>NZ_FREZ01000017.1 GCF_900143525.1 Ruegeria sp. Alg231-54 | reverse complement strand
GACAAGAGGGGTACCGAATAGTCAGATTGGTGTCGAAAATAATGCAGAGTTGGCCCAGCTATTGCTGGAGCGAGTTGCGCAATACCCAGGGGTCACACTTGGCCCAACACGCATATAATTACCTGGCGAGATTGGCTTTCAGCTTGATCCTGACATGTTGTTGTCTCAACCGAACTCTATTGTCGGTGGGTTTGAGTTTGCGCATATGCATCCTGATGGCAGCTTGCACGCTTCGCTGCGCCCGGCAATGGCCCGACGGGCAATTGAGGCTGGCTGGGCCGTAGGACACCCTTGGGCTAATCAACGTCCCGGATGGAGTGGCTTTGTCATGATCTATACTCCGACCACACCAGAAGAGTTGGATGTCGTCATCGATCTGGTCGAAAGTTCGTACACCTTCATCACCGGAAACACCTTGGGTTAAACGCCCACCTGCTGACCTTGCCGTTGTTGACTAATACGCAGGTCAGTCAAAATTCAGTTTTACCGGAATTTCAGGTGATCCATGTTCCACTGTTCCAGCCGGGCATGATCCAGAGATGTGGCGCACCCAAAATGGGTGCAACTAGGATATATGGCGAAACATCCTTGTAACTTGTCAAAACAACATACCCCCAGTAGGTATTTGGTATGTTTCGCTTGGTCCTGTCGATACTTCTTGTTGTTGCATTCTCTGGCGCATCCGCAGCGTCGGTGAAGCATGGCTTGACCCATGGATCGGATCATTCTGGTCATCATGCTCAATTGGTGGGCGACGATCCGTTGGCTAATGCCGAGAAAGCTGCTGCGGATTGTTGCGACACTACTAGCGGCATGGGTTCAACATCCTGTTTTGGTGATCTTGTCGCCACGGCGGGGATTTCGCCGATTGCTCCATTGATGATCTCAGTGGGTGGTGTGACGTACGCTCGAGCCGATTCTTCGGGCCTCGCACTGGGTGTTCCCACCGGTCCTCCGAAAGCCTGAATGGCAACGGGCGCTCGCCCGCATTCCGTTCAAATTTCACATCAAAGGTCCGACAGACATGATCACACGTCGTCACTTCACCACACTGTCTGCAACCGCTCTCATCGCGACTGCTCTTACCGTCCGTGCAGGCACCCCAATGCACGTGCTCAGCTCACCAGGTTGCGGATGTTGTCACGCATGGGCCGACTTGGCTCGCGCGCGTGGCTACGCCGTCACCGTTGAGGAACTGACGGACCCCGAAGCACAGAAGTCAGCGCGGGATATCCCGCTGAACCTTGCATCCTGTCATACCGTTGAAGCCGATGGCTATGTCTTTGAAGGCCATGTGCCGTTCGAAGCACTGGAAGCTGTGTTGAGGGATCGGCCTGAAATCACAGGGCTTGCCGTTCCTGGCATGCCAATGGGCTCCCCTGGTATGGGAGACGATCCGTCCGCCCGTTACGACGTCATTGCATTTGGGGGAGAGGCTGGGGCCGGTACGGTATACTACCGCGCGGGCACCGCGCAGCCGTTCGACACCTGATGATAGGGCGCACAACACTCTTGGTCACCGGTGGGCTTGCGCTCGCCGGTTTCGCCGTAGCTTTCGTTCTGGCCCAGCCCTCCGAAGCGGTCGGTCTTTTAACACCTGATGACGCGGAAGTTGTCGCCATTGGCCAAGATATTTACCCGGACCAATGTGCTGCCTGCCACGGTGAGAACCTTGAAGGACAGCCAAACTGGCGGATACGCGGCGAGGATGGTTTGCTACCAGCACCGCCGCATGACGCCACAGGGCATACGTGGCACCACGATGATGAAACGCTCTTCACCTTGACCAAATTTGGCCTGGCCGGACTGATGGAAAATGCGCCCCCAACCGGTATGCCGGTCTATGAAGGTGTGCTCAGCGATGACGAAATCATAGCGGTCCTATCTTTTATCAAGTCGACCTGGCCCAATGACCTTCGTGAGTACCACGACGAGCTGAATGCCCAATCCGAATAGAGGAAAACTCAGATGATCAAACAAACTCTTATCGGCTTGGTCGTAGCAATGGCTCCAATGCTTGCGGCCGCGCATTCAAAGTTCGAAGCAACGACACCGGTTGACGGCGCGATTGTCACGGACGTGCCGGAGCTTACCATGCGGTTCGATGATCCGATGCGCATCATCTCGGTCACGCTGACCTCACCAGATGGCGACGTCGAAATTGACCGCGAAACGGGTATGGACCCCGCTACAGAATTCCGGGCTCTGCCGTTGGAAAAGCTCACACCGGGAAGCTACCGCTTCGACTGGCGTGGTATGGCTTCCGACGGTCACCCGATGCAGGGCAGCTTCTCTTTCACAGTCGCTAAATGACCGGAATGGCCCCCATTGACGGTGTTGTCGTCTTGGCCATTTTGGCGAAAGCACTTGGCTACGGTGCGGCGCTGCTAGCGATGGGTGGCGTCCTTTTCACGGTCCTCTTTGCCAAGCGCGCTGAAGAGTCTGTTTTGCGCCTTGCAAGGCACCTCGCGGTCGGTGCAGTTATTGTCGGTCTTGCCGTGCTGGCTCTACGTTTCGGGATTAGAGCGGCGCGGATATCCGGGATGGGCTTTGAGGGCGCGACGGACCCAATGATGCTTGGCTTTGTTTGGGGCAGTCCGCTTGGCACCGCCGCGATTTGGCGAGGAGTGGGTGAACTCGCGATATTGGCAATCCTTCTTCCCCGCGTCGGGCAGTGGATCGCTTTGGCGGGTAGCCTCGCCATTGCGATTTCGTTTGCCCAGGTGGGACACTCGCTCGGAGAGCCTAGAGCGGCTCTCGCTGTCTTGCTGGTTCTTCATCTGCTGGCTGCTGCGTTTTGGGTCGGTGCTCTCCTGCCTTTGCGCAAAGCGGCGCTCACTCCCAATGGGGCCGATCTACTGCACCACTTTGGCAGTGTCGCTGCTTATGGAGTTGCCGTCCTGATTGTTGCAGGCGCAGCGCTCGCGTGGCTGCTTTCGGGCACTGTGGCCGCCTTGTTCGGAACGGCCTATGGATTGGGGCTTTTGGTCAAAGTCGTGATCGTTTCTGCCCTTCTTGGCCTCGCGGCGCTGAACAAGCTGAGATTTGTTCCGGCTCTCAGGGCTGAGAAGCGTGGCGCGAAAATTGCTCTCCGACGGTCGATTTCAATGGAGATGTTGGCTGTTGTCCTGATCCTGTTTGCAACGGCGACGCTAACCAGTGTGACGACACCTCCCATCAATCTCTGACGGCTTATAGTCCGAAGCCGGAATTGCAAAGCCTTGTTTTGAATGTCCGGTTCGGGCTGCGCCCTGCCAATCATGCAAGCCGCAGAGAACTGCAATAATGAGCTCAAAGCAGACTAGAGTTTACCCTGTTTTAGCTTTTTCAAGAGACTAACTCAGGCTCTTGGTAGTATTGCTTACACAATGCGACCACAGACAGCCGGATGGGTCACTTGGTTAACCGATCTTCTGAGTATACGAGAGGGTCTATGATCGCGACTATGTCGCTTCCACTGTCCTCCAAGCCAAGTCTTTCGCAAAGCCGTGCAGAGGGAATGTTGCCCGGAGCGATGCCTGTCTTGAACCCTGTGGCCCCAAGCTTTTCATGCGAGTGAATTAGAGCTATCGCCCCCAAGACTTTTGCAATGCCCTCGCCCATGCGTTCAGGTTTGGTCGAGAGTTGCCCCCATTGTGCGCGACTATGCAGCCGACTGCTGGAGGGATGACACAGAACTGAGCCCGCAGTTGCGACTGGGGCACCTGATTTATCAACGACGACCATAGCAAATCCGGGCCGAGACAATCCGCGCATCACCGGACCTATTGGCGGTAAAACACCGTGGCTCAACGCGACTTCTGCGAAAGCTTCAAGCCATTCTGGCGGAGAGCTGCGATCAATCACTCGTATGGATAAATCTTCGGGCAACGCCTGAGTTGCGACCACTTGCCGAGCGGCTTCGACACAGTTCAGACCGCCAAGATAGCAAGCAATCGTGTCGGTTTTTAAACCCTCGCTTTCAATTTGTTCTCGCGCCGTCGCCACCTCCTCACGTGGTATGCTTTCTATCGCCGTGATGCCAAGAATTCGGGCCATTGCGACGGCATCATCCAACGCCCCGCTATATTCGTTGGCAATCTGTATACCACGCCCATGGCTACAAAACCGAGGGTCATCACCCAACAGCTGCATAAGATGCTCGCCCATGGTTGACATGCGTCGTTGTGCTTCACTTCCGAATACTTCCATGAGATCTCCCTCGAAGTACCACATGACAGTTCGGAGATGATCGTTTGATAGGGGGCGTGTCGTCAAGCGGACGTCACGCGCAAGACTGCGACGCAAAGAGGATTTTGGGAAAGGGCGAATTGCAGCTATGTCCGCAGGGCCGCCGTTCGCTCCTCATTGTGAACTTTCGAATGTCTGTTGTGAGCCCACAGCGGACCTTTGCCATGCGAAAACCCTCATTTGGGATAGTTGGGAAGCTCCTTTCTTGATATGCCCGTTCCTAATATCGTTAGCAAAGGACGGGCCGTGACATTTCATGACCGCAAGGACGCTGCCGCCGTTTTTATCCTGCGCATCGGGTTGGTGTGGTTTATGTTTCTCTGGGCCGTCCATAAGATAATTGCGCCTAAGCAGTATCAAAACCTAGCCAAAAACGTCGACGGGATCGAGATGTCCTTTGCCCAGATTTATGCCGTGGGCGGCATACAGATCGTGCTCTGTGTGTTGGCCGCGTTTGGCGTTTTTCGCATATTCAGCTATGGCGGTCTTGCCGCCATGCATTTGTTTACCATCACCCGTCAATGGGAGCGTTTCGTTGATCCCTTTGCGCTGAATGACCGCGGCTTTCCGATCAATCGAAACCCGGTGATCGCCCTTGCGGCCATGGCTGCTTTTGTCGCGCTTTTACTGTTGATACACCGTGATCACTTCAGCATTGGAGGCTGGCTGCGCCGACACGAGGGCGAGCGTTGGTGGTATTGAAATTCTGAAAAAGAAGAACCGCTCGATAAAGGCGTCGATTGGGCGACTTTACTAGCATTCCAACATCGCCTTTGTCCGCATCTTGGAGATTGCAAAGTCTTGTTACGAATGTCCGTTTTGGGCTGAGAACGTGCATAGATTTTGGAGAGTGCATCGTACGATTTGATGCGCTCCGTCGACTTTCATTCAAGACACGACGATAGCCCGGTATTCCTCACACACTTTGCTCTGCGAGCAGATTCAATAGTGCATTTTGCCGACGGACCATTCGTTTTAGTTCCACCGCCAGTTCTTCCTCTTGCGCCTTAGCTTCACGAAGCTCGCCTTCGAGTTCGGGCGCGCGTGCCTTTTCGCTTGTCGGGGTGCGCTCATAGACGGCGATTAGTTCGAGAAAGAGAGCGGTTTTGGCTCCTTTCCCATGGCCTCCAAACTGGACGGCCAGTGCGCCAAAATGCTCAAACATTTCCTCCGAGACCATGAACTGGAGCGGTTTGGTTGCCGTATCGGGCTTTGATGACGTCATAGGTTTATCCTCAATATTCTGATGTGCTCTCGTTCGGTTTTGCCGGGAGAGCGCTTTGAATTGCTTCCTCGCCGCGCGGATCATGCAGACGGCAGTTCTATCGATTTCTCATGGAGGTATCCGTGCACCAGCCGCCCCAGAATGCGGATGGATTTATGCACCTTGTACGTGTCAGCCAGTGCTTCGACCTCGCCGATATCAAGCGAGAAGAACTCCCGCCTGAGACCGTGGTCCGCCGCATATCCACCGACGAGACTGTTGATGATGGCCGGCACCTGCTCCTGCGTCGGTTGCGGAATCTCATAGACCCTGCAACGGCTCCGTAGCGGCACCGAGATCTTGTCCAGCACGTTTGCGGTGAAGATCCAGTTCACATTTGATGCATCGACTTCGGTGGTCAGGTATTTTTCCCGGTAATGCCTGGCTTCCTCGGGCTCCAACAGACCCAGAAGCTCGCCCTGGATATCCCCGTTTCTGCCTGAATGGGTCTTGTCGATCTCGTCCAGGATAATGGCAGGGTTTAGAACGCGCGCCGAAGCCACAGCCTGGGTTACAATGCCCGGATGAGCGCAGTGCCATCCCGCAGACAAGCCGAACAGATGGTTTTCCGAGATACCGCCCACATTGGCAGACTGGGCGTAAAGGCCAAGTGCCTTGCAGAGCTCCCTTGAAAACTTGGTTTTGCCGATGCCAGGAGAACCAACCAAAAGCGTCGGTCGGAACCGGGTGACATCGGATCCCATTCCCCAATTCAATTCGATGTCGTGAACAATACCGTCGACGACACCCTTGCAGTGTGGGAAATTTGTCGCCAGCAACCGAACTTTCTCAAGGTGACCCGGAACTTTGAGGCGCGCGAACTGGCCACTCCATTCAACCAATTCCCGGATGCGTTTTGGCATTTCGTTTTTGAGATTGCGCGGCAGGTAGTCAAAGTCACTTTGGTCGATGAGGTAACGCGCGTCGAGCTTATCGGGATCTTCTTCAGACTCACCATCCTCTGCCAACTTCCTCTGGTAGTTTTTGACAAGTAATTGAGCGACCTGGTGCCAGACATCCATGCTGGGCATCTGGTTGATTGCATATGCCGCGAAAGATGTCGGTATCGGATCGTCTGATTCCAGCTTGTCGATGGCGGTTTCGTCTCATCAAAAAGCCAAAGAACGGGCGTGATTGGGTGAGATTTGTTCTCTGTTTTGTGAGTCAGCACCGCGTGGTGCCTGCCTGAAATCTGATCGATGTTCTTCAACTCACTTACCCTGCCAGTTTGACTTTCTGTTCGATAGGACTTCTCCAACTAGCCGAACATAGGTGTGAATTTCTGTCAACACGTTGTTTTTCAAAAATAATAAGGGATAAATTTAAGGAATTATTGTCGAATTTCGATTTTCCAAGAATAGATAGAAGGACTATCCTTGTGTCCGCGACTACCTGCCAAAAAAGAAGTTGGTTCGAAGAAGCCGACGATTCGTTTGAAGACCTTTCGCCGATTTCCCCATTGTTTCGCGATGCTGTTTCCTTTGAGTGGTATACAAAGACGAGATTGCGAGTGCAGACCTAAGTTTTCAGAGAAGGAGCTAGGTTTGGGCGCATTGGGCAAAATGGGAGCAGACTCTCTTTGTCACGCAGGTTGGACCCGGCCTGCTTCGCTTGAGCTACGCGGGGCTCCGCTCAGCAGGCCTTTAATCTAATGTTGCGTCTTCAGTTCTATGACTTCGAAAAGAAGCTCTGAAGTTGGTGATTTGGTAAAGGAGGCGGATTCAAAAAAATAGTCGGAAAAATTCTGGATCAGACTAGGAAAAATCAGAGTAATGGTGGGAAATGGTGACTTCCTTTAGGGGGTAAATTGAGCAGCTGACTTCTAATCAGCAGGTTGAGGGTTCGAGTCCTTCCGGGATCGCCAGCTTTTTTATCCCATTCCCGGCGCCACCGCCGCATGGATCGCCTGGTCAAAGCCGCCTTTGGTGGGCGGCTATCAATGTAAACGTGGGAACCTATTACATCCAACGGATGCGTGTTTCGCAAAATATCGCCGTTCGCACTAGCCCGTCGAGCGAAACTCTGCCGTTTAAAGCTTGCGCGCGCTTTTTCGACTGCAGTTTGTGGAAATCTGAACGAGTTTGCTTCGACGATTGCGCTGAATCAGGGGATGGACGATGTCGCAGGCCAGCACGCTTGAGCGTGAAATGCTTAATTTGATCAATGCAGAACGTGCATCGCGCGGCCTTGACTCCGTTGAGCTGGAACTCCGCTTGAACGCTTCGGCCGAAGAGCACAGCCAGTGGATGCTGGAAACCGGTGATTTCTCGCATACGGGTGAGGGTGGCAACTCGGCCACCCAGCGCATGCGCGACGCGGGATTTGTGTTGTCCGGGTCCTGGTCCACTGCCGAGAACATTGCCTGGCAAAGCCAACGCGGAGAGCCGGGATTTTCGGACGATGTCATCGATTTGCACAATGCACTTATGAACAGCCCCGATCACCGCGCCAACATCCTGAACCCGAACCTGGCATATATCGGCATCGGAATAGAAATTGGATCATTCGGCGGCGTTCCTGCCGTCATTGTGACTCAGAATTTTGCCCGCACCACGGCGAGTGTCCAGTTGGATACCGGCGCCGGTTCGGATGCCGGTGGTTCCGATACGCCAGTAGATCCGGTAACGGTCGTTCCCGATCCGGGCGAACCGGCAGATCCGGTTTCGACATCCTCGCAAGAGAATCTGTCGTTCGGCGAAGCGGATACCCTCAAAGTGACGCCGGAAGAACTGGATCAAAGTGTTATCAGCGGGTTTGGTGTGGGAAAATCCCTGGTCATCGAAGGGGTTGAGCTAAACCGGTCCAACGTCCGTTTCACCGATGGCTCGAACGTGGAATTCGATCTTGATGGTGACGGCACGACTGACCTGACTATTTCTCTGGACGGTGGGCAGACAGGCGGCGACTTTTTTGCCATCGCCAAGGATGGAAACACCGTGGTCAGCTACGCGAAATTTCTACCTGACCTTGCGCCCGGAGCCAGAGTCGACGCCAGCATCGTCAACGGCATTGTGAACAAGTCCTTTCTCGAGGGCGACGGCACGACGGATTTTCGGATACAAATGGTCGACCTTGGAACCGCGGACTTTAATAATGTCCTTGGTGTTTACGACATTCTGACCAATGGCGAAATTGCAAATGTGCGACTGGTTTTTGAAAACACCAATGATGCGAATGGCACAGTGAACTTAAGTAACCTGACCGACGGAAGCCGCCTTGGGTTCTTCATCGTTCAGGATGGTGCAGATTGGGCTAATTCCCTTTCAGACAGCGACGATCTGGGTTTTGTTGCCGGTAATGGTGGCATGGCAGACGTGGACGATGAATTTGATTTTGTTTTGACGGTGAACGGAAACTCTGCCGGCGTGACCACGATTCACGCCGAAAAGGCGGCTTTGAATAGTGACGATCAAAAACACGCGCTTTCGGGTGTCGTGTCGGGTGGCCAGTCAATGACTATCGGTTTCGAGGACTTGACGGGTGGGGGCGACTATGACTTCGAGGATGTGGTGTTTAACGTCACCAGGGATGAGGATGATGCGTTTTCGGTGGTATAAACCAGCCTGCCGAGCGCATGCTGATGAACCTATCGAAGCTTACCGCAGGCCTGTCGAAGCGATCTGCGCGGCCAGACGATGAAACCGGCGAGTCAGACGACAAAGCAAACCGAGAAGCGTTGTTTGAACACCCGACCGCCAGTTTAGTGATGATGGACTCAGCATAGATATTCCATTCCACACGCGGATTTATTGAGGTATTTGTGCCCGGCTATCCAAAATGCACGATGGGTATTTCCACAAATTCGGCATAGTTCTTCCATTCAAGGCGCAGAGAAAGGGGCTGGAAACAGTCCAGCCCTACAAGAATTCGGTCAACTGAATTGAGTGCTGAACGCTAACTAGCGTCGCTAAATTGTCATTTTCCACAGTGCGGTATTTTTGTGCCCAACGGCGAGCGTAAGCTGGATTTTCTTGGAGCTTGCCAATTTTGATAAGGTTATCAACCGTTTCAGTATAGGAGTCGAGCATCCTGGCCGCCCGAAGCAAGGTCGTTTTGTCAGCTTCTACGTGATTGAGCCACAAAACGTCTCAATCGGACACCATTAGATGCCTCACGTCACCGGGCGCGATATTTAGCAAACTCGCTCCAGCACAATTCAAGAGCATCCGACGTGTTCTGCGACTTACGCGCCGCGCAAATGTTCCACGCAAGGCTTTGTTTCATTGACACGGGTTTGATTGTCTTTGCACGGATCAGTTCTGCGAACGTGTCCGGCATCCCTCCCACAATGAAGTCAGGCTCTGCCAACAATCCAGTCAGGAGGTTGTAGTCGTCACATTCGATATGCGGCTGGGCCTTAACTTTCTCGACAGCCTCGGCATCGCCACCAAGTGACTTTATCAAGGTCACTTTCCAGTGTTTGTGAAGATGCGGCGATGCAAAGGGATAATCGAATATACCAGCAATAATTTGCGGGCCGCGCTGGTGCACCTCATGATCGCGATGAGCAACAAACTGGATCTGTTGTTTTTCCATTACGATGATCTCGACATCTTCGGCTTCAGGTGTGTAGGTCAGATCGCCGAGGAATACGTCGAATTTTCCCGCTTGCAATAAGTCGAGCGGGCGTGCGTAGGCGCTCACCAGAATTCGGAAGCGCAGGTCAGGCATCACTTGCCGCACTGATCGCAAGGCGGGCAGGATCAGGGTCCTTGTGGTCAGAGGCCCGCAACCGATCAGTAAAGTGCCGGGCCCGGTTCCGCGCAAACCGGCCACGCGTGTTGCATATCGATTCAGGTCTTCGCGCAGCGCCTGGGCGATTGGCAAGAACTCCTGCCCCGCGCGTGTCAGTGTGCTGCTGTTTCGGCTTCGATGAAACAAAACAAGTCCCGTATGGTCTTCGGCCTGCCCGACATAGCGGGACAATGATGCGTTGGACACACCCATCGTACGGGCTGCATTTTGGAAGCTGCCGGTTTCAGCCAATACAAGAAAGGCGGTCAATGCGTTTTCGTTCATTATGTGGTCAATTTCATTTCAGGTTTTGTTTTTTAGATTTCACAATATGAAATCCTGGTAAAGCTGTGTTGCGACGCGAAAGTCTCAATCGCTATGCCTGATGGACCCTTCGATATTCCCACCACCGATATCGTCTTCTACGTCCACAGAGGTAAAAATGTTCATTCTTCGATCTGTTGCGGTTTCCGCCACGCTGGCCACAGCTTCGGTCTGTGCAACGCCAGTTTTGGCCGAAACCGACCAACCCAATATCCTTGTCATCATGGCCGACGACGTCGGCTGGGCCAGTTTGGGCAGCTACCATCAGGGTGTGAAAAGCATCAAAACCCCCAACCTTGACCAGCTTGCTGCGGATGGCATGCGCCTGACGGATTACTATGCGCAGCCAAGCTGTACCGCCGGACGGTCTGCCCTTATCACCGGACAATTTCCGGTTCGAACGGGGATGCACACGGTTGGCCTGCCCGGAGACCCGGAAAAAGGTCTGAGTGAAAATGATCCTACTCTAGCCAACATGCTGAAATCGCTGGGCTACACGACCGGTCAGTTTGGCAAGAACCATCTGGGCGATATGAACAAGTTCCTTCCGACAGTGAAGGGTTTTGACGAATACTGGGGCTGGCTCTATCACCTGAACGCGATGGAATACACATCCGATCCGGACTGGCCGAAAGATCAGAAATTCAACGACACTTTTGGCCCTCGGAACATCATCCATGCCTACGCAACTGATACCGTAGATGAAACTGTTGATCCGCGCTGGGGTTTGGTCGGAAAACAACGCATTATCGACGATGGTCCCGCTCCGCCCCAGCGGCAGAGGACGCTCGACGATGAAGTAACGGCGCACACGCTGGACTTCATCAACCGCGCGGTTGACAGTGAAACGCCTTTCTTTGTTTGGATGGCCCCGGCGCGTGCGCATGTCTGGACACATCTGAGCCCCGATTACGAAGCCATGTTGGGTGACGGACGCGGTTTGCAGGATGTGGTCATGAAGGAGCTTGACGACAACGTGGGCAAAGTCATGGCTCGGTTGGACGAACTCGGCGTCTCAGAAAACACAATTGTCGTATTCACCTCGGATAATGGCCCTGAAACCATGACTTGGCCCGACGGGGGAACAACACCGTTCCATGGCGAAAAAGGCACAACCTGGGAAGGCGGCTTCCGCGTCCCTGCCATCATTCGCTGGCCCGGAAAAGTCCCAGCCGGAACCGTGAGCAACGGTATTTTTGCCGGTCTAGACTGGATGCCCACCCTTGTTGCCGCCGCTGGCGGCCCGGACGATCTGCCTGGATCATTGCTCCAAGGCTACGAGGGCTATCAGGCGCATCTGGATGGGTTCAACCAACTGTCGTTTTTGACTGGTGACAGCGACAGCAACCGTGATGAGATCATCTACTACGAAGGCCCGGACCTGCAAGCGGTGAGGCATGGTGACTGGAAAGCGCACTTCACGATACAAACCGAAGGTTGGGCGGGACCCAAAGAAGAACTGAACGCACCCCTGCTGTTTAACCTACGCCGCGATCCCTACGAAAAAGCGGCCGAGGAATCGGGGATGTATACACGGTGGATGGGCAACAAGATGTGGGCATTTGGTCCTGCTGCCAAAATCGTCCAAAACCACCTGTCTACATTCAAGGAATATCCTCCACGGGGATCGGTCATAACTAACCAGGGCCATGTCGAAGAACAAATATCGACCGAAGGCGGGATGTCGCAGTAGAAGTTAATACTCGGGAGGCATCAATCGTTGCCACCCGATCTATACAAAAATTTGCGAGAAAGCACCTGCTCACGAAGGTCCGTTTTTGCACCCAAACTTGTCATTTGGACTTAGATGTTTGATCCAAAGGTTTGATGGTGCCATCCGTTCGATTGAATGGAAGGATGCCTTAGAGGCCAACGGAAGTAGTAGATGCCGTGTCTGGACAGCGAAAGATACGCATGCAGCTTCATTTTGTGTCACGCCACTCAAATGCTTGCTATCTAGTTGTTCTGTTAGGTTTTGGTGGAGCCTAGGTCCATCAAAACCTTCCTAGATCGAAGTCAGGCGCCTTTGTTTGCTGCCCGCTTCATGTGCCAGTCTTTCTCAGCCCCAAGGAAACTTGGGCTCCGCTAGCACGACCTCCTATGGGGGTGAGTTTGGGGTTCGCCAGTGAGAAAGTATGCAGGAATGACCAAGCTTACGGACTCAAAGATCAAGGCCGCGAAACCACGTGACAAGAAGTACCGGCTTGCCGATGGAGGTGGGCTTGCCATTATTGTTAACCCCGGTGGCAGCAAGATGTGGCTAGGGTGCTTCCGGCTCGACAAGGCAGCCAAAGAAATGACTTTGGGAACCTACCCCGCGACAGGCCTTAAAGATGTCCGTCAGCGTGTTGTGGAACAGAGGGGCCTGCTGCTGGCCGACATTGACCCGCAATTCGCAGCGATGCGCGAAGAGGTAAAGGAACGGTCTGCACTGTCGGACACCACCTTTGCCGGTGTAGCCCGCGCATGGCTGGATCGTGAGCGCGAACGCTGGGCTGAAAAGACCTTCGCACGCGCAAGACACAGGATCGAAAAAGATGCCATTCCTCTGCTGGGGTCTGTGCAGATAGCGAACATCACAGCGCCTGACATCAAGGCGGTCAAAGGCCCAGTTGAGCTCCTTGTGGCGCAAAACCCAAACTGGGGCCGCTGGAGTTGATCAAGCGGCACCCGAAGTAAAAACACTTGATCCAGTGGTTTAGTTGGGCGATATCGTCGACGAGTGGTAAGCTAATTGGAAAATTTCAGCTAACATGATCTTTCAGCGCTAGGCGTTTTGGTTACATACAGTTCTCGACGCGTTTTTTCGGCCATTTCTGGAGTATTGAGTTAGAAGAGCAGTTATTTGCAAAAGTTAGCAACACATAAAGATCCTCTTGTTAGTGAAGCGGCCTTAGGAGTGATACTATGACACCGGAGTATTTGGCGGTTCTAGAGCGGAAGCGCGGACGATTATTCTCGGACTGGAGTCCACTCGGTAAGCGTGGAGCAGAGATCGGACCACTCAATCGTCCAATCGTTAGGCGATCTGACAGCGATGTAATCTATGTCGATCATTGTTCTACAGATGAACTGCGCAAAAAATACCACAAAGAGGAAGACACCAAAGACTTGGAACACATCGACTTAGTTTGGAGTGATCAGCCTTTAAGCCGAATGCTTGGAGATCGCCAACCTCTGGACTTCGTTGTGGCTTCACATGTGATAGAACATGTTCCTGACCTCTGTGGTTGGCTTCATGAAATGCATGATTGCCTGTCAGTTGGGGGGGTGCTGTTACTGATAGTTCCAGATAAGCGCTTTACGTTCGACGTACATAGAGCCGTTTCTAATCCTCAAGAAGTAAGGGAAGCATATAAGGAACGGCGCAGGCGGCCAAGCAAGCGTTTGATTGCTGACCACTTTGCAAATGTCGTGTCTGCAGATACATGGCGTCTCTGGGATGACTATACAAGCATAGATAATCTAGAGTATTGCCACCCTCCAGAATTCATCGATGAAGGCCTTAGGGCTTTTGAAAGGGGACAATATGTTGATGTCCATTGCTGGGTGTTCACTCCTTGGCACTTTATGCGTTTGATGGGCCTTATTGTAAGTGAAACTGGCTTGTGTTTTGACTTGCGCTACTTCCTAACTACGCAGGACCACGATCTTGAGTTCTACGTTCAATTGGAGCGTACGAATTCACCGACTACGAACTGGAGTATTGAGGCCACTAGAGCACGACTCGATGCGCTATGGCCGTCACAACTCAATGCCTAGTCTACAACGCAGTCGAACTCTACGAGTCCTCCGTAACCTATGAGCTTCAAATTGCGCCAACCGCTCTCATCGACAAACGGATGAACAACAGCATCGCTGACTGACTTAAGCGTTTTAAACGTCTCTGTTTCAGCCAACTTTATCAAACAACCAAGGGCGCCGACGGACGCGGGGTATCAAAGCATACGTGTCGAACTTTGAGTTCTTGCGGGAGCAGTTCGCCTGTAAAGATGACAGGTTCGACCTTTAGTGGTCAGCTTCGGCCGATTGTGGTGCCAAAGACGTAAAGGGTGGAGCGCTCGATAATCTTTTGCATGAATTCGACCCAGTCCTCACTATATATCTGTTCGAAGTGAGTGGGGTAGGCTCAAACCAGATAGTGGAACGTGAAAGTTGTTAGCAAAACCCCCACTGTAATGGAACTTGCAAATTCTTTTTGCTTGTTCCTGAGAAACATCGAAATCCCGACGATTTGAAGTCGAAGTTTCCCGGGCAAAACGCATTGAATTCATGATCTGATGGCCTTACTGAGTTCCTACGGCCCAACAGAGGCCCGGCACGCTGAGCGGGCGTGATGGAATGGTAGACATATCAGACTTAAAATCTGAAGGGCGTATGCCCGTGTGGGTTCGAGTCCCACCGCCCGCACCAAAATATTTAATAATCTGATTTTAAACAATAAAAGAAAAAATTTGGGGGACTCGAGCTTACTTCTTAAGAGTTGTTTTTTGCAATTTTTCTCATCGATTACGCAAAAATTTACGCTCGCATTACGCACAAATTACGCATCAGGAAACGCGTTAGGTTTGTGTGTCGACTCAAAAGAGTCAGCACTTTGTGGTTAGGTTGGCCACCAAGCAGACCTTCCCTGCCTTTGCGGTGCATGGAGCTAGCAATTCAGCTATGCACAGGATGCGGAATTTGGATCAAGGATGCAGTGTTTTAGAGCCATGGATAGCAACTATGCGGGACAAAGGTACCGTTGCCCGATGCGGACCTTCAATTGCGACCTTTGCGATTCCAGTTTTGCAGAGAGGCTGTGTGAAAACTCTCAGAGGCCAGCGCAACTCGTCGATAATGTCCTCTTTGTGCATTCTCTCACGTTATCGAGAATCCATTTGCACAGATGCTGAAAATGAGTGAAACGAGAGAGAGGTTATGGGGCGGAGTTTCCACACAGCCTCCGGACAAAGTCGTGCGATGTAAATGCGGCATTGGTTATCGTAAGTCCCTGACTAAAATTTCTAACGCAGAGAATGCACCGCCGCGTTGCAGCGTGAAATCCCAAGAGCAGGCATTTAAGATAGTTTCTGTAGCTCATAAGAAAGCAACCCTGTCGCAGATGTCTGCTAGCCAACATATCTTGACCAAGTGCAATTCGATTTGTTTTGCTTCGGCCAATCTCAGGCAACCACCGACAACATTTTTGCACCCACGCCTAGTCTTCGCAAAAAAGTGCAATGTCAGGCCTCCTGTGCCGAATATGACATTACTCATTTTAAATCACGCCTTTTGCCCCATCGGCGTTCGCCACGTGGCAGATCAGCAGGAACAGGCGACTTCAGCGTCTGATCCGCAAATCAGCCCTGATTTTCCCAAAAGGAAGTCAGGATCAATGAAATCGGTTGGAGTGCTGGATAAAAGGAGTGAGGCAATGCTATTCGACAATAGTAGTGCGGCCCGCAGACGCAGCCGAGGATCGGTGCCGACAAGTTGGCATCTTCGTACTGAGAGCTAAGTCCCTTCTGAAACCATTAATCCCCCCTGTTTCACCAAGAGGTCAACAATTGCACCGACCCCTTTTTTGTGACGAAGGGACGAGAACAAAAAAGGCTGTCCTTTGCGCATCCTGGCTGCATCTCTTTCCATGACCTCCAGTGAAGCGCCAACATGCGGCGCCAGATCGGTTTTGTTTATGACCAGGATGTCGGATTTTGTTATTGCCGGCCCGCCTTTTCGCGGGATTTCCTCTCCAGCGGCGACGTCGATCACATAGATTGTAAGGTCTGCGAGTTCCGGGCTGAAAGTAGCCGACAGATTGTCGCCGCCGCTTTCGATCAGAACGATATCAAGATCGGGATGGCGTTCCTGCATTTCGGCGACAGCTGCAAGGTTTATCGATGCATCCTCGCGGATTGCTGTATGTGGGCAACCGCCCGTTTCGACGCCGATAATCCGATCTTGGGGAAGGACCTGCATGCGCACCAGCGCTTCGGCATCCTCCTGCGTATAAATGTCATTGGTGATGACGCCCACTGAACAAGCATCGCGCAGGGCTTCAGACAAGGCAGCGGTCAAAGTGGTCTTTCCGGCTCCAACCGGACCACCGATGCCAACGCGAAGAGGGCCGTTCATACTGCTCATGTTCGGAATATCCTTGAATACTGTATTTCGTGTCTCATCGACGCGATGTCCGTCAGGAACGCAGTCGAACTCAATTCTTCCAAGCCTGCCATTTGCGTCTTATCGGCGATATGAGCACATAGCGGTGTCAAATTACGGATCAGTTTCTGAGCGTCGGTTTGCCCCAAAGGTACAAGGCGCGTTGCGCAAGCGACCAAGTTGCTTGCGAATGCTTGTAGATACATCTTCGTCGTCAGCAGTAGGGGGAGGTTCTGCAGACGCGCGGCGTGGCCTACTGAAACTGGGTAGGAAAGCTGTTGGATGTCTAAATCCCAGACATCTCCTGTGACAGTCCCGAACGCCTGTCCCAGCAGTTCGGTTTCCATTTTCCTTTCGGATGACGCGCAGATAGCCCGTGCCTTGGCATCGATGCTGACAAGTTCATCTATGTCCTGCGCGTTGTATGCGGACACTACGAACAGAGCATCATTCCATCCAGATCCGTGTTCCAGCGCATCTGAAATCCAGGCTTCGGCGTCTTGGGAACTGGCGACCGCTCCTTCATCAATTGCAGCTTCCAACCCATGAGAATAAGCAAAGCCCCCCACAGGGTATGCCGGAGACAACCACTGGGTCAGCGTCAGGATATCGGCGTCAGTGGGCGTGGCCATGTGTCCTGCCGTGGCCATAGGCTCCGCCTTCGGGGGTGAACGGTTCGTGCACCTCGCGCACTGTGGCTCCGATTTTCAAAAGCATGTCTCGGATCACATGATCGACCTGGATCAGCAGACGATCCTTTTCGATCTGGCACGGCGTGTGGCGATTGCCGATGTGCCACGCCACGCGCGTCAGGTCCGGAGCGGAAACCTCTAGCAGTGCTTCAGGTGCAGCCTGTATTTCCACTTCGCGACCGTCGTCCAGAACCAACGTGCCACCGTGGTTCAACGAGGTCGTTTGCGACAGATCGACGAGGATTTGTTCGCCACTTTCACAGGTCAGAACCTTGCGACGCAAAAAACGATCGTCATAAGTCAGCGACAGGCAATCTGCAGAGTCGCTGTGCATGTGATCCGAGTAACGGCGTGCGGTGCAGAGCAGTGCGGTCATACCGTCGCCTCCTCTGGAGCAGAAATGGTCAGAGCCAGATTGAATCCGCAAACACCCGGTGCACGATCCGTTCGCGTGATAGGCCGCGTTTTGTCAGCTCTTCGTCGCTGAGCGATTGCAGGAATTCGACTTGCCGTACGCGCGATTGAGCTTCGGCCACACAGATCAGAGCCCTGTAGACTGATGCTGCGATGGACGCGACCAGACCGGGCAGCGAAAAGCGTGCGTGAGATTGTGTTGCTGAGTGTGCCATTTGGACCCTCGTAAACGTTGGTCCTCCCTTGGGCATTAATATCTGTCATATCGGCCTCACTTTGAAGTGGGTGTTTGGTCATTTCTGGGTTGCGCGCGGTGCAATGCAGCATAATTTTTAGTCAGAACATAAAGTATCGCTGTGCCATTGGCAGCACTTCGGCGGGTTGGCAGGTCAGCAATTCGCCATCTGCCCGGACTTCGTAGGTTTCTGGATCAACTTCGACATGAGGTGTCGCGTTGTTGAGCAGAAGATCCTGTTTGCCAATCTCTCGCGTGTTTTGGACAGCGACGGTCTGCTTTGCCAATCCAAGTGTATCACCGATCCCGTCCGCCAGCGCGGCTTGCGACACAAAGGTGATGGCCGAGTTTTCAACGGATCGACCATAGGCACCGAACATTGGCCGACTATAAACCGGCTGCGGGGTGGGAATCGAAGCATTCGGATCACCCATCTGTGCACAAACGATGGTGCCGCCCAGCAAAACCATCTCAGGCTTCACTCCAAAAAAGGCTGGGTCCCATAGGACCAGGTCGGCGCGTTTTCCTTCCTCGATACTGCCAATCTCGTGGCTGAGGCCATGAGCAACGGCAGGGTTAATCGTGTACTTGGCGATGTAACGGCGAACGCGCAGGTTGTCGTTGTCACCGGATTCCTCCGGCAGGCGGCCTCGCTGTTTCTTCATCTTGTCAGCCGTTTGCCAGGCGCGAATTAGAACTTCGCCAACGCGCCCCATCGCCTGACTGTCAGAAGCGATGATGCTGAAGGCGCCCATGTCGTGCAGGATATCTTCAGCCGCGATGGTTTCACGCCGGATGCGGCTTTCAGCAAAGGCCACGTCCTCGGGGATGGATTTGTCAAGGTGATGGCAGACCATCAGCATGTCGAGATGTTCCTCGACTGTGTTCACCGTAAAGGGCCGCGTCGGGTTGGTAGAGGAGGGTAGGACATGGTTCTCACCGCAGATTCTGATGATGTCGGGGGCGTGGCCGCCGCCCGCGCCTTCGGTATGGAAAGCGTGGATAGTACGCCCTTTTATCGCGGCAATTGTATTTTCAACAAACCCGGATTCGTTGAGCGTGTCGGTGTGGATCATCACCTGAACGTCCATCGCATCAGCGACCGAAAGGCAGCAATCGATGGCCGCAGGAGTCGTGCCCCAGTCCTCATGCAGTTTCAGGGCACAAGCCCCAGCTCTGACCTGTTCCTCCAGTGCAGCGGGAAGCGAAGCATTTCCCTTGCCCGCAAAAGCAAGATTCATGGGAAAAGCGTCCGCCGCCTGCAACATGCGTCCGATATGCCATGGGCCCGGGGTGCATGTGGTCGCCAGAGTGCCATGTGCCGGGCCGGTGCCACCACCAAGCATGGTCGTCAGGCCAGAATGCAGCGCGTCCTCTATCTGTTGAGGGCAGATGAAGTGAATGTGGCTGTCGAATCCGCCAGCCGTCAGGATGCGACCCTCGCCCGCGATGGCCTCTGTGCCGGGGCCAATGATGATGTCTACGCCGGGCTGCGTATCTGGATTTCCGGCTTTGCCGATCTTCGCGATGCGCCCGTCTTTCAGGCCCACATCCGCCTTGTAGATACCCGAGTGATCCACGATCAGAGCATTGGTGATCACCGTGTCCACGGCGCCTTCGGCACGCGTGGCCTGAGACTGCCCCATCCCATCTCGAATGACTTTGCCACCACCGAACTTGACCTCTTCACCATAGACATCTTCGCGATGGCCGGTTTCGCTGAAACGCGCAGTCGTTGCACGCTCCACGATAAAATCTTTCTCAACCTCGATGATCAGCTCGGTATCTGCCAATCGTACTTTGTCGCCGACCGTAGGGCCGAACATGGAGGCATAGTCACTCCGACTGATCTTGCCCGGCATCTTTCAAAGCCCCCATGATGTGCATATTGAAACCGTAGATGTGCCGGCGACCCTCAAATGGCACCAGTATAACTTCGCGAGTTTGCCCTGGCTCAAATCGCACCGCAGTGCCCGCCGGGATGTCCAGCCGCATACCCAAAGCTGCATACCGATCAAAATCCAGAGCCGGGTTTGCTTCGGAAAAATGGTAGTGGCTGCCGACCTGTATTGGTCGGTCGCCGGTATTGGCGACAATAACAAGACGGCTGCTGCGTCCTGCGTTCAGCGTCAGTGAGCCTTCGGCCGGAATGATCTCACCCGGGATCATTTCGGCAGCTTCAAAATCACGGTAATGGCGATGACCGCAATCAAAGCCAACCCAGCTGCGAGCGCGGCGTAATCACTGCCATGGGCGTGAACTTGGGTATCCGAATGGGCCATGGCCGGACCAGCCAGAATGAGAGCGGGAAACAGCATACGGTTCATGGAGAACTCCTTTGGAAATTAGCGAATGGGGTTGTGGACAGTCACAAGTTTTGTGCCATCCGGGAAAGTGGCTTCGACCTGTACCTCGTGGATCATCTCGGGCACGCCTTCCATGCATTGGTCACGGGATATCACTTCAGCCCCGGCTTGCATCATGTCGGCGACCGAACGGCCATCGCGCGCGCCTTCGACCACGGCGTCGGTGATCAAGGCGATAGCCTCGGGGTGGTTCAGCTTGACGCCACGGGACAGCCGTTTTCGAGCGACCTCGGCTGCCATTGCAACCAGCAATTTGTCTTTTTCACGAGGGGTCAGGTTCATGTCAGAGCATCCAGCATCGGGGCAGTGTGTCTTTGTTCAATCGGCGCAGAACTGGTATCAGCGTTCGGCGCAGAGCAAAGCTGTTGCTGGCCAGAATGCGAATGACCAATAGGTCTTTCCGGATCAGGGTTGCCCCGGCGATGTCCGGTAGTATTTCCCGGACAGGTTTCAGATGACCTTCGGCGGAACTCGACGCTAAGACGATTAGCGCCATCGCCCCTGCGCCGTTCGCAATATGCGGCTTGGACAAATGCGTATGCCAATCACCAGAGAACCTAATAGCATCGAGAAACACTGGCGTGTCTTCGCGCCGAATCTCGATCCGATCGCGCAAGCGGATGCCGGTCAGCGTCTCGCCCATGGCAACGCGCCCAAAGACAAGCGGCTCGACCATCAGCATTTCAGCATCAAGCCCCACGTCGATCCTGAGGCGTCGGTCCAAAGCACTGCAGTTGTACAGGATGGTTTCCTGCGGCAGCCAGTTCAGCCGGGCGCCATCCTCAACCGTCAAATGGTTTGTAATCTGGCCCCATTCTTTGGGCTGGGCTTTGTAGGCGCGCTCGCAGGCTTGTGTCGTCAAGGTCAGCGCCGTGCATTTTGCTGCCTTGCAAGAAAACCGGAATGAATCGCCTCCGGTCACGCCTCCGGCCGTGTTCAGAAGAACCGCATCAAGATCAGGTGTGATCGTTCTGGGGAACAGGCATTTAAAGGACCCGGACTGGCGAAATCTGTCCAGCACAGTTCTGTTGCCCAATTGCTTGGTGCTTAAGCTGACAGTGCCTGCAGCACGTGGCGGTACCGCGCTGTGCGTGGGCAATATGGCTGCAACTTGTGTAATAGGGCACCTTTAGCGCGTCGTTTGGTGCCTCCTGTTTCTCTGTTGAAGTGTCGGAACACTAATCTGCAGTGTCGGAATCTGCCTATTTCCACATCGTGTGTCTAAATTTTAGACAGCACCCTCCGACTTAGATGAAAAAATATGCGCTTCTCGCCGATTTTCCAAATTGGGCTAAAGGTAAGTTGCCAACCTTGCTGCAATGCAGAAACCGTATGGGTGCCACCGCGGAGATGACCCGGGGGTGTGTGACGGCTGCGCGAATTGGACCTCGAACACAACCGCCACACGGAACGCAACAACAGTTGCGGGGATCAGGTAGAAGAAGAGTGTGCCTTTGCGCAAGCCCTCTCTCCCGGCCCCGCCAGGAGGATTACATGAAATCGCTCAAATCCACGCTCGCCGGATCGGTTGTCTTTGCTGCCATAGCCACCGCTGCCTTATCTGCCGAAGACACGATCAAGGTAGGCGTGCTGCATTCGCTGTCGGGTACGATGGCAATCTCGGAGACTACTCTGAAAGACACCATGCTGATGCTGATCGACCAGCAAAACGCTAAAGGTGGTCTTTTGGGCAAGCAGCTTGAGGCCGTTGTTGTGGATCCCGCATCGGATTGGCCGCTGTTCGCGGAAAAAGCGCGTGAGCTGCTGACCGTCCACGAGGTGGATGTGATCTTTGGCAACTGGACTTCGGTCAGCCGCAAATCAGTACTGCCTGTGATCGAAGAGCTGAATGGTTTGCTGTTCTATCCGGTTCAGTATGAGGGCGAAGAAAGCTCTAAAAATGTCTTTTACACCGGTGCGGCCCCGAACCAGCAGGCGATCCCAGCGACCGATTATTTCCTGGAGGAACTGGGGGTTGAGAAGTTCGCTCTGCTCGGCACGGACTATGTCTATCCCAGGACCACCAACAATATTTTGGAAAGCTACCTTAAGCAAAAGGGTATCGCGGACGCGGATATCTTCGTCAACTACACCCCCTTTGGCCATTCTGACTGGTCCAAGATCGTATCTGACGTCGTTGCACTAGGCGAAGATGGTAAAAAGGTTGGTGTGATCTCGACCATCAACGGAGACGCCAACATTGGTTTCTATAAAGAACTGGCCGCAGCTGGCGTTTCGGCAGATGACATTCCTGTCGTGGCCTTTTCGGTTGGTGAGGAAGAACTGTCCGGTCTGGATACCGCGAACCTCGTCGGCCATTTGGCGGCTTGGAACTATTTCCAGTCGGCGGATACTGATGTGAATGCCGAATTTGTCGAAACTTGGAAAGCGACCATGGGTGACGAACGGGTGACCAACGATCCTATGGAGGCGCATTTTATCGGCTTCAACATGTGGGTGAATGCCGCGACCGAAGCCGGCTCGACCGAAGTAGACGCTGTGCGCGCCGCCATGTACGGGCAGGAATTCCCGAACCTGACCGGAGGTACTGCTGTGATGTTGCCGAACCACCATCTGGCTAAGCCGGTTCTGATTGGTGAGATTCAGGAAGACGGCCAGTTCGACATCATCAGCGAAACAGACGTTGTGCCGGGTGATGCATGGACCGACTTCCTGCCTGAATCCGCAGTGCTGAAATCGGATTGGAAAGATCTCGGCTGCGGTATGTACAACACTGAGACCGAGAGCTGCGTTCAGACTTTGTCGAATTACTAAATCGTACGCAAGGCGGGTGTGATCGCCCGCCTTGCCCAAAGACACGCGGGTTTCACCACATGTTAAGACTTTTCCTTGCGGGCCTGGCAATTCTCTTCGCCTGCCTGAACGCCAACGCGCAAGACGGTGGCCTGCAGCCGATCTTGCAGGATCATCAGGAGATCATTGTCAAAAGTTCGCGCAAGACGATCAAACCGGCGATTGATGCGCTTGCCGCCAGTGGGCTGCCGCAAGCGCAGGTGATGCTTGAGACATGGGTCGCCAAAGACATGTGGATGCGCAAGTCTGACGGTCTGTTCTTTGCCGGAAAAATGGCCGAAGGACGGTCGTACGAACTGACCGATTTCGACACAGGCAAAGTGGTCGGTACCTTTGAGAAATCAGACTTGAAGCAATTGAAACCCAACAGCGGTGTCCGCGCTATGATCGGGACAGCTCTGGTGCAGTTTCAGTTGACCGACCCGGATCGAAAGAAGCGCCTAGCCGCACTAAAATCCATTCAACGTGATCCCGAAGGCGCGCTGCTCGAACCTCTTCGTGCCTCGATCGAGGACGAGCCAGATGTGGATTTGAAGGCCCAGAAGCAACGGCTCGAACGGCTGCTAACTATTGGATATGACGAAGACGTTGCGGCCCGCGTGGCTGCAATTGAAGAAATGTCGAACGATCTGGGTGTCGACGTCCGCGCGGCGCTAAACCCGCTAGTGGCTACCTCACGGAAGACCGCTGCGGACCTGCCATCGGATGTTAACGTCGCCATCATTTTGGAACCTGGTTCAGAGGCCTTGTCGCGGGATGACGCATACCACCTGTTGGTCGCGAGTGACTTGGCTGCGCCCCATGTGTTGCCTGATGACATCCGCCTGGCTTTGGCTGCGAACATTGACGGTGGTCGCGTAGGGGGTGTCCCGGTCGCACAACTGAACAAGACTACTGCGCGCGCTCAAGCCTACAGCACTCTGGCCGAAGCCGGAATCGTGCCTGCGTTGGTAACTGAGGCCGATATCGACATGGCGCTGGGTGCGCATGTGTTCTTTGAGACTTATGCCGAGCCGTCCGTCGAAGTAACCGCCGCTGCCGAAAAAGCGCTAAAGAAGATCGAACGGAAAGTTGGCCTAAACCAAACGCTCGACCTGACGTTGGACGCGGTCTCTCTGGCCTCGATTTATTTCCTAGCCGCAATTGGTTTGGCCATCACTTTCGGAGTGATGGGTGTAATCAACATGGCCCATGGCGAATTCATCATGATGGGCGCCTATACGGGCTATGTCGTTCAGCAGTACGTCCCCGACCATACGGTATCGATCATCGTTGCCATCCCAATGGCCTTCGCCGTCACGTTTGCCATGGGCGTCGCCATGGAGCGCCTGGTGATCCGTTGGCTTTATGCCCGCCCGTTGGAAACACTGCTGGCGACCTTTGGTATCTCGATTGCCTTGCAGCAACTGGCAAAGAACATCTTTGGTACACAGGCCCGCCCTCTGACTGCTCCGGGTTGGCTGGACGGTGCCTGGGTGATGAACGATGTGGTTTCGATCAGCTATATCCGCATTGCGATCTTCGTGCTGGCGCTGATTTTTCTGGGGATGTTCCTTTACATCATGAAACGGACAAGGCTGGGGCTTGAGATGCGTGCGGTCACGCAGAACCCGCGCATGGCCGGATCAATGGGTATCAACCCGGGGCGGGTGAATATGCTGACCTTCGGTCTCGGCTCCGGCATTGCTGGGATCGCGGGTGTGGCCATTGGCCTATTCGCCAAAGTCACATCGGATCTGGGCAACGACTACATCGTGCAAAGTTTCATGACCGTGGTTGTCGGTGGTGTTGGCAACATCTGGGGCGCGCTGGCAGGCGCGGGGATGATCGGGTTCCTGCAAAAAGGGATCGAGTGGATGAACCCGTCGAATACCCTCGCGGCGCAAACCTACATGATCATCTTCATTATCATTTTCATCCAATTTCGACCACGAGGCATTATTGCCCTCAAAGGTCGCGCGGCGGGGGATTGAGTTATGGAACGTAGTTTTGTTGCTAAGAACCCATCTGTGCTGGTCTTCCTGACCATCCTGTCGCTGTTTACGCTGGGTGTAACTGTCCTGTCCGAAGGGTTCGGGATCGGTGTGATCTCAACCAGTTTCGTCAAAACGCTGGGCAAGACCCTGTGCCTGTGTTTGATCGCTGTCGCGATGGATCTGGTTTGGGGTTTCACCGGCATTCTATCACTAGGCCATTTCGCTTTCTTCGGGCTCGGTGGCTATATGATCGGCATGTGGCTGATGTACGAACGCACTCGGCTGATCGTGGTCGAGTCATTGTCACAAGCCGACATCCCGCCAACGCCTGCCGAAGTTGTGGACGCCATCGGCACTCAGATTTTCGGCGTAGTCGGATCATCCGAATTCCCGCTGATCTGGTCGTTTTCGCACAGCTTGACGCTGCAGTTGATACTGGTCGTTGTGGTGCCTGGCCTGCTGGCACTGATCTTTGGTTGGCTGGCCTTCCGCAGTCGAGTGACTGGCGTCTATCTGTCGATCCTGACGCAAGCAATGACGCTGGCTCTGGCTTTGTATCTGTTTCAGAACGACAGCGGTTTGCGCGGCAACAATGGCCTGTCCGGCTTGCAGAACCTGCCCGGTGTCACTGTCTCTCAAGACGTTGTTTCGCTCTGGTTCCTATGGGCTTCGGCTTTGGCGTTGGGACTGGGTTACATGCTGGCGGCATGGATCGTGTCGGGCAAGTTCGGCTCAGTCCTGCGCGGCATTCGAGACAACGAGGCGCGAGTTCGGTTCCTCGGCTATTCGGTCGAAGCCTACAAGTTGGCTGTCTTCACCCTGACGGCTTGCATCGCCGCAATCGCGGGCGCGCTCTATTACCCGCAGGCTGGCATTATCAACCCCGAGGAGATGGCTCCCATCGCCTCAATCTATCTAGCCGTCTGGGTCGCCATCGGCGGGCGGGGCCGCTTGTACGGCGCGGTGATTGGTGCAGCTTTTGTCAGCCTGCTGAGCACTTGGTTCACGGGCGGGCAAGCCCCGGATATCCCGCTTGGCTTTTACACGATCAAATGGGTCGACTGGTGGCAAGTGCTGCTGGGGGTGTCGTTTGTGCTGGTTACGCTGTTTGCTCCGCAAGGTATCGGAGGGTTGTTCGACTTGTATTCCAACCAGCGTCATCCCGATCGGCATGGTGCCAATCTGGGACCCGATGAAGGCGCTTTGCGTGAGAAAGAGGCCAGCCTATGAGCACCTTGTTAGAAGTAAGTGGCGTATCGGTTACCTTCGACGGGTTCCGCGCTATCAACAACTTGTCCTTCCAGATTGGTGACGCGGAGCTACGTTCCGTGATTGGCCCGAATGGGGCCGGCAAGACTACGTTTATGGACATCATCACCGGCAAGACCCGACCAGATGAGGGGCGGGTCATATGGGGTGAAAAGTCCGTATCTTTGTTGGATATGACCGAGGCAAAAATCGCGCAGGCGGGAATCGGGCGGAAGTTTCAGAAGCCCACGGTTTTCGAGGATCAGTCCGTGCGCGATAATCTACTAATGGCGCTAAAGAAAAATCGTGGCTGGGTTGGTGTGCTGCTTTACCGTCCGTCCAAAAGTGATTTGCAGAAGGTCGAGGACCTAGCCACCGAAATTGGGCTTTATCTGGAACTGAGCCGGAAGTCAGGTGAACTGAGCCACGGGCAGAAGCAATGGTTGGAAATTGGCATGCTACTTGCGCAGGACCCACGTCTGCTATTGGTTGACGAACCCGCCGCAGGCATGACCCCGCAAGAGCGCGAACATACCACAGACTTGCTGGTTCAAGCTGCAAGGACCCGCGCGGTTGTGGTCGTTGAACATGACATGGAATTTGTCAGGCGCCTGAACTGCAAAGTAACGGTTTTGCATGAAGGATCCGTATTAGCCGAGGGCAGTCTTGATCACGTGACATCAAATCAGGACGTCATCGATGTCTATCTGGGGCGCTAGAAAATGTTGAAGCTGACCGATCTGACTTTGCACTATGGGCACTCGCAAATCCTCAATGGGATTTCCATGGAAGCTTTACAGGGTGAAGTAACGTGCGTCATGGGGACCAACGGTGTCGGAAAAACCAGTCTGATGAAGGCAATCTCAGGAGCGCATCCCCGTTCCGGTGGCGAACTGGAGCTTGACGGAAAGCAGATGGGTATCTTGCCTGCTCATCAGATGGCCTGGAAAGGTGTGGCATATGTCCCTCAAGGTCGCGAAATATTCCCATTGCTCACGGTTCGAGAAAATCTGGAAACAGGCTTCTCCTGTCTGCCTGCCAGCGAACATTTCGTTCCAGATGATATTTTTGATATGTTCCCGGTCCTCAAAAAAATGCAAAACCGGCGCGGGGGCGACCTTTCAGGCGGGCAGCAGCAACAGTTAGCCATCGCGCGTGCACTAATCACAAGACCGCGCCTGCTGCTGCTGGATGAGCCAACCGAAGGTATTCAGCCGAACATAATCCAACAGATTGGCGAAGTGATCCGGCACCTCAGAAAGACGAGCGGAATGGCAATTGTCTTAGTCGAGCAGTATTTCGACTTCGCCTTTGATCTTGCTGACAGGTTTGTCGTGTTGCGACGTGGAGAAGTCCTGGTCAAAGGCACACGAGATGCCCTGACGCGTGATCAAGTGTTGCAGGCCGTAACAGTTTAGCACTGTTCTGTGTAGTTGGCTTCGGTATAGGTGAATCAAGCCCAAATCATGTCCTGCATTAAAGCTCGGGACATGGTTTGATCCTCCAAAAAACGTTCCATTTAAAGATTGCCTGTTTTCGAAACACTGTCGTTCGGTACCTCTTATCTCGATATGTGCTCACCGTTGGTTGCTGCGCGATGTTCCTGCTGAAACAGAAGTCAGACCGCAATCTCGGTGACGATTCAGCTTGGGGCGGAGACATCGGATTCATACGGCGGGTAGGTATCGGAGATTCCTCGTTAACCAACGGCGATCTTAGACCGGGCGTGCCTTTCAAGCACCGAATGATACCGCGATCTGGGTTTCAATCGTTGCCTTGACGTGACATGAAAAAAGCTAACGGTATCTGCGCCAAGCCTTGATTTACGGAGCAAAGGAACAACTTATGACCTCAGCCAAACCAAATGTCGGCGCGCAAATCGAGCAAATGTGTTTCTCAAAGCTGGGGTCTGCGGACAAGGTTGCGATCGGTCAACAAAAAGACCGCTGGACCATGCTGTTTGTCTATCGAGGCAAGCATTGTCCGCGCTGCAAGCGCTTCTTGAACAAGTTGAATGCGGCTCTGCCGGCATGGGCTGACGTTATGGACGTTATTGTTGTCTCTGCCGACACCAAAGAAAAAGCCGCGGCAGACAAAGCAGAATTTGGTTGGGATTTTGATCTTTGTTATGGAATGACCGAAGCGCAAATGCGCTCGCTTGGTCTATATGTGTCATCACCTCTGTCTGATGCAGAAACGACGGGTCTATTCGCCGAACCTGGTGCGTTTGGTATCCGTCCGAACGGGACGCTGATGCTGGTCGATATCTCAAACGGCCCGGCGGCACGCCCCGATTTGGAAGAGCTTTTGGACGGCATGAAATTCAATATCGATAATGACCGTCCGGAACGAGGAACAGCCTGAGACCACCAGATCGCATGGCCTCGGTTACTCAAAGTAGCCTGGGTGCGTCTTGTGGATGAAGTCGATGGTTTCGTCGAGGCGGGACAGGTGTTTTCTGACAGCGGCTTGCGCTTGGTCATTGTCTCCTGCCGCCATGGCCTGTGCAATCTCTCGGTGATCGGCGAGGATGGCGTCTGCGGCACTGCCCTTTTCAAGGCTGAGCATACAAAGCCGGTCAACCTTTTGCTTTGATTCCAGCATCACGTCAAATGCCATAGGATTGCCGCTGAGCACGTAGATCAGTTTGTGAAAATCATAGTCCAGCGCGTGAAACGCAGATAGATCACCGTCATTGATCGCCTGCTCTTGTAAGGCGAGGTTTTCTGCAAGCTTTGCTTCACGTGTTGCGTCCCAGACTTCCATTGCTCGATGGATGATCTCCAGCTCCACCGCCATTCGAACCAATCGAGCGAGAGCCACACGCTCCATAGAAAATCCTCGAACTACGGTCGCCTTTTGTGGTCGTATTAAGAGCAGATCTTCGTTGCCGAGCCTTGTGAATGCGTTGCGAACAGGTTGGCGTGATACGCCGAATCGGCTGGCTACCTCAGTTTCGGATAGTTTTGTACCGGGAAGAATTTCAAGCGAAACGATCTCGTCGTGTAGCGCTTCATAGACCGCATCGGTTGTGGTTCGTCTGACAATATTTTCCACGGTATGTTGCTCGCGCCCTCTATCTTAGTCACGTTTCAATTTAATGGTCCACTGTTAGAGCATTGAAATAAAATAATTATTCTACTTTATTTTGCTTGAGTGAACCAATGTAGGCCTGTCACCTATCAAATGCCCTGCGCTTTCGACTGTCAAGCAATCTGACATACTAAAAGCCTACAGTTGACATAACTTGGATACTAGTGTCCCTTTAGGGGCAGCAGCGATTCTGGTTCTTGGGGGAAATCGAAAGCTACGTGGCTTACGGTCTCTGAAATTCCATGAAAGCCAAATCCTGTCCAAAATTAATCGGGGAGGAGAACCCATGACTTTCACGAAATCGTTCTTTGCAACTGCGACCGCTGTGGCATTCATCGCAACGTCAGCTTCAGCCGAAAACTGGCGGGCCTGGAACATCCACAACGACGGCCATCCCAACACGGCTGCGATGGACAAGTTTGCTGAACTGGTTGACGCTGCTACAGACGGCGAGGTTACCGTCGATGTATTCCACGGTGGTGTTCTTGGTTCCCAACCGGATGCCCTTGAACAGGTTCGTATCGGCGCAATCGAGGTCGGTAACTTCAACCTCGGTCCCATTGGCCCAATGGTGAAAGAAGCTAATCTTGTATCGCTTCCTTTCATCTTCAAAGATGTGCCGCACATGTTCCGTGTGCTGGATGGCGACGCCGGTGAAGTTGTTTCAGCTGCGATGGGTGAAGCAGGTGTTCTGCCACTGGCATGGTTTGATGCCGGTGCGCGTTCATTCTACAGCCAAAAGCCGATCAATACTCCCGCAGATGTCGAAGGTCTGAAAATCCGTGTGATGAACAACGATCTTTATACATCGATGATTTCAGCTATGGGCGGGAACCCGTCTCCAATGGCTTTCTCCGAAGTTCAGCAAGCTCTGAAAACCGGCGTCGTTGATGGTGCGGAAAACAACTTCCCGTCATTCAAAAATGTCGGCCACTTTGAAGTGACCACAAATTATTCTTTATCCGAGCACCTGATTATTCCCGAGTGCATCTGCGTGAACACGGCCAAATTCAATGCGCTGTCTCCTGAACTGCAGGCCGCTGTGCGCGGTGCAGCAGAAGAAGCCGCATTGGTCCAGCGTGAGCTTTGGGCAATCGGCTCTGAGCAAGCGCGTAAAGATGTCGAAGCGGCTGGTATCACAGTCAATGAAATCGCTGACAAAGGCCCATTCCAGTCCGCAATGGATTCGGTTTATGCAGACTACTTGGCTGCAAATCCTGACATGAAAGCGTTGGTAGAAATGGCGCAAGCCACTGAATAAGTTGTCGTAACAGTCCAACTTTGAGCGCCCGGCTCCACCAATTGGATGCCGGGCGTTTTGTCTCAGAGGAAATCCAATGCAAGAGCCCGATACCCCACCTGCCGCCATGCGCAACATGGACAGGATTCTTGATCTGCTCGCACGAGGTTGCATGTTGCTGTCTGGCGTTGCCATTGTTGTAATGACGGCGATCTTTGCCTGGCTGGTATTTGGCCGCTACGTTCTGAACAACACGCCCACTTGGGTCGAGCAGGTTTCACTGCTGTTGGTCATGGTCATCGCGTTTCTCGGTGCGGCTGCGGGCGTGCACAATCACACGCACCTCTCTGTTGTCGTGTTCCGCAATATAGTTCCGCCCTTTGTGCGTACGGTTTTCGTCGTGGTCTCTGATGTCCTGATGGCAGGTTTCGGTGGCATGATGTTTTGGTACGGAATCGAGTTGACCAAATTCAAATGGAACACCCTGATCCCGCTCATCCAATGGTCAGAGGGCTTGCGCTCCTTGCCACTGACGATCAGCGGCGCGTTGGTGTTTCTTTTTTCCACTGGCCATCTGATCCGCCTGTTTCTGGGCCGAGACGAACGCCAAGACAACATAGATCAGGGATAGTCATGGGACTCATGATTCTGTTGGGAGTTTTTGCCCTATGTGTCATCATAGGCGCGCCAGTGGCATACGCCCTTGGTATCGCTGCATTGGCTTCCTTTTGGTTTGAAGGATTGCCGCTGTTTGTTGGATTCCAGCGTATCGTGTCGGGGATTAACGTTTTTTCCCTAATGGCGATCCCGTTCTTCATCTTTGCGGGCGAGCTTATGTTTCACGGTGGTATCGCGATCCGGTTGGTTCGGTTTGCGCAGGCCGCCGTAGGCGCTGTGCGCGGTGGGCTTGGCATCGTCAATGTCTTCTCGTCCATGTTGTTTGGTGGCATTTCCGGATCTGCAATTGCTGATATCTCGGCGCTTGGGTCGATCCTGATCCCGGTGATGAAAGACAAAGGTTATGATGCCGACTACGCGGTGAACGTTACAGTGACGTCATCAATTGCCGGGATCATTATTCCGCCCAGCCACAACATGATCATTTTTGCCCTTGCAACAGGCGGTGCAGTTTCAATCTCAAAGCTGTTCCTGGCCGGTGTTGTGCCCGGTGTCCTTATGTGTTGCTGCCTTGCGATTGCCGCCTATGTCGTGGCGGTCAAGCGCGGCTATCAGGCCGAACAGTTTCCGGGTTGGACCGCACTGGCCATCGCCTTTGTGGGTTCGATTCCGGGTTTATTGACGGCCGTGATCATTGTCGGAGGGGTCTTGTCAGGCGTCTTTACGGTGACTGAATCCGGCGCGTTCGGGGCAATGTATGCCTTTGTCGTGACACTTGTTGTCTATCGTAGCCTTTCCTGGGAAAACTTCAAAACCGCCGTTATCTCTTCGGTGCGCACAACTTCTATGGTGATGATCCTGATCGCCTGTGCCGGTGCCTTTGCCTATATGCTGACGTTCAACCGGGTGCCGACGAAAACGGTCGAATTCCTATTGGGTATCACAGAAAACCCGATCCTAATCTTGTTGATGATCAACGCCGTGCTGTTGCTCTTGGGGATGATCATGGACATGGCCGCGCTCATCCTTATCTGCACGCCGATCTTCTTGCCGGTGATGAACATGCTGGGTATCGACCCGCTGCAGTTCGGTATGATCCTTTTGGTGAACCTAGGTCTTGGTCTTTGCACACCACCTGTCGGAACCTGTCTCTTTGTGGGGTGTGCTGTCGGAAAACTACCGATGGAGAAGGCGGTCAAAACGATTTGGCCTTTCTACCTCGCAATTTTTGCAGCGCTCATGCTGATCACTTTCGTACCGGCAATTTCATTGACGCTGCCGAACCTGATCATTGGCCCGTAAATCAAAGGAGAATTTGGCGATGCTGACAATAAAACGCCTGGACATCGATGACGCGGGCAAATTGATCGCAGGAGCGCGAGCAAAAGCGCAGGAAATCGGCGTGCCGATGTGTATTGCCGTCACAGACGAAAGCGGCAACCTCATCGCGTTTGAGCGGATGGACGGCGGCAAGATCACCAGCATCAACCTAGCAATCGACAAGAGCTTCACCGCAACCGGAATCCAAAAAGGTACGGACGCTCTTGGTGAAGCTAATCAGCCGGGTATGGCCGCACATGGAATATCTTCATCGTTGGGAGGGCGCATGGTGACCGTTGCAGGTGGCCTCCCTGTGGCGGTTGACGGGCAGGTGGTTGGCGGGATCGGAGTGAGCTCGGGCTCACCAGCCCAGGACCTCGAAGTCGCGCAGGCAGCGGTTACGGCGCTCTGCGAAGTCTAATCAGAAAGAGTGTAAGGAGTCAGATATGACAAAACCCGTCATCGGTTTCATTGGCCTCGGTCTCATGGGCGGCAACATGGCAGAATGCCTGCAAAACAACGGTTTCGATCTGGTTGTCATGGGTCGCAACAGGGAAGCAGTGGCCGCCACAGTCAACCGCGGCGCTGTGGAGGTAAAGACACCACGAGAGCTTGCTGCGAGCTGCGATATCGTGATGCTTTGCGTAACGACATCGGAAGTCGTCGAAAGCCTGATCTATGGCGATGACGGCATCCTGGCAGGCATCAAAGAAGGTGCTGTGGTCATTGACTTTGGTACATCCATCCCGGCGTCCACACGCAAAATTGGCGCTGATTTGGCCGCAAAAGGTGCCGGTATGGTTGACGCACCGCTGGGACGCACGCCCGCGCACGCCAAGGACGGTTTACTGAACATCATGGCAGCGGGGGATATCGACGCCTTTGAAAAGGTGAAACCTGTCCTGGATATACTGGGGGAAAATGTGTTTCACCTCGGCGAACTGGGTGCTGGCCACGTGACCAAGCTCATCAACAATTTCATGGGCATGACCACTGCTTGCACAATGAGCCAGGCGTTTGCCGTGGCTGATCGCGCGGGGATCAACAAGCAACAACTATTCGATATCATGTCAGCTGGTCCGTCCAATTCGCCATTCATGGGTTTTTGCAAGAATTACGCGGTGGATGGCGTCAGTGATCTCGGATTCTCAATCAACAATGCCAACAAGGATCTTGGGTACTTTCTGAAGATGACCGCAGATATGGGCACGCGGGCCGAGATTGCCGAAGGCACTGCGCACAACTTACAGGCCGCGGTCGACGCAGGCATTGGGGATGGCAACGTGCCGGAAATTTTCGACTATTTCGTCAAGCTCTAACGCTGGGCACAGCAAGAACCCAAGATAGCAAATTTCGAAGCACTATTTGGACGGGAAAGAACGATCATGAAACTTCAGGGTAAATCCGCAATTATCACTGGTGGCGGCCGCGATATCGGGCGCGCTTGTGCTGTCAAGCTCGCCTCCGAAGGCGCATTTGTGGCCGTTAATTACTTCGCCAGCAGTGCAGGGGCGGAGGCAACTGTAGCTGAGATCGTAGCGAACGGCGGCAAGGCGTTTGCAGTTCAGGGCGACTTGAACAAACCCGAAGACGTTGGCGCGCTTGTTGCCCAAACGGTCGAAACTTATGGCAGTCTGGACATTCTGGTGAACAATGCCGGGGGCTTAATTGCGCGCAAGAAAATCGCGGAAATGTCGCTTGAGCATTGGCAGGCAGTCATGGATCTCAACCTGACCAGCACTTTTCTTATGGTCAAAACGGCGCTGCTGCATATGAAATCCGGGGCGATTGTAAACATCGCCAGTCAGGCGGGTCGCGACGGCGGCGGCCCGGGTGCGTCGGCTTACGCAACATCAAAAGGTGCTGTGATGACACTTACCCGCAGTCTCGCAAAGGAACTGGGCCCTGACATTCGTGTCAATGCAATCTGCCCGGGAATGATCGACACGGATTTCCATAACATCCACACTCCCGACGCAGGCCGTCGCGGGTTAGAAGCAGCTGCGCCGCTCAAGCGGCAAGGCCAGTCTCAGGACGTTGCGAACCTCGTGGCGTTTCTGGCAAGCAAGGACGCGGCTTATCTGACCGGGACCAATGTCGATATCAATGGTGGGATGCTGTTCTCGTGACCACTGCAGAACAGGTTACCTAATTGTCGAACGCTACCGTTTGTCAAACTTCGAAGTACTGGAAACCGGAATATGCGAATTCTCGCGATAGGTGAATGCATGGCCGAAATGGCCCCAATTGACGCGCCAAGCACGTATCAAATGGGGTTCGCCGGAGACACGTTCAATACAGCTTGGTATCTGGCCCAACTAAAACCCGAAACACCCTTGTCCTATTATACAGCCGTCGGAGATGACGCCATCTCATCTCGGATGCTGAGTGTCATGAGCGAAAGTGGGGTCAACACCCAGCATGTGAGGATCGTGCCAAACCGTTCTGTGGGGCTGTATCTTATCACGTTGGACAACGGGGAACGTAGTTTTACCTATTGGCGCGGCCAGTCGGCCGCACGCCTGTTGGCCCAAGACAAGCAAGCGCTTGCCCACGCCATGAAGCAATCAGATCTCATCTATTTCTCTGGCATAACTCTGGCAATCTTGAACCCAGAAGGGCGCGCCGCTTTGCTCGACGTTGCTAGGTCAGCGCGGCGTGCCGGAAAACGGATTGCCTTCGACCCCAATCTGCGCCCGCATCTTTGGGATAGTCAGTCTGAGATGACCGAGAACATCATGCAGGCGGCCGCCGTTAGCGATATCGCCTTGCCATCGTTCGAGGACGAAGCACGTTGGTTCAGCGACATGAACCCTGCGGCAACTATGCAGCGCTATGCAAAGGCCGGTGCAGAAACAATTGTTGTCAAGAATGGCGCAGAAACGGTCCTTTATCGTACCTGCGGCGCAGAGGGCTCTGTCCATGTTCCGCCTCTGGCTTCGGTTGTGGATACGACTGCTGCCGGCGACAGTTTCAACGCTGGCATTCTGGCGGGGCTGGCAACAGATACACCCTTACCTGACAGCATAGCGCTGGCCTGCAAACTGGCAGGGCATGTCGTGCAAGGCAAAGGTGCACTTGTTCCCATCAAACAAAGCCTGCTCGACAGTTGCCCACAGCCTTAGCAGAAGGATCCAGCCCATGCCGAACCCTCAGCCTGCCGAAACGATCAAACTGCATCCGGATACGCTTGATCGCCTGTCAAAGGTCAGCACGGCAACCGTGGCCACGCTGCTTTACAAACGCGGTTATCAAAATGCCTACGTTCAAGGTGTTGCTCCTTTGGGCCATGGCAAGCCGTCGCTTGTTGGCCCGGCCTTTACGCTGCGTTACATTCCTACGCGGCCTGATACCGACCCGATCGAGGCGTTTCGTGAGCCAGATCACCCGCAGCGCGTGGCCGTGGAAACATGTCCTGAACGCGCGGTATTGGTCATGGATTGTCGGCAGGACGCCACGGCGGCCTCGGCGGGTTCGATTCTTTTGACGCGACTGGAAATGCGCGGCGCAGCGGGCGTTGTCACGGATGGTGGCATTCGCGACGTTGATGGTGCCGCAGCACTTGAGATGCCAGTCTTTGCTGCCAAACCGTCTGCCCCAACCAACCTGACGAAACATCATGCGGTCGATATAGGTTTGCCAATCGGATGTGGCGGCGTGGCGGTCTATCCCGGTGACATCGTTCTGGGTGACAGCGATGGTGTCATGATTATCCCACGTCACCTCGCCGATGACATTGCGATCGAGGCAGGCCCAATGGAGCTGTTCGAACGCTTCGTTCTGGAAGAGGTACGCAAAAACACCCCCGTGATCGGACTCTATCCTGCAACCGACCCAGACGTTCTTGAACGATATGAGGTCTGGCGCGCGCGGCTCTCTGACTGATGTCTGAATCGCTGCCATGTATTGTCCAATACTGGGACGAACTCATTTCCCTTCAGGACTCACTTACTAAGAGGACCATCGCCTTGGGTTTAAAGAACAGCAGGGAACTAGGGCAGAAACGGATCGACAGACAAGTTCAAACCGCCGCGCTTGACAGCTTTGGGAGCATTTAACGCTATAGAATCCGGCTTACTTGACAACTCGGCGACCGCCGCCAAGATTTTAGCTGTCTCGTTTGGCTTAGAAAACGCGCTGTGCAACTCGTTCCGCTTCACAGTCGGATCGGTTACACGATGCACCCACCAAAAGGATGATCGATCCAGATGACTATTTCTCCAAAGGCAGCGAGTTTACGGGCCCGAGAAATCTGCGCACTCGCGCCAATTGTGCCGGTTTTGGTGGTTGATGATGTCGCAACAGCCCGACCATTGGCCGAAGCGCTTATCGCAGGCGGTTTGCCCTCGCTCGAGGTCACGTTGCGCACCCCTGCCGCTATCGAGGTCATTCGGGTCATGAGCGACGTCCCGGGTGGACATGTGGGGGCGGGCACACTGATAACCCCCGAAGATGTTCGGACTGCCAAAGAGGCGGGCGCTACCTTCGGTGTCTCTCCGGGTGCAACCGATGAACTTCTTGCGGCTTGTGAAGCCGAAGGATTGCCGCTCCTGCCCGGGGCCGCGACTGCGTCTGAGGCGATGCGCCTTTTGGCGCGCGGCTATGACATGCTCAAGTTCTTTCCAGCTGAGGCCTCGGGCGGGGTATCGGCACTCAAGGCCATTGGCGGGCCTTTGCCGCAGGTTTCCTTCTGCCCTACGGGTGGGGTCAGCTCGGCCAATGCAGGCTCATTTCTGGCGCAGCAGAACGTGGTTTGTGCTGGAGGCAGTTGGGTGGCGCCCAAAGATCTTATCGCCGTGGGCGATTGGGCGGGTATCGAAACTCTGGCTCGGGACGCGGCCCATTTGGAGGTGTGTAAATGAAGATTTCCGAGGTTTATACACATCTTCTTGACTACAAGCCTGAGACCGCCTTCGAGAGTGCAGCAACTCGTTTCACGCGGCGCCAACACGTTTTGGTCGAGATTATCTGTGACGACGGCACAACGGGTTGGGGAGAATGCTTGGGGCCAGCGCAGCCAAACGCGGCTATCGTAAAGGCCTATGCGCCCTATTTGATTGGCCGCAATCCGCTGGATACGGAAGTTCTCTGGCAAGGTCTGTATAATCTCCTACGAGACCAAGGGCAGCGCGGTCTCACAATGACCGCACTTTCAGGAATTGATGTCGCTTTGTGGGATATCAAGGGTCACCACTTTGGCGTTCCGGTTTCGGTGCTTCTTGGGGGACGTGTTCGAGACACAGTAAGGGCATATGCGACCGGTTCATTTCGGCGCGACGGGGTCGATCGTATTTCGGACAATGCCGAGGAATGCGAAGCCCATGTCGCTGCAGGGTTCCACGCAGTTAAAATCAAGATTGGCTTTGGGGTGGAAGAAGATCTTGCAGTCATCAAGGCGGTGCGTGAAGCGATCGGAAGGCATACTCGTCTGATGATCGACGCAAATCACGGTTACTCGATCCAAGAAGCGATCACTCTGGGCAACCGTGCGGCAGAGTTCGATATCGATTGGTTCGAGGAACCAGTCCTTCCGGAACAACTTGACGCGTACCGTCGCGTACGCGCTGGTCAGCCTATTCCGGTTGCTGGTGGCGAGACTTGGCATGGCAGGTTCGCGTTCCGCGAGCCCCTGGAAACGGGATGTATCGATATCGCCCAGCCAGACTTGTGTGGCACTGGCGGTTTTTCGGAGATGCGCCGGGTCGTTGATATGGCCGCTCTACATGGCGTACGTGTTGTTCCGCATGTTTGGGGAACGGCAGTGCAAATCGCCGCTAGCCTTCAGTTTGTTTCAGCCCTGCTGCCTGACCCACCACGGCGTGATCCAATCGAGCCGATTTTTGAGTTTGATCGGACGCATAACCCATTCAGGCAGGCGATAATCAAGCACTCGATCGATCATGAAAACGGTGTGGTCGCAATTCCGGACAAACCGGGTCTGGGTATTGAGATCAATCGTGATGCATTGGCAGAGTTCGCCATGGGAGAACCCGAATGATCGAACGCAGCTTCTCTGGCCGTGACCCTGAGATCAAGCTGCCTGCAGGCGCCATTGATACACACCTTCACGTCTATCTTTCCGGGTTTCCAGCACTGCCAGGAGGTCCTGGTCTACCAGAGGGCCAGCCTGGGTTATCAGAGTACAGACAAGTAATGGGCTGGCTTGGCATTGACAGGTTTGTCATCACACAAGGAAATGCGCATCAGACCAACAATGCGAATTTGCTGGCTGCGCTCAAAGAAACCAGGGACGTGGCACGTGGCGTGGCCGCCATTGACGGTGAAACCTCTGATGCAGAGCTGGAAATCCTCAAGGATGGAGGTGTCGTTGGGACGCGTATCGTGGATCTTCCAGGGGGAGCGGTTGGGCTCAGTCAGCTCGAAGAGGTTGACGCCCGTGCATTTGCTGCGGGCTGGATGATTGCTATTCAGTTCGATGGCTCGGACATTTCGGACCATGTTGATAGGCTCTCAAAACTGCGATCCAGATGGGTGCTTGACCACCATGGCAAATTTTTGAGGGGCGTCGCGCCAGATGGCCATGAAGTGGCAATGCTCAAACGCCTTGTCGACGGCGGCAGATGTTGGTTCAAGTTTGCCGGTTGCTATGAGTCCTCCTTTGAAGGTGGACCCGATTATTCAGACGTAGCCGAGGTTTCGAAGGTCATGGCAACCCATGCCCCCGAGCGCATTGTATGGGGGACAAACTTTCCTCACAACACAGCGACAAGAACCACAGACTACCCTAACGACGCCGCATTGCTCGATACTGTTCTAAACTGGTTTCCTGATGACCGCGCGCGTCACCTCGCTCTCATAGAAAACGCCGAAAAACTCTACGGCTTCCAATCTGTAGCGAAGTAAACGCTGCCTGCTAAAAAGTGAGTTATACAAAGTGCTAAACAAACTTTTGATAACGGGTGCTGATGGCAACCTCGGGTCGGTTTGTCGGTCTCGTTTGCAGGGCCTCGCCACAACAATTCGCCTTGGCGCGCGAGAGGATGTGGGCCCTGCCGGTGAAAATGAAGAAATTGTGTATTGTGACTTGGGCGACAAAGATGCGGTTGAGGCCATGGTCGAAGGGTGCGATGGGATTGTTCACATGGGGGGGCAATCGATCGAAGCACCCTGGGAAACTATAAAACAATCCAATATCGACGGTGTATTCAATCTCTATGAAGCGGCCCGAAAATCGTCGGTAACGCCGAGGATACTTTTTGCCAGTTCAAATCACGCGATTGGCTTTCATGAACAGACAACGCGGCTTGATGCCAATGCACAGGTAAGGCCCGATAGTCTTTATGGAGTGTCAAAAGTCTTCGGAGAAGCTCTCGCACGGCTTTACTTCGAGAAATTCAATATAGAGACAGCAATTGTCCGCATTGGTTCATCGTTTCCGGAACCAAAGAACCATCGCATGCTTGCAACGTGGTTGAGTTACGATGATCTGAAATCTCTTATCGAGAGTGTTTTCACTATTCCGCGTTTGGGATGCCCGATTATCTACGGTGCCTCGAACAACGACGCATCCTGGTGGGACAATCGTGAGACACGCTTTTTGGGATGGAAGCCAAAAGACAACTCCGAGGTGTTTCGCGCACGTATTGATGCCGAATGCACACAACCTGAGATCGACGAAGTATCCGCAGTTTATCAGGGCGGGGAATTTTGTGGTCAGGGCATTCTTGAGGAATAGAGCCAATACGATCAGGCCATATGTGTGGATACTCTGAAAAGGTAAACCGATGCGACCAAACAAAATTAGAGAGCATTGGGCCGCTGGGCGGCCTGTAGTCAACGGATGGCTGTCGATCCCAAGCGGTTTCTCAGCCGAAACCATGGCGCATCAAGGATGGGACACACTTACTGTTGATATCCAACATGGCGTAATCGACTACCAGAAGGCGGTCGAGATGTTCACTGCGATTTCGACAACCGATACCGTCCCAGTAACGCGCGTGCCGTGGCTCGAGCCCGGTATTTTGATGAAAGTGCTAGATGCCGGGGCTTACGGTGTTATTTGTCCAATGATTAATAGCCGCGAAGATGCTGAGAACCTTGTGGCCTGGACGCACTACCCTCCCAAAGGAACAAGGAGCTTTGGGCCGATCCGGGGCCTCTTGTACGGTGGTTCAGACTACCCAGAGCATGCCAATGACACGATTGTCGTCTTCGCAATGATTGAGACGCTGCAAGGTCTCGACAACCTTGAAGAAATACTGTCGGTTCCGGGTCTTGACGCCGTCTACATTGGACCTTCCGATCTTTCCCTAGCACTGGGTTGTCGACCGTCATTCGATGACGTCGAAGCTCCTGTGGCCGAGGCCATTGAAATGACAGCCGCCAAGGCAAAAGAATATGGGAAATTTGCAGGTTGCCATAACGGGACACCGCAATACGCCTTGAAACGCATTGAAATGGGGTTCCAGTTTGTCACAATAGCTTCGGACGCCCGCTTGATGGCAGCTGCTTCAAAAGACGCTTTGGCCCAGGTGCGCGATGGCCTGCCATAGTGTGTTAGTGGTGAATTTTGGGAGGCGCGTTTTCAATGCGTCAAGGCAGCCAAGCTTCGGTTGGCAAGCTGCGACCGCATTGTGCCTTTTGGCGACCGGGTTTGATGAGAGCCTCGTGTTTCAAACTGCTTGTCGTACTTTGGTTGGGTTGTTTGGTGCTCTTTCCTTTGTGTCAGGCGGCGTACTTGCGGCATCGCTGTTCCAGAGTAGCGCCCGAAAGAATGCGCTGGCCATCGCCTTATACTTTGGCGGTGGCGGCGGATTTGGTATCGCGTTATGCGGCGCAACCCTTCCGAGTATGTTGGACGTATTCGGACCACAATATTGGGACTGGGCGTGGATCGGGGTCGGGTTGGCAGCCCTGGTCATTTGCCCGTTTTCGGTTTGGGCTTCCACAAAATTGAACGAAACCGAACACGACGCCGCACTTCCTTCCATCCCACCGGTGCGCAGAATGCTTGGCCAACTTGGTGGGTATGCGCTGTTCGGATTGGGCTACATTGTGTACGTCACTTTTATCTCGGTCTGGATGAAAGAGCAGCACTCAAGCGTCCTGTTGACCACCGCAACATGGATGGTTCTTGGGGTCAGTATTATGGCGTCTCCTTTTGTTTGGCGCGGGGTCTTGGCCCGCTTTTCATCCGGAACGCCGTTGGCGCTGATCCTTACCGGGGTCGCATTTGGATCAGCTCTGCCAATCCTGGTTCCATCCGGATATGGACTGATTTTGTCGGCACTGGTGTTCGGGCTATCGGTCTTTATGCCACCCACTGCAGCCACCAGCTTTGTCCGTCAGAACGTGGATCAGCAGGATTGGGGTGCAACCATAAGCTTTTTCACAGTTGTTTTCGCCATTTCACAGACATTGGGTCCAATCAGGGCTGGTATCATCGGCGACTTAACCGGTGAAATAGGAGATAGCCTCGTCGTGGCCTCTGCGGTCCTGCTGGTGGGTGCCCTTTGTGCTGCGATGCAAAAGCCGCTCAGGCGTGAGGCGGCGTAACCATCGTAATCAGATCCATGCTCAAATGCCGCGCCTCATTCCCTGAATGGATTCAGTGGGTTCTGAATACGCAATGAGAGACCTAGCGGTCACTCCAGCCTGATCTGCTTTAGGCAACCTCCTCATAATGCGGGGTCCAGAACTTCGCATCTATTGCCGCTTTCAAGTCATCCCCCGTGGATTTAGGCGCAACCCCATCCAACTGCGCCTGTTGACCAACGGCAAGTGCGATAGCTTTGCTGACCTCGCGAATGTCCCCCACATTGGGCAGCAAGCTGGCTGTGCGATCGGATTTCGCAGGTGACAATGTGGCGAGCGCCTCGGCGGCGGCCATGAACATTCCGTCCGTGACGCGGCGCGCGCCTGATGCCAGCACGCCCAACCCCATACCGGGGAAAATGTAGGAGTTGTTGCACTGCGCGACATGATGCGTCTTGCCGTTGTAGACAACAGGATCAAACGGGCTTCCGGTGGCAACCAATGCATGACCATCGGACCAGCGGATAATATCCGCAGGCACGGCCTCAATTCGCGATGTCGGGTTCGACAGCGGCAATACGACAGGATGATCTGTGTGAGCCGCCATTGCCCGAATGATCTCTTCAGAGAACAAGCCTGCCTGACCGCTGACACCAACCAATATATTGGGTTTGGCTTGGTTAACCACATCCAGCAGTGAAATTTTACCATCGGACCAACTCTCCACTTTGGTGAGGGGTTGGACAATTTGCGTTTGGAACGGCAGAAGGTCCGTCATCGCATCGGTTAACAACCCGTTCCGGTCCACCATGTAGATGCGTTCGCGCGCCTCGGTCTCGGGTAATCCTTGGCGAACCATGAGTTGGACCAGTTGCTCAGCGATACCCACTCCCGCTGATCCCGCTCCAAGAAACGCGATGGTAGCGTCCTTTAGCGGAATGCCGGTGACATTTGAGGCAGCCAGCAAAGTGCCCGCCGTTACCGCCGCCGTGCCCTGAATATCATCATTGAATGTACAGAGCTGATCGCGATACCGCGCAAGCAGGGGTGCCGCATGTTGCTGAGCAAAATCCTCGAATTGCAGCAACACATCCGGCCACTTGCGCTTTACCGCCTGTACAAAAAGATCAACAAAGTCAAAGTACTCATCCCCGCTGACGCGTTCATTCCGCCATCCGATATAGAGTGGATCTTCCAACCGTTCTTTATTGTTGGTGCCGACGTCCAGTACCACCGGGAGCGTTACAGACGGGTTGATTCCGCCCGCAGCAGTATAAAGCGAGAGCTTTCCGATCGGAATTCCCATGCCGCCCGCGCCTTGATCGCCCAAACCCAAAATCCGCTCTCCATCGGTGGCGACTATGGCCTCGACAGAGGGCAGGACGGCATTCTCAAGTATGTCATCGATCCGGTCACGCTCGGGGTAGGAAATGATCAATCCGCGTGGGTGATCGTAGATCTCACTGAACCTCTTGCAGGCGTCACCCACTACGGGTGTGTAAATAATCGGCATCATCTCGGTTAGATGCCGCACCAATAGAGCGTAAAACAGAACTTCGTTGTCATCCTGCAGGCCACGCAGATAGACATGCTTGTCCAGCGACGTCTCCTCACGTTCAAAGGCGGCATAGACACGGTCAACCTGGGTTTCGAGCGTTTCGATGTGTGGCGGAAGAAGACCCAACAATCCAAGCTTTTCTCGTTCGTGTAGAGAAAAGGCAGTACCCTTGTTCAGCAGCGGGTTTGTCACATAGTGCAAATTTGCAGGATCAGTATCGGCCATTGGATGCCCTTTCGGATCGGCACGCACAGGTTGCACGCATCTGTCTGGTAAGGTCAGCATTATACGACAAAAAATGCAACGAGCTTGCGACTGGAACTTTTCCGCAATGGGCCAATACACTCGCGCGCGATGGCGTGCCCAAGTAATTCGCGGCCCATACCGGTCACTCGATTGAGCATCTGGATGCTGCGGTCGCACCCGCATTTCCGACATTCGCTGCCAGCGCTCAGTATCAGCATTGGTCGAGATCTGGATCGAGGAGACGCTGTGTGAAATCTCTCAGAGGCCGGAGCAACTCGTCGAAAATACCTTCTTTGTGCATTCTCTCGCGCTATTGAGAATCCTTTTGCACAGATGCGGAAAATGAGTGAAGCGAGAGAGAGGTTATGAGACGGAGTTTCGACGCAGCCTCCGGACAAAGCAGCCATTTTGAGGTTGAGCACGAAAACCCCAATGTGGACGTAGAGAACGTCTTTTTTGACCCTTCGGAGAAGAATTGTCCTGGCGCCCCCTGTTTGGCCATTCAATAAACCGTATTCTATTGGTATCCGTCATATCTTCAGATCGAGGCGGGGCTTCCAAAACGGCCGGAAGAGCTCAATCTTCGGGCATCGGTTCATCACAACTTTGAGGCCCGCATCCTCGGCGAGCTGTGCTGCTTTGTCGTCGTAGACGCCGATCTGTCCCCAAAGAACTTTGGCTCCGATCGCGATGGCCTTCTCGGCAAAGCCAAAGAGTTCTTCCTTGGGGCGGAAGACATCCACCATATCAACGGATTTGTCGATTTCTTCCAGTGAATGATAGACCTTCAGGCCCCTGATTTCCTTGACGTTCGGGTTAGGGTTCACCGGCAGAATGTCGTAGCCAATTTCGCTGAGCTGCCGCAGAACGCCATAGCTGAATTTTGTTCTGTCGGCGCTTGCGCCCACCATTGCTATGGTTTTGACCGACTTCAGGATATCGGCGAGATACTTGGGGTCGTAATCATACATACGGTCGATATCTGCTTCGGGCATCGGTTAACCTTCCTTCGGCGTCGCAATGTCTGCCTTGAGTTCGTGGGGTTTGAGCGGATCGAGGAACGGATTGCGGTAAAGTTTGTCATGGCTCTCAACTCCGATCTCCAAGGTGATGTCGGACGTCGCGCGTGCCACGCAAAGGATCACGTAGCCGTTCGCGATCTGCCTGTTGTTGAGCGCAACCTGTCGGCGCTGATCCACTGTGCCTGTTTTAAGCTTCGCGGCGCAGGTAATGCAGCCGCCGTATTTGCAGCCGAAGGGCAGATCAACACCCTGTTCGCGTAACGTGTCCAGAAGTGGGCGTCGTGCGTCCACCTCATATGTCGCGCCATCCCTGTTGGCGATCGTCACAGTATGCGTTGTCATAGCCAAATGTCGCTTGTGCAATCACCGCCTGGATACCGGCTCTCGTGGCAGCGCGAGGGGCCATTTGGCTCTTTCCCAAAGTCCACGATAAAGTCTTCGTTGATCTTCATGCCGCCATTTTCAGGATCGCAATCTATCATGACCATTACTCCGCCCTTTTCGCGGATCTCGGGATAGAACTGGTTGTCCCAAGTCGAAAACAGCGAGGTGGTGACATAGAGCCTGCGTCCGTCGAGAGAGAGTTGGAACATCTGTGGACCGCCAGCGACCTCAACCCCATTAACGGCTGGCGCCTTGCCCAAAAGCCCCCCCATGTATACTTGGCCGGTCAGCTTGGGATTATGCGGGTCGGTGATGTCGTATTGGCGCATGTCGCCATGAAGCCAATTGTTGAGATAGAGGTATTTGTCGTCCATCGAGATCAGGATCGCCGACATCACTCCTGGCAGCGGGATCGGCCACTCCGGGTGCATCTCGTTATCGACGTCGATGATCTTTTCCCACTTCCACGCGTCGTCGCTGTCTTTCCACCAGTGAATGACGTTGGTCGACAGCGCGGCCCCACAAAACCCATGCGTGCTGTCGGGGTCGTGGTGGAACTTGACCTCCAACGGCAACAGCCCGTCTTCGCCTAGATAGAAGCTTTCGACTGGTTCGCGTTTTTCGAAATCCCAGAAATGCAACTCGCGTCCGTATTTCAGATGGCCAACTTCTTCCAAATCGAAGCCCGGCATAAAGGTGTTGGGCGCGGCCCATTCGGAACTCACCATCACGTTGTGGCGGGGCTGGTACCAGAAATCATAACCGAACTTGATGCCGGCCATCGAGTTCTCCCAGCGGCCGACGATGTTGAATTCTTTATCGAGATGCAGATAGCCGCCCGGAGCTTCGCCCTTGGCATCTCCAAGGAAGGAAATGATGATCTCTGAACCCAGACAATGCACTGTATGCGGCCCTGACAGATCGGCCTTGGCCTTAATCTCGGCCCCGTCGATAACCTTGTGCAGCCGCGGTGCGCGTGGGTCAGTGGCCGTATCAACGATATGTAGGTTGTTGGAACGCACGCCAGGCAGGATCAGGTATTTTCGCGACATTGAGCCGTCGTCGTGGCAGGACGAACAGGCATTCCAGCCCATGTGATGAAGCTCATCCCCGATCCCCGGCATTTCCAGCCGGTGGATCACCTGAGAATAAGTTGGGCTTTCCGGGTCTACATCCACTGTCCCAAGATAGTCGGGCTTCTGAATGCCCGTGCCTGTATAAATCGCAATCGTGTAAAGAAGCTTCTCACGCGGGGCCTGGATTGCCTCTTGCGGGCTGGCGTAGCCCGGTCCGCAACATGCACCATCCATCGTTGAACCCTCCCTTGATCGCGATAATTGTATCGTATATCGAAAATGCTATTATCGTATAGTGAGAAAAATGCATCTAGAACGTTTAGCACTGATATTGGAAATCGTAGGTCAAAAAGGGCGTGCGACAGTCGCGGAGATTTGTGCGCAATCCGATCTCCCCAAGCCAACGGCCTATAGACTGGTTCAGGATCTTGTTTCGTCCGGACTGTTGCAGACATCTGCGCGTGGGGAGTTTGCCATTGGAACCCGATTGAAGCGTATCACCCGGAGTGATCATTCTGATCCTGCGCTTCTGGAAGTGATTGCGCCGGTCCTGGCCAAGGGCGCGAGAGACTACGGGGCTGCGTTCTTTCTTTCCCGACTGCGCGGCAACTGGGTCGAGATCATTCACGTGGCCACGCCAGAAACGGGCGTGTCTTATCTTCACCCAGGTGTGGGCAAACGGCCCATGCACGCGTGCTCTTGCGCCAAGGCAATTGCCGCCGTTTCTCCAGAGCTGCTGTCTCATGACGAACTGAACGGGCAGCTCAAACGGTACACCGAGCGCACCATTACCAGCCGAAAAGAACTGGCAAAAGAACTCGATGCCATTCGGGCCAAAGGATACGCCGAATGTGTCGAGGAGCTGGAAAGAGGTATAAGTTCTGTTGCAACAACACTGGGCAAAACAGGTGTTGGTTCGACGTTGTCCATTGGCGCCACAGCTTCCGTTCGCGTGTTTACCCCTCCAATGCGGGTCAAAATCGGCCAAGCACTCATCGAAATGTCGCATGAGTTATCATCTGCATTAGGATGGGATGGTGCAGACGCGAATATTAAGTCCGCCTAGGTTAGCGTTGGCTAAAGCAGTGGAGAAGGTTCACGTCATCAGGCGGCGTCGAAATGTTTGATGCCATTAGGCGGGTTTACGGGCGGTCAAGGAGGCTAAGTATGGACGATGGAATGCACGGCGGGTTCTTCGCAGTTAATGTCAAACCTGAGCACCGGCAGTCTTTTTTGAGCGCCAGCATCTTCCAAGCGCAAAGTGTTATCAGCGAAGAGGCGGAGGTTTTTCAGTTTCAGATCATGGTGGACATGGCAAACCCCAATCGGTTCTATTTCTACGAAGTGTTCCGGGACGAAGCAGCCGTTCAGGATCACTGGGACTCTGAAGCTTTTGAGAACTGGTTGAACATTGTCCAAACGATGCTGGATGGCGACATTGAAATTATTGCTCGGATGCGCTCGCTTTTCCCAACAACAAAAGGCTTCGAGGCCCAAAAACCGAGCCTGCTGCAGTGGTGAAACTGACCGGACCTTTGAAATTTTGGTCTCGGTGAGAAAGCGACCGGTTGTGGCGCTCGGCGGCTTTGGGCTCAATGCGGTCATCTGGCGACTTTAGTAGGACATTTAGCCGGTTCTGTGGACTTCAAGGCCTGCCGGCGGTCAAAGCTACTATCCAACGTGTCATTGGCGAGGAGGTGCCACGCGTGTTAACAAGCGAGTTGGATATTGTCTCAAGGCCGACTAAACATGCGAAAGCGCTTCTTTCTGGGCCTAGTCTTTCTGATCATATTAACGTCACCTGTTTGGTTCTTCGTACTTAGAAATGAAGCAATTGCTTTCCAGCTAAAAGCCGAGCTTGGCAATGCTTCTTTGCCAGATGGTGCAGAAGTCATATCTTTGTCCAGTCGTGTCTATAACTCGGGCAATAGTGATGGATGCGATTTTCAAGCCATTGCTGTAGTTAAGTATTTTGGAAAGGTTGATGCTCTACACTCCACATACATGGACTTGATTGGAACGATGTCCGATGAGGAGCCTTATTTGGGACAGAATGATAACCCTGCACGCTGGGGTGCTAAGTTAACTGACTTATTCACGGAAATAAGCATAACGCCCAACATGGACAATGCTACACACTATCTTGTCTCGGCCACGACTTACGCTCGCGATGTAAGCCCCGATTTTCGGTGTTGGTTAACACTATTGATTCATCGCAGAACCGATGCTTATGGAACTAAGACTTGAGCACGAAGGACTCATTGCCGGCCTCGGAGCAAGTGAGGCATCTCGCCGAGCGGGCTGGCCGCCGAACAGCAAGGATGGCCCAGATCGGACTCTCGGCGCAGCTACTGGATGCTGGAGCAGCAGCCCGTATTCTCTCCATTCGCCGAATACGCAAAACCCGAAGCTGCTTCTGTTCACAGTCTGCGGGACGAACCGGTCATTCAAGGGATAGCCGGGCAATTCGAGTTAGCGAAGAATGAAGAAACCGATCGAATGGTAGGTTGGATGCAGGAGCCTCGGCAGATAGTGTGGTAATCATTGAGATCGACACCCAGTCTGATGCCGAGCAGAGGTTGCCGTGACGAACAAATTAGAAAGCATGAATGCCGAAGTCGCGATCTTGCGTGAGCGAGAAGCGGCCATGGGCGAAATTCTGCAGGCAATCAGCAGGGCGTGAACAGATCCCGCGCCTGTTTTTGAGACAATCTTGAAATAAGCAACACGCCTTTCGAGTGCGCCTCAGGCCAATCTGTGCATTCCCAATGAAACGCGCAGTCATTGGAAGCTGGTTACGCTTCACGGTGACGGATTGCGCCATCTGTCGGTGGGAAAGACAACCCGTCTCGCGGACAGCAAACTGGTGCCAGCAGTTTCAATGCGGATATCTGCTGTCGTCAACATTGAGGACTTAGCAGCTACCGATCTTAACCTTCAGGGCGATCCCGGCCGGGTCGCGATGGTCGAAGAGGAAGGCATGCGGACCATTCTAGGTGTTCCGCTTCTTCTTGAAGGCCAAGCGATCGGGTGTATCACACTCGTCCGCCGGGAGGTGAAGGCCTTTACACAGGACGAAGTAGATCTGCTCGAAACCTTCGCGGCCCAGGCGGTCATCGCCATTGAAAACGTTCGCCAGTTCAAGGCGTTGGAAACACTCAACGCCGAATTGAATGAGCGTGTGGAGTCTCAGGTAGGCGAAATCGAGCGCATGGGCCGTCTGAAACGGTTTCTCCCGTCCGCCGTCGCCGATGCGGTGGTTACTTCGGGTGATGATGGCATGTTGTCTTCCCATCGCGCGCTCGTGGCAACCCTGCTCTGCGACTTGCGAGGTTTCACCGCATTTTGTGAAAGTGCTGAGCCAGAAGAAGCCATTGAAGTCCTCCAAACCTATCATCAGGAGATGAGTGAGTTGATCGACCAGTTTGGCGGCGGTGTCGATCAGCGGGCAGGTGACGGCATTATGGTTATCTTCAACGATCCGATTCCGGTTGATGATCCGGCAGGCGACGCGGTGCGCCTGGCACTGGCCATGGGAGATAAAATGCTAGAGCTCTGCGGCAAATGGAAAAAGCTGGGCCATCGGGTTGGTTTTGGAGTTGGCATCTCGTTTGGCTACGCCACGGTCGGTATCGTCGGTTCAGCGGGACGATTTGATTACACTGCCTCAGGTACCTTGATCAACATGGCCGCGCGGCTTTGCGACATGGCCACCCACAATGAGATACTGATTTCTCCCCGAACCTAGGCAGTCGTTGAAGGCGTTGTAGAGGCGGTAAGCCAGGGAGAGGTGGAGATGAAGGGCATCAGGGAACCGGTTGAGGTCTTCGCTGTTGTTTCAGAGTAGCTTCCGACGAGCTGCCAGTTGCGAATTCGACTAATTTTTGCGTGAACCTTAAGCAGGGCATTTCAGGCCCTACCGCATCGAGCTCTCACCCGTCGGTAGATCGGCTGCTCCATGTTCACCCGTTGGTTCTTGCTGTCCAAGCGTGCACGGCCCAAATCGGACAACCAATCGAGGCTCTCGTTGCTGCGACGGGACAGTCAGAGGAGACATCTGTCTGCAAGCATAATATCTCAAGGGCGGCAAATTCACACAGCGCGGAAAAAAACAACCGTTAGTTGCGAGCTTCATGCATTGCCGGTAACAGCTACCGCACTGCTTCAGGACTTGGGCCCGGCGTTGCTTTCCGCTTGTTGTACGACTTGAAAACGCGACTGTTACTTAATCTCATGGCTCTGATTGTCCGGCGGGCGTATACCAGATCGGCGAGCCCCAGGCGCGTTCCTGAATTGTGGCAGGGACTTCTTCCAACAAAGGAAGGCCGGAACGAACGGCATCATACGTCGACCACCTAGGCGTCGGAATTTCGATCGCACGTGCATAATAGAACGCTCCTTGCTCTGGGTCGAAACCGGCGTCAGCCCAACTGCCCATCAATGTTGGGGCACCAATTTCGTTCGTATACAGCGCAGTTGTCAGATCGACAGTATTGCCCACCGAAGGAAGTTTGCCATCTGCGGCGATCTCGCGATCGCCGGACCAGGCCACGTCAATGATCTCTTCGTGGATCTCGCCCGTTGCGTCGACCCAGCCCTTGATGATCTGGATGCGATCCAGATTGGCGCCATCCGGGTCTTTTTGCGCATATACGGTGAAAGTGGGCGCTTTGTCTCCTATCAAATCACCACCCATCGGCACTCCGTTTTCATAGCCATCTTCCACCATTGCAACGGGATCGGTCGGATCGTCCGCAAGGTCCGAGCCACCGAACATCCGCACTTTGACCCGAGGCCCGGAAGTGGCGAAAGTTTCACGCCGTTTCATCGCGTCCCAGATCGAGGCTCGGGTGTTTTCTTCGGCCCAGACACCAGCAAGTGAACCAATCGAAAGGTCGATCCCGTCGATCCAACCACCAACCCCGCCCTTGCGACGTCGATCAACACTACCATCTTCGGGACCGTGACCGCCGATAAAGTCATCTTCGGCCAGATCAGACATCAGACCGTTATGGTTGTCAGTGCCGCCGATGAACCCGTATTTGTAGGGATTTACGCCCAACTCCTGTTGGGCCGCCAGTCCCAGCTTTAACCCTTCGCGCACAAAGTCGCGCTTGTGGAAATACCGGTTTGAGTTTTTCTGGATGGAATTTGCGTTTTCGAAACCGGCGAACTCATCCGCCTGCCAGAATGCTTCGTGTACCTCAGAATTACCCTTGATCTGCATCATTTCGATCAGCGGCTCCCAAGCCTGCCGGGTGCTGGCCCAGTCCTTGTCCGGTGCTTCGCCAAAACTGTTGAATTCGGGAAACATCTGCTGCTTTGACGCGTTCGAATTATGCGGGATCGCCAAAAGGGTTGATCCATTGTCTTGTGCGTTTTGCAGCCAGTCCCAGAGGTCTTCGACCTTGTTGGAATCATAGCTGGACATCGGAAGGTCCGGGACCACGCTATCGCGGAAAATCACGTTGCGATGCATGTTGCCACCGTTCGGCGCTGCGGACCATTCAAAGGCAATCAAGGCGGTAAAACTGCCCGGATCATTGTGCTCCTCGGCGGCATCGATGATGATCTGCCAACCGGATTTGGTGGTCTCAGGCCCCTGATAGAAAGGTGGGTGGATAGGATTTTCACCGCGATTGTTGGCGATGACGTACTTGTAGAACCAATCCTGTTTGTCTTTCAGCGTTTCCAAGCTGCGTAGTTGTTGCAGATCTTCTTGCTCGTATCCTGGTGCCTCGGGGAATATCGTCGAATACATCTCGCCCAGATATTCCACGTGATCGCTGACCGCCGCAAAATCGAGCGGGCGCGACAATTGTTTGTGACGCCCATTTACCAAGACTGGTTCGCCCTTGGCAAAGCGCAGGCTGTCAGACGGCATCAGCCGTGCACCACCTATATATGCATCCAGCGACAGTGCCGTATGCATATGGGTCTCGCCAAAGTATGCGTTACGCATTGGGTTGGGTTCCGCCAACGCCATAGTCGAAAGCGCCAAGGTGGATGTCGCAATAATAAGTGTTTTCATCGGCTTCATCCTTCAGGTGTGTTCCAGATCGGCGAGGTGTAGGCGCGCTCTTGCGTGATCATCTTGACCTCATCGGGCATGTCGACATCAAAGCGAACCGCATCATAGGCGGTCCAGCGTGGCGTCGGGATTTCGATAACACGGGCATAGTAGAATGCGTGCTGCGAGGGGTCGAACTCCGGATCAGTCCACACGGTACCCAGTTCGGCCCGGCCAATATCATTGGTCCAGCTTGGGATGCTCAGATCGACGGTATTTCCGACGGCTGGTAACTTGCCGTCATCACCGGGTGTGCGATCACCGGCCCAAACCACGTCGTGGATTTTTTCATGGGTCTCGCCGTTTGCATCAACCCAGCCCTTGATAATCTGGATGCGGTCCAGGTTAGCGCCAATCGGATCACGCAGGGCGTAAACAAGGAAAGACGGTGCATCGCTACCCGCCAGATCGCCCCCCATCGGGACACCCTTGGAATAGCCGATCCGGGCCAACTCGCGGTGTTTGATGTCGTCGGCCACGAAGTCTCCGCCAAAGAACCGCACTGTGATGCGTGGGCCCGTCGTCGCATAGACCTCGCGCCGTTCCATCGCGTCAAAGATACCTGCCCGGGTGTTTTCAGTGGCCCAGACGGCCGTCGGACCCGGAGTGGCATATTGCCAACCCTTATAGGAAATTCCCAAATCCGCATTGCCCTTGGCCACCGAGGTGGCGCGGGTTTTTGACGGCTCCATCCAAGTAAAGGCGCCAAAGAAGTTGTTGTCGAGCTGCGTGGTCAGCCCGGTGTGGATATCCGAACCACCCACAAAGCCCAGCTTGAAGGGGTTGATCCCATCGGATTGCTCAAAAGCCAGACCATTTTTTAGCGTATTGCGCACCATTTCCGTGGCGAGCATCTCAGGCGTTTTGGCTTCGGAGACATCCAGATTGGCCCAATCCCACCGTTCGTATTCGGCAAACTCATCTGTCGGGGACAGCATCGGATGGGTTTCGCTGTCTCCTTTAGTCTGGCCAATTTCAACCAGCTTTTCCCATTGCTGCCGGATTTGCAGATACTCTCGATCGAAAGGCGCATTGTCGTTCAACGTGTCATTCAGCGCAAACATGATGCCGTTGCTGAGGTTCGGATTGTGCGGAATAGCAAGCACGTCCCCCCCGGTCTTGTCCTCATAGCTTTGCATCCATTTCCACAAATCGCGGGGATCCGGGCTGCCCATTGGAGGTGCCATCAGGAATGGAACCACTTGCAACGCCCTCTCAGGTCCATCGCGAAAGATGACATTGCGATGCAGGTTGTTGCCTTCGGTCAACGAGGTCCATTCATAAGCGATCATCGCAGTAAAGACATGCGGGTCGTTGAATTCCTCTGCGGCCTGTACCAGATCGCGCCAGGTATTGTCATAGCCTGGCATCCCGGGTTGATACAGCAACGTTTGGCTCAGCGTGCCCTGACTGAATTGCGCGATCAGGTCGATGCTGGCCTGTTTGGCGTCGTCACCGCCCTTCGCGAACGCCTCGTGAAACTTCTTGCCCTGCGCATCCGCCATGATGTTTGGCGCACCTTTTTTGATGTCGGTAATCACCCCCATGCCATCGGTGTGTTCAGTCAGCATGTAAAAGTCGAAAGGACGCTCAAGCATGACGGGTTGTCCCGTGTTCGACGTCACCTGCTCGCCCCGGGCGAACCGGTACATGTCTCGCGGCATCAAAGTCGTGCCGCCGCCACCTGCATCCGCGGACAATGCCGAATGGACATGCGTATCACCGAACAGGACCCTGGTCGGAAATCCCCGGTTGGCATTGGGAGAATAAGGCTGCCCCTTGAGGTCACCAGCCGCGTTGTCGGCCGAGGCCGTATCCTGCGCCAGCGCGGGTAACGTAAGTGACACCGCAAGTGCAGTTGCCAGAGTCAAATGCATGGTCATCTCAAACCCTTTCGTTCAAATATCCGCCCATCGTCATTTCGGCACCAACAGCTTTGCTGTCAGGCCGATCGTGTCTTGTGGCCCGGTGCCGGTATCATAGAAATTACGCTCATAACTCAGCTGCCACTGAACCGGGACACCGCCGAGTTTGGTCAACTTCAAGACTTTCAGCCCAATCGGCAGGCTGGTGAATTCTGATCGGTCCCAATCGTAAACAACAGCCATGTCAGATGTGCCGACCGACCAGCTCTGACCAAGCGTGTAACTGACGATGGGTTGCAGAGTCGAAATGTTAACGTCCGGTCGCGTGTTGTCGCCGGCTACGGTCAGAATGTTCTGATTGAATAGCCCTGCAAGCCCCCACCCGGGCCGCGCCACGAAACCAAGCGCTGGCCCCAACCCCCATTTTTCGGCGCTGACACCATCAGCACCCGTTGGCAGCAGGGCCACGACACCGATCCCATAACGGCCCCACGAACGGCCAAAGGCTGCCAGATTGAATAGGGTGGCATCGCCGATCCCGGTGTCGCCATTTGAGTTATACTTAACCGAGGGAAATGTCAGGCGGGCAATATTACTGATCCCCCCCAACTGAAACGGAATGGCGGCGCGAAACTGGGTAACGTTCAGTGCCCCGTTCGCATTATGCAAAGAAGGTGAATAGAAATTCTGCAGTTGAAACGACATCAAGGACGCGGTCGGGTCGCTGGCTTGGCTGGCCAATGTCTGATTGTCCTGCTGTGCAATCGCAGAGGCCGGAATGACCGCCATCAGAACAATAGACGGAACACACCTCATCAGAACACCAGTCCAATGGTCATCCAGACCTTGTCGCTTTCAAATCGACGCTTGGCTTCGAATTCCTTGATATATTTCGCCTTGATAGAAACTGGCGTCTGACCGATCTGGGTTGACCAACTAACAATAGGGCCGAGACCATACACGCTGGCCTGCAAGCTGTCGGCTCCGAGCAATTGCTTGATCCCATCCGCCCCGCTGCCGCTGTCATCGCCGATTTGATGGTAGGCATATCCCGTTACCCCAAGGGCAAGTTTGTAGGGCAAATGCCGCATGACCGTGCCTTCAAAATGCGCCTCGGGCGCGGTCTGATAGTCGGTGGCGTCGTTCTCGGCGCTGAAGGTGACGCCGAACGATCCTGAATACTCCCATCCTGTGGTCGGATCGAACCAGGTCATCGACAGGGTTGGGTCAAATGCAAATCGGTTTTTTCCGGCATTCAGGGCGTCAATCGACCGGTTTGCGACGTTGATCTGCGTCGTCTGATAGTGGCCAGTGGGCAGAAAGAACTGTAAAGCCAATGTCGTATGTAGCTTGCCTTTGCTCCAATTAAAGAGAGGCGAAAGAACGATATCACCAAAGGCATGTTCGCCGTCATCGTTGAGGGTTCCGGAAAACCCCGAGCTGAGGTCGCCAGAATACTGCCCGTTTGCCGAAACGTAGGGCAAATTGAAATTGAGACCCAATCGCGTATTGCCCCACTGCGCGTCAAAAACATTTGTGAAATTGAATTTATAGGTAAACACTTCGACATCAGGGTCCGTCACGACCACACCGCCCGAAGCCATGCTGGGAGCAGTGCCGCTGAAATACACGAAATCATTATTTAGGTACGTTCCGGGAGGCGGAAGGATGCCCGACATGCTGTCACGGCTGCCAAGAAGGTAGGTCTCGATGCCTCCCTCTGCGGCTTGCACCTTTTGCGCAGACAAGAAAACCGAAGCAGACAACGCAAATAGCACTACCTTTGTCTTCAAATTCACTCTCCCGGATACAGAGCGCTTGTTCGCACGCTTTCAGATATGATAATCCAAAGCGCGTGCGGAGATTGTCTTAAATTGGATATTTGATGCAGAAACCACCCAGAACAAACGAGATTCAGGCCTTAATGACGGCATCTCCCTGGCTTCGTGCGATAGATACACGTCTGGCTAACGGCCTGGTAAATTCAGGTCGGAGTGTGAGTGTCGAAAGTGGCGCGGGCATTTATGCACTCTCTGATCACGATCAATCCATTTTTGCCGTGGTGTCAGGCGCTGTTGGAATTCAGTTGGACGATGGCCAATCCGGGATCGTGTTGGGCCATGTGTTCGGGCCCGGTGCCTGGTTTGGAGAGGCGGCGGCAATCACCGGTTTGCCCCGTCAGATTGGCGCGATTGCTCTGACGGATTGCCAGCTGTTTCGGGTCCCGTACGAGGCTTTGATCCAACTAGAGCAGGACGACCAACCGATATGGCGTGCACTTGGGGCACTGGCCGTCACAAATGGCGCACTTGCCATTCGCGTTGCCCGTGATCTTATGCTGGCGGATTCCAAACTGCGCAGCCTTACAATCCTGACCAGGATATCCGACGCGTTTGCGCCGACCCGCGCCATTCCCCTAACCCAACAGCATTTGGCTGAGATTTGTCGCTTGTCCCGAAGTGCCTTCGCCAAGCTGGTGGCAGAGATGGAGGCCGACGGATTGGTTCAGCGAAAATACGGCTCACTTGTGGTCGTTCCGCAAGGATGGTGCCCAAGCACAAGAGCACTTTTCTGATTTTGTGATCAGTTTCGTAGCAACCAACAAACTTACCAAATTCCGGAATACACAAGCCATTTTTCAAAGAGCCGCTGTTTCATTTCATTCTTCTTGGGCTGGCAATATTTGGCTGGTTTTCATTCCTGCATCCCGAGCTGATCTGAGCCAGATCGTTATTGATGACGTGGATATTGATCGGTGAATCCAACAATTTCAGACAACCTCGCAGCAACCTCCAACCTTGGATGAACTGAATTCGCTTTCAAACGGGTTGGTGTGCGAGGAATTCTTGTGCGTGAGGCGCAAACACTGGGCCTTGATTGTGGCGATAGTGACATTCGTAGCAGATTGGCGCAGAAGACGAACTTTTTGACACTGTCGGTGGCGCAATCGACGGAACCGGACGATGCGGCACTGAAAGTGATCCTTAACAAGAACTCTGAGCGTTTCCTGAGTCCAGTGGCAATTGCGTTTCAACAGATCTGACGACGGAAAATACGCAACTTCACCTATGGGACAGCACGCGTTTTGACTGCCCTTGGCGTCAGAACGCTTCATTTACCGAACTGCCCCATACCTATCTGTTGGGTGACGCGATTTCCGAGTATCCGCGCTCTGACACCACATTCATAGTTGTTCAGGCTGAAGTGAATCATGCGAACGACCCTGTCGACGAGACCGCATGGATTCAGAACATGGTTGACGAGTATCCGGATGGCAATCGGATCTCGGGGTTTGTAGCCTATGCGGATCTTATTGACGCTAACATAGCGCTCACTGTTGAACGGCATTCACGACACGCAGTTTTCAAGGGCGTCCGACAAGAGATCTGGTGGGAAGAACTCCCGTCGCGCCCGGATAAGCGTACAAACCTGACGCCTTTCGGTGCAATTATACTAAGTTGAATTGGTCAAATTGAGAGTTCTGCCGGTTTCAGCGCCAACCTTTCTCGCAAAACAGTTCATTGAGGTGCCTGGCGTTCTTTTTCCGGCCAGAATTCATCCACCACGACATATGCAACGATTACAAAAAATGCGGCGCTGGCAACTTGTAAAACTCGAGTGATGCTCTTGACGTCAGCCTCGTCTGAAAATGGCGCAACCGACCCGCCATATACGATCAGGGCCGTTGTAATAGCAGAGCCGGCAGCGGCGGCGAGTGGGGCTTGAGATTTTCCAAGTGCTCCGAGAGTCAGGCAAAAGAAAAAACACAGCAGAATGGGCGTCAAAATAACCGGAGCTATTACGTTTATTTCATAGCATATGATGGAAACTGCCGCCCCAAGGAGGTTTGCCGTCAGCATGGCTTTTGCAACGGTTTTACCTGCGGCAGGCATTGCCGCGAGTTGCTGGCTCAGCAGCGCGACGAAGAACAGAACCAGCAATGCAGACGCTCCGGAAATAAAGAACGCCATAGCAAACGGCACTGTGACAAGAGACATCCTGACAATTCGGCGATGTGGGTCGAAACTCGCCTGCGAAACAGCTTTCTTTTGAGCCGCCGTTTGAGGTTCAGCGGGTATCAACACGAACATCAACGTCGATACGAAGCCTGCAAATAGCAGGTTCAACGGTATCCAATACACGAGCACCAAAGCCAGGTCCTGTGATTGCAGAACCAGGTTCGGAATCATCAATGCGCCCATGAGCGCTATGACACCCGGTAAAACTCCGGCGCCTGAAACGGACCATATGAAAGACAGGATTATTCCAATGGCCACCAGCATAAGAAATACAAGCGGATATGGTGAGAAGATTGACGACAACAGAAACGAAATGAACATCAATCCAATAGAGAAAACAAACAGCTTAGCAAATGCTGCCAGAGGCAATGCGGCAGGTGCTTGTAGGAAAAGGGCGGCGAACACCGCCCCAATGACGGCGAGGGGCCACCCAAGAAACAGGCCCAATGAAAAGACGCCGGTAACACCCAGCGCAAGCCGGGTGACAGAGCGTTGGTCCTCAGTACGCATAGGACAGAATTGAAACCACGCGGATGTAGGTTCGACCTACAAGGTTCAGCAACGAGTTGTCACTTAGGTACATGATCACATCGGCTTGCCCATTCAGCTGGAAGCGAAGGTCATCTTCGGTGCTTCCTGCTTCATAGCCAGGTAAAACGATCCTGACCGGGAATCTCTCAGGCTCGCGCAAAAAACCTTTAGTGCTTGGCGGGCTCGCCAATTGCCCGGGCACATCACCGCCACTTAGGGAAACAGCCGCACTAAAGCTCTCAATGACACCCGGAATAATCTGACCTGGATGCATGTCCAACACTACATCAACCGGAGAACCTATCGAGGCTCTTCCTAGGTTGTTCTCGGAAAAAAACGCCTCGATCCAAACGTCAGTTGCGTCCAGAAACGTCAACAGATCCTGGCCGGACCGCGCATATGTTCCGGGGGCTATCAGCAAGTTAGAGATGACACCTGTCGCCGGAGCTCGTAGTACAGTCCACTCAAGGTTTAGCTCTGCATCCGCAAGGGCCGCCAATGCCCGCTGGATTTTCGGGTTTTCAATCCCGTCGTCACCAAGCCTCTGTTTTGCTTTTTCAAGATCCGCAATTGCGTTCTCATAGTTTGCCTCGGACTCTGCCAGTTGCCCTCGCGCATCATCGGCCTTTGAGACAGCAATCAACCCTTTCTTTTCGAGCGCAAATACGCGTTCCGTTTGAATGCGCATCGTATCCAGATCGCTCTGCGCCCTTGCTAGTTTGGCCTGTGCCGCTCTTACCTCTGCCGAAGATGCGCCCACTTCTTGAGTGGCTGCTTCAAGGTCAGCTTCCGCCTTGTCGCGCTGAATCTCGTAGGGTCGCGCGTCGATCCGGACAAGGACATCTCCGGCCGAGACTATCTGGCCATTTTCGACCAGTACGTCAGTCACAGTGCCTGTCACCTGCGGGACAATCTGGGTCGCCACGGCTTTTACTCTGGCGTTCCCGGTAAATGGCGTTTTCCGATCAGCGACCAAATACCAGACAAGAAAAATCAGAATGACAGCCAAGGTTGTCCATATCGTCTTCCTCATTTCGCCGCACCCTCAGCAACGCCCTCGGCTTCGGGCGAAGTATCAATCCACACTTTGAACAGCTCATAGAAAACAGCGAAGAGAACCGGCCCCATAAAGACGCCGATCAAACCGTACGCCATCATACCTCCGAGAACACCGATGAGGATGACCAACATGGGGGTCTCAAGGCCTTTTGAGATGAAAACGGGTCTTAGGAAACTGTCCATTATCATGACTGGAACGGCCAAAACGGTGAAGATCAAAGCAGTTCCGCCGGACATGGAACTCCATGCGTAAATAATTACCGGTATAAGAACCAATCCGGGCCCGATTTGGATAATCGAGAGTATCAGGCAGATAAATGCCAGCGTGGCGGCCGAAGAAATCCCAAACAAAGCCAATAGTATCCAAACGCAGACCGCCTGAATGGCTGCTACACCAATCACGCCTTTTGTCACATTCCGAATCGTTGCGCCTGCCAGTGTTACGAATTCACCGCCGCGCGGTGCGAAGACACGATTGGCAAAGCGCTGAAGACCCTGGACCAAATTTGGACCGGGACTGAACAACGCTCCCATAATCAACACGGACAAAGCTAAGCCAAGAAGTCCGATGCCGATGCCCAACACCTTTCCGAACAGCGATTTGGTGATCTCAAGGATTTGCGTGCCATACTTCGCAAGCGCGCCGTCAAGATTGCGCTCAAACAATCCCCAGACATCGGCTATTTTGTCTCCCACCAAGGGCAACTCCTTGAGACCCTCGGGCGCAGGTGGGACTTTCAACTCACCTTTGTCTGCTTGTTCCGCGAATTCAGACCCAAGTTCTGCAGCACCAGACACCGCGGTAGCGACTGGCCCGAGGGTCAGAACAAGACCCAACAAAACCAAGATCGTCGTGGCAAGTTTTTTCCGCCCTCCCAGCTTGGACTGAAGCCAATCAAATGCCGGGTAAAGCGCCACACAGAGGATCGTTGCCCAGATAACCACACTTGCAAGCGGGGCCACCATGACCAGGGCGCTATAGAGGAACAGTCCGAGAAAGAGCAATCGTATTGCCAGATCGACAATCTTCGCGTCCTGAGTCTTTTCCATTCCATCCCTCCATGTGTTTTTCGAATGTTACACTCAAAAAACATAATATGTATATTTTTTTGAATTTTAGTGATCATCTATCAGCTTGAAGACACAAATGAATCCGGGCCACGGCTTGAGGGGCCCAGTCAAACCAATGCCTGGGCATGAACTCGATTTGGCCAAATTGGGATAATCTACTTGTCCGCTTTTTTGTCGTCCTGGGACAAGATTGTATCCGCCACTGTGGTCGCCGCGGTCACGAAGACACCGAGGCCCACGACGATGTAAATCATTGTGAAGATCTTCCCTGCCGCGGTTTCAGGTGAGAAGTCACCAAACCCCACGGTCGAAATCGTCACGACAGAAAAGTAGATTGAGTCGAGCCAACTCCAACCTTCGACAAAGTGGTAAAAGACCGAGGCCCATAAAATCATTCCAACTGTGAAGGCAAGAATGCCTTTCACTCTACCGTCTTTGAAAGCGACGCCTATCCCACGTGTTATTCTGGTTAGTGAATTCATCATGTCCTCATCGTTTGATGAATTCACACATAGCAGTAATTAGATAAATATGGAAAACCGGAGGCACTTGGCTGCCTGTCGGTTGAAACTTACGTCGTGCCGCCATGGTCAAAGCTCATGCAGCGCATCCGTTTTCGCTAGTAAAACTTACTTCAAGCCAGCTGTTTAGAAACCGGGCGTGGAGAACTAGCCGAACGTTTGTCATTTACCCGCTTCTTAGCGGTTCGAGCAAATCGTTGAGAATACCGGCTATACGGTCAAGATCATTCAGAGTTCAGAACAGTTGCCGACCATATATTCCATTAACTTAATGATTAAATGGTCTAGGCTGCCCATTGGATGAATCAGAGTTTTAGGAGAAGAACGTGCGATACGTTGCAAAAGGTATATTGATTTGTTGCGCTGTCGTGTTTGTCGCTGTGTTAGCAGCTTGGCTTTTACTGTCTTCTGCGTTGTTTTCCTCGGTCAGGACTACTTTCGTCGAAAATCTGATCTCCAAGAAACTTGGCCAAGAGGTTAGAATTGAAGATGAAGTGCGTCTGGGTATTGGCCGGCAATTGCAGGTGTCAGCGGCAGGGCTGGAATTACCCGGTTCTCCGAATGCTGATGTGAAACTTGCAGCAATCGATGAGATCGAGTTTGAAGTTTCCGCGCGCGACCTTTGGAACAGTAAACTGTCACTGAGTGGTCTTTCGCTCTCAGGTGTTCATCTGAACCTAATCACAGACAAAGACGGCTTCGGAAACTGGCAGTCCATTTCCCAAACGGAAGCCGAAGCCGGGAAACCTGCAAATTCCCCGACGCCGCTGTTAGCCGGAATTCTAACGGACCGCAAAATTGATCTGACTGATATCGCCATTCTTTATCAGAACGATTTAAACGGACTTGAGTTAGATCTGCAGCTTCCTGAACTGCTCTTAAAGCGTGATACGGAAACCGATGTTGCGACCGCAGTTGGGGCCGGTTCGTTAAACGGAGAGAGTTTTGATCTGAACGCGACATTCCCCGCAGAAGACCCGTTTCAGTTGGCGATGAATTTCGAACAGATTTCGATTGTCGCCGAGGAAGTCCCTCAAGAAAACGGTCTGCAAGTGGCAACGACCGTGGAGATTGCCGAACTTGGCCAACTTCTCGATATTCTGAAGCTTAATCGCGTTTTGGAAGGTACAGGGAATATTGGTGCAACGTTCAAATCAGTCGACGGTGTAGCACGAATTGACGACCTATCTGTATTGGCTGAATTGGAAGGCGGACAAAGCCTTTCGTTGACAGGGCAGATTGGGGAATTGGGAAATCCGGAAGACGTATCGTTGACAACCCGCATTCGGTTATACCCAGAAGATGCTGAACCAGCCCCAGCCGCCTCGCGATATGATCTTAAACTTATCGCAGTCGACATGGTTATCGACAGCGTGCCTGGGCAGGCGCCGCAGCGACAAATGGTCATTAAGACCAACGGTTTCACGTTGGACACGTCCGGCGAAGGCCCGCCCCCGATTAAGTTCTCCGAGCTTTCCAGAACACCAGAAGGCGCTTTGAGGGTCGGAAGCATCAACCTGAGAATTGGGAACCCCGCCGATCCGTTTGTCATTTTGAACGGTTCGGTCGATGACGCGCTTCAGTTGCAAGGCATATCAGCAGAAGGCCTAATGGATATACCGGCAAGCAGTTTGATCTCGCCAGAATTGGCGGGACCAGACGACCAGCTTGGCAGGTTTTCTGGTGACTTCCATTTGAACGGAGACATCAATCAGCTTTCGCTGACGAATTTGGATGGAAAGACAAGCGATACGGACGTCTGGAACCTTGAGGTGCATGGCACTGTCAAGAATGTACTTAAATTCGAGGACCTGGATTTGGCAATTGATGTCGCAGTCCCATCCGGGGCGGACCTTTTGGAGGCGCTATCGCTTGAACGTGTGGAAACCGGGCAGGCTCGCCTTGAAATCAACCTCGTTAGCGAAGGCACCGATTGGAACGCGAGTGCCAATGTTGAGGTTGCTGAATCTGTCCTGGAAATTGTCGCCGATCTTGATGATGCAACAAGTGACCCTGTGCTGAAGGGTTCCATTGAGAGTGACCTAATAAAGATAGATCAAATTCGAACTATCATTCAGGCCGCTGCACAGTTGCGGAAGCTAGGCGGTGCGGAGTCCAACGAGGAAGACGTCAATCATGAAGCAGATGACACTGGCCCTTTAACAGATGTGACGCTTAAACCAATTGGGCGTTCAGTTCTCTTGTCCGGTATGGATATGGATGTCGACATTGACCTTCGGCACATAGAAGGTGCCAAAGGAATTAGCAGTTTGCAGAGCGAACTGACGCTCGACAAAAATGAGCTTAAAGCTGGGCCTTTGAAATTTGAATACGGAGGCGCTCATTTCGACGTCACCGTGCAAATGGATCTATCAAACGACGCGCGTCTGCTCACGCTGACCGGCAAGGCAGGCGGCTGGCAGCTGGATGATATTCTTCATGGTCTGAAATTCAAAAAAGGCGCAAGCGGTACGATCTATGCAGATTTTTCGGTGACCGGTGGAACCGATTCAGCCAAGCATTTTGCCGACACCATGAGTGGCAACGCAACAGTTTCAATGCGTGACGGTTCGATCGAGACACAGCTCTTAGATCTGGCAGGGCTAGGGGTGCTACCTTGGGTGTTTACCAAAGAAAAACAAAAGGTTGCCCCAATCGTATGCTTGCGCGCGCCGATTAGTATCTCAAACGGAAGTATTTCGACGAAACAAACCACATTGGAGACAGATCATGTCCAAGTTGTCGTCTTTGGCGGCGTCGATGTGGCCGGCAAGGTTTTGGATTTAAATCTACAGCCCCGCAAGATTGGCGAACCTCTTTCGAAAAGCCCCTGGCCAGTGACTTTGAAAGGCCCACTAGCTAAGCCGAAAATCAAGGTCAAAGACGGCCCGAAGCGACTGAAACGATCAGATGGTGCAGACAAAATGCCTGCCAAAAGAAAACTCTGCGTCCCGGATATTTTGCAACTGCAGTAGTGGTGGGGTAAGTTGGTTCAGGAACAATTCTAGAGTTCAAGAAAGATGACAATGCTCCCTAAAAGGGATTTCTGCTTTGGGCTCTCTCCTGATATTTTTCATACTTTAGGTGAACGGCTGCTTTTGTAGAGTGCAGTCGATGCGATGGAAAACCTTTGAGTCGCAGGTGGCAATGTTTGTGTGCCCCAGAGTATTACGATAACTCTAAATCAATGGCTTAGCGGTAAGCGAATGGCAAAACTATGTGTCGCCCGACAAATTGTTGAACGTCATCTTTCTGGAAGAGGCAGGTGTCCCCTACGACCTGACACACATCGACTTTTCCAAGCAGGAACTAAAGGCGCCGGATTATCTGGCGCTAAAACCGAACGGAAAGATCCCAACCATCGAAGACCGTTCGGAAGGGCGCGTGATTTTCGAATCCGGTGCGATCCTGTGGCATCTTGCCGAGAATTATGGAAAATACCTGCCGTCGGACCCGGTCAAACGGTCCGAGGTTATGCAATGGATACAGTTTCAGGTTGATCACGTGGAACCGATGATGGGACAAAGGGCATTTCCTTTAGGTTTGGCTCTGAACCCAATCTGAGAATGCCCGCACTGCTCCAATTGGAGCGGCTCTGTGCGGTTGAACTAAGAAATACCCGTATTCAGGCAGAACGGTTTCCGATAACCTAAACAGCCTTTCCGCATTCAAATCGTCCCCAACCAAGTCATCCATCAATGCGATGCCCTGTCCGTCGATGACCGCTTGCACCCGGACATTCGGGTCAGGAACGATCAGCACATCTCTCCTTGATTGCCGAGGAAGCTTTGCGACGTTCAGCCAATCTGACCAGGCGCTGCTGTCATCACGATCTCTCAACAACGTAAGTTGCGATATTGCCGCTTCTAGTCCTAACTCATTCACCAGGTCGGCTGCCGCCCGATTACCTACTGGATAGGGCCGTAAGTGCATGAACGGTGTAACGGTGCCGTCACTCCAATTCCCGTTGCCCCACCTGATTGCCAAGTCAACTTCCTGCATCTCTGCCTGCGAAAACTCAATCATCGGCTGAATGCGAAGCTGCACGTCCGGATGGTTTTGCATGAATGACATGAGGCGTGGCGACAGCCAGCGCGCAGCGAAATAGGTCGAGACACCAACAGTCAAAGAACGCGATGAAATCCCTTTCAGCGCCTGAATTTCGGTTTCGATTTCCTCGTATCGGGCCTGGCAGATTGCGAGCAATTTCAGTCCTTCACCAGTGAGTATGACACCGCGCGTTGTGCGCTGAAACAAAGCCATCCCCAGATCGGTCTCAAGCGTTTTGATCTGATAACTGATCGCACCCTTTGTCATATTGAGCGCCGACGCCGCCGTCGAAAAGCTGGAATAGCGGGCGATCTCGGCAAATAGCCTGAGCAAGTCGTGGTGATGAAAGCGGGCAGTCATGAGTATAGCGTATAAAATTTTTGAACATTGAGAAAAGAAATTTTCGATTTTCAAGCAAATTTTTATGCCCAAAGTTTATATTTAGTTGCGTGAAACGAAGAGATGACGTTGGAGCCTTTGAACGCTGTAGCAGACACATTAACACCGGCAGGGCACCGCAGACGCGTGCGCCGACGCCGCTTGTCCCGCGACAATAAGCCCTCTGAGGGCACGCCGTTCACCGGGCGCAAGATACCTGCATACGATCTTCTGAGCGACACGGCACTGACCCGGATCGAAGATCAAGCCGATTGGATTTTGAACAATATTGGTGTCGAGTTCCGGGGAGATCGTACGGCGCTGGATCACTTCGCTCAAACCGGTGTACGCATCGATGGCGAACGTGTACGGTTTGAACCGGGTCACGTCCGTGCGCTTTGCGCTACATCCCCTAGTGAATTTCAGTTGCATGGCCGAGACCCGGTCAAAACAGTGACACTTGGCGGCGACAACGTTGTGCTGATGCCTGGATACGGCTCTCCCTTTGTCAGCGATCTGGTGAACGGCCGGCGCTATTCGACGCTGGAGGACTTCCGCAATTTCGTCAAACTGGCCTACACTGCGCCTGCCTTGCACCATTCCGGCGGCACGGTAGTCGAGCCGACAGATGTACCGGTGAACAAACGACATCTGGACATGATGCTGGCGCATCTGACGCTGTCGACCAAGCCCTTTATGGGCTCTGTCACAGCACCCGAGCGTGCGCGGGATAGTATCGAGATGGCACGCTTGGTCTTTGGGCGCGACTTCATTGAGCGCCACGCGGTGATGCAGGCCAATATCAACGTCAATTCGCCGCTGGTTTATGATGATACCATGTCGTCGGCTCTGCGGATCTATGCGGAGGCCGGCCAATGTGTTTGTGTCTCCCCTGCCATTTTCGCGGGCGCCATGGGCCCGCTTTCGCCGGCGGCGGTGGCGGCGCAAACTCTGGCGGAAGCGATGGTTGGCATCGCGCTTGCGCAACTGGTGCATCCTGGCTGTCCAGTGGTGTTCGGCTCGTTCCACTCCACAATGAACTTGCGCACAGGTGCGCTGACCTTTGGATCGCCAGAGGCGAACATTACCACGATGGCGATTACACAATTGGGACGAAGGCTTGGCGTGCCTGTGCGTTCCGGCGGCGGACAGATCACCGCCTCAAATGCGCCCGACGGGCAAGCGTTGCAGGATAGCACCGGTGCAATGTGGTCCACGCTTTTGTCCGGGGCGCATCAGGTTTGGCATGCGGCGGGCTGGCTCGAAGGTGGGCTTGTGATGTCCTACGAGAAATTCATCATGGATCTCGACCACTGTGGCGCGATGCTGAAACTGTTGCAGGGCTTCGAAACGGATGACGAGGCCTTTGGTCGTGATGCCTATTTTGAAACGGGCCCTGGCGAAAATTTCCTGTCGACCAGTCACACGCTGCGGCACTATGCGACGGCGAATTTTGAGCCACAGATTTCTGACGCCGGTCCATTCGAGACCTGGTCCGAAAATGGTGCTCTTACAGCAGATCAACGCGCCACCGGGCGGTGGCGTCAGATGTTGAACGACTATCAATGCCCCGAAATGGAACCCGGAATCCAAGCCGCGCTTGAAGACTTCGTGTCAGATCGCAAAGCGCGAATGCCGGACGAATGGTACTAGAAAGGACTAACATGACCAAGGAACTCAGCCGCACGTCTGCCCTTGCCTCACGCCACACCGCGCTTGGGTCGGGACTGGAGGATTGGAATGGCATGGGCACGGCCTGGACCTATGACACTGACCCCAATGATGAACATGATGCAGTCCGTGAACGCGCTGGCATGTTTGATATGTCTCCTTTGAAGAAGGTGTTCGTGCGTGGTCCTGACGCCCTTGCCGTGCTTAACCACCTAACCACACGGGATCTGTCAAAACTCGCACCGGGGAAGGCAGCATATCTCTGCGTTTTGACTGACAGCGGCGGGATCGCCGATGATGCAATCGTGTCCAACAACGGCGACAACGAGTGGATGATCGTACATGGTTCCGGTGACACCTTGGCGCTCTTGGAAGCTTCGGCGGCAGGACGTGACGTCCAGGTCGAATTTACCGACGACTTGCATGACCTGTCCTTGCAGGGGCCAGCCTCGCTGGGTATCCTCAACGCTCATGTCAACATCGATCTGGCCAAACTGGGCTACTTTGAACATGCGCCTGGTGTGCTCTTTGGTCATCCCTGCCGTATTTCGCGTACCGGGTATTCGGGCGAACGCGGCTACGAGATTTTTGCGGGTGGTGCGGTGATCACCGACATCTGGGACAAACTGGCGGATGCAGGCGTCATGCCCTGTTCTTTCACTGCTCTTGACAAGGTGCGTATCGAAGCCGGGCTGCTGTTTTATGGCTACGACATGACCGATGAAAACTCCCCGTGGGAGGTTGGCCTCGGCTTCACTGTCAGCAGGACAAAGGGCGACTTCCGAGGCAAATCGATGGTCATGGCCTCAAAAGGTGCCGAAAAAGTCAACAATGTCTGTCTGGACATCGATCACTCCGACATGGTCGAAGGTGGGGAGAGACTGTCCCTGGACGGCGAAGATATTGGGGTTATCAACAGCCCCTGTTACTCTCGCCGCCTGAACAAATCGCTTGCGCTTGCGCATGTTCATCCAGGGCTTGAAATCGGGTCCACTCTAAAGGTCTCAGGAAATGAATTCGCCACAAACGCAACAATTGTGTCCAGCCCAATTTACGACCCCGAAAAAGCTCGCACACATAGTTAGGGAGGTCGTGGCATGCAGCGAAGGTTCCTGTGTTCCAGAAACATTTCGCTGCCTGAACAAAGCCGAGGGTCACCTGAGTTGGCTGCGTCGCAACTTCTAAAGAGGCGATAGCTGCATCTGGCAAGACACACTTAAGTGTTCGATCCCAAGGTTAGATGGTGCGATCCATTCGATGGCATGGAAGGATGCCTTATAGGACAGATACATCACAGCTGCGCCACGACAACGCACGCCATCCGAGCAACAATACAGCGATCGCAAGCTTCGAACGCGGAGCTGAGCCGCGAACTTGGCATCAACGTGAAAACCGTTTCTAAATGGCGAAAGCGCCAAACGGCTGAGGACCGGAAGACAGGACCAATAATGTTGCCTTCATTGCTTCCACGCGATCTGCAGTCCAAGGGTCCTAACGGTCTCTCTGATCACGAAATTCATAAAGCTCGGACTTCGCGGGGTTTATTCTCGGAGAACTGTGGGCGTCCGCAAAGCGATAGCAATGCAAGGTTGTCTTTGCAGCTCACCGCAGTTACTTCAGATAGGTATTAAACCATTCAATTGTGCGGTCCCAGGCCAGGTTTGCCATCTCCTCGTCATAGCGTGGCGTGCTGTCATTATGGAAACCGTGGTTGGCGTTTTCGTAGATATAGGCCTCATAAATCTTATCGTTGGCTTTTAGAGCAGCCTCAAAATCTGGCCAGCCCGCGTTAATGCGTTCGTCAAGCTCTCCCATCTGAATAAGCAAAGGCGCCTGGATTTTGGCCACATCCTCGGCCGCTGGCTGGCGCCCGTAGAACGGGACACCAGCGGTCAGTTCGGGATAGGTCACGGCAATTGCGCTGACCACACCGCCGC
>NZ_FREZ01000004.1 GCF_900143525.1 Ruegeria sp. Alg231-54 | reverse complement strand
CGGTTGGTGATTACTGAATTCATGAAAGACAGGTTCGCAAGTGTTGAAGCAGTATTTGCAGCCGCAATAGACCGCGGTGAGATCACCGCCGACGTTCCGGTTGACCAACTCATAGAACTAGCAGTGGCTGCACCTTATTTCCGCAAGCTCATTCGTCACGAGGCAATGGACGAGGATTGGTTGGACCGACATCTTGATCTGCTTTGCAGTATCGCGAAAACCAATTCAGGGCAGTGACCATCCTTTACTTTGCAATCAAAGCGACCAGTAACGGGCGCGAGATTACGGCAGAGCATCAAATCATGATCAATAGCATGTCCAGCCAGTTCCTAATAGCGGCTGCTCCAAATGGTCTTGGCAAAGATTCGCAATGATATTTCTTCGAAGTGTGCAAAGTCCGCTTTCTGCGCATTCCGGTCATTGGGGCGCCGTGCAGCATTGATCAAAGAGGGCTCAGTTTGCCGTTCTCCGCAGCAACCATAATTGACTGGAGCAGCCCAAAGTTGACCTCCAAAACCGTGCTTTGCCAACTACTAGTACGCAGCTAACCCAGACATTCGAGAGACATTCTGAATATCGCTCACTTTTTTTCCGCTTCATCTTCCACCTTCTTAAGAAGACAGCTGACGCTTAGGTCGAGTGCGTCACTAAGAAGCTTCAGCGATTCAAGGGTTGGCTGATGTCGACTTGTTTCCAACAATGATATGTATCGCACACTTTTACTGGCCTTTCTGGCGAGTTCCTGTTGGGTTAACTTCCTAGATCGCCTCTCACGTCGCAAAACTACAGCAAACGCTATCAAGAAGGTGTTTATGCGCGATTGCTCCATAGTAGGGAGGAATCGCGCAAGATGTGCGCTTCGTCCACGAAGTATACTATGAATTTTTCATTTTTTGCCATACAAGACCCAGTGTTGAAGAAACATGAGAAACAAGGTGAGGTCAAACAATGGCGGGCAACGAGCTACTTTCAAAAGAGCAGCTAGATCAAATACTTGACGCTTTAGAAGAGCGATTGAATTTCCTACAGGATAGATCAGAGCCACTAGCGCCATCGCAGCAAGTATTTTCTGAATCGCAAAGACCAAAATCTAACACTGGGCGGCAACGGTCACCCTATACTGGTCAGCTGCACTATAAGGTTTTGGAAGAAGACCAAATTTGGTTTCAACAAACCGCGCGCTATACCGTGTACAGCAAGGGCAGTTCTTTAGTCACACGCGCAAACTTTTTGAGACACACCGTTGAAAAGTCGGCTCAGTATGCAAAATGCAGTCTGGAACACAACAGCAAGTCGTTTGGCGGGCGACTTCCAAAAGGGTATCCGCATCCGAAACTGTGTCCACGTAAAACCAAAAATGAAGGCTTAGTGAAATGGCGCCCACGGGAGGACTCGAACCCCCAACAGCCCGATTAGAAGTCGGATATTCTATCCAGTTGAATTACGTGGGCGCAAGTTAGCAGTTATTGAACAATGTCGGCAGATAAGTCAACTTGGTAATTTTCTGATAACATCACCAATTATTTCTCCTTGTAATCAGAAGGTTGCGTGTTTTGGTGACAAACTGGGGGTTATTGGTGCTCTATCCAGTTGAGCTACGGGACCGCTGGGCCCTTCTTGCTGTTTTTACTTCCGGGGTTCAAGAGCCAAGCGCATAAAGGCGCTGTTCGGGTCGTCTTCATATCCAAAAATCGGACCGCAATAGGAATACCCAAGCTGTTCATATAGCTTACGGGCGGCCGCATATTCCGGCAGATGTTCCGCACCTGTTTCCAGAACCAAAGCCGCCACCCCTTGGATGCCGGCCTCATCTGTCAGGTGGTTCATCATCTGACGCGCCAGACCGCGTCCACGCAGCTTCGAGATGATGTGAACAGACTTCACCTCGGCCGTTCCGTCCGGCAACGCCTTTAACGCTCCGCAGCCGACGGGCCGTCCGTCCTCAAACATGGCCCAGAACCTGATGCCCTCGGCAGCCAGAGCCTGGGCATCCATAGTATGGTTGCTCTCCGCAGGTCCGGCAGTTTCGCCATGGGCGAAATGCGCCTCGATCAATGGGCGCAGCGCGTCCGAGGTCGGATCGGCCTCATGGATTTCGATCATTTAGTGGGTCCAGGGCGCGCGCCGATCGGTGGCGAAATTCTCACCATAGCCGCTCGCACGCAGGTTGGGTTTGCGTTTGTGCGGTTCGCTGACCTGGACTTCGATGCCATTGTCTTTGGCATAATCCAGCGCCTCTTCCTTGGTGTCGAACTTCAGGCGCACTTGAGTTTGCGTATCGTCGGAAGACGTCCAGCCCATCAGCGGATCAACCTCACGCGACGACGCGGGCGCGTATTCCAGAACCCACTTGCGGGTCTTGGCCATCCCCGAAGTCATTGCGTTCCTGGCAGGCTTGTAAATCCGTGCGCGCATGTCGCCCCTCCGTCCTCACTTGGCTGAGATTGTTTATGCGTCAGAGTACAGGCTGGGACAAGATGGGATTTGTCGCGGCTGGTCACGCCCTGATGTCAGAAACTGTCATCAGGGCCTTTTATAAATTGTGCAACGCCATCAAGAGGACACCAACATGATCCACCATAGAAAAAGCCTGGAAATCGACGCTCGGCCCGAATCCCTTTGGGCTATTCTAAGCCGTTTCATGCATATCGACGAATTCGCACCACAAGTCGCCTCGGTGGACGCGCTGACGACTGGGCAAGACGGCGTCGGGTCGAAACGGCGTTGCCACTTTGAAAACGGCACCTCGCTGGTCGAGGAAGTGACGGATTGGCAAGTCAACAAAGGCTATCGCGTACGCTTGTCCGAGATGCCGGCGATGCCTTTGACCCAAGCACATGCAGCCATCACCATCGAACCCCTCGCGAATGGCCATTCGCGGGTCGTCTGGAGCATGGATTACCAGATGAAATATGGCCCGCTGGGCTGGCTGATGGGTCAAACACTGATGAAGGCGATGATGGGCCGGGTTCTGGAGAGCAATCTGAAAGCGCTGGCCGACAAGGTGCAATCGGTTCAAATCCCCGATGCACAGTATGCCTATTACTGAAACTGAGTTTCTGAACCGGATCAGGCCTTGCAGTTGGACAAAATAAGAACAAATGTAAGGGCCTGACCCGGAGCCTGCCTATGCCCTATGCCCATTCCGACAAGACACAGCTGACCGCTGATGACGTTCGCGCGCGCCTGAAACTCGAGGGCGGCAAGCAGTTCGTCATGCATACCGAGTTCGCGCCTGCTGGTGATCAGCCAACTGCAATCAAGGAACTGACCAGCGGTATCTTTGACGGCGAAAGAGAACAGGTTCTGCTGGGCGCGACGGGGACCGGTAAGACGTTCACTATGGCCAAAGTGATCGAAGAAACCCAACGCCCTGCGATCATCCTTGCGCCCAACAAGACGCTGGCGGCCCAGCTTTATGGCGAATTCAAAGGCTTCTTCCCGGAAAACTCGGTCGAATACTTCGTCTCCTACTACGACTATTACCAGCCCGAGGCCTATGTCGCGCGGTCGGATACCTATATCGAGAAAGAATCCCAGATCAACGAACAGATCGACCGGATGCGCCACTCGGCCACCCGAGCGTTGCTGGAACGCGATGATGTGATCATCGTGGCCTCGGTCTCGTGTATCTACGGTATCGGATCGGTCGAAACTTACGGCGCGATGACGCAGGACCTGAAGGTCGGCAACGAATACGACCAGCGCCAGATCATGGCCGATCTGGTCGCCCAACAATACCGCCGTAACGATCAGGCGTTTCAGCGCGGTTCGTTCCGGGTTCGGGGCGATTCACTGGAAATCTGGCCTGCTCACCTTGAGGACCGGGCGTGGAAGTTTTCGTTCTTTGGTGAGGAGTTGGAGACTATCACCGAATTCGACCCGCTGACCGGCGAACGCGCCGCGTGGATGGAGCAGGTGCGCGTCTATGCGAATTCCCACTACGTGACGCCGAAGCCAACGATGAACCAAGCGATCATCGGCATTAAAAAGGAACTACGTATCCGGCTGGACCAGCTGGTCGGCGAGGGCAAGCTGCTGGAAGCCCAACGGCTGGAACAGCGCACCAACTTCGATCTGGAAATGCTCGAGGCCACCGGCGTCTGCAACGGGATCGAAAACTACTCGCGCTATCTGACCGGTCGCGCACCGGGTGAGCCGCCCCCGACGCTCTTCGAGTTCATCCCCGACAACGCCATCGTCTTCGCTGACGAATCCCATGTCAGCGTGCCGCAGATCGGCGGCATGTACCGGGGCGACTATCGACGCAAATTCACGCTTGCCGAACACGGGTTCCGCTTACCGTCCTGCATGGACAACCGCCCCCTCAAGTTCGAGGAATGGGACGCCATGCGCCCGCAATCCGTCTTCGTCTCGGCGACGCCTGCGAAGTGGGAGATCGAACAGACCGGCGGCGTTTTCACCGAACAGGTGATCCGCCCCACCGGGCTCTTGGACCCCGAGGTCGAAATCCGCCCTGTCGGCATGCAGGTCGACGATCTGCTGGACGAGGTGCGCAAGGTCGCCGCCGACGGCTATCGCACGCTGGTCACCACCCTGACCAAACGCATGGCCGAGGACCTGACCGAATACATGCACGAACAGGGCATCAGGGTCCGCTACATGCACTCGGACATCGACACGCTGGAACGCATCGAAATCCTGCGCGACCTGCGGTTGGGCGCGTTCGACGTGCTGATCGGCATCAACCTGCTGCGCGAAGGGCTCGACATCCCCGAATGCGGGCTGGTCGCCATTCTGGACGCCGATAAGGAAGGCTTCCTGCGATCCGAGACCTCACTGGTTCAGACCATCGGCCGCGCCGCGCGGAACGCTGACGGGCGGGTGATCATGTATGCCGACAAGATCACCGGCTCGATGGAACGCGCGCTGGATGAAACCAACCGCCGCCGCGCCAAACAGATCGCCTATAACGACGAACACGGCATCACCCCCGCAACGGTGAAGAAGAATGTCGAGGACGTTCTGGCCGGTCTCTATCAGGGCGACGTCGACATGAACCGCGTCACCGCCACCATCGACAAACCAATGCACGGCGCGAACCTCGAGGCGCATCTGGACGGCCTGCGCGAGCAAATGCGCAAAGCTGCCGAGAACCTGGAATTCGAAGAGGCCGCCAATATCCGGGATGAGATCAAACGTCTGGAAGCGGTCGATCTGGCCATCGCCGACGACCCCATGGCGCGTCAATGGGCGGTCGAGAAAGCCTCGGAAGACGCGGTGAAGTCGCGCGGGCGTTCAACGGCTGGCAGGCCGGGGCAACGGGGCGGGAATGTGAAGAGAAGGAAGCGGTGATACCACGAGCTGTTTGATATGTTCCCAGACAAACGTCATTTGGTACCAGTTTCTTTAGTTTTTAGCCCCAAACTGCTGCGCTCGTAGCATCATAAAATTTTACTTCTAAGGGATTTCCAACACCTCTGTTCTCCGCCATTGCCTGAGCCTTGGTGGCAATCGACTGATTAGGCGCACTCCCAGGATCGCCGTGTAAGCTCACGTAGATGGTTTTACACCTACCTCGAGCAATCTCCCTCAGAATGTGATTATCATTGTCAGCCAGCGAGTGACCATGAATGAAGAGACAGCTGTTTTTCTGATCAACGTTAGCTCTGAAGCTTTTTAGGCACTGAAATAGATACGCGTTGTGTTGGATTTTTATGGCTTTTTGTACTGTGTCGCCTTCTGCGACAAATAATGGGAGCCGACCTGACATCATCGCGTGCCAAGATTGATCTTTCAGTCTCTCATCTTTTCTGATCCACGTGAATTTTTGAAGTTCGTTTCCGGCATCGAACAGGTGAAGTGCGCCATGGAGATAATAGACGTTCGAACGCATTCGACTGCCTTCACCTTGCCAAGTAACGTAGTCCTCTTTTTGACGTGGATCATCATCTCCAAAGCCATCAACTGATTTAAGATCAACTTTAGATCCGTCAGAGAATTCAGTGTGCATCAAGGTCCAATATAGCAGCAAGTCGTAGTTCAATGTGTAGACATTGCCGCTCGCGCTAGTGCCAATGAAGTTATTGAGAAAATACCGACAATGGAGAAACTCATCTTCATCCAAGTCGAACGGCCCATCGGGGTGGTTTCTGGTCACAGTTCCAATTAGTATTTTCTTCAGATCGTTCGCATCCCTTTGCATCGCTTGTCTTGGGCTCGAACTGCTTGGATAATAAACTTTTGCAATCGACGCGGCGTTTTCAAGTGCTTTGATCGCAACCTCAAAATCTGTTGTTCCTAGAGCTTTGAAAACGTTTGGTAGATTGGGGTTTTTCGAGAAATCTGCATTATCAAAAAGCGAACCATAGGTAAAAATCTTCGGTTTGCAGGCAATGCTAAATCCGTTTCCGAGCAGTAGGTGACGCTTGTTGTAATTCGAACTATCGTCAAGTGCCTGTTGGAATGTAAGCAATTGCATTTATTGATCCAATCGTGGGTGTCTAATAGATATCTATCGGAGACTTATTGGAAATATCACTTTGAAAATTCATGCAATGGTAGAATTTGTCGCGCCCAAATACTTGCTTAAGATGTCACTAGCCGGGTTGCACCCCGCCCCGCCCTCCTCCACGTTTGAAATCACAAATTGTGATTCCAAACGGTTGCCATGACAAAACCCAAAAACCTGCCCAGCACTCATGAAGTCCAAAGCGCCATTCACCGGGTGCGCGGCACTCGCGTGGTGCTGGCCGAGGATCTGGCGCAGTTCTATGGAAAGTCCGTCAGCGCCTTTAATCAGGCCGTCTCGCGCAACAAGGACCTGTTCGAAGGCTACCGCTTTCAGCTGACCGATGCCGAGGTCGGTGATTTGCAATCACGGAATGTGATCTCAAAACCCAAAGGCCGTGGTGGGCGGCGGGTCAACCCGTGGGTCTATACGGATTACGGCGTGGCCATCGCTTCGGCCCTGTTCAAGGACCCGCGCGCCATCAAGATCACGCGAATGATCACCGAGGCCTTTGTAGACGGCGCAAATGCGCTGGCCGAGACCCCGCGCAGTGTGCCGGAAATTCTGCCGCCCGAGGACGCCCCTGCCCCGCTGCTTTCCAATGGCGATCAACTGCGTGATCTGGCCGAAAACATCCTCGATTCCGGTCAGCAAAGCCTTGTCGACTATATCGCCAACCCCACCACCAAGCGGCAACAGGCGGTGGCGATGATCATGAAAACTCTGGCTGAGACCGCAGGCGAAGAGGTGCGCACCCAGCAGGAACGCCTGCGCCTGCGCATTGCCGAACGTCTGGCCACCGGTGACTACACGGACGACGGCGACCGGAAACAACTGCTGGAATTGCTGCAGGCGATGAAGGGCTAAACACCCAATTCCGCCCGTAATTTCTTGGTCAGCTTGGCCACGACCAGACCATAGGACGTCAAGATATGCTCGCGCAGCGACGCATCGCTCATCCCGCGTTCGTCATAGACCTGTAGCCATTTCATGCCCCGCGACGCCAGATAGGGCGCTGGGCGGATGCCGGGTTCGCTGCCCAGCACCTCAAAAGCCAGATCAGTCGCCTTGAAAGTGAAAGCATCCTTGCCGTCGTTCCAGCCACAGAGCGCAAAAACCTTGCCGCCCACTTTCCATACATCCGCATTGCCCCATTGCACCACATGGCTGGTGGCTTTGAGGTTGGCACAAAAGCTGTTGAATTCATCGCGGGTCATCAGCCCAATTTTGGCGATTGGGTGTGGTTTGGCAAGCGCTGGGCGAGGTTTTATCCCTTGTCCCAGTGAACCACCACATCAAACCCCGCAGGGGATGGTGGGCCTTCCAGAAATTCGGCGAAATGGCCCCAAAGCTTGGCCACTTTGGATGCGTTTGCGTTTGATGTTTCCTCGCTTTGGACAACTGCGACGACAAATCCGGTGCCGTCCTCGTTCATGACATTGGTAAAGCTGTGCATACCTTCCATGCCCATAATCTGGTCTTTCAGTTCATTCATTTTGGCCTCGGCAGCATCCCGCATGCCAGGCTTCATTTTGAACTGCGTAATACGTGCAAACATGACTTTTCTCCCTTTCAGGGCGAAATCCCCCACTGACGGCCGAATTGGCGCGTCACGTGTACTATAGCATAGATTTGAATGTTCGGGTCGAGGTGATCAGGGCCGGACGAACTTGGCCGTACCCACCTGCCGCTGAGGCGCCGCCGCAGCTGGTTGAGGGTCCGCAGCCGGTTGGGGAGTTGCGAACTGAGGAGCCGTCGCCCCGCAGGCAACACCATCTCCATCCGTATCGTTGCGCGCGTGATATCCCGGCTCACCGTCCCAGTACGGCCCGGGTACAAGCGCTTCGGCGGCCTGACAACCAGCCAACGCTACCAAATGCAAAAGGGCATCGGGACTTTCGAATTCGGATGTTCGCAAAAAGACACCCACCGCGATCGCCGCGGTGGTGGCGGGCAACATGAGGATCATGAAAATGATGCGTACAGGCGACAACGCTCGTCTGCGCAGCGCATCCGCGCGCCGATGCCGCGCTGCAGCTCTTTGGTTTTTCTTATTCGAGCCCTGCTCGGAATCATTGAGCGCCATACCCGACACTTAAACCGGGTTTGTGGCAAAACCGAGACCCGAATGCCCCTCTCGCGCATAGGTCGCTATGCGGATAATGTTGCGTCCAGATGAACCCCCAAGGCTAAAACACCGATGACCAAAACCGACCCGTATCGCCCGGTTGATGACACAGCCTGCCAAATGGCCCGCGACCTGATCGAAAACGCGACGTTCGGCGCGCTGGCCGTGCTGCGCCCCGATACGACGTTACCTTCTGTGTCGCGCGTAGCTCTTGCAACGGATGATCGGGGCCGGCCGGTCACGTTGATCTCAACCCTGGCCGACCACACCCGGGCACTGACCACCAATCCGGCCTGTGCCCTGTTGATTGGTGAACCCGGTAATACAGGCGATCCGTTGACGCACCCAAGGCTGACGCTGCATGCCAACGCGCAGTTCGTCGCCAAAGGAGCAGAGAAACACGCCGCGCTGCGCGCGCGGTATCTGAGCCTGAGGCCCAAGGCCAAGCTCTATGCGGACTTCACCGATTTCGGATTTGTCACGTTCACCATTTCCGATGCGATTTTGAACGGCGGCTTTGGCAAGGCATGGCGCCTTGCCCCAACAGATATCTGGACCGATCAGCGCACCACATGAACGGCGCAGGCCGCATGGCGCACCACATGGTTAGTCGTAGAGCCCAGCAACAGATCCTGCATCCCCGGGCGGTGAGACGCCATGATAATCAGGTCGGGCTTATGTTCGACCGCCCAATCAAGAATTGTCCGGCCCGAATGACCCTCGACCAGAACACCTTTGGCGTTGGGCAGTTTTTCCGCAAGCGCGTCCAGTTCCATCTGCAGCGCCTTGCGAGCTTCGGCCAGATACTCGGGCGGCATGTAAGAAATGGCGTAGCTCGGAATATGCTCGACCACATGCAGCAACGTGACCTGTGCATCCGATGTCGCCAGTATTTCGGCCAGCTTCAACGGCCCCGAGATATCCCTTTCGGCATCAAAGGAAATGGGGACAAGAATATTATGATACATGACGCGCACCTCCGTTTTCACGCCTGAAGCCTGCACTATCTCAGGCCGTTAGGCATTGATTCAGATCAGGCTCCACCAAAGGTCCCGGCCACCTCATACATCACGGGCTCAAAACTTTTGCACAGCTCGTTAATCTGCCGATTGCGGTTTCGCATTTCCGTGGTGCGCAGCATCGCCAGAAAGTCCTCGCGGCGTTCCCATTGCGAATAGTTGGCGATCCGGGTCTGCGCGTCATTCACGTGCAGTCCCGCGGCGACAAATCCGGGCTGTTTCGAGATGAATTCCGCATAAGCATCCGTCAGAGCTTCCAGCAGGTCCTGGCAGGTGCCGGGCGTCATTTCAAAGGTCGTGATAACTGTCTGGACGCTGGTGTCTTTGGCAATCTTCGGCATCTGGATTCTCCTCTATCTGTATCAAACCTAACATAGGTTTTGAAAAGGTCTTGTGTTTCCTTTGCCATTCAGCGGCGTAGAGTTCCTGCAGATTTGAGCCAAATCCTAACGATCCGTTAACCATGCTGGCGGATGCTGCACGCATGCGCCGGGTTTCGATCATTCTGATTTTGCTGTTGGCAGCCTCGCCAGCCTGGTCCGGTGCTTGGTTGCGGGATAAGGGCGCAGCTTTTGTATCGACTGCCGTAACGGCGTTTAAGGAACCGGATTACGGATACGACTACAAAGGGTCATTTTATGCCGAGTATGGGTTGCGAGAGAATTTAACGCTTGGCCTAGACGTTGAAGAGCACCGCGACATTTATGGGCATGCTCTGGTGTTTGCCCGCTTGCCTGTCGCCGAGTTCGAAAAGGCAGGACGCTTTGCTGCCGAGATTGCAATCGGTGCTCATCATCGCCAGATGCGAGCCTGGGCCTTGTACAAAGCCACGCTTTCGTACGGCAAGGGGTTTCAAACCGGCTGGGGCAATGGCTGGATCGCCATTGATGCTGCGCTGGAGTTTCGAACGCATGATGCGGTATATCGCAAGTTGGACCTTACTGCAGGCCTGTCATCCCCGCGCCTTATCAACCCCCTGCTGCAGATCGAAACCGCGTACCAAAGCAACCACCCGCTGCACTGGAGGATCAAGCCTTCGATCATGATCCGCACCAAGGACAGCCCCACCACGTGGGTTCTAGGCTTGGAGCGCAATGATGCCCGCAAAAATACGGGCATCAGGCTGGCAATCTGGAATACGTTCTAGAACGCCTGTGGCACGCGCCGCTTAGTATTCCATACGCATGATGGCCGACACCGAACCGCTGACAGGCAAAGGCCAGCGCATTTGGATGGTGTCCTGATTTGCGCCCTGCTCTAGCTCGACATAGGGCGTGGCGTGAACGATCTGCCCGCCCGCATTTCTGAGCGGCCCCAACACCGTAACCGCATCGCACCCGCGTGCCTTGCCGCCAAAGGGCAGCCGGCCGTCAGCAGGAATGGTCCAAACCGAGGATGCCGATTGTTGCGAGCGTCGGATCCGCAACGGGTTTTCCACCTTTGCGTTGATGCCATTGAACGTGTTGTCTTCGAAAATCACGTTCAGATGCGCCGAATGGTTCAGATCGGCAAAGCTGGTATCAACGCGGTCGACCCGGTCGATGCGACCGCTGCTTGAACGAAATTTATTCCCGGTCACGACCACTTCGTTCAAATAGTGCCCGGCCCCATGAGGGCGAATGACGATCTGACTGAACCACGGCGCGACTTCGCTGGCATAAAAGATGTTGTCCGAAATGGTCATCGAACTGAAGGAATACCCGCTCGTGTAGACCGGGTTTGCGTCCCGCTCGTTGGTCCATTCGACAAAGCAATTATCGACATAATTCTCGGAAATGGTCGAGCTGTTATAGGTCCCGGTCATGATCAACCCGGCACTGCGGATACCCTGCGGAATGCTGTCACCCTGGAAAAAGTGGTTGCCTAAGATCAGGTTGTTGGATCCGGCCAGCACAGCAAAATGCAGGAACCGCACGGCGCGATTGTGCCGTAGTTTGATATCGTTTGCGTTGGCATTCAACGCGATGGATTTGCGGTCGGAAACGTTGAAGGATTCTTCGGTCGACAGGAACTGGCAATTGTCGATAAGCATCCCCTGACATCCTGTCCCGTGCGAGGTGATGCCGCGATCCTTGGGCCGGCTGATAAAGCAATTCGTCACCGCGAAGGTACTGCCAGACGGCGCAAGTCGGATCGCGCTGCTGCGACCGTTACACTGAAATTCGATCTCTTCCATGCCAAATTTGCGCAACGTACTGAAGCCGCTGAAATCCTACAGGTATTTGAACGACTGGAACGTGAAGGTTTGCGTCCCCGCCGCATCAAAGAGCGGGTCATTCAGCCTGATCTCTCCGGCACCGACATCCTTGGAGCGCACATAGATTTCACGCCCAACACCATTGCCCTGCACCAGCGCGCCAACCGGAATGTTGGCGATGTTCTCCACATTGGTCAGCTTGGTCGAATCCGCCGGGTTGTAGGGTGCGACGGAGGTGAAAGTCTCGGTATCCCAGGCCGCGCTGCTTTTGACATCGAACTGCCCGTTACGGACGATGCGCCGCGTCGAAAAACCGCCCTGCCGGTTCGGAACGGCAGCGGCCATGTCGATAGGCGCCGTGACCGAGATTTTACGCCCGCCCATGTCGAGTGATTCATGATCCGAATTGTTCAACAATGCCTGAAACGCTTTTTTGAACGCCAGCTCCTCGTCCCCGAAAGCTGCGATGTAAGCCGGAAGGTCGAAGTTCTTTGTCAGCAACAGCATCTTGTCGTCAGGCATGGTGATAGTGCCTTCAAAATCCATCTCGGACGACATCGACGTGTTCTGCGCCAGCAAATAAGTGCCTTTCGGGACATAAATCCTGCGACCGCCAACTGCCTGGTCCGCTGCTTCGAACGCTACGGAATCGTCGACGACGCCATCGCCGATTGCACCATAGTCACGCACGTCGACAGTGCTGATCATTTCGCGCAGGAAGATACTGGTGACATCGGTAATCTCGATATCATCGACCCGAACGAGCGAACCATTGGCACCGTCGATGTTCAAACCGAAATGCCCATAAAGCGCTGCAACGCCCCAGGGCATATCGACGCCCGAGCGTTGACCATTGCCAACGATGGCCGTGATTTCATGCACGGTGCCGTAACCCGAAAGCTGCGTGACCGGCCCCTGATCGACCACAACGGTTACCTGCTGGTCCCCGGCCCCGCCCGCCCAAGCCGCAATACGAACCTGCGGCAAGGGACCGCTGATCGCTTTGACCCGCGCCTTGATCTGCAAATAGCACCCCGGGAACAGGGGCGTCTGCCCCATATAGCGCAGCTGTTGGGTTGTCTGCACCTTCAGGATTTCCAGACAGCCGCCGAAATCCGGGTCTGCCGGAACGAATGCCCCATTCGGTGCCCCGTTATAGGTTGGCGAACCTGGTGTCCCGTCGCCTCTGGACCAGACGCTCAGACCATTCGCAAAAGCAGGTGGCATGAAGACGATACCGTCGGTGATTGCCTTGTTCATAGAAATCCCTTTCCCAATTGCGCGCAGCAGGTCACCGCGCGCTCAAACCCAGTGTCCGCGGTTGCCCGAACGCAAAAGCCTGAGTACCGAATAGGGATTAACCGCCGCTCATATCACCGTGACGGTGGTGTTGCATCACGCGGCCGGATCTGAGTTCCCCAGAAGTTGCACACCATTGATCTTCCAGCCGTTTTCTTGCTGGACCATCTGATAGTCCAGAACGTGCACTTTCCCATTGCCATCCGTGATCATGACCTTCTGCCACAATGCACCAGCAACCTCTCGCAGTTCCAGAAAGCGAACATCTGCAGGTCTCCAGACCATGGGATAGCCATTGCGAACCATGGCTCCGAAGTTCTCGGGCGTTCCGAAAAAGGTCTGGATATTGGGACTTGCAAAGTTAAAGGCCGTTACAAAGTCATCTGCCTTGAAGGCCTGTATCTGCGCCGCAATATTTGCCTCGATCTCGGCACTTTGGGCGAACGCTCCCGTGGCCAGTCCGGCACTGAGCGAAACAGCAAGTAGTAAACGACGCATGGGGCCACCTCCTGTTGAAAGAGTAGCCCCATGCGGTTTCAGGTCAAATCGGCCAGATCCCCGGCCAAAGCCTTGTCGATCAATGCGATGGTTTCGGGCACGCCGTAAAGGGCGATGAAACCACCAAAGCGTGGACCCTGCGAGGCACCAAGCAGCACTTCATAAAGCGCAGTGAACCAGCCGCGCATCGGGTCGAACCGCTCGCGTCCGATGGAATACACCACCGATTGCAGCGCTTCGTCCTCAACCGGGCCATCATAGGCCTCAAGCGCGGCTTTCAGTGCTTCCAGCGCTTCGCGTTCCTGATCGGTCGGCGCGCGGTGCTGGCGGGTGGGTTTGACGAAATCGTTGAAGTAGCGCACCGCAAACCCCGCAGCCTGATCCAGATCAGGATGGGTGTCGGGCGTGGCCTCGGGTGCATAGCGACGGATAAAGCCCCACAGCGCCTCTTTGTCCTCGGCCCCGGAAACCGACGCCAGATTCAACAACATCGCAAACGGAACGATCAGAGTGGATTCCGGAACGTCCCCACCGTGAATATGCCAGACGGGATTGTTCAGCTGCGCTTTCAGCTCCTGCCCTGGATAGGCTCGCAATTGCTGGTGGTATTCGTCATAAGCTTTCGGGATCACATCAAAATGCATCCGCTTGGCCGTCTTGGGCTTTTGATACATGAAGTAAGTCAGGCTTTCGGTCGGCGCATAGGTCAGCCATTCGTCGATCGACACACCATTGCCCGAAGATTTGGAAATCTTCTGACCGTTTTCGTCCAGGAACAGTTCATACGAGAAATGCTCGGGCGCGCGGCCACCCAGCGCACGACAGATCGCGTCATAGATCTTTTCGTTCGTGGCGTGTTCTTTGCCGTACATCTCGAAATCAACGCCCAGTGCGGCCCAACGCGCGCCGAAATCCGGCTTCCACTGCAGCTTGACGTGGCCGCCTGTGACCGGAACGGTCCATTCCTTGCCCGTCTCATCGTCAAAGGTCACGGTGTAGGTCTCAGCACAAACCTTTTTCATCGGCACATACATGACCCGCCCGCTTTCGGGGTGCAGCGGCAGGAAGATCGAATAGGTCTGCTTACGTTCGTCACGCAGGCTTTTGAGCATGATCGCCATGATTTCGTCATAACGCTCAACCGCACGCTTCAGGATCTCGTCAAACCGTCCGGACTCGTAGAATTCCTTGGCCGAGTAGAACTCATACTCGAAACCAAAGGTATCCAGAAAACGGCGCAGCATCGCGTTGTTGTGCTCGCCAAAGCTGTCATGCGTGCCGAACGGATCAGGCACCGAGGTCAGCGGGCGCTGTAAATGCTGTTCCAAAATCTCGGGGTTGGGCACGTTGCTGGGTACCTTGCGCATGCCGTCAAGATCGTCCGAGAAACAGATCAGCTTGGTCGGAATATCCGACAGCGCCTCGAACGCGCGCTTGACCATCGTCGTTCGCGCAACTTCGCCAAACGTGCCGATATGGGGCAGACCTGAGGGACCATAGCCTGTTTCAAACAGCACGTATCCCTTTTCCGGAGCCCCTTTCTGATAGCGTTTGAGCAACCGGCGCGCCTCTTCAAAAGGCCAGGCCTTGGACGACATTGCGGTTTCACGCAGTTCAGACATCAGATTTGCTCCATCGGGAAAAACAGTGTCGATCGCCCGATGCAACCGACCGACCCCTCCTATTGTGCCGGTGCAGCATGAGTCAATAAAGCGCGCTGTTTTTCCTGATGGATTGGCCGATTTAAGCGGTCAACTGATCCAGTTTGGCAGCCCAGATAAAGTCATTCTCACTCAGGCCACCGATTTCATGGGTCGTCAGTTTGACGTCCACATATCCCCACCCGAAGCAGACATCCGGATGGTGCCCCTGCTGATCGGCCAACCAAGCGCAGAGATTTGCAAGATAGGTCGCTTTGGCAAAGCCTTTGAACTTGAAATTCCTGCTCAGCATCATTGCGTCTGCATCCAATTGCCAGCCCGACGAAAGCTCGGCCATGTGGGTGTTAGCCTCATCGCGTGTCAAAGCCGGGACGCCGCCGGAACAGGGCACACAAGTACGGTCCGAAAGACTGCAGGTTTCTCCTGATGTGGTCATGATCCGTTTACTCCGCTGCGGTTGCTTTTGGTGGGAACTTATTGGGCAACAATCCTAAGGATTGGGCCTTATGCACATCCGCCAACAGATCACGTTCGGCGGCCGCAAACAGCTCCTCAGGTGAGTTTAACACGAAATAGCCCATCTGGTGCATGTCGATCCGATAGGGGGTGCGCAGGATTGTCATAATGTCGAACGGGTCCCGATCGGGGATGTCGCTCTCGACGGCATAGACAAGCTCGGTCGGCGAAGACGCAAGCCCTGAGCCCAGCGCCTTGATCTCACCATCCTGACGACGCAGACCAAATTCGATTGAGAACCAGTACAGTCGGATCAGCCAAGAGTAATCCTTGTCGCTGGCCTGTACCCCGGCCTTCCCAATGGCATGGCTGAAAGCCGCAAAGCGGGGATCGCTCAGCAAGGGCGTATGACCGAATATCTCGTGAAAGATGTCAGGCTCTTCGATATAGTCGAAATCTTCGCGCGAGCGGATAAAGGATGCGGCGGGAAAGACCCTGTCTGCCAGCATGCCGAAAAAAGTCTTGAACCCGATCAGCGCAGGCACCGGTTGGACCCGCCAGCCGGTCATGTCCAAAAGCCGCTCAGAGATATCTGCACAGGACGGCACGGTGGTTTTTGGCAGGTCCAGCCGCTCCAGCCCATCCAAGTAGTCCCGCGCCATATAGCGCTGAACGTTTTCCTCCTGGGCCGCGTAGAGGTCGGCCCAAACAGTATCCTCTTCCGGCGTATACGCGATATGGCCGCGCGCATCGGCAACCTTCGCGGCGTATTTGGTCGACTTGGGCATCACTTTTCCTCCCTCATGAAAAGAATACGCCATCTGATTGAAAAATTTGCTTTGGATTAACGGGTGAATTCCAGTATTTTGGCAAATACATGTCATTGAGTCATGATTTATGAGACAAACCCTTCAACCCGCCGATATTGCCATTTTGCAAGAACTTCAGATGGATGGCCGCCAATCCATGCAGGACCTTGCGGATCGCACGGGGTTATCCGCATCTCAGTGCTGGCGGCGTGTGCGCGACCTTGAGGCCGCTGGTATCATTTCCGGCTATACCGCGCAGGTACGCGCCAAGTCTGTCGGGTTGAACGCCATAGCCTACGTTCACGTAGCTTTGCGCGAGCATCAGGAGGACAGCATCAACGCGTTCCTGCGCCTGATTGAAACCGAACCTCAGATCGTCGAGTGCGCCTCAATCACCGGTGATCACGATTTCATTCTGAAAGTCTATGCCAAGACCCCAGAAGAGCTTGAGCACTTCATTATGCAGCGGCTTTTGAAATCCGGACTTGTGCGCGACACGCGTAGCAATTTTGTATTGCGACAAACCAAAACGCGCGGTCCTTTGCCCATTCTCTAGCCTCGTCGAAGCGAAACCCGTTGAACCTGCCCGCTTGCCCTCCTATCGTGCTGACGCAGAAAGTCTAATCAGGACGACACCATGACCGAACAAGTACCCCACCCAATGTCCCCTCAGGATTGCCTTGTGGCGATCATGGTTGCAATCTCTGCGTCTGATGAGACCATCCGCACCGCTGAGTTGGTCAAGATCGAAGGCGCGGTCAATATGCTGCCGGTTTTTGCCGAGTATGACATCGACCGAACCCGCCGCGTTTCGCAAACCGTGTTTGACCTGTTTGAACAAGAGGACGGGCTGGACGCCCTGTTCGGCCTGATCCGCGACAACCTGCCCGAACGGCTGAACGAAACCGCCTATGCACTGGCGTGTGATGTGGCCGCCGCCGACGGCTCGTTGGCGGAACCCGAGCTGCGCCTGCTTGAAGAAATTCGTTACGAGCTGAGCATTGATCGCCTGCATGCCGCCGCGATCGAACGCGGCGCGCGGGCACGTCACACCACCTGATCTTAGCTTCCGGCCATTGAGCCCCAGCGTTCGATCAGAGCGCGCTGGAGTTTGCGCGAGCGATTGTTCCAGCTTCGCGCGCCTTGTGGTCGTTCGCGTTGCGCGCGCGGGATCGTGGCCCGGTGGTCGACGTCGGCGGTGAAAATGGCAAAGGCCAGTTCCGAGCCGCCCGGCGTTGTGATGAAGCCGCCAAGACCAGAAACAAAATTCAGCGTACCGGTCTTGGCATCGACCTTGATCGGGTGATCTTTGACAGGCCGCCCCTGACTGTCCGCAAGGGTGAATTTTTTCAGCAATGGTTTCAATGCGCCCGCTTGTTTCGCCGCGATCAGTGCTGTCACCAAAGCGCCCGGTGCCATTCGGGACGCATCGCTTAGACCCGAGTGATCCATCATCGCGATCCCTGTCACGCCATATGTCTCGGTTGCCCAACGGTTCATCTCGGCCGCAGAATCCACCAAGGTTTGCAGATTTGCACCACGCGCTTGCGAGGCCGCCATACCGACCATCTCAGCCGTCAGGTTGGTCGAATACTTCAACATGCCGCGCAAGATACTGTCCAGCGGATCACTGTGATGCACCACAAGTAAGGTTCCCTTCGGTGCTTCGCGCATGACCTGCACGCGACCCAACTGGATCCCATTCGCGCGCGCCAGCGTCTTGAACACATCCCCCGCATAAAGCGCAGGCTTGCGCACCGGCAACCACCGCGCCCCACCAGTACCAAGCGCCCCTTGCGCCACGGTCCAGCGGTCTTGCCGCGCGCTGGATTCATAGGTGTAGATAGGCGCTTTTCGTTTCTCAATCTGCATAAAGGCCACATCGACCGACGGCTTGTACCGCGCGCTGCGCGCATCCATGGAAACGTCATAACGGGTACCATCACGTTTCCACTCAAAGTGCACCCGGTTGAAATTTAACGATATGCCACTGATGGAAGGGCTATAGCCCAGATGATCCGGCTGCCCCGGGTCGATGCTGAACACATAGGGCAGCGCCCCCTCGTATACTTTGAACGCACCCTGAACCTCGGAAATCCCAGCCTCACGCAAATTCGCCGCCATATTGGCCAACGCATCGGTGTCCAGCAGCGGGTCGCCACCTCCCACAAGGATCAAGTCACCCTTCAGGATACCATTTTCGATCAGCCCATCCGCCATCAGGGCGGTCTCGAACCGGTAGTCCGATCCCAAGACATCCAACGCATAAAGAGCTGTCAGCGCCTTGGCCACGCTTGCCGGCGGCAGCCCTTGATCGCCGCTGAACTCTTCCAGCTGCGTGCCCGTTGTTGCATCCGCCACCGCGAACACCACCTCACCACGCAGCCCGGCCGCTTGGACAAGCCGCTCGACCCCGGTCGGTACGTCGCCTCGCAATTGAGGGCGCAACGAGACCAAAGGCGCCTCGGCCAGCACAGCAGAGGGGATCAAAGCCGCCCCCAGCCCTGCCAAAAATCCACGTCGAGAAAATCGATCAGTCATAAGTCGAATAAAATCTCACAGATTAAATACGCACAACCACAGATATGGATTATGCGCGCATGGGGCTATTCCGGCAACACTTCAGCGCTCCAACCGCCGTGCGCCCGGATTTGGCTAGAACTGACATCGACCATCGGTACGTTCACGAAACACCACGCGGGCGCATCTGCGCGGCCCAGCAGACGCCGCGCCTGCCCATCTATGCGGTACCTGGCATAAAGCCGCGCAGCAGGGGACATTCGCGCAGAAATCCGGTCGCCGGGGCGCGCAATCACACCCACAGGCACGCTGTCCATGATCAGCCGCCAATTCTTCCACTTATGGAACTGAGCCAGATTATCCGCGCCCATGATCCAGACAAACCGCACTTTGGGATAAAGACGCCGCAGTTCGGCCAACGTATCCGCCGTCGCCCGCGTTCCTGTCAGCGACTCGATATCCGTCACCTCGACCCCAGGGTGTTGCAGCAGCCCGCGTGCCGCCGCCATTCGCTGCGCAAGCGGCGCAGGCCCCCGCGCCTTCAAGGGGTTGCCCGGAGACACCAGCCACCACACCCGATCCAGCCCAAACGCCTTCATCGCCTCGAGCGTGACATGCACATGTCCATGATGAGGCGGATCAAAAGATCCACCGAACAAACCCACGACCTGCCCAGGGTGCGCATATGGAATATCGCTTCGCAACATCCTTTGCTGATGTTCAGAACTGCGCGGCGTTGTCAATCAACGGGCTGCACCACATCGCCCAGCTTTATGCGCCCCGGCCGCACCACCTCGGCGCACCACCCACCATGCCCCCGCACGGCGGAATAGCCGCCTTTGCCCAGCGCCTCCTCCATCCGGCTGCACGGCGCGCAGATCACGGTAAAGCGTAGGATCGCCTCGCCAACCTGAACTTCGCGCCCCTTAAGCGCGGCCAGATTGATTCCCGAGATAACAAGATTGCGCCGCAGGATATCGGGCGAGACCGGTCCCTTCCCGAGATACGACCCAATCGCCGACAGATGCTCATTCTGGATCAGGGTCACCGCCCGCTTGCCTGCGCGGCTCCGGTCGCCATCAAGCCCATTGGTGGAGATCATGCCTTCCTCATCCGCGACCACCATTCCAGCCCGCCGATCCGGTCTAAGGCCGATCCATTCCACGCGACCGGGCTGGGCCCAACTTGATATCAAATCGCTTAGCATATCGTTCTCGAAACCTCGCGCGATCTACAATTCAGAACTCAAGAATTACGCTGCAAGTACTCGTTCGCGCCATTGTAAAATCTATGTGCGCTGTCTAAGACGTTCAAATGTAAACAAGAGTAAACGTTGTAGCCGGACTGCTGCCATAGCTTGCGTTGGTCTTCCGTTGGATTGTCTCCTGTTTCCACAATTTTGCCCTCACTGTGGATCGCAACCATCACCAAATCTAAGAAGCTCAATTTTCTAACGTCTTTGACGGGCGTTGCTTGAGATTGCGTATGAGTGCCGCCCATCTTGTCTGCCACAAAGCGTGCTATTTCTTCCCGCGTAATGAATTTTCCTGAAGAATACCCAACTTTTTGTACCCTGAACGCATTGAAGTCATAGATAGTATCGCCTTTCTTACATCGTGACGTTACCTCAGCATCTTTTATGAATTGCACCTCAACCGCGAGGCCAAGCGGAACCGGAACCGCGGCAAACCATTTGTTTATTGCCTTGTTAGTTTTAGCCTCATTCACAAATCCAGAATGGTCTGGAACACTAAACATAGATTGTTGGCCGCCAAGCTTTTTATGAACAGGATTCATACCGTTGTCGCACATCCATTTTCTCAAGATTGGCGCCAGTATCGACCTTATCTCATGCTGAGAGGGGAACTCATGGTTGGGTGAAACTTGGTAACGAGAGAGTATTTCAAGATCGCCTTTTAATTCATCAATCAAGCTGTCAAAAGAATACAAATCCGCCTCCGCACTTGGTGTTCGGAAATAGATAAGTAATCATTTTTGATAGTAAAGATGTATGTCAGCCGCTGCTTGCCCCTCCGAGATACCTCCGCTATCACCCCGCCCAACCTGATTTCCCCGACCCAGAGGACGCGACATGGCCGCCTATCAATATGTCTACCACATGCAGGGTGTCTCCAAGACCTATCTCGGTGGCAAAAAGTGCTTTGAAAACATCCACCTAAGCTTTCTGCCCGGTGTGAAAATCGGTGTTGTCGGCGTCAACGGCGCCGGTAAATCGACGCTGATGAAGATCATGGCGGGCCTCGACAAGGACTTCACCGGCGAGGCCTGGGCCGCCGAGGGTGCCAAGGTCGGCTATCTGCCGCAGGAACCGAAACTGGATGAAACCCTCAGCGTTCGTGAAAACGTCATGCTGGGCGTGGCCGAAAAGAAGGCGATCCTTGATCGCTATAACGAACTGGCGATGAACTACAGCGACGAAACCGCTGATGAGATGGCCAAACTGCAGGACGAGATCGACAGCCAGAACCTGTGGGACCTCGACAGCCAGATCGACGTCTCGATGGAGGCGCTGCGCTGCCCAGCAGACGACGCCAACATCGCCAACCTTTCGGGCGGTGAGAAACGCCGCGTCGCGCTCTGCAAACTGCTGCTGCAGGCCCCCGACATGCTGCTGCTCGATGAACCGACCAACCACTTGGACGCCGAAACCATCGCCTGGCTGCAGCAACACCTGATCGACTACAAGGGCACCATCCTGATCGTCACCCACGACCGCTATTTCCTGGACAGCATCACCGGCTGGATCCTTGAACTCGATCGTGGCCGGGGCCTGCCTTACGAGGGCAACTACTCCGCATGGCTGGAACAAAAAGCCAAACGGTTGGAGCAGGAAGCGCGCGAGGACAAGTCCAAGCAGAAGACCCTGCAACGCGAATTGGACTGGATGCGTCAGGGCCAGAAGGCCCGTCAGGCCAAATCCAAGGCCCGGATCAACGCCTATAACGAGCTGGCAGACCAGTCCGAACGCGAAAAGCTGACCCGCGCCCAGATCGTCATCCCCAACGGCCAGCGCCTTGGCGGCAAAGTGATCGAGGTCGAAGGTCTGTCCAAACACATGGGCGACAAACAACTGATCGAAGGGCTGGACTTTGCCCTGCCCCCCGGCGGAATTGTCGGCGTCATCGGCCCCAACGGCGCCGGTAAATCGACCCTGTTCAAGATGCTCACCGGTCAGGAACAGCCCGACAACGGCACCATCACGCTGGGCGACACAGTCGAGCTGTCTTATGTTGACCAGTCCCGCGATGACCTCAAGGACAACGACACTGTGTGGGAGGCGATCACCGGCGGTGCCGAGATCATTCAGCTGGGTGACGCGCAGGTCAATTCCCGCGCCTATTGCTCGTCCTTCAATTTCAAGGGCGGCGACCAGCAGAAAAAGGTCTCACTGCTATCCGGTGGTGAGCGCAACCGCGTCCACATGGCCCGCCTGCTGAAAGAGGGCGGCAACGTCTTGCTGCTCGATGAACCAACCAACGATCTGGACGTCGAAACCCTGCGTGCGTTGGAAGACGCCCTGGTCGATTTCGCCGGCTGCGCCGTCGTCATCTCACACGACCGCTTTTTCTTGGACCGTATCTGTACGCATATTCTGGCGTTCGAGGGCGATGCCCATGTGGAATGGTTCGAGGGCAACTTCGAGGACTACGAAGAGGACAAAAAGCGCCGCCTGGGGCCGGACGCACTGGAGCCCAAGCGGTTGAAGCATAAGAAGTTTGCGCGATAAAAACTATGTTTGAAGCCCGGAACCAACGGATATGATTCCGGGCCTCAAATAGCCTGTTTAGAGTGAGTACCAGCTTAGAAATCAGGAATACGGTTTGACTGGTGTGTGCGGCTATCTTTCTTAGCTTCTCAAGACCATTTGTGAGCCTTATGCAGCCGGTCGGAGTTCAGCCTCTCACAACTTAAGTCACGTTGTCCGCGCATTCTCGATCTGTGCCTTACAACAGCCTGCGGAAATCAGTTGCTTTTGCGACTGGCCGACTGACTGTTGGTTCTCACCACTCCGAACCTGTTTCTCGTTCAGAACGTCTCCAAAAAGCACAGTCAGTTCTTTTTTATTAACCGCTCCAGAATTTGCAATTTGTGTTTTCCCGGCAAGCTTTTGGGGCACCGAATTTGCCTGCTCCGCTGATTTGAAAATATGGTCTAAGATCGACTTGAAAAACATATCTTTCACCGTGCGTGTTGGGTTTCTCGAAATTGTTTAAAGCTGAGTATTCGTTGCAATGTTCCGCTGCGGGCCGATCCGAGCGTGCGGTGGACTTCGGCTCAAGGACCGTATTTCCGTGAGTGGCCACCCGCAGCGGTGCAGCGTACATAAGAAAGAAAGATCAAGCGCCAACGGGGAAGAAAACCGCGTTCCGCGTCATTCTTGAACAGCCTGTCAAAAAGTCATTTTGTGATGCGACTTTGCGGACTAAAGCTCATGCCACTGTCCCTATCGTGACGTCACGGCACTATTTATTGTTGATAGTTTTGGGTGCTTCTTTTGCGAATTGTCGGGGTTCTAAACTGAGGTTCTTCAGAGGAGTGATGGGTGAAACCACCCATCCTACGGTTCCCCAAGCTTCCCTTGGTGACGCTGCCACTCCATTCCGGATCAACGCGACCCGCACGAATATCGCGGCGTATCGACGAATACGGCCAATGGGTTGGGTGCGCTAAGAATCCGTGTTTGACGGGATTACCCCAGCAATATGCCATGTGATTGCGATAATCTCGTTCATCGCGGACACAATGCTCCCAAAACCTGCGTTGCCAATTCCCACGTTCCTGTTGGACAACTTTCGACCCACCCCGCGGACCGAACATACCGACGCCACGCACAAACCGAATTTTGGTCAACCGCCACCGTGTTAAATAATCCGCATCTCTCGGCGGCAAGGTCCAAACCGCGTGCCAATGATCCGGCAACACAACAAACGCGTCACCACAAAGGCCGCGGTAAATTGCTCCACCTCGCGCACCAACAAATCCGATGATCGATCTGCCAGAGACACGGTGAAAAGGTACTTGGCCCCGGGAATGCGGATGCGGCGGCAATTGCTGGTGCTGCAACCTGATCACAGGCTTGGTTAGAGTTTTCTAGATGCCCACTCAGCGCACTGATCGCATAGCTTTACCTTATCAAAGGCCGCTGAACCAATAATCAAACCCATCGGCGGATTCTTGTACAAATCGGGAATCTGGCCCTCAAACCCTTGTACGAAACGCACAAAATCCCTTGTCACACGCCCACCCCAATGCCATATCAATGGGGCTTACGTTTTTCTATTTCGACCCACTGTCACCGTTTCCGGCGCTCAGTCTATCGATACAGACAACGACGCCGGGCTGCCGCAACTCCGTGGGCAGCACTAAACAGGAGACAACGGATATGCCCACAGGCACCGTAAAATGGTTCAACACCACCAAAGGTTTTGGCTTTATCGCACCTGAAGATGGCGGCAAAGACATCTTCGTTCACATCTCGGCCGTCGAGCGTTCGGGCCTGACCGGTCTGGCCGACAACCAGAAAGTCACGTACGAGCTGCGCGCTGGTCGTGACGGCCGCGAAAGCGCCGACGATATCGCACTGGCCTAAGGCCATGAAAGGGCGGAGGTTACCTCTGCCCTTTTCACATCACGCGGGACAAAACTGCAACAGAAGTGTGTCTCTGCGATTACATCACAATACGGTTACTCTTGGCAGATGATTGACCAGATCGGTTATCATTCCGACACTGGTTTACGATTTCCTTGTTGTCTTAAAGAGAACCAATATGTTCACACGTCGTACTTTCCTTGCAGCATCTGCAGCCGCGGGCCTAGCGCCCGGTATTGCTTCGGCCAAGAAGAAGGCCGTTGAATACGACCCCACGCCCCAATTCGTTCGGGTCAAGAAACAATTTCTGCCGGGGCAGCTTCTGGTCGCGCCACGGTCCTTCTATCTGTATCTCATCACCGAACCGCGCAAGGCAATCCGTTATGGGTGCGGCGTTGGCAAGGCAGGTCTGGAATTCACTGGCACAGCCACGATCGACGTCAAGAAAGAGTGGCCGACATGGCGCCCCACGAACGAGATGATCGAACGTGAACCGCTGACTTACGCTAAGTTCAAGGACAATGATTATGTTCAACCGGGCGGTGATGGTAACCCGCTGGGCGCGCGCGCTCTCTACCTGTTTCAGAATGGGGTCGACACCTATTTCCGTATCCACGGGACGACGCAGCCGCAAACCATCGGGCGCGCGGCCTCAAACGGATGCATTCGGATGCTGAACGCCCATGTCATCGACTTGTATGAACGTGTACCGGTCGGAACTGTGGTCACGGTGGTCTGAGGCGGTCACGGCCCGGACCAGTCGACGTCCGTCGCCTCTTCGATCTGCAACAACCCGTCAGGCCAAGGTTGCGCCAGCGCCTTTGCGTCGTCCTCGGTTCCTGTAAGCCATGTCTGAATGTCGGCAGGATCCAGCAGGACACCCATTCGATGGTGTATCGGCTCCAGATCAGCATTGGGTGGGCAAGTAACAGCTGCACACTGGTCAACCCGCAGACCGCCCGGAGCCTGCCAACTGTCCGTGATCGCAGCAAAGAACAGAAGTGAGCCATCTGCAGAGGAGATGCGCCACGCGGTTTTACGGCGCTTTTCACCTGTCCACTCGTACCACCCGTCGACCGGAACCACGGCCCGCCCAACGCCGTCGAATGCGGTTTTGTCAAAGACGGTTTCGGATCGGGCGTTGATTATGGTTTCCATCACCGGTCGACCGCGCGCATTGACACGCCCAACCGGGATCATGCCCCATCGCATGGGCGTCAGGCCTTGGGCAGCCAAGACTATCAGTTCCTGACCCGGTTGAATGTTCCTTCGCGGCGGCTGCAGGTCCACATCACACCGGACATTCAAAAATTGGGCGATCTCGGACATCGGCCGTGTCAGAAAAAATCGCCCGGGCATCTTTTCAATCCTGCTTGGCCGAGGTTTCGACCAACTCCAGCACGTAAGGCCCAAGCGCTGCTACGATCCGCGCCACGCCTTCTTTGTTGGGGTGAATTCCATCCGGTTGCATGAACTGCCAGACTGCGTTCGGGTCGCCGTTTGGCTGCAACCCTTCAAAAAAATTTTCTGCAAACACAAGTTGATATGCCTTGGCTAGATCCGCGTACATCGCATCAAATGCCTGCTTGTAATCGACCCCGTAATTCCCCGGCGCCTGCATTCCGATCAGCAAAACCTCAACCTCTGCCGCCCGGGCGGAGGTTACGATTGTCTCAAGGTTCGCGCGCGACACAGCCGGGTCGATACCGCGCAGCAGGTCATTGCCGCCCAGCGCCACAATCATCGCGTCCACGTCAGGTGTCAGCGTCCAATCCACACGGGCCGCGCCGCCTGCGGTTGTATCCCCGGATACTCCGGCATTTATCAATTGCACGTCTGCGCCCTGATCCTTCAGCCATTGATCCAACTGTGGTACGAACCCGTCCTGTTCCATTAGCCCGTATCCTTGTGTCAGCGAGTCCCCGAGGGCCGCGATGACCAACGGTTCCGCTGTGGCGGCAAAGCCGCAACAAGCAAACAGTAAAGCCATCAGAGCCTTGCGCATTTTTTGAACCACTCCATATCCCAAAATGACCGCCTCCTTTTGGAAGTACCTATGACGACACCTGTTCTTTCGCTTCAAAATGCCGCTTTGTCGCTGGATGGCAATGCCGGTCGGGTTAATATCCTGCATGAGATTAACCTGACCGTCGTAAAAGGCGAAACGCTTGGGCTTGTCGGGCCGTCCGGATCTGGCAAATCCTCGCTGCTGATGCTGATGGGCGGATTGGAACAGGCAAGCGCGGGCAAGATCACAGCCCTTGGCCAGGATCTGACTGGCATGGATGAGGATTCTCTTGCCCGTTTCCGGCGCAATGCGATGGGGGTCGTCTTTCAGAACTTTCATCTGATCCCAACCATGACTGCCCTGGAAAATGTGGCCACGCCGCTGGAATTGGCCGGACACAAGGATGCGTTTCAACGCGCCGCGGCAGAACTTGACGCGGTAGGCCTGTCGCATCGCCGCGATCATTATCCGGCGCAATTGTCAGGTGGCGAACAACAACGCGTTGCACTGGCCCGCGCCGCCGCACCGCGTCCGCAGATTTTGCTGGCGGATGAGCCGACAGGAAATTTAGACGAAACGAACGGCGCGGCTATCGTCGATCTATTGTTCGGCCTGCGCGACAAACACGGCGCCACTCTGGTGCTTGTAACCCACAGTCATAGTCTTGCGCGCAGGTGCGATCGGGTTGTGCGCTTGCGCGACGGGCGGATTTCGGAAGACAGCCAGCAAAAGGCCGCGGAATGAGCCTTCGGCTAGCCGGGCGGCTGGCACGCCGTGAACTTCGGGGCGGGCTGCATGGGTTTCGCATTTTCCTCGCGTGTCTTGCGCTGGGTGTCGCCGCGATTGCAGCAGTCGGGTCGGTACGCCACGCGATCCAGGCAGGATTGGCCGAGGAAGGCGCGGCCCTGTTGGGCGGGGATGCGCAACTGGAATTCACCTACCGATTTGCAACAGATGACGAACGCGCTTGGATGGACCAGACCGGGACAGCTGTCTCTGAAGTGGTCGATTTTCGCTCAATGGCCGTTGCAGATCAGGGCGCTGAAACGCAACGCGCGCTGACTCAGGTCAAATCGGTCGACGACACTTACCCGTTATTGGGATCTCCGGTTTTGAAGCCTGCACTGCCCCTATCGGCGGCTTTAGGGACACATCAAGGACTTCCGGGCGCAGTAATGGACCCGTCGCTTATTGATCGGCTAAGCCTTTCCGTCGGAGATCGCTTTGCATTGGGAACTCAAGAATTCATCCTGACCGCCGCATTAATCCATGAACCGGACGGGGCGACAGATGGCTTTGGTCTGGGCCCTCGCACGCTGGTGCGGACCGAAGACTTGCAAGTATCCGGCCTGTTGGCCCCGGGAACTCTGTTTTCCACCAAATACCGCCTGGCCCTGCCATCAGGAACCGATCTGCAAGATCTAGCGGTAGAAGCGCGTCAGAATTTTGAGGGCACCGGTATGCGATGGACTGATGCTCGCAACGGTGCGCCCGGCATTGCCGAGTTTGTCGGGCGGCTCAGCGCATTTCTGGTTCTGGTCGGGTTATCAGGCCTTGCAGTCGGCGGCATCGGAGTTTCCGCAGCCGTGCGCGCCTATCTGTCCCAAAAGACAGAGACCATCGCGACGCTGCGCACACTGGGCGCTGACAAGGCGACGATATTCCAAACTTATATGATCCAGATCGGTGTCCTGTCGGGGATCGGGATCTTGCTGGGCCTTGCCTTGGGCGGGTTGCTGCCGCTGCTGCTGGCCCCCTTGATTGAAGCCCGGCTGCCTGTACCCGCGGTTTTCTCATTTTATCCGGCGCCGCTTGCCGAAGCAGCGTTGTACGGTTTACTGACGGCCTTTCTGTTCACGCTCTGGCCCCTTGCCCGCACCGAAGACGTCCGCGCAGCGACGCTGTTTCGGGATGCTCTGACCTCGGCGCGTGCGGTTCCACGAGGGGTATACCTCATCGCAACGGGTTTCGGCCTCGCGCTGCTGATCGCATCAGCCGCCTGGTTCAGCGGCTCGGCGCGCCTGACGTTCTGGACCGCCGGAGGGTTGGTGGGCGCGTTGCTGCTGCTGTCCGCTGCGGCCTACGCGGTGCGCCGCCTGGCCCGGCTCAGCGCTCCGTCAGCGCGCGGGCGTCCGACCCTTCGGTGGGCCTTGTCGGCCATTTCCGACCCGCGAGAGGGCGCTGCATCCGTTGTACTGTCTCTGGGTCTTGGGCTTTCGGTTCTGGCGGCCGTTGGACAGATCGACGGCACCTTGCGCAATGCAATTTCCGGCAACTTGCCGGACGTTGCGCCGTCTTACTTCTTCGTCGACATCCAGAAGGACCAGATGCCGGGTTTTAACAACAGGTTAACCACCGACCCCGGCGTCAGCCGGATCGAAAGCGCACCAATGCTGCGCGGGATCATCACACAGATCAACGGCAAGCCCGCCCGCGAAGTGGCAGGCGATCATTGGGTGCTGGATGGCGACCGGGGCATCACCTATTCCGTCCGGCCATCCGAAAACGCGCGCATAACCTCGGGCGAATGGTGGGCAGAAGACTATACCGGTACGCCGCAGGTGAGTTTTGCAGCCGAGGAGGCGGAAGAAATGGGCCTTAAGCTGGGCGACCAACTGACCGTGAACATTTTGGGCCGGGACATTACCGCAGAACTCACATCAACGCGCGAGGTTGATTTCTCGAACGCAGGTATGGGCTTTATCATGTCGATGAATCCATCGGCTCTTGAAGGTGCCCCGCACAGCTTTATCGCGACGGTCTATGCCGAAGAACAGGCCGAAACGGCAATTCTGCGCGATTTGGCCGGGAAGTTCCCCAACATAACGGCGATCCGGGTGCGCGATGCGATTGACCGCGTCTCGGGCCTGTTGGCGGGCATCTCAGCGGCCACGTCTTATGGCGCGGGTATTTCTCTGCTGACCGGTTTCTTGGTTCTCATCGGTGCTGCCGCGGCCGGGGAACCCGCCCGCCGATACGAGGCCGCGATCCTCAAGACACTGGGCGCGGACCGGCGGCGCATCCTGTTCAGCTTTGCCCTGCGCGCCGCGCTGTTGGGCGCGGCTGCTGGTGGCGTTGCGCTGCTGACCGGCATTTTGGGTGGGTGGGCCGTTGCGACCTATATTTTCGACACGAACTTCTCGGTGATCTGGTCGTCCGCTATCGTCATCGTTCTGGCGGGCATCATCGTGACGCTTGGCGCGGGGCTAATCTTTGCCCTGCGTCCCCTGGCCGTCCGCCCTGCCCGCATCCTGCGTGCCAGCGATTAACCGGCGCGCGCGCAGGTAACCGGTTGCAGGATCTGCAGCAAAGGATCGTTGTCGCAGATCAGGGCGTCCAGTGTGATCTCGTCCAGCGAGGCATAGAAGACCTCAGCCGCGTCCTGTAATGCCACCCGCAATCGACATGCATCCGTCAACGGGCAGGTGTTGTCGGCATCCGCAAAACACTCGGCCAGCGGCAAGTTGCCTTCGACATGGCGAAAAACCGATCCGATACGGATCTGTTCGGCCGGCCGGGCCAGTACCATACCGCCGTTACGACCGCGCTGCGTGCTTAGATAACCCAACTGGCTTAGTTGATTGATGACCTGTGCCAGATGGTTCTCGGAAATATTGCACACTTCGGCAATCTCGGACTTGGTGACCAGCCTATCCTGATGCGCTGCACAATACATCAGCAGCCGCACCGCAATGTTCGTCCGTTTGGTTATCCGCATCGTGACCTCCCAAGTTTCAAGATGCAGACTTATTGCATGTCCGGCATAAAAGCGGTTTGACATACATCAATCGTCAGGAAAGGACGCGCAGACCAATGGCAGATCCCTATTTCTTTGGCTACGGCAGCCTTGTGAACCTGTCGACCCATGACTTTCCCGATCCGCATCCTTCCCTGCTAAAAGGCTGGCGGCGCGCATGGCGGCACACTGACCTGCGACCGGTCGCCTTTCTGACTGCGGTACCAGACCCCACGTCCGAAATCGAAGGCATGATCGCCCATGTGCCCAAAAATGATTGGGCCGCACTGGACGAACGGGAATGGGCCTATGACCGAATTCCCGCGACACAATCCATCATGCACCCAATAAAGCACGAGGTCGAGATTGCCGTCTATGCTGTGCCTCTTGAGCGGCACAAGGCACCAAGCAATCACCACCCATTGCTACTGAGTTACATTGATGTGGTCGTGCAGGGATACCTGCGCGCATTTGGTGAAGACGGCGCAGATCGTTTCTTTGCCACCACAGATGGATGGGATTCACCAATCCTGAACGACCGGGCCGAGCCCCGATACCCGCGCCATCAACAGTTGAAATCGGTTGAGACCGAATTCGTGGATGATCGTCTCAGCTGTCTCTCAGCCCGGATTGAGCAGAACGCATAGAAAAAGGCGGGATCGAATGACCCCGCCTTTCCTCATTCTATTGTCGTACGCTCAGGATTTTGCGCGGATCACCTGCAGCAGTGGCAACAGAGTGGCCATCTCAGGCCCCCGTTCCATGCCGGTCAGCGCCTTGCGCAGCGGCATAAACAGACCCTTGCCCTTACGGCCGGTCGCTTCTTTAACCGTGCTGGTCCATTTGCCCCAGGTTTCGCCATCGAACGAACCTTCAGGCAGCAGCGCCATAGCCTCTGCGATAAAGTCACGATCCTCATCCGCAATCAGCGGCTCTGCCCCATCGCGGCACAGCTCCCACCAGCCCTTGAGATCAGCCAAAGTGGTGATGTTTTCGCGTGCCATCGCCCAGAAGGGCTCAGCCAGATCGGCGGGAACGCCCGCATCAGAAACAGCGTCCGCAACGTCGGCCAGGGGCAGAGATTGCAGATGCTTTGCCGTCAGCGGGAACAGGTCCTGCACATCGAACTTGGTCGGCGCGGCCCCAAATCGGTTCACATCGAAGCCTTCAATCAGTTCCGCCATTTCCGAGCGCAGCTCAACCGGGTCGGAGGAGCCCAGACGCGCCATGAGGCTCAGCAACGCCATCGGCTGCACGCCCTGTTCACGCAGATCACGCAGGGCCAGCGTGCCAAGTCGCTTCGACAGTGCCTCTCCTTGCGGACCGGTTAACAGCGAATGGTGCGCGAAACGCGGGCAAGTGCCGCCCAGCGCTTTGATGATCTGAATCTGGGTCGCGGTATTGGTCACATGGTCCGAGCCGCGTACCACATCGGTGACGCCCATTTCGGTGTCATCCACCACAGACGCAATCGTATAGAGAACCTGACCATCGCCCCGGATCAGAACCGGATCGGACACGGATGCCGCATCGATCGAGATGTCGCCCAGAATGCCATCATTCCACTCAATCCGCTCGTGATCCAACTTGAAGCGCCAGACACCGCTGCCACGCTCGGCCCGCAGCGCCTCTTTCTCCGCATCCGAGAGGTTTAGCGCAGCGCGGTCATAAACCGGCGGCTTGCCCATGTTCAGTTGCTTCTTGCGCTTGAGGTCCAGCTCGGTCGGCGTCTCGAACGCCTCATAGAACCTGCCCATCTCGCGTAGTTTGTCTGCCGCTTCCGCATAACGGTCCAGACGATCCGACTGACGCTCAACCCGATCCCAATGCAGACCCAGCCACTCCATGTCCTGTTTGATGGCGTCGACATACTCTTCTTTCGACCGCTCAGGATCGGTGTCGTCGATCCGCAAGATGAACGTGCCGCCCGCCTTGCGGGCGATCAAATAGTTCATCAAGGCGGTGCGCAGGTTGCCCACGTGGATGTAACCGGTGGGCGACGGGGCAAAACGGGTGGTTGTCATAGGTGTCTCCTGTTGGCGCGGCTCATGTCACAGGATTGGCCAATTGTCCAGCAAAGGCGTTCAGATCGGCTGGACCGGCCAGTGCCGATTCAAGTCCTCTAGCCCGGCGCGGATCAGTTCAGACAGAACATTCGTGTCAATATTCGCCAGCTTGTTCAAATAGAGACAGGACTTGCCCAGCTTGTGTTTACCCAGTCTGGACAGAATATCCCCGAAATCTGCGTAGCCGGGCATGATGTAGATCGACAAAGCCATTTTGCGCGGGGAAAACCCGGTTGCCAGAAACTCTCCTCCGCGCCCGGACTTGTAGCGATAATGGTAACGACCATAGCCCACAATCGACGCCCCCACATAACAGGTTCAAACCCGATCGCGTGCCGAAAAAGAGCATCCAACGCCCGCGCATCATCTGCCTTCTTCGCCGGTTGAATTGCCGCCAAAAAGCCATCGACGCTTTGCCCTGTGGGGGCGGTTTTATTCCCAGATCGCGCCACAAACAAAAATTAACACGTAATGTTCATCCACGCAGCCCATTTGATTTGTGTATAAACTGGCAAGAGACTTGCGCAGACCTAAACTCACCGAATGGTGTTCTGACAGGGAGAACCAATATGACCATCAAATTGACACGCCGCGCGGCACTGGGTACCGCGGCAGCTTTGCCCTTTGCCGCAGCCGCAGCGCCGGTTCTGGCAGCCGGAGCCGAGGCCAAGGCAAACTCAACCATCGCCAAATCCTTTGCGTTGGGCGATTTCACCGTAACTACACTTCTGGATGGCAGCCTGCCACGCGATGGCGCCCAGGAAATCTTTGGCGGCGGAGCGTCAGATGAAGACTTCGCAAAAGTCTCAGCAGACAATTTCATCTCGCCGGATGTCGCGCAGTTCTTCTTTACCCCGACTCTGGTTAACACCGGGTCTGAGCTGGTCCTGTTCGACACGGGGTTGGGGCAAGGTGGAATTCAGGCGGCATTGGCCGATGCAGGTGTGACACCGGATCAAATCAATGTCGTCGTCATCACCCATATGCATCCCGATCATATCGGCGGCATGACCACCAATGACGCGCCGACCTTCCCGAACGCGCGCTATGTCACCTCCTCTCCGGAATATGACTTCTGGGCGGCGCAGGACGCAGGCAATCGTGTCGGAGATCTGGTCGCGGCCAAGGTCACACCTTTGGCCGAGAAGATGACCTTTGTTGAAAATGGCGGCGAAGTCTCGTCGGGCATCACCTCTGTTGCAGCTTTTGGCCATACGCCTGGCCACACAGTTTATCATCTGGAAAGCAACGGGCAGCGTCTGGTTCTGACCGCCGATCTGGCAAACCACTATGTCTGGTCCTTTGCCCATCCCGAATGGGAGGTTCGCTTTGACATGGATAAGGCCGCAGCCACGGCGTCGCGCCGCGACGTGCTGGGTATGCTGGCCGCCGACAAGGTTCCGATGATCGGCTATCACATGCCCTTCCCCGGCGCGGGCTTTGTCGAAACACGAGGCGAGGGGTTCCGTTATGTACCTGTTTCTTATCAATTAATGGGCTGAAAAGAAGGCACCCCGACGCGCTGGGCGTCGGGGCGTTTTCTCGGTCTATGATCCGCTTCATACGGACATCGTGCGGACCGTGGCTTTGGTTTACCCCATTCCATACGGCCCACCCGGTTGCAGATCACCGAACACCCCCCACGCTTTGTGGCATGCGCCCTCGAACACCACATCGTCCTCGGAGATACTGTCCTTGAAATTGGGGTAGTCCATGGCCCGTGCCAGTTTCTCCATCATCATGGCGAAGTGGTTGCGCGGGATGAATGCCCGGGCTTGAAGAGAGGTGTTGGCACAATGGACTCCTCTGTTCTCAGAAAATGAAGGCGCCAAGTGATAAGCATCTATTTTATATAGCATAATGGATGCCAAATTGCGATCATTTGCGCATTCGATAGAGGCACCAGGCAAGGTCGTACAGGTGCCCGCATTTATGTCTCTCTCTCAAATGTCCTAGGGATACTGTACAAATGCATTCAGGATTGGCGTAGCCGACGTTTTTGTCATCGTGGACTGAACTGTTGTTCGCCGAATTTTTTCCGAGACGCTATGGTAAGTGAGGCGGATTAATGTGTAACCTCTATTCGAATATGACCCCGGCAGATGCGATGCGGCAGCTATTCGACGTCGCTGTAGAAAAAGACAGGCTCGGAAACGCGGAACCGCTTCCAGCAATCTACCCAAAGCACATGGCGCCCATTGTCAGGGAAGACGAAGACGGGGCGCGTGAACTCGTGTCTCTGTCCTGGGGGTTTCGAACGACCAAGAAATCAAAAAAGACTGGCGCCATCCTGCAACCTAATGCCTGGAACAATGCGCGGGACGACAAGGTCCTAAAGAGCGGGCTGTGGAGGAACAGCTTCGAAGAGCGCCGTTGTCTCGTACCTGCAAGTTCGTTCTGCGAGGCGCAAGGGCGCAATCCTGCGACATACCATTGGTTCGCGCTCAAGGGCTCCGTGGCTCGCCCACCATTTGCGTTTGCCGGGATGTGGCAGGTCTCGCGATACGAAGGCAAAGAGGGCCCAGAAGAGGTTCCTGCGTACACAGTGATAACCACCTCAACGAATGACATTGTGCGTCCGATACATCCGCAGAGAATGCCAGTCATACTCCGTCCTAGTGATTATGAGGCCTGGTTAGGTGGCAGCGCCGCGGAGGCCATTGAACTGCTAAAGCCCTATGACTCAGATGAGATGGATATCGTCAGATCGGGCGTAGGGGAAAAGTCTGACACTAGTCTTTGAAAGGTAAGGTGTTTGAGAAAATTCCGATCAACGAATGTCCGCTTACCATCTCGCCTCAGTCATCCGACGATTTTTGTCAGATGACTGCGTTGAGCCCAAGTCACAATTATTGCGCGACCATTTAATGACCGCTAATTGCAATCTACTGGCATTTGCTCCAGCGGTTTCGGGCTCAAGCGCCGCTAATCGTGCGGCAATTTTCACAGTGCAGGAACAAATGAAAAACTGGTTGTACTGCCAGTCTGCCGAAACAGGCGTCATTCTCTTTTGGACTACTTGCATACCATCATTGAGGACTACTGCCGTCAGCGACGATTTTGCACGGTCTGACGCCAATGAGAAGCGTAGGTCTCCAGTGACTCGCCGATGTCCGAGTTGATCAATGATAGGGTTTCATCTGCGAGTACATCCGTCTTGCCCCTCACCAACATGGCCGCGCCCGCACTAGTGCCAGTGCTGCCAGCCGCTCCATAGACTTTGGAAGCCGCTGCGACGGCCAGCATCTTAAGATACAGCTGATTGTTTGCAAATGGACCTTCGACAACAATCGTATCCTTGTGGCCAATGTTGGAAAGACATTCCGCCGTCACCAGCGCGAGATAAACCGCCACTGCGGCCACTCTTGTGCCAGTGCCGACGTTTGGTTCAGGCCCCTCCCAACCCGAGGGATACCCCTGGAATGGCCCGGTATCTTCGACGACAGCGGGCATCAGCATGATCCCTTTCGTCAGAACATCGCGCACATCCTGAGGCGTTGGCTCAGGACAAGTGCCACCCGTGGCAAGGTCGTGTTCGCGACCACCCATGAAGCGGGCAGACGGGGCCGGATCGCCAAGGGCGGTGACGTTAATCAAAGTATCAAGATTGGGATCAAGCTGAACAGAATTGCCACCGATTGACATGGCAATCACCCATGTTCCAGTCGAAACAACACTAAACGGCGGTGTTTGCGAAAGGACGTAAGGCAGAAGCGAAGCGTTGGAATCGTGGATGCCGCAATAAACGGGCGTACCGGGCGGCAAGCCGGTCTGTTCTGCGATTGTCGGCAAGATCGGGCCCAGAACCTCTGACGGCTTGCGAACGGGTGACAGTTTGTCCGAGATGCCGAGCTTGTCCACCAATAACGAAAAGTCGCCCTTGTGCGGGTTCCAAAGGTCCGTGTGGCACCCAAGTGACGTGACATCCATGGCGGTGTTGCCCGTCAGCTTTGCGCCCCAGAACTGTGGATAGGTCACGATCTGGTCGGTTTTTGCCTTCAAATCCGGATCGACCTGAAACTGCCAAAACAGTTGCGCGCCGATGTTCAACCCACCCGCCAGTCGTGGTGATCCTGTTTCGGAAAAAGGGGGGCGGATGGCGTTGTAGTCGTCAGCCGACTCATCCGGTCCGGCAAACTCGTAATCGAGGATCGGTGCTGCGAGATCTCCTCTGCTATTGAGCAGCGCGGCACAGGCACCGTGGGTGGTGATTGAAATCGCGTCAATGCCGTGCGCTGCATGAAAGTCGCGCAGGCCCTCGAGCAGAAAGGCCCAATGCCCCTCCACGTCGAAATGCGGCCATGGCGGCCCCGGCAGGACGGTGTTTGGGCGGGTGATCACCACAATCTCGGTCAGGCTTTCCCTGTCGACCAGCACAAGTTTTGCGTTGGTCTTTCCGATGTCTATGACCGCGACGTGATGTGTCATGGCATGTGGAAAACGGTTTCTAGTGGCGTTGCAACCGGTTCGTTGCCAGCGTGCGTTTCCATGATGTCTGCCATATGTGCCCACCACTTTTGCATGACCGGGTGATCAGGCAACGCGTCCATACTGTGCCCGTCCTGTCGCCACAGGACCCCGAAAAGGGTGTTGGTGTCTGCATCCAGATGGATCGAATAATCCGTTACGCCCGCATCCTTGAGGAGTGTAACAAGCTCTGGCCAGATCTCGTCATGCCGTTTGATATATTCTGCGCGACATCCGGGGTTCAGGCGCATCTTGAAGGCGTATTTTTCCATCAACGCGCCCGCCACATGGACCACAGGCGCGGCAGGGCGATGACCCCGATCAACAGCGCGCCAATCACGATGGACATGACGATGCCGGGCACGTTCAGCAGCCCCAGTCCAAACGTGACCAACCCCATCACGAAGGCCGCAATGACAACCCCGACAATCGTACCAGAACCACCCAAGATGCTGACGCCGCCCAGTACAACCATTGTCACGATCTCAAGTTCCCAGCCTGTCGCGATGGACGGCCGGGTTGAGCCGAGCCGAGCCGTCAGGCAGATGGCGGCGACGCCGGACATCAGGCCGGTGAGCAAGAACAGGATGAATTTTACCCGCTGCACCCGGATGCCGGAGAACATGGCACCCGTCGCGTTGTTGCCAATTGCATAGACTGCCCGGCCAAAGTTGGTCCTGTGCAACAGGACTGCGTAAATCACAGCGATGATCGCAAAGAGCACGAATTCAAACGAGATCACCCACCAAACATAGCCCTGACCAAACCAAGAGAAGCTGGCCGGATACCCACGAAATGCCTGGTCGCCCAATACGATGTAACTGATGCCGCGAAACAGGCTCATCGTGCCGATCGTCACCACGATAGACGGCAAACCCAAGCGGGTAACGAGAACGCCATTGAAGGCACCACAAAGTAGCCCAACGCCAAGTCCGATCATCACGAGGCCCGGTGTGCCAACGCCCATCTGCACAGCCGCACCCATCGCGGTCGAGGCCAGCGCGATAGTCGAAGCCACGGACAGGTCGATCTCTCCGGATATGATGAGCAGCGCCATGGCAAAGGCGATCATCGCTTTTTCGGTAAAGTTAAAGGTCGCGTCACTGAGGTTCCACGCGTTGAGGAAGTAAGGCGATGCAAGGCTGTTGGCGATAAAGATGCCGATGGCCACCAGCAAAAGAAGTGTTTCCCAACTTTTGAGCCTTTGTTCTAGCGGCGAGCGCAGGCGGTCAGGGATGATGCGTTCGGTGGTGCTCATGATGCCTGCTCCGCACGTTTGAGGATAATGCGTCCTTTTTCTCGGTTAGCCTGCGCGTTCAGCGCCACAGCAACGATGATCGCGCCACCTGAAATGGCCAACTGCCAAAAAGGAGAGATGTCGACGACGGGCAATGCGTTTTTGATGATGCCGAGGAACAAGGCTCCCAGCAGCGCACCCGCCACAGTACCGACGCCCCCCATGATGGACACGCCGCCAATCACGCAGGCGGCGACCACGTCCAGCTCAAAGCCCCCGGCGATATCAACGTAGGACACGGCAAAGCGCGATACCCAGAGATACCCCGTCAAACCCGCGAGCGCGCCGGAGATCGTAAAGGCCCAGAATTGCGTCTTGCCCACGTTGATCCCGGCATAGGTGGCGGCATGTGGGTTGCCGCCAGCCGCATAAAACGCCCGGCCCAGAGTTGTGCGCGTCATCACGATGGTGAACACAATTACAGCCAGAATTGCGATCCAACCCAAGACCGGCAACCCGAGCAATTCGGTGCGCGGGAACGCTTTGAACGCCGGGCTCATCTCGTGGCTGTTGACCCATTTCCCGTCCGAAATGACAAAGATGATCCCCCGAAAAATGGTCATCGTGCCCAACGTGACCACGATTGGCGGGATGGCCAGCTTCCACACCAATACGCCGTTGATCATGCCCAAAAGGGTGCCAAGGCCGATTGCGACGACAAGGATAACGATAATCGGAAGTCCCGGGGCAGCAACATTGACCATGGACACCACCATGCCCGTTAGCGCCAGATTGGCCGCGACACTCAGGTCGATGCATTTGGTCAGGATCACGATCATCTGACCGATGGCCAAAAGGATCAGTGGCGACGTGTCATTGAATACGTTTGCCAGATTGGGTGGTGTTATAAAGCCCGGAAAGCGGGACGAGATAAGCGCCAGCAACAGGACAATGGCTCCGACCAGAAGGGCCTCGCGCGATGTGATCAGTCGTTTCAGCATGCTGTGTTCCCCTCAGATACCGGCGGCGTGGCGGACAAGCGTTTCGGGTTGCAGGTCTTTATCAGACAATTCAGCAACCATACGGCCTTCGCGCATCACGATAACGCGGTCGGACATCCCCAGAATTTCCGGGATCTCCGAGCTGACCATGATCACCGCAAGACCTTGCGCGGCAAGTTCAGCCATGAATTCGTGCACTGCAGCCTTGGAGCCGATGTCGACGCCTTTGGTTGGCTCATCGAGAATGATCACCTTGGGTTGGGTCGCCAGCCATTTTGCGATGACGACTTTTTGCTGGTTGCCACCAGACAGGTTGGTAACATGTGTGTCCAAAGACGCGGCGCGCAGATCCAGTCGCTCGGTATATTCGCGCGCCAGCTTGAATTCTTCCGCCAGCTTCAGAAACCCATTGTTGGAAAGCCGCCCCAAAGAGGGCAGCGTGACGTTCTGAAAGATTGGCAGATCAAGTATCGCACCCTGCTTCCCACGGTCTTCGGGCACGTAGACGATGCCATGATCGACAGCATCAGCAGGGGATTTGATCTGGACGGGCGCTCTATCAATTTCAACGGCGCCGGCTGAGAGGCGCGTCATGCCAAACAGCGCTTGCATAAACTCGGACCGACCCGCCCCAACAAGACCGTAAAAGCCAAGGATTTCGCCCGTGCGCAGGGTGAACCCAATGTCCTCGAACTCTGTTGGATGGCTGTAGCCTGCAACTTTTAGAATGTCGTCGCCCGGATTGGGCGTGCGCTGCGGAAAAATCTGGCTGACATCGCGGCCCACCATCATCTTGACGAGGTCAGCCTCAGTCACATCAGCAATCGCGCCATCACCGATCAATTGTCCGTCGCGAAATACTGTGTAGTTGTCAGCGATCCGGAAAATCTCGTCAAACTTGTGGCTGATAAACAGGATAGCCTTTCCTTGCGCCTTGAGGCTTTCAACAAGCTCGTAGAGTTCCTCGATTTCCTTGTGAGACAGTGCCGCTGTTGGTTCATCCATGATGACAACGCGGGCATCAATCGACAGAGCGCGGGCAATGGCCACCAGATGCTTGTTGGCGATGCCGAGGTCCTTGAGCTTATGATCGGGCTCAATCTTGGCACCAACACCGTCAAGGATTTCACCCGCCTTCTGGTTCATCATCTTTCGGTCTATCAGGCCAAACGCACCACGCGGGGCATGGCCCAGAAAAATGTTTTCTGCCACTGACAGTTCATCAAAAAGCACCGTTTCCTGATGGATCGCGGTCACGCCGTTGTCAGCGGCGGCCTGCGGTGCGGGAAAGGTTGTGCGCTGCCCATCGACCAGAATGGCGCCGCCGTCAGGTTGATAGATGCCTGTTAGGATCTTTACGACTGTGGACTTGCCAGCGCCGTTTTCACCGATCAAAGCGGTGACCTTGCCTGGTATCAGCTGCAGCGAGATCTCGGACAAGGCTTTGACGCCGGGAAAGGTTTTCGTAACTCCGTCGAGCGCAAGAATTGCTGTCTGCGCAGTCGAGCCTTCAGACGGTATCGCGCTGTCTGATTTTTTCAGCATTTCAGGTCTCGACTTGTTCAGATGGGGGATGTCGGCGCGGCCGATTGGGCCGCGCCAGTGATCGCGTCAGTTGATCAGAAGATCGATTTGAACTGATCGATATTGGACGCATCGTAGATGAACGGATCTGCCATGGCAGCCGAATTGCTTTCATCCAAAGTGATGGTGCCGACCCGACCAATCGAGATTTCGGCACCGGGCTCTGCCGTTGCAGCACCGGAGACCAGCGCATGGGCAATCATTGCTGCGGAGTATCCAAGATCGATTGGGTTCCAGATTGCAAAGGACTGTGACGCACCACTCTCGATAGCACCCGCCATTTCGGACGGCAGACCAAGGCCGGTGACGTTGACTTCACCCACTTTGCCAGCGTCGACAACGGCCTGTGCCGCAGCCACGATGCCGACAGATGTCGGTGCGATGATCGCGTCGAGGTCAGGATAAGACTGCATGAGACCTGTCGCTTCGCGATAGGACTTGTCGGCAAGGTCGTCACCATAGACGGTCGAGACGACGTTGATGCCGGGATAGTTGCCCATCACCTTGGTCATCTCTTCGATCCAGATGTTCTGGTTCGTTGATGTGGTCGTGGCTGAAAGCACCGCCACGTCCCCGCCATCGGGCAGGTGATCAGCGGCCAGTTTGATGATCATGTTGCCGATCAGCGCGTTGGAGGATGGGTTGAGGTGCATCTGACGACCCTCATCTGCGACGCCTGAGTCCCATGAGATAACCGTGATACCGCGTTGCATGGCCTTTTTCAGTGTCGGCACAAGCGCATCTGTATCATTTGCCGATACCGCGATTGCGTCCACGCCCTGAGCGATGAGCGAGTTGATCACCTCAATCTGGCCTTCGGCGGTTGTATCGGTGGGGCCGGTGTAGATGATCTCGACTCCGCCAAGTTCATCAGCAGCCTCTTGGGCGCCTTCTGCAGCCGCTTCAAAGAAGCCGATGCCGAGGGCCTTTACGACCAGCGCGATACGCATATCGTCCTGCGCCATTGCTGTGGTCCCGAACAGGCTTGCTGCAAGGCTGAGGCCTGCGGTTAGAGTAGTGAAAGCGCGACGTTTCATTGGTTTCCTCCCTAAAGTACGTTCGCTGGTAATGCCCCGATCAAGAGGCCACGTTTTTCTGAGCGCCCCCTGACTGGGTAACGATCAGCGTCACTTCGGCGGCTTCGAGCATCGAGGCCGCTTTGTCTGTTATCTGGTCATCGGTGATGACGGTCGTGATCCGGTTCAACGGGCACAAAACGAGGCTTGAGCGTTGCTCGAACTTTGTGCTGTCAGCTAGAACGACAAGCTCGTCTGCCTGCCCTATCAATTTTTGCTCAGCTTGGATCAGTAAGGGATCCGCTTCCATCAGCCCAAGTGGTCCCAACCCTTGCGCGCCCATGAACATGCGCCGAGCACAAAAATTACGTGTCACGTCGTTGTCGAATGGCGAAAGAATGATGTTCTGTTCACGATAAATTGTGCCGCCCGACAACATTATGGTGTTTTTGGAATGCTTGAGCAGATGCTCGGCAATCGGAAAAGAGTTGGTGAAGACCTGCAGCCGACGGCTAGCCAGTGGGTGTACCATCTGAAATGTCGTCGTGCCGCCATTGATGATGATCGCGTCACCGTCTTCACACAAATCAACGGCAGCGGCAGCTATGGCCTGCTTTTCTTCAATGCGCATGGCCTCATTGACCGAAAATGGCCGGCCGGCAAGACCAACGAACTGTGGCGGGCTTAAAGCTTCAGCACCGCCACGCACCCGGCGCAGCAGCTTGTCCTGATCCAGAGTCGCAATATCACGGCGGATCGTTGCCTCCGACGCACCGGTCAGATTGCAAAGGTCAACCACGGTCACAACAGGCCGCTCTTCGACCGCAGACAGGATGATCGTATGACGTTCTTTCTCATGCATTGCTGGCCTCCCTGATCCGACAAACTGTCGAGATTCGCCGCACCTGTCAATCAATTTCGATCATTAACAATCATTTTGCAGTGCAGCATGATCGTTTTTGATGGTTTGTGATTGACAAACCGCCGCACTCCAATCAGCCTTGCAACGAACACCAATGAAGGGCGCGTGATGCCGACCGGGAGGAAACATGTTGAAAACAGTGCAAACTCAGCTTCTTGAAAGCCGATGGGATGACGATGCGGTGCAAGGAATGAGCGAATCGGAACTATTGCTTTATCGCTCCAACATCCTGGGTTCGGACAAGCGTGTGACCAATTATGGTGGCGGCAACACATCAGCCAAGGTGACGGAAGTCGATCCACTGAACGGTGACAACGTCGAAGTGTTGTGGGTCAAAGGATCAGGTGGCGACATCGGCTCGATCAAGATGGATGGCTTTTCTACGCTCTACATGGACAAGTTGCAGGCGTTAAAGTCGCTTTACCGTGGTGTGGAGTTTGAAGATGAGATGGTGGGGTATCTGCCGCACTGCACTTTCAAACTGAACCCTCGGGCCGCTTCCATCGACACTCCGCTACACGCCTACGTGCCGCGCAAACACGTGGACCATGTGCACGCCGATGCCATTATTGCGATTGCCGCGTCGACAAACTCCAAGGAACTCACGCAAGAGATTTTTGGTGACCGCATAGGCTGGCTACCCTGGAAAAAGCCCGGTTATGAACTGGGTCTTTGGTTGGAAAAGTTCTGTCTGGAAAATCCGGATGCAGACGGTGTGGTGCTGGAAAGCCATGGGCTGTTCACATGGGCTGATACGGCCAAAGACTGTTATGACCAGACCATCGACGTCATCAACGTGGCCACCAAATGGCTGGCAGACCGCAGTGACGGTGTCGCCCCCTTTGGCGGGCCTGTGCATGGCAGTCTACCTGTCAACGAGCGGTGCGCGATCGCAGCCCGGCTGATGCCCGCTATCCGTGGTTTCGTGTCAGGCAATCAGCACATGGTCGGTCATTTCAATGACAGCGATGCTGTTCTCGAATTCGTCAATGCGCGGAACATGGAACCGCTTGCGGCTTTGGGCACGTCTTGCCCCGACCACTTTTTGCGCACCAAAATCCGCCCACTTGTGGTGCCATTTGATCCCGACACGAGCAATATTGACGCTGTTCTGGAAGGGTTGCCGGATCAGATTGACGCCTACCGCAAGGACTATGCAGCGTACTATGAGCGCTGCAAGCACGATGACAGCCCAGCACTGCGCGACCCAAACGCGGTTGTTTATCTGGTGCCCGGTGTCGGCATGATCACCTTTGCTAAAGACAAAGCGACTGCGCGCATTTCGGGCGAGTTTTACGTCAATGCGATCAACGTGATGCGCGGTGCTTCTGCTGTCAGCAAATACCAGGGCCTGCCCGAACAGGAGGCCTTTGACATCGAATATTGGCTGCTGGAGGAAGCAAAACTACAGCGCATGCCCAAACCTAAATCGCTCGCTGGCCGGGTCGCCCTTGTCACTGGTGGTGCTGGTGGCATCGGCGCTGCCACGGCGAAGCGTTATCTGTCCGAAGGCGCCTGCGTCGTGTTGGCAGACATAAACGAAGAAGCCCTCGAATCTACTCAGGAAAATCTTGCTGGCACTTATGGCAAAGACGTCGTGCGCAGGGTCCGCATGGACGTCACCAGTGAAGATGCCGTTGCTGCCGCCTTTGCAGACGCCGCTGTCGAGTTCGGCGGGGTGGATATTCTGGTCTCCAATGCTGGCATCGCGTCTTCAGCACCGATCGAAGACACCTCGCTCGCACTTTGGAACAAGAACATGGATATCTTGTCGACAGGGTATTTTTTGGTCAGCCGCGAAGCGTTCAAACTGATGCGGGTGCAGGACATGGGTGGCTCGGTCGTCTTTGTTGGCTCCAAGAATGGCCTCGCTGCCTCGCCCAATGCCGCCGCCTATTGCACCGCCAAGGCTTCGGAAATCCATCTGGCGCGGTGCCTTGCACTGGAAGGTGCTGAAACAGGCATTCGAGTAAATGTGGTCAATCCTGATGCGGTTCTGCGCGGCTCAAAGATCTGGGAAGGGGACTGGCTCGAACAACGCGCTGGAACCTACGGCACGGACAAAGACGGACTGGAAGAGATGTATCGCCAGCGATCCATGCTCAAGCGCTCGGTTCTACCCGAGGATATTGCCGAAGCCTGCTATTTTTTTGCAGCTGACACGTCTTCCAAATCAACTGGTAACATCATCAATGTTGATGCCGGTAACGTCCAAGCCTTTACGCGATAGGAACCGGCAATGAGCTATGAAACCGCGAAGGCGGCATTTGCCGACTGGGGTGTCGATACTGAAGCGGCATTGGACCGATTAAAGACCATTCCCATCTCGATGCATTGCTGGCAGGGCGACGATGTAGTGGGGTTCGAACAAAGGTCCGGATCCTCGGGGGGAGGTATTCAGGCGACTGGAAACCATCCCGGACGTGCCCGCACACCGGACGAATTGCGCGCCGATCTGGAATTCGCCTATTCAATGATCCCTGGAAATCACCGGTTGAACTTGCATGCAATGTATCTTGATGCCGACGCAAACCCTGATCGAGATGAGATTGAGTATCAGCATTTCGCACCTTGGGTTGACTGGGCCCGTGATCAGAAACTCGGGCTCGATTTCAATCCAACCTTCTTTGCTCACGCAAAAGCAGATGACAACTTGACCCTCAGCCATCCTGATGAGGGCATTCGCGGTTTCTGGATCGAACATGGCCGCCGGTCCCGAGAGATTGCCGCACAAATGGGTGCGGCGCTGGGCTCGCCCTGTGTGAACAACATCTGGGTGCCTGACGGCTACAAAGACACGCCGATTGACCGGATGTCTGCTCGCGCGCGGCTGGAGGCATCACTGGATGCGATGCTGGCGTCACCACAAGACAAGGCGCAGATGCTGGATGCCGTAGAAAGCAAACTATTTGGGATCGGTGTGGAGGCCTGCACGGTCGGCAGCCATGAATTCTACATGGGGTATGCGATCCGCAAAGGGACGTTGCTTTGCCTTGATATGGGGCATTTTCACCCAACGGAAAACATCGCAGACAAGCTCAGTTCCGTCGCCCTGTCGCTGGACGAAATCCTGCTACACGTTTCGCGTCCTATGCGCTGGGACAGCGACCACGTGATCTTGCTTAGCGACGATATCCTTCAAATGGCACAAGAACTTGTCAGCGCGGAATTGCTGGATCGCACCCACATCGGGCTCGATTTCTTTGACGCGACCATCAGCCGGACTGCCGCGTGGGTCATTGGAGCCCGTAATATGCAAAAAGCACTGTTGCGCGCGCTATTGATGCCGACGGAGGCTCTGAAAACTGCCGAAACGAATCTGGACTTCACAACACGATTAACGCTGACAGAAGAGTTCAAGGACATGCCGTTCGGCACCGTTTGGAGTGAGTTTTCTGAGCGTGAAAACGTTCCAAACGGTCAGAGGTTGATTGAAGAACTAGACCGCTATCAAAGCAGTGTGTCAGACCGCGACTGAGCCTTCCATGACCGGAAAGCCGACGTTGGTCGTAGGGCAACAAACGGCAGCTTTGTCCGCTCGGCGGTCATTGATGCACTGCGCAGCGAACGACCGCTCAGAGCCTAAAGCGGGCATTCAAAACCACAACTTTAACGCAACAGGCGGTTCAACTATTTCAAGTCATTAGTTTGCCAGCGGGTCATAATTGGCGGCTGTCATCATACGGCCTGACCATTCCCTCTGAACCAATCGACGATCCTCCAACACGCCGTGAATTGGGCACATCACAACACCGAGTTCATTTTCACTGGGATAGGTTTTGAACCAATCAGCCGAAGCTGTCCGGGTCGGCTTCGTTTCCTGTGGTGCATTCAACCGGGCATCGTCTTCTCCACCGCTTTGGCCACGCAGTTCTTCTGGGTCCGTTCCATAATCTTGCACCGCGCCGGGAATTTCTCCGCCAAGAAGATTGTCGAGATAGCTGGTCTTTTCGAGGGGAACCCAGCGTCCTTTGTCCTCTACAGGATATCGAATTGGTTGACCGGCCAACACTCCGTCCACCAGTTCGCTGTTGCTGACAACTATTGCGCCATTGACGAGGACATATGGAATACCTGTTGAAGGGAGCCCGTTGAAACCGGTTTGATATGTAGCATTGTCGGTCACAGTCTCGGGATCGAAGATCGTGATGTCCGCCACCATGCCTTCCTGCATCCTGCCTCGCACCTGCATTGCACGCAGTCCAGTATCGCCTAAGTGTTTTGCGGCCCAATAGCTATTTGAAGCGATCATCTGCATCCACGGCACACCGTTTTCACGAGCAAGGCGTAGCGTCGCAGCGTGGCTTCCGGCGGTGCGTGGATGTCCTACATAGGCTTCGAAAGGGTCTTCGCCTGTCAGTATTCGTCCATTTTCGTCAGTCGGGGGCATCTGGTCGCCCGCGACCGTCATATGTGGAACTCGGAGCCACAAAGGGAGCCACTCCTCCCGTTCTGGAATACAAGCGATGATGACGAAGGCTGGGTCTTCAGCCACGATCTTCTGGTACTCTTCCTCAGACATGAACTCACCGGTGCGCGGGTTGAGCATCTGATCATATCCCCACCCCAAGAGTGCCAACCCTTCTGGTTTGAGGAACTCAGATCCGATGGTCGTTGATCCGCAAGTGTAAGGGTAATATTCGGACCAAACGTTCATCCCTTGCTCGCGCATACCTTGAGCACGCTCTTCGATTTCCCACCAGCCTACGTTATTGTTGTGACTAATGAGCATTGGAGCGCCCAAGGCGGCAGCATTCGCCATCTGCTCTAGATTTCCAAGGTTTCCCTCGTATGGCGGCGCATTGTTCCCCAAAAGCCGAACGTGGAAGCTGCTCGGACGATCGTAGTTCGCTGCGGCTTTTTGGAGGTTAAAAACTTCAAGCGTCGTCGCACCAACAGCCATGTACCCCATCGTGGAAGCCGCAGTCAGCGCGCCAGCGCGAAGCTCTTCATCTATACCAGCCATTATGTCGTTGAGTTGATCGATTGTCGGAACAGTTTCAGCCCAATCCGGGATGCCGTTCTCATTGTAGCTGTCACCGCGAGCAAGTAATCCGCCCTCGGCATCAAAGCCCTCTTCGAAAACCAACCCGTCCAATACACGCATGCGCTGCAATTCATGAGACGCTGCTGCGGCGAAATTTACGGGCCATTTACCCTCGCGCTCAGCGTACCACTCCGCCGAATTTATGTTGCCGTACTCTAAATCCATCGGCGTGGTTACGCCGTCCCTTAGGCTTAACCTAACGCCAAACAGATTGCCGTGCCCGTGGTGCTGTGTGTCAATGAAGCCTGGGGAAACAATGTGACCGGTTGCATCAATCGTCTCATCGCCTTCGATAGGTTGGTCCGTAATCTCAGCGATCCACCCGCCAGAAATTCCTACGTTGGTGACAGCGTCAAAGTTTGTTTCCGGGTCCATAACCCGCCCATTCAGAATGACGACGTCGTAAGTCTGTGCGCTTGCCAACGACGCCATCACCCAAAACACGCATGAAAAAAACCCAGTCCGCATTGATCAGCCCTCCATTTCGGCCTCATGCTATCAGGAGGAAAATCCATTGTGGGGATAAATTTGAATGTGAATTGCTGGCTAAGGCTTGAATAACACCACAAAGGGCAGCTTCGTCCGCGATGCGGTCCTTCCCGAAATTTCGACGAACGTCTGCAACGAGCCCAAACTTACCGATGCTGCATGTGTCCCTAAGGTCAGCTCCTTGCAGGAAGAGGACTTTGAAAAGTCTGCCAAACTGTCAATTCTGGCCCGCTCCCACCGTTCATTTGGACGCTCCAACGCTGTATTGCGGCCCGCCAAACCAGACTTTCGTTGCGCACGCGTAGTCCGAGTTTTTTAGAGAAGCAGAGGTTGTGCAAAAAATGGGTTATCTTTTTCTACCAACCAAACAACTGTCTCGTCGTGAATCTGTCTTGCCAGATCAGAATGTTAGACAGCGCCGCAGTTTTTTGTAGCATTGTATTACAAGCAACACTGTCAAAACGGAAAAGGAAATAACGGGGTCGTTTTCAATCTGCCACACACAAAAGCACTTCATGCATTTGCAATAGCAGACCAACAGTCACCACGTGATACGGATCGGCGACATCGCCCAGACCATTGTGGCTTCTTTCTCAGTCTTGTTGCGAAAGCGGTGGGCGATCATGGATGGATAGGAAAAGCTGTCTCCTTCACGCAATGAAATGACTTCGCTCCCGAGACGTAGCTCAACTTCGCCGCTAAGGACGATGGCATGTTGTTCACCTTCAAATGAATACCCTTCCAGTGGCTCGGGTGGTTCTCCTGCGCCGGGGCGGAACCGTGATAGGATCAAGTAACAATGGCCGGACAAGGAGCTTGAAAGCAATTCGTCCTCAAAGCCCAATTCATCAGTTGAGCGCGTATACATCGCGGACAGCGCCCTACGGTTCTCGCGGCGCACGACGTGCTTTCGCTCCAGCGGTCCGTCGCCCTCCTGTTTGGGAAAGAACCAGCCCGGGTCAACCGCAAGCGCATCGCTGATTTCGCCAAGCAGGTCGTCCGACACCTTAGCTGTCCCAAGCTCAATCCGGCTGAGATAGGCTTTGGAACACGACACCTCTTCGGACAAGTGCTGTAGGGTCAGCCCACGTGCTTTGCGCACTTCGCGAATTTCACTTCCGAGCCTTTGGGCGTCGGTCTGAGACACGTCATTTTTCATGACTTCAGAATAAATGATTTCAGTTGACTTTTCGAGCGTAAATCAACTTAGTTGAAATTGAGATGAAAAATCAACTGATCTTCTACCGGCCGGGAGAACGTTATGCGCTTTGATTTGATTGCCAATTTTAGCCCTGGTGAGACGATTCCCTGGGCGCGCACGCTGGAAATGATCCTCGAACAGTGTTCGCTGGCCGAGCAGGCAGGTTTCACAACTGCTTGGTTCACCGAGCATCATTTTGCCCATAACGGTTACATGAATGCGCCGCCCAACCCGATCCAGATGGGGACTCACGTAGCTGCGCATTGCAAAAAACTCCGGGTCGGAACAGCCCCCATCATCCTGCCCGATTGGCACCCCCTGCGCGTGGCTGAAGATGCCGCGATGCTTGATAACATGACCCAAGGCCGGTTTGATTTCGGCGTCGCCAAAGGCATCAATGAACGCTCGACCATCCAGTTCAATAAGGACGCGGACCGGCGCGACAATGCCAAGGTCATGCGGCTGTATCAGGAGAGTCTGGAGATCATCCTGAAAGCCTGGACCAATGAGGCCTTCACCCATCACGGTGAGTTCTACCAGTTCCCGGTTCCCGGCTGGAAAGAGAGCAACCGGTTTTTTGACCCTCTGGACCCGCGTTATCACGATGAAGATGGCGAATACAAAGCGATGTATGTGCATCCACGCCCCTATTCCAACCCTCATCCACCGGTCTGGCTGATGTCGAATGCACCGCCCACGTTCAAACTGGCCGGAGAGCGCGGTTGGGGTGTGATCTCGATGGCAGCTGGCCCCAAGGCAACGCTGGCCTGTTGGGAGCCCTACCGCCAGGCCTTGTCGCAACGCGAAGGGCGCGAGGTAAAGCTTGGCGAAGGTGTCGGTGTCTGCACGGCTTTTTACGTCGGTGAAAGCATGGAAGAAGCGGTGAACACAATCCGTGGCCCGATCAATGCCTATTACGAATTCCTCGGCGGGTCACGTCCCAAAGGGGAATGGACCAAGCGCGGCTATCTGGACGTCGGCGAAGAAATGACCCCCGAAGATGAGGACATGGATTGGTTCGACTTCCTTAACAAGCGCGGGATCATCGTGGTGGGCGACGCCGAATATGTCGCGGATCGCTTTGCGGAACGGCAGGAAACCATCGGGCTCGATCACCTCATGCTTATGCAGCAATACACCGGTGTGCCTTACGAGAAAATTCTGGCCAGCTGGCATCGTCTGTTTGAGCATGTCAATCCCAAGTTCGGCACGCAGTCCATCGCTCAGAAAAGGATGCTGGAGCATGCTTGAGATTTGGGGGCGCCCCTATTCATCGAATGTCATTCCGGTGATCTGGACAGCGAATGAGCTGGGGTTGGACTACACGCTGCAACTTGCCGGGGGCAGCTTTGGCAAGCTCGACACCGAGATGTATGCGCAGATCAATCCCAACAGGATGATCCCTGCGATCCGCGATGGGGATTTTGCGCTGTGGGAAAGCCTCGCCATCGTGCGCTATCTCTGTGACCGGTACGGGGCAGGAACGCTCAGTCCTGCCGACATTCAGACCCGCGCGGTTGCGGATCAGTGGATGGAGTGGTCGGCAAGCCGCGCCTTTGGGCCGGTCATTTACCTGTTCTTCGCCACTGTACGCACCCAACCCGACCAGCGTGACCCGGAAAAGATCGCCAAGCTTCGCGATGAAGCCCATGACGCCCTGACCCTTTTGGACCATCACCTTGAGGACAAAGCCTATGTCTGCGGCGACAGCTTTACCATGGCGGATATTCCCTTGGGGTGTGTGGCCTATCGCTATTTCAACGTCGAGGTCGACCGCCCGCCCTTGCCGAATGTCAAGGCCTGGTATCAGCGGCTGGCCGAACGTCCCGCGTATAGGGATCACGTCATGCGTCATTTCGGGACCAACCCCGACGAATGGGCTGCGCTGGAAAAAGCCTGTGCCAGCGAAGGGGTGCTATGATGGACGTTCGAGACTATCGCCGCGCACTTGGCGTCTTTCCGACGGGTGTTACCATCGTAGCCACCTATGACGCGGACAAAGAGCCGTGGGGCCTGACCGCCAATTCGTTCACCTCGGTCTCGTTAGAGCCGCCGGTGATTTCGGTTTGTGTTGCAAAGTCAGGCCGGGTCTTCCCAACGCTGTCGCAATCGGATCATTTTGCGGTCAATATCCTATCGGCCGAGCAGAAAGACCTTGCGATGCACTTTGCAAGCGATGTCGAAAACAGGTTTACCGATACGGATTGGATCGCCGGAGCCGCAACGCCTTTGATTCCCGGTGCCTCGGCGCAATTGGAATGTACGGTACACAGCAGGGTCGACGCAGATGATCATCAAATTCTCCTGGGCCGTGTGGTCAACTACATCTATGTGCCCGTTCCCCCACTTGTCTATTGCTGCGGTGCGTTCTTTTCCGCCCCTCAATCAGAGGTTTCGTCATGAGCGATCACCTGACCTATCACACCCGCTTCAGCGCTGATGAATTCGACGCACAATACAACCTGCGGGCCGGACGACCGGACTATGAAGTAACTGTCATTCCGAGTTGGAGCAGCAACAGCGAGTCGGCGCGCGCCTCTACCGATTGCAGCCTCGATATCCGTTATGGAGAAGGCGAGAAACAAAAGCTGGATGTCTTCCGTTGTCAGGATGCGGATGCGCCGACGCTGGTTTATGTGCATGGCGGCTACTGGCAGCGCGGCGACAAATCGGTCTACAGCTTCATTGCACCGCCCTTTGTCGCGTCGGGGTTCAATATTGTTGTCATTGGCTATGACCTGTGCCCATCGGTAACCATCACGCGAATTTCCGAAGAAATCCGCGAAGCGATGGCCTTTATCTGGCGCAACGCGCGCGATTTGGGCATCAATCCAGACCGTATCACTGTGATGGGCCACTCGGCTGGCGGCCATATCACCCAGATGATGATGGCGACCAATTGGCCTGCTTTCAGAGCGGATCTTCCAGCAGACCTGATCAAATCCGGCATCCCGGTTTCACCGCTCAGCTACCTCGAACCGGTGCGTCTGACTGAGGCGCTCAACTCCGGCATCCGGTTGACTCCGGAAGAGGCCGAGGCCGAAAGCCCGATGACCAACCATCCTCCGGTTACAAATGCACCGCAGCTGGTCGTTGTTGGTGGCGCGGAAACGGATGAATTCCACCGGCAGGCACGGATGTATGTCGAAAAATTTGGGACGGCGGACCGCAAGGTCGGCCTCTACATCGTCCCGGACGCCGATCACTTTGACGAATTGAACGTGCTTGTCGACCAGGCAAGCCCGTTCTTCAAACACACTTGCGATATGCTTCATGGAAAAGGACCGCAATCATGACCGCTTTGACCCGAGCCCTCGTCGACGCTGTCGGCGACGCGTTTAACGCTAACGACATCGATTCAGTGATGAAGCATCTCGCAGACGACGCCACATTTGACCACGCCGTCGGCCCGGACGAACATGGCATGCGGCTGGAAGGCGCCGAAAAGATCCGCAGTGCATTTTCTGCGCTGTTCGAAAAAGTCGAAAACGTGCATTGGGAAACCATGGACTGCGCGATCTCGGGCAACAAAGCCTACTGCGAATACCGCCGCACCGCGACGCATAAGGATGGTTCGAAAGAAGAGTTTCTGAGCGTCGACATACTGACCTACCGTGATGGGCTGATTGTCCACAAGGACACCTATTACAAGCAACGGACAAGTTGATCGCTTATCCCCTGATGCGGCCAGACCTTCGACAGGCTTGTTGGTGGGGCGCGTCGTCGCTTAGGTAAACCCGACCACGGGTGACACTTTCGTAGCCCGCGCAACCAATGCGCGCTTTGGGCCTGTTCATTGTCGTGCAGCACCAGTTGTTTCGGCCTCTGAACCTATTTCAGGGGGCCGTGCAGTAATATTGCAATCAGCAAGCCAGACAACTGTCAATCACGATTCATATCGTTCGTCCCTTTCACGGCGACGCGCACTTCCCGCCAATTCTGTTCTTCTTCAACAAGCACGTTCCTTGTTCAAATTTTCCAATGTACGCTTTGAGGAATGCCCGAGTTTTTTGCCGCAAAGCAGCGAATTCACACTTTTCGCCCTTCCGCTTTTTGCCTCGGAAGCGATGCGCGCAAACCGGTCTTTCGTTGTAAAATTGCGAATGGCTGCTTTGTCCCCAACTCGGACGTAGGTCCTGTTCAAACCAATGACTGGTTCCGGTCGCTTTGTGGACATCCGAAATTGGTGCTCAGATGACCGCACTGATCCGTCGCGTCTCTGGGTTTGAATTCGGAACTCTGCTAAGTGCCCAAGGGCAACAAGGGAGCACATCATGCAAATCCACCGCGCCGGGGACCGGCCATCTCAATTTCCCGGCAATGAGTATTTTACCGGCACGGTCCGCTTTGATTCCGTTGTGACAGGGAATGATCCCTCGCCGGTCAAGATCCTTACGGTGACTTTTGAGCCCTGCGCACGGACAGCTTGGCACACGCACCCTGCCGGTCAAACGCTGTATGTCTTGTCGGGCTTGGGCTTGGCTGGGTCTGAGGGGCAGCCAGTGCAGTTGTTGCGCCCTGGCGATACGGTGTGGTTCGCGCCAGGAGAGCGGCATTGGCACGGCGCGTCGCCAGACTGCGCGATGACCCATCTGGCAGTGCAGACGTCTGTCGAGGGCAAGACCGCGGATTGGATGGAGCATGTCTCAGACGGGGATTACAGCGCAACGCGCGCAGAATGACGCGCGTGAGTCCGTCCCTCCGTTTGCCACTTTCACCGAAGGTCCGTTTTGTCCGCAATGCAGTCGTTTACGTCGAGTGCAGCGAAGGTCTGCTTCGAGCCCAATGTTCAGTATATCTACACATTGGCGAAAGTCAGCTTTCGGAAATATTAGGCTTCGCAAGCTCAGACTATGGTCTGAAAATCCGTCAGACGTTCGCTTGTCGTCGCGCTCCGCAAGATGGTTCAAACTACCCACAAACAGCCATGGAGAACCCCGATGAAGCTTTCCCACCTACTTATGACCACTTCACTTTGTGCTGTTGCCACAGGTCCCTTGCTGGCTCAGTCGCGCACTTTCAGCTCTATTGATACGAACGGAGACCGGCAACTTTCATTTGAGGAGCTGGAAGAGGCGTTCGGGCGTCGTGGTGCCAGAGGTATCATTAATCGCAGTGATCTTGACGGCGATGGTCTCGTATCCGCACCAGAAATTCAGGTCTCGCAGGATGACGAACGTGATGACGACGAGTCGGACGACGATGAGCGCGACGATGACGAGAGCGACAGCGACGAAGGCGATGAGAGCGACAGCGACGAAGGTGATGAGGGCGACAGCGACGAAGGCGATGAGAGCGATAGTGACGAAGGCGACGAGAGCGACAGCGACGAAGGCGATGAGGGCGACAGCGACGAAGGCGATGAGGGCGACAGCGACGAAGGCGATGAGAGCGATAGTGACGAAGGCGATGAGAGCGACAGCGACGAAGGCGACAGTGACGATCGATGATTGTCGTCTCTGGATAGTAGCTTAAAGATTTCAACGTGACGGATGCCAGCGTTCATAGAGCGAGTTTCCGCAATTCAAAACAAACTGCGGCCATGACACTGATTGAACAGACCAAGTATGAAAAGCTGTTCTCGACGCCACTATTTTCCTTTGAGGTCAAAGGACACGAGACCATTAATGCGGAACTGATCAAAGAGGGGAAGCGCCTTCGCGATCAGAGTGATGGCACTGCGAAGTCCAACAGAGGCGGCTGGCATTCGAAAGGCAATCTGCTCAATGAAAAAGCTCAATGCTTTTCGTTTTTGTCGGTCATGGTGGAGACAGCAGTTCTTCAATCCACACGGCGTATCAGTAAAGTCGACCCCGATACCCTTGATCTAAAACTGTTTGCTTGGATGAACATCAATCCAGTTGGCGCTTTCAATTCGCCGCACACGCACCCAGGTGCGCATTGGTCCGGGGTGTATTATGTATCCCAGCCAGAAGTTGATGATGAGAAAGCTGGCCGCATCGAGTTTCTGGATCCTCGCAGTGACCTGCCGAACTGGCGTATCCTGAAGGCATCAGCTTTCAATCTGAAGAAAAGTCTGAAGCCGCAGCCAGGCGAGATGGTCCTGTTTCCCTCATACCTGGTACACTGGGTCTACCCGAATACCGCAGATGACGAGCGGATCACTATTGCATTTAATGCGACATTCTCGAAAAAATCGAAAAAAGGCTGACCCTAGTCATCGTTTTAGCGCTCGAACGCTTTGTGGGCGATAAGCGCTGCTTCTACCCGATTTCGCGCGTGGAGTTTTTCAAGGATAGTGGTCATGTAGTGTTTCACGGTTTTTTCCTGAAGCCCGAGAGCGTCGGCGACCTCCCTGTTGCTCTGACCTGTTGCGACTAGTCGTAAAATGTCTTCCTCCCTTTTGGTCAGGTCATCCAAGGGTGAAGGGGCATTCAGTTCCTTTGTCATGAAAGTCAACATCTTTGCCGCCAAACTTGGGGTGACATGTGTCTCACCTTTGGCAACGTCGTTGAGGATTGCTCGCAACTCTCGGGCGGACACGCCCTTTAAGATATATGCTTTGGCCCCGAGACGGAGAGCCTCCGAGACGTTTTCACCGTCTTCGGAAACGGTCAGCATCGCGACATGTTTCGCAAGGTTCTGAGATGCAATCTGCGCTATCGCTGACAGCCCGCTGCCTGGCATCGACAAGTCGAGCAAGGCAATATCGGGCTTCAAAGATGCTGCGAGCTTGATCGCTTCAGTTGCGGATGCGGCCACTCCAACAACCAAAAATGTTCCATGTTCCTCAAGACTCTTCACCAGACCATCCCGAAAGATCGGGTGATCATCTGCAACGAGAATAGTTGTTGTCATGAGCGTGCTCCACCTTGTGGTAAGGAGAAGACGGCAGTTGCCCCATGCTCGGGTTGCGATTGAACTTCGAGGCGCCCCCCCAAGGGAAGCAGTCTGTCGCGTATGCCGAACAATCCTTGCCCGCTGACTTCCTGGAGGATGGGATTGTCGGCCACGAAACCGACGCCATCATCTGAAACAGTGACCGTTACTTCGGTTGCCGACTGCTGATATGTCACCGTGACCATCGCCGCCTTTGCATGTTTGTGAGTATTGGCCAGCAATTCCTGAGTCACCCGATACAGTGCAAGTTTCGTCGGAGCCTCTGCCTGAATGGGCGGGTTGTCTCTCGCATCGAATTTCGCGTCAGCTCCAAACGCCTTATTGTGGTCACTGACGGCTCTGCTGACCGTCTCTACTGGAGTCAAAGCGTCAATGTCAGGAAGTGCAAGCCCGCGTGAGATCGCGCGAAGTTCCGTCATTGCATTGGCTAAGGCGTCTTGGATCGTTGCGGCATCTTCGGTATCCTTGAGACCGGCCCCTTCGAGACGCAAAGCCAGAAGCGACAGATGTTGCGCGACCCCGTCATGCAAATCTAAGCCGATCCGCTGCATGACTCTGTCCGCCTGAGATGTCGATCGCGCCGCCGCTGCTGCCACGCGTTCCTTAAGATCTTGGTTCTTGTCCAGTTGCTGCAATAAATCATTGTGCTGTCTCTCGATCAGACGGCTACCTGCGTGAACTATGCCAAACAGCAACAAACCACTGACGAGAAAAACCGCTGAAACCATATACCAAGTTTGTCTGCGCGCCTGCACGAGATCGTCGAGCAGATCCTCGGCGCGACGATAAAATTCGATAACGGTTACAACTTCGCCGTTTGCGATATTGCGGATCGGCACGTAGACGCCAAGCAACGGCAACTCTATTGATGCAACATCGGCCAAATCACGCAGTTTAATTACTTCGTACTCAGCGGCAACGTGCCCTTGCCAGGCTTGCGCCAACGCAGCAGAGATCTGAAATTTTCGGTCTTCTAGCAAAGGATCAAACGAAGCGAGAACAGTCCCATCCCGTGCCCACACTTTGTAAGTTACAACTTGTGCCTGGAGTGCGCCATCGATGAACACCCGACGTAACTCGTCTTTGTCGTCCTCAGAGAATGACTCAGAAGTGGTTTGCAGGAATGTAAGTTGCGGAATGAGGCTTTCAAAATAAAGCGCCGCCGCCGCGCCGTAGTTATCTGTGACACCGGCTTCAATTCGCTTGCTGGCCCATGATCCCAATATGAGAGCAGCGCCCAACATAACAAAAAAGCCGAAGGCAAAGAACCTCATTGAGAGGGTGGATTGAGACAACACGTGTTTAAAACGCGGCAACATGTTGAACAACATGGCCATTTATTATTCACACCACAATCGACTTTGGTCTGAATGCTGATGCCAAGAGCGCGAGAACTGTGATAATCACCGTGCACAAAATTGATACTTCGGCACGAACCAGTTTTTTTATGTAAGCGGACTTCTGATTTCCAAACATTAACGTCAGCAATGTCCGCATCTCAGAGATTGCAAAGCCTAGTCGAAAATGTCCGCTTCGGGCTGCCGACAAGCCAATCGAACGGATTGCAGATAATGGTGACTCTGGGCTCATTTCAGAAGTGTACTTTTGCAGATGCTCGTGCCGCCTCGTCCAATCGATGCTGTGGACGAGGCGGCCCTGTTGAATCTAATGTCATTACAGTATCGGCGGAGTTGGGCGGGTTATGGCGACATTTGTATTGGTCCATGGAGCGTGGCAAGGGGGATGGTGCTGGGCTCGCGTAGCCGCCCTTCTGCGCAAGGAGGGCCACGACGTTTTCACCCCGACACTGACAGGGTTGGGTGAACGTGCTCACCTCGTGAGTGACGAAACCGATCTGGCCATGCATATCGAAGATGTCCTAGGGGTAATCAAGTGCGAAGAACTCTCTGACATTGTTTTGTGCGGTCATAGCTATGGCGGCATGGTTGTCACCGGAGTGGCGGATAAAGCGCCCGACCACATTCGCTCACTTGTGTACCTCGATGCGCTCGTGCCGGACGATGGGCAGGCGGCCTTGGATGTTTTGCCTGCGGATATCGCGGCAGGGCTTCGTGATAGTGCCGTCGATGGCAAAGTCGCGCCGGGCCCAGCGGAGGCTTTTTCGGTGAATGGAGCAGACTGTGCGTGGGTGGACCGCCGAAATGTCGCCCAACCAATCAAGACATTTGAGCAACCGATTCAACTGGTGAGCGGCGGAGCCGAGCTGTCAAAGCGGACCTACATCTATGCCACCGACTGGGTCCCAGGGCTTGGCCAACCGTTTTTTGAGCGATACCAGCATCAGTCGGGGTGGACAGAGATTTCGGTGCCATTCGGGCACTACGTGATGATCGATAGGCCTGACGACTTGGCCCGAATGCTAATGTCCGCGATTTGAATTTGGCCGCCGGATCCTGCACGAGCGCGCGGACAGCGAAATCGCCCGCGTAGGAATAGTTTTTGCTTCCATCCCGATTGTCCTACTTCAACCAGCGCATCGGGAAAGATGCGCCGCAGCGCCGCAAGTGATTCCCCGTCTCGACTGAACAGCGGACATTGATCTCGCTGCACCATCTTCGGGCGGCTCCTGTCCGCACAAACGGAATTGCAAAGTTCGGTTTGAATGTCCGCTTTGGGCTGCTAACGGACGAATGCACTTGCAGCAACTTAGTTGCAAGCGAATGGCGGTTCAGGGCTCATGCTGAATTAACTTTTTTGGATGAATGGCCAAGCTGTTGTGATCGCTGACGGCACGTTTGACCGTTTCACATAGTGTCAGCGCATCAATATCGGGAAGCGCGAGCCCGCGTGAGATTGCCCGCAACTCCGTCATTGCATTAGCAAGAGCATCTTTGATCGTAGTTGCGTCTTCCGTGTCATTCAGACCCGCCCCTTCCAGCCGCAGGGCCAAAAGCGATAGGTGTTGTGCAACTCCATCATGTAAATCCAATCCGATCCGCTGCATAACGCGGTCAGCCTGGGATGTTGAACGTGTTGCAGCCGCCGCAACACGTTCCTGAAGGTCTTGGTTCTTGTCCAGTTGTTGCAACAGATCACTACGCTGTCTCTCGATCAGACGGCTACCCGCATGGACAATGCCAAAGAGCAGCCCTCTACTGACGAGGAATACTGCCGAAACCATGTACCAGGTTTGTCGGCGTGCCTGGTCTATTTCCAGGAGTAAGTCTTCAGCTCGACTATAGAACTCGATGACAGTGACGACCTCGCCGCTTACGACATTGCGGATCGGCACGTAGACGCCAAGCAAAGGCAATTCTATTGATACACCTTCGACCAACTCATGCAATTGAACAGGTTCATACTCGGCTGCAACGCGCCCTCCCCAGGCTTGTGCCAGCGCTTCAGAAACCTGAAATGTTCGGTTTTCGAGCAAGGGATCAAACGATGCAAGAACGGTACCATCCTGCGTCCACACCTTGTAGGTGACCACTTGATCACCGAGTGCACCTTCAACAAATACTTGGCGCAGTTCATCTTTTGCATCGTCAGAGAATGACACCGTGCTGGTTTGCAGAAATGGAAGCTGTGGAACGAGGCTTTCAAAGTAAAGAGCCGAGGCAGCACCGTAATTTTCGGTGACACCGGCTTCAATCCGATTGCTGACCCACGTTCCCAAAACGAGTGCAGCGCCCAACATTACAACACAGCCGAAGGCCAAGAACCTCAATGAAAGGCTCGATAAAGAAAGAATTTGCTTTAGGCGCGACAACATAGTGCGCAATATTAGATTTTCTTCGTATCCTCACAATCGACTTTGGTCTGAATGCCGGAGTCAAGGTCACCTCTTTGGTGTCGACTGGGCACCAATAGGTTAGGCCGCAGTACAGATGATCGCGAGCGAAAGCAGACATCGATTTTGGCAAACTCGACGGCGGCTTTGTCCGCGTCACCGCCGTTAGCCGTCTGGTTTCGAACGTCCGGATTATGCGGTCTTCGAGTTGCTGCACGAGCGAAGCACTAATGTGCGGTGAAGGTCTGGTAAGGGCTCGTCCTACCCGTCTATGCTTGCCGCGGAGAACGTCGACTACGAGTTCAAAGTGATGATGCCACTTAGCAGAAAGAGTGGTGAAGAATGGCATTTGACGTACGAAAGTGTTGGCATCTACACGCCGCCGGGATGTAGTTGCGCTAACGTATCAACCGAAAATGCCAGAGGTAATTGATACAGATGGATGCAGCAGAGTTTGTTCGAATTATCGGTACGAACCAAACAAATCAGAAGATTTTAGAGGCATTGCCGTTGACGGGGCTCAAGGATGCTTGGCTTGTTTCGGGATGCTTGTTTCAGACAGTCTGGAATTACAAAACCGGGCGTCGGCCAGACTTCGGTATTAAGGACTACGACCTTTTCTACTTCGACGGCAATGACCTGACCTGGGACGGTGAAGATGCAGCAATTCATCAAGCAATGAAGGTGCTTGGGACTATCGATGCAGATATCGAAATCCGAGACCAAGCTCGGGTCCATCTTTGGTATGAACAGAAGTTTGGAGTGGCATACGAACCGGCCCGACAAGCGACAGACGGTATAGACCGCTTTCTTGCCGCAGCGTGTATGCTTGGGATAAGGCGTTCGAAAGAAGGCGCTATCGAAGTGTACGCGCCGAAAGGGTTCGCTGACCTTGAGCAGTTCGCTATCAGGCCGAACTCACATATAGACTTCGATGCTGCAACTTAGGCGCTTGCGTGAACCATTTTCTTCCCTGGCGCGTGTGAAAAATCAACATACAGGGCCAGATAAGGTTCGCTTCATGCGAGCAGTTATGGCTGCACAATACTTTTGGGATTGGTCGGCAATGGTTTTAGGAAGGGTGCGGCAGTCACATTAGAATACGCAATTTAGATACGATGTACGAAGCGGCCAATGGATTGCAGTTGGGCATAGCTGATTCACCCGTCGCATGAGGTGGCAACCAAGCGCATTTGGGATGGCGGGTTTTTTGGCGGACCCCGCAACTAGAGTCGAAAAATATCATCCAAAATCAATAATTTATGGCGGAGACGAAGGGATTCGAACCCTCGAGACCCTTCCGGGCCTACTCCCTTAGCAGGGGAACAAATCACCAAATTTTTATTATTATTTACAATAAGTTAGATGATATTTCGCTAACTTTGTGCCAATTTTGTGCCAATTTTGAACGTTGAAACGTGCATTGTGTCAAAAATTCTCCATCGGAAATATGAGGTCCAAGGGGTTTTTTCATCAAATCCAATCCTTTAGCCAAGCTCGGTCGCCCGCACGTTAAAACGTTCTTTGCAAGTCAGTGCAGGTCTACCATTTGTCAGAAAACTTCTTAGATTCTCTAATTGGCTGAGTGAGGCGATGGATCAATCTACTCTAGGCGCATGGGAAGTTCGCGCCAATGTGCGCAACAACCTGCGATAGTTTCTTGGCTAGAGTTCAATCCAAAGACCGAAATAGGCTATTGCAATCAGTTTGTTGGTACGGCACGTCTTGTGAAATTCGTTAAGAACAAATTTGAGAGATCTGCATGACCAATATTGTCGCAATGGTGAACCTCAAAGGCGGGGTCGGAAAAACCGCGCTTGCCGTAAATTTTGCAGATCACTGCGCACGAAATGGGCTAAAAACACTTCTCGTCGACCTTGACCCCCAAACCAACGCCACTTTTTCTGCTATGGGCGTCGATGAATGGGATGAACACAAAGACAACAACGGAACGGTTGCAGACCTTTTGGGTGCGCGAGACCACAAAACTGCCGACGGGGAACGTAAGACCGTTGCTGACGTTTTAGTTAAAAATCTACTAGGTGGTTTTGACCTAGTTCCTTCTCACCTTGATCTATTCACGGTTGATTTGGACTTGGCCGGCAAGCCAAACCGCGAAGGCCGGCTAAAAAAGGCATTAAAATCGGTGTTGGACCAATACGACATTGTCGTTTGCGACTGCCCTCCCAACCTAACAATTCCGACACAGAACGCCATTGCGGCTGCAACCCACTATGTCGTTCCGGTATCGCCTGATTTCTTGTCTGCGATTGGTATCGCACTTCTCAAATCACGAATAGCAGACTTTTGTGACGATTTAGACCACGAGATAGAGCTTGGTGGAATTGTGCTGTCTCGCGTTGGCCGACCCGCTCGAAAACGAACGGAAACCATTGCATCGATTAGAGGGTCATTCGACGGAGAAGTTCTTGATAACCAACTAACGGAACGAGTAAAGGTTGCCGAAGCTGCCGAAGAAGCAAGGTCTGTCCATACGATGGGCGATCGTGAAGCCAAAGATGAGTTCAATAGTGTTTCGGCTGAGTTGCTCCAACGAATTGGAATTGAGACATGAAAACACATTCGCTGGCAAAAGAACTAATCGCGCTCGGGGAGGCTCTGTTACAAGGGCCCAATATCGATACCAAGAAGCTTAACTTGTCTGATGGTTCTCGTGGTCCGGGTTCGAGCGACACCGAAGCGGAAATGGCTTTTGGCATCACAACATTGGCGCAGCTTTCAAAGTTTTCGCGATCAGAATGGGTGAGGTTTGCTGACGAACACTCGCTTCCAATCCAATTTAACGAACGAGATTCTGGCAGAAACATAATGGGCAAGATAATGAGTTATCTGGCCGGCAACGAACACGAAATCAAGCGGGTTCAGGCGAACGTCAGTCAGTCTAGCAACTCTTCTAACCGCCTTAACCAAGCATTGAACACACTACTCAAGAGTTCGCTGTCTTGACGGCCGAACTTGATGCGAATTTCAATGCTTTTGAAGCGCGATGGAAGGCTCAATGGGCGTCAACTGAATCCGAGCTTGAAGGAAGACCGGTGTTTAAAGGCGCATTTCGGCGCCTTGTAGCAATGCAAGCATGGCGAAGTGAGCTACTAGATGACAGACTGACGCCTGGCTCACTTCAATTTGCTCTTGAAGGCCAAAACGACTTACTCGTCGCCTACCTTCTGGCAAGGAGCGGTCAATGGAGAACCGCACTTCAATCTCAACGAGCGGCAATTGAAAACTATCTGAATTGCCTTTTTTTTATGGATCATCCAATCGAATTACAACTTTGGGAGAAGAACAGTTTTAAAACGCAGTTTTCTGAGCTGCACGCATACTTTGTCAAACATCCAAGCAACGCAGGGCGCGAACAAAGAACCTGTGGGTTAGATGTCTTAAAATCCGAGTACGCCGTTCTGTCGAAAGCGGTCCATGGCTCGGCTAAAGTCTTCAGAATGTCCTCCGAAGACGGCCCAAATTTTTTCTCCAATGATCCTGCGTCTTTGGGAAAATGGGATCATAGAAATAGGCTAGTCATAAGAGGACTGAGCCTCTTGATGCTGTCGGTATTTCGGGAGGACTTGGTGGCAACTAGGAAACGAAATCTAAGAAAGTCATTGTCGCTCGCTCTTCGGAAGGGTGACAAAGGTTGGATCAAAAACGAATTCAACGTGACGATCCCCTTCACGTAGCCTCCCCACCTACTCTGGTAGTCTTTGGAGCGATTTGATCGGCGCACCTGTCGCAGCCGCCAATGATCCGTGTTCCCCCAAAAAATTTGCGGACAATTGCTTGCTGTCTCGATGTTGAAGCAAGCTGGGCGTAACTGCTTGCGCAACGCTACCGACGAGCGCTGTCCACAAAGGACTTTCTTTTGATTCCATGTGTTGTTGCAGCTTTCCACCGGCAGTATTTTTGCAACTGCGAAGCCGCTGGAAAACTAATTTACAAGATTCGGTCGCGGAGCCGAATCTGTGCCAATTTTGTGCTAGTTTTCCAAGGTGGTTTGAGAAAAACCGTTTAAGTTCAATGTAAAATTGGAACAAGCTAGTCGAAAGAAATACCTGTTATTCTGCGATGCAGCGCAAATTAATTAACAATAAAAATCAATAGGTTATGGCGGAGACGAAGGGATTCGAACCCTCGAGACCCTTCCGGGCCTACTCCCTTAGCAGGGGAGCGCCTTCGACCACTCGGCCACGTCTCCGCTGGCCGGTATATCCTTGCATGTCGACCAGATACAAGACGATTTTGATCAAGCGCGATATTTTTCTGAATTCGATTGCGTCGGTGCTGTTGGGATGCATTTGCTTGGTGAAAGTGCTGCCCCATCTGTTCCCTAATGCGATTTGGAACTATGTGGAGCGTCACCGCGACGTTAACCCGGTTCGTCAGCTTCGATTGCCGCTCGCATGAGAAACAGCGTCGCCGGGTCTAGATCATATTGGGCCATGATAGCCTCAAAGTTGGGGTTCAGTGCATTGGTGCCCCAAGGTCGTACAGCCAGGGCAATCCAGATCGCAACAGTGCTGTCTTTGTCCAACTGATGCCGAAACACATCCAGGATTCGGGGTCGCAAATCGGGATAGGTCGTTCCGCCATCGGCCAGACTGCGGATCAGGATTCGCTTTTCGTCGGCCGTGCGTTCGGGCCGCTGCAGCGACTTTTCAATTTCAAGGATTGCCTGATCACCATCCGCTGCGATACCCGCCAAACCCCAGTCGTACAGGTTGAGGCCTCCACTGCGAAGCGCGCTTTGATAACCAAGCCTTACGCGTTCTTTGGCCTTTGGGTCCGACTGAAGACCCAACAATCGGATAAGTGCCGGTGCGTAGGCAAGACGATTGGGATTGCGAAGATCCTGCAGCAATTGTGCGGTTGGCACGGCATCGGTCAGATGGGTCAAAAGCCAATAGGGCGCGCGGTGGATTTCGATTAGCGCCGTGTTGCGCAACAGGCGATCTTCGTGTGTGAGATAGGCACTAAAAAACGCAACCTGCGCCGCGCGATCCGGCGCGCCACTGGCCCAGCCCTGCCCTTCGGCACGCAGTGTTTCAAGGAAGTGGGCCCGATCCGGTGTCATTAAGAACCCCTTGGTCCAACCGCTGGGCAGGCTACGACCGGCCTTGTCCTGATACCCCGTCCCGTAGACCATCAAAACTGTTCTGTCCAGGTTCGCACGAAAGGCGGATCGCATGACGCTGTCGACCAGGAAAGGTATTTCGGGCAAAGCCTCAACCTGTTCCGGCGTGCCTTTCAAAACCGAAACGGGGGAGAACCTGAAAGGGTTGTCTGGCGATGGTGCCGCCAGCACGATCACACGAGCAGAAAGAATCCGGTCCGCCAGAGAATATTCCGGAAGCTCAACGCAGACGCCGCAGGCTTCGGCCGGGCGGGAATGGAAGCCCACGCAAAACGCGAGAACCGCAAACACTTGCAAGACGCGCCACATGGATCACGCTCCGTCTTCTGGTACCCCAGCCTGAATGGTGGCTTTCGGGCTTCCTGATCATGTTATCCGAAAACCGGGTATTCGGCGAATGGTTTGCAATTTGCGGGCTGCACCGGTTGCACATATCCGTTGCACTTACATCAGGTCGTTTTCCACATCCTCAGCCGAGATTCCCAGTGCATCTAAGCCATTTTCAAGGTGATCCGACATATGCGGCGTACCAATCAGGTAGTCCGCGCAAGGGGTCGAAGCCTCGGACTTGGCTGTTGCGATGGCCTCAGGCAGATCTTCGGCGAAAAAGCTTTCGCGCCCGACCCACATGACAGCCACCAGTTCGGCCTGTTCGTCCTCGCTCATCCGGTCGATGAAGGCACGCAATTCGCCCTCGGCGCGACCCAACTCGCGCCCCATCATCGCAACCTGAGCGATTTTCCTTGGCGAAATTTCCATCATGACCCAGCTCCTCAAATTCGCGGTTTCAATAATACCACAACCATGAGGACGGGGCTGAGTCTTTGATCTTAAGCAAAGACCCAGGGGCTAAGGCTTGCGACTGCGGGATATCGGCTGATCGGGCACAGGGGCGGTTCGGAACGGAACAAACCGGGCCTTTTTGATCTTAAGTTTGATCGCCTGCCAGACAATCAGGAAAAACGCACGTCGCGCACCGAAGGGACGCCGCAGCAACGACCACAGGATTGCCCGGTTGGTCAGTGGCGCGCGCGGCCCGATCAGGGTGGCAATCAATCCACCCGCTTTTCGACCATAGTCAATCCAGACGCCGATACGTTCGGGGCGATGGTCGAATCGGAACTCATACGTCCCTTCGATCTTTTGAAACGGTGAGACATGCATCAGCTTGTCCGCAACGATGCGATCCGTCGGCTGGATCGGCGCAAACCCGGGATTGTTGCACAGATAGCTGTGGCGCGTGCCGTAAGTGTTCGTAACCTCTGCTACCACCGCATATAGTTGTTCATTGGCATCGAAACAGAACCAGAAGCTGACCGGATTGAAGACATGCCCCAGCACCCGTGGCTGCGTCAGCAACTCAAGCCTTGCAGGTTGCGTCACACCCATTTCGTTGAATTTGGCTCGCAACCACACCGCACCCTTCCCTTTGCCGGGTTCACCGCCGTGGTCACGGTCTCGCCAATACATCGCATTTACACGGTTCATCGAAAACAAAAGCGGTGTGTCAGGTCGGGCTTCTGGGTCCAACAGGATGTAATCGATGGAATACCGAAACGCATTCTCGATCCCGCCTTTTCGACCGTGGTAAGTATGGCCTGAAATATGGTCGATCCTGTTCATTCTCGTCAGTGTTCCAATTTGCCTGCAAGCCGTTCAAACGGCGCTGTTTTCTTTGACATATAGATACCTATCATACGAAACATGGTCCGGTTCGGATTAAAATCGCATCACAATGTGATCCAGCTTGGGCCTTACCGCGTAATGTTGTTATGTTTACCGAGATCGATACCGCGACCTTGGATGAACCGGTGGCCAGCAGGCCTTCACAGAAACCGTGGCGCGCAAAGAAACGCATCAAGGGAAAACCGGTGAACCGAGCGCAAGACAGTTGTGACAAACGAGCTGAGTGGGTTGACCACGTCAAACGTATAAGGGACGCGCAGGATCAGGCAGCGTTTGCTGAGTTGTTTCAGCACTTCGCGCCGCGGATCAAGGCGTTCCTGATCAAGTCGGGCTCAGATGCGGCCATGGCCGAAGAGTGCGCTCAAGAGGTGATGGTCACGCTGTGGCACAAGTCACATTTGTTCGACCCCACGCGGGCAACCGTGGCCACATGGGTGTTCACGATCGCCCGGAACAAGCGCATCGACGTCCTGCGCAAACAACGTCGCCCCGAGCCCGAAGAACTGGGATGGGGACCCGAGGCTGAACCGGAGCAGGACGACATACTCGTGCTGCAACAGGAAACCGCGCAGCTGCGCAACGCGATGACCGCGCTGCCAGAGGCGCAAAGACAACTGATCGAGAAGGCCTATTTTGGCGATCTGAGCCATCGAGAAATCGCTTCTCAGACTGGATTGCCACTGGGAACGATCAAATCACGGATACGGCTGGCGCTAGACCGCTTGCGCCATGCGATGAATTGAGATGACGGAAATGAGCAATAAGATCAAACATCACCTGACAGACGACCTGCTGATGGCTTACGCCGCAGGCACTCTGCCCGAGGCTTTCGACCTGATGGTCTCGACACATCTTTCCCTGTGCAATCAATGTCGTGCGCTGGCCGAAAGCTTTGACGCCGTTGGCGGATATGTCCTGGAAAAACAGGACGAGACCGTTGCGATGAACGACAAAGCACTTGCGGAAACGATGGCTTTGATCGCAAACGGTGCGCCGATTGCCAAACCCAGGCGACCCGGCTGCTCGGTTTTGCCAAGCCCGTTGCAGGATTACGTTGGCGGCGATGTGAACGACATCCGCTGGCGACCAATCGGCATGGGGGTCAAACAGGCGATCCTGCCGACGACCGGTGATGCAACAGCTCGGTTGCTGTTCATTCCGGCGGGCACCGCAGTTCCGGATCACAGCCACAACGGCGTGGAACTGACCATGGTTTTGCAAGGCGCGTTTTCGGACGAGGTCGACCACTTCGCCCGTGGCGATGTCGAAATTGCAGATGAAGACCTCCACCATACTCCTACAGCAGACATTACGGGGGATTGCATTTGCCTGGCGGTCACTGACGCGCCGCTGAAATTTAACAAGCTGATGCCGCGCCTGTTCCAGCCGTTCCTGAGGATCTGACGCAATCAGCGCTCATATGGTACCCTGCCCTGCAAGCTGATTAGAGGAGGCATTTGAAATGACCCGGACTATGTTCTTTATTCTTGCCCTTGTGGGTTTTTCATCTGTCGCTTCTGCTCAGTTGGTCGCTGACGTGAAGTTCGAACCGGGTAATTTCGGGACGATGGTCAGCGGGACCGTCACCGGGAATGAGTACTTCGACTACAAGCTGGGCGCAAAGGCCGGGCAAGAGATGTTTGCCGACCTCAAAGTCAGTGATACAAATGGCAATGGAGTGATCTATTTCAACATTTTACCGCCCGGCAGTGATGGCGTTGCGATCTACAACGGCTCGATCGACGGCAATACCGCGCGCATCGACCTGCCCGAGGACGGCGATTACACGATTCGAGTCTACCTGATGGGTAATGACCGCGATACCGACAAGACGGTCGGTTATAACGTGGATCTGTCGATCCAGTAACGCTTAGCCCTCGGACTGCCCCAAAGGCACAACATTTGTGTGATCGTCAGGCGCCAGTTCCTCGAAATCGAAGTTATCCAACCGCTGAGCCCGGCGGCCAGCCTTTTCCGCGCTGATCTTGATTTCCGAGATATCCTTGGCCGCCTGCCCGAAATGGCGGTCCAGATTGCCGACCCGATCACCCAAACGCTCAACATCCTTGTGCAGCAAACCCAGTTCTTTGCGGATCGCCCCAGCTTGTTCCCGCATCCGCGCGTCTTTGAGGATCGCACGCATCGTGTTCAGTGTCGCCATGCAGGTGGTGGGCGAGACGATCCACACGCGTTTGGTGAAACTCTCCTGCACCAGTTCAGGAAATTTGGCATGAAGTTCGGCATAGACCGCCTCGGACGGTAGGAACATCAGTGCACCATCAGCCGTTTCACCGTCCAGAATATACTTCTCGGAAATATCTGTAATGTGCTTGCGCACCGTGCTGCGGAACATCTGAACCGCCGCCTTCAACTCCATGTCATTGGTCGAACCGATCAGCGCCTCATAGGCCTCCAACGGAAACTTGCTGTCGATGACAATCGGTCCTGGAGGGTTCGGGAGGTTGATCAGGCAATCTGCGCGGCGTCCATTCGACAGGGTTGCCTGCAGCTGGAAACTATCAGAAGGCAGCGCCTTAGAGACGATATCATTCAGCTGAATCTCACCAAACGCACCACGCGTTTGCTTGTTCGACAGGATATCCTGCAAAGACAGCACGTCGCCCGACAGTTTTGTGATATTGTCCTGCGCCTTGTCGATGGCGGACAGACGCTCCTGCAACTGCGTCAGAGATGTCGCGGTTTGTTTGGATGATCCATGCAGGGATTCCTTCATCCGCTCCTGCATCTCGGCCAAAGCACGCGCCGATTTCATCGCGTTATCCGCCAGTCGGTCATTCATCTGCTGCTGGACCGAGGACAGGCGGGATTCAACCGTTTGGATTACCTGCACCTGCGCATTGGCCTGCGTGTCCGAAACATGCTGCAAGCCACCGCGCAATTGTTCCTGCCCCTGCCCCAACTGCTGCACATGCTGGCCCAGGTGCGCCATCTGGCGGGACAAAGGTTCTGCCATACGGGCCGACCGGTTGGCTGCGCGCAGCGACAAAAACAGCAACAGCAGGATCAGCGTAACAACCCCACCCACGGTTAGGATCACGGGGTCGTTCAGCGCATATTGGGTTCCTGCAATCACGATCATGTCGCCTCGGGTGTTCTTGTTTTATTCTCCATAGCCCAACCAAGCCAATGGATCAACTGCGGCCGAACAATCGCTCGATATCGCTCAGCTTCAATTCCACATAAGTCGGCCGCCCGTGGTTGCACTGACCGGAATGGGGCGTGGCCTCCATTTCCCGTAGTAGGGCGTTCATTTCTTCGGCCCGCATACGGCGACCCGACCGGACGGACCCATGACAGGCCACCCGGCTGAGGATCGCCTCAATCCGCGCTTGCACCATCTGGCTTTCGCCCTGATCGGCCAGTTCATCCAATATATCCAGGATCATCGCCCGTGCGTCCACCTCGCCCAGAATGGCCGGCGTTTCACGCACAGCGACCGCACCGCCACCAAAGGGTTCAATCGTCAGTCCCAGCTTTGTCAGGTCATCCGCAACATGCATCAGGCGCGCGCAATCGCTGTCGGACAGTTCAACAATTTCCGGGATCAGAAGCGCCTGCGCTGCGACGCCGTTCTCGGCCATCTGGTTTTTGAGCCTTTCATAAACCAGCCGCTCATGTGCCGCATGTTGATCTACGATCACCATGCCGTCTGCGGTTTGGGCGATGATGTAGTTCTCATGCACCTGCCCACGCGCCGCCCCCAAAGGCAGGTCTTCGACCGGTGTTTCTGGGACCGAAGCCGGTTCGACAATGCTGCCGCTGTAGTCCTGAGACAGTTCGGCAAATCCCGGTGCTTGTGCCTGATACGCCACTTTTCGAGCAGCTGGCGAGGGACGGTCCATCTGATAGACGCGTGCCGGCGCAGGTTGTGCCGGTTCCGGACGCATAGCGCCCAAAGTCGCATTCGCCACTGTGGAGGAGGCCCTGTGTCCGGCCTCGGCCAGCGCGTGCCTCAGGGCCGAGACGATCAACCCGCGCGCGACGCCCGGATCGCGGAACCGGACCTCGGACTTTGCCGGATGCACATTCACGTCGACCAACGTCGGATCGCAATCGATGAACAATGCTGCTGCCGGATGACGATCCCGGCTGAGGAAATCGAAATAGGCCGCCCGCAGCGCGCCCGTCAGCATCTTGTCGCGCACAGGACGACCATTGACGAACAGATACTGCGCCACCGCCGCACCGCGCGAATAGGTCGGCAAGGCGGCGTAACCGTACAACCGGATCCCCTCACGCGTGGCATCGATCTGCAGGGCATTTTCAGCAAACTCGCGCCCGATCACGCGGGCCAGTCGGGCGTGAAGCGCGTCAAACAGATCACCATTTTCGCGGTCGGCGCGGAAGGTCACGCGCCCCTCTCCACCACCAGAGACGTCACGCAGAGTGAAAGTTACCGCAGGTTCGGCCATGGCAAGACGTTTGACTGTATCGGAAATCGCCTGCGCTTCAGCCCGGTCGGTGCGCATAAATTTCAATCGCGCAGGCGTGGCGAAAAAGAGATCGCGCAGTTCAACCACCGTGCCAGCACGTAAGGCGGCAGGTTTCACCGCCTCGATCCGACCACCCGCCACATGGACCGAGGCCGCCTCGCCCCCCGGCACCCGGCTGGTAATGGTCAGGCGCCCGACGGCGCCGAGCGATGGCAGCGCCTCACCCCGAAACCCGAAGGTGTGGATATTCAACAAATCGGACCCATCAATTTTCGAGGTCGCGTGGCGCGACAGGGCCAATGGCAGATCCTCAGCGGCAATCCCACAGCCATCATCGGTGACGCGAATCAGCGTCTTACCCCCATCGGCAATGTCGATCGCGACGCGGGTTGCGCCAGCGTCGATGGCATTTTCCACCAATTCCTTTACTGCAGAAGCCGGACGTTCAACAACCTCGCCTGCGGCAATACGGTTGATTGCTGCGTCGTCAAGTTGCCGGATGACCGGTCGATTTTCGCTGATATTGGGGTGTGCCTGCGCCATACCACCAGACCTAGCACATACGCGCGCGATTCTGCCACCGCTTTGGCTTGCATTTAATGTGAGGAGGGGGCGTTCGAACAATCGCACGGTGCCAGCCTAGACTTGCGGTCAGTCTGGGCGCGATTGCTCGAACGATCCGGAGTGAGTGGTGGTCATCCAATAATCAATGGGTCATTTCATACCACGAATACGGTTTCACGATGCGAAGACTCTCTGGGCCTCAAGTCGGGTGGCGAAGTTTGGCCGATACCACGCAGGACCCAGCGGCGAGAAAATGCCGGGTCACGCGGTTCCGGGTGCACCCGCCCGGGTCCGGCACGGCCCCCACAAAGCCGTAAGCGCAAGGATCAGGCCGGACATTGTTGCGATCATGCCCGCAGCACTGACCGCGTCTGCCGCCCCCAGCCAGAGCGGGCCATACCCAGCCAGCACGTACCCGGAGACTGCCGACAGGATGGCAAAGATGATGCTCCATGCGATCTGGGTTTCCAGCCGGTTGGTCATCATGCGCGCCGCAGCGGGTGGGCAAATGAACATGGCAATCACAATGATCGAACCCACGGCGTCAAATGCCGCCACGGCGGCAATAGCTGCCGTGATCACAAGGGCCATGCCAAGAACTCCGGTCCGGACACCAATGGTGCGCGCGAACCCTTCGTCGAAGGTGGAAATCTTCAGCGGCCGCCAGAACAGCCATACAAAGACAGATACCCCCAGCAAAGTCAGCGCAATCCGAGGCAATTCCGGCGGCAACCCCGCCAGCGCCACGGGATCCAACACCGAAGACCAGCCCACCGCGTCCAACCAGATCAGGCTTTCCAGATTGCCATAAAGCGCATGTTCAACATCCAAGTGTACGGTCGAAGTATCGGTTTGTTCGAGCAGCAGCACACCGGCTGCAAACATCGTGGTGAAAACCACCCCCATCGCGGCACCCGCCTCGATCTGCCCCAGCCGCCTGACAGCTTCGATCAGAACCACAGCCACCACTGCCGCGCCCGCGGCGCCCAGCATCATTGGCCAGGTCGAAATCGTTCCGGTCAGCAGAAAGGCCACGACAATACCCGGCAGCACCACATGGCTGATCGCATCCCCGATCAAGGCCTGTTTGCGCAGGACCAGGAAGTTCCCGGGCAAAGCGCAAGCGATGGCGGCAAACGTGCCGATCAGCAAGGGTGTCAAAGACAGGGGTACGAATTCTTCACCGCTCATGCCGGAACCTCCTGCGGGCCGCCGATCTGGCGGTCGATCTCGGCGATCTGATCTTGGGTCAGGACGGTTTCGATGTCCCGCAACCCGTCATAGAGCGCAGCCGTTGCCTCATGCATCTGATCAGCCCTGACGATTTCCCAGCGCCTTTCATCGCGCAACGCCTTGGCCGCGCGCGCCTTGCCTGTTTCGGTGGCCACGCCATCCGCCCGCGCCAAACCGGCACGCCGCAAGAGACGCAAGGTCAACGGCTCATAGATCTTTTGCCCTTGCGCCAGTGCCAGCAGACCCTGCCGAATATGAACCCGGCGCTGGAACCGCAGGTGCCGCAGAACCGCTGCCAGAACTCCACGGACAGGCGCAAGTAACAGGGACAGTGCGAAAAAGCCAAAGCTGACCAGTACAATGATCGGGCCGGTGGGCAGATTGGGGGCCGAGGCTGACATCGCCGCACCCAGATAGCCCGCCAACCCTCCGGCCAGTCCAGCCAGCAGCACCACGCGGTCCGAACGGTCCGTCCAGAAACGCGCCGTGACAGGTGGGATAATCAGCAGCGCCACAATCAGGATCAGCCCGACAATTTTCAGGCCCACCACAGTAACTGCCATGACCAGCCCCATCATCGCCAGATCAATCCGGTGCACCGGCAGGCCCCGGGCAGCAGCGTATTCAGGGTCGAAGGCGACCATGGTCATAGGTCGGCGAATGATCATGACGAGCAACAGCGTCGCTGCCCCACCGATTGCGATGACCAGCGCATCCGCCCACAACATCCCTGCGGTTGAGCCCAGCAGGAACCCTTCCAGCCCGGCCTGACGACCGACGCCCATGGTCTGGATCACGGTCAGCAGAACGATGCCGAGACCGAAAAATACCGACAGGATGGCACCAATGGCGGCATCCTCGGCCAGTCGTGTGTGGCGTGTCAGCCAATTCATGCAAAGCAAACCAATCCAGGCCGACACGGCCGATCCGGCCAGAAGACCGATCAGATTGCGCCCATCGCCGCCAAGGGCGACCAAAACCATGAACCCAAGGCAGACGCCGGGCAGAGTCGCGTGGCTGATTGCGTCGCTGACCAGCGCGCGTTTGCGAAGGAAAAGAAACGTGCCGGTCACACCAGCGGATATACCCAGCAAGGTCGCACCAATCGCGACCAGCGTGGCATTATAGCCCAGCTGAAGGGTAAGAGCATCCCAAAGCATGATTTACCCCAATGCGCGCGAAATCTGGTCGATCTGGGCTGTGGCCAAACGGCCGCCATACGCCGATTGCAGGGTTTCGGCGATAAAGGCCTCGGCCACAGTTCCCTCGGCCACTTTGCGGGTATTGATCAGGAATACATGGTCGAAATAATCAGTCACCGTGGCCAGATCGTGATGCACGACCACGACGGTCTTGCCCGCTTCTTTCAGCGACTTCAGCACTGCGATGATTGCTTTTTCCGTCGCTGCATCGACACCTGCGAATGGCTCATCCAGCAGGTAAAGATCAGCATCCTGCGCCAGAGCACGGGCAAGAAAAACGCGCTGTTGCTGGCCGCCGGACAATTGACCAATCTGACGATCGGCAAAATCGCGCATCCCGACCCGGTTAAGACAGTCCATGGCCCGGGACATATGCCGGGCACGGACACGACCCAGCAAGCCCAGTTCGCGGGACAGACCCATCAACACAACATCAATCACGCGCGTCGGAAAATCCCAGTCGACGCTTGCGCGTTGCGGCACATAGGCAATTCGTGCACGCTGTTTCTCCAGCGGTTCACCAAAGACGGACACCTGCCCGGACAGGGGCGAAACGATGCCCAGCGCCGCCTTCAGAAGCGTAGACTTCCCCGCCCCGTTCGGGCCGATGATCGCCGTCATCGCGCCGGGTTGCACGGTCATATCCACCGAAAACACGGCAGGTTTTTGACCGTATGAGACAGTCAGGCCGCGAATGGCCAGCGGGCAGTCCTTTGTAATTTTTTCAGCAACCGAAGCACCCTGATGCGCAGCCAGCGACAGCATCGTTCAAGACCCCGCCGACAATTTGCCGTTCATGCCGCGTTCGGGCACGTCTGCGCCCAGCGCTCCGGCAATCACAGAGATGTTGTGATCCAGCATCCCGATATACGTGCCTTCATAGGTGCCCGGTTCTCCCATTGCGTCGGAATACAGCTCTCCGCCGATGCCGACGTCATGGCCTTTGGCCGCGGCCCCTTCGATCAGCGCGCGCATAGACCGATCAGAAACCGAGCTTTCCACGAAGACGGCCGTCAGCTGCTGATCCACCAAGGTATCGACCAGCTCGCCAATCCGGTTCAGACCAGCTTCGGACTGGGTCGAGATACCCTGAATGCCAAGCACCTCATAGCCGTATTCCTCACCTAAATAGCCAAAGGCGTCGTGCGCCGTCACAAGCACACGGTTGTTTTCCGGCACCTCGGCCAGCACTTGTTTGCCATAGGCCTCCAACTGATCGATTTCAGCCAGAAAAGCCTGCGTGTTGGCGGCGAAGGCATCCGCAGCCTCGGGACGGGCGTCTGTCAGGGCTTCTTGAACCTCGACCACCACATCGCGCCAAACGGCCGGGCTCATCCATACATGCGGATCATACTTGTCGGCATAATCGTCATGCGCGCGCAGCTTGGACTTATCTACCCCCTCGGCAACAGCAACAACCGGGCGTTTACGCCCAAGATCATGGAAAAAGTTTTCCATCTGCGCCTCAAGGTAAAGACCGTGCCACAGGATCAAATCGGCACGGGTCATTGCCACGATATCGCTGCGTGTCTGACGATAGGCATGCGGGTCGACCCCCGGGCCCATCAGGCCCTTGACCTCAACCTGATCGCCACCGATCTGACGTGCCGCATCAGCGATCATGCCCGTGGTAGCAACCACTTTCAGCGGTGCCTCGGCCCAGGCTGCGACCGGCAAAGCGGCGGCAAAAGCCAAAGCCGCAAGAAAACTACGACGAATCATGTCTGACCCCATTTAGGTATCCTCTTGAGAATGAATATGCGAACCATTCGCAACTAAGTCAACGCTATTGCGAATTATTCGCAAGAAAACGCTAATTTTGTCCATTTGGTCAAAAAGTTTGCACGCGAAAGGCTGGTATGCCTTCCAATCGGCCGCAAGCCGTGCGAATTTGGCGCAAACCTCCCAAAGGATGTGAAGATGGAAACGCAGAGCTCAGAAAGCCCCGTGCGCACCGCGCATCTGCCGCAAGTGACCGAGCCCAGAAACCCCGGCATGGATCTTGATCTGGACTGGGTACGCGCCGTGCAGGTCAATACTTCGGCCATTGAACGCCGCGCCGCGACCCTGCCCGGTCGTCGGTCGGTAAAAAAAGAGTATCAGGCTGCGTGGCTGCTGAAAGCGGTCACCTTGATCGACCTGACCACATTGTCCGGCGATGACACGGTCGGACGTGTGCGCCGTCTGTGTGCCAAGGCACGGCAACCTGTTGCACCTTTGGTTCTGAAGGCGCTGGATATGCCGCCTATCACAACCGGGGCCGTTTGCGTCTATCACGACATGATCGAAACCGCCGTGGACGCGCTGCATGGCACCGGCATCCCTGTAGCCGCGGTTTCCACCGGCTTCCCTGCAGGTCTGTCGCCATTCCATCTGCGCGTGGCCGAGATCGAAGAAAGTGTGAAAGCCGGCGCCGAAGAGATCGACATCGTGATCTCGCGCCGTCACGTGCTGTCTGGCGACTGGCAAGCCTTGTATGACGAGATGAAGGCGTTCCGCGTGGCCTGCGATGATGCGCATGTCAAAGCCATCCTTGCCACCGGCGAACTGGGCAGCCTGCGCAATGTCGCGCGTGCCTCGCTGGTCTGCATGATGGCCGGGGCGGATTTCATCAAAACCTCGACCGGCAAGGAAAGCGTCAACGCCACCTTGCCTGTTTCGCTGGTCATGATCCGCGCGATCCGCGACTATTATGACCGTACCGGATACCGGGTCGGCTATAAACCGGCAGGCGGCATATCCAAGGCCAAGGACGCGCTAGTTTATTTGTCGCTGATCAAGGACGAGTTGGGTGACCGCTGGTTGGAGCCGGACCTATTCCGTTTTGGCGCGTCGTCCTTGTTGGGCGATATTGAGCGACAGTTGGAACACTATGTAACTGGCGCATACTCCGCCGGTTACCGTCACTCCATGGGCTGAGGACAAAAGCAATGACAGTCAAAGAGATATTCGAAACCATGGATTACGGCCCCGCCCCCGAAAGCGCCGCCGAGGCTCTGGCCTGGCTGGTCGATCAGGGCGACAAGTTCGGCCACTATATTGATGGTGCGTTCACCAAACCCGGCAAAGGGTTTGACAGCCGCAACCCGGCGACCGGAGAGGTTTTGGCCAAGCTGACGCAGGCCAAACAGGCCGATGTGGACGCTGCCGTTTCTGCCGCCCGCAAGGCGCAACCGAAATGGGCGAAACTGGGCGGCGCGGGCCGCGCGCGGTATCTCTATGCCATCGCGCGCCTGTTGCAGAAGCATTCGCGCCTGTTTGCGGTGCTTGAGAGCCTCGACAACGGCAAGCCGATCCGTGAATCACGCGACATCGACATCCCGTTGGCGCAGCGTCACTTCTACTACCACGCGGGCATGGCGCAGCTGATGCAAAGCGAACTGCCCAATGCTGAGGCGTTGGGCGTCTGCGGGCAGATCATTCCGTGGAACTTCCCGCTGCTGATGCTGTCGTGGAAGATTGCCCCGGCCCTGGCCATGGGCAACACGGTGGTTTTGAAACCTGCCGAGTACACCTCGCTGACCGCGTTGCTGTTTGCTGATATCTGTTCGCAAGCCGGACTGCCCAAAGGCGTAGTCAACATCGTCACTGGTGACGGCGCGGTGGGTGAGATGATCGTGAACTCGGACGTGGACAAGATCGCCTTTACCGGCTCGACAGTTGTGGGCCGCCGCATCCGTGAAGCAACCGCGGGTTCCGGCAAGGAACTGACATTGGAACTGGGCGGCAAGTCGGCCTACGTCGTCTTTGATGATGCCGATATCGACAGTGCCATCGAAGGTCTGGTCGACGCGATCTGGTTTAATCAGGGTCAGGTCTGCTGCGCAGGGTCCCGCTTGCTGGTCCAAGAAGGCATCGCGGACCGTTTCCACGAGAAGCTGCGTTCCCGGATGGACACGCTGCGTATCGGCGATCCGCTGGATAAGTGCATCGATGTGGGCGCGGTTGTAGACCCTGTCCAACTGCAAACCATCAAGAGCATGGTCGAAAGCAACACCGCCGGTCACGTGCACCAAGCGGCAAGCGATCTGCCGGCGAACGGGTGTTATTACCCGCCGACACTGATCTCGGGCCTCGAGACATCCGACCCGCTGATGCAGGAAGAGATCTTTGGCCCGGTTCTGGTGTCGTCAACCTTCCGCACGCCTGAAGAAGCGGTCGAACTGGCCAACAACACCCGTTACGGGCTGGCCGCAACCGTCTGGACCGAAAACGTGAACCTCGCACTAGATATCGCGCCAAAGCTGGTTGCGGGTGTGGTCTGGGTGAATGCCACCAATCTGTTTGATGCGGCCGCTGGCTTTGGCGGCGTGCGCGAAAGCGGCTTTGGTCGCGAAGGCGGTTGGGAAGGACTGACAGCCTATACCAGGCTCAAGAGCAAAGCTAAGCCGTTGGCGAAGGTCGAAGCGACCACCGGCGAAGGTGCCCCTGTCGACCCAATCGACCGCACTGCCAAGATGTATGTCGGCGGCAAGCAGGCGCGGCCTGACAGCGGCTATTCGAAACCTGTGTGGGGCAAGTCCGGTCTGCTGGGCCATGTAGGGCTTGGTAACCGCAAAGACGTCCGGAATGCGGTTGAGGCCGCAGCGGGTGCCAAAGGTTGGTCCAAAACCACCGGTCACTTGCGGGCACAGATCCTATATTACATTGGCGAGAACCTCTCGGCCCGTGCCGACGAATTCGCCGCGCGTATCGACGCCATGACTGGCAAGAAGGGCGGCGCGAAAGAGGTCGAAGCTTCAATTCAGCGCCTGTTCACCGCCGCCGCCTGGGCCGACAAATATGACGGTCAGGTGCACGGCGTTCCGATCCGTGGCGTGGCGATTGCCATGAAGGAATCTGTGGGTGTCATCGGCGCGCTGTGCGCGGATGAGGCACCTCTCCTGGGTCTGGTCTCGGCAATGGCCCCGGCGATTGCGATGGGGAACCGGACAGTTCTGGTGGCCTCAGAGCCCTACCCGCTGGCAGCGACTGATTTCTACCAGATCCTTGAGACGTCTGACGTCCCCGCTGGCGTGGTCAACATCCTGACCGGCAGCCACGAGGAGCTGGCGAAACCGCTGGCATCGCACTTGAACGTCGATGCTGTCTGGTCGTTCTCGTCCACTGACCTGTCGAAGGAGATCGAGGTCGTCTCGGCCGGGAACCTGAAACGGACCTGGGTGAATAACGCGACGGCAATCGATTGGGGCGTGGACCATTCCCGCCGCTTCCTGCAGGCTGCGACCGAAGTCAAAAACATCTGGGTGCCCTACGGCGAGTAGGGCTCCCCGCCAAGGGAGGCCTACATGGACTTTTCAGGAAAAACCGTCGTCGTCATCGGCGGAACCAGCGGAATCAATCGCGGCATTGCCGAGGCCTTTGCGGCCTCGGGTGCCAAACTGGCGGTCGCCAGCCGGTCGCAGGAAAAGGTCGATGACACCGTTGCTGCGCTGAAAGCTGCAGGGGCACAAGACGCCATCGGCGCGGCCTTTGACGTACGCAACCCAGAGGCCGTGGCAGACGGGCTGAAACAGTTCCACGACGCGCTCGGTGATTTCGACGTGCTGGTATCGGGCGCGGCGGGCAACTTCCCGGCATTGGCGGCCGAAATGTCAGTCAATGCGTTCAAGACAGTGATCGATATCGACCTGATGGGCACGATCCACGTGATGAAGGGGGCCTATCCTTTCCTCAAACGTCCGGGTGCAAGCATCATCAACATCTCGGCTCCACAATCCTATCTGCCCTATGAAGGTCAGTCCCATGTCTGCGCCGCAAAGGCAGGCGTGGATCAGATCACCCGCACCCTGTCAATGGAATGGGGCGTCGAGGGTATCCGTGTGAACTCGGTCGTGCCGGGCTTTATCGAGGGTACCGAAGGGGCCAAACGTTTGGCCCCCACGCCAGATGCCGGAGAAGCGCTGCGTAAGGACGTCCCCCTGGGCCGTTGGGGTCAACCGCAGGACGTGGCAAACGCCTGTATGTTCCTAAGCTCCGATCTGGCCAGCTATATCAGCGGAACGGTTCTGGCCGTAGACGGCGCGCTGTACCAGCGTGGTTCGGGCAAGTTCGGCCAGATGATGGGGCAAATGTTGCGCGCGCAGGCGAAAGCACGCTCATAAGACCCATTAACCTGTGAAGTTGTTCATTTACGGCTTCACGGGATTGACGCAGCGTAAGACCCATTCATTGCGAGGGTGGGTCCTTACATGCTGAATAGTCCATTTGAATTTACCGAGTTTGTCGAACTGGCCACCATGATCGGCGTGGCCGGGGCTGGCCTTTACATTCTGAACTACTTTTTACTGCAAATCGGCATAGTCCGCGGAAATAGCGCGCTCTACCCTGTTCTGGTTATCGTTGCCGCAAGCTGCGTTCTGATCAGCATGGTAGAAGAATTCAATCTGGCCGGTTCGATCATACAGATGGCCTATATCGCAATCTCGGTCATCGGATTGCTGCGCGGATACCTGTCGCGGCATCTGATCCGCTTTTCCGCAGCCGAGCGCCAGTTCATCTCGCATCACCTTGGGTCACTGAAACCGCATCACGCCCGAAAGCTATTGAATACTGCGTCGGTTCAGGAGTTTGCCAAGGGCGACATTCTGATCGAAGAAGCTAGAACAACAGATTTCCTTGGCTATGTCCTGAGCGGGCGAACAACCATCCTTCGAAATGGTCAGGTCATCAATATTTGCGGCTCGGACGAGACACTGGGAGAGCTGACATTCGGCCTTGGCCTACCCGCAACGGCCACCGTCATCGCCTCGGAACCGACAACCTGCCTAGTGTTCGACAATTACCGTCTGTCGCGCCTGCTGCGCCGGAACCGGCTTATCGACGACGCACTGAAAGCCGCGCATTTCAGGCATGCGCGGCAAAAGCTCCTGAGCAGCAACAAGCATACGCTTCGGGCACAGAAACAGCCCGTCGCGGCCTGATCGGGTTTAGCCGTCCAGACCTTCGGGCTTGCCGACAATGGTGAAGTGGAGCCCATCAGGGTCCAGCAATTCGCTGGCGACCCGGTTGATCTCTTCAAGCGTGATCGCATTCACCTTGTCGTTGCGGGTGGCAATATAGTCGATGGGCAGATCTTCCATCTGCATCCCGACCATGATCCCCGCGATCTGGCCATTGCCATCAAACCTTAGCGGGTAAGCGCCCGTCAGGTAGGTTTTGGCATCGTCCAATTCTTTCTGGGTTACACCTTCGGACGCGGCCCGAGCCCATTCATCGCGGATCACCTCGACCGCTTCGGCAATGCGATCATTGCTTGACGACACTGACCCCAGATAGACCGAGGCCAGGTCCTTGGGCACCAGATAAGTGCCGATTCCATAGGTCAAGCCACGCTTCTCTCTCACTTCCTGCATCAGGCGGCTTTCAAACCCGCCCCCTCCAAGGATGTGGTTCAGGATAAAGGCGGCAAAGAAATCGGGATCATCGCGGTCAATGCCCGCATGTCCGAACAGGGCCACAGATTGCGGCGTGTCGAACTCGACAACGCTGACACCACCGGGGATGGACACATCGGCACGTTCAGGGATCGGCTTGCCTGTTTCCGGCAGGTCGGCCAACAGTTTATCCAGCAACGCGCCCAGCTCTTCGGGGGTGATGTCACCCACCGCGCCGACATACATCCGGTCTTGGACAAAGACATCCTGATAGGCGGTGACCACGTCATCGCGCGTCAGGGCGGTCACGCTTTCGATCGTACCCTTACCTTCGGTGCCGTAAGGGTGGTCGCCATAGGCCATTTGGGCAAAGTTACGACCCGCAATGTCATTCGGGTCGGTTTGATCGGATTTAAGGCCGGACAGCACCTGCGCCTTTACCCGGTCCACCGCATCCTGATCGAAGCGCGGCTCGTGAATGGTGGTGCGCAACAGGTCGATCACGTCGTCCCGGTTTTCGGTCAGGAACTGTGCGGTGATCGACACTGTGTCATCGGTTGCACTATACCGGAACGAGGCCGCCAGCGATTCCAGCTCACGCGCATAGGTGCGGGCATCCATGTCACCTGCACCTTCCTCAATCAGGCCGCTCATCAGGTAGACCGCACCGCGTTTGTCCGCGTCATCCAGCGAGGTGCCGCCGCGAAAACGCAGCTCCAGCGCGGTAAAGGGGATCGAGTGATCCTCGACCAACCAGGCGGTGATACCACCAGGAGAGGTGACCTCTTCAATCTCGATATCGGCCCACGCAGGCAGAGCGACAACGAACGCGATCAGCGTTGCGAATATCCGTTTCATTGCGTCACCTCATCATCGCGCATCAGCCAGCCGGTGACGGATGTTTCCGGTTGTATCACCTCGCGGGCAGCGGCGATGATCTCATCCCCAGTGACTGCCTGCAGAATATCGGGCCAGGCCTGCACATCCTCGATTGTCAGGCCGCTGGTCAGCGCGCGGCCATAGCGGTTGCCAATCCCATCCACATTGTCGCGCGCATAGGTCTGCGAGGCCCGCAGCTGCATCTTGATCCGGTCAAGGTCTTCTTCGTTCACACCCTCAGCGATAAAGTCGGCAACCACCTGATCCATTGCATCCTCGGCCTCTTGCAGGGAAACGCCCGCAGCCGGGACGACGATCAGATCAAAGGTCGTATCATCCAGTGAGACGCCCCGATAGAACGCCCCGGTGTAGACAACCTTTTGCTGCTCGAACTGCAGCTTTTCGTTCAGGTAGGATGTCGTGCTTCCGCCCAACAGTTCTGCCAACAAAAACAGAGCAGCCGCTTTTTCCTGTTCGCCCGGATCACGCTCGGGTGCCAGATAGCTGCGCTGCACATAGGGCTGCGACACGCGCGCGTCTTTGTATGTCAGACGGCGTTCTGCCGTTTGCGGCGGTTCCTGCGACCGGACCCGTTCTGGCAGGTCAGGGTTGGCGGGGATCACGCCGTAATTCTGCTCGGCCAGCGATTTGACCTCGTCAGGTTCGACATCACCGGTGACGACCAGAATGGCGTTATTGGGCGCGTAGTGGGTTTGGTAGAAGGACAGCGCGTCCTCCATGTCCAGCGTCTCCATCTCGTGGCGCCAGCCGATGATTGGCACGCCGTAGCGATGGTTGAGATACTGCGACGCGCTCATCTGTTCGCCATACAGGGCACGCGGGCTGTTGTCCGTGCGCTGGTTGCGTTCCTCAAGGATCACGTCACGCTCGGTGGCGATATCCTCGTCGTTCAGGCGGATATTGCGCATCCGGTCTGCTTCCATCCGCATCATCAGTTCCAGCCGGTCGGCAGCAACCCGTTGGAAATACGCGGTGTAATCATACGAAGTGAACGCGTTGTCGGTGCCGCCATTGGCCGCAACAGTGGCGGAAAACTCGCCCGGGGCCAAAGTATCTGTGCCTTTGAACAGCAGGTGTTCGAGGAAATGCGCCACGCCCGATGATCCCACGGGCTCATCTGCTGACCCTGCGCGATACCAGACCATATGCTGCACAACTGGTGCGCGGTGATCTTCGATCACGACAACATCCATGCCGTTGTCCAGCGTAAAGGTAGTGACCGCTTCGTGCCCCTCGCTTGCAGCAAGAGGGGTTGCGGCCATCAGGGCTGCCGACAATGCCAGGGCCCGAACCATAGGGCGTCCTCCGTTTGATTTATGCTGTTCAAACTACGGTGGCACCACGCGGGTTCAAGGCCAATGACGAAAAGTTAAAGATTATTCATCTACCGGTGGCGCCGATGGTGTTTCTATCCCGGCCTGGCGTGCCGCTTCATTCTGACGGTCGGGGTTAAGCGTTTCGCGGCGGTAAATCTGCGAATAACGATCCACTTTGAACAAGCGCAAGCGCGTCAGGCGGCCCTGCTTTCTGCGGAACTCGGCATCCTCGGCATCAACCACCTGCCGTGTATTTGCCGCAACCCCATAACGGCTGGAGGCCGTCACAAGGGCGGCGTCCGTGGACGGGATGGCCGTATTTGCGTTCAGCGAAGATTCGTTCCCGCCAAGGGCAACGACAGCTTCGGCCTTAGGGTTCGGATCGGTCAGGTTTTCACCACCCAACGTGGGCGCAGGCAAGAACTTGTAATCCTTGGGCTCGGTCAACGGTTTGACAGGCAGGACCGAGAATTCGTCCGGCCCTTGCCCGGGCGCTTCGAGATGGCGCAGTCCAATATCGGAACAACCCGCAGCCGCAAAAGCCAATGTCAAAGCAAATAAGGAACGCGGCAGCCGCATCAGAGTCTCCAGCCTGTTTCAGGCGCTTTTATCGCATTTCAAATGGCGCGTCACGAGGCCTTTTTGCCTTCGAACAACACCAGACCAATTGCTCCCGCAAAAATGAACACATCAGCAAGGTTGAACACGAAAGGGTTGTTGATGCCGCAGCAGGACATGTTCAGGAAATCCAGAACATAGCCATAAAGCAGGCGATCCACGACATTGCCCAGCGCCCCGCCAATTAGCAACCCCCCGCAAACCAGCATCAGTTTCGACGGGGCAGTGCGCATCAGCCAGATCAGCACACCGATTGCGATGACCATGGAAACACCGATCAACGCCCATCGGGCAGCATCGGTATTGCCCTGAAACAAGCCGAAATTGATGCCCCGATTCTCACCGTATTTGAACACCAGCAGCGGCGGTAGGACATCAATGTTCCCATCGGCCACGCGCATCACGTGAACGACCAAATACTTGCTGATCTGGTCGATCAGTAACGCGGCCATTGCGGCCCAGAGAAGCAGACGATAGCGCATCAGTGGCGGAAGTGGCGCATGCCGGTAAAGACCATGGCCAGACCGGCCTCATCCGCGGCTGCGATCACCTCGTCATCGCGCATCGAACCACCCGGCTGGATAACACAGGTCGCGCCGGCCTCAGCCGCCTCCATCAGACCATCCGGGAACGGGAAAAACGCATCCGACGCCACGGCAGAACCGATGGTCAGCGGTTGGGTCAAGCCCAGCGCATCAGCCATACGTTCTGCTTTCTTGGCTGCAATCATCGCCGAGTCCAGGCGGCTCATCTGTCCAGCACCCACACCAACAGTCGCGCCATCCTTGACGTAGACAATGGCATTGGATTTGACGTGCTTGGCCACTTTCCACGCGAACAGCAAGTCTCGCATCTGTTCTTCGGTCGGGGCTTTCTTAGTGACGACCTTCAGGTCATCCATGCCGACAAAACCGTTGTCCTTGTCCTGCACCAGAAGGCCACCGGCTACCTGACGGACGGTTTTGCCACCTGCGGTCACGTCCGGCAGACCATCGGTTGTCAGCAGACGCAGGTTCTTTTTGGCGGCAAAGATTGCCTTAGCCTCATCCGACGCACCCGGAGCGATCACAACTTCGGTGAAAATCCCGGTGATTTCCTGCGCAGTTTCGGCATCCAGCGGTTGGTTCAGCGCAATGATCCCGCCAAAGGCCGAAGTGCGGTCACAATCGAACGCGGCCTTATAGGCATCGATCAGTGTCGCGCCCTTGGCAACACCGCAGGGGTTGGCATGTTTGATGATCGCGCAGGCCGCGCCTTGCGCCGGATCGAACTCGGCCACCAGTTCAAATGCCGCGTCCGTGTCGTTGATGTTGTTGTAGCTCAGCTCCTTGCCCTGATGCTGCACCGCTGTCGCCACACCGGAGCGGTTGGTGCCATCGGTGTAGAAGACCGCCTGTTGGTGGCTGTTTTCGCCATAGCGCAAGGTCTGTTTCAGCTCACCGGCAAAGGCGCGGCGGCGCGGGGCCTGCGCGGCCAGCGCATCGGCCATCCAGTTCGACACAGCAGTGTCATAGGCAGCAGTACGGGCATAGGCTGTCTGCGCCAGATTCTGACGGAACGCATAGGAAGTCTGCCCATCATTGGCTGCCAGCTCGGCCAGCAGCGCGTCGTAATCCTGAACATCCACAACCACATTCACAAAAGCGTGGTTCTTCGAGGCCGCGCGGATCATCGCCGGGCCACCGATATCGATGTTTTCAATGCATTCGTCGTAACCCGCACCTTTGGCCACAGTGGCCTCGAACGGATAGAGGTTAACCACCAGAAGGTCGATCGCGCCGATACCATGTTCGTCCATCGCCGCCACGTGGCTGTCATTGTCGCGCAGGGCCAGCAGCCCGCCATGCACCATCGGATGCAGCGTTTTCACACGACCATCCATCATCTCAGGGAAGCCGGTAATCTCGCTGACGTCCTTTACCGCAAGCCCAGCGTCGCGCAACGCCTTGGCGGTACCGCCGGTCGACAGCAATTCGACCCCACGCTCGGCCAGTGCCTTTCCCAGCTCGATCAGCCCGGTCTTGTCGGAAACGGAAAGCAACGCGCGGCGCACGGGGTGAAGATCGGTCATGGGGTCAAAGGTCCTTTTGGCGTCAGTCAAACTCGGGCTCGTCCCGGTGTATATCCCGCACGGCATAGGCTGTGTCCTGGGCCTTGCTCAGCGTCCACCGGATGCGCGTCGCATACTCCATTGCGCGGCCAGATAGAACGATCTGTTTTGTCGCGCGTGGTTTTAAACGCCCTTTTTCCAAAAAAACGCTTGGTTCTACGGACAATTTTCCCACGCCATTATGGCGGAAAACCCAGATCTCACCACTTTTTAGCGCCATCGAAACCGCCGCGCCCCCCAAATCCAGCGCCGCATCCACGTCCGGGTGCAGGTGGAACCGGATATCAAAGGCGATGCCTTTCAGGCCCGAGGCGTCCATCGCCTTGTCGAATTGGCGCTTCGCCTTGTCGGAGGCCGTCAGCAGAATATCCTCGCAGGCCAGCTCACGCCCATCAAATCGCAGCTCAAAAGTGCGGGCATGAGTCAATCCGAAGACCTTGGTATACCCGTCATGCCCGGCCATGAAGCGCGTGCCTTCAAAGGCGTCCTCGAAATCAATGGGAACCTCATGCGGCGCATCCACCAGTGCCTCGCGTTCGGCTCCCTGCGTCGGCGGCGCCAGCCGAGCGCTTGAATACCCATCAAGGCACAGTGTCGAATGCGACGGTGTCGCCCGACCCGCACGCCGCCATTCCGTCCCAAAGCTTTCGCCCGATCCGCAATTGACCACCAGTGGTCTGCGGCCCGACGTCAGTTCGAACGCCAGGGTCGAGGCATGGGCGTTGTATGACGCCGCCCCCTTGGGCGGAGTGGCGGCATCAACAATCACGCTGGTTCTGGCCGCATAAAGTCGGGCAAATCCCATCGACAGCCCCGTGGCGTGATGTGGCCTGACACCGCTTTGCGCCAGTGCCTGATCCAGACGCCCTTCGACACCGCGTCCACCGCCGTGAAACCGGGCCAAAGCCCCGTCTGCATGGCGCAGGCTGCGCAAGGTGGGGGCCATGCGTTTAATGGCACTTGCCTGCGCCCCGGGCGTGCCCCGACCCAACGCGCTGAGCGCGGCCGAGGTCCATGAAAGCAGCATAAAGACCTCAAGCAACTCTTCGGGGTTGCGGGTTGGGATACCGCCCTGTTCGTTGATCTGACTGTCACACTCGCGTGCCAATGCACGAAGGGCAGGATCAGCCAATTGCTCCAGCCCCTCTAGCGCCAGACCAGCCTGCACCAGCCCGGCCAGCGCCTCAAACCGGGGAAGGCCGGGGGTCGCTGCCTTCCAACGCTTGGACAGAAACCATGTCTGTTGGGCTAACGACTGAAAAAACATCCTGCTTTGGTGTTCATCTGCGCCGCGCAACAGGAAAATCGCATGGTTGATCCAGCGAATAACGCGCCGACCGGTCAGATCAGGTGCCCAGCCAGGCCCCTGACCGCGACCATGCGCGTTGATCCAGCCCCAGACCCACCGCTGGGCCTTTTCACGCGCGCGCATATCGCCAACAGCCGCCAGATCGTCGAGCCAGGCAAACCCGTGGCGTTCATTGTCGAACCCGGTACTGGGCGCGGTCACATCCCACAGCTCGGTATCCTGAGCTTCGACCAGATAGCCTGCGAACAGCAGATTTCCGGCGACCAACTGACGCCCGCGCGCAAATGAGCCGACCGTGCGTGGTTCCGGCTCGCCAACAAACCCCGAGACCGCTTTGCGACGCTGGCTGAGCCGCGCGTAGAGACGGTTCTGAAACCGTGTCCACTGATTGGTCATGGTATCTGTCTTCGACATGACGCTCGTTACTCTGCCCCTCGCGCTCTGCTGGCGCCTGAGACCCAACGATAGACCGGGGCGATCGTCAAGTCATCGAAAAGCGTGCTTCTACGCCGATTTGTTCAAGCGTGCGATGTAGAACCCATCCATTCCACCAAGATCAGCCCAGTAATCGGGCCGCAGACGCAGGCCGCCTTCCTCGGAGATCCATTCGGACTCGATTCCGGCAATGTTCAAAGCCGCCCGATCCGCCGACATATCGGGGTGTTGGTCCAGCGCTTCTTCGACCTGCACCTCGCCCTCATCCGGCAGGAGAGAACAAGTGCAATAGACCAGCCGCCCGCCGGGTTTCAGCAAGCTCCAGGCGTGGGCCAGCATCCGGGCCTGCAGCTCGATCAGCTCACCGAATTCCGATCCGTCTTTGGCAAAAGGCAAGTCAGGGTGCCTGCGGATCGTGCCCGTGGCAGAACACGGCGCGTCCAAAAGGATGGCGTCATACTGGCCCTGATGTTCAAGCGCGTCGCCTGCGACGACATTGGCTTTCAGCCCGGTGCGTTTGAGGTTCTCATGCACCCGCGCCAACCGCGTTTCCGATACGTCTAGCGCCGTAACATCGGCCCCAGCCGCCGCCAGTTGCAGTGTTTTTCCACCCGGAGCGGCGCAAAGGTCGAGGATCTTTTCGCCCGGTTTCGGGGCAAGTATGCGCACTGGAATAGCGGCCGCCGCGTCCTGCACCCACCAATCACCTTTGCCATAGCCCGGAAGGGCAGTTACCTGACCGGCATCGTGCAGCCGCGTCGAACCGGTCGGCAGGACATCACCCGGTCCGCTGGCGCCCGGCTTCACAGTCAGGTCAAGCGGTGCGCCGGCAAATTGCGCCTTTTCCATTCCCGCGATTGCATCCTCACCCCAGGCCATGATCAGCGGATCACGCAGCCATTCGGGCAAACGCGGCACGCGCATTTTGGGCCATGCTTCGGGCCCTTCGGCGGCCACTTTGCGCAACACGGCATTCACCAGGCCTTTCAGCCGTCCGTGCTTGCGTGAACGCCCTACAATGTCGACCATTGAATTCACCACACCATGTGCCGCTTCACCGTGGCACAGCTCGACCGCGCCAAGGCGCAGGGCGTTATGCACAGTCAAAGCGGGGGTGCGGTTCAGGTGGTTTTCCAGCAGACGATCCGCACGCTCCAACCCGCGCAAGGTTTCTAGCGTCAGACGTTGCGCCCGCGCGCGATCTTCAGGGGCCAACCGGTCCAGCGCACCGGCGGCCAGACATTCGGACAGCAGGCGTCCTTCGCCCAAAATCTGATCCAGCATATAGATCGCGCTGCGTCGGGCCGCTGTTGCGTTGTCTGACATGGAATCGCCTTTGAATAAATCCTCGCCCGCATTGCCAATGGCGGACGCGGGCGTATATCAAGCCCATGCACGGAAAGGAACCCGAAGTCATGAGTGACGACCGCAAAGACCTGCCGCCTGCCGCCCAGCGCGCCTTGGCCGAAGCCGAAGAGCGCCGTCGCAAGGCCGAGGCCAAAGCGAAAGAGATGCCAAGGGAACTGGGCGGTCGCGACGGTCCTGACCCGGCCCGCTATGGCGATTGGGAGAAGAAAGGCATCGCGATCGATTTCTGATCGCCTATCCCCGCAGAGCTTCCAGAAAATCCGCTATCAGAGCGCGCTGCTTCTTTGATTTCGCCCGTTCTTCCGGCCATGTCAGCCAATACCCATCCTTCGTTTTCAGCTCGGGCAGGTGCAACCGGCGCAACCGTCCGTCTTGTAGATCCGCCTTGGCCAGTGGCACCGACCCCAACGCTACGCCCATGCCCTGACGTGCCGCGGACAACGCGTGTTCCATTGTATCGAAGCTAATGGTCGACGTCGTCACATCGCCCTGCTCTGCCTTTCGCGCCCAGTCTCGCCACCCCGGCCGTTCTCCGCGCAGATCAATCAAAGGCGCGCCCCATTCAACACCCGGAGCCGCCATCGGCACCAACACTTCGGCTGCGATCAATTCGGAATCCCGCCCGGGCCAGGCACCGCGACCATAGCGGATTTGCAGCCATGTTCGCTCTTCATCCAGCGACGACCGCCGCGCCACGGAATCGGTCAGGACACGCACCTTCGGCTGCACCTCCTGAAACCGGGCAAGACTTGGCACCACAAGCGCATGGATGTGCGATGACAAACCGGCCACCCGCAATTCGCGCGGGGATTTTCCAAACAGATCCTCGGTATTGCGTTCAAGCGCCTGCAAACTGTCTTGCACCAGTGGCAGATAGCTTTCCCCTTCGACAGTCAGTGACACGCCACGCGCCTCACGCACAAACAACGTGCGCCCTAGCCAGGCCTCAAGGTTACCGATGCGCTGGCTTACCGCCGCTTGTGTCAGACCAAATTCCCTCGCCGCTGCCGAAAACCCGCCCAGACGCCCCGCCGCCTCAAAAACGCGCAGCCAGTCCAAGGGCGGCAACCCGATTTTTTTCTTAGCCATAAGTTTTTCCAAGCCTCAGCAGAAAGAAGGATTAATTGTCGTAATGCCACAAGAGGCGTATCTCCTCAACCAAAGCCCGCGCTGAACAGGAGACCCCCCATGCTGCGCTCTGCCACCCATGACGCCTCGGTTGTGACCGTTGAATTCGACACCGGCACAGAGGCTCGCTTTCATGCCATCTGGCTACGCGACAACGCGCTGGACCCCGAAACGCGCGCGCCCGGCAATGGCCAACGTCTGATCACCATCGGTGATATCCCCTCAGACATTTCGGTTAGCGCCGCCGAAATCAGCAATGGTGATCTGACAGTCACCTTTCAGCCAGAAGGCAAGACCGTCACCTTTCCCGCCGACTGGCTGGCCGAGCACAGCTATGACCGCGATCAAAACCGCCCCATGGGTCGGACGGCTCCCGACATCACCACCTGGGGACGCGGCATCGACGCGCCCAGCGCTGATTGGGATGAGGTCCACGCCAATCCCCGCGCCAAACGCGGATGGCTAGCTGCGGTGGCCGAATTCGGCTTTGCCAAGCTGACCGGCGGCCCGACCGAACCGGAATCCCTGCTGAAAGTCGCCGATCTGTTCGGCTATGTGCGCGAAACCAACTATGGCCCCTATTTTGAGGTCCGAACCGAGGTGAACCCGACCAACCTCGCCTATACCGGCCTTGGTCTGCAGGCGCATACCGACAACCCCTATCGTGATCCGGTTCCGACGCTGCAAATTCTGTATTGCCTGGAAAACAGCGCCGAGGGTGGTGATTCCATCGTGGTTGACGGCTTCCGCGCTGCTGAAAAACTGCACGAACAGAACCCGGAAGGTTTTGCCTTGCTGGCAGGCTACCCCGCCCGGTTCGAATACAAGGGCTCGGACGGTATCTGCCTACGGTCACGCCGCCCGATGATTGAACTGTCACCGGATGGTGAATTGGTCAGTATCCGGTTCAACAACCGCTCATCCGCGCCGTTCGTCGACGTGCCGTTCGACCAGATGGAGGCCTATTACGCCGCCTATCGCCAATTGGGCGAGATCATCGACGACCCCGCCATGGGCGTGTCGTTCAAACTGGAACCAGGCGAGAGTTTCATCGTCGACAACACACGCGTGCTGCACGCGCGTCTGGGCTATTCCGGTGCGGGCTCTCGTTGGTTACAGGGCTGTTACGCCGACAAAGACGGGTTGCTGTCCACATTGGCCGCGATGGAGATGAGCCAACCGGAGGCCGCAGAATGAAGCCCGATTTCTCGACCCTGAGCCGGGACAATATCGTGGCCTTCATCGGCGATATCTTCGACCGCCGCGGCGGTGAGGAATATCTGGGTGAGCCCGTCACCATGGCTGAACACATGTTGCAAGGTGCCACGATCGCCGAGCAGAACGGCCAGCCCGAGGAAATCATCGTTGGCGCATTGCTGCACGATATCGGCCATTTCACCTCCGAGTTCGGCACTTATCACCCAGATGACACCGAGGACCGTCATCACGAGGATGCAGGCGCTGAGGTGCTGGAACAGTTCTTCCCCTCGGTTATCACCGATTGCTGCCGCTATCACGTGGCAGCCAAGCGGTATCTCTGCGCCACCAAACCGGAATATTTCAACCGTCTGTCTGCTGCCTCGGTCCATACACTGGAGCTGCAAGGCGGCCCGATGAGCACCGATGAGGTCACCGCGTTCGAGGCCAACCCAAACCTGAAAGAGATCATTCAGGTCCGGTATCTGGATGAGGCCGGCAAACGTGCCGATATGGACACACCCGATTTTGCACATTTCGCACCGATGGTGCAGCGCATGGTCGACAAACACTTAGGGGCCACATGAACGCACCGGAATATATCTTTGAAGCCCGTACCAAACCGTCGCGGCCCTGGCACGAGGCGTCCCTGATCCGGGCCACTGACGCATCGGTCAAGGGCTACGGCTGTCTGGTTGATGATCCCAAGGGGTTCGAGATCGAAATCGCCCGCTGGCCGCAACAGGGCTGGCGGCCTATTGACGAAGGCACCGGCGACGAAGGCGGTTGGGTCGAGGGCACCTTTCACGGAGAGTGGAAGGGCGATGTGCTTTATGGGCGCAACGAAGCGGTCGGCGGGCACTATGTTCTGGGCTGGTCAACCGACCCGCAACAGGCGCAGGCCGACCAGCAGTTCGCACCGCGTAATCAGGTGTTGCTGTGGCATATGAATTATCACCCGGACGGGGGTCAGATGTTCTGGCCGCTGGACAACAAGCCCTTCATTATCCCCGCCGCCCTGCCCGGCGACAACCTGACCCCGGATAAGGTGGTGGCGTTCTGGTGCGACGGCTCGCAGGGGCTCTACATCCATCCCGGCATCTGGCATGAGGGGATTTTTCCCGTCGAAGACGACCAGCGATTTCTGGACCGGCAGGGTGCGGTTCACGCAAGGGTCAGCGCCGATATCGGCAAGGAATTCGGCGTCTATCTGGCCTACCCCCTGAGGGCGGACAAGATCAGGGAGCTGTGACCAGCGGCCCCTGATGCCCCGACCGCCTGCGCGCGATCCAGATCTGTGCAATCAGCAGATAGGGCACAAAAAACGCGAAACTCTGAATCAGGTCGAACGGGCCCGAGAAATCGGGCCTCGACCCCAGCCCACCGGTCAGCAGATACCAGATCGTATAATGCAGACGGTAAAGCCACGATCCCAGCGCCAGCCAGAACAGCCGCAGCCCCCAGGCCCAGTGACCCGCGCGATCCCGGACCAAGGCCATCCGCGCCACCATCAGACCGGCGGTGAACAGGCAGAGCCCGTACAGAAAGAACGCCGCAGACATGAGCGGCCCGCCGATGGTTCCGCGCAACGGGATATAGGTCATCCCCGCCAGCCCGGTGATCAGCGCCAGCGCAACCAGCAGCCTGCCCAACATGCGATGGAACCGGGTAAACCGGCTGCGTAGCCCCCGCAGTAGCTGCAGCAGCACCAGCGTCACCAGCAGCATTCCGGTCAGGATATGCAGTATCATCGCCGCATTGCCGACATCCCGACGGTCAGAAAACAGATAGCTCTGCCCCGCCGCGTCCTGGGACAGGCCAATGCCGACCATACCCAGCCCGTGTGCCACAAAAGGCAGCAGCGTCAGATAGAACAGGACCAGCACCAATCCGGTCATCATGCGGGATGTCAGCTTTCGCATACGCCCGAGTTTACCGCCCTCGTGCGGCCCGTCTATGGCCTACAGCCCCAGCACATCCACCATGTCATATTGGCCGGGGGATTTGCCCTGCCCCCACAGCGCCGCTTTCAGCGCGCCACGGGCAAAGATCGCCCGGTCGGTGGCCAGATGGCGCAGCACGATGCGCTCACCGGGCGCTGCGAACAGCACGTCATGTTCGCCCACGATGTCACCACCACGAATGGCGTGGAACCCGATGTCTCCTCGCTTGCGCGCGCCGGTGATGCCATCGCGGCCCCGGTCGGCCACGTCCGCCAGATTGACGCCGCGCCCTTCGGCTGCGGCCTCACCCAGCATCAGCGCGGTGCCCGAGGGCGCGTCGACTTTGTGATGATGGTGCCCTTCGATGATCTCGATGTCGAAATCTTCATCCAGCGCTGCGGCGACCTTTTTGGTCAGTTGCACCAGCAGGTTGACGCCAAGGCTCATATTCCCTGCCCGCACGACGACCGCATGGCGAGAGGCCGGTTCCAGCGCTGCGATCTGCTCATCCGACATGCCAGTGGTACCAATCACGTGAACGCACCGTGCCTGCGCGGCCAGTGAGGCAAACTCCAGCGTCGCCTCGGGCGCAGTAAAGTCAATCACCGCCTGCGCCTGCGAAAACGCCTCTAGCGGGTCGTCTGTGACGGTGACGCCCAGCGCCTGACCGCCCATCGCCTCGCCCACATCCTGACCGATCCAGTCATGGCCCGTCCGCTCAACAACACCAACCAAACGCGCCTGATCGCTGTCAGTCACGGTTTTGATCAGCATCTGCCCCATACGGCCCGAAGCCCCTGTAATGACGATCCCCGGAATGTGGGTCATTGCGCTGGTCCTTTTGTTGAATTCGGCTCAAAGCCTCCTACCCCGTTCGCGCCCGCTTGGCAAAGCCCTGCTTTGGGCTTAGATCGGGGATATGGCAAAGAACAAATTCCACGATGGCCCCGGCCCGTCCCAACGACAGCTCCGTGTCGGCGAACTGATCCGCCGCACCCTGTCCGAGGTTCTGGCGCGCGGAGATGTCCACGACCCCGACCTGAACCGCATGTCAATCACCGTGGGTGAAGTGCGCACCTCGCCCGATCTCAAGATCGCCACCGCCTATGTGTTGCCCTTGGGCGGCAAGGGGCAGGAGGATGTGATCGCGCTGCTGGCCCGCAACAAGGGCGAATTGCGGCGGGCGGTCGGCAAGAAGGTCGGTCTGAAATTCTCACCCGATCTGCGGTTCCGGCTGGATGACACCTTTGACCGAATGGATGACACCCGCCGCATGTTCGATCAGGACGCGGTGCGCCGCGATCTGGACGAGTGATCCGCGCATTTGTCATTTTGGGCGCGGTCTTCTGGGCCGCGCAGGCGTCAGCGGTGACGTGCGAGAAGGTGACCCATGAGGACATGCGGTACTCGGTCTGCGAGGTGGATGCTGCCAACGAAGAGTTGCGCCTCTTCCTCAATGATGAAGACGGTAAGGTGCTGGGCCATTTCTCATCAGTGAACGAGACCCTGGCCCCACAGGGAAAGCGTCTGGCATTTGCGATGAACGCGGGCATGTATCATGACGACCGCTCGCCAGTCGGGCATTATGTCGAAGGCGGCCAGGAGCAGATGCGGGTGATCCCCAATGCCGGGCCGGGCAATTTCGGTTTGTTGCCGAACGGAGTGTTTTGCATCCGCGAAGGCCGCGCCGACGTGTTTGAGACATTGGATTATGTGGATCAGGCCCCGCAGTGCCGTTTCGCCACGCAATCCGGCCCGATGCTGGTCATAGACGGTGAACTGCACCCGCGCTTCCTGCCCGATTCGACCTCGCGCTATGTGCGCAACGGCGTTGGTACAAGCGCGGATGGGACACGGGCAGTATTCGCGATCTCGGATGACTATGTCACATTCCACGAATTCGGCAGCCTGTTCCGCGATTTGCTGGAAACGCCGAATGCCCTGTTCTTCGACGGCAATATCTCTCGTATGTATGAACGCGCGGGCAATCGGTCGGATGTCGGGTTTTCGCTTGGCCCTATTGTAGGTGTGGTCGAAGATACGCCCTGAAATTGACAGTGGCAGAACGATCCGTTAGGTCGCGCGCCTCGGTAAGATTCAGGGTGTAGAATGGGACGCAAACGCAAGGGTCGCGACATTTCCGGTTGGCTGGTGGTGGATAAGCCCGCGGGCATGACCTCGACCGCTGTGGTCAACAAGGTTAGGTGGGCGATGGATGCCAAGAAAGCGGGCCATGCAGGCACGCTTGACCCCGAAGCAACCGGCGTTCTGGCCGTGGCTTTGGGTGAGGCGACCAAGACCGTTACCTATATCACCGACGCACTGAAGGCCTACACCTTCACCGTCCGTTTGGGTCAGGCGACCAACACCGACGATGCCGAGGGCGAAGTGATCGCACAAAGCGACGCGCGCCCTTCGGATGACGATATCAAACAGGCGTTGACCCAGTTTCTGGGCGATATCATGCAGGTCCCGCCCAAATTCTCGGCCGTTAAGATTGACGGGCAACGGGCCTATAAATTGGCGCGAGACGGCGAAGAAGTAGAGTTATCCGCCCGCCCGCTTTGGGTAGAAGAGTTGATTCTGGTCGACCGCCCCGACGAAGACCACGTTGTGCTAGAGATGACTTGCGGCAAGGGTGGCTATGTCCGCTCGATTGCCCGCGATCTGGGCGCGGCGCTGGGATGCCACGGCCATGTCAAAGTTCTTCGCCGCGTCTGGTCCGGCCCATTCGAGGTTGACGACGGGTTGAGCATCGAACAGATCGATGAAATGGCCAAGACAACCGCACTGGACGACTACCTGCACCCGCTGGAAACCGGCCTCGCCGATCTGCCTGAATTGAAATGCACACCCGAAGGCGCAACCCGCCTGCGCAACGGCAATCCGGGCATGGTTCTGGCCTCGGACGTGGAATACGGTGATGAAGCCTGGGCTTCGCTGGACGGCAAGGCCGTGGCGGTAGGGATCTACAAATCGGGCGAATTGCACCCCAGCCGGGTGTTCGTACAAGCGGTCTAGTAGGTTGACAAGGAACTTCTTCAAACAAATCGGGCCTTGTACGACAGCGTTTGCAATCCAAGTTGCATCGGATGAAATTGGACTAAATGCCCTAAATTTGATATGATCAGTAGCATCGCTTGAACTTTTCGGAGTATGGTTATGTTGCGTTTCTCAAGTGACAAATTGTTTAGAGCTATTACTGTTTCATTTACTGCGGCTTTTTTTGCCGTCTCGACAGCACACGCGATAACGGTTCAGTACGAAATTGAAATCGACGGTACGATCGGCGCGTTTGAGGCCCCCGACACCGGCGGGCTGTTATCGAGTTTTGAGATTACCATTGATGGCGTTACCTTTGATACCCTTGGCGTCGGCAACACCGCGCCCGTCTTCGACGCGGTAGCCAATGACATTCGCGGCAATCCCGGTACGGAAGGGTTCATCTCGAATTCCATGGCAGGTGGAGGTTGTCTCGCAATGGAATGCATCCTGTCGTTGGAGGATTCTGGCAATCCGGGAGTTGAACCGCCTCTTTTTGCAATCTTCCCGCTCGTTGACGGATTTCCAGATACTGTCACTAACTCTGGCGAGTACTCAATATCGCAGGCGCCGCCAGTGAGTCCCGTTCCGCTGCCCGCACCGTTCGCTATGCTGGTTGCAGCGCTCATGCTTTTCTTTGCTCTTGGCAGGAAGGGTCGAAACACTCAGCCATGTGATTAAGCTGCTCCGATCAATGTGACAGACACATAACGCGAAATCGGCAAATTGAATTGCTCAACTTATAGCCGTTGGCCCTGCTTGTTTTAGCGTGATAGGCCAGCGGAATGATTACCCGTTCCCACACCAAGGGCGACGCGCCCTCGACCGCCATCTATTCCGACTGCGAGAAATATCGCTATAGCCTGACCCGCATCTGGGATCCGGCGGGGCGCAAGGCGCTGTTCGTGATGCTGAACCCGTCAACCGCGACCGAGGCAGTAAACGATCCGACGGTGGAACGCTGCGAACGCCGCGCGCGGGCGCTGGGGTTCGGAGCGTTTCAGGTAACCAACATCTTTGCCTGGCGCGACACCGACCCACGCAAGATGCGCGCTGCTGCCGATCCGGTGGGGCCCGAGAATAACGCGGCCATTCTGGACGGCGTGCAATGGGCCGATCAGGTCATCGCCGCCTGGGGCACCCATGGCGCGTATCTGGACCGTGGCCCGGCGGTTGAAACCCTTTTGCGCGACACCAAGCAGCCGCTGTTTCATCTGGGGCTGACCAAGGGCGGGCACCCCAAACACCCGCTTTACATCGCCTATACCCAACAGCCCGAACCTTGGTGACCAACGGTTAACCACAAGTTCAGCTTGGTTTTGACCAACTGGCTGATCACATGGGATATTTCATCCTCGGAGCAATGCGTTGTCGGAGGGTTGCCATGTTTCTGTTCGGATTGCTGAGCTTGGCCGCAATGGGCGGAGCAGCCTATGCGATGGGTGGTATTATTGAGGCTGACGACGGCACCGAAGAAAACGAGATCATCGAAGATGAACCGCAAGGGGTTTCTGACGGCAGTTATCTTGAGATTGGTGAAAACATCGACGAAGTCGAAGAGCCCTCGACCGGGACCATAGTCTCAGAATTCGAAGGCGATCTGGTTGTGGCCGGGGACGACGACACAAACATTCTGACCGGGCAGGATGGCGGCGACCAGATCAACGGCTACGGTAGCGACGACACTGTGCTGGGGGGCATGGGCGATGACACCCTGCAGGGCGGCGATGGCGTTGATACAATCCAGGGCGGCGAAGGCGATGATGTTTTGCATGGCGAAGGTAACGATGACGTCCTGTCCGGTGATGATGGCGACGACAAGCTTTTTGGTCATTTCGGCGACGACAGGCTGAACGGCGGCGATGGGGATGACGATTTGTACGGCGGTCAGGACAACGACATGCTGACCGGAGGCGCGGGCGAGGATGCGCTGCATGGGGGCTATGGCGACGATGAGCTTGCTGGTGGCGCAGGTGAAGACGTCTTGTTTGGCGGCGACGGTGACGACGTGCTGACGGGTGAGGATGGCGAAAACGAAGACTCCGTGGATTTTCTGAACGGCGGTGCCGGCGACGACATTATTGCTGCCTATAGCGGTGATATCGTGACCGGAGGCGAAGGCGCTGACAGCATCCACCTGAACCCCGAGGATGACGACGATGCCGTCAAGGTCATGGATTTTGAACCCGGGCAGGACAAGCTGTTGATCTCGTGGGAAGGCGACGAATATCCGGAGATCAACATTGAAACAGACACTGAAAACGAAAACCTGACCCGTATCATGGTCGACGGACAAGACGTCGCCCAACTGCTGGGTGCCAAAGGGTTGACCCTGGACGATATCCAATTGATCAACGGTCAGGAACTGTCGCAGCTCAATGCGCTGAGTTGAAGCAATAGAATCTCTTTGCCATTTGCCTGAAATCCGCTTATACGCGCCCATCCGCATCGGAATCGGTGCGGTTTTCTCCATGGGCCTGTGCTGGACGACATCCCGGCCTGCGCCATCAACTCTAACCTTTTAAAGGAGACCCCGATGTCGATTACTGCCGCTGAAAAAGCACGCGTCATGAAAGAATTCGGCACCAAGGACGGCGACACCGGTTCGCCAGAAGTCCAGGTTGCCATCCTGACCTCGCGCATAACCACCCTGACCGAGCACTTCAAGACCCACAAAAAAGACAACCACGGTCGTCGCGGTCTGCTGAAAATGGTCGCACAGCGCCGTAAGCTGCTGGACTACCTGAAGGGCAAAGAAGAAGCGCGCTATCAGGACCTGATCAAAAAGCTGGGCATCCGCCGCTAATACCGGTTTCTGCCACTTTTGGATTTTAGACGCCCGCCCTTTTGGCGGGCGTTTTTTGTTGGGTCTGGGAACGCGCGCTCGGAGTAGCGGTTTGGTGGGACTCAATCCGGCTTGCAGTTCACTAACTCTGTCGGCACTATCCCGGGACCTGATCAATCGCTGCTCAATACCTCAGTCCCCCAAGCACACATCCAGTGTGTGACGACAAGTAAAATGGAACCAAATGAAGCTGGAATTTCATCATATTAACCTGGTGGCAGACGACGTTGACCGCCTACACGACTTTTATACAAACGTCTTGGGTTTGGGAGATATTCCGCAGCAGAATTTCCCGCGCTCTGAAGCAACCGAAGACGCCGGTTATGACGGCCAGATCCGCTTTGCAACGGACGGCAGCATGCAGATGCACCTTGCGGAACGGGACTTTGACGTCGCTTTCAAAAATGATCAGGTCATCAATCCGGTGAGCCGCGGACACATTGCGTTCCGAACGGATGATCTTGCCGCGGTCCTGAGGATACTTGATGAAAACGCGGTTCCTTATTCGGACTATGGCACAGCCTTTTCGAAAGAGTGGCACCAAGTGTTCTTTCGCGACCCCGAAGGCAATGTTGTCGAAGTTCACCAACAGGTAGCGACTTCAGGCTGAACCTGAGCCCGAAGCTCCCCGCACTGTTCAGCTTGTGACGGTGCGCTAGACCAAATCGTACTTTACGCTTTTTGCTCCGATGTCGCCCATGTGGCCGGTGATGCGCTGCACCAATTTCTGCCTGGACATGTCTGCAAGCGCCTTTGGAAAACTTTGCAGCTCTTCCTTTCTGGCGACAACCGTCAAAGTGCGCGAAAGGCCCGAGACCGGAAGATCTTTCAACTGCAGGCTCATGTTCTCGACCAATCCATCGATCAGCAATGTCGGCGTCAAAAGGCTGAACCCCTGTCCTGCGGAAACACAGGACGTAACCATGCTGGACCGGTCCGCCTGGATGACTTTGTCGGGCTCGAAACGCAACCGGCGCAGATGCTGCGCTATCTGGCGGCCCGCGTTGGTTGTATCCCCGAAACGCACCAGCGGAAGCCGCGTTTGGATCGCCTCCAGGCTGTCCGTCGGGCCGTCATATGTTTCTGGCAGGACCAGAAGGTATCGTTCGGTCAGAACGTGGTGACGCTCTAACCCATCCATATCCAGAAACGGATTGGATGTGATCGCGAGGTCCGCTTGTTTCGTCCGCAGCAGGTGTTCATGGTTACCGCTTTGACCGGCGTGCAAGGTGATATCTTCGACGTTGAACTCGCGCTGCGCAAAATCGACCAAAGAGGGCGTCAGCGTTGTGGCGATTGAGGCTTGAATGCCGACCCGAAGCAGCGTCAGGGATTTCTGGCCAACATGGCGCAATTCCGTTTCCATGTCCGAAAGCGCATCCAGAATCTTCTGCGCTTTTCCATGCAAACGCGCACCCGCATAGGTCAGCCGTGCCGGTCGCGTACTGCGATCCAAAAGCACAGTGCCGAATGCCTTTTCCAACGCCGTGACGTGCTGGGAAGCCGCCGGCTGCGACAAATTCAGAAGTTTTGCGCCCGCCCGCATTTGACCCGTTTCCGCAACGGCGACGAAAACCTCAAGTGAACGCATCAGACTTGGTGAGAGTTTACGATGATCCAGCATTGCTCATCCTTAGTATAAATAACCTTTATACTGTTGGAATTTTCTTGGTTTACGTCAAGCACTCGGTCAACGCTTTGACCATGGTACGTTCGCGCTCATCTCGACGCCGCAGGGCCGCTGGACCTCGCACTCTTCCCGAGGCGCGCGCGCCGTTTATTCTGCGCAAGCTTTCGACCTTCAATGTCCTCAGCGAGGCAGGGTTGGAACAGATCGAGGCCAATGCGGATACCATCCTTGCAGAAACCGGGATGGAGTTTCAGGACGACCCAGAGATTCTAGGCATTTTTGCCGAAGCAGGCTGTGACGTAGATGGCTCGCGTGTTCGGTTCGCGCCGGGGTTCTGCCGCAAAACGATCATGGCAACAGCGCCGGCTCAGTTCGTTCAACATGCCCGAAACCCGGCCAACAACGTTCAGCTGGGCGGCGACGCCAGCGTGCTATGCCCGGCCTGGGGTCCACCCTTTGTGCACGATCTGGACCGGGGGCATCGCTATGCCTCGCATCAGGATTTCGTTGATCTGGTCAAGCTGCATCACAGCCTGCCCTGGTTGCATCATTCGGGCGGCGTGGTTTGCGAGCCGGTGGATTTACCAGCCAACAAACGCCATCTCGACATGCTCTATGGCCATATACGCCATTCTGACCGCGCCTTTATGGGGGCCTTTATCGGGGCCGAGCGTGCGGGCCACGCGATCGACATGGCACGAATTGTGTTCGGCGAAGACTTTGTGGCGGAAAACGCCGTGCTGTATTGTGTCTCGAATACAAACGCGCCGCTGGTGATGGACAGTCACATGTCGGGCGCATTGAAAACCTATGCGCGGGCCGGGCAACCGGTCGCTTGCACCCCTTGGGTTCTGACCGGGGCTATGTCGCCGTCCACCGTTGCCGGGACGCTGGCTCAGGTGCTGGCTGAAACCATGGCAGCGATGACGCTGACCCAGCTGATAAACCCCGAGGCGCCCTGCATGATGGGCAGTTTTGCCTCGACCATGTCGATGAAGTCCGGCGCACCTACCTTTGGCACACCCGAGGCCGGGTTGATGGTATTGGCGGCCGGACAGCTTGCCCGCAGGCTGGGGGTGCCGCTGCACACGGTTGGCACGCTCAGCGCCTCAAAAGTTCCGGACGCTCAGAGCCAGCAAGAGGCCACATGGGGCCTGATGATGTCGATGTTCGCGGGTGCCAATCTGATCAACCATGCAACTGGATGGCTCGAAGGTGGTTTGGTGACCTCGTTCGAAAAAACGATCTTGGATCATGATCTGTGCGGCAAAGTCGGACGGTTCTTCGAAGGAATCGACATGAGCGAGAACGCTCAGGCGATGGAGGCAATTGCCGCGACCGGCCCGGGGCGGCACTTTCTGGGCTCTGAGCATACGCAGGCCAATTTCATGTCCGCATTGTTCCGGCCCTGGACTCCGGATGACAACTCTTTCGAGCAATGGCACGCGGCCGGAGAGTTGGATGCCGCAGCCCGCGCCAATGCAATCTGGAAAGAGCGGCTTGACGCATATCAAGACCCCGGTCTCGACCCCGAAATCGATGCCGCGCTGCAGGACTATATCGCGCAGCGTAAGGCCGAGAAGCCAGATCAGGATTACTTCTGATGAGCCGAATCTTGATCATCGGTGGTGGCGCCATTGGCGTCAGCCTCGCCTACCATCTGGCCAAACGCGGTTCGAATGACGTCACTGTTCTGGAGCGAAATCAGCTGACCTCGGGCACATCCTGGCATGCGGCGGGGATTGTCGGCCCGCTTCGAGCAACGCCAAACATGACCCGATTGGCAATGGCCGCACTTGAAGTTTTTCCGACCCTTGAGGCCGAGACTGGCATGTCCACTGGATATCGCCAAACAGCTGGCTATTGGCTGGCCCGCGACCCCGCCCGCCTAGACGAGCTGCGCCGGATTACGGATCTGGGTCGGGTGCTGGGACTGACCCCGCGCATGATCGAGGCCTCGGACGTGCCCCTGTCGCACCTTGATCTGAGAAACCATGTCGGTGCGCTTTATGTACCGGAAGATGCCAATGTGAATCCGGTCGATTTGTGCATGGCATACGCCAAAGGTGCACGGGATCGTGGCGTTTCAATCCGCGAATTTACCGGAGTTCAATCTCTGCGGCAAAAGGGCCAGCGGATCACGGGTTTAACCCTGACCGACGGCACGGAACTGGACGCCGATCAGGTCGTCATTGCCACTGGTGCTTGGTCACGCGAGCTGGCCGCCGATGTTGGCGTCGCGCTGCCTTTGCAGGCGGTCGAGCACATGTATGTTGTCACCGAACCCATGCCCGACCTGCCCAACCCGTTCCCGGTGATCAGGGATCTGGACCGGGGCATTTACATCAAGGGCGACGCGGGCAAACTGGTGATTGGCGGCTTTGAACCCAACGCCAAATGCTGGGACGCTTACGGCCCCGAAGGCGACCGGCCCTTTCTTGAACTGGCTGAGGATTGGGATCAATTTGCCCCCTTCATGGAGGCCGCATTAGTGCTCTGCCCCAGCCTTGAAACCGTCGGTATCCAGCATTTCATGAATGGCCCGGAAAGCTTTACCGCAGACACTCGGCCGCTTGTGGGTGAAACCTCGGTCGATGGTTTGTTTGTGGCTGCGGGTATGAACTCGGTCGGGGTAATGTCTTCGGCGGGGATTGGGCGGGCGCTGGCGGATTGGATGGTCGAGGGCCACCCCCCGATGGACATGTGGGAGGTCGATGTCGCCCGGGTCGATCCGAACACAGCCACCGCCGATCACACGTCTGACCGAATGGAAGAGGCCGTCGCCGATCTCTTTGCCCTTCATTGGCCATATATGCAGCCCAACGCCGGCCGAGGTCTGCGCACCACAGCACTGCACGATTTTTGGGCTGAGGCTGGGGCGCATTTTGGCCTGACGGCCGGTTGGGAACGCGGGCTGTATTACGGACCGGCACAGCCCTATTCGACAACAGATCAGGGGTGGTGGCCGCTGGTTGAGGCCGAAGCGGCGGTCATGGATCAGGGCACTGCGCTGATTGACCTAAGCCCGTTTACCAAACTGGACATCACCGGGCCGGATGCTCTGAAGGCATTGAACCACCTGACGACCGCGCAGATGGACGTGCCCATTGGTCGGGCTGTCTATACGCAGATACTCAACGCGCGCGGTGGGATCGAAATGGATGTGACCATCACGCGGCTGGCTCGGGATGCGTTTCATCTAACCTCGGGCGCCGCCACGCGGATGCGCGATCGGTTGTTCCTGCGCAGGCATTTGAAGGGCGATGTGTCTGTAAAGGATTTGACCGAAGCATTCTGCACAATCGGTGTAATGGGAGGTGGCAGCCGGACGCTGCTACAGGGTCTTGGCAGCCTTCCAGAAATGGCATTTGGCCATGCCGCCACCGCCAAAATGGCAGGCATTACTTGCCGCGCCACGCGCGTTAGTTTCGTCGGAGAGTTGGGCTGGGAATTGACCGTGCTCAACGCTCAGGCCCCTCAACTGTTCGCTGCACTGCACGGGGCAGGCGCGCGCCCGTTGGGCCACTATGCAGTGGATGCTTGCCGGTTGGAGAAGGGCTTCAAACACTGGGGGCATGAATTTGGCCCCAAGATCACTCCGCTGGAAGCCGGTCTGGGGTTCACCATCGACTGGGCCAAGGAGTTTCAGGGCAAAGCGGCGCTGGAACAGCAAAAGTCCAACGGCTTGCAACAGCGCCTAATCTTTCTGCAGGTTCACGGCAATGCCCTGATGTTGCATGACGAACCGGTGTTCGTGGACGGCATCCATGTCGGGCTGACAACCTCGGGCGGGCGCGGGCCGCGTACGGGGCTGAACATGTGTTTCGCCATGGTCGCGGTCCAACCGGGCGAGACGTTGACCCAGACATGCGATCGAGAATTCACGGTTCGGGTCGCCGGGCAGGACTATCGCGCGCAGCCCTTGAGACGTCCGCCCTTTGATCCCTCAGGCGAAAGGATGCGCGTATGATCAAGGCGCAGGTTGTCATCATCGGTGGCGGCGCGATGGGTGTGTCGCTGATGTATCATCTGATCAAGGCGGGCTGGTCCGATGTTCTGCTGGTCGAGAAATACGACCTGACCCATGGTTCGACATGGCACGCGGCGGGGCTGTGCACCCATTTCGCGCATAATCCCACCATTCAGGAATTGCGCGCCACCTCTGTTCGGCTTTACCGCGATATACTTCCGCGGGAAACCGGACGCGATTGCGGCTTTCACCGCTCTGGCGCGATGCGGATTACCCGCAACCCCGACCGAATGGATGAGTTCCGCCATGTGGCCGGTCTGTCCGAATTCACCGGCTACCCGCTGGAGGTCCTGACGCCCGATCGGATCGCCGAGCTCTTCCCTCTGGCCAAACTGGATGGACTGATCGGCGGGATTTATGAACCTGATGACGGCCATGTAGACCCTACGCTGGCGACCCACGCAATGGCTGAGGTTGCCCGGCGTGGCGGGGCTCGGATCATACGCAATTGCGCAGTCACCGCGATTGAGCGTCAGCAGGATCATTGGCGGATCGAGACTGCGAAAGAGATCGTAGAAACCACCCACGTGGTCAACGCCGCAGGCACCTGGGGCTGGGAAATCGGGCATATGATGGGACTCAATATCCCGTCTGTTCCGGTGCTGCACCAATACCTGGTGACGGACACGGTGGCGGCCGTATCGTCCCGGATCAAAGAGGGTCTGCCCGAACTGCCGATCATTCGCGACCCTGAAGAAAGCTGGTATGTGCGGCAGGAACGCGATGGGCTGATCCTGGGGCCTTATGAAAAGGACGCCAAGGTCTGGTCCGTTGATGGTGTGCCACCCGAGTTTGGCGCGGACCTGATGCCGCCGGATCTGGACAGTGTGGAACACATCATCATGGCCGCAATGGAACGAATACCGGCGCTGGAAACCGGTGGTGTAAAATCGGTGATCAACGGGCCGATTACCTTCACCCCGGATGCAAATCCATTGATCGGACCTGCACACGGGCTGGAAAACGCCTGGATTTTGACCGGCTCGTCTATGGGGGTGATGGAAGGTGGTGGCGCAGGTTGGTTCCTGGCCCATTGGATGACCCACGGCGCGCCGCCGATGGATGCGCTGGCGGTGGACTCGCGCCGCTTTGGGTCCTGGGCAGATCGCGATTACCGCGTGGCTAAGGCCGTCGAGTGTTTCGGCCTGCAATTTGGCGTGCACTATCCTTACGAAGAACGGCCCGCAGGGCGCGGATTGCGCCTGTCTCCACTGCATGACCAGATGGTCGAACGTGGCGCGGTGATGGGCGCGGCTTATGGGTGGGAGCGTCCAAATTGGTTCTCAAACACGCCCGGAGCAATCGCCGATGAAACCTTCCGCCGCGCCAATTGGTTCGAACCCGTGGCGCGAGAGGTCGAGGCCGCGCACAATCGCGTCGCCATGGCCGACTTGTCGGTGTTTTCGAAATTCGACGTCACCGGCCCCGATGTCGCGGCCTTCCTACAAGCATTGGGCGCGAACCGCGCGATCCCGCCGGGCCGCATCGGCCTGACCCATGCGCTGACCCCGGCAGGTGGTGTTCTGTCAGAATTCACCGTCGCCCGCCTGACTGAAGATCATGCTTATCTGACCAGCGCCGCCGCGGCCGAGCAGATCGACCATGATCTTCTGACACAGGTTGCCAAAGGCTTTGACGTCACCGTTCGAAAAGTCTCTGAGGATCTGGCAGTTATCGGCGTCATGGGGCCCAACTCCGCCGATGTGTTGCCCGAGTTGAACCATATGCCCTGGCTCACCGCGCAAGAGATCCATATTGCCGGGTTTCCTCTGCGTGCCCTGCGGGTGTCTTATCTGGGCGAATATGGCTGGGAATTGCATGTAGCCAAAGAACATGCCGTGCAACTTTTCATGACGCTTGAAGAGATCGCCAAACCTCATGGTCTGGGATTCTACGGGGCCTATGCTGCAAACTCCATGCGCCTTGAAAAAGGCTATCGCGGTTGGGGCAGTGATCTGACGACCGAACGCAGCCCATTTGAGGCAGGTCTGACCCCGTTTGTCCGCAAGGACCTACGCGACGAACTAGCAAGGGACAACGCATGGGAAATGGTGCTGCTTGAGGTCGACGCCGGTGAGATAGATCCGTTCTACGCGCACACGGTCTGGAAAGACGGTCTGCCGGTCGGCATCGCCACCTCGGGTGCTTATGGCCACCGGACCGGTAAGGTTCTGGCTTTGGCCTATCTGCGCGACCCGACTGCGCGAGACGGGCTGACCATCTCAATACTGGGCCAGCATCGTGCGGCAACGATCCTGCCTGAGGCCCCCTTTGACCCCGAAAACTCACGCCTGAAAACCGGAGGTTCCAAATGACCGACCACCCCCTTCACACCGACTGGGACTTCTCGAACACAGCCGCGCGACGGGACCAGTATTATGCCGCCTCGCTGACGCGGTTCACGCCTTTTCGCGAACCGATCGTTTTCAAGAAAGGTCAGGGCCAATACCTTTGGGATACGGAGGGGCGGAAATACACTGATCTGTTGGGCATGAATGTCTGTATCTCGGTCGGACATTCGCATCCGCGCGTGGTGGCAGCGGCGACCGCGCAAGCGCAAGAGCTGACCCATTGCACGACAATGTTCTATCACCCGACACCTGCGCATTTGGCCGAAGAATTGGCCGCGACGATGCCCAAAGGACATGACTGGGTGGTACATTTGACCAACTCAGGGTCCGAGGCGGTTGATCTGGCGATGACCATGGCGCGCACTTATACCGGCAATCTGGATTTGCTTGCCTTGCGCACCGCTTATCACGGGCCAACGGCTGCAGCGCAGTCGATCACCGGTATCTCGGGCTGGCGCCACCCGGGCATGCCCGGCAACGTGGCCTTCGTGCCGGAACCCAATCAATTCCGCGGCATCTTTGGGCCGGGCACGCAGCCCTATCTGGATGAGATCGATCGCACCATCGCCACAGCCACATCCGGCAATGTGGCGGGCATCTTTGTCGAAAGCGTGCAGGGCTATGGCGGCATCATTGAAATGCCCCCCGGCTATATGTCCGGTGCAGCCGAGCGCGTGCGCGCGGCAGGAGGTCTCTATATCGCGGACGAGGTGCAGTCGGGCTTTGGCCGCACTGGCGAAAACTTCTGGGGGTTCGAAGCGGACGGCGTCGTGCCCGACATCGTCGTCATGGCAAAAGGTCTTGGAAATGGCTTCCCGATCGGGGCGGTTGTGGCCAAGAAACATATCGCCGAACCCATGGCAGAGAGGTTTATGTTCCACACCTATGGTGCCAACCCGACCTCGGCTGCGGCAGCCCGTGCGGTTCTTGCGGTCATGCGGGACGAAGGGTTGCAGGAAAACGCCCGTGTTGTGGGGGCCGCCTTGCTGGAAAGGCTGCATGGCTTGAAAGACAAGTATCAGGTCATCGGCGATGTTCGCGGGAAGGGCCTTATGCTTGCGCTGGAATTCGTGAAAGACCGGGATAGCAAAACGCCGGACAAGGACATGACCACAGAGGTTTTCGAAGCCTGCCGCGCACAAGGAATTATCCTGTCAAAGTCCGGTCCGTTTCAACAATGCCTGCGGATGGTGCCACCGCTGTGTTTGTCGTTAGACGACGTGGATCAGGTGGCGAACAGTCTTGATCAAGCGCTCGAAACTGCAGTGAGTGTCGCCAAAGCATAAGTAGCGGGGCCATCGGCCCATGCTATTTGGCTTCGAATGATCCGGACGTTTATAGTTGTCCGGGGACGAAAAACGCCCGCCAAAAGGCGGGCGTCCAGAATGTTTCAGATCAAGGCCCTACATCTTGGCTTTTTCTGATTTCAGCGCCAGCCACAAGCAGTAGCACATGATCAGAACCACCAACGTGAACGGGATACCTGTCGAAACCGCAGCACCTTGTAGTGCAGAGAGGCCCCCGCCAAGCAACAGCGCAATGGCGACCAGACCTTCCAAAGTGCACCAGAACACCCGCTGAACCACCGGTGCGTCCATCTTTCCACCCGCAGTAATCGTGTCGATAACCAGCGAGCCGGAATCCGACGAGGTGACAAAGAAAACCACGATCAGGACCAGGGCGATTGGCGCAACAATACTGTAAAGCGGCAGCTCCTTGAGGAATCCGAACAGCGCACCTTCAGGGGCGTAGCTGTCGATCACTGTGGCACGTACACCTTCTGCTCCACCTGCGTTCAACATGTCGATGGCGGCACCGCCAAAGGTCGACATCCACAAGGCACAAACAGCCGTCGGTGCCAGCAGGGCGCAAAGGATGAACTCGCGCACTGTGCGACCTTTTGAGATTCGGGCGATGAACATGCCTACAAAGGGCGACCATGCGATCCACCAGGCCCAGTAGAAGGTGGTCCAGCCGTGGAAGTAACTGGTGTCTTCACGCCCAAACGGGTTCGACAGCGCCGGCAGGTGGTACACATAATCCACCATCACGTTGAAATACCGTGCGATGGCCGTGCCGACGCCAGTAACAACAATCACGAAGATAAACAGGCCCACGGCCATGATCATGTTGATTTCGCTCAACCGTTTGACGCCAGCATCCATTCCCATCAGGACTGAACCCAACGCAATCAACGTGATACCGATGATCAGCAGAACTGTGACGGTTGGGCTGGGTTCGATGCCGAACACCTCATTCAATCCTGCCGCAACCTGCTGCGCGCCAAGACCCAGCGAGGTGGTCAGGCCAAATAGCGTCGCAAACACCGCCAGAGTGTCGATGATATGGCCCCACCAACCCCAGACACGTTCACCCAGGATCGGATAGAAAGCCGATCGCAAGGTCAGGGGAAGATCGAGGTTATAGGCAAAGATGGCCAGACTCAGACCAACAGCGGCGTAGACCGCCCAGCCTTCCAGCCCCCAATGATGGATTGTACCGACGACTCCAGCATATTCATTGCCTGGAACGGCGATGTCGATGCCCAGTGGCACCGCGTTGCCGTCTTCGGCAAAATTGTAATAGACGGGCTCCATCACTCCAAAGAACAACAGCCCGATACCGATACCGGCCGCGAACATCATCGCTATCCATCCGGCATAGGAATAGTCGGGCTTTGCGTCCTTGCCACCGATCCGCACCTTGCCAACCGGCAACACGATCAGAACAAGACAGAACAATGTGATTGCGTCGACCGACAGGACCAGGAACCAGTCAAACGTGCTGGTGAGCCATGGTCGTAGCCAGCCAAACAGTGCCGCGGTACCCTCTTGATTGGCCAACGCGATCAGAACGAACGCAAAGATCAGGATGCTCGAGATCAAAAAGACCGGGTTGTGGATGTCCAAACCGAACGGCCGGACGTTGTCTTGCCCAACCTCGTATTCGGTCTCGAAGTCGTAAATCCGGGGGTCCGGATCCAGCATTTTCTTGGTTTGTGCCATTCGTCTGCCCTTCTGTTCGCTAAGTGCAAACGCCAAGGTATTCGACCAGCGGACGGAAACGAGATTTTGTCCCTTGGCGTTTCTCCGTCAATTCGACCGCGGGCTTCGTGATAACAGCTTACACTGACGACATAATTTAACCAAACGCATTCCTGTTAGTGAATGCAATTGCGTTGCACTCACCCCTTGCAAACTAATCGCCTTCAGGTAGTTTTCGCGCTTTGATACTTTCGCTATATTAACAGGCCCTGCCCTATGACGCTTATCTTCAACTCTCTTCTACTGTCGATGCGCGTGATGCTGCACATGATCGTCCCCGTTCTTGTGATTAGCCTCGCCTCAGTTGTTGTTTGGACGGTTCTGGGTATTTTCACCCTCGGGATGGCCAATTACATTAGCGGACCGGTCACAACCGCTTTTTTCACCCTGTTCGGAATACGCACAGCGCTTGCGCTGAAAGGGGATAGGCGACACACGGATTACAGGGCCATGGCCCTGTATTCGGTAATGTACGGGTTGTTCTTTGCTGCTGTACTATGGGTTCTGAAACTGATTGTGGCTGTATCGGGCATTGCATATGCCCTGTGGCAGATCGGGGAACCGGTATCTTGGGCCGCTTTCCAAAACGTTCCCAAGCCAACTCTGGGCGCTTTTGGCCTGCTTGCCGTGGGCAGCAGTCTGATCGTGATGTGCTTTGTATGGGCTGCGTTCTACGCGATCATGGCCGTACCGATAGCCAGCGCCGCACAATCCGCCGGGCACCGCGCGCCGAGCCACGCCTTCTTCAATGGGCTGGGGCAAAGTTTCATACCGCTGTTCTGCGTCTTCTTCGTTTCGATCTTCCTGCAGCTCTATTTTGGCTTCTACACAGCTTTTTACGCCCTGCTTCCGATCCTTATGTCGGTAATCTCAATCCTGACGGCACAGAGTTTGCCAAATTTCGATCTTGAGGTCATTCTTAGGGGAGCCGCCGCAGGTGGGGCTTTGCTATGGCTGAATTCGTGGCTCTGGTCGGTGTGTGCTCTGGCGTTTTTGAAATTCGAAGGGGATGACACAGTAGCCGTGGCTGCCCCGTCCCCGGATCTGGAAACAGCAACGGATTTGCGGGCGTTGCGAAAGTCGCGCGAGTGTTCTTTCTGAATTCCGGCGGGAACCCTGCTTTAAGCGAGACCTCTTTCAATCCGCCCCAATCTCATGTATGCGCGCGGTATCTGAGACGTTGTGCCCTGATCCCGGCACTCAGACGAAAGCTAAAATGGGATCGGCGGCAATGGGGCCGCCATGCAAACGGGAGACCCGCAGGGGCGGGAGTGCTCCCATCTAGGATACGCATATGTTTGATGTAACGAAAAAATCTATGCAGTGGGGCGAAGAGACGCTCACACTGGAAACCGGCAAGGTTGCCCGTCAGGCCGACGGCAGCGTGATCGCGACACTGGGCGAAACCAGCGTCATGGCGAACGTGACCTTTGCACGGCAGCAAAAACCGGGTCAGGACTTTTTCCCTCTGACCGTCCACTATCAGGAAAAATACTATGCCGCCGGTAAGGTTCCGGGTGGCTTCTTCAAGCGCGAGGCGCGCCCGACCGAAAAAGAGACGCTGACCGCGCGTCTGATCGACCGTCCGATCCGCCCGCTGTTCGTTGACGGCTTCAAAAACGAAGTTCTGGTGATGTGCACCGTGCTGTCCCACGATCTGGTCAACGACCCCGACATGGTTGCGATGATCGCTGCCTCGGCTGCGTTGACTATTTCCGGCGCGCCGTTCATGGGTCCGATCGCCGGTGCCCGCGTTGGTTTTGAGGACGGTGAATACGTTCTGAACCCGACCGTTGACGACATGCAGGACCTGCGCCTGAACCCTGAACAGCGTCTGGATCTGGTTGTTGCCGGTACCAAAGACGCCGTGATGATGGTTGAATCGGAGGCGTACGAGCTGTCCGAGGCCGAAATGCTGGGTGCGGTCAAATTCGCACATGAGCAGATTCAGCCGGTCATCGACCTGATCATCGCACTGGCCGAAGACGCCGCGAAAGAGCCGTTCGACTTCCAGGCACCCGACTTCTCGGAGCTGTCAGCCGCAGTCAAAGCTGCCGGTGAAGAGCAAATGCGCGCCGCTTTCGCGATCACCGACAAGCAAGAGCGCACCGCCGCTGTTGCCGCTGCGCGTGAAGCAATCAAAGCAGCGCTGACCGAAGAGCAGCTGGAAGACGGCAACCTCGGTTCCGCAATGAAGAAGCTGGAAGCTGGCATTCTGCGCGGCGACGTCGTCAAAGGCGGCAAGCGGATCGACGGTCGTTCGACCACTGATATCCGTTCGATCGTTGCAGAAACCTCGATGCTGCCTCGGACGCACGGCTCCGCGCTGTTCACCCGTGGTGAAACGCAGGCTCTGGCCGTGACCACGCTGGGCACTGGCGACGATGAGCAGTTCATCGACGCGCTGCACGGCAACTTCAAATCGAACTTCCTGCTGCACTACAACTTCCCTCCGTATTCGGTTGGTGAAGTTGGCCGCGTTGGTGGTCCGGGCCGTCGTGAGATCGGCCACGGCAAGCTGGCATGGCGCGCCCTGCAGGCGGTTCTGCCCGCGGCGACTGACTTTCCCTACACGATCCGCATCGTGTCCGAGATCACGGAATCCAACGGCTCGTCCTCGATGGCGTCGGTCTGCGGCGGCTCGCTGTCGATGATGGATGCGGGCGTTCCGCTGAAAGCACCGGTTGCCGGTGTGGCCATGGGCCTGATCCTGGAAGATGACGGCGAATACGCCATCCTGTCGGATATTCTGGGTGACGAAGACCACCTGGGCGACATGGACTTCAAAGTTGCGGGCACCGAAAACGGCATTACCTCGCTGCAGATGGACATCAAGGTCGCAGGCATCACGCCCGAGATCATGGAGAAAGCCCTGGCACAAGCCAAGGACGGCCGGATGCACATCCTGGGTGAGATGGGCAAAGCCCTGTCCGAGACCAACGATTTCTCGGTCCACGCCCCGCGCATCGAGACCATGAACATTCCAACCGACAAGATCCGTGAAGTGATCGGCTCGGGCGGTAAGGTCATCCGCGAAATCGTCGAAGTGTCCGGCGCCAAGGTCGACATCAACGACGATGGTGTGATCAAGATCGCATCGCCCGATGGTGAATCGATCAAGAAGGCGTATGAGATGATCCACTCGATCGTCGCTGAGCCGGAAGAAGGCCAAGTTTACACCGGTAAAGTCGTTAAGATCGTCGACTTCGGTGCCTTCGTGAACTTCTTTGGCAAGCGCGACGGTCTGGTCCACGTGTCCCAGATCGAAAACCGCCGCCTGAACCATCCGTCGGATGTTCTGAAGGAAGGTCAGGAAGTAAAGGTCAAGCTGCTGGGCTTTGACGACCGCGGCAAGGTCCGCCTGTCGATGAAAGTGGTCGATCAGGAAACCGGCGAAGAGATCGTTCCCGAGAAGAAAGAAAAGAAAGAGGAAAGCGCAGAGTAATCTGTTCTTCTTTCAATTGATCAAGGCCCCGGTGGAAACGCCGGGGCCTTTTTTCGTTTCGAGCTATGACCGCCCAGCCAAGGACGGATCGGTCAATTATTGCCATAAATATCTGAATGTGTGCGAGTTCACAGTCAGATGTATTTCTTCATGAAAGGTTACGCTAGGGAAGCAATCCATCCCTTAAGACCACCCGTATTTCAGCGACCGGGCAATCCGCTCGGCTGAACGGTGATCCTGTGTTTTGAAAGGCGTGACATGACCCTGAGGACCTTCAAGGAACGCGTCATCCAGACCGGCAGCTTCGAGATGATCGGGATCGCTTTTGTCTCACCCGTATACGCTTATTTGACCGGCGCATCGATGGTGCACGGGTTCGCTATGATCGCCATGCTATCGATTGTGATCATGATCTGGTGCCCGATCTTCAATACTATTTTCGATCTGATTGAGCGGGGCAAAACGGCTCGGTTGGCCTGCAAACGCCCCCAATCGGTGCGTGTTCTTCATGCCACATTGCATGAGGTTACGGCAGTCATGATCACCTGCCCACTTTTGATGATGGTTGGTGGGCATTCTCTGGGATCAGCGCTTGCGCTCAATGTCGGTCTGACACTGACTTATACGGTTTACACCTACCTGTTCCACATCATCTATGATCGCGTGCGGCCGATTAAGCCAAGCTTGGAAAAGAACGAAGCTGGCCAAAGCGAACATCTGACTGGTGAAGCCGCTGCAGCCTGATCCTTGCTGACAAGTCAAATACCCAGAACGTCAGTGCGCCACGCCAGACGGCCCGTGTTTCATCACATGCCACTGCCCATAACTGTCGTTCAAATCCAGTTTGATCGCCGCATCTGCCTTGGTCGATGCACTGCCAATCTCGGCCAGGGTGAATTCTATACCACCGGGAATGTCGATCCGTACACGATGCGGGCCACCACCATGTGGGGCCTCGATGGGACGGCCGGTTGAGCTCAGCACCTCACCGATTGAGACTTTGGCGGTGCGCCCATCCATGTCCATCTCAAAATCAATCGGCACATACAGGGTCTCGTGAACGGTGTCGCACATCGTGCGGAAGACATGCCAGTGGGTTGCCATTTCCTCGGTCTCTTCCCCGTGAAAGACCTTTTCCAATGCGGCCCGTTGCGCGTCCGAGGCGCTTGGGTCGATGATCACCTGCATCTGGCCGCCGCCCTCAAAGATCGGGCCAGGCCAGGCATAGATCAGCGCAGCTTTTGTGCCCGCAAGGTCGGTGTCGCCAAAATGTCCTTTGGAAACCTCAAGCACCTCAAAGCCGCGGCAATTTCCGTGGGTTGGTAATTCTTCGAATTGGCAAGGGCAGGCATAGCCGCAATTGCAGTTCCCGAATGCATCGCCTTCAACGTACCAATCTGTGAATGCCATCGTCTTCTCCTGTTTTACACAGTCTGAACGCCCGACGTCTTGGTTATATGCCTGTAGAACTCCCCCGGTCTAAACCTAACACAATTCGGGCAAATGCAGAACCAGGCGGCCTGAAACCGCATTTTACCGGGATAAACTTTGGTCCAATTCCTTGCGTTTCAACCAAAAGCCAATCGCAGCGCACGCGCCCTGTTCCCAGTTTCACAACATCGCCACAACGCAAAAAGGAGATGCAAAATGGAAACCTTGAAACTGCTGACACTGACCGGATTGATTGCAACAGCGCCGGTTCTTGCACTGGCCAATGTCGGGCTGGGCGACAAACTGGGCACCACCGAGTCCGATATCCGCACGGCCCTGGAGGCGCAGGGATACGAAATCGAAGAGATCGAATTCGAAGATGGCGAGATCGAGGTTGAACTCATCAAGGATGGTGTAGAAACTGAACTTGTCCTGTCCGAGACCGACGGCGTGGTAACTGCCATCGAACTCGAAGAGGACGATGACTGACCCGACGAACTCTCAGGAGCCTCATGAAGCTTTCACAAACGTCATTGCTTTGGCTCCTTCTGGTGGTGCAGGCTGTCTGCGCCGCCTTTTTCGTGACGGACGCGATGTTGGACTGGACCGGTGGGGAAGGCGCGGGCTTTCGCCACCTGCATAGTTTCGAACTGGTTCTGGCCCTGGCATTGATCGGCGGTCTTGCCGCGACGATTGCACTGATCCGGTCCCAAAACAGGCGTGTGCGCGACATGCAACGACAACTGAGTGTCGCGCAGGGCGCGTTTGCTCAACTCATTGCCTCTCAATTCACTGAGTGGAACCTGAGTGATGCTGAGCGCGACGTTGCCCTGTTGTCTATCAAGGGTCTGTCAATTGCGGACATCGCGACATTGCGGCAAACCAAAGAAGGCACGGTCAAAGCGCAATGCGCCGCGGTGTATCGCAAGGCAGGAGTTACGGGACGCGTGCAATTGCTGAGCTACTTCATCGATGAGCTGCTTTCCGAACCTTTGCTGACAAACAGTTCTGAAAGATCGAATTCGACCACATAGACCGTGAATCAAAATGTTAGCTCGGTACTGATCTTATTCACTCACACACGCCCAATATCCTGTGAATTGAAGTGAAGGGCTGGCGCCTTTCATTCCTGCTTCTACTGCCCACATGTGCGCCATACCAATTGTGGAACAAAGGACATGGCCATGGTTACGCGTCTTCTTCTCGCCTCGACAGCTTTGACGATCAGCGCGTCCGCACTGGCCGCCCAGAGCTTGTCCGAGGGTCTCTATCTTCAGGGCTTTGCTGGGTACAGCCAACTACAGGACAGCGACTTTAGCGGCACGATCAATGGATCATCGCAGTCGGTGGATACCGATTTCGATAGCGGCTATGGGCTGGGCATCGCGGTCGGCAAAGAGATCCCGCAATGGTCGAACGATCAGTTTGGCACCCGGATCGAGCTGGAACTGTCCTATCGTGAGAACGACGTAGACGGCGTCAATTTCTCGGGCAATGGTCCCGGCGCGGAAGGCAACATTTCGGGTGACGTGTCGCAGACATCGCTGTTCGCCAATGTGCTGGTCGACTTCAAACAGGCAGGGGCCTTCACGCCCTATGTTGGTCTGGGTCTGGGTGCCACCTACTCTGATCTGGACTTTGTCTACGGACCGGGCGTCGAACTGAACGACACCGACGCCACCTTTGCTGCGCAAATTATTGCCGGTGTAGCCTATGAGATCGGCCCAAATACCTCCCTGACCCTGGACACCCGATATGCCCGCGCATTCGACGTATCCTCGGCACGTTTGGCACCAAACGGTGCGTCCACGGGTACGGTCGAGGATGATATCGACGTCTTCAGCGTCAATGTCGGCCTGCGTTACGGTTTCTGATGGATCACGGGGAAGTGTTTCTTTCGGGTTTCTCTTCCCCCTTTCGTTATCGTGTTCTATGCACTGTGGCATGAGGACTTTTGTCATCCATATGACGGCAAGCACAGCGCGGCGACCCAATGCCGAACGGCTGTGTGCCAGTCTGCCCGATGCGGAACTGTTCGAGGCCGTCGATGGGAAGGACCCTGCTCAAATCACGGATGTACAATTGTTTCCGGGCGATTTGTATCGCCCCAGATACCCTTTTTTGCTGCGCCCTGCGGAGATCGGAGTTTTCGCGAGCCATCGACGAATCTGGCGCAAGCTCGTTGATGAAAAGATCGACCGCGCTATCATTGCCGAGGATGATCTGCGCATAGACCCTTGCCGCATGGCCAGTGCGTTAGAGATGCTGGATCCGCTTGCGACCCCGGATCACTATATCCGAATTCCCGTGAAACAACGCGAGGATGCGGCAAGAACGCTTGTAGAGCAAAACGGATTGCGTCTGATCCTGCCAAAAGTCATTGGCCTGCAATGCGTCTGCCAGGTGGTCGGGCGGCGTGCGGCTGAGCGGTTGCTTGCCGTAACCGACCAGATTGACCGACCGGTCGACACGTTCCTGCAAATGCACTGGGTGACTGGGCAGCCAATCCTTTCCTTGCAAGGAAGCCGCAATCAGGAAGTCGCACAAGAAATCGGCGGTTCGACCATACAGGCAAGCCCGCCGCTGGCCGACAAGCTGACGCGTGAATTCAAGCGTGCTGCCTACCGTCGGAAACTGTATCAGCACCCTCAACGATCCGCAGCTTAGTCACCCTTGAAGGCGGATTGGAAACGGGCAGAGCTTAGCGCCCTGCCCGAGCTACTTTAGCTGGGCGCTTTGGTTTTACGCAGATACGGAAAGATGGTTTCGAACTCACCGAATTTTTCTTTTGCCTCGTCATTCGAAACCGCAGGCGGGATGATCACGTCTTCGCCCGGCACCCAGTTCGCGGGGGTGGCCACGCCCTTGGCGCTCATCTGCAGACCGTCCAGCGCGCGCAGGATTTCGGCAAAGTTTCGGCCCACGGTCATCGGGTAGGTCATCGACAGTTTCAACTGTTTGTCCGGGCCGATGATGAACACCGAACGCACGGTTGCACTGTCGGCAGGGGTGCGGCCATCGGGCAGGTACGCCTCGGCGGGCAGCATGTCGAATGCCTTGGACACGGCCAGGCCGTCATCGGCAATGATCGGAAAACCGGGGTTGGCGTTGCCATACGCCTCGATGTCCTTCTTCCACTTTTTGTGGTCCTCGACACCATCGACTGAAACGCCCATCACCTTGGTATTGCGGGCTGCCCATTCGTCGTTCAGCTGTGCAACGGCCGAAAACTCAGTGGTGCAGACCGGCGTGAAATCCTTGGGGTGTGAAAACAGGATCGCCCAGCTGTCACCGATCCAGTCATGGAACTGAACAGTGCCCTGATCCGTCTCTGCAGTGAAATTCGGAACGGTGTCATTGATGCGCAAACCCATGGGGCATCTCCTTTTATGTGAAACAAACCGAGTCGGTTGCTGGAAACCTAATAACTCTGCGCCATTGTTAAACCATTCGCTGCTTGAAAGGGTATTCATTTTTGAGGAAATTAATTTGATCAAATTGCGCCTTGCCACACAGATACGCCGGTGCCAGAGTGGCCCAAATTCCCGCCATCCGGGCCACGGGATCAGGAGGATACGTGATGATCGAGAAACGCAATTTCTACATTGACGGAACATGGGTCGCCCCATCTGCAGCGAATGATTTCGAGGTGATCAACCCCTCGACCGAGGAACCCTGCGCAGTGATCTCACTGGGCGCGCAAGCTGATACCGACGCCGCAGTTGCTGCCGCAAAGGCCGCCCTGCCCGGCTGGATGGCCACACCGGTCGAGGATCGCATCGCGCTGGTCGAGAAACTGATCGGGATTTACCAAGCCCGGTCTGAGGATTTGGCACAGGCGATGTCACTTGAGATGGGCGCGCCAATCGACATGGCGCGCACCCAGCAATCCGGTGCGGGCATGTATCACCTGGCGAACTTTGTGCAGGCAGCCAAAGCGTTCCAATTCGACCGCCCGCTGGGCGATCACGCGCCCAATGACAGGATCATCTATGAGGCCGTCGGTGTCGCCGCCCTGATTACACCTTGGAACTGGCCGATGAACCAGGTCACGCTCAAGGTCGGCGCGGCGGCGATTGCAGGCTGCACCATGGTTCTGAAACCATCCGAACAAAGTCCGCTGAACGCAATTATCTTTGCCGAGATGATGGATGAGGCCGGCTTCCCCGCCGGTGTGTTCAATCTGGTGAACGGGGATGGCGTGGGCGTTGGTTCCCAACTTTCGGCGCATCCTGATGTGGATATGGTCAGCTTTACCGGCTCGACCCGCGCTGGCACAGCGATCTCAAAAAGTGCCGCAGATACTTTGAAGAAGGTACATCTGGAGCTGGGCGGCAAGGGCGCAAACGTGGTCTTTGCAGATGCCGACGAAAAGGCCGTCAAACGCGGCGTTCTGCACATGATGAACAACACCGGCCAAAGCTGTAATGCGCCCAGCCGCATGCTGGTGCAGCGCCCGATCTACGATCAGGCTGTGGAAACGGCGGCTGAAGTGGCCAGCATTGTTTCGGTGGGCAGCGCGCAGGAAGAAGGCCGCCATATCGGCCCCGTCGTGAACGAGGTGCAGTGGAACAAAATCCAGGACCTGATCCAGAAGGGCATCGATGAAGGCGCCCGATTGGTGACAGGCGGCACCGGTCGGCCCGAGGGGCTGAACAAGGGTTATTATGTACGTCCGACCGTCTTTGCTGACGCCAATAACCAGATGAACATCGCGCGCGAAGAGATCTTTGGCCCGGTCCTGACCATGATCCCCTTCGACACCGAAGAAGAGGCGGTCGAGATTGCCAACGACACGCCATACGGCCTGACCAATTACGTTCAGACACAAGACGGCGCGCGCGCCAACCGAATGGCGCGGGTACTGCGGTCCGGCATGGTCGAAATGAATGGCCAGTCGCGCAGTGCAGGATCACCGTTTGGCGGCATGAAACAGTCCGGAAACGGGCGCGAAGGCGGCTTGTGGGGGTTGGAGGATTTCCTTGAGGTCAAAGCCGTCGGTGGCTGGGCGGCAGAGTGACGCCAGACCAGAACTTAACAAAAGGGCGCGGCGGTGGTTACCCGCCGCGCCCTTTTCTTTACGTGGGTCGCACGATCAGTTGCGGTTGGCCGTCCGATGTATGCCGTGTGGATCGGCCATCCCAGCCAATCTCACCGGTTACGCGCTGACGATAGGCCGAGAAACTTTCGAACTGAACGACATCCACGGGGGCGTCAAAGTGTAAGGTAACGCGCCGATGCGACCCGTCACCCAACAGGGTCATACCACGGATTTCCGCCCTGAACGGCTGCCCCAGATAGAACCCTTCAACCCGGTCACCAACACGCAAATGCATGCGATTTCCGGCCATTGCGTGCAACGTATTCCAATCGCGCACCCCATGTTGATGCGCCAACAATTCCAGCGATTCACTATGCGAGAGCGTGACCCCCGCAACGCGCAGCCTGTCGCGCAGTCGTTTTGCCTGCGCTTTTAGCTCCTCAAGTGGAGCAATACTGTTTGAACGTGTCATTTCTTGCCTCGTTTCCTTAAACGGGCGCCAAGTCTGGACGGGGTTCGCATTGCCATCCGCGCGCCAGGAAAGGGCAACAGATGTTCATCAACCGGGTTTCACCAATGCCAAATGGCTGCGAACGGCAGGGGACCCGAACCTGAGGGCGACATTTCGCACTGGCGGATGTGTCTGTCAATCAGGCTCTGGTACTTTTCAACTCGCTGTCCGGTTCCAGATGGATGACAAAGACTGACCCCGGAAACTTTCTGTTCAGGGCCGCCTCGATATCGTCGCAGATGTCATGCGCGGCCGCGACCGACATGGCACCGTCAACGACAAGGTGAAACTCAACGAAAATCATGTTGGCTGACCTGCGACCGCGCAGATCATGATACTCAAGCGCCGGGCCCAAATTGGCTTCGATTGTTTCGCGCACAGAAGTCAATTCCCCATCGATCAGCGAAGCATCCATCAACCCGTCGACCGAGCCGCGGATAACCTTCCACCCTTCCCACAGAATATTGACGGCCACCAGAATCGCGATAATGGGATCAAGGATCAACCAACCTGTCGCCATCGCAATCAGCAACCCGACAACAACACCGACCGAGGTCATAATGTCGGTCAAAATGTGCTTTCCGCTCGCCTCCAACGCCGGTGAGGATTCTCGTCGCCCAACCCGCAACAGCAGAAACGCCCAGATACCATTCAAGCACGTCGCGCCCACATTTATGGCAATACCCAGGAACGGTTCTCCGGCCAGATGCGGATCAGCCAAGGCAGAGACGGCTTCACGAATGATCAGTAGCGCGGCCAGAACAATCAGTGTTCCCTCGGCCACTGCGGACAGATACTCGGCCTTTTTATGCCCGAACGGGTGTTTCTTGTCTGGCGGCATGCCAGATATCCGCACCGCGAAAAATGCAAGCAGGGCGGCCGCCACATTCACCACCGATTCCAGGGCATCCGATAACAAGGCGACCGAACCAGTCACCCACCAGGCCAGAAGCTTCAGCAGCAAAACAGCCACCGAAACCGGAATGGCCCACGCCGCGAATGTCTGTGTAATCTGCCCGCTTTCCTGCTTCATAGGTTCTCACTATCACAGGATGCAGCAGCGAAAAGTCTGTTTTTGACGTGACTATGCGTCGGCCTGAGCGGCCTCGAATGCCAGCATCGCGCGCTTGACCGGCAGGCCCCAGTGATAGCCACCCAGCCCGCCGGATTTGCGCAGCGCCCGGTGGCATGGGATCAGCCAGCTGACCGGGTTGCGACCGACCGCGGTTCCCACCGCGCGCACGGCTTGTGGCAATCCCACACGCTGTGCGATCTCGGAATAAGTGGTGACCTGACCCGACGGAATGTGCATCAGCGCCTCCCAAACCTTGATTTGCAGGGGCGAGCCAATGAGGTACAGCGGCGTAGGTTCCAGCCGGTCGCTTGCCGCGCCAAAGGCGCTTCGAACCCAAGGGCGCAGGCGCATCGGATCTTCGATGAAATCTGCCTTGGGCCAGCGCGAAATCATATCCTCCATCGCGTTCTCTTCGCCGGTTTCAGCACCAAAAGCCATGCCGCAAATGCCCTTGTCGGTTCCCATCACCAGTGCCGGGCCAAAGGGGCATTCGAACCAGCCCCAATAGATGGTCAGCCCGACGCCCCTGCGCGCGTATTCGCCGGGGCTCATGGATTCCCATTTCAGGAACAGATCGTGCAGACGGCCACTGCCGGACAGGCCGACGTTGTGTGCGGTTTCCAACGTGGTGAACCGTTCCCGCAACAATGCCTTGGCGTGGCCCAAGGTCAGATATTGCTGGTAGCGTTTCGGCGACACCCCGGTCCAACGCGAGAACAGGCGCTGGAAATGCGCCGGGCTCATATCCATCTGGCGTGCTAGCTCTTCCAGGCTCAGGCCTTCTCCGCCTCGATCAATCAGGTCGATCGCGCGGCGCATGACGTTGTAGTGGTATCCGCTTTCCGGTGTCTGGACGTTCATGGCTATTACCTCATATTCTTGACCAAACCATAGCGCGCAGGTTACGCCCTCGCGACCCGGAACTTGCGCATTGGCTTTGGACTTGTATCGACGCGCCCCGAACGGCATTAAGACGCGGATGGCAAAACAACTCGGATATCACCGGATCCGCGAGATCTTTACGCGCTTTCAGGAAGCCGACCCCGAACCCAAGGGCGAGCTTGAGCATGTCAACGTCTATACTCTGGTCGTCGCCGTGGCGCTGTCTGCGCAGGCAACCGATGTCGGTGTGAACAAGGCGACACGCGCCTTGTTCAAGATCGCTGACACGCCGCAAAAGATGCTGGATCTGGGCGAAGAAGGTCTGATCGAACACATCAAGACCATTGGTCTGTTCCGGCAAAAGGCGAAGAACGTCATTAAACTCAGCCGTATTCTGGTCGACGACTATGGCGGCGAGGTACCCAATTCCCGCGCAGCCCTGCAATCGCTGCCGGGTGTGGGTCGCAAGACGGCCAATGTGGTGTTGAACATGTGGTGGCGGTATCCGGCGCAGGCCGTGGACACGCATATCTTCCGTGTTGGCAATCGCACCGGCATTTGCCCCGGTAAGAATGTGGACGCCGTCGAACGCGCCATCGAAGACAATATCCCGACCGACTTTCAGCTGCATGCGCATCACTGGCTGATCCTGCATGGCCGCTATCATTGCAAGACGCGCAAACCCATGTGCGGTACCTGCATCATCCGCGATCTCTGCGAATTTGAGGACAAGAACCTATGAAAACCTACCAACTGACCGGTATCGGAAACGCCGTTGTGGACGTGATCTCCCAAGCCGACGACAGTTTCCTGGAGCTGATGGGCATCGAAAAAGGCATCATGCAGCTGATCGAGCAGGAGCGTGGCGAAGTGCTTTATGCCTCAATGGAAGGCCGGGTTCAGACGCCGGGTGGTTCGGTTGCCAACACCATCGCTGGCGCAGGTGCGCTGGGGTTAGATTCGGCATTCATCGGGCGCGTTCATGATGACGCTCTGGGCCGGTTCTACGCGGACGCAATGAATGAAGATGGCGTCGACTTCGTGAATCCGCCGGTGCCGGGTGGCGAACTGCCGACCTCGCGCTCGATGATCTTTGTCTCGCCCGATGGGGAGAGGTCGATGAATACCTATCTGGGGATTTCCTCGGAACTGTCGTCGCTGGACGTTTCGGATGACGTCGCAGGCAACAGCCAGATCATGTTCCTTGAGGGGTATCTGTTCGACAAGGAAAAGGGAAAGGCCGCGTTTCTAGAGGCCGCGCGCGCGTGCCACAAAGGTGGCGGCAAGGCGGGAATCGCCATTTCCGACCCCTTCTGTGTGGAACGCCACCGTGTCGATTTCCTGCTGCTGATCGAAAACGAACTTGATTTCGTCATCGGCAACGAGGCCGAGATCAAATCCCTGTTCGAAACCGACGATCTGGAAGAGGCGCTGGCCAAAACCGCCGCGATCTGCCCGCTTGTTGTATGCACCCGCTCCGGCGACGGCGTGACTGTCCTAAGCGACGGGCAACGCGTCGACGTTCCGGTCGAGAAAGTCGTGCCCGTGGACGCAACCGGTGCGGGCGATCAGTTTGCCGCCGGCTTCCTGTTTGGCATGGCCACAGGCCGCGATCACGAAACCTGCGCCAAGATCGGCAATATCTGCGCCCGCGAGGTCATCAGCCACATCGGCCCGCGCCCCGAGGCGAACATGCAGGAACTGCTGCGCGCCGAAGGGCTGCTGTAATCCGCTGATTAAGATCCTGCCGCCGCGTCGTTCAAAGCCCAGTCATACTGATACGCTTTGACACGCGGCGTCTGCTGAAGACGGGCGCGCAGCTCGGGTTCTGCTGCTGTCGCGATATAGGCCAGCACGGATTTTTCATTCGGTCCGAAATCCTCGCGGAACCAGATAAAGATCTTTGACAGGATCAATCCGCCGCGTTGGTCGAACTGCACGCCACGCGGGTCGTTGATATAGGTGTGCTCGGCAGCGGCGAAATCGCGCTCTAATGTCTCGGCCTGCCAGGCGCGATCCATCAGGTTGGGACAGCCCACAGCTGCGCAGTTCAGCGCATAGTGGATGCGCGGTTCGCCGAATGTGGGCCGGATAATGCGGTGTTCAATGTCATTGAGGGTCAACTCCTGCCCGGCCACCCGCGCCAGAGGTTGATTCCACGGCCCAATCGATAAAGGCCCATCCTTGATGTCGCGGATCGACGCGACGGGATAGTTTGCAAGGACCACATCCACCGTCAGTGCATTGTACAGATTGATCCAATAGGCCAGTTGCTGGTCACGTGTCAGCCTCGCAGGGTCGACGGATTGAAGCTCGACCAAATATTCGTCCAGACGCGCCCGGTCTGCCTGTGTCACCTGCCTGTAAGTTACCCGGTTCACGCCCTGCCCGTCGGTCACGACATAACGGTGCAGGAAAGCTGTCCAATCGCGGTGATCGACCTTTTCGCCCGGTGGGGACGCAAATCTGGTCAGGGTCTGCCCCGGCAATGCCTCGGGAGCGGGCAAGGCCAGACGCTCTACGCTAGCGCATGCGGTCAAAACCGGAAGCAGCAGCAGGATCAGAAGTTTTCTCATGATACGTCCTTTAGGTTCCGGCGCATGGCCCGCATCTGCCCTTTGAGCCGCTTGAGCGGGGCCAGACCCGGATCGCTCAAGTCCGGCAGATCGGGTCCAGCGGACAGGTGGGGGACGGCGGCGTTCCACCAGCTTGGGCCAGATGGCCCGTCGACCCGATCCGGTGCGGCCAGATGCATGTCACGCTGCGCGTTGTGAACGCACATGGACAGCGGCCCATTCGCGGTTGCGACCATAAAGACGCAAGAGGCACAGCGATCATCCTCCAACGCGTCCGCAGCCATGAAGTTATGAATGAACACCGATTGCCGGCGGACAGGTCCCCGCAATAATCCTCGGCCCAATCGCAGCACGCATCTCAGCAGATGCAAGCCCGCCCGCAACGCCAATAGCGGGTTGCGCCGTGCCATACGCCGGACGCTGTCACCGGTGTCGATATGGCCGTCGGTTGTTTGTTCGGCCCGGCTTAGCGCGGCTATCACTTTCTGAGTCAGGCGTTTGGCGGACAAAACCGAAACCGCACGCCCGCCGGCAGTCACAACACTTGCATAGCGATTGCATTTCGAATGCCCAACTGCAGCCGTGTCGAAATGCAGGGGCGTTTCATATCCGGTCTCGACCGCGCGCATGACACTGTCCTGCGTGATAGCGTCGGGACGTTCGCGCAACACCCCGCGCCCGGTATCGGCTTGCATCTGGAATGACACAAAGGCGACCTCAGGGCGGTCTCGCATGAACCGCGCCAGCGCAGAGAGTTCAACAATATTGCCGCCGAAAACCGTCGTGTTGAACAACACCCGCAGGCCCAGTCCGCGCGTGTGGCGGATATAGGCGAGGCGCACCACATTTAACTCAGTCTCGCTGTTGAACCCCTTGCGCTCCTGCGTCATGTCGACGTGAAAGGCCACGTCATCCAACCCCGCCGCCGCAAGCCGCGTCAGAAACGCCCGGCTGGCGCGAATGCCGTTGGTCATCAGGCACGCCCGCATGCCCAGGCGGCGAATTTCGCGGCACAGTGCCTCTAGGTCTTCCACCTTGCGCAGGGTCGGATCACCCCCGGTCAGTTGGACCGAGACACCGGGGCCATAATGGCTGTGAATTGTGGCGAGACGCGCAAACAGAACCGACAGCGGTGGGTCATAGGTCATCTCGGCCCGGTCCGAGAGGTAACACAGTGTGCAATCCAGATTACAGCGTTGCGTGACCTCAAGCGCGACGCAGGCGATGGGGTAGAACCGGCCTGCCGTCTGCCCTGCGCCATATTCCCCGCACCCTTGCAGACCGCCGCGCAACGGAGCGCGTCGGTCGGTGCCGGTAAACTTGCGTCCGGCGGGTTTTACAGAAGAGAGAGTTGGGGCCGTGTCCTTCATACCCGTCAAGCTAGACAGGTCGATCAGATGCGGCCACGCCCCCTCACGCCAACGTGCGGTATGGTGATTGAACCAGCTGCCATCCCCCGGATTATTTCAATGGAGAGGTTGCGGGAGCTGCATTTTGGTTTGCACCGCGCCCTAGCCCATGCGCGCGGTACTTGGGCCAGATGTCTTCAATGCGCATGTTGTTTTATGACAGGTGGTCCGCAAAGGCGGCAACCACCTGCTGATAAACCTCACGTTTGAACGGCACAATTTCTTCGATCAGGTTACTGGGGTCCTGCCATTTCCATAGGCTGAATTCCGGGTGCTTGGTCTGGATGTCGATCTGGTCGTCCTGGCCGGTAAATCGCAGCAGGTACCATTTCTGCTCTTGCCCGCGATATCGGCCTTTCCAGATTTTCGGCACGATGTCGTGTGGCAGATCATAAGGCAGCCAGCCGTCCGTCTCAGCCACGATCTCGACCAAGTCCGAGGTCACGCCGGTTTCTTCCCACAGCTCACGCAGGGCTGCATCCCGTGGATTTTCGCCCTTGTCCACGCCGCCCTGAGGCATTTGCCATGCCTCCTTGTGGCGATCATTGCGCTGACCGACGAAAATCCTGCCCTCGGCATTCATCAGCATAAGCCCCACGCAAGGGCGATAGGGCAGTTTGGCGATCTCTTCGGGGGTCATGTGCAGCCTCGTAAACATGCTTTGAAGGTTCTGTAGCAAGCAGCGGGGTGAAGGCAAAGGGTGTGACGTTAGGTTTCGCGTGACAACATCGACGTGAAGGTCAATCTATCCGCAAAAATCAGGAGGGAGAGTTCGCCATGACTGCGTACCCAAATATGCTGGCCCCGCTGGATCTGGGCTTTACCACATTGAAGAACCGCGTCCTGATGGGGTCGATGCACACAGGGCTTGAGGAAACCGGCGACTGGAACCGTGTGGCCGAGTTCTATGCCGATCGCGCCCATGGCGGTGTCGCATTGATGGTGACAGGCGGGATTGGCCCGAACCTTGAAGGATCGGTGCTGCCCGGCGCGTCGATGATGACAAATGACAAAGAGGTCGCGAACCACTCCATCGTGACCCAGCGCGTTCATGAGGCGGGCGGCAAGATCGCCATGCAGATCCTGCATGCGGGTCGCTATGCCTATGGTCCGAAATGTGTGGCCCCCAGCCCGGTGAAATCCCCGATCTCGCCCTTCCCGCCGAATGAGCTGGACGAGGAAGGTATCGAGAAACAGATCAGCGACATCGTGAACGCTGCCGTTCTGGCCCGGAAAGCGGGTTATGACGGGGTCGAGATCATGGGGTCCGAGGGATATTTCCTCAACCAGTTCATTGTGAAACACACCAACAAGCGTACCGACCATTGGGGCGGGTCCTATGAGAACCGTATGCGCCTGCCGATCGAAGTCGTTCGCCGCACGCGTGAAGCCGTAGGCACTGATTTTATCATCATCTATCGCCTGTCGATGATCGACCTGATCCCCAATGGCTCGACCCATGAAGAGGTCGTTGAACTGGCCCAGCGTATCGAAGAGGCCGGTGCCACGATCATCAACACCGGCATCGGCTGGCACGAAGCACGCATTCCGACCATCGCCACCAGCGTTCCGCGCGCGGCCTTCGCCTGGGTAACGAAAAAGCTGATGGGTAAGGTTTCTATCCCCGTCATCACCTCGAACCGGATCAACACGCCAGAGGTAGCCGAAGAGGTCCTGTCGACGGGTTGCGCCGACATGGTGTCTCTGGCCCGTCCGATGCTCGCCGATGCAGATTTCGTCAACAAGGCAATTGCAGGTAACGCGGCACAGATTGCGCCGTGCATCGCCTGCAACCAGGCGTGTCTGGACCACACCTTTAGCGGCAAGTTGACCTCGTGCCTTGTGAACCCACGCGCCTGCCATGAGACCGAATTGGAAATCACCACAGCTGAAGCGCCAAAGACGATTGCCATTGTCGGCGCCGGCCCCGCGGGATTATCCACCGCGATGACTGCAACGCAGCGCGGACACGACGTAACCCTGTTCGATCGCGCCTCGGAGGTTGGCGGCCAATTGAACATGGCCAAGCAGGTTCCGGGCAAAGAAGAGTTCTGGGGACTAGTCGATTGGTACCGCACCATGATGACCGATCTGGGTGTGAAGGTAGAGCTGAACCGCGAAGTCAGCGCTGACGACCTGACCGACTTTGACGAAGTGGTTATCGCTACTGGTGTCATTCCGCGCGATCCGAAAATCCCGGGCCAGGATCGGGACAACGTCATCAATTATATCGACGTACTGCGCGAAAAGGCGGATGTCGGTAAGTCAGTCGCCGTGATCGGTGCCGGCGGCATCGGGTTTGATGTGTCCGAGTTCCTGTTGGAAGACGGCCACAGCGTTACCACCGACTTGCCCGCATGGATGAAGGAATGGGGCGTCACAGACCCGGCCGAACACCGCTCGGGCCTGGCACCTGAGGGTCCGCAACCTGCGGCACCTGCGCGTGAGGTCACTCTGTTACAGCGCAAGAAACAGGCGCATGGGAAAGGTCTGGGTAAAACAACCGGCTGGATTCACCGCGCTACGCTAAAGATGAAGGACGTCAATTTTGTGGGCGGCGTGAATTACGAGCACATCGACGAAGACGGCCTGCATGTCAGCTTTGGTGAGGAACGTGCCGACCCGACCGTGATTGCGGCGGACACCATCGTTCTGTGTTCCGGTCAGGTATCCGAGCGCAGCCTGGCGGATGCGTTGATCGAACAGGGTATCACTCCGCACGTGATCGGCGGTGCGGATGTGGCGGCAGAGTTGGACGCCAAACGGGCGATCAATCAGGGGACGCGGCTAGCGGCTACGTTCTGACGCCATTGTAACAATTGCTCTGACGAAAGCCGCTTCGAAGGAGGCGGCTTTTTTTGTGCCGCTTGACTCTGTTGGTATATTTATACATATGTACTAAATGAGCGCAAAAATTGAACGCACCCAAACGGGAATTCGTATCGAAAAACGCCTGCTGAAAGTCCTCAAGGGGCTGGCAGAGTCGCTGGACATGACCCTTGGCGATCTGATCGAGGGGATTGCTCTGCATAGCTTTGAGAACAAGCCAGCGTTTTCCGAGGAAACGCTGGAGAAGATCAAACAGCTCAAAAGTGTCTATGACCTCGACTGGACAGCCGAGGACAGCCACCGTTTCAAGGAGGACGGAGAATGAGCATCGACATCACCAGCGCGTTTGAGGCACACGCCATCGACAACACAACGTTCGGACATGCCGAACATGTACAGGTCGCATATGACCTGCTGCGAAAGTACGATTTCATCGATGCTGCAGCGATCTACGCCAAAGGGATCCGAACACTTGCGGCCAAAGCCGGCGCCCAGGATAAGTTCAACCTGACGATCACTTACGCATTCATGAGCCTGATCGCAGAGCGTCTTGCCAGTTCACAATCCAGCGCTTTCGAGGCATTCATTGCGGAAAACCCCGATTTGATGGCCAAGACAGCCCTCAGCCAATGGTATCCACAAGAACGGCTGAATTCGGCGCTGGCGCGCCGTATTTTCCTATTGCCCGACGTGGCATAGTTGCCTGCGCCGCGAAGGCACGTCGGCTACTCGACCGTTATCGTGATCACCCGGGACACAATAGGAGGGGAGTGTGGCACATGCCCGGCATCGCCCAGCACCAGTTGCAGCGTGTGTGCACCAGGGGCCAATTCCGTTGTCACCTCGGTCTGTCCCCCGCCGAAATGCAGATGGTTGTCGTCCGCAGGCAGACCATAGGCCAGCTCGTCCACACCGTCCTCGCCCTCACCCAATGGCGGGCGGTCGATCAGCAAATGGTGGTGCCCGGTGTTTTCCACCTCGGTTCCGGCGGGGGCCACGCCCATCCCGCTTAACCCAAAGACCACGGTCACCGGCGATGAAACCGTGTCGCCATCCGACAGGTTTACAAAATAGACCCGTGCATCCGGGTTCGACGGCGTCTCGCCACCAGCCCATACAAGGGTCGCGGACAGACATATGGCTGCGATGGTATAAATGGCTTTCATGATCTCCTCCGTGGTCACAAATTTGCCATTGTCACCCTAGCATATCTGGCCGAAATCACCCAAAACCCTTGGCTTTCAGGCTTTGTGGCCATCTAGGAAACCATCGTTTCCGCGTTTCCCATATGCAAACGATCCGAATTGAAACCCTGATATTATCCCATGTCCGCCCTGTTTCCGCCTAGATTGGACGTCAGGTTGGAAAAAAGGACTAAGACCTGGGGAATGAGAATGGACCGACTGACCGAAATGGAAGCCTTTGCCAATGTGGTGGACCAAGGTGGCTTCACCGATGCGGCCAAGAAAATGGGCATCTCCAAATCGGCCGTATCAAAGCATGTTTCGAGCCTCGAGGCCCGTCTGGGCGCACGGCTGCTGAACCGCACGACCCGGCGCGTGTCGCCGACCGAAATTGGCCTGGCATATTATGACCGCGCACGGCGTGTTCTGAATGACGCGGGCGAAGCTGATGCGCTTGTGACTTCGATGCAATCCGCCCCCTCGGGTCTGCTTCGGATCAGCGTTGCAACAGATTTCGGCGTCAATCACCTGTCTCCGGTTCTGTCGGATTTTCTGGCGGCCTATCCTGATATCACTGTGAACATGGTGCTGAACAACCGCTACGTCGAGCTGATTTCTGAAGGGTTCGATGTAGCCGTCCGGATCGGTGAGCTGGAAGACAGCACCCTGCGTGCACGCAAACTGACTGAAACCGTCAAGCGGATGGTCGCAGCACCCAGCTATGTCGAGAAATTCGGCCGGCCGCAGAAAATTGACGAACTGAATGAACACAAGCTACTGCATTACTCCAGCCAGTCCTCTGGCAATGTATGGAAGCTGACCGCGCCTTCGGGTGAAAAAAGACAGGTTCGCACCGCAGGGTGGCTGAGCGTAAATGACGGGCAATCCCTGTTGAACGCCGCCATTTCGGGTCTGGGGATCGCATACCTGCCCAGCTATCTGTACGCAGAAGCGCTGAAATCCGGTGCTGTAGTGGATGCGATGCCATCGCTGCCGGACGAGGTTCAAGGCGTCTACGCCGTTTACCCGCCCGGACGCTTTACACAGCCCAAGGTGCGGGCATTCATAGATTTTCTCGTCGATGCCTTTCACGAAAAAGGCCCGATGGATTGGTGAACTCAGGAGCAGTGCGACATTAAGGCGATTACATCGCAAGGATACTCTGAGAAGCTGCTGAAATTTTGGGGGCCAGAATCCATGTGCCGGTTTCCTTAATACCATGCAATGAGATGAAAAAGGGTGAGGGAATGAGCACGGCGATTGAGACCAATGCCAGCGAGAAAAAATCCGTAGGCGCACCGCACTCGGCGACTTTTGTCAGTTCAAGGCAACTTCCGAAATCCGCCGTAAGCGAAGTCACTGGATTGATCGGTGTCGTTTCCTTGTTCTGCGCCACTATGGGAGCAGCGTATTTCGAAGTATCTTTGCTGCAATCCATTATGATGTTGTTGGGTTTGCCTGCGGCAACGATGATTGCATCGACTATTTTGCTCGACAAAGCACACTTGCGCGCTTCCACAGGCTTGGACTATGGGCTGGCAAGACACCAGTCTGAAGTCATGGAGATTACAGTTACAAAAACTATAGGTCTAGGTGCTACCTTTCTCGTGATCGCCCTAGCTTATCAACTCATCCCAACCTATGAAGCATCGAAATATGAGTTGACCCGGGCATTGTCTCTTGTTGTTTTTCCATTGCTCTGGATCCTGTCGCCAATTTACATTGCATTTACCACTCGCCACATGGTGGATCCTCGCGACGAGCTTTGGCACTTTGGAAAGCTGGTCACGTTAAACTACTCGACTGTCGATCGACAAAAGGTCAAAGATCATTGTCGCGCATGGCTCGTCAAAGGTTTTTTCTTAGCATTTATGATCTCGATCCTGCCGACGAACATTCATTCCATGATCAACGCTGATCTGAGTAATTTTTTTTCTAAACCGCTGCCGACCGTTTTTTTCTTAATTCAATTTACGTTTTTCGTGGACGTCTGCATCGGGACGATTGGATATCTTTGCACTTTTAAAGCGCTGGACTCACACATCAGAACAGCAAACCCTTACCTTTCTTCTTGGGTTGCAGCGTTGATCTGTTACCCGCCATTCATTCTCATGACTTCAGGTGGCCCTCTTGATTACAAATCCGGCACTCAAGATTGGACATATTGGTTTGAAGGGATGCAACTGCTTTTGACACTATGGGGGTCGGCGATCGTAGTACTTGCTGTGATTTATGCTTGGGCCACGGTTGCATTCGGAATTAGATTCTCGAATCTGACACATCGCGGGTTAATTACGACCGGGCCGTTTCGCTATGCCAAGCACCCGGCGTACCTGTCAAAAAACGCAATGTGGTGGCTGATGTCTGTACCATTCCTTTCAAACCTCGGAACGGCGGCGGCTATTCAAAGCTGTATTTTGCTACTTGGAGTGAACGCAGTTTACTACGCCCGGGCCAAAACTGAAGAAAAACACCTTATGGCGGATGCAGACTATCGTGAATATTCTGAGTGGATTAAGGCAAATGGCCTGTTTTCGCGGATACATTCGGGTCGTCGCAAACCTCACACTCGCTAATGTTTCTTGGCACCCAATTGAACACTATTCTAAGCTGCTAGAAAAAGCGCTGCCTTGTGAGGACCTAGAACATCAAAATGAAGTTAACTTTGCAGAGATGCACTTGTTCAGGGTAAACTAGATCTCGATCGGTTTATTCATCGCCGCTAAACAACAAGGCACAAAAACAGCTCTTCAATTCAAGCTGAGTGACCTCAGTCAACTTGGCGCGGGCTATTATCAGATCAAGCTCGAGAATAGGCTGGTGCAGGTGTAGGCGGCACACCACTACTTCCTCTGAGAATCCAAAATCTAAAAGGCGTTCGTTTGTTCCATTATGGGAGGCTTGTGTAATCTCATTCAGTTCAAAGTGAGCGCTGCATTTAGGCGTCAGTTGACCAGCAAGACCGCCTCGACCCGGCGATTCAGGTCGCGGCCTTCCGGTGTGGCATTCGAGGTGAGCGGGGCCAGATAGCCGATCCCGCGCGCTTCGACCCGGTCTGCCGCGATCCCATGCACCTCGATCAACCGGGCACGCACGGCCTGCGCACGGCCGGTACTGACCGAGATATTGGCATCCAGCGCGCCCGTGTCATCGGTGTGACCCACAAGTGCCAGCCGGATGTTTGGGTTTTTGTTCAAGAACTCCGCAACCAATTTCAGCGACGCAAAGGGCCCCTCGCCCAACGTCATCTCTCCGGTGCGGAAATGAAGATCTTCCAATATTGCGTGGCCGTTTTGCTCCAATTCGGCCAACAGGTCGCTGGGCGACGTGACCGGCTCGTCGATCACAAGCGGCGGCGGAGCCTCTGCGCCCACCGGTGTGACGCGGATCATCTGCACATACCCGTCAGGCGGATTGCGGCTGACCAACAGGCTGACCACATTACCCCCACGAATGGCGGACAAAAAGCGATAGTCCTGAATGGCCACATACATGTCGGGTGTTGGCACGACTTCGGTGCCAAAACGAAAATCGAACCCGCCACACGTTTTGGCCTGACACTCAAGCAATATCTCGTACCCCTGCGCGGCGATCTGATCCCGCAACGGGGCCAGCAATTGCAGCGTGGTGCTAGAGCCCGATTGCAGCCGCCAGGTAAACCGTTCGACCTTTCCTTCAACCTCTCTTGCGGGCACTGCACCGTCAACGAAAGGGCCGATTGGAAGCTCATAGCTGTCCAATTCGCTGGTCCGGTCGCTGACCAGCCGCGCGCCAGAGGGCACCGTCAGGTTCTGTGCAAGACCCTGACTGGCCATCATCAGAAAAAGGGCTGCGGTTCGTATCATCGGGCCTGCGTATGGTATTCGTCGTTCGGGGCCATCGCTGTTGCGCTGGCCACCCGGTTCGACATGTTGAAAAAGCCGGTCACATTGGCAACGTCCCAAATGTCCCGGTCGCTGAACCCAACATCGCGCAGATGTTGGCGATCAGGTTCTTCGATCTCGGTACTGGCGGTCGTCATCTTGGCTGCAAAATCCAACATGGCGCGTTGACGGTCGTCCAGAGGGGCCACGCGGTAGTTCATAACCAGCATCTCGCCCAATTGGGGATTGCCCGACAATTGCCGAACAGCTGCACCATGGGCCACCAGACAGTAAAAGCACTTGTTGATCGCGGACACGACCACCGCAATCATTTCGCGTTCCAGTTTTGACAACCCGCTGTCACCCAACATCAGGTCGTTATAATTCGCCGTAAACGCGTTCAGCTTGTCGATGTCGAACGCATAAGCCTTCAGAACATTGGGCACAAAGCCCAGTTTTTCGACACAGATATCAAAGTACTTCTGCGTCTCAGGCGGCAGCGGGTCCACCATCGGCAGGTCCAGCGCGGTGGGCAGGGTTTGGTCGGTCACGGTGGTCACTCTCCTTGGACAAGCTGACGGTAATGGTATTCTCCGGTTATCTCCATCCCGAGCGCATGGTAGAGACCATTTGCCCCGTCATTGGCCTTGGTGCAGATCACACTTAGCGTTTTTGCGCCGTTCTTTTGCGCCCAGATTGCAGCCGCGCGCATAGCCCACTGACCCAGGCCCTGACGCCGGTGGGCCGGCAGGATTTCCAGCGCATGAACCATGGCGACATCGTCGTGAATGGCGACAAATCCGGTCCCCGCCGGGTGATCGGAATGACGCAGGAATATCCCCGTTTTCAGCCCATCGGCTCGGTCCATGATGGCCAGCCGTTCTGGCCCGATACCGCCCTGTGCCCAGACCTCGTTCATGATCGCCAGTGGACTCCAGATGGTAAAGGCGGTGACCCGAGGGATGGGCGTACCGGTCAGGTGGTCGACCGGGCATTGGTAGATGTTGACAGGATCAAGAATGTCATAGCCCCTATCCGCAAGCTGTTGATCCAGCCGTTCGTCGCCCGGACGCAGGCAGAATATGGGCCGCTGGCCCATCGCGCGCATCGCCCCTTCAGCGGCTCTAATATCTTCATCGGTCGCTGGTGCCAGAGCGCTGGCCGCGGAAACGCGCGAACCACCACCCAACCCCTGTCGCAGGCGAAAAGGGCCAATAATCTCGAACCGAGCCGCCGGCCATGTACCGTCGACAACGTCGGCCCAGTTCGGGCTCAAAGCTCCAGCTCTTTCGCCAACCGGGTCGTGGCCGCATCGACCTGTGACCCGTTCGTGCCACGAACCACTACGTTAGAGCCGAATACACCATTTACCTGAAACGGATAGCTGCCGATGGCGAGATCAGGATAATCCTCAGCCAAAGCCGACAGGGTCGAGGCGATATCACCTTCACCCCGGTTGACCCGCAGCGTTTGCGACAACAGGGGATCGCCGCCGGTCAGCTTAGGCAAAACACTGGCGACCATAGCCTGAAAAATTGTGGGGATTCCCGCCATGACGTGCACGTTGCCAAGGGTGAATCCCGGCGCGGTTGAGACCGGATTGTCGATTAATGTCGCGCCTTCCGGAATACGTGCCATCCGCAGGCGCGCGGCGTTCAGTTCCAACCCGGAGTTCTCGTAGTGCTGCTCCAACAGCGCTCGGGCGTCGGCGCGCACATCAATCGATGCACCAAAGGCGCGGGCAATGCAGTCGGCCGTGATATCGTCATGGGTCGGGCCTATTCCGCCGCTGGTGAACACATGATCAAAGCAGTCCGACAGGGCGCGCACGGCCTGTTCGATGGCAGTGGCGTCATCGCTGACCATACGAACCTCTTTAAGATCGATGCCCTGTTTGGTCAGTTCCTGCGCAAGGTAATGCATGTTTGCATCCCGGGTGCGCCCCGACAGGATTTCATCCCCGATCACAAGCATTGCTGCGGTTGGGTTCGGCATGACCTGTCCTTTCCTTATATGGCACAGGCCGCAAGATATCGTTCCTGCTGAACCTCGCAAGGCCCGTTTGTCATTCTCGCAACGCTTGGGCAGGCAAATCGGCAGTGACGCTTTGGAACAGGTCCATATCGTTCATCGACCGCGCTAGGATCATCGCTCCTTCTAAACGGGCGATCGTTTCACCGGCGCGCGCTTCGGGGTTTGTGGCACCGGCGGCCCTGAAGACAGTTTCCAGCCATACTAGATTGCGTTCGAAAAACTCACGCGTTCTTCTGGCAACCGGGTCCGGCAACCTTGCGATTTCAGCACCGAACATACCGCACAGGCACATCAGGTCCTGTTCAATCAATGCTTGTCGATATGCCGCCACATATTGTTCAAGAGATTCCAAAGGCGTGGCTTCGTCCAACCGCCCCAACGCCCCCAGGAACCGATCAGTGTACCGGGTAACCAGCGCCTCACCCAAAGCTTCCTTGGTGGGAAAATGGTAGTGAATGCTGGCTGATTTGATGCCGATTTCTGCTGCTATGTCGCGAAAACTGAAAGCATAATATCCGCCTTGTCGCGCCATACGTTCGGCCACATCCAAAATACGGCTGGCGGTTTCTGACAGGGGTTTTTCCGTTTTGGGCATCTGCACATCAATTTAAAATTTACCTACCCATAGATAGGGAGTTGTATTTCAAATTTCAAACTCAATATATCTACCTATCAGTAGATAGGGAATCTGATCGTGACACAGACAACAACACTTATCATAGGTGGATCCAGCGGAATGGGTCTGGCCACAGCGCGCCAAATCATAGCAAGTGGCGGGCACGTGACCCTTGTCGGGTCATCCGCTGGAAAGCTGGACGCAGCGAAAGCGGAACTTGGCGGCGCTGCGGACATATACCGCGCGAACCTGCGTGACATGGCAGACGTCGAAGGGTTGATCAAACAGATAAAATCGGACACGCGCCACATTCAGGGATTGGTAAATGCAGCCGGTACATTCGCGCCAAAACCGTTCATGGAACACACTGCCGAAGACTATGACAGCTATCTGGACCTGAACCGCGCAACTTTTTTCGTCACCCAAGCCGTGGCCGAAAATATGAAAGCCAACGGAGGCGGAAATATCGTTAACATAGGCTCTATGTGGGCAAAACAGGCAGTTCGCGCCACCCCCTCCTCGGCCTATTCGATGGCCAAGGCCGGACTTCATTCCCTGACGCAGCATCTGGCAATGGAGCTGGCGGAACACAACATCCGGGTGAACGCCGTTTCTCCAGCGGTGGTGGTGACCCCCATCTATGGTGCCTTCATCGCACCAGATCAGATAGAGGCGACCTTGACTGGTGCTTTCGACGCTTTCCACCCGATCGGCCGCGTCGGTCGGCCCGAGGATGTGGCGCATACGATCACCTATCTTCTGTCCGATGATGCGGGTTGGGTCACCGGGGCAGTCTGGGATGTGGATGGTGGCGTAATGGCGGGCCTCGTCTGACACTTCCCATACGGACGGGCGCGCGTTAAGCCGGGTGGCATGAAGTTTGCCACCCCATTGATCCCCGCCCGTCTGATCCGCCGCTACAAACGTTTTCTGGCCGATTGCCAGTTGGAGGACGGGTGTGAAGTAAGAGCCCATTGCGCCAATCCGGGGTCAATGATGGGCCTGGCGGAACCCGGCGAGAAGATCTGGCTGGAACCCAACGACGACCCGAAGAAGAAGCTAAAATACGGCTGGCGTCTGGTCGACCATGAGAATGGGCATTTTACCGGTGTTGACACCTCGGTGCCCAACAAAGCCCTGCGCGCGTCCCTTGAGACCGGCGAAATCCCCGAACTGGCGGCTTATGAAACCGTAAAGCCCGAGGTGAAGTACGGCCAGAACAGCCGCATAGACTTCCTGCTTACACAACGGGGCCTGCCCGACGCCTATGTCGAGGTCAAAAGCGTGACCCTGTCCCGTGAACCATGTCTGGCAGAATTCCCCGACAGCGTCACTGCACGCGGTACCAAACATCTAGGAGAGCTGACGGCCATGGTGACCCAAGGACATCGCGCGATCATGTTGTATCTGGTGCAGCGCACGGATTGCGATCGGTTTGGTTTGGCGGCGGATATAGACGCGGCCTATGCGGCGGCATTTGAGACGGCACAGGCGAAGGGTGTAGAGCGATTGGTGTATGGTACGCAAATTTCGCCCGACGGTGTTTGGGTGGATACCACACGGTTCGGGGACTTTAACCTGCCCGGGTAATATCACTTGCCCCCGTCAGGTCCGATTCACCCCTTGTTTCGGCATTCGAACTGGGTTGCCGAAAGGGGCATCACCATATCCCTGGCCTCAAATCTGGAACGCAGCGCCGACAGCATTTCGGCCACAACCGCATCCGGATCGACACCTCCGCGCGCTCTGATTTCGTCAATCAACGGATTTCCATACACCAGGGCTGTCGCAAATTTCTCAAGGTCGGCGATTGGTTTGTTCAACCTGATGGTTTCGTGCGTAACGGTCCCCCAACCTGCGGCCGCAAGGTCCGCGTGTACGACGTCGGGGTCGCCATAGTGGAACGGGACCTTGTAGAATCCCGGTGGGTTTTCGGGAAAGAACGTCATCGCCGCTTTGTGAGCTGTCTCGGAAAACGGGTTTTCGGACATATCGCTCCAGACGTTGAACACGTACCGGCCACCCGGCTTCAGAACACGGGCGGCTTCACGATATGACATAGTTTTGTCCGGAAAGAACATCACGCCAAACTGGCAAACGATCAGGTCAAAACTGCTGTCTTCGAATGGCAGTTCCATTGCATTCGCTTGGACAAACTCGACATTCTCACTGCCGGAGAACTTGGCTTTTGCAATCTCCAACATGGGCGGATTAAGGTCCGTAACCGTCAGCGAAACAGACGGGTTTAACGCGTCGCGCAGCTTACGGCTGACAATTCCTGTTCCTGCGGCAAGCTCCAGAACGCGACCCGTTTCAAGGCCGTCACACAGCCCGGTTAACCTGTCGGCATAGTCTACGAAAATGTTTGGTCCCAGACCCTGATCGTAATGGTGTGGAATTTCACCGATAAAATTGGCAGAATTGCTGGACATTTGGATCCTCCAAAGCGATCTCACTGGGAAAAAACAACATTCTATCTGAAATTATGATTTTGAGCGAATTTGACAAACTTTGCAGCCTTGATCCGGGGGCGTTCCGCGCCATCTAACTCCCGCAAACGCACACCCTCTGGAACTTTCTGCACAAGCAGCGTAAAAGGCAGGCTGCGCGCAACATTTGGAGCTTAGCGTCGATGAAAGAACATCGTGGCCGCCTGACCAAGGACGGCATCCGCATTTACGAACAGAGTGACTTTGCCGGCATGCATGCGGCAGGGGCTTTGGCTGCGCGGATACTCGACGATATTGCAGAACATGTCTTTCCGGGCCAGACCACTGGCGCAATTGACGGCATGATCACGCAGATGGTCGAGGATGCAGGCGCGACATCGGCAACAATTGGCTACAAGGGCTATCAGCATGCCAGCTGTATCAGCGTGAATCACGTGGTCTGCCACGGCATTCCCGGCGACAAGAAGCTGAAGGATGGCGACATTCTGAACATCGACGTTACGGTCATCGTAGACGGCTGGTTCGGCGATACTTCGCGCATGTATGTTGCGGGCAAACTGCCCCGCAAGGCTGAGCGTCTGGTCCAAGTGACACATGATGCCCTGTTCAAAGGCATCGAGGCGGTCAAGCCGGGCAACACCTTCGGTGATATCGGCCACGCCATTCAGGCGTATGTCGAGGCGCACCGGATGAGCGTTGTCCGTGATTTCTGTGGCCACGGTCTGGGCCGGGTCTTCCACGCGCCGCCAAACGTGCTGCACTATGGCCGTCCAGGCACTGGCGCAGTTCTGGAAGAGGGCATGTTCTTCACCATCGAACCGATGGTGAACCTTGGCCGTCCTGAGACGAAAACACTGGCCGATGACTGGACCGCTGTGACCCGCGACAAGTCATTGTCAGCGCAGTTCGAACACTCGGTGGGTGTGACGGCTGATGGGGTCGATATCTTTACCCTGTCACCGGGCGATAAATTCCACCCGACCTATTCGTCCTGATCTGACGCCTGTTCGCGCAGCAGTTTCAGCAGCAATGTTTCCCTGCCCCACGGCGTAATCGCGTCGTGGATGAACACAGGCGCGCGTAAAGGCTTGGGCGCGGGTCCGGTGTGGGTTTCCGCGGCCTGTGAGTGGGTCCAGAATAGAGAGGTGGCGGTGCGGTCCATCCGTCAATCCTAGCATAATTGGGCTATAGGCCCAAAAGCTTTGGCACTTGCGCCATGTCGTCAAAGACTTCGGCACCCAACGCAGCCAGCCGCGCACCGTCGTCATGGGCCGCATACCCAAGGCACCGCATATCGGCGTGCTTGGCAGCGGTCACTCCGCTTTCGCTGTCTTCGATGACGACTGGGGAATTGGCACCGAAATGCTGCGCTGCTGCAATGAACAAAGCAGGATCGGGTTTACCCACCCCCAGAACATGCGCCGAAAACATCACATCCCGGAACCTGTCCCATAATCCGTTCTGGCCTAGGGTGATCTGCATCTTTTCCGGGCGGCCATTCGAGGCAACGCAGTACGGAATACCCAATGAATCCAGCTGCTCCAATAGCTCGGGGATACCCGCGATCAGGGGCGTGCCAGTGCGCAGAACTTCGTAGGTTTTCGAATAGATCTGTTCGATCCAGTCTTCAGGTAGATCCGCGCCCAACGCCCGGGCCTTGTCGCGGACACCGGTCATCGTACCGCCAACGAAAAGCGCCATGCACTCCGCCAAAGACAGGTTCAGCCCATGTCTCGCAAAGCTGTCGATCAAAACCTGATTGGACAGAACCTCACTATCGACCAGAACACCATCGCAATCGAAAATGACCAGGTCGTGCATGTCAGACCTCTGTCCGCCACATCAGCGAAATATGCGTGTCGCCATATTTACGCGCATTGTGCAGGTCAAATCCTTCGGGCGCTTCCATGGGGGCGTTTTCTTCCCAGACGATCAAGGCATCTTTTGCGAACCACCCCCCTTGAGTGACCGTAGCAAGCGCCTTTTGCCCCAGGCTTTTGCCGTAAGGCGGGTCGAGAAAAATCAGATCACAAGGTGTGCCCGAATTGTCGCCCAATCGCGTCGCGTCGCGACGGATCAGATCGGTACGATCCTTGCTTTGGGTCAGATCAATGTTCTTACGGATCAGTCCCTGCGCCACACGCCCGTCATCAACGAAAGTCACATGCGCCGCGCCGCGCGACAGCGCCTCAAGCCCCAGTGCTCCGGTGCCGGCAAAAAGGTCCAGAACACGCAGCCCATCAAAGTCGATCTGATGGCTCAGCACATTGAATAGGCTTTCACGCACGCGGTCAGTGGTGGGACGCAGATGCGCCCCGGCATCGCCTTTGCCGACCGAGGCCAAGGCGCGGCCCCGGAAATCTCCGGCGATGATCCTCACGCTTTGAGCAGCGGTTTCAGGTCCGCGTCTGGGTCGGCCACGACGGCCGGGTCGGCCGTTTTGCCCGCGTCTATCAGGCGTTTGCCGACCATGTAAGCGCGCGGGTCGTTCATGGCATCTACCGCAATCAGCTGATCGCCTTTGTAGTACCAGAAGGACACCGTCTGCCCGTCACCCTTACGGGTCACCACGCGGTCATAGCCGGTGTTCAGACCTGCGATCTGTAGTTTGACGTCATACTGGTCCGACCAGAACCACGGTGTCGCCACATAGTCTTTGGCGGCACCCAGCATGTTCTGAGCAACGATCTCGGCCTGATCGATGGCATTCGGTACACTTTCCAGCCGGATACGGCCACCATCATGTGGGAACGACGCGCAATCGCCCGCCGCCCAGATAGCCGGATCAGAGGTGCGGCCATGGGCATCCGTTTTGATGCCGTTGTCCAATTCCAACCCGGCCATCTCGGCCAATTGGATCGAGGGTGCGATGCCCACGCCAACCACGACGAAATCAACCTCAAGCCTGGTGCCATCAGTCAGAATGGCTCCGGTGACCTTGCCGTCTTCGCCGACCAGACGATCCAGCCCGACGCCTTCACGGATGTCGGCACCGTATTCGGTATGCAGAGCACGGAAGTAATCGCTGGTTTCCGGTGCCGCGACGCGTTGCAAAATCCGTTCCGCCATCTCGACCAGAGTAACCTTGACCCCGCGCTTGGCACAGACGGCGGCCGCTTCAAGCCCGATATAGCCACCACCAACGATCAGGGCGCGGGCGCCCTCTTTCACGCGGGGCTCCATCTCGTCGATATGGGTCAGGTCGCGCACGACATGGACTCCTTCCAGTTCACCGCCAATGGCAGCAGGCAAGTAACGCGGGTCGGAACCAGTGGTCAGGGCCAGTTCGTCATATGAAATCACCTCGTCACCCGCGGTCACAGTCTTGGCCTTGGGATCGATCGCGGTCACGCGCTGGCGCAGATGCAGGGTGATGTTGCTTTCGGCGTAGAAGCTTTCGGGGCGTAGGAACAGGCGTTCAAGCTCCATCTCACCCAGCAGATAAGCCTTGGACAGTGGCGGGCGCTGATAGGGCAGATGCTGCTCGGCACCGATCAGCGTGATATCGCCTTCAAACCCGTCCTTGCGCAGCCTTGCAACAAGAGATGATCCCGCCTGCCCGGCTCCGATCACAACAATATGGCTCATGTTCGTCCTGCCCTGTCATATTCCCGTGGTTTCATTCTCTGGCTCACCTATATTGCGGCTGAGGCCGACTCTGCAAATCCAATCGACAGGAGGAACAAGATGATTTCAACCGGTGATACGCTTCCCGACGCAACGTTGACTCAAATGGGGGCAGAAGGGCCCGAAGAGGTTCGGATTTCAGACAAGACCAAAGGCCGCAAGGTTGTGATCTTTGCAGTGCCCGGCGCATTCACACCAACCTGCCATTCGGCACACGTGCCCAGCTTTATGCGAACCAAGGAACAGTTCGACGCCAAGGGCGTGGACGAGATCATCTGCGTCTCGGTCAACGACCCCTTTGTAATGAGCGCATGGGGCGAAGCCACTGGCGCGACAGGCGCAGGCCTGACCATGCTGGCCGACGCCGCATCCGAATTCACCAAGGCCATTGGCATGGATTTCGACGCCCCGCCCGTCGGCCTGCTAGCGCGCTCAAAGCGCTATGCGATGTTGGTCGAAGATGGCAAAGTCGTTGCGCTGAACCTCGAGGAAAACCCCGGTGCCTGCGAGATTTCCGCGGGCGAAGGTCTGCTTGAGGCCATCTAGGTCGCTCGGGCCCCGGTACAACCGGGGCCACGTTAACCCTATTTCACTTGATGCAACTTCCTGATGGGTCGATACTTGCCCCATTCATTCAGGGAGTTTTTTGATGAAGCTCAAAGTCATCACAGTCATTCTGGGTGCTGCAGGCGCGCTGGCAGCGTGTGGCCCGGCCCCGACACCTCAACAGCAGCAAGCACGACAGCATGAGATCGCCTGCCTCGGCGGCGCACTAGGCGGCGCACTGATCGGCGGGGCGATTGGCAATCAATTCGGTGGTGGCTCCGGCAAGGACATCTTGACTGCGGCAGGGGCCGTCGCGGGCGGTGTCTCGGGCCAGCGTTACGCGTGCTGAGGAGAGAATGATGATGAAAACAGCTATTCTAACGACAACGATCATTCTGGTGGCCAGTGCAACCTTGGCGGAAACAGTGGCTGAACTGCACGAAAAGGAGCTGAACGCCATTGATTCCAACAACGATGGCTTCCTGTCCAAGGACGAGTTTAACGCCTTTTCGGATTATGCTTTTCAGGCCATGGACGAAGACAAGAACGGAACGCTGGGTCTGGAAGAAGCCAAGCCGTTTCTGGACATAAAGCGGTTTCAAAACGTTGACCGCAACAACGACAGCTTTATTTCACGATCAGAGTATGACCAGCAGATGGGCGATGATTTCCTGGCCGCCGATCAGGACGGAAACGGCCAGTTGGATTGATCGCACGACCGGGCTGAACGATAGGAGTGTGGTATGAAAAAGTGGATAGCCCTCAGCATTCTGGGGTTTCTTGCCGCCTGTGATGCGCCGCAGGCCCCCGTGGTGACCGGACCGAACGGACAGCCCCAGATCCAAATCAGTACTTCAGGCCTGACGTGCTATGATACGCGTTGTTTGGACATCAACCCGGCCGCGCGCAGCGTTCGTTCGGTTGGGAATCGGACAACCGGTATTCCACGAGGCATCGACGTCAGCAACGGCACGGTCACACCCGCCGATTTCCGTCGTCTGGGTGAAATAGCTTCTCTGGCCGGCGGCATGGGATCCAGAGGAGACCGTTAAACGAGGCTGTCCATTTTACGCGCCAACTTGGCATCCAGCGCTGACAAACCGCCCACATCATGGGTGGACAGGACGACCTCGACCGTGCGGTACACGTTTGACCATTCGGGATGGTGATTCCATTTCTCGGCAAAGATCGCCACCTGGGTCATCCAGCCAAAAGCATGAACAAAATCTTCGAATATGAAGGTCTTGGTGATTGCGTCCCGGTCCGTGACCATGGTCCAGCCGTTGTCGAACAGCGGATCAAGAAGAGGGCCGCGAGTTTCGGTCGACAATAGTTCCGTCATTGCTGTTCCTCCGGATTCGATTTTCTGAACGGACCATAATCCGTCAAAATCTCGATCTCTTCTCCCACTGCGTGGGCCTCGGCGTCCAGATATTTCTTGATCGCATCGGCAAAGCCCGGGTCGTTGACCCAATGCAAGCTGTGCGTGCGCGTGGGCAAGTAACCGCGCGCCAACTTATGTTCACCCTGCGCGCCTGCTTCGACCCGCGCCAGACCTTCCGCAATGGCAAAGTCGATCGCCCTATAATAGCACAGTTCGAAATGCAGGCAGGCGTAATGTTCAGTGCAACCCCAATACCGTCCAAAAAGCGTTTCGCGGCCGATGAAATTTAAAGCCCCGGCGATGGGGTATCCGTCCCGTTCAGCCAGCACCAAAGCCATGTCATTCGCCATGATTTCATGAGCAATATCAAAGAATTGGCGGGTCAGATAGGGAACGCCCCATTTACGGGACCCGGTGTCCTGATAGAACTGCCAGAAGGCATCCCAGTGTTCGGGGCGCAGGTCATCGCCTGTCAGCGTGCGGATTTCGCCGCCAAAATCGACGGCTTGCGCACGTTCTTTGCGAATATTCTTGCGCTTGCGCGATGATAACGCCGCAAGAAATCCGTCGAAATCCTGGTATTCGTCATTCAGCCAGTGAAATTGCTGTGACTGGCGCAGCATAAGGCCCATCTGTTCGCCCGCCAGCGCCTCGTCTTCGGTGCAGAAAGTCGCGTGGACCGAAGACACCTGATTGTCCGCAGCCAATTGCACCGCCCCCTGAACCAGCGCAGACATGCCAACCGAGTCATAGCCGGGGCGAACCAGAAAACGGCGGCCTGTTGCGGGAGTGAACGGTACGGCGATCTGTAGCTTGGGATAATAACGACCCCCGGCACCTTCATAGGCATGCGCCCAGTTGTGGTCGAAGATGTATTCGCCCTGACTGTGGGATTTGGCATACATCGGCGCCGCCGCGATCAGCATCCCGTCCAGATAGGCCGTCAGGTATTGCGGCTGCCAGCCAGTTCCGCGCCCAACCGAGCCGCTGTGCTCAAGTGCCAGCAGAAACCGGTGGGTGGTAAACGGATCAAGCGGACGGCCGCCATCGGCAACCTCGGGGCAGGCGCAGCTGTCCCATTCCGCCGCAGATATCTGCGACAGCGAGCCCAGCACCCGAACCTCGATCTGTGCCTGATCCATTTGCCCTCCGCCTCTGATCTTTATCTGTGACGTTGCAGGGCTGGTTCAACCCGGTTGTGCAGCCAGATACCCTTCGAACGTCACATTGTCCGCAACTTCGCGGGCCTCTGCCTCTTGTTCAGGCGACCGCACAGTCCAGCACAGGATCGGTACACCGCGTGCCTTCAGTTCGGCCACGCGGGGGCGGTCAAGGTCTTCGACCTCATGGCTGATGAAACTGGCCCCGACACGGTCGAAATCTGGAATGTCGCGCAGGTGGTCACAAACACTCTGAGGTAAAAGCTCGACCTTGGGCTGGTACGATCCCGTCACGATGCCACGCGGCAGATGCGGTGCCAGCCGCGCCAGTTCAGCGACCGAGTTTGGGTTGAACGACATCAACGCCACCGGCCCATCGTATCCTGACAATGAACGCACGGCGTCTTGTTCCAGCGGGCCCACGGATGTGCCCATCGCGCCGTCCTGATCCTTGAATTCGATCAGCAGCGGGACCTTGCCCGCCACGATCTGCAGCACCTCATCCAACGTCGGGATGCCATCATCTGCGTGTAACAGAATGGTGCCTGATGCCTGAGCCGACGTGATCAGCTGGATCGGGCCGGGCTGTCCGGTCAGGCGGGTCATGTCATAGTCATGAAACACCATGGCCCGGTCGTCCGAGGTCCGTTGCAGATCAATCTCGATCCCATAACCGGCGTCCACAGCGGCGCGAATGGCCGCCCGGCTGTTTTCCGGGCGGTTGTCCTCTTTGTCGTGTAGCGCACGATGCGCCAGCGGGACTTGAAGGAATACGTCAGGCAGCGCGGGCGTCATTGAACTTCGAAGATACCTTCGATCTCAACCGCGACGCCTAAGGGCAGTGCCGCCGCACTGACGGCTGAACGCGAATGGCGACCTGCATCACCCAGCGCTTCGACCAGAAAGTCTGACGCACCGTTGATGACTTGCGGCTGCGCGGTAAAATCTGCCGTCGAGTTCACAAACCCGGTCAGCTTGATGACGCGCACCAACTTTTCGATATCGCCACCGCAGGCCGCTTTGACCTGCGCCAGAAGGTTGATCGCACATACCTTGGCCGCAGCAGCGCCTGCTTCGACTTCCATGTTGTCGCCCAGCTTGCCAGTGATCAGATCATCCGCCTTCGAGATCTGCCCCGAGACATAGACGATATTGCCCACGCGCACGAAGGGCACGTAGTTGGCTGCCGGCGCAGGCGCGTCCGGTAGGTTGACACCCAGGCTTTCCAGTTTCGCCGCGATGCTCATGAGGTCTCCTCCCAAATTTGAGTCGGGGCGAAGCTAACCGGGAAGGCAAGGATCGAAAAGTGCGAAAACGGCGATGTGACCTGCACCGGTTGTGGGCGTAACTTTTCTTATTCTGAACTGTTGAACCTGTGTCACTTTACGTTGACCTATTCGGCAGGTTAAACGCTATCTGTTTCATATTGGTAGCGAAACGCCTATGTGACTTTGGGTAGGCCGGGCACAACGGCCAAAGAGAGTATTGATTAAGTGTTTGGGCGCGGACTGTCCGAACGTTTTGGAGTGGCAAAGATCGTGTTGAGCAGAATCAACCTAAAACCCCTGATCGTTGTGTCCGTATTGGCAGTTCTCAGCGCCTGCACCACACGCCCTCCGGAGGGTGTTCAGCAGGGTGAAGCATTTGATCCGTACGAAAGCAACAACCGGGGTATCCACAAGTTCAACCTTGGCGTCGACCGGTTTCTGTTTCGTCCAGCCTCGAAAGGGTACGTAAAGATCGTGCCCGACCCGATGGTGACCAGTTTCAATCATTTTGCCGAAAACCTGACGATGCCGGGCCAAGCCGTGGATTACCTGCTGCAAGGCAACCTCAAGCAGTCGGGCAACGCATTGCTGCAGTTTGTGATCAACACGACCGTTGGTGGCCTGGGGTTGTCAGCCCCCGCCGACGAGCTGAACCTTCCGCCTGTGGATACCGATTTCGGTGAAACGCTGCACGTCTGGGGTTTCGGCGAGGGCGCTTATGTCGAGCTGCCGCTCTATGGCCCGTCAACGCAGCGGGACTCGATTGGCGTTATCGTCAACCTGTTCTCGAACCCGATCAACTTCTCTCCGGTCCGTCCGGTCGACAATATCGGTGTCTATGCCGAGATCGTGCGCCGGATGGGCGATCGGGGGCGTTTTTCGGACACGGTCGACTCGATCCTGTATGAAAGCGCCGACAGTTATGCGCAGGCGCGGACCATTTACCTACAAAATCGCCGATTTGAACTGGCGAGAGACGACGAAGAAACCTATCTGGGTCTTTACGACGACCCTTACGCAGACAACGGGACCGACCCTGTCAGAGATCCCTACCTAGACCCATACGAGGACCCCTATGAGGACCCCTATGCCGAGTAACCATATGAACCGGCGCGGTTTTGTCGCCACAGGCCTTTCCAGCCTGACACTGACCGCCCTGCCATTTTCCGCCTTCGCCCAGACTGAAGCCAGCGCCAAGGCTCTTGTCGTCAGTGTCGTGGATGACATCAACCGCATTATCGCCTCGGGCAAATCCGAAAAGGCGATGATCCGCGATTTCGAAAAGGTCTTTGTGCAATATGCCGATGTGCCGATCATGGCGCGTTATGTCCTGGGGGCAGATGCCCGTTCGGCCAGCCCGTCGCAGTTGAAGCAGTTCACCAGAGCGTTTCAGGGCTATATCTCGAACAAGTATGGCCGACGTTTCCGCGAATTCATTGGTGGGCAAGTCACCGTCCGGAAGGCCCGGAAAATCAAGGCCGGTTACGAGGTACGCACTTCGGTCAAGCTGCAGGGTTCGTCCCCGTTCGAGGTGACATTCCTGGTGTCGGACAAATCAGGCCGCGACAAGTTCTTCAACATGTTCATCGAAGGGGTGAATATGCTGCTGACCGAACGGACCGAGGTCGGCGCGATGCTGGACGCCCGCGGTGGGGACCTGAACCGTCTGATCAAGGACTTGAGCTAGAACAAGGTCAGCTGACCCGGTTCAAACGCAAAAAAACGCCGCGCGATTGAGTTCGCGCGGCGTTTTTTTCTTTTAATTCAAGCGCTCGCCGGTTTCCTTGGCGAAGTACGATACTTTGCTCATATCGAAGGCCAAGTTCAGCATCTTGCCCGCCTGCGCGCTGGTTTCGGCATGTAACCTTGCGGTCACTTGCTTGCCGCCCAGTTCTGAGACGACATAGGTGTCGGCCCCTGCAGGTTCGACCATATCGACCATGCACGCCGCTTCCTGCACGCCATCGCCCGCACGGAACCCGGCCTCGGCGATATCCTCTGGGCGCAAGCCCAGGATCACATCCTCGGGCAGTGACAGATCACGCGCATCGTTCAGAACCAGAGTTTCGCCGGCATCGCGCGAGATGACGATTTGTGCACCCGAACCGCTTTTGGTGACCTGCGCAGGGATCAGATTCATTGCCGGAGAGCCCATGAAATCGGCGACAAACAGATTGGCCGGGTTGTTATAAATCTCGGCTGGGCTGCCGATCTGCTGCACGATACCGCCCTTCAAGACCACGATCTTGGTGGCCAGCGTCATCGCCTCAATCTGATCGTGGGTCACGTAGACGATGGAAGCATCCAAAGTCTGGTGCAACTTCTTGATCTCGGTCCGCATCTCGACCCGAAGCTTGGCATCGAGGTTCGACAGCGGTTCATCAAACAGGAACAGCTTGGGATCGCGCACCAGCGCCCGGCCCATCGCCACACGCTGACGCTGACCACCGGATAGCTGGCTGGGACGACGGTTCAGCAGTGGCTCGATTTGCAAAAGCGAGGCCACATCGTTCAGCTTGGCCTCCTGCGTTGCCTGATCGACCCCGCGCACCTTCATGCCGAAGGTGATGTTCTTGGCCACGCTCATCGTCGGATACAAAGCGTAGGATTGGAACACCATCGCGATGTCGCGGTCCTTGGGACTGACATGGGTCATGTCTTTCCCACCAATCGCCAGTGTCCCGTCGGTGATTTCCTCTAACCCCGCAATACAGTTCAGCAGGGTGGATTTACCGCAGCCCGAGGGGCCGACCAGCACCAGGAAATCGCCCGGTTCGATCGAGATGTTGATGTCCTTCAGAATTTCGGTTGCGCCGTAATTCTTGTAGAGTTTGTTGATATCAAGGATGGGAGCCATGGGTTATCCCTTCACAGAGCCAGCGGTCAGGCCGCGGATGAAATACTTACCGGCAACGACATAGACGAGCAGCGTCGGCAGCCCCGCGATGATCGCGGCGGCCATGTCGACGTTGTACTCTTTGACGCCGGTGGTGGAGTTTACGATGTTGTTGAGCGCCACAGTCACGGGCTGTGTGCCCGCCTGGCTGAACGACACGCCGAACAGGAAGTCATTCCAGATCTGCGTGAACTGCCAGATCACGGTCACCACAATGATGGGCAGCGACAACGGCAGGAAGATGGACCAGAAAATCCGCAGAAAGCCTGCCCCATCGACCCGGGCGGCTTTGGTCAGCTCGGACGGAATGGTGACGTAGTAGTTGCGGAAGAACAGCGTGGTGAAGCCCAGCCCGTAGATCACGTGGACAAAGATCAGGCCCGGAATGGTTCCGGCAATCCCCATCATGCCCAACAGACGCGCCATCGGAAGCAGCACGACCTGAAACGGAATAAAGCAGCCAAACAGCATCAGCGAGAAGATGATATTCGCGCCTTTGAACCGCCACTGGGCCACAACATAGCCGTTCAGCGCACCTATCAAGGTCGACAAAAACACTGCAGGCACCGCAATCAGAACCGAGTTCCAGAAGTAAGGCCGCAGACCTTCACACTGGATACCGGTACAAGCCCCGGACCATGCGGTTTTCCAGGCGTCGAAGCTGACTTCGCGCGGCAGTGAGATCAGAGACCCGGTGCGGATTTCCTCAAGGCTTTTCAACGATGTGGTTAACATCACGAACAGCGGCATCAGGTAATACAGCGCGAACAGGCCCAGCAAGACATAAAGCAGCCAACGAAGGGCAATCTTGCCGGTGGCGCTCTGCGAGCGGGTTTGGGTTTGGGGCATCGACAGATCAGTCATTTTTCGCCCTCAGCTCTGAATAAAGATATGGAACCACGATGGCAAAGACGACCAGCATCATGATCATTGCAGACGAGGCCGCCTGACCAATATCGCCGCGCGAAAACGCCATGGCATACATGTATGTGGCTGGCAGATCAGTCGCGTATCCCGGACCACCACCTGTCAGCGCGATGACAAGGTCAAAGCTTTTGATCGCAAGGTGGGCCAGCACGATGAAGGCCGACAGGAAGATCGGCGCCATCGACGGTATGATGATCGCCGTATAGATGCGCCATGTGGGGATACCATCGACCTGCGCGGCCTTGATGATCTCTCCATCCACCGAACGAAGCCCGGCTAGAAACAGCGCCATCACAAAGCCCGAGCTCTGCCAGATCGCGGCAATCACAATCGTGTAGATGGCGTAATCGGGGTTCACAAGCCAATCGAATTCGAAATTCGGAAAGCCCCAGCCCTGCACCATGGATTCAATGCCTAACCCTGGGTTCAGGATCCACTTCCACGCGGTGCCGGTCACGATCATCGACAGTGCCATCGGGTACAGATAGACGGTGCGAATGACCCCTTCGACGCGGATCTTCTGATCCAACAGGATGGCCAGCAACAGGCCCAGCACCATCGCGATCACGATGAACAGCGCGCCAAAGATATACAGGTTGTTGATTGCCGTATCCCAGCGGGGGGAATCGAACAGGCGTTCATACTGAATGAAGCCATGGATCTCGTATTTCGGCAGTAGTTTTGATCGGGTCAGCGACACCCATGCGGTCCATCCGATAAATCCGTAGACAAAAATCAATACGGCGATGAACGACGGTGCCAGCACCACCTTGGGCAGGTGGTTTTCCAGCCATTCGGACATTTTTTCCTCCGGGGAAAAGTGCTCTGCCCCTCAGTATAGGGGGCAGAGCGTTTTGGATCAGTAGCTGTTGGCCACTGCGTCCGCCAATTGCTGAACCGCGTCAGCCGAGGACATATCCGAGTTGAAATGTGCGGTCACAACATCCGTGATCGCACCAGACTGCGACCCACGCAGCGCCATGCCATGGGCGTAAGACGGCAGCAGCGAACCACCTGCCGAGGTCGTACCCATGTCTTCTGCCGAGATTTTCGCACAGATATCAAAGGCATCCAGCGCTACGTCAGTCCGTGCAGGGATCGAACCCTTGTTCAGGTTGAACACTTCCTGGAAGTTCGGTGCGACGATCAGTTTGGCCAGCAGTTCCTGGCCGGCGCGGTTGTCGTCACCTTCGACTTCGAACATGGCAAAGCTGTCGACGTTGTACAGATATCCGTCACCGGGGGTCGAGGCGCACAGGAAATCTTCGCCGGGCTTCTTGCCAGCGGCCAGGAATTCACCTTTGGCCCAGTCACCCATGATCTGGAATGCGGCCTCGCCATTCATCACCATGGCGGTGGCCAGGTTCCAGTCGCGACCCGAGAAGTTCTCGTCAACATATCCACGCATGGTACGCATCTGGTCAAAGACTTGTACCATTGTGTCCGACGTCAACGCTTCGGGGTCGAGATCGACCAGGGCTTTCTGGTAGAATTCTGGCCCACCAATACCCATGACAACCGCCTCAAACACGGTCGCGTCCTGCCAGGCCTGGCCGCCGTGGGCCAGCGGGATCACACCGGCGGCCTGCAGTTTTTCGGCTGCTGCGTTGAACTCATCCCATGTGGTGGGCATTTCGACGTCGTTTGCCGCCAGAACATCAGCATTCGCCCAGATCCAGTCGATGCGGTGCACGTTCACGGGTGCAGCGCACCACGTGCCTTCGCACATCATATGGCCCGCGATCGACGCAGGCAGGACATCCGCCCAGCCTTCGGCCTCGGCAACGTTCGAAATGTCGGCCAGAACGCCTTCTTCGTACCATTCCTGAATGGCAGGGCCTTTCAGCTGAACGGCGGTCGGCGCATTACCGGAAAGAACCCGGGCACGCAGCGCGGTCATTGCCGCATCACCACCGCCACCCGCGACGGGCATGTCGGTCCAGGTACCGCCGTTCGAGGCGAATTCTTCCTGCAGAACGGCAACCGACTTGGCCTCGCCACCCGAGGTCCACCAGTGCAGTACTTCCGCCTGCGGCTCGGCCACAACGGACGATCCGGCCACAACGGCCAAAGTCGAAACGGTGGCAAATGCAAAACGCTTCATTTTTTGTCTCCTCCCTGAGAACTCAGTGACTGCCAAAGCAGCGATGGCGCTATTACTGTGGTCAGATCGCCGTCTGACAAAGCAGAATTCACGCTAAAGCACAGAAACGGCCCAAATTTTCACCACTTCTGTTACAGCGTGTTACGTTGGCATTGAATCTGTTTCCATTCGTTACAATGGACGACGACAGAGGGAAAAGATCGGGAGGAAAGACAGAGTGAGCATTCCGCGGCTTCTGGTGGTGGATGACGACCCTGAGATGCGGTCGATGATGACGCAGCTATTGCAACAAAATAGCTTCATCGCCCTACCCGCCAGTTCCGAGCGGGAAATCCGGGCGCACCTATCCAATGGCCGGATCGATCTGATTTTGTTGGACGTCATGCTGGGGGACGAGAACGGGATTGATATCTGCGCCCGGTTGCGGCGCGAACAGGACGTCCCGATCATTCTGGTCTCTGCCCTGTCCGCCGACCATCAGCGCATGGCAGGGTACGAAGTTGGGGCAGACGATTACATTGCCAAACCCTTCAACCCTCAATTGATGCTGGCCCGTGTCAGGGCAGTGATGCAGCGCGCTCGGCGGTCGTCTTCGCTGGCGTATCGCCGCAGAACCCGCACGTTCCGTTTTGACGGCTGGGTCTTTGACGGAAAGCGTGATGATTTACATTCGCCAGAAGGCTATTTGGTCGCGTTGTCACAGCGGGAAACCGCCCTGCTCAAGGTCTTGCTGGCCAATCCACATATTCCGCTGACGCGCGATGAAATCGTCACGGCACTGGATGTAACAGGGGACAGTGACAAGTCCGAAGCGCAGGGCCGCGCCATCGACATGCTGGTCGGACGCCTGCGGTCCAAGATCGAGACCAACCCGAAAGATCCGCAAATGCTGCGCACGGAACGCGGGGTCGGGTATATCTTTGCCGCCGACATTTCGGTCGAAGAATGACACTGCGCCTGCGCAATCTGGGGTGGCTTTGGACCCTTTCAGCCTTTGCCGCCGGTTTGCTGTCTGCAGGGTTATGGTTCGCTTCGGCGCGCGCCTGGAACGACTACCTGCTTCAATCTTTTGTAGCAGGGTTCACCGTCTACGAAGAGTTGCGAACAGGCATGGCCCCCTCCGAGGGGTTGTCGATAACGCCCTTGCCGCCCCAGGATACGGCCCTTGCCGAAAATGGTGAATTTCAGCGGTTGCCCGGGTTTTCAAACCGCCGTTTCGTCACCAACCTTTCGATCCTGACCGACAGTTCCTCGCCGCTCAGCGGGCGTGAATTAAGCGTGGCGATCCTGTCCGACCGGTTGGTTTATCCGGTTTCGGACATTGTGTCAGGCAGTGATCAGACCGGGCCTGAAAAGATGGGAAACCTGACCCGGTTGCTGGCGACATATTGCAGCGAACCAATCCTGATTGCGAAGTTTGGACGCGAGGCCTGGCATCAGGTCGACGGGACCCAGATATGGGGCTGTCAGGCGGCTCCAATGGATTTACGACTGCCCGCAATTCTTATGGGGATCGTCGCAATGGCGGTCATCTTATCCGCAGTCAGTAATGTCTCGGATACCTTCACACGGTTTGCCCGCGCGTTGCGCGAACGGCAGCGCCTTGGTGGGCCGGAAAGCTATGAGGCGGATGGCCCGGATGAACTGCGCGATATCGTCTCGGCGGTGAACGCCCATCTTGAGGCCGAGCGCGCGCAGCTTGAAAAGCGGGCGACGGTCTTGTCCGGTGTCAGCCACGATCTGGGCACCCCTGCGACCCGCGTGCGCCTGCGTGCCGCTCTGATCCCCGACGATGAACTACGCGAAAAGCTCGAGGCGGATGTGGATCAGATGACGGGCATGATCGAAAGTGTCCTGACCTATACGCGATCCGAACTTGATGTTGAGGAACCGCGCCAGATTTCTCTGACCTCTTTGGTGGAGGCTCTGGTCGCCGATTATCAGGATATGGACCTGCCCGTGACGCTGAAAAAGACCGACCCCGTCGCGGTCGATGGGGTTACATCGGTTTTCATGTCCCGGCGCGGACACGGGCAGCTGACCGAAACACGCCGCGTTCTGGTCATGGCGCGACCCATATCGCTTAGGCGTGCGCTGACCAATTTGATCGACAACGCGTTGAAATATGGTCGACACGCCGAAGTGCAGTTGGCGACCGATGCGACCACCGCGACGATCACGGTCGAAGATAAGGGCACCGACCTGTCCGTGACAGACATCGAAAACCTGATGGCTCCGTTTCGTCGTGGGTCCAACACCGGATCTTCTGACGGCTATGGTTTGGGCCTGACAATCGCCGCCACCGTGGCCGAACAGCATGGTGGAGAAATGCGTTTTGAGGCCGGCGACTGCGGCCTGCGTGCCTGCCTGCAAATCGCCCGGCAGTAAAAACTAGGTGGTATAGCTGCGCACAAGCGCGCTGGCGATCAGGGACCACCCGTCGGCGATGACAAAAAACGCCAGTTTAAACGGCAAGGACACTGTGGCTGGCGGCACCATCATCATCCCCATCGACATCAGAACCGCCGCAACCACAAGGTCGATGATCAGAAATGGCAGAAAGACCAGAAACCCGATCTGAAAAGCGCGCGCAATTTCGGACAGCATGAAGGATGGCATCAGGATGGACAGCGGCGCTTCGGGCGACAGCGTTGTGGCATCACCACCGGGGCGCAGGGCGGCCATGGCGTGAAACGTATCGGGGTCCAATCGCGCAGCCATGAAACCGCGAAACGGCTGTAATGCACGCTCCAATGCAGGCTCGACCTCCATCGTTTCATCGACCAACGGCCGAATTCCTGTTGTCCAGGCTTCGGAAAAGACCGGCTCCATGATGAAATAAGTCAGAAACAACGCCAGGCTGACAATCAGCATATTGGGAGGAGATTGCTGCAACCCGATACCCTGGCGCAGGATCGCCAAAACGGTGATCAGAAACGGAAAACAGGTGATCATGATCGCCAACCCCGGAGCCAGGCTGAGCACGGTGATCAACAGGATCAACTGAATCGTTCGCGCAGATATCGAACCGCCCTCGCCCAGCGAAACAGACAACTCCTGCGCCGTGGCCAGAGACGGGGTCAGCACCGCAAACGCGACCGCCAGAATAAGAAATCGGCGCATCAGCCGATCCCGTTTTGCAGGTCCGCGATTTCGGTCAGACGCACAGCCAGCTGACCGGCCTGCTCGCCCTCCATCTCCTCTAGCAGACCGCGTGCGACAAGCTGGTCGCCGACTTACAGGTCAACCGGATCCTCGATGCGTTTGTCCAGCATCAGCACGGCGTTTTCCCCCATGTTCAGCAGATCACGGATCAAAGGGCGCGCCCGGCCAACCGATATGGTGACTTCAATCGGAACGGCCTCGAACGGGTTGGGCTTCTCGGATTTCGGGGTTTGCGGATCACTCATTGGTCACTGCCTCTTTTGCCTGAAAAACATACGCCTGAAAGGCTTGATCGACCGCAGCAAGCAAGCCGCTGCAATCCACCTCGCGCTGGGAAACCCCGACCTTGAGCCGCGCCTGCCCTACCTCAAGCGTCGAGTCTTCGATCACCTGCACAGCCGATGACAACTCGGCGGGGATCAGGTCCTCCACCTCGTTCACACGACCTGAAGGCACGAAGATTTGCATTGGCTGTCCGATCTGCCCGCGCGCCATATCGGTGAGTTGTTCGATAAGCCGAACGGCAAACCCTCGGTCCAGTATTTCAGGCAAAACCAGCTGTGTCAGGCTCTGAAACATTGGTTCCAGCGACAGGGCCATCCGGTTAATCGCCTCATGATAGGTAAAAGACATATCTTCGAGCGATTTGGCCAATTCAACCGAAACCTGCCCCCGGCTCTGCTCTTGCGCCTGGACCGCGTCTTCCCAGCCTGCGCTATAGCCTTGCTCGAACGAGGCCAGCCTTTGTTCCTCTAACGCGTCCTCATCCAGAACGTGCAGCTGTCCGCCACCGACCTGCAAGGTGAAATCCTCAAGAAGATGGGCAATCGACATCACACACGCTCCTCACCTTCTTCCAGCCAGCTGCGCAGAATTTCGACCGTTTCTTCCTGCTTGTCGCCGATCATCGCCCTGAGCCGATCCACCGGGTCCGCCCCGGCATCGATAGCAAGCGCCGGAACGTTCCCTGTGGGCGCCTGCCCCGGCAAGGTGGTGAATTGCCCGCCCTCTTCCGTCGCAATTTCGCCGGTCAAGTAAGAGGCGGGCTCTAGTGCAGCACCCGCAGGTAACAGCGCCGGAGCGGACGCCGGCTGGGTCAGTATGGGGCGGATAACGAACATTCCAAGCACCAGAGAAACCACCGCCAATACGGCCATCTGAATCAACGACATCGCGTCGAAATGCACCTTCTGCCACAGCGAGGCGGTTGCCAGACTGCCCTGCGGCTCGACCGCCGGCAGATCCAGCGATTTCAGCGTAATAACGTCGCCTCGTTCGGCATCGTAGCCCACTGCCGAGGCCACAAGCTCTTGCAGTGCATCCATCTCGGTCTGCGGCATCGGCGCGAATGTTTCACTGCCGCTTGCGTCCACGGATCGCGTCCCGTTTACCAGAACAGCCACCTTCAGTCGCTTGATCGCGCCGGGACCGTTGTGAACCTCAAGCTCGGTTTCGGAAACCTCGTAATTGACCCGCTCTCGGGTTTGGGTTGCGTTCGAATTGGATTCGTCCCCGCCCGCGCCATCGCCATCGGGCAGGTTTGACGCAACCGTCACATCCCCGGATTGGTTGCGGGCACTGTCCGAACGCTCTTCGACATCGGTGCTGATGGCCACACGGCCATTGGGATCGAAACGCCGTTCGCGGATTGATTCTGTCTTGGTAACTGTATCGACACTCACCTCGACGACAGCATTTCCAGCTCCGACCCGGGCTTCTACCAGACGCAGAACCCGTTCGCGCAGCTGGCGCGATTTATCGTCAGCGGTATCTGCGGACACCCGGTTGTCCTGTGCCCCGATCACTGCGCCATTCGAATCGATGACGGTGACGTTCTCGGGCGCCAGTCCGCTGACTGCGGACGACACCAGGAACCGGATCGCCTTTGCCTGATCCGACGTGATGTCCGTTCCTGACGCGACCAAATAGACCGATGCAGTCGGTGCAACACTGCGTTGGAACGGATTGGCTGATCCATTGGCAATATGCACACGCGCCTGGCTGATATGGGGGCTGCCGACAATGGTTCTGGCCAACTCTCCTTCTTTAGCGCGCCAATAGGCGGCGTCGAACATCTGCGACGTTGTGCCAAACCCGCTGAGCGAATCCAGCAACTCGTAGCCCCGGTTTCCGGTTGCCGGCAGACCTTCGCTGGCCAGCGTCAAACGCAGCTCATCCCGCTGTGATCCCGGCACATAGATGGAGCCGCCGCGAATCTCATACTGCACACCGCGCTGATCCAAGGAACGGACGATATCCCCTGCAACGCCGCTTTCTAATCCGGCGTAAAGCAGGGTCATCGACGGCGTTGTCACCAGACGCGACATCGCAAGGATTCCCAGAAACACCAGCACGACTGCACCCGCGACAATGATTTGTTTACGCCTGTCCAAACTTGCCCAGACAGTTCCGATCTGCTGCACGATCACCTCCGACTCGCCGACATTTTGTGCGGCGCATCCCTTTTTGGACGATTGCCCTTAACAATCGGCTAGTCCCTGTCGGGTTATGACGATTGCAGATTGTAGGAATGAGGACGTCATGACCGACGCGACTGCAGAACAGGCAGAAATCCCGGAAAAATCTGGGAAAAAGAGAATGATAATAGGCGCGATTCTGGCGATAGCCGGTGCTGCGGGCGGGTATTTCCTAACCACCACCGGCCTGTTGCCGATAGGCGGAAAACCCGTCGTACAAATCGCCGAAGAAACAGAGAAAAGCTAGCCTGCCAAGGCTCTGCCAAAGGTTGGATTCGTTGACCTTGCCCCAGTCGTCGTTTCGGTAAACACCAGCGATTCGCGACATCTGAAGTTTCATGCTCAGCTCGAGGTGAACGCGCCCTACATGGCGGATGTGGAAAAGATGAAACCGCGAATTATGGACGTGCTGAACGGATATCTGCGCGCGATCGAGGTATCTGATCTTGAGGATTCGCTCGCGCTCATGCGCATCCGAGGACACTTGTTGCGGCGTATCGAAATCGTCGTCGGTGAAGGCCTTGTGCGCGATGTTCTCGTCATGGAATTCGTACTGAACTAGGAGGCGAAGTTGGAGCTGATTGCAGATATCTTGCTGGTGGCAGGTGCCTTGGGTGCGGGTCTTTATTGTTTCGTCCTGTCCAGGCGGTTGAAACGCTTTACCGACCTTGAAAAAGGCGTCGGAGGTGCCGTGAGCGTGCTGTCATCCCAAGCGGAAGAGTTGAAACGGTCACTGGATTCAGCGCGCGACGCCTCGGATCAGTCTGGCGTCGTTCTTAAGGAATTGACCGAACGCGCCGAAACAGTGGCGCAGCGGCTTGAGCTGATGATGGCCTCGATGCATGACGTAGTGCCGGACGATGAAGAGGCGACCGAGTTCCCTACACCAGAGCCTAAGCCGGTTGTTTCCGAAGAACAGTCCCAAGCCACCTCAGTGCCCGTCATTGAACAAGACGCGCCAGCCGAGACTCAGGTCAAACGTCCAGGCGGTTTGATGTTCCTGCGTCACAGCCGCAGCGAGGCCATGACATGAGGCGGAAGCGGGCAGAAAATCGTCCCAAGGGCGGCGTGCTTGCGGTGATCGCGATGCTTATGATCGGTTCCGCCGCGATCAGAATAGGATTCGAGGCCGGCCCCGCGCTGGCTAAAGGATCCGACCTCGCCCCATCGCAGGCGAGGAACAGCCAAGCCGAACAGCACGGTGCGCAAGAATTGTTGACTGAATTACTACGCCGCGAAGACGCGCTCAAGAAACGAGAGGCCGCGTTGCAAGACAAAGAAAAGGCGCTGGATATCGCGGATCAGGCGATTGAAACGCGCTTGGTTGCCTTGCAGGAGGCAGAAGAGTCGCTGCGACAGACACTGGCCTTCGCCGAAAAAGCCGCCGAGACCGATCTGACGCGCCTGACGGATGTGTATCAGAGCATGAAGCCCAAGGACGCAGCCGCCCTGTTCGAAACCATGGATCCCGGCTTTGCGGCTGGCTTTCTGTCGCGGATGCCGCCTGATTCCGCCGCAGGTGTTCTGGCCGGTCTCAGCCCCGAAGCCGCCTATACGATCAGCGTGATCATGGCCGGTCGCAATGCTGCGACTCCACAGGAGTAGCGCACATGTTTTTTACCCCCGCATCTGACATTGCAGGAAACCGCCCATGATCGGAATCATCGGAATCGTCGTCACTTTCGCCATGGTGTTTGGCGGATATCTTGCCGCCGGTGGCAAGATGACGATCATTTTGAAATCTCTCCCGTTCGGATGATGATGATCGGCGGCGCCGCCGTTGGCGCATTCATGATCAGCAACGACTTGAGCGCTGTCAAACATACGATCAAGGACATGGGTAAAGTTTTCAAGGGCCCCAAATGGAAGCCCGAAGATTACCGCGATCTGCTGTGCCTTTTGTTTTCTCTGATCCGCATTGCCAAGGCCAACCCGGTCGAGGTGGAACAGCATATCGAAAACCCCGAGAACTCGACCCTATTCTCAGCCTATCCGAAGATTCAGAAGGACAAGGAAGCTGTCGATCTGATCTGCGACACGATGCGATCCGCGTCGATGAATTACGACGATCCACATCAAGTTGAAGAAGTGCTGGAAAAACGGATGGAGACCAATTTCCACCACGCCATGCATTCCAGCCACGCGCTGCAAACCGTCGCCGATGGTTTGCCCGCACTTGGTATCGTGGCCGCCGTTTTGGGCGTAATCAAAACGATGGGGTCCATCGACCAGCCGCCCGAAGTACTGGGCAAACTGATCGGCGGCGCTTTGGTCGGGACGTTCCTAGGCGTGTTTCTCGCCTATGGCCTGGTTGTCCCGTTCGCTGGCAAACTGAAAGCGGTAGTCGAAGAGGACAACCATTTTTCCAGTTGATCAAAGAGGTTCTGGTCGCCAATCTGCACAACCACAATGCAGCCATGTGCATTGAAGTTGGCCGCCAGAACACGCCGACGCATAACCGCCCAGCATTTTCGGAGCTGGAAGATGCTCTGAAGGAACTCAACCAGGCAGCGGCATGATCCGGACAGTTTTCCTTGCTTTGGCGCTAACCGCCACGGCAGTGCAGGCTCAGGCACAGGATGTTCAGGTGCGTTCGGGCGAACATGACGGGTATACGCGGCTGGTCGTCCAGGTTCCGGCGGGCACTAAATGGGTACTGACACACAAGAAAAATGGCGCGCGTTTGAAAGTCGAACTGGAAAAGGTGAACTTCGACACAGCTGCCGTGTTCCGGCGTCTGACGCAAAACCGCTTGGCCGCAATCTCTCAGTCAGAGCAGGGTGCCGCACTGGATATGCAATTTGGCTGCGACTGTGTTGCCAATGCCTTTCTGTTCAAGGGCACGATGATCGTGGTGGATATTGCACCAGGCTCGGCGCTGCCCGCAATCAGCGCTGATATACCGTCGCCTGTTTTGCCCAAAGCGTCCAAAGAGAAAGACCCGTTGGTTGCGCAAAATTTGCAGAGTCTCGAATTGCCACTGCTAAACCTGAACGCACAGCGCTTTGAAGAACAGCTCTCTGCCCTGCTGCTGCGCGGCTCTGACCGGGAAGTCGTTGATTTGAGCTTGCTCCGGTAGGACCAAGGCTGTCGGCCCCCAAGAACGATCCCTTTAGCCCCTCAGACCTTAATGCCAATATTCATGTGACATCTGTTCTGGACGGCTTGAATGAACTTTTAGGGCCATCCCTGCCGCAGCTTGAACAACGCCCACCCTGCATCTCAGGCGCTGAGCTTGGGTTTGACCGTTGGTCTGGGGCAACTCCCTTTCCAGAACAGGTGGCTTCGTTGCGAGCCGCCTTGTTCAAAGAATTCGATCATCTTGATGAAGAAAAGGCGCTGAAGCTGGCGCAGCTATACGCCTATTCCGGGTTCGGCGCAGAGGCTATTCGGACGCTTGAATTGCTTGGGCAGCATGCGCCGGACACAGATCGGGTTGCCGCCATAGCTCGGTATCTTGATGGCGCACAGCCGTCCCATCCGAACCCATTTACCAGTCTTCAGCGGTGTGAAAGCGACGCCGCGCTTTGGGCTCTTTTGATCGAAGGAGAGCTGCAGGAAGAGGCCCGGTTGCAATCGATCGAACAGTCATTTGCGCGTTTGCCCGACCATCTGCGCCGTCACGTTGGGCCGACATTGGCGGAAATTTTGACAGATGCCGGGAAACTTGAACCAGCAAGGCGCGTGTTGCGCGCGGTCGACCGCGTTGCGACCGAGGACAGCGCCGATACGTCCCAAGCCAAGGCTAAAGTCGCGGCTGCCGAAGGCGACGGCCCGAAGTCAGAAGCATTGTTGAACGAACTCATTGCCGCGTCGGGTTCAGAGTTGGAGGCACCGCTTGCGCTTGCGCGACTGGTCGACAAGCGATGGTCGGAACGTGGGGCAGTATCTCCGCAAGAGCTTGATCTTGCCGCCTCTTACGTCATGGAGTTTCGCCGGTCTGGAATCGGGCCGCGCATGCTGCAAACACAGATCGTTGCGTTAAGCTTAAGCCATGAGCTCGACAAGGCGATGAATCTGCTGAGCACCCAAGATAAACAGGCCAATGCCGCCGAAACGTTGAACCGCGTCGCCCAGATCCTGACCGAACGCGCCGACGACGCGACATTTCTAAGACGGGTTGTGACCATGACACTCGAGCAGAAACTGGCGCTAGTCACAGACACAAGCGTGGCGATGGCCGAGCGTTTGGTCACCCTTGGTTTTGCGGACGCGGCGCTGGAACTGGCCAGTCGGCCACAGGACAAAGCCCGGCGCGCAGAAAGGGCACGGTTACGCGCGCGCGCTGCCTTACTGCAACGCCGACCACATCAAGCATTGTTGGAGTTGGTCGACGATCCATCAGACGCGGCCCAGCTTTTGCGAGGGCAAGCATTGCAGATGTCGGATGATTACGTGGCAGCTGGTCAGCTTTTGCGTGCTGTGGGTGAGGATGAAAAAGTCGATCGGTTCTTTTGGTTGGCCGATCATCCGGAAACGGTCGAGCCCGAACGCGACACAAAGTTCCTCGCAGTTCAGCAAACAACGCGGCTCCTTTCCGTGCCGCCAACACGGATGCAGGACAAACCCTTAGCTGACGCGAAAGGCTTGTTGGATGACAGCGCAAAAACACACCAGCACATTCTGGAGTTGCTTGCGAAGGTGGACCAATAGCGGATCACGTCAGCGTCACCTGCATTCACGGTTGGTCTTTCATTAGATGCCCGCTGAGCGTCGGCCTGCAGTCCGCACCGGCCGCTTTTACGGATCAAAGACCAACGGCATCAGGTCCGACAATCTGGATGTAGGCTCGACCCAACCCAATATGGCCGCGCGGATCGCGTCCGCGCAGTCTAAACCGGCGACCGGCGCGGCAAACTCGGTGTACTTGGCGATCACATCTCCCCTGCTGAGCGGGGCCTCCGGCCCGCCGCGCGCGTGAGTGTCGCCGGATTCGAACACACGCCCATCGGTCGATTTCAAGGTGACATCGGCCCACCGCCCCTGCGGGAAGCGTGCACTGTGGCGCGCATCTTCCAGAACGTGAATACGCGACACCAACTCTGCCACTGCCGGATCAGACAGACCCGCACCCGAGATATGTTCGACTCCGATCCGACCATGGATCGCCTGAACCGCCACAGCAAAAGGCAGAGAATACTGGGCCTGAGACGTGGTATTAGGCATCCCGCCATACAGGCAGGCCGCTTCTTGAAAACTGTTGATATGGATGGATCGAATCTGGTCGTGGGCTAGGTCATTCTCCATCATCACAGCCCGAACGCCATCAATTGCCGCATGAGCCCAGCGACATATGGGATAAGGTTTTACGTATTGGTGTTCGACCTGCCAGAACTGACCCAAATCATCCCAAAACGACGCAACATCAGCATCTTCGATTGTGATGGCCGGGGCGCCCGTGAAACCACGTTCGGCCAGAATCGCAGATGATATGCCAACCATCGCGCCCCAACCCGATCCGTCATGCAGCATCGTCGGATTTGCAATCTCGCGCATCATCTGACTTCGAGGTCCGTGGTATTCCGCGATTCCCAATGCTTGTCGAAACTGGTCGGGCGTATGCCTGCGCATGCGCGCGGCCATGGCCACCACACCCAGTGCGTTCCACGCGCCGGACGTGTGGTAATCGCTGACCGATGCGTGCAGCGACAGCCCCGCACGTCCCGCGATTTCATACCCCGTGATGGCGGCAGCCAGCGCTTCGGGGCCGGACAAATCAGGGCAATGCGCACCAAGTGAAATCAACGCGGGCAGTACAACGACACCGATATGCCCCTTAGTCGGGTTGTAGCCGTCATGCCCGTCCAAATTGTCGGTTTGCGTGGCCGCCGCGTAGGCAGCGCCCGCCATGCTGACGGGGCGGCCATCAAACATCATCGGAACGCTGAATGCCGCATCAGTGCTTGCGTAGAGTAGCGCGGCAGTATCGCGCGCGATCACGCCGGCCTCCATCGGGCCGGAGGCGATCAGGATGCCCATTGTGTCCAGCATCATCAGGGCGGCGGCCTCTTTCGCGCTGTCAGGCATTTCCTGCGCTGAAAGGTTCAGGGCAAAATCCGTGACCCGATCAAGCGTGCCGGTCATTTGGCTGCCTCCATCACCTTGGGTTGGACATCGCGCAGCCGGAGACCCGATGGATCAAAGGGCGGTTCGGTCAAAACTCTGGCTTTATGCGGTTTGCCGAGGATGAAGATTTCCACCATTTCCCCCGGCTGTACGACCGCCGGATTCGCATAGCCGATGGCCAGGGATTTGCCGACCGAATAGCCATAGGCCCCTGACGTCACACGTCCGACCGGTGCGCCATCTGGTGTAAAGATAGGTTCGCCACCGGACGCGTCGGCATCCGCCGCCTCGACCTCAAAAATCGACAGAACCTCGCGCGCGGCGTTGTCCTTGATCTGGACATAGGCGTCTTTGTGCAGGAAGTCCTTGTCCAGCTTGATCAGACCTGCCAGCCCGACCTCCTGCGGCCAGTATTCCTGAGAATACTCGCGGCCCCAGGAGCCATAACCCTTCTCGATCCGCAGTGATCCCAACGCGCGGCCGCCCACTGGACCACCGTCGCACTCCTTCGCAGCCTCAAGCAGTGCTGAGTAGAGCCTGATCTGGTCCTCTTCTGCGCAGTGCAACTCCCACCCCAAATCACCGGTAAAGCTGACACGGATCGCAAGGCAGATCACGCCCGCAACCTCGATCGTGGCCGAACGCATGAAGCGGAACGCCTCGTTCGTCAAATCCGCATTGGTCAGCCGCTGCAGCAGGTCACGCGATTTGGGCCCTGCGACGTTGAAGCCCGCAATCCGGTCCGTCGCCACCTCGAACGTGGTGCCTTCGGGCAGGTCGATCAATTTGAAGAACCGCTGATGATAGCGCTCGGCCATACCCGAGCCGATCATCATGTATTCGTCCTCGGCCACCTTGGTGATGGTAAAGTCGCCGGCCACACCCCCGCGCACCGAGATCAGCGGCGTCAGGCAGGACCGCCCGACCACGGTCGGCACCCGGTTGGCAACCAGCTTGTCCAGCCACTCATTGGCACCCGGGCCCTTAATGACGTAGTTGGCAAAGTTCGAGATGTCGATCACGCCAACGTTTTCGCGCAGCATCTTGACCTCTTGCCCAACCGGTTCCCACCAGTTCTGGCGCGTGAACCCGTTTGTCTCGGTGGTGCCGGGCTGATCGGCAAACCACAGCGGATGCTCCCAGCCGCAGTTCAGACCAAAGACGCAGCCTATGTCCTTTTGCATTTCATAGGCCGGGCGCACGCGGGCCGGACGGCCTGCGCTGCGTTCCTCGTTCGGGAAATGGATGGCGAACCGGTGGGTATACTGGTCCGCAACCCGCGCCTTGGTGAACTTCTTGTCCGCCCAGTCGCCAAACCGGGCGAGATCCCAGGCGAACATGTCGTATTGCGGCTCACCCTCGATAATCCACTGCGCCGCCAGCAACCCCAGCCCGCCCGATTGCGAGAAGCCGGGGATCAGGCCCCCACAGAGGAAATAGTTCTGCAGTTCCGGCACCGGACCCCATAGGGCGGAACTGTCCGGGGACCAGATCATCGGCCCATTAATCACCCGTTTCACACCGGCCGTCGCCGCTGCGGGCACACGTTCGGTGGCGCGGATCACGTTTTCCATGATCCGGTCCAGATCATCGGGGAACAGGTCATGAGCAAAATCCAGCGGCGTGCCGTCTTCGGCCCAGAACTTCATGTCCTTCTCATAGGCCCCGATCAGCAGCCCGTTGCCTTCCTGTCGGAAGTAGTACTCCCCGTCTCGATCGGCGATCGAAGGCAGACGGCGACCCAGGTTGGCAACCTCATCAATGGAATCGGTTACGAAATATTGGTGTTCGGTCGGTTGCAGCGGCAGGTTCAAACCCGCCAATGCCGCTACTTCGCGGCCCCAAAGGCCTGCGGCATTCACAACCCATTGCGTATGGATATCCCCCTTTTCCGTGCGCACGATCCACGATCCATCTGGCTGTAGATCAGTGCCTAACACGGGGCAAAACCGCTCAATCGTTGCACCCATGGCGCGTGCGCCTGCGGCATATGCGTGCGGCACGCCTGAGGGATCCACGTTGCCGCCTTCGGGTTCAAACATAATGCAGCGGATATCGTCGAACCGCGCCAGCGGGTGAAGCTCCATCGCCTGTTCGCGGCTGACTTCGTAGAAATTCAGGCCATAGAACCGCGCTTTTGCTTCTTGCAGACGCAACTGGTGTTCGCGGTTTTCAGTCTGGGCCAGATAAAGGGAACCGGGCTGGAACACTCCGCAGCTCTGGCCGGTTTCCTGCTCCAGCTCTTTATACAGGTTCATTGTGTAATGCTGGATGCGAGTGATATTGTTGTTGTCATGCAGTCCGTGGATATTGGCCGCCGCGTGCCAGGTTGATCCGCTGGTCAGTTCGTCCCGCTCAAGCAGGACAACGTCCCGCCAACCGAGTTTGGCCAAATGGTACAGGATCGAACAGCCTGCCAATCCTCCACCGATGACTACGGCCTGCGCATGCGTTTTCATGAACTTGATCTCCCGCCGACAGTGCCGAAAACGACACCCTTAAGCAGAAGTCAGCCACATGTCGTATGCGGCTTATGCTCTGTTCCCGACGCGAAATGTCGGGAACAGAGCTTGAATGGCCGGTTTTGATTAGTAAGGCGCTTCGACGTCGTTCATCGAAACGTAGACCGTCTTCATCTCGCTGAAGTGGTTGATCGCCAGTTTCGAGTTTTCGCGCCCAACGCCCGACATTTTGGACCCACCAAACGGGGCCTCGACCGGAGCCAGATTATAGGTGTTGATATAGCAGGTGCCCGCCTCGAACCCGGCCACGATGCGGTGCGCGCGCGTCAGGTTGTTGGTGAAGACACCGGCGGCCAGACCAAACTCGGTGTCGTTGGCGCGGGCCAACACCTCTTCTTCGGTATCAAAATCCAGCACGGACATCACCGGGCCGAAGATTTCCTCGCGCGCGATGGCCATATCGTCCGTCACATCCGCAAACACTGTGGGCTGCATGTAGAAGCCGTCACCGTCCATCCGCTCACCGCCGAATACCAGGCGCGCACCTTCGGCCTTGCCCTTTTCGACATAGCTCAGCGCGATGTTCAGTTGGTTTTCGCTGACCATCGGGCCAAAGTTGACGTCCTCATCCAGCGGATCACCGATTTTCGCAGTGGCCAGACGTTCAGAGAGGCGCTTGAGGAATGCCTCTTTGACGCCTTTCTGCACAAAGACACGGGTGCCGTTCGAACAGACCTGACCCGAGGAATAGAAGTTGCCCAGGATCGCACCCGAAACAGCGTTTTCGATATCGGCGTCGTCGAACACGATCATCGGGGACTTGCCGCCCAATTCCATCGTCACGTGTTTCATGCCGTCGGCAGCTGCGGCATAGACCTTGCGGCCGGTCGGAACGGATCCGGTCAGCGAAACCTTGGCCACGCGCGGATCGGTCACAAGCGATGCGCCAACATCGCCGTAGCCCTGGATCACGTTATAGACGCCCTTTGGCGCGCCCGCTTCGATCAGGATCTCGGCCACCTGCAACGCCGACAGGGGCGTGGTCTCGGACGGTTTGAAGACCATCGTGTTGCCGCAGGCCAGTGCAGGGGCGCCTTTCCAGCATGCGATCTGGGTCGGGTAGTTCCATGCGCCGATACCGACGCAAACGCCCAGCGCCTCGCGGATAGTGTAGACAAAGTCTCCGCCGCCCAGCGGGATATGCTCACCCGTCAATGACGCAGCCAGCCCCCCAAAGTACTCCAGCGCATCCGCACCCGATGTGGCGTCGGCCACCAGGGTTTCCTGCAAGGGTTTACCGGTGTCGTGGGTTTCGAGGATCGAAAGCGCGCGATTGCGATCACGCATGATGTCAGATGCCCGTCTCAGGATGCGCCCACGCTCGGTCCCGGACATTGCCGCCCACTCTGCCTGAGCGTTTTTGGCACGTGTTAGAGCCTGATCTACAATATCCGGCGTGGCAGAGTGCAGCCGGGCGATGATTTCACCGGTGGCCGGGTAGATCACGTCGATAGGGGCGCCGTTGGTATCTTCGACATATACGCCGTTGATGAAATGGCTCGCTTTGGGCTGAAACTTCATGCCGATTTCCTTCTCAGAAGTCCTTTCTTTCGCGTTTATATTTTATTGATTGACCAGTCAATAAAAGCAATTCACGGCGGACTCCCGCTGATGTGAATCGGCTCCCTCTTGAATAAAAAGCTTAATGTTCCATTTATGTTCTACATAGTCAGAGGAACAATCCGATGTCTTACCACGCCCGCAACCCGGCCATGGATGGCCCATCAAACGACTATCACCTGTTGCCCGTCACAGACCGGCAAATGCGATACGCTCGTGCAATTGCCCAGCAGTCGGCCTTGGAAATCCCAGTCGAGGCACAACGGGATCGCAAGTCGATGTCTGCCTGGATTTCGGCGCACAAGCCAGCCGATCCATCGCCCTTTGCGGACTATCCATCCGGCAAGCAGGTTGCCTTTGCCGAACGCATTTCCCGTAGCAAGCGCAGGCCTATCCCATCCGAGTGTTTCCGCGACAAACAGATGATGTCCCGCTGGATTGATCAGAACAAATAATGGCCGTCTATTGTTTATGGTGGCGGGTATAGAGCGCAACCGTAGCAGCAACAAACATACCCAAGAGGATGTAGCCGGTAACAGCCTCAGCGACGGCCAGCCCGCGACATAAACCTGTTGGGATCATGTCGCCATATCCCACAGTGGTGAAGGTGACGTATGAAAAATACAGGAAATCGGCTGGGGCATCTGCACCGACCACGCAATTGTCGGCGTAGCCGAAAGCGCCATACGCCGCCGCGAACAAGAACGGAACGACCTGAATGAAGGACACACCCATCAGAAACAAGCGTCGATGCGGCAGTTTCACCTGTGTCATGTAGTACCAGGATTGCGATGCGACCCAAAACACCAGGCAGACCGACACAATAGTACCAATGGTTTCCCCTGCGGCCGCCTCACTCAGGCGCGACAGACCATACCACGCAAAAAAACTGGCAATAACCAGTCCGACCGCTGCGATAAGCGTCGATTTCCACTCTTCCAGGGTTGTAGGTTCGCGGTGCATAAAACCTCCGATGGCCTAGGTTTTTCCGCGATCATCAGGGTTCCGGCCTGTACCCGCAACCTTAATCATTCACCCATCATTCAATGCCTAGGTGTTCCTGCCCGCGCTGACGTGACAGCAGGATCTGTTTCTGGCGTTCGCGGAACCGCATTTTGTCCGCGTCTGATGTCTCGTTGATGCACCGATGGCAGGACACGCCGTGCTCGTATTCCGCGCGCTTCATATCCTCTGGCAGAATCGGGCGGCGGCAGCCGTGGCACAGGTTGTGCGGCCCTTCGACCAGCCCATGCCCAACCGAGACGCGATTGTCGAAGACAAAGCACTCACCCTGCCAGCTGCTGTCCTCAGCGGGCATCTCTTCGAGATACCGCAGGATGCCGCCTTTCAGATGATACACATCCTCGACCCCCTGCCCCAACAAGTAGTTGGTGGATTTCTCGCAACGGATACCGCCGGTGCAGAACATGGCGACCCGCTTGTTGTGAAAGCGGTCTTTGTTTTCTTCCCACCAGGCCGGAAAATCACGGAAACTGGCTGTTTCAGGGTCTACTGCGCCCTCAAACGTACCAATCGCCACCTCGTAGTCATTGCGTGTGTCGATCACGACCACATCGTCAGACCGGATCAGATCGTTCCAGTCCGCGGGCTCGACATAATTGCCGACACGGGCACGCGGATCGACGTCCGGCTGGCCCATGGTCACGATCTCTTTTTTCAGACGCACCTTCATTTTGCCAAAGGGCGGGTGATCGGATGTGGCCTCTTTCCACTCAAGATCCGCACAACCGGGCAGAGCCTTGATGTGGGCCAACACCGCATCGATCCCACTACGCGGGCCGGCGATGGTTCCGTTGATCCCCTCGGCGGCCAGCAACAAGGTGCCCTTGACTGACTGCGCGCGGCATAGGTCCAGCAGCGGGTCGCGCAGGGCTGCATGATCCGAAAAACGAGTGAAGTGATAGAGAGCAGCGATCGTATACATGCGCGCGGTCTAAACCTGCTGGACAAGAGTCGCAAGAGACCGGATTGACGCCCCCCGCCCTGCCCCCTACCGATAGGACAATGCGAGGAGATTCCCGATGGCCCATGCCCTAATTGTAATCGACGTTCAGAACGATTTCTGCCCCGGTGGTGCGCTGGCGGTGCCCGGAGGTCACGAGATCGTGGACCCCATCAACACAATGATGGCAGAGTTCGACGCCGTGATCCTGACGCAGGATTGGCATCCGGCGGGACATTCGTCCTTTGCCAGCGAGCACGACGGTAAAGCCCCCTTGGACATGACCGAAATGCATTATGGGCCGCAGATCTTGTGGCCGGATCACTGTGTGCAGGGCACCGAAGGTGCGGAATTCCACCCGGACCTGAAGACCCATGCCGATCTTGTCATTCGCAAGGGCTTTCGACGCGGTATCGACAGTTATTCCGCATTTTTTGAGAACGACCAAAAGACGCCGACCGGTTTAGAAGGATACTTGAAATCACGCGGGATCACCAAACTGACCATGGTTGGGCTTGCCACAGATTTCTGTGTTCATTTTTCGGCCGTTGACGCCGCCCGGTTGGGTTTTGATGTCACCGTGCGCTTGGACGCGTGTCGCGCGATAGACATGGATGGGTCACTGGCTGCCGCCAAGGCTGCGATGCGTGACGCCGGTGTTGCGCTGATCTAAGGTGTAGCGCCTTTTTCGGCAAGATACCTAAGCACTGCAAACAAGATCACCGCTAGTCCCAATGCGACGCCAATTCGTCCCGGCAATGTTCGGCGCTCAGGCGTTGCGGGTGATTTGTAGCGTGGATTTGGCGTCCAATTCTCGACTTTTGGGCGTTGGTCGTTGCGTGGTTTGGCCGTTTTGACGTTGTCCAAAAAGCGATGGAAATCGAATTCACCGCAGTATTCGCCCTCAATTCCCATTTCGCGAATATTGGCAAAAAGCGCGTGCAGAATGCGTTTGCGTTGGTCTACGTCCCGTGACGAATAGTACCCTTGCGACAACTTGCTGTCGGTTGAATCCAGATCAAAGCCGGCTTCCTGGAAAATTTGTCGAATCTTCGGTGACGTCGCCCGAAGCGCGTCAGCCGTTTTCACGTGACGGAATCGGGCACGCGCGACGGAATTGTCCAATCGCTCTGAACCGGCGTTATCTTCCAATTCCTCATTAACAACGATGTCAAAATCGTACTCGAGAACCATTCACCAAATTAACCTCGTTCAACCATCCCTCTCTTTTCACTAAACTGTGAAAAGATCACACAATATGCTCGCAATGTGACCTGACCTTGTCATTGTCATCATTCTAGCGACTCTTGCCATTCCACGCACCGATTGATCTAACAACGGAAATCGCAGGAGTTCCCCATGGTCGATATTGCGACACGCGTGTACAATCATAAATGGAAGATTGACCCGATTGTACGGTCTTTGATCGACACGGATTTCTACAAACTGCTGATGTGCCAGTCAGTGTTTCGAAATAAGCCCCAAACGGATGTGGCTTTTTCCCTGATCAACCGGTCGAATCACATTCCATTGGCCAAACTTATCGATGAGGGCGAGCTGCGCGAGCAATTGGATCATATTCGATCGCTTGGCCTGAGCCGGGGCGAAAGCACGTGGCTGCGGGGCAATACGTTCTATGGCAAGCGCCAGATGTTCCGTTCGGATTTTATGGAATGGTTCGAAAACATGCGCCTGCCGCCCTATCACCTGGAACGGAAGGGCGATCAGTACGAGCTGACATTTGAAGGTAAGTGGCACGAGGTTATGCTGTGGGAAATCCCGGCGCTTGCGGTTCTGATGGAGCTGCGCTCGCGCGCGGTGCTGAACAACATGCGGCGGTTTGAGCTGCAGGTGCTATATGCCCAGGCCATGACCCGCGTTTGGAAGAAGATCGAACAACTGCGGGATATTGACGGGCTTGGGATCGCGGATTTTGGAACCCGGCGTCGACACAGCTTTCTTTGGCAAGACTGGTGCGTGCAGGCCATGATCGAGGGTCTGGGATCGTCCTTTACCGGTACGTCGAACTGCCTAATCGCCATGCGGCGCGAAGTTGAGGCCATCGGCACCAACGCGCACGAACTGCCGATGGTCTACAGCGCCCTTGCCAAAGACGATGCCGAACTGGCGCAAGCGCCTTATGACGTGCTGAGCGACTGGCACGACGAGCATGACGGCAATCTGCGCATCATTCTGCCGGACACCTATGGCACGCAAGGCTTTTTGGATCGCGCACCCGATTGGCTGGCCGGATGGACCGGCATTCGCATCGACAGCGGTGATCCCGCAACAGGCGCAGAAACCGCGATCAAGTGGTGGCAATCCCGTGGGGAAGACCCCCTGGAAAAGCGTGTGATTTTCTCGGATGGTCTGGATGTCGACAAAATTCGGGAACTGCACACTCAGTTTTCCGACAGGACCAAAATCTCGTTTGGTTGGGGCACATTGCTGACCAACGACTTCCGCGGCCTCGTGCCAAACGACGCGTTGGCGCCGTTCTCGCTGGTCTGCAAGGCTGTGTCCGCCAATGGCCAGCCGACCGTGAAACTGTCGGACAACCCGGAAAAGGCGATGGGACCGAAGGATCAGATCGAACGCTACAAACGAGTGTTCGGCGTAGGCGCGCAAGAGGCGATCGAGGTGATTGTTTAGGCTCTAACCATGGTAAGCCGCGATCGTTTTCAACTGTGAAAAGCCATATAAGGCCTCGAACCCTTTCTCGCGGCCGTGTCCAGATTTTCCGACACCCCCAAAGGGCAGCTCTACGCCACCACCTGCGCCGTAGTTGTTGATGAACACCTGGCCCGAGCGCAGTTGCTTTGCCAGCCGCATTTGCCGCGCGCCGTCGCGGGTCCAGATGCTTGCGACCAGCCCGTAATCGGTGCCGTTGGCGATCTTCACCGCGTCTTCTTCTGAATTGAATGGGATCAGCACCTGCACGGGACCGAATATCTCATCCTTGGCCAGACAATGATCCGGCGGAACGTCCGCAAAAAGGGTCGGCACAACGTAGGCCCCCTCGGACGGTGCACCGTCTACGATCCGACCTTGCCCTGCGACGATCAGATCTGCGCCCCTGGCCAGAAAGCCCGAAACGATGTCCTTTTGACGGGCCGATATCAAGGGACCAACTCGTAGATCATCCTGCGCGGGGCCCACGGTCAAGTCTGCATAAGCCTCTGCCATGCGTTGCTTGACCTGATCATAAACCCCGCGCTGCACCAAAATGCGTGACGAGGCAGAGCAGGTTTGCCCCGCATTCTGAACCCCCGCATTGACCAGAAATGGCAGAGCGGCATCCAGATCGGCGTCGTCAAACACCAGTTGAGGTGACTTCCCCCCAAGCTCCAGCGTCACGGGCACCACATTTTGCCCCGCTGCCTGCTGCACCAGCGCCCCAGTAGCGACTGACCCAGTGAACGAGACATGGTGCACGCCCGTATGGCCCGACAAAGCCGCCCCCGCCTCGGCCCCCAACCCGGGTACGACGTTCAGGGCACCGGCTGGTAAACCGGCCTCTTGCGCCAGATGCGCAAAGGCCAGCGCGGTCAGGCAAGCTTCTTCCGCAGGTTTCAGAACGCAGGCATTGCCCATCGCCAGCGCAGCCCCAACCGACCGTCCGATGATCTGCATCGGATAGTTCCACGGCACGATATGCCCCGTCACGCCGTGCGGTTCCCGCAAAGTATAGACGGTGTAACCATCCAGATACGGGATGGTCTCGCCCATGACCTTGTCTGCGGCCCCACCATAGAATTCACAATACCGTGCCAACGCAACCGCATCTGCCCGTGCCTGCGTCAGGGGCTTGCCGACATCCATGGCCTCCAGCGCGGCCAGATCTTCGACACGCTCCAAAACCATCCTCCCAATACGCGTGAGGATACGGCCCCGCTCCAGCGCAGTCTTTCGTCCCCAACCCCCGTCAATCGCAGCCTGAGCCGCCTTGACCGCAGCATCAACATCATGCGCGCCACCCCTTGCGATCTGGCAGATATCTGAACCGTCAGAAGGATTGATCAAAGGCAATGTTTGTTCTGAGGCTGGCGGCACCCAATTGCCGCCGATCAGACACAGGCTTGGATCAAACCAAAGGGGACTGGGCATAAGATACTCCTATATTCGGCTCTAATATGCGGTTCACGCCACATCCCGACCAATGTCTGGCAGCACTGGCGCGGCATTAATCAGGTCTTTTGTGTATTGGTGTTGTGGGTCAGAGAAGACACTTTCGGTATCGCCTTCTTCGACGATCTTTCCGGCACGCATCACCATAACGCGGTCAGTGATGGTGCGCACGACGCTCAGATCATGGCTGATGAATAGATAAGTCAGATCATAGGCCTCACATAGTTCGGCCAACAGGTCGAGAATCTGGGCTCGGACCGACACATCAAGGGCCGAAACAGCCTCGTCAAACAAGATCAGTTCGGGCCGGATGATCAAGGCACGGGCGATGGCGATGCGCTGTCTCTGACCGCCCGAGAATTCATGGATATACTTACCAGCGTCATCCGGGCTGAGACCCACCGCTGTCAACATTTCAGCGATCCGGTCCTGCCTCTCGGACCCCATTACAGGAGCATCGAGCAGATGGAACGGTTCAGTGATCAGCCGGGCCACGCGGTGACGTGGATTGAAGCTACCATAGGGGTCCTGAAAGACCACTTGCATCTTGCGCCGCACGGCGAGGTTGGGTTTGTGACCCGAAAAGACAGGCTGGCCATCCAGACGAATGTCACCACCCTGAACTTCTTCAAGGCCCAGAATCGCCTTTGTTAGGGTCGATTTTCCGCACCCCGACTCGCCGACCAGGCCCAGACGTTCTCCGCTATTGAGCGTAAAGCTGACTTGGTCCACTGCCCTGTGGTGCCCCGGCGTATCAAACAGCCCCTTGCGAGGCAGACGATAGTCGCGAATGACATTTGTCACTTCAAGCAAAGGGCGGGATTGCGCGAGTTCGGGCAGGGATACCTGATACCCCGAAGCCTTGAACAGCATACGGGTATATGGATGTTGCATGTGGTGTAGCAGGTGGTCAGTGGCCCCGGATTCGACGACTTCGCCATGGCGCATAACAACAATTTGGTCGGCCATATCCGCGACCACCGCAAGATCATGGGTGATCATCAACAGCCCCATGTCGTATTCCGACACCAGCCCTTTTAGAAGCTTGAGGATTTGCGCCTGCGTTGTCACATCTAGCGCTGTGGTCGGCTCATCCGCGATCAACAGCTTGGGACGCAACGCGATCGCCATCGCAATCACGACACGCTGACGCTGCCCGCCGGACAGTTCGTGCGGAAAGCGGGACAGCGGGAAACGATCCGGCGGCAGGCCAACACGGGTCAGAACTTCCTCCGCCCGGTCTCGCGCCTGTCTGGGCGGCATGGCCTTGTGTATCAGGATGGTCTCCATCACCTGATCGCCGATGGTTCTAACTGGGTTCAGTGCGGTCATAGGTTCTTGGAACACCATACCGATCGCGGCACCGCGCAGAGTACACATATCGTTTTCGTCGCGGTCCAGCAGATCTGAGCCGTTCAGCCGGATGACCCCGGTCGTCTTGGCCCCGTCCGGCAAAAGCTGCATCACCGCGAGCGCGGTCATCGATTTGCCCGATCCGCTTTCCCCGGTCACGGCCACGATCTGACCGGGCGTAATGGACAGATTGACCTGTTTCAGGATGTCCGTGCCGTGAATGGACAGCGACAGGTTTTCGATCTCAAGTAAACTCATGTGCGCGCCACCCTGATCCGGGGGTCCAGCCAATCGCGCAACCCATCTCCCAGCAGGTTCAACCCAAGCACCGTGACAATGATCGCCAGACCCGGAATCAGAGCCAAATGCGGGGCAAAACTGACCATTGTCTGCGCATCTGCCAGCATCCGGCCCCAACTTGGCGTGGGCGGTTGCGCGCCCAGACCGACATAGGAAAGGCCTGCCTCGGCCAGAATTCCCAACGAGAACTGGATGGTGCCCTGAACAATCAGAAGGTTGGCGACGTTAGGCAGGATATGCTCAGCCGATATCCGTGCCGCACCTTTGCCCGAAACGCGCGCGGCCAGGATGAACTCCCGCTCCCATAGAGATAGCGCTGCGCCGCGAGTGATGCGTGCAAAAACCGGGATGTTGAAAATGCCAATGGCGATGATCGCATTTATCGCACCAGCACCAAACACAGCAGTGATCAGGATGGCGATGACCAGAGACGGGAAGGCAAAAACCAGATCGTTGCCGCGCATGATCAGCTCGTCCAGCGCCGACCCTTTGCGCGCAGCCGCTGTCAGGCCCAAGGGCACGCCCAGCGCCATGCCAATCCCCACCGCCACCAAAGCCACGGCAATCGAGGTACGGGCACCGACCATGATCATCGAGAACATGTCGCGTCCGAAATGATCCGTGCCAAACCAATGCTGCGCGTTGGGAGGCTGCAGTTTGTCGGGGATGTTCAGCGCAGTGTAGTCATAGGGTGTCCAGACAAATGAAACCGCCGCCGCCAACAGCACCAGCGAGGACAGACAAGCCCCAAGGATCAGGCTCCGGCTCATGTCCGGCTCCTTAACCTTGGATCAACGGCGGCATAGGCAAGATCGACCAGAAAGTTCACGGTGATGACCGCAAAGACCAGCAGCATCACCACGGATTCCACCACAATCAGATCGCGGGCCGAGATTGCCTGAAACACCAATCGTCCGAGGCCGGGCAGATAAAAAACTTGTTCGATGATGATTGATCCCGCCAGCAGGAAGGAAAACTGTAACCCGATGATGGTCAGGACCGGGATCAGCGCGTTGCGCACCCCGTGCCGCCACAACGCCTGACGCCGCGACAACCCCTTGGCACGTGCGGTACGCATGAAATCCTCACCCAGAATATCCAACAAAGACGACCGCATCACCCGCGCCAGAATGGCCGCCTGCGGCAGGGCCAGCGCGATGGCCGGCAGTGTCAGGGAATGTAGCCCTGCCCAAAGCCCCTTGTCCCAGCCTACGAACCCTCCGGCATTGAACCAGCGCAGGTTGATAGCGAAGACCAGAACCAGCATCATAGCGAACCAGAAATTCGGCACCGCAATGCCCAGCTGTGTGGCCCCCATCACCGTCAGATCGCCCGGTTTGCCCCGGCGCGCGGCGGCGTAGATGCCTACCGGAAACGCTATCGCGGTGGACAGGGTCAGCGCATACAGCGCCAGAGGCAGCGAGACCCACAGCCGATCCGCGATCATCTGCGATACTGGCGTGCGATAGGTGTAAGAGGTTCCGAAATCCCCCACCATCATCCCGCCAACCCAATTGAAATACCGCTGCAGCTTGGAAACGTCCAAACCCAATTCGGCCCGTAGGGCGGCAAGCGTATCTTCTTGAGCATTGACGCCCAGCATGAATGACGCCGGATCGCCAGGCGCCACCTCAATCACGGCAAATATGACCACCGAGGCGACGGCGAGGCTGATCACCAGCGATATCAGACGTTTGAGGGCATAGCGAAGCATCGAGGCCACGTTAGGGGCGCACGCGCTGCCGGTCCAGCACCTATGGAACCAGAAGATAGGCAAAAACCGCATAGCCAACGATTGCGGCGTAACCCAGCGGGTAAATCCACTTGATGGCGTAGTTATCCAGCTTGCGCGCCCCGGATTCGCGACCCGAGACTTTGAGCCTGCGCAAGGCGACATTGAACACAATCAATGCCCCGGTCATCAGGAACATGCATTGCAGAACGAAATCCAGAAATGTCAGGTATCCAAGCTTTGGCAGATCAGCAGAAATCGCCCAGTTGAAAGCCACAAATACCAGCAAGTTTCCGCCGGCAATTTCGATCCGTCTGCGGTATTCATCCAGAAAGAACAGTGCCCAGCCAACCGAGATCAGCACCAGCATCGGCAGAAACACCCGAATGACATAGTAGGTCAGATGCCGGTGACCTTCGAAAATCAGCGCAACCTGATCGCTGTCCTGACCGGAAAGGCCCGTGACCCGTGAGGTTTTAAGTCGCGCATTATCCAGAATCCACTCTTCTTCGCCCAGCAGGTCACCAAGGCCCGAGAACTCGTTCATCGGATGATAGGACACATATTGGGATGGAAAGATCGAAACGACCTCGAAATGAAACTCCTGTGTGTCGAAAGGGTATTTCCGAAAATCGAAATGTGGGGCCTGTAATGTCAGCGAGGATTTCTCGACATACAACACCCGCCCGTCATATCGCAGAGAGGCGGCGGCTTCGTGAATCCACTTGTTGGATTGTTGGTTGTGAATGACGAATGCTGGTACCACCGTCCCGATCTCAGCGGCATGATCGGCCAGCGCCGGGGGGTTGAAAACCCGGAAATCGCGCCCCAGCTCTTGCCGGTCAAAAGCCAACGCAGGGTCGGTCCACTCAACACGCAGCACAACCACGGCACCGTAGTTTTCGGCCTTCTGGTCAACGCTGGTGATCTGATCGATTCGAATACCGATGCCAACATCCAGCGGGTTCTCTGGCGTCCCGATAGGTGTATCCAACCGACTGTCCAGAATGTTCTGCGCCACAACCGGTTCCACAGTCGTTGCCGCCAGGGCAACGGTCACAAAAACCAGAAACAGGACACGAAACAAAATCATCCTTGGCTCACTCGACAACATTAAATGCAAGGGCCGTGAACCAGCGGCCCCTGCCTTGAGTCACTCGGACCAGCTGATCTGCGTCAGATCGATTGCGGCCGTGGGCGCGTTTTCCCACAGGCCCCGAACTCCGGCTTTGGCCACGCCCAGCTTGGCCAGCTGGAACAGATACCCGTTGACGTAGTCGTCTGCGATCAGGCGCTGCGCCTCACCCAGCAGACGGGTGCGTTCTTCGGGGTCTGTCGTTGAATTCAGCGTGTCCATCAGCGCCTGGAAATCGGTGCTGTCATACTGGAAGTAATAGTCAGGGCGCGCATAGATCCCGATATCCATAGGCTCGGTATGACTGACGATGGTTAGACCAAAGTCCTTTCCTTTGAACACCGATTCCAGCCACTGGGCCCATTCGACGTTGACGATATTGGCCGTGATCCCGACCTCGGCCAACTGAGCGGCGACGATTTCGCCCCCGCGCCGGGCATAGGATGGGGGCGGCAAATGCAGCGTCGTCTCAAACCCGTCGGCATACCCAGCATCAGCCAACATCTTAGCAGCCTTTTGGGGGTCGTAGGCCGAGTTCCCAGTCAGATCGACATAAGCCGGATTGTGCGGCGCGAAATGGGTGCCGATGGGCGTACCGTAGCCAAACATTGCTCCGTCGATGATCGCCTGACGGTCAATCGCGTGGGCCAATGCCTGACGCACTTGGATATCATCGAAGGGTGGCATCTTGTTATTGGTGGACAGGATGGTTTCCCCTTCAGTCGAACCGACAAGCACCTGAAAGCGCGGATCAGCCTCAAATTGCGGCAGGTTTTCCGGCGCAGGGAAATTGTCGAACACGTCGATATCCTCGGCCATCATGGCCGCAAAAGCCGCCGTCGGGTCCGAGATAAACTTGAACGTAGCAGTCTCTAACGCAGGCCGATCGCCCCAATATTCTGGGTTGCGGTTCAGGGTGATACTGTCGCCCTGCACCCATTCACCAAAGGTAAATGCGCCGGTTCCGACGGGGTTGGTCTTGATGCCCTCGATGCTTTCGGGCGCGACAATAACCGCATCACCCCAGGCCAGGTTGAACAGGAAATTCCCGTTTGGCTCAGACAGGGTCACCTTGACGGTCAACGGGTCGACCACCTCGATGTTTTCAATCCCGGCAAACAGGGCTTTTTGCGCATTTGCGCTATCCTCGGATCGGGCGCGGTCTAGGCTGAACTTGACGTCCTCGGCATCCATCGTGGTGCCGTCGTGGAAGGTAACCCCATCGTGCAGCTTGAAGGTATAGACCTTGCCATCATCCGAGATTTCCCAGCCTTCAGCCAGACCAGGAACCACCGATCCGTCACCCATAAAGCGGGTCAGGCCCTCGAAGATATTGGTGTAAACCACCGAATCGATGGCCTGCGCTGCGGCACTGGTCGGGTCCAGATGCGGCGGCTCTAGTTGCAACGCTATGGTAATGTCGGATTTAGCGAAAACCTGTGTACCAAACAGGCTGGCGCTAACCGCCAGCACCGAAGCAAAGGACCGAAATGTCTGCTTTGTCATGTAAATTACTCCCCACTGAAAATGGAAACCTGCGTTTTTTTGGGCCGTACTGCACCCAACTTCCCTTTAAACCTTAGGTCATTCAAGGAAATGTTCGCGCAACCGGGGTTTCTATAGCCCGCTCCCATCTGTTATGCCGCGCTGCAACATGACAACCGGAGGAGCGACAATGAGCGCCACCGCCCGCAAAAAAGCCCCGAATGCACAGGATATCCGCGCCCGCAAAGGCGGCGAGCCGCTGGTCAGTCTGACAGCCTACACCACGCCGATGGCGCGGTTGATGGATGATCATTGTGATTTCGTTTTGGTGGGCGACAGCGTCGGCATGGTGTTGCACGGGCTGGAATCGACGCTGGGCGTGACGATGGAGATGATGGTGATGCATGGTCAGGCCGTGTCGCGCGGTCTGGAAAGTGCGATGATGGTCATCGACATGCCCTTCGCCAGTTACGAGCACTCACCTGCCGAGGCCTTCCGCAATGCCGCCCAATTGATGTCTGAAACCAGCGCGGGCGCGGTTAAGCTGGAAGGCGGCGTCGAGATGGCCGAGACCATCCGATTTCTGGTCAAGCGTGGGATTCCGGTGATGGCGCATATCGGCCTGACGCCGCAATCGATCAACACACTTGGCGGATATAAGGTTCAGGGTCGCGACGAACAGGCCGAGGCTGTACTGGAAGATGCCCGCGCTGTGGCCGAGGCGGGCGCGTTCTCGGTCGTTCTTGAAAAAGTGCCGCAGAAACTGGCCGACCAGATCACCGATGAAATCGAGATTCCGACAATCGGAATCGGAGCCTCGGCGGGGTGCGACGGTCAGATTCTGGTTGTCGACGACATGGTTGGCTTTTTCACCGCCTTCAAACCGAAATTCGTCAAACGCTATGCTGAGCTTGGCCCATTGGCCGAAGCCGCCATTGCCGAATATGCTGCCGAGGTGCGCGCACGAACCTTTCCAGCGGACGAACACGTCTTTTCCGATCAGGCCCCGAGCAAAGGACCAAAGACATGACCGCCCCAATATTTCGCCGTCTGGCCGACCTGCGTGCCTTGACCTCGGAATGGACGCGGAAGGGTGAAGAGATCGGCGTGGTTCCGACCATGGGCGCGCTGCATCAGGGGCATCTGTCGCTGGTCGAGGCCGCAAAGGCAGGTTGTGACCGGGTGATCGTCACGATCTTTGTGAACCCCAAACAGTTCAACAACCCCGAGGATCTGGCAAAGTACCCGCGCACCGAGAACGAGGATGCGCAGAAACTGGCCCCCTACGGCGTTGATGCGATCTACGTGCCGGAACCCGAAGAGATTTACCCGCAGGGCTTTGCCACCACCGTTTCCGTCGCGGGCCTGACCGATGTGATGGAAGGTGAATTCCGTCCCGGACATTTCGACGGCGTTGCCACAGTTGTGGCCAAACTGTTCCTGCAAACGCAGGCAGATCGGGCCTATTTCGGGGAAAAAGACTATCAACAGCTGATGATCGTGACCCGAATGGCCCGCGATCTGGACATTCCGACCGAGGTTGTTGGATGCCCAACGGTGCGCGAGCCTTCGGGTCTGGCCATGTCATCGCGCAATCTGAGATTGTCGTCCGAGGGGCTGGATATTGCCGCCCACAAAAACCGGATCATGCGGGAATTGGCAGCCGCCCTGAATGACGGCGCGCAGTTTGATCCTTTGGCTGCACAGGCCGAGATCGATCTGCTGGCCGCGGGCTTCACGCAGGTGGAATATATTCAACTGCGGTGTGCCGAAACGCTGGACCCAATAACCCACGCAAACCGGCCTGCCCGCCTGTTCGTAGCAGCCTGGGCGGATGGTGTGCGGCTGATCGACAATATTCCTGTCTGAACACACTGGCACGTTCGTCATTGTTTGCGCTAAAGTCCCGCAAAACCAAACGACGGGGGGCGCAGGCATGACTTACATTCTTGCCATTGATCAGGGCACCACATCATCGCGGGCAATTCTGTTCGACGCAGAGATGCAGCGCGCGGGCACCGCACAGCACGAATTCACTCAGCACTTCCCGCAGGAAGGCTGGGTCGAACATGATGCCGAGGAAATCTGGAACAGCGTTCTACGCGTGTGTCGCGAGGTTATGGACAGCACCGGAGTGACCTCCGATCAGATCGCTGGCATCGGCATCACCAACCAGCGAGAAACAACTGTTGTCTGGGACCGCGCTTCAGGTGCGCCAATTCACAACGCGATCGTCTGGCAGGACCGTCGTACTGCTGAGATCTGCGCGCGCTACAAGCAGGCCGGGTGCGAGGATGACGTGACCGCCCAGACCGGGCTGCTGCTGGACCCCTATTTCTCGGGCACCAAAGTTAAATGGTTGCTGGACGCCGTGCCGGGTGCGCGGGACCGGGCCGAGGCCGGAGAGCTGATGTTCGGCACCATCGACAGTTTCCTGATCTGGCGCCTGACAGAAGGGCGCAGCCACGCGACAGATGCCACCAACGCGGCGCGCACGCTTCTGTTCGACATCCACAAAGGCGAGTGGAGCGCCGAGATTTGTGATTTGCTGGACGTGCCGATGAACATGCTGCCCCAGGTTCATGATTGCGCCTCGGATTTTGGAAATACGACTCTATTTGGGGGAAATATCCCGATTCTTGGTGTTGCCGGTGATCAACAGGCCGCCACCATCGGTCAGGCCTGCTTCCAACCCGGCATGATGAAATCCACCTATGGCACCGGTTGTTTTGCTCTGCTGAACACAGGGGATAAGCCCGTCGAGTCTAAGAACCGCCTGTTGACGACCATCGCTTATCAATTGGACGGCAAACGGACCTATGCGCTGGAAGGGTCAATCTTTGTGGCCGGGGCTGCCGTGCAATGGCTGCGCGACGCGTTGCAGATCATCGAGAACGCCCCGGAAAGTGGCGAGCTGGCCCAAAAGGCAGACCCGAACCAGCATGTCGTGCTGGTGCCCGCCTTTACCGGCCTCGGCGCGCCCTATTGGAAACCCGATTGCCGTGGCGCGGTGTTCGGTCTGACCCGGAATTCAGGCCGTGCCGAATTTGCCAAGGCCACGCTGGAAAGTATCGCATACCAGACGCGCGATCTGTGGCACGCCATGCAGGGCGACTGGGGTGCAGATACCGACGTTATCCTGCGTGTCGACGGTGGCGCCAGCGCGTCGAACTGGGCGATGCAGGGATTGTCGGACTACCTGGGTGCCGAGGTTGACCGGCCGGTAATGCAGGAAACCACCGCATTGGGCGCGGCCTGGCTGGCCGGTATGCGCGCAGGCGTTTATCCGGATCAACAGGGATTTGCGGAAACCTGGGCGCTGGATCGCCGGTTCGAACCGGAACTCTCTGCCAAAGAGCGTGATGCCGCCTATGACCGCTGGAAACGTGCGGTATCAGCTGCGATGGCGTTCTGAGAGGTATGAAGGATCAGCTATGATCCTTCATCAACCGCTGCTTTTGTCGTGACCAGTCACGCTTGGCCTGGGTTTCGCGCTTGTCGTGGTTTTTCTTACCCTTGGCGATACCGATTTTGATCTTGGCCTTGCCCTTGTGGTTGAAATACAGAACCAGCGGCACCAGTGTCATGCCTTTGCGCTGGGTCGCGTTCCACAGGTTCGACAATTCCTTACGTGACACCAGCAGTTTGCGCCGGCGGCGTTCCTCGTGCTTGAACGATTTGGCTTGCTCGTAGGGGGCGATATAGCTGTTGACCAGCCACAGCTCGCCATCATCGACCGAGGCATAGCTTTCGGCGATGTTCGTCCCACCTACGCGCAGGGATTTGACCTCGGACCCTTCCAGCATGATGCCGCACTCAAGATCGTCCTCGATTGCGTAATCGAAGCGTGCGCGCCGGTTTTCGGCGATGACTTTGTAATTCGGGTCTGTCTTTTGCTTAGCCATGACGCGTTGATCTATGCGGCTTGGGCGGCCCTTGCAAGGCGTAGCCGTCAGGAGGTGGCCGAGATAATCAGATCAGGTCCGAAAATAGTGTCGGCGTGATTGTGCAAATAGATCTTGAGCCACGGTGTAAATCGCTCGGGATAGCGCTGCACTTCGGCCAGAAGATCGTGGTAATCAACCCAGCGAATTTCCATGACCTCTTCCGGGTTGGGCTCAATCTTCAGCGGGCCGCGTACGTGGGCCAGAAAGATGTCGACCACTTCATGCTCGATCATGTTGTTACCGACATCGGCGTGATACTCCAGCCGGTGACGGTATTCCGGGTAAAGCCCGGTAATTCCCAATTCCTCGCGCAGCCTGCGCACGGCGCAGACAGACGGTGTCTCACCCCAGTCGGGGTGGGTGCAGCAGGTATTCGCCCAAAGGCCAGGGGTATGATATTTGCCCAAAGCCCGACGCTGCATCAAAATTTCGGTCCCGCGCACGACAAAGACAGACACCGCCTTGTGCCGCAGGCCTTTTTCATGCGCCTCAAGCTTGTCCACTGGGGTCAACTCGCCATCAACCCAGGCCGGGATCATGATTCCCATCTGTCGTCTCCTGCTGCCGATCCACCCGAAGGGCCGGAAATTCGAAATTGGCTGCCACCGGGTCGGCTTGGCTCTGCGAATTTATGCGTGCAATGCATGAAATACCGCGCGCTTTCAAATTGGCGCTGTTCAACGCGGTTATCAAGCGCACGAAAGGCCGCAGGGGCTGCGGCCTTTTGTAACCTCAAACGGTGTTTGGTCTGCGGTTTTATTCGCCAGAAACACTTACGATATAGGCGTAAACATCCTCGGCACCCTTCTTCAGCTTGAAGGTCATTTTGGATTTGGCCGAGGTTTCACCCAGATAATCTTTCAGAAACGCCTTGGGGTCCTTTGCATATTCGACGAATGTCGTTTCGTCCCAGACCAGACCGTTTTCACCAGCGGCAACGATGCTGTCACCATATTTGAACTCTTCAACGGTGCCTGCGGTCCGGCCTGCAATCCCATACAGGTTCGGACCGGTTTTACCGCCCTTTACGATGACTTCACCCTCAGGATCGGCAATCTGGTGACAGGATTTGCACTTGTTAAAAGTCTTCTTTCCGGCTTCGGCGTCACCTTCGGCATATGCGGGAAGGGCCAGAAGGCCGACGATTGCGGTCGCGAGAATGCGATTCATAGCTTTTGCTCCGATACGAATTGGCTGCACCGAATGGACCGTCGGCGCAAAAAAGAGTCAACGCGCAGATTGCCGCGCGAGGGCACTGTGCCACTGCGGCATATAGGCCGTCCTTAACTTAAGTCATGTAAGCCGGACCAACAGGGTAAAAGATCCCCCGCCGCCGGCGAGGCAAGATATACGGCCCGCGCGATGGCCCGCGACAGACAGATCGAAGCCACATGGCCAAGAAGCCCCAGTTCAGCCTCTGGAAGGTCGTGACTGCCTGTGCTGACGCCGAACACCAGATCGCCATCGCCCGGTGTGTGCGCGGGAACAATCGCCCGCGCGATCCCGTCATGGGCAGCCACTGCCAACCTGTGGCATTGCGGTTTGGACAGCGCCGCGTCAGTGGCGACAATTGCGATGGTGGTGTTGGCCTTGTCCGGCTGGGCGGGTCGCATTGCTTTGGCCTTGCGACTGGTCAAGACACGACCAAGACCCGTGTTGGAATCAGGCCCTAATTCTCCGAATTCGTCGCCGATTTCAAACGGAGCGGCCCAGAAATGACGGTCACCCGGCGTGGTTACACTGCCGAGCGGATTGGCAGCAACCAATGCGCCAACCGTGACCCCGTTTTCCATCACAAACGAGGCGGATCCGAGCCCACCCTTTTGCATGGCAGCCAAGGCACCAGTCCCTGCGCCAGCAGTACCCAGATCGAACTGATCGGACGCTCCCTCGAATGCGAGACGCCCCAGCGCGCGATAGGGGTTCTCTGCCCACGCTTTGTCGCCGCCGTTAAGCAGGTCAAACAGGATTGCACCCGGAACGATGGGGACCACGACATTGCCAACCTCAAAACCGCGGTGTTGCGTGCGCAGGGCGTCGGCCACCCCGGAACAAGCATCCAGACCAAAGGCCGACCCGCCGGACAATACGATCGCATCCACGCGCGATACGGATTTGTCGGGAGCCAACAGGTCGGTTTCCCGCGTGCCCGGCGCGCCGCCCATTACGTGAACGGAGGCCGTGAACGGATCAGCGGCCGTCAGAACGGTTACACCGGATTTGAGCGCATCATCCTGAGCGTTTCCAACCAAAAGGCCGGGAACATCGGTGATCAGGTTTCGGGGTCCGGAGGTCATGGCGTCTTCAGATGTTGGAACAGAAGAGCGCGCAAGCGTGCTGCCTCCGGCGGGGATATTTCTTGCCAGATGAAGAGCGGATCAGATGCAACGGCCACCGTCGACCTCCAAAGCTGTGCCGGTGATCATGCTGGCCTCGTCGGAACATAAGAAACAGGCGGCGTTGGCCATATCCTCGGGTGTTGAGAAACGGCCCAGCGGGATGGTCGACAGAAACTTGGCGCGAATTTCGGGCGTATCCTCGCCCATGAAGGACTTGAGCAGGGGCGTTTCCCCTGCAACCGGGCAGATGGCGTTTACCCGGACACCCGATGGGGCCAGTTCGACCGCCATAGTCTTGGTCGCGGTGATCATCCACCCCTTGGAGGCGTTGTACCAGTTGAGATTCGGACGCGGCGACAGGCCAGCCGTCGAGGCCACGTTTAGAATCGCACCGGTACCACGCGATTTCATATGCGGAACCAATGCACGGGCCGTCAGATAGACAGATTTCATGTTCACGTTGAAAACGCGGTCGAAATCCTCTTCGCTCACATCCTCCAGCGGGGTGGGAAGGTGGGTGACGCCGGCGTTGTTAACTAGGATATCGAGATGCCCCAGTCGATCAAAGGCTGCGTCTGCCATCGCCTCAACCGATGCGCCGTTGGCCAGATCGACCTGATGTGCAAAGGCGTTCGGGCCCAATTGATTGGCCTGAACCTCGGCCGCATCACCGTTGATATCGGCGATCATGACGCGGGCGCCCTCGGACAAGAACTTGCGTGCGATCCCGGCACCAAAACCTGATGCGCTACCGGTCACGATTGCGGTTTTACCCTCTAACCTCATGATCTTGTCCTTTTGCAGCTGCGCAAAATCAGAGTAGCGATGCGCCGCAAAGATACCAGATCAATCTTCGGGTATCTTACCGCGCAGGGCTTTGACGTCTGAGCGTGCCTTTTTGGCAGCCAGACGTCGCTTGACCGAGCCGTAGGTGGGTTTGGTGGCGATACGGCGCTTGGGTTTAACCATAGCGCGGGTGATCAACTCGGCCAGCCGGTTGCGCGCTATTTCGCGGTTGCGTGCCTGGCTGCGGGTTTCGTCGCATTGAATGATGATCGCGCCCTCTTTGGTCCAGCGTCGCCCCGCCAGCCGCTTGAGCCGCGATTTGACGGGATCAGGCAACGAAGGTGAGCGCGCCGCCTCGAACCGCAATTCGACGGCAGTGGACACCTTGTTCACGTTCTGCCCGCCGGGACCGGATGAGCGAACAAAGCTCTCGGTCATTTCCCAGTCTTGCAGGGTGATATCGTCGGTGATGCGCAACATGAGGCTGACCTTACAGGCCTGATCCGAAAACAAAAAGGGCCGCCCCGTGTGGGACGGCCCTTCGAAAGCTCAGGAGGTTGGGTCGGTTAGATCAATCGACCAGCCGGAGCGAGCGCTCCGCCAAGGGCTGCCTTAACAGGCGATCCCCCCGGTTGTTCCAACACCTCTCTCCAATCCCTTTCTCGACATTGGATCACCTCCTTTCAATCTGTTTCCGTTACTCGGAATCGTGCCACGAGTTGCACGAAACTCAAAGCACTTTTTTACGCGGGCTGCGCCGTCAGTCGCGCCACGATCACTTTGAACGGTATCAGCGCGATCAGGGCCAGCGACAGTTTTACCAGCCAATCCGCAAAGGCCAGCGATACCCATAGGGGTGCCATCGGGCCTGTCAGCATGAAGGGAACGGGTTCCCATGCCCAGCTGATTGCCGCGTCGGCGTCGGCACCAAAGATTGTCACAGAGGCCGAGAAGGCGATGGTGAAAAACAGCGCCGTATCCAGCGCTGAACCAACCAGCGTCGAGGCCAGCGGCGCACGCCACCAGGGACCGCCGCGCAGTTTGTTGAACACCGCAACATCGGTCAGCTGAGCGATTAGGAAACCGGTGCCCGACGCAACCGCAACCCGCAACGGTACGGCGGCATAGGTGAACCCATCACCCTGCAGAATGATCTGCGTACCGATCAGCGAGCAGATGATACCGGTGACGAAACCGGCGAATACCACCTTGCGGGCAGCCTGCACGCCGTAGACACGGTTCATGATGTCCGTGACCAGAAAGGCCACAGGGAAGGTAAAGGCACCCCAGGTCAGGAGGCCATCCAGCAGAAGAAACTGGACCAGAATGTTCGAGGCCACAACAATGGTAGCCATGGCAATGATGCCGGGAATATAAGCGCGTTGCATTTTCAGATGCCCGTTTTGACAAGGTAGCGGCGACTTGGCCAAGGGACCGTCCCAAGGCAAGCCGCGCTTCTAGACCTTTGCTTTGGACGTGTCAATCGGGCAGAACATACTCGACCAGTTCAGTACGCTGAAGCGCCAGAAAATTATCATCTGACACCATTGTGGCCCGCAAGCGGCCCTCGTCGTCGCGCCAGACAGACAAACCTTCGAGGTTGTCATGTGCACCGGTCCCAGTTTGGAACAGAACCTCTTCGGCGCTTGGGGTGTCACCGTCCACCTCCCATCGCCGCAGACGCGAACGGAACCCGATCCAACCGACATCCCGTTCCAAAACGTAAAGCCTTCCATCCGGTCCGAAATCTGCTGCCACCGGCAGAAAGTCCCCCCGTTGCGACAGAACGAAAGGCGTCGACCACGCCTGACCGTCCCACCGATAGACAGGGATATCACCCGTCGCTGTTCGGTTTTCCTCGGGCATTGTGAAAATGTGGCCGCGCTGATCAATGGCCAACGCCTCAAGCGAGCCGTTGACCTCAAAGCCGTCGAACGCCTTGGGCCGCGGCAGAACCTGCGCTTTGTTCCCTGGCGCGGGGTAATACACCACGCGGTGGATACCTTCGAACGAGACGAATAGGGCGCCATCAGGGGCAATGGCTAAGCCTTCGGAATCCCCGACCCCACCAGTCAGAGGGCGTCCTCTGCTGGAAATGAGAGGCCAATTTTCAGTGATCTGAATGTCGGTAATTTCGTCATCATTACGCTCGATCCGTGCGGCAATCAGTGTCGAACGATCGGTCATTCCAATCAAATGGCGGCCATCATCCGAGATGTGGATGGCAGAAATCCCGCCAAACCACTCGGCCGTGTGACGCCATGTAAAACTGCCAAGGTGGTTGGGTGTCTTGAGATCAACTGCCCAAGCCGCTCCGGCCAGTAATACCGCGACGATCAGTTGGATTGCAGAACTTGTGTGCATTGTTGAGGCAGATCGGCCAATCGAAATTCACGCCGTTTCTTGGGCGCTGGGGCATTTGGGTCGGGTGGGGGTGGGTTAAGGATATTATTCACCCATTGTTGCGCCTCGGCACAGCCATCCCCTTTTGGCGGGGAATCTTGATTAACGCAACCTTTGGAACCGCGTGGGCACTTCAGGCGCACGTGGAAATGATAATGATGACCCCACCAGGGCCTGATCTTGCGCAAATAGGCACGATTGCCCTTCTCGTTTTTGCACATTTCCACCTTGGCACCGGGAAAGACGAAAATACGCGCAACACGCTTGTCCTTTGCGGCCTGGCGCAACACGGCATGGTGTTGTTGCGTCCAGTTACCGTTGACAAACGCGCCATTCGACCGGCGCAGGGAAATCGACGAGATATTCTCTCGCGCCTTGCGGCTTAAGCGCATGTTGTCGCCGGGCAGCATCCAGATATCGATGTCCAGACCCAGCTGATGGCTGCGGTGCCCGGATGTCATCGGCCCACCGCGCGGCTGGCTGATATCACCGACGTAAAGCCCGTTCCACCCGGGCTGCTTTGCCGCGAACTTGCTGAGGTCCTGCACATAATCGATCGCCTCAGGATGCCCCCAATTGCGATTGCGTGACAGCCGCATCGCCTGCCATGTCGGTCCCGTTTCGGGCAATTGCACCGACCCTGCAGCGCATCCACGCGAATAACTGCCGAAGGCTGCCGATTTTTGCTGCGAACTTGCTTTCTGCGCCCCGAACAACTGCTTTGCCAGAGGCTGCGCGGTAGCAGTGTTCGTCAGAACAATCGCGGCCAGTATCGTCAAAAAACGTAATAAAATCATCTGCTCTGATCCCCTTCCGGTTTCACCCAGCGCATCAGTATTAGCCCCAGAATAAACAACAGAACGATGGGTGACACCCCCAGTCTTGCACTGCCGGTTACAGTTGTGGCTATTCCGATCAGCAAGGGGGCGGCAAAGGCCGTGGCACGACCCGACAAACCATAAAGCCCAAAGCTCTCGACCGGGGCTTTGGGGTCGGTGTGACGCACCATCATCGAACGGCTGGCGGATTGCAGAATACCGCCCATTCCGCCGATCAGAACCCCGCAGCCAAAGAACACCAGATCAGGCAGGCCGGACCCTTCGGGTAAAGACATGCCAAAGATCTGTGTGCGGTCCATCGACACGATGGTGATACAAACAAAGATCAACACCCAGATGGCCACCAAAATCACCGGTTTAGGGCCGTATTTTTTGTCCAGCTTACCGCCGACCCACGAAAACGCAGCCGCAGCCAGAACGCTGACGATACCAAAGACGCCGATCTTGATCAGGTCCCATTCCAGCACCAGCCGCGCATAAACACCGCCAAAGGTGTAAAGCCCGTTCAACGCGTCACGGTAGAACATGGATGATCCAAGGTAGGTGGCCAGGCTGACCCGGTGGCGCAGATTGGAAATCGACTTGACCAGAAGGCGCAGGGCGTCGCCCACATTGCCATTTTTATCAGTCGGCGCATCATCCCGGACCCACAAGAAGTAGGGGATCATGAACAGAACGAACCAAACCGCCGTGAATGGCCCCACAAAACGTGTGCCCTGTTGCATTGAGGCATCCAACCCAAACAGCGGATCCATCCCGATCAGGGTCTTGCCGTTGGCCTGCTCGACGAACAGCGCCAGCATGACCGCAAGTGAGATCAGCCCACCAAAATAGCCAAAGGCAAATCCTGACCCCGAAATCTCACCAACCTCATTTTCGTCCCCCAAATCGGGCAGCTGCGAATTGATGAAAATCAACGCATATTCCGCGCCAACAAAGCCCAAACCAAAGGCCGACAGCATCAGCCACATATTCGACCCGTCCGGCATCGTGTACCAAAGCGCGGCAGAGCCAACCGCGTACATCACCGAAAACGCGAAAATCCATGGCATTCGACGCCCCGAAACATCGGCCATGGCCCCCATCAACGGCGCGCCAAAGGCGATGATCAGACCAATGATGGTCATGCAATTCGCCCACACCGTCTGCGCCCGCGCGTCGGCTGCGTCGGCATCCAGACCGGACGTCAGATAATACTCTGCCGCAACTCCGGCAAAGTAGGGACCAAAGACAAATGTAACCAGCAAGGTGTGATACGGTTGACTGGCCCAGTCGAAAAACCACCAACCCCAAATGCGCTTGCGCTTGGAAATTTCTGCCATGACTGCCCCTGTTTGTCGTTGTTTTTATAAGACGGGTCTTTGGCCTATTTCGCAAGGGTTCTGTTAGCGCACACTTGCTCTTTGCCGCGCTAGCTACTACCTCTCGCGAAACGTGACTTGGAGAATACGAATATGATGGCAATTTTCGGCCCGATCGACTTGGTATTGAGCATCGCCTATTGGTTCGTCTTGATTCAGGTCATAATGAGCTGGCTGATCAACTTTCAGGTTCTGAACCTTCACCAGCAATTCGTTGCACAGATTTGGTACGGGTTGAATCGGATTCTGGAGCCGATTTATCGCCCTATTCGCAAAGTGCTGCCCGATCTTGGCGGCATCGATCTGACGCCTTTGGTCGTGTTGATCATCATCATTTCACTGCGAAGCTACGTCCTGCCGGAACTCTTTCTGGCCCTGAGCTGAGGCTGATCCCTCTTGTTCACCGAATCTTAGTATGTGATTGTCCTGTCTTAAGAGCAGATAAACCTTAAAACAGGGCAACCCCGCACATGTTCGACGCCGCACCGATGCTGCGAGATGTCTTTGGATTCGATGACTTCCGCCCCGGGCAGGAAGAGATCGTCGACGCCGTGACCGCAGGTGAAAACGTGCTGGCGATCATGCCGACTGGTGGCGGCAAATCCCTTTGTTTCCAACTACCTGCGTTGATGCGGGATGGCGTGACGGTGGTGATTTCCCCGCTGATCGCCCTGATGCGCGATCAGGTGCGCGGGTTGCAAGAGGCCGGCGTTGAAGCAGGTGCTCTGACCTCAGGCAACACACCCGAAGAAACAGATGCCGTGTGGGAAGCGCTGGAGGCCGGGCGGCTCAAGCTGCTTTACATGGCCCCCGAACGTCTGGCGGCAGGGTCGGCGCTGGGGATGCTGCGCCGGATCAACGTCAGTCTGATTGCCGTGGATGAAGCCCATTGCGTCAGCCAGTGGGGCCATGATTTCCGTCCCGACTACCTGCGGATCGGTGAGCTGCGGCGCGCGCTGGGCGTCCCCCTCGCCGCTTTTACCGCCACTGCGGATGCCGAAACGCAGGACGAGATTGTCGAAAAACTGTTCGACGGCACACCTCCCAACAAATTCCTACGCGGCTTCGACCGCCCCAACATCCATCTGGCCTTCGGCACCAAGGATGGCCCCCGTAAACAGATCCTCGACTTCGCCGAAGCGCGCAAAGGCCAGTCGGGCATTGTCTATTGCGGCACCCGCAACAAAACCGAGGTGCTCGCGCAAGCCTTACGCGCCGAGGGGCACTCTGCCTGCCACTACCACGGCGGGATGGAGGCCGATGATCGCCGCATCGTCGAAACCCGCTTTGCCCGCGAAGACGGGTTGATCGTGGTTGCCACCGTGGCTTTTGGCATGGGCATCGACAAACCCGACATTCGATGGGTCGCCCATGCGGACCTGCCCAAATCCATCGAGGCCTATTATCAGGAAATCGGTCGTGCGGGCCGTGACGGTGGCCCTGCCGAGACGCTGACTCTGTTCGGCCCCGACGATATCCGCCTGCGCCGCTCGCAAATCGACGAAGGGTTGGCCCCGCCAGAACGTCGCATGGCCGACCATGCACGCCTGAATTCTCTATTGGGTCTGGCCGAAGCATTGGAATGCCGCCGTCAGACTCTGTTGGGCTACTTCGGAGAACAGGCAGAACCTTGCGGCAAGTGCGATCTGTGTGACACCCCGCCCGAAGTGTTCGATGGGACCACGCCCGTCCGCATGGCCTTGTCCGCGATCCTGCGCACCGAGGAATGGTTCGGCGCCGGCCACCTGATCGACATCCTGCTGGGCAATGAAACCGACAAGATCCGCGCGCGACGTCATGACCAACTGTCGACCTATGGGATCGGCAAAGAGTGGTCGCGCCCGCAATGGCAGGCCATCTTCCGACAGATGATGGGGCATGATCTGGTCCGCCCGGACCCCGAACGCCACGGCGCACTGCAAATGACCGAGGCTGCCAAGCCCATCCTGAAGGGTGAGGCCCGGATCAACCTGCGCAAGGACACATTGCGCAAGGCCGGACGCCGCCCGGCGGTCAAAATGATGGTGTCTGAGGAAGACGCGCCGCTGCTATCGGCCCTGAAAGCCAAACGGCGCGCTTTGGCCGAAGCCGCGCGGGTACCGGCCTATGTCATCTTCCCTGACCGCACGCTAATCGAAATGGCTGAGAAACGCCCCCTGTCTCTGGACGATATGGCCCGAATTGGCGGGGTCGGCGCGAAAAAGCTGGAACGTTATGGTGACACGTTTCTTGAAGTCGTCGCCGGTGAGGTTGAAGCCGTTCATCCCGCGCGCCGCAAATTGGCTGGCCGGGATCAGGGCGATATCTATGACCAGTTGCTTGAAGTGCAGTCGCAGCTGTCACGCGGTCCGGAGGGGATCGACAAGCCGCTAACTTGCTCGGCCTCGCAACTGGCCAAGGTTGCACAATTGCGGTCAGATGACCCGCGCGCGATCGAACATGTTCTGGGTGACCGCCGTCACGAAAGGTTTGGAGCCGCCTTTCTGGACGTGCTGCGACAGACGGACTAGATACGGCGCAGTACAGGCAAGGAAAGAGAGCGGATATGCTGGTAGTTATTTCCCCGGCCAAGCGGCTGGACTGGGCGGAACGGGATGTCGAAGTCACGCAGCCAGACTTTCAGGACGATGCCATCCGCCTGTCGAAAACCGCCCGCAATCTGACACTGGGTGATCTGAAAAAACTGATGGACCTAAGCGATGATCTCGCTCGCCTGAACCGCGACCGGTATCGCGCATTCTCAGACGCGCCCGAGGCGGATGTGACACGCCCCGCCGCGCTGGCCTTTGCGGGCGACACCTATCAGGGGCTTGAAGCTGCGTCGCTGGATGCCGAGGAGATGGCCTGGGCGCAGGATCATCTTCGCATTCTGTCCGGTCTTTACGGTGTGCTGCGCCCGCTGGATTCCATTCAGGCCTATCGGCTTGAGATGGGCAGCAAGCTTAAAACCCGCCGCGGAAAGAACCTGTATGAATACTGGCGCGATCAACTGAGCAAAGCGCTCAACGCGCAAGGTGTTGAGGTTGGATCGGACGTTCTGGTCAACTGCGCCAGCCAGGAATATTTCGGCGCAGTAGACCTTAAAGCACTGAAGCTGCGCGTTATCACCCCTGTTTTCATGGAAGACAAAGCAGGCACGCCTAAGATCGTGAGCTTTTTTGCCAAAAAAGCGCGCGGTGCGATGGCACGGTATGTCATTCAGCACAGGTTGGACGACCCCAAAGGACTGCTGGACTTTGACTCAGGTGGCTATAAATACCGCCCCGATTTGTCTGAAGAAAACAAACCCGTCTTTGTGCGGCCCTATCAGGCTTGATCTAACATCGACGGGTCATAGGCGACGAGTTCAACCGTATTGCCTTCGGGGTCTTCGGTGAAGATACCGCGCCAGCCGATCCATCCGAACTGCTCGATCCGGTAGGGCTGGCCAAGGTGGTCATACCACTGCATCACTGCCTCTTGTTCGTCGAATGGCAGCGACAATGCGATGTGATGCAGGGATGACGCTCCACCCGTCACCGGTTTTTGCGATCCGATAGGATGCAGGCCTGGTCGCGGGGCGGCGGTGTGGTGAAACAGGGCTAGGACCTGCGTGTGGCCACCATATCCGGGCGCAATTTGGAAGAAGGTGATCGCGCTGTTGTGGTCACCGCTAAGACGCTCTAACCCGATCACGTTTTCATAAAACGCGACCATGGCGGCCATATCCACGCAGCGGATGGCAATTTCACCCAGCGCGCGGGGCTGAAATCCACGATCTTCAGACATGGGTTCAATCTAGTCAGCCCGGATTTCCTCTGCAACAACCGGGCAACATTCATCCGGCCTATGGGTCCGAACCATCTGGTGAATCGTCTGCTTTTGCAGCGGTTTGGTCAGGTAGTGATCCAGCCCGGCAGATAAGATTCCCTGATCGTCACCAGCCATCGCATGAGCCGTCAGAGCGACAATAGGAACATGTCGGCCGGTCTCAATCTCGCGGCGCCGGATTTCGGCTGTGGCCTGTTTGCCGTCCATTTTAGGCATCGAGATATCCATAAAGATAAGGTCGGGGTCAAACTCCTGATACTCCTGCACCGCTTCGATCCCGTTGCTGGCAAAGCGCAGGTCGATGTGCAGATCTTTGACCATCTTTTTGAGGATCAGTTGGTTGGTCCGGTTATCTTCGGCCGCCAGAACACGCATGATACGCTGCGTTCCTTCACATGCGGGTTGGTTAGGTGCCTGATTGATCGGTGCGGTCTCCGAAAGCGACTCAACGCGCTGTGGGTGGCCAAGCGCTTTCAGGCGCGCGTATAGCTCAGCCCTGGGGATCGGCTTTTGTAGAACGCCTTCGATCAGGTGGCGCGCGGGGTGGGCGTGAATGACACCGGGATTGGCCGACATCACGACAATCGGCAGAGCGCCCCACCCCCGGTCTTTCAGCAGGACAGCCAGCTCAAGCCCGTCCATGTCGGGCAGGTCATGATCGCACAGCAGAAGGTCCACACTGTCGTTCAGCGCCGTCAGCGCCTCTCGCCCCGACGTGCAAACGGTGACCTGAACCCCTAGCCGCCCTAGCTGTTTGGACAGGATCGCGCAGTTGGCGGCCAAATCCTCGACGATCATCACATGGCGCAGGCGCCCGTCAAGATCGGGCGGGGCAGGTTGCGGGCCTTCAGCGGTCGGCAGTGAGACCCGAAAGCCAAAGCAGGACCCCTGCCCCGGCTCGCTATCCACCCAGATCGACCCGCCCATCAATGTTATCAGCCGTTTCGTTATTGCCAGTCCCAGACCGGTTCCTTCAAAGGCCCGGTTCCGTTCGTCTTCGACCTGATTGAATTCGCCAAAAATGTGCCCGATCTTGTCTTCGTCGATGCCGATGCCGGTATCTTCGATTGCAACATGCACGTCGCAGGATTGGGCATCCGGGTTCGGCACGCCGGTGACCCGGATCAGGACATGGCCCTCGGACGTGAACTTGACCGCATTGCCGACGAGATTGGTCAAAACCTGCCGGACCCGCCCCGGAACGCCAACAAACAATGTGGGCAGGAACAGATCGTAATCCACCAATAGCGTCAGACCTTTATCGCGCACGCTGGGTTGCAGCAGCATCGCGACCTCAATAATGCAGCGTTCAAAGTCGAATTGCTCCGGGTGCAAGGTCAGCTTGTCCGCCTCGATCTTGGAATAGTCCATGACGTCGTTGATAATCACCAAAAGCGCCTCGCCCGAGTTGCGGATGGTGTTCAAATACAGCCGTTGTTCTTCATCCAAAGGTGTTTCGGTCAGCAATTCGGTCATGCCCACGATGCCGTTCATCGGGGTGCGGATTTCATGGCTCATATTGGCCAGAAAGGCCGATTTGGAGCGGTTTGCCGACTCGGCCCGTTCACGAGCAGCGGTCAATTCGGCCTCATGGCGCACGGATGCGGAGATATTCAGGGCCAAGCTCACCACATCGCCACCATGACCGCGCTGGTCGATCAGCTTAATGTAATGGCCGTTCCACAGCCGGATAACCTCGGGCTGGGGGTGTGGCATCGCCCATCTCTGCAGCATTCTATCGCGCCAGCCGGGCGTCGGCTCGGACCCGAGGTCAATCAGCCCCTCAGTCGTCAGAATATCCAAAATCCTCGGATAGGTCACACCCGGCGCAACCTCTTCCAGCCCGTCAAAGACGCTTAAGTAAGCCGCGTTTGCCCCGATCAGGCGACTTTCCTCGTCGAAGAACGCGAATCCATCCTGAATGGTTTGGATTGAATGCCAGAGGCGGCGCTCGGCCACCTCGATTTTGGCGTGGGCGACCGTCAAATCGGATTTAACCTTTTCATTCTCACCCCGGACCGTTTCAACCTCGGCCTGGGTTTCACCGATCCGCTTGGTCAATGCCATCGCATGCAGGCCCAGTTTGCGGTTCGCAGCCGACAGTTCTGCCTGCTTCATTTCCAACAACCGCTCGGCCGCCAGACGTGCGCGCCGTTCCTGTGACAGTTTTCCTGCAAGACTCATCTTTGGTGTTTCCGTGGCAATCTGTGTCCAGCATCCGGGCAGAGAGTGAAGAACTGTTTAAGCCGTTGCCCAATGATCGAACCTCGTGCCACTCTTGCCAAAACGGAGGTGTGATATGCGGGGTTTCTTCGGCGCTTTGTTGGCCTGTGGCGTGTTTGCTCATCCTGTGGCGGCGGGCTGCGCAACGGATGGTCAGATCGATCGGTTCGTCGCGGATTACCTCTCAGCTACGCCCACATCTGCCCTTTCGCCTGATGGCACAATGAAGGACGCGCTGTGCACGCAAGCGCGCATAGTTTTCGCATTAGAGCCACATTTGGGGCCGGTCATCGGCTACAAGGCCGGTCTGACCAGCGCGCCGGCACAAGAAAGATTTGGCGCATCTGAACCGGTTCAGGGCGTATTGTTCCGCGACATGATGCTGGATGACGGCGCGACCGTTCCATCAGACTGGGGTGCGCGACCGGTGTTTGAGGCCGATCTGGTGCTGGTTGTTGGCGACGCGGATATCAATCAGGCCACGTCGCCAGAGGAGGTGCTGCAACACGTCTCGGCCATCCGCCCGTTTATCGAACTGCCGGACCTGACCTTTGCCGAGGGTGAACCGATTACCCCGGTCACCCTGACAGCAATTGGCGTTGCTCCGAAACTGGGCGTTTTGGGTGCAGAAATTCCTGTGTCCGATCCGGCAGCTATGGTGCAGGCCTTGGCTGATATGACCGTCACCCTCCGCGCCGCAGATGACGAGATTCTGGCGCAAGTACCGGGCACAGCGGTACTGGGGCATCCGGCCAATGCCGCCCTTTGGTTAATGTCCAAAGGGATTGAATTTCAACCGGGGGACCTGATTTCCGTCGGATCATTCGGGCCGTTATTCCCGCCTGCAAAGGGTAAAGGCGGGGCATCAGTGTCTTACAACGGCTTGCCCGGCAATCCCACAGTCAGCGTGGTGTTTGACTGACCTGTCACCGCCCCTCGCGCAGCCAGCCCGCCAGAAGGAACCCGCCCGCCAGCAGTAGTACAAGCCAAGGTGGCAATAGCCCGGCCTGCGTCACGTCACGTGTTTCATAGGCGTTGCGCGGGGTCAGACCGATCCATCCGCGCCCTGATGCGGGACGCCCGGCACGTACGTTGCGGATCGACGGCAAACCCTCCTCCAAACGCACCGTACCGCCGCGCAATTCCGCCATCACAGGTTCCAGTACCTCGGCCGTTGCGATCGTACGTTCGAATTCCTTGGGTGCCGCGGGGCCAAGTCCGATGACGGTGGATTGTTCCCCTTCCTGAAGGCGATAGAGGCCGATTTCTGGCCCGAAATACTGTGCTTCGAACCGCCCCGGCGAGACCTCATCCAAGGTAATCTCGACCGTTTCGCCGTTCGGGCGGGTTACGGTTACCGGCCCGACCTCATCCCCCAGCGTCTGACGGATGATGCGCATCACCTGACCATTGGCCTCGGCCCACAAGGCCTCTTCCTCAAGCTCGGGCTCTTTCATCATCCAATGCGCCAACCGGCGCAGCAATTCCAGCTGCGGTCCGCCACCTTCGAATCCCCGGCTCCACAACCAGGCATGGTCCGAAGCCAGCAGCGCCACGCGCCCTTCGCCAACACGGTTGAGCACCAACAGAGGCCGGTCATCCACGCCTGTCATCAACACCTCACCCGTGCGGTGATTGACGTCGATCTGGCGCAGCCAAGCACCCCAATTATCCGAGTCGCCAAGGTCAGTCGTGACCGGATGGCGATGCCCCAAGTCGGTGACCATCGGCACATAGCGCTCCTCGATCACCCGCGCGGTGGGTTGCGCAGGCAGGATTGGTGCCAAAGGCGAGCGGAAGATACTGTCGGCGCTGGCAAAATCCGGCCCGGCAGCAACAAGAACGGCACCGCCTTCGTTGATATAGTTGGTGACGTTGTCCAGATAGATCGCCGGTAGGATGCCGCGCCGCTTGTAGCGGTCAAAGATGATCAGGTCGAAATCGTTGATCTTTTCCAGAAACAGCTCGCGCGTCGGGAAGGCGATCAGCGAAAGTTCATCCACCGGCACCCCGTCCTGCTTTTCAGGGGGGCGCAGAATGGTGAAATGCACCAGATCCACAGAACTGTCAGATTTTAGCAGGTTGCGCCATGTTCGCCCGCCCGGATGCGGCTCACCCGAAACCAGCAACACGCGCAGCCGGTCACGGACCCCGTTCATCTGGATCAGCGCGGTGTTGTTGCGATCGGTCAGTTCGCCCTCAGCCTCTGGCACGGTGAACTGAATCACATTGCGCCCGCCATGGGGCAGCGTGATCGGCAGTTCAACATCAACGCCAATGGGAATCGTGAATTGTTCGGCTTCGGCCCCGTCGACCGAAATTTCGAGCGGCGCGGTCGAGGCCCCAGCGGGCGCTGCACCGCTATCCTCAACCCTTAGGGTCAAGGTGACGGGTTCATCAATAATGGCAAAGGCAGGCGCATTGCGGACGATCAGACGGCGATCCCAATCCGTTGTACGCCCTGTTTGCAAAAGATGCATGGGCGCGGGCAGGTCGGGGGCCTGATCGGCATCATGCACGATGCCGTCCGACACCACCAAAATGCCCGCGATCCGCGCGCGTGGTTCTTCGGCCAACGCTTCGTTCAGGGCCGCCATAACTTGGGTGCCTTCGTCCCCGTTTCCGTCACCTACGCGAATGCGGCGTAGTTCCGTATTGTCACGGGATTCAATCTCGGCCGCCAATTCCTTTGTGGCCTGCGTGGTCTGATCCGCCCGGTCCGAAAGGGTCTGACTGGCGCTTTCATCCTCGATCATCAGAACGATATCGGTCAACGGCGCGCGATCTTCGACCTGGTACACCGGACCTGACAGCGCAGCAATCACAACCAGCGCCGCCAAACCGCGCAAAGCCCAGCCAGACAGACCGCGCCACAGGGCCAGAACAACCCCAGCGACAGCAATCGCCACCACGATGGCGAGAATGGGCCAAGGGATCAGCGGATCGAAGATGACGGTTCCTGTCATTGTCCCAACCTGTCCAGCAAGGCAGGCACGTGTACCTGATCTGATTTGTAGTTCCCGGTCAGCACATGCATCACCAGATTGACACCAAAGCGGTTTGCCAGTTCGCGCTGCCGCTCACCCGCATAGCCGCGGCCAACCGGCAGCAGTGCCTGACCGTTGCGATCAATGGCCCAGGCCGCGCCCCAGTCATTGCCGCCGATCACCACTGGCGTCACGTTATCATTGAGGTTGCGGAACGGCATGCCTTCGATCTGCTCGGCATCCATAGGTGCCGCCTCGACCCAAACTTCGGTGCCCGCGTAGCGACCCGGGAAATCCTGCAAAAGATAGAAGGCACGGGTCAGGACATGATCACGCGGAACAGGCTCTAACGAAGGGATATTCAGCGGGGCCGCGATCTGTTGCAGCTTGCGCCCATTAGGGCTGGCGGCCCCGAAGCGCGCCACATCCGCGTCTCGCGTGTCGAACAGGATCATTCCGCCCGAACGCAGGTAAGCGTTGAGCTTGGCATAAGCCTCAGCCGACGGTTGCGGCTGGTCGGGTGAGATCGGCCAATAAAGCAACGGGAAAAACGCCAACTCGTCCCGTTCCAGATCCACGCCAATGGGTTCAGCAGGCTCTACCGAGGTTCGGAAAAACAACGTCTGAGCCAATCCGCGCATTCCTGCAGCCGCAATTTCGTCAACCTGTTGATCACCCGTCAGAACATGCGCCAGAACCAGTTCCTGTGTGGCGCTCAACGCGAAATCTGTACTTTCGGGCGTTTGCGCCTGTACTTCGGGCACCAGCAAAATCGCCCCCAGAGCGACAGCCGCAGCCCTGGCCAGACCCAGACGACCGGACAACGCCAGCGAGGCGATGACGTCGATCGTCAGTAATAGCAATGCAAGGCTCAGCAGGATGCCCCCAATGGGAGTTTCGGTGCTGACTTCCTGCCCCTTGATCGGAACATCCGACGACCAGACCGCTGGGCTGAGAACCGTTTCATCGGTCAGAACATTACGTGCCAATTTCTTTTTGCCGCTTTCGTAAAGGCCGGGTCGCAGATCGGGACCGATCTGACCGGTCACAAGCTCAACACCATTGACGCCCGGTAGATTTCCGGCATCAGACAGAACACCAAAGCCATCCATAACCTGAATCGGTTCCCACGTGGTGCCTTGCAACTGTGACTCCTGCCGCGATTTCGCCGCTGATGACACCGCCAGCCGGTCCAGCATTTCAACAAAAAGCCCAGACAAGGGAAGGCTGGACCATTCCGCATCCGCTGTGACATGGAACAGTACCACCTGCCCCAAACCCAACGCTTTGCGGGTCACCAAGGGCGTGCCATCCGAAAGTGAGGCAATCACCCGATCCGCCAAATTAGGGTCTGGTTGTGCCATAACTTGCGTGGTCACTGTGACATCTTCAGGCACCTTTAACCCGTAGAAAGGCGAGTTCTCCGGGAAAGGTGCCAGCCCTTTGGCTTCGCCCCAACTCATCGCGCCACCGACCGAGCGTCCACCGCTGCGCAGACGCACCGGCAACAGGGTATCCTCGGTATCCCGGCCAAGATCGCTGGCCGCCATCCGCGGACCAGCAAAACGCAGCAGCAAACCACCCTGTTCCACCCATTCGACCAGCGCCGCTTGTTCGGACCCGGCCAGTTTCGCCACATCGGCCAGCACGATCACATCGGGATTGGCGGGCAGGACTTCCAGCAATCCGCCATCGACAAAGTCCGCCGTAGGGGTCAGAACTTGCGTCAGGTAATGCAACGGCGACAACAGCTCTAACCCTTCGCGATTCAGCAATCCGGCGATCAGGGCGACTTCGCGCCGCCGCAAGCTGTCATCGGTCAGCGTGACGGCCCCTGCCGAACGCTCACCCTGAATCTCAAACCGGGTGATGCGCGCGCGCAGTTCTGAAGGCAGCGACAGTTCTACCTGCGCCTGCGTCTCACCGCTGGCAAACTCCATCTCGGCCGATTGCAGAACACGCATTGCACCGGCGGGGTCACGCCCCTGAGCCAGAATCGTGATGCGATCTGCAGGACCGGGTTCCGCCCGTTGCGCGGACAATTGAATAACCCCGTCCTGATATGTAGCAGGCAGAATCGCAACCGCAGGCGACGGGGCCTGATAGACTGTCACATCACCGCGCGCGCGCAGGGCAGACAGGATCGCCTCGTGCCCCTCGTAGGTAAGGCGATCACTGAACCAATGGGTGTCAAACCCTCCGTCCACCTGACCCATGGCAGCCAGCGCCATATCGACTTGCGCCCGGGTCGGTTGCCACGGTGTCGGGGTCAGCCCGGGTAAACGGCCGCGCCATGCTTCGGCGGCTTGGAAAACGGGGGCTTCAGGTTCGGTCAGGCGCAGGATAGCCACGGTGCGACCCGCGCGCCCGGCCTCGGTCAGCTGCACATTGATCTGATCCAGCGTCGTTGACCAGCGGGTCGCCCCGGCCCAGCTGGCATCCAGCACCAGCAGCAACGGACCCGAGCCTGCCTGATCGCGCGAGGGGTTCAGGACCGGTCCGGCCAATCCAATGATAATCGCCGCCGCCGCCAGCATGCGCAGCAACAGCAGCCACCATGGGGTGCGGTCAGAAACGCTTTCGTCATCCCTCAACCCCAGCAGAAGTGTCACGGCCGGGAACAACCGACGGATCGGCGCGGGTGGCACGGCACGCAAGATCAGCCACAGGATCGGCAGGGTCAAAAGACCCATCAACACCCACGGTGCGGTAAAGCCAATGCCCGCCAGAACAGTCATCCCGTACCCCCATCCAGCGCACGATAGAGCCACAACAAAGCTGCTTGCGCACTGTCATCGGTGTGATGCAGCCCCAGTTGCCACCCCGTCGCACGGCACAGCCGTGTCAGCGCATCCTTACGCTTGGCAAGCCGTTCCAGATACCGCTCACGCAGATCTCCGGCCTTTAGGGTTTCATGGCGAACGGAACCGCCGACGCTTTCAAAGATCGTACGACCGCGATATGGAAAGGTCTCTTCTCCGGGATCAAGAACCTGCAGCACCAAGCCTCGCACCCCACGGTCGGCGGCTTTGGTGAGGGCCAGTTCAACCTCATCCAGCGGACCAAGGAAATCGGAAATGAAAACGGCGCGGGCATGCGGGATCATGGCGCGGTGTTCGGGTGGCGCATAGTCGGACTCAGCATCCTCGGACCACGCTTCTGCCAGTCGGATGACCTGCGCGTTGCCGCGCCGTGGCGGCAGGGTCGTGCCGGTCAGGCCGACGCGCTCACCCCCGCGCACCAGCAGGATCGCGGTTGCCAACCCCAGCAGACGAGCGCGGTCGGCCTTGGTGGACAGGTTCTTGTCGGACGCAAACCGCATCGACGCGCCCTGATCGACCCACAGCATTACCGATTGCGCAATCTGCCACTCGCGTTCGCGCACAAATTGCTGATCGCCGCGGGCTGAGCGCCGATGGTCGATCATCCGGCGGCTGTCGCCGATCTGAGCAGGGCGATATTGCCAGAAGTCATCACCAAGCCCCGCGCGGCGGCGGCCGTGGTCGCCCAGCAGAACGGTTCCGGCCAATTGCTCAGCCCGTGCCAACAACGGCGGCAGCCGGGACGCCTCGGCCTCAGATCTTTCTCGAAGGGTCAGCGCCGCATTCACGCCGCAGCCTCGGTGCGGACAAGACCAGCGGCAATCGAGTCGATCAGGTCAGCCAAACTGTCACCGCGCGCCCGCGCCGCAAAGTTCAACGCCATCCGGTGGCTGAGCACCGGGCGCGCCATATCCAGCACATCCTCGGAATTTGGGGCCAAACGCCCCTGCAGCATTGCCCGGGCGCGCACCGTCATCATGAGTGCCTGCGCCGCACGGGGGCCAGGGCCCCAGGCGACGGTTTCAGCCACCCGTTCGGAAACACCCGCCTCTTCGGGGCGGAAGGCGCGGACAAGATCGAGGATCAGTTCCACAACAGAGTCCCCGACCGGCATACGGCGCAACAGGGTCTGAGCGGCCAACAGCTCTTCCTTGCTGAAAATCTCGTGCGCTTCGTCCTCTTCCACGCCAGTCGTGGCCAAAAGAATATCGCGCTCGGTCTGGCGATCGGGATAATCCACGTCAATTCGAACCAAGAAACGGTCCAGCTGCGCCTCGGGCAGTGGATAAGTACCCTCTTGCTCGATCGGGTTTTGCGTCGCCAATACGTGGAATGGTTCACCCAGATCGCGGTCTTCGCCAGCCACAGTCACAGTGCGTTCCTGCATCGCCTGCAAAAGCGCTGACTGAGTCCGGGGGCTGGCCCGGTTGATTTCGTCCGCCATCAGCAGCTGACAGAAGATCGGACCGGAAATAAAGCGAAAGTGGCGGCTGCCATCCTCGGCTGTGTCCAGAACCTCGGACCCCAGAATATCGGCGGGCATCAGGTCGGGTGTGAACTGGATGCGGTTGCCGTGCAGACCCATCACGGTCGACAGCGTTTCAACCAGCCGCGTCTTGCCAAGCCCAGGCAGGCCGATCAGCAGGGCGTGGCCACCGCACAACAGGGCGGTCAGCGTCAGGTCCACGACCCTTTCCTGTCCGATAAAGCGACGGGTGATCGAGGCCTTGGCCTCTTGCAGTTTGATTTCCAGCGCTTCGATCTCGGACACGAGGTCGGCAGGTTCGGTCATGACTTTCCCTTCCGTGGACTATTATGGTTGAAGTGTATCGCGCGAAAAGGAAATGGCAAAAGCAATGAGCGGACAAAAACCTGTGACCCCCTCTCCGGACGGGCTGGCGGCCTCGGTCAAAGCGGCCAAAACCAGGGGTTTACCCCCTGTTCACCTGTGGAATCCTCCGTTTTGCGGCGATCTGGACATCCATATCGCAAAAGATGGGTCTTGGACTTATTTAGGGTCGCCGATCAACCGGTTCGAGCTTGTGAAGCTTTTTTCCTCAATTCTTAAGAAAGAAGACGGGAAATACTACCTTGTGACCCCGGTGGAAAAGGTGGGAATCACTGTCGAGGATGCGCCCTTTGTGGCCGTGGATTTTGACGCGACAGGCGAGGGTCAGGCCCAAGTACTGACATTTACGACCCGTGTTGGTGATACCGCGATAGCTGGTCCTGATCACCCGATCCGGATTGTCATCGATCCCGAAACAGACGAGCCGTCACCTTACGTATTGGTTCGCGCAAATCTTGAGGCGCGCATAGATCGCAAAAGCTTTTATCGCCTTGTGGACATCGCAACGCACAAAGATGGCTGGTTTGGCGTCTGGTCCGGTGGGCAGTTTTTCCCGCTTGTCCGGTCGGACAGCCTGACCGACTAGGCCGGTTTTTCGACCCGACGGTCCTGTGCCAGAACAACAGCCATCGCGACAACCCCTGCGCCCAGCGCACGGGTCCAGTTCCACTCTTCGCCCAGCAGCAGCATGATCAGCATCACGTAGAAGGGGGCGACATTGATGTGAAAGGACGTAAGCGCGACGCCCAGTTTGCCAATCGACGCAACAAACAGGATCTGGCTGAGCGCCATGGAAATCAGCGAATAGATCGCCAGCATTCCAATTTGGCGCGAGTCTATAGAAATGGACGGCACGATATCCATGCCCAGATGATGTGCTCCGGTCATCAGGATGGTTGCCATGAAGAATCCGCCAACAAAAGTAACCGCTGCGCGCCCGGTTTGGCTTAATTCGGGGAAATCTCGCGAGGTTGCCTGGCTTCCCCAGCAAAACAGGGCTGTCGCCGCAACGGCACAGGCAGCGCCCAAACCCAACTGTGCCGGGGCTACCGCGCTGGTGGCGATCAATCCGCCCACTACCGAGATTAGAACCCCAACAGCAAAATTCCACTTGAGTCGCCGAGTACCAGACGCAAGTTCCAACAGTGTTGCAATCAATGGCGCGCATGAGGCAATGATGGCCGTTGTGACCGGGTCAGTCAGTTTTTGCGCCACGATCAGCAGGAACATCCCCAGACCGATACCAAACCCGCCGACAACAAACGCATGTCCCCAACGGGCGCGCAGAACCCGTTCCGGGCCATCTATCATGACCCAAATCGGGAGTAGAAACGCAACAGCCATGGCCATGCGCGCGACCAACAGCGCAACTGGCGGCCATGTCTGCAACAACACCTCGGCCGCCGGAAACCCAGCCGCCCACGTCAGCATGGACGCCACTGCCAAGCCGTTGCCGGACAAGGCCAAATTTTGCCCGGCAGACGCAGAAAGGGCGTTCCCGCGCGCGGGGTCTGGGCTCATCGCCATATTGTTCGAACCTTTTGTTGGCACGGCGTTCTGAAATGATTCGCCGCGTTGCCCCGACCCTCGCGGATAAAGTCAGCCCGATCTGGTCGAATTTCGACAAACTGTCGTTTTCAGTCTCTTTCGTTGAAATCGCCTCGCGGATAAAGTCAGCGCACCAGCTAACCAGAGGCCTCCGATGCCAAAATTCGCAGCCAATATCTCTCTGCTCTTTGCCGAACTTCCCTACCTGGACCGGTTTCAGGCCGCAGCAGAGGCTGGGTTCAAGGCGGTCGAGATTCTGTTTCCCTACGACCTGGCCGCCAAAGAGACACACCGCGCGTTGCTGGCCAACGGTTTGGATCTGGTGCTGATCAATGCGCCCCCGCCCAATTACACCGGAGGTGATCCCGGTTATGCCGCTGTTCCCGGTGGTGAAGGCCGGTTCCAGTCGGATATCCGCCGCGTTTTGCGCTATGCTCAGGTTCTCCGCCCGGGGCTGATCCACATCATGTCAGGCTATTCCTCGGGACCGGACGCGTTTGAATGCATGGTGCACAACCTGCAATGGGCGGCCGACCTTGCACCGCAACAACAGTTTACGATCGAACCGCTCAACCCCGTGTCTCAGCCCGATTACTTCCTCAATGATTACAACCTGGCTGCTGATATCCTGGATCGTGTAAGCCGTCCAAATGTCGGCCTGCAATATGACAGCTTTCACGCCCATATGATCCACGGAGATGCGCTGCAGGTTTGGGAACAGTTTCATCCAAGGGTCGTACATGCCCAGGTCGGAGCCGCCCCGGACCGCTCTGAACCGGGACGCGGTCCGACGGACTTCGCTCAGCTTTTTAATGCTATGACGTCATCGGGATATTCCGGCTGGGTTAGTGCCGAATACACCCCGTCAACATCCAGAACCGTGCATTCACTGGGCTGGATGTGACGGCAGACTCCCTATTCCGTCTGGCAATCAGGGCGAAAATACCTAAAACCGGGGCATCGCGACCTTAAGGATTCCCGAAATGATCCCTGCCCGCTTTGCCCACGCTGTGTTCGGACTGATCATGTCCGGCCTCATGTCCTGTATCGTCACCTGCATCGCCACGGCCAAAGCCGTGGGATTCGGACCATCCACATTTGGCGACTGGATGGCGTCCTGGGCTTTTTGCTGGCCGATTGCCTTCGCTGTTATCCTCACCCTTGGCCCAACAGTGAAACGCATGGTCGAGGGCTGGGTCAGACCGCAGGGCTGACCCGCTGCAAAGAGGGCCCGCCGGGCCTAATGAGCAGCGCCGCACCCATTTTTTGCGGCTAGTGTGCCTCGGCCCAGTTGGCACCCTGTCCGGCATCCACGCTCAGCTTGACGTCCAGCTTTACAGCCGGATCAGATGCGCCTTCCATCACGTCGCGCGCCACCTCGATCAGTGGGTCCACAGCATCCTCGGCCACTTCGAACAGCAGTTCGTCGTGCACCTGCAGCAGCATTTTTGCAGGCAACCCGTTGATCGCATCCGGCATCCGCACCATCGCGCGCCGGATCACATCCGCCGCCGTTCCCTGAATCGGCGCATTGATAGCCGCCCGGCGCGAGAACCCCGCATGCGGCCCCTTGGCATTGATCTCGGGCGTATGAATTTTGCGCCCGAACAAGGTCTGCACATAGCCATGTTCTTTGGCGAAGGCGACGGTGTCGTCCATGTAGCGACGAATACCCGGAAAGCGTTCAAAATAGCGGTCGATGAACCCCTGTGCCTCGGCACGCGGGATGCGCAGATTGCGCGCCAACCCAAAGCCTGAAATGCCGTAGATCACACCAAAGTTGATCGCCTTGGCCTGACGGCGGATATCCGGCGTCATCTCGTCCAGCGGCACATCGAACATCTCGGACGCGGTCATGGCGTGAATGTCCAGCCCGTCGGAAAACGCCTGTTTCAGGGCCGAAATATCCGCGATATGGGCCAGAATTCGCAGCTCGATTTGGCTGTAGTCAAAGCTGACCAGCACATTGCCCGGCTCGGCGATAAACGCCTCGCGAATACGGCGGCCTTCCTCGGTGCGCACGGGGATGTTCTGCAGGTTCGGATCGGTCGAGGCCAAACGCCCGGTGTTGGCTCCAGTGATCGAATAAGACGTATGCACCCGGCCCGTATCTGGATTGATATGGGTCTGCAGCGCGTCGGTGTAGGTCGATTTCAGCTTGCTCAGTTGCCGCCAGTCCAGTACTCGGCGCGGCAATTCATGCTCGGTCGCGAGGTCTTCGAGAATGTCAGCCCCGGTCGAATACTTACCGGTCTTACCCTTTTTGCCGCCTTCCAGACCCATCTTGTCAAACAGGATCTCGCCCAGTTGAGCGGGGGAACCGACGTTAAAGTTCTCGCCCGCCAACTCGTGGATTTCAGCCTCTAATCCGGCCATTTTCTGGGCAAATGCGTTGGACATCCGGCTCAGCACATCGCGGTCAACCTTGATGCCGTGCATTTCCATCTCGGCCAAAACCGGCACCAATGGACGTTCGAGCGTCTCATATACCGTTGTCACCTGCACCTGATGCAGTTGCGGTTTGAACAGCTTCCACAGGCGCAGAGTTATATCGGCATCTTCGGCCGCATAGGCGGTCGCCTCATCAATCGGCACCTTGTCGAAAGTGATCGCCGATTTACCCGAACCCAGCAGCGGTTTGATCGGGATCGGCGTGTGGTTCAAATAGCGTTCGGACAGCGTGTCCATCCCATGCCCATGCTCGCCGCCATGCATTGCATAGGACATCAGCATCGTGTCATCGATTGGCGCCACGTTCACGCCGTAGCGGACGAAGATCTTGGCGTCATACTTCATGTTCTGCCCGATCTTCAGGATCGACGGATCCTCTAGCATCGGTTTCAGCAGCTTCAGAGCCTCATTTACGGGTATTTGCCCCTCGGCCAGTGCGTCTGAGCCGAACAGATCGTCGCTGGCGCTTTCGCGATGGATCAGCGGAATGTAACACGCCTCGCCCGGCTCAACCGACAGAGAGATGCCGACAAGATCAGCTATCATTTCATTCAGGCCAGTGGTTTCCGTGTCCACCGCGATCCAGCCGCGCTCATACGCCTGATCGATCCATTTTTGCAGCGCACCCGCATCCCGTACGCATTCATATTTTGACGCATCAAAGGGGATAGCTTCAGCTTCGACCACCTCAGCAGCCGGCGCAGGCGCATCGGCAATCGCTGGCGCTTCGGCACCCAGCTTGTCCGCGATCCGCTTGGTGAGCGTGCGAAACTCCATATCTGCCAGAAAACCCAGCAAGGTGTCAGGTTCGGGATCTTTCACCTCAAGATCGTCCAGCGTGAAATCCAGCGGTGTGTTTTCGTCCAGTTGCACCAGTTTCTTCGACAGCTCGATCTGGTCGCGCTTTTCGATCAGGGTCTGGCGGCGCTTGGGCTGCTTGATCTCTTCGGCGCGGTCCAGCAGCGTTTCCAGATCACCGTATTCGTTGATCAGCAGGGCGGCCGTCTTGACCCCAATGCCTGGAGCCCCAGGCACGTTATCGACGCTGTCGCCCGCCAACGCCTGCACATCGACCACCCGTTCAGGGCCAACGCCGAATTTCTCAATCACGCCATCGCGGTCGATGCGCTTGTTCTTCATCGCATCCAGCATTTCGACACCGCCGCCAACCAGCTGCATCAGGTCCTTGTCCGAGCTTACGATTGTCACACGCCCGCCCGCCTCACGCGCCTGCACAGCAAGCGTCGCGATGATGTCGTCGGCCTCGTATCCCTCCAACTCTTTGCAAGCGATGTTAAAGGCTTTCGTCGCTTCGCGTGTCAGGGGCATTTGCGGGCGCAGGTCCTCGGGCATCGCTTCGCGGTTGGCCTTGTAGAGGTCATACATATCGTTGCGGAACGTGTGCGAGCCTTTGTCGAAGATCACCGCCACATGGGTCGGTGCGTCCGGGCCAGCGTTCCCTTCGACATATTTCTGCAACATGTTGCAAAAGCCAGAAACCGCGCCAATCGGCAGCCCGTCCGACTTTCGCGTGAGTGGCGGCAGCGCGTGATAGGCCCTGAAAATAAAGGCCGATCCGTCAATCAGATGCAGGTGACACCCTTTTCCGAAATTGCTCATGCGCGCGCTCCGTTCTGGTTGGAAACGGTTCTGCCACAGGCCCGCGCGGGTGGCCAGCAAAGAAGGTAGTCAATCCACACAAGAGGCCGGAAAACTGTGCCGGAACGTTAACGCAGGCCGTCAATCACGCGACGCGGAATTCCTGCCCGGTTCTATCCCAGATCAGCCCCACACGCTCGGCGATGCCGTTCATCTGCTTGTGCAGCGACCGGTCGTTCAACCTGCGGCTCAATGTGCGCAAGGGAACAAGATTGCGTTCTCCATACCCGTCGATCAGCAGAAACATCCGGGTTTCGTTGCGCAGCCCGTAGACAATGTTGGTCTCGTGAATATCGCGGGCAACAATTTGAAGCTTAAACAGTTTTTTGGCAAAACTGTTCAATTCATTCAGAACATCATCGCTCAGCGCTCCATCCTCGCACAACTTCGCAAGGGGATGTGCGAGCTGTCCGTCATCGGATTCGATCCGCTCCACAACGATCGCCGGGCCAATGTCGGTTTGCGCTATGCCAAAACACCGCGCCAAGGGCAGTTGCTCGATGTCGGTGCCGCTTTTCAACGCCGCCTTCATCTCACCCTCGATTTCCTTCAGCGCATTGCGGAATACAGAATCGGGCAGAAGCCGCCGGATCAACCGTTTTGCAAAAGATCGGTTGGGCCGTTTGCGCGGGCGCGTCACCTTTACCAATAAGTGGGATTGCCCCGGACAGGCATACACGTCTCGATGCCCGCCACTGGCAATCGGGTCCTGATCGGACACCTGCAAAAGCTGCACTGCAAAAAGCATCCGGCCTCCGAATTTATTGCGCGTCGTGCTCCGACAGTACGTATTTGCAATCGCAATACGGGCACTCGACCCAGCCGGTATCTTCGGGGATCTGCAACCAGACACGCGGGTGGCCCAACGCGCCTTCACCGCCGTCACAGGCAACACGTGCGGTTTCGACGAATTTGGTTTCCGGTGCATCAAGTGTCACGGCTGGCGATCCTTCATTGGTTGTCGGCCTCGCGGGCATGCATTAGGTGCGTTTATGAGCGATGAGCAAACCGGGGGCAAGGGTCTCATGACCGATGCGGCAATCAGGATCGATGGACTGCGTAAGACCTATCGCGGCGGCAAGGGCCAGCCCGCGAAACAGGCACTGAAGGGCATAGACCTGAGCATTCCACGGGGGTCGGTGTTTGGCCTGCTGGGTCCGAACGGGGCCGGTAAATCGACCCTGATCAACATTCTGGCCGGTCTGGTGGTGAAGTCTGCGGGTTCCGTGTCGATTTGGGGGTACGATCAGGACCGCAACCCGCGCCAGTCCCGCGCCGCGATTGGCGTGATGCCCCAAGAGCTGAACCTTGACCCGTTTTTCACGCCCCGCGGCGCGCTAGAGGTGCAGGCCGGTTTGTACGGCGTACCCAAGGCCCAACGCCGCAGCGATGAGATCCTTGAACTGGTCGGCCTCAGCGACAAGGCCGAATCCTACGCCCGCACCCTGTCGGGTGGCATGCGGCGGCGGTTGCTGCTGGCAAAGGCGCTGGTGCATCACCCCAAGATTCTGGTGCTGGACGAACCAACGGCAGGCGTGGATATCGAACTGCGCCAGATGCTGTGGGCTAATGTGCGCAAGCTGAACGAACAGGGCATGACCATCATCCTGACCACGCATTACCTGGAAGAAGCACAGGAAATGTGTGACGAGATTGCAATCATCAATCACGGTGAGAAAATTGCGCAGGACAGCACCGCCAACCTGCTGGGCCGAATGGACAGCCGTACCATGGTCATCGTGCCCGACAGCCCGGTCGTCGATCTACCCTCAACCGAAGGGGTCGAGGCCGCCTTGCGCGACGATGGCAACCTTGTGCTGCAATATCGCAGCGCCCAGACCAACGCCGAACAGGTTCTTGAAGCTGTCCGCGCAGCCAATATCCGCATCCGCGACGTCCGCACTGAAGAGGCTGATCTAGAGGATGTGTTCCTCGCCCTGACATCCAGCCGCTCCGAGGACGCCCCGGCGGCTGATCCGGATCAGCCGCGCCGGGGAATGCATAGGGTCAAGCTTTAGTCTCGGTCGATTCGGGCCTGATAGCAGTTGTTTCGCGCGGATCGGACGTGGATATAGGCCACATCTGGTCGGGCAAAGATATCTCTGACTTTTGCTCCGATCTGATCCGTGGGCGTGATCACTCCGGTGCCATAGACGATGCGGTCATCTGTGCCATAGCCCTTAATAAGGTAGTCGGGCGACGAGGTCAGAACCTCGGGCAGGTCTTGCCCCTCGTATCGCTCACAGGGTGCAGCACATAGAAAGATCGGCCCGGTTTCGGCATATGGATGTGTCTCTAAAAACGGTCTGTGGGCCAAGATCAGCATTTCTTCGCCCTCGGGAATGTTCTGCAAACAATGGCGACACGGGTTACCAGCACCCGTTGAAACGGCCCGTTCTGGTGTTGCGCCATAGGAATCCGGGTGACCGGCCTGAAGGGCGCGTACCTCGTCGGTGGGCAATGCGGTGATTTTGAACATTTCGGGTCTCCTTTTTTCCGACACTGCCCATCGGATCAAACCCAATCGACCCGTTTCCTGCGCAAAGGACTCGAAAAAGAACAAAACGTGAATATAATACGGAATCGTAATGTATGCCGAACTGTCGATCACGTCGAATTTCACCTTCCTCACCGGGGCGTCCCACCCCGAGGAGTATATGGAGCGTGCCGTCACCCTGGGCCTGCCCGCCATCGCCATCGCTGATGACAACTCGGTCGCCGGGATCGTCCGCGCCCATACGCAGGCGCGCGAGATTACCCGCAAGGTGCGCGAACGGCTGGAGTGGGAGGCGCAGAACACCTCTATAGGCCCACCCTGCCCCGATCACATCCCCAAACCGCCCTCGTACCCGATCCACGCGGTGCCCCGCCTGATACCGGCGGCACGGCTGATCTTTACCGATGCGCCCACGGTTACCGCCCTGCCCCTGAACCGGCAGGGCTGGGCCAATCTGTGCCGCATTCTGTCCAAGGGCCGTCTGCGCGCCGAAAAGGGCGACTGCATCCTGCACCTGTCCGACCTGCTGGAGTTTTACGACGGTCTCCACCTGCTGCTGTGGCCACAAACGGCCCGGTCTCAGGGCGGCGCGGACGGCTGGCGGACACAAGCGCAACAGCTGTCGCGCCGCTTTGCCGGGCGGATACATCTGTTAATGCACCCCCGGTATGACGGCGCAGATGGTGTATATTTCTCTTTATTAGAGACTGAATCAAGGCAACTCGACATCCCCACCCTCGCCAGTTCCACGCCGATGATGCATCACGGCACGCGTCGCAAGCTGGGGGATGTGTTGACCGCCATCCGCCTGCGCCGCAAGGTTGATGAGCTGGGTCGAGACGCACTTGCAAATGGCGAACAACGCCTGCGGTCCGAGGGTGAGATGCTGCGCATCTTCAAAGGCTATGAGGGGACTGTCGCCCGCGCGCATGAACTCAGCGAACAGCTCACATTCTCGCTGGACGAGCTGCGTTATGAGTACCCCAGCGAGGGCAGCGAGCAGGAAACCCCGACCCAACGCCTGCATCGTCTGGCGCATGAAGGGTTGCAATGGCGCTATCCGGCAGGCGCGTCCGAGAAGGCGAAAAAGATGCTGGCGCATGAGCTCGCCCTGATCGGCAAGCTGAAATACGAACCCTACTTTCTGACAGTCCGCGATATCGTTCATTTCGCCCGCTCGCGCGACATCCTCTGCCAGGGACGCGGCTCGGCGGCCAATTCGGTGGTCTGCTTCTGCCTCGGCATCACCGAGGTCAGCCCTGAGATGGGCACGATGGTCTTCGAACGCTTTGTCTCCGAGGCGCGGGATGAGCCCCCCGATATCGACGTCGATTTCGAACATGAGCGCCGCGAAGAGGTGATCCAGCACATCTATGACCGCTATGGCCGCCATCGCGCCGGCCTTTGCGCAACGGTCGTGCATTATCGCGGCAAACGCGCCATCCGCGAGGTTGGCCGCGCGATGGGCCTGACCGAAGATACGATCTCAGCGCTCTCATCTCAGCTTTGGGGCTTCTTCTCCGCCGCGGGGCTTGAGGCGGAACGGATGCGCGAGATTGGCCTCGACCCCGAAGATCGCCGTCTAAAACAGACTCTAATGCTGGTATATGAGATCGACGGGTTCCCCCGTCACCTGTCTCAGCATGTCGGCGGCTTCATCATCACCGAGGGGCGTCTGGACGAGCTTGTTCCTATCGAGAACGCCACGATGGAGGACCGCACGGTCATCTGCTGGGACAAGGACGATATCGACACGCTGGGCATCCTCAAGGTCGATGTCCTCAGCCTCGGGATGCTGACCTGCATTCGCAAGGCCTTTGACCTGATCGGTCAGCACCATCAGACCAGCTATACACTCGCCACCCTGCCGCCCGAGGACCCTGTCGTCTACGACATGCTGTGCAAGGCGGACTCGATTGGCGTGTTTCAGGTGGAATCACGAGCACAGATGAACTTTCTGCCCCGGATGCGGCCCCGCAATTTCTATGATCTGGTGATTGAGGTCGCCATCATCCGCCCCGGCCCCATTCAGGGCGACATGGTCCACCCCTATATCCGCCGCCGGAACGGAGAGGAGGAGGTCAGCTTCCCCTCGGACGAGTTGGGCGAGGTGCTGGGCAAAACGCTGGGCGTGCCGCTGTTTCAGGAACAGGCGATGCAGATTGCCATTGTCGGCGCAGGCTTTACCCCGGAACAGGCCGACCGGCTACGCCGGTCTCTGGCAACCTTCAAGAAGCACGGCAATGTCAGCGAATTCCGCGCGCTGTTCCTGCGCGGGATGAAACGCAACGGGTATGAACAGGACTTCGCCGAACGCTGTTTTTCGCAGATCGAAGGCTTCGGCTCTTACGGCTTCCCCGAAAGCCACGCGGCCAGCTTTGCGCTGCTGGTCTATGCCTCGGCCTGGATCAAATGCCACCATCCGGGGATATTTGCCTGCGCCCTGCTGAATTCGCAGCCAATGGGGTTCTATGCCCCCGCCCAGATCGTCCGTGATGCGCGCGAGCATGAGGTTCAAGTGCGCCCGGTCTGCATCAATGCCAGCTTTTGGGACAATGTGATGGAACCTGACGGTCAGGGCGGGCTGGCGCTGCGGCTGGGCTTCCGCCAGATCAAGGGCCTCAGCGAGGAAGATGCCAGCTGGCTGACAGCGGCGCGCGGCAATGGCTACCATCAGGTCGACGATGTCTGGCGCCGTGCCGGTTTGGGACCATCGGTGATCGAACGGCTGGCCGAGGCGGATGCCTTCGCCGCCTGCGACCTGACACGGCGCGAGGCATTGTGGCAGGCCAAAGCGATCGCCACAGCCAAACCCCTGCCGCTGTTTTCGCAAGATCTGGAGGGGGAGGCGCTGGATGAACCCGAGGCCTACCTGCCGAAAATGACCTTGGGCGAGCAGGTGGTCGAGGACTACGTCGCCACCCGCCTCAGCCTACGGGCGCATCCGGTGGCCCTGTTGCGGCATATTCTGACACCGGACCCGCGCGACAAAACCACGCCTGTCGCATGACCGCAGAACGGGATATTGCCGCAGAACAGAGTCGAAATCGGACCATCCCAATGACCAGACCCACCCTGCCCCCACGCTTTCCTGCAACGCCGGACCAGATCAACGCGCAGGTCCGCGCCTTTTACGCCCGCGTGCGCGAGGACACGGTACTGGGACCTGTCTTCAACAAACATGTCCACAACTGGCCCGCCCATGAGGAAAAGATCGCCGCCTTCTGGCGCAACGCGATTTTGTTCGAGCGCAGTTATGACGGCAATCCGCAGCGGGTTCATATCGAACGTCCCGACGTAAAGCCCGAGTTCTTCGCCCATTGGCTGGATCTGTTCGAAGAGGTCGCGACGCAGACGCTGCCCCCTGAAACCGCGATACCGTGGGTCGCGCTGGCGCGCCGCATTGGTGTGGGAATGAAGGCCGGTGTTCAATCCGCACGTCAACCCAAGGATGCACCCCCGATCCTGCGGTGATCCCGCGTCATAGCGGCCATGCAATGTTAGCGGTAAATTAAGGGCTATGCGCGCCACCAAAATGGGTTTACTCAAAGGCAAGCCACCCGCAACATACGCGGTGTGATGGCACAGTCACAACACCGAAACATCACCCGAGGCCACAACGATGAGCACTCAGAACTCCACCCTTCGGGGACTTGGCTATGCGTTTTTGGGCTTTGCGGTCTTTGCCAGCCATGATGCATTGATCAAAGCGCTTGGCGGCGTCTACTCGGTGATGCAGATCATCTTTTTCGCCACGCTGTTCTCGTTTGTGCCGATGGCCGTCACGATTCTGACCGACCGGACAACCGGGAACTTTCTGCCCCATCACCCATGGCTGGTGTTGCTGCGATCTGGCCTGATGGTCACCGCGATGTCCTGCGCGTTCTATGCGTTTTCGGTTTTGCCGCTGGCCGAGGTTTATTCGCTGCTGTTCTCCTTCCCGCTGATCGTGACAGTCCTGTCGATCCCCATCCTTGGCGAGGTAGTCCGCGCCCAGCGCTGGGCCGCAGTCGGTGTTGGTCTGATCGGTGTGCTGATTGTCCTTCGTCCGGGGGCGACCGACATCACCCTAGGCCATCTGGCTGCATTGACGGCGGCGTTCTGCAGCGCCTTTGCATCCGTGTTGGTGCGCAAGATCGGGAATGAGGAACGATCGGCCGTGCTGATCCTGTACCCCATGTTGTTGGCCATCGCGGTGATGAGCCTTGCACAGCCTGCCGTCTATCAACCACCATCCCTGCTGCATCTTGCAATGATGGCATTGGTAGGCGTTTTCTCGGTCATCGCCCAGCACCTGATCATTCTGGCCTATCGTGCGGCACCCGCCGGGGTTATTGCCCCCAGTCAATATAGCCAGATCATCTGGGCCACGATTTTCGGCATGGCTTTCTTTGGCGAACGCCCGGACGTCTGGGTTGCAGTCGGTGCAAGCGTCATTATCGCATCCGGCGTCTACGTGGTGTGGCGCGAAAGCCGGACAAACACGACCTCAGCCAACACACCGGTTCTGCGGGTGCGGTCACCTCGGTCGGATACCGGGGCGTCACGGCCAGGGGAGTAAACGTCAAACTAAAAAACGGCGCACTATTCCGCGCGCCGTTTTCAACCGCATTACGCGGATTGTCTCGTATTAGAGTCTTAGTAAACGACGACCGACCGAATGCTTTCGCCTTTATGCATCAGGTCGAAGCCGTGATTGATATCGTCCAGACCCATGGTGTGGGTGATCATCGGGTCGATCTCGATCTTGCCGTCCATGTACCAGTCGACGATCTTGGGCACATCGGTCCGACCCCGCGCGCCGCCAAAGGCGGTGCCGCGCCACGAACGACCGGTGACCAGCTGGAATGGGCGGGTCGAGATTTCGGCCCCCGCAGGTGCCACGCCGATGATGATCGATTCACCCCAGCCTTTGTGCGCCGCTTCCAGAGCCGTGCGCATCACGCCGACATTACCCGTGGCGTCAAATGTGTAATCCGCGCCGCCTTTGGTCAGGTTCACCAGATAGGGCACCAAGTCGCCCTCAACTTCGGATGGGTTGACGAAATCGGTCATGCCGAACCTGGTCGCCATTTCGACCTTTGAAGGGTTCAGGTCGACGCCAACTATCTGGTCCGCTCCGGCCAGACGTAGGCCCTGAATGACATTCAGGCCAATGCCGCCCAGACCGAACACGATGGCACGGCTGCCAATCTCGACCTTGGCGGTGTTGATGACGGCACCGATGCCGGTGGTCACGCCACAACCGATGTAGCAGATCTTGTCGAAAGGCGCGTCCTCGCGCACTTTGGCCAGCGCGATCTCGGGCAGAACCGTGTGGTTGGCAAAGGTCGAGCAGCCCATGTAGTGCAGGATCGGGTCACCATCCAAAGTCGTAAACCGCGAGGTTCCGTCGGGCATCAGGCCCCGGCCCTGGGTTTCGCGGATCGCCTGACACAGGTTGGTCTTGGGGTGCAGACAGTATTCGCACTCACGACATTCAGGGGTGTAGAGCGGGATCACGTGATCGCCCGGCTTCAGGCTGGTGACGCCCGGACCGACATCGACAACCACACCCGCGCCCTCGTGGCCCAGAATGGCCGGGAACAGGCCTTCGGGGTCAGCACCCGACCGGGTGAATTCGTCGGTGTGGCAAAGGCCGGTGGCCTTGATTTCGACCAGAACCTCGCCCGCCTTGGGGCCTTCGAGGTTCACATCCATCACTTCCAAAGGTTTGCCCGCCTGAATGGCGACGGCGGCACGGGTGCGCATGATCGTTGTCTCCCTGTCTTATTTGCCCCGACCCTGCGTCAATTGCAGGGTGTTTTCAACTGCGCTTTGGTGGCAGGTTGGCTAAATGTTTGATATTGCAGTAACGACATTGTCAGAAGGAGAAACGCCAATGCACCGATTTATTCCCGCGCTGGTCCTGCTGGCAGGCTGTGCCGAGACGACTGCACCTGTGGAAACACCCGCCTCAACGGACGCGCCGGTTGATCTGGCCTTTTGCCTGGGCGACGATTTTTCCGATTCCATCGGCCAACCGGTTTCGACTATTCAAGCCCAGTTGCCCGAGCGGTCGCGTGTTCTGGGTCCCGATGACATTGCCACACAGGATTATCGCATCGACCGGCTGAATGTTTTCGTGAACGGAGCCGGAATCATTCAGCGCCTGACCTGCGGGTAAGCGTGGACTCGAGGCATGATTCTACGGTAAGAACAAAATGGGAACATTTTGATGTCTGCCAATGCCAAAACGCCGAATACTCTCACTGTGGTTCCCCCGTCTGGGGGCTGAACGGCTGATCCGTGCCGCGCGGGGGCTGCATGTTGGCCCTTTGGCGGTGGTTGCGGAACAGTCGAACATGCAGGTGATCACCTCATTGAACGCAGAAGCGCAGGCCGCAGGTCTGCGTGTGGGCCAGCCCGTGCGTGATGCCCATGCCATGTGCTCGGCCCTGATCACGCGACACCGCAACGCCCCGGCCGAGGCCGCGTTTCTGACCGCGCTGCGCCGCTGGGCCGGCAAGTTCAGCCCATGGGTGGCTGAAGAGATCCCCGATGGTCTGATCGTCGACCTGTCGGGCTGCACGCATCTGTTCGGCGGGGAGGAGGCGCTGCTGAGCGTCATTGAAACCGATTGCGCCGATATGGGGCTGAGCGTTCAGATGGGTATTGCCGACACGTTGGGCGCAGCCTGGGCGCTGGCGCGTTATGCGGGGCAAGAGGCCACGTCTGACCGCAACGGCGACGCCATAAGCCAAGAGGCACGCGCCACCCGCGCGCGCGCAGGGAAACGGCGGCACTGGACCAAGGGCGGGGCCGCGCCGCAAGTGATGGCTCTGGGCGGTGGCGCGCGGATCGCAGCACCAGGGCAATCTTATGGCGCGCTCAGCCCTCTGCCGATTGCGGCGCTGCGGCTGGAAGATCAGGTTGTGGCACAACTGAACCGGCTGGGCCTACGCCGGATCGGCGATCTTTTGGGCCAACCCCGGGCTTCTCTCGCCCGACGGTTCGGGCGCGGGCTGGTGATGAGACTGGACCAAGCGATGGGCAGCGCGCCCGAACCGGTATCCCCCGCGCGTCCGCCGCATCACTTTGCGGTGCGGATGACCCTGCCCAATCCGATCGGGTTGATCGAGGATGTGATGGCCGCCATCGACCGGGTGTTGCCCACGCTGTGCACGAAGCTGGAAGAGAAGGCGCGCGGCGTTCGTACCCTACGGCTCGAGGCGCATCGCGCCGATCAGGCGGCCGAGATCATCGAGGTTGGTCTGGCCCGCCCAACCTATGACAAACACCGCATTCGCCCTTTGTTAGAGATGAAAATCGATAAAATAGACGCAGGCTATGGCATCGACATGCTGCGGCTTGAGGCGATCCAGACCGAGCCCATCCATGCCCGCACCGTGGCCGGTCACGCCGAGGCGCGCCGTGTGGCCCGCGCGCGGCTGGAGGGCAATACAGCCGTGGATGACCTGATCGGCAAACTGGGCGCCCGGGTCGGGTTGGACGTGATCACCCGGCGGCACCCGGCAGCCTCACATATCCCCGAAAAAACCGCGCAGACGTTGGCGGCGGCGTGGTCGGAACCCGCCCGTGACTGGCCCGCCCCGTCGCGCCCGCGTCCGTTGCAGATGTGGCAGCCCGAGCCGGTGATGGCCGCTGAAGCCCCGGATGTTCCAGCCGCCTTTCGCTGGCGCGGGCGCGACTGGCAGTTGGCCCAGGCCACCGGCCCGGAACGGATCGCACCCGAATGGTGGCTGGATGACCCCAACTGGCGCAGCGGCGTGCGTGACTATTGGGTGGTGGTCACCGAACAAGGTGAGCGGCTGTGGCTGTTTTACGGCCATGGCGGCACGATGTCGGCAGGCTGGTTCTGTCAGGGGCAGTTTGGTTAAAACGCCTGATTAGAGTCTATTTCCCGCGGTAAATCAGCCAATCCGGCAGGTAATCCAGCAAACGGATCACCCAAGAGAACGGTGCCGGGAAATCGGTGCGGAACCGGCGGCGCGACATCGCCCTGACCACCCGGTCCGCCGCGTCCTCGGGCGTCATCAGCATCGGCATCTTGAACGTGTTCTTTTCGGTCAGGCGGGTCTTAATGAAACCTGGATTGACGATCCGAACAGTTACCCCCGTGCATGCCAGATCAAATCGCATCGTTTCCGCCAGCGAGATAAGCGCAGCTTTGCTGGCCGCGTATCCGACCGCAGCCGGAAGCCCGCGATAGCCAGACAAAGACCCGATCAGCGTGATATCGCCCTGACCTGCGCGCACAAACCCGGGCACCGTCTCACCCAATACGCGCAGCGCGCCTAGATAGTTCACGTCTGTCATAGACAGAACAGCTTCTGTATCCCAATCGGCCGATTTCATAGGCTCATAGGCGCCGGCATTGTAAACCAGCCCATCCACATCCCCGACCTCTGCCACGGCGCGGCGCACGGCCTTCAAGTCGGTCACATCAAACGGCACCGCCCGCGCGTTCGGAAGGGTCTTGCAGATCTCGGCCAGCCGCGCCGCATTGCGTGCCGACAGGATCAGTTTTGCGCCCTGGCGGCTGAGCGCCTGGGCCAAAGATCGGCCTAGCCCCTCACTGGCACCAACGATCCAATAGGTTTTTCCGTCAAAACTGCTCATGCTTGGGCCATCCGGACTGTCAGGTACACATGGCCCGGACATTGGTTTCGTGTTGATTCAGACATGTTAGGGATTTTACGGATCAGCGACAAAGTTGGATCACGTGAACGCGCCAAAAACCGGGAAAGACTTCATGATGTAACGCACGTTCAAAAAAAGTCCAACGTGATTGATCCGTACCCGCATCTGATGCGTAATCCTTTTAAATTGCCGAACTAAGAGGATCACATGTTCGACGAACCAAGGGGCGCACGCAAGAAAATCGCAATTGTAGGTGCAGGAATCTCAGGCCTATCCGCAGCTTACTATCTATCAGAAGACAATGATGTAACGATCTATGAGGCCGAGCCCAGATTGGGAGGCCATGCCCGAACGGTGATGGCGGGCAAAAACGGCGATCAACCGGTCGACACCGGGTTCATCGTGTTCAACTATGCCACTTACCCCAACCTGACCAAACTGTTCGACGAACTGAACGTCCCGGTCACCAAAAGCGAGATGAGCTTTGGGGCAACGATCGACAATGGCCGCCTTGAATACGGTCTGAACAATCTGCGCACCTTGACGGCTCAAAAGCGCAACCTGATGCGCCCAGCCTATTACAAGATGATTTCGGACATCCTACGCTTTGGCAAACAGGCTCCTGAGGCCGCCAAGAACAATGACACTACGATCGGTGAGCTGATCGACGAACTGCGTTTGGGCCACTGGTTCCGCCACAACTATCTGATGCCCATGTGCGGGGCGATCTGGTCCACCCCCGTCGAATTCATTGACCGCTTTCCCGCACGTTCGCTGGTACAGTTCTTCCAAAACCATGCCTTGCTGGCCGGTGATCGGTCAAAGCAGCATCAGTGGTGGACGGTCAAAGGTGGCAGCATTGAATATGTCCGCCGGATCGAGGCTGCATTGCGCGCCCGCGGTTGCGAAATCCGCGTCGCGTCGCCTGTACAGCACGTCCAGCGGAACGAACTGGGCGTAACCGTACTCAGCGAAGGTCAGGTTGACCTTTATGATGAGATCATTCTCGCCACACACTCGGACCAGTCGCTGGCCATTTTGGGTGACAGCGCCACACCCGAAGAAATTGCTGCCCTTAGCGCGATAAAGTACCAGCCCAACAAGGCTGTTTTGCATTGCGATCCCGGCCAAATGCCCAAAAGACGGGCCTGCTGGTCCAGCTGGACCTATCGTTCACAGGCCGGAAATGTCGGCGTCACCTACTGGATGAACCGGTTGCAGAACATCCCCGACAGTGATCCGATGTTTGTAACGCTCAATGTTGCGGCGGACATTCCCGCGGACAAAATCTATGACGTAGTAGAATTCGCCCATCCGGTTTTCGATCAAGCCGCATTGAAGGCCCAGGGGCAAATTCGCGACATGCAGGGACAGAACAAAACGTGGTTTGCCGGTGCATATAACCGGCATGGTTTTCACGAAGACGGGATTGCCAGCGCGATGCATGTTGTCGCGCAGTTGAATGGCACCCCGCAAACCATCGGAGCTGACAATGGCGTTGCCAAAAATGACCCGGTCATCCCTGTCGCGGCCGAATAGCTCGGTCTGGTGCGTCGCTCTGCTGTCGCTGACCTTGCTGGCCCCAGCCGGGCTGGCAGCGCCACCTGTGTCGAACGAATTGCCGAATGCCGAACTGCGCGGATCCGCGACTTTCCGGTATCTGGGCCTTCCCATCTATATCGCAAAGCTGTTCACGCCCGGCGGTGCCCCGTTCAGTTGGAGCGACGATTTCGGGTTGCAGTTGACCTACCGAAAAAACCTCAAGCAGAAGGCTCTGGTTGAATCCACGCTGGATGAGATGACACGGCAAGGAAACAGCGGGCTGACACAAGTCCAGCTTGAACAGTGCTTTCAGGCTGTCAGCAAAGGCGACAGCTATCTGGCCATCTCGGAAGGGCCGAACAAGGTTGGTTTCTGGCGGAACGGGCGCAAAACCTGCACCCTGTCCGGGCCAGGCGTCAAAAAGACATTCATGTCGATCTTTCTGGGAGACAATACCAGATCCGCAAGTTTTACACGCCAGTTGAAGGGACAGTGATGCTGTATCCCCGGGTCAGCCTCTATGCGCTGATGCTCGCAGCGGCGGGTATTCCCCTCTACATCCACCTGCCGCGTTTTGCTGCGGTTAACCTTGGGATTAGCCTTGGGGTGATTGGAACGGTACTGCTGTTGATCCGGCTTGTGGATCTTGTGCAAGACCCGCTGATAGGCTGGGCGATTGACCGATGGCCGAAGGGTCAGTTGGCGTTCGCCGCTATGGCCGCCGTTGGGCTGGCGGTTGGCTTTCCGCTGCTCTTTGCCTTGCCACAGGGCGCAAGCGTGACATCGCTGATCTTGATCCTGATCCTGCTGTTCTCGGCCTACAGCCTCGGGACCATCCTGCTTTACGGGCGCAGCGCCACGCTGGCCAAAACACCAGACTCAAAAGAGCTGATGTCGCTGGCAGCCTTCCGTGAAGGTGGACAATTGGCGGGGGTTGTCATTGCTGCCAGCGCACCCGCCCTGTTCGTCGCTTTAGGGGCGAGCGCACAGGGATACCCCGCCTTTGGGTTGTTTCTGGGCGTCCTGTCGATTGTAACCATCGCGCTGACATTCCCGATGTGGCGGCGCACGCCGATTACTGGCGAGGGCCTGTCTTTCGCAGGGCTGGGTCAGGCCGGGGCATTGCGACTATTGGCGCTGGCGTTGGTAAACAGTTTGCCGGTAGCCATCACCTCAACCCTGTTTCTGTTCTTCGTCGAAGACAGGCTGCAATTGCCGGGCAAGGCGGGTCCCTTGTTGATCCTGTTTTTCCTCAGCGCCGGCGCCAGTGTGCCGCTTTGGGCCAAGCTCAGCAATCGCATTGGTCCGAAACAGACACTGATCATCGCAATGCCGCTGTCCATAGCCGGCTTTATTGGGGCTGCGATGTTGCCGGCGGGTGAGCTTTTGGGCTTTGCTCTGATCTGCCTTGCCTCGGGTGCGGCACTTGGGGCCGATATGGTGGTCCTGCCGGCCATGTTCTCGGTCGTTTTGACCCGCGCCGGCCTGAACGCCTCAGCCGCGTTCGGCATCTGGTCCTTTGCGGGCAAACTGGGCCTCGCGCTTGCCGCCTTCTTTACATTGCCCCTGCTGGAACGCAGCGGCTTTTCACCTGGCCAATCGAATTCCGCCCAAGCCCTGGAAACACTCAATCTGGCTTATGCGGTACTACCCTGCATCCTGAAACTTGGCGCGTTTGGCATGGTCCTGACGTTGCCCACGGAGGTCTCAGCCAAATGAAAACGCTTGTTGTTTTACTGTTCGCCGCTCTCGCTTTGTTTATAGCCAAGAACCGGTTCCTGAGCTTCCGGTCACAAACACCGGCCGACTACACCGGCACTGGGCCTGCATTCAAAATGAAAGAGGTTCTGAACGGAGAGATCCTGTCCGAAGGGCTGATCTATGGGCCGAACGGCAAGATGTCGAACAGCTTTGTCGCCCGTATGGTTGGGAACTGGGATGGCAACACCGGCACGTTGTCCGAGCATTTCACCTATTCCAACGGCAAACAGATGACACGTAAATGGTATCTGACGCTGGGCACCGGCAATACGTTCATCGCCACGGCGGATGACATCGTCGGTGAAGGCAAAGGCACGATTTCGGGTTCGACGGTCAAACTGACCTACCGGATCATTTTGCCTGAGGATGCCGGCGGGCACACTTTAGACGTCACCGACTGGATGTACCTGACTGAAAACGGTGTAATCATGAACCGGTCCGAGATGCGCAAATTCGGCATCAAGGTCGCAGAGCTGATTGCCACGATGCGCCCTGCGCCCGAGGCTAAATCCGCACATGTCCCCAGTTCAAACGGCTATGATGCGGACGCAGAACAAAGGCCGCTGCAATGATCTCGCGTCGGGTCCTTGTTGCGGGCCTGGCAGTCGCCGGACTGGCCGTTCTGACTGCCTGTTCGGCTAAACCGCGCGTTCCCAAGACCTTTCTGTCTGATCGGCAGTTGAACCTTGAAGAGTTTTTTGAGGGCAAGACCGTCGCCTATGGCCAATTTCAGGATGTTCTGGGCAATATCCCGCGCCGCTTTACGGTGGATATCGACGGAACGTGGGATGGTGAAACCCTGACTCTGGTTGAGGATTTTGTCTATGATGACAGCGCCACCGAGCAGCGTGTCTGGACGCTGACCAAAACGGGCGAGGACACCTGGACCGGCACGGCGCCCGGCGTTTTGGGAACCGCCACCGGGGTCGAGCGCGGCGATACATTCAATTGGACATACAAGATCGACCTGCCGGTCAAAGAGGGCACCATGCGGGTCAACTTTGACGACTGGATGTGGCTGCTGGACGATGACCGTCTGCTGAACCGAGCCTATGTGTCGCGCTATGGCGTCCGGTTGGGCGAGGTCATTCTGTTTTTTGAGAAGAAATAGACCAGCAGCAAAAGATAAGGGCAGCTCCGAAGACCTGCCCTTAAACTTTGTGGTTTAGCTCAACTTAGAAGTTGAACTGAGCACCGAAGTCAGCGCGGATGCGCCCGTCTTCGTCACCCGTTTTGATTTCGCCGATACCACCACGCAGCGATGCACCGCCGCCCAGGTCGTAGATGGCGCCAATACCGATATTGCGGGTATCGTTGTCAGCCGAACCGTCACCGTAAGCAAACTGCAGGGTGGTTGCGGCGCCGAGGTTGTATGCCAGCGACAGACCGTATGCGGTACCGTTCTCGGCATCATCAACAACGTCATCGTCCGCAACAAACAGAGTACCCGAGAAGTCACCGAATTCTGCACCCAGGGTCAGAACGGTCAGCGACTGCTTTTCGCTGCTGCTGTTCACGTTCGCCTTGGTCTGACCATAAGCCAGAGCGGCAGTGATGTTGTTGAAGGTGTAGGTTGCGCTGATGTCCCAACGGTCTGCGTCTTGCGGAACACCGTCCAGAGCAACAGTTGCCTGGTCATATGACGCGCCAAATGCGAAATCGCCAACTGCGTACTGGAAGAACACGGCATTCGCGCCCGAACCGGTCGAGGTGTACTCTAGGAAGCTATAGTTCACGCCCGAATACTGACCCAGAAACTCTTCCAGGCCCGGTTCGTTACCGAAGTAGTTTGCCAGATTGTCAAAGGAACCCGCAACGTTGCCGGCGTCAACACGCAGACCACCGTAGATGACAGAGAAGCGTGCGCCGTTCAGGCCCGCGCTGTTCTGTTCGCCGTTGCCGGAATCGTCATCAGCCTGCAGACGAACACGTGCCTGGAACTCAACGCCGCCATCGGTTTCTGCGGTGCCGTCGATGTTCAGACGGAAGCGCGAGACCAGGATGGTGTTGTCGGTGTCGACGGTCGCGGTGCCGGCGCTGGTAACTGCGCCGGTTGCCGGATCAACGGTGAAGTTGTCAACAGTACCGGTACGGTCTTCCTGATATCCAATACCAAAACGGCCGTAGCCGCTGAATTTAACATCCGCGGCAGCAACGCTTGCGGTTGCGATCAACGCGGTCGATGCAATGAGGAGATTTTTCATGGTAAACCCATAAGATTTGAGAGGAGTGTAGCCGCCAAAGCGACTGTTGGCCTATTCGAACAATTTCCGAGCACACGCAACGAATTCGCAGCATTTCTCGTGGCGCGCACTGGGCACTTGTTGCATCTTTGCAAATGCAGAAAATGCCGACAGTCCAATTTCCCGAGCATTTACGTGTGTTTTCGTATTCAGTCGTACTTCGTTACAAAGATTTGATCACAGAAATGCGGCGACACCTCTTTAAATGGCAAAAATAATTCAGGTTTGCAAATGAGACTTCCTGTGTCGTGTGCCCGCACATCGGAAATGGTGGATTCGGGCGAAATCCCGCCCAAAACTGGTTCTGTATTGCACGGGTGAGGGACTCAATCCTGCCAATCAATTGCTGGTGTAGAAGAAGGACAGCTTGCGGCTGACCCCACCCGGCGGCAGCGGAAAGGGCGAGGCCGCCTGCACTTGCGCCCTTGCGGCCCGGTCAACATCGGACGACCCAGAACTGTCGATGACATCGACCCAGGCCAGCGTACCATCGGGATTGATTTCGAAAAATACCTTGGCAAATCCCCGGGCAGCAACAAATACCGGGGGCGCGCGGTTCAGGTGGACCAAGACTTCACCCGCATAATTGGTGGTGTCCGAATTGCCGGGGCCACGCCCGCCCGAACGGCTGCCACTGCTGCCAGACGTGAAGGCATCCAGCCCTTCGCGCCTGTAGGCGTAAAGGGGCGATTCAACCACCTCTGACGGGAACTGCAACTCGCTAAAGTCGCGCGCGCCGTTCAGGGTGCCCCGCCTTTCGGGCGTTGGTTGCCGGTCGGGGCGCTGCGGTCGGATCGAAGACGTCACGGCCAGTTCTGTCACGTCCTCCGTCGCATCCTGGTCGGTCGGTTCAACCGGATCATCCGGCTCAATCGCCTCGGTCTCCAACGGGACAACGGGAATCGCGGCCTCGGGCGACGGGGTGACCGGCAGCGCCGCCAGCTCTTGCGGTTGGGGTGATACGGGCTGGACTTCGGTCGCGACCTCTGGCTCGACCGCGACTGCCTCGGGGATTTCTTCGGGCACATCGGTTGCTGTTTCCGCCTCAACCGGCGGAGTTTCATTGACATCTTCGCTGGCGGCGGCATCGCCTTCGGATGTGTTTTCGGTCTCTGCCACATCAGGCTCAACCGGTTCCGTGGCAGTCGGCTGGACCACTTCGGCTTCGCCGATATCAGGCGCGTAAACCTCCTGCGGGTTTTCCGACGCCACAAGCGCCTCACTGACCGGGATTTCCGGTTCCTCAGGCAGCGTTTCAACCGGTGGCTCTGGTGCCTCGGCCGGTTCGGGTTCAACCGGCTCGGCGACAACCTCGGCAAGATCCTCGAATGTCGTGCTTAGCTCAATTGATTCAGTCGCTTGGCCGCCTGGCGCGTCTTCTGCAAGCCGCTGCCCAGTGACGCTTAACCCTATCAGGTGCAAAAACAGCGACACCAGAATGGCTGCCGCCGCGATCATAACAGACCGGCGGATCATTCCAGCGCCTTCTCGGTCACAACAAAGACGGATGACGCGCCCAGACGGCGTAGCGCGCCGGTCACCTCGATCAGACGCGGGCCCGGTGCGTTTCGGTCGGGGACGATGCGCACGGCCTCGGCCCCTTGGTCACGCATATGCGTTTCAGGGTCGGTTGGAATTCCACGATAGCTAAGCGTGCCGTCGGCGTGCAGGATCAGCGCATCGGGTGGCTCGCGCCCTTCAAGGTCTGCGGTGTTCACCAGCTCGAGATCCGGATCAAGCGGCGGAGCCAATGTGCCGGTGAGGAGGAAAAAGATCAGCATCAGGAAAACGACGTTGATCAGCGCAATTGTCGAGTCGCGTTTGCGTTTGGGGCGCCTGTACTTGATCATTCCAGCACCAGAACGCTTAACCCGTCACGCCCGCGCAGCCGGACCAGAACGTCGATGACGCGCTGCGCCGTTGTATCCGGGTCCAAACTGACCAGAACCTGCCCGGCCTCCAATTGCGTTTCCAGATCACTAAGAGAGACCGATTGCCCGTTCAGCACCAGCCGCTCTGACCCCAACTGCAGGAACAACCGCTCGGTCGGTGCATCCGATGTCGCGCTGCCGGCCAATGCATTGCTCAGCTCGATCTCGCCATATTTGGCAAAGGTCGAGGTCAACATGAAGAACAGCAACAGCAGGAAAATCACGTCGATGAGCGGAGTCATCGACATGGGACGCCGTACGAAGGGTGCGGTGTTACGCATGTCCGGGGGCGGTCGCCACAGCCCGCACATCGTCGGCCTGCGGAACGGCCTGCCCCGGCACCAGAATTGTGCGCAGCGCCTTGTCCGCAAAGACCCGTTCACGCGCTGTGCGACTTTCGAACCAGGACAACAGCATCGAGGTCGGCATCGCCACGGCAAGCCCCACTGCCGTTGTCAGCAGGGCAACCCAGATGCCACCGGCAAGCAATGATGGGTCGACCGACGACCCGGCGGATTGCAGGCTGCGGAATGCCTCAATCATCCCCAGGACCGTGCCAAACAGACCCAGCAGCGGCGCAAGCTGCGCCACGGTGTCCAACAGTCGGAAGCCGCGTTCAAGCCCGGCAAGCGCCAGACCGGCCTCTGCATCCAGCCGTTGTTCCAGACCCGGCGTATCTGAGGCATTCATCGCGACCCGTACCAGAGGGGCAAGGTAACTGCGGCTTTTGTCCAGACGGGCGTGGGCGGTTTGCGGATCGCCCGCATCCCAGGCAGCCAACGCCTCGGACAACACCCGGTGACGCCCGACCCCAGATGCTGCGAATTGCCAAAGCTTGTAAAGCGTGACCGCAACAGTCACCACCGACATCGCGATCAGGATCGCAACAACAGGCCCGCCCAGATCAAGGATTTCGCGCAATGCTTCAAAGGGGCTCATCCAATCAACTCCACATCTGTTCGGCTTTGCAGTTTCAGCCCGTCTTCACATATCGAACTCTCCGCCCCGGCCACCTTGCAGGTGTTCGTGCCGTTGATCAGGGCTTTTCCGACCGAGCTGCACGCCATACCCGGCAGATCGAACTGGCGTACACGTGGGCGATCTGCTGGCAGGTCACGGAAATTGAAGAGCGTCAAGCTGACCACGCTGCCGGAGGCATCAAAGATCACCGTCTCAAAGCTGGCTTCGTCAATGGCTGTCCCGGTTTGGTTTTCCACCACAAACGTCAGTCGACATGCGTTTTCGACATCCTGAACCGAATTCAGCTCGATTTGCAGGCCGTCCAAAGCAGCTGCTTCGGTCTGTGCGATGGCGATTGCAGGCAATGTGCACGCGCAAAATGCAGCAAGTGCCGGACGGAGAAAGAACATTGGCACGCTCCCGATTGTTCAAGGCAGACATCAAGGGCCGGCGACGCTCCGCTGGCGTTTAGCTACACATAGTCAATGCAAGAGGTTGGCGAAAGGGGGGCTCTTTGGGTTTGTGAATAGGGACCACGTCAGCGTTCTTGCGCGGTCGCAAGCGCGCAGTCGATCAGCCACTCAAGGGCGTTTGATTTCATACCGTGTTCGGCTGAAATCACGATGCTTCGGCTTTTAATAATCTGCGTATAGACAGATAAATCTTCCTAAGTCGTCCGGTAGATCGAACCACCGATCTTTCTGAGTTCCCATTTGCGCATTTTGGCCTCAGTTACGCCAAAGCTGACCTGACCGGAAATAGTGGTCGCCCCATACATTTCGGTCATCAAGGGATCCGCGAAATCCCGCTGTCCAAGCCCCTGAACAAATGAAACATTGGCGGGGTTGCATCCCAACCCGAACCACATCCCTTCTATTGCAGTGTAGTGCAAATCCGTCGGCAGTTCGCCCTTTGCGGCATAGTCATCATTCACCGGCTGGTGCAGCAGTTAGAGCCCGACTGGTTCAACACACAAAACCACACCTAAGAACAGATAAAGTTTGACTTTAGCTCTCGTGCCAGAGTTGGCCAGCCTTTGTCCTTGCTAACCCTTTGAAAAAAGTGGTGAGCCGTGCAGGATTCGAACCTGCGACCCACTGATTAAAAGAACGACCAGAGTCATTTCTCCGCATTTCGCCAGACTTCACCACACAGACAATAATGAAGTAAAAGCAGCAATTTATGTTGACCACTCTTGCGCCGCGTCGTCATAACTAACGTCAGAATTCGCCGCCATTAGACCATGAATCATCTTCGCTGCATTCTGCCTTCAATACCTTCAACCGCAGTGAGGCGAAGATGCAGACACAACTTAACCCAGACTACTTTGGTCAGTTGATCGACGAAAAAACAGCGGCAGACTACCATTGTTACTCTGTCCGCGCTTTGCAAAATTGGCGCGAGCGTGGCGGCGGCCGGTTGTTCATCAAAGTGTCCGGTCGGTCCGTTCGCTACACCCGCCGCGACCTTCTAAAATGGATTGCTGAAAAGCGCGTGGCGAACACCAGCACCACCCCTACGTACGCGTGCCTATGCGCGGTTATATCTGTCACATCGTGGTCAACGAAACCGGTGTGGCGCAAATTAGCTATGCTCCCGCGGAATACGATTATCGTTAAGGTGCGTATCACGAAAAGGCGGCGCAGCTCGACCGGCTCCGCGCTCTGGCAGCGTTGTCGAGCGAGGCTGAAGCGTTTCGTTTGGCAAGCAAAGCGAATGCTTCGGAACTTTTCAATAACATTAGCTACGGAACCTCGGTTGATCCCGCCTTATCGCTCTATGTGGCCTATAGTTTAACCGAGATAAACGCGATGGATATGTTCCGAATGCTCTATCGCGCTGTTCGGGAGGACCTTTGCGTATACCTCTTTGATCACCAGATTCTGGGTGATTTTGAGGAAACACCCGTGGCGTCCCAGTGTCCTATGCTTACGCGAAGCTGGAACCTGCTTGGGCTTGGCCGAGCGACGATCGATCCGGTGTTCGACGAGGTTCGAGACCATTTGCAACCATGCCTTTGGACCACCTTCTCGGCTAGAGGTATGGAGATTTTGACACCACAATTTCAGTCACTATCGGAGATTTATGCAACTGCTTTTTATACACGGACGTGCCCAGGGAGGACAGGATGAGGCGACGCTCAACGTATTTAGGAACAGGCTCTTCGGGTTGGTGTCGAAAGGGCGGGGAAGACTCTGCCCCCTGATCTGAAGATTGACTTCCCTTTCTACGGTGACGCATTGGACACTTACACCGATCAGGCAGAGCTGCCTGCAGACGTGCTTGCCAAAGGGGACGGTGAGAATGAAGCGATCGGAGACTTTGTTGCCAGCGTCCTGGATGAAATGCTCCAAGATTCCGATCAACTGACAGAGGAAGACGGCGAGCGCCAGCTACCGCCCGGTGCGCCCAAGGTAAAAGGGTTGCTAAACAGCGGACGGCTTCACGCCATTGTCAAAGCCATCGACAGTCGGTATCCGGAACTGTCGGAAAAAGGCATCGAATGGCTTCTGCGAGATGTCTTTGTGTATGTCCGAGTCAAGTTCGTTCAGGAGGGCATCGACGAGATCGACGAGAAAACCCTGACCACACTGCCGACCGTCATCGTTGGGCATTCGCTGGGAACCGTTGTTGGCTACAACGTTATCCGTAACAATCGAACCAACATTGACCTTGAAAAATACATAACCCTTGGCAGTCCATTGGAGATCAAGGCGATTGCTGCAACGCTGGGTGTTCCCGAAAACACGGCTGACGAAGGATGGTAAAACGCTTATGATGAACGCGACATCGTAGCGCTGAACCCTTTGGAGGCGCCATATTTTGGGACTGACCCGGCCATCGACAACAACGGAAACGTCGATAACACAACGCCGAACCGGCACGGCATCGTCGGCTACCTTCAGGACCCTGCCGTTGCAGGCGCGATTGCGGGCGCACTGAACGTCGCTGTATGAGCGCAGCCCAACTTACCGCATCCGTGCGCTCAGGGCGCATCAAGCAGTCATTAAGGGGAGTTCACGACGACCAAGCCGCCCTGCAGGCCGCACGTGCCAAGCTGTACCGTGGTGAACGAGACAGCGCGCTGCGCGACCGCTATCTGCATGACGAGTTGATCCGGTATCTGGGAGTTTTGGAGCGAAAAAGGTTCGCCCACACGCGTGACATCGTGAACCGCGTCATTCCCAGTCCCAACGAAGACGGTGTCTATCTTGAAATGTTGCCGCGGCAAGCCGCGTCCATCGAAATATTTCTCAGGAACGAGCATCGCGGCACGCCAAACGGACGGATGACCGATCTGTGCAATCGGGTTTTGGTATCGACCTCGCCTAGCTTTGGGCCGGGCGCCAATTCGGCCAAGCTTACTGGTGCGAACCGATGTTGCGTCAGCGAAGTCGAAAACTGAATGTCGGAATTGTCCCGCTCAGCGGACCTTGAAGCCCTCAGAACCGGCCCAATGTTCTACTGAAACCGTCAGACGACTGCATCGCGCCGAAAACGGTCGTCCGTACGGATAAAGACCGACTAATGTTGTTGTCATAGGAACCGTCGGACATTTGTGTTGAACGACGTTGGATTATTAATGATCTCAGCCCTAGGGAGTATACCAAATTGGCGAAGTGTAAGCACGTTCCTGTGTTGACGTCGGCACCTCGGGAGGTAGTTCATCCCCGAACCGAACCGTGTCGTAAATTGTCCACCTCGGGGTAGGAATTTCCAAGACACGAGCATAGTAGAAAGCCCGCACAGAGGGATCGAATTCGGGGTCCTGCCAAACAGTTATTAGTTCCGGGGACCCAATTGAATTAGTAAACGTACCCGTTGCAACATCCACTGTATTCCCCACCGCTGGTAATTTGCCGTCCGCATCTTGCTCTCGGTTTCCTGACCAAGCCACATCATAAACGTGCTCTTCAGTGTCACCGTTGGAATTCAACCAACCTTTCACAATCTGAATGCGGTCCAGATTGCCGGAAAACGGGTCTTTCAATGCAGCAATGAGGAAAGTTGGAGCGTCCGCGTCTGCAGGTGCTTCCGCGAGGTCCCCGCCCATCGGCACGCCTTTTTTGTATCCTATTTCGGCGGGCAAACGAGATTTTGCATCGGCTTCCGTAAAGTCCCAAGCACCGAAGAAACGAACCGCAATACGACTACCGGTCGTCCCATATACTTCTTTCCGTTCCATTGCGTCGAATATTGCTTCACGTGTGTTATCTTCAGCCCAGACCGCCGCATAGCCAGAGGCTGCCATTTCCCACCCTAGAATCCTTAACGCGTCAAATTCGCCAACGACATGCTGCCAACGGCCAGGTTCCGGTTCGACACCGGAGTGTTTGCCAAAGAAATTGTCTTCTTCCGCTGTCGCTAAAGCAGTATGACTGTCAGTCGAGCCCACGACTCCAAATTTGTATGGATTGGTGCCTAGTTGAGCTTCTAGCTTTAGGCCGTTCTTCAGAGCCTCACGTGCATACTCGTATTGGAGCATCCAGTCTTCCTTGGGTGTCGGACCGAGGTTGGATTTATCCCATGTTTCATAGTCTGCGAACTCATCGTTCGGGCTTAGAAACGGATGAGTTTCTCCATCACCTTTGATCTGGGTGATCTCATACATTGGTTCCCACTTTGCACGTCGTTCTGCGTAGTCTTCGGTTAATGGCTCACCCGTTTCCGGATTTGTCTCGACTGGGAACATTAGACCGTTGGAGACATTGCCGTTGTGGGCAAGTGCCAGCACACGCCCGCCAGTCTCTTGTTCATATGTTTCCAACCAGTCCCATAACCGTTCCGGATTAAAGGTTTCTGCGGTTGTGAAAGGTAGCATTTGCCGCGCGCGAATGGCATCATCTCGGTAGATCACGTTGCGGTGGAGGTTGTTTCCAGCTTCAGTGGATGTCCACTCGTATCCGATGAACGCAGTGAAAGTCCCGGGGTCGTTGTGGTGATCCGCAGTTTGCGTGAAATTGTCCCAGACGGATTGTACAAATCTTCGATCTGAAACTGCCTCGGGAAGTGCATCTCCCGTAATACCCGCGAAAGTTTCAATGACTTCCATTGTTGCGCCTAGAGCGACGTCTCCGCCGGCGTTAAGTCGTTCGCTCCAGTCTCGAAGCGTTGGGTCACGCATCAATGTTGAGTTTCCGGCGATGATTTCATTCATAGCGCCCATGGCATCAGAGTGATCGGCAACGACAAGCCAGTCGAGCGGGCGCGATAACTGCACGCGCAGGCCGTGCGATGTCGTGACTTCCTCACCGCGTGCAAATCTATAGGCATCGTCCGGGCTCAGAATGACTCCAAATCCGCGCGCGTCGAGCGAATTTGACGTGTGAATGTGGGTGTCACCCCACAGAGGACGCGTAGGAAAATCACGCCCAGCGTACGGTGAGAAATCAGCCGGTGCAGGTTCGCGCATATCATCAACCGATATAGTCATCTCCCCAACTTGCCCACCTTGTGCAGCCTCTTGAGCATTTGAAGAGCTTGCCATGAACGTGGCAGAAACGATTGCTGTCGATGTCAGAAAAAACTTCATTGGAACCTCCCAGCAGAGCTGAATGCCAGCCTATGGCAACATCTGGCGCGGCAGTTCGTCAAGTAAAACAACGGTTTTTCTAATTTGGGCACCAGCGATCCTGAGAGAGGTTCGATTATTTCTGAACCTCGAGTTCGCCCATAAGGGTGACGCTCAGCCACCTTGCTTCAGGTGCCGCAGTGAGTAGCCGTTCTTGACGATGGGTGCTCTTGTTCGTCAGTCTTAGGCCAGTGATCTTGATTGGAGGCGTTGTCATGAAGTGGTTCTCACGAACATTCCTACTGTCCTTTTTTCTTCTATTTGCCACAGTTGCCTCGGCTCAAGACAAACCCAATATCGTATTCATATTTCTAGATAACTTTGGTTGGGGTGAGCCAGGATTCAACGGTGGTGGCATAATCCGCGGTACAGCGACTCCCGAAATGGATGCCCTGGCTGCAGAAGGATTTAGGCTCACGAACTTTAATGTGGAAAGTCAGTGCACTCCCTCTCGAGCTGCGACTATGACAGGGCGTTACGGCATCCGGAGCGGCAACCATACGGTCCCACTGGGCGGCGGCGTCTACGGTCTGACTCAATGGGAAATCACTATGGCCGAGATGCTAAAGGATGCCGGATACAACACGGCCATGTACGGAAAATGGCACCTCGGCTGGTCTGCGGGGCGCTATCCAACGAATCAAGGATTCGACGAGTTTTACGGCGTCGAAACCACTGACGTTACAGTCTGGCGAACGCTTCCGGGATTTGCTGAAGCCGAGATGGAAGAGCCCGTCGTCAAGCAAGGTGTTTCGGGTGAGCCAGCATCCATAGTGCGGGACTATGATCTGGACTATCGCGGCGAGATAGATGGTGACCTGACAAAAAAGGCTATCGAATTCATCGAAGCGAAGAGCGTGGACGACGCACCCTTTTTCATTTATCTTGCTTATACGCAGACCCACTATCCAAACATCGCGTCCGAGGAATTCGATGGTGCCACTGGAAACGGTGTTTGGGCCGACATTCTACTTCAGACTGACACCTACATCGGGCGCATCGTTGATGCGTTGGAGACCGCGGGTGTTTCGGATGATACCGTGGTGATCTTTACTGCCGACAACGGCCCCGAAGCTCTGCCAGTTGGAAATGCGAACGTCTCTCCAGTCCCTGCGGTTCATGGCACCGCAGGACCTTGGCGTGGCACTCTCTTCACCAGCCTCGAGGGAAGTATGCGCGTACCTTTTGCGATCAAATGGCCTGGGAAAATCCCTGCCGGTTCTGCGAGTAACGATGTTGTCCACTCGATGGACCTCTTTCCGACACTCGCGGCGTTTGCAGGCGGCAAGGTGCCACGAGACCGAGCCTTTGATGGCATCGACCAATCCCAATTCTTTCTCGGTGCCCAGCCAAATTCAAATCGAGATGGCGTGATCGTTTACATGGGTGAACAGATTTTCGGCGTTAAATGGAAGGATTGGAAAGTCCTGTTCAAAGAGAATACGACAGCTTTTGGTGTGACAAATTCCTTTGACACACCAAGAGTCTACAATCTTCTGAATGATCCGCACGAGCGCGAAAGCGTACTCTTCCCCCACACATGGGTGGTCGAAAAGGCGCTACCGCAGTTGCAGGAGCACATCGCAACGTTCAAGGAGTACCCTCTGGTCCCGCCGGGAACGCCAGACCCCTACGAACCACCCAATGACTGAGCGGCAGTTTTGTCCGCAACTCGGACGTAGCTCCTGTTCAAATCAAGGTCCGGTTCCCGCATAAGCGGTCAGCGGGAGGTCAAAGCAGACGTTGCCGCGTGCCGACTGGTATTGAGTGTCCGGTTTCAGCCGCTTTGTGGGCATCCGTCAAAAGTGCTCAGATGACCGCGTTGAGCCCAAAGCAGGCATTCTTCTGGCAAGTCAATTTGCATTCGCAGCAATAGAGAGTTCTGGCGCGCCGCGTTAACGGCACCGGATATAATACAAGGTACTAGTTTGAACTGTACCATATTGGCGAAGTGTAAGCGCGATCCTGTATTTCTGCTGGAACGCTATTCGGTAAAGGAACGTCGTAATACGCAGCATCAATTGTGGTCCAACGCGGTTTTGGAATCTCAATAACGCGCACGTAGTAGAAGGCATTCTGAGAGGCGTCAAAGTCTGGGTCCTGCCAATATCCGTCCAGTGCTGCGGCCCCAATTGAGTTATTGTAAGTTGCCTTCTCAACGTTGACAGTCGAGCCGACAGGTTCGCGGGCGCGACCGTCTGTGCCGATCTCGCGACCTCCTGACACCGCAACATCATAGATGCGCTCAAAGGTCTCGCCGCTCCCGTCGATCCAGCCCTTGATGATCTGCACGCGGTCCAGGTTAGCACCATCAGGGTCGCGCAGGGCGCGGATCAGGAATCCGGGTGCGGCCCCATCCGGCGCATTGGCCAGATCGCCGCCCATCGGCACTCCATTACGATAACCGTGCGCCGCAAAGTCGGGGGCGCTAAGGTCCTCTGCATCAAAGTCCCATCCGCCAAAGACGCGCACACGGATTCTGCTGCCAGTAGTGGCATAGGCCTCCTTGCGGGAGATCGCTCCATGTACTTCCTCGCGGGTGTTTTCGCGCGCTCAGACGGCGGTCAACCCTGCCGCGGATTCCTGCGCGGTGACAATCCGCAGCGCCGGGTCGTCCGATGGGATCACATCAAGGTTGTGCCGTATTGGCGACGGCTCTGTGTGCTGGTACTTGCCAAAGTAATTGTCTTCACGCGTTGTCGGGAGCGCCGTGTGGGAATCCGTTGTGCCTGTGAAACCTGATTTGAACGGGTTCACACCGATCTCACGCTTGATCTCAAGCCCTACTTTGAGCGCCGAGCGCGCGTATTCATAACGCAGCATCTCAGGTTCTTTGGCGGCTGTCCCTGCGAGATTTGCGACGTCCCATGTTTCGAAGTTGGCAAATTCATCATCTGGCGACAACATCGGATGTGTTTCTTCATCGCCTTTTATTTGCGTTAGCTCGTGCATTGGTTCCCAACGGGCGCGTTTGGCTGCATAGTCCGCATCCATGGGTGATCCGTCGAACTTGGTTGGCGCAAACATGATACCATTCGACACGTTCCCATTGTGTGGTACCGAAATCGCGCTGCCACCGGTTTCCTCTTCGTAGGCAGCCAAGTGATCCCACATCGGCTCAGGATCTTCGCTGTCGAAGTACGTGAAAGGGCGGGTGCGGCTTGTCTTATCCGCCCCGTCACCGAAGAGAACGACGCGGTGCAGGTTGTTCCCAAGCGGGGTCGATGTCCATTCGTAACCCGCAATCGCTGTGAAAACGCCGGGATTGTTGTAGTGGTCAATGGTTTCAATGATCTGTTGCCACAAGTCGCCATCGAGATTCAAACCCGCCGTAGGGTCGCGGCCCTGCACTGTCGATATTTCGATTATGTCGGCGAAGGCTGCCATCCGCCCTTCCTGTCCCGAATTGAACCGCTCGTATGTCAGGCGACCCCATTCGTCAGCCAGCAGGCGGGGGTCTGCCGCGCGGATGGCGGTGGACAGTCCGAGCATCTCCGCATGTTCTGTGATGGCCAGAAAATCTAGTGGCCGGACAAGTTGCACCGATTGTCCGGTGTTAGAGAGGATCCGCTCGCCGCGCGCCACACGAAAGGCGTCGTGAATGTTGAGTGAAGTACCTACCAACCCGGCGTCAAAGGAAATTTCTGTATGAAAGTGCAAATCGCCAAAAAGCACCTGATCCGGATACGACCGATCAACAAATGGCGAATAGTCGGTCCCGGCATCGACAGTGGCTTCTGACACGACACCTTCAAACGCCAAAGCGCTCGTTGAAGTCAAGAATGCTGAGCTAGCAAGTCCCATCGCAATTTTTTTAAAAATTTTGGCGTGTTTCATGACTATCCCCCCATCCTTCAAACTGACTTTTAGGCGATCCTAACACAGTATTGACTTCCAACCTAATCGCAGAGGGTGCACCTTGCGGCATATCAATCAGCTGTAATCCGTTTAATATGCTGCGCTGCTGCGAACGGCGGTTTTGTCCCGCAGAGCCGACATCCGGCGCTCCTTATTATTAGCTTTCGAATGTCTGCTGTTGAACCCATTGCCGCCATCGGTCAAGCTTCGGTTTTTCGCATGTGCAGCACGTCGCGAACCGCATATTCCCGACATTCAGGACTAGGTGGAAAATAACAGGTGAGCAGACAAAGTGTGAACTCGCTGCGCCCGCTCCAACGGCAGCAATCTGAACATTACGTCTGCTGCGAAAAGCAGCACGGTTAGAAGTCTGCCAGTCGCTGCAAGTGGTCGGCTGTTCCGCAAGATCAATAACGACACGCAATGTTTATCCGACCAGACAGGTTAACCTTTCTTCCGCTTGCGCCGTCCTGCCAGAACACCCGATTCAAGGATGATGCTGGAGACAAGGTGTTCGCGCCGATAGGCCATAATATGCACGCCTGAGACGCCCACAATCTCGCGCAGTTGCTGGATCAGCTCGATGCATATTTTCTTGCCCTCATCCGAAGGGTTTTGCGCCACCTCCAACCGGTCGATGATGGCATCGGGGATGTGAATGCCCGGCACGTTGCTGCGCATCCACCGCGCCGCCTTGGCCGAGGCGAGAGGGCCGACCCCGGCGATGACAAACACGCGCTTGTCCATGCCGGCATCACGCACCCGCTCCATGAATGCCCCAAAGAGGGGAATGTCAAAAATATAGTTGGTTTGGATGAAATCGGCCCCGGCCTCGACCTTTTTGGTCAGGCGGTCCGCACGCCACTCATAAGGTGGGATGCACGGGTTTTCTGCCGCCCCGAGGAACAACTGCGGTGGGCTGGACAGTTTTCGCCCCGACAGAAACACACCTTCGTCGCGCATTGTGCGCAAGGTGCGCAGCAAGTTGAGGCTATCAAAATCGAACACCGGTTTCGCGCCGGGCTGATCGCCCACGCCCACGCCATCGCCCGTCAAGCAAAGCACGTTACTGACACCCAGCGCGGCAGCCCCCAAAACATCGCCCTGAATGGCGATACGGTTCCGGTCGCGGCAGGAAATCTGGTAAACCGGGGAATAGCCCGCGCGGGTCAGCAGAGCACAGATGCCGATGGAGGACATATGGCAATTGGCCCCCGATGCGTCGGTGGCATTGATCGCATCCGCGACCTCTCCCAAGGGCTGGGCCGCATCAAAAACATCCGCCGCATTGGCGCTGTCGGGCGGGTTCAATTCAGCCGTCACCGCAAAGCGGCCCGAGCGCAAAACACGCTCAAGCCGACTGTGAGAAACATGACCCTCAAGTGGCTTGGCATAGGGCAGCAGGGTGTTTTCGATGGGTGAAGTATCGCTCATGTGCCGCGCCCTGTGGTCGTGGCCTTGGGTGGCTCGTCTGCCAGAGGAGCCGAGCTTGGTTCCTGCAATCGTGCCTCTGGAAAGGCGTCAGCAAGGGCCATGCGGGCCGCATCCCGTTTTTCACGGTTCAGTACCGCCATTTCGCGACTGACGCGCAACCACGAGGAAGAGCCTTGCAAACTGCGATCGACAGGTGGCAAAACCTCCCTGATCTTCGCGGCCCCGTCTTTCATGTGGCTGGCCCCGTCCCAGCCCAGCGTCCAAACGCATTTCATTTCAGGCTTCACCTCGCAATACCCTCCCTTCCGCACCCCACCACAGGGACCATTGCGCAGCTGTTTGGGGCAGTTCATCGGACAGGACATGCCGGTTGAGGACAACACACATTGCCCGCACATTTTGCAATCGAAAAGAAGTGTCTTCACTCCCTTTTCGATAAGGACAATCGGGTGCTCGACACGGTTGTAGCCAATTCTTGCGAAAAGGGGGTCTAGCGCCACCATGACCTGCTCGACACGCTTGTAGATCCATTCAAATGCGCGCGAGTGGCGAGTGGCAAAAAGTCGGACACGGTACATAGGTTTGTTCCTTGTGGAGGCTTGACCTTAGCACGGGTCGACAATTTCCCATACGTAATGTAGCGCTTACATATCACTGCCGCCCAGTCCCACCCGACTCAAGGTACACTGGCCCGGTAGCTGACATTGGTTCCGAGTGCAGCGTTCGTTACTAAGGGCTCGCAGCAGACATTCTCAGCGGGCCTCATCGATTGTTGATAAGAGCCCAAAGGTGTCGCGAATTTTTCGCCCTGTGACGCGGTAATACGTGCTTAGTGTCCGTGCTCATACAGATTTTCTCAGAGCAAAAACTTGTTTTCTGGAATCCGGGAAAAATGCGTAGGATGTTTTGACGATGGAAGCCAGCACCCTCCTGAGAATACTATTCCCAATCGCAGTCATTCAAATTGTTGGTCGGGCAGTGCCGGGTCCAAACCACCTGACAATTATAACAGCTTCAGTGACCGCCGGTCGCCTGGCCGGACTAAAAGCTGCAATGGGTATCGCTTCCGGTTCGTTAACTTGGACGTTGATCGCCGTTTCCGGGATTGAGGTGGTCCCATCCCTCTATGTCTCTTTGAGATTGCTTGGGGCGGGGTATGTTATCTATCTAGGAGTAAACGCTTTTCGAGCGGGGCGGCGGGGCGGCATGTTCCGCCTGGATGCTAATGTCAGATCACCTGCAACTAATGCACCCATTCGAACAGCATACTTTGTAATGATGACAAACCCAAAGGCGGTTTTGTTTTTTGGGTCAATTCTGACAGCATTTATCCTACCGGCAAGCCCCGGTTGGTTGATGATCATCATAGCGTTTCAAGTCGGATTGCTTGGTGCAATTTTGAATGCTTTTGCGGCGATCTTTTTTTCGTCAGCGGTGTTCATGCGCTGGCTTCAAGCTGCTGGCATTTGGATGTCGGTCGTATTTGAGATTTTATTCAGTGCCCTATATGCTCTACAGCCCTCCATTCCTCATCTTACACGATCTTCATTGCATCGTTGTTTGCAGCGACACGGCATCTCACGACTGCCTGATATGGATGGGGACAAGCCGAAGCGGCAGAAGTTCAAGCGGTATCCAATCGGCTATTTTCATATCGACATCGCCGAACTCCGGACCGCCGACGGCAAGCTCTTTCTCTTTGTAGCCATTGACCGAACCAGCAAGTTCACCGTGGCCCGACTGGTAGAAAAGGCAAACAGAAAGACGGCTTGGGAGTTTCTGGAGCACCCTCTGGAAGCGGTGCCCTACCGTATCCACACCATCTAGACTGACAACGGCATCCAGTTCGCAGAGCAACCCCGGAACCGGAACACTATCTATTCCAGGCCGATGCGGTTCGACATGATCTGCGAGGTCAACGGGGTTGAACATCGTCTGACAAAGCCGAACCACCCATGGACCAACGGTCAGGTCGAACGCATGAACCGCACCATCAAGGACGCAACCGTCAAGCGGTATCACTACGAAAACCACGACCAGCTTCGCCCGCACTTGGCCGACTTCCTCGATGCCTACAACTACGCCCGTCGTTTGAAGGCACTAAGCGATCTCACGCCATGCGAATACATCTGCAAAATCTGGACTTCAGGACCAGATCGATTCATCGTCAATCCAATCCACCAGATGCCGGGACTTAACGCCTAGCTTCACGCTCTTTTTGTATCAGCGTGGCGGAAAAATTTTAAACAAGACACTCAACAAAGCTCCAGCAAGCGGCGCTTGGGCTCGTCGTTTGAACGTCTGACGCTTGGGTTTGTCACCTCTCATATCGGGCAGCCGTGAAATGCTATGCCGCTGACGACAACGACGCAGAGAGGGGCGGGTCAGGTGCGGGATCGACGGCTGTAAGCATATAGACAATCGTCTAATGCAACAGGGTGCGCCGCCAGGACGCTAAACCATTGCGTCTTCATCTTCGCTGAAAACGGTTGAACGTGGCTTTTTAGGGCCGGCCTTCTGATCCTCGACAGTCTGTCGCTTGCGCCACTTAGCAACTGTCTTGGGATTGATGCCCAGTTCCCCGAGACAACGACGAAATCGCTGTATTGCTGTTCTTACCGCGTGCGTGGTCTTGGCGCGACCATGACGAACTTGTCCCCTAGTGCCGCCTCACATTCCAACGAAAAGATCACATGAGCAATCCCCGGGATAAAACAACTAGAGCCACTTGAAATGCGGACATCACGGCTTCTTTGTTGGCGCGGAGCTAACGTGACAACACCTCGAAAGACGGCCATGCTCAAAACAGCCGTCATGGCAAAAGATCAGATACCCTGCTGAACCCCGTCAGATCAAAACCAAAGGAGATCGGGTCTCCTGCGGTATTTTTACTTTCGATCACCAATTGGTTACCAATCCGCAACGCAGACATCCATTCGGACGAGACGAGGGAACGGGAAAAGCAGCCTTGAGCCTCGCAAGTCAGAAACTCCAGACGCGCAACTTCGACGTCATCGACTTTCGCGATCAGCCCCTCGGAAAATAGCAGGCCAAACGGCAAGGTCAGCACGGTTTCGGTCTCAGCTTTTCCCGCAGGCTTTACGAACGCAATAGAAGTCAGCCTCTGATTGTTTTCGGTCAAAACAATGCTTTGGGTCATTTCACAGACCAGCTCGGTTCCGTTGCCCGGATTTCCACAATTTACCGACCACGGGAGCGTGCCGTTCTCTTGCGCGGCAAGAGGGTGTGCCAAACCCAATGAGGCCCCTAGTGCGCTAAGCCAAATTTTCATACTGTAGTCCCTCATTGCTTAAAATTGTAGCCCAAGGCCCAGACCAACTTGGAGAGCCTTGGTTGAGTCCCCGAACATATGGTCGAGGCTTAGATTGATAAAGCTGCTGTCATCCAACGCAAACAGCCCCAATCGCGCCGAAACCAGCCCATGGGCGTCTCCGATAAAGCTGGTATTTGTAAACCCGCCATCGGCTGCGCTTGCGCCTGCAAAACCGGCGCTTACTGAAACTGTGTCGTTCGACGAGATGATGGCGCCGGCGCGGAAGCTTACGCGTAGTTTTTGAGAGGCGCTGAGGATCTGTTCTGTCCCGATCTCAAGCGATGGGGTCAGGGAATAGATCATCTCGCTATCATCCTGCAGGACGATCCCCGAAAGGGTTGCATCGCCGTTGCTTTCCGTCGCCAGACGGGTGGCATCAACAGCGATCTCGGGTCGCAGATAGGAACTGCCACCGGCAAATCTGTGATCATAGGCAAAACTCAACCGCAGGTTTTGCTGGTTCATCTTGTGCTTGATCGAACTGACGCCAACGGTGTTAACCACATTTCCGTTGGGCAGCACACCACTGATCCCACCCGACCGGTCGGAGTCATAGTCTGACCAACCGGCTGACAGCATGGCCGCGAACTCCCACGGGCCGGTGTATTTGGTCAGCGAAGCACCCAGATTGAACCGGTCACCGGTCGCATTGTACTGCGATCCATTCCGAAGGCTTATTTGGTCGTGACCCAACGCGAAACCAGCATAGAGCTCATCCCCAACCGGCAAACGGACACCGGCAGACAGGTTGGTATTGTTGATGTCCAACTCATCGTAGATACCAGTCTGCTCGCGGTCGTAGAAAGACCTTCCTCCGGAGAACCAGACACAATTGCGTGGATCGTCTCCGGCTTGGTAATCGGTAAACCGCTCGCAATTATGCAGTGCGTCTGCGAATACCCGGGTACCGTAGTAGGCATCTACCGCATCCGCGGCATAATCGGCCACAGTGAATGCACCAATTGCCGCGATAACGTCAGCTTCGGAGGTCATGTTCCCGATCAGGGCGAACAACTCACCTTGCGCCGCCGAACCCTGCCCGTTCAGCACCTGATTGATGTAATCACCAACAGCCGCTTCGTTCGCGTTCATATTCGCGGTCGAATAGTCCGGAGTTATCACCAGATCAATCGAACTGCCGTCCGATGTCGAGCCGTTCAAGCCAATCGAGTAATCCAACACTACTGTGTCCTGAATCGTCGTGCCCGCATCCGCAGCTGTTCCATTCGGGTTGACGATGACCAGAGGCAACGCCCGCTGAAGCGTATTGAGCTGTGGTGTCAAGGTGCCGCCCATAGTGGCGTCACCGTTGACATTGACCAGATCGCTATTGCCACCCGATGCACCCGTTGTCAGGAAATATGCGTCGAAGGTCGAGGACGCCGTCGCACCAAAGGCCAGGCTTCCAGTCAGGTTCGTGGTCTGGCTGACGTTTCCGGTAAAGACAAAGTCACCCGACTTAACGGTCGGTGTCATGTCCGTATTCAGACCCCAGTTCGCCCCCAAAATAAAGTCGCCATTCACTTGCATCAACCCAGCAGCGCCCAGATTGATCGTGTCCAGCGCATAAAAGGCGCCCCCTTCCTCGACAGTCAGACCGTTGGTACCCGCTCCAAGGTCCAGATTGCCCAAGGCGTCACCCGCAAGCGAGATCTGGTCATTACCGTCTCCGCCATTCACCAATTGGTTGTTCCCGGAGAGAAGCACTGTGTCTTTGGACAAAGTCAGCACGTTGTTCGCGCCGCCGTCCACGACGATTGATGCAACTGCGTCTGCTTGCCCAGTCCCGCCCATGACGACGCCATCGAAGCCAAGTGTGATTGCACCCGCTCCGTCGCGCCCCTCGGATTGGGCCAGAACACCGATACCGCCTTCGCCCACGGACAGGATATTACCGTTCAGCGCCATGTCGATGGTGCCACCGGACCCGACACCGCCTGCGGATCCACGGAAGACCGAATCCACCATGCCTCCGCCACCGCCGAGCGACTGCGCCACAACGCCAATCGCGTTTTCGCCGGTGGTGACGATATTACCGTTTTGGGTGAACGTAATGTCACCACCGTCACCGCCATTAGCAGGCGAGAGATTCACGGTGATTTGGCTTGCATCCAAATCTGTAGAGACGAGGCCGCCGCCGCCGCCTATACTTTGGATTACGAAACCATGAGACCCGGAACCGCTGGTGGTGATGCCCCCGATATTGGTAAGATCAACGGTTCCGCCGTCACCGGTTGAATCGTCTTGCGCACCCAAAGTTACATCCAAACGTCCTAGTCCAGCGACAACGACCTCGCCGCCACCCGCGCCAATGCTTTGGACACTCTGACCAAATGACCGATCACCCGTAGTGGTAACGACTCCGTCCAGAGAGAGGTCGATATCACCGCCGTCATTGCGGAAACTTGGGTCGGAACCCAGGATCACCGACGCCGCTTTGTTTGGATCCGCCGCGCCTGTGCTGTTCAGCACAAGTTTACCACCGCCGCCTCCGATAGACTGCGCTGCACCGGCAGTGGAAAACGCGCCGTCAGTGCCCACATCTCCGGTCCGGCTGCCATTCACGTCGCCGCCACTGGCGTCATCCGTGTTAATCGCACCCAAACGTGCTGTGATGTCGATACCGTCACCGTCCTGAATATTGATATTGTTAGTGGATGTACCACCACCGCCGCCAATGCTCTGCAGCATCAAGCCGGTCGAGCGGTCGCTTGTCGTCGCGATATTGCCGGTATGTGATTGCGCAACCTGACTGCCAGCCATGTCTGAAACTTCATCGCCACCCAAAGAGATGTCGCTGATATAGGAAGTGCCGGTTCCTCCGGCACTGGCAGTTTCGGTGGTGAAATCGACTGATGTTTCGGAATTACCACCACCGCCATTCACGGACTGAGCGAAAATAGCCTCGCTACCTGAACCATTCACAAGAATGTCCCCTGTCGAATTGACGGTAACGGTTCCAACCGACCCAGTGGCACCCTCGCGCGCACCAAGCAGTTGCGACACCGTGTAATCCAATGCCGAAACCAGCGGGGATGACACTGAATATCCGGCGTTTCCGCCGCCGCCGCCAACAGATTGCGCAAAGATGCCAAACCCGTTTTCTGCATTCACGACAATCGCGCCTGTATGGTTGACCGTGACGTCTCCACCATCTGCGCCATCCCCGCCCGAACCGCCAATTGCGATCTTCGAGTAGGACTTGCCGGTCATGGTGTTCTTGAGGTCATTTACATCCATCGCAACGGCCAGCCCGCCATTGCCGCCACCGCCGCCAACGGATTGCGCCATGATGCCGTATGCACCCGCGCCATCAACCCGGATGTCACCGCTGCTTGTTACGACCACGTTGCCGGCGATGTTGCCGCTGCCTCCGGAACCGCCAATATTCAACTGCGCGGTCGGAGAACTGCTATCGCCCGTCTTCAGTCGCAGCGTCCCAGTGATGGAACTGCCACCATTACCACCACCACCACCGATGGATTGGGCGAAGATACCATGCGCACCTTCACCAGTTGTCACGATCGTCCCTGCATTGGTCACCAGGACGTTGCCGCCCGTGCCCCCAGTACCACCCGATCCGCCAAGACCGAATTGTAGTGCCCGCCGCGTGCTGGCCTCAGCCCCGCCATAGCGCCCGTCGACCGAGATCGTAGAGCCACCATTGCCGCCGCCGCCACCGATGGACTGCGCAAGGATGCCATGGCTCTCCTTACCGGTTGTGCGGATAGTGGCATCAGCTTCATTGACGACAGTTACCGTGCTGCCAGACCCGCCAGTGCCACCTGTGCCACCAATCAGAATTGCATTTGTCGTTGCCCCGTCCGAGGACCGGCCCAGAATGATGTTGCGCACCTGTTGCGCATCGCCACCCCCGCCGCCGACGGACTGCGCGTAGATGCCAATGGACTTGGCACCCGTCGTCTGGATTAGGTCCCGATTTGTGACGGAAACCGCTGCAGACATTGCTCCGGTTCCGCCATTGCCACCAATGGACAGAGTCGCTGTGTTCCCGATATCTTTGCGCAGGCTGATGATCCTATTTTCAACCAGACCACCCATACCGCCACCGCCGCCAACGGACTGAGCGAAGATGCCATGAGCCATCGTGCCCTCGGTCGTGATGATCCCATCGCTGACGACAGTCACGGTATCCGAAGTCATGCCGTCGCCGCCTGTGCCACCGATGTTAACCGAAATAGTCGTCCCGACCGTCGACGGATTGACCACGGCTTTGATGGTGTCGAGGTTCGATTGACCCGCCTGAACCATGCCGCCGGTGCCACCCGCACCACCGATGGATTGCGCCATCAAACCACCTGAACGATCACCTAAGGTCGCAATTCGTGCAGTGTTGGACACGTCGACTTTGCCGCCTACGCCACCTGTGCCGCCCGTGCCGCCAATGGAAAGCGCAACAGACGTACCCTTACCGGCTGAATTGCTGGCCTTGCCACCATTGCCACCGCCACCACCGACGGACTGGGCAAACACGGCGTGAGCATCCGTCCCCTCTGTGACGATTGTACCTGCAACAACCGCCGTCACATCGCCCGCTTCGCCACCAGTGCCTCCTTCAAGCCCGACTGACAAGCTGGCTTTGTTGCCCTTGCTGTCGCCGGTCTTGGGCGTACCTATGCTGACTGATGTCGAAGACGAATTGCCGCCGCCGTTGCCGATGGACTGAGCGAAGAAACCATATGAGCGGTTACCAGCAGTGCGAACGATGCCGTTCGAGCTTGCATAGACATCGCCGCCGCTTCCTCCGGTGCCACCGGTCCGACCGATTTGAATGTTCACGTTGCCGCCATCTACGGATGTCGAGGCAGAGTTGTAGCCCGCATTGCCGCCGCCGCCTCCAACAGATTGAGCGAACAGACCATGAGAGTCTGCGCCGCTGGTCGTGATGTCCCCGGTATTGCGAACATCAACCGAACCGCCGATACCACCCTCACCCGTACCGCCACCGATTGCCAAGCCAAAGCCCTTGTTGGTCGCGTCTGAGGCCAGTTCGTAGGTCATACCAAGGTTCAAAGCCGCGTTGCCGCCGCCTCCACCAATGGACTGGCCAAAGACCCCGTGACTACCGTCCTGCAGCGTCACGATATCGCCGTAGTGGTCGATATCCACGGTGCCGCCGTCCCCGGCCGTTCCAGCATCACCGCCGATGGCGATAACAGCGGACACGCCGGTTTTATTGCCGGAGGAGTCGGCCGGGTTCACCTTGCCTTCCAACTCATCGAGAACGGCGTTGTAGTTGGCGATCACCGAGTCATCGACGCCTGTATTGGTAGGCGTTTTCCGATCAGATGAATCGCCGGTTCCGCCATTGCTCTTGCTTCCGGTGGTTTTACTGATGCCCACAACCGCGTTGATACCGGCATCACCGCCGCCGCCGCCAATGCTTGAGGCTTCGATCCCGTGCGAACCGGCCCCGTCGGTCGTGATGGTACCCGCCGCCGCAACCGCGGATCCACGCGCGACCGTGACATCGCCTGCATCGCCGCCGCCACCGCCAAAGCCGCCGATACCCATGGCAATTGGCGAGCTGTCTTTCGTGCCGACGAAGGTCGCATTAATCCCACCGGTGCCGCCGCCGCCGCCTATGCTTTGGGCAAAGACACCGCGCGCGTGATAGCCATTTGTCGAAATATTGCCAGATTGCGCAACTGAAACATCACCAGCATCCGCGCCGGTACCGCCGTGGCCACCCAGACCGCCCACAATGCTCAGATCGGTTTTACCATCGGAGTTGTTAGAGTCGCCATAGTTCAGCTGTCCGGTCACGTTCAACGCGCCGTTGCCACCACCGCCGGCGATGGACTGTGCCAAAACACCGTGCTTCCAGTTACCCGCCACCGAAACGGTGCCGGTGTGGTCCACGGTCACATCACCCGAAACATTGCCGTCGCCGCCAAAGCCGCCGACGCCAAAGGTAACCGAAGGGATCTTGCCATCTTTGCTCAGCGCAATACCGCCCGAAACGTTCAGACCGCCGTTACCACCGCCACCGCCAATGGACTGTGCCATCAAACCAGCTGAACCATCGGTATCCGGTTTTTCTTCGTTGAAGACACCCATATCGATGAACAAACGTTCGAGCCCGAAGGAAGAGGCCAGCTCTTCGGTGTCGTCAACAATCGTGTCGCCGAGGAAATCGCGCAGCTTGTCTTCGAATGTTGTCGTATCGGGGATAGAGATATCGTCCGGGTTGGTAGTGACTGTGATGTCAGCCTGCGACATGACAGTGACGTCTCCTGCCTTGCCGCCGTCACCGGCGAAGCCCCCAACACCAACAATCAACGAGCTGTCGGATACGATACCACCCGACACATTCAGGCCGCCATTGCCGCCACCGCCGCCAAGGGATTGAGCCAACAGACCGGATTGCCCGGTTCCGTGCGCCCTGATCGTGCTGCCTGCACCGATATTCACATCGACATTCCCGGCATCACCGCCGCCACCGCCGAACCCACCGACGCCCACGACCACTGCATAAGATTTACTGCTGTCCGTTTGGCCCGCACCCGGCTTGCCGCTGATCGCGATGCCGCCGGAGACATTGGTACCGCCATTGCCACCGCCACCGCCCAGCGACTGCGCGATGATACCGCTGCCGCCTTTGCTTTGGTCGACGGCAAATGTGCCGTCGGGTTGCCTGACCATCGGAACGGCCTGAACATTGCCGGTGTAGTCCAGATCAACATTGCTGGCATCGCCACCCGATCCGCCAAAGCCGCCAACACCAGCCGCGACCGAAAAGATTGTGTCCGACCCCGAGGGCTTTGTCAGCGCCAGAGAGCCCGAGATATTCACGCCGCCTGTGCCGCCGCCGCCACCGAGGCTCTGCGCCAATACGCCATGTGACCCGTCGCCAGCCGTGACTACATTACTTTCCACATCCAGTGTTACCGCCCCGGCATCGCCGCCGCCGCCGCCAAAACCACCAAGGCCCAAGGCAACAGCCGCACCGGATTTACCTGTCAGGTTAACGGCACCCGAGACGTTGAGGCCGCCATTGCCGCCGCCGCCGCCAACGGATTGCGCCATGACACCGATGCTGTCAGCACCGGTTGTGACAACCGAGGTCGTCGCGGTTCCATCCGTGCGGGACCGCAACGTGCTGATCACTTCGCCAGCGTTGCCGGCGCCGCCACCAAAGCCTCCAACGCCAAGGCTGACCGATCCACCATTTTCCTGACTGATGCCCAATGAGGCCGAGATATTCGTGCCACCATTGCCGCCACCGCCACCGAGGCTCTGTGTCAGAATACCTGTGCTGCGATCGCCGACGGTGCCAACACCGCCCGTAACAGTCGACTGAACCAGGGCACCGGCATTTGCGCCGCCGCCGCCAAAGCCGCCTACTCCGATACCCACGGCCGCATTGGCCGATCGAGACAGGGACAACGCGGCCGAAATGTTGGTGCCACCATTGCCGCCGCCGCCACCAAGGCTTTGCGTCAGAATCCCGACCGAGTCGTCTCCTGTCGTTACAACATTGCCAGTGACTTGTTGCGTGACATTGTTTGCATCACCACCATCGCCACCAAAGCCACCAACGCCGATCCCGAGACCACCTGAATAGTTGCTGGCCACCGAAATCGCGCCGGAAATATTCGTGGCACCGTTACCGCCACCGCCGCCGAGGCTTTGGGCAATAATTCCGGCCGAACGTGAGCCCGAAGTGCTGACATTGCCCGAGAACGTATTGTCGACGGCCCCACTGGTACCGCCACTACCGCCAAAGCCGCCCACTCCGATGCCCGCAGCACCGGACCCTGTGCGCGCAATGCTGAGGGCGCCTGAAATGTTGACGCCGCCATTGCCGCCGCCGCCTCCGACGGACTGGACCAAAACCCCAGTTGCGTTATCGCCGCTTGTGGTTACGTCTCCGGTAACCGAGCCCGCAGCCGTGCTTGCACTACCGCCGTCACCGCCAGACCCACCGATGCCAACGCCAATAGCGCCGCCGCCGGTGCCCGAAATATTCACGGCCGCAGAGACATTCAGCCCTCCGTTACCGCCTCCGCCGCCAAGGCTTTGAACTATGAAACCGCCGGACTCGTCCCCTTGGGTCGAAACGTTGCCGTTCAGAGTGGCCTCAGCCGTTCCTCCGTCGCCACCCGTTCCAGATGCGCCGCCCAGACCAACGGATGCGCCACCCGATCCCGTACCTGCCGCTGCAACGGCGACTGAGATGTTCATTCCGCCATTACCACCACCGCCGCCGACGGATTGCGCCAGCAGACCGGTCGAGGTTTCGCCCAACGTCACAAGGTTTCCCGTCACGTTTGCTGTTACCGCTGAGGCATCACCTCCGCCAGTTCCCCGACCACCTAGCCCAACGGCTGCTGCGCCAGAACCAGTTCCAGCACCGCCGACGGATGCAGAGACATTAAAGCCGCCGTTGCCGCCGCCGCCACCGATGGACTGGGCAACAACCGCGCTGGATTGCGCGCCTTCGGTTTGCACATTATTCGCAACAGTCAGACCAACGACACCACCGGTGCCACCGCCACCGCCAGATCCGCCCAGACCGACGCTGATCGCGCCTGAACCGGTGCCCGCACCGGCCAATGCAGGTGAAATGTTGAAGCCACCATTGCCGCCGCCACCGCCAACGGACTGTGCCAGAATACCAACTGAAGCATCGCCTTTGGTCACAACGTTGGCCGTTGTGCTCGCGGTCACCAGGCTGCCGTCGCCTCCGTCCCCGCCTGAGCCTCCCAGCCCAACCGAGACTGAACCCGCCCCGACGCCTGCGCCTGACAAGGTCGGCGAGACGTTAAAGCCGCCGTTACCACCGCCGCCGCCAAGGGATTGCGCAACAAAACCGCTGGAAGCGAAGCCATCGGTCAGAATAGTGCCATTTGAGGTCAGCGTCACGTTGCCGCCATCGCCGCCCGTATCACCCGATCCGCCCAACCCGACGCTGACCGCGCCACTACCGGTACCAGCACCCGACAGAACCGGCGAGACGTTGAACCCGCCATTGCCGCCGCCGCCGCCGATGGATTGCGCCACTACGCCCGAGGACTGGTTACCACGGGTTTCAACCGCATTGTTGGACGTCGCGATGACAGTGTTGCCATCACCCCCGCCCGCGCCATCGCCGCCAAGGCCAACCGAGACTCCGCCACCGCCAACGCCAGATCCCTGGACCGAAGCACTGACGTTGAACCCGCCGTTGCCGCCGCCGCCACCGATGGATTGTGCCAGAAACGCCGTTGCCGAGTTGCCCTGCGTCAGGATTGTCCCGCCGGAGGTCAGAGTGACCGCGCCACCATCACCACCGCCATCGCCGTCGCCGCCAAGCCCCACGCTAACTGCGCCGGACCCGACACCGGCCCCAGCGCCGGTGCCTGAGACGTTGAAGCCACCATTGCCACCGCCGCCGCCAATCGACTGGGCGACCACGCCGGACGACCTGTCTCCGGCCGTTACGATTGCATCCGTGGTCGTCAGATTTACCGTGCCACCAGTTGCACCTGTGCCGCCGCTGCCGCCCAGCCCTACTGAAACGGCACCGCTGCCCACACCCGCGCCCGCCAGCGAGGCGCTGACATTAAAGCCACCATTGCCACCGCCGCCGCCGACGGATTGGGCCAGCACAGCTGTCGCATCTGCTCCGCCGGTGCTAACAGTTCCGCTGACCTGGGCGGTCACCGTTTGTCCAATGCCACCGCCAGACGCGTCTCCGCCAAGACCGACTGTCACAGCTCCGCCGCCTGCACCTGCACCCGCGATCCCGGCCGTCACGTTGAAGCCGCCATTGCCGCCGCCACCGCCTATTGATTGGAACACAACGCCGCTGGAATTGTCCGCTAGCGTAGTAACGTTGCCCGCCACCTGGCCTTCAACCACGCCACCATTGCCGCCCGTTGCACCGCCGCCGCCAAGTCCGACACCAATCGAACCAGCGCCTGCGCCACCTGCGGCCACACCGGCCGTCACGTTGAAGCCACCGTTGCCACCGCCGCCGCCAATCGACTGAATCACAACGCCGGTCGAGCGCAGACCTTCGGTGCTCACGTCACCATTGACACGAACACCGGTGACACTGCCGCCGATACCGCCACTGCCGCCATCGCCGCCAAGCCCGACATCAACGGTTCCTGCACCGGCACCGCCTGCGGCCAGCCCGGCTGCAACACTAAACCCGCCATTGCCGCCACCGCCGCCGATGGACTGAACCACAACACCTCCAGAGTCATCACCCCGCGTTGTGACGTCTGCGTCAACCTGAGCGGTAACTGCGCCGCCGTCACCGCCACCGCCAGCTTTACCGCCAAGGCCAACGCTGACGGACCCAGCTGCCGCGCCGCCAATATCGGCGCTGGCTCCGACACTGTAGCCGCCATTGCCGCCGCCGCCGCCAACGGACTGCGCGACCACGCCGCTGGAAAACGCTCCGCTGGTTTCAATTGTTGTCCCGCCGGCGATCAGAGTGACGTCGCCACCGATCCCGGCACCACCACCATCGCCTCCAACACCCACATTGATCCCAACTGCTGCCCCGGCGCTTGCACTGATGCCCGCCGCGATGCTGCCACCGCCGTTGCCGCCACCACCACCAACCGACTGGGCGATCAGAGCGCTTGAATTGGTTCCCGTCGTAGTGATGTCTGCCTTGGTGTAAACCTGAACATCACCACCGTTGCCGGCACTTCCGGCCTGACCGCCAATTCCAATCGAGACATTGCCGGAAAACAGCGCAGAGGCGCCTCCGGTTGCAGCCACGGCCAAACCGCCATTGCCGCCGCCGCCGCCAACGGATTGGAACAGCATACCTGTCGAACGGTTCCCAGTTGTAACTATAGTTCCCTCAAAACCCGCAGCCATGGCAACGCCGCTGCTGTTGAACTGACCAACAGTGACCGTGCCGCCTTCACCGCCCGTGCCGCCGTCGCCACCGACGCCAACTGCCAGTGAACCCGAAACCGGACCGCCCGAAACAGCAACAGAAACTGCGTATCCGCCATTACCACCACCGCCGCCAACGGATTGCAGCATCACGCCGATTGCGTCGTCGCCTCCGGTCTGCACTGAGGCCGACCCGCTGCCGCTAATCGATACATCGCCGCCGTCGCCGCCATCTCCTGCGGAACCACCAACCGACACCGATGCAGCGCCGAAGGCCCCAACCGCCACAGACACTGCACCGCCGCCATTGCCGCCACCGCCGCCGACGGATTGCGCGAACACACCGGTCGAGCGGTCGCCCGAAGTTTGAATTGCCGATGGCTGACTGCTGTCGGTGTTTGACAATGTGACATCCACGTCACCGCCTTCACCTCCGGAGCCGCCATCGCCACCGATGGCCACACCCACGAAGGCGCCAACTGATCCGGAAGAACCGCCATTGCCGCCACCGCCGCCGATGGACTGGGCCAGGATGCCCATCGCATCGTCTCCAGTCGTTGTAATGATCCCGTCATTTACGATGGTCACAGTTGAACCGGCACCGCCGCCGCTGCCGTTGCCGCCAACGGAAACCATACCAGCGGACGAGCCACCATCGCCGCCGCCGCCACCAATGGACTGGGCAATGATGCCGCGCGCGCCGTCGCCTCCGGTCTGGATTTGTCCGTAGTTGCTTACGCTTACCGCATCACCTGTGCCGCCGCGCGACCCGGTACCACCAATTGCGACCAAACCATACGAATTCGCACCAGTACCACCGCTACCGCCAATTGACTGCGCCATGACCCCATCGGCACCCTTGCCCGAGGTCAAAATGCTGCCGCTGCCCTGAACCGTCACACTGACGGCGCTGCCGCTGCCGCCATTCGATCCGACACCACCCAGAGACAACGCAACCAACCCGCCCCCTGCGCCGCCAGAACCACCGCCACCGCCAATCGACTGCGCCACGATCCCGCGCGAGAAATCGCCCTGTGTTTCAATAGCGCCAGCATGAGAAACCGTGACTGTTCCACCGTTACCGCCGTTGTCGGCACCGCCAATCAAGGACACCAGTAGGTTGCCACTGGTGCCTGCAGACCCGCCGGACCCGCCAATCGACTGGGCGTAAATCCCGTTCGCATAATCGCCGGTTGTCAAAATGCTGCCGGTCGATGTCGTGTTGACGGTTACAGCTCCACCGCTGCCGCCAAACCCGCCGTCACCAGAGGCCCCCACCAATCCCCACTGCGAGCCGCCATTGCCACCATTATTCGAAACGCTCAGTGCGTAGATACCATCGGCTGAGTCTCCGGACGTTGAAATCACACCCCTCTGCGTGACGGTTACGTTACCTCCATCTGCCGAATGCCCGCCAGTGCCGCCGCCTGGGGCGGCGAAACCGCTGCCGCCATTCCCAGCCTTGCCGCTTCGGCTGAATGCGAAAATGCCGTCATTGTCGTTGCCCGAGGTTTGGATCGTGCTACTACTGGACTGCGTTGCATTGACGGTGCCGCCCTTGCCGCCGTCGCCGCCGTCGCGCCCGTCCCAGAAGCTAAGGTATGAGTCACCGCCGTTGCCACCATCACCACCGACGCTACCGACCTGCCACCCCATGTTGCTTGTGGCGTTGACATCGCTACTGAGGGTCTTTGTCTGCGTCGGTCCAGTTGAGCCATTGCCGCCAGAGCTGGGCGGTACAACCAACGCGCCGTCCCGACCATTGCTGCCATCCTGACCATAGACAACTTGGTTCACGCCGTTTGGCCCTGACACGTCTTCAGGCGGCGTCACTGCGCCCGGGGTGCCAGAGCTATTAAAGTTGCTATTGTATTGCGAAAGGGTCAACTGAGTGGACAAGCCAGCCGTTCCGGTTGCCCCTGAATTGCTAATCTGAGCCGTTGCTCCAGAAATGGAGACAATTTCGAATGCTAGCGGAGGATTGTCGGAATTGTAGATTGTTGCTCCGACATCTTTGACTAGGAAAACGTAGCCATCTGCTGTCTCTACAAATGCTGTTGTTCCGGCTGTGGGCGTCGAGGCCGGGTCGACAATCAGTGCGCTGACAGTGGTGTCCATACCTGTCACCGGGTTGGCCACCGTGTCGCCTACTTTTGAGTCTGCCGTGGGGGCTGCGAATAAAGGCGTTGAAATTAATGCATAAAAAGAAACAGCCAATAACAATCTTGATTTTTTGGACACTCTTGCACCCCACACACGACTTAGCCACAATATTTGAGGGCAAGCTGCGTTCGCGTAGAACGGCAACCTACAATTCAAATTTCCCCATCTCACTTCGGAATAGAATAAACACAAGATTAAGGAGATTATCTATTTTAAGCTCGCCTTATTGGACGTACGGCTCGCCCATTGCTAAAATGCAACAGGCAATCTCAATTCGATACTCACAGTATTGTTTGGGGTGTTGTCACATTGCCTGGCGCCAGCGCCAATGGGTCGAAGCACGGCGATTTTCTGAGAGTCACTTTGACTCATAGTTACCGCCGAGGAATGGACGATCAGGCTTCCTAGTGAGAGAATGGTTTGTTCATCTTGTCGGATCTGTCGCAAAGTTTCTCGCTAGCCGAAGAGATCACGGCGTTTTCCGGTTATGCGGCCTGTTCCGCGAATTTCTTGAAAGGGCAGGTTCTAGGCTAGAACTGCCCCTTGCGGATCGTGTTGTTGACTTCGATACCTTACAAAGTGAAAATTGCAGGAACGAATGATTTGAAACCGAGCATCGGGCGCGTTCGCCGTTTGATCAAACGGTGATCTTGTTCCACGGTGTTATTGAGATACCTCCGCCTCTCCCACTCGATTGGGACCGGGCAGACTAAACCTTTCAGTATCTTGTTAACAGCCTTGATCCCATCTGTATTGGCACGACTCTTGTCGATGACGATCTTCCGCGGAGGTCCGTTGACCTCCAGCATCTGGGCAAAGAACTTCGTCACTGCCGATTTGTTTCCGCTTTGAGAACGCATGAAATCCAATGTCTTGCCGTTTTTGTCGACGGCCCGATAGAGGTAGAACCATGCGCCTTTCACCATAACGTGGGCCCGTCCATTCTCCAAGTAGGGTCGCAGGTCATTTTTTGGCGGCGCGCAGTTTCGACAATAGCGCAAGAGTATCCCGTGACCCCTCGGTTCAGTGTAGTTTGATCAACTGATACACAGCGTTCCACAATGATTTCTTCCAGATTTCGATTGGTGACACCGTATCGAACATGGAAAAATGCTGCGATCAGGTTCACTTCTTTTGGATACCGCGAACATTTGAAAAAGTTCTTTGACCAACCTTAAACTGGATAATGCAGTTCGCGACTCAGGCGCCAACGTCACAAAGATCAATGGTCAAAAGTTCACAACAGAGCCCCACCCAAAAAACTCTTTTGAAAGCCTTTCGCCCTATTGGTTTGAGCGATCGACTCCCTCCTAATCACTGCGTAACATTCTGCTTTAGCAGGAACTGATTCTTGAAATTCTTCAGCCCCGGCATAACGTCGGCATTGGCGATATCGTCATTCGCGTGGATTTCATGCTCCAGAAATTCCTTCAATGCGTTATCCTCGTCGCTGACCAATTCAATGATCAGGTCATAACGGCCCGCGACCCACAGGATGAAAACAACCCTTGGGTTCTTTTCAAGCCGTTCCGCCACTTGGCGTGGGGTCACGCCAACAGCAACATTTAACCCAATCATCGCGTCGGTTGTGTACTCTGTGGCCACAGGATCCGACATCGCAACAATCCGCAACATGTTGTTGTCTCGCAGCCCGCTCACCCTGTTGCGGATGGTTCCTTCGGACACATTCAACTGCTGCGCAATCTCAGAGAAGGCCATTCGACCATCTTGCTGCAATAGCCGGATGATCTGTTGGTTCAAGTCATCCTTTGGGGATCTGATGCTCTGTGCGGTGGCGCGCACGTTTGACTGCTTTTTTACTGCCATATACCTGATGCTCGATTGCTGTATTCGTAAGTGAGGTTAGGTGAGAGCGTCGAAATCCGCAATTATTGCTTGGGAGTTTTCCGGAACGAAGTGCGAAAAACGACATACTTCGATCTCAACACCACATATTCCGAGTATTATTTTTGGGAGCGATTGCCGAATTCCCTGCAATATCCTGTTGAAATTGTAGCTCTCGTTACCTGCGTGGCTGCGTTATTCGAATTTCGTATCAAAATGCCGTTTATTGACCAGATAATTTCTAATTCCTGCTCGAAAATCGATTCCAGTGGCGGATACCGAAAAATATTAGCTCACATGTGCGATATTCGCAGAATAATATTCTAAGCCCGGCGCGGTGGGACAATACCTGCAAACAGGTGCCCCGCGAGAAACGGTGGAAACCATGCGCATACCGTTGAACAGGCGGGTGCAGGTGGCAGTGTCGAAGGGAGGACAAATGACAATTGCCGAGGAAAGAGCGCAGGCCGTTGGCGGGCCTCAGCACGGGCTGACTGCCGGGGCGTATCGCAGCGAAGAGTTCTGGCAGAGGGAATGCCAGACTGTCCTGGCCAAGAACTGGGTGTTCATCGGCTTTGCCCATCAGATGGTCAACACCGGTGATACACATCCAATCACCTGCGCAGACTTGCCACTGCTGGCGGTGCGCGGTCGTGATGGCGATATTCAGGTGTTTCATAATGTTTGCCTGCACCGCTGCATGACATTGGTCGACAAGCCCAAGAATGTCGGCAAGCTGATCCGCTGCCCTTATCATGCCTGGGCTTATGACCTGGATGGCCGCCTGCGGGCTGCGCCGCATTTTGCCGGAACCGGCAAACAGGAATTCGACGGCTTTGACATCAAAAATCATCGCCTCAAGCCCGTGCGCACCCATGTCTGGCATGACTGGATTTTCGTCAATCTGGACGGGAATGCGCCTGATTTCGAAGACTATGCCGCGCCTTTGATCAGCCGGCTAAAGGGGATGGACTTCACCAGAGTGGAACCAATTGGCCTGCTCGACTTTGGTGAGATTGGCACCAACTGGAAGCTGATCATGGAGAACTTTATCGAGCCCTATCACGTCCAGTTTGTCCATGCCTCAACCACTGATCAACCATTGGAAAACCACTATACCATCACCGATGGCACCTGCATCGGCAGCGCTGTGGATCTGAACGAAGAGTTGGGCACATCCGGCAGTCTGGGTGTCAGCTCTCGTTATCTGACCCTGTACCCAAATTTCATTCTGGGCCGCTATTTCCCGGATCAGCTGGGCGTCTATCTGAACGTGCCCATTGGTCCAGGAAAGATGCGCCAGTACCGAGCACTTTACACGACCGAAGGTCAGGAACTGAGCGCCGAGGAAGTACAAGCCCTCAGAAACCTATGGTGGGATGTCCACAAGGAAGATCACGAGATGGTTGAGCGCATGTTTGAGGGCCGCAAATCCCCGGTCGCCGAGGATGGGGGCCTGTTGTCGCCCGCTTGGGAGGACAGTGTGCGCGCCTTTCAGGATCTGATCGAGCGCGACGTGGCAGGTGCATAAGCAAGAAGGAATAAGATCGATGAACAAGCCCATATCCAAAGGGTTTCGTCTGGCCCATACGATGATGCGGGTCACCGACATGGAGAAGTCACTCGATTTCTATTGCGGAATTCTGGGTATGGAAGTGCAGCGGCGCACGGATTACCCCGAAGGCAAATTCACCAACACGTTTATCGGCTATGGGCCTGAGGCCGAGTTTCCCACACTGGAGCTGACCGCCAATTGGGATCAGGGCACGCCTTATGACAAAGGCGACGGCTGGGGTCACATCTGCATCGAAACGCCAGATGTTTATGCCGCGTGCGAACAGCTGGCTGCGGCGGGGGTAAACATCACCCGCCCACCGGGGCCAATGAAAAACGGCACAAGGGTCATCGCCTTTTGCGAGGACCCTGACGGTTACAAGGTCGAATTGAACGAATCCATACTGAAACACCTGGCACAGGAAGGCTGACCAAATGGGTGACACACCTCAACTTTTCAAATTCGATCTGGTTCAAAATCGCTACGACTCGATGGGCGACAGCGACACTTACATCAAACCGATGGTGACCAGTGAATTCAGCAAGTCCATGTGCGGCGGTATCAACGTCCTGAACAACATCAAGGTGCCGTGGGATCTGACCTGCGACGAGATCATTTATTGCCTTGAGGGTACATTCCGGCTGGTTTGCGATGGCAAAAGCTATGTTTGCAATCGTGGTGATGTGCTGTTTGTCCCGAAGGACAACCACATTTCCTACGAGTCGGACGGCAAATGCGTGATCTTCTATGCCGCCTACCCACACAACTGGAAACAGCTTGCCGGGATCACGCAGGTTCCGGGCATCGACCCTGACGATTTTGTCCCCGGCTGAACATCTTTTCCGCTGAGCGACAGAACAACCGAAACCAGCACCAACACTGAGGGGTCACCCTCGGTGAACCAAATCTGATTGCCATTCGATGGGAGGACGCCGAATGCCCAAGGATAATGCCAGCACCCGCATCTACTACGAAACGTTCAACGACGCTGTCGAACGTAACCGCCCGCGTATCGCAGAAGTGCGGCAGCGTCTGGAAGAGGCTGGCGTCAAATACGTGATGGCCGCCTGGATTGACCTGCACGGTATTCCAAAAACCAAACCCGTACCGATGAGTGATTTTGAACCGCTATGCCTTGGGAAAGGGCCACAGTTCGCGGTGCATTCGATTTCGTACGTGCCCGAGCTAAGCCCCGCCGACAGCGATCAGGTGGTGGTTCCGGATCTCGATGCCGTCTACGTCTGTCCATGGGACACATCGATGGTGATCATCTTCTCGGATCTCTACTGGGAAGACGCTCCTTACAACGTTTGTCCGCGTCAGGCCTTGAAACGCGCCATGCACGAGGCCGCGCTGGAAGGTTACACCGGTTACGCCGGGGTAGAACCCGAGTTTATCGTGATGAAATATGACGACGCCGGGCAGCCGGTTAAGGCATTTGACGATGACCCTGCAGATGGGCTTCGTCCGCGTCGTCAGGCATTTGGCTATGACGTTGAGTATTCCATAGACTCGATGCCATTCCTAAAAACTCTGATCGACATCATCGAAGGATTAGGCTGGAACCTGCATGACGTGGTGGCCGAGGGTGCATATTCCCAGTTTGAACTTGATTTCCATTATACCAACCTGCTGGAAATGTCCGACCGGTTGGCTTTTTTGCGCATCACGTTGAAAGAGGTGGCCAAGCAGCATGGGCTGTTTGTGACCTTCATGCCAAAGCCAACAGTGGGAGACTGGCGGTCCGGGGCGCATATCAACATGTCGATGCAGCATGAAAGTCGCCCCGGCGAAAACATTTTTGAGACACCCGATGGCAACTGGAGCGACGAGAGCCGCTGGGCAGTGGGCGGATTGATGCAGCACGCCGAAGCAATCACGGCGATCACCTGTCCGACCGTGAATTCTTATAACGGGTTGGTGCCGCGCGTTGGCGGTTTTGAAGGCGGCACAGTCACCTGGGCTCCGACCAATATCACATATGGCTTCAACAATCGCTCGGCCCAGTTCCGCCTGCCACAGAGCCGCCACTGCATCGAAAACCGTGCCTGCGACATGACCATGAATGTCTATCTGGCAATGGCGATGCATCTGAGCTGTAGTGTTAAGGGCATCAAAGAAAAGACCGACCCGGGCGAACCAACAGATTTTGATCTTTATTCTAAGACCGAAGCTGAACTTGCCGAACTCGGAATCCACCGATTGCCGCGAACGCTCTATAACGCGATTGAGGCTTTGCGTGGCGATGCCATGGCGGAACATGTGATGGGCCCGGTGATGCGTAGTTCTTATCTCGAATATAAAAACGATGAGTGGGAGCGGTATCACCAATCGGTCACCGATTGGGAAGTGCAGGAATATCTGCGGCTCTACTAAGACAGGAAAGGATCGGGTGGTGCCAGATTTTGAGATTTACGAGCTGGGCGACTTTCCGCTTTTGTCGGGCAAGGTATTGAAGGATGCCAAGCTTGCCTATCAGACCTACGGTACAATGTCGGCCGCCCGTGACAACGTCATCGTTCTGCCCACCTTTTATACCGGCACTAATTCCCGTAACGAGGGGTTCTTTGGCCCAGGTCGCGCGATTGATCCAAGCCGCCATTTTATCGTCAGCCCGAACCTGTTCGGCAATGGTCGCTCATCGTCGCCATCGAATACGCCTGCGCCGCAGGACGGCCCGCGATTTCCGCTGGTGCAGATGTGGGACAACATCGCTGCCCAGCATCGGTTGATCCATGATCAGCTGGGGATCGATAAAATCGCCCTAGTCGCTGGCTGGTCAATGGCGGGCTGCCAATCCTACCAGTGGGCGGCGCAATACCCGGACATGGTCCAGGCGATCCTGCCTTTCTGCGCCTCGGCCAAGACCTCACCGCATAACTTTGTCTTCCTCGAAGGGGTCAAGGCCGCCCTTTGCGCGGATCAGAATTGGAACGGCGGTAACTATGACAGCCCACCCGAGGCCGGGCTTAGCGCCTTTGGCCGGGTTTATGCAGGCTGGGCCTTCTCTCAGACATTCTATCGCAAGGGGCTATATCGGCAGCTGGGATTTCAATCCATTGAAGAACTGATGCAGGATTGGGAGCAGGACCATGTGCAGGGCTGGGATGCCAACAACTTACTGGCAAAGCTTGCCACTTGGCAGGCAGGCGACATCTCAGCCGGGTCGCTTTACAATGAAGATTTTGAACTGGCGCTAGGTGCCATCAAGGCTCGTGCCATTCTGATGCCCTGTACTCAGGATCTATATTTCCCTCCCGAGGACAATGAAATTGAGGCCCACCACATACCTCGCGCCATCTTCCGCCCTTACAATTCCCCTTGGGGCCATTGCGTTGCCAACCCAGGCAATGACAAAGGTTTCACTGCGCAGCTAGATGCCAATATTCGGGAACTTTTAGAAGAGTAACGTTTGCTAAATAGCAGCGGGACCGTGCGCATTCACTAGGACGTGTTGACAAAAGGGATTAAAATTTGCCGCCAGACATGATTCAAGTTGGTAACTGTGATGGAGACCAGTATTGCACGCGACCCAATGAGGGCCGAAGAATGGTTGTTCTTTAAATGCTTTGTCGGAACCGAGACGAGAGGTCAATTTCTTGATGATGTTCTAACCAGGCCTTTTCCGGGCTCCAATTATCCTTTTCGTCCTCCACTCTTCAGTGGCTACGATCAGCCCGAAGCACTCTCTTATCAAACTGCCAAAATTGGACCCATAAATGCTGATGTTAGACAGTTTGACAACGCGCACAGCACACCCTTGATGGTATGTTGCACGTTGCGCAGAATTCGGTACGAGCATCGTTTTCCCGCCGCAACGCTACAGTTTTCTCGATCGCAAACGGATTTATTGACGGCAAAGGACTGGCACGGCTTACCGCGCTCAGTATCGTCAGGTCGCGACGTGAGAAACGTCCTTGTCCGGCGAATAAATGTCCAGGATGTTCCAATGTCCGGTAGTTGGTGTTGGGTTGTTGATCATTGGCACATCGAGCACGGTTGGCTTGCCACTGGCGATTGCCGCTTCCAGTGCGGGCAACAGTTCGTCGGCAGCGCTGAGTCTGTGCCCTTCCGCGCCGTAGGCTCGCGCTATGTCGGCATAGCCCGGTCCGTTTGCGGGTGCGGCGGCTGATCCGGGGAACGTGGTTCCATAGGTCAAACCGTAATGCGCTTTTTGAAGGCCGGCGATCGTTCCGAAGGCGTTGTTGTTCATGACCACCCAGATAATGCCCAGATCGAGTTCGACGGCCGTTGCGAGCATCGACGGGTTTTGGCCGAAGCCACCATCGCCCACCAGACTGATCACAACGCGATCAGGTGCCGCCATTTTCGCGCCGATCGCTCCCGGCGGGCCAAAACCCATAGTCGCAAACCCGCCCGGGGTCAGTATTGAGCCGGGGGTCAGGATATCGAATTGCTGTCCGACACCGTTCTTGTTCCACCCAACGTCCGTGGTGATGATGGCATCCTCAGGCAGTGCCTTGCGGGTATCTGCCAAAATACGCTCGGGCATCATCGGAAAGGCCGATGATGTCGCCATTTCCATGTTGCGCGCTTTGAAGTCTGTCCGGAAGTCAGCGATCTTCTGTTCCAGCGCGGGGCGTTCGAAACCGCCCGGATACATCTTGCGGGCAACCCGGTTGAGGACGCGCAGCGCGGCCTTGGCGTCAGCAACGACTCCGAGCTCGGTGGGATAGTTCCGACCGATCTCCTGCGGCTCAATGTCGATATGAATGACCTTCGATCCCGGAATGTTGAACGTGTAGCCAGGGTACCAACTTGAACAATCAGCCTCTTTGAACCGAGTGCCCAAGGCAAAGATGTAGTCCGCATTCAAGCAGGACTGGTTGACCAATTCGGTGCCCCAAAACCCGGTCATTCCCAGCACAAGCGGATGGTCGTCCCGCAACGCACCTTTACCCATCAGGGAATGCGCGACTGGAAGGCCCATATGTTCAACAAATTCTCGCAACTCCTCGCTGGCCTGTGCCAGAAGAATTCCACCTCCGACATAAGCGACTGGATTTTCTGCTTTAGCCAACGCTTCGACAATCTCTCGCGCTGTCTCGTCGTCAATCGACGGCTTCTTGAGCGCGCGCGTGTTGTCGCGGATACGGTCGAAACTGTCTGCGGGGATCACCTCTGAGAAGATATCCATGGGGACATTGACCAGCACCGGTCCGGGCTGACCGCTTTCGGCGAGATGGAACGCCTTTTCCAGAATTTCAGCCATCAGGTCTGCCCGGTCCACACGCCAAGCGCGTTTCACGAAGGGGCGATAGATCTCCCACTGGGCGGCGTCTGCATGCAGGTTCACTTCCTGATGCGGATGTTTGCCGTAGTAGTGCGTAGGAATATCGCCCGCGATCACGACCATCGGGATACAGTCCAGTGCGGCGTTGGCGACCCCGGTGGCGCAATTGGTCAGCCCAGGGGAGAGATGGGACAACACCACCGAGGCCTCGCCCGTCACCCGGGCGTAAGCGTCCGCCGCGTGGCTGGCGATCTGTTCATGCCGCACGGTGACGAAATCAATTGGACTTTCGGCCAGCGCAGCCAGAACCGCGATGTTCGTGTGCCCGCACAGGCCGAATACGTGCTTGACCTCACGGCGTTCGAGAAAGTCAACGATATGTTCGGCAACGGTTTTGCCTTCCAGTTTCGCTCCGTCCATCACGCGACCTCCTGTCCGTAGAACTCACCGAACAGGTCCGGCTCCGAGGGGCGATCCTCCGGGATCGGGCGGCTGACCCAAGTGTAGTTCATCATATGTTTCAAGGTGACGTTTTCATTGGTGATGTTGCCGCCCCAGATGCCGCAACCCAGGCTGCTGGTCATGGGCATGCCATTGGTCCAGGCGCCTGCATTGGCCTTGGACTGAGGCTGTCGCACCATCATGCGGCTGACCGGAGCCAAACGCGCGAGCCGATCGATATGATCGTCATTGTGGCTGTAGATGCCGCAGGAATGGCCTTTGCCGCCCGTGTTATAGATCTGACTGACCGTTTCCAGCGCGTCATCGAATGTATCAAAGTGATAGAGCGCCATCAGCGTTGTCAATTTTTCCTTGGAGAACTTGTGCTGCGGCCCGATTTGCCCCTGATTTTCGACCATCAGGAATTTGCGATCTTCGGGGATCGAGAATCCGGCGACCTTTGCCGTTTGCTGAGGCGGACAAGCGATAGTCGGGAAGGTACGGTTGCCCTTCTCATCCCACATGGCCGCTTCGAGCGTGGCCTTCTCTTCGTCCGAACACAGGTACCCGCCTTCGGCCTCAAGCGCCTTGATCATATAGTCGTAGACCGAACGCTGGATAATGATGTTACCGTCGGCCGAACAACCCGAGCCAAAGTCGGACATCTTCGAAATGCGTGTGTTCTGAGCGGCGATGTCCAAGTCGGCTGTCTCATCGATGACAATAGATGAATTGCCCGCGCCGACACCATAGGCTGGACGCCCTGAACTGTACGCCGCTTTTACCATGGGTTTGCCGCCCGTAGCCAAAGTCAGGTCGCAGATCTCCATCAGATGTTGCGTTAATGGGATCGACGGTTTGCGAATGGATTGAAACAAGTCCTCGGGGGCACCGGCAGCACGACAAGCTGCACGCATGACCTCGACCATTTCGAAGGTGGTATGAGCGGTTCGCGGGTGCGGGCTGAAGATGACCGCATTCCGGGCGTTGGCGGCGGAAACGCCGGTCACCGGTGGTGTCATCGCTGGATTGGTCATGGGGATCAGAGACGCGATCACACCGGCAGGTTTGGCATATTTAACCAGTCCTTTTTCCTCATCCACTTCGACGATACCGGTCGAAGGAGTGCGCAGGACATCACGCAGCACCATGTGGATTTTGAACCGTTTGGCAGGACGCCCTTCACGATCTCCGATACCGCTTTCGTCCACGCCCTGCTGGGCCAGACGCGTGAAGGTTTTCTCGTTCCCCGCATACCACGCGATGGCCTGAGACAGGCGGTCCAGCCTGTCCTGATCCCAATCCTCGATTTCGGCCATGGCCGCGCGGGCGCGCGCCAGCATATCGGCCGCGAGTTGTCGGTCGTTTTCAGTGAGCTCTTTGCCCATGATTATCCTCTTGGTATTTTAGAATTGCTGAATCGGGCATGCGGCGCTGCGATCGCGCCTCGCCGAATGTTCGCTTGGCGTGGCTGAGACAGCGACGCGCGTGTTCTTCATATCCCAACTCGGCAACGCGGCTTTGGTTGGGCAGTTCGATGGAATAGTCGACGGGTGGCATCCGTTCGATGATGCCGGTGAAATCAATCCAACCTTCGCCAGGGTACAACCTTGCATCACGGGCCAGCTGGATCATGCCCTCGCGCGTATCGGCGATGCCGGGCAGGCAATCGGAAATATGGAGGAAATGAAACAACTCCGATGGGACGTGCAACAGTTCTCCCAGATCCACACGGCTGAGGTGCAGGTAGAGCGTGTCGACCAGAATACCGCCGTTGGGCTGATCGGAGGCACGGACAATATCGAGCGCCTCATCCAGAGTGCGCAGGCGTGAAAAACTTGGAAACTCCAGGTCCACCGTCAGCCCATAAGGTGCTGCCAACTCGCAGGTCTCGGAATAGACGTCGATCAGAAAGTCACGATCATCGCGGGTGTTGGTCCACGCGCTCATGATCATGCGCTTGGCGCCCAGTTCCCCGCCGATCTCCAACGAAGGCTCAAAACTGCGCGGGTCGACATCTTCGGTGATGCGCGCGAGCTCGACGTCGAGCACTTTCAAGCCGGTGGTAGAGAGAGCAGTTTTGGTGGCCTGCACCTGTGCCTTGTCGATTGGAGATTGAGTGAATTCACCGGGCACATGCATCGGAATGAACCGAGGACTGACGGCATCGTAACCGGCGCGGGCGGCTATATAGACCAGCTCGGGCGGCGTGCAGCCAATCAGCGTCAGATGCGCCAAGGAATAGAGAGAGGGGCTTGCGCCTGCCTCTTCGGGTTTCACCATGAACGACAGCTCCATGTGTCTGCGAATCTAAAATTCATCATACGCAATCCAAAATATCTGATATTTTTAAAAACATCAACTCTGAATACTGCGCGAAAAATAGAAACGTCCGAGCAACGGCCCGGGCATGTTCTACATTCGTGTTGGAACAGCCTTAGAGAGTGACCCATTCCCCTCCGGACTGGTGAGAGCGCACAGAGGCGTCAATGAATCGGACACCGTCTGCGCCTTGTTCGACACTGGGATAGGCAAGCCAATCGGCCGGGACGGTAACGCCATCCCGACGCGCGGCTACGGCCATGGCAAATTCCGTATAGAGGTTGGCCCAGGCTTCGATAATCCCTTCAGGGAAGCCGCGCGCGGTACGGATCAGACGTTCTGCGCCGCGGCCGATGCCATGCCCGTGACCTCGGCTGATGATACGATCCGGCTCACCGAACCGATTGAACTTCAGCTGCTCCGAGTTCTCCAGGTCCCACTCGAGGCCTCCTTCGTTCCCGAATATGCGCAGGCGCAACCCACCCCGGTTTCCGGGGGCAAGTCGTGTTGCCATCAAGGTTCCTGGGACTTCATTTTGGTAACGGGTGAATATGAACACCGTGTCTTCCAAAGGCTTTGGTGCGCCGCAGACATGAAACTCGGCCCGCAGGTCGGTCAAGGGCAGGCCCGAGACAAAACTGGCCAGATGCGCGGCATGGGTGCCGATATCGCCGACACAACTGGTCGGGCCAGAAATCTTTGGGTCCAGCCGCCACTTTACATGAGGCGCATCGGCTACATCTTCGGGCGTCATCCAGTCTTGCATAAATTCAACATGTATTTGGTTGATTTTTCCGATAGCTCCGTCGGCCACGATTTGCCTAGCTTGCCGGATCACTGGAAAGCACGACATCGCATATCCGACGGCAAAGACCTGTCCCGTGCGCGCGGTAATCTCCTCAAGCCCCTCGGCTTCGGCGACTTCGTTGGTCAGGGGCTTGTCGCACAACACGTCAATGCCCGCATCCAGAAACGCTTTGGCCGCTTCGAAATGAACGTGGTTCGGGGTAGTGATCATTACGGCATCTACGCCATCCGGGCGCGCCGCCTCTGCCTGTGCCATCTCGTCGAATGACGCATAGCACCTGTCTGCTGGCAGATACCACTCGGCCCCACGTGCCTTGCTGCGCGCAGCGTCAGAACTGAGCGCGCCTGCGGCGACCTCCCACCGGTCGGTCATCCGCGCGGCCGTTGCTTGCGTGACTGAAATACGTCCACCTCCAACAACGCCCAGCCGCAAACGGCGAGACAACCGGGGGAAAGGGCCGTCGAAGTTCAGGTCTTGGGGTAAAAGTCTTTCAGCCATTCTGAATCTCCATTTCCGGGACCCGTACGCCTTCCGGCAGCATTTCCACTGCCATGAAAATGCTGGGGGTAATCGTCTCGTACTGATGCCAGGGATAGTTGCATTCGGCGTCATACATCGGTTTGTGCGTCGTGCCAGGGGCCATGAATTCTTCGAGGTAAAGGGTTTCAACATCCCGCTCACGGCATTGCTGCATTTTGCCAAAGCCTACGATTTGCGTATGCACTTCGCGAAACCCCGGTACCGGGCAGAACGGATGATCCTTGTGCAATCCGACATTCAATGGGACCGAACCGGAATGGTACATGGTCAGTCCAACGTTACCCACGAAGACCTTTGGCGACATGTAGTGGCTGACACCGCGCAGACGCTCCTCTTGGCGAACATCAAAAGCAGATGGCCATGTATCTTTCACCCATGCGAACAACTCGTTCTCATCGGCATGAGCGTCAAAACCGTGGACAATTACTGCGCGTTCCACACCTTTGAGTGAGCTATCTTGCACGATAACAGACGAAAGCGGTGCAACGGCCTGATCCTCGAGCGAGATATCCAGCCGCCCAAGGTTAAGGACGATAGCGCGACCCTCGACAGATATTCTGTCTTCATCACTGATGTGCTGGACGCGAAAGAATGGCTGAGCAAAGTCGAGTGTCTCAATCGGCATGAACCAATTCCTTTCTCTCGTCGTTAAGGAAATCGACCGGCAAAGGCGTCGGCGCTTCGCACCGGCTTTCTATTGTCTGATAGGCGCCAAATTTCGGCGCCCGTTCGATCGCGTCCATAACCTCGAAAACGTGGTATGCAAGCGCTCCACTTGCACGGGGTTGGCGTCCTTCTTGTGCCGCCAGAGCCAGATCCAAAAGGCCGAGCCCGCGACTGTCTTCATTGAATCCATGTTTGTTTTCGACCACCTGCCAGTCCTCGCGACCAGTTGGACGGGGCTGATGAGACCAGCGCGAGGTGTCCCGTGTCTTCAACCAGACATCCCCCTGAAAGATATTGGCACCATGAACCGGGTCAGGGTCAGGGATGCTGATGGTGCCGTTTTCACCGTAGATCTCGAACCGCGGAGTTTCGCTGTCCCAGACGTCGAAGCTCATGGTCATCGACCCTATAGCTCCGGAAGAGAACTGCAGCAGGCTTAGGGAGTGCGTGTCGACCTCGACATCTATCCATTCACCGTTGCGAGGGCCGTTTTCGATCATCCTTTTGTCGAAAGTACGCCGAGCCATTCCGGCGACCCGGTCTACGGGACCAAGACAGAAAATCATGGCGGTCAGGTAGTATGGCCCAAGGTCCAGCAAGGGCCCGCCACCGGCCTGGTAGTAGAAATCCGGGTTGGGATGGTGGCGCTCCGTCCCGTGGGTCCCGACATGGGCAAAAACCCCTGTCGGTTTGCCAATGGCACCCTCGTCGATCAAGCGCCGAACGGTCTGCCAGCGACCGCCCAGAAACGTGTCGGGTGCGCAACCGACCAGTAACCCCTTTTCAGAGGCCATGTGCAGGATCGCCTTACCATCTGTTCGATTCATAACCAGCGGCTTTTCGGAATAGACGTGCTTGCCCGCCTCCAACGCGCGCAGGCTGATTTCGGCATGCGCCGCCGGAATTGTCAGATTCAGAACGCAGTCAATCGTCGGATCGTCAAACACTTCATCTGGCGTGCAGGCCTTGGCGACACCGTATTGATCCGCTTTGGCGCGGCTTTCCGAAGGATCAAGGCATGTACAAGCCACGACCTCGACGCTCGAAAAATTGGATAGTGTCTTTAGATAAATATCGCTGATACGACCACAGCCAATAAGGCCGACCCGGAAGGATTTCGATGTCTCACGTGTCATCATTCCTGTCTTCGTAGAGGGGTAAGTAATTCGGGGGCATCGGCCCTTTGTTCCGACCGCCCTGCCCCATTTGCTCCCAAGCGTGGGCGAGTATTCCGACCGAGCGGGACAGGCAGAACAGCCCTCGTGACAAGGGCGCAGGAAAGCCAAGTTCGCAGAAGATCACAGCTGTCGCGCCGTCGATATTCATGGCAATTGGCCGACCGCCGCGTTGACGACCGAGTTCGGCTTGAACCTCTTCTCCGATATCGGCAAACTGGCCAGATACTGCGCCTACTGCCGTCGCATCACGAACAAGTTTCATCAATCGTGGTGCGCGTGGGTCGACAGGCTTGTGAAACCTGTGACCAAAGCCCGATACGATCTTGCCGTAGGTCTCGCGCCAACTGTCCAAGCCATCCCGAACAGCGTCATTCAGCGAAGCTCCCGCATCCATGCGGACTGCGATATCATAGTACAGCTCTGCACACTGCTCTCCTGCCCCGCCGTGCACGTCGCCCAGCATGTTCACCGCAGTCGCCATCGCATTATTGAGACCTACCCCGCAGGTGGCGGCCATACGCGCAGCCGCGATTGAGGGAGCCTGTGGGCCGTGATCCACGCCTGCGACCAAAGCAGCTTCGAACAAGCGCGCTTGTGCGTCGCTGGGCAGATCACCCCGCACCATCAGCCAGATCATCTGCGGGAAAGATACGTTCCCGATCAGGTCCTCTATGGCGTTGCCACGAAAAGCGATCTGACCGGGCTTCATGTCGATGATGGAGGTACGCCACCATTGGCGGATAGCTTGCTCGTCGTTTGTCATACCGTTGCACCTCTAAACTCGCGCATGCGCTGCTGACGAAGTGAATCGAAAACGTTTTGAAGACGACTGATTGAGGCGGTGCAGCCGGTGAAGATTTCAAAAGACGCTGCAGCCTGATGAACTGCCATTCCAGCACCATTCATCACTTTTAACCCAGTTGTGCGGGCGCTGCTCAGAAGATGTGTCTCGAGCGGGAAATATACTATATCTGCCACCCAAGCATCCGGCCGCAACAATGATGGATCAATTACCGACCCGGGGTACTTATCCATCCCGAGCGGTGTTGCATTGACCACTCCGTCCACAAATTTGACCCGTTCCAACGAAATCGAGGGGGAACCCTGAAGCTTCGCACAAGGGCGCAAGACCTTTAGTCGACTGACCAGCGCCTGCGCTCGGTGGAAGTCAGGATCGATGATCTCCAGATCTCGAACACCTGAATCAAGCAAAGCCAAAGAGACTGCACTGCCCGCGCCACCAGCACCAAACATGAGAACCGTTTCAGTCTTCGATGATCCCAAAAAATCTCCGAAGGCACTGTGGAAACCTATGTAATCGGTGTTATGGCCAACCATTCGGTCGTCACAAAAAACCACCGCGTTGACAGCTTGAAGCTCCTCAGCAGTCTTGGAAAGCTCATCGAGATGATCAATGACCGACGCTTTGTAGGGGTGTGTCACGTTGACCGCCGCACAGCCTAATTCAACGGAATAATGTAGTAAATCAGCGACCGACATTCCACGAAATGGCTCTTTTGCCGTGTCGATCCTACCGTAGCTCAGATCGATACCCTGCGCCCGGCCCTCCGCCTCGTGCATCTCAGGCGTCATGGAGCCAGAAATCCCTTGTCCGATTAGTGCGGCCTTCATATTAGGTTGTTCCTTCCGCCTCGTGGTGTCGCGTTTGCGCCGCTAATCGAAACGCAGCGTTACGCGCGCCATAGCCGGCGTAAGCAGTTCGGCGCTCTACAATTTCAAAGAAAAAGCCGTTAAAAATGGGGCGACTGTAGATCTGAAAGTACTCGGCACCCGCCGCCTGATCGTAGAGTATGTTATCCCTGCGCATTTGGGCGATCAGGTCTTCACTTAACCCGAATGTCGCTTGCAGATCAGCGTAGTAGTTTTCTGGGATGGACAGGCTGGGAAAACCGGACTTCCGCAATTGGGCTGAGGTTTCAAATATGTCGTCCGACTGGAAGGCGATGTGCTGAACACCGGCACCAAAACCGCCTTCAAGGAATGAAGCCGCCAGTGTTCGACGCCCAACTGCACCATTCAGGTTTAAACGCACTTCGCCTTCGGGGCTTTCGATGGCTTGGCTTTGCACAACACCCAACGGGTCGGCAACGTTCACGATCGGGGATTTTGCCATCTCAAAAGTCGAGATGTAATAGAGCAGCCAGCTTTGCATCTCATCGTTACGCATCGTCTGTGCCAGATGGTCGATGCGGCGCAGACCGGCGGGCTGGATCGCTTTGGTCTTGGCGACTGGCTCGAACTCGATATCCCACACCCGATGCAGATCGGATTTCTCATCGATGAAATGGACAACATTGCCACCAACGCCCCGAATGGCCGGGATATCCAGTTCCCCTGTTCCCACCGGCTGTGAGAAATTCGGCGCGCCCAACGCGTTGGCGCGCTGAACCGTCTGATCCGCATCTTTGACACGCAACCCCATATCACAAACGGAAGGGCCGTGACCCAGGAAGGCCGAATGGGCAAAACCTTCCTTTTCGGTATTCACAACGATGTTGATCGCGCCTTGCCGCCACAGCTCGACGGACTTGGCGACGTGTTTTCGCTCCATTCGAAAACACATTGCTGACAGCATATCTGCCAGCTGCGCGCCGCTTGTTTCGTCGGCTGTAAATTCGACGAACTCAAAGCCTGACGCGTAAACGCGTTCCGGCAGGTTCGGGATGCCGAAATCGGTTCCCGGCTCGGTCCGCGACACCTCGTCCAGCAGATTGACCAGCGATCTGTAGCTGTCTCGGGCCAGTGTTCGACCACCCGGTTGCGGGGCCGCTTCGTTGACGCGCGCGATGGACCACGGCCCCTTGTAACCGGCGCGGGACAGCACCCGCACGAAGCCCGCAAGGTTCAGCGATCCCAGACCGGGCAAAAGCCCGAAGTGCCGCTTGAGCCTGCGGATATCCATCTCAAGCCGGGGTGCATCGGACAGTTGCACATGGAACAACCGCTCTCCGGGAATGTCTCGAAGGCGGGCGGGTTTAGACCCGTCAGCGAGCGAGAAGAATGAGTTCAAAACCAACCCCAGATGAGGGCTGTCGACAGCTTCAACGACGCCTAACGCCTGTTCATCCGAGTGAATAAGATCTGACCACGGCAAGCCCATATAGGCCAGACGCAATCCCATCTCTTTCGCGATCTGGGCCGCTTCGCCAAGATCTGCGACTACCTGTTCTTCGGTCGCAGCGGCATCGACCTCGAAGGCAGACCCGATAAGCAGTAATTCCGTTCCCAACTCGCTCATCAGGTCGAGTTTACGCTTCAGCCGATCAAAGGCGCGCTCCCGTCCGGCGTCGGCCTGGCCTTCAAGGTTATGGAAGGGTTGTAGCAGGCAAATCTTCAGGCCGAGATCTGATGCAATTTCGCGGACTTGCGATGGCGACCCGTCAAAAGCGGTCAAATCCGGTTCGTGTAGTTCGACGCCCCCGAATCCCGCGTCAGCGATAGCACTCAGTTTTTCGGCCAGATCACCGGGGATCGACGTTGTCGAAACCGAGAGGCACATTATCCTTGATATCCAAACATACGCGGCAACCACAGGACCAGATCCGGCATCAGCATCATGATCACCAAGGCGAAGATGAGAACCGCGAGGAAGGCCCAGATTTCTGAGATGATTTCACGCAGCGGAATGTCCGTCACGGCGTTGATCACAAACAGTAGAATGCCATAGGGCGGCGTGATCAGACCGATCATCGAGTTCACGACGACCAACACCCCGAAATGTACCAGATCAATCCCGAGCGCTTCGCAGGTCGGGATGAACAGAGGCACGATCACCAAGATAATCGTCGTTGCGTCCAATACGCATCCCAGCGCGAGGATCAGCAGGTTGACGAGGATCAGAAACACAATCGGGCTGACATCCGAACCCTCCAGCAAGGCCGAGATCGACTGTGGAATCTGTTCCTGAATGACGATGAAGTTCAGAATGAAGGCGCCACCAATGACAACCCCGACGGCCGCGGAAGAGCGCGCGCTGTCGACAAACACTTGATACAGGCCACGGAAGGTCAGTGCGCGATAGAACAACGCTGCCAGTAGCAGGGCGTAGAATGCAGCCACGGCTGCAGCCTCGGTCGGAGTGGTGACACCGCCATATATGCCGTACAGCAAGATGGCGGGCATCAGCAGTGCCGGAAACGCGTTGGCGGTTTTAGCCGGCAATTCTCGCAGTGGAACAGGATCTTCCAATGCAAAGTTCCGCTTTCCGGCCAGATAGTAGTTCATCGCCATGAGGACGACGCCCATGATTAGGCCCGGCAGAATACCGGCCAGGAACAGCGACCCGATAGAGGCCTTGGAAACGAGCGCGTACAACACCATCGGGATCGAGGGCGGAATGATCGGGCCAATTGTCGCCGACGCCGCCGTGATTGCGGCTGCGTAACCTCGGCTGTAGCGGCCATCCTTGGTCATCATCTCAATGATGATCTTGCCGATCCCCGCAGCATCCGCGACGGCCGAACCGGACATACCCGAAAAGATCAGAGACGCGACTACGTTTACGTGCCCGAGGCCGCCCTTGAAACGACCGACAGCAGCGACGCAGAAGTTCAACAGACGGTCCGTGATCGACCCAGCGTTCATGATATTCGCAGCGACGATGAACAAAGGCACGGCAAGCAGGATCGTGCTTTTGTAGAAGCCTTGCAGGATCTTTTCGCCTGCGAGAGCGACGTCTAGTCCGGCCGTGCCCAAGTACACTAATGAGGCCAAGAGGATGGAATAGCCGATAGGTGTCCCGATGCCTGCCAGAAGAAAGAGAGCGAGCAGGCAGGAAAGAAGTTCAAAACTCATTTGTCAGCGTCCTCGTCGTCTTCCACATCGACACGGGGATGGTCGTCGACCACGTTGTACCCAACGACCATTTCAAGTTCGGTTTTTGGCGGCCCATTGCGCAGGATGTCAAAGAACAGCCACCCGTAGCGCGCCGCCACAACAAGCATGAAAACGGCATAAATCGAGAACACGGTCCGCAGCGGTATCTTCTCGCCCGAGAACGGATTGCGGACAGTCGATGTCTTGCGGATTTTCATCCAGTCAATGTAGTCCCACGTCGGCAGGAAACTGTAGAGCATCCCGACCACGATCGCTGCGGCGGCCAGCATCGCAAAGACCTGCCGCACGCGCATCGGCACCGAAAGGTAGATGATGTCGAACTTCACGTGATCACGTTCACGCACTATGAAAGCGCAACTGAAGAAGATCACCCAGACCCAAAGAATGCCGATGAGTTCAAGCGTCCATCCGGCGGGGGTGAAGAAGTAGCGTAAAAGTATTTGCAGCAGGAAGATCAGGAAGATTGCCGCCAGCATCCCGCCGGCAATCGCTTCGGTCAGTCGGGAGAACCCCTTGATGAAGGCTTTCATTGGGGTTCTCCCTCCCTTCGCTACTCAGATTTAGTTGCCCAGAGTGTTGATCTGCTCGAGCACGCCTTCCGGCCAAGCGCCCGCAAATTCGCTGTCCAGGTACATCGATTGTACCTGATCGCGGAACGCGGCGAGGTCGGGTTCGTAGATTTCCATGCCCTGTTCTTTGAGGAAACTGACCAGATCTTCTTCTTTTTGCAGCTGCTTCTGGCGACCCGATTCAGCGGCTGCGTCAGCAGCTTCCTGGACCTTGGCTTGCTGTTCGGGGGTCAGCCCATCCCAAACCTGTTTGCCAATGGCGATATAGTTCAAATCAACCAAGTGCGATGTCAGTACGATCTGATTAGTCACTTCGTAGAATTTGGCATCAACCACGGTCGGCAATGGGTTGTCCTGACCGTCAACGGCACCGGTCGACAGAGCTGTGTAAACCTCTGAGAACGCCATTGGTGTCGGGGCGGCACCCAGCGCTTTACCAAGGAACTGCCACGCATCTGTGCCCGGCATCCGCAGGTTCACACCCTCCAGATCAGCCGGAGTGCTGACGGTCAGTTCGTCCTTGGGTTGGCGCAGGTTCACCTGACGACGCCCCAGATACATGACCGACAGCAGTTTGACGCCCAGTTCTTCTTCGGCCTTCTGCTTAAAGGCATCCATCAAGGGATCGTTGAAGACAGCCACCTGATGCGCGGCGTCCTGGTGGACATAGCCTGCGGTAAAGATCGAAAACTCGGGGAAGAACTGGGCCAGTTCCTGCGCCGAAGTGATCGACATTTCCAGGTTGCCTCGGCTGAGGGCGTCCAACTCGGTGCCCTGAGCGAAGATTGTACCGTTATAGCTGGGTTCATAGCTGGCGAAATCGGCAACCATGGGCGCAAAAACTTCGGCCATAGCGACCGAACGCTGATCGGTCTCCGATCCTGATGTTGCGAGGCGTAGTTGTACTTTGCCTTCCGCCAGCGCCCCACTTGTTGCGCTAAACAGTACACCGGTTGCGACCAGGGCTGATACAGCAGCCCGTCGGGTAAATTTGGTAATCACTTTGCTCCTCCCTGAGACATCATGATGCTTCCTTTTTGACGATTCCGAGTTTTGACCTATTTTGATCATTTTGCAAGATTTTTTGAAAAATATCTGATATTTTATATTGCCGCCGCCTCCGTTTTCGAATTTTGTTGAAGACTTTCTATCCGGACGGTCTCTCCAGTTCGGCAGGAATTTTGAATAGCTTCAATGACTTGAAGTGTTCTCAGGCCTTCCCACCCAGACACAATTGGTTCCGCGTCGTGCCGAGCCACGTCAACGAAGTGCCTGAGTTGATTGACCAATGGGTCCGAGGCACCCTTCTTTAGCGCCGTTGACGAGATTGGTGTCCACCAGTCCCTCTGCTCATCCTGGTAGCCCCAAAGTCGAAGATCGGGGACAGATAGCGACCCATGAGAGCCACCAATCATGTAACTACTCTCAGTGGTCGATGGATAGATTGGGTATTCCTGAGACGTCATCTCCCAGCTCCACGGAGCAACGATGCTGTCGGACACGCTTATTGTCCCAATCGCTCCCCCTTCGAACGTCAACAATGCCCCGGCAACGTCTTCATTGTCATAACCGCGCTTCGATGCAGCTGACTGCGCCTGTACGGTCACAACCTCGCCGGCCAGATACCGCAGCAGATCAACATCGTGGACAAGATTGACCGAGATGGGCCCCGCACCGGGTTTCTTGCGCCACGGCGCGGCCTCAAAATACGTGTCGGGTTTGTAAAACCAGCAGTTTGCGTGGACCGCGCGAACATCTCCGATCTTCCCTTTTACAATGGCTTCCTTAGCTGACTTAATCAGAGGGTTGTGCCGACGATGATGTCCGACCATGAGCGGCACATTGGCCTTCTCCGCTTCTTGGACAAGCTCAAGTGCTGCGGCAGCTTCCACGGCGATCGGTTTTTCGACCAGTACGGCACACCCATGTCGAACACACGTAAGGCCTTGTTCCACATGAAGCGTCGTCGGGGTCGCGAGCACAGCACCGTCCGGCGTCTGACTTGCGAGCATTTCCTTAAGGGTTTCGAAGTGTGCCACCCCGTGCTCAACGGCATACGCACGGCCTTCGTCGCTGGGATCTACAACTGCAACAAGATCGACATGACGCAACGCTCGGATAGCGTCTGCATGACGGCGTCCTACAAGGCCAATGCCAACAATGGCTATGCGAAAGTTCATTGACACTTTGCTTCCTTCCGGAGGGTCCGGAAAAATCCCGAAACCGAAAATTGCGACCGGGCTGCATTGCCCAACTTGGCCACGACCGTATTGGCGTTTTGCCGATTCCACAATAATGTATGGTATTTTTATTTTTACCATACATCGGTTTGGATTGCTGACGTCTGCGAAAAATGCTAAATGAACGAAGAAACTAAGAATATCGGGTGAAACGCATGGCGAAACAGCCGTCTACGATTGGTGCAAGCACCTACCAGCGCATCAAGCGGGATATCATTTTCGGAGAGTTGCAGCCCGGCTCCAAACTGAAGCTGGACGCCTTGAAGGAACGCTACTCGGCAAGTCTTTCGACACTTCGTGAAACCCTGAACAGGCTTGCCAGCGACGGATTTGTCGAAGCGCCCGAGCAACGGGGATTCCTGGTTACGCCGGTCTCCCGCGAGGATCTGACCGAGATATCAGAGCTGCGAGTCCTGTTGGAATGCCACGCGCTGGAGCTGTCCATTGCGAACGGCGACACGGATTGGGAAGGGAATCTCGTCGCCGCACACCACAAGCTTCATCTTATGGAACAGCAGCTTCTCAAGGGTGACGAGTCCGAGAAAGAAACATGGAAGCGGTATGATTGGGAGTTCCATCAAGCGATGATCGCTGCCTGCAATTCCCAAAACCTTCTGTCCCTGCACTCGATCATCTACGACAAATATCTGCGGTATCAGATGCTCGTACTGACCTATCGTGGCGAAGATGCGGTTAAGGAGCACAAGGGAATGTTCGACGCCGCATTGACCAGGGACGCGGGCACGGCCAAGAAGCTGTTGGAGGATCACATCCGAAACGGCCTCGCCCACACCTTAGAGGCAATGTAGATCATTCCCCCTTGCTGCAATTACGGCGACTTCAATTTAGGGCAAATCGGTGAAATCCAATTTCATTAGATCGAGTTCGCCAAGCAGTGTACCGTTACGAAAATTGACCCATTTGCTTACCCCTCGAAGGTCACGACCCCCTTATTTTACAGAAGGTTAATGTGTGGAGTTTGTGTCCATGACAGACCTCCGCTACCTCCCGCCATTTTTCATAAAAGCTTGAGAGTAGTGCGGCCATGTAGGCAACTAATTCGACAATTATGCGATCATCCACCTTGGGGAAAACGGTAGCCCCTGAATCCAACGCTCGTAGTGCCGCAAATGCTTCGCATGGGATTTCTGCGAGGTCAGAATCGAGATGCGAGGTCAATTTCTTGACGATATTCTCACTCGGGCCTTTCCGGTTTCTAATTGTCTTTCTCGTCTTCCACTCTTCGGTGGGTACGGTCAGCCTGAAACACTCACTTACCAAACTGCCCTAATTGGACCCTTAGGCGCTGGCGTCAGACAGCCTTCCTCCCCGCGAATACGAGCCAGGGCGATCATGACCTTCTCTTCCGCCGAACACTTTTAACAGGACTTCCTTTTGATGCCTCTGACCAACTGATCAGCAGCATCCCACGGTGCTCCAGATCTCTTGTTCATCTTCGCTCTATAGTGGCTTCGATGAACCGGAGACCCTCCGTTGCTCAAACCCCAAAATCTGTCCAGTCGGTGCCGAAGTCAGACAATCCGCAGCACGTGCCACCCCAATTCGTGTTGGCGACCAGCTACAGGCGGGATTCAACGGCTTTGTGTCGCCACAGTGAAAGTTTTGTAAACACCCCTGCGCACCGAGGGCCTACCCATTGGCGCATATCGTCGCTATACGCTGTGCCAACACGCTATCCATATGAGGCCATTCATGAGCTTTGACCGCAGCATCAAGATCGCCCCGTCGATCCTGTCCGCAGATTTTGCCAATTTCGGTGCCGAGATTCAGGCCATAGAAGCCCAGGGGGCGGATTGGGTACATATCGACGTCATGGACGGCCATTTTGTGCCCAACCTGACCTTTGGCCCGCCCGCCGTCAAAGCGTTCCGCCCCCATGTCAAAACGGTCATGGACGTGCATCTGATGATCACGCCAGTTGATCCCTACATTCAGGCCTACGCGGATGCCGGTGCCGATATCCTGACGGCACATGTCGAGGCCGGGGCCCATACCCACCGTACTTTGCAGGCGATTCGCGCCGCTGGCATGAAGGCGGGCGTTGCGTTGAACCCCGGCACCCCGGCCGACGCGGTTGAACACCTGCTGGACCTGACCGATCTGGTTTGCGTCATGACAGTGAACCCCGGTTTTGGCGGCCAGAAATTCATCGACATGACCAGCAAGATTCGCAAACTGCGGTCGATGATCGGAAACCGTCCGATCCATATCGAGATTGACGGTGGCGTCGACCCCAAGACCGCCCCGTTGGTGGCCGCAGCTGGTGCGGATGTGCTGGTCGCAGGTTCAGCCGTATTCAAGGGCGGTTCGGTCGATAACCCGGACGTCTACGGCGCAAACATCAAAGCGGTGCGTAGCGCAGCGGAATCGGCGACGTCGTAAATATCACCGAATTCGAAGTGACGCGCTAGTTCGAACGTTGCGCGTCACTTGTCGCATCCGGTTGGCCGTTTTTGTGCCGAGCACGCATCTTGATCGCTTGCATGAACCGCCCCTCGGCCACCAAAGCGGCCAGAAAGTCGCTAAGGTAATCCTGGTGCAGGCCTGCGGCGGTGGCAGAATCGAACATGCTTTCTGCTGCATCGAACCTGCCTTCGGCCAGCAGCACCAGCGCATTCGTATACTGCTCAAACTCTCCATCGGGATAGAGACCAAGCGCCTGATCAATGGCATCACGCGCCTCGTCCGTGTGGCCCGGACCTAACGCAATATCCGCATGCAGGCGGTTGTCAAAGCGGTCGACACCCTCAAGCGCGACACTGCGTCGAATGTGGAAAAGAGCGGCTTCATACTCGAGGTCGTCCGCCAACAGGTTGGCCCACCAATAAAGCAGATAGCTGCCCGGTCCCACCCGGCTTTCCGCCAACTCCAACACCTCATGCGCCTGTGATCTTTGGCCTAAGTCTGATAGCGCCCGCGCCTTTCGCACGTAGCCGTCCGAGTCACCAGGTTCGGCCTCAATCACCGCTTCTGCATCTTTCAATGCTTGTTTGGGCCGGTCCAGCATCAGCAGGATAAGGGACCGGCGCGATAGTGCGGTCACGAAATCCGGCTTCAGTTCCAATGCCCGGCTTACATGGTCAAACGCGGCTTCCCAATCGTTCTGCTCGGACAACAGAAAGGCGACTCCGTATTCCGCATATGGATCATATGGATCCAGTTCGCTGGTGGTTCTGAACAGGCTCAGCGCTTCGTTCTGCCGGTTATGATCCACCAATTTCCAGACCAGTTCCCGCATCGCCCAAGTGTATTCCGGGTTCAGAGCCAGAGCGGTTTGCATCATCTCTTCGAAATCGGCAAAATCCATCTCTCCGGCCCGGCGCGCGCTGGCGGCCAGACCGGCCATGTTGCTTGCATTGGGCTTGCGCGATACGGCTTGCCTAAACATTGCGGTCGCAGCCGCACAATCATCGCGATTGTAATACACCCACGCCAGCCCCTGCAGCCCAAGCTCGGCATCGGGATTCAAGGTCAATATTTCGGCAAACGCGTCATCGGCCTGACCAATATCATCGAGATCATAGTAGGCCCATGCAAGCTTATCCAACATCTCAATACGCTGCCGATCAGACGCGCCGACATTACCCAGCCCGTGCTGGCAGATTTCGATGATACGCTCTGGCGTGTCACTCTGATCCAGGCAGGTGGAAACATAGGTTTCCTGAGAGTTCGTAAGCAGTGGCTTGGCCTGCCCTACGCCAGCAACCGCGATCATTGCTGTCAGGGGAAACCCGGTGAATTTGGTTTACGATTTGATCATGTTTCCGAAAATCTGAATATCTGCCGCCAGAATACTGACAATTGTGAAAAGAAAAAGCAATGTCTGCAGAGCGTGTTGGCATAATCGATCCAGACTTCAGAAACACGGGATTTGAATAGCGTCGCTGCTTAATCTACTTTGCTTTCATGCCGCTTTTGGAAGCCCCCGTCGGTCGCCGTCCGCAAAACGAGGCGACGTTGAGACACACCGATCTCCTCGGTGGGTTTGATTATCTTCGTGCTGACTACACCAAACAGACATTTCCCAAACATTCTCACGAGGAATACTTGGTGGGAGTCATCGAGAGCGGTGTGCATGATGTCTGGTGCAAAGGTGAATGGTGGCATGCTTCGAAGGATGTAGTGGCCACATTTTCGCCCGATGAAGCACATCATGGTGGCCTTGGGGACGCCGATGCTTGGCGCCAAACCATTTTCTATTTTCCGCAGGACATTGTGCGTGAGGCGATGGATAGTGCGGACAGCACCTACTCCTTTCATCAACCCTTCAAACACTCACCTGAGATTGCCACCCGGCTGATCAACTTACGATCACTTCTGCAAACCAATTCCGACCGCCTCCTTCTGGAGCAGGAGGTGCTGCAAGCGGTCGGGCAGGTCTTCGAAACCTTGTCCGATGCAGAGGGCGAGGAACGGAGTGTCGGAGGAAAGGAACTGGGAGAAGTGCGCGACTACATCCATGATAACATCCAGGGAAGTTTTGACATTTCTACCCTTGCAGACCTGTCTGGCTTCACGAAACGGCAGTTCATGTCCCGGTTCCAGAAACAGTTCCACATGGCTCCCTATCAATATGTGATGCTGGCGCGGGTGCGCCGCGCAAGGGAAATGCTGCAAAAGGGGGCCAACATCACCGACGCATCATTCGAAGCTGGGTTTTCTGATCAAAGCCACCTGACTCGCAATTTCCGAGCCATTTATGGCGTTACGCCCGCGAGATATATTCAGCAAGGGACGTAATATCGTTCTATATTCGCGCCCTTCACCTCCCTAAGTCTGGTGCAAGACGAATGGAGAAGACAATGAAACACAGCTTTCTGGATGATTATAGCGAAGGGGCGCATCCGCAAATTCTGGCAGCACTGGCAGAAACCAATATGGTTCAGCAGACGGCCTACGGCGACGACGTGTATTCAAGGGCAGCCCGGGACATGCTTCGTCAGCATATGGGAGAGGCCGCCCCGGATATCTGGTTTGTTGCCAGTGGGACCCTTGCTAATATCCTTGCCATCTCCAGCGCGCTCAGACCGCATGAGGCGGTGATTGCCCCGGCATCCGGGCACATCGTCGTGCGGGAAACCGGTGCGATTGAGGCGACTGGGCACAAGATCATCACGGTCCCACCCGAAAAAGGTAAGCTGACCCCAGACAGTATCAAAGCGGCATTGGAGGCAAATGCTCATTTCCCGCACATGGCTAAACCACGCCTCGTCTATATCTCCAATGCCACCGAGGTCGGCACGCTTTACTCCAAACCCGAGCTTGAGGCTATTTCGGCACTGTGTCGCGAGCGTGGCCTGCTGTTGTTGCTTGATGGTGCCCGGCTGGGAGCGGCCTTGTCTGCTGACAAGAATGACCTGACCTTGGAAGATATCGCCGAACTCACCGACATATTCTGGGTAGGTGGAACGAAGGTTGGCGCGTTGCTGGGAGAAGCCATCGTCATTCCTAACCCGAAGCTGCGCGATGATTTCGCCTTCCATATCAAACAGCGCGGTGCCCTGTTGGCCAAGGGTCGCATCTTGGGCCTCCAATTCCGCGAGCTGTTCCGCGATGGACTCTACTTCGACCTCGCACACCACGCCAACGCTATGGCCGCGCGCTTGTCAGCTGGAATCGCCGAGGCTGGATACGAATTCGTCGCGGAAACAGAAACCAACCAGTTGTTTCCAATCTTTCCGAACGACCTGATCGCGCATCTGAAAAAGAGTTTCGATTTCTATGTCTGGGAACCTCACAATGTCCATAGTTCAGTGACACGATTGGTCACCTCTTGGGCCACCAAAGAAGAACAGGTGGATGCGTTCCTTGCCGAGATACGCAACCCTGTCTCGGTGCCAGTGTAAGATGGAGACGTAGGCGAAACTTCTGATTCCATTTGCACGACAGAGGTGCCACTGTCGCCCTGAACCTTTGGCAGCTTCAGCAGGTTGTCCAGGGCCCGCTCTGGCTTCGTGCTGTTTCTTACGAAATACCAATCCACATAGCCGTCCAGATACTTCTTGGCGGGCCCTTTGAAAGGGCGTAAGAAGTCTTTCAGACGTGAGTGTAGGGCATTCACATTCTGGATGTGAAAGCTCTGTCCGATCTTACGGGAACCGGGTTTCGTGCCGAGCACGAAGTGAGAGACACCAGAGGCTTGTGCAAACCTTGCATAGGCACCCAACCCATCGGAACACAAAGCCGCATCCCGGCGAATAATCGGCGACAGGCATTGATAGATCGTCCGATCGCGCCTATCAGGCAGTCGCTCGGCGTAGCGATTTCCAGCCCGATCCATTGCGGTGAGCACCGGCAGCCGCCATTTGCTGAGGCCGCGCTTCATCAACGCGCCCGTGAGCTTGTATTCATACCAGCGCAGGCGCGGTGGCTTGGGATAGTTCGCTGGGTCTCTATGGTGGAGCACCCATTCCCGGCTGCCTTTGCGACTTTCACGCACAAAGGTCTCATCAACCTCAACAATACCCGAGAGGGGCTCGATACGTTGCGACAACGAACGCAAGATAATTTGGCGCCAGCGCCATACGGTATCTTTGTTGATACCCAGACGTTCGGCCAGTTGGCGGACCGAGCCCGGGATTGTTGAGGCAAACATGTCCTGGAGCACTCGGTAGAACAGATCGAGCCGTCGAATGTGGCCGATTGAGCTACCAGTCCTACCGTTGAAAGTCTTGCCGCACTGATTGCACCGATAGCGCTGAGTCCCGGAGCGTGTGCGCCCCCATTTCTGCTTTTCCGTTGCTTGGCAATGAGGACAGCAGGCCATTCTGGCCGTTTGGTCGATCCCAGTCAGGGCGGCGTTCTGGGCAGTCATGTCCTGAATTGACCGCATCAGGGCATCCACTTGATCCGGTGTGAGCCCCTGTAGTCGTTTCAGTAGGTTTTCGAATGATTTCTGTTTCATTTCGCCTCTGTTCCTTGTGTTCAGAGGCGATATTGGCCTTTTCCTTCAAATCGGAACCAACCAACACGCTATGCAGACATTGCTAAAGAAAAAGACCACCCCGGGTGACGCGGCCAAATAATTCGCCTGCGTGCCGGAAGAAACCACGCCGCAGATCTTTCTGAGATTTTACGGAAGGGCTGTGGGGTTGGCGGTGGCTGTTTTGTTGTAGGTAGCAACAGCTTCTACAATCCACGCCGAGGCCACTCAACGCCGGGATGAAAAAGCCCGTTCGCGTTTGGACGGAAGAAAGCAAAAACAAGCAATCGAGGCAGCACGAATGCGTGATAGATCCACGCGCTTTCAGATCACGTTTGTTTCCTGTGTATTAAATTTCTCTGAAACGCACTCAAACGGTTTCCGTTTGCCATACTGGTGGATTGTGACCATGAACGACCGTATCCGACACCAAAAAACGAGAACACCCCCATGATTGAACGCATCGACACCGGCGAACGGTCCTCCAAAATTGTGAAACACAACGGCCTAGCCTACCTGACCGGGCAAGTCGCCGAGGGCGAGACAATTCAGGAACAAGTCCGGATTTGCCTCGAGAAGATTGACGCCCTTCTCGAACAGGCTGGCTCATCGCGCGAAAAGATGCTGCGCGTGACGATCTGGCTGGCGGACATGAAGGATTTTGCCGGATTGAACGAGGTCTGGAATGCCTGGGTTCCAAAGGGCCATGCCCCTGCGCGGGCTTGCGGCGAAGCCAAATTGGCTCGCGCCGAGCTGAAGGTAGAATTCATCGTCGACGCGGCCTACGATTAATTCCTTTCCGCACAACGCGTGCTGACCATAGCAGGAATGCAAACAAAAAAAGGGCGTCCCGAGGGACGCCCTTTCTTTAGTTCAACCGATTGGGTGGCAGAGCCGCCTTACTCGACGATTTTCGATACAACGCCGGCGCCGACAGTGCGGCCGCCTTCGCGGATGGCGAAACGCAGGCCGTTTTCCATCGCGATCGGTGCGATCAATTCAACCTCGAACGACACGTTGTCGCCGGGCATAACCATCTCGGTGCCAGCTGCCAGGGTCACGGTGCCGGTCACGTCAGTTGTACGGAAGTAAAACTGAGGACGGTAGTTCGCGAAGAACGGGGTGTGACGACCGCCTTCTTCCTTGGTCAGGATATAGGCTTCGGCTTCGAACTTGGTGTTCGGTGTAACCGAACCCGGCTTACACAGAACCTGACCACTCTCAACGCCTTCACGCTCGATCCCGCGCAGCAGCGCGCCCCTGTTTTCGCCCGCTTCGCCGCGCT
>NZ_FREZ01000027.1 GCF_900143525.1 Ruegeria sp. Alg231-54 | reverse complement strand
CCTTGACAGGATAATAACCACCAACAAGGCGACCATCCAAAGGATAAACATCATAGGCAGTCGGGAGGGTAGTCGGAACCGAAGAAGACTCAAAGCGAACCAAACAGGCAAAAAATTTAGGGTCGGCATCAAAAGCAATATCAGCACCAACAGAAACAACCTGATTAGCGGCGTTGACAGATGTATCCATCTGAATGCAATGAAGAAAACCACCATTACCAGCATTAACCGTCAAACTATCAAAATATAACGTTGACGATGTAGCTTTAGGTGTCTGTAAAACAGGTGCCGAAGAAGCTGGAGTAACAGAAGTGAGAACCAGCTTATCAGAAAAAAAGTTTGAATTATGGCGAGAAATAAAAGTCTGAAACATGATTAAACTCCTAAGCAGAAAACCTACCGCGCTTCGCTTGGTCAACCCCTCAGCGGCAAAAATTAAAATTTTTACCGCTTCGGCGTTATAACCTCACACTCAATCTTTTATCACGAAGTCATGATTGAATCGCGAGTGGTCGGCAGATTGCGATAAACGGTCACATTAAATTTAACCTGACTATTCCACTGCAACAACTGAACGGACTGGAAACACTGGTCATAATCATGGTGGCGAATAAGTACGCGTTCTTGCAAATCACCAGAAGGCGGTTCCTGAATGAATGGGAAGCCTTCAAGAAGGTGATAAGCAGGAGAAACATACGAAGGCGCATAACGATACCACTGACCCTCAGCAATCTTAAACTTCTTAGACGAATCACCAGAACGGAAAACATCCTTCATAGAAATTTCACGCGGCGGCAAGTTGCCATACAAAACAGGGTCGCCAGCAATATCGGTATAAGTCAAAGCACCTTTAGCGTTAAGGTACTGAATCTCTTTAGTCGCAGTAGGCGGAAAACGAACAAGCGCAAGAGTAAACATAGTGCCATGCTCAGGAACAAAGAAACGCGGCACAGAATGTTTATAGGTCTGTTGAACACGACCAGAAAACTGGCCTAACGACGTTTGGTCAGTTCCATCAACATCATAGCCAGATGCCCAGAGATTAGAGCGCATGACAAGTAAAGGACGGTTGTCAGCGTCATAAGAGGTTTTACCTCCAAATGAAGAAATAACATCATGGTAACGCTGCATGAAGTAATCACGTTCTTGGTCAGTATGCAAATTAGCATAAGCAGCTTGCAGACCCATAATGTCAATAGATGTGGTAGAAGTCGTCATTTGGCGAGAAAGCTCAGTCTCAGGAGGAAGCGGAGCAGTCCAAATGTTTTTGAGATGGCAGCAACGGAAACCATAACGAGCATCATCTTGATTAAGCTCATTAGGGTTAGCCTCGGTACGGTCAGGCATCCACGGCGCTTTAAAATAGTTGTTATAGATATTCAAATAACCCTGAAACAAATGCTTAGGGATTTTATTGGTATCAGGGTTAATCGTGCCAAGAAAAGCGGCATGGTCAATATAACCAGTAGTGTTAACAGTCGGGAGAGGAGTGGCATTAACACCATCCTTCATGAACTTAATCCACTGTTCACCATAAACGTGACGATGAGGGACATAAAAAGTAAAAATGTCTACAGTAGAGTCAATAGCAAGGCCACGACGCAATGGAGAAAGACGGAGAGCGCCAACGGCGTCCATCTCGAAGGAGTCGCCAGCGATAACCGGAGTAGTTGAAATGGTAATAAGACGACCAATCTGACCAGCAAGGAAGCCAAGATGGGAAAGGTCATGCGGCATACGCTCGGCGCCAGTTTGAATATTAGACATAATTTATCCTCAAGTAAGGGGCCGAAGCCCCTGCAATTAAAATTGTTGACCACCTACATACCAAAGACGAGCGCCTTTACGCTTGCCTTTAGTACCTCGCAACGGCTGCGGACGACCAGGGCGAGCGCCAGAACGTTTTTTACCTTTAGACATTACATCACTCCTTCTGCACGTAATTTTTGACGCACGTTTTCTTCTGCGTCAGTAAGAACGTCAGTGTTTCCTGCGCGTACACGCAAGGTAAACGCGAACAATTCAGCGGCTTTAACCGGACGCTCGACGCCATTAATAATGTTTTCCGTAAATTCAGCGCCTTCCATGATGAGACAGGCCGTTTGAATGTTGACGGGATGAACATAATAAGCAATGACGGCAGCAATAAACTCAACAGGAGCAGGAAAGCGAGGGTATCCTACAAAGTCCAGCGTACCATAAACGCAAGCCTCAACGCAGCGACGAGCACGAGAGCGGTCAGTAGCAATCCAAACTTTGTTACTCGTCAGAAAATCGAAATCATCTTCGGTTAAATCCAAAACGGCAGAAGCCTGAATGAGCTTAATAGAGGCCAAAGCGGTCTGGAAACGTACGGATTGTTCAGTAACTTGACTCATGATTTCTTACCTATTAGTGGTTGAACAGCATCGGACTCAGATAGTAATCCACGCTCTTTTAAAATGTCAACAAGAGAATCTCTACCATGAACAAAATGTGACTCATATCTAAACCAGTCCTTGACGAACGTGCCAAGCATATTAAGCCACTTCTCCTCATCCAACGCGTCAGTTTTTGACAGAATCGTTAGTTGATGGCGAAAGGTCGCAAAGTAAGAGCTTCTCGAGCTGCGCAAGGATAGGTCGAATTTTCTCATTTTCCGCCAGCAGTCCACTTCGATTTAATTCGTAAACAAGCAGTAGTAATTCCTGCTTTATCAAGATAATTTTTCGACTCATCAGAAATATCCGAAAGTGTTAACTTCTGCGTCATGGAAGCGATAAAACTCTGCAGGTTGGATACGCCAATCATTTTTATCGAAGCGCGCATAAATTTGAGCAGATTTGTCGTCACAGGTTGCGCCGCCAAAACGTCGGCTACAGTAACTTTTCCCAGCCTCAATCTCATCTCTCTTTTTGCGTTCTGCTTCAATATCTGGTTGAACGGCGTCGCGTCGTAACCCAGCTTGGTAAGTTGGATTAAGCACTCCGTGGACAGATTTGTCATTGTGAGCATTTTCATCCCGAAGTTGCGGCTCATTCTGATTCTGAACAGCTTCTTGGGAAGTAGCGACAGCTTGGTTTTTAGTGAGTTGTTCCATTCTTTAGCTCCTAGACCTTTAGCAGCAAGGTCCATATCTGACTTTTTGTTAACGTATTTAGCCACATAGAAACCAACAGCCATATAACTGGTAGCTTTAAGCGGCTCACCTTTAGCATCAACAGGCCACAACCAACCAGAACGTGAAAAAGCGTCCTGCGTGTAGCGAACTGCGATGGGCATACTGTAACCATAAGGCCACGTATTTTGCAAGCTATTTAACTGGCGGCGATTGCGTACCCGACGACCAAAATTAGGGTCAACGCTACCTGTAGGAAGTGTCCGCATAAAGTGCACCGCATGGAAATGAAGACGGCCATTAGCTGTACCATACTCAGGCACACAAAAATACTGATAGCAGTCGGCGTGTGAATCATTAGCCTTGCGACCCTCGGCAGCAAGAACCATACGACCAATATCACGAAAATAGTCACGCAAAGCATTGGGATTATCATAAAACGCCTCTAATCGGTCGTCAGCCAACGTGAGAGTGTCAAAAACGATAAACCAACCATCAGCATGAGCCTGTCGCATTGCATTCATCAAACGCTGAATAGCAAAGCCTCTACGCGATTTCATAGTGGAGGCCTCCAGCAATCTTGAACACTCATCCTTAATACCTTTCTTTTTGGGGTAATTATACTCATCGCGAATATCCTTAAGAGGGCGTTCAGCAGCCAGCTTGCGGCAAAACTGCGTAACCGTCTTCTCGTTCTCTAAAAACCATTTTTCGTCCCCTTCGGGGCGGTGGTCTATAGTGTTATTAATATCAAGTTGGGGGAGCACATTGTAGCATTGTGCCAATTCATCCATTAACTTCTCAGTAACAGATACAAACTCATCACGAACGTCAGAAGCAGCCTTATGGCCGTCAACATACATATCACCATTATCGAACTCAACGCCCTGCATACGAAAAGACAGAATCTCTTCCAAGAGCTTGATGCGGTTATCCATCTGCTTATGGAAGCCAAGCATTGGGGATTGAGAAAGAGTAGAAATGCCACAAGCCTCAATAGCAGGTTTAAGAGCCTCGATACGCTCAAAGTCAAAATAATCAGCGTGACATTCAGAAGGGTAATAAGAACGAACCATAAAAAAGCCTCCAAGATTTGGAGGCATGAAAACATACAATTGGGAGGGTGTCAATCCTGACGGTTATTTCCTAGACAAATTAGAGCCAATACCATCAGCTTTACCGTCTTTCCAGAAATTGTTCCAAGTATCGGCAACAGCTTTATCAATACCATGAAAAATATCAACCACACCAGAAGCAGCATCAGTGACGACATTAGAAATATCCTTTGCAGTAGCGCCAATATGAGAAGAGCCATACCGCTGATTCTGCGTTTGCTGATGAACTAAGTCAACCTCAGCACTAACCTTGCGAGTCATTTCTTTGATTTGGTCATTGGTAAAATACTGACCAGCCGTTTGAGCTTGAGTAAGCATTTGGCGCATAATCTCGGAAACCTGCTGTTGCTTGGAAAGATTGGTGTTTTCCATAATAGACGCAACGCGAGCAGTAGACTCCTTCTGTTGATAAGCAAGCATCTCATTTTGTGCATATACCTGGTCTTTCGTATTCTGGCGTGAAGTCGCCGACTGAATGCCAGCAATCTCTTTTTGAGTCTCATTTTGCATCTCGGCAATCTCTTTCTGATTGTCCAGTTGCATTTTAGTAAGCTCTTTTTGATTCTCAAATCCGGCGTCAACCATACCAGCAGAGGAAGCATCAGCACCAGCACGCTCCCAAGCATTAAGCTCAGGAAATGCAGCAGCAAGATAATCACGAGTATCCTTTCCTTTATCAGCGGCAGACTTGCCACCAAGTCCAACCAAATCAAGCAACTTATCAGAAACGGCAGAAGTGCCAGCCTGCAACGTACCTTCAAGAAGTCCTTTACCAGCTTTAGCCATAGCACCAGAAACAAAACTAGGGACGGCCTCATCAGGGTTAGGAACATTAGAGCCTTGAATGGCAGATTTAATACCAGCATCACCCATGCCTACAGTATTGTTATCGGTAGCAAGCACATCACCTTGAATGCCACCGGAGGCGGCTTTTTGACCGCCTCCAAACAATTTAGACATGGCGCCACCAGCAAGAGCAGAAGCAATACCGCCAGCAATAGCACCAAACATAAATCACCTCACTTAAGTGGCTGGAGACAAATAATCTCTTTAATAACCTGATTCAGCGAAACCAATCCGCGGCATTTAGTAGCGGTAAAGTTAGACCAAACCATGAAACCAACATAAACATTATTGCCCGGCGTACGGGGAAGGACGTCAATAGTCACACAGTCCTTGACGGTATAATAACCACCATCATGGCGACCATCCAAAGGATAAACATCATAGGCAGTCGGGAGGGTAGTCGGAACCGAAGAAGACTCAAAGCGAACCAAACAGGCAAAAAATTTAGGGTCGGCATCAAAAGCAATATCAGCACCAACAGAAACAACCTGATTAGCGGCGTTGACAGATGTATCCATCTGAATGCAATGAAGAAAACCACCATTACCAGCATTAACCGTCAAACTATCAAAATATAACGTTGACGATGTAGCTTTAGGTGTCTGTAAAACAGGTGCCGAAGAAGCTGGAGTAACAGAAGTGAGAACCAGCTTATCAGAAAAAAAGTTTGAATTATGGCGAGAAATAAAAGTCTGAAACATGATTAAACTCCTAAGCAGAAAACCTACCGCGCTTCGCTTGGTCAACCCCTCAGCGGCAAAAATTAAAATTTTTACCGCTTCGGCGTTATAACCTCACACTCAATCTTTTATCACGAAGTCATGATTGAATCGCGAGTGGTCGGCAGATTGCGATAAACGGTCACATTAAATTTAACCTGACTATTCCACTGCAACAACTGAACGGACTGGAAACACTGGTCATAATCATGGTGGCGAATAAGTACGCGTTCTTGCAAATCACCAGAAGGCGGTTCCTGAATGAATGGGAAGCCTTCAAGAAGGTGATAAGCAGGAGAAACATACGAAGGCGCATAACGATACCACTGACCCTCAGCAATCTTAAACTTCTTAGACGAATCACCAGAACGGAAAACATCCTTCATAGAAATTTCACGCGGCGGCAAGTTGCCATACAAAACAGGGTCGCCAGCAATATCGGTATAAGTCAAAGCACCTTT
>NZ_FREZ01000018.1 GCF_900143525.1 Ruegeria sp. Alg231-54 | reverse complement strand
TTGACGGGTCAGCTCGATCATGTCGGCGACCAGCCTGTCCTCGTCCGCGCGGCCTCTTGGGATGCGTCGTTGCGTGGACCGGTGTTGTCCAAGCACGCGACAGGCGCGTCTCTCAGAAACGTTCAGCTGGTTGCGTACATGGTTAACACAAGCACGACGACGAGCGGGGCTCAGTAGTTTCCCTTTGTGGCTTCCGTCAGGATCAGTTTGTCCAACGTCAGATCAGAAACCGCACGTCGCAATCGTTCGTTCTCTTTCTGAAGCCGCTTCAATTCTTTCAACTGATCTACGCCCATTCCGCCGTACTTCTTGCGCCAGCGGTAATAGGTTTGTTCAACAACGCCGATCTGTCTGATCGCATCAAGTCGGGACATGCCTTGCCCCATCAGAACTTCAACCTGCCGTAACTTCGAGACAATCTCTTCGGGCTTCGGTCTCTTGTTTGCCATTCGTGGTCCTCCGTTTCCTAAGCATAACGGTGGACCAGTTCAGTTGGGGAGGCTCATCGTCAGAGCGGTCATTGAAAGCCTGTCTGAAGGGCGAAATTCAATCCACCATTTCGCCGCAATCGGGACCGACAAACGAGGAGCGGACAAACCCGACCTACCGCTGGCACTTAGAATAGGCCCGCTGGTCGAAACCAAGCGGGCCGATGGTGCTAAAACTGTCCACTCACGAGCGATTTCCCTTAATCGAGTTGAGTGAACGTTTTGTGACAAACCGTCTTGGACCTCTCTTCAATCCGCGTAAAGCATTTAGTGACTATGCGCGGACCAAACCGCCGCAGGCCAATTGTAACTTGCAGAAGCATCGAATGCTGTTAAGCGACTGAGCGCAGCATTTTGATTTTTTTTTTGGTCAAAAAGCAAAGGCCCCTCGCGCAATGAGGGACCCCAACGCAGCTAGAGACGATCAACCAGCAACCGCCGAGTTGCATTCGCGAGCTTTGTCTATGGCCTTGAGGGTCCCATCTAGGCTCACATCGAAAGTGTTGGCGTCTTCTGGCATGACGGTCATGACATAGCGCTTCTGAAGGTCGTCAACAAAGTTCGGGTTGTTGGCCAGCAAGTAGCCACCTTTGTAGTCGCGTGCGAGGTTCGAAGGTGCGGCTGTCGCATCGCCCACATAGGCTTTGTCATCCAGACGCAGGTGCACCTTGTTGTCCTTGAATTCGACGTCGGCCTTAGTAAAAACTCCGACATAGCCGAACTCTTTGTCTGCCGTCAGCCCCATCTGCACCACGTTCTCATTCTCATCCACGCGTTCGATCAGGCAAGCATTACGGCTCTTATCTACATAAATGGTCCAGCCAGACTCGTCGCCCCATTTTTCAAACTCGGCGTTGTCCTTTGGCAGGACACCGTCATCAGCGAGTGCAACGCACGCAGTGCCAAGTGCAATTGCTGCGCTAGTCGTCAATGTTCTCAATACTTTTGTCATGACATTACTCCCTAAATTTTCTTCCCAGATGATTTGCGAAACCGCCTTAAAGTGGTAACAATTCCAAATTTTGAATTCAACGTTCCTTAGCTGCTAAGCGGCAGGTAGAGTTTGGCAATTGGCCGCAATGGGCACCGGGAGGAACCGCGAGGCCCCGCCATGACCGACGATGCTTCGCGGAACATCCAGTTAGGAGTAGTAGCACCGCGAAACTTCTTCGTCTGGGAAAACGAGCAACTATTCGATTTCGAGTTTTTTGAAACGCGATCCTTTCCAGCTCACATCAGCCATCAATCCTTTTTGACCAAAAATGAAGGATACGATATCGCTTTTAAGGTTGGTGGTGTCCAAGTCACCGCCAGCGCCAACTTTGGCCACGGCCACTGATGCATCCACGCCCAATTCCCACTCGCGGTCATTGCTGGTGAACTTTGCCAGCGCTTCGTTTGTGTTCAACGCCAAGATCATCGAGTGGGACTGAATTCCAGCGATGAAACCACCTTTGACGCCGAACGTGTTGTAATAGAGCTTTTCAGCAGCGCCGGTAACCAGTACGCACCGACCTCCCTCAGCGCCAAAACCTAGGCCCGCTTTCGTGATGCTTGGGCAAACCAGCACGCCTTTAGCGCTCGCCAGCACTTCGTCAGCGCCTTTTGTGTCGGCCTTGAATTGAGCTAATGTGGCTTCTGCTTCTGAGTCCAGTTTGGCTGCATCTTCAGCAGTGAATTTTGCGGTTGCAGTGTTTGCGAACACAAAAATGAACAAAAGGCTTGTGAAGACGATTGTAAGGCGGCTTTTAAATGTAGGCATTTTCCATTCCTCAAAAATCATGAATCGAGTAGTCGGGTTGCTTGTGCGAACAGCACACATAAATGACTACCAGATCATCAAGGATACACATAATCAGATATAATATTTTTAATTATCATGTTCTTTAGTCGCCGATCCGCTTTCCCGGTGTCCCGTTGTTCGGCTCTCGAGCCTTCCCGGTGAAACTGAGCCGTGGTTTCAAATACCTACGTTTTGCAAAGCTGTTTTGAGATCAGTTCAAAAAAGTGCCGTCGTATAATGACCACTTTGGGCACTGAGCAGTCGGTCAGGCCCAATTATACGAACGACAGCTTCAAAAAGCTGAATGTCCACGCATTGGGCCAAGCCGGTGAAATCGCCAGATCATCCCGATTTCTGCAATGTCTGCTTTCGGGACTGGGTTAGAGTTCGAACCGCTGCAGTGCCCCATGTCTGCTTCGAGCCGATTGTGTTGAAAAACTCTACCCCGCGAAATTCGCGCCAAAATTTTGGAACAACGTCCCTCCGATTTAGCCCTCAGGAAACTACGTTCGAAAATGTGGGCTTTAGCGGGAGGATGTTCTCCAAATTTGATCGCCTCGGTCCGCACACCGAGTTTTTCAACACAATCAGCCCAGTGCGGACGGATAAGTCCAACAATGGCGCAACAAAGTGCCCGGACTAAAAGGCTACGCCAAATTGGGGAAATCAAAGTTCGGGCTGGTCAGGTGAAATCAATGGTCAGTAAATTTGATAATAACCGCCTGGTCCGCTTCCAAAGACATATTCATTCCAACCGCCGAAACACGTGCTACAATAGTTACGCATTTCGAGTTCACCAACACAATGTCGCTTTTGCCTGCAATTGCAAGAAAACCACTGACAACCCCCTGATAAACGCCCGGGAAATCATCTGGCGATTGCAGGCCGTAAACATTCCCCGAAATCGTGCCATCGCGGGTGCCAGTTTCCCCAAATTTGAAACCACGTACAGAAAACGGAAATTCTTGACCTTCCTCGAGGCTTAAAACTCCTTGGCCTTGACGGAAACCGATGACTAGAGACCTAGTCTCCCCTGTGAAAGTCACGCTCCCAGATAGTTTTGGATTCTCCGGGCAATCTGTACCGAGTGCTTGAGTCGTGGATGCCGACAGACAAAGCAAAAAGACGCTAAGCGAATTTTTCAGAAAACTTGGCAACTTTCCCGTCGTATAAGACATTGAACGCTCCGATTGTTCTGCCAAGCCTAATGTGCAAAGTGATTGTCAATTAAGATCAGGAGTCAAGGTGTTGATTGCTCCATCGACGCCTACACCAATTGTCTGTCCTAAGGTTAGCTTGGGTCGGGCGTTGAAGCTGTTGCCGTTTTTTAGGGCGTCTCCAAGAAGTCGAACGACTTCGGGGGAATCCTTATATTTGGCATGCGAATAAGAGCTGTCGTCATCCACATCACTTAAATCTATGGCGATTATTCCACGCCTGTCCAATTCAGAGGCCGGAAGTTGACCAATACGAGATACGCCCCCCGCAACCCTGCGGCTTGCTAACAATGCCTTGTCATCTGATGAAACAAGAATGATCATATTGTATCCGCCTTCTGGAAAGTTTCTTAGCTGTGACAGAAAAAGATCGCGGTCGATATCCGGAGCGGCTAGCACAACATTCCGAACTTTCCCGGTTGGGTTTATACCAGTTGTAATAACAATCTGGCGTGCGGCCTCCATTACCAGAAGAGTTCCCATCGAATGTGCAACTACATCGTAGCTTTCGACACTTGCAAGCTGCAAAGTCGAAAACATTTTGACCAATTGATCCCGCGCAGAAAGTACGCTGTTTATGTCGTAGACATACTTCAATGTTTGACCGCTAGATGCCCATGAAAAAAGAACAGGCACACCATTGTACCCGGTGTCTTCGACAAATTGTGTCACCTGAAGAATAGCCGAGGTCAAGTTCGTGTTGTATCCGTGGACAAATAGCAAAATGTTGCGATTTTCTCTGGGCAAACCTTTCAAATGTGCCGTCAACTCGTTCTGAAACTGTGTTTCCGTGTTGAATGAAACGGGTTGATTGATAGTGAAGTGCTTTTGCGGATCGGGTGGCAATTGCCTAGGTCGTTCAATTTCGCCTGGCACGTGTGACGGCGGCACTGAAATATCCACCTGTGCAAAGTTCAGGGCTTGGCTTCGTTCGCCGGAGTAGAACTCCCCAGAAACGCTCGACGGCACTCTAGTCGTTGCTATGAAAAGGCGGTGTTGGCCTGCATCTCGCACAACGTCCAGCGGTGCCTTCAATTCAACGCCAACGAGGTTTTTCGGAGTCGAACACGACAATAGCAGTGATGCAAATATCACTGACAAAACTGCTGGCCAAGCAAGGTCAGATAAATTTTCAAGGCCGCTGAGATAAAGTCGGGCGCTTCTTAACCCCTGTTCAAACATTCTTGAGAACGCCAATCTTGCGCTCGAATAAAACCGCTTCTCGCTTGGACGTTTCAAAATTCAAAGACCCAGACAAATTTTAGTACTGCATATTAAGTACGTAAGTCACCTCGATCCAATCTGTATAGACCTAAAGGTTTGTCGCAACCATCCGTCATTGGAACAAGAAATGACCTTGGAAGCGATTGCTAAGTTTGGCGGCAGTTAGCGATCTCTGCGCAAGTTATTATTATTGCGATACTTTTTTGCACAACTATACGTGCGCACCGGCGAAAAGTCTTGGACTTGACCATCTGTCATTGCGATTGCGGCTCATCCTGATGGTATGCCGGAAAGGGGGAACAAAAGCGATGCGCAAACCATCTGGCCCTTCGCAACGTAGATATCACACCCTCCGAACACCGCAGTTGTCGCATTGGTGGTTCTCAAAAGGAAACCTACCGATTTGACTTCGATACCCTCTTTAAGGTGGTTGATGGCAGTTCACCGAACATTTTTTTGTAATCGGCTGCAAATTGCCCCATGTGCCAAAAGCCCCAGCGATTGGCGATATTAATGACAGTGAAGGCTGGGTCTGAAGTAAGTAGTTCATTTCGAGCACGCCCCAACCTAAACCGAACAAAATAGGCTTTCGGGCCGATTCCAAATTCTTCCTTGAAAACCCTGTCCAAGGTCCGCCATGAACAGCTCACGGACTTGCAGATCTCAGCGATGGAAAGAGGATCGCATGCGAATTGCTCCATTCTTTCCAAAGCGAGTCTCAATGCTCTACGTCGCTGAAATGCGGTACTTTTGTCTTCATGGGCTTCACCATTTATGGCAAACAGAAGTATCTCCTTTGCCAACGCCTCACACATTTCCCTATCTGACAACAACGTCGAGTCGGTTAAAAACCTTGCAATAAAAGAATCCAGTCTATTGAACTCGACATCCGAGCCAGCTGCTTCAAATTTGCAAGCTGATTGAATGGTTTCAGGGACTTCTAATCCTAAAGCTTGGGCGGTTCTATCGAGGTAATCAACGTCCAAAGATATCACTCGTCCATTGAAACCACCGGAGCTTGTGCTCTCATAGCCGTCCCCATTTCCAAATGACAGCAATCGGGGTGAGTAACATCATCAAGGAGTTTTGCTTTTCTGCTTGGTGGTCTCGGGGATTGCTTAACACTCGCTTTATTTGTTCGTGTGGTGGTGGTCCGAGCCTTGTTCCCGTTGAATAGACCTTTGACACCGTTTTGCTTTAGGTTGCGGCCTAAAGCCTGGAAGTCTTCCTTCACAGCCCGACCTAAACGACTAGCGCTCTTTAACTTATGACTTTTGCTCGCAGACTTCGTGTTTGTCCCGTTGAGAGTTTTGTCTGAACCCCATCCCTTTTTGGCACCTTTTTAACCGCTGTTGCCACCCTTTCCGCCACCCTTGCCACCTCCGTTATCCCCTTTTCCGCCGCTGTTACCTCCACCTTTGCCGTTGCCATTTTTGGCGTATGCGTAATCGGTGGCGAAAACGGTCACGATTGGCGCGACTACAAATGCAGACAGTACGAGTGCGGAAACGCTCACTTTAAGGAAGTTCAACACTGCAGAAATCCTTTTCGTTTTGAGAAATACGGGTCAGCGGCGGCGAACGAATGCCATCCCTAAGAATGTTGCTCAAACAGGGCCGTAATGTGGCAGCTCTCCGACTTTCAGAAGTTGTTATTTTTAATTTAGTATTAAAATCTTAGCCTTTGTCTCCAAAAGAATCACTTGGGAATATAAGACTGTTAACAATAGCAGTAGTTTTAAAGTTTTTGTCTCCAGCAGCGATCAAAATAAACCACTAAATCGGAAATAATAGGAGCGTTAACACTCGGTTAATGTGAGGTCTGAAAAATAGCAAATAGTTTATTTTTACGAGTTGACTATGGTTAAGCAAAGCAAAAGGGAGCTATTCCCGCCTTTAAACAACGCCGAGGTCGAAACATTTGGCCCGGACAAGAATAGCTCCCTAAAACCTATGATAATAAAAGCTATATTTGCTGCCCCGATTTTGTTGATTTTTCTTCTACTGGCCTTTTTTCTAAGTAGAGCGTCCGCCGCTAGCTATATATCGATCCTGTAGTAGAAGAAGGCTTTTGCCGTGAGATAGACAATGAGGGTCCGCGCTTTTAGACGAGACAGCGAAAGATAGTTCTGTTCGTCCACTCCGCCTACTGAGCAATACTTCATTTGGTTCCGGAGCTCTGCGCCGCAGCAAACGGCAGCCTTGCCCGCCAAGCGGTCAATCGCGACAAATTCGTGAACGTCTGCCTCGAGCCCGCTCCGGTACTTTCATTTTTAAAGCTGGTTGACACGAATAAAAAGCTGTTCGTCCCCCCGTCTTGTTTGGGCCATCACGCATGGATCTGAGTGGTCTCGGTGCACGGGATTTGGAAAAGTCCGCTTTTGCGGGGTAAGTTGGTGGTTTAGTCCTCTCGACCGAAGGGAGGCCAATGAGAGGTCAATCAAAATGAACGACGTCCCAGAAGACGGCGCCCCACCTTCAGGGCCACCATGGATAGTTCCGGAAATTCAACAAAAGATCGCTTGGAGGGACGGAGATGTAGTGATTTCTGTTCCAATTAAAAGCGGGACAACCTGGACAATGAACATCGTTCATCAGTTATTAACGGGCGGGGCTGATGATTTTCGAGACGTATACGAAGAAGTGCCTTGGATTGAATTTTTGGCCTTCCCCGGGCAGCCCCAGGAAGTCGTAGTTGAACGGGTAACAGCCATGCCAACCAACACGCGCCGCGCTTTCAAGACGCATTCGCCGCCACCTGCGGTGCCGTTTCAGAGCGTCGGGTCGGGCACCGACGTCAAATATGTCGTAATCATGCGAAATCCGGAGGAGGCCCTCGTTTCATTCAGGCCATTCCTGAACAAGCACTCGGACGCATGGTATGAACTCTGGGGCGTGCCAAGAGAAGCCCTTTGTCGACCCGACTTTCCATCCTTCTATTCTGATGTGATTGACGCCAACGGTATGCAAGGCGCAATCTTTGGCTTTCTCGCCGCGTGGTGGCCGCTTCGGAATGAACCAAACGTTTTGTTCCTGCACTTCTCTGACATGAAGAGTGATCACCAAGGATCAATCCGAAAGATTGCCGAATTCATCGGTGAAGAGCTGACCGAAGAACAATGGGCTAATGTACTGGAGTTTACATCCTTCCCATGGATGAAAGCGAATGAGGGAAAGTTTGAAGGGCGTACGGTCTCAGAGATCCCGATCCTTAATTCCGGAGCCATGATCCGCAAGGGCGCCGTTGGCGAGGCAAGAATGGATGGAATGACGGAGGAGATTTCCCGGCACCTGCGCGAAGTTGGTGGCCAGATTTGCCCGGATTCCGCCGCCATCAAATGGGTTTACGAGGGAGGCACTTTACCCAATTAAGTAGCGCATGTGCGGCGAAGCAAATACGGAAGAACTGGCAAAATTAAGGACCAATGGGCAGATCTTTGACAGTCTGCCTTGTCCGCAAGTTTAACGTTAGGCTCTAGTGCTTAAAGTAACCTAAGTTTTATAGGCCCTCTTATTTGGCGAGGTCTCCAACGATGCCAACTGCGTCGACGACCGTTGAAAGGTCATCAGTAACTTCCAAAATCTCATCGTTGACGCGTATGTAACGATTGCCTTTTCCCGGAGGTTTTAATTTCCAGTCAACAAGGTCTCCAATGTCCGTGTAGTCCAAGTCGCTGGGAAGCTTGGCGCCCCTTGTATATCTCTTTATTTGTCCTGGTGGCACAGCTTTCTGGCCCTTGCCTGGTTTGCCGTCCAGCTGAACTTTTTTGTCTTTTGAGTTTCCGCCTTTCTCTTTGGCGGATACCAAATCAACGCCTCCAAATGTCAAGCTAAGAGCAAGTAACCAAACGAATACGGAATAGATCTTCACGCGATGTCCCTTCAATTTCACAGAGCTCTTACTAACAATGCACAAGCCACAATTGCTTTGGAAGCATCAAATTATGAAGCAATGATCGATAGCGTTCCAAACCATTACGCTTGTCGGTCTGACTTTGAAAACGCCTAGACAGCAACAGCTGCAAAGCGTCGTCACAAACCCAAGGACGTTCTGGCGTTGGGCAGAATTAGAACAACCTACACAGGTTTGCTCAATCTGATCGACACGCCATTGAATCTCTTCACTCGTAGCCTGGTTGCAGCCCGGACCCTCATAGACGCGCAAGCCTCCCCATTTCTGTTTGATCTGAACGATGGACGGGTGTTCATCACCAAACAGGTCGGGCTGCTCGTCGATCAACCTCTTCACTTTCCCAATTGCAAGCGTAAGCTGCTCCGCCCAAGGTAGAAGCGACGCAAACAATCTGATCGAGGTTGATTTGACAGTAGAACTGCAGAACCTGATGCTAGGACAGCGAAATTAGGAGTGTTTGTATGTCCTTCAAACAACAGTGCCAGGAGGTATTCGACCACTATGTCGCCTGCTACCAACAAGGGGACGCCAATGGATGCGCTTCAGTGTTTGCAGCGCAAGCAGAGATGTACTCTCCTTTCGGCCCACCTTCCATTGGAAGGCAAGCTATTGAAGACACACATGCAGAGTGGGTCGCGGAAGGTGGAGAAGACAAAAAAATCACTGTCTCTAGTGCAGGTCGAGACGGCGAACTCGGCTGGTGTCTTGCAGAATTTAGCGAAGGCACGACAGGTGAAGGCGTTTCGCTAAATGTGCTTGAGCGACAACCAGATGGTCGATGGCTAATCACCCGATGCAGTCTTAATGAGACGCATCCCTAGAATTTAAACAGCTTGCTGCCGTCTGATCCCATGCGTCGAATTGCCGATGTTAAATAGTTTTTATCTAAACTTACCGAGCCGAGCTAAATTGAAAGGAATCTACCATAGCCTCGCAATTGAGTTGTTTTGTTCGGTTTTGGGTTGAATTGTTCCAAGAATAACGCACTTTTGGCTGAGTTATGGTGCGTTCAAGTTGATCAAGCCACTGTACGACAATCGACAATTGAGCGCGTATAGTGAACCGTGCAATCTTATGGGCAAAAAATGCAAACCTATGCGCAAATGCTGTACAAAATTCTGGGCGAAGACACCCAGATTTTCTGAATAAAATCAATGATAAGAATGCAGCGTTATGCGCGTCCCTACAGATCTTGTAGGTTTGCGCATAACACTTCGCGCACCCCAAAAGTTTGCGTAGTTTGCCCATAGTTTTGCGCTGCGCGATTGTCTGCCTTAGCGATGAATTCAATCAGTTTTTGGCGTAGTTGTTACGGTTTTGGTCCTTTGCGGTGCCCAACCCCTCACGGGGCCTCCCAAGGCCCCTTGGGTTCCATGCGGGCTTTTTGCTTGGATTCTCGCGAAAGTCTGTGATGCGCAGAAAGCTGACTTTGCAAAGTCTAGCTTGAGCCCAAAACGGACGTGCACTGAATTAAACGAAATTGGCTTTCGCCGCTTTCAGAAAAAAGGGTTATGAGTTTCCTTCTTTAATTCGAAGTATCCCAAATCATACCTAGGTAGGAGGAGTTACCATGAAGACAGCGGTTGTGACCGGCGCCGCGGGAGGGATGGGGCAGGCCATCTGCCGCCAATTGCAGACAAACGGGTTGCATGTGATTGGTCTGGACCTCAAAGAAGAGCGTCTGAACGAACTGGCATCAGAATTTAGTTCGGACTTCACACCTATTTACGTTGACTTAACTGATCCTTTGGCCGTGGCTCAAACGTTTGAGCGCATTAGGACAGCCCGTGGCGGTCTGGATGCTTTGGTAAACAACGCTGGCACCTGCTTTATGTCTGACTTCCCGCACATTCCGCCCGAGGAACTCGAAAAGCAGATGGCAATCAACTTTAATTCTGCATTCCATTGTTGCCAGCAAGCGGTCCAATTGATGTTAGAACGCGAAGGCATCAAAAAGATTGTAAATATCTCATCGAACGGTGCTTACAATTTCGATGTGTTCGACCCTCCGCACTACCGCGCGTCAAAAGCAGCGATGGATACCCTAACAAAAGACCTCGCCCGTCGATACGCAAAGGATAAAATCTGTGTAAATTCTCTGGCACCTGCCATGACTGAGACACCGTTGTTCAATGTCTTGACCGAGGAAGTCTTGAAGAAAGCCGTTAGTGCCATGCCACATGGTCATGCGATGCTACCTGAGCAAATCGCCTCTTGGGTTGGTTTTCTCATTTCACCGGCAGGGGATGTTTCCAGTGGGAATGTGATTATTCTGAACCAAGGGCGCGACGTCAGATAATTCTTTGGTGCGACATCACTTTCCGGAAAAATGGTCCAAGGGGTGGGATCAGCTGTAGACTTCTGGTGCTTTCTTCAGAACAGCCCACTGCTTTGGACAATGCCCATAGATTACAAAGGCATCTCGCTCGGATGCCAGACGCATCAACCTGTCTGCGCTGGCAATTGCTGCATCTTCGTCCCAAGACCCGGCAAACTTCTCGTCGATTTCTGCTGGTCGGGAAATCGCATCACTGGTCAATAAAATCGCCCCCGACGGAAGATCGACCATTACCGCGATCTGGCCAGGCGCATGACCGGGTGCCATCAAAACGAAGATACCTGGCCCAATCTCTACGTCGTCATCAATAACCAGATAATCCTGCTCGGGCCATTCCATCGGCCGCATATCGCCCCAATACAAGGGGCGAGGTAAGGCTCGCTCGGCAGAGGAGATGAGAATGGGACTGTTTGGAAAGTCGCCCAATGCACCGATATGGTCGATATGGGAGTGCGTACAAATCTGTAATGAAATGTCTGACGGAATAAGCCCGAGTATTGCCAGCTGTGCGTGTGGCAGATTATCTGGTTCGCACTTCAGAACCTCGCCAAACTCGAACAATCGATCTTCTTTGACCGCGGCGTCGGTATCAATGGCGTATTTTTCAGGAAATCCAGTGTCGATGAGTATTGCTTCTCCCAAATCTGTTCGGATCAGAAACCCGCAGATACCTATTATGCGGCCAGTGGAATGGACCTTGAACAGCCCGTAGTCCAAAACCACAAGGTCAATCGGTCGCCCTTTGACAAATCCCTCTGCTTGCACAGACTCTCTCCCTGATTGACTACAAAGATTTTGAGTAGAGCATGAAAGTCAAGATACACACACTTTTTCAATACCTACTGGATACCACGGAAGCGGATCCAGAAGCTTTCGTTGGGTTTTCCTTGTCCGAGTCGCCGCGTTTGGGTGAGTTCATGGATGCGCTGGATCCAGCGCTGCCGTTGGATTGGAACCAAAAGAGCTTTCGGGGTCTGCCTGCTTTACGACGGCATGTTTTGGACCGCGCCGGCTTGTCTGATGTTTGCAAGCCAGACGACGTTCTGATCACCGCCGGCGCCGCGGAAGCCAATTATCTTGCATTCATGCAATTGGTCCAACCGGGCGACGAAGTCGTAACGGAACGCCCGGGCTGGCCACAAGCGGGCGTATTGGCAGAGGCAGTTGGCGCGACGCTAAAAGTTGTCGACCGCGAAGAGAGGGCTGGTTGGGTATTGCCGCTCGACAAAGTTGAGGCCGCAGTAACAGCGCGCACGCGGCTCATCTTTATGACCAACCCCAATAACCCCACCGGGCAGTTGATGACACAAGCAGAGCTGGAAAGGCTTGTCCAAATCGCAGATTGCGTAGGTGCATGGCTGGTTGTTGACGAAGTTTACGCGGGATTGGAGTGGGACGGGTCCCGTGCCCCTTCGATTGCTGGTTTGTATCCAAGGGGTATCACGACGGGCAGCGTTTCCAAGGCACTGGGGCTCCAGGGGCTACGCACCGGCTGGATGATATGCCGTGATTCAGATCTCATTTGGGACGCTATTATTCTGCGGGAAAACTCGAGCGAAATTATGAATATTCTTGGCGAAGTCATCGCCGAAATCGCCTTGAGGTCTGACCGATATAATCAGGCTTTGAAAACTGCACGGGCAGCTGGGATGAAAACGCTGGAACGCCTGGATAGGTTTGTTGCCGATCAGCCCAACCTCGATTGGGTCAAACCTCAGGCTGGATTAATTGGTTTGGCACGGCTCGATGGGATTGATGGCGACGTGTTCGCCAAACGCTTGCTCGCCGATCCCTATCGGACATTTCTACTACCGGGTTCGTCTTACGGGATGCAGAACCACATCCGACTGGGTGTGGGGGGAGGTGCTGCTGCCAACCTCGACCTTGGCCTAGAGCGCATGGGCGAACTTTTGGCAAACTGGTAGATTTAGGACACTCATTTCGACGGTTCGGGCTGCAAAGTCGGTCAAATAACGTTGCCCGTCCCAAGCTGACACTAAGCCCAATTTTGGTGCAAGTTCACCTGCCATACGCTGAAAGCTCTATCGCTAGAATAACGCTGTCGGCGCGCTAGTTCGAAGATGGAACAACTGATTCATAACCAAGGTTCGAAATGACAGGTTGGACAACTGAAAACGTCCAAGACTATCCGCGACCACCTGCGCTGCGGGCAGTGCCTCATCGAGTGCGGATCGAGCTCGGCGGTCAAACAATCGTGGAAACCGATCAGGCGTTTCAGGTCCTCGAAACCCACCACGCCCCCACGTATTATATTCCGCCGCAAGACATTGATGCCGTTCTGACAAAGGCCTCGGGTAGATCATTCTGCGAGTGGAAGGGTGTTGCGAGCTACTGGGACGTTCAGAGCGGGGCAGCTGCGGCTAAGAAAGCTGCGTGGAGTTATGCTGCACCAACCATCAAATTTGAACGGATTAAGGGCTATCTCGCCTTTTACGCCGGACTTATGGACGCTTGTTTTGTTGGTGAGTACCGGGTGATCCCGCAACCCGGGGACTTCTATGGAGGTTGGGTCACCGAAAACTTGAAGGGTCGCATAAAAGGCGCTCCGGGCACGGAATTTTGGTGAGTATTGATGACCGACCCTAAATCCTCACCAACCCCTTTGGCAGTTCCTACAAGCCGTTTGGTCCGTGTTGCCGGTTTAAGCAGTATGACGGCAGGCATTGCGGGGAACATGGCAGCACGCGCCCTAAGAGAGATCGGTCGCGGCGCGCGACCCGATATGCGTGGTTTGTTGATGACACCCGGCAACGTGACACGAGTCGCGGATCAACTCGCTCGCATGCGAGGCGCCGCGATGAAAGTGGGTCAGTTGATTTCGATGGATGCAGGTGAGGTCTTGCCGCCTGAACTGGCTGACATCATGGCGCGTTTACGAGATCAGGCGCATTTCATGCCACCGAAACAATTGCGTGACGTCCTGAACCGAGCTTGGGGTGCAGATTGGCGAAAATCCTTCAAAGATTTTAACGTTAGGCCCATAGCGGCAGCGAGCATTGGGCAAGTACATCGTGCGACATTGAAAGACGGGCGCGACGTGGCGATCAAAGTGCAATATCCCGGTATCGCGCGCAGTATCGACAGCGACGTGGCCAACGTTGCCACTCTGGTTCGCATGTCAGGTCTGCTTCCCCAAAGCTTTGATCTGGCTCCGTATATCCAAGAGGCGCGCAGTCAATTACATGAAGAAACGGACTATGAACGCGAGGGGCAATATCTGTGCTGTTTTGCTGACCTATTGCAGGGCGATGAAGCGATTAAAATCCCAGAGTTCTATGCAGATTGGAGCACGCCAGAAGTTCTGACGATGTCCTTTCTGGAAGGTCGCCCTATCGAGGCCGTGAGTGATGAGACAAGCGAGGAACGCAATCGAGTCTCAGAGGCCTTGGTCAATCTCACGCTGCGCGAGGTTTTTGAGTTCGGTATGATGCAGAGCGATCCAAACTTTGCCAATTACCGATACAACCCATCCAATGGAAAAATCGGTCTCTTGGATTTTGGCGCGGCACGCGCACTGCAACCATCTGCAATAGATGGATACGTGGATCTGTTGCGCGCCGGTTTGCTTGAAGACGGCGCGGCGCTTCGAAAGGCTGCCATACAACTGAAGCTTATTGAAGGTGATGGCCCATTTGACGACCGGATCCTCGGAATGATCCGCGGCGTTTTCGAAGCAATTCTATCTGCGAATGAATTTGATTTCTCCGACCGAACGCTTTCCCACCGCCTGAACAAAGAGAGTATGGCCCTGGTCGAGGTCGGCTATATCCCACCCCAGGTGCCAATGGACGTTCTTTACCTTCAGCGAAAGATTGGAGGAATGTTTCTGTTGGCTACTCGATTGAATGCCTCGCTGCCCGTGAAGATGCTGCTTGAAAAGTACGTCATCTGAACTAGCCCAATTCACTCAAAACCAACAAGCCGAACAACTACAAACCTGCGTCACTGATCAGCGTGACCAACCCAAGACGAAGTGTGAATACGGCGCGAATGTTGCCAAACGCGGATTCGAGAACGTCTTTGAAGAGCCAAGGCCGCGTCCACAGCGAAGTGGAGAGGTGGTTGAAACAAAGATCCAATTTCTGTGGCCATACGTACAGTACTTGAAGAACGGAGGTATCGTGCAAGTCGTTTGGTTCAAACGGGATTTACGGGTAAGTGATCATCCGGCACTTTCGCAAGCGTCTGAGGTCGGGCCAGTTCTGCCACTCTATGTTGTTGAACCGGAGCTTTGGCAGCAACCCGACGCGTCAACACGGCAGTGGAACTTTGCTGCTGAGACAATCGCCGGACTTCGAAAAGACCTTGGGGAACTTGGCCAGCCTCTTGTTGTGCGCACCGGGCAGATTGTGTCGGTCCTATCCGAGTTGAAGGATTGTGGTCTAGTCGACGTACTTTGGTCACACGAGGAAACAGGGAACAATTGGACGTATCAGCGGGACCTTCAGGTCGCGGCTTGGTGCAAGGATCATGGTGTGCATTGGCACGAAGTGCAAAACCACGGCGTTTTTCGCAGGCTCAAGTCTCGCGATGGCTGGGCGGAACAGTGGGACAGGTTTATGGCATTGCCCGTTTCGTCACCAGTTGCGCTTAAACCAATCGACATAGAACTAGGGTATATTCCCACGGCGCGCGACCTCGGCTTGCGGGATGATCTGTGCGTTGGTCGTCAAGCCGGTGGACGAGCTGCGGGTTTGGAGCGGCTGAACAGCTTTCTGACCTACCGAGGCAAAAGATACCAACGCGAGATGTCCAGCCCTTTGGAGGGAGCCGTTGCGTGTTCGCGGCTATCACCCTACCTGGCTTGGGGCGCGCTTTCGATGCGCGAGGTAACACAAGCGACTGAAAAGCAAAGACGCAGATTGCCGTCGCAAGCAAAGGACTGGCGCAAATCGCTACGCTCGTTTTCAGGCCGATTACATTGGCATTGCCATTTCATTCAGAAACTTGAGGATGAACCTCGAATTGAGTTTGAAAATTTGCATCGGCTCTACGACGGGCTTCGACCGAAAGCGCTAGATTGCGAGCTTTTGGCTGCCTGGTGCAAAGGCGAAACGGGATATCCGTTTTTGGATGCATGCATGCGGTCATTGCAAGCGACGGGGTGGCTCAACTTTCGGATGCGCGCAATGGTGATGGCCACGGCGAGCTATCATCTCTGGCTGGATTGGCGTGCCCCGGGTGAGCATTTGGCGCGCATGTTTACCGACTATGAGCCGGGCATTCACTGGAGTCAGGTGCAAATGCAATCGGGCACCACCGGCATCAATACCGTGCGCATCTATAACCCAGTTAAGCAGGGTTACGATCAGGACCCTGATGGGGTGTTCATTCGGACATGGTTGCCGGAATTGGCCAATATTTCGGATCAGCATATCCACGAACCCTGGAAAGCTGAAAGCGCGCAGAAAATCGTTGGAACGGTCTATCCAGATCGTGTTTTTGACCATTTCGCAGCAACCAAAGCCGCGCGCGAGCGGGTTTGGGATGTCCGCCGGAGCACTGAGTTTCGCGCCCAAGCGCAAGCCATCGCGGCAAAGCACGCGAGCCGAAAGACCAGGTGGACTGCTCGCAAAGATGCGCGGTCGGCTCAAGATCAAGAGCAACTCGACCTGCCTTTGGGGGACCAACGATGAGGATGCGGAAGAAAGCCGATTTGCCCCAGAAAATCTGCCCGATCTGCAAGCGCCCGTTCACCTGGCGCAAGAAATGGGAAAACGTTTGGGATCAAGTGAAATACTGCTCAAAAAATTGCAGGTCGGCCGCATGACCGAGATTTTTCCAGAACTTGCGGAAGCGAAAGAGACGATCAGTTTCAAGCCCACACGAACCAATGGCCTTAAAAGGCTGAAGCAGTTCGTAGGACGCGCCGGTCGGCATTATGCAGGTAAGCGGAACTACGATTTTGGGACCGATCAACGCAGCAATGTATCGGGTTTGTCACCTTGGGTGCGCCACCGTTTGATAACGGAACAAGAGGTACTGGCAACTGTACTAGCGTCACATAATCCCGACGCGGCGGAGAAGTTCGTTCAAGAAGTGTTCTGGCGCACTTACTTCAAGGGCTGGCTGGAACAGAGGCCCAGCGTCTGGGCACATTATCAACGGGATCTGTTGAGCGCTTTAGAGCGACTAAAATTCGATCAGGGCTTAGAGATCCGTTTCAACGATGCAGCGAACGGCAATACCGGCATCGACTGTTTCGATCATTGGGCGCGGGAACTGGTGACGACCGGTTACCTCCACAACCATGCGCGCATGTGGTTTGCATCAATTTGGATTTTTACGCTCCACATACCCTGGCATCTTGGCGCGGACTTCTTTTTGCGGCATTTGCTGGATGGCGATCCCGCGTCAAACACGCTGAGCTGGCGGTGGGTCGGCGGATTGCACACAAAAGGCAAAACCTACCTCGCGCGACCCGATAATATTGCCAAATACACGCAAGGACGGTTTCAACCAAAAGGCCTCGCCAAATTTGCAGAACCGTTGACCGAGCCGGTAGATCACCCGCTCATTCCACTTTCTATCCCGCTCATTCCCGCAGACAGCCCTTATCTGTTGCTGTTGACAGAGGATGATCTGTCAAGTGACTGCTTAGTGCGGACATCGCCTGCTGCCGCGATTGGACTTTTGGCGACGCATGGTCGGTCTCCAAACCCGATGGGGGACGCCGCAAAGGATTTTGCCAAGGGCGCGATGAACAGCGCCCTGGAACACTACGGAAAGCTTGCTCAGTCCGCCGAAGACTGGAGTGGTCCGTTGATCAAGGCAGCACGGAATGCTGGTGTCACAACCATTGCAACAGCCTATACGCCTGTCGGTCCCACTCGGTCACGATTGGATCGTGCGGAACCCTTTTTGAGGGACGCAGGCCTATCCTTGAATCGGATTCTTCGGCCTTACGACGCTTTGACATGGCCTCATGCAAGGGCCGGCTTCTTTGGTCTTCGAAAGAAGATCCCATCGCTTTTGAGCCAATTAAACCTGGCCACCCAACCAAGGCCATAGCCGGTGTCCACTGCCGCGCTTCTACTTCCCAACCAATTGTTTGCCCAGCACCCCGGTGTGGCCGCCCGACCCGACGCGGTTGTGCTTTTCGAAGACCCGCTTTTCTTTGGCGATGCGTTTTATCCTGCCACGATGCACAAGCAAAAGCTTTGGCTGCACCGTGCTTCCATGACGCGCTATCGCGATGGCTTGGTCGCAAAGGGATTTGATGCCGCGATTTGGCCCTTTGAGCGGCAGCCGGGCGCATGCCTGTGCCTGTTTCAAAGTCTGCGGGACCACGGCATCAGCCATATAGTCATGGTTGATCCGGTAGACTTCATTGCAGAAAAACGTCTTCGGGCGGCGGCTGGCAGAACCGATATCACGCTCGATTTCCAGCCATCACCTGGTTTTTTGAACACTCGGGCCGACAATCAGGATTGGTTTGCCGGTCGCAAACGCTGGTTCATGGCAGAGTTCTACAAGAGCCAACGCCGCCGCTTGAATGTGTTGATGGACGGCGGTCAACCGGCGGGGGGACAATGGAGCTTTGATAAGGAAAACCGTAAGAATGTGCCCAAGGCGCTGTTGGGCAGCCTGCCCTGGATCGACTGGCCTTCCCATGACGCGGTTGATGAAGCCGCGAAAGCAAGCGTACTTGCTGACTTTCCAGAAGCATTGGGCAGCTTGGATACGTTGTACTATCCGACATCACACAAAGCTGCGTCCGACTGGCTGGCGCAGTTTCTGGAACTGCGGTTTGATCACTTTGGCGACTATGAAGATGCCATTGTTGCCGGTGAAAGCTGGCTGTGGCATGCCGTTCTCACGCCAGCCTTGAACATTGGATTGTTGACGCCCAAACAGGTTTTGGACGCTGCGCTGGCGCATGCGGATCGCAAGGGTATTCCCCTGAATTCGGTAGAAGGTTTCGTCCGTCAGATCATTGGCTGGCGCGAGTTTATGCGCGCGACCTATGAGAGCCTGGGTGTGCCGATGCGCACTACAAATCATTGGGGCCATCACCGCCCAATGCCCCGCGCTTTCTACGACGGAACCACTGGTATTGATCCGCTGGACGACACGATCAAAAGGGTGCTCAAGACAGGGTATTGTCATCATATTGAACGCCTCATGGTTTTGGGTGGATTTATGTTTCTGTGCGAAATTGATCCGGATCATGTCTATCGCTGGTTCATGGAAATGTTCGTCGACAGCTATGATTGGGTGATGGTTCCCAATGCCTACGCGATGAGCCAGCATGCCGATGGCGGGTTGATCACCACCAAACCGTACTTTTCGGGTTCAAACTATGTTCGCAAAATGAGCAATTGGGGCAAAGGGCCCTGGGCCGACATTTGGGACGGGCTTTATTGGCGATTTATCCTGAATCACAGCGATAGACTGGCTGGCAATCCCCGATGGGCGATGATGTGCCGTGCGGCTGAACGGATGTCGCCAGAGGCCAAGAGCACGCACATAAAGACGGCTGAAGCTTTTTTGCGACGGATGACACAAGCATGAACACTATGGTGGCGCGTGACTGATATTGAGGTCACATCCCGTGATCAACTGTGGGAGTGGGTGAGCACGCATTTTGCCCAACGTGATAGCGTCCGCCTGCGTCACGTAGCATGACGAGCGTGCCCGCTTCTGAGAACGCCGAGCTTTCAATCGTACCTGATTGACCGTCTGGTCCTCCAACCTGCCGCAAATGATCGATACACGCGTCGTCTGCTTCAGACATTGCAAACGAAGCTGTGCCTGCGATTGCGAACATCGGTGCGAGGAATTTGAGTACAGCGAGTTTCATCAGATGGTCCCTTGCTGGCTAATCCTTAGAGTTTTGTTCCGTACAAAGCGGAACCTCACTTAGCTTCTCGTAACTTTGACAGAAACTCATCGCATGCCTGTGCGCTGCCGACGATCTCGCCTGTCGTTTCAATTCCTTGCAGAGATGCCATCTCGGAATTTACGCGATTGAGGATCTGATCCGCTTGCTCGGCGGTGATCAGGTTCTCGGCTTGTGCTCCTTTCAATGTGGTGCAGACACCGGCGGACAAGCCTGTCGCAACGCCGACACCCACCGCGGCCCCACCACCCAAGGTCATCGTCCCAACCACGCCGAGGACGAGCCCGATCACAATTCCCAAGATCACTTTTCCCATGTTTTCCTCCCTTTTGGTGAGACAGAGCTCTTCCTTCATTTCTGGTGTAAACTGCGAGCCCACCTGCAAATGAAAACCAGCGCCAAAATGTTGAGCACCGGTGCAATCGCCGCGAACCACGGCTTGGCGGACTCCGAAATTAAGTCCGCTACAAGTATCCAAGGTAGTCCCAACGGCAGCAGGAACACTCCGGACAAAGGGTCTGGTTCCTGTCCCAACCAGCCAAATGTGCCCGTCAAGAATGCAATCAACGCCAACAGGTACAGGACCGCGAATACGATGATGGTGGTTCTACAAACCAAGTCGAGCCTCAGCAGATCAAGCCAGTGCTGCGCAGCCGTTTTCAGCTACGCAGCAGACAGGTCACAATGCGCCTTCGTCGCCCAGGAACTCGATACCAGCTGTCGCGCCATCACTGTAAGCAATGCAATTCCAAGGAGCACGATCCTCGCCAACGCCGACTGTGACCTGTGTTCCCGCCTCGCTAAACGCGGATGAGAGTACCACGACTTGCGAATTGTTCGTCGTATTGGCTACATCTCGCAAACACGCCTGCTGAGCTGGCGTGAGCTCGGCGGACGCGCTTGATGTACTCGTATCGTCGCAGGCCGCAAGCAGTGCGAAACATGTCGCGCCTACAATCATCACCATCTTGTTAGACATTTTCTTCTCCCTCTGGTTCCCTTGAAATTAGTGAAATTGGATGCGCTTGTTTGAAGCTCTCGCGTCTGTGCAGCCAATTGAACATACCTTGATCCTGTGACTACCTTTCCCAAAACTTGCCGCGGTGGGCTTGGTCGGCGGGACGATATTTCGTTGACTATCGGGGCCGACATTAACGTGTGAAGGCCGAATGAAGTCACTGTAAAATGCTAGAGTAAACTCTGGAAAGAGGGCGAGTACGTTAAGTCTGAGCATCGCGTCCTCCCAGCGCTCAATCACTGTAAAGTGCTTTCCGACCGCCAGCACTCACTCCAGCAGTCGAAAGGGCTCGGCCCAGCGAGCAGCAACGACAACAACGGAGGTAAAGTAAAGTTGTGTCGAATTCGCATGTTTGAATCTAATTTTTAATAAATCAATATTTTTTCCGCGCGTAAACTTCTTTACGCTCGCGTACGATAGGCTTCTGCTTTCAAACAAAAATGTAAGAGGGAGCTATGAGTGTGTTCCCCTGAGCGGCGAAGCGATTTGAGGCCGCACAAAAACAATGAAGGGATTGAAAGATGGGATTTGGTGAAGCCGTTAAAACGTGTTTCTCGAAATACTTCCAGTTCTCCGGTCGGGCTATACGCTCAGAATACTGGTGGTTCTTCTTGTTTGTGGTTCTCGTGAGTGCTGCCTTAGCTGTGCTGGATATGATCCTATTCGGGACCAACCCCGAAACAGGCCAGGGATCTCGGGTCCTGTCCTCTGTTTTCCAGCTGGCTGTTCTCATACCGATGCTGGCCGCCGGTTGGCGGAGGCTGCATGATACAGGACGACCTGGCTGGTACTTGCTGCTGCCGATGGCGCTCAGCATTACAACGCTTTTTGTTATGCTGGGTGGGGTGGCGTTCTTCTCGGTATTGGAGCAAGGGACCGAAAACCCCGATGCATTACGAGGACCCGCGGCAGTCTTGGGCGTGACCGGTATTGTTGTTGTCTCAATTCTTCAATTGGTTCTGTCTATCCTGATGATCTGGTGGCTGACACGACCTTCCCAAGAAGGCGCAAACGAATTCGGCGAACCTGTTTCCTGATCTGGCTGTCCGGGCAATTGGCTGGAAGCTCTGCTGAACGACAGTGCGAACCGTAACTCAATGGAGAGAAAAAAAATGAGCTGTAAACCCATTTCCATTGGAATGCTACTGATGGCAGTGGCGACCACAGCATCAGCGGAGTGGTCGTTCAGCTCCGGGCCCAACCCCAATGCGTTTATTCAGACAGGAAACATGACGCTGGAACTTCAGTGTGACCGTATTCGCTTTGCTCCGGCTGGATTCGAGGACAGCCAGGACATTGTGGACAAGCAAGGGCTCTCCATTCTTTTTTTTAAGAACGGCACCACCGAAGTTGGGGCATTTCAGGTTAGCGCAGAAAACGCTGCTTTGCAGATCGTCGACAATTATCCGGTCGAGGTCAGCTTCAATAGTCAGCAGGACTATAGTTTTGTGCTGGACCAGCTTGCGGCCAATGCGTCGGTCAATCTGTCGATGATTGAACAAGACGTCAGCTATGGAAGCTTTGACTTACAAGGTTCCGGCGCGGCAATTCGGTCCCTTCGTTCCGCGTGCGATTCAGATGCTAGCCAGGGGACCTCCTACGAAGCACCCGAAGGCATCGTCTATTGTGGTGGCGGAGCGATAAAACGCGTAATCGAACCCGTAATTTTGGACAACCCGGACGGAGAGTGGGACGCGCGAGTAACGGTTAACGGCGAGCCGATCAGAGCCATGACAGCCTACAGCTATTTCGGAAACTCTGAGCCGCCCGCCGGATTTGTCGTCGCCCTCCTTGGGGAGGACAGGTCCGAGTTTCTGATTTTTAGCGAAGGCTCGGCAAACTGGCTGGAATACGGGGACTACAGGTATGATCAGTGCAATTGATACCTCCTTCCAACCAGCTGCCAAAGTAGTGCGTCAGATGAAATGCTTGGCTTCCGGTATGGTGCTGGTTTCGGGTCTAGGAAGCGTGTGGCATTTCAATTCTCGGGTGGTGATGTCGCCCATGCTCATGCGCATCTGATACCGCTTCTCGAAAAGTACGATGTCACCTCGCGAAGCTACATCGAGCAAGAAGTAATCACCTTCAAACCAATCCCGAATCCGGGGAACAACGAGCTCCGAACCTTTGCCAAACTAATTGCGGATGCTCTCGACCGATGATGTAACTTTGGGCTCTTACCGATATTCTATGCCAAGGCCGGTCAGTTGTTACTCAAGTCAGACTGAAGCACCAAGATACATTCCGCTACGTCGTCTTTTCTCATTGATCTGGTACTGACTTCGACAGATAGAGAGGTGTGCGGTGGCTGTCTTCCTTCGCAAGTGGCGCATGTCAAAGCGCTGCCGGAGGACCTCCGGTGGCATTTATTCATGGCTTACGCACCTGCCACAGGCCCTATCAGAGGACGTAATGCCCTTTTCACCTGACGGTCAAGACCGCGCTACTCGCGCCATTGACCCATTGCCAATACGCCTTATCAAGCGCGCTATACTGGTTCTTGTCGGCCTGTTTTATTTCCTCTTCGTGGCCTTTGCCCCTCTTCTTTGCGTTCGGCGCAGAGGGTTTCGGGGTTGGTATTGGCGCCTGGTGAAACGGTCATGTTCCCGCCTGCTGTGGCTCCTCAGCATCCGCGTCGAGATGCGTCCTGAGGAAAAGAATGCCCTCGCCGCCGACACCAACAGCATCATCGTGGTTAACCACCGTAGCCATCTCGATGGCTTCAGTCTCATGCATGTGGTGCCCGACACCAAATGGTTCACTTTCGCGGCGAAATCAGAGTTCTGGAACAGCAAACTCCTGCGTACTGGTTTTGATGGAGCGGGTCTCGTCCCTATCAACCGGGATTCCGGTTCAACGGCCATGGATACGCTGACAAAGGCTGTCAGGGAAATGCCTGCCCGTTGTTCCATTGTGCTATTCCCAGAAGGCACCCGGTCCAAAACAGAATCGCTCGGGGATTTTAAAGCGGGTGCTGTATTAGTCGCCCGAGAAACCGGCCGCACGATCACCCCTATTGTCATCCACGACAGCGATAGTCTACTTCCACGCGGCAAACATTTACCGCGCAGCGGGACGATCCGTGTGGAGGCTTTGCCAACATTTACGTGCGATCCTACCGCTAGTGTGGATGAGGATCTGGCGCGATTGCGCAGGCAGATGATGGCTGTATTTGAGCGGTGAAGTCTGTTTGACAGAAATATGCAGAAACCGAGTTTGTTGAGTTTCCGCTACGCGTAGCGGCAGATAACAGATTTGCAGAGCAGTTGCACTTGTTGGTGGGATTTTCTCCAACGGGTATCGATATTCGAAGACCTAGTTAGTACCCGTATTTCAGTACGCTCTTGGCCATTCGTATTTATGGATGGGCTGCTTGGTATTGTCTCTGAATTCTCAGAAGAGAATGGACATTTAAGTGCCCTGATCTCGCTATTCTTGCCGGAGGCAGAAAAAGCAGGGGAGACATGAATTTGCCAGAAGCTGTACGACGTATGACTGACCAAAAGCTAACACTAAGCTGCCATCAGACCACCAGCATCGCCTGCGATACCGACTATGCAATCATCGCCGGTCTGAATGCGATTTGCCGGGCTTTCCCCTCCGAGTTCCAGTTTGGGTGAGGTTAACCAGAACGCGCATTGCCACGGGGTCATTTCACGTGGCAGAGCTTTCAACACTTTTTCCATCAAAGGAAGCGGGGTTCCATCCTGAGCAAACTGGAAAGATGGATAGGCGTTGGCTCCTTTGTAAGGCAAAGAAAGTACCTTCCCGGTTCGTGTCCAGATGTCGGCTATCCGCGTGATCTGCCAAGAGCCCTTCTGCCATTGTGCGTGCACGCCGGCATCGTCCAGCAACGGATACTCACGCGCAAAATCATCCATCCGGATGTCATTGACCGCGCAACAATGCCCCTCGAAATTATGCAAATACATCTATTTACTCACTGAACTCACTAACAACTCATGAAACGATACTGCCAAAAAATCGTTCTAGCCAAAGTTAAGAAGTTCACATTGGGCAAACTTAACATCAGCTAACCTCGCTTTTTTAACCTAGCGCGCTGAAATTATTGTTGGTTTGCTTACAATGGCCCGCCGTACTGATGCTCGTAAAACCAGTTCTGAATTCGTGGCTTTGTTACTCATTGGAGTAGTAATCCTCACAAGCTGAGGGCATTGGCCATGGATCTACCGAACCAATCTCTGGTTTGTGAGTGATCAACATCAACGCATTGGACAAAGCCACAAGTCAATCTGTCCAGTGTAGGAAACTAGTGCTGAGGATGGCCTCTCTTTTCTACGATCTCGATCCTCTTCGTCTGACACTCCCGCAAAAAGACAAAAGGTCCTGATCCTAAGACTGGCGTGACGCCAAGCGCGACGGGAAGGTTTTGTATTTCTACCGACCTAAATTCCTTTCTCTGGTCACAATACGGACTGACCATTCCAAAAATTCTTTACCGCCACCTTGAATTTCTGGACCGACCATTCCACATCCTGCTCATGAGCAAAGAAACTCACGCATTTGGCGACATCAAATCACCCGCAGGCCCGGGTAGGCCTCGCGCCTTTGACGAAGCTGAGGCTTTGGAAAAAGCCTTGTGCGTTTTTTGGCACAAGGGCTACGAGACCGCTTCTGTGGATGATCTGACCAAGGCCATGGGTTTGAGCCGGTCCAGCTTCTATGGAACGTTCGGCAACAAGCAGGCTTTGTTTCACAAAGCTCTCAGGCACTATTCAAGGCGTGGTTTAAAAAATCTGCGTGACGTTGCAGATGCGGGCGGAAATGACCCCGTTGGTGCGATAATGGAAGCTTTGGCGAACCCGCAAGGCGGGCGTGACGGCTGCATGCTCATCAACTGCCTGACGGAACTTGCCCCGCAGGATGATGAAGTGGCGGGTCTCGGGCGACGCCATTTGGAGAGTATTGACGAAATTATTGCGGGAGCGCTTGAGCCTTCTGATCCGGGTCTGGCTCTCGACAAAGCGCGCGCTTATGCCTCCCTTGCAATCGGCACGTTGGCATTGCGCAAGGCGGGCGTTCCCGCTGAGCAGATATCGCAAACCCTGAAACAAGCCCGGTTGGTGATTTCGCCCTAAGGCCTCCCGCCACCATAAGGAAATGAAACCTAACACAAATTCAAACAAGAGACAGTGACCCTAATATTGGACTAAATAGTCCAAATTTATCTGAACGAAGTAGACCAAAGAAGGAAGCAGCAATGGCTGATGAAAAACTGTTCTCCGGCATCAAGGCTGGTGCAATCGAGCTGAAAAACCGCGTTGTCATGGCGCCACTGACCCGCAACCGGGCAAGAGCCGAGGATGACAGCGTCCATGAATTGCAGGCCCAGTACTACGCGCAGCGGGCGGGTGCTGGTCTGATCATCACGGAAGCTTCGCAAATCTCGCCCCAAGGCAAAGGCTATGCCTGGACGCCCGGCATATATTCCGAAGCACAGATCGACGGCTGGAAAAAAGTGAGTGAGGCAGTCCATGCTGAGGGCGGCAAGATTGTGATCCAGCTTTGGCATGTGGGCCGGATTTCGCATTACAGCTTGCAGCAGGATGGTGGCGCCCCTGTTGCGCCATCCGCAATTGGCGCTAAGGCCAAAACCTTTGATGGTGAGCAGTTTGTTGAAACATCTGAGCCGCGGGCTCTGGGTATTGAAGAAATTGCAGGCCTTGTCGCCGACTACCGGCAGGCCGCAGAAAACGCCAAGAGAGCCGGATTTGACGGTGTCGAGGTCCATGCAGCCAATGGATATCTGATCGATCAATTCCTTAGGGACGGATCCAACAAGCGTGAAGACGAATACGGCGGTCCTGTCGAGAATAGAGCGCGGTTCCTGAAAGAGGTCATGGACGCAGTTGTCGACGTGTGGGGCGCTGAACGCGTTGGTGTCCGCCTCAGCCCGTTCTCGGACGCCAACAACATTTCCGACAGCGACCCACAGGCGACATTCTCACATGCGATCAAATTGCTGAATAGCTATGGGTTGGCCTATCTCCATCTCGTAGAAGGACAGACCGGCGGCCCGCGCGATATTCCGGAAGGTGGCGATCTGAAGGCGCTCTATGAATTGTTTGACGGTGCGAAAATGGGCAACAACGCTTATGACCGAGAAATGGCGGTTGAAGCGGTTGAAACCGGAGCCGTCGATCTGGTGGCCTTTGGCCGGCCGTTTATTTCCAACCCTGATCTTGTCAACCGGTTGGAGAAAGGCGCCGCTCTGAATGAACTCGATCCAACTACCCTCTACGGCGGCAATGAAAAAGGGTACACCGATTACCCGGCACTAGCAGAGGAAGCGGTTGCCGCAGAGTAATACATCGCTCTTAACTCCGTGGTGACAGGCAATACCAAGCGAAGTGAGCGCGCGGGTTGGGGCGCGCTCACCTAGCGGTTACGGCAATATCCATTCTTGAAGCGGGGAGGTTTGATATACAATCCGTCAACTCAGTTGACATATAGCAATTCCATCCATATATGCCGAGTATAAGACATTCTTTGGAGGAAGCTCCATGAAGTGGCGAACACTGATCGAGAACCAGATCCACAAAGCACAAGCCGGAGGGCAGTTGGAAAACCTTAAGGGTGAGGGGAAGCCTTTGCCACAGCGCGACGCCGGAAACATCGTTTCAGCTGGTTTCGGGATCATGGCGGAAGCGGGTGTATTGCCAAACGAAATCGTTTTGAAGAAAGCGGTGGAGGAGCAACGGAAAGTAATTCGAGAAACCACGGATCTTACTGCAAGGAAAAAAGAAATGCGTAAATTGGCAGACTTGCAATTGCGCCTCTCCATCGAACAAGAAGCCCGTCAAAAATTCTACAAAACGACGTAACCGGCGGGAACCTAGATCGTATTGGACCAAAAAATAATATGTGACTGTCAGACAAAGCCCGTATGGCTCCAGTGATAAAACGCAGACCAGGTAATACCCAGATGAATTCAGCAGACCTCGGATTTTCGTTCAATCAATCCAAGAACGGCGACGTCTCCATAACTCACAATGGCAAGCGGGCGGCGACGCTCCGGAAAGAAAAGGCTGAGTGGTTTCTTGAGGACATGAGCAACCTGAACTTCGAGGGTCAGCAACAGGAAATGGCTCGCTTGACAGGAAACTACCGGAGGGGAAACGAGCGAACCGCCAAGCAGCATCCACGCAATCGATAGCGCGTTTGTGGCGCTGCATTTGAATATCGACCCCCCCGAGTTCGCCGGGTCGGCATGAAAACCATTAAGCCTGTCATTTGATGAAAAAGCTCATGTCTCGCATACTTGCCTCATTGTTGGTTGCAGGGGCTATTTCTGTTGCAGCGTCCTGGTTCATCAATATGCCTTCCAAGGAAATGTTGGGAACCTGGGTTGCTCCTGACTACGGCCAAGTAATGCGCATTACGAGACTGCGTGCCGAAGTGTATAGAACAACAGCTGTCAGTTGCTTTCGAGAGTATGCATTTCCAGCGCATTTGGGTCTGGTGAAACTTATTGCGGGCGCCTCAATAGAGCGCCGAAATGACATGCTGGAACTTAGCGTTGATGGCGTCTTAGAGCCAATCCGACACACTCGTTCCGAGTTTCCCTCTGAATGTGCCGAACCTGATCATATCGACCAGAGGAGGAAGCCTGCAACGAAACGATCTCCATTGCAGGCGCCTACAATCTGAATTGGTATTGGTCTCGAAGATCCTAGCGGGTTCAAGGTTAGAATTGATATGACACACCGAGAAGGAGCGTGGTTACGTCTACATCTACGTCCGCACCCGATGACTCAAAATCAAAGCTATCCCGGAGAAGTTCAGCATTAAGAATAATACTCTCTGTCGCTTTGTAGCCCACGCCAAGCCCGTAAGTCACACCGCTTTCGTTCTTGCCATCAAGATCAATGTTTGAGTAGCCCAAAACACCATAAATCATGGCTGCGCCCACGGCGTATCCCGCTTTGAGTTTCAAGCGCGTCGTGTCCATGTCTTTTGATGGACCAAAGGCAGAAAATTCAGCGGTGCTATAACTAAGTTCACTTCCGACAATCCAGTTGTTTGCCAGGCTATAGTTGTAGCCGAGTTGCAACCCATAGACGGCTGAATGGTCGCTTAACTTGGCTGAGCCACTTGAAAGGTCACCGTCGGCAGCGCCAAAATGAATGCCTGCGTATACCCCGGCCCAATCGTCATCTGCCGTCGCGATACTGGGCGCGATCATCACAGCCACGACCGATGCGATCATTACTGATGTATTTCTCATGTCTTCTTCTTTCTTGTCTTGGCACGACGTGTCGTCGTGCGCTTTTGGTGGTCAAAATGTTTGTGAGGGTTGTTGGCGCAAGCGCCCTTCGGATTGGCCCAGCTTCAGGCAACACTGATCTGTAACGGGTCGAAACCCGCAAGAATGCAGCACCATTTCTGCGTAGTTGAACTGGAGTTAAATTGCCTGAACTAAGCGGAAGTGGCTTTTACTCTAGAGCTCTATCTTCGTTGCATCTTGTCAAAGCAGCGACATCGCCCTGCTCAATCAAATGCAGGTTTTTTGCGATCTTCTCCGGAGTCCAATACCACCAGGCGATCTCGAGGAGTTTAGAAATTTCCGGCGGTTCAAACCGCATCCGAATGACCTTTGCCGGGTTTCCAGCAACGACTGCAAAGTCTGGTATTTTGCCACGAACCACTGCCCTTGCAGCAACGACTACACCACATCCAAGTTCTGCACCGGGCATCAACACGGCTTCTCTGCCTATCCAGCAATCGTGACCAATTTTGGTGTCTCGACCTCTTGGCAAAGAATCCCGGTAGCCTCCTATCCGTTCACGATAAAAGACGGCGAATGGAAATGTTGAGATACCCGTCATCGGATGATTAGCAGTAGCAGTAATGAACTGCACACCCTGAGCAATTTGACAGAAACGACCAATATTTAACCTCTCCGGTGCTCCCGGATATAGGTAAGGTGCCAAGGTTTCAGCATAGTCGTCCGGCAGGTTGCGATCATTGTAGTATGTCCAGTCACCGACATCGATATTTGGATGATCTATGACCTCCGACAAAAACACTGTCGCGGGATCATGAGTGCCATCCGGAAACACAAGCGGGTTCCGGGATCTTGGATCTGGCAGTGTTACACGCTTATCATCAGGCATCAGTTGGTTCCGCCGCTGGAGTTTTGGGGCCGTGTCGGGTACATAGGTCGCTAGAATAATATTGTCAACTCAGTTGACGAATAATGCAAAGGAAGCCCGCAAATGGCAACTGACACCGACAAAATGTCACCTGCTGAGATGCTGTATGCCGGGATACAGTTGACGCGGCCTTTGCTGCGCAACATCACTGCGCGGGTTGAAGCAGACCTGGACGGCACAGGCATTAGTGTCGGAGAGCGTGCCATTCTTGAGGTTTTGTTGGCGGTTCAACAGGCAACAGCGCCTGAAATTACTCAGATTTTACAGGTAAAGCGACAGCTGGTCGGGCGCTTGCTAAAAGATCTTGTTGCACGGGGGCTCCTAAAAAGTATCCCAAATCCTCAGCACCGAACCTCCAATTTCTATCGCCTCACAGAACAGAGCAAAGCGGTGATCGAAACTATACGCGCGACCGAGATGGCTCGTATGGCGCAGTTTGTTGAACGTTTCACAGAAGAGGAAATCCGTGCCTACTTCGAAGTTCAGAGCACAATCAACGACGTCATGATTTCGGGGTATGGCGAAATCGACACTTCAGATTGATCTGATCAGAAGGATGCCAGGACTAAACACCTGGCATGGGGCGCATCTTTACTTCACAGTTTGCCGGTTGGAATCCAGGCAAAGCTCGAATGGCAATAGCAAGAAGCATGCCTTGATCGATTGGCAAATTAACGACGCCAATACACATCCAACTAATCACCATCGACTTGTCGTTCGACGAGTGGACGAAAACACTCGAGTCGATGAGAGGGGTTTCTGGCTCATCGTAACCGCCAAGGAGTGGAGATGAGAAAGGAACCCGGAACCAAGCAGGGTCACGGCGAGAAGGTCGCAAAAGACATCCGCCGCGCGAAGCCCAATCCACTAGGGGACGCCTCGGCGTTTTCACAAATTAAATCAAGACCAAAGCGCAGAATTACGACAATCTGCACTCGGTTTGGGAGGCACTCGATAGCTCACTTAACCCCAAACAGATAAAATAACCTACCTGAAATTCTCTCCAAAATTCGTCCGTCCGCAAAACCGGACGGTTTGGCGAAGATACGCAAACGATGCTAGGGTCGGCAACAAAGGGGCGCTGTATGGAACGAAAGCTAGTGGCCATACTTGCGGCGGACGTCGTCGGTTATTCACGGATGATGCGGGATGATGAGGAAGCCACGCTTGCGACGCTCGCCACCTGTAGGACGATCATTGACGGTTTGGTTGAATCCGCCGGCGGGCGAATATTTGGCAGCGCTGGCGACAGCGTATTGGCAGAGTTTCATAGCTCTGTCGCCGCCGTCCGAACCGCGCTGAAGATTCAGCACCGCCTGACCACACAGAACGCTGACTTGTCTGAAAGCTCACGAATGGTCTTCCGGATTGGGGTTAATCTGGGCGATGTGGTCAGCGACGGAGACAATCTTCTTGGTGATGGAGTGAACGTCGCCGCCCGGCTCGAAACGTTGGCGCCACCTGGCGGCATTTGCATTTCCCGCCAGGTGGCCGAGCAAATCGCTGGAAAGCTGGATGAAGGTTTCGCCAGTGCGGGGCTGAAAGGTCTGAAAAACATACCTACACTACTAGAGGTTTTTGTATGGCCGGCTACAGCTGCCCGGTCCATTCGAACGCAACCGAAATACGGCCGCTGGGCAGCTGCAATTGCCTTGGTTGCAACACTTGCGATTGCGGCGTTTTGGTATAGCCATACATTGCCAAGCGCTTCGAAGCTTCCAACAGGTGCTCGGATCGCGCTGGTGCCTTTCAAAAATCTCAGCGCTGAGCCCGGTGACACATATTTCAGCGATGGGCTGAGCCGGGATATCAATGCCTTGCTTGCCAGGTTTTCCAACCTTTTTGTCATCGCGCCCGAAGCTATGTTGGCCTTCCGTGACGACACAGGCTGCGAAAATCTGCGTGAAAAGCTTGGTGCAGACTTTATCCTGCGAGGTACGGTGCAACGCTCGGCCGATCAGCTTCGGGTCACGACCACTCTGACCGATGCAAAAAGCTGCCGTCAGTTAACATCGCCTGGACCCTTCGATGTCGACTTGAATGCGGAACGGTTGCTTGAAGTCCAACTCGACATTGCCCGCAAGGTTGCGTCGGCCATTGGGTCCAGCGATGCGCCGCTGTTCAAATCAGCCATTGCACAGGAGATCAGGAATAAGGCGCCAGACAGTCTTGATGCTTATGAATGCGTGTTCTTGTCGTTTTGGTTCTATCAAACATTCACCATTGAGGATCATCGAATTGCACGCGATTGTCTGCTGCGCACGGTTGAGACAGAGCCTGATTACTCACTGGCTTGGTCACGGCTCGCTTACAATTACTTGGAATCAAAAAAGCGCCAAATGGATACACCGCCGGACTGGTCTGAGAAGGCGCTCCGAGCCGCCAACAACGCTCTCGACGCCGACCGGGACAACCCGGATGCGTATTATGCATTGGCAATCCATAGCCGTATGGTCGGGGAGAGCACAGATATCTTCCGAAACTACGCGCAACGCGCAATCGAGCTCAATCCTAACGACTCATGGATTTTGGCCGATTTGGGGATATTTTTGGCATATTCAGGAGAATGGGAGGCCGGTGAAGCCTGGATCACCCGGGCGCGGGAACTCAATCCCCAGCTTCATCCAGGTTATGGCAATGCTTTTCACCTTCATGCAATCGTGCGGGGCGACTACGATGAAGCTTTGGCTGTAATAGCCGGCATGGGCGGCGCGCGTCGCCCCATGAACATGACATCCACCGCCGCGGCTTTGGCCTTAAATGGCGAATTGGATGCAGCGAGAGATTTGGCCAATGAGCTACGCAAGGATTTTCCTGACGCAGTCAAGGACCCACTGGCCCCGTTCCGTGCGCGCGACATGCCCAAGGACCTGATCGACAAACTACAAAATGGGCTCAAGCTTGCAGGGCTGGACGCTTGAATTGCGTATGAGACTTGTACCGTCGACCTCTTGGAACGAGTTTCCATTATATGACGCAGCTTTCGCCAAGCGTCTTGACCCATAGGTGTGGTTCAGGAAGCGTCCGCCCGTAAACCGGAATAGGCAACGTATGTGATCTGTAGAAACTTGGTCCAGATTTGTCGATCCGGCAGGTTTGGGTCTTTTCCATCTCGAAAAAACTACCCATAGAAAAATTCTGAGTGTGGCTGAAAGGGTATGAGAGATCATTCTTTCAGACACAATCAAATGGCTGAGTGAGCATATTGACATTGATCAAGCTGTGAGCCGTGCGATGAAGTAGGATGATTGCGTCGCATTACGCAACCGAACTTCCGTGACAAGAATGATAGCTCAATCCCCACCTTGGGTTCGCCCGGTCGCAATAATCGCTGCACTCTTTGGTCTCCTGACCATTTTTTCCGGGGGGATGGTATTGTTTGGCGGCTCAGCCGCAAAATCCGCAGCCGGGGACACGGTGCCAATAGTGCTTTGGTTCAATTTCCTCGCGGGGTTCGTTTATGTTGTTGGTGCTGTCGCACTTTATAAATCCGCAGTATGGGCGCGGCGAATTGCTTGGGCAATCGGCATTTGCACAGCTCTCGTGTTCTTGGTTTTGGTAACAATGGCGCTTGGTGGAACGCCCTTTGAGTGGCGAACTGTTGGAGCGATGACCATACGCTCGGGATTCTGGCTGGCTATTGCAATTGCGCTTTCCAGGGGCGCTTGAAACCAGTAGCGTTTCTAAGAACATGCCATTTTGTCTTGTGATGACTGACCTCGACGCCAATTCGACGGTACTACGCAACTTCTAGACCCAGCTAAAGACCGCTAAGCTGTTCGCGATTGGAGGAAACGGGTTTGGCGCGCCTTCTGAAATCCGAAACGGTTGATCACTCAGTTGAAGTACGGCTCGACGACAGGCTTGCTCGTCGCAGTGAAGACAGTTTTGACGAAGCTGAACGAAACGGCCTCATGCTCGCCGCGAAGGTTCGAACCTTCGCGCTATGTATCGTTTTGCTCTGGGTTGCGGTCGACACACAAAGCCGCGGGATTAGCTTTCTCTACGATGTGTCCCAAGTTGCTGTATTCGCGATCCTAGGCATCATGCAATTCTATTTCGCGAAGTATAGCACGCACGCCAGGGTACTGAAATATGCCTTCGTGGCGGTCGACTGTGCTTTGCTGGCCCTCATCTCCAGTATTCAGAACCCTTTTACCGAGCACGACTTACCACCTGCGATCCTGATGAATGGAAGCCAGTTTACCTATTTCTATTTGTTCCTGATGCAGGCTGCATTCAGCTTCCGCCCAAGTCTGGTTCTCTGGTGTGGTCTATGTATTGTTGCTGCGCGCACAGGAATGCTGGTCTGGTTTGTGAACCAGCCCGGCGCCTTCACAAACCTTGATTTAACCGAGCGAACGATTGAGGATTTGTTGCTGGCTCGTTCTGATCCCAACTTCATTTTTCTTGGGTTTTGGGTGCAAGAAATACTCGTATGCTTGCTGGTGACCGCAGGCCTTGCAGCATTGGTACGCCGGTCACGTTGGCTCGTCGAAAGCCGAATTCGCTCGGAAAGGTCACGCACCAATCTTGCTCGCTATTTCTCGCCAAACGTCGTGGATCGTCTCGCGAGTTCTGAAGATAATTTGGGAGAAGCACGTGAACAAGAAGTCGCAGTCATGTTCGTCGATATCATTGGATTCACGACGATGTGCGAGAACGACACGCCTGCAGAGGTCGTTTCTTTCCTGCGAAGGTATCATGATCGTCTGGGTAAGGCAGTTTTTGAGAACGGCGGGACACTTGATAAGTATCTCGGCGACGGGCTTATGGCGACTTTCGGTACGCCGGAACCTGGTGGGCAAGATGCCAGAGACGCGCTTCAATGCGCATTTGACATGCTAGATTCATTGGATGATTGGAACCGCGAAAGAAAGGCTGCGGGGCTTCCTCAGGTGCGTATCGGGATTGGTATCCACTACGGGCCTGTTGTTTCTGGTGACATCGGAAATCAACGTCGCCTCGAATACAGCGTTATTGGTGACACAGTGAACGTCGCAAGCAGGCTTGAGCAACTTACGAGAACGCTTGAATGCTCATTGGTGGCCAGCGATTCCGTGATTCAGGCGATACATCCGACCGACGATCCTGGTAAATCATTGGTTGAAAAATTGGAGCCTGCCGGGGAGCATGTCTTAAGGGGCAGGCGTGGAAAGATAAGTGTCTGGGCCTATCTGCCAAAGTCATGACGTCGAGTGTCCGACCTTACTCGATAAGATGGAACAACTCGATTGCACCCGTAATGCCGCGGATATTATGGACACCGCATTTGGAAAAAGTTCTGGGGCGGCTTTTGCGATGGCGGTTGTCGTCAGCACTCTGTGTCCCACTGATTTGATTAAGCCTTCAATCCTACTCGCAACATTGACCGCACCACCCAATACTGTGAAATCGAGCCTGCCGGGGCTGCCAATATTGCCGTAGCTAACCTGCCCTATTGCTTTTGTGAGAAGCTTGTTTCTGTCAGGTAATCGGATCTCAGTGCCTGTTTGTTAAGTCATCTATAGACCCACCATCGCGTAGAAAATCGCTCCAGACCCATGCCATGCGATCCACAAACCATATCTTGCTGCCCGAGATCACAACAATGCCAAGGCATGTGAACCCCAGGTCGAACGCCCAAAGGCCGTAAGCAAACGGCAACAGACCCGTACCACTGGCGAAGGCAAGCGCATTTGCGACGCGATTGTGATGAGCCGCGATCTTATCGCGGTTTCGCAACCAGACACGCTCGCCCAATACGCCTTGCGCTGCCCAACTGTCGAAGGTCTCGGGTTGCGAAAAAGCGCGTGGGTTGACCCAAACCCAGACCAGAACTGCCCCCACCGCGACCCATGCCCAGTGGTCTATCCATTCCCGACTCCAGATCGCTAAGGCTAGCAAAGGTAACGGTGTCAGCACGCGGGTCCAGACAGACCAGGGGTTTGCATGTCGCAGCCAAATCTCGTCTTTCATGCCCATGAGGCGTTCGGAAAATCGCGCTATGTCCATCTGTTCAACTCCAGGACCCACCACTCTGACAGAGGGAGTTTTGCCATTCAAAGCAGACTTCGACCGGAATACGAACCTGTCTTGCCAAATGCCTCGCAAAAAACTCACTATACGTTGAATTTCTTTGGGGGGACCTAGCCGGCAGTGTCCCCCGCTATTTTGAGAATCTCGAAGGGCTTCAGCTAGAACTTATAAGACACCCGAAGCGCGACAGAGTCTGCCGTGATGTCATCACCTGACGTGTCATATGTGTCTCGCAGGTATTCAAGACCAACCAATATCTTGTCGGTTGCGCGATAGGTCACACCAACACCCGCAGAATAGCCATCCTCGCTCTTGGATCCGCCATTGATGTTTGCGTAGCCAACCACGCCGTAAAGGTATGTCCGGCCAAATACGTGCCCACCTTTGAACTTCAGGCGTACAGTATCGACTTTTTCGGCTTTCCCTCCTGCCGCAACCTCAGCGCCCGCGTCATAAGTAAGTTCACTGCCGATTACGTAGCCGTCAAAATCGTGAAGATAACCAGCGTGAAGGCCCAGAGTTGCATTCCCATTGTCGTTGGAGCCCTCGGAGACATCGATTGTTGAGAGCTGCAAACCTGCATTGAAGCCGGTCCAGCTTTCATCTGCCAAGGACAGGGTCGGCATCATGGCTGCCAGTGTGATCATTGTGATAGTTTTCATTTTAAGGTCCATTCTGTTGTTCGTTTGGACAAGGCACCCGGTCGCTGGCCATGCTTGATGCACCAGCGCGAGTGATCGTCTGTTATTGGGCGAATTGAAGTCTCCGCTTTCCGGTTTCAGTTCAGCGGTGATCCAAAGTCGTGATTAGAGGATGGGTTTGGGTTTGCTGGTCATTTGAAGCAGTTTTCCAGATTGGTCATATCGGGCGGTGACCAGTACCCGGCGCGCATGTGCCACCTCCAGCGGGCCACCAACAACTTCCCAAAGCCCGAAGGTAAATAGATCCAGTGTTCCGTGGCCTGCCGCACGGGCCAAGTTTGGTTTTGTCCTGGGCTCAACATCATAAACAGCCACCCAATCTCCATTGGCTTGTTGCTGCAAATCCTCGGGTGAGCCCAACTGGCGTTCAACATTGAACCGGGTGGCCTCCTGGCTAACGACGCTCAGATCAGGGCCATCACTGCCGGTCGCTGCCATGTTGGCGGCACATCCGCTCAGAGTGGCACCACAGGTTAGCGCGACGAACACTGAACGCACATACTGAGCTGAGGAGGCAATGCGTTGAATTGAGAACCTTCGATTTCGACTTGCATCAAAGGAGACCGGGTTTTTCGAACCGGGGAATTTATGGCGTCTTCTCATAGTCTTTCCATATCTTGATTGATTTGTGTGTTGTTTTGGCAAAACGAACCACTCAGATGCATTTCAGAACTGGAACGGATTGCTGTTTGGCCTGGCTGCTTGTCAGCCTCGAAGTTGATGACAATTCGGCCTCTTGTCCGATGGGACATCAGAGTTTTGATGGCGGCCTGAATTTCAAGCAGATCGAATGGAATTTCCGCCTCGATAGGTGATCGAATTTTGTGTTTCGCGATGCTCAGCATTGCTGCATAGGCGTTGTGCCGTGGTAAGGACGCGACAAATTGATACCGAGGGCCCCAGACCCTTGAGGCAATGCTTCGCCAAACGATGTGACCAACGCCCAGAAGTAACTCGATCCAGGACAGTTTACGTTCACCAATGTGGCGAACCGGTCCAACGATAGTGATGAATCGGCCTTTGCGTTTCAATGTGCGGTAGGCTGCGGTCTCGACCTCTCGGCCACCTACCAGATCAAAGACTTTGTCATAGGTGCTCCTGCCTTGTGCGCCAAAGTCTGTGTGCTTGTAGTCGATTGTGTCATCAGCACCCAAAGCGTTCACCAGACCAGCGTTGGCACCACTGCAAACGCCGGTGACATGTGCGCCCTTGGATTTAAGAAACTGGACCATCAGTGATCCAATGGCACCTGATGCTCCCACGACCAGACAATGTTCACCCACCTCGACTTGTGCGATTTTGATCGCCCCCCAGGCCACGCATCCGGAAAGCGTCGCCGCTGCCGCTTCGACGTGAGACAATGTCGGAGGTTTGAGCATCACGTAGTTCTGCTCCACGCATCTGTAGGTTGCCCACGACCCGGAATCGCCACGCTCATTTGGAATGACTATGACTTCGTCTCCGACTTTAAATCGTGTCACCTCCCGCCCAACCGCAACAACGACACCTGATACCGAGGACCCCATAAGGTAGGGGGAAGCAGCGGATACATCTTTGGGTCCAAAGAACCGACCCAAGGCCGTGCCTTGGGCTGCATAAACCTCGTCCACGTGCATTGAAGAGGCGACCAACTGAATGGCAACTTGATGGCGCGACGGCCTTGGCACTGGTGCAGTCACCAGTTGCAATACATCCGCGACACCACCGACTACCGGAGTGTCCGTAATGGCGATTGCCGTCATCTTGTCAGACGCGCGGTAGACTGCTGAAAGAGTTCTAGGATTGCCCAAAATGTTTGTCTCCCAAAAGCTTTGAATCAATTGGTGTAAAGCTGTTTTGAGGGTTTCACATTCAAGTGCGTTCGAGCCGAAGTTTGCATGACATCCCAAGGGGGCAGATAATTCGTGACAAGAATCCCGAGCAATTCGCGAATGCCCGTCAAACGCGACGTTCTACGCAACTCGGATGGTGGAATGTATCCACAGACAAGAGCATTCATGGCATTCAATCCTGTGTAGTTCGCGCAATTCAACCGGGACCGCGAAGCGTCATGGCTTGCGGATTTGGGCTGCGTAAACGCATCGTTTAATTAAGGTTGGCAGGTGATTTACATTGCCCTGCCAAGTGAGTCGGAGTATAAACAGACCATGGGTCTGTAGTTACAAACCGCTGGTCGGTTTTCAAGAGGAAAATGAATGAAATCTACAAAACGTAAGAACATGCAGCCCGAGGAACGTCGCGCTCAGTTATTGGGATGTGCTCAGATCTTGTTCTTTTCCAAAGGGTTCGAAGACACAACCGTACAGGATGTGTTGGATTTGGCCGGTGTTTCGAAAGGTGGATTTTATCATCACTTCAAATCCAAGGACGAGCTGTTGTTCGGTGTCTTGGATGGAATGGCAGAGGGTGTCTTTTCGCAGATGGACCTCGTCGCCTCTGACGAGACGTCCTCTGCGCTTGAACTGCTACGTAGCTTTATCCACCTGCGGGCAAACTACCTGCGCGAACATGACTATCCTGGTCAGGTCGAATTCTTCAAAGTCATGAACCAGGATAAAAACCTAGTCCTGCTTGAACAGTTCAAACGCAGGGTCAGAACCGGTGCTATGCCGGTCCTGACCAGGATCATCCAGAAAGGCTGTGATGAGGGCACGTTTGCCGTCGCGGATATTGATACGGCCGCAGAGCTCATTTTGTTCCTGAGCACTTTTATGGACCTTGCCCTGTTGCGCGCGATTGAAGCGCGAGGAGCTGAGACGGCGGACCATGCTGCTGGTAAGTTGCAAGCCGCAATCGACATGCAGTTCTTAACAATCGACCGCATTTTGGGATTGCCAGATGGGACAACGGATTTCGGTTGGCCGGAAGCCGTAGACGTGACGATGGCAACTGAACCTCCACCGCCTCCTTCGACCAATTAGTGCGGTTGGGAATTAGACCAGACAGGTACGAGACCCATGGTAACAGTAGTTCTTTTGAATGGTGTTGGGAGCGTTGGAAAGAGCTCCATTGCAAAGGCACTTCAGGGCATAACCTCGCGACCGTTTTTGCACATTGAAATGGATGCATTCCTAGCAATGCTGCCAGAACGGCTTGAAGGTCATCCTGACGGGTTGAATTTCGAAAAGCGCATCGAGAACGGGAACGTGACCACCTTTGCGAGAACCGGACCCATTGCGAAACGCGCGTTGTCCGGAATGCGCCGGTCGGTGGCAGCAATGGCAGGCGCTGGTAACAACTTGATCGTCGACGAGGTGCTGTTTGGAAACACGGAATCTGGGTCAGCGAGCGCTGTATCCGAATATCAGGCCTTATTGGAGCCGTACAAGTTTCACATGGTCGGTGTCTTTGCATCCCTCGAAGTCCTGGAGGAAAGGGAAAGAAGGCGCGGAGACCGAAACATCGGGCTATCCAGATGGCAGTACAAGCGTGTCCATGAAGGGATGACTTATGATCTGTCGGTCAACACTGAAAACAAGTCCCCACTTGTATGCGCCGAGTTGATAAAGGCGCACTTGGGCTTATGATTTTTGCAGGTTTGCAACTTTAGCGCTGAATACGTCAGTATTTCCACCAGTGCGCGCGATCATCAGGGCCACGTTCAACTAACCCAATATCGCGGCGCATGTGGTCGGACAGAGGTGTCGTATTTTTTGAGTTTCCTCCTGCGCTACTTCCCTTTCGAACATCATCTGACTGATGCCAAAGTCGAAGCAGCTGACGAGCGCAAAACTCAATTATGCTGCGCGGGGCGCGGATCGTTTCGTTGTACATGTTTCAAGCTTTCACTTTCAGGTACACCTACAGCGTCCACGAAGTTGACGACGTGAACGAGGCGGCAATTTTGTTTCGAGTGACTCACAAGGTGAGAACGCGGTTAGGTCTTGGTGAGAGTCTAATTCCGTCAGATACAGACTGATGGTCGGTATATGTAGACCGCCGGTCGGTTTGTAAAGGGAAATTCACGCCTGATGAAGCCGTTTTTCGATATGACATTGACAATAGAGAAAAAAATAAGAGCCCGGTATCGATCAGAACTCTGGCAATCTCAATTCTACAACGTCACTGCCATCTTCCAATGAGGAAATCGTAGCTGCAATGCGTAAGATTCAAATCATACACCAGCAGTCAGTTGAGGAGAGGTTAACCCGTTACTGAATTGATGGACGTAAATCGTTGCTCTAGGTGGTTCATGCTTTCGAAAAAAGGGCCAGGGCCAAAGCTTACGCGTGCAACTCCGTGTTCAGATAACATTTCGACCGAGTTTAGGTCGCCCATCATCATAACATTAACTGGCAATGGAACAGCTTTGGTAAGCTCTTGAATTATTGCAACATCCGTCAACCCAGGAACAAAAAACCCATCTGCGCCAGCCTCTGCATAGACGCCAGCCCGTTCCAGTGCTTCAGTCAACAGGTCCGCGTGCGTGGCGGTATCTGATCCCAGAAACAAATCTGTTCGGGCATTTACGAAGAGGGGTAAATTTTCCGCGTTTGCCACCTCTCTGATTGCTCTGATCCGCTCTGCCTGAACCGTCATCGGATAAAGGCCTTCGCTTTGAACAAGCTGATCCTCAAAATTTATTCCAATGGTGCCGGCCTGAATAACCTTTCGAACGTTGGCTGCGACCTCATCGGGTTCGGTTGCGTATCCGCCCTCAAAATCGACAGTTACAGGTAGATCAACGGTCTGAACAATGCGTTCGATTATTCGCAGGAGGAAATCTAGGGGAATGGCTTCACCGTCAGCAAATCCATGAGCTGCGGCGACCGACCAGCTCCCGGTGGCGACGGCCCTGGCGCCGGCATCAGAAAGGGTTTTGGCTCCGCCCGCGTCCCAGATATTGTATAGGATCAAAGGTGCGCCTTTTTTATGTAACGCTTTAAAGATCTTTGCTTTTTCGGTTTGGTTCATGAATGTGTTTCCAGTTTATCGGGCAGGTACTGCCGCTCGATCTCAAGTAGTTTTTGTTTGCGCCACAATCCGCCACCGTACCCTGTCAAAGATCCATCGGCGCCGATGACACGGTGGCAAGGAATGACCACGGCAATTTGATTGGCACCGTTGGCGCGCGCGACAGCCCGTGTCGCAGTGGGGCGACCTATCGCCTTGGCGATATCGGAATAGCTGCGAGTTTGGCCAGCAGGTATGGTCTGAAGCTCTTGCCAAACAGAACGGGTAAATTCGGATCCATGTTGAGCCAACTGTGCTTGAAAGTTCGCTGACGTACCGGCGAAGAACGCGCGCAACTCGGCTTTGATCTGTTCGGACGTGTCTGTCTTGCCAATTCCGATCCGCCCTTTTGCAAACTTGTCCAATCTCGAGAGTTCCGTTCGGAGAGCCCTTCGGTCAAAAAACTCCAGCAGATGCAGCTCTGACCTACTCGTAACCGCCACCATGTCGCCTAATGTTGTTGGTATCCAATCTGCAAAAAGAATTGGATTGGCATCCATCCTGCCTGGTGCCTTGCCAATTAGTTTGGCGAAAGCTGTTCGAAACGCACTGGCGGATTCAAAACCCGCATCCAGTTGCGCTTCGATTACTTTTCCACCTTCAGCAATTGTTTCAAACCCTTCTCGCAACCTGCGTTGCCGAGCCATCTCAAGAAACGTCATTCCAAACTGGCGCTTGAAACTGCGCCGAATAGTAGATGGGTCGAACCCCATCCTCTGGACATCTGTTTCGCGCCAAGGATACTCGGGACGTTCATCCAGCGCTGCAAGCAACGCACCAATCGCAGGATCCGCAGAAGCCATAGGCTTGAGCGGATGACATCGTTTGCATGCGCGATAGCCCGCCTCAATACACTCGCTTACTGTTCCGTAGAATGTACAATTTTCAGCCTTAGGTTTGCGTGCCGGGCAAGTCAAACGGCAAAAGACACCCGTACTTGAAACACAGACGTAGACACGTCCGTCATAGTTGGGATTACGGTCCAGAAGAGCTTGGTACAGCGTGGAATGGTCGGGAAGGTCAAAAAGCATAAGAGCTTTTAACACGGCAAATAATGACTGCCGCCGAAATTCGGGCGTCTATTGTTCTTAGCAGAACTTGATGAGGCCGAAGACTAGGATGAAGGCGGTTCTGGGCAACAACTCGGCCGAATGGTTGCAGATATTTTGCGGCACACCCCTTCAATTCGTGCATTTGGCGGGTGCCGCGGTACGAACATGCGTTTCGTGAAGTAAATGGCGCTGAAAGTAGTGATGGGGCGAACAACGTCGCAATATGTTGAAGGGGATCTGCCACAACCGCACAAATTCGCTGCATCCTTCAAATAAAGGTTGAACTTAGCCGATCAGAGTGCACTTGTAATTGAACAACATTGCCTCAAAGTTGACGAGACGGCACGGAAACTACCATCAATTGAGCGCGTATTTTGAAGCGCGCAAACTTATGGGAAAATCGTGCAAAATTATGCGCAAATACCGCGCAAAATTATGAGCGAGAACACGCGAAATTTCTAAATAAAATCAATGCTAGCAATGCAGCGTTATGCGCACACCTACAGCGTTTGTTGGCCGCTGGTCTGATTGTGGTGGCAGCTGTAATTGCTGGTTCGCCTGCGTCAGTGGCTGCGGAACACCTACCAACGCTGCTGCTATCCCTTGCCGCCCCATTTTGGTTTGGCTTCGGAATTTGCGTCCTGGTATACAGGTTGTCACGGATTGCGCCGTTGGCACGTATCGCGTCAGTTTCTCTGGGGGCTGTACTGGGCCTCGCGCCGCTCATCCTTGGAGCTGAGGTTGGAGAGCTTCTCCCAAGGGAACAATCCGATTGGCTTTTCATTGTTGGTATTGGTCTGGTTACCGCTTTCGTGCCCCAGCTTATCTACACGATATGCTCACCTGTTATTGGGGCTTCCCAAACTGCGGTCGTCGGAAGCATCGAATTACCCACGATGTTTGCCGTGGGATATCTTGCCTTTGGCGAAGCCATCTCTTTTCCTCAAGCTTTGGCATGTGCCTTAGTGCTGGGCGCAATCGCGATCACAAGAAGTAGAAAGACGCGCACCGTATCTACCGTGCTCGCAAAATCACCAAGGCGGTAGTACTGGGCTCGGTGCTGCCGTTCTCTGACGTGAGCAAGCTCTGCACGGGTGTTTATCGAGATGACGACGGAGCGGTGCGGGTAGTTTTCCCATCGATTACGGCACAGTCGTTGTTTCACGACTCGATGCCGGCACTGAGACGCGCAGCCAGGGGCAATGGACTCGTAACGGCCGTCCTTATTCGAGCTTTGCCGCGTATTGCTGAAGCAGCTCCAGAAGAAGATTTGCAGGCTGTTGTAGATGAACTATCTGCGGTCAGAGATGAGACCCGAGAAAGCGATATGCTTGAGCGCGATATTGATAATTTTTGCAGCCAAGTAGAAACCGCAATTGAACGATTTTAGTCAACCGTCCTAGACCTTTGCAGTCCAGTTCGGCTGGGGGGTGGTTTGTGAGTGGGCCATCCCCTAACTTATCGAGAAGTGCTTAAATGTCGGGATTGCCTTCAAATTCAAAAAAGCAAAAAAGCGGGAGATGAATGAAGACGGCAGCCTTGTCCGCTTCGGGCTACGAGCGCCGCTGGAAATTGAAGTTGAAGTGTCCTTGAAGTAAAATAGACTGGGAACTAACTGTTGAGGCAACTCGTTGTGAGGTCATCATGGCAGCCCCATTAGTCCAAAACTGGGAACTGACCGCCGCCATCCAGGACATAGCAGATTGGCTGGTTCAACAGGGCTTAGAGAATGCGCCTGTGGAGCGCTGGCTTGAAGCATTCTGTAACCGTCTTGTTTCGGCAGGAATTCCGCTTCAAAGAGCAAACATCACTGTTCGCGCTCATCATCCCGAGATTGGGACTGTCGCTTTTCGCTGGCACAGGGATGGCGGTCATGAGCGAGAGAACTTTGTCCGAAGAACGGATGCGCCTGAGGAATACGTTCTAAGCCCGATTTACTATCTTTTGGCGAATAACGTTGAAGAGATCAGGCAAGATCTGACAGTCGAAGAACCCGCGCTCAACTTTCCGATTTTCGACGAACTTCGCGAGCGCGGTGCAACTGACTACTTCGCTGTTAAACGGTTTTTCCTTATTCAGGACAATACTACGCCAGTCGATCCAATGCAGGCCTATGAAGGTGCTATAATCTCGTTGACAACCGACGCGAGCGGGGGTTTCACAAGCGAGCAACTTGATGGTTTGCGTCAACTGATATCTCCACTTTGCCTGACGCTGAAATGTGGGGCGAACCGATTGATGGCTGAAGACATTACAGCCGCATATCTGGGCAAAGACGCCAGTAGGCGCGTTCTTTCCGGGGACATCACCCGAGGTTCATCGGAAACTATTTCAGCGGTGATTTGGTATTTTGACCTGCAAGGATTTACCAAATTGTCAGAGGCGCTTCCGGGGGACTCAATCATAGGATTGCTAAACGACTACTTCGCGGAAGCTGTTGACGTAGTCGAACGCAATGGCGGTAACGTTTTAAAATTCATGGGAGATGGAATGCTTGCCATCTTCGATATCAATCAAGTTCCGGACGCTCGCCGCGTCGCAATTTACGCGGCAGCGGAGTTGCGAGATACTTTTGAGGAACTCAACCAACGACGGCAAGCGGATGGTTTGCCAACGACCGGCTTCACTCTTTCGTTGCACGCAGGCGATGTTCTTTACGGCAATATTGGCGGTAGGTCTCGCTTGGATTTCACAGTGGTCGGCCCAGCGGTAAATACAACTTCGCGCATTTTAGGTATGTGCAGCGCGCTTGATCAGAACATTGTGGTTTCCGACAAGGTGGCGAGCGACTTGGTGGGCTCCGTTCCAAGTCTTGTTTCCCTGGGGCAATACAGATTGCGCGGTGTTGCTGAAAGACAGGAGCTGTTCACGATAGACTAACTGCCGCTATTTGGAAGCTGCCGCAATGGGGTGTTGACCTGCGTCAAAGCAAAGGTAGCCGGATTGCTACTAGGTTGGTTTGCACATGGAACAGAACTGTTGGATCAAGCGCCCGCGCAGAGCGGCATTCTTGGTCATAGTGATTGCATTGTCAGGGTGCACGGGCAGGCACCACCAAGGCAATTGGCATGGCCACGGCTTAGAAGGTTGCTATGGACCTCACCACGACGTTGATCGCGAGGTCCATTGCCGAACGCTCGAGTGAACGTGAGCCATACGCGACGCAACTCACAAAACGTTTGGCGACCAATGTTAATTGGATTGAGATTCAGATCTTGTATCGAAACTGCCCGTTTGATGCTCAGTCCGGTAACATTGAAAAGTTTGGCCTTGGCACAATATCTTTGTAGTCCCATGAGGAAGCGGAGAAGAGACCAATGAAACGACGCGAATTTTTACTAGCGGGTACAGCAGCTGTGTTGGCTACTCCTTCCGTCGGACAAGATGCCCCACTCATCAAAGTCTACAAGACGCCAACCTGCGGCTGTTGCGCCGCTTGGGTAGATCACCTGATTTCCGCAGGATTTCGCGCCGACACGCTAGACGTGGAACAGGAGCAACTGTGGTCGCTAAAAGAACAAATGAAAATCTCAGATGAGCTTTCCAGTTGCCACACTGCAATTGTTGGGGACTATTTTGTCGAAGGTCATGTCCCAGCAGAAGATATCTATCGACTTTTGTCCGAACATCCTGAAGGCCTCGGCCTGACAGTTCCAGGCATGCCGATGGGTTCACCCGGCATGGATTTTTCAGACGAACTACAACCTTATGAAACCTTGCTCGTTGGTCTGGATGGGACGACGAGTGTGTTTGCTCGACACAGCTAAGAGATTGGATGAAGAACAATCAGATTTCCCAGTTCCATGTCCAACACCAGATTACGCTGACTTCAAAAGAATTCAGCTGCAACCGTTGTGTTTTTTCTACATGGCTGGGTCGTGGCCTTCGGGCACATTGGAGCACGGGTCGTTCGCATAGGCGTCTGGGGTACGGCAACAGGATGGCCTGACCTAATAGTTGCTGCGATCATGGCAAGCCTCTTCTTGTCATCTTCGTACCAGATTATTCGTAAGGCACTTGAGGAACGGCGCGAGGAAGCAGTGCATGAGCATGGAACAGTTCGGACAAGCTGACATTCGCTGCTGAGGGCAAACTACACAGGTATGGGCTCCACGCGGTCATTCGCAATATCGCGATGTATGTCCACTTTGCGGACTTTTCTGCCGATTCTGAACACCTTGCGCATGACACTCAAGCGCGGCAAAGCAGTCTTTGGTTCAGCGCTATTGGTCTATTTGGTCAGTGCCCAGCTTGGTTTGCCCGGACGAGACAGATGAAGATCGCCTCTGTTGGCTCGGGGTATCGAGGGCACCTCCGCTCGCCGGGCCGCGTAGCGGCTAAATCAGCATTCGGTCGAGCCAGAGGTGTCGGCGTGTGCGAAACTGCTTGATGCCGACTTCCATGCCCTTGTGCCCCTTCTTGGGTTGCGCAACGTAAGTGCCTAGAAGTCGGTCCCACCACGGTAGATTAAAGCCAAAGTTCGAGTTGGTCTCGCTTGGATCGACTGAATGGTGGACTCGGTGCATGTCTGGAGTGACGACGATCCATCTGAGAACTCGATCCACCGGACGCGGCAAATCAATGTTTGCGTGATTGAAGAGCGTGGTAGCGTTCAGGGTCACCTCGAAAAGGAGCACGGCGACAGCGGGCGGCCCCAAGGTTGCTACGACCGCTAGCTTGATCCCCATCGAGATGAGGATTTCTACCGGATGGAAACGCAAGCCAGTAGTCGCGTCAAAATCGAGGTCGGCGTGATGCATCCGGTGCAGACGCCAAAGCCCCGGTACGGCGTGGAACATCACATGCTGAAGATAAATTGCGAGATCGAGAAGCAGCATGGAGACCACGATGGCAACCCAAACCGGCGCCTCGATGTTATTGAAGAGCCCCCATCCGCGATCCTCGGCCATGGCTGCGAGACCAACTGCGAGGATTGGAAAGGTCAGCCGCAGGATGGCGGTGTCGAGCACCACGAGCGCAAGGTTGTTTGTCCATCGGATAACGCGCGGAATATCCCGTCTTCGCCGGGGTGCGGCCACTTCCCAAAGTGCCATCGCCGCCAGGACGGATAAGAAGGCAATAAGACGGATAGTTGGTTCAGCAGCTAGGATTGTGTCGGACATGGACATCCACTATTCGGGTTTCCGTCGCGATAGAATTGCAAGCTGTTCTAGGCGACGCCCGCTCCAATGTAACGCAGACATGCAAGCGATACCATCTGAGGGCGGCTTGGTCCGCTTAGCGGAACTTCCGATGGTTTTCGGGAATGACCGTTTCCGGCAGGAAGCAGAAATTTAAGTCAAAAAAACGAGTCGATATTGTATGATGTCTGCTTTCACCGAGACCGGGCATTCAGAAAAATAGGCTTTATGTCCGAGTTGCGGACGAAGCAGCCGTCGGGCCTGCCAGGATGAGTGTCCGGTTCGGCGAACAACTCAGTTTTTTCGCCGTCCTCGACTTCTTGCAATCCGAGTAGGATCATCATGATCGCCCCAATCGCTTCGAGCCAAACTATTCGGGATGAGGTTTCCAGCATGTTTGGATCTCCCAATCCAGATTGTCTTACACATTGCTTAGAAACACAAAAGTGAAAGATCCACAGGACATACAAGGTCTACAAATAACCTTCTCCTCCCTTGGTACGCGGCCATTTCCAAGTCTCTGTAAGAGTTTGTAAAGTTGACCCTCATTGATTTTAAAGCTGCAGTTGCCGTCATTGCCATGCGCTACAATAGACCGTAGGCTGGATCAAAAACCGGGGTAGAGCATGCACGCTACAAGGTGGGTAATATTATCGGCTGGATTTTTTGCTCTGGCCGCAGCGTCGTGCACAGATTTATATCCTGACGCCGATGTCATGCCCACTCGCGCTGATGGGGCGGTCTTTTTCTCAGAAAACTGTACTTCTTGTCATGGTGTGGATGGCAGAGGCGGTGGCCCGGCAAGCAGCGGTCTTTCCGTTGCGCCAACAGATTTGACAACATTGAGCGCGAAGAACGGAGGCAATTTCCCTCAAGCACGCTCACTAAGTTACATCTATGGCGACCCAGAAAACAGCCACCTTGCTCGGGTTATGCCGGAGTTTGGTGGGGAAATGGCGGAAGACCTAGTTCCGGTTGAAATCGAGGGTGTCTTGACGCCCACTCCGCGGGAATTAGCAGGGTTATTGTTTTTCTTAGAAAGCATCCAACATTAGATTAGTGTTCTTGGCGCTATGTCAGCAATTGACCGTTTGCCGGTGTTCTGGACTTGCACCTTTTTGACCCGGTGACTATTGCAGGCCTAGTATTGTGAAGCGCCGTGGTCAGCTAGGCGTAAGCAGTCACTCAAAATCTTTTGGCCGAATTGGCAAGTCGAGCCCAGTTCTGGCTAAATGCGAGTTGACATATGATTTATGTCAAAGAGTCGAACGTGCTCACATGCTAAATTTCGAATGTTAAATGGTGAAGCTGTTCTGAGCTCGCTTCTGCCTGTCCCCATCAATCGGTTTTGGGTCACAGGATAGCAAATGTTATATGGTAAAGGACCGACGTTGACCGGGGGAAGATGTCGGTCCATTTCTGTTGTAGTAAACTCTCGTTTGGCAAAGGACCTCCAGCTTATGAGGTACTTTATGATCGTTTTAAGCATAGTCATTTCTTCGGTTCCAACGATATCTGCGGCCGACGAGTTTTTGGACCTTGGGAAAGGACTTTTTTTCGAGCATTGCACTAGGTGTCACGGAGTCGATGCGACAGGAAATGGGCCTGATGCCACTGATTAGAAAACAGAGCCTGCTGATTTAACAAAGATTTCCGAACGCAGAGGGGGTGTGTGGCCCATGTTGGAGGTCATGTCGATCTTGGACGGTTACTTGAAAGTACAAGAACCTCGCGATGACATGCCGATAATCACTGAATTGAATGACGGCCCTGCTGTCGAATTCGATATGGGCAACGGTTTGGTTACGCGTATTCCTTCCAGACTTATCGAAATTGCTGAGTATTTGGAGAGTATTCAGTCTTCGAAGCCGGAAGGTTATGTTCCGTGAAGTTCTGCTCCGCATTTGTGTACGCTAAAGAGTGCTGTGTTGGGCGGTTTCCGTATTCGCCAAGAAGCAACGAATATGAGGTTCGCGTTGTGGACGATGCCGTCGCGGTCTGGCCTAGCTTGCTTCAATATCAGGACTCGCGCTTCACAGCGGTCTAATCCAAGACTTCTTGTAACACTTCACCGCTCGCACCATTAGGACGCGCCGTGCTCAATAAAGCAGACAGTGTGGATGCGAGAGCAGTCGTGCAAACCCGGCGTGCGACCCGTTGCGGTTTTAAGTTCGAGCCAGCAAAGATAATCGGCACATGTGTGTCACCGCGCCACGGCGACCCGTGGGTGGATGTGACGGACAGGCCATCGAATTTTGCGATGAACCAGCCGGGTTTGAAGACTACGTATATGTTCCCGGATCGGGTGGGATGATAGTTGTTGCTGACCAGGCGCATGATGTCGGTATCGGGCAGGAGGTTTGCTTCGATAGCCGTACTGGGGACGGCGAATGCCACTTCGGGAAAGGATAGAAGCTCTTCTGCAATAGCTGACTCCAACGTGGGTAAATCAATATCACTGCGAGCCAATACTTCTGGGGCGATATTGAGATAGGGGTGATTATAACCCTCAAGCAATTTCCCGGTGATCCCAAACCGCTCCTTAAGCCTGGCTATCTGTTCCGTCGGGTCCCATGTGTCCGGAGCAACAAGGCCAGTTCGGATGCCAACACTCTCCAAATAGCCCGGCGCATCGGTGGTGCCGTGGTCCGCCGATAGAACGATCAAAACGTTTTCCAGCCCAATCCGTTCGTCGATAAACGCGAAGAGATTCATGAGAGTCTGATCGAGGCGGTATATCGTGTCCTCGGCTTCAAGACTGGAGGGGCCAAACACATGGTTGACGTAATCCACGGACGAGAAGCTAATCGCCAGATAATCCGTTACCGCGTCTTGCCCGATATCCTCGGCATCAATCAATCGTTTGGCAAATTGCGCCGTCAGATCGTCGCCAGCGGGACTAAGCGTTAAAAAGGCCGTAAAGTAGGGATTTTCTAGCGGGTCAAACCCATTTTGCGTCGAAGAATAGCGATGAGGAAAGGTTATGCCGAACCCGGCGACATCCGTCTCCCATGGTTGGTTGTCACGGTCGCCAAAGAGATAGGCTTCCTTCGGGTGCATCAATTCCCAAGAGGTTCCTTCAAAGGAGGCACTCGGCGATGCGTCATTCCAGACAGAAACCCAATCAGGGTATTTGTCGTAATAATACGAGCTTGTGACAAAACGATTTGCGGCTTTCGAGAACCAGAAGGCTTTGCCGCTTTGTCCCGCCATTGTAATAGCCCCACGGTCTTTGATTGAAACTCCAAAGACCTTGGCCGCACCAGCAGTGGAAGCGCTTAATTCGTCCGAAAGCGTCGTAACAAGCATAGCGCGTGGTGACCGCCCATCTGTGCCAGCTGCCGCCTGTGTTGGGTCAATTTCAATATCATCATTGACGCCAGCGCCATCCCCAAGAAGCGGAGCGGTGCTGTCTTCAACGTTGTAAACAACGCGGTCCAAGGTTCTGTCGAACCAAATGTTTCCGATCATCCCGTGCACTGCCGGTGTTGCCCCGGTCGCCAATGTGGCGTGCCCGACAACAGTCTCTGTATTGGCATGGCAATGATGGGCGTCCAGATAGTGTACACCGTTTTCTAGTAAATACTTAAGGCCACCCTCTCCAAGATTCTCATAGTAGCGTGTCGGCAGATCGCCCCGAAACGCGTCAACGGTCAGCTGTAAAACGAGACGAGGAGGTTCTTGTGCATACGCAGAAGCGCCTGCAACCAACCACAAAGACAAACAAGCTCTCAGTGTATTGGTCATAGTGTTTCCTTTCGCTGTATTGCGCAGCAGGTTGGCGGCGACCGCAATTGCACGCTAGAACAACCCGTTTCAATACCAAACTGATAACAAAAACGCTTCAAGTCTACTTCTTGAGACCTATCGCGAAAGAGCCTGCAACACCCAAACCGGTGTTCATACAAACAATTGCTTGGAACTGAGGTGCCCGGATCGGTTTTGATCCAAAACAAGGCTTTGAGTCTTTTGAGACACTAAACTCTGCGCCAGAAACCCTGTTTCAGGTGAAACGCTATGACCAAAAACCTATCGGTTTTTCTTATTTTGGCTGGTTTAGTAATTGCTGGTGCGTTGCTGTACGTCGTTGTTGCCGAGGATGGCGATGAATTGCCGGTCGGATTTGTGCAAGGAAACGGGCGGGTTGAAGCGGAACAAGTCGAAATAGCACCAACTAATGCAGGTCGGGTTGCGAAGGTAACGGCAACAGAGGGCAGTATGGTTGCAGCCGGTCAAATCCTGGCCGAAATGGACATAGACGAGCTATCTGCGGCCCTGGACCGGGCTAGAGCCGAAGTAGCCTTGGCAAATCAGACAAGGGCCGAAGCAGAAGCGCTCGTTGTGCAACGCGAAAGCGAACAGCGCAGGGCCGAGCAAGAGCTTGATCGTGCCACGGCGTTGCTGGCAGGACAAAACATCTCCAAAACTATTTTTGAAGATCGCGATACCACTCATAAGGTTGCTACAGCAGTATTAGGCGCCGCCAAAGCCCGAGTTGCAACCGCGGAAAGCCGTATTGCTGCCGCTGAGGCGGAAGTGCGTAGGATTGAGGCACAGATTGAAGACAGCGCTCTAGTGGCACCTTTGCCCGGACGCGTGCTTTACCGGCTTGCAGAACCCGGAGAGGTGGTTGGCGCGGGCGAACCAATCCTGACTATTCTTGGCCTTGAGAATGTTTACATGGAAGTTTTTCTTCCGGCGCGTGAAGCCGGACTTTTGCCCATTGGAGCTGAGGCTCGCATCGTGCTCGACGCTTTGCCGGAATATGCAATACCAGCATATGTCAGCTTTGTTTCTCCGGAGGCACAATTCACCCCCAAACAGGTCGAGACCCTGGATGAGCGAGAGCAACTGGTTTTTCGCGTTCGCGTCCGTATCCCAATAGACTTGGTTGAAAGTCGGATTGAGCACGTCAAAACTGGTCTGCGCGGTGTCGCGGTGATCCGGCTGAACCCAGCCGCTGCTTGGCCTGAGGCGCTTGAACAACGCATCCCAGCAGAGCTGTTCGAATGAGAGTAGAGGACGGAACCTACGATATTCGAATTTCAGGTGTTACGCACCGCTATCGCAAGCATGTCGCATTGGATTCTGTTTCGTTAGAACTGCCAGGCGGCCAGCTTGTTGGCTTTATCGGGCCGGATGGGGTGGGAAAGTCTACACTGCTTGGTTTGATCACCGGCGCAAAGAAACTGCAATCCGGTAATATCGACGTTCTAGGCGGCCCGATTGGCGATTCTGGTCATCGGCACAGCATTTGCCCAGCCATCGCTTTCATGCCGCAAGGGTTGGGTCGAAACCTGTATCCGGAGCTGTCTGTACGCGAGAACCTCGAGTTCTTCTCAGGTCTCTTTGCTCAAGGGTATTCAGAGCGGGATGACCGTATCGCAGCGCTATTGGCTGCGACAGGGCTTGCGCAGTTTGAAGACCGTCTGATGGGCAAACTCTCGGGTGGGATGAAGCAAAAACTAGGCCTTTGCTGTGCATTAATCCATGACCCCAAACTTTTGGTTTTGGATGAGCCAACGACCGGGGTCGACCCGTTGTCGCGTCGGCAGTTCTGGGCTTTGATCGATGCAATCCGAGTAAAAAGCCCTGAACTGTCGGTATTGGTTTCAACGGCGTACATGGAAGAAGCCGACGGTTTTGACCGGATTGTCGCGATGGACGCGGGTCAAGTCATCTTTCATGGGAAGCCCGCCGAATTGAAAGGGAGTGATGTCGACCTCGAAATTGCATATCGGCGTCTGAGAGCACGGGAGTTGCCTGTCGAACCGGCGGGGAAAAACAAAACGAATGGGCAGATCGAAGCAAGCCCAGTGATAGTTGCGCGTGGACTGACACGACGCTTTGGTGATTTCACGGCCGTAGACAACGTCGACTTCACAATCAATCGCGGAGAGATATTCGGGTTTCTAGGATCAAATGGTTGCGGCAAATCAACGACAATGAAGATGTTGACTGGCTTGTTACCTTCCAGCTCAGGTGAAGCACTGTTATTTGGCAATCCTGTCGATGCGTATGATCGCAAAATGAGGCGTGAAATAGGCTACATGAGCCAGGCCTTTTCCTTGTATGGCGAGTTGTCGGTACATCAGAACTTACAATTGCATGCGCGGATATTTGCAATTGCCGACCGAGAACAACGTGTTTCGGAACTCACTGAGCGCTTTGGGCTTGAGGAGCACCGGCATACGTTGGCGACGGCACTGCCCTTAGGGATCAAACAGCGACTGTCGCTAGCCGTAGCAGTGATCCACCGTCCGCGGGTGCTAATACTCGACGAACCAACATCCGGTGTGGATCCAGAGGCACGCGATTCCTTCTGGGACTTGTTGATTGAGCTGTCGCGAAATGAGTCGGTAACGATCTTTGTGTCCACTCATTTCATGGGTGAGGCGGAACGCTGTGATCGCGTTTCGTTTATGCATGCTGGTAGGGTTCTAGCCGAAGGTACTCCGGCTGAACTGATCGCTGTTGAAGGGGCGGAAAACCTTGAAGACGCCTTCATTTCGATATTGGAAGTAGCAGAAAAACCAGTCTCTGTTGTCGCGCCAGAGGTGGGTTTTAGGACCAAATCCCACGCCGGGGGAGGAGCGTTTTCTCGTGTATTGGCTTATGCGCGGCGCGAAACCGTTGAAGTAGCTCGTGACCCGGTGCGTCTGGCTTTCGCGTTTCTGGGTTCTGCTATTCTAATGTTGGTTTTTTGCTTTGGAATTACGCTGGATATCGATGAGCTTGAATTCGCGGTACTTGACCTTTCTCAGGGGCCGCAGAGTCGTGCTTATTCGGCTGAATTCGCCGGATCGTCCTACTTTAAAGCCTCATCGCCGCTGCAAAGCGCCAGCGAAGGGCACGACCGTCTAGTGGCAGGTGAGGTCTCTCTGGTTGTTGAGTTGCCACCTGACTTGAGCCTCCCCAACTGAACTGGTCCACCGTTATGCTTAGGAAACGGAGGACCACGAATGGCAAACAAGAGACCGAAGCCCGAAGAGATTGTCTCGAAGTTACGGCAGGTTGAAGTTCTGATGGGGCAAGGCATGTCCCGACTTGATGCGATCAGACAGATCGGCGTTGTTGAACAAACCTATTACCGCTGGCGCAAGAAGTACGGCGGAATGGGCGTAGATCAGTTGAAAGAATTGAAGCGGCTTCAGAAAGAGAACGAACGATTGCGACGTGCGGTTTCTGATCTGACGTTGGACAAACTGATCCTGACGG
>NZ_FREZ01000012.1 GCF_900143525.1 Ruegeria sp. Alg231-54 | reverse complement strand
GGGCAAGAATGTGCGCTTTGCGATCCACCCGGTCGCGGGCCGTCTGCCTGGCCACATGAACGTGCTGCTGGCCGAGGCGAAGGTGCCATACGACATCGTGCTGGAAATGGACGAGATCAACGACGACTTCCCCGAAACGGATGTGGCCATCGTTATCGGCTCGAACGACATCGTGAACCCTGCGGCGCAGGAAGACCCCAACAGCCCCATCGCCGGCATGCCGGTTCTGGAATGCTGGAAGGCCAAGCAGGTCTTCGTGTCCAAACGCGGCCAAGGCACCGGGTACTCGGGCATCGAAAACCCGCTGTTCTTCAAAGAAAACACCCGCATGTTCTATGGCGATGCAAAGGCAAGCCTCGACAAACTACTGCCTATGATCGAATAAGCCGGGTCAGGATAACTATCGGAAAGGCGCCCCAGTGGGCGCCTTTTCTGTTTTTGGTGTATCCTGAATTGAAAAGGAGGTGCCCGATGGAAAAAGTGAACGGCATAGGCGGCGTGTTCTTTCGCGCTCGTGATCCCGAGGCCTTGAGCGCGTGGTATGAAAAGCACCTGGGCGTAAATCACTATATCCCGGAGCCATGGAAACAGCGCGAGGGTTACACAGTCTTCGCCCCCTTTGTGCAGGACACCGCGTACTTCGGAAGATCCGAGCAGCAGTGGATGATCAATTTTCGTGTCGACGATCTGGCCACCATGATTGCGCAGCTTGAAGCCGCAGGGATCAAGGTTGAAACTAACGCAGAGTGGGACAGTGAGGTTGGCAAGTTCGCGCGCATCCATGACCCTGAGGGCAATCCGATCGAGCTGTGGCAACCAAATCAATGAGATAGCGGGTTTGTATACCGTAGTATTCTTGTAAGTATATGAAATAAAAAGAGAATTGATGAATTTTAAAGGTGTCGTATAGTGCCTCGGACGAAACGGAGCCCAAGATGACGCCGATAGATGACCATCCGCTGCGCTATGCGCTGGCCAATGAGCTGCACGCCCGGCCGTTTCCGGTGGCGGCGATGCCTTGCACAGTGGTCTTTCTGGCGATCAAGAAATCGGTTGCCGCCGTCGCGCGGGATCGCCGCGAAGATCTGGATCACCTGATCGATCTTCTCGACCGCCACGGGGCGCAGCATCCGCAGCCGGACGCCACACACTATGCCGGACAAATCGGCCGCCATTGGTTGAAGTGGGAACAACACACCGAGTTCGTGACCTATACGGCCATCGCCCAGAACGTCAGCGAGCGTGCGTTCAACCCGGCTGATTTTGAGGTTTTTCCCCCCGACTGGTTGATGGCCAGCCCCGGTCAGAGGGTCACGTCGGCCATGGTGCGTGTTGTCGAACGCGAAGGCGACGAGGGGATCAAATCCAAGCTGCTGGAATGGTTCGAACCAGAAAGCCTGGCTGTTGCTCGGGTGCTGGATGACGCAGCTGTTTGTGCAAGTGATTTTCGTATCGATCCGGCAGGGCACATGCGGTTTGCGCTGTTTGTCGCGAATGGAACCGGTCGGCGCAGGACGGGACGGATCGTCCAGCGTTTGTGTGAGATCGAGACCTACAAGGCAATGTCTATGCTGGGTTTTGCGCGGGTCAAACAACTGATGCCTCGAATCGGAAAGCTGGATGAAAAGCTGACGCGCCTGATGGGGCAGATGACCGACAATTCTGCCCAGCCCGACGAGTTGCTTCAGGATTTGCTGTCGACCTCGATTGAACTGGAAACTTTGGCGGCGCAGTGTTCGTTCCGGTTCGGAGCCACGGGTGCCTATGAGGCCATCGTAAATCAGCGAATTGAGGTCCTGCGCGAAGAGCGTTTTGAAGGCGGTCAGAACTTTGCGGACTTTATGATGCGCCGATACGACCCGGCGATCCGTACGGTGAAATCCACGGAACGTCGCCTGCAAGCCCTTTCAGATCGGGCCATCCGTGCAGGGGAACTGCTGCGAACCCGCGTAGATGTTGAGCGCAGTGCGCAGAACCAGGCCCTGTTGGAAAGCATGGATCGCCGCGCCGATCTGGCCTTGCGCCTGCAGCACACGGTCGAGGGGCTTTCCGTGGTCGCGATCAGCTATTATGCCGTATCGCTGGTCAGCTATTTGCTCTACCCCCTGACGGATACCGGGATCAGTAAAGGGATGTTAAGCGCAGGGGTCACGATTCCGGTTGTCTTGGCGGTATGGTTTGCCGTTCGCAGGATTCGAAAGCGGTTGGAGTAGATCCGTATTTGCCTTTGGACCTGCGAGTTGTACAACAAACGCGTTTGACACTTGGGTCGAGGAATTCTCTGTGATTGGAATCGTGTCGGCGTGGCGGGCCGTGGCCGCCATGTTCATATTGAATGGCGCATTGTTCGGCATCTGGGCATCGCGCATTCCAGCAGTCCGGGACAAACTGGACCTGACGCATGAGACACTGGGATATGGCCTGTTGTTTATGGCGGCGGGCGCGGTGTGTTCATTTCCGATCACAGGCTGGTTGACCGACAGGTTCGGCGCGGTGGTTCTGACGCGGTACATTGCCGTTCTCTATACGGTTTCGTTGATCCTTCTGGCCCTCGCGGGTAGCTTCTGGTCGCTTGCGGCTTTTTTGTTTGTATTCGGGGCTTTCCACGGCTCGATGGATGTGGCGATGAACGCCTGGGCGGCGGAGGTTGAGCAGGCGTACAAGAAACCCGTGATGTCATCATTTCACGCGATGTGGAGCCTTGGGGCAGGGTTGGGCGCCCTCAGCGGATTTGCAGCAGTGCAGATGGGGCTGACAGTGATCCAACACTTTTTGCTGGCGGGTGGGATCGTCGTTGGGTTGGCATTGGCATTGTCATGGGTACGCTGGACATCGCGCCGCGCGGCCGTGTCCGGAGGCAGGGTATTTGCATTACCTTCAGGCGCATTGATCCTTGTGGGCTTCACCGCTCTGTGCGGAGCGTTGGGGGAAGGTGCAGTGGCGGATTGGAGTGCGGTTTTCCTACGGGACGTGACCGACGCCGCCGAAAGCATTGCGGCATTGGGCTATGCGGTATTCTCGGTTGCCATGGTTGCTTTCCGCTTGGCAGGCGGGTTTGTCATTGCGCGGTTTGGACCGGTGGCAACAGCGCGATTTGGCGGGGCTTGCGCCGCTTTGGGTGTGTTCTGTGTTGTGTCCGCTGCCGAGGCAGGACTGGCATTGGCAGGTTTTGCGATGATGGGGATCGGGTACGCGGTGATCATGCCGTTGGCGTTCAGCCGGGCGGCAAGTGATCCCAACGTACCGCCGGGGCAGGCGATCGCCAGCGTCGCCACGCTGGGGTACGGAGGCCTGTTGATTGGCCCACCGCTTATTGGGTTTCTCGCAGAGATGCTTACATTGCGCATAGCATTCACGGCGCTGTTGCCGCTGGCCGTATTCATCGTCCTGTTGGCGGGTTCGTTGCGACCCGCCGAAACAGATTGAAGTCATGGCGGAGCCATAGCGGAGCAGCAGGCCGGAAAACCAACAGTTAGGAGACCAACATGCCGATCAAAAACCGGTTCGCCGAGTTGCAGGGTGAAATCACCGAGTGGCGACGCGATATTCATGAAAACCCGGAAATCCTGTTCGAAACCCACCGCACCAGTGCCCTGGTCGCCGACAGGTTGCGGGACTTTGGCTGTGATGAAGTGGTGACAGGCATCGGCCGAACCGGAATTGTCGGCGTGATCAAGGGCAAGACGGACACAAGCGGCAAGGTGATCGGGCTACGGGCGGATATGGATGCGCTGCCGATCCACGAGGCGACCGGGCTGGACTATGCCTCAAAAACCGACGGCGCGATGCACGCCTGCGGCCATGACGGGCATACGGCGATGTTGTTAGGGGCCGCGAAATACCTGTCCGAGACGCGCAATTTTGACGGCACTGTGATTGTGATCTTCCAACCCGCCGAAGAAGGCGGCGGGGGAGGGCGCGAGATGTGCGAAGACGGCATGATGGACCGCTGGGGCATTCAAGAGGTCTATGGCATGCACAATTGGCCAGGTCGTCCGGTGGGCAGCTTCGCCATCCGACCTGGGGCCTTTTTTGCGGCGACAGATCAGTTCGATATCACTTTCGAAGGCAAAGGCGGGCACGCCGCCAAGCCTCATGAAACGGTCGACACCACCGTGATGGCGGCTCAGGCCGTATTGGCGCTGCAAACCATTGCATCGCGCAATGCCGACCCGATTGACCGCCTTGTGGTCTCGGTCACGTCGTTTGAGACGTCGTCAAACGCGTTCAATGTGATCCCCCAATCGGTGAAGATCAAAGGGACCGTGCGTACGATGAGCAAAGAAATGCGCGACTTGGCTGAAAAGCGCGTTCAAGAAATCTGCGCAGGTATTGCCGCCACCTTTGGCGGCGCGGCCGATGTGACCTATTACCGGGGTTATCCGGTGATGGTGAACAGCGACGAGCAGACCGATTTTGCTGCGGATGTTGCGCGCTCTGTGTCTGGAAACTGTGACGAAGCGCCCTTGATCATGGGCGGTGAGGACTTTGCCTTTATGCTGGAGGAACGGCCCGGAGCGTACATCCTGGTTGGCAATGGCGACACAGCGGCTGTGCATCATCCCGAATATAATTTTAACGACGAGGCGATTCCGGTTGGATGCAGCTGGTGGGCCGGGATCGTGGAACAACGGATGCCCGCGGCCTGATGACGGCGTAGGGAAGCGAGGGGCCAGCCCCTCGCGCTCCCCGGGACATTTATGGCCAGATGAAGTTGGACCCTTGCTGCGTCAGGCAAGGTTGAGTGTATCACACAAGGTGTTGATCACATGGTCCAACGCGGATTTCTGGTTGTTGACGCAGGATTTCGCGCCAGCCTGCGCTTTGTCGAGCGCGGTGTCGTCTGACAACCAATTCGCAACGGCATCCGAGAGTTGCGGAGCGGAATTGACCTCGGTCGCGCCACCGCTTTCGATCAGTGGCGCGAAGGTTTCCGCAAAATTGAAGTACCCCGGACCAGTGATCACAGCGGCACCGGCCTGTGCGGGCTCAAACGGGTTGTGACCGCCGACTTCCTTGAGCGAGCCGCCCAGGAACACGATTGGGCACAATGCGTACCATGTGCCAGTTTCGCCCAGTGTGTCAGCGACGTAAACTTGAGTCTGCGGCGCGATCTTGTCGCCCTTGGTGCGGAAGGCGGCGGACTGCCCGGCGGACTCGAGCAGATCTGCAACCTCTGACCGTCGTTCGGGGTGCCGGGGGATCAGCAGAAGCAGCAGATCGGGCCAGCGTTGCAACAGCTTGGCATGCGCGGCCAGAACCGTTTCTTCCTCACCTGCATGGGTCGAACTGGCGATCCAGATCGGGCGGTCGGCGATTTGAGCGCGGATATCGCTCAGCGTGGTCCGATCGACCGGCAGGGGGTCCGACATGGCTTTGAGGTTGGTGCCGGGCTGTACCCGATCGGGGAGTGCACCCATGTCGATAAGATTTCCCGCCGTCTTGTCATTCTGGGTTAGGAACAGTGTGAAATGGTCCAGAATAAATCGCGCGGTTTTGGGTCGCTTCTTCCATCCCTCGACCGAGCGATCCGATAGACGCGCGTTGAGCAGCGCCAGCGGAACCTCGCGCCGAGATGCTTCGACAATCAGGCGTGGCCAGATTTCACTTTCGACGAAGACGCCGGCGTCAGGGCGCCAGTGATCCAAAAAACGCTTCACCGGTCCGGCTGTGTCTAGTGGTGGGAATTGATGGCGTGCGCGCGGTGGCATTCGTTTTTCGATCAGCGCGGCCGAAGTTGGGGTTCCGGAGGTAATCAGAAACTCAGCCTGGGGCAGGCCTTCGCCCAGACGTTTGATGAGGCTGATGACGGACAGAGTTTCGCCAACGCTGGCGGCGTGGAACCAGATCAGCTGCCCATCCGGGCGGGTTTGCGTGGCGTGGCCAAGGCGTTCCTGCTGGCGCGTTTCGGGAACGCCCGCCGTCTGCAGCTTTTTGCGAACCGTGCGCCATGCCAGCGGGGCCGCAACGGAAGTCAGGCCGCAATACAGCTTGTACAGCAGCGTTGGCTGGTCGGGGTTGTTTGGCACTTTAGCCGCCCGTGTGGCTCATGTGGCGGCTCATCTGGCCGTCGACGGCCTGACGGGAATAGTCGAAATCATGCCCTTTGGGCTTGAGGGTGATCGCGGACCTGATTGCCTCTTCCAATGATTTATCACTGTCGGGATGATCGCGCAGCGGCGCGCGCAGGTCGGCCATATCCTCTTGCCCAAGGCACATGTACAGCTCACCGGTGCAGGTCAGGCGCACGCGGTTGCAACTTTCGCAGAAGTTATGCGACAGCGGAGTGATAAAGCCGATTTTCTGGCCCGTATCCTCAAGCCGTACATAACGCGCAGGTCCACCAGTCCGTTCGGCCAGATCCGTAACGGAATAGTGTTTTTCATATTCCTTGCGCACATCTTCGAGAGACCAGTACTGGTCCAGGCGGTCTTCGTTTCCGATGTCACCCATGGGCATGACCTCAATCCAGGTCAGATCCATATCACGCTCGGCACACCATTCGGTGATCTTTGGCAATTCGGGTTCATTGAACCCTTTCAAGGCGACCGCATTGATCTTGACCCGCAGACCCGCTTTCTGCGCGGCGTCGATTCCGTTAAGAACCTGTTTGAGGCGTCCCCAACGGGTGACCTTGGCAAATTTGTCCTCGTCCAGCGTATCCAGCGATACGTTCACGCGACGAACACCGGCAGCGTACAGATCATCGGCAAATCGGTGTAGTTGCGAACCATTGGTGGTTAGCGTCAGCTCTTTTAGGGCGCCGCTGTCCAGATGACGGGTCATCGAATTGAAAAACGTCATGATATTGCGGCGCACCAGCGGCTCGCCGCCGGTGATGCGCAGCTTTTCAACGCCCATGTTCACAAAGGTCGAGCACATGCGGTCCAGCTCTTCCAGCGTCAGCAGGTCTTTCTTAGGCAGAAAGGTCATGTCCTCGGACATGCAATAGACACAGCGGAAATCGCAGCGATCCGTAACGGATACGCGGAGATAGGTGATGGCACGTGCGAACGGGTCGATAAGCGGAGCTGTCATGCGACATAGGTAAAGCTGCAACCGCCCTGCGACAAGGGCGAACTGCGCTTTGCGCTGGAACAGATGCGCGCAGGGCGATAGGTTTGCGTCATGAGATATACGCTTTTGGCTATTTGTGTTCTGGTGGCGGGATGTGACACCGTGCGGTCGACCACTGATCGCGTCTTTGGTGGCGACAAGCCCCCCGAAGAAGCAGAACCCGCCGTTGTGGAAGAGGTGGTCGAGCCGCAACCTGTTGCCGTTGCCGCCACTGGTTGGGTCGGTCCAAAAACCACGATTGCCGGTCTGGGAGATCCCACAACACCTGGTCGATGGCTGGAAACGTCTTTAGTGGAGACCGAGTTCACCGGGCGCGTGGTTGTGCCGCGTACGGGCGCGCAGGCCTATATCACTTTAATTCCAGCAACCGGGCCAGCCGGGGGCGGCAGCCGCCTTTCGCTGGATGCGATGCGGGCCCTGCTGCTGCCATTTGATGAACTGGTTGAGCTGGAAGTTTATTCCAACTGACCTTTCAGATATTTACCGGCCTCTTTTCGCGCAAATGGCTTCATCGCGTCGCCGTGTGTTTTCAAAAAGGCAATGACCCGGTCCGGGTCGTGCTTGGACAATTCGCGCAGCCACCAAGCGACGGCTTTTTGAATGAACCAGTCGCGATCGGGCACGTAGCCTGCAGCCCAACCCAGAATGCGGTCTCGGCGTTGCAGGTCTTCCGGTTTGGGGTGGTTCTGTTTGGTCCAGGGCAGGGTCGCCACCAGCGCCGCGCGCCTGGTCCACATGTGGTCCGATTTTGTCCAGCTTTCCACCTGATCCAGCCGCGAAGGGTCGGCTGACAGGCGCTTTTGCATCGCCATGCAGGCGTGATCCGCCACAGCCCAGGCATCAAAATCCGGCAACCAGCTTTGCAGCAGGTCCCAAACGGCATCATCAGGTCGGATGCGCGCCTGTGTCAGCAGTTTTGCAGCGGCAAGGCGTCCCTCGTGGATATTGGTCTGCCACAACGCATCTGCCAGTTCGACGCGCGTTGCTACATCCAACTGCTGTCGCCAGGTTTTGGTCAGATCATTCAGGATCGGGTTTGCCACGCCCAGATGGGGGCGGTCGGCCTTGTGATAAGCCGCCATCTGTTCGGCGCGGGCGGGATCGGATTGGGCTTTGATCTGGTCCAGATAGGCTTCAAGCATCAATTAACTCAGGGTCGGGCGCGTGTGGGCTTGCCATCAATAGTCTGTTGGTTCTTTTCAACCCAGTAGAATTGGATCTGCTCGTCAGATTTGCCATCGACCCATTTCTGCATCGTGTCGCGTTCGGACTGATATTCCATGAATGGCACAGCATAGCCGCATGAGGTCTGAACCACATCGATATCCAGATCATAGATCTGACGCGCGCTGCGATGATCGGGGAACAGGTCAGCCAGATCATCCCAGCCATCGTCCCCCATATGCAGCGTGCGCGCGGTCCCATAGGTTCGCAGGATCAAGGGTAGGGTCGTGAACGAACACCACATCAGCGTCATACGGTTGGCTTCAAGCAGATGACCGGCGGTTTCGTTGCCGCTGCCGGTCAGGTTCATCCAGGCAATCCGGTTCGGGCCGAGAACGCGCAGCGAATCCATTCCTTTGGGCGAGATGTTGACCCGTCCGTCGGGCGCCGCAGTGCCGACGAAGAACATGTGCTGTTCTTCGATGAATTTACGCTGCCCGCCGTCCAGAGCCGGAAATTGCTTAGCCATGTCTCACTCCACTGTAACCGATTTTGCCAAGTTGCGCGGCTGGTCTACATCCGTGCCTTTGGCCACCGCCGTGTGATAGGCCAGCAGTTGTGCAGGGACCGAGTAGAGGATCGGCGCCAGGCTAGGGTGGACATGCGGCATTCGGATGGTGCTCCAGACGCCATCTTCAGCCTCGGCAATCCCGTCATCGTCCGAGACCAGAATGACCTTACCCTTGCGCGCCATCACCTCTTGCATGTTCGATACCGTCTTGTCGAACACGGTGTCGCGTGGGGCCATGACCACCACAGGCATGTTCTTGTCGATCAGGGCGATTGGTCCGTGCTTCAGCTCACCCGAAGCATAACCTTCGGCGTGGATATAGCTGATTTCCTTTAGCTTCAGCGCCCCCTCCATCGCCAGCGGATACATCAGGCCGCGACCCAGAAACAGAACGTCGCGGGCCTCGGACAGGCGCTGGGCGGATGTCTTGATGGCTGGGTTTTGATCCAGCGCCGCGTTCAGCACTGTTGGCAGACCGCGCAGCGCAGCATAGTGGTCGGCCAGTTCCTCATGGGTCAGCGTACCACGATCCGCAGCCGCTTTGAGTGCCATCATCAGCAGAACGCTCAGTTGGCACGTGAATGCCTTGGTCGAAGCCACGCCGATCTCAACGCCTGCATGGATGGGCAGGGCAATATCGCTTTCGCGGGCGATCGAACTTTCGGGGACGTTGACGACCGAAACGATCTTGTCCGCCTTGCCTTCGCAATAGCGCAGTGCCGCCAAAGTATCGGCGGTTTCACCAGACTGGCTGACGAACAGCGCCATCGTGCGCCCCGTGATCGGAGGCTCGCGATAGCGGAACTCGCTGGCGATATCGACCTCGACCGGCATTTGCGCTAATTGCTCGAACCAGTACTTTGCGGTCAGACAGGCGTAAAATGCTGTGCCACAGGCCACCATGGTCAATCGATCCAGTTTGGCGAAATCCAGATCGGTGCCAGGCAGCACCACCTGATCGCCGTTACCGGGCAAATAAGACCGGATCGCGTCAGCAATCACTACGGGCTGTTCGGCGATTTCCTTGGCCATGTAGTGCTTGTGGCCATTCTTGCCGGTTCGCGTGTGATCCAGCTTGATCCGACGCGTTTCGCGGTTCGCCAATTCACCATCTTCGTTACGAATCTCCAGAGAGGTCCGGGTCAGTATTGCTCGGTCACCCTCTTCAAGATAGGTGATACGGTCGGTCAGCGGGGCCAGTGCGATGGCGTCTGAACCTACATACATCTCGCCATCTCCGTGCCCGATGGCCAGTGGAGATCCTTTACGCGCGGCGATAATCAGGTCGTCCTCTCCATCGAAAAGGAACGCCAATGCAAATGCGCCCTCAAGTCGATCAATCGTCTTAAACGCGGCTTGAATAGGTGAGAGGCCGGTCTTCAGATAATGCTCGGTCAATAGAGCGACGGTTTCGGTATCGGTTTCTGTTGTAAAATCGATCCCATGTTCCGCCAGTTCTGCCCGCAGCTCACGATAGTTCTCGACGATACCGTTATGCACCACCGCGACTGGGCCGGCCTTGTGCGGATGCGCGTTGGTCACCGACGGTGCGCCATGGGTGGCCCAGCGGGTGTGACCGATACCGGATTTTCCGGGCAGGGGGTCATAAACCAGCAAATCGCTGAGGTTGACAAGCTTGCCCACCGCCCTGCGACGTTGAAGTTTGCCGTCATTGACAGTCGCGATCCCAGCGCTGTCGTATCCGCGATACTCCAGTCTTTTTAGGGCCTCCACTAGGGTGGGGGCGGCTTCGTGCTCGCCCAGTACACCAACAATACCACACATAAATCAGGCTCCTTAGTTGTGGCGCGCTTTCTTTGCCTTCAACATATTAAACAATTTTTTTGCATAACCGGGCTTATTTTCCTGTTTAGCGCGGGCCATTGCCAGCGCTTCGGGTTCGACATCACGCGTGACAATCGTGCCAGCGGCGGTCATCGCGCCGTCACCCACATTCACTGGTGCCACCAGCATAGTGTTCGAACCGACAAAGACGTTTTCGCCAATCGTTGTACGATGTTTGTTAAAGCCGTCATAGTTGCAGGTGATCGTGCCCGCCCCAATATTGGATTTTGCCCCAACAGTTGAGTCGCCGATATAACTCAAATGGTTAACTTTAGCACCTTCGGCGATTTCAGTGTTTTTTAGTTCGACGAAATTGCCGATGCGCGTGTTTTCAGCCAATTCCGTACCCGGGCGCAAGCGGGCATGTGGCCCAACGATTGAACCGCGGCTTATGTGGCAACCTTCGAGGTGTGAAAACGACCGGATTGTCGCCCCACTTTCAACAGTGACGTCCGGTCCGAAAACAACATTGGGTTCGATAACAGTGTCTCGTCCAATTACCGTGTCGGCTGCCAAGTACACCGTTTCCGGTGCCATCAACGTTACGCCGAGTGCCAGAAACTCTTTGCGCGCACGGCTTTGGAATTCGGCGTCAGCCGCGGCCAGGTCGGCGCGAGAATCTACCCCCATAGTTTCAGCCTCGTCGCATTTGATCGCTGTTGCCGACAGCCCACGCGCATTTGCCAGTGCCACGATTTCGGTCAGGTAATATTCGCCCGAGGCGTTGTCATTGCCGACCGCGTCAATCAATTCGAACAGCAGTTTTGCATTGCAGGCCAATAGCCCGCTGTTGGTAAAGCGAATGGCGCGCTGTTCTTCGGTTGCGTCTTTGTATTCAACGATTTCGACCAGTTTTTCGCCATCCATGATCAACCGGCCATAACGGGGCTGAACTTCGGCAATATCAAAGCCCAGCATGACCAGATCAAAGGATGCGCGCGCCTCAATCATACGCTCCAGTGTTCTGGGGTCGATAAAGGGCGTGTCGCCGTAAAGGACGATCACATCGCCATCGAAATCGGCCAGAGCATCCCGCGCCTGCGCAACTGCATGCGCTGTTCCAAGCTGTTCTTCCTGAACGACAATCTGCGCGGCTTCATCCTCGGAAGTGGCGGCTTTAGCAACCTCCTCAGAGCCGTGACCAGTGACAATAACGGTTCGTTCAGGTGACAGCACTGCACCGGTGCGCATCGCGTGCACCAACATCGGCGTTTGGGCAATCGGGTGCAATACTTTTGGGATATCCGAATTCATCCTGGTGCCTTTTCCGGCGGCAAGGATAACAAGGGCGATGGTCATAAAAACGATTTCTCTTTGTGTTTTGCTGCGACCCGTTTTATCCGCTGAGTTCAAAGGCGCAAGCGGTTCGGGCATCAAACAAGATTGCCGTTTGCAACACTTATGGCGAAGTCTCGCCGAATTAGGGGACAAAATGCGTACGGTTATCTTCGATCTGGACGGGACCTTGGCCGATACATCGGGCGATTTGCTGGCCGCCGCCAACCACTGTTTTCGGCATATGGGGCATGGGGATGTGTTGGTTCACGGCGAAGATTCGGGCGTTGCGCTGCGCGGTGGCCGAATGATGCTGACCCATGGGTTGAAACGGGTGGGCGCTTATGACAATGCAACGGTTCAAGACTACTATCCAATGCTGCTTGAAGCGTATTCCGACGATATCGACACGCATACCCATTTCTACCCTGGCGCGCTGGACGCAGTGGAAATGTTAAAGTCCGCAGGTTACGGGGTTGGCATCTGTACCAATAAGCCCGAGGCATTGGCCCATAAATTGCTCACGCAGATGGGCGTGCGTGACCTGTTTGCCTCTTTGGTTGGTGCGGACACGCTGTCGGTGCGCAAGCCTGATCCGGAACCGCTGCGCGAAGCTGCCCGCCGGGCGGGTGGTCATCCTGATTTATGTGTTCTGGTTGGCGATTCCGACACTGACCGAAACACGGCCCGTGCCGCGGGTGTGCCGTCGGTATTGGTTACCTTCGGCCCGTCCGGCGATGATATGGCCGCGCTGGAACCCGAAGCTCTGCTGCACCATTTTCATGATTTACCAGAATTGGTTGCAGAGTTGATTGGCGTGGCCGCGTAATCCCTTGACCCGAACGTTTTGCAGGACCAGAACACTCTTATGACCGAGATATTCACTGGCAGCTTCACCCAGCAGGAACCCATCCCAGAAGAGGCGGTTGAGGCCGCGCTGGCGGTACTGCGCCACGGGCGTCTGCATCGTTATAACGTCGTACCTGGCGAATTGGGCGAAACCGCCCTGCTGGAACAGGAATTTGCCGCCCAGACAGGTGCCAAATACTGTCTGGCCGTGTCCTCGGGCGGCTATGCGATGGCAACGGCACTGCGGGCCTTGGGGGTCAACCCGGGGGACCCGGTGCTGACGAACACGTTTACTCTGGCGCCTGTGCCCGGATCTATTGCTTCGGTCAGTGCGCGCCCAGTTTTTGTGGGCGTGACCGAAGACCTTACGATTGATCTGGACGATCTCGAAACCAAGCTGGATCAGGCCCGCGTTTTGATGCTGAGCCATATGCGTGGCCATCTGTGTGACATGGATCGGCTGATGCAGATGTGCGATGCCGCAGGTGTCACGGTGATCGAGGATTGCGCCCACACAATGGGCGCTGCGTGGCATGGGCAGGTTTCGGGCCGACAAGGCGCGATTGGCTGCTATTCCTGCCAGACCTACAAACACGTCAATTCGGGCGAGGGCGGCTTGCTGGTCACCGATGATGAGGAACTGGCGGCAAAGGCAACGATGCTATCGGGGTCCTATATGCTGTACGAACGCCACCTTGCTGCACCTGGGCCAGAGGTGTTTGAGCGGATCAAGTATCATACCCCCAATGTCTCGGGGCGAATGGACAATCTGCGGGCCGCAATCCTGCGCCCGCAATTGCGCGATCTGGATCGGCAGATCGAACGCTGGAACGAACGTTATTTCAAGATCGAAAAAGGCCTGCGCGATACGCCGGGCCTGAGCGTTGTCGACCGGCCAAAGGCCGAGACGTTTGTCGGTTCCTCGATCCAGTTCCTGCTGCTCGATTGGTCGGCAGAGCGGGTAAACGAGGTTATCCAGCGCTGCGCGGCCCGCGGGGTCGAGCTTAAGTGGTTCGGCGGGGCCGAGCCGAACGGCTTTACGTCGCGCTATGACAGCTGGCGATATGCCGACAGCGCGCCGATGCCAAAAAGTGATCGAATCCTCGCCGGGATCGTCGACATGCGCGTTCCCTTGACCTTTTCGCTTGATGATTGCGCGCTGATCGCACGGATCATTCGGGCAGAGGTGAGCGCAGTGTATCAGTCGTAATCCAATCGAGTGCGCGTGACGCGCACGCTTTATTTGTATGAAACATTTGTATGAAACCGCCGCCCCGATCAGGGCGGCGGTTTGTTTTTGGGATGCCGTCGTTGACCCAATTCAGATTCGCTGCTATTTATTGAACAACTGTTCATTAATGCGAAAGAGGAGATCGCTTATGTTCACGGCGGCCATGCAATTTGATCTGGGCGAGGACGTGAATGCCCTGCGCGAAATGGTGCACCGTTGGGCGCAGGAGCGGGTCAAGCCGATGGCGGGTGACATCGATGCCTCGAACGCATTTCCAAACGAGCTTTGGAAAGAGATGGGCGATCTGGGTTTGCTCGGCATCACTGTGTCCGAGGAATACGGTGGGTCAGGGATGTCCTATCTGGCCCACACCGTTGCGGTGGAAGAGGTTGCGCGGGCGTCGGCCTCGGTCTCTCTGTCTTATGGCGCGCATTCGAACCTGTGCGTCAATCAGATCAAGCTGAACGGTAATGACGAGCAAAAGGCGAAATACCTGCCTCGCCTGATTTCGGGCGAACATGTTGGCGCGCTGGCCATGTCCGAGGCTTCCGCCGGATCCGACGTTGTGTCGATGAAGTTGCGCGCGGAAAAACGCAATGACCACTATCGCCTGAACGGCAACAAGTACTGGATCACCAATGGGCCGGACGCGGATACTCTGGTCGTATATGCCAAGACCAATCCGGAGGCCGGGTCGAAGGGCATCACCGCGTTCCTGATTGAAAAAGAGATGAAGGGCTTCTCGACCTCGCCGCATTTCGACAAGTTGGGGATGCGCGGTTCGAACACGGCCGAGCTGATCTTTGAAGATGTCGAGGTGCCATTCGAAAACGTTTTGGGCGAAGAGGGCAAGGGCGTCGCCGTTCTGATGTCCGGGCTGGACTACGAACGTGTGGTTCTGGCCGGAATTGGAACTGGCATCATGGCGGCCTGTCTGGATGAGATCATGCCCTATCTGGCCGAGCGCAAGCAGTTCGGTAAACCGATCGGCAGCTTCCAACTGATGCAGGGCAAGATCGCCGATATGTACACCGCGATGAACTCGGCGCGGGCCTATGTCTATGAGGTTGCCAAGGCTTGTGACCGGGGGGATGTAACCCGTCAGGATGCGGCGGCGTGCTGTCTTTATGCTTCAGAACAGGGCATGTCGCAGGCGCACCAGGCCGTTCAGGCGATGGGCGGTGCGGGCTTTCTGTCCGACTCGGCGGTCAGCCGAATCTTCCGCGACGCAAAGCTGATGGAGATTGGCGCGGGCACCAGCGAAATCCGCCGGATGTTGATCGGGCGGGAACTGATGAACGAGATGCGCTGAGAGAAGAAAACGCTTCGCAGACGAGGGAACTGCGAAGCGCTTTCCTTGTAAGGATCAGAACTTATGAACGTAGGATACGCCGACAAGGAAGGGATCGATATCGGCTTTGCCGATCTTGGTTCCGTTCAGCTTGACGTCCGTGTCGATGTCGAACCAGCGTACGTTCAGACGGACAGCGCCATTGTCCGAGACCATGTAGTCCAGACCGGCCTGCAGCGAGACGCCGAAAGAGTCATCAACCTTCAGGTCGCCCAGTGCGGACTGCTCGTCGAAGAAGATGGTGTAGTTCAGACCGGCACCGACATAGGGCTTCCATGCGCTGTTGGTCGGAAAGTGATAGTTCAGCGACAAGGTGGGCGGCAGGTGCTTGACGGTGCCAGCCTCGGTGCTTCCGCCCAGGGTTACGGTGTGCTTGAACGGCGTTGCGGCAAGCAGTTCGATGCCCAGATTGTCACGGATGAAATACTCGGCAGTGAAGATCGGGCGGGTGTCCGAGTCGATCTCGGCCTTTTGTCCGGCCAACGTGCCATTGTCGGATTTGGGGTTGAGGTAACCGACACCGACACCGACGGTCCAATCACCCTGCGATTGGGCAAAGGCGGGGGCGGCAAACGCCACCAGCGCGGTGGAAAGTGTCATAGCGGCGAGTTTGTTGGTCATGGTCTTGCCTTTGGTTCAGTTGATGAGATTGAATTGACAGCCGCGCGGTCCGCGCACTCTGATCTGCATCAAATTTGTGTGACGGGGTCATCGGAGGTTTCTCCGGTAAGGCCCTTGAAAATAAGGGAATTGCAGCGTGCCAGAAGCTAATCGCATACCGGGTTTGCGTTCAGCGGGGGGCTGGGACGTCCCATCTCGTCTGAATATGGCGCGCCAGTGTCTTGATCACGCACCGGATCAGGTCGCCGTGATCGACTTGACAGGAAGCGACGAGCGACGCGTCACCTACGGGCAGCTTGCTGAAATGACAGACGGCATCGCGCGCGCACTGTCGAAGAAAGTGCAGCCGGGGGATCGCGTGGGCGTGTTGCTCAGCCAGTCACCGTGGTGTGCGGCGGCGCATCTGGCGATCTGGAAAATCGGCGCGATCTCTGTGCCGTTGTTCAAACTATTCAAACAGGATGCCTTGCGATCCCGAGTGGGTGATGCCGGGGCGCAGGTTGTGCTGACCGACCCGGAAGGCGCAAAGCTGATAGGAGATCTGGCCGAGCCGCTCCTGGCGAACCAGATTGGCGAAGACGGAGGCGTTGTGCCATTCGCCGACACCGGGCCAGAGGATCCGGCGGTGTTGATCTATACATCCGGCACCACGGGCAGTCCGAAAGGTGCGTTGCATGGCCACCGGGTGCTGACCGGCCACCTGCCGGGGGTTTCGATTAGCCATAACAACCTGCGAAAGGGCGACTGCCTGTGGACACCGGCCGACTGGGCCTGGATCGGTGGGCTGTTCGATGTGTTAATGCCCGGTCTTGCGCTGGGCGTTCCGGTTGTGGCGGCCCGGTTGGACAAGTTCACCCCCGAAGCCTGCGCGGATGTAATCGCGCGCGGTGGTGTGCGGAACGTGTTCTTTCCCCCAACGGCCCTGCGGATGCTCAAAGCGTCGGATCAGGCGATTTCTGGGCTACGCTCAGTCGCGTCCGGGGGTGAGCCGCTGGGGGCCGAGATGTTAGCCTGGGGGCAGAAGGCGTTCGGTCTAACGATCAACGAATTCTACGGCCAGACCGAATGCAACATGGTTGTCTCTTCCTGCTCAGATGACTTCCCGGTGCGGCCCGGTTGCATAGGCAAACCGGTCCTGGGGCACGAAATTGCGGTGATCGACGAGGACGGCAACCCGACGGCTGATGAGGGTGACGTGGCCATCCGGCGAGGCTCGGCCTCAATGCTGTTGGAATATTGGAACCGCCCCGAGGCAACGGCTGAGAAATTTCGCGGCGATTGGCTGATTACCGGCGACCGCGGTGTGTGGGAGGGTGAGTACCTGCGTTTCGTAGGGCGCGACGATGATGTCATCACCTCGTCCGGTTATCGTATCGGCCCGGCAGAGATCGAGGATTGCCTGCTGACCCACCCGGCGGTGGCAACGGTGGGCGTGGTGGGCAAGCCCGACAAGCTGCGGACAGAAATCGTCAAGGCATATGTGGTTTTGAAACCGGCGGCCGACGCCTCGGAATCCGAGTTGCAGGAGTGGGTTAAAACTCGCCTTGCGCATTATTCTTACCCCCGTGAAGTGGCTTTTGTGCAAGAGTTGCCTTTGACCGTGACCGGAAAAGTAATCCGAAAGGAATTGAAGCGTCGCGCGTCTGAGGAGGGAAATCATGGCGGATAAGTCCAGTATCAGAACGGGGATTGAATTCAGCGCGACGGCAATTGCGGTCATTGGCGCTGCTTGGGCCGGTAAGGCTTACTTCGAGACGTGGATGCGGGACACAATCGATAAAGCCGTCGAAGACAAAATTGCAGTCATAGAGCAACTGCAACTGGCAGACCTTCTAGTTTATTATGATTATCCCGACGAGGCTATCTCTGAATTGCGCAAAGTAGCCGGTCGAGTGGCGAGCCTTGATGACGAAGACAAACGAAAAATTGCATTTTACGACAACTATTTAGATGCGATCTCTGCCTCTTACAGCACCTTGAAATATGAACCCGAAATTCGCATGCTGAGAAGTGTCTTCAGCACCGAGATGCAAACCGACGGATGGCATGATGAAAATCTGGCCTATGTCTCGATGTTCCTGCCGGAAGCGCAAGCGGATGAGAATTTTTACAATCGCGAAGTCGTCGGGCGTTTCAAACTTGCCGTGAGCCAGTACGAGGCGGACGGCGACTATGACGCAATGGGAGGCGCCTATCACAACCTATCCCTGGCCTATTTGTGCCGCGGGGATAACGAAGAGGCCATCGAGGCGATGGAGATGGCGGCCGAGATGCTGCCATTTGACTACTATTTTATGGTCCCGATGTCGGATCTGGAAGATTTTCTGGAAGAGCCAGAGATCAAAAAACTTGACGCAGTTTGTTCCAGCAACGTGGCGCAAGGTTACGCGCGTCTGATGCAGAGCTTTGCAGTCAGCGAAAACCCCGTTCGAGATTTTCTAAGAGAGTACACAAGATGAAGCTCCGATCCTCTGCTTTGCCCTCGTCCAAAGGCTTCCGGGAAAACCGCGCGGCTCACCTGGACGCGTTGGCGCAAATTGCCGACGCCGCCGAGGCCGCCCGCATGGGCGGCGGCGAAAAATCCCGCGCACGGCATGAATCGCGGGGCAAGATGCTGCCGCGTCGTAGGGTGGCGAACCTGTTGGACCCGGGGTCGCCGTTCCTTGAGATCGGCGCGACGGCGGCGCATGCGATGTATGGCGACGCCGCTCCCTGTGCCGGGGTAATTGCAGGGATTGGCCGGGTGCAGGGGCAAGAGGTCATGGTGGTGTGCAACGATGCCACCGTGAAGGGTGGCACCTATTATCCGATGTCAGTCAAAAAGCACCTGCGCGCGCAAGAGATTGCCGAGGAAAACCAACTGCCCTGCATCTATCTGGTCGACAGCGGCGGCGCAAACCTGCCCAATCAGGATGAGGTGTTTCCCGATCGCGATCACTTTGGCCGCATCTTTTACAATCAGGCCCGGATGAGCGCGAAGGGCATCCCGCAAATCGCTGTGGTGATGGGGTCGTGTACGGCGGGTGGAGCTTATGTGCCCGCGATGTCGGATGTAACGATCATTGTCCGGGAACAGGGCACTATCTTTCTGGCCGGACCACCTCTGGTCAAGGCCGCGACGGGTGAGATGGTCAGCGCCGAAGACTTGGGTGGCGGAGATGTCCATACGCGCCTGTCCGGGGTGGCGGATTATCTGGCCGAGGATGACGCCCATGCACTGGCTTTGGCGCGGCGGGCTGTCGGATCGCTGAACCGGCGCAAGCCACAGACGGTGGATTGGGCCAACCCCGAGGATCCGGCCTATGACCCCGAAGAAATTCTGGGCGTCGTCCCCGCCGATTTGCGCACGCCTTACGACATCCGAGAGGTGATCGCGCGACTGGTCGATGGCTCGCGCTTTGACGAATTCAAGCCGCGCTTTGGTGAGACGCTGGTGACCGGTTTCGCTCTTGTCAAAGGATGCCCTGTCGGGATCATCGCCAATAACGGCGTGCTGTTTTCCGAAGCCGCGCAGAAGGGCGCGCATTTCGTCGAGCTGTGTTCACAGCGCAAAATTCCATTGGTGTTCCTGCAGAACATCACTGGCTTCATGGTTGGTCGCAAATACGAAAACGAAGGCATCGCGCGGCATGGGGCCAAGATGGTGACGGCGGTGGCCACAACCAATGTGCCAAAAATCACCATGCTGGTGGGTGGCTCGTTCGGAGCGGGGAATTACGGCATGTCGGGCCGGGCTTACCAACCGCGGTTCCTATGGACATGGCCGAACTCGCGCATTTCCGTGATGGGTGGAGAGCAGGCGGCGGGTGTTCTGGCTACCGTCAAGCGGGACGGGATTGGACGCCAAGGCGGAACTTGGTCGGCGGAAGAAGAGGCCGACTTCAAGCGCCCCACGCTGGAGATGTTCGAAGAACAATCCCATCCGCTCTATGCTTCAGCGCGGCTGTGGGACGACGGAATTATCGACCCGCGCAAAAGCCGCGATGTGCTGGCCTTGTCGCTGAACGCGGCACTGAATGCGCCGATTGAGGAGACACGCTTTGGCGTGTTCAGGATGTAAGATGAGCACCGACCTGGAAAAAATAAAAGCGCGTTATCCCGATGCACAGACGTTCAAATTCGGCGACAGTGCAATCATGAGTGCCGAGCTTTTAGCGCTGGTTCGGGCAGGGCAAAAAACGGCAACCTGCGGCGCTCTGCGCGATTATCCCGAAGGCAGCCTTGATACCCCGGTTGTTGGGCGGCGCGATATTGCCCTCGAATGGGATGATCGTCCCGCATTGGTGATTGAGACGGTCGAGGTTTCGATCTGCCGCTATTGTGACATGACCGAAGACTTCGCCTTGGCCGAAGGTGAAAACGAAACGTTAGACGGGTGGCGTGAGGATCACCGCCGTTACTTTGAGCGTAACGGCGGGTTTGATCCCGAGATGGAATTGCTTTGCGAACGGTTCCGCCTGATCGAAGACCTGGTGGATAAGGGCTAAACTATGTTCAATAAAATCCTGATTGCCAACCGGGGCGAGATTGCTTGCCGGGTGATGGAAACCGCTCAGAAAATGGGCGTAACTTGCGTGGCTGTGTTTTCTGATGCTGATGCGTCGGCCAGGCATGTGCAGATGGCGGACGAAGCTGTTCATATTGGTGGTGCGGCGCCGGCTGAGAGCTATCTCAAGGGCGACGTGATCATTCAAGCCGCGCTCGATACTGGGGCGCAGGCGATCCATCCGGGTTATGGATTTCTCTCGGAAAACCCCGATTTCGTGGATGCGGTCGAGGCGGCTGGCCTGACCTTCATTGGCCCTTCGGCGGATGCGATCCGCAAGATGGGTCTCAAAGACGCGGCCAAGGTATTGATGGAGCAGGCGGGCGTGCCGGTTGTTCCGGGGTATCACGGCGACAATCAGGACCCCGAGCATCTGGCGGGTGCGGCCGACACGATTGGCTATCCGGTCCTGATCAAGGCCGTCGCGGGTGGCGGTGGCAAAGGCATGCGGCTGGTCGAGCGGCCCGCAGATTTTACCGAGGCATTGGACAGCGCCCGGGGTGAGGCCCGCACCGCATTTGGCAATGATGCTGTTCTGGTCGAGAAATTCGTCTCCAAGCCCCGCCATATCGAGGTTCAGGTGTTTGGCGACGGCACCCATGCGGTGCATCTGTTTGAACGCGACTGCTCGCTGCAACGCCGACATCAGAAGGTGATCGAAGAAGCTCCGGCCCCGGGCATGACCGTTGAGATGCGCGGCGCGATGGGGCAGGCGGGTGTACGTGCCGCCGAGGCCATCGGTTACAAAGGCGCGGGGACGGTTGAATTCATCGTGGATGCCTCGGACGGGCTGCGCCCGGATCGGTTCTGGTTCATGGAGATGAACACACGTTTGCAGGTTGAACACCCGGTGACCGAGGCGATCACTGGCGTGGACCTTGTCGAATGGCAGTTGCGTGTTGCAGCGGGCGAGAGCCTGCCGAAGCAGCAGAGTGACCTGTCGATCTCAGGCCATTCCTTCGAAGCGCGGCTTTATGCCGAGGACGTGCCAAAGGGCTTTCTGCCGGCGACCGGTACACTGACCCATCTGCGCTTCCCGGCGGCATGCCGCGCAGATAGCGGCGTGCGTGCGGGTGATACGATCAGCCCCTGGTATGATCCGATGATCGCGAAGGTGATCGTGCACGGCCCCACACGCGCTGTCGCATTGGAACAATTGCATCGCGCCCTGAAAGGCACTGAGGTTGCGGGGACAGTCACGAACCTTGGCTTTCTGGGCGCACTGACGCGGCATCCGGGCTTTGCCGTCGGTGATGTTGATACTGGCCTGATTGGTCGCGATCTGGATGTGCTGGCCCGTGCAGAGCCGATCCCGGCGTCTTCGATCGTCGCGGCCGCGATGACGGCTTTGGATCTGGTGGATACAGATGCGGAAACCGGATTTTCGCTATGGGCCCCGCTGCATCGCGCGGTCCAGCTGCGGGCGGTTGATGATGTTGAACTGGACGTTCGGGTAGAAGGCCAGAACCGTCAGGTCTGGCAGGTCGGAGAACACACGATCCTTGCCGAACGCGGCTTGGGTGGTTGGGTGATCGACGGAGCCCCTATGCCGCGCGTGTCTGTCTCGGGTTCGCAGATCACAGTCTTTGAAAACTATGGTCAAGTCCTGGAAATTGTTGATCCGTTGGACCGCGATGCCAGAGCCGCTGGCGACACCAATGTGATTGAGGCCCCGATGCCCGGTCTGGTCAAAGCTGTTTTTGCCCAGGTAGGTCAAGCCGTGCAGGAAGGCGACCGGCTGGCAATCCTTGAGGCCATGAAAATGGAGCACTCCCTGCTGGCCGCCCGCGACGGCATCGTTGCCGAAGTGCTGGCGGATGCCGGGGCGCAGGTCGAGGCCGGGGCGGCGTTGGTCCGGTTGGAGGAGGAATGAACTGTCCCCTTCTCGAACAACGTGGCACAGTCGGATCGAATGCGGCAATCAGAGAAGGACACAGCAATGGGTGAACGGGTCGAAATCTTCGAAGTGGGTCCGCGCGACGGTCTGCAAAACGAAAAGCGCGAAATTGCCGTGGCGGAAAAGGTGGCTCTGGTCGATTGCCTGAGCAAGGCCGGTTTCAACCGCATCGAAGTGGCCAGTTTTGTCTCGCCCAAATGGGTGCCGCAAATGGCAGGCAGCGCGGATGTGTTGGCCGGGATCACACGGGCCGACGGCGTCCGGTATGGCGCGCTGACGCCGAACATGCAGGGATACGAAGACGCTTTGGCCGCAAAGGCGGATGAGATCGCGGTATTCGCTTCGGCTTCGGAAGGGTTCTCAAAAGCCAATATCAACGCGACTATCGAAGAATCCATCGACCGCTTTGCCCCGATTCTTGAAGCTGCGCGCCACATCGACCTGCCAGTACGTGGGTATGTGTCCTGCGTGACTGAATGCCCCTATGACGGACCAACGCCGCCTGAGAAAGTGGCTGAAGTTGCGGACCGGCTGTTTTCGATGGGGTGTTACGAAGTATCGCTGGGGGACACGATCGGGCAGGGTACACCCGACACCATCGCCCATATGCTGCTGGCAGTGCGCGAGCGCGTACCGATGACGCGGCTGGCGGGGCATTTCCACGACACCAACGGGCGGGCCATCGACAATATCGACGCTGCGCTGGCGCTGGGCGTTCGGGTGTTCGACAGCGCCGTTGGCGGTTTGGGTGGGTGTCCTTACGCGCCGGGTGCCGCTGGAAACATCGCCACGGAAGCTGTCGTGACCCATCTGGAGCGGCTTGGATATCAGACCGGCCTCGACCTTGCGGTCATCGAAGAGGCCGCGCAGATGGCACGCGCCATGCGATCCAAGTAAGGAGCGGACATGTTTGAAACGATTGCGGTGACCACGGACGCGCGTGGTGTGGCCACTCTGACCCTGAACCGTGCCGACAAGCACAATGCCATGTCGGCGCAGATGATCACCGATCTTACGCAAGCCGCGCACCAGCTTGGAAGCGACGACGCCGTGCGTGTTGTTGTACTGACTGGTGCGGGCAAAAGCTTTTGTGCTGGCGGTGATCTGGGGTGGATGCAATCTCAGATGGCGGCAGAATCCGAGACCCGGTTTGTCGAGGCGCGTAAACTGGCCGAAATGTTGCAGGCGTTGAACACGTTGCCCAAACCGCTAATTGGCGCGATCCACGGTAATGCCTTTGGCGGCGGTGTGGGATTGGCGTCGGTTTGTGACGTAGCGATCGGAGTGGAAACGGTCAAAATGGGGCTGACAGAGACTAAGCTGGGGCTGATCCCGGCCACGATTGGCCCCTATGTCATCGCCCGCATGGGCGAAGCCCGCGCGCGGCGCGTGTTCATGTCGGCCCGGGTCTTCGAAGCCGCAGAAGCGGTAGAGCTGGGCCTGCTGGCCAGAATTGTGCCCGCTGCCGACCTGAATGATGCGGTTGAGGCCGAAGTTCTGCCCTTTCTTGCCTGTGCACCCGGCGCGGTGGCATCGGCCAAGCAATTGGTTCGCCAGCTGGGGCCGCGCATTGACGATGCCGTGATCGACCACACGATCCGCGAGCTGGTTGACAGGTGGGAAACCGAAGAGGCCAAGGAAGGAATCGGCGCATTCTTTGAAAAAAGAAAACCTGCATGGATTAGTAAGGTTTAGGCGCCACTTGTGATGTGGTCGCGATTGTGTGGGTGACCTTCTGTGACAGAGCTTCGATAAGTCGAATATTAACCCCCTGTGCGTTTGTGTTCGGTTGACCCTCTGACCCCGCAGGGATAGAGAATGTCCAGTCAATACGCCAATTGACGGCGCTCCCTTTCGGGGTATGCGCAGGAAAGGAGCTGTACGTGGAAGACCTATTGCGGGAGTATCTCCCGATTCTGGTGTTTCTGGCCGTAGCTGTAGGCCTTGGAATCGTTTTGATTCTGGCGGCAGTCGTTCTGGCGGTCCGCAATCCCGACCCCGAGAAAGTCAGCGCATATGAATGTGGTTTCAACGCGTTCGATGATGCGCGGATGAAATTCGACGTCCGGTTCTATCTGGTCGCGATTCTGTTTATCATATTCGACTTGGAAATCGCGTTCCTGTTCCCCTGGGCTGTCGGCTTCAAGGACATCAGCGATGTTGGCTTCTGGTCAATGATCGTGTTCCTGGGCGTTCTGACCATCGGCTTTGCCTATGAATGGAAGAAGGGGGCCCTGGAATGGGAGTGATGACGGGTGCAAACACCGCCGGCGTCGACAAAGAAGTCGCCACCCAGGCCCTGAATGCCGAGCTGCAGGACAAAGGGTTTCTGCTGACGTCGACCGAGGACATCATCAACTGGGCTCGCACCGGCTCGCTGCACTGGATGACTTTCGGTCTGGCCTGCTGCGCGGTTGAGATGATGCACACCTCGATGCCGCGTTACGATGCGGAACGGTTTGGCATCGCGCCCCGTGCTTCCCCCCGCCAGTCGGACGTGATGATCGTGGCTGGCACCCTGACCAACAAGATGGCCCCCGCTCTGCGCAAGGTTTATGACCAGATGCCCGAGCCGCGCTATGTGATCTCCATGGGCTCCTGCGCCAATGGCGGTGGCTACTACCACTACTCATATTCCGTTGTGCGCGGCTGCGACCGTATTGTTCCAGTGGACATCTACGTCCCCGGTTGCCCCCCGACCGCTGAGGCGCTGCTGTACGGTCTGATGCAGTTGCAACGCAAAATCCGCCGTACCGGCACCATCGTGCGCTGAGGAGAGAGTTGATGAGCGAAGCACTCAAAGAACTCGGCACCCAGCTGGAATTGAAGCGAACTGACTGTGTTCTGTCCTGGGATGTCACCCATGGTGAGTTGAACGTAGATGTGGCGCTGTCGAACGTTGTAGAATTCATTGAGTTCCTGAAGTCCGACCGAAGCTGCCATTTCTCCACGCTCGTCGATATCACCGGCGTCGACTACCCGGAACGGGCCAAGCGTTTTGACGTGGTTTATCACTTCTTGTCGATGTATCAGAACCAGCGTATCCGCCTGCGGGTCTCGATCCGCGAAGAGGACATGGTGCCTTCGATCGTGGATGTGCATCCCTCGGCCAATTGGTTTGAGCGCGAAGTGTTCGATATGTTCGGCATCCTGTTCTCGGGCCACCCGGATCTGCGGCGCATCCTGACCGACTATGGATTTCGTGGCTATCCGCTGCGCAAGGATTTCCCGACCACAGGTTACACCGAAGTTCGCTATGACGAGGCCCAAAAGCGCGTTGTGTACGAGCCGGTTGCGCTAGTCCAAGAATACCGTCAGTTCGATTTCATGTCCCCGTGGGAGGGCGCGAATTACATACTGCCGGGTGATGAAAAGCAGGAGGCTGAATAATGGGTGGCATTTGGTGGCTGATCCTGTCTGCGCTGACCATCATCCCAATGGTGAAGATATTGCCGTTTTTCGGGATCAATAAATTCTGGTGCCTTCTTTGTCTGGTTCCATTCGGCACGATCGCGTTGCTGTGGTGGGTCGGGCTGAAGCTGCAAGAGTTGGAGCGCCGATAAGATGCTGATGCTGCTGGGGGAACTGATCGCTTTGGGTGCGCTGGGGGTCCTGCTGGCAGGGGCTGCGGCCAAGGCTGTCGAGGCGGAAAAGGTCCGGGTTCGGGCTGATGCGAAAAAGAAACGGGGGCGTTGATGGACGGCTCAAGATACGATGACGGCAGCACTGACGCGTTGAGCGGAGAACAGAAGATCCGCAATTTCAACATCAACTTCGGCCCGCAACACCCTGCGGCGCACGGGGTTTTGCGTCTTGTGCTTGAGCTGGACGGCGAGATCGTTGAACGCTGTGACCCGCATATCGGCCTGCTGCACCGTGGCACCGAAAAGCTGATGGAAAGCCGGACGTATCTGCAGAACCTGCCGTATTTCGACCGTCTGGATTATGTGGCGCCGATGAACCAGGAGCACGCTTGGTGTCTGGCCATCGAAAAGCTGACCGGCGTCGAGGTGCCGCGCCGTGGCTCGTTGATCCGAGTTTTGTATTCCGAGATCGGGCGTATTCTGAATCACCTTCTGAACGTGACCACGCAAGCGATGGATGTGGGCGCGTTGACCCCGCCTCTGTGGGGCTTCGAAGAGCGCGAAAAGCTGATGGTGTTCTACGAACGTGCCTGCGGTGCCCGCCTGCATGCGGCCTATTTCCGTCCCGGCGGTGTCCATCAGGACCTGCCGCCGGAACTGCTGGACGATATCGAGAGGTGGAGCCACGAGTTTCCGGCCGTTTTAGACGACATCGACGGCCTGCTGACCGAAAACCGCATCTTCAAACAGCGTAATGCCGATATCGGTGTCGTGACCGAGGATGATATTCAGAAATACGGTTTCTCGGGCGTGATGGTCCGTGGATCGGGGCTGGCATGGGACCTGCGACGCGCGCAGCCCTATGAATGCTATGACGAGTTCGAGTTTCAGATCCCCGTCGGCAAAAACGGCGACTGCTATGACCGCTATCTGGTGCGTATGGAAGAGATGCGCCAGTCGCTGTCGATCATCCAACAAGCCATTGGCAAAATCCGTGACTGCCCCGGTGACGTTCTGGCACGCGGCAAGATCACTCCGCCGAAACGCTCGGACATGAAGACTTCGATGGAAAGTCTGATCCATCACTTCAAGCTGTACACTGAAGGCTTCCATGTGCCTGCCGGCGAGGTCTATGCCGCTGTCGAGGCTCCCAAGGGAGAGTTCGGCGTCTATCTGGTCGCTGATGGCACGAACAAACCCTACCGCGCCAAGCTGCGCGCGCCGGGCTTCCTGCATTTGCAGGCCATGGACCACATTGCCGGGGGCCATCAGTTGGCCGACGTCGCGGCGATCATCGGCACCATGGACGTTGTGTTCGGGGAGATCGATCGGTGAGACGTCTTGCCCTGATCCTGGCCCTGGCAGCCGTCACACCGCTGCACGCCGCCTCGACCCATCCGACGGCAAAAGTGCTTGAGGTTATGCGCGAAAACGGCTGCCGGTTGGATATCTCGCAAGCCGAGGAGGCCTTTTCTGCCCATGACTTGCGCCCCGAAGATGTCAGCGCTGTGATTAACTCCTGGGCTGAACAGGGGGTGGCCGGGCTAGATGGCCCAACGTTCGAGATCGCGCCTGCAATTTGCGGTGCGCATGGGCTTGCGCCCGAGGATGAGGCGGGCCGCGCCGACGCGCTTTATGACTTTGTGCGTCTGAACGGATGTCGCTTGGTCGAAGAAGAGGCCCAGATCAAGTTGCGCCCCGCTGGTTTCACACAGGGTGAAACGCCTGATCTGATTGCCCGCCTTGTCGATCAGGGCCGCGCCCATCAGGAAGACCCCTATATTATCGTGATCGGAGATGCCTGCTAATGCTGCGCCGTCTGCACCCCGAACAACCCGAAAGCTTTGCCTTCACGGCTGCCAACCAGCAGTGGGCCAAAGCGCAGATTACCAAATTCCCGGAGGGGCGTCAGGCCAGCGCGGTTATCCCGCTGCTTTGGCGCGCGCAGGAACAAGAAGGCTGGCTGAGCCGTCCGGCGATCGAAATCGTCGCCGATATGCTGGGAATGGCATATATCCGTGTGCTCGAGGTTGCGTCGTTCTACTTCATGTTTCAACTGCAACCGGTTGGATCTGTCGCACATATTCAGGTCTGCGGGACGACCTCCTGCATGATCTGCGGGGCCGAAGACCTGATCGCGGTTTGCAAGGAGAAGATCGCTGCCAAACCGCATGAGCTTTCAGTTGATGGCAAATTGAGTTGGGAAGAGGTGGAATGCCTTGGGTCCTGCACCAATGCGCCGATGGCTCAGATCGGCAAGGACTATTACGAAGATCTGACTGCTGACAGTTTTAGCAAGATTATTGACGATCTGGCCACCGGCAAGGTGCCAACGCCGGGTCCGCAGAATGGCAGATACGCGGCAGAACCGCTGAGCGGTCTGACCAGCCTCACGGACTACGATGCCGGGAAACCGCAGTACAATGCCAGTGTCGAACTGGCCGAAGATCTTGGGGATACGGTCAAACGCATCGACGGGACCGAGGTTCCGATCCTGACGCCATGGCTGGGCAAAGACGGCAAGGCTGCGGCGACCAAGGCCGCGCCAAAGCCACCAAAGGCGCCGGCACCCGCCAAACCCGCCGCGAAGCAGGCGGAAGAGGCAAAGAAGGCCCAGATTAAAGAGGATCAGCCCGAAACTCTGACCGCCGCGCGGGAGGGGAAAGCGGATGACCTCAAGATGCTGAAAGGTGTGGGCCCCAAGCTTGAACAGACGCTGAACGAACTTGGCTTTTTCCACTTCGACCAGATCGCAGCATGGACGCCGGAACACGTGGCCTGGGTAGACGCCCGGTTGAAATTCAAGGGCCGGATCGAGCGCGACGGTTGGATCGAACAAGCGGCGCAACTGGTGGCAGGCGAAGAAACCGAATTTGCAAAACGTGCCAAAGAAGACGGCACCTACGAAGACTGAATAGGACGGTGCCCATTTGGGGCATCAAGGTGAGATGGACAAAGAAAAAGAACAGGCCATGGCCCGCAAGGGCCGACATATCGGGGTGGTCATCGCGGTGACCATGCTGCTGTGGCTTGCCATTTCGTTGTTCATCGGCCCGGCACTGGGATTGCCCGGGCGCTATGCGCTGCTGTTTGATTTCGCCGCTCTGGCGGGTTTCATCTATGCAGGCGTGAACATTTTTCAACTCTGGCGCATGCGTCAGGACAGCTGAAGGTAAGACATGATGCTGAAGGATCAGGACAGGATCTTTACCAATATCTACGGGATGCATGAGCGTACGCTGAAAGGCGCGCAGACCCGCGGGCATTGGGACGGCACAGCTGGCCTGATTGGGAACGGGCGTGACTGGATCATCCAGACGATGAAGGACTCGGGCCTACGCGGTCGTGGCGGTGCTGGTTTTCCCACAGGCTTGAAATGGTCGTTCATGCCCAAGGAAAGCGACGGTCGTCCGGCCTATCTGGTGGTGAACGCGGACGAATCCGAGCCCGGCACCTGCAAAGACCGTGAGATTATGCGCCACGATCCACATACGCTGATCGAAGGCTGCCTGATCGCGTCTTTCGCGATGAATGCGCATACCTGCTATATCTACCTGCGTGGTGAGTACATCCGCGAGCGTGAGGCGCTGCAGGCCGCGATTGATGAGGCCTATGATGCTGGCTTGTTGGGCAAAAACGCAGCCGGGTCGGGGTGGGATTTCGACCTGTTCCTGCATCACGGGGCCGGGGCGTATATCTGCGGCGAAGAGACCGCGCTGATCGAAAGCCTTGAAGGCAAAAAGGGCATGCCGCGCATGAAACCTCCGTTCCCGGCTGGGGCGGGGCTTTACGGCTGCCCGACCACGGTGAATAACGTGGAATCTATCGCCGTTGTGCCAACAATCTTGCGCCGTGGTGCGGATTGGTTCGCGGGCTTTGGCCGCCAGAACAATGCGGGCACCAAGCTGTTTGCGATCTCGGGCCACGTAAATAACCCCTGCGTGGTTGAAGAGGCGATGTCGATCCCGTTTGAGCAACTGATCGAAACCCATTGCGGCGGCATTCGTGGCGGCTGGGACAACCTGCTGGCCGTGATCCCCGGCGGTTCATCAGTTCCTTGTGTCCGCGGTGAAGACATGCGCGACGCCATCATGGATTTCGATCATTTGCGCAATGATCTGGGGTCCGGTCTGGGGACGGCGGCTGTAATCGTGATGGACAAGTCTACCGACATCATCAAAGCGATCTGGCGTTTGTCGAAGTTCTACAAACATGAAAGCTGTGGTCAGTGTACTCCTTGCCGCGAAGGCACCGGCTGGATGATGCGCGTGATGGACCGTCTGGTGCGGGGTGAGGCCGAACTGGAAGAGATCGACATGTTGTTTGACGTGACCAAGCAGGTCGAAGGTCACACGATCTGTGCGTTGGGCGATGCGGCCGCCTGGCCAATCCAGGGCCTGATCCGCAATTTCCGTGAGGAAATCGAGGATCGCATCAAGGCCCAGAAATCGGGCCGTATGGGCGCGATGGCGGCGGAGTGATCAAGTTGCATGATATCGGATCAAACCCAAACCACGTTGAGATCAGGGAGTTGAACTAATGGAAACTTTTGCTGAGTATTCACATGCAATCGCATCCCTCGTGGTCTTTACGTTGATCATTCTGGCGCTCGCGCCGTTTTCAGCGCTGGCCAAACAGGGCAAGGGCTTGGCCCCCGGGGCAACGCCGGAACAGGACTATTCCGACAAGGCGTATCGCCTGAACCGGGCTTATCTGAACGGGACCGAGACGTTGCCAGCCTATGTCGCTGTCACGGTCGCGGCCATGTTGCTTGGGGTTAGCCCGTTCTGGGTGAACCTATTGGCATCGGTCGCTCTGATTGCGCGCATCGTCATGCTGGTTATTCACATGCGTGGTATTGGACAACCGCACAGCGGCATTCGGTCTGTATCCTACGTTGTCGGATGGGCCTGCATGGTTGTGATGGGCTTCATGGCATTGGTGGCGGCGTTCTAATGGAAAAGAAAGGTACTTATTCGTTGACTGGATTAAAATTCAGGATGGGACGTGTGGTACTGACCGCCGCCTTGGGTGCTGCGGTTTTTGTCTCGGCCTGCGGCACGTCGTCCAGTGACCGAATCCTCTTTGATGGCAAGGCCTTCCGGGCCAAGGCGAAAGCCGTCGATAAAAAGAACGCTCCGACGGATTTCACAGTTGTGGTGAACGGCGTGTCCGCGTCTTTGGATGGCGCGCGCGAAGCGGGGCGGCATGAAGGAACCAAATTCTGTATCGACGCCTTTGGAACTTCTAAAATCAACTGGAAAGTCGGACCCGACACCGAACCGCAGAATTTGCGCATCACCGACAATAAATTGACCTTTGCAGGAACCTGCCAGCGACCATGAACCGGTTTTTCGCATATCAGGGCGTGACGCAAGACGTGTTATTGAATAGCGCGCCAGCCCCGGATCGTTTTGGCCTGTCCAAGACGAAAGGATTTGTGATGTCTCGTATCAAACTGCTTACTGTGTTGTCTGTTCTGGCTATTCCGACTGCGGTCGCGGCAAAGCCGCCCTTGCGCGAAGTCAAAGAGATTGACGACGAACTCTATTACATCGCTATCGCAAACGAGATTTCGGATTACTGCCCGTCAATCAGCGGGCGCAGGCTGAAGGCGATTGGCGTGATGTGGGGGCTCAAGTCCAAAGCGAACAGTCTGGGGTATTCGGACGGCGAAATCCGAGCTTACGTAGAATCGGATGCAGAAAAGGACCGGATGCGTGCCAAAGGCGAGACGTATCTGGCCGCGAACGGTGTGTCTTATGGCAATCCCAAATCTTTCTGCACGCTAGGGCAGGCAGAGATTGAAAGAAACAGCGCCATTGGCGTGTATTTGAGGGCGAACTAGACCATGTCTGACCTCCGCAAAGTGAATATCGACGGGCAGGAAATCGAAGTCGATGGTGCGATGACGCTGATCCAGGCCTGTGAGCAGGCCGGAGTCGAGGTGCCGCGCTTTTGCTATCACGAGCGTCTGTCGATTGCCGGGAATTGCCGGATGTGTCTGGTCGAAGTTGTCGGCGGCCCGCCCAAACCTGCGGCGTCGTGTGCAATGCAGGTGCGCGATCTGCGCCCGGGACCGGAAGGTCAGCCGCCAGAGGTCAAGACGAACTCGCCCATGGTCAAGAAAGCGCGCGAAGGGGTGATGGAGTTCCTGCTTATCAACCACCCGCTGGACTGCCCGATCTGCGATCAGGGTGGCGAGTGTGACCTGCAGGATCAGGCGATGGCTTATGGTGTGTCGGGCTCACGCTTCAAGGAAGCCAAGCGCGCCGTGGACGATCTGGATCTGGGGCCGCTGGTCGGAACCGCGATGACACGCTGCATCAGCTGCACCCGTTGCGTGCGCTTTACGACCGAGGTCGCCGGGATCACACAGATGGGTCAGACCGGTCGCGGCGAAGATGCCGAGATCACGTCCTATCTGAACCAGACGTTAAACTCGAACCTGCAGGGCAATATCATTGACCTGTGCCCGGTTGGGGCGCTGACTTCGAAGCCCTACGCCTTCACTGCGCGCCCTTGGGAGCTGACCAAGACCGAGAGCATCGACGTCATGGATGCCCTGGGCTCGAACGTTCGTGTCGATACAAAAGGGCGCGAAGTCATGCGCTTTCTTCCGCGCAACCATGACGGCGTGAACGAGGAATGGATCAGCGACAAGACCAGGTTTGTCTGGGATGGCCTGCGTCGTCAGCGTCTGGACAAACCTTACGTGCGCGAAAACGGCAAGCTACGCCCGGCCTCGTGGCCCGAGGCGCTGACAAAAGTTGCCGAAGCGCTGAAAGAGGCCGAAAAGCCGGCAGGTATCGTTGGTGATCTCGCTCCGGTCGAGGCCGCGTTCGCGCTGAAGCAATTGATCGAAGGGCAGGGCGGTGTTGTTGAATGCCGAACCGATGGGGCCAAGCTGCCTGCGGGAAATCGCGGTGCCTATGCCGGGACGGCCGCGATAGAAGATATCGACACTGCCGAGCGTATTCTGCTGATCGGAACGAACCCGCGCGACGAAGCTCCGGTTTTGAACGCGCGTATCCGCAAGGCCTGGGCACATGGGACCGAGGTGGCCTTGGTTGGGCCAGCGGCCGATCTGACCTACGCGTATCACCATATGGGCGACGACCGCGCGGCGTTGCAAAAGGTCGTCGATATGGGCGGCGATGTTGAGATCAAGGGCAAAGCCTCGCTGGTCATCGTCGGGCAGGGTGCGTTGCTAGAAGCTGACGGCGCAGCTGTGCTGGCCGCTGCGCAAACGATTGCAGCCAATACCGAAAGTGGATTGCTGATCCTGCACAGCGCTGCGTCTCGCGTGGGGGCGATGGATGTGGATGCCACCAACGAAGGCGGCATGGAAGCGGTTAGTGCGGCTGACGTGATCTACAACCTCGGCGCAGATGAGGTTGAAATCGGCGAAGGGGCCTTTGTGATCTATCAGGGCAGCCATGGTGATCGTGGCGCGCACCGTGCCGATGTGATCCTTCCTGGTACCGCGTATACCGAGGAAAACGGGTTGTTCGTGAACACTGAAGGCCGCCCGCAACTGGCGATGCGTGCCGGGTTCGCCCCGGGTGAGGCGAAAGAGAATTGGGCCATCTTGCGGGCGCTGTCGGCAGAGATGGGCGCTACGTTGCCTTTCGACTCGTTGGCGCAACTGCGCACAGCGTTGATCGAAGCCGTGCCGCATCTGGCCCAAATCGACCACGTGATCGAGAATGAGGTCCAGCCGTTGGATGCTGGCCCTCTGGGTCAGGCAACGTTCCGCAATGTGATCAGGGATTTTTATCTGACCAACCCGATTGCACGGGCGTCGCAGTTGATGGCCGAGCTTTCTGCTCAGGCGCAGTCTCGGAATACCGGGAAGATTGCGGCAGAATGAACCAGACCCGTTTCATATCGCTTTCAGAAGCCAACATCGCTTGCGGTGCGGGCACCAGGGAACTGCGCATGAAACGCAATGAAAAAGGTAGCGCGATGGCTGTGGATGCTGTTTACACCTATGCGCCGACCCAACCGCAAGATGCGCAGGCACTTGGCCTGATCATCACCCGCGAAAAATTGAATACCCACGGTGTGAGGACCAATGGCTGATTTCTTTAACACCCCAGGCGGAATAGCCATCATCATTCTGGCGCAAGTGCTTGCAGTTGTTGCCTTCGTGATGATTTCGCTGTTGTTCCTTGTTTACGGCGACCGCAAGATCTGGGCCGCCGTCCAAATGCGCCGCGGCCCCAACGTGGTTGGCGTCTATGGACTGCTGCAATCGGTGGCTGACGCCCTGAAGTACGTGGTGAAAGAGGTGGTCATACCGGCGGGTGCCGACCGCACAGTGTTCATCCTCGCTCCGCTAACCTCATTCGTATTGGCGATGATCGCCTGGGCCGTGATCCCATTCAATGATGGCTGGGTGTTGTCGGATATCAATGTCGCAATCCTGTATGTCTTTGCCGTGTCTTCACTGGAAGTTTATGGCGTGATTATGGGCGGTTGGGCCTCTAACTCAAAGTACCCTTTCCTTGGATCATTGCGCTCTGCGGCTCAGATGATTTCCTATGAAGTCTCCATTGGCCTGATTATTATTGGGGTTATCATCTCAACCGGTTCCATGAACTTCGGCCACATTGTCGAGGCGCAGGATGGCCGGTTCGGTTTCTTCAGCTGGTACTGGTTGCCGCATTTCCCGATGGTTTTCTTGTTCTTCATCTCGGCGCTAGCGGAAACCAACCGTCCACCGTTCGACTTGCCCGAGGCGGAATCGGAACTGGTTGCGGGCTATCAGGTTGAATACTCGGCCACGCCTTTCCTGTTGTTCATGGCCGGTGAGTATATCGCCATCTTCCTGATGTGCGCCCTGACCACGCTACTGTTCTTCGGCGGCTGGCTGTCACCGATCCCCGGCTTGCCGGACGGAGTGCTGTGGATGGTCGCCAAGATGGCGTTCTTCTTCTTCCTCTTCGCGATGGTCAAGGCTATCACGCCCCGCTACCGCTATGACCAGCTGATGCGGTTGGGCTGGAAAGTCTTCCTGCCATTCTCGCTGGCCTGGGTGGTCTTCGTGGCCTTTGCGGCAAAATTCGACTGGTTCTGGGGCGCATTCGCCCGTTGGAGCGTAGGAGGCTGATCATGACCCAAATCGACTACACCCGCGCTGCGAAATACTTTCTGCTGCAGGACTTTTGGGTCGGCATGAAGCTGGGGTTGAAGTACTTCTTCGCGCCAAAGGCCACCATTAACTACCCGCATGAAAAAGGCCCGCTGTCTCCGCGTTTCCGCGGCGAGCACGCCCTGCGTCGTTATCCGAACGGCGAAGAACGCTGCATTGCCTGCAAACTGTGCGAGGCGATCTGCCCGGCACAAGCCATCACCATCGACGCCGAACCGCGCGAAGACGGCAGCCGACGCACCACGCGCTACGACATCGACATGACCAAGTGCATCTATTGCGGTTTTTGCCAAGAGGCCTGTCCGGTGGACGCCATCGTCGAGGGTCCGAACTTCGAATTCGCCACGGAAACTCGCGAAGAGCTGTTCTATGACAAGGAAAAGCTGCTCGACAACGGCGAACGCTGGGAAGCCGAGATCGCCCGCAATCTGGAAATGGACGCGCCGTACCGATGACTGACACGCCCCAAAATCCGTTCGACCTGATGATGAAGCAGGCGCAGGACATGGCCAAGGCGATGAACCCGGCGATGGAGAATTTCTCGCCCAAAGGGTTCGAGGCGCTGTGGCCGACCATGCCCAAAGAGGTCATGGAAATGATGTTTGGCAACACCGTCAACAAGGACGGGCTGGATGCCAAGACGCGGCTGCTGCTGACGCTGGCCGGTCTGACCTGCCAGGGCGCGCAGGCGGACGCGGCGGTGCGTCAGACCGTGCGCCACACGCTGGAAGCGGGCGCCAGGAAACAAGAGATCGTGGAAGCGATCGGTCAGATGTCGGTCTTTGCCGGCATCCCGGCCATGACCCGCGCGCTGGAATTGGCGCAAGAGGTCATGGGCGACAACGAGGATACGGATCAATGACCGTCTTTGCCTTCTACCTGTTTGCCATCAGTGCCATCACCGGCGGGCTGTTCACAGTGATCAGCCGCCAGCCGGTGCACTCGGTGCTTTGGCTGATCTTGTCGTTCCTGTCAGCAGCAGGGCTGTTCGTGCTGCTGGGGGCCGAGTTCGTGGCGATGCTGCTGATCATCGTCTATGTGGGCGCGGTGGCAGTGCTGTTCCTCTTCGTGGTGATGATGTTGGACGTGGACTTTGCCGAGCTCAAGGCCGAGATGGCGCGCTATATGCCGCTGGCCCTGCTGATCGGTCTGGTGATCCTGATGCAGTTCGTCATGGCCTTTGGGGCCTGGGACAGCGCGCAGGGTGCTGCCGCCAATCTAGCGCAACCGATCCCCGTGGACCGCCATAACACCGAAGCGCTGGGTATCATTCTTTACGATCAATACTTCCTTCTGTTCCAACTGGCGGGTCTGATCCTGCTGGTGGCCATGATCGGTGCCATTGTTCTGACTCTGCGCCACCGCAAGGACATCAAGCGTCAGGACATCGTCGGCCAGATGATGCGCGACCCGGCCAAGGCGATGGAGTTGAAGGACGTGAAACCGGGGCAGGGGCTTTAGACGATGATCGGACTTGAACACTATCTTACGGTCGCGGCGGCGCTGTTCGTCATCGGCATCTTCGGTCTCTTCCTGAACCGCAAGAACGTCATCATCCTGCTGATGAGCATCGAATTGATGCTGCTGGCGGTGAATATCAACCTTGTGGCGTTCTCAAGCTTCCTCGGCGATCTGGTCGGGCAGGTGTTTACGCTGTTCGTGCTGACCGTGGCGGCGGCCGAAGCGGCGATCGGGCTGGCCATTCTGGTCTGTTTCTTCCGCAACCGTGGCACGATCGCGGTTGAAGACGTCAATATGATGAAGGGGTAAGAGAATATGGAAACCACCATCCTCTTTGCCCCGCTGGTGGGCGCGCTGATCTGCGGGTTCGGCTGGAAGTTCATTGGCGAGAAAGCCGCCATGTGGACCGCAACGGGCCTGCTGTTCCTGGCCTGTCTGCTGTCATGGATAGTGTTCTTCTCGTTTGAAGGTGTGACCCAGCAGATCGAGATCATGCGCTGGATCGAAAGCGGATCGCTGTCGACAAGCTGGGCCGTTCGACTGGATCGTCTGACCGCGATCATGCTGATCGTGGTGACGACGGTTTCGGCGCTCGTGCACCTCTATTCCTTCGGCTACATGGATCACGATCCGCAGTGGCGCGAGGGCGAGAGCTATAAGCCGCGCTTCTTTGCCTATCTGTCGTTCTTCACCTTCGCCATGCTGATGCTGGTGACAGCGGACAATCTGGTACAGATGTTCTTTGGTTGGGAAGGTGTGGGTGTAGCCTCGTACCTGCTGATCGGGTTCTATTATCGCAAGCCCACGGCCAATGCGGCAGCGATGAAAGCATTCATCGTTAACCGGGTTGGCGACTTTGGCTTTGCTCTGGGCATCTTCGCGCTGTTCTTCCTGACCGACAGCATCAATTTCTCGGACATTTTTGCCTCGGCCCCTGCGCTGGCCGAAGAGAAGTTGCACTTCCTTTGGGGCGAGTGGACCGCAATCGAGGTGATCTGTGTCCTGCTGTTCATCGGCGCGATGGGCAAATCGGCGCAGCTGATCCTGCACACTTGGTTGCCAGACGCGATGGAAGGCCCGACGCCTGTGTCGGCGCTGATCCACGCCGCAACCATGGTGACCGCTGGTGTGTTCCTGATTTGCCGGATGTCGCCATTGATGGAATTTGCGCCGGGTGCCACCGGGTTCATCACCTTCCTTGGGGCCTCGACCGCGTTTTTTGCTGCAACCGTTGGCCTGGTTCAGACCGACATCAAGCGCGTCATTGCCTATTCGACCTGTTCTCAGTTGGGCTACATGTTCGTGGCCGCGGGTGTTGGCATGTATTCGGCAGCGATGTTCCACTTGCTGACGCACGCATTCTTCAAGGCGCTGTTGTTCCTTGGCGCAGGTTCAGTGATCCACGCGATGCATCACGAGCAGGAGATGACCGAATACGGCGGCCTGCGGAAGAAGATCCCCTATACATTCTGGGCGATGATGATCGGCACCCTGGCGATTACAGGCGTCGGCATCCCGCTGACCCAAATTGGGTTCGCCGGGTTCCTGTCCAAGGATGCCATCATCGAAAGCGCTTTTGCCGGTGGCACCGGATATGCCTTCTGGATGCTGGTGATCGCGGCGGCGTTCACGTCATTTTACAGCTGGCGTCTGATTTTCCTGACCTTTTATGGCGAAGAGCGTGGCGACAAGCATACGCATGAGCACGCGCATGAAAGTCCGATGACCATGCTGGTGCCGCTGGGTGTTCTGTCCTTAGGTGCGGTGTTTGCCGGGATGATCTGGTATGGCAGCTTCTTTGGTCACACAGACAAGGTCGGCAAGTTCTACGGTATACCGGTGGCTGAGGCGTCTGAGCATGCTGAGACCGGTGATCACGGTGCAGCCGATACGACCCATGGTGACGATACGCATGCGGATGAGGCGAACGCGGATGAAAGCCATGGAGATGACGCCGGGCACGAAGAAAAAGCGGCTCACGGCGACGACCACCATTACGTGTTCGCGGGTGAGCCGGGCGAGGGCGCGATTTACATCGCGCCGGATAACCATGTTCTGGACGATGCGCATGCTGCCCCCAAGTGGGTCAAGGTTTCGCCCTTTGTTGCTATGGCTTTGGGCTTTATCGTGGCCTATTGGTTCTACATCGTGAACACGTCGCTGCCGGCGCGTTTGGCGCAGAACCAACGTCCTCTGTACCTGTTCCTTCTGAACAAGTGGTACTTTGACGAAATCTATGATGCTGTCTTCGTCAAACCCACCATCGCCCTTGGCCGGTTCCTGTGGAAACGGGGTGATGGCAACACCATTGACGGTTTCCTCAACGGAGTGGCCTTGGGTGTTGTACCCTTCTTTACCCGCCTCGCTGGCAAGGCGCAGACGGGCTACATCTTTACTTACGCCTTCTGGATGGTTCTGGGTATCGCTGCCCTTGTAACCTGGATTTCGATCGGCGGAGGCGCACACTAATGGATAATATCCTCTCCATCGTCACATTCATCCCCGCTGTGGCAGCAGGCATTCTGGCCCTGTTCCTGCATGGCGAGGACTCGGCCGCACAGCGCAATGCCAAATGGGTCGCACTGGTGGCAACCACGGTGACGTTCCTGGTCTCGATCGGCATCTATACGGGGTTTGATCCGTCCAACACCGGCTTCCAGATGGTGGAAGAAGGCGAATGGCTGCTGGGTCTGAAATACAAGATGGGCGTGGACGGTATCAGCGTTCTGTTTGTCTTGTTGACCACCTTCATCATGCCCCTGACCATTCTGGCCAGCTGGCACGTCACGGACCGCGTCAAGGAATACATGATCGCCTTCCTGCTTCTGGAGACGCTGATGCTGGGCGTCTTCATGGCGCTGGATCTGGTCCTGTTCTATCTGTTTTTTGAGGCAGGTCTGATCCCGATGTTCCTGATCATCGGCATCTGGGGCGGCAAAGAACGCATTTACGCCAGCTTCAAGTTCTTCCTCTATACCTTCCTTGGATCAGTGCTGATGCTGGTGGCGATGGTCGCGATGTATGCGGATGCGGGCACTACAGATATCGAAGCACTGATGAGCCATCACTTCTCGTCCGAAGGGTTCAGCGTGCTTGGCATCTATATTGTCGGCGGCATGCAGACACTGATGTTCTTGGCATTCTTCGCCTCTTTTGCCGTGAAGATGCCGATGTGGCCAGTACACACCTGGCTGCCGGATGCGCACGTTCAGGCGCCGACCGCCGGGTCGGTCGTTCTTGCGGCGATCCTGTTGAAGATGGGCGGCTATGGCTTCTTGCGGTTCAGCCTGCCGATGTTCCCCGTGGGCTCGGCAGTAATGACCGATGTAGTGTTGTGGATGTCGGCGATTGCCGTTGTCTACACCTCGCTGGTGGCGCTGGTGCAGGAAGATATGAAAAAGCTGATCGCGTATTCCTCGGTCGCGCATATGGGTTTTGTGACCATGGGTATTTTTGCGGCGAACCAGCAGGGGATCGACGGTGCGATCTTCCAGATGCTCAGCCACGGGTTCATCTCGGCTGCGCTCTTCCTGTGTGTTGGCGTGATCTATGACCGGATGCATACTCGCGACATCGAGGCTTATGGCGGTCTGGTCATTCGCATGCCAGCCTATGCGCTGGTCTTCATGTTGTTCACGATGGCCAATGTAGGTCTGCCTGGCACCAGTGGTTTCATCGGAGAATTCCTGACGCTAATGGGCACCTTCCAGGTCAACACATGGGTGACGGCTTTGGCGGCCTCTGGCGTAATCTTCTCGGCTGCTTATGCGCTATGGCTGTACCGTCGCGTCGTGTTTGGTGATCTGATCAAGGAAAGCCTCAAGGCGATGACGGATATGAGCTCGCGCGAGCGGCTGATCTTTGCGCCGCTGATTGTGATGACCATCTTGCTGGGCGTCTACCCGTCGCTGGTGACCGATGTAATCGGCAACTCGACCGCCGCGCTGATTTCGAACTATGACATGGCTCTGGCCGCGGCTGAGGCCGCGACCCAGTCAGCCGCATCGCATTAAGGGGGCTTTGGAGACATGATCCAGGCTGATCTGACGATAATCCTGCCAGAGATTGTTCTGGCCGTATATGCGATGGCGGCGCTGTTGGTAGCTGTCTACACGACGAAAGACGGGCTGGCACCTTTGCTGGTCTGGACAACCGCTGGGTTGATGGCGTTGCTGGCGATTTGGATCGCGACCAACGGCGATGGTACCAATGTCGCGTTCAATGGCATGTTTGTCGATGACGGGTTCGCAAGATTCTCGAAGGTGGCGATCCTGCTATCAGCGGCTGCCATTCTGGTGATGAGTCAGGAATATATGGCGCGTCGCGATCTGCTGCGGTTCGAATTCCCTCTGTTGGTTGCGTTGGCCGCTGTCGGTATGATGATGATGGTCAGCGCTGGCGATCTGATGTCGCTTTATATGGGGCTGGAACTGCAATCACTGTCGCTGTACGTCGTGGCCGCGCTGCGCCGAGATAGTGCCAAATCGACCGAGGCCGGTTTGAAGTACTTCGTGCTTGGTGCGCTGAGTTCGGGCTTGCTGCTGTACGGCGCCTCGCTGGTTTACGGGTTCACAGGCACCACGCTGTTCTCGGGTATCATCCAAACGGTTCAGGATGGTGAAATTTCGGTTGGCCTGCTGTTTGGTCTGGTGTTCCTGATCTCAGGCCTGGCGTTCAAAGTGTCCGCCGTGCCATTCCACATGTGGACACCGGACGTGTATGAAGGCTCGCCCACGCCAATCACTGCCTTCTTTGCCACAGCGCCGAAAGTGGCTGCCATGGCCCTGTTCGCACGCGTGATGCACGACGCTTTTGGTGGTGTGATCAAGGACTGGCAACAGGTGATTGTCCTGCTCTCCGTTCTGTCGATGCTGCTGGGCGCTGTCGCGGCGATTGGCCAGCGCGATATCAAGCGGCTGATGGCGTTCTCGTCGATTGCCCATATGGGTTATGCGCTGATCGGACTGGCTGCAGGGACCGAATTGGGCATCAAGGCTATGCTGATGTATCTGGCCATCTATGTGACGATGAATATCGGCACGTTCGCTTTCATCCTGATGATGGAGCGGGACGGCAAACCGGTCACGGACATCGACGCCCTACGCCAATATTCCAAACGCGAACCGGGCAAGGCGCTAGCGGTGCTGATCCTGATGTTCAGCCTTGCAGGCGTGCCGCCGATGCTGGGCTTTTTCGCCAAGTTCGGTGTCTGGCAAGCCGGCGTAAGCGCGGGTCTGACCGGGCTGGTGATCGCCTCAGCCATCGCCTCGGTCATCGGCGCGTTTTATTATCTGCGGATCGTCTTCTACATGTATTTCGGGGCCGAAAACGAGGACCCGATCGAGACGCATTCTTCGCCAGTTCTGTGGGTCGCTTTGATGGGCTCTGCCGCTTTGATGCTGGTGGGCGTGTTCTATCAGTTCGGTATTGAAGGCGCAGCAGCTGCTGCTGCGGCTACTCTTGTCAATTGATCGGCGTAACACATCAAACTTGGGGGCTCGGTCAGCGGACCGGGCCTTTTTGACATGACGGACTGGCCACAGGGATACGGCCTGCACGTGCTGCAAGAGGTCGACAGCACCTTGAACGAGGCCACCCGCATGGCCCCGACTACAACAGGGCCGGTTTGGATCATGGCGCATCACCAAACGGCCGCGCGTGGGCGGCGGGGTCGGGCGTGGGTCAATCCCAAAGGAAATCTGGCCGCGACCCTTTTGATGCGGCCACAGGGAAATCCGGAACAGGCCGCACTGCGCAGCTTTGTGGCTGCGCTGGCGCTGTTTGACGCCTGCGTTGCAGTGACCGGTCGGGCGACAGGCTTGTCTCTCAAATGGCCCAACGACGTATTGCTGAACGGCGGAAAGCTGGCGGGTATCCTGTTGGAAAGCACGGGGCAGGGGCGCAGTGTTTCACACCTGTCCATCGGCATCGGCGTGAACCTGTCTGAGTCACCCGGAGCAGATCGGGTTGAATCCGGTGCCGTCCGACCGGTTTCCCTATTGTCCGAAGCCGGAGCCAACGTAACGCCCGAGGATTTCCTGACCGAACTTGCTGTCGCCTATGCCGGATACGAAAGTCAATTCGTGAATTACGGGTTCGAACCGATCCGGACCGCGTGGTTGGCCCGGGCTGCCAAGTTGGGTGAGGTCATCACCGCCCGTACCGCAGCGTCGGAAACGGTTGGAACCTTTGAAACGGTGGACGCAGGGGGCAACCTTGTCCTAAACACCGCCAAAGGCCGCGTCAGTATTCCGGCGGCGGATGTGTTTTTCTGAAGGAGGCTCAGATGCTTCTGGCTATCGACTGCGGTAACACAAACACTGTGTTCTCGATCTGGGACGGTGAAAGGTTTCTTTGCACCTTGCGCACATCGACCCACCACGCGCGCACGGCTGATGCTTACTTCACGTGGTATTCGACGCTGGTGAAACACTATGGGATCGAGGCTGAAATTACTGATGTGATCATAGCCTCGACCGTGCCTCGGGTTGTGTTCAACCTGCGGGTCTTTGCTGATCGGTTCTTTGGATGTCGGCCGCTTGTCGTGGGCAAGCCCGATTGTCTGTTGCCGATGAATCCGCGTGTTGACGAGGGCACAGTGCCCGGCCCGGATCGTCTGGCCAACGCGGTGGCTGCGTTTGACCGGCATGGCGGCAACGTGGTTGTTGTGGATTTTGGCACGGCGACGAACTTTGACGTGGTTGCGGCGGATGGGGCCTATGTCGGCGGGATCATTGCGCCGGGCGTAAACCTCAGCCTCGAGGCGTTGCACCAGGGCGCGGCTGCCCTGCCGCATATCGATATCACCCGCCCTGAAAATGTGATTGGCACGAATACGGTTGGCTGTATCCAATCCGGCGTGTATTGGGGCTATTCCGGATTGATCGAGGGGCTGATTTCCCGGATCAAGGCGGAATACGGAATGCCGATGAAAGTCGTTGGAACCGGTGGGCTCGCGCCGCTGTTCGATCAGGCGGACGTGGGGTTTGACGCAATCGAAGATGATCTGACGATGCACGGACTTACCGTGATACATCGCTATAACAAGGACAATGGCTCGACATGAGCAGCGAAAGATTGATCTACCTACCGCTGGGTGGCGCCGGCGAAATTGGCATGAATGCCTATGTCTACGGCTATGGCAAACCCGGTCAGGAACGGCTGATCCTTGTGGATCTGGGCGTGACATTTCCGGACATGGACACCACCCCGGGCGTTGACCTGATCCATGCCGACATCTCGTGGCTGCGCGAACGTGCCGACCGGCTAGGAGCCGTGTTCGTTACCCACGCACACGAGGACCACGTGGGCGCTGTGGCGCATTGTTATGAGGCGCTGGGTGCACCTGTCTTCGCACGGGCCTTCACCGCCAACATCGCGCGCCGCAAGATGGAAGAGCACGGATACCCCGAGGATGCCGTACATACTGCATCGGCCTGGCCCGAACAGATTTCCGTTGGTCCGTTCAAGGTAGGTTTCCTGCCGGTCTCGCATTCGATCCCCGAAAGCGCTGCCCTGGTGATCGACACGCCCGAGGGGCGGATCGTACATACCGGCGACTTCAAGCTGGATGAAAATCCGATCGTTGGTGAACCTTTTGACCCCAATCTCTGGGCTGAGGTTGCCAAGTCTGGCGTCAAAGCGCTGGTGTGTGACAGCACGAACGTGTTTTCCCCCCATGCGGGCCGCTCGGAGTCCGAGGTCGGTCCCGAGATCACCAGGCTGGTTGAAGAAGCCAGCGGTATGGTTGTCGCCACCACTTTTGCGTCGAATGTCGCACGGGTTAAGACGCTGGCCGAGGCAGGTGAACGGGCGGGGCGCTCGGTCGTTCTGCTGGGTCGCGCGATGCGCCGGATGATTGAAGCCGCGACTGAAACGGGCATTCTGACCAGCTTTCCACGCGTCGTCAGCGCCGAAGAGGCTGTGGACATGCCGCGCCAGAACCTGATGCTGATCGTCACCGGCAGCCAGGGAGAACGCCGCGCGGCCAGCGCACAACTTGCGCGGGGCAAATACCGCGGGTTGGAACTGAAAGAGGGCGATCTGTTTCTCTTCTCGTCCAAAACCATCCCAGGCAACGAGCGTGGCGTGATTTTCATCATGAATCAGCTCAGTGAAAAGGGCGTGGATGTGGTCGATGACAGTGCGGGCCTGTATCACGTGTCCGGCCACGCCAACCGTCCGGATCTTGAGAAAGTACACGGGCTGGTCGATCCGCAGATGATCATTCCGATGCACGGTGAACATCGTCACCTGCGCGAGCATGCCAAACTGGCCGAAGCTGGTGGGCGTACCGGTATTCTGGCCGTAAACGGCACCATGCTGGATCTGACAGGGAATGCGCCACGGGTTGTCGACTATGTCGAAACCGGTCGGACCTACCTGGACGGCACGGTCAAAGTTGGCGCCCTGGATGGGGTGGTGCGTGACCGGATTCGTATGGCGCTGAACGGGCACGTCACGGTCACGGTCATTCTGGACGAAGAGGACGAACCATTGGGTGAGCCATGGTGCGACACGATGGGCCTGTCCGAGATTGGATCGTCCCGTGCCGCATTGGTTGAAGTTCTGGAAGAAGACCTGAATCAGTTCCTGATGCGGGCCGATGCCAAGACCCTGCGCGATGATGACAAACTGGAAGAGGCAATACGCCGGATCGTTCGCCAAACAGCAAAGACCGAGATTGGGAAAAAGCCCGAAGTCACCACGGTAATCAGCCGCATGAAATAACGTGTCTGAGGGCCACCGGCCCTCAGTCTGCTTCTGGCATGGGATAACCGCGAAGTTTGAGGAAAAGGCTTTCCTCCTCACTGTTCAGAAAGAACGGAACAGTTTCAGGTGGCGTTGGGTCTGTCACCCGAGCGGCGATTTCGGCCAGCACGACTTCTGTAATGAACGGCAGGTCGAATTCGCGCGCCCGGTCCAGCGGCACCCATTGCAGATGTGACAGCTCGTCCGAGGCGTGGCTGAAATCATCCAGATCGCCCTGTATTGCGGCGGCGTCTACCAGGAAAAAGCGTGCATCGAACCGGCGGGGTCGCCCAGGCGGGGTGACGGCACGAAAAACGAACTGAAGTGCTTGTGCCGATGGGCGGTATCCCATCTGCGCAAATGTCGCCCAATCTTCGGTCCGCGGGCCCGCCCAATCACCTGGTTGGCCCAAAATCAGTCCGGTTTCTTCCCAAAGCTCTCGGATCGCCGCCGCCGCCAAGGCATTTTGCAGCCCGGCTTGTGACCGCTCCGCAAGGCGATCACAGCACACAGCGGGCAGATCTGTTGACAGTGCAACATCTGCATCAGACGCATCGACAGCGCCGCCTGGAAAGACAAATTTGTTGGGCATGAACGCGGCTTTTGCACCGCGTTGCCCCATCAGGATGGATGGATTGGTCAGACGATCCCGCAAAACGATGACTGTCGCCGCGTCGCGTATGGCTTTTTTGTCCACCGTCATCCGTTGCTCAACTTGCGGTCCAAGATCACGCGGACTGGCCAAAGCCGTGCATGCGACGAGCCCATTGATAGGCGACAACTGCCCCTTTCAATCGTGGCAGCAGGAATAGTGACAGGGCAGTACAGCCAATTGCCAAAACCAGGAACATCGTCAGGGGCTCTGGGCGCCAATGGACATAAGATAAGTGCAGCGCCGGTGCCAGCAGGTGACCCACCAGAAGAATGGTCAGATAGGCCGGCCCGTCATCGGCGCGATGGTGAAACAGCTCTTGTCCGCAATTTGAACATTCGTTGTTAACCTTGAGGTAGCTGTGCAGCAGTTTGCCTTCGCCGCAATTTGGGCAACGGCAACGGAACCCTTTGACCAGTGCTGGCTTTGTCGGGCGGTCTTCTACATCGTGGGTTTCGATCGTCTGATCTGTCATGTTGATACTCGCGCGTTCCAATGATGAGGATATAACGCTTGTTTGCAGCTTCGGGAAAGGGGGTGCGTCGCTTTGCATCGCTAAGACGTTTCTAAAAAAGTTTCTCTTCCTGCGACGGAATGGGATGCCTGTCCCGTTTGAACCTATGTAAGCAGCGGCAATGGCGCCGCGAAAACAAGGGAAAAACGTTATGAAAAGCGCCAAATTCATTCCGGCAATCATTGTGTCAGCACTGGCAATCACTGGCACATCTGTTTTCGCCGCAGGCGGTAAAGATCGCGAACCTGTGACCTTTCAACAGCTCGATGCGAACGGTGACGGGCAGGTGACCAAGGAAGAAATGCAGGCTCATCGGAATCAGCGTTTCACCAATGCCGACACCGATGGCGATGGCCAGCTGAGCGTCGAAGAGATGCAGGCAGCAGGTCAAAAGAAGGCCAACGACCGTGTTACTAAGATGTTTGAACGCAACGATGCCAACAAGGACGGTTTTCTGAGCGAGGACGAGTTGCCCAAGCCGCGCCGTGCTGACAAGATGTTTGACCGGATCGACGCGAACGAGGACGGCGCTATCTCGGAAGAGGAATTTGCCGATGCAAAAGACAGAATGGGAAAGCGCCACAAGAAACATGGGAAAGCGGACTCTGACGACAGCTGATGCGGGATGGAGGACCTGACCTCTGCTCCACAATACGTTCGCGGCGTGGATTACGCCGCGGACGAGTTGGGCGACGATGTGTTGCTCAGGCAGTTTGCCGAAGGCGATGCCGCGGCGGCGCGCGTTCTCACCGATCGGCTTGCGCAGCGCAGCTTATCAGTGGCCCTTCGGTTTCTGGGCAACCGCGCCGAGGCTGAAGATGTGACACAAGATGCGATGATGCGCCTGTGGCAGATGGCACCTGATTGGGTGCCCGGTCAGGCCAAAGTATCGACGTGGCTTTATCGCGTGACGCTAAATCTGTGTGTTGATCTGCGCCGCAAAAAGACGCCGGACCGACTGGCGGATGTGCCAGAGCCGGCAGATGAAAAGGCCAGTGCAGCCGACCGTCTACAGGACGCAGCCCGAAAGGATGCACTGCAAATGGCACTATCACAACTGCCCGAACGTCAGCGGCAAGCTGTTGTTTTGCGGCATATTGAGGAATTGCCCAACCCTGAAATCGCTGGGATCATGGGTATTTCGGTGGAAGCGGTGGAAAGCCTTACGGCACGAGGAAAACGGTCGTTAGCGGCGATTCTGGCCGGGCGACGAGATGAACTGGGGTACGACGATGACTGACGACAAAGACAATCTGGATCTGTTGTTCGCCCAAGCCCGGCAGGATCGGCATGAGTTTCCGGATGATCTGGCTGTGCGCATTCTCACCGACGCGGAATCTGTTCGGCTGGGTCGCCTGAAGCCAGATGAGCCAAAGACAAACTCTCTGTGGGCGCGCCTTCTGGCCGGGTTTGGCGGCTGGCAGGGAATGGGCGGTTTGGTTGCTGCCAGTATGGCGGGTGTCTGGATCGGCTTTTCAGCACCAGAGTTTCTGCCTGATCCCGCCAATTACATTTACGCGCAGGATGTTAGTTTCGTGGTCGCTGACCTAAGTCTAGATACGAGTTTTCTGGAGGACGCCGAATGAGCGATAGCCCCAAACCCAAAAACCGCTGGATGTCGGTTCTGCTGGTCATCTCGCTGGCCTTGAACCTGTTGATCGTCGGCGTTGCCTTGGGGACCGCACTGCGGGTCAAAGGGGGGGATCATGCTAAATCTCCGCCAGGTTTTGGTTCGGCGCTATATCGTGCGCTGCCAAAGGAAGAGCGTAAAGCCATACGGGGCGAGCTGTTCGACCGACACAAAGAGGGTGCACACAACCGATCCCAGGATTTTGCCCAACTCAGCACTGCTTTGCGGGCAAACCCCTTTGACGCTGCGGCGGTTCAAGCCCTGCTGGACCAACAAGCGCAGTCCATGGCGGACCTGCAGAATGCCCTGCAGCAAGAGTGGTTGGCTCGGGTTGAAGCCATGAGCGATGAAGAGCGTCTGGTCTATGCCGACCGGCTGGAGGAGGTCGTTAAACGAGGCCCGCGTGGCCATAAGAAAAAGGACTGAGGGTCTCAGGCAGAGCACTGCCTGATCCTTACTTGATTGCGACCAGCCTTCTTGGCTGCATAAAGCGCAGTATCGGCGGATTTCAGCAACCGCTCCTCCGGGTCACCAAGGGGCAGGGGCGGGTTCGGTGCAGTCAGGCCGATGCTGATGGTGACAGGCACGGGGGCCGCGGTATCGGGCAGGGAAAATGGTGTCTTGCTGATACAGTCACGCAGGGTTTTAGCCAAATCCATCGCACCCGCCTGAGAGCTGTTGGGCAGACCTATCATAAACTCCTCTCCCCCGATGCGCGCAACAAATCCCGCCGCGCTAACCGTGCGTTTCATTCGCTTTGCGGCCTCGGTCAAAACCTGGTCGCCGCTGACGTGGCCAAAACGGTCGTTGATGGTTTTGAAATGATCCAGGTCTGCCAGCATGACAACAAAACCGTGACCGGTTTGTGATGGTTGTCGTGCCATCTGATCCATAGCTTGCATAGCATAGCGACGGTTGTGCAACCCAGTCAGGGGGTCGACCCATGACTCGGCCAGCCCGCGCTTTAATGAGGCGCGCATCTGGTCCATTCGGGCCTTTCGCGCGATCTGGTTATCCAGATGTAGTTGAACCTCTTCGACGTAGAACCCCCCCATACACACGGCGTCAGCGCCAGGATCCAACGCCTCGCTCGCCATTGTCGCATTTTCATCGGCCAAGACGGCGATCAATACGGTATGCCGAGTTGCCCCGCGCGACTTCAGGTCCGCCAACGTATTCAGGCCCGCGGCCGTCGTATCTATTTCGATCAGGATCGCGTCTGGCACTGGCCCTGACAGCAATGCACGCATGTTCGAAGCTGCATGTGTGCTTAGGCTGAGATGCGATCTCTCGGACAATGCGGTTTTCCACAATGTCCCGATCCGGGCGCTCTGGGTCAGTATAGCCACATGGGCCGATTTCGGCGGCGTAATCAGCACAGTCGAGGGTTCTGCAAATCCGACTGGATGGGATCCATCGCCCAACTGAAGCTCTTGTGTATCTGCGCGCGCGCAGCAGGCTGCGAATTCGCGCCAGAAGCAGGGTGTCCTTGAACGGGGCTGCCAACACGTCGTCCAACCCATCCGACAATGCCTGTAACCTTGCCGCCTTGTCGTTCTGCGGCGCGATTGCAACGACCGGTACATCGGCCAGTTCCGCGTTGGCCATCACCAGTCTTTTGACGTCCGCAGCTGAGCCATCGGGCAGCGTTTGCGCCGCCAACACCAGATCGGGGCGCGTGCGACTTAGCAGCCCGGCCAGCCCCTGCAGCTTTTCAGTCTGAACTACGTGATACCACGCCGCCGTCAGCTTAACTTTTAGCATAATGCGATTGGTCGAAGTCCCGTCGAGGACAAGGATGGTTCCCTGCACGGACATATCTGTCACCGTTGATTGCATGCGTTGCCAAAGTGTTTATGAGTCTGGTTAACAAACCCTTTCCAAGTGCATTTCCGAGGCCTCTTTATGCCGATCACCGCCCAATCTGCTGAAACGCTTGCCCTGAACGTCCTTGGCTGGCTGGTCGGGAATGACGAATTGCTGCCGATCTTTTTGGGCTCGACGGGTGCATCCACCGAGGATTTGCGGGTTCGCGCATCAGAGTCGGAGTTTCTGAGTTCGGTTCTTGAATTCTTGATGCTTGACGATTCGTGGGTGATCGCCTTTTGTGACGCCAATTCCGTGCCCTATGACCTGCCGGGTCAGGCGCGGGCTGTTTTGTCCGGTGGCGACGTTCACTGGACCTGATTCAATTCACTGACAGGAGCATGTAATGCCCATCGATGCGATCTTGTTCGACAAGGACGGAACACTGTTTGACTTTGCGGACACATGGGGTGGTTTCGGGCGCAGCGTGTTGGAAAAGCTGTCAGATGGTGATCAACTGCGGGCCGCCGAACTGGGGCAGGCCATCGGATTTGATACGGTTTCGGAAGAATATGCCGACGACAGCATCGTGATTGCGGGGACCGTCGAGGAGATCGCCGAAGCCCTTGCACCCTATTTCCCGGATATGCCCAGCGATGAGCTGATTGACATTCTGAACACGGAATCGGCGACGGCGATACAGGCCCCTGCTGTTCCACTGGTTCCCTTCCTGGATGCTTTGCGGCAGGCGGGTCTAAAACTGGGCGTGGCCACGAACGACGGGGAAATGCCTGCGCTGCAACATCTCGCATCAGTCGGGATTCGCGACCACTTCGATTTTGTTGCTGGCTACGACAGCGGCCATGGGTTCAAACCCGGGCCCGGGCAATTGATTGCCTTTGCAACCCATGTTGGTGTCGACCCGTCGCGTGTGGCGATGGTGGGGGACAGCCTTCATGATCTTCAGGCCGGGCGAGCTGCCGGAATGACCACAATCGGTGTGCTGACGGGGTTGGCGCCGGCCGAAGCGCTCGCGCCGATGGCAGATGTCGTGCTGCCGGACATCGGTCACATTCCCGCCTGGTTGGCAGAAAACTGATCCAGCTTCGGCTGAATTCGACTGTCCAAGTAATAAAACCGACAAACCTTGTCGCAGACAGAGCGGCCACTGGGCCGACTTCAGGGCTTGCTTGAAGAAAGCATGTTCCGGAGGGATCCAATGGCTGACACACAGACTCGCAAACGGCGCGGAGGGGGACGGGCAGGTGCGGCGGCACGCAGGGGCAGCGCGGTGATCGACCAAATGCCGTGGAACCCGCCGATCAATACCGACAAACCCACCGAACCGCTAGACCAAGGTGGAATCGAAGCAATCCACGAGGGGGCCATGCGCATCCTCGAAGAGATCGGAATCGAGTTCTACAACGAAGAAGCCCTTGGCATCCTGAAAGAGGCAGGCTGTACGATCAATGGCGACAACGTTCGTATGGGGCGTGACTTTGTGATGGAAATGGTGGCCAAAGCGCCGTCAAAGTTCACGATCACGCCGCGAAATCCTGACAAGACGATTGAGGTTGGTGGTAAAACCCTGCTGTTCGGGAACGTGTCTTCTCCTCCGAACTACTGGGACCTTGAGATCGGGACCAAGGTGGCCGGTAACCGTGAGATGTGCCGGAATTTGCTGAAGCTGACACAGTATTTCAACTGTATCCACTTTGCCGGGGGCTACCCGGTCGAGCCGGTCGATATCCACGCCAGCGTCCGACATCTGGACGTGCTCTATGACAAGCTAACGCTGACCGACAAGGCGATGCATGCCTATTCGCTGGGTAAGGAACGCGTTGAGGACGTGATGGAAATGGTGCGGATCGCTGGGGGTCACAGCCATGAAGAGTTCGAAGCGACCCCGCGGATGTATACCAACATCAACTCGACCTCACCATTGAAACACGACCATCCGATGATTGACGGCTGCCTGCGTCTTGCGCGGCGCGGGCAAGCAATTGTCGTGACGCCGTTCACATTGGCCGGTGCGATGGCGCCCGTTACGATGGCCGGTGCGGTTGCGCAATCCTTGGCCGAGGCGCTGTGCGCAATTGCGCTGTTCCAATATGTCCGGCCGGGAATTCCCTGTGTTATCGGGACGTTCACCTCCAACGTTGATATGAAATCGGGCGCGCCTGCGTTTGGAACGCCCGAATATATGCGCTCAACCCAGATGACCGGCCAAATGGCAAGATACTATGGTTTGCCGATGCGGTCTTCGGGCGTGTGTGCGGCGAACGTACCCGATGGGCAAGCTGTTTGGGAGACGTCGAACTCACTTTGGGCTGCTGTACAGTCGGGTACCAACATGGTGTATCACGCGGCCGGATGGCTTGAGGGCGGGCTGATTGCGAGCCCCGAAAAATTCATCATGGATTGTGAAATTCTGCAGCAAATCCAGCGATACATGCAGCCCGAGATCACAGCGACAGGCCCGGACGAAATCGCGCTGGATGCGATCAAGGCCGTTGGGAACGATGGCCATTTCTTTGGTATTCAGCACACCCAGGACCGCTACTCGACCGCGTTCTATCAGCCGTTCCTGAGCGATTGGAAAAACTATGAAGGTTGGGACGTGGCTGGCGGTATCTGGACCGCTGAGCGCGCCCACCACATGTTCAAAGAAATCGTAACCAGTTTTGAGCCCCCGCCGATAGATGACGGGATTCGCGAGGAGTTGGAGGACTTTGTTGCCCGCCGAAAGGCCGAGGGTGGCGCGCCGACGGATTTCTAATGTAACAACAGTGACTTCCAGATTGAGACTCTGTCGGATTGTCATCAACGCATCGTGTTTTTTGGCTATTTGTTAAGTATTATCTGAGCAGATTGGGGTGTAACCAATCTGGGGCATCTCATGTATGGTCTGATCAATCGGGCAATACAGTCATTTGTTTGCACGACTTATGGACAACCCTGCTGGCTACGGGTGACCGAGGCCGCGGGCTTGGGTATTGCCGAGTTTGAGGCAATGCTACTTTATGACGACGCCGTTACCGCACAGGTTTTGGACGCGCTATGTGCCGACCTGAATCGCCAACGGGCCGAGATTTTGGAGGATCTGGGAACCTATTTGGTGTCGCACCCCAATATGGAAGATTTGCGCCGACTGCTTCGGTTCGGCGGTGTGACATATGTCGAATTCCTGCACTCGCTGGATGACTTATCGGATCGTGCCCGCCTTGCAGTATCCGATCTGCGCTTGCCAATGCTGGAATTGCGTGAGGTGTCACCGGCAGAATATCATTTGTACTGCTACCCCGGTCTGCCGGGCTATTCCAGCGTGATGGTCGGCGTATTACGGGCAATTGCAGACGATTATGGAGCATTGGCCATGCTGTCGCATGAAGGGCAGTCCGGCGACGCTGAGGTCATCACGATCGTTCTGATCGAAAGCTCGTTCGCCGAAGGGCGTCATTTCGATCTGGGGGCACGCAAATCATGATGCAAACCACTGAACTCTCGGCTCTTTTGGACACGTTATGCCCCATGTTCGTGATGGTGGATGATCAGGGCAGGATCGTGAATGCCGGGCCGACGTTACAAAAGCTTCGCCCGGGTCACCCGATGCGGGGGCGAGACTTTTTGGACGTCTTTGAACTGGTTCGGCCACGAACAGTTACAACGATTGCTGGGCTGCTGTCTCTGGCCGGTGGCAAAGTGCATCTGAAATTTCACGATGAACCCCGGACTGCGCTGACCGGGCTAATCGCGCCCTTGCCAAAGGGGAACGGGGCCATCATCAACCTGTCCTTCGGGATTTCGATACTGGATGCAGTTCGTGACTACGCCCTGACCAGCGCGGATTTCTCTGGCACTGATCTGGCGATTGAACTTCTGTATCTGGTTGAGGCGAAAACAGCGGCGATGGAGGCATCGCGTTCACTGAACCTGCGATTGCAGGGGGCCATGTTGGCCGCTGAAGAGCAGGCGGTGACAGACATGTTGACGGGGTTAAAAAACCGCCGCGCGATGGATGTGGTTCTCGGCCACCTGATCTCGGGTAATTCCGTCTTCGCGCTTATGCATCTGGACCTGGATTTCTTCAAAAGTGTCAACGACCGACTTGGCCATGCGGCGGGGGACTTTGTGTTGCAACAGGCCGCGCGCATTATGGAGGAAGAGACACGAAATGAGGACACGGTCGCCCGGATCGGTGGTGATGAGTTTGTCATCATTTTCAAAGGCCTGGTCGACGAAAGTGTCCTGTCTGACATAGCGGGGCGCCTGATCAGCAGGCTATGCCAACCCATGATGTTTCAGGGTGCCCAGTGTAAGATTTCAGCTAGCATCGGAACGGCCTTGTCCACGCAATTTGGCACGCCGGATGCGGCAGAGCTACTGAATGCAGCGGATCAGGCGCTGTACGAGGCAAAGCGGCAGGGACGGTCGCGGCATTGTCTGTACTCGGCACTTGCGGCCTCTGGGCGTAAACCGGCTAGTTGGCAATGACTTCTAATTCCGCGCAGGGCGGGTATTTAAGTTAATCCAGCGCAATAGCCCGTGTCAGAATTTCCGCAATATGGCGCTTGATCGGGGGAAGATCTCCGACAACCGGCATCACGTGGCCTTTGAACCGCGCTCGCTCCAACTCCTGTGGCAGGTCCTCCAAAACATGCCCACCGGTGCAGGCGAAGAAAGGCAGGCACAGAGATTGATCGCCAGCCCCGGTCGCGGCTTCGGCAATGGACGGGGCCTCTTCCACAAACCCGACGCGGATGGATTGGAAGGTCACGCACCCGGCCAATTCCCTGGAAAACTCAATAGCGACAGCTGACGGATTGCGGCTCCGGCCCGATCCATGTGCCGCCAAAACCAGATCCGTTTTGTCCGCGTCCCACCCCTTGCCTGATAGCGTATCCTGCAACGCGCCCGCAGCCAAAGCGGGGAGTTCTGGGTCAACGCCCAGCGGGTCCAGAATTTTGATGTTCCTATCACCCAGACGCTTGGGCAGTGCACTTTTTACGAACCATCCCTTGGCCATGAAAAGGGGATAGATGACAGTGTCGTCGGGCAGTTCGTCCAAACGAGCCTCCAGCATTCCTGGTGTTGCAAGAGTAGCTGATTGAACGCTGACGCCATCGCAATACGCATCGACCTCTGCCGCATAGGAAGCTAGCGCCGCTTCGGCAGGGGGCGGGTCCGAGGGTTGGCCGTGGGCGACGATCAGGGCGTTCGGCATTTAGGAGTATCCTGTGGCTTTTCAGTTAGGTGTGTCCGGCTGGTGCAAAGTCAATCCGTGGGACGTCACGCTATCCCAATAATGTCAGCCAAAGCCAGACTGTCAGGATCGAGACGCCGGTTCCGACCAGAACGGACGAGGCCGCGACCCGTTTTGCCCGTCCGTACATATTGGCAAAGATGTAAGCATTGAAACCGGGCGCCATCGCTGCCGTCAGCACGCCCGAGCGGAACAGGTCCTGCGGCAGACCAAATGTTGAGCCGAATAACCAGACAAGACTGGGATGCAGCATTAGTGATATCGCGCAGACAAAGGCGATGGCGCGCAGGTCACCTTCAGGCTTGTATTTCACAAGCACTCCGCCAAGCGCGAACAGCGCCCCGGGCAGGGCGGCGCGAGTCACAAGCCCCAGCGCTTCGTCCACGACCGCAGGTATGCCAATACCTGACAGGTTCACGGCAAAACCCAGGGCGATGCCAAGGATCAGTGCGTTGCGGAACATGGCCGACAAGATGGATTTGACCATGCGCGGGCCACCTTGGCCGCGATTTCGAATAACCTCCATCACCGTGATGCCAACGCCGTAGCAAAAGGGTGAATGGAAGGCGATGATCGCATAGTTGCCGGTCAGGTTTTCGGGGCCATAGGCGCGTTCGGTAATAGGCAATCCCAAAAGGACAGAGTTCGAAAACAGACAGCAAAACCCGATGGCGACGCAATCTTCCCAATCCCGGCCAAAGATCAACCGTGCACCGAACAGACCAGCAGTGAAACACAGGCCAGCTGCCGAGTAGAAGCTGACCAGAAGCCGGGGATCAAAACTAGCACTCAGATCCAGATGCGAGATTGCAAGGAACAGAAGGCATGGGATTGCAAAGCCCTGGGTGAACTTCATCAATCCATCGATGTGAATTTCCTTGAAATACCCCAACCGTGTCGAGGCATAACCTGCTCCGATCACAAGGAAAACCGGTAAAATGACGTCGATCAGACTTTGAAGCATGGCACCGCTTAGAAGGCTGGGCCGACGCATAATTGCTGCGTCCCAGGTTGGTTGCGTGGGGTCTTAAAGCGCCTGATGGATCACCATTCCGTCGTAGGCTGGGGTGATGTTGTCGGCAGTTTCCGCGTCAACCGTGGCATAGTCCAGATCGATATGCATATTGGTCAGGACCGCGCGCTTGGGGTTCAGTAGTTCGATCCAGCCAAGCGTCCTTTCCAGATGCGCATGGGTCGGGTGAGGTTTCCGACGTAGCGCGTCGATCACTAGACAATCCAACCCTTCCATCGTCGCCCAGGCTTCGTCGTAGATTTCCGCCACATCCGGCAGGTACGCCAGGTTGCCCATCCGGAAACCAAGCGAGTCGATCGAGCCGTGGTTGACCTTGAATGGCTGGAACGGGATCGGGCCGCCGGGGCCGTCCACCTCGAACGGGCCGTCGATGGACTTCAGGTCAAGGATCGGCGGGTAGGGTGAACCTTCGGGCTGGACAAAGGCGTAGCCGAACCGTCCCAGCAAGGCATTCTGCGTGTCGCCATCGGCCCACACGGGCACCCGCTCGCGCATGTTGAACACGATCATACGCAGGTCATCGATGCCGTGGACGTGATCGGCGTGCGAATGGGTGTAGATAACACCATCCAGACGTCCGGTTCCGCTATCGAGCAATTGGCTGCGCATGTCGGGGGAGGTGTCGATCAGCACCGAGGTTGTACCGTCCGGGCCGTCCCGTTCCACCAGCATCGAACAACGGCGACGGATGTTTTTGGGGTTCTGGGGATCACAATCGCCCCAATGCCCGCCCAGCCGGGGGACGCCACCGGATGATCCGCAGCCAAGGATGGTGCATCGCAATTCGGTCATGCAGCCGCCTTGTAGGTCGCTGCTTTGGTGAACAACCGGTCAAAATTTGCCTGTGTATGGGCAGCAAAATCGACGTAATCCATCCCAAACACCTCGGCCCCTTTGCGCGCTGTGTGGGCGGTATAGGCGGGCTCGTTCCGCTTGCCGCGATACGGGGGTGGGGCCAGGTATGGCGCGTCGGTTTCAACAAGGATGCGGTCAACCGGGGCCCTGGCAAAGATATCGCGCAGCTCCTGGCTTTTGGGGAAGGCCGCGATGCCGGACATCGACAAATAGAACCCCAGCTCAAGGGCGGCTTTGGCCAGTTCGGCAGAAGAAGAAAAGCAGTGCATCACGCAGGAATAGGGCGCGTTGCGGTGTTCCTCGGCCAGAATGCGGGCCATGTCGTCATCGGCGGCACGGGCGTGAATGATCAAAGGCAGGCCAGTGCGTTGGGCGGCCTCAATATGCACCCGCAAGGATTGCTTCTGCACCGCTGCGCTGTCGGCGGTATAGTGATAATCCAGCCCGGTTTCGCCGATGCCTACAAATTTGGGGTGCCGGGACAGGGCGACGAGTTCGTCGACGGACGCCTTCGGCTCATCAGCGGCGCTCATAGGGTGCGTTCCTGCCGCGTAGAAGACGGGCGCGTGGGCCTCGGCAATGGCGCGGACGGTTGGTTCGTTCCGCAAGCGGGTGCAAATTGTTACCATGCGGGTCACGCCAGCCTCGGCAGCATTGGCCACGATCTGATCCAGCTGACCTTCGAAATCGGGGAAGTCCAGATGGCAATGGCTGTCGGTAATTTCGGGCGTATTGCTCATCTGCTCTGACCGGCGGTTTCCTGTATCTTGAACACCGTATCTAGGACCAGAGCGGCAGGGTCAAGGTTCACCGCCTGCCCATGACGCGCGCGTGCGGTGATCACTGCAGCGACCTCCGCCCATTTCCGGGCCTGATGTGGTGAAGCCGACAGGCGGGCAAGGGTTTCTGCCTCGTTCGGAGCGGCCTCGGGCATCGGGGCCGCGCCGGTTGCACCGGTCAGCGCAAGCCGGGACAGGGCGACGTCGATCAACGTCAGTAACAGTTCAAACCGCTCGGACGCGCCACGTTGGGCAGCAGCCTCGGCCAAGGCCAGCGCGCGCTGACGGTCCATTCGGGGCAGGGTGCCCAGAATGGCGATCAGTTCGGCGTAAATCTCAAGCCCGCCCAGGTTTATCAGGCGCACCGCATCACCTACGGACCCGGCAGCCAGTGCAGCCAAATGATCCGCCTTTCCCGGCATTTCTGTGCCGGTCTGCATCAGCGCGGCTTCCATATCCTCAGATCCCAGCGGAGACAGGCGCAGTGTCCGGCACCGCGACCGGATTGTCGGCAGCAGACGCGACGGCTGGTGTGAGATCAGCAGCAGGGTGGTGCGGGCCGGGGGCTCCTCAAGCATTTTCAACAGCGCGTTGGCGGCGCTGACATTCATCTCATCCGCGGCATCCACAATCACAACGCGGCGACCACCGTCAGTCGAGGAAAGGCCGAAGAACTTGCCAAGCTTGCGGATATCATCAACCACAATCTCATTACGCAACCGCCCCTGATCGTTCAGAGATCGGGTAATTGCGGCCAAGCCGGGCTCGGCCCCAGCCTGAATACGGTGCGCGACGGGGTGTTCAGGATCGATCTCAAGGCTATCGGGCGGTGGCGGTGCGCCAAATAGCCCGTCATCCTCGTTCGGAGGTGTTGCCAGTAGAAACCGCGCGATCCGCCAGGCCAGCGTCGCCTTGCCAACGCCACGTGGACCGGTAATCAACCAGCCGTGGTGCAGACGCTCAGAGGTATAGGCACTCAGAAAAGCCTGTTCCGCCGCGTCCTGACCAAACAGGCGCAGTGTCTCGCGCGGGTGTGGGGCACCGGGCGCCTGATCCGGGGTTGGGGTGTCGTCGCTCATCTATCGTCTATCGCAAGGCTTGCAGAACGATATCTGTCACATCCTGTGCAACACTGTCCATGTCCCGGTTGCCATCAACCACGCGGAAACGGTCGGAATACTCATCCGCAAGGGCCAGAAACCCTGCACGCATCTGTTGTTGCAGATCCAGCCCGAAATCTTCGAACCGTTCTTCTGTTCCCTGACGCCCCTTGGCGCGGGACAGCCCGGTTTCGGGGTCCATGTCGATCAAAACGGTCATGTCGGGTTCGCGCCCGATCATCAGGTCGTGCAATTGATCGACCAATCCCCGCAGATCGCCGCGCGACAGGCCCTGATACATGCGGGTGCTGTCGGCGAAGCGGTCGCAGATCACGACTTTGCCCTCGGCCAGCGCTGGCCTGATCGTGCGTTCCAAATGATCCCGGCGGGCCGCCGTAAACAGCAGGATTTCCGTCTCTGCAGACCAGCGATCCGGGTCACCTTCCAGAACAAGGCTTCGGATCTCTTCAGCGCCTGCAGATCCTCCGGGCTCGCGGGTCAGAACGACATCGTAACCGAGGCCACGCAAATGTTCGGCAAGCATTCGTGCTTGTGATGACTTTCCAGACCCGTCAATACCTTCGAAGGTCAGAAACAACCCTGCCTTCGTCACATCGCCTCCAGCGGATTGCCGATCACGTCTTCTAGAACAATACCGCCAACGGTTTTCATGCGCACGACAAAGCCGCCTACAGGCACGTCTTTGGCCGCGAACAGTGGGCGACGGATTTCGGGCAATCCTTCGGGTGTGATCACGAGCTCAGCCAGTTTCTGCCCCTTTTCCACAGGCGCGTTGATCGGACCTTCATAGACGACCTCAGCTTTGACGTCCTTGTCATTGAGAACTGGGAACAACAAGGTCAGATCCCCTTCGGGCACCAGCCCAACAGTTTTTTCGGCGCCCATCCAAATCTGGGCTTCGGCTATCGGCGTTTCGGCGTCGGCAATGGTCCTCTCGACAAAATTGCGAAACGACCAGTTAACCACGGCCTCAGCCTCCTCTGCGCGACGGGCGGTGCTATCGAGGCCGGTCAGGACAAAGACAACCCGACGGTCGCCTTGCTTGGCCGAGCCGACAAGGCCGTAACCCGCCTCTTGCGTGTGCCCGGTTTTCAGGCCGTCGGCCCCGATCCCCAGTTTCAGCAGCGGATTGCGGTTACGTTTGTTAGACGGCGCACGGCCATCAAACTCAAACTCTTCTTCAGCGAACAGTGGGTAGTATTCGGGGAAGTCGCTGATCAGCCGGTTGGCTAATACGGCAAGGTCATGGACCGACATCATGTGGCCCGCCGCCGGCCATCCGTTCGAGTTGGCGAAGTTCGAGTTGTCCATGCCCATCTGTTTGGCGCGCTGTGTCATGTAGCGGGCAAACCCGGCCTCGGTCCCATCGGGGCTTAGCGCCTCGGCAATCACCACACATGCGTCGTTACCAGACAAAACGATGATGCCACGCAGCAGATCTTCGACGCTGACACGATCCTGCGTGTTCAGGAACATGGTCGACCCACCATAGCTCATGGCGTGTTCCGACACGGGCAAGGTTTCCCCCAGGGTCAGGCGGCCATCGCGCAGCGCCTCAAACGCGACGTAGAGCGTCATCAGTTTGGACATCGACGCAGGCGGCAGGGGCTGGTCTGCTTCTTTCGACAGCAGAACCGTTCCGGTCGTCTGATCGATCACATAGGCCGCGCGGGCGGTTGTGTCGAAAGCGTGGGCGGGCAAGGCAAACAGCGCCAGCCCGAGGGTCAAAACAGATGATCGCAGTGAGGACAGCATGGGGGCCTCCTAGGTTTCAATTTTTGACGGTGAACGCGTCGTTAAAGCCCAGGTCTTTGACATCGCGCTGCATGGCATTGCGTTCCGAGCGCGACGTGGCTGGGCCGACTAGGACCCTCCAGACCGTTTTGCCGTCCGAGGTTAGTTCTCGCACCTCGGCAGGCATTCCGTTGCGGCGGATCTTGTTGGCAGCGCTATTGGCGTTGGTTTCAACCCCGAAAGTGCCGACCTGGACGAACGGTTTTGACAAGGACGATACCGAAGCCGCCGTAGCTGCCGATGCGTCCGCTGTTGCGGCAGAGGGGGGGCTGGCCGGTGTGGGTTCTGCCGCGTCAATCGCCGCAGCCGCGCCCGCTATCGGGTCCAGCGGCGTTTCGGTGATTTCATCGGGCTTTTTCTTTTGCCACCATTTACGTTTGGCCGGTTGTTCAGTCGGGGGGGTAACCTCTGGATCCACCAGTGAAGCCGATGATGTTGCTTCTGCCGTCGTTTCGACCACCTCAGTCGCTGTGTCGGTCGCCGTATCGGTCGCGGCATCAGCGGCCACGGCCGCCGTGGCTGGTTTCTTGCGCTGCCACCATTTGGGCTTGGCCGGTACTTCAGTCTCTGTGACCGTTTCGACCGCCTCGGCGGCTGTTTCCGCCGCTGTGTCGGTTGCCGTGTCGGTCGCGGCATCTGCGGCTACAGCAGCCGCAGTCGCGGCACCGGCCGCCGCTGCAGGTTTTTTGCGTTGCCACCACTTGAGCTTGGCTGGCTGTTCAGCTTCTGCGGCCTCACTTTCGGCGATGTCGGTCTTGGGCTCATCCGCTGCTGCGGTTTGCGTTTCTTCGACAGGGATCTCTTCGGCTGCGGGCTTTTCTTCAACCGGCTCAGGTTTCGGTTCGGGCGCTTTGCGACGCAGGGCGACGACATCAACCTGTGTAGGTGCACCAGCCAGAATGCCCAGTTTTTCGGCTGCAGCAGAGGAAAGCTGCAGTTCAGGACCCGGCAGGTTTCTTTCGCGACGGAACAACGCGGCTGTGATCGTTTTATTATTTTTGGGGTTTTTGACGCGCACACGTTCGGGCTGTGTCACATCCGGGTGGGCAACCCATATTCCGCCCAAAGACGGGCGGCCGTCCCAAAGTCCGGGCTCAGACAGTTGAAACACCTCAGGCGCTTCGACATCATCTTTCGGGCTTCCGCTTGGAGTGGGGAAAAGGTCGGTCCGACCGTCTGGTGCGGATTCGGAGCTCTGGGTATCTGCCGAGACATTTTCGGGGGAAAGCACCTCATCGCAACCAGCCAAAACCACGGACACAACGGCCAAAGCCGCTAACGCTCGCGGATGTGCGCGTGTCTCTGTCGCTCGCTTCATCTTGTCATCCCTTGCCTGATTGGGCCTCGTTTCCCGAGACCCACCGCCGATTGCTGGTTCTGTATTGCCAGCCTGCTTCGGTCTTTCCTGCGGATCATAACGCGGCCAAAGTGTCATGGAAAGACCGCAGCGGGCGCTTCGGCAAGAATTCCCTATTTGGTCTTGCCACCGGTTCGCTATGGCCTTAGACCCGGCCCCACGCGGGGAGGTGGCAGAGTGGTCGAATGCGGCGGTCTTGAAAACCGTTGAACGTGAGAGCGTTCCCAGGGTTCGAATCCCTGTCTCCCCGCCACTCATACCTGTCTCACTTCAGTTGTGTTTTCTGACCCGGAATTGTGCCGCAATTCCCGCGAGTTGGCGCATGCGCTTTCAATCAGAGACGGAGCAGACTGTACACTCAGAGCGCAATTCCGGCCGCAGTCTCAGTGTCGCATTTTGGCGGGGTCGCTTTGGGCGGGATTTCCCTGATACCCGGCAATTTACAGGGAAATTTCGCGAAACAGGTCTGATTTCCGTCATTTCTCCTATCAGAACTGTATGTTTTTCAGAGGTTTATGTTGCAAATTCCCTAAAAAGTGGAACAGGGAATTTTCTCGTGGGAACAGGGAATTGTTCCGACGGATCAGGGAGGGCGAAGTCTGTATCAGGGACGCAGGATCTGGAGATGTCAGAAGCCGAACAGGCGTTCCTGTTCGGACCAATCAAGTGGGTGGGTCACGCTGACCAGACGCTTGAGTGTAAGTTCGGGCGGCTGGGTGCCGTCGAGAATCGCGGCTTGAATCTTCGGTGAGAGAAAGGCGAGCTGGGCGCGGGTGCGGATGAAGGCGCCGGGGACGCGTTCGCGGCGTGCAATCTCCATCAGTTGAACTCCGGCTTTCAGATCGCGCGCCCAGCCATGGGCTCGGATCAGCATGGACCGGAGGTGGGGATCAGGTTGGGGTGCCATGTCTCCAGCGATGACCTTGGTCTCGACGCCGCGGCGGCGCAGATCGAAGGATGCTGTGATGTGAGTGAGATCTGGGTGCAGATGGTCGGCAGCAATGCAAATTGCGCTTGCCAGAGTTTTGGGGTTTAACTCGAGATCAATGTGTCCTCGTGCAATTCCGCCGCTGGCTAGAATATCAGCGCCGACCTGAGCGCCTTGACCTCGAAGCCGCGTTACCAAATCCGCAACTGAAGTCTGAACTGCCTCCGCTGACCCGGCCTCCGGTTGCGCCAGTACCTGGTGCGCGGCGGCGGCGTCTTGCAGATGTCTGACGATGACATCAATGACTGCGTGTTCCAGCGCCGGGCCGGGTAGCCGCCAACCCGAGATATCCCTGCCACCCGAGATCAGTCGATTGGAGACATAATAACGCAACCGACGGCCTTTGCGCGTGGTGTGGGTTGGCGTCAACCGATCACCAGTTTCGTCCTGCAGCAGACCGGTGAGCCAGGCGCCGGGGTCATTGGAGTGTTGGTGCGCATCGGAGCGGCCGCGTGCCCGGGAGCGGTTCGAGGCCTGTCGCATTTTCTCCTGTACGCAGTCCCAGATGTCCTGGTCGATGATCGCCGGATGTTGTCCGCCCCAGATCTTATCCTTGTGACGGATTTTACCGAGATAGACCGGGTTGCGCAGCAGGTAGTAGATCTGACCGCGTGACAGCGGACAATCCCCTTTCACGCTGCCATCCGCCCGAACAACCCGTTTTGACCGCAGCCCTTCTGCTGATGCCCGTTCTTCTACTTTGCGCAGGCAACCCAGCTCCTCATAAAGCCCAAAGAGATGCCGGGCCGTTCTGGCCTCCTCCTCATTCACCACCAGCGTTCTTGCTTTTGGGTCGGGGTGGCGATCATAGCCCAGTGGCAGGTTGCCACCCATCCAAAGCCCTTTTTTCTTAGACGCCGCGATTTTGTCGCGAATACGTTCGGCGGTGACTTCCCGTTCAAACTGAGCAAAGGACAACAGCACATTCAGCGTCAACCGACCCATGGAAGATGAGGTATTGAAGGCCTGCGTGACGGACACAAAGGAACAGTTCGCCTGTTCCAGCCGTTCGACCAGCTTGGAGAAGTCGGCGAGCGAACGGGTCAGCCGGTCAATCTTGTAAACCACAACCATGTCGATGCGCCCGGCATCGATCTCATCAAGCAGGCGCTGAAGGGCAGGGCGCTCGAGTGTGCCGCCCGACAGGCCAGCGTCATCGTAGCGCCCGGACAGCGGGGTCCAGCCTTCATGTCGCTGACTGGCGACATAGGCCGCGCAGGCTTCATATTGCGCATCCAAGGAATTGAAGTCCTGATCCAACCCCTCGTCAGATGACTTGCGCGTGTAAATCGCGCATCGGATTTTGCGTCGCGGGCTCATTTTGCCACCTTTCCGTTGAGCCCAAAGAAGCGCGGTCCCGACCAATGCGCGCCGGTAATTTCCCGAGCTATGGCCGAGAGCGAACGGTAAGATCGTCCGTTCCACACAAACCCCTCCCCTGTCACATCGACCACATGGGTCACGCCGTTCCACTCGCGCAGCAGACGCCCGCCGGGTTTAAGGGCAGGGCAGGTAGGTCGGGGTTTCTTCTCAGAACCTTTTTCCAGCGTGGCTTTCACCTGCCGCGACAGCCCGCCACGATTGCGGGACTGCATCTCAAAGGCAATAAATCGACGCAGGAAGGGTTGGCTGAGCATGGTGGGGGCGGGTTGATCAAACAGTTGTTGCCAAATCGTGACCAGATCCGATCGACCCATGGCGGCGAGATCGGCGACATCGCTCGTCTTGGTCATGACTCTTCTCTTGTTCCCACCGTCAGGTGATAGGTGGAAGAACCATCTGGTTTGTCGGATGCGCGTCGTTCAATTGTGACACCTTTCTTCCGCAGACCGCTCAGAGCCGCTCGGACCGAATGAGATTGCCACCCTGTTGTTTTGCAGAGCGCTTCCAGGCTGGCGCCGCTCGGGCGACGCAACAAGGCTTGCACCTTGTCGATTTTGGTTTGTTTGGATTTGGACATGTATTGTCTCCTCAGATCTGGGGCTGGCGGAATGCCGAACCCTGGTACTGAGGAGCGCCCGAATGGCTCGGGCGTGGGTTCAGTGATGCGTGGTTCCCAGCAACAGTCCAGCTCTTTCTGGGGCGAGCTCTGGAGGGGTGTGTTTTGCAGGGTGTTGCTGCCGCACCCACGATTATTCGTCAACAATCCTAATTGGTTACGATTTAGTTACTTTTGGTTTGGGGGTTGCGTCTCGTATTGATGACACCTACATTTGGCTCAATCGCCCGGACTATCAGGGCGGGAAACTGCTCCCGCAGGCAGCACTCATTGGAAACACAGATTTCCGCAGAGAGCATTCGAAGGGGCAACGAACCGGATCGATTGGTCCGGAGAGTTGTTAATCGTGCTCTCTCCGAATTCCCAACACGATCCTTTCTTGTCGACGCTAACGAGCGTCAAACGAAAGGAGGCGGCTATGTCTGCCAAAAAWACACAGAGCGACGCYAAGGCGTCCAACACACCGATCTGGATGGCGGACAAAGTCGTCCAATCTCAGATCAGCCAGATCAAGCCATACGACAACAACAACCGCGTGCACGCGGCCAAGAGTATTGACAAGCTGAAGGCGTCGGTGGCCCAGTTTGGATTTGTCACTCCGATCCTTTTGGATGGTTCGGCCACAATCATTGCGGGTCATGGCCGCTATGAAGCCGCTAAGGCCCTGGGGTTGATGTCCGTGCCGACTGTTGTCGCGGATCACTTGTCAGAAGCGGAAGTGCGCGCTCTGCGCATTGCGGATAACAAGCTGGCGGAACTGTCGGACTGGAACGAAGCTGCTCTGCAGATCGAGTTTGCCGAGCTGATGGATCTCAGCCTTGATGGCGAGCTCGATTTTGATCTGGATATCACAGGGTTCGAAACGCCGGAGATCGACATCATCATCGACGCTGCGAACGAGGCTGCGGAGACCGAAGCTGAAACTGTAGAAAACCCGGACCCTGCGGCACCTGTCGTCACGCAGCCGGGCGACCTCTGGCTTCTCGGAGATCACCGCATCTTCTGCGGGGATGCCTTGCAAGCCCAAAGCTACGACACCTTGCTGGAAGGCGAGACACCACAGATGATCTTCACTGATCCGCCTTACAACGTACCGGTCAATGGGCATGTCCGCTGTGGCACCGATGGCGCTCATCGCGAATTTGCCATGGCGTCGGGAGAAATGTCGGATAGCGAGTTCCGCGGCTTTCTTTCAGGCATGATCACCCAGTTGTTTAGCCGTCTGCCAGACGGGGGCATTGCGATGATCTGCATGGACTGGCGTCACATTGAAGAGTTGATTGCGGCGGGCAAGGCAGGTGGATTGGACCTTATCAATCTCTGTGTCTGGAACAAGACAAACGGAGGCATGGGCAGCCTTTACCGCTCCAAGCACGAGCTGGTCGCAATCTTTAAGAAGCCCGGTGCTGCGCATATCAACAATGTCGAATTGGGCAAACACGGGCGCAACCGCACCAATGTCTGGGATTATGCCGGAGTGAACAGCTTTGGGGCAGGGCGCGAAGCGGATCTTGCCGATCATCCCACAGTAAAGCCAACTGCACTGGTGGCAGATGCCATCATGGATGTGAGCCATCGCGGCGAAGTTGTGCTGGATACTTTTGGTGGATCTGGTGCGACTCTGCTGGCCGCTGAGAAAGCGGGACGCCAGGCGCGGCTCATTGAGCTCGATCCGGCTTACGTTGATGTCGCCATCCGCCGTTGGCAAGAGATGACTGGCGAAAGCGCTGTGCATGCGGTCACAGGCCAGATGTTCGATGCACATTCTGCAGCACCCGATGCCACCTCAGAGCTGGAGGCGGATCATGTTTGAAGATACGAAGGACTATGAGGTGGGCTACGGCAAACCGCCCAAAGCAACCCAGTTCAAGAAAGGCCGCTCCGGCAATCCAAAAGGGCGCCCGAAAGGTGCTAAAGGGGTTAATGCCAGCCTGAAACGCGAATTGGAAGCCAAGATCACCGTCCGCGAAGGCAACCACGAAGCCCGGATTTCCAAAGCGGAGGCAATTGCAAAGCGGCTCACTGCTGGCGCGTTGAAGGGCGACACGAAATTGCTGATGGCGCTTCTTAAAGTCGACGCTGATCTGTTCGGCGGTTCAGATGATGTGAACGAACAGGCCAGCGCTGCTTTGGAAGGGCCGGACAAGGTCGACTATGACATCCTCCGGGATTTCTTTTCCAGCGACCCGGATGGTGACGGTGGTCCTGAGAACGAGGAGGTGGAAGATGACGGCTCCTGATCCAAAAAAGGTCCAGCAAGCCGCGCGCGAGGTTTGCCGGGACAATTTCTTTCCCTTCGTGTGGCGTGTGTTTGACGCGCTGCACCAAGGGACTGACCACAGCTTTGATCCGGCTTGGCATGTGCGTGCCATGTGCCACGAATTGGACAACGTTCGCCAAGGTGAAAACAAGAGGTTGATCATCAACATCCCGCCACGTTGCCTGAAATCGGTCACCGTGGCCGTTGCATATGTCGCTTATCTTCTTGGGCACTCACCGAGCGCCAAGATTATTGTTGCCAGCTACGGGCTGGATCTGGCGCGCAAGCATTCCGAAGATTGTCGTCGGATCATGTCTGCGCGCTGGTACCGGGAAATGTTCCCTGAAACTGTCTTGGCTAAAAAGGGCAACACCTCAGAAGAAATCCGCACCACAAAGGGAGGCAGCCGTAAGGCTGTCTCCATCGGCAGTTCTGTGACTGGACATGGTGCCGATTACATCATCATCGATGATCTGCTGAAGGCGGGTGATGCGGGTTCCGAAGCTGAACTGGTCAAGGCACAGGAGTTTATTGAGGGAACCTTGCTGTCGCGCTTTGACAACCCGGCCGAGGGGCGCGTTGTCATGGTTGCACAGCGTTTGCACGAGATGGACCCGCCGGGCTACCTGCTGGAACGCGGGACCTATCGGCACCTAAATCTGCCTGCCATCGCCGAAGACCATGAGACGGTGCCTCTTGGGCGTGGAAGGGTCATGCACCGCAACCCGGGTGATCTCCTTTGTCCGTCGCGCCTGGATCAGAACACGCTGGATACCAAGCGTCGTGAAATGGGCGCAGCTGTGTTCAATTGCCAGTATCAGCAGAACCCGATTGCGCCAGACGGATCGCCGCTGCGCTGGGAGTGGTTCGGCAGCTATGAGACCGTCGATGATCGTCGCTGGTTCCAACTGGTTGTTCAAAGCTGGGATACGGGGATGTCTGCGGACCCGCGGTCCGACTTCTCGGCCTGTACGACCTGGGGGTTCCGAGAAAACGCGTGGTACCTTCTCGACGTCTGGCGTGGGCAGGTGGACTACCCAGACCTGAAAGCCAAGGCACTGCAGCTTGTCAGTCGCTGGGATCCGGATCGAGTTCTGATCGAGGATGCCGCTTCCGGCAAACCGCTTTTGGACGAGCTGTTTCGTGATGACCGCCGGCGCTATGAACGCATTAGACCTGACAAGGACAAGGAAACCCGGTTCCAGTCCGCGTGCGGTCCTGTCGAAGAGGGCAAGGTGTACTTGCCTGCAGACGCGCCCTGGCTGCGGACTTTCAAGCGGGAGCTGCAGTCCTTTCCACGCGGGCGCAACGACGATCAGGTCGACAGCTTTGCCCATTTTCTGAACTGGTCCAAGGGACTGGGATTCTATCGGGCGCTGGGTCGCGATCACCAGATCAACATCGATCGTCGGGAGCGTAATCGAGAGAGGGTCAGGCGACGGTAGGGTCTCTTAGTAGAGCTTGAGGACGCATCGAGCCGTGCTTCAAAGGTGGTCACCTTTATCTATCCCGCGAGCGGCCCCAATGACCGCTTGCATCCGCAAAACAGTCCTTTGACTAAAGCTGTCGGATGACTGCTTCGAGCCCAAAGGCGAAGTAGAGAAGCTAGGCGTCTCTGACCATTAGGGTTTCGCAAAGTAAGAGTAGGCGAGCCAGGCGTGCGTGCTTGGGTTGCATCACTTTTTCGTCCGGACGAACACAGAATTTACGATGCCAAACGACCATGGCGCTGCAACATACCGGTGGTCATCAGTCGATTTCTCAGGATCGAGATAGAGGAAATGACACAGATCACGCCCCTGATGTACGGAAGGGATGTTACGGCAAATCTGATCACCAAAAACCTTCCATGTTCCGGACAAAGGTACGCCATTCATCCACGCAAAATTCAATTCGATCGTTCCATCTGAATTGCGATTTTCTGAATATGGAGCGCCGAACGGACCAACCGAGTGCTGTTCGATGAAAGAATCTGAGTGCAAAAGAACCAATTCATCATGAGCGATGCGGTCAGCCTCGCGCCCTTCGTTGAAGTTGAAAGGCCACTCTGGGAGTCCTGATCCCAACATAGCTTCTTCGAACACCGAAAAAACCTGCGGGTCCTTGTAAATCTCAAACCATGGCTTCATCCAGTTAAGATTAAGCCAGACATTGTTTTTCAGAAACAGCTCCATGTGTGCCCGCGCGGCTTTGATATTCCCTTCCCGAAAGTTTGCCTCAGCGAGATGCCGATGGTGTTGCTCACGCAAATCTTCTTCCGGGATACTTTTCAGCAGTTCCAACGCCCGCCCGCTGTCGCCGGCTCGCAGGTAGTTCCATGCAAGATCTCCCTTTTCGCCAGAATTCAGTTTTGGCGAATGGCGCTCATACTCTTGAAATTCTGCGATTGCATCCTCGTAATTTCCTTCGGTCGTCAGGCTCATCCCTAACACAACGCGCAGCGCCGGATTGGTTGGATTTTTGAACACAGCCCCCCTCGCCAGCGCAAGGGCAAGATCAGGTTCGAGTTGTTCCAAGTGAGCGCGCACCTTCAAAGCCGTCGCTTCAGGATTGCGAGGATCGTTTTGAAGCACTTGCTCAATCAACTCGGAGAAGTCCGTCTTTGCATCAAGTGTGTACTTGATCGTGTTGAAGCTGCCTTCCCAAATTTGGAAATTCGCTTCGGCGCTGCCCAACTTTGCGTCGTCGAACCGCGGGTCCATCGATATTGCTTCGTCAAACAAGGGAAGTGCTTTTGCGATGTCGGTGAAGTCTTTGCTTTCGAGAAGCCTCTTGCCATTGGCGTAAGCTAAGTAGGCTGCGGGGTTTTGCGTTGGTCGGTTCTCCAGAATGCTGCGCTCAACGTCATTGAGCTTGGCCTTCATAGCACCAACGGCCTTCAGCTTCACGGTTACAAGCATACCCAGAAGTTGATCGGCTTCTCCGCGAAAATTCTGCTCCCAAATGACGCCGTCGCCAGATGCCAACGCGTCCCGAAGTCGGGCGAAAAGTTCAATTTCTCCATTGTTCGATTTCGCTGAGCCATCCAAAACGTACCGTATGCCCAGATCCCGGGTTGCTTCATCTGTGCTGACATCGATCCCCTCATAGGATTTCGCAATGCTGTAAGGCGTCATTTCTAGTTGGTTCAGACGCTCAAATGACAGGTACAAGTTCTCCGTGGCGGCGTCAGCGAGTACTTGTGCAGAAGGGTCGTCGGCTTGGAACGGAACGACCAAAACGCCTGAAACCTGCGGTTCGTCACCGGGCAAAAGAAAGATGTAAACGAACAAGGCAATACTAACCGATGCGCATACGGCAGCGCTCGCCAAAATGCTTCTCCGCCTGAGTACCGACGACTTCGGTAGGGGGACGAACTTTCCGGCATCGTCCTCGTCCAGAAGGACACGATAGGCGTGAACGGGTCGCGCAATATTCTTAACGAATTGTTCGCCCAAGTCGACAAAGCCGAAGTCTACCCTGCCTGCTACGTTTCTGAAGACGCCTTCGGAGATCATGATACCGCCGGTGTCCGCCAAAGCTTCAAGCCGGGCAGCTAGGTTTACGCCGTCCCCAAATACGTCGTTGTCGTCAAAAACAACTTCGCCCGCGTTGACGCCCACGCGGTAAGCGATGCGTTTGTGTTCTTCGCTCTCTTCTTCGAGATGGGCAACACGACGCTGAAAGGCGGCTGCCCACGAAACCGCGTTGACGGCACTATCAAATTCGATCAACGCTCCATCGCCAGTGGTTTTGACGATCCGGCCGCCATACTCTGACGCCAGAGGCTCGATTACTTCTTTCTGAATGACCTTCTGGCGGGCTAGAGTGTCCGCTTCGTTCTGTTCGATCAACCGACTATAGGCAACCATATCGATTGCGGCTATTGCGGCTAGTCTTCTCGTCCCGTGTACGTCCTGCATTTCTTCTCCGGGGAAATCTCGAATTTTCGAAATTGTCCTGCATAATAAACACAGAAATTCCTTGGTCGTCACTAAAGTGCTAAATTGAACCTACCGAGAAAGTCAAAGTCGGGTTTGTCCGCGTAGCAGTCGTTCACGCCGTGTGCAGCGAACGGCTGCTAAGAGCCCAAAGTACCGGATGCACGAATGTCGGCTTGCTCAACAAGCTTGTACCATTGAGATGAACTTTAAAATTGGTACGATGCGGGTCCGGGCCATAGTAGGTTCCTGATAGTTGCGTTTTGCGGGTCTCTCCCTCCGAGGCGAATGAGCACCTGACATAAGTGCGATCCACTTGATGGGCATGCTGCAAGGGGTCTCTTCGCTGATCGCCTCGTTTTTCGGAAGAGGAATTCAAAATATGGATATTGATTTCAACGTTGAAGACACGAACATTACTCTGACGATAGATAAAGTTGTGATTGCAGGCTGGACAGGTCGAAGTATGGACGCTGTCCAACATCATATCGACGAACTGGCGGTGTTGGGTATTTCCCCACCAAGCCAAGTGCCGCTTTATTATCGCGTCTCAAACTCGCTTCTGACACAAAACAAAACCATCGAAGTGCTGGGAGAAGGCTCGTCGGGTGAGGTTGAACCCTTGTTGGTTCGATCAAATGGCAAAACATATTTCGGGTTGGCGTCAGATCATACCGACCGAGATCTCGAAGTACATTCAGTCGCAGCATCCAAACAAGCTTGCGCTAAACCCATTGCCAAAGACCTCTGGGGTTTTGACGAAATCAAAGATCGCCTTGATGATATCACTTTCAAATGTTGGATAGAAGAGAACGGGCGCGAGGTTCTCTATCAAGAGGGACAATTGAGCAGCATCCGCCCCGTTACCGAGCTTTGCGAAGGAGCTGGTTTTGAAGACGGTACTGCAATTCTATGCGGGACGTTTGCGGCGATCGGCGGGGTTCGCCCGGCCAAAGCGTACCGTATGGAACTATCTGACCCAACAAACTGCAAGGCTATTACGCTGTCTTATGAGGTTTCAACGTTTCCAATCATTTCGTGAACCAGCCTGCAAAGCCCAATAAAACTCCATAGTATTTGACGTACTTTGTTGGCTTGGTTTTGCAGCGCGGTTTCTAGAATTCTTGAATTGCAGAATTGGTCACACTGCGCATCAGGTCTTTATGTCTAGTCTTCTATGAATCCATGTATCAGGTTTTCTCGCATCAAGCGCTGCTCAAACGATCCGCGCGCAATGGAAACCTCTTCAAGATACTGTTTTCTTCGGATTGCAAAATTTCTGACTTCATCAACCGATTGCTGACCCGTGATCGAAACAAATCTCATAATCTGGCCAGCACGAAGCTGCGCTAAGCTATCCGTGTCACAATAGATGACTGTGGCAATTTTGGGATACCCACCAGTCGTTTGATGATCTGCCAACAGGATTGTCGGGACGCCGTCACCAGACACCTGAACGGAACCGCGCACAATTGGTTCTGAAGGTATGGACAGAGCGCCATCTAGCTCCAACGCTGGACCACTTAATCGCATGCCCATCCTGTCATAGGCGTCTGTGACACTGAATGTTGCGGACGTAAAATGCTCTATGGCTAGACTGGTAAAGTGCTGATCTTGGGGACCAATAACGACACGAACAGGACCATCGGGTATGAACTCAGGTTTCGCAATATCTCCAAGACGGTCATCACGCACTTCTGTGTCGGAAATCACCAAAGACCGACCGGCTTGCACGGCTCCACCGCCAAAACCGGAGGTGGAATGTGTTGCTTGGCTACCAAGCCAATCGTCGGTCGCTAATGCACCCGCAAAGGCGAGATACGCCCAACTGCCTGCTTTCCCGGCACGTATCGCCAGTTTTTCTCCCTGTCTGAGGGTTAGGATAGTCCAAGAATTGGTTTTCTGCCCTGCGTGCTCGACCACGAAGTCACCACCCGTAATCGCAACGGTTAGGGAACCCTTGCTGCAAACCAGCATTAATCCACCAAGGGATACTTCAATGGCGGTCAAACCGGGTTCGTTGCCAAGGGCTGCGTTGGCCGCGTCGAATGCTAAACGATCCATTGGACCAGATGCCGCGACGCCGTAGCGCATGTTGCCGGGCCGCCCGCCGTCCTGGAACGTGACCAACGGCCCTGCGAACGAGACTGAAAGCTCTGCATCAGCCATAAGCGGGTTCCCCAACAAGGTTTTCGAATGTCTTTAGATCGATGCGTTCGAATGCCACCCGATCTCCTACATCGAACAAAAAGGGATGAGCCGGGTCACCAGTGAAGATTGGTGATGGTGAGCGGCCAATTATTGACCAACCTGTGGGCATAGTGAGCGTTGTAATGAGACATTGTGGTCCCGCAATGATGACGCTTCCGGCAGGGACGTCGCGGACAGCAGCAGTTTTTCGGGGAACGTGGATGTTCTCTGACACGCCCGACAGGTAAGCGTAACCGGGTGCAAACCCGTACATCAATACCTGAAAGTCGCCAGTGAGATGGGCGTTGATAACAGCATCGATCGAGAGACCAGTTGCTGACGCAACAGCTTCTAAATCTGGCGCAAGACAGGTCTCATAACAGATTTGGACACGCCTCTGAATACCTTCGATCCGTTGCGTCGCCAGATTTTCAAGGAAGGTGCGAACTTTGCCTTCGATCATCGAATGGTCCGTCACAATCGGATCAAAAGCGATCAATAGATTGACCAGCGCTGGCACGGTTTCAATGATACCGTCGGGAGGGTTATGCGTGACTGCCCTGTCGAGCGCGATAACAGATGCATGAGCTTCATCGCTTATCTGATCCGCAAACGTCACTAGTAGCGCGTGGTCTGCAACGGCTTTGAAATGCGGTTCCATGAGGGGCCTTAAGACTTTAGGAAGCTGGAGATCTGGACACCATGTGATGTCAGCCGTTCGCGAACTTCGCGGGCCATATCGAGTGCGCCAGGACTATCGCCGTGAACGCAAATGGATTGCGCAGCAAGTTTGATCGGATCACCGTCAATGACCGGCATCTGTCCAGTATCAAGGAACGTTATCAATCTCTGGGCCGCCTCTGCTGCATCATCGATCATAGCGCCATCTTGATCGCGCGGGACCAACTGACCTGATGAAAGGTATCCACGATCCGCAAATATTTCCGAAAAGACAGGTGCGCCTGCAGCACGGGCGGCTTGTTCGCTTTGAGTGCCAGAGATCGCGAGCACAGCAAGTTTCGGATCAATCTTTTGCACCGCGGCGACAATCGCCTCAGCAACTTCGCGATCACGTGCTGCAAGGTTTCCCAGAGCGCCATGAGGTTTAACGTAAGTGACGGAAATGCCGACTTGTGCGGCAATCCCGATAAGCGCACCAATCTGTGCGGCACACATTCTGCCTATTTCGGCGGGTGACATGGGGATGACCCGACGCCCAAACCCAATCAGATCGTTAAAGCCAGGATGTGCTCCGACATTGACACCATTGTCACGCGCAAGTTCAAGCGTTTGGAACATGGTCTCAGGATCGCTTGCATGTCCACCACAAGCGACGTTGGCAGATGTCACAATTGAAAGCATCTGTGCGTCGGCACCCATTGTCCAAGGTCCAAACCCTTCACCAAGGTCAGAGTTGAGATCAATAGTCGTCATTCAATTTCCTTCAGCCGCACCACAGCAAGTGGAACTTAGACAAGCGTTCAAGCGGGCGATCTTCTTATCGCAATGCATTTGGCAGGAAGAGCGCGATGCTCGGGAAAGCTATCAGTAAAAACGCCATTGCCAGCATTGTTAGGCAGTAAGGCAATGCGCCCAACATGACTTCGTTCAGGCTTCCCGACTTTCGAGCACCCTGGACGACATAGAGGTTCAATCCAACAGGTGGCGTGATCAACGCCATCTCGATCAACACAATCATCAGGATGCCAAACCAAACCACATCATACCCTTGTGCGATTACCAGCGGCACGATGATTGGAATCGTAACGACCATCAATGACAGCGTTTCGATGAAAAAGCCCAATACGATGTAGAGGACGACGACCACCAGGATTGTCTTGAGCGGTGTTAGGCCAAGGCCAGTCATGAATTCAGTGAGTTCGCGGCCAAGACCAGCTGAGGCCAATGTGAAGTTCAGGAAAGATGCACCAATGACGATCAACATAATCATTGAGGTGATTTTGACCGTTCCAGTCAGGCTTTGCGTCAGCATTGACCAGGACACACCGCCAAAGGCCATCGCGATGACCAATGCACCAGCCACGCCGACAGCGGCAGCTTCTGTCGGGGTTGCCCAACCAGCGTATATCGAGCCGACGATCAAGCCAAACAGGATTAGGATTGGTACCAGATCTATCAATGCGCGCAGCATCTTTGGGAATGGGAATGTGCGGCGCGTGCCACCCAGATCAGGCCGGATGATACAAATGATTGTTGTCACGGCCATGAAAGCAATCGCGAGACTGATGCCGGGAATTAGACCCGCCAGGAATAACTGAGGGATAGAAGACTGCGTTAGAAAGCCATAAACGATCAGGTTGATCGATGGCGGGATCATGATGCCCAAAGTACCACCTGCCGCAATGGCACCTGAAAACAGTTTTGGATCATAACCAAGCTTTTCGGCTTGCGGCATCGCTACTGTTGCCACGGTTGCCGCCGTTGCCACGGATGACCCTGATGTGGCTGAGAACATTGTGGCCGTTGCCACGTTGGCATGAACCAATCCACCGGGCAACCATGAGACCCAACGGTCCAAAGCTGCATAGGTGCGCGTGGCGACACCACTGCGAACAAGTATCTCGCCCAGCAGGACAAAGAATGGAATGGCAATCAGAGTTGCGGAATTTGACGACGACCAAACCATGTTTCCAAGTCCGCGCGTCAGCGGGAAGCTGGAAAAGAAGGTATCAACCCCGAACCCCAGGAGGAACAGTACAATGCCGACAGGAATGGATAAGGCCAGCAGACCCAGCAAACCAGCAGAGACGTAGAAGATCATTGCAACATCTCCTGTTCTGCAAACGCACCAACGAAGTTTTCGGTCTCAGAATGGCGACGTTTCAGCAAGAGACTCAAAGCTGCGAGCGTCGTAAATGTCGACATCAATGCAAACCAGACCCAGCCCGCGAACCACGGCATCTGAACCCAGACAAGTGGCGTTTCCAAAGGTGTATTGGCACGCGAACCGTTGACAATGGAACGCTCAAGGACGGGCCATGCTTTGATCGCGATGGTGATGATTACACCCGACATCACAATCATGGAAAAAACATCGAACAATGCGCGTTTGAAGCTATCGCCACGGCTGCGCAAAAGATCAATTCGGACATGCCCCAGTTCCAAAAGCGTAAAGGACATGCCCCATGAGGTCGCGAGCGCCATAGCATAACCCGCGATCTCTTCTGTGCCACCAAAGGACGTACCGATCTGGCGCATGATGATGTCTGCCAGCACAAATGCAGCGCAAAGCAGCAAGCCAAAGCCAACCACAAGGGCAACCCCTTTATTGATGGCCCGAAGACTAAGTATCATCTTGAGTTCCATATTCAGTACATCCCGTGATCTGTTGCTTAGTTGATTGTTACGCCGACAACTTTGCCGACGCTTGCGTTCCAGCGTGATGCCCAATCACCGCCAGAACGTTCAGCCCAATCTGGAAGAACTTCGCTGGTCAGGATATCGCGTGCACGATCAAAATCGGCATCACTAACGTCGACAAGTGTCATCGAACGTGCATCACCGGATGGGCATTCGCCGTTACCAGTCAGACAGGCGATATCGTTCACCAGCGCATCTTGCGCACTTTCCCATGCTGGTTCTTCAAATCCGCTTGCCACTTCGCTGGTGATCAAGGCTTGTGTGTCGGCATCCAAGCTGTTCCACTTGTCCAGGTTGATCGCCGTCACAACTGAATCCCAACCGCCCAGTGGGATCGGCAACAGGTGTGTAGAAACTTCCCACCATCCAGCACTATAGCCAGATCCAGCACCGGTTACGGCACAGTCGACGGTACCCGTTTGCAATGCGCCGGGAACCTCACCGAACGAAACGCTCACACCTTCAGCACCCAATGCTTCCAGTAGTTTCGCTGTCATACGACCAGATGCGCGCACTTTCAGACCTTCAAGATCAGCAAGATTTGAAATCTCTGCGTTACAGAAAACGACCTGTGGCGGGTATGGCGCGATGGCCAGAACATGAGAGTTAAAGCGATCACGGTAAATGTCAGCGACCATCGGGCGCGCGGCATCGACCATTGCGCGCGCTTCATCCGCAGTCAGTGCAAGCAAAGGCACATCCAGACCTTCCAGCTCGGGTGCGTCTGCAACGGCATAGTCCGCAACTGTCATCGCAACGTCATAGACGCCTTGACCAAGTAATGGGTAAATATCGCCAAGCCCGAGGCTCATTGCGTTATGTGTTGTCAGCTCAACCTTGATATTGCCACCGGATGCTTCTGGCAATGTCGTGCTCCAGAACGGAGCTTCATATTGCTTGTGCAGCGGGAGGCTTGACCAACTGCCGACAACGGAAAGGTCTTCGGCCAGAACTGGGGCGGCAAGAACGGAGCTTGCTGCGAGAATGGTTAGTGCTTTTTTCATTGTTTTAGTCTCCTTGTTAGGTAGTTTTAGGTTATTGTTAAGATTGTGGTTTCCGCATCTTCTGCGACATCAGCGATCAGCATATGACCGGGTGCGTGTGTTATGCAGATCGGAAGATCCGCATCCAAAAGCACGTTCTGGGGGGTCACGCCGCAGGCCCAGTACACGGGAACTTCGCCTGGTCTGACCTCAACAGCGTCGCCCCAATCAGGTCGCATCAAGTCCGCTATGCCAATTTGGGCTGGGTCACCAACCGCAATCGGCGCGCCGTGCGCTTGTGGGAAACGACTGCTGATCTCTTTTGCCTGTGCGACTTGGTGCTCAGGTATCGGTCGCATCGTCACAACCATCTTGCCGCTGAATTTACCTGCCGGAACAAGATCGATGTTTGAACGGAACATAGGGACGTTTTTGCCGGTTTCTATGTGTCTTACGGGAACGCCATTGCGCAGCAGGGCGTTTTCAAAGGTAAACGAACAGCCCAATGCGACGGTAACCAGATCATCGGTCCAGTGGTCAGAAATATCTGTTACCTCTTCCGAGAACTGCCCGTCGCGAAAGACCCGATACTTAGACACATCTGTTCTGATATCTATGTCCCGCCCCAATGTTGGTAACTTGGGATTGCCACTGTCACTGACGCCGACAAGTGGGCAAGGCTTGGGGTTACGCTGACAAAACCGCAGGAAATCCAAAGCAAATCGCTCAGGAAGGATAGCGAGGTTACATTGTAGTTTCCCTGCGGCCAGTCCTGCGGTGTGCCCTTGATAAGACCCACCACGGATTGCAGCGCGTACCTCTGATGCGGACGAGGTCAAAAGGTTTGTGTGTGACACAGTGTTTTTGGTCATGAAGGCAGCCCCAGTGTTGCCTTTCTAGCTTCACACAGTCAGATACTTTCACACAAATTATCATTCTTGATCATGGGTGATAGAATTTTTGAATTCACTTTGGGTGCGTTTTGTCCCAATTTGTCGCGACATCGCATGCGATTACCGCACTGTTCTCAACGAGGAAACTACGTGGTTCAGACAAGTACGATGCAGTAAAAGCCAATGGTTCTGGTCTAAACCCCGGATCAAACTCTACGATCTGGCCAGATTCCAGGAAGTCATTTGCCAGAGCACGCGGATAAGGCCCGACCGCAATCCCAGCGGCAATCATCTTCAAGCTTGCGGACAATGACGCAGAGGCAAAGACACGGTGCTTTGGTCCGATCCTGCGAGACAGTTCAGACATCAACTCACGATAGGGCCGTGTTTGGCTCGAATACGAGATGACAGGAATTTCACTTAAGTCGGTCTGTGGATTAGAGGTCGATCGATACCAATGCAGATAAAAGGGAGGTAGATCAACGTTTTCAACAGTATACTCAGAAACCGGCCCCATTAGGAAAACGAGGTCGAGCCGACGTTCCAACAAAGACGCACGCAGATTTAAAGAAATATCCACAGTAAGATCGACGTTCACTCTTGGGTATTGTTCGCTGAACGCCTTCAGAAATTCAGGCAGCCAAGCCTGCGCGATGGTCTCCGATGCGCCAACACGGAACAACCCTTCTGTTTCAGAAGGATTGGCGACGCGCTGTTTGATCTCCTCTTCGACGAACAACATCTGTTCGGCATAAGACAGTAACAAAGTGCCTTGTTTGGTAAGAACCAACGCACCCGAACCGCGCTCAAAGAGGGATACGCGGAGTTCTTGCTCAAGGTTCGAGATGCGCGTTGAGACAGCCGGTTGCGAAAGGTTCATGCGCTCCGCGGCTTTTCTGAAGCCGCCTAAACGCGCCACCCATAGAAATGTTTGGATTTGGTCAAAGGTCATGCATCATTCATAATATGGATCAGTATGGATTCAAATTGATAAGCTATCTAACAGCCAAGTGTCAGATCAGATGGGCCATCAGCGTGTTCAAACTGATCATCGACGGCCAATGGATCACAATACGAGACATTCGCGCAGCCGCAGCGAATTTACGGTTTGTCCCGCAACTCAGACATCGACGTACCAAAGTTCGCTGCGCTTTGAATGAATGGCCGCTTTTCTTTCTGCGACGCAGCTGGTGACTTCGGCGAATAGTTTGCTGCGCCTGCTTGGTTCAGAGATGGAGCACTTCCGCTTTGGGCTCAGAGCGGTCGTTCGCTGTACTTGGTGTGAACGTCCGTTATGCGGACAAAGCGGACGTCCACTGGGTTCGTTTGTGAAGGCCCAACAACGATGGTCGGCGTGTGTGATTCCTAAATTTGAAACAATCGTACTGCCAAATCAGAACCGAACGCTTAAGTTTGCACCAAGGCCATGTTCTTGGCCATTGGAGCGAACCGAATAGCCATATCCTGCCGTTAGTCTGGCTAGCTCTGATATTTGATAGCCCAGTCCTAGCCCAAGAACGAAGCCGTTTGCTCCTCGGTTTTGTCCGACTTGTGTAAATGTTCCGAATAAGGGGCTTGTAACTGTGATTTCGTGCTCACTGTCTTTGTTGGCAAAGAAGTCATACTCGTAACGAGCAAAGGCGATTGGGGTTAGCACACCATTCTCTGTCAAGAAGTCCCGTTGGTAGTCAACTCCAATGGAAGCGACCAGAGACTCCGCGTTCGCTTTCCCAATCGAGTAATTGAAATCACCACCGCCAGTCTCTGTGCCTGAACCTTGTTGGATACGCCCGTAGTTCAATCCAAAAACCGTAGAAACCCTTGCACCGTTGTCCATGTTAAACAGCTTCCGTGCCTGGACGCCGGCATGAATTCCCTCTTGGTCCAAATCCGATTTTGCCTCGCCTCCCGTAAAGCCATCAACAGAAGGGTTATTCCGTTTGGCGTCAGTTTCACCGAACATGTAACCGATCAGCCCGGAAAACTCCCACGTTCCTGTTGTTGTACGCCCATAGACGCCCACGTGATAGCTATCGGTCGAAAAGTCCTGATCGACTTGATCGTGCTCATCCATGGAGGATGTCCCAACGCCTGCGTACACTCCGACCACACCTCTATCGGTACTTGCGACATCCGCTCCGACCAAAATAGTGCCGAGCGAATAGTCGAATGTCCCAAGGCCATTACTTCCATCAACGTCCCCGCTCAAATAGGCCGTGTCGATCCACCAACGCCGATCAGAGCAGTCTATTGCGCCGCTAGCGCTCTGGGCCGAGTCGATGTCGCCTGCTGCAATGGGTTGTTCCTCATTGCTGAAGCCGACCGCTTGATACTTGCGGCAGTCAGCGTGGCTCAGCACTGTGTTGGTTATCAGGTCAAGTTGCTCCAGCCCAACGGTCAAATTGGAGGAATAGGGTTCTGCGTGCACACGATTAAACCCAGCCAAACCTGAATTGGTGAGCGTGTTAACTGCGGTGCCCAAGGTTGAGCCGTTGGTCAGATTGGTTCCAGATGACGTGTTTGTGGTGTTGGCCACCGCACCAGCAAGGTTGCTTGCATTGGGAGATCCAACAACTGATGGATTTTGCGGTAAACTCGAGATGGGGAGGGTCGAAAACGCTATATCAATTCTACCGTCCGCGGTTGGCGTGTTTGAGATGCTCAGACTGGATAGAGCAGGCAGCGATCCCCCGGCGACAAGAGTTGGGGAGTTTCCATCAAAACTCGAGGCTTGAAATACCGTGTAGTCGTTGCCAGCAGCATAGTCCTGCGCAGTCAATCCGGGACGAGCGGCTTCGACTTGTATGGTAGCGCTGTTAATCCCTGTCACCGGCCCGCTGGATGACACCAAGTCAGCTTTCTGCCCGGCCGCCGGATCGACTTCACTTAAGAGCCTTGACCCAGCTTCAAAGGCGATTCCGCCACTATTGTTGAGTGTACCAATTGAAAAGCCCGGCGAAAGCACCCCGCCGTTCTTAACCGTGAAGTTGAAGGCGTTTACGGTTCCCGTTCCGGCCAGCGTGCCAAAATTTTCAAAGTTTACGGTGTTCAAACTGCTTGCCGCATCAAGCCGAACAGTCGTGCCTGCAGCTATCGCCATGTCACTGGTTGAAGAAATCGAACTGTTCGTCAGTGTGAAATCAGAAGCCTCAGCAACCCGAGTTTGGATATAGTACGCCCCGAAAACGACTTCAGTCGCCCCCATAACAGTCAGGTTGTCGTAGGTTAACGGTCGGTCTGACTGGAAGTAAACTTCAGTGGGGTCGATATTCGCGCCGTTGAAGGGAGCGAACGTCATTGATCTGCCGGAACCAATCGAAGTTCCAATGACGTTCACTCTCAGCTTCCCGTTGATGTTTGTTGCCAACGCTTCCCTAGATACAAAGTCTCCGCTGCCTGCGGCGACATCAACATTCAGAAGAGTTAACACTGAAGCATTACTTGGAACGGTATTTTGGCCGGGAACATACAACTCAATTTCACCTGAGGGCGCAATTGAGGAGTTTCCAATTGTAAGTCCTGTTATGGGTCCGTTTGGGATCGGCAGACACGTGCGTTCCGTCGTTGAAATTGTTTGATTAACGCGAGTGCTTTCAGATCCGGATGAATATTCTATCCGAGGAGAGCCCAATTCTACGCAACCCTGTGCGCTTTGGGCCTGTGCGTCGTCTACCACTAACACATAAGCCAAGACTCCCAGTGACAACTTAGTAATAAATGCACGCTGAGCGTATAGTGCCGCAAGTGTCGGGCCCAGTGTTTCCATCAGCTTTCTCCTCTTACTTGATAAGCGAGAGTACACCCAATTGTGATATACGGTGAGTTTTGTGAAATGCTCAAAAAAGTCAAACGATTGACTGCTTTGGGCTCGAAGCAGACGTTCACGGCACGCTGCTCGAACGACCGCTTTGCGGACGAAGCTGCCGGATGCTGTCGCCGCAAACATCGCGCCTCCTCACCAACAAAATCACCGGAGAGTTCGCGGCACTGCAGCGCGATTTCCCGAAAGCGGACGTTCAAGTCTACCAAATCGGGGCAACTCAAAATCGGTCGTTCGCTGCGCGAGCATCGAGCGTCTGAGTTGCGGACTTTGCAGCCATCCGCATTCTTACTCCAAAGGACCGCAATTAGCCCTAACCGGACGTTCGCAACCAAGCTTTCTTTAGGTTCGACCTCGTTTACTTGCTTCGAAACTTAGTCGGTGTCATTCCGGTTTGGCCTCTAAAAAATCGAGTGAAATGAGACTTGTCGGAGTATCCAAGCAATAGGCCGATCTCCGCCATTGTCATCTTGTCTTCTCTGATGTGCTCTTTAGCGACATCGACACGCAGCCGTTTGATCTCGCGGGGTAGCGTTGTGCCTTGTTTCTGAAGCGCTTTCAGGAGCCGCTCCGGCTGTATTCCTAACAATCCAGCTACCACCTCTGGTCCCAAATCGGTTTCATCCAGTTTGTCGCGTAAGACAGATCGCAATGCAGCCACCACGGTTACTTCTTCATCTTGTCGAGGCAAGGCTATGGGCTTAGCAAAGCCCTCAGAGACATGGTGTAAAAACAACCATTCTACAGGAAAACTAATTTGCATACCGGGATCGGACCCAAGGCCAACTTCGATCCTTTTGTAGCCGAAAGGTAGACTGTTTATGTATCTGCTTTCCAATCGCACAAGGGAAGAATCCCAGGCACCTCCAACGACTGTCTGCAATAGGCGTAGATAGATTGCGGCGGCAAAACCGGTCACCTGAACAGGTGGGACAGTTGGTTCCTGTTGCCTTTCGATACGATAAGTCGCTTTGTCTGCTTCAATAACAAGGCTGTGCCGAACAGAACTAGACTCCTGCGGTACAAGCCCAACAAAGCGGGTAAAAAACTCGAACAGTGTTTTTGTAGATTGCAAGGCTTGAGCAAACGGAGGCCACTCTTGCAGGTCAAAGGTCTCTCCGACATTCAGTCCAAGGTATTGATCCCCTGACACTTCTGAGAAGGCATTCACCAAACCGTAGACCAGCTCTGAGTGAACGAACACGGATGGGTCAGACAACAGTTCGGCTTTCAAGCCGACCTGATCCAATGCTGGTTGCGGATTGATCTTGCGTTCGGTGAGATATTGCAAAAACGGAGCGGCTAAAGAGAGGCGAATAAAGCCCTCGCTATGCTCTTGAGTGGTGGAGTTGAAAGGCAAGCTCTTCCCCCTTGTCTGAACTGGAATTACTCAGTGGCCACTTTTTTGGTCACATTCGAACAAAATAATTCAAAACAGGCAACCGATTCAAAGCTTTTCGGACTATAGTAATCAAAACTTGAATATGAAGGGAGTACTTATGTCCGGTCTAAATATGTCGCTCTGCTCAACGGCAATTGTCGCGGCAGTTCTTTCCTTTTCGACGTCCGCACAAGCTCAGGATCAAGAAGCACCGCCAATCCTGTTCACCAATATTAATGTGTTCGACGGGTTTAATCCTGACCTAATCATGAACGCCAATGTTCTGGTCGAGGGAAACGTGATTACGCAAGTGTCGACTGATCCAATTGAGGTTGACGGTGCGTTTGAAGTTGATGGCACCGGTAAAACAATGACACCCGGCTTAGTCGACATGCACACGCACATCATGTTCGAAACACCAGAGGGAACAAATTCTTATCAGGACGAATGGGATTTTGGTGGCGGCGGCGCAATGGCTGCTCAAGCCATCCGCGAGAATTATCTGATGAAGGGCATTACGACCATCCGCGACATTGCTGGTAATTCGCGTGGGGTGGCAAGGGCCGTGCAACGTGGACTGCTCATAGGACCGCGCGTTTATACTTCTGGAGGCGTCCTCAGCCACACAGGTGGTCACGGGGATTGGGGTGATCGCAACGACCTGACAGCTTCGGATTACGGCGAGATCGTTCAAAACTCCTTCAAAGTAGACAGCCGTGATGACGTGATTAAGGCTTCTCGCCGCAACTATCGCAATGGAGCGCACTTCACTAAGCTAATGGCAGGTGGCGGTGTGGCCAGCCGTTTCGATCCTCTGGAGATTTCTGCGGCGACTCAGGAAGAAGTCGAGGCGGCTGTGGAGATTGCAGAGAACTACGGGACATATGTCGCCGTTCATGCTTATCACGACACATCTTACCAGAGGGCGCTGGATGCAGGTGTTCGCAGCTTTGAACATGGTTTCCTAGTCTCTGAGGATATCGTCAAGCAGATGGCGGCTAAGGGGGAAGAGGTCGTCTGGTCCTTCCAGTGTTACATGTCGATCAATTCATTTGGTTCCTATGAAACAATGCCGGACTTCTTCACGCATGAGCAGAAACTCAAAGGTGTTGCTGTAGGCGAGGGCGCGCGCAATGCGGCCAAAATGATGTTGGAGAACGACGTATTCATGACTGGAGGCGCTGATATGTTTGGCCCAGGTCTTAGCGAAATTGCCAAGGAAGATATCACTTGCAAGGTCAACGAGGCGGGATATCCATCGGCTCATGTCTGGAAGATGCATACCGGCAACGCGGGAAAAGTTCTGAAATGGTCTGGGCCGCTCGACCCTTATCCAACATATGCTATCGGAACGATCGCACCTGACAGCTATGCGGATATTCTGATCTGGGACGGAAACCCCGTCGAAAATATCGACATGATATTGGACGAGAGCAAGCTTCAGCTCATCATGAAAGACGGGCGGGCATACAAAAACACTTTGGTGGACACGGATAGCATTATGTATCGCCCCGGATCGACGAGGGCATCGATAACGCAGTACCAGTAACCCAAGTGGTATGCAGGGCGGTTTGTTTACCTCGGCCGTCCTGCATTCAATATTGGAGAAAATGAACTTAAAAATGAGCATGATGTCTTTAGCTGGTCGAGTGGCCACAGCTTTGGTGTTGTCCGCGACCCTGGCGTTTTCAGCCGAAGATCGTTCAGTGGACTGGAGCGATCTTGTCGATCCGTCAGTGCAAACCTATGAGGATCCTTTTGAGGATTTGAACTATCAACAGATCGAATCCTTGCGAACGATCGTCCGAAACAGAGAGCTGCTAAACGATCCCACCCTCAACGAGGCTCGGATGGCTGACAGTGCCGCAAAAATCAATACGGCACTTGAAGAACTGGCCGAAGACGGGATTGATGCAGATTGGCTGATCGATCAACGATGGATCGTAGCCGACCGGCGCAAGAAAGCAGCAACAGCGGCCAATCCGAACCTGGATGGACAAACTGTTACGTTAGCGGGTTACGCTATTCCAGCGCCACTCGAAGCGGATGGAACCGCTGTTGTCTACCTCGTTCCCGAACGCGGCATGTGCAGCCATACCCCACCGCCAAATGCTAATCAGATGATCCGGGCGCGCGTAGGCGGCGATTGGAGCCCCAGCACTATGCATGAACCTGTGCGGCTGACTGGCAAACTATCGATTGAAGAAACAAATCACACTTTCCGCGTCGTAGACGGCAATGTGCCAATGAGCTCCAGCTATGTATTGGAGGTCTCGCAGACTGAAACGATGCAAGACCTGATGACTGGCACGTCAACAACGAATGATTGGGCGGAATCGGTTGCTGATAACATCCTTGCGGCGGGTCACCGCAAGACGGGTGGGGTGAGAGCGTCTGAATGATAAGACTTCTGGTCGCAGCATTGAGTATAGCCTTTGCTGGCGTAGCTTCAGCGCAAGGGCTGTCCGGACCTTCTTCGGTCGAAGCTGATCTAGAACCCGGAGATGGGCTAACCGATCCTCAATATCGTTCCGATTTTCCGCTCAATATTGTACCGGGTTGGTTCCAGTGGAAGGACCAGTTGGCTGAGAATGGGTTTAGGTTCAGCATTGACTATTTGGCATTGGGCCAAACCACAAATGCAGACTTGGGAACCGGTGAAGCCGCCAGTGGAATTGCGCGTTTCTACGGTAGTTGGCAGGCAACAGAACGCGGCTCACTGACATTCAAGATCGAAGACCGACACAGCTACACCGATGTTGCGCCGCAGTTTCTCGGGCTGGATGGCGGAGCCATTTCGATCACAGGTACAGCCTTTAACGACAATGGTTTGCTGCTGACCAACCTGTTCTGGACCCAAAGGGCCGAGAACGGCGCGTGGACACTGCAAGTCGGGCAGATTGATGTAACAGACTTTGTGGATATCTATGGGTTGGTCAGCCCTTACAGCGGATTCCAGAACCTGTCCTTTAACACCAACCCGACCATTAACACGCCTAGTCAAGGTCTTGGTATTGCCGGTGGGGTAAAGCTGAGTGAAAACTTCTACGCTGTTGCGAGCGTCTCAGACGCAAACGCCGACCCGTCTGATCCAAACTTTGATGTGTTTAGTGATGGAAATCTCTTCAAATCACTCGAACTTGGGTACACCTCCGGCTTCGATCGCGTCTATTTCGACAACATCCATCTGACCCTCTGGCATGCGGATGCAGCCGATGATGGCAGCCGCCCTGAAGATTATGGTGCGGCGTTTTCCGCTGCATGGTTTGTTAACAATAAGTGGATGCCGTTCTTCCGCGCAGGTGCCTCAAAGGGGACCGCAGCGCTTTATGACCGGTCGGTTTCTGCCGGTCTTGGGTACTACGGTCGCAATACTGATCTGGCCGGGCTGGGCCTGAACTGGGCCGAGGCCAGAGGCGTAGACGGCGATCAATTCACGCTCGAAGCTTTCTACCGGTTTTCAATTTCGCCCGGACTGCAGATCACGCCATCGATACAATTCATTTCCGACCCGCTTCTGAACCCCACTCAGGGTAACATTACGTTATTCGGGGTACGTACGCGGATAGTCTTTTGAAGCCTGTAGAGTATTAGGGAGGAGATGTGACATGATTGATGGACTGCTTGAAATTGATCTAGTGACGAAGGACGGTGTGATTTATCAAAACGATCTGCGTTGATGAGTATGATCGGTAAGTTGGCTAGTGTGGCGACCGCCTTAATGGCGCTCGCCTGCGCTACAGAAGCTCAGACTTTTTCGCATGACATTTCAGGTGACGCAGTTCCTTGGTCTGAACCACTTACGTCCGGCGACACCAGTGACCTGACCTTTATCCTGCACTCGGACCTCACCGGCGGCGAACGTCCTGGCATCTTTGAATTGGCAGCACGGCAGATGGCGCTCCTGCGTCCAGAGTTCGTGATTAGTGTCGGTGACTTAATCGAAGGCGGTGGTGACCGGGATGCCTTGATAGCAGAGTGGGAGAGTTTCGATGCGCGAGCGGCATTGATCGGTGCGCCCTATGTCTACGTCGGTGGCAATCATGATCTGTCGAGCAAGGCGGAACGTGCCGTTTGGGCAGAACGTTACGGCCAGCCCTATTTCCATTTCCGCATAAAAGATGTGTTGTTTCTCGTTCTCGACACCGAGGATATGAGTGCGGAGCGCAGAGAAACGCTTGCGGCACAACGCGCTAAGGCCGTAGAAATCTACAAGACCGATGGCCCGGAAGCCTTCGCTGAAACCCCCTACGCGAACAGCTTGGAGCGGGTCACTGGAGCGATTAGTAAAGAGCAAGGTGACTATTTTGTCGATGTTGTCGCCTCGAACCAAGATGCGCGACATACCTTTGTGATAACGCACAAACCCGCTTGGGAAGCGGAAGAAACCGAGTTTCACCGTATCGAAGAAGCACTGTCCGACATGCCGTACACAGTGTTCAACGGTCACGAGCATTTTTACGAGTATCGAATGCGGTTCGGGCGCGATTACATCCAGCTTGCGACCACCTCTGGTGAGTGAGCCTCCCCAACTGAACTGGTCCACCGTTATGTTTAGGAAACGGAGGACCAAGAATGGCAAACAAGAGACCGAAGCCTGAAGAGATTGTCTCGAAGTTACGGCAGGTTGAAGTTCTGATGGGTCAAGGCATGTCCCGTCTTGATGCGGTCAGACAGATTGGTGTTGTTGAGCAAACCTATTACCGCTGGAGAAAAAAGTACGGGGGAATGGGTGTTGATCAATTGAAGGAACTGAAACGGCTTCAGAAAGAGAACGAACGATTGCGACGTGCGGTTTCTGATCTGACGTTGGACAAACTGATCCTGACGGAAGCCACAAAGGGAAACTACTGAGCCCCGCTCGTCGTCGTGCTTGTGTTAACCATGTACGCAACCAGCTGAACGTTTCTGAGAGACGCGCCTGTCGCGTGCTTGGACAACACCGGTCCACGCAACGACGCATCCCAAGAGGCCGCGCGGACGAGGACAGGCTGGTCGCCGACATGATCGAGCTGACCCGTCAATATGGCCGATATGGCTATCGCAGGATCGCTGCGCTGCTGAGAGAGGCTGGATGGTCTGTCAGCGATGGGCGGGTTGAACGGCTCTGGCGGCGAGAGGGGCTGAAAGTGCCAATGAAACAACCGAAGAAGGGGCGGCTCTGGTTGAATGACGGATCGTGCGTTCGGCTGAGGCCGGAGTATCGCAATCATGTATGGAGCTATGACTTCGTTCATTGTCGAACTGACGATGGCAAAGCTTTTCGGACGCTGAACATCCTTGATGAGCACAGCCGGGAGTGCCTAGCGATTAGAGTGAAGCGCAAGCTGAACTCGGTCGATGTGATCGATGCCCTGACGGATCTGTTCATACTGCGGGGTGCACCCCGCTTCATACGTTCAGACAATGGGCCAGAATTCATCGCCCAGGCCGTCCGAGACTGGATCACCGCAGTTGGCGCCCAGACGGCTTACATTGAACCTGGGAGCCCGTGGGAGAACGGATACTGTGAAAGCTTCAACGGCAGGTTCAGAGACGAGCTGCTCAACGGCGAAATCTTCTACAGCCTTCGAGAAGCTCAAATTTTGATCGAACAATGGAGGAGACACTACAACACAAAACGCCCCCGCAGTGCACTGGGCTATCGCTCGCCAGCACCTGAAACCATCATCCCGATGGATCACAGGCCGATAATGCACTAACAATCAACTTGGACCAGTCAGATGAGGCTGCTCAGCGTTCCAAGTGCCACTAAATGCGTTATCTGCGCCCAGGGAACAAATGGCTTTTGTAGCGAATTCATTACTTACATAAGCGTGAAATTGGGAGCGTTTGCAAGTGACCGCTTTGGGCTCGGAGCGGTCATCTGACCTTTTCCGTCAGATGACCGAGATGCGGACTAAGCCGATGTTGATCGTTGCGTTGCAAACGGCAATTACCAGGCCATTCCTGTAATTGAATGCTTGGTGATGATGCCGCAGCGCGGCCCGCCAAAGCCTCCGCTCCAGCCAATCACTCGATAGAAGCTACGGCGAAGCGGTAATTCAGCTGGGCCCAACCTTAGTTTCTCAACTCGAATGATGGACCGACATGGGCAACTGGAGTTATTATGCCAAAGGAAATGGCGTCTGATAAATCTGAATTTGGAGTAAATCAAGCAAAGTGAGGTCGCACCGAGGAATGAAAAGGAAAACCTCAGCAGTCTTGAGTCTAGATGTGGTCGACTACACGCAACGTATGTCGGAGGATGCTGATGCTACCTTCCTTGCATTACAACGCATTTTGCTCGAAGTCATCAAGCCAGCGGTGAAAGGCAACTCTGGACGGATTTTCAAATTGCTGGGCGACGGAGCTCTGGTCGAGTTTGATGCAGCCACCGATGCAATCAATGCGGCCAGCGATATTCTACAGCAAATGCGAAGTGAAGATCTTTCACTACGCGCCGGTATTCATGTTGGGGATGTCATGCCCAACGGCACCGATTTGTTTGGGGATGCCGTGAATGTGGCCTCGCGCCTTCAGGCAACAGCTCAGCCCGGCAATTGTTTTGTCAGCAAGACAACTGCTGATGTCGCAGGGACCTCGCTGAGCGTTGCATTACGGCCTGAAAGTTCTATGCGACTTAAAGGGGTTCCAAATCCCATCGAAGCCTTTTCTATTGACTTTGAAGGCGACATCAAACGAGCGAAGAAAAAGCGTCAAGCCGAGTCCCAAGACATCAGGTTTGCAAAGTCAAAGGATGGTACGACTCTGGCCTGGACCTCTACCGGCGAAGGAAGAAAGCTGCTCGTGACGCCGAACTGGCTAAGGCATCTGGAATATGACTGGACAATGAACACCATTGCCGGCTGGCTACCATTGCTGTCTCAGAGCTACTGCCTTTATCGTTTTGATGGCCGCAACAACGGTTTGTCCGAGAGAGGTGTGCAGGATGTCTCGTTGATTCGGATAGTGGAAGATGTGGAGGCCGTACTTAACGACACAAAAATTGAACGCTTGCCTTTGTTCGGCATTTCTTTCGGGGCTACTGTGGCCGCAGCCTTTGCTGCGCTACGTCCCAATCGTGTTTCAGGTCTGGTGTTGTTGGGTGGTTTTGCGCAAGGGTTGGAAGTGCGCTCCCAACCGGGCATTGCCGCCCTTGGGCAAGCAATGATGGATATGAGCTTAGAGGGTTGGAATGACGATTACCCTTCAGCAAGAGACTTGATGGCTCAGTCATTTTCTCCGGCCGCTAGTCCTTACGATCAGCGGACCTATGCAGAGTTCATGAAGCTGGCGATGGATCACCAAGATTGGCAGCGAATTGGCCCTCTGGTCGCGGAGGTCGACATCACCGATATGTTGCCACAAATCTCTTGTCCTGCTCTGGTTCTTCACGCCATGAAAGACAGAATGCACAGCGTTGATCAAGGCAGGATGCTGGCCTCATGCATTGGGAATGCTCGCTTTGTTGGTATCGAAACCACGAACAACACAATGCCAGAGTACGATCCCGCGTGGCCCAAAGCTCTAGCAGAAATCGAAAACTTTCTTGATGGGCTGTGAGTCGCTGAGATCGCAATTCTTTCACGAACCAGTCGGTCGCCGCAAGGCGTACGGTCGTTATCAAAAGGCCTGTATTTGGCTGGCACAACATAATTTCCATTCAACTTTATAAGCTGACCCATTTGATGAACTGTTTTAAGTTTGATCAGTTTCCATTTTTTCGTCTGATTGCCAGCGCTTCCCGGCTCGGGAAAGTGGATCGTCTTGAACTAGGACTGTATCTTAATCACTCTATGAAACCGTCTATTCATTTGCCAATCGGCTTTCCAACAACTGTCCACTCTCTTTCAAAAGCGGATAGGCGATCATCGCGAATGCCGTGTTTAACATTTTCAGGGCGCGCAACAGGTCAAGGTGAATCGCACTGGTTTCGATGGTTTCGGACACCCCTGCACGCAGCCGGGTAAGATGCGCGCGCTCCAGCTTTCTCTCGATCTCGCGGATCATTTCCTTTTGCTGCACCAGTTCCCGTGCTGCCCCGGCATCCTCGGTCATCAGTACCGCGATTCCGTGCTGAACGTTGCGCAACACACGGTCATAGAAATCGGTCAGTTCCTGCCAACCCTCTTCCGAAAAGTTCACGTTTTCCGCACTCTTGCGCTTGGCCAATTCGACCATTTTCCGTGCAATCGTATCCGCCCCGGCCTCAAGGTTCACTGCCACGCCGGACAGATCAAATGCCCGCGTACCGGTGTCCTCTTTCGGATTGTCGCTTTTGACTCCAGACAAATAAACCCGCAGGTCAAGCGACATTCGGTCAATGTCGACTTTTTCCCTCTTCAGTTGTTGAGCAATGGCATCATCGTAATTGTCAAAAAGTGACATTGAGTCCCGCACCATGATCTCGATCCTATTGCCCATTTCGACCAACTCACGATGCGCACAGGCAAAGGCGCGCGCAGGCTGGTTCTGGACCGAAGGATCCAGGGCCGTACGTACGTTGGTCTTGGCGCTGTTTTTATTTTCATCAGCGAAAACACTCTCCGCCAAACGCATTATCGGGCCAAGAAACGGAATACAGACGACAAGAAGCGCAAGGTTGAATAGGAGATGCAGGTTCAAAACCTGCTGAACGGGGCTGGCCCCGGGAACAAGGTCAACACCGTCAATCCGGTAGAGAAAAAACAGCACCAGCCCCGCCCCACCGCCACGCAGGAACAAATTGCTAGACACGACCCGCCGCACCGAGACATCGGCCTGCAAGGTCAGAACAAACGCAATAAAGGCACCGCCCAGATTGGCCCCAAGGACCATGGCAAACGCCGCCGACAGGGGCAGAACGCCCTGAGCCGCAAGGGTTGCAAACAACAATATCGCCGCAACGCTGGAATGCACCAGCCAGGCAAAAACCGCCGCCAGCAAAAAGGCCGTCAACGGATCAGCAGACAGGTAAATCAAGGCCCCCGAAGCGGCCTCGCTGTTTGCCAGCGGCGCGCTGGCATCGCGAATAAGGTCAAGCGACAGAAAAATCAGGGCCAATCCAATCAGGATCCGACCTACCTGGCGCACGCCGCGCCGGGAACTGCGCAGGAAAATCAGCACCCCGATCAAAAGTAGCAAGGGCGTCAGCAAAGCAATCCGGGAATTCATGATCTGCGCTACGATGGCAGAGCCAAGGTCCGCCCCCAGAATAATGGCCAACCCGGCGGTGCCGCCAACCGAACCCGCGGCCATGAATCCGGCAAGCAGCATTGCGACGGCGGTGGAACTTTGCAGCAGGATCGCGGTCAGCGTTCCGGTTCCCGTCGCGGCCAACCGGTTTCCCATCGACCGACGCAACCAAAGCCGCAACTGGCTTCCAAAGGCTCTCTCAAAACCGGTGCGCACAAGGCGAACAGCCCAGATCAGAAGTGCCGCAGCAGCAGCCAAATTCAAAACAACAATTATGGGTGAGCTATCCATCATCACCGAGTCTTTGGTTTCCGGGCCAATCCGGCCACTTCAGAATGAATACGGTCCCTCGGCAGCGTCTAGCGAAACAACGCTCCATATACCGCTCTTTCCGGTCTCGAGAACTGCACAGCCCGTAGGGCCAGAAAAAAAACCAGCAGGAGCCACCGCACGCCGGTCCAGTGCAAAACCGCTGCAAAGGCCGGGCGCTGTCATGGCAACGTGACCGCCAACGCGACCAATGTGAACGCCGTGGACATGCCCAGCCAACACCGTGATGTCCCCAGAGTGCACCGCAAGAATTTCTGCCAGATCGGAATGGTTCTCCAATCCGATAACATCCATGAAATCAATCCCGGTGCTAAATGGCGGATGATGCAACATAACGACAACCGGCCCGTCAGACCCAGAAAGCTCCCGCTCCAAAAAATCAAGACTTTCCACGCGCAGCCTGCCACCGCCCTGTCCTTCAACCAGCGTGTCAAGCCCGATAACACGGGTATCGCCCACCGTGTCCACCCAATCAACAAGCCCGTCCACCGGCATGATGTCCAAACCTGAAAAGGCCTTTTGCATTGGCTTGCGCGCATCATGATTTCCAGGAACAACATAAATCGGCAGGTCAAACCGCTCCAGTTGCGCGCGCGCGAAATCGTAACTGTCCGGGCTGCCATCTTCGCTGACGTCACCAGTGACTAGAACCGCGTCGAGCGGGCCAAGAGCTTCGCCTCTTTCGATCAATCGGTCGATGACCCCAATCAGGATCGCGCGGGTATCAAGCACGCCTGAACACAAATCGCCGCGCGATACCGCGTGCAAGTCACTTAGATGAAGAAATGTCGCCACGACTATTTGATCCCCGCGCGCAGGAAGGCTTGAACGAATTGACGCTGGAACACGAGGAACGCGATCAACAAGGGTGCAACGGACATCATCGTTGCCGCCGAAATGACGCTTATATCCACACCATTTTCCGGTGCGCCAAAGATCGACAGGCCAACCGTCAGCGGTCGTGTGTCGGGCGAGTTGGTCACGATGAGCGGCCAGAGGAAGTTGTTCCAGTGGGTCGATACCGACACCAACGCATAAGCAAGATATGTCGGGCGCGCCAACGGCACATAGACTCGCCAAAGAATCCCGAACCAGCCGCAGCCTTCGACGCGCGCTGCCTCATGCAGTTCTATAGGAACGCCCTTAAACGCCTGCCGCATTAGGAAAATGCCAAAGGCAGAGGCCATATAGGGCATTCCGACGCCAAGAATCGTGTCAAACAATCCGAGGCGTGAAACCATTGCATAGTTTTCCACGATCAACACTTCGGGCAGGATGAAAAGTTGCATCAACACGAGGATGAACACGAAATCCCGACCTGGAAACTGGACCTGGGCAAAGGCAAATCCTGCCAACGTCGTGACAAAGAACTGACCAATAAGGATCACCGTCACTAAAAGGAAGGTGTTGAGGAAATAGCGTAGCCACGGCGCCCCCTCCCAAGCGGTGCGGAAATTGTCGAGTGTCCATGGCGACGTGATGTTAAAGTTGACCGCGTCAGAGGTGCTGTGGAAGGCCGCCCAAAAGGCAAAGACCAGCGGGGAAATCCAGATCACGGCCAACAACAATGCGCCAAAGGATTCGATATGCTTGGAAAATCCGCTCATTGGTAATGGGTCCGCTTGTCGAGAATGGTGAACTTGACGCCGGCAACCACGCCAAGCACGACAAGCACCAGGATGGTCATTGCCGCTGCGTGGGGCGCATCAAAGAAGGCAAAGGCCATTTCCCAGATGTAATAAAGGATAAGCTTGGACGCATCGTTGGGCCCGCCCTTGGTCAGGATGAACAAATGATCGATCAATTTCACAGAGTTGATCAACGCATTGACCATGATAAATAGCGTCGTCGGCATCAACAACGGCAGCACGATCCGGCGCGTATAGGTCCAGCGGCTGGCGCCTTCAATGTCGGCAGCTTCCTTGAGGTCCTCAGGGATCGTCTGCAAGGCCGCCAGATAGAAGATCATGAAAAACCCAGCCTCTTTCCAGATCGTCACGATGATTACAGCCCACAGGGCAGTTTCAGGCTGCCCCAGCCAGTTGATCGAGGGAAGGCCAAACAGACTGCCGATCTGGTCGAGCACACCCAATCCGGGGGTATAGAAAAACAGCCAAAGGTTTGCCGCTGCGATCATTGGCAGGACCGTGGGCGTAAAATAGGCGGTGCGTACAAACCCGCGCGCCGGGATCTTGGAGTTCGCCCAAAGCGCCATCGAAAGCGCGATGGCAATAGAAATAGGGATGGTCGCGCCCGCATAAATCAAGTTGTTCACGACAACCTTCCAAAAGGTTGGGTCGGCAAACAGGTCGGTATAGTTCTCACCCCCGACAAATTCGCTGGGGCGTCTTCTGGTCTCCCGGCTGAACAAGCTCGACCACAAGGTCGCAAGCGAAGGATAAAACGCAAAGGTCGTCAGCAGAATTGCCGCTGGTGACAACAGGATCCAACCGTAGATGGCCTGTCGACGACGCTCGATATTCACATGCTCTGCCATATTGCGACCCTCAAGGTTAGGTGCGTCGGGCATCTCTGCCCGACGCCAGGGAGTTGAGGTTACTGGTAATCACGCAGCAGGCGCACAGCCGATGTCTGGGCTTCTCCTAGCGCGTCTTCAGCCGATTTTGTGCCGGTCAAAGCCGCCTGAATTGCGTTGTTCAAACCCTCACGCACGCGTGCGGTTTCAAATGTCGAGAACTCGGCAACCGCGTTTTCCAGCTGATTTCGGGCAACGAGAGCGGGTGGGAACTCTTCTGTATAGGATTTCAGAGCCTCGGTTTCATACGCCGCCGGAGACACACCCATATAGCCGGTCGCGATGGACCACGCTGCTGCTTGCTCGGGCGAGGTCATGAATTCAATCAGCTTCATAGCTGCCGCGCGCTCTTCGTCCGATGTCTCCTTGAAAACATAGAAGTTGCCACCGCCGGTGGGTGAACCCAGACGCACATTTGCCGGAAGCTCGGCGACGCCAAAGTCAAAACTGGCGTTGTTTTTCACAGCTGTAAGGTTGCCGGTTGAATGCCACATCATCGAGGTCTGACCTTCGAGAAACGCCTGGCGCAGAGTACCCCATTCAACGGTGCCGGTGGGCATGATGCCATGCTCCTGCGACAGCGACTGCCAGAATTCAAGCGTATCGACAACGGCTTCGTCATCGAAATAGGTGGTCAGGCCGTCATCGGACATCACCTCCTTGCCGTTCTGAATCGCCAACGCTTGGAACATCCAGTAGGGATAGCCGGTCGATGGGATCATCAGGCCATAGGTGTCGTCGTTGGTCAGTGCTTTGCCCATGCTGATCAGCTCGTCCCAGGTCTTGGGCGGTGCCTCAGGGTCAAGACCAGCCGCGCGAAACTGGTCCTTGTTGTAATAGGCAACGATAGTTGAACGCTGGAACGGAATGCCCCAGGTTTTGCCCTCGATCCGGCCATTGGCCATCAATGCCGGATAAAAGTTGTCTAGCCAGTCCGGGTTAACCCCGTCGATATCTTCGTAGGCCACGATCAGATCCTGCTCGATCAGATCATAGGCATCGATTGAGAACATCACCGCCAGCTGAGCCGGTTCACCCGAAGCAAGTGCTGATAAGGCACGCACGCGCGTGTCGTCATAGTTTCCTGAATAGATCGCGTTGACCTTGATGTCAGGGTTGGCGGCTTCGAAATCGGCAACGATGCCATCCACTACCTCTGTCAGCGCGCCGCCAACCGCGATAGGATAATACATGGTTAGTTCCGTCTCTGCGGCCGCGGCTGAAGCCAGCGCGGTGGCCGAGACGGCAGCCAAACTTATCTTTCTAATAACGTTCATTTTTTCCTCCCAGTGATGACAGTTACTCTTGTCTTTCCAAAGTTCAGTTGCTTGACCTACCCGGCCAGTCGCTTGCCCATGTCGTCAAAGAAATGCAGGTCTTCATCGGCAAAGCTGATCTCCAGATCTTCTCCTGCCGGAATATGTTTCAATCCGGGCATGGATACGGTCAGACCATTGGCAGCAGGATGTGACAGGCCAATGAATGTCTCGGAACCCAGGAATTCACATTCCGATACTTTACAAGTCAGCCTGCCCTTGCCCGATTCCACCACCTTCACCGCTTCGGCGCGAAGGCCAATTGTCGTGGCGCGCTCAAATCCCGGCACGCCTTCAGACTTGATCAGCGCCATTGGCGGGGCACCGACGAACTCGGCGACAAAGGTGTTAGCAGGCTTGTAGTAAAGCTCTTCTGGTGAACCTGTCTGCTGGATAAGGCCGTCTTTCATCAGCACGACCATGTCGGCCATGCTCATCGCTTCGGTCTGGTCATGCGTGACGTAAACTACGGTGATGCCCAAATCGACCTGTAGTTTTTTGATGTCCTTGCGCACCGAGGCGCGCAGCTTGGCATCGAGGTTCGAAAGCGGCTCATCCATCAGGCACAGCGGCTGGTTTGCCACGATCGCACGTGCAAGCGCCACACGCTGGCGCTGACCACCCGACAATTCGCCCGGCTTACGCTGCTCATAGCCCAACAAGCCAGTGATCTCGAGCGCCCGGGTCAGTTTCTCGCGCCGATCCGCCGCGCCGACTTTTCGCACCTTGAGGCCAAAGACGACGTTTTCCGCAACACTCAGATGCGGGAACAAAGCATAAGACTGGAACACCATCGACAGATTGCGTTCCGCAGGGGCAGAAGTTGTGATATCAAGCCCGTCAATGACGATCCGCCCCTCATCCGGCAATTCTAGTCCCGACAGCAATCTCAGCGTCGTTGACTTGCCGCAGCCCGAAGGGCCAAGCAGCGCTACGAACGAACCACGCGGGATCGAAAGATTAATATTCTCGACGCCAAGCTGCCCATTCCAGCGCTTGGCAATATTGTCGACGTGAACAAATGGTTCCGCCATATTCAGCGCTCTCCTTGTGAGTAAGTAATGGCCTCGCCCAAACTGTCTGCGAGATCAGAAAATTCAGGGGCCGGAGTACGGTCACACACGACAACGTCGACATCCGAGATGTTGCCGCCCAATGCCGGCGCAATGCGACCAAATTTACTACTGTCTATTACGAGAATCGATTTGGCCGCGTGCTGCTGCATTTTCATTCTCACCCGAACCTCCGCTGGATGAAATTCCAACAACCCCCCATCATGCGCCACACCGGCAACGCCAAATACTGCGAACTCGGCACGAAACCTGTCAAAGAAATCAGTTGCTTCTTCGCCGATAAAATCACGATCGGGCAGACGCAGCTCGCCTCCTGGCAAAAGGATACGGTTTGAGATTTCATTACTCAGCGCCATCGCGGCACTCAGGTTGTTCGTGATGACTGTTAACTCTTGGTGGCCGGACAGTGCCTTGGCCACTTCGAGCGGAGTCGATCCGATTGAAAGGAACACGTTTGCCCCGTTGGGGATCATGCTCGCAACAAGTTCGGAAACCGACCGTTTGCCACGTAGGTTCGTTCCGGCTCTCTGATCAAACGGGGTATTCAAACGGCTTTCAGCCAGCTCGATCCGCCCGTGCGCGCGCCGCAGGTTTTCACCGTCGCACAATATGTCCAGATCACGGCGGATGGTTTGCGTCGAGACCCCTAGCATTTCCGCTAAGGCCCCCACACTGACACCGCCACGCTCTTGCACGACTTGCTGGATTAAATCCCTCCGTCTGATCTTCTTTGACGCCATTTATCCCCCTTCAAGTTGCCAAAACCATATCACCAAAAAACAACAAAACAACATTTTTCAATCAAAGCCACATAAAACCTTAAAGGGCGCCCTGGCTGCAAGTGTCGTAAAAATTATATTTATCAATGCTTTGTGCACGAAATTTCGAATCTCCTTGACAACGATTTGTTGTAAATGTTGTTTTTTCTTCCATTTTGCTTTGTTGATGTTACATTCTGGATTGCGTCAAACTTGTCAGGGGCGCTCATCAAAAAAGGACATTTGGACACATGCTTGACGCCAACTCGATATTTTCGCGTTATCAGTCCATACGTCCCAGACTCCCAAAAGCAACATTCAACGCGGCCACTCTGGATATTGATTCACTTCTAGATATTGGCAACGAAGTAGACGCCTTTGTTTTTGATGCTTTTGGCGTTCTAAATGTTGGGGAAACTCCGATTCCCGGCGCGGCAGCTCGTTTGAAAGAGCTCAGGGAGGGCGGACACCAGATTCGCATTCTTTCCAATGCCGCCAGCTATAATCACCAGGGCGCGACTGCCAAATTTCAAAAGCTCGGAATGCAGGTTGATTCAGATGAGATTGTGACCAGCCGAGACGCAGCCTTGGCAAACCTGAACGACGGTCTGTGGGGCTGCATCGCCTCGCCGTCTGACGCCCTGACGGACATCTTATCCGAGACGATCAGGCTTGAGGCAGACAAGGCAGACTTTGACCGGGCTGACGGTTTCTTGTTTCTCTCGACCGAAATCTGGCAACAATCTCAACAATCCATGCTTTGCGACAGCTTGTTGGCCAAACCGCGCCCAGTGGTGGTCGCAAATGCTGATCTGGCAGCGCCACGAGACTTCGGGTTCTCATTGGAGCCCGGACACTACGGGCATTTGCTGGCAGATGAGGGCCTTCAAGGCATCAGGTTCTTTGGCAAGCCATTTCCGGAAGTATTTGAAATGGTCGAAGCCACGCTTCCAGGAATTCCGCCCGAACGCATCGCGATGTGCGGTGACACTCTTCACACCGATATCCTCGGTGCAGCAGCACGAGGTTGGCGTACAGTCCTTGTCGCGCAAGACGGAGTGTTTTCGGGGCTGGATACTCGCACTTTTTGCGAGCAATCCAGCTTGACACCGAGCTGGCGCCTACTTCGCATATAGAAAGCATCGTGATGCTCCCACTTTTGGCGAAGTATCAGACCGAAAATTATCCTTGGATCGAACGGGGACTAAGAGCCTATTCTCACAATTTCGCAAAGCTGGTTTACTGCGCATTGCAGTCATTCGGACATCGCGCAGCATCGGCCAAAATGGGCTCTGAGCCGTCGATCAGCCCGGTTTGTGCGAAGGGTGGCTTGTGGAAGACGAATGTCAGCACGATTGGCCAAGCCGATGAAATCGCTGGGTCATCTCGTTTTTCCTAAAGTCTGCTTACGGGAACAGGCTCAACCTTCGACCGCTGCACTGCCGCATGTCTGCTTCGAGCCCAGAGCAGAAGTTGTTAAACAGCTCGCAACCGACCATTCTAAGGCAGATGATGATCTAGCTGTTGGGGTAATAGGAATGAAAACGATCGAGCTCGGTCTTGCCTCACTTCTTGTGGCTTCGTCTGTTTTGCCTTTGTGGGCTCAAAGCGTAAACACGGTCTTCACAAACGGGCAAATTTACACCGTCGACCAGAATATTCCGTGGGTCGAGGCTATTGCCATCACAGACGGCAAGTTGGTGGTCGTGGGTAGTAATGAAGATGCTTTGGCTCTTGCTGGGACCGAAACGGAAGTGATCGACCTCGGGGGCGCCTTTATGATGCCGGGAATCCAAGAGAACCATGTCCACGCATCGAGCGCGGGCGCAACGATCCTTCCTTATGCCAATAGGGCTACATTTCCGCCCGAAAGCACTCCTGACGAAATTCGACAATCACTGATGCAGTATGCCGAGGCCAACCCGGGTGATGGGTGGATTTGGGGTCAGCAGTGGGACCCCTCCCACTTTGAAGATGGGCGAGCGCGCAAAAACTTACTCGACGATATTTTCCCGGATCGACCGGTTTATCTAGTCGACAGTTCGGCACATAACGCAGTTGTTAATTCAAAGGCACTTGAGCTAGCGGGCATTACAAAGGATACGCCGCAGCCCGAGACCGGTGTCATCGAAATGGATCCGGAAACCGGTGAACCTACTGGATTTCTGGCTGAAATGGGCCTATTCCGCGTGGGTAGTATCCAAACTCATCCTGATGTCCCTATGTGGGAGAAGGCAATACTGGAAAGTCAGGATATTTTGCACAGCTTTGGAATAGTTGCGATCACAGATGCTGCCGTATCACGTGAAGCAATCATGGCTTGGGCGGAGCTTGCCAACGAAGAAAAAGTGCGACTTCGGGTCGATACGGCTCTGATCATGAACGACTATTTTGGCGAGGAAGCGCGCGCTCAAGAGACATTGGAACTTTTGCCTGATCTGCAATCCCGGTTGATTGACCCATTCACGGTGAAATGGGGAGCGGATGGCACGCCACTGACAAAAACGTCGCTCATGATCGAGCCATATGAGGGAACCGAAACCTTCGGTATCCTAACGATCAGCGAAAACATGATGAACCAGATGCGTGAAAACATGCGAGATGGTTACAAGATGATGGCCCACTCCATCGGCGACGGTACAACGAAGGTAGTGTTGGATCTCATAGAAGAGGGTCGCGAGAACTATCCAGCGTTCGATGCAGTCGCCCAGATTGCACATCCTCTGTGGGTCACCCCGGAAGATATGGACCGTATGGCGCGGCTTGATGTCGTTGCGGACATGTCGCCACCTGTATATTTTCGCTTTCCGACCGGTGACCTTTACGATCCGCTCCTTGGACCTGACAGGGCTGCGGGGCGTGCGCAGATCGCAGAAATGCTGCGCAGGGGTGTGACGGTATCTTACGGCAGTGACTGGCCCGCTTCAGCGCCCTCTGCAAATCCCTTCCGGAACATGGAAGCCATGATCACTCGCGAAAACCCGGATGATCCGGATTATCCGGGTGGGCCTTTAGGCGAAGGCGTGACGCTTGAAGACGTTATGCGTATTTTCACGATCAACGGGGCCTACGCGATGGAACATGAAGACGTCACCGGATCGATCGAGGTTGGCAAGTTCGCGGACTTGGCAGTTTTGGATCAAAACCCGTTTGACTTGGTTGCGGCGGACCGGACGGGAGAAATTGGAAAGATAGAGGCGATTCTGACGGTGTTCGAGGGCGAAATTGTCTACGACGCCCGTTAGCCAAGTTAGCCGCAACGACAGGCAGCTTTGTCCGCAAGGCGGTCACTTGGGAAAAGTCGACGAACGTTCGTATTGAGCCCAGAGCGGAATTTGAGAACACTGCGGGCAGGCCACCCGAGAGCAGATCGCATTCCTTCAATCTTCCCAAGCAACACGTTCGATTTGGGGTTTCGTGCTATGGTGATACTGCGAGCAGGAGACGTGGATGTGGATGCGGAGGCTCGAATGGCGGAAAATGCGTCGATCACACCAATTGAGAAGCTGGGTCCAGAGTACGAGGAAGCACTTGCGCTATCCGGACTCATTGACGATGTCGAAGACACCACGCCGCTCGAACCACGTAGATACAGGTACACCGAAGGCGAATCTATCTGCAGTGCCGGCGATCCGGCAGAGTGTCTCTGGATTATCGTTAATGGATCTGTCGCCATTAAATTAAATGGACAAACTCTTTTCGTTCGGCGGCGAAACGAAGTGATCGGAGAACAACACTTGGCCGGCAACGGGTATCAACGTGTCTACGACCTTGTCGCAAACGAGAGTATTGTCGATGTTTTAGTTATTGATCGGACCAATATAGAGACACACCCAGAAGCGGGTATCATTTGGAGAAACATCGCAAAAATTATCTCGATCAAACTTCGAAGCGCGACTAGGAAGACTGCGTCTCTTAGCCGCCACTTGGCTGACGACACGCGCATTCTACACGCTTACACAAACCAGTACGCCTTAAGTCGCCGAATGCAGTCCGGGAGCGAACAACAAGCCGAATACCTCATCGAGCGGGCTATAATTTGGTTTTCCGACGTGGTCGGATTCAGCAAGTTCACATTGAATACGCCTCCGGAGCGCGTCGCCGACATCGTTCAGCGATTTTTCAACGCACAAACGTCCCCCGTCCTAGATCGAGGCGGACACATCGATAAGTTCATCGGTGACGGGTTGATGGCGTTTTGGGTGATGAAGGGCAAAGTCGAAGACGCCTCGTCAATCTGTTCGGATGCTGTTCGTGCCGCTGAACAATCGGTAAAGAACGTCAAGGAGATTAGAATAGGGAACGAGCCTTTGACCCTCAGAATTGGACTACATATCGGGCTTGTCGTGAGTGGAGATTTCGGTTCTGCAACACGACATCAGTTCACGATGATTGGGACAGAGGTTAACAAAGCAGCGCGGCTTGAACAGATCCATTCCGAAGACATACTGGACGGCCATAGTAAGCTTGGAAGCATCCGTGTCAGCCGAGAGTTCTGGAACGAACTCGACACAGTCAGCCGTAAGAAGTTCTCAAAAAAGTTGACGGCACGGGCGAAAAATATCGGAGTAATGGAGCTTTTCACGAACTGATGCTGGCGCTGTAGCACACTAGACGGCCCGAAATAGCTCAAACGTGCGAAGCCCAATGACCGCATCTTCTGCAAGGCAGACGATTAACTAAATCTGTGAAATTACTAAACCGCACTCAAGGCGTGCCTTCCGAAACGAAAATCGCACAGCGTAGCGACTTATGTTAGAATTTGTGATGATATAGCCCGACAAAGTGTCAAAATAGGCCGCTAACCTATGTTCAGCACGCGCGGTATCCTCCCAATTGGAGAACTCTATGGTTTGCAATCCCGCCCCGCCGAAAGCCGTCCATGTTCCCGATTTTCATGCGATTGCAACTTGTCCTTTTTGCCGCGAACAGCGGGTCGTTTCCTACCACGACCTAAAGAGTTCAAGTCGAGCGATTGATGGAACCGCTGAATGGGTTTGTGAGCTTTGCAAAGGTATCAAGCGAAAAGCGACGCCCAGCCAACCGCATACGTAGTCGAATGCACTAACGCTACTCAATCAGCTTGAAATACGAGTATCGGCATTCCTTGATACGTCGGAAGAAAACAAAAAGACTCTTAACTTTTTAACCAACTTCTTCGCAGGGTCATGTCAGAAGAACTTGGGTTGAGGCGGGCAGGGGGGTTTCGTAGCCTTTGGGAATGAGCAAACCTGCCACTTTCAAGTATTTCAAAACCAGTCCCGAGATCATCCGCTTGGCGGTGATGCTGTACATCCGGTTTCCACTTTCGTTGCGGAATGTCGAAGATCTGCTGCACGAGCGAGGCATCGATGTCAGTCATGAAACTGTCCGCTACTGGTGGAACAGGTTCGGGCCGGTGTTTGCTTCTGAGATCCGCAGAAAGCGTGTTCAGAAACTGCGGGCATTCTCGAAATGGAAATGGCACGTGGACGAGGTTTTTGTGAAGGTGAACGGCAAGCGTCACTACCTCTGGCGTGCCGTTGATCACGAAGGAGAGGTGCTCGAAGCTGTCGTCACGAAGCGTAGAAACAAAGCCGCAGCATTGAAATTCCTCAGGAAACTGATGAAGCGGCACGGCAAAGCTGAAGAAGTCGTCACAGATCGCTTCGCATCCTATAAGGCGGCGCTGAGAGATTTGGGTGCTCTGGAAAAACAACAGACGGGCAGGTGGCTCAACAACCGCGTTGAGAACTCTCACCTGCCGTTCCGACGAAGAGAACGCGCCATGCAGCGTTTCAGGCGCATGCGAAGTTTGCAGAAATTCGCCGCCGTTCATTCCTCCGTCTACAACCATTTCAATCAGGAGCGATCGCTCACCAGCCGAGACACCTTCAAGCTGACACGCACCGCCGCTCTTGCCGAGTGGCGCGAACTTGGCGTGGAATAAAGGACAGCTTCACTGGCCTAACAGAGATTGGTTCGAATTCGTCTGACAGCACCCGTCTGACAGCACCCATATTCCAATGTCGCCAATTTTTGGTATACCAAATTCCAAATACCTGATACGCCATGCTCACGAGATTACGAATCGGCCCTAGGGAGTGCCGGTTTGAAACACCTAGGAGGAACTAATGAAAAACTTTCTTGCCACCGTATCGGTCGCTGCAATGGCCCTAATGGGCTCTATTGCAGGTGCCGATGAGTACCCATCCAAGACTATCGAAGTCATCACTCATGCCGGTAACGGCGGCGGCACGGATGTCACTACCCGCATGATGATGCTGCGCGCCCGTCGCGAGCTGAAAACGGATATGGTTGTCGTGAACAAAAAGGGTGGCGGCGGTGCAGTTGCCATGGATCACTATCTGACCGTTCCCGCGGATGGTTATTCGATCCTGACCTTCACCATTGGTCACGCGGCGACTGTCGCAAAGGGCAAAACCGAAATGACGCTGGATGATATCCGTCCAATTGCACGCGGTACAGATGATCCACAAATTCTGATGGTACGCTGTGGCGCCTATGCTGACGCGGACGCATTCGTTGCGGCGCAAAAAGAAGCGCCTATCAGCTATGGCACCACCCATCTTGGCAACATCGATGACGTATCGGCATTCATGTTCACCAAGAAAGGCGGCATGCAGACCCCAAAAATCGTCCCGTTTGATGGTGGTGGCGAATTGGCGACCCAACTGGTTGCCGGTGCGGTTGACGCAGCTGTTCTGAACCTTGCCGAAGCTGGTTCGCAAATCGATGCTGGCGACGTTTGCCCGATTGTTGTTCTGGCGAATGAGCGTATGGCAGGCTTGCCTGACGTAAAAACCGCTAAGGAAATGGGCATTGATGTCAGCTTCTCAACGGTACGTGGGTTCGTTGTTCACAAGGACACGCCTGACGAAGTGGCTGAACAGATCGAAGCTGCTTTGATGAACTCGATGAACCACGGCGTTTATCAGGGCTTCCTGGAATCGGTCGGTCTCGACAGCACTTCGGTTGTTGGTTCAGAAGAGTGGGGCAACCAGATCACCACTATGGTCACCGATATGGAAGCGGCTCTGAAAGAGCTGGGATTCATCGAATAATTTGACCAGTTGGCACGGCGACTTCCCTGTCGCCGTACCGCACTTCCTTTTTCAGGAATGACATGAGATGCAAGACGCTGCTGACACCACTGATCAACCCCGCCGAGACATTTCCCGTTATGCTGTCCCATTGGGGATTATTGCATTTTGTGCTTGGGCCTATTGGTTGTCGACCCAGTTTGACCGGGTGCCGCCAATTCTGAAACGCGGAATGCAACCCGAAGACTTTCCCCAGCTTGTGATCGGTTTGATCATCATGCTGTCAGTCTGGCTCTTGTTTCGCGACACCAGCGCCGCGCCTGAACGACTGACAAAAATGGTGCAAATGACCATGGGGCTATTGATCGGGTTCTTGCTTGTCGCTGAAATCGATTTGTTTCTTGGACTTGGCCTATTCGCCGGATCGCTGGCAGCCCTTTGGGGTGAACGCCGCTTCTGGGCCGTTTTCCTCGTTGGACTGATCACCCCAATTGCCGTCTTTTTTCTGTTTGACGGCGTTTTCGAGGTCCGCTTCCCGCGCGGGCTGCTCACTAACCTCTGGTACGGATAAAGACCATGGATGCAGCTATCCTGAACGGACTGTTGGCGTTAGCTGATCCACATCTGTTGATGTTGATCTTTGTAGCCACCCTTGGTGGAGTCCTCGTGGGTGCGCTTCCCGGGCTTAACGCCACTACAGGCGTCGCGCTACTGTTGCCATTTACCATCACGATGGAGCCGATCCCGGCAATCGCCATCCTGACGACAATCTATTGCGCTGCCACTTTTGCAGGCGCAATCACCGCTATTCTTATCAACACGCCAGGGACTTCGGCCAGTGCCACCACTTGCCTTGACGGCTATCCACTGGCACAACGTGGCGAGGCAGGCCGTGCGCTGGGGATGGCGGCGGTCTCCTCGACCATCGGTGGCATAATCTCGGTTGTGTGCCTGATGGCCGCTGCCCCGCTAATGGCCCGTGCGGCCTACAACTTTGCGCCTCCTGAATACTTCGCACTGACCGTTTTTGGTCTTTCGATGCTCGCCACTATAGGCGACGGTTCTCCAGTCAAGAACATCCTGTCTGGCGCATTCGGCGTGCTGGTCGCCACAGTGGGTATTGACCTGCTGACCTCGATCGAACGCTTCACCTTTGGTATGAACGAGCTGAGCGAAGGCATTCCCTTCGTACCTGTCATGATCGGCGTTTTCGGAATCTCGGAGCTTCTGGTGCAGGCCGATAACCTGCATGTGGAACGCAAACAGGTCATCATGAAAGCGATAAAATTACCCAGCCGAGACGATTACTCGCGCGTTTGGAAGACCATTCTTCGATCATCAGGTATCGGCACATTCATTGGCATTCTACCTGCCGAAGGCGCAACTGTGGCCTCGATGATCGGTTACAATGAGGCCAAGCGGTGGTCCAAGAAACCCGAAGAGTTCGGCAAAGGCTCGCTCGAGGGAATTGCTGGTTCTGAAGCGGCAAATAATTCGGCAACCGGTGGTGCCATGGTGCCAACGCTTGCGCTGGGCATTCCAGGTAGCCCCACCGCCGCTGTGATCCTTGCCGGTCTGATGGTGCATGGATTGCGTCCGGGCCCGACCATGTTCACGGAACAGGCCGATTTCGCATTCGCCATCTTCTGGTCGATGATGCTGGTCAACATAATCTTCTTCTTCATCGGGCTCTGGGGCGCCAAGATATTTGCTCGCGTCACGTTGATCCCGATCCAGGTCCTGTGGCCCATCGTCTTTATCTTCTCGATTGTTGGGGCATATGCGCTGGAGCAATCGATGATGGACGTCTGGATCGCCATCGGTTCGGGTATCTTGGGCTTCTTCATGCGCCGACATGGTTTCTCGGTTGTGCCTATGGCGATTGGCCTGATCCTTGGTGGGATGCTTGAAACCCGTCTTGGTCAATCCATGGTCATGCTCGACGAAAAATGGTGGCTGATGCTAACCCGCCCGTTGTCGCTCTTCTTCTTTGTTCTCACAGTTTTGGCCCTGTTTGGACCGACGATCTGGGGACGCTTTTTCAAACAACGCTCGCCGCTTAAGTCGACTGGAGAATAACAATGACAAAAATTAGATCAGTCCGCACACGTGTCTGGAACTGGAAAGGCAAAACCGTTCCGCCAACTGGCAACTTCTGCACCAACGCGAGTGACGTTTTGTGGGAAAAAGGGGATGCTATGTCGTCCTTCCGCTTTCATCAGTGGCTGACCTGCGAGATTGAAACCGAAGACGGTACGGTCGGGATTGGTAACGCAGCTCTTGCACCGAATGTCGTGAAGAAAGCCATAAACGAGTGGTTCGCGCCGATGGTGATTGGCGAAGATCCATTTGATTATGCCTATCTTTGGGAAAAGATGTATCGCCGCTCGCATGCATGGGGCCGCAAAGGTGTTGGCATGACCGCGATTTCCGCGATTGATGTGGCGATTTGGGATCTAATGGGCAAGCTGACTGGAAAGCCGGTGTTCAAACTGTTGGGCGGGCGCACCAAAGAGAAAATCCCGGTATATTATTCCAAGCTTTATTCTGGCCCGATCGAAATGATGCAGGCCGAAGCCGAGGAAGCGAAGAAGAACAATTACCAAGGCTACAAGATGCGCTTTGGCTGGGGTCCCAAAGACGGTATGGCGGGCATGCGCGAAAACCTCAAGCGGGTGGAAGCGGTCCGCGAAGTTGTCGGTTACGATGTGGACCTGATGTTAGAATGTTATCAGGGTTGGAACCTTGATTACACCAAGCGGATGTTGCCCAAGTTGGTCAAATACGAACCACGCTGGCTGGAAGAGCCGGTGATTGCGGATGATGTCGAAGGCTACCGGGAACTGAACGCCATGAACATCGTGCCAATTTCCGGTGGTGAGCATGAGTTCTCGGTTATTGGTTGCAAAGATCTGATCGAGAAAAAGGCCGTTAGCGTTCTCCAATATGACACCAACAGGGTGGGTGGTATTACGGCGGCGCAAAAGATCAACGCCATCGCCGAAGCCTTCCAAGTGCCTGTGATCCCGCACGCCGGGCAGATGCACAACTACCACCTGACCATGGCCAATACGAACTGCATGATCAGTGAATATTTCCCCGTCTTCGATGTCGAAGTCGGTAATGAGCTGTTCTACTACATCTTCGAAGGTGACCCGGATGCCGTCGACGGATACCTTGATCTGGATGACAACAAACCCGGTCTTGGTATCGAGATCTCGGACAAACACCTGCATGACTTTGAGGTGGAAGAATGAGCCGCATTTACACTGGTATCTGGCCGGTTGCTCCCACTCCTTTTAACCCCGATGGTTCGCTTGATCTTGAAGGGATGAAGCGGGTTCTGGATTGTTTGATTGATCAGGGCGCAGACGGGATCTGCATTCTGGCCAACTTCTCTGAGCAGTTTCTGATTTCCGATGCAGAACGAGAGGTTCTTGCCCGGCTTTCCGTTGAACATATTGCGGGTCGCGTGCCGGTGATCGTTACGATCAGCCATTATGCGACGCAGATCGCCGTGGAACGCGCGCAATTTGCCAAGGATCTTGGCGCCGACATTGTCATGATGATGCCCCCTTATCATGGTGCTTTGCTGAAAGGCACGCCTGAACAGAGCTTTGAGCAATTCGAAGCCGTGGGCAAAGTAGGTATCCCGATCATGGTGCAAGACGCGCCGCTGTCAGGTGTAGATTTGCCCGTGCCTCTTCTTGTGCGCATGGCCAAAGAGATCGAAGCGGTCAAGCTGTTCAAGATCGAGTGCCCGCGTGCGGCTAGCAAGATCCGTGCATTGATCGAACAGGGTAGCGAGGCCATTGAAGCGCCTTTCGACGGCGAAGAGGCGATTACGCTTTTGGCGGATCTGGACGCCGGGGCGACAGGTTCCATGACCTCTGGGATGATTGTCGACCAGATCAAGCCGGTGCTGACCCATCACTACGCCGGGCGTATCGACGAAGCGACATCAGCCTATGGCCGTGTGGCTATGGCAATCAATCATGAAAACCGGCAATGTGGCTGGCAATCGTGTAAGGCTGCCATGGTCGAAGGCGGCGTAATCAAGTCGGAATTCTGCCGGCATCCGATCCCTCCTTTGCATCCCGCCATCCGCAGCCGGTTGATAGACCTGTTAAAACCTCTGGATCCAATGGTCCTGAAGTGGGGGAAATGAATTGAGTGAAAGCTGGATTGATAACCTGAAAGAAGAAGGTGGCGTGCGACCCCGTCGCACACTGGCCGAAGAAGCGGCGGATAACCTCCGGGAGTTTATTCTTCTGGGTAAACTTGCCCCCGGAACTGCTATTCCAGAACGCGATCTTGCCGATGCTCTGGGCGTGTCCCGCACACCGTTGCGCGAAGCGTTGCGGTTATTGGAAATTGAAGGGCTTGTTGAATATTCTGCCACCCGTCGCCCGCGTGTAGCTGACCCGTCTCTGCATGAGTTGACGCAGTACATTTCCGTACTTGGCGCTCTCGAAGCGCTGGCCGGTGAAATGGCCTGTATCGAGGCTACAATGGCCGAGATCGCCGAGATCGTGCGGTTGGGTGCCCGGATGTTCAAAAATTCGTCGCGATTGGAGCCGCTTGAGTTCTTCCAACTGGACATGCAATTCCACGCCGCCATCGTTGAAGCCAGCCGGAATGAGCCCCTGATCGAAACGCACAGACAGTATAACGCTCGACTTTGGCGCGCGCGCTTTCTTTCTTCACAGCAAGTCGATCGCCGGGATAACACACTGGCGCAACATGCCGACATCACAGACGCCCTGCAAAGACGCGATGCCAAGGCAACGCGCCGCGCACTCAGAGACCATCTGAAAAGTACAATCGAGAACATCGCCCGCATTCATTCAGATGACGCGGACAGAGCCCCCGAGGAGTGAGCATGAAACCCAAAATTGGCATTATCCCCGGTGACCCCAGCGGCATCGGGCCTGAGTTGATCGCGCGCTTGCTGAGTTCTGAGGGCGTAGCAGATGCCGCTGATATCCTGTTGATCGGCGATGCGCACGTATTTGAGGCCGGCCAGAACGTGGCCCAATGCCAATATGATCTGATCCCTGCCGACGTCACAACAAACTGGACTGTCGAGCAGGGCTTCGCTCACCACGCAATGGATACCATCGCCCCGGATGAGATCAGGGTAGCAGAAGTTTCTCAGGAGGGCGGTGCTTCGGTATTGCAAACGCTGGATCAAGCTCTGGAGTTCGTTCAGACCGGTGTTATCGATGCCATTGTCTTTGGTCCATTTAACAAGGCCTCCATGCATCTCGCAGGTTTGGGACATGATGATGAGTTGCACTACATGGCCGAGAAGCTGGGCGTAACCAGCTACATTTCGGAATTAAACACGTTGGACGGCATGTGGACGAGCCGTGTCACAAGCCATATTCCATTGCGAGATGTCGCTGACACGATCAGCGAAGAGCGTGTCACAGAAGCCGTGCATTTGATCCACAACGTGTTGCGCCGATCAGGTATGGAGCGCCCGCGAATTTCCGTGGCCGCTATCAACCCGCATGCCGGCGATGGCGGGAACTTTGGAACAGAAGAAATCGACATTCTGGAACCGACCGTGAAAAAGCTCGCTGGCGGACAGATGTCAATCGACGGCCCATGGCCCTCTGACACGGTGTTTCTCAAGGCTGTGGCCAAGGATATCGACGCCGTTGTGACGATGTATCACGATCAGGGGCAGATCGCTTTGAAGCTCTTGGGATTTGATCGTGGTGTAACCGTCCAGGGCGGGCTGCCTTTCCCGGTTTCAACACCCGCACATGGGACAGCCTTCGACATTGCCGGACAGGGCCGAGCAGACGTCGGTGCCACCCGCGCCGCCTTTGATATTGCCTGTGACATGGTCACACATTGGGATAACTGAACATGATATTCGAACCGCACGGAAAACACCTCATCGCTGGCCAATGGGTTGACGGAGAAAGTCACTTTACTTCCGAACCTGCACATGGACCTTCACATCACTTCTCGGTCGGGACAGCGGAGCATGTCGACAATGCTGTTAACTCTGCTGAGCAAGCGTTCTGGTCATATGGCTATTCCAGCCGCGAGGACCGCGCTGCGTTTTTGAACGCGATCGCTGATGAGATTGAAGCTCGCGCTGAGGCCATCACAGAAATCGGAACGCAGGAAACTGGGTTGCCCGAAGCACGTCTGCAAGGCGAGCGTGGTCGTACCACGGGCCAACTGCGCCTGTTCGCAGCGCACATCCTGCAAGGCGATTATCTAGATCTCCGACATGACGAAGCCCTCCCCGATCGCGCGCCTTTACCGCGCCCAGACCTCAAGATGATCCAGCGACCGATTGGCCCTGTGGCCGTTTTTGGAGCGTCGAATTTTCCTTTGGCTTTTTCTACCGCTGGGGGCGACACCGCCGCGGCGCTGGCTGTGGGCTGCCCAGTTGTCGTAAAAGGCCATTCTGCTCATCCAGGTACAGGCGAAATCGTAGCCGAAGCCATTCACGCAGCAATAGTAAAATGCGGCATTCACCCGGGTGTGTTTTCGCTGGTTCAGGGTGGAACACGCGATGTGGGGCAGGCGCTTGTGCAACACCCGCTGATCAAAGCCGTTGGGTTCACTGGGTCGCTGCCTGGTGGTCGCGCACTTTTTGACCTTTGCGCTGCCCGCCCCGAGCCGATCCCGTTCTTCGGTGAATTGGGTTCCGTGAATCCGATGTTCATTCTGCCCGAGGCCGCGTCGTCGCGTGGGGCGGAGATCGGCGCAGGTTGGGCCGGATCGCTGACAATGGGGGCAGGGCAATTCTGTACGAATCCGGGAATTGTCGTGATCCTTAAAGATCACGCCAAGGCCCTGACTGAGGCTGCGATCGAGGGATTGGAACAGGTTGGTAAACAAACCATGCTTACCGATGGGATCGCCGCTGCATATCGTAATGGACAATCACGTATCGCTGCCAGCGAGGGTGTCCAAGGTATGTTGACCACCATGTGTGATCAGCGAACCGCGACGCCGTATCTGTATCAGACAACGGCTGCACATTGGCTGGCTAACGCAGAACTGGGAGAAGAGGTTTTCGGCCCGCTTGGTCTGATTGTTGTTGCTGATGATTTGGATCAAATGCGCGCTGTTGCTCTGGCACTGCAAGGGCAACTGACCTGTACGTTGCACATTGATGAGAGTGATATGGAGACCGCGAAGTCGCTAGTGCCAATCCTTGAGCGCAAGGCTGGGCGCATCCTGATAAATGGCTTCCCAACAGGCGTTGAAGTCAGCGGTACCATGGTGCACGGAGGCCCCTATCCCGCTTCGACCAATTTCGGGGCAACCTCCGTCGGAACCCTGTCGATCAGGCGGTTCCTGCGGCCCGTGTGCTTTCAGAACATGCCGTCTGATCTGTTGCAGGAACAATTTTAGCGACGAAGCAGGCACTGTCAGAAGAAACCAGCTTGAGGCGGGTAGGTCGGTTTCGTAGCCTGCTGTGATGAGAAAACGCTCCCCTTTTCGCTATTTCAAAACCAGTCCAGAAATTATTCGCTTGGCGGTTATGATGTACGTTCGCTTTCCGCTTTCGCTCCGAAACGTCGAGGACCTTCTGCACGAGCGTGGGATCGAAATCAGCCACGAAACTGTGCGTTATTGGTGGAACAGATTTGGCCCGATATTCGCGGCAGAGATCCGCAGAAACAGGGTCAATCGGATGCGATCTTATTCGAACTGGCAGTGGCATCTGGACAAGGTCTTCGTGAAGATCAATGGCGAGACGCACTACCTATGGCGGGCTGTGGATCACGAAGGCGAGGTGCTGGAAAGTTATGTGACCAAGCGCCGTGACCGCAAAGCTGCGTTGAAATTCCTCAGAAAATCAATGAAACGCTACGGTCAACCTGAATCCATCGTGACRGACAAACTGCGGTCTTATGGYGCGGCGATGAGAGTTGTCGGGAACGGTAGTCGGCAAGAGACCGGCCGCTGGCTGAACAATCGGGCCGAGAATTCCCATCTGCCATTTCGACGACGAGAACGTGCGATGCTCCGCTTCAGGCAAATGCGATGTTTGCAGAAGTTCGCCGCAGTTCATTCTTCCGTCCACAACCATTTCAATCAGGAACGCGCCCTCTACAGCAGAGACAATTTCAAGCTAAACCGCGCCGCTGCTCTCTCCGAGTGGCGCCAACTTTGTTCAGCATAAGTTCCGGCATTTAGGGGTAAACAGAGACTGGTTCGAATTGGTCTGACAGCACCCAGCCGAGACACCTTCAAGCTGACGCGCACCGCCGCTCTTGCCGAGTGGCGCGAACTTGGTGCGGCATAAAGGGCAGCTATGCTGGCCTAGCTGAGACTGGTTCGAATTCGTTTGACAGCACCAAAATACTGGTTTCGCGCTGTCAGGCCCAAACATTATTCAAATCCTTACGATGGCCCCGTAGGGGACCTCTTGAATCGGTTGGGTTGCCATCCGTTTCGCCCGGCCCATTTGCATTACACTGTCTCAAAGTATGGGTATGATGAGCTGACAACCCACATTTTTGACCCCGAAGATAAATACCTCCATTCGGATTCCGTTTGTGGTATCAAGGAAAGCCTGATCGCCGAATTCCGCCGCGTCGATGACCCAGCACCTTCTGCGGAAGTTGGCTTTGCGGGTCCCTATTGGGATGTCGAGTTCGATTTCGTCTTAGCAACCAAAGAGGTTTGAAATGGGCGATCCGTGCATCATTTGCGTCGCGATAACCGGGTCATTGCCAACCAAAGCCAATAACCCGGCCGTGCCTATAACGGTTGAAGAACAAGTCGAAAGCACCCATAAAGCGTTCGAAGCGGGGGCAGCCATCTGCCACGCACATGTGCGCAACGATGACGAGACGCCGTCAAGCGATCCTGAAAAATTCGCGAGATTGAAAGAGGGTTTGGAGAAATACTGCCCCGGCATGATCATTCAGTTTTCGACAGGCGGGCGATCCGGGGCAGGCAAGACGCGTGGTGGCATGTTGCCTTTGCGACCTGATATGGCCTCATTGTCCGTAGGTTCGAACAACTTCCCGACGCGCGTTTACGAGAACCCACCTGATCTGGTCGACTGGTTGGCGGCCGAGATGGTTACCCACAGCGTCAAACCCGAGATCGAAGCCTTCGATCTGAGCCATATTCTGAAGGCGGCTGAGATGCACCGGAAGGGGCAAATCAAAGATACGCCCTACGTCCAATTTGTCATGGGTGTCAAAAACGCGATGCCTGCAGACCGTGAGGTTTTTGATTTCTATGTAAAAACTGTCAACAGACTGTTTCCTGGCGCGCCTTGGTGTGCCGCCGGGATTGGTGCGCAGCAGACTGTCTTGAACGACTGGGCAATTTCATCAGGAGGCCATGCGCGAACGGGTCTGGAAGACAATGTGCGTCTGGACAAAAACACTTTGGCCTCATCGAACGCCGCATTGGTCGAACGCACGTCGGATATCTGCCTGCAGTACGGCCGGCCAGTCGCAACACCGGCGCAAGCCAGAGCTATCCTTGGTTTGCCGTCCAAGTGAAAATTGACGAGGTCAACGTTGAGCTGACTGCGGCCCTTCGGAGCAAAACTTGGAGGACTGTAAAGTCCGCTGTACAGACGGTCTTGTCAGAAGAACTTTGCTTGAGCGGGGCAGGGCGGGTGCATAGCATTTAGGAATGACCAAACCTGCCACCTTCAAGTACTTCAAAACCAGTCCTGAGATCATCCGCCTGGCGGTGATGCTGTATATTCGGTTTCCACTCTCGCTTCGGAATGTCGAAGATCTGCTGCATGAGCGAGGCATCGACGTGAGCCACGAAACTGTCCGATATTGGTGGAACAGGTTTGGCCCAATGTTTGCTGCTGAGATCAGACGAAAGCGTGTTCAGCAACTCCGAGCCTTTTCAAAATGGAAGTGGCACGTGGACGAGGTCTTTGTGAAGGAGAATGGCAAACGCCACTATCTCTGGCGTGCGGTCGATCACGAAGGTGAAGTGTTGGAAGCGGTTGTCACCAAACGCCGAAACAAAGCTGCAGCGTTGAAATTTCTTAAGAAATTAGTGAAACGCCACGGCAAAGCTGAAGAAGTAGTCACAGATCGCTTCGCATCCTACAAGGCTGCGCTCAGAGATTTGGGCGCTCTGGAAAAACAGCAGACGGGCAGGTGGCTTAACAACCGGGTTGAGAATTCGCACCTGCCGTTTCGACGACGAGAACGCGCTATGCAACGTTTCAGGCGCATGCGAAGTTTACAGAAATTCGCTTCCGTCCATTCCTCCGTATTCAACCACTTCAACCAGGAAAGATCGCTAGCCAGCCGAGACACCTTCAAGCTGACCCGCGCCGCCGCACTTAGCGAGTGGCGTCAACTTTGTTCCGGATAGGTTCACGGTTTCTGCGGCAAACTGAGACTGGTTCGAATTCGTCTGACAGCACCTAAAATATAACATTTCAAGTTTTCTTACGCGCGATAAGAAGTTTGCGCTCGCGCGCTTGAGCTTTTCCTGCGAATTCAAATATCCAGCTCGTGCAGACAGTTGTGGCAGTGTCGTTTCGATAAATGGTTGTAGAGATGTGTCCCTGGTGTCGCGGTAAAAAGTTCAAGCCATACCGGCCACCTACGTGTGCTGAAAAGCCAATTGCAGATAGTCTGGATAGTCCCATAACCAGACTTTGGCCCGCGTTGTCGATCATCCCAGATACAGACGACGCGGGCATTTCATCAACAACTGACTTTGAGAATGTTTTTGCAGAGTAACTGCGTCAGGTGAGTGATCGTTAATCTTTCAGCCAATGGAGCATGAAGGCGTTCAAACGGTATCGATGTCCGGCTCACGCGAAATATTTGCACTAGCACGGGGGTGCTAGAGCAATTTTTAGTGCGCAGTTTTAACCGGAAATACCGTCAGTACACGTGCGCGCTGCTTCGACTGCCGCGCTGACGCCAGTCAGGTTTACTTTGATCGGTTGCTTGGTTTTCTTTGGGAAGGCTGTCAGTGTCCCTTCCTGCATTATGGCATTCACCATGTTGTCGTCTTTGATAACGAAATAGGCGCCCTTGTATTCACCGCGCAGGTCTTTGCTTTTCATCCCACGGGCTTTGCCGTCGAATACGAAACCGTTGATGTCAATTTCGACCTTCTGTTTGTTTTTGATGTCCACATCCGCCAAAGTGAATACTCCAATGTACGCATGCTTTTTGTTATTGGTAAGACCGATCTGGACCGCGTGCCCAAAGTCATCTGTTCGCTCTATCAAACAAGCCTGACGCTCAGCATCGATGAAGACATTCCAACCTTCGACTGGATCACCGTACGGTGCAAAGCCGTCCTCAGCACCAGGAATGGGGTCTTCCGCAAAAGCCGGTACTGCGAAGGCAGCCGCTGCCATACATGAAACGGCTGTGAATTTGACTAATTTCATTTGTAACTCCTATAAAATAGATTGAACAGTGAGAGTTATTCTGAACGCTATCGAAATCCAGTAAAGCCAATTCCCACCGAAGTCTTTATGCAAGCAACTTACCGCCACGTCGAAGTCCGCTGGTTTCCTTTTTGAACGGCTGCTTGGTTCGGATTCTGTTGAAAAACTCGGAAATCTGAGAAGCTCGGATTTTCCGCGAACGGGCGATCAATCTAAAAGTCCAACTCCGGCATTGATGACAGTCGTTGAGGCGCGCTCTGGCAGCCAGCGTCGGATTTTGGCCGACCCCTCACCCGAGAATTCCTACCAGGTCTGCACGAACAGTTTTTGAATCTGATTTGCGCAAATTCGGAGTTTTTCAACAGTATCTTCGCATAGCAGTCGTTCGACTTAATTGCAGCGAATGTCTGCTTCGAGCCCAAAGGCGACCTCGATGAAAGTCGCAGCATTCGGTAAAATGGGCGGATTGCGGGCTTTCGCTGCATCTGCGAACTGATCAAACCGCAACGTTGAATGCCGACATCCACATTCGCTCGAAACCGAGGTGTTCTCTGAACCGCCGCATGGCGGCAACGAGCCGAGGCTGTGTGAAAACTCCAGACATTCGGCTTTCTCTACCAAAAATGGGCCTTAGATGCGTCCTGTCGCGCAGTTGGGGGAGTGTTTACTCAGGTGCTCGAAACGAAGGCGACGAGAGAGGTCACTGGACTGAGTTTTCACACAGCCTCAGCCCAGAGCGGCCAGATTGAATTCGCCCGCTTTTGCAGGTGCTGCAAGCAAACCGCCCCAGCCGATACAAAAGGAGCGTCGCGGCTAAAAACCCAAGCGCTTTGGCGTAGATGTAGCGCGTTGCAGTCAGTTGCCGATGCTTACGCAAGATGCGCTCTTGACAAAAGAAATGCGGAGGCCACCTTTCTAAGGAAAAACGAGAGCCACAAGTTAGGAAGATTTTACGTGCAGCATTTCATCCCCCACAAGGTAAAACTGGCTGTGCTAGCGGTTTTCATCACGACCCTTCCGCACTTCGTGTCCGCCGACGGCCCGACCTATGCCGCCAAGGTCCCCGAAAAGCTCCTCACGCCTGATACTGTCGAAACCGAGCGCCTTGGGACGCTCAACTTTTTCGACGGTCTGCCGACCGAAGAAACCGTCGGCAAACTTTGGGACAACCTCGATTTCATGCGCGGAGTCGATGCTTTCTTGCATGGTATCCCGGCAACTTCGGTTCACGCATTTTGTAAGGGGTTGGAAGATTACGGCGTAGAGCCTTTCGCCGCAGGGATCACTGAGGAACTTCTGGACGCCCGCAGCCTTATGCTGACCGCGAATACCACGACCATGTATGTGCTGTTCTGTATCGACACCAAGACTGGTCCAGTGGTGGTTGATGTGCCGCCAGTTACCATCGGTCCGATCGACGATGCTTATTTCCGTTGGGTAACCGATATTGGTTTCACGGGCCCGGATCAGGGTCGAGGTGGGCGCTATCTGTTTGTGCCGCCCGAGTACGAAGGTGAGCTACCCGAAAACGGGGCGCATATTGTGCATTCGTCGACCTACAAGCACTTTGTTCTGATGCGGGCATTCGTGCTCGACGACGGCCTGGAAGGCACCGTCAAGCGGATGAAAGATAACTTCCGCATGTTCCCCTACAGCGAGATCGCGAATCCACCGGAGCAGAAGTTCGTACAGCTGACCGGTGGTCAATGGAACACCATCCATGGAAACGATTTTTCGTTCTATGAAGAATTGAATGCCGCCGTGCAATATGAACCCCCCAATGCATTCCCGCCCGAAATCGCGGGTATCTTCGACAGTATCGGCATCCGGCACGGTCAGCCGTTTGAGCCTGACCAGCGGATGCGGGATATCCTGACTGAAGCGGGTGCAGTCGGGAACGCAACGGCCCGGGCGATGTCTTTCAGCCCACGCGATCTTGGCGTCTACCTCTTTGAAGGCCGTGAATGGACGACGCCCTATGCCCGGCTGAGCCACGAGTTTCTTCAAGATGATGTGCGCATTCTAAGCGACCGGACGTTCTTTCATTACATGGCCACCGGCATTACACCGGCCATGTCCAACCCACGTGTCGGGTCCGGATCAGTCTACGGGTTCACGGCAAAAGATGCAGACGGCGTCTATCTGGATGGTGGAAAGACATATCGCATTGATCTGCCGACGCCGGTGCCTGCGGGCGATTTCTGGTCGATTACCGTCTACGACAATCAGCATCGGTCAATGTTGGAAACCGATCAGAAACTTGCGGGGATCGACAGTACAGTCCCAGAGATCGAGCCGAACGAAGACGGTTCCTGGACCGTCTGGGTGGGGCCTCAGCCGCCGGAAGGCAAAGAAGGCAACTGGGTGCAGACCACACCTGGGAAATCCTGGTCGTCTATCATCCGTCTCTACAGCCCTGGTCAGGAATGGTTCGACAAGACCTGGATGCCAGGTGACTTCGTGCTGGTGGAGGAGTAAACTGTACTGCGTGCACGAGGCGGAGAGCGCGGATGTAAACTATCGCCACGTGAAAGAGGGAGATTTCCCTGCCGACCTTATGGCGGAGATCAAGAAGTCATTAGGACCGGTACCCGCGAGCGCTGCGGTGTAGCGATCCTATGTCAGGAGCGGTGGGTGCCGCGGTTCTCGAACTCTGGTGCAAGCGACAGCAAGGATCTGTCAGCTGCCGTTCAATGGAACCGCAGCGAACGACGGCTGTGTCCGCATTGTCTGAATTCAAGCTGGTCCCAAATTCGCAGGTGCAGCGAACGGCAGGTTCGACGGGCTGCATCGCGGCATCGTGATACCAAGTCGAGCGGCAGGTCTGGGCCGGAAGCGCCAGTTGGCCCCAACTTGGCGTAGGTCCGGAAAGTCCCGCAAAGTAGACCTTCAAGCAAGTTGCAGCGAACGACCGGTTTGAGCCCAGTTCTACCGATGCTGCATTTTGCACCAGTGACCGTTTTCGTGAAGCCGCGTGTCGTGAAGACCATCATCCACCCTCACGGGGGTGATTTGCGTAGCTTGCTCGCTCTTGGTCCATCGCGGAACGCCAGCGTGCACGTAAAGCCAGTGCATTTTCTGGTATCCGTTGCTCGAGAGTGTCCGCTGAAATCATACGATCCGTACGAAAGTATCGAAAGCCGCTTCGTCGTTCACACCAAGCAGCAAGAATGCGCCCCGCGTCCCGATAGCCAAGCAGAACGGGCCAGACCACGCGTTCCGCGCCCGCGTCAGAACCACCTTCGTATACCAGCTTTACCTTTCGGTGTGTCCGGATGGCATTCCTGAGGATCGAGGAGTTGACTGCCTCAAAGGCGGGAACAACAGGAGCGATACTCGTTGCAGGTTCCAATACCTGTGCTCGCAGGCGCTCTGGAACGACCACTTCGATTTTCGCAAGGAAGTTAAGAGCGGCTTTTGCCAAATCTGGTTCGCCTCTGCTAGCAACCCAATGCGCACCTAAAACGGCAGCATCCAGTTCATCGGAGGTCAACATCAATGGCGGCATGTCAAATCCCTTTCCAAGGACGTAGCCGATGCCAGCCTCCCCACGGATAGGTACGTCTTGCGCCTTTAGCGCAGCTATGTCGCGATATACAGAACGTTTGGACGATCCCAATTCATTTGCGATGTGCTGTGCCGAAATCGGTTCCCGCGCAAGGCGCAGAAGTTGGACAATTTCGAATAATCGTTCCGCTTTGCGCAAAAAACGTTCCTCGTGTTGAATGCTGCCATGATGCTGTCAGCATGCCATGTTTATGTCGCCAAGCAAACGTGTGAGGAAGGCCAACCATACACAACGGAGAATAACATGATAAAAGGCAGTTGCTGCTGTAAAGCCGTCCAGTTTGAGTTGACGAACGAACCATCATTTGTTGGAACGTGTCACTGCTCAAGGTGCCGTAAGGTTGGCGCAAGCACCATCGGGTTCGTAAAAAAGGAAGACCTCAAATGGATTGCAGGCAAGGACTGCGTTAGCGTTTACAAACCGACCACTCCTTATATCTATGGGCGGTGTTTCTGCAAAATCTGCGGCACATCACTCGGCGAGATACTATCCACCGAAGACAGTTTTCCAATCGCAGCTAACGCGCTGGATGGAGATATCAGCCTCGAGAACCAGTCCCATGAGTTCGTGGGTGAGAAACCTTCATGGTATCAAATCTGTGACCAAGCTCCGCAGAATGATGGGCATCCAGAAGGGGGCTAACCGGACATTCTATCTGCACTATCGGAGGAACGCTTTCTCCCATCAGGCAATGTCGGCTCGGAGTCCTACTGTCGAATGCTGCGCGTAGCACGAACGGAAGCGAAGCCCGCAAGCTGCCATCACTGGCAAAGAAAACAGCTAAGGGATGCCCCGCCGGTCGACCACTGAAAGACCACTTTCCCGCGGACGTTCTTTTGCGTGAGCGAAATATCAAATTAGTTCATGCCGCGTAGAGCCACTGCTCGACACATCTACCCGCTGAAATCTCCAGAAGGGTTCCTTCTGAGGCGTCCATTTTACCGGAAGTTATTATGTATCTGTGTCAATCGTTTCGCCGAGAACTTTTAGCAATCCATTCAAGTTGTCGCGCTGCGCGTCAGATAGTCCCTTCAAAAGCCGGTGCTGCGTATCAACATGGTCGCTGACCGCATTCTCAATCGTTGCAAACCCCTCTTCGGTCAGGCAAATTAGGAAGCCGCGCTTGTCTTCCGGATTTGGCACCCGCTCTACTAAGCCTAGCTTGACGAGTTGATCGATCCGATTGGTCATTGTCCCTGACGTCACCATCGTCAAGTCGAGCAATTCGCCGGGCGACAAGCCTTGGGGCTTTCCGGATCTGCGCAGCGTTGCCAGGACATCAAAGCTGGCGGGATTGAGCCCGCAATTCTTCCAGGTTTTCTCCATCTCCCCTCTGAGCTTAGCCGTCAGACGGGAGAGACGTCCGATCGTTTCCATTGGCCCCACATCGAGGTCGGGGCGGGCCTTGTTCCATTGGGTAACGATGCGATCTACGTGGTCCATGAGGTCATATTGCGAGAATGTATCTTGACGTCAAGAGATAAAGAAGTATCTTGACGTCAAGATAAATGGAGATTCGCCATGAAACAACAATTTGACATCGCGCTTACGGCCGTTGCGCCGCTGGTCTGGGGCAGCACGTATTTCGTGACGACCGAATTCCTTCCTGCCGGTTACCCATTGACCATGGCCGCGCTGCGCGCGCTGCCAGCGGGCCTAGTGCTACTCATACTGGCGCGGCAATTGCCGCAAGGCATCTGGTGGATGAGAGCATTCATTCTGGGCACACTCAATTTCACGCTATTCTGGGCACTTTTGTTTGTGGCAGCGTATCGACTGCCGGGCGGTGTAGCGGCAACCGTTGGGGCAGTTCAGCCATTGATTGTCGTATTTCTAGCGGCTCTGCTCTTAGAAACCACCATCAAAGCATCGGCGGTGATCGCCGCCCTGATCGGGATCGCGGGGGTCGGGCTTCTTGTGCTTGGCTCGGGAATATCGCTGGATCCCATCGGGTTATTCGCCGGGATTGGCGGCGCAATCTCGATGGGGGCGGGCACGGTCCTTACCCGTAAATGGCAAGCGCCGGTGCCACTGCTGACCTTTGCCGCTTGGCAACTCACGGCCGGTGGGCTTTTGCTGGTGCCGCTTGCGCTGTTGCTTGAACCAGCGCTTCCCCCTTTGAATACGCAAAATATCACCGGCATCGCCTATCTCACTCTGATTGGGGCCGCGCTGACTTACATCTTGTGGTTTCGAGGCATTTCCCGGATCGAGCCCGGCGCCGTCTCCGCCCTTGGGTTTCTCAGCCCGCTTTCCGCAGTCCTGGTCGGCTGGATCCTTCTGGGCCAGGCCCTGACGCTCACCCAAATTACAGGAGCTGGAATTGTGCTCACAGCAATCTGGCTCGGACAGCGCGCAGGGCGCGTCAGTCTTCCCGTCCTTCCAAAACGCCCCATTCACAACCCGACCTAAAAGGAGAATTCCCATGAAACTCATCGTATTTGGTGCCACAGGCGACGTCGGCTCTCGTGTCGTGGCCGAGGCGCTCTCGCGTGGCCATGATGTCACCGCAGCCGTCCGAAACGAAGCAGGACTCGATAAACTGCCCAAAGACGTGAAACCAATTGTTGCAGATGTTGCGGACCCCGCAGCCCTGGCCGCCGCCATGACCGGGCAGGATCTGGCCATCAGCGCCGTGCGTTCGCCAGCCGGGCGAGAGGGCGAAATCGTTGCTCTGACTCGGTCCATCCTTGATGCTGCATCGCTGACCGATCTTCGGGTAATCATAGTCGGAGGTGCCGCACGTTTGCATCTCCCCGATGGAAGCCCGCACACGGTCTTGTCAGATCCCGACCTTCTGCCCGAAAGCATCGTCCCAACCGCGCGTGCATCCATGGCGCAGTGGGAACTCTGTGCATCTGATGTATCGGCAAACTGGACCTATGCCAGCCCGTCCGCACTATTGCAGCCAGGCGAGCGCCAGGGTGCCTTTAGAACGGACACAGACAACCTGATTGTTGATGAAGACGGTAACTCTGAAATCTCAATGGAAGATTTCGCGATGGCAATTGTAGATGAGGCTCAGTCGGCCGAATTTCCGCGCGCCGCCTTTACCGTAGGCTACTGATACGCGAACACTAAACAACTCTGAGAAAACACCCCGCCTGAAATTTTGCGAGCGGGGTGTTTTTCTGCATGCCGTCTCGACGAACGGCGTATCAAATTCTAAATCATATGCGAAACACTGAAGTGGTCCCAGTTTTTCGGACAGGTTTGCAGCGTGACCGGCTTAGTGATCCCGGCTTCCTGCGCGGTCTCTTTGAACAGCCGAGATATCTGGCGGGCCGAGAGGTGTTTGCCACGATAGCCGGGAAAGAGGACCCGCTCAGGCGCTGGAACATCCTTGTTCTGACTGGCGGGTCGCTCTTTCCACCACTCGCGCAGCAGGTCCAGGATATCCGCGGGCAGCATCACGTTGCCATCCTTACGCCCCTTTGATTGCACGACCCGGATGATCTCTTGAGCGCTATCGATATCACCAACCTTCAGCCGCACGACCTCGCCTGCGCGGATCCCGCACCCATAAGCCAGCGACAGCATCACGCGCGCCTTCAGACTGGGTGCCACAGCAAGGATGCGTTTGATCTCCGATCTGCTCAAAACCGGAGGCACTTTCACCGGTTCCTTCAGATGGAAGATCTCGGCCACCAGATCGTGCCGCCGCAGGGTCACACGGAACAGAAACTTTACTCCAGTCATCGTTTGGTTGCGCGTGCAAATGCTGACACCGCTTTCAATCAGATGCTGCTGGAAATGCTTCACATCATCCGGCGTCGCCGTCTCCGGAGAACGCCCGAGCCAGGCTGCAAAACGCTTGCAGGCGCGCAGGTGACTGGTCTGCGATGCAGGGCCAAAATTGCGCCCCGACATATCGGCAATCATGCGGGCACGAAGGGGCGTCAATGGTGTGGAATGCTGAATGTTCATCGGAATGTCCTCTGTCAATCGAGGCAAAATCACCTCGATCAAAAGCACAAACCCAACATCACAAATCGCGAAAGAAATCCCAGCTCAGCGCAACGCCAGAAACAAGCACCCTTATCGCGAAGCGATTAGTGCGTGAGCCCAAAACGACCGATGCTGCGACATGGGCTAACGACCGCTTTGGCTTAACCGTCAGCTTTGGTTTCCCGGTTTTTCGAAACAACTAACCGCCACGCGAGAAGCGGAAAGCCAAATAGTTCCAGCATAAGCGACGGGGCAATTGCCGCGCTGAAGATAACACCGCTATCCAGGCCACTCAGCCGGAATAGACCGGCTATTGCGATCATCGCGGACAGAATAATCAATGTTGGGCGGAACGTACGCATCGCAAACCCGCCGATTACGAAGGTTGCGCCGACACCAAACCAGATCCCGCCAATGAATCTTATGTGGCTATCCTGGACGTGGAATGTTGCGGCATCCGTGATGGAGATAAAGTCGCGTGTTGTTTGCCAGCCGAGTGTCTTGATCCCACCTAGACCGATGTTCAGCCCGAGAAAGATGATTGCTGCGCCGACAATCACGACAACCAGATTCAGTAAGTTTATCTTTTTCATTTCCATGTTCCTTGTGGGAGCTCAGGTGGGTAGTTCTTTTAATTGATACGCGTGCTATAATAATGTCGCCTTGACAGGGCAAGAATTATTTGTGACGCGTACTAAAATACTTTTGGAGAGACCAACCCATGGCTAAGACCGCAGGCAGGCCGCCCCGCAGCCAGAGCGATATTGTGGAGTTCCGATCAAAGATCGCTAAGCATGCAGTTGCGATCTACCGCGCAGAAGGCTTTGGAGCAGTTTCGATGCGCCGTCTTGCCAAGGAGGTTGGATGCGCTCCCATGACGATCTACGCGCATTTTGAGGGCAAACAGGATATTCTAAGGTATCTGTGGGCTGATGTTCTCGCCGACATGTCTGACGAAATTCAGGAAATACTGAAACTGATCGTTGCACCGGATGAACGTCTCCAAACGGCTGCCCAGACATTTGTATCCTATTGGATCGATCATCCTGATCATTTTCGACTGGTCTTCATGTCGAACGACGTAACGCGGTCGGACGTCAGCACATTTGTCATGGACGAAGAAACTTTGGCACACTTCAGGGTGTTTTCGGATCTGGTGCAGGCCGTGCTTCAAGATCACAGCAACCTGAAAGCCAGCACCGACACACTCATATCCGGAATGATCGGCATAGCGTTTTGTCTCAATACGATCCGTGATTATCCTTGGGCGGACGCAACGATGATGACCGACAGATTGCTAACCAGCATTATCGGCCCGACCAAATCCATCCCTTGAACTCAGCCTCGACGCAGTTCCTCTGCCAGGAAATCATAGACCCTGCGAATGCGGCGGCTCGTTTTGAGTTCCCGGTGTGAGACCAGCCAAATCGGGAAAAAAAGCGGTTCGAGGTCAGGCAGGACACGGCGCACGATTGGGTCAGCGTCGCCGATGTGGGCGTCAAGAATGCCGATAGCCGCTCCTTGGCGCACAAGTTCCCACATGACCAGATAGCTTTCGGTAAGCAGCGGGAAGTTCGCCTCGGTCAAGCCAAGCCCAAGAGTGTTGAGGCCTTTGATCATCATGCCGCCGTGATCCATGTTTACAAAGTCTGCATGGCGTAGATCATAGGGCTTTGTAGGATAGCCGATCTTCGCGATGTAGTCGGGCGTCGCATAGAGTACGGCATCAGCATCGCCGATCTTCTTGGCAATCAGATCGGGTTCGGTAGGCTGAAAGTTGCGGATCGCGATATCAGCCTCGCGGCGGCGCAGATCGCTCGCATGATTAGCGACGACAATTTCGACCTGAATGCCCGGTTCCAGAATGCGTAGCTTGGCGATGACCGGGGGCAACAACACTGCAGCATAAGTCTCGCTCGCTGAAATGCAGATCGTTCCTTCTAACGCTTGTGATTGGCCCAGAGCAGTCATCGACACACGACCTGCAGCCTCTCCCATATCGCGGACATGGTCCAATAGTTCCAAACCACTTGGTGTGAGCGTTAGGCCGCGACCGACACGTTCAAACAGAACGATGCCCAGTTCTTGCTCGAGCCCATCGACCTGACGGCCAAGCGTTGGTTGGGCCATGCCCAAGGCCCGCGCCGCTGCAGACAATGAGCCTTCCTCTGCCGTGACCAAAAACGCCCGTGCTTTGTTCCAATCAAATTTTACCGACCGCCAATCCATGCATATATGCATATCAAAGTACAAAAAATATTCAATTTGCATGAATAAACCAAAGCGCTAAACCGTATCCAACATCACACTGACAACAGTTAGAACCCAATGGATTGGAACGGATATGACAACTCTCATCGTCGGAGCAAGCGGTGCAACAGGGCGTTTGCTTGTGGAAGAATTACTAAATCGCGGCCAAGCCGTAAAAATCGTTGTTCGATCGCTGGATAGCCTGCCTGAAGCAGTAAGAGGCCATGCCAATTTGTCGGTAATCCAAGCGAGTATTCTGGACATGAGGGATTCCGACATGGCCAAACATGTTCGGGGATGTCACGCAGTGGTGTCTTGTTTGGGGCACAACCTAACCTTCCGGGGACTATTCGGAGGGCCTCGCAGGCTCGTCACTGATGCGACTCAGCGTTTGTGCGACGCCGTTCGGGCAAACCAACCAAGTGAGCCCGTCAAGTTCGTGCTTATGAACACAACCGGAAACAGTAACCGCGATCTGAACGAGCGAATTTCATTTGGCCAGAAATGCGTCATCGGCCTGCTTCGTTTGTTGCTTCCCCCGCACGTCGACAACGAAAAAGCTGCTGATTACTTGCGCACGAACGTTGGTCAGAACGATACACAAATAGAATGGACCGCGGTCCGTCCTGACGGATTGATCGATGACATCGAAGTGACAGACTACAAAATTTTTGGGTCACCAATCCGAAGCGCAATATTTGATGCTGGGACGACCAGTCGCATCAACGTCGCCCACTTTATGGCCAAGCTGATCAATACCGATAACACTTGGAACATGTGGCAAGGCAAGATGCCGGTGATCTACAACTCGACGTCAACCTGAATCGACGACTGGAGCATTGACTGATGAGCGGGTCCGGTTGGTTTCCGGACTCATCAAAACCTGGTTCAGCGCTCGTAGCTGCGCCCAATGTATTTACCCAATTACGGGCCAAATACGACAAGCCACCGTTCAGCGTTCATTCTCGAACGGTGGCTTCATACTTACTATTAAGACTTCAAGATTCGCCTTCAAACACTTGCTCAACTGGCATTCTGAACTTTTTGGCTATGCTAAATGCCAGTGGAAGGGATGGGGCCTTCAGCAGGCATCGATCAGGCGTAGACACGTTTCCTTTTGAACGACCAAGAGCCGACACCTAGCGAGACGATCAGGACTGCAGTCGTCGTTAAGCCCGATTTCACAATGGAAGCGACACTTGCCGTCAAGACAGTGTTGGCTGATATTTCTGGCCAACTCAGGATCATGAGGCAGATGCCGGCGTTCTCTAGATAGTCAGCGATAGCTGCGGCAATCGAAATCCAAGTTCCAATTCGAACAAGCTTTTGGCTTATGCCTCGTGAACCAAGCCATTTGAACAATGATATTAAGGTCAGCGCCATCAAAGAGGGATAAACTAGATCAAGCGGAATTTGTCGCGTGAGATAGTACGACCTTCCACTGGATCCCAAGGCATCGATCAGCGAATTTGCTAGTTCAGCCGAATATCCGCCGGGGCGCATGTCGAAAGGGCGAAGGCCGGATAAGGTCTCGATGTGCGCCAGAGTGCCAAAGATCATCAGCAGATAGAATCCAGCGGCAGCGAGGCCAAGGAGTGCCGCTTGCCGCCCGTACTGCTTAGTTGGTATCGTCATATTCATTGGTTGTTCTCCTTACCATTGGCACCGTCGTACTGAGCGCGAGCAAAGCTGGCATTATCGTTTGATAAGGAATTCGCGATTTGGACCTTTTTACGTTTCTGACATGTCTCCCGAACGCTTTAGATGGAGACACAGCGCGTGAGTTCGCGGCAGCATGGAATGTTGAACTTGTCGAAAAGGGGCGTCGCATTGCGACGCAGGGCGAACCAGACCCAATGGAGCACATCATTCTTGATGGGCGCGCCACGAGCCAAATTAGCGATCCAGAAGGCCGCGGTGTTTGCGTTGGCTTTAACGCAGGTCCGTGCGTGGTCGCACCAAATGTCGCGAGAACCAGAAACGGGACCTCGCTCGTATCAATAATTGTGGTTGCGGACGCGTTAGTTGCGCAAATGGACAACCGCGCTTTGACTGAGCTCATGCTGGTATCGGAGCCAATTCGCGAATGGGCAAACGGCATTTTGCAACAAGAACTGGCTCGCAAGGCTGACCGGGAATGGTGCCTTGCTGCACTTGGCGGGGCAGACCGCCTTGCGTGGTTTCGCGAAAACTTCCCGCGCCACGAAGGGCTATTTGGCCACTATTTGATAGCATCTTTTCTTGGTGTCACTCCGGTCACACTCAGTCGTCTTCGCGGTGCCGAGCGAGACACGGCGCTTGATTGAGGGTTCGATTGCTGGAACCTAATTCTAGTAAAGCAGACCTTGGTAGTTACTGCAGCGAAATGGCGCTCTGTCCGCGTAGCAGTCGTTCATGCCGAGTGCGGCGAATGACTGCTCCGAGCCCTTCTCAGACCTTGATCGCGAACGCAGCATTCGAAACGATTGTCTAGGCATTCGACGACGAAGCAAAAGGATGTTTAAGGTTGTCAGACCACTACGCACACTGGAGATTCAAATGCGTCGATCGATCCTGATGCTGCCAATGGCTATGGGGATGTTGGGGGGGCCAGCAGCATCCCAGCCGTTCTTTGAGGATTCCAAGGCTTTCAATCCTTCCAGCGAAACGGCAATGGCGATTACCGGACCAGTAATTATATCTACCAAGCGGATGGTCTTCGAGACCGGCAGGTTTCTTGATCTCGAAGTTCATGACCCCAAGAGTTCAGGCAATTGGGGTGCGTCTGGCGACGTGCCTGTTGCTCAGGTGTTTCGTGTATCAGGCGATGCAGGCCCACTAAGGCAGGGAAACACGCTTTGTGGCGACCAACCAATTACGTATATGGCAGCCTGGAGTGAGGACAGCTCCGGGTTCACCTACCTTGGCGTAGCGATGTTTACTGGCATGGAACCACCTTCAGGCATTGCCGATCAAGCGTTGTGCGCAACGTATTTCTTCTCGATGGATGTTACGGAGTAGTCCGGCAGTTGTCCTGAACTCATCGACAGAGAGGACCATTCAAAGTCCAGGGCAAGCATGTGGTTCAGCGGTAGGGAATGCTGAAGGGTCTTGTCAGAAGAACTTTGCTTGAGCGGGGTAGGGGTGTTGCGTAGCTTTTGCCCATGACCAATCCTGCCTCTTTCAAGTATTTCAAAACCAGCCCAGAGATCATCCGTCTTGCGGTGATGCTGTACATCCGTTTGCCGCTCTCGCTTCGGAATGTCGAAGATCTGCTGCACGAGCGAGGCATCGACGTGAGCCACGAAACTATCCGATATTGGTGGAACAGGTTTGGCCCGATGTTTGCTGCTGAGATCAGACGGAAGCGTGTTCAGCAGCTGCGCTCATTCTCCAAATGGAAGTGGCACGTGGACGAGGTCTTTGTGAAGGTGAATGGCAAACGCCACTATCTCTGGCGTGCAGTCGATCACGAAGGTGAAGTGCTTGAGGCCGTTGTCACCAAACGCCGAAACAAGGCTGCAGCACTGAAATTCCTCAAGAAGTTAATGAAGCGACACGGCAAAGCGGAAACCGTCGTGACGGATCGCTTCGCCTCATAAAAAGCCGCGCTCAAAGAACTGGGTGCACTCGAAAAACATCAGACGGGCAGGTGGCTCAATATCCGCGTCGAGAATTCGCATCTCCCGTTTCGACGACGCGAAAGCGCCATGCAACGTTTCAGGCGAATGCGAAGTTTGCGGAAATTCGCCGCCGTCCATTCCTCCGTCTACAACCACTTCAACCAGGAAAGATCGCTCGCCAGCCGAGACACCTTCAAACTGACACGCACCGCCGCTCTCGCCGAGTGGCGTCAACTTTGTTCCGGATAGGTTCACGGTTTCCACGGCAAACTGAGACTGGTTCGAATTAGTCTGACAGCACCGCCACTCATACCCGTCTCATTTCAGTTGTGTTTTCTGACCCGGAATTGTGCCGCAATTCCCGCGCGTTGGCGCATGCGCTTTCAATCAGAGACGGAGCAGACCGTACATTCAGAGCATAATTCAGGCCCCAGTCTCAGTGCCGCATTTTAGCGGGGTCGCTTTGGGCTGGATTTCCCTGATACCCGGCTATTTACAGGGAATTTTCGCAAACCGGGACTGATTTCCGTCATTTCTTCTATCAGAACCGTATGTTTTTCAGAGGTTTATGCTGCAAATTCCCTAAATCGTGGAACAGGGAATTTTCTCGCACGAACAGGGAATTGTTCCGCCGGATCAGGGAGGGCGAACCCTGCATCAGGGACGCAGGATCTGAAGCTATCAAAAGCCGAACTGGCGTTCCTGTTCGGACCAATCAAGTGGATGGGTAACGCTGACTAGTCGCTTAAGTGTGAGTTCGGGCGGCTGGGTGCCGTCGAGAATCGCGGCTTGAATCTTTGGTGATAGAAAGGCGAGCTGGGCGCGGGTGCGGATGAAGGCGCCGGGGAGGTTTTCCCGCCGCGCAATTTCCATCAGTTGAACCCCGGCTTTCAGATCTCGGGCCCAGCCATGGGCGCGGATCAGCATGGACCGGAGGCGGCGATCAGGTTGGGGTGCCACATCTCCGGCGATGACCTTGGCCTCGACGCCACGGCGGCGCAGATTGAAAGATGCGGTGACGTGGGTGAGATCCGGGTGCAGATGGTCCGCAGCAATGCCAAGTGCGCTTGCCAGAGTTTTGGGGTTCAATTCGAGGTCGATCTGTCCTCGTGCAATTTTGCCTTTGACCAGAAGAGCAGCGCCGACCTGACCGGCTTGGCGTTGAAGCCGGGTTACTAAATTCGCAACCGAAGTCTGAACCGCCTCGGCTGACCCGGCTTCCGGCTGCGCCAGTATCTGATGCGCGGCGGCGGCCTTTTGCAGATGTCTTGCGATGACATCAATGACTGCGTGTTCCAGCGCCGGGCCGGGCAGTCGCCAGCCGGAGATATCCTTGCCACCCGAGATCAGTCGATTTGAGACGTAATAGCGTAACCGTCGGCCTTTGCGTGTGGTGTGGGTTGGCGTCAACCGATCACCTGTTTCGTCTCGCATCAAACCGGTGAGCCAGGCGCCGGGGTCATTGGTGCGTTGGCGCGCATCGGGCGTGAGGTTTGCACGGGATCGCTGCGACGCTATGCGCATTTTTTCCTGCACCCGGTCCCAGACGTCCTGGTCGATGATCGCCGGGTGTAGTCCATCCCAAATCTTATCCTTGTGGCGGATTTTTCCGAGGTAAACCGGGTTGCGCAGCAGGTAATAGATCTGGCCGCGTGACAGCGGACAATCCCCCTTCACGCTGCCATCTGTCCGAACAACCCGTTTTGACCGCAGCCCGTCAGCCGTTGCCCGTTCTTCTACTTTGCGCAGGCAACCCAGCTCATCATAAAGATCAAAGAGATGTCGAACCGTTCGGGCCTCATCTTCCTTCACCACCAACGTTCTTGCTTTGGAATCGGGGTGGCGATCATAGCCCAAAGGCAGGTTACCACCCATCCAAAGTCCCTTTTTCTTCGACGCAGCAATCTTGTCGCGAATTCGCTCTGCGGTCACCTCCCGTTCAAACTGGGCAAAGGACAGAAGCACGTTCAGGGTCAACCGGCCCATGGACGAGGAGGTATTGAACGCTTGCGTCACGGAGACAAAGGAACAGTTCGCCTGTTCCAGCCGGTCGACCAGCTTCGAGAAATCGGCAAGCGACCGGGTCAGCCGGTCGATCTTGTAGACCACAACCATGTCGATGCGCCCGGCATCGATCTCTTCAAGCAGGCGCTGAAGGGCAGGGCGCTCTAGGGTGCCACCCGACAGGCCACCGTCATCGTAACGCTCGTCCAACAGTGTCCAGCCTTCATGTCGCTGGCTGGCGACATAAGCCGCGCAGGCCTCATATTGTGCATCCAGCGAATTGAAGTCTTGGCCCAACCCCTCTTCTGAGGACTTGCGCGTATAGATGGCGCACCGGATCTTGCAGCGCGGGCTCATTTGGCCCCCTTGCTGGTGAGCCCGAAGAAGCGCGGCCCCGACCAATGCGCGCCGGTAATTTCTCGGGCGATGGCCGAGAGCGAGCGATAGGACCGACCGTTCCAGGTAAAACCATCCCTTGTCACATCGACCATATGGGTCACACCATTCCACTCGCGCAGCAGGCGCCCGCCTGGTTTAAGGGCAGGGCAGGCAGGCCGGGGTTTTTTCTCAGAACCCTTTTCCAATGTGGCTTTGACCTGCCGCGACAGCCCGCCACGATTGCGGGACTGCATTTCAAAGGCAATGAAGCGGCGCAGGAAGGGTTGGCTGAGCATAGTGGGGGCGGGTTGATCAAACAGTTGTCGCCAAATCGCGACCAGATCCGATCGACCCATGGCGGCGAGATCTGCGACATCGCTAGTTTTGATCATGACTCTTCTCCTGTTCTTACCGTCAGGTGATAGGTGGAAGAACCATCTGGTTTGTCGGATGCGCGTCGTTCAATTGTGACGCCTTTCTTCCGCAGACCGCTTAGAGCCGCTCGGACCGAATGAGATTGCCACCCTGTTGTTTTGCAGAGCGCCTCAAGGCTGGCGCCACTCGGGCGGCGCAACAAGGCTTGTACCTTGTCAATTTTGGTTTGCTTCCGCTTGGCCATGAACTGTCTCCTCTGATCTTGGGTCAGCGAGATGCCGAACTCCGGTACTGAGGAGCGCCCGAATGGCTCGGGCGTAGAACCATTGATGCGTGGTTTATAGCAACAGTCCAGCCCTTTCTGGAGCAGCCTCAGAAGGGGTGTGTTTTGCAGGGCGCTGCTGCTGTACCCCCGATTATTCGTAAACAATCTTAATTGGTTACGATTTGGTTGCGTTTGGTTTGGGGGTTGCCTCTCGTATTGATGACACCTACATTTGGCTCAATCGCCCGGACTATCAGGGCGGGAAACTGCTCCCGCAGGCAGCACTCATTGGAAACACAGGTTTCCGCAGAGAGCATTCGAAGGGGCAACGAACCGGATCGATTGGTCCGGAGAGTTGTTAATCGTGCTCTCTCCGAATTCCCAACRCGATCCTTTCTTGTCGACGCTAACGAGCGTCAAACGAAAGGAGGCGGCTATGTCTGCCAAAAAWACACAGAGCGACGCYAAGGCGTCCAACACACCGATCTGGATGGCGGACAAAGTCGTCCAATCTCAGATCAGCCAGATCAAGCCATACGMCAACAACAACCGCGTGCACGCGGCCAAGAGTATTGACAAGCTGAAGGCGTCGGTGGCCCAGTTTGGATTTGTCACTCCGATCCTTTTGGATGGTTCGGGCACAATCATTGCGGGTCATGGCCGCTATGAAGCCGCTAAGGCCCTGGGGTTGATGTCCGTGCCGACTGTTGTCGCGGATCACTTGTCATACGCAGAAGTGCGCGCCCTGCGGATCGCGGATAACAAGCTGGCGGAACTGTCGGACTGGAACGAAGCTGCTCTGCAGATCGAGTTTGCCGAGCTGATGGATCTCAGCCTTGATGGCGAGCTCGATTTTGATCTGGATATCACCGGGTTCGAGGCACCGGAGATCGACATCATCATCGACGCTGCGGGCGAGGCTGCGGAGACCGAAGCGGAAACTGTAGACACCCCGGACCCTGCGGCACCTGTCATCACGCAGCCGGGCGACCTCTGGCTTCTCGGAGATCACCGCATCTTCTGCGGGGATGCCCTGCAAGCTCAGAGCTACGACACCTTGCTGGAAGGCGAGAAACCACAGATGATCTTCACTGATCCGCCTTACAACGTACCGGTCAATGGGCATGTCCGCTGTGGCACCGATGGCGCTCATCGCGAATTTGCCATGGCGTCGGGAGAAATGTCGGACAGTGAGTTCTGCAGCTTTCTCTCGGACGTGATCAACCGGCTGTTTGACTGCTTGCCGGACGGTGGCATCGCGATGATCTGCATGGACTGGCGTCATATTGAAGAGCTGATTGCGTCCGGCAAGGCAGGTGGCTTTGATCTCATCAATCTCTGCGTCTGGAATAAAACCAACGGAGGGATGGGCAGCCTTTATCGTTCCAAGCACGAGCTGGTTGCGGTCTTCAAGAAGCCAGGTGCTGCGCATATCAACAATGTCGAATTGGGCAAACACGGGCGCAACCGCACCAATGTCTGGGATTGCGCCGGTGTAAACAGCTTTGGGGCAGGGCGCGAGGCCGATCTTTCAGATCATCCCACAGTTAAGCCAACGGCACTGGTTGCAGATGCCATCATGGATGTGAGCCAACGCGGTGATGTTGTGCTGGACGCCTTTGGCGGGTCCGGCGCGACCTTGCTGGCGGCTGAGAAAACCGGGCGCCGGGCGCGCTTGATTGAACTCGACCCGGCCTATGTCGATGTCGCCATCCGCCGTTGGCAGGAGATGACTGGTGAGAACGCCGTACATTCGGTGACAGGACAGACGTTTGATGTGCGTTCTGCGGCCAACGACACCACCTCAGAGCTGGAGGCGGATCATGTCTGACGATACGAAAGAGTTTGAGGTGGGCTACGGCAAACCGCCCAAAGCAACCCGATTCAAGAAAGGCCGATCCGGCAATCCGAAAGGGCGGCCGAAAGCCTCGAAGAATGTCGGGTCGATGCTTGAGGAGGTGTTCTTTCGGAAAATCCCGATCACCGAGAACGGATCACGCCGCGAGGTCACGATGCTGGAAGCAATCCTGCGCCAACTGGTGAATGGGGCAGTCAAAGGCGAGATGCGTTCGATTGACCGGGTTCTGAAATTGTTGCCCGCGGTTCAGGAGGCGCGCGCTGCAGAACTGGCGGGTAGCGAAGGTGCATCTGCGGCCGACCCCGGTTCAGACCTGGCCGCCCTGGAAGTGCTGGCGGATATGTTTGGCAGCGATCCGGATCAACTTTTTGCAAGCATCCAAGGAGGCATCGACGATGAATGCCCAGAATTCTGATGATCGCAAAAGGTTGGCAGAGGCTGCGATGCGTGAAAACCTCTACGCGTTCCTTGCAGGCAGTTTTGGTATCTTGTGTCCGGGTGAGAGGCTTGCCCGGGCGCCTTACCTGGAGGCTATGTGTTATGCCCTTCAGCGCGTGGCCTCTGGTGAGTGCCAACGGTTGATGATCTCGATTGCCCCTCGCCATCTGAAATCGATCTGTGGATCTGTTTTGTTGCCAGCCTTTGAGCTTGGACGCGATCCGACAAAGAAAGTGGTTGTTGTCAGTTACGGCAAAGATCTGGCGCGCGAACATGCCGAACAGTTTCGACGGCTGGTGACCAGCCCGTTTTATCAGCGCCTGTTTCCGAAGATGAAGGTCGATCCCAAACACAACCGGTTCGAACATATGAAAACCACTAAAGGAGGCGGACGCAAATCGGTCTCTCTTGGCGGCGGCATCACTGGCTTCGGTGCAAACCTCATTATCATCGACGATCTGGGTAAACCCTCTGAAATGCGCCACGATACGTACCGGCAGGAGTTGCGTGATTTTTTCGACCAGACCCTGTTCTCACGGCTGAACGACAAGCGCACCGATCGTATTGTCTCGATTCAGCAGCGTCTGCACCCGGATGACTTCTCCGCCTACCTCTTGGAAAAGGACACATTTGACCATTTGTGCCTGCCGTCTATCGCGGAGATCCCGGAAGAGATCCCGCTCTACAACAACCGGGTGCTGACGCGTCGGCCAGGAGATTTGTTGAACCCAGAGCGGGAACCGCAGGAGGTTCTTGATCGGATTAAGGCCGACATAGGCAATTTTGCCTTCCAGGCACAGTATCAACAAAACCCAACGGACGGTGAAAACGAATTTCTCTCAATGTCCGATTTGCATCTGGTGGAAACTTTGCCGGACGAAAGCGTGTTTGTCCGGCGGGTCCAGAGCTGGGATACAGCGGCGAAGGATAGTCCGCGTTCGGACTTTACGGTTGGGCTGACCTTTGGTTGGCATGCGTATGAAGAGAGATGGTATTTGCTCGACGTCTTTCG
>NZ_FREZ01000016.1 GCF_900143525.1 Ruegeria sp. Alg231-54 | reverse complement strand
TGAAGAACAATGGCGATACGCACGACCTATGGCGGCTGTGGATCACGAAGGCGAGGTGCTGGAAAGTTATGTGACCAAGCGCCGTGACCGCAAAGCTGCGTTGAAATTCCTCAGAAAATCAATGAAACGCTACGGTCAACCTGAATCCATCGTGACGGACAAACTGCGGTCTTATGGCGCGGCGATGAGAGTTGTCGGGAACGGTAGTTGGCAAGAGACCAGCCGCTGGCTGAACAATCGGGCCGAGAATTCCCATCTGCCATTTCGACGACGAGAACGTGCGATGCTCCGCTTCAGGCAAATGCGATGTTTGCAGAAGTTCGCCGCAGTTCATTCTTCCGTCCACAACCATTTCAATCAGGAACGCGCCCTCTACAGCAGAGACAATTTCAAGCTCACCCGCGCCGCTGCTCTCTCCGAGTGGCGCCAACTTTGTTCAGCATAAGTTCCGGCATTTAGGGGTAAACAGAGACTGGTTCGAATTGGTCTGACAGCACCGCCACTTGGTACTTATGTGGCGACAAATAGTTTTGCCTTTTGCGACAGGACTTTTCCTTTGCGCCGCATAGCTTTTCCTTCTGCCAAATGGTTACGTTGAGCATGTTTCCCCATAAAAACCGGTTTTGTGCGAAGCCCTTCAGGGCGCTCTTCTCCAAAACCTGCTCCCGGCGAGGGTTGGGGGTAGCAAGTGCAATACAATTCGACAGGGTGGTGCGGCCCACAGGAGTTCGCCGAGGACACGGCCCTATCTAATTGTATTGCGGGCGCGGGGGGACGACGTCCCCTAGCTCTGATGTTCTGCAGGTCCGGCGGGAAGCAGACATTCGATGCGCGTGCAAAAGAATCCGCGTCTTACTGGCAAGACAGACCTTGAGAACATTTGAGCCAGGGGCTCTTCAATTCGTCAGTCAGCTACGCCGGTCACACTACTTGCAATGACATGGCTATCGCCGGAAAGATTCTGATAGCTTATCGAATGCGTCCTCTTCAACCTCATCAGCGTGGTAAACCGGCTCTTTGCGTGGAAGATGAAGTAGCGTCATCTCTTGTTCATAGCACTTGGACGAAATGCACATTTCTATGACCGGTTCATCAAACCAAACACCTGAGGGCTGGCTAATCCCATCAACCGCCTCTTGGCGATAGTCCTGAGTTACAGCGGTTGCCGACGCTGGGAGTTCGTACATGGTTTTCCGAGTCTTGATGAAATGCCCTGTCTTTAGCGCCGCCTTACTGGTCTTTGCCCAATGTGCATAACCCTCGTTGGAAACGACAAGCAGGGCACGTGTTTCCGTGTATTCAAGCCACCGAAGTGTGGCTGCCGTGAGGGAAACGCCATATCTGTCAGCGATTGTCCCCAAGTCGTCGAAACTCGGAACTGTCTTTGATGAAATCTGTCTGCGAAAGTCGTGGAATGGCATCAACAGGTTGGCAGCAAACTCATCTGCTTCATGCTCAATGTCTTCGCCTTCCCGCCGCAAAACACTACTTTCATCACAATAGATCCCACCGTCAAATCTGTCGTCTTCATCGATCAGCTTTCTATGGAGAACGTAATGGCCAAATTCATGACCCAGGGTATAGGCTCGACGTCCTTCTGATTGATCTTTGTGAGATACAATTGTCCATTCACGGGGTTTGCTTTCCCCATATACGAGTGCTCCCATACATCCCGGGATATCTCTCTTCAAAACCTCACGGATCGGCGATTCAGGCGCGGTATGAGCAGAGTATTCTAAAGCAAGATTGGCGATGTCGACGGGACCGCGGTCAAACCTGTCAGTGCCGAGAACCTGGTCCAACATCAGAGTGATCTGATTGGATTGCTTTATTGCTAAAGACTGCGTGTTTGGAGGCACTCTCAGTCTTTCTTTTCGGTCAGTGTTTTTGCGATTGCCCGCAATTGGTCATCTCGCTGGCTCAATACGGGACCATGCGCTTCAACGAGATCAAGCGAAACCTAGGCATTTCGCAGCGAATGCTGAGCTTGACGCTGAAGGAGTTGGAACGGGATGGGCTTGTGAACCGGACCCAATATCCAACGATCCCGCCCAAGGTCGAATATAATCTGACTCAGATGGGGCAGTCGTTTCGCGAGCCGGTCAGCGCCTTAAGCTATTGGGCATTGGAACACTTGAGCGAGATTGATGCCGCACGGGAAGCGTATGACAAGTCTGACTGAAGCCAGACAATTTCCCGAGAACCACTGTTTTTTGATAGGAGACATTGATGCTCCCGCAGCGAATTGCCCCTTTGTCCGCTACTTTATCTTCGCCCTCTAAGTAGCTCACCGCGCCCCGAACGAATGGCAGGTTTTTCCGCTGCCTAGCAGCGCCGAGAACCACGCAGGCGCAGCGATTTTCGCGCTGCGTGTGCGCACAGCACAAAATCACTATGACTGCCTTGGGCTCTTCGCTGACTTTCTCTGCAAACAGGATCAATGACTGCAATTCGGCGATTGAAGTAGTGGTTCGTTTGGTCCGCTTGGGGGGCTGAGCACTCAACCAGAGATCGCTTCACATAAAACCGCTTCAACGATGTGCGCAAGTCGTCATCGAATCATCAAACATCCAATGGTTGCGGAATCTGGTGCTCGTTATGTCGCTCTCCGTCTACCGCGAAGCAGACAAAGCTGACCTTTTCAGCGCTTACTTCGATGCGAGGTTTCGTAAACTGGTTGCGCAACGCAACAACAATGCTCGGATCTTGTACTCTACCAATCCGGGAAACGTGTCGCGAAAAAGCTGGGGAGTCGGACTGTAAACAGCCGCTGCAGCATGGATCTCAAGGAAATGCCCACTGTTATTTTTGCGGGGCTTCCATCCTCTGGAGAGTAGCCAATCGTTTGTCGTGTTTCGGTGATATCCCAGCGCATACCTGGGTTATCTGACATTAGGTTTAGGGCTGCGAAGGAAATATCCTTGGCATCTATTGCGGCGCGCATTCCGCTTAGAAAGTCCCGATCACTCAACCACATTTCCTGACCCCACCGGCCCATCGCCATGTGTGTGCCGGGTTGGTTGCCGTGAGTCCATTGCGTCCAGCCGATGCGCAAGCAGATGACCGACAGTCCGTGATGCTCAGCGAAATAAGCCCCTGTCCGTTCACAGAATAGCTTTGACATGCCGTAGGCGTTTACTGGCCCTGGTGGTGTCGTGCTGTTGAGCACCTGATGCGTGAACCTTTTGTCGCCGTGAACCCAGTTGGAGCTGGCAAGAACTACTCGGCTGACGCCCATGGCTGCCGCATGGTGATAGAGAGAAAGAGTTGCATCCATATTGTGTTTGATCGCGGAGGCCCAGGTGGCGGCTGGCTCTCTATCACCAGCAAGATGCACGATAACATCCACACCCTTTAGCAAACTGACCCAACTGCTGTTGTCGGAGAGGTCTGCGGTGTGAATGTCGGGATGGTCAACGGGACGGATGTCGATGCCAGAAACGATATAACCGGGGTCGCTTTCTAGCGTGTCGAAAAGTTTGCGGCCGAGATGCCCACCAGCGCCTGTGATCAGGACATGCATGACATGAATTCCTTGTTGCTTGTGAGACTCGCTGGCATTTGCTGTGTATCGTCTGTCAATAATAGGAACGTCTGCCGAAAACTCATTGTTTCATTTGGTTCGAGGTCGTGCACGGGTGAGTGCCATTCAGCTTCGCAGTAGGCGTAATCGCCCGAATTGAAGACCTCGAACGGACGGTGATGCGCAAATCGGTCACCCTGTTGAGGTTCTGGTACTGAGCACATCAGCAAGGGGCCATCGGTTCCGCACCGTATCAGCGTTCGGTTGTTGGGGTTCTGTAGCCCGATCTTGAATTCCTGCAGTCTTCTACAATCTGCGACCGTGCCGCTGCCGCGCGTTTCAACCATCCCTTCTGAAGAGCCGAAAACAGGGTAAAACGCAGGGTGATCCATTTCGACTCCGATCTTGGCTGGAGTGTTAAGCATCATGACTGACCAAATGCCGGTCAGGCGAGAGGAAGTGCCGCGATTGGCAACGATATGTTCAATGTCCCAGCTGTTTTCAGAAGTCAGTGTGATGCGACGCGAAACAGATAAGTGAGATATGGGACAGACGGCGCTGGTCATGTCGATGCGAGTGCTGGTTCTAGAAGTGATCTGATAGGAGCCGCTGTCCAGCACGGGAAACGGAGCGCCGTTTTCCCAAGACGAGTCCGGGGCGATCCATGTCTTCTCGCCTCCCCAAAGTGGAAAGCCAAATTGTGGAGAGCGTGTAGGCAAATCGGCGAGCCGGGTGTCGTCCACCTCCACTCCGTCAAGATCTGGGTTTTGAAAGAGGAGTGAGCGCCCTTGAATACTCACGTCCCACAGACGGCCTCCGATGTCTGGCAGGAGTGTCAGCCTTAAATCGCCCTGCTGTAGCTGCAGAACACTCCATCTGTCTGGCATGTTTGCTCCCTGACTATGTCCCAGCGCGACAAGCCGCGCCGGGATGACAATTTAGACGTGCTTAAACTGTGCAACATTCTCGGATGTGATCGGCATCACCCCGGTTTCGACGCGCTCAGGCAGCGGGTTGATCCCGGCGGCCTTCCAATCCGGCAAAACCTTCAACGCATCGGTATTTTGCCAATGCATCATGTGGAAGGCGAGAAAGATCTCCAGATAGGATTTCTGAGCCACTGCGCCGTGAATTGTGCCGTCTTCGATATAGGGAAGCATATCATCATTTCGGTCCATCGCGACGATCTTGATGTCCTTGCGACCCGCCTCGTTGACCGCTATCGCAGCGCCTTTGCCACTGTCACCGTCTGTACCGCCGATGCCAACAATATCGGGATTTGCCTGAATGGCCTGAAGATAGGCTGTCGGAGCATAGGACGGGTCGGCTTTGTCGTTCACAACATCGACGACTTCGATATCCGGGTATTTCTCAGCGAAGACTTGTTTGTAACCCTCGACCCGTTCCAGCGTGGAAGGAGCAGGGAACGTGCCGAGAATGACCTTCCCCTTGCCGCCAATCGCTTGTGCCAGCATCTCGCCGCCGACACGTCCTGCCTGAACGCCGTTGATCCCAAGGAAAGTGGACCGGGGGCTGTCAGGAATGTCACCGATACAGCATGTGACTGGAATCCCGGCCTCGACCGCGCGTTCTACGCCTGGGGCCAGAGTGGCCGGATCACCGGGGAAGATAAGGATGCCTGCGGGACGTCTTGCGATCAGTTCATCCAATTGGCGTGCTTGTGCGGCCGTGTCGAAATCCAAGGGGCCCGTGAATGTGGCCTTGATGCCCATCAGTTCCTCAAGGTCTTCCATTGCATTTCGATAGTCCACCCAGAACGGCACCTGCGTGACGATGGACAGGAACACATACTCCTTGCCGGCCGCTTGCGCCATGGCTTCTTTGGACAGCATGGGCAGTCCGAACGCTGCGGCCAATCCAGCGGTGGTGCCCGCTGTCAGCAGCCTGCGCCGATTCACGTTCAATTCAGTCATCGTAGTCTCCCTGTTTTGGATCTTTGGTTGTTGTTGAGTTTTGGAAAGCTTCGGGATTAGCCCCGTTTGCTTCGGATCAGCATGTCCAAGGCGACCGCTGTAACGAGTACACCGCCGATGACGATCATCTGCCAGTAGATCGATACAGCCAGCATCGTCATAGTGTTGTTGATCAACGCAACGAAAACGACGCCGAGGAAAGCACCAAGAATAGTACCTTCGCCGCCGCGTAGAGATGCGCCACCGATGACAGCCGCTGCCAGAACCTGAAGTTCGATACCGTTTCCTGCCGTGGGCGTGCCGCTCATCAGGCGGGAGGCCAGCAATACACCCGCCAAAGCAGCCAGAATACCGGTCAGTGCGTACAGAATGATACGCACGCGTGTGACATGGATGCCTGACAACATCGCGGCCTTTTCATTGGCGCCGATGAAATAGACCTGACGGAAAAAGCGCGTATGGCGGACGGCCAGATCAAACAGAACGACGAGCAGAATGGTGAACAAGACGATTACCGGAAAGCCGCCTATGTCAGCTTTGCCGATCCAGGCAAATGATGCCGGCAGGCTTGAGACAGAAAAACCTTCGGTCAGGACAAGAGCGATGCCTCGCGCGATCGACATCGTGCCGAGGGTCGCGATAAGCGGATTGATCCCGAGGCCGGTCACGAGCAAACCGTTCACTACCCCGACAAGTCCACCCAACACTAATCCGCATACCACAGCGAGCGGAATTGGCATGCCAGTCAAAAGCAGCATGGCTACGACGGTAGAAGACAAAGCCATAACCGATCCAACGGAAAGATCGAACCCGCCGGATGCAAGTAGGATCGCCATACCGATCACGATGATCGCGGTGGGGGCCATGCCCACGGCCACGGCTCGAAAGTTCGAGAAGCTGAGGAAATAGGGATTAACGTTGGACATCACGATGATGATGGCGGTGATCAGAACGATCAGCGTCAGTTCACGAATATCGACAAAAGCTTGTAAAACACGGCGCAGCAGCGGACGCTTCATGGGCAAGTTGGCTTGAGCGGTCATGGTCACGTCGCGACTCCTGATTGATTGGTTTGGGGTGCGTCCACAATTGGAACGGAATTTCCGGCGGCCATTTGAAGAAGCGTGGTTTCGGTTGCCTCGGCGGCTGCGATGTCTCCCATGAGGCGACCGTCGTGGACGACAAGGATGCTGGTTGAGAGAGAGACAAGTTCGGGAAAATCGGATGACACGACGAGGATGGCCATTCCCTCGGCTGCTCGACGCAAAAGTTCCGTGTGGATCTGGAATTTGGCTCCGACATCGACCCCTTTTGTGGGCTCCTCAATGATCAGAAGAGCTGGCGCGCGTTTGAGCCACTTGGCCAACATAATTTTTTGCTGATTGCCCCCTGAGAGATCACCAACAAGTTCGTTAATCCCGCTGGTTTTGACACTGAAGGCGTCAATGGCTGTTTGGCTGGCTGCTTTGATCGAGCCCGAACGCATGAACCCAGCAGACGCATGATCGGAAAGACTGGCCGCGATCAGGTTGTCGCTGAGTGATTGTTCCAGAAAGAGGCCTTCAGTCTTGCGTTCTTCGGGAACAAACCCGACCCCAGCACGCATCGCCTGCCGCAAGGACGCAAAGTTAACAGGCTTGCCGTGAAGTCTGATCTCCCCGGTCGCGCCATGCATCAACCCGACAATCGATCGAACAATCTCGCTGCGGCGAGCGCCCATCAACCCTGCCATCCCTACAATCTCTCCGGCTTTAATGGAGAAAGAAATGTCTTCGAATTCATCTGGATGGGTTAATTCTTGGACATGCAAAACCTCTTCGCCGTTAACCTTACCTGACCGCGTGACATCACCGGGGTGAGCGCCGCCGATCATCTCGGCGACGACTTGTTCCTGAGAAGTTTCCGAAACCGGTAAAGTGCTGATGTGGCGCCCATCTCGCAAGACGGTAATGCGATCCGAGATCTGGAAAATCTCGGCCATATGGTGGCTGACATAGACGATGCCAATCCCTTTTTTTGTCAGGGACTTTAGGACTTCAAATAGTGCGTCTACTTCGTCGGGTGCCAATGCCGATGTCGGTTCATCCAGCAAAAGGACGCGGGAATTCAACGACAGAGCCTTGGCGATTTCAACAATCTGGCGGGAGCTGATCGGTAAGTTTTCCACGGGTGTTGAGACGTCGATATCCAGACCGAATTCCGCCAGCAACGCCTCCGCTCGGCGGCGCAGTTCGGGCCAGTCAACTACGCCGAACCGGGTGGGTACGCGGCCCGCGTAGATGTTTTCCGCAACAGAGAGCGCGCCAGCGAGGCTGAGCTCTTGGAAAACACAGCCGATGCCCAGGGATTGCGCATGCGACGGGCTTTCGACCCGCTGTTCCTTGCCGTCGCACAGGATACGCCCAGCAGAAGGTTGGTGAAGTCCATAAAACAGGCCGAGACAGGTGGATTTTCCGGCGCCGTTTTCCCCGCATAGCGCGTGAACTTCGCCGGGTCTCAATTCAAAGTCGACGCCATCCAAAACAATGTTCGTGCCGAAGCTTTTGCCAACCCGATCCAGCTGGATCAGTGGCTGTAGCCCCGGTGAGTCAGGTTTCATTGCTGGCGTCATACAAGCTTCCTCCCGCCTTTTGATTGGCATCTGATATCTCAGATGTCAACTGAAAAAGAAAAGACCGTGAGGTGCCCAAAAAGAAAGGGGCGGCGCCGTTCTGGCCCGCCCCCGTCACAACGAAGCTACGTTTTTGCTAGGATGCGGTCGCTCCTTCGAGGACGATGGCGGCGCTTTTGTAGGCTTGTCTGGTGCGGTCAATATGCGCTGTGAGAAGAGATTTGATTTTGGCCATGTCGCCTTCGCGTACGGCAATAGCGATTTTCGAATGCTCATCGAAGGAAAGCTCAGTATGCTGTGGAAGCTTCGCCAGATGGGTCCGCAATGCGGCAATCTTACCGATGTAGCGTGTATAGCTGGCCGTCAGATAGTCGTTCCCGGCATGTTCGAAAATCAACTGATGAAACGCCGTGTCCAGTGAAAGGTAGCCCTTTTCATTGCCTCGACTGCGTTCCTTTTCCATGTCCTTCACGACCCGCTGCATGTCATCGGCAAGACCTTCTGGGTTCCTCGATAACGCCAGTTCAAAGGCGGCAGTCTCGATAGCCTGTCTGAAGTCGCAGATCTGAGTCACTTCCGGCTCAGACAGCGAAAAAACGCGTGCGCCTTTTTGAGGCTCGATACTGACCAACCCTTCGTCACGTAGTTGAGCGAGTGCTTCGCGGACTGGCGATTTCGATACGCCCAGCTCTTCGGAGATTTTTCGCTCCGACAAAACCTGACCCATTTTCAGGGAGCCATCGATAATACTATTCCGCAAATGTTCCAGTGCGAGTTCACGCAAAGACTTGGGTCTCTCAAGCGCCATCTGAGGATATCTCCAAAAAAAGGTGTTGCCAGATGCAAGATATCTGATACACCAGATTAGGCAAGCTGGTATATCAGATATCAGAATGTACCAAGGAGATCAAAAAGTGCGCGCAGAGTTGGTCGTCGATTGTAGGAACCAGCACGGGGAAGGGATTTTCTGGAATCCCGTCGATGGTCTTGTCTGGTGGGCCGACATTGAGGGCTGCGCGCTTTGGTCATTTGATCCTGCAACGTCAGAGACAGCATTTCATGAGATGCCAGAGCGCGTGTGTTGCTTCGCGCCGCGCGCGTCTGGCGGTCTGATTGTTGCTTATGCGGATCGAGTTGTCTTGTTCAATTCGCCCAATAGCGAGGAAACCCTCGTGACGCGATTCGAGCCGAACAATCCGGAGACACGGCTGAACGACGGGCGAACCGATCGCCAGGGGCGATTGATTGTTGGAGGCATGAACGAAGTTTCTGGCAAGGCCGACTCGTCGGTCATCTGCGTCGATACAGATTTGAGTGTACAGACGATCATCGAAGGAGTGTCTTGCGCTAATTCGACTTGCTTTACTTCCGACGGTGAGACGATGTTCTTCGCGGATACCCCGGATCGGGAAATCGTCGCATTTGATTACGACACCCGTAGTGGAACCGTTTCGAACCGTCGGCAGCACGCTTCTTTCAATGATGAGCCTGGCTTGCCTGATGGGTCCTGTGTCGATGTCGAAGGGGGCGTCTGGAACGCCGAATGGGAAGGCCATCGCGTTGTTCGCGTCGCATCTGACGGCACGATAGATCGCGTGATCGAGGTGCCGGTTTGGAAGCCCACCTGTTGCGCTTTCGGTGGCCCTGATCTCGACACGCTGTTCATCACGACCTCAAGGCTGATGAGTGACGAAGCAGCTTTAACAAAAGAACCGGAATCCGGCGGCCTCTTTGCTGTGACACCTGGCGTTCGTGGCGTGATCGACGCGCCATTCAAAGGATAACCAACGAAATTCTGGAGGAGAAAACTATGTTGAAAACGCTTATGACCACTACGCTTGCTGCGGGGTTCGCCACGCTGGCAACGGTCGCTCTGGCGGAGAATTATCCGGCACCGGTTCCACTTGAGGACGGGGCACAAGCGCCAATCGATGCGATAGAACCCAAGAACGAAACGTTCCGGATCGCGTATATGCCGCCGGCGACTGAGTTCAACTACTACATCGCCATCGGTGAAGGCATTAAAGCGGTTGCTGCTGAGGCCGGGGTCGAAGTCTTCATGCTTGCGCCCCAGTCCGGTGCGGACATCAATGGCCAAATGGGTATGATCCAGGATGTACTGACGCAGGATGTGGATGCGATCATCTTTGGAACGCATGATGAATTTGCTGCGGCGCCGCTACTTAAGCAGGCCGTTGACAAGGGCATGGCTGTTTTGATGATCAACTCGGACATCCCGAACTTTCCGACTCCGATCCACGGTGTGGTCGGGTATTCTCAGCGCAATGGTACTCAGGCCATCGCTGATTGGGCCATCGAGACCTATGGCGATCAACCATTGAAGGTCGGCATCATCGAAGGGCAGCCAGGGTATCACTCAACCGAGCGGGTCGGTGGCTTTCTTGACGGCATTGAGGGCAACGACAACTTTGAAGTCGTTGTATCCATCGATGGCAAATGGAACGTCGAAGGCGGCAACACAGCTGGCATGGATATCCTGCAGTCGAACCCCGATCTCGACATGATCTTTGCTGCGAATGACTACATGATCATTGGAGCATCCTTTGCTGCGAAAGCACTCGGCCGTAATGACATCGTTCTATTGGGCAATGATGGCGACACGTCCGGCCTTGAAGAGATCGCGGCGGGCAACATCACGGCAACCGTCAACACCTCACCGTTTTTGATGGGTAAAGCGGCTATGCACGCAACCATTGATGCGCTCAACGGGTCCTATCCCGGCGGCTGGATCGAAACGCCCACATCAATTGAAGACAAAGACGGTGCAATCAGCGTGCTGCAAGAGCCAGAAAAGCTCTTCCCGCAGCCGTCCAAAGAATACTGAACTTTCTCCCCGCTTCCCGGTGGCGCGTGCGCGTGCTGCCGGGTCGCAATTCAACCGAGTTCCCCTTTTGTCGAGGCAATCGCAATGACACCCGCAACGCCACTTTGGGAATTTGTCGATATCACTAAGGCCTATCCTGGGGTATTGGCGAATGACAAAGTCTGCATCCGGCTTATGCCCGGTTCCATTCATGGGCTGCTGGGTGAAAACGGCTGTGGCAAATCGACCATGATCAAGACGCTGTCCGGCGTGCAGCAACCCGATAGCGGTCAAATCCTGCACCATGGCAAGCCGGTCACGATTAGCGACCCGCAGGCGGCACGTGAACTGGGTGTCGCAACAGTTTTTCAGGAATTCTCGATCGTACCCACCTTGTCGGTTGGCGAAAACATCTTCCTTGGCAATATGCCTCGGTCCCGCTTTGGCGTGATCGACTGGGCCAAGGTCCACAACGAAGCCGCTCGTGTTTTGGCGGAAATGGATGTCGATGTTTCACCCGAGGCCATAACCGGCTCGCTATCGGTGGGCGAGCAACAACTGGTCGAGATCGCGAAGGCAGTCGCGATGGACGCCCGCATGATCATCCTGGATGAACCGACGGCGGCATTGGGTGAAGATGAAATTGAGCGCCTGCACCAGTTACTGCGCAATATGCGCGAACGCGGCACAGCCATTCTCTATGTTTCGCACAGGCTGGATGAGGTTGAACGGATCGTTGATGAGGTGACGATCTTGCGCAACGGCTGTGTTGTGCGCGCAAGTGGCGAGACCAACATCAACGTCTCTGAGATTGTCAGCGCAATGGTCGGTGAGGACATTGGTGAGCATTATCCCAAGGAGCAAAACGCGACCAAGGATATTGTGCTGGAGGCGGCGGGTCTGGCCACCAATTCGGGCGTGAAAGATGTATCGTTTTCGTTGCACCGGGGTGAAGTTCTTGGCTTGGGTGGCGTATTGGGCAGTGGCCGCACAGAAATCGCTCGCGCCCTGTTCGGGACAGACGAGCTGACGGGCGGACAGATAACACTTAACGGTAAGCCGGTTCGCTTCCGCCGGGAAATCGATGCGATCCGTGCTGGATTGGCCCTTGTTCCGGAGAACCGTAAGTTTGACGGGTTGTTCTTCAATTTCCGCGCAAGCGGGAACGTAACCGCAGCCTCCCTCGGCGGGCTTAGCCGGTTCGGCGTGTTGAACCTTAAGGCGGAAGAGCAAGCTACCCATGACCTGATCCGCGATCTGGAAATCTCGACCCAGGCTGAGGAAAAGACGGTTAACTTCTTGTCTGGTGGTAACCAGCAGAAGATTGTGATTGCACGCTGGCTGTTCTCAGCCTCTGACATCCTGATCCTTGATGAACCGACGCAGGGGATCGATATCGGCGCCAAGATCGCTGTTTACAAGCTGATTAACAGGCTCACGCGGGCGGGAAAATCGATCATTCTGATCAGTTCAGACCATGATGAGTTGCTTGCGATGAGCGATCGGATTGCCGTCGTGCAGCACGGAACGATAGTGCGCACGGTCGATGCATCCGACCTTACTCATGACGACCTTGTGCGCGCGTCCGCCGACACTCCTCAATCCAAGCCTAAGGAGGCTTTCGCATGAAGCGGATCTTTGACACCCAGTTGATCGGACCATTTGCAGCAATGGTGATCGTCGCACTTATCGTGGCACTTACGACGGAACGCTTCCTGAACCCGGGCAACCTATCTAACTTGTCGCTACAGGTAAGCATCGTGGCCTTGATCGCAATCGGGTCTACTATCGTGATCTTCGCTGCGGGCATCGATCTGAGTTCCGGGTCTATGGTGGCTTTGCTGACCATGATCCTTGCGCAGATGTTGAAATTTGTCGGCATTCCACTGGTTCTGGCGTTGCCACTCATTCTCTTCATGGGCGGATTGCTTGGTCTGTTCATTGGGCTGATAACAGCCTACGGGCGTATCCCGTCTTTCATCACAACATTGGCGGCGTTGATTGCCTTCAGGGGCCTTGCGCTGACCTTCAACAATGGGTCTCCGATCTTCTCGCTGGATCCGGCGCTAGAGCCAATCTTTTACGGCAAGCTGTTCGGCGTTCCGATGCCTTTCTTCTACCTCGTGTTCTTCTACGTCCTTGCCGCGTTCACTATGAACTTCACGAAACTCGGCCGTGAGATCTATGCCGTGGGTGGTAACCCAGCTGCTGCCGTTCTGACGGGTATCAACGTACGTAAAGTTCAGACGACAACATTTGTCATCGCAGGTTTCATGACTGCGGTTGGTGCGATCCTGATGTCAGCGCGCCTCAACTCTGGTTCGCCCAACTATGGCCAGACGCTGGAACTGCAGGCCATTGCCGCTGCTGTTGTCGGCGGAGCCAGCCTTGCAGGCGGCCGCGGCAACATCCTCGCCACGCTGATGGGGGCGATGACAATCGTTATCGTCCAGAATGGTTTGAACCTAAACGCTGCGCCATCTTCGGTTCAAAACATCGTGTTGGGCCTGATCATTCTGTTGGCCGTCGGCATAGACATGTGGCGCGCGGAGATTTCGGGCTTGATGGGTCGAATGTTCGGCCGCACTTCATCGCAGCAGTCATCTAACGTCAAGAAGGAGGCCTGAGATGGATCTGGGGCTCAAAAATAAACTGGTCCTGGTGACTGGTTCAGGTTCCGGCATAGGCAAAGCCACTGCGCGGGTCTACCTGGAAGAAGGCGCGCGGGTCATCGTGCATGGCCTGACCGAGGCGGAAGTGTTCGACTGCGTCGACGACCTGTCATCACTGGGCAAGGTCGAAGGCATTGCGGCCGACTTAACCAAAACCACTGATGCGGAAACTCTGGCAGAGTTTGCCCGCGAGCGCGGTGCGGTGGACGTTCTTGTGAATAATGTTGGCATCTTTTCGGTCAAACCGTTCGAGGATCTCACGGATGACGACTGGATGCATTACTTCAACATCAATGTCCTGTCCGCCGTTCGGATGAGCCGGATTTTCCTGCCTGAAATGCTTGGCCGGGATAAGGGATCTATCATCAACATGGCCAGCGAAGCGGCAGTGAAACCACTACCTCAGATGGTGCATTATTCTGTCACTAAAACTGCCATGTTAGGTCTGACACGTGGCATGGCAGAACTGACAAAGGGGACAAAAGTCCGGGTTAACTCGATCCTGCCTGGTCCAACTTGGACCGAAGGTGTCGAAGCCTATTTTGACGGCCTCGCCGATCAAAAGGGTGAGCCGCTCGACACGATCGTCGACAATTACTTCAAATCAGATGAGCCCACATCGCTCATACAACGCTTTGTCCAACCAGACGAAGTCGCCCGCATGATCGTCACGATCTCTGCAAGCACAGCCTCCAATGGTTCTGCGCATCGGATCGAAGGCGGCATCGTTCGCAATATTCTTTAACTGCTAACTGGAGGAGCCCTACATGGCCGCTCTCACTTTCTCTCACATCGGCATCACAGTTCCCGACCTGGAAAAAGCCGTGGAGTTCTATTCCAAGGCGTTCGGCCTGTACGTGCTGATGGAACCAACTGAAATCCTGCATGACGAAAGCGCCATCGGTCAGATGTGCGACGATGTGTTTGGGGAAGGTTGGGGAAGCTTCCGCATCGCGCACTTGTCAATGGGCGACGGTGTTGGCATTGAATTGTTTGAGTTCCCGAAGACCGTCGAAGAAGAACGCCCGTTCGAATATTGGCGGCGTGGCTTGTTTCACTTCTGCGTACAGGACGAGGATCTGGAAGGCCGCATCAAGGTTATCGAAGACCTGGGCGGGCGCCAGCGCATGAGCCAAGTGCGCAAGTATTACCCAGGTGAAAAGCCCTATCGCATGGTCTATATGGAAGACCCGTTTGGCAACATCTTCGAGCTCTACAGCCACTCGTACGAATTGACCTATTCGGCGGGTGCTTATGACTGATCGCGCCGACTTTTCCCCCAGAACGGACAAACCCAAGGTCGTGATAACCGATTACGACTTTGGTGATGTTGCCGTTGAGACGGAAATCCTGGAAGCCGCGGGAGCCGAGGTGATTGCGCTTCAGGCCAAGCGCCAGGAAGACCTGTTCGATGTCGCGCCGCATTGCGCAGCGATGATGAACCAATATGCCCGGATCGGGAAGGAAACGATTTCGCGGATGCGGAACTGCGAGGTCATCGCGCGTTATGGCGTAGGCGTAGATATCGTGGATGTCGGCACAGCAACGGAAAAAGGCATCCTCGTTACCAACGTGCAAAACTATTGCACCGAGGAAGTTGCCGATCACGCGATTGCCCTTTGGCTGACCTTGGCGCGCAAGTTGCCCGACTATGATCGGGCCACTCATGCAGGGGTCTGGCAGTGGCAAAGCGGGCAGCCGGTCTATCGGTTGCGTGGGCGGACGATGGGTGTCGTTTCGCTGGGTAAAATCGGGCAAGCCATCGTTGCGCGGGCGCAATCTTTCGGAGTTACGGTCATCGCTTACGACCCGTATTTGCCAAGAGAAGTCGCCGCGAAGATTGGGGTCGAGCTGGTGAGCAAGCCCGAATTGTTAGCGAGGTCCGACTATATCCTGATGCAGGCGCCGATGACGCCGAACACGCATCACTTTTTGTCGGATGCCGAATTCTCGGTCATGAAACCCGGCGCGATACTCGTGAACACTGGACGCGGACCAACGGTCGACAACAAAGCCCTGTTCCGGGCGCTGACCGAAGGCCATTTGGCCGCTGCAGGGCTCGACGACCCCGAAGAAGAGCCGGCAAAGCGCGCCAACTGGACGCCTGATGACAACCCGTTGTTCACACTGCCCAACGTCCTCGTAACACCACATGCCGCCTACTATTCCGAGGAATCGATACACGCAGCGCGGGTTACCGCGGCTACGCAAGTGGCCAAGGTCCTGACAGGACAAAACCCCGACTACACAGTCAATGCCGACGCATTGGCCGTATCTACCGCATAACAGGAGACAAGAATGCCAGACGTCAGCACGGACCTTAGGGTTTTTAATGATTTTGAAAGAAACCCGGAACTTCTCAAAAAATTCGACAAGGTGTTGGAGGCGTACTCCGCTGCTGCCATTTTTGCGGATGTGCAGTACCGAACAGGCGTGATGGACAGCGCCATCAAGCCCGCTTTCCGCGCCAAGGTGACTGGCCAGGCCGTGACGGTCCAGCTTTCAAAAGGTGATCTGGTCGACCCATTGCGAGCGCTTGAAATGGGACAACCCGGGGACGTGATCGTCGTGGACGCGGGTGGTGATCGCCAAACGTCAGTCTGTGGCGGCCTCATGGGTGGCCTGGCTAAGAACCGTGGCATCCGCGGCATGATCGTTGATGGCACCGGGCGCGACACAGATGAGCTGGAAGACATCAATTGGCCAATCTGGACGCGCGCGATCACGCCGCGCGGAACGCACACGATGTTCTCGGAACGTAAAGAAGAACTTTCGATCAATGTGCCAATCGCCTGTGGGGGCGTCGTGGTAAACCCCGGAGATTTCATTGTAGCTGATCTTATGGGCGTCGTCGTGGTTCCACAGGAAATTGCCGAAGAAACCGTGCGCCTTGCTCAAGAGCAAGCTGACCGTGAGGAGGAAACCCGTAAATGGGTGGCCCAAGGCAAAACCGTTGAGGATCTGCTAAATGAATTCGGTCGCATCTGAGCCAGCGCTGATCGGCGTAGATTGGGGCACTTCATCGTTTCGTGCATTTCTAATTGGTGCGGAGGGCGACGTGATCGATGGGGTCTCGTCGCCTGAAGGTATCATGCAGGTTGCGGGACAAACCTTTGAGGCGGTCCTTGATCGTCTCATCGGCCCTTGGGTCGCCAAGGCTAACCTGCCGATCCTGGCATCTGGCATGATCACCAGCCGCAATGGCTGGGTAGAAACGCAATACGCTGAAATGCCGCTGGGTGCTGGCGGTCTTGCGCGAGCGTTGGTCCCGCACGAAGCGGCCAACGGAGCGCGCATTCATTTTGTGACAGGTGCTTCGACAGAACATGCCGGAGGACCGGACGTAATGCGCGGCGAGGAGACTCAGATTATCGGGGCATCTTCACTAGGCTTGAGCGAAGGTATGTTTGTGATGCCAGGAACGCACAGCAAATGGGTTAAGGTTGCGGATGGGAAGATCGTGGATTTCTCGACCTACATGACAGGTGAGATCTTTTCGGCGCTGAAAGAACACACGATCCTTGGCACCTTGATGAAGGAGGACGCCTTCAGCGAAGGCGCATTCGTGATGGGCGTCAAGGCGGGCCTCAGTGGTGAGTCGAACCTGCTGCACAGCCTGTTTCATGTTCGGACGCTTCCTCTCATGGGCAAAATCCCAAAGGTTGCCACGGCCGACTACTTGTCGGGCTTGTTGATCGGGACCGAGGTTGCTGCCGCGACCGGCGAAGTAAAAGACGTCGGCACGATCACTGTTGTTGGACGCAGCGACTTGTCCGACCGATACGAAATAGCGCTTCGAACTGCTGGTTTCGACAGCCGTCGCGCGCCAGATGATATCGTTGCGAAAGGGCATTTTCTGATTGCTCGCGCTGCGGGGTTGGTCGGATGATTGACCTCACCGCAGCTCTTGCTGAGAACCCGCTGATTGCGATTTTGCGGGGGCTGGCACCAGAAAATGCGCGCCCGGTGTCTGATGTGCTCTTCGATGCCGGGTTTCGGATTATTGAAGTGCCGCTCAACTCACCGGACCCGCAGGAATCGATTGCGCAGATCGTTACGAAACATGGCGCTCAAGCCATAGTCGGCGCTGGCACAGTGTTGACTACGGATCAGGTCGGGGCAGTCGCAGATGCAGGCGGGCGGATCATCGTGTCGCCTAATATGAACCCGAACGTCGGGCGCGCGGCTGTCGCACGGGGTCTGTATTGGTGTCCGGGCGTCATGACCCCCTCCGAGGCCTTTACGGCATTGGATATCGGAGCCTCGGTGCTCAAATTCTTTCCGGCGGAAATGGTGCCCCCCGCTGCCATAGCGGCTATGCGCGCCGTATTGCCTGCAGACGCAGTCGTCGCTGCGGTAGGTGGCATAACGCCGGATACGATGGCGTCGTATCATGCTGCGGGTGCAGATGGATATGGGCTGGGCTCCGCGCTGTTCAAACCGAGCTATACATTGGATGATATCGGCAGGCGCGCGCGCGCCTTCACCAGTGTATTGGAGGAACTTGGATGAAACAGGCCCTTGTAACGGGCGGTACGCGAGGGATTGGTGCGGGTGTTGCACGGTCGTTGGCAGACGCAGGTTGGTCCGTCATTGCCGCATCCGCCTCCCAATCCGAATTGGATGCATTCGAGCCTCAGGACGGGTTAAAGGTGCAGCTCTTGGATGTCACCGACCAGACGTCCATCAATGATGTATTCGGCGAACTCACGGGTTTCGATGCCTTGGTGAACTGCGCAGGTATTCTTTTGCGTGGCGAAGAATATGACATCGACGTCTTCGCCAAGGTGCTAGATGTGAATCTGACAGGCACCATGCGCTGCTGTCTTGCCGCGCATCCATTGTTGGCTGAAGCGAGTGGGGCCATCGTCAACACCGCCTCTATGCTCAGTACCTTTGGTGGGCCTTTGGTTCCGGCGTATTCCGCTTCTAAGGGCGGCGTGGCACAGTTGACCAAGGCGCTCGCAGGTCGCTGGGCCGAAGACGGTATCCGGGTCAATGCCATCGCGCCGGGTTGGATTGAGACAGAGATGACCCAGGGCCTTCGGGAAGACCCTGAAAGAACAGCGGGGATCATGGCGCGTACGCCTATGAAACGCTGGGGAAAACCCGAAGAGGTCGGCGCGCTTGTGCAGTGGCTTTTGAGTGAAAACGCCGGCTTTGTGACCGGATCGATCTATCCGGTCGATGGCGGCTATCTCGCTATGTGAGGAAAATCAATGAATGACGACGACACCGCCCGAATGCCTTATCAATTGCCGTTCCCCAAGGATGCGCAAGAAGAAATCGTTATCCCGAACGCGATGAGTGAGGACGACAGGCTATGGGTTCCGCAGGCCGAAAACGTCTGGTTCCGGCCGCTCTGTCTGAACCGCTCGCAAGGCTATTGGATGAACCTTCTCAAAGTGCGCAAAGCTGGAGTTCTTTCGCGGCACCGCCATCCGCAACCTGTCCACGGCTTTGTCCTGAAAGGACGTTGGCATTATCTGGAACATGATTGGGTGGCGGAAGAAGGGGGATATGTCTTTGAGCCGCCGGGCGAGACACATACTTTGGTCGTCCCGGACGATGTCGAAGAGATGGTCACATATTTTCAGGTCAATGGCGTGATGTGCTATGTTGATCCGTGGGGCAAGGTCACTGGCTACGAAGATGTCTTTACCAAGATTGATCTGTGCCGAAAACACTTTGCGGAAGTAGGACTTGGAGAAGACTACGTTGAACAATTTATCCGGTGACGCGCCGCGTTTCGCGCTAGTAGCTCATGATGCGCGAAAGGACGAAATCGTTGATTGGGTGGGTCTGCAATTGGCTCGCCTGTCCAGAGTACAAATCTTTTCGACTGGGACCACCGGCAGTCGCATCAAGCAAACCTATCCAGAACTGGATGTGACCTGCCTGAAAAGTGGACCACTCGGAGGCGACCAACAGATCGGCGCTATGATCTGTGAAGAGAAACTGGATGCACTGATTTTCTTCGTCGACCCTCTGTCGCCCATGCCACATGATGTCGACGTTAAGGCTCTGACCCGTCTCGCAACAGTGTATGATCTGCCAATGGCATGTTCGCGCTCAACCGCGGATCTGATCGTCAAGGGGCTGATTGACGAGGGTGACAACGCGCCTGCGTGATACGCCACGCGCCGCAAGCGCCGATCAGCCAGTTCTCAGAAGGTGCTCTGCCAGACTGCCGAGGTTTTCGCTGCCGAGCTGGCTCATGTTGGCCTCAATGTCAGCCTTCAGGATGTGAACGAGATGGTCGACCCCTCGTGCTCCGAACGCTGCAACGGCATATTGAAAGGCGCGTCCGACCATGACGAAATCTGCACCTTTCGCCAGTGCGCGCATGATGTCCAATCCCCAGGCCACGCCAGAGTCGTAGATCAGTGGCACATTTGTTCCGACTGCTTCGCGGATGTTCGGGAGTTGGTCAATCACAGCGGGTCCGGCTTCGAATTGACGCCCGGAGTGGTTTGAGACCCAGATGCAATCCACGCCGTCGGCCACCATTTTTTGCGCGTCCTCCGGCCGCAGAACACCCTTGACGATCAGGTGACCCTTCCATTCCTGCCGTAGTTCGCGCAGGTAGTCCCAATCTGGAATCCCACGGATCAGAGCGCCTGCATGGGTAAAACTTTCTCGTCCGCGGGTCGGGACGTAATCGTCAAAGAACCGCATACGTGGCATGATGCCCTCGCGCAGATGTGCAAGGCACCAGGCGGGTCGTGATGCCATTTCAGTCAGCGTGCGCAGGTCAGCTTTTGGAGGCACCGTCAGATTGGCGCGGCGCTGTCGTTCGCGCCGGCTCTCTTCTGGAACGTCCACCGTGATAATCAGCGTATGAAATCCCGCTGCCTTAATCCTCGGCAGCATCGCGCGGCGCAGATCGGCGGAGTTCACCGGGTAATGCTGAAACCATCCGTTTTTGCCAATGTAAGGTGCCACATCTTCCGGTGAAGCAACCGCCACGCTGGACAACGAAAACGGAATATTGTGAGCAACCGCTGCCTTTGCAAGCATCCGCTCTGCTCCTGCCCACATTAGGCCGGACATGCCTACCGGTGCTATCCCGAATGGCAGATCGTAAGTTTGACCCATCAATGTAGTCTGCAGGTCGGCCTTTGTTCGGCCGCATAGTACACGCGGCATGAATCCGATGGCATCAAGTGCGTCCCGGTTGACCTTCAACCCCAGCTCCCGGCCGGTCGCGCTGTCGAGGTATTCGAAGGCAAACTTCGGAATGCGCTTTTGTGCGGTTTTCCGAAGGTCTTCTATCGACGGGTGGGAAAGGTCCAGATCCATCCGGGTCCTCTGTTCGTTGTCTAACGTTTGAAGCTCCTCAGTCGGTCACCAAAGGGATGGCAGGGCCAAGGAAATTGCGGGCACATAGGTGATGAACATCAACAAGATCAGCATGCCGACAAAGAATGGCAGGATCGCCCGGCTTAGGCTTTCGATGGAAACCTTCGAAATGCTGCTGGCCACGAACAGGTTCACACCCAATGGCGGCGTGCAGAACCCAATGGCCAGGTTGACCGTCAAGATGACACCAAAAACGATCGGATCGACACCCAGCGCGGTTGCAACCGGCAGCAGGATCGGCGTCATGATGATGATCGACGAAATCGTCTCCATGAACATTCCGATCACCAACAACAGCAGATTGATCAGCAACAGGATGATGATTGGGTTGTCGGACAGGCCGGTGATCGTTGTTGCGAGTTCTGTCGGGATTCTTGCGAGCGTGATCAACCTGCCAAAGGCGGTCGCCATGATCACCAATATCAGAATGGTCCCGCTGGTCTTTGCACTGCCCGCCAAAACCTCTGGCAGGTCCTTGAGGGTGATGTCGCCATAGACGAATATGCCGATGAAAGCGGCATAGACTACGGCCACGGCACCGGCTTCGGTTGGGGTGAAGATACCGCTGTAGATGCCCCCAAGGATAATTACCGGTACCAATAGCGCCCAGATGGAAGACCGGAAGCTCTGCCAGACGCCCGGGCCTGAGAACGTAGTCGTCGATTGCTGAACAACCTCGTCCTTTCGCAGCAGAACACGAGCGACCAACATGAACATGAGGGCAAAAAGGATTCCGGGAACAACGCCTGCAAGAAACAGTTTGCCGATCGAAACTTCAGCAGTAACACCATAGATGATGAAGGGAATACTTGGCGGGATCATTACACCGATCATTCCTGAGGATGCTGTCAATGCGCCGCTGAATTTGCGCGTATAGCCGACCTTTTCCATCTCTGGGATCATGTTCGACCCGATGGCGGCTACGGTCGCAGGAGATGAGCCGGATATGGCGGCAAAAAACACACAGGCGAGCACGTTCACATAAGCCAGCCCACCCCGGATATGACCGATCAGCGCATTGGCAAATCCAACCAGTCGGCGAGACATTCCGCCGTGCTGCATTAGGTCGCCAGCGAGGATGAACAAGGGAACAGCAATCAGGGGAAATGAGTCCGCGCCTGTTACCACGGAGCGTGCCAAAAGAACCATGGGTGGCGTGCCATCCACAAAGACCATCACGATCATGGTGGCTAGGCCCAGACAGATGCCAATTGGCACGCTGAAGAGCAGAAGGGCGAAAAGCGTCAGGAAGAGCGTTGTTGCAAGCATGCCGGGTTCCTCACGCTTTGGTCCCTGCGATCTGGCGCAGGGTTCGGATCAGATGCTGAGTGACGCGGATCGCGGACAGGCCTGCGCCAATCGGCGCCGAAGCATAAAGGATTGGGATCGGTAGTCCCAAAACGACTGACGTCTGGCTGGCCACAAAAGGCTGTCGGATCAGCTTGATGCATTCAATTGTCAGAACGATCAGAAATCCAAGGACAAGAAGCGCGATCACAACATCCGCGTAAAGCCTTGCGCGCTCGCTCAGGACATCACGCAGGACCGTGATACGCACATGATCGCCTGTGTGGAATGCATAGCTGACGCCAAGCCAGACAAACCATACAAACAGCCAAAGCGTTAGCTCTTCGCCCCATGAAAGAGAGGCATTCAGAATGTAGCGCATGAACACATTGCCAAAGATCAACAAGACAATCGCGGCCAAAAGTGCACTGGCTAAGACCTTTTCGGCATTCATATCGATCCATTTGATAACCGACACCGTTCACCTCCCCTTGAACGAAAGGGGCACCCGAACCTTAATGGCACGGGTGCCCGTATTGGCTGAGTAGTCCGAGGGTCAGCTTCCGCTCGCTGCGGAAACCGCTGCTACCCAGTCGTCATAGGCTTCAGCGCCAACCTCGTCGCGATACTGCAGACGGACGCTTTCGGTTTTGTCGGCAAAGGCCTGTCGCTGCTCGGCAGTCAGTTCCAGAACCTCGACACCAGCAGCACGGATCTGTTCCAGCTGTTCCGCATCTTCGCTTGCGACCAGTTCCGCCTGATAGTCACGTGCGGCGGCCATCGAGTCCCGCACCAGTTGCTGATGCTCTGCGGACAGCGAGTCAAAGAACGGTTTGGAGATGACGGGCATATAGACCGCAAAGACATGGCCCGTGGTCGAAAGGTATTTCTGCACCTCGTAGAAACGCTGTGAGGTAATGATCGCCAGTGGGTTTTCCTGGCCGTCGATCACGCCTTGCTGGAGAGCAGAATAGACCTCACCAAAGTTCATTGGCGTCGGGTTGGCTCCGAGCGTTTCGAATGTCGCCACATGCGCCGGAACCTTCATGGTACGTAGCTTGACACCCTCGAGATCTGCGGGGGTTGCAACCGGACGGACATTGTTGGTCACATTGCGTACACCCAATTCAAGCCAGCCAAGACCTACCAATCCCTGGTTTTCGACCCGTGCAAGCATGCCATCACCAGCATCACCATCAAGAACATCAAAGGCGATGTCCTTGGAGGAATACATGTAAGGCAGTTCAATTACTGCAAAAGCCGGATCCCAGCCCGCGAAGAAAGAGGAAGGAGGAATGGCCATTTCCAGAACGCCGGTTTGAACACCTTCGATCATCTCGCGATCAGGGCCCATCTGCGACGAAGGGAATATCTGTACGTCGATCTCACCATTCGAGCCAGCTTCGACCAGTTCTTCAAATTTCAGTAGCGCGCGATGCATATGAAACGCTTCTGCTGCGCCATGCCCAACCTTAATGACTGTTTCAGCGGATGCTGCAAAAGCAAGCCCGGCTGACATGACGACGCCAAGCGCCAATGTTGATTTTTTGAACAAGGTATTCTCCCACGGACTTTATTTTTTACGATCTATTATCTGAGATATCAGATATAATATAGAAATCAAGCTTACATGTGTTATTGTGTTAGGGAGACGAAATAGGACGAAGTGAAAATGACCGAGATTTTGCAGATTAAGCGCCCGGATTCGTTGAGTAAAACTGCTGAAGAGCATATCCGAAAAGGCATAATCAATGGCACGTTTCAATTGGGTGAATCGTTGCCGGAAGTGAAGCTGTCAAATGCCATGGGCATCAGTAAAACTCCGATTCGCGAAGCGCTATCGGCTTTGAATCTTCAGGGGCTCGTTCAGATATTTCCTCATCGAGGAGCCTTTGTATTCTCTCTTTCTCAAAAGGACGTGGTGCAGCTTTGCCAGTATCGGCTCATCCTAGAATCCGCAGCTTTGGAGCAGTCGCTTGAAAAGAACCCGTCGGTTCTGATCAATGAGCTGGCTACAATTGTTTCTAAGATGTCAGAAGCGCAGGAAGCGGATGAATTCGAGCAGTACTTGGAACTTGACGCCGAGTTTCACGACGCGTTTTTCAGGTCCTGCGGAAACAGTTATCTGCGGGATGGATATCAAAAAGTCAGTGATATCGTCCAAACTATGCGGACACATCTGTCCAAGCGTTCCAATCGAACGACGAAATCTTTTAAGGAACATCAAGCGATCACATCGCTATTGGGCGAGGGTAAAGTAAAAGCAGCAACGAACACCCTCAAACGCCAAATCACTCGCGGTGAGCGTTCTTATTCTGATTTGGTTGGTGTCAATCAAACATAGAAGGCTCAGTTATAGAAGTAGCACTGAAGACTGGTCGCAGCATTTTGACCATTCTGATTTGATGGAAAGCCTTTGAGTCGCAAATGGCAAAGTTTGCGCGCTTCAGAAAACCAAGTTTGCATAAAATCAATTACTTAGATGTCGCCAAATGGCAAAACTATGTGTCGCCCGACAGTACTGAAAACATTGAATAAATTCTCGCCAATGTTTTCCTGCCCCTGATCTGCCACTAAAATCAAATCGCCTGCGGGTTCGCCCACCCGATACCCGATTGAGTCGGAATGTCGCACCCCACCCCCCGGCCTTACCCGGACGCAGCGCAATTTTGTTTATACCCCACGCATGCCAAGCGCGGGGTATCTGGACTTTTTGACTGTTGGGTCAGACGCGACGGTAGTGATTGATCGCAATAATCCATAGACGGTTGAAAGCTTAATCAATTTTGGCAGCCCTCAAGGAGAATTGCGTTATCAGAACTTCAAGCGGTCAGAGCTTCTGCAATCAACTATCACCCAGAATAGCCCCAAACCTACAGCCAAATTAGGTTATCCAACTGAACCGCCGCACGCGTGTACAAAACGGCGCAACAGCCGTAAGCAAAACACTCAAACCTCCAATTTAGTGCAATAGCGCGCTGGCGCTAATATGTACTGCAGCTATCAGTCGAACGTGCAAAAAATAATGGGGTCAGTGCAAAGGCACGGTTTTTTTTGAGCTGAGAGGTGATCAGATTGCAAGCGTCGCAGTTTTGAATCTGAGGTGGACCGACCTCAATATTAACTTGGAGTCAAACGTTGCCGACTGACCCATCTAATGTTCGCGCTGTGTGAGCGAATGCTGTGGCACACTTCTTCTTTAGCAGCTAGGCTGGGCCAGAGTATGGAAAAATCAAAATAGAACGCTCGCGAGCAGCTAATAATGAACGACGTCCTAACAAAGCTTAGAACCTCAGATAAGTCACCGGAGTATGCCAAGAAGACGCTCTCACAGAGACTGTCGGGCCGTTTCTACACTCCGAGCCACATCGGATCACCTCTTGCAAAGGCTGTATCGAAGAACGTTTCTTGGAAGAAATGCGCGGCAATCATTGATCCGTTTTGCGGAGACGGGCGCCTAATTTGCGCTTTCCTTGAAGAGAATGCCTGTCGATTAGCTAAGCTGGAAAAGCTTGATATTCATGTTTGGGATTGCGACGAAAAAGCGGTAGCCGATGCCCAGAAGAACATATCGCGACTTATCCAAACAAACAAACTTCGCGCCGACATTACGGCTGAAGTTGGAGATGCCTTTCGGATAGGCCTTAATTTTAAGGAAAAATTCGACGTATGCGTTACCAACCCGCCCTGGGAAGCACTAAAGCCAGATCGCCGCGAACTAGCTCATTTGTCCTCTGCAGAGAAGGCGCGGTTGATTTCTGCTCTACGCCGAGAAGATGAGTTTTACGCAACTGAGTTTCCACAATCTCAACCAGAAAGAAAGTTTTCTGGTTGGGGTACAAATATCTCAAGGGTCGGCACGGAATTGAGTATTTCGCTTCTCAAAAGTGATGGAGCTTTGGGGATCATTGTTCCTGCGAGTTTGTTTTGCGACCAAAACTCTTTGAGTCTCAGGAAGTGGATTTTTGAAAACGCCTCACTGCGGGAAGTGAATTATTTTCCTGCGGAACTCAAAAGCTTCCCCGACGTTGACCAGTCCTTCGTATCGGTGTCCGCGACCAAGTCAAAACGCGAAGTTCAGTTTGATTTGAGACTTTTCGACAGACACGGCGACTGCGAAACAGGAAAGATTTCTAATTCGAGCATCCAAAATAGAAGATTAGTCAACATACCATTTCAAATCGGATTTTCTGGAATGGAAATTGAGTCTATGCTGGATGGCCTACCCACGCTTGGAAGTCTTGAAAACAACGATCAGGAACTCGGCATTTGGATGGGTAGGGAAATTGACGAAACAGGTATCGCAAGTAAACTGGGCGACGCTGGCGTCCACCCCTTCATAAAGGGACGCATGGTAGACCGATATAAGTTTCCTGAATCGCCTCAAGCCTTTCTTAGAGAACTTGTAGTACCGAAGTCTTCGCAGTTTCCTAGAATTGTTTGGCGTGATGTTTCCCGTCCAAGCCAAATCCGCCGAATGCAGGCCACAATCATTCCGCCAGGTTGGGTGACCGGAAATTCACTGCACGTCTTACATTTGCGTCAGCATTCCAAAAAGTCTCTTCTGGGACTTTTGACATTGTTGAACTCATCAGTGATGGAGGTGCAAATCAGAGGGTTGTTGACAACGTCACATGTCTCTCTCGGCGTTGTTCGCAACACTCGAATTCCGCAACTTCAAATCAAAGACATAGAAAGGCTTGCCTCCTTCGCGACAGGTGTTTTTGAACAAAGGCAGCACGCGGAAACTCGAGCAGACATAGCCGTTGCCAAATTGTTCAAATTATCCGAAGACGCGTTCATTTCGTTTATGCAAGTGCTTACGCGCGCTAGCTGCAATGAACTTGACACCAACCTCATTCGCAAGCTGTGGAATGAGCAATGATCCCAAATCACTACAGCGCCACATTAAGTGACCTAGACTTGAAAATGGTACTTTCTGTTCCTCCTGGAGGAAATTGGAAAGATATTCCCGAAACGATACCTTCGAAGCGTCTTGATCAGATCCGGCTTAGCTACAAACAGGGTAGGGGTTCTAGATCATCTTACTATGGAAGAATGCGACACGATGAACCGGCGCACACAGTTTCCACGTATTTCAATCGTCCGGGCAACGGACGTTTCATACATTACTCCCAAGATCGGGTAATCTCGCAGCGAGAGGCTGCTCGCTTACAGTCTTTTCCGGATTCTTTCATTTTTTGTGGAAGCAAGACCTCAATAAACAAACAGATCGGAAATGCGGTTCCACCGTTACTTGCATATCAAATTGCTAGAAGTCTGGGAGAAGCTGGGGCTTTCGTTGATTTGTTTTGTGGTTGCGGAGGGTTGTCGCTAGGTTTCAAGTGGGCAGGATGGAATCACTTGTATGCGGTAGACATAGACAAAGCAGCCGTTTCCAGTTTTCAACACAACATATCGAACGATGCGTTGGTGGGGGATCTGCGAAGTGATGACGTTCGCGCTACTCTTGTCTCGCGTTCCTCAAACAGGCAAAAGGCGAATAAACCGCTGATAGTTCTCGGTGGTCCCCCGTGCCAAGGGTTTTCGACAGCTGGCAATAGGCGATCCATGGATGATGAGCGAAACCATCTGTTTCGTTCATACGCATCGGTTTTGCGAGAACTGCGCCCCGATATGTTTCTATTTGAAAATGTTCCTGGATTGAAGAGCATGGAAGGCGGACTTGTGCTCAAGCAGATCCGATATGAGTTGGAGAAAGTGGGCTATTCAGTGCAGGTGCATACAATTGGTGCGCATGAATATGGCGTTCCACAACGCCGAACTAGAGTTTTACTCTTGGGCGTCAGGTTGGACGCCAAATTACCAATTCTGCCAGTGCCGGTTACTGCTTGGGACAGTAAGCAGCTGAGCTTGGAGCTCCCTTCAACGCCAAGCGTTTCAGAAGCAATATCTGATTTGCCGCCAATTGAGCCTGCGCAGGATGGTAGCGACTTAGACTATATTTCTCGCCCGCTGAACCGTCTTCAAGCTTTTTTTCGCGACGAGATAAACGCAGCAGAGCTATATCATGGCTTCAAAGAGGAACTCGTCTGAACAATGCTGGATGTTTCAAACGCAGCGACTTATCAAATAGCGCTGAACGAGCTGGTGCAGCATAAATCAGCCGCCGGTGGACGCACATACAAAGGCCGGTTTGCTCAAATTTTCTTTGGGCTGAAATTCTACCAGAATGAGACACCTAGCATATTTTCTGGGATGTTTACGCCGACAGAAATTTTGCAAGCTCGGCTGGACCTACTTTATTCCAAAGCCAGCCAACCAGCGAACGATAGTGTTTTAATGCTATTTGAAGGTAGTTACCTTGCCAGAACGGGACTTATCCCGCCGGGCAGAAAGTATCCGTCGAATATCTGGCGCAATAACTTTAACCTTCAAAAAGGAGTTGGTTGTTATGCGACAGCTGCCGATTTGCAAAGCCCAAGTTTTTTGAACCAACCTCGCGAAAAATGCCGCTACCGGATTGGACAATCTTGTTCCCTAGCGCCAGCGGGAGCTGAGTATCGAAACGAAAGCCATCGCAAATGGCTTCGTATCGATCCAGGGGGCAATGGTTACGCTGTCGTGGATCTTCAGAATATCGACAACTTCGCTCCATACATTGCACCGAATGGTTCTAGAATTCCTATTTTTCCATTAATATCTGCTATTTACCATGATTCTGAGGAGGGGCTCTTCTCTGGCAAGGGTGCTTATGTGACCGTTTCAGATTTCCTACTTGATTTTAACTTTACCGCGGCCGAAGCGGATGCATATTTCATTCAAGATGAAAGCAATCCATCAAACATGAGAGTGTTGGCAACCCAAGATTCCATCGATTCAAAGATCTATTCCGTCGGCCGTCATGAGGTAATTCATGAAGAAAAGACGACTATTAAAAATCCGCGTCAGAATATTCGCAGGCGGAAGTTATCAGATACCATACCCGAACCAATTCTTGGAGGGACACCCGCTCGGCCGCCTCAAACTTCACACGGATGGGCTGCCGAACAATTTGTCGCTCAGGCTTTCCGAGACGCAAGCTGGGAAGTTCATGACGTAAGCGGTCAACGAGTTGGTTACGATCTACTTGCAAAAAAGGGGCGACGCACCATTCATGTCGAAGTAAAAAGCTCAGTCAACCAATGCTCTCCCAGCCTGACTGAACGAGAGTGGTTTCAAGCAGCGTCCTTGGGGAACTCATATGTTCTCGCAATTATCGAAAACTTCAAAACTGAAGAAACAAACAGTGTCTATTGGATCAGCGATCCAGCAGCGAAATGCAGGGCCACAAGATCCGTGACAACAAGCTACGGAGTACCTCGTTCGTCTTGGGTTGAACACGTTCAAACCTTGGACGATATTTAGGCGGTCTGAGTCTTTTTGAAAGCAACTATGAGAGTGCAGCAAACCTTTGTGGAAAATAAACTGAGCACCCAACGTCTTCCTGATGAGGCAACGTTGTTCAGCCCCAGCTTAGCTGTTGAACCATTGGTGCGAAACCCGAAGCTCCCAAAGTATAGTGTAGTTCGAAAGCTCCTCGGAATCTTACCGAACGTTGCTAAATCTGACGTTCGAGGACTTGTCGACGCTAAATTCCTTGAAGCCGGTAGCAAGGAGCGCCCGCTGAGTTGGAAAAAACCTGATCAATGGATAGCTGCAAGGCTTAGCGGCTCTGAGGCCGATATTGCTATTCGAATATGGCATGAATCAGAAAAGACAGTGAACCCAGCGATTATCTATGGTGCATATCTTCTGATCAATCGCTACGAACTGCTTTCACTGTCGGATGGAATTTACACCAAAGACAGTGGGACGACAGCTTTTTGCATGGAATGGTCCAACAAGGTTTTTGAAGTCGATTATTATGAGGGCCTATATCATGTTTTATCTTGGGCTTCCGAGCGAGGACAACTTGATCGGTCAGAACTACAAGCCGCATGGTGCGAGCTTTGCTACCTACACAGCCGGATGACTTCTCAGAAATCAATATTAACGTCTTTGTCGCAGAGAATCTCTAACTTAAAAGAGCGGGGGCTGTTAGAAGAAGTAAATGGCTGTATTTGTCTGACGAATAGCGGCAATGCTTACACGGATTGGCTCCATGGTCTGAAAATAAAGGCAGCGTGACAAATAGACGAAAGAAGGCTTGAATTCTGCTTCTCGAGGCTGGGAAACTCCAAGCCAACCTCGTTTGCGATCCGCTAAGTCTCAAACTTACCTGAATTTTCGATCTCTGGGCTGGGTCATCACCTACCGAGCCGATCCAAGAGAGTTCCTTGGGTGAAGTTCGCACAGACATGAAATATACTATCCCATGAACGCAACTGTGCGGATAAGGACGTTCTTTGAGTTTTCTCACACAAAAGCACAAGTTTTCTTTTCTCAGCGCGTCGAAAACATACAGACCCTCCGATCGCAATCCCATGGCTCATTACCGGTACCGCCATGCTAATTTTCTTCTTTGGCATTGGACTGGGCCGCGGAACACCATCCGTGATTATCGGACATGTAGCCTTGGCCATTCCCTATGTCATCGTCGTGGTCAGCGCACGCCTCGCGACGTTTGACGCCACGTTGGAAGAGGCTGCACGCTCCCTGGGTGCCAACGCTTGGACTGTGACGCGGCGCGTTACCTTCCCTTGGATCATTCCCGGGATCATTGCGGGCGCTCTTTTTGCCTTTGCCGTCAGCTTTGACCAGTTCGTCATTTCCTACTTTCTTTCCGAACCCGGCGACAGCACCCTGCCGGTTCTGATCTACACCTCGATCCGCAAAGGCTTTACGCCTGAGATCAATGCAATCTCGACCATCATTATATCGGTATCCATGCTTGTGATGCTGATCGCCGCACGCTTTTCGAACTTTGGAGGAGAACGCTAATGGCTGAAGTTTCCGTCAAAAACCTCACCAAGAAATTCGGGAAGTTCACCGCATTGGATGATGTGTCGATGGAGTTCCCCGACGGTGGATTTTTTGCCCTTCTCGGACCCTCTGGAAGCGGCAAAACCACCCTGCTGCGGACAATTGCAGGCTTTCTGTTTGCAGATCGCGGGTCAATCCACATCGGGGATAAATCGGTTGACCAGATCCCGGTTGAAAAGCGTGAAATCGGCATGATGTTCCAGAACTATGCGCTGTTTCCAAACATGAGCATTGCGGACAATGTCGGATTTGGGTTGCGGGTACGAAAGGTTGGCTCCGATGAAGAACGGCGGCGCGTCGGCGAAGCGCTCGAGCTGGTGCAACTGAGCAATCTTGGGGATCGCAAGCCACACCAGCTGTCCGGTGGTCAGCGCCAGCGCGTGGCCTTGGCGCGGGCCATTGTCACCAATCCGCGCGTTCTGCTGCTGGACGAACCGCTCTCTGCGCTCGACAAGTCGCTGCGGGTGGATATGCAGGTTGAGTTGAAGCGCATTCAACACGAAATAGGGATCACGACGATTTTTGTGACCCACGATCAGGAAGAAGCTCTGACGCTGTCCGACAAGATTGGCATTCTGCGCGACGGCCGGATGATTCAGTCCGGGCCACCGCGCTCTGTCTATAACAACCCGGTTGACCGGTTCACCGCCGAGTTTCTGGGCGATGCCAACATCATTGTTGAAAGTGATGGGAATGGAAGATTGAACGTGTCAGGCAACCAAAGTATCAAGATCCCCCGGGGCGCCGAAACGGCCAGCGCCTTGGCCGTGCGTCCCGAAAGCCTGAGCATTTCTGCAACTGAGCCTGAACAGGAGGGCCTGTACAAAGTCAATGGGACGTTGGTTCAGCGGATGTTTGCAGGGGCGACGTCAACCTGCATCGTGCAGTGTGACGACCACACCTACAAAATGGTCGCGCGCGATCAGGATGTTCCAATTCTGTCAGAGGGAGAAAACATCTGGCTCAGTTGGAAACCCGAGCAAACGATTGTCATACCATGAGGACAGCGTTCAAACCGGTGCAGGCCAAATGCCATTCGGACATAAAGCACCGGTCATGATGGGACCGTTGCATTAATCGGTTGAGGCTAGGGTTGCGCCGTTGGTTTGCAGCGGATTATGCGGCCTCGAAAAGCTGAGAGATGAACAGGATCTCTCCCTGAACACCAGCTTGTTTATGGTGAATGTGGCCGCGCTTGATGGTGCGTATAGTCTCTATCCCGCTCAGGGTTGCTTTGGCCGTTCGCAAGGAACGAAAGCTCTGTCGGTATCCCAATAGTCGTTTCAGGGCAGCGTGATCGCTTTCGATCAAATTGTTTCGCCACTTTCGGTCAATATGTCGAATACTGTCAAAATGCGGATCATAACGATAGTTGATTTCGCGAATAACGCGCCGATATGCCTGTGCCTGGTCGGTCACGATTGTGACGGGTCGGTGGAGACGAACACGCTCTATCGCTTTGTTCAGAAAGGCCTTGGCGGCTTTGGCATCCCGCCGCGCGGTGAGCCGGAAGTCGACCATCTGGCCGTTTGCGTCAACAGCACGCCAAAGGTAGCGCCCCTTTCTGCCGACACGGATGTAAGTCTCATCCGCGTGCCAATCTACACTGGCGTGGCATAGCTGCTTCTCGGTGCGCTTGGTTATCTCAGGGCCGAATTTCTGCACCCAACGGAATACTGTCGATCGATCAATGTCGATGCCACGTTCGGCGAGCAGATCAACAACATCCTGATATGACAGAGGATACCGCAGATACCAACGAACGGCACAAAGAATGACGTCGCGCGGGAAACGATGGTGCTTAAACGGAGATTTGCGCAGCATACTCAACCTCAAAAACCAAAAGCCGGCAAAGCAAACTGATTATTGCAACAGTCCCCTATCGATTAGTTGTTCGGTGTGATCAAATGGCGTCCCGAGAGACTGCTATCAATCAAGTATTACTCTGCTGGTAACCAATTTGCGTCGGGATCGTAGGTAGTGATTTCACCTATGATATTGAATGTCTCCGGGCCAAAATCCGCCTCGTAGATTATGCCGTTTTCGCTAACCAGAAAGGAATGGATGCCAGTTTTCCCATATTCAGAAGGTACTGCCAGCAAAGCATGTCCTGCTATGAAATGATCACCGACAAAGTAGGAATAGGCACCTCCTGGTGCATTCGGCCCCTGACCCTGCAAGATCGTGTAATAGTACCCTAAGAATGGTTCGGCTTCATAGTCGACCTCGCCGTCGCTCCACCCGTAAGCGGCGGCTCGGGCAAGTGCTGCACCAACGAAGCTGTCGTCTTCTGGCCAGAAAAGTCCGTTTCGCTTTCCTGGATCGGAAATGATTGTCTGTGCGAATTCCATGACGCCATCACCGTTGTGATCCTCAAGGCGGAATGCGGCTTGAAGATCAACATAGGCATCAAGCAATTCGATCACTTCCAATTCATTCAACCCGATTTCGCGGGCTGAGATTTCCTCGATCCCAGCTTCCAAGTCAAAGCGCCAACCGTCTTCTGCCCGAAGAATTGGGATCGGAAAGGGCCAACTGTCTTCACCCAGAAGAAGTACAACCCCATCACTCTCTGGCTGAAAACGGTACCCTTCAGCGTACATGCTGAGCACTTCTTGCCGTCTTTCTTGATCTTTCCCCGGATCACCCGTTCCAATCAAATCTTCGGCTTCGGGTCCGAAAATTGTGAGTAGCTTACTCTGATCACTGGCCTTCAACGCATCGACAAATGCGTCCAGTGCGGTTTGAGGAGTATCAAATTGCGCTCCATCCGACAGCGCCGGGCTTGTGGTCGCAGCTATCAACAAAACTGAAAGTACCGATCTAAGCATGTTACCTTCTCCGCTTACCCTTGGCGGCGTGCCCACGCTTGGACGCGCTATGTGTTCTGCTGCCGGACGCATTTTTCTTCATCGCTTGCCCCTTGGACGCTGTTGGCTTGCGCTGGGTGGTTGCGGCTTTCTTCGCTTGCGGCTTCTTTGCGGTCTGCGGCCTTTGTGCGACAGGTTTTTTCGCCGCATCCGGACGTTTGGTACGATCGATTGCCTGTTGCTTTGCGTCAGCTTTATCCCGATCGAAATTACCCCGGTTCACCTGAGGCAGCGACTTGTTCCCTTTGTTTCGGTTTGCCAGAGCACCGCCAGCAACAGCCCCTGCACCTGCGCCGACAGCGGCCGCACGGTCCCGGCTAATGTCTGTAGCACCAGACTCGCGGCTCAACTTGGCGCGCAGTTCATCCGTACGACCTTCAGGACGGTTAACCGGCAAATCGTCACGACCACCTTCAGGTCTTTTGTGATCGGCAATTTTGTCTCGGGCCTCCTGTTGACGGTCACGATCGGGTTTCCATCCGATATCCGTTCGGTCACCCAGATCTATATCATTTCCGATATTGACGTTGCCATCGACATCAATGTCGATGTCTGGATTTCTGTAAATCGGGCCACCACCCCAACCGCCGCAGTTTCGGCACCCCCAATAGTCATACCAATCGTCATCGTCGTCGAAAATCTCGTCGATTAGAGCCACGGCTCCAAAAGTCAGCAAAGCTGCGCCCACAACATCTCCGGTCGAGGGGCCCGTATAGACAGTCTCAGGATTATATTGCGGGACGTACACTGTTTCGGGCTGTGTCGGAGTAATTACAACAGTTTCCTCATCAGATACCTCGACAGTTTGCTCGGGCCCTGAAACAAGAGCGCCGCTGTCAATCGCCTGATCCCTCATTACTTGAACCGCATTCATCACATCATCGGATTGGGCCAGCATGGCAGTTCCTACCGTCTCGGTCCAATCGATATGAGTGGCCATTTGACCGACGACTTCCGGGAAAGCTGTCGCCAACACGGTGACGGAAGGATCCCAGCCCATGGCTTCGATTTCCGGTTCAAGTTCGAGGAGTTCGCGGTCGGCGTTGTCCAGCAAATACCGCTCTGCCTTTACAATCTCCAGTGGCTGTGTTGCTGCGACAAATATCTGTATGAGTAACGTGTCGGGGTAAAGAGCCACCGGAGCGACCAATGTCTGCAACTCTGCGTCAGTTAGTAGGTCTGATGAAGTCGCCGAGGCCTCTTCCGTCTCAATGGCTTCATCAGATGCCTCTTGCGCAAAAGGGGCAGTAGATGCGGCAAAACTGAGAGCAATTATTAGATATCTAAACATATTGCGATCCTTCAATTTATCCAAAGATCACCTAAGATTGCGATTCTGGCAACCGGACCGCAAAAGAGATGGTTTTGATCTAGTTATGACCTTCCAATGAAGTCTGGGCGAGCATTCACTTTGGCCACTGAACCGCCGTTCGCCGCATACGCGAAAAACCTGCTGCATACGCAAGGCGATCCTTCGGAACTGGCGGGGAGCGGTCGTTCGCTGCGGATAGTGTGAATGACCGAGATGCTCAAGTTCCCTCCGCCAAGTGTCGCAATAGAGGAAACACCAGTGCGTTGCATGCGCCCTTCATGCCCGATGCTTCTATGTGCTTTGTTATTGTGTCGCCGCACACTGAAAGACGCCGTGCTAGAGTACCAGCCTCTTTAAGGCATCTTGTACCCAACGAAACACGAAGGGTCCTACGTGAGGTTCTTGGTCTGGTGGGGTGTCTCGCTGTCGTATCTGGTAGGGGCCAACGGAAGTAAAATATGCTGTGTCTGGACAGTGAGAGATACGCATGCAGCTTCATTTTGTGTCACACCTGTGTGTCACACCGCTCTAATGCTTGCTATCTACTTGTTCTGTTGGCTCGACCCTCAAAGGTTTTCCTTTTTCGCCCGAAAAAGCACAATGAAATCAATGCGCGGTATCTCGATTGCTGCACCCAACATTCCTTTTTTGCAGCAAAGTTTTTCCTTCCAATGGCAAAGAAAAAGCCAGCGATACGCTGGCTTGCAAGAACATGTATGATCTCAGTGTAGATCGTGTCGGCGAAATACTATGTGGTTTCTTCCGTTTATTGCCAGTGGCTCGACACCCTGCCTGTAAAGCTCCATACACAAATTGGATACGTCCCGTTGCCCTTGAAATTTTGCATCTGCAGCGCGGGGCATTTCGTACCAGGTACAAAGCTCGGGAAAGGGCTGATAGCTGCCTTGGGCATTCGCAGAATACAAATTCAAGAGCAACGACTGCTCAGGTCTCTTCGTGGCTCTTGAGCCTGATGAAATCTATAAATGACGAGTGCAATAGAACTGAATGGAAGTTTCCAATCGGCATTTTATGGGTATAGCCAAAAGGAGGCGCTAACCACATTTATATCAGATTTTTTGCAAATATGCCCAGGAGACGTATCCCTTCAGGCCACGCGCGCGCTCCAAGGACACCCGGCACCAACGGGTTCCTCCGGTCTGCTCGCAACTGTGAACTCGTAAAGCGGTTCCATTTGGAAGACCCACGATCACATTGAAACCTATTCCAGGTCCTGCGCGCAGTTTCAGCATGTCTCCATCTTCAACGCCAAAAACCTCGTACCATCCAAGAGAAGCCGCCGCCGCAGTTTCAGCTTCGACAATGGCGCCAAGGACAAACGCCGTTAAGGGTAAAAAGACTGTACTGCGTATCACGTTAACCTGCCTGCTGCCTCGACCACTATCTTAGCGGCTTAGATTATCAAGCGGAACTGCATGACAAAAGAAATGCGCCCTTCTTGAACTGCCACTGAAGCAAGATTTTCAGTTGCGCTGGTGGCCCGGTGCGAGTTCTTTTTTTGTCTTCAACGACCTGCAAAAAGGAACGGTTCGGCCACAAAGGAAAATCCTGCTGCCAAAAAGGAAGAACTATGGGGAGCGTATCATCTGTTAGGTTTTGGTGGAGCCTAGGGCCACCTAACTAGTGTCTCCACTCGTCTACTGACGTCCATTTTATACTATAAAATAAAGGTAATGGCCCATTGTGCGGTGAGGTTTGTCTATACTTGTCTACTCAAGTCTATTGACTGCCCCCGATTTTCGGGGGCAAAACGGGGGCGCGAATAGGGGCCGCACCCAATGCCCCGGATTAGTAGAAAGAAAAGAAATGCAAACTATCGAACACGCTGGCAATTCCGCTCACACAAACGAAACCAATGTCGGGGAACCGCTGTTGGCGCAGGCAATGGCCCTTCTGCCGACGCTGCCCGACACAAGCTATTTTGGCATGCCAGAAAGCTGGCGTGACCTTGCGGACTTGCTCTGCACGCTGGTCAACGATCTTGGTTTTGACAACGAAAAAGCGGCGGCGGCAGCGGGCGTATCAACAGGCGTTGTTGCAAGTTGCCGCTCGGCAATTTCAAGCTAAAGGAGAAACCACATGGCGCGGGGGATGCACCGTCTATTAGCGAAGCAAGTTGAAAACGCCGCGCCCGGCACCGCCCTAAATGATGGGGGCGGTTTGTCTTTGCGCTGCACAGCCAGCGGGACAAAACGTTGGGTGTTTCGGTTCAGTTCAAAAGTTCCGCTTGTTGATGTGAAGGGTACAAAGAAAACGGACAATCGGTATGAAATGGGTCTTGGTTCATACCCCGGAACGACGTTGGCGCAGGCTCGAAAGAAAGCAACAGACGCACGAGAACTTGTCGCGCAAGGTTTGAACCCTATCAAAGAGGCACGCACTGCGTTAGCCGTAGCGCGCGCAGAAGCGGATGCCGCTGCCAACGCTACTACGTTCGGCAAATACGCCGACATGTTTGTTGAATGGAAAATCAAGGCGGATCGGTTCACCAATCCCAAGCACATTTATCAATGGCGTCATACATTCGACCACTATGCCGCCGAACTTCGAAAGATGCAGTTGGAGGATGTAACTCGGGAGGATGTACTGGCCGTCCTTCGCCCGATTTGGGACGAAAAGCACGTGACCGCCGCGCGCGTCCGCGCCCGTTTGGAAAACATGTTTGACCACGCGATACAAAATAACGCGTACCGCCGCGACAATCCGGCTCGATGGGAGTTATTCAACGCCACGCTTTCAAAGCCAAGAAAACTCACAAACGGCCATCGACCGGCAATGCCTCGGGCCGAAGTTCCAGCATTCGTTGCCGCGCTCAAAGAGCGTGAGGGGGCAGGCGCTTTAGCGCTGGAATTTCTTATTCTCACGGCGACGCGATCCAGTGAAACACGCGAGGCGCGGTGGCAAGAATTCGATTTCGTTAAGAAGCTATGGACTATACCCGCTTCACGCATGAAAACCCGGCAGGACAAAGCGCGGCGTGACCATTTGGTTCCGTTGACCGAACGAATGCTGGCTGTCCTCGAAGCAGCGCGCGCTCTGCATATCGAAAGCATCGAAAGCGATGGGTTTGTTTTTCTCGGCGCTAAGAAAGGATTGCCTTTGAGCGACATGACCCTTCGCGCAGTCATGCGCCGTATGGGTGTGGACCAGTACGTTCCGCACGGGTTTCGGAGTGCGTTCAGAGATTGGGCAGAAAACGACACAGAATTCCCTCGGGAACTCGCCGAAGAAGCGCTTGCGCACCAGTTGGGCGAAGTAGAGCGGGCGTACCGTCGCGAACAAGCGGTGGAGCGCCGCCGCGTACTCATGAATGTTTGGTGTGGCTTTCTCGACGGAATTCCAGCGGGTGGCGTAGACGACAAGGTGGTTAGGTTACGCGAAACATCGAACGGATAAATCTACTTTGCGACGAATAAAGCGCCCCTTCTGACACGCCCGTCAGAAGGGGCTTTTTTGACTAAGTGTGAGTCAATTTTTCTTACTTGCGTAAGCTCTTGCTTTTAGAAGAAAACTCAAATCGTTCTGACGAATTAGTCAAATGGAACAGTGTGTTAGGTCAATAATTCCATTGACCGCGACTGACGGCGATTGAATGCTATGCTCACGAAAACAAGATTTTTTCGGAGGCTAACCTTGAATAATCTCGCAGAGACTGACCGTTTTTTGACCTGCACATCCGTATCGGAAATTACCGGCTTTGGCCGGGCGGCTATCTACAAGAAAGTTGCGAGTGGTGACTTTCCTCGACCGATCAAAATTGGGCGCGCATCACGTTGGAGCCAACGTGAAGTGGGGCAGTGGGTAGAAGATCGAAAAGCTGTTCGTAAAGCAGCTTAAGCAACTCAAAAAAGAAAAACCCCGACCGCGACGGCACGCAGAACGGGGCAAAAGGCAAACTATCTATGAGCACAGAACCTACCAAACCTGCCAGTGGCGGGCAACATAACCTTGCAGCCCAACGACAAACAGCCAACGGCTGGCAGGTTATCACCGATTTTCTTACCTCGATCTATGGCCCCGACAAAGAGAACCAAGTTTGGTTGGCGGGCTTCCCTGACATTGAAACGCGCGCCAGTTGGTTCGGTATGCAAGGCGTTGACGCACTACAACGCCGCTTGCCTGACGTGGACAACGCCGACCTGTATTTCTGTACGGGTCTGCTGCGCGAGGGGGCGAACAACCGGACCCTGGGCGAAGTCGTTTCGCAACCCCTGCTTTACGCGGACGACATCGGAACGAAAGTGGACCCGGCTATGTGGGACGCCATGTTTGCGATGGGCTTCCCCGAGCCGACGTTCCGCATTGAAACATCCCCAAATAACGAGACGTGGGGCTGGGTGTTGACAGGGGACGCAGCGTCGCCCGAACGCTGGCAAGAACTGGCTCTGGTCCGCGCCTACATGATCGAACGCGGACTGACCGACGCCCTGCACGACGCCACGCGCTACCTGCGTCTGCCGTGGGGGCACAACTCAAAGCCCAAATACAAGGGCAGCAAGAACCGGGCACCCGCCGTCGGCTATACCGAGTGGCACCCCGAGAGGTCGGCCAGCATTGACCAGATCGGTCGCGTGTTGATCGGCGGCGAAAACTGGCGCGACGCTGCCGTGCCTTTGTCGGCGCAGACCTCGAAAGACTTGGCAGCAACCGGCGCAGGTGCGCGACCGCGCACCGCGTCTATGGACGATGCGATTGTGCGGATGGCTGAGATTGTCGACCTCGAACCCCGCTCACGGACAGAGGGCGTTGTTGACGCCATGTGTCCGAACTGGCAGGCGCACGGCGACCGGGCCGAGACGGGGTTCTCGTTCATCGGATCTGATGGGGCCTGTTTTTGCAACCACGCGTCTTGCGACAACATGCGGACCCCGGATTTTCTGGCGATGATCCGCACACAGTACGAGAACCATGTGTCGGCGCTGAACGCGTCGGGCAAGAACACCGAAAGCCTTCCGCCTTCCGCGTCCGCATTCTTGGCCGGGATCGCATTCGAGTCTGCGCAGCCTTATCCTGCGGACGTGGACGCAATGGCAGCCAAGCGGCAAGAAACAAACGGTGCCGCTCACGAACGCGCAGCAGCGTCCGTTCTAGCCGACGGGGCTTATCTGTTTCAGGACCGCAAAGGTACTGTCTGGTTGTCCCGCAATGGCAACCTGTATGACGTCTCGGGCAAGGATCGCGGTATTCTGCGGTTGGCAGCCAAGAAAGGGCATAACCTGACGGGGACGGCTGCCGGGAACCTCTTTGAACATCTGCTGAACCGTGTGGACGTAGACGCGCCGCGAGAGGACGTTTTCTTTCGTCAGGCTCAAACATCCGACGGTGCGGGCAATGCCGTCTTGTATGTGAACTGTATGGAAGCTGGGCGCGCGGTTAAGATTGACGCATCTGGTTGGAAGCTGGTGCCGCTGTCTGCCGTGCCGCTGCAGATGACAACTCGCAAAGGTGCATTGCCGCTGCCCGAACCTGAAACCGGCGTACCCTCAGCACAACTCTTTCCCTTGTTGGCGCGGCACTTGCCGCTGGCCTCTTTCAACCCGGGTGCAGGCGCGAGTGACCCCGGCGTGCAGCAACGGTCCGTGCTTCTTTGCATCCTTGCGTCTGCCCTCTATCGACCTGGAACCGTTCCGCATTTGATGATCGCCGGGCAGCAAGGCTCAGGCAAAACAACGATGGCACGGCGTCTGACGGACCTCACGGACCCGGATGCGGCGGCTGTGACGTCCACGCTGCCTCGTGAGCCGGAGAAAATGTTCCCAATCGTGGCTAGCCGTTTGAACATGGTCGTAGACAACGCCAGCGGCATCACCAAGGCCACATCCGACGTCCTGTGTGCAATCGCATCTGGCACGGCCCATGCCGCGCGCAAGCTGTACAGCGATGGCGACCGTTCAATTCTGCAAGCGCACGCGTCGGTGACGTTTACGAGCGTTCTCTCCGACATCGTGCGTCTGCCGGACATTGGGCAGCGGACGTTGCGCATCGAACCGCCAAGCATCAGCCGAGCCAATCGCCGGAGCGAAAGCGCGCTGGGCGCGGCTTGGGTGGCTGACTACCCTAAAATTCTTGGCGCACTGTACGCCGCGATGGCCGGGGGATTGAAGCAATGGGCTGCTGTCCAAACGGATTGTGACCAAGGGCGTTTGGAACCGCCGCGCTTGTCGGATGCTGCAATCACCGCAGAAGCCATTGGGCGCGGCCTAGGTTGGCCGTTGGGCCTGTGTATGGCGGCGCTGTGTGAAGGTGAACAGAGCGAGGCTGGACGCATCCTTGAGGGCAACCCCGTCGCTTGGCGCATTCGCGCGCTGTTGCAATCGTCGCCGGGCGGTGTGTGGCAGGGCACATACTCTGAGTTGGAAACCGCCATTGCGAACGTGCCGGCATTCGGTGCGCCGCAGTGGGATGTGAATCGTATGCCGTTCAAAGGGCAGTACGATCGTTTGTGGCCCGGACTTGCCGACGCTTGGGGTATTGACCGGGAATTGGCCCGGACAAAGAACAACCGCCAAATCCGCCTGATAATGAAAACAAGCACCACCCACGGCATGACAACTGCCTTGGCCGCGTGACGGCAGGGTGACGGCAACCGCGCAAGCCTGCTGTCACCCATAACTAATTGTTTAAGAATGACAAAATGAAATGGTGACAGCGGTGACAGCCAAATGCACGAAACTTCTACAATAATAGCCCTCTCTTTGTCTGGCCGTGGCGCATTGCGCTTTCCTCCCCCTTTTTCTTTTTATTTAGAAAAGAAGGGAGAACAGCTGTCACCGCTGTCACCCGAGGAATTTAGTGATTTAAAATAGACCGTTAAGGGTGACAGCCGAAACAATTCAAGCTGTCACCAGCCGTCACGTGCTGTCACCAGCGGCCCAATTTTGAAGAACGGAAACACATGATCTGACTGTTAGCCTGACTGTTTAGACATACTGACAGTCAGACCACATTGCAGCGATAAACACGCGGGCAACGCTGTCCCGTAGGACGACCGCAAACAGGCAACGTCCGGCCTACCCTGAAAGAACAAAACAAATGAAAAAGAGGCCTGACAATGACCAAAAGCCTTGCACCCCCTACCGCCCCTGCAACCGCAATTGACGCGGCATTCCCTAACGGCCCCGTGGCAAACACTTTTCCAGGGCAAAACCCCATTGCCGATACGGCATACTTGTTCGATACGCGCCGCTTGGCGCTGCTTGCGACCTTCCCCGACCCTGCGGCTCGCTCTGGTCTGGGCGCTGCCGTAGCCTTCCGTCATAAGGATAAGGACTTCGTCACTCGCGGCGGAATGCGCCCCGGCTGGCGGCTCGACTATGTGATCCTACCGCGAGAATTCAGCGATCATGCTTTGCAGCAGCGCCTTGAGGCGGCAAAACCGCCCCTGCTGGTCGAAGAAGAACAATTCGCCGTTGACCTACTCCGGGCATACGCTGAGCGTTGTTTCGATCTGGTGCCCGACCTCTGGCGCAAGTGGGATGAAATTCATGAGGGCCGGGGGTACAAAAAGGTCCTCCTTTATCCTCCCGCGCATTGGAAGCCTGAACCCAGCCGGAAAAAACACGCGATCCACTACGCCATTGCGCCCAACAGCCTTTGTGCCCAATGGCTGGAACGGCACGGAACAGCGAACATTCCTTCCAAACTTGAGCGCGAAATCAAACTTCTTGATTGGTTCAAGAAGTAAGCGGGCAAGCTGGCGGCGCGCATAGCGCCGCTGGCACCCCATTACGTCCGCGCGGCTGCAACCAATGTCAGCCAGCGTTTGCACGCCTCTGCGTCCGTAGGCCGGGCCAGATAGTCCCGAAGGGTCCGCAGCACCGCTAACTGTTTTTTTTCCTCTGCGACGCCCGCCATGATCGGTTCCAGAACGGCCGCATTCTCACGATACACCCGCGACAACTCTGCCTGTTCATTCTCACTGGCAGGTTGCGTCCGGGGGCGTCCGCGACGTCCGCAGCCTTTCCCGCGCTGGACTCGGGGCGCTTTGGGGTTGTCGGGCAGGGTTCGTTTAGACGCGCTTCCCCGTTCCAACGTATCGACACGCCACGTCCGGGGCCTCATATTCGGCTTTGCGTTACGTCCGCAGCCATTCACTGGACGTGGCCCAGCGTCCGCGACCCGCCGAGGCAAGTCCTGCGTAAGAGCCTTTTGCCAAGCAACGCAATTCTTCCGGTCGATTTGCCTCCGCCGGTACCGCCACCGAAGCCAATCCGCGACGGCAGGGGGCAAGGTCTCTACATCCAACCCGCCCAGCGCGTCACGAAACGCACATTCATGCTCGCCCAAGTCGATTGTGCTGCCCGATAACCAGGGGTTTTTCTTCCACTGATCCCCAAGCCGGTTGGCCGCACGGCGGGCTTCGGCCCGGTTCCATTCTTCAGCGGACACGCTGCCCGTTTCAAACCGGCGTTTCTGGCGCTGGCGGAAAGCGCGGGCAGCATGAGGCCCGCAATGGCTAAGGCACCGGCCTTGTTTGCTTTCCTTGATTGGGGGATTTGGACACGCCTCACCTGCTCTTAGCCGCGCGCCACAAGCCCGCACGTTTGGTTCACCCAAGCGGTAGGATGCGCCCCGTTCGTGGAATAGGTTTTCGTGTTCTGGCGACGTGAAGTTCACTGTTTATGACGATTGGTACTTTGGAGCTCATGGGATGTGTTATTTTATAACGAAACGGACGCCATGACACTACAAAACTTGTAATAATTGGCGTCGCAATTGATCCAAACGAACTCTTGAAGATGGAGGACACATCGGTGCCTGCCTTGTTCCGGACAGCGGTCATTTGCGTCGGGTGCAGCGAATGACCGCTTCGAGCCCAAAGCGGTCATAGGTAACCTGATGCTTTAGGTCTACGTGAGCTGGGTTGGTGTAAGGTATCTACAGCACAACGAATGTCGACCCGCTTAACAGATTTACGGCCGATGTTGCGGATGTGAATTACGCAACACCAGCCTGGCTATCAGAAACGAATTACCTGGCTAAGGAAAGCCGGAGCTAAGGCTTTCTCAGGTGGATTGCGCCTCTTCGCCGTCGTCGCTGAATGCCATCGCGAGAGAAGAGATGCCGTCAGAAATTAGTTCAACTCCCAACAAGATGCCAAGAGCGGAAACTGCGGAAACCGGCCAGTTCATGAATATGATGACCGCCAATGCAACAGATGCGATACCGGAGATCAGAACGGCCCAGAAAAATCTTCGGTCTTCCAGGGCGAAAGATAGAACGATTTTCGCCATACCTCCGAAGAGGAACAAAATTGCGAGCATCGTCGTCAGCGCCACCATACCCTTGAGCGGATGTCCAAGAATTGTGATGCCGAGGAATACTGCCAAGGCACCAAGTAAGACTGTCCAAACCTTTGCACCGGCGCTTTCCGCTCGAAATCCAGTGACGACTTGAACGACACCCAGTGCTACGAACACCCAGCCAACCAAAATAGTTGCGAAACCACTAGCCAGCACTGGGTTCGCCAAAGCATAGATGCCACCCAGAATCGAAATAGCCGCCAAAAGAATCCATAAGATTTTGTTTTTCATTTTCATGTCCTTGTTCGCTGCGCACCCCATATTGTCTTCTAAAATGCGGACGGAACAAGGAAATCCACACCATAGTCGTTGCGTTTTCTGTGCGATGTTGGTGCAATACATCACTGTTCGGAAATCAAAATTCTTTGCCTGGTACGAGGTCTATTGATGCGCAATTCTCTCGCAGACGAAGAGAGAACCTCGATTAATCTGATATTTGATCGGCTTGCTAGTCTACCTCTGAGAAAGCCAAAATGGCATTCTTGATCACTCAGGTTTGTGTATGGCACAGTTTTCGCGAAATTTCTTTCGTCTTCGACTCAGGGATGTTGCATGCGTCTTGTGAAAATTTTCGTTGTAGTTGTCGCAGCTTTCGCGTTTTGCATGCTACTTTTGAGATTGGCTTACCCTTTGCCGACATCCAATTTTTCGCATCAGACCTCAAAGGAGCCGCCATCGTGGCATGGTCCGCTTGGGCAGGTAATTAATGCTGCGATGTCTCGTAATCCTGGAAAAGATGGTGTCCGCCCATTGCGAAATGGCGGTGCTGCGTTTGCAGCGCGTGCAATTCTTTCTAGGGACGCGGTATCGTCAATCGATGCGCAGTACTACATATGGCAAGATGATATCACCGGTCTAATGCTTCTTGACGAACTTAGATCAGCTGCACAACGAGGCGTTCGCGTACGGCTACTGGTTGACGATAACGGGATAAGCGGACTCGACGAGCTGCTGGCTGAACTTGACGATATGCCGACGGCAAGCGTGCGCCTATTTAATCCGTTCACACTAAGACGTCCCAAATTGCTGTCTTACTTCTTTGACTTCAATCGACTGAACAGGCGAATGCACAATAAGTCAATTACATTTGACGGAGTAGTTACAATCGTCGGTGGTCGCAACATCGGGGACATCTATTTCGACTATGGATCTGGCACTCATTACTTGGATGTAGATGTAATCGCCATCGGACCTATTGTTGAAGAAGTCTCCGATGCATTTGATTCATACTGGAACAGCGGTTCAGCATATGATGCAGCAGTAATTCTGCCTCCATCAAAGGAGAAGAAGCTGGAAAATTTGGCAGATGCAGCAAGGGATTCCGTCGCTGGTGTTGGCTATCAGAAAGCCATAGAGGAAAACGCATTGACCGCGGGACTTGCCGAAAAGACATTGAAGTTTGAATGGAGCGACGTCACTCTTTTTTCCGATAGCCCATTAAAAGGTCTGGGTGAAGCAAGTGCTGAAGATTTGTTAGTGGAGCGTCTAATTCAAGTAGCTCAGCAATCCAAATCATCTATTGATCTCGTGTCCGCCTATTTCGTACCTGGAAAACGCGGAGCAGAGATTTTGGAAAGCCTAGCTCGATCGGGTGTAGATGTTCGCGTTTTGACAAACTCGCTTGATGCCACCGACGTAATGCCCGTTCACGCCGCATATATGGGTTATCGTGAAGATTTGTTGAAAAGTGGGGTTGAACTGTTCGAGCTTCGCGCTTTGAGGGAAGAACATAGCGACCGCAGCCTTCCCGAGATACTGGCTGGATCTGCATCGGGATTACACGCAAAGGTTTTTGGTTTCGATCGAAAAAGGGTTTTCATCGGGTCATATAACCTCGATCCACGATCAGCTCAGCTGAACACAGAAATGGGCCTTCTCATCGAAAGCCCGTCTATCGCAGCCACTCTTGGATCACAAATTCAACGGCCAGAAATTTCTTATCGTGTAACCCTCTCAAACGACGGCACACTTAAATGGACAATGGAGTCAGATTCTGGGGAAACGAAAAGCTACACATTCGACCCTGAAACTACCAAGCTTCAAAGAACCCTAACCATTTTTGCCAGATGGTTGCCTATCGAATGGATGTTGTAGGGAAGTTATTGGTCGTATCAGAAAATCCGTGCATTGTGATGGAGCACTCGGCTAGCCTTTAAAAATCTACAAAGAGTTTTGGAGTTCGGTTACTATGCGCAAGTGGATGGTGCTGTTAACACTTTCTCTGTCAATGTTCATAATTGTTATCGATACCACGGTTATGAATGTCTCGATTTCCGCTCTCGTGGTTGATCTGAACACTTCGGTAACTGGCATCCAAGCTGCAATTTCTTTGTATGCACTTGTGATGGCATCTTTCATACTCATAGGGGGCAAACTTGCCGATGTGATTGGAAAGAAACGGACCTTTGTGCTTGGGCTAGCAATCTTTGGCGTCGGCACAGCAATGGCGTCAATCAGCACATCGTTGATGATGCTGATTATCGGTTGGTCCGTGATAGAAGGTATCGGATCAGCCCTGATGATGCCCAACATCCAAACCATTCTTCGTGAGGCATATGAAGACAAAGACCGAGCAACGGCCTACGGTGTAATCAGCGCAGTAGGGGCTGTTGGGGCTGCTATGGGCCCCATTGTCGGAGGCTTCCTTACAACTTACTACAGCTGGCGGTGGGCTTTTCGATTGGAAGTCGCAATTGTTATCGTTGTGCTCGTTTGTTGCCGATACATATCAACCGAACTTCGTCAGGGAAGCCGCCCCAAATTCGACTATGTCGGTGCTGCGCTTTCGATCTTCGGATGGTCGACTATTGTGATGGCGGTATTGCTCGGACAAAGCTACGGGTTCTGGGTGGCAAAGCAGCCCTTCGTTATCGGTTCAATGAAGCTGGCTCCGCTGGGTCTCTCAGTGGTTCCCTTCGTGTTTCTAACTGGGGTTACACTAATCTTTGTGCTTTTCAGTTGGACAGCTGGACGGGATGAACAAGGCGACGTCGCGATCTTTCGACCATCAGTATTTCGCACCACAGGTTTGAAGGCGGGTATTGCTGTTCGGTTCATACAAATGGCTGTAATGGCGGCATTCCTATTTACAATGCCATTGTTGCTCCAACTCTCGTTCGAGTTCACCGCAATGGAAACTGGTTTGGCTCTCATTCCGTTTTCACTTGCCCTGTTGGTTTCAGCTCTCGGCGGTGCAAGGTTGTCAGCTCAATTTTCAGCTCGGCTAATCATTCGAACAGGGTTCTTGCTTGCTATCGTAGGACTTATTTTGATCGCTGTTACGGTTTCGCCTGACGCAGAGCCCTCTGATATGGCGACCGGAATAGTATTTGGAGCTGGGGTTGGCTTGATTGCATCTCAGATATTAAATTTGGTGCTTTCCTCTGTTGCCCCAGACCAAACCGCAGAAGTTTCTGGCTTGAATGGTACATTTGAACAGTTAGGAAACTCAATAGGTGTGGCTTTGGTCGGTACGATAATGCTTGGCACACTGACAACAGGACTGCAGGATCGCGTTATGGCTTACCCAGATCTCGAGGCCGAAGCAAAAGTCGAAATCACGCAAGCGCTCCAGAATAGTGTCGAGCTAGTTTCCAGCAGCCAACTGGCAGAAGCAATGCAAGATGCCGGAGCCAGCGTCGATCAAAGCGCGGTGATTCTCAAGGCCTACGGAGAAGAGCGTACTCAGTCATTTAAGATCGGTGTGTGGTTTCTAGTATTTCTATCTTTGTTAGGCTTGATTGTGACCCGAAGTTTACCAAACCGTAAACTCGTGTGATTTGCTTTCGCCCGAACACACTCCTGGTACAAAAAGTGCCAAGAAGCCGTTTGGACAAAAACTGATTGTCCGAGAAACGCAATCCACTGCTCTCTTTGTACGCATAGCGGTCACTCAGATAGATCGCAGCGAACGACTACTCCGAGCCCAAAGTTACCAGGTGCTGCAGTCCGCGCTAACGACAGTAATGCGCAGGAAGCGGACTTTGCAAACTCACGTTGGCCACGGCGGCGTAAGATGAGCAATCGGCCTGTTACCCACTTTCGACGGCAGGTGATAAGCTTGCGACATAGTATTTCAAAGCGGTCGTTCGCGGCTGGCATGCGGTCCAATCCAAGCTGAGCTCGCGCGTGCCAAAGCGGCGTTCAAAGGCCGCAACGTAAAGCATGACCAGCGGATAATTCCTGCTTTGAAAATTTGACTGCGATGAACTTCGGCTACATTCCAGAAAGCCCAGCATTGGTATTCAATAGAAACTGGCGGAAAATTGGGCTGCTAGCCGCCCCAATGCCGCGAGCGTTTTCCCCAACCGCAGCGGCCTCAACGACCGGAGGAATCAAGCCGCGTTTGTCTTGGTTGACTAAGTAACGGCGAACCCTTGACACCAGTTCTTCCCGAACCTCAGGCGGGAACGCGCCATCGATGAAAATGGCCTCAAAGTCGATGACAGCACAGATTGAAAGAGCGGCCTTAGCTAATTCTTGCGCCGTGGTGCCAATCCACGGCTCGACATAGCGAGAAATGCTGCTCCAATCCTGGGGCTTCTCCCATAGAATCCCCGGGTCGACTCCCGCTTCGATCAATCGGTCCTCGAGCAAAAACAGCGACGCCGTGTCGATCAGTTGTTGGCTTTCACCCAAAGGACCGGTCGTGCGCATGGCGCCCAATGCACCAGCATTGCCTTGGTTGCCTTCGAACACGGTGCCGTTCAGTGCAACACCGCCGCCGATCATTGAGCCAATATAGAAGTAGAAATAGTCACGGTATTCCGCCCCACGCCCATAGAGATGCTCTGCGTGACATGCGGCTGTCGCGTCGTTGACCACAAAAACCGGCAAGTCGCTGAACTTGGCGATCTCGGAAAAGAAGTTCACGTTTCTCCAAGACCGGAATTTTTTTGCAGCAAACCCAGACAGATCGTGCCATTTCCAAAGTTCGAATGGGGTTCCGATCCCGATCCCACAAACACGATCACGAAGCCTCTGAGGTTCGTGTGACAGAAGCGTTTCTAAACCAGACTCCAAAAACCCGAAAATGACCTCTGGTAACGGATAGTCATAAGTCGTGGAAAGTTGGCGGCGCGGCGTGCCCGTAAAGTCGATCAAGAGCAGATCGGCGCTACGCCGCCCGATCTTCATCCCAACCGACAAGATGCCTTCCGGGTTTAATTTCATAGGGATTGAAGGCTTTCCAACCTTCCCGCGTAGTGGGGTTCCACGCTTGAGAATCGAGTCCTTTTCAAGCTTGCGCAGAATGATTGATACAGTCTGAGGAGACAGGCCCGTTAATCGCGCGACGTCGGCGCCTGCGGCGGGTCCATGCCGCTGTAAAACCGTCAAAATCAGACGTTCGTTGTGATCGCGAACCCCGCTTTGACTTACCCCACCGGTCAGTGTGTTGAGCGCCTCTCTCTCCATAAGCCTGAACATAAACACCTTGTTTTCTTATGAAAAGGTGCTTGGGTTAATTAATAAATAAACTTTATTTATTTATTGACAAGAGAACCAGAATCACAGTTTCTTGAATCAGACCTTCATTGGAGGATGAGGGCGAGTCTCGTTGGTGCGCCATGCGGGGCATCAACAATTTTCTGGGAGGAATACATGAAAAATCTATTCAAGATTGCCGCGTCTGCTACCGCGCTTACGGTGGCTGCTGCATCTGCTCACGCGGCCGGAGAGACCGTTTGTCTAATCACGAAGACAGATACCAATCCATTCTTTGTAAAGATGAAGGAAGGCGCAACGGCCAAGGCAGAAGAACTTGGTATGACTTTGAAGGCCTTTGCCGGTAAAATCGACGGCGACCATGAAACTCAAGTTCAGGCCATTGAAACTTGTATTCTCGACGGCGCAAAAGGAATTCTCCTGACGGCCTCGGACACAAGCTCGATTGTCCCCGCTGTTCAGCAGGCGCGTGATGCTGGCCTCCTGGTTATTGCTCTGGACACGCCGCTAAGCCCGATTGATTCCGCTGACGCAACCTTTGCGACAGACAACTACAAAGCTGGCCTGTTGATCGGACAATGGGCGAAGGCAAAGATGGGCGACGCAGCGGCAGACGCAAAAATTGCGACGCTTGATCTGAACGTCAGTCAGCCAACCGTGGACGTTCTTCGCAATCAGGGCTTCCTCGACGGCTTTGGTGTGGACCTGGCAGACCCCAATGTCATCGGCGATGAATCTGATGCACGATTGGTCGGCAGTGACGTGACCGACGGCAACGAAGAAGGTGGGCGCCGCGCCATGGAGAACCTTCTGGCCAAGGACTCGGCGATCAACGTTGTTCACACGATCAATGAACCGGCAGCGGCAGGTGCCTATGAGGCTCTGAAATCCATTGGACGTGAAAACGATGTGCTGATCGTTTCGGTCGACGGTGGCTGCCCCGGTGTACAAAATGTGCAGGCCGGAGTTATTGGAGCTACAAGCCAGCAGTATCCGCTTTTGATGGCTTCGCTTGGGGTCGAGGCTGTCAAAAAGTGGGCTGAGGAAGGCGTAAAGCCTGAAAACACGCCCGGAAAAGACTTCTATGATACTGGAGTCGCGCTCATCACGGACCAACCTGTTGATGGCGTGGAATCGATTTCGGTAGCCGATGGCTTGGAGCTCTGCTGGGGCTAAAACAGACCTAATGTATGAGGCGCATGAGAGCGCCTCATCACTCCTTTCACCAGCAAACTGAAACTTCCTGTACACTCATCTCGTGGGCGTAACGCCGCCCGTGAAAAGGGGGAGATATGTCCGAAGCAAACCAAAGCGCCCAGGAATTTGAATCCGCTGCCAGCAGAACAGAAACTGTTGCGGCTTTTGAGGACCATCGGCGTGGCGTTCTGGGGAGGTTACAGCATCTTCTCCACGTCAACCCATCCTTTGTGCCGCTTATCGTTCTGGTCGGTGCGATATTGATTTTCGGACTGCTATTGGGGTCAAAGTTCTTCTCGCCCTTTGCCATGACCTTGATCCTTCAGCAGGTTCAGATCGTCGGTATCGTGGCCGCAGCGCAAAGCCTGATCATTCTGACCGCCGGCATCGATCTGAGCGTCGGCGCAATCATGGTATTTTCTTCTGTTATCATGGGGCAGTTCTCTTTCCGATACGGCATTCCAGTGCCAATAGCTGTAATGTGCGGGCTTGCAGTTGGAACCTTGATCGGAGCACTGAACGGCTGGCTTGTCAGCCGCGTTAAACTCCCCCCCTTCATTGTCACACTCGGGATGTGGCAGATCGTACTGGCGACCAACTTCCTGTATTCCGCGAACGAGACTATTCGCAGTCAGGACATCGAAGCCAACGCTCCCTTCCTTCAATTCTTCGGAACCAAATTCAGCATTGGTGGAGCGACCTTTACTGTTGGCGTCATTTTCATGCTGGCCCTGATTTTTGTGTTGGCCTATGCGCTTAAACACACGGCTTGGGGAAGGCATGTCTATGCCGTGGGTGACGATCCTGAGGCCGCCGAACTATCAGGTGTCAACGTCCATCGAACGCTCATGTCCGTCTACATGTTGTCTGGCTTGATCTGTGCCTTCGCGGGCTGGGCTCTGATTGGGCGCATCGGATCAGTCTCGCCAACGTCCGGCCAATTGGCCAACATTGAAAGCATCACCGCTGTTGTGATCGGAGGCATCTCTCTGTTCGGCGGGCGGGGCTCCATTTTGGGATCGCTATTCGGCGCACTGATCGTCGGAGTGTTTACTCTTGGGCTAAGGCTGCTTGGTGCCGATGCGCAATGGACCTTCCTATTGATCGGTCTTCTCATCATCGCGGCGGTCGCTGTCGACCAGTGGATCAGAAAGGTATCGGGCTAATGTCAGGCACAACTCCAGTCGTCCAAGGGCGCGGGATCGTGAAGCGCTACGGCCACGTCACCGCCATCGACCATTCCGACTTTGAACTGCGGCAAGGAGAAATCCTAGCCGTTATCGGAGACAACGGCGCTGGCAAATCTTCCATCGTCAAGGCGATATGCGGGGCCACAATCCCGGATGAGGGCGAGATCCTGATCGAAGGAAAGAAGGTAAACTTTAACTCTCCAATCGACGCCCGGAATATGGGTATCGAAATCGTCTATCAGCAGCTTGCCATGTCTCCTGCACTTTCGATTGCGGACAACATGTTCATGGGGCGGGAGATCCGCAAAAAGGGTTTCATGGGCAAATACATGCGTCAGCTCGACCGGCCAGCTATGGAGAAGTTCGCCCGCGAAAAACTGACTGAGCTTGGCCTCATGACCGTGCAGTCAATCAATCAGGCGATAGAGACGTTGTCCGGCGGCCAGCGTCAAGGCGTTGCCGTTGCGCGCGCAGCCGCCTTTGCGACCAAGTTCATCATCATGGATGAGCCCACAGCGGCTTTGGGCGTGAAAGAGAGCCGCAAGGTGCTTGAGCTGATCCAGGACGTACGCGCACGTGGTATTCCGATCATCCTGATCAGCCACAACATGCCACATGTCTTCGAAGTCGCTGACCGAATTCATGTGCACCGGCTCGGCAATAGGCTCTGCACGATTGATCCCAAGGACTACACGATGTCCGACGCCGTGGCCTTTATGACCGGTGCCAAAGAACCACCAAAAGAAGGCACCGCGTGATCGAGCAGGATGCAAAGCGCGTGTGCGACCTGATCTCCTCCCGGAAGCAGGTTGGGGTTCGGACGATTGTCGCAATCGCCGGCCCCCCTGCATCCGGAAAGTCGACCCTGGCAGAATCCGTTGTGAAATCGCTGAACGCACAACAGAACTCGTCGGTTCCGTTAGCCACGTTAGTGCCTATGGATGGCTACCATTTAGACAATCGTGTACTTGAAGCGCGAGGATTGCTGGCGAGAAAAGGCGCGCCAGAAACCTTCGATGCAGTTGGGTTTTGCAATGCAATACAAAAGTTGCAATCCGCGCAGCATGAATCCTTTCACCCCAGATTTGACCGTCAAATGGATCTCGCCATTGCCAACGCGATTGCGGTTCACCCGGACACTCCGACTGTTGTTGTTGAAGGGAACTACCTTCTGATGGATAGCGACCTGTGGAGAACATTGGCGGATGTCTATGCCGCAACGGTTTTTGTCAGCCCAACTTTGGAAGAACTCGAAAAGCGGTTGCAACACCGCTGGATCAAGCATGGATTTGATCCGAAAACCGCGTTGCAACGCGCGAAAACGAACGATCTGCCCAACGCTGAACGTGTCATCCGTGATAGCCGGAAAGCCGATCTTACACTGAACCAGAATTACACCGAATTCGGGATGCGCTACGCAATCTGAATTTGCGCATTAGATTCACCCATCCGTTAAAGCAGCACCTCTAGGCGGGTTCAGGTGCAACCAAAATCACTCCATTCACGATGAGGAAACCTCATGAAGTTCTTTGTGGACACAGCAGAAGTAGACGAGATTAAAGACCTTATAGGCTTTGGATTAGTAGATGGTATCACCACCAATCCAAGCCTGATTGCCAAGTCCGACCGCAATTTCAAAGAAGTTATCGCCGAAATTTGCACCCTGACAGATACACCCGTGTCGGCAGAAGTTGCAGCCCTTGATACTGCGGGAATGATTGCAGAGGGAGAGCATCTTGCAGCAATCGCCGACAACGTCGTTGTCAAACTGCCGCTGACACTGGATGGCCTCAGGGCCTGTGCTCATTTCAAAAAGGAAGGGATCAGCACGAACGTCACACTCTGTTTTTCAGCCAATCAGGCACTCTTGGCGGCGAAAGCGGGTGCGACCTATATATCGCCTTTCATTGGCAGATTGGACGATATCAATCTGGATGGGGTCGACCTCATTAGTGATATCCGGAGCATCTTCGACAATTATGACATTGAAACTGAAATCATTGCAGCATCCATCAGAAGCTCCAATCACATAACTGAGGCTGCTTTGGCCGGATCCGACATTGCCACGATACCCCCGTCCGTCATCCGCAAACTAGTCACGCATCCGCTGACGGACGCCGGCATTGAACAGTTTCTTTTTGATTGGAAGTCTACAGGGCAATCGATTCTTTAATGGCCTTTCATTTTGATTGAAACGGGATGACCTGAACCAAACCTTGAACGGCTGAGTAGCAAGGCCATGTTTCGGGAATTAAAACTAAATGAGACGCTCCTTGATTTGACGAACAGGCCGAGTTTCGTGGGAAACTGTCAAAACTCCTCTTCATTAGCGGCATGAACACTGCGGCAACAGCAGACCGCTCCAACGTCCGCTTTGTTGAAGTGACTGGAGACTTTGGCGCGGTCGCAGCGACACGTCCGCTTCCCGCCCCGAGCGTCGGACTCAAACGTCCGCTATGGGCTGAGACCGGTCCTCAGGAACCATTGAGCCAACGGTAAATTTGTCCGCTCAGCCGCCGTTTGAGCTAAGTGCGGCTAAGGTCTGGAAAGAGCCCAAACTGCTGAATGCTGCACTGCACACGATTGTCCGCTGTTATTTGGTCGCCAAAGCGCGTTGCTAGATTTTTCTTCCCATCAAGCTTGCTGATGCTACGAATAAGTTATGACAGATTTTTCGAATGAATTTTTTGGCCAGCCAGAACAGCAGGACCTGCAACGCAGGGCGGACCGTATTTGGACATTGGTCAAGAATGACCCGACTTATTCCTGCCATGGCCGCGCGGTGGGCCTTAGCGCGGAGAACGACATCGATTTGGTGAAGCAAATTGCGATGACTCGACTACAGGGCGTTTGCATGGCCGAAGGAACTCCTGTCGAAGCTGCCGATCGTAGGCGTGAAGGGCTTGAACAGCACGGTCTGAAAACGGATCAGTTCGTTGACTGGCAAGGGAGCGCAGCATCGCTTGAAGCCGCGGCCATGGTTTTGGCGTCGCGCAAGTTACCCGATGATCTCGAACTCATGCATGTAGATGCGCAAACACCAGGTGATGACTTGGCCAAATTGGATACGCTCACACAGGCATGCGGAGTCCTGCTTCCGATGGGCGCGTTCATCCGCAGGCTGAGACGCCCGAGCGTGTGTTTGCTGGCACGTGACCGCAATGGGAAAGTCGTCGCGGCAACAGCAGCCGTTGCGCAGTTTCATCCTGATCACCGGAATGCCGATCAGGCTTGGTGGGGTATGCTAGCGACAGATGAATCGCGGCGGGGCGAGGGGATTGCCCTGATCATGGGCGCAAATTCAATGCTTGCTATACGTGATCTCCATGGTCTTGGGACTTTTTTCACAGGGATCCGTGAAGGTAACGCGCCTTCTGAAGGTTTGTGCAGAAAATTGGAGATGGCACCAACTAATGACGTGCATCTCATGGCGATAGACCCGGGCGTGTTCGCAGCGGGGCGGTTGACCAAATAAGCCGTGTCCTAATTGCGTCCTTGGAGTATGCGACTGCTCCAAACTGAGCGACACAAGCCGACATTCCCAGAGCGAATTCAAACGGCAGCTTTGTCCGCGTGGCGGTCACTCAAACAGAGCCCCGCAAACGGCTGCTTTGAGCCCATTTCAGTCATTGGAAGAGCCGATTCAAAAGGGCAAATTCAAGTGCCTGAGTTTGGCCCGTTTTCGCGAATCTTGAATATGTGCCATTCTCAGTTCTGGGCGATACCAGACAAAACTTGATTTAGGTCTGGCGTCCACGGCCTGGGAGGAGCCAGTTATGAACTTGAGACCTGACCCGACTTTTCACGCCACACCGAAACTTGCTATGGAGGCACCGGCGGAAACGCTCGCCTTCACATTGATGCTCAGTCCGGACGGCTCACAGCCGGATGGCCTGGCCGTTGTGGATGTTGACCCGAAATCGAAGACCTACAGTCAGATCGTCCATCAGCTTATCATGCCCAACAAGGGTGACGAGTTTCACCACTTTGGCTGGAACGCGTGCTCTTCTGCACTTTCGCCCCTGACAGGGCATGCATTTCTGGAACGCAGGTATCTGATTGTACCGGGAATCCGGTCCTCGCGCATCTACGTGATCGATGTGAAGGACCCCCTGCAGGCGAAGATTCACAAGATCATCGAACCCGAAGAGGTGTTCGCCAAAACGGGCTATTCCCGCCCGCACACAATCCACTGCGGTCCCGAAGGGATTTATGTTTCAACGCTCGGCGGCGGCGGTGCCGATGGCACGAATGGCCCTCCGGGCATTTTCATCATGGACTGCGAGACGTTTGATATCCTTGGCCGCTACGAGATGGACCGAGGTGAACAGGACAAGCACTATGATTTCTGGTGGAATCTTCCGCGGGACTACATGGTAAGCTCGGAATGGGGGCTGCCGCCACAGTTTGAAAACGGGATCGTGGCCGAGGATTTGCTGTCCAACAAATACGGCCACAAGATCCATTTCTGGAACCTGCGCGAACGCCGCAACGTCCAAACCATTGATCTGGGTGCGAACCACCAGATGGCTTTGGAAATCCGGCCTGCTCATGATCCGGCAAAGGATTATGGTTTTTGCGGCGTCGTCGTGGACACCACAAACCTGCAGGGCGCAATTTTCACATGGTGGCAGAAGGATGACGGAACGTTCGAGGCTAAAAAGACGATCACGATTGATCCGCGACCTGAGAAGGCTGAGAACCTTCCACCCCTGTTGCAGGGATTTGAGGCCGTACCCCCATTGGTCACCGACATCGACCTGAGCCTGGACGACAAGTACCTCTACGTCGCCTGTTGGGGTCAGGGAGAAATGCATCAGTATGATGTTTCTGACCCGATGAACCCCAAGCTGACCGGCAAGGTCGAGCTTGGCGGGATTGCACGCGGGGCGAAACACCCGAACGGCAAGGATTTTGTCTACGGACCCCAAATGGTTGAGATCAGCCGGGACGGCAAACGAGTCTACTGGACCAATTCGCTCTATTCGACGTGGGATGATCAGTTTTACCCAGACGATGAGGGCGGGCAAATGGTCATGGCCAATGTCGGAGAAAACGGTGGTCTGGAACTGGACAAAGATTTCTATGTCGAGTTCCCAAAAGGCTATCGTAGCCACCAGATTCGTCTGGAAGGCGGAGACTGCTCAACAGATAGCTTCTGCTACCCGTCTGTCTGACGCGTGGACGGATTAGACACGGCAACAGCCCTGTGGTGGGCTGTTGTCGCCTCGGGCATTTATCACGGGGTCAATCCGGGTATGGGTTGGCCTTTGGCGGTATCAGCGGCTCTGATGGACAAAAGCAGCAACAGCCTTTTCAGGGCGTTGATCGCGCTGGCGACCGGGCATCTTGTTGCGATGGGCGCCATTCTGTTTCCCTTTACTGCGCTGCTGTTTCTAGCCGAGTGGCAGCGTGAGATTCAGATCTTCGCGGCCTGTCTCGTGATCGGACTGGGCGTCTATCTGTTGCTCAACCGGCGTCACCCGCGAATACTTGCGCGGGTACCTCCGTCGCGGCTTGCGCTCTGGTCGTTTTTGGCAGCGATGGCGCACGGAGCAGGGCTGATGTTGGTTCCTATCTATCTGGGCATCTGTCGCACAATCGCTACGGACCCAGGACATGCAGCGGCGGCTGATCTGATGACTGGAAACGCCAAAATCGCTGTTGGTGTCGCCTTGGCCCACACGCTGGCTATGACAATCTCAGGCGGGTTGCTTGCGTTCGGAGTATATCATTGGCTGGGCCTGAGGTTCCTCTCGAAAGGGTGGTTCAATCTGGACGTAATATGGGCGTTGAGCTTGATCCTTGTGGGGTCGATTTCGCTGCTGTTTGTTCATTCTGCTGGCTAACAGCAATGCCAGGCCGAAAAGGCCGAGGAGCCGTAGTTTGGGTTAAACAGCAGCGAACGGATGCTTTGTCCGCATGTGAGACATAGAACGGAAGCGCAGCGAACGACGGGTTCCAGTTTGGCAGCGTTCAATGACCGCTTTCGGGAAATCTCGCTGCAGCGCCGCAAGTAATTCCCCGATTGCGTGGATGCGCGGGCACGGAGTTCGCTGCGCCAGCATAAGGCGGGTTCGTCCGGAGGCTGTGTGAAAACTCTGACGGTCTGGCGAAATACGCCGAAAACAGCCTCTATGTGCATTCTCTCGCATTTCTGAGAGAGCTTTTGCGCAGGTGCCGAAAACGAGCGCGACGAGAGCGTGCTTGGGCCGGAGTTTTCACACATCCTCTCCGCACAGCGGTCATTGATGCACTACGCAGCAAAAGACTGTTTTGAACCCATTGTGACAATTGCTGCACTGCATTCAAATGCCCACTTTGATCGATTTTCGCCGACAATTATAGAGGCGCTTGGATGTTGTTACTTTATAAAGTAAAAACTACCGAACAAAGAGGCAAATCCCATGCGCAAACAGGCTGCAATCAGACAGGCAGACATTCTTGGCGTCCTGAGATCTTCGAAAGCACCTATGACGGCTTATCAAATTTTGGGTCGTTTGCAGAAGAACGAGCCGGATATTGCGCCACCAACTGTGTATCGCGCCTTGACTGCACTGACCGACCAGGGTCGGGCGCACAAACTTGAATCGCTCAAGGCTTTCGTGCCTTGCCGATGTGACCACGACAACAGCCTACCGGTCCTGACGATCTGCGATAATTGCGGGAAGGTCGAAGAGCACGATGGTGGATCACTTCTGTCGAAACTCACCGCTCTGATTTCGGCCAGCAAATTTGTGCCAGACCGCCACATCGTTGAACTCCACGGGGCCTGCAATACTTGCGCCGTTTAAGACAAATCCAATTCAAAAAGGTATGCCATGAAATATGCACTTCCCGCCTTAGTCGCCCTTACCACCGCTCCCGCCATCGCAGAAGATGCGCGCGAGTTGGATGCTCACGAACACGGTGTTGGCGAACTGAACATCGCGGTTGACGGCAGCACGATCGCGATGGAGCTCCATGCGCCGGGTGCGGACATTGTTGGCTTCGAATACGAGGCGACGGGCGCCGAAGATCGCGCTGCGATTGATGCCGCCGTAGCCATGCTGGCAAAACCGCTAGACCTTTTCGTTCTTCCCTCAGCGGCGGAGTGCAGCGTGACCCAGGCCAGCGCTGTGTTGGAAAGTGAAGAAGAACATTACGAGCACGACCACGAAGAGCATGCCGAAAGCGAGGCTCATGAGGGCCACGACGACGAGCATGGCCATGAAGACCACGCCGATGGCGAAAAGCATAACGATCACGACGACCATGCCGAAGCGGAAGCCAGCCACACTGAGTTTCACGCTGAATACGCACTGACCTGCGGAAATCCTGATGCGCTAACGGGGATCGAATTCGCTTATTTCGAGACTTTCGAGAACGCATTGGAATTGGAGGTGCAGATTGTGACGGCCTCGGGTGCGCAGGCATTCGAGATCGAGCGCGATGCACCGACGCTTGATTTGCGCGGCATGTTCTAATTGACGTCGCCTGAACTGATCCTTGATCTGAAGGACGTTCGTTTCCGATGGCCAGGACGGGCGTCTTTCGCGCTTTCGGTGCCGAATTTTTCAGTTCTGAGGGGCGAAGCCGTTCTTCTTCTGGGGGAAAGCGGATCAGGCAAATCCACGCTATTGTCTCTGATCTGCGGTACGGTCCACGCGGACGCCGGGATTGTGCGCGTTGCGGGTACCGATGTGTCTGACTATTCGGGCGGACAGCGCGACCGGTTTCGCGCCGAACAGATCGGAGTGATATTCCAGCAATTCAACCTGCTGCCTTTCGGCTCCGTCCTAGACAATGTCCTTTTACCGCTGCGCTTTGCCCCGGCGCGCCGTGGTCGGGTAGAAAACGGGCCCGATGAGGCACGAGGTCTTTGCGCCGCTTTGGGTCTGCCAGATCTTTTGGCCACGAAAGCCTCCACCCTCAGCGTCGGTCAGCAACAGCGCGTTGCAGTTGCGCGTGCCATGATAGGCCGGCCCCCGATCATCATTGCTGACGAACCCACATCTGCACTTGATGCCACCAGTCAATCGGCATTCCTTGACCTTCTTTTCGCCCAAGTGCGGGCCCATGGGACGACGCTTCTAATGGTCAGTCACGATCCCCGCCTTGGGGGCCGCTTCGACCGGGTGATCGCCATGGAAGACATCGCGCGCATAGAAAGGCAGGCGGCATGATCCTGCGGCTGGCAATCGGGTCGCTGAGCGCAAGGGCGCTGACGGTGGCTATGACGGTTCTGGCAATTGCGCTGTCGGTGGCCCTGTTCCTTGGCGTCGAAAAGGTGCGCACCGGGGCCAAGGCCAGCTTTTCCGACACGATCTCGGGCACCGACCTGATTGTTGGCGCGCGGTCGGGCTCGGTGCAGCTTTTGCTGTACTCGGTTTTCCGCATCGGCAACGCCACGAACAATGTCACATGGGAAAGCTATCGGGACATTGCCTCGCGACCCGAAGTGGACTGGATCGTCCCAATCTCGCTTGGTGACAGTCATCGCCAGTTCCGGGTCATGGGCACCACCGTCGACTTCTTCGAGCGCTACAAGTACCGGCAAGGGCGGAGGCTTGAAGTGGCTTATGGCGCGCTGATGTCTGATCTTTTCGACACAGTGATCGGCGCGGACGTTGCCACATCGCTTGGCTATGACGTCGGCGATCCGATCGTTGTGGCGCATGGCATCGCGTCTTTCAGCGAACACAAGGATCAGCCGTTTCGGGTCTCCGGCATTCTTGACAAGACCGGCACACCGGTCGATCGCACAGTCATCGTCAGCCTAGAGGCCATTGAGGCGATTCATGTGGATTGGCAGAACGGCGCACAAGTGCCCGGTCAATCCACGCCCGCCGATGTGATCCGGCAGATGGAGCTGACGCCCAAGGCGGTCACGGCGGCCCTGATCGGCGTCGAAAGCCCATTGCAGATCTTTGCCCTTCAACGCGCGATAAATGAATACCCGGAGGAGCCGCTTCTGGCCGTCCTGCCAGGTGTCGCCCTTCAAGAACTCTGGGGCATTGTCGGGGTTGCAGAAACCGCTTTGTTGGGTGTGTCGGCTATGGTTGTGGTCACAGCCTTGATCGGCATGATGGCGACAATTTTTTCAAGTCTGAATGAACGCCGCCGCGAAATGGCGATCTTTCGGGCCATGGGCGCGCGACCCGCAACGATCATGGGTCTTTTAGTGTTGGAGGCGGTTCTGACCGCTGCTGTTGGTGCGCTCCTTGGTGTATTATTCCTTTACCTCGGTTTGACCGTCGCGCAACCGATGATCGACAGCGCGTTTGGCCTATGGTTGCCCATAGAAGCACCCAGCATTAGGGAACTTTGGGTCTTGCTTGGCGTGGTGGCCGCTGGCGCAATTGTGAGTATGGTTCCGGCTTTCAGAGCCTATCGCTTGTCACTGGCCGATGGTATGATGGTGAAAACATGAGACAGATTGATCATACTCTCTTTGTGAGACACGCGGTCCTGGCCGAGCGATGAACTCTGGGATGCCAAGATCATGCGAACCCAGCTGCAATCGAAAGTGCTCCCTTAAACCGGTTACAAGCTAACGGCAGAGCGGATGGATCCTTACAGTGGTAAAGCCTGGTCCTTGTATTCCGGGCTGCAAAAGCCTGTATTCGGTCGATCCCCTCAATCATATTTGAAAAGAGAATATGCGTCCCTTTGTGCACCATTATTGTTCCTGTACCTGAAAAACACTCCTGTGTACTCTTGAGCGGCAATCCGAGCGAGGATCATTTAATGTTTTCGAGTACCTGTTCCGAGAAGGCTCCCAGATTGACCAGCAATACCATCACAGTTTCGGTCAGCCAGCTTGTGCGGATGGCAGCTGCCTTTATAATTACGGTGACGATTTCGATCGGCTCGGTAGCGGCCTGCGGTTTTGACCTCGTCAAGCCCGAGCGATCCTCAATCGACTGGATTGTCGACGCCGAAAAGCTGGTCATCGCGCGACCGAGAGCCGACAACGCATTCGCTTATGGGGTGTCCGAGTTACTTGTCGGCTCGACATCAGACATCGAGCTTCCCGGCCTCGTAAGCAGCACGGTCCGGCGTCAATTGGCGCTTAATCTGGAAGACGGCATTCTTTTTGCGCATGTGTCGGGAATTGACGATGGCATTGCAGGAAGCGGCTGGAGGATCGTGGCTCAAGTCGACAATGTATTCAGACCGGTACTGAACACCGCTCTTGCCCACAGAAAAGAATGGCGTGCTGGATACGAACAATCCCGGCAAGATTTCGTGGACGGCCTTCAAGGCAATAGTGATCCTAATATAAGGGCTCTCGTGATCTCCGAGTTTGACAAGATGCCGTATGAGAGGCTGCGAACGATGGATATTCGCATACCGCCTCAAGAATTGCTCAAAGAGCTATGGACTAAGCAAGGCTACCCCTATCAGGCCATCCGCGTGTTGCTGCTCGGGTTGAGCGACGACTACGCGGCGCGCGAGGAGGTCCATGCCTTCATCGATCGCGCCGAAGACTGGGATTGGGCGAATAATCTAGGCGCTTTCTCCGCAGCGCTGGTGGAGCTGGATGGTGCCAAAGGTGCACAGAAACTTGCAGATCGTCTACTTTTGGACCCGTCGCAGCCGCTCCAAAAGCTGGAAGAGGTGATCATGGCCTTTGCGGCGATAAACAAGTTGGCCGAGCCAGACGTGCAAACGGCCATAGGACTTGCTATCAGCGATTTCGTCGCCTTGCGTCCCGGTGCGGGCGAGATCGTGGCGCGGCAATTCGCAGCCGTGTCCGACTGGTCTCAGGCAGCGACACTCCAAACACTTGTTCGCCAACGGTCTATTTCGGGTCTGACAGGCGTGCTGACAGTGTCCGTATATTTGGCGCAAGCCCGAGAAGCGAACTTGTCAGCGGGAGTGGGGGGTCAGCCAGATGGATAACTGCATGCCCAGAAGCGAACGTGCGAACGCAGACATAAAAAATCCATTGCTCCGACGCGACGTCTTGCTCGGTCTGACCGCGGCTATCGCGGTACCAAGGGCTTCCTTTGCCAACGCTGATGAGATCATAAATCTGAATTGGGAGGACCTTCTCCCCAAAGGAGAAAGTCCGCTACCTGAGCAATTGCGCGGTCTCGTGCAACACGAAGCCGCACCTCTTGTGACTCAGCAGCCTCAATCATCTGGTCTACGATCCGATTGGAATGGCAAAATCGTTCGACTGCCCGGATACGTCGTTCCGCTCGAATTCGATGGTGCGGCCGTCACTACATTTATTCTGGTTCCATTCGTCGGCGCATGTGTGCATGTGCCACCGCCACCAGCAAATCAATTGGTTTTGGTCACAACAGGCGAGCCTTACGCTAGTAAGGGATTGTTTGAGCCCGTGAGTGTCACCGGAACGTTTGGAACAGCAGCAGAATCGACCCAACTGGCCGAGATCGGTTACTCCCTTTCTGCCGAGAAGATTGAGCCGTACCCATAGTAGGCATTGCTGACAACACATTTCTTTGCTGAAGCATTAGCATGCTTTAGCCAATCTACTCTAAACGCCCGCAATGCGAGGGCGGTTTCAATGGGTCGACGCAACACTTTAGTCGGTCTTGTCAGAAGAACTTGGCTTCAGGCGGGCAGGGCGGTTGCATAGCTTTTGCCCATGACCAGCCCTGTCTCTTTCAAGTACTTCAAAACCAGTCCTGAGATTATCCGCCTTGCGGTGATGCTGTACATCCGTTTTCCACTCTCGCTTCGGAATGTCGAAGATCTGCTGCATGAGCGCGGCATCGACGTGAGCCACGAAACTGTCCGATATTGGTGGAACAGGTTTGGCCCTATGTTTGCTGCTGAGATCAGACGGAAGCGTATTCAGCAGCTGCGCGCATTCTCTAAATGGAAGTGGCACGTGGACGAGGTTTTCGTAAAGGTGAATGGCAAGAGACACTACCTCTGGCGGGCCGTCGATCATGAGGGCGAAGTGCTGGAAGCAATCGTTGCCAAACGTCGAAACAAGCAAGCGGCATTGAAATTCCTCAGGAAATTGATGAAGCGACACGGTAAAGCTAAAGAGGTAGTCACCGATCGCTTTGCGTCGTATCGGGCTGCTCTCAGAGAGCTCGGCGCTACCGAAAAACAGCAGACGGGCAGGTGGCTCAATAACCGCGTCGAGAATTCGCACCTTCCTTTTCTACGACGTGAACGCGCGATGCAGCGTTTCAGGCGCATGCGAAGTTTACAGAAATTCGCCTCCGTCCATTCCTCTGTCTACAACCACTTCAACCAGGAAAGATCGCTCACCAGCCGGGACACCTTCAAGCTGACCCGCGCCGCCGCTCTTAGCGAGTGGCATCAACTCTGTTCCGGATAGGTTCGCGGTTTCCGCGGCAAACTGAGACTGGTTCGAATTAGTCTGACAGCACCCGGCCGCCGGATGAGTAAAGTTGCACCGAAGGCATGAGCAAGGCCATTGGATGTCACAGTCGTGCCGAAGCGCATTAGCAGCGCTACTGGCCCACGCGTAACAAGCTGAATTGGAAGGACTGAGAGCTTCCCCAGGGAGTATGGTGTGTGTGCTTCCGATGCGTGACCAGGGAAATACGATCGCCTAATACCTCGCATAGCTCCTCTGGATCATAGCGAACGATTGGCAAACCGCTGCACTTCTCCGGACCGTCGAGCGCAAACGTTGCGATAATCGCATGGCTACCTGGGAGAAGGCAGCGGTACAACTGGTCCCGGTAGGCGGAACGGTCGTCCGCATCGACAAGGAAATGAAATACGGCGCGATCGTGCCATAGATCATAGCTTCTCTCCGGGCTCCAGGTTGTGACATCGGCTGCGATCCATTCAATCTGCTCGCCTACGGCGCSAAGTTGTCCACGAGATCGATCAAGCGCAGCTTTGGATACATCGAGCACAGAAACGTCGCTYAGTCCTCTTTCGATCAGGCGTTCTGCGAAGCGTGAAGTGCCTCCGCCTATGTCTATCACRGAGGAGGCATTATCGACGCCGACCAMGTCGCAGAGCTCCAACGAGATCGAGGGATCATCCTGATGCCAACTCAGCTGGGTATCGTCTTTCTCGCGGTAGGCCTCCTCCCAGTGGCTCACTCTCTCGTCTGCCATGGTGTCTCCACTAAATCCCGTCAGGTGGTGATCATGTATCTTTAGGTCAATGACTGCAATGTCCTCAGAGCAGACGATCAGTCAAATTTGTCGAGTGTCCGCTCTGAGCCCAAAGCAGACTCTCGCCTTGTGCGCCGCTTCTCAGGAATGCGGATTAATCTCTCAGCTTCTAGCGACGGCTTGTGCCGAGTTCGCCAGACAGATTAAGGAACACCAACACTGGCTCACCGGTTCTGGCATCCAAGCTGGTACCCGATATCGCAATGCGCTTTCAGCCGTTTGGTGTCAGTAGCATTCCAGTCCGCTGGTGCCGTGACCTCGACCCAGGGCGAGATGTAATCCTGCGCAAAATAGGCGTGGCCATGTCCTGGTGGCGTGCCAAAAGATAACGCCATGTCGAGGGCCAACTGAAACTGCGTGACTACCGGGATGAAGACGAGATGCTTTGAAACATCTTCAGCTGGAGGTTCGTTCATCCAGGGCGGTGCCCGCCAAAGCGAACTCGGATCGTAGAAGACGATCGGATCGCTGGAATACTGCAGGAATACGATCCGCATCTCCCCCCAGTCCGCGATAGCTTGAGAGGCATCCGAGAAGTGCGACGCAAATCGGACGAACGATCCGTCCCCAATGATAGGGAGCACCCATGGACTGCTAGGTTCGCGCGCGTTCTGCGCTTGCTGCCAGAACCGTGACGGAAACGGCGGACCTGTCCAAAAAGCCCCATCGATCGGGTCGTCGGCAAGGCGGAAGAGGTTTGTGGCGTACATCGACGACCAGGCACCAAGGCTCAGACCGTGCACGTAAAATCTTGGGCGGCGATCCTTTGGCAGCGTCCGCCAATAGGAGTGCACCACGTCGAGAAGCGCGGTCGCTTGATTAAGGCCGGTCCGGGTTTCTAGAACCAGTGCCAGAGGCGATTGTAGATAGGAATACTGGGCGCTTACCGTCGCGATGTCGCCATTGTGCATGTATTCCACCGGATCGTGAGAACCCGGGTCCATCCAACCGGTTCCTGTGGGGCTAGTAACGATCAGAACTTCCCGATCAAAAGCCCTCAGCCGTATTAGCTCGGCAAGTGCCAGTTCGGCCCGCTCTTGCGGTGACTCGCCGTTTGCCCGGCCGACATAGACCCGTATAGGGTCCAGCGCTGGTTTGCCTGTGAAAGCGGAAATCGCGTCGGCGTCCGGGCCATCCAGGACGAAATCTCGGCCGGGTTGACCCATCGCGGCCCAGTCAATCAGAGACGCTTCGGAACCGGCCTGATCCGGACTTTCGGGCAGGTCAGGCGCGATATCAAAAAGCATCTGAGCAGCCTCGAAGCTTTCATCGAGGCCCGTGACCACCCGGTCGAAAATGCCGTCGCGAGTGACGACGAAGAGCAGCAGGGCGACCGTCACAACGCCCAGAACATTGGCTCGGCGCGGCGGCATGAAGCGATAGAAGCGGTCCCTGACCCATCGGAACAGGGCCGCCACGAGCGCGCCGATCAGAAAAAAGAGCGCAAAGGTTCCGGTCCCTGCCAAGAGGATCTGCGCCAGGTGCTTTGCATCTGCAAGCTCCATCCCCATTTTTGCGCGTAGCTCATTCTGCCATTCAAAGCTGAAGGTCAGCGTCCATATTGAAAATCCGGCAACAAGAGCCGCAAAGACAATGTTGCCGACAAGCGCTAGACGTCCGCGCATGCGCGGCAGATCAGCGGCCTGCCAAATCAGTTCGAGCACACGCCCCAGAAGATAGCCAAGCGCCACCAAGATCCCGCCTAATAATCCCTGAACCATCGGCTCGCGTGGAATGAGGGAGGGGGTCAACGAGGCCGCAAAAAACAGAAGACCCAAAAGTAGGCACGGGAGGGATACTCCGGCAATCAGTGGTCTTATCCACCGCACATTCGTTCCTCCACGAACTAGGAAAACTCAACCAGCTTAGTGAAACGCAGCGCGATGGACCATGCTTAATACGCAAGTTCTGGGGTATCGCAAGCACCAGAGCTTTTGCGGTCCCTCTCCCTGAGGAGGCACATAATGTGTGAAACGGACATGTCCGCTTTGGGCTAACCGCGGTCATTACCTGCTCATGATGCAATAAGCGTTTGTCGGCATAGCAGCCGTTCGTCAGATCGGATCGCATGACAGCGCCGCGCCCGAAGCGGATACTTCAAGCGGTCTTGTCAGAAGAACTTTGCTTGAGCGGGGCAGGGCAGTTGCGTAGCTTTTGCCCATGACCAGACCTGCCTCATTCAAATACTTTAAAACCAGTCCCGAGATCATCCGCCTTGCGGTGATGCTGTACATCCGTTTCCCGCTCTCGCTTCGGAATGTCGAAGATCTGCTGCACGAGAGAGGCATCGACGTGAGCCACGAAACTATCCGATATTGGTGGAACAGGTTTGGCCCGATGTTTGCATCAGAGATCCGAAGAAAACGGGTTCAGCAACTCCGAGCCTTTTCAAAATCGAAGTGGCACGTTGACGAGGTTTTCGTGAAGGTGAGTGGCAAGCGGCATTATCTTTGGCGAGCCGTTGATTATGAAGGCGAGGTGCTGGAAGCCATTGTCACCAAACGCCGAAACAAGCAGGCTGCACTGAAATTCCTCAGGAAATTGATGAAGCGGCACGGAGAAGCGGAAAACGTCGTCACGGATCGCTTCGCCTCATACAGAGCCGCGCTCAGAGAGCTTGGCGCTACCGAAAAACAAAGGACGGGCAGGTGGCTCAACAACCGCGACGAGAACTCGCACCTGCCGTTTCGACGAAGAGAACGGGCCATGCTGCGTTTCAGGCGTATGCGAAGCTTGCAGAAATTCGCCTCCGTCCATTCCTCCGTTTACAACCACTTCAACCAGGAAAGATCGCTAGCCAGTCGAGACACCTTCAAGCTGACCCGCGCCGCCGCTCTTAGTGAGTGGCGTCAACTCTGTTCCGGATAGGTTCGCGGTTTCCGCGGTAAACTGAGACTGGTTCGAATTAGTCTGACAGCACCATTCGATTTACACGAGACACTCTTGCGTGCTTTGCGTTTGCTGCGACCATTGGCTTGCCCGAAGTTACAGCCGCTGAAATTTACGATGCGTCTACTTTCCAGCCATCGCCGTTCATTTGCCCTTCGGATCACTCGACCAATCTAACTGTTTCTCTTGAGTTGCAGCCGGGCGCAGAGAAAGTTCGCCTTAGTATTCCACGCGGGTACTTTGATCCACGACTTAAGTTCCGAGACAACACTACGCGAAGAGGTCAGGTTCTGCGGATTCACGGTGAAAGCTTCACGCCTTGGCCACCTGAGCTTCTACCAAAATGTCAGGAAGGGCCTTATGTTGGTATTCTGTTGACGGACTACAGGCCGATGAACTCTGTCGCTGAGCATTTCGCCAAGCGCATTCGAGGATACAGAGTAACTGATGTACCCGAGTTTTACGCCGTCGAGTCGATACTTGGGCTGGAAACACTGGTTTCAGATGCTCCACCCTTCAGAGATCCAGAAACCAGCGTCTCCAGTGATACAGACCTGCATATTTCCCGCGACTCCAGCGGTCAAATCACCGACGTGATAACGTGTAAAAAGCCCGGATCAGTACCTTATCCGGGCTGTCAGCATTATATGGAATCATCATGGGTCGACTTAAAAATCCATTATTCCCTAGACCTTCTTGCGCACTGGCAAGACATGTCGCGCAATGCACGAGCGTTTGTGTCCTGCATAACCTCAAATTCCTCATAGAAGGATTCCTGTGAAGGTCCGTTTTGTCCGTAAAGCGGATGCTCATGCCGAGTGCAGTGAATGACCGCTATAAGCCCTAAGCCGCCGTTGCATTTTGGGGTCATGCCAGACTTGACACCGCGAAGCAGACCTTCGTCACGGAGAGATTCACTGACTCGAGGCTAAGCAAGATATTCGACCAAATCGCCACCTGAAACGCGCTCTGTATTTGTCGGTTGCTATCCCAAAATAGAGGCTACCAAGCTGCAAACTTGTCGACGTTTCGAGCAGATGCTCCAAGTATTAAAAAATGTAAAGATACAAAGCATCTAAAAGTGCAAGGAGCGATCCTAATGGTTGGACAAACTCGTAGATCTTTTTTGAAGGGGTCCGCTGCCGCGGCGTCTGTTATTGGTATGCGGCCAGTTGCAGCGCTCGCACAAACGCGTCGCATGGACGAACTGATCGACGAAGATGCGACGGGGCTCGCGGAGCGTTTGCGCGCTCGTGAGTTTACTCAAGCAGAACTGGTCGAGACGTTCATCCGCAGGATCGAAGTCATGAACCCAGCGCTGAATTTCATGACAAACTCGGCCTTCGACCGAGCCCGCTTGAAGGCTAACACAATCCCGCTTGATGCTCCCTTCGCCGGTGTTCCAATCCTGATGAAGGACATGATCGACATCGGTGGTTTGCCCCGTACGGACGAGTCACGGTTCATGTTGAGTAACGTTCCAGAGCGGAACGTAGAATATGTTGACGGTGTCGAAGCCGCTGGGTTCAACATACTTGGGCAAACCAACGTGCCTGAATTGGCAAGTTTCATCATAACAAACAATGATGTCTTTGGGGCCACCAAAAACCCGTGGAACCTGGGTTATTCGGTTTTCTCTTCCAGTGGTGGATCTGCTGTCGCGGTTGCGGCCGGGGTTGTTCCGATGGCGCATGGAACAGACGGCGCAGGGTCCAATCGGCTTCCTCCTTCAGCGACTGGCATTTTCGGCATGAAACCGAGCCGCAGGCGTATGCGGTCCGGTGAAGCGAATGGCACACACGATGTCGCAAAAACAAACCAAATGCTGAGCCGCACGGTCCGCGATAGCGCACTTGCGTTTTCTCTTACGGAATCTCTTTCAGGCGATCCATTCCCGCCAGTGGGCTTCGTCTCAGGGCCGTCAGGCCGACGGCTGAAAGTCGGGCTGGTTGTTGACGATGGTAAATTGATAACAACGGACCCGGAGGTTTTGGAAGCTCAGCGCAAGGTGGCGCTCCTGATGCAAAACCTTGGTCATGAAGTGGAAGAAACACCCTGGCCCGTCGACGCAAATGTAATGGCTAACGCTTATTCAAATTTCTTTGGTGGCAAGCTCGGCGCCCTAAAATCAGCAGTCGAGGGGGCCACTGGAAAATCGGTCATGGAGTCGGGTCTGCTGACGCGGTTTCTGGCGTCCAATATCGAGGCATCATTAGAAATATCGCCCGAAGAAATCGCGGAAGGCCGTGCATTCCTCGACAATCTGGTGCCCTTGTTCGCTGATGTTTTCCAAAAATATGACGTTCTTCTGGCACCTGTCGCCCCCGTGGTAGCTCCGCCCTTGTATGAGCATACCCCGGACGAGTTGTTTTCTTATGAATTATCTCAATATGTTGCCGCGCGCTTGAAATTCACATCGCCAATCAACTTCGCTGGATGCCCAGCCATGTCCGTGCCGCTCTCTTGGAGTGCAGACTTGGGTATTCCGATAGGTTCACACTTCATCGCAGCAGAAGGGCAAGACCGCCTCCTATATGAACTGGCCTATGAACTGGAGGAGGCGCGCCCCTGGAGAAACATCTGGTCGCCGTTTTCATTAAAATACGTGCCTGTCTAATTCCGCATCACTTAGTTTCAGGAGCGGACATTCGCGCTTTAGATACCTACGGCGACTTCGTCCGCAGTGCGGTTAATCACGACAATTCGACGAACGACCGCACCGAGCCCAAAGTTTCACCAGTCGGTACGCAGTTTTGAGAGCATGGGGCAAGAGACATTCCCGCTGTCGCAGTTGGCCGTGAGTTCGTTCAAGGCGGCTTCCAAGCGCCTAAGTTCGGCTATTTTCGTGCGGACATTTAAGATATGAAGCTCAGCTAGCTCTTTCACGGATCGGCAATCCTCTCCGTCGCCTTCGGACAGGCTGAGAAGCGTCTTTGTATCGGCGAGTGGAAAGCCCAAATCACGGCATTTTTTCAGGAAACGAAGCCTTCCAACATCGTGCGCGGAGTACATCCGCCGGTTATTAGTTGCCCGCTCTGGTTTGGGCACGATCCCTTCGCGTTCATAGTAGCGGATCGTTTCAATGCCGACACCGCTTTGCCGGGATGCTTCCCAATCGCAAACATGTGAGTTTTCGCTTCTTGATCCTGTAGCGATTACAGAAGTTATACGAGAGGCTGACACTTCGACAACTCCAACTAATCAAGGGAATGAGATGCAGAAGTACCTTAGCCTTAGTTATCTGGGATCACTGTCAGCGCTTGGCGTCGCGACTTGCTGTGTATTGCCCATGACAATGATGTTGCTGGGACTAGGGGGCAGTTGGCTGGCCATCTTCGGAAAGATCGCGGCGGCAAGCTACTACGTATTGGCGATTTCGACGGCGCTTGTCGCGATATCGTGGCTTGTATCTTATCAGCGCGGTTCCCTACCAAAGTTGAAATGGTGGCTTTCAGGGACGACGGCAATCACAGGCTTGGCTTGGGTCGTCGTCTTTAATGAGGCCCGGATCAATGATTACCTGATAATGCAGATGTGAGACTATGACAGAACAAACCGTAGTGCTTGAAAGCACCCTGACTTGCCCGAAATGCGGTCACAGCGAAACCGAAATAATGCCGACGGATGCTTGCCAGTGGTTCTATGAATGCAAGTCTTGCACAACGGTCTTGAAGCCGTTGGAAGGGGACTGTTGTGTCTACTGCTCCTATGCCACGGTGCCTTGCCCGCCGATCCAGAATGGCGATAGTTGTTGCGGATGACGAAGTCAGCTTTGTCCGCTGAGCAGTCATTTCACGAATGACCGCATTGAGCCCAAAGCGGTCAGTCAAAAAGCAAGAATAACGGGCATTCTACTAATTATTTGGCGAATACCAGATCGGTGACGTATACGCGCGCTCTTGTCCGATCAACGTCGCTTCTTCGGGAATGTCAGCGCCTAGACGCACTTTGTCATAAACGACCCAGCGTGGCGTCGGGATTTCAATTACGCGCGCGTAGTAAAACGCGTGTTCGGAGGCATCAAAGTCTGGGTCTGCCCAGACCGTTCCCAGCTCTGAAGCGCCAATGGTGTTGACATAGTTTGCCGCTTCCAGATCGACCGTATTGCCTACTGCTGGCAGTTTCCCGTCAGCACCCAGTTCACGGTCATCCGACCACGCCACATCATAGACTTTTTCCGACAAGTTCCCGCCGCTGTCCATCCAGCCTTTGACGATCTGGATGCGATCAAGATTTGCTCCGATGGGATCGCGTAGAGCATAGACCATGAAAGTTGGCGCATTAGACGTTGCCGCTCGCAGATCACCACCCATCGGAACACCCTTTTCGTATCCAATAAAGGCTGGAGCGCGAGACCTCATGTCATCCTCGTCGAACTCCCATCCCCCAAAGAACCGCACGGCCATGCGCGGACCCGTTGTGGCATAAACCTCGCGGCGCACCATGGCATCCCATAGACTGGCGCGCGTGTTCTCTTCGGCCCACACACCTGTGTAGCCTGACGCCACCAATGACCAACCGGGAAAAGTACCATTTTCTGTTTCGGTGAACGGATGCGATGCGCGGGTCAATGATGGTTCGGCATTTGTTGCTTTACCAAAGTAATTGTCGCTGTCAGCGGTTGCCAGCGATGTATGGCTGTCGGTAGCGCCGGACAAGCCAAATTTGTATGGGTTTACGCCCGTGCGCGCCTCGATAGCGAACCCCTGCTTTAGCGCCTCGCGCGCATATTCGCCTGCAAGCATATCTGGCGTTTTGGCTTCAGTTAGATCGAGGTTGCCCGCATCCCAAGTTTCGTAATTCGCAAACTCGTCATCGGGACTAAGTGCGGGGTGCGCCTCGCCGTCTCCCTTGATCTGGGTGATTTCGTACAGCGGTTCCCATCTCATCCGTGCCATTGCATAGGCTTCGTCCACGGGTTCGCCATTGTAACGTGTTTCAGATGGGAACATGATGCCGTTTGACAGGTTTCCATTGTGCGCGAGTGCAAAAGCTTGTCCACCCGTATCGGCCTCATAAGCCTCCAACCATTTATACAAGTCCATCGGGTCTGTAGAGCCGATGGGCGCCTGCGTCGTCATAGGTTGGACCTGTTTTACCCGGTCTGCATTGTCACGAAAAATGATATTGCGGTGCATGTTGTTGCCCCGGATCAGCGACGTCCACTCAAAGCCGTGGAAAGCTGTGAAGTCTCCCGGATCGTTGAACGATTCCACGGTAGCGATCATGTCTTCCCAGACCGAGGCATAGATGGGCGATCCGGGAGAATAATCTGCGATCAAATCCGGATCCATGTTCCCTTGAGAGAACGTAGTGATCAGGTCCAGAGCTGCTGCAGCAGACGCCTCACCGCCTTCTTGCAGACCTTTTGCCCAGCGGGAGCCCTGTTCTGACTCCGTGATGTTGGGAGAACCTTTAGCCAAGTCGGTGATCATGCCCATTCCATCAGAGTGTTCCGTTGTYACGATCCAGTCTAGCGRTCGCGCCAGCTTAACACGCTGCCCTGTGGCCGAGACGACCTCTTCGCCTCGCGCAAACCGAAGCATTGTGTCCAGATCGGTCGTGTTCCCGAAAAGACCGGCGTCCATGGAAAGACCCGTGTGAATATGAGTGTCGCCCCAAAATACACGCGATGGAAAGCTGCGTTGAGCATTGGGTGAATAGGCTTTGCCGGGGTAAAGGTCTTGAAGGGACTGTTCAGAGGGTAAGAACTGCGCGTTGGCTGCGCTCGAAACTACAAATATGGAAGAGAACAAAGCGGAATTTAGGTACCTGAGCATAATAAGCCTCCCAAGACTTGCTGAAATCAAAACGCGTTTCTTCACGAAAGCCGCACATTCAGACCTGATGATAATACGTCATTATTTCCATGTCTTCGAAATTCCGCTTTGTCCGCAGAGTTGCCGTTCAAGCAAGTTGCAGCGAAAGACCGCTCTGCGGACTTTGCTGCCTTTTGCCCGTGCAGCTAATGCCTTCGCAGAAAACCTTCGCGTTTGCGGTAGCGATCATTCGGCGGCGCAGCAGATTTCCCCAGACCGGTCGTTTAAAAATCCGACTACCGCTGAATCCAAACCGACCATTCGCCGCGATCAGGCCCAGAAATCGAGGAGTAGACAACGCGAACTCGTTCCGAGCATCGACAAAAGGAATTCACTTCAAGTATGTGGGGTTTGCCGATCTCTCAAACCCAATTTGGCAAGAATTGCTTCTCGCCGATTAATCCTGGCTAAGGTCGAGGCGGCCTGCGTTGAGCCAATCTGACAATTCTGTTCGTTCGCTTGGGTCAGGAGGTCCGGCGGGTGTCGGGGGGTCAACTGGCAACGGATTGTCTGATCCTATTACTTCTCTAACGGTTACTGACTTTGCCGAAATGTTCCAGACGAGCATATCCTGAGCCAATGTGAGCGGCCCGTCATAGGTCATTCTAATTGCCGCGATTGTATCTGGGGCAATGTCGAAATCGGCAAAAGTATGATAGGCAATCGCGTGTCGCGGCTCGATTGTCGAGAATAACTTGCCGCATGCATCCGGTGGCGTGTGAATTACCGTTGCAATCAAACGGGCACGTTCGGGATCATAGTTCTTTATATCAATAAACTGTTGTACCGTAAGGTAACATTCGTGGATGACGAGATCAGCCTCTTTGGCGTTCTCTACGAACCATATGTTTGGGTTGGTGTCACCCGAATAGACAAACTTAAGCCCGTTCCATTCCAAGCTATAAGACACAGAACCGTCAATGCCGTGTATCGCGGGCCAAGAACGTATAACCACACCGTCGTTCTCATAAACCACCTGCGTCTTCGAATAGTCGAACTCAGTCACCTTCAGATGCCCGCCTGCCGAGGGCATGTTCCCGCGACGACCTGCGACGTCCCACGCCAGCATTTTTTGAAGTCCGTCCATTGCCGCTGCGGTTCCGTACTCCGGTTCCAATCCACTTGGCCCCCAGACCTGTAAAGGTACTGTCCGGTTGGAAACCCATCCGCCGACAAAAAGCGCATCCAGGTCTCCGATATGATCTACATGCAGATGGCTGATGAACACTTTGTCGAGATACGTGTACGGAATCTCCAAGGCTGCCAAATTAGCTAGCGAACCAGTCCCGACATCGAATAGAAATTTGTCACCGTTTCCAAGTTCGACCAACCATGATGCTGACGCCTGGGAGTGTCGAAAATTGGGTGTTCCAGTGCCCAGCGAGACAACGCGCATCTCCGCTTCACCAAGTGGTTCAGTATTCGGATAATAGAACTTTCGTGTTTCCGACGCACTATCGGCAGCCGCTGTGGAGCATATCGAAGCAAAAGCCAGAACGAGAGTTGATATCAGATTCAATCGCACACGTAGTCCCCCCAAAAACCTTCTTGTTTCAACAGGGATACTACGAAATGCCTTCAGTCCAAAATCGAACGCCCGCCTTTGGTCTCGGAGCGGACGCACGGAGGAGCTTTGCGTGTGACAACAATGCGTGCAAAATCAACGTTTCAATCAGTTCGGAGGCAACAGCTAAGAAACTGACCGAAAATGGTGTTTGATCAACTCAACTGGCGGGAAGCTATTTGTCTACCAAAACTCGCCAGTGCCGATCAATTACATCTGGCCAATCTTCTTGCAGATGCAGGTTGTTCGTTGTCTCACCCATCAGGGTCATGACCATCATCCGGCCTCGAATCTCAGCATCAGGGGGCGCAAAATCGAGCTCTTCGAATAGCCATGCAGAAAACTCAAATCGCCGTTTCATAGCGCGCCTATAACATTGTGCGGCATCGGTATCGGATTTTGCCCAGACCGCGATAGCTCCATCCGGCCTGGAAGCATCTTCGCGGATAACCTGGTTCATTAAGTGCCGTATCCGCTCTTCAGGCGGTCCCTGGAACTGAAGTGCGTCTTCAATAATATGTCCAGTTAGAGCGTCTTCCCAAAATAGCAGAACCGAGTCCAGAAGATCCTTTAGGTTTCGAAAATGCCAGTAAAAACTCCCACTGGTCAGGCCAAGCCTGCGGGCAATAGCAACAACTTTTACACCTTCGATTCCTCGCTCTCTCAGAACGTCCAGCGTCGCAAGAAGCCAGTCTTCCCGTGACGCTTTTTCCCGTTTTTCAATTATCCTTGGCTCAGCTTCCATAGACACCTCTATTGACATAGACCAGTCTATGGACCTACCGTAGAGATGTCTACGGAGAATAGGGGGCTCACGAATTTGTGTGCTGAATGAATATTTCAGAATGGAGGGGGAACTATGAATAACTTGCTCAATTCCGCAACGGTCTTGTTTTTTGCAATGGGGATTGCAGTGGCAGGAACCGCCAAAGCGCAGAACATGTTGCCCACAGGTCGAACGGCCGCCCCCATCGAAGATGGTGTTTATCCAGCATCCTATTTCCCCAATACTGAAATACTTGGCGAAGACGAGATGCGGATAACCGCGTTAGGGACAGGGATGCCAAACCAGACAAAGGCCGCCGTCTCAATTTCGTTTTATGTGGAATTGGGCAACGGTGACGTTTTTCTGTTCGACGTCGGCACCGGATCAACGGGCAACTTGTTCTCGCTGCGCCCCGATTTTTCAAAAATAGACAAAGTTTTCTTCAGCCACCTGCACGTTGATCATGTCGGGGATTTTATGGGGCTGCATGTTGGCGGGTGGTTATCAGGTCGGTACACACCGCTTCACATCTTTGGCCCCTCGGGATCAGAAGATGAGCTTGGAACCAAAGCCTACGTAGAGGGTATGTCAAAAGCCTATGCGTGGGACCTTGCTACGCGTACGGGCGCGTTGCCGGATGAGGGCGCCAAACTCGAAGTCACCGAATTCGACTACATGCAGGAAAACGAGATCGTTTATCAAGACAACGGTGTCACCATTCGTTCCTGGCCTGCGATTCATAGCCTCGACGGTTCAGTCAGTTATTCCCTTGAGTGGAATGGGCTGAAATACGTTTTCGGCGGAGATACCTACCCGAACAAGTGGTATGTCGAATATGCCAAAGGTGCTGATATCGCATCGCACGAGGCTTTCCTACCACCAGAAGCGCTTGCGCCGTATTTCGGCTGGGACATGACGCAAGCGACATATGTCGCTACGCGAATTCATTCCGAGCCTGCGGCATTCGGAAAGGTCATGTCTGCCGTCGAACCGCGTATGGCTTTGGGATATCACTCCGTGCTTTCGCCAGAAAACTATCAAGCAATTCTGGAAGGAGTGCGGTCGACCTACGATGGGCCGCTCACGCTGGCTCGTGATCTTCAGGTGATCAACGTTACCAAAGACCAGATTGTTGTACGCGAGGCGAGCGTGGATGACTATGTGTTGCCGCCCGCGGTAAGCGACGAGTACATCAATGCCCCGCGTTCCGAGGAAAAAGAAACCTCCGACAAGGTCCAAGCAGGTAAATGGGACGGTTACACGCCTCCACCTATGCCGGATCAAAACTGACGTAATGAAACGTTTTGGCGCGGCTCGATTATGAGCCGCACAAGACGGAAATGACACAGTTTCCATAATTAGGATGACGCCGCGAAGGACGCTGGCCAAATTGTTGATCCAAACCCGATGCTTTCTGATGTTGTTCATTGCTTTAGTAATGGGCAGCTCTGCAAATGGTGACATCATCCCGTATAGCGGGGCGGAGGTTGCCAGAAACATCGCAGTCTTTCGGGTGGAAAACGACGGCGTCCGTCTTGAGCTGGAAGTCTACCCCGAGGATTTTGAAAGTTTTGCGGCATTTATGCCTGCCGAGCTTTTGCAGGATTACCACCCAACAGTGGCCGCGCATAAAGCTGCGTTTGGCAGCGTATCCGAAAGCATTTCGGTAATCCGCGCCGGCGGATCACCACTTTCTTTCGAATTTGTGACTGCCGAGCACCGTGAGAGAATTTATCGTGCATCCCCCCTGGCAGGAAGAAGCGATCCAATTACCGGTCGCACAATTCCTGCTCCTCCTGAAAATCCGCAGGTTATCTACATCGAAGCTTTCTTTGGCTTTGACGGCGTGCGCCCCGAGACCCTGATCTTTCGCCCGCCGGCACCCAAGGAGGATAAGCCCGTCACATCAATCGGTTTCATGGTTTTTGATCGCGCCGTTCCAGTCACCAGGTTCAGTTACTTCGACAGTGACGCGCGACTTAAGATCGACTGGTCCGACCCATGGTTCAGCGCGTTCACTAACGCGAATCTCAATCGGTCAGTTCAAAGCGGCACAACGTCTTTTCTGTACGTGGCACCACGCGAAATTCGCCACGAGATCCTTATCCGGCTGCGGGAACTTGCACCCTGGATAGACATGGACCTGAGCACGGGTTCCTGGCTGAATCCATCTCAGCAGGGAGCAATACTCAACGCCGCGCTGGACGCGTTCGAAACCCGTAATCCGGTTACCATCGGGGGGGAGCAAGTTCAGCCCACCTCTGTCCGGGGCGCATTTCTGACGCTGGGCGAGGGAGGAGTTCAGGTTGCTGAGGGCGTTCCGACGCTTCTGGCCGATACGACTTTTGCAGGCTTGATATTGTCCTATCCGATTTCGACACTGCCCGAAGAGGCGTCCATCACATGGGATATGTTTGACCATACCATTCAGCATGTGCCCGTGACGCTGACAGATGTTGCCGGTCCTTTCCTGGATTGGGCCGTTCCGGACGATCCAGAGGTAAGTTGGATCAACCATTTGAAACGCTACGTCGACCCCGAAGTTAAGACGGTACAGGTGGCGGGGGTTGTCTTTCTGCCGATCTGGACCGCACTGGCTGTCGTTCTGGCGCTTGGCGCAGCCTTGGCTGCGCTTTTGTCATCCCGGGCAAGCCGGCGGATCGGGTTCGCCCTTCTATCGGCTGGCGGCTTGGTTGCAGGGGTCGCCCTTCGACACGAAATGCAAGTTCCTTTTCAAAACCCAATAGCCGGTCAATCCAGAGAACAGATGGTCTCTGAAACTTTTTCCCAGCTTTTGGCGAGCTCGTATGTGGCCGCGCTTGAGGTCTCACCGGAAGCGCGTAGCAAAGCGCTGGAGCCAATTGTTACGAACGCGGCCCTCGCAGACGTCGCTGCTGAACTCGAAACAAACCTTGCCATCCGAGTGCCTGGTGGGAGCCGCGCGCACATCGCCGAAGTAACCGATGTCGCAATCGTGGAAGGCGACATGAAGGCGACCGGAGCCTTCGAGGGTGTTGCCAAGTGGATTGTAGACGCCCGAGCGGGTCATTGGGGCCATGATCATCGTCGTCGGGTGGAGTACCGGGCAAGGGTCGAGTTCCGTCCCGAAAGAGGAATTTGGAAGCTTACGGGTATCACTGTAATGGAGGCGCGCGCACCGGATGTTTAACCGACTGAACAAGGTGTTGTTGATTTGGGTGACGGCCGGTTTGATCCTGGCTGCTGTCGCTAGCCAGGCGCATTTTCTGCTGAACCTCAACGTTCGTATTTTTCACGTAGAACACACAAGCGACGGTCTGCGCATCTATTTGCGAACACCCATGCCCTATCTTGTGGCGGACAAAATCGGCAAAAAGGATGAGGACGGCCTTCCTGAAGCAGCTCCTTTCACGACAAATGCCCTTGAGGATGGTCAGGTGGTTCATTTTGTCGACACCTCACAAATCGCTGAAAACCCGCTTGGCCTTGGGCACATCGCGGAAACCGGTACGATCATCGAAATCTCGGGGACGCGCGTTCAGGGCGACATTGAATCCGTGACCATCCACAAAGTAGGTGAGGAGCCGGGTTTTGCGACGCTGAGCGAAGCCCAGCAATCTGTGTCAGCAGGAACGACCATACAGGATGACCCACCAGTTTATGTTGGTAACGTTATTGTGGATGTCACACTCCGGTATGAATTGGGAAGTGCGCCGACCTCCTATGCCATCTCCAGTTCTTTGGACCCAGGCCTGCCTGATCAGGAAATGACCGCCAATCTCATTCTGGACTATAGTTCCGGCGATCCGCTTGTCTTTCGAACCCGAGGCCTGATGGAAGAACCGGTTAAGGCTTCCAGGTCCCGGTTCTCAGGAATCGTAACTTTCGTATGGGAAGGCCTGCGACACATCCTGGAAGGCATCGACCACGTACTATTTGTTGTCTGCCTGGTGATTGGCGCCCCCGGATTAAGCGCACTGCTGTGGCGAGTCACCGGCTTTACGGTAGGCCATAGCGTAACCCTGTCCCTTGGGTTTTTCGGATATGTGCCGTCGGGAGCCTGGTTTGTTCCATTTGTCGAAACCGGGATTGCCTTGTCCATCGTCTACGCGGCATTTCTGGCCGTTAGGCGGGATGAGCTAGCAAAGAACTCCAACAAAAAGGTCTTTGTTGTAACGGTGCTTATGGGACTTCTTCACGGCTTGGGCTTCAGTTTTGTTTTACATGAAATACTTCAGGTGACGTCGCCCAATATCTGGGAGAGCTTACTGGCGTTCAATGTAGGCGTCGAAGTTGGTCAGCTTGCTATCGTTCTTGTGATCTGGCCATTGCTGCACTTCTTCGCGAAACTAGGCCCGACACCCGAAATGACGTTGAGAGTTTCGATTGCAATCGGATGTGCTGCCATCGCAAGTTGGTGGACTTTCGAACGTGGAATAGATTTTCTATCATTGATTACGATTTAGTAAGGAATACTGCTTCCAATCCTATGAAAGCGTCCAGTTTGGGCTCTGACCGATCATCTTTTGCGATACAGCTGTAGATCTGATTTAAAATGGCGAACGGCAAATGCCGTCCGCCAACTTGGTTCAGATGTCGATCTTTTCTGCGATGCTCAGCGCATCTTCCAACTCGACGCCGAGGTAGCGCACAGTGCTATCGACCTTCGTGTGTCCAAGAAGAAGCTGTACAGCTCGGAGATTTCCGGTTTTTCGATAGATCTCCGCCGCTTTGGTTCGGCGGAGTGAGTGGGTGCCGTATCCGCTTGGTTCCAGACCAATCGCGGTCACCCAGTTACGAACCAGCCGACCATATTGGCGCGTTGAGATGTGGAGGCGGTCATGGAACCGGCTTGGAAACATGAAGCGGCAGCCGATCATTTCGGGCGAACGGACCCAAGCGGAAACGGTATCCCGCGTATTTTCAGTCAGTTCGAACTGAACTGGTCGCTTTGTTTTTCTTTGGATTACCGAAACCCGTTCACGAACGCGATCATCCTTGACCAGATTAGTCACAGCAAGTCCCACGAGATCGCAGCCACGCAGTTTACTATCGATGGCAACATTGAATAGTGCCACGTCGCGCAAATTGCCTGCGAGTTCGAGCCGCGCGCGGATCGCCCAGACCTGCTTCGGAAGCAACGGTCGCCTCTGACCGATAATCCGACCTTTGTTCCATGCTCGGCTTTTTGGAGTGATTGCGGGAAGTTGGACTCTTGGCATGATTTGCCCTCCAATCCTCCCTCCATGCCCAAGCATCAGCACCGCGCTGACGTCTCAAGACTATCGCTGGATCGAATGGCCGTTACCCGCAGGCATCTTTGTGCGTTATCTTTGCAGATGCATCAGGCAGCTTCGAGCCCAAAGCCGCCGCGATGTAGTGCCTTGCATGCATTCGGAATTGATTTTTGAACAGCGTATTGAAGCCAACGGAACGATAGTGGCTTTCCGCTTCCCACTTAGCGTTATCCAGTGCTAGCCTTACGAGTAGTTTGCTCTGCCGATAGATTGTGAGGAACCATGAACGATACTCGGTTTACGCGCCGGAATGCACTGGCATTACTGGGCGGCGCATCAATGATCACCATCTCCAGCGCAAATTCATCTCTTGCCGCCTCATCCTTTCAGTACTTTGGAAGCCAACTAAAGGCGCTGCCGGAAATCAAACTGTACGTAGCTCGACGCGTGATCACGATGGAGAGAAATGCACCTGAAATCGATACCGTTGCTGTTGTAGGAGACCGGGTGCTCGCCGCAGGACCACGCAGTGAAATAGTGGAGCGGATCGGGCAACAACCGTATCGCGTCGATGAACGCTTCGCGGATAAGGTCATCATCGCTGGCCTCATCGACCAGCATGTCCATCCCTTCCTCGCAGGTTTGACGCTTACCTCTGAAGTTATTGCTATTGAAGATTGGGATCTTCCAACCGGTTTGTCGAAGGCCGCCAAAAACGCGGAAGACTACCGCGCCCGGCTTGAAGCGGCAGAGGCTTCTATGAAAGACCCCAATGCTTTGTTGCTCACATGGGGCTACCACCATTTCTTCCATGGCGATGTCAGGCGTCCGCAGTTGGATGAGATCAGTGGGACCCGCCCGATACTTGTCGTTCACCGCTCGGCCCACGAGTTCATTCTCAACACCGCAGCGATGGATTTTCTGGGGATCACTGAGGAATATGTAAATTCGTTTGACGGCCTTGCGCAGGAGCAATCCAGCTTCGCCGATGGTCACTTTTTTGAGGCAGGCATGTTTGCGGTTCTGCCCGCGATTGCGCCCGTTCTGGCAACGCCAGAGCGCCTCGATACGGGCCTCAAGCTTGCGCGGGAATACATGCACCGCGCAGGCGTTACCGTGGCTGCCGAACCGGGCGGTGTGCTGTCAAAACCGCTTCAGGATGCGACCAATGCGGTTTTCTCTGGCCCTGATGTACCACTTCGAACGTATTTCATAGCAGATGGAAAATCGCTTGCGGAATTGCATCTTGATGACGGCACGATGCTTGAAGAGACGGCGAAGTTGCTTGAATGGGGTGAGGGCAAAACTGCATTTCTGCCCAATCAGGTAAAGCTGTTCGCGGATGGTGCGATCTACAGCCTCGCCATGCAGGTTTCCGAGCCCTATGTCGGTGGCGACTTCCACGGCGAATGGATCATGGAGCCGGATGCTTTTGATCCGGTGTTTGATGAATATTGGCAGGCTGGCTATCAAATCCATGTCCACCAGACGGGCGACCTTGCCGTCGACATGATCTTGAACGCCGTTGAGCGAAACATGCGGCGGATGCCACGGGCTGACCATCGCACGACACTGGTTCACTTTGGCTACGCCCGGGAGGATCAAGCCAAGCGTATCGCCGATCTTGGCTGCATCGTAAGTGCCAATCCCTACTACGTCACTGCCTTGTCGGACAGATACGGAGACATTGGCCTTGGGCAAGAGCGTGCCGACGACATCGTGCCGCTTGGTCCAATCAAGGCGAATGGCACTTCAATTTCGTTTCACTCCGATGTGCCGATGGCGCCTGGCGAGCCGCTTTTCCTTGTCTGGGCCGGGGTGAACCGCAGCACCGTTTCGGGCCGCGTCGCCGGGCCTGAGCACAGACTCTCGGTCGAGGAATGCCTGCGCGCCGTGACCATCGATGCCGCTCAGTCATTGCGACTGGAAGCCGACATCGGGTCGATTGCTCCGGGTAAACTCGCTAACTTTACCATCCTTGAGGCAGACCCGTTCGAAGTCGCGCCGGAGGCTATCAAGGATATCGGCATCTGGGGCACTGTTCTGGAGGGAGAGGTTTTCCCGGTGTCCGACACATTCGATCTGGATCACGCGTCGCTCCTCTCGCCAAAGGAAGCAATTGAACCCATCAAAGCGTCTCTCTACGCTCTCGCCGATGTCCCGCGGGTCGCGCAACGCGGAACGCTTGCAGGATGTTCCTGCTGTGCGTCACCAGCGTCCGGTGTGTGCACACCCTCAGTTGCTGGTCAGACATCCACCGTCAGTTGCTGTGGGACCAACGCATTGGGATGGGCCGTTGTTGCAGAATGGGCAGCGGGAGCTTTGCCTACGTAGATTTGACCCCCAAATGCTTAGTCCCTTTATTCGGTGATGAAGGACGGCATTGTCCGCGACCTGTAAATTCGACCTCCGATGTATGCCGCGGCCTGCATGAATGGCTGGTTTTTTGCTGCGCGGCGGCACCGTGACTTTCGCTCATGCCGCATTTTTTTTGTGCTGCGAGCGCACGCAGCGAGGATCCAAGACTTCTGTTTTGGGCTCGACTCGGTCATCTGAGTCTTTTTGTCGGATGACTTGTTAGGTCCGAGTAGCCGACATTCACGGCAAAATTTTTGCGATTCATCCAGTGAACAGCCGCTTCCGGCAAAAGCAGACACTCGCGGAAAATGGCGCTATGACCGAGTCGCGGACGAAGTCGTCGTTCACCGTATCGTTTACCAGTGTCCGCCTTGCGGACGAAGGGTGCTTTCGCTGCAATTGTGCAAATGAGCGTAGACGGCGCATAGCGACGCTCGGGCGGCGTTCAAATGTTAGAGTTCGACAGAGATTATCGGCAACGCACTCCGGCAAGTGAAATGCTCCGCTCCAGCCCAGACATTGCGGTGTATGCATCGGCCCTGGCCTCGTTAAGCGCAACCACAGTCGTGCTTGCGTAAACGCGTGTTGCCTCAGCAGTGTCACCGGATTCCAGTTTGCCAAGAACTGCGTATCCTGCAGCAATGATTTGAGCGGCGTTTTCCTGCATATCGCGGTACTGCGGTTCAACTGCCTCAAATGTCGCCAGACGCCGGATGGCCTTGTCGAAGTTATTCAGTAGGGTCTCATTTTTGTCTGTAGCTTTGCGTAATCCGCCCAGCGGCCCGTAAAAGCCGCTTTCATGATTATAGAGCTCTAATGTGTGAACTCCGGTCGCGATATCCGCAATCGCGTCGATTTGCGAAAGAGCCAGAAAGTTCAACGAGTTTTCAACCTGTCGAAGAATACTCACTGTCTTCACCATGTTCGCAATGTTTGAAATGTCGCATCCATCGCTGGCTGACGCCGTTCCTGGCGCATATAAATGTAGGAGAGAAGCCAGTAGAAGCTGCTTCTTCAAGCTCGCCCGAATTCCGTCTTTCATGAAATGGCCCCCTCAGGAAGCGACTATAGCTGTAAATGGTTCTTCTTGCGAGGAGCTGTCATGCAACACGTATGAGATCGCCAACAACGGCAAAATCTCGTGCGGCTGTAATGGGCAGATCAAGCCGCGAGGTCTTCGCTGCATGGCTGCCAACGCGAGCGAACTCGATGTTGGGTTGTAACCCAATCTCACTCCGGACCAACTCTGTCAGGTTTCTGAACGGCACCGGGAAATCCGAGAAACCGTGGTAATTCATCGGCGGCGTCGAACCAGCTGATCCGATCCCCGTGGGCCACATGTTTCTGAGGTGGAAAATTGTCAGGTTCATCCAGGGTGCTGATGAAGAACCCGATGACGATGTCGCCATTCCATTCGGCTTCGTAAGAGATTGGCGTGCCGCAATCTCCACAGAATGTACGGCTAACGCCCGGCGAGGAGGCAAAGACGCTTCGCTTTCTTTTGGTGAACTGTACATCCTTTTCGGCATAGGTCGCATAGACGGCAACGGGTGCACCGGTGGCCTTTCGGCATGACGTGCAGTGGCAGTAAGCTACGAAGTCGGGTTCTGCCGTTGCCTGGTATCGAACAGCGCCGCACAGGCAGCCACCCGCCGCTGAATTTGGATATTGGCTCATCGTTGTTTCTCGCTTTCTGCTCGGTTTGGGAGCACTGGCGTGCGATCCGACTTAAACTCGGTATACTCGAATTTCCATTGAACTGGGGCTTTTTCAGAGAGGGATTGTGATGAAAGACCGGGACGCCGTGTTGGCGACGCTGGAAGAGTATGCCGTCGCCTATTGCGCCAAGGACCTAAAACGCCTGATGGCGATCTTTGTGGGTGGTGAGCATATTTCCCTCATCGGAACCGGGGCCGACGAGCTGTGTTCCGGTCGGGAAGCGGTCGCGTCCGTTTTTGAGCGCAACTTCAGAGACGCCACGGCAACGCAATTCGAATGGCAGTGGACAAACATCGCCATTCACGGGGAGGTCTTGTCAGAAGAACTTGGGTTGAGCGGGGCAGGGGTGTTGCGTAGCTTTTGCCCATGACCAATCCTGCCTCTTTCAAGTATTTCAAAACCAGTCCCGAGATCATCCGCCTTGCGGTGATGCTGTACATCCGTTTCCCGCTCTCGCTTCGGAATGTCGAAGATCTGCTGCACGAGAGAGGCATCGACGTGAGCCACGAAACTATCCGATATTGGTGGAACAGGTTTGGCCCGATGTTTGCTGCTGAGATCAGAYGGAAGCGTGTTCAGCAGCTGCGCGCATTCTCCAAATGGAAGTGGCACGTGGACGAGGTTTTCGTGAAGGTGAATGGCAAGCGGCACTATCTTTGGCGGGCTGTTGATCATGAAGGCGAGGTGCTGGAAGCCGTTGTCACCAAACGCCGAAACAAGGCTGCAGCACTGAAATTCCTCAAGAAGTTAATGAAGCGACACGGCAAAGCGGAAACCGTCGTGACGGATCGCTTCGCCTCATACAGAGCCGCGCTCAAAGAACTGGATGCACTCGAAAAACAAAGGACGGGCAGGTGGCTCAACAACCGCGTCGAGAACTCGCACCTGCCTTTCCGACGAAGAGAACGGGCCATGCTGCGTTTCAGGCGYATGCGAAGTTTACAGAAATTCGCCTCCATCCATTCTTCCGTTTACAACCACTTCAACCAGGAAAGATCGTTAGCCAGTCGAGACACCTTCAAGCTGACCCGCGCCGCCGCTCTTAGCGAGTGGCGTCAACTTTGTTCCGGATAAGTTCGCGATTTCCGCGGCAAACTGAGCCTAGTTCGAATTAGTCTGACAGCACCGTTCGAATTCGTCTGACAGCACCCCGACAACAGTTGCACTACTGTAGGACACCTCCAAAGAACGCTGAACTCTTCACATTTTCGTTTTGCATTAACGGGAAAGGTGGAGAAAGAAAATGTCACAATTTGATCTGCTAACTACGCTGCGAAACCAATACCCGGCCACAACGGCTGCGTCACATAATTTGGTCTTACGTACGTCTGAGCTTTTGCTTGCCAGAAAGCACCAAGTTCAGATTGACTTGCAAAAGGCTCCTCGAGCGCAGGTCGCCTTCGAAAATGGACTATGGGAAACCTTACTTTGGGCAGCACGAGAATCCGATGCGACGAGTTCGGAGCGGTTGTTCAAATTCACGGCAAACTTCTTTGCTCAGTTCGCTTTGGCTTGCCCAACGTGGAACAACGTCCTGCCTGAAATCACTGATTACTTAATTGCAGCAAGCAGCGCAGAACACTCCCTGCTTTCTGACGCTGTCGATCAAGTCAAAAGAGAGCAATCCATAGTGATTGGTATTGGGCGCAAGAACCTATCGAACCAAACCTGCAAGCAACAGTATGCCGCTTGCGACCCTCACCGGGTCGCCACAATAAGAGGCACCCGGTGTCTCAGGGGCTCTAAAGCAAACAAGTTGAATGGAGGAGAAAATGGAAAACGTTGACTCACGAGCTTGGGATATTGTCCTTTCGACACCGCCCAAAGACTTAATGAAATTCTACCAAGAGACTGATGAACTTAGTGATCTACACCGAAGGATTTACACAGAGTTTCTGGTCAATGGGCGGTTTGTTTGCGTGCACCATGAGTTTTTCTTTTATTACGATGCTGCTGAGCAGCTAGCCGATGCACTGCATGTTCAGAAACTTACAGGGACCCAACCAGGCTCCTTTCGACAATAATTCATGGGATTGCGAAGGTTCGGCCAGGTAATACAAAAAAGCTTCTTCTACCGGACGCAAGAGAAGCCTTAAATCTCACGATTAGCTTCCGATTTCTGGACGTTTCATGAAGAACAAAACGGTCGAACCTTCGAAAAGCACGCTGTGTAAAGGTAAGAATAAATTGAGTTTTCATCTGCCCGCGGCTGTGCGGAAATCAACACAGCAGTTTTGCTTTCTTCCGTTACTCTTCAGAACTCTACCGATTCAAAGGCGGTCCAACCCCGCACGGATCATTTCAGTAACGCCGGGTGCGAAGGTTAGATCGCTTAAGTATTCGTCAATCGTGAAGTCGCCATTTGTCTCAGGCAATTGTGCCCGGGCTAGCCCCGTTTCACCGGCGAGGCTGTACACCGCGGAAATAATCAAACGATCAAGGAAAGAGTCTCGCACATTTATTCGGCGTACTTTTTTGGCAGCCGCTTTGAAGTCTCCTTTCTCAACGTCATCCAGGCAAAGTGTAATCTTGGTCCAGGTTGGCAACATGGGGTTCGCATCTGTCGCTTGTCGTACCAATTCTGCGCCTTTATGAGGATCGCCAGCAAATGCAATCCATCCTCCGGCCACAGCGAGCAGAAGACCGCCATTTGGATTGGCCCGTGTTGCCGCATCAATTAATTGAAGAAACTTTGGTTTATCTTCATCCAATTGGGCATAAATTGCTGCGGCAATCAGAGCCTCCTGGCATTGTGGCTCAAAAGCCAATGCTTTCTCTGCGTGAATTCGGCCATCTTCGACAACGGACTTCAATCTTTTTTGTCCAACACCTACCTCTTCAACATATCCAAATGATAAAAGAGCATGCGCCAATCCACTGGTTGGGTTCTCCCTGACAGCAGCTTGCGAAAGTTCCATCATTTGCGCCAAGCTGCTGACCCTATTTGCGCGAAGATGGGTGTGAAATGCCAGTAAAGCCTCATACACGTTCGAGTCAGAGGCAGGCCGCGTTCGCGCATTCCTCCCAACGTCGGTTGCAACAAACCCATATGCATCTGCAATGTAGGTTGCGCAGCGCTTTGCGATGTTTTCCTGCGCTTTGAAAACACTGGCGTTGCTCAAATGGATATCTTTGCGTTCCGACCAAACTAGGTCACCTGTTTCTCGACGTTTGAATTGAACAATAACGCGCAAACATTCGCCATCTTCGCGAACCGTCCCTCCCAGAACATAGTCGCAGCGCTCAAGAGAATTATCCCCCTCATGAGTTTCAGTTTTCGAGTCTTCCGCCCGAAACCCTGTTAGCACCCGAATGTGAGCGAAACGGGCGAGTTCTAATGCAATTTCTTCCGGCAACCCATCGCGAAAAAAGATTGCGCGCACAGACTCTGATCCTGAGAACGATCTGATGCCCAGCGTGGGCAACCTTGGCGTTTGCTCATCAGTCAAATTCGTATCTGTTGCTTGCAGTTTTCGAAAGCGAAAGGTGGGTCGATACCGACCTTTTGGAACCGATATTTCTACCCTGTCTTGTCTACCTGAGGTCAAATAATAGTAACTTAACGCCTTTCGTAGTTTTACCGCTTCAGTTCGCACGACGGGATCAGTGTTGGGATCAAAGTCCGCGCCTCTTCCAAACACATCTATTGCTAACGCAGTGCCATGAAGTTCTTTACCCTTGCCGTCAATTTCACTTCTGACGAGATGCTCAAAAAAGGTTCTGGTACGTTTACTAACCGCGAAGTCACTCGAACCAACAATACGTTCCAGTTCTTCCAGGATCTCTTCTTTACTCACTTCGAAGGGCAAGAGTCACACCTTAGGGTTAGCCGCGCCAGAAAAACTAAGTAGCATACTCTGGATAGCGCAACAAAGAAGACAGAACCTTTTGGATGTGAGCGCCATCCCTGAGATCGGCATTTCAGATTCAGTTCGAAAGTTCACAACAACAGCAAAAGTTACAAACAAACTGAAGGCCATTTTGGGCTCGGTCGGTCATTCTTTCAATTGCTATGTTTGACCGTTCAAAAGACGCGGATGAGGACACTGATGCGCGTCGAGCCGGTACCCAATTGCCCTCTCCTCAGAACATCACCGAAAATCATTATTTTTGGTCTGCGTGTTCGTATTCCGGGTTGGATGGCACCCGGTTCACGTCATCGACCTCCTCGGCGGGGACTGCAGGAAAGGGGGTCGGGTCGAGGAACCGGGTGATGACATTGCGGGTGATCTGCGCGACGTCATTGTCATACCCGTTTTCGGGCGTCGAACTCATCCAAGTAATAGAACCTGCCGAGAAAACCGCGCCGGGCACTGTCAGAAGAAACTTATTGAGGCGGGCAGGGCGAGCACTTAGCGTCGCAGGATGACAAGACGCAGCCCTTTTCGCTACTTCAAGACGAGCCCCGAGATCATCCGTCTGGCCGTCATGATGTATGTTCGGTTTCCGCTTTCGCTTCGCAATGTTGAAGATCTTTTGCACGAGCGCGGCATCGAGATCAGCCACGAAACTGTGCGTTATTGGTGGAACAGATTTGGCCCGATATTCGCGGCAGAGATCCGCAGAAACAGGGTCAATCGGATGCGATCTTATTCGAACTGGCAGTGGCATCTGGACGAGGTCTTCGTGAAGATCAATGGCGAGACGCACTACCTATGGCGGGCTGTGGATCACGAAGGCGAGGTGCTGGAA
>NZ_FREZ01000011.1 GCF_900143525.1 Ruegeria sp. Alg231-54 | reverse complement strand
GATCAGGTGGATGCCCTGACCCAGTTCGCTGAATACATGCGTCGAAGCCAAGGGACATATCTCGATACAGATCCTTACACAGGCCGCCGCCAAGGCAACTATCGACCCGAACGACCAAGAAGGGAAGATCGCATGCGGTTCTGACGCCACGCCAAAGCGCTTTCAAGCGACCTCGGGTTGGATATCAAATCTTCGACCTCGAACGTCTGCGATGAAGCGCAAAGCTGCCGTAAGGGCCAACTGCAGCGAAGGTCTGCTCCGAGCCTAACTTGTGAATTCACTTTTTTCGCTGCGAGCGCACGCAGCGCGAAAATCGCTACAAGTGCTCGACTTCCAACGCTGCGCGGCTACAGAGATAGCCGCCGTTCGTTCATGGTGCAGCGAAAATTTGAAGAGGAATTCTCAGGTCGCGTACATAGCGGGCTTTTGAAGCAGCTGGTTCGACGTCTGATCCGTTGACAGAGCCGAAACCTAGTTATCAACGCTGGCGATCTGAGAAATGCGCTGAAACTTCTTTCGGTACGCTGCAGGAGACATTCCGGTGCCGCGCTTGAACACCCGTCGGAAAGATGCAGGATCATCGTAGCCGACGGTAGAGCCGACATCGTCACTGTTATGTTGATCCGTCTCCAGCATCTGCTTCGCCTCTTCGACCCGCAGCGCCTGCACGTATTCGATCGGGGTGAAACCCGTCGCCGCACGGAAGCGTCGGGAGAATGTGCGGGAATTCAGCCCTGACCGCTGAACCATTTTCTCTACAGGCTTGGTGGTGGCGTAATTGTCAGCAATCCAGATCTGGCACTCCGATATCGGGCCGTCATTGGACTCCATCGGCCTTGTCATCACCGAGTATGGCGACTGTCCTTCAGAGTGGCCGCTGATCAGAAAGACCTTTGCGGTTTCTATTGCGGTTTTGTAGCCACAGAAACGGGCGATCAGATAGACAGTCAAATCATGCCAAGCGCTGACACCTCCAGCGGTTACGATGCGGTCTGTTTCGGCGGCAAGGCATAGTATGGATTCATTTCGAAAGGTTATTTCGGGGAAATGCCGCTGAAACATGTCGCGATATGCCCAATGGGCCGTTGCCTCATGCCCATTCAGGAGGCCCGACTCTGCGAGCAGCAAAGACCCAGAACAAACCGAAGATAGCAGCGCGCCGTCAGCGTGCATTTTCTTGAGCCATGCGATTTCGCGCGGATAGCGACCCTTTGGAACATCGTAGATTGACGTATACATATCGCAGATGACAACTGCATCCGGCGTGTTCACATCACCAACAGCAGCGTGAGGTTCGACCGGAATGTTGCCGATGCAGTGAAACGGCTTCCCGTCCGCTGACACGATTTTGACATCGAGCAATTCATCCCCTGGCGCACCGTTCACCATATCGGGGTAAACAGCGCCCGCGGAGAGCAGAACGTCATAAAGCCCGTATAGAACGGATGCCGATGTTTCTTGCGCAGCAAGAAGTGCGATTGTTGGTTTGCGGTCGGATGGCATCGGTGCTCCTGTCATAATTGGCTCTGTTTTGGCAGAAATGACTTGTCATGATGTCTATTATGCCACGTATCTGGCAAAGTTGCCACTGAACGCGCGGCATCGAAGCTCTTACTGTAAAGGAAACAACCGATAGGAGGGCTGACATGGATAGTCATGAAACGACGGGTATGACAGGCATTGCGGGGTTTTCCGGCGAAATCATATTGCCGGGCTCGGATGAGTATGACACCGCCAGAGCAGTCTGGAATGCCATGATTGACCGTCGCCCCGGCATGATTGCTCGGTGTCGCAATAGCGAGGACGTGATTGCGGCAGTCAATCATGCGCGCGCGCATGATCTGCCAATCTCGATCCGTGGTGGTGGACACAATGTTGCCGGTCACGCGGTCTGTGACGATGGGTTGATGATTGATCTCAGTGGCATGCGCGCGGTTACCATTGATCCCGACAATCGCATTGCGTCGGTCGAAGGTGGTGCATTGTGGGCAGATGTCGATTCCGCAAGCCAATCCCACGGCTTGGCCACGCCCGGCGGGCTGATTTCCGACACCGGTGTTGCCGGGTTGACGCTTTCCGGTGGGATCGGCTGGCTTCGTGCCAAGCATGGCCTCTCAATAGATAACCTTGTTGCCGCAGAGGTGGTGACCGCCAACGGGCAAATGGTTCGGGCCAGCGACGACGAAAATGAGGATCTGTTGTGGGCGCTCAAAGGTGGTGGCGGCAATTTTGGCGTCGTCACCCGGTTCGAATTCGCCCTGCATCCCATTGGTCCCGAAGTCATGTTCGTGGCACCAATCTATGCAGTTGAAGACGGGCCGGAGCCGATCCGCGCCTGGCGAGACATGATGAAAGAACACGGCAACCTTGTCGGATCGCTGTGCGAGTTTTCGACGGCCGGGGGCGAGGATTTCGCGGAGAAGGATCAGGGCAAGCGCGTCTACACGTTGGCGTGCGTATACAACGGGGATGCGGCCGAGGGCGAGGCGCTGTTGCAGCCGCTGCGTGAGCTCGGCACGATGGTCGCCGACTTTTCGGGCCGAATGAAGTACTGCGAGGTGCAGCAACTCTTCGATACGCTGATGCCTGCGGGTGATTTTCGATGCTATTGGAAAGCACGGTATCTGACCGATCTCTCAGACGAGATGATTAGTCTTGCCATGCAGAACGCGCTTTCTGCACCTTCTGACAATTCGATTTCCTCGTTGTGGAATTTCGGCGGTGCAACTGCTGAAGTTCCAGCGGCTGCTACGGCCTTCGGGGATCGTTCGATGGGGTGGATGTACTCTCTGGATGGGGTCTGGACGGACCCGGCGGACGATGCCCGAAACATTGCTTGGTCACGCGACGGTTGGGAAAGTTCCGCGCCCTTTGGGCACCATGGCCGGGCCTACCTGAATTTCCCCGGCCACGGAGAGGACGGCGACGCGCTGACCCGGACGTCTTTTGGTGAGAATTTCCAGCGGCTGGTTGAGATCAAGACCAAATATGATCCGCATAACCGGTTTCGCTTCAATCAAAATATCCAGCCGGAGGTTTGAAATGACCATTCAATCCCCATTACCCGCTATGGGCTCGGGCGAGATTTTTCTCACCGAGGGCGGTACCGAAACCGAAATCATGTATCGTCATGGGTTCGAGTTGCCTGAATTTTGTATGCTGCCGCTGCTGGATAATCCAAAGGCCGTATCCGCGATGCGGGACGTGTTTTCGCAACAGCTTGATGTGGCCGCAGAGTTTGGCTTGTCCTTTCTGCTGACTGGGCTCGACTATCGCGCGAGCCCGGACTGGGGTGCCAAGTTGGGCTATTCATCGTCTGGTCTGGCCGAGGCCAATCTGGCCGCGATCTCGTTTCTCAGAGACGTTGCCAAAGGGTATAAGAGCCAGATACCGCGACTGTTGATCGGCGGCATTCTTGGCCCAAGAGGGGATGCATACAGCCTCAACCAGGAAATCACCGCCGAGAGCGCCGAGGACTACCATGCCGTCCAGCTTGAGACGTTGAAACGGGCAGATGTGGATTTTGTATGCGCTGCAACATTCAACAATATACCGGAAGCCGTCGGTGCTCTGCGCGCGGCGGAAAGGATTGGGGTGCCCCTCTCAGTGTCGCTGACGCTCGACAGTTCATGCCGGTTGAAATCAGGCCCAACTCTGGGAGAGGCGATCGTTGAAATTGACCGTCAGGCTGCACAGGCCGCGCCGGAGTTTTACATGGTCAATTGCTCCCATCCGCTTGAATATGAACCCGCTCTGGAGAACCGGGAGTGGATCAAGCGGCTGCGCGGGGTCCGCCCCAATGCCTCCAAGATGGAAAAGCTTGCCCTGTGCAAGCTCGGACATATCGAAGACGGCGACCCGGTTGAGCTTGGCGCACAATTGCGGACGCTTTCAGATCGCTATCCTCATATGGATATTTTTGGGGGGTGCTGCGGTACCGGACACGCGCACTTGCGTGAGATTGCAAAAGCACTTTTGCCTGGCTGAAGGTTGAATATTGCTTTGAAATTATGGGTGCCGCCATTCGTAGGATGTGCGGCACCCTCATTTATGGGCACATTTCGACCCGATGTTTTGAACAAGTCACGCGAAATATCCCGGCAGAGACAGGCTGTTCTACCCCGCAGTAGTGGTGCGACAAAACTAGATTGCAATTGATTAATTCGTTCGATCGAATTATAAAATTCACTCGAAAGGATTCGCCATGGCTCGAGTGACGGCAGACCGCGTTGAAAAGACCAAAAGAGTGCTGCTGGAGGCAGCCCGCCAAGTGCTGACCGACGAAGGGTTTGCAGGGCTATCAACGCGTCGGGTTGCAGAGGTTGCAAATACGCAGATGAGCCAAATTCGGTACCATTTCGGGTCGAAAGAAGGGATGATCCTTGCGCTCTTTGAGTACATGAACGCAGGGCTTATCAAGCGGCAAAGGCAAACCTTCTTCAATCCTTCGCTTCGGATTTCGGAAAAGTGGTTTCTCGCCTGCGATTTTCTGGATGAAGACATCCAGTCAGGGTACGTTCGCGTTTTTCAGGAACTTATTGCGGCAGGCTGGTCAAACCCAAAGATCGGGGACGCGGTGCGTGAGGCCCTTGCGCAATGGCACGAACTTCTAACGGCGCTGGCGCAAGAAGCTGTTGAGGAACACGGTGATATTGGCCCTTTCTCGGCCGAAGCGATGGGGTCTTTGATCGCCTGCGCGTTTGTGGGGGCCGAAGCGCTTATCCTGCTTGGCTATGAAGAGCAGATTCACCCCGTCCGAAAAGCATTGCGCCAAGTTGGTGAAACTATCGCGAAGTTGGAGGATCTTCAGAAAGAGAGGCACAGTCATGCGCGCTAAACTTCTGCATACCGAAGGAAATATCGACCGTGATGGCGTAAAGCTGCATTACGAGGTCTATGGACAGGGGGAGCACACGATCGTTTTCGTTCCGACCTGGGCGATCATTCACTCACGCGTGTGGAAGGCCCAGATCCCTTATTTCTCGGAACATTTCCGAGTCATCGCCTTCGATCCCCGTGGCAACGGAAAATCCGACCGCCCCCTTGATCCCGAAGATTATGCGCTGGACAAGATCGTGGGCGACGTCATCGCGGTGATGGATCATACGGAAACCGAAAAGGCAACGCTGGTCGGTCTGTCGTTCAGCAGCGCTATCGCTTTCGTGGTTGCTGCCAATCACCCGGACCGCGTCGAGGCTGTCGTCTCAACCGGCGGCTGGAGCCCCATTGTCCCTCCATACGCGGAAAGGTTTGTGGCTTATGAGGCTGAGGCGGAAGACAATCCCGAGGGTTGGAACAAATACAATGCCGATTACTGGCTCCGCGACTATCCGGATTTCATCAGCTTCTTCATGAGCAAAGTGCATAACGAGCCGCACTCGACCAAACAGCAGGAAGACGCTGTTGCTTGGGGTCTTGATGGGGACGGCACAATGCTGCGCATGACGCAGGATGCGCGCTCAGATGGTGCATCTATCGTAATCGATGAAGATATGTACCGGCGGGTTGCCTGTCCCAGCCTCATATTCGTCGGAGATGCGGATGAGGTGACGCCGCCGGAAACCTCGCACCGGATTGCAGAACTGACGGGCGGTGAACTGCATGTGATTCAAGGAGCAGGGCATGGCTTGCACGGACGTTACCCGGCTATGTTCAATACGACGATGCGAGACTTTCTGGCCAAGCACCTTGGAACTTACAAACCGTCGCGCCAGAGGCTGAAACGTGCGAAGCGTGCCCTCTACCTGTCCTCTCCCATCGGGTTGGGGCACGCGAGACGCGATCTGGCGGTGACGCGCGAGTTGCGCAAGCTGCACCCGGATCTGCAGGTCGACTGGTTAGCACAGGACCCGGTGACACGGTTTCTGAACGCCAATGCCGAGCGCGTTCATCCGGCCAGTAAACTATTGGCCAACGAAAGCGCGCATATCGAGGCGGAATGCGGTGAACACGACCTCCATGCTTTTCAGGCGATCCGCAGCATGGACGAGATTCTGATCAAGAATTTCATGGTGTTTCAGGAAGTACTGGAGGAGGAACCCTACGATCTGGTGATCGCGGATGAGGCCTGGGATGTCGACCACTATTGGCACGAACACCCAGACCTGAAAAAAGCGACGATGGCGTGGTTTACTGACTTCGTAGGCTGGCTGCCGTTCGCAGAAAACGGCCCGCGCGAAGCGTTTTTGACCACCGACTACAACGCCGAAATGATTGAGCACGTTGAACGGCATCCCGACATCCGGGATCGCGCCATTTTTGTCGGCACGACCGAGGATGTCGTGGATCAGAGCTTTGGTGAGGGTCTACCAGAGATGCGAAACTGGACACCGAAGCACTTTGAGTTTTCTGACTACATCATTGGGCGGCATCCGTCGGAGTTCGGCACACGCGACGACTTGCGCGCCGAATTCGGATATGATGACGGGCGCAAAACCTGCATCGTGTCTGTGGGCGGGTCCGGTGTGGGCGAGGCGCTGATCCGGCGCATTCTCAAAGCGATTCCTTTAGCGCGCACACGTTTGCCGGAACTGCGGGTCATCGTGGTTGCCGGCCCGCGCCTTGATCCGGATATGTTCGATCTGACCGACGGCGTCGAGATGCGCGCCTTTGTACCTGACCTCGACCGGCATCTGGCGGCTTGCGACCTTGCGTTGGTTCAGGGCGGTTTAACCACCTGCATGGAGCTTGCCGCCGCAGGTACACCCTTCCTCTACTTTCCCCTGCGCAACCATTTTGAGCAGAACTTCCACGTGGCAAGTCGGCTGGAGCGCTACAACGCGGGGCGCAAGATGATTTTTGCCGAAAGCGACCCTGACAGGATTGCAGCGGCCATGCTGGAGGAATTGAAGGCGCCACGCATCCCGATGAGCGTGGCCGCAAACGGGGCCTCCCGCGCCGCCGCGATGCTTCACGACTTGCTGTAAGGAGAGAGAAGAATGACGGAATTTGATCCCATTGCATTTAAGGATTCCACTCGAAATCAGTGGGATAACGTCGCTGAACATTGGAACGCCTGGGGCGGGTTGTTGGATCGGTGGCTTGGGCCAGCCACCGAAGTGCTTTTGGATATGTGCGGTGTCGGACCCGGGGCCCGCGTGCTGCACGTCGCCGGTGGGTCCGGTCAGGATGCGATGCAGAGCGCGAGGCGGGTCGGGCCGGAAGGGTTTGTCTTGTCCACCGATTTTTCTGATGAACTCACGCGACTTGCCAATGATCAGTTCACGCAAGCCGGAATGACGCAGGCGCGAGCCTCCGTAATGGACGGCGAAAACCTTGAGACAGGAGATCAACTGTTCGATGCTGTGATTTCGCGGGTTGGTCTTATCTTCTTCCCAGATCAGAAACGCTCGGTGCAAAGCCAGATCGCCGCGTTGCACGAGGGCGGATCTGTTGGCGCGCTGGTTTATGCAACGCCGCAGGAATGCCGGTTCTTTTCCGACCCAGTCGGTATCATTCGCAAACACGCCAATCTTCCGGCACCAGCACCAGGATTGCCCGGCCCGTTCAGCCTCGGCGCGCCTGGGGTCATCGAAAACTTGTTTGAAGATGCGGGGCTGCGCGATGTTCGGACGCAAAAGATTGAAGCGCCCGTTGTTCTCAAATCTGCACGGGAATGCCTGCGTTTTGAACAGGAAAGTTTCGGGGCGCTGCATCAAATGCTCGGTGATCTGGATGAAAAGGCCAAGCAGGCTGCATGGGATGACGTTGAAACCGCCCTGGAAACTTTTGAAACCGACAAAAGATTCATTGGCCCTTGCACGATGATTGCGGCGACGGGCGTCAAGCAGTGACCGGATGGGGCGGCAATTGTCAGACCCCTGACATCATCATCGCCAAATTTGATACCGGATTGCCCGTTCCTCGATTAGAGAGCCGACTGCGGCGAATGCCCGTCACTTAGTCTGTTCTTCTTCCGGTGACTACAAATTGCGGAGAAACAACCAAATATGACCCAGCGGCACGTGCACGTTCAATTTGGGACACAACCTGATCAACTGCCTCAGAGTCGATCGATCGGCTTTCGACGGCGTATTTCGCCATATTGCGGATCATGCCAATCAGCCGACCCTCAACGTCGGCATTGGCGACGACTGAAACTTTTACATCTTGAAAGCCGGCCTTCACGAATGCGCCAAATAGTTTTCTGCCCATGTCCGAGTTGCGACAGGCGTGGGAGGCCGCTTCGACAAACGCTCTCCAGGGGGCGTGGGCAACAGGCTCGGCGACCATCATGTACCAGTCACCTTCGATTGCATGTGCCAACCCGCCTGGACGGAGAACCCTGTGGAACTCTTTCAGTGTTTCAACCGGCTCATCAACATACATCAGGGCGTTTCGGGCCGTGATCCGATCCAAGGACGCGTCCCCCATGGGGAGCTTAACTCCTTCGTTCAAGCAGGTCGTTAGTTGATCCGAAACTCCTGCGAAGGCAGCATTCTCTTTAACCAAATCCAAAAACTCGGCATTAATGTCGATTGCGTGGACATGTCCTCCCGCTCCAACTTTCTCGGCGAGCGCCACGGAAACCTTGCCGGGACCACATCCAAAGTCTGCAACCGAGTGCCCAACAGCGATCTCGGCCGGGATGTAGAGTTTCTCTGCCGCTTCATCCCAACCAAAACCGTCACGGTACGCGGACATCCGTTCAGGTTCGATGTTCCTCCAATGCGTTTTGTAGAATGGTTCGTCTGCCAAACTGCTGCCCTCGCCAACTTTGATGCTAACAATAGCATGCGTTCAAACGGAAGGCTGCAGCGTTCCGCGTCTTGGTGGTTTAAGTGGTTGATAGCGAAAGGGCGGTCTGAAATTTGCCAGAATCGACGCCGCTGAAGGTCCGGTCTGGGGAAAATGTTGCTTTACTGAAATTTGACTGCCGCATCTGCGAACGAATGCTGCGTTAGCAAACACTTGGAATAGCAACGGCGGCAAAGTCCCGCGTAGCAGTCGTTCAAGCCGACTGCAGCGAAAGACTGCTTTAAGCCCAAAGCGGACTCGTTGCGCCAACTGTGCTATACAAGGCTCTTGCATTCTTAAAACGTGCCGATGGGAATTGCCAATGTCTGACAAGGACGAGAGTTTCACATGCGTGACACGGCTCACTGAACGGAAAATAGTTTTTTGCACGTCTTGGTGAATAGCTAGTAAGGAGATCGATAAGATGAGCGATACTGTGGAAAACGATGCTCCTCCCGCAGGACCTCCATGGATTCAGCCTGAGATTCAGCAGATGATCGAATGGCGTGATGGGGACGTCGTCATTTCGGTGCCCATCAAAAGCGGCACAACTTGGACAATGAACATTGTTCATCAACTGCTGACCGGTGGGACTTCTGAATTTCGCGATATCTACGAGCAAGTCCCTTGGATTGAGTTCTTGGGTTACCCCGGGCAGCCCCATCAGGATGTTGTGGACCGAGTGGCCGCGATGCCCACAGATACTCGCCGCGCATTTAAGACACATTCCCCACCTCCCGGTGTGCCATTCCAGACAGCCGGTTCAGGCAAAGACGTGAAATACGTCGTCGTTTTCCGCAATCCCGAAGAAGGGGTCGTCTCTTTTAAGACATTCCTAGACAAGCACACAGACGAATGGTTCGACCTCTGGGAGATGCCAAGAGAAGCAATGTGCCGCCCAGACTTTCCGTCATTCTATTCCGAGGTTATAGATGGCCATGGCTTGCAGGGGGCCTTCTTTGGTTTCCTTGCAGCGTGGTGGCCGCTTCGGCATGAGCCAAACGTCATGTTCATCCATTTTGCGGATATGAAGCGAGACCACGAGGGATCTGTCCGAAAGATAGCGGAATTCTTAGGTGAGGAGCCGAGCCACGATCATTGGGCAAAAATCCTTGAGTACACATCGTTTCCGTGGATGAAGAAGAATGAGAACAAATTTGAGGCGAGCACTGCTGGCAAAGTTCCGATTCTCGGTTCTGGCGCAATGATCCGCAAGGGAGAAGTTGGCAAAGCAAAGGCCGACGGTATGACGGGCGAAATATCTCGGCACATGCGTGAGGTGGGTAGTCAGATTTTTCCTGATGTAGCGGCCGTAAATTGGCTTTACGAAGGGGGTGAACTCCCCTGATATGAAGGTCGCTGGGGTATCCCACGGAAGTACAAGGAAAATAGCTCTGCCCCTTTCGAGATTGAGGCGTTTTTCGCGAACGGCGGCATTGTCCGCATCTCGGTCATCTGACGGAAAAGGTCAGATGACCGCTCCGAGCCCAATGCGGTCGCTCATCTCAAGTGACCCGATAATCGCTGAGGTTCCGCTCAGACCGTTGCGTGCAAATCCCAAGTGCCCGGCACGCCTTTGAACTCGTGCGTGCCCGCCGGAGCGAATTCCAGTCCTGATCCCGTGGTCAGATCCCGTACGGTGGACGAAACATGGCACGCGCCGCCAGGAGTGACGTCCAGAATGCGCGCGGCCACATTCACCGCAATGCCAGATATATCGTCGCCCCGCAGCTCACATTCGCCTGAATGGACACCTGCGCGGACGGAAAGGCCAAGATGCGCCGCTTCTCTTTGCAATTCGCAGGCACATTCGACGGCGCGGCTCGGGCCGGAAAAGGTTGCGAGAATGCCGTCGCCCATGGTCTTGACCAATGTGCCTCCGTAACGGGTCACGGCGCGCGCCGCTGCGGCATCATGTGCATCAATTACCTCCCGCCAGCGGGCATCGCCCATTTTGGCTGCAGCCTCGGTGGAGCCTTCAATATCACTGATCAGAATAGTCGCGAGCACGCGGTCGGATGGGCGCGGCTCCGAAGATGAGAGCGCGAAATCAGTGATGTATTTCGCCATCATGTCCACATCCCCGATCCACGGCAGATGGTCTTCTCTATCAAGCACTTTCAGGTTTGCATTCGGGATGGATTTGGCAAGCTGTTCGGCTTCTTCGGTACTCACAGATCTGTCCCCGCGCGACTGCAGAACCAAAGTGGGTGCTTGTATCGACGGCAGGATCGGGCGCATGTCCAGTTCATAGTTTAGCCGCGTGATCTTGGCCGCCGTACGGGGGCTACCGGAGTGCAGGAAAAGCCGGTTGTGAAAGGCGATCTCGGCGGGGTCATGCGCTACTGACGGCATGCGCATGGCCAGAAACTCCCCCAGATCTCCCCAGCTTTCCTCAAGAATTTTCATCATCTTCTCAAAGTCGGCTTGCCGCATACCATAAGGCCAGTCCGGTTTCCATTTGCGGCAAGCATAACAGCCAACAAGAGTGAGGCTCGACACGCGCTCGGGGTAGATGGCGGCGAACATCGTCGACATGTTCGCACCTTCACTGACACCGAAGATGGCCGCTTTTTCTGATCCCACCGCCTCCATTACTGCGCGAATGTCGTCTGTCCGTTCTTCCAGCGTCGGTGCGCCTACATCGCGGTCCGACATGCCCGTACCGCGCTTATCAAACAGGATCAGACGGCATTCTTCAGCCAGATTGGAAAGGAACCTGTTGTAGCCCGGATGCTCCCACACAAGATCAATGTTATGAAGCCAGCCCGAGGCATAGATCAGATCTACGGGGCCATCCCCGACCACCTGATAGGCAATCGCCACATCGCCGGCAGTTGTAAAACGTGTGCGAGGTTTCTCCATTGGCAGCTCCGGACTTTTCGATGGTCAAATTTGAGCATGAAAGGTGGCGTCAAAGCAAACAAGTTCCTGTGTGCGAGAAACGCGAAAAGCGTCTGGCGGCTTCGTCCCGCAAGGCGGACCATTGTTTGCCGCGCAGCGTGCGTCTGCTTTGGCGGTAAGCGCCCTTATGTTAAGTGCTTGGTCTGTTGCCATGAAGGCGAAGCCAGACGGCCTTCGAAAAGATCAATGTCCTTCTTGATCTGGTCAATAAGGAAATCGGCGAAAAGCCTCAGGCGGCCGGTGTGGCGCGTATCACGGTGGTAAAGCATCCAGATGCTGAACTTCGGGTCGATTAAAGGCGTTGGGGTCAGGCGCGTTAACGACGGATCGATGTCGGCAGTATAGCAGGGCAAAATGCTGACACCGAGGCCTTCACGGACCATTGCCTGCATGGCAGCCATGCTGTCGACCCTGTGTTTGGGACGCGTGCTCGGCAGAAAAGTGCCATAGAGCATCCGATTGAAATTTTCGTCGAACATTCCAATCCATGGCAGCTCATCAGTGTCCATTCCTTGGAACTCTTGCCCTGCTTTGCTCGAGGCAGCGTAGATAGCGTAGGCAACCGTGCCGAGACGCCGACCCACAAGAGTTTCCGGTGGTTTTTCGGTAAAACGGATGGCGATGTCCGCTTCTCCCCGGCCGATGTTGAGTAGGTTTTGGGTGCAGGCGAGGTGCAACTCGATCTCGGGATGTGTGCCTAAAAACGACCACAGATGCGGGCCTAGGTAACCATTCACAAAGATTTCGGTACTGGTAAATCGCAGTCGCCCCGAAATTTCCTGGTCACGACCCTTTATTGAGCGATCGGCCTGCATCAGTTCTTCTTCTACCCTGACAACAGTTTCGAACAACTCGGCACCGGCAGGCGTCAGAGCATAACCTTTGCGTGTCCGCGTGAACAATCTGACGCCGAGCCCTCTTTCCATGGTTTCAAGCCGACGCGAGACCGTTGGTTGGCTCACGGACAGTGATTTTGCCGCTGCCGTAAGAGAATGGGTGCGTGCAATTGCGAGGAAGAAACGGTGGTCGTCCCAAGATGTAGCCATATTCAAAAATGTATGCAGATTATGCAAAATACACAATCTGCATTCACTCATGTTTTGCATAGACTGCCTGCAAGACTCAAAAAAATGCAGGAGTAGTTGGATGTCGCTGGATATGAAGAACAACGTAGCACAACTCGATGCTCTAAGCGCTCGGCTGTCTGGCGCTGTCCTTTTGTCCGGGGATTCCGATTACGATGATGTGCGGAGGGTTCATAACGGAATGATCGATCGCCGCCCTGCGGTAATCGCGCGCAGTCAGGGGGCAGCGGACGTTGTTGATGCTTTGGCCTTCGGCATTGAGCAGGGCTTGGAGGTCGCGGTTCGGGGCGGCGGCCATAATGTCGCGGGCCGAGCGGTCTGCGAAGGTGGGCTGATGATCGATCTTTCTTTAATGAAGGGTATTTGGGTCGATCCGGCAAACCGTCGCGTCCGAGCGCAGGCTGGTGTCTGCTGGGCGGAATTCAACAGGGCTACTCAGCTACACGGCCTCGCCACAACTGGGGGAGCGGTGGGAACCACTGGAATTGCCGGTCTGACGCTGGGTGGTGGCTTCGGATACCTGATGGGTAAATATGGATATACAGTCGATAATCTTGTGTCGGTGGAACTTGTGACCGTGGACGGCGAAGTTCTGACCGCGTCAGAGCAGGAGAATTCAGAGTTGTTCTGGGGCCTGCGCGGCGGGGGAGGCAACTTCGGGATTGCCACCAGCTTCGAATATGCCCTGCACCCGGTCGGGCCAGTTGTGCACGGTGGCCTTGTCGCCTTTGCGGAAGAAGATGCTGCCGGGACGTTGGCTTTTTTGCGCTCGTTAGCTGAGGAGAGTGACGACGACATTACAGCGGTCTGCAGCATGACGCATGCGCCCGACGGTTCGGGGCGAAAGCTGGCGGCAATGCTGGTGTGTCACTGCGGAGGCCAGCACCGGGCTGAGCCTGTTCTTGATAAGATACGCGGACTGGCGCCACCTGTCATCGATCGGCTCGGGCCTATCGAGTATACGGAGCTGAACCTGCTCCTCGATCCGGGTTTCCCGAAACTCGCCATGAATTACTGGAAATCCTGTTTTGTCGCGGATCTGACCGATGAGGTCGTCGCAATCCTGAATGAGCAGTTCCGACTTTGTCCCTCGACAATGAGTAAGCTGATCGTCGAGAGTCCCCACGGTGCGGCCCTGCGCAAGAAACCGGACGCCACAGCGTTTCCCCACCGTTCAAAGGGTTTCAGCATCATGATTTTGGCGCAGTGGAAAGATAGCAAGGAAACAGACGCGAATATTGCCTGGGCCCGCGAGACTTACGAGCGGTTACTACCTCACGCGCAGCAGGGAGGCTACATTAACTACCTGGACGAAGACGACATCGAAAATCGCACCAGGCAAGTTCTGGGCGCAAATTTCCAGCGTCTGCAAGCTCTCAAGGATCGGTACGATCCTCAAAACATTCTGCATCTCAATCAGAATATTCCGCCGTCCTTGGCCAATTGAGTCTTGCGAACGTGTTAGCGCCAATATGTTAAATTTGTGCGGCTGCCAGCTGTTGCCGTTTTAAACCCTGTAAACACGTCAAACCCGGGGTATGGGCACCAAACAGCCGCGCTATTAGTTTATCCCGTCAACCCAAGCCGAAACCGCCAGACCCATCGCCTTCATGTGATCAGCGTGAGAGAAGCCTGAAACGCGTTTGCGTGGTTTCAAATCGTGATTTCCATCTTCGAACCAGTCTATTTGGATGGATGACGAAAGATCGTACGTGTCAACTTCATCCTTTGTGCCAAACTGATCCCGCGTTCCCTGACAGATCAAAGTTGGCGTCTGCAGATATTGCAAATGCTCGGTGCGCAGCTGGTCGGGTTTGCCAATCGGGTGAAACGGATAACCCACACACAGCAAGCCAGCGATGCGGTTAGCCTCGAAAAGTTCATCCGCAATCATGCTGGCTACACGACCGCCCATAGATTTGCCGCCTATGATCAGCGGTCCATCAACTTTGAGCTTTTCGATTTTAGCAAGATACTCCGAATTCAGTTTGTCCGCGCGGGGAGGGGGTTTGCGGCTGCCTTCGGTTCGGCGTTGTGCCATGTAGGCGAATTCAAATCGAACGACCCTGACGTTTTGCACAGCCAGCGCTTCTGCAATCATCGTCATGCCAGGAGCATCCATCGGGGCACCTGCGCCATGGGCAAGCAAAAGCGTTGCACTTGCTGCTTTGGGGCCGAGCTCCAGAAAGTCGATCGGCATAGTCTGTTGGCTCCTTTCAAACCGCGGTGCTTTTCCGCAGGACCGATTACTACGGTACTACCACAGCTATAACTCCGGCTGACCCCACCCCACCAACGTGTTTTGTAGTCTCTAGCCCACCCGTAGCCGGGTATCGCGAGGTATTGCTGGATAATCCTGGCACCTACGGTCGGTTAAATCGCCGTCCAGCGAACAAAATCGCAGTTTCATGCAATGTTCGCATTGACTGCTTCCAACCCACGCCGGATCTTGACGCTATCTGAGGTGAACGGACGATCAGGCACTGTACCACCCTTTGCTGTGTTTTGCCTGATGGGTATCTTATTGATCTAAAGCACTGCACCACTCGCTTTGGAAAAACAGAAAGTCAAAATGACCATGACCAGTGAGCTTCGCAAAATTCAAACGCAAGGTGTGCATCAAATCACCATTACTGGCGCCGACAGGCAGACTTCCATCGATTTTTGGGAGGGCGTATTAGGTATGCCATTCATATTTGATCAACCCAATCTCGACCGCCCAACAGAAGGCCATCTTTATTTCGATCCCGGTGACGGGCGGCTGATAACGATCTTCACCAATGAAGATCGCAAACCCGACCCCACGCATGTCCCCGAGGCCACAGGGTCGCTGCATCACTTGGCGTTCAACGTGAGCCAGGCGACCTTCTGGCAGGTGCCCAAAAGGCTCGACCCGCGCGGTGTCGAACATACTGGTCCGGTTGATCGCGGCTTTATGGATTCGATATATTTCCGCGACCCTCTGGGTCTTCGCATCGAACTGGCGAGCTACCGGTTCGAACCACCTGAGGGCACTCGGCACGCAGACGTCATGATCGAAGCTCACCGGATCCGCGTGGAGCGCGGCGACCACCACATCGACAAAGACCACCTTGCAGATGCCATCGAACTTCTTGTCGAGCGCGTCCAGCAGTCGCTTTCGCCTGACCGTGGGCCGCGCAATCCATACTGATTGCCCGGGGTGAAGTTGCCCATTAGTCCACGCCTCACCCAGATACGATTATTCGCTGGAAGAGATCATCGTCGACTTCATCGATCTACACGAACGGGCCTAAATGCTGTCTATCAGCGAAAGGCCCACCGCATGCCGCACTCACAAAGATATGGAGAGAGAATGCTATCAATCTTGAAACTGTCTGCCGTGGCGTTCTTGCTGTTCGGCGTTCCCTCGCCGTTAATTGCCGAGGAAAATATGATTGATAATTTTGAAAGCCAGCCTGAAACAAGATGGCGCTTCTTCGCTGATACCGTAATGGGAGGTGTCTCGTCAGGTCAGGTGGCTTTTGAAACCGACGGTAAGACGGCTTATGCCCGTATGACCGGAATTGTCAGCACTGCAAACAACGGCGGTTTCATCCAAATCCAGACGGATTTGCCAGATGCGGCACCGGCTGGGACAGCTGGTGTGCGTTTGATAGTGCGCGGTAATGATCAAAGGTATTTCGTTCATCTCCGAACAAGCGGAACAGTGCTGCCTTGGCAGTACTATCAGGCCGGGTTTGATGTCACAGGCACTTGGAATGAGGTCCGCTTGCCTTTTGAGGCCTTTGAGGCGTCAGGTCGAATGCTGCGAAGGATTCCCCGTGCCGAAAGTCTAAGGTCGGTTGGTATAGTCGCATACGGGCGGGATCATGACGCTCAAATCGATATTCGAGAAGTTGGATTCTACTAAAACGCGTTGGGACTGATCTGGCTTTGAACTAGCCACGATTGTTATAACGCGGTGCGTCAGGCTGTTATTAGTGACCCCGCCCCATCGACGGGTCTCGAAGGAGGCGGCCTAACTGCGTATCCCGCTCCGAAGGAACTGGAGACCAACACCGCAGAACAGATGTTCAGCCGCTTGCGCGCAGCATTTATCGATCATGCCGGGTACTGTTTATGCTGGCACAAAACCGGATCAACCAGCGCTTTTATTTGGATCAAAGCTTTGAGTTTTCTTTCGATTACTTCAATCCCAAAACTCCGCTGGAGTTCGCCAAAAGCCTTTACCCTGAAGCCGCCAATAATGTCGGTCGTGTTTCTCATCATCGGCCTAGTCGTATTTGGCCTGGGAGAAGCATTGCTGGTCACCGCAGGTGTCGGCGTCAGCCCCTGGACCGTGCTCGCGGAAGGCGTGACCATTGTCACCGGATGGAGCCTAGGATTTGCGACCTTTATCATCAGCACATCCGTCTTGCTTATGTGGATTCCACTTAGGCAAACACCCGGAATGGGAACCGTCCTCAACGCGATAATAATAGCCTTGGTGTTGGAGTTCGTGCTGCCCTACCTGCCAACATTTGAGACGTTTGTGGCGAATGCCTTGCTGGCTCTGGTTGGTGTGTTCGTGACTGGGTTCGGAGGTGCAATATACTTGATCGCAAATCTAGGACCTGGACCAAGAGATGGCCTCATGACCGGGCTTCAGGCCATCACGCATCAACCCATCGCGCTAGTGCGTACTTTTCTTGAGGTTTTGGTTGTCGCGATCGGTTGGACTTTAGGCGGCACGCTTGGCTTGGGTACGATTTTCTTCGCCTTGGGCATTGGACCAGCCATTGCGATTGGGATGCAAATTCTGCAATTCCGCGGCACTGTTCATTAACTGCCGTTGCGGGGCGTGTAGCCCGAAATCGAAAAATCGAGTTCGTGCAATGTCTATTTTGTAGCCTGCATAGGCGGACTACGGGTATTTTTGCGCTGAGCGATTAGACCACAACGACTAGGCCGCTTTGCTAGCTTTCGAAATGTCGGATAGAGCCTCCGCCGCTATCGCGAAGGACCTTAGACGCGCGGCATGATCGTGGATCATCCCTGTCACAATAACTTCTTCTGGTTGGTATCGCTCAATCAGGGTGGCAAGTTCGCTACGCACAGTCTCGGGGCTGCCGGTTGCCGAACAGGAAAGGGCTTGTTTCACTTGTGCAAGAACCGGTGCTGGAATCTCCACTGACAATTCTGCAACCGGGTGTGGGAGTTTGCCAGGGCGCCCTGTCCGCAAGCGGGCGAAGGCGAGCATTTGGGATGAGCGCAGGTACATTGCTTCATCATCAGTTGCCGCCGCACAGACCCCAGCGGCCAATATGAAGTACGGCTTGGCAAGCCACTGGGATGGTTGGAATGTCGATCTGTATGTTGCGATTGCATCCTAAAGCATTGCGGGCGCGAAATGCGAGGCGAAAGCATAGGGTAGCCCGAGATAGGCAGCGAGCTGTGCGCCATAAAGACTAGAGCCAAGTATCCAAACCGGAACATGAGTACCTTGTCCGGGAACCGCCTGAATTTGGGCCTCATCTGAAGCGTCGTCGAAATACCCCAAGAGTTCCGCAACATCCTGCGGAAAATTGTCATTGGCTTGCATATGCCTTCTGAGAGCCTGCGCCGTCACGCCATCGGTGCCTGGAGCGCGACCAAGCCCAAGATCAACCCGCCCCGGATAAAGCGTGGCAAGCGTGCCAAACTGCTCGGCAATGACCAGAGGCGAATGGTTGGGTAGCATGATGCCCCCAGCACCAACCCGTATGGTGTTGGTGGCTGCTGCGACTGCTCCTATCACGACAGCGGTTGCAGCACTGGCGATGCCCGGCATGTTGTGGTGCTCGGCCAACCAATAACGATGATAGCCGCTTGCCTCCGCATTACGCGCTAGGTCGATTGTATTGTTCAGGGCATCAGCGGCGGTTCCACCTTCCGGGATCGGCGACAGATCAAGCAGAGAGAAATGCTGCAACTTTGGCTCCTTGTTTTCTGAACGTCCAAATAACGCAAAAGAAGGTCTATCGCCGCCGGCGCAGGTGGTTAGGAAATCAGCCCCTAGTCAAAGCATATGCACCGGAAAGAAAGGCATTCTTCAAATATACCGGCAATTTCACGGGATACTCTTCAACTTCCTTCTTGGCGAAGTGAGCAAGGGCCACTGGACTGACAAACCGCGTGTTGCATCCGTCCACGAGTTGGATCAGAGTTTCGATTTTGAAGGACACGGCTCCACCGGCCATTCGGCCTTTTTTGGCACGGGTTTTGATCACAAAGGTATCTACGGCGTTTTCGCGAGCAAAGTCGTGAAGAGCCGCCAGAAATGAACGTAGATCGTCCTCAGATGTGTCATCCTCGAGCTCTATTCGCGTTGTTTTTAGGCGATGCATCTCCACGTTGCCGTCATCATTTAAGTAGACGACGGCAAGCCGAACTTCCTTTGCTGATATCTCGCAGCCGCATACGACCATGTACTTTTCCTCAATGTGCTAAACTCACGTTACCAGTCTTTTCTGATCTGATAACCCGATTACCGAGTGCTGCTTGTTTCAGTGTTGTGCTAACGGATTTGTGTCCAGTGAATGAGGCGCAAGGGTGGTGATTTGTAGTAGCAGTGCCGAAACTCACAAATTCGCCATATCCAACGGTTTCTGATCCGGGTTCAAGAGCACTATGGACAGGTTTAATGCTGCCGCCACACTCACCCACGCCAGATAGGGCATGAACGCTAGCCCAGCCCATGTGTCCAATTGCCAATGGGTTATTGTCGCCCCCAGAACGGCGCACCATAGGCAGGCCATGATAGGGATCGAGGCACGTAGATGACGCAGCCCAAAGAATACCGGCGTCCAAAGCGCGTTGAGCACAATCTGAATAGCCCAGAATGCCATTGCATATGCACTGCCCTCAAGACCGGCCACCCGAGCGCCAGCGTATGCGATCAGCAGATAGATGGACGTCCAAGCCACCGGAAAAAGCCAGTTTGGAGGTACCCAGGTAGGCTTGTTCAAACCTTTGTACCAGGATCCGGTTGGGAACAGCGCACCAGTCGCTCCAGCGCCAATTGTTGCAGCAAGAAACAGGAAGAACAGAAAGATATCCATGGAAGGCCTTTTTAGTTGATCCCATAAAACTAAGCCAACGGGCGGACCCTGCTAATCGCTGGGTCGCACGCCCTTAATCCCGATTGGGAACTGACAGATTAGGTGATGGCGGCACCGGCTGGCTCAATCAGTTGCATTGGTCGTACCGATAATCGCCGAACTCAAGCCAATTTTCCCTTCGGTTGCGGAAGATCAGAAATTCGGCCCGATCCTCCGCCAGTAAGGCAACCACGAAGTCCTTGACCGGTTCTGAGTTGCCGAAATAGCTGTAGGAGGTCATCGCCCGCTGGGTTTCGCCGTTCACGGTGACGCGCGCGTCCCATTCATCGCTGGCGTCATCGAGGATCACGAACTCGATTTTGCGTTTGATCCCACCGCCGCCGCAATAGACCACACCTTCTGGTGCCTCCATCGGCGCGGAGGTTTGGTCCAGTGCACGACATTCGGCCTGGAGCGACTGAATGGCTGTACCTGATCCCTTGAGATCAAAAATGCTGTAGCTGACGTCTTGATCTACCATTGAGAGGTTCAGGGTGGCGTTTGCGGCAATCTGGTCGAGGACGAACGCATAGTCCGCCTCGTCGCTGAACTGGATCTCGACAGGATAATTGTCGACAATCTGGACGAACGAGTTTTCGCGTCCCATCTGAAAAGCAGCGACTTCCTGCGATCCGTTTGCCAGAAAACGAAAGGAAAGGCCGTTCTTTCGAACGATATCTTCCGAATCCTCATACCCAGCGGGAGCGAACCTGATCCTGTCGCACTGCACCTCGAGGGACATGTTGTTTGTCTGGATCGTGGCGTTTGGATACGGACTACCGTTATAGACCCACTCTGCAACCGCCGTGGTGGCAACAAGAGTGCTGCCGAACAGAGCTACTATTGCCGACATCATTTTATTGCGCATCAGATTCGCCTCCCTTTTCTGTTATTTAGTATGCTTCCGTTAGTCGGGTAGTGCGCGTGTCCGTTCTATTCCGTGGTTAGAGCGAAAGCTCCACTCAACTGTAAATGTGACCGCCAAGGAATTTTGATCCGTTATCGCATCCCAATGTCGCAACGCGCTTTCCTGGACCAAGTTCGCGTGTGAACTCAATAGCCGCCACGACGTTCAATCCCGTTGGCCCTCCGGTAAAACACGCGCACGGCTCGCCAGCCTTCGGCACATATCAAATGCTAGCTCCTGATCGATTGTTAGGATGTCATCCAACCTGTCCTGGTCGAGAAACGGTGGTTCGAAGCCCACGCCGATATGCGCCCTTATGTTAGCTTGGGTCGATAGGCACAGCTACATAAAGCAGTGCCACGCCAAGGGCGGTACCAAACCCGGTAAACACGGAAAACCCGGCCACAGCACTCCACTAATCGTTATTCGGCTTGTATGGAGACACCATCGGGTTGTTACGCTAAAATGGTGCCATTCCCAAAAGGAAACGCACATGGACCAACCAGAAACCCCACATGCCGAGGTAGTAGAAGATGATCGGCTTGAGGCCCGTGAGGCGCTTAGCAGCAGGCTTGCTAATATCTGGTGGACCTTTTTTCTGCGTGGACTGCTGGCGGCGGGCGTGGGGATCGCAGCCTTGTTTTGGCCAACCGGTAGCATTGCACTATTGCTGCAACTTGTAGGCCTGCTTCTGGTTCTTGATGGTGGGCTGACACTGTTTGGGTTCGGACGTCGGGGCGCAGTTGGCGGTGTCGGCATTGGTACTATTGTGATCGGCCTGGTTTTGCTGATTTGGCCTGAGGGAACCGCACGCTTTGCCTTCGTGCTTTTGGGCGCCTTCGCGCTGATCACCGGCATAGGGTCTCTGCTGACCTGGCGCCAACTACCAGAATGGGACCCTGAGCGCGTGACCGCACGCAATGCTGGCGTTGTTGCGTTGCTGATCGGCCTGTTTCTCATTTTCTGGCCAGGCACAGGGCTGGTCGCTCTCGGTTGGGCTATCGCTTTTGCTGCAATTTCGTTGTCTGCAATGATGTTCTGGCTAGCATCACGGTTTAAAGGTGCGAACGAACGTCTTAAAACCAAAGTTATCAACCCGCGTTAAATCGATTTTCTGGTCAGAATTTCTTGGAAATCACTAGTGGCGCAGCCGCACTGTACGTGCTCTCGAGTTAACCGCTGGCTGGGCTAGCTTATTAGCCTTGAAAAACCCTGCAAACACGGGCAACCCCACTCCAACGACGGGCTTCAGCGCTCCCACTCAGTCAATGGCCTGGTTCAGACTGAGGCGGAGAGAAATGTGGTGTCACTGGTGCTCACCAATTCTGAAATACTTCTATACAGGATTGTCCGTCGTCAGAGTATTAGGAACCAATAGCGGATTGGCGCGGTCTTGATGGCCGGCGACGGAATCGTCGTCATTGATAACTGTGATCGCCCTATAAGCGGCGACTCGCTCTGCACTGTGCTGACAACGGAAGAATGGGGCGCCCGCATCCTCGGGAAATCCGAAGTTGCTAAAACCCCTACCAATGCTCTGTTCATGGCCACTGGGAATAACCTTGAAGTGGCCGGAGACATGGGGCGGCGCACCCTGGTTTGCCGCCTCGACCCGCAAACAGAACGGCCTGACCTTGTTGAACATGACTTTGACCCACGGGAAGAAGCCGCAGAAAACCGAACACAATTGGTGGCCGCAGGTCTGACAATTCTGCGCGCCTATATCGCAGCGGGCCGCCCCAAACAGTCGACACCTATCGGGTCGTTTCGGGAATGGAACCTGGTGAGGGATGCGTTGCTGTGGTTGGGCTTGCCTGATCCAGCGGTGACGCGTGAGAGAATCATGTTGGATGATCCTTTGAAATCCGAGCTTGCGGGCCTCTTGGATGCCTGGGTCGCAGCGCTGGGCGATCGGGAGTACGGCCTTGCTGAAATCGGTGCAATGGCGGAGGAATCCAGTTCTCCGGAAATCAAAGAACTTTATGGGGCTCTGGTTGCCATGACGCGAAATGGCCAGTTCAACACCAAGAGCATTGGCCGGTTGCTGTTGAAGCATAAGGATCGGATTGTAGGCGGCCGTGTTCTGTGCAGTTATGCCGATTCAGCAGGCTCGAAACGGTATCGCGTAGAGTTTGTTGGCAGCCATGTTCCGGATGTACCCGATGACATGGGGGGTGACATGGAATTTCCGTTCTGATCAACAGGGCCGTTCACCGCAAAAAATTGTCAAACCTAGAGCATGAATTCGAGCCCGGGTTTGACGGGTTTACCGGGTTTGGTTTTGGCCTCAGGGCAGTGCAAAAGCTGCGTTTCCCAACTGGTGTTATGCCCAGCAAACTCGAGTGCACTCAGAAAGCTTCAAGCCAATTCTTTATGGCGGTAATTGGCTCACTGCCTGCTGGGTGTTCTGTTTCGACTTTTTCCAGGTCTGACATTGCGTCCGCCAGAGTTCGCCCGGCTTCGACACCCTCACGGCCGTGTCGGCGGTTGTTCAGCCAAGTTTGCAACTGGGCCCGTCGCGCGGTCGACATGAACTCTGGGGCATGCACAAATACGAGCCGCCGCGCCAGTTCGCGGTATCTGTCGTCCTCGAAGGTTTCGGCTATCTCCGCACGTTCCGGCCAATCCGACTTGTGGAACGCCTGCATTTGGTTTTTGTCGGCACGGCTTGGGAAACCTTCATACATGCGCTGCTCGACGATCTCGGCTGGCTCGAAGGGCGGGTAGCGCTGTTCCATCGCCCTGCCTACCCGTGCAGCAAACTGGCCGTCGGCGGACACCACAGCGGCCCGGCGGACGATCTCAGCCATCGGTAAGCCAATAACGGCTGGCAGGTCTGGCGCTAGGGCTACGTCGACCAATGCTGGCATTTTGTTTGTGTAGATGGTGCGAAGCGCCCGGTTGGGCACCTTCGTTTCTTCCACCAGGTCTGCCTCGCTCAAATTCAAAACTTCTGCTGGATCTCGACGCAGATCAAACGCAGCCTGCATGGTTGGGTTCTTTGGATGGTGGCCACAGCCGACAATGGCACGAACGGACGGCACCCCCATGTGATACTCGACGATGCAATTGGGTTCACCGGAGCCCAGGCGACGAGCGACCTCGCCCTTGTCCACCAGTGGAAGCAAGGAATTCCAAATAACAGGTGCACGGTCACGGATCAGCCGCGCCATGTAAATGGTCGCTTCCACATCTGCCAAAGCGTCGTGGGCGTTTTCATGCGCGAACCCGTTCGCCGGGGCCAGCGTGTCGAGGCGTAAGGTCGGTTTGCCCTTGGCGCTAATGGGAACAGCCATGGCGTTTGGGGCCAGTGCTGCTGTTGCCTGGGCAAGGCGCAATACATCCGCGCGTTTGTTGCCACTGGTGTTGGTCAGGTAGATCGGCTGCAAAGTCTGATAGAACGCCTGGCGCAGCAGCGGCTCGTCGAAGGCGAGGGTGTTGTACCCGGTGAAGATCGCAGATGACCATTTGTGCAGTTTCTCCGCGATATTCAGCATCATTTCGTAGTGCGATGGCAGGCTGGGGTCGGTTAGCATTGCTGGTGTCACCCGTGTGGCCAGCAGAGCGCCTGGCGCTGGGATCACGTGTGGCAGAAGGCGGCAACGAACTTCGAAACGGTCGAGCTCGTTCAGGTTCGCATCGGTCAAGATCGCAGCGAACTGCAAGATCTGGTCGAACGTCGTGTCCGTGCCGGTGGTTTCGGTATCGTAGAATACAAAGGCCATTTATCGAAAGTATCCGAAAACCATGAGGCTTCCAGAATACTTGCCCGCCCATATGAGCGCTAGATGCTTACAACTAGGTATTGCGGAAGCCAGGCTCTGAAAAGTCTGCCCAAGCGGCAACAGGAAACACTCAGGCGTTCGCGCCAATAACCAGCGTCATGCTCAAAGCAGTCATTCGTGCTTTCTGCAGCGAATGGCGGCTTCGAGCCCCAACCTGCCGTTGATCCTATTTCCACCTTTCGCACATGCAGTGGACCGCAAACCGCATAAAGCGGTCGTTCACAGTCCAGGGCCGGATGGCTGGTGAGCGGACAAAGCGGTCAAGGATTGTTATACAGGCAATGGCAGCTATCGGGTGAGAGACCTCTGATCCATTTTAGTTTTGAAAGACCCTGCTGGTGCCGATTCATTGCACATGCGACACAACACCACCTTTTGTTACGACAATGCAGACCCAACGGATTGAGCGAACAACATTTGAAAAAATAAGGAAACAGTGCTGTGAAAACGGTAGTTTTTTGTCACGGCATGCCGGGCAGCGAAGCGGACGCGGACCTACTCCGCCAAGCCAACCCAGGCACCAAGATTATTGCATTGGGTCTATTGGAAATAAAATCTGCACAGATGACATCAGATCTGGAAGCCTTATCAGATGAGGCATTGGGACAGTCCAACGAAAAGAATGTTCATTTGGTTGGCTTTTCAATTGGAGCGATGGTCGCAATTAGGCTAGCTGCGATGCGCCCTGATATCGTGTCCCAACTAACCTTGATATCACCAGCTGCCCCTCTTTCGTTGGGTGATTTCTTACCAAAAATGGCAGGAAAACCTGTATTCGACTTAGCTCTGAAACATCCCAAATTGTTGAGACTGTTGACACGGCTTCAAGGTTTAGTCGTGCGTGTCTCACCCAAAACGCTAATCAAAATTCTATTTGCAAACTGCGGGACTGTTGAGAAAGAGCTTTTGAACGATCCATCTTTTAAAGAGGTCATGATCCAAGGGCTCTCTGCCAGTCTTGTAAGAAGGCCAGAAAATTACATTTCTTACGTCTCTGCCTATGTCGCCGATTGGAGCGATGCATTGCGCGAAGTGAGGTGCCCTGTCACTCTTTGGCATGGTACAAAGGACACCTGGTCGCCGCCGGAAATGTCAAAAGAATTACAGGGCGCATTTGGGCAGAAAGCCACCATTAATTTAGTTGAAGATGGCGAGCATTATTCCACGCTCGCGCGAGCTATACTCTAATAGAGCATCCAAGCAGCCGTTCATCCGCGCCGCAGCATCAGTCGGAATGGGCTCAAACTAGTCATCTGACGGTTTCGGTTGGGCATCGTGCCGATTCAGACGGCATCGATGCCTGCTGTGCGGACTTAGCTGTCGTTGGTCTTCCGAGTTGCAATGACCGTTTTAAGTGTATTGACCCAGTACTCAGCCAGCATATTGCAGCTTACGAATTGTCATCTTAGGCTTTCCTGAACGCGGGCGGGGCTGTAGAGGTAACCGCATGTACTTCCAACTTTCAGCTTTACTTACATCAACCCTGCGACGGGTAAAAGATGCGTATCTTTGGGTCACAGGTGGGTTTGTACGGCTCGTATTTGTGGTCTGCGCATTGCTTTTTGGAACGGGAATTGCGTTTATTATCGTACTGAATCTTGGTGGAAATTTTTTCTGGCAGCTCGGGGTGTTTGGGTTGGGAGCTGCGTCGACGTTACATTTTGCAATGAAAGTGGATAAGTTCCTGAGCTTAGACGAATAGATTTATGCTTAAACTGCCGTTCGCGCCCGCTGCAGCATCCGTCATTCTGGGCTCGTTCCAGTCATTCGCTGCGCGGGTTTAGACAAGTAGTTTGAGCCCTTAGCTGCCGCTGCCGAGCTACATGAGTGCTGCAGATGCATTCGGCAGGTCCCAGCCCAAAACGGACATGACGATCAGGCACCAGGGCGGAAAGTGTGAATTCGCTGCAAGCGCGAGCCTCATCGGTACTCACTGTGAAAGTCGACCTTGAATTTGTAGATGCTTTGGAGCTACTTAGGCGCCATAAACACTTATCTCGATGACATTACTGTGCGAATTATCTTCAATGGCTATCCTCAATTTTCTAATCTAGCCTGCCTATCAACGTATTAGTATTTTGACACAAGTTGGCGAACGTTTAGGGCGGAACAAATTGGAAAGTAGGATTGCAACACGCCATCGGGCGGTTCTAGCGGCGGTAACTGCACTTGGTCTTTTGGGTGTCGCATCGCTGCTAACGGCACCATTGACTTCAATGCTGCCGGAAGATGTTGAAATCCCCACTCTTATGCTGTTGATCCAGCCTGCTATCCTCGTGTGCTTATTCTCTGTGCTCGGCTGGTGGGCTTCGGCGAAAGTGGGGTTTTCCGCACCTGTCATCGAGGGATTAGTCGGACACGGCGATGCGGTTGCACCGTTCTTACGAGCTCTACTGCCAAGCGCTCTAGTTGCATTCGCAACTGCAGTGGTTCTCGGTGCCTATGGCGTGTTCACAGTAGGCATGATCCCCATTGTAGAGGCACAGCCGTCCCTACCTATTGCTGCAAAGCTTTTGTATGGTGGGATAAGTGAAGAAGTTATCGCCCGCTGGGGTATACTGTCAGTCCTGATGGTTTTGGCGCTGAGACTTGGCTTTGGCTATGTAGCCGCATTTTGGATTGCTAACCTCTTAGCTGCGTTTCTTTTTGCGATCGGGCATTTTGGATTGGTGTTTGCTCTTCTGGATGAGCCGTCGGTTCTATTGCTTGTTGCGGTCATAGTTGGAAATTCGTTGCCAGCCATCGCTTTCGGTTGGCTATATCGCGCCTATGGCCTTGAATCGGCAATGATGGCCCACGCGGGCGGCCATGTTCTGTTTATTCTTGGTGCTGGTATAGCCGGACTACCTTCGTGAGTTGGGGGCCTTTTTTTGCTTTTCGCTAGATGCAACGAACGGAGGCGCACCAATTTGGGTGCCTTGTCCAGTGCTGCAGGAATTCAGGTTGCAAAAATGCTGCGCGATGCACGAATGGCCGGTTTGGGGAAGCTGCGGCGCGGCATCGGACACATCAGACAGGGGTGGCTTTGGGCTGTTCGCCAAACTTAGCAAAGGTAGCTATCTGCGCATTGCCGCCGCCATTGAGGTCGAATGCTGCGCAAGCAGCGAACGGCAGCTTGGTGGCCTTCCTGCCAGTTCGGGCATCGTGCGGCGAACGGCTGGTTTGTCCGCAAGGCAGTCACTCACGAAATTTCGACGAACGACCGCGTTGAGCCCAAAACAGACAACTTGAAAAGGCAATTTCAGGTTTAAAACCAACCACCGAGAGCCGGCCTACATTGAATTTGGTAAGAAAAGTACAAGCCAAGGAAAAAAGACGATAATCAAAAGTCGAAGGATATCCACTACCCAGAAGGGAGTGACACCTCGAAATATCACAGATGTGGGGACATCCTTAACGACACCTTTTAGTACAAAGACATTCAAACCGACGGGCGGGGTGATCAGGCTTATCTCGGTGACCACGACGACAACAATACCAAACCAAACCGGATCAAACCCGAGACTGGTCACTACCGGGAAGAAGATGGGCACCGTAAGCAGCAGCATCGACAAGCTTTCAAAAACGCAACCAAGAAGAACGTAGACCAGCAGGATCAACACAATGACCAGTGTCGGCGACAGCCCCTGGGAAAGAACGAAGTTGCTAAGTGCCTCGGGCAGCCCCGCAAGATTGACAAAGTTCGAAAATATCCACGCTCCGATCAAGACCGCAAATAGCGTGGCCGCTGTCTGCACAGTTTCGATCAATACCTCCATGGTCGATGAAAAACTCAAGGATCTTCTGGACAATGCAATCAGGAAAGCGCCAGCGGCCCCCATTCCTGCAGCCTCGGTCGGGGAAAACGTTATGAAGAAGGGCCAGACATCCAACACACCGTAGAGCCCGCCAATCACTAGGAAGAACAGCAGCAGCACTGCCCAAATATCCCTGAGCGACAAAAGCCGCTCTCGCCATGAAACCCGCTCGCCCGCCGGTCCGGCATCCGGGTCTCGGGTCACCGAAAACCGGACAGCCACAAGATATAGCAAAACGCCCAGCAACCCTGGAGCAACGCCGGCGATAAAGAGCTTTCCGATGCTTGTTTCCGTCAACAGGCCATAGATGACCAAGATTACGGAGGGCGGTATCAGGATGCCCAAGGTGCCCCCCGCCGCAATGGAGGCCGTCGCCAGACTGTCTGAATACTTGTATTTTCGCATCTCCGGCATGGCGACCTTGGACATTGTCGCAGCTGTCGCCAGGGAAGAGCCACAGATTGCGGAGAAGCCAGCGCAGGCCACAATCGTCGCCATTGCCAATCCACCACGCATATGGCCGAGAAATGCGTAGGACGCGCGATAGAGCTCCTTTGAAAGGCCGCCCTTGTTCACGAAGAGGCCCATCAGGATAAAGAGAGGTACCACCGACAACCCATAATCCTGAGCCGTGTCGATAATCAGCCGACCCACCATCGAGATCGCGGCGCGAAATCCGCGCAATTCCACAAAACCCAGAAAGCCGACAAGCCCCATGGCTATGGCAATGGGCATGCGCAAGAAAACGAAAATTAAGACCGCTCCGAGCCCCAACAACGACAGAGTCATTCGGAGACCTCAGTATTAGCGATCTGGCGCACGACACTGCGCGCCAGAAAGGCAATTGCAGTGAGGGCGACAAAGATCGAGATAAACCATCCGACATAAAACTGTGGCAGGTTCAGATACTCTGTGACGTCGCCATACTGACGCGCCCGTTCCGCAAGTTCCCACACCCGTATTGCCGGCCAGATGAGAACTATCCCGCAGATTGCATCGATCAGGCTATCGCGCATTTGGGCCAGCCGTTCGCTGAAGAAAGGATCAAGCAGGTCCACGACGATGTTCTCACCCTTCCACGACACCAAGGGTAAGGCGGAGAATACGATAATAGCCATAAAAAGCCGGGTCAGTTCGGTCGCGCTTTCGATTGGATTGTCGAAGGCGCTTCGCAAAACTACGTCCAAGAACGTCATGCACATCAGCATGAACAAGGTGCCCGCCGCGATCCATGTGGGCAGATGAAGAACAACGTACCAGGGATTGCGTAGCCTCGGTTTCTGAATGTTAGCCATGCCTGCCTCGTAAAACTGCGGTCCCTTTACTAGGGCCCGCAGTGTTTCTTCGTAACGGTTCAGTTGCCTGACATCTGCTCGGCAATGAATGTTTGCACCGTTGCGGAGTCGATTCCTTTGTCCGACACCTCGGCAAGAACGCTTTCGATGATCGGGCCCGTCATTTCGTTCCAGGTTGCGACGTCAGATTCGCTGGCTTCAGTCCACGAGTTGCCCTCATTGGCTTCAATGGTTTCGATGCCAATCTGGTCAATCTCGTCCCACATGCGCCCGGCCACCTGAGAAAGCGCTTCGCCAGCTATGGTATCCAAAGCAGCGCGATCTTCATCTGACAGCCCGTCGTATTTGTCCTGGTTCATCACGATTGCAAAAGAGCCGCGATAGAACCCACCGGGCACAGAGTAACTGTGCGGTGCAACTTCGAACAGCTTGAAGCCTGCGCGGGCCTCCATGGGCATCATGACACCGTCAGCCGCCTTGGAGGCCAATGTTTCATAGACTTTTGGTGCCGGCACCCGGATACCGGTGGCACCGAGCGCTGCACCCACGTCTCCTGAAACCCCACCACCAAGCCTCAACTTCATGCCAGATATATCATCCAACGAGGCCAACTTGGTCTCCGAGTGCAGGATGCCGGGGCCGTGGGTCATCATAGCAAGAACCTTCACCCCGTCATGCTCGTTTGCTTCGGCGAGATATTTTTCATACGCTCGCCAATAGGCCACTGACGCGGCCTCGGCATTGCCTTCGTAACCAGGCAACTCGATCATCTTGGATGCCACAAAACGTCCTGGATTGTATCCGTGAAAAATCCAGGTGACATCCGCTACCCCGTCCAGAATAAGGTCGAACTGTGCCGGTGGCGCTCCCAATCCGTACTTTACTTCTGCGCTGATACGGCCTTCGGTGGCCTCTTCCAGCATTTTCGTGAATTCGGGCCAGAGTTTCGCATTCATGCCATGCGTTGGCGGCGCCCATGACGAGATTGTAAGAACAGTGTCCGCAGCCAGAGCTGCGCCTGCCGTCAACGAAATTCCAAAGGTCAGTAAAGTCGATCTGATGAGATGTTTCATGTTTCCTCCCGGTTTTTCCTAAATCTATCGCTTCCGCAGAATTCCTTACTGTGATTTAGATCTTTTTGTCCGCTTGGCGGACAGATGCGCTTTGTGCCATTTGCGCTGCTATCTGATGGGCCAAGTCTTTCATCGAACCTGTATAACGGGTGATAGCTTCGGTCATTGAAAACGCGCTGGCGATCCAGATGATCGATAGGCATCCTAGGACGCGATCCTCACATATGATTGGAACCGCTAAACTCGATGTGTCCGGTCGAAAGGTGCGAGGACTGCGCGTCGCGTATCCTTGTTTGCGGTATTGATCGAGGCGTGAAGCAATCCAGCTTTCCAGCAAAAAACGCTCGTCTTCGGGGTCGTTTTTGTTGCGCAGCAGATCAAGAATAATGCTTCTTTCCTTGTCTTCCAAGAATGCCAGAAAGGCGCGCCCAGCCGAAGACCTGAGTATCGGCAAGGACAACCCGGCCATGTTCCGATCAATCGAGAACGGGCTGCGCCAGTGCGTGGTTTCTTCGATGACCATGTGCAGATCGCGATAAACCGAAAGATCGAGAGGCCATGAATGCACGTCGGTGAATTCCGCAAGACCTGGGGCAGCAACACGGCAAATGTGCGAATGAGCAGCATAGTTGTCGCCCAGACCTGATGCACGAGGCGATACCCTGACCCGGGCGTCCGATGCCGACATCAGAATGTATCCCGCTTCTTCCAAAGTGTGGAGCAGCCGATAGACAGTCGGTCTCGGCACGCCAATCGCAGCGGCGATTTCGGCAGGCTTCGCCGAACCCTGACTGTTCACGAACCGCAACAAGTCCAGTCCGCGTAGCAGGGCACGAATGCTGGGTTGGTTGTCTACCGCCATTCTCATCCTTCAGGCCGTTCTGTTAGGCATTCTCAGGTGGCGACGACCTTTTGGTCAATAGCGCCGAAAATTGAATGGCCAGACGGGTTTCGCATCTCAAAGCGAATAGTATCTCCAGGTTCCATAAATCGTGTCTCTGCCTCACCCGTGGCGATGATCTCGATCATCCGTTTTTCTGCAAGGCATGACGATCCGACGATTTCATGGTCGGTGTTCGAAACTGTACCCGATCCAATGATGGTACCTGCACGCAATTCTCTGGTCTTTGCAGCGTGCGCAATTAACTGGGCGAAATCAAAGTTCAAGTCGGTGCCAGCTGGCACTTTGCCAAAGACTTTGCCGTTGTAGAAGGTTTCGAGCGGCAATGTAACTTTCGATCCGGTCCAGTATTCACCCAGTTCATCCGGCGTCACGCAAACCGGCGAAAACGCACTTGCAGGTTTTGACTGATAAAAGCCAAACCCCTTAACCAGTTCCGGTTTCATAATATTGCGCAATGAGACATCATTGCACAGCATTATCAGTTTGATGTGACCGGTCGCCGCCTCGGCAGAACACCCGACGGGCACATCGTCGGTGATCACAGCAATCTCGCCCTCAAAATCTAATCCCCAGTCTACATCAATGCAGGGAATGTCATCGGTCGGTGCCAGAAAATAGTCACCGCCCCCCTGATACATCAGTGGGTCCGTCTCAGCACCGGGGGGCATGTCAGCACCGCGGGCTTTGCGTACCAAGCGCATATGGCTGAGATATGCACTTCCATCAGCCCATTGATATGATCTAGGCAGCGGACTGGCCAATTGGTCCACGTCATAAGCCATCGTGTCAATCTCACCTTGCTCGACCAAGTCCGAGATCTCTTTCAGCGCTGTGGCTGAACTTTCCCAAGTTTCGAGCGCTTGCTGCAACGTTTGCGCAACTGATGTGGCAGATGCCATTTTGGTCAGGTCTTTTGACACGACGACGAGTGATCCGTCACGACCGCCGGATTTCAGTGATGCCAGTTTCATATCTATCTTTCGTTTTTTTCGGCTTAAAAAGGGACAGGGCTTGTTCTGGAAGTTCCAGGAGGGTTTCCGCGACAGCCGCGACGTACCGGTCGGGTCGCACCCAGACGGCGTTTGTTCCAATATCTGAGAGCACGGCGTCCAGCTGGGGGTGATCACGCGCATTAAGTGCGACAGCATCATCGCTGCATTCCGGCAATGAGGCGCGGCTGACAAGAAGGTGCTTGTGTCCAACAGCATCGTCCAGCCGCTGTCCGTCGGTATCAAGGTGCACTTGGGGAAAGGGACGCCCGACATAAGGGTTGTTTGTCTGCACCTGCAACAGTGCGCTCTGACCAAGCTTGGGCGCAATAGATCGCATGGCACCTGAACGCGAACTGTCTGCAAGTTGCAGGGCACTTTCCCGATCAAGCGAGTTGATCAGGCCGCCCAGACGAACCGCAGTTTCAACATAGCTGCGCGCGTGGGGCTTTCGTTCATCCTGATAGCTGTCAAAGAGCATCTCTTCATCGCCGCCATTGAGTGCTTTGACGAGCTTCCATGCCAAATTCGCGGCGTCTCGAATACCGGTGCACATTCCTTGGCCCATGAAGGGTGGCGTCAGGTGGGCGGCATCTCCGGCAATCAGAACCGGTCCCTTTCGCCAGATTTTCGCGACCTGTGAACGGAAAGTATAGACAGCACTGCGCTCGATCTCGGCATCGTCAGGCGTAATCCACCGCGATAGCAGATCCCAGAGACTCGAATGTTCCATTATTTCGGCGTCGGTTTCACCGTCCAAAGCCATGATTTCCCAGCGGCGGCGAATACCGGGGGCCCGGCAATAAGTCATCGGTCGGTCCGGGTCGCAGAATTGAATGGAATGATCGCCAAGCTCTGGCATTGGATGTTTGAGATGCAAATCGACAACCAGCCAGCGTTCTTCAAACCCCAGATCTTCCATTTCGCTGCCGATCCAGCGACGCACGGACGAATTGGCCCCGTCGCAGCCAACAACGTATCGAGCTTCAATGGTGGACTTGCAGTCGTTTGTCTTATCCTGTGCGGTTAACTCTACGCCATTCCCTGTGGGTTCAAGATTTACTACGTTGTGAAGTTCCAGCGTGGTGGCCGTCGGGGAACGCGCCAGTTCGGCTCTCAACAGCGTTTCGAGATCAGGCTGATGCAATCTGTAGCTTGCGTGCCACCCATGTTTCGTAACGTTTTGCGGTCTTGGCCAGTCCAGCAGCAACTCATTGTTTTCATCTACGAACTTCATGCCCGGGTTGATGTGCACCAGCTTAAAAAGCGCGTCAGCTATCCCGACGGTCTGGAAAACGCGCATCACTTCGTCATCGAAGTGCACGGCGCGGGGCAGATGGTACATCTGGCCTTCGCGATCCAGAACCACAACCGAAACACCGCTTTTGGTCAGGAGGTTGGCAAGTGTCGCGCCGGTAGGACCAAACCCGATAATCGCAACGTCATACATCGTTCAGACCTCGGGGACTTGTCCGTAGAGCCACGGGCAATTCACAACGTTAGGTGCCCGGTGCCCCGCGGCTGCGGTTGCCAATCGCTTATCCCGAAAGGCGGCGCGTTCCTGTTCGTTCAGGTACAGCCGTTCGTGGCCCCAAAAGCTGGGCCCGACATTTGTTTCACATGCCTCCCAGGTGGATGGATCAATGATCCTCCCGCCCCAACCGCTTTCCACGAAAAAGCCCGACGGCGTATGGGCATAAAAGCTTGTCATGTAATCATTTGTGTGCCGCCCTAATGTGTAAGCGATTTCGGCAAGACCTATTTGCGCCAGGTCATATCCCTGGCCCACGTCGTCCAAATTGTCGTACTCCACCATAAAGTGATGAAACCCTGCCTGCCCTGACCCAACGATAGCAAAGCTGTGATGCCGGCCATTGACATGAAAGAAGTAGAGAGGAATTGGCTTCAAGCCGTAGTCGCTCAAATGAAAGCCAAGAACGTCGCGATAGAATGGCACAAGCGCTTCGGCGTCGGACACATGTAAAACAGCGTGCCCCATGCCATATGGGCCGGTCTTGAAACCCTCAATTGGTCGACCCGGGATAAAGGGATCTGTTGTTTTCTCCGGCTTCCAGACGAACTCAAGCCGATTCCCTGCAGGATCGACACATGTAATGATTTCCGTCACATAGCGGCGATCGGCCAGTCCGCGATCCCCCGGGGTCACATTGTGCCCCGCCGCCTCCAGTTTGGTGGCAAGCCTTTCCAGGTCAGACTTCTCGCCAACCTCCCATCCGATGTAGGCCAGAGTATCGCCGGGCTCGTCTGATATGATTAACCGCTGGCGCTGATCATCCATCCGAAACGCCGTATTGCGACCCCCGTGATCCAAAACCTGCATGCCCAGCACATTGCCGGCGAACTGCCGCCAATCGTCTGACTTGTTGGAACGAATACCGATGTAGCTTAGCGCGGTGATCATACTAATCTTCTCCCGAAGATATTGCTTCCCCAATTCACGGTAATAAGCATGCCACAAAATACTTTTGTCCATCAGATGGACAGGAGGGACAGCAATGTTCCGCCTGGCTGGCTCCTTTAATTTGGATGCTCGTCTTAGACTACCAATAAACTACAGCTCAGAAGAAGCGAACCGTGCTCTGTCGTAGTGCAGCAAGGCTCTACTAACTTGGAGCGAATATCGCTGACGGCCGCCGCAATTAGAGATGAACAATTTATTTTCCCGAGGCCCAAAAAAGTTCGAACGGCATTGTCAGAAGGATTTGACTTGAGCCGGGCCGGGTGGGTTTGTAGCGTCCGATCATGACAAAACGCGATCCGTTCAAGTATTTCCACAGCAGCCCCGAGGGTACTGTCAGAGCAAATTAACTTGAGACGGGCAGGGCGGTTTCGTAGCCTCGCCTGATGACCAAACCTGATCCATTTCGCTACTTCAAAACCAGCCGTGAGATTATCCGCCTGGCGGTGATGATGTACGTCCGGTTCCCGCTTTCACTTCGGAATGTCGAAGACTTGCTGCATGAACGCGGCGTCGATGTCAGCCATGAGGCTGTCAGATACTGGTGGCACCGGTTTGGTCCGATGTTCGCTTCCGAGATACGAAAGCGACGGATTGAGGGGATGAAGTCAAGCAAATGGCGTTGGCACCTCGACGAGATGTTCGTCAAGATCAACGGCGAGCGGCACTACCTTTGGCGGGCTGTCGATCACGAGGGCGAAGTCCTGGAAAGCTTCGTCACGAAGACGCGTGATAAGAAGGCCGCATTGAAATTCTTAAAGAAAGCAATGCGTAAGCATGGTTGCCCGGAGGTGTTCGTCACGGATCTGCTGCGGTCCTATGGCGCCGCGCTGAAGGAGATCGGCGCCGCAGACAGGCAGGAAACGGGTCGGTGGATGAACAACCGAGCGGAGAATTCGCACCTGCCGTTTCGACGACGAGAACGGGCCATGCTTCGCTTCAGGCGCATGCGAAGTTTGCAGAAATTCGCCTCCGTCCACGCCTCGGTCTACAATCACTTTAATCAGGAACGCAGCCTTTCAAGCCGACCCAATTTCAAGCTGAACCGCGCCGCTGCTCTTGCCGAGTGGCGCGGTCTCGGCGCGTCATAAGGGACAGGCTCACTGTCCATTCTGAGACTGGTTCGAATTAGTCTGGCAGCACCAAGCTGTCGGATGACTGCTTCGAGCCCAAAGTGGACGTCAGGTTGTTTGTAACGGTTTTTTCGCAGCGCATCATTTATTTGAATCCGAAGAGACCACTCTCAGCGGTGACCGTCACATCCCCAAGATGATGTCTCCTTTGCCGCAATATCCAGGTTATGCTAGTTAGTCTGTATGGCGCAGTTGATCCTGAGGTGTATTTTTTGGCCTTCAAAGTGACAAGAGAAGAGATCTTGGAAGAGCTGGAACGTATTGTTGGCTCAAAAGACTTCGCCGCCAGCAAACGCACCCGAATGTTTTTTGAGCACCTCGTCAAAAGTGAAATTGACGGAAAGGGTGAAGAACTTCATGGTACTGCGTTGGCAATGGATGTGTTTGGAAGGGGTGTTGACTTCGATCCCAACACAGACCCCGTAGTAAGAACTGAAGCAGTAAAACTGCGAAAGGCGTTGAGTTACTATTACTTAACATCAGGTGGAGAAGACAGGGTAGAGATATCAGTTCCCAAGGGTCGGTATCGCCCGACGTTTCGTTTTCGAGAATTGGAAACTACAAATGCGACTTTGACTGATTTGCAACTGCTCAGGTTGCCCACGCTCGGCATCAGATCGTTCTCAGGTTCAGACACCGAGCGCGCAATTTTTTTTCGAAATGGTTTGCCGGAAGAAATTGCATTAGAACTTGCCCGCTTTGGTCACATTCGGGTACTGACAGGTTTTCGGGCAGAAAACTCAAAAGTTGGAGGCCAAGAAGACTGCAAATCGCTTGAGAGTTGCGACTATATTTTGGGAGGGACGGTGCGCGAAGATGGCGAATGCCTGCGAGTAATTGTTCAGTTAAAGCGTAGAGAAACAGGGGCCTTGCTATGGTCGGAGCGAAAAGACATCTATCTGAGCCACGCCAACGTTTTCAAAACACAAGAAGACATCGCAAAGCACTGCGCCATCTACATTGCGGATGCGTACGGGTTTGTCGCGACAGACATTGAGAGGAATGTCCAAACGCGGCCTGCCTCGGACTCTAATGTTTACCAGGCTTTGTTGGCCTTTCATTCGCATCTACGCACAAACAGAGTGAGTAGTTTGTCTCAAATGATGGAGCTTTGTAAACTTGCTGTTGCCAATAACCCAACCAGTGGACTTGCGCATGCGCTTTTAGCGTTTGGACACGTCGAAGAAGTATCCGTTGGTCAACAAAGACTGAAATCGGTTATTGAAGACGGACGTACCCACGCGGAGAAAGCCTTGGCGCTTGAGCCACAATGTCAGGAAGCTCTTGTGGCTGCAGCCATATATGCCCAACTGGATGGAGACGAACCAAGGTTTTTGCAACTAGTTGATGCTGGGATACGGGCTAATACAAATGGTAACCTTCTGCTCGCTGTAGCTGGAGGATGGATTGCATTGGCCGGCGACCCTAAGAAAGGCATAGAGTTGGTGCGGAAAGCGACAGATGCGAACCCCGTTTTGCCGACGTGGACCAAAATTACGCTTTGCCTAAAAGATGTTGAAAGTGGCGATTACAAGGCCGCATCCGAAAAATTGCGCCAATTAGATGTGCGTCACAGTGTAAGTGATCGGTTGATTGTTTCTGCGGTGCATAGCCTCGCAGGCGAAACAGAGCGAGCTAGGGCACAATTGCCTCAGCTTAACGGCGACTTTACGATTGAAGAGTACCTTAATGATCTACCTTACGCACCCCGCGTTATTGAAATGATCCGCACCGGGTTGAAACTCTTGTGATCCAACACAACGCTGGCAGAGCATGAAGCAAGCTAGAAAGGTTTCTGCGCATTCAATCATCTCGTGATCACGGCGGTCTCACTGCAATTTCATCTGAGTTTTTAGCAGAACAGCGCCGCAAGATTCAGCCAATACCGATTAGAGATGTGACTGACAGCTCTGGTGCTTGACTGAAAATTGCGGCGGTCAACTCTTGGCAAGTTTTTTGACTACTCCTGAAGAAATGCTTTTCAAGGCTCGATAGATTCTTGAGCATGTAATGAAATGGCATAAAGCTCAGCTGCATTAGAATAAAAGAAGAATTCCTGATGCACGCAGGAGAACCGCCCATTCATCTGAAAGTTTTGGTAAATATGACGATGGAGGTCGCTAAGCTCCTCTGTTTCTTCATAGAATTCAATCAAGTCGTCGGGCTTTATCGACAGTACAAGATCCCAAGCTTTTGAATCAGCATTGTTCATTTGTTCCTCCTTTCAATTTGATTGCGATAGATTGCTTGAGTCACCGTGTTCCTTTCTTCATGGCGACCCGGTTGGGGCGGCAAGCGACGCCATGGCGGCTTGCTGGTTTAGTACGATAGGTCTTTTCCCGATACCAATCATTATGGATTGCTCGCTTTTCACCTGATGGACGGCGTCAATAAGTAACGAGTGTTCAGCGCTGCTGGCTGCAATCAAAAAGTTAGTGACTTCAGGCATGACGTAGTTCCAAGTTGGGCAAGCCAGAGCAAACTGAGCAAAGAAGTTTGCCGTGAACTTAAACAACCGCTCTGCACTCGTCGCGTTGGATTCTCGTGCTGCCCAGAGTAAGGTTTCCCACAGCCCATTTTCGAAGGCGATTTGAGCCCTATGAGAATTATGCAGGTCAATTTGTACTTGGTGCTTTCTAGCAAGTAAAAGCTCAGACGTACGTAAGACCAAATTGTGCGCCGAAGCAGTAGTGGCTGGGTATTGGTCTCGAAGGGTAATTAGCAGATCAAATTGTGACATTTCGTCTCTCCACTTTTTGTGTTCACAAAACCAAAATGCGAAGATTTTCCCGACTTGGGAGGAGTTCTACAGTAGTGAAACTGTAGTCGGAGGAGCTGTTTAGCATCGCTAATAAAAGGTAGTTTCTTGGAGCCGTCTGAGCCAAGGCTTGCTTATCAGACCGACCGGGCGACGCCTCGTGATTCTCCTCGCCAATTTCTCATAACGAGGGTGGCAACATACTATTCCGTCGGGAGATTAATCTTTCAGAGTGGCGAAAACAGAGGGCTTTAAACGTTAGAGCACAACACAACGAGCTAACTTGGCCAGACCTCAGATGAAGCTGACTTTTTGGTGTGTACATGCACATCCATTTGCGGAAACGCTATAGATATACCTTCATTCTGTAAGCGGGTTTTTCCGATTTCCGTGAGGTCCCACATCACATCCCAGTAGTCGTCGGTGCGCACCCAGGGCCTACAATAAACGTTCACGGACGAGGGACCCAATTCGCCGACAAATATCCGCGTTTCCGGGCTTCTCAGGCATCGTTTGTCTGCCCCTACCATCTCAGCGAGCGTCGCTTTGGCGCGCTCAATGTCGTCTGTATATCCAATCCCGAAAACAAGATCGACACGCCGCACTCTGTACTTAGTAAGGTTCTCCATGGATCCTTGCCAGATGGGCACTGTCAGAAGAAACTTATTGAGGCGGGCAGGGCGAGCACTTAGCGTCGCAGGATGACAAGACGCAGCCCTTTTCGCTACTTCAAGACGAGCCCCGAGATCATCCGTCTGGCCGTCATGATGTATGTTCGGTTTCCGCTTTCGCTTCGCAATGTTGAAGATCTTTTGCACGAGCGCGGCATCGAGATCAGCCACGAAACTGTGCGTTATTGGTGGAACAGATTTGGCCCGATATTCGCGGCAGAGATCCGCAGAAACAGGGTCAATCGGATGCGATCTTATTCGAACTGGCAGTGGCATCTGGACGAGGTCTTCGTGAAGATCAATGGCGAGACGCACTACCTATGGCGGGCTGTGGATCACGAAGGCGAGGTGCTGGAAAGTTATGTGACCAAGCGCCGTGACCGCAAAGCTGCGTTGAAATTCCTCAGAAAATCAATGAAACGCTACGGTCAACCTGAATCCATCGTGACRGACAAACTGCGGTCTTATGGCGCGGCGATGAGAGTTGTCGGGAACGGTAGTCGGCAAGAGACCGGCCGCTGGCTGAACAATCGGGCCGAGAATTCCCATCTGCCATTTCGACGACGAGAACGTGCGATGCTCCGCTTCAGGCAAATGCGATGTTTGCAGAAGTTCGCCGCAGTTCATTCTTCCGTCCACAACCATTTCAATCAGGAACGCGCCCTCTACAGCAGAGACAATTTCAAGCTCAACCGCGCCGCTGCTCTYTCCGAGTGGCGCCAACTTTGTTCAGCATAAGTTCCGGCATTTAGGGGTAAACAGAGACTGGTTCGAATTCGTCTGACAGCACCGATACTAGCGATGGATTAACATTCAATACTGACCGATTAATGGGGCGGCCCACAAGAATACAGCGCGAGTCGCAGCCCATGGACGCAACCACTGACATTCACAACTTCGTACGGATTTACTTGGCGCTTTTTTTTACTTTCGTTGCAGTGTTTTACTCCCTTCGGATTCTGTACAGGATGCGCCACGACGGTCAGGTGGTCGTATTCCCTGGACAGCGCTTCAGCGCAACGTGGTGGAATCATTTTGCATTCAGGTGGTTCAGGATTTTCATATGGGCCATCTGTGTCTTTCGCGCAATCGAGCCCGGTGTTGATCGGTATCTTGGCATGATCGGTCCTCTTCAACACAACTGGTTGATCTTGTCCGGGGCGGTCTGTCTTACGCTTGGCTTTGGCTTGGCGCTGGCCGGCCACTTTTCGTTGGGAATGGACTGGCGTTCAGGAATTGATCGCATTTCCCCGTCAAGTCTTCGGGTTACTGGCTTGTATCGCCATTCGCGCAATCCGGCCTTTTTGGGAGTTGCCTTCGCGCAATTCGGCTTTTTCTTGGCACTTCCAAGTTTGTTCTCGGCAGTCTGTTTGGTAGTGGGTGTGCTCACTTTGTACAGACAGGCCTTGTCTGAGGAACAGCACCTTGAAACGATTTTCAACTCACAATACAGGGACTATAGGCGAAAGGTGAGGCGTTGGATTTGACATTTGAGAAGAATGGGCACGGCACCCGGTAAATATTGCAGAGCAGAAGGTCGTATCATGCTCCTCGAACCGATCGGCAAACCGGACCTTCTTCGAACTCGACCAATGTCGGGAATGCGCACCCTCCGGACGCTCTTGGCAACACAGCGAACGGCAGGAAAGTCCGCAAAGTAGACGTTAAGGTGTGATGCAGTGAATGACCGTTTCGAGCCCAGACCGGTCAGATCAAATTCGTGCCTTTCGCTCGTGCGGCAAGATCGCTCTAGAGCCAACGGTATGGAATGTGGAGACAAATAAGCCTTCAGCGCGACAACAATCAGATAAACTTGGGGATAACGGTTGGCTGATCAAAAACCGACCTTGCCAACAGCTTTGACGGCATTACCGTTTTATACTTTAGAGGAGAGTAGAATGGGCCAGACGCAAGATAGCAGCAAGAATGCCAAGGTATATCTCAACGGTCTGGGCCTAGGATCTATATCGGCCGCAGTCTATCTGGTGCAGAAAGCCGGTTTTGATCCGGCGAACATCCATATTTTCGAACAAAATCCGGAGAGAGATCTGGTAGGCGGCTCGATGGATGCCTCAATGAAAATGGTCGACGGCAAGCCTGTCTATTTCATGCGCGGCAGCCGGATGTACGAAGACAAGGTCTACTGCTGCACCAAGGAGCTTTGGTCGTTGATCCCCTATGACGAACATGGCTCTTGCCTCGACGATCATGAGCGCAACCATGAAGAATGCCAGGTCGATACCGTCGTCCGCCTGCTGCACGCGGATGGCGAAAAGGACAGCGGCCACGACCTCGGCCTCGGCCCAATTGAGACAGTTCAGATGGCGCGCTTGATGGCGACGCCCGAGTCGTCGATTCCCGATGATGCCAAAATCACCGACTATTTCAGTGACGCCTTTTTCCGCAGCAACTACTGGTACATGTGGCGCGCCCTTTTCGCATTTCAGCCATGGCACTCGGCGGTCGAGATGCGGCGCTATATGCGTCTGTTCTTCCATCGGATGTCCGATATGGAGAAGATGACCTCGCTAGAGCGTACCCGCTACACTAATTACCATTCCTTCATCTTGCCGGCGCTGCGTTTGTTGACCGAGAAAGGCGTTCAAATCCACTATAACTGCCGCGTTACGGACGCGGACTTCAAAGTTGACGGCACACAGCGCTGGATTGAGCGTTTGCATTTGGAGAGCTCGGACGGTGATGTCATGGACCCGATCGAGGTTCAGCCTCACGATAGGGCATTCTTGACGATTGGTTCAATCGTATCCAACCACGCCTATGGGTCCCACGACCAACCCGTCTCGATGTCGCCCCCGGAGAAGCCAGGCGGAGCGTACTTGCTCTGGCAGAAATTGGTGGCTAAGCAATCTGACTTGGGCCGCCCTGAGCGCTTCCTGCGGGATGTATCGCTCTCCAGGATGATGCATTGCACTGTGACCTTCCGCGGCAGCCTTTTTGAGCGAAAGTTCCAGTGGCTCGTAGAGCGGTTGATGGGACGGCAAAGCCCATTACCCCTTACGCACTCACCTTGGATCTTGCATCTGCACACCTATCGGCAACCCTTTTATCCTGGACAGGCCGCTGACACCTGCGTGATCTGGGTTTCAGCCCTCGGCGAGGACAACGAAGGGCAATTCGTGAAAAAGCGAATGTATGAGTGTACCGGGCGCGAGATTCTGGAAGAGATCCTTGGTCATCTTTGGGGCGACCTGGACGGGGACGAAAAAGCAGAACTCCTTGACTCCTCGTACTGCGTGCCCTGTCGCTTGCCCTATGGCATTGCTCAATTTTTGCCGCGCGCAGAAGGGGACCGACCATCCGTCATTCCCGAAGGGTCTCAGAACTTCGCATTGCTGGGGCAGTTCGTGGAAATCCCCGACGGGATCGTGTTCACCACCGAGTACAGCGTCCTCGGGGCAATTTTGGCGATCAAAGGGCTGGTCGACTCCTCGATAGAACCTCCTGCGATGTACTTTGGCCAGCACGATCCATGGACAAACTTGGCGACGGCCAAAGCTATCCTCAGATAAGGCGTTGTATTGTCCCTTCCCAAAAAAATTACCACTCGACTGGCCGCAGAAGGGAGCGCACCTGCAAAAGTCCGCTAGGTCCGCGTTGCGGTCATTGACGAATTTTTGACCAGCGTCTGCTTTCGCCCAAAGTAGACATTGAGAGCAAAAAGTTCGGTTTTTCGTGACCGAACGACCGCTTAGCAGCGCTCAGCTGTCATCTGAGAAAAACAGTCAGATGACTGCCTTGAGCCCAAAGCAGACGTGGAGAAAAACGGCGATATGTGATAGCCAACAGGGAATAATTCAATGCTGAGTGCCAAATGGTTTGCAACCCCGTACCTAAGAAAGTCACCCATATTCCGGATTTCTTTGCCCTTGCTACCTGTCCATTTTGCCGCGATCAGCAGATTGTTTCCCACCGTGATTTAAAGAGCAAGAGCAGGCCAATTGATGGAACTGCGGTGTGGGTGTGTTCACTTTGCAAGGGCATTCCGCGAAAAGGGCAATTTGATTGAATTATCCCCCGGGGGCGGGGCTGATCTTCGAGGTCATACCCAGCGAGCAGCTATCGCCTCCATTGCAAACGGTAGACTGTGTGATCATCTGGAAGTCCTTTGAGGACCAAAGATCGTGCGGCCGCAAATTCGAACTCGTGATTTCCCCCAACTATGGCTCTCGTCACATCCGACACAAGAATTTCACCCGGATTGGCCGATGAAGTTATGCGAGCCGCTTTGTTGACCACGGTTCCGAAGAAGTCGCCACGCGCCAAAACAACGTCGCCGGTATGAATGCCAACTCGTAGGCTCAAGCGCGGTTCCACATCGCTCAAAGCCACGGCTTCCTGTATTTTGATCGCCGCCAGAAGCGCTTCAGTCGCTGATTGGAAACTGGACAATGTCCCGTCTCCCAGCGACTTCACGAATTGCCCCCGATGTATTGCGACAATACTCTCAACAGTCTGAAAATGCTGATCTATCAACGCCGACCAACCCTGATCTCCCATGGCCGCCGCGAGCATCGTACTGCCTTCGACATCAGTAAACAGCACCGAGGCCAAACCTTCTGCCTGAAGCAATTCCGGACCTTCTTCGAGCGCAGCTTTCACAAGAGTTTGAATGGCCAACTGTTCGCTACCTACAAAATCTATATTTGGGTAGGGAAGAGAGGCGTGACGATTAATGATCTTCCATGACGCACCCTCTAAGACGAATACCAGCACCGTGCGGACGATGTAATCATCTCGAAGCCCGGGAAACCCAACCCGATGTAGAAAAGCAGACCAGCCCGTCTCTCCGTTCTCGAAGGCTTCGGCTTCGAGAACTTCCCACACATCCGGCTCTGGCATTTCGCCGATGAATTCGCCGACTCCATCGCGGACAACCTGACCTTTCCAAAACTCATTCTCGCCAGTTCCAATGAAGCGCAGATCGACCGAGTCGGAAAGGTAGTCCTTCAAAACGTGCGTATTTAGGGTCCTGATCGCCTCAAACCAGCGTTCTGTAACAGCAAGGGTCTTGTCAGAAGAACTTTGCTTGAGCGGGGCAGGGCAGTTGCGTAGCTTTTGCCCATGACCAGACCTGCCTCATTCAAATACTTTAAAACCAGTCCCGAGATCATCCGCCTTGCGGTGATGCTGTACATCCGTTTCCCGCTCTCGCTTCGGAATGTCGAAGATCTGCTGCACGAGAGAGGCATCGACGTGAGCCACGAAACTATCCGATATTGGTGGAACAGGTTTGGCCCGATGTTTGCTGCTGAGATCAGACGGAAGCGTGTTCAGCAGCTGCGCGCATTCTCCAAATGGAAGTGGCACGTGGACGAGGTTTTCGTGAAGGTGAATGGCAAGCGGCACTATCTTTGGCGGGCTGTTGATCATGAAGGCGAGGTGCTGGAAGCCGTTGTCACCAAACGCCGAAACAAGGCTGCAGCACTGAAATTCCTCAAGAAGTTAATGAAGCGACACGGCAAAGCGGAAACCGTCGTGACGGATCGCTTCGCCTCATACAGAGCTGCGCTCAAAGAACTGGATGCACTCGAAAAACAAAGGACGGGCAGGTGGCTCAACAACCGCGTCGAGAACTCGCACCTGCCTTTCCGACGAAGAGAACGGGCCATGCTGCGTTTCAGGCGTATGCGAAGTTTACAGAAATTCGCCTCCATCCATTCTTCCGTTTACAACCACTTCAACCAGGAAAGATCGTTAGCCAGTCGAGACACCTTCAAGCTGACCCGCGCCGCCGCTCTTAGCGAGTGGCGTCAACTCTGTTCCGGATAAGTTCGCGATTTCCGCGGCAAACTGAGCCTAGTTCGAATTAGTCTGACAGCACCAGTGGTTGTTGTCAGTTACGGCAAAGATCTGGCGCGCGAACATGCCGAACAGTTTCGACGGCTGGTGACCAGCCCGTTTTATCAGCGCCTCTTTCCAAAGATGAAGGTCGATCCCAAACACAACCGGTTCGAACATATGAAAACCACTAAAGGAGGCGGGCGCAAATCTGTCTCTCTTGGCGGCGGCATAACTGGCTTCGGTGCAAACCTCATTATCATCGATGATCTGGGTAAACCCTCCGAAATGCGCCACGATACGTACCGGCAGGAGTTGCGTGACTTCTTCGATCAGACCCTGTTCTCACGGCTGAACGACAAGCGCACGGACCGTATTGTCTCGATCCAGCAGCGATTGCACCCGGATGACTTCTCCGCCTACCTTTTGGAAAAGGACACATTTGACCATTTGTGCCTGCCGTCTATCGCGGAGATCCCGGAAGAGATCCCGCTCTACAACAACCGGGTGCTGACGCGTCGGCCAGGAGATTTGTTGAACCCAGAGCGGGAACCGCAGGAGGTTCTTGATCGGATTAAGGCCGACATAGGCAATTTTGCCTTCCAGGCACAGTATCAACAAAACCCAACGGACGGTGAAAACGAATTTCTCTCAATGTCCGATTTGCATCTGGTGGAAACTTTGCCGGACGAAAGCGTGTTTGTCCGGCGGGTCCAGAGCTGGGATACAGCGGCGAAGGATAGTCCGCGTTCGGACTTTACGGTTGGGCTGACCTTTGGTTGGCATGCGTATGAAGAGAGATGGTATTTGCTCGACGTCTTTCGTGCTCGAACGAACTACACTCAGGTGCGGAACGCTGTTCTTCGATTGCGCAAGCAATGGCGCGCTGACAGAGTCCTGATTGAATCCTCGGCGATGGGTATCCACCTTCTGGATGAATTGAAGCGCACTGCAGCAGGTGTCTACATGCCMGTCAACGTTGTCACTAGCAAGCTGGACCGCTTCATCCCACAGACCGACTGGATTAAATCTGGCAAGTTAGTCATCCCCACCGACAAGCCCTGGTTTGATGAGTTCCGCAGGGAACTGCTGGCGTTTCCGGACGCTCTCAAAGATGATCAGGTGGATGCCCTGACCCAGTTCGCTGAATACATGCGTCGAAGCCAAGGGACATATCTCGATACAGATCCTTACACAGGCCGCCGCCAAGGCAACTATCGACCCGAACGACCAAGAAGGGAAGATCGCATGCGGTTCTGACGCCACGCCAAAGCGCTTTCAAGCGACCTCGGGTTGGATATCAAATCTTCGACCTCGAACGTCTGCGATGAAGCGCAAAGCTGCCGTAAGGGCCAACTGCAGCGAAGGTCTGCTCCGAGCCCAAAGCCGAAGTGCTCCTCCGCTGACGCTCGCTTATGCAGCAATACGAACACTAAAACTGTAAACAGCGCCGCAAAGAGAAAAGCGGCCGTTCATCCACAGCGCAGCAAGATTTGGGACGTCAATTTCTGCTATGCGGGGACAATCTCGCCGTTAGCAGCGGCGCAGTATTGGTGGTTGCTTTGAACTTCGGCTATTGCCATTGAAGCTTGTCCATCTGGCAAGGTTGCCGAAATCACAATCGACTCGCACCGCGACAAGAAAACACTTGTGAGCCAAAGACCTACCGTTGTTAGCAAACAAAAAGAGACAGCATCTGGCAAACTCTAAGCCAAAGGTGTGGCCACTCGACATTCACAGTCTTCAATCATTACACTGGCATCAGACAAGTCTGAGATCATGAGGAAGAGCTCAAAATGAAGGTACAGTCCATTGCTGCCGGTTTTGGTGCGCACAAAATGAGACTAATGGCAGTAACTACCGCGCTTGCTGCCTCAGCGACTGCGTCAGTCGCAAGCACGGGTGAATGCAATGTTGCGGGCATTCCCAGCTTTCCCGATATGAGCGTTATTTCGGCCGATGCTGTATCTGAACCTGCTGCTTACTGCCGCGTCATCGGCAGAATAGGAACAGAAACCGAATTTGAACTGCTGCTGCCGGATGAGTGGAACGGAAAGTTCATCATGGGTGGCAGCGGCGGATTCGCTGGCAACTTCGACAACATGGCAAACGACGCCTTTAACGTCGTTACGGATGGGTGGGCGACGGTCTCGACCGATACCGGGCACAAGGGCAGCAACATTGTCGCATCTTGGGCGTTGAACAACCTAGAGCGTCAGGTCTCTTTTGGGTTTCAGGCCGTTCACAGGACCGCCGTCACATCAAAGGCGATTATTGCCGACTTCTATGGGACTGAAAGCCAGCGAAACATTTTCCTTGGTTGTTCCCGTGGTGGTGGCCAGGCAATGATGGTAGCACAGCGATCCCCCGATGTGTTCGACGGGATCTATGCTGGAGCCCCCGCTTACTCCTGGACAAAGGAAATGGCTGGTCGTTGGACCCACGATGCTCAAATCATGTATCCAGATCCAAACCAGATCACGACGCCCGTGATTGATGCCGACGCGCTTGCCATTCTGGGTGGCGGGATCATGGAACATTGTGACGCTCTGGACGGACTCAAGGATGGAATTCTGAATGACCCGAGGCAGTGTGACTTTGATGTCGCGTCGCTGACCTGCGGCGAAGGCGAAACCAATCAATGCCTCAGCCCGGAACAGGTTGCAGCAGCGAAAGCCATTCACGGCGAAGCCGAGTTCGGTGGTATCTCGTGGCCGGGAACGCCGATGGGTGTGGAATTGCCCGGCAATCCGCTTGGTTGGTTGATTTGGATCTCCGGAGGCTATGTCGAGGGCGCAGAGATGGACTTTCACCCTGGCTCTGAACAAAGCGCGTTTGAAGAACCCCCGATCCCGAATGCCACTTGGGGATTTGCGACCCAGATGATGAAGTACTTCTTCTACAACGACCCTGATTGGACTTATGAGGGCTATGATTTCTCAGACTACGCTCATCACGCCGAACGCCTCAGTTCTTCGGTGGATGCCGACAATCCTGACCTTTCCGAATTCAGAGCCAATGGTGGAAAGCTCATCCTCGACAATGGTTGGATGGACGGATCACTGACCGCCTACGGAACAATAAACTACTATGAAAGTGTTCTGGCTCTAGATCCTACAGCCCGTGATGACGTGCGCTTGTTCGTTCGCCCAGGTGTTACCCATTGTAGTGGTGGACCAGGACCGGATGGCACAAACTACATTGCAGCTTTGGAAGAGTGGTTGGACACAGGCGTTGCTCCCGATCAACTGGATGCTCCCTTCGTGGACCCGAGGACGCGACAGCCCGACGGTCGAGGTGGGCGCATCATCTGCGCACACCCGTCAGTCGTGACCTACGATGGAAGCGGTGATCCCAACAGCCCAGAAAGTTTCCGTTGCGAAGTGCCGTAGCAGTAATCAGGGGAATTCTTCCCACGCGAACTCCCCGGTGAAACGAACGACATCATATCTGAAACACACTGCCACAATGGCAAACTCGAGGCCGGAGACTATGACTACAAGACGAAATTTTCTTCAAAGCGTGCCAGCGCTTGGAGCTTCTCTCGCGGCGGCGCCGCTGGGAACGATGAGCGCCGGAACAGCACGCGCTCAGAGCACCGTCTCATCGGTTGCGGACTCTGATCAAAGGCCACTGTCCTACCGAGGCAGTTTCGACAACAATAAAGCGGAGATGCCGAACGGGGGAGTTGCAAATGGTGACTACATAAACTGGCTAGTTTCCCAACCCGCCGAAGCGACAATTTTCGAGCCGCAGGAAGGAGTATGGTCGATCGTCGGCTATATGCTCGGGAATTTCACCTTCGTACAAGGAAAAACAGGGCTGATTGCTTTCGATGCTGGCAATAACATCGGCATGGGGCGCGAAATCCTTGCATTCCTTCGGTCAAAGACACAGCTTCCGATTGTTGCAATCATCTATTCGCATCATCACTACACTGCGGGCGCGCGCGCCTACGTAGAAGACAGCGGCGTTGACTTGCCCATTTTTGGGCACCCCGACGTTGACGCAAACCTACAGCTAACAGCCGGCGCGCTTGGGCCGATGCAGTTTCGCAGGGCAAGCCTTCAGCTTGGCTTCTATTTGCCGCACGACGGTCCAGATGCTTATGTTGGCCCAGCTGAACCGACATTCGACGATCCTGAGCTTCAGGCGAATGGTCACCTACCGGTGACGTACCCTGTTGCCGACGGCGAGGAAATCTTGATCGACGGATTGCGTGTCGTCTTCCACCACGCGGTTGGTGATACCCGGGATAGCGTGATCGTGCATTTCCCGGATTTGGACCTCGTGTTGCACAACACAAACGTCGTTCCTATGGCATTTTCCATGTATACGCTACGCGGCGATTTTTACCGCGCTCCGGACGATATGATTGCATCGATCGACAAAATGCGCGCCATTCGCCCTGGTGTCTTGGTCGGCTGTCACGGTGTGCCGCTTATTGGCGACGAGGCCTACGAAGTCATGACGGCGCATCGCGACTACTATTCATACATCTACAATCAGTCGGTCAGAGCCATTAATCGTGGAATGACGCCGGACCAAATGGTCGAGGCCATTCAAGTACCGGAGCACCTCGCCAATCATTCTTGGTTGTTCCCAGGATATGTCGAGCACGAGTACAATATTCGAGGCGTTTACAGAGGTATCGTTGGCTGGTTTGCCGAGGACACCGCCGATTTGCATCCTCCTACAGATGCCGAACTCGGCAGCGTGATGATCGAAGGATTCGGTGGCGTCGATGTTGTCATCGACCGAGCGCGGGCCGCCTTCGAAGAGAGAAAGTACAATCTGACTGCGAAGCTTCTAAGCTTTGTTCTCGCGGTTGATCCAGGAAACACAGACGCTCTCCAACTCAAGGCGGACGCGCTGCGAGCCATGGGGCAAGCCGCCCAAGCAGGCATTCAGGCCCGAAACTTTTTCCTGACCCATGCTCTCCACCTCGAAGGCAAACTCGATTGGAAGCAACCGCCGGAAATTGGATTTTTCTCCCCTCCTGGTGTTGACTTGGTCATGAAAACGCCGCCAGGCACCTATCTCAAGCTGTTAGAATTCAACGTCGACCCTGTGAACAGCGCAAACGTTGAAGCCATCGCCAAGTTTACATTCACCGATGTGGGGGAGTCGTGGGCCGTGCATGTTCGACGCGGTGTCGTTGAAGTTAATGAGGGGTTCTCGACAACGGTCGATGTTGAGGTCGAGCTAAACCGAAAGGTCTGGGCTCGCATCGCTCTTCGGGAAATCTCGCTGGCAGACGCGGTCGCTTCCGGCGATGCAGTTGTCACGGGTGAGCAATCCACGATGGAAGCGATCGTCAACTCCTTTGACCGCATCCCGACGCGCCAGCCTGAACCGGAGCACATGAACCTTTAATCGTCGACTTCTGGCGAGTTCTCAATTTGTTTCTTCGGCCAATGGGCTTGACCCAGACGGTATGGCAGTTGCCGCCGCGTACGAAAAACTACAAGTAAAAATAATGAGCTGGACCGAAAGTTGTGGCAGTTAGAAAACAAGATCCAACTAGCTTTAACGCAAAACTTCTGACACTGAGGTCGCTCTTCATTGGAATGGCCTCCGTTCAGATCGTAACGGCCGCGTCTGCGACTCTTGTTGCATTGTATTTTGCCGAAACCGGTGCGTCGCAAGAGGTAGCCGCGCTCGCACCGGCGTTCTATTCACTAGGATTTCTTGTCGGGTGTTTCTATATCGCTGGCTGGCTCAGCGCGATCGGCCATATTAGATCATTCGCGGCTGGAGCCGGGATTTGCACGGCCTCAGCACTGGCCTTTTCCGTAAGCGACTCTGTACCGTTCCTTTTGGTCGTCCGTTTTGCGATCGGAGTTGCGACGGCGGGATTATTCGCCATCGGAGATGCTTGGATTAGCGAGTCAGCCGACAAAGAAAGTCGTGGCAGGTTGCTCGCGATCTACGCGATTGTGCTTGGCACGATGTCAGTGGCCAGTCAGTTCTTGATACAATTGCTGCCGGGCGACCTAGACGAAGCTTTTGTTCTCATTTCCATGCTGTATTGCCTTGCCATCGTTGTTCTTTCCGCGGCCCAAACGGATCCTCCAGCCCTGAAGTCCAATGCAAATGTCCGAATAAAAGCAATGTTCCAGGACTCGCCAACAGCATGGGTTGGTGCGTTCGTGGTGGGTATGGTCGCCACAACACTCTTAAGTGTGGCGCCCTATCACGCAGCAGTTCTGGGCATCGAAACAAGAGATATCGGCCTTGCAATCGGGGTTCTCTACCTTGGGCGGATCGTGTTCATGTATCCATTGGGGAACCTGTCTGACCGAATTGATCGTCGCTTGGTCATTATGATGAGCAGCGTTCTTGCGGCTTTCCTGCTGGCGAGCGTTGCGGTTCTCGGATCTGGCGATGAGACCGCCTACATCCTAGCAGCCGGGCCCGGTTGGCAAGTATTGCAACTGGCCGCTTTTCTTCTTTTAGGGGGATCTCTGCTAACCTTGTATTCGTTGCTCGCAGCTCACGCGATGGATCGCACGCCACCTGTTTTTGTTGCGTCTGCTTCCGTTACGATGCTTTTTGTGAGCACCGTGGGTGCCATTGTTGGGCCTCTCTTGGCTGGTGCGGTTTCGGGAATTTTTGGCGACATCTCGCTATTCTGGTTTCTTGTATTGATTACGATCAGCTACGCTGGATTTGCCGGTCTCAGGCTGATACGAAAGGATGCTGCAGCGAGTGCTGAGAAAACTCACCATAAAGTCGCACAAACAAACAGCGTCGAGCTGACACCGGAATTAAAGAGATAGGAAAAATCGATGGCTCATGGAGGCGACAACACACTTCGAGCCGAATGGCCAACCGGGCTCATCTGGCTGACTTTTGCTGCGATGTCTTTGATCGGAGACGCCTTAAAGCCTGATATTATCGGTTCGGGCGCTTCTTGGATTATGCTCGGCGTGATTTTCGCGATTATGCTCGGTACTGTCTTTCGAGTTGTTCATCATGCCGAATGCCTGGCGATCATTTTCGGCGAGCCCTTTGGTACGCTAATTCTGACGCTTTCAGTCATCGGGATCGAGGTCGCCCTTATTACCGCCGTCATGCTAAACGGCGACAACAACCCGACCTTGGCGCGGGACACGATGTTCTCTGTTCTGATGATCGTTATGAACGGCCTCGTTGGCCTCAGCTTGTTGATCGGCGGTCTCCGGCACGGGCTTCAGGTTTTCAACTTGTCGGGTGCCAACGCCTATCTAGTCGTTCTGCTGCCGATTGCGTTGACGAGTCTCGTTCTTCCCAGCTTTACGACTTCAGCCGAGGGCGGAGGGTTGTCGCCCTTACAAGCAGGGTTTCAAGTCGTAATGTCCTTGGTGCTCTACTGCATCTTTCTGGCATACCAAACGCTCGGGAAACCGGAAATATTTCGCCAGCCGGCAGATGAGATTCCGACAACTGCAGGTTCGTCCATTCATAATCTGGAAACCAAAAGTATTGGCTATCATGTGGCTGGCCTTCTACTGGCAATGCTCCCGATCGTATTGCTGTCCAAGATGCTGGCTGTATACGTAGACTTTAAGATCGCAGAACTCGGTGCGCCTGTCGCGCTTGGAGGGTTCCTGGTGGCTGCAATGATCCTCACGCCCGAGGCGCTGGCTGCTCTGGATTCCGCACGGGCCAACCAGTTACAACGCGCCGTGAATATCTGCTTGGGTTCAGCCGTTGCGACTATCGGCTTAACAGTCCCGGCGGTACTTGTCGCATCAACGATGTTTGGCCTTCCGATTGAACTCGGCCTGGAACCAGCCGAAATTGTACTGCTCGCTCTTACTCTCGCGATTAGCATTGTTACCTTTGTGGGGACCCGAACCAATTCACTGCAAGGGGTAGTACACTTGGCAGCCTTTTTTACTTTCGTGGTTTTGATTTTTGACACTTAAAGCACAGAGCCCACTACACAGCATACCCAAAGCACTTCCGCCAATGGGATGAACTCGCTGCTTTCCCCTGTGGATTAACCTGAAAGGGTTTACCCTGTACACAACAAACCAGCCAGATGTTTGAGCCTCACAAATTGGGGTTCCCAAGCGCGGTTGTGGCACCAAAGTTGCGCTGATTTCGCCGCAGTGAAAGTGAATTCTGGAAATTGTCCGGACCGGAACGCTGTAGGAAAGAGCAACTCCGGCTGTTCCCCGCTGCGACAAGTTAAATTGCGGATCGCAAGAGTATGTCTGTTTACCGGCACTTGAAGCAATAAAGCCGAAAAGGTACTGGTTTCAGCCAGCGCAGAAATGAGGGACCATCGCAATGGCTACAGTCGGCTTCTTCCAACACCCTCCATCAGTGAGAAGTAGAACCATACCAACGGGAACGGAAGATGCATCTGTTGCCGTACATGTTTTTGCAGTGCTGCTGTCCGTGGTGTTGATCGCCATGCCAGTCCCGGTCGCGTCGCAAACGCAAAATTCCTCGACACCAAGCGCGAGTGAAGAGCCTAATGCGCCGGAGGGTGATCGAAATCAATCTTACGTTGAAGCTGCGACCGATCCAGATGTCAGCAATGCTGATTTGAGGAAAATGTTAACGCCGTTGACCGCCGCGCAAATTTCACAGGTCACAGAAGGTTGGCAAATAATACTTCAGGAAAACGTTCAGAGAACCGTCGATCTGCAACGTTCGCTCAAGAACTTGGACAACGCCGAAACGCAAATAGCGCGAAGAAATCTCGTTGAGCTCGATGACGACAGAAGCCGCATTCAACGGAACTATTCCTCAGCCTTGCAGGCGTGGACAAAGAAAGGAGGGTCAGTTGAGGAAACCAAGCCCTACCGCGATTACCTTACTGCTTTGACGTCCGAACTCATTTACGTAACGGACAATTGGGCACTGGTTGAGAGCGCTGTCCGTTGGACGTTTTCCACAAGCGGTGGCCTTGATTTCATTAAGAAAATCGGGATAGTAGTGTTTTCGATATGGGCCATAAGGTTGGCTGCCCGCGTATTGGCCCGAATGAGCAAGAAGGCCTTGGATCGGCAGCGCGAGTTATCTGAGGCATTGAAAAGTTTTGTTCCCAGGATTGTTTACTGGGGAACATTTGTAGTGGGACTGATGTTTCTTCTCTCTGGGCTGGGATTTTACCTGGGACCCATTTTGACAGTGTTCGGCGGTCTGTCGATTGTCGTTGCGTTTGCAATGCAGGAAACTTTGGGGAATCTGGCCGCCGGTTTGATGATCATGGTGTTCAAGCCATTTGATTTTGGAGATTTCGTTGAAATGTCCGGAATTTCTGGCGAAGTCTATGGTATGAGCATCATTTCAACAACCATACGGACCTTTGATAACAAGTTCATTATTGTCCCGAACTCGACGATTTGGGGGGATGTGATAACCAATGTGAACGCAGCTAAAACACGCCGGGTCGATATGGTGTTCCGAATTGGGTATGAGGATGACGTCGATAAGGCCAAGGCTATTCTGATGGACCTCTGCACCACCCATGAAAAAGTTCTGGAAACCCCCGCACCGTCAGTTTTCATGGCCGCAATCGACGAGTCTTCCGTGAACCTGAACTGCCGACCTTGGGTGGCAACCGCCGACTATTGGTCCGTCTACTGGGACCTTATCGACCAAGGAAAGAAGGCATTTGATGCCGAAGGTGTGTCCACACCGCTACCGCAAAAGCAGGTTCATATTGTCGACAAGTCGCCGCCAGACGATAAAACCTCGTACTGAACATAGATATTGAGTCAGGAGACAAGTAATGAAAACCCGGAGTGTTCTGATGCCCTTCGCTTCCACCGTCATAACGATATGAAACACCAGACCGTACGTCATCTCCCCAAAGCCAATCTATTGGCCGCAATATGCTCAATGGCTCTGGTTTTCCCAGTTAAAGGGGTACTTGCTCAGGAAGCCGAACCTTTTGCCCGGTTGAATGCTCAAACCCTTTTTGTCCCTGGATATTCTGAGGTTCTCACTCGTGAAGGATCGAGTGAACCGCTGGCATCCACCCTGTATATACACAATGTTGACCCGGAACTGAGTATTGCTGTCTTGGAAATCGAGTATCTCGATACAGATGGCGGTTTGGTAAAACGCCATCTTAACGGTGAAAAAGTGCTTGAGTCATTTCAGTCTATTAGAGTTTTGGTACCACTCGGGTCGACACAAAACGCCCATGGTGGAAATTTCGTGGTGAAATGGGAAGCAGAAGACGCGGTTCTTCAACCAATCGTTGAAGCCCTTATCGTCGGCGGAAACGGCACCCACGGCATTTCTTTCATCTCCAAAGCACGCGTGCTGTCTCAAAGATAATATTGAATTGGGAAGTTTGGCGTCGAAGGATGCTTCACGCAAAGCAAGATTGGCTTAGGGCAACCAAATTTAGGCCGTCTGAGGCTCTTTGTGAGGTCAGCCAGAGTCTCACTCTTCACAAAACTGCCAGCTACCTTCTGAACTACTCTGATATCGTAACATAAGCCCCTAACACTTTAGGCTGCATAGTGACTTCAAATGAAACCGACACTACTGTTGCGTCGACGATAACCAGAGGCACGAAATGGCACAAATACTGATCACTTTGAAAGTAAACCCTTCGGAAGAGACCGTGATCTCTGAAGAAACGGTAGAAATGTCTTTCGGTGACCACGACTGGGACAGACGACGAACATCGATAAGCAATACTTTCGACTGTAAGGGCCTGACGTTCGTAGAGTTTCCACCAGGATATACAGATAGAGATCGGGTGCTTGATTGCCCGAGAATAGTTTTCTGCCTTGCTGGGCAGATGAAGTTGGAAGTTCCCAGTGGAGACTTCAGAATATTGCAAGCAGGCGATGTTTTGAAAGTCTATCTTCCCGAGCCGCCGGATTTTTCACTTTCGATCGTCGGTAAGGACAGGTTTCGGTGTGCTGTGGCGATGTAAAACTAAAGAACCAAGTGAGCGAAAGAACAAATCCGCAAAGTCCCGCGTCTTGATAGTTATGACACTCTGCAGCGAAAATGCGGTTTGGATTTGACGTCATGGAGCCAGATTGAATGACCGCATTAGCGACGTGGGCTGCAAGGCAGCGACAGACATACCGCAAACGCGTGGCCATGCTGCGTCAGCAAAGTCAGAAAGACGAATGTCGGTAAAGTCCGCAAAGTGGTCGTTCATGCCCAGTGCAGCGAACGACCTCATTGAGCCCAAATTGACCGATGCTGTGAAACGCACCGACGGCAGCTTTGCGCAGGTAGCGCCCTTTGCAAAGCCCGACTTTCAGCCTGTTAACAATGCCTACGACCGCTGCGTTGCCGCATGAAAAGCGGTCGTTGATGAGAGGTGCGACGAGCTTTTGGGTGCAGATGTCGGCGGAGCGGACGAAGCGGTCGGTCACGATTGCAAACCTAGGGATTTTGCGGCCAATGATTTGGGTGGAACATGAGCCTGCGCGCGCCACACCAAACGAACTGCCTATTGCTTCGAAATATTTGGCAGAATCCAGCTATCGTCATACCAAGCATCTGTCGGCCCGTAGGTGCGGAACCAAATCATGTAGCCTTCACCTGGGTTCGTTTCGACCCAATTGCGCATAGCGACCCCATCAGGTTGCTCGGGCGCAAAGTGAAGGACAGCGGACCCGTCATCTTCAAACTCAAGATCTTCTGCGTAGGAATTTACGCCCCAGCGGAAACTCTCGTTTTTTAACATTGAGCGATACTCGGCGTCGTAGAGGATGATCGACCAGAAGTCATCGGCCGGAGGCTCAGCGGGGATGGTCAATGTGTAGTGGTTGCCACCGTCGAGCCATTGGCCTTCAGAATCCTTGGAGGAATAGATGTATTGTGAACCGGTACCCCGTGGCGGGCGCGTCATACCTACCGAGTTAAAGGTCGCCATGTGCGACCAGACCTGGTGCTGCGAGGACGAGTAGACGCCATTGGCGCGGTCGGTGAAGTTCTCGTCGGCATAATTATTTGCCCACTGCCACGAACTCTCATCCGGCCACTTGAAAGAATTTGGGGCGCGGTTGTTGAAGGTTCTTGTGCGCTGGTTGATGTCGCCGATTGCAGCCGCTTCATTCATAAGTGTGGGATCGACCGTCCCATCGAAGAAGCCCGCGTCGTAGAGCAAGCTGTAGAGGCCCTCGCGCATCGGGTTTGCGTTCGGCCCATTCAACTCGAAATACTGCCGGACCATCGGTAGGACGTCCTCCTTCTCGTAGAGCATGTCCATCGGCTGGCCATTGGTCATGCTTTCCGAGGTATTGTAGAAGGTCGTTTCCGGTGGGTTGGCCGCGTCCGAGAGGCTGTATGTCCTGATACCCGCCTGCATATTGGCGACCGCAGCTTCGGTATCGCCATCTTCGACGAAGCCTCGCAACAACCAAAGGATCGTATTCGCCGGGCTTTCAAAATGATAGTAGCCGTCCGGAATCTCTCCGACGTAGCCCGGCGCGGTGAAGAGGTACCTACCGCCTTGCCCTCTATCAGGACCCAGCCCGCCGATATCCGTGATGTTCCACCAACCCGGTACGTTGGCCATACCCTGCATGCCCTGAGGCACCTCGACCACCACTGCGCCGCCTTGTTCCGAAAGGTTTACCGGGTGAACAGCGTAGATGGTCTCAGAGTTGGCAGTCAAAACGATTTGACGGCTATCGACCGACGTTTCCATGATCCCTACGTTCTGCTGGGTTGAGCCTTCTTTTAGATAGGCGTTGTAAACTGAAAGGAAGCCAACTTCGGGATGCATATCAGAATAGGCGCGAACCAATGTCTGCAAATCCATCTCCCGATAGATTTCGGTCGCATCAAGGGGTGGGAAACCCTCAGGTTGCGCAGAAATCGGAGAGGCCAAGCAGACGGCGAGCACTGCAGCAAAGGAAAAACGGGACATATACGGTCTCCAAAAAGCCGATTGGTGAGAGCTTGGCAAAAACGATAGCCCAAAAAACGGGATCCGCAAAAGGGGCTTACCCGCAAAGGGTCTCCGCACTCAGCAGTTCTTCGCGCAGCGCGGCCTGAGATCTTTGGCAGAGGTCAACCCAAGGCCATCCTCGGCTTGGATGCCGACTCGACAATGCTAGATGCCCAACCCATAGTCGCCGAAACCACTCGATTGTGAGTATGCACTATGAAGCTGATTTCCATTCTATCCTTGGCTGCAGGAGTAGCGATGGCCGTTGCACCAGCGTCCGCGACCGAACGAGACTTTGAACGAGAGAGGTTTGAGCGACGTGCATATGAGAGCGCCTTGTGGGCGCAACCGCTAGTTGCGGGAAATCAGATGATTGCCGGTGCAATTGACGCGGGCCAAGAACTCAATCAGGTCGCGTTTTTCTCGCAACCTCCCAACTGGAAGTTTCAAGCGCCCACACCAAACAATTCCACGCCCTACGCTGCTCTCATTTATGATTTGAAGGACGGCCCTGTGGTGGTGGAAATTCCTGCGGCCACGGAAGAGTACAGCATCTTTGGCACCTTTCTCGATGTCTGGCAGCAGCCGGTTGTCGATGTCGGCCCGCGCGGGGATGACAACGGTGAGGGCGGCAAATACTTCCTCTATGCAGCAAACACCGACACTAAAGTACCCGACGGATACTTTCCCGTGCCTCTCGAAACCTATCGGGGCTATGGAAATCTACGCATTATCACGCCGGATTTGGAGCCTTCGACTTTGAAAGCGGCCGAGGCTTACATCAAGAACGGCATCCAGCAGTACCCTTATGGCAGCGATGAACGTTTGCCGCATATGGACGTCTACGATGCTCTGTACACGTCGCAATTTCCGTTCGACAGCACCTTCTTTGATAGGCTGCAAGAAATCATCAATCACGAGGAGGTTCGAGAGGTCGACAAATACCCGATGGGTATGTTGAGCAGCATCGGAATTGAGCGTGGCGGCAGTTTCAATCCTACCGATGCGGAACGTGCGATCCTCGATGAAGTCATGGCGCGGGTTCACGTGGAACTACAGCACAGCCTGAGCGTTATACCTCCCCTGCGGTGGGGGGATGCCACCCAATGGACACAACCGGTCGCAAACTCAATGATCGGGACGATGATGACCTACGAGGACGAAAACAAAGTCTACATCGATGATCGGGCGTTCACCTACTACACATACATTGCGCCTCCGGTGCAGCTCGGCTCCGCCACCGCCTACCTGATGGCTACTCGTGACGTCTCCGGAGCGCCGTTGGAGGGTGACAGAAACTACAAACTTACCGTCCCTGCAGATGTTCCCGTAGAGCAGTTTTGGTCAATTCTCGTGTACGATGTGGCCACAGCCTCCTACATCCGAGGCGCGGACCCAATCGGCCTCGCGTCAACTGAAAGCCCTACACCCAAGGTCAACGATGACGGAACTGTTGACGTTTACTTTGGCCCGGAAGCGCTGAACGACGGCGTGAATTATCTTCCGACAGGCGGTGCTGAGAACTACTTCCTATTGTTCCGCTTCTACGGTCCGAAAGAGGCATACACAAACAACGGCTGGAAGCTAAACGATCTCGAGCCAATGTAGTGTTTGGAAACCTTTAGCTCACGGCGAGATTTGCCGAGTGCCAATCTGTGAGGCGATGGCCAATTTGCCGACGCCGCGCCTACACAATGACCGCTTGGTGCGCACAGCCGCCATTTGCGCCGGGCGCGGTATCGCCCTTATCGGCTGAGTGGACCTGAAGGTCTGCTCTTGGGAAATCTATCGCACCTGCAGCAGGGCCAGCGCTGCGTCTTGAATGAATGTCGTGGTTGGGGCTGGCAGGAGACATTGGAGCAGTTTCCGGCAACGGCAGCTAAGTCCGCAGAGTTGCCGTTCAAGCAAGTTGCAGCGAAAGACCGCTCTGCGGACAAAGCCGCCGTCAGCCGCACCGCAGCATTCAAAGGGTCTTGTCAGAAGAACTTTGCTTGAGCGGGGCAGGGCGGTTGCGTAGCTTTTGCCCATGACCAGGCCTGCCTCTTTCAAATACTTCAAAACCAGTCCCGAGATCATCCGCCTTGCGGTGATGTTGTACATCCGATTCCCGCTATCGCTTCGGAATGTCGAAGATCTGTTGCACGAGCGAGGCATCGATGTGAGCCACGAAACTGTCCGATATTGGTGGAATAGGTTTGGCCCGATGTTTGCTGCTGAGATAAGGCAGAAGCGTGTTCAGCAGCTGCGCGCGTTCTCCAAATGGAAGTGGCACGTGGACGAGGTTTTCGTGAAGGTGAATGGCAAGCGGCATTATCTTTGGCGGGCTGTTGATCACGAAGGCGAGGTGCTGGAAGTCGTTGTTACCAAACGCCGAAACAAGCAGGCTGCACTGAAATTCCTCAAGAAGTTAATGAAGCGACACGGCAAAGCGGAAACCGTCGTCACGGATCGCTTCGCCTCATACAGAGCCGCGCTCAGAGAACTGGGTGCATTCGAAAAACAGCAAACGGGCAGGTGGCTCAACAACCGAGTCGAGAACTCGCACCTGCCGTTTCGACGACGTGAGCGCGCGATGCAGCGTTTCAGGCGCATGCGAAGTTTGCAGAAATTCGCCTCCGTCCATTCCTCGGTCTACAACCACTTCAACCAGGAAAGATCGCTCACCAGCCGGGACACCTTCAAGCTGACACGCACCGCCGCTCTTAGCGAGTGGCGTCAACTTTGTTCCGGATAGGTTCACGGTTTCCGCGGCAAACTGAGACTGGTTCGAATTCGTCTGACAGCACCGTTCCAATGGTGGCGGTAAAAGAAACATAAGGTAGGCCTGATGAAGCTGCGCCGCGGACGCCTATTCTTCAACAATTCCCACCGCGAGACCTTCCGTGAAGCTCAGAGCTACTCTGTCTCCCGGGCTAAGCTGTTCAACAAACTCACGACCAACATCCGTTTCAACCTCGATCATTTGTTCAGTGCCGCTGCTGTCTGTCACAGTGGCGATTGAGTTCGCGGCGTCGAATGAAACAAAAGTCAGAATTAACGTGACCATCGTTCCGGCAGCTACGCCCGGTGTTGATCCCTCTGCAGCCTGGCCTTCCAATTCAACCATACTGTCAACCTCGCCGGGGAACGCCATGGTTGCGGCTACCCCCAGTGTGTATACCGCTTTGACTGTGTCGCCTGTTTCAATTTGGTCGAAGTTTACGACTTCCGGTCCTGCAACAATGGTCTCTTCTTCGCCCGTCTCTGAGTTTTGCAGCACGATAAGCCGAGTGTCCGGATCAACCGACTTAACTGTCGCGTCGGCTTCGATGGTCACGCTGCGCTCAGCTGTTTGAGCAAAACTGAGCGCGGGCAAAATCAAGAAAAATGCGGGCACAAGAAGTTTGGTTAGCATGTCTTCTCCCAATGAAATTGATGATGGAAGTCTGCAAAGTATCACACAGTTTCGCAGGATAGCCAAAACGTTGCCACACCGCTTCGCAGTTTCAAAGATGTTTGTCAGCCAGTATAGCCAAAGACCGAAGTTATCGAGCATCAGATTTCCGGCAGATAGTGCGCATGCAATCTAGAGTAATTGGGCGGACAACGCTTAGTCGCATTTAGTAACGTCTGTTTCGTCCGGCGGTTTCAACGGATCGACGCAACACATGCATTGAAACGCTCGGCAGGTGTTTCGTAGTTGAGCGTCTTTCGAGGTCGTTCATTGAGCTGTCTTGCGACGGCGCTCAGCTTTGCTTGACTATGTATCGACAAATCTGTGCCTTTTGGAAAGTACTGTCGCAGCAGGCGGTTGGTATTTTCGTTTGTACCGCGTTGCCACGGCGAATGTGGTTCACATAAAAAGACATCGATGTTCGTCGCCAAGGTGAAGGTCTTGTGCCCGGCCATCTCGGTTCCGCGATCCCAGGTCAGGGAGCGATAAAGCTCTTCGGGCAACTTGCGTGACTGTTTGATCAACGCCTGAATGACACTGTGACTGTCTTTGTTGCTCACCTTAGCCAGCATGACAAAACGCGAATGTCGCTCGACCAGTGTCGCGATGAAGCTGTTGGCGGAGCCTGCAATCAAGTCTCCCTCCCAGTGGCCTGGTACGGCTCGATCTTCGGCTTCTGCCGGTCTTTCTCGGATCGATATCGCATCGTTGAACCGACCCAACCCGCTGCGCTTCAAGGTGGCGTGGCGAGACCGGCGTATGGATCGCGTTGCGCGCAGATGTGCCAGCAATTCCTTCTTAAGTACGCCACGTGTCTGGATAAACAGGCTTCGATAGATTGTCTCATGCGAGACGCGCTTGCCTTCATCTTCGGGATGTTCGCGCATCAGCCAGCCTGCGATTTGTTGCGGGGACCATTTGCGGATCAACTTGGCCGATATTGCGCGACAGAGATAGACATTCCCGGCCAACTTACACGGCTTTGGGCGCAGGGCACGGTTCCAAGCTGCTGCATCTGATGGCGCAGCACGATAGTCCTCGGTGCCACCATTGCGCCTGACCTCTCGACTGATTGTGGATACCGGTCGCTTTAATGTTTGGGCAATTGAACGAAGCGAGGCCCGCGCTCGTAAGCCTCTGGAAATCTCCTCTCGCTCGGAAAGTGTCAGCGCAAGGCGGGATCTGACACGGCCCGGCGGGCGAATGCCGCCAGTGCGAGCCAACAGCGGATAAATCGAAGACGACTCGCGATCAAACAGCCGTCCAATCGAACTCATCGACTCCCCGCGTTGCCATCGATCCCAAATATCTGACTTCTGTTTGTCCGTGAAGAATATGCGGCGACGATACTTCATGATGCTCACTCCATCTTTCCAAAAAGATTAAAGTGTTGCGTCGACCCGTTGAAACCGCCCCGCAGAGCGGTCTTTCCGACCGTCGCAGTTCATTGGTTGTTGTAATCGCTTGATTCACGTCAAATCGGGTTTCTGACGGTTGTGTATATTGGCAGGTATGTACTTGGGGAGGATTTCGTCGTTGGGGACCTTTCCAGGGCTTTCCCATCCCCTCAGCGGACCTCGCGGCGCTGGTATCGTGTATAGTCGCGGAATGGCCAGAAATGGCGATAGATCTAGGTAGCCGGGTGTCTGGCGACTGTGCGGAAAAATGCCAAAGGAGCGAACATGGAGCCAAACGCATTGCTTGAGCCTATCGTAGTACAGAGCTTTGGTGCCTTCACGCTCGGGATCGTCGTCTACTTCCTCGGCGCCAGGATGACACGCCGGTACCCACTCCTGCAGCGTTACAGCATTCCAGAACCGGTAAGTGGGGGGTTAGTGGCAGCGCTCATCGCGCTTGGAGTCGTTTTGGTTACTGGGCGCGAGATCCAATACGATCTCTCTGCCCGAGACTTTCTGCTCGTCTACTTCTTTACCACGGTCGGGCTGAACGCCCGAGTCTCGGATCTTGTGAAAGGAGGACCCATTCTGGCGATTTTACTTGGGCTGACTATCGCCTTCATGCTCATTCAAAACTTGGTGGGCTTTATCGGGGCTAGCATATTCGGGCTTGCTCCCCAAGCTAGCGTTCTGCTTGGTACGGCGTCGCTCATCGGCGGCCATGGAACGGCAATTGCCTGGGGGCCCACAATTCAAAGTGACTTCGGAGTCCAAGGCGCAGCCGAGCTTGGAATTGCAGCTGCGACCATCGGCCTGATCCTGGCGAGCGTAATCGGAGGCCCTATCGCCAAGTACCTGATTCAGAGACATCACCTCGTTCCTGATAGCCCTACACATGGACATGTCCCAACGGCAGCGACAGGTAAGGCGGGCGACGACGACACCGGGATTACCCAAACCTCGATCATGTCGAGCATCTTGTGGATTCACGTGGCCATCGCGATCGGATTTTCGGCCTTTGAGGCGCTCGAGGCCGCAGGAGTAAAACTGCCCCTATTTGTTCCGTGCCTGATCAGCGGGATACTGTTGGCCAACCTTCTCCCTGTGCTATTTCCAAGGCGCAGTCTCAGCCCGCGTAGCAGTGCAACCAACCTGATCTCGGAGTTCAGCCTGTCGGTCTTTCTCGCAATGTCGCTGATGTCTATGGAACTATGGACCTTGGCTTCGAGCGCGAGCGTATTGGCCGTAACAATGACTCTTCAGGCACTGGCCGCAACCTTGTTCATCATCCTTATTGTGTTCCGCCTAATGGGAAGCAACTATTTTGCTGCGGTTCTTTCGGCGGGGTTCGCGGGCTTCTCGCTCGGTGCCACGCCCACCGCGATCGCCAACATGACCGCCGTCACCCAGCGTTACGGCCCATCACCAGTTGCCTTCATAGTACTTCCACTTGTCTCTGCTTTCTTCGTCGACCTAGCCAACGCGGTGATCATCAAGTGGGTGGTCTCTGTCTTCTAGTGTTGCACACACCAGAAGCAGCTGGACAATACGGGTTGCCATTTGTGCGGGGCTCGTAAGGCCGTTGCAATCAGAAACTCACCCTCACTGTTCGGTCGGCAGCTTTGGTCTACCAACCGGACAAGCTTGAAGACCAAAACCAGTGGCTGCCTTTGCCCGCAACCCAGACCTTCGCCGCCGTTTTCTGACAGTCTGTTTCCGCTTGTCGCCGTCTCTCAAGGGATGCAGAGCAGGAACCTGACCCAGAACCGTTTTAACTCGCGAAGTATCCCCACTTGCGCTCGCATGGATGCGAATGGCTTCGATCTGTCATTGCTTGATCCATGATAGGTCCCTTGACCGAGATCAAAGTTTCCGTTTTCCTTAAGCGTTAACGCTAGCGCACAGTTTCAGAAAGATCGCCCTTATGAAGTATTGGCTGCTTTTGGTTCCGTTTGTTTTGATGGGAACCACCTTAGAAACCACAAGTGCCGGCAAAACACTCTACATGCAGCACTGCGTGTCTTGTCATGGTGTTGATGGGAAGGGCGATGGGCCTGCAGCAGTGCGTTTGAGCACAAAGCCGGCGGATTTGACTAAGATTGCAGCCCGACGCGACGGTATGTGGCCCGCCCTTGAGGTTATGGAGATACTGAGCGGGTATTCCCGCAATACCCTACCGCGGGAGGATATGCCCGTTATTGTAGACATTTTGGACCATGAAATGAGTGAGTTCGATCCGGGAAATAGCGAGCCGTTCCTTATGCCGACCAAGCTGATCGAGATCGCAAACTACCTTGAGGCACTGCAGGATCCAGCGTCAGGGTCTAACCTTCCCTGAAAAAGGTAGGAGCAGACGGACAGAAAATCGATTTGGCCTAAGCCATCTTTGTTTTTCATGCTTTAGCTCAGTTGAATTAGTTGAGCTAAAGCAGCTCACACAACAATACGGAAAGCGGCGGTTTTGTCCGCACAGCAGACATTCGCCCAAACTCTACGAGCGACCGCTTCGAGCCCAAAGCGGACTCTCAACGGGTCTCCCAAAGCTACCGTTCGTTTCTGTACTTGTGGTGTCGATAGCGTCCTCGACTAATCGAGAAAGGTAAGGTTTATCGACGGGCACTAGTTAGCGCAATTCCGAAGCAAAATCGGTGTAAGGCGCGGCCTTAATCGTTCGAATGGCAAAGATAACAAAGACCACGGGCAAGTTGCTGCATTTGCGAACGTGTTGACCCGTCGTCACTGCTATTACAGGGTGTTGTTATGAAACACCCGCCCGGCTATACCTTCCGTACGGAAGCATTATCCAAGGTTTACGGAGAAGGGGAAGCCGCCGTTCACGCTCTGCGAGGCGTCGACCTTGAAATCCCGAAAGGTGAGATGGTCGTCTTGCTCGGTGCATCCGGCAGCGGGAAGTCCACTCTGCTCAATATACTCGGAGGCCTCGATCACGCATCGGGCGGGCACGCGTGGTTTGAAGGGATAGAGTTGACGAACCTTTCGGACCGCGAGTTGACGTTATACCGGCGTCAGCACGTAGGGTTTGTATTTCAGTTCTACAATCTCATGCCCAGCCTTACAGCCGAAGAGAATGTGGAATTGGTAACCGAAATTGCACAAAACCCGATGCGACCTGCGGATGCACTGGGCCTTGTCGGGCTGGACGCAAGGAAGGATCACTTTCCAGCGCAGCTTTCAGGGGGTGAGCAGCAACGCGTTGCCATCGCCCGTGCCATTGCGAAAACACCCACTGTTTTATTCTGCGACGAGCCGACCGGAGCGCTCGACAGCCAGACAGGTCGGGCCGTGCTTCGCGTGCTGAAAGACGTCAATGAACGACTGAATACTACTGTTCTCATTGTAACACATGCGGCTGCAACAGCAGATATGGCAGACCGGGTAATAAAGTTTGCAGACGGCATGATCCGAGATGTTCAGGTTAATTCCGAAAAGCTCACACCTGAAGAGATCAACTGGTGAGTCCGCTTGACAAGAAAATGGTTCGGACTTTAAGCCGCTTGAAAGGGCAAGCCGTCGCGATAGCCAGTGTTATCGCATTGGGTGTAATGACCCTCGTGATGATGACCGGTTTGGTTGGTACGCTTTCCGAGACACGCAGCACGTATTACGAACGCTACCGCCTTGCGGATGTCTTTGCTCCAGCCGCGCGCGCGCCGCAAACGGTGCTGCAGCATTTGGCTAATCTGCCCGGTGTTGCGGCGGTTGAAGGTCGGGTGATTGGCGGGGCTCTGATTACGTTGGCAGAGGCTGGCAGACCCGTGCGCGCCACGGCACTTTCAATACCGCGGGATGCTCGTCCGCTCCTCAACAGCTACATGCTTACAAGCGGTCGCGCGCCCCGTGTCGGGCGCAATGACGAAGTCTTGCTGTTGCAGAGCTTTGCCGAGGCCGTTGGTCTGGCACCTGGTGATAGTCTGTCTGCGACGATGAACGGCGCTCGTAGAACCCTTGTTGTGGTCGGATTGGCGCAAAGCCCGGAGTTCATCTACATCGCCGCTCCGGGAGAAATTGTGCCGGACGACACACGCTTTGCCGTTTTGTGGATGTTGGAGGATGCCATGGCAGCAGCCTTCGACATGAAGGGGGCTTTCAACGAGGCACTGCTCTTGCTCTCAAGAAATGCCAATACGCAGGAGGTGATCGCCGGGGCAAACCGCCTACTCGATAAATATGGAGGTTTGGGCGCTTACGGATTGGAAGATCAAGCGTCCAACAGGTTCGTGACAGAAGAAATCGCTGGTCTTCGCGCAACAGTTGGGGTGGTGCCGCCGATCTTTCTGGCTATTGCGGCGTTCCTGCTCAATATCGTGATTGCCCGAATGATCCAATCCGAACGAGAACAAATAGGAATACTAAAAGCCTTCGGGTACACCAGCCTTGAAATAGGCGTTCACTATTTCAAGCTCGTCTTGGTGATCGCTCTGTGTGGTGCCGTTTTCGGCGGGGCGCTTGGGATTCTGTCGGGGCGCCTCTTATCGGGTGCTTACCAGACGTACTACAAGTTTCCGTTCCTCGTGTTCCAGATCAGTGCGGGTGCCTTTGCTATTGGAGTGACAGTTAGTGTCTTGGCGGCATCCGCAGGCGCAATTCTCGTTCTTAGATCGGTATTCAGTCTGACACCCGCCATCGCTATGCGACCTCCCGCGCCTGTGGATTATAGCAGGACTGGGGCCTTCGGTTCGCGCATGAAAAGACTATTGGACCAGCCAACCCGAATGGTGATACGTCGCATTGTGAGGCAACCCGGCCGTATCCTAGGCGCGATCGTCGGGATTGCCTGTGGGATGGCACTGTCTGTTGGTATGGTTAGCATTCTGGCTGGCTTCGACAAGACCATTGACATGACGTTTTCCGTTATTGACCGCAGTGATGCCATGGTCAGCTTTACACATCCGCTGTCCGATACGGTTCAGTATGAGCTTGCATCGCTTGGCGGCGTTCATGCGGTTGAGCCCGTTCGCGTGGTGCCTGTGGAGTTTCGGCATGGATTGCGCCAGTATCGTGGTGCCGTAAACGGGCTGCAAGAAGGCGCGCGACTGAACCGCGCTTTGAAGTCAGACTTGGAACCGGTAGAACTTCATACGAATGGTATTGTGCTTTCAACTGCTTTGGCAAAAGTCCTGAATGCGGAAATCGGTGATACCATCGAAATTGACGTGCTGGAGGGGCGGCGCCCGAACTTGACTGTACAAGTTACCGGTGTGGCGGAAACTTTGCTTGGATCTCCTGCGTATATGTCCCTCGAAGGGCTTAACCGCATACTCAAAGAACCGGGGCGTGTCTCGGCAGTCTATTTGTCGGCGGAATCCGATCGGCTTGAGGCCTTGCAGCTTTACTTTGCAGAACTGCCGCGGGTGGCCGGGATCTCGGTCAAGCGTGATGCGGAGCAGGCGATGCAAAAGATCATGAACGAAGGTGCAGGGTCCACCCGTTATGTAATGGCCCTCATCGCGGCTGTAATCACCTTTGGGATCATCTATAATACTGCGCGCATTTCATTTGCTGAAAGCATGCGTGATCTGGCAAGCTTGCGCGTCATCGGGTTTACGAAGGGCGAAGCATCTTATGTGCTTTTGGGGGAGTTGGCGGCTGTCGTACTCGTTGCTTTGCCTCTCGGAGCACTCATGGGCTACTTTTTGTCGTTTGCTATATCGGCGGGTTTCAGCACCGACATTTACCAGGTCCCAAGCGTGTTTAATCCCAGCGGGTATGGCACTGCGGCGCTGGTGGTTCTGGCTGCTTCAATAGTTTCTGGGTGGATTGTAAAGCGAGATGTGGACCGGGTTGACTTGGTTGAAGCGTTGAAAATTAAGGAGTAGTGCCCATGGCGCAAAAAAAATCACGGTGGGTGCTTTCGATTGTCACCATTGTGATACTTGCGATCGTGTTGCTGGTAGCGTTCTGGCCTCGAGCAGTGGCCGTGGATTTGGCTCAGGTCAAAGTTGGGGACCTTATCGTCACAGTCGATGAGGAGGGACGCACGCGTGTGCACGATTCATATGTTGTGGCGACACCGGTTGCCGGACGACTGCTCCGCGTCGGTGTTGAACCGGGTGATCCAGTTGTTTCTGATCAAACGGTCATCGCACGCATGTTGCCCACCAATCCTTCCATGCTGGATGTACGTACACGCGAGCAGGCCCGCGCAGCAGTTACAGCTGCCGAAGCTGCGCTACGCGTGGCCCGCGCCGATCTGAACAAGGCGGTCGCAGATATGGCGCTGGCAAAAGAAGATCTGGAACGCGCGGAATCGCTGACGGAAAACGACCGCATCAGTAAGGCGGCGTTGGCCCGCGTTGAGCGCGAAGCCCGTGTTGCACAGGCCGTCGTCGATAGCGCCGAGGCTGCCATATCGGTTCGAACAGCGGAACTGACGAATGCACGTGCGCAGCTAATCAGATTTGATGACCCTGGAATTGCATCGGCAGTCGCAGCACAGTCGGATGAAGTGATCCCGTTACTGGCGCCTGCGACCGGGCGGGTTTTGCAAGTGATACAGCAAAACGAGATTACGCTGCCTGCCGGGGCCCCCATCCTAGAGATTGGCGACATCGACGGTGACCTTGAAGTCGTTGCCGAACTTCTCTCATCCGATGCCGTTCAGGTGTCCGTAGGTGATCGCGTCATTATTGACGAATGGGGTGGGGGGAAGCCGATTTTCGGAACGGTAGAGCGCATAGATCCTCTCGGATTTACAAAGTTCTCGGCCTTGGGAGTCGAAGAACAGCGTGTGAACGTTGTGATTTCGATGGAAACTCCAGAAGTATCCACTGGCCGACTGGGCCACGGCTACCGAGTAGAAGTACGGATCGTCATTCAGGAAGATCGGGAAGCGTTGATTATTCCCGCCAGTGCCATGTTCAGAACACAGCAGGACTGGTTTGTGTTTCTGGTCGAGGACGGAAAAATTTCTGAACAACCGATCGAAGTGGCCGCGACCAATGGCGTTCAAGCCAGCGTCGCTAGTGGTTTGGATGCAGATGACGTCATCGTGCTCTATCCATCGGCAGGATTGGTTGCAGGGACGCGGGTCACAAAACGGTAGATACGTCGCTGACCCAAAACTCTCAGTTCGGTTGACCACGAAGTTTAAGTCACCAATTTCGGGTACGCAGGTTGGTGAGTTTAGTTTAGAAATTAAAACTTTGCTTAGAAGAAATCTAACTTCGAGGATTTTTAGTGAGCGGAAATTGAAGCCGATTGCCTTTATTCAGAGAAGGATCTTGAGGCGTTGAGTGCTTTTTAGGCGACACGCAGAACCGGAGATCTGGGGTTTGCTGCCGAACGGATGGTTTGTCCGCAGAGCAGTCGTTCACGCCGAGTGCCTTGAATGACCACTTAGAGCCCTTTGTAACCGATGCTGCATGATATACGAACGGCAGCTCTTTCGCCAAAACCTGCAAGTCAAAGCCTGAACAACCCAAGGTGCTCGACAACTTCGCACTTCGTAGTATTTGTTCGGTCTCGTGCAATCTCCGTACCTTTTCTGATTACATCTAGGACATAGGCGGGGTCTTTCGACAATTGCGCTCTTCGCGTCCGAATGGGCGCAAGCAGCTCTTGAAGAATGCCGTCCAATCGTTTTTTGACCAATCCGTCGCCAAGTCCGCCTCGTTGGTACTGTGCCTTCAGTTCCTCAACAGCGATCTTGCCTTCATCAAATGCGTCCAGATAGGCGAAGACAACATTACCTTCTACCTGTCCGGGGTCTTCGACACGCAAATGGTTCGGATCCGTAAACATCGCTTTGACAGCGGCACTGATATCATCTGGCGATGCTGAGAGTGGAATTGCGTTGCCACCTGATTTCGACATCTTCGCTTTGCCGTCAATACCGGGAAGCCGTCCGGCCTTGGGAATAACAGCGATGGCCTCGGGAAGTACCTTCTGCTTAGCGGTAGAATTGATCCGGCGTACAATCTCGTTGGTCTGTTCTATCAGCGGCGCTTGGTCGTCACCTACCGGGACAACGGTTGCTTTGAATGCAGTGATATCAGCGGCTTGTGCCGCCGGATAACATAAGAAGCCCGCAGGTATTGCACGGCCAAATCCACGCGCCCGGATTTCATCTTTAATCGTTGGATTGCGTTCTAAGCGGGAAACGGTGACAAAGTTGAGGTACAGCATAGACAGTTCCGCAAGCGCTGGTAGATGCGATTGCAGGCAGATCGTCGTGCGTGTCGGGTCGATGCCGACAGCAAGGTAATCAAGAGCAACTTCCATCACGTTGCGTTTTACTTTTTCAGGATCATCAGCGTTATCGGTTAGTGCCTGAGTGTCCGCCAGAAGCAAGAATTGCTCATGACTGTCCTGGTATGCCAAACGGTTTGCAAGTGAACCTGCGTAGTGGCCGATATGGAGCGGCCCTGTCGTGCGGTCTCCGGTAAGAATGATTGGTTTAGTCATGAGCGTGTCCTCGATGAGAAGAGGTGCCGCAGGACGCATGGAAACAAAAAAGGCCGCCCAAACGGCGACCTCGGAATAAAATACTGTCCAGTCGCCTTATAAGGAGACCAGCCACCAAAAATTTGAGATCATTTTTTTGCTTTCCATAGACCTGCGTTTAATTCTGTAACTAAGGTCGGTCAACCCGGCATTTCTTATCTATAGTTCGATGCGTCTAAAGCCGACACTCGCGCAATCGCAGCAAAAGCTCACTTTGTCCGCGTAGCAGTCATTGATGCACTGCGCAGCGAATGACTGCTCCGAGCCCTTGTTGACCAATGCTGCAAGAGACCTCGACGGCAGCGGCCCCCCACCTACCGGACCTTCGCTGCGAGCGCTAAATCGACTGGCTCTCGAACTCACCATTGCGCAAGAAGGGCGGTTTCCAGTCATTCGAAAGGATTGAAACGGATGGCGGTTTTCAATTTGGAGAACAACTTAGAGCAGTCCCAAGATCAATTCTTTTCTGCTCTACAAAAGAATGCGGTCAGCACGATCTTGATGATCACAGTCATTATAGTTGTTCCGTTGTCTTGACCGATTGCCTGTAAGCACGGGGAGATAGCCCGGTACGTTTGCGAAACGCCCTGCTAAATGCGGTCGTGTCAGAATAGCCAAGGTTAAGCGCAATGTTCTGGATAGAGGCGCTGGAATTGGCCAGAGTGTCCTTGGCAGCCTCCATTCTCAGGACGGTAAGAATCTCGACAATGGTCGTATCAAACTTGGCCAGTCTGCGCGCCAGCGAAGATTTTGAGAACCCGCACAGTTCAGCGGCTGTACTCACGTTCAAATCACCTTCGCTAATGTGTTTCCTTAGTATTGTCTGAATGGCATCCACAAACCCCGTGGGGGGCAACATATCCAGTTGCGGACCGGCCAATTCATCCGTGTCTTCGGGCAATAAGTCCCCATTCAGCGGAATCGCCAACCATGCAGCAGGGAAGCGAATGGAAAAGCCCCGGTCATTGCTCTTGATCGCCCGGATGCCGTGAAACTCATGCGGCAGAACCGCCGGATCGCACATCCTGACCAAAACCGAAGACGGATCCCAGCGGAAATCGAGCGCTTCGTGCAAGAATGTGATCCAAATTCCTATCATAAAGCCATCGCTGTGAGCAGGAGACACGGACGGTGTAAACCTACGTTTGGCACTGAAATAGGCCGTGGCATCTTCGACGAACAGGCTTTGCGAGATGGATGTCGTCTCGCTGGAGACCGCTTGTGTGAAGCTAGAAAAAAACTCACCAATGGTCGTTGCCCCTTTAAGTGGGCCTCCGAACGGTAGGAACTCTGTCAGGTCGATGTTACGGCCAACGGACGCGCAAAAACTCTGGTCGTTACGTAGGTCAGCCGCCGCCGCGAACACGCTGTAAACAACATCGTTTCGAATGTAGAAAGTCGGGTCCTTGATCGGCGCTTGCGAAAGATTAAAAGCCGCCAGAAAGACTTCAGTATCTTCGCCACAGGTCTGTAGCGCATGAACAACCGGCTCCAATACTGTTGCTCGAACCATTGGCACATCGCTACGTTCCTGATTTGCTGCCACTGGAAAGTCCTCACTTGTCGAAGTCCGGACTAGTATAAGCGACTCGACAGAATAGTGGCGTCGATATTTTCTAAAACTTGGCATTTTGACATACTAATCGTGATCAACTGCGGTAAATTGTCAGGTATTTGCTCTGAAGTTCAGGCAACCTGTACGGACATGAAGCCAGTTTCGTTTTCGGCCATCTTTCGGGGAACCTTATGAAAATCTTGTCAAAATACACGACTGGGGTTGCGGCGCTCGCTGCAGCAATAACCCTTTCTGCCAGCATCACGTTCGCTCAGGACACGCCAGCGCAGACGCTGTTCACCAATGTGAATATTTTCGATGGGATGAATGAATCTCTAATGGAGAACGCCAGTGTTCTGGTCGAAGGCAACTTGATCAAGACCGTGTCAGCGGACGCCATTGATGCACCAGATGCCACGGTCATCGACGGTGGCGGCCGCACATTGATGCCGGGACTTATCGAAAGTCACGTGCACCTGAACATGCAACATATGGTTGGTGGATACGACACGTTTGAGCACCGTGACTGGCAGGAAATCGGGGCAATGGCGGCATTCACGGCGCAAAGCATCCTGATGGATGGCTTCACGACCGTACGGGACGTCGGTGCATTGCAGACGGGGATCCGCCGCGCAATTGACAACGGTTTTGCAATTGGGCCCCGGATTTACCACGCTGGCGCTGTGATCAGCCAGACTTCCGGACATGGTGATTGGAGACTGAAAGGTCAAAACACGCTCGAAAGCCGAAACACTGGCAAAGTCGCGCAACTTGGTCTGGCATATGTCGTTGATGGGTACGATGCGTCGCTGAGTGCCGCCCGTCAGAACCTTGCGAACGGGGCAGTGTTGAACAAGATGATGATGAGCGGTGGCGTTTTCTCTTCGAAGGATGGCTTGCATACGATACAAGGCACTGACGAGGAAGTGACAGCCGTCGTCCGTGCTTCGAATGACTGGGGCACCTACGCCACGGCGCATGTGAACAACCCACCCGATATTCAACGCGGTTTGCGCCTCGGCCTGGGAGAGATCATGCATGGGCAGTTTCTCGATGAGGAGACAGCCGCAATGATGGTCGAAGCAGGCGTGTTCTATAATCCGCAGCTCTCCGTTTCTTCTCTCGAAGCAATCGAGCGCACGTTTGGACCTGAGCCGTCAGTTAACAAAGCCAAGTCATTGCTTGTTGCTCAGGGTATGGCACGGATTCCAGATATTCTTTTGAAGTTTCCGAAGCTTTTGGAAAAGACCACCTTTGGCGTGGATACCGTCACGGTTACGCCAGCGAACGCGATCCGCAACCGCGATCACGAGATCTGGTTCTGGGCGGACAAGTTTGGCACTTTGCAGACGCTGAAATCTATGACCTCCATCGGCGGCGATCTCGCCGCTCTCACGGGCGGCCAGAACCCATATCCCGCCGGTTCCCTCGGTGTGATCGTGGAAGGCGCATATGCTGACATCTTGTTGATCGATGGCAACCCCCTGGAAGACATCACGCTGATAGGTGGCAGCAAAGAATTGTTCGATGCACCAGACCGTAAACCCGGAGAGATCCCCGCGATGGATCTGATCATGAAGGACGGCGTGATCTACAAGAATACACTGGACTGAACCAGAAAATGGGCGAGGCTTCGGCCTCACCCGACAGTTTTCCAACTGGGAGCTGCTGAAAATGCTGACGAAGAGAATAACGACAATCACCGCCACCCTTTTGCTTTCAACTGTGTCTGTTTTTGCCCAGGAGGATCAACCTGCCCAGACGCTTTTCACCAATGTGAATGTCTTTGATGGCTGAAAGAAGCGCTCATAGAGAACGCCAATGTTCTAGTCGAAGACAACATCATCACGGCTGTTTCTGCTGAGCCCTTGGCGGCTGCAAACGCTGTCATAGTTGATGGCGGCGGTCGAACTCTAATGCCGGGTCTAATCGACATGCATGTGCATCTGAACATGCAATTTGTCGGCTCAGGTAATGACCGCGCCATTCAGGGTGCGCAACTCATGACTTGGGAAGAGCTGGGTGGATTGGCTTACGCAAGCGCACAAGAATACCTGCCTGCAGGCGTGACCACGGTGCGCGATCTGTGTGGCACTTCGTCCGGTCTACAGAAACACATCGACATCGGGACCCTGACGGGACCACGCATCTATCTGTCCGGGGCTTGCGTCAGTGCCTCGTCCGGTCATGGCGACTGGCGTTGGAACCCAAATGTGTTGAGCGGTGAAAAGTCATATCTGGAAGGACTGGGCCTGACCACGCTAGCCGACGGTGGCGACGCGGTTTTGAAAGCGTCGCGCAACAATTTGGCAGGGGGTGCGGATTTCGTGAAGATGATGTCGGGCGGCGGGGTCACTTCAGAGCGTGATCCGCTGGATTCGATACAAGGCACGCCCGAGGAATTGGCAGCGATGGTCAAGGCAACCGGTGATTTCGGCACATATTCGGCGGTGCACGCTTACACAGACATCTCGGTGCAGAACGCTATCCGCGCTGGGGTGGTGTCGATCGAGCATGGCAACCTGATGTCCGATCCCGAAACCTTTAAGATGGTGGCCGAAGCGGATGCTTGGGTGGTGCCCGCTATGGCGGCATTTGCACCGGACATTTTGGAACATCCGTATTACGGCAATCCTGCTCTCCCCGCTTATGCTAAGACCGCACGGGTCAACAAGAACGGCGAGGCATGGATTAAACTGGCCAATGAATATCGGATCAACATGGCATTTGGTTCCGATTCCCTTGCCGTGACACCTCCCGCGTGGCGACAGACTCGCGACTTCCAGATTACCCAATGGGGTCGATCATTTGGCAACTTACGCACATTGCAGGCTATGACGTCGGATGCGGGCAAACTACTGGCACTTAGTGGCATCATGAACCCCTACCCGGAGGGAAAGATCGGCGTGATAGAGGAAGGTGCCTACGCCGACATTATCTTGGTGGACGGCGATCCGCTGGAAGATCTCAGTGTGATCGGGGCATCCGAGTCGATGTTCGGATCTGCGCCGCGCCCAACATCCTCCGTCGATACGATCCCGTTCGTGATGAAGGACGGCGAGATCTATAAAAACACTCTCAACTAGCATGAGAGTAATTGGGCTTCCGAATCCATATTCGGGAGCCCAAGTTGGATTCAAAGCTGCCGTTAATTGCGAAACGCACTGACAACGGCTTTGGGCCGTTCACGCGAACCCAACTCCGCCGCACCCGCGCAGTGAGTGGACCGATTGGAGGTCCGGAATAGGCAGACTGCGGACGCGTGTCCGTCGTCCTCGAACGGCAGAAACGTCCGCGATCCGGTCACTCATGCACCCCGTCGCGGACGTCGGCTGTGGACAGTGGCTGACATTCATAGAGCTTGCAGCAGTCGTCGTCCCGGTGCTTGCGTATCGAATGGCTTAGGCTGGTCTAAACCCTGGTGAATTCCAGTTGGTAGACGACTTCTTCACCTGTCCTTGGGTCGATGCCGGGGGCGCCGCTGATCACCAGCCGATCCACCCTAAACTTGAACGGACGAGACACGTCTCCGGCCCATTTGGGGTTCCATGAGCCATCTACGTGGTGAATGACGCGATCTTCCTCAAGCGTGCAGGACGCGACGTAGGCGAGCATGTCATCAAACATCTGCGCCTTTTGCTCCTGAGACCAGTCGTCCTTGCAGTGTTCGGGTAGATCGCGGCGAAAGACCGTGGCCATCATCCGACCATCAGCATGATATGCTATATACCCAATTGGATCCGGCCCTAGGGCGTCGGTCGTCTCCCCCGTCTCGACCGAGGTGCGCGTCCAGGCGTCCATCTTCCACGATCCGATCAAAGCACTTTCGTCTGCCATGTCACCTCCTTCGAGCGATTGGTCGTTCTTATCGACAGTACAACTCGCAAAAATCCGCGAAAAGGAGGCGCCCTGCCTCTTTGCTCAAGCCAGGGTTGATGCTGTCCGCGTCCTCCTGGTGAACTAATGCCCCATTCCGAAATGGCTGCTCAGTCCGCAGAGCGTTCACTGATGCTAGCCGCAGAAAATGACTGCCTTGAGCCCAAAGTCCCGAGTTTCTGCAAGATGGCGAATGTCAATTTTAGTGGCTCAAACACTTAATGTGTGCCGACGTTCTGTGCTCTAATGGGAATGCCTTGTATCAGACCGCGAAATTCGGAAACCAGCCATGCGCGTCATCTTTGCAATCGCCACACTTTTCATTCTGACCAGTCAGTCACTGGCACAGGAATCAATCCTCGTGGGTGACGCACCTCTGCCCGACGATGTCGAAATCACCGCCCACGACAATTCGCCCTTCCTCGGGGTTTGGACGGGAAGATGGGACACTTGGAGAAGTCACATTCTCGTCGTTGAAAGCCAAGGCGAAGACGGGTTATTCAGCGTCATCTATTCAGTGGGACGCGGCCAGCATGGCATTCGCAATTGGTTCCGCAGCCAAGCGCGTTTGGACGGCGACACTCTGGTATTCACCGATAGCGACTTCGCTGCGCGATATTCAATTTCAGCTACTGGACGGTTGCGCGGTATCTATCCGACTGAGGATCGTTTTGCCATATTGGAGCGGCAATCTCTCACAGCTGTACTGGCAGCACCGACCAGCGAGTGGTTCGAGCTCGGTACGCGCGAATTCGTTGCAACAGAACTGCAAGAAGACAGTTCGAAAGTTGAGCTTGCGGTCGCAGTCTATACGCCTGCTGGTGATGGGCCGTTCCCGCTGGCTCTCGTTCATCACGGGTCAACGGGCTACGGGACTGATCCACAGGCTTTTAATCGGTTCTTTGCCAACGATTGGCTTGCAGATGTTCTGAACGCCCACGGTTGGATTGCCGCATTCCCTCAGCGTCGTGGTCGGGGTGGGTCTGATGGTTTGTACGATGAGGGCTTTGCTGAGGATCGGTCGCAAGGATATTCGCCGGACACGCAGATATCCTTGGCAGGGGCGGAACGCGCTCTGATCGATGCAAACGCTGCCCTGCGAGCGTTGCAGCAGCAACCCAATGTGAGTCCGGAACCCGTCCTTCTCTCAGGGTTTTCGCGAGGGGGCGTCGTAGCCCTCATGCAAGCAGGAGACGATCCAGAGAATACTGCCGGTGTGATTAACTTCGTTGGGGGTTGGATAGGAGAAGGTTTCGGAGACCCCGAAATCAACCCGACACTTTTTCGGCGGACTGGAAGCTTTGATGGACCGGTGTTGTCAATTTATGGCGAGGACGACGCGTTTTACAGCATTGAGCATTCGCTATCGAACCTTGCGGCAATGGAAGAGATGGGCACTGAGAGTGAAGTTCATGTCGTGTCTGTTTCTGGCCACAATAGAGGCCATTGGTTGATGTTTCAGCCAACTCTCTGGGAAGAAATAGTAGGCAACTACTTAATGCGTATAGAAAGCCGCCGTTGAACCAAGTGCAACGAACGGCAGCAATGTCCGCTTAGCCGACCTTGATGCCGTCTGAACCGGCACGATGTCCAACTGAGACCATCGGATGACCGGTTTGAGCCCGAAGCAGACTTCTGAATGCGTCAGCTTGATTAAGCTGGCCGCGATTGAAATTCGTTTCAATTGCAAGCAACCAATTGAGCCTCGTAATTAGTCCTTAACCAAAAGCTCCAGTCTTAGCTTCCGAATCCTGGAGCGATCTTTTGCAGAAAGCTCGGAGAAAAGTTCACGTTCACTGACTTGATAGGCAACAAATGTCCGAACACGCATCTCCAACTGATCGCCCTCAAAGCCAACATTTCGAAAAAGTCCGCGTATGTGCTCGAGTCTTTTGTTCATTTCTTTTCGCCAGACCCGGCGCACTTTGGGATCTTGTCGAGCCCATTGTCGTATTGCGTTGTCGTACCGGCTGAGGTCGGCACTATCGACAACGTCGGCGACCATCGCGAGTTTTTCCACCGGTGTTGCTTCGGAGAATTGCCTTTCCTCTAGAAAAGGCACCCCGTCAAGCTGCACCCAATGATCCAGCAATGCTTTGTGAAGGTCGGCCCGATCACGAAAATGGTAATAAAAGCCACTTTTGGCCACGCCTAACTTGTCGGCAATACGTTCCACGCGGACTGCCTCAATTCCTCCAGTACGAAGCAGATCCAGGGCAGAATCTAACCAGTCCTGCTTGCTGAAACGCTTTTTCCCCACGGTCTTACCGCCCTTGATCTGAGTCATGTTCAGCAGATATCGAATCCGCTAGATGTAATCAACTGTACGGTTCCGTATAATTATATAGACGGTTGCGTATATTAAGGTGTATATCAAGCTGAGCAGCTTTTGGGAGGGAGATTATGAGACGGACACTTGAAGTGGGAGCCGTTGTTTTGGCCTGTTTGGCAGTCGTCACACCCGCAAGCGCCCTGGAACCGGACGGTCCGCATTTAGCTCATGCCCAACGCAATGCGGAAATATGGGCGGCAGAAGACGTTGAAATCGATGCGAAACTTGCGTCTCTTGAGGAGCTCTTTGGAAAGAAGCCTAACATCATTTACATCCTTACTGATGATATCGGCTGGGGTGAGCTTGGCTGGCAGGGTGGCGGTAAGCATCGGGGCACGCCTTCAGAAGAATTAGATGCAATGGCTTTTGACGGAATGCGGTTTTGGTCTGCCTATGCAGAGCCTTCGTGCACGCCAACAAGGATCGCGATCAACACTGGTCGACACCCAGTAAGGACAGGCCTGCTTACCGTACTGTGGCCGGGGCAAGTGGATGGGTTGTCGGCTGAAGAAGTAACAACGGCGGAGCTGCTGTCAGAAGTTGGCTATAGCACGGCTATGTGGGGCAAGTGGCACTTGGGTGACTTACCGGAGCATGCACCGGAAAACCAAGGATACGATTACGCCTACTACGGGCTTTTCAATGGTGCCCCGGACTTTTGGCAGGCCTCTTACGAAGACCAAAGCGGAACGTTCCCGTTTGCAGATTTTCCCGGAAATGATGCCTATCTGGACGGCGCTGGAATTGACTTGTCCGTCGCTGGTTACGTCGGTCGCAAAGGCGAAGGCCGCACCCCTATTGAGGGCGCACCGGGGATACTGGCCCCCGAACGCCAAGAAGCTTTCGAGAATGAGTCGATTAGCCAGATCACCAAGTTCGTTCAAGACCATGCGCAAGACGATAACCCGTTTTTTGTCTACTGGGCTTCATACGCTTTGCAACTCGCTGCTTCGCAGGAATTCAGCGATGATCCAAGTGTAGACAAAAACAACCGCCAAGCTTCGTTCATGGCGCTTCACAACAAGCATGTGCGGCAACTCCTGGATACGCTGAAAGAAGAAGGCATTGCCGAGAACACGCTGGTCGTTTGGATGAGCGACAATGGTCCGATGTATGCCTTCTGGCCGACCGCCGGGTACACTTTGTTGCAGGGCGCAAAAGGAGATGTGCTTGAAGGCGGCATCCGCGTACCGGCAATGGCGTGGTGGCCCGGCATGATCGAACCGATGCAAGACCCGATGGATGTTATCCACGTCACTGATCTGTTTACCACGGCGGCGCGGATCGGTGGTGCGCTGGATAAAATTCCAAATGACCGAATAACGGACGGGGTCGATCAGACTTCTCTACTTTTGAATGGCGAAGGTCACGGTCGGCGGAATTTCATAGCGCACTACAGTGGCGAAGTCCTTGGAGCCTTCCGCTACGATGATTTCAAAATCCATATCAAGGAAGGTCACGGGGGCTTACCGGGGATGGATTTCTTCAACATCATGCGGGACCCGGGTGAAAAGTACGGCGCTCTCTACCCGGGACTTTGGGTCGTGCAACCGATGCAGCAATTATTGGGTATGCACATGGGGCGAGTGGAGCAGTTTCCACATCGGTCGCCAATGACTCCTGAAGAAGCCCGCTTAAAAGCGCAAAGCCATTGATGGTGTTGGTTCCGAGGCATTCTTTCGGTGCTTCGGAACCCGCTCGTTTAGTCAAGAGAAATGAGAATTGTTATGATTAACAGAAGCCTGATTGCGACATCCGCCGCAATGACATCGTTGGCTGCAAGTGCTTCATTTGCCGAACCGATCCCACTTGCGGGCCAAAGTGAAGATGAATGGCGGCAGACGTTGGCGATCTATGCCTTTTTACCAGCAAGAACGAGCGGAACGTCAACCGTCGCTGGTGCCACCATTCCGCTTGATCTTGATTTTGGCGATGCGCTAGAGCTTTTGGATTTTGCTGCCGCTGGCCGGTACGAAATCTGGCGCGGCGATTGGGGTTTCATAATTGACGCTAACTATGTCTCTCTGGAGGCAGATGGAAACCTACCAACTCCAGGAAGTGCCGCGTTTACTGCAGATATCCGACAAAAATGGATTGGCTTGCTTGCGGCCTACAAAGCTGTCGATGCTGTCAGTGACAATGGCCAGCGCTACGCCGTCGATCTGCAATTTGGTGCTCGCTACAACTCATTGAGGCAAGAAATCACAGTTTCGTCGCCCCTGCCAGTTCCTGTTCTTGGAGGAGATCAGGGATGGTGGGAGCCAGTAATTGGTGCTCGCGGCACATGGGTGCTTAATGACCAATGGACAGCAATTGCATCATTGGACCTTGGTGGTTTCGGCGCGGGGGGCAACGATTTGCAAATCGGCGCCAACATCGGAGTTGATTGGCGCGCTTGGGACAGCGCGTCACTTTTCTTTGGCTGGCGCTACTACAGCATGGATTATAGCGACAGCCTCTTTACAGGTGCATTTGAATATGACGTTGATCAACATGGTCCGGTGCTCGGTGTTAAATTCAGATTCTGATTTGCACAACACCATCTATGCTCCAGCACTGAATACGATTTGAATGTCAGCTTCGTCCGCAAGCCGGTCGTAGCTAAGTTTTGGGAGAGCGACCGCTTTTGGTGAGAGCGGTCGTTCCTGTTCAAAACTCCGGGTTTTTCGGGGGTGAACGTCCGTTCAAAGCCGCTAATCGGTCATCTGAGTAAACCCGTCAGGTGACTGCGTTGAGCCCGAAGCAGACGATTTCTTCGCAATGATCGCCAGAGTTAATCTAGCTTTCAGTTTTTAGTTGAACGGACCCCGCCCGGTCCGGAAACACCTCGCGGCTTTCAGCCGACATTAGATGAGCTAGCCAACGATATTCACTGTCTCACAATCCTCTTTATGACCGCATCGCTGGTCTAAAACAGACCCAGCGTGCTTGCAACGTAGCCGCTGATCCATCATCCTCACATAAGAAACGTTGGTGTTTGCGTTGTCAGCTTTTGGTCCGGTGTGGCGAATGCAAATCCAAAACGAATTGCAACGCGGAGGACGATCTATGCCGATTTCAAAAAAACCTTGGACGCGGCGAATAGGTGCGTTCGCAGTACTGACCTTTGCAACTGGAATTGGTCACAGCTCAACTGCTCAGGTGCAAGATGTGCTTCCCGCAAAAGAAGATGTGACGGCCAATTTCGAAACCGACCACTTTTCACCTTATGCAGGACGGAATTTCCCGACTCGGGTATTGTGGGGTGACACGCACTTGCACACGGAAGTTTCGGTGGACGCTGGAACAATGACCCGTATGAGCCAAGAGGAGGCGTTCAGGTTTGCGCGCGGTGAAGAGGTCACTACAACTCATGGACTTAAAGCAAAGCTAGGACGCCCGCTGGATTGGCTGGTAATAGCGGATCACGCTGAAATGTATGGGCTGATGCCTCAGCTTCTCTCTGGTGACCCGGACTTGCTATCACAACCACAAGCCAAGGCATGGTATGATGAATTGGTCACAAATGACCCTGATCGGATCTTCGCAACGGCTATGGAGATCGTTGCGTCTCTTTCTCAACCGACTCCACCTTTCGAAGGCACCAAGGCCGTAAAAAACGCTTGGAGAAAGTACACAGCATTGGCGGAGCGCTACAATGAACCGGGCGTTTTTTCGGCTCTCATTGGATATGAGTGGACCTCACAGGGAGGCGATAACATTCATCGCAACGTGATATTCCGCGATGGTGCCGACATGGCAAACGCTGTTGTCCCTTACTCCCAGTTTGACAGTCAGAATCCTGAGGACTTATGGGCGCATTTGGCTGAGTACGAAAATCGCACCGGCGGTGATGTGCTCGCCATTCCACATAACGGCAACCTCAGCAACGGCCGCTTGTTTAGCGTTTCAAACTTTGATGGAACGCCTCTCACAGCGGAAATGGCCACCTTACGTGCACGGTTTGAACCGGTCATTGAGACTACACAAATCAAAGGCGACAGCGAGGCCCACCCATTTCTATCTCCCGACGACGAGTTCGCGGATTTCGACACGTGGGATGCGTCAAATCTCAACGGTACGCAAGCCAAGACACTAGATATGTTGCAGTATGAATACTCCCGTGAGGCCTATAAAACCGGTCTAATGTTGGAAGATACAATTGGTATTAACCCCTACAAGGTTGGCCAAATTGGCTCCACCGACGCGCATACCGGTATGGCTGCGGTCGAAGAAGAGAACTTTTTTGGCAAACACTCTGGTGTAGAGCCAGAGCCAAATAGGTGGGAGCACGTGGTCATCGAAGCCCCAAACCCGGAGTTTACTATTTATGGGTGGCAACAAGCTTCGGGTGGATATGCCGCTGTCTGGGCAACCGAAAATACGCGTGAGGCGATTTTTGACGCCTTGGAAAGACGTGAAGTATACGGAACCACCGGATCGCGAATAATGTTGCGCTTTTTCGGTGGATGGAACTTCGAGGAAGAAGACGCAAACTCGCGCCTTCCCGCTGATATCGGTTATGCGAAAGGTGTACCAATGGGCGCCGATCTGCCCAAGCGTTCAGACAACGGGGTGCCAAACTTCCTCGTTGCTGCGCTGAAAGATCCTTTCAGCGGCAACCTTGATCGTGTGCAGATTGTGAAAGGCTGGTTAAATGATGACGGGACGCGTGGCGAAAAGGTCTACGATGTGGCCTGGAGCGACGACCGGCAACCTGGCGCTGACGGTAAGCTGCCGTTAGTTGGCAACACAGTAGACGTAGCAAATGCAACTTGGACCAATACCATTGGATCGCCTGAGTTGCTTGGCTTCTGGCAAGACCCTGATTTTGACCCAAACCGAAGAGCTTTTTACTATGTTAGGGTGTTAGAAATACCAACTCCACGATGGACCGCGTATGAAGCAAAACGCTTTGAAGTTCAGATGACAAACGACGTGCCTATGGTTACAACCGAACGGGCTTATTCCTCACCGATTTGGTATACTCCGAGCGGTCAATAAACGCAGCGAACCTTCTCCAATGCGCAGCTGGCTGCTGTTTAATCAAATGTCTGCGCGATCCGATAGATGCGTTTTAAGAGCTGTATTCCAATGGCTGCTTTGTCCCGCATGCGAGACGTTGCACAGAGACGCAGAGAATGTCCGGATTGGATTTCGGCCGATTTGAGTGATTTGAACGTCCACTTTCGGGAAATCGCGCTGTAGTGCCGCTACTCGTTCCAACTTTTGGTGGGCTCGCGACCACCAAACTCGACGCATGAGCAAAAGGCAGCTTCGTCCCGCTTAGTGGTCATTCGCGATTTTTTGACCAACGTCCGCGTTGAGCCCATTCTACTAAATGCTCCACGGTGCACGAATTTCCGATGGTGGGTGAAGCATCACCAGCCGCACGGGACCCGTTGGATCAAATCTCCCACTTCAAGCCTGTTTCTTGTTCACTGACCTCCCAAAGCCTTGCCATGACGGTCTTGTCATACGCGTGTGGGTTCAATTTACCCTTGCCAACCGGGCCAACGGCTTCAAGGCGGCCCGTTGGCCCGTAAAGCGCGCGTTGTTCGGTCAAAGCCTCTTCGGTGGCGCACATGACTTCGGGATAGGACCCTTGCTCGGCAGTCTGAACCATCGGTGTTTTGGTCATGAGCCACCAGATGAACCGCATCGTCCGGCTACCGCTCGTGCTGATCAGTGACGTTGCCGACGAGCCGGGATGGCAGACATAGACCTCGACCTCGGTGCGCCCAGCGGCGGCAAGCCTGTCCTGTAATTCATAGGCGAACATCATTTGCGCCAGCTTGCTTTGTGAGTAGGCGGTATTCGGCCCGTAACCCTCTTCCCAGTTCATGTCGTCGAACTTGATCGTCTTCAGGCCCATGTTGTAGCCAAGACTTGCCACGACAACGATGCGGCCCTTTGAGGCTTCGATCCGCTCAAAAAGAAGGCCACAGAGTAGGAAGTGACCGTAATGGTTGGTGCTGAGCTGGCTCTCAAACCCATCCTCTGTCAGCTTGCGGGTTGGCACCTGTGCGATGGCCGCATTGCAGATGAGCGCATCAATCCGGGGAACCGAATTCAGAACCTCGTCCGCAGCTTTGCGTACGCTTGCGAGGGAGGCCAGGTCCATGCGAATGAAGCTCACGTCCGCCCCGCTTCCGAACTCACTTTTCAGGTCCGCGACAGCTGCCTGAGACTTCTCTGCCGAGCGGTTCAACATCACGACTTTGGCCTTCTTCTTAAGAAGCGTCCGCGCGGCCTGGAACCCGGCACCGGCGTTGGCACCCGTGATGAGGTAGATCTTGCCGGAGAGATCACCAAGGCGCTCGGGCGTCCAGCCGTTGGGTCCGAATGTGGTATCTGGCATCTTTTGTCTCCTATCTGCGTTGGCGCGGGGACAGAGTGAATTGTGTTTCGGCTTGGAAATGCAGATAGCTCTCACCAGAATGCGGAAACAGGCGAGATCATCGCAAATACTTGCCCGATTGTATCAAGGTAGTTGCCTGCATCGATGTAAAGCCTTTAAATCTCTCATATGAGTAAGGATCAGATCAAGCAAATCATAGCAGACCGAACCGAAACGGACGGCCTGACCGAGACGGGCATCAAGGGTGTGCGGTTTTTTCGCGCCACCCAATCAATCCCCTGTGTTCCCGCTGTTTATGAGCCCTGTGTCGTGGCCATTGTCAGCGGGATGAAGGAAGCCGTCCTGGATGGCCGAAGATACGAATACGACAACAGTCAATATCTCTGCTGCCCAATGTCGATGCCGGTCAAGGCGGGGACGCCTTTGGCCTCGCATGACAACCCTCTCTACGGGATTATGATCTCACTGGAACAACGTGTTTTGACTGAACTGGCGATGGAGATGGAAAATGCCGGGGGCGTTCTGCCTTCGGTCAAAAGAGAATTGCGGGAGCCCGGAATTAGGCTCGCGCGATGGGACGATGGTTTTACTGATGCGCTGCTACGGCTACTGCGCCTCGGATACAGCGAGACGGATACAGCGGTTCTCGGCGAGGCGCGATTGCGTGAATTGCTTTATGCGATCCTAAAGGGAGAAGCTGGCACCTTCGCACGGCAAGCATTCGGTGCTGGCAACGCCATCGCACGTTCAATTGCGCATGTGTCGTCACATCTGGATGCGCCGATCTCCATAGAGGATATGGCAAGCCGAGCGGGCATGAGCCGGGCGGTTTTCCATCGCAAATTCAAGCAGGTCACGACGATGGCTCCAATCCAGTTCGTTAAGACGATGCGCCTCAACAACGCCGCCATGAAGATCGCGGGCGGGATGCCTGTGAACGAAGCCGCAATGGACGTTGGTTACGTCAGCCCGTCCCAGTTCAGTCGCGAGTTCAGGCGCATGTATGGGCAATCGCCGAGGCAATGGGGTGAGGCACAGAAACTACTGGTCAAAGTTGCTTGAGGCAGACTTGCGTGAGCAGAGCGGACATTGGAGCCACCGCGGCGAAGGGGAGCTTTGTCCCGCATGTGAGACATAGAACGGGCGCGCAGCGAATGTCCGGTTTGGGTTTCGGCCCATTTGCAAGATTTGAATGTCCGGTTTCGGGAAATCGTGCTGCGCCGCCACGGGCAATTCCGTGACACGGTCCGGCAATCGAGGTGATTTTCGCTGCACTGGCATCAGGCCGCAAAGTCCCGCATCTCGGCCATCCGTGCATATCGCAGCGAATGACCGCTGTGAGCCCAAAGACGACATAGATACAGATTTTGAGAGCTGCGTTCTTCGCTCAGGGCGAAAACCTGAATTTCGCAGCAATCGCAAAAACTCGCGTTGACTTTGGCTGGTTTTGGGTTCCGAGTGAAATTAGAAACAGCTTACAGGACTATGGGAAGCTCAAGCGTAATGCTCGCTCCTCTTTCGACTTGGTTGATTTCGATCATTCCTCCGTGGCGCTCCGCCACTGCAGAGACGATGGACAACCCCAATCCGCTGCCCCCGGAATGCTCCAATTGAGAAAACCGATTGAATGCCGCTTCGCTTTGGTCTGGCGAAAGGCCAGCACCATCATCGGTCACAGTTAGGTTGACGTATTTGCCGTCACACCGCAGCACCACTGAAATTTGGCTCAACATTGTGCCACCGTGTTTGACTGCGTTGTCCAACAGGTTCTTTATAGCCTCAATCAGAAAGACCCGGTCACCGATTACCGGGACCGCCGTCTCAGGTATCGTGACATCGAACTCGATACCCTTTGCTAGGATTTGAACTCCCATCTCCGCGCAGGCCTCTTCCACGACCGAGCGGAAGTCAATTTTTTCCATTTGGTCTTGGTGCGTCGGCTGCCTGAGCCTTTCAAGTGATAACAGCTGTTCCGCGACAGTCGCTGAGTTTTTTGCAGCCGCCACAAGCTCTGAGATACGTTTTTCTCGGTCGTCATCCGTTTTCGCGTCCTGCAGAGCTTCGGCCATCGACTGAACAGCCGCCGCCGGGTTTCGCAGCTGATGTGCTGCTTCGGAAATAAACACTTGATGGGCGTTGATGCTTTTTTCCACCTGACCAAAAAGCCGGTTCAGGGTTCTAACAACACCCTGAACTTCGATCGGGACAGGGCGCTTAATCTCACTGAGGTCATCTGGTGAACGCAGGTCAATTGCGTCCTGCAAATCCAGCAAAGGCCTCAGTCCACGAGCGACGCCGAACCATACCACAATGGCGAGGGTGGCCAGCAGAATTCCCATGAGAATTCCTGCGCGGATTGACAGTTCATTTGCGAAAGCGTTGCGATCCGCCATACGTTGCCAGACTGTAACTGTCGCATCTCCGATTAGATTTTCTATGGTCACTCGTTCCGTCATTTTAAGAACGCGCACTGGTTCTTGGCGGTAGAGCGCTTCGAAAAACTGCGGCTTGTACACCTCTTGATCAGACGGGTTGGTGGCGGCCGGAGGGTAGGCATAGCCTGTCACATAGATGCCGCCGGGGCCCGTTACGTGGTAAAAAATCTCTCCACCTGATGCGTCACGGATCATGCTGCGTGTCGTTGGTGACAGCGCATCACCTCCCGAAATCGCAACATCTCGTGATATTGCGAGACCAGCAGATAACAGGCTGTCATCGAACAATTCCTGAGCCGTTTTCTGCGCAATCATAAAACGCCAAAGACCAAGCAGAGCAGCAATTAGCACCAAAGGGGTTAGGATAAGAATGAAAAGTCTTAACCTGAGCGAGCCGTGATTGATCACTTCTGCACCTCAAGCAGATACCCCAGACCACGGGCTGTCTTAATCCTAATACCGAGATCTTGAAGACGTTTTCTCAGCCGCGATACATGAGGTTCGACGGCTGAGGCCTCGACATCGGCACCCACGCCGTAGACGTAATCCGTTAGTTGGCTTTTGGGAACAATTCTGCCCCTGCGTTCCAACAGGCACTCAAGCACCGCGACTTCCCGCCGCGGAATATCCATAACCTTGCCCTGTACACTTACCTGACGGGCAGCGCGGTCGAATTCCAGGGCGCCGATGCTCTCTTTTGCTCCGTAGTCGAGTTCCTTGCGTCGAGAAAGCGCCCGGATACGTGCTTCCAACTCGTCCATTTCGAATGGCTTAACCAGATAGTCATCGGCGCCCATATCCAACCCCGAAACCCGGTCGCTTGTTTCGGCACGTGCCGTAAGCAAGATCACCGGTACGCCGTCACCACGATTGCGAAGAGATTTCAGGATCTCCAGTCCCGACTGTCCAGGCAAATTGATGTCCAGAACAACTAAGTCTGCGCCCTCTTGCGCAAGATACAAGTCAGCCTCATCGCCATCCAAAAGCACTTCTGCTGCATGACCCCGGTCACGTAGGCGATAGGCAATAGCTTTGGCGAGGGTCTCGTTGTCTTCGACGATGACGATCCGCATCGGGTCTCCTGCAAGTTTCGCGCAAGGTTGGCACTCCATGATTGCCAGATGGGAGGGGGAATCAACCCCACAGTTCTATTTGCGATCACGGTAGCGCGGAGGGCGTTGACGTGGTTGTCTGGTCAACAGGGAGGAACCAATGACCATTTCTAACTTCACCCGCCGCGCCGTCGTGGGGCTGATCGCCGCCGCCGGTATCGCCGCACCTGCCGCAGCCGAGGTTGATTTCTCGGGTAAGACTGTGGAATGGGTCATCCCGTTCTCGGAAACCGGCGGGTCTGCCAAATGGGCCAACTTCTTTGCGCCGCTTCTGTCCGAAGCGCTGCCGGGTCAACCGACCGTAGTGGTGAAATTCATGCCGGGCGCTGGTTCGACCAAGGGCGCGAACTGGTTCCAGGAGCAGAGCCATGACGACGGTACGCTGCTGTTTGGCACCTCCGGTTCAACTCAATTCCCATATCTGCTTAGTGATCCGCGGGTACGCTATGAATACAATGACTGGATTCCTGTCATGGCATCAGGAACCGGTGGCGTTGCCTACCTGAACGTAGAGGATGGCGCGAAATTTGATGGCTCGGCGAATGCGCTGAAGGACACCAACTTCATTTACGGTTCGCAGGGTGCGACGCGTCTTGACCTTGTACCGCTGTTGGCCTGGCAAATGCTTGGCATGAATGTCGAGCCGGTCTTCGGCATCAAGGGACGCGGAGACGGTCGTCTGATGTTCGAACGTGGCGAAGCCAATATCGATTATCAGACCTCGTCCGGCTACTTGGGTGGTTCGGCCCCGTTGGTTGAATCCGGTCAGGCTGTTCCGATGATGACCTGGGGTGCTCTGGATGCAGACGGCAACATCGTTCGCGACCCGACCTTCCCGGATATCCCGACTTTCAAAGAAGTGTGCGAAGCCACCGATGGCTGTGAAACCACCGGTGAGGCATGGGATGCGTGGAAAGCGTTCTTTGTAGCCGGGTTCCCGGTTCAGAAGCTGGCCTTCCTGCCGGGTGATACACCTCAGGAAGTGGTCGACGCATACACAGCTGCGTTCCAGGCTGTGACCGAGCGCGGCGACTTTGCCGATATCTCCTCGAAGCGCGTGGGCAAATACGCAGTGTTCGTAGGTGACGGCTCTAAAGCGGCACTGCAAACCGCGACAAACGTGGACGACAACGCCAAAGCCTACGTTCTGAACTGGCTCAAAGAAGCCTATGGTGTCGAGCTGAACTAAGCCCAAACACCACCGCGCGTGCCCCAATGTCGGGCGCGCGCTTTTCCAAACACAAGACAATTTATGAAAGGCGGCCGCTATGGAGGTTTTCGCCACAGCTGTTCCTGCGCTCAGTGACGCGTGGGGTCTGATCCTGCAACCTATCGTTCTGGGGTACCTTGTTCTTGGTGTCGTTATGGGACTGGCCGTAGGTGTTTTCCCGGGGCTTGGCGGTATTGCTGGTCTGTCCCTGTTGCTGCCTTTCATGTTCGGCATGGACCCGATCCTTGGATTGGCGTTGATGATCGGAATGGTTGCCGTTGTTCCGACCTCTGACACCTTCGCATCAGTTCTTATGGGCATCCCCGGTAGCTCTGCCTCGCAGGCTACGGTGCTGGACGGCTTCCCGATGGCGAAAAAGGGCGAGGCCGCGCGGGCATTGTCAGCGGCCTTTGCTTCATCGCTGTTTGGCGGTTTGGTCGGCGCAACTTTTCTGACCATGTTCATCTTGGTCGCGCGGCCCATCGTTCTGGCATTCGGTCTGCCCGAGATGCTGATGATCACCATTCTTGGCTTGTCGATGGTCGCCATTCTAGCCGGACGTATCCCGCTTAAGGGTGTCGCCGCCGCTGGGCTGGGCCTGATGGTCGGCACTATTGGCGAGGCGGACGCAGGCGGTTCGCTGCGTATGGCGACTTATGACATTCCTTACCTGACCGATGGTCTGAAGTTGGTCATCGTTGGCTTGGGTATCTTTGCGGTGCCCGAAATCGTCTCGCTGTTGCGACAAGACCGATCCATTGCCAAGGGCGCTTCGCTAGGGGCTGGATGGCTTGATGGCGTCAAAGACTGGGCTGCGAACATCTGGTTGTCGGTCCGCTGTTCGATCATTGGCGTGGTTGTCGGTGTTATTCCCGGCCTTGGTGGCTCGGTTGTTGACTGGATCGCTTATGGCCATTCGGTTCAATCGACCAAAGACAAAAGCAACTTCGGCAAAGGCGAAGTGCGTGGCGTCATCGGGCCGGAAAGCTCGAACAACGCCAAGGAGGGCGGGGGGCTCGTCCCAACACTGCTGTTTGGTATCCCCGGCTCGGGTTCCATGGCGATCTTTATCGGCGCTGTTGCACTGTTGGGATCCGGCGATATCGAGGTCGGTCCTAGCATGCTCAAGGATAATCTCGACATCACCTATTCAATTGTCTGGTTGCTGGCTCTCGCCAACGTGGTGGGGACTATCCTGTGTATTGCTGCCTCGGGTGGGATCGCCAAGCTGACGACAATCCGCTTCACCTATCTGGCGCCGTTTCTGTTCATGCTGATCAGCTTTGCGGCTTTCCAGTCCGGCCAAAACTTCGAAGACCTGCTGGCCCTGTTCGGCATCGGCCTGATCGGCATCTTCCTGCGTCGTTTCGACTGGTCGCGTCCGGCCTTTCTGATCGGGTTCGTTTTGTCGAACCCGGTTGAAAAGTTCACCAACCAGGCGTTTCAGATCGCCTCTTTCCGCTTCCGCAAAAGCTTTGGCGAAGGCATGGAGTACGTCTTCAGCCCAATCGTTATCGTACTGATCGTGGTCACCGTGGTTTCGGTCATTCTAGGCATTCGTCAAGCCAAGATGATCATGGCCGAAGGTGAGGTCAAATCCGGCAGCAAGCGCGCGCCGCTGATCTTTTTGCTGGTGATCATGGCCTATCTGATCGTGGCTTTGGTCAATGCCAACATGATCCCTGACTACAACATGACCGACAAGATCATCCCGCTGGTGATCGGCAGCGTGTCGCTGTTCTGCTGCGTCATTCTGTTGATCCAGATGATGCGGCGACCCGAGGGGGATGCAATCTTTGCCGACAAGGAAATTGCCGGCGAGGATGCAAGCGCGCCACATGGACTTTGGTCAACGCTCGCGTGGTTCGCAAGTCTGATCGCGGCCACCTGGGTTGTGGGGTTCATCCTCGCCCTGATCGGGTTCCTGATCGCCTTTCTCCGTATCCGCGCCGGGTCCAGCTGGCAGATGACTCTGATCCTGACCGCCTGCGGCATCGGGTTCATGTGCCTGATGGCGGGCGCTCTGAACCGGGATTTCCCGCCGGGTCTGCTGCAAGACATGGTGAACCTGCCATGGCCACTCAAGTAGGCGCTCCACGGATGCCCGGCCTGCCAATCTGGCGGGTCGGGCAGCGCTGAATTCAGAAATTTCAACGGTTTGTAAAGGAGGGTTCGCAATGACCCAGACAGCAATCCCATATGTTTTCATGCGCGGCGGCACTTCCCGAGGTCCTTATTTTCGACGCTCTGATCTGCCTGAAGATAGGGACAAGCTGGCTGATGTGCTGGTTGCTGCCCTCGGGGCCGGACAAGCGCTCAACATCGACGGGATCGGTGGTGGTAACGCAGTGACGACCAAAGTGGCGATGCTTTCGGTCAGCGAGGACGACTGGGCAGATATCGACTATTTCTTCGCGCAGGTTTCTGTTGATGAGAAGCTGGTCGATTTTAAACCCACTTGCGGAAACATCCTCTCAGGAGTTGGTCCAGCTGCGATTGAAATGGGATTGCTTCAGCCCAACGGCGATGAGACCGAAATCCGCATTCGCGCCGTCAATACAGGCGCTCGTGTCGTTGCCAAAGTGCAGACCCCGGGCGGTGAGTTGGTCTACGAGGGCGATGCGGAAATCGCGGGGGTTCCCGGTCATTCTGCACCCGTGCAACTGAGCTTTATGGGCGTTGTGGGCTCGGCAACAGGTTCATTTCTACCCACAGGAAATTTGCGCGATGCAGTGCAGGGGATCGAGCTGACTTGCATGGACGTCGCTATGCCGATGGCCATAGCCCGGGCTTCAGATTTCGGACTGACAGGATATGAAAGCGCTGAAGAGCTGAATGCCAACCGGGCTTTCTTTGACCGGATGGAGGCAGTACGGATCGAAGCCGGGGAACTGATGGGTATGGGGGACGTATCGAAATCGGTGACTCCCAAAGTCGGCCTGATGGCACCCGCCAGAGAGGGTGGAACACTTGCGGTTCGGTATTTCATGCCATGGAAAACTCACCCGACAATGGCCGTTACGGGTGCGCAATGCATAGCATCTTGCGCTTTGACGCCAGGAACCGTCGCAGACGAGTTGCTTGATCGCCCGGATTTAAGCCCGGCTGAAGTTGTTTTGGAGCACGCCTCGGGCAAGATCGACGTTCTGGTGGACTTCTCGAACGACCAGGAGTTCAACGTGAATTCCGCAGGTCTGGTGCGAACCGCGCGCAAACTGGCAGATGGGCATGTTTATGTACCGGAATCTGTGTGGAACGATAGTTGAAAAGGCTGATCTCAAAAGGTATACTGTGGTATACATAGTGAGGATGTCCCGATGGACGACTATTCTGAATGCCTTGATATCGCGCTTCAGGAACTCAGGCTGGCGCAGTCGGCTTTGCGGAGGGACATTGCGGAATACCCGACACCGATTGCCGGGTGTGACGAGCAATTCAACCATTTGCTGGATCAACGCGAACGGGTTCGCAATGCGCTAGAAGCACTCGACACACGTCATTTTGTGCCTACGCCAAGAAAACTGAGCACCGAGTAGGGTATAGAAAGTCGATGAAAATACACATTCTGGATGACTGGTTTGACACACTGCAGGGCCTGCCCTGTTTTGAAAATCTATCTGGCCATGACGTGAAGGTCTGGACAGATCATGTCGAGGATACCAGCGAATTGGCTGAACGCTTGCAGGAGGCTGAGGCGCTGGTGTTGTTTCGCGAACGCACCAAGATCACCCGCGATTTGGTTGAAAAGCTCCCAAACCTGAAGTTGATAAGTCAGCGCAGCGTATACCCGCATGTCGACGTGCAGGCATGCTCGGATAACGGAGTACTGCTGTGTTCGAACATGCACGGCGGGACGCCTTCATATGCCGCAGCTGAACTGACATGGGCGCTGATCATGGCGGGGATGCGCGATTTGCCTGCGCAGATGGCCTCGGTCAAAACCGGGCATTGGCAGGCCGGAGTTGGCAAGACCTTGAGGGGGAGGAAACTGGGGCTGTACGGATATGGCCGTATCGCCCGCGCTGTCGCTGGCTACGCCGAGGCGTTCGGGATGAATGTGGTATGGTGGTCCTCGGACGAAGGTCGGGCGAGAGCGCATGCAGATGGCGTTCAGGTCGCCGCAAACCGCGAAGCGTTCTTTGCTCAAAGTGATGTTGTCTCAGTCCATGTTCGCCTGAAGCCAAACACACACGGCATCATCACCGCGTCAGATTTCGCGCAGATGCAACCTGGAGCACTGTTTGTGAATACATCACGTGCAGGCCTTATCGCAAAGGGTGCATTGCTTGAGGGGCTAAATGCCGGTCGCCCGGGCAAGGCCGCAATTGATGTCTTCGATACTGAGCCGCTCACCGACCCGAATGACCCTTTGCTATCGCACCCAAACCTGATTGCGACACCACATATAGGTTTTGTGACCGAGGACGAATTTGACCTGCAATTCTCAGACATTTTCGATCAGGTGAACGCTTATGCTGAAGGCGCTCCCATTCACATGATTAACCCCGAGGTTTTGACCAGCGCAGGATAAGGTTGGCTGCTATCGGCGCACCAATGATTACCAACACGATCCTTGTAAGGTGGTGCGTTATGACAAAGCCCAGATCCGCGCCAGAAACGATGGCTAAAACCGTCATCTCTGCCTGTCCGCCGGGCGCAAAGGCCAAGAATGCCTCGACCGGCTGGCCTAGCCCCAACGTGGTGACAACAGCAGTGAAAGCCGCTGCAAGGATGGCAAGGACGATGACATAGGCGAAGCCCGCTGCAACCACCCGGCGGAGTTCGACCCAAGTGACGCCCACGAATTTCACACCGATCCCGCAGCCAATAAAGAATTGCGCTGCAAGTATAGCCTCGCGAGGCGGTCGGGTATGAATGAAATCACCCAGTGAAAGAGCCGCCGTCAGGATCATTGGTCCGAGGATGGATGCCCCGAACAGGCCGATCCTCTCACCGCCTTTCCAGCCTACAAGGGCGGCCAGTACCATCAGCGCCAACTCATGTATTGGCAGGTCGCGCGCAGGCTCTCCGATTGGGTTGGTGAGCTGGGCATCGTAGAACACTGTCAGAAACAGTGGGGCCAGTGTCACGATGATCAGCACGCGCGTACCGTGGATCAGGGATAGAGTACGCGGGTTGGCGCCTGCTTCGGCACCAAAGATGATCATGTCCTGCAATCCGCCTGGCATGGCAGCATAAAACGCGGTCGTGGAGTCAAAACCCCAAATCTTGCGAAAGAAAGGCACTCCGACCAGTGCGATCAGCAGGATGAAGAATGGGACCAGCGCGATAGATGCGGCCATCTTCGGCAATTCGACAAAAAGGGCAGGGGTAATCGAAGCCCCAACTGCAACGCCGAGTATGGTGCGCGCTGCAACCGATATCTGACCAAAACCTTCCATAGGGGCATGTGCTAGGGCGGCGATCAGACACGCGCTCATTGGGCCGAATAGAAAGGGCAGCGGCAGGTTCAACGCCCAAAATACTCCGGTGCCCAGAAGCGCAAGGACCAGTGTTACGGCCCGCTTTGTCAGGAAAGAGGGTGTTTTGTTTTGGGTGGGCAAGGCGCGGCTTTCGATAATATTGACTCATAACGTATCCAAATGTATACACTTGGACGCAAGAAGACAAGTGAGCGCTCGATGACCATTCAAGACGACCCCTTACAGCCAGGCCCACAAGGCAATTCAGCGTATCAACAACTGCTGGATGAGATTCGGGATGGCACACTTCAGCCTGGCGAACGCCTACGCGAGATTGAGTTGTCAGAACGATTAGGCGTCAGTCGCACCCCTGTGCGCGAAGCTATCCGGCAGTTGGAGTCCGACGGGCTAGTAACTCATGTGCCACGGCAGGGCGCAACTGTACGCAGCCTCGATTATGCCGAAGTAATGGAGCTCTATGAGATGCGCGCGGTGCTCGAGGGAACCGCGGCACGACTAGCGGCACGTGCAGCGTCGGATGTCGAGTTGGACGAGCTGGGCGTTTTGAATGATCGCTTGGCCGAGGCTGGCACAGGCTCGGAAGCGGCTCGGATCAACCGGATTTTCCACGCCACACTTTTGGACGCAGCAAAGAATCGGTTTCTTTCCAAGTCTATGTTGTCTTTGCAAAAAGCGCTGTTGATCCTTGGGCCATCACAATTGCTGGAGGGTGACCGGGCCGAGACAGCAGTGGCCGAGCACAAGCGCGTCATGGCTGCCTTAAAGGCCCGCGATGGCGCTGCGGCTGAAAAAGAAATGCGCGCGCATATTCAGGCCGCACAACGGATGCGTATTCGGGCGTTGCAAGAACGCGACCGCACAACCGACGAAAACCATTAGGTAGACAGGATATGACCACCCAAAAGGAAGCTTATGACATCGCTGTGATCGGCGGCGGGAATGCTGCTCTATGCGCTGCAATGACTGCTGCCGAGGCAGGCGCCCGTGTTCTGATTCTCGAGACAGCGCCAAAACCCTATCGTGGTGGAAACTCGCGCCATACACGCAATTTTCGTTGTATGCATAGCGCTCCTCTGGGCCCGCTGATCGAAGAATACAGTGAAGATGAGTATCTTGAAGATCTGCTCAAGGTCACTGGCGGCAAAACCGACGAACATCTTGCTCGCCTCGCGATCCGAACCTCCGAGGAATGCCTTCCGTGGATGGAAGAACACGGCGTCAGGTTCCAACCATCCCTGTCCGGGACACTGTCACTGGCGCGGACCAACGCCTTCTTCATGGGGGGCGGGAAGTCTCTGGTGAACGCCTATTACCGAACTGCGGCGGGTCTGGGTGTCGATGTTCTGTACGAAGCTGCTGTCACGCATCTGGAGTTGAACGGTGATCGGATCGAGTGGGTCGATTACACCTATGAGGGCCAATCTCATCTCATCACGCCCAAAGCTGTCATCGTTGCCTCAGGTGGGTTTCAGGCCGACACCGATTGGCTGACCCGTGCATGGGGTGAGCCTGCCAAGAACTTTTTGATCCGGGGCACACCCTATAACCGTGGCGTGGTTCTGTCCGATCTGTTGGATCAAGGTGTGGACAGCGTCGGCGATCCGACTCAGTGCCACGCCGTCGCCATTGACGGGCGCGCGCCGAAGTTCGATGGCGGTATCGTCACCCGCCTGGACTGTGTGCCGTTTTCAATCGTCGTGAACAAGAATGCCGAGCGGTTTTATGACGAGGGCGAAGACGTTTGGCCCAAGCGCTATGCGATCTGGGGACGTCTGGTGGCGGCCCAACCGAATCAAGTTGGCTATGTGATCATCGATGCTAAGTCGCTGAACCTGTTTATGCCGTCGGTCTTTCCACCACTGAAGGCGGACACCCTGGAAGAACTGGCTGCAATGATGGATCTGCCCGCCGACAAGCTGAAGGCGACCGTTGCAGAATTCAACGAAGCATGCGGCGATACCAGTGGATTCCATCCGACTGAGTTGGACGGGGTCACGACCTCGGGTCTGACGCCGCCCAAGACGAACTGGGCGCGTCCGATCACCGAGCCTCCGTTTTATGGCTATTCGCTGCGCACCGGTGTGACCTTCACCTATCTGGGCCTGAAGGTCGACGACACAGCGCAATGTTCGACCGCCAACGGAAAGATCAAAAACCTTTGGGCCGCCGGCGAGACAATGGCCGGGTCGATATTGGGGCAGGGGTATCTGGCCGGTTTTGGCATGACCATCGGAACCGTTTTTGGACGCATCTCAGGACGTGAGGCCGCCGCTTATGCAAACTGAACTTATCCAAGAAGCTCGCCGTCAGGCCGAGATTTGTAACGCTTGCCGCTATTGCGAGGGCTATTGTTCGGTCTTCCCGTCGCTGCACGCGGAACGCGCGTTCTCGGATGGAGACATCACGCAACTGGCCAACCTGTGCCACAACTGCCGGGGGTGTTACTACGCTTGTCAGTATACGGCGCCGCACGAGTTTGACCTAAACCTGCCGAAAGCTCTGGCTGAAGTGCGGCGGGAAAGTTGGGAAAGCTTTGCTTGGCCGCAACCTCTGGCGCGGCGGTTTCATACGCATGGTGGCGCGATCGCGCTGGCCCTTGTTGTCGGTTTTGCCCTGCTGTTCTGGGCAATTCGCGTTATCGGCTCCAGCGGAGGAGAGGGGTTCTATGCAGTCCTGTCCCACAATGCGATGGTAGCAATCTTTGCGCCGGCATTCTTGTTGCCACTCTTTAGCTTGGCTATCAGCCTGAGGCGCTATTGGGCGGAGGTCGGTGGCAAACCCATCCAAATGTCTGATCTGATTGCTGCGTTGAAACGCGCTGGCAAGATGCAGGACTTGGCCGCAGGCCACGGCGAGGGTTGCAACTTCGAGGACGAAGACCGGTTCAGTCAGGGCCGACGCCACATTCACCACGCCATCATGTACGGCTTCCTGCTGTGCCTTGCCTCGACCTCGGTGGCGACGATTTTGCACTATGCGTTCGGGTTACACGCGCCCTACGGGTTCTGGTCCCTGCCAAAACTCTTTGGGGTTTCAGGCGGTATTCTGCTGACAGTGGGTTGCGGAGCTATGGTTCTGCTCAAGCAAAAGTCTGATCGCGAGCTTGGTGACCCGTCCGCATGGGGCGGCGAAATCGGGTTTGTCCTGTTGCTCGGATTTGTCGGGCTGAGCGGACTGGTCCTTTACACCCTTAGTTCAACTGCTCTGATGCCCGCGCTGCTTGCCATCCACCTTGGATCGGTTCTGACGTTCTTCCTGCTCGTACCATACACCAAGATGGCTCATGGCTTCTATCGACTTGCAGCTTTGATCAGAGACGCGCAGCGTAAGAGAGAATTGTCAGTTGGTTGCTAGCAAACATCCAACGCCAAGGGAGTAAAAAGTCGCAATTCAAGCGCATTTTGATGCCCTTGCAGGCTTCGTTCCAGCACCCCGGGTGGCGGTCAACGTCTGGAATGGGTCTGTTTGCTGTGATTGACAACATCGACACGAAAGGCAGCTTTGTCCGGATAGTGTTGAAGAAGTCGATGTTTTGGCTGGTTTGCCGACTGTCGAGATTTGGGGTGACACGCCCCTTCTTCATGTGGGGGCTGGTGCAGGGACCAGTTTTGCGAGTTTCCTGAGGTTTTGTGCTGTGGCTGCTAGCTGGAACTGTTCATATGCGCCTTTTGGTCCTCGAAGCCGCATCATCCGCACGCCGATGTATCGCTTCAGATGAGCGAAGAGCATCTCGATTTTCCGCCTCTGAATGAATGAGGTCATGTAAGCGTCGGTTTTTCGGATATCGCGTGCGACGTCTCGGGCAGCTTCGTGCACGGAGCGCATGAGGCGTCTCCCGTTGTCCTTCGGACAGCATTGCGGTTTCAAAGGGCATATGTCGCAGTCATGTTTGGAGGCGCGGTATCTGATGAAGCCGTCTTTGCCGCCATTTGCTTTTCGTGGCGTTGAGAAGTTCCGGCGATAGGTCTGCAACGCCTTGCCGCCCGGACAGGTGTAGCTGTCGGTCGCGGGGTCATAGACAAAATCTTCGCGTGAGAAGGTGCCATCGGTTCGTTTCGATTTGTCCCAGACCGGAATGTGCGGAGCGATGCCGTGCTCTTCCACCAACCAGCCCAGCATCTCTGCTGATCCGTACCCGGTGTCACCGACCAGTTTGTTTGGGGTCATACCAAAGCGGTCTGTGATCCGGTCGATCATGCGCCGTGCGGCAAAAGCCTCAGCGGTTCGGATCGGAACCGATGGTTCAACATCGACAATCACCGCATTATCCAGATCCACCATATAGTTGGTGGAATATGCGAAGAAGGCAGCCCCACCGTCTGCACCTGTCCAGCGTGCCGCAGGGTCGACTGGCGAGATGTATTTGGGGACGACTTTAGTGGACGCGCCGAATGCGGCATCATCCAGCGTTTCGAGGTACTCGTTCAGAACACGAGAGGTCAGTTCAGGTGGCAGGCCTTCCTCGCTATCAATGCCGCGTGTCTGGTTTGCATTCGCGGGTATCAGGCTGGCGTCAACGCCAAAGCTGTGGCCACCGACAAGGCCTTCATCCATGCAGCGCTGCAAAACTGTCTCGAACAAATGACGGAACAATCCGCTCTCCCGGAAACGGCCATGACGGTTCTTTGAGAACGACGAATGGTCAGGCACCGGATCGGCCAGGTCCAGCTTGCAAAACCAGCGGTAGGCCAGATTGACATGTATCTCTTCGCAAAGCCGCCGCTCGGAGCGGATGCCCATGCAGTATCCCAACAGCAGCATGCGGATCATCAGTTCGGGATCAATCGACGGACGACCATGTGAGCTGTAATACGGCGCAAGCATTGGGCGCACTTCGGTCAGATCAAGGAAGCGATCAATCCCACGCATCAGGTGATCCTGCGGCACAAACTCTTCGATTGAGAACTCATAAAACAACGCACCTTGCGCCACCTGCCTCGGTCCCATCATCGCCGTGCCCTCCCACTCTCAAAACAAGTGAATCAGGACACCAGCAACCAATCAACAGACTTTTTCAACAGTATCTCCGCACAGCAGACGGTCACGAGTAATTTGCAAATGACCGCATCGAGCCCAAAGCCGACGACGAAAAGATGGCCGATCCGTATTGGGTTTCTATTGCGTTTCCCAATCAGCACCTACTCAATTTCGAAGCTGGTACCGCGGATTAAGCTTGGTCGAGTGCAACTATACTTTCGGATACCAAACCTATTCCGATGAACGCCTAGTGCATACCGTCATTCTGTGGTGATTTCGCCCTGCACAGTCCCATAATTGTGCTGCCACCTCCGACTACCCATCCCCCTGTCGGAGGGATGTTTGCCAGCTTCGCAATGCAAGTTTGTGAGTGAGTCCGCATTGCGAAGCTGGCCTTTTTTAGCCTCAACAAAAAAGGCCCCGCACAATGGCGAGGCCGTAACTCGTTACCCCCTCACAAATCACTATTGGATTGGGTTAAGCTCAATACGGCAAGGACCGACGCTTGGATTAAAAGTTCCCCGCGTCACCCGAATCTGGGATGATTGGCAACGCGGGGATAGTCTGGTCATGAGACAGCCCAGGCTATATGTCTGCTCGGGCCTTTTAGCCCGCGCAGGAACAGAGCTGACGTAAAGACATTCTGCAAAACGTCTTGTGATTTTTCGCCAAAACTCACTACACGGTCTTGTCAGAAGAACTTTGCTTGAGCGGGGCAGGGGTGTTGCGTAGCTTTTGTCCATGACCAGACCTGCCTCTTTCAAGTACTTCAAAACCAGTTCCGAGATTATCCGCTTGGCGGTGATGCTGTACATCCGTTTCCCGCTCTCGCTTAGGAATGTCGAAGATCTGCTGCACGAACGCGGGATCGATGCCAGTCATGAAACTGTCCGATATTGGTGGAACAGGTTTGGCCCGATGTTCGCTGCTGAGATCAGACTGAAGCGTGTTCAGCAGCTCCGCCCATTCTCTAAATGGAAGTGGCACGTGGACGAGGTTTTCGTGAAGGTGAATGGCAAGCGACACTACCTCTGGCGGGCCGTCGATCATGAGGGCGAAGTGCTGGAAGCAATCGTTACCAAACGTCGAAACAAGCAAGCGGCATTGAAATTCCTCAGGAAATTGATGAAGCGAAACGGCAAAGCGGAAACTGTCGTCACGGATCGCTTTGCCTCATACAGAGCCGCGCTCAGAGAACTGGACGCGCTTGAAAAACAACAGACGGTCAGGTGGCTCAACAACCGCGCTGAGAATTCGCACCTGCCGTTTCGACGACGCGAACGCGCGATGCAGCGTTTTAGGCGCATGCGAAGTTTGCAGAAGTTCGCCGCCGTCCACTTCTCTGTCTACAACCACTTCAACCAGGAGCGATCTCTCACCAGCCGAGACACCTTCAAGCTGACACGCACCGCCGCTCTTGCCGAGTGGCGCGAACTTGGTGCGGCTTAAAGGGCAGTTCTATTGGCCTAGCTGAGACTGGTTCGAATTTGTCTGACAGCGCCCCTGACATGCTAACGCAATGCCCGTCGGCTCTTGAGCGGTTCCTTGGCCACTGCAGCGCGTTGCAGAAAGAGCAGCTCGCCCAACATCTCGCGGACCGCTGCTTTTGAAGGGGTAGGTTCCAGAAAGTCAAACAGACGCAACAAGTTTGCCGGGTGTTTTAAGACCAATGCTGCCAAACGCTCTTTCGCGGTATCGACTTCATAGGCTGCAATCATTTGCGCCGCGGCTTGCGTTGGGGTTAGCAGAGCATAATCTTGTGGCCGCATGGATGTTTCTCGCAGCGCGTCAAACGGCGATGCACCAAGCGCCCGGAATTTCGGCATATGAATGCGTATGTCAGCAGCGCAGTTCTCAATCACCGAACCGGATCGCTGAAAATATTCGAAAGGGGCGAGTTTTTTCAATGCGCGCCTTCGCATCGGGGCGGACAACATATCAAGATCTGCACGATCGTAGTGCAAATCGTCAAAGACGGAGATCAACCGCAGTCCCGCGTCGGCTACCATCAAGTAGGGATCGGCGTTCAGTACCGCGACCATGTCGGCAGAGTTTGCATGCTGCTTTGCGGCATCATAACGTACAGCCGCGTAAGTCTTCCGATCAAAAAGACGTTTAAGTTGATCTATCATAAAGTCGAATCCTTCATTCGCTTCGACGCGACGATCCTTCACTAGTCGTCGCAGGCAAACAGATAGGCTTTACGAGGTGCAAAAAAAACCTAACTGCTGAGTAGGAATGCTCAGGTAAAGCTATCATGCTTCAAGACAAGAAATCAGAAACCGATGCCGAGCGGCGAAAGGCGCTGCTGCGGCGCTTGTTATTTGACCTGAGCCGGTCCAATCCCGAACTCTACTATCAGTCGACGAGCCAGATTTCTCGGTTGCTGAAGGATCATATTTCTGATGGCAAATCGCTAAACGGAGAAGAACGCAAACTTATGGAACCGCTCACCTGCCGCGACCTCGAAGTCCTCCTTAGTCTACATTAGCGACAGAAGCCCCAGTCTTTCATTTTGACGCGCAAATAATCACAAACGCGGAAAAACAGTCGGTCGCTCATCTTACGGCATCAGTCAAGTTGAGCGCGAAACCGCCTTGCGGCGACGCAGCGAGGCGCACCCTATCTCAATTTTGAGAGGAGACATTGCGACTTCTGCGATGATCTTGTCCCTTTAGTTACTTGGCTTGGTCTTGTCAGAAGAACTTTGCTTGAGCGGGGCAGGGCAGTTGCGTAGCTTTTGCCCATGACCAGACCTGCCTCATTCAAATACTTTAAAACCAGTCCCGAGATCATCCGCCTTGCGGTGATGCTGTACATCCGTTTCCCGCTCTCGCTTCGGAATGTCGAAGATCTGCTGCACGAGAGAGGCATCGACGTGAGCCACGAAACTATCCGATATTGGTGGAACAGGTTTGGCCCGATGTTTGCTGCTGAGATCAGACGGAAGCGTGTTCAGCAGCTGCGCGCATTCTCCAAATGGAAGTGGCACGTGGACGAGGTTTTCGTGAAGGTGAATGGCAAGCGGCACTATCTTTGGCGGGCTGTTGATCATGAAGGCGAGGTGCTGGAAGCCGTTGTCACCAAACGCCGAAACAAGGCTGCAGCACTGAAATTCCTCAAGAAGTTAATGAAGCGACACGGCAAAGCGGAAACCGTCGTGACGGATCGCTTCGCCTCATACAGAGCCGCGCTCAAAGAACTGGATGCACTCGAAAAACAAAGGACGGGCAGGTGGCTCAACAACCGCGTCGAGAACTCGCACCTGCCTTTCCGACGAAGAGAACGGGCCATGCTGCGTTTCAGGCGTATGCGAAGTTTACAGAAATTCGCCTCCATCCATTCTTCCGTTTACAACCACTTCAACCAGGAAAGATCGTTAGCCAGTCGAGACACCTTCAAGCTGACCCGCGCCGCCGCTCTTAGCGAGTGGCGTCAACTTTGTTCCGGATAAGTTCGCGATTTCCGCGGCAAACTGAGCCTAGTTCGAATTAGTCTGACAGCACCTGGCCCGATATTCGCGGCAGAGATCCGCAGAAACAGGGTCAATCGGATGCGATCTTATTCGAACTGGCAGTGGCATCTGGACGAGGTCTTCGTGAAGATCAATGGCGAGACGCACTACCTATGGCGGGCTGTGGATCACGAAGGCGAGGTGCTGGAAAGTTATGTGACCAAGCGCCGAGATCGCAAAGCCGCGTTGAAATTCCTCAGGAAAGCAATGAAACGCTATGGGAGCCCACATGTCGTCGTGACGGACAAACTTCGATCCTACGGTGCTGCCATGAAAATCATAGGCAATGCACAGAAGCAGGAAACCGGCCGCTGGCGGAACAATCGAAGCGAGAATTCGCACCAGCCGTTTCGACGACGAGAACGGGTGATGCTGCGGTTTCGGCAGATGAAAAGCCTGCAGAAATTCTCCGATGTTCACTCTTCGGTTCACAACCACTTTAATCTGGAACGCCACCTCTACAACCGCGATAATTTCAAGCGCAACCGCGCCGTTGCTCTCACTGAGTGGCGTCAACTCGGCGCGGCATAAGGACAGTGTCATTGTCCTTGTAGAGACTGGTTCGAATTGGTCTGACACCACCACTGGGTGCACTCGAAAAACAAAGGACGGGCAGGTGGCTCAACAACCGCGTCGAGAACTCGCACCTGCCTTTCCGACGAAGAGAACGTGCGATGCAGCGTTTCAGGCGCATGCGAAGTTTACAGAAATTCGCCTCCATCCATTCTTCCGTCTACAACCACTTCAACCAGGAACGATCGCTCACCAGCCGGGACACCTTCAAGCTGACCCGCACCGCCGCTCTTGCCGAGTGGCGTCAACTTTGTTCCGGATAGGTTCGCAGTTTCCGCGGCAAACTGAGACTGGTTCGAATTAGTCTGACAGCACCAGTTTAAATGTGGGATCAGAGTTTAGAGGTTATCGAATCCTGCGGTCTACGCATTCCGAAATCACAGAAGCGATAGTTGCAAAAACGTCTGGTCGGCTCATTAGCTCCACATGCTTCATGTCTAGGCTGTAAAGGCTTTTGTCCCGCAAGTGCGTATCCAAAACGTCGCCGCCAGTCAGAGAGGGGTTGCCGCGTGACAAAAACACGTGTGCCGGGGGATCAAAGCGAGGCACGCGAAAATTACTGATCGCCAATTCGTGGGCAATTTCGACACCCCTGATCCTCGCTTCTTCAGCTTCAGGTTGCTCAGCTAGAATGCGCTTGATTTCAGGAACGACGCGCCGTGCTTTAAAGCGGCGTTTCCAGCCTTTGATGATGTAGCGCAGTCTTTTGTACGAGCGAAAGTACAAGGGCTGTAACTCCGGTTCTGCCCCGACCATTTTGAACGGAGGGTCCAAAAGGATCATACCAAGGGTTTTTTCCTGCCCCAATTGTCTTGCCATTTCCATGGCAATCGGACATCCGGCGGAATACCCGCACAGAACAAATGGACCGGTCTTATTGGTCTGTTTAAGATGAAAAATAGCTTCGGATGCAAGGTCGCTGACAGACCGGTCAAACGGGACGGGAGTACCTTCTGTCCGATGGCTTGGAATATGCACAACGGAATGGTCTGGACCCAAGCTTCGGGCCATATACCGGCTGAACTTGACAGAGCAATGCGCAATTAAGACTGTTGTTTTGCTCGTTCCTTGGCTGGAAATCTGAATAGCGCTTTCGCTCCCAGAGAACATCTCGCCCGCGCGCCTCTCGGATACCCTTTTGGCCAATTCAGCAACTGTTGGGCAACTAAAAAGATCGGTTGGTTCAAAGTGAATTCCTTGCTCGCAACCCCTAGCATAGGCCGAAAGTGTCGCCAAACTGTCGCCCCCCAAATCAAAGAAATTGCCGTTTCTCGTCTGACATCGCGTATTCAGCGTTTCGGAAAAAATTGCGGCTATTTGCTCCTCGAGCTCTGTCTTCGGGGGTGCGCCAACGTGGGATTGCAGGTGCTCGGTGACCATAGCCTTAAGTGCGTTTTGATCCAACTTTCCGTTCGGAAGAATAGGAAACACTTCAACACCAACAACCGAACTTGGATGGAAAGGTTCTGGAAGACTGGCCTCAATGTGACGCGCGGTGGCCTCACAAATCGGGTCGCTGGGTCCGCATTCTATCGCCAAGATAATACTATTGGAGCCCGAAAGCGCCAATGAAACGGCAGCTATACGGCGTTGTTCAGTAACAACTTGAGCAGCAGCCTCAATTTCCGAAAGCTCGACTCGATGTCCGCGTATTTTGATTTGTTTGTCCCGGCGGCCCAAGAACGTGATGCATCCCGAGGCGTCAGCAACCCCAAGATCGCCTGTTCTATACGCCCGGATGCCTTCACCCCCAAATTCAAAGAACCGATTTTTTGTGTATTCCGAATCGTGTAGATAGCTGTTTGCGACTGTGTGGCCAGCAACAATGATTTCACCGGTTATCCCCGGTTCAGCGGGGCAATCATCGTTATCGAAGACGCCCACCCAGGTTCCGGGAATTGCCTTCCCAATTGGAACAATCGGGCCTTCTTCAAAAGCCGTAGCATCAAACGAAGTGCACCAAACCGTACCCTCCGTCGGCCCATACTCATTCATCAATACGCAATTGGGCAGCAACTCTTTTAATTCGTGAGGCAGGCTGTCGTAGAGTGCTTCTCCAGCGGCGATTAGAACCCGTAGGCTTTGCAAATCACTTTGTGGTACGGACATCAGAAGCGCGCGAGCCAAGCTCGGTAGGCACAGAGTATGGGTCACATTGTGTCGGGAGATTAATTCTCCTAACTGGTTCGGACTTTGCTCGGCGCGTTTCTCGGCGACGACCAAATGCCCGCCAGTGCAAAGGGTCCAGTAAATTCCGGCAACAGAGCTGTCAAACGCCAAAGAGGACAGCAGTAGGTAGACTTCAGGCGCAGCACCGTAAACCTCATCTCGCGCGACCGTTGATACGGCCAGCGCTGAGTGAGAGATCTCAACACCTTTGGGTTTGTTTTCTGACCCGGACGTGAACATGACATAGGCACGCGCACCGAGCTTAACATCGTCCGGGTGGATCGCCTGATCGAGCACGTCAACTAGAACCGGATGAGCAGATTTGGTGGGCAGGTTATTTTGCGACGTTCGTGACGTCACAATGAAACGGGGCTTGACCGTTTCCATCATCTGCGAGAGACGAATTTCCGGATAATTCAGATCCAGCGGAACATATGCTGCACCTGACATCATCACGCCCAAAAAGGCTGCAAATGCATCCACGCCACGCGGCAAAGCTACAGGGACTATATCGTCTTCAGTCACACCAGCTTTGAGCAGTGAAAAGGCTAGTTGCCGCGCGCGTTTCGACAGTTCGGAATAAGTTACCGTTTTGTGGTTGTCAGATATTGCGACCGCATTTGGCGAAGCGTCAGCGTGTTGCAGGAAGCGATGAATGACAGTTTCAGCTTTTGGCGCGGGTAAGATGTAAACCGGGTTAGCACCGTCTTTCATCAGGTTTCTTATTGGCGTTGTAGGATCATTGGCAATTGCAAACAAGACGCGTTTGTAGCTTTCAAGGCACGACCGAATGGCTTCGGCGGAAATACGTTCTGGGTCGAAATAGATTTCAACATCCAAATCTTTCTGCGGCGTCACAAGAAGCGATAAGGGATAATTGCTGAACTGCGCTGTCTTAAGACCAGTGATCTCAATGTCGTCAAAGACGAAATCTTGTTTCTGAACGCCTTCATTCACAAACAGCGTATCGAAAACGGGGGTTCCACTTGCGAACGGGGCGCAGCTTTGTACGTCTGCGAGCGAGGCGTGCTCATGTTTTAGTCGTTTCAACTCTGTGCTAGTGTGGTCTTGTAGGAGCTCGCCCACTGATTGGGACGGATCGATTTTGAAACGTACTGGCAGTGTGCTTATGAATGCACCAACGGCTTGAGAAATATTGGGGATTTCAGGTGGACGTCCTGCAGTCGTGGTACCAAACACGATGTCGTTTTGCCCGAGATACCTGCGCAAGACCAATGCCCAAGCCACAGACAAAACCGTATTTGGTGTGACCTTCAATTCTGCCGAAGCCCGATTTACGCTCTCCATCAAGTCGCTGCCTAATCGCTCGGCGTACGAGACCTGGGTCGGAGACTGATTTCGGCTGTCCAGTTCAGGAAGCAAGCAGGGCGCTTCCAAGCCCACAAAGTAATCGGTCCAAAACGCAGTGTCCGTCAGTGGACCCTGTTTTTTGAGCCAGGTCAGATAGGTTTTGAAACTTGGCGCAATCGAACCGGCAGGGCTTTTTCCATGGTAAAGGTCGAAGAGATCTCTAATCGAAACGCCGGTCGACCACCCATCACTGATAAGGTGATGAATTGTCCACACAAACCGCCAGCAGTCTTGCGCTTCCTTGATCATTGTAACTGCCATCAAGGGGGGGCTCTTCAAATCAAACTGCCGTAGCTGCTCTAGTTTCAGAAGGTCGTCGAAACGCTGTTCCAAACCTGAATGCTCAGTCCAATCCAATTCGGTCCACGGCAAGCTAACCTGTTCCTGGATGACCTGAACGGGTTGCTTCACACCCTTCCAAACGAAACCGGTTCGGAATACGTCGCGCGCTTTTACAAGAGACTCCATCGCAACTTTCAGCTGCACTGGGTCCAGAGGGCCCCGCAACGTGCAACTGACTACAGCTACATATTGTCCGTGTAGCTGCGCCTCGTCATCGACATGAAACAATATCCCGCGCTGGGCGGAAGACAGCGGAAGAATGTCGGCTACACCTTGCGGATATCCCATGTCAGCCCAGCGCCTCCGAGATGCTTGAAAGATCATCATCGTCCAGATCGAGCAGAGCTTCTTCCGGGCCTTCCCCAATGCTGACTGACGACAAATTGTCTGCATGTGCAGCAAGTGCTCGAACGCTTCGGTATTCAAACAGCGAGGTCGCAGGCAGGGCAAACCCCTGTTCATTGGCCTTCATAGCAATCTCTATCGCGGCAAGGCTGTCGACGCCTAGATCGAAAAAGTCATCGGTCGCACCGATCTGGAGTTTACCCATCACCGCAGACAGTATGTCGGCCAACTTTTGTTCCGTTTCCGTCTCAGGTGGAACCAAGCCCGAGCGCTGCACGCCTCGCCTGCTTCCTTTGGGCAGACGGGATGCATCAACCTTTCCATTGGGGCTAAGCGGCATATCCTTCAGTAAAACCACTTCGTCAGGCAACAAGCCTCTTGGAAAATGGGCCTCTAGTGTCTGCCAAACATCTTGTTCTGCGATATCGCGACCGGCCACGTAAACGGATAGCTTTTGTTGGTTGACGGGCTCGTCAAATCCAATCTCTTCGAGGATCGCTTCGACGCGCTGCGTATCGATGTCGTCGTTAAGCTCTTCTAATGCCTGTTCGCGGGTTTTGTGGCCTAAGCGCACATCCCAGGAATAGGGCAGTGCGTAGTTGTGGTACCCCTCGCGTGACTTGTGCAAATAGATCCCGGTGTCATTGATCAGGCAATTGGTCGACCTACCAGTGTCCGATGGGCGTTGCCATGCAGTTTCCTTATCAAGAAACTCGTAAATCTCAGCTACGGGCACGTCGATGTAGCGGTAAATGTCGAGCACCTCGATCTGATCCAGAAAACGTCCATCTTTCAGGTCATCCGTTTCCAAAAGCTTGGAAAGCGCGTCATCTTTTGCGTGATAGGCTTTACGCGCCTTGGTAACCATATCGTCCAGCTGGGAGCACGTAGGGGCTGCGTTGCGGAACAGGTCGGGGGTCAAGCGTGTTTCAAAGAACTGCCCTCTGGACAATCCTGTCACCACCATAGTCGCGCCATCGGCCAAAGCCGTACGGAACGCCAAAGTGTATAGCGCCTTGAAACAACCCTGACACACGTTGGAGTGTGTTTTCAGGCTGTCGACGAATATCTGGTTCATCTTGTCAGTGCTGAGATAGCGATGATCCCAACCAAGATCTTCTGCTACCCTTTGAATATTCGTCTTCGACTTTTCAGAGATATAGCCATTGTCCAAAGTCACGGCGAGCACGCGCGACGTGTAATCAGCAAGCCGATAGGCGGCGTATGTGCTGTCTTTGCCGCCACTCAGCATCATGACCGCGTCGTATTTCCCGGTGCTCGCTTCGGCTGCACGCGCTATTTGGCGCTGTAGCGCAGGTTCATCCTTAAAGTAGGCCTGCGCTCGGGCTTTGTAGTTGTCGAATTCTGCGCAAAAATGGCACAGATCGTTTTCAACAAAATCTACCCCGGACACGGAATCCGTAAGGCCACATGTTTTGCATTGCTTGTCTCCGCCAATAGACGGTGCTGATCCGAACGAGACATGAACGGCATTCACATTCGGCAATTGTCGCAAAACGCGGTCAATCTCTGCGACTTCGAAACGCACACCGCCTATTTTTATTTGTTGATCCGCCCGGCCAAGGTAATCAAATCGCCCATTTCGATTGATACGACCCAAATCACCAGTTCGGTAAACCTTGCCTTGAATTGCTTTTGGATCCTCCAAGAATTTCCCTTCAGTTTTGGAGGGTGCGCCAAGATATCCCTCGGCCAAGCGGCCGCCGATAACGATTTCTCCGGTTACACCAATGGGGCAAAGGTTCATGCCTTTATCCCTGACACTGACCGAAACACCGGCTGCGGGAGACCCTATTTGGACCGAGGGCTCGGTATCAGCAACGGGGTCATATGTGTGGTGCATGGCGCCGACGACGGCTTCTGTTGGGCCGTATTCATTAATAAGAGTTAAAGACGGTGATAGATCTTGGGTCGCTTTGCGGCAGAGTTGCGATGTCAGGTTCTCACCACCCAGAACAAGCGTCTGAATACGCTCAACAACATGACCCTGTTTGCAAGCCAAGGCGAGGTGAGAGGGGGTCAATTTCACGACATCCACCGCGTCTTCGGTAAACACGTCTAGCACTGCAAGGTCAGGGTCGGAGTGCTCCGGGTATATACGGATCGACCCACCAGTAGCCAACGGCGCGAATAAGGACGTCAGTGTCAGATCGAATGATATTGAAGAAAAGAATGCGTAGTGCGCAGCGCGGTTGCCTGTGAAAGTCTTTGCGGCCCAGTGAATGTAGCGTGACAGGTTTGTGTGATTGACCTCAACGCCTTTTGGCAATCCTGTCGAACCTGAGGTAAACAGGACATAGGCAAGGTCACTGCCAGATGGTCTCTCGAAAGTGCGTGGCGTATCTGCATTGACCAGTGTGATGTTCAAGCTTCGACAAGCAAAAGCGCGGTTATCGTCAAAGGGCACGAAAACTGCCGCAGCGCCTGAAATTTTGACAATCTGTTCTGCACGCGCGCTTGGTGTATTTGAAGCGATGGGCACAAAGCTGCAACTGGCTTTCAACACACCCAACATGACCAAAATGAAATCCATGGATCGCGGCAGATTGATCGCTATGGGAGACCCACGTGGGATTCCGAGGCCAATGAGGTAAGCTGCGATCTGATCGCTGCGCCGGTCAAGTTGTCGGAAAGTTATCTGGTCGTCGGTACACGACAGTGCAATTGAATCCGGGGAATTGATAACTTGTGCCGAGAACGCGTCCAAAACTGTTTCGGGCGCACCCGCCAAGTTTTGTCTTCCAAATACAATCGCCCGATCTTTTTCATCTGCAGCGATGTCCAGTGCTGCTACACGCGTATCCGGAACTTCGACCGTAGCTTTCAAGACGCGCAGGAAATGGTACTGCAGGGCCCCAGCCGATACGTTATCTAAGATTTCCTCGTGTACATCCAGGAACATCTCTGGCTCGCCGTTCCCGTGAAAGTCCATTATATGGAGACGAATGGTATGGCCCGCGTCATGCGCACCGCTATGGAGCCATTTCGCCGTTGCCGGCTTCCCGGCGAAGCTTCCAAACTCGGCTTGAATGTAGTTGCAAACGGCGCTTATGCCCGATGTGTCGATGTTTGCAACCGCGCCGGGTTTCGCCCGCCTTAAAAAAGTGCCCAGCCCGGTTTTGACCTTTACATATACATCCAACAGCGTGTCTTCAGCGTCTAACTCCACAGTTAAAGGCAGAACTTCGACAAATGGGCCCAGCGTTCTTTTGTCTTGGCTCGACAAGCGGTTATGGGATGGCAATCCAACGGTGATCTGATCGTCGCCTGTGACCCGATGCAAATACCCGAAATAGGCCGTCAGGTAGACTGCCAGCTTCGACAAGTCTTGCGTGAACAGGCGGAATTCCGATTGGGTTACAGCGTGCTCAAGCGTGTCCTGTATATCCTGCGGAATCTCCAAAGCGATACGTTTGGAAAAACCTGCTCGCTTGGCGTTACTACCGTATGGTGATGACGATGGGTGGAAAGGCGAAGGCGCCGCAAGTACCTCGGCGGTGTTGAGCAGTGGCGGGCTTTGAAAAAAGCTTGGCAGCGGCTCGGCAGTAAAAACACCGTCATGTTCGATAGCCGAATACCGTTGCGACACTTGATCAAAAAATAGAGCACCGGACTGTGCATCACACACGATGTGATGTTGACATAAAGCCCAAACCCAATGGTCGTTCGCCAACTTGATCAGTTGGCTGCGCAGTGTTTCACGCCTTAGATCAAACGGAACTTGAACCCACGCATTGAGCTTGCGTTCCAAGTCAGTTGCCGCGTCAGGCGACTGGCTGGCGTCCTTACACTCCAGAAGTCCTTCAAATGCATGTTCGACAACTTGAATGGGCGCATCAGTCCCTTCTCGAAAAACCGTGCGCAGAATTTCGTTTTCTTGAGCCGTTTCGAAAAACGCCCGTCGAAACACATCGGGGTCCACCTCGAAGTTCAAGTCAAATCGCCAAGCCATATTGTAAACAGGCAGGTCCGGTTGCAGGAGATGGCCTTTCCAGAACCTCAGTTGGCTTTCAGACAATGGATGCGACATGTTGGCCACCTCAGGAAACTGCGATGTGCCGATTTTCGGCATAATCGGAAATTGCATCGATAGAGCTGAGGTTTTCCAGCGTGACGTCCTCCAAAGGGATTTCAATGCTGTAGGTCTGTTCGACGAACGAAACCAAAGACATGACGCCCAACGAGTCGATCTTTCCGCTTAGCAACAGTTCCTCGTCGTCTGTCACTTTTAGGCCGCCCAACAGCGTGACGCTAACGTAATCGCGCAATGCCTGTATTTGTTCTTCAGGCTGCATGCTGTGTATCTTTCTGTCCGGCGAGCTTGGCGCGGTCTATCTTGCCCGTCGAAGTGCGGGGCATTTCCTCAAGCCATTCGATGTGATGAGGCACGGCATATCGCGGCAAAACAGCTTCTACTTTGGACCGAACGCTTGACAGATCTTCTTTTGAACCGCCGGTAACATACGCATGGATTTCATCGCCGCATACTGTTGCGACCGCCTCAGTAACAAATGGAGTGTTGACCAATGCAAGTTCGATTTCATCCAGTTCGATGCGAAAACCCCTGAGTTTTACTTGGCGGTCTTTGCGTCCGATCAAGAAAAAATCATTGTTTTCCGCTCTTCGAACAATGTCCCCAGTACGGTAGAATCTACGCACATTGCCGTCGGTGTCCGGAAGATCGCAAATCGCAGCTTCAGTTAGCCCGGAATCGTGCCAGTATTCCAACATGACCTGTTCGGAAGCGATCAGGAGTTCTCCGGTTTCCTCATCTTCAGATCCGATCCCGATACGAGCGGTCACTCCAATATCCGGACGTCCAATAGGCATCGGGCTGGTTCCGTCCAACTCTGCATGCGTCATCACGGCTGTCGTGCAATGGTTCGTTTCTGTTGGACCGTATGCATTCAGGAATTTCGCGTTTGGGGTATGTTTGGACAGCGCCTTCAAAGCAGCCGGAGGCATTTTTTCTCCGGCAAACATGACGATCCGCAGCGCGTCCAGGCTTCGGCCCTCCAACACGCCGCGTTCTACCATTTGGATCAGGGTATATGGGACAGAGTACCAAACAGTGATCCTCTCCTTCTCCGTCAACTCCGAAAGGCTTGCAGGCAGTTTTGCATGCATTTCGGGAATAACTACGGTGCAAGCTCCGGCCTGGGCGGTGCTGAAGATATCAAAAATCGACATGTCGAAATGAATAGGGGTGTGGTGGCTCACTCGGTCTGACGCTCGCAACGCGCACAATTTCGCGGCCATCTTGGCGTAGGCCAACCCGCTTTTATGGGTGTGTACTATGCCCTTTGGTGCGCCGGTGGTCCCAGATGTCATGAGGATGTACGCAGGATCCTCGGCATCCCTATCCGGTCTACAAGCGGTATCTAGATTGCCCGAAAATTCTTCTAGGGGCTGTGAAATGTCAAACAGCTGGCTTTCGGAAAAAGTACTCGAAAACTTAGTTTTGCGCGCCGTGTCGGTGATGACCAATCTGGCCGAAACGATCGATACTTGCGCCTCAATGCGCTCGGTCGGTGCTGCGGGATCAATCGGAACAAAAACGCCTCCGATGCGGAGGATGGCGTAAATCGCCGCGATGGTTTCCGCGCCTTTGACCGAGCAGACAGCCACTCTTTCACCGCGTTCTACGCCCATAGTGACTAGTGCATTCGCAATCTTGTCGACTTTGGAATTTAGCGCAGCGTAAGTGGTGATTTCCCCCAGCGTGCTGACCGCCGCAGCTTCGGGCGTTACTTGCGCGTACCGCCTGAGTGCGTCGTCCAGAAACAAGCCCGTTTCGATCATTGGGTCACCATTACAACGGCGTCACCGAACTGCGGGAACCAGCCGATCGTTCGTTCGTAGAACCAGAACATTGCAATTGCGATCAGGGCGACGGAACCAAATTGCAGAAACACAACGCGGTAGGCCGTCAGGCGCCGCAAAGCAAAGAAGATTGGGAACAAAACGACTACGATGGCGAGTTGCCCGACCTCAACTCCAATATTAAATGTAGCCAGCCCAAGCGCCTTGCGTGTGGGGTCGAGGCCAAGTGGCTCGAGCACATTTGCGAAGCCGAAGCCATGGAATATCCCGAACAGGAAGACGACCTTCCAAGAACTTGCGTGAAAACGAGGTACAAGGTTGCCGACGGCGACGGCAGCAATCGAGAAAGCGATAACCGCCTCCACCAGCGTCACAGGCAGGGTTATGACTTCGAAGGTTGCGAGACAAAGTGTGATAGTGTGGGCGATCGTGAACACCGTTACGATCTTGACGGTTTCCAACAGGCTTTCGCGGATGTTCTCGGAAGGAACCCAATGCCGGTTCTCGATCCGCATGACCGCTCCCAAAAGCAGCGTCACCAAAAACAGAACGTGATCAAACCCAAGCCAGATGTGCCAAACGCCGTGCACAAAGAACGTCCGCGCAATATCGCCTACCGGTTCATCGTTCAGGTAAAGGGCCTTTGAGCCATCGCCCGGCGCGAAAATCAGTGAGATGTAGGCCTCGTTCTCGTCCATCCCGTTTCGGGTATTGCTACCAATCAGTGCATAACCTCGATGGGTTGGATCGACGTCAGAGAACAGGCCGTCATAGGCCATCTCGATAGTTGTCGGGGTTTGCTCGATGTCTAAAACAGTAAAATGCAGTTGAGCGAACGTATCGACCGACGAATCAAAAAATGAGATGTCGTCAAATTCAACCTGAAGGGCTTGCCCATCCGACAAAAGTTTCATGCGATTTTCGAAATATTCGAAGAAGAACTCTTGTGATTGCCGGACTTCGTCCTCAGTCAGCGACGTCGAAACCTCCGGCGCCCCTAGCTGAATTCGGGTTAGATCCGTCAACGTTGCTTCAATCCTGCCACTCAGGGTGTCATCGGTGACGTCAAAATAAACGTAGCTCTCGTTGAACTTGTGGGCATGAACCGGCGTTGCGAAGGCTACCAGAATTAAGCCGCCTACCCACAGAAAGAGCGCAGTCAACGATCCACTAAACGAATTTGTCCAATTCGCGGCGCGGGTAGTGGATTCGCGATTAGCGTTTTGCATTGGTTTAGTCTCCCCCGTTTTTCGGTTGGGAACTTTTTCCAAGTTCCATCCTTGCAATTATTTCGCGTTGAATGTCAGAGGTACCCGAGTAGATGACACCGCCGAGGGCGTCATTCACATCGGTTCCTGAATTTGAACTTTGCAGATACCCACGACCGCCAAACGTTCGCATTGCATCCATGCTGGAACTTAGAAACGCCTCAGAAATGTGAAGGTTTGCCATCGCCGCAAACTGCGTCAGGGGTTGTCCGGTATCGTACAGTTGTGCCGCGCGCGCCAGCATAAGTTCGCAGGTTTCCAGACGTACGCGCATGTCTGCCAAGCGGTTGGAAACGGATTGGAATTCCGAGATCGACCTGCCAAATTGCTTACGAGAAACGGCATGCTCAGTGCACTCGTTCAATTGGCGGCGCATCGCGCCTACTTGCGCTGTTAGGATAAAGCACCTCTCCCAGTCGAGCGTGGCTTGTAAAATCGTAGCTCCGGCGCCTTCTCGTCCAATTCTGCGGGCCTCCGGAACCCAGCAGTCACGGAACTCAAGCTGTCCCATGGGGACGGAGTTCAATCCGACTTTTTCCTGCCTATCAGCCCGCAAAAACCCTTCATCATCGGCGCGCACAACGAAGGCCGACAAACCCCAACGACCTTTCTCGGGCGCGGTTTGCGCGAAAACGATCGCGAAATCGCAAACAGGCCCCATGCCGACAAACGCCTTTTGACCATTTAGGATGTATCCCGCCCGATTGTGTTCAGCAGTCGTTTGCAGCGACAACGCGTCGGATCCCGCCGTAGGTTCGGTAAGTGCAAATGCGCCAATCAATTCGCCGGACAAGAGCCTCGATAAGTAGCTGTCTTGTAGCTCTTGGGAAGCAAATCGAATAAGGGGGCTTTGAATAGTCCAAATCTGTGAGATTATGGCCATCGCCAAGCCGCTATCCGCGCATAACTCACCAAACAGCAACATTTCCTCAACGAATTCACTGGCACTATTAATTGAACTGCCAAGGCCTGGCGGTAAAACGAACTCAAAAGCGCCACATCCACCGGCGGCTTTCCACACTGCGCGTAAGTTCTCATCAGAAACGTCAGGGCTTGCTTTTGCAAAGTCCTGTCTAGCGCATCTGGTATCGCGGTTTGTATGGTGCGTCGCTTGGTTCACTGTCGTATTCGATTAGGTGTACTACACCCAATACGCACGTCGAAGCTGGCCGGATCATCCTATTCAGAAATTGACATTTAGATGTTTGGACGGAAATACAGTGCAGAAAGCGCATTATTGTTTTTCATCAAACGGTGGACGGCGGTCTTGGCCACCCTTTGAGTCGATTGATAAATACCTTAATGTTCTATTTTATTTGAATTTTTGGTTACTTTGGGTGGTGACGTTTTGCAAAAAAGCAGCCAGCCCTCCATCAACCTTCTCCTGCTGGCAAGAAGCCTGCAATGCCTTGCAGTTCTTTTTGTATTTTGGGTCGGTCAGCAGTTCTTGAATATCATTTTCGATCTTTTCGACAGTATCCGCGTGGCGCCCCGCACGACCAATTCCATGAAAGACAGCTCTGGCTGCGCTTCCCTGCTGATCGTTGACATGTGGATACAAGAGAACAGGTGTTGCAGCCTCAACGGCTTCGATAAAACCGCCTGTGCCTCCGTGCATTATTGCAAGATGAGCATGCTTTAGAACCTGGTGTTGGGGGACCCACGCCACAACATCAACGTTGCGTGGGTAGTCACAACTGCCACCATCCTCCCAATTCTGACCTGCAGCAAACAGGAACTGCCACTCTGGATGCTTACTTGCGACTTCCCAAAGGTTAACAAGCAGATCGCTCTTAGGCTTCATCATTGTTCCGAAACCGACGAAAATGTGTTTCTTTGTGCCCTGCCCCGAACAGAACCTGCGCACTTTTTCGCGGTCATGAGGCTTTTCGGGGCGATCTTGTATTACCATCGCTCCGAGATACGAAAAATCTGAGTAAGGACGTGTTGGCAAGTCAACGGACTGCGGGAGAAACAAAACAGTGGGAATCTTGTAAGTCCATGGCATTTGCCAGCAAATCAGCCGTCTTATTCTTGCGATCGGAACGTTGTAACGCCGTGCCAGTTCAAGCAGCGCCGAAGTGAAATCTGCGCCTTGATGTTTGAACTTGTTTCGTAGAATTTTTTTGAGTTTCCAAATCAGGAAGCTCATCCAAATAATTGAGATTCCAATTCGACTTCCCCGCATACCAACACCCGGACACGCGCGTTTGTTCAAAGGAGGCGCCTGGGATCCGGGGGGCGACAGGAACATACTGCTACACTGAATGACCGGCGGCCCCAGAGACAAACCGACTATTATGTGCGCGTGAAGTTCACAGTCGACAAAAATAACATCTGGTTGAAAACGGGACATTGAGGCAGAAAAATCATTAACGCCAAGGGCATTCACTGCACAATCCAGACGATCATTTGATGATAATGTCCTAAACTGGTCTGCAGTCAGTAGGTCTGCGAAAGCATCAACTTTAGGAATTGGAATCTCGCCGTACTCCAGACCGAAATGTGAAATTAGATCGAAAGACGATTTTGGCGCAAAAACACAAACCTCGTAACCGACTAGTTTTGCTTGCTTAGCAAACTCTACCGCACTGTTAAGCGGGCCGCTTATCCCACTTGATACTATCGCCAATCTTTTAGACATCGCCTTGGGAAACTGGGCCGGATGAATTTGTTGTCAAGACCGGACATGTTTTCCCAAGTGGACTTTCGAGGGTCTTGTCAGAAGAACTTTGCTTGAGTGGGGCAGGGTGGTTGCGTAGCTTTTGCCCATGACTAGACCTGGCACTGTCAGAAGAAACTTATTGAGGCGGGCAGGGTGAGCACTTAGCGTCGCAGGATGACAAGACGCAGCCCTTTTCGCTACTTCAAGACGAGCCCCGAGATCATCCGTCTGGCCGTCATGATGTATGTTCGGTTTCCGCTTTCGCTTCGCAATGTTGAAGATCTTTTGCACGAGCGCGGCATCGAGATCAGCCACGAAACTGTGCGTTATTGGTGGAACAGATTTGGCCCGATATTCGCGGCAGAGATCCGCAGAAACAGGGTCAATCGGATGCGATCTTGTTCGAACTGGCAGTGGCATCTGGACGAGGTCTTCGTGAAGATCAATGGCGAGACGCACTACCTATGGCGGGCTGTGGATCACGAAGGCGAGGTGCTGGAAAGTTATGTGACCAAGCGCCGTGACCGCAAAGCTGCGTTGAAATTCCTCAGAAAATCAATGAAACGCTACGGTCAACCTGAATCCATCGTGACAGACAAACTGCGGTCTTATGGCGCGGCGATGAGAGTTGTCGGGAACGGTAGTCGGCAAGAGACCGGCCGCTGGCTGAACAATCGGGCCGAGAATTCCCATCTGCCATTTCGACGACGAGAACGTGCGATGCTCCGCTTCAGGCAAATGCGATGTTTGCAGAAGTTCGCCGCAGTTCATTCTTCCGTCCACAACCATTTCAATCAGGAACGCGCCCTCTACAGCAGAGACAATTTCAAGCTCAACCGCGCTGCTGCTCTCTCCGAGTGGCGCCAACTTTGTTCAGCATAAGTTCCGGCATTTAGGGGTAAACAGAGACTGCTTCGAATTGGTCTGACAGTACCCCTCACTGGCTTAACAGAGGCGATTTCGACTTTGTCTGACAGCACCCTCAGAGGTCCGGTCACTGTTGGTGCTATCCGCCTTTCGGTTCAACAAGTGCAGCAGCTCGACTTGATTGGATGCGCATGTCTTTGAAAAAATCGAGCTCAGGTGCGAGCGAATTGTGGTTGGACAGACAGACAGGGTGTTTGAAATCACTTTGACAGTCATTCCTTCTTTCAACATTGCGCAAACCCGAAACTCGCTCCGACTGAGCGACGCTGGATTTTCAGGATCCAGAATTGGTGTGAGTTCAGCGTCTCGGATTGCACTGACGCCGTGGCCTCGGAATTGATTGACTTTGGCAGAGATCAAGCCCGGGAGGCGATGACCCCAACCAGATGCGAGTATTGACGCCAAAACTGTCACCATATCCAAGTTATGATGTGCAGGACGGTGTTGGAAGTGTAATTCCAGATGATCAAAGTGGCCCTTCGTTGTCTCAAGTGGAACCACAATGACCTCACACAACCCAATTGGAATGGGATTCCGACACAGGGGTAACGTCGCGCCTTTAGCGTCCTTCAGATCTGACAGTTTCCATATTGACCCAGCTTTTGCAGTTTTTAAACACGCGCCCAAAACCAACTCTGCTTGAGACTGCGGTTGAGAAGGCCATATTTTTCCTTCGTGAATGCAGTGGCGCGCAATGTACTTTATTTTTCCGCTTGGTATTGATAATCGTGCAATTAGTGCAGCCTCTGCATTTGCCAATTGCATTAATTGACGCAGAGCGTTTGAAATGGAGTTTCTGCCATTAATGGCCTGCGTCCACTCCATTACAAAATTTAAACCGTCTTGCGCGCGAACGCTCTTAGAAAAAGTGTTACTCATTACTTTTACAATCTACCTAACAAGATCCAGCTCAGTCAGGCTTCTCGGTACGGCCCCCACCGCCATCACAAACTTGTTCTGCTTTGGTTCGATGGACAACTGATTTTGAGGCCGTCGTCGAAGGCGCACGTTTACATTACTTGCGGGAAGAGTCCTTTAACTATTTGTATTTAAATTGTTAAAATTGTGAGATTGCGGGGAGATTCCGAATTTCTTCCCTCCAGCTTGCAATTGTCTTGCGTTGGAATTCCCTCATGTTTCCTCCACATTATCTTCAAATCTTTACTCATTGTTTCCAGAATCGTTGATTCGTCTGTTTGTGAATGATCCGTTAATCTACGGTTAAAAAAAATCTCTCAAAGGGAGAAAGTATGTTACAAAAAACACTATAAAGTAGTAATACTCCCATTTTTAATGGAAGCCACAGGGTCTTAACGCAATTACTGTATATGAAGCCACTGCATGAATGCTTGGCTTGCGTTGCACTACTGCGCAGCGTCGATCTCAATTTAACCTTTCGGGGGAAACATGACTAAATTCATGAACAAGTTTTTGAAAGAAGAAAGCGGTGCGGCAATTGTTGAATATGGCCTCGCCCTCTTGGTTGTTGCTTCGATTGCGGTTGGTGCTTTCACGTATCTTGGTACGGAAACCAACAATAACGTGACTGCCGCCTGTACCGCTCTGGGCAGCGCTACCTGCTGACAACAGGCGAGCTTGCGTTCGCACAAAACGTCATAATTCTGCGCCTACGCATATTTGCAGCGGCGCAGAATTTACCGCCGGGATTTTCGAAAGCCAACAACTACCGATGTTTCGAATTCTTTGAGCGTAACTTTTGGAGACAGAGATGCGTATCAGACCATTTATCACCACGCTTTTCGGAATCGCGATTGCATCCGGTTCCGTGTACCTGGCGAAAGATCACATTCAGTTTAACACAAACGCTGCCGGACCGTCATCAGATGCGGATCTGGTAGAAATTTACGTCGCCCGGTCGGAAATCGCATTTGGTCAGACGATCGAAAAACACCACGTTGCTGTTCATTCGTGGCCCCGCGAGGCGCTGCCTGCCGGTGTGTTCACTGACATAGATGTGCTTGTTCCCGAAAGCAGACGCCAGCTGCGTCGCGCTAAGGGTCGGTTTTACCCAGGCGAAGTGATGCTACTATCGAAGGTTTCTAATTTTGGTGAAAAGGTCACCTTGGTTCAGAAACTGGGTGAGAACACGCGCGCGATGGCCATCGAGGTCGATGCGGTTACTGCGGTCGGTGGGTTTGTTACGCCAGGTGACTGGGTAGATATTGTTTTAACACAGGGCGCGAAAATGGAATTGCGCGCTGTAACGATACTTCAGAACATCCGCGTGATTGGTGTAGATCAACAGTCTGAAGAACTAAGCGATCAACCCGAAGTCGCTCGCACGATTACCGTTGAAGTGACGCCACAGCAAGGCCAGCGTCTTGCGTTGGCACAAAAGGCCGGAACGCTGAGCCTGACCCTCAGAACGTTGGACGGGGTTGAAGACGCACCAATGGAAATGGTTCGGCTGCGTGATCTGTTACAAGAAGAAGGTCCTGCGGAAAAAGCAGAAATTCAACCCACCGTCAGGGTTAACCGGGGCACCGATTCCGAGGTGGTGACGATCCAGAGAACCCGCCGGGAGGCCGAAGGTGCAACCGCAGTCGACCCGGTTTCTGAGACGGAGCCCAACAATCAGACAAATGCTCAGGATTCTCCTGCTGACGCAGTGCCTGAAGTAAGACCCAAAATCCGCAAAATCGAAGTCAGCCAAAACTCTGGGCAGTGAGGCTGAACCATGCCGCTGAAAGCGATCATATCAAACATTGCCAAGGACGAGCACGGAACAGTTGCGATTCTTTGGGGCACAGCACTGGTTGCGTTTCTGGGCTTCTTTGCGATCACCCTGGATGTCGGCCGGTTAAACGCCACCCATGCAGAACTGCAGTCCTTTGCAGATAACGTGGCTTTGGCGGCTGCAGGTGAACTGGATGGACAACCCGACGCAATAACCCGCGCTACAAATGCTGCCGCTAATCTGATCAGCGATAGCCAAACTTTTGCCAACGGACCAACAACCCTATCCGGCGCGTCTGACTATACGCTTACCTTCCATTCTGCTCTGCCGGTTTCGGATGTCGCTCCGCTTGGTGCGGACATTACTACGGACGCTCGGATTGCCAAATTTGCACAGGTAGCTTTGACACCGAAATCGCTGAGTATGAACTTTGCTTCCGCTCTGGACAAGTTGCTTGGTGGAAACGGCATTTCTGCGGCCAGCGTGTCAGCAGAGGCTGTGGCCGGATACTCGCAAGCGGCCTGCGACATCTCTCCCCTGATGTTTTGCCTGCCTCCGAACTGGGAATCCACGCTGACCGTGGGTGATCAAATTTTGTTGCGTAGTGGTGGGAACAATACGGCTTGGGGGCCTGGAAACTTCGGCTTCATTGATCTGGATTCATTCGAAGACACATCGGGTGTCTGTGCGGATGAAGGCGGCAATAAGCTGGCCTGCCTGATCGCGGCGCAAAATCAAATCACACAATGCGTCCTAACCAACGGCCTGACGACAGAACCCGGGCAGAAGGTCGGTATCACCAACGCGGCGTTTAACGTTCGATTTGATATATATCGCAGCGTGCTCAACGGCGAGAAAAACAACGTCGATTTTGCGCCTGCTCCGAATGTCATCAAGGGAATTCAGAAAAACGGTGGCGGCTCGTGCATTCAGGGCAATGAAGAGATCACTCCAAACACAACCGCCCTTGGTCGCGACACTTGCATGGCCGCGGGTACCTGTGGCGGGAACAACCGGTTCGGAGACGGCGTTTGGGACCGCGCGGGATATCTCAATCAAAATCATGATCTTGCTGACGGGGTCGCAGACGGAGTTGGTGGCGACTCTCACCTGCCCGCACTGAGCGGATCGGAAAGTGTCTTTGCTGGTACGCGGTACGGGATGTACCTGAGAGAAATCGCTTACGGAGACTCCGATCCGCATTCGGCGCCAAATGCGAACGCAATCCTGAATCCTTTGCTCGCCGAAACCGGTCGTCCGATGTGCTCAAGCGAAATGTCGGATGATCCGGCACGTCGCGTTGTGACCGCGGCTGGCATCGATTGTGCGCTGAACCCGGTTTCAGGCTCGACCACTGGCGTGCCAGTTACAAAATTTGTTGCCGTTTTCCTGACCGAACCAGTGGGTGACGATGGTGGATCGCCACCCAGCTTTGACATCCATGGTGAGGTCGTAGGCTTTCCGGATGTCACTGGGACCGGCAATGGTGGCAACGGGTTTGGCGGTATCTTTCGCGATCTCGTGCAACTGTATCGGTAAGGGGGAAAAGGATCATGACATTGCGCCTGACGGACCCGTTCAAACGCTTCGCGCAGAAGGATGACGGTGCGATCCTCGTGGAATTTGGCCTCGTTCTGCCTGTTATGCTGTTGCTTTTGGCGGTCACGTTGGAATCGGCGCGGTTGATGTGGTCCTACCAGTCTGTCATCGCCGGTGTCCGGGATGCCAGCCGCTATCTTTCACGTGTCACGCCGACGGATATCTGTTCTTCTGGTGGTTCCGTCGCAGGACTTACCACAACCCTGAAGGGGATCGTTGAGGACGACAAAGATGACAACGGTTTGTTTCCGCAGAGCATTACAGTCAATTCGGTGACCCCCAGCCTGGTCTGCGTTTCCGGTACCTACCGAGTGAGCCCGGCCCCGGTTGGGACAGTTAGTGCAAATATCACGATCCAATTTCCCATGGGGGGCCTGTTGTCGCTTTTTGGCAGCGGCTTGTCATCGGTGACGACTGACGTCTCTGACACGACGCGGATCTTCGGACAATGATCCGCCCGGTACATATCCACGCGTATTTGCGCGGTGAGGGTCAGAGTTTCCTTGATGATCAGAGCGGTGGTGTTCTTGTCGAATTCGCAGTGGTTGTTTCTCTGTTTTTCTTCCTGTTCCTGTCATTATTGGATTTCGGGCGCCTGTCTTACAGCAGTGTAAACGCCCAGAAAGCTGCGCAAATGGCGGCGCGTATTGCCATTGTTCGACCACCCGCTTGCAATTACAGCCCACCGCTCCCAACGGAACATCAACGCGGAACGTCCCCTTTGTCACCTCGTTTTGGCACAGCCTGCAGTGACTCGGTTGGAGTATGCGAGAATCCGAATTACTCCTCCTGCGCTGGTGACGCCACCAATGCAACCGCATTGGAAATCTGGGGCCGTATTAGCCCCCTTCTGCCGCCGAGCGCCTCAATTGATCACTTGGAGTTCCATTATGACTTCAACTCCAATCTGGGTTTCCTGGGCGGCCCGTACACACCCATGGTTACAGTCAATCTGAACCTGGATGATTTTCAGTTCGTGTCGCCGTTGGCCGCATTGGCAAACGCTGCGGGGGCCACGAACAGCACACTTTCATCAACAGCCGGTTACTCCAATTTCAGCGTTTCGCTGCCTGCTGAAGACCTTGCACAAGGAGAGTCAGGATAATGGAAAATAGCGTTTCAAATCTAAAGTCACATTCTGTGATGCTTGTTTCAGAAAGCGACGCCATCGCCCGGGTTGTGGCAGATGTCTTTCCGGTAGGCGAGGATAACAAAGTCACCGCCAATGCGACGTCATTTCAGGCCTTGAACGGTGCGGCTATTCAGCTTGCGTCAGACCATGACGTGGTGATCTTTGAGATCGACCCGGTCGATGCGGATGAGGTGCAGGCCATCGAAGACGTGTTAGCGCGCCGTGATGACGATACCTTGTTTATTGCACTGACGCAGAATGACCTGTCGATCACCAAGGCGCGCGAGTTGCGGCGGATCGGCGTCGACGACGTATTGCCACTGTCGATTGATGGTGAGGAGCTGAAGGCCGCTCTTAGCGAGAAAATCAACGCGCGCAAGGTGGCGCACCCATTGGTCTTGGGCGGCGCATCCGTTTTGGGCAAAGTGATACCGGTTTCGAAATCCCGCGGCGGGGTTGGTGCATCGACTGTAGCGGCGAACCTTGCGTGCGCACTTGTAGGAGGAAGGGGGTCTTTCTTCCGTAAATCTGCGAAAAGCCGGGTCGCGCTTTTGGATTTCGATCTGCAGTTTGGAAACTCTAACGTCTTTCTGGACCTCGAAGACAACGGTGGGTTTCTCCAGCTCATCGAAAGCGACGAAAAACCTGATGATCATTTTTTGTCCTCGATCCTCCAGCAGCATACACTTGGTGTAGATGTATTGTGCGCACCGGCGCCGATGGTGCCGCTGCAGTCGATGCGACCCGATCTGGTTGAGGGCATTCTTGACCTGCTGCAACGACGTTACGATTACATCGTGGTCGATCTTCCCTGTGCCATCCTTGAGTGGGTTGAGCCCATATTCAAACGGGCGACCCAGCTTGCCCTTGTTTCAGACACGACTGTGCCCTGCGTGCGCCAGGCGCGCCGTTTGATCGACATTTACCGCGAATCAAATATGGCCCTACCGGTAGAGATTGTCGTGAACCGCGAGCGAAACAAGTTGATCCGGCCATCGCATGTCCGCGAGGCCGAGAAGGTTTTGGAGACAAAGCTGAAGCACTGGCTGCCGGACAATCCGAAAGTCGCCCGCAATTCCGTGGATTTGGGACGACCGGTTGTCGAGATGAAGCCGCAATCGGATCTTGGTAAGGCACTGACAAAATTGGCTGCAGCGATGACGGCTGACGTACAGCCCGTGGCAATAAAGAATACATAAGAGGAGATCACCGTGTTCAACGAATTCAGATCACGCAAGGCGGCTTCAACGTCGAATGTCCTGACATTGGAACGACCCATCGAAACGCCTGTCAAAACCAAAGTGACTCCTGACCCGGTAGACACCGACTTGCAAGCGCATCTGGAACTCAAAAGCCGTTTGCACAGCGAACTTCTTGACCGGCTCAACCTGTCCGTCATCGACAAGGTCGAACGATCGGAACTGAAGCGCCAGATCGCGTCTCTGGTAACCGGTTTGGTCGAGGTCGAAAACCTACATATGCGGTCGGAGGATTTTGCTTCACTGGTTGATGAACTTATTCATGAAGTCATGGGGTTGGGGCCATTGGAGCCGCTTTTGGAAGATCCGACTATCAACGATATTCTCGTGAACTCATATGACAAGGTCTACGTTGAACGTTTTGGCCTTCTGGAAGAATCCACCGTGCGTTTTCGCGATGAGCGACATTTGTTGAGGATAATTGACAAGATTGTCAGCAATGTCGGGCGGCGCATCGATGAGTCCCAACCTTGGGTCGACGCACGCCTAGAAGATGGCAGCCGCGTCAACGCAATTATTCGCCCGTGCTCAGTCGATGGACCGGCCTTGTCGATCCGCAAGTTTTCGCGCAACCCGCTGACGATCGATAAGCTGGTTCACCAAGACAGCTTAAATAACCAGGCGGCGAAGCTTCTCGCGGCACTGGTTGAGGCAAGATTGAACATCCTTATTTCAGGCGGTACCGGCACAGGCAAAACGACTATGCTGAACGCCGTTTCATCGTTTATCGACGGCAAGCAGCGCATCGTGACAATCGAGGACGCCGCCGAACTTCAGCTTCAGCAAAGCCACGTCGTTCGACTGGAAACCCGTCCCGCTAATGCGGAAGGGCAGGGAGTGATCACGCAGCGTGAGTTGGTCCGCAACGCTTTGAGGATGCGTCCTGATCGTATTATCGTTGGCGAGGTTCGCGGGTCGGAGTGCTTTGATATGCTTCAGGCCATGAATACCGGGCATGACGGGTCTATGACGACCGTTCACGCAAACTCGGCGCGTGATGCGCTAAGCCGGGTCGAACAAATGGTCACAATGTTGGGTGCCGATTTACCGGTCAGAACCATCCGGTCACAAATCTCTTCGGCTATTCAGATTGTACTTCAACTTACACGTCTCAGTGACGGCACCCGCCGTGTTGTCAGTATTTCAGAAGTTACAGGTATGGAGGATGACACAATCACCATGCAGGACATTTTCGTATTCAAACGCCGCGGGAAGTCAGAGAGTGGGGAAATCCTGGGAGAGTTCCTGCCCACGGGCATACGTCCCAAATGCTTCGACCAATTGGTTGCTGCCGGCGTTGACGTAGACACCAACATGTTTATCCGTGGGGCTGTTTCATCATGATCGACTTACAGCCAAATACACTCAATATCTTTATTTACATCTCTATTTTTATCGGAATTATGCTGGCTTATGAGGGTCTACAGCAACTTTTGTTGCGTAGGGAAACCCAAGGCGAAGCGCGCAACCGCCGTATGAAAATGATCCAGGATGGCGCCTCGACAGACACGGTGCTGCAACTATTGCGTGATCCGGCAATGCTGGCTGCCGGTGATAGCCCGGGGCTGGCTGCTCGTTTTCGCCGCCTGCTTGTTCAAGCCGGGTTTGCGATCAACCCGATCTGGGTCGGTTTTGCCACTGCTTTACTGGCCGCCGTGATCTTTGTTGCCCTATCCCGTGTCCTCGCCCCAGAATTTGCGCTGCTACTTGGTGCCGTTCTGGCCATAGTTCTGCCGCTGATGGTTCTAATTGCAATGAAGGCAGCCAGATCCAATAAACTGACCAAACAGTTGCCGGATGCTTTGGATCTGATGGCACGCGGCCTAAAAGTTGGTCACCCGGTGGCCGTAACGGTCGGGAACGTGGCAACGGATCTTCCTGATCCAATTGGCTCGGAATTTGGAATTATCCAGGATCAGATAAACTATGGCGATGATGTCGCTACGGCTTTTCAGGATTTTGCGAAACGTGTCGGGACCGAGGATGCCAATTACCTTTCGGTCAGCATAGGCATTCAGCACGGAACCGGCGGCAACCTTGCCCGTGTTCTGGGAATTCTGTCTCAGGTCATTAGAGACCGTCAAATCATGCAGAAGAAAATCAAAGCCATATCTGCCGAGGGTCGTTTGAGCGGTAGCATTCTGACGATACTGCCGATAATAATCGGCGTCTCAATCGAGATATCCACGCCATCGTTCTATGGCGATGTTCGAAATGATCCTCTGTTTCCCTTCTTTGCATATGTGATCATCGGCCTGACAATTGCCCAGGGTCTTATCCTGAGACAGCTCGTTAAGTTTAAGTTCTAACCGGGAGCAGTTAAATGGACATTATTCAAGACATTCTTGCAGACCAGCAACTCCCCATGAAGTATCTTTTGCTGGCTAGTATTGCAATAAGCGTTTTCTTTGTGGTGCTGGGCGTCTCCGGCATGGCTGCAAGCGACAACGCGGCCGTGCGCCGTATGCGTGTCGGCTCAATTTCCCACGGACACGGTGCAGATTTTGACCTGCTTCAGGGTGATAACAGCGATCCGCACGGGCTGTTGAAAGCTTTTGTGCCCTCGTCCAAGCGTGAGCGGTCCAAAATCGGCAAGCTTATGAAACAGGCTGGTATTCAGCGTAAGCACGCCATCCGCAACTTTTATTTGTTTCGCGTGGTCATGGCGTTCGTATTGCCAGCTGTATTCGTTGTTGCCATGGCGCTGCCGATTGAAACACAGGTTCAGCTCCGCATTGCCAGCCTCTTGCAGGGCATAACATGGGTAAACGCATTGCAGATCGTGACCGCGTTGATGGTGGCTGGGTTCTATGGCCCGGCTCTCTGGTTACGGTATCGCATCAAGAAACGCCGTCAAGCGATTGAACACAGCCTACCGAATGCGCTTGACCTACTGCAAGTGGCGATCGAAGCGGGGTTGGGCTTTGATGCAGCCATGGTCCGAGTCTCGCATGAGATGGCCTACGCAGCGCCGGAAATTGCGCAGGAGTTCACGATTCTTCAACTGGAACTGCAAGCCGGCAAAGAGCGGCAGGCGGCCTTTTTGGACATGGCGGATCGTGTCGGCATAGATGAGTTGAACTCCTTCGCAAACGCGTTCCTGCAGTCCAATCAATACGGCACTAGCATTTCGACATCTCTGCGCAGGTTTGCAACCGACATGCGCTTGGACCGCGAACTTCGAGCGCAAGAAAAAGCCAACCGCCTTCCGGTGCAAATGTCTGCGGTGATGGCCATGTGCATGATGCCTGTATTGCTATTGATTTGCCTAGCACCGATGCTGATCCGATGGATGAATATGTTTGGGTGAACCTTGTCGTAAATCTAAAACAAAGAAGAGTTGCTGTTCTTGACGGCTGGTGGCGATGGATTATGAAGTCAAAGGAGGGCTAACTGAATGCTCGGTCTTGTCAGAGGAACTTGGCTTGAGCGGGGCAGGGGGGTTGCGTAGTCATTGAGAATGACCAAACCTACCTCTTTCAAGTACTTCAAAACCAGTCCCGAGATCATCCGCCTTGCGGTGATGCTGTACATCAGATTTCCGCTCTCGCTTCGGAATGTCGAAGATCTGCTTGATGAACGCGGGATCGATGTCAGCCATGAAACTGTCCGATATTGGTGGAACAGGTTTGGTCCAGTGTTCGCTGCAGAGATCCGCAGAAAACGCGTCCAGCAACTCCGCGCATTCTCAAAATGGAAGTGGCACGTGGATGAGGTATTTGTGAAGGTCAATGGCAAGAGACACTACCTCTGGCGGGCCGTTGATCACGAAGGGGAGGTCCTTGAAGCCGTCGTCACCAAGCGCCGGAACAAACGGGCAACATTGAAATTCCTCAAGAAACTGATGAAGCGACACGGCCAGGCGGAGGAAATAGTCACAGACCGCTTGGCGTCTTACCGTGCCGCGTTGAGAGAGCTCGGCGTACTGGAAAAGCAACTGACAGGTAGGTGGTTGAACAACCGCGTCGAGAATTCGCATCTTCCGTTTCGACGAAGGGAACGTGCGATGCAACGTTTTAGGCGCATGCGAAGTTTACAGAAATTCGCCTCCGTCCATTCCTCCGTCTACAACCATTTCAACCAGGAAAGATCGCTCACCAGCCGAGACACCTTCAAGCTGACACGTAGCGCCGCTCTTGCCGAGTGGCGCGAACTTGGCATGGACTAATGGACAGCTTCACTGGCCTAACAGAGACTGGTTCGAATTCGTCTGACAGCACCAATGAACCTATTGCACCGAAATACGGCTTTCAAAGAGATAAGCCTCTAGCGCGCTTTCGACCGATGCTGCAACCGACCGGCTATTCTCCGGTATTTTGACATCAACACGCAATCCCCGCGTCCCTCCCGCAAAGACGCTTACATCGGCGTCAGGCAAATCAAACTCTTCGCGCAAGAGTTTGGACACCACCATCTTAGCCGCATTACAACGCAGGCTGGGTTTGAAAATCTTGCCGACCGAGGTCAGGGGAATTTCATTGATGATCTCGATGACCCTAGGCCACGCGGGGCGTTCATCGATCGTGGCTTCCGCATGTGCTTTGAGGTCATCGAGGTCGGCATCCGCTCCTTGCTGAAGTTGCACATAACAGATCGGCAATTCGCCAGCATAGGCATCTGGCATCCCAACTGCCGCTGCGAGCGCGACGGCAGGATGCGTGGTAATTGCGTTTTCTATCATCACCGGATCAATGTTATGGCCACTGCGAATGATCAGGTCCTTGGAGCGCCCCGCGACGTATAGGCAGCCCTTAGCATCTTTGTACCCCAAGTCGCCCGAGTTCAGGACCCCGTTCGAATATACGCCATCATTATTTGCCGGATTGCGATAGCCCGGTGAAACGTGCTCGCCTTCGATGGCAATGACGCCGATCTCCCCAACGTCGCAGACGGCCCCAAGGCTGCCATCGCTGCCCAGTTTTCGAACTTCCGTTGTCGTATAGGGCAAGGACCAGCCCACGGATCCGGCGTTGCCCGGCCCATTGATCGGATCGATGCTGATCAGCCCGGAGGCTTCGGTCATGCCTAGCACTTCGTGGAGTGTGGCCCCTGTGACTTCCTTGAATCTCCGGCTGACAGAGGGGGGCAGCAAGGACGCTCCGGTGATGCCCGCACGGACGGCACTGATATCGTGATCTCCCACCGGGTTTTGCAGGACCGCGCCAATCGCTGTCGGCACCCCGCCGACGAGGGTGACCTTTTGATCGGCAACCAGTCGCCAGAAGCCCTCAATCACGACAGGGTTGCGCATCCCAGAGGGCGTGACTATCACCTGTTCGGCACCCGCCATGAACACGCAAATTCCGCTAGCGATTGTGCCGGCAACGTGGAAGAGCGGAAAAGTGGCGGTCATCACGTCATCTGGCTGGTAGCCAAGCATAATTGCTCCGCCAAGGCCTGCGACCAGTTGACTGCGATGGGTATGGGCTACCAGCTTGGGTGTACCGGTTGTGCCACCAGTGTGAAAATAGGCGGCCACATCGTCACCCTGCCGGGGGGGGCCAAAAGTTAGGCGATCATCCGGTTGGACCGACAGTGCCTCTACCAAGTCAATCACGTATTCTTCCGCAGGCGTACCTGGTGCCGCGACGCGCACCAGTTTCAGCTCGGGGATCTCGGCGCGCGCGGCAAGCGCCTTCTCCCAGATGTCCAACTGAGGATGGGGCCCAAGCGCCACGAGAATCTTCACATCCGCTGCCTTGAGCAGTTCGGTAACGCTATCAGGCTGCAACAGAAAGTTGATGGGCACCGCATATCCCGCCGTTTCCGCGCCCCACAACGTGGCGTGTGTTTCCACCAAGTTGGGCAACATATAGGCAACGCCCGGTGCCGGACCACCAATCTCGGCAAAAAGATTGGCCGCTTGTCGGATCAACCGAAGCAATTGCTCATAGCTTACGCGCCGGGGTTGCTCATCCGGAGCGCCTGTCATCAGCATGGTGATGGCAGTGGCAACAGGCGTGAGGGCGGCGGAGTTGACGAATACGTCAAGGATGCTCGTCTCCGGCAACCTTTCGTTAAGAGACATCTCAGCTTCACAGTTTCTGACGTCACTCTCGGATCTGATTTGAAACGCTCCCAGTTCGGCCATTGCATTACCTCAAATTCCTAATTGAAACTTCGTTATGATCTATGGCGAACCCTGTTCATGCAATAGAAACTTCGGACTAGGTTACGTTCAGCAGGGTCTCGTACTAAAAACGTCAAGGCAGGCATCATTCTGAAGGGCTGATTTGCGGCAGCGACTAGCAAACCGACTAGGTGTTTATCTTGCAACGTCTCTTTTAGCACCCACCGACGACGACCGAGCGGCTGATCTGGGTTTTTCTCCCGTAGCTATGTCCCGCAACTGAGACTTAGGACAACAAAGCAGCGAACGGCCGGATTGGCTTTTGGCGATTTGGGAGTCTGCGAGCGTCCGGTTTGGGGAAATTGCGTTGCAGTGCCGCGCAACTATCGTGCTCTTGGTCGGTCGAGTCCGATGAAATGTGCCGCACGTGCATCAGGCCGGTTCATCCGCAATGCAGTCACTCACGAAATTTCGACGAACGACCGCACCGAGCCCATTTTGCCGATTGCTGCAATGTGCACGAATGACCGCTGAACAGGTGCCGGCAAGGGTCCAGCATTCGCTTGTCAGCTAAATCCAATGCTTGGCGGATTAATACGGTGTCCCCCAAAGCCAAATGCTTGGCGAAAATAATCAAACTAGCGGCTGATTAAACATAGCTCCGATTCCTACTTGAAATAGATTTAACCTAACATCGGAGGCGCAATCATGACTGATTCAGATACAATTTTCTTTGGCTATCATGCTGATCCATCGCGCTCCAGCTCATTGCAGGCTGCTGCCTACACCGAGCGCAAGTGGTTTGACGCAGACCTTCGCGCCATCCTCTCCAAAACTTGGCAATGGGTATGTCATGTCGAGAAAACACGTGAGCCGGGATCTTATGTAACAGTGGATATTGCCGGCCAACCCATTGCCGTTGTGCGTGATAAAGAGGGTAAGCTTCGTGCCTTTTATAATGTCTGCAAACACCGTGCGCATGAATTGCTGTCGGGCGAAGGCAATACAACGCGGATCATGTGCCCCTATCATGCTTGGGTCTATAAACTTGACGGGCAATTGGCCCGTGCGCCACATACCGAAAACCTCGAAAATTTCAGGGAAGACGAGATTTGTCTCGATGCAGTGCAGGTCGAGGAATTTTGCGGCTTTGTTTTCGTTAATTTGGATCCGATGGCAGCTTCTTTGTCAGAACAATCCGGCAACTTGGAAACCGAAGTGCGCCATTGGGCGCCGGATGTGGATCAACTCACTTTTGGCCATCGCCTGACCTATGACATCAAATCCAACTGGAAGAACGTCGTGGACAACTTCCTAGAGTGCTATCACTGTCCTACAGCGCATAAGGATTTTTGTGACCTCGTGGATATGGATACCTACAAGGTTACGACCTACGGCATTTACTCCAGCCATATGGCTGACGCGGGCACAAGTCCGAATTCCGCTTATGACGTGTCGAATGCCACCGTGAAAACCCATGCGGTTTGGTGGCTCTACCCGACGACCTGCCTGATGCGGTATCCGGGACGGTCAAGCATGATCGTGTTGAACATCATCCCTGTTGGGCCAGATCGGACGCTTGAAACTTACGACTTCTTCCTTGAGACGCAGGAACCCGACGCGATGGAGTTGGACGCAATTCGTTATCTGGATGAAGTTCTTCAGGTCGAAGATATCAGCCTTGTCGAAAGTGTGCAGCGCGGGATGAACACACCAGCGTTCACCCAAGGTCGGATCGTCAATGACCCGGATGGTTCCGGCAAGTCCGAGCACGCCGTACATCACTTCCATGGCCTCGTCCTGGATGCTTACGCAAAAGGTGCTGCGTGACGCGGCCAAACATCCTCGTGATAATGGCGGATCAGTTGGCTCCGCATTTCACGGGGGCTTATGGTCATAAGGTTGCCAAGACGCCACACCTGGATGCGCTGGCTGCACGTGGCATGCGCTTTGATGCGGCTTACTGCAATTCTCCACTCTGTGCACCCTCACGGTTTGCCTTTATGTCGGGCCAGCACATCAGCCGCATTGCAGCTTACGACAATGCATCCGAGTTCAGAGCATCGGTGCCAACATTTGCGCACTACCTTAAATCGCTAGGCTACCGGACCTGCCTTTCAGGCAAGATGCATTTCGTTGGCCCAGATCAATTGCATGGGTTCGAAGACAGGGTAACAACCGATATCTACCCCGCAGATTTCGCATGGACCCCGGATTGGGAAGCGCCTGATGAGCGGATCGATAAGTGGTATCATAACATGCAAACCGTCAAAGAAAGCGGTTTGGCCCATGCGACCTTCCAGATCGACTATGACGATGAAGTTGGCTTTGCCGCCAATCGCTGGCTCTTCGATGTTGCCCGAGACAAAGCACGTGGGAACGATGCGCCCTTTGCGATGGTGGTAAGCTTCATTCACCCGCATGATCCTTACGTTGCGCGACCCGAATGGTGGAATCTCTATTCGGACGATGAGATCGACATGCCATCCTTTACACCGGCGACAGAGGATCAGGACCCGTTCTCGCGTCGGTTGATGGATGGGATCGAAGCATCATATGCGCCGCTCAGCGACGAAGAAATCCGTCGCGCGCGTCATGCTTATCTGGCCAATGTCAGCTACTTCGACAGCAAGATCGGGGAGCTGATTCAGACCCTCGCAGAGACGGGCGAGTTGGACAACACCATAGTGTTTGTAACTGCGGATCACGGCGACATGCTGGGAGAACGTGGGCTGTGGTATAAAATGAATTTCTTTGAACACTCTGCGCGCGTTCCACTGGTCATGGCCGGGCCGGGCGTTGTAGTGGGGACAACGCAGAATGCAGTGTCACTGGTTGATTTGCTGCCGACCTTTATCGATATTGGCGGCGGTAATGAGACGATGATCGGAGAACCGATCGACGGGCGCAGTCTAATGCCTTTGGCCCGTGGCGAATACGACCCAGTTGATGAAGCCATCGGTGAGTATTGTGCCGAGATGACGGGCTATCCCGTAATCATGATCCGGCGCGGGCCCTTGAAATACATTCATTGCGATAGCGACCCGCCGCAGCTCTACGACCTAAGCGCAGATCCGATGGAAACAAAGAATGTCGCTGAGGACCCTGACTATGCTGACCCGGCAGCCCGTTTTGCAGCCGAAGTCGCCGAACGGTGGGACGGTAGTGAATTGCGAAAGAAGATTATCGCCACGCAGAAATCACGCCGCGCGTTACATGCCGCGATGGAGGCGGGTGCCAGCGAGCCATGGGATTACAACCCACCATCTGATGCAAGTCAGCAGTATGTCCGCAACAACTTGGATTGGACGGTGGCCGCTAGTCGCTACCGCTATCCGCCTTCGAAGGATTGAAGCCAATGATGCTGAACGGAAAAATTGCCCTTGTGACCGGCGCGCGCGGTGGTATCGGGCGTGCAATTGTCGCGCGGTTCCTAAAAGAAGGGGCAACAGTATTTGCCGCGGACCTCACACCGGAAGGGTCGTTAGAACAGCACGACGAAGATGGCAGTCATTTTGTTAAGCTGGATGTGACTCAAGAGGCAGACTCGGTTGCGGCGATGGATCATGTGCGCGCCACACACGGAAAGTTGGACATCCTAGTAAACGCGGCCGGGATCGAGATCGAAAAAACCGTTGAAGAGACTTCGCTGGAGGAATGGAACCAAAGCTTTGCGGTTAATTCCACGGGCACGTTCCTGACCTCGAAATACGCCATCCCATTGATGCGCGAAGCGGCGAAGACAGGGAATAGCGCAAGCCTCATCAATTTTGGCTCCTACGATGGGTTCATCGCTGATCCGGGCCTTGCGGCCTATTGCGCAACCAAAGGTGCAGTACACGCTTTGACCCGCGCAATGGCTTGCGATCATGGCCCCGAAGGTATCCGCGTAAACGCCATCTGCCCCGGCTATATCGATACCCCAATGCTGCAGAGCTTCTTCAACGGAGATGGATCTGGGGGCGGCGGCGGCAATATTGAAACGCTGCAACAGGCCGTGCGCGATGTTCATCCGACGCGCACCTACGGGACGCCACAGGACATTGCAAACCTGGTTAACTGGCTTGCTTCCGACGAAGCACGGTATGCCTCTGGCCAGTTGTGGGTTCTGGACGGGGGGCTGTCTGCACAAGTGCAGCAGATGAAGCTCTGATGCCCAAATCCGTCATCATCACCTGCGCACCCACAGGGGGCATCCATACGCCGTCGATGTCGCCACATCTGCCGATTACGCCTGCCGAGATCGCGACAGCAAGTATTGAAGCGGCACAAGCCGGCGCGTCGATCATTCACTTGCACGCACGGCATCCAGAGACCGGCAAACCCGACCCCCGACCCGAGCTATTTCAGCAGTTCCTGCCTGTGATCAAACAGTCCACTGATGTGGTGATGAATGTCTCTACCGGCGGCGGTTTGGGTATGTCGATGGATGAGCGCCTGCTGGCGGCGACCTCGACAAGCCCAGAGATGGCATCTCTCAACATGGGTTCCATGAACTTTGGCATCTTTCCGATGCTGCAGAAATACACTGAGTTTCAGCACGATTGGGAACAACCATTCCTGGAGATGACAGAGGACTTCATCTTTCCCAACACCTTCAAAACAATTCGTTACGCCATTGAAAAACTTGGTGGTGATCATGGCACCAAGTTCGAGTTCGAATGCTATGATCTTGGCCATCTCTACAACGTCAAATGGTTCGTGGATCAAGGCCTGATCAAACCGCCTTTTTTCATTCAGATGGTGTTCGGCATCTTGGGTGGCGTTGGCGCGGATGCAGACCATCTAACCCACATGCACAACACAGCGGACAAGCTGTTCGGGGCAGAGAATTACGAATGGTCTGTCCTTGCCGCTGGCCGTCACCAAATGCCTTTTGCAACCCAAAGTGCATTGCGCGGCGGAAACCTTCGGGTTGGTCTCGAAGACAGCCTGTTCATTGGCAAAGGTGAGTTGGCCCAATCCAACGCGGAGCAGGTTACGCGCATCCGATCAATCGTAGAGAACCTTGGCCTTACGGTCGCGACGCCAGCAGAAGCGCGCATGCGGCTCGCACTAAAAGGCGGCGATCAGGTTGGGTTTTGAGGAGACGCTTATGCAGACGAAAATGTTGATCAATGGCGAATTGGTCGAAGGTACCGAAGAGGCGTTGGAAATCCTGAACCCTGCAACAGGCGAAATCATCTGCACAGTAAAAGAGGCCGGCGATGCACAGACCGAGGCGGCAGTGCGCGGTTCGGCAGAGGCATTTGAGACCTTTTCGGGTACGACCCCCGCGGAACGCGCTGCGATATTGCTTCACATAGCTGAAGTTATCGAGGCGAACAGTCTGGAGTTGGCAGAACTTGAGAGCTTGGATGTGGGAAAACCCTGGCCATCGGCTCATGATGACGAAATGCCGCTGACGATCGATGTCTTTCGCTTTTTCGCCGGGGCTGCGCGCACCATGATGGGGTCTGCCTCTGGAGAGTATGTCGCGGGTCATACCTCGATGATCCGGCGCGACCCCATTGGCCCTGTCGCGGCCATCGCCCCCTGGAACTACCCGCTGATGATGGCATCCTGGAAAATTGCTGCACCAATTGCGGCTGGATGTTCGGTGGTGTTGAAACCTTCCGAGATCACGCCGCTGTCTACTCTGCGACTTGCAGAGTTGTTACAAGATGTTCTGCCAAAAGGCGTGCTAAACGTGATTCATGGTCGCGGGCTCGGCGTGGGAAATACCCTGATGAACAGCCCGCAGATGGAAGGGATCAGTGTTACGGGCTCTCCGGCGACAGGCATGGCTGCAATGCGGGCTGCTTCCCAGAAAATTAAACACGTTCATCTGGAATTGGGCGGCAAGGCGCCGGTCATTGTCTTTGATGATGCTGATCTCGATGCTGTGGCCGAGACGATCCGATATGGCAGCTACTTCAATGCCGGTCAGGACTGCGCACAGCCTTGCCGCGTGATGGTTGCAGACAGTGTTTACGACAAACTTGTGGCTGCGATTGCCGATCAAGTTGGCCAGATCCAGACTGGTGCACCGAAAGCTGAAGGAACGGAAATGGGCCCGCTTGTCTCTGCGGCACAGCGGGATCGAGTGGCTGATTTTGTCGATCGCGCACGCTACAGCTCTGAAATCGTTTCCGGTGGGGCGTCTGGCGAAGAAGACGGCTTTTTCTACCAGCCGACAGTCATTGCCAATGTCGACAACACTGCAGAGATTGCCTGCAACGAGGTATTTGGACCTGTTGTAACTGTCTCTCGTTTTTCCGAGGCAGAAGATGCGTTGAAGATCGCCAACAACGTACCTTACGGGTTGGCCTCATCGGTTTGGACACGAGATGTTGGGAGAGCAATGCAAATGACGTCCAAGTTGCGCTATGGATTCACCTGGGTAAACACGCATGGGGTTGCGACCCCCGAGATGCCATGGGCCGCGATGAAAGGCTCGGGCACAGGCAGTGATATGTCGGTCTATGCATTGGACGCTTATACTGCGATCCGTCATGTCATGGTGGCACACTGATGCGGTTGGCTGGAAAACGCGCCTTTGTTACAGGCGGCAAGCAGGGCATTGGGCGGGGCATTATTGAGGCGTTCATGGCTGAAGGGTCCGCTGTCACTACCTGCGGGCGCGGCCCTCAACCCGATGACCTTCCAGAAAACGTAATTTGGTACACACTGGATGTGTCTGACGCCGAAGCGGTTGCAGAGATCGTCAGTATAGTCGGTGGAACAGATATCCTTGTAAACAACGCCGGCGTTCAGGTCGAAAAAACTGTTACCGAAAGCTCGGACGCGGATTGGGACTTGGTGATGGGCGTAAATGCGCGAGGCGTTTTTAACTGTTGTCGCGCCTTCATTCCAGAAATGTCGCAAGGTGGCTCGGTCATCAACATCGGTTCGATCTCGGGCAATGCCGCGGACCCATCGATGGCGCTCTACAATGCGTCAAAAGCGTTTGTGCATGGGCTCACACGCTCTATCGCAGTGGACCATGGACCAGCGGTTCGCTGTAATGCGATCTGCCCGGGATGGATTGAGACGGGCATGCTGGACGCAGCGTTCGACCTCGCGCATGACCCGGAACAGGCCAAATCCGACGCGCTGGCTCGCCACGCGGTCAAACGCTTTGGCAAACCTGCCGATATTGCAGCGATGGCTGTGTGGCTGGCCTCTGACGACTCGTCTTTTGCAACCGGCCAGTTGTTCACGGTGGACGGTGGCCTGACGGCAGCCTCCCCCCTTAATCCGGGACTGTTATGATGTCAGAAATTGAAAGAACCGCCATTCTTGGAGCCGGTGTGATAGGGGCAAGCTGGGCCGCGTTGTTTCTCGCCTCGGGCCGTAGCGTGACGGTCTTTGACCCCGATCCGAATACCGAAGCATCCGTTCGCTCTTATGTCGAAAAAGCCTGGCCGGCACTGGACGAGTTGAACCTCACAGATAGGGCCACACCCGACGCTATCACTTTCGTTTCAACCGCCGAGGCGGCTGTCCAGGGCGCGCAATTTGTTCAGGAGAACGTGCCAGAAAGACTGCCAATCAAGCATTCGACCTATGCCGGGATTGAGCCAGAGTTGAACCCTAACGCAATAGTTTCAAGCTCAACTTCCGGCCTGACGCTTGAAGCTTTGCAAGAGGGATGGCGCGATCCTAGCAAATTGATCCTAGGTCATCCATTTAACCCACCGCATCTCATCCCATTGGTCGAATTGACCGTCAACGAATCCACCGGTTCAGATGTTTTGGACCGCTCAGAAGCTTTCTACAAAGACATTGGTAAAATAACGATCCGGATCAAGAAAGGCATGCCAGGACATGTCGCGAACCGTTTGCAAGCCGCAGTTTGGCGCGAGGCCGTTCATATGGCGGTCGAAGGTGTCGCCAGTATCGAAGACATCGATAAAGCGATGTGGGCTGGCCCGGGACTGCGGTGGGCCGCGATGGGTCCGACAACCCTTTTTCACTTGGGTGCAGGCGATGGTGGCCTGCAGGCCTTCTGTGACCATTTCAAAGACACATTCAATGGTTGGTGGGACGACCTGGGCGACCCTCGACTTGATGAGGATGTTATAAATAAATTGGTCGATGGCATTAAGGATCAGACACAGGGGCAAAGTACCGAAGAGTTATCAGCGCAACGCGACAAGATGCTTACAGCGATGCAAAAAGCTACCCAACACCTTCGGACTTGATGTCGGGATTGAACATTGGCCAAGCGCGAAACTCGAACGGGGTGCGGCCTTCTATGCGATCCGCACTGGGTGTCAATCCAAATCGTTTGCGGTATGCCCGGCTGAAATGAACCTGTCCATTAAACCCTGATGCTTCCGCAACCTCGCTGAACTTAAGCTCAGTTTGCGTCACTAATCCGCGCGCGCGATCAAGGCGAATGTCGCGGTAATACTCGACCGGCGACTTATGGACATATTGCTGAAACAATCGGCTAAGTTGTCGTTGCGAAATCTTCAACCTCGCTGATATTTCAGGGATCGACAAAGTGGCTTCCAAATGCGCCTCCATCAAGTCGATCGCGTCCCTTACCACCCCAGAGGTGACGTACCCCAGCGGCTCCATGTCTTTGGGGTTCTGTGATTGGCCTTCACCGCGCACGTTGTGATGAAAAAGGTATCGAGCAGATGCATTGGCGATACTTTCACCAGCGACAGAATGTACAAACCGCAGTCCCAGATCGGTTGCTGCAGAACCCCCGCAACAAGTGAAAATCTTTCCATCCATAATAATCATGTTCTCTGACACGGTGGTGTCATGGGCCGTTTCGGCAAAGGCGTCGATGTGTTCATAGTGAACCGTTGCGGTCTTTCCTTTGAGTAGTCCAGCCGTCGCAAGAACAATCGCGCCAGTATCCAAACCTCCAACGATTGCTCCATCCGATTCCCATTTCTGTAGGGCTACCTTGAACTGAGGTGTCCCGTGACGCTCAGGTGTCCAACTTGTACTCACCAGAACCATCCAAGGCTTGCGCCTCACCACCTCCGCCAATGGGGCGGTGTCAACGACCAAGCCGCTGCTGGATTCAATGGGACCACCGGGGTCTGAGATATAGGTCCAAGAAAATCGAGCCGAACCTGTCAGGTAATTTGCTACTCTGAATGGATCCACGAAAGATGTTGTCGCCGAAACATTAAAATGCGAACTCACCAAAACAACTATGTCTAGCTTGCGATCTATTGGCTGCGTCATGGCCGATTTTGTAAAACAGCGTCCAAAATTGTCAATTATGTTTCGGGAATACGCAAAAAAACCAAAGGGGCACTGTCAGAAGAAACTCGCTTGAGCCGAGGGAGGGTCGCAGCTTCGCGGGATGACAAGACGCTCGCGCTTCCGCTACTTCAAAACCAGCCCTGAGATCATCCGCCTGACGGTGATGATGTACGTTCGGTTTCCACTGTCACTTCGTAACGTCGAAGATCTGCTGCATGAGCGTGGCATTGAGATTAGCCATGAAACCGTTCGGTTAAGGTGGAACCGGTTTGGCCCGATGTTTGCCGCCGAGATCCGTAGAAATCGTGCAAGTCGAATGCGTGCATATTCAGATTGGCAGTGGCATCTGGATGAGGTCTTTGTGAAGATTAATGGCGAGACACACTACCTTTGGCGGGCCGTTGATCACGAGGGTGAAGTGATGGAAAGCTACGTCACTAAGCGCCGTGACTGCAAAACGGCATTGAAATTCCTCAGAAAATCAATGAAGCGCTATGGCCAACCTGAAGTGATCGTGACGGACAAGTTGCGATCTTATGGCGCTGTGATGAAGGTCATCGGCAACGCGCCAAAGTAGGAAACCGGTCGCTGGCTCAACAACCGCGTTGAGAATTCCCACCTGCCATTACGACGAAGAGAACGCGCCATGCAACGTTTCAGGCGTATGCGAAGTTTGCAGAAATTCGCCTCCGTCCACTCCTCTATCTACAACCACTTCAACCAGGAAAGATCGCTAGCCAGCAGAGATACCTTCAAGCTGACGCGCAGCGCTGCTCTTGCCGAGTGGCGCGAACTTGGTGCGGCATAAAGGGAAGCTTTACTGGCCTCGTTGAGACCGGTTCGAATTCGTCTGACAGCACCGTCAGACGAACTTGTCTTGCGACGGGGCAGGGGGCTGAGTAGCGTCCGCGGATGACGAAACGCAGCCCGTTCAGATATTTCAAAAACGAGCGAAGAGAGAACCCGCCTTGCGGTGATGATGTATGTTCGCTTCCTGCATTCGCTCCGGAACGTCGAGGATCTGCTTCATGAGCAGGGCATCGATATCTGCCACGAAACTGTCCGCTACTGGTGGCATCGGTTCGGGCCAATGTTTGCGGCCGAGACCCGAAAACGTCGCGTCGAGGGGATGCGGTCGAGCCACTGGCGTTGGCATCTCGATGAGATTTTCGTAAAGATTAACGGCGAGCGCCACTATCTCTGGCGCGCAGTCGATCACGAGGGAGAGGTTCTGGAAAACTAAAGGGCAGCTATACTGGCTTAATTGAGGCTGGTTCGAACCGGCCGCACAGTATCCATCAATATGCTCATTGATCCTTGTCAAGATTTGAGCGGGCAAGAAGTGGTACACTCAATGGTAGCTCAGGGGGGATTCATGGAAGAGTTAATTGAAATCGGTAGATCCTTCGTCCAGGCCATGCGTGAGCGCAGGGGCCTTGGAAGTGTTGATGAAATGTATGCCGAAAACGCACAGTCGATAGAGGCAGTCGTGCCTCCGGTTAGACAATTCCGCGTTTCGAAGGGGCGAGAAGCCATCAAGGGAAAAAGAGAGGATTGGTTGGCATCGCACGAAATCCAGGAACTCGACGTGGATGGCCCCTACGTCCACCCACCCAACCGCTTTGGAGTGTGCTTCAGGGCTGAAGTGATTCAGAAGGCTACGGGTGAGCGTATAACCCTGCGCGAGATCGCAGTGTATTCGGTGGCGGAAGGCAAGATCGTTTTGGAAGAGTTCTTCATGCTGCCGAAGTAAGACGAGCGACAAACAATATCGTCTATTTGCTGGTTCAATCAGTGCGCACGGCTCTTGGGCGAATTGAAATTCCGGACGGAGGTCGGGAATGCAACATAGAACAGTGGCGTATTACGTAGGAATTGATACTGACGACGCGTCGATTCTGGAATGCGCTGAAATTTCCCGTAACCAGAACAGTCACTTGATTTGCGTATTGATCGCGGATTTACCCAACCTGCCTTACCTAAAGTATGGATCAAACAGGTTCGTTAAGGCGGGTCTTCCTTCAAACTGGTTGGATGTTCTTAACGGAAAGAATGCCGCCTTGAAGTCCCGCGCCTCCGAAGTTGAAGCGCTTCTGGAGGGGCAGGGCGTATCTGCAGATGTAATTGCCTGTATGGGATCTGGAACAGAGTTACAGCAGCTTGTGGCTGGCCAAGCCAATAGCTCTGATATCGTCTTTCTAGACGCTGAGTTGCGAAAAGACCCCGATTTGTTTCATAAGATCGCGTACGGAGTATTGTTCCATTCGCCGGTCGCCCTGATGATAAATGGAGATCCGTTTGCCCAACGTGACTGCATTTTTTTAGCATGGAATGATAGCCTGCCTGCGTCTAGGGCTGCGCATTTAGCTTTACCCATTCTTCTGGCTGCCAACGAAGTTGTGATTGGGTGTTTTGATTTGCCGTCGCCTGATGACGTAGAAGGTCAAGTGCCCGGATCTGACCTAGCTGGATGGCTCAGCCATCACGGTTGCACCGTGACCGTGTCGCAGTTCCCGTGCGGCGGGAATTCAATTGAACACTGCATTCAGGAACGCGCACGAGAACTGGGGGCCGACCTCGTTGTTATGGGCGCTTACGGGCATTCCCATTTGCGTCAGTCGGTATTTGGGGGAACGACGCAAGCAATGTTGAAGCAGACAAGGTTGCCAGTGCTATTTGGACACTGATGAAGAGAATTGGCGACTGTGATTTGCTGGGATTGGTAGCTTTACACGTTCATCGGGTGATACGGGAACAGCCTTTTTTATTTTCTCGCTTGAGGTTAAAGCTGATTTGCCCGACCGGTTCCGCCAAGAAAATCTATCACAATTGACATCAGTTCATCCCAGTTAGTGAACTCCTGCGCCCCATCTCGTGGATCGATTTTTTGACCGAGCAAGACAACGTGCTTAAGGATCTCCCTCTCAAAGTACCCGTAGTTTTCCGGCTTCACTGCGCCTGAGACCAACGCCGTTGCATCTGGTTCAAAACCTGTTCGCATTAGCATTTCGTTGAGATAGTCGCGCGCTTCTTCTCGACCTGACGCGAAAGCAGCTTTTAGACCGACGGAAAGCACGAGAGACTTTCGTTTCATTAGGGCATCTCTATTTGAAGCGACAAAAGCCTCGAATGACTTGGGGTGTCTACGCTCGTGGACAGGGGCCAGAAGAACAACCTTGACCACATCGTCAAGCGATACGTGGCTGGACATTTCATCGGTATTGATCAGCTTTGCGTTGAAACCGGCATTCTTCGCGACCCTGCTGATGAAGCGCGCAATCTTTTCTGTCTGGCCTTCGATTGTAGCGAAGGCGATGAGTACGGTCATTCCGATCCTCCCATAAATCGGTCTGAATAGATTGCTGATTATGAATAAGTGGCCTGCGCTGCCCTTGATCTCCATCAAGGGCGTTACTTGGGAGCGTATCGGGAGAGTTGTGGTACGCTTTTGTTGTCCACGCAGAGCATGTTTTTAAGGAAGTTCGCGACGACCTACATCTCGAAGCAAATCGGCCTTTTTTAGCTGACAATTTTTGAAACTGGCCATGGCCCAATGGCTTGTTTTGCTACCTTAAAGAAAAGGCCAAGACAGCGACGAGGATTATAAAACTGATGCACCACACCGTGATCTTTACTCGTTGGCGTGCGGGCAGGTTTCTGAGCAGTCTAATCATAGTCAAACCTTTCAGACAAAATCCGGTGTGACGCGGTGCCCCGAGTGATCAGATGATCTTCGACGGCGTCCATCATGGCAGGGGGGCCGCAGAGAACAAAAAGCCAGCTCTCAAATTGCTTAGAAGATAAATTGCGGTCCAACAGGGGACCGTCGACCAAACCTGTTTCGCCGCGCCAATCCTTTGGCGGTTCGGATAGAACAAATACCGTTTCTTCTTCGGACAACTCCCGGGGATAAACAATCTGCTCCTCCACCCGGTTGCCATAGATAAGCTTGAGATCGCGCTGTGTTCCACTCAACCGAACCTGACGCATAATGCTCAACATGGGCGCGATCCCGACACCACCTGCGATCAGAACAAGGCCTTTCTCAGGGCGGTGGCTAATCGACAGATTCCCGTAAGGTGCATCCAGAGAGACCGGGGTTTGCGGAGCGATCTGTCCGAGACCGCATGTGAAATCCCCAAGCTCTTTGATCACGAATGAAACTTCGGGGCCTTCGGCTGGTGCTGAACTAATCGAGAATGGGTTCTCGTGCAGCGAGAAAGAACTGTGGCCGACGTTTAGCCAGGCAAACTGCCCTGCTTCGAAGGTTAGTCCGTTGTGACCATGGGGCTTGAGGCGCAACTCCCATTGCTTCGGTGTTAGTCGAGACACAGAAGCAACGCGCCACGGCTTTTTCCTCTGACGCAAAGGGCGAACGAGATAGACATACAGCAAAGTTCCAACTGCAATACTGGTCAGGGTAACCCAGAAATACGTCAGTAGCGGATGCCCACCGTAGCGCCCAGCATAGACAGTGTGGTGCAACAGGAGGCAGGCAATCACCAAGGCTCCCAGCCCGTGCAAGAGGCGCCATTTCTCGTATTTGTAATCAAGGGATTTACGGGCAATTGCCGAGACGACCAGAATGAACAGTAAAAAATATGCGCCGATGCCCGATAACAGCGCAGAAAAGTCTGTCGAAATCGTAAGTTGGTTTGTTTCATCCCACGGGCGGCGTCCGCCAGAAGGCGTACCCTGATACAGAAGCGGGTGTATCAGCGTTAAGCCGAGTGCTGTACGCGCCATCAACTGATGCACCCGCATGGTCACATCCATACCTAAGCCGGAAGAGATGAACCTGAACCGCCCAGACAGCAGGAACTCGACTAAGATTATTGAAAACGCAAGCATCCCAAGCCCAGACGCGAGCTCTTGATGAAATGATCGCGGTGGCCATCCCAAAGACCAAGAAAAACCCAAGGGAGCCAAGATCAGCAAAACGTAAATCAACGCCAGATAAGGCCATTTCATACGGTTTTGCTCCACTGTGCTAAAGGTAGGCAATTCGGGCTCATTTAGAATAAACGCTAAGCTGACCTGGGGTTCCGATCAAGACTACTAAGGTTGGTGGTAACTCCAGCACGACGTGGCAAGTTTGTTGGACAACGGTTCCCGTTTTTCTGTTCGTTCAGCCGGTGCGTGTGATCTGGCGAAGGATGAGGTTGCATGTTTGCGCAAGATCAAAGTCCATAACCACGCTGTTTGTCATAATAATGCGCGCGCGAAACCAGACCAAAGGAGGAGGCTAAAAAATGCTAGAAGACAAGAAGTCCCCGCAACTTTTCACTGGAACGCATCCGCTCTCCGAAAACTTTCGGCGTGAAATGGAAACCTTGATGTCGCGTTTTTTTGGGGGAGGATCACCCTTCCTGCCAATGGAAACTGCTGCGAAACGTACGGGTTTTCCGTCTCTTGACATGACGGGTGCGATTTCACCGGCAATCGATGTCCAAGAAACGGATTCTGCGATTGCCCTGACGGCTGAATTGCCTGGGCTCGTAGAGGATGATGTGGAAATTGAAATCAAGGATCGCAGGCTAATCCTGCGCGGTCAGAAGAATATTGCGCATGATGATACGGGTGATCTGTGTGTCAGCGAAAGAAGCTATGGGAGCTTTTCCAGAGCCATGCCGCTGCCAGACACTGTGGAAATCGATAAGATTTCAGCAACATTCGACAAAGGCGTTCTGCATATCGAAATGCCGAAGACTGAGCGACACGATCCAAGCCGAAAGATAAAGGTATCGTCGAAATAGACGGTCTGTTGGCGCGGTACGGTGCTTGAAAATGCCAAAGCAGAGGGTCGATCATGGATCGGCCTTCTTCGAGTTGCGGACTGATAGTTTTCTTTAGTTACATCCGGGAGCAATTCTTAAGCTATTGTATATATACGTTTTTTAACGCTCACGCCAGGCCATGGGTTTGGTGGTGCAGCGTGGTAGAATGCCCTCACGCGTTTGGATAAGGGAGCACAATGCGAAAACCAGAAGAGAGCGGCATGACACCCTCAGGGAATGGTGGTGAAGGTGAGGTACGGGCCTTTCTGGAGAGCCTGACAGGTCCATCGCGCGGAAACGTGAACTGGCTTGTCGATAAAACCCTAACTGTTTCAGTTGACGATGGAAGGGTGCTAAGCCTTCGACCTAGGGATGACCTGCCTCCCCATGTGAACGATATTGCCACACTACAGTGGGCTGACGAAGGTTACACGATAACCGCGTCAGCAGGGCGCAATGTATGGGTAAACGGGCAAAATGCTTCATCGGTGTCTCTGAGGCATGGCGACATGGTCGAGTTTGGCGAAAAGGGCCCGATGTCTCGATACAGGTTGTGCGATCACTCATTTCCCGCACACCACACAGTCGAAGATATCCTCAGTGACGCATATGCTTACACCCGAACGAGCCGTCGACCCTTCGCCAAAAAGATGTCTGGTGCCCTGCGCGATAGTGGGCGGCGGCTTGCGTCTCAGACCACGATATTGTTCAGGATCACAGTACTTGCAACGCTTCTTGTGATCGCGGGGTTTGGTTACCTACTTTACCAAAACGACCGGCGATTGGCGGATAGTATCGAACAGGAATCCCGCAAGATTGAAGCGGTCGCGGTTATGCTCGCTCAGACGCGAGAAGATGCACTTGCGCCTGATGATTTGGCTTCGTTGCGTGACGCTTTTGAGAACCAGGTTTTGTCGACCGAGCAGCGTCTTGGAACCTTGGAGCAACGGGCGGGGGCACCCACACGGGTGATAGCTGCCTCCACTCAATCTGTAGCTTTCCTTCAGGGGGCTTATGGATTGCGCCACGTGGAAAGTGGGAAGATTTTGCGGCACGTTTTGGGACCGAACGGAGAAAACCAGAGTACCCCGTTTGGCCAGCCTTGGATCGAACCGGACGGGACCGGCGAACCCGCAGAATTTCAGTTCACCGGAACCGGGTTTTTGATTGCTGGGGTACCGTTGATGGCCACCAACCGCCATGTCGCTTTGCCCTGGACCTCGGGGAGTCGAGAAAAAGCGCTGAACGACGCTGGTCTCAAGCCTGAAATGTTGAGGCTGCTGGCCTATTTGCCTGATCAGACGGAACCAATAGAGGCGCGTTTGGTCCGGTTCAGCGAAGCGGCAGACTTGGCGATTTTGGCAGTAGAGCCTAGCCGCGTTCACGACCTCGGCATTCCGTTGGCGGATGCCACGTCGCGCGTAGGTGAAGAGCTTTATCTGTTGGGGTATCCAACGGGTTTGAAAGCATTGATCGCGCAGGCTGGTCCGGGCTTTTTAGAGGAACTGGAAGCAGAAGGGACGTTGAATTTTTGGTCGATAGCGTCCCGACTTTCAGCACAAAGCAAGATACACCCGCTAGCAAGCCGGGGGATAGTTGCGCGGACAAGCGGGAGCGCTATAGTTTATGACGCCGAGACCACGACCGGTGGGAGTGGAGGGCCAGCATTGAATCGGCGAGGCGAGGTCGTTGCCGTAAATGCTGCGATCCTGCCCGAGTTTGGCGGTTCAAACATCGGCGTCCCGGTCTCACATCTCAGAGCTCTGCTAGGAGAGGTCGAAAGCCAGTGATCATTCGCTCGTTCGGAAGCGCGAGTTTTGAACAAAGAACACTGTGGCCAGTGGAACAATCATCGAGATCACGGCCACGGAGATCAGCAAGTACCCAAGTTGGCTGTAGTCTGCGGTAGACGTGACTTCACCGGTCTCTGGATTTGTGACGGCGCGAGTGACGACGTATGTTTGGTTGAGGTATTTGGTGCTAAGGCTGCTGGCCGACAAAGCCATGTTTGTGAACGATGCCATCACCGCGAAGAAGGTCGCTTTCAACTGAACAGGGGCATTGCGTGCGATCCAAGCCAACATCGGGACCATGGCGATCTGTCCAAGCGGCGATTCAACAGCTGTATCAAGAATGGCAATGAACCTTGCGTCGACAACTCCGCCGGTATGCGCCGCCGTCCATTCGTGCACACCGTAGTAGAGGGCAAGGTTAGGCAGGGCGAGAACGCCCGCCGCAATCGTTAGCAACACCACCACATGCGCAATCGAGCGGGTGGCCATAAATGGTCGAAGGACGATTAACCCGAGCAGGGCCAGCATCGAAGTTAACAAAGCCAGAATTGCCAGGAATTGCTCATCGAACCCCAGTTCATCGATTTCAAACCAAGTCAGGCCTGGTCCCGGCAGAGGAACGGCACGAAATACAAAAATGACTGTCGCTGTCCCGATCAAGGCTTTGGCTTGGGCTGGTTCCAACTCCTTCAGCAGACGCGACATGAGGTAAAGGATCACCGTCAGGGAAACCGCAAAAACGGTCTCTTGCGCGAATTCGAAATCTGCGGTTCCCAGCACGATGCTGAGCACAACAAATGCAAGGCCGCCGAGCAATATGGACCATTTGACTTCGGTGGCTTCATCCGGCGTATGTGGCGGGTGGCCGCACTTAATAAGCTGACGCTGGATAAAGCTGTGAAGAACGACTCCACTAACGGACAACACCGGGATGGTCAGAGCTATCAGATATACTTGGCCATAAAGCGCAAGGCGTTCGGATTCTTGCAGTTCTTCGGTTCCAGAGAATATCCAGATGTTTACAGCCGCAACCGCCGCAAACCCGGAAATGATCGAAACTCTGCCCAAGGTCTGCATCGTTGTGTGCTGTGCACGAGTTTCTTCCGGCAAAAATGGTGCGCCGCTCTGGTCAACCTTTGGCACCGCCTCAACCGTCATGGCGTCGGCAACAACGTCCTGAATTGCATAGCCCGAAGGCGCCAAGAGCAAGGCAACAACATACCAGTCTTCCAGCGGCATGAAACTGGACATCAGCGCAGGTGCGGTCACGAGCCCGTACATGGCGAGCAAAGACAACGTGATCAAGGACGCGCCGAACAATATCAGCAGGGACTTCCAGCGCCAAAACAGGTCCACGACATGACCAAGCGGCATTTTGAGTATCCACGGGATACCAGCCCAAAATGCTAGCCCTGCAACGAAAGAGGCGGATAAATCGAGGTAGTCTTTTAGGAAAAAAGCACCGACGACCGAGGTCAGGCCGGACACGCCGGCCGCAAAATAGACCATCAATGGCGGCAGATAGGACCATTGCAGCTGCTGAACCAGATCCACAAACGTTCTATGCCACCAGGCTGAAAGTTTTGATCCTATGGAAGTTTGGTCAGTCGTCATATGCCGTGGCAGTTCGTTGAGGCCTTTGGGTCGTTTTGTCTAGTTAGAGAAATCCAGATCCGAAAAGCAATGCACTGGTGATCACCCCAAGGATCGGTACCACAATAGGAACTCGGAAATGCTTGGCGGCCTCGTCCGGCTGCATCTTCAGCTGGATCAGCGAAATGTTGACGAGCACAAAGACGCCCAGAACGATCTGAGACGTGCGCTCTGCCAGGGTACCAATCGGTATAGTTTGGGTCAGCAGAACGATGATTGCGACGACCAGCAAAGTAGCAACTACTGGTGTCTGCGTTGATTTAGGGACTATCGCCAGAACCTTCGGCAAATGGTCACGGTCAGCTAGTCCGTAGATCACCCGCGAGGCCATAATCATCTGAATCAGTACTCCATTGACTGTCGCCACAATCGCGACTGCGGAAAAGCCCTGTTTGATGACCTCGGGCGCGTTTGAAAACACGAGCGCGAGGGGTGCTGCGGAAGTCGAAAGAACATCGATCGGCACAACAAGTAGAACCGTCATTGAGGTTCCTAGATACAACACGGTCGCCAGAACGAGCGTTAGCAAAATCGCTTTTGGGATGGTGCGCACGGGGTCTTTAACCTCTTCCGCGACATTAGCCATGTCCTCGAAGCCAACAAATGCAAAGAAAGCGAGAAGTGATGCTGCGAAAATGCCTCTCCACGCGTCGAGTTCCAGCGGCGGAAGCATCGAACTGATCCCGTATCCCTGCGGATCCTGGATCGACATGCCCCAGCCAATCACAAAGAGAAGACCTGCGATCTCAATGATCGTGATGACAGCCGCAATAAAGACAGACTCAGTGATCCCCCAAAGCGCGATTAAACCCATGATCAAAACAACACTGATAGTCAAAATAGGGATCGCAAAACCGGTCAAAGCGTGAAGGTATGATGCTGCGCCAATTGCAACGGCAGAAGCGGAGATAACGCCCGAGGCTGCCACCGCAAGCCCAACGAAAACCGCCATCCAGTTTTTCCGAAATCCCGCCTCAACATAGGCTGCTTCACCTGCGCTGACAGGAAATCGAGTTGCGAGTTCTGCATACGAAAGCGCGGTGAGTGATACGACGAGCGCGGCTACAACGAACGACAACGCCGCAAACGGTCCGGCAATGTCTGCTGTTGCGCCGACTAAAACGTAAATGCCCGCTCCGACCGTTACCCCAAGGCCATAAAGCGTGAGCAACGGGGTAGTAAGGGCCCGTCTGAGTTTTTGTTCGTTTGGATCAACAGAGTTCATAAGCGATTTCCGCAAACTGCCCATTCAGAACGTCGTCAGTGGCGTCCTTCTCGTTTTTTCCCAATTGGCACAGCGGCTTAATCCGATGATCAAAGCTGCACCGAGTGCCTTGTGTCTCAACGTCTGGGCGCATTGGGCGCAAATAAACTAACTGGGGGCTCGCCACCACTCCTGCCGAGCCCCCTTGGGTGGAGCTTCCACTCCTCCAAAATTCCGTTCACCTTTGTGTTTGCTTGGGGACAGGACGGTGAACGTAGAGCACGTTGAAACATTCGTATTTCACTATGTTATTCATGTTGGTGCTTTGATCTATGTCAATCAATTCGCGGCGTCGGGTCTGCGAGGCTGAACGCAAACCAGCTGTCGTTTGTTGTCGGACTTAAAGGCAAAGCAAACATGTTAGGCGGGGTTGGATTTAGGATGGAAAGCTATTCGTGATGCTCTGGAACCTGTTACCAGCCTTGGGCGGCATCGGCCTGTTCCTTGTCGGAATGCTGTTGATGACGGACGGATTGAAGGCTTTGGCAGGGGCGCGACTGCGAGATATTTTGGGCCGGTTCACGTCGACACCGTTTACCGGGGCGATAACAGGCGCGGTCACGACAGTTGCAATCCAGTCTCCAGTGCGACCACCGTCGCGGCCGTCGGATTTGTCGCGTCTGGTCTGCTCACGTTTCCCCAAGCGCTTGGGATCATCTTTGGGGCCAATATCGGAACGACCATGACAGGTTGGCTCGTGGCGCTCTTGGGATTCAAGCTAGACCTGGGGCAAGTGATGTTGCCCGTTGTTTTCGTCGGGGCTTTGCTGACGCTTTCGGGAAGAAAAGCGGTTTCCGGCCTTGGGTTGGCGTTGGCCGGGTTCAGCTTGATTTTCATTGGGATCGAGCAGCTTAAGTCCGGGCTGGACGCATTTCAGGGCGTAGTTACACCTGCCGATTTTCCACCAGACACACTGCTGGGCAGGTTGAAGCTTGTATTGATCGGCGTCCTTATCACGATGGTGACGCAGTCTTCGAGTGCCGGCGTCGCAACGGCATTGGCTGCGTTGAGCGCTGGTGCTGTGAACTTCCCTCAAGCGGCGGCTCTCGTCATTGGAATGGACGTGGGGACAACTTTCACCGCTGCTCTGGCCACCTTTGGCGAGGGCACGATGGCGCGTCGCACAGGTTTTGCTCATGTGATCTACAACGTGATCACAGGGGCAATGGCATTTTTCCTGCTGGGGCCGTATACTGCGGTCTTTGTCAGCGGGGCGGGGGCCGGAAACTCTCTGACTGCGCTTGTCGCATTCCATAGTTTCTTCAACGCCATAGGCGTGGCGCTGATCTTGCCGTTCGCCAAACCCTTCGCCAGATTTTTCGAGGCGCTCGTACCCGACAGAGGTGCTGAGTTAACGAGATCTTTGGATCCTCTAGTCCTTTGGATGCCGGAAATCGCCGTGGATGCGGCAAAAGCCGCAGTAGATTAAATTGTTAGGGCTGAAGTGGCGCATCTCCGGTCATGTATGGGGGCATCTCAGCCAAGCGGAACCGACTATGGGTGGGACAACATTGAAACTGCCGTGTCCGAAGCGCGCTCGTACCTAGACAAGATAGAACTGCCCAGCAGGTCCGACGTAGAAATATCCAGCATCAAGGGTATGTACCATGTCCTCGATCATCTTGACCGACTGCTTTACCGGTGTAGCCAAGGTGATCGGATAAGCGAGTTACCAAAAGACCGGCGTTTGAACCGGCTTGCTTCTGTGATGATTGCAGCAACTGATGGTTATTTGGAAATCGACGATCCACTGAAGTGTGAAATTTTGCTGAACAGAGTTCGCCGATTTCTGCGGCGACAGAGCAAACTTCGCAGAGACTTGCTCATCTCCGACGCTGCGACTGACAGTCTGCCGGACGACGTGGTCTGGGCTCGCTTGGATGCCCTCAGATGGTTGCATCGAGTGTCTTATCACCTCTGGCGAATTCGTTGGCATTTGAACGCATTGGAAGGAGTGCCGTCTGGGCGCAAGGGTGGCGAGGTCAATGACGAAGTGGCTTAGTTGGAGGCCGGCCTGGATTGGATTTGGTGCGTGCTCAAACGTTATTCGACTGAAACGCCAATGCTCGTACTGGTGCGGACAACATGAGCAAGGTCAAAGACATTCCTTAGCTATACTGTTTAATGGGATCTTCACTTGTGGCAGAGATTTGGAGGAGAATATGCAGGTTTATCGAGGGATTTTACTGGCACTGTTAGTCACGGGGCCTGCACTAGCGCAGGAGGTCAGCGTCAGTGAGGGAAGTGATTTGTACCGGACGTATTGCTGGCAATGTCACGGTTTCGAAGCGACCGGAGACGGGCCAATGGCGGAAATGCTGGCTATTCGAACACCCGACATCACCAAGTTGGCGGGCCAAAACGACGGTGTGTATCCAATAGATCGCATAGCTGAACAGATTGATGGTCGTTCACAATTGCTCGCCCATGGTGGCGAAATGCCAATCTTTGGCGCGGTGTTTGAGACAGACCAACAAATCGCGGTGGCTTTGCCCAATGGGCAACGAATAATGGTAGGCCTGCCGTTGGCGAATTTGCTCGCCTTTTTGGAAACGATCCAGACTGACTAGTCACTGGCCGATTTACTAATCCGTATCAGCCGTGCGTCTGATTGACATGAGAGTAAGTGGCGGCCCCAACACCTCGAAGGCCACAGTGCTGGCTAGAGTAAAGGCCATGATGGACGCGGCCCAATTCGGAAATTGCTCTCCGGCAACGAGTGCCATTCCTACCGCGACACCAGCTTGTGGCAACAAAGCGGGACCGTACCAGTGGGTCTGACGGCGAGGCAGGCCGCCCAGTCTCGCTCCGCAATACCCCCCGACAAGGCGGGCAACGGCGCGCAAGATCAGGAAAAGAGCACCAGCCCAGCCCATCAAGCCGAAGGCTTCGATATCCAATGTGGCGCCAGCCAACAGGAAGAACAGAATCATGAATGGCCACTGAATGTGCTCGATCTCATGAAAAGCACGGTCGTGATGGCGGGCAAGATTCCCGATCACTGCGCCCGCAACCATGCCTGCGACAAGGAACGAAACTTCTAGCCACAACGAAAGGCCTGCTGTCAGAAAGACGATTCCCACCGCTTCGGCTTGCATCGGCTCTCCTGGGTTTAAGCGGCCGGTTAGGTAAGCGGATGGCACGCCTAGTGCGGCACCCAACAAAATAGCCCCCCCGAAATCCCATATCGCCGTGGTCGTGACAGCGGCCCAACCGTTAGAATGACCAGCCAGAACCAAGGCGATGCTGAAAACGATCAGCCCCCAGGCGTCATCAATTGCGACTACGCCCTTTAATGTCTCGGTGAAGCTGTTGGACACCCCAGATTGCTTGATCACGTCTGCCATGGCGGCCGGAGCTGTAGCCGTAGCAACCGCCGCCAACACTAACGCCAACCCGAAGGGTACGCCAATTGCGGACAGTCCAACCGACACAATAGCAAGGGTCGCAACCACGATTGAAATCGAAATCGTCAGAATAGCTCTGCCATGCTGAACCAAGTTCTCGCGGGTCAAAGATCCTCCAAGAAGAAACGCGACCATCGTCAAGGCAACAATGGAGATCTCATCGAACCACTTGGCAACGTCGACCGGGATCACCCCCAATCCTGCGTTCCCGGCAATTAGGCCGAGGAAAAGCAAGGTTGTAACACGAGGAAGATGTGTGGCCCGGCCAAGTTGGTCGGCCGCCAATCCCGCAAGGAAGAGAACACCAAGGGTAATCAGTAAGCCGGCAATGTGCATAGAAAACCAAGCGTTAAGTTCTTGTCTAGACTACTCTAACTCCAACCCTGCCTGCTAGGAACCGATGTCGGAGAAAATTCGAGTGTCCTGTCGCAACCTAAGCCTAAGGTCCTAAAATAAGGGGTATTGATCTGTATTAAGGCGAAAGCGCGCCGCAGGTGGCACAATAGCTCATTCAGGAAATGAGGAGGAGTTTTCGATGTCGACAAAGAAATCCAACACAAATAGCCCGACCTCACTTTTAGATGCTTTCAAGCAAATTCAGCCGCCCATGTCTGGCAATTCGGCCTTCGGTGCCCAGATCGAACAATTTTGGGACGCACAAGAAAAATTGCTCGAAGAAACAGAGGCCTTTGCGCAACATTGGTTCGAACGGCGTCATGAGGCGGTCCGGACGGCTCTGCAAGCTGCACGTAAAGTGTCTTCTGCGAACCCTTCGGATCCGTCGAAAGCCCTTCAAAGCATGACGGAATGGCAGCGCCATTCGGCTGAAAGGTTGGTTGCTGACGCGCAGGAATGGTTCGAAACCGTGGCCCGTTGTGCATCTTATGTCGCTGAAACCGAAGCTGAAGCTGTTGAGAAAACAGTTGATGATGTTGCAGCCGCCACAAAGAGCGCGGGGAAATCTTCAAAGTCTGAGCCTGTGTAGGTTTCCTGCTGCCGAAAAACCAAATTGAAATCTTCGGAGCAGTAGATAGGAGGTCAAATGTACAAGAATATCCTGATCCCGGTTGCTCTGGACCAAGAACACAATACACAAGCGTCCTTCGAGGCCGCACGCCAATTGGCTGATGCGGGCGCTGTATTCACCGTGATACACGTACAAGAGCCGATTCCGGCTTACGTAGGGTCTCAGATTCCCAGCGAAGTACTTGCTAATACGCGGCATGAAATCTTGGAAGATCTACATCAGACTGCCTCTGAAGTTCCAGGCGCGAAGGCTCGACTCATCTCTGGGCACGCGGGCAGGGCTATTGTCGACTTCGCAAATGAGAGCGATGCGGATTGCATCGTCTTGGCTTCGCACAAGCCTGGTTTCGAGGACATATTTCTAGGTTCCACTGCGAACAGAGTCGTGCATCACGCCAAGTGTTCGGTTCACGTAATTCGATGATCCAAAGTTAGCGGTGTAAGTTCTTTATGGAGTGGTCCAAATGGCCCGCGGGCACTCCTGCGATGAACGTGATTTCCGAATTCAGCCTGTCGGTGTTTCTGGCAATGTCGCTGATGAGCATTGAGTTGTGGACCCCGGCCAGCAGCGCGGGAGTTTTAATCATCACCATGCTTTTGCAATCCGTCGCGGCCGTCGCGTTTATAATTTTCATCGTGTTCCGCCTGATGGGAAAAAACTACTTCGCAGCCGTCATATCAGAGGGGTTCGCCGGTTTCTCTTTGGGTGCAACGCCAACCGCCATTGCTAATATGACTGCAGTCACGCAACGGTATGGCCCTTCGCCAGTAGCGTTCATTGTTCTGCCTTTGGTGTCAGCTTTCTTTGTCGATCTTGCGAACGCGTTCATAATTCAGTGGTTACTTGGATTTAGTTGAAACACTGTGTTTTGGGTCAAATTTACAGAATTGCCTCTGCAGATCTAGTTCGGTTTAGCCCGCGTCGTGGAACCTGCAAAGTCCAGTTGTGAATGTCCGCTTAGGGCTGGGACCGGTCCTCAGCAACCATTGAGCCAACGGCAAATTTGCCCCGCAATGCAGTCATTCAGGCAGAGCGCGGCGAACGTCAGCTTTGGGCCGATACCGTTGAAAAACTCTTCCTTGATTGGTTCGCCAACGACTGATTCAATTCTGTCACCGAGCGGGAGGGTTTGCGATGATGGGACCAAGGCAAGAGGCGCAAGCGGCCTTGTTCTACGAGTTCTCGCTGGAGGAGCATGTTCCCCAGGATCACCTGCAGCGGTCGATTGATCTGTTCGTCGACCTAAGTAGCATCCGCGCGCACCTTGCGGATTTCTACAGCCACACGGGTCGCCCGTCAGTCGATCCTGAACTGCTGATCCGGATGTTGCTGGTGGGATATTGCTTCGGCATCAGGTCGGAACGGCGACTTTGCGAGGAGGTGCATCTCAACCTGGCTTACAGGTGGTTCTGCCGCCTCGATCTGACCGACCGCATCC
>NZ_FREZ01000014.1 GCF_900143525.1 Ruegeria sp. Alg231-54 | reverse complement strand
CAGCCGGGAGTGCCTAGCGATTAGAGTGAAGCGCAAGCTGAACTCGGTCGATGTGATCGATGCCCTGACGGATCTGTTCATACTGCGGGGTGCACCCCGCTTCATACGTTCAGACAATGGGCCAGAATTCATCGCCCAGGCCGTCCGAGACTGGATCACCGCAGTTGGCGCCCAGACGGCTTACATTGAACCTGGGAGCCCGTGGGAGAACGGATACTGTGAAAGTTTCAATGGCAGGTTCAGGGACGAGTTGCTCAACGGTGAGATCTTCTACAGTTTGCGCGAAGCACAAATCCTGATCGAACAATGGAGGAGACACTACAACACAAAACGCCCCCACAGTGCTCTGGGCTATCGCCCGCCAGCGCCCGAAACCATCATCCCGATGGATCACAGGCCGATCATGCACTAACAATCAACTTGGACCAGTCAGATGAGGCTGCTCATAATTTATTACGCAATCCTGAAGGATTCTTAGTTCCTCACAGAGATTCTTTTGGAACATTGTGAGCGGTAAGTTTGCCTAACCCCGTCTCAGCATGTTCGGCGTTTGGTGAAAGAAATTTTTTGCGCTGTTCTCGTAGATTTCCGAAGTCTACCTTCTACGCATCTCCGCCGCTCGTGTTCAGCGCGGTAAATGCCCCCTGCTCCAGCACCTCATCTCCATCGCGGGCAGCCGCACGCCTTTCGGCCAAACGTTTTGCCATGTTGTACTCGTCACTGCCCCGTTCGAAGCGGCTTTCATAGAAGTCGAGCACCATCGCGTTTTCCTTGGCGGTTAGCAAACCACCAGTAGAAAGCCCCTCGATAATGCTGCGACGTTGATGGTCCGACATTTTTCCATAGTAGATTTCAGTGATTTTTTCGTTCGTATGGCCAAGATTTAGGGACCAGGCTTTACGGTCTTTGGGAGAGGTGCAAAGCTCATCCCCAAGCGCCTTGAGCGTATCACGAACAGAGTGCGGTGTGCATTTGCGTCCGATCTGGGAGGTGGCGAGATCAAAGGCGCAGCTCACGGCTGAGGAGGATTTCATCGGGGGTACGGGGCTGATCTCTGATCCTCGTTGTTTCAGATGTGCAAGCTCAGGGAAGACAGCGTCGTCTTGGGTGAAGCCCATTACCATTAGCTCCGAAAGCCAGCTTACGAAAACCTCTTGGAAGGCTTCAGTACGCGGGAAGAAAACACTGCGAAAGCTCTTCCCATTCTTTGCGCGCATTTCTAAGGCGTCCTGAACCAGCTCCCCTTTACAAAGGTCAATATGTTTCAGTCTCAGCGTAGTGAGCGCTGCGGCGCGTAACCCACTGGCATAAGCACAAGCAACCATGGCGCGATCACGGCGCTCCGCAATCGTGCGATCAGGCATCTTCTCCAACATCTTTTCCGCCTGCTCGATCGTCAGATAGTCGCGATCATCACGCGGCAGGGTTTTGGCGTGTACCGCCTTTGGAAGCTCCAGATAGAGTGGGATGTTTTGACTCAAACGCTTGTAGCCGTCCTGAAGCCGGAGCCATTCGAAGAACTGGCGAACCTGCGACGCGTGGTGCCGGATGGTAGAATTACCCAAACCACCTTGCTCTTTGAGCGTTTGGCCAAGATTGACCAAATGATCACGAAAGTCTGCGGCGTCCTTTGGCGTGACCTTGTCGAAGGCTTTGCCTCCTAGGAAAACCTCCAGCATGCGGATGCTCCGCAGATGGGCGCGTTTGGTCGAAGTCTCAAAGCGCCCAGCATAGACTTGCCACTCATGCACGATCCGATCGTTTGTCGGGTACCAAACCGTCTCGCGAAAGCCGGGTTTATTCCCGGTATCAGCTGGGATCTCACAATTACTTTCGTCTATCAGAGCCAGGCTGGTACCCGACATAAGGCATTTTTCTATTCTGTCGTATTCTGACGCTTTCAGTAACTTTGTTACCTGGGCATCGCAGGTAGCGCAGACGCCCACCGCCATGTACCTATGACTGGAGGTTGTCATCAGCGAGATCGACTGTGGTGCGGGATAACATGCGCTGCCGCAGCTCAAACAATTGAACTCACCCTGTTTCAGTTTAGCGAGCGGTTTGCGCTTCTGGCCATTGTGGTAGCGTTGCAGCTCAGCCCCACGAAAAATAAAAGGACGCAGATCGTCTGATTTCCGCAGGCCGGATTTCATCCAGTCGGTGATGGCATTGCGGCGAACATTGTAGATTTTACACAGTTCATCTACCGAATAGACCTGGTCTTGGCAGACCTTCACCTTGTAGTGGGCCCGTGTCATATTTCGCGCCCCGACTTTCGATTTTTCTTTTTGGTTTGGCGTGATGCTTCAGCCAGTTTTTTCTCAAACGATAGCAGGCTGGATAGGCGCCAGCGACTGCTGTTTGGAGGCAGCTTGATCGGTGCGGGTAGAACGCCAAGCTCCACGCGTTTCCAAACTGTTTGGCGAGCGATGCCGAAGCGTTTGGCCACTTCAACGTCTTTGAGATAACGTTCGTCTTCGCCGAGGTTTTCAGCTTCTATCGCCTTCAATGCAGCAACCTGCACTGGCGTCAGAGCGGGCGGATTGGAATGAAGCTGAACTTGAGTCTGAACCCCGCCTTGATTGGTGTCATACACAGGCGGTTGCGAACCGGCAGTAGAGGGATCTGCGAACAGATCCCCCATAGCAGAATTGTAGCTGAATTTAGCCATCGGCACCCCCATTTAGAGATGCCCAGTTATGGGAAAGAGAAAGGTTCGGGAGCTGGTGCATTTAGCGCCCTCCCGCAAGAGTTCGCGGATATCACCAACACGCCAAGCTGTCGTGCGAGGCCCGAGACGTACAGGCTGAGGGAAGCGCCCAGCACGGACGCCTGCCCACCACGTCGAACGGGATACAGGCACGGGACCGTGAGGGTGCAGGATCTGCTTTTCGCGCAGCAGCGCTTCGTTGGGAAGATCGTCAAATTGCATCGTAGTCCATCTATGTTTGTTACAGATGGTCCAAGGCTGACAAGGTCCGGTCTTGTGCAGCGATTATCCACGAAGTCCGATCGTGGATCCACGATGTGAATTATATTTTTAAGGGTTCAGTCGCTCCAATAGTTGCTGTTGACGTGCAATTCACTTGCCTCCTTTAGAAGCCTACGAACCGTTTGCTGATCCACCCCGCAGCCAAGTTCAGCAGCTTTGTCCGCAATCTGCTTCGGCACGTCAGAGCGTTTTTGGATGGGCGTATAACTGTGACCGTCCACTGCGCATGCAATGAGGGCTTTTTGAAGCGTTGCGATCCGTGTAGTGCTTGCAGACTTTTGCGCCCGGCTGTTTTCGGGGGAGGAAGAGGCCTCAAGCTTTGCGTCCAAAGCAGACAGGCGCTCATCTTTCGCTCGCAGCATATCTCGAAGTTTTTCGTTCTCCGCGATGATTTCCGCATTCTCGACAACGGTATCCGGATGCTGGCCATCGTGAGGCGGCATCCCCACGGCACGCCGCCACGCTAAGGACACATAATACCCCCTTTTCGCCAGCCAAAGCAGATAGTCCTTTGCAGGCGCCTTCTCACTGATTTCCCCGATCTCTAACGCCCTTTCCAATATCAGGAACCTGTCGTCACGCTCACGTATCGTCTCTCCGGTTTCCGGGGCGTTACCGCGCCAGCTTTCTGTGCGGAATGGCTTAAAGTTCAGCGACAAATCGATTGCCTCGCGGGCTGTCCAATAAGGTTTTCGGACCCATTCCCCGATCAGAATCCGTTCCTGCCCAGCGTATTCAGGGGAAAGAATTTCCTTCCTTCGATGCGCAAAATGCTGACCGTCAAATACGATCGGACGTTCCGGTGTGATGGCTAGCCACCAATCTGCATGGAACGGTAGGTTGTTGCGCTCTGCCCACCAAAGCCAAAAAACAGGCGCGCCAAATCGTTCACCCGACCGCTTCGTTCTAGTTAGTAGCGCACTGTGGTCATCCAGCTCCTTTGCGGCTCCGGCATCATCCGGCGAAATGCCCAACGCAAGTAGGACCGCGTCTTTGAGGGACCAACTGCTCTGATAGACCCAAGCTTGGATCAATTGTTCGGTAGGTTTTACCGGGGCTTGTTCACATTCAATCATGTCCCAGTTTTTCCTTCTTCATCTTATCAAGTTGATCTGCCCACCACTGTGTCAAATCAACTCGCTCATCCCAGTGTGTTCCGCGTGCATATGCCCGGCGGATTTCGTTCTTTTCCACATGGGCGAGGGCTCGCTCAATGGCGTCCGGATGCCAGCGGCCGGACTCATTGGCCAGTGTGGAAAACATTGCCCGAAAGCCATGCGCCGTCATCTCGTCCTTCTCGTATCCCATGCGGCGCAGCGCGGCATTCAAAGTATTGTCGCTCATGCAGCGCTTGGATGAACGTACCGATGGAAAGAGCAACTTGCCCCAACCCGTCAGGTCGCGCAGTTCCTTCAAGTGATCGAAGGTTTGGCGGGAAAGCGGTATTGTGTGAGGCCGCCGCATCTTGGCGCGATGTGCCGGAACAGTCCACGCCATTCTGGCCTCGTCGATCTCATCCCACTCCGCCATTCGCAACTCTCCGGGGCGCAGGGCAGTCAATGCGAGCAGTTGCAACGCGAGGCGCGTAGTTCTTTGACCAGCAAACCCGTCGATAGCCCGGAGCAATGCACCGACCTGCGCCGGATCAGTGATTGCCGCGCGGTGCTGTACTTGGGGCCTGATCAGGGCATCCTTCAAACCATAGGTCGGATCGTTATCCGCGAGTCCCAGGGCGATCGCATAGCGAAAGACGGCCCCGGCAGCAGACCGCATCCGTACGGCGGTTTCGTGATTGCCCTTTTTTTCCATCTTCTGCAGCGGAACCAGAATATCCCGTGCTGTTATTTGCGTGATCGGCATTTTCCCGATGTCTGCGGAAAGTAGCCGGTGAAACCAGGCGGTCTTTGTCAGCGTTGCTTCGGCACGGCCTTCGCTGCGCTTCTTTTCCAGCAGTTCTGCCGCCAACTTGGAGAAGGTAGCGTTGTTCTCTGCCTCTTCTCTGGCTTTTTTGTCTTTGCGCACGCTGGAAGGATCTTCGCCATTTGCGATCAGGCTGCGGGCGTCGTCCCGTTTCCGTCGCGCATCGGCCAGTGTCACTTCTGGATACTTGCCCAGCGCCAGCAGCTTTTCCTTTTGGAACCAACGATACTTGAAGCGCCAGAGTTTCGAACCGTTCGGCTTCACCAGCAAATAAAGCCCGTCAAAATCGGCCTGCTTGTAGGGCTTCTCCCTAGGTTTCAGAGCCCGAATCCGTGCGTCGCTCAAAACAGGCATTGGGGGTACCTTCCAGTCACCGTGTGGCACGTACCCCAATTTGGTACCCCATTTGGGGGCAGATTACAGCGCACGTGGCAGGACAACATCGGACAATCCGAAAGTAGAAATCCTGCAACTACAAGCTACTATCAGTCAAAATCGAACGCAACTGGATGTTAAAGTGGTGCCCCCACACGGACTCGAACCGCGGACCTACTGATTACAAATCAGTTGCTCTACCAGCTGAGCTATAGGGGCGCTGGGTGTCGATTACTTTCTCTTTTAACGGACTGCAAGCCTCATTTTTTATCCAAACTTAGGGAATTTGGATTTTCCTTGTGATGCGGCCGATCACCTTTAAGTGGGGGATGTAGATTTGACTGTCCCTGGCACAGCCTGTAACTCGGCAGGCAGGTTCAGGAATGCAAGGACAAGAACCAAACATGCAGGTTGCTATCCACGCAGGCGCGGCTTTTACCGATGAAGGGCGACTGCTCAGGTCGTTGCAAGCCAATGGGGACGTACTGGCCCGAAATGGTGCGACTTTCTTTGGTCCTCGTCGTTATCGGCAAGTGTTCAAACCCGCATTTCAGGCCTTGAATACGCGCCCTCCATTGCCAGATGAGATTGAAAGTATGCGGGGCAATCTTCCAATCCACCCAGAGGTAAAGCGCGCCATTTTCATCAGTGAAGAATTCATTGGCGAGAAAGACGTGGTTATTGCCGATGGGCAATTCTATTCTTCCGCGGGCAAACGCTTATCTGTTCTGGAAGAGTCCTTTAGCGATTGTCAGTTGGAATTGTATCTGGCGCTCAGGAACCCCGGCAGTTTTATCCCGAAATACCTGATGTCTATACCGGAACAGGCGCGCGAGGACGTGATCCGCAACAATGATCTTAGTCACCTCAGCTGGGTTGAGATGATCGAAGATGTTCGCGACTTTGCCCCCGAGGTGCAGATTACCCTGTGGTGCAATGAGGACATTCCGCTCCTGTGGGGGGACGTTGTACGCAGCGTCGGCGGGCTTGCTGCGGACGCTGCGATCAAAGATGAGTATGACCTGCTGATCTCTTTGCTGACCGAAGAAGGTCAATCACAAGCCCAGGCGATTCTGGACCAGGTTTCGACGCTTTCACAGTCTGAGACCCGAGACGTTCTTGCAGACATTCTGGCGAACCATGCTCAGCCGGACAAAATGGAAGAAGAACTGGACCTGCCCGGCTGGAGCGACGAGATCATCGACGCATTTTCCGAACTGTACGAGCAGGATCTGACCAGGTTGGAAACGATGGCCGGGGTAAAGGTCCTGAAACCCTAACCCCAGGCGCGGCTCACATTCCCAACGCTTCCTTATACATTTCAAGTACCGCCTCTTCTTCGGCAATTTCGTCCTTGTCGCGTTTGCGCAGCGCGATGACCTTGCGCATCACCTTTGTGTCGTAACCGCGGGCTTTGGCTTCGGCCATGACCTCTTTCTGCTGCTCCGCCAGATCCTTTTTCTCGGCATCCAGGCGTTCGATCCGTTCCACGAACTGACGCAGCTCGCCCGCTGTCACACGGTAGTTGGCGGCGGCCTGATCTTCGGTCACGTCTTCCATATTCATCTCTCCAAAAGGCTGCGATCTGATGCATTAGCAACGGCAGTTAGCCGGATACATTGCCGCCGCGTGAGCTGCAAGCATCCAATCCTCGATGGGCTTGTGCGCGGTCGGTCGATCCGCTAAGCGCAACCAGGATTTGCGGAAAAATGTGGGGAACCATGTTCGAAATCATCACCTGGGGCGGTGCCGCCCTGTCACTTGCAGGCCTGCTGGGGCTGGTTTGGTGTATCCTGCGTGTGATGAAAGCGCGCAAATCCGGCCTGTCGGACGATGAATTGCGCGCCGCTGTTCAAAGCGTCCTGCCGTGGAACCTGGCTTCGCTTTTTCTTTCGGTGATTGGCCTGATGCTGGTGATCTTGGGAATCTCGTTCGGCTGATACTTCGCATCAGACCGGCATATTGTCGAACTGCGCCTCTATGGCATCTTCGCACAAAGCCGCATCCAGGTGCCGCAGGCGCGATGGCACGTGCATGCCTTCCTGACGCATCCGATCAATCACTTTGGTTACACTGGGCTGAAGAGCAAGCCGGGTCTCAAAACAGGCATTCTGCAGCTTTTGCTCCAGATGTTCGGCTTCGGAATACAAACTTTTTGCAGACATTTTATTCCTCCCAATTTCTATCACTGTCGCCGATATAGGTAACGGTTTTAAGACTTGGTTATCTTGGCGAACAAACGCGCGGAAAACTGCCTGTCGCCCACCCGGTATCGGCAACCTAAGGCAGAATGATTAAATTCTAATCGGATTTGGATTAACTTGCCTTGACACGCATCAAATCAAAGATTGCCGGTTGCATCATATTCTGAAAAACATATATGATGAACTGCGCGCTGACGGAGAGCCAGATGACACCAATTGTGAAAGCGTTTTTCGACCCTGAAACCAATACGGTTTCATACCTTGTGCAGGAACCCGAAGGGACGGCCTGCGCAATCGTCGACAGCGTTCTGGACTTCGATCACGCCTCGGGCCGAACGAAGACCGACTCAGCGGATCAGATCGTCGCTTATGTTCGCGACAATGAGCTAAGGGTCGAGTGGATTCTGGAAAGCCATGTGCATGCTGACCACCTTTCAGCGGCACCCTATCTGCAACAGGAACTGGGCGGAAAGATCGGCATCGGTGAACAGATCGTAACGATCCAGGAAACCTTCGGGAAAATCTTCAATGAAGGGACCGAGTTTCAGCGCGACGGCAGCCAGTTTGATGCTTTGTTCCGCGATGGCGACAGCTTCCATGTTGGGCAGATGCGTGGCGATGTTTTCCACACGCCCGGCCATACGCCCGCCTGCATGACATATGTGATCGGAGACGCAGCTTTTGTCGGTGACACGCTGTTCATGCCGGATTTCGGCACTGCGCGATGCGATTTTCCCGGTGGGTCTTCGGAAATGCTGTTCGAGTCGATCCAGAAGATCCTGGCCTTGCCAGATGAGACGCGCATCTTTGTTGGCCATGACTACAAAGCGCCGGGGCGTGATGAATTTGCGTGGGAGACAACGGTCGGAGAGCAAAAAGCCCTGAACGTCCATATCGGACAAGGCAAATCAATCGAGGAATTTGTCGAGATGCGTGATGCCCGCGATGCGACCTTGCCTATGCCGCGCCTGATCCTGCCGTCCCTGCAGGTCAATATGCGGGCCGGACAGATGCCGCCTGCGGACGAACAGGGCGACGTATTCCTGAAGGTGCCGATCAACAAGTTGTGACGCAGACCCATCAGGCGAACTGAGGATAACGAATGTACATTGAATGGATTTGGGGGCTTGCCGGTGGCCTGCTGATCGGCTTGGGCGCCGCAGTCTACCTTCTGGGCAATGGGCGCATCATGGGCGCCAGTGGGATTCTAGGCGGGCTGGTTGATGGCAGTGACCGCACGTTAGAACGCCTAAGCTTCATCGCAGGCGTCATCGCGACACCGCTTGTTTTGAGCCCCCTGCTCTCTTCTGCGCCCATGACACATCTGACCGACAATTTCGCAGTGATCGTCATCGCCGGCCTTTTGGTTGGCGCAGGAACGCGCATTGCCAATGGATGCACCTCGGGGCACGGGGTATGTGGTATTTCTCGATTCTCCGTCAGGGGCATCATCGCGACGTTGATCTATATCGGCGCAGGTGGGGCAACAATTGCCCTGATGCGCCATATATGGGGGCTGATTTGATGCGGGTTCTCGTATCAATGCTGGCTGGATCTCTGTTTGGTGCCGGCCTTTTGATCTCGGGCATGACCGATACCACCAAGGTTCAGGGGTGGTTGGATGTGTTCGGGAACTGGGATCCCACCCTGGCATTTGTGATGGGCGGCGCGATCCTGCCGATGCTCATCGCGTGGAGAATGACGGCCCACCGCAGGCCGCTGACCGGTGGTCAGTTTCCTAAGATGAGCCCGCCCGAGTTGGACCGTCGCCTGATTATCGGTTCCGTGATGTTTGGCATGGGCTGGGGCTTGTCCGGGCTTTGTCCTGGACCTGCCATCGCGTCCATAACCTACGGCGGCCTTGGCGGCCTCGTGTTTCTGGCTGCGATGATCACAGGAATGTTTGCGGCGCCCGGGCTTGGTGCACAACTGGACAGATCCGCAAACGCGGCCTAAGCAATTGCCATGGAGATTCGACCAATAACCCCCCGCTATGCCGTCTCGCCCCAAATCACGGTCGAGGACGTCCCAGCCATCGCCGCAGCTGGTTTCGTTAAGGTCATCTGCAACCGTCCCAATACGGAAGTTCCACCAACCATGCAGTCGGATGCAATCGGACAGGCCGTCCGGGCAGCCGGGATGGAATATGAGGTTCTGGAACTGACCCACCAGACCATGACGCCCGGCAATGTTGCCCTGCAACGAGAATTGGCTGAAAGCTGCTCTGGCCCCGTTTTAGCCTATTGCGCATCGGGCACCCGCTGCTCAGTGGTTTGGGCTTTGGGTCAGTGCGACCACATGAGCGCGGATGAGATCCTCGAGGCCACAACCAAAGCCGGTTATATGCTGGACAACCTGCGCCCCGCGCTTGAGCATATGCGCGGTTCTGACGGCTAAGGACCTTTTGCAATCAGGTTAGGTTGGGTCAGCAATGTCGTCCAATCCCGTCAGACCTGCCAGTTGCGAAATTTCGACCGCCATCTGATCCGGGCTGCCAAAGCCCAGATCGCCCTCCAATTCGTTCAATGCCACTGCATCCATTGGCATGACCTCAAGTGTAGGATCGATTGGCATCGGATCTTTCAGAGCGTCTGGAACGGGCGCGTTGCTTTGCGCTTCCAGAAACTCGGGCATTTCAGCTTGCTCCAACGCCGCAGCCGAAGCACATTCGTTCAACCGTACTGCGCGCATTCCCCCGCATTGTCCCAAACGTCCAATTGCAGCCCGCGTTCGACCAATTGTCAGGATTTCCGCACGATCCAGCCGTGATCCGGTCAACGGTAGAACGTCCCCAACTGACAGCCCGGACAGGGTTGCCAATGGCACTGACATCCTGCCGATTACCGTATTCAACTCGGCCCGGACACCCCCCGACGCTTGCTCAAGCTTCGGGCCGGCAGCAACTTGAATTTCATCATCGGCCCCCTGCTCTGACGGTGTATCGGGCAACAGCACTGTGATCTGCCCCTGTCGTAGCCCGCCGCCAAGTTCTACCGTCAGGTCAAACACGCGATATGCGTCTTCGACCATAGCCAGCGACAATGAACGCAGATCCGCCATCCGCGCCCGGAATTCATAACCGGCAAGACTGGATTGATCGGCGGCTGTATCGACCAGCGCGACGGCCCTGGTCAAAGCGTCTTCGACCAGCGGTGCCACCATTGCTGCATCCGTATCTGTGTACTCCCGCGCTGTTGGCGGGCTCGGCATAACTTCACCAATTGTCTGCACTTGCACGATCGCTGACACGACCCCCATATCCGCGCAAATCGCAGCGGACATCCCGTCCGCGTTGCCTAGGCGCAACAGCATCCAGTCCGCATCAACCACCTCGGCCAGCGTGTCCTGAGCTTTGAGAGACTGTCTTGCACCGATCACCGATAACGGCAGCTGAAACCGATCCCCTGCCGTTCGCGCAAAGGCCAGTCGCAGGGCACGAAGAACGGAACGCGGCTTTTCACCTTGTTCCTCTTGTCCTGCCGAAAGTTTGCGCGCCAAAGCTGTGCTGACAGACTGCGTCATGCCCGATACCGATTTGAGTTTCTGAATCTGGTATCCGGTCTAACCCGAGGCGGGTTACCAATGTCTTTATGTTCGCATTATTGCGCAGCTTGCCGGTGCGCCAGCGGAAGGCGGACGCGAAAGGCCGCGCCGCCCTGCCCGGGAAGATAACTGATCTCGCCGCCCAGACGCTGCATGATCTCGCGGCAGATCGCCAGCCCCAGACCGGCGCCACCCGCCTTGTCCCCACCGACACGGGCAAACTTTTCGAACACCATCGATTGCGCTTCGGGTGGGATGCCACTGCCGTTATCGGTGAAATCAATGACGACCTGGCCCCCGACATCATGGGCCGAGATGGTCAGAACGGGTTCATCCGCGTCGCAGTATTTCTGCGCGTTCGAAATCAGATTGATAAAGACCTGGCCCAACCGATCAAGATCAGTGTTTAGCGGAATACGCTCGGACGGTCGCGAGCGGCGAATCCTTAGTTTTGGATGCGACCCCGCCAATGAGCTTGAGACCGCCCGATCCAGGATCGAACCAAGGGTATCCCCACCCATATTCAGGCTCACACGACCGCTTTCCAGAACGCTCAGGTCCAGCAAATCGTCCAGCAGGCGTGTCAGCCGTAGCGCCTCATCATGGATAATCGCGGCATAGCGCGTTTGCTCTTCGGCACTCAAACCATCCGTATCGCGCATGATCTCGGAAAAGGCCCGGATTGAGGTCATCGGCGTCCGAAGTTCATGGCTGACCTGACTGAGGAAACCGTCTTTTTGTTCGGAGATCTGCGTCAGCTTGGTATTCGCCTCACGCAGTTGGCGCGCGGTTCGGCTGAGCTCGGCGGATTTGGCCTCAAGCTGGCTGGAATACTCCAACAGTTCCGCCGACTCATCAGCCACTGCAAGCAAGTCCTCAACCGAAACGGACGATCCACCGACAATCTGCCCGATCATCGCATGGGCGGTGGCCGCGCCGACCGAGCCGCTCAGTTCACGTTCCAGTCTTTCCAAAAATCCCGGCGTAGGTTCCGGCAGGCTTGTCCGTCCACCCTGTGCTTCGGCTTCGTGCTGAAAGAACTCCTGCGCCGGGCCAGAGCCCAGAATGCGCTGTGTCATGATCATCAGGTCTTCGCTTTGCGCCACCGACCCGGTCCAGCCAGCCGGTGAGACCGAGTGGTCAAAAACATTGACGAACTGCGCACCCTGAAGACGCTCCAACGGGCTGGGAAAGCTCAGCAGGGACGCGGCGCAGAATGCAGCCGTGTTCAACGCCAATGACCACATAACCGAGTGGACCATGGGGTCCATTCCTTCGATCCCGAACAGGGCCCGTGGACGCAGCCAGCCCCACCCGAAGGGGCCGTTTTGCAATACCGAGTCGGGCATTATTGCGCCGCCCATCCCCGGTAGTAACAAGGTGTAAATCCACAGCACAAAACCAACCGTCAGCCCAACCAACGCCCCGGTTCTCGTGGCCCCACGCCAGAACAACCCACCAACCAGCGCTGGCAGGATCTGGGAAATGCCCGCAAAGGCCACCAGTCCGATCGACGCCAGTGCAGCCCCACCGCCCGACAAGCGGTAGTAATAGTAGCCCAGCGCCATGATGACCGCGATGGACACTCGCCGCGCCATCAGCACCACGTTACGCACATCACCCGAGACCGAACCCGCGCCCCCTTGCGTGCTCAGCCAGATCGGCATGACCAGATGGTTCGACACCATGGTCGACAGCGCCATTGCCGTCACGATGACCATAGACGTGGCCGAGGAAAACCCGCCGATAAACGACAGCATCGCCAGCCAGTCGTTGCCCTGCGACAAGGGCACCGTCAGCACGAACAGGTCTGGGTTCGAGCCTTCGGGCATCAAATCCAGCCCCACGACGGCGATGGGCACCACAAACAGGCTCATCAACAGCAGATATAACGGGAAAGCCCAGGCAGCGGTTCTCAGGTGCCCCTCATCCGCGTTCTCAACCACCATCACCTGAAACATTCGCGGTAAACAGATGAAAGCGGCGGCCGAGAGGAAGATGAAGGTCGTCCAACGCCCGGCATCCACATTCCATTGCCCGATTTCTGAAGCATCGATGCGATCCATCATCGGGCCAATCCCACCCGCAACGCCCCAAACAACGAAGACGCCGACCGCAAGCAAGGCGAACAGTTTGACGACCGATTCCAACGCAATGGCGGTGACAACGCCGTGGTGACGCTCATTCGCGTCCAGGTTTCGAGTACCAAAAAGGATCGCAAATACCGCCAGGCCCGCAGCCACCCAAAACACACTGGAACCTTCTCGGTAGAGGCCCGAGGGATCAGCCTCGGCAAAGATGGAAAAAGACAGGGTAATGGATTGCAATTGCAACGCGATGTAAGGCGTTCCACCCAATACGGCCAGAATGGTCACGCAAATGGCCAGCGTGTTGGATTTTCCATATCGCGACGAAATCAGGTCTGCGATGGATGTTACCCGCTGGGTGCGTCCGACCCGCACGAGCTTGCGCAAACCCCACCACCAGCTGAGCATTACCAGCGTCGGGCCAAGATAGATCGTGACAAATTCCAACCCGGACCGCGCAGCATTTCCGACCGCGCCATAAAAGGTCCAGGCCGTGCAATAGATCGACAGCGACAATGTATAGATTAGCGGAGACCGCAACCACGCCCCTCGGCCAGCGGCCGCCATCCGGTCAGCGGCAAAAGCCACCCCGAACAACAGAACGACATAGCCGAGGCAAACCAGGATCAGAACGTTTAATGTGGCCATCAATCCGACTCTGCCTCGGCATCGTCACTTACAACCATTCGTCTGGCTGCAAATCCAAAGATCAGACTGATTACGATCAGCAAAGCCCAGCACGTGAAGATATACAGAATTGCTGAAGACAGCGGCACACCATCTTCAGATGAGCCTTGGCTTGGCCAGAGCAGCGGAATGGCAACAAGAGCGCCCCCCAGAATGGGCAAAAGACGCGCGGCATCCATCAACCTGCGGCGGCGATAACTCTGACGCTCGAGAAATAGCGAAGGCCGGACCCCTTGGGGTTTACGATCTTCGCCCGAGTTCATGACCGTGTTGCCTGCGCGTGCAAGTCTCGCACAGCTGTCAGTACTTCGGCGTTGGAAAAGGGCTTGGTCATAAAGCGGCTGACCCCGGCATTTTCGGCCATTTCCCGGTCGCGCGATTGCCCGCGCGCGGTCAGCATCAAAACGGGCAAATGCTGCATGCCCTCAAGCTGGCGCAGGTTGCGCAAAATCTCCATCCCGCTTTTGCCGGGCAGCATAACGTCCAGTATGACCAGATCAGGATTTGCGCCCTGGATGACTTCTATCGCATCCGACCCTTCTGCGTGCGTTTCAACATGCCATCCCTCGCGGGTCAGCAAAAATCGAATGGCCTCAGCAATGTTAGGCTCATCCTCAATTAACAGAACCTTACGGCTCATATGTTTCATCCCTCCCCATGACAGATTCCGTCCGTGAACCTGTCGGCGTCAGCTTAAGCCCTCTGTCAGGAAACTGTCAAAAACCTTCGCTCAAAATCGACGGCTCGCGGCGCGATGCGCAAGCGTCATTCGGGCAGACCCGGCAGCTTGGGCCGACCCGGGTCACGGATTGCGCGCTCGGAGCCCCCTCTTCCACCGCTCGGACAAGCATGACTGAATGATAGGCCGGCGCATCATCATATCCTGAAACCGCCTGCGGCCACGCGTAGGCATAGCAGTCGAACTCGGCCGCCGTTCGCCCCAATTGCACAACGCGTTTGCGGATCGGAACCAATGGTCTGTTCAGCGCCTGAAAGACGGGCCAGAACGGGCAGGCTTCGCCAAAGCGTGGCATGGCGAAACCCGGCACGGATTTGCTGAACAGGATACTGCCCGACGCGTCACAGACCACAAGCCCGGTTGGCCGCCCCAGATATCTTTCTGGCAATGTCGCCAGCCGCCGCAGGACTGTCGGAATATCTACTGAAAACCGTGCGGCCAGAGCCAGCGGATCAGGCTCGGCCTCGGTCAGCGCCTTCTGGACGTCGTCCAGGGGCATGGCTCTGACATCTGTGGCGTAGGTATCCAGATATCCCTTGGTCACAGTCCGCGCTGCCGCCGATTCAATCGCGCTCAGGTCAATGTCCGCACTGCTTCCACCTGCTTCGATCTGCGGGAAATGGTGGCTGTTGGCCTGAAAAAAAGCCTCAGCATCCTCCGAGGGCACACCACGACGGTCATCCGCGGCCTCAGAATCATCCAAATATGCCACCAGAGACTTGGAACTGTCGGCCAGCCGTTCGGCATCCTGGTGTAGGTTGCGGTGGAACCGATCGCGCCACTCGGGCTCGATTTCCTGCGTGTCGGCCAGAATCGCTGCCGTTGAACGAATGGCAGCGGCCGTGGACAGCACCTCGTGCATCGACGCGGCAAGATGTGGATCATGCGTCAGTCGGTCGGACAGGGTTTCAACCGTGCGCTCAAGCGAGACGACCCGGCGGTGCATCTGCGCCAGAACTCCGGCCCACCCGGGAAACCGGCCTGCGAACTCTTCCAGCGCGTCCACTTCGGCCTGTTGTCCAACCGCATCTGCAGCAGCCTCGCGCAGCGCCGAAATCAGCGTAGCCTCAATCCCTTGGGTGAGAAGCGAAGGTTCAACAGACAGCGCATTGGCGATATCCACCAGCAGCTTGCCCCCGATCCGACGGCGATTGTGTTCGATCAGATTCAAGTAAGACGCCGAAATTCCAACCTGCCGCGCAAGCTCGGCCTGCCGCAAACCTGAGATTTGGCGTCGCTCGCGAATGCGGCTACCCGTCAGCGTGTCGCGCATGTTCCATCACCCAAATTGATCCAGTCTTTTCAAAACTCCCATTAAATTTCTAAAGCTTAATGGCCATTTTTCATAGTCCGTTTACAGCATTCACAACTGTAATTACGGATGGCCCTTACCTTCCACCCCACCAATCGGTGCCCAATCTGCCAAATCTGCATCCACCCTCTTCTAATTTTCCCGAATTCCTTGCACGATAGCCGGATGAGCGATCCAGCTTTCGAATATGCCCCCATCGGATTGGTCGAGTTGGAAAACCGCATCATCCGACGCTGCAATCTGCAATTTGCCCGCACCTTTGGCGGCGAGGAGGCAGAGTATCGTAATATGCCTCTGCTGCACCTCTACCCGTCGGTCGCGGATTGGGAGAGGATCGGACAGCGCGGCCTGAAAGCGATGCAGGACACAGGATATTACACAGACGAACGGGTTATGCGCCGTCGCGACGGTGACCTGTTTTGGTGCCGTGCACGCGGACGATCCCTGACACCGGACGACCCGTTTCGCCATGGCATCTGGAGCTTTTCCGACATCTCAGAAGACCGTCCGCTGGTCGAACTGACAACCCGCGAACGCGAAGTTGCGATCATGTCCTGCCGCGGTCTGTCCGCCAAGGAAATCGGCGTCGAGCTGGGGCTGAGTTATCGCACGATCGAGGCTTACCGCGCCCGTTTGCTAGAGAAGTTCGGCGCACGCAAACTACCGGAACTTGTGGCAAAACTCTCAGGCATGCCCCTTTAATCCGTTTCCCCCTCGAAATATTGGGCAAAACCCCCATCTGACATGCCGAGACTGCGCTTTTCATGACCGTGCGCATAGCTTATAACGCTGCGTAATCAGACCAAAGCCCGCGAGAACAGACGGGCCAAAGGGGAACCGTCGAGGACACTCATGACAGATACCAAACACGAAGCGGATGTGGCATTCATCAAGGCACTGGCCGAACTGCTGCGCGAAAATGACCTGACCGAACTGGAAGTCATGCGCGAATATGGTGACGACGACAGTTTGAATGTCCGCGTCAGCCGTATGTCGCAGGTCGCGCCCGCCCCTGTTCAGATGGCCGTACCGGCAGCGGCACCAGCACCAGTAGCAGCAGCCGCCGCACCTGTCGAAGCCCCAGCGGCACAGGAAGATCCGGCCAGCCACCCAGGCGCTGTCACCTCGCCCATGGTTGGAACCGTTTATATGCAGCCCGAACCGGGCGCACCTTCCTTCATCAGCGTCGGTGCATCGGTGTCCGAAGGCGACACACTGCTGATTGTCGAAGCGATGAAAACCATGAACCACATTCACGCGCCCAAATCCGGAACCATCAAACGCATTCTGGTCGGTGACGGTGATGCGGTAGAATTCGGCACCCCTCTGGTCATCGTTGAGTAAGGCGGTCCCATGTTCGACAAGATCCTAATTGCCAACCGAGGCGAGATCGCCCTGCGGGTCATCCGCGCTGCTCGCGAGATGGGGATTAAGACGGTCGCCGTCCACTCCACCGCCGATAGCGACGCGATGCATGTGCGCATGGCGGACGAATCGGTCTGCATCGGCCCTCCGCCCAGCCCGCAAAGCTACTTGTCAGTGCCAGCGATCATCTCGGCTTGTGAAATCACTGGCGCGCAGGCGATCCACCCCGGCTATGGCTTCCTGTCCGAGAATGCCGAGTTCGTGCAGATCGTCGAAGACCACGGCATCACCTTTATCGGCCCCACCGCCGAGCACATCCGCGTCATGGGCGACAAGATCACCGCCAAGGACACGATGAAGGCGCTGGGTGTGCCTTGTGTTCCGGGTTCGGACGGCGGCGTGCCCGATCTGGAGACGGCCAAGAAAATCGGCGAGGAATTTGGTTACCCCGTCATCATCAAAGCCACCGCCGGTGGCGGCGGTCGCGGCATGAAAGTCGCGATGAGCGCGGATGAGATGGAAAGCGCATTTATGACCGCACGCGCCGAGGGCAAAGCCGCCTTTGGCAATGACGAGGTCTATATCGAGAAATACCTGACCACGCCCCGCCATATCGAGATCCAGGTCTTCGGCGACGGCAAGGGCAAGGCTGTGCATCTGGGCGAACGCGACTGCTCGCTGCAGCGCCGCCACCAGAAGGTGTTTGAAGAGGCACCCGGCCCCAGCATCAGCCCGGAAGAGCGCGCCAAGATCGGTAAAGTCTGCGCGGACGCCGTGGCCAAGATCAACTATATTGGCGCCGGAACCATCGAGTTCTTGTATGAGAACGGCGAGTTCTACTTCATCGAGATGAACACCCGCCTGCAGGTAGAACACCCGGTGACCGAGGGCATCTTTGGCGTCGATTTGGTGCGCGAACAAATTCTCGTCGCAGCTAGCGAACCGATGTCGTTTGGTCAGGACGATCTTGTGATCAACGGCCACGCCATCGAGGTCCGGATCAATGCAGAAAAGCTGCCAAACTTCTCACCCTGTCCGGGCAGGATCTCGGCCTTTCATGCCCCCGGCGGTCTGGGTGTGCGGATGGATTCGGCGCTGTATGATGGGTATTCGATTCCACCATATTACGACTCGCTGATTGCCAAGTTGATCGTACATGGCCGCGACCGGGCCGAAGCGCTGGCACGACTAGATCGCGCATTGGGCGAACTGATCGTGGACGGTATCGATACAACCGTGCCGCTGTTTCATGCATTGCTGCAAGAGCCGGAAATCCACAACGGTGAGTACAACATTCACTGGCTGGAACACTGGCTTGCGGCGAATATGGCCCAATAAAACCACAGGACCAGAGAGCGCTTGCGCTCTGGTCCCTAGGTATCGCGCATGAGCCTGACCCCGGAACTTTTGCTACACGGCTATTCCATTGGAATTTTCCCGATGGCCGAACACCGCGATGACCCGGAACTGTTCTGGGTCGATCCCAAGTTTCGTGGCGTTTTTCCGTTAGATGGCTTTCATATCTCGCGCAGCCTTGCACGCCGCATTCGAAAGCCCGGTTATTCCATCAGCATCAACAGCGATTTTGCCGGAGTGGTCGATGGCTGCGCTGATCGGCCAGACACCTGGATCAATGCAGAATTGCGCCACCTTTATCAACAACTCCACCTCGCGGGCCGGGCCCATTCGCTGGAGGTCTGGGATGAGGGCGCACTAGTCGGCGGCGTTTATGGCGTTACGCTGGGTGCGGCGTTTTTCGGCGAAAGCATGTTTTCCCGCCGAAAGGATGCTTCGAAAATCGCGCTGGCCTATCTTGTGGACCGCTTGCGCCAAACCGGATTTCGCTTGTTTGACACCCAGTTTCTGACCGCTCATCTGGCGTCTCTGGGGGCGATCGAAATTCCGCGCACGCAATATCGGCATGCGCTTGAAGAGGCGATCAATGCCAGTGCGGATTTCGTAGCAGCAGTGCCTCAGTCGCCCGATGCAGTGATACAGCGCATCACCCAGACGTCATAACGCGCATGGTCCAGCGCGTTCAATGCGGGCGACGTGGCAATCATCCAACCGTCAAACAGTTGATCTGTCCTGCCTTTTTCCCAGATCGTCAGATAGGCAAACGCATCACCGGTTGGGTTGTCCGCTGGATAGCGACAATCGCCCAAGGCCACATCCAACCCAAAAACCGGCAGTGTCTGACCATTCCGCATTTCAACATCGACGGTCTGACCGCTGACCTTGTCCAGGCCACGCAGCATTGCGCCAGGACCAGATTGGGCTTTTTGCTGGGCCGTGGCACCCGTCGCGACCAGCAACGCTGCAATCAGGGCAAATCGCTTCATTCGCTTCCGTCCCCGGCGACAAACTTGACCAAAAGGGAAATCAAGCTGACGGCACCTTGCGTATCTTCGACCTGATCGCCCGCTTCAAAGTAGAACGGCGAACCACCCGGCATAACCTCAACAAAGTTGCCGCCCAGCAGCCCTTCGGAGGAGATGACAATCGCGCTGTCGTCCGGCACCAGAATTCCGTCAGAGATCGAGAAGGTGGTATCGGCGCGATAGGTTTCGGGATTCAGGTCAACACCGGTTACAGTGCCAATCTTGACACCCGCAAGGCGTACGTCGGTGCCGACGCCCACCCCTTCCAGGGACCGAAAAGAAGCCCCCAGTTCATAGCCGCCACTGCTTTGGGACAGCCCCGTGGACTGACTGGCGTAAACGCCAAAGGCGATGGCACAGGCCAGAACGGCTCCACCGACCAGAACTTCGGTTGCATTATAGCTCGACATTGCTCGCCTCGTGTTATTCCGGGCTCCAGGCCTCGTAGTCCTTACGCTCGACCGGGTCCGGGCGGCGCAAAGAACCTGCCGGCGTATAAGCCAAAGCAGAGCCTGTCAGGTTTTCCTGATGCGGTTTTTCCCAGGATTTGTGTTTCAGCGGTTTGTCCGTCGGCGGCTCATCCCAGGTGCGGTGCAGCCAGCCATGCCAGTCCGGATCAACCCGGCTTGCCTCGGCTTCACCATTGAAAATCACCCAACGTCTGCTGTCGTCGGCATTGTGGTAAAACACGTTGCCTTCGTCGTCCTCACCGACCTTGATACCCTTACGCGATGTGTAAATCTGCGTATTCAATGTGGATCCGTTCCACCAAGTCACGGCCCGCAAAAGACTGTTCAGGATTCCCATCAGCTGCCTCCGGCATTTCTGTACCCGCAGATATGGACCAAAGGCGTCCCAAGGTCCAGTGTCACGAGAACCGCACGCCTTATTTCGGCAGAACCGCGGTCACTTCAATTTCGATACGGTCTTTTGGCGTTATGAGATTGCATTCGACAACTGTCGCTGCAGGTGGTTTGTCACCAAATGCGTCAACCAACAACGGCCAGCAAAGTTCGAACTCATTCATATCCGGCAAATAGTAGTTTACCCGAACCACGTCTGCAAAACCGGCTCCTGCCTCGGCCAGCGCTTTTCCAATAGCCTCCAGGGACGATTTGCACTGTGCCACGATATCTTCGGGCACGTTATCACCCTGGGCGCAGGTCCCGGCTACGAAGACAAAGCCATTTGCAACCACAGCACGACAATAGCCAACTTTGGCCTCAAATTCTCCGCCAGATGAAATGCGCCTGATTTTCATGCTTCCCTCCAAATGAAAACGGCGCGGTCAATGCCGCGCCGTCTTGGTAATTCTTGTTGTGCCTTACCCTGCCGAAGCTGATTCCGCGGCATCCGCGTAGATGATCAAGGGCTGCTTGTCAGACGACACCGCCTCTTCGTTCACCACCACTTCGGTTACGTTCTTCATGCCCGGAAGTTCGAACATGGTGTCCAGAAGGATATCTTCCAAAATCGAGCGCAACCCGCGTGCGCCAGTTTTGCGTTCAATGGCCTTCTTGGCGATCGACTTGAGCGCATCATCGGTAAAGGCCAGCTCTGCATCTTCCAGTTCGAACAGGCGCTGGTACTGCTTGACCAGAGCGTTCTTGGGTTTGGTCAGGATGGTCACCAGCGCATCTTCGTCCAGATCTTCCAGCGTCGCCAAAACCGGCAGACGACCAACGAATTCCGGGATCAGGCCGAACCGCAGCAGATCCTCGGGCTCGAGATCCTTGAAAATCTCACCTACGCCGCGTTCATCATTGTCCCGCACGTCCGCGCCAAAGCCCATGGCCGAGCCTTTGCCGCGCTGTGCGATGATCTTATCCAGACCTGCAAAAGCACCACCGCAGATGAACAGGATGTTCGTGGTATCCACTTGCAGGAATTCCTGCTGCGGATGCTTGCGCCCGCCTTGCGGCGGCACACTGGCCACGGTGCCTTCCATCAGCTTAAGCAGCGCTTGCTGCACACCTTCACCCGACACATCGCGCGTGATGGACGGGTTTTCGGATTTGCGCGTGATTTTATCGACCTCGTCGATATAGACGATGCCGCGCTGCGCGCGTTCGACATTGTATTCGCTGGACTGGAGCAGCTTGAGGATGATGTTTTCAACGTCCTCACCCACATACCCGGCTTCGGTCAGCGTGGTTGCGTCCGCCATTGTGAACGGAACATCCAAAATACGCGCCAGCGTCTGAGCCAGCAGCGTCTTACCGCAGCCGGTTGGGCCGATCAGCAGAATGTTGGACTTGGCCAGCTCAATATCGCTGCCGGCCTTTTGGGCATGGTTTAGACGCTTGTAGTGGTTGTGAACAGCAACCGACAGAACCCGCTTAGCGGTGGCTTGGCCGATTACGTAATCGTCCAGCACCTCACAAATGTCTTTGGGTGTCGGAACGCCATCGCTGGATTTCAGGCCACTGGCCTTCGTCTCTTCGCGAATGATGTCCATGCACAACTCGACACATTCGTCGCAGATGAAAACGGTCGGGCCGGCAATCAGCTTGCGTACCTCATGCTGGCTCTTGCCGCAGAAGCTGCAGTAGAGCGTGTTTTTGCCGTCACCGCCTGAATTCGTCGCCATGTTCTACCTTTCGGGCTTCGTCCCTGCGGTCCATGTCGAACCGCGCATGCCACATGTTGGTGCAGCTTAGGCCACCACCGGGGCGGCTACAATCTCAAAAATGGTCCCCACGCCCAGGACGTGGGGAGATTTTCTTAGGCCTCGTCACCGTCCATTTTGGCGCGATTTTCGACGATTTCGTCGATGTGGCCCCAATCTTTCGCCTCTTCCGGGCTCATGAAATTGTCACGGTCCAGCGCTTTTTCAACCGCCTTTTTGGTCTGGCCGGTATGACGCACGTATATGTCATAAAGGCGATCCTTCAGCTTTTGCGTCTCGGCCGCGTGAATCATGATGTCGCTGGCCTGGCCCTGATAGCCACCGCTGGGCTGGTGCACCATGATCCGGCTGTTGGGCAGCGAGAAACGCATTCCCTTCTCGCCCCCGGCCAGCAAAACCGACCCCATCGAGGCCGCCTGACCGATTACCAAAGTGGAACATTTCGGCTTAATATACTGCATTGTATCGTAAATCGACAAACCGCTGGTGACGACGCCGCCAGGCGAATTGATGTAGATCGAGATTTCTTTGTTCGGATTTTCCGCCTCAAGATGCAGCAATTGCGCGACGATCAGGTGGCTCATCCCGTCGTGGATCGGACCGTTGATGAAAATGATCCGCTCTTTCAGAAGGCGCGAGAAAATATCATACGCGCGTTCACCCCGGCTGGTCTGCTCGACGACCATGGGAACGAGCGTATTCATATAGGTGTCAACGGGATCGAACATGAGAACCTGCCTGTTTTGCTATGGATCGGGACATTACCCGAAGAAACGTTACCCGAGTCTTAGTGTCGCCACGGGGGGGCTGCAAGGGGGGCTCAACAGATCGCACTCCAACTGTCCAAAATAGGTGGATAGTCTGATGTCGAACGTACCGAAGCCGCCGATGTCAATGCGCGGTTTGATGCTCTAACCAATAAGTTCCCCTTTTCCCATCACGGCATTTTGATCCATGCATATGGAAATTCATGCGCAGAACGTGTAGCAATGCGAACCGCTTTAGCGAACCACTCACAAATGTGCCCACTCACAAAAGTGCCCCCACACCAGGGCCCAAAAGGAAAACACCAATGGCATTGCCTCAGATTTCACAGAATATGACGTCTGACGATTTCGACCGGATGGCGGGAAATGCGACCCGCGCATCGAATTTCCTCAAGGCGATCAGTCACGAAGGCCGATTGATGATCTTGTGCCATCTAGTCTCTGGCGAAAAATCCGTGACCGAGCTTGAGGATCTACTGTCCGCACGACAGGCGGCTGTCTCGCAGCAGCTGTCCCGCCTTCGTCTGGAAGGCCTTGTGATTCCGCGACGCGAAGGCAAGGCTATTTACTACCGTCTTGCAGACGACAGACCGCGCCGTATGCTTGAAGTGGTGTACGAGCTGTTTTGTGGCGACCAGAAGGACTGATCTCGTTTATCTTTCCACCGCACCTGACGCGTTGTTCCAGTCACTCCGACCCGAACATTGTGACGTCGGTGCGGCCACACCCCCCAGCCTTCGCAATCCATGCGGTCAATTGGTCTGCAGCTTCGTGTTTCCACGCCCCTAGCAAGCTGGGTAAAATACTGGTTCCAGCAAATAAAAACTGCTAGGCCATGCTTAGAAGATCAAATGGAGGTACTGATGATCCGAGCAATTCTGGTAGGGTTGGCACTGTTTTCTCTCGCCGCATGCGAGACAGCCAAAGGTGCAGGCAAGGATATCGAAAAAGCAGGTGATGCTATTCAAGGCGCGGCAACGGACGTTCAGCAGAATATCTGACGCGATTCAGGATGTTGCGAACGCGTGACTTCCAGATACAAGATATGGTTGAAGATCGCAGCCAAGCAAGGTACACTCCTTGGCACAGGTGCATAGACGCGGCATTGCATATCTGACACTTCGGGGTTCTTGTGCATCCACAAGAACCCCATTCCCGTTTTGCAGGGGGCAGAGTGGCAGCCTTGAAAAACCAGAGAAAAGGAAAAGGCGTCAGGTGCGCAGACGCGGTCCATGCATGTACCCTTTCGGATACTCCTGACGCCTTGCCGGGTCGATGCATCCGAGGGACGCCCCGATCCAGTTGCCTTGACCCTGTTACAGGCCACGGCCGCTGCTCGGCATCCTAAGATGCTTTGCAGCACGCATCGACCTTCTGAGAGTCTGATCATCTGACCCGGGTCTGACACCCATTTCAGCTGACCATCCACCGGTAAGCCTTTGCATACAAAAGCTAATCCTAAGACTTGCCTTTATTGCCTCGACCCCCTTTGGTCTTTGCGTCCCACCCTGGTTCCTAAGAACCGTTGCGGTAAAGGAACTGTTACATCCGGGTCATGTTCCGACAAGAAAATAGCACTGCAGCATGAGAATTAGACGGGGATAAAGTGTTGATATCCGCCGGGAGAAAATTGTGGATAACTCCGGAAATCGAAACGCCGTGCGGTCTTGGCAATGGAAAACGCTGAATTCGACGAAATGACCCGATTTTCCCCGTTTTCTGCACCTGCAAAAGCCATTTTGCTGCCAATTGTGGATATTCACAGCCTCAGAGCATCGAATCAGGCGTATCTTGTGATTGCCCAGCCAGAGATAACCAGAGAATCCGGGGCCGGACGGCCCTCAGACCACAAGCAAAGCCGCGCTGAAGGTTCGCGAGATCCTAAACCACAGATGCCAGGGAACGCCGCAATCCGGCACCGTGTGTTCAGGACCCTGTCACTTGCAGCCAAGATGCCGCCCGACCCGTCCCCCCTGAGGAGACGTTGTGTCCGTTTATGAGAAGCGTTCCGACCCGACCGAGATTACTTACTACGCGCTGCAACACGGTGCAGCCAGTACCCCCTATGGCCGGTCGGGCCGGAGACGCTTCAGTTCACCTGACGTTCGAGTACAACGCTGTACGTTGTCCCGCGACGCAGGCTACGGAAATCCGCGTAAATCTTGCCGTCCTGATAGCGCGCATCCACCAGCGCATTCACACCCACCTGCGGATCGGCCGAGCTTTCGACGATGCCGATGGTGCCCGACCCATCCAGACTGATGGTGCCGGTGGCGTCAAACACGCGCCAATCTGTGCCAGCATCCGGTCGCCACATGCTGGGCCCCCAGAACAAGTTGTCCTGCTGCTGCTGAATATCCAGAAGCCACTCTCCCTGATGAAAGCGCGGTGCATCGCCGGTGGTCACCCGAGACGGCGAAACCTTGGTATAGGTGCCTGTCCAGGCACCGCGCAGATCCGGTGTGGTTTCGGCCATCGCAGCCGTGGCCAATGTAAGGCTCGTGGCCAGAGCGGCTGCTCCGGCAGTCATATATCTGGTCATGGGCTCTCCTCCAAAGTTCAGGGCCGTTGCTGGCCTGTTGAACAGATTGGAAGGGAGCGCGCAGGTTGCAACTTACCTAAGGGAAACTTCACAAACCGGTAATGTTTGCGTCAGGCCCAGGCCAGCGCGGTGCCGAGGATGACCAGACCAATGCCTGCCGCCTCGCGATACGAGAAGTTTTCACCGAACAGAAAGAACGAGGCGATGGCGATCAGAACCACCTCGGCCCCCAGAATGCCGGTATAGATGATGCCCAGCCGCTCGTCACGCAGCGCGGCGAGTTCGAGCGTTGCCCCGGCTAGCAGGGTCGCGACGATCAGCAGGCCAAGGCCCACGCCGGGGAGTTTCCACCAGAACTTCATCGCGATCATGGCCACGGAATAGAGACCCGCCGACCCGAGGGCGATGATGGGGATCATGGATGTGGACATGGGGGCCTCCTGCCGAGGGTTCCGTCGGGTCAAATGTAGCAGGAGGGTGCGGTTGGGGCTGTGAGGTGGGTCACAGTGTGGGTGATGGGTGTACACGCCCACCAATTCCTCCCTAAAGGGCTGTCTTCAGCCTGCCTCATGTTTCTAAATACTTGTTAAGTAGTAAAATTAGAAATGATGGTACAGGGAGAGAACTATTAGGCTATTCAAAATGCCTACAATTTTGAGTTGCGAGCACAAATTACATCAGCTACCTGAAATTGCACGCTTTTCGCTGAAACACACAACAAAACTCTACGGGGCTCATTCTCTAAATGGTAAGGCAAAACAAAGTAATCACCGTATTTATTTCTTCGCCAAGTGACGTCTCGATCGAACGCTCAATCGTTGGCGAGGTTATTGAAGACATCAACAGGCTCAAAGGTGACACACTTGGATACCAAATGAGGACCGTAACTTGGGAAAACGACGTGATCCCCACCTTCGGGGAAACTCCACAGGCGGTAATTGATAAGGATGTGGGCGATGAGTACGACGTGTTCTTAGGAATAATGAGCACAAGGTTCGGCACCCCCACCGACGATGCTGCTTCAGGAACCGAACACGAGTTTGAGAAAGCCTACGCTAGAAAGATACAGAAACCAAATTCACTAGAAATTATGTTCTACTTTCAAGAACCTGGTCACTCTGGTCGGTCGATCAATATCGAAGAGCTAGCAAAGGTTGAAAAATTCAAGTCGAATATCTCAGACAAAGGACTCTATGCTCTCTACAAATCCACCGAAGAGTTTAAGACTAAGGTTTCTGCCCATCTTTCGAAGATAATGGATCGGGTCGTTCAAAAGAACGAGTTAGGTGCGTCTTCACCTGTCTCTAGTAATAGAGAGAACACGGAAAACAACAAAAAGGACTTACCCAACCAACCATTGGCTGACCCTTTGTCTTTTTTAACCGGTCTAGATGATGCCGAAGAACCAGGTCTTTTTGAACTGTCGGAACAAACCTCTGATGCTTTGTCAGCTGCTAGCATTCAACTAGGTTCTCTAAACTCTGCGGTAACCAAAATGGCTGAGGAGATTCAAACGCAAGCGGCCAAGCTCAACGCCAATCCGAATGGCCCATCTCAGGCTGACATCCGCACATCATATAAGGAATCAAGCCGCTCCATGGAAGCGTTTGTCGAAACATCAGCAGCAGTGCTTCCTTTGTTTCACAACCACTTATCTGAAGGTATTAGATTGTCACGTGATCTGATCATAATTCTGTCTCAAGACAACATCGGAACAAGAGAAGAGCGCGAAGAGTTGTTAGACAGTTTTGTGCACATGAGAAATGGAATGCAAAGTGGATTAGATGGTTTTGTGGGGCTCTCAGAAACTCTGGCTTCACTTCCCCGGGCCACCTCATTCTTCAACCGCGCCAAGAAAAGAACCAAAGCAGTTGTCGACGGCATCTGCGGCCTAACCTCTAGTGCCATAGAACAAATTGACGAAATCATAGAGATCCTCAACGAGTATTGAGACAGATTAGTTGCGTTAGTTGACTCGTATCATTTTGCGAAGCAATCGGTTCTGGTAACCAATTGCTTTCGCCATCTGGCAATGAACCAAGTCAGCCATCCATCTTCAATGCCGAAATAAATGCCTCCTGCGGAATATCCACCTTCCCGAACTGACGCATCTTCTTTTTCCCCGCCTTCTGCTTGTCCAGCAGTTTGCGTTTCCGCGTGGCGTCGCCTCCGTAACACTTCGCGGTCACGTCCTTGCGCAGCGCCGAGAGGGTCTCGCGGGCGATGACCTTGCCTCCGATGGCGGCCTGGATCGGGATTTTGAACATGTGGCGCGGGATCAGGTCCTTGAGCTTTTCGCACATCGCCCGGCCCCGCATCTCGGCCCGGTCGCGGTGAACCATGGTCGACAGCGCGTCGACGGGTTCGTCATTCACCAGCACCGACATCTTGACCAGATTATCCTCGGTATAGCCGGTCATCTGGTAGTCGAACGAGGCATAGCCCTTGGTCACCGATTTCAGGCGGTCGTAGAAGTCAAAGACGACCTCGTTCAGCGGCAGGTCATAGACGACCATGGCGCGGCTGCCCGCATAGGTCAGGTCCATCTGGATGCCACGGCGGTCCTGGCAGAGTTTCAGCACGTCGCCGAGGAATTCGTCCGGAACCAAGATGGTCGCCTTGATGCGCGGTTCCTCGATATGGTCGACCTTGGACGGGTCGGGCATGTCGGCGGGGTTGTGCAGCTCGATCATCTCGCCGTCTTTCATGTAGACGTGATAGATCACCGACGGCGCGGTGGTGATGAGCTCGATATCATATTCGCGCTCGATACGGTCGCGGATGACCTCAAGGTGCAGCAGGCCCAGGAAGCCGCAGCGGAAGCCAAAGCCAAGTGCAGCCGAGGTTTCCATTTCAAAGCTGAAGCTGGCGTCGTTCAGTGCCAGTTTGTCGATCGCGTCGCGTAGGTCCTCGAATTCGGAACTGTCGACAGGGAAGAGACCACAGAACACCACCGGCTGCGCGGGTTTGAAGCCTGTCAGAGCCTCTTCGGTGCCGTTGCGGTCATTGGTGATGGTGTCACCAACGCGGGTGTCGCGGACCTGTTTGATCGAGGCGGTGAGAAAGCCGATCTCACCGGGGCCCAGCGAGTCGACCATCTCCATTTCGGGGCGGAAGACACCGACGCGGTCCACATGGTGCAGGGTGTTGTTCGACATGAACTTGACCCGCATGCCCTTTTTCAGCGTGCCGTCCATGATCCGGACCAGAACGATAACGCCGAGATAGGCATCGTACCACGAATCCACCAGCATCGCCTTGAGCGGCGCGTCCAGATTGCCCTGCGGTGCAGGCAGATGGGTTACGATGGATTCCAATGTCTCGTGAATGCCCTGCCCGGTTTTGGCCGAAACCTGAATCGCCTCGGACGCGTCGATACCGATCACATCCTCGATCTGTTCGGCGACCCGGTCACAGTCAGACGCCGGCAGGTCGATCTTGTTGAGCACCGGCACGATCTCATGATCGGCGTCAATGGCCTGGTAGACATTCGCCAGCGTCTGCGCCTCGACGCCCTGCGTCGAGTCCACAACCAGCAGCGATCCTTCGACCGCGCGCATGGACCGCGAGACCTCATAAGCAAAGTCCACGTGGCCGGGGGTGTCGATCAGGTTCAGCACGTATTGCTCGCCATTGTCGGCGGTATAATCGATGCGGACCGTGTTGGCCTTGATGGTGATGCCGCGTTCGCGCTCGATATCCATGCTGTCGAGCAACTGCTCCTTCATGTCACGATCCTTGACTGTCCCGGTCTCTTGGATGAGCCGGTCAGCAAGGGTGGATTTGCCATGGTCGATATGCGCGACGATGGAGAAATTGCGGATATGAGCGAGGTCTGTCATGGGTTGGGGATATGCGTCGGAATTGGGCTGTGGTCAAGGTGGGACGACATGCGGGGAAACCCTTTGTTTCCGAGCCCTCCGCCCAGTCAGACCAGTCCGTTTCTGACCAGTTCCGCATTCATCCAATGCATCTCGCTTTGCACATGGCCCTCACGCACGTATTTCGCGAGGTGCGTGTGCATGTCTTCTTCCTTGAAAGCCGCTGACGTGCGAACGACAAACCCCTCTTGTTTGTCGAGGTTCAGGTCAGCAATTACGTCCGCCACGACCTGAGTTGTGAACCGACCGCGATATAGTTCGGGAACCGCAGTGATTCCGAGTTCGGCAAAGCGTGTAAGCGTCGCGACCCACGGTTGCACCACCTCAGCCTTAATCCACGCAAAACCTAAAAAGTAATTCGGCAACTCTGAATACGCGATGGAATGACGCGCAAACAAATACTCACCGACAATGCGCTCATCCTCGGCAAGCTGAGGCGCGATACCGGCTGCGAACGCCTTCATCCAATCTCGCGACGGATGATATCTTGCGTCGATGCTGCGCGGGTGACAGCCTTAGCTATGAATTGTCGTATTCTCGCCGTCCATCTTTTCAGTAAAGACGACCTCATCTGCCGATGACAGCTCATCGACGCTGGACATGATCTTGTCATCACTGGTGGCGCCAGGAGATTGTGGCAGGTGGAAAGTACGTCCGTATTTCTTAAGCATTATGGTCTCAAAAAAGAATTTCTATGCAAAGTCAGGACAGAAAACGCGAGATCCCAGCTGCTTGCAATCACTTTTTCGAACCTCATGATTGATCCCGAATCCACTTTGATTCATACTCCCGCGCAGACCGAGAGGGGCATAAGACCCGTCCGGGCAGGCAAAAAACGAGGCATGAGCATGAAACAGTTCCTCTTAATCGCATTTTGTGCGGCATCGCTGACGGCAGTGGCTCCGGTTGTGGACGCGGCGCAGATCAAACGGGCGTGTCTGGCGTCTGACCGGTCGGCAGCGACGCGAGATCGGTGCAGTTGCATTCAGCAAGTGGCCAATCAGGCGTTGACCCGCAGTGATCAAAAGACCGTTGCAAAATGGTTCCGCGACCCGCATCAGGCGCAAGAGCTCAAGATGTCGAAGACCCAGCGCGACGATGCGCTGTGGGACCGGTATCGGAACTTTGGTCAGATGGCGAAGGCGATCTGCAACTAGGCTGATCAATCCTTGACCTGACCCGAACTGCGCCCCAGAAAGGCGCAGTGAAAGGGATATCTGATGGTTATGAAAGGGATGACCCTGCGCGGCCTCGAAGTGTTCGAGGCGTTGGCGCGGACCGGATCGGTGGCGCAAGCCGCCGAGATCACAGGGCTTAGCCAGCCGTCAGTGTCCCAGCAGCTACGCAATCTGGAAAAGGCAGTGGGCACCGATTTGGTGGATCACGCACGACGTCCAATGCGCCTGACCCAAGCTGGGCGCAGCTTTCTGACCCGCACACAGGCGGTTCTGGCCGAGCTTCAGATGGCTCAAAGCGAGCTGACCGTGATGGACTTGGGTCACCTCGCAACCCTGTCTGTTGGCCTGATTGACGATTTCGACAATGACCTGACCCCGCGACTGGCCACTCTGTTGGCCGAAAGTCTGACCCGGTCAAAGTTCAAACTGATCACACTGCCCAGCCTCGACCTGTTCGAAGAACTTGACGCGCAGCGCCTTCAGCTTGTGGTGTCAGCCCATAGCGGCGAGGTGCTGGAAGGCGTTGTTGAATACCCGCTGGTGCGCGATCCCTTCATTCTGGTGACGCCCAAAGGGGCCGAAAACGCCATGCAGGATCTGCCCTTCCTACGCTATGCCCGCGAGCAGTTGATCAGCCGCCAGATTGAGGCCCATCTGGCGCGCCAGCAGCTGGAATTTGAAGAACGGTTCGAAATCGGTTCTCATCTGGCGCTGATGGCGATGGTCGCGCGCGGCCTCGGCTGGGTGATCACGACGCCGCTGGGCTATATGCGGGCGGCGCGATTCCATGACGGGCTTGAGGCACACCCTGCCCCGATCGGAGACGTTTCGCGGACGATTTCCTTGTTCACCCGCACCGACTGGTCAGGTCAGGTCCCGCAAGAGGTCGCAGGCATGATGCGCCGCCTAATGGGCAGCCAGATTGTTGACCCGGCCCTTGCGCAGTTGCCATGGCTGAACAATCGCCTAAAGCTGATGAGCTAGCTGCGTAGATGCGCGTCGAGACCTTCGACCGCTGCCTCGATTAGATCCAATGCTCCATCGAAGTCACGAGTATAGTATGGATCCGGGACGTGGTCTGTGCCGATATTTGGCGCAAAATCCGTCAGCAGACGTACTGGGGTTTCGTTCCCGGCTGGCCTCAATGCCTCAATATCCGCGATGTTGTCGGCATCCATCCCGATGATCAGATCGAACCTGTCAAAATCCCTGGCCGTGAATTGCCGCGCCCGCAAGTCATCCAGTTTAATGCCGCGCAACAGAGTTGCCATTTGCATCGGCCCATAAGGTGGGTCACCGATGTGCCAGCCAGAGGTTCCGGCACTATCGGTGGTGTGATGCGGGGCACGGGCGCGAAAGGCACCCTCGGCGGCGTGTGAACGGCAGATATTGCCCAGACAGACGAACAGGATACGGTGGGTCATGAACCACGGTGTAACGCGAAGGGCTAAGATGGAAAAGATCGTCATTCTGACAGGGGCCGGGATTTCCGCCGAAAGCGGATTGGGCACGTTCCGCGACGAGGGCGGTCTGTGGGCCCAGCACCGGATCGAAGACGTTGCCACGCCCGAGGGGTTCGCGCGCGATCCCGCGCTGGTGCACGGGTTCTACAATGCCCGCCGCGTACAGGCCGCCGAGGCGCAACCTAACGCGGCCCACGATGCACTTGCCCGACTCCAGCAGGACTGGCCCGGCGAGGTTGTGATCGTCACACAAAACGTCGACAGCCTGCACGAGGCCGGTGGCGCGCAGGATGTGATCCACATGCACGGAACGCTGGCCGGGGCGCTTTGCGCGACCTGTGGCCACCGCTGGACGGCACCGCCCGAGATGGCCGTGGGCGAGTCCTGCCCCACCTGCTCAGCCCCAACCGCGCGGCCGGATGTGGTGTGGTTTGGTGAGATGCCTTATCACATGGACGCCATCTATGATCATCTGGCAGGCGCGAGCATCTTCGCCGCCATCGGCACTTCGGGTCAGGTCTATCCCGCCGCGGCTTTCGTGCACGAGGCCATGATGTCCGGAGCAAGAACTGTCGAACTGAACCTCGAGCCGTCGACCGGCGCATCCAGTTTCGACGAAGTCATACTAGGCCCCGCAACAGAAACCATTCCGCGCTGGGTCGATCAGATCCTGAAATCGCAATAGGGCGAAACCCGCAGACAAGTGGCGAATTTCCTTGCTATACTAGTGCCCTAACAACCCGAGAGGTCCCCATGACAGACCCAAAAAACCAACAAGGTGAAGTCCTTGACGATGACAGGCTCGATACGCGTGGCGCACTTGGTGATCAGCTAACGGACCTGTGGTGGACATTCCTCCTGCGCGGACTCCTGGCCGGTGCGCTCGGGATCGCAGCGCTATTCTGGCCGACGGGCAGTATCTCGTTGCTGATCCGTCTGGTGGGCCTGCTGTTGGTCCTCGATGGTGGCCTGACGCTGCTGGGGTTTGGCCGGCGTGGCCTGATCGGCGGTTTCGGCATTGGGGCGCTTCTGATCGGACTGATCCTGCTGATCTGGCCGGAAGGCGTCGCGCGCCTCGCGTTCTTCCTGCTGGGTGCCTGGGCTTTGATTGTCGGGATTGGCTCGTTGATGGCGTGGCGGCAATTGCCCGATGCACATCCGGACGCATCCACCATGCGCAACTCCGGCATTGTCGCGCTGTTGATCGGCCTTGTTTTGTTGTTCTGGCCCGGCAGCGGCATGGTGGCGCTCGGTTGGGCGATTGCCTTCTCGGCGCTGGCTGTTGCTGCCGTGATGCTCTGGCTGGCTATGCGCTTCAAACGCGCCCATGATCGCGTGGCAATGCGGGTGGTCAACCGCTGAACCTTTTCCACAACCACGACAGGCCGGGAATTTCCCGGCCTGTCGTATAGATGACGGCCGCAGCGCGGCCCGAGTTCAGGCGTAGCCCTAGTTCGAATGCGAACCGTGACCGCCGGTGTCCTTACGCATCAAATCCACCGGAATTTCGATCTCGACTTCGCCTGCTGTCTCGAAGATCAGCGTAACGGGAACCATTGCATCCTGTTCAAACGGGGCTGTCAGGCCCATGAACATCACGTGGTCGCCGCCGCGCTTCAGCATGTGCGTTTCACCCGCCGGGATGGCAATGCCTTCTTCGACATGGGTCATTTTGGCAATGCCATTTTCGTCGACAATATGTGTATGCAGCTCGACCCGAGCCGCAGCGTCCGATTCAACACCGATCAAACGTTCATCGGTCGCGCCGGTGTTCTGAATCATCATGAAGGCCGCGCCAGCTTTGGCTGATTTACCCGACGACCGAGCATAAGCGTCATCGACGGTGATCGTGTCCTGCGCGAAAGCGGCGGTAGCAATGGTTGCGGCGGCAAGGGTGGTCAGCAGTCTGGATGTGAGGGACATAGCGCCTCTCCTGTAGTTTGGCGTTTGATAAGAATTGATTATGAATCAAACGCTTGCAGGAGGTGCCCGGGCTGGTTGAGATGGTAACGGCAGAGCGATCAGATTCTCCGCCATACGCGATGGCATGGGTCGATCGATTTCCGGGGCATCCGGCAAGGATGGCTCCGCAATGCTCACCGCGCCCAACAGGTTCAGCGCGTAATCCGGACAGAAGTGCAGGGCCTTTGTCGGCTGCCCTTCGGCATCCATATAGACCACAACCGGTCCCGAGCCGGTGCACAACACCATATGTCCGACCGCCCGGTCCACACCGCGCGATGCAGCAACGCCCTGCCCGGTCAAAACGACCAGCAGCGACAGCACAAACGGCAGAATTTTGTTCAGAACGGGTTTCATCCTGTCCCCGATATAGGCCAGAGACAAAACGGGCTTCAAGCGCAATCAGACATGCCTGAAGCCCAGGGCCGGGCGGACAATGTCAGCGGTCCAGCTCCGGACGCTTGACGGACCCTTTTGTCAGGCTTGTATGCAGCCGATTCACCCGACGCTGCATCCGCAGACATGCCCCAAACGTTTTGCCGAAAAAGCCGGCCAGAAGGGAGAAAGAAGGTAATGATTTGAAAGACATGAGGTTGAACTCCGCCAGATGAATATGCCTAAACATAATACGGGTAGAGCAAACGGTATGTGAACAATTTCACCCAATGCGAAAATTTAATTCCAAATTGAAAACAGCACTCTGCACAAAACGAAAAAGCCCTGCACCATAAGGTACAGGGCCTGAATTCTTGCAGGAAAAAGGTCTTAGGCCGAAGCTTGCGCCTTGGCGATTTCCTTTTTCACTTTCAATGCGTTGTTGGACAGCTCATCGTCTTTGGCTTTCGCCAGGAACGCGTCCAGACCACCACGGTGGTCGACCGAACGCAGGGCAGCCGCCGAGATGCGCAGCTTGACGCCACGGCCCAGCGTTTCCGACTGCAGCGTAACGTCGTTCAGGTTGGGCAGAAAACGACGACGAGTTCTGTTTTTGGCATGGCTGACATTGTTGCCAGTCATCGGGCCTTTTCCGGTCAGTTCGCAACGGCGCGACATGGTTTCTTCCTTTGTTTCTGGAGGCCAGGCATTACACCCTCGGCCAAATCACAAGGGGCACAACCCGAAGTCGCGCCCGAAAACTGGTTGGATGCATGTAGTGGGAATCACAGACGGGGTCAAGCCATATGCCAAGGATTCACAGCACCAAGTTTTCATTTAATTCTCCCAGCCGTTTCAGGGCGTGATTTTCTAACTCAGGGCGACCTGTTTTTGCCGCTGCCGCCGCCAGACGCGCCCAATAGTGGGAGCTTTTCAGTCGTGCTGCACGATGCAAATGCGCATACCCCGCCTGTATGAAAGTTGCCGCTGACCGGGGTTCCGAAAACTGTCCCGGATCAGACACCCGGTGGCGAAAGGTGACATACAAGCGAGACTGACTTGGATTGAAAAGCGTGGCACGCAGTCGATTTCCATCAAAAATCCGACGTTGCTGCATTCTTCAACTGCCCTTTTTTGACCAGAATCGCCTGTCTGATCGGGTTATTTCATTCAGTCACGTATTCAGAGCGGGTTCTACATAACTGCTTTTTTGGGATTTAAACATCCAAGGGGCGTTTCCCTATACCTCATAGCCCTGCAGCGGTGGCTTTTCATTCTTCAGGTGCCGAGCCACGAGGCGCGCTTGTTGGGGGCCTTTGGGGATGTGCCGGGCCGGGTTGGGATTGTGGTTCATATCCGCCAATTCCGGAAAGATATCGAATATTTCACGTCGGGCTTCCAGGCTAAGGGTCTTGAGCGCCTCAGGCCCGGTAAAAAGGCTTTCGCTTGGGGCGTTTTCGGCAAAAATAACCTCATGCCTATCAAAAAGCAGGTGGTAATATTCGACACTGTCCACCGTATCATCAACGAATATCCCCAGCAGCGCGGTCAGTTTCATCGCTGGAATCAGAACTTCGGTCTCGCCAAACATCCGTTCAGCGATTTTTGACTGCACCAGCATTCTGTGCTGCCGTGACACCAGCAGGTCTCGTTTGGGCAACCCATTGCCCAGCGCGCCTGCCAATATGCGGACGGGGCGACGTTTCGGATCGCCCGCCAATGCCACCGAGTCAAATTTACGACGCCCGATCCAGCGGATCGGTTGCATCCCGTTGCCCTGCGTTGGGATCATATCCCCCTGCCGAAGATCCTGAATAAGGACCGGACCACGTTGTGCTTGAATTACTGTATCGCGGGTAAAGCACAAAAAACCTGTGCCGGATTCAAACCCGCTATAGTTGACCACGATCCCCGAGGGCAATTCGAAGCTGCCGCTGGACAGCGAATAGGATTGTCCGACAACAACGGTGAGCGTACCGAAATTGTCGTCTGTTACAGTGGTGCCAACCGGAAGGTTCAGCGCGTCCTGCCCGCCGCCGCCCCGTACATCCCCGGCGACTTGGGTTCGGATAAAGTTCAGGGTATCATTACCCTGCCCCAAACGGATATTGCCGACGCCAACGTCGAAAACCGAGACGGTATCCGCATCGCGGCCCGCATTGATCTGCCCATCGATCTGGGCGTTGGACACTGTGATTTCATCGTTTCCGGCATTGCCGCTTACACTTCCGGAAATAGTACTGCTTACAATCGTGATCTCATCGTCGCCGCCACGGGCGCGAATATCATCAATGGGTGTGCCCTGAGGCGTACCGTTCAGCGTACCTTCGTCGCCGGTGACTTCGATATCGTCGTCACCATTTGTCCCACGGATATTGGGCATGTACGGCTTTCTCCGACGCGTTCATTTGTTGACTTGCGCACCATCGAGACTACCGCCTTGCTCTCGAAATTGCACAATCAGAAATTGCATCCTTGCCCATAATACATGATTTTAGCGCACCCTCCACCACTGACACCAACAGGCGTCTAGTGTGTTGCCAGGATACTAAGCATTCGATCCGCAGCTGCCGTCGGGCTGAGATTGCCTGCGCCAACGGCGGCCCCAAGGCGATCCATTTCTGCGCGGGCGGTCGGCGTATCCAACCGCGATAGCAGCGCGTAACGCACCTCTTGATCGAACCAGAACCGCGCTTGCGCCGCGCGGTTGCCATCCCAATGGCCGTTTTCACGCCGCCAGCCTGACAGGGTGGTCATTTCGTCCCAGGCTTGGTCAAGTCCATGTTCCTCGACCGCGGAAACGGTCATCGCTTTGGGAAAACCTTCTGGGTCCTGCGGGCGCTTTCGCAGCAGGCGCAAAGCCCCCGCGTAATCGGCACAGGTGCGGGTGGCCGTGGCTTTCAAATCTCCATCCGCCTTGTTCACAAGGATCATATCGGCCATTTCCATGATGCCGCGTTTGACCCCCTGCAATTCATCACCGCCCGCAGGAGCGAGCAGCAGCAGAAACAGATCGGACATTTCAGAGACGACGGTCTCGGACTGCCCGACCCCTACAGTTTCAATCAGCACCACGTCGAATCCCGCCGCCTCGCACAGGGCAATCGCCTCACGTGTACGGCGAGCCACGCCGCCCAAATGGGATTGGCTGGGGGATGGGCGGATAAAGGCGTTCTTCTCGCGACTCAACCGCTCCATCCGGGTTTTGTCACCCAGAATAGATCCACCTGAACGGGTCGAGCTGGGGTCGACGGCCAGGACCGCAACGCGGAGGCCCTGCTCGATCAGCATCATGCCAAAGCTTTCGATAAAGGTGGATTTGCCCACCCCCGGAGTACCGGACAACCCAACGCGCAGGGATTGCCGCCCGGCTTTGGCCAAATGCGCCAGCAACTCAGACGCCTGCGCCCGATGATCGGCGCGGCCACTTTCGACCAGAGTGATTGCCCGGGCCAGCGCACGCCGGTCTCCGTTCAAAATCTTATCACCTAGGCTGTCCATATCCATTCCGACCCCGATCTTTTGCGGCACGACTACTTGCCGCCCCGACAGGTGATTTGTCCAGACCGGACCGCGAAGGAAACCTGCCCGATACCTGCATTTCGCATCTATGTGTTGCTGTTGATCCTCTTTGACCGGACCGCCGCTGGTTCTATGCTGCAGCGGCGCGATCATCGTCATTGGGAAACAGCAGAACTGGACGTTGCGCCTTGGTTGGCGGATAAGGCGCCAATGACAACACGCCTGCCCATCGATGACGCTATCCCCGAATTGCTTGACGCCCTGAAGGCCAATGGCCGGGCCGTTTTGCAAGCCCCTCCGGGCGCAGGCAAGACAACGCGGGTGCCTCTTGCGATGCTCGAGGCCGGGTTGTGCGACGGCAAGATCATAATGCTCGAACCCCGAAGGCTTGCTGCGCGTGCCGCGGCAGAGCGGATGGCTGAAACACTGGGACAACGTGCAGGCGAAACCGTCGGTTACCGCGTGCGGGGCGATGCGAAAACCTCAAAAACAACCCGCATCGAAGTGGTGACCGAAGGTATTCTGACCCGAATGCTGCAATCTGAACCGGATCTGCCCGGCGTCGGCGCGGTGATTTTTGACGAGTTTCACGAACGATCTTTGAACGCTGATCTCGGGCTTGCCCTGTGCCTTGAGGTTACGGGCGCACTACGCGACGACCTGATCCTGCTGGCGATGTCCGCCACACTCGACGCCGAACCCGTCGGCCAACTGATGAACGCGCCGGTGGTGACGTCCGAAGGGCGCAGTTACCCGGTTGAAACACGTTGGCTGGACCGGCCGCTGGGTGCACAGGCGCGACGACTGGACGCGCTGATTGATCTGGTCGTCCAGGCCGAGCATGAAACTGAGGGCGGTATGCTCGTTTTTCTGCCCGGCGAGGGCGAAATCCGCAGGGCCGAAGCCGCATTATCCAAACGGTTGACTGACGATTGCGCTGTTAGACCTCTGTTCGGAGCAATGCCCTTTGCCGCCCAGCGCGCAGCGATCTCGCCAGCCGAGACAGGGCGCAAGGTCGTGCTCTCGACGTCAATCGCCGAGACCTCGCTGACCATTCCCGACATCCACGTGGTTGTGGATATGGGTCAGGCGCGCCGGGCGCGGTTCGATCCGGGCTCTGGCATGTCGCGGCTGGTCACGGAACGGGTGACGCGGGCCGAAGCAACCCAACGCGCAGGTCGTGCAGGGCGCGTGGCCGAGGGCGTGTGTTACCGGCTTTGGTCTAAAGGTGAAGAAGGTGCGCTGGCCGCCTACCCACCTGCCGAAATCGAAGCCGCCGACCTAACGGGCCTTGCGCTGGAACTGGCGCTTTGGGGGGCCGAACCGGATGACCTCGCCTTTTTGACACCACCACCCGAAGGAACGATGGCCGAGGCCTGCACATTGCTGAACATGCTGGGTGCGTTGGATGCAAAAGGGCGGATCACCGACCACGGACGGGCCTTGGCTTCGCTACCCCTGCATCCTCGGCTGGGGCATATGCTGGTGACTGCCGGGGAGAGTGCCGCTTCGTTGGCTGCGCTGATGGCGGAACGTGATCCGCTAAAGGGCGCTCCGGTAGATCTGTTGCTGCGGCTTGATGCTTTGCGCGATACCCGCGCCTTTCAACGCAACCGAGTGTGGCAGATCAACATGGGCGCGTTGGCACGGATCAAAGCCGAGAGCAAGCGGCTGAAAGCGCGAAGCAGCAAGACAGACCTGAGCCCAGCCGCGATGGCCACCTTGGCTTATCCCGATCGAATTGGGCAACGCCGCAAAGGCGATGTGCCGCGTTACGTTCTGTCCGGCGGCAAGGGCGTCGTGCTGGACAGCGGTGACACATTGGCGGCCGCGCCGTATCTTGTTGTGACAGATACGGACGGAAACCCGCGCGAGGCCAAGGTGCGCATGGCCGCACAAATCTCGGAACGTGAAATCCGGGACCTGTTCGCGGATCAGATCGAATGGGTCGACAGCTGCGCGTGGTCGAAACGCGAACGCCGGGTCATTGCGCGCACGCAGGAACGCCTTGGCGCGATCACTCTGGATGACCGTATCTGGAAGGACGCGCCGGACGAGGCCATCGCCCGCGCCATGCTGGACGGAGTGCGTGATCTGGGATTGCGGCTGGACGGCGCCGCGGCACGATTGGCGACACGGGTGGAACTGGTACGCGCCGAAGGGATCGACCTGCCGGACTTTTCATTGGGCGGGCTGATGGCCGCTCTGGACGACTGGCTGCTACCCATGCTGTCAGGTCAGCGTAGTGCAGACGACTGGAAAAAGTTCGACCTGCTGCCCGCCCTGCGCGCCCGGCTGGACTGGTCCCAGACGCAGGAATTGGACCGTCGCGCGCCGGGATCGTTTGAAACACCACTGGGTCGCAAGGTGCCGATTGATTACGGCGGGGCGGTGCCCGAGATATCGGTCCGCCTGCAGGAACTGTTCGGTGTCACCCGGCATCCGCTTATCGGGGGCGAGGCGCTCAAGATCACTCTGCTGTCGCCTGCGCGGCGACCAATCCAGATCACGCGCGATCTGCCGGGATTTTGGGCTGGATCTTACGCGGATGTGCGCAAGGACATGCGCGCGCAATATCCCAAACACCCCTGGCCCGAGGATCCGACGCAGGCCGATCCAACCTTGCGGGCCAAGCGGCGAACCTGACGTTCGTTTGCTTCAGAAAATGCGTTCGTTCAATAGATGCATTGAAGCCCCGGTTCATAGTTGTTATGTCACTTTTCCTTGAACCTAAGAAAAGTACTGGCACTTAATCGATGGCATCTTGGCTGAACAATATCTGGGAAGAAGTTGGCAAACCCTTCTTCCAACGCCCACACAGGGTACAGTTTGCAGCCTTGTGCGTGCGCGGAACCGGCGACGACAAAAAAGTTCTGTTGATCACCAGCCGTGGCACAGGTCGCTGGGTCATCCCAAAGGGATGGCCGATTGACGGTATGGACGGGGCCGAGACTGCCAAAGAAGAAGCATGGGAAGAAGCCGGCGTAAAAGTGAAACACCTGGGCCGCAAGGCGGTGGGCCATTTCACCTATGACAAGATCCTGGATGACGGAACGGCCCAACCCGTGCGCACCAATGTGTATCGCATAGATGTCAAAGATCTGGCCGAGGAATTCCCCGAGGTCAGCGAACGTGAACGGCGCTGGTTCTCGCCGAAAGAGGCCGCAGAGCTGGTGCAAGAGCCGGAACTGCGCGAAATGCTGCGGCAAATGTAACGCTTTCGCAACAAACTTCTGTGAGGCCGGTTGCCACAAGACCTGCCAGCCGTTAACCGCGCCGGTTAAACCTTATTACCCACAGAAAACCGATGTCGAACACGAACGAAAAAAACCGCTGGCAAGCCCTGGACAGCGATCTGCACCGAATTTCCCGCCTTGAGCATGCGAACGTGCACGTGGCGCGGCCGCTGCTTGCGCCGGGCATCGCTCTGGCCTTTATAGTCATTGCCGGATTGATTGCTGCGATACTATTCGGTCGGGCAGACGGTGGGCTGATCGTCATCGCGGCTGCCGGTTTTGGTGCCTACATGGCTATCAACATCGGCGCCAACGACGTTGCCAACAACATGGGCCCTGCCGTCGGAGCTAACGCCCTGACCATGGGTGGGGCAATCGCCATCGCCGCAGTCGCGGAAAGCGCGGGGGCCCTGCTGGCCGGCGGAGACGTGGTCTCAACCATCTCCAAGGGCATCATCGACCCTGCCTCAGTCCAGAATAGCTCGGTCTTTATCTGGGCGATGATGGCGGCGCTGATCTCATCGGCGATGTGGGTCAATCTGGCGACTTGGGTCGGCGCGCCCGTTTCCACAACGCATTCGGTCGTGGGCGGCGTGATGGGCGCTGGCATCGCAGCAGCAGGCCTTAGCGCGGTCAGCTGGGGCACGATGAGCGCGATTGCCGCCAGCTGGGTGATCTCTCCGGTTCTGGGCGGCGCGATTGCTGCCGGATTTCTGGCGCTGATCAAGGCCAAAATCCAGTATCAGGACGACAAGATCGCGGCGGCCCGTCGCTGGGTTCCTATTCTGGTGGCCGTGATGGCCGGTGCATTTGCCACCTATCTCTCTGTCAAAGGCCTGAAGCGGATCGTGAAAATCGATCTGGAAATCGCGCTACTGATCGGTCTGACCTCGGGCATTCTGGCTTGGGCCGTGACTGTGCCTTGGGTTCGACGTAAATCCGAAGGGCTGGAAAACCGCACCAAATCTCTGAAAGTTTTGTTTGGGTTGCCTCTGGTCATCTCGGCCGGATTTCTGAGCTTTGCACATGGTGCCAACGACGTCGCCAATGCTGTCGGCCCGCTGGCCGCGATTGTGCACGCCGCTGAATTTGGCGATTTTGCCTCGAAGGTCACGATCCCGACATGGGTAATGGTGATCGGTGCCTTTGGTATTTCGTTCGGTCTGTTTCTGTTTGGTCCCAAGCTGATCAGGATGGTCGGTAGCCAGATCACCAAACTGAACCCGATGCGTGCATTCTGCGTCGCTTTGTCGGCAGCGATCACAGTGATCGTTGCAAGCTGGCTTGGGTTGCCGGTCAGCTCGACCCACATCGCGGTGGGTGCGGTGTTCGGCGTCGGATTTTACCGTGAATGGAATCAGGATCGCCGACGCAAGCAAAGTAATGATCGCCGCCCGCCCGAGTTGCGGCTGGCCCGTGAAGAGCAGCGGCGGCGCAAGCTCGTGCGTCGGTCGCATTTCATGACCATTATTGCCGCGTGGGTGATTACCGTCCCAGCGGCGGCTACAATGTCAGCCGTTATCTTCTGGATACTGACCGCATTCACCTGAATGTAATCAAGTCACGGGGTGATCTGATCCGGTGACAGACTTACATTCGGCTTCTGTTCGATCAGAGCCTGTACCCTTTCGCAAATCGGTGCAGGCCGCCCATATTGCTTGCCCAATCGGACAATCTCACCTTGCAGACTGTCGATTTCCGTCACGCGCCCCGCCGCGAGGTCATAGGCCATCGACGTGCGCGCGCTGGGGTCGATGGTCAGCATGCGCGCGGCGATCCGGGTGAACAGTGGCGTAGGAAGTCGAAGGATATTCGGCGTCATCCAAGCGGGCAAAGGCGTGGTTGATGCGACAGGGTGGCCTGCGGCCTGAAGTACCCGCAAAGCCTCGGCCATCTGGTCGGCCATCAGGCGACGCCACCTGTGATCCAGCAATTGATCCTTCAACGTCAGCCCCGACAACGCGTTCAGTGCATTGTTCAGGTTGATGATCAGCTTACCCCATTGCACAGATTCGATGTCGTCGCTTTCGATCACCGGCAGGTTGGGCGAGCTGAGCACTTTCCCCAGATTGCCGGGGCCGGACTGGATCACGATTTCGCCGGAAGTGGCGCGGTGAAAGCTGGCGGGCTGGGGCGGCACAACGTTGAAGGGCACCATTCCCGCGCGCACGTCATGATCCGGAAGCGCTGCCCGCAGCACCCGGGCATTTTCCATCCCGTTCTGCCAGGACAACACTGGCGCAGAGGCCGGGGTGAACCGCGCGATCTGTTCTGCCATATCCGCCGTGGCCGCGACCTTGACGACCACGATCACCAACTCTGCGTCTTTCAGGCAATCGGGGGTTTCGGAAATCGTCAGCGTCTCGGCCGCCACATGAAGGTGCAGGCCGGAAAAATCAGTGACGGTCAGGCCCTCCTCACGGATTGGGTCCAGAATGCGTGGGCGACCCAACAGCGTGACCGAGTGACCGGCATCAGCCAAAAAGGCTCCGCAATAACATCCAATGCTGCCCGCGCCTGCTATTATGATCTTCATGGCAACCCTCCCGTTGAGGCGAGGATTGCCGGTATCGCAAGTTCGGACAAGGCCCCCTGACGTCTGGTTAACGTGCCCGTCTTGGGCTTGTGCGCTCCAACTCGTCGGAAATCGGAATGAACTCCTGATCATCGCCGGGGGGCAGGTGGAAGGCACCGTTGGCCCAATCCGCGGCTTTCCATTCGCGAGTGGCGTTTTCGATTTTTTCCTTCGAAGAGGACACGAAATTCCACCAGATATAGCGATCCTCGTTCAACGTGGCCCCGCCCAAAAGCATTAGCCGCGCACCGAGTGGACCGGCCTTGACCGAAAGACGATCACCCGGGCGGAACACCATCATGCGACCTTCCTCGAACGTGTCGCCCGCAATCTCAACCGATCCCTGAATGACATAAACCCCGCGATCTTCGTGGTCGTCGGGCAATGGAAAGGCGGCACCGGGTTCAAGTTGCACGTCCAGATAGAAGGTTTCCGACAGCATCGTCACCGGGCTGGTTTCGCCATAAGCCGAACCAAGGATTAGCCGGGCACTGACGCCATTGTCCTTGATATGCGGCAGCGCGCCCTGCTTGTGGTGCTCAAAATCCGGGGCCATGTCCTCGTACACCTCAGGCAGTGCAATCCAGGTCTGAACACCGAACAGGCTGTGCCGCTTGGCCCGCGTTTCTTCACTGGTACGTTCCGAATGGGTCACGCCGCGGCCAGCCACCATCCAATTGACCTCACCGGGATAGATCATCTGATGGGTGCCAAGGCTGTCGCGATGCTCAAACTCGCCCTGATACAGGTAGGTCACTGTACCCAAGCCGATATGAGGGTGCGGCCGCACGTCGATGCCACCGTCGGTGATGAACTCGGCGGGGCCCACCTGATCGAAAAAGATGAACGGGCCGACCAGTTGCCGTTTGACCGAAGGCAGCGCACGCCGCACTTCGAACCCGCCCAGATCGCGTGCGCGGGGAATGATCAGCGTTTCCAGAGGCGAATCCTCAGGGTGTTGGGTGGGGTTCCAACTCATGATTGCTCTCCTGTGATCGGTCCGTTCAGTTCACTGATACAGAGTAGGACTGACAAACCAGCCATTCAATTTGCAGGAATGCACAGAACTGGTGCGAGCCCGGTCCTTAAATCAGGCAAGACCCAGCCCGCGCGGCCAAAGCTGCGGGAAAAACGCCCCATCAATTCGATCACCTTCGCGATATCCTTCGGCTTCGAACTGCACCCGTTCATCCTTGGCCCAATCCCCCCGATACCGGATCCTGCCATCCGGAGCGGTCATCCGCAGCGTAAACCTGCGTACCGTTTCCGTTGGGGTGACTGATGACAGCCCACCGTGCAAGGTGCGCATGTCGAAGAAGATGCAGTCGCCCAGATTCATATCCCATTGCAAAAGATCGAATGCTCCCGGATCGGCATTGACGTCAGGCGGCGGGTGATAGGTCAACCCTGCAACCTCGGTGGGTTCGTAGCTGGGATGCCCGTCGGCGAACCTGACCCGCATGAACAGCTTGTCCCACAGATGCGAGCCTTTGACGAAGGCGATACCGTTTTCTTTGGTAACCGGCTCAAGCGGCAACCACAGGACGCACATCGTGCCTTCGAAGTCGAAATAGGACAGGTCCTGATGAAACGGTGGACGCGAAGTTGATCCAGCCTCGCGCAGGAACCAGTTGTCCATAACAAGATTGATCGATGGTGCACCCAGCAACTGTGCGGCAAGCGGAGCACAAGGTGAGTTGTGAACGAATTGCGTGAATTGCGGGATTTTATTCCAAGCCCAGTAGTCCTCGAAATAGGCAGGTGCGCGAGGGTCCTTGGTATGGCGGGTGAAATTATCGGTTGGGCGGGCCAAATCCGCGTTGATGCCGTCTCGCAAAATTGCCAGCCAATCCTCTGAGAACCTGGAGCGCAGCACAACCGCACCGTCGCGCTTGAACGCCTTGATTTCTTCGTCTGAGACAACGTCTTCGACAATCATAGTGCAGGACTCCCCGAACTGACGGATTTCAGGATGGCACCTGCGCGGGGGCACGGTCAAAGGAATTCACAATTTGTCACCCCCGCTGCGCGACCCCTCGGAAACTGAAACAATCGTGCTATCTTTCCGCTGAAAGGATGCCCGGCATTGTCGAGGCGTGGTGAAACACTTGAAAAGAGAGGTTTGCATGCCTGGTCTTACGTTCTCTCGTCGTTCTTTGGTTTTGGCGTCTGGGGCTGTTCTGGCAACGGGTGCGACAGGCTTTTTGGTGCCAGCGCGCGCAAGTGGCGTGGCCCCCATCGCATCCATGCGCGGAGGGTCCAACAATTACCGTCCCGGCGCGCCCATCGTTGACCGGATTGGCAGCGGCGGGTTCTGGATGACCGGAACAGTGCGACGCGCCGGGGACGGTGCCCCCCTGCCCGGTCAGCGCATCCAGATCTGGGCGCATACGACAGAAGGCCACGAACGCGATCCGCAGAGCCACGGCGCAACTCTGACCGATGCCAATGGTGAGTTCCGACTGGAGATGCCGCAGATCGTACCCGCCTTTGGCCAGCCACACGGCCATCTAGCTTATGACAGTGGTGAGTTCGAAACGGTTTTCCTGCGCCCAATTATGGGCAGCTCCAAGGACAAAACCTTGGCCGCGCATTTCGTTCTGCAGCCTGCCTAACCGCAGTGCGTCGAAGCCTAGTAATCTGGACCTTTGTGATCCTTGCCATGGCCGTACCGATTATCGCGGCGGCGGCGAGCCCTCAGCTGGCATGGCGTGAACCGATCTACATCACGGCCGGATTTGCCGGTGTTATTTCAATGTGTCTGCTGTTGATGCAGCCGCTGCTTGCGGGCCGTTTGTTGCCGGGGCTGACCCCGGTTGCCAACCGCCATTGGCATAGGTGGTGTGGGCTGGCATTAGTTGCAGCCATTCTGATCCATGTCGGTGGTTTGTGGATCACCAGCCCGCCCGACGTTATTGACGCTCTGTTATTTGTTTCACCGACACCGTTTTCGGCTTGGGGTGTGATTGCGATGTGGGCCACGTTCGGAGCCGCGTTTCTAGGTCTTTCTCGCACGCGCCTTGGCTGGCGGTTTCGCGTCTGGAGGTTGGGTCATGCGAGCCTTGCGATCATCACCATTCTAGGCAGCGTCGTACATGCCCTGCTGATTGAAGGCACTATGGAGGTCATGACTAAATGGGCGCTATGCGGTCTGGTCGTGTTGGCGAGCGTCGCGACGCTCGCGAAAGTGCGAATTTGGGATATCAGGCGACCCAGCTGAACAACACATCGCCGAAAGCAGCCGGGCACTGGTTATGGTCCGGCCAGCCGTTTCGCGTAGGAAGTGCGGTTCATCTGAACGTCTTGCACCGTAAGGCTGCCAACGTCGGGCAAGGCCGCCGACAGAACCTCCAATATGGCCGCGTTAAGCTCAGAGCGCGTCGCCTCGTCACGACCCTGCATCAGCAGAAGCGTGGCGTGGACAAAGCTTTGGGGATCTGTGCCGATACGGTAGTATTCTACCGGAATGGCGCGGATTTTTATCGTTTCAGCGTCGAATTCACGATGTTCAGCCAGCAAGGCAAATAGCTGATCGCAAATTGCCTGAACATCATGGACCTGCTCTATGCCTTTCGAAAACTCCAGTGTGATATGAGGCATGGTGGGCTCCGTTCAGACGCCCAGACACCAGCGCATCACGGCCTTTTGCGCGTGCAGACGGTTTTCGGCCTCGTCGAAGATGACCGAGTTGGGGCCGTCCATCACTTCGGATGTCGCCTCTTCTTCGCGGTGGGCAGGCAGGCAGTGCATGAATAGCGCGTCCGGTTTTGCGTGGGACATCAGCTCGGCGTTTACCTGATAGGGGCGCAGCATGTTGTGGCGACGCTCCTTGGCGGACTGAGAATCGTGCATTGAGACCCAGGTATCAGCGACCACCAGATCCGCACCCTCAACCGCTTTGTACGGGTCTCGTTCGACCACGATTTTCGAGCCCTTTTGACGGGCAAGCCCCATGAACTCTTCTTCCGGATCAAGCTGGGCCGGGCCGGTGAAGGTGAAATCAAACCCGAACTGACCCGCAGCATGCAGGAACGAGGCGCAAACATTGTTGCCGTCACCGGTCCAGACTACTTTCTTGCCTGCAATCGGGCCGCGGTGTTCCTCAAACGTCAGCACATCCGCCATGATCTGGCAGGGATGGGTGCGGTCCGTCAGGCCGTTGATGACTGGCACGTCCGAGTATTCCGACATCTCGGTCAGAATGGTCTCATCGAAGGTCCGGATCATGATCATGTCGACATAGCGCGATAGGACGCGGGCGGTGTCGGCGATGGTTTCGCCGTGGCCCAGTTGCATGTCCTTCCCGGACAGCACCATGGTCTGCCCCCCCATCTGACGCACGCCTACGTCAAATGACACGCGCGTTCTGGTAGACGGTTTTTCGAAGATCAGCGCGACCATGCGGTCTTTCAGAGGCTGTTCGTCATCAAGCGCTGCCTTTGGACGGCCCAGGCGCGCCTGTTTCATAGCGCCCGCCTGATCAATCATGGTCCGCAGATCGCCCGCGTCGGTTTTATGGATATCGAGGAAATGGTTCATTTCAGTTCACTTTTCATTCGGGTGTGACTTAGGCCGAGGCCATTGACTCTTCGACCTGCGCAGCGGCTTTGTCGAGGCGGATCACGGCCTGGGCGATGTCATCCTCGGTCAATGTCAGCGGCGGAAGCAGGCGGATCACGTTATCGGCGGCTGGGACGGTAATAACCTCATTGTCATAACCGGCGTTGACCATGTCGATATTGGGCGCATTGCACTTCAGGCCCAGCATCAGGCCGGTTCCGCGCACTTCTTCGAAGACCTCCGGGTGCTCGGCGATTAGCCCTTCGAGCTTCTGGCGCAGCATCCCGGCCTTGCGGTTGACGCCATCCAGGAATGCTGGTGTCGCCACCTGATCAATAACGGCGCAGCCCACGGCACAGCCCAGCGGGTTGCCGCCATAGGTAGAGCCATGCGTGCCTGCCGTCATACCGCTGGCGGCGTCTTCCGTGGCCAGAACCGCCCCTAGAGGGAAGCCGCCGCCGATGCCTTTGGCGACCATCATGATGTCCGGGGTAATTCCAGCCCATTCATGGGCGAACAGCTTGCCGGAACGACCTACGCCACATTGCACCTCATCGAGGATCAAAAGCAGGCCGTTGTCATCGCAAATCTGGCGCAGGGATTTGAGTTCGGCGTCTGGGACCGGACGGATGCCGCCCTCGCCCTGCACGGGTTCGATCATAATCGCGGCGGTTTTTTCGGTGATCGCATTGGTGACGCCATCGAGGTCGCCAAACATGACATGAACAAAGCCCGGCAGCAGTGGACCGAAGCCTTTGATCATCTTCTCAGACCCGGCAGCGGCAATACCAGCCGATGACCGGCCGTGGAACGAGCCGTCAAAAGTGATGATCTCGACCCGTTCAGGCTGATCCTTGTCATAGAAATACTTGCGGGCCATTTTCACGGCCAGTTCGCAAGACTCGGTGCCCGAGTTTGTGAAGAACACGGTATCGGCAAAGGTGTGCTCGACCAGTTTGTCGGCCAGCGCCTGCTGCTGCGGGATGTGGTAGAGGTTTGAAACATGCCACAGCGCGTGCGCCTGCTCGGTCAGGGCATTGACCAGTGCGGGATGTGCATGGCCCAGCGCATTTACGGCGATCCCTGCGCCCAGATCCAGAAAACGTCGGCCATCCGCCTCGGTCAGCCAGGCGCCTTCACCCTTCACGAAAGTCAGGGGCGCGCGGTTGTAGGTCGGCAGAACGGACGGGATCATGGGATCATCCTTTTCAGGTAGTTTGAGCCTTGTGAGTGATACACTCGGCCTGTGTTCGTCAACTGATTTGGTGGAAATTGCGCCGATTTGAACAGCGCAAATAGATCAAAGAGGCCGGTTACGCGGCAAAGCGTCGGCGTCGGAGTCGCAGGATATGTGCGTTTTTGATCATAAGCCGCCGTATAGCGCTGTCCGAGGCGTCTGAAAACCCTGAAATTTGCGGACGCTGAAAATACTTGTGTGCACGACATTTGTCGCTTGCCATTTACCCCATGCTGACGCACCGCTGACATATGTTTGTCGCCAAAGCCCACAATCCGCCTCTTGCGGCCGTGCTGATCACCGCCGCCAGTGCCTTGCTGGCCGGGACCACCCTGCTGGCCAAAGCCTTGGGGACGGACACGTTGGGTCCCGCGCTGCATCCAATGCAGATCAGCCATGGGCGGTTTCTGTTTGCCTTTATCGTGATCGTCACAGCCGTAGGCGTGATGCGGCCCCGCTTGCAACGTCCGCATTGGGGGCTGCATGTCGGGCGCACAAGTTTCGGCTGGGTCGGGATTACGCTGATGTTCGCCTCGGTCGCGTTCATTCCGATCGCTGATGCGACGGCGATTTCTTTTTTGAACCCAGTCTTTGCAATGGTGTTGGCAATCCCGCTGCTGAAAGAAGGCGTCGGCCCGTGGCGCTGGCTGGCGGCTGCGGTGGCGCTGATTGGGGCGCTGATTCTGTTGCGCCCGACACCCGATAGCTTTCAACCTGCCGCTCTTCTGGCACTGACCGCAGCCGCAGTCATCGGTATGGAGTTGATATTCATTAAGAAACTCTCGGGTCGTGAAATCCCAATCCAGATCCTGCTGATCAACAACGCGATGGGTCTGACGATTGCCTCTGTCGCGGTGAGCTTTGTACTCCAGATGCCAACTTTAGAACAATGGGCAGCGCTGGCGGGTATTGGCGCGCTGATGGCCTGCGCGCAGGCGTGTTTTGTGAACGGAATGGCGCGGGCGGACGCCTCATTCGTTGCCCCGATCAGCTATGCGACGCTGATTTTCGCCGCATTCTACGATTTTGCGATATTCGGCGTGATTCCGGACGGGATCAGCATGATCGGCTCAGCCATAATTCTGACCGGCGGACTTATTCTTGTCTGGCGTGAAGCGCGGGCGCGGCAAGCCTGAAACTCTAAAAAGTTTTCCTGACATGGCCCGAGGGCGACCTGTATGTCGCAAACCCGGAAGAACGCGGATTGATCTGGCGCAATGTAACCTCAGTTGATTTGAGAGTTTACCCATGCACGAACGCCGTATCCCCGAATGGGTGCGCCATGCCCCAGCACCTTCAGTCCGCGACTTCGGTATCCTTGCCGGGTTCGAGGCGATTGTCCGCGGAATTCTGATATCGGTCTTTCCACTGGCCATGTACCGAGCATTGGGTGATGCGTCTTCGGTATCATTCCTGTATTTTCTGGTCGGCGTTATCTCGTTGATTGCGGGGCTGATGGTGCCGTTCCTGATCCGCTTCATACCGCGCAGATGGGCGTACACTGTTGGTTGCCTCATGTTCATCGGTGGTGCCCTTCTGGCGATTGAGGGCAGCCCGGCGGCAGTGGTCGGTGCCCTTGCCCTGAACACGGTCGCGACAGTGGTCACATTCATTTGCTTCAATGCTTATGTCCTAGATTACATCAGCAAAATCGAGCTGGGCAAATGCGAGACCAGCCGCATGTTTTACAGCGCCCTCGGCTGGGCGGGCGGCCCGATGGCCGGCGTCTTATTGCTGGAGGTATGGGCCCCTGCCCCCTTTGTCATCAGCGCGGTGGCAGGTGCGGTCATGCTGATACAGTTCTGGCGCATGCGGTTGGGCAATGGCAAGTTGATCACCAAGGCGCGAGGCACCGCAAAAAACCCGCTGGCCTTTCTGCCGCGCTTCTTCGCCCAGCCGCGGTTGGTGGCCGGGTACCTTTTCGCCATGATCCGATCCTGCGGCTGGTGGATCTACGTAGTGTATCTACCCATCTTCGCCATTCAAAACGGGCTGGGTGAGCAACTGGGCGGCATCCTTCTGTCCACAACCAATGCGATGCTGTTCGCAGCTCCGCTGATTCTGCGCTGGGTGCAGGGGCGTTCGATTCGCATAGCAGTCCGCGTGGGTTTTGCTGCCTGCGGAACCTGCTTTGTAACCGCTGGGGCAATCGCAGGTTGGCCGATCGCGGCGGTTGCGGCGTTGGTTCTTGGGTCCACCTGGCTGATCGTTCTGGACATTTGCGCAGGGCTGCCATTCCTCATGGCCGTGAAACCGCCCGAACGCACCGAAATGTCAGCGATATATTCCAGCTACCGCGACGTTTCCGGCATTCTGACACCCGGAGTTGCTTCACTGGTCCTTCTGATCTTACCCGTCGCCGGGGTTTTTGCTGTCGGAGGTTTGGCCCTGTTCGGGGCCTGGGCCGTGGCCGCAAATCTGCACCCCCGATTGGGAAAGCCCAGAATGACTTTTCAACCCGGTTCACTGGCCGAGACGGGTTAAGCCTTTAGGCGATACCCCGTCCGCAACATCTGCCAAGTCAGCACGCCGACCAGCAGAGTGGCACCGGTGCAAACGGCAATTCCCAACCAGGGTGAGCTGTCGGACACGCCGATCATACCATACCTCAGACCGTCAATCAGATAGAAGACCGGGTTCACATGACTCACCCGATTCAGGATAGGAGGCAGCGCCTGGACCGAGTAAAACGTACCCGACAGGAAAGCCAATGGTGTCACGATGAAGTTCGTGATGGCCGCCATCTGATCAAACTTGTTGGCAAAAATACCGGCGAACAGGCCTAAGGCCCCCATGAATGCGCCACCCAGAACTACGAATATCAGGGCAAATAACGGGTTTTGCGGGTATATGCCCAAAACCAGCGCAAGTGCGACCGCAACCACACAAGCGATCAGAACGCCGCGTGCGACGCCACCGGCCAGATAGCCCAGCAGGATCTCAAGCGGGGACAAAGGCGGCATCAACGTATCGACGATGTTTCCCTGCACTTTGGCGATCACCATCGACGAAGAAGTGTTGGCGAACGCATTCTGGATCACGGTCATCATCATAATGCCGGGCGCCAGAAAGGTCAGGAACGGCACCCCCATTACATCCGGACGCCCCGGACTGATGGCGATATTGAAGATCAGCAGGAACAGCCCGGCCGTCACAAGCGGCGCCAACAGGGTTTGTGTCCAGACCGCCAGAAACCGCAATGTTTCGCGTTGGGCCAGCGTGTAGAGCCCCATCCAGTTAACTGTTCCGAAACGCCGTTCGCTCTGATCTGCGGAAATCTGCATCACCTGCCCTCATCCTGATTCGAGAACCGCTTGTAACTCGGCTCGCAGTGATTAAAATAGGGGGCTGAGACGAATTCCCAAGGCGGCCCGAATCCGGGGCCGCTTTCCGCTTTTGAAAGGCAAATGATGTCCTGGACTGACGAGCGCGTAGAACTGCTGAAAAAAATGTGGGGCGAGGGCCAGTCGGCCAGCCAGATCGCCAAGGAACTGGGCGGCGTAACCCGCAATGCGGTGATCGGCAAGGTGCACCGTCTGGGTCTGTCGAACCGCGCAACCGGTGCCTCGCCGGCTAAATCCGAACCCAAGGAAAAACCGGCACCCGCGCCCAAGGCCGAGGCCAAGCCAAGGCCCGCGCCTAAGACCGAACCGGCGCGCCCAACGCCGGCACCTGCAGCCGAGACAAAACCGGCCGTTCCGGCGCGCCGCCAGATCATACCGGCTGGTCAGCCACTGCCGCCGCAGCCTTCGGCCAACGAAATCAGCCCCGAGGCGCTGGCCAAGGTCAACGAGATCGAGAAGAAGGCCAAGAAGCTGACGCTGATGGAACTGACCGAGAAGACCTGCAAATGGCCCGTTGGCGACCCCGCGACCGAGGATTTCTGGTTCTGCGGCCTGCCGGTTGAAGCGGGTAAACCTTATTGCGAAGCGCATGTTGGCGTAGCCTTCCAGCCAATGAGCTCGCGTCGCGACCGGCGGCGGTAAACTCTTAGGCGTGCGCGCTGGTCTCTTGGTGTGACACGGGCGACTTGTTTTCTTAACTGACCACCCATCGAAAGGCGGGTGGTCAGGCATTTTTTGACCAGAGAGATTCTGCTATTCCACCAAGATTGAGATACAAAGTCCTATTCTTCGCCTATGCTGTGCTGATCTTTATTGCCTACATGCAGCCGTTAGATCCGCAATTGTTCGAACCAAACACGGACAGAAAAGCCCTCTTATTGTTCATTCAATGCTTGTTTCTGCTCGTTTGGCTCATCCCAGCCGCACCCATATGCATTGGTGGACTTGGCTTGCTGGGGATGTGTCCAATCCCGCGTCTTCTAGCAGTATTTCTGGCGATCTCGTCAGTTGTGATTGGACTACTGCTGACACTGGCATCCGGCGTGCTCGCCTTATTTTCGGACACTCAGCTATTGCATGGGATCAGCTTATCGATCGCGATTGCATCGAGCTTTCTCATTTGGTCGGGTCGTGATGGGAAGCCAAATCCATCACGGACTGCGAAAATCGGGATATCGATCTCGACTCTGATCGCGCTCTGGTCCCTGCTGACGATTCCGATGCTCTTGTTTCAAGCACGGTTGATCGCGGACGGTTCACCCTCTTGCATCGCCGAGCATTCAGAGAATTCTCCGATCGAAACCCTGCACGAGCTACGTGGATTCTCATTCTACACAACAAAAACCGGGTACAAATCGACGTCTGAATGGTACTTTCACGGTTTGATGATCGTAGATCATCCGGACGACCAAAGGGTTTACAATTGGTCTCCAAGACATTGGCGTTTCGATCTTGTAGAACGCCCGGATGCACTGATCGAACCGGTCAGAAACGCCTGCGTCGCAAAGTAAGTTCTACTGCGCCGGGTGCGACGGCAAATCCGGCATCGGCACCCAGCGTGGTAATTCATCCGGCGAGACCGAGACATGGAGCTTCTCTGACCGGTCGCGGCCCACCTTGCGGTGCTTTCGCAGCAGAAAAATTTTACCCCAGCCACGCCAGGTTCCGACGGAACGGGCGGAGGTATCCGTCGGGAACCGATCACACCAGCCCTCAGGTAGCGGAAGACCATGCAGTTCTGCCTTATCCAGCATCCAGACCAGAGAAATGTTGCTGAGGGGACGGGCCTCTTCAAAGCCGTTCAACTGGCCACCCACATCGCCGTGAGTTCCACGGAACCAAACTTGTTCGACATGGCCTTTGAATTCGGGGGTACATTTCCACAAGACCGGCTCAAACACTTCGCGAGTCTCGTCCAGTGCCATTGCGTGGTACCCGTGGCGCGTCGCCGGTCCAAGCTGGTGGGTGTGAAAGGCGTGACGCTCTTCGGCCCAGCGCCACAGCAGCGGCAGACGCATGCCCAGCGCTTTGACCGTATCCCAGACGCCAACCATCTCAATCGCCACATCTTCGTGACAGAATTGCCTCCGGAACTCGGCCGCAGCCGACCCGCTGGCATTGCATTCATAGTGCCGGTAGGCCTGTTTGATGTTGCGCACAGTGGCATGTTCGGCCTTGAGCAGACCGATCATGTCAATCACACCAGCCAAGCTGCGCACACCGTAAGCGCCGCGTGAATAGCCGATGAAGTAGATACGGTCGCCGGGTTTGTAGCGTGAAGCGAGATAGCCATATGCGCGGCGGATCTGGCGGTTGATGCCCCGCCCCATCATCACGTCTAGCGAGGACTTCCAGTTTTCCCATTGCACACCAGATTCGTAAAAGACGGACACTTTGCTGCCCATTTCGCGGCATAGTCGCAGGGTCTGGCCCGCATGGGTTTCGTAGCCCGGCTCAAGCGTCGACATGGTGCCGTCCAAGATAATCACGTGGCTGACGGGCTCGCGGTGAAGCGCCTCGGCGGAATGCTCGGACCGTAAGGGCCGTCCGAGCCATCCCAGTACCTTTCTACTCAGCCGCGACAGAACCATGCGTCAGCAATTCCCATACTCTTTGAGGTGTGAAAGGCATGTCCGCCTGCCGCACCCCGTGATCCCAGAGCGCATCCTGAACCGCGTTTGCAACTGCGGCCAGCGCGCCCACGGTGCCGGCCTCTCCGCATCCTTTCATCCCCATCGGGTTGGAAGTTGACGGAACCGGAGCCGAGGTAAACTTAATCATGGGTATCTCGGCCGCGCGGGGCAAGGCGTAATCCATCAACGAAGCCGTGAGCAGTTGCCCCTGCGCATCATGCACAACACGCTCCGTCAATGCCTGACCGATACCTTGTGCCACCCCGCCATGCACCTGCCCTTCGGCCAGCATCGGGTTGATAAGATTACCGAAGTCGTCGACGACAGTATAGCGATCCACCCAGGTTTCACCGGTGTAAGAATCAATCACGACTTCGGCAACATGTGCGCCATTGGGATAACTCCGCGCATCCAGATTGGCGCGGGCCTCGTGACTCAGCAGGTCAGCGCGCCCATCGGCGCGGGCCATCTCCGCAGCCTCGGTGAGCGTCGGCGTCAGGTTTGATCCCGGTGCGCGGAAGGTTTCATGGTCGAAACGCACATCACTTTCCTCCACCCCCATCTTACCCGCCAGATACGGCGTGAATTGGGCGATCATGACATCTATTGTCGCCAACGTGGCCGTGCTTTGCACCGTGACCGAACGCGACCCGCCAGTCCCGCCGCCATGTGGCAACTGATCGCTGTCACCCTGGACCACATTGATCTGGTCCATCGGAACTCCGGTCTGGTCTGACAGGAATTGCGCGTAGACCGTCTCATGCCCCTGCCCGTTCGATTGGGTGCCGACATAAAGGTTCACCGTGCCATCCTCGCAGAACTGGACTTTCGCGTTTTCCGAAGGGTCACCCAAAATGCTTTCGATATAGTAACACAAGCCGCGCCCCCGGATCAGACCACGTTCCGCATCTGCAGTTTTTCGTGTCGCGAACCCCTGGGTCTGGGCATCTGCACGGGACAGGACCATATCGAAATCACCCACGTCATAGATTTCGCCGGTCGCGGTCTTGTAGGGGAAGTTTTCCGGCTGGATGAAATTCCTGCGGCGCAACTCCCAAGGATCGACGCCCAGTTGGCGCGCGGCGCGATCCATTACACGCTCCAGAACATAGATCGCCTCGGGCCGCCCTGCCCCCCGATAGGCGTCGACTTGCGTGGTGTTGGTATAGAACCCCTCAACCCGCAGATACGTCGTTTGAACGTCGTAAACCCCCATCAACACCTTGCTAAAAAGACTAGTCTGGATCGCTTGCCCGAAATGACTGCTATACGCACCCAGATTTACCTTGCTTTGCACACGGTAGGCCGTGATTTTCAGGTCCTCGTCAAAGGCGAGCTCAGCCAATGAGGTCAGGTCGCGACCGTGATGATCCGACAGCATCGCCTCGGATCGGTCAGACATCCAATGAACTGGCTGCCCGAGTTTCATCGCGGCAACTGAGACGCAAAAGTACTCAGGGTACGGCATGACCTTCATGCCGAATCCGCCACCCACATCCGGCGTGGTGACACGGATCGCCTCGGGTTCCAGCTTCAGCTTTTGCGCCAACTGCCCCCGCATCGCCCAGACGCCTTGCCCACCATAGGCAAAGTGCAAACGTCCATCGATCCAATTGGCCTGACATCCCCGTGGCTCGATTGAGGTGATGATCACGCGGTTGTCGGCCACATCCAGCGAAACGGTATGCGAGGCAGCCTGAAAGGCGGCATCGGTTGCTGCTTCATCGCCCAACCCCCAATCAAAAGCACGATTGTCAGCCACCTGATCATGCAGCGGTTCGCCACCGGCTTCGACATCCAGTTTTGCCGGCAGATCATCCGTGTCCATCCAGATCATCTCAACCGCATCGCGCGCCTGCAACAGCGTGTCTGCGATCACGACGGCCACAGGTTCGCCAACAAACCGGACGCGGTCTTGGGCCAGCATATGCCTGTCGGGCGCAAGGGTCTGAGAGCCATCGCGGTTCTGCACAGTTGCTGCGTTCATCACAGTGTCGATCCCCGCCGTCGAGAGATCATCCAGCGTCATGACAAGGCGCACCCCTTCCGCCTCGCGCGCGGCATCCAGATCCAGCGCCGTGATCCGACCATGGGCAACCGGGCTGCGGAAAAAGGCCGCAAACAGAGCCCCTTCGGGCACATCATCATCCATGTATCGTCCATGCCCGGTCAGAAACCGCTGATCTTCTGTCCGTTTTACGGGCTGGCTTTTGCCGAACTTTTCCATGCGATGATCCTCCTGCGATGGCGACCGTAGCCCAGCCCAAGACGATGTCCAGTCGAAGAGGCAGCTTCCCCGTGTTTTGCCAGTCTTTTTTTGGTTAACCTACAGGCCATGACATGGGCACATAACAGCGTTTTTCCATTCACTGCCCTGCTGACCAGCGGAGGCGAAGCCACCCACGACGTGTATGTCGATGGCAGCGCCCGCGCGGGCATGGCACGGAAGGGCCCCGGCCTCGTCATGCGCTACGCCGATGACAAACTTGCCTCAGAACGGCATATGGGCGCCCTGAAGGATGCTTTCGGTGATCATCTTGAGACGGTGGAATTGACGGTAACGACCACTCATTGCAGACTCTGGATTTCCACGAACCGGCCTACCAGCGTGTTCAGGACTATTTTCGCGCGCGCTTTGCCCAGGCCGAATAGCATACAACCCTTCCCCTTCCCTTACGCATTCGCTATTGCAGGCGCTGACCCGAATTTGTTGACGCAGGACGCATCCAATGGCGATGGAAAAGACATTCAACGCGGCCGAGGCTGAGGCCCGCATTTATGAGGCCTGGGAACAGGCCGGGGCCTTCAAGGCAGGCGCGAACAGATCGCGCGACGAAAGCTTTACCATAATGATCCCGCCTCCCAACGTGACGGGCGCATTGCATGTGGGCCACGCGTTCAACAACACCTTGCAGGATATCCTGACCCGCTGGCACCGGATGCGCGGCTTCGACACGCTTTGGCAGCCCGGTCAAGACCATGCCGGTATCGCCACCCAGATGCAGGTCGAAAAGATGCTGGCCGCCACCCAACAGCCCAGCCGAAACGAGCTGGGTCGCGAGGCTTTTCTGGACAAGGTCTGGGAATGGAAGGGCGAATACGGCGGCACGATCATCGAGCAGCTGAAACGTCTCGGCTCCTCCTGTGACTGGTCGCGCAATGCCTTCACCATGGCGGGCGCACCACGCGATCCGCGCACCGGGCATGAAAACTCGGCCAACTTCCACGACGCGGTCATCAAGGTCTTCGTCGACATGTATGAAAAGGGCCTGATCTATCGCGGCAAGCGTTTGGTCAATTGGGACCCCCATTTCGAGACCGCGATCTCGGATCTTGAGGTCGAGAATATTGAGACGCCCGGTCATATGTGGCACTTCAAGTACCCGCTGGCGGGCGGCGAGACATATGAGTATTTGGAAAAAGATGAAGATGGGAATGTAACCTTCCGTGAAGAGCGGGATTACATTTCGATTGCCACCACCCGCCCCGAAACGATGCTGGGCGACGGTGCGGTGGCCGTTCATCCGTCGGATGAGCGTTATGCGTCAATTGTCGGAAAGCTCTGCGAAATCCCGGTTGGACCGAAAGAGCATCGCCGTCAGATCCCGATCATCACCGATGACTACCCCGATCCCGATTTCGGCTCGGGCGCGGTGAAGATCACAGGCGCGCATGACTTCAACGACAACATGGTCGCCAAGCGCGGCGGCATTCCGATGTACCGCCTGATGGATACCAAAGGCGCGATGCGGGCTGATGGTGCGCCCTACGCCGAAGAGGCGGGCAAGGCGCAGGAATACGCGCGTGGGCGCGCGTTCACCGAGAATGAGATTGACGCGATCAACCTCGTTCCCGATCACCTGCGCGGGCTTGACCGTTTTGAGGCGCGCGCGAAGGTCGTGGAAGAGATCAACAACGATGGTCTGGCCGTCATGACCCGCGCGGATGATCCGCGTCTGGGCTCTGCCGCTCTGAAGCCTGACGCTGAGGGCGCCGATGAGCTGGTCCCTCTGGTCGAGAGCAAACCGATCATGCAGCCCTTCGGCGACCGTTCCAAAGTTGTGATCGAGCCGATGTTCACCGACCAATGGTTTGTGGACGCGGAAAAGATCGTCGGCCCCGCGCTGGATGCGGTGAAGGACGGCACGGTCAAGATCATCCCTGAGTCGGGCGAAAAGACCTATTACCACTGGCTGGAAAACATCGAGCCCTGGTGCATTTCGCGACAGCTTTGGTGGGGGCACCAGATTCCGGTTTGGTATGGTCTCGATCTGTCTGCGGAAGACTTCATCGATGACGAGAACGACGGAGACCTTGATTTGGTCGAATTGGGTCGTCTGCTGAATGAAGGTGGCATGCTGCAGCGTGGCAATGTCATGGAATGCGCAACCAGCTTGGATGCAGCCACTGAGAAGTTCCTGGACGACAACGCCAACATTCCCAGCCCGCTGAGCCACGCAACCGTTGTGGAAGTTGCAGACAAACATGAGGCAATCCATCGGTTTGCCGAAAGTCTCGCCCAGTATGCGGTCGAACAAGACCCAACCAAACTGATCTATCCAGTCTGGCGCGACCCCGACGTCCTCGACACATGGTTCTCCTCCGGCCTCTGGCCAATCGGCACCCTGGGCTGGCCCGAGCAGACCGAAGAGATGGAGCGCTATTTCCCGACTGATGTGCTCATCACCGGCGCAGATATCCTGTTCTTCTGGGTCGCCCGGATGATGATGATGCAACTGGCCGTGGTAAACGAGATACCGTTCCATACCGTCTACCTGCACCAGCTCGTCCGCGACGAGAAGGGCAAGAAGATGTCCAAGACCACCGGCAACGTCATCGACCCGCTGGAAATCGTGGACGAATTCGGCGCCGACGCGCTGCGCTTTACCAACGCCTCGATGGCGGCGATCGGCGGTGTGCTGAAGCTATCCCGCGAACGCATCACCGGCTATCGCAACTTCGGCACCAAACTGTGGAATGCCGTCCGCTTTGCCGAGATGAACGAGGTCTTCACCGACGCTGTCCCGCAACTGGATGTGGCCGACCTTAAACCCAAAGCCGCCGTGAATCGCTGGATCATCGGCGAAACCGCCCGCGTGCGCGAAGAAGTCGACGCAGCGCTGGAAAGCTATCGCTTCAATGACGCCGCCAACGGACTTTATGCCTTTGTCTGGGGCAAGGTTTGTGACTGGTACGTGGAACTCTCCAAACCGCTGCTGCAAGGCGACGATGCCGAGGCGCAGGCCGAGACCCGCGCCACCATGCGTTGGGTTCTGGATCAGTGCATGGTCTTGCTGCATCCGATCATGCCCTTCATCACCGAAGAACTCTGGGGTCTGACCAGCGACCGTGCCAAAATGGCCGTCCACGCCGATTGGCCGACCTATGCCGCCGCTGATCTGATCGACGCCGAAGCGGATCGTGAGATGAACTGGGTGATATCGGTGATCGAAAACACCCGCTCGGCCCGTGCGCAGATGCGAGTACCTGCCGGCCTCTATGTGCCGATGCTGGTGACCGAGATCGACGCCAATGGCCAAGCCGCATGGGACCGCAACGAGGCGCTGATCAAACGTCTGGCGCGGATCGATAGCCTGACCAAGGCGGATGAGCTGCCCAAAGGTACGATCTCGATTGCTGCCCCCGGCGCATCTTTCGGCCTGCCATTGGCGGATATCATCGACATTGGCGCGGAAAAGGAACGGCTGGAGAAAGCCAAGGGCAAACTGGCCAAGGAACTGGGCGGTCTGCGCGGGCGTCTGAACAACCCGAAATTCGTGGCTTCGGCCCCGGAAGAGGTTGTCGCGGAAGCCAAAGCCAACCTTGCCGCCCGCGAAGAGGAAGAGGCGAAACTGAACGAGGCCCTCGCCCGTTTGGCCGAAATCGCCTGATTTTCGTCTTTTCGCAAATACTCAAAACCTAACACCCGCCGGTCACCCGGCGGGTTTTTTTGTGCGGTGTCGCATTTCACCTTGTTTCTATCCGCTTGCGATTGTTAGCAATCTCTGCAGACAACTCCGAGGAAGTCATGGCGCGCCCTTTCCCTCCCGTGCAGACAATTTCGACCGGGCTTGTGGTAGCGGTCGTAGGGTTTTTCAGCTCCTTCCCGATCGTGCTGCAGGGCCTTATTGCAATGGGTGCCTCGGAGGCTGAGGCGGCCTCTGGTTTGATGATGGCCGCGGTTGCAATGGGGTTAACGGCGATTGTGGTCAGCCTTTTGTACCGGCAGCCGATCAGCGTGGCATGGTCAACACCTGGTGCCGCCCTGCTGGCGGTCTCAGCGACCCCATTGGTCGGATTTTCTGATGCAGTTGGTGCATTTCTTTGCGCCGGAGCCCTGACTGTTGTTGCCGGATTGTGGCGTCCGCTTGGACGGCTTGCGGCCGCAATCCCGACAACACTTGCACAGGCCATGCTGGGCGGGGTTTTGCTGCCCTTGTGCATCATTCCGTTCAAGGCGGCAGTTGAGCTGCCCTGGCAAGCGCTGCCGGTCATTCTGACGTGGTTTATCGCCGGGCGGATCAATCGGTTGATCGCAGTTCCTGCCGCAGTGGTTGCCTCGGCAATCGTCGTTGTATTGAACGCCGGTGACGGTTCGGTCCGGCCCGAGCATCTGGTCGCCGCGCCCGTCTTGACCATGCCGACATTCTCTGTCGCATCGGTGATCGGGATCGGCATCCCCCTGTTCATCGTCACCATGGCTACGCAAAACATCCCCGGCATCGCCGTCATGCGCAGCTTTGGGTATGCGCCAATTGCTGGCAAGCTGTTCTCAGCCGTCGGAGGTGCCAGTATTCTGTCTGCCCCCTTTGGCGCTCCGGCCACGTGCCTTGCCGCAATTACCGCTGCGATGTGTTCAAACGAAGACAGCTACCCGGACCCGAACCAGCGTTACTGGTCAGCGGTTATGGCGGGTCTGTTTTACTGCGTCTTTGGCGTCTTTGCCGTGGCGATCACCGGGTTCGCGGCCCACGCCGACCCATTGCTCATGGGTACACTGACCGGCATTGCCCTGATCGGTGTGATGGCAAACGCGACCTTTGCAGCATTAGAGGTTTCCGCCGAGCGCGAAGCGGCGATTCTGACATTCGCCATCACCGCATCAGGAATCACCGTCTTCGGCCTGGGCGCTGCAGTCTGGGGTTTGGCCGCAGGTGGTATCGCCTATCTGGTTACCAACCGATCCAGATGACAGCTTTCCCCCGCTGTGCTGGTCGGGTACTATGAACCTATGTTTGGATCGCTCGGAAAACTGGTGGAACGCCAGATCAAAAAGGCGCAAGCCGAAGGTCAGCTAGAGGGGCTGGAAGGCGAAGGCCAGCCGCTGCCAGACCGTTCGTCCGAGGCTCAGACCGATCCGGCCGTCGCCGCCGGTCATCGGATCATGGCGCAAGCAGGCGTTCTGCCCGAAGAGTTCAGCATCAAGAAAGAATTAGATGCCGCGCGCAAAACCTATGCGTCGCAGTCCGACGCTGACAAGCGTAAGGTGACTATGGCTAAGATCGCTGAGCTTGAGATGCGATACAATATGGCCCGTGATGCACGACGGGCTTTTATGCGTTAATTGCCGGGCGCAAATGCCCTGCTTGACACGGAAATCGAGTTTCCCGATGGATCCTTGGCATTTGCGAAACTGTAACCATCCGCCGTGTGGATCGAACCAAATTTCAGCCCGTGCTGCGCGGCTTGTTTGCAAAACCCGGCAACGTCCACGACATCAAAAACGATTTTGACCGCTGCTTGCCCCTGCGGGGCGGCCTTGCTGGCCGGATTCAACAACAGGCGCAACCCGTCTTCGACAGGTACAAGCTCAACAATCCAGTCCCCTTCCAGTTGGCGCGCTGCATAGCCAAAATGTGTCTCATAGAAACGCGCCATCTTCTCGATATCCTTGGCGTAAAGGATCAATCGTGTGACAGGTGCCGAGATCATTTGAACTCTGGTTTGCGACCTTGCAAATTCGCCGCAATGACCTCCATCTGATCCGGTTTGCCAATCAGTTCGGCCTGCTCCGCGGATTCCTCCAGCAGCACCTCGGCGCGGGGTTTGGCTTCGGCGAACTCAATCAGGCGTTTGGCCGCGCGGATGGCCGATGGGCTTTGGCCGGCGATGTCTTCGGCCAAGGCCAATGCCTCGGTCAGTGGATCATCCGACAGCTTGGTGACCAGCCCCCAGTCCGCGGCCTGCGCGGCACCGATAGGGCGGGCCGTATAGGTCAACAGGCGTAAGACGTCCGACCGGACCAGCTTGGGCAGCAGAACCATCCCGCCCATGTCGGGGATCAGGCCCCACTTCATCTCCATCACGGCGAGTTTTGAATCGGGGTGGGCAATACGAATGTCTGCGCCCAACGCAAGTTGCAAACCGCCGCCATAGGCAGCCCCCTGAATGGCGCAAATGACGGGAACGGGTACGCGCTGCCAAACCAAGGCAACCTCCTGCACCTCATTGGCGTCTTTGTGGCTGCGGGCCATCAACCATTCGGTCGGGTCCGTTTGGGCCAGGCTCGCAAAGCTGGCCATGTCCAGTCCCGCACAAAAGCTTTTGCCTTCACCCGACAGCACCACCGCGCGCGCATCCGAGGCTGCCACCTCCTGCCCCGCAGAAATGATGGCCTTTATCATCGCATCATCCAGAGCATTCATCTTGTCGCCGCGCGTCAGAGTTACGTGCGCGATGTGATTTTTGTATTCGACGGATACGCGTGACATCTCAGGCCTCTCAATTCAGGTTAGGGGTACAATGCCCCGATGGTTCAGGCAGTTCCACCTCAACGTTAGGGCAGATTTGACGCAGGCATGCGCCCGAACCAGGGCGAATCCAATGTCATGACGTAGAAATGTCCCCCGGCCACCTTGCCACCCGTGGTGATGCCCAACCGGCCGTCAGGATCCTGCAAGGTTTGCAGGATGTTCCCGTCGCCATCAAACTGCACCATCATCCCGCGATGGATCGGCGCAGGCCGCACCGTCGGCCCCAGGCGCCAGATCACCTTGCGCAAGAACGGGTATGGCATCAGCGCCTCGCTCGGCACGCGCGGGCTGGCAAAGGCCATCCAATAAGTACCATCGCCCTGTGCCTCGATGTTGTCAGGGTAGCCGGGCAGATTGTCCATCAGCACCTCTTGCTGCCCTGTCTTCGGGCCCGTCAGCCAAAGCTTGTGCACCCGAGCGCGCCCGGTTTCGGCAATTAGCAGAAAATCCTCATCCGGCGACACCGCAACGCCGTTTGTATAGACAAAACCTTCGGCCAGTTTCTCGGTCGTGCCATCGGGCGCGTGGCGGGCAACGTAACCGGTGTCCGATTGCTCCCAGATGGTCAGGACCGAGGTCGGCTTGGTCCCGCCCATCGTTTCGGGATCGAACCGATCGGACGAGTTTGAGAAATAGATCGTCCCATCCTTCGCCACGTCCAATTGATTTGCATAGATCACCGGCGTGCCGTTTATCTCGGACACGACTGACTGCAGCGTACCGGGGCCGGTCCATCGCATGATGCCGCGGAAGCTGTCGGCGATGTAAAGCACCCCATCCGGACCGACCGTCAGGCCCAAGGGACGACCACCGAGGTCGTCAACTTTCACCGGGACCTCGCCGTCTATCCGGTATAGAGCCCCGGACAGGCTGGTCGTGTAGACGGACCCGTCGGGCATGATGGCAATGTCTTCGGGGCCTTTCTCACCGTCAGGCAACGAGATCAGCTTCAGCTGGTCCAACGCATTGTTCTCCGCAAAGTCACCAGTGAAACCCGGTGCTTCGGGTGGGGTCCATGCCACCGGTTGAACCGGGACCGGCCAGAAAACCAGATAGGCGAGGCCGACAATCAACAAGCCCAAAACTATGCGCATGCGCGCTCCTCCCTTTAATCGTTACGCGAACAATGCGGAGCAGCATCCTGCAACGCAAGCTTGCCTGTCGTATGACCTTACGTTTATCTGCCCCCATGACAGAGCCACGCTATACCCCGCTTGCCCAATCCCTGCCTGCAACCGTGCCGTTTGTTGGCCCCGAAACGCAGGAACGCCAGCGTGGCGCGCCATTTGTGGCGCGGCTGGGCGCAAATGAAAGCGTGTTTGGACCCTCTCCGCACGCCATAGCGGCAATGGCAGAAACGGGGATCTGGATGTATGGCGATCCGGAAAACCACGATCTGCGCGCTGCATTGGCGGATCACCATGGAGTCGGGTCGGAAAACATCGTGGTTGGCGAAGGCATTGACGGGCTGTTGGGTTACCTGGTGCGGCTACTGGTCGGATCCGGAGACGCGGTCGTCACCTCAGATGGGGCATACCCAACCTTCAACTACCATGTGACGGGGTTCGGCGGAACGCTCCACAAAGTGCCGTATCGCGACGACCACGAGGACCCGGCGGCGCTGTTTGCCAAGGCGGGTGAAGTGGATGCCAAGCTGGTGTATCTGGCCAATCCTGACAACCCGATGGGTAGCTGGCATTCCGGAGCGGAAATCGTGGCGGCGCTGGACGATCTGCCGGACGGGTGTTTGCTTGTATTGGACGAGGCCTATGTGGAATGTGCGCCCGAAGGCACCGCCGCCCCTGTGGCAGCAGACGATCCGCGGGTGATCCGGATGCGGACTTTTTCCAAGGTCTATGGCATGGCCGGCGCGCGGGTTGGGTATGCCATCGGCGCACCCGGCCTGATTTCGGCCTTCAACAAGGTGCGCAACCATTTCGGAATGAACCGAGCCGCGCAGGCCGGTGCGCTGGCCGCACTGAAGGATGCCGAGTGGCTAAATCATGTTCAGACCAAGATTACCGAAGCGCGTGACCGGATTGGCCATATTGCACGAGAGAACGGTTTGGCGCCCTTGCCCTCGGCCACCAACTTCGTTGCCATTGATTGCGGGAAGGATGGAGCCTTTGCCAAGGCGGTTCTGGACTCGCTGGTTGCGCAGGGCATTTTCTTGCGTATGCCCTTTGCCGCCCCGCAAAATCGCTGCATCCGCGTCAGCTGCGGCGAGGCATCCGATCTGGATGCTTTTGCCACAGCATTGCCAAAAGCGCTTGCCGAGGCGCGGCGTTAGGTCTTCGACGCAAGCACCGCAGCTGCAGCTTCTAACGCGCCTTTGCCGCGAGGGATATCCAGCGCGGCCAAGGCTGTTTCCACACCGCCCAACGTAGCCATAACCATCTGGCCGTTGACGTGACCCATATGGCCAAGACGGAAGCATCCTTCCCAGTCGTCCATCCCCAGACCAATACCAAGGGTCAACCCCAGTTGGTTTTCTGTGAACTTGCGCAATGGCGTGCCGCGCCCCTCGGTCAGTCGCAAGGCGGTGACAGCGTGGCTGCGGTGATGACGATCAGAAACATTCAGATGCAGCGCGCCACCTTGCGCCCAGATTTCACATGCTTCCCAGATCGCCTTAGCAAGGCGTTCGTGGCGCGCCCAAACCTGTTCCATCCCCTCGGCATGGATCATGTCCAGCGCCGTACGCAAACCGTAGAGGTGATGGGTTGGCGCGGTGCCGTTGAAATACTGATAGAACAGGTCGGGGTTGGATCGTGTCTGCCAGTCCCAATACTGCGAAACTCGTGGCATAGCGGCCCGTTTGGCCTGTGCTTTGTCATTGAAGAAGACAAAGCCGGTGCCAGCGGGTGTCATCAGCCCTTTCTGGCAAGCCGTAACCGTAACATCGACTCCCCAGGCATCCATTTCGAACCGGTCACACCCCAGCGAGGCAATGCAATCCGCCATCAAAAGCGCCGGGTGGCCCAGATCGTCCAACAAGGCGCGTAGTGCTGGAATGTCGTTCCGGATTGAACTTGAGGTGTCGACATGAACGGCCAGCACCGCCTTGATCATGTGGGCTTTGTCGTCGCGCAACACCCCGGCAATTCGGTCGAAATCCCATGCCGAGGACGAGCCGAAGTCGATCAATTGAACCTTGGCGCCGATACCCTCGGCCATCTCGGCCCAGCCATGGGTAAATCGGCCAGATGCGGGGGCTAGAACGGTTTCACCGGGCGCGATGACGTTGGACAGCGCCGCTTCCCACGTTCCGTGGCCGTTAGAGATATAGATAGCAACGCTATGCTCGGTCCGCGCCACGCGACACAGATCGCGGGTCAGTGACGGCATCATCTCGATCAACTCGCCTTCGTAGATATTCGGCGACGGGCGGTGCATGGCTTGCAACACCGCGTCTGGAATGACCGAAGGTCCTGGAATCGCCAGATATTCGCGCCCTTGCGCCAGGGAAATGGAGTTTGTCATGGGATCAACCTGTATGAATTGACGCCCACCCTAGCGCAGCTTTAAGCGGCGTCAATCCATCAGCTTGGAGGCCGCGCGCGCAAGGTTTTCGATACCGGCCCAATCCCCATCAATGACCATCTGTTTAGGTGCAACCCAGCTTCCGCCCGCGCAGACCACATTGGACAAGGACAGGTAATCCCTCGCATTTTCGGGGGAGACGCCACCGGTCGGGCAAAACTTGATTTGCGGCAACGGTGCGCCGATCGCTTTCAACGCAGGCGCACCACCCGATGCCTCGGCCGGGAAGAACTTGAGCATGTCATAGCCCTTTTCCAACAGACGCATCGCCTCACTGGCCGTGGCAGCGCCGGGCAACAAGGGCAGGCCTTCGGCCTCGCAGGCCGCGATTAGAATGTCGGTGGCACCGGGCGAGACCCCGAATTGCGCGCCTGCCTCTTTCGCGGCGCGCACATCTTCGGGCGTGACCAAAGTTCCTGCGCCGACGACGCCGCCCGGCACATCCGCCATCGCGCGGATCGCGTCCAGCGCGGCGGGGGTGCGCAGAGTAACCTCAAGCGCGGGGAGACCACCTGCGACAAGCGCCTCGGCCAATGGGCGCGCCTGAGCCGTGTCATCGACGACAAGGACAGGAACAATGGGCGCAAGTGCGCAGATTTCACGTGTGCGTTGGGTTTTGGACATGGGTCAAACTCCGAAAATACTGGCGCCGGTGTCTGCTGATCCGACATTTTGCCGGAAGGTAGCGAAGAGGTCGCGCCCTACGCCGTGTTGGTTGGCCGACAGATCAGCAGTGGCAGGCGTACGGTCCAGAACCCCGGGGGTCAGAATCTCCAACTCGCCCTTCACCGCATCGACGCGCAAGATGTCGCCATCCTGCAGGTAAGCGATCGGCCCGCCATCCAGCGCCTCGGGACAGATGTGGATCGCCGCAGGGACTTTACCAGACGCGCCGGACATACGACCATCGGTTACAAGCGCCACCTTTTGCCCACGGCCCTGCAAGATCGAAAGGATCGGCGTCAGCGAGTGTAGCTCGGGCATGCCATTTGCTTTGGGTCCCTGGAACCGGACAACAACGATGACGTCGCCGGTGAACTCTCCGGCCTTGAATGCGGCTTTCGCCTCATCCTGATCATGGAACACGCGTACAGGCGCTTCGACAACCTGATGTTCCGGGGCGACGGCCGAAACCTTCATCACGCCGGTGCCCAAATTGCCAGTCAGGCGCGACAAACCACCAGTGGGTTGGAACGGGTCTTTCGCCGGGCGGACGATTTTTTCGTTCAGGCTGTGGCCGGCACCGTCTTCCCAAACCAGCTCACCGTTCTTCAGCTTCGGTTCTTTGGTATAATTCTGCAGCCCCTGCCCCGCGACAGTCAGAGTGTCGGGGTGCAGCAGCCCGTCTTCCAGTAGCGTTCCAATGCAGTACCCAAGACCACCCGCTGCGTGGAAGTGGTTCACGTCTGCCAGACCGTTTGGATAAACCCGCGCAACCAAAGGCACCACGGCGGAAATGTCAGAAAAATCCTGCCAATCCAACACTATACCACCTGCGCGCGCCATTGCGATCAGATGGATCAGCAGGTTGGTTGACCCACCCGTGGCCATCAGCCCCACGATGCCGTTCACAAACGCCCACTCATCCAAAACCTGATAGACCGGCGTATAATGATTGCCCAGCGCACTCAGCGACAGGGCGCGGCGCGCGCCCTCCTCGGTCAGTGCGTCCCGCAGAGGCGTGTTGGGATTCACAAAGCTGGAGCCCGGCAAGTGCAGGCCCATGAATTCCATCAGCATCTGATTGGTGTTCGCGGTGCCATAAAAAGTACAAGTGCCCGGTCCGTGATACGCGGCCATTTCAGCGGCCATAAGCTCGTCACGGCCGATCTCTCCTGCGGCAAATTTCTGGCGAATCTTGGCTTTTTCATCGTTGGGCAGACCGCTGGTCATCGGTCCGGCTGGCAGGAACACAGCGGGCAGGTGGCCGAACGCCTGTGCGCCGATAATCAAACCGGGCACGATCTTGTCACAGACGCCTAAGAAAACGGCCGCATCGTAGGTGTTGTGGCTCAGCGCCACTCCGGTCGCCAGGGCAATCACGTCCCGGGAAAACAGAGACAACTCCATCCCTGCCTCGCCTTGGGTGACACCGTCACACATGGCTGGCACGCCACCCGCAACTTGTGCAGTGCCACCTGCGGCTCGGATCGCATCGCGGATCAGGCCGGGATATCGCTCGAAAGGCTGGTGGGCAGAAAGCATGTCGTTATAGGCGGTGACGATGCCCAGATTACCGGCCGTATCAGTGGCCATCGCTTGCTGATCCTCTCCCGCACCGGCATAGGCGTGGGCTTGACCGCTGCAAGACAAATGCGCGCGCGCCGGTCCCTTGGATCGGGCATGCTCCATACGCTCAATATGCGGGCCGCGCAGTTCGGCGCTGCGGTCGATGATACGTTGAGTGACGTCGGTGATGACTGAATGTACCATGATTACCCTCCGATCTGACGCCAGCGGCGCCCATCGCGATGCATCAGCATCAGCGCTTCTTCTGGGCCGGAACTGCCCTGATCATATTTTGCGGGGCGATCTCCACGCTCTTCCCAACTGTGAATAATGGGATCAACCCAGGCCCAGGCGGCTTCGGCCTCGTCCCCGCGCATGAACAGGGTTTGGTCGCCGCGGATAACGTCCATCACCAAACGCTCATATGCATCCGGCGATTGTGCTTCGTCCCCAAGCGCCTCGGCAAAACTCATGTCCAGTGCAACATCTGACAGGCGGAACCCGCCCTGCCCCGGTTCTTTGATCGTCGTGCGCAGGGTAATACCTTCGTCCGGTTGCAGGCGGATCACCAGCACGTTGCCGTGCAGCGGGCCGACATTGGGGAAGATCGTATGCGGCGGATCCCGGAAAAACACCGCGATTTCGGATTCGCGAGCCCGCAGGCGTTTTCCAGTTCGCAAATAGAACGGCACACTGGCCCAGCGCCAGTTGCCGATATGAGCCTTAAGAGCGATGTAGCTTTCGGTGCGGCTTGCGGGGTTGCCAACATGATCCAAATAACCGTCGCCGCCCTTGCTCGAACGGTATTGACCGCGTGCGATGTCAGACGGCGCAACGGGCTCCAGCGCCTCGATCACCTTGACCTTCTCGTCACGCACGGCGTTGGGCGAAAATTTGGACGGAGGTTCCATCGCAGTCAGGCACAATAGCTGAACCAGATGGTTCTGCACCATGTCCCGCATTGCACCGGACTGATCGTAATAGGCTCCGCGCCCTTCGACGCCAACAGTCTCGGCCACTGTAATCTGAACATGATCGACATGTGTCGCGTTCCAGAGAGGTTCGAACAGGGAATTGGCAAAGCGCAGCGCCATCAGGTTCTGGACCGTTTCCTTTCCCAAATAGTGGTCGATCCGATATATCTGATGCTCTTCAAAGCAGGCTCGCAGCCCGGAGTTCAGCGCCTGGGCCGAAGCGAGGTCGTGGCCAAAGGGTTTTTCGACCACGATACGGCTGTCGGGCGTCGCCATACCATGATCGCTGAGCCTTTTTGCGATACCGGAGAAAAGGCTGGGGCCAACCGACAGGTAGAACGCGCGTACAACGTCAGGACGCAAGGTATTGGCAAGGTCTGTCCAACCGGAGTCTCCCAGTGCGTCAACGGGAACGTATTCAACATGGCTCAGAAACTGTTCCAGAACGTCCTTTTTGAACGCAGGCGCAAATTCTTTCATCGAGGCGCGTATTTGGTCACGGAACCCGTCACTGTTCATGTCGGACCGCGCCGTGCCGATGATCTTTGCGTCTTCGGGCATCTGGCCGACTTCGAACCGATGATAGAGCCCGGGCAAGATCTTGCGCTGCGCCAGATCGCCGGTCGCGCCGAATAGCACCAGATCGAACGGGTCTACCGGGATTACGCGTGAAACCATCTATGGGCTCCTTCAAATCTGCTGGCATCACTCAGGCGAAGTTATCACTGGTCCTTGTGATGCAAGCATTGTTACCGCTAACATTCAGGCACTGAATAGGGAAGCGCAACTGGAAAATCAACCCTGATTCCGCAACCACTCCATTACCGAGGATCGAACCGATTGGTCTCCACGATGGCGGGCGTCAGCGATGATCTTACGCAGTGACTGCAGGTCGGCGCGCAACAGCACGCTTTTGACCGGGCCTATCGACGCAGGGCGCATGGACAAGGTCCGAATACCCATAGCTGCCAGACATAGCGCCTCAACCGGTCGCCCGGCATCCTCGCCACAGAAAGACAACGGCGTGTTCGAGATATTGCAGCGTTCGACAATCCGTTCGATGAAGGTCAGGAAGCTGACATTCAGCGTATCATAGCGTCGGCGCACCAGTTCGTTTTCGCGGTCAGCGGCAAAAAAGAACTGTTTCAGGTCGTTGCCCCCGATCGAGACGAAATCGACCTCATCAAAGAATTTCTGCGGGGCAAAGGCGAGAGACGGCGTTTCCAGCATTGCGCCAACTTCGATCGATTCTGGTAGCACATGACCAAGGCGCTTTTCGCGTTCGATGGTCTTTTTCACTTCCCAACGTGCCTCACGGTATTCTTCGGCCTGCGCCACAAACGGGAACATGATTGTCAAAGGTCGCCCATTGGCTGCACGCATCAACGCCTGCAACTGCATCCGCATCACGCCGCGTTTGTCCAGACCAACGCGAATAGCGCGCCAGCCCAAAGCCGGGTTCGGCTCTTCGACGTGCTTCATGTAGGGCAGAACTTTATCCGACCCGATATCCAGTGTGCGGAACACCACGCGCATGTCGCCAGCAGCATCCATGACGCGTTGATACTGTGTCACAAGCTCGGACCGCTTGGGCATCTGGTTGCGGATCAGGAACTGAAGCTCGGTGCGAAACAGGCCCACACCCTCGGCCCCGGAATTGCCCAACGACGGCAGATCCGCCATCAGGCCCGCATTCATAACCAGATTGATCCGTTCACCATCGCGCGTCACTGTCGGAGTATCACGAATCGAGGCATAGCGTTCCTGAGCTTTGGCCTGCATGGCAATTTTATCGCGAAACGCGGAGACAACTGTATCTTCCGGACGCAGTTGGACCATGCCCTGATCGCCATCGACCAGAATATGATCTCCGTTCAATGCCTCCGTGGTGATGTGCCCAACGTGAACCACCAGTGGAATTGCCAGGGCGCGAGCCACAATCGTTGCGTGGCTACCGACTGAGCCTTCCTCAAGAACGATCCCTTTCAACGAGCGACCATATTCCAGCAGATCCCCAGGCCCGATATTTCGGGCAACCAGGATCGGATCGGGTGGCAGGTCGGCTCCGTTGGTGCCCCCCTGCCCGGTCAGGATACGCAGCAGCCGGTTACTGAGGTCATCCAGGTCTGCCAGCCGTTCACGCAGATAGGGATCGGTAACCTGCCCCATGCGGGCGCGGGCTTGCGATTGCTCTTTCTCAACCGCGGCTTCAGCGCTAAGGCCCAGGGCAATGTCCTCTTCCATCCGACGCATCCAGCCTTTGGAATTGGCAAACATGCGATAGGCTTCCAGAACCTGCAATTGCTCCGTGTCACCGCCCTGCGAAATCTCAAGCATCTTGTCGACACCCACGCGCAGCTCATCCACGGCTTCGTTCAGACGTTCGCGTTCGCGATGGGGATCGTCGGCAATCGGGTTGGTGACAACAACACGGGGTTCATGCAACCAGACATGCCCTTCTGCAGATCCTTCCTGTGCTGGTCCACCCTCAAATTGCACCGATTGCTGGTGCCGGGGTGAAAGCGCTGCGCCCTCGCCCACAAAGGCACCAAGCTCGGTCATTTCGGCCAAGACCATGGCGACCACTTCCAGCGCATAGACCTCGTCAGCAGAATACACGCGCGCATCACGGGATTGAACGACCAGTACGCCCAGCTTTTCACCCAAACGCTGGATCGGCACCCCAAGGAAAGACGAGAACCTCTCTTCACCAGTTTCCGGCATGTACCGAAACCCTTTGGTCGAAGGCGCGTCTGCAGTATTCACGACCTTGCCGGATTGCGCGACATGACCCACAAGGCCTTCACCCAACCGCATACGTGTTTTGTGAACCGCCTCTGGCGACAACCCTTCGGTCGCGCAAAGCTCAAGGGTGTCTGCATCCCGGAACAGATAGATCGAGCACACCTCGGCCCGAATACTGTCGGCAATCAAATGCGTGATCCGGTCAAGACGTTCCTGACCGGCGGCTTCGCTTGCCATCTCTTCGCGCAGCCGCCCCAGCAGCTTGCGGGATTCTGTTTCGGTGCCTTGCGCCATATCCCACCCAAATTACGGAATCAGGCGAGACCTTTGGCAGAAATGCTCAGGCCGCCTTGTCCAATTCAAAGGCATCATGCAGTGCCTGAACAGCAAGTTCCATGTATTTCCTGTCGACTAGGACGGAAATTTTTATCTCAGAGGTTGTAATGACCTTGATGTTGATCCCCTCATCCGAGAGTATCTTGAACATCTTGGCCGCCACACCCGACTGCGAGCGCATGCCGATCCCCACGACCGAGACCTTGCAAACATCCTGGTCCGCGACCAGTTCGGCATAGTTCAGCTCACCCGCATCCTTGATTGCCAGCAATGCCTGTTCGGCGCGTGCCACCTGATCGGTGGGGCAGGAGAAGGTCATGTCCGTGCGCCCCTCGTCCGAGATGTTCTGCACGATCATATCGACATTCACGCCCGCATCGCTGAGCGCGGTAAAAATGATCGACGCGATGCCCGGGCGGTCAGCCACCGATACAACGGTCATCTTGGCTTCGTCGCGGGAATAGGCCACACCGGCCACAACATTGGATTCCATGATATCCTCCTCATCGCAGACCAGCGTACCGGCCTCGTCGGATTGTTCTTCAAAGCTTGAGAGAACGCGCAGCTTCACCTTATACCGCATCGCCAATTCAACCGAACGGGTCTGCAGCACCTTTGCCCCCAGCGAGGCCAATTCCAGCATTTCCTCGAACGAAATGCGGTCCAGCTTGCGTGCCTTCTCGCAGATGCGCGGGTCGGTGGTATAGACACCGTCAACGTCCGTGTAGATGTCGCACCGCTCGGCACCGAAGGCGGCGGCAAATGCCACGGCGGTGGTGTCCGACCCACCCCGGCCCAGGGTCGTGATACGGCCTTCGGGGCTAATGCCCTGGAACCCGGCGACGACGGCAACCTTCATGCCCTCACCAAACTTCTGGTTCAGGTTATCGGTCGGAATTTCTTCGATCCGGGCCTGGCTGTGGGCGCTGGTGGTCATCAGCGGAACCTGCCAGCCCTGCCAGCTGCGGGCCGGGACATCCATTTCCTGCAACGTCAACGCCATCAGGCCAGCGGTGATATTCTCACCCGAGGACACGACGGCATCATATTCGCGCGCATCGTATAGTGGCGATGTTTCGTCGACCCAGCCCACAAGCTCGTTTGTCTTGCCGGACATGGCCGAGACGATGACGATCACGTCATACCCCTTCGCCACTTCGACGCCGATGCGCTTCGCTGCGCGGCGGATACGGTCAAGGTTGGCAACCGACGTGCCGCCAAATTTCATCACGAGTAAGGGCATGGGGGCAAGTGTCTCCGCGCCTTGGATTTCTGATCCCGTGCGTCTTATGCGAGGGGGGGCGCGAGGGCAAGAGTTCAAAACCGGTCGGATGGCCGCATCTGACCGCTTTACAACCGACACAGAGGCTGTCAGCCTGCACCCCGCAATTACTCCCAGAGGTTTTCCATGTTCCGCGTTGCTGCAGTCTTCGCCCTTTTGTCTTCATCCGCCTTTGCGCAGGTTTCAACGCTGGCAGCAACCGACGGCAAGAATGCTTTGGGCACGGTGCCCTGTGCCAAAGCCGGTGCGGCGCTAAGCAGCTGCCACGCCGAACTGCGACACCATGACGACGGGACCACGACCCTGGCAGTGGGACTGGGCGGCGCCGAAGTGCGCAGCATCTATTTCACGGATGGCATCCCGACCTCTAGCAGCTCACCTGCCCGGATCAGCCATGAAACACGGGGCGATTTAACGGTGGTCTTCATCGATCCGGATGAAGTTTACGAAATCCCCACGGCAGCGTTGAAACGTCAATAATCGTGCGGCTGACCGTCCCAGGTTTCAAAACACCCGGTTGTGGCAAGTGACAATGCGCCAAAGCGGTCAAGCAACCCGTCGGCAGCCTGATCAACAGTGATCGCAGCCTGAGTGCCCCCCATATCCGTCTGCACCCAACCCGGATGGTAGATGCCAACGGCGACTCCATCCGCGCGCAGATCCGTCGCCAGATTGCGCCCCAGATTCAGAGCCGCCGCCTTGGACGCGCGATAGATATAGCTGCCACCGGGCGCGCGCGTATGCGACGCCATCTGGGACGACAGGATCGCAACCTTGCCTTTCGCGGCCTGAAGATTGGGCAAAAGCGCCTGCACGGTCAGAAACACGCCCGTCACATTGGTCGCAAAACTCTGCGCCCACATGTCGGCAGGATAGCCGTCTATGCCGTGGCCTTTGTCCAGATAGACCCCGGCGTTGCAGATCAACAGATCAACCGGACGACCCGCAAGCCCTTCTGCCATAGAAGCCTGCTGCTTCGGGTCTGTCACATCCAGTACAAGCTGCGCACTGGAATCCCGCGCGGTTCCGGTTACGTCATGGCCCTGCGCGCGATAACGATCTGCCAGAGCTTGTCCAATTCCGCGATTAGCCCCGGTGATGACGATATGCATGGGTCAGTTCGTTTTACGGGTGGGTAGGAAAGGCAACGGCGAAACTGGCACCCCGTCTTCGATCAACGCTTTGGCCTCATCGGGTTTGGCTTCGCCATAGATCGCGCGTTCGGGCGCATCGCCCAAATGGATCTTACGCGCCTCTTTGGCAAAATCCTTACCGACATAGTCCGAGTTTTCCTCGACCTTGCGGCGCAGATCGGCCAGCACCTTCTCGATATCTGGCGACGGGGTCGCGACATCCACTTGTTTGCTTTGTGGTTCAGTTGTCTGGGCATTGCGGGCCGGACGAACGCGAGGGGTCATGATAGCCTTATCTACTTGCGCGTCACCACACACAACGCAGGTCACCATACCTGCGGAGGCGAGTTTGTCGTAAGCGGCGGCCGATTGAAACCAACTGTCAAATGTATGGTCTCGGCTGCATTTCAGCGAATATTGAATCATGGTCCGTCCATTTTCCGGTAGGCAAATAGATACCGACAGACATGGCAAGATCAAGCCCTTCGCAAGGCGACTCAGTGTAGAATCGGGCCAAGACGGCGTAACAAAAGGGACAGTTCCCGCGATTTCACCAGAGAGGCCGCTTTTTTAGGCGAAACCCATTCTCGCTTTCGTTGGGCCCGTTCAGGAAATTCAGGCGCAATGGACGTAACACAGAGGGGAAAGACATCCACCAGACACAATACGGGGTTCGTACTGGAGCGGGGTTTCAAATATGAGAAACGACCCATGGGCTTGATTGCGCAATTGCCTTTAACCCCAGCCTCTTCCCAAGCTTCTCGTCTGGCGGTTTGCGACGGTGTCATATCCTCGATCAGCCAGCCCTTCGGTATGATCCAGCGCTTGGATTTGCGCGTTGTGATCAGCAAAACCCTGAGCTTTCCGTGTTTGATGCGATAGCAGAGCGCTGCCGATTGATGCTTAAGCCGCAGGTGCTGTTCGCTTCCCCGCAGACACGTCGGTTGCCTCGCACCGATCACGCCGCACCACCTTTCAAACTGCTTTCATCCTCAATCGCCGACCTTTGAGGTTTTTATACATTTAGCGGCCGGCTGGGGTCAGAATACCATATGGTGCGGTTTCTTCCAAGCATTTAGGTCGGTTTCAAACGCGGGCAGCCAGCTTCCGAACCAGATCTTCATGCGGGATATCGGCATCGATTGCCAGTCGCCGCAACCCGAAGTGAACGCGCGCCACCTGCTGATAGTACCGGGTGTAGACGTAGTTCGTACCACCACCTGCGATCGCACCCAGAACTGGTATCGATTGCGCCGCCAGCTTCTGGCCCAGTACAATGGACAGACGCGGCGCTACCGCTGAAATTAGCTTCTGCATCGCTGGGCCAGTCAACGTCAGGCGGACCGAAAAGAAGCCCAGATCTGCGCCATCGTCAAAAGACAGTGGTCCAGCTGCAGACAGGACCCGAACGCAATCAAATTTGACGCCTTCCTCGGACGGATCGAACCCTTCGCGGAACGCCGCACCCTGAATGGCACGCAATAGCATGGCGGTCGTAGCAGGCAATTCCATCAGGGCAGTCGACACGCCACCCATGCCGCCAGCAGCCCCCATCGCCGTTGCGACAGCCGTGTTCACCCACGGCTTTTGATCAGGAACGGCGCGACGCGAACCCTCGGCTGCGTGCATCGCTAGCCAAAGCGCCTGTTCGGTGGCCCCTGTCAGCCCCTCCCGCACAGATACAGGAAGTTGTTCCAGTAAGGATTCCGCCGACCCCCCCAAACTGTTCAACAGTTTAACACCGGGACCTCCGGCGGTTCTGTAATACTTGGCCAACCGATCCAATTCGGCATCGGTATCCAGCTTTTCGACTAGAAGCACGTCCTGCATATAAGCCCTCCTGACGTTAAACATCGGGGCTGAACGGCAGGGTTTCAATAGCTCAGCGCGTCCAGCGGGTCACCTCGCCACGCACATTCAACCATTCACCGGGGCTCAATTCCGCGCCTAAGACCCGGTCTGGGTTTGTTGGCGGGGGCATTTCCACACCGGAAAGTCGTGTGAACCCGAAACGCGCATAATAAGGCGCATCGCCCACCAGCATCGCCCTTTGCCAGCCTATTTCGCGACCGGCCTCAAGCCCCTGATGGATCAGGAATCCTCCCAGACCTTCGCCTTGATGGGTCGGGTGCACCGCCACGGGGCCCAGCAACAAAGCGTCGTGATCGCCCACATGCACGGGCCAGAAACGGATCGCCCCGGCCAGAATGCCCTGCCCGTCGCGCGCAACAAGCGAAAGGCCCGACACGGGTGGAACATCATCGCGCAGACGATACGAGGACAGCGCCTCACGCCCCGGCGCAAAGCACAGGTCATAAAGTGCCTCGACCTCCCACCAATCATCCGGCTCCTCCGGCCTGATCACGAACTGCTGCACCCTGCCCTCTTTTCCTAGCTGGCAATCGCCCTAGCACTTCGGTACGCCTTGGGCAAACGCTTGGAGATCTTATGTTCTATCGCCCCGAAGACGGCCACGGCCTGCCGCACAATCCGTTCAACGCCATTATCACGCCACGACCGATCGGCTGGATTTCCACGCGTGACACAGATGGGATCAACAATCTGGCTCCGTATTCGTTTTTCAACGGCGTTGCTTACACCCCGCCGCAGGTGATGTTTGCTTCAACCGGAACCAAACACGATCAAGACGGCACGAAAGACAGCCTTGCCAATATCAAGGCAACGGGGGTGTTTTGTGTAAACGTCGTGGCCCACGCACATCGCGACGCAATGAATGCCAGCTCAGCAGGCTTGCCGAAACATGTCGACGAATTTGGCCATGCAGGCCTGACACCCTTGGAATGCGAAACCATCCCATGCGCCCGGATCGAAGGGGCTCCGGCAGCGCTGGAATGCAAGCTAACCCAGATCGTGTCCCTTCCGGGCGAGGCCAATCGGGTAGTGTTCGGAGAAGTAACCGGCGTACATCTGCGCGACGATTGCCTGAAAGACGGCATGTTCGACGTCACAACATTCCAACCGCTGGCAAGGCTTGGGTACCGGGACTATTCAGTGGTCACCGAGCTGTTCAGCCTTTCACGACCGGATGACTAATGCCGCTTCCTGACCCCTTACGCAGATACCCGATCACGCTCCCTGATGGCTCTGATCACAAGGGCACAGTTTTCCTGTCTGAAGCGATTGACCATCCCAGGTTTCAGGCCGGAGAATACAGCTACGCATCGGATTTTGAGCCGTCAGACGAATGGGCGCAACGACTTGCCCCCTACCTGTTTCCGTTTTCGCAAGAAAGGCTGGTGCTGGGGAAGTTCTGTCAGATCGCCCATGGTGTACGTTTCATCACATCATCGGCCAATCATTCAATGGATGGATTGACGTGCTTTCCGTTTCCAGTGTTTGACCCGGACGGAATGACCGGGTTTCAGCCGGACACGCGCGACACTCTCATCGGCCACGATGTCTGGATTGGCTATGGCGCAATGATCCTGCCCGGTGCGCGAATCGGTTCGGGGGCAATTATTGGTGCCGGGTCTGTTGTTCGCGGAAACGTACCGCCCTATGCGATCATTACCGGAAACCCTGCCGAAGTGCGGCGGTTCCGGTTCGAAAAGGACACCATCGACCGGCTTTTGGCATTGAACTGGTGGGATTGGCCCGCCGAGAAGATCGCCAAAGCCGAAGAGGCGCTTCTGTCTGGTAATATTGAAGAATTGGAACGAATTGCTCCAAAGTAAAAGGCGGCCGAAGTGGCCGCCTTTTGCAATCAATGCCCGCCCAGCACACCCGTGCGGACCGAGTAATCGACGGCCAGTTCGTAGTCCGGGTCATCGTCGCTATCGACCATAAGGTGGCCGGCCTTGTTCAGCAGTTTGTGGCAATCCCGGCTGAGGTGGCGCAGCATGACGCGCTTGCCCGCAGCCTCGTATTTTCCAGCGATGTTTTCGATGGCTTGCAGCGCGGATTGATCCACGACGCGGCTTTCGGCAAAGTCCACGATTACAGTGTCAGGGTCGTTCTGAACATCGAACAGCTCGGTAAAACCATCGGATGAGCCAAAGAACAGCGGCCCCTGAATCTCATAGACCTTTGCACCTTCTTCCGTGGCAGACTCACGCGTGACGGCATGGATACGCTTGGCGTTGTTCCAGGCATAGGCCAGCGCCGAGACAATCACGCCGACAACCACGGCAACCGCAAGGTCTTCCATCACGGTCACAACAGTCACCAAAACGATGACAAACGCATCCATCAGGGGCACCTTGCGCATGATCTTGAACGAGTTCCAGGCAAAGGTTCCGATTACCACCATGAACATCACACCCACCAGCGCTGCTAGCGGAATCTGCTCAATCAGGGGTGAGGCAAACAGGATAAAGATCAACAGAAACAGCGCCGCAGCGATCCCAGCAATGCGTGTACGACCGCCCGATTTCACGTTGATCATCGACTGACCGATCATAGCACAACCGCCCATACCGCCGAAGAATCCAGTCGCCACATTGGACACACCCTGCGCAATGCATTCTTGCGAGGCCCCTCCGCGCTTGCCGGTGATTTCACCAACGAGGTTCAGGGTCAGCAGGGATTCAATCAAGCCGATGGCGGCCAGAATGACAGCGTAAGGCAGGATGATCTCAAAGGTCTCCCAGTTCAGCGGCACCATCGGGATGTGGAATGCGGGCAGACCGCCCTCGATTGAGGCCAGATCGCCGACGCGCGGCACATCAAGACCAAAGCCAATCACCAGCGCGGCAACGACAAAGATACCGGCCAATGGCGCGGGCACGATACGTGTAATCCGCGGCGTGACCCAGATCACGGCCATCGTCAGGGCGACCAGACCCAGCATCGTATACATCTGCAGACCCGAAAGCCATTCGCCACCACTTAAGCCGTGACCGGTGTTTTCCATGGTGCCCGGAACTTTGAACTGGCCCATCTGGGCCAGAAAAATCACGATGGCCAGACCATTCACAAAGCCCAGCATCACCGGATGCGGCACCAGTCGGATGAACCGGCCCCAATGCATCGCGCCGGCAATGACCTGCAAAATGCCCATCAAAACCACCGTGGCGAACAGGTATTCCACCCCGTGTTCAGCCACCAACGCCACCATCACAACAGCCAGAGCACCGGTTGCGCCGGAGATCATACCAGGTCGACCGCCGATCAGCGCCGTGATCAAGCCCACCATGAACGCGGCATACAACCCGACCAACGGGTGCACACCTGCGACAAAGGCAAATGCTACTGCTTCGGGCACAAGAGCCAACGCAACGGTCAGGCCCGACAACAGCTCAATCCGCAAGCGCGAAACCGTCAGCCCCTCGTCCGGCATCCAGCGGAGATCGGGTTTGGCTATACGATTGGCAAAGCTTGCCAGCATGGCTCGGGGCATGAGACGTCCTGTGGGGTTGTTTGTTCGCGCGAAAGATGCCTTTTACCTGTCATACCTGACATTAGATACTGCACCCAGCGGGACCCTGATATGCGTAAACCGCATAGCTAGCAAGCAAGTTACACAAACCCTTGAAGCCACTTGCCAAACCCGCGGCTGCCACGCAGAACTCTTTCAACAGTTTTTCACGGAGAGCAGCCATGACCCAGACCAAAATCGCCATCATCGGCGGATCAGGCATTTACGACATTGACGGTTTGGAAAAAGCAGAATGGGTCACAGTCGAAACGCCATGGGGCGATCCTTCGGATCAGATCCTGACCGGATCGCTGAATGGCGTGGACATGGCGTTCCTACCCCGTCACGGGCGTGGTCACGTGCATTCCCCGACCGACGTTCCTTACCGCGCCAATATCGACGCGCTGAAGCGGCTGGGCGTGACGGACGTGATCTCGGTTTCGGCCTGCGGGTCGTTCCGCGAGCATATGGCACCGGGCGATTTCGTGATCGTTGATCAGTTCATCGACCGGACGTTTGCGCGCGAGAAGAGCTTTTTTGGCACCGGCTGCGTCGCTCATGTCAGTGTTGCGCACCCCACCTGCCCGCGCCTGTCGGACGCGTGTGAGACTGCCGGCAAGGCTGCAGGCATCGCCATTCATCGCGGCGGTACGTACTTGGCGATGGAGGGGCCGCAATTCTCGACACTGGCGGAATCCAAGATGTACCGCGAACACTGGGGCTGCGACGTAATCGGTATGACCAACATGCCCGAGGCCAAACTCGCCCGCGAGGCCGAGCTTTGTTATGCCTCGATCGCCATGGTCACCGACTACGACAGCTGGCACCCGGATCACGGTGAGGTGGACGTCACCTCCATCATCGCCACGCTGACCGGCAATGCCGAGAAAGGCCGTGCGCTTGTCAAAGGTCTGCCCGATCTGCTGGGCGCTGACCGCGCGCCCTGCCCTCATGGCTGCGACAGGGCACTGGAATATGCCATCCTGACCGCACCGGAGAAACGTGATCCCACCGTGTTGGCAAAATTGGATGCTGTTGCTGGTCGGATTCTCTGACCGGCAACTTTAGTTGGCTGGCAAAGACTGTTGAACCTGATCCCACAATCCGTGCGACCAGAGGTCGTTGTGTGTGCCGTCCGGGATGACATAGATCTGCGCCGTCTCCCCGGCCATCGCGGCCAAAGCTTCGCCGTGATGCAGTGGAACCGTTTCATCCTCGGTCCCGTGGAATATCAAAGTCGGAACGGTGACGTTCTCGATCAGATCACGGGTCGCGAACTGATCCCGCATCAGGGCATGCACCGGTAGCCAGGGATATCTTTCCGCCGCGACGTCCACCGTAGCCGTAAAGGGTGCCTCAAGCACCAGCAACTGTGCATTTGGGCGCTGTTCAGCTACGGCGGTCGCAACGGCTGTTCCAAGACTTTGGCCGTGCAACACAACGTCCGCACCTTGGCGATCCAACTGGTCATACATCTGGATGCCGTCGGAAATCAGCGCCATCTCGGACGGTTCGCCCTCGCTGCCCGGATAGCCACGGTAGCTGGGGGCCAGCAGGCCGAAGCCGCTGTTGAGGATCTCTCTCATCCGATCGTCCCTGTCGCCCAGGTTGCCCGATTGACCATGAAAGAACAAAACCGTCGGCGCATCATCGGTCGCGGGCGGGGCGGACCACGCGGTCAGCGTAACGCCATCGGACATTGTGAAGGAAACGGACTCCACATCAGCCAACCCTACCGTGTTGGGCGCTGGTAATTCTCCGTCCGGTTTGAACAACAGCGATTGCTGGTTCACATACATATACCCAACGATGCCCGCATAGATCACTGCGAGGACCGGAACCAAAAGGATCAGCGCGCCCTTTACATGGGCAAGCCGTGAGTGGCTGGTTTCAGGTGCCGCGTTCGCGCGTGTTTGATCTGTTTGAACCATCGGCCTCTCCGAAGTGTTGCGTCCAATCCAAGGTCGGTGGCCCAAGGAACCGTTTCAAGCCGCACGGGCTACACTTAATCCAATCTTAAAACTTGTTGCCGCGTTGCACGGCACTGGTTCTTTTTCGCCCAGCATCTTGAAAAATCGCCTGTAGTGCACCGATCTGTGGTTCGCACAGCACCGTCAAAACGCTGGCGAAACAGAGGGATAGCATGAAACGACTTGAGGCATTGGACGCAGCCCGGTTTCTGGCGTTTTGCGGAATGGTTCTGGTAAATTTCCGCATTGCCGCTCAGGTCGCCCCTGGCAATGACTGGGCCTCGACCCTGATCGAATTGCTTGAAGGCCGCGCAGCCGCATTGTTTGTCATCCTGGCCGGTATCGGAATTGGGTTGTCTTCTGTTTCAGCATCGGTGCTGCTGCGGCGCGCGGTGTTCTTGTTCGTGCTCGGTCTGATCAACATGACCGTATTTGACGCCGATATCCTGCATTTCTACGCGGTGTACTTCGTTGTTGGCGCTGCTTTCCTGACGGCACCGACCCGTGCATTGTGGCTGGGTTCAGTTGGGGTGGTGGCGCTGGCTGTCATCGCCGTCATGATTTTCAACTACGACCTTGGCTGGGACTGGGACACGCTGACATACGCCGATCTTTGGACCCTGCCCGGTTTCTTGCGCAACCTGTTTTTCAACGGCTGGCACCCGGTCCTTCCCTGGGCGGCGTTCCTGTTGATCGGAATGGCCATTGGACGGTCAGAACTGCACACGATCTGCATTCAACACAGGCTGATCATGTGGGGGTTCGGAGCTGCCGTATTTGCCCTATTCCCGCAAATGTTGGCCTCGGACCCTGATCTGGTGATCTATCTGGGAACCGCGTCCATCCCACCGGGACCGTTCTACATTATTGCCGGAACCGGCTCGGCTTGCGTGGTGGTCGGATTGCTGTTGAAGCTGTGGCCCAAGATCGAAAAGTTGCGCATCGGCCCAGCCCTGACCGCGCCCGGTCGGCAAAGCCTGACGCTCTATGTGGCGCACATCCTGATCGGCATGGGCATACTGGAGGAGGCCGGGTTGTTGAACGGGTCACTGAACGCCCCGCAGATCGCGGGTTACGCTGTTGCGTTCTGTGCCGCGTCCTCGATCTTTGCCCTATTGTGGTCCCGCAAATTCAAACGCGGTCCGCTTGAGGCGCTGATGCGTCTGACAACGCAACCACGCAGGGCTTGACCTTGCGCGCTGGTCCGGGCTTGCTGCGCAAAACGCATTACAGGATTTCCGATGTCCCTTGACCTTTGGCTCGCCTTTGTCGCTGCATCCACGGCCCTACTATTGATCCCAGGACCGACGGTCCTGCTGGTGCTCAGCTATGCCCTGTCCAAGGGGCGCAGCGTGGCTGTCGCCTCGGCGACGGGTGTAGCTGTCGGGGATCTGGTAGCTATGACGGCCTCTCTTTTGGGGCTTGGCGCGCTGGTCCTGGCCTCGGCCACTTTGTTCACAGCCCTCAAATGGGTCGGCGCCGCCTATTTGGTCTGGCTGGGGATCAAACTGTTGCGCAGCGCGCCATCAGGCGGGCTTGAGACTGTGGACACCGGGCGCAATGTCACCGCACATAGCGTATTTGGCCATGCCGCCGCGGTCACCGCGTTGAACCCGAAATCCATCGCGTTTTTTATTGCTTTCGTTCCTCAGTTTCTGCGCCCGGCTGACCCGCTTGGACCGCAATTTGCTATCCTGATCGCGACCTTCGTGGGGCTGGCATGGCTGAATTCGCTGGCATACGCCCTTTTGGCGGATCGGCTGCGCCAGATGATCGGCCGTTCTGGCGTCATCACCGCAATGACCCGGTTCGGAGGGCTGGCATTAATCGGGATGGGAGTGGCCACGGCTGTCCTGCGCCGCCCGGCCTGAGGGCTCAGCCCTCAGCGTGTTCCTTCATGAAACCGCGAATGAACCGCCGGATTTCTCGCGCGGCCGACGTATCCAACTCTTTGCATAGCTGAACAAACTCGTCCCGTTCATCCTTGTCCAACCGCAGGACCAACTGACTGTTTTTCTTGGTTGAAACCTTGCCGTCTTTCGTTCCCACGCGTCCCATTCCCATCAAAATCGCAGACCTGCAAGATAGTCTTTGTATATACTTCGCATAGAACTTGTAATTCACGAGCACCTAACAGCAAAAGAAGGTTATGGCAACGAACCTTCATGTCGCTCAAGCGATTTTTTCAAAAGATCAGGGCAAGGGGCACAAACCATATCTGACACGGCCGGTCGATGCACTGTATCGCGACTACCGCCAGTCCAAATGCCGCACGCCTTGGGTGGCAATCTTTCCTTGCATGACTCACACCAATGGGCCAAACAGCCCAGCGTGTTTTGGCGCCAGAGGGGATGGCCATGTCCAGAAACAAGTCGGTCAAAGATTACATTCGGACCATCGTGGATTTCCCACATGAAGGGATCATGTTCCGGGACGTCACGACCCTGTTCGCGGATCCGCGCGGTTTCCGCATGTCGATTGATCAAATGCTGCACCCCTATGCCGGTGAGCGCATCGACAAGGTCGTTGGTCTCGAGGCGCGTGGCTTTATCCTTGGCGGCGCAATCGCGCACCAGCTAAGCGTCGGATTCGTGCCCATCCGCAAAAAGGGCAAGCTGCCGGGAACCACGATCAGCCAAGACTACAAGCTTGAATACGGCGAGGCGATTGTCGAAATCCACGACGACGCCATCCAACCGGGTGAAAAAATCCTCGTCGTCGATGATCTGCTGGCGACAGGTGGCACTGCTGCCGCGGGCATCAAACTGATCGAACGGTTGGGGGGCGAGATTGTCTCATGCTCGTTCATTATCGACCTGCCAGAGTTAGGCGGACGCAAGGCATTGGAGGATATGGGTATGGATGTCCAAGTCTTGTGCGAATTCGAAGGCCTTTGACAGGCTGCGCATTCACAAGATCGTGAGTTGAAACTTGAAACCGCGTTGGCTTAGCGCGGTTTTTCATTGAATCAACCCGAACTTATCGACATATTCAGTGATCTCCCTTTGATGCCACCCCGTATCCCGGTTGATGCCACCAAGGGCATTCCAACAAGGGATATCATACCATGTTTCGCAAACTCGCAATTGCCGGTGTCGCAAGCTTTTTCGTAGGAACAGCCGCTTATGCTGATGGTCACTCCAAGGATATTGTCGACACCGCAGTCGGCGCAGGCAGCTTTGAAACTCTCGTCGCTGCCGTTCAGGCCGCAGAGCTTGTCGAGACGCTGAAAGGTGAAGGGCCTTTCACCGTCTTTGCCCCCACTGATGACGCGTTTGCCGCCCTGCCGGAAGGCACAGTCGAAACCCTTCTGAAGCCCGAGAACAAGGATCAACTGGTCGCCATCCTGACCTACCACGTGGTGCCCGGCAAAGTGATGTCAGGCGATCTGTCCGATGACATGACAGCCGCAACCGTACAGGGCGGAGAAGTCAAGATTGACCTTGATAACGGCGTAATGGTCAACGACGCGAACGTTGTTCAGGCAGACATCGAAACATCGAACGGCGTCATCCACGTGATTGACAAAGTTATCCTGCCCGCATCGTGAACCCAGCGCGCGGCCTGTACTAAATGGGCCGCGCCTACGCCTTTAGAACGGCTCCCGGATTCATGATTCCTTTTGGATCAAGGGCAGCTTTGATAGCACGCATCGCAGATAGCTTTATCGGATCGCCATAGCGACTTAGATCATCCGTTTTCAAACGCCCTATGCCGTGTTCAGCGCTAATCGAGCCACTGAACTCATGCACCAGATCATGCACCGCGCGCTTTACACTATGCCGCTGGGCATCATATTCCGCGCGGCTGTGCCCCTGCGGCGGAAACACGTTGTAATGCAGATTGCCGTCACCCAAATGTCCGAAGCAATTGATACGGAATGTCCCCAACGAATTCACCACCTCGGACCCACGCTTGATAAACGCTGGGATATCCGAAATCGGGACCGAGATATCATGGCTTGAGACCGAACCGATCAATCGGTTGGCCTCAGGGATATGCTCACGCACCGCCCAAAGTTCCATTCGTTGCGCTTCGCTTTGAGCTACGACCGCATCAGCTACAAACCCGCGCGCTTCTGCAGCCTCGAACAGCGCCATCAGCGCGTCTGACGGTGACGCACTGCCAGAAAGGCCCAATTCAATAAGCACCATCCATTCAGGCTGGACGTCAAAGGGCTGGCGGATATCGGGCAAAACCTCGGACAAGAATTGCAGGCCTTGCTTGTGGATCAGCTCAAAGGTGCTGACCCCCTCGCCCACCTGATCGCGTGCCAGCGCCAGCAATTCAATGGCAGCATCCGGAGAGGCCACCTGGAACATCGCTGTGCCGGTTTCGGCCGGCTGCGGGTACAGCTTCAACGACGCGGCTGTGATGATCCCCAGTGTACCTTCCGCCCCGATCAGCAGGTTGCGCAGATCATACCCAGTGTTGTCCTTGCGCAAACGGCTGAGGCCGTGCCAGATTTCACCATTCGGAAGAACTGCTTCCAACCCAAGACACAGGTCACGCGCATTGCCATAGCGCAATACATTGACGCCACCCGCATTCGTCGCAAGATTTCCACCGATCCGGCAAGACCCTTGCGCCGCCAATGCCAACGGGAACAATCGATCAGCTTCTTCCGCAGCAGCCTGAACATCGGCCAGAATGGCACCGGCCTCGGCGATAAGAATGTTCTCGGTCGGATAAACCGCCCGGATGGCTGACATCCGCTCCAGAGAAATAAGCAACGGGGCCGGACCTTCGACCATCACCTGCCCGCCAACCAAGCCGGTGCCGCCGCCATAAGGCACGACGGGAACCGAAGCATCCGAGGCGAGCCGAACGAGCGTCGAAACCTGTTCCACCGACCTCGGTAGCGCCAGAACGCCCACATGGCCCGCAAACCTGCGGCGCGGCTCCTCTAGATATCGTTCCTCAACGGGGTGCAGAACATCGTCGCCCAAGGCAGCACGGATCGACTGGGCAAGAATGTCATCGGCAGGGTTCAGTTTCATACCCTTTCCTTGCCCAAGTCCCGACGTCCCGACAAGCCTTATTCCAGTTCGATGAGGTATTGCGGCTCAAGCACCACGACCGTCGGGCGATCAGGTAACGTGCGCAGAGACACGGTGATCTCGGACACACCTTTGCGCTCAACGGGGAAGTCGTTGCGGATATCGACCAGAAAACGGTCCAGTGAGAAACTGGAAAACCAGTGCATTGGAATGATGACAGAGCTTTTCAGCCGCTTCAAAACCGTGATCATTTCCGGCAGCGGCATCGTCGTTCCACCATCCACCGCAGCCATCACAACATCCAAACGCCCCAGGGCGGCAAATTGTTCATCCGACGGCACATGATGCAGGTGACCCAGATGGCCTATGCACAGCCCTTCAACTTCGAACACAAAGATCGAATTCCCGCGCTCTTCCACACCGCCATAAGAGGATCGAATATCGGTCGAGACATTGCGTATCAGCATCTCTCCCAGATCAAGATAGTGTTCGATCCCCTGCCCAAACTCGCCCCACCCCGGCAATACATTCGGGATTGCAGGATCCGGGTGGGCGGTCCAATGGGTGCCGTGGGCATGATTCATCGTCACTACGTCCGGGATCAGATCCGCGCTGCCGATGAAACCGGTGAAGTCCGTCACCGCGTTCAACCCATCCTGCGTCTGAATCATAAACGACGCATGAGCGATATAGCTGATCCGAACCGAAAACTCGGGCACCGGATCCTGCCAGGCTGCTTTGTGAATATACTCAATCCCCGGTGCGGCATCCGCGATGGCAATGCAATGGCTCGGCCGCCGCTCCTGCGCCACAGCCCCGCCCGCAATCATCATCAGCCCTACAACAATCCACCGCATGCCCGAATTGTAGCGCAAGCGCTCGCTAAGTCATGCCCCTTGTTCATCTGGCTAAAAATACCCCGGGGAAGACGCGGCATGCCGCGACGGGGGCAGAGCCCCCAATGACACTGCAACGGCGCCTACCCCGCGTCCGTCTTTCCGCGCCGGTCCGAGCGCAAACTGGCATACAACACATGCGTCCTCCAACGCCCGTTGATCTGCAGGTACGACTGCGCAACGCCCTCGTATTTAAACCCCGAACTTTCCAGCAACCCACGTGATGGTTTGTTCTCGGGCAGGCAAGCGGCCTCGATCCGGCTCAGGTCCAGTCGGGTAAATGCGTGATGAACGATCGCACCAATGGCCTCGCGCATGTAACCCTGACGGGCAAAAGACTGGCCCGTCCAATATCCCAAGGTTCCTGCCTGCGCCGGGCCGCGACGGACATTGTCCAGCGTGATGGCCCCCAAAAGCACATCATCCGTGCGACGGAACAAAAACAGTGGGATCGCCGTCCCACCGGCCACGGAGCGCTGCGCCCAATAAACCCTGTTGGTAAAGGACTTGCGGCTTAGGTGATCCTTGGCCCAGATCGGCTCCCACGGCGTTAGGTATTCCTGTGACGCGCGCCGTAGCGCCGCCCAGTCGTTAAAGTCGGAATGCGCGGGCGGGCGCAAGCTCAGGCGCTCGGTTTCAAGTTTCAGCTTGCGTCTGCCCAACAGCATCACGCCGCACGCCTCTCCTGCAATTGCGCCAGCGTGGGTGCGCCCGAGACAGGACCGTAAAGCGCCAGCGCAGCAGGGGCCTGCACTGCCATCTGCTCGGCGAAGGCACGCACATCTTCGGTGCTGACGGCGTCGATCTTGGCCACGGCATCCTCAAGCGAGGGAACCCGGTCCCAGATCTGCACCAAACGCGCCAGACGTTCCGCCCGGTTCGACGGGCTTTCCAGCCCCATCAGCATACCGGCTTTCATCTGCGCGCGGGCGCGGGCAACCTCTTCGGCGCTCATGTCTTCGGCGGCGCGCTTCATCTCATCAATCGTTATGCTGGCCAGCTCTGCCACCTGATCTGCTGACGTTCCGGCGTAAATCGTCGTCGTGCCGGTATCGGCATAAGCTCCGGTCTGCGCAAAGATCGTGTAGCACAACCCGCGTGTTTCGCGCACTTCCTGGAACAGGCGAGAGGACATGCCGCCGCCCAGCGCCGTCGAATAAATCTGTGCGGTATAGATCGCATCGTCGCGATAGCCGGGGCTTTCCAGCGCCAGCGCGAAATGGGCCTGTTCCAGCTCTTTCTCCTGCCGCGCTTCGCCGCCAGTGAAACGGGCGGTTTCCGGGATCAACCCCTTGCAGGGTTTAAGATGGCCAAACAACGCCTCAGCGGTTTTCATCAGCGCATCGTGATCAACGGCACCAGCAGCAGACAGGATCATCTGCTCAGGACCATAGTGTTCAGCCACAAACCCGGACAAATCTTCGCGCGAAAACGCACTGACCCGTTCGGTCGGACCCAGAATGGTTCGACCCAGCGGTTGATCGTGATAGCTCTGCTCTTGCAACCAATCAAAGATCACATCGTCGGGCGTGTCATAGGCCTGACCGATTTCCTGTAGGATCACACCGCGTTCAACTTCGATCTCACGCGGGTCGAAGATCGGGTTCAGAACGATGTCACCGATGACATCCATCGCCAGCGCCACATCGTCTTTGAGAACACGCGCGTAATAAGCCGTCACTTCGCGCGAAGTGTAGGCGTTGATATATCCGCCCACGTCCTCAATCGCCTCGGCGATTTGCAAAGCTGAACGGCGCTGGGTTCCCTTGAAAGCCATATGCTCAAGGAAATGCGCAATACCGTTCTGTTCAATCCGCTCGTGCCGCCCACCGGCGGTCACCCAGATGCCGATGGCCGCCGATTGCAACCCCGGCATATGTTCACTGACGATACGAAATCCGTTCTTCAGTTGGTCTTGTCTGACAGTCACTCAGCGATATGCCTTCTGATATGATCCTCGAGAGTGCCCAGATCGTTGGCGATGCGGGTCACCCGTTCCGGACGTTCATACAGATCAGACATGCGGGATGGAAGAGGCGGATGCGTGCCGCTTGCCTTCTCGACCGCTGCCGGAAATTTTGCGGGGTGCGCGGTGGCCAGTGTGATCATCGGAACGTCGGCCGCGCGATGTTCTTCTGCAACTTTGATGCCCACGGCGGTATGCGGGCAAACCAGTTCCGCACTGTGGGTCAGAGTGGACTTGATTGTCGCCAACGTCTCATCCTCGGATACACGGCCCGAGTCAAAGCTTTCGCGCAGCGCTTCCATTGCGCCCTGGCTGACATTGAAGCCGCCGTTCTTCAATTCATCCATCAACTGCGCGACGGCGCCGCCATCCTCGCCATACGCATAATAGAGCGCACGCTCAAAGTTCGAACTGACCTGAATGTCCATCGACGGGCTAATCGAGGGAATGGTGTCGCCCTTAAAGTACCCCTCGCCCGACAGGCAACGGTGCAGAATGTCGTTCTGATTGGTTGCGACAACCAGACGGTCAATTGGCAGGCCCATGCGCTTTGCAAGGTAGCCCGCGAAGATGTCACCGAAATTACCTGTCGGCACCGTAAAGCTGACCTTGCGATGCGGTGCGCCGAGGCTGACAGCAGCGGAAAAGTAGTAGACGATCTGCGCCAGAACACGGGCAAAGTTGATCGAATTCACGCCAGCCAGCTTCACGCCGTCGCGGAAGTCGAAGTCGTTGAACATGTCCTTCAGCGCGGCCTGACAATCGTCAAAATCGCCGTCCACGGCCAACGCATGCACGTTGCTGTCCGCAGGTGTCGTCATCTGCCGACGCTGCACTTCAGAAACTCGGCCATGCGGGAACAGGATGAACACGTCCACGGCGTCGAGCCCCCGGAACGCTTCAATCGCAGCCGATCCGGTGTCACCGCTGGTCGCTCCAACGATGGTCACACGGTCGCCACGGCGCTTCAGCGCCACCTGAAACAGCTGACCGATCAGCTGCATGGCGAAGTCTTTGAAGGCCAAGGTCGGCCCGTGGAACAGCTCCAACAGGAAGTGGTTTTTGTTCAACTGCTTCAATGGCGCGCGGGCGTCATGGCCGAAGCCTTCGTAGGCGCGGCCGATGATCTCTTTGAACTCACTCTTACCGAAAGATCCGCTGACATAGGGCCACATCACCCGGAACGCGATTTCCTCAAAGGGCAGTCCGGCCAGTGCCGCGATCTCATCCTGCGTCATCACCGGGATCTCGGCAGGCAGGTACAGACCACCGTCACGAGCCAATCCGGTCAGCATCGCCTCTTCAAACGTCAGTTCGGGCGCCTGCCCGCGGGTCGAGATGTATTTCATGTCGCGTCACTCTCAGAAGGGGCGCGGCTGCGCCACAGAAAATATCCGGTCATCGCGGCCCAGACCAAAGCCAGGCCAAACCATGTTATTGCATATTGCAAGTGATCATTCGGGATACCCGTCACCGAAACAGGCAAGGGTGTAATGTTGGGGTCGGTTTGCGACCGCGCGATTAGCAGAACAGGCTCAGCCCCAAGTGCGGCGGCCAGGTTCGGTACATCGCGGGCAAACCATATATTGTCGTCAATATCCGGCTCAGGCGTGTAGCCGTCAATTTCGACCGGCCAGTGCAGATTTCCAGTAATCTCCATCGGTCCATTCAGCCTTTGATCGTGCTTCGCGGTCACAGGAACAAAGCCCCGGTCCACAAGAATTGTCCGGTCATTTGTGCTAAAAGACTGGATGATGCGATAGCCCGCCCCAACCTGTTTGACCGAGACAAGAACGTGGATCTCGCCCGGCTCGATCTCGCCCGCAATTGTGACCGGCAGGTACTTATCAGCATCAGGCAACACGGTGTCAGGCAAATCAACCGGATCGGCTGAAATCCGATTTTCAATTTCGGCTAAAACGCCTTGTTTCCACGCCAACCGCTGCATTTGCCAGACACCCAGCGACACAAGGATCGCCAGACCGGCAATGCCAAAGATCATCAGAAAGAGAATGCGGCGCATGTCAGGACCAGGTTGTGTTGTTCGAAGGCTCTGCAAGAGCCGGCGTCTTGTTAAGGGCTGCAGCCGCAGAAAGGCAACCTTGCAATTGTATGGGGCGCAATCTTGCGCCCCGAATAGAGAAAAAGCCGCCCCAAAAGGGCGGCTTTTGCAATTTGTTCGCCCGTCTGGCGCTACATCAACGGCGCCTGGCCCCAGATGTATACTGCGAAGAACAGGAACAGCCAGACAACGTCAACGAAGTGCCAGTACCAGGCAGCCGCCTCAAACCCGACGTGTTTCTCAGGCGTGAAGTCACCCTTGAGCGCCCTGATTAAGCACACTGACAGGAAGATGGTACCGATAAGAACGTGGAAACCGTGAAAGCCGGTTGCCATGAAGAAGTTCGAATAGAACTGATCACCGCCGAATTTCCAGCCTTCATGCGCCAGCAGCTCATAGTATTCAAATGCCTGCAGACCGGTGAACGCGACACCCAGAGCGATACCGATGGCCAGCCCTTGCACCAGCGCCTTGCGATCATTGCCGTGCACCAGCGCGTGGTGCGCCCAGGTGATCGCACAGCCCGACAGCAGCAGGACCAGAGTGTTGATCAGCGGCAGGTGGAACGGGTCAACCGCATGAATGTCAGGTTGGATGTATTCGGTACCGGCATAGTCGTACATCGGGTACATGCGATGTTTGAAGAACGACCAGAACCAGGCAAAGAAGAACATCACCTCGGACATAACGAACAGGATGAAGCCATAGCGCAGGCCGATGCGGACAACCGGTGTGTGATCGCCCTGGCGGCTCTCGACCACAACCTCGGACCACCATGCGAACATGGTGTAAAGAACGGCCACCAGGCCGGCCCAGAACATCCACGAGGTAACCCCGTGCATCCACAGGACGGCTCCGAACAGCATCACAAAGCCGCCGATCGCGCCGATCAGAGGCCAGATCGACGGGGCCAGAATGTGATAATCATGGTTTTTTGCGTGTGCCATCAGCGTCCCTCACCTACAGGCGTTAGTTCGTTGTTATATCAGCCTGCGTCTCAAGGGCGGCAACGCCCTCGGGCAGGTCAATTTCGTAGAATGTATACGACAGTGTAATCGTATGAACATACTTAGCTTCAAGATCCTCGACCAATTCAGGGTCGACGAAAAAGGTGACCGGCATCTCAACACGTTCACCGGGTTGCAGCACCTGCTCTTCAAAGCAGAAACAGGCGATTTTCTGAAAGTACCCGCCGGCCGAATACGGTGTCACGTTGTAGGACGCCTGCCCGGCAATGGGGCGGTCGGTCGGGTTGTAGGCTTCGTAAAAGGCCAGTCCGGTTTCGCCAATGCGCACTTCCATCTCGCGCACGACTGGCTTGAATTCCCACGCCATGTCTTTCGCCTTCGAGGCGTCAAAGCGGACGGTAACCTTGCGATCCAGAATATCCTCGGGCGCAGTCGCAGCAACACCGGTGGTGCCACCAAAACCGGTGACGCGGCAGAACCAATCGTAAAACGGAACGGATGCCCACGCCAGACTGCCCATTAGGACAACCACGCCAACTGTCTGCGCAACAGTTTTCTGCGGACCTGACAGAGCCATCAGTTCTGTACCTCTTGCGTCGCCAAGCTGAAATCTGTTCCTGAAACCTTTACGACCGTCAGACCAAATATGATCACGATAAAGGCAGCCAGCGTCAGGCCGACCCCAAGGTTACGGCTGAACCGGCGTTGGTGAAGTTCGTGGCTCTTGCGCAGGCTCATGACCAACCTCCTAACCCATAGGGTTTCAGCAGTGCTTCGACCAAGATAGCACCGAAATGCAGGAACAGATACAGCAGCGACAGCTTGAAGAACGCGCGTTCGACCTTGAAATTGTCGGCCTCGGAGTCATCCTCGTTCCGGCGCGAAATCTGCCACGCTCCGCGCAGGAACAGCGCGTTCAAGACCACAGCGACTGTCAGGTATATCGGACCGCCAATACCCGAGAATGCGGTTCCAACAGCCAGCATGGCCAGCAGCCCGGTATATACCAGAATGTGCCAGCGCGTGGCGCGGCGACCATGTGTGACGGTCAGCATCGGAACACCCGCATCGTCGTAATCCGAGCGCATGAACAGCGCCAGCGCCCAGAAATGCGGTGGGGTCCACATGAAGGTCAGGGCAAACATCAACCACGGCTCGATCGACATCGACCCGGTTGCAGCAACCCAGCCGATAACCGGCGGAAAAGCCCCTGCCGCGCCGCCGATTACGATGTTCTGCGGCGTCGAGCGTTTCAGCCACATCGTATAGACGACAACGTAGAAAAAGATCGTGAAGGCCAGGAAAACGCCAGCAAACCAGTTGGTTGCCAGACCCAGCATAATAACGGACAGCCCCGACAGGGCCAGCCCGATTGCCATCGCCTCACCCTCCTGGACCTTGCCAGAGGGGATCGGTCGGCCTTTGGTACGCTTCATCACGCGGTCGATATCGGCGTCCCACCACATGTTCAAAGCGCCGGATGCGCCACCGCCAATGGCGATGAACAGGATGGCGCAAAAGCCGACGAATGGATGAACAGGGACCGGTGCCGCAAGAAGGCCGACCAAAGCGGTGAACACGACCAGCGACATCACGCGCGGCTTCAGCAAGGCAAAGAAATCGCCAAAGCTGGCCTCATCCGCGTGGGATTGGGCGCTTACTGTGCTGGCATTGATGCTTGCGTCGCTCATTTCCGGTCCTTCTGGGGCGAAAGCTGCGCGGATACCGCGCAGCCTGCATTACCTTTGGCGCGAGCTTTTCAGCCCGCGCGGGTCATTACTTGGATGCAACCTGATAGGTTGCGGGCTGACCTGCATACTCTTCCAGTGCGCCTTGCAGCCACTGCTCATACGCCTCTTCGCTGACCACTTTGACGGTGATCGGCATATAAGCGTGATCCTTGCCGCACAGTTCGGAACATTGACCGAAATAGATGCCTTCCTTTTCGGCCTCGAACCACAGTTCGGCCAGACGACCCGGAACACCGTCCTGCTTTACGCCGAAGGACGGGATGGTCCACGAATGGATAACGTCTGAAGCGGTAACCTGCATCACAATGATCTTGCCAACAGGAACGACAACTGCGGTATCAGTGGCCAGCAGCCATTCGTCGTCGCTGTAGCCCGCATCCGCCAGCTTAGCACGCATCGCGTCGTTCAGAACAAACGGAGTCACATCCGCATCAGCCGGGCGGGCGCCTTCATCCAATGTGGCCGGATGGCCCAGCAGATAACTGTCGAAGGCGAAATCGTGATCAACGTATTCGTAGGTCCAGTACCACTGGTTCCCAACGACTTTGATGGTGATGTCGCCTTCGGGAATTTCCTGCTGATTGAACAGAACTGGCAGCGAGAAGGCACCGATGAAGACCAGAATCAGGATCGGGCCAAGGGTCCAGGCAATCTCAACCGGGGTGTAGTGCGAGAATCGCGCCGGTTCAGGGTTGTTACGCGAATTGTATCGAATGATGCAGTAGATCAGCAGACCTGCAACAAACAGGCAGATCGCGGTGATGATCACCAGAATCATATCATCCAGCCGCTGAATCCCCGAGGCCAGGCTGGTGGCCGCGGGCTGGAACCCAAGGCCGCCATCAACCGGCTTACCAATAATCTCAAGCTCCTGAGCCATTGCGGGAAGGCTGGAGAGGGCTGTCATCAACCCCGAAAGCATCAAAGCATTCTTCATTTTCTGTCCTGATCGTCTGATCTTTGCTTCTCTGGCGAAAAGGTGTGAATCAGTCGCACCTCTCCCGTTGTCTTTGGCCGCGTTAAAAACCATATTCCGTCGGGTAGATAAAGCAAAATGCTTGCGTCAAACAGACGCTATTTTTGATCTGGATCAAACTCGGAAGGTCCCAACAGATGTCCAATGACCCGTTTCGCCCATTTGATAGCGCTATTCCGCAAGACGAGGCGCTTGCGGTTTTGCAATCCGCCACCTCTGGGGCAGAAGACGGAGAGCTGTTTGTCGAGCGGCGAAAATCCGAGGCTTTGGTCTTTGATGACGGGCGCTTGAAGACAGCATCATATGACGCATCCGAAGGGTTTGGCCTGCGGGCGGTGCAGGGCGAAGTTGCCGGGTATGCGCATTCCACCGATGTCTCAATTCCGGCGCTGAAACGGGCGGCACAAACCGCGCGCCTTGCGGTCGGAGACGGTGGCGGCACGCTGGCCGATGGTCCCCGCGCTACCAATACTCGCCTTTATACGGACGAGGACCCGATTGAATCCGCTGAATTCCCGGTCAAGATCGAAACGCTGCGCGAGATCGACGCCTATGCCCGGGACATGGATCCCCGCGTTGTGCAGGTTAGCGCGACAATCGCCGCAGCCGTGCAAGAAGTCGAGATTTTGCGCCCGGACGGCGTACTGATGCGCGACGTGCGGCCAATGACCCGCCTCAATATCTCGGTCATCGTCGAACAGAACGGTCGCCGCGAAAGTGGCTCGGCCGGGGGTGGCGGGCGCGTCGGGCTAGACGGCCTGATCGATCCGTCGGATTGGCAGGACAAAGCGCGCGAGGCGTTGCGGATCGCCTTGGTCAATCTCGACGCGATCCCGGCCCCTGCCGGTGTGATGGAGGTCGCGCTTGGCCCCGGTTGGCCGGGCATCCTCTTGCACGAGGCAATCGGACACGGTTTGGAGGGGGACTTTAACCGCAAGGGAAGCTCGGCCTTTGCCGGTTTGATGGGGCAGCAGATCGCATCCAAAGGCGTGACCGTTGTTGATGACGGCACAATCCCGGATCGTCGCGGCTCGATCTCTTTGGACGACGAAGGCACACCCAGTTCCAGGACAGTCTTGATCGAAGATGGCGTCCTGACCGGCTATATGCAGGATCGCCAAAACGCGCGCCTGATGGGCGTGGCCCCCACCGGAAACGGGCGGCGGCAAAGCTATGCGCACAAACCCATGCCGCGGATGACGAACACTGTGATGCTGGGCGGTGAGGCTGATCCGGCCTCTTTGGTTGCGGAAATCCAGGACGGAATCTGGGCCGTTGGTTTCGGCGGCGGTCAGGTGGATATCACCAACGGGAAGTTCGTGTTCTCGTGCACCGAGGCGTACCGCGTCGAAAACGGCAAGATAGGGGCGCCGGTCAAAGGCGCGACCCTGATCGGCGACGGTCCATCCGCCCTTAAACGCATTCGGGGATTGGGCAACGACATGGCGCTGGATCCGGGCATGGGCACCTGTGGCAAAGACGGCCAGTGGGTGCCGGTCGGCGTTGGCCAGCCTACCGTTCTGATGGATGGCCTGACGGTCGGCGGATCGGCCGCATAACCGGGAATCGCTTGGCGGGAAATCGAGAGCGCAGGGTTAACGCTGCGCTTTCAGCCCGCCGGCGCCTTAACATCCTGTCAGGCGCCCGCGTTGAAGGCCATTGTGTTTATTTCATACATTTCAACGCACTAAATAACTCTAAGTGATAAACGCCGAAAATTATCCGGATAATTTGAAGAGATTCACAAGCTGTTAACCCCAGCAATCGTAAACCAGTGCTGCAATCAGGCGGAGCATCGGATGACCGAAGAGCAGCATTCTTCCTATCACCCCACACTCCCACCCACCACGGAAGAGGATCGGTTTTCCTGGCTTCGTCTGTTGCGCTCTCGCAAGGTTGGTCCGGCGACGTTTCGTCGGTTGCTGCGGGAACATGGCTCGGCGCAGAACGCGCTGGCCGCGCTGCCAGAAATGGCACGCGCTGCCGGAATTGATGGGTACGAAGTTTGCCCCCCCGGCGTGATTGAGGCGGAACTCAAGGCCGCAAAAGCCGCGAACGCGCACCTTTTGTGCCTTGGCTCCGCCGATTATCCAGATGCCTTGAACGATCTATCCGACGCCCCGCCAATGCTTTGGGCGATTGGAGATAGCTCTCTGCTGCAGCGCCGGTCGATTGCACTGGTCGGCGCGCGGAATTGTTCGTCCTTGGGGGCGCGGATGGCGCGGGGGCTTGCCGCGGATCTCGGCAAGCAAGACTATGTCGTTGTGTCCGGCCTGGCACGCGGCATTGATACAGCGGCCCATATGGCCGCGCTTGAAACGGGCACTGTCGCTGTGATGGCAGGCGGCGTGGATGTCGTCTATCCGACCGAAAACACTGTTTTGGCGGAAAAGATTGGCCAAACCGGGTTGCGTGTCTCGGAACAGCCCATGGGCGTCACACCGCAGGCCCGGCACTTCCCGCGCAGAAACAGGATTATCTCAGGTCTGGCGCAGGCGGTTGTCGTCGTCGAAGCTGCCGCAAAATCCGGCAGTCTGATTACTGCGCGGGACGCCTTGGATCAGGGGCGCGAGGTTCTGGCCGTACCCGGGCACCCTTTCGATGCACGAGCTGCCGGGTGCAACATGCTGATCCGGGACGGCGCGATATTGGTGCGAGCCGCCGAAGACGTCATTGAGGCGCTTCCGAAACGGGCACCTACAGGTCAGGTCGAGACCCCCGCAGTGCCCGACGTTGTAGCCAAACCGGTGATCGCAGGTACCGCACTGCATCGTGAAATCCTGTCGCGATTGGGCCCCTCGCCAATTGCAGAGGATCAGTTGATCCGCGACATTGCCGCAACGGCCGGAGAAATCGGGCCGGCGTTGATTGATCTGGAACTCGAGGGACAGATCCAGCGCCAGCCCGGCGGCCTCCTGTCGCTGTCAGGATAATCTTCATCGTTGAGGCCTGGTTTCTGCCCAAGTCCTTTTTATGCACAGGTTACGTGATTGAAATTACAACATAAATTCTGTGTTCAAAGGAACGCATTGACAATTCGCCCTTGCCCTCCACATCTTGCACGATCATAGAAGGCGCCAATTCCGTCAAGCGAGGTTTTCCCTTAAATGCCTGTAGTTGTTGTAGAATCCCCTGCCAAGGCCAAAACAATCAACAAATATCTTGGCCCCGACTACACGGTGCTAGCCTCGTATGGCCATGTCCGGGACTTGCCGCCCAAGGACGGATCCGTCGATACCGAGCATGAATTTGAGATGAAATGGGAGGTCGGCAACGACAGCCGCAAACATGTCAAAGCCATCGCCGATGCGCTGAAAGAAGACAACGCTCTGATTCTCGCGACTGACCCTGATCGTGAGGGTGAGGCCATCAGCTGGCACCTGCAAGAAGCCCTTACCAAGCGCCGCTCGATCAAGAAAGATACGCCTGTCAGCCGCGTGACCTTCAACGCGATCACCAAGGATGCGGTGACCGAGGCGATGCAGAACCCGCGTCAGGTCGACATGCCGTTGGTCGAGGCCTATCTGGCCCGTCGCGCGTTGGACTATCTGGTGGGTTTCAACTTGTCGCCGGTTCTGTGGCGCAAACTGCCCGGCGCAAAATCTGCCGGTCGCGTTCAGTCAGTATGTCTACGCCTGATCGTTGAACGCGAGATGGAGATCGAAGCGTTCAAACCAGTCGAATATTGGTCTGTGAAGGCAGTGTTCGAAACACCGCGCGGCCAGACTTACGAGGCACGCCTGGTCACGCTGGCTGGTAAGAAACTGGACAAACATGATCTGGCCAACGCCACGCAGGCCGAACTGGCGGTGCAGGCCATCACCAGCCGCGCGCTGAGCGTTACTTCGGTCGAGGCCAAGCCCGCCGCGCGCAACCCCAGTGCGCCCTTTATGACCTCTACCTTGCAGCAGGAAGCAAGCCGCAAGTTCGGAATGGGCGCGCGTCACGCGATGCAGGTTGCTCAACGCCTCTACGAGGCGGGCTACATCACATATATGCGGACCGACGGCATCGACATGGCGCCCGAGGCCGTGGCGGCCACCCGCGACACCATCGCGGACCGTTACGGTGCAGAATACGTGCCCGACAGCCCACGTATCTATAAAAACAAGGCCAAGAACGCCCAGGAAGCGCACGAATGTATCCGCCCGACGGATATGTCCCGCGATACCAAGGCCCTGAAGGTCACAGATGAGGATCAGCGCAAGCTGTATGACCTGATTTGGAAACGTACCATTGCCTGCCAGATGGCTGCTGCGCGACTGGAGCGCACTACGGTCGAGATTAGCAGCGATGACGGCCAGGTCGGCCTGCGCGCCACCGGTCAGGTTGTTCTGTTCGACGGGTTCATGCGCGTTTATGAAGAAGGCCGCGACGACGTAGCCGATGATGATGAAAAGCGCCTGCCGCAAATCATGCAGGGCGATCCGGCTCGGTTTGCCAAAACATCCCTGCGCGATCATTTCACCAAAGCGACCAGCGAGGGCACCGAGAAGGCCGCAAAAGAGGCCATTCTGTCCGAGAACGAATCTGTTCTGGCCCTGCAGCACCACACGCAACCGCCGCCGCGCTACACCGAGGCTACGCTGGTCAAGCGGATGGAAGAGCTGGGGATCGGGCGACCGTCGACCTATGCCTCGATCGTGACCACGATTCAGGACCGGGAATATGTGCGCAAAGACAAGAACCGGCTGATCCCCGAGGAGAAGGGCCGGATCGTTACGATCTTCCTCCTGAACTTCTTCCGGCAGTACGTGGGGTATGAGTTCACCGCCAATCTGGAAGAACAACTGGACGACGTCAGCGCCGGTGGGCGTGACTACAAGGAGTTGCTGAGCAAGTTCTGGCGCGATTTCTCGGCTGCTATCGGCGAGACGTCCGAATTGCGGATCTCCGAGGTTCTAGACAAACTCGACGAAGCCCTTGCGCCGCAGCTTTATCCGCCGCGTGAAGACGGCTCGGACCCTCGTGTCTGTCCGAAATGCGGAATGGGTCAATTGCACCTGAAGACGTCGCGAACCGGCGGGTTCGTTGGGTGTGGAAACTATCCTGAATGCACCTATACCCGCCCCATCGCCGGCGAAGGTGCCGAAGGCGAGGAACGCCTGCTGGGCGAAGATGCCGGGGACGAAATCTGGCTGAAGTCCGGCCGCTTTGGCCCCTATGTTCAGCGCGGCGAACCGACGCCCGAGAACAAGAAACCACCGCGTGCGTCTCTGCCGCGTGGTTGGAGCAAGGATGACATGGATCTGGACAAGGCGCTGACGCTGTTGTCCCTGCCCCGCCAGATTGGAGAACACCCCGAGGGCGGCATGATTAGTTCGAATTTCGGGCGGTTTGGTCCCTATCTGATGCATCAGTTGGCGGATGAGGCCAAGCCGGTCTACGCCAACCTCAAAGACCCCAACGACGTGTTTGAAATCGGCATGAACCGCGCTGTCGAGTTGCTGGCTGAAAAGCGCGCCAACCCCGGGCGTGGCCGTCGCGCAGCGGCAAAAGCGTTGAAGGAATTAGGCGAGCACCCAGATGGCGGCGCGATGCAGGTTCTGGATGGGCGCTATGGGCCATACGTGAAATGGGAAAAGGTCAACGCGACCATTCCAAAAGATATCAAGCCCGAGGACGTGACACAGGAAATGGCCATTGAACTGGTCAACGAACGCGCAGCCAAAAAGGGCACCAAGAAAAATGCGGCTCCGAAAAAGAAAGCTGCTGGCAAGAAGACGACCAAAAAGGCCGCCACCTGACAGGGGGTTAGGTAGAAATACCACCCACCCCTTGGTTTCATTGACTTCCCCGTGACGTGGCGGCACAACCTGCGCCATCACCATGTCATTGGGGGAGTTTTCCATGAAGAAAGTCTATGCCAATGCCACCGAGGCACTCGATGGAGTGATTTCGGACGGCATGATGATCGCGGCAGGCGGTTTTGGCCTGTGCGGTATTCCCGAACTGCTGCTTGAGGCGATCAAGAACTCGGGCGCTCAAGATCTGACGTTTGCTTCGAACAACGCCGGCGTTGACGATTTCGGCATCGGCATCCTGCTGCAGACCAAGCAGGTCAAAAAGATGATCAGCTCTTACGTCGGTGAAAACGCCGAGTTCATGCGCCAATATCTGGCCGGAGAGCTGGAGCTGGAATTCAACCCGCAAGGAACCCTGGCCGAACGCATGCGCGCTGGTGGCGCAGGCATCCCCGGGTTCTATACCAAGACCGGTGTGGGCACCGTGATCGCCGATGGTAAAGAGCACAAAGACTTCAATGGCGAGACTTACATCTTGGAAGAAGGCATCTTTGCCGATCTGGCCATTGTCAAAGCATGGAAGGCCGATGACACCGGCAACCTGATTTTCCGCAAGACCGCGCGCAACTTTAACGTACCTGCTGCGACCTGTGGCAAGATCTGCATCGCCGAGGTCGAGGAAATCGTGCCGCGTGGTTCGCTGGACCCCGATATGATCCACCTGCCCGGCATCTACGTGCATCGCATCATTCAGGGTCAGCATGAAAAGCGCATCGAACAACGCACCACCCGTAAGAAGGAGGAAGCATAATGCCCTGGGATCGTAATCAGATGGCCGCACGTGCGGCGCAAGAGCTGGAAGACGGCATGTATGTAAACCTCGGCATCGGTATTCCGACGCTGGTGGCAAACTACGTGGGCGACAAGGACATCACCCTGCAATCCGAGAACGGAATGCTGGGTATGGGCCCCTTCCCCTTTGAAGGCGAAGAAGACCCGGATCTGATCAACGCTGGCAAGCAGACGATCACGGAGCTGTCCCGCACCGCCTATTTCGACAGTGCCACATCGTTTGCCATGATCCGCGGCGGTAAGATCGCGGCCGCCGTTCTGGGCGCGATGGAGGTCGATGAAGAAGGCGATCTGGCCAACTGGATGATTCCAGGCGTGCTGGTGAAGGGCATGGGCGGCGCGATGGACCTGGTTGCAGGTGTTCGTCGCGTAATCGTCGTGATGGACCACACCAACAAGCACGGCAAGTCCAAGCTGCTGAAGAAGTGCACCCTGCCCCTGACCGGCAAGAAGGTGGTGAACCGCATCATCACCAACCTTGGCGTTCTGGACGTGGTTGATGGCGGCCTGAAGATCATCGAGATTGCCGAAGGCGTGACCGAAGACGAGATCCGCGCTGCGACCGAAGCCAACATCGTCAACTAATTCACACCAATGAAAAGGCCCACCGTTTCGGGTGGGCCATTTTCAGTTCAACGATTGGAATACACACCCATCCGTAATCAGCTGAGGCGGTGTCGAACACAACGCCCGCGCCACCTGAAACGCTGCAAGAACCTTGGGTACGTAATCACGGGTCTCTGCGTAAGGTGGGACGCCCTCGTGCTTACGTACGGCCCCTTCCCCAGCGTTATACCCTGCAAGGACGAGGATCGGGTCGTTACCGAATTCTTCCATCAGCCAGTTCAGGTACTTCACACCGCCCGCAATGTTTTGCGACGGCTGCGTACTGTCCTGAACCCCAAAACGTTTAGCGGTTGCAGGCATCAGCTGCATCAATCCTTGTGCCCCTGCCGAGCTTACAGCGTCAGTGCGCCCGGCGGATTCCACGGAAATGACCGCCAGAACCAATGCCGGTGAGACATTTGTTCCCACGGTCGAGCGCAGAATATCCACGCGGCGCTGTTGGGCGATATTTTGCAGGGTCTGTAAACGCGGTGCCGCGACGTTGATGGCAGCCAGTGCATTCATGGCATCGTGCAGCCGTCCGGACCCGGCCTCGGTCAATGATGGCGACACCCTTTCCCAGAAAGCCTTGTACGAACCAACCGGTTTTTTGCCCGCACCGGGAAGAGTTGGCGGTATGACACGCGTGCGCGCGATGATTTCAGGTTCGACTAATTCTACGCCTGTACTAGGGGCAGACGGGGTCTTCGCATGCTCATCGGGCGTAATCTGGACCGTGACGCGTGGCCGCGTGCCAGGCTTTGGGGCCTTGACCCGTTTGTAAACGCCTCTTGGCTCAACCTCGTTCGCCACGACTGGCACTGGGCCAGACAGCATCAACGCCGCCAAACCGGCGCAAGTCATTGCGAGCCGGAGTTTCATTTGCCTGCCTCATGTTTTTCTTTTGGTTGAGTTGAACCTCGAATTTGCCCGCAAGGCCAGAAAAACAATGCGAAATGGGGCAATTTCGCCTCATTTGCCGCAAATTTGCATCGGGGCGTCTAGGCAACCTCTGAGTGGTGAAATTTTTTATTGTTTTCTTTCAAAAACTTACCAGAATAACTACCAAAAAGTTAAACTTCATCAAAAAAAAATGGGGTTTGGCCCAATTCCTGCCACGCACAGCGGTCAATCATAGTGCCATACCGAGACGATCGGGAGCGGACTGAGAGAGAAAGCTCTGATAGACGCCTAGGTTTAATTGACTTTTTTAGATCCTTTAGGAGGGACGTAACATGATCAAGTTCATCAAGAACTTCCGCAAAGACGAAGACGGCGCCGTAACAGTTGACTGGGTCGTTCTGACCGCAGCCGTTGTTGGCCTGGCCGCTGTTGCATACACTCAGGTCGGTACTGGTACTCAGGCCGTGTCCGGTAAGATCAACACCGCACTGACCGGGATTTCGGTTTCCGCGGACGCAGTTCCTGGATCAACCACCAGCGGCGGCAGCACCACCACCACCACCGGCGGCACCCCGTAATAACTATGCAAATCTAGATTATTTGCTGTGGGGCCAAGCTTCTTTAGGCTTGGCCCTATTTGATTCAATATCTCAAACCTTGGCACTCCAATGTTGAACAGAATAGCAAAATTCTCAGAACATGAAGACGGGGCTATTACCGTCGATTGGGTGATATTGACGGCTGGCCTGGTCGGCCTCGGTACGATTGTCGTTCTGAGCATTTCGGATGGGGTTCAACATGTGGATTCTCAAACCGGAGACGCACTGTCCAAAATAGAGGTTCAGGAAATCGTTTTCGATTTCGACAACTAGTAAAGACCCAGACCATGAAGGTTGTCGACAATACCACGGCTTCGAAAAAAAGTACATGATTGTCCCCCTTTTCGACACAATCTCCCTTTAATCAATGATGATCTTCGTCGTAGAGCCTATGACGAACTAACTTAAATAGACTAATACGAGGGGACGCGAATGCGGCTAGTATTTGGACTTGTTCTGATTATTGGGGTCGCTCTGGCCGGTGGCGCCGTATACATGGCGCGAGACTATATCAAACAAACCCAGTCGGAACTTGAGCGGGAAAGATTGGCGACTCAAAACGCGCTCGCAAATGTTAAGACCATTCCCACAGTTCCAGTCATGGTCGCAAACCGGGCCATGAAATATGGAGAGCGTCTTTCGCAGGAAGATGTGCGCGTCGTGCAATGGCCAGAGGCCGCGATTCCCGAAGGGACTTTTGCGGATATGGCAGTATTGTTCCCCGAGGATGCAAGAGGTGACCGCTTTATCCTGCGTGCAATGGAAAAAGACGAGGCTCTTCTGACCGTCAAAGTCACTCAACCTGGCGAATCCGCCGGCCTGACGTCTCGCCTAGAAAAAGGCATGCGCGCCTTTGCAATCAGTGTAGATGTCGCATCTGGTGTATCTGGATTCCTGCGCCCGGGCGATAGCGTCGATATATACTGGACCGGATCCTTAAGAGGTGCCGGCGGTGAAGGTGAAATCACGCGGCTTATCCAGAACAATATTGAACTGTTCGCTGTGGACCAGATTGCAGGATCGGACGTGACCGGCACAACAATCGCTAGGACGGTCACTGTGGCTGTAACTCCTGAACAAGTTGCAGCTCTTGCCCAAGCTCAGAATACAGGTCGTTTATCACTGGCATTGGTTGGTGTCCAGGATGAGACCATAGCAACAGCGATTGAAGTCGACCAAAGAAAACTGCTGGGAATCGAAGAAGCAGCACCCGCACCAGTCAAAGTCCAGAAAAGGGTTTGCACAGTCAAAGCGCGCCGCGGCGGCGAGATCGTAGATACCGGAATACCAACGCCCTGCACAAACTAGCGTAAAATCAAAACGTTAAAGCCACAAGCCGCGCCATCAGCGCGGCTTGTTTCGTTTCGATTGTTGCGCATTACCCACATAAGGAAAATTCCAGAAACCATTGATTATTGCAATAAAATCGTAATTCGCGCAGTGTTGTCACACATAAGGCGTTAGACCTAAAACGAGGCGTGATCGGAGAGGCAGGTCACATGAAAATAAAATCTTTGTTCAACGCAACCCTTCTGGGGTTGGCGTTAGTTATCAGTTCGGCCAGCACTGCTGTCCAGGCTGAAACACTTCGCGTGGTTAAGAACGGTACAGCGGAAACGCTGGACGTTCCGATGAACCGCGCAATTGTCGTTGAAAGCGAAACACCATTTGCGGAACTCAGCATCGCCAACGCAGGCATCGCTGACATTTCGTCGCTTTCTGATCGTACCATCTATGTATTGGGTAAGGCACCTGGCCTGACCACGCTGACTTTGTTCGATGGGGCTGGCAACCTGCTGGCCAATGTTCGGGTCCGTGTATCACCGGATGTGTCTGAATTCAAAGAAAGGCTGCGGCAGATTCTACCGGGTGAGCCAATCGAAGTGCGTACTGCCAACGACGGCATCGTTCTTTCTGGCACGATCTCCAGCTCGGCTAAATTGGCCCGTGCCCTGGAACTAGCAGAACGTTACGCGCCCGAGCGGGTTTCGAACCTGATGTCTGTTGGCGGTGTTCAACAGGTCATGCTGAAAGTTCGCTTTGCCGAAATGAACAGGTCGGTTGCCAAAAGCCTGACCACATCATTGGGCTTTGGTGGTGGCGACGTGACGGGCGGTTTCAACACACTGAACAATGCCACTTCTTTGGCGAACGCGCTCAACAACAACATCCCAATCCAACAGACAAATACGGGAGCTATCCTGTTTGGCTTCGGCGCGGGTTCAACACAGGTACGTTTGCTGTTGGAAGCGCTTGAAACCAAAGGGCTTGCCCGAACTCTTGCGGAGCCCAACTTGTCAGCCCTGTCGGGTCAGGAAGCCGAATTCCTGGCGGGTGGCCAAGTCCCGATTCCGGTTCCGGCCGATGACGGCCAAATTGCAATTGAATACCGGAATTTTGGTGTGCAGGTCCTCTTTACGCCACGCGTGGTGGACGGTGATCTGATAAACCTCGAGCTGGGAACATCGGTGTCAACTATTGACCCAAACTCCAACTTTACAATTGCAGGCAACAACGTGCCAACATTCATTGCGCGTCAGACGAAGACGACAGTTGAATTGCGAGACGGAGAGAGCTTTGCAATTGCAGGGCTGATTCAGGACAACTTCGCGGACCTGAACAGCCAAATCCCATGGGTCGGCGACATCCCTGTGCTGGGTGCTTTGTTCCGCAGCGCGGAATACCAGCGTGAGCAATCTGAACTGGTCGTCATCGTCACAGCACATCTGGTATCACCCACACGTGGTGAAGCTCTGGCCCTGCCGACCGACCGCGTCAAACCGCCTACTGAGTTTGACTTGTTCCTGAACGGAAAAACGGCGCGAACCACACGGGTAGGTTCGGGGGGCGCATCTGAAGTCGCCAGACAAGATTTTGGCAGCTCCTACGGCTACATCCTGGAATGATTGAGAGGATAGGACCAATGCAGAAGTGGATAATAACGCTGGGTCTGTCGGTCGCCGTTGCCGCGTGTACGCGTGAAGCGGGGTACGAGGTTGACCAAGGCGCTTTTGGCAACGCAACGCTAAACAACGTTCAAGTCATGAACGGTGAGCTGACATACGCCCAAATCCTGAGCCGGCGGTTTGCCGCAGAGGTGCCTACGCAGATCAATTTTGCGTTTAACAGTTCTCAGCTGGACGCTCAGGCACAGCGGGTCTTGTTGCGGCAAGCGGCGTGGATCAAGCAGTTCCCCGAAGTGAGGTTCCGCGTCTATGGCCATACCGATGCTGTAGGCTCTACCGGGTATAACCAGTCGCTTGGGCAACGCCGCGCAAACGCCGCTGTTGCATTCCTGACGCAGCAAGGGATTTCGCGTTCACGCCTGGAAGCTGTTGTTTCCTTCGGAAAAACACGGCCCCTGGTCGACACCCCCAATCGAGATCGCCGCAACAGGCGTACTGTGACTGAAGTGTCCGGCTTCATGGAACGCAACCCGCTGGTACTGGATGGAAAATACGCAGCTATCGTCTATCGCGAATATGTCGACAGCGCCACGAGAGCAAGCTACATCCAGCGTGACGATGTTGGCGGCAGCGATTCTGAATAATCCATAAGAAATGGGCGGCATCGTCGCCCATTTCCCTACAATTGGTTCTTTTGCGCCAAAATCTTGCCTAAGTTCCAAGCCATCTTTTCAACAATTAGGTGAAGTGCGGCCTGAATTGGCCGCGACCGGGCAACAGCGAACTGAACCGAACCAGACATGTTCGGGCAGCGAGCAGGCCCAGACGACGAGGATTGTGTGAATGACGAGCGCCAAAACGCAAGATGACGGAACTGCCATTCTGGCCTGCACGATCAGCCGTGACGTCCAAAATTTTGATCTTCTGATCGAGGACATGGAGACCATTTTGGGCGAACGTTGGGGCGACCTTGGCTTTGCCGAAGCCCTGGCTTTTTTCAGCCAACCCGAGGCGGAAAGCCTTGAATTCGTTGCGCTTGCCATTGACGGAGAAGATGAGGACAACCTTTCTCTGATGGGCGAGATCATCTCGCAGGCCAAAGAGAAAAAGATAAAAATCGTTCTGATCGCCGAAGACGTCACACCTGCATCTCTGCACCAACTACTTCGCAAGGGCGCGGACGAGTTTGTCCCCTACCCTCTTCCCGAGGGAGAGCTGCAGGAAGCCATCGAGCGCATGAACAAACCTGAGCCGGTAGCAGCGACTGCGGTTGCGACAGCTCCTGCCGCTCACGGTGATTCGAAAGAAGGCGCGCTGTTTGTGGTCCATGGGCTGGCAGGCGGTGTGGGATCAACGACTATGGCGGTCAATCTCGCCTGGGAGCTGGCAACTGCGTCAGATAAAGAGGCACCTTCTGTGTGCGTCATCGACCTGGATCTGCAATATGGCAGCGTGTCGACCTATCTGGACCTTCCCCGACGCGAAACCATATTTGAGATGCTGTCGGACACAAACTCGATGGATGACGATGTCTTCTCCCAGGCCCTACAAACCTATGAGGAAAAGCTTGAGGTCCTGACTGCACCGTCCGATATGGTTCCGTTGGACCTGATCACACCCGAAGACATCGAGCGCGTCATCGAAATTGCCCGCAGGAAATTCGACTACGTGGTTGTCGACATGCCGACAACCCTTGTTCATTGGTCGGAAACGGTTCTTCAGGCTGCACATGTGTACTTTGCCATGATCGAACTGGATATGCGATCCGCTCAGAACGCGCTGCGGTTGAAACGCGCCCTTCAAGCCGAGGAACTGCCGTTCAACAAGCTCCGGTTCGCTCTGAACCGAGCCCCGAAATTCACTGACTTGAATGGCAAAGGCCGGGTCAAGCGCATGGGCGAAAGCCTGGGCATTTCAATTGACCTGCAATTGCCGGATGGTGGCAAACCCGTCATGCAAAGCGGTGATCACGGATTGCCGCTGGCCAAATCCGCCGCCAAAAACCCGCTGCGTCGGGAAATCGCAAAACTTGCTAAATCGCTTCACAGTTTGGGCAGCAGCAGCGCCGAGGCCGCGTAACCGTATTTCAGAGGGGTAGTCGCCGTGTTTTCAAGATACAAGAAGCAGCCAGCAGCGCAGCCGGTCGAGGCTGCTCCAACGCCTGAGGCTGCGGCGCAAACGCCTGCTCCGAAAAAAGCATCCACTGACAACGCCGTCGCACGCCGCCCAATTCAAAAGAAGGCCGCTGAACCGGTCGGCTCGGACCGGGATCGCAAGCGCAAAGAGCGCCTAGGTGAAATCAAGATTGAGATGCATCGGGAGCTGTTGGAAAACCTGAACCTCGCGGCGCTTGAAAAGGCCGGGGAATCAGAGCTTCGGGCGGAAATCAGCGCGATCTCGAGCGAGATTCTCGAATCCCGTGACATCGTTCTAAACCGCGAAGACCGGTCACAGCTAAACAAAGAACTGTATGACGAAGTCACTGGTCTGGGGCCCCTTGAGACTCTGCTTCAAGACGACAGCGTCAACGATATCTTGGTTAACGGCCCTCAGCAGATTTTTGTTGAGCGGTACGGAAAGCTAGAAATCAGCGACGTCACGTTCAAGGACGAAAAGCACCTGATGCGGATCATCGACAAGATCGTATCCGCCGTGGGTCGTCGGGTCGATGAATCCAACCCCTATGTTGACGCCCGCTTGGCTGACGGGTCGCGTTTCAACGCAATGGTGCCACCTATCGCCGTTGACGGGTCGCTGGTTTCCATTCGTAAGTTTAAAAAAGACAAGCTTGCCATCGACGATCTGGTCAATTTCGGCGCTTTTACAGAAGAAATGGCCGCCTATTTGCAGGCAGCTGTTTCAACGCGCCTGAATATCATCGTCTCGGGTGGTACAGGCTCGGGTAAAACGACGACGCTGAATGCTTTGTCCAGCTTTATTGATGACGCCGAACGCATCCTGACCATCGAGGATACGGCGGAACTTCAGCTGCAGCAGACCCATGTGGGACGGATGGAAAGCCGCCCCCCTAACGTCGAAGGCAAAGGCGAAGTCAGCCCGCGTGACTGTCTGAAAAACGCCCTGCGTATGCGGCCTGACCGCATCATCGTAGGCGAGACGCGTGGCGCCGAGGTGATCGACATGCTGCAGGCCATGAACACGGGCCACGACGGTTCGATGACCACGATCCACGCCAACTCGGCCCGAGACGGGATTTCGCGTCTCGAAAACATGATCGCAATGGCCGGGATCGAGATGCCGATCAAAGCAGTCCGCAGCCAAGTCTCATCAGCTGTGAACCTGATTGTGCAGGCCAGCCGCTTGCAGGACGGCTCGCGTCGGATGACCTCAATCACCGAGATTACCGGGATGGAAGGTGACGTGATTTCTATGCAGGAAATATTCAAGTTCCAACGCGTTGGTCTGACGCCAGACAACAAGATCATTGGCCATTTTACCGCGACCGGTGTTCGCAGCCACTATTCCGAACGCTTCCGTCTGTGGGGCTTTGATCTGCCTCCATCCATCTACGAACCTACGACCGTCTAAGGAGATCCGGATATGCAACTGCCCGTAGAGGCTCTTATCTATGTTGTGATCTTCGTCGGAGTTCTTCTCCTAGTCGAGGGCATCTATCTTGTCGCATTTGGCAAGTCCATCAGCCTGAACAGCCGCGTGAACCGGCGTCTGGATATGCTTGAGAAAGGCGTCGGACGCGAACAGGTCCTGGAACAGCTGCGCAAGGAAATGCAGCAGCATATGAAATCCCAGAGCATCCCGCTCTATTCGCTGTTGGCCGACAAGGCACAAAAAGCTGCTATCGCCTTTTCACCGCGCCAATTGATCATGATCATGATGCTGGTTTCTGGCTTTGCCTATGTCGGATTGAGCATCGGCACGGGAACCGAGATGGTTTTGCGGATTGCGCTTTCGATCGGGATTGGTGTTGGTGGTGTCTATGCGTGGGTAAATCACAAAGCCTCGAAACGTATGGGCTTGATGGAAGAACAACTGCCAGACGCCGTCGAGCTGATGGTGCGATCTCTTCGTGTTGGCAACCCATTTGTTTCGACAATTCAGATTGTTGCAAATGAAGTGCAGGATCCGCTTGGAACAGAGTTTGGCGTGATTGCTGACGAATGCGCCTACGGTCGTGACGTCGGTGAAGCCCTTAAGGACATGGCAGAACGTCTGGGAATGCAGGATTTGCGCTTTTTGTCCGTCGCCGTCGGAATTCAGCAACAGGCCGGCGGTAACTTGGCCGAGATTTTGGCGGGCTTGGCCAAGGTTATCCGTGCTCGGTTCCGCCTGTTCCGCCGAGTTAATGCGATCACGGCCGAGGCCAAATGGTCCGGCAAATTCCTGTCTGGCTTCCCCCTATTCTGCCTGTTGTTTATTCTGGTGAAAGATCCGGGCTACTATGACGAAGTTGTTGACCATGAGTGGTTCATTCCGATGTGTTTCTTTGTGGCCATCATGCTGACACTGAACCTGATCGTCATGCGCATTCTTACGAATATCAAAGTCTGAGGGCTTAAGTATGGAATTTCTGACTCGAATCAATGAAGTCCTGACGGAGCATTTGGGACCGTTTGGACCCCTTATCGTGGTTGGTGTTCTGGGGTTGTTCATGATCCTTGTGGCCTTGCCACTGATGCTGAACCAGCCTGAGGACCCTCTCAAGAAACTGCAGCGTTCACATGCAGCGCCCAAGGAAAGCAAGAAAGGCAACAAGGACAAACTACGACAATCCAACCGCAACGAGCAGCTTCAGAAATTTGCGAATTTCCTGGAACCACAGAACAAAGAAGAACTGTCCGCGATGGAGCTCAAACTGCGCCAGGCGGGGTATCAATCCAAGGACGCGGTCCGCTTTTTTCACTTTGCTCAATTTGCCCTTGGTTTGATCGGCATTTCGATTGGCGTGCTTTTGGTCACGGTTTTTGCCGGCGATCAGGAATTCACCCCGGCCCAGATGGCCATGCGCGTCTTGATCCCGGCATGTGCGTTCTACTTCCTCCCACGCTATTGGATTACGCGACGCGTTGCCGAACGCCAGGAAGCCATCGTTGCAGGTTTCCCCGACACTCTGGACCTTATGCTGGTCTGCGTCGAAGCGGGGCAGTCGCTGGATCAGGCGATTGTTAGGGTCGCGGCTGAGATGAAAGTCTCTTACCCGGATATTGCCTCGGAGTTCGAGGTTGTCGCACACGAACTGAAGGCAGGTAAGGACAGGGACAGCGTTCTCAGAGACTTTGGTACACGCTGCGGTGTTCAGGACGTCAGTTCGTTCGTGACTGTTATGATCCAGTCGGCCACGTTTGGTACGTCAATCGCCGAAGCCCTGCGGGTTTATGCCGGTGAAATGCGTGACAAGCGGGTTATGCGCGCCGAAGAGGCCGCGAATAAGTTGCCAACCAAAATGACACTTGCCACAATGATGCTGACGGTACCGCCGTTGCTGGTCATTCTCGTCGGCCCGTCGGCAAAAGGTATCGCGGAGTTTGCAAAAGCCGGTGGATAACGTCCCGATGGAAATAAATCTCAGGTGTACCAGTTTCAGGCTGCGCCGCATTTTTCAGGCCACCATGGTTCTTGCCATGGTGGCCTCTTGCACAGAAATGGGCCTTTCAAACGGTCTGGACGCTCCGGGCGTTGACCCCAAAGCCGATGCCGTTGATCCGATTACGGTCGGAAACCGACTGATGGTATCGGGCGAATATGAGCTTGCGCTGACTTCCTTTTCCCGCGCCGCGCTGGATCAGGGGATGACAACGGAACTTCTGACGTCAATGGGAACTGCAAACCTGGGTCTCAGGCGTTTGGGGCAAGCAGAAGAACTGCTGCGCCGCGCGATAGAGGATGAACCCGACTGGCCCATTGCGTGGAATAATCTGGGTGTTGTGCTGATGGAAAAGGCCGAATACCCTGAGGCAGAGCAGATGTTCAGGCGCGCCTTTGCTTTGGACAATGGCGAAAGTGACGCAATCTTGGACAATCTGCGCTTAGCACTCGCAAAAATGGAAAATCCTGTTAATACTACCCCGGAAAAACAAGAATATAAACTGGAGCAGCAAGGCGACGGGCAATTCATGCTGCGCAAGCTCCCGTAACATTGGCAAGAGCAGTAAGGGACGCAAAAAATGCGCCAACAATTCTTGATTCCGACGATAGTGATCTGCGGGATGGTTCTGTCCGCCTGCGAAAAGGAAACCGAAGAAGAAAAGGTCGAACGCACCTATCAGGAGGTGAACGTCATTGACGAAACCAACCTGAACGAGGTTCTTCTGACCGCGGCTGATCCGAACGAGGCTGTGACCTATTTCAAAGGGGCCGCCGCAAAAAACCCTGGCCGGATCGACCTGCAACGGGGCCTCGCGATTTCTCTTACACGCGCCAAACGCACGACCGAAGCCGCTTCGGCGTGGAAAAAAGTGGCGACCATGAAGGGCGCGAGCAACGTCGACCGGGTCGAATACGCCGCCGCATCGGTCCGCGCGGGTGACTGGTCAACAGCCAAGTCGACGCTGGATTCGGTTCCTCCAACCTATGAAACGTTCCAACGTTACCGTCTTGAGGCGGTCGTTGCAGACTCCAGCAAAGACTGGAAACGCGCGGATCACTTTTACGAAACAGCCGTCGGTCTGACCACGCGCCCTGGCAGCGTTATGAACAACTGGGGCTACTCCAAGCTGTCGCGCGGTGACTACGCCGATGCTGAACGATTGTTTTCCGAAGCAATCCGTCAGGACAAGTCGCTGTTCACCGCTAAGAACAACCTCGTGTTGGCCAGGGCCGCGCAGGGCAACTATAACATGCCAGTTGTTCCTCTGACGCAGATTGAGCGGGCCATGTTGCTTAATACAATGGGCATTTCTGCGATCAAACAAGGCGACATCACAACGGCCAAGAACCTGTTCCGCGAAGCCATCGCAACCCACCCGCAGCACTATGAGGAAGCCGTTCGATCGCTTCGCGCGCTTGAAGAGGCCTGATTCATGAATATCCCAGCGACGGCAGCCGCATGGTTTTTGCCATTTGTGTTGCCTATCTGCTTTTACGTGGCCTTCACTGATCTGCGTAGCATGTTGATCAAAAATCACGCCGTGATCGCTTTGATCGCGATTTTTGCTGTTGTCGGATTGATTGTGCTGCCGCCCTGGTCCACCGCGTGGACGACCGGCGGCGTGGGCCCGATTGCCCTGACGCTGCCACCCTATCTATGGCAATTGCTGCACATCTTTGTCGTTCTGTTTTTCGGCATCCTGTTCAACGCGGCTGGTGCCATGGGCGCAGGTGACGCCAAGTTTCTAGCTGCCGCCTCGGCCTTTGTCTGGGCCGGTGACTATCTGCTTATGACGCTAATCGCCACTTGTGCCATGCTGGGTGCATATGTGACGCATAGGCTGGCCAAGCACACGCGCCTTAGGGCAATTGCCCCGGACTGGGAAAGCTGGGATCGGGGCAAGAAATTTCCGATGGGTTTTCCTTTGGGGGCCAGCTTGGCGATCTATCTGATTCTCGGTACTGTTTCCGGCTCATAAACTATCATCAGTCCGCCTTTTCAGTGCCTTGGTGCTGACACAAATCAGGTTAAGATTTTACGCAAGTGGCCCGTGTGGGGCTTTTGGCGTGATTAGTGGATAGACGGGCAACGCTCATGAATATGCAGACGACCTCGGTTATGGCCCCCCCTGCCCCAAAGGGTATGGCCGAAATGAAACTGCCCATCGTGATGATGCGGGACATTCTGCTCAAGACAATATTCCGAAAAAACGTGGATACGGTCACGGAGATCGCGGAAGCGATCTGTTTGCCTGGTGCGGTCACGCAAGAACTTGTGGACATTGCCCGCGAACAAAAACTGCTCGAAGCGACCGGTACGTTAAACGCCAACAGCGGTAACGAGATGGGCTATCAGCTTACCGATGCCGGTAAAGCCCGCGCTCTGGACGCGCTGAGCCAATCTGAATACTTCGGTGCCATGCCGGTTCCGCTGGACGTATACCGGGAACAGGTCAAGCGTCAGTCAATCCGCAATATTCAGGTGACCCGCGATCAGCTAACCGGTGCGATGGGACATCTGGTTCTGCCCGACAGCCTGCTGGACCATCTGGGCCCCGCGGTCAGCGCCGGCCGGTCAATTCTGATGTATGGCCCTCCGGGAAACGGTAAATCCTCAATCTCGAACGGTATTCGCGACGCGCTGGGGGACAACGTCTATGTTCCCCGTGCCATCGAGTATGCAGGTCAGGTGATCACGGTCTATGATCCGATCGTCCACACTGCGATCGAGCAAGAGGCGGATGACCCCAACAGCCTGCGCCGTCGCAAGCGGTTCGACACACGCTATGTTCAGTGCGAACGCCCGACCGTGGTAACGGGTGGTGAACTTTCGCTTTCAATGCTGGATCTGGTCTACAACCCGACTGCACGTACCTATCAGGCGCCACTGCAGCTGAAATCAACCGGCGGCATCTTTATCGTGGACGACCTTGGTCGTCAGCAGGAACCGCCACAGGCGCTGATCAACCGCTGGATTGTTCCTCTGGAAGAGAACAAGGACATTCTTGGCCTGCAGTCTGGCGAAAAGTTTGAGGTTCCGTTTGACACATTGGTCATCTTCTCGACCAACTTCCACCCGAATGAGATCTTCGACCAAGCGGCCCTGCGCCGGATCTTCTTCAAGATTAAGATCGGTGGTCCCGTTCAAGAAGACTTCCTAAAAATCTTTGCAATGGTGGCGCGGAAACGCGGCATGCCGCTGGATGAATCCGCTCTGGTGCACTTGCTGAAGGTCAAGTACCCGACCATCAACAACGTTTATGCCAACTATCAGCCGATCTTCCTGATCGACCAGATGATCTCGATCTGCGAATTCGAGGGCATCCCCTATCAGATGAGCCCCGACCTGATCGACAGGGCCTGGGCTAACATGTTCGTCAAAGACGAGATAATCGTAAATTAACGCCGTGCCATTTCCGGGACAGGCCGGGTAGTCTGCGTTCATGACGCAGATTCCCACCCGGATCACGGATTGGTTTGACACCAAAGGCTGGTCCATCCATCCACATCAGCAAGAGATGTTTGACCGGGCTGCGGACCCGGCCACTTTGCTTATTGCGCCAACCGGCGGTGGTAAAACGATGGCCGGTTTCCTGCCGACGCTGACCGAGTTGGCGGAAAATGATCGCCCCGGGCTGCATACTCTCTATGTTTCACCGCTCAAAGCGTTGGCAGCCGACATTCGCCGCAACCTGCGCGGCCCGGCGGACGATATTGGCCTGCCCATCCGCATTGAAGACCGGACAGGCGATACCTCGGCCACCCAAAAGAAACGTCAGCGCGTGGACCCTCCGCACATCCTACTGACGACGCCTGAAAGCCTGGCCTTACTAACTTCGTACGAAGACGCCCCGCGGATGTTTGCAGGCGTCCAACGCGTGATTGTGGACGAGATTCACGCCCTGGCCGAAAGCAAGCGTGGCGATCAGTTGATGTTGGCGCTAGCCCGTTTGCAAAGCTTGTGCCCTGACCTGCGACGCGTCGGCCTGTCGGCCACAGTCGAAGACCCCGACGCCATCGCGCAGTTTTTGGCCCGCCACCCCGATCCTTGCAAGATCATTCAGGCTGATCCCGGCCCCGACCCCGATATCCAAATGCTTGAGACGCAAGAGATGCCGCCCTGGTCCGGCGGAGGGGCGGCCTATTCGATCCCCGCCGTTCTTGAGCAGATCAAACGGCACAAGACCACGCTTATCTTTCACAACACCCGCGCGCAGGCCGAAATATTCTTTCACAATATCTGGCTTGCCAATGATGACGGGCTGCCCATTGGCATTCACCACGGCAGCCTGGATCGGCAACAGCGCGAACGGGTCGAGGCTGCAATGGTGCGTGGCGAATTGCGTGCCATTGTTTGCACCGGCAGTCTAGATCTGGGCATCGACTGGGGCGATGTGGATCTGGTGATCCAGATTGGCGCGCCCAAGAACGTCAAACGTCTGGTTCAGCGCATTGGTCGTGCCAACCATCGTTACAACGCCCCGTCCAAAGCCCTATTAGTGCCAGCGAACCGGTTTGAAGTCGTAGAGTGCGTCGCCGCGTTGGAGGCGGCAAAGGCCCATGATCTGGATGGCGAACCGCGCGGACCGGGCCCAAGGGACGTGTTGTGTCAGCACGTTTTAATTGCGGCCGCAGCGGGTCCGTTCGATGCGGACGCATTGTATGCCGAGATGACAACAGCAGGCCCATTCGCTGATCTCAACCGCGCTAAATTCGACGCTTGTCTGGACTTTTGTGCAACCGGCGGCTACGCGCTGCGCGCCTATGATCGCTGGCAGCGGCTGTTGCAGCGGCCAGACGGGAAATGGCAGCTAAGAGACCCAAGGGCAGCACAGCGTATTCGCATGAACCTGGGCACGATACAGGACACAGACACGCTGAAGGTCCGCCTAAAGCGCAATCGCGGGGGCAAACCGCTGGGTGAAGTCGAGGAGGCATTTGCTGCCTCTCTGACGCCCGGCGACACGTTTCTGATTGGCGGACAGATCGTACGGTACGAGGGGCTGCGCGAAATGGTGGTGGAAGTCAGCCGTCGGGCCGACAAGAAACCCAAAATCGCCACGTTCTCGGGCACCAAGTTCGCGACCTCGACCCAACTCAGCGACCGTATCCTGCGCATGTTCGCACAGCCAGACTGGCCACAACTACCTGCACACACAGCCGAGTGGTTAGCGTTGCAGCGGGATATGTCCCGATTGCCGCAACGCGACCGATTGTTGATCGAGAGCTTTCCCAATGATGGCCGCGAACATTTATGTGTTTACGGCTTTGCCGGGCGCAATGCGCAACAGACCCTTGGGCTTTTATTGACCAAACGGATGGAGGAAACCGGGCTGGCGCCGCTTGGTTTTGTTGCCACCGACTATGCGACGCTGGTTTGGGGCCTGGATGCTGTGACCGACCCACGCCCTCTGTTCCAACTGGGCGAACTTCGTGACGGGCTTGAGACATGGCTGGCGGGCAACGCTGTCATGAAACGCACCTTTCGCGCCTCAGCCACGATCGCAGGCCTGATCGAGCGCAATACAGGCGGGCAACGAAAAAGCGGGCGTCAGGCTACGTTTTCCTCGGACATACTTTACGACACGTTGCTGAAGTATGATCCCGACCACCTGCTGATGCAGATCACCCGCGAGGAAGCAATGCGCGGACTAGTGGATTTTGGACGTATCGAGACAATGATTGAACGAATTGGTGACCGGATAGATCTGGTTCGGCTGGATCGGGTCTCTCCCCTCGCCGCGCCGTTGTTTCTGGAGGTTGGCAAAGTACCGGTCAAAGGTGCCGCCGAAGAACGCCTGTTGGCCGAGGAAAGCGCCCGGTTGCTACAGGCTGCGGGACTAGACGCGAAGTAATTCAGCTTGCGCCAAGGATCAAAACAGGTGAAGAACGTACCATGAACGAGCTGGCGTTTTCCTTTGCTGAACAAGACCTGCGCGCATTGGGATCTGGTGCGTTGTGGTGGCCAAACCGGAAACTGTTATGCGTCAGCGATCTGCATCTTGGCAAATCCGAACGTATGGCGCGGCGCGGTGGTCCCTCTTTGCCGCCCTATGACAGTCAGGACACCCTGACCCGGCTGGCAGCCGACATCGACAGAACCGGCGCGCAAACTGTCATTTGCCTTGGCGACAGCTTTGACGATTTGGATGCGTTGGCTGCATTGGGCACCGCCGAGAAGCTCTCGTTGACGGCCCTGCAAGCAGGCCGACAATGGATTTGGATCGAAGGAAACCACGACCCGGGTCCAATAGATCTGAGCGGAACACATCTGGCTGAATACACGGCAGGCCCATTGGTTTTCCGACATATCGCCCAACCCAGTGGTCACGACGAAATCTCGGGGCACTATCATCCCAAGACCCGCATTAGGGCACGCGGTCGGACGATCACACGCCCTGCGTTTTTGATGGATAATGCACGACTTATCCTGCCGGCCTATGGCACCTATACAGGCGGGCTGCGAAGTTCCAAGAAAGTTCTGAGTGACTTGATGAGCGACCGGGCAATGGCCATCCTGACCGGCCCTCATCCACAAATCATCCCAATGCCACGCTGAGATCATATCAACCCGTCGTCCTCAAGCATCGGCTTGTACTTCCGGCTGACAGGTATCAGGTCACCGTTTACCAGCTTCAAATAGATTCTGTCGGCCACCTTCTCAGTGCCTGTGACTGCGTCATCCACGATCCAATGGGACCGGTGCGCACAATGCCCGCGCAAGGGCTCCATTTCCCCAACCGCATCAGAGAGCCGTAATCGGATCGCAAAGGTGCCCTCTGATGTGACCACATCCACATAGTGATTGCGCGAGCTCAGGCGATAAATTTGCCCCTGAAAAGACGCAGGCAACCGTCGCGCAAGCCGCGGTGCCGGGGATGATGGTGGAGCGCTTTTGGGTTCCGCCCGGCTGGTCAGAATCAGGCCAGCGGTAAACAACGCACTGTATCCAACAACCCGCGGAATGCCGGGTGCGGAGTGGCCCCCAATGGAAAACAGAACCACGGCCAGCACCCAAAGGGACGGGATAAACAACAGCAATACAAACAGAGCGATTGCCAGGTCACGCACCGGCAGGTTCAGAACAGTCCCGGATTCGCGGATCAGTTTTCGGGCCATCCAGGTCGACGTTACAGCGATGCCCATCACCCCGAACCAAAATAAGAAGCTTATGACAAACGGCAAATCCGACATCTGGAACGGCGGAAAAGCGTAAGCCAGCATAGGAAGGAAGAACGCTCCGGCCACCACGCGTTGTGGGCTGCACAGGCTGAAGATGGGTCTTAGCTTTGAAGTCATACCATATCAAAAACCACTTTCAGGGACCCAGCCAAAAGCCCCGGAAAGCTAACATTCACACACTGCAAACGGCTGGGAAATCCCGGCTAACACGCCCCATTCAGACATTCAAACCTTAAAGGGGGGAAATTTAGCACGTTGACATCATGGCCAATTTTCACACTTGTGCGAAATTGAGTTTCGCTGGGGCGCATTTTTTGCGCCCCAGCGAAACAGGTCAGGCTGTGAGGCCTTCTGGTTCTGGCAGTTTGTTTGCGCGGCAGCAGGCGGTGAGTGTGTTGGCCAGCAGGCAGGCGATGGTCATGGGACCTACGCCGCCGGGGACCGGGGTGATGGCGCCGGCGCGTGTTGCGGCGCTGGCGTAGTCGACGTCGCCGACCAGCTTGTTCTTGCCGTCGCGTTCAATGCGGTTGATGCCCACGTCGATGACGGTGGCGCCTTCCTTGATCCAGTCGCCCGGCACCATTTCTGGGCGGCCAACG
>NZ_FREZ01000001.1 GCF_900143525.1 Ruegeria sp. Alg231-54 | reverse complement strand
CCGGATCAGCAGTTCAGGATCGACTGACGGGCGACCCGTGTGGCTGTAGAAATCCGCAAGGTGCGCGCGGATGCTACTTAGGTCGACGAACAGATCAATCGACCGCTGCAGGTGATCCTGGGGAACATGCTCCTCCAGCGAGAACTCGTAGAACAAGGCCGCTTGCGCCTCTTGCCTTGGTCCCATCATCGCAAACCCTCCCGCTCGGTGACAGAATTGAATCAGTCGTTGGCGAACCAATCAAGGAAGAGTTTTTCAACGGTATCGGCCCAAAGCGACCTTTTCAGTATCTAATTCCAAAGTGGATGTTCATGTCTTTGGCCTCACTTCACGGGTATCTCGGTGAACCGGCGAACCGCGAGGACCGAAGCAGCATAATCCCCTAATGAAATCCCTCTGAAAGCAAAAGCCGCCGGTTTGTTGCGTGCTCGGACGTCGACCTTGCCAGCGACCAATTCCGTCAAATCACCAGCAATTTGCTCGTATGGCAACATCGGCTTGTCGCTTTCCAACTCCTGCAAACGGTCGTCGACAATTACCGTTTCGAAAGCAGTCATGCACGCCGGCACCCACGGGATGCAGGCATCAGTTATGGTGGCGAAGGCCGCTGGCTTCAGCCATCGGGCATCCAGGAAGGGTTCAATAGAGTAGTCCAACGTTATCGATGTCACTATCAGTTCGGCATCACTCAAAGCGTCCCTGGCATTGGCGCATATTTCAGCTTCGAGACCCATTCCCCGAGCGTAACGACAAAGCTTGTCGGCATTCTCTTTGCCACGCCCGAACACGCGGATTCGTTTCAGGGGAAACAGTTCTGAAAACGCTGCTAGATGGGAGTGAGCCTGCACGCCCGCGCCCACAAAAGCCACCGTCTCGGCATCAGGGTCAGCAAGCCGACGCGCTGCCACGACTGACAGAGCCGCAGTTCTGACGGCCGTAATCCAATTCGCTCCCAAGACCGCGCGAAGTAGTCCGGTTTGCGCATCCATAACCATGATGGCACCGTTTATCGCGGGAAGACCCCTCGCCGGGTTTTCCGGACACACTGTAACCTGCTTGGTCACGATGAATCCATCATCTCCCATTGCCAAAGTAGACATTGCGTAGCGCCCATCGCCGGGCAAGATGACTGTCTTGGAGGAAGTGTGAAGCTTTCCGTCGGCCTTGGCTGTTAGGGCAGCCTCGACGGCATCGGCAACTTCAGAAGGTTGGATGCCTAAATCCCCGAGGTCCTTGTCAGACAGATAAATTAGCGCGTTCTCAGAGGTCATGGTGTTCCTCACCTCAGCAATTTGGCTTTCTGACAAAATACATTATTTTCGGCTGTTCTTCCTATCGGTTTAACTTTGCAGAAGTATTTAGGCTGTAAAATTTTGTCGTCCGATCCAAAGCGCAGAAAAGAATGCGCCTTCATTTTTCTGAAAATGTGAACCTAGCCGAACGCCTGATTTGTCCGCAATTCGGAGTTGCAATGGTCTTGTCAGATTAACTTTGCTTGAGCCGAGCAGGGTGCTCTCGTAGCCCTCGCGCATGATTAAATAATCGCCATTCAAGGATTTCAAGACTAGCCCGGAGGTCATTCGTCTGGCGGTCATGCTGTACGTTCGGTTCCCATTGTCACTTCGAAACGTGGAAGACCCATTGCACGAACGGGGAATTGAGGTGAGCCACGAAACCGTCCGATATTGGTGGAGCAGGTTCGGCCCGATGTTTGCCTCCGGGATCAGACAAAAGCGAGTCCAGCAACTGCGGGCATTTTCGAAATGGAAGTGGCAAGTGGACGAGGTCTTTGTGAAGGTGAATGGCAGGAGACACTACCTCTGGCGGGTCGTAGATCATGAGGGCGAAGTGCTGGAAGCAGTCGTCATCAAACGCCGAAACAAAGCTGCAGCATTGAAATTTCTCTAGAAATTGATGAAGCGCCATGGCTGTGCAGAAGAGATCGTGACGGATCGCTTCGCTTCCTACAAGGCTGCGCTCAGAGAAATGGGCGCGTTCGAAAAACAACAAACGGGAAGGTGACTCAACAACCGCGTTGGGAATTCGTACCTGCCGATTCGGCGGCGCGAATGCGCGATGCAGCGTTTCAGGCGCATGCGAAGTTTTCAGAAATTCCCCTCCGTCCATTCCTCCGTATACAACCACTTCAACCAGAAAAGATCGCTAGCCAGCAGAGATACCTTCAAGCTGACACACACCGCGGCTCTCGCCGAGTGGCGCCAACTTGGTGCTGCATAAAGGGCAGCTATACTGGCCAAGCTGAGACTGGTTCGAATTTGTCTGACAGCACCTTCGGCCGTTTCACCTAAACAAAATGCTGCAGGATAATCGAATGTCTGGAATGACGGGCCGCATTGCAGCATGCCAGTCCATGGATGAATGCCCGGTTAGTCGTCGACAGGCTGTCGCTTTATGGTTTGGCAATACTTCGAAAACCACATCGCCGATCCTACCGACGTCAGTCGGTAGTTGTTCTGTTTTTCGTCCAACCGAACAGTGTGCATTGGAAGCAAAGCCTTTGTAATCACGTATGGCTTGCCATTTGTGATGGAGAGTGCTGCGGGGAAGCTAGAAACTGAAGATGTCTTCAAGTTGTTTCCATATTTGCTCTGCATGATCTGGCTGAGTTTCTGCCAAGCGGACCACCCTGATTGCCAGAAGCTGTGTGGGCAGCACATCATTAATGCACACAAGCGCGCCATCAGAAAGGTGGGTCGCCACTAGAGATTGGGGCAACCACGCGATGCCGATTCCATTCAAGGCGTATTGTAGTATGGCCAACGTAAGTGCGGTTTCGGCTCTGGGCACTGCGGTTTTACCTTTTGGTAAACGCGGTGCAATCATCCTGGAATAGACCTGCCCGAGGAATACTTCGGGCGGGTAGTTGATTGTAGGAATTGCGGCTTCCGTCACTTGCGTGCGCACAGTAGGCGCACAAACTGGAATCAAAGTGTCCATTCCGAGCGTTTTGGTTTCAAACGCGTTAAGGGGTTCTTGGAAACTGTCATCGGGCACCGCGTACATGATGGCAAAATCAACTTCTTTTGAAATCAGGTGCATCAGGCACTCGTCTTGATTTCCTGAACGCACGCGAACCGAGATTTCGCCACCTTCAGTTAAAACACGAACAATTTCGGGTGAAATTGTCGTGGTGAGCGCGTGTTGGCAAACAAACGACAGCGATTTGCCTGTCTGATCACTCGCTGTTTTTAAGGTGTGCCGAAGCCTATGCAGCCGGGTGCTGAGTTCACGTAATTCAAATTCCAGTTCCCGCACCCCTGGCATCAAAGAAACTGGCTTTCGGCGACGGTCAAACAACGTTGCGCCAATGTTTTCTTCGATAAGCCGCACCCGCCGTGTAAACGCGGATTGCGTCAGCAATCGCTTTTCAGCCGCGCGGGCGAGAGAGCCTTTATCAAGCACGGCCAATATATCGTCGATCCACTCAAGACGCATGGCGGATCGATAGTGCAGTTCGTGACAATATGCAATATCCGCAATTTATGTACCGAAATTTGAATTAGGATTGCGACACGGCGCGCAGTAAGTTGCCAAAAGTAAATATTAGGAACCACGAAATGCACCTTGCCCGTTTTCCCCGCCTTCACCTGGCTCATCTTCCGACACCGCTTGAACCGATGAAACGGTTGTCGAAAGAACTGTGTGTCGAGATCTGGATCAAACGCGACGATTGCACCGGCATGTCAACAGGCGGCAACAAGACCCGCAAGCTGGAATTCCTGATGGCCGAGGCGGAAGCGCAGGGCGCGGACATGGTTATGACGCAAGGAGCCACGCAAACTAACCACGGTCGTCAAACCGCAGCCTTTGCCGCCAAGCTGGGACTTGATTGCCATATCCTTCTGGAAGATCGCACCGGATATCAGGACGGAAACTACAACACGAACGGGAACGTGCTGTTGGATCATTTGCACGGCGCGACAACCGAGAAATTTCCCGGTGGTCACGACATGGCGGGCGAAATGGAAAAGGCCGCCGAGAAAAAACGGACAGAGGGCCGTAATGTCTATGTCATTCCCGGCGGTGGATCGAACCCGACCGGGGCACTTGGCTATGTGAACGCAGCCTTTGAGCTTTTGGGGCAAGCCAATGACAGTGGTTTGCGAATTGACCGGCTGGTACACGCAACAGGTTCGTCGGGAACGCAGGCTGGGTTGGTGACAGGAATGTGCGCCATGAATGCGCAGGTACCGGTGCTGGGTATTGGTACAAGAGCGCCTCAACCAAAGCAGGAACAGATGGTTTATGACCTCGCCTGCAAAACAGCCGAAAAGCTGGGTTGCTCAGGCGTGGTAAAGCGCGAGGACGTAATGGCCAATACCGACTATGTGGGCGAGGGCTATGGCCTTCCGACCGAAAGTGGCATCGAGGCGATTGAGATGTTTGCCGAGCTTGAAGGCATTCTTCTGGACCCCTGCTACTCTGCCAAGGGTGCAGCGGGCTTAATCGACCTAGCCCGCAAGGGCGAATTCAATGACCAGAGGATCGTTTTCCTGCACACTGGTGGTGCGGCGGCCCTTGGTGGGTATGATTTTGCATTCGACCACAAAAACAGATGGGTGAATATCTGAGCAATGACATTGCGCCCAATTGGCATTCTAGGTGGCATGGGTCCCGAGGCCACCATCCTCCTCCAGCGTAAGCTGGTGGAGGCCGTGTCGGTAAGTGATGACCGCGATCACATCCCGCTTCTGATTGATATGAACCCGCAGGTACCGTCGCGGATTGATCATCTCATTGAGGGGAAGGGCGAAGACCCGGGACCGACGCTTGCCGCAATGGCACGCCGTATTCAGGGTGCTGGCGCCGCGGCGCTGGCAATGCCCTGCAACACGGCGCATCACTATGCTGACGCGATCACGGATGCAGTGACCGTTCCTTTGTTGAATATGGTGAAACTGGCTGCGGATCATGCTGTTAGTGAACTGGGGGCCGGTGGATGCGTTGGCGTGCTCGCCTCACCCGCAGTGCGCCGTACCCGCCTTTTCGAAACGGCATTGCAAGCCCGCGGGCTATCGATTGTCTGGCCAACGGATAGTGACAGGCTGCTGACGGCGATCCGCAGAATTAAGGTCGACGGTCCAAGTGATGACGCGCGCGAAGCACTACGAACGGCCTCAATTGCATTGGCCAAAGCGGGGGCAGATCTGCAACTTGTCGCCTGCTCAGAATTCTCGCTTATTGCCGATGGCGTCGCGGATGAGGTCAAAGCATCGGACACGATTGATTTGCTGGTCCACGCGATCATTGAGTTTTCTCAAATAGGCTATCTTAACGACGCAGACTAGAGAACTGCGCCGCGCACAGTAGCAGCTTGCTTTGGAAGATTGATGTCACAACCGTTCCCAAAGCTGGTGTGCGATTTGATCAAAACCGGATGGATTGGAAAAGGCCGAAATTGTCAAGGTCGCGCTCCACGCATCATCACCGACTGGCACTAGCAAGCCTTGATCAAGTTCTGCTGTAATTGCCGTTTCGGGCATCCAAGCAACGCCGCTTCCTGTCATCAATCGCCGCTTAATGGTCTCGACAAGGCTGTCGACATAGATCGTCTCGGTATTCAGGCATTTCCGATCAATGGTGTTTTCTACGACCATTCCCAGAAACGAAGACCGGTCATAGGCAAGATAGGGGATTGGCGGGCCGTCCTGTCGTGCAAGATCCCATCCCATAGTGCGAGCTGGTTCAACAGCCGCCACCGGCACCAGACGATCCTTTACCAGATCCTTACGTTCAAATGCGGCCTCATCAATCATTGGCGAGACTGAATGATGATAATAACAAAGCAGGATATCCACCGCGCCTTCGATTAAAAGATCACAACATGTGCTTAAGGAATCAGACAAGACACGTGTGCGTAATTCGGGGATTTGCCTCTGCAACTCGTCTATCCGGGTTGCCAGAAAATTAACGGCTATGGTGTGAAGAACCGAAAATCTGATGAACCGACTATCGCCGCGATCGGCATCCCGTAACGATTGGCGCGATTCCGATAACTGAGACATGGCCGCCAGAGCAACAGGCAGGAACTGTTGACCGGCCTCTGTCAGCTGAACAGGGTATGTCGCTCGGTTGACCAGGGGCAATCCAACCCAACTTTCCAAAGCTTTGATTCTACGGCTGAATGCGGATTGCGTGATGTTTCTCTCGTCGGATGCGCGGGTGAAATTCAAGGTCCGGGCAAGACATTCAAAGTCACGTAGCCAATTCAGGTCCAATGAGTGCTCCAACATGTCAACCGAAGTGCCAGACCAGCATAACGCAAACTATGCAAAGAATGAATGGTTTGATGAAATGTTTGAATTGGCTCTGAGAAAAGCTCTTGATCTAGACTTCGGGTCAGGGTCTGGCGGTTGGTCTTCTTTTTTTTCCTTCCGTCCGATGTTGCAGCCAAAGGGATATTGGCTCGACCCTATTGCGCAATAGGAAAGTCGAACGACGGAAAAAACGACGCCGAAACACGGCGCATTTCAACAGAGGAGAAGACCATGAGAACCAATCTGAAAACGCTGGGAATCGCAGCCGCGGTCAGCATTTATGCGATACCGGCTTTCGCAGCCGAAGAGGTCAAAATAGGTGTGCCATCCTGGACCGGGGCGCAGGCCATTGCACACGTGCTGGGCGCGGTGGTGGAAATGCGTATCGGCGGCAAAGTTGAATATGTGCCCGGCAACAACGCCACGATTTTTCAGGCGATGGATCAGGGTAAGGGCGATATCGACGTGCACCCCGATGTTTGGCTGCCCAACCAAGAAAGCTTTACCAAGAAATATGTAGACGAAGCGGGCACAGTAACTCTGTCGTCGAACCCCTATGAAGGCAATCAGGGTTTCTGCGTTAGCAAGGATTTTGGTGAAGCCAACAACATAACCGATATTGCGGATTTAGGCCGCCCCGATGTTGCCGCGCTGATGGACAGTGATGGCAACGGAAAGGGTGAAATGTGGATCGGAGCGCCGGGTTGGGCTTCGGCCAATGTTAACGAAGTCAAAACCCGCGACTACGGTCTGCTTGATTTCATCGAACCGGTGCGCGCTGAGGAAAGCGTGAAGACCGCGCGGATCAAGGATAGCATCGCCAAAGGCGAAGGCTATGCCTTCTACTGCTACAAGCCACATGCGGTCTGGTACATGTTCGACGTGCAAATGCTGAGCGAACCGACTTTCGACCCGGCAAAATACGTGATGGTTCAGCCCTCGGACGATCCGGATTGGTACAGCAAATCCAGCGTTGCGACCAAAGATGCGCTCAAGAACGTTCAGATCGCGTGGTCCAACACATTGCCAGACCGTTCCCCGGCAGTTGCTGACTTTTTTGCGAATTTCGCCCTGACGGCGGACGATGTTAGCGGTTTTGCCTATGAAATCAGCGGTAAAGGTCGTGATCCGGCAGAAGTTGCCCGCGAATGGGTCGAGGCGAACCCGGATCGCGTGGACGCCTGGCTGGGTCTCTAATCCCACTTCCAGAAAAAAGGGTGGCGCCAATTGGTGGCGCCACCCAAGCACAGTTCTCTGGGGTACACATGAGCGACGATACCGTTATTGAAATCTCGAATGTCTGGAAGATATTCGGGGGCAGGCCCGAGGTGGCGCTGCAGGCGATCCGCGATCGTGGGTTGGACAAGTCCCAAGTGCTGGCCGAATACAACTGTGTTGTCGGCGTCGCTGATGTCAGCCTTTCGGTAAACCGGGGTGAGATTTTTTGCATCATGGGTCTGTCAGGTAGCGGGAAATCCACTCTGGTCCGCCATTTCAACCGACTGCTGGAGCCCACTGCTGGTAAGATCGAAATCGAAGGCACCGATGTCATGGCCTTGGGGACAAAAGAGCTTCAGCAGTTTCGCAACAACAAAATCGGTATGGTGTTTCAGAACTTTGCGCTGATGCCGCATCGGTCGGTGTTGGATAACGTGGCAATGCCACTGGAAATCCGGCAGGTCAGCAAGAATGAGCGCATGCGTCAAGCTGCTGCTATTCTCGATATTGTCGAATTGGGTGCCTGGGGATCAAAGTTCGCACACGAGCTGTCCGGTGGCATGCAACAACGAGTGGGCCTGGCTCGCGCGCTGGCAGCCAACCCGGATGTGCTTTTGATGGACGAGCCGTTCTCGGCCCTTGATCCTTTGATCCGGCGGCAATTGCAGGATGAATTTATCCGGCTGAGCAAGATCCTGAAAAAGACCACGATCTTCATTACACACGACCTGGATGAGGCGGTCCGCATCGGCAATCGGATCGCGATCATGCGCGATGGAAAGGTGGTGCAGATCGGAACAGCCGAAGACATCGTCATGAACCCCGCTGATGACTATGTGGCTGATTTCGTTGCGGGTATTTCACGCCTCAAAGTGGTGCGCGCCCATGCGGTCATGCGGCCAATTCCAGAACATATTGCGGCCCATGGGCCGCTATCGGCGGATGCCCCACGCGTGAATGAAGGCGAAAATCTGAGCACGCTGATCAATCTGGCGATCGACAACAGCAGCGCAATCCTTGTGGAGGACGGCGGCGTGGATGTTGGCGTCATAACCCGTGCCGATCTGTTGCGCACCGTGATCGAAGGGACCGAAGTGTCATGAGCATTTCTGATGTGAACCCGCTGGAAGATACCGAAAGCGAAGCGGCTCTTGCCTATGCCGAAGAGCGGCGTGAAAACATTCGCACCTTTGTGCGCACCAGCCCTGACTACTACATCCGTAATTTCGACAAGATTGGTGCGTCGTCCCGCTTTACGCCAACTTTCAATCTGATGGCCGGATTGTTTGGTCCGGTCTGGTTCGGCGCGCGGGGTCTGTGGTCATGGGCGTTACCATTTCTGATCCTCGAAACAATAGCATTTGTGCAGATTGCGCGAGGATTGTTCGGCGACCTTGCCGCAGAGGCAATGGAGCGTATCGCATCGATTGAAGGGACGCTTGAACTGCGCCGTCAGCAATTGGCGGCGGCTATCGAAAACAACTCGGACAAGATCGACGTCTATCAGCGAACGGTGGACTCGCTTGAAGAAAATATAGGAGGTATTCGTGCCGAGGCCGAGGCGATGGCCGCTGAAGGTCCTTACATCATTCTGACCGGCCTGATCATACTGATCATCGTCAAACTGATACAGTCTCAGGTGGCGAACTGGGCGCTTGAGGCACGTTTCTCGGAATGGTTATCAGACCGCTCGATACGCTCGGCCATGCCGGTATCGCAGATCGTGTTCAGCGCGATCTTCATGGCGCTGATCGTCGCCGCAGCGATGATGCACTACAGTTTCCCCGGGCGCTTTTCGCTGCTTAGCCATTTCCCGACAGACCCAAACATCCGCCTGACCAGTATCACGTGGGTGGAAGATTTCATCGCCTGGTGCGTACGCAACAGCGAGGCTTTTTTTGACGGGCTGACATTCGGCATCCGTACTTTGCTGGATGCGTTAGAGGTCATACTGGTCCAGACGCCATGGATCGTGATTGCGAGCCTGATCATTCTGCTGACCTGGCTGACCGCTGGCATTAGCACGGCGATCTATTCAGGCGCATTTCTGGCCTATATGGGCCTCTTGGGTTTCTGGGAAGGTGCCATGACCACGCTGGCCTTGTTGGGGACAGCGGCGTGTTTGTCTATTGTCATTGGAATTCCGCTTGGCATGTTTGCTGCCCGTCGCCCACGGTTCTATGCGTTTATCCAACCGATCATGGATTTTATGCAAACCATGCCAGCCTTTGTCTTCATGGTCCCCGTGATCGCTTTTTTTGGCGTTGGTAAGCCAGCTGCGGTCGTGGTCACAATGATCTTTGGCGGCACACCGGTGGTACGATTGACCGTTCTTGGTCTGCGTGGTGTGCCAGAAAGCGTGCGCGAAGCAGCTATTAGTTTCGGTGCCAATAAGTGGTACTTGCTAACTAAGGTAGATCTTCCATTAGCAAGCCCATCGATCCGCGCGGGAATCAACCAGACGATTATGTTGTCGCTGGCGATGGTTGTTGTGGCCTCGCTGATTGGCGCCAAGGGGCTGGGTGAGGATGTGCTGGAAGCGTTGCAATATGCCAATGTGGGTCAGGGTATCCTCGCCGGGTTTGCAATCCTTTTCTGCGCCATGATCCTTGATCGCATTGTACAGGGTGGGCGCAAATGACACCTGTCGTATTCGTCCATGGATTTTTGGGCGGCAGTCGACAATGGTTTGGGCAAGTCGAAGCCCTGGCCGGTTTCAACGTCGTGGCTTTGGATTTACCAGGATTTGGAGAGAATGCGCATCTCAATGCCCCCGGCAGCATCGCGGGCTTTGCCGAGTGGGCGCTGAGAGAATTAAGCGCGCAGGGAATTGAGCGGTTTATCCTGATCGGCCATTCAATGGGCGGGATGATCGTTCAGGAAATGGTTGCCAGTGCACCCGAACGTATCGACCGGTTGGTGCTTTATGGCACCGGAACAATGGGCATTTTACCCGGCCGATTTGAGACAATCGGCACTTCAAAGCACAGGGCGAATATAGAAGGACCAAGAGCTACGGCCAGACGTATTGCGGCAACCTGGTTTCTCGATCGGGAAAAAGCTGCGGCCTATGAGGACTGTGCTGTGATTGCAGAACAATGCAGCCTTCAAACTATGCTAGCTGGGCTCGACGCGATGGAAGGTTGGAGTGGCGCTAAACGTTTGGCGGATATCATGACCCGTACGTTGGTGATTTGGGGTGACCGGGATCGGACCTATCCATGGAGCCAAACCGAGCAATTGTGGCAATCAATTCCTGACGCCAACCTCGCCGTGATACCTGGATGTGCTCACGCGACGCATTTGGAGAAGCCGGGGCTATTTAACTCGGTTCTGCGAGATTTTTGTGGCGCCTGACGGGTTGTCCCCAGCCAAAATGTTGAAACGGCCGCTGTCGTGACCATTACTGGTCTTTCCCGGATAGTGTGGATTTTGCTGAGATTTTGCTGAGATTGAGTATGAACGGGCAGCGAACGCCTGTTTGCAACGCTGCTTTCCAGCAATCCGCTCGGCGCTCTTGACAGATTAACTTTGCTTGAGCGGGGCAGGGCGGTTTCGTAGCGTTTGGGAATGACCAAACCTACCTCCTTCTGGTACATCAAAACCAGTCCCGAGATCAGCCGTTTGGCTGTGGTGCTGCACGTTCGGTTCCCATTATCGGTTCGAAACGTGGAAGAACTGTTGCATGAGCGAGGCATCGAAATGGGTCATGAGACAGCCAGCTACTGGTGGAACCGTTTTTGGCTCGGTGTTTGCGTCCGAGATCGGGCGGAAAGCCGGCATCGGGTCGAGAACTTGTTTGCCCGGCTGAAGGACTTGTGTCGTATCGCAAACCACTATGACCGATGTGATAAACTTTTCCTGTAGGTAATCTGCATCGCCGCGACCGCCATCTTTTGGTTGGGAATCGTAACGCTAGACAGTATCGCCTTTGTTAATGCAGGCCGATTTAGATGGCGGCAGCCCTAATGCTTCCTATCTCGATCTCTCTTTTGCGTTTAGACGAAGCAACCGCGGCGAGAACTATGGCCACTGATTTTAGGTTGGTTCTTGCAGATGTTGAGGGCTCTCTGTCGTCTTCAATTGAACAAAGAAGCTCCCCCATGGCGCCACGAAACCCGTCGTTGAACCATTGTCCTTCGAGTGCAGGCCGCGCAATGCCATGCGCTGTCTCAAGTGTCACAGATTGCGTCGACAGATCCGACCCAACTGATGTCAGGCTACCGGTCGTACCTGCAACGTATGTTGTATCGCGAGGCCCATAGGGAACGCCCCCGTCAAAAACCAGGCTCGCTTGGCCTTGGTCCAAACGAACCAGCGCCTGCGACATCAGAGGCACTTTGTTGGCCTGGCTGCGTGCAGATGTAGCGGTTGCAAAAACGCTTTCCGCCCTATCTCCGACAAGAGATGAAAGAAAATCGAACCAATGCACGCCGAAATCGTAAAGTATCAGATGTTCGACCTCGTCAAACGGGGTACCTGCAGTCCAGCTGTGATCCCAGTGAATTGAGATATGGGCCGACAGAACATCACCGATCAATCCGGCTGAAACCGCCTCTCGCATCCAGGACAGGTGCGGGGCCCAACGACCGTTCTGGTTTACCGCTAGTTTAACGCCTTGATCATCTGCCAGCTTCACAAGGTCATTACCCAGATCGAGGTCGGTAACAAAAGGCTTCTGGCTGAGCACGTGTTTGCCCGCTTGCAAGGCAGCTTTGATGATTGGCACACGATGTTCGGGGTGCAGCGTGACATCGACAACGTCGATCTCGCTATCGGCAAGAAGCGCCTCCCAGTCATCTTCGATGCGGGCAGAAGGGCAGTATTCAGCAGCTTTCTCTTCAGCCTTTGCGCGCGTACGGTTCCAGATTGCGGCGACGTCCCAGCCTGCTGTTCGGTAGGCATCAAGATGGCTTGCAGAGATCCCACCCGTACCAATAACCCCGATCCGGGGTTTAAAGCGTCGAGGCATTGGTGGAAGATACTGCAGATACGGCGCATCGATTTCGTGCAGATGCGCAGATTTCAGTGCGTATTGGTCCGTATTGGCACTGTCTGCGGTCATGCGAGTAACCTAAGTGTTCGTTTTTCATATGCCGAGCGGAGCGCCGTATCGACGATCCGTTGCGCTGTCAGGCAAAGAGCTGGATCCAGTGGCCCTTTGACCGGGATTTCTCTGGATATGCAGTCAAGGACGTACTCAATCGCATTTCGTTCACCTAACGGTAGCGGAGTCACTGGTATCTCGTGCCGGTCAGGTCTTTTGCGGGTTTGAACCGTTATGTGATTGGCATAATCGGGCGATGAAATGGTGCCATCTGTGCCCACAAAGACGAATCCGCAAGTTGGTTGAGGCTGCGTTGTCCACGGGTCGGTGAAGGTGCCCCAACGCGTTTCCATTTTTGAGAGCCCGGTTTCATAACGGCAAACGGCAATGGCATGTTGGTCGACCTCGATCCCCGGTGTCTCATCGACTGTGCATGTCACCTCAATCGGCTCCTCGCCACCCATATACCAGGTTCCAAGCGTCGCGCCGTAGCCAAGGTAATCCAATAGTGACCCACCGCCCGATGCCCGCTTATACCACCATGAGTTCGGTTTCTGGCGCTCAACTTCGTTCGGGGTGACTTCTACCTTGTCGGCCAGATGGTACAGAGGTCCGCGATTCCCGTCATAGAAATGCACTTCGCGCAGGTCGCCGACCATCCCGTCATCAATCAACCGTTTGGCCGTCACATGGCTTTCGACCCATCGCAAAGGCCAGTTGATGATCAACTGCTTTTCGGTCCTATCCATTGCAGCCATCATGCGGCGCGCATCGTCTGAAGATGCGGCAAAGGGCTTTTCGACAAAAACATGTAGGTCGTAAGAGGCCAGACGTTTAGTATATTCCGCGTGCTGAGCCGTTGCCACGCAAAGAAGTGCCATGTCGTAGGGGCCCGCAGCCATGCACGCGTCGAAATCGGTAAAAATCCGATCTTCGGGAATGCTGAATGTCGTTGCAGCAGCTTGCATCCTGTCCCGATCCGGATCGAATATCCCAGCGATTTCGGCGTCGGGATAATCGTGAACCATCCGAAGCAAATCACCCATATGCATGTGATCGAAACTAATGCCGACGATCCGGAATTTTGCCATTGGAAACTCCCTTTAGCGCGTGCCGGTAATCCTGACGTAGAGCGCGGTAACTGCGAGGATGATCAGCCCAAACAGGGCCGTACGTGCACCTTCCGGCATCTGCATCAAGGTTAGCATAGTATCTAACACACGCAGAATAAGCGCGCCCACAATCGCACCTGCGAAACTGCCACGACCTCCGAAGATTGATGTGCCGCCAATCACCGCTGCGGCCACTGAGGGTAACAATAATGGGTTAGCAAGGCTCAGCGAGGTTTGGCGGATCATGCCGAGATAGAGCAAGCCGGCTAGCGCGGCGATCAAACTGGAAAGCACGTAGAGCCCCAGATAGACCTGCCATGCTCGGACCCCGGACAGCTTAGCGGCCTGCTCATTGGAGCCTAGGGCGAACAGAAGCCGACCAAATCCTGTATAGCGCATGAGCCACAGGATAAAGAGAGCAAACGGGATGAATACAAAAAGGCCGTTCGGCATTCCAGCAGTGCGGCCGGTTCCGAGCCAGGCAAGTAAGGCGGGAATTTCGGTGCCAGCATTGATGACGAGGCGTTGATAGACCTGCAGGCATCCGGTGGCGATTAACCCTGTTCCTAGGGTCATGATCAATGGATGGACCCGGACCAATCCCACGCCGATGCCATTTACAACGCCCACAACTAGGCCAGCTGACAGCGCGATCAATACTGCAGGTGTCACGCCCCAAATCGCACTAAGTGTTGCGCAAACGAAGGCTGACACGGTGGCAACTACCCCGACCGAGAGATCTATTCCTGCGGTTAGCATTGTTAGCACCTGACAAGCCGCAAGCATCGCCAACGGAATTGCAAACTTGATCAGGTTGCCAACCCAAAAAGTAGAGATTAGCCCATCCCGACCTGCACGGAAAGGGGTGACGATACCCGGCCGCAATACTTCGAGCACAGCGATCATCAGGATAAGGAAGACCAATAGCGGGATGATCGGGTTGTCTCGCAGATAACGGCCAAAGCGGACCATCGTCGGATCTGTAGTGTCCATGCTCATCGGCGGGCTCCCTTTAATGAAGCCGCCGTGCCCAGCATAACGACGAGAACCATAATTGTGCCTTCGATAATCGTGGTCACGTTTGGATCGACGGCAAGCAATGTCAGGATCGTTCGAATGATCCGCAAAATGAACACCGCGATGATCGGCCCAAGCAAGCCGCCTTTGCCACCGCCCAGCACGACACCGCCCAAAACCACGGCCGCAACCGAGGCCATAAGATATGGCCCCGGAACCGGCTCTCCAATCCCGGTTAGGGCAGCGAGGCTTAACCCGCCCATGGCACAAAACAGCCCGCATATTGCATAGGCCGCTATCTTTGTTCTTCCCACTGAAATGCCAGAGCGGAAGGCGGCAAGCTCGTCTGATCCGGTGGCGTAAATCGAGAGCCCGAGTTTGGAGCGCCGGATTGGCAACCAGACAACAGCGATGCCAAAGGCAATGACAAGCAGCGCCTTAGGCAGTCCGTTGAACAGAAAGTGACCGCGTATTGCCTGTTCCAGCCAATCTGCAGTCGCGCCGCCCGGAGTCTCGAGGATCAACAGCGCGACGCCTTCCCAGACAAACAACATGGCGAGTGTCACAACGATGTCGGGCACGCGCGTTACAACGATCAAAAGACCATTGATCAACCCCATCAAAAACCCGACCCCCAACACGATAAACAAGGCCGGTACACCGGCCATGCGCTCCATCAGAACGGCTGCAGTCACAGCACAGACCGCCATCATAGACGCAACAGACAGGTCGATACCGCCGACGATTACGACGACGGCCATACCGGCGGTTGCGAAAGCAAAGGGCAGGGCGGCGCGGGCAATACTCTCCAGTCCTGACGCACCGAAAGTTGGCTGTATCAATTTTGTGATGGTCAAAAGGACCATGAGAAGAACCGCTAACCCCATGACCCATGCGTGTTTTCGGATGGCCACGCTCACGCCGCGCCCTCCGTCTCGGTCAGGCCATAGGCCGCACGCATCAGTGTTTGTTCATCCGCGTCAGCGGCATCAATCACATCAACCACACGACCGTTGAAGATTACGACCGCGCGGTCACAGGCAAGTGGGATTTCTTCCAACTCGGACGTGTAGAACAGAACCGCCGCTCCCTGATCTGCCAACTCACGGACAAGCGGGTAAATCTGGCGTTTTGTGCGCACATCGATGCCACGGGTCGGATCGAATAGAAGCAGGGTTTCGACACCTGTCGCCAGCCAGCGACCAATGGTGACTTTCTGTTGGTTGCCACCTGAAAGCCTTTGCACCTCGCCCTGCGCGCGTGTGTCGATCTGCAGCTTCTCAACCGCGTAAGCGACCCGATCGCGCTCATGCCGCAATTTTATTGGCCCCCAGTTATTGAGCCGGGCTGAAAATGGCAAAGCGATGTTTTCTTTAACTGACCTTTGCGCCAGCAGAGCGTCTGAACGATCGCCCGGAACGAAGGTTATCCCGACTGCAATGGCGTCGGCGGGGTGGGCGAAGTTCACGGGCTTTCCATCAACTTCCATCGATCCTGAAGATGGGCGATCAAAGCCCGCCAGAACCTCAAACAGTTCATCTTGCCCCTGACCCTCAAGCGCGACCACGCCTAGGACCTCGCCGGGAAATAAGTCGAACGAAACATCCGAAAAACTGGGCTCAAAAGCCAGTGACTTAATGCTCAGGCGCGGTGTCTTAGCCCGTGGTTCATTTGCTTGAAGGATCTGACGTGTTCCAATGTCAATCTTCTGACCCAGCATCAATTCGACCACGCGTTCTTCTACGCCGGGTTCAATGTCGAGATCTCCGACAGACATGCCATCCCGCAACACAGTGGCCCGATCGCACAGTTCCGAAATCTCGGTGAAACGGTGAGAAACATAGATCACACCCATCCCGTCATTTGCTTTGCGCCTTACGGTCTTCAATACGCGTTCAACCAGATCCGTCGGCAGCGCTGCGGTCATTTCGTCCAGCAAGAGGACATCAGGTTCAACGGCCAAAGCGCGTGCCAGATCGAGGATGCGCAGCGTAGCAAGTGGCAGGTCGCCAATCATTGCCGATAGTTTCAGGCCTTCGATGCCAAGTTCTGTAACCCAGTTTTGAAACTGATCGACAGGTGTGTCTGTCAGCCGAAGATTGTCGGATACGTCGAGATCAGGAATGAGTGAGGGTTCTTGATAAACCGGCACCAATCCGGAACGGCGCGCCTCGGCGGGGCTTCCGACAAACGCTTGTTTGCCTCTGATCAATACCTGTCCAGCGTCGGGTTTAAGGGCACCGGTAATGATCTTGACGAAAGTGGACTTGCCAGCACCATTTGCGCCCATCAAGGCGACGATCTCGCCTTCGGCAACCGTGAGGTGCGCATTGGTCAACGCCCGTACGGCGCCAAAACTTTTGGCCACGTCAGACGCGTCGAGAAGTGGTGTGCTGCTCATGGAAGTCCTTGAATGCCGAGTGGGTTGGATTTGCCTTCCGCCCAGCTAAAGGCGGAAGGCCAGTCAATTCGGATCAACCCTCGCCGGGTCCCTTACAGTCGATGATTTGTTCCATCGTGTAGTCGGTCCAGCCGGGAACGGTCACTGATACGGGCCACTCTGGGTCAAGGTTAGGATTCTGAGCCGCTGTGATCGTTTCACGGCCTGCGTCCGTCGAGTTCTCCCAAAGCACAGGATCTACAAGAACGGTTTTGTTCTCAGGTGCCTTGCCGTTCAGAATGTCGACAGCCAAAGCAATGCCTGCGCCGCCGACTGAGCCAGGATTTGTTACCGCTGCGCCATTCAATCCCTCAACCTCGGTCAAGTATTGAACAAATCCTGCGTTGTCTGCGCCAACGATCGGAACCAGGGGAGCGCCGGATTCAGTGAACGCGTCGACGATTACATTGTCGATACCGCTGGTCCAGACACCGTCGAACGGAATTCCGGTGGCCAGGTAATCGAAGATCTGTTGCTTGCCCTGGTCTTGCTGCCAGCCGGTGAAAACTTCATGCACCACATTGATATCGGGGTGTTCTGCCAACGCGCGTTTAAAGCCGTTGTCTCGATCTGTATCGGCTGAGACGCCAGCAATGCCACGCATGTAGACAACGTCACCTTTGCCTCCGAGTTGTTCAAACAACCATTTGGCACCGAGGTAGGCGTATTCTTCCTGATTGTTCGAAAGAATGTAGGCACCTTCAGCCGAAACGCCGGCATCCACGGCAACAACGACGATATCTTGCGCCATTGCTTTTTCCAGTGCTGAATTCAAAGCATCCGGGTTGGAGGGGTTCAGGACAATTGCGTCAACGCCTGCTTCGATGAGGTTGTTGATGTCTTCCAGTTGCCCGGCTGAATCGGTGTTGCGATGCGCGACGATCAGGTTTGTCACATCGGCTTCGACCAGAGCTTGGGCACGCATGGCGCAAATCATCTGTTCGCGCCAGCCATTGCCTTGAACGGTATTGGACACTCCGATTGTGTATTGCTTGTGCCCGTCAGCCATCGCCACAGTTGAAAGAGACGCTGAAACTGCAAGAGCAGCAACACCATAAAGTAGGTTCTTCATTTTTTTTCCTCCCAGATTTAGTCATTTCAAATTTGATAATTTCTTCACTTGATGAATGGTGACAGGACATCCCGGGCCAGCAGAAAACCCCGCTTGACCTTTTCGTCAGTCCCTTCAAACAATCTGTCTTCATGTTCGATAATGATCGGACCGTCGTAACCGGCGCGGTACAGGCCGGAAAAGAAACCGGACCAATCCACATCGCCCAGCCCGCAAAGTCGCGGGATTTGCCATCCCATACCGGTTGACATCACCCCGTTCTCATAAAGCCCGTCCTGGTCAACCATCACGTCCTTGGCATGGACATGGGCCATGTATGGGCCAAATTCTTTGATGAACCGTTTTTGATCGATGAACTGCCAGATCAGATGTGAAGGATCGAAGTTCATGCCAACCGCATCGCCCCATTCCTCGAATATCCGCCGCCAGATTCTTGGCGAGTAAGCAATGTTGTGACCCCCGGGCCATTCGTCATAGCTGAAGATCATCGGGCAGTTCTCAAAGCACAGACGTACTCCGGAGTTTTGAGCGTGCTTCACGATCGGGTCGAAAATTTCGGTGGCACGCTCCCAGTTCGCGTCGAGATGCAGAGTGCGATCTCCGCCGACGAATGTGTTGACAACTTTGATGCCCATTACGCCAGCGGCTGTGACTACCTTGTTAAGATGCCCAATGACTTCAGCCCGGTGCTCTGCATCGGCGTGGAGCGGGTTGGGATAGTACCCCAGACCCGAAATCTCGATACCCTGATCGCCGAGCTTCCCAACAATTTCAGTGCCCTGACCCGCAGAAAGGCCATCTACGTTGATGTGGCTGGTTCCCGCATAGCGCCGTTGTTCGCCACCTGACGATGGCCAGCAGGCGACCTCCATCGCCGAAAACCCATTGGAACCGGCCCAGGCCGCCACCTCAGTCAATTGAGAGTTTTCGAATGGTGCAGTCAGTAAGCCCAGTTTCATGTCATCGCCCTCAAATCTCGCTCAAATCGACCCAGCGGCTCTCACTCGCCGATTTCACGACGGCATCGCAGAACTGCATCTCGTAATGGCCGTCCTCAAATGTGGCCCATGTGCTGCCTTGTTGCCGCCCGCCTGAGATGACGTCGGCATAGACCGCCCGGAAAAAGTTGAAGAATGAATCTGCGAACCCTTCGACATGCCCGGGCGGCAATGTGGCGGCTGCGATCCCCGAAGCGTTCATCAAGGTGAAGTCACGCATCAGGGTCTGGTTGGGCGCGTCACGATGCCCAATGAACAGATGATCAGGAGTTTCACTGTCCCAAGCCGCACTGGCATTTGCTCCGGCGATGTCCCATTGCAACGAGTTCTTTCGACCCATGTTCACCTGAGATGTGCTCATCACGGCCCGCGCTCCGTTTTCATATCGGATGAGGATCATGGCAGCATCGTCGGTATCGATGTGCACAGTCTTAGTTTCGCCGGTTCCGCTGGTAAATGTCTCAACCGGACCAAGAGGTTTCTGGCGTTTCGGAAGGAAGGTTGTCAGCTCTGCAAAGACAGAGGTCGCCTTCAACCCGGTGACGAAGCTGGTCAGGTCAACCCAGTGCGTTCCGATGTCACCAACCGATCGCAGCGCGCCGCCCATTTCGCTTTCTAGCCGCCAGTTCCAGTCGCTAGGTTTGGCAAGCCAGTCCTGATGGTAGTGCCCGGTAACAAAACGGATGTCACCCAGATCCCCGGCCATGACCATGCCATGGGCTTGTTGGTTCAGCGGATAAAAGCGAATGTTGTAACAAACCGCTGCAACCTTGCCAGAAGCCTTGGCAAGGTCGACCATTTCGGCGCTTTCAGCGGATGTCATGGCAAGGGGTTTCTCGCAGATGACGTGTTTGCCCGCAGCCAGGATCGATTTCACCTGCGGATAATGTGCGTGATTAGGGGTCGTTACATGTACGACATCGACACTTTTATCCGCCAATAGGTCGTCCAGCGTGTCAAAGGCGCGTGGAACGCTCATTTCGCGCGCCCGTTCCCGGCCACGCTCTGGCGATGATCCAAGAAGACCTCTTACATCTACACCCAGACGCCGAAGGGCCTGAACATGCACTGTTCCTATGAATCCGGTCCCGATCACCGCAGCGCGGATTTTTGCGATGTCACTCACTGTGCGCTCCTGTCAAACAACCGAATACCCTCCGTCCACGATCACGCAGGCACCTGTCACAAACGCTGCCGCATCGGATGCGAGAAACAAGGCTGTTCCAGCGATGTCTTCGGGATGACCCCAACGTGCCAATGGAGTGCGGTCTTCGATAGCAGTTGTGAAAATAGAATCTTCTCGAGCCCGGGCAGATTGCTCTGTCACGACAAACCCAGGCGCGATTGCATTCACCCGAATACCATCCTTGGCCCACGCAATCGCCAATGATTTCGTCAGTTGTTCTACACCGGCCTTTGACGCGCCATAGGCTGGGTTTCGTGGCGAACCAAAGCGCGCATACATTGAGGCCACATTGATGACGCGGCCTTTTGCGCCCGAAAGGGCAGGGTGCAGCGCTTCGGCGCAGCGAAAAGACCCTGTTAGATTTACGTCCAACACGTGGGAGAAGAATTCGGGCGCCATTTCCTTGCCACGCTGTGTGACCGCAGCGCAATTGACTAAAACGTCAATATGGTCGCGTGTGCTTGCGAAATTGTAGACTTCGTCGTTGTCGGTCACATCCAGTTGAATGTAGTCAAACCGGGCGGCGTCCTCTTCGACGCATTGCGGTTCCACACCGGTAATCTCCACTGTGGCACCCGAGTCCTGGAATTCTCTTGCAATAGCGGCACCAATGCCGGCTCGGCTGGCACCGATCACCAGGACCGTTGCCCCGGCAAAGTCGAATGTGACCTTCGAAACCATCAAAGAACCCGGCTTTTGTTGCGTTTGAATTCGGATGCCATCAGTTTCCCTCGTTTAGCGAAATCGTTACTGCAATCGATTACATTTTGAGAAAAACCCACTTTCCAAATAGTGTAATCGATTACATAATCGGCACCACATGAGATTCGAGTCAAGCTAGAAATCGACTGCCAAGCAATGAGCAAGATACCCAAACCCGCCACAATACAGGACGTCGCACGTGTTTCGCAGGTGTCGACAGCCACTGTAAGTCGTGTTCTGTCCAATCCCGATCTGGTGTCAAAATCAACACGTGGTGCTGTTTTGGATGCTATTCGCGAGACGGGATATCGTGTTAATCAAGCTGCCCGAAACCTGCGGATGAAAAGGGCGGGGGCGGTACTGATCCTGGTTCCCAACCTCGGCAAACCTTTCTATTCGGGCATACTTGCCGGTATCAGCGAAGGGTTTGCGGGCTCGGACTATGCAGTTCTGATCGCCGATACCGAAAGTAATCCGCTGCAGGAAGAAACTCTTGCTGGGTACTTTCGAGACGGCCGGATAGATGGCGCAATCTCTTTGGATGGTGGCATTCCTTCGACCGCACTTCAGCAATGCGTCACATACGGCGCGGGCGACCGCATAGTATTTTTATGTGAGTGGGTGGAAGGCGAGGCCTTTCCGGTGATTTCCAGCGACAACGCTGAAGGTGCGCGATTGGCGATCAGGCACTTACATGATTTGGGCCACAAGAAAATCGCGCATGTTACCGGTCCTGACGGGAATGTTCTGACGGCCGCCCGGCGTGAGGGTGTGGTCGAAGAACGGACACGCTTGGGGCTCCCAGCGCGGTCCGAGTGGATCATCAGGGGCGACTTCTCGCTGGAATCCGGACATGAGGCCGCCAGACGAATACTTGCGATGGATGAGCGCCCAACGGCGGTGTTCTGCGCCGCGGATATGGTTGCTTTTGGATTGATTTCCGGGCTGGTCGCGGGTGGGTTGAAGATTCCCGGTGATATTTCGGTTGTTGGTTTCGACGACATCGAAATGTCTGGGTCTTACGTTCCCGCGCTGACAACAATCCGACAGGACCGGCACCAACTGGGGCGCCGTGCGGCGGAGGTTTTGCTGGGCCAGTTGGCGAACACTGGCAAAGCGCTCCCAATGAAATCAGCGCTTCCCGTAGAGCTTGTAACACGGGCGAGCTCTGCGCCGCCCAATTAGCGCAGTCAAAATCTAGGCGCCTTTGCTATAGTCTAGCCAGAAGCGGGACGCGCTGTGAGCGATGGAGACAGGGGAAATGAGTAAGTCGACCACACCCATTGGCTCTGAACTCACTGTTCGAGATTATTCCCTGACTGGTGCGAATACGCGTCAAGCGATAGAAAACGGCCTGTCTGCCGCAGAGTGGTACCACAGCGATGTTCCTCGTAAGAATCTGAAATCGCTTATGAAGCGCAGGGATGCGCCGGCCATTCGAGACACAGTGATCTGGATCGCTCTGCACTTTGTTTTTGCGGCTGGTGGTCTGTACTTCTGGGGCCGCTGGCTTTGCGTGCCTTTCTGGTTTGCATACGGCGTCGTGTATGGTTCTGCCTGCGACAGCCGTTGGCACGAATGCGGACACGGAACAGCCTTTCGAACCCGCTGGATGAACGACGTCGTGTACCACATCGCGTCCTTCCAGATCATGCGAAACCCGGTCAATTGGCGCTGGAGCCACGCGCGGCATCACACCGATACACTCATTGTTGGCCGCGATCCGGAAATAGCGTGGATGCACCCGATCAGCCTGATCCTGAAAGCGCTTGCGTTTGTGGGGATTGTTGAAACGTGGACTTCCCTCAAAGTTCTGACGCGAAATGCGATGGGAAACTTGTCGCAAGAAGAGCGGGATTACATTCCGGAAAGCCAATGGCCCAAGGCGATCTTTTGGGCGCGGGTTCACATTGCAATCTACGCCGCTGTTTTGGTGGTTTCATTTGTTTTGCTTGTCTCCGGGGCCGCATGGAAATCCCTGATCCCCATACTCTTGATCGGAGGTCCTCGGGTCTATGGGTGTTGGCATTTCGTAATGACGGGGCTGCTTCAGCATGGAGGGCTTGCGGAGAATGTTCTTGATCACCGTTTGAATTCCCGAACGCTCTATATGAACCCGATCAGCCGATGGGTATACTGGAACATGAATTACCACATCGAACACCATATGTTCCCGATGGTTCCATACTATTCTCTTCCAGCGCTTCATGAACTGATCAAGGATGACCTGCCGCCGCCGAACACTTCGATTTGGGACGGCTACAGGGAAATGATGGGCTCCGTCATGAGGCAGCGAGTAGATCCGAACCATGCCATTCGAAAGTCGCTCCCGCCGACGGCCCGCCCATATCGGGAACATTTGCACTTGGCAGTTCCGGAGAGAAACACCGGGTTAGAAATCGGTGATCAAGGAGGAACGTAATGCCTTGGGTTGACGCATGCGCCGTAGACGATGTTGAGGAAGAAGATCTCATTCGTTGGGACCACGACGGTAGAACCTACGTGATTGTTCGTAGTTTGGACAATGAGTTCTATTGCACCGATGGTCTCTGTACACACGAACAAGTGCACTTGTCGGACGGGCTGGTGATGGACAACGAGATAGAGTGCCCCAAGCATAATGGGCTATTCGACTATCGCACGGGCAAAGCTTTGAGGGCGCCCGTATGTGAAGATCTCCGCACCTACGCAACCAGAGTAGGAAATGGTCGCATCATGGTATTGGTAGGATGATTTATTGGGTTGGGAGTGGTTTGTGATCGAACTGTCCGCAAGGGGCATCCGGCTTTCATTCGATTTGCAGTTGGGGTTGATTGAGAGTTTCAGTGTGTACGACGGTTACGCAGAGATTTCACCACTGCATCGCGCCCCTTGGGTCGGCACAGACGAAGTTATGCCCGAAGGTATAGCACCTCATTTGGAAAAACTCGGCGGTGATTTCTTCTGCGCCCCATTCGGGTCAACTGAGGGGACATCGCCGTTGCATGGGTGGCCAGCTAACTCTCGTTGGAGACTAGAAGAAAAGACCGACAGCTATTTGCGCGCTGAGCTCGACAGAACGGTCTATGGAGCTAGGCTGCAAAAAGAGATTACACTGCATCCTGAGCATCCATTCGTCTACCAGCGTCACACTTTCATTGGTGGCGACGGCATGGTGCCAGTTGCAAATCACGCAAATGTATCCTTGCCCAATGGCGGGATCATTCAAACCTCTCGAAAGCAGTGTTGGAGAACGCCGAAGGTCTCGCAGGAAGTTGATCCGGCATTGGGCTATTCAACGCTTAGATATCCGGCTGAAAGCCAAACGTTGGCCTCTTTTCCCGGGAAAGACGACGAAGTGAATCTGTCAAACTACCCTTGGTCTCCACAGAGTGAAGACTTTGTTGTTGGATTGGATTCGCCTGAAGAGAAATTGGGTTGGACCGCGGTAACTCGCCCCGTGGAGGGCGACATGTTCCTATCGCTTAAATCGGCTCAGGCTTTGCCGATGACGATGCTGTGGCATTCGAACGGTGGTCGATATTATGCTCCTTGGTCGAGCCGCCACTTCGCCTGCCTTGGGGTTGAGGAAGGGGCCGCGTCGCCCATCCTGGGAAATGTCGAAAACAGTTTCCCGAACGATCACGGCGTCATTCATCTAAACCCCGATCGCCAAGTTGAGGTTACACATGTAATCGGGGCGCTTCGTTGGCGTAGTGGAGCCAGGGTGATTGCAGTTGAGACTCTGGGAAACCAACTCTTGATCCGAGGTACAGAAAATCAGGAGATTCTTGTGCCATTCGATCCGCAAGCCCTGAACATTTGAACGGGTGGTGCAGGGGAAATTGGCTTGAGACAGGCAGGGCAGTTTCGTAGCTTCGCTTGATGACAAAAACGCTCACTTTTTCGCTGCTTCAAAACCACCCCTGAGATCATTCGCCTAGCAGTGATGGTGCACGTTCGATTCTGGTTGAATAGGTTTGGCCCTATCTGTGCCGCAGAAACTAGCCGAAAACACATAGATCGGATGCGATGTTCTGCGAACTGGTAGCGGCATCTAAATTAGGTTATTATTGAAGATCACCGGCAAGCAATATTACCTGTGACGGGCAGCCGACCATGAAGGCGAGGTGCTGGAAAGCTATGACACGAAGCGCCGGGATCGTGTTGCGGCCCTCGAAGAAAGCGATGAAACGATTCGGCCAGCCAGGTTTCGTCGTCACTGACAAATTGCACTCTTACGACGCGGCGATGAAAGTCATAGGGAATGCGTTAGGACAAGAAACTGGCCGTTGGAAGAACAATCTTGCTGAGAATTCACATCTTCCGTTTCGAAAAAAAGAACGTGCGATGCTCTGCTTCCGGCAAATGTGATGTTTGCAATAGTTTACCGCAGACCACTCACCCGTCCATAGTCACTTCAATCATGAATGGCAGCTTTACTCACGCGACAAGTGCAAACTCAACTGAACCGCCGCTCTTCCCGCGTGAAGCCAGATTCTTCCGCCTAAATTCCGGCTTTCTGAGTTAGGCTGAGACCGGTTCGAATTTGTCTGATAGCACTGCCACTCATGCCCGTCCCATTTGATTTCCCGTTTCAGAATTGTGTAGTAGTCCCAGCGATTTGAAGCGCTGTTTACTTTCAGCTTCACGTAATACCGCTCTGACTGAAACTCGAGATCAAGTATTGGGTCCGTATTTTGGCGGGGTTGCTATGGGCGTCATTCACTGGATTTACGGCGATTTGCAGGGAGTCGTGAAAGACAGGCCGAGAAGGCGATTTCGTGGGCAAGTGTTAATAGCTTTTCAATTGTTTGACCGGGTTTGCCTTAGCTAATGAGCGAATTAAGCTGTCTCAGTATGAGATGTGTCGATTGTCGGAACGTTGATAGCCCAAGTGGCTGTCCTGCTTTAATCAGTCGAAAGAATGCGTAAAGCGGCAGTCTGGACTTTCCGCCCGTTGTTGGCTCATGGGGCCTGTCGGGCTGAGGCGCAGGAATGCTCCTGTGGCGGTTCACATCTAAGCGTATGAAAGCATTCATGGTACATGGCAATTTGCCAATTTATTTACAAATACCCCAGTTATTCGTGAACAAATTTACAAAATTTTGTTTCAATACTAGTAATTTATTGAGAAATTTTCTGTCTGATTTCCATTATTGGAATGCACAAAAGTGCGCTTTCGTCTGCTGGAAGAGGAGCCAAAGGACGAAAAATGGAAATGGGAGGAATACATGACTAAGAATAATGTCACGCGCCGCGGCGTGCTAAAGTCCGGTGCCGTTGCAGGTACCGGTCTGGCCCTGCCTACGATCTTTACGGCTTCGTCGGCCGCTGCCTTTACCAATGAGCCGACAGGGGCGTCTGTCACTCTGGGCTTCAATGTTCCGCAAACCGGACCTTATGCCGACGAAGGCAATGACGAATTGCTGGCGCAGCAGCTGGCGGTCGAACATCTGAACGGCGAGGGCGACGGTGGTTGCTTGAACACATTCTCGTCGAAGGCGCTGCAGGGGAACGGTATCCTGGGCAAGAAGGTCGGGTTCGTCACCGGCGACACCCAAACCAAATCGGATGCAGCCCGCGCATCGGCCAAGTCGATGATCGAAAAAGACGGCGCAATCATGATCAACGGTGGTTCGTCCTCGGGCGTGGCTGTTGCGGTTCAGGGCCTGTGCCAAGAGGCGGGCGTCATCTTCATGGCCGGCCTGACCCACGCAAACGACACCACCGGCAAGGACAAGAAGGCCAACGGTTTCCGCCACTTCTTCAATGCCTACATGTCGGGTGCCGCTCTGGCGCCGGTGCTGGCGGCTGAGATGGGCAAAGAACGTCGCGCCTATCACCTGACGGCTGACTACAACTGGGGCTGGACCCAGGAAGAGTCGATCGTTGCCTCGACCGAAGCCCTGGGCTGGGAGACGGTCAACACGGTCAAAACACCGCTGGCGTCTACGGACTTCTCGTCCTACATCGCACCGGTTCTGAACTCTGGCGCGGACGTGCTGGTTCTAAACCACTATGGCGGCAACATGGTGAACTCGCTGACCAACGCGATCCAGTTCGGTCTGCTCGACAAGGTTGCAAACGGCAAGGACTTCAAGATCGTCGTGCCACTGTATTCCGAGCTGATGGCCGCTGGTGCGGGCGAGAACATCAAGGGTGTTCTGGGCTCGATGAACTGGAACTGGCAGTTGCAGGATGAGGGCACAAAGGCCTTCGTGAAGTCCTTTGGTGAGAAATACGGCAAGCCGCCGTCCAACTCTGCTCAGACCTGTTATGCACAAGTGCTGCTTTATGCGGATGCATGTGAGCGTGCGGGCACCTTCAACCCCTGTGGTGTTGCAGAAGCTCTGGAAGACTTTGAGTTCGACGGGCTGGGCAATGGTCCCACTTGGTATCGCGGGGCTGATCACCAGTGCTTTAAGGATGTGCTGGTTGTGCGTGGCAACGAGAACCCGACCAACGCGTATGACACGCTTGAAATCGTCGAGATCACGCCGCGTGCGCAGGTCGAGTACGATCCCGAGCACCCGATGTTCGCCGGTGGCGAACTGGGCAAGTGCAATCCGGGCGCGTAAGCCTTTTGGCGAATGTCTGACCGTCGTTCTCGGCGGTCAGACGACTTACGGCCAGGCCTGTGGGCCTGGTCCCAACCACTCAATCCACACTGACCAACCCTGAGGTGGGCCCAATGGACGCCATCCTACTGCAAATACTCAACGGTCTGGACAAGGGCTCGGCTTATGCGCTGATCGCGCTGGGTCTGACTCTGATCTTCGGGACGCTCGGCGTCGTGAACTTTGCCCACGGGGCTTTGTTCATGATTGGCGCGTTCTGCGCCGTTACTTTGCAAAAGCTGCTGAACCTGAGTTTCGTGACCCTGGATGAAACCCAAAAAGACTTTCTGGGTAATCCGCTGAAGGTCGAAACCCCTTTTATCGAGGCCTGGTTCGGCCCCGAAGTCGGCGCAACGATTATTGACTGGTCCGTCCCGCTATCCATCCTGTTCGCGATTCCGGTGATGTTGCTGGTTGGCTATGTGATGGAACGCGGGCTGATCAAACACTTCTATAAGCGCCCGCATGCAGACCAGATCCTTGTGACCTTTGGCCTTGCGATCGTTCTGCAGGAAATCGTCAAGTATTTCTTCGGCGCCAACCCGATCCAGACCCCTCCGCCTGATGTGCTGAGCGGATCTGTCGATCTGGGCACCATGGTTGGTTTTGATCCCAATGCAATCATCTACCCGATCTGGCGATTGGTCTATTTTGGCTTTGCCGTGGGCATAATCGGGGCAGTGTTTTCGTTCCTGCAGTTCACCACCTTCGGGATGGTTGTCCGCGCCGGAATGGCTGATCGGGAAACAGTGGGCCTGCTAGGCATCAATATTGACCGCCGGTTTACCATTATGTTTGGCATTGCTGCCGGTGTCGCCGGCCTAGCCGGTGTGATGTACGGGCCGCTCAACCCGCCGAACTACCACATGGGAATGGACTTTCTGGTCCTTAGCTTCGTCGTGGTTGTTGTCGGCGGAATGGGGTCATTGCCAGGCGCTGTTCTGGCGGGCTTTTTGCTGGGCATTCTGGAAAGCTTTGCCTCGACCACCTGGGCCACCACAACGATCCCGGGCATCAATCAGATCATCATCTACCTTGTCGCCATCATCGTGCTGCTGACGCGTCCGCGCGGGCTGATGGGGCGCAAGGGCGTGATGGAGGAATAATCAATGTTGGGACTGAATAAAAAAGACACCAGCCTGCTGATCGTCGTCGCACTCCTGACCTTGCTGGCGCCTTTCATCCTGAACCCGTTTCCAGAGGGCAGCGCCATGGCGCAGTTCAACGCGGGTTACCCGGATTTGATGCAGAGGTTCGTGATTTTCGGGATCTTCGCCATCGGGTTCAACATTCTGTTTGGCCTGACCGGGTACTTGTCTTTCGGTCACGCGGCCTTTCTGGGCGTAGGATCATACTCGGCAGTTTGGATGTTCAAACTGCTCAGCTACAACGTCATTCCAGCCATCGCGCTGAGTGTCGTCGTCGCGGGCCTGTTCTCACTACTTATCGGGTTCATCAGCCTGCGGCGGTCGGGGATCTATTTCTCGATCCTGACGCTGGCCTTCGCACAAATGAGCTTTGCGCTGGCCTACTCGGTTCTGTCAAACCCCAAGTTTAACCTGACAAACGGGGAAACCGGCCTGCAGGTTTATGCAGATGATCCGCAGATTCTGCAGGGTGCCAACGCGCCCGACTTACCGCATCTGTTTGGATTGCCTATGCGCGCGACGTACACGATGGACGTCGGCGCGTGGAGCTTTGACTTCAACGCGGGTTACTACTTGTGTGCCGTGATCATGATGGCCGTGTTCTACCTGTCTATCCGTATCTTCCGGTCGCCCTTTGGCATGATGCTGCGGGCGGTAAAATCGAACCAGCAGCGGATGAACTATACGGGCCTGAACTCCAAGCCATATACGCTCGCGGCCTTTGTGATCTCGGGCATGTACGCCGGTCTGGCCGGTGGTCTGATGGCCGCCATGGACCCGCTGGCAGGCGCCGAGCGGATGCAATGGACGGCCTCGGGTGAGGTGGTTCTGATGACGATCCTCGGTGGTACGGGTACGTTGATCGGGCCGGTTCTGGGCGCAGGTTTCATCAAGTATTTCGAGAACATCTTCTCGAAGATCAACGACAACGTCCTGCATAGCTGGTTCGCATTCCTGCCTGACGGACTGGAGGACGCCGTGGTGTTCGTGATCCATCCGTTCATCGGCAAAGGCTGGCACCTGACGCTGGGCATCCTATTCATGCTGGTTGTCATCTATCTGCCGGGAGGTCTTGTCGAAGGTGGGCAACGTTTGCTCAAGCGCTTCAAGCGCAAGAAAAAAGACACCGACGATGCGCCGTCGGGCAAAACAGAACCGGCGGAATAAGGGGCGAGAAATGGCAATTCTAAGAGTCAAAGACGTCAGCAAACGCTTCGGTGGCCTTAAGGCGCTGACAGATGTGAACCTCAATATCGAAGAGAACTCGGTTCACGCGATCATCGGCCCCAATGGCGCGGGAAAATCGACGCTGCTGAACTGTCTGGTGGGCAAGCTGATGCCGGACACCGGATCGGTGTTGTTCAACAACAACTCGGTTCTGGGACTCGAGCCGTTCCAGATCAACCAGATGGGCATCAGCCGCGTGTTCCAAACGCCTGAGATCTTTGGCGAGCTGACCGTGATGGAGAACATGCTGATCCCGATCTTCGCGATGCGGGATGGGGCATTCCGGATGCATGCCTATGAGACCATCGCTAACGAACGTGAGGTCGTCGAACAAGCCGAAGTCATGCTGGAAGAAATGAACATGGCCGACAAACGCGAAATGCACGCGGCGTCGCTGTCACGCGGCGACAAGCGGCGCCTTGAGATTGGCATGTGCCTCAGTCAAAATCCGCGGCTGTTGTTGCTGGACGAACCTACGGCGGGCATGGCGCGGGCGGACACCAACAACACCATCGATTTGCTAAAACAGATCAAGGATGAGCGCGACATAACCATCGCCATTATCGAGCATGACATGCATGTGGTCTTCAGCCTTGCGGAACGCATCACAGTTCTGGCGCAAGGGACGCCGCTGGTCGAAGATACTCCAGAAAAAATCCGTGGACATCCCAAGGTTCGTGAAGCCTATCTGGGCGAGGCGGCGTAAGGAAAAGCTATGAATGAGAAACCCGACTTTTCGAAAAACGCCAATAGGGCAAGCACCGCGCCTGCGTTCCTGTCTGTATGGGACATGCATTCGTACTACGGAGAAAGCTATATTGTGCAGGGCGTCAGCTTTAATGTGCACGAAGGCGAGATTCTGGCCCTGCTTGGACGGAACGGCGCTGGCAAAACCTCGACACTCCGGTCGATTGCGCGGGTAGGCGATCCCGAAGTAAGGCACGGTGAAATCTGGCTGGATCACCAGCCGCTACACAATATGACAAGCTACGAAGCGGCGTCTGTTGGCCTTGGCCTTGTACCGGAAGACAGACGAATTATCCCAGGACTGACCGTTGAGGAAAACCTGCAGCTTGCCCAGATTGCGCCGCCAGTCGGATGGTCCTTGGAGCGGTTGTATGAATTGTTCCCGCGTTTGGGCGAACGCAGGAAACAAGAGGGGATTACGTTGTCGGGTGGCGAACAACAAATGCTGTCAATCGCCAGAGCCCTTGCCCGGGATATCAAGGTCCTGCTTCTGGATGAGCCTTACGAAGGTCTGGCCCCGGTCATTGTCGACGAGATTGAAAAAACACTGGCCCACGTCAAGCAACAGGGCATGACCACGATCATCGTCGAACAGAACGCAGTCCGAGCATTGGAGTTAGCCGATCGCGCGATCATTCTGGACACGGGCACCATCGTATTTGATGGGACGGCGAATGAGGTGCTTCAAGACACCGGCCTTCGCGAGGAGTATTTGGCGATCTAGGGCAGGCTCGGAGTTTTAGGTACATTCTGGTTGCAAACGCCTTAGTTATGGAGACGCTCGAATTCTTCGGACGCTTGCGCTCCTACACTCATGATCAAGGCAACTAACTATGATCCGCCATATAGTCCTGACAAAATTCCGGCCCGACGTGACCGAAGAAACCATCGGGAAGATTTACAGGGGCCTGTCGGACCTGACCGACGCCCTTCCGGGTGCAGGTGGGTTCACTGGTGGCCGCAGCGAAAGCCCTGAACAGATCGAACGCGGTTACAAGCATGGGTTTGTGATTGATTTCGGTGATTGGGCCGCATTGGCCAGGTACCAAAGCAACGAGAGGCACAAAGCGCTGGGCGCGCAGTTGGTCGAAAACACCGTGGGCGGTATCGACGGAATTCTGGTCCTGGATTTAGAGGTCTGAGACATTGAAGCTGGTTTAGCCAAATTCTGAAGGGCGGACTGAAACTGTGTGCTGACCGGCGCAGCGTGGTGCCGCGCGACTGTGTCGCTGTAACCGTTTGGTGGCAAGTTTATGATCAGCGGAAACGGCCCCGATCAGCTTGATCACCAATGATTGATGAACCCCATTTTACTGAATTCGCGGCGCCGACGCAGATAGCGCCAGGGCGCAGAAGGGGTGAAAGACGGCGCATTTTACCCTTGCGAAAGCGGCAATATTTGCACGACGAACACCGGATTACTTGTCTTCCAGCGGTCAATTTTTTATACTGCTTCCTACATTTTTTTGAATTTTTTGATGTTCACGAGTGTATTTGGTTTGGCCGAGTTGCGACAGCGAAGAGCGTGTTCCGGCGGCCAGTTCGGGGGTGTTGATGACAAAGGCCAGCGATCAAAAAGCTCGCCCTGAAGTTGCCAAAAAAGACGCTAACAAAGTGTCGGATATTTATGATTTTGTGCAATCTCCTGACTGGCAGGAGATGCTTGAAAACGCTCGTAAACAGCGAGAAATTAATATCGCCGCCCGCAAGGCAAAAGCCGCAGCTTTACAGTCATCTGATCCAGGCCAAAACAAAGCCACGAACTCAACCGATGGTGCGCAGCCAGCAAACGCGCTAAACGCAGCGGCGGGGCAGTCTGGAGCCTTTGGTAAGCCTGCCCAAGCTACCAGTTCTCACCAATCTGGTGAGTCGGTTCAAAAAGCGACTGCAGGGCGATTTGACAGTCAAACCGCCAATGATGACAGTCGCGCGACTGAAAACGTAGCACGCGATGCTCGAGGGGAAGCAAGCACTGTGCCGCCCGATGGCGGGCTCGCGCTGGGCATCCATCCCGACAATAGACCAGAGGATCTAGTCGACCCGAAATTAGGCCAAGAGCTACCCGGGGAAGGGTTTTCCGATCGTTTGCGCAGAACCCTTAAGGAAAGGACAGACGATCAGAATCGTAAGCGCCTAAAGATGCGGTTGGGACTGGTCGCGGCAGGATGCGGCATCGGTGTTGTTGCGTCGTCTTCGGTTTTTTTGATTTTGTCTGGGTTGAACGCCCCCGGTCCAACCGAAAATGCAGGTTTGGTGAGCCAAGAGACCCCGGCAACAGGCGCGATCATGCAACAAGACGCGGAACTCGCCGAGCACTCGGTGCCGCCGTCCGACGTTACAAGTGGTGCGGCGGACTTGGCTGTAACGTCTGCAACCGTGTTCGATACATCATCTGAATCAAATTTGCCTGACGGTGACACAGCCGCGTCACAGGATTTGGCGTCGTTGTCGCTACTCTTATCAGTTTCGTCCGAGCAATCGGGCGGTATCAAACCAGAATTGTCGCGCTTGGCACCTAGTGTTCGGTCTTTCGTACCGACTCTTGTCCAGCCACCACTGCCGATAACTCTGCTAAGCTATCGACCTCGGCAAGAGTTGAATCTTGGTTTTGTCCGGCTTCAATCCACGCCTGAAATTTTCAGCACTTCTGTCGCTGTGCTTGAAACAACTGTGACAGTGGCAAGACCCGAAGAGTTTTTGAAAGGCGTAAACGTAGCTGCAACCCCAACAACAATGCGGCCGCCTGTAGTTCCGATCCAGCCCGGTGTACTGGACTATACCGAAACGCAAGTATCTTTGGATGTCCTCTTAACCGAGCCCGAGAGTGGTTATCAGCCGGAACAGGGCCTCCAGACAAGCGAATCAACTGGTTCGGACATTGCTGTGCGGCCAGAGGGCACAAGCCTTGCTGTCGAGATTGCGCAACCGTTGCCATACGAACCCCAGCCCGAGCCTGTCGAATTGGCGGCACTGCCAACCGCGCCAAAGCCAATCGACGCGCCGGCCCCATTGATGACACCGGCCGCTTACGAGACATCATTAGCTTTACGGGCACCAGTCCTTTCGGCGATACCAAGCCCGTTGGAATCACCGGTCTTGCCTCTGACACCGCCTCTGCTGAATGATGCAATCACGCCTCTGGAACCAGAGCCCGCCCCGGCAAATGTGTCCGTGGCCTACCGGATTTATGCGCCGACCAACGTTCCGCAGAGCGTTGTGGATTCTGTTGTGACTAACCTGACTTCGACCGGACATAAGCTTAACGGGCAAGCGCGCGTGGGGTTTAAGATCACCCAGTCAAACGTTCGCTTTTATCACAAGCAGGACGAAGAAAGAGCAGCCGCCCTTGCCAGAGACTCCGGTGCATTGCTGCGGGATTTCACAGGGTCCAACGTCAAAACTCCTAGTGGAATCGTAGAGTTATGGTTGGCAGGAAAAGGCTCTGACGTCACCAGGGTCAAGCAAACCAACACACTCAGCACGGCCAGAACCCAGGCCCCTAACCGCGTCAATCAACTGAAAAGTCAGGTCCTGAGCAAACTTAAGAAAGCGACGACCCAATGACTGTATTTTTAAGCTATACTGAAAAGGCTGATTCAAGATTTTGTACTGTTAATTGTTTCCGACGAGGTATCCAAAATGACGGATAGACGACTTATCGGCATCGTAACTGCTCTGCTATTTTTATCGACGACCCAAAACGCGCGTGCCGAAATTACGCTTGAGCATCTGCTGGCCATCGACCAAATGCTGTCCACCAATGACATTCAGGCTCTGTATTCCTACCTCGACAAAAACCCTGAGCTATTGACCGGCGAAGATGAACTGTCGCTGGAGCTGCGGAGTTTTCACGAGGTCGCATCTGTTGGCAATCTGGATTTCAGCTATGCCACCAGTGCACCGGCCGGCAGCGAGAACCGTGCGGCTAACGAGGCATTCGATGCCTCGCGGCAACACTGATTCGGATGTCAGAAATGCTTGCCTTCGGGCGATCAAACACACCAACGATCGCCTATGTCATCGAGCCGCGGTTTTCTGGCGGGACTTCTGCGGCTGTGGCGGCCGAATTGCCGGTGGCCGCCGAATGCGGGCAGGTGGTCGTGCACGCGATCACGTCCAGGACGTTTGGCACCAACCAACACGTTTCACCGGTTTTGCGGCAGGTACTGGACGATTTGAACATTCCGATTATTTGGGATGCACCCCGGATCAGCGCGGACTTCGTATTTTTACACAACCCGTCTTTTTTGAAATTTCAGGACACGCTTGGCACAAGGATCATTGCGCGCGAGCTGTACGTGATCACGCATGAGAATTTTCTGCGTCCGGGCGGGGCAGAGGGATTTGATGTTTCAAGCTGTTTAAGCCAGATCGAAGCCTCGACAATTTCGCTCAGGAAAACACTCGCGCCGATATCACCGTTTAATCGAAGCGGCGTAGTCGACTGGTTGGCAACCTCTCGCGTGGCGCGGCAGTGGGACGTCTTGGGCTCTGACTGGTTCAACATTTGCGAGACCGAGGTGAGCGCCCCGTGTGAAACACCTCAGGACCGCCGTGGGCGACATTCACGACCCGGGTTCGAGAAGTTCCCCGTTATTGCTGATTTGGACAGCTGTTTTCCAAGCCATTCGCAGTGCAATGTAATTCTTGGGGCGGATGCTTTGTTGAATGCCCGTGTTCTGCGCGCGCATTGGACCTTGCTTCCCTTTAATGCCATAACTGTGCAAGAGTTCTTTGGAATGATTGACTTTTTTGTATATTTCACCGCGCCGACCTGGCAGGAAAGTTTTGGTCGCGTTGTGGCCGAGGCGGTTGCCGCAGGTAAGGTTGTTCTAACCAACCCTGATACTGGTGCCACGTTCGGAAATGCCGTCTTGACTTGCCAGCCATCTCAGGTGGACACAATCATTGCCGACCTGATCGCTCAACCGCAGAAATATCATGATCAGGTGGCCAGATCGCAATCAGCGCTGCAGAACTACTCTGCAGGGAAATTCAAGGCGATGCTGTCGGGGGTTTTATCCGCCGACAGCGGGGTGAACAAATGATCTATGTCGAAGTGGGCACACGCTCATTGCGGTCGTTTGACACGCAGTTAATCTTTGCCGAGCAGCTTGCCGCACGTGGCTTCAATGTGTGCATTGATGCCGATTATCTGCCCGAGGACGCAGGGCGTGGCAGGATTTACGAGGCAGCCAAGTTCCTTGTCGACCCGGGCGAGAACAAGGCGCAGACCGTATTCGTACTGGGTGCCGAAGAGATCGACGATTTTCTTCTTGCGTCGTTGCGTAACAAACAGCTCGCCCCGAGTGTCCCGGTTGTTGCGACGGGTCGCTTTATGACCCAGCAAAGCTATATCGCGGCCAAGGCCCGGTTGGCCTATGCGCTTGGGCGCGAAGCCCAGGTGATCGACCTGACAGATTTTCAACCGCGCCCGGTGTTGCCATCGACCTCAAGTCCTTTGGTGGCGGATGTTCGGCCCGTATTGCGGCGGTCCAAACGGGTGGTGCCGAACGTGACTCTTGTGTTGGGTTCGATGGAGCTGGACAACCCCGAGACGCTGTCTTGTTTTTCCCGGATGAGCAGCCAGAGTGGCTATAACCTGAAACTCATTGTCAGCGGCGCACAGAATGAAGCGATCAAGGCGTCGCCGTTTCACGATTTGCCAACCTACCTGTATACCGGACTGTCGCCGCTGACTTTGGCGATTTCAACGGATATTCTGGCGATGTTCGGCAATGGAATTGCCGGAGTTCGCATGGCCGCTTTTGCGGTTGAGCTGATTGCAACTGGCGGCGTTGCCATTGACTGTACCGATGATGAGGTTCTGATGTCCTCGGGCGCACCTGCATTGCTGGGGCCTAAGACTCCTTTCGCATTGGATGGGTATCTGATCGGCAATGTGATCGGGAACGTGCCGCAAATTGTCGAACAGGCCTCGAAATCCCAGTGGTTGCATACAGTTGACATTTCGCGCCTGGAAACGGCTGCAGGTCTGACGGCGAAACAGCGTCAGTCAGAACAGGACAAGCGCAAAACCCTGTTTTTCCCGACGAACGGCGTGGGGCTGGGCCACGCGCAGCGGTGCAGCATCATTGCCCGTGAAATGCCGGACACCATGACAAAAATGTTCGCGGCCTTTCCCAGCTGCGTCCCGCTTGTTCGCCGTGAGGGTATCGACTGTATCCCTCTGGTTCAGCGCGCCGATACAAAGACCAATTCAGATGGCAATGACGTGCTGACGTATAGGCGTCTTGGTGCGGTGCTTCAGGAAAACGACACGCTGGTTTTTGACGGCGGCTACGTGTTTGACTCCGTCTACCGGGTGATCCGTGAACGTAAGTTGTCGGCGGCTTGGATCCGGCGCGGGTTGTGGCCTGAAGGCCGGTCAAGGCAGACTATGCTGCGCCGCGAAAGCGTATTTGACCGGGTCATCGTGCCCTCCGAGGCATTTGACGAGTTGAACGACGCCTACAGCTATGGTGATCATGTTCATTATGTCGGGCCAATCGTGCGTCAGGTGGAACAGTCCGCCGCGGAAAAAGAACAGCTCAGGGCCCGGCTGGCGGAACGTTTCGGGCGCGACTTTAAGCAGCTGGTTGTCAGCATGCTGGGGGGCGGCGTTGCCTCGGACAGGTCTGCGCAATTGCAGGCGATCTCGGGCATGCTTGAGGCGCGCGATGATTGCCTGCACCTTGTTGTAACATGGCCCGGAAGCACGGTTCAGCCTGCCACATTCGGTTGGAAAAACACCCGCGTGGTTCAGACACTGGAGGCGACCAAGCTTAGCCTTGCCGCGGACGTGGTCATATCTGCGGCCGGATACAACTCGGTCCTTGAGATGCTGTACCATCGCATCCCGGCGATATTTATTCCGCAGTCAGCCCCCTATCTGGACGATCAGGAACGGCGCGCCGCAGCTATGGCCGACCGAGACTTGTGCGCCGCCATCACCGAACGCGAATTCATGACGCTCGAGCGCACAGTGGCAGATTGGCTGGATCACGACGGAGCCGAATTTTACCGATCTGCATTGAATGGTTTTGAGCTGCCCAAAACGGGGGCAGTCAAGGCCGCCGAATTGCTAACCGAATTGGGGGCGCGGATATGACCAGTGATCTATGGTTCGAAATCCTCAGCAGAGCGTCGCCAAATCGACCCGAGCCGCTGGACGATCTGATCAATGAGGATCGTGCCGCCAAGCCGCTTGGCAAGGTTATCTTTCCGAATATGCGGCTGGCCCCCTCGCTCATGCTGTGGGACCGGGAGCCCGGCGGCCCGGTGCATATCGGCGTGCGGGTGCATGAACCGCCAGAAACGCCATATCTTATCGCAAGGCTATTGGCCGCCGCCGCGATGGAGCGAGAGGTTTTTCCTGTCATTCTCAGCCGCGTGGACTATTGCGGGCTTGAACGGTTCGGGTTTCGGGTCGAACGCGTTCCCGAAGAGGCCGCTGCAGCCCAGGCCGCCGAGGAAGAAATCAGAAAATACTGGGATCTGGCGATTATCATTGACGGGCATGAAATCGGTCTGTTGGGCTAGCAAGGCGCTGATTTAGAGTAGGGAGCGTCTTGTGAAAATCATAACCGGCGGACAAACAGGCGTTGATATGGCGGCTTTCCAGTTCGCTTTGGAAAACGACATTCCCTATGGCGGCTGGGTTCCGAAAGGCCGCTTGAATGAGGCGGGCCGCATTCCGGATCGCTTCTCTGGTTTGAATGAAACACAGTCCACGGATGTCGCCGAACGCACAAAGCTGAACGTTTTGGCCTGTGACGCTTTGCTGGTGTTTGTGGATGGATCGACCAGTCCGGGAACGCAGTTGACCATCGATTTTGCGCAAGAGATCGGAAAACCTTACCAGATTGTTGATCTAGGGCGGGGGCTTGAAGCGTGCGAGCGCCAAGTAAAGCAATGGGTCATGGCGAGACCTAATACGATATTGAACATCGCTGGCCCAAGAGAAAGTGAAGCCCCCCAGATCGGGGCCAAAGTGACAGCGATCTTACGTCAATCGATTTTTCCCCAAAGCCCCGAGGCATAGCCAAACTTTGGTTCCGGTTATACGACGTTTCGCCAGTAGGCGCGGCACCCGACGGTTGCTAGGGTTGGGACAACCAGATTACGAAGGCCAAGTTTTATGTTTGCAAAAAAAGCCGGACAAATTGATTTTGACAAGGTCCTGATCGTCGATGACCATCCATTGTTTTGTGATGCTTTGTCGATGACGCTGCAAAGTGTCACTCGTATCGGTGAAATCCACACCGCAGATCGATTGGAAAACGCGATTGCTCTGATTGCCGGTGGGTTGCGACCAGATGCGGTCATACTGGACCTCAACCTGCCGGATGTGGACGGGCTTGAAGGTTTGGTGCGCGTCAAAGCGGCCACCGATGCACCGGTCATCGTAGTTTCGTCGATTTCAGAGAACCGCGTGATCAGTCAGGTGATCCGTGCGGGTGCCTCAGGCTATGTCCCCAAGCACAGCCAGCGAGACGTATTTCGTACAGCTTTCGAGACAGTTCATTCCGGGGACGTCTTCGTGCCAGACGGTTTTGCACTGATTGACGACGATGCGGATACCGAACACAGCGACGCCGCCAATCGGCTTGCCACTTTGACCAATCAGCAATCGCGCATTCTGCAGCTTATCTGTGAAGGCAAATTGAACAAGCAGATTGCGTTTGATCTGTCCATTGCCGAGACCACAGTCAAGGCGCATGTAACTGCAATCATGCGTAAACTCGGCGTGCAAAGTCGTACGCAGGCCGTGCTGCTTGCCAAGAAGGCTTCTCTTGCCAGCGTCTTGCAAGAATAAGCCCTCGCGCCATATCATATGAAAACGTTGCGCTTCAGGGAGGAGGGCAGGATGAACCAAGCAGTCGGGTGGGCGACAGCTGCTGCCCGTGCGCCAGGTATCGTCAAAACGGGCTTTGTACATCGCGACACGGATCAGGCGATTGAAAAACTCGCCGGATCGTTAGGCGATGATCTTTTGTCCTTGGTTATTCTGTTCGTGAGCTCCGGCGCGGATGCGGCGGCGGTTATTTCCGAGGCAGTCGATGCCTTTGCGCCAACGCCTGTAATCGGATGCACCACAGCGGGCGAGCTTGCAGATTGCGGCTATGGCGAAGATCAGATTGTTGCCATCGGATTACCGTCTTCGCATTTCGAGGTGCGCACTCTGCTGGTGCCCGACCTTGGGAATTTCTCGGCGCAGGACATCATCGACCAGATGATCCGCAACCGTAACGAAATGGCGGCGTCCGCACCGGATTGGAAACACGAGTTTTCCTTTTTGATGATCGACGGGTTGTCGACGAAAGAGGATGCGCTGACGTCGGAACTCGCCGTTGGACTGGGGCCGGTGCCCTTGTTCGGCGGGTCCGCAGGGGACGGAACCCGTTTCGGCGCGACCTATGTGTTGATGGACGGTCAGGCCATGCAGAACGCGGCTATCCTGACGCAGGTTCGCACGCGCTGCCCGATCAAAGTGTTCAAGACGGATCACCTGTTGCCAACGGCGCGGCGTATGGTCGTCACCAAGGCCGATCCGGCAAACCGCATCGTGCAGGAAATCAACGCCGAGCCAGCCGCGCGCGAATATGCCCGTCTACTTGGAAAAGACCCTGAACAGCTGACGACCTTTACCTTCGCGGCCCACCCGCTGGTTGTGCAGATCGGCGGCCAGCATCATGTGCGGGCCATTCAGCGCGTCGCGGGCAATGGTGACCTTGTGTTCTTTTCCGCGATTGATGAGGGGCTGGTGCTGACGCTGGCTGAACCTCGGGACATGGTTTCGCATCTCGAGGAAGAAATCGCTGCGCTGACACAGACTACCCGTCCGGACACGATCCTGGGCTGTGATTGCATCCTGCGCCGGCTGGAAGCGCAGGAAAAGCAAAAGACGGGCGAGATTTCGCGATTGCTTGCGGAGAACCATGTCGTCGGGTTTTCGACCTATGGCGAGCAATTCAATTCGATCCATGTGAACCAGACGCTGACCGGCGTCGCGATTTACCCTCCGGAAGACGGGTAGGCGATGATTGAATCTCTGACCGACCCCAATGATCCGCTTGATCGGCAGAATGAAAAACTGCTGATAATCGTCGCGGCCCTGATGCGGCGGGTCGAGGAATCCACTGACGCCTCGGGCGCGGCTTACGCTCAGTTTCAACGGGCTGCCATGCTTGAACAAGAAGTGCGGGCGCGTACGGATGACCTTGAACGGGCGTTGGACTTGCTCAACGACTCGAACGCGCGCCTGGCGCAGGCCAATCAGGAAACCGAAGCCGCCCGCGCAAACCTCGCCAATGCGATCGAGGCGGTGCAGGAAGGGTTTGCGCTGTTCAACCGGGATGAAGAAATGGTCCTGTGCAATAGCCGCTTTGGCCTGCATATGCCTGACATCCAAACCAAGCTGACACCGGGGCTGCGGTTCACCGATTATGTCGGGTTGGTCAGCCAGTCCAGGTTCCTGTCCCTACCTGGAGTAGTTTCCCCAAAAGACTGGGTGCAACGGCGCATGGCGCGCCATGCTGAAGATCACGTTGTCTTTAACATCCGCCTTAGCGGCAACCGCTGGATGCAGGTGTCGGAACATCGGACACCGGATGGCGGCACCGTCATCTTACAAACGGATGTGACAGACATTATGCGGGTCGAGCGGCAGGAAAGGGACCGTATCCTAGATGACCAGGCCCGGCTGATCCGCGCGACACTGGAACATATCGATCAGGGGGTTTGTATCTTTGACAGCAAGCTGCGTCTGGTCGGGTGGAACAACCGCGCCAGCGAACTTCTGGCCATTCCCAACGCGCAATTTCAGATGGGAGCACCGTTCCAGACGTTGTTTCACCGGTTGAGCGCGACCATCAGTTTTGAGGGCGGCGTGAGCGACGCTGACCTGCTGGCCTGGGTCAATCGCTCGACCGAGCGCCCGCCGTTGCAATTCCAGATGCACAGCGGTCGTGCCAAGATATTGTCAGTCTTCGCGCAGGAAATGCCGGATCGGGGTTTCGTGATTTCCTTCACCGATGTGACGGCTGAAAGAAAATCCGCACAAGCCCTGGTCGAGGCCAAGGAACTGTTGGAACAGCGCGTTGCATCGCGAACAATGGAGCTTGCTGACGCGCTGAACGAAGCAGAGCGTGCGAACGCATCAAAATCGCGCTTTGTCGCGGCGGCCAGCCATGATCTGCTGCAACCTCTGTCGGCTGCAAAACTCTACGTCTCGACATTGGGCAGTGGATTGGACAAGGCCGATGCGCGCGCAGTCGCGGTGAAAGCAGAGAGCGCCCTAAACAGTGTCGAACACATTCTTGAGGCGCTGCTGGATATTTCGAAACTGGATTCCGGGCGGGCATCGGTTCACTTATCCTCAGTGCCGGTCGGTGAGCTTTTTTCCCAGATGGAGGACGCCTTTAGGCCTATGGCGCAAGCCAAGGGGCTTGGGTTGCGATTTGTCGGCACTGATACAGTTATCAGAAGTGATGCCAGTTACATGCGGCGCATTCTGCAAAACCTGCTGTCAAATGCGATCCGTTACACGGAAATGGGCAGGGTTCTGGTCGGTGTAAGGCGACTGGGGAAGACCGTTTCGATCCAGGTTTGGGATACAGGGATTGGGATCGCGCCAGACCAGAGAGACGTTGTTTTTCAAGAGTTTAAACGTATTCATTCAGACGCCAGTGCGGCCGAAGGGATGGGTTTGGGCCTTGCCATTGTGGAGCGCGCCTGTGGTTTGCTGAAACACCCGATACATTTGCAGTCCGAACTGGGGCGCGGAACCGTTTTTTCAATCACGGTTCCATCAGCAGGCCAGGCACGCGATGCGCTGAATAGTGGTGAGCCGTCGATACAGTCGCGCTCGGACGTGCTGCACAGGACGGTTGCCTTGCTGATTGAAAACGATGACAACCTGCGCGGGGCGCTGTGCATGACGATGGAAAACTGGGGCGTTCAGGTATTGGAAGCGGCCAGCAAAGATGAGGCGGCAAACCTGCTGCACGAGATCGGGATTTTACCGGATGTCATTGTCGCCGATTTTCAACTGGACGGCGGAAAGACCGGTACCGAAACCATTGCCGAATTGACACGCGAATTCGGGCAACTGCCCGGTTGCATTATTTCCGCTGATCGTTCGACCGAATTGGCAGCCTCTTGCAAGACGGCAGGCTACCTTTTGCTGCACAAGCCGATTGATGCACAAAAGCTAAAATCCGTGTTAGAGGCTTCGGTCAGTTGACAGGTCAGGGCGTTCGTCGCTTACCTACCGTCCGCATCATCTGACGGAAATAGAGCTTTGGTGCCAGACGGTTTAGCAGATTGGCGATCTGTGCGATCCGCCCGACTGGGATGTAGTCTTTACGTCGCCGGTAACCTTGCAAGATTACTTGCGCCGCCGCTTCCGGCTCCATGTAGTCGATACCATCCGAGGCTGAGCCGGGACGAACGAACCCAGCGTCTGCGGCCTCCGGTCGCCCGATATTGGTCGCCACAAAGGATGGCGCGGCGATGGAAACGCGAACCCCGTGGGCGGATTCCTCGGCGCGAAGGGACTTAAAGAACCCCTCCATCGCGTGTTTGCTGGCTGCATAGGCGGTTCGATGAATGAGGGGTGCAAAACCTGCAACGGAAGAGATCGCAAGGTGTGTACCCTTGGCTTTCCTGACCGAGTCCAGAAAATCCTGAGCGCAACAAACTGCAGCGAAATAGTTGATTTCGAACAAGTTTCGGTGCGAGCGCATATCGCTGTCCGAAAACGCGGAAATCTGCGAGACGCCCGCATTGTAGATCACCAGATCTATGGAGTCTCTTGCCGCAATGATCCGGGTGCAGGTGTCTTTGCATTGATCAGCGTCGGTCAGATCACAGGCATAGGTGCTGACGTCATCTTGATTGGCCAGCGCGTCAAGTTCTTGCCCCGGTAAATCAATTAATGCAGTATGCCAACCGTCGGCCCTTAGCACGGCGGACAATGCACGGCCCAGCCCTCCGGCTCCTCCTGTAATGACAGCGGTTGGTTTCATTGGGTAGCCTCCCACCAGCGATCGAACGCCTCGGCACTCGTGAATTTGGGGTGATAGCCGAATTCGCCTTTCAGCGCGGCATTGTTCAATACAGGGCGATACAGAAGAAAACGCACTTGCTCTGGGCCATAACGCGACAGACGCAGCGGGCGGGCAATGGTCAGAGCGGCCCTGACCACCGCCGGAGATAGCCGACGCAACGGTTTGCTCATCTGTGATGCGATCTGAGAGATGGTCAGCGCGCCGTCGCCGGCAACGTTGAAAACACCGGCAGGCCCGTCAGTCGCCGCACGAACCAGGATATCGGCCAGATCTTCATCCCAGATGAACACAAACGGGCTGTCTGATCCTTTCAGCCCCAGCAGACGGGGTTTGTGAAACAGGGCCGTTATCTGATTTTCAACCTTTGGCCCCAGCACAGTGCCCACGCGCAGAACAACCTGTTCGAGGTCGGGCTCGACCTGTCTGGCATCGGCCAGCATTTCTTCGACCAGCCGCTTGTGCCACGAATAGGCGAATTCCTGATTGCCTCGTATCGAATCCGTTTCACAAAGAGGAACCGGGTTATCGGCATGATATCCGTAGGCTGCACCTGATGAAGTAACGACCAGACGCTTGACCCCTGCGGCGATCGCGGCATTCAGGACATTACGGGTTCCTTCGACATCGACCTGATATTCATGCTCTCTGGTCGATGATGGGCCGGGGGTCACGATGGAAGCCAGATGCACGATGGTGTCCGGTTCTTCAGCCAGAATGACGTTGAGAGGCGCGTTGCCCGTGACGTCCATCGTGACGAACCTTGCATTTTTCGGCAGGTCGGCGGGTTCTTGAATATCTGTTGCAGTGATTGTGACGTCGTCGCGGTTGCCCAGTCGTTGCAGCAGGGCAGTGCCCACCGCGCCCGCAGCTCCGGTGATCAGGATGTGGCGCATTCGGGCACCTCTCGTCTTGCGAAAAAGGTGGCCAACGCCAGTCCCGAGATCGCGTGCCAGATGCCCCAAAGCGCCGCGGCAACCGCCATTCCGCCAAGCCCGCCAAAAAAGGCGAATATCAGGATGAGGCCAAGGCCCGAGTTTTGAATTCCCGTTTCGATTGTGACAGATCTACGGTCGCGCTCCGACAGGTTGGCGGCCGTCGCGGTCAGATACCCGCCCATAAAAGCCAGCGCGTTATGCAGGATGACGATTCCGATGATCGCGGTCGCAAAATGTTGGAAAATTCCCCAGTTCGCGGCGAGCGCCACCAGGATGAAAGTGATGAAGATCGCCATCGAGAGCCACTGCATCGGGCGGCGGATTTTATCGGCGACGGCTGTGAAACGCGCATTGACCAGCATGCCAAGGATAAGGGGCAGGATCAGCATGAAGCCGACTGTAATGGCCACTGCGACCGGGTCGATTTCTGTCCTTTGCAGGATTTCTCGTGTTGGGGCGTAAAGATTCCCCCACAACGCAACATTAGCGGGCGTGATGATGATCGCGCCGACGGTTGCGAAAGCTGTCATCGACACCGAAAGCGCCACGTTTCCGCCAGCACGGTGCGTCATGAAATTCGAGATGTTCCCTCCCGGGCAGGCCGCTACAAGGATCAGCCCCATCGCGACCGACGGTAGTGGATTGACCACCAGCAGCATCAGAAAGGTGAGTGCGGGTAGAACCAAAAACTGGGATGCCAGCCCAACAAGCAACGGTTTCGGTCCGCGCAGGATCCGGCGAAAGTCATCCATCCTAAGATCCAGCGCGATTGAAAACATCACGACGGCAAGGATGACGTTCAGCAGCTTTAGGTTGCCTGCATCGAAGTTCAGCGCGACATCGTCGATCCCGTTCATGACTGGGCCGCTTTCAACGCCGCGATCTGTCGGGTCACTTCACCGCGGTAGGTCGCTTTGTCGACATAATAGGCCATCCGGGGCAGGTCGATATAGTTCATGCCGCCGGTCGCACGTTCGAACTTTTGGGATTTGGCCGCGTGAATGGCCTTTGCGGCAGAGTTCCCGGATCTTAGTCCCGCGATATAGCGCGCCACCATCTCGGCCTGTTCGTGCCGTCCTTGCCACCCAAGGCCCGACGCCTCGATCATACCCAGGACGAACAGGTCATCGCGGGTCGGGTGCATGCAGTTCAGGTACAAGTGCGGGGCGTCGCCCTGCCAGTTCAAGTGTGACTTATCGATGAACGGGTAGTACAGTTTATATCCGGTCGCGGCCAGAACCATGTCGTATTCAGCACTGGTGCCATCACGGAAATGGACGGTCTTGCCGTCGAAACGCTCAATGTCAGGGCGCACCTTCAAATCGCCATGCCCGGCGTGGAACAGGATTAGCGAATTGACGACGGGATGGGACTCGTACAGGGCATAATCCGGTTTGGGAAAGCCATACTTCTGCGGATCACCCACGAACCATTTCAGAATTGCCCCGTCTACTTTACGTTTCAGCCACATGGGCAGTTTGATCTTCCCGCCCATTGTGTCGGCCGGAACACCGAAGACGTATTTAGGCACAAAGTAATACCCCCGGCGCATCGAGATATCGCTGGACTGCCCGTGGTGAATGGCGTCAACCGCGATATCGCAGCCCGAGTTTCCGGCCCCGATGACCAGAACCCGCTTGCCTGTGAATTGCGTAGGATAACGGTAGTCCGAAGCGTGGATCAGCTCGCCTGAAAACTCTCCCTCAAACTTGGGTAGGTTGGGTTCGGACAATGTGCCGTTGGCGATCAGGATACCCGCAAAGATCTGGCAGTGCTCAGTGCCTGCCTTGTCACGCCATTTCACCTCCCATCCGCCTGCGTCCAGCGGTGTGGTACTCAGGACCTCGGCACCAAAGTGATAGTGCTGGTAAAGGTCAAATGCGTTTGCGAAGTCGTGGAAATACGTCTTGAGCTCGCGATGTGATGGATACTCCGCCGTTTCTTCCTGCATAGGGAAGTCGGTGAATTCGGTCATCTTCTTTGACGATATGAGGTGGGCGGTCTCGTACATCGTAGACCGAGGGGCATCGATGTTCCACAGACCACCCACATCATCAGCCAGTTCATATCCCTGAAATGGCACTCCCTGCTCGACAAGTGTCTTGGCCATTGCCAGACCCATGGGCCCAGCTCCGATCAGAGCAAAACACTCTTCCGGGCGGGCCTTCACCGTGACCGGCTGGCCCGCTCCGACTTGCACCTGTTCCATTCGTTTCTCCTCCTGCGACACTATTTATCTTGAACGATCGTTCGAAATAAGGCAAATTGGTTTTTGAAATGGCACAACACGCTGTAAAAGAAAGAAAAAGAGCGCCTTCGCAGCGATCCATTGCGGCACGGGAGCGTATTCTTGACGCTGCGGAACTGGTCTTTGCCGAGCAGGGATTCGACGGTGCCTCGATTCGCGACATCGCCGAGCGGGCGCAGGTTCAGAAGGCCAACGTGAACTTTCACGGCGGTCCAAAGGATGAGCTTTTTGAACGCATCGTTGCGCGTCGCGCCAGTGAACTATCGCAAGAGCGCCGTGAAACCATCAGCCGATTGGAGGAGTGCGGCGATTGGGACGCCGCGGACCTGATGTCAGCCTTCATGAGGCCGTTGCTGACCCGCGCATTCAGTAATGATCCCCAATGGCTGGCCTATGCGCGCATTGTGGCGATAGTTTCCGCTGATGCGCGTTGGCATACGCTGGCGAAAACCCATTTTGATCCCGTCGCCTCGCTGGTCGTTCAAAAGCTGTGCACAAAATACCCCGAGGCCGACCCGGCGAACGTTGCCGGGGCGCTGGTTTTTTCGGTGTCGTCCATGCTGGCGTTGTGCACGTCGGAATGGCGGATCAGGGCACTTTCCGGCCCTGACCAAAAACGCGACGCCGAGGGTGCAATCCGGAACCTGTTGCAGTTCTGTCATGCTGGACTCGCCGGTGTTTTGAACCCGTCCGTGTAATCCTGGAGCGATCAAACAACTTCGCCCCAACCCGCTCAACTTGAAGTTACGCATAGGACCATATCAAATGGTCCCGTGCGTTATTATCTAGTGATTAAAAAAGATTAACGATTTGGAGCGTGGGGTGACATGACAGAGAAAAGGGACCGCCTGACCGCAGAGGAGGCGAGGGGTCTGCGGACGGCCAAAGAGCTTGAGGCGCATCTAGCGTGGTTGGACACGTTCACGCCCGCCGCTTTGGGTGTTTTGGCCATAGCCTCAGGTATTTACACTTACCTTGGCGTTTCATCATTGCTGGAAGACAATGGCGCGGTGACCTTCTTCGCAGCGGTCGCCTATTCGATCGCAGTGTCCGTCGGCATCTTTGTGTTCTGGAGCTGTATGCTGCGCTTACTGCCGTCGATGCGCACGGCCAGCGGTTTCATAGGCCTGACGATCTCGACGATCGTTGGATCGGTTGCAATCATCGCCATGTCCAGCTGGCTTAACGCTGCTGCCCTGGCCGGCGCGGCTGCGGTCGAACAGCATTTGGAAAACACGGTGCGTGACTACCAGGCTGCGCTTGAACAGGCGCATGATATTGCACTCAGCGGTCAGGCACTGGGGCGCGAGGTCGAACGCGCGCGCCAAAGCTTCGAAGAACTGGCCGAGCTGGAGCAATCCGGTGATCTTTCGGGCACGGCGGGCCGTGGGGCAGTGTTTCGCGTGCTGACCCAAAAGGTCGAAGAGCTGCGCAATCTGGAAGAACAGATCGCAAACCAGCAGCCGCTGATCGAAAATGCGTTCCAGCAGGGCAACGAAATCCTTGCTCGAATGCGAGAGCTCACCGTTGCCCCGGGGCCGGTTGATCGCCGGTCGGTGCAGTTTTCCGAAGAAAGCGTCAAGCTGGCTGGGGTGATTTCGCGTCTGAACCAATACAACGTGGCGCCGCTTGTTGCGCGCGCTGCCGGGGATTTGCCGTCGTCGGTCGTGCTGCCCGAACTTGATGGGCGCAGTTCCGAGGTGCGCGACGCCCAATCATCGACCATCAACTCGGTCCTGAACGCGCTGGATCAGCGCGGCAAGACCCTTCGGACTGCGGCTGAAGAGGTTCTGGAGATCGAGCCGCCAATTGAGACGGCCTATAATCCCATTTCCAGATCAAGTATGCGCACAACTTTGTGCCGTCCTGGGCCGGAGCCATCGCAATCGACCTGCTGCCCGCCGTTCTTGTGTTCGTGCTGGCGATCACCCAAGCCGCCATCCGAAGCGGGAAGGACGGTATGAGCATTTGAGGATACGCTAACGCTGTCTGACCTGCGCGCGGCCATGAATGCGATGAAAGACGTCAAGGCGACGATGGGCGTCGCAGATGCCGCAATTCTTGATCGCGCCACACCGAAAAAAGACGAAACATGATGGGCTTCCTGTCCCGAATTGATGTGCGCAGGGGGCTGCGATACGTGCTGGTGTTCCAGCTGGTGATCGCAGGTATTCTGATCCTGTCGGATGTGGCCGACGTTGTCTCCAACCCGTTCACGCCAAGGGTTGAACTGCCGACCGGCCCCATCTCACCTGGGGATCAGCGGCGCGAGTACCGCACCGACCGCACCGATCCGTCGCTGTTGCCGCAGGACCAACCGCTGGATGTGCTGGTACCTCAGAGCTTTCCCACGCGGTTGGAATTTACTGAAAAACAAGCCGGTGATCTGGGGCGGATCCTTCTGGTGAGCGGTCAGATCGAAACAGGTGATGCTGATCGGTTCGATACCTATTTGTCCGAGATGCAAGAACAACTCGACCTGATCGCGCTGCACAGCCCGGGCGGCCAAGTGTCCGAAGCTTTGTTGATCGGCGCGCAGATACGCGAGGCCGGGTTGTCATCGGCTGTACTGCCCGGCGCGGTCTGCATGTCCGCCTGTCCGTATATACTGGCCGGTGGGGTCGCGCGTATCGTGTCACTGCAAGGCATTGTCGGACTTCATCAGCATTACTATGACCAACCGCGCCTGATCCCCGTGGTCTTTGCCGTTGAAAGCATCCAAAAGGGGCAGGGCGAGACGATGCAGCATCTGATCGACATGGGTGTCGATCCTGCATTGATGTTGTATTCTCTGAACACGCCGCCGGATCAGATCTATGCCTTGGTAGAGGATGAGCTGACAAACACCGGTATTGCAACGCAAATTCTGGAATAGCGAAAAGGACTCGACCAGCGGGCCGTTCTTATCAATCCTGCAAGGCAGAGATGAGCGCCTCGGCCAGCGGCAACGAGGAATATCCGTGCCGGGAGGGTGTCAGACCCAGCCGCACAACGACCATGTCCTGCGATGGGAATACACCGATAAACTGCCCGTCATGCCCCTGAAGCCAGACGGCATCTGCATAGGGTGGTAACCCACCCGGAGAATCCAGCCACAGATGACCTTTGGCGTACATTCCGTCAGATGCGGCAACCGGCTCAAACATCCAGTCCGTAAAACCCTCGGGCAGGATTTGTTGGTCGTTCCATTCGCCTTTCTGCAATAGCAGTTGCCCAAAACGCGCCCAGTCGCGCGCAGTGGCATACATATAGCTGGACCCGACAAATGTGTCCGCCGCATCGGTCTCGAGCACGACGGATGCCATGCCCAATGGTTCGAACAGCGCCTCTTGTGGATAGGTCAGACTGCCATCCGGCAGCTTGTCCTGCCAGACGCGCGACAGGGCTGTGGTTGTCCCCGAAGAGTAGTTGAAATCCGCCCCAATCTCACTTTCCGCCGGACGGCCCGAGACAAAACCTGCCATGTCATCATTAAGATACAGCATCTTGGTCACGTCCGAGACGTCCCCATATTCCTCATTCCATTGCAGGCCACTGGACATGGCCAGCATGTCCTTTAGGGTGATGTTTTTGCGTCCGTCCTGTGCCCAGTCCGGATAGCTGTCGGTCAGCGTATCCTCCAGCGACATCTGGCCGGATTTGATCAGGGTACCGATCAAGCCCGCAGTAACTGTCTTGGTCATCGACCACCCAAGCAAAGGCGTGTTTTCGTCAAACCCCTCCGCATAGGTTTCGCCAACGATACGCCCACCCCGCACGACAACCACGGCGCGGTATCCTTCGCCCAGAAGGGTGCTATCCGCCAGGACACGCGCAACTTCAGGATCTTGTGACAGTTGAACTTCGTTACCGACGGGCCAGATTCCAGTGGGCAAGGGTTCAATCGCGGTCAGGGTCGCGTCGCTGAGCGTCGCGTCATGGACATTGGTGCAGCCAAGCCCCTCGCGATATTGCGAGGTCGCGGGGGCAAAGAACCGGAAAATCCGTGCCGTGACGGTTTGGGCTTCAGCGTCCACGTCGATCGAGATCTGCTTGAGCAACGGATGCCCGGGAGCCTGCACATCGACGGTCAGAACCTCTTCCGGGTCGCGCCCGGCAATGAAGACATTGGAACAGACGATCTTTGCTGAATAGTTCGTCCCAACCTTCAAGAGGTCAGGCGGGGCGATCAGCAGATAGCCCACAATTGCGACGACACCCAGAATAAGCATGCCTGTGACGACTTTCAGCGCTTTGATGATCAATCGATTTTCGAACCGGTCGTACCGGCCCCCTCCCGTTTGTCTCCGGATTTCGTCCGAGTTAAGAGCGTATCGTCTTTGGTTGCCACCATTCCGTCGCGTTCGTTCTGCCCAATTTCAACTGTGGACCCGCCTTTTTCGTTTCACTTGACCAAACCCTTGGGGTCGTCCTTGATGGTGACAAGCCTTGTCGGTCACGCCGATAACTGAACTGGCAATTCCGATTTTCTGGGCGCGATCAGGGAAGGTTCGCTTGAATGAGCCCTGTTTGGATTGACGCAAATGAAACGATTGCATGTCTGAAATCGAGATCTGGCTGGATAAAAACGGCCTGTCAAAATACGCTGAGGCCTTCGCCCGTCATGAAATAGTGGTGGGTGATCTGCCTGAGCTGACAGAAGACGATCTTGTCGCAATTGGACTGCCGCTTGGGCCACGGCGACGGTTTGCAAAAGCCTTGCGCGAACAATCCGGGGCTGGCGTTCCATCACTACATTCGACCCTCAGCCCGACAATTGTTGCCGAACGGCGGCAATTGACTGTCATGTTCATCGACCTCGTCGGATCCACCGAGATCGCGCAGCGCTTGGACCCTGAGGATCTGGCCGAGGTTCTGCGCCTGTTCAAGGAAACCTGCGCGGCGGCTGTGGCTGCGTACGACGGCCATATCGCAAGTTATTATGGCGATGGCATTATGGTCTTTTTTGGCTTTCCGCATGCGCATGAGGATGACCCCGAACGCGCGATACGTGCGGGGCTGAGGATCATTCAGGAAATGCCGGAAGTTCGGACCCACGCAAAGCTCGAAGTGCGGACAGGGATCGCGACGGGTTTGGTCGTTGTCGGTGACCTGCGCGGTGAAAACATGTTTGAGGACGGGACCGCCATGGGCGAAACGCCAAACCTGGCAGCGCGCCTTCAGGCTATGGCCGATCCCGGCACCCTGATTGTCGCTCCGACCACGCACCAACTGGCAGGCGACGCGTTCGAGTATGTTTTGCGTGGAGCGTTCAAGCTCAAAGGCTTCGCGAAAGAGGTTGAGGCCTGGCAGGTCACCGGAACACGAGAGACGATCAGCCGGTTCATGACGACTGACAGTACCGCGTTGAGCCCGTTGATTGGTCGCGACCCGGAGTTTGACATTCTGCGCAGCAAATTGGCGCTGGCCCGGGCAGGCCAGGGGCAGGTCGCATTGGTGTCCGGCGAAGCAGGTATCGGTAAATCCCGCTTGATCGAAGAGCTGCGGTTGGGTGTTGCCAAGGCAGAAGCGTTGCAAGTGCGGTTTCAGTGTTCACCGTATCATGAGACAAGTGCGCTCTACCCTGTAATCCGTCAGATTGAAAACGCTGCGGACCTGCGTGCTGATGATACAGGAAGTGTCCGACTCAGGAAAATTGCCAAACATCTGGAAGATCCGCCTGACCACAGTGTGAAGCTGGCAGCGGCGCTTTTGTCTGTTCCATTCGAAGACCAGCTTGGTTCGCTTGATCTGACGCCACAGCAAGTCATGGATCAGACCTTGGACATGTTAGCCGGTCAGCTTATTGCACGGGCCGCGCGAAAGCCCATCCTATGCCTCATCGAAGATGCGCATTGGATTGATCCGACGACGAAAACCTTGCTTGACCGGATCGTGGACAGAATTCAGGAAGTACCGGTTCTGATCGTCATGACGTACCGGACGGCTTTTGATCCTAATTGGACCGCCAAGCCCAACGTCACTCATGTCCCTCTCCGGCAGTTGGATTTCGCGCAGGTCCGCGAGATTGTTCTTCAGGTGGCTGGGGGTAAGCCGATCTCGCCCGAAATGTTCGGCGTGATCGCGGGGCGGACGAACGGTAATCCCCTCTATGTTGAAGAGGTGACAAAGGATTTGCTGGAATCCGGTCAATTGACCGATGGGGCAGATGCACTTGGGTTGGATGGCGCGCCCGGTCCCGCGCCTTTAGTCCCCACTACGTTACAGGATGCGTTGATGGCGCGATTGGACCGTTTGAGTTCGGCGAAGGAAGTCGCACAAATCGGTTCCGTTATCGGTCCGCATTTCACCTATCAATTGATCTCCGGCGTGTCCGGGTTTGGGGATAAGGCGTTGCGCGCGGGTCTGGATCTGCTGGTCGACGCGGGCATTGTCACCGTGACGCAGAAAAAGGCAGAAGAGACATTTGCCTACCGTCACGCTCTTATTCGTGACACGGCCTATAACAGCCTCCTGAAAAGCGAACGCCGCGGGTTGCATGCGCGCGTAGCAGGGGCCTTGCATCACGGAACGCATAGTCACGCAGATGCGGCCCCCGAAGTTCTGGCGCACCACTACACCATGGCTAAAATGCCCCGCGAGGCCATCGGACAGTGGCACCTTGCAGGCCAACGCGCAGCCGAGCGCTCTGCGAATGTTGAAGCGGTGACCCAGCTGGGACATGCGATACAGCAGTTGCACGAATTGGAAAGCACCGTTGAACGCGACCGCAAAGAGGTCGAGATACAAGTGCTTCGCGCGGGTGTGACCCGTTCGACGGCTGGCATTGCCGCTGACGAAACGGGCGCTGTCTATGCCCGAATTCGGAAACTGTGTAATCGCTTGGACGAGACCGAGAACCTGTTTCCTGTTCTCAATGGCCTTTATTCGTTCCATTTGGTGCGGGCCGAATATGATTTGGCGAAGGACGCGGCGCGGCAAATCCTCGATCTGGCAAGTCAGTCTGACGAGGCACATCATTTTATGATTGCCCGTCGCGCGATGGGGGCGGTCTTGCTGCATATCGGTGATCTGGAGGCGGCGCATGAACATCTACAGTTGGCGCTGGACCTTTATCAACCCGATCTGCATGGACGGCTTGCTTATGTCTACGGATCCGACCACGCAGCGATAACGTCGTGTTTTTTAAGCATGGCGCTGTGGTTGAAAGGCGATCCTGACCGAGCCGTTGATATCCAGCGAAGGGCCGTCGATGCCGCCAAGGACCTAAAGCATGCCCACAGTATCGCCCAGGCGCTGACCTATCTTTGCATGTTGCATACTTTGCGTCGTGAACCGGATCATGTTTTGAAAGCCGCTCAACAGCTTGAAGAGGTGTCCGAGAGGCACTCGTTTACCTTCATGACTGTTACTGCCAATCTGTGGCGCAGTTGGGCGACTGCTTATGATGTGCCGACCTTTAACAACATCAGCGCGGTACGTCAGGCGGCCGAGGCCTGGTGGGACAGCGGTGCGGGGAATTACAAACCGTTCCTTTTGACTTTAATCGCCGAGCTGATTTTGAAAGCCGGTGATCCCGAGTGTGCCCAGCAGGTATTGTTCGAGGCACGCAAGCACCAGAAACTAACCAACGAAGGCTGGGCTCAGGTGGAAACGGACCGGGTTCAGGCGCGTTTACTGCAGCAGCAAGAGGCCGCGAAGTAGCGGTCGCTCCAATCTAAAACCCGCTGACGCGTTCAACCAACCAGTACATCGACACGCAGCCGATGGCATATCCTGTGACGGGTACGGCGACTACGCCTGCCCTTTGGGAAATTGTGGGCAGCGTAAGGCGCCACACCAAGATCAGGGCCGACAGTCCGGCAATAAACAAAAGTTGCCCGGCCTCGACCCCGATGTTGAAGGCCAGCAGTGCGGCGAAGATATCCTCAGTTGGAACTCCAATATCGGCCAGCGCGCCGGCAAATCCCAGCCCGTGCAACAGCCCGAAGCAAAAGCAGACGATCCAGGGATATTGTTCGGACAGGCGCAGCTCACCATCTTTTCGGTTGAGGATTTCCAGAGCGAGGAACACGATTGACAAGGCGATCACGGCTTCGACCGGAGGGCCGGGCACGTTCAGCACGCCCAGAGTGGCAAGCGCCAGCGTAATGGAATGCGCGACGGTAAAGGCGGTCACTGCCCCGACCAACCGCCATGGATCGCGCACCAGGACAAACAAGGCGAATACAAACAGAAGATGATCCCAACCTTCCAGAATATGTTCGAACCCAAGACGGAAGTAACTGCTCAGAACCGACCAGGTCGTTGGCTGTTCTGGAATGATCAATGCAGGTGTCTCGGGTGTGAACCGCAATGTGGATGGTTCTGACGAGATGGGTTGGATGCGCAGCAGAACGTCGTTTCGTTGTTGCTCCAGCCCTTCAATGGTGATGGTGTGACCGGCGATATCGTCCTCGCATTCAAGAACCCAGGTCGCGATCCAAGCTGTTCCGTCGGACCGCGGCTCGGGTCCTCGGTTTTGGGCACAGTGAGCGGGTAATATGGCATCGATGCCCATGGGGCGGCCATTCACATCAGGCTTGCGCCATAGCACTTGCCAAGTGTTGCTCGCCAATTGCCGCAGGTCCAAATAACCGGGGTCAAGTGCATGTGCATGTCCCGCTTGTGCGGCGAACATCAGCCAGCCCGAGAATAACAGGCAAAAGAGCCGCTTCATTCGACCGCCTTGTCCATGTCGGGTGTTTCGACCTGGTAATTCGACGCCAGGCTTTCATATTGCGCCTGCGCCAGGTCCGACCCGGCTTCGCGGCGCCATTCCAGTAAAACGGTATCGCGGATATCTTCCAGCTTTGGCAATATGGGGTCTTGTTTGTCTATAACGCGAACGACGTGGATGCCATATGCGGATCGGACCGGGCCGGACCAGTTGCCTGGCTCCAACGAATTCAGAGCCGCCGAAAAGCCAGTGCCAAAGTTTGCGTCCACCACGCGCACTACCGTCAGAGGCATCGACTTTGGAAGCAAAGTTGTCGATCCGATGCTGCTCCAGTCCTGCTGAGTGTTTGCAGCCTCGATCGCGCTTTCGATGGCATCCAGATCAGCGTTCTCGTTCAGGTAGATCTGATCAAAAGCAATCTGTGCCGGTTTGGTAAACCGTTCCGGATATTCGTTCAGAAAGGTCTGCAACACTTCGGGCTCGGGTTCGATCGAAGCTGCGATTGCGTCAGTCAGAAAATCCATCTTCTGCGCCAGGCGTGCACGGATGACCTGATCACCTTGATCCAGACCCAGCTTGCGTGCTTCGCGCACAAGAACTTCTTCGCGGATCGCCCCGTCAATCAGGGCCTGTAACTCGTCTTCCGTCGGTGGGCGGTTCCAGCTGTTTTGGAAACGTGTTTTCAGAAGGGCGACATCGTTACCGTCGACTGTGATCGTGTCGGTTTCTTCAACGACGTCCTGTTGCGGGGAAACCCATGCAAACCAAGCGAAAATGGCAACCCCGATCAAAATGAAGTGGAATAATGGCTGTTTAAAAATTTGCATTCGGGTTCTCAATGTCGTGTCGCAATATTGCCGGGCGGGGTTAACCGCCCGGCAATGTCATTAGTGTATTATTCGGTTACTCGCTAGGTGTGTACCAGATTGGCGACGAATACGCGCGCTCTTGATGGATCAGCTGCGCCTCTTCCGGCAGGTCAATACCGAACCGGACCTTGTCGTACAAGACCCAACGGGGTGTGGGAATTTCAAGCGCCCGGACATAGTAGAAGGCCCGCGCATTTGGATCAAAGTCTGGATCGGCCCAAACCGACACAAGCTCGGCGGTGCCAATCGTGTTACTCCAGCTGGCGGTTTCGATATCGACGGTGTTGCCGACAGCCGGGACTTTGCCGTTTTCATCAGCAGCCCGGTCATCCGACCATGCAACGTCGTAGACTTTCTCGTGCAACTCTCCTTCGCCATCGAGCCACCCTTTTACGACCTGTACCCGGTCCAGATTGGCCCCAACCGGATCCCGTAGTGCTGCAATCAGGAATGAAGGCGCTCCATCACCTTCGTTAGGGCGTAAGTCCGAGCCCATCGGAACGCCTTTGGTGTAGCCAACGTCCGCAAGGAACCGGGTCTCAAGATCTGCTTCGTCAAATTCCCATCCACCAAAGAACCGCAGACCGATCCGAGGACCAGTCGTGGCATAGGTTTCACGCCGTTTGAAAGCATCAAAGATCGCGGAACGCGTGTTCTCGGTGGCCCAGACGGCAGTGTAACCAGATGCGACAAGAAGGTCGCCGGGGATTTCGCCAAGATCATTGGCGATGAAGGGGTGCTGGATTCTTGTGGCCGACGGTTCAACGCTGACGGATTTTCCGAAAAAGTTGTCCTCTTCAGCTGTTGCCAGCGATGTGTGGCTGTCTGTTGCCCCACCCATTCCGAACTTATAAGGGTTCACCCCGAATTTTTCTTCCAGCATCAGGCCACGTTTCAAGGCTTCTCTGGCATATTCACCGGCCAGCATGTCCTCTGTTTTCAGCTCGGTAATGTCGAGGTTGCCGACGTCCCAGTTTTCATAGTCCGCAAATTCGTCTTCCGGGCTTAGGAAGGGGTGTGCTTCTCCGTCGCCTTTGATTTGGGTGACCTCATAATGCGGCTCCCACTTGGCGCGGTTCTGCACGTATTCTTCGTCTACCTTGCCGCCGTGATAAGTATCCTCAGTGGGGAACATCCAGCCATTTGACAGGTTGCCGTTATGTGCAAAAGCAACCGCGCGACCGCCAGTTTTACCCTGATATTCTTCAAGCCACGCATAAAGCGCCTTGGGGTCGGTGTCGCCGTAAGGAGGCTGAGTCACGGGTGGCACCATTTGCAGTGCTCGAATTGGTCCGTCACGTAGCATGACATTGCGGTGCAGGTTGAACCCCTTGGGAACGGACGTCCATTCAAACCCAATAAAGGCGGTGAAATTGCCGGGGTCGTTATGCCGTTCCGCTGCCATAACGATGTTTTCCCATGTAAATGCGAATGCGTCCGCGCCTGGGCTGTATGACTCAAGTAGGATTTCCGGCAGGGTCATTTGAGAGAAATTTGTAATAATGTCGAAGGCCGCTTTCCCGGCTTCTTCACCGCCTGCTTTGTATCCCTCGTACCACTCCAAGCCTTTTGGGTCACCAATAACGCCAGGTTTACCGGCCTGCAGGTCCGGGGCGAAACCCATCAAATCAGTATGATCCGTCAGCACCATCCAATCCAGGGGCCGCGCCAGCCTGACGGCCTGACCGGTTGACGAAATAACTTGTTCCCCCTTTGCGAACCGCCATGCCTCATCAGGAAGCAAGGTGTTTCCGAATGCGCCTGCATCCAGCGACAAACCGGTGTGCAGGTGTGTATCACCCCAAAGCGGCCGTTCGGGGAACGATCGGTTGGCGTAGGGCGAATATGGGCGGTCGGCAAAGGTGCCCTCAGCAGCCTCTTTGCTGGGGACCGCGTCTGCCCAAACAAGCGCTGGTAGTGTCAGCAAAGAGATCAAACAGGTTGTAAGTCGAAGCATTGAATCCTCCCCAGGTCTTCGCGCTAATCGAATATCGTAAATTTAGTATATTCATTTCTTATAATGTATTGAGCGGGTATTGGTACTGATTTTTCTACCTTGGGACCTGCGTCCAGTGCAGGCTGGTGCCCCGCGTGGCGGTACTCGCGCTCTGAGTACCTCACCACCATCGACCGTTTCGCACGGCCGCCACTTGGGTGCCCGCCCTCGACATACACTGCGCGAACTTCGGTGTCGAAAATGCCGTACACGCCGGGATGGGTGAGTTTGCCCAGTTCGTTGAGAACGGTGACCTTCGCGTCGATCAGTCAATTCCGGCAAAATCCGTTGACTTAGAATGTCGGCTGCGAGCCGCCAGTGGACGCAGCGCTGGAAGCCGATATCCAAAGCGGCAAGGATTTTCGTACTGCAACATCATCGCAGCGGTGCAAAATGCGGAATGCCAAAAAAGGTAGGACTGTATTCGTCGCGCACGGCACCAGTTTGAGGTTGCTGACTGGCGCCCATCAGGGGCAGATTAATTTCCAGAACAAAGGGACGGACCGCCAATGACACAACAACCCAAGGGCATGGCTGTCTTTTTGACCGGCAGTCTGATGCGGCATGTGACCCGAATGTCGCTGACCACCAGCATTGGCCTTATGGCGGTCTTTGCCGTGGATTTCGTGGACATGGTGTTCATCTCTATGCTGGGCAATGACGCCTTGGCCGCAGCGGTCGGCTATGCGGGCACGCTTTTGTTTTTCACCAACTCAATCAATGTGGGACTGTCGATTGCCGCCGGCGCCCTTGTCGCCCGCGAGCTGGGGGCGGGGCGGCCCGAAAAAGCCCGCCAATTCGGAACCAGCGTTGCCCTTCTTGGTATTCTGATGGGATTGATTGTGTCTGCCATAGTCATGATTAACATCAAGTTTCTGCTGTCTTTGCTGGGCGCACAGGGTGAGGTTCTGCAACTGGCCGCACGGTATGTCAGCATCATTCTGCCGACCATGTGGGTGATGGCTGCGGCAATGACGGGTATGGCTGTGTTGCGCGCGCATGGTGATGCGCGCCGGTCTATGCAGGCTACGATTTACGGTGGGCTGGCCAACGCGATATTGGATCCGATTCTGATCTTTGCCGTTGGTCTTGGCCTGGACGGGGCGGCGATTGCCTCGGTGATTGCGCGTATCTGTATGCTGATAGCAGCGGTCCGGCCCGCCGTGCGCGTGCACCGTGGATTTGCGCGACCGTCGCTGAAGCAAGTGGTGGAAGACCTCCAACCGGTGCGGGCGATTGCAATACCGGCGGTTCTGACCAATGTCGCCACGCCTGTCGGCAACGCCATCGTGATCCGTGAGGTAGCGCAGTTTGGCACAGATGCCGTGGCAGGCATGGCAGTAATAGGGCGGCTGATGCCTGTCGCCTTTTCTGTCGTGTTTGCACTGTCCGGGGCCATAGGCCCGATCGTGGGGCAGAACTTTGGGGCAGGGCAGTATGACAGGGTGAAGGGCGCATTCCTGGCAGGCGTAAAATTCACCGCCGTCTATGTGGTTCTGATGGCGGCGGTGCTGTTCGTGCTGCGTGCCCCCATCGCCGATTTGTTTCAGGCCCAAGGCGAGACGCGGGCGCTGATTTACCTGTTCTGCGGGCCGCTGGCCTTGGCGTCTTTCTTCAACGGGGTGATCTTTGTTGCGAATGCAAGCTTCAACAACCTTGGCTATCCCATTTATTCCACGTGGATTAACTGGGGGCGTCATACGCTGGGCACATGGCCCTTTGCGGTCGCCGGGGCCTATTTGGCTGGCGCTCCGGGGGTGTTGTTGGGGCAGGCGCTGGGCGGTGTGATATTTGCTGCAATCTGCTGGGTAATGGTGCGCCGCGTTGTCTCGGGCCTGACTGCGCCAACAGAGGTCGATCCATTTGCCGGGCAAAGCCGGCTGCAATCCCTGTTTGGGCGCAGGGGGTGGTGAATCGTCCCTGGGCGCTAAAATGCCATCGGTTTTTGGTCACCAGAAGCGACATTTGTCTCCTTTGCCGCAACTAAGACATCCTCATTTGCCAATTCATGAATTCGTTGTAAGCTGAGCTTAAGATTGCAAAAAAAACGCCAAGTTATTTCGGGGCGTTGATTTCAAAAACACCTTTAACGACCGAGGATGAGCAATGTCCGGAAGTCTTTTGAAGTACACGCGTGTTCTTGAGATCGTCGGAGACACAATAAAGGTCAGAGTGCCTCTGGACGGATCGACCGACGCGGCCGTGCGTTTCAACGATCTGGCCGTGATTGAAACCGTGGACGGCCACAAGACGCTGGCTCAGGCGATCTTTATCGACCGGGACGTTGTCACCTTGCAGGTGTTTTCCGGCACCAAGGGGATTTCGACTGAGGCCACGGCGACGTTTCTGGGCCACCCGATGCAGACGCCGTACTCACAGAACATTCTGGGCCGCGTTTTTGATGGCGCGGGCGTGTCAATCGACGGTGGACCCGGCCTGTCGTCTGAGCCGCGCGTGGCTATTGGCGGGCCAACCGTGAACCCGGCAGAACGCGCCGTGCCTAACAAGATGATCCGAACAGACGTGCCGATGATCGACGTGTTCAACACGCTGGTCGAAAGCCAGAAAGTCCCGATCTTTTCGGTTTCAGGTGAGCCGTTCAACGCGTTCCTCAGTCGTATCGGCATTCAGGCGGACGCGGATATCGTGGTGTTTGGCGGGCTGGGTCTGATCTTTGACGACTACTTTACCTTCAGGACGTCCTTCGAGGATGCGGGCGTGTTTTCCCGAACGGTGATGTTCGTCAACCAGGCGATGGATCCGCTGGTCGAACGGCTGCTGGTACCTGATATGGCGCTGGCCGTGGCCGAGAAATTCGCGGTGGAAGAGGGCAAACGCGTGCTGGTTCTACTGACTGATATGACCGCTTATGCCGACGCGATGAAGGAAGTTGGTATCAGCCAAGAGCGCGTACCGTCGCAGCGTGGCTATATGGGCGACCTCTATTCCCAGTTGGCCCGCCGATACGAAAAAGCCTGCGACTATGCCAAGGGCGGATCGGTCACTGTGCTGACCGTGACGACGATGCCCGGCAATGACGTGACCCATCCTGTGCCGGATAACACGGGCTATATCACCGAGGGGCAGATCTATCTGCATTCGGGTGTGATTGACCCGTTCGGCAGCCTCTCGCGCCTCAAGCAGAACGTGATCGGCAAGACGACGCGCGAGGATCACGGGCAGATCATGAACACGATGATCCGATTCTATTCCGAAAGCCGCGACGCCGCGCAGAAACAGGCAATGGCGTTCGACCTTTCGGATTACGACCATCAGTTGTTGAAGTTTGGTGACCTGTTCAAAACCCGGTTCATGGACATCAATGTTTCAATCTCGCTGGAAGATGCGCTGGATTTGGGGTGGAAAACTCTGGCCGAGTGTTTCGCACCTGAGCAGCTACTGATGAAGCAGGCCCTGATCGACAAGTATTTCCCAAAGGATGCCGATGGCGCGGTTGCAGCTGAATAAATCGTCGCTCGCACGCGAGCAGACGCAGCTGAAAAGCTATGAACGGTTCTTGCCGTCGCTGGACCTGAAACGCCAGCAATTGATGGCGGAACGTGCCAAGGCGCGCGGGGAAGTGCTGCGCTTGCAGGATGAGGTCCAGGAGCTGGCGCAAAAGGTTGGGGAAAAGTTACCGATGCTGGCGCAGCAAGGCGTTGATCTGGACGGGTTGGTCGAGCTGAAAGACTACAAAGTCGAAGAGGTCAACGTCGTGGGTGTAAAGATGCCTGCGCTAGACCGGATTGAGGTCGCGGTGCGCCCGTACTCCTATTTGGCCAAACCCCACTGGGTCGATGCGGCGGCCCGGTTGCTACACGATATGATCGAGGCGCGTCTACGGGTCAAAGTGGCCGAAGAGCGAGTGAAGATATTCGATAAGGCTGTGGCCACCATCACCCAGCGCGTCAACTTGTTTGAAAAGGTCCTGATCCCGCGCGCCAGTGCCAACATCAAGAAAATCCGCATCTATCTGAGCGATGAGCAGATGCAGGCCGTCGTGCGCTCGAAAATCTCGAAACGCAAACATGCGCAGGAGGCTGTAGCATGAGTGTTGCGAGGCTCAAGAAACTGTCACTGGTCGGGCGAGCAGGCCAGAAGGCTGCGACCCTTGAGGCGCTGCAGAATCTGGGCTGTATGCACGTCCTACCGCTGGCCCCGCCACCCTCTGAGCCGGAAAAGATCAGTGAGCGGGGCGCGCGCAATGCCTATAAGGCGCTACGGTTCCTGAATGACGTGTCCGAACCGCGCCGACAGATCCAGCGCGACCCCGGTTTTGAAATGGAGCAGTTCGTCAAGGATGTGCTGGACCTGATGCAACGGACCCGTGACATGACGGACCAAAGGGATTTTCTGGCCAACCGGATCGCGCAGGTTCGCCCTTGGGGCGATCTGGATTTTCCACCAGACGATGTTTTGGCGGGGAACCGGTTGTGGTTTTATCAACTGCCACTGAAGTATCGCGATGCGTTGGAGGCCCTGGATATGCCCTGGGCCATACTCGAGCAGGACCATAGGTTCATCTATGCCGTACTGATCGACCCGGATGAGCCGGATGACGATATCCTGCCAGTTCCGCGCACGCACACAGGATCGCTGCCCATTCACGAGCTTGAGGCGCAACTGGAAGAGGCTGAGATCGCCATCGAAGCGCTTGAGGCTGAACGCGTTGCGCAAACCCGATACCTAGCACTGATGCGCCGGAACCTTTCGGTTGCCGAAAGCGCGGCCGAGCTGGCCCATGCCACGCAAAAGGTTCGCGACGAAGAGGCGATGTTTGCCCTTCAGGGCTGGGTGCCCGAGGATCGTATAGATGCGGTTCTGGACATGGCAATCGCCAAGGACGCTGCCGTACTGATCGAAGAACCCAGCCCCTATGACAGCCCGCCAACCTTGTTGGAACAACCGGAAAAGCGCAGTGCTGCCGTGGACTTGGCGCTATTTTATCAAGTGCCGGGTTACAAGGACTGGGACCCCAGTGTCATCGTCGCCGTTTCATTTGCGGTCTTCTTCGCAATGATCGTAGCCGACGCGGGATACGGCGCGATCATCCTGTTGGGCCTTTTACTATTCTGGAAACGGCTTGATGCAACACCGGGTGAACGATCCTGGCGACGCTTTGGGGTGATCATTTCCAGCGCAACAATCCTGTATGGCGTCCTCGTCGGCAGTTATTTCGGCGTGTCGCCAGCCGAGGGGTCGTTCTGGTCCAAGTTCAAATTGCTCGACCTGAACAATTTCGGTGCGATGATGATGGTCTCGATTGTCGTTGGCGTTTTGCATTTGGTACTGGCCAATGCGCTTGCCGCACGGGCGGCATGGGGGCACCGGAAGGCCATCGCCAATCTGGGCTGGATCGCTGCGCTGATTGGCGGGTTCGTTCTATGGCTCAGCTACATGAAGGGTAATTCTCCGGTGCCGGGTGCGGACTTGATGGGGATCGGGGTTCTGGCCATTGTCTGGTTCTCAAGCGAGCGGGTCATCAAGAAACCAACCGATTGGGTTTGGCGTCTGATCGATGGGCTGCAAAGCCTGGCCGGGGCCATGGGCGCATTTGGAGACGTGCTAAGTTACATGCGCCTGTTTGCGTTGGGTCTGGCCTCGGCCTCACTGGCGATCACGTTCAACGATCTGGCGGTTTCAGTCATGCATTCGCTCAAGGGGTTGGGCGTTCTTTTCGCCCTGCTGATCCTGATCATCGGCCACATTCTCAACTTCGCTCTCGCCATGATGAGCGGCGTCGTCCACGGATTGCGTCTCAATTACATCGAATTCTTTAAATGGGGTCTGCCGGATGAAGGCATCGTCTTTCGTCCGTTCGCCCGCAAGGAGGTTCAGGAATGAATGAGCTTGTTTTGACATTGGGTTGGCTTGGCATCTACGCGCCCATGGCGCTGGGCGCAGCCGCCAGCGCCGTCGGATGCTCGATCGCGGGCATGGCCAGTATTGGCGCCATGACGGAAACCGACGGCGGATATGGCCGCTTTGTCGGCGTTTCGGCCTTTCCTTCGACGATGGTGATTTACGGCATCGTCATCATGTTTACCCTGAACCGCGAGGTGACACCCGAAAACGCGGGCGGCTTGTTCGGGATTGGTATCCTGTCGGGCATCGCATTGATGTATTGCGGGATCTGGCAGGGCCGGGCCTGTGCTGCGGCGATCAATGCCACCAAGGAAAAGCCGGAGATCTTTGGCCTGGCGCTTGCCCCAGCAGCGATCATCGAAGGGTTTGGCGTGTTCGCCTTTGTCTTTGCCCTTGTCATCAGTGCGGGGATCAGTTGATGGCACAGGATGGCATGATTTCTCATGGCGTGGATGCCTTGATCGATAAGCTGCGCAATGATGGCGTGGCTGCTGGTCAGGCCGACGCCGAAAAACTGCGCACTGACGCCAAGGCCGAAGCCGCCAAAATTCTGGCGGATGCCAAACGCGAGGCGGACGACTATCAAAAAAAGGCACGCACCGATTCCGACAAATATCGCGCTGCTGGGGAAGAGGCGCTCAACACCGCCATGCGTGATGCGGTTTTGACCATGAAGGGTGGATTGACCGACCGCTTTCGCGAAGATGTCGAACGTCTGGTGACCAAGGAAATGGCTGAGCCGGGCCTGCTGAAACAGATGATTTTGGAGGTCGTCGGCCGCGAATCCGAAGGCGTCAATCTGGATAGCAAGGTGCAGGTCATTCTGCCCGCCAAAGTCGCAACGCAAGAAGACATCAAGCAGAACGCCGATGACATTCAATCCGGTAAGCTGACCAAATACGTCCTCGGCCTGACAGCCGACATGTTGCGTGAACAGGTAGAGCTGCATGCATCGGATGACGCGCAGGGCGGTATCCGCGTGCGGGCCGAAGATCAGGGCGTTGTACTTGATCTAACAGACAAGGCGGTCGCCTCGTTGCTGTTGGAGCATCTTCAGCCCCGGTTTCGCGCCGTGCTGGAAGGTGTGATCCGCTGAGATGTCTGACCAAGACGCCTATATCGCCCTGATCAGCAGCCTGCCAGGCTCTGAGCGGTTGTTCGTGGCCAAACAACCTCCGCTGTCGCGGCTGCGGCTGGATCGTCGCCTTAAGGCGCTGACGCCCGAGGACGCTAAGGTTCTGAAGGTTATGGAACATGCTCTGAATTGGAGCGCATATGACATGGATGTCACTGACGCGCAGGCTGTATTGAGGTGCAAACAAGCGTTGGCCGAAATCCCGCAACCATCCTTGCGCCGCCTGTTCCTTGAACGGATGGACCTGCGTACTGTTGTTGCAGCACTGCGCCTGCGCGGGCAGGGTGGCAATCCGCTGTCCGGTGCGTATGGGTTTGGACGTTGGAGCCGTCACATCCCTGCCAATTGGGGTGACCCGGATTTCCGTCTGTCCACGGCGATGCCGTGGATCAAGGAAGCACGCCAGTTGCTTGAGGCCGAGGACCCCTTGGGTCTGGAACGACTGCTGCTGTCAGTCAGCCATAAGCAACTGAAACGACACGCCGCCCGTCACCTGTTCGATTTTGAGGCCGTGGCGATCTATGTCTTGATCTGGAACATTTTCGATCGCTGGTCGCAAAGCAACGCGCAGAATGCGGCCGCAAGATTTGAGAAGCTTGCCCAGCAAGCCATGAGCAATGTCGCAGATTTCGATTTTGAGAGAGTAAGCGCATGAGTGCCCAAACACCTTCGGTTCAAACCGCAACCGCCCGCGTCGTCTCTGTCCAGGAAGGGCTTGTGAAAATTCAGGCCAACCAAGATGCCGCTGGTGTTCCGGGACAACTGGTCAAGAACGAGGTCGTGTTCATCCTTCCGACTCGTCCCGCCCCGGGTGGGCGTCAGGAACGCCTGAAGGCTGAGGTGCTGCGCGTGCGCGGCGATACAGCCGACGTTCAGGTCTATGAAAGCACGGACGGCGTCGCGGTTGGTGATCCGGTTGAACAATCGGGACAACTACTTTCGGTCGAACTTGGGCCGGGTCTTTTGGGGCAGGTCTTTGACGGCCTGCAATCGCCTTTGACCAAGGTTGCGGCCGAATTCGGGACTTTCCTGCCGCGCGGGGCGGATGTGGCGCCGCTGGATGATCAGGCAAAATGGTCTTTCACTCCCACAGTCAAAGTTGGCGACACGGTCAAGGCCGGCGACAGCATTGGCACTGTTCCCGAAGGCCGGTTTACCCACAAAATCATGCTGCCTTTCAACTGGGTTGGCGATTACAATGTTGTCTGGGTTCAGAAAGGTGCAGCATCGATCCACGAGATCGTCGCGCGTCTTGAAGACGAGCAGGGTGGGGAGCACACGCTGACCCTGTGCCAAAAGTGGCCGGTACGACGACCGTTGCCCGAAACCATCCTGAAACGCGCCTCGTCCGAGCGCCTGTACCCGACTGAACCGGTGCTGACCTCGCAACGCCTGATCGACACGTTCTTCCCCATTGCGCGCGGTGGCACGGCCTGTATTCCCGGCCCGTTCGGTGCGGGCAAAACCGTGCTGCAAAACCTGATCGCTCGGAACTCCAAAGTGGATATCGTGATCGTGGTGGCCTGCGGTGAGCGTGCGGGCGAGGTGGTGGAAACGATCCACGAATTCCCCAAGATGACCGACCCGATGTCGGGCGGCAGTCTGATGGATCGGACGATCATCATCTGTAACACCTCTTCCATGCCTGTAGCGGCCCGCGAGGCGTCGATTTTCACCGGCATCACCCTGGGCGAGTATTACCGCCAGATGGGCTATGACGTGCTGTTGATTGCTGACAGCACCAGCCGCTGGGCGCAAGCCATGCGCGAGACTTCCGGCAAGCTGGAGGAAATCCCCAGTGAAGAAGGCTTCCCTGCCTATCTGGAAAGCTCGATCAAGGGCCTGTACGAGCGCGCAGGAGCGATGGAGACCAATGATGGCGATCTGGGTAGTCTGACGCTGATCGGTACGGTTTCACCGGCGGGTGGCAATTTTGACGAGCCTGTGACGCAGTCCACGCTGTCTACCGTGAAGTGCTTTTTGGGGCTGTCCTCGGAACGGGCTTACAAACGGTTCTATCCTGCGGTCGACCCAATGCTTAGCTGGTCGCGATACACTGATCAGCTCTCGGATTGGTATGACAAAAACGCCGAGCCCGGTTGGACAGGCAAGGTGCGCGATCTGCTGGCCCTGATTGAAAAAGGTGAACAGGTCGACCAGATGATGCAGGTGACCGGCGAAGAAGGCGTCACCATCGAGGATTTCGTCACACAGCAAAAAGCGTTGTTTGTAGATATGGTGTACCTACAGCAGGATGCCTTTGACAAAGTCGACGCAACCGTCCCGCTAGAGCGCCAGAAGATGACATTCAAGCTGGTCTATGATGTTACGCAATCAACTGCTGAATTCGCGGATAAGGGTGAAGTGCGTCAGGTGTTCACCCAGCTCACTGGTCTTATGAAGAACTTCCACTATGCCGCGGAAAACACGCCGGAATTCAAGTCGCTGTGGGGGCAGATACAGGACCTGAGTCGCGAGAAATTTGGAGTGTAGGTCAGGGAAATGGTAGCCCGTAGGGGAATCGAACCCCTCTTTCCAGGTTGAAAACCTGGCGTCCTAACCGATAGACGAACGGGCCATCTGGTAGTGGCATTAGCACAAGTGGTAGCCCGTAGGGGAATCGAACCCCTCTTTCCAGGTTGAAAACCTGGCGTCCTAACCGATAGACGAACGGGCCACGCTTGCTTGTGGAGGGCCTTTTACGGTTTACCTCTGACCCCCGCAAGCCGAAAAATGCAGGGATGCGAAACTTTTTTGGCAGGGCCGGAAATGGGCTCAGTTTGCCTCTGCCGCGTCCTCCAGTCTCAGCTGAACGCTTTGCCGTCCACCCCATGTGTTCACCTCAAGCCGCCCGGCGAAATGAAAGCGCGCCCCGCCATGGTTGGACAGCTTTTCCCCCATCGGCCCGTCAAAGGCGCCAAAGGCAATGGCATCAAGGCCACCACCAACCCCGTCGGTCAGCGACAGTTTCAGATGCGATTCCCCCACGCGCTTGGCAAAGCGCACCTGCAGGTCCGGCAACGCATAGCGTGGGGCAGGGGCGCTGGCCCCGAAAGGACCGGCTTTTTCTATCTGTTCGATCAGATCGACCGAAGCTGCGCCCGGCATAAGCGCTCCGTCTAGCTTCATGTCTGCAGGACCGCCTTTGCCCGCGCCTTGCTTGGCCAACAACTCGCTGAGGCGTTCCATGGCCGGTTCCAACTGATCCCGCATAACGGTCAGCCCTGCGGCCATCTTGTGCCCGCCGCCTTTGACCAAAAGTCCCTCAGCCGCCAATCGTTGGATTGATGCCCCCAGATCAACGCCAGAAACCGACCGCCCTGAACCCTTGCCTTCATCACCATCAAAGCCGATGACAATGGCGGGTCTGTTGGCGTTTTCCTTGAGGCGGGATGCCACGATGCCGACAACGCCGGGATGCCATCCTTCGCCCGCCGCCCAAACCAGAGGTGCGTCCAATCCGCGTTCCTCGGCTTGTTCCAGTGCTGCCGCTCGTACCGCGTTTTCGATATCACGACGCTCGGTGTTCAACTCATCCAACCTTTGAGACAGCGCTTCAGCTTCGGTCATCGAGTTCGTGCTCAGCAGTCGCGCGCCCAGATCGGCCTGACCGATCCGCCCGCCCGCATTGACGCGCGGACCCAGAAGAAAACCCAGGTGATAGCTGGTAGGGGCTGAATCCATACGCGCCACATCCGACAGCGCCACTAATCCGGGTCGTTGCCTCTGTGCCATGACCTTAAGGCCTTGCCGCACCAGCGCCCGGTTCGCGTCAATCAGCGGGGCCACGTCTGCAACGGTTGCCAATGCCACAAGATCCAGCAGCCCGATCAGGTCGGGACCCTTAACCTCAGCCTCACGCAGTTGCCGCCCGGCCTCAACCAGCATCAGGAACACCACGCCGGCAGCGCAGAAATACCCCAAATCACCGCTCTCATCCTGCCGGTTTGGGTTCACGACCGCCACGCAATCGGGCAGCGTTTCACCACCAAGGTGGTGGTCCAGCACAATGACATCCGCGCCTTTTGCCGCCGCGATAGGTTCATGGCTAAGCGTTCCGCAATCCACGCAGATAATCAGGTCATGCGTGGCCGCCAGTTCCTGCATTGCAGGCACGTTCGGCCCATAACCCTCATCAATTCGGTCTGGCACATACAGCGTGGCTTGCAGCCCCATCTGACGCATCCAGACAAGCAACAAAGCCGCCGAACTGCCCCCATCGACGTCGTAATCGGCAAAAACCGCGATCCGCTGCTTGTTTCGGACAGCTTCCAAAAACCGCGTTGCGGCGGTCTCCATATCTTTCATGGACCGGGGATCGGGCAGCAATTCCTTCAGCTTTGGTTCAAGAAAGCTTTCGGCTTCCATGGGTGGCACTCCGCGCCGTGCCAGAACCTGACATAGCGCACGTGGCAGCCCGGACTGTTGCACCAGCATTTCCGTGGCCCGTTCGACCTCGGCCTCCGGTCCGATCCAACGCCGCCCGGTCAGTGACTGCTCAACCCCTAAAAAGCTCATGCCTGCCTCTCATATGCTAAGGCCGGACCCTCTCGGATCCGGCCTCATTGTATCTATCGAAACCTCTGCCAAAGGCAAAGGTGCAAGCCATCACGCGTTGTCGTGCGGCCAGGTTGGCGTGCGGTAGGACATGCGGCGCACCGACCCGGTTTTGGAACGCATCAGCAGGGTGGTGGTTTCAACCCAGCCCGGCTGGCGTTTGATCCGCGGCAGCAAAGAGCCACCCGTCACGCCAGTTGCGGCAAAGATCACGTCTGCCGTCACCATCTCATCGCGAGAATAAACGCGGTCCAGATCGGTGATACCCGCCTTGGCGGCGCGGCCACGCTCGTCGTCGTTGCGGAACAGCAGGCGGCCAAAGATCTGCCCACCCATGCATTTCAGCGCGGCAGCGGCCAGAACGCCCTCGGGTGCTCCGCCTTGCCCCATGTACATATCGATGCCGGTCTCTTCGCTTTCGGCACAGTGCATGACGCCGGCCACGTCACCATCGGTGATCAGGCGGATCGAGGCGCCGGTTTCGCGCACTTCAGCGATCATCGCTTCGTGGCGGGGACGCTCCAGAATGCAGACGGTGATGTCGGCAGGCTTGCAGCCTTTGGCATTGGCCAGCGCTTCAACGCGTTCACGCGGGCTCATGTCCAGGTTTACGACGCCTTCGGGAAAGCCCGGACCAATGGCCAGCTTATCCATGTAAACGTCAGGAGCATGCAGCATCGACCCGCGCGGGCCCATCGCGATCACGGTCAGCGCGTTCGGCATATCCTTCGCGGTCAGAGTCGTGCCCTCAAGCGGGTCCAGTGCGATATCCACACCGGGACCGTTTCCGGTGCCGACCTCTTCGCCAATATACAGCATCGGTGCTTCGTCGCGTTCGCCTTCGCCGATGACAACCACACCCGCAATATCCAGCAGGTTCAGCTGTTCGCGCATCGCGTTTACAGCCGCCTGATCCGCAGCCTTTTCGTCACCACGTCCGACCAGCGAGGCCGAGGCAAGTGCGGCCTGCTCTGCGACCCGTGCAAGGCCAAGAGACAACAGACGGTCGTTGAAATCGATTTTGGCAGCGCTCATTTTTTCGTATCCTCAGGTCAATAAAGGCGTTTCATCGGGCATAGCCTGCGTTTTGTGCAGGCCGCAAGGGTCAAACCTCTTCAATCCGCAATGCGACGGGCTCACCCGACACGACATCGGTCGCGCGAAGCCCTTCCAATGCGACATCCAGCGTGGCCCGCGTGGTCTTGTGCGTCACAATCAGAACCGGCGCGGTGGCTTCGGTGTGCCCGTACTGGCGCATCCGGTCGATCGAGACACCCGCGTCACCCAGAATGGCGGCCACTTTGGCCAGCGCACCGGGTTTGTCGAACAGCGCGAGGCGCAGATAGTAGGGGGCGGGCAGGCCGGTAATGGCGGGTTTTGCGTCCTCCAACGTTGCTGCAGGGCGGCCAAAGGTCGGAATTTGCAATCCGCGCGCCAGATCGCAGACGTCGCCCATCACGGCGCTAGCCGTTGGACCTTCGCCCGCACCGGGGCCGCGCAGGACGACCTGATCGACTGCGTCGCCTTCGATGACGACCATATTGGTGCCGCCTTCCAGCTGACCCAAGGGCGAGCCGCTGGGTACAAGGCACGGCTGCATCCGCTGTTCCAGACCGCGTGCCGAGCGCTGAGCGACACCCAGCAACTTGATACGATAGCCCATGTCGGCTGCCTGATGAATGTCATCCAGACTGATATGCTGGATGCCTTCGATCTGGATGCCGTCGAAATTCGGTTTGGTGCCAAACGCGATTGAGGACAACAGTGCCAGCTTGTGCGCCGCGTCGATGCCGCCCACGTCCAGGTTCGGGTCAGCCTCGAGGTAGCCCAGCTCGGCACATTCCTTGAACAGCGCGTTATACCCCAGTTCCTGCGATTGCATCCGTGTCAGGATATAGTTGCAGGTGCCGTTCATCACGCCCATGACGCGGGTGATTTCGTTCCCGGCCAGCCCCTCGGTCAGGGATTTGATCACAGGGATACCACCTGCAACGGCCGCTTCGAAACGGACTACACGGCCTGCGGCCTCGGCTTTTTCAGCCAGTTCCTGCCCGTGAATGGCCAACAAAGCCTTGTTCGCGGTCACCACATCCTTGCCAGCGGCCAACGCGGCCTCGACAGATGCTTTGGCGGGGCCGTCTTCGCCGCCCATAAGTTCGACAAAAATATCGACATCGTCGCGCTGCGCCAATGAGACGGGATCAGTCTCCCATGCATATTCCGACAGGTTCACGCCACGGTCTTTGTTTGCGTCGCGCGCAGAAACAGCGGTGATTTCGATCGCGCGACCTGTACGCGCCTGCAGCAGGTCGGCATGGCGGCGCACGATCCGCACGACACCCACGCCAACTGTTCCCAAGCCGGCAATTCCCAGCCGCAGCGCCTGTGTCATCCCGTGGGTTCCTTTCCGCTCGAATGTCCTTGGTTTCGGGCTGTTTGCCCGTTCAAAGGTGCCTTAACGGGTTCGGCGTCGAGGCGCAATCCGAGACAGCGGTAACAGTCGGTTGAAACGCGAAAGGTCAGTTGGTTTGCACGTTCTGCAGCGCTTCGGCCCTTTTGGCCAGCGCTTCGCGGCGCGCGGTCAGGTCTTCTTCAACCTCGGCCGCTTCGTTCACGGGATTTATGGGCGGGCCAAGAATGTCCTGAAGTGGGACCAGCTTCGGGTACGCGGCCGAGCGCACATTCGGCTGTTCGCGTCCTTCCAATTCCGGGAAGTCCGTGCAGGCTGCGCAAGTCAGAAGCAGAACCAAAAGTGGCAGGGGCTTCATACCGAACCCTTTCAATGGAGACTGCCCCCGTGATGCACCTTTTGCGGCGGTCGTTCAAGCGGGGTTCTATATGAACGCTTGTTCATATACGGTGGCGGTATGGCACGTACCCAAGGCTCTCACTCCGATATCACCGGCCCGCGCATTCGAAAAGCAGCGCTGGGGCTGTTTGCTCGACATGGCTATGCCGCTGTATCCATGCGCCAGATCGCAAAAGACGTGGGTGTGCAGGCGGGGGCGCTGTACAACTACACGCCCGACAAGCAAAGCCTGCTGTTTCGCCTGATGCAGGATCACATGCAGGATCTGTTGGCTGCTTATGGTGAACTTGAAAAACCCGCCGATGCCGAGACCGCGCTACGCCGCTTTGTCGGCTTTCACATTCGGTTTCATATGGAGCGACCGGATGAAGTCTTTATTGCCTATATGGAGTTGCGCAACCTCACGCCCGAAAACTTCTCGGAAATTGAAGGCTTGCGCCGGGCTTATGAGGATTCGCTAGAGGCCATCTTGCAGGATGGGCAGAAGTCTGGGCTCTTTTCGGTTGCTGATACCAAAATCGCGACCCTGGCCGTGATCGCCATGTTGAACGGTGTGATGACCTGGTATCGTGCAGGCGGACGCTTGTCGCTGGACGAAGTTGAGCAGGTTTATTGGGATATGGTCAGACGCGCCGTAACCGCCTGACCAACTTTGTTTAATCAGTGCGCGGCGCGGATGAATGTGCCATTGCGGAGTTCTTTGAAAGCCAGTTCTAGTTCGGCACGCGTGTTCATGACAATTGGACCATGCCATGCGACAGGCTCATCAATCGGCGCGCCCGAGATCAACAGAAACCGGACACCTTCCGGACCAGCTTGAACCGTGACCTCATCACCGGTGCCGAACCGAACCAGAGTGCGGTCACCGGACAGATCACGGATGTTGACCTCTTGTCCCGCGACCTCTTTTTCCAAAAGAACGCCGGTAGGTTGTGATGCATCGGCAAAGGCCGCCTGTCCTTGGAACACATAGGCAAACGCCCGCCGGTAGGTGTCGATGCGAAAGGTCTTTCTCACACCGGCCGGAACCTGAATATCCAAGTACTGCGGGTCGGCGGCAATACCGTCTACCGGGCCGGTTTTGCCCCAGAACTCACCAACAATAACGCGCACAGTGGTGCCGTCATCATCAATGACCTCGGGGATCTCTTTGCTTTGAACATCCTGATAGCGGGGGGCTGTCATCTTTTGATCTGACGGCAGATTGCCCCACAGCTGGAAACCGTGCATTTGGCCCGCACCGTTTCCCTTGGGCATTTCCTGATGCAGGATTCCGGACCCGGCGGTCATCCACTGAACGTCGCCTGCGCCCAAATTGCCGGTGTTGCCCAGCGAATCCGCATGCTCGACCGAGCCGGACAGGACATAAGTGATCGTTTCGATGCCGCGATGCGGATGCCAGGGGAAGCCTGCCTGATAATCCTTGGGGTGATCATTGCGGAAGTCGTCGAACAACAGGAACGGGTCAAGCTCGGACGGGTCCTGAAAGCCAAACGCCCGGTGCAATTTGACGCCTGCGCCTTCCATGGTTGGCATGGCTTTGCGGGTTTCCAATGTTGGTCTAAGGGACATGATGGCCTCCTGAATTTGTGGGGATCATGTATGCTGTTGGCGATATGCGTCAATTTGCGTGCAAACACGGGTGCTGTGCGCAATTCCATAGTCGGCTTCCCTCTGTTTTTTGGAAGACAAAGCGGATAAACCCGGACCGAACAGAGCAGGGGACGTCGATGCAACAAGAAATTCTGGCCACGGTCCGACCTTCATCATCCAGACGTTGGATAGGGGTGGGGATGCTGTCGACCGTGGGTGTGCTGGTCATCTATGTCGCTTTGACCACGCCACCGGAACCGGCCTGGCTGGTCTTTTTACTTGTCGTTGGTGTGGCGGCGTTCTGGCTGGCCTATCGCATGTGGCAAGCCACCAGTGACTGGATCGAGCTGACCGAGACTGAATTGCGGACCGGTTCAGGGCAGGTGATTGCGCGTGTCGAAGATATCGAGTCGATCGATCAGGGGGTGTTTGCGTTCAAGCCGTCAAATGGATTTTTGTTGAAGACTGAGGAAAGCGCAGAAAACAGCTGGGCACCGGGACTGTGGTGGCGATTGGGGCGCCGTGTTGGCATAGGCGGCCTGACCACGGCCGCCGAAACCAAATTTATGCTCCAGGTGCTACAGCCACTGCTACATCCTGCTGACAGAAGTGATCAGAAACGCTCCCTTTGACGATGGGAACAAAACGCGGGCGCGTGAAAATGAAATTGTTGAATATGTGATCTCTGTTCAGCCATTCGGTGTTCAGAATTGGAACATAGGGTTTAGACGTTTCAACAATGATCAGTGTGTCTAAATCTGCCATTCTCGGCAGCTTTTCAATCAACGGATCAAGGTTGTCCGCGGTCCAATTGCTCTCAAACCCGCAAGTTGTAGACCACTCTACTCTATATCTCTCTTCTGTACCCTCATCTTGATCCGCGGCAATATACTGGATCGCCGACAAACGCATTTTAAGCGGTGAATTGTCGGTTACCATGCGATTGTAAACCAAATACATGGATTCCGCATAGGTATCCGTAATTTCATTCTCTCCCTCACGTGAAATCAAGTCACTTATTGTATACGCCGCCTTCAGGTTCGCCGTGTTTTCAAGAAAACCATCAAAAAATGTATAGGTAAGCGTGATAGTCCAAACGAGAACAGGAAAAATAAGAGCTGTTTCAATGGACAGGCTGCCGTTGTCCTTGCTCGCAAAAGTGCCAAGCAGGTTACAGATACGTGAAGGAAGACGCATCATTTTAAGGCTCCTGAACAAAGGTAGTCGTCGCCGTAAGTCTGACCAGCCCATCTTCGCCGGATACAGAGCGCCCCATTGCGGTCGTTGGAAAAAGTGGATCGACCTTGGCGCAGGCACGCAAAATCATCAATGCGTTTGATCCGCCATTTTGGAACTCGGTGACAGGTTGAACCTCTTCTGCTCTGTCTACACAGGTTGCTTCGATTGGAAAATTCACACCGCCATATGGGTTTTGAATAATCATCTCCAATAACATGTTGTCGGAACAGTCCCGCATCACTGCCATGTTATCGCAGATGGCATCCTTGATCGTATCGTGATCGGTATCCGTCAAATTGATCCCAAGTCGAATGTCGCGCACGACCAGATCCATAGAGCGATTTAGCATCGCTTTCTGAATTGAGACCATTGAGTATTCAATGACGCCCAGAATGAAGAATATGTACAAAGGGAACAGTATGGCGAACTCGACGGTGAATGAACCGTCTTCTGTTCGTTTAAACCGGACAACTTTTACCAGAGCTTTGCGGATCATTGCGTTAGTCTCAGTTGTTTGATTGCCGTAGCAATAGAATCAAAGACTTGCGGAAGAGTCAGGTCACCCAGTTTGCCGTCGCTTTTGACTTCATAGAAGAATCCGGCGCCGCTGGAGCAGTTTCTGATTGCTGTTACACCTACTGAAGGTGCCTCAAAGGCAATCCCATAGACATCGACATCCTTACCTTTGACCTTGGTGCAGATATCTTGCAGCCGCGTGTCCTTTTTGGTCCGGTAAATCTCGGTAAATGCTTTGTCATACCAAGTTTGATTGTGGTTGGACTGCCAAGCATAGTTATACTCGGCATTCCAGTCCAAGGTGACGCGGTTCCACAACTGCGGGTAGGTCAGGCGCACTGATTGATCTGCCGCCTCACCGCCAAAGGGTTCGGACTGGCCTTCCAGCTCCTGTCTTGTCCAGTAATACTCAGGTGTGTCGCCAGGAGCTGAGGTCCGGACGCTGTATTCGCCGCCGTACCTGTCGGTCCTACAGCGGAGTTGACCCCACCTGTTATACCAACACCTTCTGACCTCGTGCTCATAGTTGGGGTTGTACCAAACATCCGAATCCCCATCGCGGTATGCCTCGTTCAGAACCCAATTTTCGGTGTTCTCGCCGTCGGTCATGACGATCATGATTTTTTTGACATTGGATTCGTATGCCAAGGGGCGATTATCAAAAGTCACCGGAACTATTTTCTTTGGCGCCAAACCCGTGTTGGTGTCTAACCCTGTTTCCGGATTAATTGCGTCAGGGTCGGCGTTCTGTTTCGAAAGCTTGTTTATCACAGGTTGGAACTGAGGATCCAGCAGCGCGGCCCCCCATTTCACCCCGATATCAATCGACGTGTTTCCGCCGGGTGACATGGCCGCGATCTGACTGTGCAAGTCGGAAATGACGTTTGTCACTGCTGTAATATCGCTGCCCGCGCGTGTTGTGCAGACCGAGCGTGAGATTTGGTGTATTTCATCATTGTAGTCGTCGTTATAGTTTCTGCGATCGAAATGGGCCGTGCGATTGAGCTTTTTGTTTGGATCGATCCAGTATTCCGTGAAATCATTATCGACAAAGTCCACGCAGTGCGAATAATTGTGTTCAGTAGTAACACCCGGCATGTTGGCCAGAATGTTTGCGCCGGCATTCACCTGGTTGTTGTAAGGTATGATTGAAATCGAAATCTTGTCCGGGTTCTCTTTCGTGTACATCGTTGTCACGAACTGCGTTGCTGCTTCCTGAAGCACTTCCATTTTTGATTTGCTGTCAGTTGCCGAATCCCAACTCATAGAGCCGGAGATATCCAGAACCATCGCGATTTCGAGCGACCCAATGGCCTCTTCCGCGACGCTCGTGACCGAAGCCGTCAGTTGGGGATACCCGAAGAACCACATAAAATGTGTGGGAACGTCGACTTTAGCTTTTGCTGTGACTTTTCTCGATCCAACCCTGGGATCATCCTCTACTTCAGGTTCTTCCGTAAGCTTGCCGCGGACGTCGGATTTCTCAATATATGACTTGACCACTTCCGCAGGGGGGAGCTTTTGTTTGACGTTGGCCGCCGCAAGAACCGCGCGATCCAGCGTTCCCTGGAGGCTGGCTCTGTCACGTTCAAAGTTCATTATGTCAACGCCGATACCTGCTGTCGCAAATATGAGCAAAAATCCAAGGGTCACAAAGATCGTGAACACGCCACCATCCTCGTCGTGTGAAAAACGACGAGCAGCGGCGGCTGCGTTCTCAAAATTCTTGGTGTTGCACTTAAATACGCGCATTTTCATCTGGCCGACCTCGCTGAGCAGACATCCGGCGCTGCTAAGGAAAAGTTAACGTTTGAAAACTAACGGCGAATCGTGGCGTGAATTGGGCGGAAGCGCCGAAGATATGGCAACTTTGGGTGCGAACCGTAGATAATTGAACGGCTTCTTTGCCTCTGTTTTCGGTCAGGCGACAATTCTTCCAAAGTTAAGCGCCGTGCGCGACTCAGCCCGGTTCGAGAGCTTTCATGACGATTTCGGGTTTTATTGTTGCTTAATTATTGATCGTTTAGCCAATGGGTGCGACAAAACGTCAGAACGCTCGTCGTTCGTCGGCACGGAGGATTACATGACGGCCATTAATGAACCCAGCTTTCGCGAAAGTGTAGATTTGATGTTTAACAGGGCTGCGTCCCTTATGGACCTGCCGCCGGGGTTGGAGGAAAAGATCCGTGTCTGCAACGCCACCTACACTGTTCGGTTCGGCGTCCGCCTGCGCGGCGATATCCATACATTCACCGGTTACCGCTCGGTTCATTCCGAGCATATGGAGCCTGTAAAGGGCGGTATTCGTTACGCCCTTGCTGTGAACCAGGACGAGGTCGAGGCGCTTGCCGCCCTGATGACCTATAAATGTGCTCTGGTCGAAACGCCCTTTGGCGGATCAAAAGGGGGATTGTGCATCGATCCCCGTAAATACGAAGAGCACGAGTTGGAGCAGATCACCCGCCGCTTTGCCTATGAGCTGGCCAAGCGCGATCTGATCAACCCCTCGCAAAACGTGCCCGCGCCCGACATGGGAACGGGTGAGCGTGAGATGGCCTGGATGGCGGATCAATACGCCAGGATGAACACGACGGACATCAATGCACGCGCCTGTGTTACAGGAAAGCCGCTGAACGCGGGCGGCATTGCTGGCCGGGTCGAAGCAACAGGTCGCGGCATCCAATACGCCCTGCGTGAATTCTTCCGCCACCCGGAAGACATGCAAAAGGCCGGGCTGACCGGCAAGCTGGATGGAAAACGTGTCATCGTTCAGGGGCTGGGCAATGTGGGTTATCACGCCGCGAAGTTCCTGAGCGAAGAGGATGGATCCAGAATTGTCGGCATCATCGAATGGGATGGTGCGCTTTATAATCCCGACGGCATCGACGTGGAATCCGTACGCCAGTGGATCGTCAAGCATGGCGGTGTTAGTGATTATCCCGATGCGACACACTCGGCCGAAGGTGGGGCAGTTCTTGAAGAAGACTGCGATATCCTAATTCCTGCTGCGCTGGAGGCGGTCATCAACCTGTCTAATGCAGACCGGATCAAGGCACCTTTGATCATTGAGGCCGCGAATGGCCCAGTGACTGCCGGTGCGGATGAGATTCTGCGCAAAAAGGGTACGGTGATCATTCCGGACATGTACGCAAACGCGGGTGGTGTGACGGTTTCCTATTTTGAATGGGTCAAGAACCTCAGCCATATTCGCTTTGGCCGTATGCAGCGCCGACAGGAAGAGGCCCGGCACGAGCTGATCGTGAGTGAACTGCAGCGGCTGGATCGTTATCTTGGCGATGCCTGGTCGATGTCTCCGGACTTTAAGGCCAAGTACCTTCGCGGCGCGGACGAGCTGGAACTGGTGCGCTCGGGCCTCGATGACACGATGCGCATTGCCTATCAATCCATGCGCGAAGTCTGGCACAGCCGCGACGATGTCGAGGATCTGCGGACGGCGGCCTATATCGTGGCCATTGACCGCGTCTCGAAAAGCTATCGTGCCAAAGGGCTGTGATGTTTTGAAATCAGGGGCAGCCTGGCTTTGTCAGGCCGCCCCAACGGTAAGGGCTGGCCGACTTAACCACGGTAGACACGCCAAAAACTGCAATGGCAGGCCGTGCCTGCGACAGGTAAGCTGCAGCGACAGAATCGATTACCGGAGTTCCCTATGTTGCGTATCGCCATTGCAGCCGCTTTGCTGGCCACCCCATTAGTTGCGGAAGAAACCAAAGAGCAAAGCTGCCAATACCAGGCTGAAGTTGTTGCGGCGATCCAGAAGGCACGGCTGGACCGTGTAAAAGAGCGCAACGTGCCCCAGGCAGTTGCCGAAACCAGCCCGACCTGGCCCGAAAATTACAATGCTGCCATCCCTTTGATCGCGCCTTGGGTCTACGAACAAAAGATGCGCGACGTGCGTAAAAAGGATCTGGGTGCCGCGTGGCTTGAGCTGTGTTTGCAGCAATAATCCACAGCCCCATCATTTCCTTGTGGACAAACGCGCGTCATACCCTTGGCGCGCGTTCCTGTTTCTGTCAGGTTTGACCCATGTCTCTGCCCCCCGGATTTCTGGATGAACTACGCACCCGCCTGAGCCTGTCTCAGGTTGTCGGGCGTAAAGTCATGTGGGATCCGCGCAAGTCCAACCAGGGTAAGGGCGACATGTGGGCGCCATGCCCGTTTCACCACGAAAAGACCGCGTCCTTCCATGTAGATGACCAGAAGGGGTTTTATTACTGCTTTGGTTGTCAGGCCAAAGGCGATGCGATCAGCTTTGTGAAAGAGACTGAGAATGTCTCGTTCATCGAAGCGGTTGAGATTTTGGCGCGCGAGGCAGGCATGCCGATGCCAGCACGTGATCCAAAGGCACAGGAAAAACAGGACCGCCGGTCGCAACTGGCCGACGTCATGGAGCAGGCCGCGCAATTCTTCCGCTTGCAACTCAAGACCGGGGCAGGGGGCGCTGCGCGCGATTACCTGACCCGTCGAGGATTGGATGCACAGGCATTGGACCGGTGGGAGATCGGGTTTGCGCCGGATGGCTGGCAAGGTTTGTGGGATCACCTGCGCGGCAAGAACGTGGCCGAGGACCTGATCCTTGGGGCCGGGCTGGCCAAACCCTCGAACAAGGGCAAAAAGCCTTATGACACGTTCCGCAATCGGATTATGTACCCCATCCGCGATCCGCGCGGGCGGTGCATCGCGTTTGGTGGTCGGGCAATGGATCCCAATGACAATGCAAAATACCTGAACTCGCCCGAAACGGAATTGTTCGACAAGGGGCGTAGTCTTTATAACCACGGCCCTGCGCGTCAGGCCGCAGGAAAAGGGCAACCTCTGATCGTGGCCGAAGGGTACATGGATGTGATCGCCCTGGCCGAAGCCGGATTCGGGGCGTCGGTCGCCCCATTAGGCACGGCGATCACCGAACATCAGTTGCAGCTACTATGGCGCGTCTCGGATGAGCCGATCATCGCATTGGATGGCGACACGGCCGGTCTGCGTGCCGCGATGCGGGCCGTTGATCTGGCGTTGCCATTGTTAGAGGCCGGGAAATCCCTGCGCTTTGCGCTGATGCCCGAGGGCAAGGATCCCGATGATCTGCTGCGGGCCGAGGGTCCGGCAGCGGTGAAAACAGTGCTTGAAGGCGCTATCCCGATGGTCAAACTGCTGTGGCAGCGTGAAACAGAGGGCAAGGTGTTCGACAGCCCGGAACGCAAAGCTGCGTTGGATAAGTCGCTGCGGGACAAGATCAAACTGATCCGCGATCCCTCGATCCGGTCACATTACGGGCAAGAGATCAAAGACTTGCGCTGGCGATTGTTCCGCCCGCATCGCCAGCCGCAAAATCGCCAATGGCAGCCACGCGGCAAGTGGCAACCTCCGAAACAGCCGGCAACCCCCGGTGCGCGCTCATCTTTTCTGGCGTCTTCAGAAACCGCGGATATCCAGATGCGCGAGGCTGCTATTCTGGCAATCGCCATCCTGAACCCCACTGTTGTGGTCCAATTCGAACATCAGCTTGAAGAAATGGAGTGCCATGATCCTGATCATGCCGCCTTACGCGCCGCCATCCTTCGACATGCGATCGACGACCCAGAGCATCTGAAAGACCACATTTTTGAAACTTTGGGCGGCGAAGTCCTTGAAAACCTGCTGGCCCTTCGCCATGTCGCAGTAATCCCTTGTGTATTCAAACCAGGCGACGTCGAAAAGGCCGAGATGACTCTGGCCGAGGAACTCGCGAAAATCAAAGCGTTCCGGGGGTTGGATGCCGAGATTGCCGAAGCTGCAGAGGAACTGTCTGATCTGGCTGATGAAGCGCTGACATACCGGCTGGCCCAGGCCGCCGAAGAGCGCAACCGCACAAGCCGCAGTCAGAACGAAGATAGGGCGGTTTTTGACATCGCCGATAACGGCGCACGAATCAACCGCGACGAGAAAGACGCGTTTCAGGCGATCATGTCTGGCATCAATTTTGAACGGAAACGTCGCTAATGTGGTGTTTTCGTAAGGCACTGGAAAAGAAAAACGGGTAAACGGGTGGCCGAATCACTTCTACGCGCTAATGATTCGGTACAAACGAATCACCCATCCCTGCAGGAGCATTGAATGGCCGCCAAGGATACAAACGAAGACCGCAAATCCGACGAGCAGGAACAGGAAATCTCGCTGGACATGAGCCAGGCCAACGTCAAGAAAATGATCGCCGAGGCCCGCGAAAAAGGTTACATCACCTACGACCAGCTCAATCAGGTTCTGCCGCCTGATCAAGTCAGCTCGGAACAGATCGAAGACGTTATGTCGATGCTGTCCGAGATGGGCATCAACATCATCGAAGATGAAGAGGCCGAGGAAGAAGAGAACAAAGGCTCGACCGAACTGGTTGCCGCAGAAAGCAACCGAGAGGTTGCGCTGGCGGGTGCTGGTGCTGAAAAGCTGGATCGCACAGATGACCCGGTCCGCATGTATTTGCGTGAGATGGGCAGCGTCGAACTGCTGAGCCGCGAAGGCGAGATTGCCATCGCTAAGCGGATCGAAGCCGGTCGTAACACCATGATTGCCGGTCTGTGCGAAAGCCCGCTGACCTTCCAGGCGATCACCATCTGGCACGACGAATTGTTGTCCGAAGACATTCTGTTGCGTGACGTCATCGATCTGGAGGCCACGTTTGGCAACCAGTTAGACGAAGACGGCGATGTGGAAGAACCGGTTGTCGACACGTCTGCGGTTCAGGCGGCAAAACCCGCCAAGGACACCGGCCCCGAGCTGGACGCCGATGGCAACCCGCTGAACAATGATGACGACGACGACGACGACGAGCAGGCAAACATGTCGTTGGCCGCGATGGAAGCCGCGCTGAAAGATCAGGTTCTGACTACACTGGAACGGATCTCGACCGACTTCTCGATGCTGTCGGAAATGCAGGATAGCCGGATCTCGGCGACCCTGAACGAAGACGACACCTTCTCGGAAAAACAAGAGGCGACCTATCAACAGCTGCGGTCTGAGATCGTAGAACTGGTGAACGGTCTGCATCTGCACAACAACCGTATTGAAGCGCTGATTGACCAGCTGTACGGCATCAACCGTCGTATCATGTCGTTGGACAGCTCGATGGTGAAACTGGCGGATCAGGCGCGCATCAACCGTCGCGAATTCATCGACGCATACCGCGGGCGCGAACTGGACCCGAACTGGCTGACCGAGATGGCAGAAAAACCGGGCCGGGGTTGGCAGATGTTTATCGAACGCTCGACCGCCAAGGTCGAGGAACTGCGCAACGATATGGCTCAGGTCGGTCAGTATGTCGGCCTGGACATCCCTGAATTCCGCCGCATCGTGCAGCAAGTTCAAAAGGGTGAAAAAGAGGCGCGTCAGGCCAAGAAAGAAATGGTCGAAGCCAACCTGCGCCTAGTGATTTCGATTGCCAAAAAGTACACGAACCGTGGCCTGCAATTCCTTGATCTTATTCAGGAAGGCAACATCGGCCTGATGAAGGCGGTGGACAAGTTTGAATACCGTCGCGGGTACAAGTTCTCGACCTATGCGACCTGGTGGATTCGTCAGGCGATCACGCGGTCTATCGCGGATCAGGCCCGTACGATCCGTATTCCGGTGCACATGATCGAAACGATCAACAAATTGGTCCGGACCGGTCGCCAGATGCTTCACGAGATCGGCCGCGAGCCGACGCCGGAAGAACTGGCCGAAAAGCTGCAGATGCCGCTTGAGAAAGTTCGCAAGGTGATGAAAATCGCCAAGGAACCGATCAGCCTCGAAACTCCGATTGGCGACGAGGAAGACAGCCAACTGGGCGATTTCATTGAGGATAAGAATGCCGTGCTGCCTTTGGACAGCGCCATTCAAGAAAACCTCAAGGAAACGACCACACGGGTTCTGGCCTCGCTCACACCGCGTGAGGAACGTGTTCTGCGGATGCGTTTTGGCATCGGCATGAATACCGACCACACTCTGGAAGAGGTTGGTCAACAGTTCAGCGTGACCCGCGAACGTATTCGACAGATCGAGGCGAAAGCACTTCGGAAACTGAAGCATCCCAGCCGATCGCGCAAATTGCGGTCCTTCCTGGATCAGTAATCAAAAAGGCGCCTCGATTGAGGCGCCTTTTTCTTATCCGTTCACGCGATGATCACGGTGACCGGTTCAAACCTCAAATTGGCGAGAACTCACAAGGCAAGCGACGTTGTGGTCCCTATTTCTGATTTGTCCACTCATGGGACAGGCCGGGGCGAGGCTGTGCCGCAGACGACCCCCGGCCACCCAGATTGTCTTATGGTTCCAACCGGGTGCGGAACGTGCTGGGCGCCTGACCGGTCCAGCGTTTGAACGCTGTCGAGAACGCAGGTTGATCCGCATAGCCCAGAGAATAGGCGATTTCCGACAGAGGCATCCCGTTGGTGATAAAGGTCTGCGCCAAATCGCACCTCAGGTCTTCGACAATCTCACGATAGCTTGTCCCTTCATTGTTCAACCGTCTGGCAAACGTGCGCGGACTCATCCCAAGGTTCGAGGCTGCGTCGTCCGCCTGAATAATCGCGCCGGGCATCGACCGGGTGATCAGCCCCTCGACTTGCGCCCTGAGTTTTTGCGCAGGCTGGTCACTTTTTGCCTGAACCCTGTCGCCATATGACAGAAGATGCTCGCGCAGGGAGGGGTCATATGTCGGCACCGGCAGATCCAATGAGGACAGCGTCAGTATAATTTCCAACCGTTCTGCACCAAAGGACACAGGAAAGCCCGCTAATTTCTGAAACTCTTTTCTGGCTTCGCCGACCTCGTGCTGAAAGCGGATTTCGATAGGAAAAAAACTTGTCTGCGTTAACGAGCGTATGCGGGCGAGGGCCGCGAAAATCAAAAATTCGGTTCGACGGTGATATCGGGCAAAACTGGCATCCTTCCAGTCGGCTTCGATTGAAGCAAAGTTTCCGGAAACGCGCAGGCTGAAGTACAAAGCCGGGTCGATCATCCCGTGAAACCGCGACGAGTTTTCGACCACTTGCTTCAGATCGCGTGAGTATTTGCTGATATACGCCGTCAGGCTGGAGGACGACCTGAAGCCAAGCCCAGCACTGGCCGAAAAGGTGATGTCATTCAGCGCGTCGCAGGCGTAGCGGACAAACAACGCCTCTTTGTGCGCGCTATAGGCTGTTGCAGGTGGCGCAATGTCGCTGCGGCTCAGACCGGATTTGGCCAGCACGCGATCACCAATCGAAGGATCTTCTGCCCTTTGATCTAGTGTTTTGGACAACACTTGAATGCGGGCAATATCGACGTCCATGTTCAAACCCGAGTTAGCAGCGTATTTCATTTCGCGGCATTTGTTCCGGCCGCTGTCATCTATTCAAATAACAATGGCAGAATTTCGCAAGACTACATTGGGTGTCATACGTATTTTCCGCGTGCTGTCGGGTTAAGCCTTGTGGGGATGAGGTCAGAGCCCAGGAAACTTGTCGCGCAGATGACCCGCGGCTCCCCGACACATATCAATTCGCAAAGATGGCCCAGTGTCGCATTGCCCGGAATGTGCAGTGATGCGAATGTGCTTCAAAATGGGTTAGCAGGCGTAACTGATATGACCACACTGGCAACCGATGCGGCAGATGGTCAGGATTTCATTGTCTTTGACGGCGAATGCGTTCTCTGTTCGGGCTTCTTTCGTTTGATGGTCGCGCGAGACAAGGCGCAGCGGTTCAAATTTGCCACCGCGCAGTCGCCATTGGGGCAAAGGCTGTATTCTCACCTCGGACTACCGACGCGGGACTTTGAAACCAATCTCGTCGTTACCGATGGCGTGGTTCATCATCGGTTGGATGCTTTCGCAACTGCGATGCGCAAGTTGCCGGGGTTTTGGTGGGTTCTTTCGATCTGCAGGTTTCTTCCTCGCATCATCAAAGACCCGCTGTATTACGTAATCGCCAGAAACCGGTATGCAGTCTTCGGACGTTCGCCGACCTGCATGATCCCAGACAAAACGCTGCAAGCTCGCTTTCTGCCTGAGGGGTTCTGAGTGCACCCTGATCCCTTTATGCAAGCCTTGCCCGTGGGCACGAACCTGCCCAAGGCACTGCAAGCCTTGCACAGCACGGGCGGATTTTATTCCGGGCGATGCTCGGTCACGCCGGGCAAGGGGTGGCTGGCCAAACTCGCGTTGCGCTTTGCCGGCATGCCGTCCGGGGGTGACGACATCCCGGTGCGGCTCAGCGTCGAGCAAGAGGGAAACGCTTGGATATGGACGCGCGATTTCGATGGTCACATCACCCGATCGCGGCTGACTTTGGACCAGGACCAGGGATGCGTCTGCGAGCAGTTTGGGCAGGTCCCCGTATGGTTAAAGCCGGTATTTGTACCCGAGAGGTTAGAGATCCAGATCATGCGCCTCAGCCTGTTGCGAGTTCCTTTCCCGAAGGTGCTTCTACCGCAATCAAAGACCGAGGAATGGCAGGATGATGAAGGACGGTTCCGGTTTGACGTGTCGGCCCGGATGCCGCTTGTTGGGGCTTTGATCCGGTATCAGGGCTGGCTAACGTCCGATCACGCGAGGACCCGCGTTGACTGAATTGATTGTGAACCAGCTTTGCCCGGTAAGAATGTATACTATTTGAGAAATTACCTCGAAATGAATGAGAGTATGATTATGAAACAGGTTATGACATTTGCGGTTTCTGCCGCGATCTTGCTGTCTGTGCCCCTATCGTCGGCCTCGGCTGCGCGAAACGGATTTCAGACGGTTGCCGTCAACAGCAATATGTTCGAAGTGATCCCGCGGGCCCGTCAGGACGTGGACGGGTATTGGTGCGCGGCTGCAGACTTTGCGCGCCGGACTTTGGGTGCAGGTTGGCAGCAACGTATTTATGTGGTGCGCGGCTATGGTCCCAGCGAAGCAACGGGCCGCCGCACGGCTGTTCAATTCTCGCTGCAGCAACCTACAAACGTTGCCCAGCAAAGCAGTTCGATCTCAGTCGGTTTCAAGGCTGGCGAAAGCATGTCGGTTCAGGGGGCAAACGGACGTTGCAACATCCGCCCATTCCGCGACTGATCGAGGACTGGTCGCCATATGCAGACCGAGTTTATTATTTCGACGAACGGACCAGGGTTGTACGAATTCACCCGGGACGTGCGCAACTGGCTTAACTCGGTCTCAGGCGATGGTTTGCTGACATTGTTCGTGCGGCATACGTCGTGTTCGCTGACCATTCAGGAAAACGCTGATCCTGAGGTGCAAACAGATCTGCAGGCCTTTTTTGAACGTTTGGTGCCGCCGTCTGATAACCCGGTTATGGCCTATCTGCGCCATACGTACGAAGGCCCCGACGACATGCCGGCACATATCAAGGCGGCACTTTTACCTGTATCGCTTTCTGTTCCCGTGTCCGCGGGGCAACCGGTGCTGGGAACATGGCAGGGTATTTACCTGTTTGAACACCGCACCGCAGCGCATGTGCGAAAGGTCGCGGCGCATTTCGCCTGACCCCTTTATCTTGCGGTGGAAATTTCCGACTACCCAAATCCTAGCGGCTACCCTATAGTTGTGGATAAGTAAGTCATAGTGCTTACAAAAAGAGGCGGAACCAGGGACGAGGAGACGGTGGATGCGCTGCCCGTTTTGCGGAAATATCGATACTCAAGTCAAAGATTCACGCCCGGCAGAGGACCATGCGGCCATTCGTCGGCGTCGGTTCTGTCCCGCGTGTGGGGGGCGGTTTACGACCTACGAACGTGTCCAGTTGCGCGATCTGGTGGTAATCAAAACCAACGGCAAACGCGAAGATTTTGATCGGGACAAGTTGGAGCGTTCGATCCGCATTTCGATGCAGAAACGCCCGATTGATCCGGAACGTATTGACCAGATGATTTCTGGAATTGTGCGTCGCCTGGAAAGCATGGGCGAGACCGATATCCCGTCCAGCAAAATTGGCGAGATCGTCATGGAAGCTCTGGCGCGGATCGACACCGTCGCCTATGTTCGCTTTGCGAGCGTATATAAGAATTTCCAGGCGGCCGATGACTTCGAGGAGTTTGTCCACGAACTGCGCCCGCCGCAGCCTTCGACGGACGAGTGAGCGAAACAGATAAGCGATACATGGCGCTTGCCCTGTCTTTGGGGCGGCGCGGTCAAGGGACGTGCTGGCCAAACCCAGCCGTCGGTTGCGTGATCGTGCGTGACGGGCGCATTGTGGGACGCGGCTGGACCCAGCCGGGTGGCCGCCCGCACGCCGAACCGCAAGCGCTGGCTCAAGCCGGAGACGCGGCGCGGGGTGCCACGGTCTATGTCACGCTTGAACCCTGCGCCCACCACGGTAAAACACCCCCTTGCGCCGAGGCCCTGATCGCTGCCGGTGTGGCCCGTGTTGTCGCGGCCATCGAAGACAGCGATCCGCGTGTTGCAGGACAAGGCTTTGCCATGCTGCGCGAGGCGGGGATCGAAGTTGTCACCGGTGTTCTGGCCGAACAGGCAGCCCTGGATCTTGCGGGGTTCTTCCTGAAAACCGAACAGGGGCGTCCTTTCGTAACCCTGAAACTGGCCAGCAGTTTTGATGGGCGCATCGCCACCGCCACGGGGCACAGTCAATGGATCACCGGCCCAAAAGCGCGGCGTGCGGTGCATGCCATGCGAGCGCGTCATGATGCGGTGATGGTCGGGGCAGGCACCGCGCGCGCCGATGACCCATCCTTGACCGTTCGGGATATAGGGGTCGACGCTCAGCCTGTGCGAATTGTGGTCTCGCGCCATTTGGACATTCCTTTGTTGGGGCAGCTGGCGCGCACGGCTGCTGAGGTTCCTGTTTGGCTATGTCACGGCCCATCCCCGGATGCCGAGCGTGCCCGTGCGTGGGAAGGGCTTGGGGCGCAACTGCTGCCTTGCGCGCTGGACGATCACCAGATCGATGCAGCGGACTTGTTGCAGCAGTTGGGTAAAGCAGGTCTGACCCGCGTGTTCTGCGAGGGTGGGGCAGCTTTGGCCGCGTCGCTGCTTGCTGCGGATTTGGTCGATGAATTGGTCGGGTTCACCGCCGGGCTTGCGATCGGTGCCGAAGGGTTATCTGCCATCGGCACGCTGGGGTTGGCCAAGTTGGACAATGCACCGCGTTTTGAGCTGATCGAGGCCCAGGTCATCGGGCCGGATGTCATGCACCGTTGGGCGCGGGCGCTGCGTTAACGACGCCAGATATGTGCATGGGTCGCGAATGCGCCTTGTAGTTTTGACAGAACTCGAAGCAGTGGACCGCCTGCGGGTGCAGCACCTTGTGACAGCCGTTCAACCGCGACTTCTACGGGGCAGGGCTCACCTGTCACTGGGTCCAAATACCGGGGATAGTCGATCAGCGCCGCGTGAACCAAACCTAAAACCGTAGGTCGTGCGCCCCTGCGGACTGGGACGGTTCCCAAATCGTTCGTCAGCCCCCAACCCGCATAAAAAGGCGCGCCCAGGGTGGTCACATTGACACCGCGCATCAAAGCTTCGAACCCCAGTAAAGAGGTCATGGTCCAGACCTCCTGGACCTGCGACAGCAGGGCTGCCGGGTCGCATTGAGTGGCGATGACATCGGCGAGGTCTGCGGCCTCGACTGCCCCATCGCGCAAGCCCGCTTCGACATCGGGGTGCGGTTTGTAGATCAGAATGGCGTTTGGGTTTGCCTCGCGCACGGCGCGCAACAGATCAGCATTTGTGCGAACAGTGTTGGTGCCCAACTGGATCGAAGCATCGTCTTCGACCTGACCGGGGACGAGTATGCGATGCCCCTCAGGCAAATTCGGTGCGCCGAACCCTGTGTTGTACTTGGTGATTTGGGCGGACAGGATTTGAGCGATCAGCCTTTCGGCACGCAATTCCTGATCTGGCCGCAGAGTTTCCCGGGCGGCAATAAACCCTTCCAGTTGGCTGGGATGCGTCGGGTCGTAATAGATCCCCTGATTGTCCGTTGCCAATGACACGGGCGGTACAAGTTTTGCGCCCAGCCCGCGCGAGCGTAGAAAGCCATCCTCGACCCGGACGGCACTTTCCGTGCCCCTGGCTTTACTTGCCCAGACCATATGAGGACGATCTGACTGCGCCGGCTGATCGTCAGTGAAGCGGATCGTTTTTTCGCGCCCAAACATCTGTTGCAGGTGTTTGCGTTTCCACAGGCGCATACCCGAGGCCGTCCAACCCTTGTGATCCTGCCGCCAGGCGCGGGTTCTCGCCTCAAGCGTGTCCAGAACGGTTTCCAACTCGCACAGCTGGTCCCGGTATGGATCGTACCAGGTCGGATAGAGGATCATCGCTGCAGCGAACAATTGCGCGCGCGTTAGGTTGCGTTGGCGGCGTGGCAGGTGTGCTTCATCCTGCGTCAGTCCCCAACCTGCATAGAAGGGCTGGCCAAAAACACGCGGCTTATGTCCGGCCAATATCGCCTCGAACCCCATCTGTGAGGACAAGGTGTAAACGCCAACCGCACCTTCCAACAAAGCCCACGGGCTGACCGGTGTGCTGATCACCGAGACGCGATCGGTTTGGTCAGCGGTGGAGAAATAGCCTGAACGATGCCCGGCGATGGTGTCGGGATGTGTCTTGATCAGAACTTTGGCGCCAGGATTCTCTTCCTGCGCCATGACCAGCATTTCGCGAAACCGGGCCGCATCCCCGGCGCTGGCCGTCACAGCTGCGTCGTCGCGAACCTGATCCACCACCAGTACATAGCCGGGGTCAGGGGGCGGAGCGGTCAGATCAAAGGCCGAGTATTTGCTAAGTTGCAGGTCGCGCATCCGTTCAATCCCGCCCCGTGCGCGGTTCAGCAGGGCGGTGTCGTCCAAGGGATCGGTGCCCAACAGCGTTTCCAGATCGGACGCCTGAGCCGCATCGAAATGTAAGCCGGACCGATCAAGCAACAGGCCAAGTGGCGGCTCTCCGCTGCGGCCAGGATGCAAAGACCGAAGAAAGGCGTCTTCGACGCGCAGCACTGGGGCATTATTCCGAGCCGCAACAGCAAGGCCGCGATAAGCCGTCAGGCTGTTGCCCCAAACGCCGACGGCATCACCGTCTTTGGGCAGGCCAATCCGGATGTCGTAACCGGACAGGGACAATATTCGACGAATTCGGCGGGATGTCAGGAAACCACCATTGTAGACAAGCAGCCGGGTACGTTCAGACCCGGCTGTTGTTTCAAGCGACATCAGTTGCCTGTCAGCGTGGCGACATTGGCCAGCGGTGTAAGGCCGCCGGAGATCAGGGAAATAGACTTTGTCCACTGCGCATATGGCGCTTCGGTCACATAGATTGTGTCATCGTCGCGGATCACGAAATCCCGTGCAATGAAAAGCCCGTTGGGGGCCGTCAGGTTCAGCAGGTAAATCATGCGCTGATCGCCCTGCAGGTCCGAACGCCCCATCACTGAACGAGCAATGTCCTGACGTTCCTTTCGCAACACGAAAATGCCGGTCGGGTCCGAGGAGAGGGGCAGCAATCCGCCAACCTGCGCCAATGCTTCAAGCGCCGAAAGGTCCTGGGTGTCAAACGCAACCCGGGACTGGCCACCGGTTGCGCCAAGCGCAATGTACGACCGGCTGTCCGCTTCAACCAAAATGCGATCGCCGCCACGCAGAGCAACATCCAGCTTTGGGTTGCTGAACAAATCGTCGTACCAGACCGTCCCTTTTTGGTTGCCCCTGAGTAGCGTCACAACCGCTATGTCGGAACCAACGGATACGCCACCTGCACGTGACAGCATGCCTGAGAGGGTACGGGTAGGAAGTTCAATTGGATAGATCCCCGCCGACCCAATGCTTCCTGTTAGTGAAACGGTCGCACCATCTCCCGCAGCTCGACGGACTTCGACTTGAGGGTCAGGTGTCTGATCCTGCAATTTTTCAGTAATTATTTGACGCAGTTGCTCGGGCGTGTTTCCAGAGGCGCGCACACGCCCTGCATAGGGCACAAAGATGAAGCCATCAGCGTCTACCTGTACATCATTGAGTGATGTGGCAGAGCTGATGTCACCTGACAGCAGACCATCATCAACGTTTTCCCAGATCGTCAATCCCAACACGTCGCCAGGGCGAACGGTATCCGCCGTCAGGCTCTGCGCGCTGGTGAAGGAAGACGAAAAACCGAATTGGTGGACTTTGGATGTCGCGCGCGCGACTCTGTCATCCACCTCGACGACAAAGGCATTGCCACCATTTTTCACTGAACCGGCCAGAATTTCGGATTTGTTGGGGCCAGATTTAGGGAGCTGGCACGCGGCCAGTACGCTACATACAGCCACAAGGGCGGCCCCTCGCACCCAGCGAATTGGAAAGCACTGCACTGCCGATTATCCTCAGTCGTCTTTTGTTTGCGTCAACTTAGCTTGTTCGGGGTCCAACATCCAGCACCAACCAACCCGGCTTAATCGACGAGTTTCAACTGTGGCGTCGACGCCTCGTTGTCGGACAGAACGGACTGATAGGGGTCATGTGCCCGCAACAGCATGTCGGCGGCGCGGCGCAGCAATTGCCGCCGCCCGCGAAGTGAATAAAAGCCGCCGGGTAACTGGCTGGTTTTCAATAGAAATTGCCGGTAAGCCCGATAGGCTCCGTGGTCCGGTATGTCCGGGTCGGCAAAAAACTGGGCAATGGGTTGCTGTGAAACAAACTCGGGTTTGTCATAGACGGACTTTCCAAAACTGCGCAACGGGATTCCGCGCCACAGAACTTGTTGACCTGCGGTGGAATTGATCGTCACAGCTGTGTTCGCGTCATCTAGCAATCCGGCCAGTTTGCCGCCGGGAACGTAGTGCACGCGATCCGCCACTTGGTGCGCGCGGGCTATTTCGCGCGCTCTGCGACGCAGCGGCTCGCGATGGTTTTCCAGCGGATGTTCCTTCAGAACCAGAAGGTGATGGCCCGGAGCGCCTTTGGCAAAACCTGATATGACATGCTCCAAAAAGTCCGACATGCAGGTATAATCTGAATGGGCCTGCACCGAACTGTCATGACCCAGTTGCAACAGGGCCAGGTGATAGGGTGCACCGTTTTGCCGAACGCGCATGGTGGCCCAGCGACGCCTAATTCTGTGGAAAGGCATCAGCGCAAGCCGTTTGAAGTACAGGCGAAACTCTGTTGATACCGGCAATTCCCGGTGCGGCTTGAAGTTGGAGTACCTCCGGTTCAGGAACAGAACAAACCAGTGATAAAGCGCTCCGTAGAATATGTGTTGCCGCATATCGCCCCAATGGGACGGTGGCGGTGGAACCGGCGCCTCGGACTGGTCAAGCGCATCTTGCATCTGCGCGACATCCAAAGACATCAGCCGTGAGTGCCCATTTGATCCGTTGCGTTCGTAAGTGACCCACCACGGGCGCAGATACCCCTCTTCGAAGACATGGACAGTCACATCCATCTCGCGCGCAACATCCACAGCATTGGCATGAACCGGACGGGTGTCACCGTATAGAACGATATCTGTGACCGACTGCGTCCGGATCAGTTCCCGAAGGGTTTCGGGCCATTGCACGGAATGGTCCAAAAACGGGATGTAGGTGCTGCGGTCAAACCAGAACGCCTGATCGCCCGCGTTAAACCCCACGCGCAGAACATCAGCCCCGGCGGCGCGCAAAGCGCGTGCCAGTGCGCTAAAGAAAGGGCCATGCGGTCCCTGCAAAAACAGGAATACACGGCGAGGCGCGCGCGAGGCGAGTGGATGCATCCGGGTCTGCTCTTTATCGTTTGGTACCAAAATTATGCCTGTATACATCAATCCGGGCAAGGCAGGGCTTGCCCACAGCGTTTCTTGGGCTTACCTCGGCGGTTACACATACGCACAGGTTATAAGCTAAGGGTGAAAGCAATGTTCACAGGGATCGTCACCGATATCGGAATTGTTACCGTGTTGGACCAGCAAGGGGATCTGCGCGCCCGGATCAAAACCGGCTATGACACTGCGGGTATCGATATTGGCGCATCCATCGCCAGTGACGGCGTCTGTCTGACCGTGATCGCCCTTGGGGATGATTGGTACGATGTGCAGATCAGTGCCGAGACGGTGTCGAAAACCAATCTTAACACATGGCAAGTTGGCAAACGCGTGAACCTTGAACGCGCCCTCAAGGTTGGGGACGAACTGGGTGGGCACATCGTTTCCGGCCATATCGACGGCGTGGCCGAGGTTGTTGCCCTGCAGGACGAAGGCGACAGCACCCGTGTAACGTTGCGCGCGCCCAGGGAATTGGCCCGCTTTGTCGCGCCCAAGGGATCAGTTGCGCTGAACGGAACCTCGCTGACGGTCAATGACGTGGACGGTTGCGATTTCGGGATCAATTTCATCCCCCACACCAAAGAGGTGACAACCTGGGGCGATGTCTCGGTCGGTGATCAGGTGAACCTCGAGATTGACACGCTGGCGCGTTATGTAGCTAGGCTTGCTGATTGGAGTCCGACCGACCTCAAATAGAACTTTTTTTGCTCAGGATTTGGGCGACATACCAGCAGACCAAGGCGACCAACGCGCCAAGGTAACCGTCAACTGCGTAATGCCATGCCAGATGTACAGAACCGATTTGGATTACCACTGCAAAGACGGTGAACGCCCAACCAAGCCAGCGCGAGTAGCGGAATGCGAAGAGTGCCATGAGAACGCTGCTTGCGACGTGCATGCTGGGCATGGCGGAAATACCGCGGATCATGCCTTCGGTGTTGTAGTTGGTCAAAAGAAGATCGTGTACGCTAAGGGCCCAGACGGGGCTGATCTCGTTTAGCATTTCAAGCTTGAGCAACTGTTCTGTAAACGTGTCCCCAAATCCGAACTCTTCGAAATAAACTGGGCCAACTGAAGAGAACAGAGTGGCCAGAACATTTCCGCCAATGATGAAAGTCAGAGCGAAAGCCACAAGATAGGTCATGCCACGTTCCGGATCGCGTCGGTCATAAGCCGCAACAAAGGCCATGGCGTAAATTAAAACGAACCAAAAATGGTAGGCTACGTTTATCATCGTTGTGATAAAGGGGTATCCGAACACGGGCCAAAGAAGGGTCCACACATCGACACCTCCATGCAGGATCCGGTCCAGTTCAGCAAAGGTCGGATCCCAGGAAAATGGAACAAAATTCGAGACCAGGTTTTTTAGAAGTGTAAACGTGTTCGCCAGAGCAGCGAGAGCGACAAAGCATATCGTACCATCTACCAATCTGACGTAGCGAGATAAGTATGTTCTGATGTCGGATACCATCCAATGGATCGGCTTTTTCGGCCTTACGCGAAACATGGCGTAGATAAATCGCCACACTATAAATCCTGTCGCGCAAACAATGGTGAAGTTGAGGATCTTATTCAGAATTGTGATGAGATTTTCAATCAGCGGCGCCCAAAACGGAATATGAAATATCGAACAGATCACCGCGCCGGTAAGCATGTGGAGGCCAACGATGAACAAAAACAATCTGTTTCGCCAAAGCGCTGACGCCAACGTACGTTCAGCAGCTGTTAAACCGTTGTAAATGATCCCGTAATTTATCTGGTACATCTAGAGAAGTCAGTTTGATTGAAATTGTTTCGAGATAATTAATTTAAGAATTCTGAGTGGGCGTTATTGGGACTTACTAGTCTGCTCGGTCGTTTCGGGCTATAGCCTAACCCTTAAGAGTTGTATCGGGGCAAAAAACACCGGTTTTGTATAAGGTGAGCGGGCAGCCTGGCAGAATTCCGCGGCCGATTGTGCTCTGGCATTTGGCTTTCGGTTGGTCTATCCAGCCGGTCAGAAACGCTCTTGCGAAAGGCTGCCCCATGAGCTTTGAAACCCCCGGACCCGTCGAGGCCCAGCTGCGCGACGCGATCAGTCCGATCGAAGATATCATCGAAGAGGCGCGCAAGGGCCGGATGTATATCCTGGTCGATCATGAAGATCGCGAGAACGAGGGTGATCTGGTCATCGCGGCCGAGTTTGCGGATGCCGAGGCGATCAATTTTATGGCCACCCATGGGCGCGGGCTGATCTGCCTGCCGATGACGGCAGAGCGCGTCGAAGCCCTTGGCCTGCCGATGATGGCTGTAAACAACTCATCCCGTCATGAAACCGCGTTTACCGTGTCCATCGAGGCACGAGAAGGCGTGTCAACCGGCATCTCGGCAGCAGATCGCGCGCTGACCGTTGAAACAGCAATCAACGAACAGAACACGATGGCGCAAATCGCGACGCCGGGTCATATCTTTCCGCTACGCGCCAAGCGGGGCGGGGTGCTGGTGCGCGCCGGTCATACAGAGGCGGCGGTCGATATCTCTCGGCTTGCCGGGTTGAACCCCTCAGGGGTAATTTGCGAGATCATGAAGCCCGACGGCACCATGGCGCGCCTGCCTGATCTGGTCGCGTTCGCCAAAGAACATGACATGAAGATCGGCACGATCAGCGATCTGATCACCTATCGCTCGCGCAACGACAATCTGGTCGTCGAAACCTCGCGCAGGACTGTGACGTCAGAATATGGCGGCGAGTGGGAAATGCGCCTCTTCACCGATCAGACACATGGCATCGAACACGTCGTCATGATCAAGGGTGACATCACCACGCCCGAGCCGGTTTTGACCCGGACCCATGCACTGCATGAAGCGCCTGATGTTCTGGGCCTGGGTCCAAAATCGCCGCAGGAACTGCCGCGTGCGATGGAAAAGATCGCCGCCGAAGGGCGGGGCGTGGTTTGCCTGTTTCGTGAGCCGCGCAATGCGCTTTACGCAACCGATGACGAAGGCCCGCGCACCATCAAGCAAACCGGTCTTGGGGCGCAGATCTTGTCCAAACTGGGCATCCAGGAACTGGTTTTGCTGACAGATACACCGGAAACGAAATACCTGGGGCTCGACGCGTTTGGAATCTCCATCGTCGGAACCCGTTCCATTCTCAAGGATGATTGATCGTGGCTGAACAAGACAAACACGGCGTACTGCCAACGCCGACATTCGACAAGCCTGTGAAACTCTTGATCGTGGTGGCCCCGTTCTATCGCGCCATTGCCGACAATCTGGTTGCCGGTGCCAAGGCCGAGATCGAAGCCGCTGGCGGCACCTGCGAAGTTGTTGAAGTTCCCGGCGCGCTGGAAATCCCGACCGTCATCGCCATGGCGGATCGCCAGTGCAACTATGATGGTTACGTGGCGCTGGGCTGTGTCATTCGTGGCGAGACCACGCACTATGAAACGGTGTGCAACGACTCGAGCCGGGCGATCCAGTTGATGGGCCTGCAGGGTCTTCTTATTGGCAACGGCATCCTGACGGTCGAAAATGACGATCAGGCCGAAGTCCGCGCAAATACCAAAAAGATGAATAAAGGCGGTGGTGCGGCCGCTGCGGCCTTGCATCTGATTGCACTCAGCCGTAAGTGGGGCTCTTCCAAAAAGGGCGTCGGGTTCAAGCCGCCGTCCGAGTCCATCCTTGTGGCGGGCGACAACAACGGACCCACAACAGCATGACCCAGACTGACGCGCCGAAACCGGCCAACCAGAAACGCCTGATGAAATCCGCCGCCCGGCTTTATGCCGTGCAGGCGCTGTTCCAGATGGAGCAATCGGGCCAAACGACGGAAGCAGTCGTGAACGAGTTTTTGGATCATCGGTTTGGCGCTGTCTATGAGGGCGAGGAAATGCTGGACGGCGATATCCGCGTGTTCCGCAAGTTGGTTGAAGACGCAGTGAATTATCAGGCACCGATTGACCAGATGACCGACCGCGCTTTGGTCGCCAAATGGCCTATTGCACGCATCGACCCGACCCTGCGCGCCACCTTCCGTGCAGCCGGGGCCGAACTGACCCAAGGCGATACGCCACCAAAGGTTGTCATCACCGAATTTGTTGACGTGGCGCGCGCATTCTTCCCGGACGGCAAAGAACCGAAATTCGTCAACGCTGTTTTGGATCACATGGCCCGCGAAGCACAGCCAGAGGCGTTTTGAGTTAAGCCTTAGTCCAGATGAATAAGGCGCAGCCACACAAAGCGCTGCGCCTGAAATCTAATAATACGCTTGTTCAAACAAGTCTTCGGCCTCCACCACTCACAGTTTTTTCCAAAGACACCAGCATTTTATCGGAACGCATCCGGCGTGCCACCTATCGATTCCGATAGCCCGGCGGATTGATCAGGCCAAGTTGCATCGCTCGGACCAGTGCGGATTCTCTGGTCGGGGCTCTCAGTTTTTCGCGCGCATTCTTCAAATGGGTTCGTACCGTAACTTCCGAGAGGTTCAATAGTTCGGCGATTCTATCGTTTCGGTGCCCAAGAGCCAAAAGGTTCAGGACCTGCAGCTCTCGCGGTGTCAGGTCTGGAGTGGTTGGAGCAATGCTTGTGATATCGTACACACGACCGTGATTACTTGGAATATCCGATCCCAGATTAGTGGCCAGCACGGTTGCCAGGACACGCATTTCGCGGTGCCGCTCGGTCATTTGAGCCTCGGCGTCCGGTCGGCCCGATGACAGAACCACCAACTTGGCCTCGTTGTTAGGGCAGGGAACCACCAGAGAGTAAAGGTGAATATATCCGGCCTTTTCCAGATCGTGGTTCAGACCCAGCGCCTTGGAGGAATGGCCGTCCGCGGACCGGAGGCTTGCGGCCTGCACGTAGAGGCTTTCCTTGCCATTTTGAACCTGCGCCAGCATCGGATCCGCTTCGGCGTACCCTTGGCTGTCATAGCGGTTCAGCCAACCTTTGGACATTGAACTTCGAACCCAATGAATGGCGCCAGTCTCGGGTGTGAAGCAAAGCATGTTCAGGGCGTTAAACCCGATTTCAGTCAGACGGTCTAACGTGAACTCCCACCGTTCCTGATCATCATGGCACAGAGAAAGTTCTTCGAGAAGATCCAACGTGAACAGGCTGAGGGCATTCATAGAGACTCCGAATATAGTGTCGCACCCGTTGAGGCCGCGGTTTACTCAGCACGACCATGCGCTATCATCACGGTATCAGACAAGGAGCTTTGTCGTGCCCAAACTGATCCGCCTTTACATCACGCAAGTTGCATGGGGATTTGTCATCTCGGCCCTGTTTGTCGGGGTGCTGCTGGCGCTGAACGTGGCCAACTTGCGCGGCCTGATTTTCGGATCCGAGATCGGGTTAATCGCTCTGGCAATGATCTGGTTCATGAATGGCATTGTTTTCGCCGGTGTTCAGTTCGCTTACGCGATCATGAGTATGGCGGAAAAGCCGCAGGGCCCCAGGCGCGGTACACCTATTGCGGCCGAGTTCGAACCCGCCCGCGTGGCGGTGGACAAGGGCTGAGCCAACCTATTTCGGGAAATGAAGACTCTCCCAGACCGGGCGAGAGACAAATTTATGTGGCAGGACCGCCAGTCAACCGTGCGGTGTGATTCCCGAGGACCTGTATGTACAGGTGGGCGCCAGGTAATCAGGCCAGGACCTGAACAGAGCCAGCCCCCTCGGAATTGCTTAAGGCCACCAGAATGCTACCAATCACAAGAAGGGCAGAACCCGCCACGGGCCTAAGTAGGGGTTGCGGCGGGTTTGCACAAGGGGTCAGGCGTCAACAGTTTCGTGCAGCGCATTGCGCATCTTGCCCAAATGTTCGTCCCAACCGTCATCGAGTGCAAGGATCAGGCCAAATCCCTCTGCGCCTTGCGGCAGCCCTTCGTGAACCAAGCCCAGCCGTGTACCGCCCGGTACCGGGTCCAGCGTCCATTTTACGACACTAACAACGTCTCCCATGGGTTTGATAGTGAATGTATATTCGAGATATTCGGGCGGACGGGCAGCGCGTACCTCACCCCAGATCAGAAGATCGCCACTGGATGTACCGAACATCTCAAGCTTCTGACCGGCGGCCAACGGACGGCCTGGTTTGTGAAACCACTCTGCCAAGCGGGCGGGTTCGGTCAAATAGGCCCATACGGTTTCCGGCTTGGCCCTCAGGAAAATCTGCTTTTGCAGAACTGCATTCGTCATTTTTTATTCCTTTCAATAGCTTCCTTAAGATTATTCAGGCGATCATCCCAGAACTGGTCAAAATAACTGAACCAGTCGAGGATGGGGGCCATTCCATTCGGCTCCAGTCGGTTTATGCGCTCGCGTCCACGCGCCTCGACGGTGATGAGGCCGCCGTCGGAAAGAACGGTCAGGTGCTTTTTGACCGCTGCACGGGTCATATCGAACTGATCGGTCAGCTGAGCGATCGTCATGTCGCCAGAGGCAAGGATTTGGACGATCTCCCGTCGGGTCGGGTCCGCAAGGGCGCGGAACGCGTTTTGAATTTGCGTCTGCATTGGTCACCTCAATAGTGATACCATTTGGTATTGCAATTTATGAGATACCAGATGGTATCATGTCAAGGGTCTTTCAGGCGCTTGATTTTTGTTCACGAATTGTTCACATTTCAGGAATGACACTGGATTTACAGCCCGGACAAAAACTGGCCCGTGGGGTTTCGCGCCACTTGTTGGCGCATGGCTTTGTATCTGTTGAGGAATTTGTCCCCACCCGCGGTTTGCGCGTCGACGTCATGGGATTGGGCCCCAAGGGGGAACTGTGGGTGATCGAGTGCAAATCCAGCCGCGCAGATTATCTGACGGACTCCAAATGGCAGGGGTATCTGGATTGGTGTGATCGCTTTTTCTGGGCCGTCGATACCGATTTCCCAACCGATCTGTTGCCCGAGGAAACCGGGCTGATCATCGCAGATGCATATGACGCCGAAATTATCCGAATGGCACCGGAAGATAAGCTGGCACCTGCGCGGCGCAAGAAGATGATTCAGAAGATTGCAACAGATACAGCCCGCAGATTGCAGGCATTGCGTGATCCAAGAATTTGAACTGTCAGTCTTTTACGATCCGGGCAGCTTGCACGGCGGCGAGGATTTCGTCCGCGATTTCTTCCGCTTCTTCAGGTTCGAAATCCATCGGAATTTCGACGCCGTCGGCCTCGATGAACAGGCGCACCATGCCGTGGTCGGTCGGGCCGATCTGAAGGTTTGCCTGAATGTCACGTTCGGTGTTGATGCCCATTTGCGCCTCCGGGACTGAGCGTTCCTGCTAGCGCGCAAAGGGTTGAGAATCAAGCCGCCTTTGAGGTCAGGTAAGGTATGAATGATATTCTGATCAGACCATTCCGACCAGATGATGCGCCCTGGTTGGTAGAACAGCACGGCCGCCTCTATCAGCGGAACGAGGGGTTTGATGACACATTCGCGCCTCTGGTTGAAAGGATTCTGGCGGATTTCATGGCATCACACGATCCAACACGTGAGAAGGGCTGGATTGCGGAGCGGGATGGCGTGCGCCTTGGCAGTATCTTTTGTGTCGCGCTGAACGACCACACCGCAAAATTGAGGTTGTTTCTGTTGATGCCAGAGGCCCGTGGACAGGGCTTAGGTAAACACATGCTCAACACTTGCATGGGGTTCGCCCGCGATTCTGGATATCGTGATATGGCCTTGTGGACGCATGAAAGCCATCGGGCAGCTTGTGCACTTTACAGGGCTTCCGGATGGCAATTAACCGGCAGCAAAAAGGTTCATTCCTTTGGCTGTGATCTTGTCGAACAAAGCTGGGAAATTCGTCTTTAATTCTCTTGCATTCCCTGCGCGTGTTCGGTACATCGCCCCTCACGAGTGCCGCCTTAGCTCAGTTGGTTAGAGCGCTGGATTGTGGATCCAGAGGTCGCCGGTTCGAATCCAGCAGGCGGTACCATTTTCCCTTATTCATAACGCTTTCTCAGTACTTTCCTGAGATTCTCGGCAAGAAAAAACCGGGCCAAAAACAAGCCCGGTTGCCGAATTGTTTGGTTGCCTGACTTAGCGCGCCAGGTTCAGACGGAACCTCATCTTGGCCTTTCTGGCCGCTGGCAAGTGGCGGTTCAGTCGTTTGTTGATCAGCCCGAACACCCCGACTACCACCAGCGTCAGCAGGATGAAGTAGAAGGCCAAGATCGGGTAGGGAATGAACGGATTGAATGTCTTGTCGGCGAAATAGCTGGCGTAATACAGCGCGTCGCCACGTTGCTGCCAGGCGGGGAAGGCCGAAAAGAAGACCAGCGTGGTGGCATGAAACAGGAAGATTGCTTCGTTCGTGTAGGCAGGCCAGGCCAGACGCAGCATGGTGGGCCAGATGATCCGACGGAACCGCGACCAGCCCGACATGCCATAGGCATCAGCGGCCTCGATATCACCCTTGGGGATCGAGCGCAGCGCGCCATAGAAGATCTCACCGGTATAGGCGGCGGTGTTCAGGAACAGAACGATCAACGCTCCCAGCCATGCCGATGTCAGGGCGTCGAACATGGGATAGGACTTCTTCAGTGACAGGAAGAAGAAGTAGGCAAAGAAGAACTGGATGAACAGCGGCGAGCCGCGGAAGATAAAGATGAACCACTCGGACGGTTTGCGCAGCCACTTGTTGGCGGATGCTTTGCCCATTGCCATGGCGGTTGCCAGAAAGAACCCGGTGACCAATGCCATGATGCCGAAATAGATATTCCAGATCATGCCTGAACCGATCAGGGTGAATTGCTCGCACAGGGTAAAATCGTTGCGCGGCAGTAGCCGCTCACCAAGGCCCAGGGAACGCAGGCCGTAATCCTGGATGGTCTGGATGCAGCTCATGCGGTGGTCTCCTTGCGCAGAAGCTCTCCGCCTGATGTGGCCTGTCCGTGGGACAGGCGGCGCATCAGCTTTTCAAGCCCGATTTCCGAGACGCGGGTCATGCCGAGGTAGAAGATCAGCAGAGCCAGGAAGTACCACATGCGCCAGTCGCCATGGGGGTATTGCGTGAATTTTGTGGTCTTGGTCCCGCCCAATTCGCGGGCCCAATAGACGATGTCTTCGATGCCCAGCAGGAACAGCAGTGGCGTGGCTTTGATCAGCACCATCCACAGGTTCGACAGGCCGGGCAGGGCGTAAACCCACATTTGCGGCACGAGGATGCGCCAGAATGTCTGGCTGGGGGACAGGCCATAAGCGGCTGCTGTTTCCAGCTGCGCATGGGGAACCGCCCGCATGCCGCCAAACAGCACGTTGGCCGCAAAAGCACCGAAAACGATCGAGAATGTGATGACTGCGAGGAAGAAACCATAGGTCTCATGCACAAATTCCGGCGCGGTGCTGAGCGGTAGTTTTGCCGACTGGCAAACGATGAAGTCGTTGCCCTGGCGGATCGGGTCCGGCCAATCGGGGCAAAGGATCTTATGGCGCGTCCATTCAAAAGCCTGATCCAGGGCGATCACGAAGAACATGAAGAAGGCGATGTCCGGCACACCCCGTACAATAGCGATATAGCCCTTGCCCAGCCAGCTGACGGGGGGGATATGCGAGCGGGCGGCCATGGCACCAACGAACCCGAAACTCAACGCTACGGGCGCTGTGACGGCCAGCAACAGCAGGACCTTCAGGAACGACAGGTAGAACGACCAGTGCACGCCGTTGGTGAGGTAGCAGGAAAACCAGCGGAACGTGCCCAGCGTATCGGGATCAGTGCAAAACGAGAAAATGGCGGGCCTCTTGAGGTGCTAAGGCTCAGGGGCGGCGCGCCCCGGTATTGGGGCGCGCAACCTGATTCAGATCAGAAGGTCGAGGACACTTCCCATTTGGTGATCAGCTCGTTCAGGCTGCCGTCGTCCTTCATGGACTGGATGGCAGTGTTGAGCTTCTCTTTCAGATCACCGTCCGACTCGCGCACACCGATGCCGACACCACCGCCCAGCGGGACATCTTCGGCGACAAAGCGCAGTTCCGCGTCTTCATCTGCAATCGGCGCAAGGAAAGACTTATCGGCCAGAACGGCGTCAGCTTCGCCATTGCGCACGGCTGCGATGGTTTCTTCGGGGCTGGCGAACTCGACCAGAGTTGCGCCGGATTCAGCAATGTAACCGGCCTGAATGGTGCCGGTCTGTGCCGCAACAACGCCGTTCGCGACATCTACGTCGTCGGAGGTTGCAACATAAGCCGACGGATCTGGCGGCGTGTAGTTCTGAGTGAAATCAATCACTTCGTCGCGCTCGTCGGTGATCGACATGCCCGCGATGATGACGTCATAGTTGCCCGACACCAGGTTCGGAATAATCGAATCCCAGTCGTTCTTGACCCATTCGCATTCCAGGTTTGCGCGCTTGCACAGCTCGTCGCCCAGCTCACGCTCGAAACCGTCGATCTCGCCGGCGTCATTGATGAAGTTCCACGGAGGGTAGGCGCCTTCGGTGCCCATGCGGACCGTATCGGCCATGGCCATACCGGCGCTCAGCGCCAGTGCTGCTGTGGTCAGAATCAGGTTTTTCATTGTTACTCCCCTTTTTGGTTCTGTCCTGAATTTATGCCGCCATGGTGGCGGAGAGAAAACCCTGAAGTCGCGTGGATTCAGGGGTCGTAAAGATGTCTTCCGGCAGGCCTTCTTCTTCGATGAGGCCTTGATGCAGGAACACCACATGGCTCGAGATATCGGCAGCCATTTTCATATCGTGTGTCACGATGATCATGGTGCGGCCTTCTGCGGCCAGATCCTTGATCACTTTGATCACTTCCTGTTCCAGTTCGGGGTCCAGCGCCGAAGTCGGTTCGTCGAACAGCAGGGCCTGAGGCTCCATGCACAGGCCGCGCGCAATCGCGGCGCGTTGCTGCTGACCACCTGACAGTTGCGCGGGATATGCGTCGCATTTGTCGCCGATGCCGACCTTTTCCAGATACCTACGGGCGCTGTCTTCAGCCTCGGCCTTGTCGCGGCCCATTACGGTCACGGGGGCCTCCATCACGTTTTGCAGGATGGTCATATGGGCCCACAGATTGAACTGCTGAAACACCATCGACAGGTTTGTGCGAATGCGTAGGACCTGTTTGGGATCGGCCGGACGGCGGTTATGTGCGTTGCCAGTCCAGCGGACAGGTTCGCCCTTGAACAGAATCTCGCCCTCTTGGCTGTCTTCCAACAGGTTGCAGCAGCGCAGAAGCGTCGATTTGCCAGAACCGGACGAACCGATAAGTGAGACGACATCACCGCGTCTGGCGGTGATATCCACCCCTTTCAATACCTCAAGATTGCCAAAGCTCTTGTGTAGGTTCTTGATCTCGATGACCGGAGTGGAATCTGTCACGGGTGGTCCAGCTGCTATTGGTGTTGGTGCGGTACTAGGGCTGAAATTTCAGAGCAATGCAATGCGCAAATGACACGGAACGGGCCACAAACTGTCAAAATGACCAGACGTTCTGACCAAAGTGGTCACGGATCGATCAATTTGGCAGCCTCAGGGGACGGGTCGGGAACGGCAAGGTAATGCTCGGCTGGAATGTCGATCAGACCACGCAAGTGCAGCATCTTTTGGTCGGCAGGGGAAAGATCGTTGATGGCTGCACGAACCGCCTTTGCAATCTGGGGCGCATCCTGACTATTGGCCGTGATGTAGGGCAGGGCGGGCGAAGGTTCCGTTGCTGCGACCTCGCGAAGCTCAGCCCCCAAATTCGAGTGTTCCTTGAGCAATTCCCACGTAAGCGCATCCAGCGCGGCATAATCCGCGCGGCCTTCCGCAACAGCGGCTGCCGAAAGGGCATGACCGCCGGTTTCCAGCACGGAACTTGGAAGGCGGCTGTGACGTGACAGATGAACCATGGGCGCAGCCCAACCGGACTGAGAAAGCGCTTCATTGTAAGCAAAGGTGCCGCCGGCAAGCTGGTCCAGATCGCGGGTATCGTCTTTTCGGGCCACGATAGCGGACTGGTAGTACCCTGGCGGACAGCCTGCCAAACCGTAGTCCGGAGTACCAACAAGCTGAACTTTGCCGTGCAATCTGATGCGGTAAGGCATGCCGCAGGTTTGGGAGAAAACTAGGTCGGGGCTATGCCAGACATCCCAAACGTCAGCGCCACGTGTCAGATGCGCGGGGCCAAATCCAAGATGCGCCCGAATCAACGACCAGAACCGATCATTGGCTGGTTGCAGCGCGGGCATGTCATACATGCCCAGCATTGCAATCACGATTTGGCTGCCTTTTGCCGAGCCAGGGCAGAATCGACATCGCTGACACCCAGTAGGCTAACTACGAGACGCAGCAGCGAATCTTCTTCGCCGGTCCGATGCCCATCGGCCAGTGCGACCGACCACATCGCCTGAACCACGGCCAATCGGTCATCGTAAGCGACAGCCTCTTTGATCGCGCGGGTAAAGCGGACGGTATCGGGGGCTTCGGCTTCTAGATCTTCGGCGCTGGCGCGAAGGGCTGCGGCCTCAAAAGGGGGCAGGCCATAGCGTTCCGTCGATATCCGGTCGATTCGTGCCATTTCCGTGTCGGCATAGTCGTTGTCGGATCTGGCGATGCGCACCAGAAGGGCCGTAAGGGCCAAACGGGCGTCGTTATCGGCAAGTGGGTCGGGCTGCGGCTGCGTGAGCCGGGACAGAAAATCGCTGAACATGAATTGGTTATAGAAGCGGACTACTTCTGTTCCAAGCGCGTTTGTACCCGTTCATGCGCTTCTTGGCTGTCTTTAAAGCTCAGGCCCATGGCGATGCGGGCTTCTTCGACGATCTTCATTTCGCCTTCGTCCGAATTGCCATCGGCCAGAACGACCTCCCACAAAGCGTCCAGCGCGGCCAGACGTTCCTGCAGGTCGGTTGTTTCGCGGATCAACTTGCCGAATGTATCGGTGTCTGGCGCGGCGGCGTGCAATTTTTCGCAGGTGGCGCGGACTTTGGCGGCCTCGATCGCGTTGTGCTGATAGAGCCGCGCAAGAATACGGTCGATCAGGCTGATTTCTTCCAGCTTGTAATCCCGATCCGCCTGCGCCACGCGCACCATCAAAGCACCCAAGGCCAGTTCGGCGTCAGGATCGGGCAAATGGTCGTGCTGTGGCGGGCGAAACGCCTGAAGGAATTTTTTCAACATGCCGCGAGGTTATTCCATATTTTGTGGCCCGCCAAGCGCTGACTACCCGTCATAGCCGTGAATGGTCACAACTTTGCCGGTATCCGCTTGTATCGGTATCTACCCGCTGGCTAGGCGCCTGACTGCAGCGCCTGTTTCGCTTGTTCCTGCAGCCAGCCCAGCATCTTCCGGTACGGCACAGGCCCATAACTGATACGGGCAACGCCCAGTGACGAAAGCGTCGCGGTATCCGGCGTCCCGGGCAGGGCAATGATATTCACAGGTAGATCAGTCGATTCGCAAAGCCGGGCGATCATGTCCGCATCCTTGAGGCCGGGTGCAAAGAATCCGTTGGCACCCGCGTCGGCATAGGCTTTGGCGCGGGCCATCGCATCGTCGAGCATCGCCTCGTCGTGCGTTTTCGGCGCAGCCTTCAGGAAGATGTCCGTTCTGGCGTTGATAAAAGCAGGGACGCCAGCGACGTCGCACCCTTCGCGCATCGCACCAACGCGAGCCGCCTGGGTTTCGATGTCGTATAGGTCCTTGGTGCCGACAATCTGGTCTTCGAAGTTGAAGCCGACGACACCTGTTTCAAGTGCACTTTGGACATTGGCGATGAGTCCCACCGCGTCCCCGGCATAGGCCCCCTCGAAATCCAAAGAGACAGGAAGGTCTACGGCGCTGACGATTCGGCCGGCGTTGTCCAAAGCGACATCCAGCGGGATGTTCTGGCCGTCGCCAAACCCCTGCGCCATTGCAACGGGTGCGCTGCCGGTCGCCAATGCCATGGCGCCTGCATCCCGCACGGCACCGGCGCTGCCAGCGTCCCAGATGTTATAAAGGATGACCGGATCGCCCTTTTTGTGCAGGGCCGCAAATGTTTCTGCGTTTTGGATTTGATCGGTCATTTGGGCCTCTCCTGTCATCATTTACCCAACAGTAACCACTTGGAACTGTGCCCGAGTAGTGTTTTTTGGCCGCACACCGTCACTTTGCGGTGACGAACGAAAATGGGCCAACATTTGTTGGCCCGAATTCTGCGACATGGTGAGATCAGTTGAAGAGGATTTAGTCTTGGCCAGCAGTGCCAGATACGTATCTGGCGCTGAACGCCGACTCACCTAGCCGCTTAAGAAGCGACAACTCGGTCTCCAGCCATGCTTTGTGGCCTTCTTCCTCCAGCAAAATTCGTTCAAACAATGTTCGGGTTCCAACGTCGCCAGCCTCGGCCGCCTGTGCTGCGGCTTGGGTGTAGAAATCGATGGCTTCCATTTCATCCTTCAGGTCCGCGGTAAACATCTCTTCCAGGTCGTCCGCCGCCTTTGGGTTTTTCTGAAGCTCAAGCTCTGGCTTTGCACCCATGAAGAGAATGCGTTCGATATAGGCATCAGAGTGCCCAAGTTCTTCCTGCATTTCGCCGCGCATTTTTTCGGCAAGAATGTCCAAGCCCCAGTCATTCAGCACATGCGCATGCAACTGGTACTGATGCGCAGCTGTCATTTCCATGTGAAGCGCTTGTTGGAGGTTTGTTATCGTTGTCGCATTGCTCATCGGAATACTCCTGAATCTTTGAACTGCATCAAATTACGCGGCACGCGGGCCTGGTTGTTCAAATAGTTAGGAGGTTACACCCCACAAAACAATGCGGGGTGACAGTCCGACACAGATAGCTCTTAAACGAGGCGAGAGGTGTCTTTCGCTGCACGCACGAAGTCGCGGAACAGCGGATGCGGTTCAAATGGTTTGGATTTCAGTTCCGGATGGTACTGGACGCCGATGAACCAAGGGTGGTCAGACCATTCGACGATTTCGGGCAGACGACCATCGGGCGACATGCCCGAGAAGTTCAGGCCAGCTTTTTCCAGCTTGTCGCGATACTTGATATCCACCTCATAGCGGTGGCGGTGGCGTTCTTCGATATTGGTGCCGCCGTACACCTCTGCCACTTTCGAGCCATCGGCCAGTACCGCGTCATAGGCGCCCAAACGCATGGTGCCGCCTTTATCGTCACCGACCTTGCGTTCGACCTTGTGGTTGCCCTGCACCCATTCCTTGAGGTGATAAACAACAGGCTCAAAACGTTTTTTGCCCGCTTCGTGGTCAAACTCTTCCGAGCCCGCTTCGGTAATGCCAGCGGCATTGCGGGCTGCTTCGATCACAGCCATCTGCATACCAAGGCAGATTCCCAGATAGGGCACTTTGTGTTCGCGCGCGTATTGCGCGGCTTTGATCTTGCCTTCGGTGCCGCGTTCGCCAAATCCACCAGGAACGAGGATCGCGTGGAATCCTTCCAGATGCGGGGCTGCGTCTTCGGTATCAAACACCTCGGCATCGACCCATTCGACCTTGACGCGAACCCGGTTGGCCATACCGCCATGGGTCAGGGCCTCGGCAATCGACTTATAGGCATCTTCAAGCTGCGTGTATTTGCCGACGATGGCGACTTTGACTTCGCCTTCGGCATTGTGGATGCGGTCGCTGACATCTTCCCATTTTGTCAGATCGGGCTTGGGGGCAGGGCTGATCTGGAACGCATCCAGAACCGCCTGATCCAGACCTTCGCGATGATAGGCCAGCGGGGCGTCATAAATGGTCGACAGATCCTGTGCCGCGATCACGCTGTCCGGGCGCACGTTGCAGAACAACGCCAGCTTTTCGCGCTCTTTGACCGGGATGGGACCCTCGGAGCGACAGACCAGAATGTCAGGAGCCAGACCGATCGAGCGCAGCTCTTTCACCGAGTGCTGCGTCGGCTTGGTTTTCAATTCGCCCGAGGCTTTGATGTAGGGCAGCAGGGTCAAGTGCATGAACAGGCATTGGCCGCGCGGCTTGTCCTGGCTGAACTGACGGATTGCTTCAAAGAAGGGCAGGCCTTCGATATCGCCAACGGTGCCGCCAATCTCGCACAGCATGAAATCGACCTCATCCTCACCGATCGAGATAAAGTCTTTGATCTCATTGGTGACGTGCGGAATCACCTGAATGGTCTTGCCCAGATAGTCACCGCGGCGCTCTTTCTCGAGCACGTTGGAATAAATCCGACCAGAACTGACCGAGTCGGTCTTGCGCGCCGCTACACCAGTGAAACGTTCGTAGTGACCAAGATCCAGATCGGTTTCGGCCCCGTCATCGGTCACGAACACTTCGCCATGTTCGAACGGCGACATCGTGCCGGGGTCAACGTTCAGATAGGGGTCCAGCTTGCGCAGACGCACCGAATACCCTCGGGCCTGCAACAGCGCGCCCAAAGCCGCCGAAGCCAGTCCTTTACCCAAAGACGAAACCACACCACCAGTGATGAAAATAAAACGCGCCATGTTTTCGGCTGCTCCCGTGAGACGTCAAAATCAGCTGCCCGACGGTTCCGAAAAACCGCTGCACCACGGGACTTCACATATAAAGGATTCGCGCCAATAGCGCAAGAGAACCGCAAGATGCTGTTGCAGTTCTCTTTCAGGTTTCTAGGTTTTGTGGATCAGTTGGCTTGTGGAATCAGCGGCGCGTTGTCGCCATCTGCCGGAGGCAGCAGATCGTCAGCCGACGGAACCGCAGGTGTGCTTTCCTCGGTTGATGCCGGGGCCGGAACGCCCAAACGGTCGATCACCGAACTGCCCGAGGATTTCTGTGCGGCCAAAATGGTCAGCGTGATTGAAGTCACGATGAAACAAGCGGCCAGGATCCACGTCACCTTGCCCAAAGCGGTTGCCGCCGAGCGACCAGCCATTGCACCGCCGCCACCGCCGCCCATGCCAAGGCCACCGCCTTCGGACCGCTGCATCAGAACGACGGCGATCAGGCCCAGAGCCAAGAGGAGGTGGATAATGAGAACGACGTTTTCCATGGTGTTCCTGTACAGCGTGGCGTGTATCGCGTGGTACTTATGCAAGTTTTCCAGCGGGGGCAAGGGAGGAGTTGGCATCAAGAACGGTGATGTTTCAGATCACGGCAAAGGGACTGGACAGCATGGCCGCATCTCGCGCAGGCTGCGGCCATGCCACATGATGATCACGACCACCCGCACACCCTTTTGCCACCTGATCCTGCGTTGCGCGTAAAGGCGCTGGAAACGATTCTGACTCGCAAGGGACTGATCGATCCGGCGGCGCTGGATGAAATTATTGATACCTATCAGAATAAGATCGGCCCGCAGAACGGCGCGCGGGTTGTTGCCAAAGCCTGGACCGACCCGGACTTTAAAGCCGCGTTGCTGAAAGATGCCACGTCGGTTGTCGCCGATCTGGGTTATTACGGGCGTCAGGGCGAACATATGGTTGTCGTCGCAAACACGCCCGAACAGCACAACATGGTCGTGTGCACCCTGTGCAGTTGTTACCCGTGGCCGCTGCTTGGTATTCCGCCGGGTTGGTACAAATCCGATGCCTACCGGGCGCGGGCTGTGCGTGAGCCGCGCAAGGTTCTGGCTGAGTTCGGGGTGACCCTGCCCGAGACGTCCTCGGTTTGCGTTTGGGATTCGACGGCCGAGGTGCGGTACCTTGTGCTTCCGATGCGGCCAGAAGACACGGATGGCTTAACCGAAGACGAGTTGGCGGCACTTGTCACACGCGACAGCATGATCGGAACCGGCCTGCCAAAGGTGCCGTCATGACCAGAGTTCACGATATGGGGGGGCGGTTCGGCGATGGACCTGTGCACCCCGAACCCGATGATGCCCCGGTTTTTGCCGAAGACTGGCATGCGCGGGCATTGGCAGTCACACTGGCTGCTGGATCGCTGGGCCAATGGAATATTGATATCTCACGTCACGCCCGCGAGAGGCTCTCACCCAAGGATTACACGAGATTTTCTTATTATGAGAAATGGATTTCAGCCCTGACGGACCTGCTGGTCGAAAGCGGCGTGCTGACCGAAGAAGACCTACGTGGCGAGGCAGACAAAGAAGAACACCCGCTGGCGGGCCGCAAGATGAAGGCCGAAGCGGTTGCTGGTGTGCTGGCCAGCGGCGGTCCTGCGGATCGGCCCTCGAGCGTGCCGGCGGAATATGCGGTAGGGCAGGAGGTCGTGACAACACGTCCAACTGCCAACCGCCTCGTCGACGGCGGTCATACCCGGTTGCCCCACTATGCCGCCGGAGCGAAGGGGCGCATTCTAATGGTGCACGGGACGCACGTGCTGCCGGATTCCAGCGCTCACAGATTGGGAGACGCGCCTGAGCCTCTATATGCTGTTGTATTCCCGGCATCCGAACTTTGGACCAATCCGGAACATCCCAATGACGAGGTGGTTTTAGATCTTTGGCAAAGCTATCTGGGCCCGGTATGAGCGATTGCGTTGCCCATACCGCCCCTGAGCCTGTTTTTGCTGAACCCTGGCATGCGCAGGTGTTTGCCGTGACGGTCGCACTAAATGAGACGGGCCGGTTTGATTGGCCCGATTGGGCTGCGCGGTTCTCGGACACCCTGAAGCGCCATGGGCTGGATCGGGAACTGAACGGAGGGAACGACTACTTTTTCGCGTGGCTGGAAACGCTTGAGGCATTGTTGGCCGAGCAAGGCACAGCCATGCCCGACGACGTAAACCGGCTGCGCAACGCCTGGGAAGACGCATATCTGACAACCCCACACGGCAATCCGGTGCAGCTAACGGAAAAGTAGTCCCCGGAACTGCTCAACTGCGTCGAATTACCGGTTTCCCTGTCGCGTTACCCCCGTTATACGAGCCGAGTTTGATATCTCAGCGCAAAAGGACCGGATATGGCCAATGTGGTTGTTGTCGGCGCCCAGTGGGGTGACGAAGGAAAAGGCAAGATCGTCGACTGGCTCAGCGAGCGTGCAGACGTAATTGCACGCTTTCAGGGCGGACATAACGCCGGTCACACGCTGGTCATCGATGGTGAAGTCTACAAGCTGCACGCGCTGCCGTCGGGTGTTGTGCGTGGCGGCAAGCTGAGCGTCATAGGCAATGGCGTCGTGCTTGATCCCTGGCATTTGATTAAAGAGATCGGGACTATCCAGGCGCAGGGCGTTGATATCTCGCCTGAGACGCTGATGATTGCCGAAAACACACCTTTGATTTTGCCGATCCATGGCGAGTTGGATCGTGCGCGGGAAGAGGCAGCGAGCAAAGGCACCAAGATCGGGACAACCGGACGGGGCATCGGCCCGGCCTACGAAGACAAGGTTGGTCGTCGCTCTGTGCGTGTCGCTGATTTGGCGGATGAGGCGACGCTTGAAGCACGTGTCGACCGTGCGTTGCAGCATCATGACCCGCTGCGCAAAGGGTTGGGGATCGAGCCAGTTGATCGTGATGCGCTGATCGCTCAGCTGAAAGAGATTGCACAGCAAATTCTGCCCTTCGCGGCCCCTGTCTGGAAAGTGCTGAACGAAAAGCGCAAGGCTGGCAAACGCATCCTGTTCGAAGGTGCACAAGGCGCTTTGCTGGATATTGACTTCGGAACCTACCCGTTCGTGACTTCGTCCAACGTTATTGCCGGGCAGGCTGCGACGGGCGTGGGTATCGGTCCGGGGTCCATCGACTTCGTTCTCGGCATCGTCAAAGCCTATACAACACGCGTGGGTGAGGGGCCGTTCCCGACAGAGCTGGAAGACGATGATGGTCAGCGCCTTGGTGAGCGTGGGCACGAGTTCGGGACGACCACAGGCCGCAAACGTCGTTGTGGTTGGTTCGATTCCTGCCTGGTGCGCCAGACCTGCGCGACCAGCGGTGTGAACGGTATCTCGCTGACCAAGCTGGACGTTCTGGACGGATTCGAAACCCTGAAAATCTGCGTTGGCTATGAGCTGGACGGAGAACGTCTGGATTATCTTCCGACTGCCGCCGACCAACAGGGGCGCTGCAAGCCGATTTACGAAGAGGTGCCGGGTTGGAGCGAATCCACCGAAGGCGCGCGCAGCTGGGCGGATCTGCCGGCCAATGCAATCAAATACGTGCGCCGGGTCGAAGAGCTGATCGATTGTCCCGTCGCCCTTTTGTCCACCAGCCCGGAGCGGGATGACACCATACTGGTGACAGACCCGTTTGCAGACTGATGGCCGAGAAACAGAAACAAGGCCTCAGCTATAAGGCGCGCCGCCGCTGGTCTCTGGCGCTTTTGCTGATTGGATTGCCGCTCTATATCGTAGCGGTGGTAACAGTTGTGAACTGGCTTGATCGCCCGCCAATCTGGCTTGAGCTGCTGGTCTATGTCGGTCTGGGCATCGTGTGGGCCTTGCCCTTCAAGTTCGTGTTCAAAGGCGTTGGGCAAGCAGACCCGGATCAGTCGCAAGACTGAGAGGGCGCTTCTTTTCCCCAAAAAAAGGGGCCGATGATTGCATCGGCCCCTTTTTCATTTAATTTTTTGAGTTCAGCCTGCGGCGCGCTCATCATCAGGACGGAACCCGATTTGCGTCGAGGCGGCAAAACGACCTCCACCGGCTTTTTCGATCTTGCCGTCCCGAAGCAATTGACCGAACGAGCGCAGGCTTTCTTCGCGGTTGAAGTCGTCCTGCTTGAGCGAGCGGATCTTATTCATCAGCTGCGGGCGCGAGAACTGCTCCTGACCTTCGATGAACGACAGGTAAGCGGCAGCGGCCTCCAACAGGTCGGGCAGAGACTGTGCACCTTGTTCCTGTGCAAACAGGGCAAAACCACCTTCTTCGTTGGAATCGTCTGTTTCGTCTTCTGATTTGGACGTAACGCGGCGCGGGGTCACCGGACCGGCATCCTGTTCCCTTGCGTCGACACGCTGTTCCGCAACCAGTTTCAGCGGCGACGAGGTGTCCGACTGTGGGCGCATGCTGGTGACCTGAATCTCGGGGCGGCGCGGGCTGACCACCGAGGTCAGATCGCCGCGATATCCGCTTTCCTCGGACTCTTCTTGCTGGGGCCGGTCCTCGCGCTCAGCTTCGGTTGCGGCGACGGCCGTGCGCAGATGCGAATAGGTTTCGCGCTGCGTGCTGGTCGCCGGGTCATCCATCTGGCTGTCCGCCTTGTCCATCAGGCGGGACAAATCCTGATCCAGGGCCATTTCGTTCGGGGATTGACCGCCCATTGCGGCCTCAACCTTCGAGATCTCGCTTAGAACATTGGCCTCATCCTCGGCGGTCAGATAACCCTCTTGGGTCTCTGCGACTTCATCGATCTGATCCTCTTCGGTCTCTTCGCTCAGGATATTGACGGGCTCATCGGTTTCTGTCGTTTCCTCAAGATCGGTGAACAGCGCCGAGGGTGTGGGCGCCTCTTCCTCGTCTTCGTAGTCGGCGTCATGCTGCATTGAGAACGGTTGAACTGGTTCTACCGGTTCTTCCGTTGCTTCGGCCTCTGCCACGGCAGGGGTATCCTCGATTTTTTCCGCCTCAATGGCCGGTGCCATCGGTTTAGCGGCCTCTTCGGGCTTGTCCGTTTCGGCAAGGTCCGATGAATCGAGCGAACCCATCTCAAACGCGGCGGCGACTGCATCCTTAGGGGCTGCTGGCTGATTGACCAGGCTTGTGTCCTCGTCTTCAGTATAAATTACCGAGTTTTCTTCGGAATGCGAAACGACGGCGCGGATGCGCTGCAGTTTGGCGGCAATGCTATCCGCAGCCGGGGCAGGCGCGCTTTCAACCGGCTCGGCATCAGCGAAGAACGACTCGGCCCCTTGTGCAGGGGGGGTGGCACTGGGGCTCATCACATGGGGGTCTGCTTGCGCAGCGGTTGGAACCGCCGCCGGAGCGGGCTTTGCAGCCTGCTGGGTCGCACGCAGCAACAGGCCGGAATCACTCTGGCTGGCTTCTACATGTTTTGCGGCGTCGCGCTGTGCGATCCGGGTCAGCATTTCTGCGTCAGGCTGGGGGGGTTCAGAACCAAAATACCGATCTTCGGCGGAAAGATCACGGAAGTACTCTGCGATTGCCTTCATCGTTTCGAATGAATTGTCGAATCCTTCCAAAGTGCAGGAGAAGGTTCCATAAGAAACGGTCAATACCTTGTTGTTCTGTACCATCAGACGCACGTCCTCTACAAACTACGAGAGCCAACCACCTTATGCAGGCACACCTATTGGCTCGGAACTCTTTGCATGAACCTATCATTTTGTGGTCTCAATTTGTCCAAATCCGGAAAAAATGGTCAATCTAAGTAAAAAATGCCCAATTGTGCGGTCATTTGAGCCAATTGCACTGGTCGGAGGCGGGGAAATCGGCCCTGACGACCTGAATGTGATGCTGATTCGCGCCAAGACGGTCGTGGCAGCCGATGGTGGGGCCGCCCCTTTGGTAGAATCGGGTCGCATTCCGGATGCCGTGATTGGCGATTTCGATTCGCTGGACAGCCGGCACAAAGACCAAATTCCAGTGGACCGTTTGTATCCTATAGGTGAACAAAGCAGCACGGATTTTGACAAGGCTCTGCGCAGCATAGAAGCGCCTGTCGTGTTGGGGGCCGGGTTCTTGGGCGGGCGGCTGGATCATCAGCTTGCAGTTCTCAACACATTGGTCCAGAGGCAGGATCGCCCCTGTGTCCTATTGGGGGAGACTGAGGTCGTCTTTCACGCGCCGCCGCAGATTTCCCTCAGTATCACATCCGGCGATGTCGTTTCATTGTTTCCGTTCCAACGGGTAACCGGAACCAGCAAAGGCCTCGAATGGGCCATCGACGATCTGGTTATGGAACCCGGCGGGCAAGTAGGCACATCCAACCGCGCGCTGGCAGATGTTGAGCTGACGGTGGATGCGCCGGGATTGCTGGTGATGGTGCCGCGATACGCTCTGGATCAGGTTATGCAGGCGTTTGTGTCGGGGCAGACCGGGCGCTGGCCCGCTCGCGCAAAATGACATACAGGCCTGCGGCGACGGTGATGCCAATGCCGACAGCGGCCATGCCATCCGGAAGGTCATGGAAGATCAACCAGCCAAAGAACGTCGCCACTGGGATTTCAAGATACTGCATGGGTGCCAGCGTGGCGGACGGCGCATAGCGCAACGACCACGTCATGAACAGATGCGCGACGGTGCCCAGGACACCGATCCCGATCAGCAGCAGGTGACTTTCACGCTCGGGAACGAAGAAGGACAGCTCCCAAACATTGCCGATTGTTCCCAGTGCCATAACCGGCAGCAGCAGAACCGTCGCCATCACTCCGGATACAGCCTGCAAGGCGATCGGGTCGGTGTCTTTGGCAATCTGTCGTGTCACCAACATGAAGAGGGAAAAGACAATCGCAACGACCAAGGGTAACAGAGCTTCGGCACCGACCTGAACAAAGCTGGGCTGTATGACCAGCAGAGTGCCCATGAACCCGACACCGCAGGCGATCAGGCGGCGCATGCCGACCTCTTCACCAAGCACGCACTTGCCCAGCAAAAGCATGATGAAGGGCATCACAAAAACGATGGCGACTGCGTCCGCCAGCGGCAAGTATTGCAGGGCGCTGAACATTGCCGCGATAGCAACGATGTGCAGAACTGTTCGGATGAACGCCAGCCACACAAGACGTCCACGCATGCGCCAGTGCCGCCTGGTCAGGGCCACCAAAGGTATCAGGATCAACGCCTGAACGGCAAAGCGAATAAACACCAGAACGCCGACTGGTGTCGTCTCGCCCAGCAGCTTGGCGATGGAATCGCCCATCGGTGCAAGCACGCAAAAACACAGCATCAAGAAGATGCCAAAGACGGGACGATCCTGGGTCATGCGGCGACGCTACGGGTTTTGGCACCCGGTTGAAAGCGTCTATGAAATCGGCTGCACTTTCGTGTAGTCGGGTCCGATGCAGACGTGCAGGTCGTCGTCCAGTTTCAGCCAATCCAGCCGTTCTTCATGGGCCACGTGCAGCGTGGGCTGCAATTGGTTGGGATCCTCTAATGTGGCGACATACAAATGCAGTACGTCCGACATGGCTTGGGATCGAAACGAGATCGGCGTGCCGCAATTGGGACAAAAGCTGCGCTCGACACCGGGCGAGGAATTAAAGGTTTTCGGAGGCTCGCCAGTCCAGCGCCATTGCCCGTCGCGCACGCCAAAATAGGTCGTCATCGGGGCCGCACATTGCCTGCGGCAACTATCGCAATGGCAGCTCACGCAGGACAGGACCGGAGGATCAACCTCGTAGCGGATGGTGCCGCACAGGCAATGTCCTTGCATCGTTGAACTCCATTGCTGTCACTGTCAGCAGTTTGGCACGTTTACGGCCAACCCGCCCAGAGACGTTTCCTTGTACTTCTCATGCATATCATGCCCGGTCTGGCGCATGGTTTCGATCACCGAATCCAGCGGCACGAAGTGTTTCCCATCGCCACGCAGCGCAAGTGAAGCAGCCGAGACGGCTTTGATGGCCGCCAAACCGTTGCGTTCGATGCAAGGAACTTGCACCAGACCAGCGACCGGGTCGCAGGTCATGCCCAGATGATGCTCCAATGCAATTTCGGCGGCGTTTTCGACCTGCTCGGGCGTACCACCCATCACGGCGCAGAGGCCCGCTGCAGCCATTGCCGAGGCGCTTCCAACTTCAGCCTGACACCCAGCCTCAGCGCCTGAGATCGAGGCGTTGTATTTGACCAGCCCGCCAATGGCCGCTGCCGTAAGGAGGAAGTCCTCGATATGGCTTTCCGAGGCACCCGGAACGTGATCGAGGTAATAGCGCAGTACGGCAGGCATCGTGCCAGCAGCCCCGTTTGTGGGCGCGGTGACGACTTGCCCGCCAGCCGCGTTTTCTTCGTTTATCGCCATCGCATAGACGCTCATCCAGTCGTTGATGGTGTGCGGCGCGTTCAGGTTCATACCACGTTCGGCCAACAACGCGTCGTGGATGCCCTTTGCGCGGCGGCGCACTTTCAGGCCGCCGGGTAGAATGCCATCCGTCTTCAGTCCACGTTCGATACAGTTGTTCATGACTTCCCAAAGGCGCGCGGTGCCTTTGGCGAAACTGTCAGCACAGCCCCGCGCGACTTCGTTCTCGCGCTTCATCTGGGCGATGCTTTTGCCGCTAGCGTTTGCCATCTCAAGCATTTCGGCTGCCGAGTGGAACGGGAAAGGCACGGCAGGGCCGTCATTGGTGGCTTTGCCTTCGGCCAGTTCTTCCTCAGTCAGGACAAAACCGCCGCCTACGGAATAATAGACCTGCCGCAGGATCACGTCGCCCTGCGCATCAGTGGCCATCAGGATCATCCCATTGGCATGGCCGGGCAGGTTGTGGTCGTAGTCAAAGATCAGATCGGCCTTTGGATCGAATTGCAGGGTCGGCAACCCCTCGGGCGTGACTGAGTGCGTTTCAGCAATAGCAGCCAACGCGGCCTCGGCCTTGTCGTTGTCATAGGTGTCAGGAACAAACCCGGCCAGCCCAAGGATCGTAGCCCGGTCTGTTGCGTGACCTACGCCAGTAAAGGCCAGCGATCCGTGCAGCGATCCGCGAAGACCAACGAATTCAAACGGCGAGGTGCGCATCAGGTCCAGAAACCGTGCGGCGGCAACCATCGGCCCCATTGTGTGTGACGAGGACGGGCCGATGCCCACTTTGAACATATCAAAAACAGACAAGAACATATCAGGTAGCAGAGCCTTCTGGAGGGTGAGCATAAGATGGACTGGTGAAGGGGGTAACCCCCAACCCCTCGGCCGCGATGGCAGCCCGGGTTGCCGGACGGCTTTCTAGGCGCATCAGAATGGATTGCAGGTACGGCGTATCCGCCAATTGATACCAACTGCGATCAGCGCGCTCCGGGTAAAGGGACATCCACCGCATCTGGCAGGCAAGGTAGTATGTTAGGACCGAGGGCTGATCGGCGTGCAACCAGCTGGGCGCAGTTTTAGCAACGTCATCCAGAACCCGAAGATGTTGGCGTAGGCGCGGGCGGATACCGTTGCGCAAGGTTTCGGCCTGTGCCGCGTCGATGTATTTTTCGGCATAGAACAGGATGCGCAGATCGGCATGAAAAGTGTTCGATGCGAAAAATAGCCATTTCAGGAACGCAGCCCGATCCGGGTTGTCAGGGGCGGGAGCCAGTTGCGCATGTGTATCTGCCAGCCACAAAAGGATGGCGGCTGTTTCAAAGATCGGACCTTGTGGCGTTTCAAGAACCGGGATCAGGCCGTTCGGATTCAACCCCCTGTAAGCCGCGCCATCCTGTGCGTTTTGCCGACGATCCACCAAAGCCGTCTCATAAGGCAGGCCCATCTCTTCCAGCACCAGTCTGATCACCAGAGAGGCATTGTCGGGGGCAAAGTGCAATCTGTAGGGCGCGTTCATGGGCTGTATTTATACACCAGCAGGGATGTCGAACGTCTCGATTGCGACGTTTCCAATAGGAAACGCGTAGTTTCGCGACAAGTTGGCCCGCTGGATCGGCGAATTGGCGCTCGCAGTTGGGTCGGACATTCCGTATAAATTCCGCAATACCAAGGGGGAATGCAACAATGACCGGAGATTTGTCACCCATAGACAAAGCCAAATTTGTCGCGGCGCGACGGGCCGCCGATATAGTTCAGGACGGGATGCGTGTTGGGCTGGGCACCGGATCAACGGCCGCCTGGATGGTCCGCCGTCTGGGAGAGCGGGTGCAGCAGGAAGGTCTGCGGATCAAGGCTGTTCCGACCTCAACCCGCACCGCGCAACTGGCCCGTGAGTTGGGGATCGAGGTTGTCTCGCTGGATCAGGCGGGGTGGCTGGACCTGACCATCGACGGCGCGGATGAATTTGACGGCGATCTGAACCTAATCAAAGGCGGCGGCGGCGCGCATCTGCAGGAAAAGATCGTTGCCACGGCAAGCGATCAGATGATCGTTATTGCAGATGCCGGTAAAGAGGTCGAAACGCTAGGCGCGTTCCCGTTACCGGTCGAGGTTATCCCTTTTGGCTGGCAGACAACGCGAACGCTGATCCAAGAGGCGCTGGATACGATGGACGTTCTGGGCACTTCTGCCGCGCTGCGCATGAACGGAGAGGCGCCGTTTGTCACGGATGAGGGCAATCACATTCTGGACCTCCACCTTCAGCGCATCGGAAATGCCAGGCAACTGGCGCTGGTGCTTAATCAGGTCCCGGGTGTGGTCGAGAATGGTTTGTTCATCGACATCTGTGACAAAGTTGTGATCGGCCACGGCGATGGTCGGGTCGAGCTGCGCGATATCAACGATGGAACGATCGAACTTGATCAGGCGGTGGAGGCAGGCGAGAACTTGTTCTCGGATCTGGCGGATTAAGCGGAGCAGACACAGATCGCTTTTCTTCACTCGTTTTATTCGGACGCTACATTGCTTTGAGTGAAGTCGTGACCGCGAACGATTTGGGACACGTACAATTTGGCACTTGGTTTGACCAATCCAAGACGCGGAGGCCGCCGTTGAATAAAACAAATGCAACCATATCTGGGCGTTTGTTCACAACGCTGCAGCGGTTCCCTGCGCAAGTTCGAGAAATCGAAGAGGCCGGAGCCCCGGCGATCACTCTGGACAGCAGCGCGAGATAGAGTACACCCCATGCAAGGCCTGCGGGCGCTTGCGGAAATTTGGAAGAGGCAGGACAAATGAGCTTTGACTATGATCTGTTCGTTATCGGCGGAGGCTCAGGTGGGGTCCGGGCCGCACGTATGGCAGCTGGTGAGAACGGTGCCAAAGTGGGGCTGGCCGAAGAAGACCGCTACGGCGGCACCTGTGTCATCCGAGGCTGTGTGCCCAAGAAGCTGATGGTCTTCGCCAGCGAATTCTCGGGTATGGTCGGTGATGCGCAAGCCTATGGCTGGGACATTCAGGCCGGTGCTTTGAACTGGGATACTTTTCACGGCAAGCTGGTGACTGAACTGGACCGGCTTGAAGGCATCTACCGCAATATCCTGAAAAACAACGGCGTTGAAAGTTTTGACCAGCGGGCGACCGTTGTGGATCCACATACGGTCGAATTGGCGGATGGGACACGCAAGACAGCCAAGCACATCCTGATCGCTACAGGCGGTCGTCCGGTCGTGCCCGAGTTCCCGGGATCGGACCTGGCGATCACGTCGAACGAGATCTTCCACCTTGAGAAGCTGCCCCAAAGCATTCTGATTGTCGGTGGCGGCTACATCGCCAGCGAGTTTGCCGGAATCATGAACGGGATGGGCGTCAAAACCACTCAATTCTATCGCGGTGCGCAAATTCTGCGAGGATTCGACGAAGAAGCACGTGGCCTGATCTGCGAAGAGATGCGCCAGAACGGCATCGATGTTCGTTTGGGCACCAATGTGCTGGAAATGACCAAAGAAGGCGACAAGATCCGCGTCAAGGCCACCGATGGCACCGAGGATCAGTTCGACGTGGTCATGTACGCCACCGGGCGTGCCCCGAATGCGGATAATCTGGGCCTCGAGGCGCTGGGCGTGGAACGTGGCCGCAAAGGTGAGATCGTGGTGGATGAGTACAGCCAGACTGGCGTACCCTCGATCTATGCGATCGGCGACGTGACCGACCGCGTGAACCTGACACCCGTCGCGATCCGCGAGGGGATGGCCTTTGTCGAAACCGTGTTCAAAGGCAACCCGACGCCTGTGGATCATGAACTGATCCCGACCGCGATCTTTACGCAGCCGGAATTCGGAACGGTAGGTCTGAGCGAAGAAGAAGGCGCGGCACAGGAACCGATTGAGGTTTACGCGACATCGTTCAAGCCAATGCAAAAAGCCTTTGCCGGTGGAACGCAGCGCGTGTTGATGAAGCTGATCGTCAGCCAGGCGACTCGTAAAGTTCTGGGCTGCCACATCGTCGCGCCGGGCGCGGGTGAGATGATCCAGCTGGCTGGCATTGCCGTCAAAATGGGCGCAACCAAGGAAGATTTCGACCGCACGGTTGCCGTTCATCCGGTGATGGCAGAGGAATTGGTAACAATGCGGCAACCTGTGCGCACTGCTTGATTTGCAACCGCGCGCACACAAGTTACAAGGGAACCCGTGATCACACGGTCCAACACAAGGGAATAGATACATATGGCGGGCAATAGCGGCGGCCCCTGGGGGGGCGGAGGCTCCTCGGGCGGCGGAGGAAATCGGGGTGACAACGGTGATGGGCGCAAGCCCCCCGAAGGCGATGGTCCGCAGATCCCCGAGATTGATGAGCTGATGAAGAAAGGCCAGGAACAGCTGCGCGTCCTGATGGGCGGCCGCGGCGGTTCAGGCCGAGGTGGCAACGGTCAGGGCTCTGGCGGCGGTGGCCCCATCTTCACAAAAGGTACGGTTCTTATTGGTGTCGTCGTCGCGGCGGTATTGTGGGGGGCGGCCAGTTTTTACACAGTCAAGCCCGAAGAACAGTCGGTTGAGTTGTTCCTGGGCGAATTCTCGGCCGTCGGAAATCCGGGTCTGAACTTTGCGCCGTGGCCTTTCGTTACCGCCGAAGTCATCCCGGTCACCCGCGAACAGAACGAAGATATGGGCGGCGCGCGCGGCAGCGATGATGGCTTGATGCTGACCGGCGACGAAAACGTGGTCGATATCGACTATCAAGTCGTCTGGAACATCAACGACCCTGCGAAGTTCCTGTTCAACTTGCGTGATCCGCGCCAAACGATCCGTGCGGTGTCGGAATCAGCGATGCGCGAGATTATCGCTCAAAGCGAGCTTGCACCGATCCTGAACCGGGATCGTGGTGTTATCGCGGATCGCTTGCAGGAACTTATCCAATCCACGATGGACAGTTATGATTCAGGGATCAACATTGTCCGCGTCAACTTTGACAAAGCCGACCCGCCGCAGGACGTGATCGCCGCCTTCCGCGACGTTCAGGCTGCTGCGCAGGAACGGGACCGGTTGCAGAACGTAGCCGATGCCTATGCGAACAAGGTGTTGGCAGAAGCGCGCGGCGAAGCTGCGCAGGTTCTGGAAGAGGCAGAAGGATATCGCGCCCAACAGATCAACAGTGCGCGGGGTGAAGCCAGCCGCTTTAGTGCAGTTCTGGAGGAATATTCCAAAGCACCCGATGTGACACGTAAGCGTCTGTATCTGGAACGTATGGAGCAGATTTTGGGCGACGTTGACAAAATCATTCTGGACCAGAACTCATCCGGGCAAGGGCAGGGCGTTGTGCCCTATCTGCCGCTGAACGAGCTGCGTCGTAGCCCTGCCGGGGAGAGCAACTGATGCGTAAATCACCCATTATCCTCATTCTTGTCGTGATCCTTGGCGTCGTTGGCCTGTCTTCGATCTTCATCGTGGATGAACGTGAACGCGCGCTGGTCTTGCAATTTGGTCGTGTCGTCGCGGTCAAGGAAGACCCCGGTCTGGCGTTCAAAATCCCGGTGATTCAAGAAGTTGTCCGCTATGACGACCGTATCCTGTCAATTGACGTACAGCCCCTTGAGGTGACCCCTCTGGACGATCGGCGTCTGGTTGTCGATGCATTCGCACGTTACCGGATTTCAGATTTGAATCAGTTCCGTCAGGCCGTTGGTGTCGGCGGTATCCCGGTTGCCGAGGATCGTCTGGATCGTATCTTGCGGGCCGAAACCCGCGAAGTTCTGGGGTCGGTTTCGTCCCGTGACATCCTGAGCTCGGACCGTGCGGCGCTGATGCTGCGCATCCGAAACAGCGCGATTGCCGAAGCACAGGCGCTGGGCGTGACTGTAATCGACGTGCGATTGAAGGCGACCGACTTGCCACAGGCCAACCTTGAGGCGACCTTTGATCGCATGAAGGCCGAGCGGGAGCGTGAAGCAACAGACGAACGTGCCCGCGGTAACGAGGCGGCGCAGCGTGTGCGTGCGCAAGCTGACCGGACGGTGGTCGAACTGGTGTCAGATGCGCGTCGTGAGGCCGAAATCACGCGTGGTGTAGCGGACGCCGAACGTAACGCGATCTTTGCGGAAGCTTACGGCGCGGACCCGGAGTTCTTTGAATTCTACCGTTCGCTGACCGCGTATGAGAACGCGTTGCAGGGCGGCAATAGCTCGTTGGTTCTGAGCCCGGATTCCGAGTTCTTCAACTACCTCGCTTCGCCGACCGGACGACCAGCTCCGGCTGCTGCGGCCTCCGAATAATGGGGCTGATCCTTCTGGCTTTCGGGCTGGTATTGATTGTAGAGGGGCTGGCCTATGCGCTGGCCCCTTCGCTTATTGAGCGCATGTTAGAGGCATTGCGGTCACTGCCCGACCATGCGCGGCGGCTGGCCGGTTTGCTGAGCGTGGTCAGTGGCTTTATCCTGCTATGGGGGGCTTATCAGGTTGGGTTTTGATGCGGTGACCTCACTTGCAGGTAATTTCCCCGCGATCCCGAGTTGCGGGCAAGGACAAACCGACTACATTGGTTCCTGAGAAGATCTGCCCGAGGGCAGTTTTACAAGACTTGTTGACAAGGAGTTCCCAAGTGCAGGCACACGCACGCAGTATTTCAGTCCGGCAGGACGAGGGTGTTGGTTTCATGCGGCTGATGTGGCTGGCCATTGCAGGGATGATTCTTGTTCTGGCCCAAACCGTCGCAGCACAGGCGCGGAGCGAAAGCCTGGCCCCGCTGGCAGAAAAGATCAGCCCGGCCGTGGTCAACATTACCACCTCGACGTTGATTGAAGGCCAGACCGGTCCGCAGGGCATTGTGCCCGAAGGGTCGCCCTTCGAGGATTTCTTCCGCGATTTTCAGGATCGGAACGGTGATGATGAAAATCGCCCGCGCCGCAGCAACGCACTGGGTTCGGGGTTCGTGATTTCCGAGGACGGCTACATCGTCACCAACAATCACGTGATCGCCGAAGCCGATGAAATCCTGGTGGAGTTCTTCCCCGGTGATGGACAGCCGCCGGAAGAACTGCCTGCGAAGGTGATCGGCACGGACGAGAAAACCGATATTGCCCTGCTGAAGGTCGAGGCCCCGGGCCCGCTGCAATACGTGCAGTTTGGCGACAGTGACGTCGCCCGTGTCGGTGATTGGGTTATTGCCATGGGCAACCCGTTGGGGCAGGGCTTCTCGGTTTCGGCCGGGATCGTTTCGGCCCGCAACAGGGCGCTGAGCGGTTCTTATGACGACTACATCCAGACCGACGCTGCGATCAACCGGGGCAACTCGGGCGGCCCGCTGTTCAACATGAATGGCGAAGTGATTGGTGTGAACACCGCGATCCTGTCGCCCAACGGTGGCTCGATCGGGATCGGCTTTTCGATGGCGTCTAACGTTGTGGTCAAGGTGGTCGACCAACTGCGCGAATTCGGCGAAACCCGCCGTGGTTGGCTGGGCGTTCGCATTCAGGACGTAACCGAGGACATGGCCGAGGCAATGGGGTTGGCCAAGCCGGGCGGCGCGCTGATCAGCGATGTTCCGGATGGGCCGGCGAAAGATGCTGGTCTGCTGGCTGGTGACGTGATCCTCAGCTTTGATGGGGTCGAGGTCGAAGATACTCGCGGCCTTGTGCGTCAGGTCGGCGAGACAACCGTGGGCAAAGCCGTGCGTGTTGTCGTGCATCGCGATGGCGGAACACAGACCGTCTTGGTTACTCTGGGGCGTCGTGAGGATGCCGAACGTGCCGATCAGGGCGACGAGGAAACCTCTGAGGCTCCTACGGAAGAGAATGCTGACATTCTTGGTCTGACCATTTCGCCGCTGACGGACACGCTACGCACGGATCTTGGTTTGGAAGAAGACGCCGAGGGGCTGGTTGTGACCGAAGTGGATGAAGCCTCTGAGGCGTTTATCAAAGGGTTGCGCGCCGGTGATTTGATCACCGAGGCTGGCCAGCAAAAGGTGACGTCGATTGGAGATCTGGAAGCACGCATGGAAGAAGCGCGTGAGGCCGGGCGTAAATCGCTGTTGTTGCTTGTACGTCGCGGTGGCGACCCCCGCTTTGTGGCGCTGACCCTAGGCGAGTAACGCACCACATCAAACGTTGTGACAAGGCCGGGGCAATGCCTCGGCCTTTTCCGTTCCACGTGGCGCTGAAAGTAAGTGAGCCACACGCCGGGGAGGCGCATGGCTCTGGTACAGGGAGAGGCCAGTGGACAGATATCGGGGATGATTCTCTGGCCCCCTACGGTAACAACTAAGACATTAGCTATTTTGGCATGCGCCGTATGTGAAGGAGGTCACAAGGTCAGATTAAGTCGGATTCGGCCAGTTCTTTCAGGGCGTTAAAGTCCTGGATCATCAACCCGCCGCGGGATGCCTCGACGACATTGTCGCGTTTCCAGGTTGAAATCGTCTTGGATACAGCCTCGCGCGTGGCACCGACGAACTCGGCCAATTCGCTTTGGGACAGGGTGATGCGCATGGCGGGGTCGTCCTGAAGGGCAGACAGATGCAGCAATTTGCGCGCCAGACGAATGGGCATCGGCAGGAATACCTGTTCGTTCAGCTGTGACCCCATCCAGCGCATGCGCAGGCCCGCCAGACGGATCATGTCGACGGCAAGATCGGGATGCTGGCGGATCTGGTCCATCACGTCTCTGCGGCGCACGCGCAGCACGCTAGATGGCTCGGCCGCTGCTATCGTGGCGGTCCGCGGCCCGCTGTCGAACAACGCAATTTCGCCAAACACTTCGCCCGGCTTCATAAGGGTCAAAGACAGCTTGCGCCCGCTCATCGCAAGGAATGAAACCTCAAGCGTGCCCTCAGAAATCACATAGAGTGCATCGCCTTCGTCCCCCTGCTCAAACAGCACCTGGCCCTGATCCAAGGAAATCTCGGTCGCGAGTGCCGAAAGCATAGCCCTGAGTCGGTCTGATGCCTCGGACAGGAATCCGCTGTTTGGGAGTGCCTTCATGTGGTTGAGGGGTCTCCGGCTGCTGGTGTTGAGTGGTGTCCTAATGTTCCACAGCCGGGCTATTATTCCAAGGTTTTTATTGGTTTGTCTGATTGCGCGCTGTGTCACGGCTCAATATGAAAGCAAACGCTTAAGCTGCGCGCCGATTATCAGTGTTCGCCTATTGGTGGTCTGGATCATCCATGTAGCGTTGCAGCAGACTGAACTGAAGCATCAGAAACGCCATCAGCGCGATCGGAAAGGCGAAAGTTTCAATTTTGACCCACAGGTCCGTCGACATGGTGCGCCAGACAAATTCATTGGCTACGGCCAGAACTGCAAAGCAGCCGCACAACCGGCGGGTCAGGATCATCCAGCCCTCGTGGCGCATCGGAAGCATATCTTCTAGGACATAGGCCAGATAAGATTTCCCCTGCAGGAGGCCAATTCCAAGGATGAACGAGAAAAAACCGTAAACCAGCGTGGTTTTCATCTTGAAGAACCGCTCATCATTGAACCACGCGGTCAGGCCCCCAAAGAAGATGACCATGAAGGCGGTGAATATCTGCATCCGGCTAAGTTCGCCGGTCAGGACCCAGAGGATGCCCATGGCGGCCAGCATCAGCGGGACGAAGATGATCGTCGCGACGATAAAGCCGGAATATTCGGTGCCTCCGATCAGGAAACTGTCGCCACGCAGGCGCAGATAGATGAAGAAAAAGGCCAGTGGGGGCCCAAGCTCCAACGCCTGTTTCAGAAACGGATTGATTTCTTTTTTGCCTGACATGTCGGTTTCCTGATTTTTACCCGCCCATTTCAACTATTACGGCGCCCAATGCAATCAATGCCATCAGCGCGACCCGTCTTGGCCCCACAGTTTCTTTTAGCACCAGCCACCCGATAAGGGCCGCAAAGACTGTCGAGGTTTCACGTAGGACGGCGGCTTCGCCGACCTTGTCCAGACGGGTGGCCAGCATGATTGCTCCGAAGGACATAGGGGCGATGACGCCTCCGGCCAAGCCCCGCAACATTAATGGGCCAACGGCTGGGCGGTCGATCATGGCGCGCCATCTGAGGAAGGCGTAAATCGGCATCGCAAAACCGTCGATCATGAAAAACCACGCTAGAAAGGTGAACGGGTCGGCGGTGGCCCGGATGCCATAGGCGTCATAAGTCGTGTAGAGCGCGACAAACAGGCCGGTTGCGATGGCCAGTACCAGCGCGATGCCCAGCGTTTCCCGGTTGGTTTCCAGAAAACGCAAATTATAGGCGGCCAGGCCGAAGATACCGGCCAGCAGGACCAAAACGCCAAACCATTGAATTCCGGTAAAGGTTTCGCCGAATAGCAGATAGGCGCCGATGACCGTAAATAGGGGGCCAGTGCCGCGTACGACCGGATAGACGACAGTGTATGAACCCTTTGTATAGGCCATGGCCTGAAGGACCTTGTAGGCGATGTGGATCACCCAGACCACGGCGAAGATGGACCACATGTAGGGTTCAGGCCACGGCACCACAAAAAAGGCAAAAGGGGCGGCCATCAGGCAATAGCAGGCGTCGATTGCCCCACGGGACAGCCAGGGATCGTGGCGGCCTTTCTGCAACGCGCCAAATACCGCATGCAGGAAGGCGGCCATCAAAGCGAAGCCAAGAGCCAGCTGATGGCCCGCTTGGGTGCCTTCGAGAGAAATCAACCAGTCGCTCAAATGTCAGTCTTTTCGCTGGGAGGAGAGGCTGGGGGTTTTCCACCCCCAGACCCCCGGAGGATATTTGGGGCCAGATGAAAGGGGGATCAGGTTTGGTCCAGGCCAGTGAGGGCGGCGGCGAACTCTTCGGGGTCGAAGGGGGCGAGGTCGTCGATCTGTTCTCCGACGCCTATGGCATGGATCGGCAGGCCGAACTTGTCGGCCAGTGCAACCAATACGCCACCCTTGGCGGTGCCGTCGAGTTTGGTCATTACCAGGCCTGACACGTCAGCGAGGTCGCGGAATGTCCGGACCTGGCTCAGCGCGTTCTGGCCAGTGGTGGCGTCCAGCACCAGCAGTGTGTTGTGAGGGGCGGTGTCGTCGATTTTGCGGATTACGCGGACGATCTTGGCCAATTCCTCCATCAGGTCTGAACGGTTTTGCAGGCGTCCGGCCGTGTCGATCATCAGCAGGTCTGCGCCGTCTTGCTGCGCGCGGGTCAGAGCATCGAAAGCCAATGAAGCCGGGTCAGACCCCTCGGGTGCGGTCAGCACCGGCACGCCGGCGCGGTCGCCCCAGACCTGGAGCTGTTCGACGGCGGCGGCGCGAAAGGTGTCCCCGGCGGCGATAACGACCTTTTTGCCCGCGGCTTTGAACTGGCTAGCGAGCTTGCCGATGGTTGTGGTTTTGCCGGACCCGTTGACGCCAACGACCAGCACGACCTGCGGGCGCTTGGGGTAGATGGGCAGGGGCTTGGCAACCGGTTCCATTACGCGCGCGACTTCCTGGGCCAGCAATTGCTTGATCTCTTGCGTGGAGAGCTTCCTGCCCAGCCGCCCCTCGGCCATGTTGGATGTGACCCGCAGTGCGGTGTCGACGCCCATATCCGAGGCGATCAGCAGTTCCTCTAGCTGCTCAAGCATATCGTCGTCCAACGTGCGGCGGACGACTGCCTTGGCTTCGTTGCGGCTAAACAGGCGTCCCAACACCCCTTTGGATGGCGCGGCTTCGGGCGGCGGCGGAGCAGGGGTTGGATCGACCGGTGCGGGTTCAGGTGTTTCGGTCGGCTGTGGCACAGGGGCGGGTTCAGGTGTCTCTGGCACGGGCTGCGGAATTTCGGGAACCGGTTCCGGCTGCGGCTCAGGCTCGGGGATAACTGGATCGGGGGCGGACGTTTCCTCGCCACCGTCTTCGACGATGGCATCCAGCCCCTGTTCGAGGCGGGACGAGGATTTGAACAGCTTGTCCTTGAGCTTTGAGAAAAACGCCATTTTTAGTCTCCGCAGGTGTTCCTCTCACCTAATGCGGATTTGCGGCAGTTGCAAAGGGTCACAAAAACGCAATCAAAAGCCCCGCCTGAGCGCCCCAGTACAAGATCCAGATCATGTAAGGCGTGAAGCGCAGCGCCGGATGATTGGAGGGTAGCAGAAACTTCTCGGTCGCAAGGATCAAGTCTGAGGCTATGAAGGCCAGTGCGGCAGGCAGGGCCCAACGCAGCGCGCCTGTTTCGGGCAGCGTGAGGACCGCGATGCCCATACCAAGGATGATCGGTATATATCCCAGAACCGGTATTTTGAGGTCACCGGCGCGGGGGGCGAGCAGGGTTGCGGCAACGATCCCGAGGATGATCAGCGACCAGAATATACCGGGCTTGTCGAAGATTAGGGCGGTCTCGCTGGAGGGGTGACTTAGAAACAGGGCGATATAGGCCAGGTGGCCAGCCGCGAATGCGCCGATTCCTGCCATGAAGGTCGAGTCCGTCTCACGTGATAAAAGCGCATCGCCAAAGGCACACAGGGCTAGCGCAAGGGTCAGTAGCATCGGAGCGCTGCTTAGAACCGCCGTCACCGCTAGTAGTGCGACAGAGGCCGTCTTGAAGAGGGATCGCAGAGGGCTGGCGGGTCGTGGTGACATCGGCAAATAGGCCAGAGCGCTCGCGGCGGCGATCCAGAAAAGAGCGGTTGTCATCAAATGTCCCCCATTTGGTTTTTTCAGCAGCATCACCGGGATCGCCATTGCAACTCAAGCGGTGACGTTAAGGCAGCCGGTTGTGGGGAATTGTCTGTTGGCGATGCTGACCGGCATCTGCCAGAATGTTCCCATGCTCGGGCGTATTGCGATTCTTCTGACACTTTCTGCGCAGGCTGCAACGGCTCAGTCAGCTTTGTCTGGGGCTGAGTTCGACACATACACTCGCGGAAAAACCATGTTCTATGGGTTTCAGGGAACGGTGTACGGCGTCGAACGCTATTTGCCCAATCGCCGTGTGATCTGGTCTTTTCTGGACGGCAATTGCAAAGAGGGTGTCTGGTACGAACAAGCGGGCCAGATCTGTTTTGTCTACGAAGATCGGATTGACCCGCAGTGCTGGGTCTTTACCAAGTCTGACGGGGGCTTGATCGCCCTGTTCGAAGGCAACTCGGACGCAACCGAGCTGTACGAGGCCGAAGACATCAATGAAGAGATGGTCTGTCTCGGCCCCGAAGTCGGGGTCTGAAGGCGCATTTGGCTAGAATAGCGAGCCCTGGTCCGGTGCATCTTTCTTAGCTGACTTCTTAGGTGCCGCCGGTGAGGTTGTGGGCTGGCCCGCGTTCAGCAGACCATCTGCGAATTCGATCTCGAATGCGTTGTGTTTTGACGCCTGTTTCTTGGTTGTCAGAACCTCGCCCTCAGCTCGGACAACAGCGTAACCACGCTGTAACGTCGCCTTATAGCTTAGTGTTTCACGCAGGCGGTCGGCGGCGTCCAGCTGTTGCCGCATCCGATCCAGGCGCGTGGTTTGCGCCGCGTTCATACGGTCGGCCAACCTGTTGATATTCTGCTTCTGTTGTTCGATCTCTCGGTGGATCGGACGCAGGGACAAACGGGATGACAGGTTGCGTAAGGCCTCGTTTCTGGTCGAAACAAGGTTGCGCAACGTCGACGGGCGCAGATGTGCGGACAGCTCGACGACCTGCAGACGTCGGTTCTGTACGCCGCGATTTAGTGCGGGTGCCAGGCGATCCGAAATTAAATCAAGACGTTGGCGTGGTGTGTTCAACAAGCTATCCGGGCGCGGCAACGCGCGAGACAGGTCGCGAAGCCGTTGAGAGCGTCTTTGAACCGCGTCCGTGGCTGCACGAGACAGGCGTGCACCTTGCTCACCCGTCCAGGCCAGAAGTTCCATTCGAACCGGCACGGCAAGCTCGGCCGCGGCGGTCGGTGTTGGCGCGCGTCGGTCCGAGACGAAGTCGATCAGCGTTGTATCCGTTTCGTGACCCACGGCAGAAATCAGCGGAATGTCCGACGCTGCCGTCGCACGTGCGACAATTTCTTCGTTGAACCCCCAAAGGTCTTCGATCGATCCGCCGCCCCGGGCGACAATGATCAGGTCGGGCCGAGGCAGTGAGCCGCCCGGTGTCAGTTTGTTAAACCCGTCGATGGCCCGCGCAACCTCTGGAGCGCAGTTGGAACCCTGTACAGCAACGGGCCAGATCAGCACCTTGCGCGGGAAGCGATCCCGCAGGCGGTGCAGGATGTCCCGGATCACAGCACCAGATGGTGAGGTCACAACGCCAATGATCTGGGGCAGGTACGGCAGAGGCTTTTTGCGTTCGGGTGCGAACAGACCTTCAGCCTCAAGCTGTTTCTTGCGCTTTTCCAGCAGGGCCATCAAAGCGCCTTGCCCCGCGACCGCGACCTCATCAACGTTCAGGTTATATTTTGACTGCGCACCAAAAGCGGTCAGACGGCCGGTGACGACGACCTCGAGACCTTCTTCCGGCACCACCGAGAGGCCCGAAACCTGACCTTTCCAGGTGGTGCAGGCCAAAACGTTCCGGTCATCCTTGATGTCATAGTACAGATGCCCCGAGCGCGCTGTGAACACGCGTCCGACCTCACCACGCACACGGATTCGCCCGAACGTGCCTTCCAGCGTGCGTTTCACCTCGCCTGAGATGTCTGAAACGGTGTATTCAGGGGTGTTTTGGCCCGGGATCGGGTCATCAAGCAGGTCGGACATTTCAGCGCCTTGTGTCAAATGCCCGGCCAGCTTAGAACGCCCGGAAGGCGAGGCCAAGCAGATCGGAGACCTTCATGAACATCCTTATTCTCGGCAGCGGCGGGCGGGAACACAGCCTCGCCTGGGCGGTGATGCAAAATCCCAAATGTGACCGACTGATCGTGGCGCCGGGAAATGCAGGGATTGCCCAAATCGCTGAGTGCGCGGCCCTGGATGTCGAAAACGGCGGCGCGGTTGTCAGTTTTGCCGAAGAGAACGCGATTGACTTCGTGGTCGTCGGCCCCGAAGCGCCCCTGGCCGCTGGCGTCGCGGATCGTCTGCGTGAAGCGGGTGTGCTGGTCTTTGGCCCGTCCGCCGATGCGGCGCAGTTGGAAGCATCGAAGAGTTTCACCAAGGAAATCTGTGACGCGTCGAACGCTCCGACCGCAGCCTATGCAAGGTTCACTGAGGCCGAGCCTGCCAAGGCTTACGTCCGCGAACAGGGCACGCCGATCGTGGTCAAAGCCGATGGTTTGGCGGCAGGCAAGGGTGTGATCGTCGCCATGGACGAACAGACCGCGCTGGAGGGCATCGACGACATGTTCGGCGGCGCTTTTGGTGGCGCGGGGGCCGAGGTGGTGATTGAGGAGTTCATGGAGGGCGAAGAGGCGTCTCTCTTCGTCTTGTGTGATGGCGAAGATATTCTGTCCATTGGCACGGCGCAGGACCACAAGCGCGTAGGAGAAGGCGACACGGGCCCGAACACGGGCGGTATGGGGGCGTATTCCCCAGCCCCGGTCCTGAGCGCCGAGATCGAGGCGCGCGCGATGGAAGAGATCGTGCGCCCGACCATGGCCGAAATGAAGCGCCGGGGCATGCCATTTCAAGGCGTTTTGTATGCGGGACTGATGATAAAGGACGGCCAACCGAGGTTGGTCGAATACAACGTCCGCTTCGGTGACCCGGAATGCCAGGTTCTGATGATGCGGCTTGGTGCCCAGGTTCTGGACCTGCTTCATGCCGCGGCCGAGGGTCGTTTGAGCGAGACACAGGTGAACTGGGCTGACGATCATGCGATCACCGTTGTGATGGCGGCACAGGGGTATCCGGGTTCCTACGCAAAAGGATCTGCGATCAAGGGCTTGGATGCGCTTACTGAGGACAGCAGCAACATGATCTTTCACGCTGGCACCAAGGCCGTTTATGGGCAGGTTCAAGCCGCAGGCGGGCGCGTGCTGAATGTGACCTCGCGCGGAAATACTCTGCAAGAGGCGCGCGACCGGGCATATGCGATGGTTGAAAGTGTGGATTGGCCCGAAGGCTTTTACCGCCGCGATATCGGCTGGCGAGCTCTTTGAGTGGTCGGCAGGTAAGGGGGCTTTGCCCCCTCGGTCTGCGGCCTCACCCCCAGGATATTTTTAGTCAGATGAAGAGGCGGATCAGCACTTGAGCGGAATCTTCAGGCTTTGGAGCCCGGTGAATGTGCCGAGGTCAGTTTTGGTCCAGCCATTTTGGTAGGAGACGCTGATAACGCGTGTCCAGTTGCCGTTGGCAAGGATCAGTTCCGGAGTGCCGCCGCAATCGCGCAGACCGCCGGAGATGAAATCTTCTCCAATACGGTGATTGGTGAGATTGGGCAGCGATGCGATTTCGGTCAGCTCGCCGTCTGCAAATCGCCATATGCGCAGGGTTTTGGCCAAGTGAGGGCGATCGACATAGGCGATCTCGACGTTGCCGTCGCCATCCATGTCGGCCGCTCCGACCGGAGCGAGCCAGCGAAAGCGGGTTCCGATGTAGGGCGTAGCGGCGATCAGGCCGCCGCCATTGTAGATTGTAAGCCGTGCACCTTTATCACGATGGCTTTCAACCACCAGAGCTTCGCGACGGCCATCGTTGTCAATATCAATCAGGCGCGGTCGGATATCTTCGAAAACGCGCTCTTTTGGCAGCCGGATTGTGTATTTCGCCCATTCCGGCGCATATTGCAGGATCAGGGCGCCGTATTCAATCTGATCACCGAGTACCCCGTGCGGGTATCGCGCAGTGGGTTCGGAGTACTCTGCCGAACCCAGCGGCTCATACTGCCATGGCTGCTGAGATCTTGTCTGGCTCGGACAGATTCCAATTGCGATCGCGGCAGCCGCGATCGCTTTGAAAAGCATCAGATCTGCTTTTCGGGCATTTGAACAACCAGCCCGTCCAACTCATCAGTGACCTTGATCTGGCAGGTCAGGCGCGAGCGGGCCGGGTCGGGTTCAAAGGCGAAATCCAACATGTCCTCTTCCATGTCGTCCTTGGCGGGAACCTTCTCGACCCAGTCTGGGTGGATATAGACATGGCAGGTCGAACAGGCGCAGGCGCCGCCGCAATCGGCCTCGATGCCGGGGATATTGTTGTCACGGGCCCCTTCCATGACGGTCAGGCCGCTGGCGACTTCGACTGTATGTTCGGTACCGCCGTGCTCGACATAGGTAATCTTTGCCATTGCGTGCGTCTTCCTCTTTCGCTTGTCGAATTCTTCCATAGTGAAGGCATTTAGGTCTTTCCAGCCTCATTTGCGACTCGTCACGCCGCCTATGGACTTTCCTTGCGTTTGTTCTATTTTTGTTCTCATGATTGCGTTACCTACCCGCCCTGTGTCTTCGGACCGGAACTGGCCGCGCCCGCCCGCGTGTCTGCCCGCCAACCGGTTGGACGACCCGCCCGAGGGCGCGCTGGTGGCGGTCGCGGGGCTGGTGATCCTGCGGCAGAGGCCCGGGACGGCCAAGGGGGTGATCTTTGTCACTCTCGAGGATGAGACCGGCATCGTGAACGTGGTGGTCTGGCGCAAGATCTATGAATGTTTCCGCCGGGCGGTGATCTCGGGGCGGCTGCTGCGGGTCACGGGCCGGATGCAGCGGGCGCATTCGGTGACCCATGTGATCGCGGAAGAGGTCGAGGATATCTCGGGCATGCTGGATGTGCTGGTGCGGGGGGAGGGGTAGTCCGTAATACGGACAGAACGAGACATGCGCTGCAGAAGCGCCAAAGTCTCCTTAGGTCTTCGGCCAGTCATAAATTCCACCGCCTACTGACATCTTCGGGTCGTCCTTAAGTTCGCCCAAAAAGAAATCGTGCTCTTGTAACATGTCTAGAAGCACTTCATCGCGATCAGCAACCTCAGCCTGGATCGTCACTGATGAAACCGACAAGTGCCGCGCAAACGTACTGACAGGTTCCCAATCGAATTCATCTTCAATTCTGCCTGAACGAATGGCGGTCTGCATGAGGGATTTATCCAGTTTTTCGTCCGAGACCCTCAAATTCTCGATTGCCATTTCTTCGCTCTGTGCAATCACAGCTTTGAAGACTCTAAACGAAGCCTTCGGCGCAAGGTTAAAGCGCTCGCTTTCGATGACCCACCATTTCAGGTGATCGTCAAGGTCGGGCATAGCTTTTGATCGTGGATCAAATCCCATCATATCAATGTTCACCTCATCACGTTTTTCGTCGGATAGCAGATATTTAGGTATGTGCATCATCCGGGGCTATGAGGACAAAGCGGACGGTTGAAGTCCACATTTGGGAGCAAACAGCGGCTGTGCGGGACAATCCCGTCACTCGATCTGAACAAGATCATCCCAATCAATACGAAGCGTTTTCCCACCAACGTTTGGCAGTTTACTTCGTTTGACGAGTAATCCGGAAACCTCAAAGAACTCATCGATTTTCACCACAAGGAGTTGGCTGAAGTGCCGGTCGAGCCTAACGACCACAGAGTGGTTGTTCTTGAAGGGTGTGATTGTATTCACTTCAACATAGTCGTTTCCTAGGCGCCCGTCAGAACCTTTGGCGTAGTGCTTATGGAGCTTGATCCTATACATTATCGCGCCATATAGCTCAACAATATCGCCATATATGTTCAGATGTTTGCCTGTCGTGATGTGATAGTGCTGAGCTACTTCCAAGAGTTCTTCGAAAACCGGCACCAAGTCGACTTCGGCTTTTGGGTAGCGAGCTTGCAACTCGAGTCGCTCGAGATGATTATTGATACTGCGCCAGCTTATCCATTCTCCGTCATCCCAAATTGCGTTATGCGGACCCAGTGGTTCTCTATCAAAATGTCTTCCCGTAGCTTGTTGCTTCGCTACGCTATTGGTTCACCTCATGGTCAACAAGCACGGTATTTGATTGAACCGCCAACCGTGTCCGCTTTGGGCTCGAAGCACACATTCGAAGTCAACAATAAGGAGAGAGTATAGAGCCACTCTGGATTTTCACTGAGCGAAGAAGCGAAAACATAGTTCTTAACCGCTCAGATCAAGGAACGCGCTTCCATATTGAAAAGCAATACGCAGAGACCTGTGCGCTTCGGGATATCTTAGGGCACATGTGCCTCTGTTCAGAAATGGGAAGAAGATGAACTCATGGTCGGTTCAGAATACCTTTGGCCTGGCAGATTCCACGAAAGATTAAACATCTCAGCGCGTCAATACGCGCGGATTGTTCGAGATTGGGTCACATCGATCGGCCTGGAAGCAAGCCAATACGGAACCCATTCAGTAAGGCCCACGAAAGTCACCCAAATCTACAAGAAAACCGGCAACTTCAGAGCGCTTGAGCTCTTGCTGGGCCATACCAAGATAGACGGTACAGTCCGATACCTCGGCGTCGAACTCGAGGGTGCCTTGGCTATCGCCGAAGCCATTGAGATCTAGTGCCAATGGGTTGCCATCGTAGGCGGCTCAGACTGGATGAGCGAAAGTTCACACATTGATTCCACGTGGTCGATCCGGCTTTAAGAGTGGATTCCACTTACTCGTGTTCTCAGGTAATACGTAACTATGGATATCGTCGTCATTACGACCATCATCACTTCTCTTTTTGTTGTAATCGGCGTGGCGGAACCGCTGGCCGCGCGAATGCGCCTGCCTTACAGCGTTATCCTCGCCGTCCTAGGGATAGTGATCGGGCTTGGCGCGACGTTCTTTCTCGACACAGACCTGACGGATGCATTGAATCCGGGGGCACAGGCAATTATCGATCTACCGATCCGGTCAGACGTCTTCCTCTATGTTTTCCTGCCCACGCTGCTCTTTCAGGCGACACTCGGCATGAACCTGCGCAGGATGCTGGATGACTGGATGCCCATCCTGATGATGGCCGTTGTGGCAGTAATTGTTGCGACACTTTCCATTGGCTATGCGCTCAGTTGGGCAAGTACGCTGCCGCTGGCCGCCTGTCTGTTGATCGGTGCTATTGTATCGACAACGGATCCCTCAGCGGTTGTCAGCATTTTCCGGTCGATTTCGGCACCGCGCAGGCTGTCGCGAATAATCGAGGGCGAAAGCCTGCTTAACGATGCTGCTGCGATTGCTCTTTTCGGGCTATTCATGAGCTTTGTTATGCTCGGGAGACCCAATCCACTGCTAAGTGAAGCCGTGGGGCAATTTCCGCTGTTGATCGCAGGTGGAGTTCTCACCGGTTGGCTCATGGCGCGCATGGCAGTTTGGCTGATGGCTTTCGTAGGTCGCTGGGAAATGGCGCAGATTTCAATATCCGTGTCTTTGCCGTATCTCGCCTATATCGTTGCAGAACAAAGCGTCGGGGCTTCGGGTGTCATCGCGGTGGTGGCTGCAGGTCTTACGCTCAACCTCACAGGCCCCGGTCGTCTGTCACCGGCCACCTGGACAAATCTGCAAGAAGTTTGGGACCTACTGGCACATTGGGCAGGCGCGCTGATCTTTATTCTTGCAGCCTTGCTGATACCACGATTGCTGGAAGAGGTGCGGCCGTCCGACTTTGGCCTGCTGGTTGTGGTGGTTCTGGCCGCCATGTTCGCACGGGCGGCAATTCTGTTCGGGTTGCTGCCATTGCTTACGGCAATCGGTTTGTCACCTGCTGTCGAACGCCCCTATCGCACCGCAATACTGTGGGGTGGGTTGCGTGGTGCCGTGACGCTGGCTCTGGCTCTGGCAGTCACCGAAAGCACGCACATCCCGCTTGAGACGAAGCGCCTGGTCGGCATTCTGGCCACTGGCTTTACGCTGTTTACACTGATTGTTCAGGGTACAACCTTGCGCATGGTGATCACAAAACTGGGGCTCGACAGGCTTTCTCCGCTTGATACCGCCCTGTCGCGTCAGGTGGTCGCCGTCGCCTTGCAATCGGTTCGCGAGGACATGTCCCGCACAGCAGAAAACTATAACCTGACGCACGATATCGTCAGGAACGAAGCCAAACAGTTTAGTGAACGCCTGGACGAGGCCGTAAAGGCCGCCGAAGACAGTGCGCAGATCCTGGATCGTGACCGGGTCACGCTTGGTCTTATTGCGCTGGCCGGTGCAGAGCGGGACTCTGTATTGGCCAGGATGCGAGAACGCACCATGTCATCGGTTCTGAGTGAGAAGATTTTGTCCGATGCGGATCGGCTCATTGAAGGCGCACGGACTGGCGGGCGGATCGGCTATCAGCGCGCATCAAATCGGTCGGTCGTTTACGGCAGATCTTTTCGGATCGCCGTGTTTCTGCACAACCGGCTTCGAATTTCGTTCCCACTCACGCGTATCACAACGGATAGGTTCGAAAGATTGCTCATGCAACGTCTGATCCTGCAGGACCTCGATGGGTTCGTCCGCGGCCGCATCCGCCGGATCCATGGCCGCCGGGTTGCGGAATTGCTGGATGAAGTGTTGGCGCGTCGATCCGAGGCGGTTGAGACGGCGCTTGATGGTCTGAGACTGCAATTTCCCGGTTACGCCGAAAAGTTAGAGCGACGCTTCATCCAGCGAACCGCGCTGCGCCTTGAAGAACGTGAATATGCGGTCATGCGCGAAGACGGCCTTGTGGGCGAAGAACTTTATTCTGTGTTGATGCAGGAAGTGGCGACGCGACGTACGTTATCTGAAGGACGTCCGAAGTTGGACATCACTCTTAAAGGACGGGATCTGGTCAGGCAGTTCCCACTATTTTCTGATCTCGACAAGTCTTCGCTCAGGAAACTCAGTCGGGCGCTGCGTACCCGATATGCCAACGCGGGTGATACCATCATTTCCAAAGACGAATTCGCCCAGAGTGTATTCTTCATTGCTTCCGGGGCGGTGGAAGTGGAACTCGGCCGGCACACTTCGCGGCTGGGTCGTGGTGAAATGTTCGGGCAATTGGCAATGTTATTGAAACGGCCCCGTCGCGTAAACGTGCGGGCATTGGCACCGTCGACGCTGCTTATGCTCGACGAGGCAAGTTTCCGGCGCTTGCTGCGGCGAAGCAAGGCCATGCGAAACTCTGTCAAGATGAGCGCTGACAAGCGCATGATAGACCCTGCGGTGTTGGATCTGGATGAGGCAGAGGGATCCTCTGAAAAAGGGATCAAATCTTGAGAGATTCTCAATTGGAAAGGAACCGCGAAATAAAAAGTGCTGTTTCACGGGCACCAGTCGGGCCCTGTTTTGTTGAATGCCTACTCCTGTCAGAGACTTGTTCACTCGAAAAAAACCGTCACTACCCTCAAAATCTCGTACAATCGCCCCAGTTTCCGGCCTCTCATTTTCAGAGCGTCAGTCAAGAAGTGCCGCTGTATGAGACGGCGGGGTACGCGATCTGCGAAATTTCACGGCCCTTAGTCGACCTTGAGCTCGGTCTTCAAATGTTGCGGTAGCAGCCCGTATTTCGGACTTTAGCTGCAACCGCAAAATCGCAATCAGTTTGGAGGTCGGGACAGCGGACAAAACGCGAATTCGCTGCACTCTCTGAAACGCCCGGTTTGATCTTGTGGTAGTTCTATGAGGCGGATCGGAATGTGACTTGCTCGGGAATAAATTCTCCGCTTTGGCGGACTGTGCTGTCGCCTTCTCCAACCCAAGAATACTTCGTTTGCGGTTGGGCGCAGGCGCCAGAACGGATTGATACGCCTCTGTTGCTCCGTCCGCGTCACCGGTTGCCATCAACAAATAACCCAATAACTCACACGCAGGTAAAACGTGGCCCGGTGTTACTGGAGCTTTGCCAACCCTGGCCTCGACCTCTGTCGCTTCGCGCATCAATGTAATTGCGGTCTCACGATCCCCGTCCGCATACGCATACGCGATCAAGGCTTCAATGCCTTTGTTTTGAGCCTGGAGAAGGGCGAGCCAGTAACACATCTCACGCTCTTTCATCACCGCGCCAAGTTTTGCCAGCTCAGCAAGTGTTTTCTACGCGGCCGGAACACCACCTGCACTCGCCGCACCAATTCCAATCCCGAACCACCGGATTGCAACCGCTTACGGATAACGGTTCCAACTGACAGCTGTGTGCAACTCCCTAGGCAGTTGCGCTGCAGCGCCCCAATCATCCTGCTCTAGCGGAATACGGGCCGGAGCGTCGGCCGCTGCATGAGCAGTGCCGAAATTGTTCTCCAGATTTGGTTGCTGCTCCATTCTGACCAGCATTTCTTTGGCTTGGTCAACTTGCTCCAACTGCAGGTACGTATTGACACAATAGTCAACTGCATGCGGACAGTGATTGGAAACGTATTCGCCGACGGATTGATGGATGGCCGCCTTTCCGCTGCGCTGGTTCAGCGCGATGGATTCGTCCCGTAACCCCAATCTGGTAAAGATGTGAGTTGGCATGTGAAGAGCATGCGGTACCCCGGGCACAATCGACACGCAACCACGCGAAACCTCAAGGCCGGGGCCTGCCAATGCCGGGTGATCGTAGGCGTGGATGGCATAGTGATTTGCCCTTGGATGGTTTGGGGCATCGGCGCGCAGGGCATCCATCCGCTCACCGGCTTCGATCAACTCCGGCAGGGCATCCGGTCCCTTCGGTGCAACAATCAATTGCGCAAGCGAGGCAAAAGCCCGGGCATCATGATCGTCGGGTAATGCGTCAAGAACGGCCAGTTGTTCAGCAGCCCAAGCTCCAAGCCGGGCCCGATAGGACACATCTTCGCCTTCATAATAAGCCAGAACGGCCTTGATGAAGGCCGCTTCGCGTGGGGTGCCGTAGTCCATTTCAGCAAGCTGAGCGGCAGCAGTGCGACCAGCTGCTGGTTCCTCGGGCGGTGGCCCGCTAGGCCATATCGGGTGGAATTGGTCATCGCGATACCCCATTGCGCCTTTGCACAATCTGGGTCGGTCGCGGCCGATTGTTCAAACGCTATGGCGGACTGGCGATACATCATGTGGTGAAGCAACAGAAGACCGGTCTCGAATGCAACCTGTCCTGCTTCAGTACAGTTGGTTTCGAAATTCACCACCTCAAGTTTCTCATACTGCGCCTGCGCGTTGGAATCCGCAGCCGCGCTCGCCAGCAAGAGGACAATCGCTTTTGTAGGCAGTTTGATGAGTGATCCTCCATTGAACGAAGAGACAACCCGCCCCTAAACGGGCACACAACGGGATTTTTGATTTTCACACGGTTTGCAATCCAATATGTTTGTATTGGGGGCCAAAATTGTGCGTTTCAGCAAACGAAGAGTTGTGAAATCTTCTGAAAACGACCTCGGGGCGGCGATCCTAGATCGCGCGACCGGGCGCATATTTTTCAGAAATGGAATGGAGTTGGAGCTACGTCACCAATCGCGCGAGGTTCTCACATCGCTAGCCCTAAAACCGAGCGAGACGGTGACACGTGAGTTGCTGATCGCAGACGTTTGGTCTGGTCGCAACGTCTCTGCAGACAGCGTCGCCCACTGCATCGCCGAGATTCGGCGTGCTTTGGACGACGGCGCCAAACGCATCATTGAGACGGTTCCGCGCGAAGGGTATCGGCTGATCTTGCCTGAAAGCGTCGAAATCTCGCACCCCAGACAGTTCCCGTTTGGCTGGCAACTTTTGTTTGCTTTTATCGCGTTGGCTTTCTGCGCAATTTCATTCCTAGTACTGCGCCCCACTACACCTTCCAAGCCGCCAGTAATCGCAGTTTTGCCGTTCGAAGATTTCAGCTCAGCCCCGCATCAGGGTTACCTAAGTGATGCGGTAAGCGAGAGCGTCATCATCTATCTGGCGCGGTATCCGCAATTGACCGTAATCTCACGCCGCTCAAGTTTCCAATTTCGCAAAACCGACCTGGGTATATCGGAAATTGCCTCGCGCCTCAGGGCTGACTTTGTTCTCGAAGGCAGCCAGAAATACGACGGTTCTCGTTTGCGGATTACAGCGCAGCTGATCGACAGGGCGTCGTAGGCGTATATCTGGGCGGATGAGATCGACGCACCTCTGGATGCGCTGCTCAAGACAAACAGCCAGATCAGCCGGAAAATCGCCAACGCCGTTGGGTTCAGTGTGATCGACACGGCCGAAGCGCGGATGACTGCCAGCGATGCCAGCGCACTGATGATCGCAAACGCCGCGCAAAGCCGGATCATACGTAACTTTAACCGCGAAAATCTGTTGAAGAACCTTGAAGAACAAGAGCGGGCAATCCGGGACTATCCTGATTCTGCGTGGGGTTATCTTGGTCAGGCCCTCGTAATGCGTGTCGGCGCGCGGCATGGTTGGATCGAAGGAGACGAAGAGAAAACGCGCAAACGTATGTACGAACTCGCCCGCCGGGGCGTGGAACTCGCCCCTAACAATTTCATGGCCCATCACACCATGGGCCGGGTTCTGATGCACAACCGCGATGTCGAAGCCGCCACAGGCGCTTTCCGGCGCGGCGTTGAACTCAATCCATCGTCGTCACAAGTAGCCAATGGCCTGGCTGAATCGCTGATTATTGTCGGCATAACAGATGAAGCACTTGAACTGATCGCCCGATTGGAGCGCATTGATCCGCTCTATAATTGCGGGGGGCAGTGGACCAAAGCTTGGGCTCTTTGTCAGGTAAATGAGTGCGAACGTGCGCTCGATACACTTCAATCGACGCCCTCGATGCCGGTCGCAGCCAATAAAATGCTTACCGCGATTCACCATTGCGTGAGCAATCACGATAAGGCACGTAACGCCATGATGTTTTACCTTTCGGAAAACCCAAACAGAACGGTGTCAACGGAGCGGGACATTAATAGCGGCATGTGGACGGCCCCGGGGGCGCTTGAACGCTGGTTGACCGCTATGGAAGTGACCGGGTTGCCGTCGGATTAATGGCCCCTTTGGTTTATTGCAAAGTCGACATTGGTGCAGCAAACAGCAACTGCTAAGGGCTCACAGCCGACATTGGATCAACGTGCCTTACCGTTTAAACAAAACCCCCTGCGCCTGCTTGTCCCGGTGATCTCCACGCAGTTCGGCGTGTAACACGCGCCCGGATTGAACGCCCGGACGGGCACTTACTGTCTCAAGCCACCGGGCAAAGTGCGGTTTGTCCTCCAACACCTGTTGTTGCCCTTCCCACAGGCTTGCCCAGCCCCAGATCGACATATCCGCGATGGAATAGAAATCGCCCGCGACATATTCATTTTCGGCCAACCGCCGGTCCAATACCCCGTACAGCCGCCCGACTTCGGCGCGGTAGCGGTCCTTGGCATAGGGCAGGTCCTGCGGCGGCTCGAGGTTTGGCGCGTATTTCAGGAAGTGATGCGCCTGACCGGCCATCGGGCCGACGCCGCCCATTTGCCACATCAGCCATTCCTCGACGGCGATCCGGTCACGTTCGGTTTTGCCATAAAAGCGCCCGGTCTTGCGGGCGAGATACATCAGGATCGCTCCGCTTTCGAACACCGAGATAGGTGTGCCATCCGGGCCGTCCGGGTCAACGATGGCAGGCATCCGGTTGTTGGGCGCAATTTTTAGGAACTCGGGGTCGAACTGATCACCCTTGCCGATATTGATCAGGTGGGTGGTGTAGGGAAGGTCCATTTCTTCCAAAGCGATGGACGCCTTCCAGCCATTCGGCGTGGGCCAGAAATACAGATCGATCATGGTGCCTCCTCAGGTTGAGGCGATCATGCGGTATTCTGCGCAATCGGCAAGAGGCGGTTACGAAAGCGTGACACAGGGCAACCGGGCTTGACGGCCAAGAATGCGCGGCGTATTTGCATCGCAGAAGCTACGTGGCGATTTGTTACCGGATTGCGGGCCACGCTAAACAACTCCGCTAAAAGGTCAGGATGAAAGGCCCCTTTCGCTTGACCGCGTCTGGGGTTTTTTTGATGCCCTTGCCAGACAAGGGTCGAGAGGAATGAGATGAGCGAGAGCTGGAACAAACGCACCCAAGCCGTCCATGGCGGCATCCGTCGCAGCCAATACAACGAAGTCAGCGAAGCAATTTTTCTGACGCAGGGCTTTGTCTATGAGACAGCCGAACAAGCCGAGGCGCGGTTCATCGAATCCGGCCCGGATGAGTTCATCTATGCCCGCTATGGCAACCCGACCGTTTCGATGTTCGAACAGCGCATCGCGGCGCTGGAATGTGGCGAGGATGCGTTTGCCACCGCGTCCGGCATGGCTGCGGTTAACGCAGCGCTGACCTCGATGTTGCAGGCGGGCGACCATGTGGTTTCGGCCAAGGCCCTGTTCGGGTCCTGTCTGTATATCCTCGAAAACATCCTCAGCCGTTATGGCGTGGAGGTCACCTTTGTTGACGGTACTGATCTGGACGCCTGGGAAGCGGCGATCCGCCCCGAGACCAAGGCGGTTTTCTTCGAATCCATGTCAAACCCGACGCTTGAGGTCATTGATATCGAGGCGGTTGCCAAACTGGCCCATGCGGTTGGCGCGCTTGTCATCGTGGACAATGTGTTTTCCACCCCGGTTTTTTCGCGCGCGATCGAACAGGGGGCGGATGTCGTGGTCTATTCCGCGACCAAACATATCGACGGGCAAGGGCGTGCTTTGGGCGGTGTCATCATTGGCACCAAGGATTTCATCCGGGGAACGGTTGAGCCTTATCTGAAACACACCGGTGGAGCGCTGAGCCCGTTCAACGCTTGGGTCATGCTGAAAGGTCTGGAAACGATGGCGCTGCGCGTTAACGCTCAGGCAGAGACGGCACAAACCATTGCCGAAGCGCTTGAGGGGCATCCGGCGCTGGAACGCACGCTTTATCCGGGTCTGAAAACCCATGCGCAAAACGCGTTGGTCCAAGCCCAATTGGGCGGCAAAGGCGGAACTGTTCTGTCGCTGGACATCAAGGGCGGAAAGGACGCGGCGTTTGCTTTCCTGAACGCGCTGACGATCCCTGTCATCTCGAACAATCTGGGCGATGCCAAGTCAATCGCGACACATCCGGCCACGACAACACACCAGCGTCTGAGTGACGATCAGAAGGACGAACTGGGCATCACACCCGGCCTGATCCGCTTTTCCGTAGGGTTGGAGGATGCGGGCGATCTGCTTGCAGACATCAAGCATGCGCTGGACCTGTCGCAACGTTAAATTGCGGAAGCGGTTTACCGACAACCGGGTCGAAACTAGATGAAAATGACGTAAGTCATGCGATTTCCGCCGAATTTCGATCCGGGCTGTGTTTTTCAGCGTATAAAGATACACTGGAAAGCAAGCCGAACACGAATAAGGTCCGGCGACCAACCGAGGAACCCGATCGATGAACGTGCACCCCCGCGACATTGAGGATATGCCCGACAATGACGAAGCCGCAGCCGCTCTGAAGACGCTGCGTAAATGGGCCGAGTCCGCAACCGAGGCCGAGATCAGCCAGCTCGACCCGGCAATTGCGCGCATTGTGCCTGGTCTGGTGCCCGTCAATTATCCGTCCCTGTCGCGCGAATACCCTGATGGGTTCACGGTCGACAGCGCGTATCGCGCGACCTTGCCGGATCTGCAGAATGGCCCGTCCAGTCTGATCCGGGGCGCAAAACAGCAAATCCAGCATGTTGGTATCTCGAACTTCCGCCTTCCGATCCGTTTTCATCGCAAGCGCGGCGATGACCTGACGCTGGAGACCTCGGTGACCGGGACTGTCAGTCTGGATGCCGAAAAGAAGGGCATCAACATGTCCCGGATCATGCGCTCGTTTTACAAACACGCCGAGCGTACGTTCAGCTTTGAAGTCATGGAGGCCGCGCTGGATGACTATATGACTGATCTGGACAGCTTTGACGCCCGTATCCAGATGCGGTTTTCCTATCCCGACCGTGTGCAAAGCCTGCGGTCCGGTTTGGAAGGGTACCAGTATTACGACATCGCACTTGAGTTGGTTGAACAGGGCGGAGTGCGCCAGAAGATCATGCATCTGGACTATGTCTATTCCTCAACATGTCCCTGTTCGCTGGAACTTAGCGAGCACGCACGCGCAACACGTGAACAGCTGGCCACACCTCATTCGCAACGTTCAGTGGCGCGGATTTCTGTTGTGGTCGACTGCGACACGGATTGCCTGTGGTTCGAGGATCTGATTGCCTTGTGCCGCCGTGCCGTTCCAACAGAGACGCAGGTGATGGTCAAACGCGAGGATGAACAGGCCTTTGCCGAGCTCAATGCGGCCAATCCGATCTTTGTCGAAGACGCCGCCCGGCTGTTCTGCGCTGAATTGCTGGCCGATCACCATATCGGCGATTTCCGCGTGGTCGCAAGCCACCAGGAAAGCCTGCACAGCCACGATGCGGTGTCGGTTCTGACCGAAGGTCGGACCTTTGTGTCACCCAGTCTGGACCCGCGGCTGTTCACCACCCTGTTCCACGTCGGGTGACGGGGCAGGGTGGATCAATGAAGTATCATTTTTAGACTAAGAGCGGTTTTCCGCCGCAGCGCGGCAATTCATGCTGCATTTGCACGGCCGTTCAAGTAACACTGGTGTGGAATGCAGCCGTGGCAGGCGAATTTCTGTTCGTGCGTCTGCCATTCTGAAAGGAAGCTGAGACGTGCGACGCTCAGGACTTCGTGACTGCTTGATCCGCCCGAAAAATCGGGACGGGCAGCTCAATTCACTCTTTTGCAGGCTGCATCGCTTTCAGAGGAGAACTAAAGTATGAATCCAATTTCCCAACCGCTGGAATTTCAGGCTGCGGCCATCCGAATGGCCGGCTATGCGGTTAGCAACCAAATGAAAATTATGCAGATTTTGACCCGTTCGGCGATGGAACTGCCGTTTGTGTCGGTTAGTGCCTTGCACGCGTCGGCTGCTGCTCCGGCCCCGGCTGCACCCACGGCAAAACCCGCGCCCAAGGCCAAACCGGTCGCCAAGGCAAAACCTGCGGTGGCGGCCAAGCCCAAGCCTGTGGCCCGCAAGAAAGCCGCCGCAAAACCCAAGGTCGAATCACCCAAGCCGACCGCGCCCAAAACGGTGGCTGCTGTAACCAAACCCACACCGGTGGCAGCCAAATCGGCCGAAGTTGCAGAAAAGCCTGCCGTCGCCAAAGGGCAGCCGGCGGCCAAACCCATTGTGGCAGCTAAACCAAAGCCTGCCGTTGCGCCTGCTGTTGCTAGAAAAACACCTGCGCCAAAACCGGCAGCGGTTGCCAAGCCGAAACCTATGGCAGCGAACACCACAGTGCCAAAGACACCGGCCAAACCAACCGCACCCAAGCCGGTCGCGGCGAAACCTGCACCTGCCAAGCCGGTCGCGGCGCAGCCTGCGCCTGCAAAAGCCGATGCTGCAAAGCCCGAGGTGGCACAGGCAGCTGCGGCGCGTCGCCCGCGCGCCCCGTCTAATCCGCCCGCGATGCCAACAACGGCACGCAAAACGGACGGGTAAAACCCGACACCGGCTTGACACAGTCGTGCAGGCGCGCCAACGCTGCGCCTCATGACGGATATGCGCCCGGTTGGATATGTGATTGGCCTATTGGTCGCCATTCTTGGGGCGACCATGCTGCTGCCTATGCTTGCGGACTTCATCGAAGGCCGGGGCGAATGGCACGTTTTTCTGGAAAGCGGCGTCATCACGATTCTGACCGGCGTCATTCTGGCGATGAGCTGCTCGAACGGGGTGGGCGAAGGTCTGACGATCCGTCAGACCTTTTTGCTGACCACAGGGGTCTGGGTCGCACTGCCGTTTTTTGGCGCCATCCCGTTTCTGTTCGGCGAGACCGAACTGCGCTTTGTCGATGCCTATTTCGAGGCGATGTCGGGCCTGACGACGACAGGCTCGACCGTGATTTCCGGCCTTGATGATCTGCCGCAGGGGTTGCTGCTGTGGCGCGGGCTGCTGCAATGGCTGGGTGGCATCGGCATTATTGTTGTGGCCATGGTGTTCCTGCCCGAGCTTCGGGTCGGGGGTATGCAAATCTTCCGCTCGGAAGGATTTGAAACCATGGGGAAAATTCTTCCACGAGCGCAAGAGATCGCGGGCCAGATTTCCCTGATCTACGTCTTTCTGACGATTGTTTGCGCGCTGGTCTACGCAGGTCTGGGGATGGGCTTTTTTGATGCCGTGGTGCACGCGATGACAACGATCTCAACGGGCGGGTTTTCAAATTATGACGCGTCCTTTGGCACGTTTTCTGGCCCGGCAGAATATGCGGCCGCAGTATTCATGATCCTCGCGGCACTGCCGTTTGTTCGCTACGTCCAATTCGCCAATGGCAATACGAGGTCCATTTTCCGCGACAGCCAGATACGGACCTTTCTGGCGACCATTCTTGTCCTGGTGGTCATTATGGCGGTCTTTCTGACCTCCGTTTTCCCGCATCATTGGGAACAGGCTGTTCGGGAATCCCTGTTCAACATCACCTCGATCATTTCGGGTACCGGGTATGCCAGCGTCGATTACATGGGTTGGGGCAGTTTCCCGATCATGATGTTCTTCCTGATCGGTCTGATTGGCGGCTGCGCGGGTTCAACCGCCTGTTCCATCAAGATCTTCCGGTATCAACTGCTGTTTGCTTCGATCAAGACCCAGATCCGCCGCATCCGCTCACCTCATGGGGTTTTTAAGCCGCAATATGATGGCCGTTCGATTGGTCCGGACGTTCTGACTTCGGTCATGAGCTTTTTTATGTTTTTTGTGCTCTCGTTGGGCGTGCTGGCCTGGGCGCTGGCACTGACGGGATTGGATTTCATAACTGCCGTCTCCGGGGCAGCCACAGCGCTGGCCAATGTAGGGCCAGGGTTGGGGGATCAAATCGGACCGGCCGGCAACTTTGCAGGGCTCAGCGACACCGCGAAATGGCTGCTTTCAATCGGAATGCTGGTAGGGCGGCTTGAGCTTTTGGCCGTTTACGCACTCTTCACTGTCCAGTTCTGGAGGAATTGATGAAAAGACCCCTTGGTGCGCAGATTTCGCATATGCTGCGGGATCGCGGAGTGGATGTGATCTTTGGTATTCCCGGCGTGCACAATCAGGAAATGTATCGCGGGATCGAAGAGGCCGGAATCACCCATGTGCTGGCCCGGCACGAGCAGGGAGCAGGGTTCATGGCCGACGGCTATGCCCGTGCGATCGGCAAGCCGGGTGTTGCATATGTCATCACCGGACCGGGGCTGTGCAATATCATGACGCCGATGGGGCAGGCCTATACGGACTCGGTCCCGATGCTGGTGATGTCCTCGTGTCTTGATGAAACGCAAGGGGTGCACGGGCAGTTGCACCAGATGAAAGACCAACGCGCTGCGGCTGAAACCGTGACGGACTGGTCGCATCAAGCCAATACGGCGCAGGCAGCCTACAATCTGGTCGAGCGCGCTTTTGAAGAGTTCGAACTAAACCGCCCGCGCCCAAAGCACATCCAAGTGCCGATTGCACGGCTTGAGGCCGATGCTGATCCCGCACCGTTTCCCAACCAACCTGGTTTACGCTCAAAAGTTCTGCCGCCGGACTTGGCTCCGGTAATGTCCATGCTGAACATCGCACAGCGCCCGTTGTTTATTCTGGGTGGGGGCGCGCGGTCGAACCTGTGGCGACAAATCCTGACGCAGTTGGGTGCGGCCTGTTTTACCACGTATGCCGGGCGCGGAATGGCGGGGTTGGGCTATGCCTTGGACTACGGAGCCATGTTGCCACGACCGGGCAGCGCCGATGTTATCGCTTCCGCCGACCTTGTGGTCGTCGTGGGCGCGGAATTGGGCGAGGTCGACCTGTGGCGAAATGCATTGGGCCACACGGGCAATCTGGTGCGTATAGATGTGGACCCGAAGGTTCTGTCCGATCACCATCGCGCCGCAGTGAAATTACAGGCTGACGGGGAAAGCTTTGCCCATGCACTTTGGGCGGCTATCGACCATGTTAAACCTTCGACGGGCTGGACAGCGGAGGAAGTCGCTGACACGCGCCGCCGTTGGCGGGCCGAAGTGGATGCGGAACGACCGGGTATCGTCCCGGTGCTGGATGCCCTTCGCGCGGCGATGCCCGGCGACACCATGATCTATTCTGACATGACCCAGTTCGCTTATGTCGCCAAAGAGGTTTGGGATATGGGCTATCCCTATCACTGGCACCATCCGACCGGATTCGGCACGCTTGGCTATGCGCTGCCGGCCGGAATTGGCGGGGCTGTGGCGCGCCGAGGTAAGCCTACAGCGGTGATCGCCGGGGACTACGGTTTTCACTATACGATGCAAGAGCTTGGTGCAGCAGTCGAACTGGGCCTGTCTCTGCCGATTATCCTTTGGGACAACGGAAAGCTCAAAGAGATTGAGGACAGCATGGTCCGAGGTCAGATCGCCCCAAATGCGGTTGTCGCGCGGAACCCGGATTTCTGCAAACTCGCCCAGGCCTTTGGCGCGTTGTCCTCTGCGCCCTCCAGTTTGCCCGAGATGCAAGAGGCGGTCCGAGCCGCCTTTACGGCCCCGGTCCCGACACTGATCCGTGTCACGCCGGATATCCTTTAGCCAACAAAAAAGCGCCGCTCGGACGAGCGGCGCTTTGTGCGATTTGGCGCAGAGATCAATCCCAGCAATGAACCAATACGGTCATTCCGGTCGCCCGGCGGCTGAGTTCATTGGGCGAGATTTGCGCCGTCGGCTGACCCGATTGACCGGACACACCCGCCTTGGCCAGAACTTCGTTCAGGCTGTTGGCCGTTGCAGCAAGGCTGACGGACGCGGGCAGGGTGCGTCCTTCGGTCGGGGTTGGCAGCAGCATGCCAACAACCTGGCCATTGCCGTCAAAAACCGGTCCGCCCGCATCGCCGGGCTGGGCCGCCAATGCCAGACGTTTCACGCCGTCTTCTCCGTTCAGGCCGCGCACATCAGCGATCTGACCAAAGGTGAGTGTCGGTGCGCCCAAGGCGCCCTCATAAGAGAAACCCGACACCGCGATCTCAGATTGAATGCGCGGCGCATCGGCGCTGAATTCTGCCACGTTGACCGGAACCAAATTGCGGCTGGGGCGCAGAACCGCCACACCCAGATCGGCATCAGACGAGGCGAGCTGAAGCTCTTGATCGTCATCCAACGTAATGCGTGTGCAGCTGTCAGCGGCCTCAAAAACGGTCAGAACCGTGCCGCTTGTATCAGCGAAGAAACCCGAACGGGACAGACGCGGTGTGCGCACCTGCAGCCCGGACACCAGATCAATCCGCTGCTCGGTATTGGCACCCGCTGATGCGTCCAGCACCGCCCCAGTTGCAGTAAAGTCGGTCTTCATTGCAGCCAGCACTCTGGCGCGCCGAGCATCGTCACCCTCGGGCCAAACCAGTGTAAAGCCTTTGATCTGGCCATCGTCCAGCCGTGCTTCGCTATAGGTCACGATCCCATTACCGCGCCCTTCCAGCGTAAAGCTGTCGCCGCGCAGTTGTCGTGGGCCATCGAGCGGAACGATTTCCAGCGATTGCAGCACCTCATAAAGGGCGCGCAGCGTGGCTTTGTCGCCTTTCTGACTGATCAACAGGGCCTTGGCGTCCAGATCGGTTGTGCTTTTGAAGTGAACCAACGGGGCCTCATAACGGTCGAATGCGATGACACCCAGCGGCAGATCCACATCGATACCGGCCTGCGGGTCGGAGTAACGCTCCATCCCGACGCTCAGAAGGGGGGCGTTAAAGTCGTCAATCAACGCCTTGCGCTGCGCAGTCGTCAGAACGCCGGTAGCCTCAAAGCCATTGAACCGTTGCCAGTCGCCCATGGAGCGCCGCGTGCCTTGGCCAAATGCGCCATCGATCGTTGAATTGTAAAAACCCGCGGCCTGCAGGGCGGTTTGCAAATTCATGCGTTCCTGCGTGCTTAGAAGACGTTCGCTTTGCAACGCTTGTGAGCGTGTCTCGTCAGAGGCCTGCGGTGTTACGCCAACAACCGGCTGTTCCGGCTGAGGTTCAACTGGTGGCGTCACGACGCCCCGATCCAGAATGTTCTCTCCGACCGGCCAGAATTGCTGACCCAGTGCACTAGAAAACGCGATATAGCTGTCCGCAGGGATTTGCCCCTCGGCGCGGTAAACGCTTAGAACCTGTTCAGCATCGGTGCGCAAATATGGCCCGATAACAATGGCATACCATCCAGAGTTCAAGCGAAATCCGTTTACGTCCGGCAAGGTACCGGCATAGGCCCGCGCACGTTCCTGCGCTTCGCGCAGCGAGGGCTGCGCTTCGACCTGCACCCAGACACCTGCGTCCTGCTGTGCAAAAACAGCGCGCGCGCCGATGAGAAAAAGAAACAAAATTGCCGTAAATATGCGAGTCATTGTCTGCCCGTGTCTGCAGTGTTTTATCTTTGCCGGACCCTACGCGAAACAACGTACCGAAAGCCATGCCCGGAATACGGGGAATTTCCAGTGTGGCTGCGCAGTGACAGCATAGGCTTTGCCGCCCGTTGACGCCCAACGGCCCCTTGCATAGGAAGGACAAAACCCAACGGAACCGGGCGCAGTGGCGTCCAAAGGGAATGTCATGACCGACCAGTCCAGCGCACCACGTTCTTTTCAAGAGATTATCTTGCGGCTTCAGACCTATTGGGCCTCAAAAGGCTGCGCCATTCTGCAGCCCTATGACATGGAGGTTGGTGCAGGTACGTTCCACCCGGCGACCACCTTGCGCGCGCTTGGGTCGAAAACCTGGGCCGCAGCTTATGTGCAGCCTTCGCGCCGCCCTACGGATGGGCGCTATGGTGAGAACCCCAACCGGTTGCAGCATTATTATCAGTATCAAGTGCTGATCAAACCCAGTCCGCCGGATTTGCAGGACCTGTATCTGGGCTCGCTTGAGGCGATTGGCATCGACATGACCCTGCATGACATCCGGTTTGTCGAGGATGATTGGGAAAGCCCCACCCTTGGCGCATGGGGTCTGGGTTGGGAAGTTTGGTGTGACGGCATGGAAGTCAGCCAGTTCACATACTTCCAACAGGTCGGTGGCCATGATTGTGCGCCGGTCTCGGGCGAGCTGACCTATGGCTTGGAGCGCCTGGCGATGTACGTGCTTGGCATCGACCACGTGATGGACATGCCGTTCAACGATCCGCAGTCACCAAGCCCGCTTTCCTATGGCGACATCTTCAAGCAGACCGAAGAAGAATACGCCCGCTGGAACTTTGACGTGGCCAACACCGAAGTGTTGTTGCGCCACTTCGAAGAAGCCGAGGCTGAGTGCGCCGCCATTCTGGCACAGGAGCATGACGACCCAAAAACTGGCAAGCGCATCATCATGGCGCACCCAGCATATGATCAGTGCATCAAGGCCAGTCACGTGTTCAACCTGCTGGACGCACGGGGCGTGATCTCGGTAACCGAGCGTCAGGCCTATATCGGCCGCGTGCGGGCCTTGGCGAAGCAATGCGCAGACGCATTCCTGCTGACCGAGGCCGCCGGGTTCCAGGCCTAATGCGCCGCTCAGGCCAGTCCGGGCAGCAAGACCTTAAGGCCAGCCGCGATCATACTGATTGCGATGGCCGACAGGATCATGCCCATGAACCGGCTCATGATAACACGAGCATTGTCAGACAGACGTTTGGCAATGGCTGTGGCGTTCCAGAATGTCACGAACAGCAACAGAAGGACGGCCAGGAAAACGCCAGCGTAAACAATGGCATCTACCGGTTTATGGATGTGGCTCGCATACAGGATCAACGTGGTAATTGTGCCCGGCCCGACAAGGATCGGAAATGCCAGCGGATAAAAGGCAACCGTGTCCGGTTCAGGATAGGATTGCCTTTCCCCCTCGGTTCCGTGATGCGACGTGCTGGGCTTTCCGTTCAGCATGTTCAGGCCAATCATCAGAACGACCAGACCACCCGCGACACGCAGGTCATCGACGCTGATGCCGAACAGGCTGAGCGTTTGACTTCCCACAGCCGCAAACGATGCGCCGAGGATCAGGCAGTAGAGCGCCGTCTTTGTAGCCACTTTGCGTTGCTCAGCCGGGGCAAGGCCGTCGGTGACGCTAAGGAATACTGGCAGGTTCGTGATTGGATTCATGATCGCAAAAAGCGCTCCGAAGAATCCTACGGCAAGGGTGCTGTCCATTTCAAAAGTCTCTTTCCGGCCTGTAATCAATTGGAACCTGTCCTATTTTTACCGATCGTGAAAGAGGCATCGTGAGCAAAAGGAAAAGACAATGACAGGAAAAGTGCTTGCGATCATATTGCTGATCTCGGCGGCGGTAGCCGGTTTTGGGATGTATTACCTGCAGATCTACGGATTTTATTATGACGTGGAATCCAAGCTCGGACAGGACGTCATGTTGATGACTGATGGGGCCGAGGCGCCCACGCCTATATCCTACAGTGCGTTTCAGGCGATTGACGCGGACAGCTCACCCATCCGCTACCGTGCCTGTTTCGAAACGGATCTGACGCTTGCGCAGATTGAGGAAACCCATGTCGCGGTCGAGAATGCAGAGCCGCTGACCGCACCGGGATGGTTCGATTGCTTTGACGCCGTGGCGGTGGCGGATGCCCTGAAATCAGGCGAGGCCAAGGCGTTTCTGGGCGCAAAAAACATTCATTTTGGCGTTGACCGAATTGTTGCGGTTACAAATGGCGGCAAAGGCTATGTCTGGCACGCGCTGAACAATTGCGGCGAAAAGGCCTATGACGGCACCGTGATTGGCGAAGAATGCCCGGATCGACCACAGAATTGAGGATATGATGACCGCCGAGACCCTGCAGATACCTGATTTCCTCACCGCTACGTTGGGCTTTGCGGTGTATCTTTTGGGGGTCGAGATCAACGCGCGCGTCACCGCATTACGCCAGTTTAACATTCCCGAACCTGTCACGGGTGGTCTGCTGGCCTCACTGGTCGTGCTGCTGTTGTATCTGGCCTTCGATCTTGAGCTGTCCTTTGACCTTGCTACACGGGATTTTCTGTTGGTGGTGTTCTTTGCGGGCATCGGTTTGAACGCACGGCTCTCTGACCTGATATCAGGCGGCAAGCCTCTGTTTTTACTTTTGATCCTGACTTTGGCGACGATTGTTGCACAAAACGGGATCGGGGCGATTGGGGCGTCTATGTTCGGCTATCCGGCGCAGGCCGGTGTTCTGTTCGGTTCGGCATCCTTGATCGGCGGCCACGGAACCGCAATTGCCTGGGCACCCGAGGTGGCCGAGGCCACCGGTCTGGACGGCGCGACCGAGTTGGGGGTTGCCGTTGCTACCCTCGGGCTGGTGCTGGCCGCTTTGATTGGCGGGCCGATCGCAAGGCTTTTGGTTGAGGGGCGCAACCTCAGCCCCGCGCGTCCGGATGAGGACCACACCGTCGGCCTGCCGATCGATTCCGACGAAACGGCAGTAAAGATCGACCATGTCACAATCATGCGGGTCTTGTTGTATCTCAATCTGGCGATCATCGCGGGGTATTTCTTGGGGGAGGTGATCAGTGCCGCTGGCCTGAAGCTGCCCCTGTTTGTGCCCTGTCTGATCATGGGCATCGTAATTGCAAATCTGCGGGCAACGTTTTTCCCCAGCCGTCCATCGATCGAACGTACACCCTCACTGGCGCTGATCTCGGAATTCTCGCTGGGCGCGTTTTTGGCGATGTCACTGATGAGCCTGCAGCTTTGGACCATCGCGGAACTGGGTCTGGCGATCGTGGTCATCATGTCGGCCCAAACCCTGTTTGCAGTGGCCTTTGTGATCTGGGTTCTGTTCCCGGTCATGGGCAGCAACTACCGCGCTGCCGTTCTGGCCGCTGGTTTCGGGGGGTTCGCTCTTGGCGCCACCCCGACTGCAATTGCCAATATGACCGCCGTCACCAAGCGATATGGCCCATCTCCTATTGCCTTTATCGTGCTGCCCCTTGTATCCGCATTCTTTGTGGATATCGCTAATGCCATCGTCATACAGACGATCGTCAATTTCTAAGGACCGAATATGCCCGACCTGCTGATCGAATTGTTTTCCGAGGAAATCCCCGCGCGCATGCAGACCCGTGCCGGCGATGACCTGAAAAAGCGGATCACCGATGGTTTGGTCGAGGCCGGTTTGACCTATGCCTCTGCTGCCTCTCTGACGACGCCGCGCCGCCTGACACTGGCGGTTGAAGGGCTGCTGGCGGAAAGCCCGATGATCAGCGAAGAACGCAAGGGTCCGAAAGTTGGCGCGCCGGACAAAGCCATCGAAGGGTTTCTGCGGGGCGCAGGTTTGACCCGCGATCAACTGGAAGAGCGTGAAACACCCAAGGGCGCGGTTTACTTCGCCACCATCGAAAAGCCCGGCCGCCCTGCGGCCGAGATTGTGGCCGAGGTGATTGAGGTGACGATCCGCAATTTCCCCTGGCCGAAATCCATGCGCTGGGGCAATGGCGGTCTGCGCTGGGTGCGTCCGCTGCACTCGATCCTGTGCATCCTGACCGATGAGGCTGGCGCGCAGGTCGTGCCGATGGAGATCGAAGACATCAAGACCGGCGACACCACCGAAGGTCACCGTTTCATGGCGCCGGGTCGCTTTGCGGTCTCGTCCTTCGAGGATTACGCCGCAAAACTGAAACGCGCGTTTGTGGTGCTGTCGCCTGCGGAGCGCGCAGAGCACATCTGGAACGACGCCCAGAACCTTGCCTTCGCGGCAGGGCTTGAGGTCGTTGACGACAAGGGCCTGCTGGCCGAGGTCGCTGGTCTAGTCGAATGGCCCGTGGTTCTGATGGGTCAGATCGATGACGAGTTTCTGGAACTGCCGCCCGAGGTTCTGCAAACCTCGATGAAAGAGCACCAGAAGTTCTTTTCCGTGAAGAACCCCAAAACGGGCCGGATTGAACGCTTCATCACCGTGGCCAACCGCGAAACCACCGACAACGGCGCGACCATTCTGGCCGGAAACCAAAAGGTGCTGTCGGCGCGTCTGGCGGATGCCAAGTTCTTTTGGGAGAACGACCTGCGCGTTGCCAAATCGGACATCGCCCAATGGACCTTCGCGCTGGAGAATGTGACCTTCCACAACAAGCTGGGAAATCAAGCCGAGCGGATCGACCGCATCGCGGCGCTTGCCCGCGAATTGGCCTCGGTGACCGGAGCAGATGCTGATCAGGCCGAGAAAGCCGCGCGTCTGGCAAAGGCCGATCTGAGTTCCGAGATGGTCTATGAATTCCCGGAACTTCAGGGGCTTATGGGTCGATATTACGTCGAAGCCGCCGGCGAGGACACCGCCGTTGCCGCCGTGGCGCAGGAACATTACTCGCCGTTGGGGCCGTCGGATGATGTGCCCATCGCGCCGTTGTCTGTAACTGTGGCGCTGGCCGACAAGTTGGACACGCTGACCGGGTTCTGGGCGATTGAGGAGAAGCCCACGGGATCGAAAGACCCGTTTGCCTTACGCCGCGCGGCGTTGGGCGTGACGCGATTGATACTCGAAAATGATTTGCGTCTAAGATTGGATCGGTTCTTTGATAGCCAATTGGTCCGGGCAGAGGGTGCCATCAATGACGCGTTGCCGAAATCAGATGTCGAGGACCTGCTGGAAGAAATCGCGGATCACGGCGTCTTCGGTGCAGCGTTCAAAGCGGTCAAAGACAATCTCGGCGACAAGCCGACCGATGAATTTCTGGGGTTGGAGAAGAAAGTCCCGGACGCGTCCGACGATCTCCTCTCCTTCTTCCACGACCGACTCAAAACCTTCCTCCGCGACGAGGGCATTCGCCACGACATCATCGACGCCTGCATCGCGATGGACGGCAATGATGACCTCAACCTGCTGGTCAAACGTGCCCGCGCGCTGAATGCCGTGATCGCGACTGAGGATGGCGAAAACCTCGTGCAGGGGTTCAAGCGCGCCAACAACATCCTGACCCAGGCCGAGGAGAAGGACGGGGTCGAGTATTCCTATGGCGCAGATATCAAGTTTGCGGAGACCGACAGCGAAAAGGCTCTGTTCGGCGCGTTGGAAACTGCACAGGCCAAGATTGACCTGGCGTTGAAGGCCGAAGACTTTCCGGCAGCCATGTCGGCCATGGCCGGCCTGCGCGGCCCGGTGGATGCGTTTTTTGAGGATGTTCAGGTCAATACCGACAATGACATCCTGCGCCGTAACCGCCTGAACCTGCTAAGCCAGATCCGTCAGGTCTGCTCCAGTGTTGCTGATCTGAGCCGCATCGAAGGCTGATCCAGAACGCCCTTGCGCCATTGGTGCAGGGGCTTATGCTGCGGTGAAATCAAAAGGTGCCGCAGTGCAGAATAATCCGCATACTACGCTTATCACGTCCGAAGCGCCCGTTGCCGCCAACACGCATGGCGGGCGGGCGAAATGTCTGCAACGTCTGGTTCGTCTGGAACTGCCGGTTCCACGAACGGTCGCGTTGTCGTTTGATGCGGTGCATCAGATATCGGACGGCCAGGTGCCGGATTTAGCTGCTGTTCTTGAGCAATTTGATCAGACCGCGCTGCTGTGTGTCCGGCCCAGTTCCGAAGATCCCGATTGGGGCGGCCCGGGTGCCATCCTGAACATCGGCATGAATGACGCGCGCTATGTCGACCTGTCGGATTCGATGGGGGTTGAGGCCGCGGCTGCGTTGTATCTGCGCTTTGTCCAAAGCTACGCGGTTCATGTTGCGCGGCTGGACCCAGATGTGTTTGACGAGATTGACGCAGATGGCCGTGAGGGGCTGCAGGAATCTCTGAGGGCTTACGAAGATGAGACGGACGAAGCCTTTCCACAGGATCGCGGAGAGCAGCTGATTGCCGTGCTGCGTTCGATGGCACGCGCATGGGAGGGCACCTCGGCGCGATTGTTGCGTCAGGCAAAGGGGGCGCCGGCGGACGCGGGTCTGGGTTTGGTGATCCAAGAGATGATCCCCGGCGTTGGGCAGGGCGAGTGCGGATCGGGTGTGCTGCAACTAATTGATCCGACTACTGGATTGCCTCAGATCACCGGTCGGTATCTGAGCCAAAGTCAGGGGCGGGATGCGCTGGGGGAAGGCGTCGCGGCGCTGTACCTGGAAAAGGATCCGCGCGGAAAGTCCCTGGAGGAGGTCGCGCCCAAGGCATTTGCGGACCTCAAAACGCATGCGGCGCTGATGCGGGTCAAGCTGCGCGAGGAAATGCAGGTCGAGTTCGTGATTGAAAACGGCCACGTTCACATTTTGGATGGTGTCCGGGTTCAACGCAGCGCACGCGCGGCGATGCGGATCGCTGTGCGCCTGGCCGAAGACGGGATCATTCCTCCGCAAGAGGCTGTAATGCGGGTTGATCCACATTCCCTGAACGAGCTGTTGCACCGGCAGGTTCACCCTGATGCGGAACGCGACACCCTGACCACCGGAATTGCCGCCAGTCCGGGTGCTGCGACCGGCAAAATCGTTTTCACCTCGGCCGAGGCTCAGGCAAGCGCCGCGCGGGGAGAGCCGTGCATTTTGGTGCGCCGTGAAACCTCCCCGGAAGATGTGCGCGGTATGCATGCCGCCGTGGCGGTCCTGACGGAAAAGGGCGGCATGACCAGCCACGCGGCCGTGATTGGCCGGGGTTTGGGCCTGCCGTGCATCGTCGGCGCGTCCGAGATGCGGTTTCAGACAAAGAAAAAACAGCTGATGGCTCCCGACGGGCGGGTTTTCAAAACAGGCGACACATTGACCATCGACGGCAGCTCGGGTCAGGTGTTGGCGGGGAGGCCGACGATGCTCGAGGCCGCGCTGGATGATTGTTTTCAGACCCTGATGGGGTGGGCGGACGCAGAACGGGACATTGCAATTCGCGCCAACGCGGACACACCCGCAGACGCACAAACAGCGCGGAACTTCATGGCGCAAGGGATCGGGTTGTGTCGGACCGAGCACATGTTCTTTGACCCCGGTCGTCTGATCGTAATGCGCGAAATGATCTTTGCGCAGACCTCATCCGGTCGCGAAGCGGTGTTGGAACGCTTGTTGCCGATGCAGCGCGATGACTTCGCGCAGCTTTTCCGGATCATGGAGGGACAGCCTGTCTGTATCCGTCTGTTCGATCCACCGTTGCACGAGTTTCTTCCAACCACGCGCACCGGCCAACGCGAACTTGCCGAAGCGCTAGACCTGCCGGTCTCAGATGTCGAACGCAGGGTCGACGCCATGACCGAATATAACCCGATGCTGGGCCTGCGCGGCGTACGTCTGGGTGTGACGGTTCCCGAAATCTACGACATGCAGGCGCGTGCGATTTTCGAGGCGACGCTTGAAGCCAGCAAAGACGGCGCACCGGTGGTGCCCGAGGTGATGATCCCGCTGGTATCCGCCAAGCGCGAGGTCGAACTGGTCAAGGCGCGCATCGATTCTGTGGCAGCAGCCGTCGCCGGTGAACGCGGGCAGGAATTTGAGTATCGGCTAGGCGTGATGGTCGAAACCCCTCGGGCCTGTTTGCGGGCGGCCGAAATCGCGCCGCAAACCGCGTTTTTAAGTTTCGGAACGAACGATCTGACGCAGATGACCTATGGCTTGTCCCGCGATGACGCAGGCCGGTTCATGTCGGCTTATGTCCGGCAGGGTGTCTTTGTCGAAGACCCGTTTCATGTGTTGGACGCGGACGGAGTTGGCGAATTGCTTAAACTGGGGGCTGAACGCGGCAGGCAAGCACAACCGGAAGTGACGTTGTCGGTTTGCGGCGAACATGGCGGTAACCCCGAATCAATCGCCATTTGCCGAGAATTGGGCTTTGACTACGTGTCCTGTTCACCCTTCCGAGTACCTGTCGCTCGGCTGGCTGCCGCTCAACTGGCGATTTCGTCCAGACTTGGGGGTTGACAGAAGGGCGGCACTCTAGAATTAGTAGGTAACAGAAAGCGCCGTCGTCAAATATTGTTGACGAAACGGCGATTTTCCACTTGCTTTTCCGTCAGAACTGGACGTCGCCGTTTGAATTCGGTATGAGCCTCATCGCGCCCGCCGGGGGAGGGTCTGGCGCTAATTGTGCCTGTGCGAGGTTATCTGATGCTACGATACATATTGGCTGTTGCCACATTGGCAGCAACCGTGCTGCCGAGTGTTTCCGTCGCCGAGAGGGAAGCCACCGAATCTGCCAAACGCGAACTGGTAACCCGGAGCGAATTGCCCGGGCAAAAGTTTCGCGACTACTTGGGCCTGTTCAAGCCACGTAAAGAACCTGTGCTGCAACAGGTGTCCTATTCCAAGGATTGGCTGGATCAACTGCCGACTGCCGCTGGTGACGAGAATTTCAAATGTCTGGCTGAGGCGCTTTACTTTGAAGCGCGCGGCGAAAGCGTTCGCGGTCAGTTTGCCGTGGCCGAGGTGATCCTGAATCGGGTCAAAAGTAGCCGCTTTCCAAGTTCGCTGTGCGGGGTGATCAAGCAGGGAACCGGTAAGAAGTACCAATGCCAGTTCACCTACACCTGCGATGGTCAGAAAGAAGTTATCCGCGAGAAAAGAGCCTATGAGCGTGTGTCTAAGGTTGCCCGCGCGGCAATGGACGGCGTTGGCGTCGGGCTGACCGAAGGGGCGACCCATTACCACACCAAGGCGGTGCGCCCGTCATGGTCGCGCGTCTACAAAGAAACGGCCCGGATCGGCGTTCACATTTTCTACCGCCACAACTATCGGACCGCGAGCAACTGATTGACGCGCCCGCGCTGGAACCTTGATGGCGCGGGGCGTTTTCTGCCTTATGTAGCGGGCCAGGAGGTCCGCCATGATGTTGTCCCGCAGACGGTTTCTGCAAACTTCGACCGCGCTTGCCCTGCTGCCAAAGGTAGCGCATGCGGTCAGCTCTGATCTGGTCGCGCAAGAAGCGGTGCAACAGATTGCGCCTGACGGATATCCAGCTACGCCGGTTTGGACCTATGGCGGTCGCGTTCCCGGTGTCGACATCCGGTTGCCTCAGGGGGGACGCGTTAGCCGCAAGCTGATAAACAACCTGTCTCAACCGACGGCAGTGCATTGGCACGGGATCCGGATCGACAACGCAATGGATGGCGTGCCCGGATTGACGCAGGACGCTGTCGAGACGGGTCAATCCTTCGACTATGACTTTGTTGCGCCCGATGCAGGAACTTATTGGTATCACTCGCATAACCGGTCTACCGAACAAGTCGCCCGAGGTCTCTATGGACCCCTGATCGTTGAAGAATCTAGCCCGCCGGATGTTGATCAGGATCTGACGCTGATGCTGGACGATTGGCGGCTAGACCCTGAAACCGCGCATATCGCGGACGATTTTGACAATGGACACGACCTTAGCCATGCGGGGCGGCTGGGTAATCTGGTGTCCGTCAACGGCGGCTTTGATCCGGCTTATCCTGTTGGATCGGGGGAACGATTGCGATTGCGTCTGATCAATGCATCGAACGCTCGGATATTTGATTTGGCGTTGGACGGGCTGGCAGGTTGGATCGTGGCGCTGGATGGCATGCCTCTGGCAGTTCCATTGCCTGTAGAGGAGAGATTCCCACTTGCGCCCGCACAACGGGCAGACCTTGTCGTGGATGTGACGTCCGCGTCCGGAGATGTCGCGGGTCTCGCAAGTATCGAGCGGGATGGCGGCTATGGCTTGGTACGCTTTCAAGTTTCCGAAGCGTCCACATCGCAAAGGCAGGGTATTGAACCATTGCCTGCGAACAATATGCCTGAATTTCAGTATGATCAGGCACCGCTGCATCGCATGTCCCTGCAGGGCGGCGCGATGCGATGGCTGGAAGGGGCCAAGCTTGGTGATCAGGACCTGACAGGCCGTGAGCTGGCTCAATTGGGCCGGTTCTGGGCGTTGAACGGATACGCGGAGCGACCCAAGGACCCGTTTCTGGATGCGCGTCTGGGTCAGGTGCACCGGATCGAGTTTGTGAACGAAACCGTTTTCCCTCATGCCATGCACCTGCATGGTCACCACTTCCGGCTCATCCTGCCGGATGGCAGTTTGGGGCCTTGGCGCGACACTGTACTGGTGGACCGGGGCCAGACCCGTCAGATCGCGTTGGTCGCGGACAATCCGGGAGACTGGCTGCTGCATTGCCATATGCTGGGACACGCTGCTTCGGGTATGATGAGCTGGTTCCGCGTAACCTGACGCCGCATTCGATGGCTGGAAAGACGCATGTTGCGGTGTTATACGCCCGCGCATCGTTTATTTTGGGCAAATACGTCCACAAAGCCCGAAAAGGTCCGCCTGTATGAGCTCTGAAATCCGTCTTGCCTTTGCGCACCCGTCCGAGCGGTCCGAAGCGACCGCTGCCCGGGGGCCGTTGGATCGTATTTCTCTGCGTGACCATATCGTCGAGGTTGAAATCGGCGCGTTTCAGGCCGAGCGTGGAACGACCCAGCGTATCTGTTTTAACATCGTGGTCGAGGTTCGCCCGCTGACCGATCCCATCGACGATGACGTGGATCGCATCCTGTCCTACGACCGGGTGACTGAGGCGATCGCGTATGAGCTTGCGGCGGAACGTCTTAACCTGCTTGAGACTTTAGCAGACCGGGTGGCCGAGCGAATTTTACTTGAACCGCAGGCCGTAAGAGCTTTTGTCAGAATAGAAAAACTTGATCGCGGTCCCGGCGCCTTGGGTGTTGAGATTGTGCGCGGAAAAGACAAGACTCACCACGATGTCGTCGAGGAAGAGCGCCCGCATCCCCGACTGGCTTTCCTGTCGAACGAGGCCATCGCATCGTCAAATCTGACCGGGTGGATCGATCAGCTGGAAAATCGTGAACGCCCGTTGATCCTATGTGTCGGCGCGGCGGATATGCCTGTTTCACAGACTGGCCACGCGATGACCCAACGCCGAATTGATCTGTTGTCGATTGAACAGAACGCTTGGGTTTTGGCTGCCCGCGATCACCGCTGCGTTGTCGTTTCAACGCGGACCGAGCTGGATTGGGCCATGAAGAATGGCCAGATTTGCGTCTGGGCACCCTCAAAAATTGTACTGGATGCTGTTGACGGCCAATCGGCGGCACCTTCGGATGCTGTCGCGCTGGCCGCATGGTTTGCTGCCACTTTTGAGGCGAGCGAGATGATGGTGATCGGCGGCGCGCTGCCCGACGCCCCGGAAACCCCGTTGCGTGCGATCTCGGTGGACCAGGCGCAACTGTGACCGCGTATTTTCGACCTTTGGTTCAGCATGGTCCGAACCGTCCGTCGGGGGCTGTCCAAATTGCGGGCCAACCGCTGTGGTTTACCCATGTCGAACGGTTAAGCCGTGAAGAGCCCCCAAGGGTCATTGCTGTGCAGGATGTGCCAGACGATGCGCTGGACCGTCTGACGCGTCCGCGTACCGATGTTGCGGGCCTTGCCATGGATCGTCCGCACATTATGGGCATTCTGAATGCGACCCCAGACAGTTTCTCGGATGGCGGTGTGCACAATTCGGTCAGCGCGGCCCAATCTGCGGCTGAACAGATGGTGTCACAAGATGCAACCATTCTGGATATTGGCGGCGAATCGACGCGACCCGGAGCAACCTTCGTGCCCGAAGATGAAGAGATCGCCCGGACCCGCCCCCTGATCGAAGCCATCAAATCCCGCACTGATGCGTTAATATCCATCGATACGCGCAAATCCGCCGTCGCCAAAGCAGCGTGGGAGGCCGGAGCAGGGCTGATCAACGACGTAACCGGCTTTACCTTTGATCCACAGGTGGCACCGTTTTGTGTAAAAGTTGGTGCCCCGGTTTGTGTGATGCACATGCAGGGCGACCCGGGCACGATGCAGGACAACCCGACCTATGACGACGTTCTGCTGGATGTCTACGATTTCCTTGAGGGTCAGGTGGATCGTCTCGAATATCTCGGGTTAGATCGGGATCAGATTATTGTTGATCCGGGCATAGGGTTTGGCAAGACCGAGGCGCACAACTTGGCCTTGTTGAAGGGGATCAGTCTGTTTCACGGTTTGGGTTGCCCGATCCTGTTGGGCGTGTCCCGAAAAGGTATGATCGGGCAAATTGGCAAAGAGCCGCGCAAGGACGCCCGCGCGCCGGGATCAATCGCCGTCGGGCTGGCTGGATTGTCACAAGGCGTTCAGATTCTGCGTGTGCACGATGTTGCAGAAACCGCTCAGGCCTTGCGCCTTTGGGCCGCCGTCCGGTAAGGCGGAGGCAGGCAAGAAATGACGGAGTGACATTATGCGCAAGCTGTTCGGAACCGATGGGGTGCGGGGGACCGCCAATACCCATCCAATCACGGCCGAAATGGCATTGCGCATCGGGGCCGCCGCTGGCCGTTACTTCCGCCGTGACCAATCCGACGTCCACCGCGTTGTGATCGGTAAAGATACGCGCCTGTCTGGCTATATGGTGGAAAACGCCCTCACGGCCGGATTGACTTCGACCGGGATGAACGTGTTGCTGCTTGGGCCGGTTCCGACGCCCGCTGTCGGTCTGATGACACGGTCGATGCGCGCGGATCTTGGGGTGATGATCTCGGCCAGCCATAACCCGGCCGAGGACAACGGTATCAAGTTCTTTGGTCCTGACGGATACAAGCTGTCTGATCAGGCGGAACTCGAGATTGAAAGGCTGATCGAAGAAGGTGTCAAACCTGCGCAGGCACGGAATATCGGCCGTGCCAGACGGGTGGATGATGCGCGGTTCCGATATGGTGAGCGCGTCAAATCTTCGCTGTCGCGTGACTTGCGTTTAGACGGGCTAAAAGTTGTAGTCGATTGCGCCAATGGGGCCGCGCACCGCACGGCGCCCGAGGTTTTGTGGGAATTGGGTGCCGAGGTGATCCCGGTCGGCATCACGCCTAATGGTAAGAATATCAACCTCAACTGTGGCTCGACCAAACCGCAGATGGCTGCCGAAACTGTCGTGGCCCATGGTGCAGATGTCGGGATTTGTCTGGACGGTGACGCCGATCGCGTCGTTGTGATCGACGAGAATGGCCAAGTCGCAGACGGCGACCAGTTAATGGCGCTTTTGGCGACCAGTTGGGCTGAGGCAGACCGCCTGAAAGGCGGCGCGCTGGTTGCAACGGTTATGTCGAACCTTGGCCTGGAACGTCATCTTGAAAGCCATGGCTTGCGTCTGGAACGCACCGGCGTCGGGGACCGCTATGTCGTTGAACGGATGCGCGAAGGCGGGTTCAATCTGGGCGGCGAACAATCAGGACATATCGTCATGAGCGATTACGCGACCACAGGCGACGGCCTGATGGCGGGCCTCCATTTCCTGGCAGAGATGGTTCATACGGGTCGCAAAGCATCGGAATTGTCGGTGCAGTTCGAAACCGTACCGCAAATGCTGAAGAACGTGCGCTACGGCGAAGGACAAGCCCCGCTTGAGGCCGCCAGCGTGCAGGCTGCAATTTCTGACGCCGAGGCGCGGCTGAACGGGCAGGGGCGATTGCTGATCCGCAAGTCGGGTACGGAACCTCTGATCCGCGTCATGGCGGAATGTGAAGATGACGCGCTGCTGACCCAGGTTGTCGACGGCATCGTTGCCGAGGTCGAGGCCGTCACAGGCTAGCGCCCGGTTAGCATCTTTCGCAGGCTGAACCACTGACTGATGGCCAGCCCGGTCAGGATCATAGCCAGCGCCACGAAAAAGCGCAGCGGCAACGCCTCGGACAGCACCCATGCGCCGAACACCATCGACCAGATTGGCACTTGGTAGTTAACGAGTGTCATGAACACCGATCCTGCGCTGCGAATGACGGATACGCGCAGCAGTGTTGCGAATGCCGTAGGGACCAACCCCAAAACGATGATGGCAATGCTTGGGCGGGTACCTTCCCATGTCGGGACGCCTTCAGTCACGAACATGATCGGCAGCAGGATTACTGCGCCGACCAGCAGGGTTAGGGCGGCCAGAACCACAGGATCAATGGGCGGACATTGACGGGTGAAGATCGACGCCAGGGAATAACACAAGGCGGCCCCGATGCATGCTAGCTGCGCCAGAGGTTCTGAACCGTGGCCAAGTTGCGCCAAACCGGGGCCAATCAACACCAACGCACCGCTGAATCCAAGGGTCACGCCCACCAGTTTTCTCAGGTTCAAAGGCTCGTCTGAAAAGAAATGTGCCAGCGGCAGAACCATCAGCGGAATCGCGGCCATCGACAGGCCGGCAAAGGCCGAAGGCACGTATTGCTGTCCCCAGCTTAGCAAAACAAAGGGCAGGGCAGACGACAAGATACCGATCACAATGACCGAGGTCCAAAGGGCGGCGGATCCGGAAGGTAGCTTGCGGTTTGTGACCGCCATCAACCCCAGCAACATCATGGCACCCAACGTAGTGCGCGCGGTGGCGACGGTGATAGGTCCGTACCCTTCCAGTGCCATGGCAACGACCATGAACGTCCCGCCCCAGATCAGGCCGAGGGTGATAACACCGCTCCAATCGCGGGATGTGGGGTGCTGGACCATCTTAGTTTCGCCTTGAGGCTTGGCCAAAAAAGGGCGGCCTGATGGGCCGCCCCTTCGCATTCGCTTGGTGGGATCAGTTCTTTTCCTGATCGACCAACTTGCCAGCAGAGATCCACGGCATCATGTCGCGCAGTTTCTTACCGACCTGCTCGATCTGATGCTCATCATTGTGGCGGCGAGCCGCTTTGATGGTCGGCTGACCAACAGCGTTTTCCAGCATGAAGTCACGCACGAATTTGCCGGTTTGGATGTCCGACAGCGTCTCTTTCATCGCTTTCTTGGTCTGCTCATAAGGCAGGATCCGTGGGCCGGTGACGTACTGGCCGTACTCGGCAGTGTTCGAGATCGAATAATCCATGTTCGCGATACCGCCTTCATAGATCAGGTCAACGATCAGCTTGGTCTCGTGCAGACATTCGAAATAGGCCATTTCGGGCGCATAACCTGCCTCAACCAGAGTTTCGAAACCACAACGGATCAGTTCGACGATACCGCCGCACAGAACGGCCTGCTCACCGAACAGGTCGGTTTCGCACTCTTCGCGGAAGTTGGTTTCGATGATGCCCGAGCGGCCGCCACCGATGGCCGAGCAATAGGACAGGCCGATTTCCAGCGCTTTGCCGGTAGCGTCGTTGTTCACGGCAACCAGGCAAGGCACGCCGCCGCCTTTGACGTATTCGCCGCGCACGGTGTGGCCGGGGCCTTTGGGGGCCATCATGATGACGTCGATGCCTTCTTTCGGCTCAATCAGGCCAAAGTGGACGTTCAGGCCATGGGCAAAGGCAATGGCAGAGCCGGGCTTGATGTTGTCATGCACGTATTTCTTGTAGGTCTCAGCCTGCAGTTCGTCGGGCATGGTGAACATGATGACGTCGCACCAGGCTGCCGCTTCCGCGATGCCCATGACTTCCAGACCTTCGGCTTCGGCTTTTTTGGCGGATGCCGAGCCTTCGCGCAGAGCGACGACAAGGTTCTTCGCGCCTGAGTCGCGCAGGTTCAGTGCGTGGGCGTGGCCTTGGCTGCCGTAGCCCAGGATCGCCACTTTCTTGTCTTTGATCAGGTTGATGTCGCAATCGCGATCGTAATAGACGCGCATGTCGCCGGTCCTTTCTGGTTAGATTGCCGAGGGTTTTACCTGCCGGATGTTGTATTGGCGATAGGGTTGCACTTGAGTATTTGTGAAAAAGATGAAGAATAATTCGTGTAACACCAGAAATGCGAAAAATTCATGCTTGATGACATAGACCGCCGAATCCTGCGCCACTTTCAGGCCGATCCCAGCCTGACTGCTGCGGAACTGGCCGAGCGTTGCCGTATCAGCCAGGGTGTCTGCTGGCGCCGGGTCGAAAAGATGCAGGCAACCGGAATAATCCAGGGGCAGGAGGCCGTGATCGATTGGGCGGCGCTTGGGTATGCGGTCGAGGTTTCGCTGCGCGTAACGCTGGACAAGACGCAATCGCGCGCGTTTGACGAATTTACTGCCGCCGCCCGGCAAGTGCCCGAGGTGATCGAATTGCAAACATTTCTGGGCAGGGTGGATGTGCGGCTGTCCGTGATTGCCAGAGACATGTCACACTATCAACAACTCTACCGTGACCGCATTCTGACCCTGCCGCATATCGCGGATATTGAGGCCCTGATGCATATCGCGAGGGTCAAGAGCGAAGAGGTCTTGCCGGTATGACCGAATTGGATGAGCTGGACCGAAAGATACTGTGTGCGTTGGCTCAGGACGCCTCCCAGAGCGCCGGGGCGTTGGGGCGTAAGCTTGGCCTGTCACAACCGGCAACATGGCGGCGCATCCGCCGGCTGGAAACCTCGGGCGTTATCAAAGGTCGCCGGCTGCGCCTGAATGCCGAGGCGTTGGGATTTGGCGTGACCGTGTTCCTTGGCGTGAAACTGGCGCGCAAGGGCCAAATCAGTCTGGAAGATTTTGAGCGTGCCGTCAGTGCGATCCCCGAAGTTCAGACAGTTGAGCATGTGCTGGGTCTGTACGATTATCGCCTGCGGGTGGTTGCCCGCGACCTGTCGGATTTTGAGCGGGTCCTGCGCCGTCGGATCATGACCTTGCCCGGCGCAGGAGATGTCGAAGCCAACGTTCTACTTAGCGAGGAACGTTTGCCGGGACCGATCGGATAAGCCCGTTCAGTACCGCGTGCGGATGCAATATCCCGGATGGTGCGTCATCCGGGCAAATGCCATCGGATTTCCGTTCTTCCAGGTCGTGCGCTCTAGCTGGATCATCGACGTTCCAGGCGTGGTTCCCATGAATTCCGCCAATCGTCCGTCCGCGGAGATCGCGCAAAAGGAGACCTCAGCCTCGGTAAACGGAGAGGCGTTCAATAGCCATTCATGTGGGCCGTGGGTGCTCAGATCGGCATGCTCGATTTCGGGCACCGCTTCTATGTTGATCCAGCGTTCTTCCAACTGGAAGGGACGGTTGTCGGCATAATGCATGCAGATGACTTGCAGGACGCGAATATCAGCGGATACACCGATCTGCGAAGCCAGCCAACCGGGGCTTGCGACCACGTTGCGTTCAACCAGCGAGTACCGATAGGTTGCATTTTGGCTTTCAACCGTTTGACGAGCCAAAGAAAATTCTAGCTTTGCATGCTTGCTGGGTTCCTTTTTGACCCGGGTCCCGCTTTTGCGTTTGCGCTCGACAAATCCCTGATCAGAAAGCTCGCGCAGGGCACGGTTCACTGTCGCGCGTGCGCAATTGAATTCCTCGGCAAGCTGTGTTTCGGTTGGCAGAAGCGATCCCTGCGGCCAAATCCGGCTCTCGATCCGCCGTTTGACTTCGTCCCGTACAACTTGAAAACTGATCCGCTTATGCGCATTCACCTGTCGAAATACCTTTCTTCTGCAAAGTGAGTGCATCTGGTCAGAAACACGTCAGAGTGTAAAGGGCGGCTGACACTAATTGGCGTCATTTCTTGCCAGATTCGACCAACAAAATATCATTTGAGTGTTTTGTTTTTAGTTCCCTTAGGCCAGATATTCGGGTTCAGTACGGGTCTCGGCAAATTAACCCGGGTCGTGAGGCCGCTGACGACAATTTGAAAGGACAAACCATGCCAGCGCTATTGGACACCGTCGATCCCTCTGGGCTCGAAGAGTTCTCGGTCGTGTTTACGGATCGTTCTCTGAACCACATGTCGGTTCAGTTTCAGCAGGTGATGCGCGACATCTCGGGCTTGCTGAAGGATGTATATAACGCGGATGGCGTGGCAATTATCCCTGGTGGTGGCACCTATGGGATGGAGGCCGTTGCCCGGCAATTTGCGCGCAACGCCAGTGTAATGGTTGTGCGGAATGGGTGGTTTTCCTACCGTTGGAGCCAGATCATCGAATCCGGTGATCTGACGGCGTCAGCGACGGTTCTCAAAGCTCGTGAAACCGGCAATTCCAGCCCGTCGCCCTTTGCCCCCGCACCGATTGACGAGGTTGTTTCAACAATCCGTGAACAGCGTCCGGATGTTGTATTTGCCCCACATGTAGAGACCTCGGCCGGTGTCATTCTGCCCGACGATTACGTGACCGCCATGGCCGCGGCGGCGCATGAGGTCGGGGCGTTAATGGTGCTGGACTGCATCGCATCGGGTTGTGCCTGGGTCGACATGAAGGCCACCGGCGTAGACGTCCTGATCTCGGCCCCCCAGAAAGGCTGGAGCGCATCGCCCTGTGCGGGTCTTGTCATGTTATCTGAGCGTGCCGAAGCGCGGTTGGAGGAGACGACGTCTGACAGCTTTGCCGTTGATCTGAAGAAATGGCGGCAGATCATGCAGGCCTATGAAAATGGCGGGCACGCGTATCACGCGACCATGCCCACGGACGCGTTGAAGGCGTTCCGCGATACGATGGTCGAAACCGAGCGAAGCGGTTGGGAAACTCTTCGAAATGCTCAATGGAATCTGGGAAATGGAGTGCGGGAGCTCTTGAAGGGATACGGTATTATCTCTGTTGCGGCAGACGGATTTGGCGCGCCGGGTGTCGTGGTCAGCTATACCTCGGACCCGGATGTTCAGAATGGCAAGAAATTTGCCGCTTTGGGCATGCAGATCGCAGCAGGTGTGCCGTTGCAATGTGATGAACCCGAAGGTTTCAGCACCTTCCGCCTTGGTCTGTTCGGTTTGGACAAATTGTATGACGTTGACGGCACCATCGAACGGCTCAAGCGCGTGCTGGATCAGGTTCTGTGAAACTGTTCGGGCCTTAGCGTACGCCGAGGCCCATTTGCATCAAGGTCTTGCGAACAGCCGGCAAGGAATAGAGCGCATTCAGCCCCATTGCCCGCACGTCTCTTAATGGTCGCGCTTCAATCATTGAGGCGCGGTTCAACAGATCGATTCCTTTGACCCGCATCTCGATCTCGGTATGGCGGGCTTTATGATAGGCATCGAGCATCTGCGTGTCGCCCAAGCCTTCGGGGCGGGCCTGCGCCAGTTCCAGCAGACTGCTCAGATCGCCCAGCGACATGTTTAACCCCTGTGCGCCAATTGGCGGCACCACATGGGCGGCTTCGGCCATCAGTGCGACACGCTCGCCTGACAGACGTTCTGCTGATTGGCTGATGATCGGCCAGATGGTCCGGCGCGAGGCCAGTTTTAACGGTCCGAACAACCCACAGGACCGTTCGGTCATCAGCGCCTCAAACGCTTCGGGCTCGGTGTTCAGCAACTCAACCGCGCGGGGTCCGCGCTCCATCCACACAATCGCCGATGAAGGTTGTCCCTGCCAGTCAGGCAGGGGGACCAGGGTGAAGGGCCCACCCGAGCGGTGAATTTCCGTCGAAACATTGTCGTGCGGGATGGGATGTGTGACCGCAAAGGCCAATGCCTTCTGGCCATAGCGCGTTGTATGAACGTTGATCCCAGCCGCCTCTCGCATGGGAGAGTTGCGCCCGTCAGCGGCGACCACCAGCTTGCAACGAATGCGGCTGCCGTCACTCAGGCCGACGCGCGCTTCGGCGGTGCGGGTGAACAGACTGACAGTGCCTGTACCGGGGCGGAAATCGACATTGGGCAGTTCGGCCAGTCGTGCCACCATCTCGCGCCGCAGCAGCCAGTTGGGCAGGTTCCAGCCGAAGGGCAGATCCGAAATATCTGCGGCGTTGAAATCGCGCACAACGCGGGGTTCAGGAAAATCTCCGCCTGCATCCACAATCCGCATGATCTGTAAGGGGGCCGCGTGTGCGTCCAGCCGTTGCCACAACCCGCATTGCTCTAACAAGCCGTGCGCTGGTTGCAAAAAGGCGGTAGTCCGCAAATCAGAGCCGTCCACGTCGCGCTCGGTTATCGGGGGCGTCGGGTCGACGCAAATAACGTCGAATCCGGCGGCTCCAAAGGCCGCTGCGGCGGTCAGACCGGCGATTCCACCGCCTGAAATCAGGATATCACAGCTGTCTTTCATGACCTTGGCCTCCGAGTGTTGGGCAGAACCTAGTTCGGTTCTGCATCGGGTGCCAAGTGACATCCTGTCCCGCGTGTCAGCCGCGTGAGATCAGGATGAGGATCAGGAACATCACCGGCACCATCATCACGGCTGGGATGTACAGGCCCGGCAGGCCGAACAATAGGGCAGAACAGCCGCACATGCTGAAAATCGCGGCCGCTGTATAACCCCAATCTGCGCCCCTTGCATGAGCGGCATCCTTGGCCAGCCAGCCAAACAGGGGAACTGCAAATAACAGGCGCTGCCAGATGGGCAGGCGTCCGGGCATCTCGATTGCGCTCATGGGGTCTCTGATTCTGTTCGTCGCTGAGGCGCATATAGGGTCGATGATGCACCTGCAGAATGTGCAGATCGTCGCAGTGTGACAGCCTATCGCAGGCGGGCCAGAAACGCGGTCAAATCGTCGGTGTGATGGTGGATATGATCGGCCTCGTGCGGCTGGGGCGCGACGTGAACTGTGCGCATTCCCATCGCGTGCGGAGCAGCCAGATTGCGCGGATCATCTTCGAACATGGCCGCCTTGTCGGCGTCGATGCCATCCTGTGCAAAGATCGCCTCGAACGCGGCCTGTTCGGGTTTTGGACGATAGCCCGCGTGTTCTACGCCATAAACCGCATCGAACAAACCGCTGAGGCCGCGTGCTTTTAGCACACGTTCGGCATAAGGCGCGCTGCCGTTGGTGTAAACGATGCGACGGCCGGGCAAGGACCTGATGTGGTCGGCCAACTCGGCGTCGGGGTCCATGTGGCTCATGTCCACCTGATGCACGGCGTATAGATATGGGTCGGGGTCCAGGTCATGCTCGGCCATCAAGCCGGCCAGCGTGGTGCCGTATTCCCGCCAATAGTGCGAGCGCAGACGATCGGCCTCGGCCCGGTCGACGCCAATGGCCTGCACCACATAGTCCGTCATCAGCACCTCGATCTGGTCGAATAGTTGCATATGAGGCGGGTACAGCGTGTTGTCGAGGTCGAACACCCATTGGGTGACGTGCGAAAAGGAAGGTTTGACCATGGGTTGGGTTTAGGCCGCCATGCACAGGTTTTCAATGCTACACTTGATTGCACGGGCCTGAGGCGGATAGACATGTCCGAACGAGGAGAAGAAACACCCCATGCCGCAATCCCGTCAGCCCAACAAAGACGCCTATAGCCTTATTCTCGAAGCGATTGATGTGGGCGTTTACAAGCCCGGCGACCGATTGGTCGAAAGTGAGCTGGCAGAACGGTTTGGCGTGTCTCGCACGCCGATCCGCGAAGCGTTGCAGCGCCTTGAGACGCAGTCCCTGCTGGAGCGTGACGGACGATCACTGATCGTGGCCTCATTGGATCACAACCAAATGGCCGAACTGTACGTGGTTCGGCGCGAGTTGGAGGGGTTGGCCGCAAAGCTGGCCGCGAAACACGCCACCGAAGAAGAGATCAAAGTGCTGCAGGACATGGTCGCCGCTGACGATGCGCTGGTGAATGATCCAACGGCACTGTCGCGTGCCAACCGGCGGTTTCATGAACAGATCCATCTGGCTTCGCACAACCGGTATCTGGTGCAGCAGTTGAATCTTGTGCACCGCACAATGGCTCTGATGGCTACGACCTCGCTTGCCGTTCAGGGTCGCGGCGAGATTGCGCAAAGTGAGCATAAGGGCATTGTCGAGGCGATCACCGCACGGGATGAAGAGGCGGCAGAGCGCGCGCTGAAAGAACATATCTCGGTGGCGTTCATGACCCGGCTGAAACAGGATGCGGTGCTGCGCGAGAAATGACCGTTAGTGCGGCTGTACTTCTTCGCGGGCCTGCCCATGCTGAGTTTTGTCCCAGAAGAACGGGTTGCTGGCCAATTCCCACAGGGCTTTGTAGGCGGCTAATACGCCCAACGGAAAATACAGCGGCATTGTTGGAACCCACGGCATCAGGAACCGTCTTTCCTGTGCTGCTACGGCCAGCATTCCAACGATCAGATTGGTAACCTCAGCCACCAGAAACAGGCTGATGAGTGCGTAGAAGGCCCAATCAGACAAAAGCGGATCGAACGGGCCAGGCAAGCCCAGTGTCGCCAACCAGAACAGCCATAGGACTGGTGCCAGTAGAAACTGGCCAATAGTGCCCAAGAAGAATGCCTGAAAGCCGAAAAAGCGTTTGAATCCCAATTCGTTAAGCAGGCGCCGCGGCGCGCGCATGTGTACCAGGTAGGTCACCATGAACCCCTTCAGCCAGCGCGAACGTTGTTTGACCCAGGGCCAGGCGCGAAAATTCGCCTCTTCATAGGTGGTGGTATCAACCATCTCGGTTCGATAGCCCGCGCGGCTGAGGCGCACACCCAGATCTGCATCTTCGGTCACGTTGTGGGCATCCCAACCGCCAAGCTCCAGCAGTTTGTCCCTGCGAAAAAAGAATGTTGTGCCCCCAAGGGGGACGACCAGACCCAGATGCGCAATGCCTTGCAGGATGATCCGAAACCAGCTGTTGTATTCGATGGTAAAGCAGCGTGACCGCCAACTGGTGCGTGGGTTGTAATAATCCAGAACACCCTGCAGACAGACGACATCTTCATCAGCCCGCGCAAAATGCCGGACCACTCGTTCGATCTGATCCGGTTGCGGGGCGTCCTCGGCATCCCACACTCCCAGAATGTCACCACGGCAAAAATCCAACGCGTAGTTCATCGCGCGGGGCTTGGTCGTCAGCCCGTTCAGTTCCGGGACTTCCACTGTTCTGATCCAGCTGGGTAAATCCACACGGCTTACTGTGGTGCGCGTGACCTCATCTGAGGCCTCCAGCACCAGAATGATGTCCAACAACGCCTTTGGGTAGGTCAGGCGTTGCAGCCGCTTAATTAAAGCGCCTGCTATTTCTCGTTCTTTGTAAAGGGGCACCATCATCGATACGCGCGGCAATCGCAGTGGAACAGGCTCGGGGTTTGGGCACACTTGGCGGCATCTCATAAGGTATGAGACCAAGCCCGCCACGCGCAAAACCATGAACAAGAGCAGTGAAACGGTGGCCGTGGTCAAAAGAGCAGCCAGACCAACCAGAGGAATGGCTGTAAAAAAGAAAAGAAGTCCTGCAAGGGCCGCGATGGGACCCGCGCGCGCTGTTGGGGTCCAGGACCGACAGCTCTTATCTTCGTCGACCCGGGTTTCCGCGCCTTTTGTCAAAGTGTCTGAAAACGCGCCGGCGATCGCGTGATCAATCTGACTGGCCGATGCAAGTACCGGTGCAATCGTGTGTTCGGTGTGGGACAGGGCAGCGCGCACCGCGGCAAAGCGGTTTGGATTCGCGGTCGCGACCAGCAGAATCGGGCCGATGCGTTGCCATGGGATCACATTATGCTTCAGCCAGAACTCGACCGGTTTGATGTCACATAAGGTCGGCGCGGGGGGCGTGTCTTCTAGATCGGCGATTTGCAGGTTGGTTTGCTCGGACAGGGCATACATGACCTCCTGACGGCTGATCCAACCCTCTCCAACAAGGATCTCGCCCAGTGGGGCCTGTTGTCTGGACTGCAGATGCAGCGCCATTTCCAGCTGCGCAGTGGTAATGCAACCACGTTCGACCAAACAGGTGCCCAAGGGTTTCCGCGACCGAACAGAAATCGGCGCGGCGCGTGCGAATTGCTGCAGGCTATGTTCAACCATTTAGTATCCCTGACACGGTGACTCGCGTCAGGGTGGCTCAATCAAGGTTAACAGCGCGTTAACACTAAACGATGAAGTGGTTAAGCCTGTGCTTTCTTGTCTGCCATAGCGTCGGCAAAGCGTTCGAACAGATAGTAGCTGTCCTGTGGGCCAGGCGAGGCTTCGGGGTGGTGCTGCACTGAATAGACAGGGCGATCGGTCATGCGGATGCCGCAGTTGGACCCGTCAAACAACGAGCGGTGGGTTTCCACAACGCCGTCGGGCAGGGACTGGGCGTCCACCGCAAAGCCATGGTTCATCGAGGTGATCTCGACCTTGCCGGTATCCAGGTCTTTGACTGGGTGGTTGGCCCCGTGGTGGCCGTGGTTCATCTTGACGGTATGGCCGCCCAAAGCCAGCGCCAGCATCTGGTGTCCCAGGCAGATGCCAAAGACGGGCAGGTCAGTGGCGTCCAGAACTTCTTTGATCATAGGCACGGCGTATTCACCGGTGGCTGCCGGGTCTCCGGGGCCGTTCGACAGGAACACGCCATCGGGATTATGGGCCAGCACCTCGGCGGCCGTCGCCGTTGCAGGCAGAACCGTGACGTCGCAGCCAGCCGAGGCGAGGCAGCGCAGGATATTGCGCTTTGCGCCAAAGTCCACGGCGACAACTTTAAGAACCGGAGCTTCCTGACGTTTGTATCCGTCCGGCCAGGCCCACCGCATTTCGTCCCAGCGATAGCTTTGGGCGCAGGTGACCTCTTTGGCCAGATCCATACCTTCCAGACCGGCAAAGCCGCGCGCGGCGGCGACCAGTGCCTCGATATCAAAGTTACCGTCGGGATCATGCGCCAACGCGACATGAGGTGCGCCTTGCTGGCGGATGGCGCGGGTCAGGCGGCGGGTGTCCACACCGCCGATGGCGATTCGGCCACGGCGGGCCAGCCAGGTTTTCAATTCCTCAGCCGAGCGCCAGTTCGATGGCTCGGTGGGGTCCCATTTGACCACCATCCCGGCGGCAACCGGATCGCCGGTCTCGTCATCCTCAGGGTTCACGCCGACATTGCCGATATGAGGGAAGGTGAAGGTCACGATTTGTCCCGCATAAGAGGGGTCGGTCATGATTTCCTGATATCCGGTCATGGCGGTGTTAAAGCACAGTTCAGCCACGGTTTGGCCGGTGGCGCCGAAGCCCATACCGTAGAACAATGTACCGTCGGCCAATGCCAGACATGCGGTGGGCTTGGACGGGGCGTTCTGGGCCATGGCGCGACTCTCCTGCAAGGTAAACCGGCGCATACCTAAGGGGGTTGTACGCTCGGGTCAAGTCTGTTCAATTTTTGGGCTATTGTTTAAAAACAATAGGTTAGAAATATGCAACCCCTGTTGTATCGCGCTTTTTGTTTCGATATGGTCGGGGTTCCTTTGCCATGGGGATGGACAGAACATATGGATATGCGATCACGGGTGAACACTGCCCTGAAGCAAGCAATGAAAGACAAGGATGCCGAGCGTCTGTCGACGCTGCGCCTGATTAATGCTGCGATCAAGGACCGTGACATCGCCTCGCGCGCGTCTGACAATGAAGAAGCCAAAGGCTGCGGCGACGCAGAGGTGCTTGAAATTCTTGGTAAAATGACCAAGCAGCGCAAAGAAAGCGCCCGTGCCTATGAAGAGGGCAGCCGGTTGGATCTGGCCGAACGGGAACTGCGCGAGGTCGAAGTCATCGAGGAATTCCTGCCCAAGCAATTGGACGATGACGAGGTGAGCAAGGCCATTCAGACCGCAATCACGGCGACCGGCGCCGGGTCGATCCGCGACATGGGCAAAGTGATGGGTGAGCTGAAAACTCGCTACACCGGCCAGATGGATTTCGGCAAGGTTGGCCCGATGGTCAAAGATCAGCTCTGCGCTGCGCCAGGCGGCAGCTGCTAAGATCTTTTTCTTGCGAAGATGCTAAGGCTGCGCGACAGGTTCGCGCAGTTTTTTTGTGAGCTCATCAAACAGCGAAATCCGCTCTTCCTCAGACAGAAACGCGCCGATTTCAACTTCGCGGCCGTCCCCGGTCAGTGTGACATAATTCGGGACCGGGCCGCCGCGCTCATGCATTTCGGGACGTGCCCAATAGCGGTTGCAGGACCACTCCTGCTGCCCCCGTTGCGGGTGATGCTGCACCAGACGGGCCTGCGAGCCGGTCAAGGTCAACACCTCGAAAACGCTGCGTGCACGGTAATTGGACTGGATCGCGAACCACAGTCCCAGAACGGTCAACAGCATGAATGGCAGCAAACCCCACAGCAAAACCGACCCAAGAACAGCCATCAGGGGAATCAAGCCAAACAGGAAGACCGCCAACACCACACGCACCGCCCAGCGTGGGGGCAGAGAGTTATGCGGCCACAGGCGCAGTTCTTGCTCGGAACTTGAGGTTTGATTCCATCGATATGGCATGGTGCAAAAATAGCGCAACAACTGCCGGTGTCTAACAGGAAAGATCAGATGACGTGTCCGACTTTGGCCCAGGACAACGCGTCGTCCAGCCGGTCATCGCCCCAGAAAACCTCGCCGCGCACGACCAGGCTGGGGGCGCCGAAAACGCCCAGCTTTGTGGCCTGTTCGGTTTCGGTTTCAAGGGCCGAGATCGTGTCCGGGCTGCGGGCGCGGGCAAGGGTCAGGCGTGGGTCCTGCTGACACCGATGCAGCGCTTCTGACAGCGCCGTTTCGCTGCCCGCCTCAATTCCCTCTTCGAACCAGATGCGGTACAAGTTTTGGGTAAAGGATTTCCCCCAGCCATCCGCCATACCCAGCACGGCGACCTGATTGGCCAGCGCAAGATCCGAGATCGGGTAGGGTGCAGGAAGCGTTGCGTGCAGGTGGTACTTTGCGGCGCGCCGCTCGATATCGCGCCACATATATGCGGATTTGGCCGGTTTGCCCGCAAAGGGAATGTTCTGTTGTTCGGACATTATGGTGCGCACGTTGAACGGGCGCCAATTGACGGTCGCGTCATGCTCATCACACCAATCATCCAGGCGCATGATTGTCAGGAAGCTGTATGTGCTGCCGATGGAAAACCAAAAGTCAATTTCGGGCATCTGATGGCTCCGATCCCAGGGTTTCTGGATACATGATACCCTAAAATTGGCAGATTACCGAACGCACCCTGAAATGCCGTTGCGGACGCGCCAAATCGGGTCGCTCTAAAACAGAACTTTTTCGATGGGTAGCGCGGGTTGAGGCGCAACCCCACAGTCGGTCATCTGCCGCAAGTCAATCTCGATGCTGCGACAAAGGGCCGAGATCGGAACATCGGTCACATCCCCTTCGAACGGATCCTCCATCGAGGCGCTGACGCGTTCGGTGACAAAGAAGATCCAGCAGACCAGCGCCCCAACTGGCGCAAATGTCAGCCAGTCGAAGATAACAAGCTGCCATACAGAGATTTCTGCCCCGGGGATGATTGATCGCTCGTCGTTGAACGCCAGCGGCAGCATGAAGATGAAGATCCAACTGAAGACGCGACCGACCTCGGCAACCTGTCTTGGGAATGGTGTGTTTTTGATGCGCTCACATTGCCCCTGTGTCGTCGTAAACCGCGCGAGGCGGTCCATCAGGGCGACGTGCCAATAGGGGTCAATGCCACGGCTGCGCGCCAGCTCAGCAAGCTTTTCGCCCTGAAGAAACATCAGATAGGCGGCGCGATTGCTCTTGCCTTCAAGCCTGGGCAAGTCGCTTTCCAATTGGCGTTCACGCCAGCATTCGGGCTTTTGATGCAGCTCGGTGCGGTCTGAAATAGGTTTGTGTCCAAACATCCATGGACGTCGGCTGCGTCCTGTCGGCGAGGGCTGGCGCAGCTGAAAGGCAAGCATATTGAGCCATGCGATGTGACGTTCGATCAGTTCGTCGCGCAGCGCGGGATCAATCGGTGTGCCGTCGGGCAGCACCAGATTGCTAATAGTGTTGCCCCAGTCCCGGCTGGCATTGACGATCTCGCCCCAGATGCTGCGCGCTTCGGACCAGCGCGCAAAGGCCGATGTGTTTTTGAAGCCCAGAAAGAATGCCACTGCCAGCCCGAGCATGGTGACGGGCGGGCTGGGGTTCGAGATCAGCTCGATTGTCGTGAGCTCGTCCGCCAGTACAACCAGCAGCGTCCATGTCAGCACGATGCAGATAAAGCCAAAGGAGCCTTTGACCATCTGTCGTACAGTAATTCCATCGTGAAGGATCATGACCGACCGGGTCCTGCGCAATTGGCGATTGCGGATCAGTCTAACGGCTTATTCTCGGGCAAGTCTATGCCAGCGTTGTCTAATTCTCGAGGTCTGAAAAATGAAAAGCCCCGCGTCTGCGGGGCTTTGTCAGTCTATCTTGCCGGAATTAGTGGGCGTGGCCTTTATCCCAGTCTTCCTGCTTTGGCAGCTGCTCGAACGTGTGCTCGGGCGGTGGGGTTGGCAGGGTCCATTCCAGCGTATCCGCGTATTCGTTCCAGGGGTTCGGCCGGGTCTCACGCTTGCCACGCAGCAGGGCGTAGATCACGATGCCGAAGAACAGCAGGAACGAGGCGAACGAGATGAACGCGCCGATCGACGATACATAGTTCCACTGGGCGAATGCCTCAGGGTAGTCGATGTAGCGGCGCGGCATGCCCTGACGGCCCAGGAAGTGCTGCGGGAAGAAGGTCAGGTTGGCGCCAATGAAGAACATCCAGAAGTGAACCTTGCCCCAGAATTCCGAGTACTGGCGACCTGTCATCTTGGAGAAGTAGAAGTACATTCCCGCAAAGATCGCAAACACGGCACCCAAGCTCATCACGTAGTGGAAGTGCGCAACCACGTAATAGGTGTCGTGATACGCACGGTCCACACCGGCCTGCGACAGAACCACACCGGTCACACCGCCAACGGTGAACAGGAACAGGAAGCCGAAGGCGAACAGCATCGGTGTCTTGAACTCGATCGAACCGCCCCACATGGTCGCGATCCACGAGAAGACCTTAACCCCGGTCGGCACCGCAATGACCATCGTGGCCAGCATGAAGTACGCCTGCTGACGCAGTGACAGGCCAACGGTGTACATGTGGTGCGCCCACACGACAAAGCCCAGCACACCGATCGCGATGATCGCCCAGACCATCGGCAGGTAACCGAAGACCGGCTTGCGCGAGAAGGTCGCGATGACGTGGCTGATGATGCCGAAACCGGGCAGGATCACGATGTACACTTCCGGGTGGCCGAAGAACCACAGGATGTGCTGATACAGGATCGGATCGCCGCCACCAGCGGGATCAAAGAAGGTGAATCCAAAGTTGCGATCCATCAGCAACATGGTGATCGCGCCCGCCAGAACCGGCAGCGACAGAAGAATCAGCCACGAGGTGACGAAGATCGACCAGCTGAACAGCGGCACCTTGAACAGGGTCATGCCTGGGGCACGCATGTTCAGGAAGGTGGTGATCATGTTGATCGCGCCGAGGATCGAGGAGGCGCCCGATACGTGCACGGCAAAGATCGCAAGGTCCATGGACATGCCGCCTTCGGTTGTCGACAGCGGCGGGTACAGAACCCAGCCAACGCCCGAACCGAGCTGATCGTTACCACCGGGACTCAGCAACGAGGCCACACCCAGCGACGTACCAGCGACATAAAGCCAGAAAGACAGGTTGTTCATCCGCGGGAAGGCCATGTCCGGTGCACCGATCTGCAACGGCATGAAATAGTTGCCAAATCCGCCGAAAAGTGCGGGGATGACCACGAAGAACATCATCAGAACACCGTGGTAGGTGATCATAACGTTCCACAGGTGTCCGTTAGGGGTGCAGAGCTCGGCTCCGCTGCCGAACAGTCGGAAGCCTTCCAGGCACATATGCTGCACCCCGGGTTCCATCAATTCGATCCGCATGACAACAGTCATCAGAACTGAAATCAGACCGGCAAGTGCCGAGACGACCAGGTATAGAATCCCGATGTCCTTGTGGTTGGTCGACATGAACCAGCGCTGGAAAAATGTGCGCTGGTCTTCATGGTCGTGACCATGAATGGCTGCGTCTGCCATTATAGGTGCCTCCTGTTGCAACTGCACCGCGCAGTTGGACCTCTCCAACGCGCGGGATTCCTGCTGGTTTTAGATTGCGGGGGGACGACCTTCAATGGTCGAGTTTGATCTGGATCAAGATTAATTGTCGCGGGCAGGAGGGCGACCCGCGAATTTTTCACCAAATTCCGCATTCATCTGGGTATCAGCGCCCCGAATTCAAGAGGGCGGCTGGGAATTGCGTTCCCCGCTTGACCCGGGCGGGGGTGCGCCGCAGAACTGTCGGCAACGCGTCAATCGGAGAATTGAAATGACCGCCTATGATCCCGAGAATATTTTTGCCAAGATTTTGCGCGCAGAGATCCCTTCGAGCCGAGTATACGAAGATGACGATACGGTGGCCTTCATGGATATCATGCCGCGCGCGGACGGGCATCTGCTGGTGATCCCCAAAACCCCTTGCCGCAACATTCTGGATGCAACACCTGCACAATTGGCGGCTGTGACTGCAACTGTCCAAAAAATGGCCAAGGCTGTCGTCGCAGCGTTTGATGCGGACGGTGTCACGATCCAGCAATTCAACGAACCCGCCGGAGGGCAGGAGGTGTTCCACCTGCATTTCCATATTCTGCCGCGCCATGATGGTGTTGCTGTACGGGCGCCGGGAACGATGGGCGATTTCGACCTGATCGCGCAGCATGCCGAAAAGATCAAAGCCGCGCTGAGTTGACTGGGAGGCAGTTACTTCGAGTGCGCGTGTGGCCCCGCGCACTCATTATGATCGCCAAATGCGTGAAGCACAGCGCAGACATGGTCGTGCTTGCCATCGCAGGCTTTGGAAATTCGGGTCAGTTCCGCTTCGAGGCTGCGCAGGCGGGAAATACGGTCCCGTAGGTCGGCCAGCTGCCTTTCGGCAATTTCATGCGCTTGGTTAAGGTCGCCGCCAGACGCGCCTTCCAGGGAAAGTAAACCCTCGACATCGGTCAGCGGTAATCCAAGATCGCGGCAATGGCGAATAAAAAGCAGCCGTTTCAATGCAGTGTCGTCGTACCGACGCTGATTACCCGCTGTTCGGTCCGGGCGAGGCAACAGACCTTTGTCTTCGTAAAACCGGATGGTCGGAATCTTGACCTGCGTGTGACGCGACAGATTCCCAATTGAATACATCTTTTTTCCTCAGGACTCTTGAACCTCTAGTCACTAGAGGAATTACATGCAATGTGCAGCCGTAACAAGGGACACACATTTCAGATGGCACATGATCATTCTCATAAGGGGCACAGCCACGCGCACCATCACATAGACCCGGAGGCAGGGGACGCGCGTGTTGCTTGGGCCATTGCCGTCAACATGTTCCTGACGCTGGCGCAGGTCATTGGGGGCATTTTTTCAGGGTCGCTGGCGTTGATCGCCGACGCCCTGCACAATTTCTCTGACGCCATCGCGCTGGTCATCGCCTTTTTCGCCCGCAAAATCGCCCGCAGACCTGCCGACCCACGCATGAGCTTCGGCTATGGCCGGGCCGAGGTCGTCGCCGCGCTTGTCAACTATACCACTCTGGTCGTGCTGTCGGTGTACTTGTTTTACGAGGGCGTGATGCGGTTTTTTGAGCCTGAGCCGGTTAACGGCTGGATGGTCGTCTGGATCGCGGCACTGGCCTTGATTGTGGACCTTGTCACGGCTGCGCTGACTTACTCAATGGCCAAGGACAGCATGAACATCCGGGCGGCCTTTCTGCACAACGTGGCGGACGCCTTGGGATCGGTGGCTGTGATCATTGCCGGCACCGCGGTGATCCTGTTCAACTGGACATGGGTAGACCCCGCCGTCACGATCCTGATTTCGGTCTACATACTGTGGCATGTCAAAAGTGAAATTGGCGAAACGATCCGCGTTCTGATGATGGCAGCGCCCCCCGAACTGGACCCGGAGGAGGTCGCCTCGGCCATCGAGGACATACCGGGTGTGTCCGAGGTTCACCATGTCCATCTGTGGAGCATGCAGGAGCGAGAGCCTGCGTTAACGGCCCATCTGGTCGTGGACGCGGCGGCCTGGGCCGATGCGGAAGGGGTGAGAGCCAGCGTCAGACAATCACTCCGTGACCGGTTTGCCATTGGTCACGCCACGCTTGAGCTTGAGCAGATCGACCGCGCGTGTGTCGGGTCGTCTCGATTTGGGCATACAGAAGAGAAACTATAGAGTGGGATGTGAATTGCCGCTCCGATTTGGGGTCGGAACGGCAGACTCGTTAACTAATACATTTCCGATTACTCAGGATGACCCAAGATCACCGGTTAACACACCACTCACTCTAAGAACGGTGAGTCCATATTACCCGCAAACACGCAGGATGTATCCAATTGAGTGAGTTTTTCGCCCATTTGCCCTATTTGTACGGTAGCCATTGGGAAATTTCGGCTCAGTATGGAAACAGCGGGGTCAAAATTTGCGGGATTGTTAACGTCGCATTGATTCTGAACGATTCGCGGGTATCAATTCAGGCCCTATCGGGGTCAAAAACCTCTGAAAAGGTTTTCCGCAGGGCCGTGTCCACGTCCACCAGGGTGACCGGCAACCCCAGATCGACAAGCGACGTAACGCCATGTTCGGTGATGCCGCAGGGGACGATGCCAGAAAAATGTTCGAGGTCAGGTTCGACATTGATCGAGATGCCGTGGAAGCTGACCCATTTGCGCAGGCGTAATCCGATCGCCGCCACCTTATCCTCGGCAGGTTGGCCCGAAACGGTCATTGGTTTGTCATTGCGCCGCACCCAAACACCAACGCGACCGTCACGGATTTCACCATGCACGTTGAACTCGGCAAGCGCTGCGATCACCCATTTTTCCAGTTGCTTGACGAAACGGCGCACATCCTTGCCACGTTTGTTCAGGTCCAGCATCACATAGGCCACGCGCTGGCCGGGGCCGTGATAGGTGTATTCACCACCGCGCTTGGCCTCAAAGACCGGAAAGCGATCCGGGTCAGTCAGATCCTCGATCCGGGCCGAGGTGCCGGCGGTGTAAAGCGGCGGATGCTCCAGCAGCCACACACACTCATCCGCTTCTCCTGCCGCAATTGCGGCCACGCGCGCCTCCATGAAGGCGACGGCATCATTGTAATCGGTCAGCCCGTCAGTGATCTTCCATTCCATAGGGGCTCCTTACCGTCGGGGCAGAGCGAAGAAAAGAGGTCACGCAGCCTCGGTCAGGCACCGTTGCAAAAGGTCCGAATAGGTTTCGGCCCCTTGCGCACCGGTCACCAGGTACTTGCCCGCAAACACCATCGACGGGACACCTGAAACACCACGGCTGGTCCAGAACTGTTGCTTTTCGCGCACCGGCGCAATGTGATCGCCCGAAGTCAGAGCCGCACGGGCAGCGTCCCGGTCCAGACCCGCCGATTGGGCCGCATCAAGCAGGACCTCGGATTGGGATACGTCCTGTTGATTGGTAAAGTAAGCCTCGAACAGGGCTATCTTCAACGGATGCTGGCGGCCTTGCGTTTCAGCCCAGTCCAACAGTTGATGCGCGGCAAAAGTATTTACCATCCGGCTTTCGTCATTGAAGTTGAACTTAAAGCCAAGCTCGGCGCCGATCTGGGTCAACCGATTGCGGGCCTGCTGGCTCTGCTCGATCGTCGAGCCATACTTCTCAATGATATGTTCGCGCAGATTCTGGCCCTCTGGCGGCATATTGGGGTTTAGCTCAAAAGGATGCCATCTGAGATTGGCGAGCACGTTTTGTTCTTTCAAAGCCAGGTCCAACTGGCGAAACCCCACGATGCACCAGGGGCACACAACGTCTGAGACGATATCAATCTGGACAATTGGGCGGGGATCTTGCACGGTCATGGGCGGGCTCCGGGGAAGGGGGAAATAAACGCTGTCTGCAGTACAGATAAGGATGGCACTGCGGAATTCAAATCGGCGTGTTTTTTGCCTCTTCACATCCTGCTCACCACCGTCTATATGCCCCTCTACCAAGTCATTGGCGGTGCGGTCGTGGCGGAATTGGTAGACGCGCAGCGTTGAGGTCGCTGTGGGGTAACACCCGTGGAAGTTCGAGTCTTCTCGACCGCACCAGAACTAGCTTGATCAGTTGGTTTTAGCTATATAAATAAGGGCAATCAGTATTCTTCGAGTGTGTCGCACAACGCAAACAGCACACAATGGCTTTTAGAATGAGATCAAATACATCGCCCCTATCAGCCCTGCTCAATGGCGTTTCCGTATACGGTGGCCCAATCGGGTGCGTAAAATCCGTGGCGAAGACTACTACCAGAAGCACATTAAGGCGCGTGAAGGGGCAGATTTTCAGCGTGAGCGTGAGTATCAGTTTCAGCTGAGAAACTTTGACGCGATTGTTGAGGATACGTACAGGCGGCAACCTGAGGTTGACACTAGATCTGCCACTCAGAAGTTCATCGACACCCAGCAATTTGCAAAGCATTAAATGGCGGGTGTTCAAGGGTTGGACCCCGACGATAGCTGGACCCGTCGGCTAGTGGGGGAAAGCCTAGAAGCCCGCGAAGTTGTAGCCGCTATCCTGAACCTTAATCAAGAACCCCCGAAGCCGATGTTGTTCGACATGCTGGATATTTACGCGCAGGACAACGAGTGAATTAGTTCAAATAGAGAGTGCCGAATCGATGAATAAGCTGAAAAACGTTAACAGTTTGGTGGTCATTGGCTTCTTTGTTTCCAGTTTCTATCATTTGGAATAGCGGAAACGAACAAAACACGAGAAACTCTCAGTGCTTGGATAGTTCATACCTTAATATAATTCTTGTGATATCGCGGCCTGCAAGTAGGAGGCCTTTTTGCCGAAAGTTGTGAATCTACCGCATCTTAGGAAATGTACTTAGTAACGAGTTTGCTGTTCCGATCGCATGATCGGAACAGCATTTTCTTTTTGGAGTTGCATTGGCATTACGCAGACTCCCTCTATTCACCACAGGCGGTTTCGAGTGTGCCACGGGGTCTTGTGATTTTAGGGTTAACTATACCACGGAAAATCCGCTCTGGAACAATGGGATTGCTTCGAAGTAGTACGATGATGTGCCATCGAAATTGCTCAGTAGGATTCCGCTAATGTTGCTTGGATTGCATGGCGCAGGGTAGTGAGGTCTGCTCGTCTCCGGCGGCACCTACTTCATGCCCGCTTATGGCGGGAAGCATAATAAAAAACTCTGTGCCTTCACCAAGTTTGCTTCTGTAGTCTATTTCTCCTCCAAAATGCTCCACAATTTCCTTTGAAATGTGCATCCCGAGCCCTGTACCGCCTGCGTGACGTTCATCGGAAGAGTCAATCTGTGAAAAGCGATCGAAGACTTTGTCCTGGCACCCCTCGGGTATCCCTATGCCGTGGTCTTTGACGAAGAGGCGAATCTTCCCACGGACTTTTTCGCATCCGACGGTTATCTCGCCTCCATCAAGGGAAAATTTGGCTGCGTTGGAGATCATGTTGGCTAACACTTGAAGAAGGCGGGACGCATCACCTTTAACGAACAGATCTTTGTTTCCCCTTATGTCCTCCACAATTTCTACGTTGTGAGCACTGGTGTACCCGGTGTTAACGGAAATCGCTTCCTGAACCAGCGTATGTACATCAATAGTTCCATCACGGTAGTTCATTTCACCGGCCTCCATTTTTTGTATGTCCAGCACATCATTGATAAGTGATGCTAGCCGTTCGCTGTTTTTGCACGCTAAGTGTATGAGGCTTTGCATTGAATCTGGAACTTCACCCAATGCGCCTGTGTTGATTAGGTCAAGTGACCCCTTGATCGATGTAAGAGGCGTACGCAGCTCATGGCTGACTGTCGATATGAACTGAGTCTTTGCAATGTAGGCCGCTTTTGTTCTTTCGTGCTCTGCTTTGAGCTTTTCGAGTTGCTCCAAATTCCTGCGGTAGAGCTTCAGAAACACCATCGAACAGTCGATCAGAAAATACATTACAAAGATAACGGTGAAGAAGTGCAGCCAGAGTTCAGACGAAAGCTCGGGGCGTTCGATCCAGATATCCTTGACGACAATCAACATGAACGAAACGCCGTACATGGCCAAACGGACAATCATCGCCCACAGAAACTGATGGTTGTTCATTGCTGCAAACAACGCCGCAGCAAACAAGAAGAACATTGGCGTAAAGTGACCACCGGCGGGCTGTGCGAAAGCAACTGAAACTGCGTACAGGCAGATTGCGGCTGAGCTCAGGACCGTGTTCAACAGAATCCAAACAACCATCATACCTATTGCTTTGTGCTGGTCTGGCTTTAAGCGCGGTACGCGTTTGGCCAGCAATAAATCTTGCACTTCACAAATGAGGATCGTCCCATAGAACAGCATGGCGTTAAAGGGATCGAAGAAGAACGCAGTCAAAATGGTCGTGGCCAGATAAATAGCCTGCCGCTGCCACAGAAGCGCAAAGCTCATGGCAGTATAATCTATGATGTTTTGCAGAAGCCGGTTTTCCGTTTCACCGGAATCCCGGTCCGGCAGATTGGCGTCGATGGCTGTCATCCAAATGTCTTCGTTTTTCGCGCTTGGAAAGTACCAATACCGGCATAATGAGGACTTAGTTGGTCCAAATTGGGTTCACAGTTTGGCATCAATCCTTTGAAGCCTATCGCGATTGTTGGGCGATTCACGCAAGTTTTTGGTATAGGAAACCGCAAATTTTTTGCGCAATTGCAGAGCAGGGTACCCAAAATCGAGGATCTCGTTGCTAAGTGGGAATTTTTTCACCTTAATGTGTCCGAAAGAAGTAATAATTCTAAAAGGGTTGGGGTTTGACTGCAGTTGAAATTACGAAGTTGAGGCAGGGTACTGTCGCTCCTGTTACCGCTAGGCTTGCGACCAAGCCGGTGACACTGCTTCAGTTTGCAAGGTCAGCTGGCCGCAACATGTTTGAAGTCATCCCGGCAGAAACTCTGCGTGAAACTTATGTTCGTGGACCTTTGAACATACACTATATCTGCGATCCTGAAATGGTAACAGAATTACTCGTCGGCCAGGGCCGTTCGTTTCCCAAAGCCAAGTTCACCAAAGACATTATTGGATCGGCTGTAGGCAACGGTTTAATACTCTCAGAAGGGGAAAAATGGCGTCAGCAGAGGCGAAGGTATTCTCCATTGTTCGCCGCCAGAAACCTCCCGGTTCTGGCTCGGCATTTTGCAGAGACTGGTGTCGAGATTGCAGACTCATTGGCGGAACACGAAGGCCCTGTAGATATTGCACAAATTGCGCCTGCATCAACATTGACGAATATTTCTAGAGTGATTTTTTCAGGTAATAAGGAAGTCAGTTCAGAGCAGGTACGAGTGGGGCTGATCAAGTATTTCGAGTACATTTCTGATCTGTCCCTTTTCGATTTAATGGGTTTGCCAAAGTGGTTGCCGCGGAAAAATTGGCTACGCAGCTTGGCCCCGGTTACTAATATGCGAGACCTCGCCAGACGGGTCATAGATCAGCGTCGGGCCGAAGGCCGTAGCGAGCCATTGGACTTCCTCGATTTCATGATTGAGGCGTTGAAAACCGATTTCGAAGATGAAGCGACAACTGTTGACAACCTTTTGACCTTTGTCGTCGCTGGTCATGAAACTTCCGCTAACGCATTGGCCTGGGGATATTATCTGCTGGCCTTGCACCAAGATATGCAAACAAGAGTTAGACAAGAAATTCGATCTGTTCGCCCAGAAGGCCTATTGGAATTCTCGGACCTGGAGGCAATGCCACTCTTGCGCGCGCATGTTAAAGAGACGCTGCGGCTTTATCCCTCGGCCGCGTTTTTTGCCAGAGACGCAGCTGCGGACCTTGAAATTAAAGGGGTAAAGATTGAAAATGGCGATGCGTTGTTTTTCCCAGTTTACTCTTTGCACAGAAATGAAAAATTATGGGATGCTCCCAACGACTATCGGCCGGAACGGTTCCTGGGATCTACACTGCCGCGAGGTCAGTACATTCCGTTCGGAGATGGTCCCAGAATCTGCATTGGCGCTCAGTACGCTGAAACTGAGATCATGGTGCTTATGGCTTCGGTGCTCCGTAGAATAAATTTTTCGATTACTGAGTCAGAAATACCGGAACCAGTTTTGACGTTCACCATGCGTACCAGTGGCCCACTCATCCTCAATGCCGAACGGGTTCGCGACTAAAGTTAATATCTAAACCCTAGTGCTCGACTTCTGTTCGAGGCCGGCCTTTGCCAAAGACAAAGCTTGCTACCGGCGAGTGAGGTAAGTGTCATCGCCGTACATTTCACGCAGGACGGTATCAAACAATCTATTGTTGACCATTTCTTTGCGATGCGGCGTGTGCTTTGAAATCGAGGGGCAGGTCGCAACAAGGCCCTTTCTGAGGTTGGTCTCACGAAGATTCACCTTTTTAACAGCCGTGTCCAAAGATGCGAATGCTCCAACCTTTGTAATTGAACGAAGCGACACCGGTGTACTCTTCACCACCTTAAGATGGACAGAGGCGCATCGGTTACTGAGAACGGTCCTTAGTTCCTGGTTTAGAAAAGCTTCGGTTGGAATATTCAGGGTGCGTTCCCGTCCATGTGTAATAACGAGAAAAACGCCACTCCCTCGATAGGAATAGATTCCTCCGGCGGCCTGTGTTGCCTTTTGAATGCAAAATCCAATGTCGGAAACAGCGCGCCGAAAATCTCCAAATTCCCTCAGATCAAAGTGGTACCCCGCATCGCGAAATTTGATTGCTGTAACCCAGGAGTCAAATCGGCGCCCCCGTGAAAGCTGCTCCACATAGTTGTCGAACTCGACATACCCCAAGCATTGTTCCTGCTCGTCGATAGACAGGGGGTCTTCAAAACTGAATTTCTGATTAAAATCCAGTTCACTACGAAGACTTTCTATCGACGCTGAAGAGGATTGGGTTTTCTTTCTCTCCATCATTAGAAGATGGGCGGCGTTCATACGGCTGCGCAATTCGAAGAAGTCGAAGGGCTTAGTTATGTAATCAAATGCGCCTTCTAAAAATGCCCTCTCGATGTTCTGCCTGTCATCTAGAGCAGTTAACATTATAACAGGTGTTTCCAGATTGTCCGGCAAGTTTCGGATTTGCGAAAGCAACTCTATCCCAGAGGTTCCGGGCATCTGAATGTCAACAAGCAAACAGTCGAATGGGGATTCCGCTGCTTCTATCTGCCGAATCGCTTCATCAGCTGAACTGGCGGCAACCACTTTGCAGTTTTCGAGTTCAGGAAGTGCTGATTGGAGCAATTTCAGAATGTCAGGATCATCATCAACCGCCAGAACAGCAAGCGCGGTCTTTCTTTGTGCTCGAAGCTCCAGCTTTTTTTGGAACCGATCACTTACGAATGTGGAATGTCTCATAACTGGTGAACCGCCGATATCCTCATAACGGGTTAAACTTATGAGGCGAGTGGGTCGAAACAGCGGCAAAAATGGAGAAAATCGTCGTAGAAAGGGGTTTTTTCTTGACCTTTATTTGGCGCCAGCGGCTTCAACGACGAGTTGCCAGTTATTGTTGTGAACTACCGTCGCATTCTCCTAACATTATTTTTTTGGCAATTTGTTCGTGCCTAAGAGCAGTCTAAGATCGCAAAACTACGGAATTGAACAACGGTTGGAAGTCCAAACATCAATTCTGGAAACCCCACTAACATGCAAAACAGCCGCGGTTTCCCAATAGTCAGAAAATCAATCATAGTTGCTAAGAAATCTGCGCCGAGCGTCCAAGAGTACAAAAGACGCTCTAGTGGCTGAGTGGTTCCATTTACTTATGGATGTTGAACAAAACCGACTGACTGATGGTGCCATCGATGGAAAACTTTGCGCCGACAGGCGAGGCATTGATGCCCAGTCGCCGTGACCACCGTGCCCAGACTGAGGGGACGATGCCCAGTATGCTGGTCGCACCACCTTCCATCGCGACAGTAGTCATCTGGTGAAACAACTCCTGTTGAACCAGCAGCCTGCGTGACGATGCAACATCCTTTGCCACGAAGAAACGGGATGCTTCCCAAACAGAGCGCTTTACCGGGGCGTCCATAAACAAAACGTCAGATGGTATTCCTTTAAGGATACCTCTTTGCGCGTCGCGCAGCATATAACTATATACACCGCATTCTGCAGTTGTGGGTAGAAGTCGCACACCGCCTAAAACTTCACCGAATTCATGCAACACAATCCATCGACAGGCTGGCGTGTCGTATTGGTCGAATTCCATCCCGTCAGCTTCACCAACTTGCCACTTTAACTGGTCAATGAAAATTGACTTTCTGGTTTCAAGGTATTTTGCCAGCAGGGTGCCATACTCGTAAATATTGCGAAAATTAAGTGTAGTCGCGCGAATATTGCCAATGTCACCACGTGACGTTGGCGGACTGCTTTTGACAGCAAAAATTTCTAGTCGCGCCAAAGCACTTGGTGCGCCTGAAGTCCCGTTAGCAGGTGTCAGTTCCGGAAACCCCTCCGGGAGCGGGTATGTCTGCTTATACCTGAGTGGTCTGTCCATATTTTACTCATATTTTTGACACACTTATGGCAAGATTCAGTTCAGCAAGTCCACAACCCTATGCGGTAGTTGCCCGAATAGATGGATAGGTGTGTCTAAATCTCCTCCCTCCCTTTGGTTGAGTTTACTGACTGACCAAAAACTTTAGATAGTTCTTGGCTGTTATTTTCTCCCGCAGGCTTCATTTATTTCCTCGCGTCTGGCAACATTTTGAAAAAAGGCAGCTTCTTTTGCGTATTTCTTTCGAATTCACGATGGATCAGGCGCCGTCTCGCTCTCCGATAATGTTTCGAGGTAGCCGTGACGGCTGATAGGAGTAAAATCAAAATGGCATCAAGAATTGGAGGGATTTACTTTTCAATATGAGCACTTGCGCGGAAAATATTGTGCAAATTAAAAAAAATGCACAGACATAAGGAAGCCCGCCTTATGTCACCGTTTTGCCGCCTTCGTAAAAGAGGATGAAGAAACCCTGAGTGTTTTATGCGCCAGCCAAACGTTGCCTTAAGTCTGCAATGCCCAACGTTTGGTGAGGTGCAAAAGGTTGGTGAAAAGTTATGCGTATACTTGCTGTAGACGACGATCCGAGCATCCTGGAGTTGCTAGATAAAGTTCTGGACGCGTTCGGTTATAAAGATGTCGTCACCGCCAGAAGTGGGCGGGAGGCCATTGAAATACTGTCGAGACCTAACGAAGCGTTCGACTGCTTGCTACTGGATGTGCAGATGCCGCAAATGAACGGCATTACTCTTTGCGAAGAAGTGCGAAAACTACCGGAACACACGTACACGCCCATTATCATGGTGACCGCCATGGTACAAAAAGAGTACATCGACGAGGCATTCGGAGTTGGGGCCACAGACTACGTTACAAAGCCTTTTGAGTTCTCTGATCTGAAGCAGAGGTTGTCCGACGCGTATAGGATGGCAGCGGAACGCAGAGCCGCAATCGAGGTGCTCGAAGCTGAAACGGATTTTGAGTTGTGTTTTGACAATAGTCCGGACGTTCGCTTAAGTGATCCGCAATGTTTCGGAGAATTGCCCGGATTCATTGGGTTAGCTGAATTTGAGAACTACGTAATTCAGCTTTCAACGATGCACTCCATGGCTGCAAAACTTGTGGCGGTTAAATGCACAGGCGCCGAACAAATTTATAAGACGAGCACGGTCAGTGAATTCCGTAGTGCCATGACTTTAGCTGGCACAGCGGTTCTGTCAGCTAATCAGGAAGGGCGTAAAGTGGCGACCTATTGGGGAAATGGCGTGTTCTTGGTGATCTACGACAATCAAATTAACTTGAGAGTGGACCAGTTGGGTGCTCCGCTTCCGGGAGCATTGAAAGATATTTCCGGTGATGCCACTTCAGGCCGGCCAATTGGCTTCCAGGTGAGCGAAGAAGTTATGCTAAAAGCCAAAACCAAGATGGAGGCGTTGTTCTTGATAGACAAGGCCGTCGAAATGGCTGAAATGTCGGAAGGTCGAGCGGCGAATATCGGTTGAAAAACTGCACACATGGATGGTGATTATGACCAGATACTGGTGGAAAGAGCACGTTAAAACGCCCTAAGTTTTTTTGGGGGGGTGAAGTAAAGCTACGCGCTCAATCATAGGGCGGTCAAACTGTATGCATTTGCCCTACTTTGTTCGATCCTAGCGCCCATCCGGCAGCAACAATTCGGAGAAAGAACCCGTCAGCCTTTTCTCGGGATCTGACTTGATGCGAGATCTGGTATCCCCGCCTTTCTTTCATTCCCTGAATAGTAAACTCTTATCTTTCTATGGCTTCACACCCAAGATGCGCTCATTTGTTTCTGCGCCTTGCTCTGTAAACCCAAGCGAAGTGGGTTGGGCCGCTGACGGCAATTCCTCCAATTTGGTCCTTCGGTTTGCCGCGTGACCACTACCAATATTTGGGTCACCCTCAGGTTCTCAAATAATTCCAAGAGTTCTGCGGAGTTTTCGAACTCTCCAACTTCTTGGCACAGTTTTGTATGAGGGTTCAGTTTTGAATGAAGCAGTTAAGGTATTGAAAAATAGTGATTTAGTAAACAGCGTTGGTATAGTAATTGCCCTGTTAATCGGGTCAGTATTTTTGGCTGTCGTATCGCCTGAGTTAGGTTTCGTCACGGGCTTATTGTTGTTGCTTGTGCCGGGGTTTGCGCTGATCAAGCCGCTGCCTAAGCACAGCTGGGCCATAGAGGTTTTAGCTTTGCTGTATTGTCCTTCGTGGGGATGCCAGCCACGTTCGGGTCACTTAGCATGGTAAACGAACAAGAGGAAGTTGAACCAGCGTCACTTAAACAAGACAACCCAGAGGCATACCTTCCCTCGCCAAAAGACAAGGACCAAGAACTCTGGATGTCCGAAATGGCGGATATCGGCCCGGAACGGTATGCTGCTGAATTAGTTCGAATTGACAAAGAGCAGGAACTTCGCCATGCGGAGGCAGCGGCACGGTGTGAAGCAGAAAACCCTCTGCACGCGTAAAGCGTGTGCCATAACTATCTGGACGAAAAAACCGGAGCCGATTGACAGCCTCCACAATAGACAATACCTCCTTGCACAGCACACATTTGGGGAAACCTGATGGCTAAAGAAGGGCGTTTTGCTCATAAAATTATTGGGTCTGAGAAGCTAATTCGAAATCGCCAGATGCTTCTCGACCGCACCATTATTCACCCGAAAAACACGAATTTCAGCGCCTCTGCCGTGTAGAGTTGCACCAGTTTACGTTGGAATGACCACTTCACTATTTCCTGTCTCGCCCACGCGGATCGGGATGTGTATGAGTGGGCAATACTATTTGGGAAGGGTAATATGTCTCAGTCCATCACCGTGTTCACAACGATGAAGAACGAAGGCCCGTATATGCTGGAATGGGTGGCGTTCCACAAAACGCTCGGCATCGACCATTTTGTGATTTTCACCAACGATTGTGATGACGGAACGGACAAGATTTCTGCTAGGTTGCAAGAGCTTGGCCTGGCCACTCATGTCAGTAACGAAGTGAAGGAGGGGGGTAATCCCCAGCACCAGATGATGCACCGTGCGCGCCGCCAGCCCAAGGTCAAAGAGGCCGATTGGCTGCTGTGTCTGGATGTAGATGAATTCTGGAATATCCGTTGCGGAGACAACGGATTTCATGACCTTATTGCCGAGGTTGAGCAAAAGGCAGGTCAACCGGTTGATGCGATATCTTTCGCGTGGAAGCTGTTTGGAAGCTCGGGAAACATCAGTTTCGAAGACAGACCGGTGACCGAGGTATTTTCGATGGGGGATCAAGAGTTCCCCTATCATTCAAGCCGTGCTTTTGGGCTGAAAACGCTGTTCCGAAATAATGGCAAGTTCACCCGGTTTGGTCCGCATCGCCCAAAGGGCTTTGCCGAGGAGGTAGCGCCAGACATCGCTTGGTCAGATGCTGGCGGAAAGCTGTTTTCAGCCGATAAGGTCGGTTGGCGGGCGTGGCGCGGGTTCGACCATTCCTTGGGACGCATCCACCACTATTCAGTCCGGTCCATGGACGGGTTTCTGGTCAAGCGCGACCGGGGACGCACAAACCACATCAAGGTGGATCAGGGACAAGCCTACTGGCAGGACATGAATGCCAACAAAGAGGCCGACCAATCCATCTTGCCTGCCGCACGCCGCGCCGCGCCTCTGCTGGCCGATCTGAAGGCGGATGAAGAGTTGAACGAATTGCACGCGCAGGCTTGCGACTGGCACCGAGCCAAAGTGTCCGAAATCAAGATGCGCCCGGAATGGGTAGAGTTTCGCGTCTGGCTTGCCGATAACCTGATCTGATCATCATGGCCGAAGACCTTTCGAAAGAGCAGCTGAAACCGGAACACCCTGATCGCAAGACAGGGTATGAGCGTATCCTGACGGATCCCGCTCCGCCTTGGTTTGTCGAGCTGTACCCAGGCGGCGAAGGCACTGGGTACTTTCAAAAGCTGGAACGCCACTCGATCCTGTTCCATCAGCGCTACCCGAAGCGTCTGGTGGTCAGCTTCGACAATATCGCCAACGCCAATGACCTGTCCTTCGCGCGCGAGCCGTGGGGCTGGAAATTCTTTCGCGACGAAGGGTGGTCCCACATGGGCGTCTTCGCGCGCACCAAGGCATGGTATCGCGACCCCGAGATCATTTCCTATTTTGAAAACAAGGTCGCCGAGGGGTTCTTTGACCGGTTCGATCAGGTGGTTTTTGCAGGCGCATCGATGGGCGGCTTTGGGGCACTGACCTTTTCGGCGCATGTACCCGGCGCGCATGTGATCGCGTTCAACCCTCAGACAACACTGGATGAACGGCTGGTGCCTTGGGAAACCCGCTATAGGTTCGGCCGCGTACAGGATTGGGATCTGCCGATGAGCGATGCGGCTCAAACTGTTCAGACAGCTGGTAAGGCTTACGTCTTTTACGACCCATTCTTTGATCTGGACCGGCAGCAGGTTCAGCGTCTGCAGGGCGACAACGTGATGTTGCTCAAGACCTGGTTTTCAAACCATTTCGCGGCGCCCATGCTGCGCAAGCTGGATATCCTCAAGCCCGTGATGCTGGGGGCGATGGACGGCTCACTGGATACGGTTGGGTATTACAAGATGATGCGCGCCCGACGTCGCCTGCCTATGTATATTCGGGGGATTGAGGCCATCGGCGCCGAGCGGCACCCTGACTTGGCGGCAAAAGCCCGGCAGCGGTTCCGCCGACTGCGCCGGCAGGCCATGGCCGAGAAGGAAAGGGACGCCTCGTGACCGCCGCCAAAGGCGTGTTTGTCGGTCAGCGCAAGGACCGCATGGGCGCGCGGTTGCTGATGATGCTGACTTGCATCCGGCTGGCCGAAGATTTCGGCACGACATACCGGGTGAATTGGTTCCCGCAGGGCGCGGACGCGCCCGAGCTTGACCACCCACAAGAGTTGTTCGCGCAGGATTGGATTGATGAACACTTCCTTACTCCTAAGGAGTTCGGAGCTCTTTCGCAGAATGCCTTGCCGATCTGGTCCTTCCAAAGCGACACGTCGCCCGACCGCCTGATTGCGCATCTCAACGCCGGACGGTCGGTGTTGGTCGAGGAAGGTTTCGAGGTGCTGGCCTTCCCGTGGGAGGACGTCGAGACCATCCGGCCAAGGTATCGCGACTTCATTCACCGGGTCGGGTTCACGGAAGAAGTACGCGAAATTATGGATTGCGCGGATGCCAGGCTGTCAGGGCAGGGTGTATCTGCCTATCATATCCGCCGCGGTGATATTCTGAATGGGTTGCCGTGGAAGCACACGACCTGGCCCGCAAAGATCGAACCCGAAGAACTGTATGAGGCACATCTGGCGAAGAATGCGGATAAAGCGGCCATTATGTTCTCGGACCAGCCGGAACTGATTGCTCGGTTTCAAAAACGGTATCCACGGCTGATGCAGATGCAGGACATTGCCGATGTTTCCGGAATGACACGTGCGCAGCGCGACTTTCTTGAATTGTACGCTATGTCCCGTGCCAACTCAGTTATAGCTCCTCCTGTTTCTGCATTCTCAATGGCTGCCGCAAGATTGTCTGGTCAGCAGCACATGACATTTCGGGAAGCTCTAACATATGAAGAACGCAACGCCGCTAACGACAAAGCGATTGAACGGCTGAAATCAGGACCTAACAAATTCCTGAACTCGTCAGAAGCGGCCCATATTTATTCCAAAGTTCTGTTCCACCTTCACTCATTTCGGTTTGAAGATCGTTCAGTCGAGGCCGTCGAAATCGCGGAACCGTTACTGGCATCTGGTGCAGATAACGCCTTTTTGCCCAGACTTCAGGCCCTCAATTTGTTCTACCAAAAACGTTGGAGAGAGGCTTTGGATTTGACCGAAAAATCACTGGCCGACCCGAATGTTTGGCCTGAAGACTGGGCGGCGCTCTGCGCTTTGCGATGCGCTATTCTGGGTCAACTTGGCAACAGATGGCGCGCAGCCCAATCCTTTTGCCAAGCTATCTGGTCAAAGCCACTCAGACCCGATGTGGTTGTCTTGTCTTCTCGCGCATTGTATCGGGATCAATTGTCTTTGCGGTTGCTTCCACCGACCGATTGGATGTTGCAAAGATCTATGCGCCGTCCCTGGTATAGCTTCAATTCGTTTATTGCACAGCGTAAAGTGATTTCCCGGCTTCCTTGTAATTTCGACGCACTTTTATTGGACTGGGCGGACTTAGCCATAGACCAAAAAGCACGAAGGTTGCTGACCAGTTCCAAGCGGCTAAGAACACTTGAGTGGGGTCTGAACAGGCCAAAGGATATAATGGATGAAGATCTCTCGGTTGTCAGTTTTTCGACACAACTTAGATTGCACCTGGGCGACCTGTGTCGAGCGAACGCGATCGACATTTCACGGGACATTGCTTCAAAGCAGCCTGAAAATCCTTTGTATCACAAAAGGCTAGCTGAGTTACTTGAAGCAGAGGGTGATGCTTCGCGCGCGCGCCTTACTATGGCTGAGGCGCTTGCATGCGATCCTGATAACCCGTTTCTGATTTTTGCAATGGGCAGGTTGCTGGAGCGAATAGGGGCAACAGAGCAAGGTGAATCCCAAATTATAAGGGCTGCGGAGCTGGATGTTGCAACTGCATCAATCCAAGGCATGGCCGGACAAATATATCTTCGGCGAGGAAACAAGGCGAAGGCACGGCGCTTTTTGCAGAAAGCACATAATCTGTATCCATCCTACAAGCGGTTCAAGAACCAATTGAATCGCGTGGAGCGTTGATTCACAACGCCTTTTTCACAAGCGTGATCAAAGTGTTTCGCGGTAACATCGGGTAAAAAAATTCCTTGCACTTTTACAGGTTTGTCCTTGGTTGTATGAACCCACGCAACTAGGTTGCGGCTCTATACCCAGCGTGACTTACGCGCCAAGGGAAGAATGACAAGGCAACAGGCTATGGCTGAACAAGATCCGCGCTATGTCAGCGTGACTCCAATGAAAAATGAGGGGCCATTTGTACTGGAATGGGTTGCTCATAACCGCGCGATTGGTGTTGATAAGATTGTCGTTATGACCAATGACTGTACTGATGGCACGGATGCATTGCTACAGCGCTTGGATGATCTCGGCATTCTGAAACACGTAGACAATAATTCAGGTAAACAAAGCAGCCCGCAAAAGCGTGCGTATAGAAAATTTCTAACTATGGACTTCGCCCAGCCAAATGATTGGGTCATCGTCATCGACGCGGATGAAATGATAAATGTTAAGACTGGTGATAATACTCTGCGTGCTTTGACCGATGCCATTCCGGACGCAAAAACAATTTCAATGACTTGGCGTTTGTTTGGGAATGCCGGAAAAGTTGGTTATGAAGACCGGTTCCTCTCGGATCAGTTTCGGCGCGCAGCGGCTGAAAACACAAAGCGTCCTGCCCAAGCTTGGGGGTTCAAAACAATGTTCAAGCGCGGGCTGTGGGACAGGTTGGGTGTGCATCGACCACATCGGGCAACGGTCGAGACTATGGAAGAATGCCATTGGTACAACGGGTCAGGGCAGTTGATGCCAGATCGCTATTTTACTAAAAGCTGGCGGTCGATGGGGGATTCCGTTGGGTATGATCTGGTTCAGGTAAATCACTATGCTCTAAAATCCTGCGAAAGCTATCTGGTCAAAAAGATGCGGGGTCGCGCGCATCACCTTGGCGATAGCTTGGGCATGAAATACTGGGACATGATGAACCAGAACGCAGAAGAGGATGGCTCGATCGACGCCACCCTGGACCGCAAACGCGGATATTTTTACGAAATGCTCTCTGACCCCGAGGTTGCGCGCTTGCATCATGCGTCCTGCGATTTGCACCGCCAACAGATCGGGCAATTGCGCGACCTGCCCGAGATGCAGGACCTCATGCAGCAGATGACCGCAGGTTTCTCGGCCAGCCAGCAGGCATGACGCAGCACAGTTCGGGGACAGGAGCTAGGTAATGCTTTGGCTGCACATGGGGATGCCCAAAACCGGCACGACTGCCTTGCAGGGATTTCTGCGCCGGAAACATTCGGTCATGAACGAGATCGGCCTGCATTATATGGAAACTGGCCGACGCCGGCTGGATGGCGGCACACGTCTGGCGATAAGTCACAACATCGTCGCCTTTCACATCAACCAGAGCGCTGATCCGATGGATCCGTTTCGGTCTGCCATGACCACTGAATACGACGCGCATGCGGATCAGAACTGTGTTGTCTCTTCCGAGATGTTCTATGGCTGCAATCTGAACCGGCTGGCCGAGGTTTTTGCTGATATCCCCTCGCGTGGATTGACGATCACTTACTATTGCCGCCGGTATTCCGATTTCTTCGAGGCTGATTACAAACAGCGGGCCAAGGCAGGGCGGCTGTCCAACGGCGGGACAGAATACATCCGCCAGCAACTTGATCTTATCCGCAATCACCCGGAACGGTTGAGCTTTTCTGCCAAGCTGGCCGAAATCCGCACTGCCTTTCCCGGCGTCACCGTTGCTCCGCTTTTATACGAACGCGCGGGCATGGTGCGGGGGAATGTAGTCGATGACTTCCTGTCTCGGATCGGTACGCCATTGGCTGAGGAAGTTTCAGCAGGAGCCGTGTCCAACCCGTCGCAATCCCGCGCGGCGAGCGAAGCTTTTGGTGTCATCTCCCGTGCGCTGGGGCGTAAGAAGAGCCGCCAGTTACGCCGGATATTTGTCGATGATCCTGTCATGGTGCGCCGGAATGATGTGCTGGAACCAGATGAGCGCGCTTGGCTGGACGAATTCCTAGCCAAGCAGGATACCGCCTTTCAGCAAGAGTTCTTTCCCGACCTGCCCGAACTGTTCACCCCGACAAAGCTAAGCGATGAGGACAAGACGTTCCGCCGGGATACGCCCGAAGAGTATGAGGCGTTGCGTAAAGCCTCTGAGATTGTGTTTCGGTTGGCTTTGGACAACTGATCGTTATTCCTGAACGGCGATTTCCTGGCGCTGTTTTCCGGTCGTCTTGTCAAAAATCAGGATTCGGTTGTCATCGGTCACGACCGCGTACCAGTTGCTGCCGATCGTTACAGCCTGTGCTTTGGCCCCGTCCGGAAGCTCGATTTGATCGGGCAGGGTGGGAGTTCTGTCCGATAGTCGGATGACAATCAGTGCGAATGTCACTAGAACCCCGCCAATCATCACCGCGGTCAGCAGCATGACCATGCGCCGCAGCAAGCGAAGCTGCGGTGTTTCCTGCGGTTCTTGGGGTTCGGAAGGGACAGTCATGGGCACCCGCCAGATTGAATTTCAGATCGCGGCCGATCCGCCGCCACGCCTTGATAAGGCGCTTTCGCGGGATGTACCAGCGGATGAAAACCTGTCGCGCACTCGTCTGACCCGTCTGATCGAGAACGGCGAGGTGACAATCGACGGTGTCGAAGTTCGGGACCCCAAGGCCAAGGTAACCGAAGGCGCCTCGGTGTCGATCTCCGTCGCCGAAGCAGAAGAAAGCCACATAGGTCCCGAAGATATCCCGCTGAACGTCGTCTATGAGGACGCGGACCTGATCGTCATCAACAAACCGGCAGGCATGGTCGTTCACCCTGCGCCGGGCTCGCCCAACGGAACGCTGGTCAATGCGTTGCTGCATCATTGTGGCGAGGACCTGTCAGGTGTGGGGGGCGTCAAACGCCCTGGCATCGTGCACCGCATCGACAAAGAAACCAGCGGCTTGCTGGTGGTCGCCAAGTCTGACGCGGCCCATCACGGGTTGGCGGCGCAGTTCGAGGCGCATAGCGTCGAACGCTATTACCGCGCGATTTGCTACGGCGTGCCGGATGCGAATGATCCACGTTTGCGAGGCATTAAGGGTGTCAGCTTTGAACCGGGCAATATCATGCGCCTGACCACGCAATTGGCGCGGCACAAAAACGACCGGCAGAAACAAGCGGTTCTGTTCCACGGTGGTCGGCATGCGGTAACTCGGGCGCGGTTGGTCGAGACATTTGGCAACCCGGCAGGCATCGCGCTGATTGAATGTTGGCTGGAAACCGGCCGAACGCACCAGATCCGTGTCCATATGGCCCATGCCGGGCATGGGCTGGTTGGCGATCCGGTGTATGGGGGTAAACGCAAGCTTGCGGCGAAAGCCTTCAATCCGGCCGCTGCCGAGGCTGTGCGCAGTTTTTCGCGACAGGCGTTGCATGCCGCAGTTATAGGCTTTGAGCACCCTGTGACAGGTGAAAACCTTCGGTTTGAGGCCGATTTGCCAAAAGACATGGAATTTCTGATTGAACAACTGCGCGCGCCGCTGACATAATACGCAAACATACGTGAGTAACGCGTTCTTAGCTTTCCTTTATCAATCGTTAATTTCAAACTGTTACCAGTACCTCTTGAATGGATCGGGACTTATTCCCATATCCCATGTTAACGAAGTAAACATTTGTCGGAGGGACATGAATCATGGCAAATTACGCAAATCTCCCCGCGCCGACGCCCGAGGGCGGCCTGAACCGCTATATGCAGGAAATTCGCAAATTTCCGCTGCTTGAGCCGGAAGAAGAGTACATGCTCGCCAAGCGTTGGGTCGAAGAGCAAGACACTGAAGCTGCACATAAAATGGTCACGTCGCACCTGCGATTGGCGGCCAAGATTGCTATGGGCTATCGCGGCTATGGCCTGCCACAGGCCGAGGTGATTTCCGAGGCCAATGTGGGCCTGATGCAGGCGGTCAAAAAGTTTGATCCGGAAAAAGGTTTCCGGCTGGCGACCTATGCAATGTGGTGGATTCGTGCCTCGATCCAGGAATACGTTCTGCGGTCGTGGTCGATGGTCAAGCTGGGCACCACATCGGCACAGAAAAAGCTGTTCTTTAACCTTCGCAAGGCCAAGGCCCGTATTGGTGCGCTGGAAGAAGGCGACCTGCGTCCTGAAAACGTCAAGCGGATCGCTACTGATCTGGGCGTGACCGAAGCTGAAGTCATCAGCATGAACCGCCGGATGTCTGGTGGTGATGCCTCGCTGAACGCGACCGTCGGGTCCGAAGGCGAAGGTACCATGCAATGGCAGGACTGGCTTGAGGACGAAGATGCCGATCAGGCGGGCGATTACGAAGCCCGCGACGAGCTTGACGCCCGACGCGAGCTTCTGGCCGCTGCGCTGGATGTCCTGAATGACCGGGAAAAGGACATCCTGACTCAGCGCCGTCTGATGGATCAGCCTGTCACACTGGAAGAGCTCAGCACCCAGTACAATGTCAGCCGCGAGCGTATTCGTCAGATCGAGGTTCGTGCCTTCGAGAAGCTGCAGAAAAAGATGCGCGAACTGGCTCGTGAAAAGGGCATGCTGGGTACTGTTTGACCCAATTGGTTCAGCCCGCCACAACGGCGGGCTGATTTTCTTTAGGCGAAAATAAAGCTGTCTTCGGTCAGATGTCCGGCTCCAACACCCGTAAGGACAATACTGTCCCCGTCCCCTAGTTCGATGGTGGTCTGGAAGAAGCCACCCGATATATCATCCTCGATATCTTCAAACCCGGCGATGCCTTCGTAGCCGGACAAGTCAATCTTGTCCTTTCCGACCCGGAAGTCGACGATCCAATCATCGCCATCCCCGTTTTCAATGACAAACATGTCTTTGCCACGTCCGCCGAACATGATGTCATCATCGGCTCCACCGTCGATCACATCGGCCCCTCTGCCGCCGAATATCGTATCTTCGCCTTCATCACCGCGCAGAATGTCTTTGCCACGACCGCCAAAGATCACGTCGTGTCCAGCGCCTCCAAGCGCGACATCATTGCCTCGGCCAGTATTGATGACATCATTTCCGCCACCACCATGAACGAAGTCCTGACCGCGCCCGGTAAAGTAGAACTCGTCCGAGTCGTCGCCGAGGATGAAATCGGTGTTCTTCTGACCCAGAATGTCCGTAACCGATACAGGCAGAAGGACTCCGTTTAGGGCGTGAATGATCCCGTTTGTGGCTTCAATATCGGTTTGGATGATACCCGGATCGGCGATGCCGTCATCCGCATCGCCCAGACTTGGTGGGGCGCTTTGAAGGTTCAATTCAACTGACGAACCCTGCAACGTTTCGATCTGCGCGCCGTCGCCCAGGCCGGCAACGGCAGCCAGGTCGAATTCCCCGTTCACCACGTGGTATTTCAGAACCTCTGTCAGCAGGGGGATAGGATCCCCTCCGCCCAACAGAGTCAGCGCCTTGACGATGTGCCCCAACGCGCCTGCTTCGTCCGAACCTGCATAGCCCAATGCCTGGGCAAGTCCGATAAAGGCGGCGTCGGTCGGGGCGAATACCGTAAGGCTGGCCTCGGGGTCATCCAGTACCCCAGCAAGGCCGGCGGCAACAACGGCCTCGCGCAGGATGTCAAAATCTCCGTTGTTGTCATCGAACGAGCCGACGGCTCCGCTCATCAACACGGTTCCGGTAATTGTCTCTGTCGGTGTTGGCATGTCTGGCAATCTCCCACCCAGTTGGTCACAACATCAATCCCGGGTGCTTTGAACGGACAATGCCGACTACCCGGTGACATAGTTGCTACGGCGCAGACAATGAAACGGATCAAGAAATTCTCAGGTTTGCGTGCGTTAATGGGCGGAAAACACCACGAACCCCCTGACTTTAAAGCGATTCCCTGATAGAGACGGCACAAGCTAACAAAGGATGAGGCGGCGGTATGCAGCAACCTGTTCAATGGGGCGTTCTGGGCGCCGCAAAATTCGCACGACAGTTCATGTCGCCGGCAATTCACGCGGCGGACGGGGCCCGGTTGGCAGGTCTTGCCACGTCGGACGCAGCCAAGGCTGAGCCGTTCCAGCAGTACTGCCCTGATCTGACGGTTTATGGCAGCTATGACGCCCTTTTGGCGGATCCCAAAATCGACGCGGTCTATATCCCGCTGCCCAACCACCTGCATGTCGAATGGAGCCTCAAGGCACTGGATGCCGGCAAGCATGTTCTGTGTGAAAAGCCCATGGCCATGTCCGCGCCCGAGTTTGAAGCGCTGATCGAAAAGAGGGATCAGACCGGTTTGCTGGCGGCCGAAGCGTACATGATCGTGCACCACCCGCAGTGGCAATTCGTACGGCAACTGATCGCGGATGGGGCGATCGGAAAGCTTGTGCATGTGACCGGCGCGTTCAGTTTTGACAATCGGGCGGACACCGGCAACATCCGAAACCGGGCCGAAACCGGCGGCGGTGGGCTGCGTGACATCGGCGTCTACGTGATTGGAAGCGCCCGGTTCGCCACTGGGCAAGAACCAGTTTCGGTGCAATCCGCGATCCGCTGGGAAGATGGCATTGATGCCTTCACCGAGATACGCGCGCAATTCCCCGATTTTACCTATTCAAGCTACGTCTCGATCCGGATGCACCCGCATCAGGAAATGGTGTTCCATGGCGAGGGTGGCGTGATCCGCCTGACCGCGCCTTTCAATGCGCGTGTTTTTGGTGAGGCACGGGTGGAACTGCATCGTCCGGGTCTTGAGGTTCAGGTCACGCGGTTCCCGGGCGACGATCACTACAAGCTTCAGGTCGAGGCGTTTTGCCAATCAGTCCGCGACGGGTCTGATTACCCATGCCCGTTGGAATTCTCGCGCGGAACGCAGGCAATGATTGACAGGGTGTTTGAGGGCGCGGTCGCCCTCTGACTTGCCACGCAGCGCTCGGCTGGACTAATCTGGCTGTCACCTGATCAGGAGGGAGACCATGGCAGGCGGTTGGGCGCGTGATGGCGCGGTGAGCGAACAGATTGAAGCGTCCATTACGGACGAACTGGCCCGGATGCAGGCGCAAAAGCGGCCTGTCGGGGAAAGCCGGACCCATTGCGCCGAATGTGAAGAGCCGATTCCAGAAAAGCGGCGAGCTGCCATTCCCGGTGTTAAACTCTGCCTGGATTGCCAGCAGGATCGGGACGGGGCCTTCAAGGGCCGTTCCGGCATCAATCGGCGCGGTTCTAAAGACAGTCAGTTGAAGTAAGCGGGGCACAAGGATGCCCGACACCAAAGAGAAGCAGCCACTCTTGCAAAACGGGCTGGTTCTTGGGTTTCTTGCGGCTTTCCTGTGGGGCACGCACAGCGTCATAGTCCGCTACCTGACCAGCGATCTGGGAGGGCTGCAAATTGCGGTAACGCGCCTGTTCATCGCAGCCATCGCCATCTATTGCATGCTGCGCGTGATGCGGGTCGCTGTTTCAATCCGGTTGAATGACTGGAACTTTCGGCTGGCCGTTCTGTCCACTGTGGTCAACTACATCCTGTTCCACATCGGGCTTGAACATACCGGTGCAGCCAATGCCATGGTTCTTGAGAACACGGCGCCGTTCTTTGTGCTGATCTTCTTGTATTTCTTTGCCGACACGCCCGTTACGCGCACAGACATACTTGCTACGGGGTTGGCGATTTTCGGCGTCTTCCTAACGGTTTATCAGGATTTCCAAGGCGGTGGAGAGCCCCTGTTCGGGGACTTGCTTGAAATCGGCGCAGGGCTAAGCTGGGCGGTTTTCCTAATCTCGAGCAGCCGGGCGATGCGAAATTCTGAAACGACCGGAGAACGTCTGAACTTCCTATTTGGGATATTCTTGTGCTCGGGTGTGCTTTTGGTCCCGCTGGCGGCATTTTCACTGCAGATACCTGCAGCCAACGATGTCGTGTTCCTGATTTTGTTGGGGGTGCTGCCGACCGCTTTGGCCTACTACCTGTGGTACGAGGCCGCCGCGCGGGTCTCGACGTTGACCGCGACCTTGATGTTCGCCGCATCCGTGGTGTTCACGTTCATCAACTCAGCCCTGTTTCTGGGGGCCGCAATCACGCCGGTCGCGGCCCTAGGGGCTGTGTTGATTGTGGTCGCCATTTTCCTGACGACCAAAAGCCAGAAGTGACTAGTTTTCCATCGCTTCCAGCTCGTCGATAAAGCCGGAAATCATCGACAGACCCTTGTCCCAGAATTTGGGATCGCTTGCATCCAATCCGAACGGGGCCAACAGTTCCTTGTGGTGTTTGGACCCGCCTGCACGCAGCATTTCGAAATACTTGTCCTCGAACCCGTCCGCACCGCTTTCGTAGACCGAGTATAGCGCGTTCACCAAACCGTCACCGAACGCATAGGCGTAGACGTAGAACGGTGAATGGACGAAGTGCGGGATATAAGCCCAGAAGGTCTCGTACCCATCCATGAATTCAAATGCGGGCCCAAGGCTTTCGGCCTGAACGCTCATCCACAAAGCGTTGATGTCATCCGGGGTCAGCTCGCCCTCGCGACGGGCGGCGTGCAGTTTGCATTCAAAATCGTAAAAGGCGATCTGACGTACGACCGTGTTAATCATATCCTCGACCTTGCCGGCCAGCAGCACCTTGCGCTGTTCCGGAGTTTCGGCCTTGTCCAACATCTTGCGGAAGGTCAGCATTTCACCAAAGACCGAAGCCGTTTCTGCCAACGTCAGTGGGGTAGAAGACAGCATCTCGCCCTGATCGGCCGCCAGTACCTGATGGACGCCGTGCCCCAACTCATGCGCCAGTGTCATCACGTCGCGCGGTTTGCCGAGGTAGTTGAGCATCACATAGGGGTGAAGCTCGGTGACGGTTGGGTGCGCAAATGCGCCCGGAGCTTTACCGGGCTTCACGGCCGCGTCGATCCAACCCTTCGAGAAAAACGGAGCCGCGATTTCACCCATTCGGGGATCGAAGGCAGTATAGGCGTCCATGACCGTCTTCTCTGCTTCGTCCCAATCAACGATGCGCGTGTCTTCCATCGGAAGCGGTGCGTTGCGGTCCCAAACCTGCATTTTGTCCAGGCCCAGCCATTTGCGTTTCAGCTCGTAGTAGCGATGGCTGAGCTTGGGGTAGGCGGCCACAACCGCCTCGCGCAGAGCCTCAACGACCTCGGGTTCCACGTCATTGGACAGGTGGCGACCGGTTTGCGCGGTCGGCATGTTGCGCCAGCGGTCGACGATTTCCTTTTCCTTGGCCTGTGTGTTGTGGACGCGGGCAAAGGTTTTGACGTTGTCCTGAAACACGCTGGCCAACTCACGCGCAGCTGCTTCGCGTTTGGCGCGGTCCTGCTCTGTCAGAAAGTTCAGGGTGCCTTCAATGTTTAGCTCTTCGCCGTCTACGGTGAAAGTCAGCCCGGCAATGGTTTCGTCAAAAAGACGCTCCCACGCGTCGCCAACAACGCCGAGGTCGTGCAGGAATTTCTCAAGCTCGTCAGATAGTTGGTAGGGTTTCATCGCGCGGATTCGGCGGAAGACCGGCTCGTACCGCGCCAGATCGGCATTCACATCGAAATGCGCCTTCAGGACATCATCGTCGATGCGGTTGATCTCAAGCGTGAAGAACACCAGCGGGGTGGTGAAGATGGTGATCTTTTCCTGCATGTCGGACAGGAACTTGGCACGCTCGGCATCTGTGGTCAGCTGATAGTAGCGCAGGCCGGCAAACGACATGATGCGCCCGGCGATTGAATTGATCTTCTCATTGCGCTCGACGCAGGTCAGCAGACCCGCAGCATCCAGATCAGCCAGCTTACCCCCGTAGTCTTCGGCAAACGAGGCGCATTCCTTTTCCAACCAGTCCAGATCGCGGGACAGTTCGGGCGCGTCCTCTGAGGTGTAGAGATCGGTCAGATCCCATTCCGGCAGGTTGCCCAGATTGCCGGCACCTCCGGCAGCATTTGCGTCTCGGACGGGAAAGGGAAGGTCGCGCATGGATCACCTCGATAATAGCTTTCGCCAACATCTAGGCGCGCGAGACGGGGATCACAAGCGGTGCGTGATCAGACTTCGGAAGACAGAACCGGTTCCGGCACCGCGTCAGTTTGCGCGGCTTTGAAATGAGCGGCCAACTGGTCAAAGACCGGCCCGCGCACGTCGGGCGCTTCCATCAGAACTTCGTGCTCGCCATCCGGGATTTCGACCAAAGTGCCACTGGGCCAGTTCGCCATGCGGGCGCGGATAGCCTTGCGATCGACAATCTGTTCATGGCTGCCCAGAAAGGTAAGACACGGCGTATCCGGTGCGGTCTGGTCCATCAACCAGACGCATTCATCCAACGCTTCGCGCAGCCAGATTGTCGAAGGCGCGCCAAGCGCCAGCTCGGGCTGTGCAGCCAGTTGATCTTTCATCATCTGGAACATGTCCGGATCGCGGGTCAGTACATTACCCTCGAACGGTTGGGAGGCCACATAGCTTTCCAAGGATGTGGTCGGTGGTGTTTTTTCCCCCAACCCGATCCTAGGCCCCCAATAGGCTGTCAGACGGCTGAGCGGTTTCATGATTGGGGTAAAGAAAATGCCCCACATCGGCCCGGTAAAGGCACAGGCGGCAAAGCAGTTCTTTTCCAAAGCCGCGCGCATACCGATTGCCCCGCCCATGGAATGTCCGATCACGAACCAAGGCTTCGGCAGGTTCAGTTCGGTTGCCAGGTCCAGCGTGGCCTGAACGTCTTGTTGATAGTCCGTGAACTGCTCGACATGCCCGACGCGCGGGTCATCCAGTAACCGGTCGGCCAGGCCCTGGCCGCGCCAGTCGACGGCCAGAAAGGCAAAGCCGCGATCCGTAAACTCAGCCGCGCAATTGCCGTACTTTTCGATATATTCGGTGCGGCCGGGAAACATCATTACCGTGCCGCAGGTATCGCCTTCGGGCAGCCAGTGGCCCACCCGAATGCGTGTGTTGTCCGCTGTGTTCAGCCAATGAGCCTGACCACCGGCGGGGACGCCGGCCATGTCTGCAAAGAAAGGGGCCGGCGACAGGTCCATCAGGCTAGCGCCGATGCCAGTTGCATGGCAACGCCCATGTCACCGTCCACGGTCAGCTTGCCTGACATGAACGCGCCGGTAGGGTTCAATTCACCGCTGAGTATTTGTTCGAACGTGTCCGCATCGGCGTTCATGGTGACGTCTGTTTCTTCGTCACTGACGCGCGCGCCGCTTGCGTCCAGAACGATTGAGCCCAGATCTGCGATGGCAAATTTTGCCGACGCGGTAAAATCGCCGCCCGACAGTTTTTCGTTCAACGCGGCTGCCGCTTTTTCCAGAGTGTCGCTCATGATTCTCCTCACTATGTTTGTGCGCCGGGAATGGACATCCGCGGGCGCAGCGCTACACTGAACGTTGTTATGAGCATTGCAAGCACCAATCTCAAAGGTATCGTCGCGGCAACAGCGCTTCTAGTCACGTTTTCCATTCCTTCTTTCGCCCAAACGGCGGATTCCAAGGATGAGGAACAACTATTGCTGCAACTGTCGGAGGCGACCCCCGAACAGGCGATGAACATAGATCGTCAGCTCAAGGCGCTGTGGGCGCAGTCTGGCTCGGCTTCGGCGGATCTGTTGCTTGAGCGCGGGCGCGAGGCGCTAGAAGATGGCGACTCTCTGGCCGCGATCCAGCATCTGACTGCGCTGACTGATCACGCGCCACAATTCGCCGAAGCCTGGCACGTGCGGGCCTCGGCCTTTTTCGGGATCGAACGTTTCGGTATGGCTGCGGCTGATCTGGAATACGCCTTGACGCTGAACCCCAACAACTACGAGGCTATCTACGGATTGGGACTGATTTTTGAGATCGTCGATCGACCCGACAAAGCGCTGGACGCTTATGAGCGTGCTTTAGCTATACATCCCCATCACGAAGAAGTAACCAATGCCGTGAATCGACTGAAGCCCCGGGTCGAGGGCTCGGCCCTCTAACAAGCTGGGGCAGGGGGCAAAGGTGAGCGGGTCATCCCGAATCGTGGCCGTACTGGGCCCGACCAACACAGGTAAAACCCATTACGCGATTGAGCGGATGCTGGGGCACCGGACAGGTGTGATCGGCCTGCCGCTGCGTCTGCTGGCACGCGAAGTCTATGACAAGATCGTCGCGATCCGCGGACCGTCGGTCGTTGCCCTTGTAACGGGTGAAGAGCGGATCGTTCCGCCGCGTGCTAAATACTGGGTCTGCACTGTTGAGGCGATGCCCGAAGGTATGGGCGCAGATTTCGTAGCCATCGACGAAATCCAGCTGTGTGCAGATCCCGAGCGTGGACATGTTTTCACCGACCGTCTGCTGCGTTCGCGCGGAACTAACGAGACGCTGTTTCTGGGCTCTGACACTTTGCGCGGACCGATTGCAGCATTGGTGCCCGAAGCGCAGTTCATTCGCCGTGAACGAATGTCTCAGCTAGTTTATTCCGGTTCGAAAAAGATCAGCCGCATGCCCGCACGCAGCGCCATTGTCGGGTTTTCGGTCGATAACGTCTACGCCATTGCCGAGCTGCTGCGCCGCCAAAAGGGTGGGGCCGCCGTAGTCATGGGCGCGCTTAGCCCGCGCACCCGAAATGCGCAGGTCGAGCTGTATCAAAACGGTGAGGTGGACTACCTCGTTGCAACTGACGCCATTGGGATGGGTTTGAATCTTGATGTGAACCACGTGGCGTTTTCGTCGCTGACCAAATTCGACGGTCGTAGGATGCGCCACCTGGCCCCCAATGAACTGGCGCAGATCGCAGGTCGGGCAGGGCGCGGGATGTCTGATGGTACGTTTGGCGTGACGGGTGAGGCTCCACCGCTGGACGACGGGGTCGCGCAGGCGATCATGGACAGCCGGTTCACGCCGATGAAAAAGCTGAATTGGCGGAATGCCGCTTTGCGGTTTGGCTCGGTTGAGGCCCTCATCGACTCGTTGGAAGTCAGTCCAGACAGCGAACATCTGATCAAGGCCCGACCCGCAGACGACCTGAACGCTCTGAAATCGCTGTCTCAGGAGGCCGAGGTCATCGCCCGCGCCAGCGATGGGCCGTCCGTCCGATTGCTGTGGGATGTGTGTCGAATCCCCGATTTTCGCGGTATCAGCCACGCAGAACACGCCAGCCTGCTTGAGGTGATCTATGGTCATCTGCATGAACGCGGCGCTATCCCTGACGAGTTCATGGCGCGGCAAATCCGCCGCATCGACAAAACAGATGGGGATATTGATGCACTGTCCAAAAGGTTGGCATATATTCGCACCTGGACATATGTTGCGCAACGAAACGGATGGGTGCGTGACGAATCACATTGGCGCGCGGAAACGCGCATTGTAGAAGACAGGCTGTCGGACGCTCTGCATGATCGTTTGACTCAGAGATTTGTGGACCGGCGCACGTCAGTGTTGTTGCGCCGGCTCAAACAGAAGGAGGCCCTTTTGGCCGAAGTAAATGACAAGGGTGAAGTGACCGTCGAAGGAGAATTCGTCGGTCGTCTGGAAGGGTTCCGGTTTACCCCGGACAAAAGCGCACAGGGAACCGAGGCGAAAGCTCTCAAATCGGCCTCTCTGCAAGCTCTCGCACCGCAATTCCATCTGCGTGCAGACCGCTTCTACAACGCGCCCGATACCGAAATTGATTTTACCGATCAGGGTGGCCTGATGTGGGGTGAGTATGCTGTTGGCAAGCTGGTTGCCGGGGCAGAACCCCTCAGGCCGATGGTCGAGGTTTTTGTGGATGAGGCTGCAGGCCCTGAAGTCGAACAGAAAGTGCAGCGTCGTCTGCAGCATTTCATCGACCGTAAGGTGGCCGCCCTGTTCGAGCCGCTGCTGAACCTGTCGCGCGACGAAGAGCTGTCAGGTCTGGCCAAAGGGTTCGCCTTCCGCATGGTTGAAGGGCTAGGCGTTCTGCCGCGCGCCGGTGTTGCGCAAGAGGTCAAAGATCTGGATCAGGACGCACGTGGTGCGCTGCGTAAGCACGGCATCCGGTTTGGTCAGTTCACCATCTTCATGCCGCTGCTACTGAAACCTGCGCCGACGCGCTTGCGTTTGGTGCTGTGGGCGCTGGCCGGTGGATTGCAGGAATTCCCTGACGCGCCGCCTCCGGGTCTGGTCACTGTTCCGGTCGCTAAAGGCGCGCCCGAGGGCTACGATACCATGTGCGGTTACCGCGATGCCGGCGAGCGTTCGATCCGTATCGACATGCTGGAACGTCTGGCAGACATGCTGCGTGCCGAAGACAGCCGGGGTGGTTTCGAGGCCAAGCCCGATATGCTGTCGATCACCGGCATGACGCTTGAGCAGTTCGCGGATCTGATGCAAGGGCTGGGCTATAAGGCCGAGCGCGGTGAGCGTGAAAAGGTGAAAGCTGCACCGGTCGAGGCCGAAAAGCCTGCGACCGATGTGATGGAACAACCCGCCGCCGAAGAAACCCCGGCACCCGACGCAGAAGTCGAAGAGGTCGTCGCGACCGCCGAGGCGCCAGCCGAGGTCACCGAAAGCACCGAGGCGGTAGCCGAGGCTCCGGCAACCGAACTCGCCTCAGATGAGACCGAAGTTGAAGTGTTTTACACTTTCACCTGGGGTCGTCAGCGCCCGGCGAACCGTGCTCCGCGCCGCGAACAGCGGCAAGGACAGGGGCCGGGCAAAGGCAAGCCGCGCGGCAAACCGCAGGATGGTCGCGGCAAGCCTCAGGGCAAGAAGGGTGGCAAACCGCAAGGTGGCAAGACGTTCTCATCTCGTCCGCCCCGGAAAGAAAAGGCGATCGATCCCGATAACCCGTTTGCAGCAGCGCTTATGGGTTTGAAGGACGGCAACTGATCTGCGATGGCCGAGGCCAAACTGCGGATCGACAAGTGGTTGTGGCAGGCGCGGTTCTTCAAGACCCGCAGCCTGGCCGCCAAACAGGTCAGCGGCGGCCATGTCCGATTGAACGGAAACCGGGTTCTGAAACCGGCACAGGCCGTCGGGCCCGGTGACGTTCTGACCTTCCCCCAAGGCCGTATCGTGCGCGTAGTACGCGTCGAAGCAGTGGGGGAACGGCGTGGCCCGGCGACCGAGGCACAAACGTTATACTTCGATATGACGGAAAAGAAGGACGTGCCTCCTAAGAATCCGGGATTTGAGGGAAGGGGTCGTCCAACAAAGAAAGATAGGCGCGCGCTTGATCTTTCTCGCCCCCGGGATGGTTGATCCTACCTTGAAGAGAAGGCCAGACTGAATTAGCTAGACGCCCAAACCGAGAATGGGAATCCCACAATGACCTATGTCGTCACCGAAAACTGCATTGGCTGCAAATACACCGACTGCGTCGAAGTGTGTCCGGTGGACTGTTTTTACGAAGGTGAGAACACATTGGTCATTCACCCCGACGAATGCATCGATTGTGGTGTGTGCGAACCCGAATGCCCTGCGGACGCCATTCGTCCCGACACTGAGCCTGGAATGGAACAGTGGGTCGAGTTCAACCGGAAGTTCTCGGAGCAGTGGCCGGTTATCGTGACCAAGAAAGACCCCTTGCCCGAAGCGGAAGAGCGTGACGGCGAAGAGGGCAAGATGGAGAAGTATTTCTCTGAAGCGCCCGGCGAAGGCGGCTAAGCGATTCGGTAACTGAACCGGGTAGTTTGAATAACGGTCTACTGCTGTATCGCTCTGAAAAATCTGGGGTTTCTTCACCATTGTGGGGACCGGACTTTCGGGCGTCGCAATTTTGTGATATACTCAGAAACTGAATGATGAATGAGATGGGGATGACTCCGTAAGTATGTACGCTTTGGAGTTCTGATTTTTTGACAAACTTACCGCCTGACCGGGCCTGATATTGGCACGGTTTGGGGTCTTTTGTTGTCTCTGCCTTTCTCTCGTAACCAAGGATGAACCTGTATGTCTAAGTCGAAAAAGCTTGAGTTCCGCCCGAACGATTATGTTGTCTACCCCGCCCATGGTGTGGGCCAGATCATTTCGATCGAAGAGCAGGAAGTCGCGGGATACTCGCTCGAGCTGTTCGTCATTTCTTTTGAAAAAGACAAGATGACCCTGCGGGTGCCGACCAACAAGGTTACCGAATCCGGCCTGCGGTCCCTCAGCTCGCCTGACGTTATCAGCCAGGCGATGAGAACGCTGAAGGGTAAGGCCAAGGTTAAACGTGCGATGTGGTCACGCCGGGCGCAGGAATATGAACAAAAGATCAATTCCGGTGATCTGATCTCGATCGCCGAGGTTGTGCGCGATCTGCACCGCACTGACGACCAGCGCGAACAGAGCTATTCTGAACGTCAGCTATACGAAGCCGCGCTGGAACGCCTGACCCGAGAAGTCGCGGCTGTGTCCGGCGCAGGTGAAGTGTCGGCGGCCAAGCAGATTGATGAGGTTCTGACCTCGCGCGCGGCCGCGGCTGCCTGATCGCTTCTCCAGTCAATTTTCTGGCCGCTCCCGAAAGGGGGCGGCTTTTTCGCGTTGATGGCTTGGTGAAAGCTCAGTTTACGGCTAATTTTCCAGCTAGAAGAGGCGCGTAGACAGTGAACCTAAAACAGACAGTTAAATATCTATATATCGGCCACGACCCCATTTCCGTCTGGTTTCGCTATGGCTTGATCCTGTTTGACGCGATCACCATCGTTTTCTTTGTCGCCACGGCAAATGGCGAACACGGCACGGGATTCACCGTTGCCAGCCTGATCATCGGGTTCTTCATCGTGCTGGATTTTTCGGCGCGGATGTGGATTTCAAAGGATCGCTTGAAGCTGTTGCGCCAAGTCTACACGATGGCCGACATTGTTGTGATCGTCTCGTTGTTTCTTGATCTGTTTCTACCTTGGAATCTGGCGTTCCTGCGTATCTTACGAGCGCTACGCCTGATCCATTCCTATCACCTGCTAAGGGATCTGCGGCGGGACAGCGATTTTTTCCGGACGCATGAGGACGCAGTGATCGCGGCGATCAACCTGTTGGTGTTCGTGTTCGCCACGTCCACCGCTGTTCTGGTGTTCTTCATCCCGGAAAACAGCCCGCACGCCTATATCGATGCGCTTTACTTCACCATGGCAACCCTGACGACCACCGGGTTCGGAGACATCACGCTGGCGACCCCGGGGGGTAAACTGTTTTCGGTCTTCATCATGATCGTCGGGGTGGCGTTGTTTGTCCGGTTGGCGCAGGCGATTTTCATGCCGCAGAAAGTACGCCACAAATGCTCTACCTGTGGCCTGTACCGTCACGATCCTGACGCGGTTCACTGCAAGCATTGCGGCGAAACCCTGAGGATCGAAACAGGCGGGACGACTTAGATCGTTGCAACCAATGCCAAAAGGAACGCAAGCTCTGCCAGTTGCTGCGAGGCACCAAGGACGTCCCCCGTTTGTCCATTGATTTTGGTCTTGGCGACAAGTGCCAAGATTCCAACGTTCAGCGCGGAAAATACCGTTGCCATCAGCGCGCTTGGTCCAATCAGCAGCAGCGATAAGACGACCGCAAGGCCAAAGCCTGTCGCCGCTGTCTCGGCCTTTGGGCCGCCGACGGAATGGCTCAACCCGCTGTTTCTGGCGTTGGGTAAAGCTGCCATGAGGATGGGCATGACTGCGCGTGAGACGATGCAGGCCGCCAGAATACCCGCAAATGTGTTGGCCGATAGAAGCGTCGCGATCAGCGCGACGCGCAGTAATTGAGTGAAGATCAGCGTCAGAACGCCGTAAGCACCGGCATGGCTGTCCTTCATGATTTCCAGACGGCGTTCGGTGGTGAACCCGCCCCAAAACCCGTCAACTGTGTCCGCAAGCCCGTCTTCGTGCATCGCGCCTGTGGCGATCACCAGTACCGCCACAAGTAAAACGGCGCTGGCGAATGCGGGCAGGCCGAATGCACCTGCCGTCCAACCGACGGCACAGGCCAACGCCCCGACGACCAGCCCCACCAGAGGAAAGGCCCAGGCCGCATTGGCTTGCCGCGCAAACAGATATTCCGGCAGGCGCGGCATCGGCAGTCGCGTCAATAGGACCAGCGACAGCGGAAAATCCCACGCGGAAAACAGTTTGGTGTCGTTTTTGTTCACTCCCGCGCCTTTCGGGGTCTTGTTGGATCGGACGCTTCGGTTAAACACACAGGACCACTCTGATGCAACGAGGCTTTGGATGCTGCCGGAATTAAAAGACCTGAATACCCTTCGCGAGGTCCTGAGTAACGCTCCGGGACCGGATGGCAATGCGCTGCAAGGTGCTGCCGAACGCAACGGACAACTGACCAAACCCCCCGGCGCATTGGGCCGGCTTGAGGATTTGGCGATTTGGTATGCGGGCTGGCGTGGGGATGCCCAGCCGCAGATCTCTGCCCCTCAGGTCATCGTATTTGCGGGCAATCATGGCGTCACAGCACAAGGCGTCTCGGCCTTTCCGCCGGAAGTGACCGTTCAGATGGTCATGAACTTTGAACATGGCGGCGCGGCGATCAATCAGTTGGCCAAGGCGGCGGGCGCGACGATGAATGTGCACGCGCTGGATCTGGATCGACCGACCGCGGATTTCACCTCAGGTCCCGCGATGTCCGAAGAAGAATTGCTTGAGGCCCTGCGCGTGGGCTGGACCGCCGTGGACCACAATGCCGATTTGCTTGTGGTTGGCGAGATGGGCATCGGCAACACGACCCCGGCGGCTGCCATCGCATGCGCTTTGTTCGGTGGCGACGCCGCAGACTGGACTGGGCGTGGCACTGGGGTAGACGATACCGGTTTGGCCAACAAAACGCGCGTCGTGGCCGAAGGCATCGCCTTGCATGGCGGGTCGGGTGACGGGTTGGAAATCCTGCGCCGTCTGGGCGGGCGTGAAATCGCGGCCATGGCCGGGGCCATCGCCGCTGCGCGTGCCTTGCGTATCCCGGTTATTCTTGACGGCTTTATCTGCTCGGCGGCTGCGGCCTGTCTGGCAAACATGTCCGAGGGTGCATTGGATCACACGGTTGCTGGCCACCAAAGTGCCGAAGGCGCGCACGCAGCGGTATTGGCCAAGCTGGGCAAAGAGCCATTGTTGAGCCTTGGATTGCGTTTGGGCGAAGGCTCGGGCGGGGCGCTGGCGATCAACATACTTAAAAGCGCGGTCTCGTGCCATTCCGACATGGCGACATTTGCCGAAGCGGGTGTTTCGGACGGCTGATCAAACCGCCTGATCCGGCAGGGCCGGGTCAGGCTGATTTCTTTGCGTGTTTCTCGGCCAGTTCCAGCAGCTCGGTTTCCAGGTCTTTTTCAAGCTGCCGCGCCCGCTCGATGTACTTTTTGTTATCAGCGGTTGGCATTCCGGGAATCCACAGCTCTGCCAGATCACGCACAGACGCGCGGTCGTGGTGATAGAATGTCTGCTCGGCCTGAGCCGCCTCGTATTCGCTCAGACCTACGTTTTCCAGGACATAGCGACCTGCCCGTAGTGATCCATCAAACATCTCGCGGACAATGTCGTTCGCTCCGGCCTGATACAATTGGTAGACATGGGTGCGATCACGCGCACGGGCCACGATGTGCAAATCCGGGCGTTGACGCCGGGCAAAGCCGACCAAACGTGTGACTTGCTTCGGGTCATCCATCGCAGCCACCAGCACGGTTGCCTTTTCAAGCCCCGCGGCGCGCAGCAATTCTGGCCGCGTGGGATCACCCAGAAATCCTTTGACACCAAAACGACGCATCAACTGGATTGTCTCAATATCGTGGTCCAGCACGACCGTCTTGAACCCGCTGGCTTGGACCAATCGGTTCACGATCTGACCAAAGCGCCCAATGCCGGCGATAATGACCGGGCCTTTTTCGTCGATCTCATCGGGCTCGGCCTCGGGGACGCCATCACCCATACGGCGCGACAGCAGATCGAAGATGATGAACAGCAGCGGGGTGATCAGCATTGTCAGGGCGATGATCATCAGCAGTTTTTGCGACAAATCCGGTGGGATGACGTTTTGCTGCGTTGAAAAGGCCAACAGCACAAAGCCGAATTCGCCTGCCTGCGCCAATCCCAATGTGAACAACCAGTGATCCCGACCACGCAACCGGAACGCGCGACCGACCAAATACAGGATGATGCCCTTCGCCAGTATCACCAGTAGTGCCAGACCGATCAAGTCCAGTGGGTCGTTGAAGAAATAGCCAACGTCAATCCCGGCGCCGACAGTGATAAAGAACAGCCCCAGGAAAAGTCCCTTGAACGGTTCTAGGTCGCTTTCCATTTCGTGGCGGAATTCTGAGCTTGCCAGAACAACACCCGCCAGAAACGCGCCCAGAGCAGGGGAGAGTCCGACTAGTGTCATCAGGAAGGAAATGCCCACGACGATCATCAGCGCCAGCGCCGTATACATTTCGCGCAGCCTAGTGGCGTGGATGAACCTGAACAGTGGACGCGTCAGGTAGATGCCAGCCAGAATGACGAAGGCAACTGCGCCGATGGTGACCAGCGTAACGGCCCAGCCGGGCAGGCCCTCGACAAGTGACAAGCTATGATGTCCGGCATCATGGAGCGCATCCGCGCCGCGGTCGATTGAGCCGTCGCTTTCGATATGAGGCATTGCAGGCAACGCCAAAAGCGGCAGCATCGCCAAAATGGGAATGACCGCGATGTCCTGCGTCAGCAGCACTGAGAACGTCGCCCGACCTCCATTTGTCTGCATCAGCCCCTTTTCCGACAACGTTTGCAGCACAATCGCTGTGGATGACAGAGATAAGGTTAATCCGACGGCTAGTGCGACCGACCAAGGGTGATTTGCATATATGGCAACTGCAGCGATGACTGCGGTGGACAGCAACACCTGCAGACCGCCTAGTCCCAGAAGCCTGTCGCGCATGTCCCACAAGGCGCGCGGCTCAAGCTCGAGCCCGATCAGAAACAGCATCATGACCACACCGAATTCGGCCACGTGCTGCAGGCTTTCGGTCTCGGCCCCCACAAGCCCGAAGACAGGGCCAATGACAATGCCAGCGGCCAGATAACCCAGAACTGAACCCAACCCCAGACGTGCCGACAAGGGCACTGCTATCACGGCGGCAGCCAGATAGATTGAAGCCTGGTAAAGGAAATCGTCCATGTTTGTCCTCTCGGTCCGGTCAAGTGGGCAATGGCGCGTCGCGTTTAAGTTGGTCCATCACGATCTGGCTGTGCACCCGTGCCACTGCAGGATGCGGCAGTATCACCTGGTGAAGCAAGCGGTTGAGCGCGGAAAGATCGTCGCAATAGACGTGCAGCAGGTAATCTGCCTCTCCGGTCATCGTCCAGGCGCTGGTGATTTCGGGGCGGGTGTCGACCATGCGGGCAAAACTCGCGGATTGTTCCGGGCCATGTGTGCCCAAATGCACCTGAATGAACCCTTGGACCTGCAGGCCAAGTTTTAGGGGATCCAGCCGTGCCGCATATCCGGTGATATAGCCTTCGGCCTCAAGCCGCTGACGGCGGCGCCCGGCCTGGCTTGGTGACAGGTTCAGCATTTCACCCAATTGATGCGCGGTCAGATGTGCGTCCTTTTGCAGGGCAGACAACAGCCGCGTATCGGTGGAATCCAGCATATGCGGAGTTTCTCCAAATTTACCCGTGTTCACGCGTGATTTACGCATATGTTCATAGTTTACACGAAAACTATGCGCAGAAACAGCGCTTGGTAAGGCGTATTTTGGAATCAGCAAAGAAATTCCTGTTTTTTAGGAGACGCGCCATGGGTCCTTTCCCGCACAACGCCCCGAAATCTGTCATCAGCCCTGAAAATCCAGCCGGAACCGATGGGTTTGAATTTGTCGAATTCGCCCACCCCGAGCCACAGGAACTGCGCGATCTTTTCGCCAAAATGGGGTTCGAGTTGGTCGGACACCACACGGACAAGCCCCTGGTTGAGCTGTGGCAGCAAGGGGACGTGACCTACATCCTGAATGCCGACCCGGAGAGCTTTGCCGCTAAGTTCGTGGCCGAACACGGCCCCTGCGCCCCTGCCATGGGATGGCGTGTCGTGGACGCGCAGAAAGCCTATGAACACGCGGTGTCAAAAGGGGCCGAGCCCTATGACGCGGCGGACAAGACCATGGATGCCCCAGCGATCAAGGGTATTGGCGGTTCGCTGATCTATTTCATCGATCAGTATTATGAAACATCGCCTTACAATCAGGAATTCACCTGGGACAAACAGTCCAAACCGCGCGGCGATGGGTTCTATTACCTCGATCACCTGACGCACAACGTCTACAAGGGCAACATGGACAAGTGGTTCAAATTCTACGAGAGCCTGTTTAACTTCCGCGAAATCCGCTTTTTTGACATTCAGGGCAAATTCACTGGCCTGTTTAGCCGTGCGCTGACATCGCCCTGTGGTCGTATCCGTATTCCGATCAACGAAGACCGGGGCGAAACCGGGCAGATCGTATCATACCTCAAGAAGTATAAAGGTGAGGGTATTCAGCATATCGCGGTGGGTAGTGAAGATATTTACGCCTCGACCGATGCGATTGCGGAAAAGGGCCTGAAGTTCATGCCAGGGCCCAACCAGGCCTATTATGACATGTCCAAGGAACGTGTTGTGGATCATGATGAACCTCTGGACCGGATGATCAAGCACGGCATCCTGATTGACGGCGAGGGTGTGCTGGACGGTGGCGAGACCCGGATCTTGCTGCAAATCTTCTCGAAAACCGTGATCGGCCCGATCTTTTTCGAGTTCATTCAACGCAAAGGCGACGATGGGTTTGGTGAAGGGAACTTTAAGGCTCTGTTCGAATCCATCGAACGCGAACAGATCGAAAGCGGTGAAATTTCAGCTGCTTAACGGCATAAAGTAATTTACCAAAGGGCGGTCGGGGATATCCCTCGACCGCCTTTGTCTTTTGAACCGTCAGCTCCGCGGCATTTTCAGCGTCAGGTTTCTTCCGCGCTTTTGGTAGCGCAATTCGCTGTCGCCAATGGCGATAACATTGCCGCCGTCCAGCCTGTCTCCGACTTTCAGTTTTTTGTACCGACCACTGGGCAACCGGACGAGCGCGCGCCGATTGGCCGGGGTCCCGTAAACCCCAATCAGGTTCAGCTTGCGCAAGTTGAGCGCATTGTCGATGGTCGCCTGCCGCGCCACCGAGGCGGTCGACGGGACTTTCGGTGCCACGGCCTTTGGTTGGAAAGAACCAGCTTCGTCCGAGCTTTGATCGACCGCTGCAGTCGATCCAAGATTGGCGGTGCTTGTGTTTGTACTGGCCGGTCGGGCAAGTCCGGCTGGTCGTGTTTTGGGGCGCGGAACGCGAACGACTGCCAAAGCCGTCGGCGTTTCGTCGATTTGAGGGCTACTTTGCAGGGACTCGGGGCGCAGTTTCGGACGCAGAACCGCCAGTTCTTCGCGTGTGCGTCCGCCAAGTTGTTGGCGCTCGAAGCTTTCCAGCAAGTTGGCGGGACGTGGATTTGGTCGTTTCTGCGCTAAGCGGGCTGTAGGATCTTCCTCTATCGGCTCTTGCTCGAATCGAACCGGAACTGCCGGGGGAACCTTGGCGGGTCGGCCAAGGTAAACGACTACTCCGTCGGGGTTCAGGGTCCCTTCGGCTGAAGGCGTGACGAGGCCGCGTTCGTCCAGATCAAACTGGACTCCGGCCTGAGCGGGCAGGGCGTTTTGTTCAAACGGCAGGTCAGTTTCAAAGCTGCCGACGGGCGGAAGTGCCACCGCGTCCTGCGACAAATCAGTGCTGTCCAGGGATGCCAGATACAGGTCCTCTGGCGACTCCAGGACCGGATCGGGCAAAGGTTCGGGGGCGAAGATCTCGATGCCTGCTTGTGACGAGATTTCCGCTGGTGCAGGCTCTTGTCCCACCGGTTCGACCTGGGTCGGTGCCACGTTCAGCGCTTCGAGGATTGCAGCATCGGTCGCGCTGAGATCAGCGGCGGTTTCTTCGACAGGTTCGGTTTGCGGCTCTTCCTCTGGCGCGGTTGCGACCGCCTCGGGTTCGAATTCAAGCTCCGGATCGCCGTCAACCTCTTGTGTCTCGGCGATCTGCTCGTCAGATGCGAGGTTTGGCACAGTTTCTTCAATCGAAACCGCCTCGGCTACTGAGGATTCGGCGTCGTCAGATCCAGTCAACGACCACACGGTTAGGGCAATACCAGCAACAAGAGCCGCCGCCGCGGCTGGAACGGCGTAGCGGTTGATTGGGGGTGTGGCTTTCGTTTTGCCAGCAATATTCGCGTGGGGCGCTGAACGAAACTCCGTCGGGGTCTCAGTATCAGCGATCGCGTGAATGGTAGGGCCATCATCTTCTTGGGCAGGTTCTTCACCCTCAGCGGGTTCCACTGCTGCAGTCGCATCGGGCGCGGAAGGAACCTCCGTTTGGTCTTGGGTTTCAGCGATCGCCCGATCGGCAGCAGCTTCATTTTCTTTTGCAGATTCTTCTACCTCTACCGTGTCCACTGTGCCGGTCGTGTCGGGGGCTGAAGGAAACTCTGTCGGGGTCACGGAATCTGCAATCGTGTCTGCGATAGGTCCATCATCAGTTTTGACAGTATCCTCAACCTCGAACGGTTCCGCAGCAATGACCGTGTCTGGGGTATCGATCTCGAACCGAGGTTCAGACGGGTATTCCTGACCCTCGATCGGGGTTGAATACTGCACCGGAACAAACCCGTGCTCGGCGGCAAATGTCCGGGCCTCATCCAGGGTTTGTCTGGCGATAGCAGCAATATGGGTTGTCGGACCGACGGTTGCGGTGTCAAAGGCGAGCTCCTCCAGCGGATAGGGAGTTGCCTCGGTCAGTTCCGCCCGCACTTTTTCGGCGCTTTCCTTGGGGCTTAGGCCCTCTGTTGATACAGACAAAAACCGCACCTGATCCGCTGGTATCACCAGCTTGCAGTTCAGGTCGTTTTCAAGGGCAAAGCCCTGATCCCGCAATGCGATGATCTGCGTATTCAGGTCGGGCGCATCCAGAGCAACCTCGCCAATGCAGAACCAGTCACCATCCGAATGGTGGTGCAAGGATATTCCGGTCGAAGAAAAAGACAGCGCAAAGGCGGGTTTCATAATCCGGAAAAACCATAGTTGTCAGCATCTGTGCAAACGATCATTCGTCCGCAGAGTGACATTAAAGCAGGATCCCGCCGAGGGAAAGAAAAAGCCGGTCTTTCCCCTTGTTCGGCAGACCCTCGCCACCCCATGTTGGGGGAAAGAAAATTGGAGGGAAGACCTTGAATAAAATCGCTTTTCTAGCCGCAATTCTGACGATATCAGTTGCTGGCATGACCCATGCGGAAGAACGTCGCATCTCCGTTGACGCGGCGGGAACTGTGCAGGCCGCGCCTGATATGGCGACCATAACTCTGGGCGTAACTAACGAGGACGCGCAGGCCTCGAACGCGATGAAGGCCACTTCGGAATCGGTATCTCAGGTCCTGAGTCGGTTGCAGGAACTTGGGATCGAAACGCGTGATGTGCAGACCCGCGATGTGTCTTTGTCGCCGGTTTGGAACAACCGGAACAGCGCCAGCGGAGATCGACCCGAGATTTCCGGTTTTGTCGCCTCGAACCGAGTCGTTGTTCGTGTGCGTGACCTGTCGCAGCTTGGCACGATCATGGACGCAGTCATCCAGGACGGAGCCAATGATTTTGGTGGGTTGAGCTTTGGCGTGCAGGATCCAAAACCGCTGCAAGCGCAGGCGCGGGCCAACGCTGTGGCCGAAGCGACCGCCAAGGCCGAGCAGTTGGCACAGGCGGCTAACGTGACACTCGGACCAGTTCAAGAGATCAGCGAACAGGTCGGTGGCGCGCGCCCCGTGGCCATGATGCGGGAATTCAGCGCTGCGGATGCAGGTGGTGTACCGGTCGCAGGTGGCGAGGTGTCCGTTTCGGTCACCGTCACCATGGAATTCGAGATCTCTGAGTAACCTCAGACGCTTGCGCGGGCCTTCAAAGGTTGCCTTTGTTGGCCCGTCTGGTCAAAGTTGTCCGGCGATAGCCAATCCTCAAAGGCGCTGCGAATGCGGGGCCATTCGCTGTCGAGGATGGAATACCACGCCGTATCCCGGTTGCGACCTTTGTAATGGGTGGCCTGTCGGAAAATACCTTCAAAGGTAAAGCCCAAACGCTCGGCCGCGCGACAGGACGGCGCGTTCAGCGCGTCGCACTTCCATTCGTAACGGCGATAGCCCAACTCATCGAACACGCGCCGCATCATCAAGAACATAGTCTCGGTCGATTGCGGGCTACGCTGCAACAAGGGTGAGAAGTGGATGTGTCCCACCTCGATCGCACCCGCCGCCGGGTCAATCCGTAGAAATGAAGCCATACCCACCGGCGTCTCGTTGCTGTCCAGTACCGTGTGGAACATCGGATCGGAATCCATGCAGGTCTCACGGGTCCAATCCTCAAACTCACGCTCGCCGTCGAACGGCCCGTAGGGAAGATAGGTCCAGTTGTTGCCATCCGTGTCGTTGGCAAACGCCCGGAATAACCTGGGCGCATGCCTATTCACATCAAGCGGGACAACGGAACAATATCGGCCCTCCATCGGCGTGTAGGGTGGTGTCGGGCGAGGGAAATCGCCCGTTACCGGCAATCCGATGGGTTGGCCCAGATCATTGGTGTTGTGCCCGCTCATGGATCAGGCCGACGCTTTGGCCAGCGCCTGATCAAGATCGGCGATCAGGTCATCGGCGTCTTCGATACCAATGGACACGCGTACCACACCCGGACCTGCGCCCGCGGCCTCTTGCTGTTCTGGGGTCAGCTGCCGGTGCGTGGTCGAAGCCGAGTGAATGATCAGCGACCGTGCATCGCCCAGGTTGGCCACGTGGCTGAATATCTCAAGCGCGTTGACTAGTTTGATACAGGCGTCATAGCCGCCCTTGACCGCGAAGGTGAACAGCGCGCCTGCGCCCTTCTTGTAGTGCGCTTTGACCCTGTCACTGTAGGGCGAAGACGGCAGCCCGGCATAAGTGACGTATTCCACGCGGTCATCTGCCTCGAGCCATGCGGCGATCTTTTGTGCGTTTTCGACGTGACGCTCCATCCGCAGGGACAGGGTCTCGATCCCCATCAGCGTATAGTGTGCCGCCTGCGGGTTCATGGTCATGCCCAGATCGCGCAGGCCAATGGCAATCCCGTGGAAAGTGAAGGCCAGCGGGCCGAAGGTCTCATGGAATTTAAGCCCGTGATACGCCTGCTCCGGTTCGCTGAGCGAGGGGAACTTGTCATTCGCCGACCAATCGAACTTACCCGAATCAACGATGCACCCGCCAGTGACGGTGCCGTTGCCGGTCAGATACTTAGTGGTCGAATGCACAACCAGCGTCGCGCCGTGTTCGATCGGGCGGCACAGGTATGGCGTGGCCGAGGTGTTGTCGACGATCAGCGGAATACCCGCAGCGTCAGACACATCCGCCAGAGCGCGGATGTCGGTGACATAGCCGCCGGGGTTGGCAATGGATTCGCAGAACACCGCCCGGGTGTTTTCGTCGATTGCGTCTTTCACGGCGTCCAGATCATCGGTATCGACGAACTTGGCCGACCAGCCAAAGCGTTTAATGGTCTGGCTGAACTGCGTAACCGTACCGCCATACAGTCGGGTCGAGGCCACCACGTTACAGCCCGGTCCCATCAGTGGGAACAGCGCCATGATCTGCGCCGCGTGACCTGACGAGCAGCAAACCGCACCGACACTGCCTTCCAGCGTGGCAATGCGTTCCTGCAGAACGGCCACGGTTGGGTTGGTCAGGCGGGAATAGATGAAGCCAACCTCTTGAAGATTGAACAAGGCGGCCGCGTGATCCGCGTCGCGGAACACATAGGCTGTCGTCTGATAGATCGGTGTCTGACGCGCGCCAGTTGCGGGATCGGGCCGGGCGCCCGCGTGAATTTGAAGCGTATCAAAACCGTAGGTGGGGCCGTCAGACATCTTGGAAATCTCCTGTTGGAAAGTGCGTTGCTGAATCTCTAGGCGATTGGGCGCGCGCAGACAACATTCCTGTCAGCGCATCCAAAGACCATTCTTGCGTATCATGTTGCGAATAACCTGCTCGCGTTTGGGAAGGTTCTCGCGGTCAAACATGTCCCTGATTTTGTGACCCTTGCGCTGCAGCACCAGCTTCTTGATCGGGTCGTACCCCTTGAGGACCTTCTTGACCTGGTTTGGCGCAACCACGGTTTCCAGCACCTCGACAGCGTGATCGCTTTCACGAGCGTAGAGCAAGGGAAACAGGCGGTAATGACAGCTGACCGATCCGTCCAGAAGACCTGCGGGCAGGGCATCGCGACCGCCGCCGAACGAATGGATAACCAGCGGCAGTGCAGCCTGATCCAGCCAGGGGTCAAAATTCTGTCCAGCCATCTCGGGGATCTCGCCGTCGCGGATCGTGCGGGCATAGTCCAGAAAGCGCTTTCCGAAGGTGTGAGGGCAGGAATGAAAGAAATACCCGGCATTGAAGTACAGATAGCGCCGCCAGTAATCCACAGGTTGGCTGGTATCCAGTGAACTGTCGAAATCCAGTCCGAACCTTTGATAAAGCGCCTTCCAGATCCCATCCAGTCCAGGACCATACAAGGTTGGTTTGGGCCAGGTTCCTTCGACCCTTAGTGATGCGCCGGGGCGGTCAAAGTCGAAGGGGATGCTGGTCAGATCGCCGGTGATCAGTGTGTCACTGTCGAAAAACACAAAGGGCTCACCCTCGGGCATGGCCGGCAAAGCTTCGATCTTGTTGCCATAAGGGTAGCTGGCGCCAAATACACTGTTTTCGAACGGCAGGATCTCGGCATCCAACTGACGGAGTGCTTTCAGCAGATCCTCGTCCTGGATGGTAGGGTCCTGCGGCCAGCGTGGACCGGGTTGTGGAACAGCCACGAACAGTCGACCGGAAAAATCAGGGCTGCTGTGGCGTAGCGAGGCGGCAAACAAAAGGGCTTCGTATTGCAGACGGTTGTTTTGCCCGATGATAACGATGTTGAATTTCGGGGCGCTGGCCTGCATCGGTGACTTTCAGTACTTGTGGGTGCCGTGGTCCGGCGCTGCTCGGGTTTCTTGTCGGACGTACAGTATGCAGGCGCGCCCGTCAAAACCAGATGCGATGCGTGCAATTTGAAAAATGTCGGCGCAATCCCATGTTAGGGACACGTCCCCGTTCAGGAGTGCCCCCATGAGGATCAACGCAGATTTCACCAAACGTGTTGCAGTTCATTTCGACCAGAATGAATGGATCGCGTCGCCAGCTGCCGGTGTGGAACGCAAGATGCTGGATCGCATCGGCGAGGAGGTTGCCCGCGCAACGACAATCGTCCGTTTTGCTCCGGGCAGCGCGTTTTCGGCCCACACACATGACGGGGGCGAAGAATATCTGGTTCTAGACGGCGTTTTTCAGGACGAAACCGGTGATTTCCCGGTCGGCAGCTATGTGAGAAACCCTCCAACCTCGTCGCACACACCTTCGGCTAAAGAGGGGGCGACAATCCTGGTGAAGTTGCATCAGTTTGACCCGGATGATCGGACAGAGGTACGCCGTTCGATCAATGGTCTGGGGAACACTCAACTGTTCAAAGATGCGAATGAAGATGTCCGCGTGTTCAATCTTGCGGCGAGCGAGGCGTTGGATCTGGACGTGTCGCACGGAATGGAGCTGTTTGTGATCGAAGGTTCGCTGAGGGAATCTGACGAGGATTTCACGACCTGGGACTGGCTGAGATTGCCGCCGGGCGCGCGATCAACCGCCGTGGCTGGGCCTTCTGGGGCGCGCGTTTGGACCAAAACAGGGCATTTGGCCCAGATGGTCTGATATGTTCGCTGCAAGAAAAACAGGCAGAAACAAAGGAAAACCGGGTCGATTGGCCCGGTTTATTCATTTTTTGACCATTTGGCAAATTTTACCATTTGATAAAAAAATACTTTGTGGCAAGCTGAGGTCACAACGAACATATCTACAGGGAGTAGAGTGATGGCACAGGGCCAGATTGCCCCCGGCATTGTCTCCGGGCGGCTGTCCAGCGATGAGCTGACCTCGAATTTCACGGATTTGCATCCGCCACTGGCCCCCCATGAGGCCGCCGTGGCAGCGGATCGGTGCTATTTTTGTTACGACGCGCCATGCGTCACAGCCTGTCCGACAGACATCGACATTCCGCTGTTCATGCGCCAGATTCAGGCTGGTCAGCCCGAAGCGGCGGGTGAGACCATTTTGGCTCAGAACATTCTGGGCGGCATGTGCGCCCGCGTTTGCCCGACTGAAACGCTGTGCGAAGAAGTCTGCGTGCGCGAAACCGCCGAAGGTTCACCGGTCGAAATCGGTCGTCTTCAGCGCTACGCAACAGACAGCGTGATGGTTGGCGGAAGTCATCCGTTCCAACGGGCCGCACCCACCGGCAAAACAGTTGCCGTAATCGGGGCAGGACCTGCGGGTCTGGCCTGTGCGCACCGGCTGGCGATGTTTGGGCATGACGTGGTGATCCACGAAAGCCGCCCCAAACCGGGTGGGCTTAACGAATACGGGATCGCCGCGTACAAATCGACAAACGATTTTGCTCAGGCCGAAGTCGCCTGGCTGATGAAGATCGGCGGTATTTCTATCGAGACCGGGTCCGTATTGGGCGAGGGCGTCTCGCTGGACGGTCTGGTTGAGAATTACGATGCAGTTTTCCTGTCTATCGGCCTTGCCGGGGTGAACGCGCTGCGTGCGCAGGGTGCTGATCTGGACGGTGTACGTCACGCGGTCGATTTCATCTCCGACGTACGTCAGGCCTCGGACCTGTCGCATCTGCCGGTGGGTCGCAATGTCGTGGTAATCGGTGGTGGCATGACCGCTGTGGACGCAGCGGTGAAATCGAAACTGTTGGGTGCCGAACATGTCACCATCGCATACCGCCGTGGTCGTGATGCGATGGGTGCCAGCCGGTATGAGCAGGACCTCGCGTCCTCGCACGGCGTCAAGATCATGACCAACGTGCAGCCCGTGGCCGTACACGGAAACGGGGCAGCGGCCGAGGTCGAATTAGAGTATACGTCCAGTCACGACGGTCAGCTTTCTGGCACCGGAGAGATGATCCGCATACCCGCTGATCAGGTCCTCAAAGCGATCGGTCAAAACCTAGATGGCGCGCCAGAAGGGCTGAATCTGGATGGCAACAAGATCGCTGTGTCTGGCGCGGGGCGCACCTCGATGGGTGGTGTCTGGGCCGGGGGCGATTGCGCGGCGGGTGGCGAAGACCTGACCGTGACCGCCGTCGCCGAAGGCCGGGATGCGGCGATGGACATCCACGCAACGCTCGTTTCGTGATAGGATGGGGCATTCACCCCATCCCATTCGCTGCTGAGGTATCCTCATGTCCCAGATCGAACAAGCCGTTGCGCATAACTATACAACTGGTGCTCTTACGGAACGCATGCGTGAGGCGCTCAAAGCCAGTGGCATTGATCCAAATGCGGCCACGGTTGCCGACCTAAAGGCAGGTGATGAGTTCCATACGGGCGGTGTACTTGCGACCGACAACCTGTTTGCCCAGCTTTCGCCGACCCACGCGACCCGTGTGCTGGATGTCGGCTGCGGCATCGGTGGGACGTCGCGGTACATCGTGGATCGTTATGACTCGACAGTGACCGGGGTTGACCTGACGCCGGAGTTTGTCGAAACGGCCACTGCTTTGAGCCAGATTGTCGGTCATTCCGAAAAGACCAGTTTTCTGGTGGGTAGTGCACTGGAGATGCCCGTACCGGATGCGGGCTTCGATCTTGCCGTCATGATGCATGTCGGGATGAACATCGAAGACAAAGCAGGTCTGTTCGCGGAAGTCTCGCGAGCACTGGGCAGAGATGGAATCTTTGCCCTGTTTGACGTGATGGGAGGGGACGTGGAGGAATCGCTGGCCTTTCCTCTGCCGTGGTCAACCGTTGCCGGGACATCCTTTGTTGATGCGCCGGATGTTTACAAGAATGCCGCAGCCGCCGCAGGCCTTGAACTGGTAGCCGAAGCAGACCGGACCGAGTTCGCGCTTACATTTTTCGAAGAGGTGTTCGCGCGCATCGCCGAAAGCGGCCCGCCGCCCTTGGGCATCCACCTGATGATGGGCGAGACGGCGCCCGAAAAGTTTCAAAACTACGTCACGAACCTCAAGGCCGGGCGCATTCGTCCGACCGAAATGATATTCAAGAAAACCGGCTGAGCCGGGAAGGGAGAAGCCATGGCCGATCTAACAACAAACTTTCTGGGCATTTCCAGCCCCAATCCTTACTGGCTGGCCTCAGCACCGCCGACAGATAAGGAATACAACGTGCGCCGCGCTTTCGAGGCCGGGTGGGGCGGTGTCGTCTGGAAAACGCTGGGCTCCGAGGGGCCACCGGTCGTAAACGTGAACGGGCCGCGCTACGGCGCGATCTATGGCGCGGATCGCCGCCTGTTGGGTCTTAACAACATCGAACTCATCACCGACCGCCCGCTTGAGGTGAACCTTGAAGAAATGGCGCGGGTCAAGGCCGACTATCCGGACCGCGCGTTGATCGCCTCGATCATGGTGCCTTGTGAAGAAGAAGCCTGGAAGGCCATCCTGCCGCGAGTCGAAGAGACCGGTGCAGACGGGATCGAACTGAACTTTGGCTGCCCGCACGGGATGAGCGAACGCGGAATGGGCGCAGCCGTAGGACAGGTGCCGGAATATATCGAGATGGTCACCCGCTGGTGCAAGAAATACTATGACCGGCCCGTGATCGTGAAGCTGACGCCAAACATCACTGATGTTCGCAAGCCTGCTGAGGCAGCAAAAAACGGTGGTGCTGATGCAGTGTCACTGATCAACACGATCAATTCGATCACCAGCGTCGATTTGGACACGTTCAGCCCGGAACCGTCGATTGATGGCAAAGGCAGCCACGGTGGGTACTGTGGCCCGGCAGTGAAGCCAATTGCCCTGTCGATGGTATCAGAGATCGCGCGCGCCGAAGCCACCCATGGCCTGCCGATTTCCGGCATTGGGGGCGTGACCACTTGGCGCGATGCGGCAGAGTTCATTTCGCTGGGCTGTGGTAACGTTCAGGTGTGCACGGCTGCTATGACCTACGGCTTTAAGATCATCGACGAACTGACCGCAGGCCTGTCCAAGTGGATGGACGAAAAAGGGTACACAAACGTGTCCGAGGTTGTCGGTCGTGCGGTTCCAAACGTGACCGATTGGCAATACCTGAACCTGAACTACGTGGCCAAGGCCAAGATCGATCAGGACGAGTGCATCAAATGCGGTCGCTGCTATGCCGCGTGCGAAGACACCAGCCACCAGGCGATTTCCATGTCTGATGACCGGGTGTTCGAGGTCATGGATGACGAATGCGTCGCCTGTAATCTGTGCGTGGATGTTTGCCCGGTCGACGGCTGCATCTCAATGGTGCCTATAACGGCCGGAGAGGTCGATCCGCGGACCGGTCTGGAAGTTCAGCGCGATTATGCCAATTGGACGACCCATCCCAATAACCCGATGGCCAAAGCTGCCGAGTAACTCGGGTACTGAAAACATGAAGGGGCCCGAAAGCGCGGGCCTCTTACCAGATGCTGCCCCCATACGGGCGTTCAAAGTCGCGTGGCGACATCACGTTCTGCTAGATCAAGTAGGTCGACAGGCTTGGGACATAGCTTAGCAGGATCAAGACGGCGGCCACCGCAATCAGGAATGGCCAAAGTGATTTCAGAATTGCTCCGGGGGTCGTGCCGCTCATGGATGAGGCGATATAAAGGCCAATTCCGACGGGTGGCGTAAGCAGGCCAAGAACCAGGTTTAGGCACACGACAACGCCGAACTGATAGGGGCTGATATCGTAGGACCCAGTGGCAATCGGCAACAGAATGGGCGTGATCAGGATGATGGCGGCGATCCCGTCGATCACCATCCCCACCAAAAGCAGTGCAGCATTTATGATCAGTAAAAACATGAACGGATTAGATGTGATCGACGTGATCAGCCCCGCCAGCTGCTGTGGTATTTCTTCGTAAATGATGACCCACCCAAAAACGCTGGCCGCCGCAATCATAAACAGGATCATCGATGCGTTTGCGGCTGTTCGCTTGAACATCTCGCCCAGATGTTGCGGCTTTAGCTCTCCGTAAATGAGCCACCCGACCAGAAATGCGATCAGCGAAGCAATGGCTGCGGATTCTGTCGGCGTAGCGATGCCAAACAGAATGCCACCGATTATTGACACCGGGATGAGCATCGCGGGCAGGGCGGCGATCAGGGCCTGCAGAGCATCGCGGCGGGACATCCAGACGCCCTTCGGGAATTGCTGAAACCAACCGACAAGCGTGATCACCAAAGCAAAGGCCCCTGCCAGCAGCAGGCCGGGTATGATCCCGGCGATGAACATGTCGCCGATGGGAATCTGCGCCAGAACACCGAAGATAACAAACATCATCGACGGCGGGATGACCGGCGCCAACAGGCCCCCGGCGGCTGTGGTGGCAGCGGCGAAGCCCTTGCTGTAGCCTTCTTCCTCCATCGCGGGGACCATGGCGCGGGACATCACAGCGATCTGCGCGGTCGCCGAACCGATGATGGCGGCCATGAACATATTGGCCAGCAGATTGATATAGGCGAGCCCACCCCGAAACCCGCCCACGAAAACGCGCGCCAAGGCGACCAATCGACGGGTCATGCCACCTTCGTTCATCAATTCTCCGGTCAGCATGAAGAGCGGGATAGCCAGCAGGCCGTAGTTTTCCAACCCGCCGAACATCTTCTGGGCGAAACTGTCATAAAGAACCGTGTTCCCGCTTTCCCAGATGTACCAGATCGCGGTGATCGCCAGCACGATGGCGACAGGGACCGACAAAAGCAGGGTCGCCAGAAAGACAATAGGACTCATGCCGGCAACCCTCGTTCAGGTCGCGCGACAAGATGCATTGTTGAATGCAGCGTGGCCCCCAAGGCAAATAGCCACATCACTAACCAAAACAGGAATTTTGGCAGCCCGAGTGTCGAGGTCGGCTCAGCATAGATGAAGTTGAAGGTGTTGCCCTGAAAAGCTATTGCGTCGAACCCAGTGCGGGCGATGTCCAATGGCAGAAACCAGCGCCAGCAGACCCACAGCATCGCGATTGCAAAAATGAAGACAACGATATCGACTGTTTTTTGGATGATTGCCCGGACCTGAGGCGGAACCAGATCCACAAGGATTGTGATCGAGACCGAATTGCGGTGATGTAACGCCGCGGATGCGCCAAGGAATGTCATCCACACCATGGCATAGATTGCCAGTTCATCCACCCAGAACAAGGCGTTACCCGCAGTGCGTGTCACGACATTCAACAAGATCAATAGGGTGACGCAAACGGCCAGTGCTGCAGCACACCATAACTCAACCCACGCCCACGCTGCAGACAGCCGGTATAACATCGCCGATCCCCTATGGAAAAGGGCGCAGGATTGACCTGCGCCCTTTCCTTGAAACGTTCAACTTTATTTGGTTTCTGCCGCAGTCTCCCGCAGCGCGTCAAGGGACGAGGTTTTTTCAGACCAGATGCCGTTCCACTCCTCAATCGCATCGCCAAAGAATGAGGCGTCAACTTTTTTGTAGGCCTTGCCGGTTCCCTCGATCTGTTCCAGCCACTTCGCTTCGTTGGCAACATAGGCGTCGATGGTGCTGTCGACGTGTTTTGCCATCAATTCACCGATCATTGCGCGGTCTTCTTCGGACAGTCCCGCCCAGACTTTGGCCGAGACCAGCCCGACCATCGGGAACATCATGTGGTCGGATTGAACGATCGTGTCGGCGTGATCGTAGTATTTTAGCACCCAGATCAGTTCAGCATCCATATCAATGGCGTCGACCTGCCCATTGGCAAGCGCGTCATAGACCGCAGGCAGCGGCATCGGCGTCGGAGCAGCTCCGACCGCGTTGTAGAAGTCCAAAATTGGTGTGAACGGAGTGATCCGCAATTTCAGACCGGACAGGTCCTCGGCTGAAGACACATCGCCCCGGCTGACGATCTGGCGCAGTCCGGCCATACCGTAACCTAGGCCTACAACACCTACCTGACCGGGCAGGGGTTCCAGCATCGTTTTGGCGGTATCCGAACGTAGGATGCGCCCCGCGTGGCCGATATCATCCGCGAGATACGGCGCATAAAACGCACCCAGCTCGGGCGCGCGGTTCGATACCTCGGCCACGGTCATGAAGGCCATGTCCAGCGCGCCAGTCTGCAATTGTTGCAGCATCTCTGCCTCGTTGCCCAACTGACGGGCAGGAAATACAGATACGGTATGGGCACCACCGCTGGTTTCGTTCAGTTCGGCCCCAAAGGACTCGGCAGCTTTGGTCCAGATATGCGGAGGTGGCGTGATCAGGCCCAGACGGAATTCATCTGCATGGGCGGCCAGCGATGTCACAGCAAGCGCTGCAGCCGAAGCGGCGATCTTAGCAAAATGTTTCATGTTCTTCCCTGTTGTTTGTTCATCTCAGAGTGTGACCCAGCCCTCTGGCGGCTCTTTTCCCGGGTGCACGGTCTGGCAGTTCGGGCATGTTCGGTCTTCTTCTGATGAATAGAATTTTTCGTAGACCGGCGGCAAGTCCTTGACGATAGACTGCAATTGCATCTCGGCCCGATGAACGCGGGTGCCGCATTCAAAGCAATACCATTCGATCGCGTCCAGCTCGCCTGTCTGCCGTTTGGGTTCGATGACCAATCCGATTGAGCCTTCTTGCGGTCGCTGTGGTGAATGGCGCACATGCGGCGGCAGCAAGAAGATCTCACCTTCGCGGATCGGAACGTCATAGAATTCCTCTCCGTCATACAGTTTCAGCACCATGTCGCCTTCCAGCTGATAGAAGAACTCTTCGACAGGGTCGTCGTGGTAATCTGTCCGTTTGTTCGGCCCGCCAACAACGGTGACCATCAGGTCTGCGTCCTCCCAGACCTGTTGATTGCCGACCGGCGGTTTCAGCAGGTGACGGTGTTCGTCGATCCATTTCTGAAAGTTGAATGCACTTAACTTCGACATGTCCCACTCCCTGTTGGCAGAAGTTTGGCCTGTTTTTTCATAACCGCAAAGAAATTATCCGTATCTAGATATCCGATTTGCTTATATCGATGTGGCTATGGCTTCAGGCCGCTTTCCGCGAACCCTTTGCGGATGATCTCTTTTTCCGCATCCGTCAGTTCAAGCATTGGGGGCCGCACACGCCCTCCGACCTGTCCCAGCAACTCTTGCCAGTATTTTCCAAAAGCGGTGGGCTTGCCTGCAGGTTTGGTTCGCTTCATCGCGTCCCGTACTGGGTTCAGGCTGTCAAACACCTTGCGCGCCTCATCCGCTTTGCCCGCAAAAGCCAGCCGCGTGTATTCATTCATGCGCTGATCGTTCTTGGACTGGATCTGATAGGGCGGGGACGAGCATAGGTACAATTTCCAATCAAGCTCCAGAATATTGTCTAACCATTCATGTTCGGCCGAGGTTGAGACATGGATTTTGTCGCCCACCATATGCGTCAGTTTCACATACATCTCACGCGGGACTGAGTATTTGATCGCCACGATGTTAGGCAGATCCGCAATCCGTGCGCATTCTTCGGGCTGCATCAGGTATCCGCTGTCCGGGTGGCTCCACATCGCGATCCCGATGTCCAACTCATCGCAGAACCGCTTGTAGTACTGGTACAAAACCTCTCCACGATCCTGAACAAAGCTTAGAACAGGGGCATGCAAGACGATATAATCGGCCCCACAATTCTGCGCATGGCGAGCCAGTTCCAGCGCTGTGTCCATGTTCTGATCCGAGACCGAGACAATCACACCGGCTTTGCCCGCGCATTCGTCAACCGCAATCTCAAAGTTGCGCTTGCGCTCATCAAGGCTCATCGAAAAGAACTCGCCCTGTTTGCCTGCCACGAACAGTCCCTGGATATCCAGATCGTCAATCCAGTGCCGGATGTTCGACCGCAGCCCGACCTCATCTAGTGACAAATCATCGTTGAAAGGGTTCAGGGCTGCGGCCCAGATACCGGTCAAGTTCTCGCGCGCATAGGCTTTTGCATCGTGTTTAGAGTAATTCATATCAGGCGGACCTTTTGGTTATCCTGCTAAGAAAGCCCGATCATATCGTCTGATCCAATGCGAAAGCTGGGAATTGGATATCAGAAATTAGAATATCCATAGAATATCAATTTAGGAATCTTTGGCACTGGGTTAAGTTTGCCGCATGAAGATTGGATTGATTGGAAAAGGCGCGATCGCGCAGCATGTCTTGGATGCCATTCAGGCACGAGGGCATCAGGTTCGTGCGGTTCTGGTTCGCGCAAGCAGCGTCTCGCAGGAACCGGATTTATTTGTGAGCTCTGTAAATGATCTCACTTCCAGGGCAAGTCTGGTGATCGACTGCGCGGGCCATCAGGCGTTGGCGGAGTACGGTCCTCAGGTTTTGTCCCGTGGCATTGATATGGTCACCGTATCCATCGGCGCATTGGCAGACCGGCAGGTCGCGGATGCACTGGAGTCCTCCGCTCGCGGCTCGGGGGCCAAGCTGTACCTGGCCAGCGGTGCCATCGGTGCGCTGGATTGTCTTGGTGCGGCTGCGACCGGCAAGTTGGACAAGGTTATCTATGTCGGGCGCAAGCCACCGCGGGGCTGGAAAGGTTCAATGGCTGAGGACAAGTTAGACCTCGAAAATCTCACCAAGACGGAAACGCATTTCAATGGCACGGCTCGCGAGGCCGCGTTGAATTATCCCAAAAACGCAAACGTGGCGGCGGCAGTCGCTTTGGCTGGGCTAGGGTTCGATGACACGCAGGTTCAACTGATTGCGGACCCTTCAGCCAACGGCAACACTCACGAGATCGAGGCCCAAGGCGAATTCGGGCGGTTTCATTTCCAGATCAGCGGGAATTCCCTGCCGGACAATCCACGCAGTTCTGCCCTGGCGGCCATGAGCGTGGTGGCCAAGGTCGAACAGCTTCTGGACCCAATTGTGATCTGACTATGGTGGGACGTCACTCACGCATCGTCGATCGCGCCCTGACCCGGCTGAAACTGCGCCAACTGCGCCTGCTGGTTGCTGTGGGTGCGCATGGCAATATCCAGAACGCAGCACGCGAGCTGGGCATTTCACAACCCGCAGCAACCAAGATGATTCAGGATCTTGAACTGGATTTTGAGGTCAAGCTGTTCAGCCGAACCAATCGGGGCGTGATCCCGACCGTGTTTGGAGAAACCCTGATCCGTCATGGCAAGCTGATCTTTGCGCAGGTCTCGAACGCCGCGCAGGAACTGGACGACCTGAACGAAGGAAATGCGGGCCGCGTTGTGGTAGGCACTTTGCTGGCAGCGTCGACCAGCCTTCTGCCAACGGCTATTGAAATCCTGCTCGCTGACCGTCCGAACGTGGCCATCAAGATTCATGAAGGCACGAACGAAGTCCTGATGCCACGGTTGCTTTCGGGCGAGATCGATATGGTGGTCGGGCGCCTGCCATCCCATCGGCATCGCGATAAGATCAGGCAGGAAAAGCTGTTTGAAGACCGTATTCTGGCGATTGTCGGCAATCAGCATCCTTTGTCCGAACGTCAAAACATCTCGTTCGCGCAGACCAAACCCTTTGGCTGGATTGTGCCACCGCTTGAAACCACGCTGCGGCGTCAGCTTGATCATTTCTTCGTTGGTCAGCAGCAATACGTCCCGCCTGTGATGATCGAATCCGTGTCCTACCTGACCAACCGGGCCCTGTTACAGTCGCGGGATCTGATCGGGCTAATGCCGGCCGAGGTCGTTTCGCAGGACATCGACCATGGCTACTTATCGCCTCTGGATTGGGACGTCCCATTTGGCCAAGGGCCGATTGGCGTCTCGTTTCGGGCAGATACCGATCTTTCGCCCGCCGGTCGGGCCTTCAAATCGGCGCTGCATGAGGCGGCGCGGCGGAAATGAGGTCAGGTATTCGCCAAATTGATATCAGTATTCCCCCAATTCACTTGAAGTAATGCCAGCCTTTGCGTGATTTGAAATGGTCAAACTCGGAGGCAACGGTTTCATGTATCCTGGGCTCAAGCTGTTCATTGCAGGCAAATGGCGCACAGCCAGCCGCGACATTCCGGTTGTGAATCCGGCGACCGAGGATGAAATCGGTCGTCTTCCATGCGCCTCAAGGCAGGATCTGGATGACGCCCTGGAGGCTGCAGTCCGAGGGTTTCGCGTATGGAGTCGCACCTCACCGCGCGAACGTTCCGACACAATCCTGCGCGCTGCTGCGCTGATGCGGGAACGTCAGGAAGAGATTGCCCATGCTATCACCATGGAACACGGCAAGCCGCTGAAGCAGGCCAGGCTTGAGGTTATCCGAGGGGCAGAGTTTTTTGAATGGGACGCGGGCGAGGCGATGCGGACCTATGGGCGGGTCATCCCTGCGGCTCCGGGTCACAAGTTTTCCGTTCATCACCAGCCTATCGGTGTCGTCGCAGCCTTTTCACCCTGGAATTTCCCGATGAGCCAACCGGCGCGCAAAATCGCTGGCGCGCTGGCCTCGGGCTGCTCGATCATCCTGAAGGCGGCCGAGGAAACGCCTGCGGGGGCCATACACATCGCAAAGGCCTTCGAAGATGCGGGTCTGCCTCCGGGTGTGCTGAATCTGGTGTTCGGAGAACCGGCGGAAATTTCCGGCCATCTCATTCCGCAGGATCCAGTCAGGCTCGTGGCTTTCACCGGCTCAACGGCTGTGGGGCGGCATTTGACCACTTTGGCATCGCAACATATGACATCGGTTCTCATGGAACTGGGCGGCCACGCGCCCGTTATTATATGCGAAGATACCGACGTTCAAACCGCTGGGATTTTCAGCGCCGATCGAAAATTGCGCAATTCCGGGCAGGTGTGCACATCGCCCACAAGGTTCTTTGCGCATGAGAGCATCTTTGAAGATTACGCCACAACTTTCGTTGAACGCGCTGCGGCAACCGTTGTCGGAAACGGCATGGACGAAAATGTGGAAATGGGGCCTCTGGCAAATGACCGGCGGGTGCCTGCACTGACCGAATTGGTGGAAGACGCCCGTGAAAAGGGCGCGACGGTTGCCACGGGTGGCGCCAAACATGGCGACAAAGGGTACTTCTTTCAGCCTACCGTTCTGATGAACGTGCCGGAAAACGCCAGAATCATGCAGGAGGAACCCTTCGGTCCGGTGGCTGTGATCAATCCGGTATCCTCACTGGATGACGCCATCGATAAGGCAAATTCGGTTCCTTTTGGGCTGGCCGGATACGCGTTTACAAATCGTGCGGACTACATCGATCGGCTGATTGACGAGGTTGAGGTTGGTAACCTGTCGATCAACACGCTGGAGGCGTCTATGCCCGAAACCCCCTTTGGTGGGGTAAAATCCAGCGGTTATGGTCGCGAAGGCGGCACCGAGGGCCTCGACAATTACATGGTCGTAAAAAACGTATGGCATTCTGCCAAAATTACCTGAGAATCGGGACATCCGACAAAAGCGGTTTTTCTACGGCGCCAGAAGTTTTCGGTAGAGCGTATCGATAAAAGGTTCGGCCCCCTCAAACGGGTCTTCGTCGCCCAGAATTGCGCGAACCTGAACGTCGAAATCCGCGTAATGTTGTGTCAACGCCCAGATTGAGAAAATCAGGTGATAGGGGTGCAGGCGCGCGATTTTGCCCTGATCCATCCACCGCGTGAGAATCTCCGTTTTCTCATCCACCAGCGTTTTAAGATCATTGGACAACGACTCGTGAATACGCGGTGCTCCCTGGACCAGTTCGTTGGCAAACAAGCGGCTTTCGCGTTGTAAGTCCCGGCTCATCTGCAGTTTGCGTCGGATATAGGCTAGGATTTCCTCCATCGGATCCCCATCCGCGTCCAAATCATGCAGTGGGGCCAGCCAGATCTCTAGCAGGCCTGACAGCAGCGCTGTGTGGATCGCCTCTTTCGACGGGAAATAATACAGCAGGTTCGGTTTGCTCAGCCCGGCCTCGGTGGCGATTTGATCTACGGTCGCCCCACGGAAACCATGCGCCGAAAACACGTTCAGCGCGGCCTCGAGAATCGCGGCTCGGTTCTTTTTCTGAATTCGGGTCGGGGCGCGGTCTTTGGGCATGTTTCCTGACTGTCTCTTTTTCCGCCAAGCGGGCACCAAATATGCCGAATTTTCCGGCGGCACCATGCAATTTCTTGACTGATGTCGAACCCGTGATAGCGTGAGTTTGACCAGATGGTCAAATCAAGACACCAAAAGCGAGCCAAATCGCAAGCAACAGGGAAGAACAAGATGGCAGCTCCGGCGCAAAACCTCAGGATCAATGGCGACAGACTTTGGGACAGCCTGATGGAGATGGCCAAGATCGGCCCCGGTGTTGCGGGCGGCAACAACCGCCAAACCCTAACGGATGAAGACGCAGAAGGGCGCGCATTGTTTCAAAAGTGGTGCGAAGACGCCGGTTGCACCATGGGTTTGGATCAGATGGGCAATATGTTTGCCCGTCGCGAAGGGACTGATCCGGATGCGTTGCCGGTCTATGTCGGCTCGCATCTGGACACCCAACCAACCGGCGGCAAGTATGACGGTGTGCTGGGTGTATTGGGCGGGCTGGAGATCATCCGCACGCTCAATGATTTAGACATCAAGACCAAACACCCGGTCGTTGCGACCAATTGGACCAACGAAGAGGGTACACGTTATGCGCCGGCGATGCTGTCTTCTGGCGTATTTGCCGGGATGCACACGCAGGACTGGGCCTATGACCGCGAAGATGCCGAGGGCAAGACGTTCGGCGATGAGCTAAAGCGCATTGGCTGGCGGGGAGACGAAGAGGTCGGTGCCCGCAAGATGCATGCCTTCTTTGAATTGCACATCGAACAGGGGCCGATCCTTGAGGCCGAGGGCAAGGACATTGGCGTTGTAACGCACGGGCAGGGGCTAAGTTGGACGCAGATCACCGTGACAGGCAAAGATGCACATACTGGATCTACTCCGATGCCGATGCGCAAAAACGCGGGTCTGGCGATGGGGCGTATCCTTGAGAAAGTGGATGAGATCGCGTGGTCCCATGCGCCCCATGCCGTCGGTGCTGTTGGGCATATTGATGTGTTCCCGAATTCTCGCAACGTGATTCCCGGTAGGGCGGTGTTCACGGTCGATTTCCGCTCGCCGGATTTGGCGGTCATCACAGATATGGAAAACTGTTTGCGCGTTGTGGCTGAGGATATCGTGGAAGAGATGGGCCTTCAGATCGAATTCGAAAAGGTCGGCGGGTTTGACCCGGTGAAGTTCGACGATCGCTGCGTCGAGGCGGTTCGGGACGCGGCAGAACGGCTGGGATATTCGCACACCGATATCATCTCAGGGGCGGGGCACGATGCCTGTTGGATCAACCGGGTGGCCCCGACGGCCATGGTCATGTGCCCTTGCGTTGACGGGTTGAGCCACAACGAGGCGGAAGAGATCAGCAAGGACTGGGCCGCAGCCGGGGCGGATGTTCTGTTTCATGCGGTCGTCGAAACGGCCGAGATTGTGGAATAAGGGGGCGCTGCCCCCGTCGCCTGATGGGCGACACCCTCGGGATATATTTGGCCAGATCAAGCAAGCGGCGCAGACCGCGTCAGGGAGATTAGAATGAGCACTGTTATCAAGAACGGAACCGTTGTGACCGCCGACTTGTCTTACAAGTCGGATGTCATGGTCGAAGATGGCGTCATCACCGAGATCGGGATGGATCTGAAGGGTGACAAGGAATTGGACGCCACGGGATGTTACGTCATGCCGGGTGGAATTGATCCGCATACCCATCTGGAGATGCCGTTTATGGGCACCTATTCCAGCGATGATTTCGAAAGCGGTACGCGGGCTGCGCTGGCGGGCGGCACCACGATGGTGGTCGATTTTGCGCTACCGAACCCTGGGGAAAGCCTGTTGGACGCGTTGAAACGCTGGGACAACAAATCCACCCGCGCCAATTGTGACTATTCGTTCCACATGGCCGTGACCTGGTGGGGAGAGCAGGTGTTCGATGACATCAAAACGGTGATCGAGACTCGGGGTATCAACACGTTCAAGCACTTCATGGCCTACAAAGGCGCGTTGATGGTGAATGATGACGAACTGTTCTCGTCGTTCAAGCGTCTGTCCGAACTGGGCGGCATCGCTATGGTTCACGCCGAGAACGGCGATGTGGTGGCGGAACTCAGTGCCAAACTGCTGGCCGAGGGGAACAACGGCCCCGAGGCGCACGCCTATTCCCGCCCGCCGCAGGTAGAAGGCGAGGCGACCAACCGCGCCATTATGATTGCTGATATGGCGGGCGTGCCGCTTTATGTGGTGCATACGTCCTGCGAGGATGCGCATGAGGCGATCCGGCGGGCCAAATTGCAGGGCAAGCGGGTCTGGGGCGAACCCCTGATCCAGCACCTGACGCTGGATGAAAGCGAGTATTTCAACCAGGATTGGGATCATGCGGCGCGTCGGGTTATGAGCCCTCCGTTCCGAAACAAACAGCATCAGGACAGTTTGTGGAATGGCCTGCAATCGGGATCGTTGAGCGTTGTGGCAACAGACCATTGTGCATTTACCACCGAACAAAAGCGCTATGGTGTGGGCGACTTTACCAAGATCCCCAATGGCACCGGTGGGCTTGAAGATCGGATGCCGATGCTGTGGACCCATGGGGTGAACACCGGGCGTTTGACACCGAACGAATTTGTGGCTGTGACTTCAACGAATATCGCCAAGATATTGAATTGTTATCCGAAAAAAGGCGCTGTTCTGGTTGGCGCTGATGCGGATCTGGTGGTTTGGGATCCTGAAAAGTCCAAGACGATCAGTGCCGATGCACAGCAATCCTCGATCGACTACAATGTATTCGAGGGCAAAGAGGTCAAAGGCCTTCCGCGCTTTACCCTTACTCGCGGGCACGTGGCTGTGCATGATGGGGAAATCCGCACGCAGGAAGGCCACGGCGATTTCGTTGCACGTGAGGCCAATACCACTGTGAACAAAGCGCTGAGCACCTGGAAAGAGCTGACCGCGCCTCGGCCGGTTGAACGGACGGGCATCCCGGCGACGGGCGTATGATGCGTGCGGGCCACAATTCATGCGGCCCAAAATCAAATCTTTTCAAGGCTATGGAATGAATACTGAAAGCACTACCCAGCCCGTTATCGAGGCAAGGCAGCTGGATCTGACCTTCCAAACCAATGACGGACCAATCCACGCGTTGAAAGACGTGAACCTGACGGTCGACAAGGGTGAATTTGTCAGTTTCATCGGCCCCTCAGGCTGCGGAAAAACCACCTTTTTGCGCTGTATCGCTGCACTTGAAACACCGACCGGAGGAACCCTGACAGTCAATGGCATGACCCCGGATGAGGCGCGGCGGAACCGGGCCTATGGCTATGTGTTTCAGGCGGCGGGGCTGTATCCTTGGCGCACCATCGCCAAGAACATCAAGCTGCCGCTTGAGATCATGGGATATTCGACCACCGAGCAGAATGAACGCGTGAGAAGCGTTCTGGAACTTGTTGATCTTGAAGGGTTCGGGGGGAAGTTTCCATGGCAGTTGTCCGGGGGCATGCAGCAGCGCGCCAGTATTGCGCGGGCGTTGGCATTTGATGCCGATATCCTGCTGATGGACGAACCTTTTGGGGCGCTGGACGAGATCGTGCGCGATCACCTGAACGAACAGCTTTTGGCGCTGTGGGCACGTACGGAAAAGACCATTGGTTTTGTCACGCACTCGATCCCCGAGGCGGTGTATCTGAGCACGAAGATCGTCGTGATGAGCCCGCGGCCAGGGCGAATTACGGATGTGATCGATAGCCCGCTGCCGAAAGAACGTCCATTGGACATCCGCGACACGCCTGAGTTCATCGAAGTGGCTCATCGTGTGCGCGAGGGTCTACGGGCGGGGCATGCGGACGATGAATGATGGGTTCAAAGCTTTCTGGGCAGTTCTGACCGTTCTCGCGGTGATCGTCGTCTTTTGGTATGCGGCCTGCATTCCAATGAACATCAAAGGTGTTTTGACGGAACAGGAGCGTGCAGGGGCCGAAGTTCAGCCACCTTCGGCTAAAGATCGTCGGGATATGTCCGAATTCGGACTGGTGTTGAATAACAGCTTTGCCATCCCCGCCACGTGGGAGCAGGACCGGCCCCGCCTGCCGGCGCCGCATCAGGTCGCCGTCGAGATGTGGGAGACCACTGTACAGAAAAAAATCACCTCGAAACGGTCACTTATCTATCATGGCTGGGTCACGCTAAGCGCAACGATTCTGGGCTTTGTGATCGGTACTGGATTGGGTGTTCTGCTGGCTGTCGGGATCGTGCACAGCCGCGTCATGGACCTGTCGGTGATGCCATGGGCCATCGTCAGCCAGACGATTCCCATCATCGCTTTGGCGCCAATGATTATCGTGGTGCTGTACTCGGTGGGCATTCAGGGGATCATCCCCAAGGCGGTAATCTCGGCCTATTTGAGTTTCTTCCCTGTGGTTGTCGGTATGGTGAAAGGGCTTCGCAGCCCGGATGCAATGCAACTGGACCTGCTGCGCACTTACAGCGCCAGCCGGTCGCAGGGGTTCTGGAAGCTGCGCTTGCCCGCATCGATGCCGTATCTGTTTACGTCGCTGAAGATCGGCATTGCGGCTTCGCTGGTCGGTGCCATCGTTGGTGAATTGCCAACAGGGGCGGTGGCCGGTTTGGGTGCGCGTCTACTGGCAGGCAGCTACTATGGACAAACCGTGCAGATCTGGTCTGCCTTGTTTGCAGCGGCCATTCTGGCGGCTTGCCTGGTCGGGTTGCTGGGGCTTGTAGAACGGAAGGTCCTGAAAAGAATGGGGATGGCGCAATGATACTAGTGCTGTTTGCAATCGTCGTTTGGGTCCTGGGTTGGTGGCTGAATAGCCGTCTGGCCAGCGGGCCTTATGCGGACACGCGCATCGTGCGATTTCTGGCTCCGTTCATATTTGGCGTAACGATCATTGTCATTTGGGAGCTACTGGTCAGAGGGCTAGACGTGTCTTTGGTCATACTGCCGGCGCCATCCGTAATTGCGGTACGCTTTGCCAATAGCCTGCCGATCCTGTGGGAGGATTTCGTTCAGACCATCATAAAGGGCGCGTTCAGCGGGTACATCATTGGGTGCTTCGCCGCATTCCTGATGGCAATTGCGGTGGATCGCTGGGATTTCCTCCGACTTGGGTTGCTGCCCGTTGGGAACTTTGTCGCAGCGCTGCCAATTGTCGGGACCGCACCTATCCTGGTGATGTGGTTCGGGTTCGACTGGCACTCCAAAGCCGCTGTTGTCGTGGTGATGGTGTTCTTCCCAATGCTGGTCAACACCGTGGCTGGTCTGCGTGAGGCCACGGCCATGCAGCGCGACCTGATGGAGACCTATGCGGCCACCTATTGGCAGAGCTTCCTGAAGCTGCGATTGCCCGCTGCGATGCCCTTTATCTTCAACGGCTTAAAGATTTCTACCACCCTGGCGTTGATCGGCGCTATCGTGGCAGAGTTCTTTGGCTCGCCCACGCTTGGCATGGGCTTTCGGATATCCACCAGCGTGGGGCAATTGTCGCTGGACATGGTCTGGGCCGAGATTGTGGTGGCCGCTTTGGCCGGAACCGCATTTTATGGTCTTGTCGCAATGATCGAAAAGGCGGTGACCTTCTGGCACCCGTCGCAACGTGGATAAAACAATAATTCAACAGACCCCAAAAGGGGCACCAACAGCAACTAGGAGATATGAAGATGAATAAGCTACTCAGCGGGGCGATAGCCGCCTTTAGTCTGGCCGCCAGTTCGGCTTTCGCTGCGGATGAGGTGACATTGCAACTGAAGTGGGTCACGCAGGCTCAGTTCGCGGGCTACTATGTTGCCAAGGACAAGGGGTTCTACGAGGAAGAGGGACTGGACGTCACTATTCTGCCCGGCGGACCAGACATTGCACCGACGCAGGTGATCGCAGGTGGCGGCGCTGACGTGACCGTCGAATGGATGCCCGCCGCGCTGGCTGCACGCGAAAAGGGTTTGCCTTTGGTCAATATCGCGCAGCCGTTCAAAAGCTCGGGTATGATGCTGACCTGCTGGAAAGATGCCGGGATCGAGGCACCCGAAGACCTTAAGAACCGCACGCTGGGCGTTTGGTTTTTTGGCAACGAGTTCCCATTCATGAGCTGGATGAGCCAACTGGGGATCGACACGGGTGGCAAAAGCGAAAGCGGTGTGGAAGTTCTGAAGCAAGGCTTCAACGTCGACCCGCTGCTGCAGCGTCAGGCCGATTGCATCAGCACCATGACCTATAACGAATATTGGCAGGTCATCGATTCCGGCGTCAACCCGGATGAGCTGGTGACCTTCAAGTACGAAGATCAGGGTGTCGCGACATTGGAGGACGGCCTTTACGTGCTGGAGGAGAACCTTGGGGACGCAGCGTTTGTCGACAAGATGGAACGCTTCGTTCGCGCCTCGATGAAGGGTTGGAAATACGCCGAGGAACACCCGGATGAGGCGGCCGATATCGTGCTGGAAAACGATGAGACCGGCGCCCAAACCGAAGAGCATCAGAAACGCATGATGGGCGAGATCGCCAAGCTGACCTCAGGTTCGAACGGTTCGCTGGACCCTGCCGATTTTGAGCGCACCGTTGCCACCCTGCTGGCGGGCGGTTCCGATCCTGTGATCACCAAGCAGCCAGACGGCGCTTGGACGCACCAGATCACGGATGCGGCGCTGAACTGATCCGCTTCGCACTGACTGAAAAGGCGCGGTCCCAAACGGGGCCGCGTTTCCTGTTTCTTATGTCGGAAATGTGTCTGTACTTGAGATCGAAATGGCGTAGAATTCTATGAATAACAGCGCATTTCATACGAAACTGGCGATCGTCCGAAGAAAATGCATGGATTTGCAGTAGAATTCAATACGGCATTCACTCTGATCCTGAATGGGGATCCAGAGCTTTGGGCGATTGTGCTGCTTTCCCTGAAAGTTTCCGTTTTTGCCGTCCTGATTTCTGCACTGATTGGCATGCCTGTTGGCGCCGCGCTGGCTGTTGCACGCTTTCCGGGGCGGCGGGTTTTGATCATTCTTATGAACGCGCTGATGGGGTTCCCGCCGGTGGTCGTAGGCCTGCTGGTCTATCTGATGTTGTCGCGATCCGGGCCTTTAGGTGTGCTTGAACTGCTCTACACACCGACCGCGATGATCATCGCGCAAGTGGTCCTGGTGACGCCCATCGTCGCTGCATTGACCCGGCAGGTGGTCGAGATGCTGGCCGAGGAATACTCGGAACAGCTCCGCTCGCTCGGCGTGTCGCGGCTGGCCTCTGTACCGGTACTGCTGTGGGATGCGCGGTTGGCGCTGGTTACGGCCTTGCTGGCCGGATTTGGCCGGGCCATTGCCGAGGTTGGGGCGGTCATAATCGTTGGCGGAAACATCAATCACGTGACGCGGGTGATGACGACGACCATCGCGCTGGAAACGTCCAAGGGAAATCTTGCGCTGGCCCTGGCGCTCGGCGCGATCCTGATCGGTATTGCCATAGCGGTGAACGCCATGGTCAGCACGCTTAGCCTGCGGGCTGAGAGAGAAGGATTGCGCCATGCGTGATCTGGTCTCGGAAATGGCGCGGCGTATCACCGTTAACGGATTGCAGATTGCGCGTAATGGCACCGCATTGCTGGACGTTCCGCACCTGACATTGAGCGGGCCGGGGCCGACCTTAATCCTTGGACCGAACGGCGCGGGCAAAAGCCTGTTGCTGCGGTGCCTGCATGGGCTGATTGCGCCGGACAAAGGGTACGTGGAGCAAGATGGAGTTCCTTTGAATGCTGATCACAAGGCCCGGCAGGCGATGGTGTTTCAGCAACCCGTCTTGCTGCGCCGGTCCGTTGCAGCCAATCTGGATTTTGTCCTGAAACGGCAGGGCCTGCAGCGCGTTGCTCGCAAGACGCGTATTGCTGATTTGCTGGCCCAAGGCGGGCTTGATGGCAAAGCACGGCAAGCGGCCAGATCGCTGTCGGGAGGTGAGGCGCAGCGGCTGGCCATCCTGCGCGCGCTGGCGCTGGACCCGGATACCTTGTTTCTGGACGAACCGACCAGCGCGCTGGACCCCGGCGCCACTCAGGTGATTGAGCGGATGATCCTGCGCGCATCAGAAGGGGGGGTGCGCATTGTCATGGTGACCCATGACATCGGTCAGGCGCGCCGGCTGGCATCGGATGTCGTCATGATGCAGGGCGGTCATGTGGTTGAACATGGCGATGCGCGTCAGGTATTGGACGATCCCAAAAGTGATGCCTCGCGCAAGTATCTTGCGGGCGGATTGGTGACATAATAATAAATCTGGAGTTTAGAATGATCCGGAATTTCATTCGGGCAGCATTGGTTTCACTTGGCTTGTTTTCAGGTCCGGCCTTGGCCGAAGAACCATTTATTGTGGTGCAATCAACGACCTCGACCCAAAATTCGGGACTGTTGGATTACATCCTTCCTTGGTTCGAGGCGGAAACCGGGATCGACGTGCGCGTTGTTGCTGTGGGCACCGGGCAGGCGATCCGTAACGCAATCAATGGGGATGGTGACGTTCTTTTGGTCCATGCAAAGGCCGACGAGGAGCAGTTTGTCGAAGACGGCTGGGGCGTTGAACGATTTGACGTGATGTATAATGACTTCGTTCTTGTCGGTCCCAAATCAGACCCGGCCAAGGTGAAGGGCGGATCGGATATCGTGGCCGCTTTGACCGCGGTATCTGAGGCCGAAGTCCCCTTTGCATCACGCGGGGACGACAGCGGGACCCATAAGGCCGAAATGCGCCACTGGAACGACGCCGGAGTAGATCCTGCTGCGGCATCGGGTACGTGGTACAGGGAAACCGGTTCAGGCATGGGCGCGACGTTGAACGTGGCCAGTGGCATGGATGCTTATACCCTGACGGATCGTGCGACGTGGGAGTCCTTTGGCAACCGAGGAAACCTTGAGGTGTTGGTCGAAGGTGATCCGCGCTTGTTCAACCAATACGGCGTCATTCTGGTGAACCCTGAAAAACATGCGGGTGTACGGGCGGCGGCTGGCCAACGGTTCATCGACTGGTTGATCGGTCCGGACGGGCAGGCAGCCATCGAGGCCTTTGAGTTGAACGGTCAGCAGCTGTTTTTTCCGAACGCGAAATAAGGGATCACCCGCTGGCGCCGTTGTGGTGGATCGTTCCCAGACCGGACAGGTCGTAACCACCAAATTCATCGGCGCGGGTCAGGAACCGGTCGGACTGCACAAAGCTGAGCAATTTCAGCATCGGGTCATCGAAATAGGCTCGACGCCAAATCGCCAGGTCCAGGCGTTCGGTATGCGTCGGAACAAACTCCAGATCGTACAGCCCAGCCAATGCGCCTAGTCCGAACCCGACCTCGGCCTTGTTGTCATGCAGGGCAATGGCTAACTCTTCTTCTGTGCGGGCGCAGGTGGGAAGGGTTTCCAGATCGTTGCGGGTTATTTCGTGGGCCTCAAGCTGTGCGTCGAACAACCGCTGGCTGGCCGCGCTGTCCTGACGCAAGATGACACGACGGCCTTTTAGCTGCGCAAAACCCTGAATATCCGACGCGCCCGGTGCCAGCAACAACCCACGCTCCCGCTGCGCGACTTCGAACAGAACGACCGGGGCCTCACCCAAAGCGTCTTTCAGGGTCTGGGTGTTGAAACCGCCATCCTCATGAATATGTAGCGCTGCCGCCTGCGCGTTGCGGTCTTTCAGGCGGGTCAGTCCATCGAATGAGCCATCATAATAGGTCGCCAACCCCGAACCACTTTCGCGCAGCGCCCAGTCCAGCAGCGGATCATGGCTGCCTGCGACAATCGGGGGCAGAGGCGGCTCGGCCACATGCGGACCAGATCGTGATGCGTTGAGCCAGGCGATCACCTCGGCTCGTGGGAACAGCAGTTTGCCCATGGCGCGTACGCAAGGCACCTCACCCGATGAGGCAAGATCATAGGCCTTACGCTCGCCAATGCGCAGCAGATCGGCCAGTTCCTTGGTGGTCAGATATTCGGACATTCAGTCGAGACGCACAGCCGAGCTAGTGCCGGCATCCGCAGCACTGAAACCGATCTGTTGCAGCGTAAAAGGCGCGGCGACAGTGATCACCGCCATTACGGCGACAGCAGCAAGAAAGGCTTTCATAGGTCTCCTCCGGCTCAATTTTCTGGCGCCGTAGCACGGCGCAGAAAGGCGATAAGGTCGTCCCTGTCCCTGAGTTCGGTGATCCGTTGCATCGGCATCTTCGACCCCGGAATGAAATGGTCCGGCCCTTCGTCAAACAGAGCGTTTATCGTTTCTTCATTCCAAATGATATCAGAGTCTTGCAGCGTGTCCGAGTAAAAATATCCCGCAAGCGTACCGGCCTTGCGCCCGAACACACCATGCAGCGTTGGACCCGCGCGCCGTTGCCCGTCGGGTGTCAGGCTGTGGCAAATCGAACATTTGCGCGCAAACTGGCGTTCCCCGTTTTCCATTTCTTCAGGGTCCTTCAAAAAGCTGGGCTCTGCCGCGGCCATCTGTTCCTGATCGCCAAGCGAGGCGACCGGCCAGCTGTACATGGCCTCGTCAATGCCGCCGGCATGCAGGTTTTGACCATCCGGCGAGAAGGCCAGCGCCCAGACCGGGCCGCGTAAGGTGGCCCTGAAATCCTGCGCGATACGCCATTCGACCGTGTCGATCACCATGATATAGCCTTCGCCATCTCCGACAGCCAGCATGCTGCGATCCGGGCTAAGCGCCAATGCAAGGATCGGTCGGCGTTCCAAGGTGAAATCACGCTCATCACCGGTTGTCAGGTCAAGGATGCGGGTGACACCGTCGACTGCGCCATAAGCAATCCAGTTGTCCTGCTCGTTCAGCACCAGTTCGTTGATACCAAAGCCATGTTCCACGAATCGGTTGGTTTCCTGCCCGCTGGCGATGTCCCATATGCGCAATGACCCGTCGATGCTTGCGGAATAGAGCTGTGAACCATCGGTCGAGAATTCGACGGCGTTTATGCCACTGCCAATGGGGCCAAGGATCGACGACGCCGAACCGTCAACCGGCCATAGACCGATTGTGCCGTCCCAACTGGCCGTTGCCACGTGGGTTTTGGATGCGGCCACGCCCACGATCTTGCCTTTGTGCTGACCTACAACCTGACCTCCGGGCCACCGGCGCAGAGTGAAGTCATCTCCTGCCGAATAGATGGCGGTGCCGTTAAAAACGACCGAATTGACGGCGGCTTCGTGGCCTTCCAACCATTTTGGGGATTGATCCGTCCAAACACCGACCGAGTTGTCAAAGCTGGCCGTGGCGATCCGGCCATCGGGTGCTGTGGCGATCCCCATGATGGGTCCGCCGTGGCCCTTGAGTGTAAAGAACTCGGCCATTGCGGGCAGGGGCATCAACGCCAGAGCCAGAACCAACTTGCGCATTTATTCGGCGGGCGAGGCCGCCCCTTCGCTGGCCTCTTTTGCCTGCACCTCTTCCAGCCACAGCGAGTGATGCTCGCGGGCCCATTGCTCTTCCACCTCGCCGGTTCCCATGGCGTCAAACGCACCTTCCATGCCGACCGATCCCAAATAGATGTGGGCAAGAATGATCGCGATGAACGCATAGGCGACCATAACGTGCCAGATCTGGGCGTATTGCATCTCTTCCTGCGGGGACATCTGCACGGGCAGGTTCAGGCCCAGCATCTGCGGAATACCAGTCGAATTCGCGATTGAGAAAGTCTTGGCAAACAGTGGCATTTCGAATGGGAACAGCAACGACAGACCGGACAGGCTGATCGAGACGCCCAGCAGAATACAGAGCCAGAATATGATCTTTTGCCCGGCGTTGAATTTCTTGGCGGGTGGGTGGCTGCCTTTGGTGAACAATCCGCCCCCAGCAGCCAGCCATTTCAGGTCGGTGCGGTTCGGGATGTTGTTAGAAATCCAGTTCACGGTCACGATGATCAGCCCTAGCATAAAGGCCCAAGCCAGGTTGTTGTGCAGCCATTTGCAGCCCTGGGCAATTGCCGCGAACCCTTCCTTGCCGAAGATTGGGATCAGGAAATCACGGCCATACAAAGTCAACAGGCCGGTGATGCCCAGGATCAGGAAGGACCCGGCAAACAACCAGTGCCCGAACCGCTCGATCCCGTTGAATCGCAGAATCTTCCGCCCGGTCTTTTCACCATCAATCTTGATCTTTCCGCGGATCAGGAAAAACAGCAGCAACAGAACAAGCATACCGCCGATGATGTAAGATCCGTATTCACGCAAAGGACCGGTGCGAAAATTCAGCCACCACATGCCGCCGTCCTGGATCAGTACAGTTGCGGCCGGTCCATGAGAAGACACGGTCACTTCTGCCGAGCCGTAGCGAAGTGCGCGATAGACATCGCTGTCCGAGGCAATTCCGCGCGTGCCCAACTGGCCAAGCAGGCCTTCGGCGTTACTTTGGCCGGTATTGTCCGAGCGATAGCTGTCATCCACCTTTTCGCCTCGCTGGCGCGCCATGATATCCTCAAGCGTAGTCGCGCCACCAGTCGCCGTCCTGTCGGCAGGTGCGGCGGCTTCGGTTTCACTTGATTGGGCGATGGCGGTTTGGGCCATCGAAAATGTCAGCAGCAATACGGCGAGTAAGCGGATCATCTGAGCCTCGGTCAAAATCCCTGTTCAGACGACCCACGAAAGTGGGTCGTCTGTTTGGTTCATGAAGACGGATTTAGCCGTCTTTCTGGTCGTAGGCTGTGCCCCAACCCCATGCGCCCGAGCCAAACCCGCGCGCCACGACGCGCTCACGGTAGATGGCGGACACAACATCGCCGTCACCGGCGAGCAGGGCCTTGGTGGAACACATCTCGGCGCAGATGGGCAGTTTGCCCTCAGCGATCCGGTTGCGACCATACTTTGCGAACTCTGCGGTCGAGTTGTTTTCTTCAGGACCACCGGCGCAGAAGGTACATTTGTCCATCTTGCCACGTGATCCGAAGTTGCCCGCCTGCGGGTATTGCGGCGCGCCGAACGGGCACGCATAGAAGCAATAACCGCAGCCAATGCACAGGTCCTTGGAGTGCAGGACGACGCCTTCTTCGTTCTGATAGAAGCAGTCGACCGGGCACACCGCCATGCAAGGCGCATCCGAGCAATGCATACAGGCCACCGAGATCGAGCGTTCGCCCGGGTTGCCGTCATTGATTGTCACCACCCTGCGGCGGTTGATGCCCCAAGGCACCTCGTGCTCGTTCTTGCACGCGGTTACGCAGGCGTTGCACTCGATGCAGCGTTCAGCGTCGCAGAGAAACTTTGCTCTAGCCATTATCGTTCTCCTTACGCTGCCGAGATCTTGCAGAGAGTACACTTGGTCTCTTGCATCTGGGTTACTGAATCATAGCCATAGGTCTGGGCGGTGTTGGAACTTTCACCCAAGACATAGGGGTCGGCACCAGCAGGGTATTTTTTCCGCTGGTCTTCGCCCTGAAAATGGCCGCCAAAGTGGAACGGCATGAAGGCCACGCCGGCACCGACCCTGTTGGTCAGCATCGCCATCACCTTGACCTTGCCGCCCTCGGGACCTTCGACCCAGACCTGTGCCCCGTCACGAATGCCCAGATTGTTGGCATCGCGCGGATTGATCTCGACGAACATGTCTTGCTGCAGCTCGGCCAGCCACGGGTTCGACCGTGACTCATCGCCGCCGCCCTCATACTCGACCAGACGACCAGACGTTAGGATTATCGGATAATCCTTTGAAAAGTCGTTCTTTTGGATCGATGCATAGAGCGTGGGTAGGCGATAGGCCTGACGGTCCTCGTAGGTCGGATAGTCCTCTACCAGATCGCGACGCGGAGTATACAACGGCTCGCGATGGATTGGGATCGGATCCGGGAAGGTCCAGACAACCGCGCGGGCCTTGGCGTTCCCGAAGGGCGCACAGCCATGCTCGATCGCGACCCGCTGGATGCCGCCGGAAAGGTCGGTCTTCCAGTTGGTCTCTGGTCCCGCAACGGCGTCGATGGCCGCGCGTTCCTCAGCCGTTAGATCGCCATCCCAGCCAAGGTCCATCAGCATCTGCATCGTAAATTCAGGGTATCCATCCTGAATTTCCGACCCGACACTATAGACCCCTTCGGCCAGCAGGTTGTCACCGTCGCGTTCCACACCGAAACGGGCGCGGAAGGTCAGGCCGCCTTCGGCCACCGGTTTGGACATGTCATAGAGGTTTGGTGTCCCCGTATGACCCATCTCAGCCGTTCCCCAGCAAGGCCAGGGTAGACCGTAATACTCTCCGTCGTTGGGTCCACCAATGGCCTGCAGCGTGGTTCTGTCGAACGTGTGCTGGTTGGCCATGTGGCTTTTCAGACGTTCCGGTGACTGACCAGTATATCCGATGGTCCAGAGGCCCGAGTTGAACTCACGCGTGATGCTTTCAACATTCGGGGTTTCGGGATCTTCCATCTCGATATTGCGGAATAGCCGATCTGCCCATCCAAACTTGTTGGCGAACTTGGCCATGATGACCTCGTCCGGCAGACTTTCGAACAGCGGTTCCACAACCTTGTCACGCCACTGCAGCGAGCGGTTCGATGCCGTGACCGAGCCGCGGGTTTCGAACTGCGTACAGGCGGGCAACAGGTAGACGCCATCAGTGCGATCATGCAGAACGGCCGAGACGGTGGGATACGGGTCGATCACGACCAGCATGTCCAGCTTCTCCATCGCCGTCTTCATTTCCGTCATCCGGGTCTGCGAGTTGGGCGCGTGGCCCCACAGCACCATGGCACGGACGTTGTTGTCCTGATCCATGTTTGCCGGGTCTTCCAGAACACCATCGATCCAGCGGGAGACCGGGATGCCGCGCTCGTTCTGAAGCGGTTTGTCCTTGCCTTCCTTGTCCTTGATCGTGGCGAACTGGCCCGCCAGCCATTCGGGTTCTTCACCCCAGACACGTGCCCAGTGACCCCATGCACCTTTTGACAGGCCATAATAGCCGGGCAGGGTGTGGGACAGAACCCCAAGGTCCGTTGCGCCCTGAACATTGTCATGGCCGCGGAAGATGTTGGTGCCACCACCCGAGGTGCCCATGTTGCCAAGCGCAAGCTGTAGCACGCAGTAGGCGCGGGTGTTGTTATTGCCGTTGGTGTGCTGCGTACCACCCATACACCAGATCACCGTACCGGGACGGTTGTTGGCCATGGTGCGTGCAACACGCTTTAGCTGCGAACCGGGGGTGCCGGTGACGCGCTCGACCTCATCCGGGTTCCACTTGGCAACCTCTTCACGGATCTGATCCATGCCCCAGACACGGGTGCGGATGAACTCTTTGTCCTCCCATCCGTTGTCGAAGATGTGCCACAGAATACCCCAGACCAAGGCGACGTCTGTACCAGGACGGAAGCGGACATATTCATCCGCATGCGCCGCGGTGCGCGTAAAGCGCGGGTCGCAGACAATCAGTGGCGCGTTGTTCTGCTCTTTCGCGCGCAGAACATGCAACAGCGAGACGGGGTGCGCCTCGGCTGGGTTGCCGCCGATGATGAAGATGGCCCGAGAATTATGGATGTCGTTATACGAATTGGTCATGGCGCCGTAGCCCCATGTGTTCGCAACACCCGCAACAGTGGTCGAGTGGCAGATACGGGCCTGATGGTCCACGTTGTTCGTGCCCCAATAGGCGGCGAACTTGCGGAACAGGTAGGCCTGTTCGTTGTTATGTTTCGCAGAACCCAGCCAATAGACGCTGTCCGGCCCGGATTCCTCGCGGATGCTCATCATGCCGTCGCCGATCTCGTTGATCGCCTCTTCCCAGCTGATGCGCTTCCACTCTCCGCCTTCCTTCTTCATCGGATACTTAAGGCGACGCTCGCCATGGGCATGCTCGCGAACTGCCGCCCCCTTGGCGCAATGTCCGCCCAGATTGAACGGGCTATCCCAACCGGGCTCTTGCCCGATCCAGACGCCGTTCTGCACTTCGGCGACGACGGTACAGCCGACCGAGCAGTGGGTGCATATGGATTTGATATTTTCGACGGCCTGATTGGCCGCTGTCTGGGCACTGGCTGGCGTCACGGTTCCACCCGTGGCGCTGATCGCGGCAAGGCCGCCGATCGTCAGGCCCGAGCCACGCAGGAATGCGCGGCGATCGACGGTTTTCTCGCCGACCTGGGACAGGATACTTGTCCGCTGGGGGCGTCTCGCAACCCCGTTGGTCTTTTTCCTAAGCATTTGTTTCCTCCCTTGCGCGCCGTGTGAGCCACGGCTGGCTTGGTACTGCTGGTGCCGACGTCAGGGCCAATCGCAACCGTCAGTCGGGTGTGACCTCGTCCGGGTTAGAGCCGGGCGCTGTCGTCGCGCTAGAAGCGTGCGCTTTTCAAGTATGCGCGCGTGTGCGCGGTATCCTGAATGCGGGTCTCATCCGTAGGCAGCTCGGCTGCCTCGGCTTTTCCGCTCAGGCTGGCGGCGGCAACGGCAGCGGGCGCTGCGGTTCCAGCCAGTTTGAGGAAGTCGCGGCGCGTTGCGCCTTCTTCCTTGGTCTTGCTCATGGGTTTCTCCTCTCCCATTTGCGAGTTAGCACCCCTTGGGGCGCTGGTGAGTGACAGCGCTTCACGCTGCCGTCATTCGGAAGGCTTCGCGCTCGATCTCCATGAAGACCCGACCGGCTGTGCCGATCGAGGCATAGAGAACAGAGTTTTCGGCGCCTTCCAAATCCGAATAAAAATGCATGGCCCAAGGGCCGATATGTTTGTTCCAGAATGCCCTCTGGTCTTCCAAAGATGCAGCTGCGCCGAAGCGACCAACGATCATGCCCGCCATCATCTCCATCAATGAGGCGATGTTGTCTTCCGGTTCAAAGACATTCCGGGATCGGGTAATGCCACGCATTGCCATGTCGTTGCGAAGCTGCGCCAGCGGTTTCTCATTCAGGAATCCAGTAAGGTAGAAGCTGGCGTAGGGCAGCAGTTCGCCGCGTCCCAACCCGATGAACAGCGCGTTGAATTCACGTTCCGCTGCGGCGGGCTTGGTCACTTTGGCGACGCGGGCCATGGCCTGAATGGCCTGTCCAAGATCGGTGCCGTCGCCAGTCAGACCGGCCACCTGATCCAGCAGCATCTGATCGGGCGGCGCAGACAGAAGCAGCCCCAGAAAGTTGTAGAAATCCGCGCGCATGCGATCCTCTGCCGAGACATTCATCTGTTGCGCTTCACTTGCGGTCATCAGGTTATCCTTCGAATTCAAATTTCATGCGGCGTGGGGCAGGGGTGACCTCAGCCTCCTCAGGCAGGTCCGGCGCTATGTCCACCTCAGCCACCAGAACGGGCCCTGGTGTCGCGGTTTCGGGTGACGCAGTGTCGTCCTGCGGTTCATCCGGTTCAATTGTTTCGTCCGTCTCGCTGTCTTCGGCCTCAGCGGCCAGCGCCTCGACATGTGCAAGCATACCTTTGCCAACTTGATACGCTGTCTGAATGTTTTCGATCACGCAGGCGGCGTCGGTATAATCCTCGCCGTAGTCCACAAGGCCATCGACATTGGCCAGAACCGGGTTCAGCCGCCACAGCCGTCGCAAGGCACGACGGCGCAGACGGTCAGGCACCGCCTTGGCCATAAAGCCCGAGACGTCATCGCCCGCCTGCAATTCGTCAGGGTCGGGCAAGTTGAGTTCATTTAGAATCTCCGCATCGGATTTATCTTCCAGTTCGGCGTGTTGGGCAGCAATGCTCTGTTCTTCAATCGCGATGACTTCGGCTTCGGCTTCGGCCTGTACTGCCGCTTTGCGGCGGGACCAGAAATCGCGGGCTTGGGTCACTGCACGATCCTCCGCGGGGCGCGGTACACGTCTGACTCTTGCCGGATGCGTGCGTCCCCCTTGCCGTCTTCGACCAGATCGATCCGCTTTTTGTCTCGGCGACGTTTCACAAAGACTTCGTCGTTATGATGTTCCAGAGCGAAGTCCCGCACCCAGGCGATCAACCCATCGGTCATCGGAATTTTCTCAACGATCTCTTCACCGGTATCCGCGTAGTCCTGGCCTTCGAAAGGCGACGCGGTAACCAGAACTGCATCCATTGGCCTTTCACCATCCAGTGCATCACGAAGAACAAGGTAGATCGACGGTTGGCCGTCCGACAGGTTCACCATATAGGCTTCGGTCTCGTCCGCCCAAAGGGTCAGGGGCAGGGTCGCTGCGTGGTACTCAATGGCCTCGCCTTCGCGCCGCATTTCGTGCCAGTCCGCGGGCCCGGCACCGGGCAGCACGGCGATGGCGCGCCAATTCCATTTCGCCCAGCGGGTTACACCGGGTGTTTTGCGCACGACGACGCCGATTGGCATTTCAATCTGGCTTGCGGCCTTGGCCACTGGCTCCTCCCCGGAAGGCTCTCCCATGCCCTCCCATAAGTCCACTATGGTACACAAAGCGCTCAGGTGCCAAGCCCGCGTCGTACGACCTTAGTCGTAATGGCTGGTAGCAAAATAGTGATCCCCGCAAACGGACGCCTTTGTTTATTGTAAAGAAAGGGGATTCCGTGGCCAAATGGCCAGCTGTCCCAAAGGGTTTACATTCCAGCAACGGGGATACAGCCTGCGATGCGAAGAGGTGGAGAAGTATCCGGGGGAGGATCATGGGCACCAAACTACTTTTATGCGACTGCGCCGGGTCTCAACCTCTGAATTCCGACAAGATCGGTTCGGCCTGCGAGATAGAATGTTCTAAGGTTTTTACAGCGCTTTGCACGCGAGAGTTGGAAGCGGCGGCCGCGGAGCTACAACAGGGGGACACCATCATTGCCTGCGGACAAGAGCAGGAAGTGTTTCAGGCCTTGGCCGAAGAACTGAATGTGGACGCCCCGGGCTTTGTTGATCTTCGTGACAGGGCCGGGTGGTCTGATGAGGGCGCGGATGCGGCCCCCAAGATGGCCGCCCTGGCCGCCGAAGCCTTGTTGCCGCAGCCGGTAACGCCCAGTGTAGACGTCTACAGCGAAGGCACATGCCTGATAATCGGTCCCGGCGATGTCGCATTTGCGCTTGCTGAAAAACTGGCCGTTACACTGGCGGTTACGGTACTGGTCACGGATGAGGCCGAGCCTATGTCGCGCTCGTTCGACGTCGTGCGTGGGCGCATCAAATCGCTGAACGGTGCGTTGGGTGGGTTTACTATGCGGCTTGAGGCGTTTCAGCAGCTTGAGCCCGGCGGTCGCGGAGCTTTTATGTGGACAGAGGCACGTGACAGGGCACAATCGGGCTGTGACATCGTTCTGGACCTGACCGGCGACACACCCTTGGTTCAGGCCCCGGCCAAACGCGAAGGCTATCTGCGGGCTGATCCCAAAGATCCATTGTCCGTTGAACGGCTGGCGTTTAAGGCGGCCCAATTGGTCGGCACCTTCGAAAAGCCACTTTATGTGCGGATGGAAGAAACGCTGTGTGCCCATTCTCGGGCAGAACAGGTCGCTTGCACGAACTGTCTGGATATCTGCCCGACAGGGGCGATCACACCCGCAGGTGAGCATGTGGAAATCGACCCCATGATCTGCGCCGGGTGCGGAGAATGCGCGGCAGTGTGTCCATCGACCGCAATAACCTACGAAGATCCGCCGGTTTCGGCGTTGCTGTCACGGATGCACATCCTGGCGCGCACCTATCGGCGGGCCGGTGGAACCGCGCCGCGCTTGTTGGTGCATAATGCCCACGGGGCCGAGATGATCCGACTGGCGGCCCGTTTTGGACGTGGGTTGCCTGCCGATGTGATTCCGCTGGAGCTGAGTGTGATTTCAGGCTTTGGACATGCCGAGATGCTGGCTGCTTTGGCGCATGGTTTTGCGCGTGTGGACGTCTTGCTATCCCCAACGACTGAGCGGGATGCGTTGGACCGTGAACTGGCCTTGGCGCTGACAATTGCAGGGCCGAATGCCTTGGGGTTGGTGGATGAGGCCGACCCGGATGCGCTGTCTGATGTCCTTTATGCGCAAGATGTCCCTCAGCCTTTGGCCGACCCGGTGCTGCCATTGGGCAACCGCCGCCAGATCGCCCGTTTGGCTGCGCAGGCACTGAATCCCAAAGCTGAAAAGCCGCTGGCCTTGCCGGAAAACGCGCCCTATGGGGCGATCGCTGTCAACACGGATGCCTGTACTTTGTGCCTCAGCTGTGTGTCGCTGTGCCCGTCGGGTGCTTTGATCGATAACCCGGACAAGCCGCAATTGAACTTCCAGCAGGATGCTTGTCTGCAGTGCGGGTTGTGCAAAGGCATCTGCCCGGAAGACGCGATTGCTCTTGTCCCGCAGCTTGACCTGAGCGATTCAGCCCTGTCTCAGCAGGTGCTGAATGAAGAGGAGCCGTTTGCTTGTGTAGAATGTGGGGCACTGTTCGGAGTTAAGTCCACCGTGGAACGGATCATGGAAAAGCTTGCCGGTACACATCCGATGTTTGCCTCCTCGGACAAGGCGCGGATGATCCAGATGTGTGACAATTGCCGCGTGAACGCACAGTTCCAGCAAGAGGACAACCCGTTCCAGTCTAACCCGAAACCTCGTGTCGTTACGACCGAGGATTATTTCTCAAAACGAAAGGATCACTGAAGCTGTAACGGTGCGCCCAAGTCCGCTGCGGTAATGACCGAGACAAAGGCAAGGATGGCTTCCAGATCGTCCAGCGTCATCTCGACGGGATAGATGGGCGATGGACGCTGTGGATCAAACGGAGGTGTCAGCCCGTCAATCTGTGTGAACGAGGGGTGCGGGTTGAGGGCGAAGAACGCCTCAAATCTCTCCGACCAGTCCGGCATGGCGCGCAGCACCGCGAAAGAGGGGGTCGAACCCAGACCATTCATCCGGTTTTTAGGTCCGATCACATGGCACCGGCCGCAATGGGTCATCGACAATTCCTCGCCGCGCAGCGTATCGCCGTCGATCACTGTTTCGGTTTCCACGGCCGCGATATCGAAACTGGCCGAGAAAGGCGTGCCTTGCTCTGGCGCATAGCTTTCAACCGTCCGCTTTCCGATATCGGACAGCAGCCAGTCGCGGAATCGCTCATGTTTGACGTCCTCTTCGATCCGAAGGTGATAGATCACACCGTCGCGTGCGAACACAGGATCACCCGGAGGCGCGGTTTCCAGCACCAAAACGCCGGCATCATCTGCAATAACCCGGATCCCGGTCTTGAGAGAAAAGCGAGGAAGGATATGTTGCAGCAGACCAGAGTCAGCAACCTCGTCCGGCGCGGCAAGACCAATCGCCTCTTGCGACCAAGAGGGGGTGGCAGAGAGCGTCAGGCTCAGGCACAAGAGGACAAAGCGCATGCCACAGCCTAACGGCACGGCACCAAATGCGTCAAATGAACTGAATGAGACGGAGACACGTGCAATGAACGGCAACCACAGCTTGTCGATACGCAGAGCCCTGACCACCGGGTTCCAAAAGGAGAATGACGCATGAGTGTTCGTGACGCAGTTCTTGCAAACCTGAGAAAGATCACCGACCCCGTCTCTGGACAGGACATCGTCAGCGCTGGAGTTGTTCGCGCGCTGAACGTCGAAGGGGACACGGTGCGCTTTGTGCTGGAGATCGACCCCAAGCAGGCCGAGCAAATGGAACCCGTCCGTGCCGCAGCCGAACAGGCCGCGCAGTTGGTCGACGGTGTTTCCACGGTCTCGGCCATGCTGACCGCGCATTCTGAAAAGGCACCGCCGGATCTGAAGCCCAAGCCAAAACCTTCCCAGACCGGGCCGCAGGCCGTGCCGGGTGTCGACAGGATTATTGCTGTGGCTTCAGGCAAGGGCGGCGTTGGCAAGTCCACCGTTTCCGCAAACCTGGCTTGTGCCTTGGCAGCTGAAGGGCGGCGCGTTGGTCTGCTGGATGCGGATGTTTATGGGCCGTCGCAACCCCGGATGCTGGGTGTTTCGGGCCGTCCAGCCAGTCCCGACGGCAAAACGATCCTGCCATTGCGCAACCACGGCGTCACCATGATGTCGATGGGTCTGATGACCAATGAAGGGCAGGCCGTTGTCTGGCGTGGCCCGATGCTGATGGGCGCGCTGCAACAGATGATTGGTCAGGTGCAATGGGGGGCGCTGGATGTTCTAATCGTCGACCTGCCGCCCGGCACCGGTGACGTGCAGTTGACGTTGAGCCAGAAGTTCAACGTGGACGGTGCCATTGTTGTCTCGACCCCTCAGGACGTGGCTCTGATCGATGCCCGCAAGGGGATCGACATGTTCAACCAGCTCAAGACGCCCATCCTTGGGATGATTGAGAATATGTCGACGCATATCTGTTCGAACTGCGGGCATGAAGAACACTTGTTCGGCCATGGCGGCGTAAAGTCCGAGGCCGAGGCGCTGGGCGTTCCTTTGCTGGGTGAAATCCCGCTGCATCTGGATATCCGGGTTGCCGCTGATGGCGGTGCACCGATCGTGGTCAGCAAGCCCGACAGTCCGCAAGCCGAAGCGTTTCGCCAAATTGCGCGCGGCATGATTGCCCAGGGCAACGCATGAACGAGCCGGTCTTTCCCCCTTTGCTGACGGGCCACCCGGTGCAGGGTGGGGAAGACCCGTTCGAGCGCGCGCAGGCCATGGCTGCGCTGGGCTGTGATGGCGGTACCGTGGTTTATAACATTCAGGCCGATCGTCTGCGTGTGGCCATCGTTTTTGCCCCCGAGGTTGTCTTGCGCGATGCGATGGCAATGGTGCCGCTTTGCGCTGTTGGGTTCCAGAACGCGCTGGGCGCGCTAGCTCCGCCTGAGGTCGCGGTTCATCTGGGGTGGGACGGGCTGATATGTGTGAATGGGGCCAAATGCGGAATGTTCCGTGCGGCAGCTTCGGATGCAGATCCAGAAGCAGAACCGGATTGGCTGATCGTCGGTTGGGATTTGGCGCTGCTGCAAACCAGTCAGGCACCGGGCGAAAACCCGGATGTCACCGCACTTTACGACGAGGGCTGCGCGGATGTCTCGGCAACGCAGCTTGTCGAAAGCTGGTCGCGGCACATGATGACATGGCTGAACCGCTGGCAAGAGGACGGCAACGCGCCTGTGCACGGAGAATGGATAGGCCTGCTGCGCGGAGTGGGAGAGCCCTTCGGTGAAGCGGGCGTGTTTCTGGGAACGGATGAACGGTTCGGCATGCTGATCCGGCAAGGTTCAGATACACAGCTTCACCCGCTGACGGAATTGTTGGAGAACGGATGATGAAACTAGCGCGCGCAATCCATTTCGACGAAAGCGACATGAATGTGTTCCACTCCCCGGCGCGAACCGGGGAATGGTGCATTTCGGGCGGATTCGAGTTCTCAAATTGGGGCGAAGGCGATCTTGAAGGCAAAGCGCGTCAGGCTTTTGCGAATGGCTGGTTAGGCGTGGAAACCTTTGGGCGGGTGACATTCGTCGCGGTCACGCAGGTGGAACAGGGCGAGCTGGATCAGATCGCGCAGAGCCTTGCTGAACACTTTGTGCAGCTTTACGGGGCACCGTCGGTCGAGGCCGCCATGGACGTCGCACGGGCCGAGATCGCCCACATGTCCGAGCTGTGTGATGAGCATAACCCAAACACGCTGCTGACCGTCTCGCGTGAGCTGTCAGACGCCGGAGTGCGTGAGGCTTTCCGTGTGATCACGCCGCAAGAGACTCAGCTAGAGGCTCTGGCCGTACATGGGTCATTGGACGAATAACCGTCAGATCAGATCCGCAAAGCCGCCAAATTGACCGCGCTTAAAGATCAAACCTTTGCCGGTGCGGTACATGACCTTTTGAACCTCACCAACAATGATCAGGTGATCCCCCGCATCGTGTTGGGCGTGCACCTGACAATCGAACCGCGCCAGACAACCGGATAATTGGGGCCGGCGCGCCGGGTCGTGGGCCCATTCCGCGTGCGAAAAATCCTTGCCGTCGCGAGCAAAGCGCAGGGCCTGTTCCTGTTGATCCTGTCCCATCACGTGGATCGAATAATGTCGGCTGGTGTTGAAATCGTCGAACCGGTTAGAGTCTTTGGCCAAGCACCACAAAACAAGTGGCGGGTCCAGCGATACCGACGCGAACGAGTTGACCGTAATGGCTCGAGGGCCCTGATCGGTGTTCGTGGTGATCACCGTCACACCGGTTCCGAAACACCCCAACGCTTCGCGAAAAGCGGTGCTTTGATCCGGGGTTGGAGTGAATTGTTTTTCCGTCATTGCGCGCTAATCCCGTGGCCGTGCCTCAGGTGCCACGACGCGCGGGGTTTGTCCATGAAAAGCTGCGTCCGGTATGCGTGTTTTCTGAACTAGTTCAGGTCTTCCAACAGACGGCCATGTTGGCGCGTTGCCTCAACGACTAGGCCAAAGGTTGTCATGCCGCGCGCCTGCAGCATCGGTAGCATTCTGACCAGCGCTTCGGCGGTTGCGACGGCATCGCCCGAAGCGGTGTGGCGCAGATGTTCGGGGATGGTGATCTCCAACCGTTCGCACAGAGCATCCAGTGTGTGTTTGTCACTTGCCCCGAACAGCACAGCAGACAACAGAACGGTATCCAGAATGGGGTGATCCCAATCGACATCCATGCGTTTTGCATGTCGCCGCAAAAAGGCCATGTCGAATGGCGCGTTATGGGCCACGATCACTGCATCGCGGGCAAACTGATGCAGCGCGCGCCCGGCATCGGCGATGCCCGGCGCACCCTGAACCATGCGATCACTGATCTTGTGTACCTTGGTCGAGGCCGGAGGGATCGGGATGCCTGGATCAACCAATGTGTCCAATTGCTCTCCGTCCACGATGCGCCCGTTGACAACCCGTACAGCTCCGATCTGAACGATTTCGTCCTTGTGTGGCAGCAGTCCGGTGGTTTCGGTGTCAAACACGACGAAACACAAATCTTGTAGAGCTAGGTTTTCGAAGGTCTCATCCGTCGACGTGTTCAACAAGTCGAAGTCATACACCAAAGGCCGTGCGGCTTCGGGTGCGATGTTCACGGCACTGTCCTCGAAGATCAGCATGTATCCGGGTGCGCTCCCAAGAGGTTTCATGCGCGTGCGGTAACTCTGCGTACCATCGACGCTGGTCAGCGCGCAGGCGACCTCCAGCCCGGTCTTCACCAGTTTGGAATGGGCCTCTTCCAGCAGGTCAGATTGCAGGTATTCAAACAACGAGGCATTCAGCCGGGGATGCGCAATCTGTGCCAGAACCTCGGCCGCCTGACCATCGTACAAAACGATCTTGTGTGTTGGGCTGGCCAACAGCATTGCAACTGGAATTTCGGTCAGTAAGGCCGTTAGACGGTGTTTTTCTGCCGCCAGATGTGCCGTTTCCTCAGCCACGGCCTGCGCCACGTCCATGGTTTTACCCGACAATTGGTCGGCCAGTCCGGCCGCGGCTGGTGCCAGATCACCCAGATATCGCGCGGCCTGTGTATCCAATTCGGTGCTGACCCCGGCATGCGCGCGGGCCCTAAGTTGGGCGGATATCCGTTCGATTGGCTTTGCAACATTGTCGTCGAACAATAACCAAACCGCCGCGGTCAAAGCCAGAAACCCAAAACCCATCAGGATTTCGGCAAAGATGAAGGAATCAAGCAGATCAGGATTAGCAACGCGCCGATAGCTGATCCATAGTGCTAGCGAGCTGACAGTCAGAGCGCCAAAGGCCAGCAGGCAGAAGAATAGGAAAATGCGCAGACGCAGGCTTAACCGGTTCAGCATGTCACACTCCGCAGGTTGCCTCGACAATTGGGTCACTTGCGGTGACGTCGATCCAGTCGGCGTTCAGCAGCCGCCCGTCATCCGCGAATTCTGCCCCATCCGCAAGGTTGGCGCGGCTGAACTCTTTGCAGTTGACCACGACCGGCAGTTTTGAGACCGGGGCCCAGCGACCAAAGAGATACAGTTCCACCAACCGTTGTTCGGGAACCTGTTCATTGGTGCGAACGGAACCGGCATCAATGGCGGCAAAGCGGTCTACGAAGGGCACAGCATAGGTCCAGGGGCGATAGAAGGCGCGACTTTCAACTTCTTGAATGACGGTCATACCTTCGGGAAGGGTATCGCGTGTGCGGTCGTACCAGGAATATTCACTGGTAATCGTCATGCCGATCATACCCAGACCAGCGGCAACGGGTGTCATCCAACGGGGCAGGCGGCCACCCGTCACTTTGTTCAGAACCATTACGATGCCGGCAAAGGCAAAGCCTGCAAATATGGTGCCAATCAGTTCCAGAAACATGTGACTCTCCGTATGTCTGGCATATTCGCCAATAGTTATCGCCGCCTTAGCCCAGCATTCCCTTGCCGTGACTTACTGCCGATTGCATGGTTTTTACCACAACGAACGCATCCCGAAGATGACTTCGCTCAAAATCCGACAGGTCTGAGGGCGGCAGGAAATTGTCCGGCTTTCGATCGCCCTTCACAAGCCTGACCTGATGCTCAAGGCGGGTTTCTGCGATCAGATCATACGCATCCAGCAAATCCCGCGCGCCCGAGGGGCTGAGGATGCCGCCAGATGCGGCTGCTTTCAGACGCGCCCGAGTATTGGCTTCGGTCAATTGACCCTGAAGGCTGTAGTTGCGCGCAAGATCGACGACGGGGACCACGCCATTGTGTTTGAGGTCCAGCGTATTGCGATGTTCACCAGACCGGATGGTCGCAAACCCGCGCAGCAGCCCTAGCGGAGGCGTGTGCTTAAGCGAGTTCGAAATCATGTGCGCCACAAAGATCGAGTTTGCGTTGGCCGCTGCCAGTGTCTCGGCCTGCAGATCGTCGAACAGGTGAAAGGCCCCGCCGATAGGGCGGAGGTCGAACATGACTGAGGCCAGCATCTGCGCCTCGGGGTTCGGTTTGGCGATCCATCCGTTGAAGTAGTCGCGCCAGACGCGCACCGGCTGACACCATCGTGGGTTGGTCGCCATCATGTCGCCCGGGCAATAGAAATATCCGCAGGTGTCCAGGCCATCCGAGACGTATTTGGCAAGCTCGGCGAAGTACTTCATATCGGCATCGGTCACGCTGTCGTCCAGCATCAGACAGTTGTCCTGATCGGATACTCCAGTTTGTTCTTGCCGCCCTTGCGACCCACAGGCCAACCACAGGTAGGGAACGGGTGCTGGGCCCAGCTTGTCCTCGGCCAAGGCCAACAGTCGGCGGGTTGCCGTGTCTGCAATATCCGTTATCAGCCGCGTCACGATCTCGTGCCGGTTTCCGGCAGCCACCAGTTGCACCAGAAGCTGCGGGATTTCAGCCGTCACCACCGCCATTTGATCCGCTGAGTCCGCTTGAGCGATCCGGCGGACAAGCTCTGCCGAATTCACCGCCTGATAATGGGTCAGGTCCGTCTGGGTCACAATTCCAACAAGGCGTCCGCCTTCGCTGATCGGGATATGACCGATCCCGCGTTCCATCATCACGTGCAGAACGTCCGATCCAATGTCAGATGGCGACAGGGTGATTGGGTTCGCTGTCATGATCGCTGACACCGGCGTCTCTGCGGGCATGCCATTGGCTACGTATTTGCCCGAGATGTCGCGCAAGGTGGCGATGCCCAGCAGGTTATCCGTTTCGGTGACGCACAAGGATGAAATGTGCTTGTCACGCATGATCCGGGCGGCTTCTTGAACTGATGTGTCCGGTGGACAGGTTGCAGGGTTATGCGCCATAAGAACGTCAATCGCGCTGGTGGCTAGGCTCTGCGGGCCGGACCGGTTCGAACGGGTCCGGTTGAAGAATTTCGAAACGACGTCATGCCCATCGATCAGCTCGCGCACCAGATCTGGCGGCAGGACCAAAAGAACCGACGGTGTATGCGCACGCGCCTTGGTCGCGGCCTTGCCGTCTTTCAGTAGCCCACGCTCACCAAACGAATTGCGCAGACCAAGATGAGATACCACGGCGTCGTTTTCATCAGTGATTTCGACGTGCCCCTCATAGATCACGAAAACACCGGGCAGAGTGTTCCCAAGTTCGTACACGGGAAAGTCTTCCTCGACCTCCCAAACCTCGATCTGATTGGCGATCTGATCCAGTGTTTCTGGGGGCAGGGCATCATAGGGGTGGACGGATTTCAGGAACCGGGTGATTTCGTCATGAGACAGGGGCATCGTCAAATCCTGGCTTTCCGGTTTTGAAAAATCCCGCCCGGCATAGTGCCGGGCGGGAGTAGTCGGTCGAAAGATGCGGCACGTGAAAAGGATCCATGCACCGTATCATACTCATTTATTCTGAGCTGCGCCTGCGCCACGGGGAATACGCACGCTTTCTACCAATTCCACGATCTCCGGCGGAGTCTCTTTGGTCATTCCGGCGACGACGTAAGCAACGCCGAAGTTGATCATTGCACCGATGGCGCCGAACGAGGTCGACTTGATCGGACCCAGAAGCGGATCAGCATCAGTGAACGAGTTGGTGCCCGGAATGAACAGCCAGCCCTTGTGCAGGAAGATGTAGACCAAAGTTACGGTCAGACCAGCCAGCATACCCGCGACAGCACCGGTGTTGTTGATGCGGGTCGAGAAGATCCCCATCATCAGCGCCGGGAAGATCGAGGCAGCCGCCAGACCAAACGCCAGGGCCACGGTTTGCGCCGCAAAGCCCGGTGGGTTCAGACCCAGATAGGTTGCAACAACGATGGCCACGGCCATGGCGATACGAGCAGCCAGAAGTTCTCCTTTTTCAGAGATTTGCGGGTTGATCGCACCTTTGACAAGGTCGTGGGATACCGCCGACGAGATCGCCAGCAACAGACCCGCAGCGGTCGACAGAGCGGCCGCAAGACCACCGGCAGCGACCAGACCGATCACCCAACCCGGCAGGTTGGCAATCTCGGGGTTGGCCAGAACCAGGATATCGCGGTTGAACTTGGTCAGCTCGTTACCGACCCAGCCTTTTTCTTCCGCAAGAGCCTGCATGTCGGCATTCTTGTCGTTGTAGTACTGGATTTTGCCGTCGCCGTTCTTGTCTTCCCAGTCCAGCAGGCCGGTTTTCTGCCACGTCTGCATCCAGTCATAGCGCGGATCATTGTCGATATCCTCGACCGAGACAGCGCCACCTTCGATGCCACCGTTGGGCCACATCATGTCGGTGATGTTCAGACGCGCCATTGCGCCAACCGCAGGGGCGGTCAGATACAGCAGAGCGATGAAGACCAGCGTCCAGCCAGCGGACCAGCGGGCGTCAGACACTTTCGGCACGGTGAAGAAGCGCATGATCACGTGGGGCAGACCGGCGGTGCCGATCATCAGCGACAGCGTGAACAGAACCATGTTCAGTGTGTTCGAGTGGTGGGCAGTGTATTCGTTAAAGCCCAACTCGGTCACGATCGCATCCAGCTTGGTCAGCAGAGGCTCACCGCTTGCGGTGTCGCTGAACAGACCCAGCGCCGGAACCGGCGTACCGGTCAGCTGCAGCGAGATGAAGATCGCCGGGATTGTGTAGGCGGTGATCAGTACGCAGTACTGAGCGACCTGAGTGTAGGTCACGCCTTTCATCCCACCGAACACTGCGTAAGCAAACACGACACAGGCACCGATCAGCAGACCGGAGGTGTTCGATACCTCGAGGAAACGGCCAAAGGCCACGCCCACACCGGTCATCTGACCAATAACATAAGTCACCGACGCAACGATCAGACAGATCACCGCAACGATACGCGCGGTCTGGCTGTAGAAACGGTCGCCGATGAATTCTGAGACAGTGTATTTGCCAAACTTACGCAGATAGGGCGCAAGTAGCAGTGCCAGCAGCACGTAACCGCCAGTCCAACCCATCAGGAAGGTCGAATTGTCATAGCCGGTAAAGGCAATCAGGCCCGCCATCGAGATGAACGAGGCCGCAGACATCCAGTCTGCCGCTGTTGCCATGCCGTTGGTGACCGGGTGAATGCCGCGACCGGCGGCGTAGAATTCCGATGTGGAACCCGCACGGGCCCAAATCGCGATGCCGATGTACAGCGCAAAGGACGCGCCGACAAAGAGCAGGTTAATGGTAAACTGGTCCATTCCGCTTACTCCTCATCCACGCCAAATTCGGCGTCCAACTTGTTCATGCGCCAAGCGTAGTTGAAGATCAGCACCAGAAAGACAAGGATTGATCCCTGCTGAGCGAACCAAAAGCCCAGATCGGTGCCGCCAACTGCAATGCCGGACAGCAATGGACGCAGCAGAATGCCGAATCCAAAAGACACCAGCGCCCAGATCACGAGGCTGATGTAGATGAGACGCAGGTTCGCCTGCCAATAGCCCTTGTCGGCCTCGGCAGTCTGCGCGGAGTGTGTTGATTGATCCGCCATTGCGGGTTCCTCCTTCGCTTCTTCCATGGGCGACCCGTTGTCCAAAACCTCCAACGCGCGGGGTCGCTTTTCGAAATGCCGAATGCCAGGGTGGCATCAGGCACGACTTCTCCGATCCGCCAAGGCGGGTACTTTGAAGTTTTCCTTTAGGAATTGGGCCCTTATTCAGGGCGGGCCGTCTTCCCTTAGTTCATGGCGTCGCTGACAATCCTTTCCAGATTGCCCGCGATGTCATCGATATTGCCCATGGCGTTCAGGCCTTTCAGAACGCCGTGGTCTTGGTAATAAGTAATCAAAGGCGCGGTTTGCGCGTGATACGCAGCCAGCCGCGAGGCGACGGTTTCGGCGTTGTCATCAGCACGGCGCTTGAACTCGGTGCTGCCGCACTTGTCACACTTGCCTTTAACAACAGGGACCTTGAACGTGTCATGGAACCCTTCGCCACATCCGGCGCAGGTGTAGCGGCCCGAGATACGGATAACCATTTCGCCGTCCTCAACCTCAAGACTGATGGCGGCGTTGATCTTCTGCCCGGTTTCCGACAGCAATCCGTCCAGCGCCTCGGCCTGAACCGTGGTGCGTGGAAAGCCGTCCAGAATGACGCCCTTGGCGCAATCCGGTTCAGCAAGACGGTCGCGCAAAATGGCAATGACGATCTCGTCGCTGACCAGATCGCCGGCTTCCATCACCGCCTTCGCGGCCTCGCCGGCCTCGGTCCCTGCGGCGACAGCCGCACGCAACAGGTCGCCAGTGCTGAGTTGTACCAGCCCGAACTTGTCCTCGAGCATACGAGCCTGTGTTCCCTTCCCGGCACCCGGAGGGCCGAGAAGGATCAAAACAGCGGGTGTAGTGATCGTGGCAGCGTCCATCACATCCTCACTTGTTTGCACGGTTTTCGATCAGGTCTTCGACCACCGATGGATCGGCGAGCGTGGACGTGTCACCTAATGCGCCAAAGTCGTTCTCGGCAATCTTGCGCAGGATACGGCGCATGATCTTACCCGAGCGGGTTTTGGGCAGACCAGGGGCCCACTGGATTACGTCGGGCGACGCAATCGGGCCGATCTCTGTTCGGACCCATGTACGCAGCTCTTTCAGCAGCTCATCCGACGGCTCACGGTCATTCATCAAGGTGACGTAGCAATAGATGCCTTGCCCTTTGATCTCATGGGGATATCCGACCACGGCGGCCTCGGCTACAGCGGCATGCGCTACAAGCGCGCTTTCGACTTCGGCGGTCCCCATGCGGTGGCCCGAGACGTTGATTACGTCATCCACACGACCGGTGATCCAGTAATCACCATCCTCGTCACGACGGCAGCCATCACCGGTGAAGTAGTAACCTTTGTAGTCCGAGAAATAGGTCTTTTCGAACCGCTCATGGTCGCCCCAAACAGTACGCATCTGACCAGGCCAGCTGTCTTTGATGCACAGAACACCTTCGACGCCGTTGCCGTTGATCTCGACGCCTGACTGCGGATCCAGAACCACGGGCTGAATGCCGAAGAATGGCTTCATGGCAGCACCCGGTTTCATCGCGTGTGCACCGGGAAGGGGGGTCATCAGGTGACCGCCGGTCTCGGTCTGCCACCACGTGTCAACGATGGGGCAATTTCCTTTGCCGACAACTTCATTGTACCAGTTCCAGGCTTCGGGGTTGATCGGTTCGCCCACGGTGCCCAGTAGTTTCAGGTCGCTTAGATCATGCTTCTCGACCCACTCGTTGCCTTGCCCCATCAACGCGCGGATTGCGGTTGGTGCGGTGTAGAACTGGTTGACCTTGTGCTTGGCGCACACCTCCCAGAAACGGCCCGCGTCGGGGTAGGTAGGGACACCTTCGAACATCAGTGTAGTCGCGCCGTTGGCAAGCGGGCCGTAGACGATATAGCTGTGGCCTGTGACCCAGCCCACGTCAGCAGTGCACCAATACACATCGCCCTCGTGGTAATCGAAGGTGATCTCATGGGTCAGCGATGCGAAAACCAGATAGCCGCCAGTGGTATGTACCACACCCTTGGGTTGTCCGGTCGAGCCGGAGGTGTAGAGGATGAACAGCGGGTCTTCTGCGCTCATCTCAGCGGGCGCGCAGTAGTCGTCCGCCTCAAGCGCCATTTCGTTATAGTCGTAGTCGCGGTCGGCAATCCATGTTGTCTGACCACCTGTGCGCTTGACCACCAGGCATTTAACTGTGTCTTTGCAGTGCAGAAGAGCAGCATCCGCATTGGATTTCAGCGCAGTCTTGCGGCCGCCTCGAGGGGCCTCGTCGGCGGTGATCACAACCTTTGCGTCGCAGCCATTGACGCGCGCCGCCAGAGCGTCTGGTGAGAAACCCGCAAAGACGATCGAATGGATCGCGCCAATTCGCGCGCAGGCCAGCATGGCATAGGCGGCCTCGGGGATCATCGGCATATAGATCACGACGCGGTCGCCTTTACGCACGCCCAGCGATTCCAGAATGTTTGCCATCCGGCAGGTCCGGCGGTGCAACTCAGCATAGGTGATGTGCTGCGCTTCGTCTTTTGGATCATCCGGTTCCCAAATGATCGCAGTTTGATCGCCGCGGGTTTTCAGATGGCGGTCCAGGCAGTTGGCCGAAACGTTCAGCGTGCCGTCTGCGTACCAGTTGATTCCAACCGAGCCGAAATCATAGTTTACATCTTTGACTTGTTTGTAGGGCTTGATCCAGTCGATCCGCTTGCCTTGTTCGTCCCAGAACGCGACGGGATCGTTGATCGAAGCCGCATACATCTCAGTGTATTTTTCAGCGTTAACATGCGTGCGGGCCACGGTTTCGGCGGACGGCGGAAAGGTATTGGCTTCTGCCTGGGCAGCGGTTGTCATTCTGAGGCTCCTCCCTCTGGATCATATTGAATCAGACCGATTTTGCCTGCTGAACTGGCGATGTCGATCTGTTTCCTCCTTGTGCGCAATAATACGGAGAGCTGAAAACAAGGAAATAAATTACCGATTTCTCACGATTAGTTTGTAAATTATTTTTTTTTCACGAGGTGATTTTGTAAATAAAGTGACTATCATTGGGAATAGTAGTTTTTTTACATAGCCTTGGGTGTAATGAAAATTTGTGTGGAAATAAGCCGCCCGATTACAACTAAATTGTATCTGAAACTCACCTTTCGGTTGTTAGCGCTCAACGGTGCCATTCCTTGCTGGCCATGAATGTTGACCGGGGGTTGGCACATTCCGATGTTGGCGCTAGCTTTGACCGCAAGCGCCCCAGCAAGGGGGTGCAGCAAAGGGAGAAATCAGAATGAAAAAGATCTTGAGCGGCTCTGCTGTGGCCGCCTTGTGTGTTGCGTTCGTGTCCGAGGCAGCCGCAACTGAATGGAATGCTTCGGTCTGGGGCAAACGTCGTGCGTTCACCGAGCATGTTGAGAAACTGTCTGAGTTGGTCAGCGAAAAGACAAACGGCGATTTCACCATCAATGTCAGCTACGGTGGTCTGTCCAAGCCGCGCGAAAATCTGGATGGAATCGAAATTGGTGCGTTTGAGATGGCGCAGTTCTGTGCCGGATATCATCGCGACAAAAACCGCGCGATCACCGTTCTGGAACTGCCGTTTTTGGGCGTGAACAACCTGGATGAGGAAGTTGCCGTCAGCCACGCGGTTTACGATCACCCTGCCGTCAAAGATGAGATGGCGCAGTGGAATGCGCGTATCATCATGACCTCACCCATGCCGCAGTACAACATTGTCGGAACCGGCGACCCGCGTGACGAACTTGCCGAGTTCGAAGGCATGCGTGTCCGCGCCACAGGCGGTCTGGGCAAGGCATTCGAGGCGGTAGGTGGTGTGCCGACCTCGGTTCCTGCAACCGAAGCCTTTAATGCAATGGAGTCCGGTGTCGTTGACACGGTCGCCTTTGCTCAGCACGCGCACCTGTCTTTTGGCACCATCAACGAAGCAGATTGGTGGACGGCTAACCTGAACCCCGGCACTGTGAATTGCCCGGTTGTGGTCAATATCGATGCCTATGAGGCACTGCCGGCTGAGCATCGCGAGGCGTTGGACAGTTCGATCGACGAAGCGATTGATCACTATCTGGCCAATTATGGGTCGCTGCTGGACCAGTGGGACAGTGTTTTGGATGAAAAGGGCGTCGCAAAGGTACAGATCGATGATGCGGTAATCGCAGAGTTCCGCACCAAAGCTGCCGATCCCATCCGGGCACAGTGGATTGAGGATATGTCCGCTCAGGGTATCCCTGCGCAGGACCTGTATGATCTGGTCCAGTCCACGCTGGAACAGCAACGCAGCGGTAACTAAGCACAAAATCCGGGTGCTCATCGGGGCATCCGGACACCAATAAAAATACAGGGGAACACCGCAATGGCAGGACAGGCCACGGTGCTTGAAGACAACAGCCTCCTGAGTTCTTTGGACCGTAAGTTGTTAAGGTTAGAGCGGTTTCTGGCTCTGATCAGCGGCCTTGCCGTGTTCAGTCTTATGGTTCTGGCGGTTGTCTCGGTCAGCGGACGCAATGCGATTAACGCGCCTTTGCCCGGTTATGTCGACTGGATCGAACAGGCGATGCCGCTGATTGCATTTCTGGGCATTTCATATGTTCAGCGCGATGGCGGTCATATCCGGATGGACATTGTCATCTCACGCCTGCACGGGCGGGCGCTTTGGTTGTTCGAGCTAATCTCGGTCCTTCTGATCCTGGTGTTGATGCTGGCCTTGGTCTGGGGCAGTTGGTCCCATTTTGACCGCTCGTTCGATTTTGGCGCGCCGATGTGGAGCCGGGACAGTTCAATCGACATCGGTATCCCGCTTTGGCCGGCCAAACTGCTGGCACCTGTGGCGTTCTCGGTGCTTTGCCTACGGTTGTTACTTCAGGTTTGGGGATATGGTCGCGCGCTGATCGTAGGGGCCGAAAGCCCGGTAGCGGTTCCACTGATCCAGGACGCCGCCGCACAAGCCGCCGCCGAGGCTGAGCAATTCGAAGGGCAGGACTAGCACATGGACTCGATTGAAATTGGCTTGTGGGTCACAGGTGGCCTGCTGGTTCTGGTTTTTACCGGAATGCGCGTGGCCTTTGCGGCGGGTCTTGCGGGGCTGGTTGGGCTGGTTTGGATTTTCTGGGCCAAGTTCGGATACGATCCGGATCGCTTCGGCAAAGCATTAACCGTCGCGGTAAAGACGGCGGGGCAGGTGCCACATTCCAAGGTTGCGGCCCATACACTCAGCCTGATCCCCACCTTTATCCTGATCGGTTATCTGGCCTATTATGCGGGGCTGACTCGCGCGTTGTTCGAGGCCGCTAAACGTTGGGTTGCGTGGGTGCCCGGAGGGCTCGCGGTTTCGACTGTGTTCGCCACAGCCGGGTTCGCCGCCGTTTCCGGCGCGTCGGTGGCAACTTCGGCGGTGTTCGCCCGGATCGCTATCCCCGAGATGCTGAAGGTTGGTTACAACAAACAGTTCGCAGCCGGAGTGGTCGCAGCGGGCGGTACACTTGCGTCCCTGATCCCGCCATCCGCGATCCTAGTGATCTATGCGATCATCGTGGAACAGGATGTGGGAAAACTGCTGCTCGCCGGGTTTATCCCCGGTGCATTCTCTGCCGTTGTGTACGGTCTGCTGATCGTTGGCATCGCGGTTGTGTTCAAAAACGTGGGTCCACCGGTAACAGGTTTCACCTGGAAGCAGCGTTTTGCGTCTCTGCCGGGCGCGTTTCCGATTGTCGCGGTGATCCTGATCATCATCTGCTTTGTCTATAACCCGTTTGGAGAAAAGGCTTGGGGCACTCCAACCGAAGGCGGGGCTATCGGTGCCTTCATCGTCTTCTGTTTTGCCCTATTTCACGGAATGCGGTGGCCCGAGCTGAAGTCGGCGCTGCTGGAAACCGCCAAACTGACGGCCATGATCTTCACGATCATCTGGGGGGTGCTGATCTACGTACGGTTTCTGGGGTTTGCCGATCTTCCGGGCGCGTTCTCGGACTGGATCACTTCGTTGGAAATGTCGCCGATGCTAATCCTGATCTGTATCCTGCTCGCTTATGCGGTCTTGGGCATGTTCATGGACGCCATTGGGATGCTGTTGCTGACATTACCGGTCGTCTACCCGGCGGTCATGGCCCTGAACGGGGGTGAGACGGTCAGTGCCGCCGAAAGCGCCTTTGGCATGTCAGGTCCGATGTGTGCGATCTGGTTTGGTATTCTGGTGGTGAAAATGGCCGAGTTTTGCCTGATCACGCCTCCTATTGGCCTGAATTGTTTCGTCGTTGCCGGGGTGCGCCCGGATTTGAGCGTTCAGGACGTGTTCAAGGGCGTTACGCCGTTCTTCATCGCCGACGGCGTAACGATCGCGCTGCTCGTGGCGTTTCCCGGTATCGTACTCTACCTGCCGTCATTGGCCGGATAGAAAAAGCCCCCGGTGGTGAACCGGGGGCTAGTCGACGTGAAGTGCGGGTTCTTCAGCTCGCCCGCATCAGCATCCCATACAGATCCCTTGGATCATCCGGATCGGCCAACATGTCTAAAGGTTCAAAGAAATCAGTGTCTTTGATGGCGGACTGAACGTAACGCAAGGCTGAGAAATCTTCGATCGCGAAGCCAACACTATCAAACAGAGTGATCTGTCGGTCGTCGCGTCGGCCCTTGGCCTGACCGGTCATGACCTGCCACAATTCGGTCACCGGGTGATCCTCGGCCAAAGCCTGAATTTCGCCCTCGATGCGTGTTTGTTCCGGGTATTCGACGAAGATGTCCGAACGCAGCAAAATATCGCGGTGTAGTTCGGTCTTGCCGGGGCAATCACCGCCAATTGCATTGATGTGGACGCCCGGTCCAACCATGTTGTCGGTCAGGATCGTTGCGTTTTTCTTATCTGCGGTGCAGGTCGTGATGATCTGAGCGCCTTCGATGGCGTCCTCGGGTGTTTTGCAATGCACCACCGTCAGACCGGAATTTTTAAGGTTTGCCGCGCATTTTTCGGTGGCCGCATGATCGGTATCGTAAAGGCGCACAGTGTCGACCCCGCACATGGCCTTGAACGCCAGGCATTGGAACTCGGACTGAGCGCCATTCCCAATCATCGCCATAACACGCGATGAATTGGGTGCCAGATAACTGCCGACAAGGGCCGAGGTTGCCGCCGTGCGGAGGGCGGTTAGCATCGTCATCTCGGTCAAAAGCGTAGGGTAGCCGGTATAGACGTCGGCCAGAAGGCCAAAGGCTGTCACGGTCTGCAGGCCCTCGGACGTGTTCTTGGGGTGCCCGTTGACGTATTTAAACCCATAGGCCTCACCATCCGAGGTTGGCATCAGTTCGATTACGCCCTGGGGAGAATGCGCCGGAATGCGAGGGGTCTTGTCAAAGCTCTCCCAGCGTTTGAAGTCGGATTCAATCTGAGCCGCGATCTGAGTGATCATCTTTTCAAGCCCGATATGGTGCACCAGCCGCATCATGTTGTCGACGGATACAAAGGGCACAAGCGCCTTGTCAGAAGGTTGCATCATGGTCTCCTATCGGCGGGAAAGGTGGATACCGGCGATCATGCAACGTACTGATCCTCCGGCTGTTTCAATGGTTGGAACCGACAACGGAAGCAGAGTGGCACTGTCTTCGATAATGTCGGTCTGTTGGGGCGTCAGCGCATCTTTGGCGCGGCTGGAAAGAGCTAGCACGAGGCCATCACGACCACTAAGCTCGATGGTGTTTCCAGCAAAGTTTGCGATCTGGTCATGGGACAGATCGATGACGGTGCGACCGGATTCTTCCAATCGCGCCTGCACGGCCGCGCGGCGTTCGGCATCGATGATCATGTCGAGGCAGATCAGTGCATAATGTGTGCCGATCCCCATCAGGACATTGGTGTGATAAACGTCTCGGCCTGCGTCGTCCCTAGCTTCGAACGCGATGGGTTCGTAGTTGAAGTTCGTGCAGAACCGCTCCAACAAAACGGGATCAGCGCGGTTTGACTTGACCGTGTAAGCGATGCGGCCGACGTGATCGAGAACCATTGCTCCGGTACCTTCCAGTGCGAGATCGTCCTGTTCCAGCCCCGAATAATCGATTACGTCCTGAACGCGGTATTCCTGTTTCAACAACTCGATAACATCTGTGCGACGTTCGCGTCGACGCGACGGAACAAACATCGGATAGATTGCAATGTGTCCGCCGGGATGTGTCGAGAACCAGTTGTTGGGAAAGACACTGTCCGGCGTGTTTTGTTGGCCGTGATCATCAAATACATGAACTGTGACGCCTGCATCGCGCAGTTGTTCGACTGCGCGATCATGTTCTTCGCGCGCGGCTGCTGAAGTCGCTTCGGCGGATCGGTGTGCCAGTGTCTGAAACGCATTGTCATGGCGAGTCTCTGGGTTCGACACAAACTCATGCGGTCGAACCATGACGACAGCGGAAGGAGATTGAAGGGAATTCATCAGAAACTCCGGGTCGGGCGGTCGAAGATGCGGCGGCCCAACAGGGACGCGGCCAGATCGACCATCAGTTTTGCGGTTCGTCCACGTTCATCCAGGAACGGGTTCAGTTCGACCAAATCCAGCGAGCAGACGAGGCCGCTTTCGTGCAGCAGTTCCATCGCCAGATGGGCTTCGCGTTCGGTCGCGCCACCGGGAACAGTGGTGCCAACAGCGGGCGCAATTGAAGGGTCCAGAAAGTCGACGTCCAGCGAGACGTGCAGGATACCGTTTGCTGCGCGTACTCGGTCGAGGAACGCGATCAAAGGTGCCTTGATGCCGTGCTCATCAATGCTGCGCATGTCTGCCAGCATGGCCTGATCCTGTTCCAATCGTGCACGTTCAGCCGGGTCCACGGAACGCAGACCAATCATGCCCACGCGGTCCGTTGGAATCGGCGCAGCCAGCGGAGGGAAGGCGTCAAACCCGGGTTGCCCGGTGAAATAGGCAACCGGCGTGCCGTGCAGGTTGCCGCTGCCGGTGCTGTCAGGTGTATGAAAGTCACTATGGGCGTCAAGCCAAAGCACAAATAATGGTCGCCCGATCCCGCCGGCATGTGCTGCCATCCCGGCAACTGTGCCCATGGACAAGGCGTGATCGCCGCCCATAAAAATCGGCAGTCCGTTCGGCGCGGTATCCTGTGCGGCGCGGCTCAGGGCGCTGGTCCAGCCGATGCACTCGGGCAGCGCCACAAGGTGTGGATGCTCCGGTACATCTGACGGATCGGCGCTGACATTGCCGATATCCGACACCTGGTGCCCGAGGTCAGTCAGAGCTTGTTCCAGACCGGCCACCCGGTAGGCATCCGGGCCCATGCGGCACCCCTGACGACGCTTACCTGCGTCCATTGGTGCGCCAACCAATATTACATTTTGCGTATCCATATGACTATCTAGACCCTCGTGATGGCTTGCGAAAAGACAGCAAAATGTTCAAAATGGCATTCGGATAAACGAAATGAGAAGCAGTCATGGACGATTTGGATAGCAGGCTGCTCAGCGCCTTGCACCGGGATGCAAGGGCGTCCCTGTCCGAGCTCGCCGAAACGCTGGGTGTGACGCGCACTACGGTTCGCAGCCGCCTGCAGCGCCTCAAACAGTCCGGTGAAATTGTTGGGTTCACGGTACTCACACGTCAGGACGTGGCGCAAAGCCCGGTGCGCGGCTTGATGATGCTGGAAATCGAAGGCCGCGGGACGGAGCGCACAATGGCCCGAATTGCCGCCATGCGTCAGGTGCGTGCTGTTCACTCCACAAACGGAAGCTGGGATCTGATCGCCGAAATCTGGACCGAAACACTAGCCGAGCTGGACGAGGTGCTGTTCCAGATTCGCCGTATGGAGGGGATCACTAAGTCCGAGACCAACCTGCTGCTGTCCACCCGCAAAGGTCGGTTGTGACCCCCGTAGTGCTTTGAGCCTGAACGAAAATGTGCAAAAGTTGGCTTGCGCGTTTCGATCGTGCAGAGTGTGATCGCGCCTGAGAGCAGGGACAAAGCATGGCAACTCATGAAAATGTCGAAGAACTCTGGGCTGTACGCCTGGCCGAACGGGTTTCGGGGTTTCTTGAAAAGCCCCTTGTCCGGATCGCGATACCGATTCTGGTCACGCTTATTGCCCTGACCGTCCTGCACGAGCTGTCTTCGCACGTCAAATGGGCTGATGTAAAAACCGACGTCGCGAATACATCGTGGAAACTGATGTTTTTCGCCCTGTGCTGGACGGCTGTCAGCTTTTTATCTCTCTCACTTTACGATGTGTTTGCCGTGCAAAGTGTGGCAGATGGCGAGGTCCCTTTGCCTGTCGCAGGCATGGCTGGCGCCTGTGGCTATGCCGTGTCGAATTGCCTTGGGTTTTCCTACATCACCGGCACGGCGATCCGGTATCGGATCTATGCGTCTCTGGGTCTTGATCTGGGGCGGGTCGCGGGGGTGATTGCCACTTCGTGGATCGCATTCTGGTCAGGTTTCATTCTGCTTCTGGGCGGGTTGCTAACCTTTCATCCGGATGGCGTGTCCAAGGTTCTGCCCATAAGTGACACGGTCGAAACCGTGATAGGGTTGTGCCTGCTTGTTGGTTTTGCAGCCTTGTTCATTTGGCTCTCCAAGGGGGGCCGCAGACTGGCCACCGGTGGTTTGGGCTTCAATTTGCCGGGCGGCAAGTTGCCGGGATTGCTGACGCTGGCGGCTGTGGGTGACCTGTTTGGGGCGTCCATGACGCTGTACGTGTTGATGCCGGATGATCTGGGGGTCGGGTTTCCGTTCTTCTTCACCGTTTACATTGGCGCCATCGCCGTTGGAATTTTAAGCCACGCCCCGGGTGGGATTGGCGCGTTTGAGGCTACTCTAATCGCCGGGCTTGGGGCGTCGGGTCGGTCTGACGTGATCGCGGCCCTATTGCTTTATCGGTTGATCTATACCTTCCTGCCGTTCGCCATTGCGACGCTGTCTATCGCGGTGGCCTCGGTCCTGACGCATCGACATCACATCGGTGGCGCGGCCACGTGGGTTTACCGCGTGATCCGTCCGATTGTTCCGATGGTTGCGGCCGGAGTTGCCGCTGTGGCGGGTGTCATTCTGCTGGTGTCCGGGGCGTTGCCTGCAGGCAGCGAGAACCTTAGCGCATTGCGGGACTTTCTGCCTTTGTCCTTCGTTGAAGCCTCGCATCTTGCCGGAAGCGCTGTCGGCGTTCTACTGATCCTTATTTCACGCGGCCTGTTCCGCAAACTGTACCGCGCATGGATAGTGGCCATGCTGCTGATGGTTGCTGGGTTCGTCGCATCGCTGACCAAGGGTCTCGATACGCACGAAGCGATCAGCATGTTGGGCACAATCGCCTTGCTGGCTACGTTCCGCGGCGCGTTTTACCGGGTCAGCGGGGCGTCGATATTCCGCCTGAACATCCCGTGGCTGGTCAGCGTGGTCGCCTTGCTTCTGGTCGTCTTTTGGGTCGGCCTGTTTTCCTATTCCCATGTTGAATATCAGAACGCCTTGTGGTGGGAGTTCGCGTGGAACGGTGACGCCTCACGCTTTTTGCGATCCAGTCTTGTGGTGGCGGTTATCCTTGGCGTGGTGGCCGTGAATTCATTGTTCGGGCGCGAGGTTCCTGAACCTGTCCGAACGGAGATCCCCGAGGTTGTTGAACGTCTGGTCATGGAAAGCGAAGACACCGAGTCGCAGATTTCACTGACCGGCGACAAGCAATTCCTGATTTCACCGGACGATGACGCATTTCTGGCATATGCCGACACGGGCAATGCGCTGATCACCAAGGGGGAACCGGTTGGGGATGAAACCGCCGGAAAGCAACTGATCTGGCAGCTGCGCGAAATGGCCGACCGCGAGGGCAAGTTGTGCGCCTTCTACAGCGTATCAACTAAGTACCTGCCGACGTTTCTGGATCTGGGCCTGTCTATTCTGAAGATCGGAGAGGTCGCGCGCGTGCCGTTGAAAGATTTCTCGCTGGATGGCAAATCTCGAAAGCGGTTCCGTCAGGCCAAGAACCGGGCCGAACGAGATGGGTATGTATTCGAGATCATACCGAAGGACAAAGTGGGCCCTGTGTTGCCCGAATTGCGCAAGATTTCAGATGACTGGCTGGAGCATAAGGCTGGTGAAGAAAAGGGCTTTGCCTTGGGCGGGTTTGACGATGAATACCTGTCCTATTTCGATTTTGCGGTGCTGAAGAAGGCAGATACGGGAAAGATCGTCGCATTCGCCAACCTCTTCCAAGGCGGGAACAAGTCCGAATTGTCGTTGGACCTGATGCGGTATGAGCCGGACGGGTCGAACTTTATCATGGACGCCTTGTTTGCCGAGATGATGACCTGGGGGGCAGAGCAGGGGTTCCATTGGTTCTCGCTAGGGGCGGCACCGTTTTCGGGAATTGAGAACCGGCAACTGGCGTCTTTCTGGAACCGCGTCGGAGGGTTCGTATATGAGCACGGCGAGCAGTTCTATCACTTCGAAGGGCTGCGATCTTTCAAGCAGAAGTTCGATCCGGAGTGGAGCCCGAATTACCTCGCCAGCCCCGGTGGGCTGGCAACACCACGTATTCTGTACGAGGTGAACATCCTGATTTCAGGCGGTTTGCGCGGGCTGACGAAGTAACACTCAGTTCAGACTGGCGCGGGTCGGGGTTTTCTCCAGCAGATCGCCCCAATCCGTGCGATATGCCATTTCGGCCAGAACGGTTTCTGGCAGGAATTCTTGGTTCTGCCGGATCTGCCAGCCGCCTCCCAATCCCTTGTAAACCGCAACCAGATTGCTGGAAACCTGCTGGCGGGCCTGAATCAAATTAGCCTGAGACCGCAGCAGGGCTGTTTGGGTGTTCAGGATACGCGAATAGCTTGCGATACCGTCCCGGTACTGGTCGATGGCGATATCAGCCGCTTTGCGCGACGCCGCGACGCTTTTTTCATAGAAGCCAACTTGCTTGCGTGACTGGGCATAAGCCACCATCGCGCTTTCAACCTCGGAATAGGCGGTCAGGACGGTGTTCTGGTAATTGGCGATCAACGCCTGATAGGCCGCATCTTGTGCGCGGACGTTGTTTTTGATCCGGCCATAGTTGAGCACGTTCCAGACCACTCCGGCATTCGCGAGCCCGGTGGTGCTGCCTGCTGAAAACAAATCCTGCCCGCCCGAGGCCTGCAGGCCAATTGCACCTGACAGGATGAATTGCGGATAAAGGTCGGCCAAAGCGATCCCGACCTGCGCTGATTGCGTGGCTGCTGCCAACTCTGCCGCGCGAACGTCCGGACGGCGGCGCAGAAGTTCGGCGGGGACGCCAACGGACACATTCGTACGTGCAGAGGGGATCCGCCCGGAATTGCCTAGTAGGCTGGTCATGCGGGAAGGGGTGGTTCCCAGCAGCACGGCCAAAGCATTTTTGGCCTGTTGAAGATCACTTTCAATCTCTGGCACCAAGGCCTTGGTATTATTCAGCAAGGCCGTGGATTCCTGCACGTCCAGCTCGGTTGTTACGCCATTGTCAAACCGCAGTTGGGTCAGATCGGCAGATTCCTGTTGCAACTGGATGTTGTCACGCGCCACGGCCAGCGACTCCTGCAAGGCACGAATGTTGACATAAAGCGCCGCGACATCGCCGGTCAGCGTGACAAGCGCATCATCATAATTGGCCACTTGGAGCGCCAGATTGGATCGCGCGGCCTGAACGCCCCGACGTTGCTGGCCCCAGACGTCCAATTCCCATTGAGCATCAAACCCGACTTGCGAGGTCGAAAACTCGGTGTCCAGCGGGATGATCCGGCGGATATCGGAAATCGGTCCGAGGTTGTCGCTGACCTGACGGCGTTCAATGGATGCGCCGATGGCCTGTGATTGCGGATACAGCTCGCCAAACGCAATGCCCAACTGCGCGCGTGCCTGCAGAACGCGAGCACCGGCAACCTGCAGATCAAGGTTCTGGGCATAGGCTTCGGCTATCAGTTTGTTGAGAGTGGGGTCGTTGAACGTCTCCCACCATTTCACCACAGGCGCACTGCGCGAGGTCAGGCCGCTTTGGACTGCGCTTGGGGTGTTGACCTCAATCCACTGCTTCACGACCGGAGAGTTCGGGCGCACGAAGTCCGGGCCAACTGGCGCACAACCGACTAGAAGGGCGGCGCATAGGGCTGTACCCATCAGTCGGCGGTAAAGTCTGGCCGGGGTCATCATTTGCGTCCTTAGATATCCAATGGTCGAATGAAGTTGGCGAAGGAATAGAGACGAATGTTGATCCGTCGCAGAAACTCAAAGCTTTTGCCTTGACCGGTATAAATCGCCACGGCCGCGTGACCACCGGCAGGGAAGGTGTGCCCGTCCGGGATATCGACCGAGATTTGCACGGCAATGCGTCCGGGCAGTTTTGGCAGCTCAAACCCCGGCAGGCGGCCAGACGGCAAGTACTGACCTTGTCGGGTTGCCCACCAGATTGCCTCGACCTTGCCGGTCAGGATTTCACCCGGATACAGATCAAGAGCAACTTCAACGGGTTGGCCAACCTCGACAAATTTCAGGTTCTGTTGTCGGTAGGTCGCAAGAATATAAGGGTTATCTTTGGTGACAAAACTGGCAATAGCGCCCAGACGGATATCGCCGACGACCAGACCGGGACGCGCCTGTTGGGACACGATCATGCCGTCTTCGGGGGCGTAGATTGTTGTGTTGTCCAGAAAATACTGGGCCTTGTCTAATTGCGCCTGTGCCTGAAGGATGCCGGTGTTCACGCCGTCAATCTGGGAATCTAGCGCAAGCTGAGCCTTTTCCAGATTTGCCGTGGCCTCTTTGACCTGAGCCTGATCCTCAGTCACCTGTTCGTTCCAGCGATCTAGCTCGTCCTGCCGCGCACCACCTGCGGGTACAAGATTTTCGTATCGGGCTTGCTGCGTCTGTGCGTAGGCAAGTTGAGCGTTGGCACGCTCAATGGCTTCCCCTGCGGCAATGACGTCCTGTTCAAGGATCTTGGCGTTCTGCTCGGCCGCGACCAGTTGCGCTGTGGCTTCCTCAACCTCAAGCGCGAACACAGTGTCGTCGAACCGATACAGGGGATCGCCCTTTGTGACTTCGGTATTTGGCTCGACCAGTACCTCAGTCAATATCGTCGGTTCGGTCAGCCGTGGGACGATCTGGATGGTTGAGCGGACCACGTGGCTGTCGATAGAGAACGGCTGGAAAAACCGAAGGGCGACAAGAAAGATCAACAGCAGGTGCGCACCGACCCAGAAGGATACGATGCCCCACATGATGTTGAACTTCAGCCACTGGAACTTGAAGAAGATAAGCCAGACAAAAATGATGTAGAAAAGCGTAATGCCGAGGGCGACAAACATATTTTGTAGTTTCCTTTGGCGTTAGCTCTTTTGCGTCTCTTCCGGATCCAGCGGGTCGCGGTATTCTTCCGTCAACTCACCACCCAAGCGCTTGATTTCTTTGCGAACCGCCTCACGCTCATCAGCGGGCATGCGGCGGATATCGACCACCGTTCCATCGTGGAACGCCCAAATGAATGCATGGACCCAAGGCACGATGGCGAGAAACCCCATCCAGCCCATGATCTTTATAGCCTCGGCATGGGGGTGATTGCGTTTGATCGCGATGCGGCCCGGTAGTCCCATCACGAATAGAAACAGCGCCATGACGGCGGCCAGTAGCAAAATCAACGCAACAAATGTCAGGTAGTCGTAATAGCCCAGTGGCTGCCCAAGTAACCCCATGTTTGTGCCTCTGTTCGGGAAGGTTATCCCATCCTCAGTTGTTGGAGCCCAGTTCGTCAATCACTTTGTAGCTGGTTGGCGGGTCGGCGCAAATGCCAGGACCACATTCAAGCAGTGTCGAACCGGCATTCAGAACAGCCAGACCAAGCATGATGAAGAAGGCAGTTTTGGCCAAGGTGCTTCCACCGAAACGAGGCTGATCCGAAGTGTCGTCAGCGTATTGGCGATCAAACAGCAGCATAACCGCGGTGCCCAACAGGATCAGGAAAAAGCAAATGGCGGCCCAAGTGTAGTAGTGCAGCCCCAACACGGGCGAGCCGTAATGACCCGTGCCGGGAACGATATGCAGTAGGATCTGGCGCACCGATACGCTGCCGCCATAAAGCGCTGCGATTAACATCAACGCATAGTGCTGCGGCCGCGCGCCGTATAGCAGGTTCAAGCCCAGCCCAACGCCCACGGCGACAAAGCCAACGCGTTGCAGCAGGCAAAGTGGACAGGGCAGCTCGTAAAGCGTCAGTTGGTAAACAAAGGCCAAAAGCAGCACTAGACTGACGGCCAGCATGCCTATGGAGTTCAGGGTTCGGGACAATTCTGGTGTCATCATCGCCCCCTACAACTGAATTGTCAGTTGGCTGGTGGCGTGGAATTTCAGCCAGTACACACTCAACGCCAGCGTGAAGAAAAATAGAGCATTGGCTGCCGTTGTTTGTCGAAAATAATTCAGCCCCATGGTGGCTGTAAGTAACGCGAATAAAAGCGCTATCATGGCCCGGTTCTCCCCTTCCGTGCAACGACCGCAATATCGCGATACTGTCAGGCACTGGGAGGTCTGGCAAGAAAACTCTTACCCAGTTCACCTTTTAGGAGAACTACTTAGGGGGTCATTGGCACACGCGAAGGTCGGTCTTCCACGCCTGACACCTCTTGCTTAGGCGGTCCGTCAGAGGCCGGTCGGTGTAGAACGTGTCGATCTCAGCCAATGAGGTGATACGCGCGGGGGCTGCACGCTGAAACTTTGAATGATCGGCCACAAGAAAGGTGCGCCGTGTCTGGGCCAGGATCGTCTGGCTCACTTGGACCTCTTGAAAGTCAAAATCCAATAGGTCGCCATCGGCATCTAGTGCCGAGCAGCCGATGACCGCATAGTCGAACTTGAAGTGCCGGATGGTTGCGACCGTCAGATTGCCGACCAACCCGCCATCCGATCTGCGCAGGACACCGCCAGCAACGACGATTTCGCAATCGGTGTTCTCGGCCAGAATATTGGCGACATTCATGTTGTTTGTGACAACCATCAGGTTTTTGTGGTTCACCAATTGGCGCGCAACCGCCTCGGTCGAGGTACCGATGTTCATGAAAACCGACGCGCCGTCCGGGATGTCTCGGGCGCAGGCCGACGCAATACGCGCTTTGGCCTCATCGTTCAGGGCGCGGCGATCCTCATAGCCAATATTGGAAACGCCCGAGCGAATTACGGCCCCGCCATGAACCCGGTCCAGCTTCCCCAGATCCGCCAGCTCAGACAAGTCGCGGCGTATGGTCTGAACCGTGACCCCGAACTGAGCGGCTAGGTCATCCACCATCACACGGCCATCCTGTCTGGCGATGTTCAGGATGTCTGACTGGCGAAAGGAAAGGGACATGGTCGGCTCCGAAACGGTGTGGGTTCGTTTTTGTTCTAATTTCGAAGGGTTTCCAAGAGATCTGTTTGGCCACACTTTTGAAACGCTTCGATTTGTGGTGATAAAACGAAAAAAAACGAAAGTAAACGTTGACGAAACGCGCGTTCATCGGGTTAATGAGCCCGGTTTTTCCAACAAAGAGAATCATCCGGACATGGAACGGCACACGGACAAGGTCACGGACCTTTTCATCATTGGTGGTGGGATTAACGGGTGCGGAATAGCGCGCGATGCGGCCGGGCGCGGATTGTCCGTGACATTGGCCGAGATGAACGATCTTGCTTCGGCGACGTCATCGGCCTCGACCAAGCTGTTTCATGGCGGCTTGCGGTATCTGGAGTATTTCGAATTCCGTCTGGTGCGCGAGGCGTTGATCGAGCGTGAAACACTACTGCGGGCGATGCCGCATATCAGCTGGCCGATGCGGTTTGTATTGCCGTATCACAAGGATATGCGGTTTGATTCTGAAACGCCGACCTCGCGACTTCTCAGCACCGTAATGCCTTGGATGAAGGGACGGCGCCCGGCGTGGCTGATCCGTCTGGGCCTGTTCATGTATGACAATCTGGGTGGGCGCAAAATCCTGCCGGGGACAAGCTCACTGGATTTGCAAAGCGCACCGGAAGGCGGGCCGCTGCAGGACAAGTTCCACACAGCCTACGAATATTCCGATTGCTGGATCGAGGATTCCCGGTTGGTGGTGCTGAATGCCCGCGATGCTGAGGCACGTGGGGCGAATATTCTGGTACGGACCGAAGTTCTGGCGGCCAAACGTGTTGATGATCTGTGGGAGATCACTATGCGCGATAAGCAGAGCGGCGAAACGCGGGTGGTGCAGGCCAAAATGCTGATCAACGCGGGTGGCCCCTGGGTTGGGGACATCATCCAGACCAAGATCCACATCAACTCTCGTGAAGGTGTGCGGCTGGTGCGCGGCAGCCATATCGTGACGCCTAAGCTCTATGATCACGACAAATGCTATTTCTTTCAGGGTGAAGACGGGCGCATCATTTTCGCCATACCCTATGAGCGCGATTTTACGCTGATTGGCACAACGGACCAGGATCACCCAGACCCGGCAGAGCCCCCGATCTGTACGGAGACTGAGCAGGACTATCTGTGCGCGTTTGCCTCGAAGTATTTCCAAAAACCGGTTACGCGCGACGACATCGTGTGGACCTATTCTGGTGTGCGTCCGTTGTATGACGACGGGGCCAGCAGCGCCACCGCGGCGACGCGGGATTATACGCTGAAAGTTGACGCGCAGGGTGGGGCGCCTGTGCTGAATGTCTTTGGTGGCAAGATCACCACCTATCGGCGCCTCGCCGAGAGTGCGATGGACAAAGTGTCCGAGCACTTCCCCGATTTTCCCGGCCCCTGGACTGCAGGCGTTTCGCTTCCGGGCGGCGATTTCCCAGTTGGTGGCGTACCGGATTTGGTCGAGGCACTGTTGGCCGACTACCCGTTTCTGGACCGTGTCCGGGCGCAACGTCTGGTTCGCGCCTATGGCACTGAGGCCAAGACAATTTTGGGCGACGCCAAGTCCGTATCGGATCTGGGCGATGACTTCGGTGCAACGCTAACCGCGCGGGAACTGGCGTGGCTGATGGATAAGGAATATGCGCGCACGGCCGAAGATGTTGTCTGGCGCAGAAACAAGATGGGTCTGCGGTTAAGTGCCGAGCAGATCGCTGGTATTCAAGGCTGGATGGATCGCAAAGCCAAACCCGTCGCAGTGAACGCCTGACCAAAAAAGTAAAAAGCCCCGCCAGTTTGGCGGGGCTGTTGTTTTGGATCACGCGGCCTCTTCTGATGGGCCCGGATCGTCTTTGGTTCCCTTGATCCATTCCCGCATCCCCTGCAGCAGAGCGTAAAGGACCGGCACTAGGATCACGCCGACCAGAGTAGCTGCCAGCATCCCGCCGAACACGGCGACACCGATGGCTTTCTGGCTGGCAGCACCCGCGCCACTGGCGGCCAGAAGCGGCACAACACCCAACAGGAAGGACAGGGCGGTCATCATCACCGCGCGGAAACGCTGAAAGGCGGCCTCTGCTGCGGCGTCTTTGACCGACAACCCGTTGGCGCGTTGTTCCATCGCGAATTCAACGATCAGAATACCGTTCTTCGAGGCCAACCCCACAAGCATGATCATCCCGATCTGCGTATAGAGGTTGATGTCGCTTCCCACGATAGCCACGGCCGCCACCGCCCCGAACAAAGCGACGATCACCGATAGCAGGATCGACACAGGCAAGGTCCAACTCTCGTATTGCCCCACAAGGAAAAGGTATCCGAACAGGATCGCCAGACCGAGGATGATCACAACCAGACCACCGGTCGCCAATTGCTGCTGCGCGGTCCCGGTCCATTCAAAGGCATAGCCCGGGGGCAAGGCAGTCGTGGACTCCTCGGTCATGACATTGATCGCGTCACCAGTGGATAACCCAGGCGCCGGAACCGCCGTTACGGTCGCCGAACGGAACAGGTTGTGACGTTTCAGCAGGACCGGACCCAGTACGTTTTCGACATCAATGAGCGTACCCAGAGGCACCATCTCACCCTTGGTCGAGCGCACATACAGGTTCGAGATATCGTCGACATTATCGCGATACGAACCGTCGGCCTGAATCATCACGCGATACACGCGCCCGAACAGGTTGAAGTCGTTCACATAGTAGGACCCCAACTGCGCCTGCATCGTCTGGAACACCTCAGCCACCGAGACTTGCAGTGTCTTGGCCTTTTCTCGATCCAGATCCACGAACAACTGAGGAACGTTGGCCCGGAATGTGGTGTAGGCCTGCCCGATTTCCGGTCGTTGGTTGGCCGAATAGACGAATGAACCAACTGCAGACGCCAGGTCCTGAGGCGTGCCGCCTCCGGTCTGCTGCACCTCCATCTCCACGCCTGCCGAGTTGCCCAGACCTTGAATGGGTGGTGGGTTGAACGCGATTATCGATGCGGCAGTTTCACCATAGGCAATCGCCAGAACTTTCTGCAGGATTGCATCAGCGCTCAGGTCATCCTCTTTCCGTTCATCCCAGTTGTCGAGGTTCACAAAGATCGCGGCACCGTTTGTCGTCGTGCCGTTCAGGATCGAGAAGCCGTTGATCAGAACTGTGCTTGCGACGCCGGGGATCTGTTGGATCTGTGTGTCGACACGTGCAGTGACCGTTTCGGTCCGTTCCAACGTTGCGGCGTCTGGCAGTTGCACATCCACGAACAGATATCCGTTGTCTTCCAGCGGAAGGAAACCACTCGAAGTGTTGGACATGATCGTGCCTGTGCCCATGGCCAGCGCAACGATGATGCCCAGACCGATGATCGGCAGGATCAGCAATTTGCGTACGATGGCGACATAGCCACTGCGAACGCTACCGATGAAGTTTTCGAACACCGCCAACAGCCCTTTTGGCGGGCCGGACCGTGCTTGCAACACCAGACCGCACAACGCAGGCGACAGTGTCAACGCGTTGATTGACGAGATCACCACAGCGGTCGAGATTGTCACAGCGAACTGCGAATAAAGCCGTCCCGAGATGCCGGGCATAAAGGTGACTGGTACGAACACCGCCAACAGAACCAGCGTGGTTGCAATCACCGGACCGGTGATCTGCCCCATGGCCTTGCGCGTTGCCTCAGCCGGTGGAAGCCCTTCGTCGGCGATAATCCGTTCGACGTTTTCGACCACAACGATCGCGTCATCCACAACGATCCCGATGGCCAGCACCAGCGCGAACAAAGAGATCGTGTTCAGCGACATACCGAAAAGCAGCAAGAACGCGAATGTCCCGATCAACGACACGGGGATCGCAACCGCCGGAATGATCGTCGCGCGCCAGCTTCCAAGGAAGACAAACACGACCGAGATCACAAGGATGAAGGTCAGGATCAGGGTCGTGACCACGTCATTCAGCGACTGATTGACAAAGTCCGTGGTGTTGAAAGGTACGGCGTATTCCACATCCGTCGGGAAGGTTCGGGACAACCGCTCAAGCTCGGCCTCGACTCGGTCCGACACGGCCAGCGCGTTCGCGCCGGGTGCCTGGTAAATGCCGATCACCGTGGCCGGGACACTGTCGAAATAGCCCGAAGCCGCATAATATTCTGCACCCAACTCGACCCGCGCGATGTCCTTGACCCGTACGATTGAGCCCGCATCTCCGGTTCGGATGACAATGTCGCCGAACTCTGCGGCCGAGGTCAGGCGGCCCTTGGTTTTGATCGTGTATTGAAAAGTCTGCCCTTCCGGGACCGGAGGAGCGCCGATGGAACCGGCCGAAACTTCGACGTTTTGTTCCCGAATTGCATTAATCACGTCACCCGGAGTGATGGACAAAGCAGCCATCTGATCCGGGTCCATCCAGATCCGCATGGCGTATTCAAGATTGGTCAGAACGTCGGCTTTACCCACACCCTGAACACGCGCTAGCGCGTCTTTCAGGTTGATCGAGGCATAGTTGGACAGAAAAACACTGTCGTATGTCTCATTCGGCGAGGTCAGCGTCACCAGCAACAGCATGTTGGTGGATGCTTTTTGAGTGACCACACCAGATGAGGTCACTTCGGCAGGCAGGGACGACATTGCCTGAGCCACGCGGTTCTGCACGTTGACCGATGCGATATCCGGATCAGTGCCCACTTCGAACGTGACGTTGAGCGAATAGGATCCGTTATCTGCCGAGGTCGACGTCATGTAAATCATGTCGTCCACACCGTTGACCTGCGCCTCGATCGGGGCGGCGACGGTGTTTTCCACGGTTTCGGCGTTGGCGCCAGTGTAGGTAGTTGTCACGCTGACCACCGGTGGCGTAATGTCCGGGAACTGAGCGACCGGCAGAACCAAATAGCCGATGCCGCCCATGATCGTAAGGACAAGCGAAATAACTAGAGCCAGCTTGGGCCGGCTAATGAACAGAGCTGAGAACATCCGTTATTCTCCCGGCTGTTCAGAGGCGACGACGGCATCCACCGCAACGCCCGGGCGAACCCGCTGCAGGCCCTCAACAATCACGCTTTCACCTTCGCGCAGACCATCTGTCACAATAATCGCCGTCCCAACCACGTCGCCGGTTGTGATGTAGCGCTGTTCGACCATCTGCTTGTCATTCACCACCAGCACGAACTCACCGCGCTGATCGCGTTGCAATGCGGCCTGAGGGACCAGCACCTGAAGGGTCGGTTCCAATGCTTCGATTTGAACGCTCAGGAATTGGCCGTCGATGATATACCGATCGGTGTTAGGGAACTCAGCGCGGACGGTGATCGCACCTGTCAGAGGGTCGATGCGGTTGTCCACAAAAACAATCTCACCTGTTTCGTCGAGCTTGGTTCCGTTGGGCAGGGTCAGATGTACGTTCGGGCTTTTGTTGCTTTCAGCTAGTGAAGCTGCGCTCTCTCCAACCTGTTCGAGGACCGAGGTGAATTGTTTTTCGTTTAACGAGAAATTTACATAAATCGGAGCTTCGCTTACCAGGTTGACGAGCGGAGGATTTGTCGGCCCCACAACGTCGCCTACGCTGGTTTCCACACGTCCAATCCGCCCGTCAAACGGCGCGTGGATCTCGGTGTAACTCAGGTCCAACTCTGCTTGTTGGATGGCAGCGTGAGCGGCCTTGACCTCGGCCTCGGCGACCAGTTCATTGGCGCGGGCGATGTCACGCTCGGACTCCGGGGTGGCATCGCGTTTGTACAGCTCTTCCTTTCGGGCCAGATCGACCTTGGCAAGCTCCAGATTGGCCTCCGCCCGGTCCAGATCGGCTTTCCGGGCCTCCAGGGTCGCCTCATAAAGATCGGGTTCGATGGTGAACAACAGGTCGTCTTTTTTGATAAGCGCACCGTCTTCCACGTCCTGAGTTTCAAGAAAGCCGTTCACGCGGGCGACAATATCCACCTTGTTAATGGCCTCGGCACGCCCGATGAACACGGCCTCATCGGTAATTTCTTCGGTATAGGCCGCTGCGATAGACACTTTCGGCGGCGGCGCGTCGCTTTGATCCTGCGCCAGCGCCGTGAACGAGACGCCCAAACTGGTCAGTGCCGCGATGGCCAAGACCGGACCTCTGTGTCGAAAAAAGGAATTACTGAATGCAAGGGACATGGCGGGCGCCTCGTTAGACCTAAGGATATTGCGCCGGGGCAACTCTGTTGCCTCGACGAGTCGTGCTGTTTGATCAGCAGGATGGCCGTTTTGGAACTTTATCTCAAGCTTCTTGAATGCGTCGGCTGGGTGGTGTGCCCGGAAATTATTTTGGTTTCAGGCGGACTTACGCCAAGATCCTATGGAGTTTTGGCGCCCAAACCCGGTTTTAGCCCCATTTCAAAAGAAAACGGAGGCCAAATGGCCTCCGTAACTATGGTGTCGTGATCCAAAATATCAGTCGCGCTGTCCAGCGAATCTGGATTGCAGGTCTTCGCGCTGTTCGTCCGTGATCTTGGCGAACAGAACGTCCGGCACCGTGAACGCGTGACCGGCGGGCAGGGCGTCCAGCGCGGCAGCAACATCGTCAGGCCAGCTGGTGTCCAAAGTGTTCATTGCGCTCAGTATCTTGGCCGAGGCTTCAGGGATGAACGGTGCGCTGAGTACGGCGTAGAGACGGATCAGGTTCAGGCCCAGACGTACCTGAGCGGCGGCCTGTTCAGGGTCTTCCTTGAAGGTTGACCATGGGGCAGCAGCTTGCAGGTATTCGTTGCCCGCAACCCAGATCGCACGAAGTTCCTGCGCGGATTTGCGAACCTCCATCGCCTCCATATGCGCTTCATAGGCGCGGACGCGTTTGGACAGTTCTTCGATCAGCGCTTGTTCGCGGTCGCCATAAGCGCCGCCTTCAGGAACTGCCTCGCCGAATTTCGAACGGCAGAACTTAGTAATGCGGCTGACAAAGTTACCCAGAACATCCGCGAGGTCCTTGTTCACCGACTGCTGGAAGTTCTCCCACGTGAATTCGCTGTCGCTGCTTTCTGGTGCATGGCTCAGCAGCCACCAGCGCCAGTAGTCGGCCGGCAGGATTTCCAGTGCCTGATCCATGAACACGCCACGGCCCTGGCTGGTCGAGAACTGACCACCATCGTAGTTCAGGTAGTTGAACGACTTGATGTAGTCGACAAGCTTCCAACGTTCGGATGACCCAGATTCTCCGTTGTATGTGTTGGTGCCCAAAATCGTCGCCGGAAAGGACAGCGTGTGGAAGGGCACGTTGTCCTTGCCCATGAACTGGACATAACGGACATCATCCGCACCTTTGTCGGTGCGCCACCAGCGTTCCCAATCGGCCTCGGTCCTGCCGTTGGCATCCGCCCATTCCTTAGCGCAGGCGATGTATTCGATCGGCGCGTCGAACCAGACGTAAAAGACCTTGCCTTCCATGCCGGGCCAGTCCTGATCGCCCTTCTTGACCGGAACGCCCCAGTCCAGATCGCGGGTAATGCCGCGATCCTGTAGACCGTCGCCGTCATGCAGCCATTTCTTGGCGATCGAGGTGGTCAGGATCGGCCAGTCGCTTTTGCTGTCGATCCACGCATCCAGCTGATCTTTCATCGCAGATTGACGCAGGTACAGGTGCTTGGTCTCGCGCACCTCCAGATCGGTCGATCCGGATATGGCCGAGCGCGGCTCGATCAAATCGGTCGGGTCCAGCTGTTTGGTGCAGTTTTCACACTGGTCGCCCCGCGCACGTTCATAACCGCAATTGGGGCAGGTACCTTCAATGTAGCGGTCAGGAAGAAAGCGGCCATCGGCGTTGGAATAGACCTGTTTTTCGCTGACTTCGCGGATCAGCCCTGCATCGTCCAGCTTTCCGGCAAAATGCTGGGTCAGCGTCTTGTTCTGCTCGCTGGATGAACGGCCAAAATGATCAAAGCTCATACCAAAACGCTTGGCGATGTCGGCTTGAACCTCGTACATATCTGCGCAATATTCAGCCACTGGCTTGCCCGCTTTCGCTGCGGCCAGCTCGGCAGGTGTGCCGTGTTCGTCCGTGGCGCACAGGAACATGACCTCGTTCCCCCGGCCACGCAGGTAGCGTGCGTACAGATCAGCCGGCAATTGCGAGCCGATCAGGTTACCGAGATGCTTGATCCCGTTGATGTAAGGGATCGCTGAGGTGATGAGAATCCGAGCCATGTTCCGTTTCCGCGTAACTGTCTGCGCGCCCGTCTACATTATGTAACCGGCCAGCAAAACCCCGGCTTTGGTTCGGACGTCATTTTAGGCACGGGTCGACGGGATAGTCGGCCTAGCTTGCCGCCTAGGATTGCGCTGCCTTCACCGCATGCAATACCCCAGAGTTGTAAATTAGAATCACAAACTCTTGAATTTCCGCAATGACTTCCCATCTATAATGTATACCACAGTATACAATAACGAGGGCAAACAACTGATGTTCGACTTTCTGCTTGAGGGTGCATTTGCGCCCTTCACTTTGGCGCTTGCGCTTCTGTTCGGCCTGCTTGTGCTGGAACTGATCGCATTGGTCCTGGGTGGAAGCCTTATGGCGAGCGAGGGCGATGTCGATCTGGATGTTTTGGATGCCCCCGATCTGGATGTCGGTGATTTCGGTCTGGATATTGATGCCGACATGGATCTGGGCGATTTCGAATTGGCCGAGATCGAGGCAGACGCGCCTGGCGCGGTCTCTGCGGGACCTTTGGCGTGGGTGGGGATCGGCAAAGTGCCGTTCATGATCTGGCTGGTGGTTCTGCTGGCAGGCTTCGGTTTGTCCGGTATGGGCCTGCAACTGACGCTGCGCGACCTGCTGGGCTTTGACCTTCCGCCTTGGATGGCTGCGATTCCCGCCGGTGCCTTTGGCCTGTGGTTTGCACGTGGCTTTGGCGGCACCTTTGCTCGTCTGCTGCCCAAGACCGAGACCGAGGCGATGTCGGAACGCCTGCTTGCCCGTCGCCGTGGCGTGATCACCCAAGGCACCGCTTCGCGCGGACGCCCCGCCGAGGTGCGCGTCATGGATCGGTTTGGCAATACCCACTACCTGCGCGCCGAGCCGTTGCAGGACAAAGACACGCTTGAGCAGGGCACCGATGTGCTTGTGCTGCGCGACCGACGGCGCGACCGGTTCGTTCTGGTCGGCATGTCTGAATAACCAAAATTTCTAACCCCATCACGGAGGATTTTGCATGGAACTTACATTCCTAGCCGTCACAGTTGTGACCATTCTGGCAGTAGTTTTGTTTATCGGCCTTGTGCTTGGTCGTCTTTACCGCCGAGCGACCCGAGAGATCAGCCTGGTGAAAACCGGTGCTGGCGGTAAGAAAGTCATCATGGATGGTGGCGTCATCGTCGTGCCGTTGCTGCACGAAGTCAGCCCCGTCAACATGAAAACCCTGCGTCTTGAGGTTCAGCGCAGCGGTGAGGCCGCTCTGATCACCAAGGACCGGATGCGCGTGGACGTGGGCGTCGAGTTCTACGTTTCGGTCATGGCGACAGAAGAGGGCATCGCACGTGCTGCGCAAACCCTTGGCGACCGTACATTCGACGTCGAACAGCTGCGGGAAATGATCGAAGGCAAATTGATCGACGGTCTGCGCGCTGTTGCGGCCCAGATGACGATGGACGGTCTGCACGAAAACCGCGCTGACTTTGTGCAAGAAGTGCAGAATGCGGTCTCCGAGGATCTGTTGAAAAACGGACTGTCCTTGGAATCCGTTTCGTTGACCGCGTTGGACCAGACGCCGTTTGAGGCTCTGGACGAAAACAACGCCTTTAACGCTGTGGGTATGCGCAAGCTGGCTGAGGTCATTGCAACCTCAAAGAAAGAGCGTGCGCAGATTGATGCCGATGCCGAGGTCGAAGTGCGCCGTGCAGCGATGGAAGCTCAGCGTCAAAAGCTGTTGATTGAAAAGGACGAAGAGCAGGCGCGCATCGAGCAAACGCAGCAGATCGAAACGCTGCGCGTGGCGCAAGAGGCCGAGGTTGCAGCCCGGACCGAAGACTCGGTACGCGAAACGGAGCGCGCACGGATCGGCCGTGAAGAAGCCATTCGCGCCGCAGACATTGAGCGTGAGCGTAAAATCCGCGAAGCCGAGATCTCGAAAGAGCGTGAACTGGAAGTCGCCGAGCAAGAGCGCCAGATCATCATCGCGCAGAAATCCGAAGAGGAAAGCCGCGCCCGTGCATCTGCCGATCTTGCCCGTGCCGAGGCAACCAAAGCGACCGAAGCCGTTGCGACCGCGCAGAAGGTTGCCGAGGCCGAGCGTATCAAGCAGATCGCACTGATCGAAGCGACACGTGAGGCCGAGCGTCAGGCGACGGCAATCCGACTGGCTGCGCAAGCTGACAAAGAGGCCGCCGCTGACCGTGCCGAAGCGCGTCGTGAAGAGGCGCAGGCCGAAGCGGACGCTCTGAACATTCGGGCTGAGGCCAAGAAGAACGACATGCTGGCCGAAGCCGAAGGTAAGCGTGCGATCGTCGAAGCAGACAACGTTCTGTCAGTGGATCAGATCCGCATGAAGGTTGATCTGGCGCGGATCGAAACCATGCCGTCGATCATCGCGGAAATGGTCAAGCCGGCTGAGAAGATCGACTCGATCAAGATCCACCAGGTTGGCGGAATCGGTGGCGCCAATGGCGGTGGCGCATCGAACGGCGACAAGCCGGTCGTCAACCAGGCGCTGGACTCGATCATGGGAATGGCGGTGCAGATGCCCGCGCTCAAGAAGCTGGGCGAAGAGCTTGGCCTGTCGATGGAAAGCGGTGTCGGGGGTGTCGTCAACGGTGCGCTTGAATCGACGGTTGAACCTGCCGAAGAAGGCGGCGTGATCGAAGAAGAATCGCGGACAGAGCACTAATCGAAAAGGGCCGGGGTTTTCCTGGCCCTTTTTTATTGCCTTTCACGCGACCGTTTCAGCAAACGACCAATCGTGAACGACGTGCGTGGCGCGTAGACATAGTTGGTCCGCTCTTCGGGCGTCGGGCGTGAACGCATTCGGGCCAGGCCGAAGATGATCAGAAAAACATGGCCGACCGCCACAAATGCAAACAGGGCTCCGGGTCCGAACTGCTGAATCAGTGTCGATGAGATATAGGGTGAAGCTATCGCACCCAAAGCGAACCAGAACATCAGTGCCGCGGATAGCTCAACCCGTTCTTCTGCCGTTGCAAAATCGTTCGCATGGGCAGAAGAGACTGAGAAGATCGGGAAGGTTGTCAGGCCAAAGAAAACAGCGGCCAGCATGACGCCTACCGTTCCTGTTCCGCTGGCCACCATTGTGACACCGCTGCTGACGACCGCAGCAACGGACAGCCAGATCAGCACCCAGCGCCTGTCATATTTGTCGGCCAGCCAGCCAACCGGGTACTGCGCCAGTGCGCCACCCAATACGAATGACGCCAGGAAGAATGCGATTTGGTCCACGTCCAGCCCAACTTCCTGACCGTAGACCGGACCAACCATCCGAAACGACGCAGAGCTGAGCGCCGCAACGATCACACCTGCGACGGCCAAGGGCGAGCTGCGCCAGGCCAGTTTGGGCTTTAGCCGAGGGGCGTCGGGTGTTTTCGGCTGGCTGGCCCGTGTCAACGTCAGGGGCAACAGGGATGCGCAGCACAGGATTGCCAGCAAGTTGTAGGACACGTATGAAGCAGGCGGCAGAACCGCGATGATCAACTGCGCGCACAGAGACGCGCCCATATCCGCGATGCGATAAGTCCCCATGGCGCGGCCGCGCGTTTCGTTTGTGACTTTGGCGTTCAGCCATGCTTCGATCACCGTATAGGCCCCGGCGACACAGGTTCCGGAAGCGACCCGAAGGGCTGCCCAGATGTACGGGTTTTCGGTCAACGTATGCCCAATAAGACCCATTGCGCCCAAGGCGGTGCAGACTGCGAAGGCCCGCGAATGACCAACGCTGCCCATTAGGCGCGGAGCCCACCAGCAGCCAATGAAGAAGCCAAGAAAGTGCGCTGATCCCAACATGCCGATTTGTCCGGTCGAGAAACCAAGCGTGATGCCGGATATCGCATCCAAAGGACCAACGCCGCCCGTTGAGAGCTGCAGAAGAATGACGGAAAGAAACAGGGCGGCAAAAGAAATGATCGTGCGCATAGTGCGCCCAGCATTACCCCATCAGCGAGCGTTGCGCGTGATAATTCGACCTCTGCGCGTCGTTTTTTGTCCTTTGGGTGTCAGGCCTTGCGGGTCAACTCGGCCCGGATGTTCAAAGACACGGTATCGGCGACCAGATCGGGATAACCAGAGGCGCCGAACTCGTGGCGGTTCAACGCGCCCGACAGTCGAATTGACAAAGCGTTCAGGTCATTGGCCTCAGTTCCGGGTTCGCGGTACAGATTGGCTTGCAGGGTCACAGGGCGCGTGACCCCACGCACCGTCAGGTTTCCGGTGATAGTTGCGCCTTCGGAAATGCGGCCGGTGGGGCCAAGCTGTATCCGGGTGGATTTGAACGTAATGCTCGGAAATTCCTGCGCGTTTAGCACGCTTTTGCTTAGCATCGGGCCGCGGGCAAAGGGCAAGCGGGTGCGCGCCGCGGCTACATTCAGCACGACGGTGACACGGCTATTTTGCAACTGATCCGTGTCGACCCGAATATCTGCTGATTGGATCGGCATCGTGCCTGACTGCGCAACCCCCGAAAGCATGAAGGAAAATCCGACGGACGTCCCGGCTCGAGACAATTCATATTGGACCAACGCAGCATGAGTTGGCCGTGCCAACGGAAGGCTCGCCAGACCCGCAATCAGAAAGCGCCGCGTCAATGATCTCATGCCAAAACCTTTTGTCTGTGGGCACGCGAGCGGCTGAGCAGAAACAGCAGAATTCCGATGTTCAGGCCGTTCCATAGAATGCCGTTTACGAAAGCCAGTTGGTAATTGCCGGTCACGTCGTAAATCCAGCCGGACATCCATCCCCCCAGCGCCATGCCCATGATCGTCATCATCATGACAAACCCCACGCGCGCGCCGGCCTCTCGCGGGGGCATATATTCGCGCACGACAAGGGCATAGCCGGGAACGATGCCGCCTTGTGATAGGCCAAAAAGCAGGCTGATCAGGTAGAGTGAGGCCATCCCGTCATAAGGCAGGAACAGAAACAGCGCGAGGCATTGCAGGACCGAGCCGATCAGAACCGTCAGAACGCCGCCCAGTTGATCGGCGACCATGCCTGATATTACTCGGCTGATCACACCTCCGAACAGCATCAGGGACAACATCTCGGCGCCGACTGTGGGTCCGTAACCCAGCCCGACGCAATAGGACACGATATGCACCTGAGGCATCGACATCGCGACACAGCACGAAATACCGGCCAGACCGAGGATGTATTGAAGTGCCCGGGGGGAAATGCCAACGCTGCGCGCCTTGATTTGTGCGGCCGACGCGGCGGTGCTGTGCGCCTCGGCCGGGACCTGTCGGCGCAACAGCAGAGACAGGGGGATCACGACCAGCAGCGTTATGACGGCCAGCGTCAGGTAGACATGCTGCCAGCCTTCGCGCGCGAGTATGCCGGACAGCAATGTCGGCCAGATGGCCCCGGACAAGTAGTTTCCGCTAGCCACCAGACCCACAGCGATCCCTCGTCGTTTCATGAACCAGTGCGAGATGTCGGCGATCAATGGTCCAAAGCCGATTGATGCCCCGAGGCCCAACAGAAGATGTGCGACGGACAACATCACAATGTTTGGCGCCAGTGTCGCCAGCAGATAACTGGTCGCACTGAGGATTGCGGCCCCGATCAGGGCTTTGGTCACGCCCAGCCGATCCACCAATTGCCCCATCCAAAAATTGCCAAGGGCGAACCCGATCATGGCCAATGTGTAAGGCATCGCGGCCTCGGCGCGTCCGGCGTTGAATTGGGTTTCGATGGCGGGCATCACAACGATGACTGCCCACATTCCCACATTTGCCACGGTTGCGATGATCAAAGTGATCGCAAGTCGCAGCCAGGAGTATCGGCTATCGTGGATCGCGTGGCTCATCCCGAAACGCTAGGGCTCGGTCCTTGCTTTGGCCAGTCACAAACCCCGTGAGGGGCGCGTGATCACACGGGTGTGTCTTCTGTGGCGATCTGTTGCAGGTGCAGACCGGCGCGCGGTTTGGTCTGCGTGGCATGCCAGCTGACCGGGGGCAGGGCGCGGGCGCGGCGGCGGGTCAGGGTCCAGCGTCGGGCCTCTACCTGATGGTTTGCGGCCATGTGCCAGCGCGTCTCTACCCCCTGTGCACCACCGTCACCAGGGGTCAGCAGCACCCCAAGCGGAGCCCGCCCCATCGCACCACCCTGTTCTGCGGCCAGATGCATGCGCCGCACTGGCGTCAGCCCCGGTGCGCCCGGCAGATCACCGACAACCAGAGGCATGGCCGCGCTGCGCAGGGCCTCTTCTACGCACCACAGCAGGTCTTCGGACCGGGTCGGGCGCACAAAGATGAACCGGGCGGGATCGGCAAAGGCCATCATGCCATCGGGGTTAAGCTGGCCGGGCTCCCATGCGGGCGCGATCCACAGCACCGGCCCCTGCATCTGCCCCGCCAGCCACATGGCAAAGCTGCGCCGGGCGGGGCCGCAGGCCTCGTGTACGCGGGCCAGTTGCAGTCTGATCTGCGGATGAAGATCTATCCCCGGCACCTCACGTGCGGGTTTGCGGCCAAGAAGATGTGTAGACATGCTGTCAGGCTAGCATGTTCTCACTTTGTTCTCAATTGTGTAATTGCGGCAACGGATGCCTTAACGCGACAAAAGCAGGCGGCCATTGGCGAACTGGATATTCGAGAACCGATGCAGGTAATCCATACCCAGCAAGGATTTGTCCAATTCCCCTTCATTCACCCAGGCCGAGATATTCTGGTCCGTGATTGGCCCCAATGCCAGCGTGTCAAGACGCACTGGCGCGGTCCGCACAACTCCATTGGCCGTGTTTGCCCGGCCGAAATAATTCAACTGATCGGGATCAATGCCAACACGTTCGGCATCCCGCGAGCTTAAAACAATCTGGCTTGCGCCGGTGTCCACCAGAAAGGTGATCGGTTCTCCGTTCACATCAATGGGCAGATAATAGTGCCCGTCGGAGGCGCGCGGAACCTCTATGGTCTGGCCGGTGACAGTCATTTGCGGGGCAGGGCCAACAGTGGTGCGGATGTCTTCCCACAGGCCGACAACGGCAATGACACCAATAAAGATAAAGACCCAGGCCAAAGCCTGCTGCAGCGTTTTGTTCAGAGACTGGCGGTTTTGCGCGACAAACCACGCCACAACGGCCGTACCAAGCACGGCCAGATATACCAAACGTCCAATGGTGTCGCCGTCCATAGCGCTCCTCACCATATTCACTGAAAGATATATGGGGTTTTACGACGCAAATCCAAAGGCCTTGAGGCCGTCCAGGATGAATTGAACCGACAACGCCGCCAGCAGCATCCCCAACAGCCGCGTCAATACGTTCAGGCCGGTTTTGCCCAGCAAGCGCGCAATCAGGCCGCCAGACAGGAAGAAGGTTAAAACCACGGCCATGACGGCCAGCATGACGATACAGGCCTCGACAATGCCAAGAATGCCCGGGTGCTGTCCGGCCAGCAGGATAATTGTTGCAATTGATCCGGGACCGGCGACCAGCGGAATGGCCAGTGGGAACACGGACGGGTCGTGGTGTTCCTCTTCTTCCTCGACCCGGTCTTCACGGCGTTTGGTGCGTCGTTCGAACAGCATGTCCAATGCGGTAAGGAACAACAACGCGCCCCCGGCGACCTTGAAGGCCTCCATCGAGATACCGACAAAACCCAGCACCGCTTCGCCAAAGGCGGCAAAGGCAATGAGTATGCCAGAGGCCACGGCACAGGTGCGATAGGCGGTCCGGCGACGGGCGCGGGCGTCCATGTCCTGAGTTAAAGCCACAAAAATCGGCGCGGTGCCAAAGGGGTCAATCACCACGAACAGGGTGGTGAAGGCGGTGATAAAAAAGGCGAGGTCGATCATTTGCCAGCACCTTGTTGGAGTTCCAACAGAACGGCCACAGCTTCTTCCGCCAGATTGCTTGGAACATAGACGTGGTCGTGGTGATACCCCGCGACAATGTTTGCCGGAATGTCACTTTGTGCAAGAGCATCGGACACAGCGGCAGTCAAGCCAACGCCTTCTAGTGAGGAATGAACCCGCAGGGTGATGCACTTCATACTGATGGCGCCAGCGGGTGCTGCGTCGATTGGCACGATAAGGGACAGTCCTTCGGCTTCCATGCAACTGGCCCGCGTTCCTTTGGGCCAGGCTTTGTCATGCGGCCAAACGACAAAGGCAAATTCTGTGTCCTGAAGTTCAGGGCGCATGCCTGCGATCATGGCAGTCGTTTCGATTACGGGTTTCGTCATGTTGTTTCGGCCTTTTCCAGGCGTTCGGCTGCGACGACCCAAAGAACCTCGGCTTTTTGCATGGCTTCGACCACTTCGGCAAATTTCCGGTTCCAAGTTGCAAGATCGTTTTTCCTGTCGTCCTCGTAAAGCGCAGGATCTGCCAGTTTGGCCGACAATTTATCGTGCATATCCGTTAGCTTCTCGATCCGGTCCTCGCATTTGCGAAGGTCCGCTCGCAGGGTCAGCACTGCGTCGCGCGAAGGGCGCTTGGGTTTGATAACTTGCGATTTCTCTTTGGCCGGTTTGTCGCGTCCCAGCAGCATGGTGCGATAGGTCTCGAGATCTCCCTCGAAGGGTTTTACCGTTCCGTCCGAGACCAGCCACAGATGGTCCGCGACCAGCGACAATAGGTGCATATCGTGGCTGACCAGAACCACCGCACCGGAATAGGCGGTCAACGCTTCGACCAATGCCTCACGGCTTTCGATATCCAGGTGGTTGGTCGGCTCGTCCAGGATCAACATATGCGGCGCGTCAATGGTGGCGATCAGCAGCGAAAGGCGTGCCTTCTGGCCGCCCGATAGACGACCAACCTTGGTTTCAGCCTGATCCGCGTTCAGCCCGAACCCCGCCAGACGCGACCGCCACTTGCCCGGCGCCTCGTTCGGGCGCAGGCGTCGCAGATGGTCCAGCGGCGTTTCGTCCACATAAAGCTCATCCACCTGATGCTGCGCAAAATAACCAATCCGCAGCTTGTTGCTGCGGGTCATCTTGCCAGCCATCAAAGGCAGGCGGTCGGACAGCAGCTTGGACAGGGTCGACTTGCCCTGACCGTTCTTGCCCAGCAGCGCGATCCGGTCATCCTGGTCAATACGCAGGTTCAAGCGGCGCAGCACCTCGGTTTCACCATAGCCTGTCAAGCCGCCTTCAATCTGAATGATCGGCGGGGACAGCTCTTCTGGTTCGGGGAAGGAGAATGCGCGCAGTGCGGCCTCTTGAGGGGTTGAAACCAGCTGAATGCGCTCGATCATTTTCAAGCGTGACTGGGCCTGAACCGCCTTGGATGCCTTGTAGCGGAAGCGATCCACGAAACTCTGCAGATGGGCGATCCGGGCCTTGGCTTTCACGTTCTCGGATTCCGCCTGTGCCAGCCGTTCAGCGCGGCGTTCGGCGAATTTGTCATAAGGAACCGCGTAGTAGGTCAGCTTGCGGTCTTCCAAATGCAGGATCGACCCCACCGCGCGGTTCAGCAGCCCGCGGTCGTGGCTGATGATGATGACGGTGTGCGGATATTTGGCCAAATAGCTCTCCAGCCACAGCGCACCTTCGAGGTCCAGATAGTTTGTCGGTTCGTCCAGCAGCAGCAGATCGGGCTGTGAAAACAGCACCGCCGCCAACGCCACGCGCATCCGCCAGCCGCCCGAGAAGTCGGAGCAGGGGCGCAACTGGTCGTCATCATCAAACCCAAGACCTTTGAGAATCGAGGCCGCGCGCGCCTCGGCAGACCAGGCGTCGATATCTACCAGACGGGTCTGAATTTCGGCGATGCGTGTGGGATCGGTCGCGGTGTCGGCCTCGTCCATCAGCGTGCTGCGCTCGGTATCGGCGGCCAGAACCGTGTTGATCAGCGACACATCTGAGGAGGGCACCTCTTGCGCCACTCCGCCAATCCGGGCGCGCTTCGGGACATTGATATTGCCTGATTCCAGAGCCAATTCGCCCCGGATCAGTCGGAACAGGGTTGTCTTCCCTGTACCGTTCCGTCCCACAAGGCCAACCTTGTGGCCGTCGGGAATAGTCGCACTGGCCCCATCGAACAGAGGGCGGCCTTCAACCGCGTAGGTTATGTCTTGAATCCGTAGCATGAGGCGCTCTTAGCAGAGCCTTCTTGCCGCCGCCAGCAGCTTGATATGTTCAATATCCAGGCAATGTGTTAGCGCTGATCCGGTTGGCATTACTCGACGGTTTTCATCATGCGCGCGGCTCAGACGCCTCCTTCTTTGGTCACTTTGATCTTCGCTACGGCGTTGTCGGTGCTGTCGTTGAACATGTTCCTACCGTCGCTTGCGCGAATGGCCGAGGGCTTTCAGGTCGACTACGGACTGATTAACCTGTCAGTCGCCGGGTATCTGGCTGTGTCCGCTGTATTGCAATTGATCATGGGGCCGTTGTCCGACCGATATGGTCGCAGACCGATCCTGTTGATTTGTATGGCAGTTTTCACAGTGGCATCCGTTGGCTGCGTATTGGCCGAGTCGATCTGGATATTCCTCGGCTTCCGTTTGCTTCAAGCAGCGGTGGTGGCCGGGCCCGTGCTGTCCAGCGCCTCAATCCGGGATCTCTATGCCCCGAACGAGGCCGCCAGCAAGCTGGGCTATGTTGCGATGGCAATGGCTTTGGCACCGATGCTTGGCCCGATGTTGGGCGGAGCATTGGATATGCTGTTCGGTTGGCGCGCCGGGTTCATTTTGTATTCGGTCCTCGGGGCGGGGATGCTGGTGCTGTTGTGGGCGGATATGGGTGAGACGAATACGAACCGTTCCGCAACATTCTCGGCTCAGCTAAAGGAATACCCGCACCTGTTTCGCGCGCGTCGGTTCTGGGGTTACGCGCTGTGCGCGGCATTCTCGATCGGCGGGTTCTTCAGCTTTATCACCGGTGCGCCATTGGTCGCCGCGGTCTGGTTCGACCTGAGCCCTGCCATGCTGGGTCTGGGGATCGGAATTATTACCGGCGGCTTCATGGTGGGCAATTTCATCACCGGGCGTATCGCGGCACACACGAAGCTGACGACGATGATCCTGATCGGTCGGGTCGTTGCCTCTATTGGCCCTTTCTGCGGGTTGCTGCTGTTCACAGCAGGTCTGGGTTCAGTCTGGGTATTCTTTGGCTCGGCCATTTGCGTGGGCTTCGGTAACGGGCTGACGAATGCCAACGCCTCGGCCGGGGTAATGTCCGTGCGACCCAATCTGGCAGGCAGCGCCGCGGGGCTATCTGGCGCGCTGATCGTGGCGTTGGGTGCAGTTCTGACCTTGATGACCGGCGCGTTTGTTAGCCCCGAAAATGGGCCCTTTCTGGTGTTGGGCATGATGTTCGCCAGCAGCTTTGTGGGATTGCTTGCTGTGCTTTACGTTCGCCGGATCGACGCGTCAGAGCCCTTGCCGGACACAATCTGATCGCCAAGACCCACTGGCGCAATCATTCCACTTTTCATGAGGCACATACCGTGTTAGGCGGCGCGCGATGGATTTCGGCGCGTACCTCGCGCCATATAGTAAGGAGAGGCCGATATGGCACTGGAACGCACATTCTCGATCATCAAACCTGATGCAACCCGTCGCAACCTGACTGGCAAGATCAACGCCAAGTTCGAAGACGCTGGCCTGCGCATCGTTGCGCAAAAGCGCATTCACATGACCAAAGCTCAAGCTGGCAAGTTCTACGACGTACACGCCGAGCGTCCGTTCTATGACGAACTGTGCGAATTCATGTCCTCCGAGCCGGTTATCGTTCAGGTTCTGGAAGGCGAAGGCGCCATTGCCAAGAACCGCGAAGTCATGGGCGCAACCAACCCCGCAGACGCAGCACCCGGCACCATCCGCGCGGAGTTCGCTGAATCGGTTGGCGAAAACTCGGTCCACGGTTCGGACGCGCCTGAAACTGCTGCGGTTGAAATCGCATACTTCTTCTCGGGCATCGAACTGGTCGGCTAATCCGCCGTCAGACGAAGTTCAGGGCCGTATCCCATTGGGGGTGCGGCCTTTTTCGTTTCAGACCTCTTTAAGATCTTTCGGTGCAACGCGTATGCCAATTGCATCCAGATCAGAAATCATCTGGGTTTCCGGGGCGGTACTAACGCTGGATTTTATTGCGTCGAACTTTACGCGCAGCGCCTTCTTTTCCTCGCCCTTGCAGTCGTTCCAGGGGCGCCCCTGCAATCCCATCACCAGCACGTAGTATCCGATGAAATGCGGCCGGGTGCCCGCCTGTAATAGCCGTGCATAGGCTTCGTCCGGCCCCAAATCGCGCAATTCCTGCGCAGAATGAATACCCGCGCGTGCGCAGGATTGCTCAAAAGCCGGGCCGAGATTGCGGATCGATGAAACAGGATCAGACATACCCCCGTCTTAGCCAAATGCCCGGACAGAGTCATTCGGTTGTTCGAGCAAAACCAGATGTTCCGGTCATTGCTGTTGATCAACAGAGTTAGTCGTTGATCGGATCGCAGGAATATGAATTCATGATCACGTACTGGATCCTCGGTGAAAGGGACGCTCTTAATGGCTCGGGTCAAAAACTGTTTTGTTATCCCGGGCACATTCGATGAGGCGGGTTTTACAAAATCTTTGAAAGAATTGGCATTGCGGTTCGAGGCCGCTGAATCTGCTGGAAATTTTGATATTCTGGATTGTCATGACCAATCCCTTAGGGCATCTGTCAAGATTTTGATCCAAACTGATGGGTCATTGTTTTTGTTGCGCGGCGGTAGAGCCGAAACTCAGCGATGCAAGGGTAAGGGCAAGTTCGTGCAGGAATTGCCAGACGGACCCGTCAAAGCGGGTCTAGCGGGCTTTCCCAAGTTGCGCGCGTTGATGAGCGTCGGGACGGGCAGAGCCTCGCACCGATCATTTGCCATTCTGGGTGACCTGCAAAAGACACAAGTGCGTGGCACGATGATGTTGATGTCCTCGGATCAGGGGCAGGTAACTGTTGTTACTGTTCAACACATGCGCGGATATGACCGGGCGAATAAGACTGTTTGTGAAAAGCTGACGAAATTGGAGGGTGGTAAAAGCAAGGCTAAGCCATTGTTCGACTGGTTGTTTCCCGACGCGACCATATACAAGGCCAAGCCCGAAATCCGCGTTAGTAAACAAGAGCCATCAATCGAAGTCGCCGCCGACATCATTCGCACCTATCTGGCGGTTGCGCGCCAGAATGAGGCGGGCGTGATCGATGATATCGATACTGAATTTCTGCATGACTACCGCGTTTCCCTGCGCCGCGTGCGATCTGTGATCAGCCTGTTCAAGGGGGTGCTCTCGCCTGAACAAACCACTGCATTAAAGCGCGAGTTTTCCGGTCTGATGGAACCCACTGGCCGAGCGCGGGATTTGGACGTCTACCTGTTGGAAAAAGACAGTTACTTCAATCTGATACCGTCGAACCTTCATGAAGGTGCCGTGGCCATGTTTGGGCAATTCGAAAAGGAACGCAGCCAGGCACTTGGACGTCTGTCTCGGCTCTTTCGGACGCAGAACTATGACAATCAGATGAAAAAGTTGACCGAGCTTTTCGCTGATCCGACAAACCTGCAGCCTGGCCCAAATGCAGATCGGCCTGCCTATGAATACGCGCGCGCCCTGATCTGGAAACGATATCGCAAAACCTGCAAACTGGCGCGCGGCATTACGCCAAACACGCCTGACGAAGCTGTGCATAATCTGCGGATCGACTGCAAAAAACTGCGTTATCTTATGGAGTTCTTTGCGCCTTTGTTTGACGCAAAGGCATTTAAAACGATCATCAAGCCATTGAAAAAGCTGCAGGATAATTTGGGTCTATTCAATGATTTCTCAGTCCAACAAGAGGCGCTTCTGAGCTTTGTTAAACAGCACACCAATATGCAAGGCCGCGCTGATGCGCAGTTGGCCTTATCCGTGGGCGGGCTGATTTCTGTTCTGGATCAGCGCCAATTGGCGGAACGTGACCGTGTCATCGCAAGTTTCAAGCATTTCGACAGCCCGGACATCCGGCACCTGTTCCGCAGTTTGTTTCATCAAAAGGAGGGCTGAGAAGTGAAGATCATTGCCTGTTACAGCAACAAGGGCGGTGTGGGTAAAACCGCGACCTCGGTCAATCTGGCCCATGCTTACGCGGCAGCGGGGCACAGTGTTTTGCTATGCGACCTGGATCCGCAAGGGGCGTCTGGGTTTTATCTGCGCGTCAAACCATCCAAAAAACTGACAGATGCAACGTTCTTTGAGGATGTCGCGCGGTTTACCAAGTCCATTCGCGCCAGTGACTTCGAGGGGCTGGACGTGCTGCCAGCAAACATGACCTTTCGGGATTTTGACGTCTTCCTGTCGCGGATGCGGAACAAACGATCCAGGCTGAAAAAAGCGCTGATCTCGGCGGGCAGCGATTATGAGGTGATCATTCTGGATTGCCCGCCCAACTTTTCGACCCTGTCGGAAAACATCTTCAAAGCGGCCGATCAGATCGTGGTTCCGGTCATCCCGACGACTCTGTCTGAGCGGTCTTTCGATCAGTTGGTCGGTTTTTTCGATACCAACAAGTTGTCGAAGAAAAAGCTGACAGCATTCTTTTCCATGGTGCAACAGCGCAAGACCCTGCACCTTGAGACTATGGATGCGATGCGAAAACTCTATCGCAAGCGGTTCCTGCACAGCTCAATCCCGTTTGCGGCGGATATCGAACGGATGGGGCAGAACCGTGCGCCGGTCAGTGAATTCGCCCCGCGCAGCGCCGCCAGCTTGGCATATCAAAAACTGTACGATGAGATGGAAAACGGAGTGGTTTCAAAGCGATGAGCACCGAAATTGAACGCAAGTTTCTGGTGGCGGAACTGCCCGACCTGAGCGGAGCGGACAAGGCCGTCATCCGTCAAGGCTATCTGACTGCACCGGACGATTCCACGGAATTGCGCCTGCGGCAAAAGAATGACAGGTACTTTTTGACGCTCAAAGGAGCGGGCTCCTTGGTGCGGGTGGAACGCGAGGCCAAAATCACGGCCGAGCAATTCGAAACCTTCTGGCCGGAAACCGAAGCACGTCGGGTTGAGAAAGAGCGCTATACCGGAAAAATGCCAGACGGTCGGGTGTTTGAGCTGGACATCTTTCTGGGAAACCTCGCGCCGCTGCGGCTGGTCGAGGTGGAGTTCGACACAGAGGCCGAGGCACAGGCATACACGCCGCCCGACTGGTTCGGAACAGATGTGACGGCAGATAAACGTTATAAAAACAAGATGATGGCGATCAATGGTGTGCCAATCTAGGGCTTGCGCGCCAATTTGATCGTGGCCTCAAGACCCGGGTCGCAATTGCGCGCCTCGAATGCGCCCTGATGCATGTGTGAAATCGCCGCCACCAGCGCCAGACCCAGGCCTGAGTTGCGCTCGGTCCTTGCGGGATCGAGCGTCACAAACGGCACCTGCAGACGTGGCAAATCCTCTTCTGGGACACCAGGGCCCCGGTCACGCACGCTCAGGCAGGTGTAGGGGCCGCTTTCTGACAGGGTGATCGTGATTGCCGTCTTTTCCGGGGCATAACGCATGGCATTTTCCAGAAGATTTGACAGCGCTTGAGACAGAAGCGGGCGGTGCCCCTGAACAGTGTGGGCGGTGCCGACGACCTCCAGCGAGATGCCCTGATCGGCGGCAACTGGTTCGTACAGCTCGACGACGTCGCCAATCAGTTGCTGCAGATCCACGGGTTCGAATTGTTCACGCCCGACACCGGCTTCGGCGCGTGAGATTTCAGTCAATTGCCCCAGAACACGCAGCACGTGGTCGATCTCGGCCGTAGCGCGGGCCACGTCGACCTCGCGGTCCAGATCACTTTTGGACGGGTCAGACAGCGACTCGACCCTTTGGCGCAGACGGGACAGGGGGGATCGCAAGTCATGCGCGATTGAATTCGAGGTTGTGCGCAGATTGCTGATCAGTTCCTCAATCCGGTCCAACATGCTGTTCAAGGTTCCGGCCACTTGATCCAGCTCATCCCCGGTTCCGCGCAAGGGCATGCGGCGGGACAGATCACCTGACACGATGTTTTCTGCCGTGCCCGCAAATTCCGACAGGCGAGTGAACACCAGCCGGGTGAAAAGCCAACCGGTCAAAAGGCTTAGCGCCAGTGCAATGGCTAGGGCCAAGCCAACCGCGCGCAACAGTGCACGGTCGAATTGCTGCCGTGCAAGGGCATCCCGACCTACCAACAGGCGTTCGCCACCGGGCAGGCGAACTGAGGCGGCCGAGATCGGCACCAACTGGTCGTTATCGGCGCGGCGAAGATCCAGATCGACCCAACCGCTGCCTGCCGTGACATCCGCAGGCCAGTGCTTGAGGTTCCCGGCCAGCTTCACACCGAACCGGTCGGTCAAAAGATACAGCGCATCCCGCTCGGACGCGGTTGGAATCCTGCGTTCAATGGCTTGCAACAGCCCGAACAGACCGCGTCGTTCGTATTCATCTGCCAGGCCTGTCAGTTCGGCGGATACCACTGAACGGGTCTCACCCTCGATACTGCGATTGGCGGTGAAGTATACAAGCCCCAGCACGATTGCGGTCAGCAACGTGCTGAGAACCATGCTGGCTAGAACGAGGCGGGTGCGAGAATTATTGAACGAAAGTCGCAAGTTATCCATCGGATATCATGTAACCCGCACCTCGAACCGTTTCAATCAATGGCGGCCTGTCGCCTTCATCCAGCTGGCGGCGCAGCTTTGATATATGGACGTCGACCACGTTGGTATTCGGGTCGAAATGATAATCCCAGACACCTTCCAGCAGCATTGTGCGCGATACAACGCGGTTCTTCCGGCGCAGAAAGAATTCAAGGATCTGGAACTCACGCGGGGTGAGGGAAATCTCTTGCCCGTCGCGGGTGACCTTGCGGGTCAACAGATCCATCTCAAGATCGCGGCAGGTCAGCGTCGCGGTTTCCTCAGATTCCTGCGGGCGTCGCAACAGGGCTTCGATCCGCGCATGCAGTTCTTGGAACGAAAACGGTTTGACCAGATAGTCATCCGCACCCGAGCGCAAGCCCTTGACCCGTTCGTCAACCGCGCTCATCGCGGTCAGCATCAGGGTAGGGGTCTTGACCCCTGCGGCTCGCAAAGATCGGATCAGCGACAGGCCATCAAGACCAGGAAGCATCCGGTCCAGCACAATGGCGTCAAACCCGCCATCCGTGGCGTGGTACAGACCCTCGCGCCCGTCTGCGGCCTGCTCGACCACATAACCTTCCTCGCCAAAGCCCTTGGCGATGAACTCACGAGTGTCCTCGTCATCTTCGACGATCAGCAGGCGACGGCTCATATTTTGCGTTCCTTTCTAGCGGGATTTAAACACAAAAATCCGGCAAAGCACATGATTTGCTTAAATTACGTGCCGGGTGCGTTGCAGCGCACCCGGCAGTCTCAGCGGAATGCGGACAATTCAATCCGCCGAGGAGGCGTACGCCAGAAATCCCCATCAAATGGCGCACGCGGACTTCGGATCAGGCGATTTCTACCGCCACGAAGATTTGGTTTCCGCCACGGTTGATCAGCACCAGCGCAGGATCAGTCTTTTCGCTGTCCAGCGCGGCCTTCAGCGCGTCGGGTGAGGCGGTTTCCTGACCCCCCAGCTTTACGATCACGTCGCCGCGTTGCAGGCCGGCCTTGGCAGCAGGGCTGTCTGGCTTCAGATCAGTGACGACCACACCGTCGACATTCTCAGCAACGCCCATCTGAGAACGGTTGCTGTCGGTCAGCGGTGCGACGGTCACGCCCAATGCAGTGCCCGAGATACCCTCGTCCACGGATTTGTCGATCTCAGCCGAGGCGCTTTGATGCTGACCGATTGTCAGTTCAATCTGCTGTTCCTTGCCATCGCGCAGAACGGTCATGACGCTGTCGGTACCAACTTTGGTTGTGCCCACAAGGATCGGCAATTCACTGCTGGAGTCGACGGATTCGTCGTTGAAGGTAAGGATGACATCACCTTGCTCAAGCACGCCCTCGGCCGGGCTGCCTGCGACGACATCCGACACCAGCGCGCCGGTTGAGGCGTCGATACCCATCGCTGCTGCGATCTCGGGGCTGACATTCTGGATCGAAACACCCAGCCAGCCGCGGCTGACCTGGCCGTCATCGCGCAGATCGGCCGCGATATGTTCAACGATGTTCGAGGTCACGGCAAAGCCAAGACCAACCGAACCGCCGGTAGGAGAGTAGATGGCCGAGTTCACGCCAATCACTTCGCCTTCCATGTTGAACAGCGGACCGCCCGAATTGCCTTTGTTGATGGCTGCATCGGTTTGAATGAATTCAGCGTAAGGTCCGGCCGAGATGTTGCGGCCCTTGGCCGAAACGATGCCCGTGGTCACGGTTGAATGCAGGCCAAACGGATTGCCGATCGCCACGACATCTTCACCCACGCGGATAACGTCGCTGTCACCGATCTCGACGGCCTGCAACGCTTCGCCAGCGTCGATCTTCAGAACGGCGATATCGGTCAGCGGGTCGGTGCCCACAATCTCGGCCTCGAAACTACGATCGTCGCTCAGACGGACGGTCACGGTCGAGGCATTGTCGACAACATGGTGGTTGGTGATGATGTACCCGGCTTCGTCGAGTACAAACCCCGATCCCAAGCCTTGCGATGGTCCACGCTGCGGTGCCTGAAAGCCCTCAGGCGCACCGAAGCGCTTGAAGAACTCACCAAAGGGGTGGTCTTCTAAATCAAAATTCTGGCCTTGTCCCGGCGCTTGTACGGGTACGATGTCCTGTTCAGCGATGATGGTCACCACCGACGGCGACACGCCTTCGACCAGATCGGCCAGGGCTTCGTCGGCCAACGAGGGCAGGGCAGTCGTGGCCAGCAGCGCTGCACCAAGGGCGGATGCGCCAACCAAGCCAGTAGCGCGTGGCAAAAGCAGTGAGGATTTACGGATGCTCATTTTAGTCTCCTGTTTATATCGCGCGATTGCAGGCGCGCGTTAACCGAGGAGATGAGGCATCAGTCTGTGAGTTTCCTGTGCTCAGGATTAAGATATCTTAATTTAGCCACAAACAGGTCGTTGTATATCGACGGTCCGCAGGGAAGCGTAGCGAATCGCTAGTCGCGAATCAGCAATTGTTGCCAATTTGAAAGTCAAATCCTGAATAATCCTGAATTGATTCAGTTTTGGTAACAAAGGATCACTGAAGGGCCTTGGCGAAAAATCGCTCATCTCTTGGTTGTGGCTCGTTTTTACAACCTGAACAGATCAAAAGCGTATGCTACCGATAAGCTGTATATATGCTCAATAAAGAATATACATAACGTCCGATTTGACCTAAGACGTGCAGTTGATTGATCGTCTATAGGTAGATTTCGCCTCGGCGGGATGTTGCGCAAAAACCATTCCGAGACGCCTAAAATTAACCGTTCTTTCCAATTTTACATTGTTTGGGCGCACCGTTTGGGTGACGATGAACTTGCCCAAGCGAAGGGGGAGCCGAAGGCACTAGGGGGTGCCAACGGCTTGTCACAGTCACTGGAAACGCTGAGCGGCATGTTAACGAGGGGGTCTTGTTTAGGTTCAGCGGCGGAATAGCCAGGGTGCCATAGGCATTTTTGGCAGCGTTTTCAGGATTGGTGAAAAGTGGTAGTCCTGTTTTGGGCAAGCGGCCTGGTCGGTATCGACCGGGCCGTTTCTATTTTGGCAGGCCGGTTATGTGGCCTTCCCGGCCCGCCAGCGTGCCCAATCCTCGGGAGTGTCCAGATCCAACAGGGCGTTTTGACCGGGTAGTGGTTGAAGATGCACTGCATTCTTATGCGCCTGCACAACGGACTGCGCGCCCTCATCGCCTGCAAGTTGCCTGAGCTCTTTGAACAGCGGACGAGCAAACACAACCGGATGGCCGGGCTTTCCTGTGGCTGTCGCCCCACGCCAGATCAAGCAATTTGGATATTCTTGGACAGCCTCTGCGACCTGCTTCATGTCACCAACTGTGATTTCCGGCAAATCTGCCAGTAAAACCATGACAGCCCCGGCATCGGTGGGCACATGCGCAAGAGCACCGCGCAAACTGGCGTTCATGCCCTCATCAGCGTCGGGTATTTCAACTGCAACAACATCCATACCTTTCAAGGCGTCCTGGCGAGGATGCGGAGCAGGCGGAAGCGCAACGATCACCGGGCCTACCTGCAACGCTGTTTGTGCGGATCGCCGTAGCAGGGGCATGCCATCGACGCTTTGCATCAGCTTGTCCGTGCCAGCCATGCGGCGGGATTGCCCGGCGGCCAGAAGGATAATGGGAATGTCTGTCATACCTTCACATAGCCGCCGTAGCCGTCTTTTGTCATCCCCGCATACGTTCACCGTCCCCGTCGAACAGTGGGGTTGAGATCACGCGCGCCTTGCGCATCTGGCCCAGTATCTCAATCTCGACCTCCAAACCGTCACGTATACGGTCCGAGGGAAGGAAACCCATAGCGATGGATTTGCCAGCGTAATGGGAATACCCGCCCGAGGTGCAGAATCCGACGACCGCACCATCCAGCCAGATCGGCTCATAGGCATTCACGTCAGCGTCGTCAGCATCCACTTCGAACGAGACCAGCTTGCGCGCCGTTCCTTCGGTCCGTTCCAGTTCAGCCGCAGTCCGACCGATGAAGTTCGTGTTCTTGGTGAAGGCGATAAAGCGATCCAGCCCGGTTTCCGCGGCAGAGTAGTCGGGTGAGAACTCGTTCATCCAAGACCCAAAGAACTTGTCCAACCGCAGGCTCATCATCGCGCGCATGCCAAAGGGCACCATGTCGTGGGGCTGACCGGCCTGCCAAAGGGTCCACCACAATTGCCGTTGGGCCATCGGATCACAGTAGATTTCGTACCCCAGATCGCCCGTGTAGCTGACCCTTTGAACGGTGCAGTCAGTCATACCGATGGTCATGCTGCGAACATCAAGGAACCTGAGGTTCGAGATGTCCGTACGGGTACAGGCGGCCAGAACCTCAGTCGCCTTGGGACCTGCGATCTGAAAACCGTTCAGACGATCGCTAATGTTTTCAATTGTAACGCCGTCATCCTGATGCTGCAGGAACCACCGCATATGGAAGGCCTGGCTGCCATATGACGCCGTTAGTTGGAATTCGGTTTCGGCCAGACAGGATACGGTGAAGTCCCCGATCAACTTGCCTTTGGGGGACAGCATCGGCGTCAGCGATAGCCGCCCCGGCTTTGGGATGCGCCCGGCCATGACCCTGTCCAGCCAATCGCGCGCACCCGGGCCAGTGATGCGATACTTGCCGAAATTGTGGATCTCGTTGATGCCGACACCATTGCGTACAGCGCGCACCTCGCGCCCGGTCGCCTCGAAGGCATCCGAGCGGCGGAATGAGGGCGTTTCATAGCCCGGCTCATCGCCTTGTGCAAAATAGTTCGCAACCTCCAGCCCGTATTGCTGACCCCAAACCGCGCCCAGATCGCTGAAGATATCGTACATCGGGGTGGTCCGGTTCGGACGCGCGGCAGGCAGTTCTTCGTTGGGGTAGGCGACACTAAAGCGTTTCTGATAGTTCTCGATCACCTTCGGGCGCGTATAGCCAGGCCCGATCCAGTCGCCGAAGCGGGCGACATCCATGGCGAACACATCGCGCTCAGGCTCTCCTTCGATCATCCATTGCGCCAACGTCAGGCCAACCCCGCCGCCCTGACTGAAACCCGCCATCACGCCACAGGCGGACCAATAGTTGCGCATGCCCGGCACCGGCCCGACGAGCGGGTTGCCATCGGGCGCAAAGGTAAACGGTCCATGGATCACCGATTTGACGCCAGCCTCGGCCAGAACGGGGAAGCGTTTGTAGGCAAATTCGATGCTGTCGGTGATCTTGTCGTAATCATCGGGCAGCAGTTCGTGACCGAACTCCCACGGGGTGCCATCGACGGCCCAAGGTTTGCAGGGCTGTTCATAGAACCCAATACACAGCCCGCGCCCTTCCTGTCGCAGATAGCTTTCTCCGGCGGGATCCATCACATGCGGATGCTCGCCGCCAGCGTCGATGATCGCTTCGATCTGAGGGATCGAGTCTGTCACCAGATACTGGTGTTCCATCGGGTGCAGGGGGAAATAGACGCCCGCCATCGCGCCAACCTCGCGCGCCCAAAGGCCACCGGCATTGACGATGTGTTCGGCATGGATCGTACCCTTGTCGGTAACCACATCCCATGTCCCGTCGGTGCGTTGGGTGGTTTCGCGTACCATGCAGTGCGTTTCGATCGTAGCGCCTCCCATCCGGGCCGCTTTGGCATAGGCATGGGTGGTCCCCGACGGATCCAGATGACCGTCCAGCGGATCATAAAGCGCACCGATGATCCCGTCGGTGTTGGTGATCGGAGCGATCTTTTTGATCTCATCCGGACCAACGATTTCCGTCTCCAACCCCATGAACCGATGCTTGGCGCGTTCCGCCAGCAACATGTCGAACCGATCCTGATTATCTGCCAGCGTCACTCCGCCCACATGATGCAGACCGCAGGACATGCCGGTAATCTCTTCCAGCTCTTTATACAGCCGGATCGTATATCCCTGCAGCGCCGCCATGTTGGTGTCGCCGTTCAGGGTGTGAAACCCACCCGCCGCGTGCCAGGTCGACCCGCTGGTCAGCTCGGAGCGTTCCAAAAGCATCACGTCCGTCCACCCCAGCTTGGTTAGGTGATAGAGTACGGAACATCCAACGACTCCGCCGCCGATAACTGCAACTTGGGTTGTGAGTTTCATGCACGTCTCCTGATGCCTATGCCGTCAGTCTCAATAGGAAAGCTGCCTTTGCAATAGCTTCAGCGACAGAAAGTGTCGCGGAAGGCGATCCAGGTTCAGCGCTTTCTGGCGACCCTAAACAGGAAGGGTACTGTGGTTGTCCAAAAGAAAACCGGCGCTCGGATCAGAACGCCGGTGGATTCTTGCAGTTCTTTGGGTTGTCCTCAGAGAGGTCGAACTTTCAGTTCGGTGATCCGGTTGCCTTGACGTTTTGTCACCTCAAAGCGGAAGCCGTGAAAGGAAAAGACCTGACCGACGGTTGGGATCATCTGCGCTTCGTGAATGACCAGACCGGCGATGGTATTTGCCTCATCGTCGGGCAGGGACCAATCCATCGCGCGGTTGGCGTCGCGGATCGTGGTGGCCCCTTCAACCAGAAACTGCCCATCTTCGGTTCGGGTCACGGATACGTCTTCGTCAATGTCGAACTCGTCCGCGATCTCGCCCACGATTTCCTCGAGGATATCCTCAAGTGTGATCAGCCCGCGCAGCGAACCGTATTCATCCACCACCAGCGCAAAGTGGCTGTGCATCCGTAGGAATTCGCGCATCTGATCGTCCAGAGTGGTGGTTTCCGGAACAAAATAGGGGTCGTTCGCGACCTTGAGGATGTCGAATTCTTTCAGTCGGTTATCAGCGTTCTCACTGCCGCCGGCATGGGCGTACATCGCGCGGAACAGGTCCTTGGCGTGGACGACACCAACGATGTTTTCCTGTTCGTCGCGAAACACGGGCAGGCGGGTGTGGCTGCTTTTCAGACATTGCTGAAGGATGGCCTCGGGCGAGGCGTCTGCATCGATCATCTCAATATTCGAGCGGTGCAACATGATCTCTTCAACCGTACGATCGCCCAGATCCAGCGCGCCAAGGATACGGTCGCGGTCTTCCTTTTCGACCACGCCTTCGGAATGTCCAAGCTGCAACGCTCCGGCGATTTCCTCGCGCACGGCCAGAATGTTGCTGTCCGGGTCGATCTGGACGCCGAACAGGCGCAGAACACCACGTACCAGCAGGCGCACGGCTGCAACGATGGGTGAAAACACCGTCACGACGACACCGATGATAGGCGCCACGGCAGCGGCCGCCTTTTCCGAATTGGTGATCGCGTAGGTCTTGGGAAGAACCTCAGCAAAGATCAGGACCAGCAGGGTCATCACCAGCGTTGCCAGCGCAACACCGCTTTCACCGAACAGCCGGGTGAACAACGCAGTCGCCAGCGACGCGGCAAGGATGTTGACAAGGTTGTTGCCCAACAGGACCGAGCCGATCAGCCGTTCGTTGTCGTCCGTGATTTCCAGCGCCTTTTGCGCGCCGCGTGAACCCTTGTCGGCCTGTACACGCAGCTTTCCGCGCGATGATGCGGTCAATGCCGTTTCAGAACCCGAGAAAAAGCCCGACAGGACAAGCAAAAGCAGGATGGCGCCTGTTGTAAACCAGAATGCGCCGTCGATCAGAGAAGCAGAAGAGGGTTCCATCGTTCCTTGGTTGTTCGTGATACTGCATCCGTTATGGGGGTGCGCATGCTGCGGATCAAGGGGTTAGCCGTCGTCATCGCCGTCTTTCGCCAGCGGGTGATGCCGCAACACAAGCTCTGACAGGCGTTCTTCCAGGACATGGGTGTAGATTTCCGTGGTCGCCACGTCGGCATGGCCCAGCAGGGTCTGGATCGACCTCAGATCAGCGCCATTGGCCAGAAGATGCGTGGCAAAGGCATGGCGCAGGGTGTGTGGTGTCACTTTTTCCGGCGAAACGCCACCTTCTACGGCCAGTTCCTTGACCAGCAGAAAAAACCTGTGCCGGGTCAGATAGCCGGATTTGCCGCGAGACGGAAACAGGAACTTGGAACGCTGAGCACCGTCTGCAACCCGCTTGTCCTCGGCCTCGTCCCTGATAAGCAACCACGCCGCCAACGCATCGCGCGCCGGAGGGGACAGAGGCACCATCCGTTCCTTACCGCCTTTGCCCAGCACAAGCAGCATGCGAGGGTCACCTCTGGCCGAGGAGACCGGCAGCGAAACCAATTCGGTCACCCGCATTCCCGTGGCGTAGAGAACCTCCATTAGGCAGGTGTTGCGCACCCGGTCTGCATCTTTGCGGCCGGTGCGGCGCGCGGCCTCAAGCAAACGATCGACTTCGGCGACATCCAATGTTTTGGGCAGCCGTTTTTGTCGACCGGGGCCTTTGATCTGAATGGCGGGGTTAGCTTCAAGCCAACCTTCTTCGAAGGCGAACCGGAAAAGTTGCTTGATCGCGGACAACCGACGTGCGCGCGTGGAACGGGATAGGCCCTGCGCGTCGCAGTCTATCAGGTATTGTTCGATTTGTTCTCTCTGTGTGTCGGGAAAACCCGTCTTTCGACGCTCCAGCCAGGCCGAGAATTCTTTCAGATCGCGGCCATAGGCTAGCAGCGTATTGGTCGCGGCCCCCAATTCGGCGGCCTGAGCTTGCAAAAAGGTGGAAATCCACAAGTCCTGAGTCGCTGGGGCCGCCACGATCAGCGGTCCTGCAGGATCAGCAAGTTCAGTGCGGCGCGGCGGGCGGTGTCCTCAAGACCCACTCGGCGCAGCGTCGCAATGGCTGCTGTCAGATCGACAAGGTTGCCGCGTGACCCATGTGCGAACCGCTGCATGGTCTCTAAGATCGCTTCACCTAGCTGATCATTGTTTAGCATCGTTTCGATATTCGACGGGACCGGAGCAGCCCATGCAAACCCTTGCGCAACCGCATCCGCCAGAGGCGAAGGAGAGCGCGCGCGCCCCGGATCGCCTTGCGCTAACGCCGCAAGAAAGTGATTTTCGTCGGTTTGACCGGGCACAGAAAGGGCGGCGGTTTCATACAGTTCGGACAACAGTAGGATACGCCAGCGCAGCTGTTCCGCTGACGGGTCCGTCAGTTCGATCTGTGACAGGCGTTCTGCGAACAATTCTGCAAAGGGTACCTCTAATCCGATCAGGCGCATTTGCGTCCACACAGTATTTAAAGCTCGGGCGATTTTGTCGGGATTGCGCGAATCCAGTGCAGACTCGAACCGTTGCACGGACGAGACCCTGTCCCAAACTGCGCCGGACGCGGCCGGAGAGCGCTCGGTATACAGACCCAGCAACTGGTTGGGGGTCAGCGCGCCAATGCGGGTCAGCCGCTCAGCCGCTTCGATCTGCGCTTTCCACCCGGCTACGTCCCGCAGGTCGGCATTCGCAAAGGCACGGGGCAGAGGGGCCGATGGCAGGCGTTCCCCGATCGCCTCAAACAGGCGAAAGGTCAGTGGGCTGGGATCATCTGGTTGCGGAAGGTATTCGGCTTCTTCAAACAACTCGGGGCTGAGAAAGCGATCCAGCACATCCAGCTCATCTGGTGGCAATATCTGCAATGCGTGCGCCGCTTCCAGCGTTAGGGCGGCTGATGGCCAGTCTCCGCGTCGGGCCTTGCAGAAAATCTGTGCGGCGTAGTCCTGCGACAGGTGTGGCTTCGCGATCAGCGACGTACAGCTGCGATCCTCGTCCCCGGTGAGCAGGGTGGCGTCAAACCAGCGCTGGAACCTTTCGCGTGTGTCGGTCGGACCGGCCAATTGGACCAGCGATTGCGCCGGGTCGGCTGCACCAAGTTGCATCAACCGGTCGATGCGGGCGAGCAGCAGGGTTTCTTCAGCACCCGAACCAGCTGGTGCGCGAGCCTCTGACAGGATCAGAGTAAACAGTAATCGCTGCATCGCGGGGTTATAGCGAACCGGCACATCGGTGATCAGCTCAGCCAGCCGGTCGGCATCACTATTCTGCCAAAGGTGCACCGGCAGGCCGGTCACCGACGACGACACAAGCCCCAACGGCTGTGACAGCGCCTCAAGCGGAGAGACTTGGATATCCGGCTGAATGCCCGTCTCCGTGACCGGTGGTTCCAACAGGACAGTCCCTGGCAGGTTTTCCGGAGGGTCCGTCAGCCAATCGATGACAGAAAGAGGAGCCTGCTGCGCCTGCGCTGATCCAGCCAGCAATAAGGCAGCCAGTGCGGCTTTATTCAACATTCAGGATTACCGGCTCTCGGATCTCGTCTTGCGGGGCCGAGAAATCCACCCCGAATATCGGACCCAAATACGCATATCCCACCAGCCCGACAAAACACAGGCAAACAATATATATCAGGAACTTGATCAGACGGCCCATTGCTCAACGCTGCCCCAATTTTGTCTTTTGCCATAGTTATAGCTGGCATTTTTCGTAAGATCACGTCATTCACGTTGAAATGAGCGAAATTAAGCATAACGCCCACACAGAAGGTACTGATGCGGTCTTTGAACTGCACAAAACCGTCGTTCTTGTTGGCATGATGGGGGCTGGAAAGACGGCTGTGGGCCGTGCTTTGGCCGCAAGGCTGGGTGTTCCCTTCCTCGACAGCGACGCCGAGATCGAATCGGCCGCCAATATGACCATCCCCGAGATATTTGAGCGTGATGGTGAACCGTTCTTTCGCGCCAAGGAAAGTCAGGTCATCGGACGTCTGCTGGACGAGGAAAAAGGCATCCTGTCCACCGGCGGCGGCGCTTTTCTTTCCGATCAGAACCGCCAGATGATCACTGAACGCGGGGTTTCGGTCTGGCTGCGGGCTGACTTGAAGGTGTTGTGGAACAGGGTCAAACATAAGGACACACGGCCTTTGCTGCGCACGGCTGACCCTTATGCGACCTTGCGCGCCTTGTATGAAGCCCGCGTCCCGGTTTATGCGCAGGCAGGTCTGACGGTTGAGTCCGATGGCGAAACCTCGATTGAAAATATGGTGGACCGGGTGGTGGAGTCGATGTTGACGCGCCCCGACGTATTGGAACGGAAGTAAATGCACCAAACCGTACATGTAGAGCTGGGCGAACGCTCGTATGACGTGGAAATCGGGCCTGATCTGCTGGTGCAATCCGGCACGATGATTGCGCCCTTGCTACATCGGCCCAAGGTCGCTGTTCTGACGGATGAGAACGTGGCCAGGTTGCACCTGAATGCGTTGCGGGATGGTCTGGCAACAGCTGGTATCGAGATGACCTCGCTGGCCTTGCCTGCAGGAGAAGCCACCAAAAGCTGGCCGCATTTCGAGCGCGCGGTTGAATGGCTTTTGTCGGAAAAGGTAGAACGCCGCGATGTGGTGATCGCCTTGGGTGGCGGGGTCATCGGTGATCTTGCGGGATTTGCTGCGGCCGTTTTGCGGCGCGGAGTCCGTTTCGTCCAGATACCGACCTCGTTGCTGGCACAGGTGGACAGTTCTGTTGGCGGAAAAACCGGCATCAACGCTCCACAGGGCAAAAACCTGATTGGGGCATTCCATCAGCCTTCTCTGGTTCTGGCGGACACCTCGGTTCTGGGCACCATGACCCAACGGGATTTCCTGTCGGGCTATGGCGAGGTGGTCAAGTACGGCCTGCTGGGCGATGCAGAGTTCTTTGAATGGCTCGAAAGAAACGGTCCCGACGTTTCGGGTGGCGATATGGCCGCGCGCGTGCGGGCGGTGACACGCTCGGTTCAGATGAAGGCCGACATCGTCGCCCGCGACGAGACTGAGCAAGGCGACCGTGCGCTGCTGAACCTTGGGCACACTTTCTGTCACGCGCTTGAAGCGGCCACCGGCTATTCTGATCGCCTGTTGCACGGCGAGGGTGTCGCTATCGGCTGTGCACTGGCGTTTGAGCTGTCCTCTCGTCTTGGGCTGTGCTCACAGGAGGAACCGAGCCGTGTTCGGGCGCACCTACGTGCAATGGGAATGAAAACCGATCTGGCCGACATTCCAGGAGATCTGCCGGGTGCCGGGGCACTGGTTGATCTCATGGCGCAGGACAAAAAGGTCATCGACGGTCAGTTGCGGTTTATACTGGCGCGCGGAATCGGGCAGGCGTTCGTCACTTCGGACGCCCCAAGGGACGCTGTGTTGTCCGTGCTTGAAGACGCATTGGCGACGATCTGATCACCGTCCGCGGATCACCATCAGTTCACCGATGTTTTCGCGGGTGATGTAGCCAACCATTGTTCCGGCCTGGGTGCAAACTGCGACGGCGGGAGCACCCTTGTGTAGTTTCCCCAGCACGGTTTCCAGGCCGGTGGTCAATTCAACGCGCGGGATCTCGGTTTCCATGATCGAAGTTGCCAGATCTGACCGAGGTGCCTCTTGCGCCATGGCAGTGAACAGCGTGCCGCGTGCTATAAAGCCCTGCAGGTCTCCATTCGGACCCAACACGGGGAATTCGTGTTGCGTGGTGTGAATGACGGCCTGTGCGGCGGTTGCAAGCGTGTCGGTGGGCGATAGGGCGTGAAACTCGGTAATCATCGCGTCGCGGGCCAGCACCCGCCGCGCGACTGAGCGCATGGCCACATCGTGGCTTTCCGCATTGGCAGCGACGAACACGAAGACGGCGATCAAAACCAGCAGGGGGTTACCAGTGTTCAACCCAAGAAAGCCAAACGCCACCGCCACGACCTGACCCGCAAGGGCGGCGATACGTGTGGCTTTTACCCGGTCCATCTTCAGACACAAAAGCGCGCGGAATACCCGGCCGCCATCCATGGGGAAGGCCGGTATCATGTTAAATACGGCCAGCAACAAATTCACATAGGCCAGCCGGTTCAACAGTCCGGCACTGGTCGAATCGATCCGGGTTAGCGAGTCCAGCGTCATTCCGGCCCCCATGGCCATCAAAACGATCCAGATTACAATATTCACTGCCGGCCCGGCTAGAGCGACCCAGACTTCTTCCATAGGCTTCTCGGGCATCCGTTCGAGCCGGGCAAGCCCGCCGATAGGCAGCAAGGTGATGTCAGGGGTTTTGATGCCGTAGCGCCGCGCCATCAGCGCGTGGCCGAACTCATGCGCGACAACGCATGCAAACAGCGCCAGAACAAAGATCAGGTTGTCGATCGCGGCAGGCACCCCGCCTTGGGAATAGGCCGCAAAGGCGACCCAGCCCAGTAACAGAAAAAAGGTGACATGGACCCTCAGTTCCGACCCCAGTACCCGGCCGAGTGAGAAGGACCATGTCATGTTTCGTCTCCGTTTGCCTTAGAACGGAATCTCGTCGTCGTCGATTCCGCCGGATGCAGGTGCAGGGGCAGGGGCGCTGGACTGTCCGCCATAGGGGTCGCCATAGCCGCCGCCCGCCTGACCGCCGCCATAGCTGCCTGACTGTCCGCCGCCATAACCGCCGCCTTCACCGCGGGCGTCCAGCATTGTCAGTTCGCTGCGATAGGGCCGCAGGACCACCTCGGTCGTGTATCTGTCCTGTCCTGACTGATCCTGCCATTTGCGGGTTTCCAGCTGACCTTCGATATAGACTTTACTACCTTTGCGCAGATATTGCTCGGCAACCCGCACAAGGGGCTCCGAGAAGATAGCGACCGAGTGCCATTGTGTCCGATCTTTACGCTCTCCGGTATTGCGGTCTTTCCATGTTTCAGATGTCGCGATGCGCAGGTTGCATACCTTACCACCATTTTGAAACGACCGTACCTCAGGGTCCGCACCGAGATTGCCGATAAGAATGACCTTGTTGACTGAACCTGCCATATATTTCCCCGTTCTTGTCTGTGTCGAGCGCGCCCGAATCTGACGCGAAGTTTCTACGCGACCCTATACGGCCTGCGTCATGGTTAAAACACAGTTGATGTGTGCAACGGTTGGCAAGAAACTATGCAGGTTCTGTTTACCAAGCTTTTATTCTTGCCTGAAATACCTATACTCATTCGGGTTCGAGAGCGAGCGGGATTGGCATAAATGCGTTTTCAAGTTGGTTGTTTTTCTGTTCTGTGCCTTGCGCTGGTTTCGGGTCCGGCTGCATCTGACACCCTGTCCACCAAAAGCCGTAAGGATATTTTCCTCAAACAATCCAAGATTCTGGACTCGCGCGCAGCCACCCAATACCGCGATTCTGAACGGCTTAAGCCAAAGACCGCGCAAACAACTCAGGTCATCAAACGGTATAATGGTAAATATCGCGGTCAATACCTGGCGCTGGCGCGGCAAGCAGCCCGGAAACACAGTGTCCCGGAAGAACTATTCCTGCGACTGGTTCAACAGGAAAGCGGATGGAACCCGCACGCGGTGTCCCACAAAGGGGCACTGGGTTTGGCACAGCTGATGCCTGGAACCGCGCGTCTTTTGGGTGTGAACCCGCATGATCCGAAGCAAAATCTGGAAGGCGGCGCCCGTTATTTGTCGTGGCAGTATCGCAAGTTTAAATCCTGGCGTCTGGCGCTGGCAGCTTATAACGCCGGTCCGAAAGCCGTGGAAAAGCACGGCGGCGTGCCGCCCTACAAAGAAACCCAGAACTATGTGAAAGTGATCTGGGGCGGCTGATTAACAACCAACCCAAGTCAGAAAAGAACCGGCGCTGTGGCCGGTTCTTTGCGTCTGGGCTGCTACTCGGCCGCGATTTTGATGACCGGCTCCATGCGGGCCAGAACTTCTTCGGACAGATGGCATTTGACCTGATGTCCGTCAGCCAGGGTTTTTACCGGCGGCACATCTTTCTCGCACAGCCCGCCCGGCACTTCGGATTTCCAGCGACAGCGCGTCTGGAAAGGGCACCCCGGGGGTGGGTTCATGGCCGAGGGGATATCACCATCAAGAACGATATGCGCTTTTTCAACCGACGTATCCGCGATGGGAACAGCACTCAGCAGGGCCTCGGTATAGGGGTGATAGGGCGGCGAGAACACCTGATCGGTGGTCCCCAGCTCGACCACATGGCCCAGATACATCACCATCACCCGGTCGCTGAGATAGCGCACAATCGACAGGTCGTGACTGATGAACAGCAAGGTTGTCTTGTGTTCGCGCTGAATCTCCATCAACAGGTCGGTCACCGCCGCCTGAACGGACACATCCAAAGCTGACACAGGTTCGTCCGCAACAACGATCCGCGCATCGCCGGCAAAGGCGCGCGCGATACCGACGCGCTGTTTCTGTCCACCGGACAACTGACGCGGCATCCGCTCGGCAAAGGCGCGAGGCAGCTTCACCAAGTCCAACAATTCCAGCATTCGCTGTTTTCGCTCAGCCTCGGAATTGCCGACGCCAAAGATTTCCAAAGCGCGGATGATCTGTCGGCCAACGGTCATCGAGGGGTTCAAGGTGTCAAATGGGTTCTGGAACACCATTTGAACTTCGCCCACGGTCTTGGCATCCCGCTCTTCGATCGGCACATCTTCGATGTTGCGGTTGTCTAGCAGGATCTGCCCATCTGTGGCCGTTTCAAGCCCCATTAAAACCTTGGCAAAGGTGGATTTACCGCACCCGGATTCGCCCACAATCGCCAGCGTCTCAGATTCATGTGCCTCAAAGCTCAGCGTTTCGTTGGCCTTGACCACCTTCTTCTCACCGCCCCCGAACAACGCATTGGCGGCTACTTCATAGTACTTTTTGAGGTTGTCCATTTTCAGGACAACACTGCCGATTTCACCTTTTTCTTTCTTGTCCGCCAAAGTGATTGGGGCATTCCAGTCAATTTCCTTATACTTCAAACAGCGTGTGTGGTGGCGGTCATTGCCGGGCACAGGCTCCATCAGAATATTCTGCGCGTCGCAGCGGCCTTCCTCGAAATAGTCGCAGCGTGGGCCAAAGTTACAGCCTGACGGGCGTTCGTGGGGCAGGGGAAAGTTCCCGGGAATGGCCACTAGTGGGCGGGCGTTCTTGTCTGCCCCCGGCAACGGGATCGAGCGGAACAGCGCCTGCGTATAGGGGTGCTGCATCTCGTCGAATACATCGTGTATCGAGCCGCGCTCGACTGCCTCACCCGAATACATCACACAAAGCCGGTCACAAGTTTCCAGAACCAGACCAAGGTTGTGCGAGATGAACAGCATCGAGGTGCCGTATTTCTTACCCAAATCCCTGACCAGCTCGACTACGGCGGCCTCAACCGTCACATCCAGTGCGGTTGTCGGTTCATCCAGAATCAACAGCGCCGGCTTCGACATCAGCGCCATCGCGATCACGATACGCTGCTGCTGCCCCCCTGACAGCTGATGGGGGAACGAATTCAGCATCCGCTCGGGGTCGGGCAGGCGTACGTCCGTTACCACTTCCAATGCGCGGGCATAGGCCTCTTCCTTGCCGACTCCCTCGTGGATCATCGGCACTTCCATCAATTGCTTGCCGATCTTCATCGCCGGGTTCAGCGAGGCCATCGGTTCCTGATAGATCATCGCGATCTCATTGCCGCGAATATCGCGCAATTCATCCGCGCTCATCTCGGCCAGATCGCGCCCTTTGAACTTGATCGAACCGCCTACAACCCGCCCGTTCTTGCCGAGGTCCTGCATGACCCCAAGTGCCACAGTGGACTTGCCACAACCGGATTCCCCTACCAGTCCAACAGCCTCGCCGGGCTGTACGCTGACCGAAAAATCCATCACGGCGGGAATTTCCCGAAGGCGGGTGAAGAAAGAAATCGATAGTTTGTCGATCTCAAGAATTGGGCCGTCATATTCCGCCAATTTGTTCATCTTGTATCTCCTCGCGAGAGTCCGGGGATCCCCTTCATCTGGCTAAAAATATCCTGGGGGGTCCGGGGGCAAAGCCCCCGGTCGCTCTCACTTCAGTCCTTCAGGCTTTCTTCGCGCAGGCCATCTGCCAGCAGGTTCAGACCAAGAACCAGTGACAGCAAGGCAAAGGCAGGCGGAAGGGCAGGGTGCAGATAGATAGAAAGTAGCTTGCGCCCTTCATTGATCGTAGAGCCCCAATCCGGGCTTTCCGGCGGCAGTCCCAATCCGAAGAAACCCAAGGTTCCCAACAGGATCGTGGTATAGCCGATACGCAGACAGAAATCGACGATCAGCGGACCACGTGCATTGGGCAGGATTTCCCACAGCATGATGTACCACGGGCCTTCGCCACGGGTCTGTGCCGCAGCCACGTAATCCCGTGTTTTGATGTCCAGCGCGAGACCGCGCACGATGCGGAACACGGTGGGTGAGTTCACGAAGACAACCGAAACAAACACCACAAGGATACCGCCAGGGATATCGAACAGGTCCAGATAGGTCGGCAAGCCCCAAATGCCGTAATCATCGGTGTTGATGATGTAGCCATCGGTCGAAATCAGCGACAGATACAGCCACAGCGCGATACCCAGAACCCCGATCAACAGCGGAGTGCGGAAATTCGGGCGGGTGTAATACCGCGAGTTCAGCAGAACGCCGATGAACAAGATCGGGAATATGAACAAAACGGCTGCCATATAGTTAGGCACGCCTGTCGCCACGATTTCGGGTGTTACCAGCAGGTAGAACAACAGGATTACCGGGAAAGCCAGGATCAGGTTGGCAAGGAAGGACAGGAACGTGTCCAGACGTCCTCCGTAGTACCCTGCTGGAAGACCCAGAGTGATCCCGACCATAAATGCGAACATGGTCGCAAGCGGTGCGATCTGCACCACGATCCATGCGCCTTTGACCATGCGACTAAAGACGTCGCGGGCAAGGTTGTCGCCGCCCAGAAGGTACCAGGCATACTCGCCGTCTTCAGGGTTTTGCAGGGGCGTTCCGGGCACTTTGTTCTTCATGCCAGAGACCTGACTCAGCGGGTCATGTGTGATGATCAGATCCAGCGCACCGAAGATCCCGGTAAAGACCCAGAACATCACAAGACCAAAGCCGATCATGCCGATGGGGCTGTCGAACAGTTTTCCGTACAGCCCGAGGCGTCGTTTGAAGGCGATCGACATTGCAAACAGGATGATCAGCGACAACCACACAGGCAGAAATTGCTGTGAGATCGCGCCGACGATCCCGGCACTGGTACCCATGAGGATGCCAAGAACGATATACGCCAGCGCAAGGACGACACAGGCGAAAAAGCTGTATCTCAAGGCTGATTGGGTCAATCCCCGCAGTCCTGTGCCTGAGCTGAGCGTGCCGTCCGCATTCAAGCTCAACGGGGCTTCGGGTAGGACGATGCTGCCGATGATCCAGACGACGATAGATACGACCAACGCAGCCAGCGCGATCATCAGGATAGGGTTTAGAATGGCGATAGAGCCGGTCCAGCTAAGAGGTTCCATGATCTATCTCCCTTACGAAATACGGATGCGCGGGTTGAGGTAGACATAGCCGATATCGGATATCAGCTGCGTCACCAGCACCACAAAGACCGACACGACCGAAATCGCCAGCAAGAGCTGAATGTCGTTGTTGCCCGCCGCCTGTACCAGTGCCCAGCCGAAACCCTTGTAGTTGAATAGGGTTTCAACAATTACCACGCCATTCAGCAGCCATGGGAACTGCAGCATGATGACAGTAAAGGGGGCGATCAGAGCGTTGCGCAGCGCGTGCTTCATAACGATGTTGCCAAAGGAAACACCCTTGAGACGCGCGGTACGGATGTATTGTGCGGTCATCACCTCGGTCATCGAAGCGCGGGTCATCCGGGCGATATAGCCCATCCCGTAAAGCGCAATGGTCAGAACCGGCAGAAAGAAGTTCTCAAAGGTCGGATTGTCCATCGCTTGCGTTGCAGTGCCCTTGAACCATTTCAGGCCCACGGTGGACGAGGTGAAGATCGCGATGAAGATCACGCCTGATACGTATTCCGGCGTCGCCGTCGTGATGATCGAGAAGGTGGAGAGGGACCGGTCAAGCGCTGATCCTTCGCGCATCCCGGCCAATACTCCGACCAGTAGCGCGGATGGCACCATCAGGACCAAAACCCAAAACATCAGATAGCCGGTGTTGCCCAGGCGTTTGCCAACAATGGTGCCGACCTCGTCTTTGAACACGCTGGAATAGCCCCAGTCGCCTTGCAAAACACCGCAATATCTGGAGGTCGTTTCCTCGGTCGACCCCGGTCTGGTACACGTTCCAAGGAACGTGCCGTCATCAAGTGTCTTGGTATAGCCTGGCAAAACCCCCAGCCATTGACCGTATTTGACCAGCGTTGGTTGCAGATAACCGCGATTGTCCAACCAGGTCTCAACCTGTTCGTCGGACATCCGCTGGTTGCCCTGCGTTTTCGCAAGCTTTTCCAGGTTCGGGTAGAGGTTGGTCAGAAAGAAGACCACGAAAGTCAGGCACAATGCAGTAAGAAGCATGACGCCGAACCGTCGGAGGATGAATAGTCCCATGATGGCCCCTGTTGTTCGGGTGTTCCGCAGATCATTGGACCATTGTCTGGCCTCGGACATCCGACCCCGTGTCGGCCTGTCTGCGGCTGGAAAGGGGCGCCCTGTTCAGGCGCCCCCATTAACGTCTGGCAGGTTTTAGGCCGCCCAACCCCACTTATAGTGGTGGTGCTCGAAGGACACGTGCATGTCGGTGCCGACAAGACCGTCCTTCATGTGGCGATACAGCGAACGCCAGTAAGGCTGAATGGTGACGCCTTCTTCCTGGATCATCGCCTCGCCCTTGGCGACCACTTCACGGCGCTTGTCGGCATCCGCGATGGCCAGCGCTTCGGTCAGAAGCGCGTCAAACTCGGCATTTGCCCAGCCGAATTCGTTCCAGGCTTCACCGGTACGATAGGCCAGAGCCCAGATTTGCACGCCCAGTGGACGGTGGTTCCAGTTGGTCGAGCTGTAGGGGTATTTCGCCCAGTCGTTCCAGAACGTGTTGCCCGGCAGAACGGTCCGCTTGACCTTGATACCCGCGTCACGCAGCTGCGCTGCAACCGCGTCGGTGGTGTTCCGGCGCCAGTCATCGTCGATCGAGATCAGCTCGTGCTCGAAATCGATCATTCCGGCTTCTTCCATCAGCGCACGTGCGCCTTCCGGGTCGACTTTCTGCGGCGGCAGTTGGTAATAGTCCGGGTGGATCGGGCCAACATGGTGGTTTTCCGCAGGCGAACCGCGACCGCCGTAGCCCAGTTCCAGACAGATCGAGTTATCAACCGCCATCTGCAGGGCCTGACGCACGCGCTTGTCTTCGTAAGGTTTCTTACCGTCGATTTCAGCCAACTGGTTCGGGCGGACAACGATGGTGTTCATGGTCACAACTTCGGACTTCACATAGCCGAGGCTGTCCATCACGTCGATGAATTCACCAACCGATTCATACAACATGTCGACTTCGTCGGACTCCAGCGCGGCCAGCCAAGCGGACGGGTCGGTGCCGTAGTCAATGTAGACGATGCTGTCCAGCGCCGGGCGACCAAAGATTTCTTCGCCCCACCAGGTGTGGTTCTCGTTGCGAACGAGGGTGGCTTTCACGCCGACTTCCAATTCCTGCACCAGATATGCACCGGTACCCACATTGTTGAGCAGATCGGTTTCACTGAACGAGCTGTGGACGATCGCTGCCGGATAATCTGCCATGCCCGCAATAAGCGAGATGTCAGAGGCTGGCAGGTTCAGTTTGACGGTGTTGGCATCGACAACTTCGATTGCGCCGTCAATGGCCTGACCGGATTCCGGATCGATCAGTGTCGCAAAGCGACCTGCCATCGAGTTGGTTTCCGAACTCTTGTCACACCAGCGCCCGATGTTGCGGGCCACGTCTTCCGCGGTGAAGTCGTCACCGTTGTTCCATTTGACGCCCGGGCGGACTTTCAAAGTGTAAACGGTTGCGTCGTCGTTGACTTCCCAGCCCTCCAGCAACATGCCGCGGAACGTACCGTCCGAGTTGTACTCGACCAGATACTCGAGCGTGCCACGGGTCACGTTAGCGATCTGCGACCAGTCATAGGTGCGTGGGTCCTTCAGGGCGCGCACTTCCTGTTGAACGCGCAGGGTGCCGCCTTCTTTCTTGGCGTCTTCACCGGCCGCACGCGCCGGGGCGGCCAGTCCGATCATGCCATAGGCTGCGGCGGCGGTGACCCCAAGACCAGTGGTGCGGGTCAAAAACTCGCGCCGGTTCAGTTTGCCGTCCCGATATTCCTGTGCGTGCATTTCTGCCGCCCAGTGCATCGGTGCTCCGGTCATTGTCTGATTTTTCATTAACGTTACTCCCTGTGAGACAGTATTTTTTTTGGATGAAGTGTCGAACCGCTCAGGCCGGAATGCTCCGGCCGGCAGGTTCAATGATCTTCTGATCTCGGATTTCAGATATCCCCATGACCGACATTCGGCACCAGAATTTGGGTGAGGTCAATGTTCGAAATCGTCATTCGAGGTACAAAAACGACATTGACGGGCAGAGTTTACCGCTATCAGCTTTTTTAGCCCCAAGGGAATCCTTTGGCAGGTTCAGTTTTGCGGCAGTGGATTCGCCGCGAATTCCCTGCATGTGTGTTCGCGATCAATGAAACTTCAGCCGCGTCAGGTATCACTTTGATAAGTCGACCCGATTCCAACTTTTCATACGGGCGCGAAACCATGTGCGCTGTCGTTTGGCGAATTGGCGGGTCGAGATCGTGGCCCGTTCGCGGGCTTCATCCAACGTCATGGTGCCGTCGATATAGGCCATCAACTCGGGTACTCCGATGGCTTTGAATGCCGGAAGCGACGGATCATAGCGGTCCCGCATCCTTTCAACCTCGGTCAATGCACCAGTGTCCAACATCAGGTCAAAGCGGCGCGTGATGCGGTCCAAAAGCCATTGTTTATCCACGTCGAAAACGATTGGCACTGTGTTCTTCACGTCCAAAACCGGGGGTGGTGTGGCGTCTTGCCAGTCACTGAGGTTTCGACCGGTGGCATTGTACACTTCCCATGCCCGCTGAACACGGGCGCGGTTTAGTGTGTCGATCCGGGCCAGAGTCTGCGTATCCACACCCGCGATCAGAGTCTGCAAGGTCAGGCTGTCCGCCTCGGCCCGGATTTCGGACGGTGTAGGTGGAATATCGGCCATACCTTCGGTCAGCGCAGAAAAATACAGGCCGGTGCCCCCAACAATGATGGGGCGTGCGCCTTCGGTCAGCAGCGGTTTCACCTCGCGCAGCCAATGGCCGGTGGAATAGTCCTGATCATATGAGATATGGCCATACAGAAGATGCGGCGCGCGGGCTTCCTCCTCAGCAGACGGGCGGGCGGAAATCACGCGCCAGCAATCGTAGACTTGGCTGGCATCGGCATTCACGATGACGCCGCCGAACTGTTCGGCGATCAACAGGGCAAGGGCGGACTTTCCGGACGCGGTTGGACCGGCAATCAGAACAGGTTTCCCATCAGGAATGGGGGGCAGGCGGTCCAATATCTGCGATCTCGCGGGTTCGGTCATCTCGGACTGCCTCATTCCTTACCAATCGCATTGAACCTGCGGCGGTTTTGCTTCATTTTGCGCCTGAAAATAAACCCGTGCCAGCCCGGAGCGCAACATGACCATTTCCCCGACCACCGACACCGCCGAAACCACAAAGGCAAGGTATGATCGCGTAATGCTGAAAATCTCGGGCGAGGCGCTTATGGGAGATCAGGGGTTCGGCCTGCATCCGCCCACAGTTCAGCGCATCGCGCAAGAGATCAAATCGGTGCACGATCTGGGTGTTGAGATCTGCATGGTGATTGGCGGTGGCAATATCTTCCGCGGTCTCAGCGGATCGGCACAGGGGATGGAACGGACTACGGCTGATTACATGGGCATGCTGGCAACGGTCATGAACGCGCTGGGAATGCAGTCCGCGCTGGAAGAGATCGGCGTTTTCACTCGGGTTATCTCGGCCATCCGCATGGATGAGGTTTGCGAGCCCTACATTCGCCGCCGTGCCGTGCGTCACCTTGAGAAAAAACGGGTCTGTATCTTTGCCGCCGGAACCGGAAACCCGTATTTCACCACCGACACCGCCGCGACCCTTCGGGCCAACGAAATGGCATGTCAGGCGATCTTCATGGGTAAGAACGGCGTCGATGGTGTTTACGATAAGGACCCCAAGGAACACGCGGATGCCGTGCGGTACGACACCGTCAGCTATGATGATGTTCTGGCCAAACGCCTGCGGGTCATGGACGCGTCGGCCATTGCACTGGCGCGCGACAACAATCTACCGCTGATTGTCTTCGGGCTGGACGAACCGGGCGGGTTCCGGGGTATTTTGGCCGGTGAGGGGACCTACACCAAAGTTCAGGGCTAAACCGCTTTACAGTTTGCTTAAAAAGCCGGGCTTGGATGCCCGGCTTTTTTGTGCGCGTTTAGCAAAACTGAATGCTTGACGAACCATTTCAGTCCTTGCAATTTGACCGCGTTCTCGCGCCGGACCGGTAGCGGGGGCTGTCTGCGCCTATCGCGCGGACTGGGCTGGAAGACCTGCCATGATTTCTGAGGGTTTCGAAATCATGCTCGGACGCCTCTAGAATGAACGCGCATGATCAAGGAGAGACGTGCCATGAGCACTCTGGATATCAATTTTGTCCGGTCACAGTTTCCGGCCTTTTACGAGCCCAGCCTGCAAGAGCAGGCATTCTTCGAAAACGCTGGTGGGTCATACACTTGCAAGCCGGTTCTCGACCGCCTGACGCGGTATTATACCCAGCGAAAAGTGCAACCCTATGCACCCTATGAGGCCAGCCGCCTTGCCGGCGAGGAAATGGACGAAGCCCGGGCACGCATGGCAGCCATATTGGGCGTTGAGACGGATGAGCTGAGCTTTGGCCCTTCGACTACGCAGAACACCTATGTTCTGGCGCAAGCTTTCCGCCAATGGATGCAACCGGGCGAGGCCATCATTGTCACCAATCAGGATCATGAGGCAAATTCAGGTCCGTGGCGGCGACTAGCGGACGAGGGAATCGAAATCCGCGAATGGCAGATTGATCCCGAAACAGGGTCGTTGAAGCCGATGGATCTGGAAAACCTATTGGATGGAAACGTGCGTCTGGTGTGCTTTCCCCATTGCTCGAACGTGATCGGAGAGATCAACCCGGTTACCGAGATCACCGCGATTGCCCATGCAGCGGGGGCATTTGTATGCGTGGATGGCGTGTCTTACGCACCACACGGGTTTCCGAACGTGGGTGATCTGGGGCCGGATATCTATCTGTTTTCGGCCTACAAAACATACGGACCGCATCAGGGTTGTATGGTCATCCGGCGTACGTTGGGGGAGATGCTGCCGAACCAGGGGCACTACTTCAACGGCGACGTGCTGTACCAACGGTTTACTCCGGCGGGGCCGGACCATGCCCAGATTGCGGCCAGCGCGGGCATGGCAGACTATGTTGATCTGCTGTGCGACCATCATAGCGGGCCAACCGGAGAAGCGGCCGAGCGTGGTTCATTCGCCCATGATCTGATGCGCTCGCATGAGGTCGCATTGCTGCAACCGCTTCTGGATGCGGTCAAAGACCGCAACGCCGTTCGCCTGATCGGAACATCCGATGCCAGCCATCGCGCGCCGACTGTGGCCCTGGCGCTGAACCGCAATGCCGAAGCGGTTGCCGCGGATCTGACTGGATATGGTATTATGGCTGGTGGGGGTGATTTCTATGCTGTGCGCCCGTTGACGGCTATGGGCGTCGATCCGGATCAGGGCGTGCTGCGGGTCAGTTTCACGCACTATACGTCTCAACAGGAAATTGATCAGCTTTTGAATGCACTAGACGACGTTTTGTGATCCAATTCCCGCTCTGCTTCGTAACCGAAGAAAGAAGAAAAGAGCAGGGCGGACATGGAACAGCAGCGGTCACCGATCATAATGTGGTTCCGACGGGATTTGCGCCTGTCGGATCACCCTGCACTGAGCGCCGCGGTTGAGAGCGGGCAACCGATCATACCAGTTTTCATTCTGGACCACACGGTCCAGGCTTTGGGCGCAGCGCCAAAATGGCGTCTTGGATTGGGCCTTAATGCTTTTGCCCAGGCGCTGGAACAGGCTGGCAGCCGCCTGATCCTGCGGCATGGGGATGCGCTGAGCGTTCTGCAGCAACTGGTCGTCGAAACCGGCGCAAGCGGTGTGTTTTGGACCCGCGCATATGACCCGGACGCCATTGCCAGAGATACGAAGATCAAGACGGCTCTGACCGACCAAAGTGTCACGGTTAAATCCTTCGCCGGCCATCTTTTGTTCGAACCTTGGACAGTGGCGACGAAAACAGGGCAGCCGTTCCGTGTGTTCACTCCAATGTGGCGTTCAGTGCGCAGCCGGGATGTTCCGGCCCCAAACAACGCTGTGTCTCATCTCATACCGCCCGCGATGTGGCCCGTTTCTGAAAATCTTGAGGATTGGCATCTGGGCGCGCAGATGCGCCGCGGAGCATCCGTGGTCACACCCCATGTCCGACCGGGCGAAACCGCAGCATTTGAGGCGTTGCATCAATTTCTGGACCGCATCGCCGACTATTCAGATCACCGGGATCGTATGGACTTGGACGGAACATCTAACCTGTCCGAGTATCTGTCTTTAGGTGAAATTGGCCCGCGCAGTGTCTGGCACGCAGTTCAGCGGGCCGGAATGACGGGAGTTCAGGGGGGCGAACCCTATTTGCGCCAATTGGTCTGGCGCGAATTTGCTTATCAGTTGATGTATCACACTCCATCCTTGCTCAGCGGTAATTGGAAGCCTGAGTGGAATAGATTTCCCTGGAGTACTGATGCGGACCAGCCCGAAGTTCTCGCCTGGAAGCAGGCGAAAACCGGCGTTCCGGGCGTCGATGCGGGGTTACGGCAGATGTATGTGACAGGGCGAATGCACAATCGGGCCCGGATGATCGTGGCGAGTTACCTGACCAAGCATCTGATGACGCATTGGAAAATTGGCATGGATTGGTTCGCGGATTGTCTGGTCGACTGGGATCCGGCGGCAAACGCGATGGGCTGGCAATGGGTTGCAGGGTCGGGGCCGGATGCCTCGCCTTTCTTTCGCATCTTCAATCCGCAAACACAGCAGGAAAAGTTCGATCCGCAATCGGACTTCGTTCGGCAATGGATTGCCGAGGAGCAGGCCAAGCCATCGGCAACAGCACTGGCGTATTTTGATGCGGTTCCGAAGTCATGGAACCTCAGCCCACAGGACCCATACCCGCAACCCGGTGTCACTTTGGCAGCCGGTCGGGCGCGTGCATTGGCGGCCTATGAGGGCCGAAAAAACCAGTAACGAATTGAAAACTTGCCACAAACACAAACTCGGCCTAGCCTGTTTGCGCGGCCGCACAGAGGAGAGCGGATGACTTTGATGACCACCGAAGGGCAGAAAGACCTGCCCAGATACTTTGCGCAAGTATTCAAAATGGTTAGCCGGATGCAGTCTGGCCGATTGGACATCGGACTGCCGGATGGTCGTGTATTCCGAACCGAGGGCACCAAACCCGGGCCGGTTGCACGTGTGGATATCCACAATCCAGACGTTTTTGCCCGCCTGGTCCGTGAAGGTGAACTCGGTTTTTCCGACGCATATCTGGAAGGTGACTGGAGCACGCCGGACCTGCGATCCTTTATGGACCTCGTGCATATGGGTAATGAAACGGTCTACGACGATTTCACCGGCAAAGTCCTTGTGCAGATGTATGAGCGGCTGCGGTTCTGGTTGCACCGCAATAACCGGACACAGGCCAAAAAGAACATCTCGTACCATTATGATCTGGGCAATGATTTCTATCGTTTGTGGCTTGATGACACGATGACCTATTCCAGCGCACTATTCGAAACAGGGCAGGAAAGTCTGGAAAAGGCGCAAACCGCAAAATATGCCAGCATGGTCGATGAAATGGGTGCAAAACCCGGAGATCATATTCTTGAGATTGGCTGCGGCTGGGGTGGGTTCGCTGAATACGCTGCGAAAGAGCGTGGCCTGCGGGTCACAGGTTTGACGATCAGTCAAGAGCAGTTGAAGTTTGCGAGGCAGCGTATTGAAAGTGCTGGGCTTTCAGATTTTGTCGAATTCAAATTGCAGGATTACCGGGATGAACGTGGCCAGTATGACGGAATCGCATCGATCGAGATGTTCGAAGCGGTAGGTCAAAAGTACTGGCCTGTGTATTTCGACACTGTGCGTGAGCGATTAAAACCCGGGGCGCAAGCGACGTTGCAAATTATCACAGTCGCGGATCATAGATGGGATGTATATCGTAACGGTATTGATTTCATTCAGAAATATATTTTCCCGGGCGGCATGCTTCCGGCGCCGTCCATTTTGAAGGAACAAGTTGCTCAGGCGGGTTTGAAAGTCGTCAATTCGAAAGAATTCGGTAAAAGCTATGACCTGACCCTGCGCCGCTGGTATGACACGTTCAACGGCAAGTGGGACGAAATCTCGGAAATGGGCTTTGATGAGCGTTTTCGCCGCATGTGGAATTATTATTTGACCGCCTGCGGAGCAGCCTTTGACACCGGTAATTGCGATGTGACACAGATCACTATAGCGAAACCGAGTTAAGGAACGGACTTCAGAAATGCCCACTGCCCCCAAGCTTGTTTCTGGCTTATGCCTATTGATCGTGGCGTTCTTAGTTTCGAGTATGGTCATCGAAAACGGTGATGAAGGTAAGAACTACGGGATGTTTACTTACGTGAACATGGCTTTGGGCGTGATTTGCGGATGGTGGATCATGGGCAAACGTGCCGGTAGGGGCTGGACTGCAGCAATCAACAATGGATTGACCGGAATAGTGGCGCTGGTGTTCTGGGGACTGTTTGTTCAGGGTGTCAACGAAATGTTTCGCCTGGCAATGCGCCATCGTTATGACGGCCCGTTCGAGGCGCTGATCTCTATCTTTAAAATCGGCGTTGAATATGGCCAGCAACTTGTGGTGCCCGAAATTTTGTGGACTTTGGTCATTGGGGCTTTGGTCACTGGGCTGGTCACCGAGGAAGCGGCCCGCCGGTGGCGGTGAGCTAACAACTTAAAGTACGAAAGAACCCAACAGTGTCAGATCTGTTCTTTTATGGCACGCTGCGGCACTTGCCTTTGCTGGAGCTTGTCTTGGGACGTCCAGCGTCCAAACTTGAATTTGCCCAGGCCACCCTGAAAGATCATGTAGTCCATAGCGTGCAGGATCAGGCCTTTCCCATGATTATTCATGAGGAAGGCGGTCTGGCTAAAGGGTTGTTGCTCCGGGGATTGAGTGAAGAAGATCAGAACCGTTTAGTCTTCTACGAGGGTGGCTTTGATTACGACCTGCGGGAGCAGACAGTTGATCTGGTCGACGGGGCGAAATCGCAAGCCCTTGTGTTCTACCCTGAGCCAGGGCTTTGGAACCGCGCCCACGTGTGGTCACTGCAGGGGTGGCTGGATGAGTGGGGCGCGATGACAATGCTCGCCGCGCAAGAGGTTATGGGGTTTTACGGCAAGATCGATGCGGAACTGATTGCGCGCAGCTTTCCGTCGATCCGGACGCGTGCATGGGCGAAGCTGGCTGCGCGTCAACGTACGACAGGCGATGCACGAGACACCGCCAATGACGTCATCGTGCACGACCGCAAACCGGCATATGTCAATTATTTCGGGATGGAAGAAGTCGCGTTGCAGCATCGCCAGTACGATGGCGCGATGGGCAAAGTTCTGAACCGCAGCAGCCTGATGCAGGGCAGCGCCGTGATCGTCCTGCCATATGATCCTGTGCGCGACACGGTGCTGTTGGTCGAACAATTCAGGGCACCGATCTTTCTGGCTGAGGATCCTGAACCCTGGATGTGGGAGCCGGTCGCCGGAATGATCGACCCAGGCGAAACGCCGGAACAGGCGGCCCTGCGCGAGTCCGAAGAAGAAGCCCAGATTGCGCTGAACCGGCTGGAATATGCAGGCGGCGCGTATTCCTCCAGCGGGTCATCGACTGAATTTCTATACCTTTATGTCGGGCTGGCTGATCTGACCAAGACCATCGAAGATGGTGGGTTGGCAACGGAAGGTGAGGATATCCGAACCCAGATTCTGCCTTTCAGTGATTTCTTAGACAAGGTCGACAGTCATGGGTTCAAGGATTTGCCGCTTTTGGCGGTGGCCCATTGGCTTGCACGTCACCGTGAGCGCCTGCGCGGATGATTTTCGCCGCTTGTGGTCATCGCGCACCACAGGTAAATCTGCGTTGATCCGAAATGAAATGAGGGCGCCATGCGCATTGCACGAGACCTTGCCGACGCAGTCGGAAAAACCCCGCTGATCCGCCTGCGTCGCATCAGCGAAGAGACCGGGTGCGAGATTCTCGGCAAGGCCGAATTCATGAACCCCGGCCAGTCGGTCAAGGATCGTGCGGCGCTCTACATCATCCGCGATGCCATTGCGCGTGGCGACCTGAAACCGGGCGGCACCATTGTCGAAGGTACAGCGGGTAACACCGGGATCGGTCTGGCGCTTGTTGGTGCGTCGATGGGGTTCAAGACCGTCATCGTCATCCCGGAAACGCAGTCCGAAGAGAAAAAGGACATGCTGCGACTAGCTGGGGCTCAGCTGGTTCAGGTTCCGGCCGCACCGTATCGCAACCCCAACAATTTCGTACACTATTCCCGTCGTTTGGCCGAAGAACTGGCGCAGACCGAGCCCAACGGCGCGATCTGGGCCAACCAGTTCGACAATGTTGCGAACCGTCAGGCGCATGTGGAAACGACCGGTCCCGAAATCTGGGAACAGACCGATGGCAAAGTTGACGGGTTCGTCTGTGCCGTGGGCTCGGGCGGTACATTGGCGGGCGTAGCGGACGCGTTGCAGCCCAAAGGCGTCAAGATCGGTCTGGTCGATCCGATGGGGGCTGGGCTGTATTCGTATTACACCACCGGCGAAATCGCGATGGAGGGCGGCTCGATCGCCGAAGGCATCGGTCAGGTGCGTATCACCAAGAACCTTGAGGGGTTCAAACCTGACTTTGCTTATCAGATGACGGATAACGAGGCGCTGCCTTACATCTTTGATCTGCTGCGCGATGAAGGCCTGGTCATGGGCGGTTCAACCGCCATTAACATGGCTGGTGCGGTACGTCTGGCCAAAGATCTGGGACCGGGCCACACCATCGTGACCATCCTGTGTGACTACGGAACTCGCTATCAGTCCAAGCTGTTCAACCCGGACTTTCTGCGTGAAAAGGAATTGCCTGTCCCGGACTGGATGACCGAAGCTCCACGCAGTATCCCCGGCGTTTTTGAGGACGTGTGATGCTGCGGCGTGTTCGCCTGTTCCTGACCCTTGTTGCGGTTTGTTTTGCGATAGTTTGCGGCCCCGCTGCCGCGCAGCTTACAGATCGTCAAAGCGAATACTATCAAGGCTGGGTCAAAACGGCGGACCGTGCCGAGACGGTAATCGAGGCCGATCGTGCGTCGAACGCTTCGCTCGAAAACCTGCGCTCAGAGATCAACGGCTATAGAGATGATTTCAATCGGGCACGCGGTGCAAACACCGAACGCATCCAGACGCTTGAAAATCAGATCAAGGCTCTTGGTGCTGCGCCCGAGGGCGACGCCACCGAACCGGAAGACATTGCCACACTACGAAAGCACCTAAACGAGCAGCTGAACAGTTTGCGCGTCCCGCAGATCATCTCAGAAGAGGCATTCAGCCGGGCCAATGGTCTGATATCCGAGATAGATAAACTTTTGCGGGACCGTCAGGCGAAAGAGCTTTTAGAGCGCGGACCGTCGCCGCTGAACCCCTCCTACTGGCGACCGGCTTGGGTTGATGTGAACGAAGCTGCGCAAGCGTTGTTCAACGAAGCGCGTCGGAACCTGAAAACTGACGTGGTGCATGAACGATTGCGGTCCCGTGGGCTGGGAATTCTGGCCTTGGTTTTCGTCGCCGGCGTGCTGCTGTTTTACGGTAAGCGCTGGTCGGAAGCCGCAGGTGCGCGTCTGCGAGCACTTGGGGGGCAGGGAAGTGGCGTATGGACGTTCCTGACCTCGTTGCTGCGTATTATCCTCCCCTGGTTCGGCGTCTGGCTTCTGGTTCAGGCGGTTGTGATGACAGGTGTCCTGGGGCTGCGCGGGACGCTGTTGATGGAAAACGTGCCCTATTGGGCGGCGATCATCCTTTATTATGACTGGATTGGCCGACAGGTTTACGTGCTGCAAGCGGCGCAGGGGTTCAAAAAACTGTCCCGCCAGAAAGTCACTGAGTTACGCGTCTACCTCGATTTTCTTGCCGGGCTCCTGATCCTGCATGAACTGGTGAACCTGTTCGATCAGATCGAAAATATCTCGGATGCGACGCGCGCCGTCGTCGCCTTTCCGGTCATCGTCGCAACAGCTTTGCTTCTTCTTCGCGTCCGTCGCGTCCGCAGTGTTGATGTCCCGGTCGATGCAGGTGAGCCGTCCGAAACGGCCCGCGCTGCCGGGTTCAGCCAACTGGTCGAGTTCATTCGACGCGCTTTGTTCTTCCTGGGGATCGCCAGCCCGATTTTAGCGATGCTGGGGTATACGAATGCGGCTGAGGCAATCGTTTTCCCGGCCGTGCGTTCATTGGTTCTTATTGCAGCGCTGGTCATCGTCCAACGCTTCCTGACGTCTGTTTACGGCTGGCTTGGCGGGCAGGGCGATAAGGCCAAGGACTCGCTGTTTTCGGTTCTCATCGGCTTTGCAATGGCCATTGTGGCTATGCCCGTGCTCGCGCTGTATTGGGGTGCGCGTCAAACCGACCTGCAGGAAGTCTGGTCGCGCCTGCTGCAGGGGTTTGACATTGGCGGGGTAACCATCTCGCCCAGCAACTTCTTTACCTTCCTTGTCATATTTGCCATCGGCTATGGCCTGACGCGGATGCTACAAAGCGGGCTGCGCAATTCTCTGCTGCCAAAGACCAGTATTGATCCGGGCGGGCAAAACGCGATTGTGTCGGGCACCGGATATGTCGGTATTTTCCTGGCCGCGCTGATTGCGATTACGATTGCCGGTTTCAACCTGTCATCGCTGGCTATTGTTGCCGGTGCGTTGTCGGTGGGGATCGGCTTTGGTCTGCAGACCATCGTGTCGAATTTTGTGTCGGGCATTATCCTGTTGGTCGAACGCCCAATCTCGAAAGGGGATTGGATCGACGTGAATGGGATGATGGGGTACGTCCGTGATATCTCGGTCCGGTCCACGCGGATCGAGACGTTTGACCGAACGGATGTGATCGTTCCGAACTCGGATCTGATCAGCGGCGTTGTCACGAACTATACACGCGGCAATACGATCGGGCGGGTGATTGTACCGGTCGGGGTTGCCTATGGGACTGATACCCGAATGGTAGAGAAGATTCTGGGCGAAATCGCGAATTCACACCCGATGGTTTTGGCGAATCCAGCCCCCAGTGTGGTGTTCCAGGGGTTTGGCGCAGATTCGCTGGACTTTGAAATCCGGGCCATCCTACGAGATGTAAACTGGGTGTTGTCGGTCAAATCCGATATGAACCACGATATCAACCGGCGCTTTGTCGAAGAAGGGATCGAAATCCCATTTGCACAACGCGATGTCTGGTTGCGAAACCCCGAGGCGTTGCAGGGCAGCGAAGCCCAACCCAGCAAGAACACCGACGAAACAACGTCCGCAAAACCATCCACTGATCCTGTCGCGATGACTGAGGGCGATTTGGCAGATGGTGACGGCGACGAGATTTAATCGCCTTTGCAAGGCTTTCGATTTCAGTGAAATTTCACCTCAATGGGGCCTTGCAAATCCCCCGGCGATAGTTCAAAAAACGCCGGCACGGAGAGGTGGCCGAGTGGTCGAAGGCGCACGCCTGGAAAGTGTGTAGGCGGGAGACCGTCTCCAGGGTTCGAATCCCTGTCTCTCCGCCACCCATATAACCTATTGAAATATATCAAGAATGTACCCGATTTTGGCCCGTATTTTCCGGCGCTTGCGCGGCGTTCGGGACGTCGGAGACGGTGCGCATAGCAGTGATATGTGGAATTCCGGCGATGGGTCTCCGGTGGCCGCAACACGGGTGTCGGTTTTGTCTTTGGATTTCCCTGCTCGCAGGGAATTTTCAGGGAATTTCTACAAATGCCGCCGTTTTTAGAGGCCTTAGTCGGAAATTCCCGTTCAATTTCAATGCTGTGAAGCGCTTTTCCCTGCGTGGATCAGCAGGGAAATTGCAGGGAATTCGAGGGCGATTGACGGTGATCGCGCGAACGGCAAATTGTCGGTTTGCAATTAAGCCGTTCAGAGGGTCTTGTCAGAAGAACTTTGCTTGAGCGGGGCAGGGCAGTTGCGTAGCTTTTGCCCATGACCAGACCTGCCTCATTCAAATACTTTAAAACCAGTCCCGAGATCATCCGCCTTGCGGTGATGCTGTACATCCGTTTCCCGCTCTCGCTTCGGAATGTCGAAGATCTGCTGCACGAGAGAGGCATCGACGTGAGCCACGAAACTATCCGATATTGGTGGAACAGGTTTGGCCCGATGTTTGCTGCTGAGATCAGACGGAAGCGTGTTCAGCAGCTGCGCGCATTCTCCAAATGGAAGTGGCACGTGGACGAGGTTTTCGTGAAGGTGAATGGCAAGCGGCACTATCTTTGGCGGGCTGTTGATCATGAAGGCGAGGTGCTGGAAGCCGTTGTCACCAAACGCCGAAACAAGGCTGCAGCACTGAAATTCCTCAAGAAGTTAATGAAGCGACACGGCAAAGCGGAAACCGTCGTGACGGATCGCTTCGCCTCATACAGAGCYGCGCTCAAAGAACTGGATGCACTCGAAAAACAAAGGACGGGCAGGTGGCTCAACAACCGCGTCGAGAACTCGCACCTGCCTTTCCGACGAAGAGAACGGGCCATGCTGCGTTTCAGGCGTATGCGAAGTTTACAGAAATTCGCCTCCATCCATTCTTCCGTTTACAACCACTTCAACCAGGAAAGATCGTTAGCCAGTCGAGACACCTTCAAGCTGACCCGCGCCGCCGCTCTTAGCGAGTGGCGTCAACTTTGTTCCGGATAAGTTCGCGATTTCCGCGGCAAACTGAGCCTAGTTCGAATTAGTCTGACAGCACCCTATGAAGGTGTCGCCGCCGTTTTGGCCGGGAAAGACCCTGACACCAAGCGGATTATGCCGGAACCCGGTGCGCTGAATGTCTTTCGCGGCGTCAACACCCCGCATCGTGTTGTTCCGGTTCAGGGGGTCAAAGATCGGGTGATTGCGACCTTTTCCTACTACGAGAAGCCCGGCGTCATCTTTTCCGCCGAGGAACAGCTGGGTTTCTACGGGCGCACGGTCGACTGAAGCAGCCGCGTTGTTTCCATTGCAACCCGGGGAGTGTTTTCAACAAAGCCTATCACTGGCTTGCAACCCAGGTGTTGCAAGCCGCCTTTCGTGAAGAGAAGCCCGCATGACCCAGACCCAGAACGTTTTTAAAGACGACCGAAAGCTGACCTATCTCAACAGCGAAGGCGCCGACAAACCGCTGATCAGCCCGGTCAGCCCGGACACGCTGGACAAAGCCCGGGCCCACCGTTTGGGGCGCTTACGTGAACAGATGGCGTTACGCGATGTGGCCGGGCTTCTGCTCTATGATCCGATCAACATCCGCTATGCGTTCGACAGTTCGAACATGCAGGTCTGGACCAGCCACAACCCGGTGCGGTACGCGATGATCCTTGCGGACGGGCCGGCGATATTGTGGGAGTTCAAGGGCTGCGAACACCTCAATGACGGCCTGCCCGGTATCGACGAGATCCGCACCGCCGTCTCCTGGATGTTCATGACCAAGGGCGACAAAGCTCCCGCAGGCGTCAATCTCTGGGCGGATGAGATCGCCGACCTTGTGCACCAGCACGGCGGCGGCAACCGGCGTTTTGCAGCAGACAAATTGGATGGCCCGGGTCTGCACGCGCTGGCGGCCCGGGGGTTTACCTATGTCGAGGGCACCGACTTGACCGAGCGTGCCCGTTCGATCAAGTCGGCGGAGGAGATCGAGTTGATGCGTTGGACGATCAGGGTTTGCGAAGCCGGAATGGCGCGGATCTACGAACATTCGGTTCCCGGCGCAACCGAGCGCGAGCTATGGGGGCATCTGCATTTCGAAAATGCGCGGTCTGGTGGCGATTGGCTGGAAACCAAACTCTTGACCTGCGGACCGAACACCAACCCATGGTACAAGGAATGTTCTGACCGGAAATGTCAGGCGGGTGAGATGATCTCGTTCGATACCGACATGATCGGCCCCTACGGCTATTGCGCCGACCTCAGCCGTAGTTGGACCTGCGGCTTTACACCGATGACCAACACGCAGAGATGGATTTACTCGACGGCGCTTGAGCAGGTCGACCACAACCTGGACATCCTGAAGCCGGGCATGAGTTTTTCCGAATACAACGAGAAAAGCTGGCGCATCCCAGATCAGCATGTCGATTACCGGTATTCGCTCGCAGCGCACGGGGTTGGGATGGCTGATGAATGGCCGGTGATCCCGCTGCATGTCGATTTCGATGAAACCGCGATGTCGGGCGTGATCGAGCCCGGCATGGTGATTTGCGTCGAAAGCCTGATGGCAGAGAAGCGATCTGAAAGCGTCAAGCTGGAAACCCAGGTTCTGGTGACGGAAACCGGATGTGAACGGTTGGACAGCTTCCCGTGGGAAGACGTCTGATTTCTTCAAACCCGCAATGGTCACCTGGAAACAAGGGCAATCCGGATATGGGCATTGTCAGACTAAACCAGCTTGAGCCGGGCAGGGCGGTTTCATAGCCTCACAGGATGACCAAACCTGACCCATTTCGCTATTTCAAAACGAGCCGTGAGATCATCCGTCTGGCGGTAATGCTGTATGTTCGTTTCCCGCTGTCCGACGCAAGTACTAGTCTGTTTGAAAGATCTCGCTTAACCACCATTCGAGCGCGCGCAACGTCGGTTCTTTTTTCTGAAAGCGGGTTACAAATAAGAAAACGGTGTGAACTTTCAAACGAATTTTGTCCATCTTCATCTGACCTATATCAAGGAATCGGACGGGACACGAATGCTAAGATTGGAATGTTAAGTGGTGAAGCTGTTTTTCGCTTTTTGCTGTCCGCTCCAATAGCCGTTTTCGAAGTCTGCGAAAAAAGCGGAGTTGGTACCCATAAGGACACTGCCATGTTTCAAATCTTGAAGGGCAAAAGACTCAGTTTTGGTGGGCTGAGACTATGAAAAAACTGACGGCAGTAATCCTGGTTGGCTCCGTGTTTTATCCGTTTCAGAGTTCGGCGGAAACAGTTCCGACACAAGGCGAAGATCTATTCATCGCACACTGCGCCAAATGCCATGGCGTTGATGCTCAAGGAAATGGGCCAGCAGCGAAAGCCTTGAAAACACGACTGCCGGACTTATCCAAGATTGCCGACCGAAGAAGCGGTGTCTGGCCAATGCTAGAAGTGATGTCAATCTTGGATGGATATTTAAAAACAACGAACCCACGCGAGGACATGCCAGTTATCGCCGAGCTGAACGAAGGTTCCACGGTCAAATTTGATACGGGAAATGGCTTGGCTACAGAAGTTCCCGCCAATCTCATCGCGCTGACGGGGTATCTGGAGAGCATTCAATCTCCCAAGCCGCTTAGCTACGTGCCATGAACACCGAACCGAAAAAGACTTTTCTTGGTCGCCGGAGGCAAAGATGATTGTTGAAGACCAAAGCGAAGTAGTGGCTTTCCTGTCGGACCCAGCCACGTACGGCATCAATAAAAAAATCGACGTTATCGAAACACATATATCAATCGTTTTTCTTGCCGGAGATCGAGCATTCAAGCTCAAGAAGGCGGTCTATTTGCCTTATGCAGACTTCTCAACTTCTGAAATTCGGTCAGAGGCATGCGCAAAGGAGTTGCAACTTAACAAAATCATTTCGCCCGAAATCTATCTCGGCGTGCGGCATATTGCTCGAAGCAGCTCAGGGTTGAATTTGGACGGGCAGGGCGAGTTTGTTGACTCAGTTGTTGAGATGGTACGCTTCGATCAAGATGCAATTCTGGACCAAATGGCTGTGCGTGGAGAGTTGACCTCCAATGTAATGAGTGTCCTGGCCAAGACGATTGCCAAAGCTCATCAGTTGGCAAAAAAAGTCCAAGCCAATGGGCGTGAAAATATCGAAGCCGTCCTGGATATTAATCATGCGGGGTTTCAGCAAAGTTCGGTGTTTTCCAAGGCTGAAGTTGACCTAATTGACGGGGCTTTTCACGCGGATTTGACGCAGAGGGCACCTATCCTCGACAAACGCGCCGCGCGTGGTTGTGTTAGACTGTGCCATGGTGACCTTCATCTTCGAAACATTTGCCTTTTCGGCGGTCGCCCAAGACTCTTCGACTGTATCGATTTCAATGACCAACTGGCGACTGTTGACGTTCTTTATGATCTCGCCTTCCTAGCTATGGACCTTTGGCACAGGGATTTACGACAGTTCGCGAACCTCGTCGTAAATCACTATCTAGATATTACAGAGGAAGAAGACGGTTACTCTTGTTTGCCGTTTTTTATTGCTCTTCGAGCAGCGGTCCGAGCGCATGTCCTTGCGACCCAATCCGAAGACCCACACATCGAAGACGCAAACGACAAGCGGCAAGAAGCCCGCAGTTATTGCGAACTGGCGATGTCTCTCTTGTCTGCCTCGAAGCCGCGCTTGGTCGCGATCGGCGGGTTCAGCGGTAGCGGCAAGTCGACTATGTCGAGTGCAATTGCTACTGCCATCGGATCTGCACCCGGCGCAAGAGTGATAGAAAGTGACAGGACCCGCAAAGCAATGTTCGGGTGCGATCTACACACCAAGTTACCGGATCATGCCTATGAGCCTGAGGCTTCGGATAAAGTTTATGGTTCAATGGCGCAGAGAGCCGGCTCACTTTTGAGCGGTGGGAGCGCGGTGGTGGTCGACGCCGTTTACGATCGCCCTGGCAGAAGGAAGGAAGTCGAACAGGTCGCGCGAGATGCTTGTGTTCGCTTCGAAGGCATCTGGTTAACCGCGGCGCCGGGAGAACTCAAACGACGCGTTCAAACACGGCCTCAATCAGCTTCCGATGCGACTACGAGAGTGCTTGAAAGGCAGTTGCAAAAGCACTTGGGTCCGATCGATTGGAACCATATTAAGACCTCTTGTACGATAGAAGAAACGCGATTGAAGATTTTGAAAACGCTGGCTTGAAATTGTCAGAAGAACTTTGCTTTAGCAGGGTAGGGGTGTTGCGTAGCTTTTGCCCATGACCAGACCTGCCTCTTTCAAATATTTTAAAATCAGTCCCGAGATCATCCGCCTTACCTGGCAGTAAACAATCGCGCCGGAAGCCGCAAAGGCGAGGTGTCGGAAGGGTCTTGTCAGAAGAACTTGGGTTGAGGCGGGCAGGGTGCTCTCGCAGTCTTCGCGCATGATCAAACAATCGCCATTCAAGTACTTCAAGACCAGTCCAGAGGTCATTCGTCTGGCAGTCATGCTGTACGTTCGGTTCCCATTGTCGCTTCGGAATGTCGAAGACTTGTTGCACGAACGGGGAATTGAGGTGAGCCACGAAACCGTCCGATATTGGTGGAACAGGTTCGGCCCGATGTTTGCCTCCGAGATCAGATAAAAGCGAGTTCAGCAATTGCAAGCATACTCGAAATGGAAATGGCACGTCGACGAGGTCTTTGTGAAGGTGAATGGCAGGCGAAACTATCTGTGGCGGGTTGTTGATCACGAGGGCGAGGTGCTGGAAGCCGTTGTCACCAAACGCCGAAACAAAGCTGCAGCACTGAAATTCCTTAAGAAATTGATGAAACGGCACGGTTGCGCCGAAGAGGTCGTGACCGACCATTTTCCATCCTACAAAGCAGCGCTCAGAGATTTGGGTGCTCTCGAAAAACAACAGACGGGCAGGTGGCTCAACAACCGCGTTGAGAATTTGCACCTGCCATTCCGACGAAGAGAGCGCGCTATGCAACGTTTCAGGCGCATGCGAAATTTGCAGAAATTCACCTCCGTCCATTCCTAAGTCTACAACCACTTCAACCAGGAAAGATCGCTAGCCAGCAGAGATACTTTCAAGCTGACGCGCAGCGCTGCTCTTGCCGAGTGGCGTCAACTTTGTTCCGGGTAGTTTCACGGTTTCCGCGGCAAACTGAGACTGGTTCGAATTCGTCTGACAGCACCGCCACAATCCCCTATCAACATTCATCCAGCCGCGCTTGAACGAGAATTCGTCATTCCCTTGATTTCGACCACCGCAGAAGTAGGTTGGCCGCGATTGGCGCGCCGATGATAACGACGACAATGCGCGCCAGATGGTGCGTGACAACATATCCCAGATCCGCCCCCGAAACGATGGCCAGCACAGTCATCTCTGCCTGACCGCCGGGTGCAAAGGCAAGGAAGGCTTCGACCGGCCGGCCAAGCCCAAGCGCCGTGACCACTGCCGTAAAAGCAGCGGCCAGAACGGCCAGCAAGATCACATAGGTGAAGCCAGCCGCCACGACGCGTTTAAGTTCCGACCAGGTGACACCGACGAACTTGACGCCGATCCCGCAACCGATGAAGAACTGGGCGAACAGGATCGCCTCGCGCGGGGGGCGGGTATGGATGAAATCCCCAAGCGATAAAGCCGCCGTCAGGATTAATGGCCCAAGAATCGAAGCACCGAAAAGCCCGATCTTTTCTCCGCCTTTCCAGCCGACAAAAGCTGCGATCGCCATGAGGATCAACTCATGCAAGGGTAGGGCCGAAGCAGGTTCGCCCAGTGGGTTGGTCAGTTCTGCATCGTAAAACAAGGTCAGAAATAAAGGGGCAAGGGTGACGATAATCAGAACGCGCGTCCCGTGGATCAGAGACAGGGTTCGCGGATTGGCACCGGCCTCGGCCCCAAAGATAACCATGTCCTGAAACCCGCCCGGCATGGCCGCAAAAAACGCAGTTTTTTTGTCAAAGCCCCAGAATTTTCGAAAGAACGGCACGCCAACCATTGCAATCAGCAAGATAAATACCGGTATCAGCAGAAGGGACGCAGCCATCTTTGGAAGTTCGGCGAACAGGCTGGGTGTGATCGACGCCCCGACCGCGACGCCAAGAATGGTTCTGGACGCGACCGAGATTTGCCCGAAATCCCGCATGGGTGCGTGTGCCAAAGCTGCAATCAAACACGCTGACATCGGCCCGAACAGAAAGGGCAGCGGCAGGTTCAACGCCCAAAAAACTGCAGTTCCCAACATAGCCAATATCAGCGTGACTGACCGTTGCATCAGCGGCGACAAATGAAGGCTTGAGGCGGTCAAGGATAGTGTCCGATTTCGTTGACTAAGGCATGTATCCAAATGTATACAAAGCGACCCAATATGCAAGATTGAGAATGATGAAAACTCAAGAAGATCCTAATCAAACCGGCCCGCAGGGGAATTCCGCTTATCAGCGCTTGCTGGATGAAATTCGCGAGGGTGTTTTGTTACCTGGTGAACGGCTGAGAGAGATCGAGCTGTCCGAAAAACTGGGCGTCAGCCGAACACCTGTGCGCGAAGCGATACGGCAACTCGAAACGGATGGGTTGGTGACGCATGTCCCCAGGCTGGGCGCAACGGTTCGCAGTCTGAGTTATTCGGAAGTCATGGAACTTTATGAAATGCGCGCCGTACTTGAAGGAACAGCGGCACGGTTGGCGGCACGCGCGGCTTCGGATGTGGAACTGGATGAACTTAATGTCCTGAACGATCGCCTTGCCGAGGCTGGCACCGGTCCGGTGGCCGCTCAGTTGAACCGTATTTTCCACGCCACGCTGTTGGATGCCGCCAAAAACCGCTTTCTCACAAAGTCGATGTTATCGTTGCAAAAGGCGTTGTTGATATTGGGTCCGTCCCAAATGCTGGATGGTCAGCGCGCAGACGATGCCGCGGGTGAGCATCGCCGTGTGATGGAAGCCTTGCAGGCTCGCGACGGCGACGCAGCCGAGCTGGCGATGCGCGCCCATGTTCATGCGGCCCAGCGGATGCGTATCCGCGCGTTGCAGAAACGGGACCGCGCAATTGATCAGACCTGATCTGAGGAACTGATCGTCCTACCTCTTGGTCTTAGGTTCCTTCGTCAAACCACTCCTCCCATCCGCAGAAGTCGACGGAAAACCCGGCCATCGTGGATGGTCGTTGTTTAGGCTCTTCCGGTACAAACACTCAGCTGACCACTTTCAAAGGGTTGGCGCCTTCAACCTCGCGGCTAATCTCTTGTACCAGCGCCATCGCGGCAGGGTTTCGGCGCTTAACATGCATACGCGCGACAAAAACGATGGCCGGGGGATCGGGGAATACGCCTTTGATCACCTCTATGTCCGGTGTGACATGCATTCCATTCAACAGGGCGACGCCCAAACCGGACCGCACGGCCGACTGAATGCCATTGGCGCTTGGGCATTCTAATACGTTATCGAAGCGGTACCCTTGCAGCTGCCCATCTCCAAAGCTCCATTTGCGATAGAAACATTGGCTGTCGAAGGACAGAAAGGGAACAGGTGCTGTCGTATCCAGTTGGAAATCCGGCGATTTTACCCAGTGCAGAGTGTCCTCGAACAGGATCAGGTCATCTGGCCGCGCATCGTGCCGAAAGATTTGCATGACGGCGACATCCAACTCTCCGGCCTTCAACCACTCTTGCACGTTTAGACTTTGACTGGTGCGTGTTCGGACCTGAACGTCCGGGTAAAGCCGGGTGAAACGGCCCAATATGCGGGCGATGTCGCTGGTTGCCGTGTCTTCGGTCATGCCCAGCCGGAGTGCGCCGGCCAAAGGTTTCTTGCCCAAACTGGCCAGCGCCTCATCGTGCATGGCACATATTCGGCGGGCATAGTCGCACAGGCGCAGACCTGTATCTGTGAACAGAGGGCCACCGGGTCGTCGTGCCAGCAGATCGCAGTCCAGGGCTTGCTCTAACCGTCTGATTTTGTGGCTGACTGCCGATTGCGACAGCGCCAGATGCTGGGCCGCGCGCGTCACGCCGCCATGGGATGCGATGGCTAGAAGGGCGCGCAGGGCGTCAATTTCCAATCGGTCGGTCATTCGTGAAGCCATGACAGTTTTTAATTGAGCCATGAATATCATTCATTTGTGTCACGCGCCAGTATTGAACTACTGGTCAGGAAATCCAAAGCTCAGGAGCATTCGCATGCCGCATCTCGTCCCGGACCACACAGTGATCAAAACCCCGCGGATGGCCCCCGGAATCCATGGTGTGGGCTATCCGGCGGTTCTTACTCGCGGCACATTATCTTACAGCAGGCGCGACGTGCTTCCGAGGCCGGTGTCGAAGGGCAACAGGAAATACCTGTTCGATCTGGCAGGCTTTGGACTGTCTAAACGACCTTGGGGTCCGGTGCTTGAAAGGTCGGTCACCGATCAGGTTCCCGTCGTTCACAAGTTGCCGGAAAACTGCGGTCAATTCCCGATTAAAGATCAGCCCAAACAGACACCCACGCCGCTGATCAATCTCCTGAAGCGAAAGGGCTGAGCTATGACGGATCAAATCAAAACCCGTGACCGGCGCGGTCTGACGACGGTATTCGAAATCACTGGATCGGTTCTGGCCATGGCCTATGCCTTGTTGATCGCGTCTAATACAGGGGCCGAGCTGTTCGGGTTTGCCCTGTTGTTACTGTCCTCGGGCCTGTTTGCGGCCTGGGCCGTGATTGATCGCCGCTGGACGTTCCTGTTGTTGCAGGGGTTTTATGCGGCCTCGGCGATCATCGGCTTGATCCGGTGGGCATGAACTTCGCATATGGCAGTTGTGGAAATCTTGCTAGAACAGCCTTATGCGCAATGAAGACAGAATCAAAATCGGCTTTTTGCTGTTTGACGGCTTTCCCATGGCCTGCCTGACTTCGGTGATCGAGCCGTTGCGGGCGGCCAATGAAATCGCCGGACAAGAGGCGTTTTGCTGGTCGCTGCTGTCCGAGCGCCAACAGAAAGTAAAATCCAGCGCAGGTGTACGGTTCGAGGCCGAGAAGTCTCTGGCCGACTGCAAGGATATCGACATTTTATTCCTTCTCAGTAGCCCAACGTCCGGCTTTGACAATACAACCGTTGGCAACGGTGCTCTACGGAGTCTCGGACGGCATGGCACCGTTTTGGGCGGGATTAGCGGTGGGGTTTTCCCATTGGTCCGGTCCGGGGTGATGGGGGGGCAACCTGTTTCCGTCCATTGGTGCTATGAGGCCGCATTTCTGGCTGAGTTTCCCGAAGTCGACTCGCGTAGCGAGGTGATCGTGAAAACGGCCACGCGCTACACCGCAGCCGGTGCTGCTGCCGGGTTCGATCTGGCCCTGCATCTGATCGAGGATCGGCTGGGCGGCGACGTCGCGCATGAGGTCGCCTGCTGGTTTCAACATCCGATGATGCGCGGGGCAGGTGTGCGGCAACAGGTTCCCACCACGACTGCGCCGGAAACTGGCGACAGCCTTCCGCCGTTGGTGTCGCGCTGCGTCGACCTGTTCGCCGGTCATATGAGCGATCCGATTTCCATCGCAGAGGCCGCACAGCAAATCGGGGTCACGCCACGCCAGGTGGAACGCGCCTTTAAGCAGGCGACAGGCCAAAGCCCCAGCCACTATTATCGCGCCATGCGCATGAAGGCGGCGCGGCAGATGGTGGTCTATACCAAGGACCCGATCGCAGATATCGCGGCTGCAATCGGGTATGGATCAGTGGCGCCGCTTGTTACGCATTATCGGTCGGCCTTTGGGCTAAGCCCCAGCGAAGACCGTCGCAGAATCAACCGCTTCCGTGTCGAAGGTAACGCGCCGCTGCCGTCAGTCTGACGTTGCCTTACAACGCCGACCGCATTGCAGTGACGATGGCATGATGCAACGACCCGGCGGATGAGCGGGGGCCATAAATGCTGAACGCTTCATCTGACCGACAGAGAACAAAGCAGCCAATGTGGTGAATTGAGCAACGGGCGACGCTGCCCGCATCGATATTGCGCAGGTCCAGCATAGATAACAGTTCCAACACAGCCGGAATCTGATCACCGTTCAGGTCGAACCGTGTCCACCCGTCGGTCTGTTCTGTCACCGACGCGGTACCGCCCAAAGCGGACTTCACCTGATCAGCAAGCTCTTCGTGCGTGTCAAAAGGCGCCTCGATCATCCACTGATCCGGACCGGCCCAAAAGGCAGTGACAGTGTCACCGGCATATTGGCCGATACCAGGTGCAGGGGCACCGATCAGTTTCGCCAGGGCTTTGCTGGCTTTGGTTTCCTGTCCCATCCGCGCGGCGACGGATGCCAGCGCGACGCCCGGAACTTCCCGGCACGTAATCCCGCCAACAGTGTCGACCTGCGGCTCGGACCCGCCCAATGCGGTTATTGCAATTAAATCATGCACGCAGACGCTCTCCTTCGGGGTCAACGAAATGGGCCGATACGATTTCGACTTCGACGGTCAGATCGGTCAATGGGGACACAAGGCGCATTTTCTCGCCCATCCGGTTTGCGCCGTCCTTCAAAAGACCCAGCCCGATATTGCTGTTCAGAATGGGGGAATAGGCAGCCGAAGTGACATAGCCCTGATCGTGCGCGGCATCCACCGGGCCGGTCGTGTTCATCAAATGGCCACCAGCGGTGACTTTTTCTTCGGGCGATACCGGTTTGATCCCGACCAACCGCAGGACATCGGGTTCTACCAAGGCCTCTCGTTCGGACAGGGTCGATCCGATGCTGTCTTTCTTTTTCGACACCATCTTGCCCAATCCAAGATTCAATGCCGTTGTGGTGCCATTCAGTTCGTTGCCGGCCGCGTGGCCCTTTTCGATCCGCATGACGCCCAGCGCTTCGGTGCCATAGGGGACTACGTCAAATTCCTCACCCTCTGCCATCAAGCGCCGCATCAGGGCGTCGCCATGGCGTGAGGGCACCGCGATTTCAAACGCCAACTCTCCCGAGAACGAGATCCGGAACAGCCGCGCGCGCAACCCGCCGCAGACCGTAATGTTGCCACAGCCCATGAAAGGGAACGCGTGGTTTGAAATGTCGAATTCAGGGTCGACGATCTTTTGCAACAGCTTGCGCGAATTGGGACCAGCGACAGCATATTGCGCCCAGGATTCCGTGGTCGAGATTAGCTGCACATCCATATCCGGGAACAAGCACTGCCGCACAAATTCCATGTGACGATAGACATTTACCGCGTTGGCCGTGGTCGTTGTGACGACAAAATGATCCTCGGCCAGACGCGCGGCTGTGCCATCATCCATCACCATGCCGTCTTCGCGAAGCATCAGGCCATAGCGGGTTTTACCCACGGGAAGCTTGGCGAAACCGTTCGCGTAGACGCGGTTCAGGAAATCAGCCGCGTCCGCGCCCTGCACGTCGATTTTTCCTAGTGTCGTACAGTCGCACACCCCGACGGAGGCGCGGGTCTGGCGCACTTCGCGGTCCACTGATTCACGCCAATGAGTCTCACCCGGCAGGGGGAACCACTGCGCGCGCAGCCAGTTGCCAACCTCGACAAACACTGCGTCCCTCTCCTTGGCCCAATAATGCGAGGGCGTCAGGCGCGTGGGGTGGAATTCTTGTCCCTTCATCCGACCGGCGAAAGTGCTGATCGGAACAGGCGTGTAAGGCGGGCGGAAAATGGTTGTCCCTGTTTCAGGGATCGATTTTCCGGCCACCTCGGCCATGATAGCCAATGCGCTGATGTTCGAGGTCTTGCCCTGATCAGTCGCCATGCCAAGCGTGGTATAGCGTTTCAGGTGTTCAACTGACCGGAACCCTTCCTGATAGCTGAGTTTGACGTCCTTGACGGTCACGTCATTTTGCTGGTCCAGCCAAGCGCGTTTGCAGCCTTCGACATACCAGAACGGTTTCTGCGCGATCGGAGCATCCTCGGCCTCGGGCAAGACGGGCTGAGCAACGCTCAGCTCCAGCGCTGCTGCGGCAGCCTCAGCACCGGATTGCAATGCACCTTGCGTAGACATCACTCCGTTCGCTGCGCCCGCGACAGTCAATCCGACGGGCAGATTTGGACCGGGCACAAAGGCGGCCAGATCGTCGTTCCAGACCGGACGCCCGCGCTGATGGCAGGTTAGGTGGACATTCGGGTTCCAACCACCCGAAACGCCCAGCGCGCCGCATTCCAGCGTGCGGGTTGAACCGTCGGGCAGGGCAACTTCGACAAAGGTCAGACCAAGGCGTCCCTTGGTATTCACAACCTGTGCGCCGCTCAGGACTTCGTAATCGTAGTTGACCGGAGCATCCTCGCGCACATCAATGACGGCGCAAACGTGAACGCCCTTGGCATGCAGATCGGCAGCGGTGCGGTGACCGTCGTCGTTGTTGGTAAAGATCGCCACGCGCTGAGAGGCCGTGGCCGCGAACCGATTGGCATAGGTTCGCAAGGCGCTGGCCATCATGATGCCAGGGCGGTCGTTGTTTTCGAACGCGATGGGGCGTTCAGTCGACCCCGCACACAGCAATGCCTTCTTGGTGTAAATGCGCCATAAGATCTGGCGCGGTTTACCTGCGGGCAGGGTGGCCACGTGATCTCCGGTGCGTTCTACAGCGCCGTAGATGCCGTGGTCGAAGGCGCCGATAACAGTGGTTCTGGCCATCAGCCGGACGTTGGGCATTGATGACAGTTCCGCGACGGCCTGCTCGGCCCAATCGCTGCTGCTTTGATCGCCAACCGAGAATGTCTCGCTGTTGAGACGTCCGCCGAACCGAAAATCCTCATCAGCCAGAATAACGTCCGCACCCGCGCGTCCTGCGGTCAGGGCTGCCATCAAGCCCGATGGACCCGCGCCGATGATCAGCAGATCGCAATGGCGGAACCCCTTGTCATATTCGTCGGGATCAGCCTCCATCGACAATGAGCCAAGGCCGGCAGCGCGACGGATGATCGGCTCATAGACTTTTTCCCAAAAAGCTGCCGGCCACATGAAGGTCTTGTAGTAAAACCCGGCGGACAGGAAATTCGAGAACAGATCGTTTACGCCAAGCGCATCGAACTTCAGGCTGGGCCAACGGTTCTGCGATTGCGCCTCAAGCCCGTCAAACATCTCCGTCGTGGTGGCACGTGTGTTGGGTTCCTGCCGGTTGCCAGAGCGCAGCTCGACAATGCCGTTGGGCTCCTCGGATCCGGCGGTCAGCAGGCCGCGCGGGCGGTGATACTTGAACGAGCGTCCGATCAACCGCACGTCATTGGCCAGCAAAGCCGAACCCAGCGTATCGCCGGGATGGGCGGTATAGTTGTGGTTGTCGAACTGGAAGTTCACTGTGGTGTTGCGGTCGATCTGGCCACCGCTCAGCCTGTTGGATTGCGTCATTTGGATCGCCCCCGCGCGCGGGCCACATCGCGGGCCAGTTCTACCTTGGAAATCTCATGAGTGGTGGTGTCGCGGGTCACGACCAGCCACGACCGGTCGCCAGCCTCATGATACCACAGTTCTTGATGCTCGCCTGCGGGATTGTCGCGCAGATACCCGTATTCATAGAACGCTTCCGCCGCGTCTTCGGCCTGCCAGTCCGGGCGGTTGATCAGTGACGCGTCACCCAGATAGGTGAACTCAGATGCGTCGCGCGGGCCCAGAAGGGGATGGTTGATAATCATTGTTGTGCTCCCCTCAATGCAGGTTGGGCTGGTTGCCCACGCCTTTTTCGTCGATCATCCGGCCCGTGCGGAACCGGTCGAAGCGATAGGCCGTGGCGGTAGAGTGCGGTTCGTCCTGCGCCAACAGATGCGCAAAACAGTAACCGGACGCCGGGGTCGCCTTGAACCCGCCATAGCACCAGCCACCATTGAAATAGAGACCCTCGACGGGTGTGCGGTCGATGATGGGTGAGCCATCCATCGACATGTCCATAACACCGCCCCACATACGCAGCAGACGTGAGCGGCCGATCATCGGCATCAACGAGACGCCGCCCTCGCAGACATCCTCGACCACGGGTAGATTTCCACGTTGGGCGTAGGTGTTATAGCCGTCGATATCACCGCCAAAGACCAGCCCGCCTTTGTCGGACTGGCTGACATAGAAATGTCCGGCCCCATAGGTGATGACGCTGGGCAGAACCGGCTTCAGGCCCTCGGACACAAAGGCCTGCAACACGTGGCTTTCGATCGGTAGGCGCATGCCCGCCATGTTCATCACCCGGCCCGAGTTACCGGCAACAGCGCAGCCGACCTTGTTAGCCCCGATAAAGCCCTTTGAGGTTTCGACGCCCAGGCATTTGCCGTTCTCGATACGCAGACCAGTGACTTCGCAATTCTGGATGATGTCGACACCGTGGCTGTCCGCGGACCGGGCAAAGCCCCAGGCCACCGCATCATGGCGCGCGGTGCCGCCCCGCCGCTGGGCCAGACCGCCTTTGATCGGGAAACGCGCGTCGTCGAAATTCAGATAGGGGTGTTCTTTGCGTACCTGATCGGCATCCAGCAATTCGGCATCTGCACCGTGCAGGATCATCGCATTGCCGCGCCGCGTATAAGCGTCGCGCTGACCATCCGTGTGGAACAGGTTGAGTATTCCGCGCTGGCTCATCATGGCGTTGTAGTTCAGGTCTTGTTCAAGCCCTTCCCACAGTTTCATCGAGAATTCATAGAACGGCTCATTCCCGTCCAGCATATAGTTCGAGCGAACGATCGTCGTGTTCCGCCCGACATTGCCTCCGCCGATCCAGCCCTTTTCGACAACTGCGACATTTCGATGACCGTAGACCTTGGACAGATAATGGGCGGTTGCCAGCCCATGACCACCACCGCCTATGACGACAATGTCGTAATGAGCTTTGGGTTCGGGGTCACGCCAGACCGGTTTCCACCCTTTGTGGCCGGTAAGCGCCTCTTTGATGACTCGAAAGCCTGAATATCGCATGAATCGGACCTTTTTTGCCAGAATTCACTATTTTCCTGCTCAGTAATATCCTCAGATGCGACATTGGTGTGTCTGAATCAGACCCTTTGGTGTGCCGGGCCGGGAACTAATTGTGAAAACCATGATACAAAGGCGTCAACCTCGGGTGATGCGCGCTGCACGGCCAGAAAGTACCCTTCGGCCGCTGGAGCAGTCTCATCGAAAGCACGCGCGACCTGTCCGGTTTGCAGAGCGTGATCGGCAATAAGGGCATTCACCAAGGCCACGCCGTTTCCCGAAGCCGCCAATTGCAAGGCGAGCCCGTAAGAATCGACATAATAGGCCGGGGTATGGATTTTATGACCGGTGACTTCCGCCCAGGTGGACCAGTTGTCCGACGTTCCCACGGCCTCGATCAACGGCAAGTCCTCAAAAGCGCCAACCAAGCCAGGTGCTTTTACCACGATCAGGTCATTCGGCAGTAACGGTTTTGCATCCCGCCCGACCTGTTTTTCCGACCCGAACCGGATTTCGACATCGGCGCGCAGGGCCGAGTATTCGTCCGGCCAGATCGTGCTGACAAAGCGAATGGACGTGTCTGGGTTTTGGTCGCGAAACTGGGGCAGGGCAGGGGAAATTAACCACTCGATGATACTGATCGAGGCCGCAACAGTAACGTGTCTGGCCCGTTCCTCTGCCAAATACGGAGAGGCGGCGGATTGCAGCAATTGCAGTGCGGCTTCGACCTGCGGCAGCAGCTTTCGCCCTTCATCCGTCAAAGAAAGACCACGCGGATGCCGATGAAACAGGACGACGCCAAGCCGGGATTCCAGCGACCTGATTTGCTGGCTTACGGCGGATTGGGTCAATCCGATTTCATCCGCTGCAGCAGTTGAACTCAGCCTTCTGGCCGCAGCCTCGAACGACCTGAACCATGTAAGGGGGGGCAGTGTTTTGGGCATGTGCAACCGACCTAGTAGTTTCATTAATACCTAAGACCCAACTTCTTTCGTTTGTCAAAGTGCCGGCCAATCAAAGATATTTCTCGTACTCAAGATTGGGGGATATCGTGCAGCCGGAAATTCGTAAAATAGTGACCTTCGACGAAGAAGTTCTGATCGAAGGATATCGCAAAGCCGAACGGGCGTGGCGCATGTTCGCAGTGGCAGCGGTTGTCACGAACCCTTGGGCCGGGCGTTTCGTCGAAGATCTGCGGCCCGAAATTTTGGCCTATGGTCCGATCCTGGGACAAGAACTGACCGACAGGATGATCGCGCTGGCCGGAAGCGGTGAGGCGATTGAGGCTTATGGCAAGGCAGCGGTTGTGGGGCTGGACGGAGAGGTCGAGCATGCCTCGGGCCTGATCCACACGCTGCATTTTGGGAACATCTTCCGGCAGGCGGTTGACGCCAAATCCTATCTTTCATTCACCAACACCCGGGGCCCGGCGAACACACCGATCATGGTGCCTCTGATGGACAAGAATGATGCGGGCCGCCGGTCACACTATCTGACGCTGCAATTCGCCATCCCCGACGCGCCCCGTGCGGATGAGATCGTCGTGGTTTTGGGCGGAGCAACCTCGGGCCGTCCGCATCATCGTATTGGCGACCGTTATCAGGACTTGAAGGATTTGGGCCATGACGTGGACAACCCGGCCTCGGTCTGACAACGGCGGGCCCGCCGCGATAGACGAAGGCGAAGGCCCGCTTGTGGTTCTGCTCCATGGCGTTGGCTTGCGGGCCGAAGCCTGGGGCGCGCAGATCGATGCGCTGTCTGCCGCCGGGTATCGTGTTCTGTGTCCGGATATGCCCGGGCACGGAGAAACCCCGTTCCAAGGTGCTATTGGGCTGGATGGATACGCCAACCCTATCGCGGCCCGATTGACCGAGCCTGCTGTTCTGATAGGGCATTCCATGGGGGCGTTGATTGCTTTGAGCATTGCGGCATCGGGTCATAATCAGGTGAGAGGCGTTGCCGCGTTGAATGCTATATATGGCCGGACACCCGAAGCGCGTGCGGCTGTCACGAACCGCGCGGCGGCACTAGATGCTTCGGCCATGAACGATCCCACCGTGACCTTGCAGCGTTGGTTCGGAGATCAGGTTTCTAAAGAAGGAGAAGCCTGTTCGCGTTGGCTGAAAAATGTCGATCCGGGCGCATACAAAGCGGCCTATACCGTCTTTGCCGAAAGCGATGGGCCGACTGACGCGCAACTGGGGCAAATCAAATGCCCGGCACTGTTTATGACGGGCGCGGACGAGCCGAATTCGACACCCGGCATGTCACAGGACATGGCGCAGAAGGTGACAAATGGGCGTGTCGAAATTGTTCCGAACGCCGCTCACATGATGCCCATGACGCACCCGGTTGACGTTAACGCCAATTTGCTTGAGTTCGTTCGGAGGTGCCTGCCATGACCGAGATTGACACTCGCGCCCTGCGTGATGCATTCGGTAACTTCATGACTGGCGTGACGGTTGTGACGACCCGGGATTTTTCCGGCAATCCGGTCGGGTTCACGGCAAACTCCTTCACGTCCGTGTCGCTTGATCCGCCTTTGTTGTTGGTGTGTCCCGGCAGGTTTCTGTCCAGCCACGATACCTTTGCCGGATGCACACAATTTGCGGTGAATGTTCTGGCAGATGGGCAGCAGGGCGTCTCCAACACTTTCGCAAGTTTCAAAGGCGACCGATTTGGTCGGGTGGCGCATCGCGACGGAGCCAATGGCTTGCCGCTGATCGATGGCGCGCTGGCGCAGTTCAGCTGTGAAACGCATCAGGCGCTGCCCGCAGGCGACCACACGGTTCTGATTGGCCGTGTCACAGAGTTCACCCATATTGGCGGAAACGGTTTGGGTTACGTGAACGGATCGTACTTCAGTCTTGAGCTCGAGCGTGAGATGGACGCGCAGGTTCCAACAATCTGCGGCGCGATTGTTGCGGCAAATGGCAAAGTTCTTCTGGAACGCTACGAAGGCGCATTTCGCCCGGTTCAAATCGCCGGTGCGGAACCCGGGGGGCAACGCAACAGGCTGGCACAGGGCCTTTCCGATCGGGGCATTCAGGCGCAGATCGAACAGGTCTATTCTTCGTTCAACGATGCCGAAACGAACCTGCACTATACGTTCTTTCTGGCGTCCTGCGGTCAGACCACCCAGACGGACAATGCCGAATGGGTAGACATCGGCGATCTGGCCGATCTGACCTATGCCAGCAAAAGTTTGCACCACATGATAACCCGCTACGCCCTTGAAGCCCGCGAAGGCGTTTTCGGGCTGTATCTCGGTGATGCCGAGCGCGGCGAAATTCACAGTTTCGGTAAAGGAGCCATTTGATGGAGTTTTCACTGTTTGCCCACGTGGAACGTCTGACCCCGGATCAGCCTCACGATGTACTGTATGATGAATTCGTGAGCCTGGTGAAGATGGCTGATGACGGGGGCATGCGGGCGGTTTGGACAGGTGAACATCACGGGATGGAGTTCACCATTGCCCCCAACCCGTTTCTGTCGCTGGTCGATCTGGCGCATCACACGCGCAATGTGCGGTTGGGCACCGGAACGGTAATTGCGCCGTTCTGGCATCCGATCAAACTGGCAGGTGAGGCCGCCGCAGCGGATCAGATGACGAAAGGGCGTATCGAGTTGGGGATCGCGCGCGGTGCGTATTCCTATGAATACGAACGTCTGATGCCGGGAATGGACGCTTGGGAGGCGGGGCAGCGCATGCGCGAGTCCACCCCGCTGTTGCCTCAGATCTGGAAGGGCGATTGTGCCCATGAAGGCGAGTTCTATGAGTTTCCGGCGGCAACTTCGGCACCGAAGCCATATCAGGAGGACGGCCCGCCAATCTGGATCGCAGCGCGGGATCCTAACAGCCACGAATTCGGCGTTCACAACGGATTCAATATTCAGGTCACCCCGCTGTGGCAGGGTATGGAAGAGATCGAGACCCTGATGGGGCGTTTCAACGATGCCTGTGACAGCTACGAGGGGCCGCGCCCCAAGATCATGTTGTTGCACCACACCTATGTCGGCAAGGATGACGACGATGTTGCGCAGGGCGTGCAAAATTTGCGCCGTTACTACAATTACTTTGGTGCATGGTTCATGAATAAACGGCCAGTTGAACAGGGCTTGATCAAGCCGATTACCGAAGCCGAGATGGACGCGAACCCGATGTATACCAGCGAGAAACTGGGCCGCGACCTGACAGTTGGGACCGCGCAACAGGTAATCGACCGGATCAAGCGCTATGAAGATCTGGGCTATGACGAGTTTTCGTTCTGGGTCGATAGCGGCATGACCAACGAACGTAAGCGTGCCTCTTTGGCGCGATTCATCGACGACGTGATGCCGGCATTTCAGTGAGGACCACCATGGGAAACCTACCGCATTTTCAGCTGTTCATTGACGGCGTCTGGACCGAAGGATCAGCCTCGCAGGTGATGACGTCACAGAACCCGGCCACGGGCCAGGGGTGGGCCACATTCGCGTGCGCCGCGCCCAGTGATGTTGAACTCGCCATCGCCGCCGCCAAACGGGTTCTGGATGACCCGGAATGGCGGGATATGACACAGACGCAGCGGGGCAAGCTGCTGTATCGTCTTGCCGATCTGGTGGCAGAAAACGCCAAGCGCCTGGGTGAGTTGGAGACGACCGACAGCGGAAAGCTGTTGGCGGAAACCTCGGCGCAAACCGGATATGTTGCCGATTACTACCGCTACTATGCGGGTCTGGCAGACAAGATCGAAGGCACGGTCCTGCCCATCGACAAGCCTGACATGCATGTCTTTACCTCACGAGAACCGATTGGAGTCGTGGCCGCGATCGTGCCGTGGAATGCCCAGATGTTCCTGACCGCGACCAAGCTGGGCCCGGCGTTGGCTGCCGGGTGTTCCGTGGTGCTGAAAGCATCGGAAATCGCGCCCGCACCCATGCTGGAATTCGCCAAGCTGATTGAACAGGCTGGGTTCCCGTCCGGCGTTGTGTCGGTCATCACCGGTGACGCCGAAAACTGTGCAATTCCACTGACCCGCCATCCTGATGTCGACCGAATTGCTTTTACCGGCGGGCCAGAGACCGCCCGCCATGTGGTGCGAAACTCGGCTGAGAACTTTGCGGTCACGTCATTGGAATTGGGTGGGAAATCCCCGATCCTCGTGTTTGAGGACGCCGATATGGACGGTGCAGCAAACGGTCTGATCGCAGGTAACTTCGGCGCATCCGGTCAGAGTTGTGTGGCGGGAACGCGCGGACTGGTGCATCGGTCTATCCTTGGGCCTCTGGTCGAGCGGATCGCCGAAAAAGCCAGCGCCATCCGGTTGGGTGATCCTTTGCAGCCGGAAACGCATGTTGGTCCGCTTTGCACGGCGGCACAGGTGCGCAAGATCGAAGAGACCTTGAGTAAAGCGCGAGGGCAGGGCGCGACGATCCACTTCGGGGGAAATGCTGCCGACCGTCCCGGCAACTACATGAACCCCACCTTGGTAGAATGCGCGTCACCCGCAACCGAAACGTTGAAAATCGAAATGTTCGGGCCGGTGATGTCCTTGCTGCCATTCGATACCGAAGAAGAGGCTATCGCGCTGGCAAACAGCACCCCTTACGGGTTGGGCTCGGGCGTGTTCACGCAGAACCTTGCGCGCGCGCACCGTGTGTCAAAACGGGTCCGGGCCGGTATCTGCTGGGTGAACACCTATCGCGCGATCTCACCCATTGCGCCGTTCGGCGGGTTCAATCAGTCGGGATATGGTCGCGAGGCGGGTGTTGAGGCAATACTGGATTACACCAGAACCAAGACAACCTGGATCAGCACCGCGCAAGAGCCGATGGCGAACCCCTTTATAATGCGTTAAAGATTCGGCAAAGCAGGGATTTCTGGAGGGAAGTGAGGGGCACATGAAACTGACAAAACCGAACTTCCCACCACCGGCCGATGCCGCCGACCGCAAGGCCATTGCCCCAGTAATCTGCTACCCGCCGGACTCGTTGCAGCAGCCTGATCTGATTGGTTTGGGCCAACTGCGCGAAGGTGCCGTAAAAGTGGCCGAGGCCACTGCTGCCCCGCGTGACGCGGCTTGCATTGATGTTCCGGCTGGCGCTTTCGTCAGGGTGGTTTCGGTCGATGGCCCTCAGGTCGGTGACCTGAACATGTGGAACAAGCATGACCTGACCGAGCGGTTCTTTTCCGGCAAAACACGTGCGCTTCATGGCACGCATCTGTCTACCGGCGACCGGATGTGGTCGAGCTTTCCCAACATGCGACCGATGGCGACGATCATTGCCGATACGCTGGATTGGTACGGGTTCGATGCCTATGGCGGCTCGGTCCATGATGTGATCGGCACGCGGTGTGATCCATATACCGGGCGTTTGCTTTCGGGGGATGACTATCACTATTGCTGTCATTCGAACCTGACCCGCGCGCTGGCCGGCCATTGCGACCTGCCGCTGCATGAGGCCGAAATGCTGGTGCATGACGTGCTGAACGTGTTCATGTGCACCGGATTTACCCGCGATACGGGCCAGTATTTCATGAAGGCCAGCCCGGTGCGTCCAGGCGATTATCTCGAGTTCTACGCTGAGATTGACCTGATCGTTGGCCTGTCTGCGTGTCCCGGAGGGGATTGTTCGTCAGAGCATTCGTCAGACGCGGCCGCCTGCTATCCGTTGCTGATGGAAGTTTACGATCCCGGCGAAGAAGCGCGGGCTGCACATGTGCAACCGGGTCGGTCAAGATACGACCGCACGCACGGTACCGGTTAACGGGTCAGGCGCTGACCCAATCGGGTCAGCATTCTGCAGCACAGGTCCAGCTGTTCGATTTCAAGGAACTCGTCTGCCTTGTGGGCCTGTGCGATTGAACCCGGCCCGCAGACAATTGCGTGAACGCCCAGTTTCTGGAACAGCCCGGCCTCGGTCGCAAAGGCGACAACGCCACTGCCATTCGCGCCGGTCAGTTCGGCCACCAGATCACGGGCCGCGTTTTCTTCCATGGGTTCAAGACCTTCGACCTCGGCGATAGCCTCTTGCGTGATACTCGAGTCGCTGTGCACCGCTTGCATCTCCGGCAGCAAAGAATGCTCTACGTAGTCCGAAAGGGTCTTTTTGACGAGGTCGGCGTCACTTGCCTGCACTGGGCGCATCTCCCACAAGACCTCGGCCTTGCTGGCTATGACGTTGTGGGCAACGCCGCCCGAAATTTGGCCGATATTGACCGTCGTCCAAGGCGGCTCGAACCGGCTGTCGGCGGGTGCGCGGGACTTGAGGATATGGCGCAACTCCAGCAGTTTGCCGATATAGCGCGCGGCATATTCCGCAGCATTCACCCCGTCATCGGGGGCAGAGCTGTGTCCCTCTAGACCCGAGAAGCGGGTGGTATATTCAAAGCAGCCCTTGTGCCCCTCTATCACGCGCATCTCGGTCGGCTCGCCGATGATGGCGATGTCCGGAACGATGCCACGTTCAGACAGGTCGTCGACTAGGGTTTGCGCACCAAGGCAGCCGACTTCCTCGTCGTAAGTAAAGGCAAAGTGCAGCGGCTGTGTCAGCTTGTCCACATCCAGCGTTTCGCCGAAAGCCACCGCCGCTGCGATGAAGCCCTTCATGTCGCATGTGCCGCGACCGTAGAGCTTGCCGTCATTTTCAGCCATCTGGAACGGATCGGTTGTCCAATCCTGATCGGCCACTGGCACCACGTCCGTATGGCCTGACAAAAGGATGCCGCCGGGTTGATCGGGGCCGAGGGTGGCAAACACGTTCGCCTTTGCACCGGTCTTGTCCCGCGTCTCGATACACCGTGCACCCAATGCCTCGAGCCGTTCGGTCAGATAGCTGATCATTTCCAGATTCGAGTCCGCTGACACCGTCTCAAAAGCGATCAGGTCGGCTAGTATTTCAATGGTTCTGGGTAAAGTCATGGCTTCACAAACAGCTTTCTGGGGCGGTCGCAGAAACATTCGGCAGGTCCGGAATCTGTGATGAGGATCGGCTCAGTGATCTCCAACCCCCAATCATCCATCCAGAGGCCGGGCATGAAGTGAAAGGTCATGCCAGGTTCCAGCACTGTCTCATCCTCGGGGCGCAGGGATATCGTGCGTTCACCCCAGTCCGGCGGATAACTCAGGCCAATCGGATAACCGCATCGCGCGCCGCGCTCGATACCCGCTCGTTCCAGCGGGGCAGCCAGAGCCAACGCAATATCACGCGCCTGGTTGCCAGCACGCGCGGCCTCTAGTCCCGCTTCAAGCCCTTCGACCAGAGCGGCTTCAGCACGAAGCAAATAATCGGGTGGCTTACCCAAAAAGACCGAGCGGCAGAAGGGCGCGTGGTAACGGCGATAGCAGCCTGACAGTTCGAAAAATGTACACTCTCCGGATCTGAATGGTTCACCATCCCAAGTCAGGTGCGGTGCGGCGGCATCCGGGCCGGACGGGAGCAGGGGCACAATGGCCGCGTAATCGCCCCAATCGTCGCCAACTCCGGTGACTGCGTCATGGTAGATTTGCGCGACGAGGTCGTTCTTGCGCATACCCGGTTCAATGCGTTCCAATACGCCGTCAGTTACATGCTCGGATATGCGGGCCGCTTTTCGCATCAGCGCGATTTCTTCATCGGATTTAACCGCACGCTGCCAGTTGACCAAAGCGTTTGCGTCGACAAGCTGTGCTTCGGGCAGCTCTGCCAGCAATGTCAGGTGTGCCTTGGCTGAGTAGTAATAATTGTCCAGCTCAACACCAATACGCCCCTTGGCAATACCGGCATCCGTAATCAATGCGGCCAAATCCTGCATTGGATGACGCACGGTGGATTGCACGTATTCGTCCGCATAACCGCGGATTCGATCACTCGTCATCCAAACAGTTCGGCGCGCGCCATTTGCGTCTTGATTGCGACCCCACCAGACCGGGTCGGCGTCGTGCAGGACCAGAACACCTTGATGCACATAGAATGACCAGCCGTCATAGCCCGTCAGCCATGCCATGTTCGAAGGATCTTCGACAAACAGGGCATCCAAACCTGCTGCTGCCATGGCAGCGCGGGTCTTTGCCAATCTGCGGTCATACTCGGCGCGGCTGAAGGCCGGATCTGAATGGGGCATTTTGGGCTCCTGCCTTGGGCGAGTTTTGTTGACAGAACTTGACGAATGCGATCACGTCAATGGGCATCACGGGAAAGACACCAAATTGAGAATCTCACCTCCCCCCCATCGCGGCGGCCAAAAGCTGATTAATGGCGCTTGCTTGAGAATTGACGCGGACGCGCAGGTTCTGTGCTTTTTCTCTGAGGTCACGGAATGAGGGGGTTTGACTCATCTGAGTTCGCAGCACGAACGGAACGCGCGCAAAACAAGATGCAAGCCTCTGGTCTGTCGGCGCTGTTGCTGACGACGGAACCTGAGGTCCGATATTTTACCGGCTACCTGACACGGTTTTGGGAAAGCCCGACACGGCCCTGGTTTCTGATTGTACCCGCCAGTGGTAAGCCGATTGCTGTGATCCCTTCGATCGGGGCCGCGCTTATGGCCGAGACATGGCTCGACGATATCCGAACCTGGGCTGCGCCGGATTTGGCGGACGATGGTATCAGTCTTTTGGCCGATACACTTCGCGAGGTGACGCCCGACGACGCAAGGATCGGACTACCAGATGGGCATGAAACGCATGTCAGGATGCCGTTGGCAGACCTTCGACGTCTGCGACAGGCAGTCGGTCAGCGAGACATTTGCGGCGACGACGGGATCGTACGCGCGCTTCGGATGGTGAAATCATCAGCGGAGATTGCAAAGATCGAAACGGCTTGCACCATCGCCGGGCGCGCCTTTCAGAGGGTGCCCGAAATCGCCAAAGAAGGCGTGGCGCTGGATGCTGTGTTCCGCGGGTTTCAAATGCTTTGCCTGGACGAGGGGGCCGATTGGGTTCCCTACCTTGCCGGCGGTGCGGAACAGGGTGGCTACACCGATGTGATTTCCCCGGCATGTGATACGCTGCTGCAGCAAGGCGATGTCTTGATGCTGGATACCGGCCTGGTTTGGGATGGGTATTTCAGTGATTACGACCGCAACTGGTCAATAGGGTCCGCGAACGCGCAGGTTAAGTCAGCCTACAGTGCTTTGATTGAAGCGTCGGATGCGGCATTTGAGATTGCGCGCCCGGGCGCCACGGCGGCTGACTTATTTCAGTCGATGAACTCTGTGCTGTCGCGCCACGATGCCGATACAGGGGCAGGGCGTTTGGGGCATGGTTTGGGGATGTCTTTGACAGAATGGCCGTCCCTCATACCAACCGACCACACAGTTTTGGAACCAGGCATGGTCTTGACGCTTGAGCCGGGCATTGCCGTGGGTGGAAAGATCCTTGTCCACGAAGAAAACATCGTCATAACCGAAGAAGAGCCCCGCTTTCTTAGCCCTCGCGCCGGTATGGAGTTGCCCGAGATATGACGCGTTTACCTTATACAGTTGATGCAGATGATCCCGCCGCGCCCCCAATGGGCCTGATCGTCTTGCAGACAGACGAGACCCTAGAGCCGGAGTTCAACGCGTATTTTTCTGACCGTAGCTGTCCCATTTACGTCTCCAGAATTCCTAGCGGCAAAGAGGTGACGACAGATACTCTGGCGGAAATGGAAACGGCGTTACCTGCCGCTGCCGATCTGTTGCCCAAGACCCGACCATATCGTGTGGTTGGTTATGGCTGCACCTCTGCCAGCTCGGTTATCGGCTCGGATCAGGTCGAACAAATGGTTCAAAAAACTTGCGAGGCAGAGCTTGTTACAAACCCATTGCGCGCGGCCTCGGCCTGCGCCCACGAACTTGGCGTAGCAAAGTTTGCACTTTTGTCGCCATATATCGAAGAAGTGAACGATCCCTTACGCAGTGCATTTGCGCAAAATGGCATTTCGATGGATGTTTTTGGCACATTCGGCGAAGCCGAAGAAGCCAAAGTCGCGCGGATTTCACGGAAGTCTCTGATTGAGGCTGCAGTGAGTCTTGGGCAGGAAGATTCAGTTGAAGCTGTTTTTCTAAGCTGCACGAATCTAAGAACTTTTGATGTTATTCCGATTGTGCAAGAACGCCTGAAAAAACCGGTGCTTTCCAGCAACCAAAGCCTTGCGTGGCACATGCGTAAGTTGAATTCTGCCTGAAAACTCTGCTGTTTCCTTTTTAATCGTTACACACGTGTCATATTTTGGTTGCGTGCCGCACCCCGCATGTCCTTAAATGACTTCGACAGGTCTTTGAGATCCGGATGAACCGGGCAGGCAAGGACTGCACAGGGGAGACTAATCGGTAAATGTCTAATGACGCAGCGTTCGTCGAGTTTCAGCATGTCCAAAAATCTTATGATGGCGAGATCCTTGTTGTAAAAGACCTCAACCTTTCCATGCCGAAGGGTGAGTTTCTTACAATGCTTGGGCCCTCGGGGTCTGGCAAGACAACTTGCCTGATGATGCTGGCAGGGTTTGAAACAGCCACCCATGGCGAGATTATGTTGGACGGACGGCCGATCAACAACATCCCACCGCACAAGCGCGGTATCGGCATGGTTTTTCAGAATTACGCTCTTTTTCCGCACATGACGGTGGCAGAAAATCTGTCTTTCCCTTTGGAAGTGCGGAATATCGGCAAGGACACAAGAGAAGAAAAGGTCCGCCGAGCGCTTGATATGGTCCAGATGGGGGCCTTTGGCAGCCGTCGACCGGCGCAATTGTCCGGTGGTCAGCAACAGCGGATCGCCCTCGCGCGCGCTTTGGTGTTCGAACCCGAACTGGTTCTGATGGACGAGCCTCTGGGGGCGCTTGATAAACAATTGCGCGAGCATATGCAGTTTGAAATCACGCGTCTGGCCCATGAACTGGGGATTACGACCGTCTACGTGACCCACGACCAGACCGAAGCGCTGACAATGTCGGATCGCGTTGCAGTATTCGACGATGGGCGCATTCAACAGCTTGCGCCACCGGATCTGCTGTATGAAGAACCTGAGAACAGCTTTGTTGCCCAGTTTATCGGTGAAAACAATACGTTGGAAGGCGTTATTAAGTCAATTAACGGCGATGAGTGTGTTGTAGCGCTGGATGACGGATCTGAAATTGACGCCAAGCCGGTCAATGTCCATGCGGCAGGTGATCGAACGAAAGTGTCGATCCGGCCTGAGCGTGTGGAATTCAACAAGGATCGCCTGCACGCCGACGCGCATACCCTGAAAGCAACGGTGAAAGAGTTCATCTACATGGGTGATGTATTCCGGTTCCGGCTTTCAGTTGCGGGGAACGACGACTTCATCATCAAAACGCGAAACGCCCCGGACGCTATCAAACTGTCACCGGGCCAAGAAGTCGAAATCGGCTGGCTTGTGCGTGATTGTCGGGCGTTGGACGCCTGATCAGGGAACAACCCGTTCACGACACTAAAGTGCGCGGGGAAAGGCATGGGTGGGTTACCCCGTGGCCCAACCAAAAAGATCAAAATTAACGGGAATAACAGGGAGTTAACGATGAAGGTAACAAAAACCACTCTTATGGCAGGTGCTATCGCGGCAGTTGCCGGCGCTGCATCCGCAGAGGAAATGACTATTGTCTCTTGGGGCGGAGCTTACTCCAAGTCGCAGCTGAAAGCATATCATGAGCCCTATTCCGAGAAGAGCGGCGTCACGATCCTGAACGACGACAGCTCCGCGGAGGCGGTTGCTAAACTACGTGCGATGAACGAAGCGGGTAACGTTACCTGGGACGTGGTCGACGTTGTGGCGGCAGACGCAATTCGTCTGTGTGACGAAGGTTTGGCGCTGGAAATCGATCCGGACACCATGTTGGCACCGGCACCCGACGGAACCTCGGCTGCCGATGATTTCGGTGACTTGTTGGTCAGCGAGTGTTTCATTCCGCAAATCGTTTACTCGACGACATTCGGGTATCGTACGGATCTGGTGGGTGACACACCGCCGTCGGATGTTTGCGCAGTCTTCGATCTGGAAGCCTATCCAGGCAAGCGTTCACTTGAAAAGCGTGCCATCAACAACATGGAATGGGCTCTGATTTGTGATGGCGTGGCAAAAGACGACGTCTATGACGTGCTGGCGACTCCAGAAGGGCAGGATCAGGCCTTGGCCAAGCTAGGCACCATCAAAGACAACGTTGTCTGGTGGTCCGCAGGCGCGGACACGCCGCAGTTGCTGGCGGACGGCGAGATCATCATGGGTTCGACCTATAACGGTCGCCTGTTCAGCGTGATCGAAGAGCAGAAGCAACCCGTTGCAATGCTGTGGGATGCTCAGATCTTCGATCTGGACGGCTGGATTATTCCTGCTGGTCTGAGCGAAGAGCGTCAGAAGCGCGCTCTGGACTACATCATGTTCGCAACCGATACGCAGCGCCTGGCGGATCAGGCCAAGTACATCTCGTACGGTCCGGCCCGCGCATCTTCAGCGCCGCTGGTGGGTCAGCACGCGGACCTGGGCATCGACATGGCACCTCATATGCCGACCGATCCCGAGAACGCCAAGAACACGTTCCTGTACAACTATGAGTTCTGGGCTGACTATCGTGATGACATCGAAGCAAAGTTCCAGGCTTGGCTGGCGAAGTAATCGCTGATTGAACCAAAAAAACCAGTCGGGGCCAAGTTGGGCCCCGGCGTCAAAAAGTCAGGGAACGCAGATGAGCGACGCAACTCAATCAGGTCCGATGTTGGCGGCGGATGGTACGCCGCTGAAGAAATCACTGGCGCGTTCATTGCGTCGGCGTAAATTGCGGGCGTTGGCTCTGGTTGCGCCACTTTTGCTATTTGTACTGCTTTCCTTCGTCATCCCTATCATTTCCATGCTATTCCGATCGGTCGAAAACGGGATTGTCTCAGAGACACTTCCTTTGACAGTCGTTGAGTTACAGCATTGGGACGCTGAGAGCGGGGAATTGCCGGACGAAGCTTTGTATGAAGCATTTGTTCGCGACATGGTTGTTGCCGTTGACGCCAAGCAACACACAAGATTGGGTACCCGCCTGAACTATGAGCAGACGGGTATGTCGTCGATGTTCCGAAAGTCCGGTCGCCAGATCAAACGGATAGATCCGGAGGCTGACGGCCCGTTCAAGGACAAACTAATCGAAATTCACGAAGGCTGGGGTGACGTTGATACATGGCGCGTGATCAAGACGCACGCGGTGCCGATCACCAATGGTTACTTTCTAAACGCTGTTGATATGCAGCGCACACCCGAAGGGGCGCAAGCGCAACCCGAAGATAAGCGCATCCTCATCAAGCTGTTCGGCCGGACATTGTTCATGTCGCTGATCATTACCGGGTCCTGTATTCTGCTGGCCTATCCAGTTTCTTACCTGCTGGCCAATCTGCCGATGCGGGCTTCAAACATGCTGATGATTTTGGTGCTGCTTCCATTCTGGACCTCGCTGCTTGTGCGCACCTCCGCCTGGAAAGTGATGTTGCAGCAGCAGGGTGTGATCAACGAAACGCTGGTCTGGCTGGGCTTTGTTGCCGATGATGCGAGGCTGGTGATCATCAACAATCAATTCGGCACGATCATTGCGATGACGCATATCCTGCTGCCGTTCATGATTCTGCCGATGTATTCGGTCATGCAGACGATTCCGCCGTACTATACCCGTGCGGCCAAATCCATGGGCGCCACCAACTGGACGACTTTCTGGCGGATTTACTTCCCGCAATCGATACCGGGTATCGGCGCGGGCTCGATCCTCGTATTCATTCTTGCCATCGGGTACTACATCACGCCCGAGATCGTTGGCGGCACCAAAGGTGTCTTCATTTCGAACCGGATTGCGTACCACATCTCATCCTCTCTGAACTGGGGACTGGCTGCGGCGCTGGGGACGATCCTGCTGGCGGTCGTTCTTCTACTCTACTGGTGCTACGACAAGATCGTCGGCATTGATAACGTCAAGCTGGGATAAAGAATATGGCTGCACTTACACCAATATCCCGCAAACCGTTGTCGGTGGTTCTGCCGGCTGTCGCAATCGCCGGAGGATTTCTGGGCATGTTCGTCGGAGCCGGGCAGGACAACGTTCTGCTGGGCATCCTGATCGGCGCTGCTTTGATGGCAGGTCTGGCATGGCTGTATATCAACGTGCTGGACAACGAACGCGTTGCGCGCTGGATTACGATACTCGGTCTTGCTGCAATTGGATTTTTCTTCGCAGGCATTACAGGCTTGATCGTCGGGCTGCTGGCGGGGTGGTTCTTTGCCTTCTTCATCTTCTGGCTCTACGAGGGGCGTTATCGGCAAAAATTGCTTCCTTACATGACGGCTGGTCAGGTGTTGTGGCATTTCACTTTCCGGGTGATCTGCGGGGCAATCTTCGTTTTCCTGATCACGCCGATCCTTGTGGTACTACCGCTGTCTTTCAATGCGCAGGACTTTTTCACCTTTACGCCCGAAATGCTGCGTCTGGACCCTGAAGGGTATTCGCTGAAGCATTACCGCGATTTCTTCACCAACAATGAATGGCAGCGTAGCTTCAAGAACTCGCTGATCATCGCACCAATTGCGACCATCATTTCGGTATCGCTGGGCACTCTGGCGGCGATAGGTCTCAGCCAGTCGCATGTTCCGGGGCGTCGGGCCATTATGGGCATTCTGATCTCGCCAATGATCGTTCCGCTGATCATCTCGGCCACGGGTATGTTCTTTTTCTACAGCGACATCGGCCGCTTTTTGGAAGGTACGCTGGGCATGAACAAGAACTTCGTCGGCTATGTGAAAGTCGTGCTGGCCCACGCGGTTCTGGGGATTCCCTTCGTCATCATCACGGTGACCGCAACGCTGGTCGGGTTTGACCAATCCCTGACGCGGGCTGCTGCGAATATGGGTGCAGGTCCGGTGCGGACGTTCTTCAAGATCCAGATGCCGCTGATTTTGCCGGGTGTAATCTCGGGCGGATTGTTTGCCTTCATCACTTCGTTTGACGAAGTTGTGGTGGTTCTCTTTGTCGGATCAGCCAGCCAAAAGACATTGCCTTGGCAGATGTTCACAGGCCTGCGTGAACAGATCAGCCCGACCATTCTGGCCGTTGCGACCATCCTTGTCGTGATCTCGATCGCGCTGCTGACCACGGTCGAACTGCTGCGGCGGCGGTCTGAACGCCTGCGGGGTCTCACCCCGGCTTGACGCGACTCAAAAGCTGATTTAGCGATTTCACCATGTACCCCGGTCACGATGGCGTCGTGACGCAACGCGGGGTGCATGGCTCTCGGATCCCGAGGCCGCTCGTCCTGAACGCCGGGACTTGTGGCCGGGCGATGCCAGTCCGGCGTTGAGGAGAGTCAAAGATGAAAGATCTGAACAACCGCCCCGAGTTTTTCACCTGCCACAACGGTGACAAAGCGCCGTTGCCATTCAGCCGGGCTGAATACGACCGCCGCCTTGCCAGCCTGCGCGCGACCATGGCGGCACGGGACATTCCCGCAGTTCTGCTGACGTCGATGCAGAACATCGCTTACTACTCGGGCTTCCTGTACTGCTCGTTTGGTCGCCCCTATGGCTGTGTTGTAACGCAGGATGCCTGTACCACGGTTTCGGCCAATATCGACGCCGGGCAGCCCTGGCGCCGGTCGGTCGAAGAGAACGTGATCTACACCGATTGGAAGCGGAACAATTACTGGCGCGCTGTAGCCAGCCTGATCGGCTCCGCCCGCCGGGTCGGTATCGAGGGTGACCACATGACACTGGCAATGCGCGACACTGCGCTGGACATGTTGGGTGGGCCGGAACTGGTCGATATCGCGCCTGATACGATGGCTGCACGGATGGTGAAATCAGCCGAAGAGATTGAATTGATCAAAGGCGGCGCGCGTACTGCGGATGTTGGTGGCGCGGCTATCCACGCCGCGATCCGTGAAGGCGCGACTGAGATCGAGATCGCCATGGCCGGACGTGACGCGATGGAGGCTGAGATTGCCCGCGCCTATCCGGATGCCGAATACCGCGACACATGGGTTTGGTTTCAGTCAGGCCTGAACACGGATGGTGCACATAACCCGGTCACCAAGCGTGCGTTGGAAAAGGGCGATATCCTATCCCTGAACACTTTCCCGATGATTTCAGGTTATTACACAGCGCTGGAACGCACTCTGTTCCTGGGCGAACCCGACGCCGAAAGTCTGCGCATCTGGAAAGCGAACGTTGCCGCGCACGAACTGGGTCTGAGCCTGATTAAACCCGGCGCGACTTGCTCGGGGATCTGCGAAGAAATCAACCGCTTCTTCGCTGACGAAGGCCTGCTGCAGTACCGGTCCTTCGGGTACGGGCACTCTTTCGGTATCCTTAGCCATTACTATGGGCGCGAGGCGGGGCTGGAACTGCGCGAGGATATCGATACGGTTCTGGAACCGGGCATGGTCGTTTCAATTGAGCCGATGCTGTGGATTCCAGAAGGTCAGAAGGGTGCAGGCGGATACCGGGAACACGACATTCTGGTGGTCGAGGAAACCGGTGCCGAAAACATTACCGGCTTCCCCTATGGCCCTGAACACAACACGATCAGTGCATAATTGATTTGGCAGGAAGGGCGATCAGCCCTTCTTGCCACGTTCGTGAAAGATGAACCCGATGAAGTTCAGCAGAACCTGAGCCGCCAATATCTGCGTGCTTTCGGTCGGGTCATAATTCGGAGCCACTTCGACAAGGTCGATCCCGACTACGTCTCCGCGTTTCGCAAGCCCCTGAATTATCTCCAAGACATCATAGTACTGGAACCCGCCGTGGCTGGGCGTGCCGGTGCCAGAGGCGATGGACGGGCAGAATGCGTCGATATCAATCGTGACATAATACCGGGCGCCTTCCGGGATGCGCGCCAACACGCCATCCGTACCGAGCTTGCGCACCTGCCGAACAGACAAAATGTCCGACCCGCGGGCGCGGGCGTCCTCATATCCTTCTTTGGCGGTTGACGACACGTTCCGGATGCCCAATTGCGTCATGCCCGAAACATACGATTTTTCAATTGCACGCCGCATGGGGTTGCCGTGCCCGACGGTCACGCCATGCCGTTCGTCCACAAAATCCAGATGCGCATCAATCTGTACAATGTGGATAGGCCCGTTTTTCTCGCAATCGTTTTCGAAGGCGTTGATGCAGGGAATATTGACCGAGTGATCGCCGCCGATGGTGACGGGCAGGGCGCCTGCGTTCAGCATCTTTTCAACACCGAACTGGATGTTGGCGTGGCTTTCCTCGGTTTTGGTGTGGATGATATCCGCGTCGCCGATATCGACCATCCGGACCGAGCCATCCAAGTAAGTGGCATCATCCTCGTGGTCATATGCGCCGGCATGGCCGAAGCTGAACAGAGTTGACGCTTCGCGCACCGCACGCGGTCCAAACCGAGCGCCGGATCGCCACTGAGTTCCGAAATCAAAAGGCGCACCCATGACGGCGACGTCAGCATCGATTTGATCCCAATCCTCGACGTACGGAGCTTTGCCAAAGGTCGATATGCCCACAAACGGCAGGTTCAGGCGACCGCCGGAATATCCATGAGACGTCATTGCAAGAATCCTGTTTATTGTTTTCCCAGCGCAGCTTAATCGGGACTTCTAAATCAGGATAGGCGAAACCGGATACATATTGCTCAAGCGCGGACTTGATTGTCCGCCTTGCCAGTGTGTATCTGGCGTAACCGCTTGAAAGGAAACACCGTGGGACGTCACGAACTGCCACCAGAGACGGGTGCCTTTTTTATCAATCTAGATCGGGTCCCAGTGCGCCGTGACTTCATGGAAGCGCAGTTCAATCATGCAGGCTTGGTGGGTGCCACCCGGTTTGGCGCGACGGATGCCCAGAAACCCGGAGTTGTGGACGCCAGTGGCTATGTTGCTGGAACGGGCAGTCGCTGGGGTTTGACGCAAAGCGAAATCGCCTGTTTTGAAAGCCATCGCGCGGTATGGCAGGCGGTCGTGGATCAAAACCTGCAAGCGGTGGCCATTTTTGAAGATGACGTCGAAATGTCCATCCAGGCAGGATCTGTGATTTCAGCACTGATGGCGGACCCAGATGCCTTTGACATGGTGAAGCTGGACTATTCCCCCAAATCTCTTCGTTTTGGGCCAGAGACCCGTATCGCAGGCGTCACCGTCCGGCCCATGCTGGAAATGGCCCCGAGTGCGGCCGCCTATGTGCTTTCTCAGCGGGCCTGCCAGAAACTGCTGAATTGGTCCGAAAAGTATTCGGATCACCTGGATGATTTCGTCTCCATCCCACGGTCGGATTGGCGGATGGATCAGTGCTTTCCGGCTGTTGGGGTGCAGATGATCTGGTCGAAACAGCAAAATCACACGGTCGAAGAGGTGAAGGTCAGCGAACGATCCCTAGACCAGAAAACCAACAGCGGGCTGGATAAGGGGCCGCTTTGGTTCCGCCTTCGGCGGGAATTGGTCGCGGCGCGACGTAAGTTGTATTGGCGCGTGGGAGGCCAGACGCGATTGCTGGAACAGGGGGGATACGTCGGGTTCATCCCCTGCGCCGACGATCTGAGCGTGTGAATTCATGTCTCAACACGCCACCTAAATGGTCGCCCCGCAGTGCATCCGCTTCATAAGCGTTAACAAAACTGTCAATATGATATAACCTCGTGACGTTAGTGGTGAATAACGTTTGGGTTATGTGTTGTGGGGCAGACAATTTACGAAAGATACGGTGGCTTCAAAACGATCTCGCGGATCGTGATGACCTTTTACGAAATGGCGTTGGAGTCCGATCAGATCGGCGGTCATTTCGAAGACATTGATATGCCCCGGTTGATTGATCATCAGACCAAGTTTGTTTCGTCCTTGGTTGGTGGACCTGCATCCTTTAGCGATGACAGGATCGAGGCGGTTCATCGTCACCTGAACATCTCTCACGCCGATTTTGACGAGATGGCCGCGCTTTTCAGCGAGGCCCTGTCGATGCATGGAATGGAAGACGCGCATATAAAAATTGCCCTTGATGCCATCGAGTCAAAACGAGCCATCATCGTGGCACGCGACGCCGCATGAGTATTCTGGCCATAAACGAACAGCTGCTCCGCGCGATCGGTGTCGGCGTCGCTGTTGTGCGGGCCTCGGATTTGGGTTTCGTGTTTCACAACGGTCCATTTACCGAGTGGTTTGGGGCACCGGCCGAAGGTCAGACCCTGTTGGATTATTTTCCCGACCTTGATCCAAAAGAGCTTGAAGACGTCAAGCAATCCGGCTTGCGCTATTCGGCCGAGCTGCAGGTCAAGCCCAAGCGCCGGACGCTGATATTCGCGGTCGCAGTTTCATTGGCCAATGGCCTGTCAGAACAGGTGCTGGTAGTCGAATTTCAGAACATCACCCGCATTCGCGAGCTTGAGAGCATGATCGACAGTTATTCGACCATGGTCGAACGTAATACGCGCGAATTGGAACGCGAGAAAGAGCGGGTCGAACGGTTGCTGTTGAACCTCATGCCCCGCGCTGTGTACGAAGAGTTCAAGACCTTTGGTGTCGTTACGCCGCAGCTCTACGATCAGGTCTCGGTCGTGATGCTGGATTTTGTGGGCTTTACGGATTTTGCGGCAAAGACCGACCCGACTGTGACACTCAGCGAGTTGAACGATGTTTTCACGGCCTTCGACAGGATCGTCGAACAATATGGGTGCGAACGGATCAAGACTATCGGGGACGCTTATCTGGCGGTTTCCGGTATGCCGGACGCAACGCCGGATCATGCGACGGCCGTGGCCCATTGTGCGGTCCGGTTCTTGCGATATCTCGAACGGCGCAACGAAAGCCATCCGCATAAATGGCAGGCTCGGATCGGTCTGGGAATGGGGCCGGCTGTCGGCTCGGTCGTGGGTATTCAGAAATACGTCTACGATGTGTTTGGTCCAGCCGTGAACATTGCTTCACGCCTGCAAGTCTTTGCAAACCCAATGAATATTGTCGCCCCGGAAGAGATGAAATACGCGTTGATTGACGAGTTCCAGGTCTCGGATATTGGGCCGGTGGATATCAAGGGCATGGGGCAGATGGATCTGATTAACGTCACCTCGGGCCTTAGTGTTCCGGCACCAAGGCCCAGGTTCTAGCTCGAACCTCAATCGTCCTGCGGAACCAGACCTAAACCCCGCAAATATATTCCAATGCCACTTTCCAACAGATCCTCTGGCGGGAATGGAGAGCTGGCACCTGTGTTTCGGGCATAAAGCTCAACAACGCCATGGCTCATCGCCCAGATATGGGCACTGAACATCGACGCAGGTGGCCGTTTCTCTGGCGGGATGTGTTGCGAAAGGTCTGCGGCTGCTTTTTCCAGGACGCTCTTGGCCCGGTTCGCGGCCAGCGCCAATTCAGGCGTTCGGTTTACGGATATCCCGCTTTCGAACATGGCGATGTAGTGACCAGGGTGCTTGCGGGCAAAAGCCAGATAAGCCCGACCAGTAGCCTCAAACGCAGCAAGGGCCGAGGGTTGGCCCGTGTCGTAGGCGTACTGCATCAGGTCGGCAAACATTTCGAAACCCTGCCGGGCGGCCTCGGCAATCAGGTCCTCGCGTCCCTGAAAGTGCCTGTATACAGCTGCAGGCGTTACACCCGCGGTCTTTGCGGCCTCGGAAAGGGTAAAGCCTGTCGGACCTTTTTCTTCGATCAGCGAAAGAGCGGCCTCGATCAGGGCTTGCTTGAGGTTGCCGTGGTGATACCCGCGTTTCGCCATGCCTGTGTCACGAGCCTTTTTGTTTAAGTTCCGGGGAACCAAGACATAATCCACGCCTGCCGGTTCGTCCAACCCTTGGCAGCATTGGAGCGCGAAAATGTCATCACGCGTCCAACACCTCGGGTCCGCCGCAAATCAGTGGATCGATCTTGCCAATAGCCTTCTTGTCTTTTTCATCATAGTCCAACGCGTGCAAAACAGTTCGTATTGCCGCGATGCGGGCGCGTTTTTTGTCGTCTGAGCGAATGATGGTCCAAGGGCAAAGGTCTGAGTGACTGCGGGTCAGAGTTTCCGAGATCGATTGCGTGTACTCGTCCCACTTACCAAGCCCCGCAATGTCGATTGGGCTGAGTTTCCATTGCTTTAGCGGATCTGTCTCACGTGCCAGAAAGCGGTTCAGTTGCTCCGCGCGCCCGACGTTAAGCCAGAATTTGAACAGTTTGATCCCGTCATTCATCAGTCCGGTTTCAAGCGGCAGAACTTGCCTGAAAAAACGTTCGCGTTCTTCGGGTTCGCAAAAACCAAAGACGTTTTCGACCACACCGCGATTGTACCAGCTGCGGTCAAAGAACACGATTTCGCCTGCCGCAGGCAGGTGCTGAACGTAGCGCTGGAAATACCATTGGCTGCGTTCGGTATCAGAAGGTTTGCTGAGCGCCACGTTGCGGGCGCCGCGTGGATTTAGGTTCTCGCGAAAACGTTTGATCGTACCACCTTTTCCGGCGGCATCGCGGCCTTCGAAAATGATCGCAACGCGGTTGCCCGTTTCCCTGACCCAAGATTGCATTTTGACCAGCTCGATCTGCAGCAGATCCATCTCCTTCTCGTAATCCTTACGCTTCATTCGTTCTTCGTAAGGATAGGTCGGGTTCAGGATGTCGTCTTTCTTGGCGTTTTCAATGGCTGAACGCACCTCTTTCGGGGCGTCCTTGCGGAAATACTTTTCAATGGAACCTTTGTCCGAACGGGCCATTAGCTACCTCGCCATAAAATCCATATCCTACTATGGATTAGCTGGCAGTTTAACGCAAACCCGCTCGCTCGGCGGCGCGGTTGATTGCTGAGGCAACCTCGGGGGCGACCACAACCTGCGGCATGTGACCGATACCCGGAAGCTCGATCAGTTCCGCGTCAGGTATTTGGTCGACCAGTTGTTCTGCATGCCATGCAAATTTGACAGTGGTGTCAGCCGTTCCGTGAACGACCTCCGTCGGTACGGAAATTTCGCCATAGCGGGGTTGCAGGGCGAGGACTTCTTCCAACAGATTGGCCCGCTGCTTGGCATTGGCATGCATCGAGGCGCGCCGCATTGTCAGGCCGGGGCCGAAATGTTGTGAATATCCTTCGGGTGCTGTCTGCGGGGCAAAGACCTTGTCCAACGCCTGTTCCACATACCATTCGGGAACGAACGCGGTGATCAGGGGCAGGGCCAGCGTATTGCCCGCTTCAGTCGACGCCAGTTTGTTGAAACCGTCCAGCGGCGTCTCCCACGGGATCGCAGCCGGTGCGATCAAAACAAGGGCAGAAATGTTGTCGGGCCGGGTGACCGCCCAAGCCAGCGATACGGACCCGCCATAGCTTTGCCCCGCTACAATGGGCTTTTCCGCGCCCAATTTGGCAGCGGCCTTTTGCAGGATTAACGCTTGTTCCTCAATGGTTTCTCCGTTTGGATTGAAGCTGTCGCTATAGCCCAATCCGGGTCGGTCGAACACAATCACACGGAAGTTCTCGGCCAGGATCGGTGCAAGAGCAAAAGTCATGTCACGGGTGTTACCGCTGGACCCGTGGATCAGAACCACATCGGGGCCGTTGCCCCTGACCACTGCATGGACGGCGATACCGTCGACCATCACCATTTCACCCTCAGGAGGGAAACGAGCCTCAGCCGCAGCTTCGTTCTGTGCTGCGCGCCAGACGGTCAGCAGGATCAGACCCGATAGAACGAGGCCAAGGAATATCAGAACTTTAATGACCAACGTCTTCCATGTTGAACGGTGTGGACTGGTAAATCTCATTGATCCAGTTGCCGTACAGCAGATGCGCATGGCTGCGCCATCGGTTTTGCGGCGGTTGTGATGGATCGTCGTCTGGATAGTAGTTCATCGGCACGTTGATGGGGGTCCCGTTCGAGACATCGCGATCATATTCCTGCTTCAACGTATCACTGTCATATTCGAAATGGTTGAAGATATAGATCGCACGATGCGAGGGGTCCTCGACCAGACAGGGGCCGACCTCATCGCTGCCCAATAATGTCGTCAGGCCGGGCGCGCTGTTGATCTCAGATTGGTTCATTGTGGTCCAGCGGCTGACAGGGATCACGCAATCATCAGAAAACCCACGCAAAAACGGGGAAGAAGGAGCCAGATTTTGGTGCCGATAGCAACCAAACGCCTTGGCATCGAGCGCCTGTTTGTCGATGCCGTGGAAATGGTTGATCATCGCCATTCCACCCCAGCAGACGCCAAAAGTGGAATGGACGTTTGTCTGCGTCCACTCAAAAACCTCGGTCATCTCGTCCCAATAGGTGACGTCATCGAACTCCAGATGCTCGATCGGCGCGCCCGTGATGATCAGGCCGTCGAATTTCTGATCCTTTACCTCCTGGAACGGTTGATAGAACTCGGCCATGTGATCCGCGGCGGTGTTCCTGGTGCGATGCTCGGTCATGCGGATCAGCGACAGGTCGATCTGCAGAGGCGTGGCACCAATCAGACGCGCGAACTGGTTTTCGGTCTGAATCTTTTTGGGCATCAGATTCAGCAACCCGATCCGCAAGGGGCGGATGTCCTGACGCATCGCCTGATCCGCTGCCATGACCATGACGCCCTCTTTGGTGAGAACGTCGTAAGCGGGCAGGTCGGAAGGGATCTTGATCGGCATCAGGTGCAAGCCTTTGGAGTTACTGTGTAGAGGCGGTAATTAAGCCCAGTTTGTCCGGGTCTCAAGCGTGCGTTCGATCAACTCATCGAAATCACTCGCATCGCGGACCTTGTGCATGTCATCAGCGGTGACTGTGACACCCCAATTGTCTGCCATGGCCTGATAGCGCGGTTGGCGGTGGGCCAATGCGCGCGCATAAGTCCAGCGGATAAAGGCGTCCGGGTCGACATTCTCGGACGCGTAACCATGTTCGGTGAGGTATTCGTCCCAGACCCGGGTCAGAAACTCTGCCTGATAGGACATCGGCTTGGGGGCCTTATCGAAACGTCGGATCAGTTCTGCAGTGTGGTCCTCATCGCCCTTGATCCAGATCATCAGGGTTTGGCGGGACAGCTCGGACAAGACATGATCAGCCGGGTCCTCAGGATCGACCCATTCGCAAATTGATCCACCGGTATCGCAGATGAAATTCGGGTATTGATACAAACGCTTGGCGCGATCGATGAAATACTCGGTGTCCAGCAGGGCGTGGATCTCAGCCAGGCGGAACTGTTCCTGCCGGCGACGATACTCCGTCAGTTCCAAGCCACCCAGTTCCGGGTTACCCGGTTTGCCCAGATAGGTCGCAACCGGTGTCAGGTTTTCGAACGAGATATTTGAGCCGATATAGATCGAATCCGACAGCAACAGGTCCCGCAGAAATGGAACTTTCATCGCCTCGGCTTTGGCGTTGTCGATGATGTACTCGCCCATGTACCGGGTGCCGATGCGGTAGTCGATCGAGTAGTGGAACCAGTCCCCGGAATCGCGCAGCACGTTCGACACATAGGTCTTGCCCAGCCCCGACATGCCGAAGAACAGCACTTTTTTCCGAGCCGCTTCGCGCCAGTCCTTTGCCGAGCTGTAGATCATTGTCCGCTGTCCCTTTTTCTGACCTAGCTAAAACGGGCAGGGGGCGGCGTCAATCACGTGAGCGGGACCAGTTCAGAATCAACAACCCGATCGCCAACACGGCAAAGCCCAAAAAGGCCTGCGGCGGTAAGGTTTCGTCGCGCACCAGTGTGCCTAAAACGATGGCGACTGGCGGTATGACAAGCGTTACTAACATCAGGTTTCCGGCCCCGGCCATGGCAAGAACGCGGTAGTACAGCAAGTACGCTCCGGCTGTTGCAATCAGAGCGTAGTAGGCAATGGCCGCCCACGTGATCGCTGGCAAGTTCAAAACGGGAAGCCCGTCGACCACGAGGGAAACAGGCAAAATCAGAATGGTTGAACCGGTCAGCATACCAGCTGCGGCAACTATGGGAGACAAACCTGACAACTTGATTCTGGCCCACGCGCCGGCCAACGCGTAAGAAACTGTTCCGGCGATGATTGCCAGTTGGGCAACGCTTTGAAGGTTGAAAGTTGCGAAATTTTTGAGGCCGATTGCAATTGCAACACCCAGAAATCCCAGACCGACACCCACTCCGCGCGCTAGGGTCAATCGCTCGTCCTTGAAGAACATTGCGGCGATCAGAACGCCGAAAACAGCGGTTGCGGCATTCAGGATCGAGGTCAGGCCAGTTTCAATATAAAGCTGCCCCCAAGCCATAAGCGAAAAGGGGATGGCATTGTTCAACAACCCCATCATCAGGAATGCGCCCCAGATACGCGGACTGGTGGGAACGCTCAGCTTTTTGACCCAGACAACGATCCACAGCGCCAGCATCGCCCAGAAAACGCGGTGCAGAACCGAGGTCATGACCGGGATCGTGTCTAATGCGACGCGGATCGCGATAAAGGATGCGCCCCAGATCACGCCCAGAAGTAAAAGTTCGGCCCAAGCACTTGGAGAAAGGTGTTTTTGAGGTTCCATAGCCCGTTCTTGCATTCTCCACGGCGACGTTCGACCCGAAACTTGCGCAAAAAAAACCCCGCCGAATGTGGCGGGGTTTTTTGTAGTTGGTTCGGTAGGCGGGATCAGTTCAGCGTGTAAGTGAGCTGCAGACCGACGCTCCAAGCCGAGTTGCCCGAGAATTCGCCACCTGTGGTGGTGGTCGCATCGCCGATATCGGTATAGCGGATGCCGCCAGAAATCTGCGCCTGCTCGAAAGTGTATGTACCACCTACGCCAAGGCTCCAGAAACCGTCGGTGGGGCCGAGGTTCGAAACAGTGGAACCCGAGGACGTTTCATAGCCCGCAGAGATCGCGCCAGAAAACTCTTCGGTGAACTTGTAGCCAAGACCCAGTGTGTAGGTGAAGGTGTCGTCCGCGTAATCAACCAGGTTCTGTTGTGCAGCGGCAGTATAAACCGGCGGTGCCAGAACTGTCTGCGGCCAGTCAACCCAGCGGATCGAGCCGAACAGCAGTGTTTTTGGTGCCACACCAGTCTGGAAGTCCAGATTTACCGATTGAGGCGTCACAACTTCGGTTTCGGTCTGTGCGGTCACAAGCGGTGCGGGGACGGGCGGTGGTCTCCGGTTGATGGACTCCGTCGAGTCGAAATCGTGTGTGATTTTCGAGTTGTAGGTCAATGCTACACGTGCGGCGATGTCGGGACGTTCCCATGCGACGCCTACGACGTAACCGAAGTCAACCTCAGAGCCGGATTCAAATTCGTAGCCAGCAACAACCGGGACAGCAACCGTTGCCTTGGCTCGCTGTGCGCGAATACCGCCGATTGCGCTGAAGCCGCCATCGAACTTGTAACGCACCAGGGCAGTAATCGCATCAACATCCGCTTTAGCGCGCAAAACGTCGGTGCGACCACCAAAAGCGGCCAAGGGGTTCTGCGACAAAGGATAGTTCGACGGGTACTCGACATCGGCACCGTACGGTTCGTCATAGATGAGAGCAAAGTCCAACTGATCGGTAAACGAATGCTTGTACGCTAGGTGTGGTGTCCAGAAGCTTTTGGCGATGTTTCCGGAATCAACACCGTTCTGCTCACCGCTCACGTCGGGGTTTGCGTAACCCAAACGGAACTGAACAACAGAACCTTCCTCAAACAGAATGTTGACGCCCTGGCCGCTGCGATCAAGACCGCCTGCGTAAGCACCGGTTGCGCCAACGCATACCGCACACGCCTGTAGAAGCGCTTTTTTCATTAGTTCCTCCCTCTAGGTCTCCTGAAGGTCAGCGCCTGTTGATATGTGGTGCGGACTGACCTGCATTGTGGTGCTCGATGTTTTCTTGAGCTTTACCTTATCGTCAACTGGTGACCGTGCGTTACTTGTGTTGAGTGTCGCGTAGAGGTGTTGCCAAACTGTTACGATTCTCGGCGTGAACGTTCAGGAAAATACCTACGAAAATTACCGCAGCGCCTAATAGGGTCCAGTGATCCAGCGATTCGTGATACAGAACCATACCTATGACCGCGATTGTGGGCAGGCGTGCAAAGTCAAACGGCACCACAACGGTTGCCGGGGCAATCGCCAGCGCATTTGTGATGCAGTAATGCGCCAGCAGCCCGGCCAGTCCCACCAGCAACAAAAACGGAGCTGTGCTTGCCGAGGGCAGGGTGATTTGTCCGTCGATACCCGATGCGATCAGCCCCAGCACGGCTTGCATTACTGTCAGCCAGAACATGATGCACCCGATGCTGGCAAAACGAGTGAGGGACTTTGTCGATATCGTTGTTAAGGCAAAGAAAACAGCGGACATAGCAGCGGTCATCACACCTGCACTGAGAGGCACGGTGCCCGGCCGGGCGACCAGTAGAATTCCGGCAAATCCGATCAGCGCCGATAACATGCGCACGGTCGTCAGGCGCTCTTTCAATAGAAGTGGAGACAGCAGTATGACCCATATGGGCTGCGTAAACTCCAGCGCAAACACCTGTGCCAACGGAATGACGCTGACCGCATAAAACCAGAGGTTTTGCCCGGTGAAATGCAATACGTTCCGGATGCCGTGCAAGCCGATCCGTTCGGTCGAAACCTGGTGCCACTTTCGAGTCAGAGTCAGGATCAGGGCGACCACGCAGATGCCGACGAGGCTGCGGTAGAACATGATCTCGAACGTGTCGTGGGTCACGCTCAGTTCGCGGCCCGCGATTGCCATGGACGAGAATGAGGCAATCGCCCCGGTCATCCAGAGCGCTGCCTTGCCGATCTGTGGTCTGGCCGTTTCCATCCGGGGGCCTGTAGATTTTGGTTATACCAAATTGATTGCTATCGATTTTTTCACGGCGTGAAAAACAAAAAAGCCGGGACAGAGCCCGGCTTTCGCATTATTCCCACTCGATGGTTCCGGGTGGTTTTGATGTGATGTCATAGGTGCATCTGTTGATGCCTTTGACCTCGTTGATGATCCGTGTGGCCGTTTCGCCCAAAAACTCATGGCTGAACGGGTAGTAGTCTGCGGTCATGCCATCCACCGATGTCACCGCGCGCAGGGCACAAGCGTAGTCGTAGGTGCGACCGTCGCCCATGACGCCCACCGTGCGCACGGGCAGGATGGCCACAAATGCTTGCCAGATGTCATCGTAAAGGCCGTGCTTGCGAATCTGGTCGATATAGACCGCATCCGCTTCGCGCAGGATGTCCAGCTTTTCACGGGTGATCTCACCGGGGCAGCGAATCGCCAGACCGGGACCGGGGAAGGGATGGCGACCGATGAAGCTCTGGGGCAGGCCCAACTCGCGACCCAGCGCGCGGACTTCGTCCTTGAACAGCTCGCGCAGCGGCTCGACCAGTTTCAGGCCCATCTTTTCGGGCAGGCCACCAACGTTGTGGTGCGATTTGATCGTGACCGAGGGGCCGCCCGAGAATGACACCGATTCAATAACGTCTGGATACAGCGTGCCTTGCGCCAGAAACTCTGCACCATCGATGGTGTCAGCGTGTTTCTGGAACACGTCGATGAACAGCTTGCCAATGATCTTGCGTTTGGTTTCGGGGTCGCTTTGACCTTCGAGTTCACCAAGGAACAGATCGCTTTCGTTCGCGTGGATCAGCTGGATGTTGTAATTATCGCGGAACATGCCGACGACTTCTTCGGCCTCGTTCTTGCGCAGCAAGCCATGGTCCACGAATACACAGGTCAGCTGATCGCCGATTGCCTCGTGGATCAGGATCGCCGCGACCGAGCTGTCGACACCACCGGACAGACCGCAGATGACCTTTTTGTCGCCGACCTGCTCGCGGATCTTTTCGATCATTTGTTCGCGATAGGCACCCATGGTCCAATCGCCCTTGAACCCGGCAAGTTTGACGAAATTTTCATACAGTTTTGCACCCATGGGGGTGTGGTGCACTTCGGGGTGGAACTGAACCGCATAAAAGTGACGGTCGCTGTCCGCGGTGATCGCGAAAGGTGCGTTGGGGGAGGTGCCGTAAACGGTGAAGCCGGGCGCGATTTCGCTGACGTGATCGCCGTGGCTCATCCAGACTTGTTCATCGCCATCAGTGAACCAGCCGTCCAGAATATCCAGCTTTTGGTTGGGGGTCACAAACGCGCGGCCGAACTCGGCCGTGCCGTGTCCGCTTTCAACTTTGCCGCCCAGCTGGTGCATCATCACCTGTTGGCCGTAGCAGATACCAAGGATTGGAACGCCGTAATCAAAGATCTCTTGCGGTACACGGGGCGAACCCTCACGTGTAACGCTGTCAGGACCGCCCGAGAATATCACGGCCTTCGGGGCCATTTCCCGCACAAAGTCCATCGTGACTTTTTGATAGGGGTGGATTTCGCAATAGACATTCAGCTCGCGCAGGCGGCGCGCAATAAGCTGCGTAACCTGGCTGCCGAAGTCGATGATCAGAAGGCGGTCATGGGTGTCTTGGGTCATGGTTGGCTATTAGGTCGCAAGCCTTGCATGTGCAAGCGCTATGACGTCATTTGTGCAATTGTGCCTCAGGATAGTACAGAAAGAGCGCGAGATGCCCGAGATCATACTACGCCGCGCAAGAGCTGCTGATACCGAAGCCGTCACAACCTGCATTGCGGCGGCCTATGCGGAGGCATTGCGCGATATTCCTGATCTGCCCGATGTCACGGACGGCGTTGGCGACGACATCGCCGCGCATCAGGCCTGGGTTGCCACGAAGGATGAAGACATCATCGGGTTTATTGTTTTTGACCGGGTTGATTCTGCGATGATGATCTTTAACCTCGCCGTCTCGCCTAAGGCACAAGGGGCAGGGTTGGCGAGGCAGTTGATCGAAATAGCTGAACAAGAAGCCAAGGGAACGGGCACCGCTAAGCTCAGGTTGCGAACGCATAAATTGATGCAAGCGACAGTCTCCATGTACCTATACATGGGGTGGCACGAGAAAGAGGTAAGCGGAAAGACGATCCTGATGGAGAAGGAACTTTCCTGATCAGAGCAAGTGCCTGACGGTTTTGGTTCCTGCGGATGTCGCTTTTCCCCCTATAGCGCCGTAAATTAGATGCTTTGCCCCAAATGCTTGCTGTAACAAACTGATCAAATCAATCAATAGACGGGATCTTCTCATGGCAGAGGCAAACACCCGGCGTCGGGCAAGAGGTGGCGGTGGCGCCGCCCGCCGGGCCGAACGTACCGCGGTTCGCATCGAAACGGCGAAATACATCGAACGGAATATTCCGAACTTCGAGGTTCTCAACGAAGAAGCGTTGGAAATCATCGAAACCAATGCGGAAACCATTCTGGCCGAAGTCGGCGTGAACTTTGTCGACAACCCAGCCGCGTTGCAGCGCTGGAAAGATGTTGGCGCCGATGTCGATGGTGAACGCGTCCGCATTCCGCGCGGTTTGGCGCGTCAGCTGATCAAAACCGCGCCCAGCGAATTCACGCAGCATGCCCGAAACCCCGAGAAATCGGTTGTCATCGGTGGCCGCAATCTGGTTCTGGCCCCGGTGTACGGCCCGCCCTTTGTGCGGGACGCGCAAGGTGGCCGTCGCTATGCAAACATGGAAGATTTCAACAAGTTCGTGAAACTGGCGTATATGTCCAAGTGGTTGCACCATTCGGGCGGGACCGTGTGCGAGCCGACAGATATTCCGGTGAACAAGCGTCACCTTGACATGCTGATGGCGCACATGACCTTGTCGGACAAGCCGTTCATGGGCTCGGTCACCGATCCCAGCCGTGCGCAGGATTCGGTTGAGATGTGTGAGATTCTGTTCGGCAAAGAGTTCGTTCAGGAAAACACGGTGATGACCTCGCTGACCAACATCAACTCGCCGATGACCTTAGACGACGTGATGATGGGCGCGCTGGAAGTTTATGCGAAGAACAATCAGGCCTGCATCATCTCGCCCTTTATCGTGGGTGGTGCGATGGCGCCGGTTTCGATTGCAGGGACACTAACGCAGGTTCTGGCCGAAGTTCTGGCTGGTGTCGCTTATAGCCAGATCATCCGTCCGGGTGCGCCTGCGATTTTCGGTGCCTTTGTGTCATCGATCGATATGAACTCTGGCGCGCCGACATTTGGTACGCCCGAGGCTTCGATGGTTACCTACGGTGCGGGCCAGCTGGCGCGACGTCTGAACCTGCCGTTCCGCTCGGCCGGGTCGTTCTGCGGCTCGAAACTGCCTGATGCACAGGCGGCTTATGAGACCGCAAACTCGCTGAACATGGGGCTGATGGCTGGCGTGAACTTTATGCTGCATTCCTGCGGCTGGCTTGAAGGCGGTCTTGTTGCAGACTTCGAAAAGTTCGTCATGGATGCCGACCAGTTGGGCGTTTTGCACGGTCTGGCCAAGGGCGTGGCCTATGATGAAAACGCGCAGGCGATGGATGCGATCCGCGAGGTTGGCCCTGGCGGTCACTACCTGGGCTGCGCCCATACGCAGGAGAATTTCAAAGAAGCGTTCTGGAAGTCCGAGGTCCTGGATTACAAACCCTTTGAGACCTGGGAAGACGAAGGCGGGCGCGACACGCGCCAATTGGCCACGTCGCGGGTCGAGTATCTGCTGGCCAATTACCAGCAACCGCAACTCGACCCCGCCGTCAACGAAGCATTGAACGCATACGTGGCGGAAAAGAAAGCATCCATGCCGGATGCCTTCACCTGATCATTGATATTGCGCGGCGCGACTGGCTTTGAACAGTTGCGCCTCGCCCAACAGTGCGATCAGCAGGTCCAGATGGCGGACCAGCGAATAGGCGGCGTCTTCGGCCAGCCTTTGGGCGTTAACCTCTCGTTCCAATTCCAGCAGACGAACCAGCGCAGACCCAGTGCCGGGCAGTGATCCGTATCCCAGAACACGCTGAAGATGCCGGTCCCGATCATACTCCTGCGCCCCAATTTTAGCGGCCCGTGCCAACAGGCGTGGGCGGCGGAGCGTTGTAATCATGGTCATCAGGTCCTGCAATTCGGTGATCCCTTGGTTGAACAGAAGATAGCCATTTGGCACACAACCTAAGTGAGTGTTGCCTTGTGTGGGTTCTCTCCGAACTCTGACTTCATGAGTGTTTATGATTTTGAATCAAATCTGGTAGTTGTCTCTCCCGGTTAACGAACGAGTAACGAAAGCGGCTCTAGTTAGGATTGGTTAACACATTCACCGGGGGCGATTGAGAACCGATTGTTTTGTCGACGAGGGCAAGTGACTATGCAAGAAAACATGGCTTTCACCATTCCGGCTTGGGTGCCTGAAGGGGCGCAGAGATACCTGGCGCATACCGAAACCGGTCAATCGATCCGCGATATCGCGCGTTCTGTGGGGTGCCATGCGTCAACCATACTCAGACAGATCCGCCGTATTGAAATGCGCCGCGACGATCCTTTGGTGGATGCTGCCTTGCAGTCCCTGGCAGAGGTCCATTTTTCGGAAACCGAAGGTCAGGCTGGGTCCGCAAACGAACCATTGGGCGCACAGTCAGAGGACACGGCCAAGGATAAGGAGTTCAACCGCGAAGCCCTTCGAATACTGCGACGCCTTTGTGAGTCCGGTGCGGTCCTTGCCGTGGCGGAAGAGATGGGCAAGGCGGTGGTCGTTTGCGACACGGGTGACAGCGGCGCCACCAGAACCGCAGTCGTGGAATGCAAGATTGCGCAGGCGTTGGCGCTGAAGGACTGGATTTCATGCGACAATCCCGGACGTATCTCTCGCTATCTCATCTCGACATCCGGGCGCTCGGCGTTAAGCCAGTTGGTTGCCGACGCCGAAAACAAGGCGCGCGCCAGAAACGAGTTCGGAATGTCCGAAGCGCAAACGCCATTTCAAACGCAGATGGGGCAAAGCCGGGATGGATCACCACGCCGCGCCAAACGTATGCGATACAGTGCGGCCGAAAGCCCTCTGATCGCTCTGGCGCGCAGGCGGGACCGGGACGGTTAACCCTTCCTAGACGAAACCCTCGTCGGCGCCGGCGAGCGTCTACGTGAAGACTTTGAGCTGGCGCAGATTGGTCCTCAGGTCGCTCAAAATTGGGATCATTTTCTGACCGCAGCGGGACGGGGAAGTTTCCGTACTGACACATTTGCGGGGCAAGGTTCCTCGGACGCGCGTGACCGGGTCGAGCGCGCCCTATCTGACCTCGGGCCGGGGCTGAGCGACGTGGTGCTGCGCTGCTGTTGCTATCTTGAGGGGTTGGAGCTGGCCGAAAAACGTATGGGTTGGTCGGCGCGGTCGGGAAAAATCGTTCTACGCATCGCCCTGCAACGCCTCAAGCGCCATTACGAAGATTAGGCAGAGAAAACTCGCCTGATTGGGTGGAAGTTCCATAATTCACAGTTGAGGTTTCAGGGGGTAGTGATAGGAATTGCCTATGAATTTTACCCTCAGACAGCTTCAGTATTTCAATGCGGTGGCGGATCAGCGCAATTTTGGTCGTGCGGCGCAGGTCTGCCATGTCTCACAACCCGCGCTGTCGGTTCAAATCAAAGCGTTAGAAGAGACCTTGGGCGGGCCGCTGTTCGAACGTCAGGCCCGCGACATACTGCTGACGCCGTTGGGGCGCGACGTGCTGGACTACGCCCGTCAGGTGCTAGGCGCGGCAGACAGGCTGGACCAGTTCGCAAAGGATCATTCCGTTGGGCATCGGTCTTTGGCGATTGGAATCATCCCGACGATTGCGCCTTATCTTTTGCCTGGTGTGCTTGCCGGGCTGCGCACAGCCGACGTCTCCTTGCGGGTGCAGATCCGCGAGGCACGGACCGAGCGCTTGCTGGCTATGCTGCGGGCCGGGGAAATCGATGCTGGTGTGATGGCCTTGCCGGCCGGTGGCAGCGAATTGTTCGAATTGCCGCTTTTCGAGGATCGCTTTCTGCTTGCCGGAAGCGCGGGGCGGCTTGGGACAGTACACTCAGACCCGGATGCCTTGCGCCCGGTGGATCTGCAGACCGCGCAGTTGATGTTGCTGGATGACGGACATTGCCTGACGGATCAGGCGCTTGAGGTCTGTGGTCAGGACAGAAGCAGCGGTTTGATCAATATGGGGGCGTCCTCACTGGCGACTCTGTCGCGACTGGTTGCCGAAGGGTTTGGCCTGACACTCATGCCTGAACTCGCGGCGCGCTCGGAAACCGAAGCTGTTCCGGGGCTCAAGCTCATGCGGTTCGGGGCACCGCAGCCTGCGCGGACGGTGGGTTTGGTCCGGCGCCTTTCGACAGGACATGAAGACTGGTTCGACAGTCTGGCGGAAGTCATCCAGCGTGTTGGCGAAGATATCGTAACCGCGACCCGTCATTAAAAAAGGCCCGCCAAAGGCGAGCCTTTGATACGTCAGCCTGACAATTCTTATGCCAGTGCCGGTTCTTTGGCTTCTTCCAGGTGCTTCATCAGGGTTTCCGGGGACGAAACGCCATAGGGGTCTTCGGGGCAGTTATCCATCAGGCCGGGCTCTTCGAACCAAGCTTCGACTACACCATCGGTTACGATGGCAGCGTAGCGCCACGAACGCATGCCAAAGCCCAGGTTTTCCTTGTCGACCAGCATGCCCATTTTGCGGGTAAATTCGCCCGAACCGTCAGGGATGACTTTGACGTTTTTCAGGCCCTGATCCTGTGCCCATTTGTTCATGACAAAGCTGTCATTCACGGACATGCAGTAGATTTCATCGATGCCCTTGGCAGTGAAATCGGCATACCCGTTTTCGAAACCGGGCAGTTGGTAGGTCGAGCATGTGGGTGTGAACGCACCGGGCAGGGAAAACAGGATGACGCGCTTGCCTGCGAAGTAATCCGCGGTTGTTTTGTCTTCCCAACGGAACGGGTTGGATCCTTCGATCGCTTCGTCGCGGGCGCGGGTGTGGAAGGTAACGGAAGGCAGTTTTGCGCCGGTTTTCATCTACGGGCTCCTGTGATTCACATTAGAATTAATGGAGACTTAAAACAGTTCTAAACCGCCTTCAACGTTAGAAATGCTGCAATTGCGATATAACTTTAAGTGGCGGTAAACGAAATTAAATCTGCCTTGAGTGTTTGAAGTGCGGGGCCGTATTCTGCGAGTGCAAACCTATCGTGCATGGCGGGTATACCCGGGTGGCATAGTCTGCGCGGGCGTATTATGTTAGGGCAAAGCAAATTGACCCAAAGTCAGGAAAGCCAGCCGTGCGTGATCTGAAGATCCCAGAACAACGTCATCCCGAAAAAGCGCATCGTCCAGACAATGCGCAGCCAAAAAAGCCCAAGTGGATACGCGTCAAGGCACCCGGCGGTAAGGGTTATGCCGAGACGCACAAGATCATGCGCGAGAATAACCTGGTCACTGTCTGTGAAGAGGCCGGATGCCCGAATGTCGGCGAATGCTGGAGCCAGGGCCACGCCACCATGATGATCATGGGCGAGATCTGCACGCGCGGCTGTACCTTCTGTAACATTGCAACGGGTCGTCCGGACTCGTTGGATGCGTTTGAACCAGGACGCGTTGCGCATGCGGTCGAAAAGCTGGGGCTGAACCACGTCGTGATCACATCCGTAGACCGCGACGATCTGAAGGATGGCGGGGCCGATCATTTCGCGCAGACGATACGTGCGGTGCGGCACCGGTCTCCGAAGACGACCATTGAAATCCTGACACCCGATTTCCTGAAATGTGACTCTTCCGTTCTTGAGACTGTCGTCGAGGCCAAGCCGGACGTGTTCAACCACAATCTGGAAACCGTACCCGGCCTGTACCTCGAAGTGCGTCCCGGTGCGCGTTATTTCCACTCTTTGCGGCTGTTGCAGCGCGTCAAAGAGCTGGACGCGTCAATCTTTACTAAATCAGGAATCATGGTCGGCTTGGGTGAGAATGAGCAAGAAGTCCGGCAGGTCATGGATGACATGCGCGCCGCCGATATCGACTTTCTGACCATCGGCCAGTATCTGCAGCCCACGCCCAAACACCATGGTGTGGATCGGTTCGTGACGCCGGAAGAATTCGCATCCTACGAAAAGGCGGCTTATGGCAAAGGGTTCCTGATGGTGTCCGCGACACCTCTGACCCGGTCGTCCTATCACGCGGGGGATGACTTTGCCCGGTTGCGTGAGGCTCGCCAGAAAAAGCTGGAACAGGGGTGACACCCGAAGCGCACGCGCGGCTGACACGCCTGCGCCACGACCTGCATCAATATCCCGAACTTTCCGGGCAGGAGCGCGATACTGCTGCTCGCATGACAGAGCTTTTGAAGGGCTTCGGTGCGGACCATGTGCTTACCGGATTGGGGGGGCACGGCGTTGCTGCGGTTTTTGACAGTGGGCAGGTTGGGCCAACCGTTGGCATCCGGTGCGAGTTGGACGGGCTGCCGATTCAAGAACTTGGCACGCACCAATATGTGTCGAAGGTTCCGGGCAAAGGGCATCTGTGTGGCCATGATGGGCACATGGCGATGGTGCTTGGCGTTGCGGAGGACCTGGCGCGTCAACGACCCCAAAAGGGTCGGGTGGTTTTGATCTTTCAACCGGCTGAAGAAACCGGGCAGGGCGCCATCGCCTTTCGCGCGGACCCCCAATTCGGGCAAATCGCGCCGGACTATGTGTTCTCTCTGCACAACCTGCCGGGATTGGAACTTGGTGCAGTTGAGTTGTGTCAGGGTTCGGCCAATTGCGCCTCGCGCGGGATGAAAATCATCCTGACCGGCAAGACGTCCCATGCGGCTGCGCCTCAGGATGGGGTTTCACCTGCTCGGGCAATGTCTGAATTGATGTTGCAACTGGCAGGTTTGGGCGCGGGCGGCGCGTTGGATTCCGATTTTGCGCTGACAACTGTGACGCATGTCCGTTTGGGAGAGCCGACTTTCGGCGTCGCTCCGGGAAAGGCCGAGATCTGGGTGACCTTGCGCACCGTTTCAGACACCCGGATGCAAACGCTGATGACTGAGGCCGAAGCGCTGGCGCGCCGCGCCGCATCCGCCGACAGTCTGGGGGTTGAGATCACCTATGACGATGTCTTCGAGGCCTGCATCAATCACAGTGACGCGGTGAGCATCATCGCAACGGCCTGCGCCGAGCGTGGAATACAGTGCCATTCAACAAAGACGCCGCAAAAGTTCTCAGAAGATTTCGGGCAATTCGGCAAAGGCGCGAAGGCGGCGATGTTCTGGCTGGGCGCGGGGCAGGGTCACCCGCAATTGCATAACCCCGACTATGATTTCCCGGACGCGTTGATACCTGTTGGAACCGGGGTTTTCCTGTCGGCTATCCGGCAGGTTTTAGGCGACGCCCAAGCCTGATCAGATGTTGCCCGGTTCAGTCTTCGACAAATCGAACTTTGCCGATGAATGGCAAGTTGCGATTGCGCTGCGCGTAGTCGATCCCGTAACCCACAACAAATTCGTCCGGAATTTCAAAGCCGATCCAATCGGAACGGAAATCGACCTCACGCCGGCTGGGTTTGTCCAGCAAGGCAATGGACTTAAGTCGGCTTGGCTTACGACTGCGCAACAGTTTTGTGACGTGGTTCAGCGTGTGGCCGGTGTCGACGATATCTTCGACGGCTAAAACATCGCGCCCTTCAATCGCACCGCGTAAGTCTTTGAGAATACGTACTTCCCGGCTGCTTTCCATCGCGTCTCCATACGAGGATACTTCGAGGAAATCGACCTCAATCGGCAGGTCCAGTTCGCGCACCAGGTCCGCGATGAAGACGAAACTGCCGCGCAGCAGGCCGACCACGATCAGCTTGTCGGTATCTCCGAATTCTGCCGTGATTTCGCGGCATAATTCCTCGATTCGGGCTGCAATTGCCTTGGCCGAGATCATCGTATCTATCACATATGCGCGGTCGCTCATCGCTGCCCCCTTGATCTTTGGCGCGCAACATACGACATGACGCGCCATTGTCACCTGAAAAACCGGACGCCATGCCTACTCATTCGGAAACACGTCACCTACCTTACACTGCGCAGCAGATGTACGAGTTGGTCGCGGACGTGGCAAAGTACCCCGAGTTTCTGCCGTGGTGCGCAGCCGCCCGCATTCGTCGAACCTATGCGGCGGGTGAGGCGCAGGTCATGGAAGCGGATCTGGTGATCTCGTTCAAAGTGTTCCGCGAGCGGTTTGGCAGCCGAGTAACATTGTTTGCCGATCAGAAAAGAATCGACACTGAATATCTGGACGGCCCATTCAAATACATGAAATCCAACTGGCAATTCGCTGACGCCGATGATGGCGGATGCAACATCACTTTCCACGTGGATTTCGAATTCAAGAACGCCATCCTGCAAGGGATCATCGGCGTGGTCTTCAACGAGGCTATGCATCGGATCGTTCAGGCCTTTGAGACCCGCGCAAAGGACTTGTACAGCTAGGTCTTTACCCCGGGTTGGCGGTCGCTAGACTGCGCCCATGACCGATTTTACCACATCACTGGCAGCCTTCGCGGCGGGGCCTATCACGACGACTTTGCAGACGCGGGTCGTTACGTCTCTTTCTGTTTTGGACTGGATTGCTGTCGGGCGTGCCGGAGTTGATGAGCCTGTTTCCCGGACAGTGCGCGACCTCGTGCTTGGCGAAGGGGGTGCGGAACAAGCGCGCCTTTTTGGTGGAGGTGGGGCACCCCTGCGTGGTGCTGCATTGGTAAATGGTACCGTGTCGCATGCCCTGGATTATGACGACACGCATTTCGCCCATATCGGGCATCCATCGGTTGCCGTCCTTCCGGCGGCGCTGGCCATAAGCGAATGGGACGACCGTATTCTGGTCGATTTCCTTGAGGCCGCACTGGTTGGGATGGAGACGTCCATTCGGATCGGTCTCTGGCTGGGGCGTGATCACTATCAGGCGGGCTTTCACCAGACAGCAACGTCTGGCGCGTTTGGTGCAGCTGTCGCTGCAGGGCGCATACTGGGGTTCGACGTCGAACAGATGCGAAAAGTTCTGGGCCTGACAGCGACTCGGGCTGCCGGTCTAAAGGCGCAATTCGGAACGATGGGAAAACCTTATAACGCGGGTCTTGCGGCCTCTGCCGGGGTTGAGGCAGCTTTGTTGGTAGCATCGGGATTCGATCCCAATTCAGACGCGCTGGAAGGGTCCTATGGATTTGGCGCGACACATAAAGGACAGTCTGACATTGCAGCCTCATTGGATGGCCTGGGTGCGGAATGGCTTTTTGAAAGCGTCAGTCACAAGTTTCATGCCTGTTGCCACGGATTGCACGCCGCGCTTGAGGCTGCACGCGACCTTGATATTGCCGAACCGGAAGTCGCCGAGATCAAGATCAAGACGCATCCAAGGTGGATGAGCGTCTGCAACCAGACTTCCCCGACAACTGGCCTCGGTGCCAAGTTCTCATATCGGACGGTGATTGCGATGCAGGCGCTTGGCTATGATACGGCCCTGCCGGGCAGCTATTCGGACAAGATATGCGCAGACCCGCGGCTAGTATCCTTGCGGGACCGCGTCTCTGTCGAAGCGGATGGCAGTTTGTCAGAAACGCAGGCGCAGCTGACCTTGTTGCGTCGGGATGGGGCAAGGCGCGAGGCCACTCATGACCTGTTGGCCCCGATGACGCTGTCGGACCGTGAGGATCGCGTGCGCGGCAAGGCCAACAAGCTGATCGGAACAGATGACGCGGACGCGATCTGGTCGATGCTGCGCACCGGAGGCCGCGCCCGCGATTTGTCTGCGTTGCTAGCGGGTTAAGTCACGCGCCAGTGTAGCGGGAAACCCGGTTCAAACACTGTGACCGGACCTTCGTCGCAGTCGATCTTTTCCGGGTATTCTACCGGTTCGCCTTTGGTCAGGGTGATCGTCTCCTCGTTCACCGGAAGGCGATAGAAGGCCGGGCCGTTCAGCGAAACAAAGCCTTCCAGCTTGTCCAAAGCGCCCTCGCGGTCAAACATCTCGGCCACAAGTGACATTGTGTTGGTCGCCGTGAAACATCCCGCACACCCGCAGGCCATTTCCTTGTTGGCGTCGGTGTGGGGTGCGCTGTCAGTACCCAGGAAATACCGCGCATCGCCCGAAGTTGCAGCCGCCAGCAGAGCCAGTCGATGTTCTTCGCGCTTGGCGACAGGCAGGCAATAGTAATGCGGCTTGATTCCACCAACGAGGATATGGTTGCGGTTGATAATCAGGTGGTGTGCCGTGATCGTTGCACCCAGATCCTTATCATTGGATTTGACATAATCGACACCGTTCGCGGTCGTTATATGCTCCATAACCACGCGCAGGCCGGGTGTGGCCTTGCGGATCGGATCCAGAACACGGTCGATGAACACAGCTTCGCGGTCGAAGATGTCGATCTCGGCGTCGGTGACCTCACCATGCACACACATGGGCAGGCCAATCTCGGCCATCTTTTCCAGCACCGGACGCACTTTGTCGAAATCCTGCACGCCCGAGGCAGAGTTGGTCGTCGCGCCGGCCGGGTACAGTTTGACCGCTTTGACCAAACCGCTGGCATGGGCTGCTGCCATATCATCGGGGTCGGTATCTTCGGTCAGGTATAGGGTCATCAACGGGTCGAACGTCATACCTTCGGGTAGCGCGGCCAATATGCGGTCGCGATAGGCGGCGGCCTGATCGCCGCGCACGACGGGCGGCACAAGGTTCGGCATAATGATCGCGCGGGCAAAATGACGCGCGGTTTCGGGCAGGACGGCCTGCAACATCGCGCCATCGCGCAGGTGCAGATGCCAGTCGTCGGGGCGGCGGATCGTGAGGGTATCGGTCATGGCCTTCCGCTAGCACAGCGGACCCGGCGGTGAAAGACCTTCAATACGGTCCCAGACCTTGTCAATCAGTCCGATCGTCGTAAGTCCCGGAAAGAACACGGCCTTGACGCGCGCGAGCGCCCATGAACTGTTGTGGCAAGGGAGAGATCGAAACATGACACAGCCAGATTCCATCGACGCCGTTCAATCCATGTTGGGTTCACAGGGCTATGTCTGCGGGCGTGCGCTGGCGACGGTGGTGTTCCTGTCCCTGAAACTGGGCCGACCACTGTTTCTGGAAGGTGAGGCCGGGGTAGGCAAGACCGAGATCGCCAAGGCCCTTGCCGCCGGTCTGAACCGGCGCCTGATCAGGTTGCAATGTTACGAAGGTCTGGATGCCTCTTCTGCTGTTTATGAATGGAATTTTCCGGCGCAGATGGTGGCGATCCGCACGGCCGAAGCCTCGGGCGGGGCGGATCGGGGTTCATTGCAGACCGAGCTATTCTCGGACGAGTACCTGATTGAACGCCCGCTGCTGCAGGCGATGCGTCCGGATGAAAACGGCGCGCCGGTTCTGCTGATCGACGAGCTTGACCGTACGGATGAACCCTTCGAGGCCTTTCTGCTTGAAGCGCTTAGCGATTTTCAGGTCACAATTCCTGAACTGGGCACGGTCAAAGCACCGGAAGCGCCCATCGTTATCGTCACCTCGAACCGCACACGTGAGGTGCATGATGCACTAAAACGACGCTGCCTCTATCATTGGGTCGACTACCCCGATTTCGACCGCGAGATCGAAATCCTGCACGCGCGCGCGCCGGAAGCTGCCGAAGCGCTTAGTCGTGAGGTCGTGGCCTTTGTTCAGCATCTACGCACCGAAGACCTGTTCAAGAAACCGGGTGTGGCTGAGACGATAGATTGGGCCAAATGCCTGCTTGCGCTGGACGTCATCAACCTTAGCCCCGAAGTCATCGGAGATACTCTGGGTGCGATCTTGAAATACCAGGACGACATCCAGAAATTGCAGGGGTCCGAGGCGAAACGAATTCTGGATCAAGCCAAAGCGTCGCTGGAACCAGCCTGATGGCTGAACAGCTTCCGATCGACATTCCGGACAACCCCAAGCTGGCGCAAAACATCACTCATTTTGCGCGGGCGTTGCGTAAGGCCGGGTTACCGATTGGGACGGGTCGAGTGGTGGATGCCATTCGCGCGGTGCAGGCGGCGGGGTTCACGGAAAAACAGGATTTCTACTGGACATTGCACGCCTGTTTCGTGAACCGCCCGGAGCACCGCACTGTATTTGCGCAGGTCTTTCGCCTCTATTGGCGTGACCCCCGATATCTTGAGCACATGATGTCCATGATGCTGCCGGCCATTCGCGGCGTACAGGAAGAACGCAAGGCTGACGCGGCCGAAAAGCGCGCGGCCGAGGCGTTGTTGGACGGGGTTGAACCTGATCTGCCCGAGGTGGCTGAGCAGGAAGAAGAAACCGAGTTAGAGATCGACGCCTCGCAAACGGCGTCCTCCGAGGAACGTCTGCGCAGTCTGGACTTTGAGCAGATGAGCACCGCCGAGATCGCGCAAGCCAAGCGCATGCTGTCGCGGCTTGGTCTGCCGGTGAAGCCAATAGAATCCAGACGTGGTCAGGCTAGCCATCTGGGGCATCGCATCGACCGGGCGCGGACATTGCGCGCGGCGATGCGTCAGGGTGGAGAGTTGCGCGATATTGCTAAGCTCAAGCCGAAACCTCGATGGCCCAATCTTGTCGTGCTTTGCGATATCTCGGGGTCGATGAGCCAGTACAGCCGGATCGTCCTGCATTTCCTGCATGCGGTGTCGAACGCCAAAGGGGCAGGCTGGGCCAAGGTTCACGCATTCACCTTTGGGACGCGTCTGACGAATATCACCCGTCATCTTCAGCAGCGCGACGTAGATGCCGCACTGGCCGCCGCCGGGGCTGAGGCTCAGGATTGGGAAGGGGGAACGCGGATTGGCGAGTGTCTGCACGCGTTCAACCGCGATTGGTCGCGGCGGGTCATGGGGCAGGGTGCTGTGGTTCTATTGATCTCGGACGGGCTGGATCGCGGAGACCCCGAGGCGTTGGGTAAAGAGATGGAGCGTCTGCAACTGTCCGCGCGCCGACTGATCTGGTTGAATCCATTGCTGCGATGGGATGGGTTCGCGCCCAAAGCGCAGGGCGTCGCGGCCATGCTGCCCCATGTGGACAGTTTCCGTGCCGGCCATTCGATTGCGTCGCTGGAAGATCTGGCTGCCGTCATCTCAAAACCCGATGACGTGGGTGAGAAAGCGCGGTTGATGATCGCGCTTTCCGACTGAGTATCAGCTCAGCTGTTCTTCATTACACTTGCGCGCCATTTCCATGGCCTTGTAAGTGCCAGTCAAGTCAACGGTAAAGGCGAATTCCTTTTCCGGGAACACAACCATGACTTTCTGCTTGGCCAGGTCGTCCGCGAACTGAGGGTCGTCGGACAGGACGTAACCACCCGAATAACCTTTGGTGATGTTACCCTTCATTCCGGTCGCTTCGCCGACATAGATATTGTCGCCCAGCAGGACCGCCACGGCTTCTTTCTCGCCGCGCTTGATATCGGTCTTGGCTTTGGTGAACACGCCAACATAGCCAACACCACGATCTTCGGTCAGGCCCATCTGAACGACGTTTTCAGCGTCATCAACAGCTTCGATCAGGCAGGATTTCTTGTCCTCGTCAATAAATACTTTCCAACCTTCAACCTCGCCATAACGCAGGAACGTGTCTGCGGATGCAACGCTTGCAGTGAACAGGCCAAGTGCCATTCCGAGTGTAAAAATGCGTTTCAACTCTCTGTCTCCATTGTCAAAAATTAATATGCGCATACTGGAATGCAGCAGCTACGCATGTAGGCTAGAATCTGGACTGGGTGCAATCAATGATTTGTGGGCTACCTGGTAATCTGGGCTTGTATACGCCGATGCAATTCTGAGTTTAACAGACAAGCCGAACATCCGGTATTCGCCTTAAGGCTTACTTTTCATTGCGCCAAACCTGCCTATGTTGGTTCAGAACACGCCGGGAGGGTGCAATGGACAGATTCGACAACAGCCCAGAGACGGCCCTGAAGTGGCATACAGAGGGTCACCCAACCGCTCTGGCCACAGTGGTTGAAACCTGGGGCAGCGCGCCGCGCCGCGTCGGCGCACAGTTGGTGATCGCCGCAGACGGGCGGATCGAAGGGTCGGTATCCGGCGGTTGTGTCGAAGGCGCGGTCATCGTCGAAGCGCATGAGGCGATGGACGAAGGTGATGCGCGTCTGTTGGAATTTGGGGTCAGCGATGAGGACGCTTTTGCTGTGGGCCTGGCCTGTGGCGGAACGATCCGCGTGCTGGTGGAACCGATTGGTTCGGTAATGCCAGAACCGATGCTTCGTGATCTCGTCGATGCGCGGGCGCGGCGTGAACCCATTGCATATGAGGTAAACATCGAAACCGGTCACCGGGCTTTGCGCCGCAACGCCTATCCGGTTCGAATGCGGATGGACCGTTCCGGGTTCGAAGAGGATGGGCATACATTTGTTGCGGTCCATAACCCTCCACTACGCCTGATAATTGTGGGCGCAGTTCACATTGCACAGGCGCTGGTTCCAATGGCCCGGATCGCCGGATATGATCCGGCCATCATCGACCCGCGCGACGCCTTTGCTTCCGGTGCCCGTTTTCCGGGCGAAACCATCCTGACCGATTGGCCGGATGAGGCCGTGGCCAAGCTGGGTATGGATTCGCGAACGGCTGTAGTCCTTTTGACCCACGATCCGAAACTGGACGATCCGGCTTTGGAATCTGCATTGAAGGCGGGCGTGCTTTATATTGGAGCGTTAGGCTCGACGCGCACTCATGCCAAGCGGGTCGCGCGCATGAAAGAAGCGGGCTTTGCGGACGACCAGATTGCTCAGATCCACGGACCTATTGGATTGGACATCGGCGCGGCGGATCCGTCCGAGATTGCGGTAGCCATCCTTGCGCAAATGACGGCCGTGCTGCGGGGCAAGGCGTGAAGTTCGGCCCGGTTCCCGTTTCTGAGGCCACTGGCGCGATCCTTGCGCATTCCGTTCAGGTTCAGGACGCCAAACTGCGCAAGGGACTGCTGTTGACGGCCGAACATTGCGCTCAGCTAACTGCTGCAGGGTATGGGAACGTCACGGTTGCGCAGCTTGAACCTGGGGATTACCACGAAGACGAGGCCGCAGAAGTGCTGGCCGCGGCGCTCGCGCTTGATCCGCAAGCCGCAGGTTTGCGGGTAACGCAGCCGTTTACCGGGCGCGTTAACTTGTTGGCCGACGGCCCGGGGGTCGTGGAATTGGATGTCGGGGCGCTGCAGGCGTTCAACTGCGTTAACCCGATGATAACGGTCGCGACGGTTCCGCAATATCAACAGATGGGCGCGGGCGGGATGGTCGCCACGATCAAGGTGATTTCCTATGCGGTCTCAAAAGAGGACGTCGTGCAAGCCGCCGATCTGGCCAAAGCTTCGATTCGTCTGACGGCCCCTGTACACAAATCGGCAGGATTGATCGTTACGGATATTCCGGGCGGTCCGCCCAACGAAAAAGGCATCGCAGCCATTCGCGGCCGGGTTGAGGCCCTTGGCATGGACCTCAGCGATGTACGGATTGTGCCACACAAGGCCGAACCGCTGTCGCAGGCCATTACAGCGGCAGTGGGCGACATCGTGATGATCCTGACCGGCTCTGCCACCTCGGATGCTTTTGATGTTGCACCCCAGGCTGTGCGCGCAGCGGGCGGTCAAGTGGACAGGTTCGGCATGCCTGTCGATCCTGGTAATCTGCTGTTTCTTGGAACACTAGACTCCAAGCCTGTGATTGGACTTCCCGGATGTGCCCGTTCGCCTGCATTGAACGGAGCGGACTGGGTCTTGTCGCGCGTTGCGTGCGGGATCGAGACAACCGGCGCAGATATTGCGGCGATGGGCGTTGGCGGGCTGCTGAAAGAAATCCCAACAAGACCGCAACCGAGATCTGCGCGCAAACGGTGATGAGGCGCAAAATAGTTTTTTTTATTAGGCAGCTATGAAAGAAAAGACGACCCCGACGAACGTCGGATATTGGCGCCAAATATTTTTGTTCTCAAACAAATTTTCCCGTGTTTAACTCGGGACGAAGAATAATACGAAATGGGAGGAATCTATGACACAGGTCTCAATGACCGTGAACGGAAAGTCCGTGAGCGGTGACGTCGAGGGCCGGACGTTGTTGTCCGGTTTTCTGCGTGAACACCTGTCGCTGACTGGCACTCATGTCGGATGCGATACCGCGCAGTGCGGCGCGTGCGTCGTGCATGTGAACGGCGAGGCGGTCAAATCCTGTAACATGCTGGCGCTTGAGGCGGACGGGGCCGATGTCGGCACCATCGAAGGCCAGGCCAACGCGGATGGTTCGCTGAATGTGATCCAGCAAGCATTTCAGGACCACCATGGCCTGCAATGCGGTTTCTGCACGCCAGGCATGGTGATGAGCGCGGCCGCGCTGTTGAAAGAGAACCCGCGCCCGACTGAGGCCGAAGTGCGCAAATATCTGGAAGGCAACCTGTGCCGTTGCACCGGATACCACAACATCGTCAAGGCGATCATGGCCGCATCGGGTCAGGACGTCAGCAGCATCGCTGCCGAATGATGCCGCTGCGGGCGTCCAAATAAACGCCCGTGGGATGACATAGGGTGCACACGCATCCGTTTATGGGAGGAGAACAAGCAATGCCCAAAGACAGTGGCATCGGAGCCAGTTCCAAGCGACGCGAAGACGTACGCTTTCTGACCGGAGCGGGAAATTATACCGACGACATCAACGTACATGGCCAGGCTTATGTGCATTTCCTGCGGTCCGACATTGCGCATGGCCGCATCAAGAGTATCGACACCTCAGCCGCCGAAGCTATGCCGGGCGTGGTCAAGGTTTTCACCGGCAAGGATTTCGAAGGCGTGGGCGGGATGCCCTGCGGTTGGGAAGTGACCGACAAGCACGGCGCGCCGATGCAGGAGCCGCCACACCCGATTCTGGCGCAGGGCAAAGTGCGCCATGTGGGCGACCCGATTGCGGCCGTTGTAGCTGACAGTTTGGAACAGGCCCGTGATGCGGCCGAGGCTATCGATCTGGATATCGAAGTACTGCCAGCTGTCATGAACATGAAGACCGCCGCACAGGATGGGGCGACGCTGGTCCATGACGATCTGAAGAACAACATCTGCTATGACTGGCAGTTGGGTGAGACTGACGACGCTAAGGTCGATGAGGTCTTTGCCAATGCAGCGCATGTCACGACGCTGGATCTGGTCAACAACCGGCTCGTCGCCAACCCGATGGAACCGCGTGTGGCGGTGGGTGAGTACAAGCCTGGCACGGGCGACTACACGCTCTTTACCACTTCGCAGAACCCGCATGTGATCCGCCTGCTGATGTGCGCCTTTGTTTTGGGTCTGCCCGAGCATAAAGTACGCGTCGTTGCCCCAGATGTGGGCGGCGGCTTTGGCACCAAGATCTTCCACTATGCGGAAGAAGCGTTCTGCACCTTTGCCGCCAAGGCCTGCAACCGTCCGGTCAAGTGGACATCCAGCCGGTCCGAGGCGTTCATGTCGGATGCCCATGGTCGCGACCATGTCAGCAAGATCGAATTGGCACTGGATGCAGATAACAACTTTATCGGTCTGCGCACGAACACCTATGCCAATCTGGGTGCGTATCTGTCGACTTTCTCCAGCTCGGTTCCGACCTGGCTGCACGGCACTCTGATGGCAGGCAACTACAAGACGCCGGTCATTCAGGTGAACGTGAAGGCGATGTTTACCAACACGGTGCCGGTGGACGCCTATCGCGGCGCTGGCCGCCCAGAGGCGACTTATCAGCTGGAGCGTGTCGTTGACAAAGCTGCACGCGAGTTGGGTGTTGATCCGATTGCGCTGCGCCGTCAGAACTTTATCACGCAGTTCCCCTATGACACTCCGGTCGCACTGACCTATGACACCGGGGATTACAACGGGACGATGGATAAGCTTGAGGTCGCTGCCGATCTGGCGGGTTTCGCCGCGCGTCGGGCCGAAAGCGAAGCCAACGGCAAGTTGCGTGGTCTGGGCATCAACTGCTATATCGAGGCCTGCGGTATCGCGCCTTCGAACATCGTCGGCATGTTGGGGGCCCGCGCGGGTCTTTATGATGCCGCAACTGTTCGGGTGAACGCCACCGGTTCAATCAGTGTCATGGTGGGGGCACATAGCCACGGGCAGGGGCATGAGACAGCCTTCCCGCAGGTTGTGGCCGACATGATCGGTATCGACGAGTCGATGGTCGAGATCGTGCATGGCGATACCTCAAAGATCCCGTTTGGCATGGGGACCTATGGCTCGCGTTCGCTGGCCGTTTGTGGTTCGGCCATGGTCAAGGCGACCGAGAAGGTGATCGAGAAGGCCAAGAAGATCGCCGCCCACCTGCTGGAAGCGGCCGAGGCGGATATTGAACTGAAAGACGGTCAGTTTAGCGTCGCGGGTACCGACAAGTCGGTGGCCTGGGGTGATGTAACCCTGACGGCTTATGTACCACACAACTACCCGTTGGAAGTCGAACCCGGGTTGGAGGAGACCGCGTTTTACGACCCGGCCAACTTCACTTACCCGGCCGGTGCATATGCGTGCGAGGTCGAGGTTGACCCAGAGACCGGTCAGGTGACCGTCGAGGCTTTCAACGCCGCAGATGACTTTGGCAACATCGTCAATCCTATGATCGTCGACGGTCAGGTCCATGGCGGCATTGGTCAGGGCATAGGTCAGGCTTTGCTTGAGAATTGTGCCTATGACGAGAAGGGTCAGTTGCTGAGCGCGTCCTTCATGGACTACGCGATGCCGCGAGCGGATGACGTGCCATTCTATGGTGTGGATCATTCCAGCCAGACGCCCTGTACGCATAACCCATTGGGTGTGAAGGGCTGCGGTGAAGCCGGTGCAATTGGCTCGCCGCCGGCGGTGGTCAATGCGGTGTTGGATGCGCTGAACTCGGGCGGCAAGGCGGTCGATCACATCGATATGCCGATGAGCCCGTCTCGTGTCTGGGCGGCGATGAACAGCTGATTGGTCGGGTGGTCTGGGGGCTCTGCCCCCAGACCCTCGGGATATTTTTAGCCAGATGAAGGGCGGATCCGCGCCTTTCGGAAAGGAAAGCGAAATGTACAATTTCGAGTTTGAAAAGCCCTCGACTGTCGCTGACGCCGTTTCGGCGCTGGGTGGCGAGGATGCACAGGCGTTGGGGGGCGGCCAGACGCTGATCCCAACGTTGAAACAGCGATTGGCGGCGCCGTCTACGCTGGTGTCCCTGGGTGGGATTCCCGACATACAGGGCGTCTGTATCGAGGATGACGGATCGGTGGCCATTGGTGGCGCGACTATCCACGCGACGGTGGCGTCGGAGGCCGCCGGCAGCTATCCGGCGCTGGCCGCACTGGCTGGGCAGATCGGCGATCCTGCGGTGCGCAATCGGGGAACAATCGGTGGCTCACTGGCCAACAATGATCCGGCCGCTTGCTACCCGGCGGGTGCTTTGGGATCAGGTGCGACGATTATCACCAATACGCGCCAAATCGCAGCAGATGATTTCTTCGAGGGTTTGTTTAGTACAGCCCTGGAGGAAGGTGAGATCATCACCACGGTCAATTTCCCGGTGCCACAAGCGGCCAGCTACCAGAAGTTCCTGCAACCCGCATCGCGCTTTGCGCTGGTTGGTGTCTATCTGGCACGTTTCGCCGACGGTGTTCGCGTTGCGGTAACAGGTGCCAGTGAGGATGGTGTGTTCCGCTGGTCCGAGGCCGAGGAAGCCCTGAACAAGGAGTTTCGGCAGGATGCATTGACCGGGCTGAGCATCAATCCCGCGAACATGATTGCCGACTTGCACGGCAGCAAGGCGTACCGCGCGCATCTGGTCAGTGTAATGACCAAGCGGGCCATTGAAGCCTGCATGTAAGCTCAAAACTGTCAAAAAAAGCCCCGGACCTTATGGCCGGGGCTTTTTTTATTTCCGTCTTATTCTGGGCGGCAGGGATGGTTGCCAGTATGCGCCTGTGTCTTCTCGGGACTTTTGGTAATTGTCCACGCGATCGCGCGCGACATCGCCGCCGGCTTGAAACAGGTGACCCAAAAGGCATTCCAGAACCACCATGGCCCCGGCATAGTTTGAGAAGTGGTGCAGAGATCGCGTGCTGACGGGGAAAACCACGTCCGGCTCGACCCCGGGTGCGATCACTTCGCTGTCGGCAATCAGGATGAGCGGCATGTTCATGCGTCGCGCCATTCGCATGGATTGGATAGTGTCAGCGGAATAGGGGTGGACGGTGATGGCGATCAGGCAGTCGTTGGGATTCGCATCCAACAGATCATCTGCCGCGGACCCCGTGTGGCGCGGAATAAGTTGCAGACCAGGGTGAGCCATGCGTCCGGCATATGAAAAATAGTAAGACAAGGCATAGCTGGCGCGGGTGGCCGTGACAAAGCACCTGTCAGCAGACGTCATAATTTCAACGGCGCGCTTGACGCGCTCAGGGTTCATTAACCGCAGGGATCGCATGACGACGTTCTGTGCATTCTGGGCAAATTTTGCCTGAGCGGCACTGAATGCGTCACCGTCTTGCATGTCGGCAAGCCAGCTTTGGCTCAGATGATCCTCGCCATCTGTGACCAACGCATCGCGGAACGGAGCGCGAAGGCCGTCGAAGCGGTCATATCCCATCCGATCCGCCAACCGGACTAGAACGTTCGAACTCACGCCGATCTTTGCTGCGGTTTCCCGAATTGAGTCCAGCCCAAAATCTCCGGGATGGTCGAGGATGTATTTTGCCGCCATCTGCAATCCGGGAGGCAATTGGTCAATCTGCTGTCGCAGAGCTTCGGTAAGTTGGTTTAAAGACTTGGTCATCCGCGAAAGAAAACAAATGTTATGAAAGTTGTAAATTGAAAACGCGCCTAAGGTCCTTAACTGGGTTAAAAGTTGAAAAGGGTGCTCTTATGTTCAAAACACTGCCGCAATCGCATACGCCCTATGTTCTGGTGGCGCCGAACGGCGCCCGCAGGGGGCATGCGGATCACGCCCAGCTTCCGGTGTCGGTGCAGGAAATCGTATCGACTGCACAATGCTGCCTTCTGGCCGGTGCAGATGGGATTCACCTGCATGTGCGTGATGATCAGGGACAGCATTCTCTGGATGCCGCGCGTTACCTTGAGACGATGTCCGAGTTGCGCCGTGCCGTGCCAGAGATGGATGTTCAGATCACGACCGAGGCGGCGGGTGTCTTTGATGTCCAGGCCCAATTGCACTGTTTGCAGCACGTTAAGCCAAAATGGGCTTCGATCTCGGTCCGGGAAATCGCGCGCGCGCCGGACCTCGCGGATAAGGTTTACGGCCTGTGTGCCGAGCAGGGAACGCGTGTTCAGCATATACTCTATAACGATGAAGACGCAACTCTGCTGGCTGACTGGCAAGCCCGCGGTATCGTCCGCGATGGGCAAACTGAGCGGCTGTTGGTTCTGGGGCGTTACACCTCGGGGCAGGAATCCGCACCAGAAGACCTTGATCACTTTCCGCAAACCCACTCCAGTTGGATGGTTTGTGCATTTGGAAAGCAGGAACATGCTTGCCTTAAGACGGCTGCGGATCGTGGAGGGGATGTGCGGGTTGGATTTGAAAACAGTTTGACCGACCAGGACGGAAGTATCTGGGCGAACAACGCAGCGTCGGTGTCGGCGCTGGTCGCGGCTTTGAAAGGACCTCAGCCATGAGTCACGTTTTTCCACGTCATACCAAATCGAACTTGCCAGTCGCCGTTGGTGGCGACGGGTGTTACCTGATCGACGATCAGGGGCAACGCTATCTTGATTGTGGTGACGCTGCGGTGTCGTGCCTCGGGCATTCGAACCCGGCGGTTATCGAAGCCGTGCAGCGGCAGGTCGAACAGATCGCTTTTGCACATACCGGTTTCATGACATCCGAACCTGCCGAGGCGCTGGCTGATCTGTTGGTGGAGCACGCGCCTGGTGATTTGGACCGTGTGTATTTCGTCTCAGGCGGGTCCGAGGCGACCGAGGCGGCGATGAAACTCGCCCGGCAGTATTTCCTTGAAATCGGTCAGCCTGAGCGTCGTCGGGTGATTGCGCGACGGCAGAGCTATCACGGGAACACTTTGGGCGCGTTGTCGGCTGGAGGTAACGAATGGCGACGCGCGCAATTTGCACCGATGTTGATCGAGATGACACATATCGCGCCCTGCTTCGAATACGCTGAAAAGCCGGATGCCGAGAGTAGTTTTGACTACGGCCAGCGCGTCGCGAATGAGTTGGAGGTCGAGATCCTGCGCTTGGGTCCTGAATCGGTTATGGCTTTCATGGCAGAACCCGTTGTGGGGGCAACGCTGGGTGCGGTTCCTGCCGTTGAGGGGTACTTTCAGCGTATTCGCCAGATCTGTAACCAATATGGCGTTCTGTTGATCCTTGATGAGGTGATGTGCGGCATGGGGCGGACCGGACATTTGTTTGCCTGCGATTACGATGGAATTTCACCGGACATTCTGTGCATCGCCAAAGGGTTGGGTGCTGGATACCAACCGATTGGTGCGATGATGTGCACCGGCAAAATCTATGATGCAATCCGCGACGGGTCCGGGTTTTTTCAGCACGGACACACCTATATCGGTCACCCGGTTGCGACGGCAGCGGCCCTGGCTGTTGTCACCGAACTGACCACGCGCGCGTTGCCCGCGCGCGCCGGCGTCATGGGCGAAAAGCTGCAAGCGGCATTGGAAGCCGAATTCGGGCAGCATCCAAATGTCGGGGATATCCGCGGCAGGGGGTTGTTTCGAGGGTTGGAGCTGGTGGCTGACCGCGAAACAAAAACGCCGTTTGATCCGGCTCATGGCGTTGCGGGCAAAATCAAGAAAGCCTCTTTGGCCGAGGGACTGATCTGCTATCCCATGTCCGGTACGCGGGATGGGCGTCTTGGGGATCATGTCTTGCTGGCCCCGCCGTTCATCATAGAAGAAGCGCAGATAGACGAGCTTGTGGGCAAACTTAACCGGGCGATCTCGACCTCGATCCCCGGCTGAAGCGGCGCATGGCCTGTACCAAAGAACCAACAAAAAAACCCTGTCAGAGCTGATCTGACAGGGTTTCGAATTCGAAATGCACAGGGGTTTATTTCTGTGGCAGCGGACCGATCAGCATGATCATCTGACGGCCTTCCATCTTCGGCATGTTTTCAACCTTGCCGATCTCTTTGGTGTCGGCCGCAACACGTTCCAAAAGCTCACGACCCAGATTTTGGTGCGCCATTTCACGGCCGCGGAAACGCAGGGTCACTTTGACCTTGTCCCCGTTTTCAAGAAACTTGAACACGTTCCGCATTTTCACGTCGTAGTCATGAGTGTCAGTGTTGGGTCGGAATTTGACCTCTTTGATCTCAATGATCTTCTGTTTTTTGCGGGCTTCGGCTTCGCGTTTCTGCGTCTCGTATTTGAACTTACCGAAGTCCATGATTTTGCAGACCGGCGGGTTTGCGTTGGGCGAAATTTCGACCAGATCAAGACCGGCATCAACTGCCATCTGCATGGCTTTGGCGGGATGAACCACCCCGACATTTTCACCTTCAGCGCCAATCAGACGGATTTCGGGGGCACGGATCTTATCATTGACGCGGGGGCCGGTGTCTCTTTGCGGCGGCGCGTTGTGAGGTCTGCGGGCTATGGGTTCATTCCTTTGATGATTGCAGAAATTCAAGGCCGGAATTTAGACTGGCCTGCACGCCGATTCAAGCGGCATAAGTGCAGGCCAGCCCGAAAAATCGGGGTTTGTCAGAGGTTTTTCGCCAGTCCGGGGCTAAATACCCCGGATCCGGTGCATCGGGTTAACCAACAAAGGCTTTTTCGATGACAAATTCCTTGGGTTCGGAATTGGCACCTTCGCGCAGGTCGAACTCTTCCAGAATCTTTTTGATGTCCAGGTTGAAGGCCAAAGACCCGCAGACCATCGCGCGGTCGGTTTCCGGTTTGATGCCGCCTTCGATGCCCAGATCAGCAAAAACCGTGCCGTCTTTCAGCAATTCGGTGATGCGGCCCATCTTGGGGCTCTCTTCCCGCGTGGTGGTTGGATAATAGCGGATTTTGTCGGCAAAGCCTTCGCCCATCAGCTCGGCCAGCATCTCGTCCTGGCGGATGCTTTCGATTAGCTGACGGCCATATTCCAATTCACCCACTTCGCGGCAGGTATGGGTGATGATGACCTCGTCATAATCCTCATAGGTCTGCGGCTCGCGCAGCAACGAGGCGAAGGGCGCAAAACCGGTGCCGGTGGCAAAGAACCACAGGCGTTTGCCGGGCAACAGCGCGTCATGCACCAGCGTGCCAACAGGTTTCGGCCGCAGGATGATTTGATCACCCGGTATGATGTGCTGCAGTTTCGATGTCAGTGGGCCGTCCTGCACCTTGATCGAATAGAACTCCAGCTCTTCGTCCCAGGATGGCGACGCGATGGAATACGCGCGCAACAGCGGCTTGCCGTTGTCGCCCAGCAGGCCGATCATCACGAACTCGCCCGAACGGAACCGCAGCGAGGCGGGACGCGACACCTTGAAGGAAAACAGGCTGTCGGTCCAATGTTTGACATCTGTTACGGTCTGTGCGTCCGGAAGGACGGGGGCCTTGACGGCGGTTACTTCGGTCACGGGTTTCATCTCTGTCATCGTTTCACTATCGGCTGGGTAAACCGACATCTCCGTTTAATCTTTGATCCAAGTCAGGAAAAGGGGCTAAATGCCCCTTTACAGTCACAAGCTGGCGATTGGCGGGGTTAGCCGCGCAGGCGGGCCTGATAGCTATGATCTTTCCAGTTGGCGCGGGCCAGCCACTGATCTTCGGGCTGGCGATTGGCCAGTGCGTCGTCGATTTCGACTTCATCGAACCCGCTGCGGCGCGCCATGGCGTACTGGTCGGCCAGAACGTGGCCTTTGGCCCGCAGGCGGCCCGTGAAACCCTTTAGGCGGAGCACGCGCGCGATGGTAAAGCCGCGGCCATCCGCCGACGACGGGAAGTCCACGCGGACCATGCGGGCGCTGCCCAGGCGGTCAACCAGTTCATCGGGATCAGTGTCCGAGGCCACGTCCAGCGCAACCACATCATTGGCAGCGTCTTCAAGCGTAACAAAGCCATCTGTCCAGTCGTCGGGGGCGAACCCCTCATCCGTTACGATTACGTTCATGTTTTCTCTCCAGCGCGCACCATCTTGCCGTCGACAAAATGGATGCCGCATTCTTCTTTGTTCTGATCGCGCCAGCGTCCAGCGCGGGGGTCTTCGCCTTCTGTGACCGGCGAGGTGCAGGGCGCACAACCGATCGAGGGGTAACCTTTGGCCACCAGCGGATGCCGGGGCAGGTTGTTTTCATCCATATAAGCGCGCACGTCTTCGGGCGCCCAGTGGGCCAGTGGGTTCACCTTGATCCGGCCGGTGCCGTCCTCGACCTCAAAGAAGTCAAGCGCGGCGCGTGTGCCAGACTGGAACCGCTTCCGACCCGAGATCCAGCCGTCATAGCCCGCCAAAGCACGCTGCAGCGGGAAGGTCTTGCGCAGGTTGCAGCAGGCATCCGTGTCGCTCAGGCGCAAGGCGCCGTATGGGTCTTCGCGCTGAACATCCTCATCATCTGCGCAGATGATGTGGACGTTCTTCAGGCCAAGCCGATCTGAAACGTCCTGCTGATATTCCAGCGTTTCGGTGAACAGCATCTGCGTGTCCACAAACAGGACCGGTGTTGCTTTGTCGACCACGGCTGCCATGTGCAACAACACCACCGACTCCGCGCCAAAGCTGGAGACCAAAGCAAGCTCTTCGATGGCCTCCAACGCGCCATGCATGACGTCATGGGCACTGTGGTGGCGGAACTGGGTGTTCAGCGCTTCGACCTTTTCGGTCAGCTCAGCGCGGTCGGCCCCCAGTTCCGTCTGGATCAGGTCAAGCGGCATTCGCTCGCGCCTCGGGGTAAAGGGCTGCCTTGAACGGTGCCATGCCTACGCGGCGATAGGTTTCAAGGAATGTCTCTTCGGCGCTGTCACGCTGTTCCAGATAGGTTTCGACGATGCGTTCGACGGCAGGCACGATCTCATCATAGGCAAAGCCCGGACCGGTACGGTCACCAACGGCCGCAGTTTCAGTCGCGTCACCACCCAGAGTGATCTGGTAGTTCTCGACGCCTGCGCGATCCAGACCCAGGATGCCGATGTGACCCACGTGGTGGTGACCACATGCGTTGATGCAGCCCGAGATCTTGATCTTCAGGTGACCGATATCATGCTCAAGCTTCAGATCATCGAAACGGGTCGCGATTTCCTGTGCAACCGGGATCGAACGGGCTGTCGCCAGCGCGCAGTAATCCATGCCGGGGCAGGCGATGATATCGCTGATCAGGCCGATATTGGCGGTTGCCAGTTCGTACTCTTTCAGCTTCGCATGGATCGCAGGCAGGTCCGACTTGTGGACATGCGGCAGGATTACGTTCTGCTCATGGCTGATCCGCAGCTCGTCATAGGCGAACTCTTCGGCCAGATCGGCCATTACGCGCATTTGCTCTGCAGTTGCATCGCCCGGCGTCTGGCCGTGCTTCTTGATCGAGATGGTGACGATCGCGTGATCCGCGTTCTTGTGCGGCGCGATGTTGGTGTCGACCCACGACCGGAAGACCGGGTCGTTGGTGTAGGCGCTTTCAAACGACGCAACCGAGGCTTCACGAAAAGTTGGCGGGGCAAAGTGGTCCTTGATCTCTTCCAACAGGTTCATATCCGCGCCTTTGAACTGCGGGCGAACCTTCAGGAAGCGCTCGTTCACCTTGGCGCGGATCGCGTCGATACCATGCTCATGCACGGTGATCTTGATGCGCGCTTTGTACTTGTTGTCGCGGCGTCCGATCTGGTTCCACACGGAAACGGTGGCTTCCAGATACGCCAGCAGGTCGTCAAAGGCGACGAAGTCGGACAGTTCCTTGCCAATCATCGGTGTACGGCCCAAACCGCCACCCACGATGACACGTGCGCCCAAAACGCCGTCACGTTCAACCAGTTGCAGGCCGATGTCATGCGCCTTGATCACGGCGCGGTCGTTCTCGGAACCAGTGATTGCGATCTTGAACTTTCGCGGCATGAACTGGAATTCCGGGTGGTCGGTCGACCACTGGCGCAGCAGCTCGGCGTAGGGACGCGGATCGGCAACCTCATCTGCGGCAGCACCGGCGAAATGGTCGGCGGTCACGTTGCGGATGGTATTGCCCGAGGTCTGAATGGCGTGCATGCCAACCTCGGCCAGCGCGTCCAGCATATCCGGTACATCGTTCAGTTTCGGCCAGTTGTATTGGATGTTCTGACGGGTGGTGAAATGGCCGTAACCTTTGTCCCACTCTTCAGCCAGCAGGGCCAGTTGACGCATCTGCGCGCTGTTCAGTGTGCCGTACGGAATCGCGACGCGCAGCATGTAGGCGTGCAACTGCAGGTACAGGCCGTTCATCAGGCGCAGCGGTTTGAACTCGTCTTCGGTGAGCGAGCCGTCAATGCGGCGCTCAACCTGCGCGCGGAACTGCGCATTACGTTCTGCCAAAAATGCTGTGTCGAACTCGGAGTAGCGATACATGATTAGCTGTCCTTAGTTGCAGCCCCGAACCTTGGGGCCTTGAGTAGGGGAGAGAGACGGGCCAGAGGTCAGGCCCGGGGCTGCGGGGAAGTTTCCTGTTTGCCGTGGGCATAGTTGGACGGACCAGTGCGGCGGAAGTCTTCCCGGAAATGGGTGGGCTCGGGGCCATCTTCGCCGGCAATAGCGTCGGCCAGATATGCCCCAACGATCTTGTTGGCTTGACGCGAGGCATCCAGAAGACGCACCTGCGCGTGGGCTTCGTCGGTGATCAACTCGGCCTCGGTCAGCTCGCGCGACCACCGATCGTCTTCGGTCAAATAGATGACGTCACCTTCCAACAGGTCGTTGGCGGTCACCACTTTGGGGGTAAAAGCGCGAGCCATCAGGCGTGCTCCTTCTTAAATTCGGTCAGGGCCGCGGTCGCTTCGCGCGGGGCGAGGCCATAAAAGGTCAAGGTGGGGCCATCCATATCGGCGGCGTTCAAATCGGTGGGCAACTGGTCCAGCGTTGTTTCCAGAATACGCTGATCGGGGCGCGTGGCGTTTTCGATCAGCGTCACCGGTGTTTGGCGATCAGCACCGTGCATGATCAGGCGGCCCTGAATGAAACGAGCGGACTTTTTGCCCATGTAAATCGCAGCCACCGAACCGGTGCGCGCCAACGCGTTCCAGTCGTGATCCGCAAACCCCTTCATGTCGTGGCCAGTCAGAAAACGGACCGAAGAATTGCGCCCACGCCGTGTCAGGCTTTGACCAATTCCGGCAACCGCTGCCGATGCAGCTGTGATGCCCGGTACGATCCGCCACGCGATACCAGCAGCCTCAACTGCCTCGATTTCTTCATCCAGACGGCCAAATACGGTCGGATCGCCGGATTTCAGGCGCACGACGCGCTGACCTTTTAGGGCGTGTTCAACCAGCAGGGCGTCAATGTCTTCCTGTTTCCACGATGGGCCGAAACCGGCCTTGCCGACATCGACCAGTTGGGCGGTCTTGCCGGCCAATGCCAGGACCTCATCACTGATCAGGCGGTCATGCAGAACAACGTCCGCGCGCTCGAAGGCTTTCAGCGCCTTGAGCGTCAGCAATTCCGGATCGCCCGGACCCGCGCCGACAAAGTCGACATGTCCTGTGCCATCATATGATTGCGTAAGCTGCATTTCGTGTCCCGAGTGTGGTTTGACTTGTCTTGCAATATAGGAAATATTCCCGCCAATACGCCATATGGGCGAGAAAATAAGGACAAATGTTCCACGCCAGCGGCTAAACGGGACATTGGTTTCGAATCGAAGGGAATTCTGGAATGTCGGTGCGGATTGACGATACGGATCGGAAAATTTTGGTCGAGCTGCAGCGGGACGCCAGTCAATCGCTGGACGAAATAGCCGCTCGTGTCGGCAGTTCCAAGACCCCGGTCTGGAATCGGATACGCAAACTGAAAGGGGCCGGAGTGATCGGTCAACAGACCGTTTTGCTGGACGCCGAAGCGCTGGGATTTGAAGCTACGTTTTTTGTTCTGATCCGAACGTCGGAACATGAGGCTGACTGGCAGCACAAGTTCCTGAAAGCCCTGCGGGACAGGCCCGAAGTGCAAGAAGCGCATCGGCTGGCCGGGGACATTGACTATATCCTGAAGGTGCGGGTCAAGAACGCGCGTGCCTATGACGAATTTTATCAGGCGCTGATTTCAGAAGTGCGCGTTCACAACGTGACCGCCTTGCTGTCGATGGAAGAGATCAAGTCCACCACCATGTTGCCTCTGAAAGCGCTGATCGAAAGCTAGATTTGCACCATCAATTTGGTCAGCCCGTGGAAATGGTAAGTGTTCGAATACTCGGGCTCGGCGCTCAGGCGCAGGTTCGGATATCTGTCGAACAGCGTGGACAGTGCGAGGCGAATTTCCATCCGTGCCAGCGGGGCACCAACGCAAAAGTGCAGGCCGCCACCAAAACTGGTGTTCGTGACGATGGCGCGGGTGGGATCAAACCTGCCCGGGTCGCTCCAGATTGCTGGATCCCGGTTCGCAGCGCCCAGCAGTAATGCGACCTCATCACCACGTTTGAAACTGTGGCCAAATGCGTCGATGTCCTCGTAAGCATAGCGGGTGAACATGTGCAGCGGCGGGTCATAGCGTAATATCTCTTCTACCGTGCGGTCGATGGTGTCCGGCGCAAAATATTGCGGTCCGATGCCATTTTGCAAAACGGTCTTCACGCCGTTTCCAAGTGAATGCACGGTCGCTTCATGCCCGGCATTCAAAAGCAGGATGCAGGTGGCGACCAGCTCTTCGCGTGAGAGCTTTTCGCCATCCTCTTCGGCCACGATCAACCGTGTGATCAGATCGTCCTGCGGATCGCTGCGGCGTTGCTCGATGTAGTCGATCAGAAAGTCGGTGAATGCTTGAGATGAGGCTGCGGCGGCGGTCTCGGTCTCGGGCGTACGGCTGGCTTGATACATCGCCACCATATCATGTGACCAGCGGAGTAGGCTGGGTGACATATCCTCGGGCACGCCCAGAAGGCGGCAGATCGTGATGACCGGAACTTGGGTGCAAAAGGTAGAGAGCAAATCGAACGGTTGGTCGGGAAATGCGTCAATCAAAGAATGGGTTAGGTCGTGAAACGAAGGTTCCAGCGCCGATATGGCACGCGACGTGAATGCCCGCATCACCAATGCGCGCAAACGTGTGTGTCTTGGCGGTTCGGCTTCCAGCAACGAATGCGCCTCGACCGCCAGCCAAGGGGCAAGATGCGCCGGACCTGGGGTTCGCATTTCTTCGGGTACTTCCCGACCAAAGCGGCGGTCTTTCAAAAGCGCCGAGACCGCCCGGTGTGATACAGCCGCAATTTTCCCATAGTCTTCCCAATAGACCAGATCACCGCACGCGCGGGCCTGATCATAGAACGGGTAGGGGTTCTGCACGAATTCCGGATCGACCGGAGATTGAAATACCGTCTTCATGCGGCGCAGACTTGCCATGCGGCGCGGCGAATGCAAGACCCTATATCATGCAACGCGTTTGGGTCATTCTGGGATTTTTGTTTGCTGTCGGCCTGTTGACCGCAGGGGTCTGGTCCTATGGCTACCGTCAAGCGCTGTCGCAGCTCAGCGAAAAGGCCGAAGCTGACCTTGAACTGGCTGCCGACCGGCTCAGCACTCAGATGCAGGTCTATCAGGAACTGGCAGTGCTGATGGCCACGCATCCGGTCCTGCGCGCCCTAGAGACACCGGTGCAACAACGGGCAGCGCGCGCGATATTGCTGGACGTCGCCGACAAAACCTCGGCCGTCAACATGATGTATCTTGACCGAAGCGGGCAGGTGCTGGCCTCGGCGCAGCCGGTTGTGTGGCCAAACATGGCGGACCACCCCGCGTTTCGGCGCGCATTGCAGGGCGCAATGGGCAGCGCGCATGGGGTTGTGGAAAGTAGCGGAGACCGCACCTATTCCTACGCCGCCCCGGCCTTTAGCGATGCTGGTCAGGTCGAGGGTGTATTAATCGTTGTGGCCGATGTGCAGGATGTGGAACAGACCTGGCGCGGCAGTACCGAGGCGGTGTTCTTCACCGACGGGGACGGTGTCGTGTTTATCTCAAACCGATCGGATTTGTTGTTTTGGCACCGGGACGAAGGACAGTTGGGCCTGACACCCCCAGACGGCGGGGTGGTCGATTTTGCCTCGGTTCTAGTCGGTCCGCACGAGGTCTGGCAACTGAATTGGGGGCGGTATCTGCCTAGCCGCGCTTTACACCTGATGCTGGACTTGCCGGTGATCGACATGACGGCTGAGGTTCTGGTCGATGTGGCCCCCGCGCAGCGTTTGGCGGGGTTGCAGGCGGCGACCGTTGCTGCAATCTGTCTGGCCTTCGGCGCGCTGTTGTATCTGGCGACCGAACGCAGGCGCACCTTGGCCGAGGCCAACACGATTCTGGAAATCCGGGTCGCGCAACGGACGCATGCGTTGACAGCTGCAAACACCGCACTGCGCCATGAAGTGCGTGAACGTGAAGACGCAGAAGCGGCTCTGAAACACGCTCAGGAAGAGCTGATCCAGGCCGGTAAACTCAGCGCGTTGGGTCAGATGTCGGCCGGTATTAGTCACGAACTGAACCAACCGCTGATGGCGATCCAGCAATTCGCCGACAATGGCGCGGCTTTTCTATCCCGCGGCCGGGATGAGAAAGCGTCGGAGAACCTGACGCGTATCTCTGCTATGGCGGCGCGCATGGCGCGTATCATCAAGAACCTACGCGCCTTTTCGCGCAATGAAAGTGAACCGATGGGCAAGGTTAATCTGGTTCAGGTGATCGACACGGCGGTAGAGTTAACAGAGGCGCGATTGCGAACTGAGGATGTCCGTATGGATTGGGCCCCGCCCAATAACCCGGTTTACGCATGGGGCGGCGAAGTGCGGTTGGTTCAGGTGTTCGTCAACCTGATTAACAATGCCGCCGACGCGATGAGTGGGCAAGACGACCGCCTCATTCGCATTGCGATCGACCGCGGCGACAAGCTGGCCGTGACTGTCCGCGATATCGGCCCGGGCATCGAAAACTCGGAAAAACTCTTCGAACCGTTCTATACCACCAAGGCTGTCGGATCCTCTGAGGGGATGGGGCTTGGGCTTTCGATCTCATATGGTCTGGTGCAAAGCTTTGGGGGTAATATCCGGGGTGCAAATCTGGACACCGGGGCGCTATTCACGGTGGAGCTTGAGCCATTCACGGAGCACGAGGTGGCATGACGCGGAAAATTCTACTGGTTGATGATGACGCCGCCGTCCGCGAAGCTTTGGCTCAAACGCTTGAGCTGGCAGATTATGATCCGGTTACGGCGGGATCCTTTGTGGTAGCTAAAGACCATATTCGCGCCGACTTTCTGGGTGTGATCGTTTCGGACATCCGTATGCCGGGCCGGGATGGTTTTCATCTGCTGAACTACGCGCGTGAGGTAGATCCAGATTTGCCCGTTGTTCTGTTGACCGGTGAGGGCGACATCCCGATGGCGGTGCAGGCCATGGGACAGGGAGCTTTTGATTTTCTGGAAAAGCCATGTGCGGCGGCGGACCTGCTGCCCGTGTTGGAACGAGCCTTTGACGCGCGCGCGCAGGTGATCGAACAGCGTGCCCTCAAATCAGAGCTTGAGCGCGGCGACCCCGCAGCGCGGCTTTTGTTCGGCCTGTCCGCACAGGCCGAGGCCCTGCGTGAACGGGTCCGATCCGTCGCCCCCACCGGGGCAGAAGTTCTGGTAACCGGGCCACCGGGCAGCGGGATATCGAAAGTGGCCGAAGTCGTTCATCTGATGTCGCCGGTCGGGCAGGGGCCGTTCGTCAAACGCCCGGCCTCAGGGCTGACGCCCGAGGGGTTGGTGCGCGTGTGCGAAGATGCGGCCGGTGGGTCGTTGTTCCTGGATGAGGTTTCGGCCATGCCAGACGCCACGCAATACGCCGCGCTTGAAATGATAGAGCAGGGCACCGGTTCACGGATCGTCGCGGGAACGACCGCAGATCTGGCGGCGCTGTCAGAGCAGGGCCAATTCAATGCCGACCTGTTTTATCGCCTGGATGTCATGCGTGTACGCATCCCGTCGCTGGCGGAACGGCCGGAAGATATACCAGTGATCTTTCGCCATTACGTCGCGCAAGCGTCAGAACAGGCGGGCATTGCCGAGCCCGAGATCACCTCGGAGCAACTTGCGTCATTGATGGCCAGCGACTGGCCGGGTAACGCCAGATCACTGATGTCGGCGGCGATGCGGTTCGTGTTGGGGATGCCGGAAGAGGTTGCACGTGCCGCTGATCTGGGCCTGAACGAGCAAATGGCACGCGTAGAGCGGTCGTTGTTGATTGCGGCACTGGGTCGGCACAATGGCAAAGCCTCGGATGCGGCAAGTGCGTTGAAACTGCCGCGCAAGACTTTTTACGACAAACTGGCGCGCTATCAGATTCGCCCAGAAGACTATCGGCGCTAACGGGGGCACCCGCCGCCTTTGGCCGCATTATCATGCATTTAAAGCCGTTGGGCCGGGCAGCCTGCATTCGCAGGCTGCGGGTAGTCACCAGAGAATCAGGGGGTGAGTCGTTCGATCTGATTCGAAGTGCGTGCGGAAATCCGCACAGCCGGGGGAATAAATGTGCGGATTTTCGCACAGCGGGTAGTGTCACTGCCTTTTAATGGCGGGGAAGTGCCTTCTAAAACTATGAAGTGAAACAAAAATATTTGAACCTTCCGAATTTCGAACAAAAAGTTGAGCGGCGCCCCTTGATTCGCTTCACTGCGCCTCATGAGACGCCGATCTGGCGTTGACTAAAGGTTTCATGGAAGTCTGGGAGGAAAAGACAGATGAAATTCCTGACAACTGCCGCGACCGCGCTGGCGTTGAGTGTTACAGCAACCGCCGGTATGGCCGCGTGTGATGACGGCGAGATTGTCGTCAAGTTCGCGCATGTGACGAACACGGACAAACACCCCAAGGGCATCGCGGCATCGCTGCTGGAGCAGCGCGTCAATGACGAGATGAATGGCGTGATGTGCGTTGAGGTCTATCCGAACTCGACGCTCTATAATGATGACAAGGTGCTTGAAGCAATGCTTCAAGGCGACGTCCAGCTGGCCGCGCCGTCGTTGTCGAAGTTCGAGAAGTTTACCAAACAGTTCCGTCTGTTCGACCTGCCGTTCATGTTCAAGAACATCGACGCAGTTGATGCATTCCAAGCTTCGGCTGATGGTCAGGCGATGAAAGACAGCATGCAGCGCCGCGGCCTGCAAGGGCTGGCGTTCTGGCACAATGGCATGAAGCAGATGTCGGCTAATAAACCGCTTGAGGCTCCGTCGGATGCCGAGGGCCTGAAATTCCGTGTTCAATCCTCGGACGTTCTGGTTGCCCAAATGGAAGCCATTGGCGGCAGCCCGCAGAAGATGGCGTTCTCGGAAGTTTACGGCGCGCTGCAACAAGGCGTTGTGGATGGCCAAGAAAACACCTGGTCGAACATCTATGGCAAGAAGTTCTTCGAAGTGCAGGACGGCATCACCGAGACCAACCATGGCATCATCGACTATCTGGTCGTGACATCGGTTGATTGGTTGGACAGCCTTGATCCCGAGGTGCGCGATCAGTTCCTGACCATTCTAAGCGAAGTGACTGAGACACGGAACAAGGAAGCCTTCTCGGTGAACGAAGCAGCCAAGGCCTCGATCACTGATGCCGGCGGCATCATCCGCGAACTGAACCCCGAACAGCGCCAGGCCTGGGTCGATGCGATGAAGCCCGTTTGGGACCAGTTTTCCGACGACGTAGGTCAGGATAAGATCGACGCCGCTCAGGCCATCAACGCCGGGTTCTGATCCCGGTTGAGGCCGCGTGTCCAAAGACTGGGGAGTGGCGGACACGCAGGCTGGGCGGGCCGTAATTTGGCCCGCCACACCTAACTCTCATCACCAATAATGTGGGGACAGAAAAATGTCTGGTTCGAAACCCGGCCAAGGCGGGCTGGTCGACCATATCGAAGAGACCATGATTGCCGCTCTGTTGGGCGTGATGACGGTCGTAACCTTCGCCAACGTGATCGCGCGTTTTGTGTTTAACTCCAATATCCTATGGGCGCTTGAGCTGACGGTTTTCACCTTTGGCTGGCTGGTGTTGCTGGGGGCCTCTTATGCGGTCAAGAAACACGCGCATCTGGGTGTTGATGCAATCCTGAACATGCTGGCCCCGGCGCCACGCCGCATTCTGGCGCTGATATCAGTGGCGTGCTGTCTAGTGTTCTCGCTTCTGCTTCTGAAAGGGTCGTATGACTACTGGGCTGTGTTTGCGGACCTGCCGCCAACATCGGGCCGCTGGTTCCCGACCGGGTTCAATTTCGACGCACGCAGCCAGAGTTTCTATGAAGTGGACGATATACCGATGGTCGCGCCGCTGCGCTTCCTCGAGGATCTGATCAACTACGGCGAGGGGTATGAAAAATTGCCCAAGGTGGTGCCGTATCTGGTGTTGCCGGTGTCGATGCTGCTTCTAGTGATCCGCTTTGCTCAGGTCGCAGTACAAATCTGGCGTGGTGAGACCGACCGTCTTGTTGCCAGCCACGAAGTCGAGGACGAGATCGAAGAAGTCCGGGCTCAGCAAGGAGAGCATGACTAATGGACGTCGTACTTCTATTCTCTATGGTCATCGGCCTGTTGCTGATCGGTGTGCCGATTGCGGTGGCCCTGGGTCTCAGCTCGACCCTGTTTCTGCTGATTTATTCCGACAGTTCGTTGGCTTCGGTCGCGGGAACCCTGTTCGAAGCCTTTGAAGGCCACTTTACACTGTTGGCGATTCCGTTCTTCATTCTTGCGTCGTCCTTCATGACGACCGGTGGAGTGGCGCGGCGGATCATCCGCTTTTCCATCGCTTGTGTCGGGCACTTGCCGGGCGGCCTGGCGATTGCGGGTGTCTTTGCCTGTATGCTGTTTGCCGCGCTGTCGGGGTCGTCTCCGGCGACGGTTGTAGCCATCGGTTCTATCGTCATCGCCGGTATGCGGCAGGTTGGCTATTCCAAGGAATTCGCTGCGGGTGTGATCTGTAACGCGGGTACCCTGGGAATTCTGATCCCGCCGTCCATCGTGATGGTGGTCTATGCCGCTGCTGTTGAGGTCTCGGTCGGGCGGATGTTCCTTGCGGGCGTCATTCCGGGCCTGATGGCGGGCTTGATGCTGATGGTCACGATCTATGTGATGGCCAAAGTCAAGAACCTGCCCAAGGGTGAATGGAAAGGTTGGGGCGAGATCTTTATCTCGGCCCGCGAAGCCGGTTGGGGTCTGTTCCTGATCGTCATCATTCTGGGTGGTATTTATGGCGGTATCTTCACACCGACCGAAGCCGCTGCTGTCGCTGCCGTCTATGCCTTCTTTATTGCCAGCTTTGTCTACAAGGACATGGGTCCGCTTAGCACCAATGGGGATGGGCAGAACATTCCGCTTTTAAAAAAGCCCTATGCTTTGGTCACGGCGTTCTTTCACCCCGATACCAAGCACACGCTGTTTGAGGCCGGTAAGTTGACGGTGACGTTGCTGTTCGTCATCGCCAACGCGCTGATCCTCAAGCACGTGCTGACCGATGAACAGGTGCCTCAGCACATCGCTAGTGCAATGCTATCGGCGGGTCTGGGGCCGGTTACCTTCCTGATTGTGGTCAACGTGATCCTGCTGATTGGGGGTCAGTTCATGGAACCCTCGGGACTGTTGGTCATCGTGGCACCTCTGGTGTTCCCGATCGCCATCGAGTTGGGCATCGACCCAATCCATCTGGGCATCATCATGGTGGTGAATATGGAGATTGGGATGATTACGCCTCCGGTCGGACTGAACCTGTTCGTGACTTCGGGTGTGGCCGGTATGCCGATGATGAGCGTTGTGAAGGCGGCGCTGCCGTTCCTGGCCGTGCTTTTCGTCTTCCTGATCATGGTGACTTACATACCGTGGATTTCGACCTTTCTGCCCAACACGTTCATGGGGCCTGAGATCATTACGAACTAGCGGTTTCTTTGAAAGAACAGAAGGCCGGGTCTGTCGTCAGACCCGGCCATTTTTTGTGTGCGGAATCGATCCAGATAATCGGTAACCCATTCGATACCACCCTAAACGCGAACCCATCAGTTTCGTGTCACCGGTTGAATTGCCGAAGTTGGAGTTTCATCTGGTCAATCGGGCGACGATCTTTTGCCCGCCCGGGTGTCCCTAGGTGCTCGATTAAGTGTCCGACCTCTTGAACCCCGGTTCAGTGGGTATATCTTTCAACCGAGGACGACCTCGCCGATTTGGCTGATCATTCGGGACGACCCGAAGAGATATGAGGTGTCCAAATGCCCTGGATACTATTGCTATTCGCTGGCCTGCTGGAAATTGTCTGGGCCGTCGCCATGAAGCAATCTGCCGGTTTCACGCGCCTATGGCCTACGGCCCTGATGGGCGTGTCGATGATCGGATCGTTCGGATTGCTTGCCCTTGCGATGCGCGATCTGCCTTTGGGCACGGCCTATACGATCTGGACCGGCATCGGTGCTGTCGGGGCCTTTATGGTCGGCGTGATGTTTCTGGGCGAGGCGCTGACCGCGCCCCGCCTGATCGCGGCGGCCCTGATTGTGGCCGGGCTGGTGACGATGAAATTGGCTTGACCTCAGGCCTTTTGCAGGGCGTCGATAATGCCAGAAAAGTCTTCGGCTTTCAGGCTTGCGCCGCCCACCAGTGCCCCGTCTACGTTGGAGACTGCAAAGATTTCGGCTGCGTTGCCCGGTTTGACCGAACCGCCATAAAGCAACCGGACCGAACGGCCGACGCCTTCGCCAAATCGACGCTCAAGCCGGGCGCGGATAAAGTCGTGCACTTCTCCGATCTCGTCCAGTGTGGGGACTTTGCCGGTGCCGATGGCCCAGATCGGTTCATAGGCGACAACCAGGTTCTCACCGGTCGACTGATCTGGGATCGAGCCGGACATCTGACCGCCGATGATGTCCAGCGTGTTCGCGGCCTCGCGCTGTTCCAGGCTTTCGCCGACGCAAATGATGGTTTTCAGGCCTGCGTCCATCGCAGAACGAGCTTTGGCGCGGACATCCTCATTCTGCTCGCCATGATCTTCGCGCCGTTCTGAATGCCCAAGAATGACGGCGCTTGCCCCGGCATCAACCAGCATCTGAGCACTGACATCGCCAGTATGTGCGCCGGATTCGGCTGCATGGCAATCCTGACCGCCGACGGTAATTCCAGTGTCTTTCACCGTCTCAGCCGCGCGATGCAGCAGGGTCGTTGGCGGGCAGATCAGGACGTCCACCGATGCATCAGGATACGATGTAGCCAGCGACTGAAGCTCGGGCAAATCAGCCGCAGTTCCGTTCATTTTCCAGTTTCCAGCTGCCAGCTTGCGCCGCATAACGCGTACCCCCAAATAAGTCGTTGTTTGCTCATCGGATAGCACCACCAGCCGAGCCTGACAATTCCGGTTGCAAAGGTCCGACCACAACGGCAGGTTCCGCGTTATTGTGGAGGGCGGCATGATCGACGATCTGGATCTGAGAAAACTGGATGAACGCGAGGCTTCAGAGATGGCAATGCTGCAGCATGCCATTGGTGAAGTTGGGTTTTTAACGGTATCGAACACCGGGTTGAACCCCGATCAAGTCCGAAACGTGATCGAGGCGTATCGCGACTTCTTCCATTTGCCGGACGTCCAGAAAAAAACCGTTGATATGGCGATGACGGGTTCAAACCGAGGGTGGGGCGCGCCGCGATCAGAACAGGTCGACCCCAAGGCCAATCCGGATTTCAAGGAAGTGTTCGACTGTGGTTTCGAATTGCCTGCGGGAAATTCTTATGCCGGAAAAGGGCTCAGTGTGTATGCTCCGAACCTGTGGCCGAATAATCCTGTAGAATTTCAAGGTATTATCAGAGCTTACTACATTGACGCTTGCAATGTGGCGATGCGCGTTCTTCGGGCCATTGCGGTCGCTTTGGGCCGGGATACACTCAGTTTTGATCGCGCCTTTGACACGCCTATGGCTCTATTGCGCGGGAACTACTATCCAGAACGCCCGGTGTGGGCAGGTGATCTGGATTTTGGCATCGGGGCGCACACTGACTATGGGTGTCTGACATTGCTGGCCACGGACGGGGTCTCAGGGCTTGAGGTCCGCATGCCGGATGATCGCTGGCAACCTGTCTCTGCGGCGCCTGGTACATTCATCATCAACTTTGGAGAGATGCTGGAATTCTGGACCGCCGGAAAAGTCAAAGCCACCGAGCATCGCGTCATAGGCGGGACGCAGGAACGCATTTCGGTCCCACTGTTCTTTAACCCGTCCTACGACACCAACGTTGCTCCGCCAAGCTCAGGCAAAACGATCAGCGCAGGTGACCATCTTACACGGCGCTACAACGAAACCTATCTGCACCTGCAGGCGACTTAGTTTTGTGTGGAAAGTGTCTCGTCAAATTTGATGGATTCGCCGCAACCGCAAGCGTCCACAACATTCGGGTTGCGGAACTTGAACCCGGCTTCCAGAAGCGAGACCTCATAGTCGATTTCAGTTCCGAACAAGAACATCTGCGCCATTGGCGCGATCATGATGCGGGCACCGTCCTGTTCGACCACTTCGTCGTTGGTATCGGCTTCATCCACGTAGTCCATGGTGTATTCCATGCCAGCGCAGCCGCCTTTCTTGACGCCAATGCGCAACCCTGCATGACCGCCGGACGCCATCAGGCGTGCGATCTGCTCGGCCGCTTTGGTCGTCATTGTCACGGCCTGTTTGCCGGGAATGCCAAACATGGTGGTCTCCGTTGCGCTACGTTATCCCTAATCTAGGGCCGAGAGGCGTCAGGCTCAAGACATAGCAGACCTGCTGACCTAAGTTTTACCGGCAGTGACGCTGCCAAACGACCAATTGCCACAGCAAACTTGCGTCCCTCACGGTCTTCGCCTTAGCCTGACGGTTGTAACAAGATATTTGAGCGAAGGGCGAATGAAGATGGTGAAGATCAGGCATTTCCGCAGAAAAATCATAACGATGCAAGCTGTAGCCACAGTCTTTCTGACCGCAGGTTTGGGGCATGCAGCAACGGATGGCGCACGGCATCCGGTAAATTGCGCTACCGCCGAGGGGGATCTTCGGGCCATCGCAGCAGAAAAGAAGCACGCAGAAGACCAGCAGGCAGAAAGTATCATTGCGATCACTCCTGCCGGTGCATTGCTGGGACTGGTCACGGGAACCGAGCAAAAAAGGCTCAGCATGTTGAATGGCGATTACGTCAAAGAGCTGGATCAACGCGCGGCCGAGATAAAATCGACCTGCGGCGTGGAATAGGCCGCTCGGGTCCTATAATGTAAAAAGGGCTGCCTCGGTTCATGGACAGCCCTTTTTGTTACCCTTCAATGCCTTACTCGGTAAAGCTAAGCGAAATTCTACATGAATCCCAGTTCAAGACGTGCTTCGTCTGACATCATCTCCATGCCCCAGGGGGGCTCCCATGTCAGTTCGACGTCAACTTCTTTGACGCCAGCGACCGGTTCGATGGCCTCGACAATCCAGCCTGGCATTTCACCGGCGACCGGGCATCCGGGCGCGGTCAGTGTCATGATGACCTTCACCGCATTTTCCTTGGTAATATCGATCGTATAGATCAGACCCAGATCGTAGATATTCACCGGAATCTCGGGATCGAAGACGGATCTGCAAGCCTCGACCACGGAATCGTAGAGTGGATGATCGATGGTCGAAGGCGCGATCAGCGGCGTACCTTCGAACTGTTCACTTGGATGGGTCATTCGTGCCTCGGGGCTGTTACCTGAGAAATTATATAGGGAAAGGCTGGGGCAGCGTCCAGTGGTGCCGTGTGGCCCCCGGGACGCTGCGTCGATTTGGATCAATCGTTGATATCGTGGCGGAAGGTTTTCACCTGGCCATGGGGCAGGGCGAACATGCGCCGCAGGATCAGCCAGGCCACAAGCGAAAGACCCGCAAAGATCAAAAGCAAGACCGCCAGGCTCGGGGCAAAACCGGGGATCACAAGCAAAAGCCCTGTGACCGCCGCTCCAATCGCAAAGCCAAGAAAGATGAACCCCGGCAAGACGATCTCAAGTATGCCCAGAGCTAGCGCTCCGGCCAGCCAGAGCCACCATGTCAGCCAGAAGGGATCAGCCATTACTTTCCTCCTTTCAACATCTTGAAGGCATCGCCAAAGGCCTCAAGCGCATTGGCGGGAACCACGATGGTCTGCGACCCGGTGCCGTTACCCAGCGCGTTCAGGGATTCGACCTGCTTCAACGCGACCTGATACTGGGCAGCCTCGATACCATTGTCCTGAATGGCCTTGGCGACCACGCCGGTTGCATAAGCTTCGGCCTCGGCCTGAATACGGCGGGCTTTTGCGGTCTGCTCGGCCGCATAAAGTTCCGCGTCGGCATTCAATTCGACCGAACGTTTCTGACCTTCAGCCTCGGTCACCTGCGCGCGGCGGGCGCGTTCGGCGTTCAACTGCTGCAACATCGCATCGCGTGTGGCCTGATCCAGGTTTACGTCTAGAATCTCGGCGCGGGTGACTTCGATCCCCCAGTCGTCAACGGCAGTTTCGACGCTTTCCTGAATGCGTTCAATCAGTTGCGCGCGATTGGACTGCACCTCATCCAGATCCATTTTACCGATTTCGGCACGGACGATACCTGCAACGGTTGTTGCAATCGCTCCGTCGACGTCACGGATACGGTACACGGTCTTTTCCGGTTCAAGAATGCGGTAGAACACCGAGGTATCGATCTGAACCAGAACGTTGTCCTTGGTGATCGCGTCCTGCGTCGCATTCGGTAGCTGGCGTTCAAGAATGGATATCTTGTGACGCGCAACATCAAGAAAAGGAACGATAAAGTTGATTCCGGGGCCAAGCACCGAGTGCAGGCGGCCAAAGCGTTCAACCACGTATTTTTCGGACTGAGGCACAATTTTGATGCCTTTGAAAATAACGACGACAATCAGAACTGCCGCAAGCAGGTAAATGATGTTCGATGTTAGCAACCCAATGATCTGTTCTTCGGTCATATCTGTCCTCTGTATTATTGTGTACCATGGTATACACTTGGGAATTGACTCGCCCATTTTCAACTCTGGTATGGCGGGAATGGGGATAGATGCAAATCTCTGAAAACCACAATGTGGCATGGAATATTTTGAATGTGGCTGCTTTGCATCCGGTTCTGATTGCGCTATCGGGCGGGGATGAAACTGATAATTGATACAGACCCGGGCATCGACGATGCGATGGCCATTGCCTATGCCGCCGCTGCACCAGAAATAAACCTGATCGGCCTGACCACGGTTTTCGGCAACACGCATGTGCACCAATCCAGCCGGAACGCGCGGTTCTTGCTCCATAAACTTGGATTGGACGCGCCAGTGGCTGAGGGGGCGCCGCTTCCAGTTGGTGCGACCACATACGACCCGTCCGAGCACGTGCACGGCCCCGAGGGATTCGGTGATTTGACTGACATCCCGCAGATTGGGGAAAATCACCCCCTGACAGCGGCCGAATTCCTTGTCGAGCAGGCGCGGGAACACAAGGGTGAGCTGGTCGTCTGCGCCATTGGTCCGTTGACCAATGTCGCCGATGCCATGCGGTTGGACCCAGAGTTTGCAGGCAACATCAAGCGACTGGTGATCATGGGCGGTGCCGTGTTTTGCCCCGGGAACATCACGGAGCATGCCGAGGCCAACATCTATCACGATGCGCAGGCCGCGGATGCAGTGTTCGCGTCTCCGCCAGATACCGTTCTGGTCGGCTTGGATGTCACGCTGAAAACTCTGTACGAGACTGCGGATTTTGATGCATTGGCGGCGCGTTCCGCTGACATAGGCGGGTTCCTGCGCGACATCTCGAAATTCTACCTGAAGTTCTACAAGGATATCGGCGGATTGGAGGGGTGTGGCCTGCACGACTCGACGGCTGTGATTGCCTGTACCCACGAACCCATGTTCGAGATAGTCGAAACCGGGCTTCAGGTTGAGGTAGATGGTCCGCAAATCGGGGCAACCCGACCGGATGCCAACAGACCAACAGTGCGCGTATGCCGGGATGTGGATGGGGCAGGGGTTGTTAGCCTGTTCACTGACCGCGTTGCGTCATTGCCCTGACGGCTTGCAATACCAGCAAAGATCGGGCAATTGCTGCCCGGTTCAGCGACCCTGAGGCATTCACATGACAGACCGTTTCTCTTTTGACCTGAAGGCCACAGACGGCAAGGCCCGTACCGGAGTAATCAACACTCCGCGCGGAGAAGTGCGCACGCCAGCTTTCATGCCGGTTGGCACCGCGGCAACGGTCAAAGCGATGATGCCGGAAAGCGTACGCGCCACAGGGGCGGACATCCTGTTGGGCAACACATATCACCTGATGCTGCGCCCGACCGCCGAACGGATCGACCGTCTGGGCGGGTTGCACAAGTTCATGAATTGGGAACGGCCGATCTTGACGGATTCCGGTGGGTTCCAGGTCATGTCATTGGCCGGGTTGCGCAAGCTGACCGAAAAGGGTGTGACCTTCAAATCTCATATCGACGGCTCGCGCCACGAATTGACGCCTGAACGGTCGATGGAGATTCAGCGCCTGTTGAGGTCCGACATCGTCATGTGTTTCGACGAGTGCCCGGCGCTGCCCGCTGACCGGGATCGCATTGCCGAGTCGATGCGCCTGTCGATGCGGTGGGCCGAGCGGTCGCGTGACGCTTTCGGGGATCGTCCCGGTCACGCTTTATTCGGCATTCAGCAGGGCGGGCTTGAGCAGGATTTCCGCGAGGAATCGGCCGAGGCGCTGAAAGAGATCGATTTCGAAGGTTACGCTGTCGGTGGTCTTGCCGTGGGTGAAGGCCAGGAAGCGATGTTCGACGTGCTGGACTTTGCGCCTGATATGCTTCCGGTCGATAAACCTCGTTATTTGATGGGCGTGGGAAAACCGGATGATATTGTCGGCGCCGTTGCGCGCGGCATTGACATGATGGATTGCGTGTTGCCGTCCCGTTCGGGGCGCACAGGGCAGGTTTTCACGCGCTACGGCGTGGTGAACATCAAGAATGCCCGCCATTCAGACGATCCGCGCCCGTTGGATGAACACTGCACGTGTCCCGCCTGTTCAAACTACTCCCGCGCCTATCTGCACCATGTGTTCCGCTCGAACGAGATGATCTCGGGTATGCTGCTGACCTGGCATAATCTGCACTATTTCCAAGAGATCATGCAGGGGATGCGTGACGCCATCGCTGCCGGAACATTCGATGCGTGGCAGGTCGAGTTCCATGCGCAGCGCGCGCAAGGCGATATTGAGCCTGTTTGATAGGCGCTTGGCGTTTTGGTGATCAAAATCACCGAATAGTCCATCAGGTGCCTTGCAGTCCCGAACACCTCAGGTCATTCTCACCATGAGAGATGGCGGTAAGGTTGAAATAGGGCGGTAACTGCCCCACCTTTATCGTCCAAGACAGGAGACGGCCGGGCGTTGCCTCGATGAGGGACCAGAGCCGTCTTGCCAATGATAAGGATAGAGCATGCAAGAGCCCCTGAACTCCTCATACCCAGTGCTGCCGCTGCGCGATATCGTGGTTTTCCCGCATATGATCGTGCCGCTGTTCGTTGGTCGGGAAAAATCCGTCCGGGCGCTGGAAGAAGTGATGCAGGACGACAAGCAGATTCTGTTGTCCAGCCAGATCGACCCGAGCGACGATGATCCAACCGAGGACGGCATCTACCGTTCCGGTGTGCTGGCCAATGTACTGCAATTGCTGAAATTGCCGGACGGCACCGTGAAGGTGCTGGTCGAGGGCCAAGCCCGTGTGATGATCACGGAATTCCTTGAAAACGAAGAATTTTTTGAGGCCCGCGCCGAGTATCTGACCGAGATTCCTGGCGACGTTACGACAACCGAAGCACTTCAGCGCACTGTTGCGGATGAATTCGAGCGTTACGCGAAAGTGCGCAAAAACATCCCCGAAGAAGCGTTGACCGCAGTTGGAGAATCCACCGAACCGGCAAAGCTGGCTGACCTTGTGTCGGGTCATTTGGGGATTGAAGTCGAACAAAAGCAAGACCTACTGGAAACCCTAAGCGTCAGCGAGCGACTTGAGAAGGTCTATGGCCTGATGCAGGGCGAAATGTCGGTTCTGCAGGTCGAGAAAAAGATCAAGACCCGCGTCAAAACCCAGATGGAGAAGACGCAGCGCGAGTACTATCTGAATGAGCAGATGAAGGCCATTCAGAAGGAACTTGGTGATGGCGAAGACGGCAGCAATGAAGTTGCTGAACTGGAAGCCAAGATCGAAGAGACCAAGCTGTCGAAAGAGGCCCGTGAAAAGGCCGAAGGCGAGCTGAAAAAGCTGCGGAACATGAGCCCGATGTCGGCTGAGGCCACCGTCGTACGCAACTATCTGGACTGGATTTTGGCCTTGCCGTGGGGCACCAAATCCCGCGTGAAAAAAGATCTGGGCCGCGCGCAGGACATTCTGGATGCCGATCACTATGGCCTTGAGAAGGTCAAGGAACGGATCGTCGAATATCTGGCTGTTCAGCAGCGGTCGAAGAAGCTGAAGGGGCCGATCATGTGCCTTGTTGGCCCTCCGGGTGTGGGTAAAACCTCACTTGGTAAGTCGGTTGCACGTGCGACGGGGCGCGAGTTCATTCGCATCTCGCTGGGTGGTGTACGCGACGAATCCGAGATTCGAGGCCACCGTCGAACCTATATCGGTTCGATGCCTGGTAAGATCATCCAGGCGCTGAAAAAGGCGAAGACCACAAACCCGCTCATCCTGCTCGACGAGATCGACAAGATGGGGCAGGACTTCCGTGGTGACCCGGCTTCGGCGATGCTCGAGGTGTTGGACCCGGAGCAGAACAGCACATTCATGGACCACTACCTTGAGGTCGAATACGACCTGTCCAACGTGATGTTCCTGACCACATCCAACAGCTACAACATGCCTGGGCCTTTGCTGGACCGGATGGAGATCATTCCGCTGGCCGGTTACACCGAGGACGAAAAAAGCGAGATCGCCAAGCAGCATCTGATCAGCAAGCAGGTGAAGAACCATGGCCTGAAGGCCAAAGAGTTCGAACTGACCGATGACGCGCTGCATTCGATCATCCGCACTTACACGCGGGAAGCTGGCGTTCGGAACCTAGAACGTGAAATCGCCAAGGTGGCCCGGAAGTCGCTGACCAAGATCATCAAAAAAGAGGCGGAATCAGTAACGGTGACGCCAGAAAATCTTGATGAGTTCCTAGGCGTTCCCAAGTTCCGCTATGGCCTGGCCGAACAGGACGATCAGGTTGGTGTTGTCACCGGTCTGGCGTGGACATCGGTCGGTGGTGATCTGTTGCATATCGAGGCGCTGAAACTGCCGGGCAAGGGTCGGATGAAGACCACCGGCAAGCTGGGCGATGTGATGAAGGAATCCATCGATGCGGCGTCGTCTTATGTGCGGTCAATTTCGCCTCAGATTGGGGTGAAGCCACCCAAGTTCGACAAGATAGACATCCACGTGCACGTGCCGGATGGTGCGACTCCGAAAGACGGGCCTTCGGCTGGTCTGGCCATGGTGACCTCGATCGTATCCGTGCTGACCGGTATTCCGGTTCGCAAGGACATCGCGATGACGGGTGAGGTTTCGTTGCGCGGAAATGCGATGCCGATTGGTGGTTTGAAAGAGAAATTGCTGGCGGCCCTGCGCGGTGGCATCAAGACTGTTCTGATCCCGGAAGAGAACGAAAAGGACCTGGCCGAGATCCCGGACAACGTGAAAGAAGGTCTGAAGATCATTCCGGTAGAGCACGTGTCCGAAGTTCTCAAACTGGCACTGGTACATGAGCCGGAAGCGATTGAGTGGGATGAGGCCGCCGAAGAGGCTGCCGCAGCCGCTGCGAAGGCCACTGAAAGCGCAAGCCCGTCTGCCACGACGCACTAAGCGATAGGCAATAGACAAAGAAAAGGCGGGGTTTTGCCCGCCTTTTTCCTTTTCAGAAGCCGATAACGGGTTTCTTCGGGTCCAGAACCTCTTCCTCGGCGATGTAAGTCTGAAACTTTTTGGCGGACAGCGAGGATCGGACCGCCAGACCAAAAATGACGATTGAAAGCAGGACGCACAGCAAAATATCCCAGCCAAAGGGAATTTGCTTAAGCGCACCTTCCCCGAACTGTCCCAGGAACGAGATCAGGCCGATCCCTCCGAAATAGGGAACCAGCCACAGGGCCTCGGTCACGTCCATTTCGTCCAGCCGATTGTGGAACCGTGCCAGAAGAAGAACAAACCCGACGATTAACGCGATGCCAAGCCGCCAAACGGTGTCCCATCCGCTCCAATAAACGATGAGCGTGGCGACAGCGAAGGCCGTGATGGCCACCACTTTAACGAAGGGGATGCGAATGGAACGCGGGTGGTCCGGCATCAGGCGGCGCAGGCACACAACGGCGATTGGCCCAACGGCAAAAGATACGACTATGGCCGCACCATTCAGGGCAATAACGGTGGTGAACGGGACCGTAAGAAGGAACAGAATTCCTATCAGAAAGTTCAGAGCCAAGGCCCACAAGGGCACCCCAAATGAGGACAGTATTTGCAAACGCTTTGGCAGGAACCCGTTCTGTGACAAGGCCAGCGCGATTCGCGCGTTCGAGCCGGTGGACACCAAACCGTTGCCAAAGGGGCCAATGACCGAGCCTATGTTTAAAACGCTCAGGAACCAGACGATCCCGACAGATAGTATGACCCCGTCCAATGGCCCCTGACCGCTAAAATTCAGGCTTGCCCAGCCGTTCTTCAGCATCTCCGGGTCAAGTGCGCCGATAAACGCGATCTGTAATCCGACGTAAATGGCTGCACACAGAATGATGGACAGCACCAGTGCCGCAGGAATGGCTACTTTGGGGTTTCGAACCTCACCGGCCATATCGACCACATGGCGGAAACCGATAAAGGAAAAGATGACGCCTCCGGTTGAAACGGCCGCCATGATGCCCTGCAAGCCGTACGGCGCAAAACCACCCGGTTGGGTGAAGTTCCCGGTGTCAAATCGACTTGCGATCAGTAGAACCGATAGAACGATAGGAATGGCAATTTTGGCCCATGTCAGCGCCGCGTTGACTTGCGTGAAGAATTTTACCCCCAACGCATTAATGACAACGAACAACAACATGAAAAACAACGCCACAGCGATACCCGCGCCGGTCAAATCGCCCGTATCGGCTGTGTGCAGCCAGGGAGAATAAGGCCCGAGGTATTTAAGCATCGCCTCGACCTCAATCGGGGCGGTGGTGTTGTACCCAATCCAGGCTGTCCACCCCATTGCCATCGAAACGATGTTGCCGTGCGAAAACTGGGGGACGCGGGCGATCCCTCCGGGAATGGGCAGCATGGCCGAGATCTCGGCGAAGGTTATCGCAAGAACGAACATGGCCACCGCGCCAATGATCCACGAAAGGATAGCGGCAGGACCTGCGTGTTGAACTGCGAGGAGGGGGCCGAACAACCAGCCGGAACCGATAATTCCACCGACCGAAATGAAGGTCAGGCCGACAAGGCCAATGTCCCGTTTCAATTTGGCCATGCGAAACCCCGTGCTTCAGCGCCGGTTGATCACACGGCAGATGCAAGAACGATACGCAGTTGAAATGCAAGCTGGCAAGCATTGTAATTTCAAGGCCTTAGAAGGCGTTGATTCTGAGGAAGTGGAATGGTGGGTGATAAGAGATTTGAACTCCTGACATCTTCGATGTGAACGAAGCGCTCTACCACTGAGCTAATCACCCGTAGGCGCTGCTGTTACAGCGACTCGGATTGGTTGGCAAGATGGCCGGTGGTGAATTCGATCCAGCCCATGAAAAGCTGGTTTTCCGGCCTCGGGGGTGGGTGGCTCAATCGGAAAAAATCAGGTTCTTCGAAAAAACTTCAAAACGCCGCTTGACGATGTCGGGGCGTAGCCATAATACACCCAAACGTTCAGCGATGAACAGACAGCGGGCGGTTGTAGCTCAGATGGTTAGAGTACCGGCCTGTCACGCCGGGGGTCGCGGGTTCGAGCCCCGTCAACCGCGCCACTGCTGTCAGCCTGGATCCGGGTTAAGGGATCACGAAAATAGATGCGCGGTTGTAGCTCAGTTGGTTAGAGTACCGGCCTGTCACGCCGGGGGTCGCGGGTTCGAGCCCCGTCAACCGCGCCATTTTCCACAAAGTCAGCGGTAATTTCGTAAATTGTGCCACGCTTCGGCGTGTCAATTGCGATGCTGCCTTGTCGGATCGGCGAATAGATGACAGTTCTTGCTTTGTTCTAACTTTTCTGTTGGAGTTCCAGCGTCGTTCACCTATTTCTAAGACACTTGTGTGTTGGGGGCCAAAAATGGCTGAGCTGAAGAATATCGAAGTGCGCGGTGCGCGCGAACATAACCTCAAAGGTATCGACGTGGACATCCCACGTGATCAGCTTGTGGTGATCACCGGGCTGTCGGGGTCTGGTAAGTCATCTTTGGCTTTCGACACGATCTATGCCGAGGGCCAGCGGCGTTACGTTGAAAGCCTGTCGGCCTATGCCCGCCAGTTTTTGGACATGATGGAAAAGCCAGATGTGGATCACATCAGCGGCCTGTCACCGGCTATCTCGATTGAACAGAAGACAACATCCAAGAACCCGCGTTCGACCGTCGGAACGGTCACCGAGATCTATGACTATATGCGCTTGTTATTCGCCCGGTCCGGAACGCCGTACAGCCCCGCTACTGGGCAGCCAATTGAGGCGCAGCAGGTCCAGGACATGGTCGACCGCATCATGACGATGGAGGAGGGGACACGCGGATACTTGCTCGCCCCCATCGTGCGCGACCGCAAAGGCGAATACAAAAAAGAATTCCTCGAACTGCGCAAGCAGGGCTTCCAGCGCGTAAAGGTCGACGGAGAATTCTACGAGCTGGATGAACCGCCCACGCTGGACAAGAAATATCGCCATGACATTGATGTCGTCGTCGACCGGTTGGTCGTGCGCGAAGGGATGGAGACCCGGCTGGCCGACAGTTTGCGTACCGCGTTGGACTTGGCCGACGGTATCGCCGTACTGGAAACCGCGCCGCGTGAAGGCGATCCGGAACGGATTACGTTCAGCGAGAACTTTGCTTGCCCGGTCAGCGGTTTCACCATTCCCGAAATCGAACCGCGTTTGTTTTCGTTCAACGCTCCGTTCGGGGCGTGTCCGGATTGTGATGGTCTGGGTGTCGAGCTGTTCTTTGACGAACGCCTTGTGGTGCCGGACCAGACTCTGAAACTGTACGACGGGGCGTTGGCGCCCTGGCGCAAGGGAAAGTCGCCGTACTTTCTGCAGACCATCGAAGCGATTGCCCGACACTATGAGTTCGACAAGAACACGCCGTGGAAGGACCTGCCGCCAAAGGTGCAGCAAGTGTTTCTGCGCGGTTCCGGCGACGAAGAAATCCAATTCCGCTATGATGAAGGCGGGCGGGTCTATCAGGTCACCCGCAGCTTTGAGGGCGTGATCCCGAATATGCAGCGCCGCTATCGCGAGACCGACAGCGCATGGATCCGTGAAGAGTTTGAGCGGTATCAGAACAACCGTCCCTGTGGTGCCTGTGAAGGCTATCGCCTACGGCCTGAGGCGCTGGCGGTTAAGATCGCAGGCGCGCATGTTGGGCAGGTTGTGCAGATGTCGATCCGCGAGGCCCTAGCCTGGATCGAAGATGCACCGAACCATCTAAGTGTCCAGAAGAACGAAATCGCGCGTGCCATTCTCAAGGAGATCCGTGAGCGACTGGGATTTCTGAATAATGTTGGTTTGGAATACCTTACGCTGTCCCGCTCAAGTGGTACCTTGTCTGGTGGTGAAAGCCAGCGCATTCGTCTGGCCAGTCAGATCGGATCTGGTTTGACAGGAGTTTTGTACGTTCTGGATGAACCGTCCATTGGTCTGCACCAGCGGGACAACGATCGCTTGCTTGGGACGCTCAAGAACCTGCGTGACCAGGGTAACACAGTGATTGTCGTCGAGCATGACGAGGAAGCAATCCGCGAGGCGGATTATGTTTTTGACATCGGGCCGGGGGCTGGAGTGCATGGTGGTCAGGTTGTCAGTAAGGGAACGCCTGACCAGATCGCGGCTGATGCGGCCTCGATGACCGGGCAGTATTTGTCGGGAACCCGCGAGATCTCGGTCCCCGCCGAGCGACGCAAAGGGAACAAAAAGAAGGTTACGGTCGTCAAAGCGACCGGGAACAACCTGAAAAACGTGACGGCGGAGTTTCCGTTGGGCAAGTTCGTTTGCGTTACCGGGGTATCTGGCGGCGGAAAATCGACGCTTACGATTGAGACGCTGTTTAAAACTGCCTCCATGCGTCTGAACGGCGCACGGCAAACGCCGGCGCCCTGCGAAACCATCAAAGGGTTGGAGCATCTGGATAAGGTCATCGACATTGACCAGCGCCCTATCGGGCGAACTCCGCGTTCAAATCCAGCGACTTACACCGGGGCCTTCACGCCAATCCGCGATTGGTTTGCCGGTCTGCCCGAGGCAAAGGCGCGCGGCTATAAGCCCGGACGGTTCAGCTTTAACGTCAAGGGTGGTCGTTGCGAGGCCTGTCAGGGTGACGGCGTCATCAAGATTGAGATGCATTTCCTGCCCGATGTTTACGTCACCTGCGAAACCTGTAAGGGCGCGCGGTACAACCGCGAAACGCTGGAGATCAAGTTCAAAGGCAAGTCTATCGCCGATGTCCTTGATATGACCGTCGAAGACGCGCAGGAGTTCTTTAAAGCCGTGCCGTCGATCCGCGACAAAATGGACGCACTGGCCCGTGTCGGGCTTGGTTATATTAAGGTTGGGCAGCAGGCGACCACACTTTCGGGTGGCGAGGCGCAGCGCGTGAAGCTTTCAAAAGAATTGTCCAAACGCTCGACCGGGCGGACTTTGTATATTCTGGATGAACCAACCACTGGCCTACATTTCGAAGACGTGCGCAAGTTGTTGGAAGTGCTACATGAACTGGTCGATCAGGGCAATACGGTCGTTGTGATTGAACACAATCTGGATGTCGTCAAAACCGCCGACCACATCATTGATATCGGCCCGGAAGGCGGCGATGGCGGTGGTGAGATCGTGGCAACCGGGACACCCGAGAATGTGGCCGAGGTCGATCGCAGTCATACCGGCAGGTATCTCAAACCGATGTTGGACGGTGCGCGCGTTGCTGCGGAATAGTGCAGTTCTTTAGTAAAGAATATCAGCCACTGCGCCGATCAGGTTCAGCACCTTTTGCGTTTCGGGGTCGATACGATAAACGTAATCGCCCGCGCGAATGTAGGATCCGCCGCGATTCAGACCATAACGGTAAGGATCGTTGATCCAGCGGTAGTCACGCGTGATATAGTCGCCCTTGTTGTACAGGTTTTTTACCTGACCCGGCGGAACACAGGGCACTGCTTTTTTTGCCAGGCCTGGCGGGCAATGACCTGCCTTACTCTTTCCGTTCCCTGCCATTACTGTAGCCGGGCTCAATGAAAGCGCGACAATGGTCAAAGTAACAGACAGAATTCGCGACATCATGTTTCCTTTCGCGTTAAAGCGCGGTTAGGAAACAGATGGCCGCTGTTTGTCCGCCGGTCAACCCGATGGGCAGGAAGTTGCCATCCTGTGGCGACTAGCCCCTGGTACGGTTTTCAAAACGTGGCAGCATGGCGGAAAAATCCTTGCCCAGCCCGTCTTCGGATTCGACGAATTTCTCATAAAGCGCCGTTGCAACCTGTCCCATGGGCGTGTCTGCGTCCGAACTTTCAGCAGCTTGCTGGCTGAGGCGAAGATCTTTCAGCATCAGTTCAGCCGCGAAACCGGGCTGATAGTCGTTGTCCGCGGGGCTTGCAGGGCCGACACCTGGGGCAGGGCAATAGGCGTTCATCGTCCAGCTATAGCCCGATGACGTGCTGACCACATCAAACATCTTTTGCCGGTCCAACCCAAGCTTGTCGGCCAGCGCAAAGGCTTCGCAGGTGGCGATCATGGTTACGCCCAGGATCATGTTGTTGCAAATCTTGGCCGCTTGACCAGCACCGGATTCGCCGCAATGCACAGCTTTCTGACCCATGATGTCGAACAGCGGCGATGCCTTTTCAAACGCCGCGTCGCTACCGCCTGCCATGAAGGTCAGCGTACCCGCTGCCGCACCACCTATGCCACCTGACACAGGGGCGTCTACTGCGAGAACGTCCGCTTCCTTGGCCTGCTCAGCGACGGCACGCGCGCTGTCGACATCGACCGTTGAACAGTCGATCCAGACCGCTCCGGGTGCCATGGCGGGAATGATCTCTTTTGCCACCGCCCGCAGGATCTGTCCGTTCGGCAGCATGGTCACGACGATGTCGGCACCAGTCGCGGCCTCAGGACCGGAACTGGCAATAGTGACACCCGGGACAGAGACATCCGCCATGTCAAAGCCGCTGACATCATGCCCTGCTTTGGCAAGGTTGGCCGCCATCGGATTGCCCATGTTGCCCAGACCGATAAACCCGATTTTCATTCCTTAATCCTCCTCAAAAGTCAGCGTGTCCGCGCCCAAAGGTTGTAGCATCTTTGAAACAGCGACAGCCGGTATGTCTTGGTTCTGATGGCGCCAGCTCGGGTTGCGATCCTTGTCGATGATCTGCGCCCGGATACCCTCCAGAAAGTCCCCGTGCTCCATCGCGCGATAGGTGAATCGATACTCCAATTCCAACGCCTTGCGTATGGTCAGGTTTGGAGCGCGTAGACGGTGCAGCATTTCGACCGTGCAAGCCATGGAGAGTGGCGAATTGCGCCCGATCAACTTCAGCGCGTCAGAGGCGGTGTCATTGTTCGAGTTGCGCAGGCTGTTCTGTATATCTGCAAGAGTTTCGCCACCGAAATCTGACTCAATCGCATCTTGCATTGCGCCCAACGAGCCTTGGGGCGGCGTTTCGGAATGGCTTTCAAGAATGCTGGCGTCGCCGGATGCTTCAAGCATGTCGATCAGATCCGGCCATTGCTGGATCGGAATGTAATGATCTGCGAAACCGACCAGAATGGCATCTGCTGGACCCATACGATGACCGGTAGTGCCGAGATATTCACCTAACCGTCCGGGTGCGAGTGCCAGCATCAGTGTGCTGCCGACATCCGGAACCAAACCAATCGAGCATTCAGGCAGGGCGATTTGCGACGTTTCACCCACGATGCGATGGCTGCCATGGCAACCGATGCCGACGCCACCACCCATCGTGAACCCCTGAAGAAAGCTGACTACTGGCTTTGGGTATTCGAAGATCAGAGCATTCAAGCGGTACTCATCGCGCCAGAACTTTCGGCCGTATTCAAAATCGCCCTTGGTGCCGGTCTCATAAAGCTCGGCAATGTCACCGCCCGCGCAAAAGGCCTTGTCGCCCTCGGCATCCAGAATAACCAGTTCGACCGCGTCGTCCTCGCGCCAGTTGCGCAGCGCGGTGTCGATCGCCAGGCACATGTCATAGCTGAGTGCATTCAGGGCCTTGGTTCGGGTCAGGGTGATACGACCGGCACGGCCTGCGGTGCGAATATAAATGTCCGACATAAAGTCCTCAGCGCTGAGAGAGCATCTGGCGGGCAACGATGACCCTCATGATCTCGTTCGTGCCTTCCAAAATCTGATGCACGCGCAGATCGCGCACAAGTTTTTCGATGCCATAGTCGGCCAGATAGCCATAGCCGCCGTGCAATTGCAGGCACTGATCCACCACTTTCGATCCCGTCTCGGTCACGAATTTCTTGGCCATAGCGCAGAACTTTGTTGCATCGGGCGCGCCCTGATCCAGTTTCCACGCCGCCTGACGCAGGAATGTCCGGGCGGCCTGCAGCTCGATCTCCATATCTGCCAGACGGAACTGCAGGGCCTGAAACTGGTCGATAGACTGTCCGAATGCCTTCCGCTCGGACATGTACTGTAGTGTCATGTTCAACCCGGTTTGCGCGGCACCCAATGAACAAGAGGCGATGTTCAGACGTCCGCCATCCAGCCCCATCATTGCGTATTTGAATCCGTCGCCTTCGACACCGACTAGGTTGTCGGAGGGGATCTTGCAATCGTCGAACTGTACCTGAGCAGTAGGCTGGCTTTTCCACCCCATCTTCTGTTCCAGCGCGCCAAAGCTAAGGCCGGAGGTGCCATCTTCGACATAAACCGTCGAAATGCCCTTGGGTCCATCCTGACCGGTACGCACCATGCAGACATAGGCATCCGAATACCCTCCGCCCGAGATAAACGCCTTGGTACCGTTCAGGGTATAGCCTTCGTTCGTGCGTTCAGCGCGGGTTTTCAAAGCGGCTGCGTCAGAACCTGAACCTGGCTCGGTCAGGCAATAGCTGAGCACGGTGTTCAAACTTAGAACATCGGGCATGATGCGGGATTTCAGCTCGTCACTGGCAAAGTTGTCCAGCATCTTGGCGCACATGTTGTGGATCGACAGAAAGGCCGCGACAGAGGGGCAGGCCATCGACAAAGCCTCGAATACAAGCGTGGCGTCCAGACGAGACAGGCCAGAACCGCCGCTGTCCTCAGAAACATATAGGCCGCCGAAACCTAGTTCACCAATGCGCGGCCAAAGGTCTTTGGGGATGGTGCCGTCGGCCTCCCACTGGCGGGCAAATGGGGCGATGTTTTCCTGCCCGAAATCATGGGCCATGTCGAAGATTGCGTTCTGCTCTTCGGTTGTTGCGAAATCCATGGATTGCCTCCCACGCTGCCCGATGAATTGAACGAGTGTTTATTTCCCAATCCTTACAGAAATTTTGCACGGCCAGCAATCACTGGCACATTCTTGTGCGGGAAAACATGCCAAGGTTCAGAGGTCTTGATGGAATTCGTCAATCAAGTGCTGAACGACAGCCTTGCCAGGGTCATCGCCATTTGCCGCTGCTTCGGCATGAACCCGGCGCTGGCGGGTGGCCGAGGTGCCGTTCTGGGCAATTTGCTGTAGCTTTGCCAACTCGGTCATGGTGCCCAGCGCTTCGGCATCTTCGGCGAGTAAGCCCATCAGTTCGCCCATGAGTTCCGGCATAGGTTTGATCGAGCGATCTCCGAAGTCGATCATGCCTTCGCCCACGCCATAGCGTTGCGCGCGCCAGCGATTTTCGCCAATCAAGAACCGATCATATTGCCGCCACCTGAGGTTTCTGTCTTTCAGGCGGCACAACATGCGCGTTAACGCCTGCACCATTGCGGCTAGTGAAAGTGCATGCTCCATGCGGGGCTGCACGTCCATGATCCGGGTTTCCAGTGTTGGGTACTGGTGCGAAGGTCGCAGATCCCACCAAATTTTCGTGGTGTCTTCGATCACGCCCAGTTCGACCAGAACGCCCGTAGTACGTTCATATTCGGACCAGCCGGAAAAGATCGGCGGGAGTCCGGTCCGAGGCAGATTGTCGAACACCGTTAACCTGTACGAAGACAGACCAGTGTCCTCACCGTTCCAATAGGGCGATGACGTCGACAAGGCCAAGAGATGCGGCAAAAAGTAGGACAGCTGCGGAATCAGGTCGGCGCGCAAGGCTGAATCGGCCACCCCGATATGGACATGCATGCCACAGATCAGCATACGCCGCGCGACACCGCCCAACGCGTGTTGGAGCGCGTCATATCGGTCTTTGCGCGTGTGTTGCTGTTTTTTCCAGTCGGCAAAGGGGTGGCAGGATACAGCGATTGGGGCAAGGTTGTGCTCGGCAGCGCGTTTCGAAACACAGGACCGCAAGCGTTTCAGATCTTCGCGCGCAGAGCTGATGGTCACATGCGGCCGTGTACCGACCTCGATCTGGCATTGCAGGAATTCGGGGCTGACCTGTCCTTCAAAATCGGCCTGGCAGGCTTCCATCAACGCGGCAGGCGCTTCGGCGAGTTCCAGACTGTCTCGATCAACCAACAGATACTCTTCTTCAATGCCCAGCGTAAATTCCTGCTGCATTCCGGCCCTCGCAACTATGTTCCAAACAGTGAATACGGAAATTGTCTTTTTGCCAAGTGTTTGCCAGCAGGGTTCTTGCGAAGCCCCCATGAGCACAGGTAAGGAGGCGTCTAGACAGTCATCAAACCCGGAGCCCCCGTGAAACCAAGGAAATTCCCCCGGCTGAACGCCGTGCTTGACCGGTTTGGTGTGAAACTGATCGACAAAGTGACCGAACGGGGCGAGCGCGCGCGCCTTGAGGCGTTTGAACGGGCAGGGGGCCTGACCCGCCCGGCCTATACCTTGTCACCGGGGATGGACGGGTTCGATATCACTCAATTGGTGTCGGAATACCAAGAACACTCTGTTTCTCTGGAAGCTCTGAAAGACCCGGCGCGCAACAAGACCGGTTATCGTATCAACAATGGGTACTACGACAGCCCGGACGCGGATGCGCTGTATCTGATGATACGCAGGTTCAAACCCAAACGGGTGATCGAGGTGGGTTGCGGCAACTCGACCCGTGTGACTCGGCAGGCGATTATCGACGGCGGGTTGCAGACCAACGTCACCGCAATCGATCCGTATCCACGGGCAGATATCGCGCATGTGGTGGATGAGTTCGAACAAAAACGTCTGGAAGAAGTCGATCCGGCACTGTTCGAGAAACTCGAATCCGGTGACGTATTGTTCATCGATTCCAGTCACGTTGTTCGCTTGAGTAATGACGTCGCGCACCTGTTCTGCCGTATCATTCCGGCGCTCAAACCCGGTGTGGTCATTCATGTGCACGATGTTTTTCTGCCTTATGAATATCCCAAACGGTTCTTCTATGATTGCCCGGGCTGGGGTGAGCAGTACATGCTGCATGCACTCCTGCAATCTGGTGCATATTCAATGCTTTGGCCCGGATACTACCTTCAACAGGATCGCCCCGATGCGGTCGAATCCTTGCCATTTTTGAAAGACGGTCGCGCCCAAAGCATATGGGTTCAGGTCAAAGAAAATTGATCTGTTAGTGATCCGGCGCGACTAAGCGCCCGTACCCCTTTCCATAACTAGCTGGAGAGGAGATGACAGCCATGTTTCGTCGTACGTTTATGGGCGCCGCCGCCGCAATTGCACTGACACTGCCTGTAAAAGCACAGGCTGCAGATATCGTGGATACCGCAGTATCAGCCGGTTCCTTCAACACATTGGTCGCCGCCGTTCAGGCTGCGGGGCTTGTCGACACGTTGAAAAGTGACGGACCGTTCACAGTGTTCGCACCGACTGATGACGCTTTTGCGGCACTGCCCGAAGGTACGGTGGAAACACTGCTGTTGCCGGAGAACAAAGACCAACTGGTCGAAATTCTGACCTATCACGTGGTTCCCGCCAAGGTGATGTCCGGTGACATCGCTGGCAAGCGCGCCAAGGTTCTGACCGTGCAAGGCGATCGCCTGAGCGTAAATGCAAAGAACGGCGTGAAAGTTAACGGTGCCGAAGTCATTCAGGCCGATATTGAGACCAGCAATGGTGTGATCCACGTTGTCGACGCTGTGATCCTGCCGGAATAAGATACTTTGATTTCATAAAAAAGCCCCGGTCCTTATGGCCGGGGCTTTGTCGTTAGACCAGTCTGACCTGGGTTCCGACCTGGACGAGAGGAAACAATTCCTCGACATGTTGATTGTACAGGCCGATGCACCCGGACGAGCTTTGGCGCCCGATTTTTCGCGTATCGTGGGTGCCGTGTACAAGATAGGCTGGCCAGCCCAGATACATTGCACGGGTGCCCAACGGGTTGCCTGGTTCACCACCTTCCATACGCACTGGCAACAGCGGATCACGCTCGCGCATTGACGCGGTCGGTGTCCAGCTTGGGTTCTCCGCTTTGCGCACAACCTTGGTATAACCGCGCTTCGTCAGCTCTTCGCTCATCGGTACCGAACTGGGGTAAAGTTTGTAGGTGCCATCGGGCCCCCAATAGTGCACCGCGCGGCTGGTGATATCGGCCAGCAAAGCCCCCGCGCCCAGCTGGTCAAAATGGTCCTGCCAGTTCTGTTGCGAGAAGGACGAGACATTGCGGCGCACCGGCAATTGCGTGCTGATCGCCTCTTCTGTTGTTGGGAAAGCATCTGAGCTTTGGGCGCGCAGAAGCGTCGGCGTCGCTAGGACGGACGCAGCACCCAGCAAGGCGGTACGACGATTAATACGGGAACTGGACACGGATGCCTCCTGAAGGAATGCTCTATGGTTTCGGGCAATTTAGTAACTGCTTTCCCTCAGGGCCAGATGCTTGGCTTAAATTTTCCGTGAGATTTACACATTTGACGCAGTTTATTGCCTGTCCGGACGGGGGAATACTCGGTGTCCGGACAGGTTTTTGCTGTTTGCGGGACACGGCTTGGGGTATTTTTTCGGGCATGTCTGCTCCAATTCCAGGGGACAGGCCCACAGATGTTCGGAGACCGCACGATATGACCAAGAAATCGGAAACCTTGGAAATTCGCGTATCTTATGAGTTGAAAAGCAAGTTGGCAGATCTGAGCGAACAGCGCGGATCGTCGATGAGCGAACTCGTGCGTGGTGTGATCGACCGCGAGCTGGCAGGGCCTTCACCAGACACTGTCGGAGAAGATGAAATGCCCATTCGAACGCTCAGCCGTTTTGCCCCTAAGACGCTCTATCTGCTGCCGGTCTTGTTACTGGCTGGTCTTTATTGGGGGTCTGCCCAAACACCTGCACAAGCAACGCCTATGGCGCGGATCTTCTTTGCCGAGTTGGATCGCGACGGGGATGGGGTGATTACTGAACCGGAATTGTACCAATTCCTGACGGAAGATGAGGGCCTCATCGTCGGGGATGATTGTGAAGCGGCAAAAGAATCCTGCACACCAGAAGCTATTGCAGCTGAGGAGATCAATCGGGCGGATTCCAACGCAGACGGACACGTCGAATATTCTGAATTCGAAATCTTCTATCTGGCAGAGCGGGCGGTGGAGTTTCTCGAATATGATGCCGACGAAAATGGCGTGGTGTCCCCGGATGAATTTGTGGCCATGGAAGTGCGGGATCTCATCGAGTTCCCCGATCCGGAAATGGATGAGCCGCTGTCGGCCGAATGCTTGACCATGGTTGAAAGCGACAAGATCGAAGGCATTGCCAAAGCTTGTATCCCTGCGCACGAGCTGCGGATGGTCATGGCCGAGTTTGACGCGAATTTTGATGGCAGAGTCACATTGCGCGAATTTCTACAGAACTGACCCCTCGCCGCGCAACGAAAAAGGCCGCCCAACGGGGCGGCCTTTTGAATTTGTTTGGGTGGGAAATCAGTCCATCGCTTTGAAGTTGAATTCGCCACCTTCTTTGATGCCCGACGGCCAGCGCGCTGTGACGGTTTTCGTGCGGGTGTAGAACTTGAAGCTATCCGGACCGTGCTGGTTCAGGTCACCAAACATAGATTTTTTCCAGCCGCCAAAGGTGTGGTAGGCCAGCGGAACAGGGATCGGAACGTTGATCCCGACCATGCCGATATTCACACGGCTGGCAAAGTCGCGCGCGGTGTCGCCATCGCGAGTGAAGATTGCAGTGCCGTTGCCGTACTCGTGATCCATCGCCAGTTTCAGTGCTTCTTCATAAGAGCCTGCGCGCACGGTCGACAGAACCGGGCCAAAGATCTCTTGCTTGTAGATGTCCATCTCGGGCGTCACGTTATCGAACAGGTGTGGGCCGACAAAGAAGCCGTCCTCATAGCCCTGCAAGCTGAAGTCGCGGTTATCAACAACCAGCTTCGCGCCTTGTTCTACGCCCGAGTTGATCAGACCAAGAATACGCTCTTTGGCAGCACCGGTTACAACTGGGCCCATGTCGACGTCATCGCCGGCGGTGTAGGGGCCGACCTTCAGCTTTTCAACGCGTGGAATCAGCTTTTCGATCAGTGCGTCGGCTGTTTCTTCGCCAACGGGCACAGCAACCGAGATGGCCATGCAGCGTTCGCCCGCCGCGCCAAACCCGGCACCGACCAAAGCGTCGGCCGCCTGATCCAGATCCGCGTCAGGCATGACGATCATGTGGTTCTTGGCGCCGCCGAAACACTGCGCGCGCTTACCGTTCGCAGTCGCGCGGGAATAGATGTATTGCGCGATCGGGGTCGAGCCAACAAAGGACACGCCCTGAATGGTATCGCTGTCCAGCAGAGTGTCCACGGCCTCTTTGTCGCCATTGACGACCTGGAAGACGCCCTTGGGCAGGCCGGCTTCGACAAACAGCTCTGCTAGCATCAGGGGAACGGAGGGATCACGCTCGGACGGTTTCAGAACCACTGCGTTGCCGCAGGCCAGGGCAGGGCCTACGTGCCAAAGCGGCATCATGGCTGGGAAGTTGAACGGCATAATGGATGCAACAACACCCAGCGGCTGCCGCATGGAATACATGTCGATGCCAGGGCCTGCGCTGTCGGTGAACTCTCCCTTCAGCATCTGCGGTGCGGCGATGCAGTATTCGATCACTTCCAGACCGCGCTGCAAGTCGCCCTTGGCGTCTGGGATGGTTTTGCCATGCTCGCGGCTGAGCGCCTCGGCCAGTTTGTCCATGTCGCGGTTCATCAGGTGAACCATGGCCATCATGACACGTGCGCGTTTCTGTGGATTGGTTGCACCCCAGGTAAGCTGCGCGGCGGCTGCGCTTTCGATTGCCGCCGTGGTTTCAGCAGCACTTGCCATCGGGCACTTGTACTGAACCTCGCCAGTGGCGGGGTTAAAGACGTCGTCAAATCGTCCTGAGGTTCCGGCGACATTCTCGCCGTTGATGAAATGGGACAGCTCGGTCATTGCAGATCTCCTCCGATGCGTTTGTGCGCACAATAGGCTTGCATAAATTGCTTGAATAGAGGCAATGTCCCAAAGATGTTTTGCAAAAATGCAAAGGGCGGGGCGTGACACCAAACTGGGATGATATGCGGGTCTTTCTGGCCGTCGCGCGCGAAGAAAGCCTTTCGGCTGCCGGGCGTCAGCTGAAGATCGACCCAGCCACCGTCGGGCGACGGATTGCTCGGTTAGAAGCCTCATTGGAAGCCCCCCTGTTTACCAAGTCGCAACAAGGCTACCTTTTGACCGCTGCGGGCGAACGCCTGATGGAACACGGGCAAAAAGCAGAGGAGGCGATGCGCGCGGCGGCTGGCGCGATGGCGGGAACGTCGAAAACGCTCAGCGGACAAATACGGATTGGCGCGCCGGACGGGTCGGCCAACTATCTTTTGCCGCAGGTCTGCGCGAAAATCAGCGATGCTAACCCCGATCTGGATATTCAGATTCTGGCCCTGCCGCGCGTGATCAACCTGTCTCGGCGTGAGGCGGATATGGCGGTGACCGTCAGTGCACCAACAGCTGGGAGCCTTCTGGTCCAGAAAATCACTGACTACAAACTGCACCTTGTTGCGACGCGCGACTATCTGGCCTCTTGCCCGGCAATCCGTTCGATCAAGGACCTGAGTGGCCATCGCATGATTGGCTACATTCCGGATATGATCTTTGACCGCGAGCTGGATTATCTAGTGGATATCGGTGTTGACCGTGTCGCGCTTGCATCGAATTCGGTGTCGGTTCAGCTGCGGCAGGCCACGCTTGGAACGGGGGTTTGTGTTGCGCATGACTTCACCTTGCCGTTTCATCCCAACCTGCAGAAAATCCTGACGGATCAGGTGAGTTTGACCCGGAGTTTTCACCTGGTGCGACATCAGGGCGATCAGCGGAATGAAAGGTTGAACCGGTTTGCGCAGGCTTTGTCGCAGGGTATTCGGGAAGAGGTTGAGCGGCTTGAGGCTCAAGTGTCACCTTGACAGGTTTAAGCATTCCGGCAACGCTTTGGAAAACAGGACATTATTTCGGAGGTTACGCTTATGCTCGTTCAGGCCATTCTGAAATCCAAGGCCACCGGAGGGGTCGAGACAGTCAGCCCGACAATCACTGTGGCTGACGCCTCGAAAATTCTGGCCGAAAAACGGATCGGGACGGTTGTTGTATCAGAAGATGGCGGCGAAACGGCATCTGGCATCCTTTCCGAGCGGGACATCGTAAGGGAGCTGGCCGCAAGCGGCAGTGGTTGCCTGGCGCAGCCAGTCAGCGCCTATATGACCCGTAACCTTGTAACAGCCACTCAGCAAGACACGGTTCAGGATATCATGACCCGCATGACCGAAGGGCGCTTTCGCCACATGCCCGTTGTCGAAGATGGCAAGCTGGTGGGGATCGTCACACTGGGCGACGTGGTAAAGGCGCAGCTGGCAGAACTGGCTATGGAAAAAGACGCGCTGCAAGGCATGATCATGGGGCATTGAGGCCCTTGAACCCCAAAGCTGCCTCTTGCACCTGCGGCGAAGTTATGTTTGCTTGCGCAGAAATTTTATTGCGCAGGAGGCCGCGATGAGGGTTGGATTATATCCCGGAACATTCGATCCAATCACCTTGGGTCATATCGATATCATTCGCCGTGCGGCTGCTTTGGTGGACAAACTCGTCATTGGCGTTGCGATCAACCGCGATAAGGGGCCTTTGTTCTCGCTCGAGGAACGCGTTGCGATGATCGAGGCGGAATGTGCTCATCTGACCGAGCAAACGGGAACCGAAATCGTTGCGCATCCCTTTGAAAACCTGCTGATCGACTGCGCCCGTGATGTTGGGGCGCAGATCATTGTCCGCGGGCTGCGGGCTGTTGCGGATTTTGAATATGAATTTCAGATGGTCGGAATGAACCGGGCGTTGGACGACACGGTCGAGACGGTCTTCCTGATGGCCGAGGCGCGGCATCAGGCCATTGCCTCCAAATTGGTTAAGGAAATCGCCCGGTTGGACGGAGACGTGTCGAAATTCGTCACGCCCCGCGTTAATGCCGCGCTGCGTGACCGTTTAGGATAAGGCTCCCATCGCCGCGGCGGTGTCTAGCATCCGGTTCGAGAAACCCCATTCGTTATCATACCACGCCAGTACACGCACCAGTGTGCCGTCGGTCACCTTGGTTTCCGGCAGCGAAACGGTCGAGCTGTGCGGGTCGTGGTTGAAATCCACCGAGATCAGCGGGCGGTTCTCTGCCGCCAAAACTCCGGGAATTCTGGCTGCGGCTTCGGTAAACAGCGCGTTGACTTCTTCCTCGGTCGTCGGGCGTGAGACCTCGGCGACCAGATCAACCACGGACACGTTCGGGGTTGGGACACGAATAGCCTGACCTGTCAGCTTGCCGGCCAGTTGCGGCAGGACGAGGCCAACGGCAGAGGCCGCGCCTGTCGTGGTCGGGATCATCGACAATGCTGCCGCGCGGGAGAGGTATGGGTCTTTGCCGGCAGTGTCGTGGACAGGTTGGCTGGCTGTGTAGGCGTGAACCGTGGTCATGTTGCCGTGGACAATGCCTAGCCCTGCGTCCAGCGCTGCGGCCACCGGTGACAGGCAGTTGGTGGTACAAGACGCATTAGACACCACGTTATCTTCGGCCGTAAGCTCGTGATCGTTAACGCCAAACACGATCGTTTTCACAGCGCCATCGCCGCGGGCTGGGGCCGAGATCAAGACTTTCTTCGATCCGTTCGCGAAATGGCGCGATGCGGCTTCGCGTGTGCGGAATACGCCAGTGCATTCCAGAACGACGTCCACATCGGACCAATCCAGTTTTTCCGGCTCGCGTTCGCTGCTCAGCCGGATTGGACCGTTTCCAACATCCAGGCCTGCCTCGGTCAAAGTGACCGATTTGCCGTACCGGCCATGGACGCTGTCGAATTCGAACAGATGCGCGTTCATTTCCGGCTTCGCCAAGTCGTTTATCGCAACGATTTCAACGTCAGTGCGCCCGGATTCCATGACCGCCCGCAGCACGCCGCGTCCGATCCGTCCAAATCCGTTGATTGCCAGCTTGAATGTCATGTCCTGCTCCGTCCGAAATGCGGCCAATGTGAAGTTAGCGCTAACAAAGCCAGATTGGAGAAAAAGTCAAGCAAAACCTCTGTCACCGCCAGAAGGCGAGCCAGTCCAGAAAGGTGTAGAGTTTCTTGCCAAGGAACACGAATTGTTCGGTTCCAAAGAGGGCATAGCTGATAACGAACAAGCCCAGAATGAGTAGGGCAAGCCAGATGGCGATTTGATTTGTCATGATTGCCCCGGACGAAAACGCCCGCCCAGTTAACCTGAGCGGGCGAAAAGGTTCAAGATTTCAAAGCAACCTTAGTTAAGGCGACCCATGGCAACTGCAACGTCTGCCATGCGGACCGAGAACGCCCATTCGTTGTCGTACCAAGCCAGAACGCGAACCATGCGGTCGCCGACAACGCGGGTCTGATCGGGTGCGAAGATCGAGCTTTCCTCGGTGTTGTTGAAATCGGTCGAAACCAGCGGTGCGGGTTCATAGCCCAGAACACGCTGCATCGAACCCAACGAGGCTTCGCGTACGATGGCGTTCACTTCTTCTACCGTTACATCACGAGCAGCGCGGAATGTCAGGTCAACCGCAGAAACATTCGGGGTCGGGACACGGATGGCCGAACCATCCAGGCGACCTTTCAGATTGGGCAGAACTTCACCCAAAGCTTTCGCGGCACCTGTTGAGGTCGGGATCATCGACATGGCCGCTGCACGTGCACGGTACAAATCGCTGTGACGGCGATCCAGGGTCGGCTGGTCGCCGGTATAGGCGTGGATCGTGGTCATGATGCCGTTCTCGATGCCGATACCCTCGTCCAGTACCTTGGCAAGCGGGGCAAGGCAGTTCGTGGTGCACGAGCCGTTCGAGACCATTTTGTCATCGGTCACAAGGCTGTTGTGGTTTACACCATAAACGATGGTCTTGTCGACGTTCTTGCCGGGGGCCGACAGCAGGACCCTTTGCGCACCGCGATCCAGGTGCGTTTTGGCTTTCAGACCGTCATTGAATTTGCCGGTGCATTCCAGAACGACATCGCAGCCATCCCAGTCCAGTTCGTTCATGTCATAGGTCGAGAACATCTCCATCGGGCCGCGGCCCAGATCCATGGTTTTGCCATCGATTGCTACATCGCGGGGGAAACGTCCGTGGACACTGTCATACTTTAGCAGGTGCGCTGTGGTTTCCAGCGGGCCGGTTGCGTTGACCTTGATCACTTCGATGTCGTTGCGGGCGGATGCCGCGATATGCGACAACGTGCAGCGGCCAATGCGGCCAAAACCATTGATACCGACCTTGATGGTCATGTGCTGTCTCCAAAATGCGCTTGCTTTGGACGCCATATAGCGGTCAAAGCGCATTCCCAAAAGACCAAAAGTGACATATTTTTAACGTGTTAGCGCAAACCTATGCCGGTTGCGCTAACGCTTGCGCTAGCCGTCGGATCGGGTAGGCTCCGGTTGCGGCAGGTGAAGTGAAAGGAAACACCATGAGCGGTCTGTTGGCCCTGTTGGATGACGTTGCAGGTATTGCAAAGGTTGCGGCCTCGTCCGTGGACGATGTGGTCGCGGCGGCCGGAAAGGCGGGCGCAAAGACCGCTGGTGTGATCATCGACGATGCCGCAGTGACCCCGAAATACGTTCAGGGATTCGCCCCGGCGCGCGAGTTGCCCATCATTTGGCGCATCGCGCGTGGATCCATATTCAACAAGATTATCCTGCTGCTGCCGGTTGCCTTGCTGCTGGCGAATTTTGCTCCGTGGCTGATTACACCATTGCTGATGCTCGGTGGCTCATATCTATGTTTTGAAGGGGCCGAGAAGATATTTCATGTCCTCTTCCCCCATGGAAGTCACGTCATTGACGAAGACATGGCCATTCGCGACCCCGGCCACCTGGAAGAGCAGAAGGTCAAAGGCGCGATCAAGACGGATTTTATCCTTTCGGCTGAAATCATGACGATCGCATTGGCCGCGATTGAGGCCCCAAACCTGTGGATGCAGGCCGCGACCTTGGCGGTTGTGGGGATCGGTGTCACTGTGGCGGTCTACGGGTCAGTTGCTCTGATCGTGAAGATGGACGATGTCGGGCTGTATCTCGCGCAGAACGCACCGACACCGATTGGGCGAGGGCTTGGGCGCGGGTTGGTCAAAGCCATGCCGGTTGTTATGAAAATCCTGTCCATAGTCGGCACCGCGGCAATGCTGTGGGTTGGCGGATCCATCATCATTCACGGGATGGAGGTTCTGGGCTTTGGTTGGCTGGGGCACCACATTCACGACTGGGCCTTTGCCATTGGTCATTCTGTGTCTGAGCAGTGGACCAGTGTTGTTGAATGGGTATCTAAGGCGACGATGGACGGTGTGTTCGGTTTGGCATGGGGGTTTGTTCTGATCCCGGTGGCGACAAAGGTGGTCGGGCCGATGATCGGGATGTTTTCAAAGAAGACTGATGCGCATTGAATTGAAAATCCTGAAGTGAGTGACTTGAGCCATTTACCGACTTTTAGACCGGTCCAGAGTTGGGTCCGCATACAATTAAATGGGCGGGCAGCCAAACGCAAAGCGGCGGCCTTGTCGGCCATGAACCTTGACGCGGAACAAATGCCGTTTGAGCCGCTCAGGCTTTACCGGGTACTGCAATTCCGGATCGATACGGCGGACACTGCGGCCCGACGCGCCGAGTGGGCAGGGGGTCGATTGTTTAACCTGCTCAGCGGCCAGTCGGCGCAATTCATTCCGCTATATGGAACGCATGTTAGGCAGGTTTTGTCTGCTGCAGGGCAGAACGTGCCCGATGGGATCGTGCCAGCAGAACGGTATGAGTTGCGGTTGGATTATGCGAAACGGACCTATACGGCGTTGAAGGCCGAGCTAAAGCAGCCAAAATAGGAAAGGGCAGCCAAAGCCGCCCTTTTTTTGTATCTGGCTGATGAGCAGGGCGTTTACTGCCCCAGCAGTTCCTTGACCTTGGCCACTGTCGCCTCGGCGGTGATGCCGAAATGCTTGTACAGTTCACCGGCGGGGGCCGACGCACCGAAGCTGGACATGCCGATGAAACCGGCTTTGGCTTCGCGACCACGTTCACCCAGCAACCAGCGATCCCAGCCACCGGCGCGCACGGCGGCCTCGATACCGACGCGGACGGGGCCGCCCGGCAGGACGCGCTTGCGATAGGCCTCATCCTGCTGCGCAAACAGCTCCATCGAGGGCATGGAGACGACGCGGGTTCCGATGCCTTCAGCCTCGAGCATCGCTTTGGCTTCCATCGCCAGCGACACTTCGGACCCGGTGGCGATCAGAATGGCCTGACGTTTGCTGTCTGCATCGGCCAGAACATACGCACCTTGCGCGGTCAGGTTCTTGGTCTTGTGTTCCTTGCGCACAGTCGGCACGCCCTGACGGGTCAGCGACAGGACCGAAGGGCTGTCCTTGAACGTCAGCGCCAGTTCCCACGCCTCAGCCGTTTCAACCACATCGGCGGGACGGAACACATAGGTGTTCGGCGTCGCGCGCGAGATGGCCAGATGCTCAACAGGCTGGTGGGTCGGGCCGTCTTCTCCCAGACCAATAGAATCGTGGGTCATCACGAAGACCGAAGGCACCTTCATCAAAGCGGCCAAACGCATCGAAGGACGGGCATAGTCAGTGAACGCCATGAACGTGCCGCCATAGGGGCGGATACCGCCGTGCAGCGCCATACCGTTCATCGCGGCGGCCATGCCGTGTTCGCGAATTCCGTAGTGGATATAGCGGCCCTTGCGATTTTCCGGCAGGAACACGCCCATATCCGCAGATTTGGTGTTGTTCGACCCGGTCAGGTCGGCCGAACCGCCTACGGTCTCGGTCATGATCGGATTCACAACGTTCAGAACCTTTTCCGAAGACGCGCGGGTGGCGAGTTTCGGCTGATCTTCCGACATCTGCTTTTTAAACGCACGGATGGCACCGGCCAGTTTCTTAGGTGCATCAAACGCATAGGCGCGGTTGAATTCGGCCTGTTTGCGTTCGGAAATCTGCGCGAAACGCTCCTCCCATTCGGCGCGTTCAGCCGCGCCGCGGGCACCGATGGCCTCCCAAGCTGATTTGACGTCAGCAGGGACCACAAAGGCATCATGGGGCCAACCATAGCCGTCTTTGGCGGCTTTCAGCTGATCCTGATCGGTCAATGCGCCGTGACCTTTGGAAGTATCCTGTGCGGCGTGACCCAGCGCGATGTGGCTTTCGCAGGCGATCATGGTCGGTTTGTTGGACGATTTGGCTTGCACAATGGCTGCATCAATCGCGATCGGATCATGGCCATCGATTTCAATCACGTCCCAGCCCGAGGCCTTGAAGCGGAGCACCTGATCGGTGCGATCGGCAATATCCACGGTGCCGTCGATGGTGATGTTGTTGTTGTCCCAGAAAACGATCAGCTTGCTCAGCTCATGACGGCCAGCCAGGGTGATGGCCTCTTGGCTGACGCCTTCCATCAGGCAACCATCGCCCGCAATCACATAAGTATAGTGATCGACGACCTTTTTGCCGTAATGCGCACGCTGGATTTCTTCGGCCATGGCGAAACCAACTGCGTTGGAAATGCCCTGACCCAATGGTCCGGTGGTGGTTTCGATACCGTTTACCAGGAAGTTTTCCGGGTGACCCGCAGTTTTCGCACCCAGCTGGCGGAAGTTCTTGATCTCATCCAGTGTCACGTCCGCATGACCAGTGAGATACAACAGAGAATAGACCAACATCGAACCGTGACCAGCTGACAGGATGAACCGGTCGCGATCAGGCCAGTTCGGGGCCGAGGCGTCAAATTTCAGGTGCTTTTCAAACAGCACGGTCGCAACGTCGGCCATGCCCATCGGCATACCGGAATGGCCGGAATTGGCGGCGGCGACGGCGTCAAGGGTCAGGGTGCGGATTGCCGCAGCCTTGTTCCAGTGTTCAGGATTGGCATTGCGCAGCGCAGTCAGGTCCACGGGCGTTGTTCCTTTGGATTACAGGCAGATGGGGCGCTCAATACCATCCACCCCCCAAAGTGCAAGTGGAACCGGGGGTTGCGTCGCGTTCGTGGTTCAAGAATGCTGTCCAAGTGATTGAAAGCAAACAGTGGGTATTTTCCGTTTCATTCGGTTAGACTAGGCCAATACCCGGCCTGTATTGATTCGGATGGGCCGCGAAAAAGTGAACCTTGGTAAAGAGGTGGCAGGGGCATGAGCCAGATTGAAGAATTACAGCGCCGTATCGTTGCCGCGATGGAGAGGATCGGAACCGGGGTAGACGCCCTGCGTGACGCGACGCCTGCAAGTGGCGGTGACGACACCGCTTTGCACACGGCATTGGAAGACGAGCGCGTCGCCAATGCGCAGCTGGAAGAGCGGCTGAAATCCCTCAAGGAACGGCACGAGAAAGCAGTCGACGCGATGCGCGCCGACATGGATGCGCTGAAAGCAACGCCAGCCGAAGATCCTGAAAACGGCGCGTTGCGTCAGCAGCTGTCAGAGGCCACTGCCAAATTGGCGGCGGTCGAAGCGGCCAGGGCCGAGTTGGCAGAGGCTAAAGCTGCATTGGAAAACCAGGACGAACTGGTTGTTCTCAAGACAGAAAACGATGAACTTAAAGCGGTTGTGAGCAAAACGCAGTCGCTTGAAGATGAGAATAAAAAGTTGCGGTCCGAATTGGCCGACAGCGAGCGTGTTGCGGAGTTAAGCGCAGAGCTTGAGATGTTGCGAGCGGAACGTGCCAGCCACGGCGCGGCCATGTCGCGTTTGGATGATGATCTTCAACGTATGCGCAAGGCGAACGAACAATTGCGCAACTCGGTGGATGAGTTGCGGGCGGCCAGCAAGGACGGCCTGGCCGATGCCGAGCTGTTGAACCGCGCCACCGTGGCCGAACTTGAGGCGACGAAGGCTGCACAGGCGACGGACGCTGCCGAAGCTCAGGCGGTACTGGCCCGGCTGGAGCCGTTGCTGTCGCAGGCAAAGCTGGCTGAGGGAGAGGTAGAGTAATGCCCGAATTGACCATTCATATCGGTGGCCGCGGTTTTGATGTTTCGTGTCAGGACGGTGAAGAGCCATTTCTGCAATCTGCGGCGAAAATGCTGGATGACGAAGCGCAGGTTTTGTCTGATCAGATCGGTCGGATGCCCGAAGCACGCATGCTGTTGATGGCCGGGCTGATGCTGGCCGACAAGACCGCCGCGACAGATGACAAGCTCAAACGGGCAGAGGCCAAGCTGGCCGAGGTTGAAGCCGAATTGCAAAGCCTGCGCAACCGTCCTGAGCCCGAGCCTGAAAGGATTGAAGTGGCGGTCGTCCCGCCTTCGGTCACGGACACACTGGCCGAACTGGCCGCACGCGCTGAGGCCTTGGCCTCGGTGGTTGAGGAGAATACGGCGAAATGAATGCGTTAAAAACGGTAGCGTTGGCCGGAATGTTCGGTCTACCAGGGGGCTTGGCCTGGGCGGACATGGATATCCTGCCGGTTACCTTCACTTGCCAGAATGGCATTGAGTTGCAGGTTGCGTATTTCAATGCGTCCGACGGCTCTGGTGCGGCGGCGATGATGGTAGACAACCAATTGGTTGCCCTGCAGCAAGTGCCCAGCGGATCAGGTATTCGCTATGAATCCAAAGGAGAGACCGGGTCGTATATCCTTCGGTCAAAAGGGTGGGATGCGACCGTCAGCTTTCTGGCGGCCAGTGGGGCCACCAGTGAGCAGGTTGTTCTGGAGAATTGCAGCAGTCGCTGATCAGGCGTTTGCTTCGCGAATTTTGTCAGCTGCTTCTTTGTTGAATTCGACACCATTTTCGTCAAACAGCGTGTCCAATTCGCCCGACAGGGTCATCTCGGTGATGATGTCGCAACCGCCGACGAATTCACCTTTGACGTACAGCTGTGGCACGGTCGGCCAGTCAGAATAATCCTTGATGCCCTGACGAACCTCTTCGTCGGCCAGAACATTAACATCGGCATATTCAACGCCCATGTAGTTCAGCACGCCGGCCACGCGGGACGAGAACCCACATTGGGGCATCTCTTTGGTGCCTTTCATGTAGAGCACCACATCGTTGGCTTTGACGGTTTCGTTGATCTGAGTCTTAACGTCGGTCATCTTGCTTGTCCTTTTCACCCGCGTCGGGGGCGGTCGTTTCATCCTTTGACGGGTCCGGGACCCATCCTTCTTCTTCTAGTCGCCGATGCTCGGCCTGTGCCAGGGCCAGCGGATCCAGCCCGTATCTTTCAATGCCGCCGACCTTGCTGATCTTGTCCGGGTCCGGGCGCATGTCGGCCAGCTTACGCTTTCTGTTGCGCTTCACATAGGCTTCGATAAGTGCCGCGGCAACTATCAATGCTGCAATGATGCCTATCCAGAAGAGCCAGCCGTTCATTTTTGGGGAGCCATTGTCTTTGCGTATTGCTGCGGATCACGCGGAACAACTATCGCACTCACCGCGCCCCCCCTGCCTCCGTCCATCGTTGAGGCGACCACGCTGGCATTCTGACTGGGGGTCGCCCCTTTGCGTCCACGCGTGATGGGTCTTCGTGCAGAGCGGCTACGCCTGACAATGGCGACGACATAAATTCCGACGATGCCGACAAACACGGCGCCCCAAAGCGAATATGCCCAAAAAGCCGTGCTCACTCAGGCACTTTCGTGGTCAGCGCCAGAGCGTGTAACTCTCCGTCCGCGCCGTCCATCTTGCCCTTCAGGGCCGAATAGACTGCGCGCTGCTGTTGCACCCGGTTTTTCCCGCGAAAGCTTTCGTCCACGACCATTGCGGACATATGCACGCCATCGCTTCCGCCAACCTGAATTTCCGCATCCGGAAAGGTTTCGCGCAGTAGGGCTTCGATTTCGTGGGCGCTCATCGGCATGTAGGTTTCTCCTGAAGGTCTTTCTCAAGATGTAGAGCGCCCGGGCGGGGCGTGCAAGGGGAGGATAGGGGCCCTGAAACGACAAAACCTGCGCCAGGACAGGCGCAGGTTTCATGTTGCAAAGATTGCTTCGGTGTTAGGCGACAGCCTCAGCAAAGCTGGTGCGGAACGTGGTAGCCAGATCCTCTAACGCGGCCTCAGAGCTGCCAACCCGAATGCTGTCGCCAGTGAACCGGCCTACGGACACCAAGGGGACCCCTGCCTGACCAGCAGCGATCATCAGTGCCTCGGCCTGATCAAAGTTGCACGCAACCAGATAACGGGCCTGATCTTCGCCGAACAGGAACTCAGTCGAGGCTTCATCGAGGTGAACGCCGACGCCTGCGGATTCCGCCAACTCAAAGGCTGCCAGCGCCAGACCACCGTCACCCAGATCCGTGCAGGCCTTGATCATCTCGCGGTTGGCCCGGATGAACTCGCCGTTGCGTTTTTCAGCATCCAGATCGACATGCGGCGCGTCGCCGTCTTCGCGGTTGAACACTTCGGCCAGCAGGGCGGATTGGCCAAGATGGCCATTGGTTTCGCCGATCACCAGCGCAACATGGCCCTCGCGAACCTCGTTGCCGATGATCTCGTCCGTGTGGTTTAGCAAGCCTACTGCGCCAATGGTCGGGGTCGGCAGGATCGCCTGACCATCGGTTTCGTTATACAACGAGACGTTGCCCGACACGATTGGCATATCCAGCGCGGCTACGGCTTCGCCGATGCCTTGGATCGCGCCGACGAACTGGCCCATGATCTCGGGCTTTTCGGGGTTGCCGAAGTTCAGGTTGTCGGTGGTCGCCAAGGGGTTGGCCCCAACGGCGGTCAGGTTGCGGTAGGCCTCGGCCACAGCTTGCTTGCCGCCCTCAACGGGGTTTGCCCGTACATAGCGCGGGGTTACGTCGCTGGTGAAGGCAAGCGCCTTGTCAGTGCCGTGCACGCGGACCATGCCTGCGCCCAGACCCGGCGTGCGGGCGGTGTCGGCCATAACCATGGTGTCGTACTGCTCATAAACCCACTGCTTGCCTGCGTAGTTTGGCGAAGCGAGCAGAGCGCGCAGACCGTCGATCGGGTCGATTTGCGGGACTTCGGCCAGCTCTTCGGCTTCCGGCGTGGCTTCCCATGGGCGGTCGTATTCCGGTGCCGTCGAGGACAGCTTGGACAGGACCAGATCGGCTTTGACTTCGCCGTTGTGAAGGATCAGGAAGCGGTCTTCGGCAATGGTTTCGCCGACGATTGCGAAATCCAGGTCCCATTTTTCGAACACAGCGCGGGCCTCAGCTTCAAGCTCGGGCTTGAGGACCATCAGCATGCGTTCTTGTGATTCAGACAGCATCATCTCATAGGCTGTCATATCTTCTTCGCGCTGAGGAACGTTCTCCAGATCCAGACGCACACCCAGACCGCCCTTGTCGCCCATCTCAACGGCGGAACAGGTCAGACCCGCTGCGCCCATATCCTGGATCGAGATCACGGCACCGGTCTGCATCAGCTCAAGCGTGGCTTCCATCAGGCGCTTCTCGGTGAACGGGTCGCCGACCTGAACAGTGGGGCGCTTTTCTTCGATGGTGTCGTCGAACTCGGCCGAGGCCATGGTTGCGCCGCCAACGCCGTCACGTCCGGTTTTTGCACCCAGATAAACAACGGGCATACCGACGCCAGAGGCCGCCGAATAGAAAATCTTGTCGCTGTCGGCCAGACCTGCAGCAAAGGCGTTTACAAGGCAGTTGCCGTTATAGGCAGGGTGGAACCGCACTTCGCCACCCACGCAAGGGACACCAAAGCAGTTGCCATAGCCGCCAATGCCTTCGACCACGCCGTTGACCAGTTGGCGGGTCTTGTGGTGGCCGGGCTCGCCAAATGACAGCGCGTTCATCGAGGCGATGGGGCGCGCACCCATGGTGAAAACGTCGCGCAGAATGCCGCCAACACCTGTGGCCGCACCCTGATAGGGTTCGATATACGAGGGATGGTTGTGGCTTTCCATCTTGAACACCACCGCCTGACCGTCGCCGATATCCACCACACCTGCATTTTCACCCGGTCCGCAGATTACCTGAGGCCCAGAGGTCGGCAGGGTACGCAGCCATTTCTTGGACGATTTGTAAGAACAGTGTTCGTTCCACATGGCCGAAAAGATGCCGAGTTCGGTAAAAGTCGGCTCGCGCCCGATGATCTCGAGGATCATATCGTATTCTTCGGGCTTCAACCCGTGTGCGGCAATCAGATCCGAGGTGATGGCGGGCTCTTGCATCGTGTGTCCTTGTCCAGGTTGGCCGGGATTGCGGGCCTTTTAGGGCAAGGTGCCGCTTGTGGAAAGGGTCAAGTCAGCGCAGGCCAATTGTGAAAGTAAAAACGGAACCGGCGATTGGGCCGGTTCCGTCTGTTGTTTGGACTTTGCGGGTGTCATCCGCTGACTTATCAGCGGATGATCCGATGTCGTTAAGCTGGGTTCTGAGCCTTTCTGGACGCATCTGCAGCCGCAGCGCCAACTGCTGCTTTTTGTTCTTCGGTCAGGTTTTCAGCTTCGTCCAGTCCCGGGATGGCGACACGAACTTCGCGACGGGCAAAGTCGATGCCGTTTTCCTTGAAGGCAGCCTTAACCCGGTTGAAGATCTCTTTGCGCAGGGTGAACTGCTTGCCCGGTTTGGCCATGAACTTGCCGCGGATGATCATGCCGACATCGTCAAAGTCGAACACGCCCTGAGATTTGAAGGGCTGCAAGAAGCCGTCCTTGTGAACTTCGTCCTCCATCATCTCGGCACCGATCTTCTTGAAGATCTTCTTCACCTTGTTCGGGTCTGTATCGAAGGGCACCGTGAATTTCAGCTTCATGATGACCCAGTCGCGGCTGAAGTTGGTGATCTTCTGAATCTCACCATAGGGGATGGTGTGAACCAGACCGCGGTGGTGGCGCAGTTGCATGGAGCGGATCGAGATCTTTTCGACCGTACCCATGGTGCCGCCGATATCGACATATTCGCCAACCCGGAACGCATCGTCGATCAGGAAGAAGATTCCACCGACAATGTCCGAAACAAGCTTTTGCGCACCAAAGCCGATGGCCAGGCCAAGAATACCGGCACCAGCAAGCAGCGGCGTGATATCCAGCCCCAGCGCGCCAAGCGCGAGCAGGACAAAGATAACCGCAATCGCGACCTGAGCGGTCACACGCAGCAGGGGCAGAACCGTCGCCAGACGTGATCCACCAGAACCGCCGCCTTCGCCCGCTTCTTGATCAGCACTTTGTTCAACGGCAGTTTGCTCTTTCGCAAGGCGACGGTTGATCCAAAGCGAAACGACCTCGTTCAGGATGTAGCCAACAGCAATGATGATGAAGAACTGGATGACCTTGCTACCGGATTCATCCCCACCACCCGCGATTTCACTGAGGTCGAGATCCCATGCCCGGGCAATCATCAGGATGACAAGAATGCCGGCCAAAACCCGACCAATCCGGATATAGCTGCGTTTAGTGGACTTGTATGCGCGTTCGGCCACCGGTCCTTCGCCAAGCATCGGCGGTTGCAGATGGCGAACCAGCCCACGTATCAGCGTATCCAACGCAGGTGCGATCAGCAGCCATGCCATGGTGGTGAAATGCGCCCCCTTGACCAGCAGCGCCAAGGACGAAGGATTGCGTTGCGCCACGATAAACTCGACCAGCAGCCAGATTACCGCCGACACGCCGATTGCGAAGTAGGGGTAGTAGTGGGCGACTTCCTCATCAAATTTGGAGTGATCAGGGTCGGTACCCAACATCATCTGAGACAGGCCTTCGCGCGCGGTCCAGGCGATGACGCCGATATAGATATGGATCGCTGCGTTCAGCCAGAAACCAATGCGTGTTTCGCCGCCGGTAATGCCGTTCAGCCTGTTGAAATGAAGCAGGAACAGCGTGAAACCGACCAAAATAAGCAGACCGATCAGGTTGCGGTGTAGGTATTTCGCCCAGTGATCATCAATGTTTACCAGCCGGTAGTGTGGTTTGCTTGGTGCAAGTACGAACCGCGAGGCCGCTGCGCCCAAGCGCGGAATCCAGATCAGGTAAAAAACGAAGGGTGCCGCGTAGGTGATTTGTTCCGGAGTCAGAAGCCCACGCCCGACCGCGCGGATGACGACATAGAACACGACCAATCCTGCGATCTCGCGGCAAAAACGGCGAAACAGGTACCTGACGGCGCCCCAAAGGTCATTTTCATCCCCAACTTCAGCATGTTCGTGCCACCGGCGAGTAAGGAATTCGAACAGCTTTTCCGCGAGGAAGCCGACGACAAGAACACTGAGGATCAGGCCCAGCAGGGTAAACGCGCCGGTTGTACCAAAGGTTGCCGAAAAGTTTTTGAAAGCGTCGGCTTGCGCACTGAAGATGTTCGGGACCGTGACGATAACCTGAGTCCACGACGCCACCATTTCGGCCCAGATCTCATTGATTTCTGTAATTGGGTCTTCGCGCTCTTCCGCTTCGGCGGCGTTTTTTTCCGCAACCGCGTCCAGACGCTCCAGCAAAATCGCGCGGACCTGGTCGTCGGACATACGTGCGACCATGTCATCGACTTGTTCGGGCGTCAGATCCTCGGGGATTGTGACGGTAGCCGGTGCACTAGAGGTACTAGTGACCTGGGCAAGTGCTGGCCCGGATAATAGCGCAATAGAGAGGAACGCCATTAACAGGCGAGTGAGGTGAAACATCGAATCTGTCCTCGACCATAAGTCTTAATGATTTTTTCGTGATCATAGGCTTAAGTGCAGGATTTTCCCAGATGTTTCACCCATTTCAGATATGAATTTAGTGTTGCGGGCAAAAAAAAGGCCGAGCACTAAGCTCGGCCGTAGTCCAACAGGGAGGTGAAGATGATGAGCGTTACAGCATCACCGCCTTCGATTGCTCATTTAGGGGGCGGTTTGTGTACTATCAAGGTTTTATAGACTGATCGCAGATCATTGCCGCTATGCTACTGGTGCATATCTACAGTTTTCCCATCTGCTTCAACTGCTTGCGCTGCGCAATGATCTCATCCTGAACAAAATCGCGGAATGCCGCGACGCGTTTGGAATGGCGCAGTTCCTCGGGGTAGGCGAGATAAACCGGGACATCGGCGGTTTCGATATCCGACAGGATCGACTGCAGATGCGGAAAGTCATGGGTCACGTAATCCGGCAACACGCCGATGCCGAGGTTGTGTAAAACACCCTGCAAAACGCCGAAATAGTTGTTCACCGTCAACAGAGAGGTCGGATTGTAGGTCATCAGGTGCCGGACCATCATTGCGCTTGCGCCGACCTGCGGGGCCGAGGGTGTCTGGCAGATCAACCTGTGTTTCGAGATGTCTTCGGGACTTTCCGGGCTGCCGCGTTCTTCCAGGTATTCCGGCGTAGCGTAAAGCTGCATTTGCACGGTCATCAGGCGTTTTCGCACCAGATCGGCCTGGCTGGGCTCTTTCATGCGGATGGCAACATCAGCCTCGCGCATCGGCAGGTCGAGAACACGCTCCTCCAGCATCAAGTCGATGTTCAGATCGGGGTATTGCTCGTACAGTTTTGGTAGGCGCGGCGCCAGCCACAGTGTACCGAAGCCAAACGTGGTGGTGACGCGCAAAACTCCGAACACTTCTTCTTCGCTGTCGCGAATGCGGGCAGCGGCGGCGTCCAGACGTTTCGACATGGCCGAAGTTGCGTCGAACAACAACTCACCCTGTTCGGTTAGAATCAGGCCGCGGGCGTGGCGATGAAAAAGTGTCGAATCAAGCGACTCTTCAAGCGCGCGGATCTGCCGGCTGACCGCGGATTGGGACAGATTCAGCTTGTCCCCCGCATGAGTCAGGCTGCCCGCATCCGCAACCGCGTGAAATATCCTTAACTTGTCCCAATCCATCGCCGCAACTTTCGTTATCCTTCCGAAGCCCTATATGAAATAGGTAACAAGTTCTACATTCAAACTGTTGAAACGTTACAATAACAGACTGGTAGGTCCTATACAGGTCAGCTTTTTTGACCTAAAATGCGTATGAATGAAGCACACTGATCTGACGAGGGGAGGCGTCCGATGAGTCAGCCACAAATATCGCTAAACGACCGGTTCGATCTTGAGAAAAACCCCGTTCTTTTGAACGGCACACAGGCGCTGGTGCGTCTTATGCTGATGCAAAAGGCACGGGACAATGAGGCGGGTCTGAATACTGCGGGTCTTGTGACCGGATACCGCGGCTCGCCCCTTGGGGCTGTAGATCAACAGATGATGCGAGCCCAGAAACATCTGGCTGAAAGCGATGTGACCTTTCAGTTCGGGCTGAACGAAGATCTGGCCGCCACGGCATTGTGGGGCAGTCAACAGGCCGGGTTGCGCGGCGACGGCAAGTTCGACGGAGTCTTTGGACTTTGGTACGGCAAGGGGCCGGGCGTGGACCGTTCCGGCGACGTGATGCGTCACGCGAACATGGCTGGGACCGCCAAACATGGCGGCGTTCTGATGGCAATGGGCGATGACCATACCGGCGAAAGCTCGACCGTTTTGCATCAGTCCGAGTGGTCTTTGGTCGACATGTATATGCCCGTGGTTAGCCCCGCTGGTGTGCAGGAAATCTTGGACTATGGCATCTACGGGTTCGCCCTCAGCCGGTTTGCAGGCGTCTGGGTCGGCCTGAAGACGATGAAAGACACGATCGAGGTTACTTCGGTCGTGGATGGCAGCCCGGATCGCATGAATGTTGTGGTTCCCGAATTCGACATGCCCGAAGGCGGTTTGAACATTCGGTTGGGTGATACACCGCACCTGCAGGAAGCACGGGTCATCGACTATAAGCGGTTCGCGGCCGAGACATTCTCGCGTGCCAACAAGATGGACAAGCGCGTATGGGGCAAGCCGGGTGCGAAAATCGGGTTTGTAGCGGCCGGCAAGAACTGGCTGGACCTGACGCACGCCATGTCACTGCTGAATATCGATGAGGCCGAGGCCGAGCGCCTGGGCATTACGACTTACAAGATTGGTCAGACATTCCCGCTGGATATGGCAGGGTTTCATGACTGGGCCGAGGGTCTGGACCTGATTGTAATCGTTGAAGAAAAACGAAAGCTGATCGAGGTTCAGGTCAAAGAAGCCATCTTTGACGACCGCCGCGGGCGTCGCGTCTACGGCTGGTACAAGGGCGGGGCCGGGACCTTGCATCGGGAAGAGCTGTTCCCGACACGCGGCGCACTGGACCCGATCATGATCGCCGAAAAACTGGGCGATATCCTGATCGAGGAAGGGCGCGATACGGACGGGGTGCGCGCCGGGATGGCCAACCTTTCCGAGGCGCGCCGGGCGGATAATGCAGAAGAGATTGCAACGCGTTTGCCGTATTTCTGTTCAGGCTGCCCGCATAACAGTTCGACCAAACTGCCCGACGGCAGCCGGGCCTATGCGGGGATCGGCTGTCACTACATGGTGCAGTGGATGGATCGGGAAACCACCGGGTTCACCCAGATGGGCGGAGAAGGTGCAAACTGGATCGGCGAAGCGCCGTTCTCGACGACCAATCACGTGTTTCAGAACCTGGGCGACGGTACATACAACCACTCGGGCGTTCAATCGATCCGAGCGGCGCTGTCGGCAGGCGCCAACATCACCTTCAAAATCCTGTTCAATGATGCCGTCGCCATGACGGGCGGACAGGACAACGAAGGAGACCTAAGCGCAGAGCGGATCGTGGCCGAGGTCAAGGCCATGGGCGTTCAGCACGTTGCGGTGGTCTACGACGAAAAAGAAGATGTGAACTTCAAGGCGATGCCGTCGGGCGTGGAAACCTTTGAACGCGCCGAACTGATGAACGTGCAGAAGAAATTCCGCGAGATTGAAGGTGTTTCGGTCATCGTCTATGTTCAGACCTGTGCGGCAGAAAAGCGTCGTCGTCGCAAACGGGGCACTTTCCCCGACCCGGACAAGCGCGTGTTCATCAACTCGGACATCTGCGAAGGATGCGGGGATTGCGGCGTGCAGTCGAACTGTGTCTCGATCGTTCCGAAAAAGACCGAACTTGGGCGTAAGCGCGCTATCGACCAGTCCAGCTGCAACAAGGATTTCTCTTGTCTGAAAGGATTTTGCCCGTCTTTCGTGACGTTGGAAGGGGCAAAGATCCGCAAGGAAGCCACGACCGAGATCGATTTGCCGGACTTGCCGATGCCCGTTCTGCCGACGATCAACGGTACACATAACGTGGTTATTACCGGTATTGGCGGGACCGGAGTGGTCACTCTGGGCGCTGTGATGGCGCAAGCGGCTCAGATCGACGGCAAGGGCGCCGGGATGATGGAGATGGCGGGTCTGGCCCAAAAAGGTGGCGCAGTGCACATCCACTGCCGTCTGGCCAACCGACCCGAAGATATCAGCGCCATTCGTGTGGCTACCGGCGAGGCGCATGCGCTGATCGGGGGCGACCTTGTTGTGTCCGCTGGGGCCAAAACCCTGGGTCTGACCCGCACGGGTCAAACCGGTGCCGTGGTTAACAGCCATGAAACCGTCACGGGCGACTTTACCCGCGACACAAACTTTCAGATCCCCGGCGATCGACTAGAGCTTGCGCTGCAAGCGCGGCTGAAAGAGGGCCTGTCGCTATTTGACGCCACTGATCTGGCGCGCGCGGTTATGGGCGACTCGATCTATTCGAACATGATGGTCTTGGGAGCGGCCTGGCAACGTGGCCTATTACCGATTAGCCATGAAGCGATGTTACAGGCGATCGAGTTGAACGGGACCGCGGTTGAGCGCAACAAACGCGCCTTTGATATCGGCCGTTGGGCCGTTCTGCATCCGCAGGACGTCACCGCGATTTTGAACCCTCAGGTGACTGAGCTGCCAAAAACTTTAGAACAGCTGATTGATTTCCGTGCGCAGCACCTGACCGACTACCAAGGCGCCCGTCTGGCAAAACGTTATCGTAAGCTTGTCGATAGCTTCGAGGATGAATCCGTCAAAGAGGCCGTCGCAAGAGGGTATCATAAGCTGTTGTCCTACAAGGACGAATACGAAGTTGCGCGTCTGCTGCTGCGTAGTCGCGAACAGGCTGCGGCCGAGTTTGACGGCGACTTCAAAATGACCCTGCACCTTGCGCCACCGATATTGGGTGGAAAAGACGCAGAAGGCCGGCCACGCAAGCGCGCATTCGGAGAGTGGATGTTGGGTCCGTTGAAGCTGCTTTCCTGGTTGAAAGGCCTGCGTGGTACTCCTCTGGACATCTTTGGCTACAGCACCGAGCGACGGATGGAGCGCGCCTTGATCCGGCAATATGAACATGATCTCAAAGAGATAACGCCCTTGGTTACACCACAAGCTCACGATGCGGTTGTCGCTTTGGCCAAGCTGCCGCTTGAGATTAAGGGCTTTGGCCCGGTTCTACTTGAAAACGAGGCTAAGGCCGCAAAAAGGCGCGAAGAACTGTTGGCGACCATTCGAAATGGCGGTCCTGAAATACAAGCCGCCGCTGAATAATCCGTCACAAGCCTGTCACGATAGCTAGGCAAAATTGTTACTTGGCACTATCTAGCAGGTGCCAAGTATCGGAGTTCGAAATGCCCTCGCGCCGCCATGTTGCTCGTGACATCTCTTATGCCTATTCCGCCGAAACCAAAGGCGGGCGTATGGTCATTAAGTTGATGGAGAACACAACGGGCCGCATGCGCCTGATCAAGCGTGCAGATGGGTATGAAAAAGTGGTGGCCGACGGGCGTGATTTCTGGTCGGTCATGGTTGAGAGGTACGGGCTTTCGCTGGATGTGGTCGGCGGGTCGTTGTCGAACATCCCCCGAACCGGGCCGCTGATCCTGATTGCCAACCACCCGTATGGCATTTTGGACGGAATGATGATGGGTCACATTTTGTCCGAAACGCGCGGCGATTTTCGCATTCTGGCAAACCATGTGTTTCGCAAGGCTGAAGACTTGGACAACATTGTCTTGCCGATATCGTTTGAAGAAACGAAAGAGGCGATGAAGCAGAATATTGAAACCCGGAAAACCGCGCTGAACTATCTTGGAAATGGCGGTGCAATAGGAATTTTTCCGGGTGGAACGGTCAGCACGGGTCTAAAGCCGTTCTCCCATCCGATGGATCCGGGGTGGCGTGGGTTTACTGCAAGAATGGTGGCCAAATCTGAGGCTGCCGTAGTGCCCGTTTTCTTTGACGGTCACACCTCGCGCCTGTTCCAGATTGCCAGCCATCTGCACAACACTTTGCGTATGGGACTGCTGATCAAAGAGTTCAAGAAACGCGTCGATACGCCGGTTAAAGTGGTCATCGGAGAGCCGATTTCCCGCGACGTTTTGGACCCGTTAGCCACCGACAAACGCAAGATGATGGATTTCTTGCGCAAAGCCACGTATGAGCTGTCCCCAAAGCCGCTGAAGTCCTATGACTACGGCTATGAATTTGAGGAACGGCATCGCGCCTGAAGGAGTAAATGGCAGTAGGCATCTTTGATTCCGGGTTGGGCGGTCTGACCGTCTTGAACGCCGCGCAGAAACGTCTGCCGGACGTGGATTTTCTGTATTTCGCGGACAGCGCACACGCGCCCTATGGGGTGCGGGACGCCGAAAACATCTATGGCCTGACACGCAAGGCTGTAAACGATCTGTGGAACCGGGGCTGTGATCTGGTGATTCTGGCCTGTAATACTGCAAGTGCGGCTGCATTGCGCCGGATGCAGGAAGAAGGTGTGCCCGAGGGCAAGCGCGTGCTTGGTGTGTTTGTGCCGCTGATAGAGGCGCTGACGGAACGTCAATGGGGCGATAACAGCCCGCCGCGGGAAGTCGCCGTCAAACACGTGGCCCTGTTCGCAACGCCTGCCACAGTGTCCAGTCGGGCCTTTCAGCGGGAATTGGCATTTCGAGCCATCGGTGTAGATGTCGAGGCGCAGGCCTGTGGAGGTGTCGTGGACGCCATCGAAGACGGTGACATGATCCTGGCCGAAGCGCTGGTGCGGTCGCATGTAGATGCGCTGAAACGCAAGATGCCCGAGCCGCAGGCGGCGATTCTGGGTTGCACCCATTACCCGCTGATGGCCGAAACCTTCCAACGAGCCCTTGGGCCGGATGTTCAGGTGTACAGTCAGGGTGATTTGGTCGCCGAAAGCCTGGCGGATTACTTGCAACGGCATCCGAGAATGCAGGGTGACGGCGACGGCGGCTTTCTGACCACCGGCAAGCCCGCGTTTGTCAGTGACAGGGCGACGCAATTCCTCCGACGAAAAATCACCTTCGACGCCGCCTGACTTAGGTCAAGGACGCAACCTGTTTGATCCCGTAGTTCAACGACCGTCACACCGGCGATCGTATCCTGTGACACACTGAAACAAGAGGTCTCACATGACCCATAGAATCGCAATTCTGGGCGCATCTGGTTATACCGGCGCTGAACTGGTGCGGCTGATCGCCGAACACCCGAATATGGACATCGTCGCGCTGGCCGCCGAGCGAAAGGCTGGTCAGTCGATGGCGCAGGTCTTTCCGCATCTGCGGCACATGGACTTGCCAGATCTGTGTAAAATTTCCGAGATCGATTTCTCGCAAGTCGACCTGTGTTTTTGCGCGCTGCCGCATAAAACCAGCCAAGAGGTCATTCGGGACTTGCCCAAAACCCTAAAGATCGTCGATCTGTCCGCGGATTTCAGGCTGCGCGACCCCGAAGAGTACGAGAAGTGGTACGGAAACCCGCATGTGGCAATGGAGCAGCAGGAAGAGGCGGTCTATGGCCTGACCGAGTTCTATCGCGATGAGATCCGCAATGCGCGCCTTGTGGCCGGAACCGGCTGCAATGCGGCGACTGGTCAGTACGTGCTGCGCCCACTGATTTCGGCCGGCGTCATTGATCTGGACGATATCGTGTTGGATCTGAAATGCGCTGTGTCCGGGGCAGGGCGGTCGCTGAAGGAAAATCTGCTGCATGCAGAGCTTAGCGAAGGTTACAACGCCTATGCGATTGGCGGCACGCATCGCCATCTGGGTGAGTTTGATCAGGAATTCTCGGCTCTGGCCGGGCGGACTGTTCATGTGCAATTCACACCACACCTGATCCCGGCCAACCGGGGTATTCTGGCAACGACTTATGTCAAGGGTGATCCGAGCAGCGTATATGAGGCGCTGGCAAAGGCTTACCTAGACGAACCCTTTATCCAGATGCTGCCCTTTGGCGAGGCACCCTCGACCCACCATGTGCGGGGATCGAACTTCTGCCATATCGGTGTGGTGGCAGACCGGATAGAACGCCGGGCCATCGTGATCGGCGCGCTGGATAACCTGACAAAAGGTAGCAGCGGGCAAGCCTTGCAGAACGCCAACCTGATGTTAGGTGAGGATGAAACCCGGGGTCTGATGATGGCCCCCTTGTTCCCGTGAGGACGGTATGAAAACGCTCAAGAAACGTCGTAGAATTCAGGTTATTGTGCTGGCAGCTGTCGCTTTGGCGCTGTCGACGGCGTTGATTGGGTATGCCATGCGGGACGGCATCAATTTCTTCCGTTCACCCAGCCAAGTGATCGCCGAGCCCCCTAAACCGACCGAAGTATTTCGGATTGGCGGGCTGGTCGAAGAAGGCTCGATAGTGCGGGGGCAGGGCAAGACGGTACGCTTCGTCGTGACCGATGGTGGCGATAGTGTTCCCGTAGCTTTTACCGGCGTTCTGCCGGACCTGTTCACAGAAAATCAGGGAATGATCGGCACCGGATCTTACGTAAATGGCGTTTTCGAAGCCACTGAAATTCTTGCCAAACACGATGAAACCTACATGCCGAAAGAGGTCGTTGATGCCCTGAAAGAACAGGGCGTCTACAAAGAGGTCGACGGAGGCTGATCCGGGACCGATACCTAACTTCAAACAGGGGCGTTGCGTGCACATGGCACACAGCGCCCATTTTCATTGCCACGGGTTAACTAATTTGCCCGAGCCTTTGCGCAATCAAAGGCGGAGGGTGCGATGCAAACGGTTCGGCAAATTGCGACTGAGATCGTAGGGCGAGAGGTCGGGTTCGTAGATGACCCGGATGATCCAAGCGGCGCAAGGAACTATGGTGTGACCGTTCATACCATGCGGCGTCTGGGTCTGGATTTGTCTAGTGATGGGGTGGTGGACCAAGCGGATGTGCGAAGGCTCACCAAAGCGCAGGCCATTGATATTTTCGTCCGACATTATTTTGAGCTTCCGCGCCTGAGACTGTTGCCCCAGGTGGTCCAACCCTCGGTTTTTGACATGTACGTCAATGCCGGTGCGCAGGCAGTCCGCAATCTGCAGCGATTGTTGTGCGAAATGGGATTCGACGTAGTCGTTGACGGTGTTGTCGGGCCACAGACAGCTCGGGCATGCCAAAGCGCGGCCAAGCCCGACCCGGTAACGTTCGCAGATGCCTATGGGGTCGCGCGCCGCAACTATTATTTCCGTCTCGCGGACCGAAGGCCCGCGTCCCGCAAATACGCGCGTAGCAGGGCGGGCGGTAAAGGGGGCTGGATCCGACGAGCGGAAGAGTTTGTTTCGCCCTCCTATCATCTGACGGATGCAGAGTTCCAAAAGAGGGTTTCACGATGGGATTGATCTCGGGCATTTTGGGTTTTCTGTTTGGAAACGAGCGCAACATCATACGCGAAACTGTCGAAGTCTTTCGGGAAAATGCCGAAAGCGGCGCCGAGAGGGGTTTGCAGGTCCGACAACAGGCCGTCAGTCAGTTCGCGGCAGAATTCCATGGCGCTGGAAAAGCTCCGTTTGATCGGTTTATCGACGGTCTTAACCGCCTGCCCAGGCCCGCGATGGCACTGGGAACGCTTGGTCTTTTCGTGGCAGCCATGGTCGATCCGGTCTGGTTTTCGGCGCGTATGCAGGGGATCGCCCTAGTACCCGAGCCGTTGTGGTGGTTGCTGGGGGTGATTGTGTCCTTTTATTTCGGCGCGCGGCATCAGGCCAAGGTGCAAGAATTGCAACGCGAAATTTCCGCCACTATGATGCGCACTCCGCAAGTGGTTGGGAACCTAAAGGCGCTGGCGGCGATGCGTAGCGACAGCGTGGGTGTGGCCAAACCCGGCCCGGACGCGGCACTGACAGCAGACACAATAAAATCCGACGAAAACCCTGCGTTAGAGACATGGCGGCGCAAAAGGGCCGGCTGACCCGCGACACTATGTTCGCGGCAAGAGGGCGAAAGTGATTGGTGCTTGTCACGCAACAGGATTATATCCGGGGCATGATTACAGAACTTGGCCATTTCGCCCTGATCCTCGCCTTCCTCGTCGCAATCGTGCAGTCGATCGTTCCCTTGATCGGCGCAGCCAAACGCTGGGTCGGCTGGATGGGGGTCGCGGAACCCGCGGCAATCGTCCAGTTCTTGCTGGTTTCTTTCTCGTTCGGAGCCTTGGTCTGGGCGTTCGTGACTTCGGACTTTTCCCTGCGTGTGGTCGTCGAGAACAGCCATTCGGCCAAGCCGATGCTGTACAAGATCAGCGGGACGTGGGGAAACCACGAGGGCTCGATGCTGTTGTGGGTTCTTATCGTGTCATTGTTCGGAGCGATGGCTGCGTTTTTCGGAGGTGGCTTGCCACCGACATTGAAAGCGCGGGTTCTGTCGGTTCAATCGATGATTGCGGTGGCGTTTTTTGCGTTCATCCTGTTCACCTCGAACCCCTTTGATCGGCTGATCGTCGCCCCGTTTGACGGTCGCGACCTGAACCCGTTGTTGCAGGATCCCGGCTTGGCCTTCCATCCGCCGTTCCTGTATCTGGGTTATGTGGGGCTTAGCATGGCATTCAGTTTTGCTGTGGCCGCCCTGATCGAAGGGCGTGTTGATGCCGCATGGGGCCGCTGGGTGCGTCCGTGGACCCTGGCCGCGTGGATATTCCTGACCATTGGCATCGCTCTGGGATCATGGTGGGCCTATTACGAGCTGGGTTGGGGTGGTTTCTGGTTCTGGGACCCGGTGGAAAACGCCTCGTTCATGCCATGGCTTTTGGCCGCTGCCCTGTTGCATTCCGCCATCGTCGTGGAAAAACGCGAAGCGTTGAAAAGTTGGACCATCCTGTTGGCCATCATCGCATTTGGCTTTTCGCTGATCGGGACATTCATCGTGCGGTCGGGCTTGCTGACTTCTGTGCATGCCTTTGCAAATGACCCGGAACGCGGCGTCTTTATCCTGATCATTCTGGTGCTTTTCATCGGTGGGGCACTGACCCTGTTCGCGGCCCGCGCACAAGCGATGGAGGCAAAGGGTGTGTTCAGCGTGGTCAGCCGCGAAAGCGCGTTGATTCTAAACAACATCCTGCTGGCGGTCAGCTGTTTCGTGGTATTCTTCGGAACGATGTGGCCGATGGTTGCCGAGATGGCGTTCGACCGTAAGCTCTCGGTCGGGGCGCCATTCTTCAACGCGGCCTTCACGCCCTTCATGGTGGCCTTGGGAATTGCTTTGCCGATAGGGTCCATGTTGCCATGGAAACGGGGCAAATTGGGCAAGACGGCCTATTCCCTGCGCTATGTGTTCATCTTGTCGGTCGCGTTGGCCCTGTTGGTCTGGGTTATGCAGACTGGGCGCAGCGCCCTTGGGCCAATCGGACTGTTTCTTGGGGCCTGGATCACTTTAGGTGCGGCTGTGGACTTGTGGAGCCGCACCGGTCGCAAGGGCAGTATCCAACGTCTGTTCCGCTTACCTGGCGCGGACTGGGGTAAAGCTGTGGCTCATACCGGGCTTGGCGTGACCATCTTTGCCATTGCCGGTCTGACCGCGTGGGAAGTTGAAGATATCCGCGTTGCGCAGCCCGGTCAGCCGTTTGAAGTTGGGCAGTTCACATTGACGCTTGAAAATGTCCGCGACGTGCAAGGGCCGAACTATTTTTCAACCACTGCGGATGTTCAGGTTGAAAAGAGCGGTCGGTCTATGGGCACGCTGCATCCCGAGAAACGCAATTACCCCGTTGCCCGGATGCCTACTACCGAGGCGGCGATCGACTATCGCTTTTGGGGCGACCTGTATGTCGTGATAGGGGACCAGCAAGCCGATGGTGGTTGGGTCATGCGGACTTACATCAAACCTCTGGCCAACTGGATCTGGGGCGGATGTATCCTGATGGCATTGGGCGGGCTTCTGAGCTTGACTGACCGCAGGTTCCGGGTGGCAGCGGGGGCGCGCAAAGCACCTTCGGGTGGAGTACCGGCGGAATGAAGCGTCTGATCCTGATTTTAGCCCTGATCGCGTCGCCCTTGTTTGCGGTGCAGCCAGACGAGGTACTGGAAGATCCGGTCCTGGAGCAACGCGCGCGTGACCTGAGCACCGGTCTGCGCTGCCTTGTCTGCCGTAACGAAAGCATCGACGAAAGCAATGCCGAACTTGCCCGCGACCTGCGTCTGTTGCTGCGCGAACGGCTGGTCGCGGGTGACACGGATGAAGAAGCCGTCGATTTTATCGTGGATCGTTACGGTGAATACGTTCTGTTGAAGCCGACGGTAACGGGGGCGAACCTGATGCTTTGGCTGGCCGGTCCGATCATGCTGTTGATCGCCGCCGTGATAGGCTGGAGTTTTTTACGCAACCGATCTCAGGCGGTGGGCACGGAAGTCAAGGACGGCCTCAGCGAAGCTGAGAAAGAACGCCTGCGCCAGATTCTTGATGACTGACCCACCGTATTTCTTTCCCTTCGTCTTGAATTGAGTCAGGGTTCCCTAATGCCGTGAGCATGGGGAGAGGACTACATGGACTATGAGGCTATACTGCTGGAAATCACTGACAATCTGGCAGTGGTAACCCTGAACCGGCCCGACAAGATGAACGCGTTGACCGCGCAGATGCGGGCCGAGGTCACCCATGCGATGACACATGCAGCCCGGCATGCGCGGGCAATCGTGGTGACAGGGGCAGGGGGCGCCTTCTGCTCGGGTCAGGACCTGGGCGATTCTTCCAGCACTGGCCGGATTGATCTGGAACGCACACTGCGCGACGAATACGATCCCATGCTGGAATCCATCTACAACTGTCCGGTCCCAACTATCGCAGCCGTCAACGGACCAGCTGCCGGGGCCGGGGCGAACATTGCGCTCAGCGCTGATGTGGTGATTGCGACTGAAAGTGCGTATTTCCTGCAGGCGTTTTCCCGTATCGGCCTGATGCCAGATGCGGGCGGCACATGGTTCCTGCCACGCCAGATGGGGTTCGCCAAAGCCATGGGTGCGGCGCTGTTTGCCGACAAGATCAGCGCTAAACAGGCGGATGAATGGGGCATGATCTGGGAAGCGGTGGCCGACGACAATTTCGACGCGCATTGGCGCAAGAGGGCCGCTTATCTGGCCAACGGTCCAACCATCGCATTTGGCGCGATCAAACGGGCGATCCGCGGAACTTACGACAACACTCTGCCGCAGCAACTGGAGATAGAGGCGCATTTGCAGGGTGATTGCGGCCGGTCGCGCGACTTTGCCGAGGGCGTCGTAGCCTTTATGGAAAAACGCCCCCCGAAATTCGAGGGGCGCTGAAGGCTTTAAGCGCGACGCCTACGGCGATTGCGCCGTTCGGGCACTGCCGCATCGTCTCCGGTACCGTCCGAGGCTGATGAGAACGGGCCCAAAGCATCCGTGATCTGATCCAGTGTCGGGCGCGTGGCGCGGCTAGTTGTATCCAGTGCCTCGCGCATTTTGCGCAGGTGATCTGGCATGGTGCCACAGCACCCGCCGATGATCGTGGCACCCGCATCCCGTGCCATCGCGGCGTACTGCCCCATCAATTCAGGTGTGCCGTCATAGTGGATATGGCCATCGACATATTTTGGAATGCCCGCATTACCTTTGGAAATCACCGGGCGTTCCGTGCCCTGCGCCGCAAATCCAAGCACAGTACGCAGGATGTCTGACGCACCGGTGCCGCAGTTGGCCCCAAAAGCGATCGGCGGATTAGGCAGGGTCTCGACCAGTTGGGCCAGTTCAGCAGAGGTCACACCCATCATGGTACGTCCGGCAGTGTCAAAGCTCATAGTGCCGCACCAGGGCATGTCGGCCAGCGCAAAAGCTTCTGCCGCCGCTCTGAATTCTTCGGGTGCGCTGATGGTTTCGACCCATAGAACGTCCGCGCCGCCAGCTTTGAGTGCTTCGGCTTGCTCGTGAAACATCTCAACAGCGCCGGCATGGGACAGGCTGCCAATCGGCTCCATGATCTCACCGGTGGGACCAACCGAACCTGCGACAACAACGGTGCGTCCAGACTTGTCCGCCACTTCACGGCCCAGTTCGGCACCGATCCGGTTCAACTCACCAACCCGGTTATGGGCGTCGTGCAGTTTCAGGCGCGCGGATGTGCCGCCGAAGGTGTTGGTCAGAAACAAGTCGCTGCCGGCGTCAACCGAACCTTGGTACAAAGCGCGGATTTTATCCGGTGCTTCGACATTCCACAGTTCGGGCGCGTCACCTGATTGCAGGCCCATATTGAACAAGTTCGTGCCCGTGGCACCATCGGCCAGCAAAGCATCATTTGTTTCCAGAAGTTTATTGAGCGCATTTGTCATGGGGGTATTCCCAAATAGCCGAATAGGGCCGTTATAAATTGAGACGCCCCGTGTCTCATGACCGGGGCATCAAATCAAATTCATAAAACTCATGAAGATCATGAGCCGAGTGTTTTTTATTCGGTTTCGCTCAGGACCTGTGCTTTGGCTTCAGGCAAAAGCTCGGCCATTTTTGCGCGGATTTCCTCGTCGGACGATAGCGCGCCCAAATCACCGGAAACCTTGCGCACAACATCTTCGTGCCCGGCCTCTTCGAAATCGGCGATTACTACGGTTTTGGCATAGGCTTCGGCGTCCTCGCCGGACTTGCCCATCTTTTCTGCGGCCCAGAGGCCCAACAATCTGTTGCAGCGCGCTTGTGCTTTGAACTGCATTTCTTCGTCATGAGCGAATTTTGCTTCAAAAGCGTTTTCGCGTTCGTCAAAAGTGGTCATTGTTTGCGGACCTCATAGCTTACATCTTCTTAATTGATGATATGACTATAGCTGAGCGCCTGTGCAAGGGAATTGCGCTGCGTCAAAGCCTCTCGGTCCGCTGAACTTGCGGGAAAGGGGGGCTTGGACTATGAGGGCGCCAACGCGAAGGGACTCATTCCCTCGCCCCGGACTGGAAAGGTCGCTCATGGCGCGTCGCAAAAAGATCTACGAAGGTAAGGCCAAAATTCTGTATGAAGGCCCAGAGCCTGGCACCATTGTGCAGTATTTCAAGGATGATGCCACCGCGTTCAATGCGGAAAAGAAAGACGTCATCGACGGTAAAGGTGTGCTGAACAACCGTCTGAGCGAGTTCTTCATGAACGGCCTCAACCAGATTGGTGTTCCGACCCACTTCATCCGTCGCCTGAACATGCGTGAGCAATTGGTGCGCAATTGCGAGATTGTTCCGCTTGAAATTATCGTTCGCAACTATGCCGCGGGAACAATGTCGAAACGTTTGGGCATTGCCGAAGGTACACAACTGCCGCGCCCGATTGTCGAATATTGCTATAAAGACGACGCGTTGGGCGATCCGCTGGTTACCGAGGAACACATCGCTGCCTTTGGTTGGGCCAGCCAACAGGACATGGACGATATCCTGAGCCTCGCGCTGCGCGTCAATGACTTTATGAGCGGCATGATGCTGGCTGTCGGCATTCGTCTGGTCGATTTCAAGATCGAGATTGGCCGTGTTTATGACGGGGATTTCCAGCGTTTGATCGTAGCCGATGAAATCAGCCCCGACAGTTGCCGTCTGTGGGATATCGAAACCGGTCAAAAACTGGACAAAGACGTATTCCGCCGCGATCTGGGCAGTCTGACGGACGCCTATTCCGAAGTCGCACGCCGGCTGGGCGTTTTGCCGAAAAGTAACGTCGCTAAGCCTACGCTGATCAACTGATCACACAGGCGAACCGCATATTGTTAAAAGCACCGCTTTACCCAAAGCGGTGCTTTTTTCTTTGTATCTAGCGGTTTGACAGGGTTACCGGTTGTCCGGCATTGTCGGGCAAATACGAAAACGAGGGTGGCGCTATACATGGCCGAATTGTTTGATCAGGCAGTTTTTCTAAAATTCCTTGCAGCCCTTCTGGCTATTTTCAACCCGCTCTACGGAATCCCGATTTTTCTTAGCATGACAAAAGGATATTCGGCCCCCGAACGTCGGCGGGTAGCGTTTATCGTGACAGGGACGGTGATTATAGTCGGTTTGATAGCGGTTGTGATCGGAGAAGAGATCCTGGCTGTGTTTGGGATCGACATACCTTCGTTCCGTATTGCCGGGGGGCTAATCATCTTCGGAATTGGTATGTCGATGCTGAACGCGTCGGACAGGCCGCAAGGGGATCAGCAAGCTGTAGAGGATGGGCATAGGAAAAAAGAAAACATCGCCGTTGTACCACTTGCTATTCCGTTGACTATCGGGCCTGGCACTATTGCGATAACAATCGTTTACTCTCATACGCTTAGCGATGGTGCCGAAGTAGTAACCCTTGGAACGGCAATCGTGATCGCCTGTTTGATCGTTGGCCTTGGCTTGTTGTTCGCCGATCCGATCTCGCGCCTATTGGGTATGACGATGATTAATGTCATCACCCGGGTCATGGCTCTCATACTTGTGGCGGTCGCAATCGAGATGGTTTTGACAGGCACGTTCAATGCAATCGACGCGCACTATCCCGGTTTGAATTCCGGTGGTGGCGGGTAGCGGGTGTAAGTGCGGTCATCTGCCCACTTCAAGAAGGGTTGTCGAACGCCTTCCAGCGCGTTATCCCCCGCGCAACGGAACGGGCCGACAACATCGGCCCTCAGGTGGAGTTGCGCGAATGAAAGCACGTGTGCATGTAATGCTCAAGAACGGGGTCCTCGACCCGCAGGGTGAGGCGGTGCGTCACGCATTGGGTGCCATGGGCTTTGATCAGGTCGAAGGTGTGCGGCAGGGCAAGGTGATCGACCTTGAGCTGGCCGAAGGCGCGACCGAGGCGGACATCACCGAGATGTGCGAAAAGCTGTTGGCCAACACGGTCATCGAACGCTACGAAGTCGAACTGGTCTGAACCTTATCCCCGGAGGCCCCGCCATGCGCGCAGCTGTCATCGTATTCCCAGGGTCCAATTGTGATCGGGATCTTGCCGTCGCTTTCGAACAGGCTGGTTTTCAGGTCGATATGGTCTGGCACAAGGACGCCGCGCTGCCCGAAGGTGTGGATATCGTCGGTGTTCCGGGTGGCTTTTCCTACGGCGACTACCTGCGCTGCGGTGCCATCGCCGCACAGTCGCCGATCTGCAAGGCCGTGGTCGATCATACCAAACGTGGCGGTTATGCCGTTGGTGTTTGCAATGGGTTTCAGATCCTGACAGAAACCGGCATCCTGCCGGGTGCGTTGCTGCGAAATGCCGGTCTGAAATACATCTGCCGAACGATTGGCCTGAAGGTGGAAACCAGCGACAGTGCCTTCACCGAAGGTTACAATGCGGGCGATGTGATCGGTATTCCGATCGCGCACCATGATGGTAACTATTTTGCGGATGACGCCACACTGGCCAAACTGCAGGATCAGGATCGGGTCGCGTTCACCTATACCGAGAATCCGAACGGCTCGGTTGGAGATATTGCCGGTATCCTGTCTGAAAACCGTCGGGTGCTGGGAATGATGCCACACCCTGAACGTGCGGCAGACGACGGCCATGGCGGAACGGACGGAACGGCATTGTTCCGCGCATTGTCTGGCATTCTTACTCCGGCGTGACTTGAGCTTACGATCCAGCCCGCGTAACTTTCCGGGATGAGTTCCGAAGTTCGCTCTGGCTGGTCCTTTCTGACAAAACCGTTTCGTGGTGCGCCATTGGGTTGGCGGCTGCGCTTGGCGGTTATCTTTCTTTTGATCGCAACGGTTACCACGGTTTATGTAACCAACCGTCTACTGACGGACCGGTTTACCGAATCCACACGAAACCGGGCCGAAGTGCGACTGGCGCTGTATTCAGGCAACTTGCTGAGCGAACTGCGCCGAAATGCAATTGTTCCGCAGCTTTTAGCGCGCGACCCCACATTGATTTCCGCGCTGCAGTCCAGTGATTATTCGCTGTCCACCCAGCGTTTGATCTCGTTTGTTGAAGAGATCGGCGCGGCCTCGCTGATGTTGCTGGACGGTGATGGCCGTACTGTTGCGGCCACTGATCGCGCGCGTTTGGGAGAGCCACACCGGAGTTCGCCGTATTTCATTGATGCGGTGAGGGCGAATTCGACAATATTCACGGTGATTGAAAAAGATTCGGGCGGCTACAGCTTTGTCTATTCAAGACGAATGGAGGCAAACGCCGAGGTTCTTGGCGTTATCGTGGTCGAAGTTGACCTGCAGAAATTCGAGCGCGCCTGGGCAGGTATTTCCGACGCTGTGATGGTGACGGACAGCACCGGGACGATCATTCTGTCGACTGAACCGCAATGGCGCGGGCTTGAAGAAAACGCCGCATTGCTGCGCCAGCCGGCGCAAGGTGCTATCCAGCGTGCAATTCGTGCCACGACCGACTGGACCGCCTTGCCGCCAGACGCCTACCTGCAGGGCGAGGCAGTGATGCGGATGGAAACGCGCATCCCGTTTCGCGGTTGGAAAATGACCTCGTTCACCACCTACGAGTCGATTCGGGAAAAAGTGAACAGTGTTATCGCGCTTGAGATCATGGGTTTTGCGATTCTTCTGGCCTTGGCCTTCTACGCGCTTAGCCGCCGAGCCACGTTCCGCATGGCGTTGTTCCAACGCGAGTCGGCAGAGCTTCGCGCATTGAACTCAAGGCTAAAGCGGGAAATTGCTGAGCGGGAACGGGTTGAAAAAACACTGGAAGTTGCCGAACAGACGCTGGCGCAAAGCTCGAAACTGGCCGCTTTGGGCGAGATGTCGGCGGCCGTGAGTCATGAGCTAAATCAACCTCTGGCTGCAATGAAGACCTACTTGGCTGGCGCGCGTCTTTTGCTGCGTCGGAATAGGCCGGAAGAGGCGCTGGCAAGCTTTGGTAGGATCGATGGTCTGATCGAAAGGATGGGGGCGATTACCCGCCAGCTCAAATCTTATGCGCGGAAGGGTGCGGATACGTTTTCCCCAGTAAATCTTAGTGAAGCACTGGCATCGTCTCTGTCCATGATGGAGCCGCAGCTGCGCCAGCGTCACGTCAAGATCACCCAGATTCTGCCCGACGAACCAGTGTCAGTTATGGGCGATCGGATGCGGATCGAGCAGGTAATGGTGAACCTCTTGCGCAATGCGCTGGACGCCACCAAATCAGTATCCGAACCGGATATCGAAATCATACTGGCAGCGGGCGATACGGCGGTGCTGACAGTCCGCGATAACGGCTATGGAATCGAGAACATCGAAAATCTGTTCGAACCGTTCTATACTACGAAACAACCCGGCGACGGGGTCGGTCTGGGGCTTGCCATCTCATCCGGGATCGTAAACGACCATGGTGGACGGCTGACAGCACGAAACAGCCCGCAAGGCGGGGCCGTGTTCGAGATGCAGTTGCCGATACTGGGAAGCGACGGCCTTGAGGCCGCGGAATAACGAGGAATGACTATGGCACAGGCCATGAAGATCGCCATTGTGGATGACGAACAGGACATGCGCCAGTCGATCAGCCAATGGCTGGCACTGTCGGGATATGACACGGAAACCTTCGCCAGCGCAGAGGACGCGCTGAAAGTGTTGGGACCGGAATATCCGGGTATCGTGATCTCGGACATCAAAATGCCGGGCATGGACGGCATTCAGCTCCTGAAAAAGCTGATGGGGGCTGACAGCACGTTGCCGGTCATCATGATCACTGGTCATGGCGATGTGCCAATGGCAGTGGAAGCGATGCGCGTAGGGGCGTTTGATTTCCTTGAAAAGCCTTTTAACCCTGATCGCATGTCGGAACTGGCCAAACGCGCCAGCAACGCGCGCCGACTGACCTTGGACAACCGTGCCCTGCGGCGCGAACTGTCAGGTGGAACCCAGATCATGAACAAACTGATCGGGGCCAGCCCGGTCATGGAGCGTCTGCGCGAAGATATCCTCGATCTGGGCCAGGCCGATGGCCATGTACTGATCGATGGTGAGACCGGCACCGGTAAGACACTCGTGGCCCACGCGTTGCATGCAGTTGGCAGCCGGGCTGGCAAGAAGTTCGTTCTTGTATCCTGTGCCGCGCTTGAGGAAGAGGCGCTGTCGAAACGCCTGTTTGGCCCAATGATGCCGGAAGATGCGCAGTTGCCTGCGATCGAAGAGGCGCGGGGCGGTACACTTGTGCTGGAAGACGTAGAAGCACTGAGCGATACGCTGCAGGCCCGCCTGTTGAGCGTGATGAATGATCAGGGCACCCCGGCTGAAACGCGGATCATTGCGATTTCCAACCTTCAAGAAGCAGGAAAGACCAGCGAAGACGTTCTGCGCCCGGACCTGTTCTATCGCCTTGCGGCGCTGCGGATCACGATGCCGCCATTGCGTCAGCGTGGCGAGGACATCCTGACGCTGTTCACCCGTCTGAGCGAGCAGTTTTCTGAAGAGTACGGCTGCGAAGCGCCGCAGGTGAGTGCTCAAGAAGCGGCGCAGCTGTTACAGGCGCCATGGCCGGGAAATGTGCGGCAGTTGATCAACATCGCGGAACGGGCTGTTCTTCAATCGCGGCGTGGGTCGGGGACGATTGCGTCGCTGTTGATGTCTGATCACGAAGAGATGCAGCCCGTCATGACGACCGAAGGCAAACCGCTTAAGGAGTATGTTGAGGCGTTCGAACGGATGTTGATCGACAATACAATGCGGCGGCACAAGGGATCGATTGCGTCTGTGATGGACGAACTTTGCCTGCCACGCCGGACCTTGAACGAGAAAATGGCGAAATACGGGCTGCAGCGCTCGGACTATTTGTGAGAAAGAGTGGGGGCCAGCCCCCTCTTGAGCCTGCGGCTCAAATTACCCCCGGGATATTTCTGGCCAGATGAAGTGATCCCGGGGCTTTGTATTGTTCTTCTCGCAGTTTGCCCATTGTGTTTTCCACAGGACTGCTTTTATTGTATCTGGACGGGCAGGGCTAATTTGCGCCCAAAAGTCCCGAATCTTTGAGTTTCGCTGCTCTGCCGTTGATGGTGATCAATCCCGCAAGGCAGAGCAGACCGATTATGCCCCATAGGGGCAGATGAACGCCTGAGCCCGCATCAGCGGGCGAAAGGAATAAATGGGCAGGCGGCGGTTAGATCTGCGCCTGTCGGAGAAGAACCGCGATGACGCGCGCGCAACGATTGAGTATACGGGCAGGGGGCCACAGCGCCAGACCCTGCCGCGCGCCGTCCGAAATCGCCCTGACAAGACACCACCCCAAAAGCGCCTGTCCCCCCGGACGGGTAAGGACAACGCGTTTGGCGCGGTGCACCAAGGACACATGGCTAAGAAAATGCTTATCGATGCCACCCACGCGGAGGAAACCCGCGTCGTGGTGGTTGACGGAAACAAGGTCGAGGAATTCGATTTTGAATCCGAAAACAAACGCCAGCTTGCTGGCAACATCTATCTTGCAAAAGTAACCCGGGTCGAACCGTCACTTCAGGCGGCCTTTGTGGATTATGGCGGGAACCGGCATGGGTTCCTGGCGTTTTCGGAAATCCATCCGGACTACTATCAGATTCCGGTTGCTGACCGCGAAGCGCTGATGGAAGAAGAGCGCGCCTATGCAGAGGCAATGAAAGCGCGTGACGAAGCCGAAGAGGCCAAGCCGAAGAAACGCCGGGCACGGTCGCGGTCGAAGGCTGCGGACGTTAAGTCTGACGATGCGGTCGAGTCGATTGAAGTATCGAACGAACCCACCGGTATGGAAACCATTGATCTCGACGAAAGCGAAGACGGCGCTGATGGCCCGGACCTTGAGGGCACATCCCCGGCAGATCGCGTTTCTGAAACACCGGTGGAAGAGCCTGTTGATGATGCGGGGGCGTCTGAAGCAGACGCTGAAGGTGCAGCCGAAGGTGTGTTGTCGGAAGACGATAGCGAGGCAGCGGATAGCTCTGATGCGCCTGCTATCGAGGCGACAGAAGCCAAAGATGAAGAAGCTGCCGACAAGTCCGATGACGCAGTTAACGAAGCAGAGGCACAAGATGCACCTGAAGCTTCGGAGGACGCGACCGAAGAAAACGAGGGCAAGTCTGAAGAAGAAGCGCGAGCCGATGCCACCGCGAAGGACGATTCGATTGAATCAGTCGCCGACGAGGATGACAGCGAAGATATTCGCCCGGTTCGCAAGCCGCGGCCACGTCGCTATAAGATTCAAGAGGTTATCAAGGTCCGTCAGGTCTTGCTGGTGCAAGTCGTCAAGGAAGAACGTGGCAACAAGGGCGCTGCCCTGACCACCTACCTGTCTTTGGCGGGCCGCTATTGCGTTTTGATGCCGAACACGGCTCGTGGCGGCGGGATCAGTCGCAAAATCACCAACGCACCTGACCGTAAAAAGCTCAAGGAAATTGCTGCGGAAATTGACGTTCCAACCGGTGCAGGTTTGATTATCCGGACAGCCGGTGCCAAGCGGACGAAATCTGAGATCAAGCGAGACTATGAATACCTGCAGCGCATGTGGGAGCAGATCCGCGAGCTGACGCTGAAATCCATTGCGCCCGCGAAAATCTATGAAGAAGGCGATCTGATCAAACGGTCGATCCGTGATCTCTATAATCGCGAAATTGATGAGGTTCTGGTCGAAGGTGAAGGCGGTTATCGCATCGCCAAAGACTTCATGAAGATGATCATGCCGTCACACGCGAAGAACGTGAAACGGTACGAGGATGCGCTGCCGCTGTTTGCACGCTATCAGGTCGAAAGCTATCTGGCGGGCATGTTCAACCCGACCGTTCAGCTGAAATCGGGTGGTTACATCGTGATCGGTGTGACCGAAGCGCTGGTTGCGATCGACGTGAACTCGGGTCGGGCGACCAAAGAGGGCTCGATCGAGGAAACCGCGCTCAAGACCAACCTTGAGGCCGCGGAAGAGGTGGCCCGCCAGTTGCGTCTGCGCGACTTGGCCGGTCTGATCGTCATCGACTTTATCGACATGGACGAGCGCAAGAATAACCTCGCCGTCGAAAAGCGTATGAAAGAACGGCTGAAAACAGACCGTGCGCGTATTCAGGTCGGCCGTATCTCGGGCTTTGGCCTTATGGAGATGAGCCGCCAGCGTCTGCGTCCCGGCATGTTGGAGGCCACGACTCAGCCATGCCCGGCTTGCCACGGAACGGGTCTGATCCGGTCGGACGACAACATGGCGCTGTCGATCCTGCGTCAGATCGAGGAAGAAGGCACACGCCGTCGTTCGCGCGAGGTGCTTGTTCGTTGCCCTGTCAGCATCGCAAACTTCCTGATGAACCAGAAACGCGAGCATATCGCACAGATTGAGGCCCGTTATGGCCTGTCTGTACGTGTTGAAGGCGACGTACATCTGGTCAGCCCGGATTTCTCGATGGAGAAATTCAAGACGGCAAGCCGGATCGTTCCCGAAGCCAGCGCGCCCGTTGTTTCCGTGGATGCGTCCCTGATGGATCTTGTCGACGCCAGAGAGGATGAGCCGGCCGAAGAGGAAACCACCGTTCAGGCCGAAGAGGAAACCAAGCCTAAGCGCAAGCGTCGCCGCCGCCGTCGGAAAAAGAGCAATGGTTCTGACGAATCTCCCGAGTTGAACGCTGAAGAGGGTGACGCGGCGGCGTCCGAGGAATCGGATGAAGCCAAAACCGAAACGGCGGATGACGCAAAACCCGAGGGTGAAGCATCTGAGCCTGCCGAAGAAGAAAAAGCGGCCAAGCCCAAGCGTCGCCGTGCACCGCGCCGCAAGAAGAAGGACGCGGAACCTGTTGAAGCTACGAAGGAAGTCGCCGCTGAAGCTGTTGTGAGCAAGGATGCCCAGGCCGCAAGCCCTGAAGCACCGGCCGAGGAAACTGGTGCGACAGACGCACCTGTTGAAGCTCCTGTCGAAACCGCCGAAAAGGCTGAACAGGCCGAAACGGCAGCAGAGCAACCCGTGCCCGAGGCGGAAAGCGTCGTTGAAGAAAAGGTTGAACCTGCAGAGGCCGAACAACCCGAACCTGTGGCCGAAGTGGCCGCAGAAGACCCGCAGGAGCCAGTGGAAATCATGGTTGAAGAAGCCCCTGAGCCGGTTCTGGAGGTCGTAGCCGAAGAGCCGGAGCAGCCCGCCAAACCCAAGCGGCGTGGTTGGTGGTCACTGGGTCAGTAACAAGAAAAGGCGGGCCAGGTGCCCGCCTTTTTCTTTTTGGCCGATCTTAGTGAGATTTCTGGATCAAATAGACCTGATAGCCGTCCGCGTCTTCCTGCGACAGCAATTGGTGCCCGCTCTCAGAGCAGAAATGCGGGACATCAATTATGGCGGCAGGATCATCTGCCAGCACGCGCAAAACAGCCCCGGCAGGCATGGATTTCAAACGCTTGCGCGCTTTCAGGACGGGAAGAGGGCACAACAGACCCAGCGCATCGAGTGTTTCTGACGAATTTGACATAAGGTTCAGATATTTCCACTTTGGCGGGGTGTCCAGCGTGCAACCACGAGGATGTGACCGATTGGCCCCGTGACGTTGGTCGCCTCATACCATATGTGCTTGGACATGTTCGGAATAGATATCATAGACGCGGGTCTGCTGCCTGCCATGTTCATCGCGATGCTGGGCGGGCTGATCAGCTTTCTGTCGCCCTGCGTTCTGCCCATCGTTCCGCCGTACCTGGCTTATATGAGCGGTGTGACGATCAACGAAATGCAAGATGAGGCGAAAGCACGCCGCAAGGCAACCTTAGCCGCTCTGTTCTTTGTTCTGGGCCTGTCTACGGTGTTTTTGTTGCTGGGTTTCACCGCTTCTGCCTTCGGGGTGTTTGTCCTGCAGAACCAGGTGTTGTTCGCTAAGATCTCTGGCGCAGTGGTCATCGTCTTTGGTCTGCATTTTCTGAACGTCTTCCGTATCCCGTTTCTGGACCGCGAAGCGCGGATTGAGACCGGTGATTCCGGTGGATCAGTTTTTGGCGCTTATATCCTTGGTCTGGCCTTTGCTTTTGGCTGGACACCGTGCATAGGGCCGCAGCTGGGGGCGATCTTGTCGCTGGCCGCGTCCGAGGCCTCGGTCGCGCGGGGAACCCTGTTGTTGGGCGTCTATGCTGCGGGCTTGGGTATTCCATTTCTGCTTGCTGCAATGTTCCTGAACCGGTCTATGTCGGTGATGAACCGGATCAAGCCTTACATGGGTACGATCGAAAAGGTGATGGGGGGCTTGTTGCTCTTCGTGGGCATCATGCTGATCACAGGGCTGTTCACTGAATTCAGCTGGTGGCTGTTAGAGACATTCCCGGCGCTGGCGAATTTCGGATGATCTGCTGAACTGACTTACCTTGACGCTTAGCCTGCGTTAACCTGCGCTGCAGAAGGTAAGGCCATGAGCAGTCAGAATAATCAACCTCGGGTGTGTAAACGCCGGGTATTTTATATTCCCGGCTATGACCCGATACCGCCGCGGCGGTATCGTGAGCTTTATCGTACCGAAGGCTCGCTGCAGGCGGAGATATCCGGTTATGAGATTTCGGTGTCCGCCAAGTCAGACGATGGACCATATGGATGGCACGTTACTTCCCGGCAGGATGATGATGAAGTTCAGGCCGATGTGAGTGTTTTGGTCTGGTCGGATCTGGTGCGTGACAGCATGTCCAACTCAATCCCGGCGACCTATCTGCAATTGGTGCAGACCGCATGGACCTATATGTCCTCAGGAACGCTGTGGCGCCTGATGCAGCTGCGCAAAGGACCGGTGATTGCTGCACTGTACCCGGTTGGAATGTTGGTGGCTCAAATGCTGTTGGCGATCTTGCTAGCCGGGGCCATGACATGGGTTTTGACGCCGTTTATCGATTGGTTGGGCGTAATACTTGCAGTTGGTGCCGGCTACGGTCTGATGCGCTGGTTTCGCCAGCAAGACGGCCAACTTTTTGCCTATTACCTGATGCATGATTATGCCTATTCCGCGAAACTCAAAGGGGCGACGCCAGTTGAATTACGCAATCGCCTGCGTGCATTCAGTGCATTGATCCAAGAGGCGCTGAATTCAGACGCAGACGAGGTGCTGGTCGTCGGCCATAGCTCAGGGGCCCATCTGGGTGTCAGTGTTCTGGCCGATGTTATCCGAGACAGCAGGCAGCGCGACAATAGCCCCGCGTTTTCGTTCCTGACATTGGGGCAGGTCGTGCCCATGGTGTCCTTTCTACCCGAGGCGCAGGGTTTGAGGGCGGATTTGCAATTCTTGTCCACGCAGGAAGGCCTGACCTGGGTCGACGTCTCGGCCCCCGGCGATGGCTGTTCTTTTGCGCTGTGCGATCCGGTTTCCGTCAGCGGTGTAACCACCGCCGAAAAGAAATGGCCTCTGGTTCTGTCTGCGGCCTTCACACAGACCCTGTCCCCCGAACGTTGGAAGAACTTGCGATGGAAATTCTTCCGCCTGCACTTCCAGTATCTCTGCGCCTTCGACAAGCCCGATCGGTATGATTATTTTCGCATCACTGCCGGGCCTCAAACCTTAGGTCAGAGGTTTGATGGGCGGGCACCGTCGAAATCGCGGATGGATAAGCCAGTCTCAAAATACGTTTCGGTGAAGGCATGACGCCGCCCAAGCCAACTTCGCGCCCTGATAAAGTATCGCTTTGGCGGTATTTGAGGTTGTTTCGCAAGGACATTCTGTCAGCTCAACCCCATAGGCTGTACCGTGCCTGGATGGCTGAATTTCGCACGCCGTTTTTTCGATCATACTTGGTGAATCAGCCAGAATTGATCGACACAGTTCTGAAAAAACGCCCTGATGATTTTCCCAAATCTAACCGCATAAGTGAGGGGCTGCGTCCGTTGCTGGGGGACTCTGTCTTTCTGACCAATGGGGACACCTGGAAGAGGCAGCGCAGGATCATTGATCCCGCGTTCGAGGGCGGTCGTTTGAAAGATACCTTTCCGGCGATGCATGCGGCTGGTCAAGCAGCGGTGGATCGGTTGCGTCCGCAGTCAGGTGGTGTCATTGAGCTTGAAGAGGTCACCAGCCATATCGCGGCGGATGTCATCTTTCGCACCTTGTTTTCGGTGCCCATCGAACACGAAATTGCCGCTCAGGTTTTTGACAAGTTTCGCAGCTATCAGCGTGAACAACCCATTCTGAACATTGCGGCCTTTGTCCCTCTGCCAAAGTGGTTGCCGCGGCTGCATTCAAGACGCACCAAGAAGAATGCAAAGGATATCAGGGCGCTAATCCAGCGACTTACGGCGGATCGGGCTGAACTGATCGCTCGTGGTGGCGCGCCGGATGATCTGGCAACCAAGATCATGACCACGCGTGATCCCGAAACCGGGCGTGGGTTTGACACGCAGGAAATGGTCGATCAGGTGGCGATCTTCTTTCTTGCCGGGCACGAAACCAGTGCGTCCGCACTGGCCTGGACGTTGTACTTGATGGCCATGTATCCCGAATGGCAGGACAGTCTGGCCGAGGAAGCTGCGGCGCTCGACACGCCCGATTTTTCTGTAATGTCGCGGCTAAAGCTTAGCCGGGATGTGTTCCGCGAAGCGCTGCGGCTTTACCCGCCCGTGCCGATGATGGTTCGTGAAGCGAAATGCCCCGAACGTTTCCGCAACAGGGCTGTCCCCGAAGGGTCGCAAATCGTGATCAGCCCGTGGCATTTGCATCGGCAGGAAAGGCTCTGGGAACGTCCCGACGAATTTGATCCGACCCGGTGGGGAACTGAGAATGGAAAGACCTGTCAGCGCAACGCGTACATTCCATTCTCGACAGGGTCCCGCGTATGTCCCGGTGCCGGGTTCGCCATGATCGAGGGGCCGCTTCTGTTATCCATGCTGTTGCGACACTTCCGGTTCGAGTTGGTCGCGGGACAAACACCGGTTCCGGTCGCGCATTTGACCGTCCGATCGAAAGACGGAATTTGGTTGCGCTTGGTTGAGCGCTAACAAACTACCATCCTATCACGCCTTGCTGTATGCGGTTTGAAATCGCGGAATCATATTGAACGGGAAAGTCTTATGTCATCAGCAGAACAACGCGCACAAATGTCCAACGGCGCAGGATTCATCGCAGCATTGGATCAAAGCGGTGGCTCGACCCCCAAGGCGCTGGCGCTTTATGGCGTGGACGCATCTGAATACAGCTCGGACGAAGAAATGTTCGGTGAAATCCAGAAGATGCGCGCGCGGATCATTCTGGCGGATGATTTCACCAAGGACAAAGTGATCGGCGCGATCCTGTTCGAACGCACTCTGGGCGAGCAAATTGATGGTCAAAAGGTCGCCGACTATTTGTGGTCAGCGAAGGGTATTGTGCCTTTCCTCAAGATTGACAAAGGCTTGGAAGACGAAGCGAATGGCGTTCAGATGATGAAACCCATCCCGGGTCTGGCCGCAACACTGGCCAAAGCCGACGGTGTTTTCGGCACCAAGGAGCGCTCGGTCATTCATGAGGCAAATGCTGAAGGCATCGCAGCCGTTGCTGCACAGCAGTTTGACGTTGCGCGTGAAGTCTTAGCCGCAGGAATGGTTCCGATTGTTGAGCCCGAGGTGAACATCAACTCGGCGACAAAAGCCGAAGCAGAAGACATCCTGAAGGCTGAAATCCTGAAAAACCTTGATCAATTGGTTGACGGGCAGGACGTCATGCTCAAGCTGACGATCCCTAACCAGGCTAACTTGTATGACGAATTGGCCGATCATCCGCGTGTTCTGCGCGTGGTTGCACTGTCGGGCGGTTATTCGACGGAACAGGCCTGCGATCTGCTGGGCCAGAATGGTAAGATGATCGCGTCCTTCTCGCGCGCGTTGACCGAAGGATTGTCAAAAAAGCAATCAGATTCCGAGTTCAACGCGGCCTTGGGCGGAAACATCGACAAGATTTTCCGCGCGTCAATCTAAACACTATTGGGGTTTGGTGAATTCGCGGCGCAACTGCGCCGCTTTTTCACGCATGACGCAACCTTCGGCGTGATCATTCACCAGCCCCATTGCTTGCATAAAGGCAAACACGGTCGTCGGCCCGACAAACTTCCAGCCCCGTTTCTTCAGGTCTTTCGACATCGCCACAGATTCCGGCGACGTTGAAGCGGTTTGCGGGGCAGGCGGTGTATCCGCCTCGTACCGCCACACATATGCGGCCAAAGACCCTTCGGCTGCGATTAACTCTTGCGCGCGGCGTGCGTTGTTAATCACGGCCTCGATCTTTCCACGATGTCGCACAATTCCTGCATCTTGTAACAAGCGCTTTGTATCTGCATCATCAAACACGGCTACTGCGTTGATATCAAAAGCTTTTAAAGCTTTCCGAAAGTTCTCGCGCTTGGACAAAATCGTGCGCCAGCTTAGACCGGATTGAAAGCTTTCGAGGCATAGCTTTTCGAATAGGCGTTGGTCGTCACCAACCGGATACCCCCATTCCTGATCGTGGTAGTCAAAGAATTCGGGCGCGGCCTGACACCACGCGCAGCGTGGTTTTCCGTCTGGACCTAGAACTGTATCAACCACCGCTTCGTACTCCTTTTGTTCCTTTTACTGTAAGCGGTTTCAGGATGTCAGAGCAAGACTGATTTACTTGGATTGATACCAGTTCAGAATGAAAACCCTTATGGCGGATGCAAGTCCGATTTCCGGATCACGCTCGACATCAATTTCGGCTGCCAAAGCGTTGATTGGTAATTTTTTTTCATTGGCAATAGCTCGGAACGCCTGCCAGAATTCATCTTCCAGCGATACGGATGTCCGATGGCCTTTCAGCGTCAGGGATCGTTTGACCGGGCGTCCGCTCATTTGTCCAACTTACGGCCTTCGTGGTTTTGGTTCAGCTTGTGTTGCTGCTTTTTTGCCAGATCCTTTTCGGCCTTGGTGCGGCCAAAGGCAACGGCATTTTGATCAGCGCGGGCCTTGTTTTCGGTCCGCGCTTTTTTTTTTCGAAATTTTTTCAGATTGACCGGTTCCGTCATTGCGCATGTCTCACTTTGATCAGACTATCGAACAATTCCGCACGGCTGTCATCTGAAAGGCACTCGACATTCACGGTGTCCAGAAAATCAGCCTGCGACGCAGTTGAGACCGGTGGTTTATCTGACAATGTGTCAAGGATTTGCCCGCCCAAATCCAACAGAGCGGGGCGCACCTCGGTCGTCAGATCCGCATAGCTTTCGGGAACAGAGGTTTGGTCTTCGGTCCACCGTTCAATCCAACAGGATTGAATCTCTTTCGCGGCTTCGATCTGCGCTTCGAAAAACAGCTGAGCGCTGTCCGGGTCAACGCCCGCAAGCGCTGCTTGTTCCAAGGTTTTGTCAATCACGACTTTTTCACGCTCAAGGTCTTCGACCGGGCGGTCATTGGCGTGTTTGAACGCAGCAACGTCCTGCATCCATTCCAACCGAGAGTCGATCAGGTCGAACAGGTCAGCCTGAGCTGAGTTCGCTGTGCCCGCAATAAGCAGGCACAGGCAGGCAGGCTGACGCCACCCGATCACTTGGGGCCGATCATGTGCTCGGGCCGCACGACCGCATCGAATGTCTCCTCATCAACAAAGCCCAGCGCAATGGCTTCTTCCTTGAGGGTCGTGCCGTTCTTATGCGCCGTTTTGGCGACAGTAGTGGCGTTGTCGTAACCGATGGTCGGGGCCAGCGCCGTGACCAGCATCAGGGATTCCTTCATCAGCTTATCGATGCGTGGTTCATTGGCCTTGATGCCCAGCAGCATACGCTCGGTAAAGCTGTCGGTGGCATCACCCAGTAGCTGAATGGATTGCAGCAGATTGTACGACATCATCGGATTGTAGACGTTCAACTGGAAATGACCCTGTGAGCCAGCGAACTTCATCGCCGCATCGTTGCCTATTACATGCGCGGCCACCTGTGTCAGTGCCTCGGCCTGTGTTGGGTTCACCTTGCCGGGCATGATCGACGAACCCGGCTCATTCTCCGGCAGGATCAACTCACCCAAGCCAGACCGCGGGCCAGAGCCCAGGAAACGGATGTCGTTGGCGATTTTGTAGCAAGAGCCCGCAATCGTCGCCAACGCGCCTGACAGGAAGACCATAGCATCATGGGCAGCAAGCGCTTCGAATTTGTTGGGCGCGGTAACGAAGGGCAGGCCGGTGATGTCAGCCATGTTCTTTGCGACGGCCTCATCCCAGCCATCATGCGTGTTCAGACCGGTGCCGACGGCGGTGCCGCCTTGCGCCAGTTCATAGATGCCGGGCATTGCAGCCTCGACGCGAGCGATCCCTTGGCGGATCTGGTGCGCATAGCCGCCAAACTCCTGTTCCAGCGTCAAAGGGGTCGCATCCTGAGTGTGTGTGCGGCCGATTTTGATGATTCCTGCGAACTCTTTCGCTTTGGCTTCCAGTGCTGACGCAAATTTCTCAAGCCCGGGCAGCAATATGTCGCGCACGCTCATGGCGGTGGCGATGTGCATTGCCGTCGGGAAAGTGTCGTTTGACGACTGACCCATATTGCAGTGATCGTTCGGGTGCACAGGCTCTTTCGAGCCGATCACACCGCCCACGATTTCAATCGCGCGATTGGCGATCACTTCGTTCGAGTTCATGTTCGACTGAGTACCCGAACCGGTTTGCCACACGACCAGCGGGAAGTTGTCGTCAAACTTACCCTCAATCACTTCACCCGCGGCCTGGATAACGGCGTCTGCGATCTTGGCATCCAGCTTGCCGATGGCTTTGTTCTCCATCGCACAGGCCTTTTTGATGACGCCCAACGCACGCACGATAGCGACAGGTTGCTTTTCCCAGCCGATCGGAAAGTTCATGATCGAGCGTTGAGTCTGTGCACCCCAATATTTGTCGGCGGGAACTTCCAACGGGCCAAAGCTGTCGGATTCGGTGCGGGTCTGGGACATCGGTCACTCCGTCTAGTATGCAGTCGTATGCCGTTTACCCGTGACGGCGTCATCGCGCAATCGGCCAGTTGCGCGCACCATAAGCGTAAGCAGACCAAAGGTATAGGCGTTGGGGTGGGGCATTTTTCTTTGATACACAGGTACTAGGACCATTGTGTGCGCCTGTGACTGGGGTAGAATAGCAAGATCAAAACGCTGGAGGGTCAGGTGCTGCAATTTAACCGGGTTAATCCGCTGCGGCTTATCGCATTCGCGGTGGGTGCCGTATTCTGGCTTGTCTTTGCTAATCTTCAGGCCCAGGCCGGGGACATCACGCCCTTTATCGGGGATTACGTCGGTTCAGCCAACTTAGTTGACGATGATGGTACCGAAACCCCACGCGATATGAGCGTTTCGATCCATGAAACAAAAGAAGGGTTCAACGTCAGTTGGAAGACCACGACCTATAAGCCGGATGGCCGGGTCAAAGATCAATCCTTCTCGATCGATTTCAAGCAATCTGACAGGTCAGACGTGTATTCAGCGGCGATGAAGCGCAATGTGTTTGGTCACGAGGTGCCCCTGGACCCGATGCAGGGTGAACCGTTCGTCTGGGGCCGGATCGAGGGCGAGACTCTGACGGTGTTTTCGTTGTTCATTGATGAAAACGGTGGCTATGAATTGCAGCAGTTCGATCGCACGCTGGCCGACGGTGGGCTGAACCTGTCCTTTTCGCGGTTCCGTAACGGGATTAAATCCCGCTCGGTCGATACGTTCCTCAAAAAAAAATAAACCCCGCGAGAGGCGGGGTTTGTAAGTCTGAGCCTACTTTCTGAAGCTGTCCAGTGAAACGACATCCGCGTCTTGCTGGACCGGAGTTTCCTCAACCTCAATCGATTCTTCGACGATATGGGTCGCAACCTCTTCTTCGTCTTCCGGACTTTCGAAACGCAGTCCGAATTCAACCGACGGATCCACGAAGGTTTTGATCGCATCATACGGAATATAAAGCGGTTCTGGTGCGTCACCGAAATTCAGCGTGATCGCGAAACCGTTGTCGCCGACATCAAGGTTTTCGAACCAGTGCTGCATGACGACCGTCATTTCTTCGGGGTAACGTTCGCGCAGCCAATCGGCCAGTTCAACACCGTCCTGCCGTGTGTCGAACGTGATGAAGAAATGATGCGCCCCAGGCAGACCGTTTTCAGAAACGTTGGTCAGAACCTTCTGAATGAGGCCGCGCATGGCGGTATGCATCAGGGTTCCATAGTCAATGTCCTGCGACATGTTTCATCCTCAAAAGTGGTTATCTCAAGCATAGGGGATTCGTTCGGAAACGAAAGACCGGGAGTTGGTGGATTGTTCAAAGAAAATGAAATACAACTCCGGCCATGGCCATCAGAGCCAAGGTCATTCCCATGCCGAATTTTAGCTTGAATATCAACACCCCGGCCATGAACGTTAAAAGCAGTGCCTTTATGTTCAGTGTTGCAAGTTCGGGCCATGGGATGGTTAGGGGTCCCCATGCCAATTCCGGGATTGTTCCGAAAAGAACGTTAAGAGCAAACCACACGGAAAGGTTGAGAATCACACCGACAACCGCCGCTGTAATCCCGTGCAGGGCTGCGGATAGCCGTGGACGGGCGGCCAGTTGGTCCAGATAAGGTGCGGCAAGGAAGATCCACAGGAAACACGGAACAAACGTGGCCCAAAGGGCCACCGCACCAGCGGCAAGTGCTAAAGGGATCCCGCCTGAGATCTGCCCTGTCAGCATGGCCACAAACTGTGTGACCAGGATCAGAGGACCGGGTGTCGTCTCCGCCAGCCCCAGCGCATCAATCATCTGATCCGTGCTGATCCACTGATATTTGTCCACGACGGTTTGGGTCATATACGCCAGAACCGCATAGGCGCCGCCGAACGTAACAACAGCCAGGCGGGCGAAGAACCACCCGAGATCGCTCAGCAATTTCTGACCAGTAACGCTCAGCAACACCAATGGGCCAAGCCATAGGGTCAGCCAGATGGCACAGGTGCGCAGCGGGAGCGTCGCACTTGGGGCAGGGGGCGTTTGGGCGGTGTTGGCCTCACCCTTGAAGCTCAGATACCCCCAAAGCGCTGCAGCCAGAATGATCAAGGGAAAAGGCAGGTTAAAGGCAAAGATTGCGACAAAGCCCAATCCGGCGATTGCCCGGTGCTCCACATCGGTCAGGGCTTTGCGCGACAGGTTTCTAAGCGCCTGAAGGACAATGATGATTACCGTGGCCTTCACACCAAGGAAAGCGGCCTGAACCAGAGGCAGGTCCCCAAAAGCTGCGTAAAGCCCGACCAAAACGGCGATGATCAGCGCGCCGGGGATGACGAACAGGCCGCCGGCGATCAACCCTCCGGTCACGCCGCGCAACCGCCAGCCGGCATATGTGGCAAGTTGCATGGCCTCGGGTCCGGGCAATAGCATGCAAAGAGACAGCGCCCGCAGATACGATTGTTCGTTAAGCCACGGGCGTTTTTCCACCAATTCCTGATGCATCAGTGAGATTTGCGCCGCAGGCCCCCCAAAGGACAAAAGCCCGATGCGTCCAAAGATACGAACCAGCTCCGATAGGGTCGGGGTCATGATTTGCGATCCATTGGCCAGTCGTGTTGCTCTTCAAACCCGTCGCGCGCCCAGCGATACAGCGCATCATACAGGTGCATTCCTGCCGCGAGGTTTTCGTGATCGTCGCGGTATTGCCGGGACAACCCGACAGAGACCGCAAGCAACCCGGCAGCTTCCGGCGCAAGGTCATGGCGATTGGTGTCTGCAGCCCGAACGATCGTTGCAAGCCGATCCAGCGCGGGCGTGTGCAGTGCGAATTCGTCCAGCATAGTGTCAAAGGTGCATTTGTCTTGCCGGTGGCTCCAATGAGCGCCTTCGATGTCAAAAGGGGTCGCGTCAAATATTGCAGCGGTGGCGTCGACTTCCGACGGGGCAACAAACAGGAACTTGGCATTTGGGTCCACAAACCGCCGGATCAGCCAGGGGCAGGCGATGCGATCGATCTTTGGTCGGTGTCGGGTTACCCAAAGGGATCCTTTGGGCTGCAGCATCGAAAACGCTTTCGTAGGCACACGCGGAGCGTCTGGCATGTCTCGCCACGCAAACATGCCACCCTCCAGATACTCGGCCTGCACACCTTCGCCCTGCAACCAAGAAACGACGGCCTGGCTGAGTTTCTTGCCTTTCTGGCAAATCACGACTGCAGGTCGGTCACCTATCAGGTTGACCAGCCCCTCGATATCCTTCGCAGGATGGCGCACAGAGCCAGGGATAAGATAGGGGTCAGCCTCAAAATCCGGATCCATACAAATGTCGATCAGTATGGGGGATTGCGGCGTGCCTATCAGTCTTAACAATTGCTTTGGGGTGATCGAGTTTGGTGCGGGCACAGCATGTCTCCTGGTTTTGTCGGATACATGCGAAACTTGGGCTGACGCCTCACGGGGTGTTCGCAATCTTACCCCATAGCACTTGCTACCGCGTTAGCGCCGAGGGGGTCAAGATTGCTTAGGCGATCAAGCCCAACCCAGCCTTTGACCGGTCATACACACGGGCAATGTGTCCTGCGGAAACTGGCCGAGTTGTTCGAAGAGTGAGATGAAATCGAACTGGTTATACGCCCCAACCATCCGGCCGTTTTTGATCCGTCCCATGACGCTGCCAGTGGCCTGAAGCGGAGCACCATTGTCGGCGCGTGTCGTACGCAAGTGAATGATGGCGGATACCCTATCGCCGTTTTCGATGATTTTGGGAATGTCGACCTGAATGTCACCAAGGATATGACGGAAGGCCATGACCAGATCCCGGAAATCATCCGCACCGACCTGCATGTCCGGAATAAGCCCTTCGGCCATGGCTTCGGGGGCAAAATACTGGTCAATCGCGTCTGTATTGCCTTTTTCCCAAACCTCGGAATACCACTCTCTGAGTAGATCTGCGTGCGACATCCCAGCTCTCCTTATTCTGCTGGGGTCAGCATGAGACCAAATAGTGAAAAAACTCTGAACATGAACATGCTCAGCGAAAAATTCAGACTTTAAGTGGAAAGTGCAGGTTTCTGTTGCCAGGTACCTGCGAACCCCGCCTTACGCGGCTAGGCGCAAGGGCTTAAGTTTCGGTCTTGCTACTGCTTACGCAGCAACTGCAACCGGAGCACGATTGTCATTTGCAATTGTACTTTTCGGGCCGATACGGTGGCACCCCGCCGAGACAAAGCTAACCCCTTTAGACGTTCGTCGATCCTATTTCGGCCCCATAATCCCCAAATGAAGGATGTTGGTGGAGCCGCCGGGTACCGCCCCCGGGTCCGATCCGCTTATTACGAGCGCGTTTATGTCCATAGTCCCGAAGGACATACCCTATATAGGTGAGCCAGCGGCCGGATGCAAACCGGGAATCTTGCCGGGCGTTGGAAATAATTACAGTGGGTTAGGCGGCCCTATTGATGTTGGCCAGTATCAGCCAAAGTGCAAGGACCAGTTCGATTCCACCAAAAGTAGCCGCCTTGACCAACGGTGGGTTGTCCAGAAAGACCGAAACGAACCGGCCCAATGCCGCGCCCGCATAGACAACCCCCAGCATGGCGTAGGCCATCGGGTTGTTGAGGAACAAAACAGCCACGCCAGTGACAACGAATAGCCCGCCGACCGAAGCGCGCATCTCGCTCAGCCCCATGTTGCTGTTGGTGGTGCTCAGATCCAGCGCGCCCAAGGTAAAGCTGGGCGCCAGAAACCCGAATAGGCCGAACCCAATGGTCATGAGAGCTGCAATCACGTTCAAAGCGGTGGTCATTTCATTTTCCTTACGCCGGATTACGTCGCTGCTGCGCCACGTCTTGCGCCAATCGTCTTGTGTAGCTCTCAAGCTCAACTAGCGTAGCGTCCACTTTGGTCGAGTCTCGGTCTTCCAGCGCGTCAGCGATCTGGTTGTGCAGAGCAATGATTGCCTCGCGGGATCGCGCCGTGAAGGTGATCATATTCATCAAAGGCTGCATGGCTTCAACCGCTCCGGCCAATTGATAGGACAAAACGGGATTGCCGGCACCATCAACAAGGGCGCGGTGAAGCGCAACGTCTGAGGCGCAGAAGGCCTCATCTGTGAGGCCCGGTTGTGACTGCCGGTGTATCTCGGCACGCATTGTTGCCAACTGATCGGCTGTCCGTCGCTGAGCGGACAACGGGGCGCAGGCGCGCTCTAGAGCAAAGCGCGCTTCGCAGGCGGTGTCGAAACTGACCGCATTCATTGATAGCAACAGGGTCGAGGTCGTGATCTGTTGGGAATACGCGCCCTCAAAACTCAACCGGTTCACAAATGCACCACCGCTTGCACCGCGTTGCGTGCGGATCAGGGATTGCGCCGCAAGACGCTTCAAAGCCTCGCGCACGGTTGGGCGAGATACCTGGAATTGCTCGGACAATTCCGCCTCGGAGGGCAAACGTTCATCCACGATCAATTCGCCCGAGATGATTGCGTCACGAATGGCCTGAGCGATCTGCGCAGACAGATCAGCAGGTTTTTTTGGGTCGATTTTCATATTCCGGGGACCGTCGGTGAATTTTTATTTGTCTGACATTTAAAAGTCTGACATTTGAAAAGCAAGGACTGAGTCGGGAGGAGCGCGTGAGTCGCACAGTTCTACGCACCGTATTTTGGCTAGGGTTTTATGCCCTGATCCTGTCCGCGTGGTGGGTCATGTTCACCATGAGCCGCGACATGGATCTGGATTGGATCGGTCGCCCCGGCCCAATGGGTCAGGCCATGGCGGCCATGGACCCGCGCATGGACATGTATATGCCCATGGCCGAGTTTGGCCCGCTGTTCTGGATGTGGGCTATCATGATGGCGGCGATGATGCTGCCGACGCTCGTGCCGACTTTACGCAGCTATGACGATCTGATCCACAGCGCCAATGGCTCGCGCGCTGGTTGGTTGGGTGTTCTGTCCGGGTATCTGGTCGTCTGGGTTGGCTTTGCAGCTTTGATCACCGGTGTTCAGTTGGCGCTATTGTTTGGTGGAGTCGTAGACATGCTGGGCATTGGCAAATCCGGGTATTTCACAGGAGGCCTAATGATCGCCGTCGGCGCATTTCAGTTCACCCGCGCGAAAGAGGTCTGTCACGGAGTCTGCCACGCCCCTATGACCTATTTCCTGGGGCACTGGAAAACCGGGTTCACTGGCGGATTGCGCATTGGGCTGGGACTGGGCGCATTCTGTGTGGGCTGCTGCTGGGGCTTCATGGCGCTTGGTTTTGTTGGCGGTGTCATGAGCCTGTTGTGGATGGGTCTCGCGACACTGTTCATGGTTTTTGAGAAACTACCCCAGATCGGGCACGCAGTGACCCGACCGATGGGATTTGCATTGATTGCGGGCGGTCTTGTTCTGCTCGTCTATCCAATAATCTACGGAGGATAAGCCTATGGCTAAGAACAGAAAACCCGAGGCCGACAAGCTGCCGATCAGTCAGCGCATTGACAGCCGTATGCCCAATCCCAAGCGGCGCGAGATGAGCCCGACAGATTGGGCAATCAAAGGCGAATTGATCCTGAACTGCTCGTGCGATGTGTTTTGCCCCTGCGTGGTTTCATTGGGCGCGCACCCTCCGACCGAGGGGCATTGCCACGCGTGGATGGGTATTATCGTTGATGAGGGCCACTATGAAGGCGAAGACCTGTCCGGTCTGAACGTCGGGTTGCTGGTCGATATTCCGGGCCGAATGGGCGAAGGGCAGTGGAAAGTGGCCGCTTATGTCGATGAGCGTGCCAGCGGCAAGGCCTACAACGGGCTGTTGCAAATCTTCAGCGGTCAGGCAGGGGGGACCACCGGTTTGTTTACCATGCTGGTCAGCGAGATTATCGGGGCCGAGCGCGCGCCGGTTCAGATTGAGCGCGACGGCACCAAGCGCCGAATCGCGATCGGCCGCAAGATTCAGGGTGAAATTGAGATGCTGGGCGGCAAGGACCCCGAGCATCCGGTCATGGTGTCAAACTCGAAATATTGGATGGGTCCGGACATCATCGTGGCCCGCGGCACCAAGTCCAAGGTACGCGACTACGGCCGTGTCTGGGACTTTGGCGGTAAATCTGCCGAAATTTGCCCAATTGACTGGCATGGGCCAAAGTGATGATCACCGCCGCCTATGCGCAAGAAATGGCCCGATATAATCACTGGCAAAACAGCCAGTTGAAGGGGTTTCTTGCCGCACTTTCGAATGAGGAACTGACCCGCGAGCGCGGAGCGTTTTTTGGTTCGATCCTAGGCACGGCAAATCATTTGCTTTGGGGGGACTGGATATGGATGTCGCGGTTTGACAAGGGGCAAGGTCCCGGCGGCGGTATCCCGGAAAGCCCGTCACTGTGTATCGATCTGGCAGAATGGTTGCCCCTGCGCGATCAGATTGACCAGCGGACAACCCAATGGGCCGCGTCCTTGAAGGACGAGGACCTGCGCGGCCCGTTCACATGGTTCTCGGCCGCCAAAGAAGCCGATGTCACGAAACCGTATGCGCAATGCGTCATTCATTTCTTCAACCACCAAACACATCACCGGGGCCAGCTGCATCAAATGCTGACCGAAACAGGTTCTGCTGCACCGGTGAGCGATCTGGTTTTTCTGCCTGAGGAGGCTTAAGTGGCTCAGATCTCACTCTCGCGTCGCCTGCGCCGAACACCTTTTTCTGATGGTGTCGAAGCTGCTGGGGTTAAAGGATATACGGTTTATAACCGTATGTTATTGCCTACTGTTTTTGAATCCGTCGAAGCGGACTACAGGCATCTGAAAACCCATGTGCAGGTGTGGGATGTATCCTGCGAACGGCAGGTCGAACTGCGTGGGCCGGATGCCGCGCGGCTGATGCAAATGCTGACGCCACGGGACCTGCGGAGGATGTTGCCCGGTCAGTGCTTTTACGTTCCCATTGTCGATGAAACAGGCGGAATGCTGAATGATCCTGTGGCGGTGAAGCTTTCGGAAGATCGGTGGTGGATTTCGATTGCCGACAGTGACTTGCTGCTTTGGGTCAAGGGCATTGCCAACGGATACCGTCTGGATGTGCTGGTCGACGAACCCGATGTGTCTCCGCTGGCGATACAGGGGCCGAAGGCGGATGACCTACTGGCCCGTGTTTTTGGCGACCGGGTGCGTGACATTCGTTTCTTTAAATTCGACAAGTTCGAGTTCGAGGGACGTGAACTCGCAATCGCACGGTCTGGTTATTCCAAACAAGGTGGTTTCGAAATCTATGTCGAGGGTTCGGACATCGGTATGCCGTTGTGGAACGCCCTTTTCGCGGCGGGCGAAGACCTGCACGTCCGTGCGGGCTGTCCCAATCTCATCGAACGGATTGAGGGTGGGTTACTGTCATACGGCAACGATATGACCGACGACAACACGCCGCATGAATGCGGTTTGGGCAAGTTCTGTAACACCCATACGGCAATCGGTTGCATTGGCCGAGACGCTCTGCTGCGCGTGGCCAAGGAGGGCCCGGTGCAACAAATCCGTCCGATTGCAATCGACGGCGACGCTGTACCACCATGCGACCGCCCTTGGCCAGTAGTGGCTGCAGGCAAGCGGATTGGCCAGATTACGTCGGCCGCTTGGTCCCCGGATTTCGACACCAATGTGTCAATCGGTATGGTCAAGCTGAGCCATTGGGAACCCGGCACACGGATCGAAGTTGAAACACCGGACGGAATGCGTGGCGCAACCGTGCGAGACAAGTTCTGGATATGAACGGAAATTATCAGTTCAGCAAAGGCTGGTGACTGGTTAAAAAGAAAGGAAAGTTGAAATGTTCAATGCGTTGGTAATGGATAAGGACGAAGACAGCGGACTGGCAAGCGCTTCGGTCAAACAGCTTTCCGTTGGGGATCTGCCCCATGGCGAAGTGACAATCGCTGTTGAGTATTCAACTGTAAACTACAAGGACGGCCTTTGCATGTCGCCGAAGGGCGGCGGGCTGGTGCGCAGCTATCCGCACGTACCCGGCGTCGATTACAGCGGCACGGTCGAGGCGTCCTCGGACGATCGCTATAATCCCGGCGACAAGGTCGTTCTGACTGGCTGGCGTGTGGGTGAAGCGCATTGGGGCGGGTATTCCCAGAAAGCCAACGCTCTGGCCGACTGGTTGGTTCCATTGCCCGAAGGTCTGGACACACGTCAGGCCATGGCTGTGGGCACGGCCGGATTCACAGCGATGTTGGCGGTTATGGCGCTTGAGGATCAAGGCATGCAGCCGGGACATGGTCCTGTACTGGTGACCGGGGCCGCTGGCGGTGTTGGTTCGGTTGCGACCGCCATTCTGGCCAATTTGGGCTATGAGGTAGCTGCCGTGACAGGTCGACCAGAGGCGGGTGATTATCTGAAATCACTCGGCGCCACCACGATAGTCCCACGCGAGGATTTAAATGAAACCGTGAAACGCCCGTTGGAAAGCGAATCCTGGGCCGGGTGCATTGACGCGGTGGGGGGCGAGATGTTGGCCCGAGTGCTGGGTCAGATGAAATACGGTGCCTCAGTCGCAGCCGTTGGTCTGGCCGGAGGGGCAGGGCTGCCCGCAAGCGTCATTCCGTTCCTGTTGCGCGGTGTCAACCTGCTTGGCATCGATAGTGTGATGCAGCCCTATGACAACCGGGTGCGCGCATGGCAACGCGTCGCAACCGACCTGCCGATGGACAAGCTCGAGGCAATGGTTCATCCCGCGACCCTGGGCGATCTGCCTCAATTGGGTGCGGATATCCTAAAAGGGCAGGTCAAAGGCCGTGTTGTTGTCGATGTAAACGCCTGATTCCTATGCACATGATCGAACCGGCTGACATCAATGTTGGCCGGTTCAGTTGCCATTGAAAGAACCCGAAAATGCCAGAAACACCTCTGGTCATTGGCTCAATTCCAGATCATCATTGCTATACATCCCAATTGCGATGGACTATGAGCCATGCAAAACAGCACCTGAAGACGGGGAGTGAGCAGCATGTCTGACGATTTTGAACTGGACACCGACGATCTGAAGCGCCGTATGGATGGCGCCATGGGCAACCTTAGAACTGAATTCGCTTCGCTGCGAACGGGCCGTGCGTCGGCGTCAATGCTGGAACCAGTTATGGTTGATGCCTATGGGTCGATGACCCCGATCAACCAGGTCGGCACCGTGAACGTCCCCGAACCGCGTATGGTGACGGTGAATGTTTGGGACAAAGGCCTGGTGGGCAAGGTTGAAAAAGCGATCCGCGAAAGTGGTCTGGGTATCAACCCCCAGCTGAACGGCACCATCATCATGCTGCCGATCCCCGAATTGAACGAAGAACGCCGCCGCGAGCTGGGCAAGGTTGCCGGGCAATATGCCGAGCACGCCCGTGTTTCGATCCGTAACGTCCGTCGCGATGGCATGGATCAGATCAAGAAAGCCAAGGCTGACGGTATGTCAGAAGACGATCAGAAGTTCTGGGAAAGTGAAGTCCAGGACCTGACCGACCAGATGATCAAGAACGTAGACGCCGCGCTTGAAACCAAGCAGGCCGAGATCATGCAGGTCTGAGCCCGCATCATGCCTGACACAACTCAACCCTCACCCGCTATCGGGCCACGCCACGTAGCCATCATCATGGATGGGAACGGGCGTTGGGCACAGGCGCGCAACCGGCCCAGGCTGTTTGGGCATCAGGCCGGTGCCCGGCGGGTACGAGAAGTGGTTGAGGCCTGTCCGGAATTGGGCATCAAGTATCTGACGGTCTTTGCCTTCTCGACCGAGAACTGGAAACGAACTCAGGTGGAAGTCGCCGGTTTGATGAGCCTGTTCCGACGGTACATCATCAAGGAAGCGCGCAACCTAACCAAAGCCGGTGTGCGCGTACGCTTTATCGGCGATCGGGTTCGTCTGGATTCCAAGCTGACGGAACTGATGGACACTTTGGAGGTTGCAACCCAGCACAACGATCTGGTGCACTTGACCATTGCGTTGAATTACGGCGGTCGGGATGAGGTTGCCCGGGCGACCAAACGGCTGGCGCGTGACGTGGCCGAAGGCCATCTGCTCCCTGAGGACGTGGATGAAGAAACTCTGCCCAAGTATCTGGATACGCACGTTCTTCCCGATCCGGATCTGGTGATCCGAACCAGTGGCGAAGCCCGAATATCCAACTTTCTTTTGTGGCAATCCGCCTATTCGGAATACGAATTCATTGACACGCTCTGGCCCGACTTCACCTCGGCTGAACTTGAAAGGCTATGCCGAAACTTTGGAAGCCGTGACCGGCGGTTCGGAGCGGTTCCGGCATGAGCGAGGGCCGATGGTCTGACTTAACCGCCCGTGTTCTGTCTGCCGCGGTGCTTGTGTGCATCGGTTCGGTCGAAGTGTGGCTGGGCGGGCTCTGGTTCGAAGCCTTTATCGCAATCGCCTGCGGATTAATGACCTGGGAACTGGTGCGGATGATCGATCCCGACCGCAATGGTGTCGCGATCCAGTTGGGCATTCTCACCGGTGTTGCGGTCGTGCTCAGCTATCATCTTCCGCCGCTTTATACGCTGCCATTCCTACTTGCACCGGCCTTGGTCGGGGCAGGGCAAATCAGTCGCTCCAAGGGGATCTATGCGCTTTTCGCTCTCTGGATCGCTGCGTCGGGTCTGGGCTTCATCTCAATCCGCGAAAACATGGGGTTCGGCTGGATGGTCTGGCTGATCTCGGTGGTCGTGGCAACGGATGTTGCGGGATACTTTGTTGGCAAAACCTTTGGCGGCCCTAAGTTCTGGCCAAAGGTCAGCCCAAAGAAAACATGGTCGGGCACCGCAGGCGGGTGGGCAGCAGCAGCTGTAGTTGGCACGATCTTTGCCGTGCATGCCGGTTTTGGCGTCATGTTTGTGGTGGTTTCGGTGCTTGCGTCGATGGCCAGTCAGGCCGGGGATATTGTCGAAAGCGCAACCAAGCGCAAATTTGCGGTCAAGGACAGCTCGAACCTGATACCAGGTCATGGCGGGTTTCTGGATCGCTTTGACGGCATGATGGGTGCGGCCCTGTTCGTTTTGATAGCCGGGATTCTCTATTCCCCCGGAGCGATGTGATGCGCAAAATCTCAATCTTCGGCGCGACCGGATCAATTGGGCAAAACACGATTGATCTGATTGATCGCGACCCCGCCGCGTATGACGTCGTCGCTCTGACGGGCGGGGCGAATATCGAAAAACTGGCAGATGATGCCCGGCGTTTGAGCGCCGATGTGGCAATTACGGCCTATGAAGACCGTCTGGATGATCTGCGCACGGCCCTTGCAGGTTCGGGTGTCGAAGTGGCCGCCGGTCAAAATGCGCTGACCGAAGCTGCGGCCCGGCCTGCCGATTGGGTTATGTCGGCCATTGTGGGCGCCGCCGGTCTGGAACCGGGCCTTGAAGTGCTCAGGCAGGGCGGCACGCTGGCGTTGGCCAATAAGGAAACGCTTGTCTGCGCCGGTGCGTTGGTTCTTGAGACGGCCAAAGCGAACAATGCGCGGCTTTTGCCGGTCGACAGCGAACACTCAGCCGTATTTCAGGCGCTTGTCGGCGAGGATATCGCCGCGGTCGAGCGAATCATCATCACAGCAAGTGGCGGCGCGTTCCGCGATTGGCCGTTAAGCAAACTGGCACATGCGACAGTCGAGCAAGCCTCGAGCCACCCGAACTGGGATATGGGGCAGCGGATCACGATCGACAGCGCGTCGATGTTCAACAAGGCACTGGAGCTGATTGAAACCAAAGAATTCTTCGGTGTATCCCCGGATCAGATCGAAGTGTTGGTGCACCCGGAATCCATTGTTCACGCCCTGGTCGGGTTCCAGGACGGCGCTGTCATGGCCCATATGGGCGCCCCGGATATGCGCCATGCCATCGGGTACGCTCTCCACTGGCCCGACCGGAAGGGTTTGCCGGTCGAACGGTTGGATCTTGGAAAACTTGGGCAGCTTAGGTTCAGTGAACCTGATGAGGCGCGGTATCCCGCGCTGCGCTTGGCACGCGTCGTGATGGAACGCGGTGGCCTGTCAGGTGCTGTGTTCAACGCCGCCAAAGAACGGGCGTTGGATCGATTCATTTCGCGTGAAATCGGTTTCCTTCAGATGGCCGACATAGTCGAGACCGTTCTGGAAAGGTTCGAGGCCGCAGGCGACCTTATTGATGCCCCTTTAACCCTTGATAACGTGCTGCAAACGGACCATTTGGCACGTATGTGGGTCGATGACATCGTCATCCAACGAGCAGGATAAAATTTTGGACGTACTTTCTCTGATCCCTCAGTTCGGCAATTTGCTGTATACGATTATTGCCTTTGTCATCGCGCTTTCGGTGATCGTCGCGGTGCACGAGTACGGCCATTACATCGTTGGACGCTGGTCCGGTATTCATGCCGAGGTGTTCTCGATCGGGTTTGGCCCGGTTCTTTGGAGCCGCATCGACAAGCGCGGCACGCGGTGGCAGATCGCCGCGCTGCCTTTTGGTGGGTATGTCAAATTCCTGGGCGACGCGAACGCGGCGTCGGGCAAAGACGAAACCGCGATGGAGGAAATTACCGAACAAAGTCCAGAGGATCTGCGCCGCACTATGCACGGGGCGCCTCTTTGGGCCCGGTCGGCCACGGTTGCCGCAGGTCCGGTTTTCAATTTCATCATGTCGATCCTGGTGTTTGGTATGATTTTCCTGACCCAGGGCGTGACTAAAGACCCACTGACCGTTGGGACCTTGCATCCTTTGCCCGGCACTGTTCAGCAATTGCAGGACGGTGACGAAATCGTCGCGATTGGCGGCGTCGCGGTGCCCGATTTCGACGAGGAGGGCGCATGGACCGACTTTGTTGACGCGCTGCCGGTGGAACCGGTTCTGGATTATACGGTCTTCCGCGATGATCAGACCATGGATGTGACCGGTCCCTGGTTGTTTCCGCCTCTGATCCAGCAAGTTAGCCCCCGCAGTGCGGCCATGGATATCGACCTTCAGCGTGGTGATGTCATCACGTCGGTCAATGGGGACCCAATCTTTGCTTTCGATCAGCTGAAAGAGCATGTCGAAGGGTCCGACGGGAAAGTTCTGCTGTTGAATGTCTGGCGCGACGGGGCCGATCTTGAATTCGCCCTTGCCCCGCGCCGCACCGACGAACCACAGGCAGAAGGCGGCTTTGTCACGCATTGGCGCATTGGTATCGTTGGCGGCATGATGCTGGAACCTGCGACTGAGTCTGCCGGTGTTCTCGAATCCATATCGGGCGGTGCACGTCAAACCCTGCGTGTCATAGACGGCTCACTGTCAGGTATCTGGCACATGATTACCGGTGCCATCAGCACCTGCAACATGTCCGGCCCGATTGGGATTGCCGAAACCTCGGGTGCCATGGCCAGCCAAGGTGCGCAAAGCTTCATCTTCTTTATCGCCGTGCTGTCTACCGCTGTTGGCCTGCTGAACCTGTTTCCAATACCGGCCTTGGACGGCGGCCATCTGGTGTTTTATGCCTATGAAGCTGTAACAGGCAAACCTCCTAGCGATGGCGTGCTGAAGGTTCTGATGGGGGTAGGGATTTCGTTGATTCTGGGTTTGATGGTCTTTTCTGTGTCCAACGATCTGTTCTGCTGATTGTGGTGATATGCGCCAATAAAAGCCGCATTTTCGCCCCAATCCGCAGATAGTCTCACCTCGTCTCAATTTTATGTGGCAGATGTTAAAATGTCCAAGGCACTTCGAAAATCGTATCAAAGCTTTAGCTTCCTGTTCATGTTGAACTGGGACTTTTTGCTGTTTTTCGGTGCGACTGCACTCGCCATCGGCGGCTGGACCTTCTTGGCCAGCATGTGATTCTTACCAAAAATTGAACACGATTAGCAGCGGCCCACTGGGTCGCTTTGTGTTTTCGTCTTTTGACAAGGAAACCTAATCTCGCTACTCAACAATAAAGTCCTAAAATTCGGGTAGAAAAAAAATGACTGATAGGCGAGGCGCAGGCACATCCTGCGGGGGGCAGAAGCCAGCAAACAATATTTTGTGGCAGACGCTACGTATTTTTTCTTTTGTTTTTGTAGCAAGCTTTACCTTCCTGCCGGAGGTTGCGCGCGCGCAAAGCTACACTATCAATTCGTTCGATGTTGAGGGTAACAGGCGGATCGAAAGTTCGACAATCATTGCCCGGACTGGAATCCAACCCGGCCAGACAGTGACCGCCGGACAGTTAAACGATGCGTTTCAGCGTTTGCTTGACAGTGGTGTTTTTGAGACAGTTGATCTGACGCCGCGTGGAAGCACACTGGTGATTGAGGTCGAAGAATATCCGACGATCAACCAAATCAGCATCGAAGGCAACCGCCGCTTAAAGGACGACGTACTGCTTGAGGCGATCAATTCTCAGCCCCGCCGGGTTTTCACTCCACAGCTTGCTGAAGCCGACGCGGATCAGATCGCCGAAATCTATTCCGCGCAGGGCCGCGTTTCCGCGACCGTCATCCCACGCATCATTCGCCGCAGCGACAACCGCGTCGACCTTGTCTTTGAAATTGCAGAGGGCACCACGATCGAGGTCGAGCGTGTCAGCTTTGTCGGCAACCGGGCATACTCGGATCGCCGCTTGCGCCGAATTCTTGAGACTAAGCAGGCCAACATTCTGCGCACGTTCCTGCGCGGCGACACGTTTATAGCTGACCGGATCGAATTTGATAAACAAGTCATCCGCGACTTCTATCTGTCGCGCGGATACGTCGATTTCCGTGTGAACAGCGCAAACGTTGAATTCACCCGCGAACGTGACGCGTTCTTCCTGGTGATGAACATCACCGAGGGGCAAAAGTTCTCGTTCGGCAAGATTTCGACCGTCAGTGAAATTCCTGGGGTGGATCCTGCCGCTTATCAAGCAGCGTTGAAAATCCGTCCGGGCGTGACCTATTCCCCGTCTCTGATCGAAAGCTCGATCGCCCGCCAGGAACGGTTGGGTTTGAAACAGGGTGTTGATTTCCTGCGGGTCGAACCGCGGGTCACGCGTAACGCACGTGATCTGACGCTGGACGTTCAGTTTGTTCTGACCAGAGGGCCGCGGATCTTTGTTGAACGTATCGACATCGAAGGCAACACAACGACACTGGACCGCGTGATCCGCCGCCAGTTCGATACGGTCGAAGGTGATCCGTTCAACCCGCGCGAAATCCGCCAGAGCGCCGAGCGTATCCGTGCCCTTGGGTTCTTTGCCGTGGCAGATGTTGAGCCGCGCGAAGGGTCCACGCCCAGCCAGGTGATTGTGGATGTGGATGTCGAAGAGCAGCCCACCGGCTCCTTGAGTCTTGGTGGTAGCTACTCGATTTCCGATGGTTTCGGGATTGCAATTGGCCTGAACGAATCCAACTTCCTGGGTCGCGGTCAAAACCTTGGGTTGACTCTGTCGACGGCGCAGGATTCCGAGCAATACATCATTAACTTCACCGAACCATATTTGCTGGGTCGCCGGTTGCAGTTCGATCTTGGTCTTGGCCTGGCATCGACGAATTCGAGCTTTGCAAGCTACGATACCAAGCGCGTCTTCTTCGAGCCGCAGCTGAGCTACGCAATCAGCGAATTGTCTTCGCTCCGTCTCCGCTATGGTTGGAACCGCAGCGAGATGACGCAGCAAGATGATGAAGTGAACGGTGCTGTTATCGCTTCGGAAATCGAGCAGGGTAAGCGGACATCCAGCACATTGGGCGTATCTTACCTCTATGATAGCCGACGCGGTGGTCTGAACCCCAATGCGGGCGTTTTGTTTGAGGTGGGCGTTGATGCGGCCGGTCTTGGCGGCGACAACGAGTTCTACAAAACCACAGCGCGCGGCATCGCGCAGACACGTGTCCTGAACGAGGAAGTTGTTCTGCGGGCATCGATGGAAGTAGGTGCACTGCATTGGCAGGGCGACGACTTCAGCCGTGTAATCGACCGCTTCTTGATTGGTCCGAACACGTTCCGTGGCTTTGAACCTGCGGGTCTGGGTCCGCGTGACCTGTCGAACGGTCAGGACGATGCGATCGGTGGTAACTATTACTGGGTTGCCCGCTTTGAATCTGACTTCCCGCTTGGCTTGCCCGAAGAACTGGGTCTGCGCGGCGGTGTGTTCTACGATGTTGGTAACGTCTACAACATCAACAACGTGAACACTGCTGGTGCCGACATTGTGGGCGCGGACGGATCTATCCGCCACGTGATCGGTGTGTCCGTTCTGTGGGAAACGCCTTTTGGCCCCCTGCGGTTCAACTTCTCGAAAGCTTTGAAGAAAGAAGACTTCGACAAGGAACAGAACTTTGACCTGACCGTTCAGGCGCGGTTCTGATCGCCAGATGCGGAACTTGATAAAATTAATTGCACAGGGCCCATTTTGGGCCCTGTGCGTTTTTCTGGCGCTGGCCTGCGTGTCGACCGCTCAGGCGCAGCAATTGGGCGTTCCTCAGGCGAATGTTCTGACCCTGTCCAGTGACCGGTTGTTTTCCGAGTCGCAATTCGGTCGGCGCGTCATGCGCGAGATCGAAAGTGAAGGCGCATTGCTGGCCGACGAGAATGAACGAATTGTCGCTGAACTGAGCAAGGAAGAAAAAGACCTGACCGAAAAGCGCGCAGAACTGCCAACCGAAGAGTTTCGCCCGCTGGCCGAGGCGTTCGACAACAAGGTTCAGACACATCGCGAAAGTCAGCGCGCCAAACTGGACGCCCTTGCGCGCCGAAGCGAAGAAGCGCGGCAGACCTTTCTGGTTCTTGTGCAGCCGATCCTGATCGAGTTGTTGCGCGAATCCGGGGCGTCTGTGGTTATCGAACGTTCCAATGTCTTTCTCAGCTCGGACCGAACCGATGTGACGGACACGGCAATTGCGCGGATCAATGAACAGATTGGCGATGGCAGCCAACTTGAAGACGAAAGCAAAGAATAGGTTTGCTTGCCCTTAAGGCGCGGTGTTGCTAACCACGCGTCAAAGAGAAATCCAGAACGGGACGACTGCACTATGACAACGGAAACCAAAAGCGCTGACATTCAGCTGATCCAGCGGATATTGCCTCACCGCTATCCGTTTCTGTTGGTCGACAAGGTCGTCGATATCTCGGGCTTTCAATCGGCTGTTGGCATCAAAAACGTCACCATGAACGAACCGCATTTCCAAGGGCATTTTCCGGGAACCCCGATCATGCCGGGCGTGACCATTGTCGAGGCGATGGCACAAACCGCAGGGGTCATGCTGGGGGTGGGCATGGATGTAATCGACAGCGAACTGCTGATCTATTTCATGAACATCGACAAATGCAAATTCCGTCGCAAGGTGATCCCGGGCGACGTGCTTGAGATGCATGTCGAAACGGTTCGCGGTAAAAAGGGTGGCAAGGTCTTCAAGTTCAGTGGCCGTGCCACGGTCGAAGGAGAGGTCGCGGCCGAGGCCGAGTTTTCGGCCTATGTCGACTGGGATATGGAAAAGACCACATGAGCGGCATCCATCCTAGCGCAATCATCGAAGACGGCGCGCAGATTGGTGAAGGCTGCGTCGTAGGTCCGTTTTGCTATGTGGGTCCTCAGGTCAAGCTTGCGGATCGGGTCGAGCTGAAATCGCATGTTGTGGTGACCGGTGATACTTCGGTTGGTGAAGAAACCGTGATCTTCAACTTTTCGGTCATCGGAGAGATCCCGCAGGATCTGAAGTTCGGCGGTGAGAATACGCGCCTTGAGATCGGCAAACGCAATCGGATTCGCGAACATGTCACGGTGAACACCGGGACCGATGGCGGCGGTGGCGTAACGCGGATTGGGGATGATTGTCTGCTGATGGCGGGCGTGCATGTGGCCCACGATGTCCAGATCGGCAATCGTGTGATCATGGTAAATCACTCGGGAGCTGCGGGGCACTGCATCATCGAGGATGACGTGATTGTCGGTGGTATCTCTGGATTGCACCAATGGGTCCGAGTTGGGCGCGGCGCGATCATTGGCGCGTTGACCATGGTTCCGAATGACGTGATCCCATATGGCCTGGTTCAGGCGCCGCGTGGCGAACTTGATGGTCTAAATCTCGTCGGCCTCAAACGGCGAGGTGTCTCACGTGAGGATATTGCCGCTTTGCGGGCGGCCTTCCGCGAATTGTCGACTGGCGATGGCACTTTCATGGAGCGCGCGCACCGTGTCGGCGCGGATAACGAAAGTGAATACGTTCAGCGGATCGTCGATTTTGTCACCGGACATTCGGATCGATCTTTCCTTACACCGGGGAAATAAACAATGCTGGCGCTGATTGCTGGAACAGGCGTTTTGCCGGGTGAAATTGTCGCGCAGTTGCCCGACCGCCCGGTGGTCTGTGCGATGGAGAGCTTCCGCCCGGATACTCTGACCCCGGACGTAGAGTTTCCATTGGAACAGGTTGGAACCTTTATCGCCGACATCAAGGCGCGGGGTGTGACCCAAATCTGTATGGCAGGTGCGGTGGGGCGCCCGCCCATTGATCCCGCAAGGATCGACGCGGCAACAATGCCTTTGGTCCCAATCCTGCAACAAGCCATCATGTCTGGCGATGATGCGGCGCTGCGCGCCGTTATCGGCATTTTTGAGGATGCAGGTCTGGAGGTTAAGGCTGCCCATGAAATCGCACCCAACCTTCTTCCGAAACTTGGGTGTCTGACGCAGGCGCAACCGTCCGAGGCTGATCTGGCTGATGCCGACCGCGCCGCGGGCATCGTACGGGCGATGGGTGCTGCGGATGTGGGGCAGGCCTGCGTGGTTTCAAAACGGCAGGCGCTGGCCATCGAGGGTATTTTTGGCACTGCATGGATGTTGCAGTCTCTGACTCAGCGCCCCGATGCGGGCGGCGGCGTATTGTTCAAAGCCCCGAAACCGGATCAGGACGTTCGTGCAGATCTGCCTGCGATCGGGCCTGATACTGTGTCTGGCGCAGTTGCGGCGGGGCTGTCGGGAATTGTGATCGAAAAGGGCGGCGTCCTTGTGCTTGAGAAAGACCGCGTGATTGCGGAATGTGATCGGCTGGGCCTGTTTTTGTATGTCCGCGAGCGGACGAACTGATGCGGGTTTTCGTCGTCGCCGGTGAACCTTCGGGGGACCGGCTTGGCGGGGCTTTGATGGAAGGCCTGCGCGCGCTGGTACCCGGAGTTGAATTTCAGGGCGTTGGCGGCCCGCTGATGAAGGCACAAGGGTTGGACAGCCTTTTTCCCATGTCCGAATTGTCGGTTATGGGACTGGTCGAGGTTCTCCCCAAGTTTTTTCACCTCAAACGTCGGATTTCTGAGACAGCGCAGGCTGTTCTGAATAGCAATCCAGATGTTCTGATCACCATCGACAGTCCCGATTTCTCATTGCGGGTTGCCAAGCTGGTCAAAGCGCAAAGTACTATTCGCACAGTTCATTATGTTGCCCCCAGTGTCTGGGCATGGCGTCCCGGGCGTGCGGACAAGATGGCCAAGGTTATCGACCATGTGCTGGCCCTGTTGCCATTCGAGCCGCCCTATATGCAGCGCGCGGGGATGGAATGTAACTTTGTCGGGCACCCTGTTGTCAGCGAACCAGTGGCGACCGAACAAGACATTCAGGCCTTTCGCGAGGCGTACGGCCTAAGCCAAGCGCCCATCGTTCTGGCCTTGCCCGGTTCGCGGCGGGGCGAGGTGGATCGACTGGCCCCGGTCTTTGGTCAGGCGTTAAGCCTTTTTCTGAAACAGCGCCCTGACACGCGCGTTGTCGTGCCAGCAGTGACCCATATGGTTGATGCGATCACCGAACATGTTCAGGATTGGCCAGGGTCGCCCGTCGTGGTTGACCCTCGAGATTTGCCCTCGGACCAGGCTCAGGCGCAGAAAAGGGCGGCTTTTGCTGCGGCTGACCTTGCGCTGGCAGCGTCTGGTACAGTTTCGTTGGAACTGGCGGCACAGGCCACTCCAATGGTGATAGCCTACAATCTGAACTGGCTGACGACACTGATCGCAAAGCGCATGGTGAATTTGGACACAGCGACGCTTGTCAATCTGGTGTCTGAAACGCGCGCGGTTCCTGAATGCCTGCTGGATGATTGCGAGCCGGATAGGATAGCCTCGGCACTCTCAGACGTGGCCACCAGTCCGGATGCGCAGCGCAGCGCGATGGACGTGACCATGGACCGTCTGGGGCGGGGTGGTGAAGCGCCGGGTCTGCGCGCCGCCCGAGCGGTTTTGAACAGGCTGCCCAATCGCCATGATTGAACACATCCTGTTCGTATTTTCCGCTGCGATCGTGACCACATCAACTAACCTGGACAATCTGGTCATCCTGTTTGGCCTAATCATGGTGATGGAAACGCGCCGTGCCGTCTTTGGCTTTGCGGCGGCGCAAATGATAATTCTGAGCCTGTCGCTTGTGATTGCCAGCGGCTTGGATCACAGCCGGTTTCTGAATTGGGTCGGTTATCTTGGGGTTATCCCGTTGTCTCTGGGCCTTTATGGCATCTGGCAACAACGGAAAGGCTCGGGCGGGCGTCAACTGCCCGACACTGGGGCTATCACCTCAGTCGTCGCGCTGTTTTTGACGCTATCGATTGACACGCTTGCGGCTATGACTCCGCTGTTCGCGGATTCGACGTCAGCGTTTCGGTTGACGGCCATGATCGGGGCCGGGTGCGCACTGGCAACGCTGATCGGGATTGCAAGTTGGGGCGCACCACGCGCTCAGGTTTTAGGTCCGCGTTTTGCCAGGTTGGACAGGATCGCACCTTACATCATGGTAGCAGTCGGACTGTATATTCTGATGAACAGCCCGACCGACGTCTTGTGATCCGGACGCCTCAGTAACCGCGCCAGATCCAGCCGCCGCCGTATATGCGGCTGCTTTCATTGGAATAGAACACGCAGGCCTGACCGGGCGAAATGCCTTCCTCGGGTGTCAGCAATTCGACTTCGGCAGTCGTTTCAGACAGAGGTCGGATAATCGCCTCACGCGGCGGGCGGGTCGACCGCACCTTGACCGACAGATGCCATTCGTCGCGCGACGTAAAAGGCTCATCCCCTAGCCAGTTGATCTCGCGCACCGGAACGGTCCGGGTCGCCAGCAGCTCTTTCGGGCCAACCACAACCTGCTTTTTGTCTACGTCCAGCTTCACCACATACAAAGGCTCGCTCAGCCCCCCGATACCCAGACCACGGCGCTGACCGATGGTGTAGTGGATGACGCCGTTATGCTGTGCCAGCACCCGCCCGTCTGTATGAACGGTCTCACCCGGTTCCGCCGCACCGGGGCGCAACTTTTCGATCACGCTGGCATAGTTGCCATCGGGCACAAAGCAGATGTCCTGACTGTCGGGCTTGTCCGCCACCGACAGCCCGTATTGCGCGGCCATCTCTCGGGTCGCGTCCTTCGAGGGCAGGTGGCCCAGAGGAAAACGCAGAAAGTCCAACTGCTCGGGCGTGGTGGAAAACAGGAAATAAGATTGATCCCGGTTCGCATCCTCGGCGCTGTGCAGCTCTGGCCCGTTCGCGCCCATCTTGCGCTGGATATAGTGACCGGTGGCCATGCAGTCGGCTTCAAGGTCCTTGGCTGTTTCCAGAAGGTCCTTGAACTTCACGCGCTCGTTGCACCGGATACACGGGACAGGAGTCGCGCCGGCCAGATAGCTGTCGGCGAATTCGTCGATCACGGCATCTTTGAAGATGTTCTCGTAATCCAGAACGTAATGCGGAAAGCCGCGTTCCTCGGCCACACGCCGCGCGTCATGGATATCGATCCCCGCGCAGCACGCGCCTTTCTTGGCCAATGCCGCGCCGTGGTCATACAACTGCAGCGTCACGCCAACCACGTCATAGCCCTGATCGGCCAGATAAGCGGCAACAACTGAGCTGTCGACGCCGCCGGACATGGCAACAACCACCCGCGTCTCTGACGGGGGTTTGGCAAAGCCAAGCGAGTTCAGCGGTGTCTCGGTATCGAGGGCCATGACGATTCCTGTGCGCGTTAAGAAAGACCGGCAGAATATAGGAAAATTCTACACACTCTCAAGGGGCGGTTTCACGCGACATTAAGTAGGCTGTTGTCAGCTTTGTCGCAGCTGAAAAAGGGTCAAGAGATGTATTTGCACAAAGTCGAAGGGCCAAGGTCCGTAACCCTGCCAGATGGAACGGTTTTATCGCGAAACGATCTGCCACCTGCAGAGACGACCAGATGGGTCGCTTCGCGCAAGGTCATTGTGGTGCGCGGCGTTCTATACGGGCTGATTTCGTTGTCGGACGCCAAAAAACGCTATGGGCTAAGCGATGAAGAGTTCAATTCTTGGGTTTCTGCGGTCGCTGAACACGGCGCGGATGCTCTGAAAGTGACGGCATTAAAAAAATATCGACAACCTAAAGATGAAAGTGAATAAATGATTCAACGGTAACGTCAGGTTAACCATTTTTGAGCAGTCTCAATTTGAATTGTTAAATTGACCCAAATTGGAGCAGTAAATGCGTATACTTCTTGTCGAGGATGATCCAACCACGTCGAAAAGCATTGAGCTGATGCTGACGCACGCCAACCTCAACGTCTATGCGACGGATCTGGGCGAGGAAGGCATCGATCTTGCCAAACTGTACGACTATGACTTGATCCTTCTGGACCTGAACCTGCCGGACATGAACGGTCACGAAGTATTGCGGCAGCTGCGCATTGCGCGGGTTGAAACACCCATCCTGATCCTATCGGGCGCTAATGACACCGAAAGCAAAATCAAGGGCTTTGGTTTTGGCGCAGACGATTACATGACCAAACCCTTCCACCGAGAGGAGCTGGTTGCCCGCATCCACGCAATCATTCGTCGGTCCAAGGGGCATTCCCAATCCATCATTCATACAGGTCGGGTCGCGGTGAATCTGGATGCCAAAACCGTTGAGGTTGAAGGCAAGGCTGTTCATCTGACTGGCAAGGAATACCAGATGCTCGAACTGCTCAGCCTGCGGAAGGGCACAACGCTGACCAAAGAGATGTTCCTGAACCATCTTTATGGCGGTATGGACGAGCCCGAGTTGAAAATTATCGACGTTTTCATCTGCAAACTGCGCAAAAAGCTCAGCAATGCGACCGGCGGCGAAAACTATATCGAAACCGTCTGGGGCAGGGGCTACGTGTTGCGCGATCCCCAAAGCAACAGCTTGGACGAACGTCGGATCGCTGTTGGAGCCTGACTTAAAATGAAATCTAGTCGCTGTAGGTTCAGGGCGACCCCCTCACTCATGGAACAGCACATCTGGACCTAGCCATGGCCTCGCCCTATCACTGGGTTCAAAGACTATGTGACAGGGCGAGGCCATGAGCGATTCAATTGCGGTAACAGAGCTGACGGAAGATCAAGCACGTGCCGAGCTGGCGCGACTTTCGGAATTGATTGCGCGGGCCAACACGCTGTATCACGCCGAGGACGCCCCAGAGATCTCGGACGCCGACTACGATGCGCTAAAGAGGCGAAACGCGGACATCGAAGCGCGTTTCCCCAAGTTGAAACGGCCCGACAGCCCCACAGATCAAGTGGGCGCAAGACCGGCGGAGGGATTTTCAAAACTCGTACACGCTGTCAGAATGATGTCCCTGGGCAATGCGTTCAACGATGAGGACGTTTCGGATTTTGACAGGTCAATCCGCAAATATCTGGGATTGAGCGACACGGCCGAGCTGGATTTTACTGCTGAACCCAAGATTGACGGTCTGTCCCTATCGCTAAGATATGAACAGGGGAAGCTCGTGCAGGCGGCAACCCGAGGCGACGGCGAGATTGGTGAAAACGTGACTTCGAACGCGCGGACGATCTCGGACATTCCGCACAGCGTCCAAAACGCTCCGGATGTTCTGGAAGTACGCGGTGAAGTTTACATGTCGCATGAAGACTTCGACAAGCTGAACGCGCGACAGACAGAACTGGGCGAAAAGGTATTTTCAAATCCACGAAACGCTGCCGCGGGGTCGTTGAGACAGCTTGACTCGAAAATAACACGCTCCCGTCCGCTGCGGTTTTTCGCTTATGCCTGGGGTGAGTTGTCAGCCCCCTTGGCCGATACACAAATGGGTGCCATCGAACGGTTGGCGGAATTCGGTTTCTCAACCAACCCACTGACAGCATTGTGCGAAACGACAGATCAGATGATCAAGCACTACCGTAGCATCGAAGCGCAACGCGCAACGCTTGGCTATGACATCGATGGCGTTGTCTACAAGGTGAACGACTTGGCGCTGCAGGCCCGGTTGGGGTTCAGATCCACGACTCCCAGATGGGCCATCGCGCATAAGTTTCCCGCTGAACTGGCATGGACAAGGCTGGAGGCTATCGACATTCAGGTCGGCCGCACGGGTGCGCTCAGCCCGGTTGCCCGGCTGCACCCGGTAACTGTTGGTGGCGTCGTAGTGTCCAATGCCACGCTGCATAACGAGGACTATGTCGCTGGTCGCGACGCAAAGGGCGGCGCGATCCGGGATGGGAAAGATATTAGGGTCGGCGACTGGGTGCAGGTTTATCGCGCGGGCGACGTGATCCCAAAAGTGGCGGATGTCGATGTTTCGAAACGTCCAGATGGCGCGCAACCTTATGATTTTTCCACAACCTGTCCAGAATGCGGCAGTGATGCGGTTCGGGAAGAAGGCGATGCCGTTAGACGCTGCACCGGTGGGATTATTTGCCCGGCGCAGGCCGTTGAAAAACTGAAACATTTCGTATCTCGGAAAGCGTTCGATATCGAAGGGTTGGGCGCCAAGCAGATTGAAATGTTCTATGATGACCCGGACTTGCCAATCAAAACCCCGGTGGACATCTTCACGCTGCAGACCAGAGATGCGGCCAATCTCAACAAGCTCGCCAACCGTAAGGGTTGGGGCGCGCAAAGTGCCGGGAACCTTTGGGCTGCAATTGATGAAAAACGCCAAATCCAATTCGGACGCCTTCTTTTTGCTTTGGGCATTCGACATGTCGGAGAGGCGGCGTCGAATCTGATCGCGAACCACTATGGCGCTTGGACAGAATTTGAGCGCGCCGTCACCGCAGCCGCTGGTTTCGAAGGACCTGAGTGGGACGAGCTTTTGGGCATAGATGGCGTAGGTGATGTCATGGCGCGCGCGTTGGTTTCTGCGTTTGCTCAGGACGCAGAACGCGCCAGCATCGACGCTTTGGTCACGCAATTGGACGTGCAGGACACCAAACGACCCGACACATCGGGCAGTCCGGTGGCTGGCAAGACGGTTGTCTTTACAGGGTCACTTGAAAAGATGACCCGCGCCGAGGCCAAAGCCCGCGCCGAAGCGCTGGGGGCCAAGGTCTCTGGGTCGGTCAGCAAGAAGACTGATTTGCTGGTGGCAGGCCCTGGTGCTGGGTCAAAAGCCAAGAAGGCAGCAGAGCTTGGGATAGAGACGCTGGACGAAGATGAATGGCTGCACCTGATCGGCACCGCATGAGCGGTCGCCCTGAAATCCTGTTTCCCCTGTTCGCGGGGCTGGAGACGCTGGAAGGCGTTGGCCCCAAAACTGCGCAGACAATGGTGCAGGCAGGGATCGAGTCGCCGCGTGATGTGCTGTTCGGCTTGCCCTATGCTGTCGTGGACCGCAGGCGGCGCGATACAATCCAGGGGGCTGATCTGCCAACGACATTGACAGTAGAGGTCACGGTCGGCACCCACAGGCCGTCGCGAAGCAAGGGCGGGGCATACCGCATTCACGTCGAAGACACGCAGACCGAGTTTCAGTTGGTCTTTTTCCACGCGCGTGGCGACTATTTGAAAAAAGTTCTACCGCAAGACAGCCGTCGTGTGATCTCTGGCAAGCTCGAACTTTTCGACGGCATGGCGCAGATGGTTCATCCAGATCACATGCTGCCCGTGGAAAGCGCGGATGACATACCAGAATTCGAGCCGGTTTATCACCTGACGCAGGGCATCACCCAAAAAACGGCGTACAAGGCGGTACGTAGCGCATTGACCCGCGCGCCACAGCTGGCTGAGTGGATTGACCCTGCGCAAGCGTCAAAACAGGGCTGGCCGGATTGGGCCACGGCTGTGTCCGCGGCGCACAACCCACAAGGGGCGGATGATGTGGCCGCGCACGCGCCAGCCCGGGAACGCCTTGCCTACGACGAACTGTTTGCGCATCAGGTGACACTGGCTCTGGCGCGACAACGCGAGCGGAAGGCCCGGGGCATCGTGAGCGTCGGCACTGGTGCTCTGCAAGCTAAAGTTCTTGCTAATCTGCCTTACAAACCCACCGGGGCTCAGACGCAGGCGATCAAGGAAATAATCGCCGACATGGGCTCGGACGCACGGATGAACCGATTGCTGCAAGGCGATGTGGGCGCAGGGAAAACTTTGGTCGCCTTCATGGCACTTCTGGTCGCGGTCGAGGCTGGTGGACAGGGTGTCATGATGGCGCCGACCGAGATTCTGGCCAGGCAGCATTTGGAAGGCCTGCGCCCGCTTGCCGAAGAGGCCGGAGTCGTTCTGGAAATCCTGACTGGGCGGGACAAGGGCGCCGAACGGCGTGCAAAGCTGGCCGCCCTGAAACAGGGCGATATTCACATCCTTGTCGGCACCCACGCGGTGTTTCAAAGCGATGTGGAGTTCCACGCCCTGCGACTTGCCATTGTGGACGAACAGCACCGGTTTGGGGTCCGCCAAAGGATGGAGCTGTCCGAAAAAGGGCAGGGCGCGGATGTTCTTGTGATGACCGCGACACCGATCCCGCGCAGCCTGGCCTTGGCGCAATATGGGGACATGGACGTCTCTGTTCTGGATGAAAAACCACCGGGGCGGAAACCAATCAAAACGGCGATTATCAGCACCGAGCGTATGGATGACGTCGTGGCGCATTTGCGTCGGGCTATCGATGAAGGACGTCAGTGCTATTGGGTCTGTCCGCTGGTCGATGAATCCGAAGTCTCGGACCTAACGGCAGCGGAAGAGCGGTTCAAACGGCTGCGTGCCATACTGGGCGAAGGTATTGTCGGCCTGGTTCATGGCCAGATGCCCGCGTCCGACAAGGATGCCGCAATGGCCGCGTTTCAAGAGGGCCGAACAAAAGTACTTGTTGCCACGACTGTAATCGAGGTTGGCGTGAATGTTCCGAACGCCTCGATCATGGTGATCGAACGGGCTGAGATTTTCGGGTTGGCTCAACTACACCAGCTGCGCGGCCGCGTTGGTCGGGGTGAAGCGGACTCGACCTGCTTGCTGATGTATCAACCGCCCCTTAGTGAAGGTGGGCGCAAACGGCTGGAAGTACTGCGTGAGACCGAAGACGGGTTCCGGATATCAGAGACTGACCTGCAGATGCGCGGCGCAGGTGACCTGATCGGTACAGCCCAATCCGGGTTGCCGAAATTCCGGATTGCGGACCTGGAACGCCAGGCCGGATTGATGGCTGTAGCACAGACGGACGCACGCAATTTGCTTAGCAAAGACCCGACTCTGGCCACGGACCGTGGGCAGGCGGTGCGTGTTCTACTTTGGCTCATGAAACAGGATCAGGCAATCCGTTTAATTTCAGTGGGTTAGCAACTTTGTTCCACAAAGTTTACAAATGTTCTCTAAAAGTTCTTTACCGACTCGGTAAAATATGAGAACAAAAGGTCAACAAAGGATTAAAACCAGACCGGAGGTGAGACCATGCTGACCCAGATCAAGACCGCCATAAGCCGTTCGCATTCCACGCTATTGCAGGATGCGGCAGGTGCGGTGTCGTTGGTGGTGATGCTGGTGGTTGCCCTTCACCTTCCCGGAGCGTTCTGACCCTTTCTGCCTGCGATCTCGTGCCGAAAACTCCGCGCCGTCGTCCCCATTTCTGTCAAGGGTGACCTGCCTGTCCCAATTCCCTTGAAAGGGCCATGCCTCGGCCCTGCGCGGAAATACGGATCCCACGCGAGACACGCATTGCCTACCGCCGCCCTTTCCGCCCGGAAGGAGCGGCGGTTTTTTTTACAACTGTCCGGTTTTGAAGATTTCGAGCATCGCCGACAGCACGGAATTCACTGCAACCGATGCCAGGATCATCCCCATGATGCGGCTGATAATGGCGGCACCGGAATGGCCAATCAGTCGAATGATCGGCTCGGCCAGCAGCATCAAAACAAAGGCGATGGCCACGACAGACAACATAACCAGTGCCGTGATGCCTTGATCCGCCACGCTGAACCGATTGTTGTCAGTCAGGATAACCACGGCTAGCATTGCACCCGGCGACGCCAGTGAGGGCACCGCCAATGGAAAGATCGCGGGGTTGGGCTTGTGGAATTTGTCTTCCTGATCGTCTTCTGCTGCGCGTTGTTCAACCTCTTGTTTGCTATCGCCAAAGATCATCGTCAGGGCGAACAGGAACAGGATGATCCCTCCGGCCACTTGGAACGAGTTCAACCCGATATCCAGCGCCTCGATCAGCAGTTGTCCAAAGACAAGGAAGAACAGTAAAACCCCGGCACTTATGAACGCCGCCAACAGGGCTGTTTTGCGCCGGGCCGCAGCCCCAAGCCCGGCTGTAACGGCGATAAAAACGGGAATTGTTCCAATCGGATCAATGACGACCCACAGGGTAACAAAATGTTCCAGCAAACTATTCAAGCGAAATTCTCCCCAAAACTATGGCGGAGGTTAGATGGGTTTGAATTGAATTACCATCTTCAGGCGCAGTTGGCCTGTTCGGCTTGTTCCATAGCTTCAGCAGTGGCATCCAACGCCAGCAGAATCGAAGCGTGCCGGTTCTTGTAATCACGCGCAGGCATGAGAACTTCCAGCCCGTCAAACGGCGCGTCCGGAGCAGGGCCGTCTTTCTTCAGCATAGCCGACAGCTGATCCCGCGCGGTTTCAATTTGCGCGCGCGTGGTTCCGATTACAGCGGATCCAACGACCGAGGCCGAGGCCTGACCCAGGGCGCAGGCCTTAACGTCCTGACCAAAGTCGGATACGTGACCGTCCTCAACCTTGACGTCCACGGTCACGGTCGACCCGCACAATGGCGAGCGTTTCTTGACGGTCGCATCAGGGTTTTCCAGTCGTTCCAGATGCGGAATGTCCGCAGCCAGGGCCAGAATGCGCCCGGAATACAGCTTTATCAGGTCGTTTTCGCCAGACATGGCTTTCCCTCGTTGCGTGTTCCCCATACATAGTGGCCATCCACCGGGATGCAAAAGGTTTTTACAATGTCCGAGACCGTCACTTTCGATCCGTCGAGCCTGAAGTTTAACGACGCCGGTCTGATCCCGGCGATCGCACAGGATGAAGCCTCTGGCGAGGTCCTGATGATGGCGTGGATGAACGCAGAAGCGGTTGAAAAAACTCTTGAAACGCGCCGCGTGACGTATTGGTCGCGGTCACGCCAGTCGTTCTGGATCAAGGGCGAAACCTCGGGGCATGTTCAGGAACTGATCGATTTCCGCGTCGATTGTGATCGCGACTGCCTGCTGGTCTTGGTGAGACAGACCGGCGCGGCCTGCCACACCAACCGACGCACTTGCTTTTACACCGCTGTGCGAGATGGCGGCGAAGTCGAACTGATGGGTCCAATGGACTAGGGCGATCTCAGCCCAACTATGGCCCGAACCTGTTCTGCGGAAATCCCGTCGGCGCGATACTTGAAAATTGCTCGCGCATCGTCGCGTTTTGCCAAGCGTTTTCCTGCATCATCTCGGATCAGTTTGTGATGGTGATAGACGGGTGTTGGCAAGCCAAGTAGGGCTTGCAGCAAGACGTGGATGCGCGTCGCCTCGAACAGGTCCTGACCGCGCACGACATGAGTTACTCCTTGCGCCGCGTCATCCAGAACCACGGATAAATGGTAGGAGGTTCCCATATCACGCCGGGACAATACCACGTCTCCGATTGTGTCCCGTAACTCATCAGCAGTGAAAGTGACGGGGCCCGTTTCCCCTTCCGGTCTTGCGCCTGTTTCTTCGAAAACTGCCGATTTTGCATACGGTTGAGCGGCAGTCCTAAACAAATCTGGAACTACACGTGCAGCAGTTTCAATATCCAGTCGAAGGGGCATATCTTGTGGAATCGGCCCCGTTCGATCTGAAACATCCCTGCACGTGCCCGGATAAATGATCCCATCCGGCCCGTGCAGAGGTACTCCTTCCTGCGGCGCTCCGGCGGCGGCGGCAATGTCCCGACGGTTGCAGGTGCACGGGTACAACAGACCTTGCGACCACAACGTTTTCAGCGCGTCTTCATAAGTCGACACACGAGACGATTGCCGCATCACGGGTTCTGGCCAGGTCAATCCAAGCCAGGTCAGATCGTCATAAATCTGCTCTTCCCAATTTGCCCGGCAGCGGGAGCGGTCGATGTCTTCGATCCGCAATAAAAATTGACCGCCCTCAGCGGCGGCCATATCACTGGCAAGAAGTGCAGAATAGGCATGGCCAAGATGAAGCGGCCCTGTAGGAGATGGGGCAAATCTGGTAATGAATGTCACGTCTTCTCAACAACATATACGTCAGATTTAAGGTCCATCCCGGGAAGATGCGGCCCGTATTCCCGAAACAACAACCGCGCAGCGCCCATGTCCAGCCAATCGTTCAAACGGGTGGTGAAGGACGGGTCGTCAAGTGTGTGATCGTTGAAGGAAAAGGCCAGTAAGCCACCTTTGGGTAGCGCCTTCATCAACAGGTCGAATGTCTCTGGCGGTGCGGCGCCGGTTCCGATCACGCCAATCGCTGTGATTGCCTTATAGGCATCTTGCTCCAGCGGTTCCGGATCGGTGATCTCAAACGTCGTGAGGTTTCTGTAAACCTCCTTGGCGGCTGCCCCTTCAAGCATCTTTGGCGTGGGATCCACACCATCGATTACCTGAAATCCCGTATCGTGAAGGGCTTTGCCGGACAGACCCGTGCCACAACCGTAATCCAGAACAGGCGTCTGCGGTTCGGGCATCTGGGACCAAAGCGCCTCGGCCACGCGGCCAGGCGTGGCGTAGCCATGTGACCCAACTTCGGCGTCGTATGACGAGGCCCATTTCTGATAATGCGTACGGGTCGCCTCGGGCGTATCAAGCCCGTAGGCGTCTTTGAGGTATTTGTCGCTCATACCCGTATATTAGGCCGGGTGGACGCAATGCGTCCAGTCAGCAATGTGCCAGCCAGTCTGTCCATTCCGTCTTGGCCCGGTCGGTGTAGGCCTTGTACCGGTCCTTACGGCCCCGGCGACCCCCTTTGATGCCATCAACCGGGCGAAACAGACCAAAGTTGACGTTCATGGGTTGAAAGGTTTTCGCCTCGGCCCCGCCGGTGATGTGGTGTATCAACGCGCCCATGGCGCTGTCCTGCGGGATCTCTGGCAGGGAACGCCCCAGGATCTCGGCAGCAGCCAGCCGCCCAGCCAACAAGCCCATTGCAGCGCTTTCCACATATCCTTCGACGCCGGTGATCTGGCCGGCAAACCGAATATTCGGCTTTGATTTCAGCCGCATCTGCCCGTCCAGCAATGTCGGAGAGTTGATGAACGTGTTGCGGTGAATTCCGCCCAAGCGCGCGAAACTGGCATTCTCAAGTCCGGGGATCATGCGGAATACGTCAGTTTGTGCACCATATTTCATTTTGGTCTGAAAACCGACGATGTTGAACAACGTACCCAGCGCGTTGTCTCGGCGCAGTTGAACAACGGCATGAGGTTTGACGTCAGGCTGATGCGGATTGGTCAGACCGACCGGCTTCATCGGTCCGTGGCGCAGCGTTTCGCGGCCCCGTTCCGCCATAACCTCGATGGGTAGGCAGCCGTCAAAATACCCGGCAGTTTCACCTTCGTGAAATTCGGTTTTGTCAGCGGATAGCAGGGCGTCAATGAAAGCCTCGTACTGATCGCGGTCCATTGGACAGTTCAGATAGGCCGTCCGCTCCTCTTCGGTTTCGCCCTTGTCATAACGTGACTGCATCCACGCCTGGCTCATGTCGATGCTGTCGGCATAGACAATGGGCGCGATGGCGTCGAAGAACGCCAGAGCTTCAGCACCTGTCTGAGCCCTGATCGACTCGCCCAGCGACGAGGACGTCAACGGACCCGTCGCAATGATCCATTGGCCGTCGTCGGGCAGGGCGGTGACTTCTTCGCCCGTCACCTCGACCCGTGGATGGGCTTGCAGCTTGGCGGTTACTGCTTCGGCAAACGGATCACGATCCACGGCCAATGCGCCACCAGCGGGCAGGCGATGCGTATCGGCGGTGCCCATGATGATGCCGTTGGCTTCGCGCATTTCCCAATGCAACAGACCGACGGCATTCTGTTCGTCGTCATCCGAGCGGAAGGAGTTCGAGCACACCATCTCGGCCAGATTGCCGGTCTGGTGCGCAAAAGTGCCCACTTTGGGCCGCATTTCGTGGATTACAACATCCACGCCCATTTCCGCTGCTTGCCAGGCCGCCTCGGACCCTGCCATGCCGCCGCCAACTATATGCAATTTCTGTGTCATGAGGTGCCACATAGGGCACAGCATCGCGCAACGCAACACACGCCAGATTTCGCGTTGATTAGCCAGTAATTTAAGGAGGGTACTTGGGGTCGCCGCAGCGGGAATGTCAGCGCCGGTGAGAGAAACCAGCTTGGAGGGACCTTCCGCCTACAGCGACCCAAAAGCGTATTTGGGCCTAAGCCATGTCTCAGCTTTGCCACAGTGTGGCCCTTTTGAAAAGGACTAAATTGCGAACAGTCGCGAAAATTACTTAAAATAATCTCGTTATTGTTCCCAATTTGGCGGTCTTTTTTCGATAAATGCAGATATTCCTTCTTCGGTATCCCGATGCATCATATTCTGCGCCATTACCTCTCCGGTATAGGCGTAGGCCTGTTCGATCGGCATATCCAATTGCTTGTAATAGGCCTGTTTGCCTACTTTGACCGCTGATCCAAGCTTGTCGGCCAGTTGTTCGGCCAGTGCCGTCGTTTCATGTTCCAACAACATTTCCGGTACGGCGCGATTGATCAGGCCTAGCTCTGTCGCGCGCTCCGCCGAGATAAACGCGCCAGTTGTCAACATTTCAAAAGCCTGTTTCCGGGGGATATTCCGGCTGAGGGCCACCATAGGGGTCGAGCAAAACAAACCGATATTGACCCCGTTTACACCAAAGCGCGTGCCTTCGGCTGCAATCGCAAGATCACAAGTGGCCACCATTTGGCAGCCGGCGGCCGTGGCGATGCCGTGGACTTGCGCGATCACGGGTTGCGGCAGGGATTGAATCGACAGCATCATTTTGGCGCACTGCGCGAACAAGTCCTGGAAGTAGGCTTTTCCCCCATCCTCGCTCTGACGTCCCGCAGTCATCTGTTTCAGATCGTGACCTGCGCAAAACGCCTTGCCTTCGCCGGACAGGATCACGGCGCGAATACTCGAGTCGTTGCTTAAGGCGTCGAATTCAGCCTGAAGTGCTGCCAGCATCTCTTCGCTCAGGGCATTCAGGCGCTCTGGCGCGTTCATTTTCAACCGGGCAACGCCGTTCATGTCGTTACGTTCCAGAATTCCCATCTTGCTCTCCGATCTGATGTCGGGCCAACTCTAGGGTGGCAATTCGAGGAGGGGAAGTATGTCGTTGGTTTTGAACCGCGAACAACTGTCAGATTATCTGGTCGAGGTTTTTCCACAGGTCGAGAAGGACTTTGTCATCGACAGCCTGGATGAAAACTCAATCACCATGCGGCTGAAGGTCGGGGACAGGCATCTGCGGCCAGGGGGGACAGTTTCAGGCCCGTCGATGTTCGGTCTGGCCGATGTCAGCGTCTATGCAATGATCCTTGCATTGAAAGGACGTCAGTCGCTGGCGGTGACGACGGGGTGTTCGATGGATTTCATGCGCAAACCCGATGGGGCCAACGATATGATCGCGCGCTGCAGCTTGCTAAAACTGGGCAAGACGCTTGCGGTAGGCGATGTTCTGATGTTCTCGGAAGGCTCAGACAAACCCGTGGCGCGGGCTACGATGACCTATTCATTGCCACCGGCGGGGTCTGCAGCTGCGGCATTTGGGTAAAAAAGGGCCGGGTATGAAACCCGGCCTAGGAAGAGGTCCCGATAGGGACTGGGGATAATTAATACTGCCAGAAATAGCGTTTGATCTCGCGGTCGGCCGCGGGGCGGGTCAGGCCGACATCTTTAAGCATGCGATCATCCAGCTTTGACAGGTTAACTCTGCTGCGGCGCTGTCGTTCCCACTGTGTGACAGTCGCCGCAAACCGCACGGCCAGCGCGGCGATCATCGGCAGCCGAGGGCTATCGTTCAGCAGCATGAGGGCGGGGTTGTGCATATGGCGTGTCATCTTGGGTATCCCTTCAAATTGTATTGACACAAAGTACTAATGTTCGGTACATGTGTGTGATACATTCGGGATTGTGTCAAAAGCAAAGGAAGAATTGTAATGGATACAATTTGGCCAGAGGCGTTACCAAAATCCAAAGGTCCCAAGTACACACTGGTCGCCGACACAATACGAAAAGCGATTGAGAACAAAGCGCTGGAGATAGGGTCTAAACTGCCTCCAGTCCGGGAGCTTGCGTATCGGTTACAAATAACGCCCGGCACGGTTGCCCGGGCATATACGATTCTGACGGAAGAAGGTTTGCTACAAGCCGAGGTTGGACGTGGTACATTTGTCGCCCCTCCAAAATCACCTTTGCTGGACGATGTGTGGGCAAGACAACTTCACCTGCGCGACGACAAGTACAACGCCGATGTCAGCCTGTTCAGCCCCAGATTACCGGACGTGGGGCAGGTGGCATTGATCAGGGAATGTCTTAAGAAAGTGTCCCAAGCCGATCCGCGTTTGCTGATGAATTACCCGACGCGCGATGCGTACCAACCCATGCGGCAGGCGGTCGTTGAATGGCTCTCAGATCTGCCGCTTGGCGCAGTGACCCATGATGATGTGGTTCTGACGCATGGTGGGCAAAATGGTCTTTGCCTTGTGTTTCAGACGATCCTGCGCGGCCCCAAGCCGGTCGTTCTGGTTGAAGATCTGTCATATGCCGGTTTCCGTCGGGCAGGTGAGTTGATGCGAGCCGAGGTTGTCGGCGTGAAGATGGACAAGTGGGGCGTTGACCCTCAGGCTATGGATCACATTTTGCGCCAGACCCAGGCGCAAGCAGTTTGCGTCTCGCCCGAGGTGCAAAACCCAACCGGTACACATACGCCGCTGGAACGTCGAAAAGAGGTTGTGGAAGTCGCCCGCCGCCATGATTTGCAGATCATTGAAGACGATTGCTATCGAATGGGGGACGCACGCGAGCCCAGCTATCGCGCTTTGGCACCTGAACGGGGTTGGCATGTTTCGTCGATCTCAAAGATCCTGACGCCAGCCCTGCGGGTCGGGTTCGCCATCGCCCCGCGCGAACGCAGCGTCGATCTTCGGCGCTCAGCCGAATACGGCTATTTCGGTTTGGCACAACCGCTTGCAGAACTGACCCGGCTGTTGCTGTCTGATCCACGGACACGGCAGATCGCCAGGGACGTCCGTGCCCGGATGGGCGATTATGTCCGGGTGACGGTCAATGCGCTTGGCGGCTTTGATCTGAACTGGGCGCCGGACGTGCCGTTTGTCTGGCTGAACCTACCGTCGGGTTGGCGTGCCGCCGCATTCAGCCGTGCTGCTGAACGCGAAGGCATTCAGTTACGGTCTGCCGACGAGTTCGCGCTGCGGGACGGGCGTGCCCCCAACGCCGTACGCATTGCGATGAATGGGCACGTGTCGTTGGAGCGGTTCGAGGCCGCAATGCAGCGCCTGCGTGCACTTTTAGATAATCCGCCGGAACAGATCAGCGTCTAGGCCCCTAGCTCAATGGGGCGGGGTCACCAAAGAACCCGGCCAGATGTGAAATCTTGCCTTGTTCATCCAATCGAACGAAATCGTGGCCGGTCACCATTACGGTGCCGTCGGGGTCAACCATATGCCAAGTAAAGTGGACGACATCGTGATGATTATTGGGGTTGCTGGTCAGCTCAACCCGACCGCCAGAGCTTTGGAGGACTTCCCCGATATGATCGCACAGGTTTGACCGTCCGTTCACTTCTGCCGTCGGGTCTACATAGACGCCATCCGTGGCGAAACACTTGGTTAATAGGTCAAGGCGTTGACCTTGGTCCGCCTGTTGCCAGGCCGCCCCGTAATCGGCGATGGTTTGCTGCCAATCCATTCTCTGGCCACTCCTTTTTTGATCGCTGGTCTACGACAGTATATCTGGTCGGGGATATTTGCGGAAATTGATGGCGATTTCATGGGGTAAAATAATACCTATTTCGTAATATGTTGTAATTGCTAGATTATTTTTGATTTCACGTTCTTGACGCGCCACAAGGGTACATCTAAATACGCAACATCGAATTCGGGCCGCTCCGTATGTGGGCGGTCTTTCACATCAAACAGGACTATCCTGCCATGAAAACCTTTTCTGCAACACCTGCAGACATCGACAAGAAATGGATCCTGATCGACGCCGAGGGCGTTGTTCTGGGTCGTCTTGCTTCGATCGTCGCCATGCGTCTGCGTGGCAAGCACAAAGCGTCGTTCACCCCGAACATGGACATGGGCGACAATGTCATCGTGATTAACGCTGACAAAATCCAGATGACCGGCAAGAAGCGCGAAGAAAACTTCTACTGGCACACTGGCCACCCGGGCGGCATCAAGTCGCGCACCAAGCAGCAGATCCTTGAAGGCAAGCACCCCGAGCGTGTTGTGACCCAAGCGGTCAAGCGCATGCTGCCTGGCAACCGCCTGTCGCGTCAGGTTATGACCAACCTGCGTGTTTATGCCGGTGCTGAGCACCCGCATGAAGCCCAGTCGCCCGAAGTTCTGGATGTTGCATCCATGAACAAGAAAAACACCCGGAGCTAATGACCATGGCTGATCAGATCAATACTCTCGAAGAGCTGAGCGCCGTTGCAGGCGTTGAGGTTGTGGCCGAAGAAGTCATCGTGCGCGAACCCGTACGTGACGAACTGGGTCGCTCTTATGCCACCGGCAAGCGTAAAGACGCTGTTGCCCGCGTTTGGATCAAGCCGGGTTCCGGCAAGGTCACCGTAAACGGCAAGGATCAGGACAAGTATTTTGCGCGTCCCGTTCTGCAGCTGATCCTGCGCCAGCCGTTCCAGGTTGCCGGCGTTGAAGGTGAGTTCGACGTTGTTGCAACCGTCAAAGGCGGTGGCCTGACCGGTCAGGCCGGTGCGGTCAAGCACGGCATCTCGAAAGCGCTGCAGTTGTACGATCCGTCCCTGCGTGGCGCACTGAAAGCCGCTGGCTTCCTGACCCGCGACAGCCGCGTTGTTGAACGTAAGAAATACGGTAAGCGCAAAGCGCGTCGTTCGTTCCAGTTCTCGAAGCGTTAATTCGCCACCGAGTACAAAAAATCAAAAGGGCTCGCATGTGCGAGCCCTTTTTCGTTTGAGATGCGTGTTGGGGGTTATTCTTCGTACATCATCTTCCAGGCACCGTTTTCGACAACATTCACATAGACTGAATCAGCCCCCTGATGGTCATCAGGTCCAAAAGTCATGTGGTTGCCCACCAGTTCATCCTGATAGTCCAGCGTTTCCATCGCGGCGATAAAGCTTTCATGCGTCAGATCGGGGCCAGCAGCCTCAAGCGCTTTGACCATCGTTTCGGCCGCAGAATATCCCAGCATGGCAAATCCGACGGGGTCTTCACCGGTTGCCGCTTTATATTCTTCGATAAAGGAGGCAGGGGCGGGGTCTTCTGCGCGGGACCACAGATCCTGCCACGACGCGGCGGCGTAGAAACCGTCTGTCACTCCGCCGGGCACCTGCGCAACAACAGTCAGGAAACTGGCCGATGTACCGAGAAACTTCATATCAGTCAGGCCCATCTTTTTGGCGGTGCCGACAACGGTAATGGCCTGACGCACACCCAAAGCGATCGTGACGATATCGCAGCCTTCTTCCTTGAGCTTGCTCAGCGAGCCCACGAAATCCGTTTCATCCGGCTTGTGCGTGGTCTCGGCGACGAAAGTGATCCCGGCTTCTTCGGCACCGGCCTTGGTACCTTCGACGATTTCGGCACCAAAATCGGTTGGCAGGTACATCGAACACACTGACTGGCCACCGAACTCGCCCGCCAGATACGTCACTCCAACACGGCTTTGGTCAAAGTAGGTCGAAAAGGCCGTGAACTTGTTGTCCATCGGTTCCTGCAACATTTGCCGAGCGGCGGACAGAGGGGCGACATTGGGAATACCTTTTGGATCCAACAACTTGAAGCCCGCGACGTTCATCGGAGTTCCCAGCGACTGTAGCATCGCAAACACCTTGTCGCGGTTCAGCAGCTTGTTGTAGCCCTGCATCGCGCGCGGCATCTGATATCCGTTGTCCTCGACCACATAGCGGATCGTACGCCCGTGCACGCCGCCATTTGCGTTCACCCGGTCAAACACCACATTTGCACCTTTAGTGGCCGGAACACCGACGGCCGCGAAGATACCGCTCAGATCGTTGACCGATCCGATGACGATCTCATCATCCGTGACACCCTGTGTCTGTGCATTGGCAAGGGTCGCCGAAGCCGTCAAGGCGGTGGCCGCCGCCAGCCGCATAATCACATTCTTCATCTTTCTCCTCCCTTTGGGTTATCTCTTTTTCTAATCGTACATGTCTTCAATAAGATGGCCGTGTTTCTTTTCGACAAAACTGCGTTTCAGCTTCATTGTTGCGGTCAGTTCATCGTCATCTGCGGTCAGAAGTACATCAATCAGGCGAAAGTCCTTGATCTGCTCGACCCGCGCGAAATCCTTGTTCACGGCATCGATTTCCGCCTGAATCTGATCTTTGACTTCAGAGGCCGCACATAGGGACGCGAAATTCGAAAACGGGATCTTCCGATCTTGTGCGAATTTTTCAACGTTTTCCTGATCAATCATGATCAGCGCTGTCAGGTACTTACGCTTGTCGCCGATGATCACCGCGTCCGCGATATAGTGGCTGAATTTCATTCGGCTTTCGATCTCGGCAGGGGTGATATTCTTGCCACCGGCAGTGATGATGATGTCTTTCATGCGTCCCGAAATAGTGACGTAGCCGTCATTATCGATATGCCCCAAGTCGCCGGTTCGCAGCCAGCCATCGGCGGTAAAAGTCTCGGCCGTTTTAGCGTTGTTACGCCAATACCCCTGAAAGATATTAAGGCCCTTTAGCTGAATCTCACCGTCTTCGGAGATACGGATGTCATTTCCGGGCACAGCGCGTCCGATGGTCCCGACCTTATTGCGTTCAATGGTGTTTAGCGTCGCCAGACCCGAAGTTTCGGTCATCCCGAACCCTTCGACCAACGGGACTCCAATAGCCCAGTACCATTTCAGCAGATCGGTCGAAATCGGGGCCGCGCCTGAACCGCCGCGCCGCATCTTGTCCATACCCAGCATGCGGCGCAGGTTGCGCAGAACCAGCCGGTCCCACAGCCAGAATTGCGCGGCGACGCCGGCTGGGACGGGTTTGCCAGCCAGAATGTACTCGGCCCGCGCAAGCCCTGCCTTCAGGGCCATGCCAAAGGCTACGCGGCCCGTGGGCGTCGCATCCTGCGTCATGATCTGAACGTAGGAATAAATCTTCTCCCAAACACGCGGAACAGCCGTGAAGGTCGAGGGTGAGATCTCTTGCAAGTTCGCAAACACGGTCTCCGGGCTTTCGGCAAAATTTACGATGCATTTGGCGGCAAGTGGGAAGTAGATGGATACATCACGCTCTAGAATATGGCACAGCGGTAGAAAGCACAGCTGTTCGTCCGTCTCTAAGGCAGGCAACGCATGTGCCCCACATTCTATTGCCGCAAGGATGTTCTCATGGCTCAGCATCGCGCCTTTCGGCATTCCCGTGGTGCCCGAGGTGTAGATCAACAGCGCGGTATCCTGCGGCGACGCCAGCGCGATTTCAGCCTCGAAACGATCGGGATCTTCAGCCTCGGCTTGTTTGCCCAAAGTATATAGCGCGTCGATCATCATGCAGCGCGCGTGGTCCAGATCGTGCAGCCCCTCATCGTCAATAATGATGACATTCAGCAGCCCGGGAACCTCGTCTTCGACCTGCAGAAATTTGTCCAGTTGCTCTTCATTCTCGACGATCAGAAAGCGGCTGTCGCTGTCATTAATCAGGTATTTTAGCTGGTTAGCCGAGTCGGTGGTGTAGACACCAGACGCGATGCCACCAACGGCCTGAATGCCCATATCGAACCAAGCCCATTCCTTGCGGTCCTCTGACAGGATCGATACAACATCGCCGCGCTGCATCCCCAGTTTGCGCAGGGCAAGGCCAATCCACTTTGCGTGCTGCCAGTAATCTGCCCACGAATACGACCTCCAGATGCCGAGGTCCTTTTCACGGTGCGCTGTGCGATCGCCAAGCTCGGCGCAGCGTTTCCTGAACAGCTCGCAGATTGTCGTGCACTCATCGACACAGACCGGGCGCTGGCCGGGGTTTGCGTTCAGGCGAACGCCGTTGACTGTGATCTGAGGGGGCAGGGTTCTGATATTCATCTGTCTCACCTCCACGTCTTTTTCCGCTTCCAACGGCGGTTTTCCCGCGCGCCTTCTTCCTGAACGCCCAGATAGAAATTCTGGATGTCCTCTGACCGCATCAGAACATCTGCTGCGCCGTCCATGACGATGCGTCCGACCTCCATCACATAGCCATGGTGGGCCAGTTCCAGGGCGGCGTTGGCGTTCTGTTCGACCAGCATCATGGTCATGCTCTGTTCGTCATTCAGTCGCTTGAGGATGCCAAAAATCTCCTGAACCAGCAGCGGTGACAAGCCAAGCGAGGGTTCATCCAACAGCATGATCTTTGGGTTGGCCATCAAGCCACGGCCGATTGCCAGCATCTGTTGCTGCCCGCCAGATAATGTTCCCGCCTCTTGGTTGCGACGTTCCTTGAGGATTGGAAAGTATGAGAACACCAGATCCCGATCGTGATCGATCTGACCCTTGTCCTTCAGGGTATAGGCGCCGAGGCTGAGGTTTTCGTCGACCGTCAGCAGTGGAAACACTTCACGCCCTTCGGGCACGTGAACGATGCCTTTCTGCACGACCTTGTGTGGCTCGGACCCCTGAATTTCGTTGCCTTCAAACGTGATCTTGCCCTTTTCCGGATCAATCACGCCAGAAACGGTTTTCATCAGCGTGGTCTTGCCCGCGCCATTGGCGCCAAGGATCGAGACAATTTGGCCCTGATGAACATCCAGAGAAACACCCCGGATTGCCATGATCGGACCGTAAAAGCTTTCGATGTTGCGGATTGTCAGGATGGGCTCGCTCATGAGGCTTTCCCCAAATAGGCCTCGACCACCGCCGGGTGCGACTGAACCTCAGCAGGTGTTCCCAGCGCCAGTTTTGCGCCGTCCGCCATTGCCAGAACGCGATCCGAGACGCCGGAAACCAGCCCCATATCATGCTCGACCATCAGTACCGTGATCCCCATCTGCCGCCGGATATCGTCAATCCACCAGCGCATGTCCGTTGTTTCTTCGACTGACAGACCCGAGGCCGGTTCGTCCAACAACAAAAGCTTGGGATCGGTGGCCAGTGCGCGGGCCACCTCGACCACCTTACGCACGCCATAGGGCAGGCCAGAAATCATCTTGTCGCGGAACGCCTGCAGGTCGAGGAAGTCGATAATCTCTTCGACCTTTTCGCGGTTCTCCAGTTCCTGTCGTCGTGCGGAGGGCAGAAACAACACCTCGGACAGCATGTTCGATTTGCGGTGGCGGTGCCGTCCGACAAGCAGGTTCTGCAAGACCGTCGCATGCTCGAAGAGCTCGATGTTCTGAAATGTCCGCGCCACACCATATGCAGCCACGCCGGACGGTTTGGCTTTAAGCAAGTCGTGCCCGTCGTAACGAATTTTGCCTGCGTAGGGGTCGTAGAAACGCGAGATCAGGTTGAAGACCGTAGACTTCCCTGCACCATTAGGGCCAACGATGGCGAAAACCTCGCCTTCCTCGACTTCGAAAGATAGATCATTGACGGCAGTCAACCCACCGAACTTCAGAGTGACGTTTTCGAACTCAAGAAGGCTCATCTCAGGCGCTCCGTCTTGAGGTAGGATTTCTGCCGCTTGAACATGTCCTTGCGATAGAAGGGAAACAGCTCGAACCAAGTGCGAATTTTCAGCCAGCGCCCGTACAAGCCCATCGGTTCAAACAGGATGAAGGCGATCAGGATCATACCGAAGATACCGAATTCCAATCCCGGGATGGCGACGGTATTGCCACCAAACACTGCGCCCACATACTCCTTTGATATCGACAGGAACTGGGGCAGAAACCCGATCACAATGGCACCAAGGAACGCGCCGTGGATGGACCCCAGTCCGCCAATCACGATCATCATCAGTAACTGGATTGAGATCAGGACGCTGAACGTCTCATTGTTGAAAGCGCCCGAGTACATGCCCATCAACGCGCCCGCCCATCCGCATACAGCGCAGGACAGTGCGAACGAGATCATCTTTGTCCGGGCAATGTCCACGCCCATGGCCTGCGCCGACACTTCGGAATCCCGCACAGCGATAAAGCTGCGCCCCAAAGGTGCGCGCAACAGGTTGATGTAGCCAAGCGTCACCAGCATCGCCACACCAAGAACCAGCCAGAAGAACTGAACCGGAGTGCCCCAGCGGTCGACCAGGAACCCGAAGATCTCGACGCCGCCTAGGTATTTACCCGCGACCCCGCCAGTGATCGGCTCGGCCAGAACAATGACGTCATCCATCAGGATGGACAGGGCCATTGTGAAGATCGCGAGATATATCCCGTGCAGTCGCAGTGCAGGGATGGCGACTGTCACTCCGGCCAACCCGGTCAGAATACCAGCCAAGGGGAAGGCAATCAGGAACGGAACGCCAGCTTCAAGAAGAATGACGTTGGCGTAGCAACCAAAGGCTAAAAACGCGGCATGACCCAGACTGACTTGACCTGTGTGACCCGTCAGGATCATCAACCCCAGGCCCGCGATGGCCCAGATCAGCACGTTTGTCAGTTCACCCAGGTAGAAGTCGTCCAGCCACCACGGAGCGGCGGCGACAACCGCCAGCAAGATCAGGTACAGGCAAAGCTGATACGCATCCTTCCATGGTCGGATATCCTGCATGTAGTTGGTTTTGAACACAATCCGCATGGCTTAGACCTTCTTGACCCGAACCTGACTGAACAGCCCATTCGGGCGAAAGATCAGCACCGCCAGCAGCAGCGCATAAGGCGCGATCTGGCTGTACCCTGCTGCAATGTAACGGCTGGCAAAGGGTTCAATCACGCCGACGATCAGCCCGCCAGCCAATGCCCCCGGCAGGCTTCCAAAGCCACCGATTACGGCTGCGGCGAAGGCCTTGATGCCGAGCAAACCGGTGGTTGGATCGACAGACCCCTTGGCCGCGAACAAGATGCCTGCAATCCCCGCGACAACCCCCGCCAAAGCCCAGATAAAGCCCTGCACACGCTTCACCGGTATTCCCATGTAATACGCCGCCAACTGGTTCTGCGACGCGCCCTGCATCGCAAGACCCAGCTTGGTTCGACTGAAGAAAACATACAGCCCCCAGGTCAGCAAGATGGTCACGACGATGACCGCGACGTCCTCCATCCCCAGCACCAGTCCGCCAAAGCGGACTTCCTTGCCGGCCAACGGGTTTTGAAGCGTCTGCGGCTCGTGCCCCCAGATCAACCCGGCTGCGAACCGGATTACGAAACCCAAAGCGATGGTCAGGATAACAACTGCCGTTTGGCTTTCTCCAAACAAACGCCGGATGATCAGGCGATCAAGCAAGTAGCCCAACGCGCCCATGATCCCCAATGAAATAGGCAAGGCCATCCAGAAGGGCAGCCCCATATACTCCGTATTCGTAAGCCCGATCGTCACGAAGGCGCCCAACATCATGAAGTCGCCCTGCGCGAAATTCACTGCCTCGGCGGCCTTGTAAATCAGCACAAAGCCAAGCGCGATCAGGCCGTAGACACAGCCATTCGCCAGCCCGCTGATCAGCAGCTGTGCGTTATCCAAGTTTGTCCTCCCATGCCGGTTGGCCCGGCGTTCCTTACGCCCCGGACATCCTCCTTCGTCCGGGGCTTTGTTCTACTATGGCGTGATAATCACCTTCCCGTCACTCTTTTTCAGAGCATTGGCCAGATTTGCCACCACATCGCGCAAGCCAAGCCGTTCAGAAACATCCGTTTTCCAGCGTCCGTCAGCAAACCGGGCCTGTACTTCACCAACAACTCTCATCTGGTCCGCCGGAGGCGTTGACGTCATCCACTTGGTCAACCAGAATCCCTCGATCCGCTTGCCCATAAAGATCAACTGACCGGTCTGTGTCAGTTTTGGCAATTCGGGGCTGAGCTTGCCGTAGATGACCCACCGCGCACCGTTGGGCATCGAACAGAAAATCTGCTCGGAAACCTGATCCGTCACGGCATCCAGAAAGACACGTGGCTTCAGTTCCATGCTGAGCGCTGCGAATTTCTGCATCATGTCCGGGTCGGACGTGACCAAGACCTCATGAGCGCCAAGTTCCTTCAAGGATTCAACTGCCTCGGCCCGACGCACGATAGCGATGGGTTTCAGTCCCAAATCGCGCCCCAATGAGCACATGAGTTTGCCCAACTGGCTGGTGGCCGCCGAAACGACAAAAGCATCGCCCGCACCCCGCGCGATGTCCACCATGGCCATCGCAGTCATGGGATTGATGACCTGGGCGGAACCATCTTCGTCCGAGATATCGGGTCGCAGTGGGATACACATCAGCGCCTGCGTCACGACATACTCCGCCCACGCCCCGGAACCAGCCGCCACAAAGGCGACCCGTTGACCCTGCAATGCTTCGGCACCGGCGCCGGTGGCCACCACGTCGCCACAGCCTTCGAACCCGGCGGGCGTGCCTTTGACACGCGGTTGTCCGTATTCTCCCTTGATAAAGTGGAGATCGGATGGATTCACCGACGCCGTCCGTAATTTGATCAACACTTGACCGGGACCGGGTTCGAGCACGGGAAGCTCGGCCTCGGCCAGCCAATCGGCGGCATCCTCGATAAAAGGACCTGTAGCCGATCCAGAATAGCCGTCATGGGTTTGAATGACGGCGAACATGTTTGGGGGCAGGGTGATCATTATGTCTCCTATCTCCTGTGCGGACACAGCACAGAACAGGTCTGTTGCAAGTGGTATTGCGTTGGATTTAGGGGCAGCCAATCAAACGGGTGCTGAGACGTCAATCAGAGTTGCGCCTGACGTAACGGGAATGCGCGCCCGGTAAAGAAAAAGGGCCGCTCAAAATAGAACGGCCCCCAGAAATTATTGTTGTCCAGTCAGAAGCGTGCGCAGCTCTTCGATCTTCTGAGCAATCAACTGAGGGGATGCCTTGATTTCATCCAGGATACCCAAGGCTTTTGTTTTCAGGTCCTGTGACAACTGGCTATCCTGAACCGAAGCTACCATGGCGTCATAGTCAAAATTCTGGACGGAAAGCGTACCTTCTTCGATCCAGGAATTCAGCAAGTCTTGCCCCTGATTGGCTAGGGACGCGACCTGATCTCCGGCCTGGTCGGCCGCTTCGGTGGCCTGGTCAGCAATGGAAGATGCAGCTTCGCTCGCCTGTTCGGTGGCGGCATCCACGGCATCATTTACGGCCGCACCTGCGTCCTGGGCTGCCGATTGCAGGCTTTCGGCAGGCGTGGGTTCGGGTTGATTGAGGTAATAGTAAGCTCCGGCGCCAAGTCCGGCGACGATGACAGCTAATATGAGAGTACGCGACATGGGATTCTCCTTGAAATATGTGTCGCTTAGATGAGGGTAAATTATCAGTGATCAAAGGGGAATTCCCAGAAATTCATTTCAATTCGGGGGTTTGAGCCAGCCTGCGCCGATCTGATGGAACCAGGTGGCAATAACACGCCGTCATGCGGAATGCATGGCCCAAAAGCTTGATTACTTGTCAAAAACCGAGGTGGGTTATGAACCCACAAGGACAGAGGCAGCGCGGATCTCTTTTGATCCTGCGATGATCTGGTCGTCGCCTTCAACCGGAAAACGTGGCTGCCAGCAGCACCTAGAAACCCACAAGCACCGGCGTCATTGCTCGGATTGAAGCTGTTCGTGCGATCCGATTTTTAGGCAAAAAATGTGATCGATAAGCCCAAAAACAAAGAGCGCCCAAGGGCGCTCGTCGTTTAGAAACAGTTTTGGTGTCTTTTAGCCGCCCCAGCTGCGAACCTCGCCGCAATCCATATGGACGAAGTTCGAGCGGTGATACCTGCCGACACCGCCAGCGCGGCAGGACATAGCTGCTTTGGCCATCTGGGACACGGAACGGGACGACAGGCGCAAGTCAGCAGCCTGACCTTTCATGTGCAGCGAGTTCTTGGCCACACGGCGCGAACGTGACCGCAGCATTGCATTAGTTTGGGGGGAGCGGTAGCCGGACAAAAGAGTGTAGGGCTCATTCACGTCCAGAAGATTATGAGAGGCTGCCATGATGTCGATGGTACGCAGGTCCATGGACTTGGCCTGGTCAGTGCGCCAGTCTCGCATGAAGTGATTCACTTCCTTGACGGCGTCCTTGATGTATTTTCCGTCGACCCAATAGATCATATCAAGCCGTTCGCCCGTGCGGCCCGAATACATACGGATACGACGGATATCGCCGCCACCGCGCAAAAAACCTGCTGCATTGGAATAAGTCGGTGCTGCTACAACTGCTGTTGCAGCGAATGCGCCCAATAGGGCACGCCGGGTCAAGCCCGATGTACTGCTCGTGGTCATTTCGTTTCGTCCCGTACTGTTCCTGCCTGCACACGATGTTACGCGCGCGATCTTAATTTTTTCCGTCCCAGATGCGGGATTTATGACACAGTACGAAAAGCCAGCCAAGAAATCTTTCACACTCACCTTTTCAAGGGGGAATTTTCGGCGATTTTTTGCGCAGGTGATGTAAATCAGTATACTATTGAGGCAATTAGGCGTTCGCGCAATATAGCCGATGCAAACGCGCATCAGGCTCGGATCGATGCTTTGGATTGATGCATTTGTGAATGGACAAAACGTCCAGCTGAAAACCATATTCGTTCGGAACGCGCCTCAGAACGCGCAAAGTATTGAATAATCAAGGTCATCCCATGCGAGCACTTTATCGGTTGCCAAAAAGTCTTATCTTCGCCGCTTGCATTACGGCGTCAGCCTCTGTGGCAAGTGCCCAGTCTGCACCCGGAACGGCATTTCAAATGGCTGTTGCCGAGTTTGCGCCTGCTGGGTCGGGCCTGGCTGAGTTTTATCGCGCCAACGCGTTTGCGCCAATCTGGGTCGGCGACACGCCCGAGCACGAGGCACGTAGGGCACGGTTGATCAAGGCATTAACTTTCACAAGCCTGCATGGCCTGCCCGAAGGGGCCTATGACGTGAAGTCGATCGTATCAAAAATGCAGGACGCCAGCTCGCTGCGGGACTTGGGTGCGGTTGAAATCGAACTGAGCAAGGCGTTTGTCAGCTATGCAAGTAATCTGTTTTCGGGCGCATTACGTCCTTCTCAGATCGACGACGGGCTGGTCCGCAAAGTGTCGCGTCGGTCGGCCAATGACCATTTGGAAGGTCTGCTTGCTGCGAAGGGTGGCGCATATTTTGATCAGCTCGCGCCGCAGTCCACCCAGTACCGCGCATTGATGAAACAGAAAATCGCGCTGGAAGCTTTGGTCAACCAAGGCGGTTGGGGTGCTGGCGTGCCTGTGGATAAACTGGAATATGGGGATACCGGACCAAATGTAGTTAAGTTGCGTAACCGTTTGATTGCAATGAGGTATCTAAGTCCAACCGCAAGCCCCGAATTTGATGAGGCAATGCTGGCTGCTGTCAAAGATTTCCAGCAGGCGCACGGTCTGGCCACCGATGGTGTCGCCGGTGAAGGCACGATCACCGAACTTAACCGCACTGCGTCCGAGCGTTTGAAGGCCGTGTATGTTGCACTGGAACGCGAACGCTGGTTGCCGCGTGAACGGGGTGAGCGGCACATTCTGGTTAACCAGGCCGACTTTTCGGCCAAGATCGTGGACGATGGCCGGATTACCTTTGAAACCCGCGCCGTGATTGGCAAGAATGTGCATGACCGTCGCAGCCCGGAGTTTTCGGACGAGATGGAGCATATGGTCATCAACCCCAGTTGGTATGTGCCACGCTCGATCATCACTAAGGAATATCTGCCAAAACTGCAGTCAAATCCAAACGCCGTAGGTCACATCCAGATCACGGATCGCAGCGGCCGCCTTGTGAACCGGGGCGCCGTGGATTTCACTCAGTTCAACACCCGGAATTTTCCGTTTGCGATGCGCCAGCCTCCCAGCAAGAGCAACGCGCTGGGGTTGGTAAAGTTCATGTTCCCCAATAAGTACAACATCTATCTGCATGATACGCCTCAGAAATCTCTGTTTGCACGTGAGGCGCGGGCGTTCTCGCACGGATGTATCCGTTTGGCGCAACCTTTTGAGTTTGCCTATGCGCTTTTGGCCAAGCAGGAAGAGGATCCGAAGGCGTTTTTCCACCGGATATTGGCGTCCGGCAAGGAAACGACTGTCCCATTGGAACAGCATGTTCCGGTTCATCTGATCTATCGCACCGCCTATATCGGTCCGAAAGGTGAGGTTCAGTATCGCCGCGATGTCTATGACCGGGACCGGAAAATCTGGGACGCTTTGCAGAAAGCAGGGGTAGCCCTGCCGGACGTTCAGGGGTAATCACCGGGGGCAGGTCCTTAATTAGGGAAGCCCATCATGCAGTACACTATTCAGCAAATCGCCGAAGCTTTGGGCGCGGACTGTCAAGGTGATCTTGGCCTTGTCATAGAGCGCGCCGCAGAACCGGCCGACGCTGGGCCGTCTGATCTGGCAATGGCGATGTCGCCGAAATACGCGGACGCGATTAGCACGGGTGCCGCTCGCGCCGCCGTCTTGTGGGAAGGCGCGGATTGGCAGGCTCTGGGGCTGGCGGCCGCGATTTTTGTACCGCGTCCACGGATGGCGATGGCAGGTATCACGTCGATGTTGGATCGCGGGCAGGGGGTTGAGCCGGGCATTCACACCTCGGCCGTAATCGACCCGACAGCGGAGATCGGCGACGGCGCCTCGATCGGTCCATTGGCAGTTGTTGGTGCCGGTGCGCGTATCGGCAAAAATGCGGTCATCGGTCCACATTGCGTGATCGGTTTGGATGCTGTTCTGGGCGACGACGCGTTTCTGCGCGAGATGGTGAGTATCGGAGCACGGGCTCAGATCGGTGACCGTTTCATTGCGCAACCCGGCGCTAGGATCGGCAGTGACGGTTTCAGCTTTGTGACGCCCGAGATATCAGGCGTGGAAAACGCCCGAAAAACCATGGGTAATCAGGGTGAAGCCCGCGCCCAAAATTGGCTTCGTATCTATTCATTGGGCGCCGTCGAGATTGGCGATGATGTCGAAGTCGGTGCCAATTGCACCATTGATAATGGGACCATCAGGAACACACGTATCGGCGATGGCTCAAAGCTCGATAACCAGGTTCATATCGGGCACAATACACGTGTAGGACAGGATTGCCTGCTATGTGGGCAAAGCGGTGTGTCCGGATCAGTCGAAATTGGAAATAACGTTGTTTTGGGCGGACAAACCGGAGTGTCGGACAATATCTTTGTCGGCGATGGTGTGATTGCGGGCGGGGGCTCAAAAATCTTGTCCAACGTGCCCAATGGGCGTGTGGTTATGGGCTATCCAGCCGTCAAAATGGAAACGCATACAGACATTTACAAAGCACAGCGCCGGCTGCCGAGATTGGCACGTGACGTTGAGGCGCTGAAAAAGGCTGTTTCCAAACAGCCGCCGAGCGATTAAATCAACCACAACATGATAATTAGAGGATCGACATGAGCATCAGCGACCGCGTCATCGCAATCATTGCAGAGCAGGCCGTGCTGGAGCCGTCGGATGTGACACCCGAAAGCACGCTCGAAGATCTGGGTATCGACAGCCTCGGATTGGTCGAGAGCATTTTTGCCATCGAGGAAGAGTTTGATATCTCGATTCCGTTCAACGCAAACGAGCCGAGCGCCAGCGACTTTGACATCTCGAACGTCGCGGCCATCATCACCGGCATCCAAAAGCTGGTGTCGGAAAAGGTCTGACATAATCCTATGAAACGCGTCGTTATCACCGGGGCCGGTACAATCAATTCACTGGGTCATTCGGTGCCTGATACGTTAGAGGCTATGCGCGAAGGGCGTTGCGGTATCTCTGCGCTTGAATTTCGCGATGTAGAAAGACTGGCCATTCAGATTGGCGGTCAGGTCCGCGGGTTCGAGGCCGAGGGGCGGTTTAACCGCCAGCAAATGACCCTGTATGACCGGTTCACACAATTCACTCTGACAGCGGCCAAAGAAGCGATTGATCAGTCCGGGATCGAATTCCACGGAGATATTGCCGCCCGTTCGGGCGTTGTTCTGGGCACGGCTGGTGGCGGTGTTTCTACATGGGATGACAATTACCGCTCTGTTTATGAGGACGGCAAAAACCGGGTGCACCCGTTTGTCGTACCAAAACTGATGAACAACGCGGCGGCCAGTCACGTTTCGATGGAGCATAATCTCAAAGGGCCAAGTTTTACGGTGTCGACGGCGTGTGCCTCGTCCAACCACGCAATGGCGCTGGCGTTCCAGATGGTACGTAGCGGTGCTGCTCCGGCGATGCTGACCGGTGGGTCGGAGTCGATGTTGTGTTTTGGTGGTGTCAAAGCCTGGGAAGGGCTGCGTGTCATGTCCAAGGACGCCTGTCGCCCGTTCAGCGCGAATCGCAATGGCATGGTGCAGGGCGAGGGCGCAGGTGTCTTCGTGTTCGAAGAATACGAGCACGCCCGCGCCCGTGGGGCTGATATCCTGTGTGAAATCGTGGGTTTTGCGATGTCGTCAGATGCGTCGGACATTGTCATGCCCAGCAAACAGGGCGCTGCGCGTGCCATGTCGGGCGCGCTTGCGGATGCAAGGTTAAGCGCGGACAGTGTTGGATATATCAACGCGCATGGAACCGGCACTGCGGCCAATGATAAGACGGAATGCGCTGCCGTGGCCGGTGTCTTTGGTCCTCATGCGGACGAACTGATGATATCTTCGACCAAGTCGATGCACGGCCACCTTATCGGTGGCACAGGCGCGGTCGAACTGCTAGCCTGTATCATGGCACTGCGGGATGGCGTGATCGCTCCGACCATCGGCTATGAAGAGCCGGACCCCGAATGCGCGCTGGATGTTGTGCCAAACGAAGCCCGCGAGGCGAAAGTGGACGTAGCACTTAGCAACGCCTTTGCTTTTGGCGGGCTGAATGCGGTAATTGCCCTAAAACGCATATAAATGCTGATTTCTAACAAAGACGCCGCCGGTAAAACCCGGCGGCGTTTTTAGCTTAGCGAAACCTCAGTTCTGCAGAACTTTCAAGCCTTCAAAACCTGCTGTAAAGCCCGACAGCGATACTTCCAGTTGCAGCAGTTGGTTTGGTGCGAGAACCGACACAAGCGACAAGGTCGCTTTGGTTCCGACCTTCATTGCTTCCACGTCGCCCTCGGTAAAGCCCATCTGCGCGACACAGCCAACGGGGTTACAGTGGTGGTAGTCATAGCGCTTGCCCGGAGCACCATCGATCGAAAGCGCCAGCTGCGCCTGTAGCATCGTTTCCAGCGGGACAACCACAGTTGCTCCGGCAACCGCGGCCACGCCCTCGGGCAATTTTTCCAGAGTAATTTCCGCGATCGGCTGGCCTTGCTCGCCGGTCAGGATCTGACGCATCGCGCAGGGGTCTTCGTCGGCATCGGTCTTGATGCACAGGATCGCCCAGTCGCCTTTTTCTTCCTTGACGTATTGTTCGCCGTTACGCGGACCGGTTTCACCCAGGTCCAGATCGTTGCCGATCTGAGTTTGCGAGGTCTGGGGTTGCTGTTCGGTTTCCTGCGTCGTTTCCTGAGCGTATGCGACTCCGCACCACAAAGAAGCGGTCACCAGGCTGATTGAAAGGGTGTTCTTGATCATGATTGCCTCGGTCTTATGTTGGACTTTTTCACTCGTCTATCACCCTTGTCCCACACTGTCAGGGGCTAAGGTGGGTCATTTCAACATGTGAACGGTTTTTCGCCGGGTTATCGGAAATCTAGCGCGACGGCAAAAAGAACAAAGGGAGCCGGTGGAGCGGCTCCCTTCTAAAAATTTTCTCCCCGTCGGACTGGCCGACTTATTTATGCGCAGACGTTACGAAAGGCAGGGGCATCGGTCAACTGAAAACCTGAAATTTTAATGTAACGGCCATGATTTGTGAAAAAAACCGCGCCCGAAGGCGCGGTCAGTCGACAGGGAGGAAATATGCCGCCCCGTCACCTTAGCGACGTGGGCAGCAATTAGACTTTCGCAGTTAAAGGTTAACTTTGTATGCTGGCCGCAGATCGGTGGAAATAAGGCCTTACATTCATGGACCAAAACATATTCTTGGGCGGCGGTGGCAACGACTACAGCCAGCCACAGTCGCTGACGCTGAAGTATGCCAACCGTCACGGCATGATCGCGGGGGCGACGGGAACAGGTAAAACGGTGACACTGCAAATTCTGGCCGAGGGGTTTTCCCAAGCCGGTGTTCCGGTATTCCTGTCTGACGTCAAAGGGGACCTGTCCGGTCTGGCCAAGGCGGGGAGCGAAGGCCACAAGCTTCACCAGGCGTTTCAGGATCGCGCCCAGCGGATCGGCTTTGCCGACTATGCGTATGGCGCGTGCCCGGTTACGTTTTGGGATCTGTTCGGGCAACAGGGACATCCCGTTCGTACGACAGTAACCGAGATGGGACCTCTGCTGCTGTCGCGCCTGATGGATCTGAGCGAAGCACAAGAGGGCATTCTGAACATCGCGTTCCGGGTGGCAGACGAAGAGGGCTTACCGCTATTAGACCTCAAAGACCTTCAGTCCTTGCTGGTCTGGATTGGGGAAAATAGGGCTCAGTTGTCTTTGCGCTATGGCAATGTCTCAACCGCTTCGATCGGGGCCATTCAACGCCGCCTGCTGGTGCTGGAAAACCAGGGCGGCACCAAACTGTTTGGTGAACCCGCGCTGGAATTGGCCGATCTTATGCGCGTTGATGAAAACGGGCAGGGCGTCGTGAACATCCTTGCTGCCGACAAGCTGATGGGGTCACCGCGTCTGTACGCAACATTCCTGCTGTGGCTGCTAAGCGAGCTGTTCGAAGAACTGCCCGAAGTTGGCGACCCGGACAAACCCAAACTGGTGTTCTTCTTCGACGAGGCGCATTTGCTTTTCGATGATGCGCCCAAGGTTCTGGTGGACAAGGTCGAACAGGTCGCCCGCCTCATTCGCTCCAAAGGTGTGGGCGTCTATTTCATCTCTCAGAACCCGGCGGACGTTCCGGAAGACATTCTGGGTCAGCTAGGCAACCGGGTGCAGCATGCCTTGCGCGCATTCACGGCGCGGGATCGCAAGAACCTGCGGCTTGCAGCAGAAACCTATCGTGAAAACCCAACCTTCGACACCGAAGAGGCGATCCGTGAAGTTGGTGTCGGTGAGGCCGTGACCTCGATGTTGCAGAAAAAAGGCGTGCCAGGGATCGTAGAACGCACTCTGATCCGCCCGCCTGGAACGCAACTGGGTCCAATCACCAAGGCCGAGCGGAAAGCGCTTATGGAGGCGTCAGCGATGAAAGTGAAATACGGGCAGTTGAAGGACCGGAAATCTGCCTTTGAAATCCTTCAGTCCCGCGCAGATGCAGCAGCGCAAGCCGCGGCCAAGGCCGAGGAACAGTTGGAATCCCAATCCACGGCCGAGCGTGAATTTGCGACAGCAAGACGCTATTCCGGCAGCCGGGTTGGGCGGTCATCCTCTCGCGTGATGCGTAAGAAAGACACGTTCGCAACCGCGATGAGCGAGGCCGTGATCAAAGAACTGAAAGGGACAACCGGACGCCGCATTGTGCGCGGCATTCTTGGCGGTTTGTTCAAAGCCAGATAGGGGTAGTACCGGGCAGGAATCTTCTGCCCGGCGCGCGTATTTTACTTCAAACGGCGCTGGCCTTCTTGTTTGCAATAGGCGTCCGCTTCGGAGACCGACATTTTGGTGGCCGGGAAGTTGGTTGCCCGATCCCAGATCACACGGTCTGGACGATACAGTTGGCAAGTAACTTCACCCTTAGGCGTCTGCACTTTTACCGGAGCCGTCTCCAATTCTTCCGGCGACGGGATACATCCAGCCAGCATGGCGAACAGAGGGACGATAAGGGCTATTTTAGTGAAGGAAGTATTCATGTGCACTCTTTTTAAACTCGTAGGTTTCCCGAATGATCGCGGGCCAAGCATCAATTTGGCGTAAATACTGGCCAAAAAGACGGCTGGATCAAGGCGGTACTGGGATTCGTCTAATCCGTATACCGTATTAAATCAAGAAACCGCACCAGTCAGTTGGCGCGGTTTCATGAATTGATGGATTGTGATCTTACTTTTCCGGAATCAGACCCCTTGGACTGAACCTGAGAACAATCAGCAGGACTAGGCCCATGGTGAACAGCCGCATATGCGCGGCGCTGTCGATCAAATGAGATTTGAGCGCGCTGCCATCTGGCATACTGGATGTGATCAGGCTCATGAACCACAACCCCATTGGTTCGACCTGAACCCACAGGAACCAGATCAGGAATGCGCCCAGAACAGCGCCGAAATTGTTGCCTGAACCGCCCACAATGACCATCACCCAGACAAGGAACGTAAACCGCAGCGGATTGTATGTGCCCGGCGTAAGTTGCCCGTCCAGAGTTGTCATCATCGCACCGGCGATGCCACAAATGGCCGAGCCGAGCACGAATATCTGCAGGTGGCGGCGGGTGACATCTTTGCCCATAGCCTCTGCCGCGACCTCATTGTCGCGGATGGCGCGCATCATGCGGCCCCACGGGCTTTTCAACGCCATTTGGGCCATCCACAGCAAAGCAAGCAGAACGATCATGAACAGCAGCGAATAGCCCAGTTTGACCGAAAGCGTCGATGCGATGACGGGGTCCAACCCGAACCAATCGGCACGCGCGACAAAGCCGGGATCGTTCTGCAGTTCGACCTCGTAGCCTACCACGGGGGCAGGGCGCGGGATGCCGTAGACATTCTTGACGCCCCGGGCTAGCCAGTCTTCGTTCTTCATGATCGCTATGATGATCTCGGCAATGCCAAGCGTTGCAATTGCGAGGTAGTCCGAACGGAGACCCAGCGCCGTTTTTCCGATCAGCCACGCCGCACCAGCAGCCAACAGACCACCCGCAGGCCAAGCCACAAGGACCGGCAGGTTCAAACCGCCGAGGTTGCCGGCAACTGCCGGGTCGATTGCTTCAACACCAGCCACGCTGGGATCGAATACCGCGCGGTAAACAAAGAAGCCTACAGTAAGAATGGCGACAATCGTCAAGGTTTGGGCGCGGCCCTTTGGCATCCGTGTCGCCACCAGCACCGCCGCCACAACAGTCGCAGCCCCCAAAAGCAAGGAAAGAACGATGCCGTACCCGCCCGAAGACCACGCACCGGGTGTTGGAGCGGTCGATACCAACACAACAGCCAGACCACCCAGCGCCACAAAGCCCATGACGCCGACATTAAAGAGGCCAGCAAATCCCCACTGCAGGTTTACCCCGATCGCCATGATGGCCGAGATCAACCCCATGTTCAGGATCAGGATTGCGGAGTTCCAGCTTTGTGTGAAACCAGTCAGCAGGATCAAGCCGCCAACGACAACAAAAAGCAGCGTGTTTTTGACAGACTCGGTCATACCGCTTTCCCTTTAAACAGGCCGGTAGGCTTGAACAGAAGCACGATCAGCAAGATGGCAAAGCTGACGGCGAATTTGTAATCGGTGGACAGGAATTGCACCAATCCAGATGGCGCCAGGCTTTCAGGCGCGACGTAAGTCAGTACCTTTTTCCAGGCATAAGTAACGGTGACTTCAGAGAAAGCGATAATGAACCCGCCCGCGATGGCGCCCAGCGGGTTGCCAAGACCGCCGACAATGGCCGAAGCGAAGATCGGCAGCAGAAGCTGGAAATAGACAAACGGCTTAAAGCTTTTGTCCAACCCATAGAGAACACCGGCGGTGGTCGCCAGTGCTGCCACGATAATCCAAGTGATCATCACAACGCGCTCGGGGTTGATACCCGAGAGCAGCGCCAGATCCTCGTTATCGGAATAGGCCCGCATCGATTTACCCGTGCGGGTCTTGTTGAGAAACCAGAACAGCAGCGCCACCGCGACAACGGCAACTACCAGAGTGATGCCCTGAGAGGTCTTGATCGCAAGCCCTTCACGCAATCCGGTCATCGCTTTGAAATCACGGGCGGAAATAATGAACCGCGCGCCGTCCGAAAACCTTTGGTCATCCGGCCCGATGATAAAGCGAACAAGCCCGTTCATGATGAACATGACACCCATCGAGACGATCACAAGGATCACTGGTTTGGCTTTTTGTTCCCGGTAGAACCGATAGACTAACTGATCGGTTATCAGAACAAGTACGATACAGCCCAGGATCGCAAAGGGCAGGGCCAGCAGCGCGGTGGGTAGCGGTCCGAAACTCACTCCAGCGGCTTGCAGGCCCCAAGTTACCAGCACGGCAATCATCGCGCCGAAGGCCATCGTGTCGCCATGGGCAAAATTCGAAAACCGCAGGATTCCGTAGATGAGCGTTACACCCAGCGCCCCCAGAGCCAACTGGCTGCCGTAAGCAACCGCAGGCACGATCACAAAGTTCGAAAGCGCAACAAGCGCGTTTAGTAAGTCCATCAATTCTTCTCACTGTCCGGGTGCGGCTTTATGGCACAACGTTTATGACAGACACAACAATTTGCGCCCCCTTTTTTGGTCTGAAAGGGCCGGAAAGTGAGAGAGTTGTCGCTTTGTCAGCCTACAGGGTCTTCGCAAATGCCACGGTCGTTTGCACTGTGCTCTCCCTTGATGGTCATATCATAGTTTAGGTCGTCGAAATCGACGACAAAAGTGACCACGTCCTTGTCCATGATGTGGAGAAACGTCAGCGAGTTAACACCCGATAGAATTTTGGCCTCACCTCGAATTGTGTCCGTTACGATGAAGCCAGTGTCGGTGGCACCAGAACGGGCCAGCGTAACGCTGCCACCATCGGTGCCGGAGACGCAGGTCACGACAAAACCAGCGCCGTCTAGCGGGCCGGAACCAGCAGCCAAACCAAATGAGGGGGCGAGAAGGGCGAGTGTGAGTGCAGTCAGATTTTTCATGGTGTCCCTTGGTGGTTTGCTCCGCCTTCCAGATTGGGGTTTCTGCTGGAATGCGGGTGGTTGAGAATGAAGAGCGAACGGAGATCCGTGACGCCCTCATCTGACCTAGACAATATCATTCGAAAAAAAAGAGGAGTGAGCATGTGCTCACATCCTCTTGATATTTATTGAGATATTAACCTCAATTGCCCCGAATTGTTTCGGGACTCGCTGAGAGAACACTTAGACTTCTTTACATGTCCCGTGATCGGTACCGGCATGCGGGCCTTTGACTGAAAGATCATAAGACATGTCGTCATAGTGGACGACAAAGGTCATGACATCTTCGCCTTCGATATAGACAAACGTCATGTTGCCAACGCCTTTAAGCACCATGGCATCGCCGGAAATGTTCGCAGTTTCGATGTTGCCCTTGTCTCCTTCTGGTGCCCTGTTGAGGCGCACTTCGCTACCGTCGCGGTCTGAGACGCAGACAAAGTGGCGCTCTTCCGCCGTTGCGGCAGTTGCGCACAAGGTGGCGACGGCCACACACATCCATTTTTTCATTTATGGGTCCTGAATAGAGTTTTTCATTCAGAAGGTTCGCTTGATTTCACGGAGCTAACTTTGGTTGACCGGGAAACCGTTTCCTTCACAAAGCCCGGCGCTAAACGCACAATGTGACCGGATTGCAGCCGAGGCGTGGAAATCTTGGGATGGTAGGAGAATTTCGGGAAACTTCGGGTATTGATTTCAGACAATTTCGGGAACAAGGATGACGTTGGAGAGCGCCATAATGGCATTGAGGAACTCCATTAAAACTCCAGTCCGCATTTTCCGGAGAATGCGCGTCTTGCTTGGCCTGCTTGCGCATAATCGACATAGCGCATTGGCGGGGTAAGAAGTGTCACTGCCACTTCGGTGTCTGAGGTTTTCGTCACATACATGTTTATGTGTTTGTCGTCCTGTGTCCGAGATGCGGTCAGCAAGTCGTTTTTCGCGGTGGCGGTCCACTCTTGTCCATTTGATAAACGGATTTTCGAAGTGATTTCGCCTGCCCTTGCTATCTGACCCACAGAAAAGTCACCAAAATTGCTTTGAACAAGCTCTGGTGGAGTACCCAAAAGTTCGAGCGTGAGTTCAGCGCCCTCGCAGTCTTCCACATACGCGCAGGTTTCTTGCAAGACGCAGGGAGATGAAAGCGCTGTACTGCCAATTGCGGTAAACGCGAGCGTCGACACGGCCTTCAACTCACCCACCCAAGAAACTCTTCCGAACCTCCGGATCAGCCAACAGTTCCTTGCCCGTACCGGTATAGGCATTTCGCCCCTGAACCAGCACATACCCCTTGTCCGCGATCTCCAGCGCTTGGCGGGCGTTTTGTTCGACCATCAGGATCGGCAGGCCGGTGCGGGACACTTCGATGATCCGATCAAATAGCTCGTCCATCACGATGGGCGAGACACCGGCAGTTGGTTCGTCCAGCATCAGAACCTTGGGTTGGGTCATCAGCGCGCGGCCGACGGCGACCTGCTGACGCTGACCGCCCGACAGCTCTCCGGCCGGCTGGTTCCGTTTGTCACGCAGGATGGGGAAGAGGTCATAAACCTGCTCCATCGTCTGGCTGATATCGTCGCGGCGAATGAAGGCACCCATCTCGAGGTTTTCTTCGACTGTCATTGACGTGAAGATATTCGAGGTTTGCGGCACAAAACCCATACCGCGGATTACGCGGTCCTGCGGGGTGAGGTTGGTGATATCCTCTCCATCCAGCCGCACAGCGCCGGAACGGACATCCAGCATACCAAAGACAGCCTTCATCGCTGTTGATTTGCCTGCGCCGTTGGGGCCAACGATGACCGCAATCTCTCCCTTGTCGACGGCGATAGTACAATCGTGCAGGATGTCCGGCCCTTTGCCGTAACCGCCGATCATGGTGTCGCCGATCAGAAAAGGGCCGCCCTCTACCTTATGCGTTTCGCCGCTTTTCGTATGCGCAGGCGTCATGGTGCCAACCCCGTGGGTATTGGTGATCGAGGCATCCTTGTTGCCCTTGTCATCCTGATAGGGATTGTCGCTCATGCCCCGGCCTCCAGCTTGTCTTTGTTTTTTAGGCCGGTGCCCAGATAAGCCTCGATCACGTGCTCATTCGCCTTGATCTCGTCCAGTGTACCCTCAGCCAGAACCTTGCCCTCGGCCATACAGATGACCGGGTCACAGATCTTGCCGATAAAATCCATGTCGTGCTCGATGACGACGAAAGTATAGCCGCGTTCCTTGTTTAGACGCAGGATCGTGTCGGCGATGGTCATCAACAGGGTGCGGTTCACGCCTGCGCCGACCTCGTCCAGAAACACGATCTTGGCGTCGACCATCATGGTGCGGCCGAGTTCCAGCAGCTTCTTCTGACCGCCCGAGACCTGACCCGCCTTGTGGTCGGCCAGATGTTCGATAGTCAGAAACTCAAGCACCTCATCGGCCTTGGCCTTCAGGGCTCGTTCTTCGTCGGCAATGCGCTTGCGACCAAACCAGGTGTTCCAAAGCGATTCACCTGATTGCGTGCCGGGCACCATCATAAGATTCTCGCGGCAGGACATCGAAGAGAACTCGTGCGCGATCTGGAAGGTGCGCAGCAGACCCTTGTGAAACAAGTCATGCGGAGGCAGGCCGGTGATCTCTTCGCCGTCCATGAACACTCTGCCGCTTGTCGGAGGCAGAACGCCCGCGATCACGTTGAAAAGGGTGGTCTTTCCCGCCCCGTTCGGCCCGATCAGGCCTGTGATCGAACTTTTTTGGATTTCCAGCGACGCCCCATCCACCGCGTGAAACCCGCCGAAATGCTTGTGCACGTCCTCGACGACGATCATCTTTTCCCCTAGCCACCCTTGTCGGTGTTTCTGCTTCCTCGACCCCAAAAGGTGAGGTGCGGCCTTTTTTCATTGAAACAGCCCGGACACAAGGCCCGGGCTGCTTGATTTTATGACGTTTAAGACCGGATCAACGGAAGTTGACGGTCTTGTTTTCGCCGTCGGTCACTTCGATCTCGCGATAAGAACCCGCGCTTTCACCGGGGCCGATCAGCTCAACACCCGACGCGCCGACATAGTCGATGTCCTGACCAGCGGCGAGAAGCTCCAGACCTTTGGCCAACTCACCCGGATAGATCTTCTCACCCGGGGCGTTGGCGACATCCAAGATCTTGGCGCCGTATTCAGCCGGGTTAGTGGAACCTGCCGCCTGCATGGCCAGCATGAATAGCGCGGCAGCGTCATAGGATTCAGGCGAATAGGGCGACGAACCGTCAAAGCCTGCGGCTTCGGCCATGGCAAAGTACTTTTCAGCACCTTCACCGCCCGAACCGGCGATCTGACCGAACGAGCCGTTCAGGTCGGGACCGACGTTGGAAGGCAGCGAGTCACCGATCATACCGCCCGGCAAACCGAATGTGTCAAAGGCACCGCTGTCCAGCGAGGACTGAATGATGCCCAGACCGCCCTGGTCCAGATAGCCTGCGACAACCAGAATATCGCCACCAGCCGAGGCCAGCGCACCAACTTCAGCCGAGTAGTCAGCCTTGCCGTCTTCGTGCGCGGCAACGATGGTCACTTCACCACCGGCTGCCTCGAACGAGGATTGGATCGCGTCGGCCAGACCCTTGCCGTAGTCGTTGTTGGTGTAGGTCAGGGCGATCGAGTTGATGCCGCGATCCTTCAGGATGTCAGCCATCACTTCGCCTTCACGTGCATCCGACGGGGCGGTACGGAAGAACAGACCATTGTCTTCCATGGTCGACAGACCGGGCGACGTTGCCGACGGCGAAATCATGACCATACCGTTCGGGATTGCAACGTTTTGCAGGATCGCGCCGGTCACACCCGAGCAGTCGCCGCCGACAATACCGGCAACGCCGTCCGCGATCATGCGTTCGCCGTTTGATGTCGCCAGACCGTTGTCGATACAGCCAGTGTCAGCGCGCGACGCGGTGACCTTTGACCCGTCCAGCAGTTTGCCGGATTCGGTGACTTCGGCCATCGCCATTTCAGCACCGGAACCCATTGCAGGTGCAAGCGATTCAATCGGGCCGGTAAAACCGAAGAGAACGCCCAAAGTGACGTCTTCGGCCAGTGCCGGACCAGCCAGCAGAGCGGATGCTGCAGTTGCAGTAAGCAGCTTTTTCATATGGTTACTCCCTTATTGGAACGTATTCGTTCTGGGCAAGACCCTAGGCAAGCTGTCTGGAAAAGAAAAGTCCTAACGCAAATGTGTTTTTACTAGGAATAAACCTATTTGTTTTGATGAGTTTGTTACGTTTTGCCAGAGTTGGAGATTCTCTTGTTTAGGGCTGCCGCGATTCTGGTCCTGTCGGTTTTTGCTGGCCCCATCAGCGCCGATACCCTTCAAACCTCTGCCGGGACGGTTCAGGTCACGGCGATGGTTACCGGGCTGGATGCACCTTGGGCCATCGGGTTATTGCCCGGGGGCGGCACATTGGTGACCGAACGGGACGGCGATCTTTTGTTTGTCTCGCAAGGTGAGGTCAAACGCATTGCCGGGGTGCCCAAGGTGGCTGCGAACGGGCAGGGAGGGTTGCTCGATATCACCGTGGCACGGGATTTTGCACAGACCCGCGAGGTGTTCCTCACCATTTCTAAACCCCAAAGCGGCGGTGCGGGGACTGCGGTTGCCGTCGCACGTCTGTCAGAAAACGGGATCCGCTTGAACAACGTTCGGGTCATATTCGAAGCAGTTCCGGGCGGTTCGACCAGCCGACATTTCGGTTCGCGCGTGGTCGAGGCGCAGGACGGAACGCTGTTCGTGACAATAGGCGATCGCGGCGACCGCCCGTCAGCGCAGGACAGGTCAAACCACTTGGGGACCGTCATTCGTATCAATCGGGATGGTTCAGTGCCCGCCGACAATCCATTTGTCGGGCAAGCCGGTCTTCGACCCGAGATTTGGTCATTTGGTCATCGCAACCCGCAGGGCGCTGGGTTGGACAGGCAAGGACACTTGTGGATTTCAGAGCATGGTGCGCAGGGCGGGGATGAGGTTAACCTGATCCAACGGGGGCTGAATTTCGGATGGCCGGTGATATCCTATGGCGTCCATTATTCGGGGCAGAAGATCGGTGAGGGCACTTCGAAACCCGGTATGGAACAGCCTGAACACTATTGGGATCCGTCCATCGCCCCGTCCGGTTTGCTGGTCTATTCCGGCAAGCTTTGGCCAGAGTGGCGGGGCGATATCTTTGTCGGGTCGCTCAAGTTTGACTACATCTCGCGCCTTGAAGGAACACCGCTGCGCGAGGTCGAACAGATCAAGGGACCGGAAACCGAGCGCGTTCGCGACATCGTCGAAGCCCCGGATGGGGCGATCTGGTTCATTTCGGTGGGACAGGGAGCCATCTATCGCATGACCCCCAAAAAATAGGCGCGGATCAGACCGAAAGCCGCCCGCTTTGAGCACCACGCTCACGGTAAGGCGTTGTGTTGTAGTGGGCACGGTAGCATTTTGAGAAATGGCTGGGCGAGGCAAAGCCGCAAGCCAGAGCCACGTTGATCACGCTCATATCTGTCTGCATCAGCAGGTTGCGCGCTTTGTGCAGGCGCAGCTCCATATAGTATCGCTTGGGCGAGCGGCTGAGGTAACGACGGAACAGGCGTTCCAGTTGGCGCGTGGACATGCCGACATCCTTGGCAAGAATCGAGGGTGAGATCGGCTCTTCGATGTTCTTTTCCATCATCAGGATGACCTGGCTCAGCTTGGGGTGGCGTACACCAATCCGGGTCGGGGTCGACAGGCGCTGTGTGTCCTGATCGGTGCGGATCGAAGAATAGATCATCTGATCCGCTACGGCATTCGCCAGATCCTCACCATAATCATCGGCAATGATCTTGAGCATCAGGTCGATTGAGGACGTGCCGCCCGCAGTAGTCATCCGGTTACCGTCGATCTGGAAAACCGATTTGGTAAGCTCGACCTCGTCGAACTCTTCGATAAAACTGTCCGAATTCTCCCAGTGGATCGTTGCACGTTTTCCGTCCAGCAATCCGGCCTTGGCCAACGTAAAAGCTGCTGTACACAGACCGCCGATGCGCAAACCGCGCCGCGCTTCACGGCGGACCCAGTTCAGCACTTTCTTTGTTGTCGCCAGTTGCACGTCGACGCCGCCGCAGATCAAGACCAAGTCATCGCGTTGCAGTTCGACCAAGTCGGTTTCAACGTTAAAAGTAGTTCCAGCAGAACAGCTGACCGTATCACCACCTTCACCAGCTAGGGTCCACGTGTAGAGTTCTTTGTCTGCCATGCGGTTGGCAATCCGCAGGCTGTCCAGCGCCGAGGCAAAAGACAGCAAGGAAAACTTGTCCAAAAGGACAAATACGAAATGCCGAGGATTGGCCTCAGCGCCTTCCACTGTGACAACTTGGCGTTGCTCTTGCATGGCTTGGTGTCCTTGATTCGGCGCGTTGTTACGTCGCGTCCGGCGTCGTTGTTGCCAGCCACCATGATCAAAGCTTGTTTCCCCCGTCAAGAGGCGCAAATCGTATATGGTCACTCTTCAATGCATTTTGTATAGAGACGACCTGACTACTTCAGCGGAGATCAAAGCTATGACCGAATGGCAAAAAACGAACTGGCGCAACAAGCCCCGGGTTCAGATGCCAGACTATATCGATGCGGCCGCGTTGGCCAAAGTCGAGGCTCAGCTTTCTCAGTATCCCCCGCTGGTCTTTGCTGGCGAAGCACGGCGTCTCAAGCAACATCTGGGTGCGGCCGGTCGCGGCGAGGCTTTCCTGTTGCAGGGCGGGGATTGTGCTGAAAGCTTTGAACAATTCAGCGCGGATGCAATTCGTGACACCTTTAAGGTGATGCTGCAGATGGCGATGGTACTGACCTATGGTGCCAAGGTGCCCGTGGTCAAAGTGGGCCGCATGGCGGGCCAGTTTGCCAAGCCGCGCAGTGCGCCGACCGAAGTTCTGGACGGTGTTGAGCTGCCCAGCTACCGCGGTGACATCATCAACGAACTGGCATTCACCCCCGAAGCCCGCATCCCGAATCCCAGCAAGATGCTGCAGGCCTACACGCAGGCTGCCGCAACCTTGAACCTACTGCGCGCCTTCTCGACCGGCGGATTTGCCGATATGAGCATGGTGCATTCGTGGACGTTGGGCTTCACGGATGAACAGGATGTTCAGAAATACTCGGAAATCGCCGACCGTATTCAAGACACGATCGACTTCATGGATGCCGCCGGAATCACAGCGGACACTACGCATGAGTTCTCAACCGTGGAGTTTTACACCAGCCACGAAGGCCTGCTGCTGGAATACGAAGAGGCGCTGACCCGTCTCGATTCGACGTCTGGCAACTGGTTGGCAGGATCCGGTCACATGATCTGGATCGGCGACCGTACGCGTCAGCCGGACGGTGCGCATGTCGAATTCTGCAGCGGCGTACTGAACCCGATTGGTCTGAAGTGCGGCCCGACCACGACAGCCGAGGATCTCAAAGTTCTGATGGCCAAGCTGAACCCGGAAAACGAAGAGGGTCGCCTGACCCTGATCGCACGGTTTGGCGCAGGCAAGGCAGGCGAACACCTGCCGCGTCTGGTCAAGGCGGTTAAGGAAGAGGGCGCCAAGGTGACCTGGGTTTGCGACCCGATGCATGGCAATACCATCAAGTCGGCAACCGGGTACAAAACCCGTCCGTTCGACTCGGTCCTGCGTGAGGTACGCGACTTCTTTGGCGTTCATCAGGCCGAAGGCACGGTTCCCGGCGGTGTGCATTTCGAGATGACCGGTCTGGACGTCACCGAATGCACTGGTGGCGTGCGCGCGGTGACCGAAGAGGACCTGTCAGATCGTTACCACACAGCGTGCGATCCACGCCTGAACGCATCGCAGTCCTTGGAACTGGCATTCCTGGTCGCAGAAGAACTGACCAACCTGCGCCGCGACCGCAAGAACCGCGCAGCCGGTTAAGGTTATTGAAAATCAACGGAAAAGGCGGGCTGCAAGGGCCCGCCTTTTTTTGTTTGCGACTTAGTCGTCGCGCGACACAACCAGCCTCAGATGGGCGCCGGGACGATCAAACCTTTGCTGATCTTCAGCGAAGCCCGCCTCAACCGTTTCCGACGGTTGTTGAGGAACCTGCACATCCGACACCGGGCGCAAGCTGGTTTCAGAGATTGTGAACCGTCGGGGTGTTGCACCGATTACGCCGTCGCTGACCATTACGCCCAGAATGCGGCTGACATCACCCAGATCACTTTTCAGCGGCAATAGAAGCATGCGGGCATGTAATTGAACACGCCCCAACCGGCCCGATGAACCCAGGGTCAGATTGGCAATAGCTGGCTGTGCAAATACCTGCTCCGACACGGTTTTGATCTGGTCTCGCGCGCCGGGCTCAAAGAAAGAGGTCAGCGGCATGCCGCGCACTTCCATCCCGGCCAGTTGGTTCAGATGCCTCCCGGCCAGACGGAACCGGGTAAGCCCGGGGGCGATGCGTTCCAGAACGAAAGTGTATTCCAAAATGTTCTCAAGCCCGCGCGGGTCGATGTGCGACCGCATGGGGACCCCGTCACCTGTCAAAAGTGCCGTCCAATACGCCTCGGCCTGCCGGATGGGCGAAAGGCTGCGCCCGCTGTCAAAACGATCCATAGCGACGATCTTTCCAAAACTTGACCCGAAACCGTTCCCGAAAAAGGTTTTCATCATTATCACCCTGGCGCCTATCGACCGTCATTTTCCTAAAATGCGAAATACTGGGGACCTCTATACGAGACCAGTGTTCCCAGGTGTAAGACTGACGCAGGTTGATTCAATTTTGGAGCAAATCTTTAACGAATGGTTAACAACTGGCGGGCAAAGGCAGAGTCAGCAAACTCTTGCCCTGTGCGCGCAGTTCGCATTAGGTGCGCCCAGCAAACTGAAAACGGGCAGTTATGGAAAGGGCAGGCATGATAAAATCCATGACGGGTTTCGCCTCGGGCAAAGGGGCGTTTGGGCCGCATAGCTGGACGTGGGAGTTGCGCAGCGTGAACGGCAAGGGGCTGGACATGCGCCTGCGTGTTCCTGATTGGTTGACCGGGCTTGAGGCTGCGTTGCGTGCCGCCCTGTCAAAAAAACTCAGCCGGGGCAATGTGACATTGTCCTTGCGCCTCAGCCGAGATGAGACGCAGGCAGACCTGGTCCTGAACGAAGCTGCGATGGTTGCCGTTCTTGAGGCTGTGGTGCGAACGCAGGAAATGGCCATTGCGCGGGACGTAACCCTTGGGCCCTCGACGGCCGCTGATCTGATCTCGATCAAGGGTATGTTGGATGCGGGCAGTGATGGGGATGACCCCGGCCCGTTGGTTGGCCAATTGACGACAGAGTTCAGTGACCTTTTGAGTGAATTCATAGAAATGCGCCAGTCCGAGGGGCGGGCGCTGGCAACTGTTCTGGATGATCAACTAGGCCAGGTTGCTTCATTGACGGTCCAGGCGGCAGAGCGGGCAGAGCAGCGCAAGGACAAGATGGCCGAGGCGCTGCGGGATAATCTGGCGCGGGTAATGGACAACGCGCAGGGGGCTGATCCGGACCGCGTTGCTCAGGAACTGGCGTTGATTGCCGTCAAGGCGGACATCACCGAAGAGATTGATCGCCTGAAAGCGCATGTCGTGGCAGCCCGCGATCTGCTGGCGCAGGACGCGGCGGTCGGGCGCAAGCTGGATTTCCTGATGCAGGAGTTCAACCGCGAGGCCAATACCTTGTGCTCAAAGGCGCAAAGCGCGGAATTGACAGCGGTAGGCCTTGAGTTGAAGGCCGTAATAGATCAGATGCGCGAGCAAGTGCAGAACGTAGAATAACCACAGGAGCGCCCAAATGGCGGATCGACGCGGCCTATTAATCATTCTGTCCTCGCCTTCGGGCGCCGGTAAATCGACCCTTGCGAAACGGCTGATGCAGTGGGATTCTGAGCTGGAGTTTTCGGTCTCGGCCACCACCCGCGCACCACGCCCAGGTGAGGAAGACGGGCGCGAGTATTACTTCCTTAGTGAAGATGCGTTCCGGCAGCAGGTGTCCGAGGGACAAATGCTGGAACATGCGCACGTGTTCGGCAATTTCTACGGCTCACCTGCGGGTCCGGTACGCGAGTCCATTAACAGTGGCAAAGACGTTCTGTTTGACGTGGACTGGCAGGGCGAGGTGCAAATCCGCAATTCGGACCTGGGCAAACACGCTTTGTCGATCTTTATCCTGCCGCCGTCGATCCCCGAGCTGCGCCGCAGGCTGGAAAGCCGAGGTCAGGACAGTGAAGACGTGATCGCCAAACGTATGCTGAAAAGTTGGGATGAGATCAGCCACTGGGGCTATTATGACTATGTTCTGATCAATGACGATCTGGATGCCACTGAAGAGAAGCTGAAAACCATCGTCAGTGCCGAACGCATGCGCCGCATCCAGCAGCCCAGCCTACAGAACCATGTCCGCACGCTGCAAAACGAATTTGAGGGCTTGGCATGACCATTTACGCTTTGGGTGACCACGTGCCGCAAATCCATGAAGACACCTGGGTTGCGCCGGACGCAAACCTGATTGGGAAAGTCGTTCTGGAACAGGGTGCCTCGGTCTGGTTCGGTTGCACGATCCGCGCCGACCACGAAGAGATCCGCGTGGGCGAGGGCAGCAATGTCCAGGAAAACTGCGTCATGCATATCGACGCCGGGTATCCGCTGACCATCGGTAAGAACTGCACCATCGGACACAAGGTCATGCTGCATGGCTGCACGATCGGGGAAAATACGCTGATCGGAATGGGCGCGATTGTCCTGAATGGGGCGAGGATCGGGAAAAACTGCCTGATCGGTGCCGGCGCCCTGATTACGGAGGGCAAAGAGATACCCGATAACTCTCTGGTCATGGGGTCGCCGGGCAAAGTTGTGCGGGAACTGGATGAGGCTGCGGCGCAAAAAATCACCTTCAGTGCGCTGCATTATCAGCAGAATATGCGCGCGTTTCGCAAAACTTTGAAACCTGTGTCCTAGGTTGATTCCAAACGCATCAAGAGTGACGGAAATGCCAAACGACCTGCTTGCTGAAATTGTGTCGGCCATTCCGATGCCCACGCTTATGGTTGATCAAACCGAGCGCATCATAGCGGCCAACACCGAAGCCAAAACCATGCTGGGTCAGAACATCGAAGGCCGTCATTTCGCGACGATCCTTCGGCAGCCACAAGTTATCGACGCGATAGAGCAGAGCCTGCGTAACAAGGGCTCGACCAAAACGCGCCATTTGTCCAATGATGGTGCCCAAGACACCACTTTCGAAGTGCAATGCCGTTACATGAACGGTGTGGGCGCGGTGGAGGGCGGTGCCGTGATGGTTGTTTTCCAGGATGTCACGCATCTGGAACAGGCCGGACAAATGAGACGCGACTTCGTGGCGAATGTCAGCCACGAACTGCGTACGCCTCTGACCGCTCTGATGGGCTTTATAGAAACATTGCGCGGTCCAGCGCGAGACGATGCAGCCGCCCGTGAACGGTTTCTGCAGATCATGACCGACGAAGCCAATCGGATGAACCGGCTGGTCGGCGATCTGCTATCCCTGAACCGGGTCGAGAGCGAAGAGCGAGTTCGCCCTAAAGAGCAGCTTGATCTGACAGGCCTGTTGCAATCAACGCTTACAACGCTTCGTCCCCTGGCCGAGGCTGCAAATGTGGACCTGACACTGGATACGTCTTCGGGACCAATCTCGGTGATCGGAGACAGCGACCAACTGCGCCAAGTGTTCACGAACCTCGTTGAGAACGCCATCAAATATGGTGGGAGCGGCGGTAGTGTTGATGTGCGCATTCAGGCCTCGGAGCGCGACACCGCCATGCGCGGTCCTGCGGTTCGGGTACAGATCGCAGACAAAGGCCCAGGCATTGATGCCGTACATCTGCCGCGCCTGACCGAGCGATTCTATCGCGCCGACAGTCACAGGTCCCGCGAATTGGGCGGTACAGGGTTGGGCCTTGCGATTGTAAAGCACATCGTCAACCGCCATAGGGGCCGGTTACGTGTCGAAAGCACCCTGGGCAAAGGTTCTGTATTTACAGTGATTTTGCCACGCTGATCTCGGACTTCCAGCACGGGTCCATTTCGAACGCGAACGGTGTTCCGCGGGGTCAAGTTAAGAAAACGTAAGAAAATCGTTACGTGTCATAAAACCGTTACGAACTTGTCACAAAAGGCTTACCGACGCCTCTTAGGGGTTCGCCCCAAGATCATCATGGGGGTGATCAGAATTTACCTTTCTCAAGGAGACTGTAATGTCCTTTGTTAAACTGTCGGCTTCGGCTCTCACCATCGCTGCTGTATCGGCCACCACGGCCGCCGCTCGTGATCAGGTTCAGGTTGCAGGGTCGTCGACCGTTCTGCCTTATGCCTCGATCGTGGCTGAAGCCTTCGGTGAAAACTTTGACTTCCCGACGCCAGTTGTTGAATCGGGTGGTTCCTCGGCGGGCCTGAAGCGTTTCTGTGAAGGTGTTGGCGAAAACACCATCGACGTTGCAAACGCCTCGCGCGCGATCCGTGAAAAAGAAATCAAAGCCTGTGCCGAAAACGGCGTTACCGACATCATCGAAGTTCAGATCGGTTATGACGGCATCGTTTTCGCATCCGACATCAACGGCAACTCGTTCGAGTTCACGCCGGAAGACTGGTACAAAGCGCTGGCCGCGAAAATCGTTGTAGACGGTGAAGTTGTCGACAACCCGAACAAAACCTGGGCCGACGTGAACCCGGATTTCCCGGCGCAACCGATCGCAACCTTCATTCCGGGCACCAAGCACGGCACACGTGAAGTGTTTGAAGACAAGGTGATCCTGGCAGGTTGTGAGCACCTCGGCGATTTCGAAGTGTTCAAGGCAGCCGCCGGCGACGACAAGAAAGCAGCTGAAAAGCAGTGCATCGCCATCCGCACCGACGGCGTTTCGGTCGACATCGACGGTGACTACACCGAAACTCTGGCCCGTATCGACAGCAACAAAGACGGCATCGGCGTCTTTGGTCTGGCGTTCTACGAGAACAACACCGACAAGCTGCAAGTCGCAACCATGTCCGACGTTGTTCCTTCGACCGAGTCGATCGCAACTGGCGAATACCCGGTTTCGCGCCCGCTGTTCTTCTACGTGAAGAAAGCACATATCGGCGTGATCCCCGGCCTGAAAGAATATGCTGAGTTCTTCGTCGCTGACGAGATCGCAGGTCCCGACGGCCCGCTGGCAGAATACGGCCTGGTATCCGACCCTGAGCTGGTCAAGGTACAGGAAGCTGTTGCCAACGAAACCGTTCTGGGCGGCGGTTCCTAATCACACATACGAACGGAACCGGGGCGGTTTTTCTCGCCCCGGTTCTTTTTGACTCCATCTCTGCCATCCCCACGGAGTTCTCATGGCGTTATCCTGGCTGTTGCTTATCCTGCTTGCGCTGGCAGTGATCGGATTTTTTGCGGGTCGGTCCCGCGCTCTGGCAAGTGCGGGTGGTAACGTCCGCGATTTGCATTCTTTACCGTCTTACTACGGTTACAACGTTGCGTTGACGGCTCTGGTTCCCGCAGTAGGGGTGCTGATCGTCTGGCTTCTTGCCCAGCCGATGATCGTAAACAGCACGGTATCCAGCCTCATTCCTGATCAGGCAGTGCCCGAAGGGTCGGAGCGTGGCCTGATCATGAGTGAAGTGCGCCGCGTCGCATACGGCCTGGACGGCGCTGTCGCCAGCGGCGCGATGACCGAAACTCAAGCCCAGAACGGCAATGCGGATATTGAAGCGCTGACAAAAACGCTGAAAGACGCAGGCCAGGTTCTGACACAGGACATCACACAGCCGATTTTGGTCGCGGCACAAAAGTTCCGCAGCATGACGTCCACAGGGACAGTTGCGATGCAGGTCGTGGTTTTGGCCTTGGCACTGCTTGGGGCCGCCTTTGCTTATGTGCGTACGCACAAGGAGTTTAGGGCCCGTAACGTGGTAGAGCAGGGGGTTCTTGCCCTGCTTTTACTGGCCGCGTCAATTGCGATCCTGACAACCATCGGCATTGTTCTTTCGATGCTGTTTGAAACGATGAACTTCTTCCAACTGCATTCGTGGAAGGACTTCTTCTTCGGCAGCACATGGGCACCGAACTTCCGCGGCGGCAGTGAGCTGTCGATCCTGCCGCTGTTGTGGGGCACACTGTACATTTCGGTGATCGCGCTGCTTGTGGCGGTCCCGATTGGGCTGTTTGCCGCGATCTATCTGTCCGAGTATGCCTCTGGTGTGACGCGGTCCATCGCCAAGCCACTGCTGGAAATCCTCGCCGGTATTCCGACCATCGTTTACGGTCTGTTTGCTCTGCTGACCGTGGGTCCGGCGTTGGTGTCGATGTTCGGCGACGGTGGCATGCTGGGTGTGGGTTGGATGGCCAGCTCAAATGCGGTTCTGACTGCCGGGTTGGTTATGGGGATCATGCTGATCCCGTTTGTCTCGTCACTGTCGGACGACATTATCAACGCGGTGCCACAAACCATGCGCGACGGCTCGCTGGGTCTGGGTGCGACGCATTCGGAAACCGTGCGCAACGTGATCTTACCGGCCGCGCTGCCCGGTATTGTCGGCGCGATCCTTCTGGCCGCAAGCCGCGCCATTGGTGAAACGATGATTGTTGTGATGGCCGCCGGAGCGATCGCCAAATTCTCGGGCAACCCGTTCGATGCGATGACCACCATCACCACGCGGATTGTCAGCCAGCTGACCGGCGATACCGACTTTGCCAGTCCCGAAACGCTGGTGGCTTTTGCGCTGGGTCTGACCCTGTTCATCATCACACTGGGGCTGAACATCTTCGCCCTCTACATCGTGCGCAAATACCGGGAGCAGTACGAATGACCGATATTTCCCAAACGCCTGACGCTGCTCCGACCACGAAGCCCAAGGGCGGCTCGCTGTTCGAAAAGGACGCGCGCACCAAGCGGCGCAATGCGGCCGAAAGCCGGTTCAAAATGTACGGCATCGCCGCCATCGGAATCGGCTTGTTGATGCTGATTGTGCTGGTGACCAATATCGTCACAGCCGGAACCGGTGCCTTTCAGCAAAGCTTTCTTGAACTGAATGTCGAGCTGAAGGCCGACAAGCTGGACAAGAAGGGCAACCGGAATATCGAGGATATCAAAAAGGTTTCGACCTTTGGCTATGCCCCTCTGATCGCGTCTGCGCTGGAAAGCGAAGTCGAAAAGCTGGGCATCCAGACAGACCTGAAATCCAAGGCAATGGGCAAGATCCTGTCTAAGGCAGCGCAGGCTGAGTTGCGGAACTATGTGATCGCCAACCCAGATGAGATCGGCAATACCGTCAGCTTCCGCTTTTTGGTCAACAGCCGTGTCGATGGATACATGAAAGGCCGCGTGACCCGCGAGTCGATTGCCAACGACAAAAGCATCTCGGTCGAACAGTTGGATTTCGTGGATCAGCTGCGCGATGCGGGCGTGCTGTACAAGGCGTTTAACCCCGATTTCATTCTCGGTGCAGATGCCTCTGACCAACGGCCTGAAGCGGCTGGGATCGGTGTCTCCATGCTGGGTTCATTGTTCATGATGTTGGTGGTTCTAGCGCTGGCCTTGCCCATCGGTGTGGCGGCTTCGATTTATCTTGAAGAGTTCGCGCCACAGAACCGGTTGACCGATATCATCGAAGTCAACATCTCGAATCTGGCCGCTGTGCCGTCGATCGTGTTCGGTATTCTGGGTCTGGCTGTGTTCATCAACTACATGCACCTCCCGACGTCAGCCCCGCTGGTGGGTGGTCTGGTGCTGACACTGATGACGCTGCCGACGATCATCATCTCGACCCGCGCGTCGCTGAAAGCTGTACCGCCATCGATCCGAGATGCGGCGCTTGGGGTAGGGGCCTCGAAAATGCAGGCGGTGTTTCATCATGTTCTGCCGTTGGCCGCGCCCGGTATTTTGACCGGCACCATCATTGGTCTGGCGCAGGCGCTGGGGGAAACCGCGCCGCTGCTGCTGATCGGGATGGTGGGCTTTATCGCCTCGAACCCGCCCGACGGAATTGTTGCGGGTTTCCTGTCGCCCAACTCGGCTATGCCGGCGCAGATCTATGAATGGTCCAAACGCGCCGACCCGGCCTTTTACGAACGCGCATGGGGGGGCATCATCATCCTGTTGATCTTCCTCGTTACAATGAACACCATTGCGGTACTTCTGCGCCGCCGCTTTGAACGCCGCTGGTAAATGGGGGCTATTATGAATGATATGACACGAGTGGAGAGAACCGTGGACTCCAAAGCCATCAAGATTGCCGCCAACAATGTTCAAGTTTTTTACGGCGACACGCACGCCATAAAAGACGTGGATGTCCAGATCGAGGACAAGACCGTGACGGCCTTTATCGGCCCATCGGGCTGCGGCAAGTCCACTTTTCTGCGCTGCCTCAACCGGATGAACGACACCATCGACATCTGCCGGGTCGAAGGCGATATCCTGCTGGACGGCGAAGACATTTACGACAAGCGTGTCGACCCGGTGCAACTGCGTGCCAAGGTCGGAATGGTGTTTCAAAAACCCAACCCGTTCCCCAAATCGATCTATGACAACGTGGCCTATGGTCCGCGCATCCATGGTCTTGCCAAGAACAAATCAGAACTCGATGATATTGTTGAGAAATCTCTGCGTCGTGCTGCGATATGGGATGAGGTCAAGGACCGCTTGGACGCCCCCGGTACAGGCCTGTCCGGTGGTCAGCAGCAGCGCCTGTGCATTGCCCGTGCCGTGGCGACGGAACCAGAGGTTTTGCTGATGGATGAGCCATGCTCGGCGTTGGACCCGATTGCCACTGCGCAAGTCGAGGAACTGATCGACGAGTTGCGTTCGCGCTATTCGGTGGTGATCGTGACACACTCGATGCAACAGGCTGCGCGGGTCAGCCAGAAAACGGCGTTCTTCCATTTGGGTAATCTGGTTGAATTCGGCGAGACCGGCCAGATCTTTACCAACCCGGAAGACCCCCGCACGGAAAGCTACATCACCGGCCGTATCGGCTGAGGACAGGTATTTGAACATGACCGAACAACATATTGCATCTGCATTCGACCGCGACCTTGAAGCGGTTCAGGCCCATATCATGAAGATGGGCGGTCTGGTCGAGGCCGCGATCATGAACGCCGCGCGCTCGCTTGAAACCCGGGATGTCGAATTGGCCCAAGAGGTGCGTCAGGGCGACAAAGCCATTGATGCGCTTGAGGATCTGATCAACGAAGAAACCGCGCGGGTGATTGCGCTGCGGGCACCTACAGCGAGCGACCTGCGTCTGGTTCTGTCGGTTCTGAAGGTCTCGGCCAACCTGGAACGTATCGGCGACTATTCCAAAAACATTGCCAAACGCACCACGGTTCTTGTCGACGCCGGCGAGATCAACGGCAGTGCCGCAGCCCTGCGCCGTATGGCGCGCGAGGTTGAGCGGATGCTGCGCGACGCGTTGGACGCTTATATTCAACGTGACGCCGAATTGGCCGCTGACGTGATCCAGCGGGATGAAGAAGTAGACCAGATGTATAACGGCCTGTTCCGCGAGTTTCTGACCTTCATGGCTGAAGATCCCCGCAACATCTCGTCGTGCATGCACCTGCATTTCATCGCAAAGAACATCGAACGGATGGGCGATCACGTCACAGCCATCGCTGAACAGGTGGTTTATCTGGTGACTGGGGAACGGCCGTCGGAAGCACGCCCCAAAGCCGATACCACCTCGCAAACCGCCTAGGAGGCAACGATTATGTCCGCTGATCAGCCTACGGTACTGGTTGTTGAGGATGAACTGGCCCAGCGTGAAGTGCTGGCTTACAACCTCGAAGCAGAAGGGTTTCGTGTATCCAAGGCGGCCAATGGTGACGAGGCGTTGCTATTGGTTGATGAAGACAATCCGGACATCATCGTTTTGGACTGGATGATGCCCAACCTCAGCGGGATCGAAGTGTGCCGGCGCCTTAAAACGCGCCCGGATACACGATCGATCCCCATCATCATGCTTTCAGCCCGGTCGGAAGAGGTCGACAAGGTGCGTGGTCTGGAAACCGGGGCGGATGACTATGTGGTCAAGCCGTATTCGGTTGTCGAGCTTATGGCGCGCGTTCGCACACAGTTGCGCCGGGTTCGCCCGGCAACGGTCGGTATCAAGCTTGAATTTGCTGATATCATTCTGGATTCCGAGACACATAAGGTTAGCCGCAACAGCAAGCCGCTGAAACTGGGCCCGACCGAATTTCGTCTTCTGAGCACGTTCATGGAAAAACCGGGTCGTGTCTGGAGCCGCGAACAGCTGCTCGACCGGGTCTGGGGGCGCGATATCTATGTCGATACCAGAACAGTTGACGTTCACATCGGCCGCTTGCGCAAGGCGCTGACACAGCATGGCGGTGAAGATCCCGTGCGTACGGTCCGCGGCGCAGGGTACGCCTTGGGGTAAAAGCACAGGGCAGGGCGCACTGCCCTGTTCTATGCGGTTTACTCATGGTTCGATGCGAAACTGTAGCTGTTATTTGCGGTTACGGCAGGGTATTTTGCGACAAAGCCGACTAAGCGGAGAACCAAAATGAACGCCCCGAACACCAAACCGACTTTGCGCGCCAAAGATGCACCTGACATGGGGGCGTTCTCGTGGGACGATCCATTTCGTCTGGCGGATCAGCTAACAGAAGATGAGCGCATGATCGCCGCGAGTGCGCAGGCATATTGTCAGGAAAAGCTGCAACCACGGGTTCTGGAAGCCTTCCAGAACGAGGTAACGGACCCGGAGATCTTCCACGAAATGGGTGAAATGGGCCTTTTGGGCACCACGATTCCAGAAGAATACGGCGGTCTTGGTGGCGGTTATGTGTCTTACGGCCTGGTCGCGCGCGAGGTTGAGCGTGTCGATTCCGGCTATCGCTCGATGATGTCGGTGCAAAGCTCATTGGTGATGTACCCGATCTATGCATATGGCAGCGAAGAACAGCGCCGGAAGTACCTTCCAAAACTGGCCAGTGGCGAATGGATCGGTTGCTTTGGCCTGACAGAGCCTGATGCGGGTTCTGACCCGGCGGGCATGAAAACCCGTGCGGAAAAGATCGACGGTGGTTATCGGCTGACCGGCAGCAAGATGTGGATCTCGAATTCACCTATCGCAGACGTCTTTGTAGTGTGGGCCAAGTCCGACGCGCATGACGGCAAGATCCGTGGCTTTGTTTTGGACAAGGGCCTCAAAGGTTTGAGCGCGCCTAAAATTCAGAACAAAATGAGCCTGCGGGCTTCGATCACTGGTGAGATCGTTCTGGACGGCGTCGAAGTGGACGAGGGCGCCTTGCTGCCAAATGTTCAGGGTTTGAAAGGACCATTCGGCTGTCTGAACCGCGCCCGTTATGGGATCAGCTGGGGCGTCATGGGCGCCGCTGAAAACTGCTGGCACGGTGCTCGTCAATATGGTCTGGACCGCAAACAGTTCAATAAGCCGCTGGCGCAGACGCAACTGTTCCAACGCAAACTGGCTGATATGCAAACCGAGATCGCCCTGGGCCTGCAAGCTAGCCTGCGCGTTGGCCGTTTGATGGATCAGGCCGAAGCAGCGCCCGAAATGATCTCGATCGTTAAGCGAAACAACTGCGGCAAAGCGTTGGACATCGCACGGATGGCCCGCGACATGCACGGTGGCAATGGCATCTCACTGGAATTCCAGGTTATCCGCCACATGGTCAATCTGGAAACTGTGAACACCTATGAGGGCACGCACGACGTTCATGCGTTGATTTTGGGGCGGGCACAGACCGGACTTCAGGCCTTCTACTAGGATATTCTGAATACCGCATAATCAGTATTATGGTTAAAATGCAGCATTGGCAATTTCCGGTTTTCCCAAAATTGCCAATGCCTTACGATGCCTTTCAAAACGTCCAATTCGGAGCCCCTGATGAACTTGAATGGCAAGACTGTGGTGGTCACCGGTGCAGCCAACGGTATCGGAAAAGGTCTGGCAACCCGGTTCGCGCGCGAAGGTGCAACGGTCGTATGCGCAGACATAGACACCGAAGCTGCGTGTTCTGTGGCCACGGAAATCAATGGACACGCGGTAACATGCGATGTTTCAGACGAAGCCAGTATCAAAGCGTTGATTGATCACGTCGAAGATGAGATTGGCCCGATTGATCTGTTCTGTGCAAATGCTGGTATCCTGACCCTTGGTGGCCTGGACGTTCCGGACGAAGACTGGGAGCGGATCTGGAAGATCAACGTCATGTCGCATGTCTGGACCGCACGTCATCTGGTTCCGCGTATGATTGCGCGCGGCGGCGGCTACATCATGACAACGGCCTCGGCTGCAGGACTTTTGAACCAGCCTGGCGCTGCACCATACGGCGTTTCCAAACACGCCGCCGTGGGCTTTGCCGAATGGCTGTCGCTGACATACAGCCATAAAGGCTTGCGCGTTTCCGTTCTATGTCCGCAAGCGGTTCGGTCCGAAATGACACGCGGCTTTGAGGATTCGGTAGCGTCAATCGACGGTATGCTAGAGCCTGAAGACGTGGCCCAGGCCTGTGTCGAAGCCATTGAGTCGGAACAGTTTCTGGTGCTACCGCATTCGAAAGTGTTGGACTACATTCGGCACAAATCCAGCGATTACGACAGCTGGCTTAGGGGCATGAACAAGTTAAATCAAAAGTTTACGGACGATGATTAACGTTTCTTCTGGGCTTTTCGCATCAGGCCTTCCTGCGTGACCGAAGCAACCAAAGTGCCGTCTTGTGCATAAATCGACCCTCGGTTGAAATTGCGCCCTCTCCCGCTCCAGGGCGAATCCATCGAATACAGATGCCAGTTTTCAAAATGGATCGGCGCGTGGAACCACATGGCGTGATCCAGGCTGGCCCCATTGACCTGACCCGTAAACCAGCTGAGGCCATGCGGTCGCATACCTGATCCCATCAGATACATGTCAGACGCGTAAGTCAGCAGCAATTGCTGAGTGGCAGAATCCGCCCCCGCTGCGCCGGGCATGCGGAACCAGACCTGATTTCGATCGTCCGATTTTTCAGGGTGGAACGGATCAAGATGGCTGGCCTCACGGACCTCGATCGGCCGTTCGCGTGTCAGCTCTCCACGCATGTGTTTGGGTACCAAATCCACGTACTTCTTGCGCAGTTCAGTGCGCGACGGATAACTTTCCGGGTCCTCCATCTGGGGCATCTCATGGTGATGATCCCAGCCTTCATCTTGAATGTGGAACGAGGCCGATACGTTCAAGATCTGTTTGCCATGTTGTATCGCGACAACGCGCCGTGTGGTAAATGAACCTCCATCCCGGGCTCTATCAACTTGATAAATAACAGGAATAGATGGATCACCCGGGCGAATAAAATACGCATGCAGCGAATGGCACAGCCTATCATCCACAGTACGGTACGCCGCCGCCAGAGCCTGCGACACCACCTGCCCGCCAAAAATTCGCGTCGGAGTCTCGCCGCCTGACCCGGTGCCTCGGAACAGGTCAACTTCGAGCCTCTCGAGATTCAAAAGGTCAAGAAGGACACGTTCTGCTTCGGTCATTGGCGACTCTCCGATTGGCTATGAAAAAGGCGTATCAGCGCCACCCGGGTCAATCAACCAACGCGCCCATTACCAGCGCCTTTAGCTCGGATCGGGACGGGTAAGAACTGGACGGCGACAATTGGGTGAAGAATACGGCCGACAGATCGTTGCTGCGGTCAATCCAGAAGAATGTCGAAGCCATACCGCCCCAACTAAAATCACCTAATGACCCAGGTGTTCGGGTTCTGCCAGGGTTGATGATGACAGACCCGGCCAGACCAAATCCCATGCCTTCCATCGGTTGCTCGGCAAAGCTTTGCGGGCCCATCGAGGCGATATCGCCCGGCAAGTGGTTTTGCAGCATGAAGTCGACTGTCTTTGGACCCAGCAAGCGGTGGCCGTTGCCCTGCCCCCGGTTTCGCATCATCTCGGTGAATTTGCCGTAGTCGTCGATCGTGCTAACCAGACCGCCACCGCCCGAAAAGGTCGTCGCCTTTTCAAATGGGGATGCGCCTGCCTCGTCTGTCAATCGCAGGGTGTCGTCGCCGGTCTCGGCTGAATTCAGCGCCATCGCGTCCCCGGCCAGCGGCGTATAGAGAGACGCGAACCGATCCCCTCCCCCTTTGGGCACAGAAAATCCGGTCTCGGCCATCTCAAGCGGCTCAAAGATCTCTTGCGCGAAGAACTGATCCAAGGTTTTGCCGGACACAACCTCGACCATGCGGCCCAACACATCAGTAGAAACTGAATATTCCCAACGGGTTCCGGGCTGGAACGCCAATGGCAGTTGTGCCAGTGCGCCGATCCTGTCCTTCAAAGGCCCTTGATTGGGGCTAAAAATCAGCTTCTGTGCATCCATCGCTGCCGGGAGAATACCGGGATTGAACGGATAACTGAATCCGCTTGTATGAGTCAGAAGCTGATGCAGTGTCGGGGATGGTGCATCTTCGGTTTGATCCAGCCTCTCCGCCTCGGGTACAAGAGTTTTCATAGAAGCAAATTCAGGCAGGAATTCAGAGAGTTGCGCGTCGAGGTGGAACAACCCGCGCTCGGCCAGCATCATCACCGCGACCGAGGTGACGGGTTTCGTCATCGAATAGATCCGCACAATCGTATCGCGCTGAAATGGCAGATCCTTCTCAACATTTCTGAGGCCACAGGTGTGAAAAAACGCCTCGGACCCGTGGTGGGTCAATAGCAATGAACTGCCCGCGTATTTGCGCTCATCGACATAGCGCTGCATCCAGTCCCGTATTCGGTTCAGGCGGACAGGATCAAGGGTCGTCTGGCTGCGCATGGGTTTCTCGAACCTCCTCGGCGGTTTCGTTGATCTTGACCGGTGACACACTGAATTGACAGAGGAATTCCTGATTTCTCACATCGCGACCAACGGCCAGTGCGCGCCAGCCTTCCCGCCTGTACACTGGACGCGTTACAGATTCGTCCGGTGGTTCAGAGTTCATTTCACAGATCGTCGTATCGGAGTTCAGACAATGACGCAGACCATAGATTTCATTTTCGATTTTTGCAGCCCAAACGCTTTTCTGGCCCATAAGGTCTTGCCTAAACTGGCGGAACGAAATGGCATGCAGGTAAGCTATGTGCCCGTGTTACTGCCGACGATATTCAAGGCGACGCATAATCAGAACCCGTTCGAGGCATTCTCGGAAAACCGCCAGAAAACAGCCTATCTGACCCATGATCTTCACCGCTTTGCCCGCAGACGCGGATTGAGCTTTCATATGAGCCCACATTTCCCGGTGAACACCAAATTTGCCATGCGCGGTGCTGTGTTCGCCTCCGGTAAATCCTGGGAATCTAAATATATAAACGCAATATTTGATGCGATCTGGGTACATGGTCAAAAAGTCGATGAACTGGGTGTGCTGATGGATATCATGCAGGAAAACAAACTTCCCGCGCGCAAGATCCGCGAGGCCATGACTGGTGCCGAAATAAAGCAGCGGCTCAAAGAGCAATCCAAGGCCGCCGTAAAACGAGGCGTATTCGGAGTGCCTACAATGTTTGTGGGCACCGAGATGTTTTTTGGCAAGAACAGCCTGGGCAATCTGAAGCTAGAGCTTTCCAAAGCGCCGAGCTGACGGCCGAACTACGAATCCAGCGCAGCAAGCCCATGTTTTGCGAATACCGGAACATAGGCCCCAAAAACCTGCGCGCGTTTGGGATCAGACGCGTTGCCATCCAAGGCGCGCTTGTACACACCCTGCAGAATTCCGGCCATACGGAAGAAATTGAACGCCAGGTAGAACCCGAAATTTTCAATCCCAAGTAATCCGCGACGCTGGCAGTATCGCCCGATAAACTCTTGATCTGACGGTATTCCCAGAGCTTGGCGGTCGACACCCGCCAACCCGCGCCCCTCGTTTCCAGGGGGTAATTGCCACTGCATGATGACCGCTGCCAGATCTGCGTAAGGGTGCCCGATCGTCGACAACTCCCAATCAAGAACGCCAATGCAGCGCGAGCCGTTCTGTTCGAACATCAGATTGTCGATGCGGTAATCACCATGCACCAAAGTTCGCTGCCCGTCATCGTCCGGAATGGATCCCTCAAGCGCGGAGATAAGCGAATCCATCTCGGGGACGGTCGTTGTCTCGGATGCGCGATATTGTTTGGTCCATCGGGCAATTTGGCGCTCAAAGTAATTGCCGGGCGGGCCATAGTCGGACAGGCCTACCGCGTCCACATCGACCTTATGCAAATCGGCCAGCACGCGGTTCATTTCGTCAAAAACACCAGTACGGGTCGCGTTGTCGGCCTCATCCATTGTCGGTTCAAGGAATACACGCCCCTGTAACCGCTCCATGACATAAAACGCCGAACCGATGACGTCGTCATCCTCGCAAAGCAGCATCATCCGAGGGACCGGAACCGTGCTCTTGGCCAGTGCGCTTTGAACGCGGAACTCGCGTTCCACAGCATGGGCTGACTTCAGCAAAACGCCTGGCGGTTTACGGCGCAGCACGTAAGTCTTGGACGGTGTGCGCAGTTCGAAAGTTGGATTGGATTGTCCAATGGCGAACTTCGTCGCTTCCAGCGGCCCCAGGTAACCGTCCAAATTTGCGCTGAGATAACTATCCAGCGCCGTCAGGTTGAGTTGTGATGTTTCTTTAATTTCCAACAGTTATGCCCCCGGCCTTATAGTGCTTCGGCGAAGAGGTTGCCGGCAGTCACCACGTTTAGGCCCCCAGAAACCGGGATGACGGCTCCAGTCACATAGCTGCCGCCACGCCCGCACAGGAACAACATACACCCGGCGATATCTTCGTCGCGACCAACACGGCCCAGCGGTACCGTCTTGCCAACCTTTTCGCGCGTCCCCTCGTCTGCCGTCGCAAAGGCTGTCATCCGTGATACAAATGGTCCCGGGGCAAGCGCGTTTACAGTGACGTGATAGGGCGACAATTCCTTGGCCAGAATCTTGGTCAAGTGCAGCACCGCAGCTTTGGATGCGGAATAGCTGTATGCACCGTCGCCCATCGGTACCTCACCCATTACTGATCCAACGTTGACGACGCGCGCCGGATCGTCAGGTGTTCCGGACTTCATCAGCATCGGCAACAGGCGCTGCGTCAGTTCGAACAGACCAGCGACGTTGACGGAATTGACCTTTTCCCACGCATGATGGGGAAACTGTCCCAGCGGTGAACCCCAAGAGATGCCCGCATTATTCATCAAGATATCAAGGTTATCCGTGCGATTCTTGACCTCATCGACCATGGCCAGAACGCCTTCTTCCGTTCCGACATCTCCGCTGAATCCTTCGGCGCTGCCGGGCGCGTCCAAAGCATTCAGCTCGGCCGCGACGGTTTCACAGGATTCCCCCTTGCGCGACGCGATCAGCACGCGTGCCCCTGCCCTTACAAGCGATTCCGCTGCCATCCGGCCAATGCCGGTGGCACCACCTGTCACCAGTGCGGTTTTTCCCTGCAGCGAAAATAGGGTTTCGGGGGTCATGGTCTGCTCCTCGGTTTTGAATTGTGGCACAGGTGGCGATTTTCGGAGAGATTTGCACCCTGCGGAATTCTTGACAACATTCACCGCTGCGCCAAAGGTCCTCTCAACCGAATAACAAGGACAAGACAGTTATTATGCAAGCGTTAATCAGCGTCGCGCCGGGCGGACCGGATACATTGGAACTTACGACCTTGCCCGATCCAGTGCCAGGAAAGGGAGAGTTGCTGGTCGGGGTCAAGGCTGCTGGCGTCAATTTCCCCGATACGTTGATGATCCAGGATCTGTATCAGATTAAACCAACCAGACCATTTGCCCCGGGTGGGGAAATCGCAGGTGAGGTCTTGGGCGTTGGCGAAAGCGTAACCGGATTCGAGGTTGGGGACAGGGTTCTGGCGCTGACCGGATATGGCGGTTTTGCCACGCAATTGACGGTCAAGGCGGCCGCAGCCGTGAAATTCCCCACATCGATGCCATTCGATGACGCGGCATGTTTCATATTCACCTACGGCACGTCCTACCACGCGCTGAAAGACCGTGCCGCATTGCAGCCTGGTGAAACGCTTTTGGTGCTGGGTGCCGCAGGTGGTGTCGGTAGCGCGGCCATTGAGCTGGGCAAGGCGATGGGGGCGCGTGTCATAGCGGCCGTATCTTCTCAGAAAAAGGCGGATTTTTGCCGTCAAATCGGCGCGGACGACACAATCGTATATTCCCGCCAGATGGATCGTGATGCCCAAAAGGCATTCTCTGGTGAAATCAAGGCCATAGCGGGCGCAAATGGCGTGGATGTAGTCTATGATGCCGTTGGTGGGGATTATGCCGAACCAGCGCTGCGCAGCATGGCGTGGAATGGCCGGTTCCTTGTTGTCGGGTTTCCGGCCGGTATTCCCAAAGTCCCACTCAATCTACCATTGTTGAAGGGCTGCCAGGTCGTTGGCGTGTTCTGGGGGGCTTCGGTCTATCGGGATCCCAAAGGCCATGCCGAAAATATCAGCGAGTTGTTCGACTTATACGCCAATTCACAGATAAAGCCGCAAATCAGTCGGCGGTTTCCTTTAGCGGATGCAAGCGAGGCACTGAAGTTATTGAACGACCGCACCGTTCTTGGAAAAGTTGTGGTAACGATGCCAGAATCCTGACTGGTTTTCGACGCTTGGTTCAAGATCAGATGGTGTTAGATGCGCGACACTCGCCTGATGAGTGCGCAGGCTGGTGGACATCCATACCTAATCACGTTTATCAACCAGTAATGGGACGGAGAATGAATGCATAAAGTTCTGATTTTGAACGGTCCGAACCTGAACTTGCTGGGCACACGACAACCCGAGGTTTATGGCCGTACAACGCTGAAAATGGTCGAAGAAACCTGTGTAAGCCACGGCGCGTCTATCGGGTTGGACGTATCACACCTGCAATCCAATCACGAAGGTGTGCTGATCGACGCGATCCACGCGGCCAAAGGCACACAGGACGGGATCGTTCTGAACGCTGGGGCGTATACCCACACCTCGGTCGCCTTGATGGACGCGATATCCTCGGTCGAGGTGCCGGTTGTTGAGGTTCACCTGTCGAACATACACGCACGTGAACCCTTCCGGCACAAATCCTATGTAGCGCCGGTTGCGCTGGGACAGATCTGCGGCTTTGGTCTGCAGAGCTATGTGATGGCGTTGGATGCGCTGTCGGCGCATTTGCAAAATGAGGGGTCCGTATGAAGCTGGGTGAGTATCTGAATTTCCTCAGCTACGTCAAAACTCTGGAAGAGCTTTGGGACGCTCATTGCCGCCAGATGGCAATTTTCGGTTTCGACCGCCTGCTATACGGCTATACGCGCTACAGGACCGAAACGTCTTTGGGAGACCCCGAAGACTTCACCATCCTTACAAACCACGGCAAAGAGTACATCGATGGTTTCGTTCGCGATGGGTTGTACTTTCATGCACCCATGCTGAAATGGGCGCTTCACAATGAAGGCGCGGCCAGTTGGAGAATGATTCAGGATATGAATTCTGACGGCACGATGACCGCCCAGGAACGCCAAGTATATGAGTTCAATCGATCAAAAGGCGTTGTGGCGGGATACACTATCAGTTTCACCTCGGTTTCGATGCGGTCGAAGGGTGCGATCTCTCTTTCGGCTGGCGGGGCCGTTGGTCAGGATGAGGTTGATGCAATCTGGGCTGAACATGGCGATGACATCTTGTTGATGAACAATGTCGCGCATCTGAAGATACTTACCCTGCCCTACAACACCCCCAATCGCGCTCTGACGAAGCGTCAGCGCGAGGCGCTGGAATGGGTTGGTGATGGGAAGACGACGCAAGACATAGCGCTTTTGATGGGCCTGACATCGGCGACCGTTGAAAAGCATTTGAGGCTGGCCCGGGAGTCCCTTTCAGTGGAAACAACAGCGCAAGCCGTGCTCAAAGCATCCCTGCAAAATCAGATGTTCATCATGGAAGCATGATGTGTTTTTTTGACGCTAAATTGCGTCAATTTACGTAGGGTAAGGAAAACATGACTTCCCGAATCTGAGCCCCAGTTGCAAAGTGATATTGTTCCGTGAGTGGTGGCTTTAGCCTGGGAACGTTTTGATCGGATCTTTGCAATACCAAAGCTCTCCGGTCGCTCTGACATAAAGGCGTCTATTTGTCCGCGTCTCTTAGTCGGAATTTTGGGGGGCCTCGACCATCCCCATCTGCGGGGCCCCTCAATCCTTCCGATAGTAGTGTATGATCTGTTGTTCCTAACGCCGGAAGGCGCAAAAAAACCGACTACAGGAAAGTAGCCGGTTTTAACTCTGTTCAGGTTGAGGCCCCTGTCAGGGCCTCTGCCAGAATTAGCCCTGTACGGCTTTGGCAACTTCAGCTGCGAAGTCTTCTTTTTCCACCACGATGCCTTCGCCAACTTCCAGACGGACGAAACCAGTGATGGTTGCGCCTGCTTCTTTGGCAGCGGCTTCGACGGTCAGGTCAGGGTTCACAACGAACGACTGGTTCAACAAAGTTGATTCCGCCACGAATTTCTTCATGCGGCCAACGATCATTTTTTCGATCACCTGCTCCGGCTTGCCGGATTCGCGGGCGATGTCCATCTGAACCTGCTTTTCTTTTTCGACAACAGCCGGGTCCATGTCCGCTTCAGACAGGGCCGCCGGGTTCACGGCTGCGATGTGCATCGCAATCTGTTTGCCGATCACTTCGTCACCGCCGGACAGAGCAACCAGTACACCGATTTTGCCCATGCCGTTGGTGGCTGCGTTGTGAACGTAGGACACAACAGTGTCGCCTGACAGTTTCGCCATGCGGCGAACTGACATGTTCTCACCAATGGTGGCGATCTTGTCGGTCAGGGTGTCAGCAACGTTCTTGCCGCCCAGATCAGCGGCCAACAGAGCTTCAACATTGTCGACGCCTTCTGCCGCGTAAGCAATCTTGCCAACCATTTCCTGGAACTCGGCGTTCTTTGCGACGAAGTCGGTTTCCGAGTTCACTTCGACAGCAACACCGTTGCCACCGTTGACGTGAACTGCAACCAGACCTTCTGCTGCGGTACGGCCGGATTTCTTGGCGGCTTTGGCCAGACCTTTGGTGCGCAGCCAATCAACGGCCTCGTCCATGTTGCCGCCGGTTTCGGTCAGCGCTTTTTTTGCGTCCATCATGCCTGCGCCGGTCGAGTCGCGCAGTTCTTTAACCATTGCTGCTGTGATTGCCATCTTTTGGCTCTCCTCAATTCAAACGGAATTGGGGCAGGTCTACCCTGCCCCATATGTCATTTACGTGACGGGCAGCTTACGCTTCGGCTTTGGCTTCCGGCGTGGCTTCTTCTGCAACGGGTGCTTCTTCCGCAACGACTTCTTCAACCGGTGCTTCTTCGAATGCGCCCAGGTCAACGCCTGCAGCACCCATCTGAGCGGTCATACCGTCCAGAGCAGCACGAGCAACCAGATCGCAATACAGAGAGATCGCGCGCGCTGCGTCGTCGTTGCCGGGGATGATGTAATCCACGCCATCGGGCGAGCAGTTGGTGTCGACAATTGCCACAACCGGAATACCCAGCTTGTTGGCTTCGGCGATGGCCAGTGCTTCTTTTTTGACGTCGATGACGAACAGCAGATCAGGAACGCCACCCATCTCGCGGATACCGCCCAGCGACGCCTGCAGTTTGCCCTGGTCACGTTCCATGCCCAGACGCTCTTTCTTGGTCAGGCCTTCGGCACCCGATTCCATGGCTTCGTCAATCTGGTTCAGACGGTTGATCGACTGAGAAACGGTTTTCCAGTTGGTCAGCGTGCCGCCTAGCCAGCGGTGGTTCATGTAGTACTGAGCCGACTTTTCAGCGGCTTCTGCGATCGGCTGAGCTGCCTGACGCTTGGTACCAACGAACAGAACGCGGCCACCTTTTGCGACGGTGTCACGAACGGCCTGCAAAGCCTGGTCCAGCATTGGAACAGTCTGGGTCAGGTCCATGATGTGGATGCCATTGCGCGAGCCGTAGATGAACGGGCCCATGCGGGGATTCCAACGCTGTGTCTGGTGACCAAAGTGAACGCCAGCTTCCAGCAGCTGACGCATGGTGAACTCGGGAAGAGCCATGCTATTTTCCTTTTCCGGTTTACGCCTGGGCGGGGGTGAAAGAAGCGGATGCTCCAACCGGCGGGCCAGATAAGGATGTCTCCCTCAAATAGCCCAAACCCCGCCTGCGGGTTTTAATGGCGCGCGTATACGGTAGGAATTCGCCCTGTGCAAGTGCCAAATGGCCTTATTTTTCAAGCCGCGCAATTGCATGCGCGTGGCGCACTGCCTCTTCGCAATGTGCTGCCAACGCCTTGCGGTCGGCAAAATCGCTGACTTTGGCTGGAACGTGGTAAATCAATTCCACCGTCCCCTGCCGACGCGCGCCCAAGGTCTTGAGAAGATGCGGGGCAAAATCCATATCGCCCCACCAGCCATAGAACCTGTCAGGCTGCCCTTTTGGCGCGTGAAAGACCACGGAAACAGGCTGAACATACATGAAGTCCCGCAATTCATCCGAGAAGAACGCGGCAAAAAGCGTTGTTTTAAAGGGCAAAACACGAAGGCCGTCGGTCGAGGTGCCCTCGGGAAAAAACAACAACTTATGCCCGACTTTCAAGCGCTCTTCAAAGATCAGGGTCTGTTCGCGGGCTTTCTTGCGATCTCGTTCGATAAACACCGTGCCCGTGGCGCGGGCTAGCCAGCCGATACCCGGCCATTTGGCCACCTCGGCCTTGGACACGAAGTACACCCGCTTACGGCCGTTCAGCGCAAAGATGTCGAGCCATGACGTGTGGTTTGCGACCACCGCGCCGCGTTCGCGCATCAACTCACCGGAACTGCGAAAGCCAATGCCAAGAACCCGGAGCGCATTGCGGCAGACAAACTGCGCAATGAACGGAGTGATCGGACGCCGTAAACCGAACAGCGGGCGCTCGATCAGGCGAACGGTCAACAAAACGAGCAGCCCGCCAAAAACCAGTAGCGCCAAGGGAAGGCCGCGCAAGATCACCAATGCCCAGCCAAATACGCCCAATTCAATCGGGTCTGGCGCGTCGTCACTGTCCCAAAGCGGATCGTTCACTGGATCAAGCTCCGCCGTAAATACGCCGCTGGCGCTCGTTCATGCGCGCCGTGTCGAGAATCAGGCAAACATCTGTTGTGTTGAACGCGTGGTCGATAAACGCCCCCTCGCCCACAAAGCCACCCAGCCGTAGATACGCCTTGATCAGCGCGGGCACCTGTACCATCGCCCCACGACGATCCAGCGCATCCGGCGCGACAAGGTCCATGCTTTGAAACACCTCCGGTTGCGCCCTGACCCGCAGGTTCGGCGGGGCCAGATGATTGTGGTGCAACATCGACAAAGGCTGGGCCAGTTCCTGCACATTGATGCCGTGGAAGCTGGCGACCCCGAACAGCACCTCAATCTCGTGCTCAGCCACATAGCCCGCCAGACCATTCCAAAGATGGTACATCGCCGTTCCGCCCCGATAGTCCGGGTGAAGGCAGGAACGCCCAAGCTCTAACAGTTTGCGGCCGCTCTGTTTCAACACGGTCAGGTCGTATTCATCCTCAGAATAGAACTGCCCCAATTCGATTGCTCTTTCGCCCGGTAACAGCCTGTAAACGCCCACAACTTCGCCAGTGGCATCATCATAGGTCAGCATGTGATCAAAATAAGGATCGAACTGATCCTGCTCTAACCCTGCCTCGTGGTCCACCATCTTGCCGCCGCCGCCCAATTCGCGGACGAATACGTCATATCGCAGCCTTTGGGCTGCGCGCAGTTCGGCCTCGGATTCGGCAAGTTTGACGGTGAAAGAAGGGCCTGCATCCGGCATCGGGTATTCCGCTTTTGTTTGCGCGCTGATACCGCAGTTTTCAGTCAAATGGCAACCAGCGCGGCGGTGGCCCATCGTTAACCATTCTTAAACCAGTTTCACGGATCAAAGACGGGCGTCAGGGCGATGCGGGTCCCGTCAATCACCACTTTTCCCTGTTCTTGGAAATTCACGGTGATCTTGCCCCCAATGTTGGACTGCACCTGTCCGACGCCCCAGTCGGGGAAATCGGGGTGGCGGACATACATGCCTGGTGCAAGTATGGCATTGAGGTCTGTCATGATCGGGCTCCGGTCCGGCGGCAGATACAACAGGAGAGGTACGCATGGGCGACACCAACGTCAATCTGGCCGAACTAATCGGGTCGCGAATTTGTCACGATCTGATCAGCCCCATTGGCGCAATAAACAACGGGCTGGAACTGCTTGAGATGGTCGGAACCATGCAGGGCCCCGAGATGGAGCTGATCTCGGGCAGCGTCGGAAGTGCCGGAGCAAAGATAAGGTTCTTTCGCGTCGCTTTTGGGTCGGCCGGCGATCAACCGTTGGGCTGGGTCGAGGTCACAGAGCTGTTGAAAGACGTTGATTGCGTTGGTCGAGTGCGTGTCAACTGGCACGTGACCGATGTGATGCCACGCAATCAGGTCAAGCTCGCCCTTCTGGCCCTGATGTGTTGTGAAAGAGCCATGCCGATGGGGGGCGATGTTACCGTGGCAAATAACGGTGGCAGTTGGACGGTGACCGGTGTGGCGGACAAGCTGAATATTGAGGCTGATCTTTGGAAGAACCTACCCAAAGGCCAATTTGCGAATAAGGTGACACCAGCACAGGTGCAGTTTGCACTGCTGCCCCAGACCGCTGCCTCGATGGGTCGGCGGGTTGTGGCGGAAACCACCTCAACCCGCGTCGCTATCCGGTTTTAAGACCGTACGGTTCCGTTGCCGCGGACAAGATATTTGAAGCTCGTCAGCTGAGCGGCCCCGACCGGGCCGCGCGCATGCATTTTGCCAGTTGCGATTCCGATCTCGGCCCCCATTCCGAACTCGCCACCATCGGCAAACTGGGTTGAGGCATTGTGCATCAGGATCGCGCTGTCGAGCCGCTCAAAGAACCGGGCAGCAGCATCAGCATCCTCGGTCATGATGCAATCGGTGTGGTTCGAACCGAACTGGCGGATATGCGCGATTGCCTGATCAATATCCGCCACCGGCTTGGCCGCGATGATGCTGTCGAGGAATTCCTTGCCCCAGTCGTCGCCCGTGGCCGCGATAGTGCCGTCGAGGGCCAACGCGCCTTCGGTATGGATTTCGACGCCCGCCGCAAGCAAGGCGGAAATAACATCCCGGCCGAGTGTTTCAGCCACATCCTGATGGATCAGCAAGCACTCGGCAGCGCCACAAATCCCAGTGCGCCGGGTTTTGGCGTTCAGCACGACGTCCAGCGTTTTTTGGGGGTCTGCAGCCTTGTCGACATAGATGTGCACGATACCTTCCAAGTGCGCAAAGACAGGCACGCGTGCTTCGCGCTGAACCAACCCCACCAGACCTTTTCCGCCGCGCGGAACGATGACGTCCACACAATCGGTCATAGTCAGCAACTCTTGCACTGCGGCGCGGTCTCGCGTGGGCACAAGTTGAATGGCGTCTTCTGGCAGGTTTGCAGCCTTTAGCCCTTGGACCAGACAAGCGTGAATGGCGGTTGAGGAATGGAAACTTTCCGAGCCGCCACGCAGGATCACTGCGTTGCCCGACTTCAGGCACAGCGCGCCAGCATCTGCCGTCACGTTAGGGCGGCTTTCGTAAATCACTCCGATGACGCCCAGAGGCGTGCGAACACGCTGGATGTTCAGACCCGAGGCCATGTCCCATTCGGTCAGAACCTCGCCAACCGGATCAGCCTGATCCGCAACCGTGCGCAGCCCGTCGACCATACCCTGAATGCGCGCATCATCCAGCATCAGCCGGTCCATCATCGCCGGGCTCAGGCCTTTTTCACGCCCAAACTCCAGATCTTTCTTGTTGGCTTCAATGATATCTGCGCGGTTTGCCCAAACAGCGTCAGCCGCGGCAATCAGGGCGGCATGTTTACGCTCGGCACTTGCAAAGGCCAGATCAGCCGAGGCTGCTTTGGAGCGTTTACCAAGATCGGCCATAAGCGCGGGAATATTGTCGAAATCCTTCATCTCAGGTGCCTTTCGGTCGGTCATTTGGTTCTATCATCGCGCCATTACAGCGCCAAATCATCTCGGTGGATCAGGACGGCCCGGCCTGGATAGCCCAGTGTTGCTTCGATCTCTGAGGACTTCCGACCCTTGATCGCATCCGCCTCTTGCGCGGTATACCGGCTGAGGCCTTGGGCCAAACGCCGCGACTGGTGGTCCATGATCGCAACCGGATCTCCGCGTCCGAAATCGCCGGTTACTTCAACGATACCAGCAGGCAGCAGGCTTTTGCCATTACCCAACGCTTTGGCCGCGCCTGCGTCCACTACGATTTCACCGCGCGGTTTCATGGCCGAAATCCAGCGCTTGCGCGCGGCATGCGGGTCCAGCTTCGCTGTAAACCAAGTGCAATTGGCGCCATTTTCAAGCGATCTCAGTGGGTTCAAAGTCGAACCTTCGGTGATCGCCATATCACAACCGGCAGCAGTTGCCATCTTGCCGGCCAGCAGCTTGGTCTTCATTCCGCCTTTGGACAGGCCGGAACCAGCATCGCCTGCCATTTCCTCGATCTCGGGCGTGATGGTCTCAATAACATCGAAACGCTTGGCGTTTCCGTCTTCACTCGGGTTCCCGGTGTAGAAGCCGTCGACATCCGACAACAGGATCAATTGATCGGCCCCGACGGTCACCGCGATCTGTGCCGCCAACCGGTCATTGTCGCCATAGCGGATCTCATCCGTAGCCACCGTATCGTTTTCATTGACGATCGGAACCACGCCCAAACTCAGCAGCGTTTCCAGCGTCGCGCGAGAGTTCAGATACCTCCGCCGGTCTTCGCTGTCTTCCAGCGTGACCAGAACCTGCGCAGTTGTGATTTTGTGCGGCGTCAAAGCCTCTTCATAGGCCCGCGCCAGTCGGATCTGGCCCACAGCGGCTGCGGCCTGAGATTGTTCCAACGGCAAATCCGCCATCGGCAGGCCCAAAACACCGCGCCCCAACGCAATCGAGCCGGATGAGACCAAAATGACGTCAGTTCCCTGCCCTTTGAGCCAGGCCACGTCTTGGGCCAGCGAGTGCAACCAATCCGACCTCAGCAACCCGGTATCACGGTCCACCAGCAAGGCAGAGCCGATTTTGACCACCAATCGGCGTGCTGCAGTCAGGGTTGCCAAGACTTGGTCTCCTCAACGGGTTTTTGTCGCAGACGGTTTTCGTCGATCTGGGCACGCAAGGCGCGCAACACTTCGGTCACGCCCAGATGCGCGACGCCAGACATCGTCATCACAGGGCCACCAACAGCCTCTTCCAGCTCAGCCCTTTGCAGCGCCTGTTCCTCTTCGTCCAGCGCATCGACCTTGTTCAAAACTGTGATCCGGGGTTTTTCAGCCAGTTCACCGCCGTAAGCTTCGAGTTCATGAATGATGGTGCGGTAATCCTCGGCGACGGTTTCCGATGTGCCATCGACCAGATGCAGCAGAACGGCACAACGTTCCACGTGACCAAGGAACCGATCACCGATCCCGCGTCCCTCATGGGCGCCTTCGATCAGGCCGGGAATATCCGCGACAACGAATTCTACATTGTCGACACCGACCACACCAAGATTGGGATGCAGGGTCGTGAACGGATAGTCAGCAATCTTGGGTCGCGCGTTCGATGTGGCCGCCAGAAAAGTCGATTTACCAGCATTGGGCATGCCAAGCAGACCCACATCCGCAATCAGCTTCAGCCGCAGCCAGATCGTGCGGTCAATCCCTGCCTGACCCGGATTGGCTCGGCGTGGAGCCTGATTGGTTGCCGATTTGAAGTGCAGGTTGCCAAAGCCACCATTGCCGCCCTTGGCCAGCAGAACACGCTGCCCGACCTCTGTCAGGTCGCAGATGACGGTCTCTTCGTCCTCGTCCAGAATCTCAGTTCCGACAGGCACGCGCAGGATGATTTCGTCACCATCCTTGCCCGTGCGCTGCTGACCACGACCGGGTTGACCGTTCTTGGCAAAGAAATGCTGCTGATAGCGGAAGTCGATCAGGGTGTTCAGCCCATCCACAACCTCGGCCCAGACAGACCCGCCCTTACCGCCGTCACCGCCATCGGGACCGCCGTATTCAATGTATTTTTCACGCCGAAAGCTGACGCACCCGCCACCGCCGGCCCCGGACCGGATGTAGACCTTTGCAAGATCGAGAAATTTCATAACTGTCCCCTACTGCAAGGGCCCCATCGGCCACAAGTCAGAGTTTTTTACTATATGTCCAGGTGGGCACATTCGCATCGCGCGCCACCGAGTAACTTTCGGCATCACCCAGATACTGGAACCCACAATGGGTCAGAACCCGGGCCGAGGCTGGATTGTCCTGAAACACGCTGGCAAACAAGTTCGAATTTTCAAGCGGGTTAGCTTTCACCAACATCTCGACGGCCAGTGAAGCTACGCCTGTATTCCAATAAACAGGCGCCACCCAATAGCCAACTTCGGACTGATTGCGATCCAGCCGTGTAAGCGAAATCAAACCAATCAGTTCCGGCCCACCATCTTTGGTGGCGTCCATCGCCCAGACGTCCTCATCCCGGTCTTCCGCCATCGAACGCGTCACAAACGCCTCGACCGACCCCGGTGGCAGCGGATGCGGGATCGACGTGGTCATACGTGCCACGCGCTCATCGCCTGCATAATGCTCGATGAGACCCATATCCGACCGGCGCAAGGGGCGCAGATCGAACCGCTCGGTTTCGAGGACCGGCTGGTTTATTATTGTCTCGAGTTTCATGAGTGCGTTCCTCCTCCGAACAACACAAAAAATACGGACGCAACAGTGAGACTCGCTAACGTCCACATCAGATATTTTTCCACGGGCCGACCTTCAACCACGTGGGCAATTCTATCTCCGGCAAATGTCCAGATCGGGTGTAGAACCGCCTGGCAAAGCAATAAACAGAGAGCGATCGTGAACGTCGCGTTAAAGCTGGGCGTGCCAACCGCAACGAACCCGGTAAAACCGGCTATGATCATGGCCCATGCCTTTGGGTTAAGGGGATGAACGATCAGCCCCGCCCAAAAACCGGGCACGTCTCCAGTGGTTTCACTGCGCGAAAGACGCAGGTTCGCGATCTTCCACGCCAACCAGCAGATATACGCCGCTGAGGCATATTTCAGAACCGTAAAGACAATCGGTGCCTGATCCGCGAGTTGCAGCAGGCCAAAACCCACCGGCCAGATGATCAGCTGTTTGCCCAGGATCACTCCGGCCACAAACGGCAGAGCCGCCCGAAACCCATAGCGTGCACCTGTGCCCAGCAGGACCATATTGGCGGGTCCGGGCGTTCCGACCTGAGAGGCTGCGAAGATCAGGAAACTAGTGGTTGCAACGGTCATCGGATCGCCTCCCAGTCCACACGACGCAGCAAAACGTCCTGAACAGTCACATCTTCGTTGGTCGACCGTACTGTCGCGCGGTGTTGCCCTTCCGGTGTGAACCCAAGTTTTGACAAGACCGCCTTGGAACGTTCGTTGCCGACGTGATAACCCGAGGTGAGTTCCTGTCGATCAGATCGAAAGAACCTCGAAATCATCGCGCGGGCGGCTTCGGTCACATAGCCCCGCCCCCAAGACGCTTTGGCAACCCAATATCCCAGCTGCGATCCGGTCGAGATACAGCCGATGAGGTTCTCTTCTCGAGTGATGGCAAAGGCATCATCTTCGGCTGCCATCGCGTCGACAAATTCGGTTGAATGCGCGTCCTCATAGGGATGCGGTACCACCGTCAAGCAGCGCACCACATCCAGATCGTTCAGAAGAGTGACAAGACGCGACGAGTCCTCACGCCGAAACCGACGCAAGACAAGACGCTCTGTTTTTATCACTTCGGTCATGAGACCGCTCCTGAAAACGAGAAAGGGGACCGGCACTTTCTGCCGGTCCCCCATGAAATTTTCTTAAACCTTCTGGGTTTCGGCTTACTCTGCGGCCTCCGCCACTGGCAGGACCGAAATAAAGGTGCGGTTTTTCAGTCCCTTGTGGAACTTCACGGCGCCATCCACGGTTGCAAAGATGGTGTGATCTTTGCCCATGCCTACGCCTTCGCCCGGCCAGAACTTGGTGCCGCGCTGACGCACGATGATGTTGCCTGAAATGGCGGCCTGGCCACCATACAGTTTCACGCCAAGGCGGCGACCAGCTGAGTCGCGACCGTTACGGGAGGAACCGCCAGCTTTTTTATGTGCCATTCTGTCTCTCCTTAGCCTTTAGCCAGATCTTTGGCCTGCTCAACCCATTCGGGTTTCACTTTGACCGTTTCGATAGCAGCAATCTGATCGTCCGACAAGGCGGCCAGAGCGGCAAAGCTCTCGATACCGGCTTCGGCCAGCTTCTTGGCAGCGGCGGGGCCGACACCAGTCAACTGGGTCAGATCGTCAGCGGCAGCAGCAGCGGCAGGTGCCTTTGCTTTGGCTTCAGCTTTCTTAGCAGGCTTTTTTGCCACGGGGGCAGCTTCGCCAGCCGGCGCCGAACCGGTTGCAGCTTTGATGCCCGACTTGTCGGCGCCTGACGCCAAAATGTCGGTGATCTTGACCAGAGTCAGCTTCTGACGGTGGCCAACGGTACGCTTCGAGCTGTGCTTACGACGGCGTTTTACGAAGTTGATGACCTTGTCACCTTTGATCTGTTCGATCACTTCGGCCTGAACGCCTGCGCCTGCGACGAACGGTGCACCAACAACCGGAGCGTCGCCGCCCAGCATCAGAACATCGTTGAATTGAACTGTTTCACCTGCGTCGGCAGCCAATTTTTCAACGCGGAGGATATCGCCCGCTTGAACTTTGTACTGCTTGCCGCCAGTCTTGAGGACCGCAAACATGCGTCTTTCCTTTGTCTAATCGCGTTCTATGGTCCCCGACCGGGCGTTTTTGGCTCTCGCCACCTCGAACAGCGCGCCCTTTTCGGGCTGTGTGACGACCCGTGGGACAAGGTCCTAGGGTCAATAATAACGACACCCGGCGCGGAAAACCGGCCGGGATGCGCGCTTATCCATAGAATGATCGGCAAAGTCAACATCAAATACAGGATCAAAGATCCGATGCGCCAAGCGCCCGTGAGACCGCCTGCCCCAGTTGAAAATAGATCTGGTCGTACATCTTGTCGAAACCGTCGAAAAAGGCTTCGTTTACGGCGCGTCCGGTCTCAGTTCGGGAAAAAGCAATGTTCTCCCGCATCTGAGCCTCATCAAGCGGTTGATAGGCCACCAGAAGGAAGGAATACAACCAGATGCGGTTTTCCTCGGCAAGCCTGTCCTTGTCCGACAAGAGCTGCGCCAGAATATCTTCCGAGCTGGTTCCGGCATCCGCGCTGAGGCCGCGAAAAAAGTTGTAATCCGAACTAAGCGAGCTTTGGACGTTCTTTTCGATCAGGTCGTTGACTTCGATATACTCGCCGACCAGCCGGTAAAGTTGGGTGCCGCCTGCCCCGTTCAGATAGTTTTCACGCGCCATGTCCTTGATGGTTTCATCTGCAAAGGCCTTTCTGGCCGAGTTTTCCAGAGTTATAACGGTTTGCCCGACATCACTTTCAAAGAACAGGATGGCGCGATCCATCTGGCTGGCTGTCAGGCTGACCTCAAAAATCCCTGAAATTTGCTCCTGCATCCACTGTGGATCATAAATTTCGTCCACCTGATCATCAAAGAACGCCCCGCCGTCACCACCCAGAAATGTGTCGTTCAGGCCTTTCGCTTGAGCCAAGCCTTCGTCGCGCAGAATATTGACGACCTGCTCCAATTGAAGTGCCAGCATGAGGCGTTCAACCCGCTCGGACGCCGCCAGTGGCATGGCTGACAGAAACACGGCGAAACAAGCAGCGATCAGGCGCATCAGATATCCTGGGCCGGATGTAGTTCCGCCATCCGCGCGGCCAGATCTTCAAACTTCATGGCCATGATTTCGTATTGAATGGCATTCAGCAGCTCATAGACTTCTTGCATCAAAGGCTGCTCCAAAGCCTCAGCATAGGCGACGACCTCAGAATCCGAGAAGTCCTGATAGGTATAGGCTGCCCCGGCAAGCGCGGACAACTGCAAAGCTTGCCGCATGCCGGTCTCATTGCGCTTCATCATCTGACGCAGTTCATCCGCGCCCAGTTGCAAGTCAATCACCCCCGAGGCGCTGGCAGCGAGCAAAAAGCGCACCTGAATTTCCTGCAGCGCACGTAATGCCGTCCCGCTGGAATCAATTGCATTGTTCATGCGTTTCAGGTTTTCGACCCGCTTGGATCCATCCTTGATCAGGTCCGAGACGATTTTCTGCCCTTCCAGTTGCTTGGCTTCGTCATCTTCAACCATGTGCGATGCATTCTCGGACTCGACCAGCCGTTGCCCAAGATCGGATGCATAGAACTCGACCGCATGGGTCAGCGCTTCATCGCTCAGTGTTTGTTCCAGAATAGACACAGCTGTGTCGCGCATGTCCTTGGTGTCAAAGACTTCTTCGGTCAGGCGTGTCCAGTCGGACCCAAACCCATCTGGATCGATTCCCAACATTTGCGGGGCTGAGGCTGAGGCAAGCGCGATGCTTTCAAGTGCAACGTCGAACCCGGTTGTTGTCAAAAAGGCTTCGATCCGATCTCGTCCGGCAGCAAGTGCTTGCTGCGACCCGGAGATCACGAACAGAACGGCGGCGATTAGCGGCAGGATAGTTTGGCGTAAAGGATAAGTCATACCTATGAGCCTAGGGGAAATACCGCGCCAGGCAACGGAAAATCCCGGCTTTGTCATTTTCAAGAATTTTCTGCTTGCACCCCCGCGCGTTCCTCACTAAATCCCCCCCTCACAGACCCCCGCGGAGAGGTGCCGGAGTGGTCGAACGGGGCGGTCTCGAAAACCGTTGTGGGTGCAAGCCCACCCAGGGTTCGAATCCCTGTCTCTCCGCCATTATCCCATTCCCAGGATTGGTAGTCATCTGAACGTTTGCACTCGGTGTCTATGTGGTATTGATGCTGGTGTCTCTGCTGCAGTGTAGGCTGTCAAAACAGATGGGTCCGCGACGGTGTCAAGCAAAGCGACCTTTTGAGGTTTTTGAATTAGACGATCCACCGTCTCCCCCGAACGTACCTGCGCCGGGCCCTAATGGCGGGCTGTGCGTAGCGCCTTACCAAAATTCGAAAAGGCTCGGGCCTCGGGTCACGCGACGCCCTTAGAACATCGGGTTGCGGAACATGAAAGGTGCTTTGTGAGTGGCAGGTTGGTTCGGACCCGCGCATACTGGCGGAATCCTCCTGCGGATCAAGAACTATCGGTGCGTGGGATGGGGCCTAGTATAGAAAGTTGAAAGGGTCAAATGGACCCTGAGATTTTGCTGCTGCTATCCGCGTTACCGTCACTTTAATGCAGAGATTTGGCTCACTAACGCACGCGCATTTCCATCGGCCTTGTTGCTACTGCAAAGCAGAGTTAAGTCCCTTTGATTAGGAGTTTTGTCTTAGGCAGGATTACGATGACGCGGCGTTGCCAGAGTATTGGTCTGCAATTATTGTCATTCTTCGTTTCCGTAGGTTTAGAAAACGCAGGCGCTGCCGAGCAATCCGGTGAAGAAGAGGTCCTCTTCGCTGCCGGAGGAAAGTGGTTAGCGTAGGGCTTTTCTTGAACGGAATACGATGGACACTGGCGAGTTCGCACACTTGCAACTTTAGTAAACATAAGTGAAGCACCGCTATAGTTCGGAATAGCGCTAAGCGCCTTGAGCGATGAAGTTGTCCGCAACAAGCCCAAAGCGCCCCAGCGAGTTTCTCGCGATGACATCTATCGAGTGGAACTTAACATGCGCAGCCTATTGCCCGGCGACAGCGGCGTTCCAGTGTGTCCTCATGCCATCCCCAGCGATCCTCCTGTGTGACCAAGCTAGAAAGCCACGACATGCGGCGACTGACCCGGTAACCACAGGATAAACGGCCGCTCGGCGGTACACAGAACTAAGTGGTCCACAAAGTGGTACACAGATTTCCGGCATTATTGCCGAAGAGCCTTATTTTTTGACTTAAATGGAGGTGGCTTGGCGCACCTGAGAGGATTCGAACCTCTGGCCTCTGCCTTCGGAGGGCAGCGCTCTATCCAGCTGAGCTACAGGTGCCTTGGCCGTTAGCTAACCTTGATCCGATCCGGGTGCAACTGCAAATCTTTCCGGATCGGCCAGGTTTCACGCAAACAAATCGTGTGCCAATTCCAGCGCGTCGATCAGTATGTCGACCTCTTCCGTGGTGTTGTACAGACCAAAGCTTGCGCGGCAAGTCGCGGTGACACCGTAGAAATCCATAAGAGGACCAGCGCAGTGATGACCGGCACGGACAGCCACGCCTTTCTTATCCAGAATGGTCGAAACATCATGCGCGTGCCCTGCCCCGTCCATCGTAAAGCTGAAGATCGCGGCCTTGTCCGGGCGTGTGCCCTGAACCTGCAACCAGTTCAGACCAGTCAGTCTCTGCATAGCATAGTCGCGCAACCCGGCCTCATGAGCGGCGATGTTTTCCATCCCCAGATCCATCATGTAATCCAGCGCAACACCCAGACCGATGGTTTGGACAATACCGGGTGTTCCGGCCTCGAACTTCATTGGCGGGTCGTTGTAGATCACCTGGTCCTTGCTGACCTCTTTGATCATGTCGCCGCCACCGATAAAGGGGCGCATCTCGGCCATGCGTTCGGATTTGATGTAAATCGCACCCGAACCCGAAGGGCCATAAAGCTTGTGGCCAGTGATTGCATAGAAATCGCAGCCGATATCGGCGACATTGACGGGCATGTGCACAGCGCCCTGGCTGCCATCGATCAGCACTGGTACGCCTTTCGCGTGCGCGCCTTCTGTGATCGCTTTGACGTCGACCACGGTGCCCAACACGTTCGAACACTGCGTCATTGCGACCAGCTTGGTCTTGGGACCGATCGCGTCGATCACGGCCTGCGGGTCAAGGCCACCATCTGGGTCCACATCGACCCATTTCAGGACGACGCCCTGACGTTCACGCAGGAAATGCCAGGGAACGATATTGGCGTGGTGTTCCATCACGCTCAGAACGATCTCATCTCCGGCCTCCATGCGCGGCATGGCCCAGCCATAGGCGACCAGGTTGATCCCCTCGGTCGTGCCCGAGTTCAAGACAATCTCATCCTCGTCCGCCGCGCCCAGAAAACGGGCGATGGTTCCGCGAACGGATTCGTATTTTTCGGTCGCCAGATTGGACAGGTAGTGCAGGCCGCGATGAACATTCGCGTATTCTTCGGAATATGCCCGTGTCACCGCATCTATCACGACCTGCGGTTTCTGCGCCGATGCGCCATTGTCCAGATAGGTCAACGGCTTGCCGTTCACTTCCCGAGACAGGATTGGAAAGTCTGAGCGGATTTTCTGCACGTCATACATGGTCTTCTATTCCCTATACGGGGCCGCCGGGCGTTAATGCGAGGACAAAGGGCACTGCAATCAAAGCAGATAACACGATGACCCCGAAGGATTTAGCAAGCGAACCGAACTGGTGCGCTTCATTCAGAAAATGGAGCGTGACGTAAAGGCTGATAATTGCCGTGGCCAGCAAAAACATCAGCATCAAAAACGGCAGCACGATCGTGATGACCAGCGTGATCACCATCGCAGCGATCTGGAGGTATTGCAGCCAGATCGTCAGCGTCAGAATGTCATCGAATGTTGCACGGCCACCCAGTAACCGCCCCACGAACAGGAAAGCCCCGATGCTTAGCAACATCGCGCCGGCAGAACGGAGCAGACCCAGGAACACAGGCGTAGGTGGGGGTACGGATTCACCATTGGGGACCGGAATCAAGTGATCAATACCCAGTTGCACAAGGCCGTTCAGCACCACAGCCAGAAAGAAAGCCAGCCATAAGATTTCACGCCCCGGCCGCATGTCCAAAAGGCGTCGGGCCGCTTGGGCGGGGTGTGTCAGGGTCAAAATCGCAAGATCAACAAAGCCAGTGGGATTCATTCTTGCCGCCTTTGCGCTTGACTGAGACCTGCCAGCCAGAACCACAGGAACACTGCGAACCAGACGATCCCGACGAGTGTCAGGGCCGGGCCAGATCCTATGAAACCGCCGACCAAACCATTCAACAAAACCAGAGGTGTTGAGGACAATAGCGCCCAGAACAGAGCCAATCTAGCGCCGTAGGATGTCCCCTGACCGCCAACCAACCGGGCCGCGCCGTATGAGACAAAGGCCAGCAGGTAGAAAAACAGAGGCAGAATAATGACAGTGCCCATCAAGGCGCCGCCCATCAACATATCCAGTTCTAGCCCTTCGATATGCGCGCGCCGCGCAAGGCTGGGCAATTGCGCGATGAATGCAACGATGCAAAACGCCATGACAAACATCAGCGCCCTGTCCTCTCGCGGGCCAAGATCAAGAAGCCGTCGCACAACACGACCCGGCCCCCGATAGGTGGCCACGATATCCGAGGTCAAAGGCATCAGATGTGTCGCGACAGCCAGCCTTCAAGGCGGTTCACAATGGCCTCTGACAATACCTCATCCTCGATCTCATCGACGGCTTCGGCCAAAAATGCCAGCGTCAGCATATTGGTGGCGTCCTTAACCGAAACCCCACGTGAACGCAGGTAGAACAGCGCTGTTTCGTCAATCGCACCCGAGGTCGAGCCATGCGAACACGCAACATCGTCGGCATAGATCTCAAGTTCGGGCTTGGCGAGGAACTGGCTGTCATCATCCAGCAGCAAGGACTGGCTGATTTGATACCCGTCAGTCTTCTGTGCGCCTTCCTTGACCAGGATCTTACCCTGGAACACGCCGGTCGCGCCGTTGCGCAGAACTTTCTTAAAGACCTGACGGCTCTCACAGTTCACCGCGTCATGCGTAACGAAAACCGTGTCGTCATGGTGGAAATCGCCATCACCTACGCAGGCGCCTGCCACATGAGCAATAGCGTCGTCGCCGGTCAATTCGATAACCTGTTCGTTGCGTGTCAAAACTCCATTCACTGTCAGCGTGAAGGACTTAAAGACAGATTCCCGTCCCAGCCGCGTGAACATGTGAGTCGCAGCGCAACGTTCGTGGTCCCTGCCCTGCGCGCGCACGTGATGCAATGTCCCACCATCGGCGATGTCGATCTCGATACATTTGTTGAACCGCGACGCTGCCGGACCGTTTTCCAGTATCGTTACCTCAGCGCCACTTTCGACACGGATGATGTGGTGCAGCATGGCGTCCGAGGTCTCGGATGCATGGCGATAGATCAGGCTGATCGGCTTGGTCGGCTTACCGGTGACATGAATCGCAACACCGTCTGCGGCAAAAGCCGTATTCAAAGCAGCCAACGGCCGCTGAACCGGGGATTGCCCGCGCGTTTCCAGAACGCCGTACAACTCTTTGGCCCAGTGAATATCCTTACAGCAGATATCCTCGATCCGGTCGATGTTGACACCTTCCAGCTCTAAATCATCCGAGTCTTCGGCGCTGAACACACCGTCGATGAAAACGATCTTCAACCGGTCGAGATTGCCAAACAGCAGCGGTTCGTCTGAGTGGAACAATGCTGCATGCGGCTGCTCGGCCGAGATCAGGGTGTCAGGGCGCGTGTACTTCCAATACTCGTCGCGCCGCCCCGGCAGACCCATTTCCAGCACTCGCGCCAGCGCGTCTTCGCGCGCGGCTCGGGTGCAGCCGGCTTCGGGCATGGTCAGCGTGGCCAGCCGTGCCTCGGTCGCGGTTTGTTTTACTTCGGGCAAAGCCATCAGTTCACCTCGGCCAGGATGTCGGCATAACCGTTGTTTTCAACTTCCAACGCCAGTTCGGGACCACCGGTTTTAACGATGCGACCGTCCGCCATGATATGCACAACATCAGGTTTGATGTGGTCCAACAGGCGTTGATAGTGGGTGATGACCAGAAAACCACGGCCTTCATCACGCAGCGCGTTCACGCCTTCGGCCACCAGTTTCATCGCATCGACGTCCAGACCCGAATCCGTTTCGTCCAGGATGCACATCTTGGGTTCCAGCATCGCCATCTGCAGGATCTCGTTCCGCTTCTTCTCACCACCCGAGAAGCCGACGTTTACCGGACGCTTCAGCATGTCCGCGTCGATTTTCAGCGATTTCGCCTTGGCCCGGACTTCCTTCAGGAAATCCGCTGCCGACAGTTCTTCTTCGCCTCGCGCCTTGCGCTGTGCGTTCACGGCTGTGCGCAGGAAGGTCATGTTACCAACACCCGGGATTTCCACGGGGTACTGGAATGCCAAAAAGATACCCGCTGCAGCGCGCTCTTCCGGCTCCATCTCCAACAGGTCCGCACCTTCCAGCGTGGCCGAGCCTTCGGTCACTTCGTACCCATCGCGGCCCGACAGCACATAGCTGAGCGTCGACTTGCCCGAGCCGTTCGGCCCCATGATCGCATGCACCTTGCCAGCCTCGACGGTCAGGTCGACGCCTTTGAGGATTTGCTTTTCTTCTTCCTCAAGTTTCACGTGCAGGTTTTTGATTTCCAGCATTTTTTGTCCTTTTGCGTACCGCAAGGGGCCATCCGGCCCCGATATGTTCTGAATTCAGAGAAATGCGGGGTTAACCCACTGATCCTTCAAGGCTGATGGCTACCAGCTGCTGCGCTTCCATGGCAAACTCCATCGGCAACGCTTGCAGGACGTCCTTGCAGAACCCGTTGACGACCAGCGCCACGGCCTCTTCCTCGTCCATGCCGCGCTGACGGCAGTAGAACAGTTGATCGTCATCCACTTTGGACGTAGTCGCTTCATGCTCCACGCGCGAGGAATTGTTGCGAACTTCGATATACGGCACCGTATGGGCCCCGCACTTATCGCCGATCAGCAAGCTGTCGCACTGGGTATAGTTGCGGCTGTCCTTCGCCTTCGGGTGCATCGAAACCAACCCGCGATAGGTGTTCTGCGCTTTACCCGCGCTGATCCCTTTGGACACGATGCGCGACTTTGTGTTCTTGCCCAAGTGCACCATCTTGGTGCCGGTATCGGCTTGCTGCATGTTGTTGGTAATGGCGATCGAGTAAAACTCACCCTGGCTTTCATCACCGCGCAGGATGCAGGACGGGTACTTCCAAGTCACGGCGGATCCGGTTTCCACTTGGGTCCACATTACCTTGGACCGGTCACCCCGGCAATCTGCGCGCTTGGTCACAAAGTTATAGATACCGCCCTTGCCGTTTTCATCCCCGGGGAACCAGTTTTGAACGGTCGAGTATTTCACCTCAGCATCTTCTTCGATGATGATCTCAACAACGGCCGCGTGCAGCTGGGCCGTGTCGCGCTGCGGCGCGGTGCAGCCTTCCAGATACGAAACGTAAGAACCTTTGTCCGCGATAATCAGCGTGCGTTCAAACTGACCCGTATTTTCCGCGTTGATGCGGAAATAGGTGCTCAGCTCCATCGGACAGCGCACGCCTGGCGGGATGTAGACAAACGAACCATCCGAAAACACGGCCGAGTTCAGCGTGGCGTAAAAGTTATCAGACACAGGAACAACGGTGCCAAGGTACTTCTTGACCAGTTCAGGGTGTTCCCTGATCGCCTCTGAGATCGAACAGAAGATCACGCCGTGTTTGGCCAGTTCGTCCTGAAAGGTCGTGCCAACCGAAACCGAGTCGAACACCGCATCCACGGCCACCTTGCGACCTTCGGCAGGCATATCCTCGGCGCCTTCGACACCGGCCAGAATCATCTGCTCTTTCAGAGGGATACCAAGCTTTTCGTAAGTGGCTAGAAGCTTGGGATCGACCTCGTCCAGCGATTTGGGTTTTTCCTCCATCGATTTGGGACGGGCATAGTAATACTGGTCCTGAAAGTCGATCTTGGGATAGTGGACCATAGCCCAGTTAGGCTCGTCCATCTTGGTCCAGCGCTCGAAGGCCGCCAGACGCCATTCGGTCATCCATTCGGGCTCTTCATTCTTATCCGAGATCAGCCGGACGATATCCGGGTTCACGCCCTTGGGCGCGTACTCCATCTCGATATCGGTATCCCAACCGTATTTGTAGGTACTGACCTCGCGTACCGCGTCGACGGTTTCCTGATCGACACCTTCTTTTACCTGGGTCTGGTCCAAAGCGGCCATATGACACCTCCGTCAGATCACGCGGCGCGCGCGCGATGCTTCTTTTCTTTTTCAAGCCACGTTTCGGCGAAACGCAGCACATCTTCTTCAGTGGTCAAAGGTCCCAGAGAAACGCGGATCGCGCTTGCTGCTGTGACCTCATCAAAACCCATCGCGGTTAACACCGCGCTTGCCCGGACCTTGCCGCTGGAACAGGCAGAACCTGCACTGATAGCGAAACCTGCCAGATCCATCTGCATGACCTGCGTTTCGCCCTTCCAGCCGGGGGTTGCAAAACACGAGGTATTCGGAAGGCGGTACTGACCTTTCCCGACAAAAATAGTAGATTTAGAACCAGCCTCAAGGGCATTTTCTAGAATATTTCTAAATTCACGAACCTGTTCCCAGATACCATTTGAAAGATCCCGGGCCGCAGCTTCAGCTGCCGCCCCGAACCCCGCGATTCCAATGACATTTTCGGTACCAGACCGCCGGCCCATCTCTTGCCCGCCGCCTTTTATCATTGCAGGCAGTTCAGTGCCACGTTTCAACACCACCGCGCCAATACCTTTCGGGCCGCCCAGCTTGTGGGCCGAAATCAACGCCATCTGGACGCCCAGCCAGTTAAAGGCCACCGGCAATTTGCCAAAGGCCTGTGTCGCGTCGGATACAGCCAATCCGTTTGGCAACGATTGGACAATCCCCGTCTCAGAGTTCGCCAGTTGCAGTGTTGACTGCTCAGGATTTGTCACTTCCACCTGACCGGACTGCGAAGTGGGTAAGTCTTCGGTGATCCATGATCTGATCGCGTCATGCTCAATCGCGGATCCATGAAAGTCACGATTAGCTAAAGTCAGCGCAGCCCCTTCGGTCGAACCTGAGGTAAACACAACGTCTGCCCCATCCGCACCAAATGCGGCTGCAACCTGCGCCCTTGCCCGCTCGATCAAAGCCTTGGCCGCACGGCCTTCGGCGTGAACGGATGACGGGTTCCCGCACAAATCCATCGCTGTCACCATGGCGTCGCGCGCCTCGGGGCGCAGCGCTGTTGTTGCGTTATGATCCAGATAAACACGATTCATGGATACATCTTTTCTTGAATGCAAAGCAGAAATGAAACCCCAAAGGCAATCGGCATCGGGTCACTCATCAACGATAGAAAACAGACTGGGAACTGCCGGACACGGGGCCAGATCGTTCTTAATCACGTCGGACAAGCGCGTCTGGTGCAAAAAGACGTAAACATGCGCACTAAGACCTTCCCAAAGTCGGTTGGTCAAAGACTGCGCCCGGCTCCCCGAGGATGCCCCAGATGCCCCGGCACCTTTTTGCAGCGCGTCCACGGTTTCATCCACCGCCGCCAGAACTTCGACCACCCGAATCTCGGAAGCAGGCCGCGCCAGACGATAACCGCCGCCCGGTCCACGCACGGACGAAACCAGATCGGCACGGCGCAATTTGACGAAAAGCTGCTCAAGATAAGGAAGCGAGATATCCTGACGTTCGGAAATTTCGCTAAGCGTCACCAGGCGGTCCGAGGGCTGTAGAGCAATATCAGCCAGTGCAACCATCGCGTAACGACCCTTTGTCGAAAGCTTCATTGTCTTTCCCTCATGGCAGGTTATAAGCGAAAACATTGACGCCGCCGCCGCCAGTGCGTATCTCCGACAGGCAGCGCCTTGCGCAAAGCATCATAATTAGAACCGTTCTAAAGTGCCTTACGATTACCGTCAAGTATATCGTGGCATCAGGAAGAAAAAGACAGGACCAAAGCACACATGCCCGAGGTGATTTTTCCCGGACCCGAAGGCCGCCTGGAAGGCCGCTACCACCCGCAAAAGGAAAAAGACGCACCGATTGCCATCGTGCTGCACCCGCATCCACAATTCGGCGGGACCATGAACAACAAGGTGGTCTATAATCTGCACTATGCGTTTTACAACATGGGCTTCACCGTGTTGCGATTTAACTTCCGCGGCGTGGGCCGCAGCCAGGGAGAATATGATCAGGGCATCGGTGAACTGAGCGATGCCGCGTCAGCGCTGGATTATCTGCAGTCGATGAACAACAACTCCAAGCACTGCTGGGTTGCCGGTTTCTCGTTTGGTGCCTGGATCGGAATGCAGCTGCTGATGCGCCGCCCCGAAATTACGGGCTTTATCAGCGTGTCGCCACCAGCCAACATGTATGACTTTTCATTCCTGGCCCCCTGCCCTTCGTCCGGCCTGATCATCAACGGCTCGTCCGACCGTGTTGCCCCGCCCGCCGACACCACGTCGCTGGTCAACAAGCTGCACGAACAAAAGGGCATCACCATCACCCATAACGAGGTTGAGGGTGCCGATCACTTCTTCCAGGACCGTCACATGGACACGCTGATCACCGATGTCAGTGACTATGTGAAGCGTCGCCTGACCGAGAACACGCGCTAATGTCGAATACCATCACAACGCTTGCGGCCAAACTGGCCGAGGACACGATGAAGGTGATGGACGAAACCGGCAATGATCGTTTCTTTGTCGAGGTGGGAGAGCTTTTGGGCGCGTCCTCACAAACCTTGGAAGAGGCCTTTCTGACTGAAATGCGTGTACGCATTGCTGAACGCAAAGCGCGCAAGTTTGTCATCGACGCACTGACCAAACATCGTTCCCAGGTGAAAGCGATTGAAAAGAAATGACTGAAAGACTGTCCGCGCAACTTGAATTCCTGAAACGCGCGGACAGGCTGAAGTCGGTCGATCGCGCCAATGCACTACTGGATCAGTCCCGCCCCGAAAACTCTGCAGAACACAGCTGGCATCTGGCCTTATGGGCACTGACGATGGAGCCGCTGGCCGGTGACGACGTAGACATCAACCGCGTCATACGCATGCTGCTGTTGCACGATCTGGTCGAGATCATCGTCGGCGATCACCCCATTCACCTGGAAACCGATTGGAACGCCGTGGAACGCGCCGAGCGCGCGGCGGCGGACGAGTTGTTTGGTTTCTTGCCGGACGATCAGACGTCTGCGTTTCAAGCCCTGTGGGAAGAGTTCGAGTCTGACACGACACCGGACGCGAAATTTGCCAAGTATCTGGACCGATGCCAACCACTGTTTCAAGTCTTGTGTGCGCCAACCCCCAACCCGGATCATGTTGAAGTAGCGCGGGAAAACCTCAGCAGTGGTCGCGCCGCGTATTTGGTACGGGAATTCCCCCAAGCACACGCTCTGGCCAGCGCCCTGCTGCACGCGCAGTCAACGCCCGAAACGGCGTTTTCTGAACGGCTGGCTTTTCTGACTGAGGCAGACCGCCTGAAGTCCGTTTACCGCGCCTCACGCCTGTTGTCTGATGATCGGTTTGAAAACTCGGCCGAACATTCCTGGCACATCATGCTGTTTGCTTGGGTTTTGGCGGAATACGCGCAGCCCGGTGTATCGCTGGACCAAGTCCTGAAAATGCTTCTACTGCATGACATCGTCGAAATTGATGCCGGAGATCACCCCATCCACGGACAAGTCGACCACGCCGCACAAGAAGCCGAGGAAAAGGCAGCAGCCGACAGGTTGTTCGGGTTGTTGCCCGAGGCACCGCAGCACGCCTTCCGGACGCTATGGGAGGAGTTCGAAGCCGCCGTGTCGCCAGACGCGCGATTTGCCAAGGCGATCGATCGGTTTCAAACCCCAGTCGGGAACCTTGAAACAGGTGGCGGGTCCTGGGTCGATTACAAAGTGACCTTTGCCCAGATCGAACGCCGTGTGGGAACGCCGATCAATCGCGGCGCACCAGCGCTGTGGTCATGGTTGCGACCGAAACTGAGCACGTATTTTTCAGAAAACACCGTCGGTTGAGCCAATAGAAAAAGGGGCGCAAAGGCCCCTTTTCCAATCATTCCGGCAGGCACTTAAACCTGAAAACTTTCAAACCGCTCAACACCACTGGCTGCGATTATGTCGACGGACCCCCCGCCCGCAAGCCACCCAAGCGCCACTATGAATGCCGAAGCAACGATCACGGATATCGCAAATTTCGTCATTGAAAACTCATAAAAGAAAACTAAAAACTACCCATTTTATATCAGAATTTTTCTCTTTGAAATAGTATGGTTATCCTGACCTCTTCGATGGGCAGTCCCGATTCTTCCGACACAGAACTTTTCCCGATATCCATTCACATTCCCCTTGTCGTGAATTGGGATTTTGTGGTCAACCTCCCCAACTGCAACTGAATCGAGACCTGCCGTGCCCAAAGCCTATCTCATCCTATTGCTGGCGGTTTTCGCCGAAACAATTGGCACAACGGCGCTGCAGGCCAGCCAGCAGTTCAGCCGGTTTTGGCCCTCTGTTTTGGTTGTCGTGGGTTACGGAGTTGCTTTTTACCTGCTGGGCCTCACCCTGAAATTTATTCCGGTCGGCATCGTTTATGCCATTTGGTCAGGCTTGGGGATCGTTCTGATCGCCATCATAGGCTTCATTGTTTTTGGTCAGCGTCTGGACTGGCCTGCGGTGCTCGGTTTGGCGATGATATTGGCCGGAATCCTGATCATTCACTTGTTTTCCAGCACAGCGGGCCACTGACGACCGGTTAGGGCTGGCCTATTCAGTCAATCCGCGTTATGCGCGCGGCAACTTCCCGTTCAAAGGCTGACCTCTCATGGACCTGCGCAATATCGCAATCATCGCTCACGTGGACCACGGTAAAACGACCCTGGTGGATGAGCTGCTCAAACAATCCGGTGCGTTCCGGGAAAACCAGGCGGTGGCCGAACGCGCCATGGATAGCAATGATCTGGAGCGCGAACGCGGCATAACCATCCTTGCCAAAGCGACCTCGGTCGAATGGAAAGGCACCCGGGTCAACATCGTTGACACCCCCGGCCACGCCGATTTCGGTGGCGAGGTTGAGCGGATCCTCAGCATGGTCGACGGTGTTGTCCTGTTGGTGGACGCCGCCGAAGGCCCGATGCCGCAGACCAAATTCGTGACGTCCAAGGCGTTGGCGCTGGGCCTGCGTCCCATCGTAGTGCTGAACAAGGTCGACAAACCCGACGCTGAACCCGACCGCGCACTTGATGAATGCTTTGACTTGTTCGCCAACCTCGGCGCTGACGACGATCAGCTGGATTTTCCTGCCATGTATGCCTCAGGCCGTTCCGGCTGGGCGGATATGGAGCTGGACGGGCCGCGCAAGGATCTGACCGCCTTGTTCGATCTGATTGTCGATCACGTCCCTGCCCCAAAGCAGGTCGAAAACAAAGATGAGCCTTTCCGCATGCTGGCCACGACACTGGGCAGCGATCCGTTCATCGGTCGCATCCTGACCGGTCGTGTGGAAAGCGGCACTTTGAAGGCGGGCGACAACCTCAAGGCGCTGAGCCGTGATGGTACGCTGATCGAAAACTTCCGCGCGTCGAAAATCCTGGCGTTCCGCGGACTGGCCCAACAGCCCATCGACGTGGCCGAAGCAGGTGACATCGTCACCATCGCAGGCATGAGCAAGGCAACCGTGGCCGACTCGCTGGTTTCGCCGCAGGTTGACGAAGCCCTGCCCGCACAGCCCATCGACCCGCCAACCATCACCGTGACTTTCGGCATCAACGACTCGCCGCTGGCCGGTCGCGACGGCAAGAAAGTTCAGTCGCGTGTCATCCGCGACCGCCTGATGAAAGAGGCCGAGTCGAACGTTGCCATCCGCATCAGCGACACACCTGGCGGCGATGCCTTTGAGGTTGCTGGCCGTGGCGAATTGCAAATGGGTGTTCTGATCGAGAACATGCGCCGTGAAGGGTTCGAACTCAGCATCTCGCGTCCGCAGGTTCTGTTCCGCGAAGAAGACGGTCAGCGCATGGAACCCATCGAAGAAGTCACTATTGACGTCGACGATGAGTATTCAGGCTCGGTGATCGAAAAGATCACCGGCGCGCGTAAGGGCGAATTGGCCGAAATGCGTCCGGCCGGCGCGGGCAAGACCCGTATTATTGCGCATGTACCGTCACGCGGGTTGATCGGATACCATGGTGAGTTCCTGACCGACACACGCGGTACCGGTGTTCTGAACCGTGTGTTCCACGGCTGGGCGGCCCACAAAGGCCCGATCCCGGGTCGTCGTGCGGGGGTTCTGATCTCGATGGAAAACGGACAGGCCGTGGCTTATGCGCTGTGGAACCTGGAAGAGCGCGGCCGGATGTTCGTTGCGCCGCAAACCGACGTGTATCAGGGCATGGTCATCGGCGAACACTCACGCGATAACGACCTCGAGGTGAACCCCCTCAAAGGCAAGAAACTGACCAACGTACGCGCCAGCGGTTCTGACGACGCCGTTCGCCTGACACCTCATATCCAGTATTCTCTGGAAGAGGCGATTGCCTATATCGATGATGACGAACTGGTTGAGGTCACTCCAAACGCCATTCGGTTGCGCAAGCGTTACCTTGACCCGCACGAACGGAAACGGATGGCAAGATCGGCCTGAGCCGGTCTGTGATATTGTTTCCACAATCTAAACAATAAGCCGTTCGTGGTAAAATTACTTCTAGAATTACCATATAAATCAAAGGAAAGCCCGTCTTGCTGACGGGCTTTTTCTTTTGTTTTTCATAAAGTTTCACCAATAGGTTGCAAATCTACCGTGGTTTATCGCTGTTACTCGACCATCAAATGAGGCAATATGCGGATGTATTTTTGTCCAAACTATGGCACAATTACTTTGTTAATAGTTGTTGGTAATGAGTTTAAAGGAGTAGCGCTATGCGCGTAAGATCCCGTTTATATTCGTTTGTATTTTTATCCGCGACATTTCCACTGATGGCAACAAGCGCGGCTCATGCGGCTGAAGTTTGCAAAGTCAAAACAGCCCGACAATCTGTATCCACCGAAACGCTTTGTAGTTGCAAAGTCGTCGACAAGCGGATGCTGCGCTACATTCAGCGCCGCGCAGACTTTGAGGATATCCTAGCCCGCACATCCCAGACGTGCCCCTTGTTTGCGGCCATTTTGACCGACATCCCAACGGCAACGGTTCGAACTGATCGAAACAGCCGTGATGACGATGACAACAGCTCGGCAAACAATAGCGGCGCATCTGCAGGTAACACCGGTGGAAATGGCGGCGCGGGCGTTTCGGGTTCGTCGGCAAATGGCGGCGAAAATGGCGAAGGCGGCAATGGCGGCGGCGGCGGTGGCGGCAGCAACGATGGCGGCGGCGGCGGTAACAGTGGCGGCAGCAATGGCGGCGCGGACTCCGGTAGCGGTAGTGGCAACGGCGGCAGCAACGGTGGTGGCAACTCCGGCAGTGGTGACGGCAATGGCGGGAGCAATGGCGGCGGAAATTCCAGCAGCGGTGACGGCAACGGCGGCAGCAACGGTGGCGGTAACTCCGACAGCGGCAGCGGTAACGGCGGCAGCAACGACGGTGGAAACTCCAATGACGGCGACGGCAATGGTGGCGGCAATGGCAACGGTAACGATGGCGGTGGCAGCGATGGCAGCGGTGGCGGTGACGGCGGCGGTGGCAGCGACGGAAGTGGGGGCGGTGCTGGCGGCGGCGGCAGCGACGGCAGCGGTGGTGGTGCTGGCGGCGGCGGCAGCGACGGCAGCGGTGGTGGTGCCGGTGGCGGCGGCGCCGATGGCAGCGGCGGCACCCTCTGACGCGATCAACCGCAAAGCAGCCTGAAAATTTGGGCTATGCCTTGAAAAACGCCGAAAACGTCTCGACGTTCGGTCTGACAAACAAAGGGGCGACTATCGTGTCGCCCCTTTTGCCATGCATAACCTGATAGATCAGCCGATATTTTTAACTTCTTCCGTACACACCAACCCAATGGCTGGGTTTTGCCGGATCCTGCATCCGAAGGAACAAGTACCGCGTGGCCGACCAGGGTTTGATCCGGTTGGTCAAATTGTCCAGCACCAAATCCCCCTGGGCGGATCGATAGACAAGAACTGCATGTGCATTTCGGCGCGTATCCAACACTGTCGCGATCAGCAATTTGTTAGGATCAACGCCCGCCCTGATCAGATCTCTTTTCTTCAAAAGAGCAAAATCCTCGCAATCCCCGCCGCGCGTTGTCGGCAAAGCCCACCGCTCGGTGGTGCGGTATTGCGTCTGATCCGTAACCGCGCGCGTCGTTGCGTTGACCTGACGGTTGATCCGCTCAATGATCTGCATTTCCTGCTGGGACGTCATGCGTACCGACGCTTTGCTGGCGCAAGCCCAAGCGTACTGTCGGCACAATTGCTGTGCACCCGAAGGCGGAGGGGACGCCGCGAGGGTTCGGATGAAGCTGCCCTCACTTGCATCCACATGGGAACCGACAAGCATGGCCCCGCAAACCAATGCCGCAATCCCCACTGCCCGACCTGAATGTGTTTTCAACCGCCCAAGAGCGGCCTTGAGTCCGATATCTACCGATTTCATGCCTGAACCTCGATCCCTGTCTACGCAACGATTGACGACAAACAGGACCGTATTCGATTAGAAACAACTAATGGTAAACGGTAGCGCTTGTACAATCTGAGGCGAACGTGAAGGGGAAAAAAGGCGGAATTTCGTCACTCAATATGGCCATTTCGCGCAAGAAATGAGGATAATACGCCACAATCTAGGCAGGAAAAATACCAATAACTCTCTTTGAAAGACAATAAGGCGCTGGAATCACAAAGATTCCGTATGGGTCGAAAGTTGCCACAATACAGTTCACTTCATTTATGAATAGTTCGGCTGAATTTCGCCCATGAGCTGATCTGATTGGCGGAAAACCCGCCAATCAGATTCGCCAGACCTTTAGTCGGTGATTTCTACAACCACCAGTTCACGCTCACTTGCGCCGCGCGCGTGGTCCAGGGCCTGCTGGTATTCCGGTGAATTATAGCACTCGACCGCGGCCTCGACGGATGGGAATTTGGCGACCACATTGCGCGGACGTTCTTTCCCCTCCAGTTGGACATAACGTGCGGCACGGGCGATGAACGCACCGCCGTGCTTGGCGATCGCAGGCCCTGCGAGTTCCGCATATTTCGCATATGCGTCGGTGTCCGTCACGGTGACGTGGGCAATCCAGAGTGCAGCCATCTTATCCTCCCAAAACCTGTTCTGCGGCTTTGATCGCCGCATCTGCGTTCGACGCGTCCTTGCCACCGCCCTGCGCCATGTCGGGGCGTCCACCGCCGCCCTTGCCGCCCAGTTCTGCGACGGCCGCACGAACCAGATCAACGGCGGAAACCTTGTCGGTAAGATCGGCCGTCACACCGGCGGCCACAGCAGCCTTACCGCCCGCATCCGCGATCAGCAAAACGGCACCGGACCCCAAACGGCTTTTGTGCTCATCAATCAGCGCAGGCAGGTCCTTGCCCGATACACCGTTCAGCGCCTGCGCAAGGAAGGCCACCCCATTCACATCACGCGCTTCGCCGCCACCCTGCCCGGCCCCGCCGGCCATGGCCAGATCACGGCGCAGCTGCGCCACTTCGTTTTGCAGCGATTTGCGTTCATCCAACAGTGCTTTGACGCGGCCGACAACGTCATCCGGCTGCGCCTTCAGCTCCGATGCGATCTGACCCAGACGCTGATCCTGCTGGGAAAGATGCCGCAGCGCGTCGTCGCCGGTTAGCGCCTCGATCCGGCGCACTCCCGCACTACTGGCGTTATCGCCCAGAACCACAAAAGTACCGATGTCACCAGTCTGGCGAACATGCGTACCGCCACACAGCTCAATCGACCATGTCTCGCCATACTGCCCCTTACCGGTCGGAGCCTTGCCCATGGACACAACCCGAACTTCGTCGCCGTATTTCTCGCCAAACAGCGCCTGTGCGCCCAGTTCGCGCGCATCATCGGGGGTCATGATCCGCGTTTCGACAGTCGAGTTCTGACGGATGAAGTCATTTACATCGCGTTCGACCTTTTGAATCTCATCCCCGCTCAGCGCCTTGGAATGGCTGAAGTCAAAGCGCAACCGGTCGGCCGCGTTCAGCGAGCCGCGCTGTGCAACATGATCGCCCAGCGTTTCACGCAACGCCTCGTGCAGCAGGTGCGTGGCCGAGTGGTTTGCGCGAATTGCCGTGCGCCGCGCATGGTCGACCTCAAGCTCGACCGCGTCACCTTTGGACAAAGCGCCCTGATCAACGGTCACTTTGTGGGCATAGATTTTGCCATCGGCGAATTTTCTGGTGTCTTCGACCCGCGCCATGTCATCGCGTTCTTCAAGACGACGGATTTCGCCAGTATCACCGATCTGACCGCCAGCTTCGCCATAAAACGGCGTCTGGTTGACAATCACCCAACCGGATCCGCCCTTTTCAATTGTGTCGACCAATGCACCATCGACCACCAAAGCGGCAATCTGCCCTTCGGCCTTTTCCGTGTCATAGCCCAGAAAATCCGTAGCTCCGGCAGTATCCAGCACATCAAACCACACTGCCTGATCTGCAGCCTCACCCGAACCGGCCCATGCCGCACGGGCCTTGGCTTTTTGTTCGGCCATGGCCGCGTCGAACCCGTCCGTATCCACGGAACGACCCTTTTCACGCAGGGCATCCTGCGTCAGGTCCAATGGGAACCCATACGTGTCGTACAATTTGAATGCCGCATCACCCGGAAGTGCCGCGCCCTCGGGCAAGCCTGCAACTTCATCATCCAGGAGTTTCAGACCACGATCGAGGGTTTGCTTGAACCGCGTTTCTTCCAACAGCAGCGTCTCTTCGATCAACGGCTGCGCCTGTCCTAACTCAGTGTATTGCGCGCCCATCAGCTGCACCAGACTTGGCACCAGCTGATACATAACCGGATCTTTCGCCCCCAGAAGATGCGCATGACGCATAGCACGACGCATGATCCGGCGCAGCACATAGCCACGCCCGTCATTGGACGGCATCACGCCATCAGCGATCAGGAAGGATGTCGCGCGCAGGTGGTCCGCAATTACCCGGTGGTGCACATTCTGGTCGCCATATGGATCAACCCCGGTGGCATGAGCAGACGCTTCGATCAATGTCTTGAACAGGTCGGTGTCATAGTTGTCATGGCTGCCCTGCAGCAGCGCGCCAATCCGTTCCAGCCCCATGCCGGTGTCGATCGACTGCATGTCGAGTTCGACCATTGAGCCATCTTCGAACTGCTCGTTCTGCATGAAAACGATGTTCCAGATTTCGATGAACCGGTCGCCGTCTTCGTCGGGCGATCCCGGAGGGCCGCCCCAGATGTGATCGCCATGGTCGTAGAAAATCTCGGTACACGGTCCACACGGACCGGTCGGACCCATCTGCCAGAAGTTATCGCTGGTGGCGATGCGGATAATCCGGTCTTCGGGCACACCGACCTTTTTCCAGATCTCAAACGCCTCATCATCCGTGTGATACACCGTTGCCAGCAGACGGTTCTTGTCGATGCCGAATTCCTTGGTGATCAACTCCCAAGCAAACGGGATCGCCTCGTGTTTGAAGTAGTTGCCGAACGAAAAATTGCCCAGCATTTCAAAGAATGTGTGGTGACGTGCGGTATAGCCAACGTTATCGAGATCGTTATGCTTACCGCCTGCGCGCACGCATTTCTGTGCCGTCGTGGCACGCTGATAGTCACGGGTTTCAACACCGGTGAACAGGTTCTTGAACTGCACCATGCCCGAGTTCACGAACATCAATGTCGGGTCATTGCGCGGGACCAGCGGGCTGGACGCGACAATTTCATGCCCCTGTTTGGCAAAATAATTCAGAAAGGTTGAGCGGATTTCGTTCAGCGTGGGCATATGGCTCTCTCGGCGCGCAATCTCAGTGTTCTGAAATGGTTTATCCCCGTACCCAAGGATAGTCCACAACGATAAATCGGCCTTGTTTTTGAAGGGCTAGAAAACCCGTCAACAAGATCCGTACACACCAATAATACAAGATCACCGTATGCAGAACGAGTTAAGGCGGCCACGCGGACCGCCTTGTTTCGAGTATTCTCATTTCTTGCAAAACCGGGGGAATTTTGCGGCCCCCAACTGCGTCTGTTACGCCTCGAGTATGTCGTCTTCCTCGGCAGAACCGGGCGGCATGTCGAACTCAAGACCATGCGCGGCGCGAATCTTGTCTTCGATATCCAGCGCAATACGGCTGTTGTCGCGCAGGTATTGTTTGGCATTCTCACGCCCCTGCCCGATCCGTTCGTCGCCATAGCTGAACCACGAGCCCGATTTTTCAACCACGCCAGCCTTGACGCCCAGATCCAGCAGCTCACCCATCTTGCTGATGCCTTCGCCATACATGATGTCGAATTCCACTTGCTTGAAGGGCGGCGCCACCTTGTTCTTGACCACCTTGACGCGCGTCTGGTTGCCGACAACTTCGTCGCGGTCCTTGATCGCGCCAATGCGGCGAATATCCAAACGAACCGAGCTGTAGAATTTAAGCGCGTTACCACCAGTCGTGGTTTCGGGGCTGCCGAACATAACGCCGATTTTCATGCGGATCTGGTTGATAAAGATCACCATGCAATTCGAGCGGCTGATCGAGCCTGTCAGTTTACGCATCGCCTGGCTCATCAATCGGGCCTGCACGCCAACACTGCTGTCGCCCATGTCGCCTTCGAGTTCCGATTTCGGCGTCAAAGCCGCAACTGAGTCGACGACAACCATATTCACAGCGCCCGAACGCACCAGCGTATCGGTGATCTCAAGCGCTTGTTCACCGGTGTCGGGCTGCGAGATCAGCAGTTCATCAAGATCGACGCCAAGCTTGCGGGCATATTGCGGGTCCAACGCGTGTTCGGCATCCACGAATGCGCACACACCACCGCGTTTTTGCTGTTCTGCAATGCAATGCAGCGTCAGCGTGGTCTTACCCGAGCTTTCCGGGCCATAAATCTCAACAATCCGACCCATCGGCAGACCACCAATACCCAGCGCGATATCCAGGCCCAAAGACCCGGTCGAGCTTGCATCGATGTCCTGCTTGGCATCCTCGCCCAGCTTCATGATCGAGCCTTTGCCGAACTGCCGTTCGATTTGCGCCAGCGCGCTATCAAGCGCCTTTTGCTTGTCTGCGTTTTTCTTGTCGCTCATTGTCAGAAGATCCGCCATTGTCCTGTCGCCTTCTCTTTTGTCACACCCATGATCGGGCGGCAATCGCTGCTTTGTTCGCCTCTTGTTCTTTATGGGACCAAAAAGAGAACATTTCAACTAAAACTTACAATACTTACTGTTCGGCAATTGTGTTAAAGAGTCGTTTACGCCAATCTGCGACTACTAAATTAGGCGGCGAAGGGCGAATAAATGCTTGTTTTCTATAAGGAACGCCTTGCGTTTCTGGCAGTTCCAAAAACAGGCAGCACAGCCTATCACACTGCCCTGAGAGCGCGGGCCGACTTTGTCGTCACCGGCCCGCCCGAATTGAAACATGCGCCTGTTCGCCGTTATGACAGGTTTTTTCAAAACATTTTTCGCAAAATGTATGACACCGAAATGGAAATCATAGCCGTCGTGCGCGAACCTATCGACTGGCTCGGCAGTTGGTACAAATACCGCAGCCGGGACAACCGCATCGGGCATCCGCATTCAACCCGCGACTTGAGCTTTAATGATTTTGTTCAGGGTTACATGCAAAACCCCCGCCCGGAATTCGCAGATGTCGGCAGTCAGAGCCAGTTTTTCCGCACCCGAAACAACGGTTTCGGTGCAACGCATGTTTTTAAGTACGAAAATCAAGATAAGATCCTGAACTTTCTGCAGGACCGGTTGAACATGGCAATCACCCTGCAGCGCGAAAATGTCTCACCAAAGCGCGACCTATTCTTGTCGCCGGAAACGGAAAAGAAGTTCCGCAAACACCACGCAGACGAGTTTTCCTGCCACGAAGCGGCGCTATAGTCAGTTCAGTTGGTTAAACACAGCCTCGGTCAACTGCGTCAGAGAGAACGGCTTTGGCAAAAAGGTGGAATTCGCAATCTCGGGGCCTGAATCACCAAAAGCGCCTTCGGTATAGCCAGACATAAATATCACCCGAACATTCGGTCGGGTCTCCGCCGCTTTGCGCACCCAGGTTGGCCCGTCCATGCCGGGCATGACCACATCTGTCACGAAGGCATCCACATGCACCGACCCGTCCTCCAGCAGGTGCAGCGCCTCCTCGGCGGACCCGGCTTCAAGCACGGTGTAGCCCTTCAATCGCAATGCACGCGTGGCAAAGGCCCGAACCGGGGCCTCGTCCTCGACCAGCAGAACTACGCCTTCACCCTGCCGGGACGTTGGGTTTTCTGGAAGGCTGGCGATATCCTGGTCGATTTTCTGCGGTGCGGTTGAAACCGGCAGATACACGGTAAATTCGGTTCCCTTGCCCTGAACGCTATCGACAAAGATGAACCCTCCAGTCTGCTTGACGATGCCATAGACCGTCGACAATCCAAGACCGGTCCCCTCACCGGTGCGCTTGGTCGTATAGAATGGCTCGAACACTTTTTGCAGCTTGTCCGCTGGGACACCGGTGCCACTATCGACCACTTTTACAGTGACGTATTCGCCGGGTTGAACCGTTGCACGATCCCGCCGGAACGGTTCGGTCAGAGACACAACCTCGGTCTCGATGCGCACCTCGCCCCCTTCCGGCATTGCGTCCCGTGCGTTCACGACCAGGTTCATAAACACCTGCTCGAGTTGTCTTTTGTCTGCGCACACAGGTTTCAGCACGGGATCATGGCTTAACGTCAGACGAACCTTTTCGCCAACCAGGCGGTTCAAAAGATGGATCAGGTCGGAAATTGTGTCGCGCAGGTCCAAAACCTCGGGCTGCAGGGTCTGCTTTCGCGAGAAGGCCAGAAGTTGACTTACCAAAGCCGCAGCCCGGTTGGCGTTCTGGTTGATCTGAACCAGGTCACCATAGTTCGGATCATTCTGACCATGCCGCAGCAGCAATAGATCGCAATGCCCCGAAATCGCGGTCAGAAGATTGTTAAAATCATGCGCCACGCCGCCCGCCAATTGCCCGACGGCCTGCATCTTTTGCCCTTGCACGAACTGAGCTTCCAGCGTTTTCAGCTCGGTCGCATCATTCAGGACAGCGATCAGACAAATCTGTCCCTTGCACGTCACTCGGTTCAGCGTGACCTGCACGAAAACCTCTTTATCCTGTCGTGACAGGCGCAGAAATTCCGATCGGGGAGCGGCATTCTCTTCGGTTGCAGTGCGGGTCAACCAATCCAGGATGGGATAGCCAAGCCCGTGCATGATGTCAGCCACGTTTGACTGGCCCGGCTGGATCTCACCGATCAGCCTGACCGCCATCCGGTTCGCATCCAGAATTTCCCCTTCGGGGGACAAACACATCACCGGCACGGGCAGTTCAGCGAAAGGGGCATCGCCACCGGATGGGTCCGCAGATTTCATCGGCAACAAAAGCAGATCACGCACAGTGCCTGAGCGAGACAGCTCGGACACGGTCACAGGCACTTGCCCGTCCGAAGTTTCAGCCAGCGAGATTTCACCCGGTTGCGGGATGTCATTGGGAAATATCTTACTCATAACGTCGGGCCTTTGACCGATCATGGCCTCTGCTATTCCGTTCACGCGCAGAATTGCCTCGTTGCGACCCTCTGTCAGCACCGGAACAGGGGCGTCATCCCACTGCCCTTCTTCATCCAGAAGGAACCGCCAGCAGAACACATCCTGCCCCACGCTGAACACCGAGATCGGGATTGTCGAGCCAACGGTCACGATATCTTCGCGGGCGCGTTCGTGGATTTCCGCGATGGATTGCAAGCGCAGCAGGATCGCTGAGGGATTAGCGAATCTGGATTTCAGGCAATGCTGTAATCGCGCACTTGGAAAGGCGTTTAACTGCGCCTTTGCCCGTGTGTTCGCACTCAGAATATCGCCATTTGCGTTGGCGATCACTGTTGGACACAAGTCCTGTTCGGTGAAGACGGCCATCACTTCTGCCGAATTACGCGCCTTCCGGTCGGCCGTGAACCCCCGAAAAACAACCAGAAGGCCGGCGGACAATAACGACACACCAGCAACAACGAGCCCCGTATTCCAAGCGGTCGACAAAACGTCTGTCAACGGTGTTAAACTCAGCAATGCGCCCAAAACAACGAGCGGCACAAGGCGCGAGAAGGCCGGTGTTTTTCTTGAGGTCGGCTCGGAAAAGATCTCTGCAGTATCGGACATTAACAACTCAGGTCAAAAGGCTTTGTCACACTCAGCCCGATTTTGGTTAACGCCGCCTTAAGGACAGTGGAAACTTCTACCTAAGGTTGTTATTCAATGACGGACTATCGCGTCAAGTGCGACGTAAAGAACCCGTCTGCACCGTGTGTCACAAGCCACGACTTTCGCATCGTTTCGGTCCAGTCGGGATTCAGTTTAAGAAATCCGTCGACAATACTGCCGTTTTCATCATCCAACATGGAGCAGGACGCATAGGCTAGAATTCCACCTGGTCCAACCAGTTGAGCGGCGGAATTCAGGATGTCCGACTGTAGTGCATTCAGCGCGTGCAGCCCCTCTTCGGACAGTGCCCATTTACCTGCCGGTGCACGCCGCCACGAGCCGCTGCCCGAGCATGGCGCATCCGTCAGAACAATATCGAACGGAGCATGACGGGCCACATCTTCCGGCTGCAGGCAGGTAACACGCACACCAGCTCGTTTTGCCCGTGTCGGCAGATCGCGCATGCGCCCTGCGTTCACATCATGCGCAAAGACCTCGACACCCGAATGGGCCGCCAGAGCCAGAGACTTGCCGCCACCGCCTGCGCAATAATCCAGAACACGCAGTCCCGGCCGCAAGTCGAGCGCTGCGACAACGGCTTGGCTGGCTGCGTCCTGCAATTCGACCAGACCTTCGGAATAGGCGCGGCTTTGTGCAACTTTTCTTGCCCCTTCAATGACCTCCAAGGCGGTTTCACACGCCGGATGGTCTTGCGCGCTGATTCCGTCAGCACTCAAAGCAGCAATCGCACCTGCACGATCGGTTTTGGCAAGGTTAGTCCGCAAATGAACAGGTGCACGGGTTTGCAATACCTTTGCCGCCGCCTCTGCTTGATCACCAAGCGAGGTTTGAAAACGCGGCCAGAGCCATTCGGGGATGTCGCACTGCTCGGCGTCCGAGCCGAACGCGAGCAGCGCATCGGCGGCGGTTAACGGCTCTGGCGTATATCGTTCGCCTGTAAACAGGGTCTCTGGATCACCGCCGTTTGACCGGATCGAACCGATCATCAAACCGCGCCCGGTTTCTGCCCCGCCGAAGGCCGAGAAGGACCGTTTGCAACGCAGCGCTTCGAACACGTGATCGCGCACGGCGGCCCGGTCTTTCGAGCCCGCAAACCGGCTGCGGCGCGCCCACCCAGTCAAAGCCTTTTCAACCGGAGCCCCTGCGAGGATATCATCAAGGATTTCAATCGAAGCCTGAACGCGCGCTGCTGGGGTCATAGGGTTTATCCGATTTCTTTGCTAAGCCCAAAAAACGTAAAACGGCGCCCGCGTTGGGGCGCCGTGCTGCAAACTCTGTTGCGTCACATTACCCGGTAGTTCGGGCTTTCACGCGTGATCTGGACGTCATGCACATGGCTTTCTTTCAGGCCAGCGCCGGTGATTTTGACGAAGTTACAGTTCTTGCGCATTTCTTCGACTGTCGCGCAGCCGGTATAGCCCATCGCCGCACGCAGGCCGCCAACCAACTGGTGTACCACTGCACTGGCCGATCCCTTATAGGGCACCTGCCCTTCGATCCCTTCGGGCACCAACTTGTCGCTGGCTGCGTCTTTCTGGAAATAGCGATCCGCCGACCCGCGCGCCATGGCGCCAAGGCTACCCATACCACGATAAGATTTGAACGAACGGCCCTGATACAAGATCACTTCACCCGGGCTTTCATCCGTTCCCGCGATCATCGAACCGACCATTGCACAGGACGCACCCGCGGCAATGGCCTTCGCGAAATCGCCCGAGAATTTGATGCCACCATCGGCGATCACCGGAACATCCCCGGCAGTTGTCGCGCAGTCCATAATCGCCGTCAGTTGGGGTACGCCGACGCCTGCAACCATCCGGGTTGTGCAGATGGAGCCCGGCCCGATGCCAACCTTGATTGCATCCGCCCCGGCATCGATCAGCGCCTTGGTGGCCTCGCTCGTCGCTACATTGCCCGCAATGATCTGGACCTCGTTCGAGAGTGTCTTGACCCGTCGCACCGCGTCCAGAACGCCCTGCGAATGCCCATGAGCAGTGTCGACCACGATGATATCAACGCCCGAATCCACCAACTGCTCGGACCGTTCGAAACCAGAATCACCAACAGAAGTCGCCGCAGCGACCCGCAGGCGTCCCAACCGGTCCTTACAGGCAGTTGGGTTCAGCACGGCTTGCTCGGTATCTTTCAGGGTCAGCAGGCCTGTCAGCTTGCCCTCACCATCGACCACCAGCAGTTTTTCGATCCGGCGGGCTTTCATAAGGCTCTTGGCCTCTTCCAGATCTGCAGGTTCCTGCAGCATCGCCAAATTGTCCGATGTCATCATCACGTGAACCGGCGTCTCGTCCGAGGTCGCAAAGCGCATGTCGCGATTGGTCAGGATACCCACGACGCGTCCGCTTTCATCGACGACCGGAAAGCCGGTAAAGTTATAGCGCTGCACCAGCGCCTTCGCGTCCGCCAGCGTTTGGTTCACGCTCAGCGTGACCGGGTTGTACACGATGCCCGACTCAAATCGTTTCACGCGACGAATCTCTCGGGCTTGCTCTTCGACAGTCAGGTTCTTGTGAACAACGCCGATACCGCCTGCCTGCGCCATTGCGATGGCCATGCGCGCCTCGGTCACCGTGTCCATGGCCGAGCTGAGCAGCGGGATGTTCATCGTAATTTCACGCGTCACACGCGTGGCCGTATCCGCCGTCGCTGGCAGCACCGACGAGGACGCCGGAACCAATAAAACATCGTCAAAGGTAAGTGCCTCACGAATCTGCATCTGTTAACCCCATGCAAAAGCCCGTTTGGCGGTGACCCTATTACATGGATTTAACCTAAGGAAAAGCCCCTGACCTAAACTAGTTTCCCTTCACTGGCCGATACCGCGGCAAAAAACGACGCAAGACGTTCAAAACGTGCCGCTGAATGGCCTTTCCCTTTGCGCACAAACCCATATCTTGCTTGGCATACGTGCGAATACAAAAGGCAGGCCAAAAATGACCACCGACCCCCTTGTTGTCTTTACCCCTTCGGGCAAACGCGGGCATTTCCCCGTGGGAACCCCGGTTCTGACCGCTGCACGGCAGTTGGGTGTGGATCTGGATTCGGTCTGCGGCGGCCGAGGGATTTGTTCGAAATGTCAGATCACGCCCAGCTATGGCGAGTTTCCGAAACACGGCGTAACCGCATCCGAAAACGCGCTGAGCGAATGGAACGCGGTCGAACAGCGTTACGATGACAAACGCGGCTTGAAATCGGGTCGTCGTCTGGGCTGCCAGGCGACAGTTCAGGGCGACATCGTGATCGATGTCCCACCCGAAAGCCAGGTCCACCGTCAGGTTGTTCGCAAGGCCGCCACCGCGCGGGCCATTACGATGGACCCGGCAACCCGGCTGTATTTCGTGGTGGTGGAAGAGCCCGACATGCATTCGCCAACAGGCGATCTAGAACGGCTGGAACGCGCGCTGCACGAGCAGTGGAACATTGACGCCATCACCGCCGATCTTTCGCTGATGTCCAAGCTCCAGCCCGTCCTGCGCAAGGGTAAGTGGGCGGTCACTGTCGCCCTCCACAAAGGCCACAAGGATGAAGTGGCGCGCGTGCTAGAAATCTGGCCCGGATTGCATGAACATGGGCTTTATGGTCTGGCCATCGACCTTGGTTCCACCACAATCGCGGCGCACCTGACCGATCTGGAGACCGGCGAGGTCAAGGCGTCCTCGGGCCTAATGAACCCGCAGATCCGCTTTGGCGAAGACCTTATGAGCCGCGTTTCCTATTCGATGATGAACCCGGGCGGTGATCAGGAGATGACCAGGGCCGTGCGTGAGGCGATCAACGATCTGACCACATCAATCTCTGAGGAAGCCGGGATTAACTCCGAACTGATCGTGGAAACGGTGTTCGTCTGTAATCCAGTGATGCACCACCTGCTGCTGGGTCTGGACCCGGTTGAATTGGGTCAGGCCCCCTTTGCTTTGGCGACCTCGGAAAGCATGTCCCTGCCTGCGCGTGAGATGGACCTGACAAATATGAACCCGCGCGCGCAGGTCTATATCCTGCCCTGCATCGCGGGCCATGTTGGTGCCGACTGCGCCGCGGTGGCACTGTCAGAAGAACCAGGAAAGTCCGAAGACCTTGTGCTGATCGTAGACGTGGGCACCAATGCTGAAATCCTGCTGGGCAATACCAGCCGCGTTTTGGCGTGTTCTTCGCCCACCGGCCCGGCATTCGAAGGCGCGCAGATCAGTTCCGGCCAGCGAGCCGCACCCGGCGCTATTGAGCGCATCGAAATCGACCCTGTCAGCAAGGAACCGCGCTTTCGCGTGATCGGGTCCGAAAAATGGTCCGACGAGGAAGGTTTCGATCAAGAGATTGCGACAAGCGGCATCACCGGCATCTGCGGCTCGGGCATTATCGAAGCGGTCGCCGAAATGCGCATCGCCGGGCTTTTGGACGAGAGCGGCCTGATCGGGTCTGCAGACCAGACCGGCACCGTACGTTGCGTCCCCGAAGGCCGCACCCACGCCTATCTGATCCACGATGCCAGCGCCGAAGGCGGTCCGCGCATCACTGTCACGCAGGGCGATATCCGCGCCATCCAGCTAGCCAAATCCGCGCTCTATGCCGGTGCGCGCCTGTTGATGGATGAAATGAACGTCGACACTGTGGATCGCGTTGTGCTGGCAGGGGCGTTCGGAGCGCATATTTCGACCAAGCACGCGATGGTGCTGGGTATGATCCCCGATGCGCCCTTGAACAAAGTCTCAAGTGCAGGCAACGCGGCTGGTACCGGCGCACGGATTGCCTTGTGCAACATTGGTGCCCGGTCCGAGATTGAGCGTGTCGTGCGCGATATCACTAAGGTCGAAACAGCCATCGAGCCGAAGTTTCAGGACCATTTCGTTGCCGCTAACGCCATTCCGCACAAGACGGACCCGTTCCCGGAATTGGCGCAGGTGGTCACTCTGCCCTCGCCTTCCTTCAATGCCGGTGGTGGAGAAGAAGGCTCTGGTCGCAGACGGCGCAGGCGGTCATAGTCACCTCTGACGCAAGGGAGGCGACATGCAGATCGCAAACGAGGAACAGGCTGAGTACTGGGGAAAATCTTCGTCCGGAGCCAAATGGCTGACCTATGAGGACCAGCTGGATCAGCTGATGGCGCCTGTCCTTGATTTGGCGCTGGAACGCGCCGAATTGAAGCCCGGCATGCGTGTTCTGGATATCGGCTGCGGTACAGGCGCAAGCGCGATCGCCGCCGCACATGCCGTGGGGCCAGATGGGCACGTTCTGGCTGCCGATGTCTCGCAGCCATTTCTGGACCGCGCATCGGCACGGGCATCCGATGCCGGATCGCAAAACATCACCTTCCAGTTCGCCGACGCCCAGACCTACGCCTTTGAAGCAGCGGACCGAGACGCCATGATCTCGCGATTTGGGGTCATGTTTTTTGAGGATACGGTTGCCGCCTTTGCCAACATGACCCGCGCGCTAAAGCCCGGCGGCACGATGACCTTTGCCGCCTGGGGGCCATTGCCCGGAAACCCATGGTTCAGAGTACCCCACATCGCGGCCACTGAACGGCTGGGCACGCCACCCAAGGTCGACCGGAATGCACCGGGCCCCTTGGCGTTTCATGATCGTGAACGGGTTAACGGGTTGCTGGAAAAGGCAGGTCTAAGCAATGTTCGCGCCGAAACCGTTGACCTAATGCTGCACTTTCAAGGCTCTTTGCTGGATTGCGCCGCCCTGTGCACCCGCGTCGGCCCCGCTGCCCGCGTTATCACCCATTTCGATGGTAAACCCGAGGACGTGACTGTGATCCAACACGCCGTCGCCGAAGCGTTTCACCCCTTTGCAAACGAGGGTGCGGTACATATCCCGGCTGAAATCAATCTGTTTCAGGCGCGTCGCCCGGATTAAATGACCACAGACGCACCCATGTCCAAAGCGGTGATTTTTTAGCTTTTCCGGTGACGAATTGAGTTCTGGAGTGAGTAGCGGGAATCGAACCCACGCGTTCAGCTTAGGAAGCTGATTTGATACACAGCTATTTGCTAAATATCATTTGCGCTGGTGAAGATTCGTTTATAAACTTGTTCAAGATTTTCTGAACTACGTTGAACCGAACATCATCAAAGCTGTAGTGCCCCCGGACTGAAACCGGCCAAAAAAATTGTCAGCATCAACAGGCCCTTGTGGCGCGGCTGCGGAGTCTGGATGACCAGATGCACGGCGATGGCTTTTTGCGACTCGTTCTGTGGCTCACAGCCCAGAATTTAGGCGACATTATCGGACATGTATCACCTCCGACCTCGGCACATCCTCGCAGGTTACGAATTCCGCCTGCTCGATGGAACCAAGATACGCCTCGACGACGTCCACAATGGGTCGATCCGGTTTTCCCGCGATCTTGCACATAACGTTGGGGTCTACTGCTATCGTGAAATCGGTGGCGATCCAACGGGTGCCGTGCTCGCCTCCTTCAACTACTTGATATCGATAGAAATAATCCTATCAGTAGGCAGAAGATGAACAGTTGGCCTATGGCGCAGTTCAACTCTTAACATCATTCAACAACGAAAGAATTTCAGCCTGTGAGCCAATATTTTTCTTTTCCAGAGCAAGAGCAAGCCTATCAAGTTCTCTGTTTGAAAGCAGTTTCAGCGCCTTGTAGTGTACGGCGATAGTAAGAGTGTTTGGGTCATCAATGGCACTCATCATTTCTAAGAATCCGACCTGCCCGCCATCAGGCCAATACCCTACGTGTCGTCGTTTTTCTTCGCCGAAAACGCTTCTTGGACTCCCAAAGTTATCAATCGCCCACGCGTTAATTAACATAAACTCCGATGGCCTTTTTCTGGAAGCGAACAGCACCTCCAAAGCTCCACTTTTTGCTTCTACATCTCGACATACAGCACTTAGTATTTCTTTGGTGACTGGAAACGGAGTAACGAATTTAGTCGTTTCGGGAATATCAGAGGTTCTTTTGTTCATAGAGAGCACATTGAGGCTCTCAGCCAACCAATTCTCATGAATCCCCTCCACTATGGGTTGGAAGGAGGTTAAAGGTCTGTTTTCAAGCCCAAAAAAATCCCTGTTCGTTAAAGGGCTGACAAACAAGTTCTTTGCGTCAAGGATCACAATTTGCTCGGTTGGTGATACCCTTCCCGACGCCAACTTAATCGCTTGCTGAATTCGATAACCGTTATTTCCTCGCCAACCTCTGTGTCTATGAACTTGCAAACGGTTGATATACCGGGACTTCAACCCAGGAAATCCGGCCCAACTTTTCATAAATATATCGTCGCCACTAAGAAAAGTAACGATCCCTGAGAGCGAACCATAGTTTGGAAGCATCTCTTCTAAACCAGACCTCATGTGATTTTCTTTTTGATCGTTGACTACAACTATAATTTTGGAAGTGGTTTCTCGGTCGACAAACTGAGCCATGGATTTTGCTTGCAACGCTAACAATGCTAAATCCCTGTGATGAACCACAGTAACAAATGTAATCATGTCAGGGCCTTCAGATACTTGCGACGTGTTTTAAGGTGCGAAAATGGTTGTGAATCAGGTGCATTCAGTTGCCAACACTATAGAAACCGAATGTCGGTCCACAGCGAAACTAAAGTGAAGACATCGGTACCTCCATTATCACCGAAAGGCATGCGCCGGATTGCCGCTACAAATCTGGCTGCCTCATTCGCTGAGTTGAAACACACGATTCCACTCCAATTTGTTTCTATAGGGAAGAAATTGGAGCGGGTAGCGGGAATCGAACCCGCGCGTTCAGCTTGGGAAGCTGACAGGCTACCATTACATCATACCCGCCGCGTTTTTCATCGATATCACCAGAGGCTCATCGACTTCAAGAACCCATCATCGGAAAAGCGGCGCCGCCTTTTTCCGTCCAGACGCACTATAGCCTTCGAACAGGACAACGCACCTGGTTCCGTGAAAAAGAAATACCTTTTGCCTCAACGCCAGTTGTGCTTGCAGATCGACCAACCCTTAAAAGTATTCCTTTTTCCCAAACGCTTCCTTAGGTCAGCGTCTGCCTGAGTTGGGGGACGATGTTTGCTCATCTTCGTACATGACAGTATCGCGACATCGCCACTAATGTAGCGATCTTGTCAGGTTCCGGCGGCGATAAGCATCAATACGAAAAAAGGCCGGACACATGGTCCGGCCTTTTTTCACTGGAACAGCGATTGGGTCAGGCGCGACGACGACGCCCGCCACCGCGACGGCCACCAACAGCGCCTGCTGCGCCGGCCTCTTCCGGGGATTTGTTAAACCTAATCCACTCACCACCGTGCGGGTCATTGTTGGTCAGCAGGTTGGCGGCACGGATGGCTTCCATTTCCTTACCGGCGCGCGGCTTGGTCGAACCAAGACCGAACAGCTGACAGAAGGTTTCGTCATCCATGTCCGCAGGCAGAATGATCCCCTTGGCTTCGACCTCAGCTTTCTTCTCGGCCAGCTTTTTTGGACCCACAGGCAGCGCCACCGGGTTCATGATTGCCGACGTCATGCCTGCGCCCATGGCCATCGGCAGGAACGCATTGTTGATCCCGTGGCGGTTTGGCAGACCAAAGGACACGTTCGAAGCACCACAAGTGGTGTTTACGCCCAGTTCTTCGCGCAGGCGACGGACCAGCGCAAAGACCTGCTGCCCAGCGGTTGCCATCGCGCCGATGGGCATCACCAGCGGGTCAACGACGATGTCATGCGCCGGGATACCGAAATCGGCGGCCCGCTCAACAATCTTCTTGGCCACTTCGAAGCGCACATCGGGATCTTCCGAAATACCGGTGTCATCGTTCGAGATCGCAACAACCGGCACATTGTATTTTTTGACCAGCGGCAGAACCAGTTCCAGACGATCCTCTTCGCCGGTGACCGAGTTCAGCAACGGGCGGCCCTCGGCAGCTTCAAGACCAGCTTCCAGAGCGCCGGGAACGGACGAGTCGACACAAAGCGGCACGTCAACCAGCCCCTGCACCAGCTCGACGATCTTGCGCATCAGTGGCGGTTCAGTCTCGTTCGGGTTGGGGTTCGAGTTGTAGACAACGCCTGCGTTGATATCCAGAACGGTTGCGCCTGCAGCAACCTGCGCCAGCGCGTCTTTCTCGACAGTCGAGAAATCGCCGGCTTCGAGCTCGGCCGCCAGTTTCTTACGGCCCGTCGGATTGATCCGCTCACCGATCACGCAGAACGGTTCGTCAAAGCCCAGAACGGCAGTTTTTGTTTTTGATTCTACGACTGTACGCGTCATGTCCGTTCCTTAGGAGTTTACAGGCTTTGCCGAAGCGCCGCCGTTATTGATGGCCCAGTTGGCGTTGGTCTTGATTCCGCCAAGCGGGAAGAAATGTACGTTGGTGATGTTGAAATCCGGGTTGGCAGCTTTGTGGTTGGCCAGCTCGGTGATCACATCGGTCGGTTCATAAGGCAGCAGCAGCTTGGACACATCCATCGCACGCTTTTGCAGGACCTTCAGCGACGGGCCAACACCGCAGGCGATGGCGAACTTGATCAGCGTCTGCAGCTTGGCCGGACCGGCTATACCGATATGGACTGGAATATCGATACCAGCTTCTTTCAGACTGTCGGCCCATTCGATGATCGGTTTGGCTTCAAACGCAAACTGTGTTGCCAGCGCCATTTCGGCATCCGTGGTCTCGCTGAATTTCTGCTTCCAGCGCAGCGCGTCGTCGACATTCTTGGTCGAGCCGTCGGGGTCGATATCCTTGTTGCCCTCAGGGTGACCCGCTACGTGCAAGCGCTTGAAACCCGCCTTGTCGAACAGACCGCTTTCCAGCAACTGCATCGAGCTGTCGAAATCGCCGTGTGGGTTGGCAACGCCACCGGCCAGCAGCAATGCCTGATCTACGCCCGCTTCGCCCTGATACATGGAAATCCAGTTTTCCAGCGTGGCGGCATCCTTGATGATCCGCGCAGGGAAGTGCGGCATCACCGGATAACCTTCGTCAGCAATCCGCTTGGCGGTCTTGACCATATCCTCGATCGGAGTGCCTTCGATATGGGCGATGTAAACGCGCGTACCTTCGGGCAGCAACGCGCGGAAATCTTCGACCTTTTCAGCGGTGCGCGGCATCACTTCGATCGAATAGCCTTGCAAAAAGGCTTCGACGGTCGGGTTTACAGGGCCGTTTTCGACCACATCACGTTTCTTGAAGTTCAGCAAAGCCATTGCGGCCTCCCATAGATGTCTCGGGCTCATGCCCAACCGTCATTGGCGATCAGGGCTTTGATGCGGTCCTGATCGTATTCCGTTTCCAAACGCGTGGCTTCGGCCTCGGCAATCTCGGACGGGTCGCCGTCGACTGCAAAGGGGGCCGCCTTGCGCCATTCGGCCAGATAGGCATCGCTATCCTTGGCGTTCACCTTCATGGCTGCGCGGTCGATGGCTTGTTCGAACCGCTCCTCTAATTGCCGCTTTGCGCCACGACGGCCCTTGCCGACGATGACTTGGGCGGGAATGTCGCGCCAGTAAACAATGGTGACGTCAGGCATTGCGTTTGATTCCTCCTAACCAGATGGACCGGTTCTAAACGTCTATGTGGGGGCAAGTCGGTCGATTTTCGACACAAGGAGCATTTCCAGCGACGTTTTTGCCCACGATGGATACCGGGGTTGTAACGAAGTCTGAAGCAAACACGCATATCAAAATTCTCATCACTTTAATGAGCGTCTTGCACGACGCACACGCCCGACCTATGGTCGGGGTAACTCGAAAATCGGAGGGCGTTCAAGATGGCGCCCAAGCGTCCCAAAGGTGCGGGCGCGTTCCCGAAGGCGGTCGAAAGCCCCGCGCCGGCAAGACCCGATCCAGATGCGTTGTATGCGGCGCTGGATTTGGGAACAAATAGTTGCCGCATGTTGATAGCCCAGCCCAAGGGCAGTGGGTTTCATGTGGTAGACAGTTTTTCTAAATCCGTGCAGTTGGGCGCGGGTTTGGAACGGACCGGACGTCTGTCTCGGTCTTCGATGGCGCGCACCATTCAGGCGCTGCGCATCTGTCAGCAAAAGCTGAAACGCAACAAGGTCAGGCGCATGCGTCTGGTCGCGACCGAGGCGTGTAGGCGTGCCAAAAACTCACGCGAATTTATCCGACAGGTCAAACGCGAAACCGGACTGACGCTCGAGATCATCCAGCCCGAAGAAGAGGCGCGCTTGGCCGTGATCTCTTGTGCACCGCTTGTTTCCACCAAGACCGAGCAATTGTTGGTCGTGGATATTGGTGGCGGATCAACCGAACTAGTGTGGATCGACATCTCATCGGTGCCGCGCCGGGACCGTCCAGCGGCGATCATGCGGTTGCATCACGGGTTTCACACCACTGACAGCCCCTTCCCTGCGGCAAAAGTCGTCGACTGGATCAGCGTTCCACTGGGTGTTGCAACGCTGCGCGATCAGTTTAACGACGTCGAAGATGACTCCGCTCGCTTTGCTCTGATGAGTTGGTTTTTCGAAGAAAACCTCGCCGATTTCGCGCCTTACAAGGACGAGCAAGCCCGCCTTGGGTTCCAGATCGTCGGTACCAGTGGCACGGTTACAACCGTTGCGGCCTCGCACCTTGGGCTCAAGCGCTATGACCGGACCAAGGTCGATGGTTTGCGCATGACCAGCGATCAGATTGACAAAGTCATACGAGGGTATCTAGAACTCGGCCCTCAGGGTCGCCGACGTGATCCCCGGATTGGGGATGACCGGCAGGCGCTGATCATGTCCGGCTCGGCCATTTTGCAGGCGCTGTTAAGATGCTGGCCTACCGACCGCCTTTCCGTGGCGGACCGGGGGCTGCGCGAAGGCTTGCTCTATGCGCAGATGAGCGCGGACGGCGTACTGGAAGACGGACCGTTCTGATGGCGAAGACACCAAGTGGCAAAAACAACTCGGGGCGCGGGCAGCGTGACCTGAAGGTCAAGGTAAAGACTGCACGCGGGCGTAAGCTCAGCTCGACCCGTTGGCTCGAGCGGCAGCTGAACGACCCCTATGTGAAACGTGCGCAGGTCGAAGGGTACCGTGGGCGCGCAGCGTTTAAGATATTGGAGCTGGACGAAAAGTACCGGTTCCTCGTGCCAGGTGCACGTGTCGTCGACCTGGGCTGTGCGCCGGGTGGTTGGTTGCAAGTCGCGGTCAAACGAGTGAATGCGCTGGGAGAACGTTCCGGCAAACGGATAGGCACAGTTTTGGGTGTCGACCTGCAAGAGGTTGAACCGGTCGCAGGTGCCGAGGCACATGTGCTGGACTTCATGGAAGACGATGCCGACGACAAAGTCAAAGAGTGGCTGGGCGGCAAGGCTGACGTGGTGATGTCCGACATGGCCGCGTCGTCATCTGGGCACAAGCAAACCGACCACATGCGCATCATGGCTCTGTGCGAAACGGCGGCTTACTTCGCCTTTGACGTTCTGGAAGAAGGCGGCACGTTCGTTGCCAAGGTTCTGGCCGGTGGCGCCGAGGGCGATCTGCAAAAGCTGCTGAAGCAGAAATTCGACAAGGTTGCGAATGTGAAACCACCCGCGTCGCGTTCGGACAGTTCCGAGAAGTTCGTGGTCGCAACCGGGTTCCGCGGCTGACTCAATCGTCCAGAGAAATCCGGTCCTCGGTCAGCACCTGTTCGCGCAGTGAAGCGGCGGCAATACCTTGTAGCAACAACGCTTCGCCGTGATTGATGTATTCCGGTGGTCGGGCCCGCAATTCCTCGATCCGTTGCGACAAAGCCAGTGGCTTTTTCAGCTTGGACGTGTGGACAGGTTTGAGAAACATGTGTCACCTATAAGCTGGGGCAATTCTTGCCTCAGCTTGATCGGTAAATATGAAATTTGCCGGGAAAATGACGGAAACCGGGCCAAGCCGTGCCGTTTCAGCGGCCCAGTTGTTGTTTCAACTGCAAAAGGTTCGGGTCCTCTGGTATGATCCCTAACCCCTGCTCCAGAACATCGCGTGCGGCCTGAGGCCCACGATTGATCTGCGCCAGTTGCACCAGCATTGGCCATGCTTCGGCGCGTTGCGGGTCCAGCGCAACGACCTCTTGAAACGCCCGCTCAGCCGCTGGCGCATTGCGGAACGTCAGGGCCATACCGCCAAGCACGAGATGCGTTTCAGGAAAATCCAGACGGTTGGAAATCGCCGACTGCCACTCGGACATGCCCTGCCCCGACAATTGCTGTTGTTCCGCAGTCAGAGCCTGCGGCGGAATGTTCAGAAACTCTTTTGCCGCCGAAATGCGGACGTTTCGCAACGGGTCGGACAGCAGCGGCTCAAGCCGTTGGATTTGATCGGGCAAGCTGGCCTGACGCTGCAGCGGTGCCGCCGTTGCGCGAACCAAAGCGTCTTCGTCCACCAACAGTTCTGCTGTTCTGGCCGCCACATCTGCGGACCCAAAAGGTTGCAGCAGATAGGCAGCCGTGGCGCGCACGATGCCGGGTTGATTAGGGTCGGTTGCGATGTCCAGTAGCTCGTCTGGCCCATCCGCACGACCAAGCGTTGCTGCCTGAAAGGCCGATCCAAAATGCGGCTCTCGATGCGCCCTGTCCGGAAACCAACCTTCGATCTGCTGGGCGGCCCATGTCTGATCCTGATCTGAATGGCAATCCGTACAGGCATCCTGCCCAAGCCCCAAATCGGGACGAGGTACACGGAAACTGTGATCGCGCCTGCCGTCGACACCCATATAGACACGCTCGATCATATGGCAGGACTTGCACTGCGCACCCTCGCTATTCTCTGGGTGATTGTGATGTTCCGGCGCGTCGTACTCTTTGGCAGCCAGAGTTGGAAACTTGGGATTCGCGGCAGGCGAGTGACACTGCGTACACACCCCGTTTCCATCTGCCCTCAGACTCGCGCTATGCGGCTCGTGACAATCCATGCAACCCACGCCGCGGTCATACATCTTGGATTGCAGGAACGAGCCGTACACATAGACTTCATCCAAAATCTGACCGTCCGGGTGGTACAACCCCGGACGCAGGACCGCCAGATTGTAGGCGTCATGATAGGGCGTTCCGGGCAGCGGGTTGCCATCTCCATGCGCCTCACGACGGGAATGACACCCGGCGCATTGCTGAATCTCGGCCTCGGTCTGGCCTTTACCCCAATCCATCAGGAACCCGGTGTCGCCCAGATCCAGCGGCAGGCTTTGCCCCCCGACCCACTCGATATGTGCCGAACCCGGGCCATGGCAGCTTTCGCACCCTACCCCGATCTCGGCCTGTACCGAGTCGTATGTTCTGGTTTCAGCGTTGTATTGTTTCTCAAAACCAGTCGCGTGACATTCCGCACACCGCGCATTCCAGTTCTTGTAAGGTCCGGTCCAGTGCAACCCGTCATCGGGGGGTAAATCTTGATCCGGGTAAAGGTGAAACCACTGCTTGTTCTCGGTATCCCAAACAACGTCGAAACTCTGCAACCGGCCGGGTTCTGTTTCGAATAGGTATTGCTGCAACGGCTCAATGCCGACGACGGAATGTACCCCGTATTCGGTGGTCACCCCGTCTTTTTCCGTGACTTTTGCGCTCAGCGCGCCTTCGGTGTCGGTGAATTCGACTGACATCCCGTCATGGTCGAACCGCGTTCCGCCAAAATCGGCAACAACCGCAACGTCTTCGACCTCGGTCCAAGCCAGCGCGTGGTGGGAATTGGACCATGCCGCCGCCTCGTCCTTGTGGCAATCGGCACATTGATCCGACCCGACATATGCTGGAGACTGGCCAAAGGCGGCCATAGGCACAAACAGCCCGACACACAACGCCAGAAATTTCACTGAGAACCCCGATCCAGATTGTCTTCCAGATCCATCAAAGCGCCGTTGTATTCGGCGCCAAGGATCAGAATTGCCGCGCACAGGTACAAAAAGATCAGCGCCGCCATGACGCCCGCCAAACCCGCATACGTGGCGCTGTAGCTGGCGAATTGAGCGATATAGATCGAAAACCCCCACCCGCCGGCCGCCCACAAGGCCAACGTCAGAACAACGCCCGGCAGAATTTGCATCAGCTTGTGCCGCCGCGTTGGCAGGATCAGATGCGCCAAAAGGACAGTGCCCGCCGGAACCGCCACCGTGAAGGTCCAGCGCAACCTGTCTACCGACAACCAGTCCGACACGTTCACATCAGTCTTCTCGCTTACTAGTTGGGTGTAGGCGGGCAAAACAACTTCGACCGCGGCAATGGCCAGAATGGCAACACCACCAACAATCACCAGCCCCAGGCACAGCAACCGGGTTTTCCAGAACGGCCAAACGTCGCTATCGTGATAAGCTTGGTTCATGGCCGCCCGCACCGCCATCACACCGTTCGAGGCGAAGAAGATCGCAAGTAGACCACCCAGCGTTATGACGCCCGAGCCGGATTCCTGCAGGACGGCCCGCAATTCAGCCACGATTGGCCCCGCGACATCTTTGGGCCACGCTCCAAACACAAGCTCAATCAGTTCGTCGGTGACATAACCCTGAGACAACGACCCCGCCAAAGCCACTGTGAACAACACAAATGGAAACAAAGCCAGCATCAGGGACATGGCAACGTGGCTGCTCATCACGAACCCGTTTTTGTTGTTGAACCGCACTACGGCCAGCCACAGCGCCTGAACTGGCCGGCCAATTGAGGGAATCACACGTGCATTCATGCGCTCAGCCTAACCCGCCTCGGCTTTGCTCTGAAATGGCAAATCCCTTGAGAACGTAAATTATCTCGCCCAAATGTTTGGGCACATTGCAGAATCTCGCTCAGCCGTGCAGGATCAGTTTCCAGAGCGACCATCAATCGTTGTAACGTGCCACGCGGCATTACAGGCGGGCTAAGCGATGACTTTGGAACCTAATCAGAACACGAGCGGTCCGCGGCTGAAGCTGTCGGTTGTTCGGGATGCGACAATTGTCGCCACACTGATTGTATTGGGACTTTACGCGGGTTCAGCATTCCTGATCCCGCTGACCATGGCTTTGTTGATCAACGTTTTGATCATTGCGCTGAGCGACCGGGTTATCTCGTTGGCGCGCGTGCCCGTCTGGCTGGCCAACATCGCCGCAGTCACAGTTGTTTTGGCTGGCTTGTTCGTGATCATGTATATCCTCGGAAGCCAGGCGACGCAGTTCGCCCGATCGATCAGCACGTATGAAACCCAGTTCGACGGCGCCGTGAACCGGGTCACGGGGCTGGTTGGCAATGACGTCACCACTTTCATCCGCGACAATCTGGTCAGTATCGACATGTCCTATGTCGCGCGTGTGTTGCTCAGCAGTGCAACATCGCTGCTGAACCAGTTCTTCCTGATCAGCCTGTACGTGGCCTTCCTGATGGCCGAGCGTCTGGCCTTTCGCAAAAAGATACAACTGGCTGCGGGCAATCCCGAAACCGGGGCCGAATTCACCACAATTCTGGATGCGATCACCGACAGCCTGCAGCGCTATGTCGGGGTAAAAACCTTCATCAGTCTGGTCACGGCGGGCATCAGTTACTCGGTCTTCAAGGCGCTTGGACTTGAATACGCCGAAACATGGGCCGTGCTGACTTTTGCGCTGAACTTCATCCCGTCTATCGGTTCGATCATCGCCGTAATCTTTCCGGCCATGATTGCCCTCGTTCAATATGAAACGATCGGGCCTTTCCTGATCATCGTGTTCGGTTGCGGCACCATCCAGTTTCTGATCGGCAATTTTGTTGACCCTGCCTTGCTGGGCCGGTCGCTGAACATGTCTACGTTTCTGGTGATCCTCGCGCTAACGTTCTGGACAACCGTTTGGGGGCTGATCGGTGCATTCCTGAGTGTTCCTTTGACTGTCTGCATTCTGATCATCTTCAGCCACATTCCTGCCCTTAGGCCAGTGGCTATTCTGATGTCTCTTGATGGCCGCCTTGGTGATGACAACGCACCCGCACGGACCCAATAATCTGTGCAAAACCCGATCTTCATAGGGTCCGAGATCTATCGCCATTCGACCTATGGTTCAAAACACCCGCTGGCTATCCCGCGCGTCTCCACCGTCATGGACCTGTGCCGCGCGCTGGGCTGGATCAATTCGGAAAATTACAGGGTCAGCCCCCGCGCAAAACCCGGCGCGCTGCACCGCTTTCACACGCCGGACTACATAGATGCGCTGCAGGCCGCGGAAAGAGCTCAAAGCGTCTCGGATGATGTACGCTCGACCTATGCGCTGGGCACGCTGTCCAACCCGGTATTCCCAGAGATGTACAGACGCCCCGCCACTGCGGCCGGAGGATCAATGTTGGGCGCTGAACTGATCCGCGATGGCGGCATCGTTTACAACCCTGCGGGCGGAACACATCACGGCCTGCCCGACCGTGCCAATGGGTTTTGTTATCTGAACGACCCGGTTTTGGCGATCCTGACACTGTTGCGAATGGGCCTAGACCGGATTGTCTACGTCGATATCGACGCCCATCACTGCGACGGGGTCGAGGCCGCCTTTCAGGGTTTGGAAACGGTTCGGATGATTTCCATTCATGAAGCCCGACGGTGGCCGTTCACCGGCAAGCTTGATGATGGTGCAGGCGGCGCGGCGTTTAACCTTCCGGTGTCCAGAAACCTCAACGATGATGAATTTGGCGCCATTCTCGACCAGCTGATCCTGCCCGCGGCAGAGGCCTTCAAACCGCAAGCCCTTGTCCTGCAATGCGGCGCCGATGCGGTTGCCGAGGACCCGCTGTCGCGCCTGGCGCTGTCCAACAATTCTCACTGGAAGGCCGTCGCCGCACTGAAAGGTCTTGCGCCCCGCGTTCTGGTCCTGGGCGGGGGCGGATATAACCCGTGGTCGGTTGGCCGGTTGTGGACTGGTGTTTGGGCCACCTTGAACGACCTCGACATCCCCGAAGTGCTGGAGGCAGACGCGCAAGCCATCCTCGACGCATTGACCTGGAACCGGGCAGCTGGCCGAAATCCTCCGATTCACTGGCTTCGAACGCTGCGCGACGCGCCAAATCACGGACCAATCCGACCAGAATTGAAGGAAGATTTGCGCCGTCTGACTGGGCGGATTTCACAGTAGATCGGCGAAACAAAGGCTGCTAACATACCGCTGTTACGACACATTTTCTAATTACCGCACAAAATCACAAAGTCAGTTTGGAAAATTGACGCCGATTGGACCCGCCAAATGAATGCACTTAATCAGATAAATGATCTCAAAGCCCGAATGGGACAATCCATAATCGGACAGACTGACGTGATCGACCGCCTGCTGATCGGGATGTTGGCCAACGGAAACTTGCTGATCGAAGGGCTTCCCGGTTTGGCCAAGACCCGCGCGGTCAAGGCAATGGCCCGCAACCTGGATGCACGTTTCAGCCGGATTCAGTTCACTCCGGATCTGCTGCCATCGGACGTCACGGGGACCGAGGTGTTTCAGCAGACCGATGACGGTGGCACATTCCGGTTCGAACCAGGACCTATCTTCGCCAATATCGTTCTCGCGGACGAGATCAACCGCGCCCCCGCCAAAGTTCAGGCTGCGTTGCTTGAGGCGATGGAAGAACGGCAAGTAACCGTCTCGGGAACCACGCATAAAATGGAACCGCTGTTTATTGTGATGGCCACCCAGAACCCGATTGAACAGGAAGGCACCTACCCATTGCCCGAAGCGCAAATGGACCGGTTCCTGATGCATGTTCAGATCACCTACCCGCCGGTTGAGGATGAGGTTGAGGTGATCCGTCTGGTCCGAGGCGAAGAAATCGCGGCGGGCAAAAGCGCATCCAAAGAAACACCGCCGGCAATCCCTCAGGACGCTGTATTTGCTGCACGGGCCGAAATCGGCCAGACCCACGTATCAGACGCCATGGACCGCTACATGGCCGATCTGGTGCAAGCCACGCGGACGCCCGGCGCGTTGAGTGACGAGCTGGCAAGCTGGATCGACATCGGAGCAAGCCCGCGCGCCTCGCTTGCCTTGGACAAATGTGGTCGCGCGCATGCCTGGATGAACCAACGCGACTATGTCGACCCGGCCGATATTCGCGCCATCGCACATGATGTATTCCGCCACCGCATCACCCTGAGCTTCGAGGCACAAGGCAGCGCCAAATCGGCGGATGATGTGATTTCGGAAATCCTGCAGCTTGTTGCGCTGCCCTGAAACCAAAGGAACGCCGCGTGTCCAAGACCGCCGCATATCCCGACGACCCGCGCATACACGTTGATGCGGACCACCTGTTAAAGCTGGGTCCAAAGTCTCGCGCGATCAGCCTGCTGCCCCGCCAACCTGCCCGTTCGATCCTAAACGGCCGGCATGCCTCACGCTTGCGCGGGCGCGGTCTGAACTTTGAAGAACTGCGAAACTACTTGCCCGGGGATGACATCCGTACCATCGACTGGAAAGTGACCGCGCGCACCGGAGAACCCCATGTTAGGGTCTATACCGAGGAACGCGACCGCCCCGCCCTTTTGCTTGTGGACCAGCGCGTTTCGATGTTTTTCGGCACACAAGTCTATATGAAATCGGTCATCGCGGCCGAAGCCGCGGCGATAGCTGCACACCGGGTGCTGGGGCAAGGCGACCGGGTCGGTGGGATCGTCTTTGGCGATACCGATGTGGCCGAACACCGGCCCAAACGCCGACCAGTTGCCCTGACGCAGTTCCTGTCATCGGTGGGCGCGCTGAATTCAAAACTGCGCGCAACGTTGCGGGATGAACCAACCGTGGCGTTGAATGATATGCTGAAACAGGCCGCGCGGATCGCGCATACAAATACTTTGGTGTGTGTCTTTTCCGATTTCGATGGGCTGAATGAGGTGTCAGAGAAACTACTTAGAAGACTTTCTACCTCGAATGATCTGATATTGTTCAATATTTCTGATCCCAGTTCGCGTGAACTTGCCCCGAACCTTCGGCTTACGGTGTCCGATGGCGACCGTCAGATTGAACTCGACAGTTCGGACCGCGATTTGTCGCACCGAATAAGAACAGCGCTGGAAGATCGACTTGCCCAGCTACAGACTTGGTCGCGCCGCTATGGATTTTCCGTAGTACCGCTGACCACGGCGGAACCGACGCTCGACCAGTTGCTCAAGCTATTTGGTCATCCCGGAGCCCGAAGATGAGCGTCGATGTCGAAGGTAAATCACTGGTCGACCTGCTGGACATGCTGGAACCTGCCCCGGTGCCCGAGCCCATATCCATGATTCCGCAGACATGGGGATGGGGCGTTTTAGCCTTAATCCTTGCTGACCTTATCATCCTTGCCGTTTACGCCTTTCTTCGCCACCGCCAGACGAACGCTTACCGGCGCGAGGCATTGGTCGAGTTGGCCGCGTCAGACAACGACGCCGCAAAGATAGCCGAGATACTCCGCCGCACGGCGCTGGTCGCTTATCCACGTCGAGAGGTCGCTGCGTTGCATGGAGAAGATTGGACAAACTTCTTAAACCAAACATCTGATAATGTTAGCTTTACTGACGGCCGTAGTCGCCAACTTTTGGAAGCACCATACAGAGATGTAAAAGCCGGTCCTGATCTCAAAAATCTCGCGCGAAATTGGATCAAATCACACAAGCGGGAAAGGACAGCGTGATGTTCTCCTTTGCCGCGCCTTGGGTTTTCCTCCTGCTCCCGTTGCCATTTTTAGTGTATGGGCTTGCCCCACCGTATCGCGAAAAAAGCAACTCGATCCGCATCCCATTCTTTCGCCATGTCGCACAGGCCGCTGGGGTTGAACCTAACTCAGGATCCGCCATTCCCCAACACGCACGGTTTCAGGCCGCCACAATCGCATTGATCTGGCTTCTTTTGGTAGCTGCCATGGCCCGCCCCGAAAAACTTGGTGAACCTTTGGTTATCGAAAAGTCGGCGCGCGACGTGGTGCTTGCCTTGGACATTTCGGGATCGATGGACCAGCGGGACTTCACAACAACGGATGGCGCTCCAAAACAAAGGCTGGCCGCGGTTAAGGATGTATTGCGTCGGTTCATAGCCGAACGCCAAGGTGACCGGATGGCTTTAATCATCTTTGGTACTCGGGCCTTTGTCCAAGCCCCCTTCACGGAAGATCTAAACAGTTTGAACGGGTTCCTGGATCAAACTCAAGTTGGCATGGCCGGTCCCAATACTGCGTTGGGGGATGCAATTGGTCTGGGCATACGCACCTTTGACTCCAGCGAGGTCGACCAGCGCCTGATGATCGTTCTAAGCGACGGGGCGGATACGTCCAGCCGCATGACGCCGGTAAACGCCGCAACAATCGCGGCCGAGAAAGGCGTCGTCATCTATACGATCGGCGTTGGCGACCCAGACGCCTCGGGCGAGGACCGGGTTGATCTGGATGCCTTGAAGGACATCGCAGACCGTACGGGCGGCGAATACTTCTTTGCAGACGACGAAGAAGCGTTGGCTGACACATACGCACGCATTGACGAACTCAACCCCCGGGTCGTGGAAACGCAAAGCTACAGGCCACGCGAAAGCCTTGCACATTACCCGCTTGCGTTGGCATTGCTGACAATGCTCGTCACTATGATTGGTCAACTTGTAATCCAGCGGCGCCGAGGTGCAGCATGAGCGACGCGTTGGCAGATTTCCATTTCTTGCGAGCCTCTTGGCTGCTGTTCCTCATCCCTATTGCGATACTCTGGTGGGTGATGCGGCCCAAACCCAATTCGCACTCCCAATCCATAACCGGCATCGCGCCGCACCTTGCCGCCGCCCTGACCCTGGGGGCAGAAAACAAGAAGCGTGTGTACCCGATAGACGTCGCGATGATCGCAGCAATCCTTGTCACCTTAGCCGCGGCCGGACCGACATGGTCACGGGCCCCGAACCCTTTGGTCGCGGACACGGCACCGCTGGTAATAGCACTGAAAGTCACGGACAGTATGGAGGAACCGGACCTGCCACCATCCCGACTGGATCGGGCCAAGTTCAAAGTGACTGATCTTATCAATGCGCGTGTCGGAGCACAGACGGCGTTGATTGCCTACGCCGGAACCCCACACAGCGTTGCGCCCCTGACCGAAGACGCCAACATCCTGCGCCCGCTTTTGGAAGGCCTCGCGCCAGCAGTCATGCCAAAACAAGGGGATTCAGCCGCAGATGCACTGACCCTTGCCGAAACGATCCTGAACGACAGTGATACACCCGGTGCAGTCCTGTTCGTTCTGGACGACCTCGACCCGTCTCAACTCTCTGCTTTTGAGAACACGACCGTGCCCGTGTTTTTTCTGACCATGCTGCCGAACGGTCAAAACATCGCTCAGTTAAACGACCTGAGGACCGCGACGATTGTTCCGTTCTCTAACGATGAACGTGATATCAAACGCTTAGAACGTCAAATTCAATCGGCTTACACTGCGGCGCTGGATGACGATGATCGATTGGACTGGCAGGACAGAGGGTGGATGTTGGCCTGGCCCGCCGCGTTTTTGTCATTGCTTTGGTTCCGACGCGGTTGGGTGATCCGTTTGGTATTGCTAGCTATGTTTTTTACAGCTCCATCAGGGCCCGCAAATGCCGATGGTTGGCTGGATTGGTTCTTGACGCCGGATCAACAGGGGCAGATTGCGATGAACCAAAAACGCTACGCTCAGGCGGCAGAGCTATTTGAAGACCCGTATCATAAGGGCTATGCGCGGCTGAAAGCAGGTCAGTACCCCGAAGCAGCAGCAGTCTTTGCCGAACTGGACACGCCTGAGGCTGCGTTCTCCGAGGGGATGGCGCGCATTCGAAACCGCGAGTACAGGCCAGCCATAGCAGCATTTGAAACAGCTTTGGAGCGTCAGCCAGACTGGCCCGAAGCGCAGCACAACCTGGAAGTTTCCAAAGCAATCCTCGAATTCGTTGAAACAACCCGAGAGCAGTCGGACACAGGCGAAGAAGCCGGCATCGGGGCCGATGACACAGTCTTTGACAATGAAGCCGGGCGCGGCGAGGACACAACCATTCAGGCCCCGACCGAAGGTGCGCAGGCAATGTCTGCCGATCAGTGGATCAGCACGATCGACACAGATATGCAGGACTTTCTGCGAAATCGCTTCCTGTTGGAAAATCAGGAGCAGCAGCAATGAGATACCTCATATTCCTCATGCTGTTTTTCCCGCTACAACTGGGCGCGCAGACAGGTGTTCAACCGCAGGTCACAGCCGAGGCACCGACCGATCCGGTTACTGTCGGGCAACCGGCCATCGTACGGATAAAAGTACTTGTCCCCACTTTCATGCCGTCCCCGCCGGTTTTTCCGTCGCTCGAACAAGAAAACATGCTTGTTCGCCTGCCTGAGCGTGCTTCCGGCCCAATCAGCGAAACTGTGGATGGCGAGACCTGGTCCGGTGTTCAACGCAGCTACCGTCTGTATCCGCTTCAGGCTGGGCCGATTGAATTCGGCAAGCAAGAGGTTGTGGTGACCTTTGCCGATCCCGAAACGAATGCTCCAACGACGGTCAGTGTTCCCTTGCCCGAAATGGCCTTGAACGCCGTTGTACCAGAGGGCGCTCGCGATCTGGACCCGCTGATCCTGGCCACGGGGTTCACGGTCGACCAGCAGATCGACGGATCAACCGAAATGGAAAACGGGGGTGCCATCACTCGACGCCTGACTGCCAAAATTGCCGGCACGACGCCCCTTCTGGTGCCTGAATTGATCCCCGACATGCAGGACCCGCTTCTGAGCGCCTATCCGAAAGAGCCACGTATTACCGAAAGTGAAGACCGGGGTGTTCTGTCTGGCCAGCGCGTTGATGAGATCGTCTATCTTGCGCAACAAGGTGGCCAGACCCAACTGCAGCCTATCACGATCCGGTGGTACAATCTGAACACCAATCAGATTGAGAAAATTGATATCGACGCGGTTGATCTAACGCTTGCGCCACCAAAGTGGCAGCCACCGGATGCGAATACGATTTTCAAGTTGCTTGCCTTGGCGGCCGGTTTGACACTGGTTCTTTGGGCATTTGTACGGTTCCTTGGTCCGCGTGTCACAAGTTGGAAACAGGCGCGGCGCGACAGATATCAAATATCTTCGGACTTTGCGCTGGGTGCATTGAGGAAAGCCTTGCAAGCCAATGATATCTCAATGTCTTATTCTGCCTTGGAGTTGTGGAAACTGCGCAGCGATGCCCCCGAAAAAGCAATTGGCCTGGAAGAGCAACTGGCTAGGATTGGGGCCGCAAGATACTCATCCCGCACCGGCTCAATACCTGAGGCTTGGGCTGCGGCATTGTCCGAACTCAAGGGTATGAAACAAGCGGAACACCGCGCTCGGAACCCGCTACCGCCGCTTAACCCGTAGGGTCAGCACTGGCAGGCGGCGATCAACTTGCGCCTATCCTTAAGCCGTACGCGGCCATACCCAAGCTCGATCAATCCCAGCTCGGCCAGGTTGTGCAATTTACGGTGCAATGTCGGCAGCGATACGGCCACCATTTCGGCCAGTTCATCCTGTGACACGACGATCCACCCATCGGATTTTGAGGCCCCTTCATCCAGGTGCAAAAGGCGCAGAACCAACCGTTTTTCCGCTCCGGTCACTGCCAGATTTGCCATGATGCGCAGCGCAGTTTGCATGTTCTCATGCGATAAAGCATAGAAATCTCGAACATATTCGGGATTGTCACGAACAAGTCGGTCCAGGCGCCGAGACGGAAAAAACAATGCTCGCGTTTTCTGTGTCGCAACAACACTTACCAGTCGGTTGGACTCGGCTAACAACGCAAGATCACCGATCCAGAACCCGCCACCCTGCCTGTGGACAACGAAGTCCTGCCCGTCATCCGCAGGTGCAGTGATTTGAACGGAACCCTCTAGAACCGCAAAGACCCCGTTGGCGGGATCTCCGTAGTTATACAGCGCCTCACCCTCATCGAAAGATTTTGCGACCCCGCATGCAAGTAAATCCGATTGAAAGCTTGCGCCTCGCGCCCTGAACCACCCTGAGGCAAGCAGTACCTGTCGGTCACGCGGATTTTCAAACATTAGTATTCATCAATCTCATCAAATGATAGGTTTCCGAGCATTGTCATAGCCTAAGGTAAGGCTATTCGATTCTCGACGTAATGTGAATTTTTCCTACCGGGAATCAATACGTTGTTGGCGGAAAAGATAGTCACCGCCATCAATTACTTTTAGATCAACGGATCATTAAGATCCGGCCAATTCAGGAGTAGACCATGTCACCACCCCTATTGATTGCAGATAGTTGGCGCGGCACATTGCGCAAATTCGCCGTAGCTTCCGTCGCGGTCGCGCTGGCCCTGCCCGCCTGGGCCCAGGATCAAAAGCCCAATATTCTTGTGATCTGGGGCGACGACATCGGACAATCCAATATCTCGGCCTATACGATGGGCCTGATGGGATACCAAACGCCGAACATCGACCGCGTCGCGAATGAGGGCATGATATTCACCGACTATTATGGTGAGCAATCCTGCACCGCCGGTCGATCATCTTATATCATGGGCCAATCGGTATTCCGCACGGGCCTGTCAAAGGTCGGTCTGCCGGGTGCAAAAGAAGGTATGCAGGTCGAGGACCCGACCATTGCCGGTCTCCTGAAAGCTCACGGCTATGCAACAGGTCAATTTGGTAAAAACCACCTGGGCGATCGGGACGAAATGCTTCCGACCAATCATGGTTTCGATGAGTTTTTCGGCAATCTCTATCACTTGAATGCAGAGGAAGAGCCCGAGAACGAAGACTATCCCCAAAACGCTGAATTCCGCGAGCGGTTCGGTCCGCGTGGGGTCATCAAATCCAGTTCCGATGGCATGATCGAAGACACCGGCCCGCTTACCAAAAAGCGGATGGAAACCGTGGATGACGAAACAGTTGCGGCCGCGCTCGACTTCATCACGCGCAAAACCGAAGAAGGCGTACCGTGGTTTGTCTGGTGGTCGGGCACTCGGATGCATTTCCGTACGCATGTCAAAGACGAAATGCGTACAAAGGCTGACGAAATTGCCGGCAAGCATATGGACGAGTACCAAGCGGGTATGATCGAGCATGACATGCACATCGGTCAATTCCTTGCTCTGCTGGATGAACTGGGGATCGCAGACAATACCATCGTTCATTATTCCACCGACAATGGCCCTCATATGAACACTTGGCCAGATGCGGCCATGACGCCGTTCCGGGGTGAAAAGAACACCAACTACGAAGGTGGGTGGCGCGTGCCATCCATGGTACGTTGGCCCGGTAACATTGAGGCCGGTTCGGTCAGCAATGAAATCATGCATCACATGGATTGGTTGCCAACTTATCTGGCGGTCGCCGGAAATCCGGACATCAAGGAGCAACTTCTGGAAGGGATCACCGTTGCCGAAGTGGGCGGCGGACGAGACTACAAAGTGCATCTCGATGGATACAATTTCCTGCCATACCTGACCGGTGAGGCCGAAGAAGGCCCACGGCACGAGATTTTCTACTTCTCGGATGATGGTGATTTGACTGCGCTGCGCTATGACGATTGGAAGGCCGTGTTCCTCGAGCACCGCTATCCGCAGACTCTGCGCGCCTGGGCCGAACCCTGGACCGAACTGCGCATTCCATTGCTGTTCAACCTGCGCCGCGATCCCTACGAGCGGGCCAATATCACCTCGAACACCTATTGGGACTGGTACATTGACCGAGTCTACCTGCTGTTGCCAGCGGCTGAATATGTAGGCCAGTTCCTTGATACTTTCGAAGAGTTCCCACCGCGGCAGAAGCCCGGTAGCTTTACGATTGGCGATGCCAAGGACAAGATCTTCAGTCAGGTTGGCTCGAAGTAAAACCGAAAAACCAGAACCCGCAGTACCCATCTGGCACTGCGGGTTTTTTTGATTTGTTTGCAGCATTTTTATTGCCGCAAGATGCGTCAAAGGTAATGAACCATGACACGAACACTCTCTGCTCTTGCTGTGGCAGTCGCTCTGAACAGTTTCGGAAATTTCACCGCGTCAGCGGACCCGCTGCCCTCTTGGGCGGAATCGGATTCGCGGGACCGCATTATCGAGTTTGTCGCCGCCGTGACCGACCCACAGCGCCCTGAATACGTGACGCCAGCAGAAAGAATCGCCGTTTTCGACAATGACGGCACGCTTTGGGCCGAACAGCCTGTGTATTTTCAACTTATCTTTGCTATGGACCGGCTGGCTCAGATGGCCGGTGATGACCCTTCGATCCTGACTACGCCCGTTTTGCAGGCCGCTGCGACAGGCGATCTGAAGACGGTCGCGGAAGGTGGTCATGATGCCTTGATCGAGGTGTTGAATGCCTCTCATTCCGGCGTCACGGTCGACGAGTTCCAAAGCGCCGTCGCCGACTGGCTGGAAACCGCCCGGCACCCGGAAACCGAACTGCCCTATGACCAGATGACCTATCAGCCGATGGTCGAGTTACTGCGGTATCTGCGAGACGAAGGGTTCAAGACCTACATCGTCTCAGGCGGTGGGGTGCACTTTATGCGCGTCTTCGCCGAAGACGCCTATGGCATTCCGCCCGAACAGGTTCTGGGTACATACATGGACACCATTTATGACAGCGCGGAAGGCGAACCGGTTATCACCAAGGCCGATGGCATCGCTTTTGTGGACGACAAAGAAGGCAAACCGATCAACATTGAGCGGACGATCGGTAGACGCCCGATTCTGGCCGGGGGAAATTCGGATGGCGATTTTGCCATGTTGGAATGGACCACCGCAGGCGATGGGCCACGGTTGGGTGTTCTGATTCACCATACCGATGCAGAACGTGAATGGGCCTATGACCGGGAAAGCCCAATCGGAAAACTGGTCGATGGACTGGACAAAGGGCCAGACATGGGTTGGGTGATTGTAGATATGGCGCAAGACTGGTCGCGCATCTACACTGGGGCGAACTGAACCACCACGGAGCCCGATAACCCTATGTGGACACTGCTTGTTTCCGCCTTCGTCTTTGCGCTTTACACAACAGCAGTTTTCTTTTCTGTGCGCGCGGCCCAAACCGCGCGGACACCTCAGGGCGCGGTCGGATGGGTGGTCTTTCTGATCTCTGCACCAATGTTTGGCGTGCCGCTTTACCTGTTTTTGGGACACCATAGATTTCGGGGCTACCGTATCGCGCGCAAGGAAAGCCAGCGCGTGGTTCAGGGGATCAAGACCTTCGCCGACTACTCAACGCCCGATGCCGACAAATTGCTTATCAACCCCAAACCGTTCGAGGCGCTGGCGCATATGCCCGTGTCGCGCGGCAACGGGGCAGAGCTGTTGATTGATGGGCAGGCCACCTTTGATGCGATTTTTGAGGCGATTGATGCTGCCAAAACTTACGTTCTCATCCAGTTCTACATCGTACGCGCCGATGCGTTGGGTCAGAAGCTGAAAGACAAGCTGATCGAAGCAGCCAAACGCGGTGTCAGCGTCCGGTTCATGATGGATGCCGTCGGCAGTTACGCCCTGCCCAAGGACTACATCGAAGAGATGCGCGAGGCCGGTATCGCCGTTTCGGATCCACATGAACAACGCGGACCAAAATTCCGTTTCCAGTTGAACTACCGCAACCACCGCAAAACCGTTGTTATCGATGGCGAAACGGGATTCATCGGTGGTCACAACATCGGGGTCGAGTATCTGGGCCAGGACCCGCATTTCGGACATTGGCGCGATACCCATGTCAGGTTGACCGGTCACATTGTCCGGCAATTGCAGTTGATCTTTATCGAAGACTGGCATTGGGCGCATGAAGAAGATCTGATCGACCAGTTGGATTGGGCCGGGTCCGAGGCGGACCAGGACATCAATGCGCTGCTAGTCGCGACAGGCCCCGGCGATGAAACCGAAACCGGGTCGATGATGTTCTTCGCCGCCATCACAGAGGCGCGGAACCGGATCTGGATCGCGTCACCCTATTTCGTACCCGACATCGATATCATGACCGCCCTGAAACACGCGGCTTTGCGCGGTGTCGATGTGCGCATTCTTGTTCCTGATGTCATTGATCACCGCCTGCCGTGGCTGGCGGCTTTTGCCTATTTTGATGAAGTTCGCGCCTGTGGTGCACAAGTCTTGCGTTACACAGACGGCTTCATGCATCAAAAGGTCTTCGTTGTGGATGACTCACTGGCCGCAGTAGGCACGACCAATCTGGACAATCGATCATTTCGGTTGAATTTCGAGGCAATGGCCTTGTTCTTTGATCCCCAGACCACAGCCGCCGTCGATGCGATGCTGCAAAAAGACTTTGCCAAAAGCTATGAGCTGACGCGCTATCTGGAACAGCAACCAGTACACATACGCCTCGGCGCTCCGCTGGCGCGATTATTCTCACCCATCCTTTAAGCCATGAACCTTTCCTGAAACACCCGGGTCATAAGGGCGACCATGTAGGCCGTGGACAACCCAAAGGCCAACAGGCCTGTAACTGCAGCAAAGGTACCGAAAATCCGCAGATCTTCACCCAAGACGATGTCGCCGTAGCCAAGCGTTGTGAATGAGACCAGCGAGAAATAAAGCGCCGTATTCCAGTCGGGCAATACATCGCCGAAAACCCAGACAATGGCCCAAATCCAGACCTGAATGGTGTGGGTCGCGACAATAAAGGCAAGCGCGGTTGCAATTGGACCGGCCGTTGCCAAAATGGCGCCTCTGGCTTCCCAACGCTCGATCAGCCTGTTGATGGCCAGCGTGCACAGAGTCAGAAGAAAGATTTCGACCAGAAAGCAAAGCCCGAGAAACGTGCTGCCCCAAAGGATCTGCTGTGACAAGGTCATGTTTTCGCATCCTGAATTGTACCGACGACGGATCGCCTAACAATGACCTGCACTTCCGGCTGAGACAACCCGATCACCCATGTTCATAGTGCGGCGAAAGGAACCTATGACGTGTCAGCGCTGGACAGTTGGCGAAACTGTTGCAAATCCTTGTAAAAATGAGGGCGAACATGCTTGTGATATTTGACAAGGTTCAAAAATCCTATCCCGGTGGTCGACCGGTCCTGCGCGACGTATCATTGTCGCTGGATCGCGGCCAAACGCTAGCCCTGACCGGCGAAAGCGGCAGCGGTAAAAGCACCCTGCTGAACCTTGCTGCTGCATTGGACACTGTGGACAGCGGGGAAATCACACTGGACGGCGTAGCCCTGTCGCAACTGGATGATCCGGGCCGGGCCGCCCTGCGCCGCACGTCCTTATCGCTGGTGTTTCAGCAATTTAACTTGATCCCATCTTTGACAGCAGGTCAAAACCTGTCGTTTCATGCCCGGTTGGCCGGGTGCCACGACCCCGATTGGTGCGCCCATCTGGCCCAGCGGCTGGGCCTTTCCGATCTGCTTGATCGATATCCCGAGAACCTGTCGGGCGGACAACAACAGCGCGTTGCCATCGGTCGTTCCATGGCCGCCCGGCCCAAATTGCTACTGGCGGATGAACCTACGGGAAACCTGGACGAAACCGCCAGCGCCACCGTTCTTGACCTCATGTTGGCTCTTGTTGCGGATACCGGGGCCGCGCTGCTTTTGGTCACCCATTCGCACGAGATTGCGGCCCGTTTGGATCGGCGTGTGCGTCTGTCTGGCGGGCTTATCGCATGACGCTGACCGTCATTCAGGCGCTGGCCTCTCATTGGCGGGCACACCGGCTGCAACTGGCGACCCTGCTGATCGGCCTGACCCTTGCAACCGGTCTTTGGTCGGCGGTGCAGGCTATCAATGCCGAGGCCCGCGCCAGTTATAGCCGGGCCGCTGATCAACTGGCGCTAGGTCGGTTTGACGAATTGCACAACCCCGCTGGTCCAATCCGCCTGTCGCGTTACGTCGAACTGAGGCGCGCGGGCTGGCAGGTTGCTGCGGTACTGGAAGGCCCATTTCGCGTTCAGGGTCGGACATTACGGGTCCTTGGCGTTGATATGGTGGCCTATCCCGCCCTGCCCGCCGTCACGCAGATGGAACAAAGCGGCACGCCACCCGACCCTGCCGATATGCTGACCGCGCCGGGGCGATTGCTGACGACCCCGGTTTTGGAGCCGCTATTGGCCGGCCAGACCGGTTTGCCTCCGAGCCTGATCAGCGATGCCTTACCGCCCGATCTGATCCTGACCGACATCGGTGTGGCCGAGACGTTACTGAAGAAGCCGGGAGAGATTTCGCACCTGATCATTTTGCCGGATCAGCCCGGTTCAATTCCACCGCTGTCGACTATTGCCCCCGAATTGGAGCGGGTTCCGGCACAGGAACAACTGGATACCGCACAACTGACCGACAGTTTTCACTTGAACCTGTCCGCCTTTGGCCTGCTGTCCTTTGCGGTGGGTCTGTTCATCGTGCACGGAACCGTTGGCCTGGCCTTTGCCCAACGGCGCGGCATGATCCGAACCTTGCGCGCTTTGGGTGTTTCGATGCGACGGCTGGTTTGGCTGATCATGGCTGAGCTTTCCGTGCTGGCGATTGTCGGCGGAATACTCGGTTTGGTGCTTGGCTTTTTCCTCGCAGGCGCGCTGTTGCCGGATGTGGCTGCAAGTTTGCGCGGACTTTACGGCGCACCTGTCAGCGGCCAGATCTCATTGCAACCACAATGGGCACTGTCCGGGTTGGCGATGGCCTTGGGCGGCACGTTTCTGGCCAGCGGACACGCCTTGTATCGCCTGTCACGAATGCCGATCCTAAGCGGCGCAGGCTTGCAGGCCTGGCGTAGCGCGGCTTCGGGTAGCTGGGTCGTCGCCCTTGCCGGTGTCGCCGCTATTGCCGGGGGCATTCTAGGCCTGTTGTTGTTCGGAGGGTTGGTGGCCGGCTTCGTCATGGTCGCCGGGTTGCTAGTCGGCTCAGCCTTGGTATTGCCCTATGCCTTGTCGCGCGTCCTGATCCTGTTTCAGCGTTCAGCGAAAGGACCAATAGCCCAATGGGTCTGGGCGGACATGCGCGCCCAACTGCCGGGCCTGTCTTTGGCACTGATGGCCCTGTTGCTGGCGCTTGCCGCGAATATCGGCGTGGGCACGATGGTTTCCAGCTTTCGGCTGACCTTTACCGGCTGGCTGGATCAGCGCCTGACATCCGAGCTCTACGTCACCGCTGCCACCGATCAGCAGGGTCAGGACATCGCAGAATGGCTGAACCCGCATGTAGATGCCATCCTGCCGATCCGAAGCGTTGAACTGGCGCATTCGTCAGGGCCTCTGTTTCTCTATGGTATCATCGACGATCAGACCTATCGTGAGAAATGGCCGCTGATCAGTTCTTCGGAACGTGTTTGGGACCGGGTCCACGACGGAACCGCCGTGCTGATCAACGAACAACTTGCCCGTCGGGAAAACCTGTGGCCCGGAGATACTCTGGCGATCACACCCACTGACACTTTGACCATCGCAGGTGTCTATTCGGACTATGGCAACCCAACCGGTCAGGCCATCGTTTCAATGGCGCAACTTGATCAGATCGCGCCCAACGCTGAGGCGCGCCGGTTTGGCATTCGTGTCGCGCCTGATCGCGCCACGGATCTGGCCCAGGCCTTGCGCAACCAGTTCGACCTGCCCCGCCGAGCAGTTGTCCAGCAAGCCGCAATGAAGGCGCAATCCATGCAGGTGTTCGAAAAGACATTCGTTGTGACCTCGGCCTTGAACATCCTGACGCTGGGGGTTGCAGGGTTCGCCATTCTGACCAGCCTGCTGACGTTGTGGACGCAGCGCCTGCCCCAGATTGCGCCCATCTGGGCACTTGGGCTGACCCGTGCAGAACTGGCCCGGCTTGAGCTTTTGCGCAGCGTGCTGCTGGCCGCTTTGACCGCCTTGCTGGCTCTGCCGCTGGGGTTGGCTTTGGCTTGGGCCTTGCTGACGGTCATCAACGTCGAGGCGTTTGGCTGGAGGCTGCCGATGTACCTGTTCCCTGTCGACTGGGTCTATCTGTTGGGTCTGACTCTGCTTGCAGCAACTGTCGCAGCAGCCCTGCCCGCCGCCCGTTTGCTGCGCCTGCCGCCAGCGGATCTACTGAAGGTGTTTGCCAATGAACGTTAGGATCTGGCTGATCGTCTTGCTGCTGGCCGTGCCGGGCATTGCCCGCGCGCAAGGATACGCAGGCCTGGGCGGGTCTGCCGAAGGGTTCACTGTGCCCCAGCCGGGGTATGCGTTTCAATTCCCGCAAGATCATGGCCCCCACCCGGACTACCGTATCGAGTGGTGGTATCTGACAGCAAACCTGAAAGGTGAAGACGGGCGCGATTATGGTATCCAGTGGACCCTGTTTCGGTCGGCACTGAAACCGCATGAGGTCGAGGGGTGGCAAAGCCCGCAAATCTGGATGGGCCATGCTGCGGTGACCACGCCCGACAAACACTATTTCGCGGAGCGTCTGTCGCGCGGCGGCATCGGTCAGGCAGGGGTTACGGCAGCGCCATTCGAGGCGTGGATCGACGAATGGCACATGCGCGGGTCAGACCCAAACGCGGTCAGCCTTTCTGCGAACGGCGCGGATTTTGGCTATGACCTAAAGCTCGAAGCCAACGGGCCGTTCGTGTTTCACGGCCGGAATGGGTTTTCGGTGAAATCCGGCGACGGGCAAGCCAGCTATTACTATTCCCAGCCGTTTTACGAGGTCCAAGGCGTTTTGCGGCTGCCAGATGGTGACGTGGCGGTCACCGGACAAGGGTGGCTGGACCGCGAATGGTCATCACAACCTTTGGCCGCAGATCAAAGCGGCTGGGATTGGTTTTCGCTCAGCTTTGACGATGGCGGCAAGATGATGGCTTTTCGGTTGCGCGGCGACCGAGGTGATTTCACCGCGGCCACGTGGATCGCCGCCGATGGTACGACGACCGCGATCCCCGATGGTTCGGTCGCGTTCGAGCCGCTGACGACCGCGCCCGTTGCTGGCCGCGACGTACCTGTACGATGGCGCGTCACATTGCCTGACCGGGATCTGGACGTCGAGGTATCAGCACTGACACCCGACGCGTGGATGGCCACACGGTTTGAATACTGGGAAGGTCCCGTCCAGATCAGCGGCAGCCATTCCGGACGGGGATATCTTGAGATGACAGGGTACTGATCCGCCCAGTTTTCTTAGCGCACCACGTATACAGAGACGTCTGAATGCCGCACGACCCGTGCAGCATTCGGGCCTAGCAGATAATCTTTCAAGTCGGGTTTGTGCGCACCGATCACGATCAGATCGCTACCAGCACTGTCCGCAGTTTTCAGGATTTCCTGATAGGCAGTACCCGTCGCGACCACATGGCGTATCTTTTCATTCCGATCCGCACCCAGTGTGGACACACACATCTCGGCCAGTTTGGTATGTGCCTCTTCCAGCGCCTTGTCGTGAAAATCACTTTCGAAAAAGCCGGACACCCAGCTTTCTCCGAAATCCGGCAGGACCGTCACCACATCCAATTGAGCACCTTCCTGATCGGCCAGCTTCGCAGCTTTCTTCAGAACATGCGTATCAAGATCGCCGTTGCTGATATCGACGGCACAGAGAACAGCGTTTGTCATGCGGTCACCTCTTGTCTGGCGGCACGGCCGCGCTGAAGGAAAGCGATCAGGCCCAGCAATAGCATTGCCGGAATGTAGATCAACTGTTTGGGTGGCTGGCTGGCGGGCAAGCTGACCGAAGTCAGGCGGACGGCCTCATCCCCGTAATAGTCGAAGATATCCAGGTCATCCGCGACAGGTGTCCCGAACAGCGGCTCTTCCAATTTGACCAGCCCGTCTTCTTCAAGCAGCAGCAGACCCATCGCGTCTACGCGCGCTTGGCCTCCTTCTTCGCTGCCAACGGGAACGACAACCGTTGTGTCCGTCATCTCAAGCGTGTCAAAGTCCGGCCCGCTGATGACCATGCGCACCTCGGTACCCGGAGGGGTTTCGCCGATGGTTTCCACAAATGCAGCAGGCTCGACCGAGGTAAACGGTGGCGCGATGCGGTTCATGAAGAAGTCGGGCCTAAACAGCGCGAATGCCACCAAGATCAGTGCGATGCTTTCATAGATCCGACTGCGGGTCAGGAAATACCCCATTGTCCCAGCCGTGAAGACGAGGATGGCGATTGTCGCAAATATCGCTACGGTTATGCCTTCGACCCACGTCACATCGATCAGCAGCAGGTCTGTGTTGAAGATGAACACGAACGGCAAGGCCACGGTGCGCAGGCTGTAAAAGAACGCAATAAACCCGGTTTTGATTGCGTCACCACCCGATACTGCGGCGGCCGCAAAACTGGCCAATCCAACCGGCGGGGTCACGTCTGCCATGATCCCAAAGTAAAAGACGAACAGGTGCACCGCGATCAACGGCACGATAAGTCCGCTTTGCGCACCCAGCTCAACAACCACACCAGCCATCAGCGAACTGACCACAATATAGTTTGCGGTGGTCGGCAGGCCCATGCCCAGGATCAGGCTTAGCAGGCCGACCATAATCAGCATCAGGATCAGGTTGCCGCCTGACAGGAACTCAACCAAGTCGGCCATCACTTGCCCGACACCTGTCAGGGTCACAGTGCCCACGATGACGCCGGCTGTTGCCGTTGCCAGCGCGATACCAATCATGTTCCGCGCGCCGTCGATCATGCCTTGCCAAAGGTCTGCGACACCATCAATGAACGTGTTGTAGACGTTGCTTTGCCCGCGGAATATCGCCTTGAGCGGCTTCTGCGTCAGCAGGATCACGAACAGCAGCGTCGTGGCCCAGAAAGCCGACAGACCCGGTGACTTCTGCTCGATCATCAGGAAGTAGACCAGCACGATGATCGGCAACAGGTAGTGCAGCCCAGCCTTGTAGATATCAGCTATGACCGGCAGGGTCACTTCTTTGGCATTTGGATCGTCCGGCTCAAGATCCGGCACCTGAGCAGCCAGATACAGCAGCGCCACATAGATGGCGCAGATGATCAGGCTGAGGACCAGCCCAGCCGAAGACGGCACCCAGTTTGTCACTGCTTCGACCGGGAACTGAGAACCGTAGCACAGCCCGGCAAAGACGAGGAAGAAAGACAACATCCCAACGACCGTGCGCGCCAGCTTTACGTCGCGGTCGCCCAGCGTGGGCATGTTCCGCTTCACGGCCTCAAGGTGCACGATGTAGACCAAAGCGATGTAAGAGATCGCCGCAGGCAGGAAGGCGTGGGTGATCACCTCGACATAAGAAATGCCGACATATTCCACCATCAAGAAGGCCGCGGCCCCCATCACGGGCGGCATGATCTGTCCGTTCACGGATGAGGCAACCTCGACCGATCCGGCTTGTTCGCTGCTAAAGCCTACGCGCTTCATCAGCGGTATGGTGAATGTACCGGTTGTCACAACGTTGGCGATGGACGAACCCGAGATCAGGCCGGTCGCGGCCGAACCCACGACGGCCGCCTTGGCAGGACCACCACGCAGGTGCCCCAAGGCACCGAAAGCCATCTTGATAAAGTAATTCCCTGCCCCGGCCTTATCCAGCAACGCGCCAAACAGAACAAACAGGAAGACGAATTTGGTCGAAACCCCAAGCGCGATACCAAACACGCCCTCGGACGTGATCCACATATGGCTCATCGCCTTTTTCAGGCTTGCGCCTTTCCAGCGGATCACTTCGGGAACCCAATCAGAGGAACCGAAGAAAACATACACTAAGAATATCGTCGCAATGATCGCCATTGCGGGGCCAAGCGCACGACGCGCGGCCTCGAACAACAACAGCAGACCAACCAGGGCGACCCATTTGTCGGTGTCATCCGCAAGACCGCCTGCATCGACGATCTTGTTGTAAAAGAAATAGCCATACAGCGCGACAAACGCGCCCAGCAGCCCCATGATCCAATCCTGAACCGGGATATAGTTGCGCGGGCTGGATTTCAGCGCCGGATAGGCTGCAAAGGCCAGAAACAACGCAAAGGCCAGGTGAAACTGCCGCGCGTTGTTCACAACGCTGCCGGGCAGAACATAGTTTGCCAGTGGCGAGGCCAGGATGACCTGAAAGATCGACCAGATCGCGGCCACAACGGCCAGGAAGATCCCGACATTACCGACCGGATTACGTCCACCCGCATCGGATGAGGCAACAAGATCCTGTAGCTCTTCTTCGGATAGCGGACGATTGGATTGTGTGTCGGAACTCATGAATTGTCTCCCCGTCGCGGCCATTTTTGGCCTTCTGAACCACCCGATTTGTTCGGGTTTGGGTCGCAGGGCGCCCGTTGGGCACCCCGCTTTAGGTCTGGCTTACTGAACCCAGCCTTTTTCTTTGTAGTACTTCTCGGCACCCGGATGCAGCGGAGCCGACAGGCCGTCTGCAATCATCTCTTCGGGCTTGAGGTTGGCAAATGCAGGGTGCAGCTTTTTGAAATCGTCGAAGTTCTCGAAGACCGAGCTGACAACCGCATAAACCGCGTCATCCGACACGTCTGCCGAGGTCACGAAGGTCGCGCCCACACCAAAGGTCGAGGTGTCGCCATCTGAACCACGGTACATGCCACCGGGGATTGTCGCAGTACGGTAGAACGAGTTGTCGTCTACCAGCTTGCTGACGGCGTCGCCGCTGACGTTCACCAGAACCGAGTCACAGGCTGTAGTCGCTTCCTGGATCGAACCCGACGGGTGACCAACGGTGTAAACCATCGCGTCGATCTGATTGTCGCACAGAGCCGCCGACTGTTCAGCCGCTTTCAGCTCGGTCGCCAGTTCGAAATCGTCGGTGGTCCAACCCATTTCGCCCAGCAGGACTTCCATCGTGCCACGCTGACCGGAACCGGGGTTGCCGATGTTGACGCGCTTGCCCTTCAGGTCTTCGAAGTTGGTGATGCCGGAATCGGCACGTGCAACAACGGTGAATGGTTCGGGGTGTACCGAGAAGACGGCGCGCAGGTTTTCAAAGGGGCCAGCCTCTTCGAATTTCGAGCTGCCGTTAAACGCGTGGTACTGCCAGTCGGACTGAGCGACACCAAATTCCAGCTCGCCTTCGCGAATGGTGTTGATGTTGTAGACCGAACCACCAGTCGACTCGACCGAGCAACGCACGCCGTGCTCTTTACGGCCTTTGTTCACCAGACGGCAGATCGCGCCACCAGTCGGATAGTACACGCCGGTCACACCGCCGGTACCAATGGTGATAAACTCTTCTGCATAAGCGGCCGGAGCCATAAGAGCAGCGGTAACGACCGCGCCCAGGCTAAGCTTGCTGCTATTTTTCATTTTTGAGAACTCCCAACTCTTATTGTGGATGAGAGACAGTTCAGCGGCCCCCATCAAAGGACCTTGCCGGTACGGCAAGCGAACCCGCCTTGCAACGGGTCAAGCATCTGAAATTTAAAAGTCTCCCAACACCTTTGACGTTTCATTCAGACACTCCGCTTGTCAACCCCTGCGCGGGGCATGAAGGCCCCGATCCGCAGATGTGAGGAGATTTCCGAAAGTTTCCCCCTTTAACGGGGTGAAGTGGAGAACCCCCTCACCTCCAGCAACACCGCAATATCGATGCCTTACGCGCTGCCTTTCATTTTCCGCTGTTGTTGGGGTAACGCGGGGGTATCACATTGCCTTTTTTTTGCCGTCTCACCCCCAGACCGGCCAAACCACAGGCGTAAACCGGACCGCAATCCCCGCAAGGCTTTGTTACTCAGCACTTTTCTCAGTCTTTCCAGCACCATGCGCGCCGGTTTGTGACGTTTTGCACCCCGGGATTTAGCATAACACCCACCTAAACCTCGGCCCCAGCGCGGCTACTTCAGATTACCGAAATCAGTACGCGTGCTGCTGCTACAAAACCGGTCCCGGCCACTACGCTAGCCAATAGTATGCAGCCAATTTCAAGTGCGCTAAGCTTCATTTCGAACTCCATCAAAATGGTTTCGCTCGCGATAAACCAAACAATTCGCGTTGAATAGTCTGCGCAAGTTTCCGTTGCGAAAACTTGCTACGGAGGCGGCGTGGATTTGCTCAAACAGAGCCATCAAGGTTAGCTCGTGACTTTCACTCTGTCGTTATGTGCTTGACCTGTGGTCACGCGGCATCACCGAAGGGAATTGAAGCTGGCACTTCCACCCTAGGCACTGGACCAATAAACCCAAAATCTGCTCACTTGCAGCAAAGCAGACGTTCAGGCAGCCTGCAGCGAACGGCTGCTCCGAGCCCAGAGCCGACGGATTGGATTCGTGTGTTTTGCCGATGCAGCATTTCCATCGCTCAGTTCAATGCAAAGGATCCGCTGCAACGCAACAAAAAGGCGGACGTTCGTTGTATGTGCAGCGAAATCTGGAGAACCCGGAAATAAGAAGTTTTTCTTGCCTCTTAGCGGTTCTCCCGGCCCGCTAGGTGAATCCGAACCCGATTTGGAGGAAAAGACGCGGCTGATGCATTTTCTACTTGTGTCACTAGTCGTATGTTTCAGCGAAACATTCGTATTCCGGACGTTGAATGCTCTCTAGGACCTATGGTAACGAAATTTGCATAGGCAGGGATCAGACCGGCTTGAAACTTTCTCGGCCAGATTCCGAGACAATCACAAGTACTTCCGCCTGCTTGAATTGTTTAAGCAAAACAGTTCGTATTTCAGTGGATATCGCGTCGACCTGTAGCCCACTGATTGCCGCTTTAGGATTGACATAAACGGCCGTGGAGAAGGTGCGGCCCGCTTTGAGAACCGCAACATCAACCAGATCGACATCGTGCTTGGTCACGACCTCAGTTACAACTCGATGCACACTGGCCACCACGTCCTGGCTGGCACTGACACCCAACACCTCGCCCATGCTGCTTTTGAAGTCAGACCAGTAAGTTCCCGACGCCACCAAGCAAAGGACCACTACGATGATGCTGTCTCCGACGGGCGCGATAAACGCTAGAGATGTTCCCTGCAAAAGAAAAACGATTCCAAAACCTACGCCGGCGCATCCAGTGATGGCTCCATCAAAGGCGGCGGCGCGTGCTTCAAGTTTCAGTATATCGCTGGCTTCGCCGGTTTTTTTCCAGCTTCTGTGATGGTTGAACCAAAGCCCGGCGCAGATCAGGCAAATCACGAAGGTATAAACGCCAATCACTTCAAACCTCACCGGTGCTGGCGTGGTACCGCCGGCATAGGCGGCAATCTTGGCGACCGCGTTTGTGAATGCAAACACCACAAGCCCAAGCAGGGACAATGACCGAAATGTGGTGAATACGGCCTCGTCCATGGCGTATCCGAACGGTCGATCGGCATCGGCGCCTGCTGCAGATTGCCGACCGACCCGGATCGCTACCATTGCCGAGAAAAACCCCACCAATGAGAATAACCCGTCCACCATCAAGGCCTCTGAATTTGACAGAATCGATGCCGCAACCCCGGCAACGCCCATCGTCAGATTGCCAACCATTCCGACACGCAGTGCCGAGGATTCCGAGTTCCGAGAGTTGTCAGTCATAGCGCTCCGGCAGGTTTAATATGGGCGCGATCCTAGTAACTGCGGGTGTTTCCGCTCGAGAGCAATTCGTTCAGGGATTGGCCGCCACACACTGTTTCAGACAAGCCCAGCAATGAACCGTCCGCAACATACCGGGCCGTTAAATTGCCCGAACCCAAGGATTGGTACAAGGAAGAGCCATCTTCACCCACGGCAGACAAGTACAGGAACACCTTGGCGTCCGGCAGAGAACTGGTAGATGTCGTTTCGCAAATCAGCACATCCGGATGATCGGGCGATAGCGATCCTGCGATGGCCTGACCAGATATGACGGCAAAACACATAGCGAGTTTGACCTGGGTTTTCATTGCAGCTCCTGTCTTGATGGACTTGTGAGTGCTTGAGGACACCTTGCGCAATTTCCACAAAACCAAGCCCCATGCCCCTTTGCTAGCGTGGCGATGACCCGGCGATGATTTTTCGGCCAAAAATGGTCGACCGAGCACTGGCTCTTGCCCTACGGCAATTCCAGGCGCCTATGGTTTGCCAGAAATCCGTGGATGGATGTAGTCAGGCTCCATTCCCGCTTTTTTCATCGCGATGCCCGTGAGAAATTGGAACATGGTCCGACGTACGAGGCGCGCCGTCTGCTGCCCCTTGTTGTCGTAGAATGGGTTGAATTCTACAAAGTCGACACCAACGATGGTTTTGGTCGCCGCAAACTGGCGCAGCATCGGGAACAGATCCTCGGGATGTGAGCCAATTGGCGAGGACGACCCAGTTCCTGGAGCGTAGCTCATATCAAATGTGTCGATGTCGAAAGAGACATACACAAGATCAATATCCTTGAGGTCTTCGTAAATCTTGTTGAATGTTTCTACGACACCATCGCGCCGAATTTCGTGGATGTGATAAACCTTACCGCCTTCCGACAGGACCTGATCCCAATCGCCTTCTCCGAAGACCGGAGTCGCCATGCCGTATTGGATCACGTTGCTGCCATCAACCAGCCCCTCTTCAACGGCCATGGTCATGAAACTGCCTGAGTGATAATAGGCGCCGAATTTGCCCTGTCCGCGGTCAAGATGCACATCGAAATGGACAAATGCGACCTTGTTTCGACCATAGACATCAACGATGCCCCGATACGTGCCATTGGGTACAGAATGATCTCCCCCGACGATGAACGGAATAGTGCCGACCGATGCGATTTCACGCGTCATTCTGCGAATTTCTTCCAGAGTATGGGCCTGATTATAGGCATTCAAACCAGCATCTCCATAATCAACGGCGTTCAGAACGGTGAATGGTGCCAGCAAAGTCTCATATTCGACCCAACTTAGCGGGAACTTTGGATCGCCATATCCGCCATAGTCACGCGTCGTCCGAATTTCTGCGGGCGCCCACATGTTTCCGGCCGAGTGTGGCAGCGCCCCGGTTGGCGCCCCAAAGATAGCGACGTCAACTTCTCCGGCCACGAGGTCCTCGGGGCGTAACGCGACAGGAAGCTTAAAGAAAGTTTGAATGCCAACCGGTTCCATTTGCAACTGGTACCGCTGGACGTCGATGGGTCCGGCTTCGCCCCGGCTGCCTGTCCCCTCGCGCAAATCGCGCCAGATATTGGTCGATTTGTCCTGCTTGATGTTCATTTTGGAGGGATCGTCTTGGTTGATATGCGGCATCGGCGCAGGGTCTTCTTTCGGTGCCGCGTCTACGATATCCTTGAGCATCTGTGCCGATCCAGTCTCGGGCATCGCACCGAGTGCCAACAACACCGACGCGATGGGCAGAAATCCAAAAATCTTCATCAGCAAGACCTTTCCACATTGATAAATCAGACCGACCAAGCGATCACAGATCATTTTGCAAAACAGAGGCTGACAAAGATACGTAAATTGTGCATCATTTTTTGAAATGTAATCAGTCCTTTCGAACGAATTGATCGGCAATACAGGTAAGGTGTGAGATGACGATCCAGAACATCCTGCTACACGATGCCGACGACATTTCGCAGTTCCTGTATCAGGCGACAGGCATGGTTCCGGGCTACACTCAGTTCTCTACTGGGGCGGCAAATCTGAACTATCAGGTCTTTGAGGTTGATGGGGTCAGCCTGTTGTGGGCGAAGTGTCAGTCGCATTGTCGCTGGCAGGATCAGATGACAGACGATGGCAGGTTGCATTTTGCAGTCATGCTGAAGGCCGAAAATGGCGCAACGTCGCTTGGGCACGCTCTGAGTTCACAGGATGCCATGCTGTTCCGCCCGGGACATGACATGGACTATGTTTTTCATGGAGCCGTCGAAACCCTAGAAATCGGTGTCTCCCGAGAGCTTGTGGATGAATTGGGCTGGACTTTCTCCGGACCGCCTTTGGCACGCTTACCGGGCCCGGAACTGGAGCAATTGGTGAAGGTCTGTCGCCGGGCCAGCGCACTGGTCACTCAAGTTGGTGGCGGCGGTTCCGCAGCACCGGGCCTTGCGGTTGCGCGAGGCGACATCCTGAACGCACTGGAAGCCGCTCTAACCCCTTGGTTGCCAACCCAATACGCTGCAAGTTTTGAGTTTCTCCGCAGCAACAGGTATCATCAAGTCGTTCGGAAAATGGACAAATTCATGGGTAGTGTGAACGAGCCCTTCGTAGATCTGACATCTGTTTCGCGCGCACTTGGTGTCGGGCGACGCAGTCTATTTTATGCTTTTCGCAGATCCATGGGTCTGACGCCCGGAAGATACCTTGAGCTTCTTCGGCTTAACGACTTGCGATCCCGTCTGGAAAAAGCCGATGCGTCGAGACAGACGGTGACCCAGATAGCGACAGAGATGGGGTTTGGCGACCTTGGTCGCATGGCCGGAAAATACCAAAATCAATTTGGCGAATTCCCAAAAGAAACGCTGCGGCGCTGACTCAAATCGGGCGGCGTGACAGCGTGGTACTTGGGAGCTCTCCGAATAATGCCCGATATTTGCCAGCCATGCGCCCGAGTTCCGAAAACCCGTGTTCATTTGCAAGGCTGGTCACGGAGTTTCCGCCATCGGCTGCATAGTAAAGGCAGGATCGCAGGGCATTGAGACGCAAGAGTTCGTGGAATCTGCGCGGGCCCACTCCATATTGGTTTTTGAAGGCCTGAAACATGCTGCGCTTGGAGACTCCGATCTCTTGGGCCAGTGCCGATACACTTGTGTCGATGACATAGTCATTGTCGGCAAGCAGTTTCCATGTTTCCTGCACGATGTGGCCGCTAGTGCGGCTTCCGTGTGCCCGGGTTTGGTCAAAGTCTGGCCTCTGCCAGGGGTGAAGCGCCACATCAAGAAGATCCAGAATAGCTGCTTGCGCGTCCCACGTATCTGACGTCGCAAGTCGCGGTGTGCTGGCGAGGCTGAACCCGGAAAACATCCGGTTGGCCACCTGGCTTAAAGCTTTAGAAACAGAGTAATCGATTTCCGCGGTTTGATGTGGAAGACAGTCCCAACCGTAATTCTGCGCGAAATCCTGCGAAAAACTTATCTCCAATGTCGTGTAATACCCGTTGGTCAGAAGGTCAGACGATTGACCGGGCCGAAGCAGGTGGGCCGTTGTTTTGGCGATGTCCTGATCACCAATCTTGGGACTGCCTTCTGCCTGAGCGAGAACGGCAAATCGCCACTCATGCGACACCATATTGTCGGTCCACAGGTGTTTCCCATTGCCAGAAACCCGCATCACACACAGATCGCCAAGATCGATACTTTGAGCTTCCAGGATCGCGGCGCCGGTGTTCATCTGCAAAAACCGAGTGTCCGTGCTGGTCTGTTGTAAATAGAATCCCGCCAGCGTATCCGCGTCTGCCAAATCAATGGAAAATTTGTCGACCGACAGCATTACTCGCTCTCCTGAAAACCAACGCAAGGTACCTAAAAGACAGAAATCAGGGCCCGTCGCGTCGCTGAGACCAATGTTATGCATCAAATGCACTTTCTGCATAGCGCAATTTTTTCGAGTCAAATAGCCTGATGTCTGCCAAATCTAGTTTCTCCAAATTGAGAGGGTCGAATGTGATTATTCGCGCTGTACGTTTGCTCAACATGTCAGCCTTGGTCGCTGTGGCTTTAGCAACAACCGGTTTCGCCGAAGACAACCCCACGCCTGACCTTTCGTCAGAACCCCAAATTGACGGGTTGCCACAAACGCTCGTTCCGTGGCGGGATCCGAATAATCCGAATGTTCAGCTACTCGATCCGGGGTGGAACAAATATTACTTGCGAAAAGATATGGTCGGCGACAATCCCGAACGCGAAGCCGGTCCCATTGACTTGCAACGGTATTATGCCGTTCCGATGAAACATGCGTTCCCGACCTATTTTGGTCTTCCGATCGCGATGACGCCGGATGATCTGAAAGCCGGCGATGTTGATATCGCTCTGGTTGGAGCCCCATCCGAATACAACCCCTCAAGCGGCACAGGTTGGGCCGCCAATTACATGCGCCTCATTCACAACTATGACTTTGCCCAGACTGGCCACGATATGTGGTTCAACAACCAGTATTTTGACGAACTCAACATCGTTGACTATGGCAATGCCAACCAGCACCCGTCGTTAATGATGCAGAACTTCGCGGACCAAGCGCTGGTTTTCAAAGAAATCCTCGACGGTGAAGCCATGCCTATGATCATTGGCGGCGACCATGGCACCCAAGTCGCCTCGCTGATAGCGCTTTATGATCACTTTGGCCCTAAGAGTTTTACAGTCGTTCACTTTGATGCCCATACCGATCTGGCGCCGCCGGATGGCAGGCTTGGCATGTTCACCCATGGCGGCGCCGCCTTGCGGTATGCGCACGAACAGGGGCTCATCAATGGTGACCAGATTTTCCATGTCGGCCTGCGCGGTGCTTATGAAAGTGTCGAGCGTATGGACTGGATGTTCAATAATGAGACGAATTATTACTTCATGCCACGTTTCGAGAGAAACGGATTTGACGAAACGGCTCAGGAACTCATTGATGAGCTTAAGGGACGCAGGATCTATATCTCGCTGGACATGGACGTGATTGATCCAGCGCATGTTCCCGGTGTCTCCAACCCGGAGATCGGAGGCTTTACCACGCTCGAGATGATGAAATTGCTTCGCATGATCTTCCTGCAGAATGAAGTGATTGCCATAGATTTCTCAGAATATTCGCCAATTCTGGACGACCGCCGCCGCAACACTGCAAACGCGATCAGCCGGTTGCAGCGCCATATTTTTGCAGCCTATGCAGCACGCAAGTCTGGCATCACCAATCCTAACTATGTGCATCCTTCGATGCTTGAGGATAACAGCAAGTGAACAGCGCCGCCTGGTCGCGCCACCGCTACAAACAGACTTGCGTTAATCACTAAAAGACGCCTTTTATGAGGGGGCTTTTCTTAGGCAGGGTGCACGACATGAACAAACGGTTTCGAGCCATTTCAAACCGCTGGCTGACACAGGTATGACCGATAACAGCGCTAGCGCTTCTAGTTTTTTTCGCAGCATCATTCGCGAGCCATTGTTGCATTTTTTGGTCCTGGCGGCGCTCATCTTTGCGTGTCAGGCCATCTTCGCACAAGACAAGCGCGAACTGATCCTCGTAGATGCGGCCACACAGAAATTCCTTTTCGATCAGGAAGAGGAATTGTCACTGAGGCCGCTCACTGACCCAGAAAAATCTGAGATCGTCAGTGGCTTTGTCGAAGAAGAGATATTGGTTCGTGAAGCGGTGAAACGCGGATACTCTGACAGCTCCCGCGTGCGCGGGCTGCTGCTGCAAAACATGCGTTTCTTCATATCCGGAAACTTACCCGAGCCGACTGAAGAGCAACTGAAAGCGTTTTTTGAGGAGAACCAGGATAAGTTTGAAAGTCCGCCGAGTGTCGATCTGGATCACGTCGTTTTCAACTCCGCAGATGCGGTTCCGAGTGATCTTTTGCAGCAGCTCAATGCCGACGCAGATCCGAGTCTATTCGGCGAGACCGATTTTGTCTTTAGCAGAACCCTCAAGAACATGGACCAAAGACGCATTGTGCAGGCCTTCGGAGGGGCGACGGCAAAAGGCGTCCTCGCCGCCCTAGAAGACAGCGTTGCCTGGAACGGACCCTTTGTTTCTCCAACCGGCACTGTACATTTCTTGCGCGTGAAACGGAAAAATCCGCCAAAGGTGCCTGAGTTCGAGCAAGTTAAGGACTGGATTGCGACACAGTGGCTGGCCAGCAAGTCACGCGAAATGATGGAAGAAGAAATGCGTGCCGTCGAACCTGGCTACAGAATTGAAATCGAAGACATCGCCGGAGATAGCACGGGTGGTTAGGGCCTTTGCGCTTTTCTTTCTGACAGCGCTTCTCTTTGCAGGAGTCGGCCCGGTGCGCGCTCATACATTGGGTGTCGACCGCGCCGACCTGATCGAAATGGGTCCCGGGCAATACCGGCTTGTATCGAAAGTGCCGAGGCGGATCTCGCCGGCCATTGTTTCGCCGATATTGCCGGACAAGTGTGAGTTCATTGGAAACCCAAATGGCGAAAGGGGCTCCTACGCAGTCACATTCAATTTCTCTTGCACCACCTCGCTAACGGCCACCGACCAAGTGTCGTTGCCCTGGAAACGCGAAGGTGTGCTGCTCTCGGCGCACTGGCAGGGCCAGAAGCCGGTGACGCGGCTGGCCAAGAGAGAGGGCGCCACAATCACGTTGCATCTGGACGAGTGGCTCGCAGGATCCGGATCTTCTTTGCGCGCCGCCAAACGATATACTGTTCTTGGGGTCGAACATATTCTGGCCGGTCTGGATCACCTGCTGTTCGTCTTCGCGCTCCTGTTCATCGTCAATCGTCGCTGGCTGTTGGTAAAAACCATCACAGCCTTTACCATTGCACATTCCATCACATTGGGGCTTGCCACCTTTGGCTATGTCTCGTTGCCTTCCGCTCCCGTGGAGGCAACGATTGCATTGTCTATCGTTTTTCTCGCCTCCGAGATCATCAGCCATATGCGCGGTGGCAGCTCGCTGACATATCGAGCGCCCTGGATGGTGGCCTTCGTCTTTGGCCTTTTGCATGGTCTGGGCTTTGCTGGGGCATTGTCGGAAATCGGGTTACCGCCTCAGGAAGTTCCGATTGCTCTGCTGTTCTTCAACATCGGCGTGGAAATCGGCCAGCTGATTTTTGTTGCAGCCATTCTCGCCATCGGGTGGTTCTTGCAAAAATTGCCGATACCCAACCACCTGAGAACCGGCGCGCAATATCTTTTAATCTATGCGCTGGGGACAATGTCCGCTTACTGGCTTGTTGAGCGAACGCTGAACATATTCGCATAGGACTCTGGCGAACTGCGATATCCAACGAAACGGCGTTTTTGGGTCTGCATAACCTTCCGGTTGGTAGATTTGTTGAAAGACGGTTTGAGATTTGGGCATCGATGTAGTTTTGAATGACCGGTCTGGCGACATCGGCTGCAAGGCAGCGATGAGCGTGCCGCGCCTGCGAACGGATGCTGCGTCAGCAAACACCCGAATGGGCAACGGCAGCAAAGTCCGCATTGCAGTCTTTCACACCGAGTGCAGCGAACGTCTGCTTCGAGCCCAAAGCTGCCATTTGTCCAACCCTTACTTACTGCTCCGTGGCGACGGTTACTCTGAGCACGACAATTTTGCTACGCCCCGTCAGAGCCTTGGTATTTTTCCAAAAACGCTTCTGCGCTCAGCGTCCGAAAATCTTGAAGCGCTGCGTAGAGTGCCGCATGTGGCCAGTCCCACCAGGCCAGAGCGATCAGTCGTTCCGCGATTTCACGTGGTTGACGAAGGCGCAATGGTTTAGCCGGGGTACCCGCGACAATGGTATAGGGTTCTATGTCCTTGGTCACAACAGCGCCTGCCGCGATGACAGCGCCGTGGCCCAGTGTGACCTCTGGTTTCACCATGGCACCTGCACCGATCCACGTGTCATGGCCGATGGTGGCGGTGCGGGACATGCGGTGAGCAAAGAATGCTTCGTCGCGCCCAGCATCCTGCCAATAGTCGTCAGAACGATACATAAAGTGATGCAAAGATGCGGTGTGCAGGGGATGGTCTGTTGCGCCGATGCGCGTAAAGGCCGCGATATTGGCAAATTTGCCAATTTGGGCATTCACGATGTCAGCGTAGCGGTCGCAATAGCTGTAGTCGCCAAAAACCGAATTGTTAACGCGCGAGCCTTTGCCGATCTCTACAAATGCGCCAAAGCTACTGTCTGTAATTTCGCAATCAGGATGAATATAGGGTGTGTCTGCCGAAAGTTTGGGCATAGTTTTGTCGTCCAACACTAGTCCTTGCTTCCGATCAATTTGCCGCGCAGCCATCCCGAGAACCAATCCATAAACATCACCATGAAGACGATCAGGACAATGTAATAGGCGACCTCTTCCCAATCCTTCTGGGTTTGGATAGCCTGTGTCAGCATAAGGCCGATGCCACCACCGGTGATTGCTCCAATGATCGTGGCCGAACGCGTATTGGACTCCAGGAAGTAGAGGATCTGCGCCAGAAGCACCGGCACCACCTGTGGGATCACGCCAAAGCGGTAGCATTGCAGCGGATTGGCCCCGGTCGAGGAAACGCCTTCGATCTGCTTCTGGTCCACGTTTTCTAATGCTTCGGAGAAGATCTTGCCGAACGTGCCGGTGTCCGTAATCAGAATTGCCAGTGTTCCTGTCAGCGGCCCAGGACCGAAGGCGCGTACCAGAACAACGGTCCAGATCAGTGCATCGACCCCGCGTACAAAGTCAAAAACCCGCCGCGTGCTCGCCCGTAGCAGCATAAATGGCGAAAAACGCTTGGCAGCTAAAAAGGCCAGAGGCAGAGCCAGAATCGCGGCCCCCATCGTGCCAAGGAAAGCCATCAGGATCGTTTCACCTATCGCCCAGGCTACATCCTTGTGCCGCCACATCTTGTTGTGCCACCAATCGGACACAGCCCCAGCAATGTTTCCGCGCTCGGGGTCCAATCGTTCGCCAAACAGTATCGAACCAAGGCTTTGGTCGTGGTACGGACTGTCGAGGGTGAACCAGAATAGCTCCCATCCGGGGAAATAGTTGAACACTTCGGTGCGCGCACCGGTCAGCGTAATTCGGCCCTCTGGCGTCGTGATCCCGATGCGGCGGTTTGAGGCTGAAATCCAATCGGGCAAGTCTTCCGGCAGGTTACTGGTTAGGCTGCGCCCCTCGGCCTGCACTTCGATCAACGGGAAACCGGGCACCTCGATCTCGGTCCGGTTTTCCGGCAAGTAGCGCACGATATTGTCGCCACCCAGATCGATAGTGATCACTTCGTCGCCACTGACCCAATCCGGGCGCTGACCTTCGGGGTAGCGGCCTTTACGCTCGCCCTCGACGGCATAGCTGATCTCGCCGGAACGGTTGTCGCGTGTGACGTGAACCTTGTGCGACCAGCTGTCAGAGGCGAGCGTGACTGCGTTGTCGATGTTGGCCCGCTGCGCGAGCCCGGGAAGATCGAAGACAAAGAAAATACAAACTAAATAGGCGAAAATAATTGCCGGGATGCCAAAACCGATGAGCCGCTTGCGTTGAAATAGCTTGTCGGCCGTGTGTTTGGTCAGGCTTAGATAGGTCGCGGTCATTGGCCTTGCCCCTCTGTCAATCGGTTGCGGTAGCGGCTGGAGACCTGATCAAAGAACACGATGGTTCCGAAAAGTAATATGAAGATCGCTGCGGCTTCGTCAAACCGGCCAGGGCCCCAAGCCATGGCATTGCGCAGCTCGTAGCCAATACCTCCCGCACCAACAAAGCCTAGTATGGCGGACGCGCGAATGTTGATCTCGAATCGCAGCAAAGAATAACTAATGTAGTTGGGCGCGACCTGCGGCAACACGCCTAAGAGCATGCGCTGCGACCATGTCGCACCCGTCGAAGCAAGACCCTCAACAGGCTTGAGATCAGCATTTTCAGCGACCTCGGAGAACATCTTTCCCAGTGCGCCTGCCGTGTGGAAGGCAATGGCAATCATAGCCGGCACCGGGCCGCCGCCGAGGACGAAAATCAGAACAAGCGCGATCACGATCTCAGGCACCGCGCGCATGATATCCGAGATGCGCCGAAAGAGCGGGATCAGGCGCGGCCATTTACCCAGACCGCGGGTGCCCAGCAAAGACAAAAAGATGCCGCCGACGAGGCCGATCAGGGTCGAGACCGCGGCGATGTTGATGGTTTCTACAAGAGCCGGAAAGCTTTTTGCGATCAAACCGGGCAGATCGGCGCGTTTTTCCCAAGCCTCGGACAGCACGTCGGCCGGATAGTGGCCGATTTGGTGTAGTCCTTCCCAGAAACCGCCCGCATTGCGGTCATCAGCGATGTTGAAGCCCGAGACCATCAGGACGACGAAGATCAGTATGGTCAAGCCGCCATAAAGTCTACGCCGCTGAACCTGCGCCTTATAGCTCGACTGGATATTGCCCACGCTTTGCGGTGCGCCGCCTGCGGAAATGTCTGCCATTTTGTCCCCGGAAAAAAGAATACCGACAGGCCCTAAGGCCTGTCGGGTGCGTCATGGAAATGACTTAGCCACCGATTTTTGCTTTGCGCGCTTCGACGATCGAGATGTAGGTGTCGTGGGTCACCGGCTGGAAGCCCAGCGTGTCGCCGGCAGCCACGCCATAGGCGCAATCGGGATCGGCTTCGAACAGACCATCGACCAGCGCGGTCATGGTAGCTTTAACGTCTGCTGGCAGGGCCTTGCGCAGAACGATTGGACCTTCAGGGATCACTTTGGATTTCCAGATTTGGACCATGTCATTCATGTCGACGAGGCCCGCGTCCACGGCTTTGCGCAGCGCGCCGGAGTTGTAGCCGTCTTCCCAGTTGCCCTGACCGTCAGCCCAGGTCACACCGCCATCAATGTCACCGTTGTTGACTGCAACGATGGTTTGCTCGTGGCCACCCGTGAATTTCACTTCGCCGAAGTAATCACCGGATTCAATGGTCACGCCGTCTTTGTACTGCGGGATCTCGATGGACGGTATCAGGTAGCCCGACGTGGAGTTCGGGTCGCCAAAGCCAAAAACTTTGCCTTCCATGTCATCGAGCGACGCAATGCCGCTGTCTTTGCGGGCGAACCCGATCGAGTGATAGCCAACCGAGCCGTCAACGTTCACTTTGATCAGAACAGGCTCAACTGCGTCCGTGTTTTGCAGGTAAGTCGCGGCGTAGGACGATGCGCCCAGCCATGCCATGTCGATCGTTCCGCCCAGCAAGCCCTGTATCACGCCGTTGTAATCGGCAGGCGCAAACAGCTTGGTTTCTACGCCAAGAGCTTCAGTCGTGTAGTCGGCCAGACACTGATAGGAGTTCATGCGGTCTTGTGCGTTTTCGCCACCCAGAATGCCGATGCGAAATTCCGTGATGCCGTCAGCGAAGGCGGCTCCGCTCAGAGCAGTTGTGGCGGCAAGCGCCAATGCGAGGGTCTTTTTCATCTTCGTCTCCGTTGGGTTGATGAAGGTGGCCCGCGAAAGGCGCGGGTGACAGCTGGCTCAGGCGTAGACTTTATGGGCCTCTGGCATGTCCAGTGTTTCAATTTCGGTGGATGTAGCGGCTTCGGAAAAATCTGCGCCTGCCCCGTATATTTCGCGAGCCACACCGGTGGTCAGCTGCGCAGGCGCGCCATCAAATACGATCCGTCCGTCGCGCATTCCGATCACCCTGTCGCAATACCGGCGCGCGGTATCCAGTGTGTGCAGGTTGGCAATAACTGTCCGACCGTCTTGTTCGTGAATGTCGCGAAGCGATTGCATGACCACTTGGGCGTTCATCGGATCGAGCGAGGCAATCGGTTCATCTGCCAGAATGATCTTGGGGTCCTGCATCAGCGCACGTGCAATGGCGACGCGCTGTTGCTGACCGCCGGACAGCGCCTCGGCGCGTTTGGGCGCTTGGTCGGCAATGCCAAGCCGGTCAAGGATATCGATTGCTTGGTGGATGTCTAACTGCGGGTACAGGTTAAACATCGTCGCCAAAGTGCTGCGCTTGTTCAAAGTACCGTGCAACACGTTCGAAACCACATCCATGCGTGGGACAAGGTTGAACTGTTGAAAGATCATCGCGCATCGCGATTGCCAATCCCGCTTGGCCGCGCCTCGAAGAGCTGTGATGTCTTCACCTTCAAAAGTAATGGTCCCGCTGGTCGCATCACTGAGGCGATTGACCATCCGAAGCAGGGTGGATTTACCAGCCCCGGAACGGCCGATGACCCCGATCATTGTTGGCTGGTTAACGGAAATGTTGGCTGCATTTACAGCCGTCTTGTCTCCGAACCGTTTGGTCAGCGCGTCGATCTTTAACATATCGCCCCCTTGTTTGAGGGGCTGATATTGGCGCTACACTACATCCGCGTGACGGATTTGATTCAGTTTTTTGGCATTTGCACAACCGATTTGTGACAGCCAGTTTTCTCTCTCCAGGCCGGCACTGATCAGAACAAGTTCTTTTTTAAAAAGTTATATCCTCGGGGCGTCACAAACCTGTTACATTTGGAAACCGATCCGGCAATGGAGCAAATATGCGCGCACGTTCCCGTTTGATAGTGGCTGTCTCATTGGCCCTACCGACACTCGCCAGCGCTAAAATGGAAGATGTTAGCTGCGATGACAGCGCGCGCATGACGAACATGCTGACTGAGGTTTTGGGTGCTGAACGCCAGGGCATGGGCCTACGCGATCCGGACACCATGTTGGAAGTTTGGGTTACCCGCAAAAGCGGCGATTGGATGATCGTCCAGAACTACGCAAACGGCACATCTTGCATAGTCGCCATGGGCGAACATTGGGAAGCCGCCGAAACGGGGCCTGCCTAAGTCAAAGCTTCTTCTTGACCTTACACAACGAGGCCTAAGACGTCGCCAATCTATCCAGAAGAAGTTTGATTTTGCGTGCACCAAAATCCTGTTGCCAACTATTGCCAATGTCTGCTTGCCGTCTTTGGCGCTCTCCGCTGCGGTCGCGAAGCACATAGAGCGGAGCTTAGCTCAAAGAAATCGAGCGGCAGCTTCGTCCGCAATTCGGTCGTTGAAACACCTCGCATCGAACGGCTGCTTTTGGTCGTTTTATTGGTCCAGAGCCTAATCACTCGGTAAAGGCCCATGAGCTACAGGCCGCTATCAGGGATTGGCGGGACGCAGAGCTTGCCCGGCGCAATTCAACGACTTGGCGCGGTGGGCCGCCATGCGGCAGGCGGCGCTGCAATACTTTGCGGTGCTGCGCCGGACCTCAAACGCCTTGGCGCACCAGTCACACAGCCGGGCCTGCTTGCCTGCGTCCCGCTTGTGCTGCAGGCGGTGCTGCTGGTGTTCCGCTTTTTTTTGCCGCTTGGCTGCCTCGCGCATTTGGGCTGTGTCTGCGTCACTTATCGGCGGGCCCGCATCCCCTCGCCGTAGCGCGCGGTTGGCGCATGCCTTGCTGCAGCAGTGCAGGCGGTTGTGGCCGTCATGCATGGCTGGTGCGGTTTGCCGTGTTTGCAACGGTAGATCCCGCCTCCAGCGGAAATCAGGGTGCAAGCGTGGCAGTGCTAGTGAATACACCGGCAGGCCGTCCTGTAGCGCTTCCCCGCAAGCGGCGCATTGCTTGGCGTTCGTCATGGCGTTTCCTCCTGTGGTTGGGGCTGGAGCCTGTGGCAGTGAGGGCAGCGGGGCTGGCCTGCGGTGTTAACCGCCTCTGCCTGTTTGTAGCCACGCCTCCACCACACAAAGGCAATGTCCGTCTGGTGGGGATTGTCGAGGCTGCTTTCACCCGCCAGGTATGCAGCCTGCCCCTGCTTGTGGGCGCGGATCTGCGCAGGGGTGCGGGGTTCATCCGTCATCCGCCTCAGTCTCCAGCGGTTCGCCCAGCGCCTCGAGTTCACCGGCGGCCCACTGGCGCAGCGCACGCAGCAGGGCGACCTGTTGGGGTGCTGGGGTCTCATACCACCCCTGTGACGCAGCTACAGCCAGCCCTGCGTCTGCCTCAGGGTCCGGCAGGGCCACAAGCACGGCCTCACCGCTATCAATCGTCATAGCGTCGCAAAACGCAGCCGCGTAGAACTCTGCCTCGGAGGCGTTGGATATGTTGGCACGGACGTCTGCGTATGTGCGTGGTTCAGTCATTGTCTTGCCCTCCGGATTTGCCCTCGATCACGTCATCAGGGTGCGCGCCTTCTGCAATCACATTGCGCCCGGTTGGCTTTCTCGGCTTGCCACGCGGCTTGCGCGGGCGCTTTGGCTTGCTGGCTGGTGTGGTGCTGGAATTGGGCGTTTCGGCCTCCTGTGCGGCTTTCTTGGCGAAGTAGTGCTCCCGCTCGCGTTCAAGCGTCTCAACGTTGGATAGCAGGGCTATTTCCGCCACCGTACAGGTGAGCGTGACAGTCCCCTCGTACTCACTGCGCCCAAGCTGACCTGTGACACTCACCGGCATGCGCTGTTTCAGGTATGCGGCCAGCGCTTCCCCGCGCTTCCCCCAAAGGGCGCAATCGAACGTCTCGGCCCCCTCGCCTCGGCCAACTTGCACCCGGAAGTTAGCCACCTGTGCGGACCCTGCCGCGTTCAGTGTCGCGCCTTTGCTGATGAACCCGCCAAAGCTGACGGTTGCTCCTGATTTCTGTGTCATTGGTGTTTCCACTGCGTTGGTGGTGCGCGCGTGTGTGCGCGGTTGAATTCCGGTGTGCTTTTTTTCTTCCCCGCCCGCTCTGACAAACTGGCGTGGCAGCTCCCTGTGAGGGCAGCGCAATGGCGCGTGTGGCGGGCGTGCCCACAAACACTGGCGCGGCAGCGTGTGGAGGTGTTGTGCAAGGCTGGGGAATGGCGCGAGGCGTGGCAGCCGGTGCGTGACATAGCGGTGTGGTGATGCGGGACTGCTGATGCGCAGACGCAAGCCAAGCCGTTCCACGGTTCCCCAGCCCTGCGCAACACCACCAAGGGGGCGCAATGGCGATTGTGACGCGGTTCGGGGTTCACGGCGCGTCCTCCCATGGCGGCAGGTGGTCAAGCCAATCCTCTGCCGCAGCATCGCCGTGCTCGGGTTCGTTTTCCGCGCTGGGCGTGCCCCCTATAACGAATGTGTCCTCCTTAGTAGGACGCAAACGGGGGTTTTGTGTCCTACTCAGTAGGACGCAAAGGCTCCAGCACATCGGCGCGGTTTGGCCCAAAATCATACACGGGCGCGCGCTTTCCGCTGGCGGGTTCAGCCTCATAAATCACGCCCAGCTCCAGTAGCTGTTTAAGCGCATGCGTAGCGGTCTTGTTCGTCGCGCCCATCAGCCGGGCAATTGAGCGTTGCGCACGCCGCCAGCCTCGTTTTGAGTGCCACTTGCAGGCCATCAGGTGCAGCAGCAGCCGGGCGGACATATCCAGCTTCAGGCCCTGAAAGCACGCCTCGGCATATGCCCGTGCCTCTTTGTTCGTTGTTATGGGCGGCCACGCCTCAACATCAGCAGCAAGGGCTGGACGCTTCAGGCTACCGCTGCCATATGTTGCTTTGTTGCTCATTGCTTTGCCTCCTGCGAGACGTTGCGATGGACAGTTGGCTGCGGGCCGGGTTTCGTCACTCGGCCTGCAAACCCCCTCAGCCCTCACCATCCGCCCGCACCTCCACTGCTGCCTCAATCTGGATGGCGCGACGCCGCATGGCCTTTGCCAGCTCGAGGCGCTGTGCATCATTCAGGCTTGCGTAATCGGTGCCAGTGACGCACCGGGCGCGGCCTGTGGGCTGAACCGTGAATGCTATGTGGTTGCTTGCGTCCGTCATGGCCTCGGACCTTCCACGCTGCGCTCAAGCGCTCTTTGGATGTCCCGCCCTAGGTATCTGGGCGGGGCGTTGGTGTAGAACCTGGTGATTGCAGGGCCATTCCCTGAGCGGCACCAGCGCTTGAGGCATGACGGCGTAATGCCAACGATTGTTGCTGCCTCGCCGTGCGTGTAGGCAATGTCCGGATCTATCGTGCCAACCTCACGCACCCAAACCCTCAGGGCGTCAATCTCATCCCGCAGGCCGTCAATCTCGGCACGCAGGCAGGCCACCTCAGCCATGCAGGCGTTCATGATCCACCTGCCGCTGCGTCTATGAACTCGAGGATATGCAAGCCGCGATACTTTGGTGGCCCGCTGACGAACAGTCGGGTGATCCTCGGCCCGCTCTCCTCGGCCCTCCAGCGCTCCAGCGTGCGCCTGCTAACGCCCAATATCTGCGCGGTGCGGGCGGGGTCATACAGCACGTCCTGCTCTATCTGTCCGTCACTGGTGGCCAGCACAGACGGGGTAATAGGCGTTAGGATTTCAGGCTCTGCCGTCACCACCTCGGGCTTAGCGTTCGGGGTCTGTGCCATGTGATAATCTCCGTTAAAACGTTGCCCCTCAGGGGTGCCACGGAAAGTCGGTTACCTTGGAGTAGGGAAAGGTAACTATTTGGCTGGACGGTCTGTAACGCGCTGCAAACGCTGGACATAAAAAAGCCCCCAGCCCTTTTTTTGGGGTTGGAGGCTTACAGGTTCGGGCAGGCAGAGGCGTTTACCGCACGGCCACTGGCTTTCTCAGCTCCTGAGCTACCAAGCGCACCGGGTCATCAATCGCCGGGTTGTAGTTTGCACCCAGCGCGTCCTGTATCACCTGCACAGTCCTGCTCGGGCTGTACTCAGCCACCACGGGGCCATGTTCCGGCCCAATCTCCTGCGCTGGCAGCCACTTGGTTTCCCAGTTCTTCACAGCGGTGTCAGCAACACGGTAGCCTGTTGCGCGCAGCTTGGCCGCAACCGTGTCCCGTGCCTTGGTTTTGCCCATTTGCCCGTGCTGCACCAGAAACCGCACACAGGCCACGGCGTAGCAGCGCAGGGTTTCCTCAGACGCCGCCACCGGGGATTTGGCAGCCGGGCGCGTTATGGCAGTCACCTGCCCCTGCAGCTTGCGCTCAGCCACGCGGGTTGCGCTCGCCAGCAGTGTGGTGCGCTGCAGGTCCGGCAGGGCCTCCTGCGCAAACGCCACCAGCGCCCGCACCGTTATGCCCTCCTGCGCGGCCTGTGACACGCCCGGTGTGTTCGCCTCGCCCAGCGCGTCGAGTAACGCCTCAGCAGCCGCACCCAGCCGGGGAACGTCCCCCAAGCCACTCAGGCGCACATGAGCCAATGTTGTGCTGTCCTGTCCGTTTTTTTTTGCCGTCCGTCATGCCACCACCTCCAGCACATGCCGTTCCCATTGCGCTTGCGCCTCAACCCGCTGCGTCCATAGCTCAGCCGCTGAATAGCGCTGCATCAGGTCATCCCGCTTGTGGCCAATCATGAGTTCACACACCCGCTCAGGTATGCCCAATTCCTCCAGCCCGGTGCAGTACGTCCTGCGCAGCGCCTGAAACCCAACATCAGGATTGCCCAGCGCGTCACGCATCGGGCGCAGCAAGTTGGCATAGCCCCTAATGCGCTTGCCGCCCCTGCCGGGGAAATACAGTCCGGTGCCCGCCAGTTCGGGCTGTGACGTCAAAAGGTGCTGTGAATGCGTCCCCAGCGGCACCCGCACCGCCTCACCCATTTTGTGCAGCGCTGCAGGCACGGTCCAAATGCCGTCTGCCACATCCGCGCGCGTAATCCATGCGGTTTCATTGCGGCGCTGTCCCGTCAGCAGGGCAAAGCGCAGTAAGTCGCGGTATGCTGGGTTGCTATGCGCGCCGGTTGCAATCCAGAACGCCCGTATTTCCTCAGCCTTTGTGAGCGTGACCCTTGCGCGGGCGTTCAGCTTTGCCGCCCGCGTTGCCGTGGCCCGGCGATACCCGGCCAGAACGTTGACAGGCACGTGTCCGTCATTCGCAGCCCACGTCAGCAGGCCGGATAAGCACTTGCGGAAGTAATCAGGCTGCAGCCCTGCCGCCTCCAATGCCCCCATTTGCGCGGTGATATGCGCTCGGGTCAAATCCGCTGCCGGGCGGTTGCGGTGGCTGTGCAGGTTGCGGGTGAGGTTGGAAACCACGTCTACGCGCCTCACCACCTGCCGTGCCTGCAGACTGTCCGCGTATGCCTCGATCAGTTGGGCCACGGTTATGGCGTCCCTGCCGTCCGTCACGTCTACGCCCTGCCGTAGCAATGCCAGCAGGCGCAGCGCCTCGGCGCGGGCATCGGCCAAGCTCACCTCGGCTACGCTGCCAATCCTGACGTTGCGGAGCGGTGCCGCCCTGCCATGCCCAACACGGGCGCGCAGGTAGTATGACTTTGCACCGCTGGGGGAAACACGCACGCGCAGACCAGGCGTTTGTGCGTCGCGCACCTCATAGCGCTGGGCGCGGGGTTTCAGGTTTCGCACCCGATTGCTGGTGAGGGCAACGGGCTGAGCTGGTTTCTGGCGCAGGCGCACCAGATCCGGTGTTTGCTTTGCTGTCATGCTTTGCTGCTTTCGTCAGTTGGCCGGGGTAACCCCGGGGTATCACATTGCTGCAGTACTGAGGCGTTCCCAGTCGCCAAGGTAGGGGCAATCGCCAGTGTTTAAAACCCTATTTATGCGTTGAGGCGGGTGCCGCTCGTTTACGCACCTCCCTTTAACGGGGCGGTTTCGCACAGATCGGCATCACTGGGCCGGATCATGAAAAACCGCGCCAGCTAAATATCCAAAAACACTTTGAAAGTTTGGATTCCGCAACATAGGCTTGGCCAAACGACCTGATGTTTCATGAATTTACGCGGAAGGGTTCTGGACAGTGGACGGCAAATCACCCAGTCCGATGCTTGTGATCGCCATAGCCCTTAGTGCGGCCATCGCAATCTGGGGCATAGCTGACCCGCAAGGCCTAGGTCGCATTGCTGCATCAGCGGTTGAGACGCAATTCAACAGCCGCGGCTGGTTCATCATGCTTGAGGTCAGCGGGCTTTTGTTTGTGGTCCTCTACTTGGCCCTGTCAAAGTTCGGAAATATCCGCCTTGGCCCCGATACAGCCGAGCCCGAGTTTTCAACAACCGCTTGGATCGCAATGTTATTTGCTGCCGGGATGGGTGTCGGGCTGCTGTTCTATGGGGCGGCAGAACCCCTGACCCATTACGAAGTGCTGCGCCAGTACGGTAGCGATGCCGAAGCGGCCAGTTATGCGATGTTCGTGACCTACTTGAACTGGGGATTCCACGCCTGGGCGATTTACGGAATCGTCGGATTGGTCATCGCCTATTTTGCCTATCGCCGAAATCGCACTTTGTTGCTGAGCGCCCCAATCACCGACGCACTTGGCGAAGCAGGTTGGACAAAAGCGCTGGGGTGGGTTTTCGACTTGCTCTCGATCGTCGCAATAGCCGTCGGGTTGGCGGGCTCAATGGCAATGGGGGTATTTCAGATCCAAACCGGATTGGCAGGCCTGTTGGGTATAGAAACCCCAGGCGTGCTGACGCTGCCCGTTTTTGTCGCGCTGTGTATTGCTTTCATCATACCGTTGCGTCGCGATCTGGGCGACGGAATGGCCCTGCTATCCAACGCGGCAATGCTGACCGCCGTCGGGATGATGGTCTATCTTCTGGTGCTGGGCCCAACCTCTTATCTGATGGACGGCATTGTTTCCGGATTCGGGCGCTATCTGTTCGGTGTCCTGCCAGCAGGATTCTCGACCGCAGAATTCTTCGACGACCTGTTGGTCGACTGGTTCCACGGCTGGACGCTGAACTATATGATCTGGTGGCTGGCTTGGTCACCTTTCGTGGGCATTTTCATCGCCCGGATTTCCCGCGGACGCACGATCCGAGAGTTTCTGATCGGAGTCGTCGTCACCCCTACACTTTTCTCTATCCTGTGGTTCGGCGTTTTTGGCGGCTTGGGTTTTTTCGATGCTTTGCGTCAGGACGGAGCCTTATCAGCCGTCAACGCAGAGAACCTTGACGCAACAACATTTGCGTTGCTTGAGCGCTTCCCGCTAGATGGCATCACAAGAATGGCAACAATCCTTGCCGCGTTCCTGTTCGTGGTTACCAGCGTCGTAAGCGCCGGGTTCACCCTTGCGATGATAGGGACCGGAGGCGACGACAACCCCTCCCCCCGAATTCGTACGATTTGGGGCATTATCCTTGGCGCGTTAGGGATGGCGATGATTCTGGTGGGCGATATCTCTCTGGTAAGGTCCATAATAGCGCTGTCAGCCATCGCCTTCGTGTTTATCGTGCCAATTCTTGTTGTCTGTCTGTTCAAACGTCTGGTGCAGGAGGACCGATCATGAGTGGCCAACTGATCGACACCGCACTGAACCTAAGCGTTTTCGCCTATATCGGGTTTCTGGCGTGGCTGATCCTGCGACGCAGTAAGTGAGCGCAGAAATTGGGAACAGATTCGGCTTGAACAGCCCAAGTCTGTTCGCTTTTTCCTGAGTTTGCCGGAAAACTCGCTCTAAGAAACTGCCCGCGCACACCGCGGCACTCAGATTTTCGTCAAGCTTTCCAAGGACCGTCACAATCCCAACGTTTTCGATACCCTGGTCAAAAGTGGCAACATGAGCATTTGAAACGCCAAAATAGAAAAAACAGAGAGCAGGTTCCCCTTACCCTCTGTTTTTACCTTGGTACCCAAGGCCGGACTCGAACCGGCACGTCCGTTAGGACGGGGGATTTTGAATCCCCTGCGTCTACCATTCCGCCACTTGGGCCACGAACACTGGATTAGCGCTCATAATCGGGAAGGTCCAGAGGCAAAAAACAACCGATATTCAGTTTGTTTTCTTCAGGCACGGTTGACGCCCCATCAGGCGCATGGTTTGGCTGACGCAACAAGAGAACGGGATTTTAGCATCTGATGTTGCGATCGCTCTATGACTGGACCATTCGTCTGGCCGAACACCCGCACGCGCTTTGGGCTCTGGCCATTGTGGCATTTGTCGAAAGCTCGTTCTTTCCGATTCCCCCGGACGTTCTGATGATTCCCATGATTCTTGCGCGCCCGTCGCGCGCCTGGCTGATCGCGACGGTCGCCCTGGTGGCGTCGGTGCTGGGAGGCATGCTGGGTTATGCGATCGGCGCGTTCTTCTATGAAAGCATCGGCCAACCCATCCTCGAATCCATGGGCAAAGCGCATGCCATGGAAGAGTTCAACACCAAGTTCAACGACTTCGGATTCTGGGCCGTGCTGGGCGCAGGGATTACCCCATTCCCGTATAAGGTAATCACCATCATGTCCGGTTGGACGGGCATGCCGCTGGGCACATTCATCGCCACGTCGATTCTGGCCCGCGCGCTCAGGTTCTTTGTTGTTGCCGGGCTGCTTTGGGGCTTTGGTGAACCCATTCGCAACTTCATCGAAAAGCGTCTGGGGCTTATGTTCACTCTGTTTGTCATCCTGCTGTTCGGTGGGTTCTTAGCGGTGAAGTTCTTATGACACGCAAAAAACTGTTGATCCTGATAGCGGCTGGCGGTTCTGCTGCACTCTTGCTGGGCGCGTGGGCGTTTCAACACCTGGGCGGTATGGCCCCGTGCAAAATGTGCATCTGGCAACGCTATCCCCACGGCGCGGCTGTTCTGATTGGCGTGTTGGCCTTTGCCTTTCCAGGCATTCGCCCCCTGCCGCTTTTGGGTGCGGTTGCCGCGATGGTGACTGCCGGGATTGGCATGTACCACGCAGGCGTCGAGCAGAAATGGTGGGAAGGTCCAACCAGCTGCACGTCGGGCGATATTGGCGGATTGTCCGCTGAGGAGCTTATGGATCAGATCATGTCCGCGCCGCTTGTGCGCTGTGATGATATCCCGTGGGAGATGTTCGGCCTGTCGATGGCCGGGTGGAACGCTGTGTTATCGGCTGGTCTGGTTTTAGTCTGGTTGGCCGCGTTCCGCGCAAAATAAACTTTACTACGCGTCCAGTTCGGCATCCCAATACAGAAAGTCGATCCAGCTGTCATGCAGGTGGTTCGGGGGGAACTTGCGCCCGATGTTTCGCAGCGCCTCGGCATCTGGCTGACGCGGCGGTTTGCGCAGCGACATGCCCGCCTGCCGCAGCGACTTCGATCCCTTCCTCAGGTTGCAGGGGCTGCACGCCGCCACAACGTTCTGCCAACTGGTCACACCCCCGGCAGCCCGCGGAACAACATGGTCAAAGGTCAGGTTGTCCCGGCTTCCACAATACTGGCAGCGGAACTCGTCCCTTAAAAATAAATTAAAGCGCGTGAAGGCCACGCGCTTTCTGGGTTTTACATAGTCTTTGAGGACAACGACCGACGGTATTCGGATCTCGGTACTGGGGCTTCGGACGACCTCGTCGTATTCGGCCACGATATCCACCCTGTCCAGCCAGGCCGCCTTGATCGCTTCTTGCCAGGGCCACAGGGACAGTGGGTAATAGGATAAGGGGCGATAATCGGCGTTCAAAACCAATGCCGGATGGTGCTTTAGGGCACCCGGTTCCCTGACAAATTCGGTCCTGAATTCTCCGTCCATATCGGAATCGCTCCTCGCTCTGCTCTGCCCGTTATTGACACCAGAGCGGGGAACACCCGCCCCGGCCTTAACTTAACTATATATCGTGTTAAAACTCTGACAAGCCCTGAGTTTCCACAACATCTCGGGTATTGAGTATGCCTGCTCCGTAACAAAGACGTGACAGTTATCCACAGGTTGCGTTCTCTGCCTCTGGCAGGCTATGGCGGGATCATGAGCTGGTTCATACGATTCAACAAACCCTTCGATGTGTTGCCGCAGTTTACCGACCGCGCAAATGCAGAGACACCGCGCAGCACTTTGTCGGATTTCATCGACCTGCCCGGTGTGTATCCGGCTGGGCGGCTGGATCGCGACAGCGAGGGTCTGATGCTGCTGACTGACAACGGCCGGCTGCAGGCGCAAATATCGGACCCCAAGCACAAGATGCCCAAAACCTATTGGGTTCAGGTGGAAGGTTCACCCGATGCTGCCGCCCTGAAGGCTCTGCGCGACGGGATTGATCTGAAGGACGGACCGACGCGCCCGGCCAAGGCCCGGTTGATGGATGAGCCCGAAGGCCTGTGGCCACGAAACCCACCTATCCGCGTCCGCCAAACTATACCGGATAGCTGGATCGAGCTGACCTTGCGCGAAGGCCGCAACCGGCAGGTTCGACGCATGACGGCAGCGGTCGGTCATCCCACCCTGCGCCTGATCCGCGCCCGGATCGGGGACTATACACTGGAGGGGTTGGAGCCCGGCCAATGGGACAGCCTGACAGCCCCTACATTGGATTCCGCGCCGCAACGAAAACGGGACCGCCGACCGCGCAGGTGACAAAAACGTCCTTTTGTGATAGGGTTAAGGCATGAAAGTCACCCGAAGCACACCATCCCCAGGAGGGATCCTTGAGGCCGCGCTTTATGTTGGCGATCTGGACGCGGCTGAACGATTCTATGGTGAAATACTGGCGTTAGAGTGTATTCAACGCGTCGCGAACCGGCATGCGTTTTTCCGCATCGGCGGATCGGTGTTGTTGCTGTTCAACGCTGATGAGACGGCAAAACCGCCGGAAAATCCGAACCTGCCCGTCCCGCCGCATGGCGCACGCGGGCCCGGTCACGTCTGCATGACTTTATCGCGGACAGAGATAGACGAAATGCGCAAGCATCTACTGGAGTGGAACATCCCCATAGACGCCGAGTTCGATTGGCCAAGCGGGGCACGATCGCTGTATGTTCGGGACCCCGCCGGGAACTCGGTGGAATTCGCTGAAGGTCACCTGTGGGACTGAGACCCTAGCGCAGCGGTTGCTTTTCTCCCCCGACAATTCTGTAGATGTCGCTCGAAACAACGCCCACTTCGCCCAGAACAGCTTGAAACTCGGCCATATGCGGGGCAGCGAAATGCGCCTCGAGCGCGGCCTGATCCTGCCATTCTTCATACACGCGGAACTCGTTGGATTGCCCGAGTATCTGGCTGAATTCATAGATCAGGCAGCCGGACTCTTTTACGGTCTCGGCGACCATTTTCTGAGCGGCCTCAATGGCTTTGTCGACACTATCTAGCGACACTTCAACCGTTCCGGTGACAATCAGCATGTCGTTTCCTTCATCAATTCAAACCGTTTCGAAATCCTGTCGACTGGCGTTCCGTCTTGCAGAGAAACAGCATATGTGACCGAGTAGTCGCGGAAACCCATCTTGTCGTAATAGCTAAGCCCCTGCCGGTTGTCGGCCCGGATCGTCGCGTTGAGCGCGCTGAACCCAAGGGCCGCAGCGTAGGTCGTGGTTTCAGAGAACAACGCCCGCCCTGCCCCTTTCAACACCGGCTCTCGCCGGGTGAAAGTCGCTATATCCGCGCAATCTTCCGGCAGGTTCTCATTCGTGCCAAGCCATTGAAACCCGGCCACCTCGCCCTGTTCATCAAGGGCAACGAGGCAACAGATTTTGTCTGCGCCATTCAGGTAGACTTGGGCAAACAGCGCCTCGGAAAACGGTGTTTCAAACGCGGTCGTCCCGCCGATAGTTATGATTTCGTTGAGAATTTGGCAGGCAACTGCCACATCCTCAGGCATCAAGGGACGGACCGCGATCATCGCTACAGGCTCAGCTTGTCGCGCATAAAGGCAAGCGCGACGCTAAGACCGTCCGGGGCAATCCCGTGGCCGGTACCTTTCATGACATGCGCATAAACTTCTTTGAAATCTGCGGCCTGCAGCGCTTCGGCGGCTTCGGGCAGAGATTGTGGTGGAACCACGTCGTCGGCATCACCATGCACCAGAAGGATCGGCATCCGGCTAACAGTTTCATCGGGCAGCAGGTCCGGTTCCAACAACCGGCCAGAGAACGCCACGACCCCAGCCACCGGATCTTCGCGGCGCGGCGCGACGTGCAGGCTCATCATCGTACCTTGCGAGAATCCAAACAGAACCACCTGTTCGGGCAAAACATCTTCATCCACCATCAGGGCATCCAGGAAGGCGTTGAAATCCTCAACGGACATTTCCATGCCACGGCGTGCTTCTTCTTCGGACGAACCGTCAATCCACGGGATCGGAAACCACTGATATCCATTGGGCATTCCGGGAATCTGTTCCGGTGCATCGGGTGACACGAACAACGTATCGGGCAGATGTTCCCCCAGCGGATCAGCCAACCCCAGCAAATCGGCCCCGTTGGCGCCATAGCCGTGCACGAACACCACGACCGAGCGTGTATCGCCCGAAACCGGCTCTTTTCGGAGCGCATTCAAAACCCGTGTCATCTGATCCCTTCTCGTTCTTTTGCCACCCGGTAATAGGCCCACAAAACCCGCGCCGCAACCGACCGCCAGGGCGACCAGGCCTCGGCCATCTGGCGCAGTTGTTTGTCGGTCGGCCGATCGGGCAAATCATAGAGGATGCGCGCAGCCTCTTGCAGCGCCAGATCGCCCGGCGCGATCACGTCAGCGCGGCCGAGCGAAAACATGGCGTAGATCTCGGCGGTCCAGACGCCAATACCCGACACCTCGGTCAGGATCGCCACGACGTCATCGTTTGAAACGTCCCGCAAGGCTTTGTAGTCAATGCGCGCCTCAGCCAAAGCGCGGGCGTAGCGGATTTTTTGCCGGCTCAACCCAACTGCACGCAGATCATCGTCGGTGGCCCATATGATTTTGCGCGGGCCGGTCAGTTTCGCATCCTTCAACCGGTTCCAGATCGCATTGGCCGAGGCCACACTCACCTGCTGGCTGACTATGGCGCTAAGCAGTTGCGCAAACCCGTCCGGGCGACGGCGCAAGGGCAACGGACCGGTCTGTTCCATCGCATAGGCCATGCGCGGGCAGCTTTCGGCCAGCCACGTCGCGCCTTCTTCCACACAGTCGGGTGTTTCTATGATCCGTCCAACGGACATGTGCTCTCCGGCCTCGATGATCGACTGCACGTTAGGCTGCTTTGCCGCAGATGCAACCAGCTTGTGCACAATCGTTTTCGACATTACGCATGTGCTCATGACGATGACCGCCACCCCCTCCGACAACAGTCAGGCCAAACGGAATGTCGCCGTTCTGGTGGCCGCGCAGGCCTTGCTTGGCGCACAGATGCCGATGATCTTTATCGTCGGTGGGCTGGCCGGCCAATCATTGGCAACCAATCCCTGCCTGGCGACTCTGCCCATATCTTTGATCGTGCTTGGCTCAATGCTGGCGGCGACGCCGATCTCGGCCATTATGCAACGCTGGGGTCGCCGTGCTGGATTTCTGGTGGGGGCAACGGCAGGGGCTTGCGGCGGGCTTGTCGGCGCATATGGCTTGTTTCTGGGGTCATTCCCAGTGTTTCTTGCTGGCAGCCTGCTGACCGGCATCTACATGAGTGCGCACGGTTTCTACCGCTTTGCCGCCGCTGACACCGCATCGGACGATTTCCGTCCCAAGGCGATTTCCTACGTGATGGCGGGCGGTCTGGCAGCGGCAATCATCGGGCCTCAGATCGTCAAACTGACCTCGACCGCGTATGTCATTCCATTCCTCGGCACGTATATTGCTGTCATCGCGGTGAACGTCATTGGCTCGGCCCTGTTCTTTTTCCTCGACATTCCAACCCCGCCAAAGCCTGCGGCTGATGCCCCCAAAGGCCGGTCCCGGATCGAGCTGCTGAAGACGCCGCGCATCGCGGTTGCGATCATCTGCGCCATGGTGTCCTACGCGCTGATGAACCTTGTGATGACGTCGACACCGCTGGCCGTCGTGGGCTGCGGGTTCAGCGCCAATGATGCGGCGGATGTCGTCACCAGCCACGTGTTGGCGATGTACATTCCCAGCTTTTTCACCGGACAATTGATTGCCCGCTTTGGGGTCGAACGGATTGTGGCACTGGGTCTTCTCATACTAGCTGCGGCCGGAGTGGTAGCTTTGCAGGGCGTTGAACTGGGTAATTTCTTTGTCGCGTTGATCCTGTTGGGCATTGGCTGGAACTTTGGTTTTATCGGCGCAACCACCATGTTGGCTGAATCGCACGACGTCAGCGAGCGCGGACGCATGCAGGGGTTGAACGACTTGCTGGTGTTTGGTGGCGTCACGTTTGCCTCGCTGGCTTCCGGCGGGCTAATGAACTGTTCCGGCGGCTCTGCAATCGAAGGTTGGACCGCGGTGAACGTCGCAATGATCCCCCTTCTGACTTTGGCGGGCGGGGCGCTTTTGTGGCTGACGATGCGGCCCCGAATGGCCTAATCGTTAAGGTTCAGTATCGGTGCAAAGGCACCTAATTTCTGTGCCTCGGCGATCCCCTCATCAATGTGCTTGCGGTAGATATCCCACATCTGCCGCCTCAGGGTGCGGCCTTCGTCTGTAATGCGAAGAACCTTCCCCCGCCCGTCTCCAGCTGCAGCATGGCGTGTCAGCAACCCGTCTTCCGCCATCCGTGCGACCTGACGAGAAAAGCTGGACTGATCAAACAGCAACTGTTGCTCCAGCTGTTTTGGTCTCAGGCCGTCCGGGGCTCGTTCCAACTCCCACAGCACATCATACCAATGCAGCCTGGGAAATCCGGCGGCGACCAAGGCGCGCTCGGCCCGGGAAAAGAGCCGGGTGCGTGTCTGGTTCAGAGCGATCCAAGCCGCCTCTCGTTCTTCAAATCCGCTCATCACGCCTCCGCGAGGATTGTGGTTTTCCTTTGCCCATCATTTTAGATGCATTTACATGTTAATTATCAACCCTGCAAATCAGAGAAAAGTCATGAAGCTGTTTACCGCATCTGCCCTCGTCTTGGCACTGGCCACACCGGTCCTTGCCGAAACCTATCACTTTGATCAAAGTCACACCGAAATCCGTTTCTACTACAACCACGCGGGACTGACCGAACAATCCGGCGAATGGACCGCCGTATCCGGCACCGTCGAGTTTGACCCTGAAAACATCACTGCAACCAGCGCGGATATCACAATCGACGCCTCAAGTGTTGAAACCGGTTGGGGGCCGCTAAACGATCACCTCAAAAGCGGTGATTTCTTCGACGTCGAGGCGTACCCAAATATCAAATTCGTCTCGACCTCGGCAGTGCAAACCGGTGCAAGCACCCTGCAAATGATCGGAGATTTGACAATCAAGGATCAGACCAAGCCCGCAACGCTTGAGATTGACCTGACCTTCATGGGTGAACATCCCCTGGCTGGATTCTTCGATTACTACAAAGGTGACTGGGTTGCCGTCGAAGCCGATGGCCAACTTTTGCGCAGCGAGTATGGCGTCGGGATGTTTGCCCCGGGAACGTCGGACTTGGTGCAACTGAAAATCTCGGCCGAAATGCGCGCCGGCGGCTGGGAGTAACTACCAGCGCCCCGTTGCCGCCTGCGCCATCAATGACAGGCGGCGGCGGATTTCACCCGGCGCAAGGGTTCCTGAGGCGACCTTGTCCGGGCGCGCAATGACCTGCTTTAGAACCAATTCGGTTTGCCAACCGGCATGCAGCGCAGCGGCGGCTTTTACCGAAACCGAGCGCCGCTGTGTCCGCGCCCGTTTCAACCGCCCGTACGCTTTTTCGGCCAGACGCTGAACACCCGCAGGCGTGCCATCAAGCAGCGGAATTCGCCCGCGCGCTTCAAGGTCCGGGATGGCGCGCAACCAATTCGCGACTCCAACGGCATAGCCAAAGTCCCGCACGACATCCTCATCCGCCGAACCCAGCGCTTGTGCCGCTACCACCGTGAGCGTGCCCGCGCTGTGGTTTATGTACGCGTCGAAATGATCTTCGTCCTCGAACGGGTCGCGATAGATATCCCAACGCCTTACGGCCACATATTCATCCATCATCGATGCAAGATGAGGGGACAAGATACGCGACAGCGGCGTGACGATCTCATGCCGGCGAACAGTCGGACCTTCGGCAATTTCTTGCAACGCATCACGCCACCATTGCAGGCGCATCTCGGCAATCATCGGTTCTTGCGTGACCCAGGGCGCCCGGGCGACTTCGATGTTCAGCGCATAGATCGGAAACAACACCGCACGTGCGGAAACCGGGGCCGCCATGGCCGCCATGAACCGGTCGGGATCCACCCGATGCAACAGCGCGGCACAGGCCTTGACGTCATCGTCAAATGGAGCACTCACTCGGCGACTGCCGACTGTGGGCCGCAATCACGCACCAGTTTCCATTGGATCGCATCCAGCAACGCCTCGAACGAGGCATCGACTATGTTCGCGCTGACGCCAACGGTGGACCACCGGCGACCCTGCCCATCTTCACTGTCGATGATAACGCGGGTTACAGCCTCGGTGCCGCCCTGCGTGATACGTACCTTGAAGTCGACCAGGTGCATATCGTCCAATATCCGCGAGTATTGACCAAGATCCTTGGCCAGCGCCTTGGCCAACGCGTTCACCGGACCCCGGTCACCGCCGGACCCATCCAGAGACTCGCTGACCGACAGCTTCTTTTCGCCGTCGACCTTCACCACAACAACGGCCTCGGACAAGCTGACCATCTTGTTGTACTTATTCTTGCGCCGTTCAACGGTGACTTTATAACGCTTGACCTCGAAGAACTCGGGCAGTTGACCCAGTTCGTCCCGCGCCAGCAACTCAAAGCTGGCCTGCGCGGTGTCGTAGGAATAACCTTCTGCCTCGCGCAGCTTGATCCGCTCGAGGATACGGCCCAAGGCCGGGTCACCGGATTCGACCGACAAACCGGCCTCGATCAAACGCTGGCGCAGGTTCGACTGCCCCGCCTGGTTCGACATCGGAATGATCCGTGTGTTCCCAACCGACGCCGGATCCACATGTTCATAGGTCGTCGGGTCCTTAAGGATCGCGCTGGCATGCAGCCCAGCCTTGTGCGCAAATGCGGACGCCCCGACATAGGCCGATTGTTTGCTGGGCACCCGGTTCAGGATCTCGTCCAGCATGCGGCTGACGCGGGTCAAACCCGCCAGCGCTTCGACACTGACGCCGATGTCAAAGTTCGATGCATAAGGTTCCTTCAGCAGCAGCGTCGGGATCAATGAGGTCAGGTTCGCATTTCCGCAACGCTCTCCCAATCCGTTCAAGGTTCCCTGAACCTGCCGCGCGCCCGCATCGACAGCCGCCAAAGAACAGGCCACCGCGTTTTCCGTATCGTTGTGGGTATGGATACCCAGCCGGTCCCCCGGCATGCCCGCCGCGACCATCTCGGACACAATCCGAGACACTTCCGCAGGCAAAGCGCCCCCATTGGTGTCACACAAAACAACCCAGCGCGCACCGGCATCCATCGCGGCCCGACAAACCTCAAGCGCATAGGTTGGATTGTCCTTGTAGCCATCAAAGAAATGCTCGGCATCAAACAGCGCCTCGCGCCCCTGCGCTACGATATGTGCAACAGAGGCACGGACGTTCTCGACATTCTCCTCAAGCGAGATGCCAAGCGCATGGGTCACGTGGTAATCGTGCGACTTACCCACCAGACAGACCGCCCGCGTACCCGCGTTCATCACCGCCGCCAGAACATCGTCATTCTCTGCCGACCGGCCCGATCGCTTAGTCATCCCAAAGGCCGTCAAGCAAGCTGACGTCTTGGGAGCCGCATCGAAAAACGCACTATCCGTCGGGTTCGCCCCCGGCCAGCCGCCCTCGATATAGTCTACGCCCAACTCGTCCAGAGCCTGCGCGATCTGCACCTTCTCAGCGGTCGAGAACTGCACACCCTGTGTCTGCTGCCCGTCGCGCAGGGTGGTGTCGTAGAGGTAGAGGCGTTCTTTGGTCATCATACGCCCTCCAGCTTGGCCGCATCGAACCCTGTGCCCGGAACCAGTTCGACCCCATCCTTGCTCATTCGTACTTCCAGACCAGCGGCCAGGTAAGCTGCCTTTAGGCGATCGACTTCCGAGAAGTCTTTGCTCTGCATTGCACTCGCCCGCGCATTAGACAATCTGTCTGCATGAGATGAAAGATCCACCGAAGCCGTATCAGCCCAAGCACCCATTTCTTGCGACAACAGACCAAGTAGCTGAGCACCCGCCAGCAACGAGGCCGCATCACCATCCGCCGCCAAACGGTGCAACTCCGCCAAAGCACCCGCCGTGTTCAAGTCATCGCTTAGCGCAGCAACGACTGCGGGTGCAGCGTTGGCGGCGGGCTCGATGCCCGCTGTCAGCGCCCGCCACTTGCGCAGCGTCGCCTCAGCCTCACGGGCCTTTTTCTCGGTCCAGTCCATCGGCTTGCGATAATGCGTCTGCAGGAAGACAAACCGGATCACCTCGCCCGGCACGCCCTGCTCAAGAAGATCATGCACCGTGAAAAAGTTGCCCAGTGATTTGGACATCTTCTTGCCTTCAACCTGCAACATCTCATTGTGCAACCAGTACCGCGCGAACTCACCGTGCGGATGGGCGCATTTGCTCTGGGCGATCTCGTTTTCATGGTGCGGGAACATCAGGTCGTTTCCGCCACCGTGAATATCAAAGCTCTCGCCCAGCAGCTCATAGCTCATGGCCGAGCATTCGATGTGCCACCCCGGACGACCGCGACCCCAAGGCGAGTCCCACCCCGGCAACTCATCGGTCGAGGGCTTCCACAGCACGAAATCCATCGGGTTCCGCTTGTATGGCGCAACCTCAACCCGGGCACCGGCGATCATGTCATCCACCGACCGACCAGACAAAGCGCCGTAGTGTTCCTTCCAGCTGTCAACCGCGAACAGAACGTGCCCTTCGGCTGCGTAGGCGTGCCCCTTCGCGATCAAACCCTCAATCATCGCAACCATTTGCGCGATGTACTGAGTCGCACGCGGCATCTCGTCAGGCTCAAGCGCTCCCAAAGCGCCCATGTCATGCAGATACCAGCCGATGGTTTCATCCGACCGTTCCTGCACCAACTGCTCCAGCGTTCCAGCGGCACCCGCTTTCTGGCGTGCCAGCGCGGTCGCGTTGATCTTGTCATCCACGTCGGTGAAATTGCGTACATAGGTCACGTGATCCGCGCCGTAGACATGGCGCAGCAACCGATAGAGCACGTCAAACACCACCACGGGCCGCGCGTTGCCCAAATGGGCGCGATCATAAACCGTGGGTCCGCAGACATACATCCGCACGTTATCGGCACTAATCGGAACGAAATCCTCTTTCGTCCGTGTCCGTGTGTTGTGCAGTTTGATCGTCGTCATCGGTCGGCTCCTAAAGACAGCAAATGCTTGCGCTTGGCACGGGCTTAGCAACTTGTCTCAGGGATGAAAACGAAAGAAACCGGCCCGCTTGATAAATCAGCAGGTAATGCAGCAGATAATGATGCAGGTCATACGGTTCATGTCCTTCCCCTAGCCTGGACAACGCGTTCAGCCAAGACTTGAGTTCAATCTCAAGGTGACGCACCCTTTCGACCATGAGCCGAGAATTTGTCAATTCCATCTGCCGCACGTTTCCAGGCGCTGACCTTTCCGACCCTTGGGGAGGAGGCCATGACGCATGGAAGGTTGGCGGCAAGATGTTTGCCTGCATCGGCACCGCCAACGATGGCGTGTCCGTCAAAACGCCTGATATTGAGACGGCTCAGATGCTGATCGAAGCAGGCGTCGGTACCAAAGCCCCCTATTTTCATCGCAGCTGGATCCGCCTGTCGTTTGACTGTGACGAGGATGAGATGCGTCATCGGCTGGCCACATCTTACGATCTGGTGCGGTCTTCCCTGACGAAAAAAGTGCAGTCCACTTTGCCCCCACGAAGCTGATTGACATTTTCCAATGCCTCTGGCCCATTCTGCGCTAAAGACAAGATCGGAGCGTGCCATGAAACTGTCGCAGCGTATCACTCATCTGACCGGAGGTGGCAGTGATGGGTGGGATGTATTTTACCGCGCGCGCCGGATGATCAGCGAAGGGCACGTCATTACTGAACTCACCATTGGTGAGCATGACATTCGCACGCACCCGACCATTCTGGATGCCATGGATCTATCTGCGCGTCAGGGAAACACCGGCTACGCTGTGGTGCCCGGCTCGGATTTGCTGCGCGATACCGTTGCCGCACGCATTCAGGCCCGCACTGGTCAGAAGACCTCGCGCAACAACGTGCTGATCACCCCGGGCGGCCAATCTGCGCTATTCGCTGCCCACGTGGCGGTGTGCGATCCCGGTGATGTCGGTCTGTATCTCGATCCCTACTACGCGACTTACCCCGGCACGATCCGGGGCGCCGGTGCGACAGCCCGCGCCATCCAGACCACCGCCGAGGATGCATTCCAGCCGCGCGCGCAGCAGATCGATGCGGCGGCAAATGGTGCGGTCTCGCTGTTGATCAACAGCCCGAACAACCCCACTGGCGTCGTATATTCCCGCGAGACGTTGAACGGTATCGCAGGTGTTTGCCGTGACCGCGACCTGTGGCTGATCTCGGATGAGGTTTATGACACGCAGGTCTGGGAAGGTGAGCATATCTCACCACGTACCCTGCCCGGAATGGCCGAGCGTACTTTGGTCGTTGGTTCGATGTCCAAGTCACACGCGATGACCGGGTCCCGATGCGGTTGGGTGGTCGGCCCTGAGGAGGTGATCGCCCATCTCATCAATCTGGCAACGCACACAACTTACGGCGTGCCCGGGTTCATTCAGGACGCCGCCAGTTTTGCCTTGAGCGCGGGTCATGATCTTGAAGAGGAAATCGCGGCGCCGTTCCGGCGCCGTCGCGCATTGGCGGTCGAGATTCTTGCCACCCAGAACACCATCGGCCTGGTGCCGGCACAGGGTGCGATGTACCTGATGCTGGACATCCGCGCAGCGGGGCTAAGCGGTGAGGCATTCGCCAACGCATTGCTGGATAAACACGCAATTGCCGTCATGCCCGGTGAGAGTTTTGGCACAGCGGCGGCAGGACACGTGCGCGTTGCGATGACAATTGACGACGACCGCTTGGCTGCAGCACTCAGAACGATTTGCGAATTCTCCGCCGTTCTGGCGGAAAGTCACGCGGCGGAATAGACGGAATTAAAACCGGAAGGTTGTACGCAGGTTGAACACGTTGGCGTCAATATCGCCCTGGCTTCGGGTGACGTCGTTAAAATTCTGACGCAAGGCCTCACCACTGATGACGAAACTGTCGCCGATAGGATAGGCAATTCCGATCCCGTACACTGCGGCGGTGTCATTTTCGGGCGACGCATCCAATCGGGCCGCTCCCACAACAACGTAGCCCAAGGCCGGTCCAAAATCATAACCACCGCGCAACTTTAGGCGGGTCAGACTGTCTACACTGCCTTCACCCTGCCCCAGATCCAGAGAAAGCCGGTTGTATTCCAGCTCACCCCCAAGAACGAAATTACCGAAATCATGGTCATAACCGACAAGCGGGCCAAAAGTCGCATCGTTTCCGCCAGAGCTATTTGGGCCATCAACATCCGCATAACCAAAGCTGAAGCCCGCATACGCCCCCGTCCAATCCTCTGCATATACCGGTGCAATGCCGATTGTCAGGCAAGTGGTCATGAGGGCCATCAGGGCTTTCATCAACCTCTCCAAAATTCCTTGCAGCGCGCCCACCAAACGATGGGCTTCATCACATAAAACTTGGTCTGCAATCGTAAAAAATCCATTGAGATCACGGACCACTCTTAAATAAGTGACAGAAGCTTAACAGAATTTCCCACATTCGGGAAAAAACTTTACCCCACGGCAAGAACGTGATGCGGACAAGGCACAACACTTCGTTTTTGGCCCCTCAGGTCGCAAACAGGACAGATTGTGCGCCTCGTATTGAGAAAGTCTACATCACCAATTGAGGACCCGCATGCAAAGTGACGTTTGGAAGATTCGCCTGATCAGCCGTACCATTGGTGCGGATCGCGGGCGTGCCGCACGGGGGCGACCGGTTGTGGTCTGAGTACACTCACCCTGAACGTACTTTTTCGACCGGACCTTAAAATATGAACGAACAAACCCGAAATTCATCGCGCAGCGGCGGTCGTGCCGCGCGCCGTGCGGCCCGTGCCACAGCGCTGCCCGAACATCTGCGCCCGATCCGCCCCGGCATGGAGGGCGGCATGCTGAAAGTGCTGACCCCGGCGCAGATCGAGCGTATTCACCAAGCCGCGCTGACCGCGCTGGAAACCATTGGTCTGGCGGACGCCCCACAAAGCGGGATCGACTATCTTGTGGGCGCTGGCTGTATCTTGGGTGACGACGGGCGTATCCGCTTCCCGCGCGCTTTGGTGGAAGACACGATCGCTAAGGCCAATCGCTCGGTCACTTTGCATTCCCGGGACGGCAATTCCGATCTGGAACTGTCGGGCAACCGCGTCCACTTTGGCACCGCCGGGGCGGCCGTCAGCATGGTTGACGTGCACGGCCAGGAATACCGGGATTCGACCCTTCAAGACCTGCACGACGCGTCCCGAATCTGTGAACAACTTGAAAACATTCACTTTGTTCAGCGCCCAATGGTGTGCCGCGACATCGCCGACAACCTCGAGATGGATTTGAACACCGTCTACGCCACCACGTCAGGAACGTTCAAACATATCGGCACGTCCTTCACCGAACCCAGCCATGTTGCCCCCGCGATTGAGATGCTGCACATGATCGCTGGTGGCGAGGATAAGTGGCGAGAACGGCCCTTTATGTCGAACTCGAACTGCTTTGTTGTTCCGCCGATGAAATTTGCAACCGAAAGCTGCGAAGTCATGGAGGAATGCATCAAAGCGGGCATGCCCGTTTTGCTGCTATCGGCAGGAATGGCTGGAGCCACCGCGCCCTCGACAATCGCCGGTGCTATCGCGCAGGCAACCGCCGAATGCCTGGCCGGTTTGGTTTATGTAAACGCCGTAAGTCCTAGTGCACCCGTGATTTTTGGCACCTGGCCCTTTGGCCTTGATCTGCGCACAGGCGCGATGTCCATCGGGTCTGGCGAACAAGCACTTCTGACTGCGGGCTGCGCCCAAATGCACCACTTCTACGACCTGCCGGGCGGCGCGGCCGCCGGTGCATCGGATGCGAAACTGCCCGACATGCAAGCCGGGTGGGAGCAAATGTGCTCGAACGTCATGGCCGGGCTTTCGGGTTTGAACATGGTGTATGAGTCCGCAGGCATGCATGCCTCGCTGCTGGGATTCTGCCATGAAAGTCTGATCCTCAGCGATGACCTTATCGGGCAAGCGCAACGCTGTGTACGCGGCATCGAAGTGACGGACGAAACGCTAGCACTGGATCAGATGGCCGAAGTCTGTATCGGCGGACCGGGTCACTATCTGGGAACCGATGCAACGCTGAGCCGCATGCAGGCGGACTATGTCTACCCGACTTTTGGCGACCGGTCGTCTCCGAAGGAATGGGTTGAAATTGGCAAGCCCGATTTGATCGAAAAGGCGGTGAAGCGGAAGGAAGAGATTCTCTCGACGCCGTCTCCGGCCAGATTCGATCCGCTTTTGGATGCCGAGTTGCGCGGCAGATTTAACATTTACTTGCCGACGTAACCCATTGAAATATGGCGGCCCGTGGGGGTACGGGCCGCCGATGCCTTCGCGGGATTAACCGTTGCTGGGCGGTAGCAACCCTGCTTCCTGCGCGATGGCAATTTCATCTGCGTCCAGCGACCCGTCGCCGTTGGCGTCCATCGCCGAGAAACCATCGGCGTCAACCTCGGGCAGAACGGCCTGAACTTCTTCTATGGTCAGAACTCCATCGCCATTGGTGTCCGCCGAGGACTGCGCAGCAGCCATCGCCGGTAGGCCCAATACGAATGCGGAAATGATTGCCAGGTTTTGCGGTTTCATTGTGATGCCTCCTAAGTGGTATTTGTGTGTGTTTTCGTCCGGACAGGCACCACAGACACCAAACCGATGAACGTCGTCACCCCAACCCGGCAACACGCGCTGTTTCGCGCCATTCTCCGCGTGTTTGTCCGAGTCGCGTCTGCAATCAACCGCTGGGCGAAACGTACAATCCACGTTTCGGCGGTTCTTGCCCGATGCGCCTGTGCCGTTCCGGCAAGGCCCTGCCTAAATCACCGACTCGGAGGGGCAAAAAGAAAGGGGGCCGAAGCCCCCTGTCAGTTTCGCCATCCAGGCTCCATTCGTTGACCGCCCGGTGTTTTGTTTGCCTGCGGCCTGGACGTCGCATGGAACGAGCGCACCCGTCCCGTGAGAGAGTGGGAAAGAGCAAATATTCCGCCCCACCCTGTTCCCGGTCGACACGCGCATGTCGACCGAGTGGACCAAGGCGTATTTGGTAAGTCTCAACGCCTTGCTCCGTGTTCGTCGGGATCGGACATCCGAGGGGAAATCCCGATCCCTACACCCCGCCTGACGGGGCGTTTTCCTTAGCTACACCCGCTGGTTGCCCCGCAGGTGTTGCACTTCATGCAGGTGCCATTGCGCACCAGCGTGTAGTTTCCGCATTCGCCGCAAGGATCGCCCTCGTACCCCTGCATCTTGGCCTTGGTCCGTGCGTCCATGCCCGTGGCAACGGCAGTTTCCGCAACCGGAGCTTCGAATTGCGCGGCCGGTTCTGCCATGCCGTTCACTTCAGGTTGGCCGCCGTTGAACACCACCAGATCCTGCGGCAGACGTTTGCGCAGATAACCGGTCGAGCTGATTTGTTTTAACACTTCCAAGGACTTGGACGCGGCGCTGTCGCTGATCTCTGATACGTTGGACAGACCATCTTCCTCGCCCCGGCCCAGATCATCAAATGTGGCACCTTCGGGTTTCACATGGGCCAGATCGGTGCGGTCCAGATAGGACACGGCCAATTCGCGGAAGATATAATCCAGGATCGACGTCGCGTTCTTGATCGAGTCGTTGCCCTGCACCATTCCCGCCGGTTCAAACTTGGTGAAGGTAAAGGCGTCGACGAATTCTTCCAGCGGCACGCCGTATTGCAGGCCAACCGACACTGCGATGGCAAAGTTGTTCATCATCGCCCGGAAGCCAGCGCCCTCCTTATGCATGTCGATGAAGATCTCGCCTAGCTTGCCGTCTTCGAACTCACCCGTCCGCAGATAGACCTTGTGGCCACCGACGATCGCTTTCTGGGTATACCCCTTGCGGCGATGCGGCAGTTTCTCACGATGGCTGCGGATGATTTCCTTGACGACAACCTTCTCGATGACCTTTTCGGCGAGAACGACGGCTTTTTCATGGGCCGAGCCGCTTTCCAGCACCTCTGCCGCCTCGTCGTCATCCTCGACCAGTGCGGCTGCCAGAGGCTGAGAAAGTTTCGAACCGTCACGGTATAGCGCATTGGCCTTCACACCCAGCGACCAGCTGAGTTCATAAGCTTTCTGGCAATCCTCGATGGTCGCGTCATTCGGCATGTTGATCGTTTTGCTGATCGCACCCGAGATAAAGCTTTGCGCCGCGGCCATCATGGTGATGTGGCTATCAACCCCAAGGAAGCGCTTGCCTTTCTTGCCGCACGGGTTGGCGCAGTCGAAGATCGAATAGTGCTCTTCCTTCAAGTGCGGCGCGCCTTCCAGCGTCATGGTTCCGCAGACATGGTCGTTGGCCGCGTCGATATCCGCCTTGGTAAAGCCCAGATGGCGCAGCAAATCGAAGGTCGGGTCATTCAGCTTGGTCGCCGGGATGCCCAGAACGCCGGTGCAGAAATCCTCGCCCAGCGTCCACTGGTTGAAGACGAACCGGATATCAAAGGCGCTTTCCAGTGCGGCATCCACCTTGGCCAGCTCATTTGGGCCAAACCCGTGACCGGTCAGAGAGGTGTGGTTGATCCCCGGCGCGTTGCCGATGGTGCCGTGACCAACCGCGTAACCCACGATCTCTTCAATCTGAGACGAGGAATAGCCCTGCTTTTCCAGCGCCGACGGCACCGAGCGGTTGATGATCTTGAAGTAACCACCACCCGCGAGCTTCTTGAACTTCACCAGAGCAAAGTCCGGCTCGATCCCGGTCGTGTCACAATCCATCACCAGACCAATGGTGCCGGTGGGCGCGATCACCGTGGCTTGCGCATTGCGATAGCCGTTCTTTTCGCCAAGGCTCAGCGCCTCGTCCCAAGCCGACATCGCCAGATCGACCAGACGCTTGTCCGGGCAGTTGCCATGGTCCAGAGGCACCGGCTTCACGGCCAGTTTCTCATACCCATCAGTAACACCCTGCGAGGCACGGCGGTGGTTGCGGATGACGCGCAGCATATTGTCTGCGTTGCGCTCATAGCCTTTGAAGGGGCCAAGCTCTCCGGCAATCTCGGCCGAGGTCGCATAGGCCACACCGGTCATGATCGCGGTCAGTGCGCCACAGATCGCCCGACCCTCATCCGAGTCGTAGCTGTAGCCCATGTTCATCAGCAGACCACCGATGTTCGCGTAGCCCAGACCCAAGGTGCGGAAATCATAGGACAGTTGCGCGATTTCCTTGGATGGGAACTGCGCCATTGTCACCGAGATTTCCAGCGTCAGGGTCCACAGGCGCGAGGCATGCATATAGTCTGCCGCCTGGAACTCACCATCCTTGAGGAAGGTCAGCAGGTTCATCGAGGCCAGGTTACAAGCTGTGTCATCAAGGAACATGTATTCCGAGCACGGGTTCGAACCACGGATTTCACCGTCTTTGGGGCATGTGTGCCATTCATTGACGGTGTCGTGGAACTGAATGCCGGGATCGGCACAGGCCCATGCGGCGTGGCCGACTTTTTCCCAAAGGTCGCGCGCCTTGACGGTCTTGGCAACTTTGCCATCGGTGCGGTTGATCAGTTCCCAATCGGCATCTTTCTCAACTGCGGTCAGAAATGCATTGGTCACGCGGATCGAGTTGTTCGAGTTCTGACCCGAGACCGAGCTATAGGCTTCCGAATCCCAGTCCGTATCGTAAGTCGGGAACTCAATGCTGTCGTGACCCTGCTTGGCATAGTCCAGAACGCGCTTGATGTAAGTTTCTGGGATCGCGACCTTTTTGGCTTCGCGAACCGCGTTCTTCAGGGCGTCATTCTTCTTGGGATCATACGCGTCGTCTTGCGCGCCGTCCCATGTGCTGATGGCCTCGAAAATGCCGTTCAGCATCTTCTCGTGCATCTTCGATCCGGCTACGATCGAGGCCACCTTCTGCTCTTCGATCACCTTCCATTCGATGAATTTCTCGATGTCAGGGTGATCAGCATCGACGATTACCATCTTTGCTGCTCGACGGGTTGTTCCGCCTGATTTGATCGCGCCAGCGGCGCGGTCGCCGATCTTGAGAAAGCCCATAAGACCCGAGGACTTGCCGCCACCCGACAACGCCTCGCCTTCTGCGCGCAAGTGGCTGAAGTTGGTCCCGGTACCCGAGCCGTATTTGAACAGGCGCGCCTCGCGCACCCACAGATCCATGATGCCGCCTTCGTTCACCAGATCATCATCGACAGACTGGATGAAGCACGCGTGCGGCTGCGGATGTTCGTATGCAGATTTCGATTTGGTCAGCTTGCCGGTTTTGTAGTCGACATAGTGGTGACCCTGCGCGGGGCCGTCGATTCCGTAGGCCCAGTGCAAACCGGTGTTGAACCATTGCGGACTGTTCGGTGCGGCGCGTTGCGTCGCCAGCATATAGCGCATCTCATCAAAGTAGGCGCGCGCATCCTCTTCGGTCGAGAAGTAGCCACCTTTCCAGCCCCAATAGGCCCAGGCACCTGCCAGACGGTCAAAAACTTGCTTAGAAGACGTCTCGCCATCAAACTCCGCGCCATCGGCCGGGACCGAGCGCCACAGGAATTCGGGGACGTCTTTCTCTTTTACTTTCTTCAGCTTAGTCGGCACACCCGCTTTACGGAAATACTTTTGCGCAATGACGTCGCTGGCAACCTGGCTCCAACGCGAGGGCACTTCGATGTTGTCCAGGCGAAAAACGATGGTGCCATCGGGGTTTCGGATCTCAGACGTCGCTGAGACAAAGTCCAGTTCCGCATAAGCGTCCTGCCCCGGTTTCGTAAATTTCCTGTCAATCTTCATGTCCGCACGCCCTAGATTCAATCAACTTGTCTTTCAGCGTCAGGTCCTCAGACGCGGACCGATCGCCATGCCGTATAAAATTGGGCGCAATAGACCAGCCTCTGCATTCCGCAGCGCAAAACCGATCAAACGGTTGCACGTTACTATGGTGTGCTTTCCGACCCTCGCCCTGTGCCCCATTCTGGTTTTGATACCAGATTTTGTGGCAACCCTTCCGGCCCATACAACTTGGCGTATCGACCCATAGATCGTCAACGCCATTTTTAGGTCATTTTTGATATCTTTTGTGTTGACCCATTTCTGACACCTTGCTTCCGGACATCCTGTTCTGATTCCTCCACAGGTTCATCCACCAAGTACACCTAGCGATTCCAAAAACCCGCAGGTAAATTAACTGTGTTTCCCGGCACAGTTATCGAAATTTGATAATCTAACGCTAAGGTGTCTAGGTTGGATGAGAATCACGAAGCGGTCATTTTGAACCGCGGCGTCAGGTAATCCGCCGGGCGCGATCACTCAAAGGGGACGGGACAGTTGTCGATTTTACGTTTAATTCCGATTCTGGCCCTGATCGTGGCCTGCACACCACAAGATGTGCCCCCTCCGGCACGCAGCGCCCAGTTCGATGATTTCCCCAAAAGGCTGTTCGACACGTTCGAGATAAGCTGCGACGGCCCGGGTGAACGCTTTGAAAATACCGGGAATCGGGTTTTCGAATGCACCGAGCTTCTACCGCCGGACATGACCGCGTTTCTGATTCTAAACTATGACGGTTACCCTCAGGATCTGCCCAAAAGCGTGATGCGGCTGACAACGACCAAGAACAACTCGGGTTACCTTGTCGAAGCCGAGCTGTATTTCAACGTTCCACGCAAAAGTGGTCCGTCGGTCAAAGTACCAGTGGAAAGCGAAACGCTGGATAAGGCGCTTGGCGCGCTTTACCAAGCGTTGGGTGGATCGCCAACATAAGTGAAAGAAGTGGTCGGGGCGGCAGGATTCGAACCTACGACCCCCTGTACCCAAAACAGGTGCGCTACCAGACTGCGCCACGCCCCGAACCGTGCGCCTTCCTAACCATGCCAATCTGATTTGAAAAGCCCTAACAGGACCAAATTGCAGGACCTTGCGAAAAAATTTCGTGCCGCATGACGGTTCCGGGCTTAATCGAGTAGCGCGCGGCCAGTCCCGCGTTGATTTCGAGAACCGCAAAGACGGAATCGCCGCCTTCGATTGGCGTCAGATCACCGGGAATCGCACCTTGATGGACATGCGTCACCGTACCGGCCCGATCGAGGAAAATGATGTCCAGGGGAATCAGCGTGTTCTTCATCCAGAACACCACGGGCTGCGGCGGGTCAAAAACGAACAGCATGCCCGAACGGTTTGGCAGCGACTCGCGGAACATCAATCCACGCGACCGATCCTGCGGGCTAATCGCCAATTCGATATTGAAACGGATTTGAGCCGAGTCGTTCTTGATGTCGATCTGATCAGGCTTACACGCAGCCCAAGTCATCCCGGACCAAAGCAACAAAACCGCTAAAAGACCCGGGAAAAACTTAGGCATGAAACACTCAGTCGTCCAAAGCAGCTTCCCAGGCCAGTACCTGAGCCGCCATACGTCCACGCTTGCCACTGATGACACGCATCGCGAGGGCCTCGCCCGGCTGCAGATCCGACAGACCAGAGCGGCGCAGAACTTCGATATGCAGGAACACATCTTCACCACGGCCAAAAACATTGGCGAACCCAAAGCCTTTGCCTTTGTCGAACCATTTGACTCGCGCGGCCTCTAGCGGGGCAGCGGCGATCTCAACCGGATCAAGCTCGGCAAAATCAGCCAGCATCATCGTGTCCGTCCGCGCGGGCGGATCAACACTGATGACCTCAACCGCCTGAACACCACGGTCCGTGCGATGGGTCATGATTTCTATGCCCGCACCATCCGCGACCGAGCTTTGGCCGAAGTTACGCAACACATTGACGTGCAACAAAATATCCGGACCGCCCTCATCAGACACAACAAACCCGAAACCCTTTGCAGGGTCGAACCATTTCACGTGTCCACGGACGCGGTACATGTTGTTCAGATCTTCTGGCACGGCGTTCCCATCGCGAAAATTGTCATTTCGTTAAGGGTCCGATGTGTATGGGAATGGCTCGCAAATTCAAGCTGAAAAAACCCTTTGTTTTCGGCTTCTTGCATTTCACGATACGCGAACGTCATGGATTTAACCTCTGTATCTGCCAGTCGGAACCCACTTGATCCCGCTGCCATCGGAACCTGTCGTGCAACCGAAAGGCCCCATCGGCCCAGAATTCGATTTCGGTTGGCACCAGCCGATAGCCGCCCCAGAACGGCGGGCGTGGCGGGTTCGGGCCCAACTTGGCCGTTACCTTGGCCACCTCGGCCATTAAAACCGAGCGACTGCTGAGAGGCTGAGACTGCTTGGACGCCCAGGCCCCCAATCGGCTTTTTAGCGAGCGGGACGCATAATACTCATCCGCCTGCGGCCCGCTTTCTCTGGTTATTGTACCACGAACGCGGATTTGCCGCCGCAAAGATTTCCAATGCATCACAAAAGCAGCTTTTCCGGCGCTGTCCAACTCGGCCGCCTTGGCACTTTCGTAGTTGGTGTAGAACACAAAAGCTGCCGGTTCGATCTCTTTCAGCAGAACCATGCGCACATTTGGCATGCCGTCCGAATCGACGGTCGCCAAAGCGATCGCGTCCGGATCGTTCGGTTCATTATCTTTGGCCTCGGCCAGCCACCGCCCCGCTATTTCAAACGGATCGGTGCCGGCAAATATGCCGCTACGTTCGCTCATTCCCATCCCCTGGAAACTAATAAAGCCCACCCTAGGGCGAGAACCCGCCACGGGCAAGAGCGCCCGGCCTTGATGCAGCGCACCCAATGGCATAAACCATCCCAATATAACGCGAAGACAGGCGGAGAACCAAACATGTCAAATCAGTTGATGGCCGGCAAACGCGGCCTCATCATGGGACTGGCCAATGATAAATCAATCGCATGGGGAATAGCCCGTGCTTTGTCCGAATCCGGAGCAGAGCTGGCTTTTTCATATCAAGGCGACGCACTTAAAAAACGCGTTGATCCACTGGCGGCACAGCTTGGCAGCGAAATTGTTCTGCCCTGCGACGTCAGTGACGAAGAATCGATTGATGCGCTGTTCACATCTCTGGAAGAGAAATGGGGCAAGCTGGACTTTGTTGTTCACGCCATCGGTTTTTCGGACAAGAACGAACTTCGGGGCCGCTACGTCGACACGTCGCGTGCGAACTTCAAACTGACCATGGACGTATCGGTCTATTCCTTCACCGCTGTGATGCAACGGGCCGAGAAGATGATGTCCGAAGGCGGCAGCGCAGTCACCCTGACCTATTATGGCGCGGAACAGGTGATGCCCCATTATAACGTGATGGGTGTTGCCAAAGCTGCGCTGGAAGCATCGGTCAAGTATCTGGCCGAGGATCTGGGCAAGGACGGGATCCGCGTGAATTCGATCTCGGCCGGTCCGATCAAGACGCTGGCCGCCAGCGGCATCGGCGACTTCCGCTATATTATGAAATGGAACGAGTATAACTCGCCCCTGCGTCGCAACGTGACCATCGACGATGTCGGCAAATCTGCTCTGTATCTGCTGTCTGACCTCAGCAGCGGTGTAACAGGAGAAAACCTGCACGTGGATTCGGGTTATCACATTGTCGGCATGAAAGCCGTCGACGCACCTGACGTCGAAAAGGGTTAATGACATGAGCGCCAAGGATCGCCTGCCCCACGAAAAAGGGTTTCACATCAGCTGGGATCAGATTCACCGTGATTCCCGCGCCTTGGCCTGGCGTTTGGACGGGCAAGGTCCGGATGACGGCGCATGGCGCGCAGTTGTGGCCATCACCCGTGGTGGTATGGCACCTGCGATGATCGTCAGCCGCGAGCTGGACATTCGCACCGTCGACACAGTCAGCGTGCGCTCGTACCACCATCAGGACCAAGGCGAAGCCGAGGTGCTGAAAGCCCCCGATGCCCAGCTGATGCGCGACGGCGAAGGTATTCTGATCATCGACGATCTGGTCGACAGCGGCAAAACGCTGGAGCTGGTGCGCGCAATGTACCCCAAGGCGCATTTCGCAACGGTATATGCCAAGCCCAAGGGCCGGCCGATGGTCGACACGTTCATCACTGAGGTCAGCCAGGACACATGGATCTTTTTCCCGTGGGATATGGCTCTGCAATATGTCGAGCCCTACCGCGGGACCGACTAAAAGAACCCTCTCAACCCACAAAGAGTGAGGCAAAGCCTTACCAAGGACAGGCCCTTCATGACCCAGTCCCGCACCACCGCGACATTTGCCCCTCCGGTCATGGAGGCGCGGCGCTGGTTGGAGGGGGTGGAGTTTCCTGATGACCGTCCCCTGATCAACGTCAGCCAGGCGGCCCCGGTCGATCCACCGACCCTAGCGTTGCGCGAAGCGATTGCCAGCTTTGCCGTGACCGAAGACAGCGCCCATCTTTACGGGCCGGTTCTGGGCAATCCAGCCCTGCGAGCTGAACTCGCCCTTCAGATCGGGTCGCATTATGACGCGCAGGTGTCCAGCGATCAGGTGGCAATCACCTCGGGCTGCAATCAGGCATTTGCCGCTACGATCACAGCAATCACAGATCAGGATGACGAGGTCATCGTTCCGACGCCCTGGTACTTTAATCACAAGATGTGGCTGGACATGGCAGGCGTCCGAACCGTGGATCTGCCCACCGATGACGCTCTGCTGCCCGATCCGGACGCAGCCCGTGCTCTGATCACCGACAAAACACGCGCCATCGTTCTTGTGACCCCGAACAATCCCGGCGGAGTGGAATACCCTGCCCCTTTGGTGCGCGCATTCTTTGATCTTGCGCTGGAGGTCGGCATCCGGCTGATCGTGGACGAAACATATCGGGATTTCGACAGCCGCAGCGGCCCACCGCATGACCTGTTCGCCCAGCCTGACTGGGATAAAACCCTGATCCACCTCTATTCCTTTTCCAAAGCATACAGGCTGACCGGCCACCGTGTCGGCGCGATTGCGACCGGCACTGACCTGCTATCCGAGATTGAAAAGTTTTTGGACACAGTCGCCATCTGCCCAAGCCAGATCGGCCAGCACGCAGCCCTTTGGGGAATGCAGAACCTGTCGCAATGGCTGGCAGGTGAACGCGATGAGATCCTCAACCGCCGCACCGCAATTGCCGAGCTGTTGCCAAGCCTGACGGACAAGGGTTGGCGGCTGCTGGGTCTGGGCGCTTATTTTGCCTATTTCGAACACCCGTTCGATATCCCATCGGACGAACTGGCCCAACGACTGGTCCCCGAGGCGGGCATCCTGCTGCTGCCAGGCACAATGTTCATGCCTAAAGATGATGCGGCCGGAAAACGTCAGGTTCGTATCGCATTTGCCAATCTGGACCGCGCCGGATTGGGGCAATTGTTCGAACGGCTGGCTGCTCTGTCCTTCTGAGCTTGCTCCCCGACGGTGCGCGTCGTATTCAGGGCCGCAACCGACAGGGCAGTTACCTGCCGACAAAAGCACGAAGAGGGCACAATGGCCGCAGGCGTAAAAAAGTTATCAAAGACCTTTGTCTGGATTCTCATGGGCCTTTTGATGCTCGGACTTGCAGGATTTGGCGCAACCAGCCTCTCTGGCACCGTGCGTTCGGTGGCCCAGGTCGGGAACGAGGATATCTCGGTTGATGACTATGTCCGCGAGCTGCAGCGCGAAATTCGCGCGGTTGAACAACAGACAGGCCAGCCTTTGCAAATGTCGCAGGCCATGGAGTTTGGTCTGGATCGTCTTGCCTTGTCGCGCCTGACGGCTTTGGCAGCGCTGGACAATGAGGTCGGTTTGCTGGGCATCTCGATCGGGGATGAGAACCTGCAAGAGGAAATCGTTGCGATCCCGGCTTTTCAGGGCGTCAACGGCACATTTGACCGCGACGCGTATCAGTTCCAACTGGAACAGGTCGGCATGTCCGATACCGAGTTCGAATCGGACCTGCGCAAGGAAACATCCCGCACAATCGTGCAGAGTGCCGTGGTTAGCGGTGTGAAGATGCCCGAAACCCTCACGCAGGTGTTGACCGACTACGTTGGTGCCCGCCGCAGCTTTACCATCGCAACTTTGGCACCGGACGCCCTGCCCGCACCTGTTGCCGCCCCGACCGACGAGCAGGTCCAAACGTTTTATGACGAGAACACCGAGCTGTTTACCCTGCCGCGCACCAAAAAGCTGACGTATGCGATCCTGTCGCCCGAAATGCTGCTCGACGACGTGGAAGTCGACGAGGATTCGGTAAAGCGTTTGTATGAACAGCGCGCGGCTGAATTCCAGCAGCCCGAACGCCGCCTGGTCGAACGCCTGACCTTCCCGGATCAGGACGCAGCCCAAAACGCCATGGCCCAGCTAGAGGTTGGCGGTAAGACCTTCGAGCAACTGGTTCGGGATCGCCAACTTGAGCTCAGCGATATCGACCTTGGCGACGTCACCCGCGAGGATCTGGGCGAAGCCGCCGATGGTGTCTTTGCTGCCGATTTGGACGCTGTTGTCGGCCCGCTGCCTTCCACTTTCGGACCGGCGCTGTTCCGCATCAATGGCTCGCTTGCCGAAAACAACACGTCGTTTGAAGACGCCGCCCCTGCCCTGCGCGAGGAATTGGCAGCCGATCGCGCCCGCCGCCAGATTGAGGCGCAGGCCGAAGATATCAATGACATGCTGGCCGGCGGCGCGACTTTGGAAGAACTGACGTCCGAGACCGAAATGGAGCTGGGCCAGATCGACTGGTCCGCGCAAACCGGTGAAGGCGTCGCCGCCTATGACGGGTTCCGCAGTGCAGCCGAAGCCGTGCAGGATGGCGACTTTCCCGAAGTCGCGTTTCTTGAAGATGGCTCGATCTTTGCCCTGCGTCTAAACGAAGTTCTCGAACCCCGGCCGGAACCGATTGAGTCCGCACGTGACCGCGTTGTTGCCGCCTGGACCCAGGCCGAAACCAACAAGGCGTTGGAAGAACAGGCAAATGCTGTTCTGGAGCAGGTGCAGACCGACGGTGACTTTGCCGCCACCGAATTGCCGTTCAGGGTAGAAAACGCCCTGACACGCACGGCCTTTTTGGAAGATGTGCCCGCAGATTTCATGACGCAGGTCTTCGAAATGGAACAAGGAGATCTGCGCGTCATTCCCGGTGCCGGAACCGCGTTTATCGTGCGTCTGGATGAACTGTTGCCGCCTGCAGAAACAGATGAGCTGCGTCAGGTCCAAGCGGCCCTTACCGCGCAGCTGGATCAGGCTTTGGCCCAGAACATCTTTGATGCCTTTGTCCGCGATGCACAGGTCCGTGCCCGTCCCGTCGTAGATCAGCAGGCCCTGAATGCTGTTCAGGCGAGCTATTAAAAGAGACTGAATATGGCGCTGACCCCCGACTTCGACAGCTTCGCCCGCGCCTATGAGGCAGGCGAGAATCAGGTTGTCTACACCCGCTTAGCCGCTGATCTGGACACGCCGGTTTCCTTGATGCTCAAGCTAACAGGCGCGCAGAAAGACGCGTTCATGCTGGAATCGGTCACCGGTGGTGAGGTTCGTGGCCGCTATTCGATTATCGGGATGAAGCCGGACCTGATCTGGCGTTGCCACGGCAAGACTTCCGAGCTGAACCGCTCGGCCCGGTTCGACCCCGATGCGTTCTCGCCCCAAACCGGCAACCCGATGGATAACCTGCGGGCGCTGCTGGCGGAAAGTAAGATCGACCTGCCGGACGACCTGCCCCAAGCCGCAGCCGGGCTGTTTGGCTATCTCGGCTATGACATGGTGCGGCTGGTGGAATACCTGCCCGATGTGAACCCCGATCCGCTTGGCCTGCCTGACGCCATCATGCTCAGACCCTCGGTCATCGCGGTACTGGACGGCGTCAAGGGCGAGGTCACGGTTGTGTCGCCCGCATGGGTCAGCGAAGGGCAATCGGCCAAGGCTGCTTATGCACAGGCCGCAGAACGTGTCATGGACGCGGTACGCGATCTGGAACGTGCAATGCCTGCCGAAACGCGCGATCTTGGGGATGCCTCCGAAGTGGCCGCGCCGGTGTCGAATTTCACCAAATCCGGCTATTTGGAAGCGGTCGAAAAGGCCAAGGAATACATCCGCGCGGGCGACATCTTTCAGGTCGTCCCAGCACAGCGCTGGACGCAGGATTTTCCGCAACCTCCCTTCGCGCTCTATCGTTCGCTTCGGCGCACGAACCCGTCGCCCTTCATGTTCTATTTCAACTTTGGCGGCTTTCAGGTCGTGGGCGCCAGCCCCGAAATTCTGGTCCGTGTCTTCGGCGATGAGGTGACAATCCGCCCCATCGCAGGCACTCGCCCACGTGGCGCGACCCCTGAAGAGGATAAGGCCAACGAGGTCGATCTTCTGGCCGACAAGAAAGAGTTGGCCGAGCATCTGATGCTGCTGGATTTGGGTCGCAACGACACCGGTCGGGTCTCAAAGATCGGCACTGTGCGACCGACCGAAGAGTTCATCATCGAACGCTATAGTCACGTAATGCACATCGTCTCCAACGTTGTTGGTGAGTTGGCCGAAGACAAAGACGCACTGGATGCCTTCTTTGCCGGGATGCCTGCGGGCACCGTTTCAGGCGCGCCAAAAGTCCGTGCAATGGAGATCATCGACGAGCTAGAGCCCGAAAAGCGCGGCGTTTACGGCGGTGGTGTGGGGTATTTCAGCGCGGGCGGCGACATGGATATGTGTATCGCGCTGCGTACGGCCATTGTGAAAGACCAGAAGCTTTATATTCAGGCAGGCGGAGGCGTGGTCTATGACAGCGACCCCGAGGCCGAATTCATGGAAACCGTCCACAAATCGAACGCCATTCGGCGCGCTGCTGCGGACGCGGCCCGGTTTACCGGCTCTGGCAACTCTTAAAGAATAGCGGCTGACCTCATGGTCAGCCGTTTTTCATCTTCAGCCTTACTGAGCTTCTTGCGTCATGACCGCTGAAATCGGGGCCATGGCCACGCGGCCACCGCGATCTTCCAGCCCCCATAACAACAGGGCCGAAATCGTGTCCGGGCGCAGCCGTCCCAACATGACGACAGTTCCCTGCTGACCAGCCCGGAACGCCGCCTGATCCAAGAAACGTCGCATGATCGTGGGGTCCTGACGGGCACCGTCGATGTCGCGAAAGATGACCCCGGAAGGGATGCCGTTGCGAGCGGCCAGTTTTTGGACAGTGTTCAGGCCATTGTCCTGGGTGATAAGCCCGCGCCCGGTATCACCGGCAATTGCGGCCACCTGATCGGCCAATTTGCGACTACCCTGAATGCCGGTTCCCACGCCTTCCAGAATACCAACGGTTTCCGGCAGAGTGTCCAGCCACACAGCCATCGAAACCTCAGCATCTTGTGCGCTGGCCGCCCTGGGCAAGTCGGCAAGGGCCAGAACCTCGAAACCGGCTGCGCGATGGCGGGCCATCTTTTCGGCCGCATCGGGGTCAGACGGGCTGACGGCAAAGCTCAGTGGGTATGGGAAGTCCTTTAACGCCTCGGCCCCAAACGCCCCTTCATCATCAATCAGAATGATCGACATAAGCGGTTTGGCTTCGGGGTTTTCGAACTTGGCGGCATAGGCATCAATTGGCTTACCGGGTAGAAGTATCGCGGGTTGCTCGTCCGCTGAAACCGGCGCGTCATCGCGTTCAGTCAGCGGGACGACTCGTTTACCAATGGTCAGACCGTCAGTATCCGTTTCTTCACCGCCGATCTGAGGGACCGCTGCGATCCGGGGCAGCTTTTTAAGCTGTGGGTCTTCGTCCCCTTCTACAGCGATCGGGTTGTTCTCAAGCGGATCGACCTCGGGCTCCAGGGGTTCGATTGCCGTGGGTTCAGGCTGCGGCTGTGGTTCCGGTTGAACCGCTGCGACCTCGGGCTCGGGCAGAGGTTCTGGTTCAATTTCCGCTTCGGTGACTTCGGGCAACGGCTCTGCGACTTCAGGCTGGGCATCTGTCACCTCGGGCTGCACCTGTTCTACTTTCGGCTCGGGCAGTATTTCCAGAACCTCCGGCGCGGGCTGCGGCTCAACCTCGGCAATGGTCTCTTCTTGCTTGGGTGCAACCGGCGGTTCCGGCGCGGTTTCCGAAATGATCGGCTCACCTTCGGTGCTGGGCAATGGCTGCAATTGCGCAGGAGACTGCGGCACAACCGGAGCCTCGTTTGATGTGGTTACCTCAACCGTTTCAGGTATTTCGACCCCTTCGACCTGCGTGACGGCCTCACTGATCGTCGGCTCAGAGTCTGGCACAGTCTCCACGTCCGCCAGCCCTGCAAGATTGTCCGTTTGATCCCCGGACGCATCGGATGTCACCGGCGGCGCGGTCACCAGATCGGCATCTGCCACCGTCTCAGCCGCTTCGGTGCTGACCTCGGGGGCCGCAGCCGGTGCAGGCTCGGGGGCCTCGGCGTTTACAACCGGTTTCCGGGTCAAAGGGGTATTCAGGGATAGTACCGCACCAAGCAGACCAACAACGACCGCCCCTGCGATCATCCCGCCTAAAAATCCGCCCATCTTAACTGCCTCTCGCCTTCATCCTGCTTCGATCGCCTCAACGCCGTTTACCGCGCCTTTGGCCTGCGATTGCGCCCTGAACAGGATGTCCTCTTGACGCTGCCCCGCAAGCCTGAGCATGTATGTCCCGACATTATACCGTGGCTAGGGGCTGTATCGCCAGTCCGAAATGCCCAAGCCGAGACAAGTGCCCAAATGCTGCTGCTGATCGACAACTACGACTCGTTTACCTACAATCTGGTACACTATTTAGGCGAACTTGGCGCCGAAATGGTCATTCGGCGAAATGACGCTCTGGACGTGCAAGAAGCCATGGCGATGAACCCCGCGGGGATCCTTCTTAGCCCAGGTCCGTGCGATCCCGATCAGGCCGGTATTTGTCTGGCGCTGACAGAAGCGGCAGCCGAAACAAAGACACCACTTCTGGGGGTCTGTCTTGGTCATCAGACGATTGGACAGGTGTTTGGCGGCAACGTTGTCCGCTGCCATGAGATTGTACACGGCAAGATGGGAATGATGCACCACACCGGTAAAGGCGTGTTCGCTGGCCTGCCCACCCCGTTCGAGGCGACCCGCTATCATTCGCTGATCGTGGATCGGGACAAGTTGCCAGACAGCCTTGAGATCACGGCAGAACTGGAAGACGGCACCATCATGGGCCTGCAACACAAAGAATTGCCCATTCACGGCGTCCAGTTCCACCCGGAATCAATCGCCTCTGAGCATGGCCACGCTCTGCTCAAGAATTTCCTGTCCGAGATGAAAGTACCTGCATGAGCGACGCTCTGAAGCCATTGATCGGAGCCGCAGCCGATCGACCTTTAACGCGTGCCGAGGCTGAACAGGCGTTCGGCATCCTGTTCGACGGCGAAGCCACACCCAGCCAGATCGGCGGCCTGCTAATGGCGATGCGCACACGCGGTGAAACGGTAGACGAATACGCCGCTGCCGCCGCTGTGATGCGTGCGAAGTGCAATGCGGTCAAAGCACCGGCAGGTGCGATGGATATCGTTGGCACTGGCGGCGACGGCAAAGGCACACTGAACATTTCCACCGCCACAGCATTTGTTGTCGCCGGGGCTGGCGTCACTGTCGCCAAACACGGCAACCGAAACCTGAGTTCTAAATCAGGTGCCGCAGATGCGTTGGGTCAGCTAGGCATCAACGTTATGGTTGGCCCGCAAACCGTTGAAAAGGCTCTGCAAGAGGTCGGCATTGGATTCATGATGGCGCCCATGCACCATCCTGCTATTGCGCATGTAATGCCCAGCCGGCAAGAGCTTGGGACGCGTACGATTTTCAATATCCTTGGCCCATTGACCAACCCCGCTGGTGTTCGGCGTCAACTGACCGGTGCGTTCAGTCGCGACCTGATCCGGCCAATGGCGGAAACGCTGGGACTGCTGGGCGCTGAACACGCCTGGTTGGTACACGGATCGGATGGTACGGATGAGTTGACGATCACCGGCGTAAGCTGGGTCGCCGCGCTGGAAGATGGCGTTGTGAAAGTGGTCGAGCTGCATCCCGAAGACGCAGGGCTGCCGGTCCACCCGTTCGAGGATATCATCGGCGGAACGCCCGAGGAAAACGCCGTGGCCTTCCGCGCCTTGTTGGACGGCGCGCCATCGGCCTACCGCGACGCTGTTCTGTTGAATTCCGCTGCGGCCCTTGTGGTTGCTGGCTCTGCTGATGACTTGAAAGACGGTGCTGCCAAGGCGCGGGAAAGCATCGACAGCGGAAAAGCTAAAGACAAAATCGCGGCCCTGGCCCGAATTACGCAGGAGGCCGCATGACCGAGACGGTTCTGGACAAGATCAAAGCCTATAAACTTGAAGAAGTTGCGGCAGACAAAGCGCAGAAGTCGCTGGAAACGCTTGAAAACGAGGCTCGTAACGCGCCCGAGGTTCGCGGTTTTGCCTATGCGCTTCGAACAGCGGCGCGTCGGGGTTACGGCCTGATTGCCGAGATCAAGAAAGCCAGCCCGTCCAAGGGTCTGATCCGCCCGGATTTCGATCCACCCGCTCTGGCCAAAGCCTATGAGGAAGGCGGCGCTGCGTGTTTATCGGTGCTGACCGACACGCCGAGTTTTCAGGGTGCAAAAGAGTACCTGACCGAAGCCCGCGCTGCCACCGAGCTTCCGGCGCTGCGCAAGGATTTCATGTACGACCCCTATCAAGTGGTCGAAGCGCGTGCTTTGGGCGCAGATTGCATTCTGATCATCATGGCATCGGTCGACGACGCGCAAGCCGCCGAACTGGAGCAGACGGCATTCGACTGGGGTATGGATGTCCTGATCGAAGTTCACGACCAGGAAGAGTTGGAACGTGCAGCCGAGCTAAAAAGCTCACTGATTGGGATAAATAATCGTAATCTCAAGACCTTCGAGACATCTCTTGATACTACCCGGCACCTGTCGAAGCTGGTGCCAGCGGGCCGGATGATCGTCTGCGAAAGCGGTCTGAGCACGCCTGAAGATCTGGCCGATATCGCTCGCTACGGCGCGCGCAGCTTCCTGATCGGTGAAAGCCTGATGCGTCAGGACGACGTGGCAGCAGCCACCCGCCACCTTCTCGCAAGCCCTCTGATCCCCGGAGTCATGTGATGCCCTTGACCCATTTTGATGCTCAGGGACAGGCCCATATGGTCGATGTCTCGGATAAGGAAGTCACCGACCGTGTCGCCGTGGCGGCTGGCCACATCAAAATGGCGCAGGACACCTTTGATCTGATTTCCGAAGGCCGCGCTAAGAAAGGTGATGTTCTGGGCGTGGCACGTCTTGCGGGCATCATGGGCGCAAAGAAAACGCCTGATCTGATCCCTTTGTGTCACCCGCTGCCAGTCACCAAGGTCGCTGTCGAGCTGACGCTGGATCCGGACTTGCCCGGTGTGCAGGTACAGGCCACGGTCAAAACCTCAGGCCAGACTGGGGTCGAGATGGAGGCGCTGACCGCCGTTTCTACGGCTGCCTTGACGGTCTATGACATGACCAAGGCTGTGGACAAAGCCATGGAAATCGGCGACATCCGTGTATTGCTGAAAGACGGCGGGAAATCAGGGCGTTACGAGGCGAAATGATCACTGTCGAAGAGGCTCGCGCACTGCTGTTTGATCTGGTCTCGCCACTGACAAGCGAGACCGTTGCTTTGTCGGACGCGGCGGGCCGTATTCTCGCACAAGATGTCGAGGCCACCCGCGACCAGCCGCCATTTGAAGCGTCCTCGATGGACGGCTACGCGCTGAAATCGACCGAGGTCGAGCTGCACGCCATGTTCAAGGTCATCGGCGAGTCGGCAGCCGGCAACCGCTACACCGGTTGCGTCGGGCCCGGACAGGCGGTGCGCATATTCACTGGTGCCCCGGTTCCCGAAGGTGCTGATTTCGTTGTCATACAAGAAGATACCGAACGTCGCGGCGACCTGATCACAATCTCGGACCTGCCCGGCCCAAAAACGAATATCAGACCTGCGGGCGTCGATTTCAAAGCAGGAACAAAGATCTCGGCCCCCCGTCGTTTGCGCGCAGAAGACATCGCGCTGATGGCGGCGATGAATGTTGCGACCGCTCCAGTGACTCGAAAGCCTGTTGTCGCTCTGATCTCCACCGGTGATGAGCTGGTAATGCCGGGTGAAACCCCCGGCCCCGATCAGATCATCGCATCCAATACGTTTGGCTTGAAAGCACTGTTAGAGGACGTTGGCGCGCACGTCCGCATCCTTCCGGTCGCGCGCGATACGCTCTCATCGCTTGAAACAGCCTTCGGACTGGCCGAAGGAGCAGATCTGGTTGTGACCATCGGCGGCGCATCGGTTGGAGACTACGATCTGGTGTCAGATGTCTCAACCGGGCTGGGAATGGAGCAATCTTTCTACAAGATCCGAATGCGCCCCGGCAAACCCCTGATGGCGGGTCGATTGGGACAAACGGCAATGGTCGGCTTGCCCGGAAATCCTGTCAGTGCAATGGTTTGTGGCTATCTCTTCCTGTTGCCAATGGTGCGTCGGATGTTGGGTGTCGAACAGGTTCTGCCCCCATTGCGAACCGCAAGGCTTGCTGAACCGCTCGGCGAAAACGGTCCGCGTGAGCATTACATGCGGGCTATGCTGGATGAAACCGGCATTCGCGCATGTTCCGATCAGGACAGTTCACTGCTCAGCGTTTTGGCGCAGGCAAATGCTCTGTTGGTGCGGACTCCGCATGACCCCGCCCGACCTGCCGGGGATGAGGTTCATTACCTGCCGATCTAAATCCCGCTCAAATCCGTTGACACAAAACGTGAACATGCGTAGAACAAAAGAAAACGCATGACCGATGAGGTGTGAGCAATGTTGACCAAGAAGCAGTTGGATTTGTTGGAATTCATTCACAAACGCGTTCAGGCGGACGGTGTTCCGCCCAGTTTCGATGAAATGAAGGCCGCGTTGGACCTCAGGTCCAAATCCGGCATCCACAGATTGATTACGGCACTAGAGGAACGCGGGTTCATTCGGCGTCTGGCGCATCGTGCGCGGGCGATTGAAATCGTCAAACTGCCGGAAAGCCTGGGTGGAGAACCCACAGTGGCCTTCAAGCCGCGTGTGATCGAAGGCGACAAGCCTTCCGGTCCCCGCCCCGCGAACTTTGAGCCGGTGACCGTCGATGCGATGGAATTGCCAGTGATGGGCCGCATCGCCGCCGGTGTTCCAATCGAAGCGATCAGCCACGTCTCGCACCGCGTCGCGGTACCCGGAACAATGGTTTCCGGAAAAGGAGAGCACTACGCGCTGGAAGTGCGTGGCGACTCGATGATCGACGCGGGTATCAACGATGGCGACGTGGTGGTAATCCGGGAAACCTCGGTTGCCGACAACGGCGATATCGTTGTTGCTCTTGTCGAAGATCAGGAAGCCACCTTGAAGCGGTTCTTCCGCCGCGGGCAGGCGATTGCGCTTGAGGCCGCGAACCCCGCCTATGAAACCCGCGTTCTGCCGGAAGATAAGGTCAAGGTGCAGGGTCGTCTGGTTGGACTGATCCGCAGCTACTAAAACTGCTTGGTATCCCGGTTCCCGGATGTGTTCGGGGACCAGAGCCTGTCGCCCATCACCTCTTTAGACGTTGTGATCTTGCCGCCCGACAGGGACAGGCTTCCCGTTTCCAGCAGCCGTTTCGGATCAAAGACTTCACAGCCACCGGACAGTTGCAGCGCCACGGCAGAAATCACGATCTGATCGGCATTGCAGGCACTGATCCCGCGCGCCGCGCGTTTGCCTGTAACGTGCAACACCTCTTTGCCCTGCCAGTCATACCGTTGAATGGTGCCGGAATCATGCGGCCAACGGCTGGCCGCATGCAGCTGATCTGCCCCGTCCCCATCATTTTCCAGCCAGACGGTTGCGACAAACCCGCTTCCCTTTTTCTTACTCAAGGCGCGTCCTTGTTCGGTCATCACGCCAACAAGACCACCACTATCCGCAACCAGTATTTCAGGGCGATTTCCCTGCCCCCATAATATCAACGCCACGGCCATTGGTGCCACCCCAACCCATTTGGCCCGTCCTTGCCACAGCGCAAGCCACAGGCCGCCAAGCGCAATTAGCGGCAGGACAGGGTGCGGCGGGCTGACAACATATCCTTGCGCGCCGTCAAATCCCGATACCCATTGCGAAACCGCAAGAATCCACTCTAAACCCAGCCCCATCACTGCCAGCGGCACCATCTCAAGACCGAATGGCGACAGCAGTGCTGCCACCACGGCCGAGGGGACGACAACCATGCCCATGACCGGCACCGAAAGCATGTTGGCCAGAAGGCCATAGTGAGACAATGTGTTGAAATGCGCCGCACCAATTGGCGCGGTTGCAAACCCCGCGATAGCCGAGGACATCAGCAGGCCCGCAACAGGTTTCAGCCACTTTGGCCCCGGCATCGGTCCAATGTCACGCAACGCTCCGAACACTGCCACAAGCGCTGTCGTTGCGGCAAACGACATTTGAAACCCCGGTCTAAGCAAGGATTCGGGACGCAGAATGAGTACAATAAGTGCGGCGACCGCAACGGCCCGTAGGGAAATCGCGCGTCTGTCGATCAGTATGGCCATCAACATGACACACGCCATGACAAAGGCGCGTTCCGTGGCGACGTTTCCACCAGACAGCAACAAGTAAATCGTGGCCGCGACCATCGCACATACAGCCGCCATTTTGCGCACAGGCAATCTGAGGGCCAGCGCAGGAATGGACGAGAACAAAAGCCTGCACATCAAGTAGACGAACCCGGTCAGCAAGCCCATGTGGAGACCCGAAATCGCCAACAGATGCGCCAGGTTGGATGCGCGCAGTGACTTTAGCGTTTCTTGCCCCATACCGCTGCGATCACCCGTTGTGACGGCGGCCGCAAACCCGCCGATCTCACCCGGCAGGATCGTGCGGACATGGTGGGAAATCGCCATTCGCCATGCTATAATGCGGATGCCTTCGGGCTGCGGGGGCGCAGCGATCAGCACCGGGACGCGGGTGTATCCCACGGCCCCCAGCCGTTGAAACCACGCGTGTCGCCGAAAATCGAACCCTCCCGGTTCCACCGGGCCTTGCGGGGGCGACAAATGGGCAGTGGTCATGATCCTTTGGCCGGGCACAAGCGACCGTACGCCTCCGTGCAAGGAAAGCCGGACGCGCTGCGGCCGCCGGTCACCGGGCACATCCCCTATACGCACCCGATCCAGCGTAATCCGCAGCGCATCCGACGCAGAGCGATCCATGGCTACGACCCGCCCCTCGACCGGGCCGTAATAACGCCATGACAGGACCGGCTCTGCCACCGTATGAGCGCGCGCACCTGCCAGGATGAACCCGGCAGCGATCAGCGCCCCCCCTGTTGTCAACGTAGCCCAGCCAGACGGCAGCCTGCGCGCCACGCCCAGGCAAATGGCAATCACGGCCACGAGGCTTGCGTAGACCATCCACCCCGGTTCAAACCGCAAGCTGAAATACAGACCAATACCGACTGCCAGACTCACCGGAGACCATTGAAACAAATACCCTGTCTGGTTCAGTATTGCGGTCTCGACCCGTGCCAGAACACGCATGGTTGCCCCCGTCCTTCCGGCTCGTTAGACAGGCCCCAATCTATGCCCGACACGGTTACCAAAAGGTTAATCCACACAATGTCCGATCAGGTCGTCACTCGTTTCGCTCCGTCCCCAACCGGCTTTTTGCATATCGGAGGGGCACGTACCGCACTGTTCAACTGGCTTTATGCACGTGGACGTGGTGGCAAGTTCCTGTTGCGGATCGAAGACACCGACCGCGAGCGTTCTACCCCGGAAGCAACGGCTGCGATCCTGCAAGGCATGGAGTGGCTGGGGCTGGATCACGACGGCGATGTGATCAGCCAGTTCGACGGTGCCGCACGTCACGCAGAGGTGGCACATCAGTTGCTGGCCGAGGGCAAGGCGTACAAGTGCTTTTCAACTCAGGACGAGATTACTGCTTTCCGCGAACAAGCGCGGGCCGAAGGGAAGTCGACCCAGTTCCGGAGCCCATGGCGGGATGCAGACGAGTCCTCTTATCCAGACTCCCCATTCGCGATCCGCATCAAAGCGCCTCAGGATGGTACAACCGTGATCCGCGATCAGGTTCAGGGCGACGTCACCATTCGCCGTGATCAACTGGACGACATGATCCTGCTGCGGTCGGACGGCACTCCGGTCTACATGCTTGCAGTTGTGGTCGACGATCACGACATGGGCGTGACCCATGTAATCCGTGGCGACGACCACCTGAACAACGCCGCGCGGCAGATGATGATTTATGAGGCTATGGGCTGGGACGTTCCTGTCTGGGCGCATATCCCCCTGATCCACGGGCCGGATGGTAAAAAGCTGTCCAAACGCCACGGTGCTTTGGGCGCGCAGGAATATCAGGCCATGGGCTATCCAGCCGCAGGTATGCGCAACTATTTGGCGCGTCTGGGTTGGAGCCACGGTGATGATGAGTTCTTTACGGACGCGCAGGCCAAAGAGTGGTTCGATCTTGACGGAATCGGCAAAAGCCCTGCCCGTTTCGACCTGAAAAAACTGGAAAATCTGTGCGGGCAGCATATCGCCATCGCGGATGATGCTGCATTGCGGCAAGAGATCGAAGCCTATCTGGCAGCGGCAAATTTACCTAACCTCACGGAAACACAATCCGGTGATCTGGAACGTGCGATGTATTGCCTCAAGGATCGCGCGCGGATGTTCCCAGAACTTCTTGAAAAAGCTCACTTTGTGTTGACATCTCGGCCAATTGACCCCGATGAAAAGGCTGCAAAAGCGCTGGCCTCAGTATCCGATGGTATACTGAGTGAATTGACGCCGCACGTGCAAAATGCTAGCTGGACGCGAAACGAACTGGAGCAAACCCTAAATTCGTTTGCAGAAGCGAAAGAGGTTAAGTTCGGCAAACTGGCGGGCCCGTTGCGGGCCGTGTTGGCAGGTCGGGCAGTGACGCCTTCAGTTTTTGACATGATGCTTGTGCTGGGGAAGGAAGAAACCCTGGCCCGGCTTTCTGACGCAGCGACGTAAACCCAATCTTCATATTTGGGTAACGCTGCTCCGCTAACACCCGGACTGCGCGCCCGCGCGCAGCCGTTGCCCGCAAGGTCGGACAGCGATTCGACATGCGTAAGAATGAGGAAGGGACACTATGACCGACAGCAATAAAACAGCCACTCTGACAGTCCATGGTGAAACGTACGAGTTGCCGGTTCATTCTCCGACCGCTGGACCTGACGTCATCGACATCCGTAAACTGTACAGCGATGCCGGAGTGTTCACCTACGACCCCGGTTTTACGTCGACCGCAAGCTGTGACAGCACCATTACCTATATTGACGGCGAAAAAGGCGAGCTGCTGCACCGTGGCTATCCGATCGACCAGCTGGCCGGAAAATCGCATTTCCTAGAAGTTTGCTATCTGCTGCTGTACGGAGAGCTGCCGCAAGCCAAAGATCTAGAGCAGTTCGAAACCACCATCACGCGCCACACCATGCTGCACGAACAGATGCAGTACTTCTATCGCGGCTTCCGTCGGGATGCGCATCCGATGGCGATTATGGTGGGTGTCGTAGGCGCAATGTCGGCGTTCTATCACGACTCAACCGACGTATCTGATCCGCATCAGCGCGAGGTCGCTTCGCACCGTCTGATCGCCAAGATGCCGACGATCGCCGCATGGGCCTATAAGTATCACATCGGCCAGCCCTTCGTTTATCCGCGCAACGATCTGGACTACGCGTCCAACTTCCTACGCATGTGCTTTGCCGTTCCCGCTGAAGAATATGAGGTGAACCCGATCCTCAGCCGCGCGATGGACCGGATTCTGACGCTGCACGCAGATCACGAGCAGAATGCGTCGACCTCGACCGTGCGTCTGGCGTCATCCTCGGGCGCAAACCCGTTTGCGTGTATCGCGGCGGGTGTGGCTTGCCTTTGGGGCCCTGCCCATGGTGGCGCAAACCAGGCCTGTTTGGAGATGTTGGAGGAGATCGGTTCCGTCGATCGTATTCCGGAATACATCGACCGTGCCAAGGACAAGAACGACCCGTTCCGCCTGATGGGCTTTGGCCACCGCGTCTACAAGAACTTCGACCCGCGCGCGACTGTAATGAAGCAATCAGCCGACGAAGTGCTGGAACTGCTTGGCGTCGACAACAATCCGAAGCTGCAGGTTGCCAAGGCACTAGAAAAGCAAGCACTGGAAGATCCGTATTTCGCCGAGAAGAAACTGTTCCCGAATGTGGACTTTTACTCGGGCATCATCCTCGAGGCGATGGGTTTCCCCACCTCAATGTTCACGCCGATCTTCGCGCTGTCGCGCACCGTTGGCTGGGTCAGCCAATGGAAAGAGATGATCGCAGATCCACAGAACAAAATCGGTCGTCCGCGTCAGCTGTATCTGGGCGAAACGACCCGCGATTATGTGGACATCGAAAACCGCTGATAGCCGGTTACAATTTCGAAACGCCTCGGACCCGTGTCCGGGGCGTTTTTTTTGTTTTAGAATAGTGTCAGTTGATCCCCGGCCTGCGCGGGCCTGGAAAACAGATCACATCGTAGCGGCGGTGTTTTTGTGGCCAGCCCCAAACGTTTGACCGCGAGCTTGAAGCGCTTGGCCACCAGCCCGGCATACTCACCCTCCCCCCGCATGCGGTGCCCCCAACGCGGGTCATAGTCACGACCACCGTGCATTTCGCGCAGTTTGGACATGACCTTTTCAGCTCGCGCCAGCTCATGCTGATGCAGCCAGGATTGCCACAGCTCAGAGACTTCGCGCGGAAGGCGCAGCATGATCCAGGTTGCGGAATCAGCGCCCGCGTCTTGCCCGGCTTCCAGCATGGATTCCAATTCGTGATCCGTCAGACCCGGTATCAAAGGCGATGTCATGACGCGTACCGGCACTCCTGCATCGGTCAACCGTCGGATCGTCGCCAGCCGTCTTACAGGGGATGGCGCGCGTGGTTCCATCCGTCGAGACAAGCCTGGGTCCAAAGTTGTCAACGAAATGCCGACCCGAACCAATCCAAGTTGCGCCATGGGGGTAAGGATATCCAAGTCCCGCTCGATCATCGCACCTTTGGTCACGATTGCGACCGGGTGCTGGAACTCTTGCAAGACCTGCAGGCAAGCCCGTGTGATTTGGTGGTATTTTTCGATCGGCTGATACGGGTCGGTGTTTGTTCCCATCGCAATGGTCGCCACTTTGTACCGAGCTGAGGACAGTTCTTTCCTAAGGACCTCTGCCGCGTTTGGCCGTGCAATCAGCCGGGTTTCAAAATCCAATCCCGGCGACAATCCCAGATAGGCATGTGTCGGGCGGGCAAAACAGTACACGCACCCATGCTCGCACCCGCGATACGGGTTAATCGAGCGGTCGAACGGCAGATCGGGCGATCGGTTGTAGTTGACCACACTGCGCGCTACCTCTTCTCGGACCTCGGTTCTGAGCTGGGGAAGTTCTTCTTCCATCTCCCAGCCATCGTCACAGGCCTCGGTCACAAAGCGTTCGAATCTGCCTGATTCATTGCTGGCCACGCCGCGGGCCTTTATGTTGAGTGCAGGCATATTTGTTCCTGTTATGTTCTCACCCAGAAATCAATAGACCCTGAATCGCCATGCAACAAGGAAAACTGCGCGAACCGCCCTCTTCGCGCCCGATCCTGGACGCCCGGTTTTTCCCCGGTTGTGAACAGATTGCAGGATGTTGTTGCAGATAATTCCATCGTGATCGCAAACAATTTGACGTATAGGTCGGTCCCGGAACTGCCAAGGTCGCAATCGTAACAGTCTAACTGCGACGAAATGGCCAAAACGGAAAAAATGCCACCACGGGCCGATGGCCCGCCCAGCACAGGGAAATGCCCCATGTCCGATGAAGAAGACATCGTCCTGTCCGAACTCAACGACGACGAACTTGTTGAGCAGATGTTCGACGATCTTTATGACGGCCTGAAAGAAGAGATCGAAGAAGGTGTGAACATCCTGCTTGAACGCGGATGGACACCATATGACATCCTGACCAAAGCATTGGTCGGTGGCATGACCATCGTGGGCCACGATTTCCGCGACGGCATCCTGTTCGTGCCCGAGGTTTTGCTGGCGGCCAACGCGATGAAAGGTGGGATGACGATCCTCAAGCCGCTGCTGGCCGAAACCGGCGCGCCGCGTGTCGGCAAGATGGTGATCGGGACCGTTAAAGGCGACATCCATGATATCGGCAAAAACCTGGTGTCGATGATGATGGAAGGGGCCGGTTTTGAGGTCGTGGATATTGGCATCAACAACCCGGTCGAAAACTATCTGGAAGCTTTGGATTCCGAACAGCCAGACATTCTAGGCATGTCGGCCCTGCTGACCACAACGATGCCCTACATGAAAGTGGTCATCGACACGCTGATCGAACAGGGACGGCGTGAAGATTACATCGTACTGGTTGGCGGTGCCCCTCTGAACGAGGAATTCGGCAAGGCCATCGGCGCAGACGCCTATTGCCGTGACGCGGCAGTAGCGGTTGAAACTGCCAAAGAGTTTGTATCCCGCAAACACAACCAACTGGCCAGCTAATCCAAGTAACACGGAAATGATCAAGGCCGCCCTTTCCGGGGCGGCCCTTTTGGCTTCAACTGCTTGATAAGCAGTACAGGTTTTATTACCTGTCAATTGTGATAGTGCGAATCTGTTGTGACGCACGTGTTGTTAACGAGTACATATAGGGTGCGTTATGCCTACGACGTTTAATGCTATTTTTCTTGGCCAACTTAGTATTATTGACCCCACTGAGGGCAACAATACAGCAGAAAACGCAGACGCCCTTGTCGAACAAACTTTTGGCGGAGCTGGCGATCCCCTTCTAAACAACGCGGTTGAATGGAGCCCTGTCGGAAATCCGGGCCAAACCTACCAAAATGATGGGACTGTCGACCTCGATGATTTCACAAACGACGGTCAACAAACTGAATTTGACGCGGCCGTCGAATATAATGCCACGATCACATATGTCGACGGAAAACAGCCAACATAACCGCTGTCATTGCCCAAGATGCATTCGGCAACACCTTTCTGGTGCCTGAATTTTCAAACAATTCGGATCAGGCCGCGTTGGAAGACCAAGGTATTAGATCTCTTACTTTGAACAGCGTCAGAACCGATGACGCGTCGGGACTAAACTCGAACCGGCAGGAATGGGACATCGCCAGATGTTTCACGACAGGCACTCTGATCAAGACCTATCGTGGGCTGGTCAAGGTCGAGAATCTGCGCGTGGGCGACAGGATTCCGACGCTGGATCATGGGTTGCAAACGCTGCGCTGGGTCGGGTCGCAAACCGCGCGCGCCTCGGGGGTGTTTACGCCTGTGTTGATCAAGGCAGGTGCGCTTGGCAATGATCGCGATCTCTTAGTCTCGCAACAGCACAGGATGCTGGTCAGCGACTGGCGGGTCGAGTTGCATACAGGCCACGCCGAGGCGTTGGCGCCTGCCAAGCACTTGATAAACGGCCGCGATATCGTGATGAAGCCCGGCGGTCTTGTGACCTATTATCACCTGATGTTCGATCAGCACGAACTGATCTGGGGCGAACACTGCCTGAGCGAGAGCTTTCACCCCGGAATCCAGGCGTGGAACAGTTTTGAGGATGAAACACAGCAAGAGATCCTGTCGCTGTTTCCGGAACTGGCCAATCACTGGATCTCTGCTTATGGTCCCCCTGCCCGCCCATCGCTTCAATCTTTTGAAACGCGTGCGTCGGTGGCCTGACACGGGATGTCGGATGCGGGCTTGCCTTGATCCGGCATTCATTCTTTGATGCTGCAATCCTTCAGGAAATTTACCATGCAGCAGAACAACACACCGGATGACGCAAGCCTGACGACAAAAGGCTATACCGAAGACACTCGGCAAGGCGGCATACTGCTGTTGGCATGCGGTGCGCTGGCGCGCGAAATCCTGCATCTGAAAAAGCGCAACGGTTGGGATCATATGACCCTGACTTGCCTGCCCGCCATACTGCATGTCCACCCTGAACGGATTACGCAGGCCGTCGAAGAAGCGGCTGCCAAGCATCGCGGTAACTTTGACCAGATCTTCGTCGTCTATGCCGATTGTGGCACCGGAGGCTTATTGCAGAAAGCCTGCAAAGAGATGGGCATCGAGATGATCAAAGGTCCGCACTGCTATTCCTTTTTCGAAGGAAATCAAGCCTTTGAAGACCATAATGATGATGAAACGACGGCCTTCTACCTGACGGATTTTCTGGCCCGTCAGTTTGACGCCTTTGTGTGGAAACCGCTGGGTCTGGACCGTCACCCCCAGTTGCGGGACATGTATTTCGGGAACTATACCAAGCTTGTGTATCAAGCCCAGACAGACGACCCGGACCTAACGGCCCGCGCACGGGAATGCGCCGAACGGATGGGTTTGACGTTTGAACGGCGCTTCACCGGCTATGGCGATCTTGAAACAACTCTGACCGAGTGGGCCACCCGCATGCCGACCGCCTGATCGTCAGGCGTTCTCTTGCGCGACTTCGCGGATACGCTCGATCATCGACCGCAAACCATTTGACCGCTGTGCGGACAGGTGATCGTTCAGCCCAAGACGCGCCAACTCACCCCCGGCATCGACCTTTGGGACTTCGCCAACAGGCAGGCCATTATACAAAGACCGCAACACCGCGATCAGCCCGCGCACGATCAGCGCGTCGCTATCACCGTCGAACCGGAAAACACCGCCGTCGACCACGGGGTGCAGCCACACCTGACTGGCGCAGCCATGCACCTTGGTGGCCGGCACTTTGAGCGCGTCATCCAGCGGCTCCATCGCCTTGCCCTGATCAATAACGTGGCGATACCGGTCTTCCCAGTCATCCAGAAACTCAAAATCCTCGACGATTTCCTCAAAGGCGGGCGTTGCCATTTCGCAGCGGTCCTTTTTGTTGCGATCACATTTGTGACCTATGCCTCTGTTGGGCACCTGTCCAGCCCCGGCGTGGGTTTTCAATCTTTGGAATTTACGATAACCCATTGTTAAAATACTTCTCTGGGCTTTGGGACCATGAAAAAATCAACACCTCTTCTATTGGTCAGCACTCTGGCACTGGCGGCCTGCAGCGGCTGGAGCGAGTCGCGCGTGAACCCGACCAATTGGTTCGGGTCCAGTACACCCGCCCCTACTGAAGTATCCGTAAACGAAGCTGATGCTCTGGTGCCCGAAGGGCGCGACGGCCCAGGTCTGTTTTCGCGACCTGAAAAGGAAGTGATCGGCTTTGCCATAACCAAGGTAGATGAGCTACGCATCGACCCCACGTCTACCGGGGCAATCATCTATGTCAAAGGTACGGCCTCAAGACAGGGAGCCTACAATGCGCGCCTTGTCCGCGTGGAAAGCGAAGAGAACGAAAAAAACGGCATTCTGGAATACACGTTTGAAGTCAGCTACCCAAGCTACGCGACCAATCTGGGCTCCGAAAGATCGCGTGAGGTCAATGATGCCACAACGGTTGGCCGAGACGAACTGAGAAACATCCGTCTGGTTCGCGTTCGCGGCGAACAGAACACATTGGAATCCCGGCGGCGCTAACCGCCGCTAAAGCGACACGACTTGTACGGATTGCCCCTTGGCGGCCAGAGCTATCTTGCCGTCACACAGTTTCAGGGCATCCTCGCCAAACACCTCAAATCGCCAGCCTGACATTGAAGGCAACTTGCGCTCACCCGCAGCCAACTGGTCCAGTTCGGAACTTGTTGCGATCAGCTTGGCCGCCACGCCCGAGCTTTCGGTTTTGGACTTGAGCAACACGCGCAGCAAATCGGCGAGCGCCGGATTGATCTTTAGCTTGTCACGGCTGTTATCTACGCGCGGCATTTGATCGGCAGGGCAATTTACCCCGCGTTTCACCGCCGCCAGAATACCATCGGCAATCGCGCCTTTGCGCGCCTCGCGCAGCAGCAGGCGAGAACCACCAAGGTCCGACGGAGATTTGGGCTTGGTCGAGGCAAGCTCGATCAAGGCGTCATCCTTGAACACCCGGCTGCGCGGAACATTGTTTTCCTGCGCATAAGCTTCGCGAAACTGCGCCAGCTCGCGCACGACGGCCAGGAACTTGGCCGAATTCGTGCGGGTTTTCACCCGCTTCCATGCATCTTCGGGACGGATATTGTAGGTTCCGGGCTGGGTCAGGGTGCGCAACTCTTCGGATACCCAATGGCTGCGCTGCGACTTGTTCAACTGGGCCGCAAGATATTCGTAGATCTGCCGCAAATGCGTGACATCTGCCAAGGCATAAGTCTTTTGCGCATCTGTCAGTGGCCGACGTGACCAATCGGTAAAGCGCGAGGTTTTGTCGACGCCTTCCTTGCAGATTTTGCGCACCAAGGTCTCGTAGCCCACCTGCTCGCCAAAGCCGCAGACCATCGCGGCGACCTGGGTGTCGAACAGAGGTTGCGGGAACACGGACGCCTCGACCCAGAAAATCTCAAGATCCTGCCGCGCGGCGTGAAACACTTTGACCACGCTTTCATCGCGAAACAGGTCATAAAGCGGGTCCAGAGACAGGCCATCAGCCAATGGATCCACCAGAACGGCACTGCCTTCATCATCAGATGGAACCGCAAGCTGCACCAAACAGAGTTTTGAATAGTAAGTCCGTTCGCGCAGAAACTCGGTATCTACGGTGACATAGTCATATTCCGCCGCGGCCTTGCAGAAATCGGCCAGCTCTTGCGTCGTCGTCAGGGTTTTCATGCGCGGTGCTGTTCTTGCTCTTGTTCTGTGCGGCCGATTATCAGTTTTATTCCGTACCCAGCCGTATTGCGGACCATAGGATGAATTTGACGCGGGTGTAAATCATCCTGAGACGTTCAGGGCAGCAACACCGGAGTCCGATCCCCACTGGCGTAACGGCGCAACACTGTAGGGTAGAGTTTGTGTTCCCATACCAGCACCCGGGCGGCCAATGCCTCGGACGTATCACCCGGTTCAATATCCACTCGCGCTTGCCCAAGGATCGGACCGTCATCCAAGGCTGCGGTGACTTCGTGGACCGAACATCCATGTTCAGCATCCCCGGCTTCAATAGCGCGCGCGTGGGTATTGAGACCCTTGTATTTCGGCAGAAGCGAAGGGTGGATATTCAGCATCCGCCCCTGAAAACGCGAAACGAAATCGCCCGTCAGAACACGCATGAACCCTGCAAGGCAAACGATATCGGGTTGCGCCTCTTCCAGCGGCTTCAGCAACTCGGCCTCAAACGCGGCGCGGTCGCCCTTGAACGGGCGGTGATCCACCGACGCGGTTGGAATGCCGCGCTCTGCCGCCTTTGTCAGCCCACCCGCGTTCGCATCATTGGACAGAACAAGACAAGGCCGCGCAGGGTGATCGCCGGTCATGCTGTCGACCAGCGACACCATGTTCGAGCCCCCGCCCGAGATCAGAATAGCGACGCGCTTGTGGTTCACAACAGGGTGCCCGAATAGACCATGCCCGCTGTCCCGGTCACAGTGCCAATCCGCGCAACCGTTTCGCCCGCGTCGGCCAGCAACGCCGCCAGATCATCTGCGCGATCCGCGTCACACGCGACGATCATGCCAATGCCGCAGTTGAATGTTTTCAGCATCTCGGCCTCAACGATTCCACCGGTTTCCGCCATCCAGCGAAATACAGGCGGCAAGTCCCATGCATTCAGGTCAATCTCGGCACCCAGCCCCTCGGGCAACACGCGCGGCAGGTTTTCGGTCAGGCCACCGCCAGTGATATGGGCCAGTGCATGAATGCCCCCTGCCCGGATCGCCTGCAGCGCAGGTTTCACGTACAGACGCGTTGGGGTCAGCAGCGCCTCGCCCAGAGAGCCGTCGCTGAACGGTGACGCGGCTTCCCAGTCCAGGCCCGAAATTTCGACCAGTTTGCGCACCAGCGAGTAGCCGTTGGAATGGACACCGTTCGACGCCAGCCCCAAAAGCACGTCGCCTTCCTGAACGCCGGCCGGCAGATGCGCACCACGCTCCATCGCACCGACCGAGAACCCGGCCAGATCGAAATCGCCATCGGGGTACATGCCGGGCATTTCCGCGGTTTCACCGCCGATCAAAGCGCATCCGGATTGGACACAGCCTTCAGCAATGCCTTCGATAATCCGCGCAGCTGTTTCGGTATCCAGTTTTCCGGTCGCAAAGTAATCCAGGAAAAACAGCGGCTCAGCACCCTGACAGATCAGGTCATTGACGCACATGGCCACAAGGTCGATGCCCACACCGTCGACAACACCGGTATCAATGGCGATGCGCAGCTTGGTGCCCACTCCGTCAGTGGCCCCAACCAGAATCGGGTCCTGGTACCCGGCGGCCTTCAAATCAAACAGAGCGCCAAATCCGCCCAGCCCGCTCATCACGCCCGAGCGGTTAGTGCGTTTTGCGGCCGGCTTGATCCGGTCGACAAGGGCATTCCCCGCATCAATATCAACGCCTGCATCGGCATAGGTGATTCCGTTCTTGCCCGTGGTCATGGCCAGCCCCTTATGAATGGTTCCCGCGCGGGTTATTCGATTGTGCGACTTGTTGCAACGGTCAGGCTTGACGCGGCTGTTCACCATGGTACTCAAAGCGCTCAGGCGGGCCTGTAGCTCAATTGGTTAGAGCAGAGCGCTCATAACGCTTTGGTTGCGGGTTCAAGTCCTGCCGGGCCTACCACCGTCTACTTTTTCATTGTTATCAGTTAAAGATTCTTGCCAGGCCAGCGGTGCATGGTGTTTCTACTGTCCTGCTCAAACATAAGATGCATTCTTCTAAATCTGCAGGATTGCCCAGTAACTCTGAACCTTATTCAAACCCCTAGAGTTCGGAGTCCCCGCTCAAGCGGAAGTGCCATTTGGTACATTCAAGAGAAATGACACATCCGCATACTATACTTTTGGATATATCACCTATTCGAATGGGTTTTTGGCTATCCCATTTTCATTTAGTGAAACTTTTAAATTCATGTTTTTATGATCTTGCACGTCCCATACATGTGCATCCCAGCCTCCGATCAGCACCCAGTAGGAGGAAATTAACCAGCTTCGCGACCCTTCCGCTCACTCGGACCGCGAAGCTGGTTTTTTTGTGCCGTTTTTAGTTTAAAAAAAAAGAGCTTTCAAAGACAAAGCGCACCGGCAGAACCTCCAATTGAAGATTACCTTGGAGGTTCTCCGAAGTATCCACCAAAGTATCCGACCATCGCACCCAAAACACCAACTACGATGACAATCGAGATCAATGCGCCACTGCTTTTTGAGTAATATCCAAGCGTCACGAGCCCGACGACAAATATACCAACCAAGAAATACAATACAGTGTTGTCCATACCTAAACCTATGCCGCAAAAGACGTTCTGTAACGTTACGATAGAAATGCGCCTCAAGTCTAATGGGGGAGTTATACCCCATTAGACACCAAGGTAGCCACTCGTTCCCGCTCTAAAAAACCCGCGTTGTTCGGAGAGAAACCGTTACAAACAACGCGGGAGCAGTTGGGGTAGTGAAGGCGATACGGAGCGGGTCAAGAATTGGACCAAAAAACCCCGGGTAAAGCCGTTCGGTCTAATATGAGGCGGTAACTTTACGCTTCAGGATCAATCCCTTCAGCCTTTTGGAAAACTGCCAAGGTGACAAACAACCCGCCGATCAGCAGCAAATGGCCCAATGCGGTTACACCGAAAACAAAATAGCTACCAACCATCAGCGAGAAAATTGCGCTCCACATCCATGCCAACATCTGCATCAGCATGTGTGCTGTGGATAGAGAGTATTTTTTTAGTGGGTTTTTCGTTTCATCCATTACCGATACCCACGATGATTTCACGTCGAAACTATTGGTCATGACTTCCTCCCATTCTAAAGGTTGTACGGGGTGATCGGTGCTTTAGACCAAATAAAAAATGCGCGCCGCTTGTGGTTGCGACACAAAACGTGAATTCCGATCTCACCAAAATCATCGCCCAACAATGATATCCGCGCAAAGACCGCCCAGCCTTTCACTTTTACCAAGCCGCAGAACACCGCCATGTGCGCGGGCAATATCCGCAACAATCGCTAATCCTAGACCAACGCCACTGCCCTGATTCTGATTTCGCGCGGGATCAAGGCGCGAGAACGGTTTTACAGCCTCAGTGCGCTGCTCTACCGGAATACCCGGTCCATCATCTTCGACCCGGATGCGCACGATTTTGGGCGTCAGGGACAAGCTGACCTCGGCCCGGTTGCCATATCGCACCGCATTGCCAATCAAATTTTCGACCGCGCGGCGAATGGCCATGGGGCGCAGCATCGCCGTGCCGTCACCTTCGACTGAGACTAATTCGGCCTGATGACCTGCCCGGCGCGCGTCTTCGACGATCTGACGCAACAACACTGCAGGTTCGATCGCCTCGGCTGGCCCCTCGGCGACACCACGTGAGAAATCAAGGAACGCATCCAGCAGCAATTGCATTTCGTCCACGTCCTGTTTCAGCGGTGCTGCCTGATCTTCGGGCAACATGGAAAGACCCAGTTTCAGCCGCGTCAGCGGTGTTCTCAGGTCGTGGCTTACACCCGAAAGCATCATCGTGCGCTGTTCCATCTGTCGCTCGATTCTAGCCCTCATTTCCAGAAACGCACTGCCAGCAGCGCGCACTTCTATTGCGCCCCCCGGCGTATATGGTACTACCCTGCCCCGACCAAAGGCCTGCGCAGCGTCAGAAAGGCGGGTAATAGGCCGCAGCTGATTGCGCATATAGAGGAATGAGATCGTCGTCATCACAACGGCAAAGAACATCATGGTCACAATCAACTGATGCGGCGCCGTGGGCGACAGGCGGCGGCGATCTATCGTCAGCTGGAGCAGCCCTAGATCGGTTTCAAGGTACAACCGAGCTTCATCACCCGAAGGCAAAGCGACGGCGACCAGATCTGGCAGCCCCGCTCGCAAATGGTATTCGACCTGTGGTGCGATAAAATCGTACCACCGACGCCTGTCCGTTATCGGGTTTTCGTCGCCGTCAACAAAACGGGCTTTCATATCAAGCACCGACAAATCCAGGCGTATCGCTGCCAGCGCCTGCTGCTGGGTCTCGGCCCTTTTCATGGTTTCCAGCACCAACGTCACTTCGCGCGTGGCGGTCTTGGTCATCTGCGCGGTGACGTCCTCGAGATGCTTTTGCAAGAAGGCAATCCCCACCACCAACAGCAGCACGACAACTGGAAGAACCAGAATTAGTGCCGCGCGGGCATACAGGCTGCGCGGCATATATTGTTTGAGCCATCGACTGAACATGCGCTAAACCTAACGGGCTGATCCGCCAAGAGAAAGAGCTCAGAATGCAGGCGCCCGACGATTTCAACCCGCCCTCCGGTCTGGCGATCGACTTACAACCCGGGCTGCGCCGGATACAAGCCCCGAATCCGTCCCCGATGACCTATCGCGGTACGAACACGTACCTTTTGGGAGAACGTGATTTGGCGGTCATTGATCCCGGTCCTTTGAGCGATGCGCATCTTGCGGCGATTCTGAACGCGGTGCAGCCGGGGCAACGGATCAGCCATATTATCGTCACGCACAGCCATCTGGATCATTCACCGCTCGCGGCGCCATTGGCGGCACGCACCGGCGCGTCGATTCTGGCCTTTGGCGGCCCACAGGCCGGACGCAGCGCAGTGATGGCACAACTGGCGCGGCAGGGTCTGGCCGGCGGCGGCGAAGGGATAGACACTGCGTTTCGCCCGGATGTCGAAGTGGCGGATGGTGAGGTGATCGAGGGCGACGATTGGCAACTTGAGGTCATCCATACGCCCGGTCACCTGGGCAATCATATCGCTTTGGGTTGGGGCGATGTCTGCTTTACTGCCGATCACGTCATGGGCTGGGCCAGCTCACTGGTTTCTCCACCGGATGGGGACCTGACAGACTTTATGCAGGCGTGCCACAGGTTGCGTGCGCGGGATTGGGCCGTGTTTCATGCGGGTCACGGTGCGGAGATCACCAACCCTTCTGAACGGTTGGATTGGCTGATCACTCACCGGCTGTCCCGCGAGGCGCAGATACTGGCGGCGCTGGAGGAGCAGCCCGGAATCGCCCGACAACTTGCCGAGCGCGTCTATACCGACACGCCAGCCGCGCTTTTGCCCGCGGCTGAACGCAACGTGTTCGCACATCTAGTTGATCTTTATGGTAAATCTCAAGTTTACACTTCCGACGCACTTTCAGTCGATGCCATGTTTTCAAGGTCAACATGAACACGCAGAACTTTTTTTCCGTTTGATGCAGTTCCCCTCTGGACGGGCAAAAAACGGGTTGTTATACGCCCCTCAGTTCCGGCGTAGCTCAGCGGTAGAGCAGTTGACTGTTAATCAATTGGTCGTAGGTTCGATCCCTACCGCCGGAGCCAAAATCTCCTGATATCAAGACCCTCATTCGGCACCAAATTCGGTGCTATTCGGATTGATGTCATTTTGGCGAAAAAAATTCTGCCCCCCACTGGACGCCGTAGAAACAGGTTGCTATACGGCGCGAACCGTTCCGGCGTAGCTCAGCGGTAGAGCAGTTGACTGTTAATCAATTGGTCGTAGGTTCGATCCCTACCGCCGGAGCCATTTTCAACAATATCAGGCGCTTAGCCTATCAAGGCACCCTCGAAGTCTGCGCGCAGATTGCGTTTCAGGACCTTCCCGGTCGCGTTCAGTGGTAGCGCATCCACAAAGACAACCTTATCGGGCACCTGCCATTTGGCGATTTTACCGTCGAAGAAAGCCAGCAATTCTTCTTCACTCGGGTCCGCGCCTTCGGCTTTGACGGCAACCAACAAGGGGCGTTCGTCCCATTTGGGATGTGGCACACCAACAACGGCTGCAGTGGCAAGTTGCGGGTGGGCTACGGCGATGTTTTCCAACTCGACCGAACTGATCCACTCACCCCCGGATTTGATGATGTCCTTGGACCGGTCGCGGATTGTCATGTATCCGTCAGGGTCCAACGTTGCGACATCTCCGGTCGCGAACCATCCGTCCTGCAGCAGGTCTTCATCCTGCATTTGGAAATAGCTGTCCAACACCCAATGACCGCGCACCAGCAGATCGCCCTGCGTAACGCCGTCATGCGGCAGATCATTGCCGTCATCATCGACGATTTTCAACTCGACCCCGTAGGGCGGACGACCCTGGCTTTCGCGCAGCTTGTGTTGTTCTTCAGGCGGAAGGTCTAGATGCTTGGCCAGTGGGTTGTTCGTGCTTCCCAGGGGACTCATCTCGCTCATGCCCCAGGCGTGAACCGTATCGACACCATAGGTCTCGCGAAAAGTTTCGATCATCGAGGGCGGGCACGCTGCACCGCCAATGACAGTGCGGTTCAAGCTGGCGAGTTTGCTACCTGACTTCTCGGCATGTGCCAGCAAGCCTTGCCAGATCGTCGGAACCCCCATTGCCAGCGTCACGCCATATGTATCGACCAGATTCACCAGGGCTTCGCCATGCAGGCCCGGCCCCGGCAGCACCATGCGTGAACCCGACATGGCGCAGGCATAGGGCGACCCCCAGGCGTTGACATGGAACATTGGAACCACCGGCATCACGACATCCATAGCAGAAAAGCCTATGACATCTCGCGTGTTCGATCCAAAACTGTGCAGGACTGTGGAACGATGGGAATACAGAACGCCTTTGGGATTGCCCGTCGTGCCCGAGGTGTAACACAGGCTGGACGCTGTGTTTTCATCGAAACTGGGCCACTGAAAATCGCCATCGCCAGTTTCGATCAGGTCATCATAGAACGCGACGCCAGGGATTTGGGCAACGGCGTCTTCCTTCCGTGGGCCCATCAAAACGAAATGGCGCACTTCAGTCAGGTGTTCGTGCAGGGCCGCGACCAGAGGGATGAATGTCGCATCAAAGAACAGAACCCGGTCTTTGGCGTGGTTGATAATGTAAGTCAGCTGTTCCGGGAAAAGCCGGGGGTTCACCGTGTGGCACACATATCCCGCGCCGGAAGTCGCATAATAAATCTCCAGATGTCGTCGGTTATTCCAGGACAACGTGCCGATGCGGTCCTGGGGTTCCAGTCCCAGCTTGGTCAGCGCCGAACCCAGCTTTCGCGCGTTTTGTGCCACTTGCGCCCAAGTGGTTTCAGTGACCGACCCATCGGTTTCGACCGAGTAGATCTCGGTCTGGCCATGATAGCGTTCGGCGTGATCAATCAGCGACGAAATCAACAAAGGCTGCGTCATCATCTGTCCCAGCATGGACATCCTCCCAATGTCAGCACCACTCAGTTGGGCAGCGCTGTCTGCTTGCCCGAAGCCTCATGTCCGCTTGCGCAAAGCAGAGAGTTCAGGGCGTTCCCTAAGAACTGACCCTGCCAATCATTTAATTGTCTGACAATAAAAGAATGCAGCCTGCCTCTACGGCAGGCTGCCAAAAATCACGTTATTGATCGCGGTGGCGCATTGCATAGGCAACCAAGGCAGCGGTCGAGCCGTCCTTGCCAGTCGCGCTTTCTTCTCCGTCGACGATCGGGCCGAGAGATGTGGCAAGTTCCTTGCCCAACTCAACGCCCCACTGGTCGAACGAGTTGATGCCCAATAGGACGCCCTCGACAAACACACGATGTTCGTAAAGCGCGATGATCTGGCCCAGAACAAACGGCGTGAGCATTGGATACATCAACGTTGTCGAAGGACGGTTGCCCGGAAAAACGCGGTGACGGGCTTGCCGTTCCAGCTCGTCCCCTTCCAGCCTCTTCTCCGCCATCCGTTGCCGTGCTTCGCCCAAGGATCGACCGCGCATCAGCGCCTCGGACTGCGCCAGGCAATTGGCCAGCAACAGTCGGTGATGGTGGGTCAATTCCGGTTCGTGCCCCTCGGCCGCGACCATGAACTCACAGGGGATCACGTCGGTGCCTTGGTGGATCAACTGATAAAATGCATGCTGCCCATTGGTGCCCGGCTCACCCCAGACGACGGGGCCCGAGGGAATGGTCAGAGTGTTGCCGTCCATGGCAACAGATTTGCCGTTCGATTCCATCTCAAGCTGTTGAAAATACGCAGGCAATCGCAGCAGGCGCTGATCATAAGGCAGCACGGCCCGGCTGGCATGACCCTGAACCTGACGATGCCAAATGCCGACCAAAGCCAGCATAACGGGCATATTTTCGACCCAGTCGGCGGCGCGGAAATGTATATCCATCGCCTGCCCGCCGCGCAAGAACGCATCGAAGGCGTTCGATCCGACGGCGATCATCACCGGCAAGCCGACCGGACCCCAGACCGAGTAGCGCCCGCCTACCCAATCAGCGAAACCGAATACGCGCTCTTGGGGGATGCCAAAGGCTTGGGTTTTGTCCTGCGCGCTGGACACGGCGGCAAACTGCTTGCCCGGATCGCCGCCGCCGTCTTCCATCCAAGCCCGCGCGGTTCGAGCATTGGTCATCGTCTCGATGGTCGTGAAGGTTTTTGAGGCAACAATCACCAGTGTCCGCGTTGGATCCAGCTGGCGCAACGTATCTGCGATGTGGGCACCGTCTACGTTCGATACATAATGCAGCCTTGGCCCATCGTGATACGGCGACAGCGCATGTGTTGCCATCACCGGGCCCAAGTCCGAACCACCGATGCCGATATTGACCACATCGGTAAAGGCGCCCCCTGCCCCGGTGACCGCGCCGCCACGCACCTCTTCTGCAAAGACGCGCATCCGTTGCAACGTGCCCAGAACGTCGGGCATGACGTCCAACCCATCAACTTCGACAGGACCACCGTCCAGATTGCGAAGCGCAGTGTGCAAAACCGCGCGACCTTCGGTTTCGTTGATCTTTTCCCCGTCAAACATCGCGGCGCGGCGCGAGGCCAGACCCGCCTCATCACACAACGCGATTAAGGCTTTTCGGACCTCATCTGTGATCTGAGTTTTAGAGTAATCAAACAACAGGTCGCCGGTCGATGCAGAAAAACTCTGCGCGCGGTTCGGATCGGTTTCAAACAGGCCCAGGATGGCTTCGTCCTGAGCGTCGGATGCAAGGGTTTTGAGCGAGTTCAATTGCATCTGCGTTACTCCGCCCAATGAACCGTCATGCCGGTCAGCGTGGCGGCGATCGGTGCCTCTTCTGGTGGCAGCGACATGGCCTTGTCCAACGCGTCGCGTTTGGCGGCGCCATAAATGATCAGGTGTTTTGACAGCGCGCCGTCCAGCACCGGGCCGGTCAGCGTGATCCGCGCCTCGGGCTGAGTTTCGGTGCGCGCAACAGCAAGAATGGGCGCATGGCTGTCCAGCGCAGCCTCAAGCCCCTGCATCCCCGGAAACAGTGACGCGGTGTGCATATCCTCACCCATCCCCAATACCAGAACCGACAATGGCAAAACCGGCGCGATCAGGTTTTCGATTTCCGGCAGGACATCGTCGGGTTCCTTACCCTCAAGATACAGCGGCACATACTGGGCAACCGAAGCCCGGTTCGTCAGCAGGCGCTGCCGGATCAGCCGTTCGTTCGATCGATCACTGTCACCCGGAACACAGCGCTCATCGGTCGGCAAAACCCGCACCCGGTCCCATGCCAGATCGGCCGCGCAAAGACCATCAAAGACCGGCCCCGGCGTCGTACCACCCGGCACGGCCAATGAGACCGTGTCGTGATGCAGCAAGGCAGCCTCCAACTCTCCGGCCAAGGCGTTTGCGACATCAATGGCCAGCATGTCGCGATCCGCATATTCTTGAATCTTCATGGGTTTATTCCTTGCCAGCGGCGACCATCTCGTTTCATCAACAGCTCGGCGTCGCCCGGACCTGTGCTGCCGCTTTCATAGGGTTTTGGTACGTCACCGCGCGCGTGCCAACCGGCAATGATCGGGTCGGTCCAGGCCCATGCGGCCTCGACCTCATCCCCGCGCATGAACAGGGTCTGGTTGCCCCGGATCACGTCCATCACCAGCCGTTCATATGCATCGGGCGGGTCTTGGTTTCCCGACCCCAGCGCCTCGGCAAAACTCATGTCCAAGGGCACATCGACCAGGCGCATCCCACCCGGCCCGGGTTCCTTGATCGTCACCTTCAGCGTTATTCCCTCGTTCGGCTGCAGGCGGATCGATAGGACATTTGCGTGGCGTCCGGCCTCTTCGCCAAAAATCGAATGCGGCGCGTCTTTGAACATCACATTGATTACCGAAGACCGCGCCACCAGACGCTTACCCGTGCGCAGATAGAATGGAGTACCCGCCCACCGCCAATTGCTGATATGCGCCCGCAGCGCCACATAGCTTTCGGTGGTCGAGCGCGGATTGCCCACATTCTCGCGGTATCCTTTCCCGTTGCCACCGCCATCGAACTGACCACGCACGATATGGTGTGGCTGGACCTGATCCAACGCGCGAATAACCTTGAGCTTTTCATCCCGCACAGCGTCAGGATCAAACTTTGCCGGCGGCTCCATCGCGATCAGACACAAAAGCTGCATCAGGTGATTTTGCATCATGTCGCGCATGGCACCTGCGCGCTCATAGTACTCTTCCCGCCCGTCGATACCTACGGATTCGGCCACCGTGATCTGGATGTGATCAACATACTGGCTATTCCACAGCGGTTCGAACAGCATATTGCCAAAGCGAACGGCCATCAGGTTCTGGACGGTTTCCTTTCCCAGATAGTGATCAATCCGGTAGATTTGGCTTTCCCGAAAATGCTCAGCCAAGGTCGCGTTTAACGCCCGTGCGCTTTCCAAATCGTGACCAAAGGGTTTTTCAACGACAATCCGCGTGCTTGGCGTTGCAAGATCATGCGCTTTGATCCTTTCGGCCAAAGGCCCGAACAGGCGTGGACCAACCGAAAAATAGAACGCGCGCACCCGATCTTGGTTCAGCTTGTCAGAAAGCTGATCCCAGCCCTCATTCGAATATCCGTCGAGGGTCACATAGTCGACGCGGTCCAGAAACGCGCGCAATGCGCCCTCGTCCCGGCATTGCGCAGTCGCATGGGTTCGCAGCGATTCGGCGACCATTGCCTGAAACCCCGCGCGGTCGTGGACCGTGCGCGCCGCGCCTATGATTTGCACACCTTCGGCCCACTGCCCTGAGCAAAAGCGCCGAAACAGGGCCGGTAAAATCTTGCGTTGCGCCAAGTCACCGGTCCCGCCAAAAATGACGAGATCGAACGGATCAACAGGTATGACGCGAGAAACCATGGTTTTTCCTTATCTTGCCCCGCCGGGCATGTCCAATGTTAGCGCAATCGGTCAGCGTAAATCCCCCATCATCAAAACTCTGTCAGGTCGCACTTGCCTGACTTAACTAATCCGAGTCGAGCAGCTACATCAGAAGTAACTTCAAAGAACCGGATACCGGAATGAAAGACAACGCGCCTCAGACCGCCAATATCGGCAAGTTTCAGAACAAATTGGTGACAGCAGATGGGCAAACCCGCGCTTCCGTAGCGCTGAAAAACCCCGAGACGTTGTGGTTCAATACCGGCACCCTTTGCAATATCGAATGCGTCAACTGCTACATCGCCAGCAGCCCCTCCAATGATGCGCTGGTCTATATCACCACCGAAGAGGTGCGCGACTACTTGGACCAGATCGAAGAACGCGACTGGCCGGTGCGTGAGATTGGGTTCACCGGGGGCGAGCCCTTTATGAATCCTGAAATGATCGACATGACCCGTGCCGCCTTAGAACGCGGATATGAGGTTTTGATCCTGACAAATGCAATGCTGCCGATGATGCGCCGCAAGATGCGTGAAGGGCTGCTGGATCTGAAGCGCAACTATGGAAACAAGCTGACACTTCGCGTTTCCGTGGACCACTATCGCCCCGAACTGCATGACGAGGAACGCGGCAAAGGCAGCTTTGACAAGACGATCACCGGAATGGAGTGGCTGCGCGACAACGGGTTCAATATCGCCATCGCCGGCCGCACGGTCTGGGGTGACAGCGACGCCGACAGCCGCGCCGGGTATGAGGCGTTCTTCAAGCGGCACAGCTTTGACATCGACGCACAGAATCCTGGCCAGACCGTTTTGTTTCCCGAGATGGACGAAACTGTCGAAGTCCCCGAAATCACAACCGCTTGCTGGAGCATTCTGGATAAAGCACCCGAGGCTGTAATGTGTTCGAATGCCCGCATGGTGGTCAAACGCAAAGGCGCAGAACAACCTGCCGTTCTGGCCTGTACCTTACTGCCGTACGAGCCTGAGTTTGAAATGGGCAACACACTTGCCGAGGCCGAGGCCGACGTGCACCTCAACCACCCACATTGTGCCAAGTTCTGTGTTCTGGGTGGCGCCAGTTGCTCGGGCTGATCAATTCAGCTCGGGCGATTTCCAGTATTTTGTGCCTGACGCCCCAGCCGAAACGCGCCAGCCCTTTTTGCTGAGCACAAAAAACGACCGCCCGTCTGTGAACCTGAGCGTCTCATCGGTGCGCTCGTCACCATACATTGCGCCGGATTCCGCAGTCGCGTCGTAACCTTGCGTGATAAAACTGTCCAAATCTGCCTGGGTTTCAAACAGGATCACGAATTTGGTCTCGAACCCGCCTATACCGATCGCCGCGCCCACGCCGCCAGTTCCCATATTCATATAGGTGTGCTGACCGGTGTCTTTGTTCACGGCAACACCGCGCCCGTACCCTGCGGACACCGGGAAAACTGTCACCTTGCGAGAATCGAACGCAGCATATCCCGCACTGACATCATATAGCGCCTGTGCTTCGGGATTTTCGGTTAGCAACTGCGCCAACACATCGACGGCCATGACATCCAGCTTGGCGCGAGTCTCTTCGGGCGTCGCCTCGTTGGACAGCAAATCAGAGGTGGACGTGATGGTTTCATCAACCGCGCTCGCCCCTTTTTCGAGTGTCTGTCCGACGGTTTCTGCCCCGCGTCCAACGGCGTCTGTCGTGTTTTCAACGCCCTTTTTGATTTTATCTAGGACACCTTCGGCCGACACAGGCCCGGCTAGGCAGATGGCGGCTGCAATCAATAAAACTCTGGGCATTCCGTGTTTCCGCTTGTGACCAATGACTTGGCCGCCAAGATACCGGATGCACCGGAAATGTATATGGGTTTGGGCCTGATGCGCCCTGGCGTCAATTCACTCGGAATTCGCCTACCACGTTGCGCCATTCTCCGGGCGCGATCATTTTGCGATGAGTAAACCGCACCGAATGCAACGGTCCTTCAATCTCTCGCTGCCAGAATTCAATAAAATCAAATAGTTTGGGATGATCCGGCGCAAGGTCGTATTCCTGCCAGATAAATGTATTGAGCACGTGAATATAGTCAGGCATGTGATAAAAAAATTCGGCCGTCGTCAGCCCATACCCCTTGAGCATCAGTTCTGTTTCGCTTTGCTCCATGCAGACCTCCAAAATTGTTGCAAGGTCTCTTCAGCATAACACAGAAACCACCTAACCCTTGGTTAACAATATGTTACCCCAGTGTTACGGGTGTTTTTTGCCCAGATTGCGCTGCTTGCTTGCACCTTATGTGCCGGGTCTGATAAGGTACATCCACAAGATATAGACCCAGCACAATAAACGGGCAGGTTACGTGAGCGATACGCCAGAAACCCCAGAAAACATGGATGAAACACCGCCCCAGCGTCCCGTATATGACGGCCCGACGGTATCCATCGAATCCGAGATGCGCACGTCCTATCTGGACTATGCCATGTCGGTCATCGTGTCCCGCGCGATCCCCGATCTGCGCGATGGCCTGAAACCGGTGCACCGGCGCATCCTCTATGCCATGCACGAGACGGGCAATACGCACGACAAGTCATACCGCAAATCGGCCCGGCCGGTTGGCGATGTCATGGGTAAATACCACCCGCATGGTGACAGCGCGATCTACGACGCGCTGGTGCGGATGGCCCAGGATTTCTCGATGTCGCTGCCGCTGCTGGATGGTCAGGGCAACTTTGGCTCCATGGACGGTGATAACCCGGCGGCCATGCGCTATACCGAAGTGCGGATGGACAAGCCCGCCGCATCTCTCTTGGCCGATATCGAAAAAGAGACAGTCGATTTTCAGGACAACTATGACGGCAAGGACCGTGAACCGACGGTTCTGCCCGCCCGTTTCCCGAACATGCTGGTCAACGGTGCCGGTGGTATCGCCGTCGGCATGGCGACCAACATCCCGCCGCATAACCTTGGCGAAGTCATCGACGCAACGCTGGCGTTGATCGATGAACCGGATCTGACATCCGAACAGCTGATCGAATACATCCCCGGCCCTGATTTCCCAACCGGTGGTGTGATGTTGGGCCGTTCCGGCGCGCGCAAAGCTTATCTGGAAGGGCGCGGCAGCGTCATAATCCGCTCCAAGACCCGCGTCGAGGAAATCCGCAAGGACCGCTATGCCATCGTCGTGGACGAGATCCCCTATCAGGTGAACAAGGCCTCGATGATCGAAAAGATCGCCGAAGCCGTTCGCGAAAAACGCATCGAAGGCGTCAGCCACGTTCAGGACGAATCCGACCGCAATGGGGTGCGTGTCGTGGTCGAACTCAAACGTGATGCGACGCCCGAAGTTGTTTTGAACCAGCTTTTCCGTTTCTCGCCGATGCAGACCTCGTTTGGCTGCAACATGCTGGCGCTGAATGGTGGCCGGCCCGAGCAGTTGACCCTGCGCCGGTTCCTGACCTCCTTCATTGACTTCCGTGAAGATGTCGTAGCCCGTCGCACTGCGTACGACCTGCGCAAAGCCCGCGAACGCAGCCACATCCTGTGTGGCCTGGCCGTGGCTGTATCGAACGTGGATGAGGTGGTCGCCACAATCCGGTCATCCGCTGACGCGGCGCAAGCGCGTGAAAAGCTGATGACCCGCCGCTGGCCTGCGGCTGAGATCGAAAGTTATCTGCGCCTGATCGACGATCCTCTGTCCAAGATGAACGACGACGGCACCTATAACCTGACCGAAGTTCAGGCCCGCGCCATCCTCGACCTGCGTCTGCAGCGACTGACTCAGATCGGTGTCAAAGAGGTTACGGACGAGCTGGAAGAACTGGCAGATAAGATCCAGGAATACCTCGATATTCTGTCCTCGCGAGAGCGCATCATGTCGATCATCGGAGATGAGCTGCGCAGCGTTCGTGAACAGTTTGCCGTGCCCCGTCGCACCGAGATCGTCGATTGGTCCGGCGACATGGAAGACGAAGACCTGATCGAACGTGAGGATATGGTCGTGACCGTCACGTCGGGCGGCTACATCAAGCGTACGCCGCTGGCCGATTTCCGAGCACAAAAGCGCGGCGGCAAGGGGCTGTCGGGGATGCAGACCAAGGAAGAGGATGTTGTCACCAACCTCTTCGTGGCCAACACACACACGCAACTGCTGTTCTTCACGACGGATGGCATGGTCTACAAGCTCAAGACCTGGCGTCTGCCGCAGTCGGGGCGCACAGGTAAGGGCAAGGCAATCGTCAACATCCTGCCGATCCCGACCGGTGTTTCCATCGCCGCGATCATGCCCGTAGATGTACCCGATGAAGAATGGGAAAACCTTCAAATCATCTTCGCCACCAGCGCGGGCGACGTGCGTCGTAACCGCTTGTCGGACTTCACCAATGTCCGACGCAACGGCAAGATCGCAATGAAACTGCCCGAAGATGTTGAACTGGTGAACGCCCGCATCTGCTCGGAAGATGAAGATGTGATGTTGGTCACCAATTCGGGCCGTGCGATCCGTTTCCGCACCACCGATGTACGGGTGTTCAATTCGCGCGAATCCACCGGTGTGCGCGGTATCAGGCTGTCCAATGGCGACCGCGTGGTTTCGATGTCGGTGATCCGCCATTTCGAAGCGACCCCCGAAAATCGTGTGGCTTACCTTAAAATGCGCCGTGCGGTTGCAGGGCTTACCGAAGATGACGCTGGTGACGACGAGGAAGCCGCAGCAAGCAGCGATTTCAACCAGGAAAAGTATGCCGAGATGTCGGCCGCCGAAAACCTGATCCTGACAATCACGGCGGGCGGCGCAGGCAAGCTGAGCTCCAGCCACGACTATCCTGTACGCGGACGCGGCGGGATGGGTGTGGCCGCCATGGACAAGGCGATGCGTGGTGGCGAACTCGTCGCCTCGTTCCCGGTCGATATGGAAGATCAGATCATGCTGGCGACGTCCAAAGGCCAATCGATAAGAGTGCCGGTTGATGGGATTTCGTTCCGCTCCCGCTCGGCCGGTGGCGTGAAGGTCTTCAACACCGGCAAAGGCGAAGTGGTCGTCAGTGTTGCCTGGATCGCCGATCAGGGCGACGAGGACGAAGCGGAAGAGTAACCGACAGATCCATAACATTATTCAGGCGTTACACTTTCGGGTGTGGCGCCTTTTTATTTATCAAAAGGTCTTCGACCGCCCAAAGGCGATCCTGTCCCCAGACACTTTCCCCGGCGACACGGAAACTAGGGACACCCCATAGCCCGATCTCTTGCAGACGGTCCTGATTGACCGCTACCCGATCTCTCCAACGATCTGAGCTAACGTGCGGTTTCGCACTTTGCCAATCCAACCCCGCGTTTTCGATGATAGTCCGAAGCCCCCGATCAGTTGCTGCATTCAGTCCCTCGGACCAAACGCCGCGCAGGAAGGCGGAACAGAACTCAGGCAATTTTTCCTGCGCTTCGGCATAATCCAGTAAGGCATAGCCACGCTCGACCCCTTTGCCCAAAGGATCACAGATACGCCCAACCGGGATCCCCAACCGCCGCGCTTCGCGCACGCAATCATAAAGGATGTAGGAAGACTTGGGTGGAGGGACGGGTAAACCTCGCATCAACATTGGCAAAACCGGCCTCAGAACCAGCCGTGCGTTGTAGTGGCGTGCCAAGTCGACGGCCCGGTCAAATGCCAGATAAGAATAAGGGCTGCGGAAAGAATAGAAGAACTCAATCTCCTGATCCTGAGACTTCTCTTGGTCCAATTGCACTGAAGGCAAAGACACTATCGGTGACGACCCGCTTCCCAGGCCCGCGTGCAGCAACCGGTCTTCGAGATAATGAAGACGATCAACGCCCCAATACCATTCGTCATCGTAGTGAAATGTTCCGCCGAGATAGTGACCCAAATCGGAAAGTTGTTGGTCACCATCCTCGATCAGCGCAGCCGGTAAGGGGTGATCTGAGGACGAAAAACCCTTTCCCGACCAAAGATCTTCGCTGATATCTCGGACATTTTTAACAAAGCTCTCATTCGTCAGTTCGGCTGCCATCTGGTTTTCCGCAACTGCAATGAAAGCCTCGTCAGGAACTGAGCCTTTAGGAGGGCTGAAACCAAGCTTTAGGGCCAGTCTTGCCGCATCTTTGATAGCATTTTGCCGATGTGCTGCCGGGTCCGGCAAAGCCTCGGCCGGAGGGCCCGAAATCAGATGTGGGCGCAGCTCGACATCATAGGTGTCTCGAAACTGCTGTAAGACCTGTGCGGTGAGGTGACAGTATGGGTCGGAAACATCATGGAAATAATGGACAACGCGCGGGCGGTTCATCACCTGATGCTTTGCCTCCAGCACGCTCCTACGCGCCACCAGGCGCGTGTTGCTGGTCAGAATTGACGCTAAGTGTGGTTTGACATGTGTTGCAAAGAACAAGGTGGTTCCTTTGGTAAAACCGTTCGAACCACCCTACCCTCATTCAGGTCAAAACCAATGCACCTACACGGCAACTTGACGAAACGTTTTCTGACCTCAGAGCCCGTATAACCCGCCAAATTTCTGTTCCAGATACCCGAGTAACGGGTCAGGCCCGGGTTCCATACCGCTTGCACGCTGAATGGTCTCGCGTGGAGCGTAAAGCCCGCCATGTTGCTGCACATTCTCGTGCAGCCAACCGGTTGCGCCTGACGTGTCACCTGCTGCCAATTGCGCATCCAGTTCCGGCACAGCGTTCCGCAACGCTTGGTAAAGGCATCCTGCATAGACATTGCCCAGCGAATAGGTTGGGAAATAACCAAACAGACCCACTGACCAGTGCACATCCTGCAGACATCCGTTCGACGGTTTGTCGACCGCATATCCGAAATCCGCCTTGAAACGGTCGTTCCACGCGGCCTCAAGATCATCCACTTGGAGGTCACCGGCCATCAGCGCGCGTTCCAGATCAAAGCGCAGCATGATGTGGAGGTTGTATTGCACCTCATCCGCCTCGGTCCGGATGTAACCGTTGTGAACACCGTTGACCGTTGCATAGAACGTATCCGCGTCGGTGATGCCAAAATCACCAAACGCGTCTTTCATTTGGCCAAACAACCAACCGGTAAAGGCACGGGATCGGCCCAGTTGGTTCTCGTAAATCCGGCTTTGGCTTTCGTGCACACCCATCGACACGCCACGCCCCAAAGGCGTCAGGGCGTAGGCCAGATCAATCCCTTGTTCATAGGCGGCATGACCTACCTCGTGAATCGTCGAATAGAAACAGTTGAACGGATCGGTTTCACTGGTCCGGGTGGTGATCCGAACATCCGATCCACTGCCCGAGCTGAACGGGTGAACGGCCTTGTCGATGCGGCCTGTATTCAGGTCATAGCCAAAAGTGGTTGCCAGTTTTTCCGACAATTGCATCTGTTTCAGCTCATCGAAACTCCCCGTCAATGCCTGAGGTGCAGATTTATCCAGAACAGCGGCGCGCAGTGCTACCAGATGCGGGCGCATCTGGTCAAAGATTTCGGCGATTTGCGTCCCGGTCGTGTAGGGCTCATAGTCCTCGACCATAGCGTCGTAGATATTGCCACCCTGCGCCAGTGCAGCACCTTCTTCACGCTTTAGCGCCACGACCTCGCCCAAAACGGGCAGGAAAGCGGCAACATCTTCGTCTGCGCGGGCCTGCGCCCATGTTCCCTGAGCCGCAGATGTCACGCGCGCGATGGCCGTTGCCAGATCAGCAGGCACTTTGACCGTCCGTTCATAGGACCGGCGGATTTCGCGCAACTGCGCCTGATCGACTTGATCCTGAGGGTCGGCTTGTTCCAGCCATTCAATCACACGGGGATCGGATCGGCGCGCGTGCAAAACCGCTTCAATCGCTGCCATTTCCTCGGCCCGCTGCGACGCGGCCCCCCGGGGCATCACCGTTTCCTGATCCCAGCCCAAACGCCCGGCAATTTCGCCAAGAGCCGAGGTTTCGCGCTGAAAGGCCATCAGATCGTCATATGCACTCATGGAATTCAGGCTCCGCGCAGAGAGGTTGCGATTGGGTATGCTGTCAGGAAACGCGCCCGCAGGATCAGGGTCCAGACGACGACGGCCATGAACTGGTGGAAGATGGCGATCTGCCACGGGGCTGCGTAGATCACGGTTGCGATCCCAATCACCACCTGCAGCGACAGCGCCGCAAAAGCCGCGTTGAAGGCAAAACGCGTTTGCGGGTGGGCGCTGCTGCTGCCGCGCCGCCAAACGATGATACCGAAGATAAACAGCAGATAGCCCGCACAACGGTGGATGAACTGAACCAGACCCGGGCTTTCAAAGAAGTTGCGCCACATCGGTTCCAGAATCGTCATATCGGGCGGCAGAAACTGCCCACCGATCAACGGCCAATCGGTATAAGACCGGCCAGCGTCGATCCCGGCGACAAGCGCACCAATGAGTATTTGCAAAAAGGCAAAATGCATCAGCCCGGTGGATAGCGAGAACAATTTCGCCTCTTTCGCGCGGCGGGCCTGCATCAGGTCGCGCTCCTCACGGCCCAACTCAAAGATGTACCACGCAAGGAAACCGAGAATTACAAATGCCAACCCCAGATGAATCGCCAAGCGATAGCTGGCCACGGCGATCATCCCCTCGCCCTGTGTCACGCCCGAGGCGACCATCCACCAGCCGACTGCACCCTGAACACCGCCCAAAAGGCCCGGAATCAACAACTTACCGGTCCAGCGGGTTGGTATTTTCCGCGCTACAAGGAAGCCAAAGAAGCCAAGAGCCCAGACCAGCCCAATCACGCGCCCCAGCTGACGATGGCCCCATTCCCACCAGTAGATGGATTTGAAGTCACCCAGCTCCATCCATTGGTTCTGAATGCGCCACTGGTCGATTTGCTTGTATTTGTCGAACTCGGCTTGCCAGTCCGCCTCATTCATCGGCGGGATGGCCCCGGTAATCGGCCGCCACTCGGTGATCGACAACCCGCTGTCGGTCAGCCGAGTCAGCCCGCCCACAGCGATCATGACGACCACCAGCGCAAACAGGATCATCAGCCAGGCGCGAATGGCCTTGCGCGCACCCCCGCGGCCACGATCGATCATACCCGGTTGAACGGCTTGTTGTTTTTCAGTGTCTGAGACGTCTTCGAAGATGCTGCGCTTACCGCTCATGCTGTCCTCTTGTGCCTTGGATTTTGTCGCAAGCTAGGGTGAAGCGGAACATAGGTCCAGCCTCAGCCTTTGTCTTTCCAGCGGACCATCTGCCGCATGACCCCATGCAGCATCTGCACATCCGCCCGCGTCATCCGCATCCGCGACCACAGGTTGCGCAGGTTGGTCTTCATACCCTCGGCCTTTTCGGGCGGATAAAAGAACCCCGCATCTTCCAGCCGGTCTTCATAATGTTCGACCAGTTTCTCGACCTCGATGCCTGTGGCCCAGTCGCCCTTGCCCAGATCGGTGGCCTCATGAACGACATCGCCGGTCTGGCGCATCCATTCATAGGCGGTCAGAAGTACGCATTGGCCAAGATTCAGCGAGGCGTATTCCGGGTTTACCGGAACCGAGATGATCGCGTTTGCCTTAGCGATGTCTTCGTTTTCGAGCCCTGCGCGTTCCGGGCCAAACAGAACACAGACCTTTTCACCAGCAGCAACCTTTTCGGCAGCCAATTGCATTGCGCGTTCCGGGCTGTAGACCGGCTTTGTCAATCCACGCTGCCGCGCCGTCGTCGCAAAAACAAAAGTGCTGTCGGATAGCGCACCGGCCAGATCGTCGTATAGCTGCGCCTCATCCAAAAGACGCCCGGCGCCGCTGGACATAGCCACAGCCTTGGGGTTCGGCCACCCGTCCCGAGGTGCCACGATCCGCATCCGATCCAGCCCGAAATTCCACATCGCCCGCGCGGCGGCACCGATGTTTTCACCCATCTGCGGGCGCACAAGCACGAATGAGGGCTGAGATTTATCGCTGGGCATGGCTGTCTCCGAAGGTTCCGCCTGCTCTAATCCGCGCGCACAGGCAGGGCAAGCCTTCCGCGCCTTCATTTGGGCCGGAAACCAGCATAAAAGTTTGCTTCCCCGCCGCAATCCGCTAAACCGCGCAAAAGACTGAAAGCGAAGGACGCGCCAATGGACTCCCCCGAGCAGCCGCAGATTTACATGATTACGCCACCGACCATCGAACTGAGCAGCTTTCCCGACCGTTTGGCCAGCGTGTTGGACGGGGCAGAGGTCGCCTGTATCCGATTGGCGCTGGCTGGTGGCGATGAAGACACGATCGCCCGCGCGGCGGATGCCTGCCGTGAGGTTGCCCATGCGCGCGATGTGGCGCTGGTGATCTCGAACCATGTTCTGCTGGCGCAGCGGTTGGGGCTGGACGGGGTGCATCTGGATGACGCCGCGCGCTCGGTCCGGTTTGCACGAAAGGAATTGGGCGCGGAAGCCATCGTTGGCAGCTTTTGCGGTGCGTCCAGCCATGATGGCATGTCGGCTGGCGAGGCCGGCGCGGACTATGTGGCCTTTGGACCGGCGGGCGCGTCAACGCTGGGCGATGGCACAATGGCCGAAATGGATCTGTTCCAGTGGTGGTCAGAGACGATCGAAGTTCCGGTCGTTGCCGAGGGTGGCCTGAACCCCGACCTGGTTCGCGATCTGACCCCATGCACCGATTTTTTCGGTATCGGGGACGAGATCTGGTCACAGGATGACCCTCTGGCCGCGCTGAAGGGTCTGACCGACGCGATGCGCTGATCGGTGCGAGCGTTAACGCTTGCACCTACGCCGGGGCTGCGGCATGACGACGACATGACACAAAACAGCGACATCCTTTGTATCGGATCGGTTCTTTGGGACGTGATTGGCCGGTCCGCCAGCGCCATGCGGCAAGGGTCGGACGTGCCGGGGCGGATCACCCGCCTACCGGGTGGCGTGGCCATGAACATCGCCATGACACTGGTGCGTTTTGGCATGACCCCCACCCTGCTGACCGCCATCGGGCGCGATCCTGAGGGCGATGAGTTGGCAAATGCGTGTTCCCGGCTGGGCATGGTGACAGATCACATTTACCGTTCGCAGGATTTGCCGACCGACCGTTACATGGCGGTCGAAGGGGCCAACGGCTTGATAGCAGCCATCGCTGATGCGCATTCGCTTGAGGCCGCGGGTGCCAAAATCCTGCGTCCATTGATGCACGGGCCTTTAGGGTACGAAAACGAGCCGTTCGAAGGCCCAATCGCGCTGGACGGCAATCTGACACTGAACTTGCTTGAGGAAATCGCCCAAAGCCCCGCCTTTGCCCGCGCCGATCTGCGTGTGGCACCGGCCTCGCCCGGTAAAGCCGAACGCTTGCTGCCGTTCCTGAAGCATGCGCGGGCCACTCTGTATGTGAACCTCGAAGAAGCCGGCATCCTGTGCCAGCGCGAATTCAAGGATTCCGAAAGCGCCGCCAAAGGCCTGCTGGATCGCGGCGCGCTGCGGGTGTTGGTCACCGACGGCGGAAGCTCTGCCACGGTTGGTAATGCGGATGAAATCCTGACCCAAACACCCCCGTCCGTTCTGGTTACCCGCGTAACCGGCGCAGGCGACACATTCATGGCGGCCCACATCGCCTCAGAATCTGGTGGAGCATCCAGTGCCGAGGCCCTGACCCGCGCCCTGAACGCCGCCGCAACTTACGTATCCGGAGAAACCCCACTGTGATCGACATTCAATATTCCGCTGAGGTCCGCGCCGCCAAGGACGCAGGCCAACCCATCGTTGCGCTGGAAAGCACCATCATTACCCATGGGATGCCCTTCCCTCAGAACATCGAGGTTGCGGCACAGGTTGAACAGGATATCCGCGACGCGGGTGCAATTCCGGCAACCATGGCCGTGATCAAAGGCAAACTGCATGTGGGCCTTGAGGCTGATGAGCTGAATGCGTTGGGTCAGGCGCAGGGCGTCGCCAAGCTGTCCCGCGCGGACATGGCCGCCTGCATGGCAACCGGCGGCACCGGAGCGACCACGGTCGCAGCCACGATGATCGCCGCGCATTATGCTGGGATCGAGGTGTTTGCCACCGGTGGCATCGGCGGCGTGCATCAGGGCGCTGAGACAACCTTTGACATCTCAGCCGATCTGCATGAGCTGGCGCAATCCCCGGTTACGGTTGTGGCCGCGGGCGCAAAAGCCATCCTCGATCTGGCAAAAACGCTCGAGGTTCTGGAAACGCTGGGCGTTCCTGTCATGGCCTACGGGCAGGACGAATTCCCGGCCTTCTGGTCGGCCAAATCCCCTTATGCCGCGCCCCTGCGCATGGACAGCGCCAAGGACATCGCCACAGCCCACGCCACACGCCGCGCGCTTGGCTTGCCTGGTGGTCAGTTGGTCGCCAACCCGATCCCGACTGCCGATCAGATCCCGGCCGAAGAACTAGCACCCATCATTGCATCAGCACAGGCCGACGCAGACGCGCACCGGATCAGCGGCAAGGGCGTCACGCCGTACCTGCTGCAACGGATTTACGAACAGACCGAAGGGCGTTCGCTGACGGCCAATATTGCCCTGGTTCGTAATAACGCACGACTGGCGGCCGGAATTGCTCGAGCGCTGTCCGACCGAACCGATTGACATAAGCCTATTGTACCAAGGCACCCAACTGCTTAACTAATTTGGCAGAAAACCGCTCAGGACCGCAATGAACACGCCATTTGACGAAGAACCACAACGCCGCCCGGGCCTGTTTTCGCGACTGCGCGCGTCATTCCTGACGGGCATCGTCGTGATTGCTCCTGTGTGGCTGACCATTTGGCTGATCTGGTCCGTGGTCGGCTGGATCGACAGTGCGGTTCTGCCCATAATTCCACAACGGTTCCAGCCGCAGGAATACGTGGGCATCAACCTGCGGGGCGTCGGCGTTGTCATCTTCCTGATCTTCACTGTTCTGGTAGGATGGATCGCCAAAGGTATTCTGGGCCGGTCCCTGATCCAAATTGCCGAAAGTCTTGTCAGCCGGATGCCCGTTGTCCGGTCTGTCTATTCGGGGATCAAGCAGATCTCGGAAACGGTGTTTGCCCAGACTGAACGGTCGTTCGAAAAAGCCTGCCTGATCCAATACCCGCGCCGCGGTATCTGGGCGATTGGTTTCGTCTCTACCGCGGCAAAAGGCGAAGTCAGCGAGCGGTCTGAAACCGGGGGTGAACTGCTAGGTGTCTTCGTCCCGACCACGCCCAACCCGACCTCTGGCTTCCTATTGTTCTTCCCGGCCGAGGATGTGATCCTGTTGGATATGACAATCGAGGACGCCGCAAAGCTGGTGATTTCCGCAGGCCTTGTTTATCCCAACGAAAAAGACCCGACGCAGCCGCCCGAGTGATCAGCCAAACATCTCGGGCAGGTCGACGGTGCTGCGTGCGCCAAGATCAGCTTTGTGATCGCCAATGAACCGATGTGCCGCCGCGCGCCCGGCGTCCTTCAGTTTATGCAGTATCACAGGGTTGGGAACCGTCTTGGTTGCCACGGACAAATCGTTCATCAATTCGTCATCCGCGATCATGTGAACAAATACGCGGCTCATCTCTCCGGCCGTCAGCTTGCCGTCCGCCAACAGACGCTGAACAAAATTGATCGCCCGCAGCTCGCGAAACAGGGATGAGTTAAAGCTGATCTCGTTGATCCGGTTCTGGATCTGCTGCGGAGTTTTTGGGACCTCATCACGCTCAAGCGGGTTGATGTTCACGACCACGACGTCTTCAGGCAAATCATTGTTAAACAGGGGATAAAGCGCCGGGTTTCCAGTGTAGCCACCATCCCAATATGCCTCAGTCCGGCCCGAGCTGGGGTCAAATATCTCGACGGCCTGAAACAGGCTCGGCAGGCAGGCCGAGGCCAAAATGGCATCCGTTGAAATCTCTTCCCCGGTGAACACCCGGATCTTGCCGCTGCGCACACAGGTCGCGCAGACAAACAACTGGGGTCCCTGATCCGTGCAAATCTCATCAAAGTTGAACCGATCCACAACCGGTTCCAGGGGATTGCGGTAAAACGGACCATAAGCATAAGGCGACACCATTCGCGACCAGGCATCACCAATCGAGAATGGCAGTGAATACTCCATCGACTGGGCAATCTGTGCGGGCTCCAGCGCCTGCATCCAGTTGGCAAGGCGCATATCCCCCACCGCACCCATCCGTGCCCATAGCCCGTCCAGACAAGCCCGTGCGCCGTCGCGCCCGTTGTGGACCATTCCTGACTTGAAGGCAGCGCCATTCAGCGCCCCGGCCGAGGTCCCTGTGATCGCCGCAACCTCGATATCTTCTTCGTCCAGAATTCGGTCCAGAACGCCCCAGGTGAAGGCACCGTGCGCGCCGCCACCCTGCAAAGCCAGATTGATCCGTTTCACCGTCCTGCCCCTTCATCTTTTCCAAAATACTCCGGGGGTACGGGGGCAGCGCCCCCGTGAAACCTCACAACGCTGTCCAACCGCCATCGACCGAGATCGTGGTCCCGGTGATCTGCGCTGCCGCATCCGAGCACAGAAAGATCGCGGTGCCACCCAATTGCTCGACCGTGGCGAATTCTTTCGAAGGTTGCCTTTCCAGCATCACGTTCTTGATCACGTCCTCACGGCTCATGCCGTATTCCTTCATGGTGCCTGGGATCTGTGCCTCGACCAATGGTGTCAGGACGTATCCCGGGCAGATCGCGTTGCATGTGATTGGCTCCTGCGCGGTTTCCAGCGCTACGGTTTTGGTCATACCAACCACGCCGTGCTTTGCCGCGACATAGGCCGCCTTGAACGGAGACGCCGTTAACCCATGAGCCGAGGCGATATTCACAATACGTCCCCACCCGGCCTTGCGCATCATTGGCAAAGCGGCGGCCATCGTATGAAAAGTCGAGTTCATGTTGATCGCGATGATCGCATCCCACTTTTCGACCGGAAACTGATCAACCGGCGCGACATGCTGAATGCCCGCGTTGTTCACCAGAATATCACAAGCCCCCGCCTTCTCGATCAGCGCGCGGCATTCTTCACCTTTGGACATGTCCGCCTTGATATAGCGTGCGCTGGTACCGGTCTCTTTCGAAATCTCAGCGGCCAGCGCATTATCTTCGTCGCGGTCGGTAAATGAATTCAGCACCACGTTAGCCCCGGCCTTCGCCAGTTCACGCGCGACGCCTAATCCGATCCCTGAATTCGATCCGGTGATAATGGCTGTTTTTCCCGAAAGGCTCATGGCCGAACTCCCACAAAGTCAACTTTGGCGACACAGTGCCATGCTGCAGCTGCAAAGAAAACGGGGAAACATTCGGGCGACGCATCCTACGTCAGATCCGAACAAAAAAAACGCCCGCACGAAGCGGGCGTTAAGTTATTGAGGCAGGTTTCATACAGGCAAGAAACCTATCGAGCAGTGCATCCTTTATAAGCAATTTCTTGTGTTCGTCCAAGCTAAAAGTTTGAAAACAAGAAAAATCATAGCTACGATGAATCCCAACAAAATAAGGCCAGAGCAGGATTGTTTCCAAAATGAGCCCCGATTTTCTACGCCCCGTTCGTCCATTGATCGCGGGAATCACTGCACTTTTGAGCACGTCAATTGCTTATGCAGAATCGACCCATGGCATAGCTATGTATGGTGACCCCGCCTTACCACCGGATTTTGTGTCCCTGCCCTACGCAAATCCGGACGCGCCAAAAGGCGGGAAAGTCGTGTTTGGAAATACGGGCGGCTATAACAGTTTGAACCCGTTCGTGCAAAAAGGCAGCTCGCCCTGGCAATTGCGATTTTGGACCCATGAGGGCCTGATGGGTCGATCCTGGGACGAACCTTTCACTCTTTACGGGCTGTTAGCCGAATCAGTTGAGACCGCGCCGGACCGGTCCTGGGTCGAATTCACCCTGCGTGAGAACGCCGAATTCTCGGATGGTACACCAGTCACAGTGGATGATGTCATCTGGTCGTATGAGACTTTAGGCACCGAAGGCCACCTGCGATATCGCGGGTTGTGGGGCAAGATAGACAGTATCGAACAGACCGGTCCCCGCACGGTGCGCATCACCTTCAACGAGCCCGACCGCGAACTTGCCCTGATCGCAGGCCTGCGCCCGATCCTGCAGAAAGCCCAGTGGGAAGGTAAGGATTTTGCCAATGCCGGGTTGCATGACATTCCGGTCGGAACCGGGCCCTATATTGTCGACAGCTATGAGGCCGGTAGATACGTGAACCTCAAGCGGAACCCGGATTATTGGGGCACTGATATCCCCTTCCGTAAAGGCACCATGAATTTGGACGAAATGCGGATCGAGTTTTACGGCGACGGCACAGTTCTGTTTGAGGCCTTCAAAGCCGGTGAACTGACTGCAGTACGTGAATTCAATGCCGACAAATGGGCGAACCAATACAATTTCCCGGCCGTCCAGCGTGGAGATGTGGTCAAGACCGAGATCCCACACGGCAAGCCTTCGGGCATGACCGGGTTTGTCATGAACACCCGCAAAGCGCCGTTTGCCGACTGGCGTGTCCGCGAGGCGCTGACACTGGCATTCAATTTCGAGTTCATCAACGACACGATTACCGGTAACGCGCAGCCGCGTATCTCATCCTATTTCTCGGGCTCGGACCTTGCGATGCAGCCCGGCCCGGCAAGTGATCGCGTCGAAGAGCTGCTATTGGAGTTCAAGGACGACCTGCCCCCCGGAACGCTTGAAGGCTATACCCTGCCGGAAAGTGACGGATCGGCCCGCAATCGTTCGAACATCCGCGCTGCAACCAAACTGTTGGCTGAGGCTGGTTGGACCATCCAGGACGGCGTGCTGCGTAACGAAAACGGCAATGCTTTTACGCTGACCGTGTTGCTGCAACAGGGCGACACCGAAAGCGAAACAGCAATCGAGATCTACACGCGCGCGCTGGAACGTCTTGGCATCGCTGTGAACACCGAACAGGTCGACAGCGCCCAGTTTACAAGCCGAACGTCGGCGCTGGATTTCGACATGACCTATTTCCGTCGTGCATTGTCCCTGTCACCCGGTAACGAGCAGCGTCTGTATTGGGGCAGCGAAAACGCGGACACTCCGGGCACGCGCAATTTGATGGGGGTGGCTTCACCCGCTGTGGACGGAATGATTGACGCAATGCTGGCCTCGGAAAGTCATGAGGATTTCGTCGCTGCGACGCGTGCGCTTGATCGTGTGTTGACCGCCGGGCGCTATGTCATTCCGATCTGGAACTTTGATGTGGGCCGGATCGCCCACGCCAAGGAACTCAAGCAGCCGGAAAACTTGCCGATCTATGGCGATGGGCCGGAGTACATGCCGCAGGTTTGGTGGTACGAACAGTAACGGGGCACGCGCGGCACCTAAGGGACGTGGGCGGAAATCGGCGCACAGCCTATTGGCACCGCATATTGCGGGTCGATTTTTTGCCATGCCAACATGTTGTAATTGCCCCAACGTCAAGTGTTCCCCTATAAAACTCACACAAAAAGCTTTACCGAACGGGGTTTAGCGATATAGATTGTACATATACTGCAGTACGCTGCACGAATTGATTATTGCTTTGAAATTCAAAACGTAACTCTTCGTCCGGTGTGCAGCACATCGAATTTACGGACCGGCCTCCACTCACTCAAAAATCAGGTCCGTCTGCCCGTTGCGGATAGGCTGCAACGGGCACTTTTGACCCCGTCAAAAATCAAACCGCCTCCCGACCCCGGGTGCGACATTTTGTCATGCCCGAACGCCCCCATCACATTCGTACGCTGGTTCTTGGGACGAGCGGTTTGAAACCATGAAAACGGAAAGCTGTCTAATGTTGAAATGGACCGATCTGACGCAAGACTGGAGTGCAATGTATACCCGCGCCAAACGGCGCTTTCCAAACCTGCGGGATCAGGACATGGTGCGGTTAAGCCAAGACCGCAAATGTTTCGAAGCGTATCTGGCTGAACGCCATCAACTGACCATGAACGAAGCCCACGAAGAGCTTGAGGACTTTTTGTTCACGGAAGGTTTGAACCGCGAATTCAGCCGGTCGTTAAGTAAGTGATGTTACCCACAGGATCATTGCATCTTCGTCGCTGACCGAGATTACATTGTGCCCCATGCTCCCGTCGTAATAGGCGCTGTCGCCGCGGCGCATTTCGACTGGTTCATAAAACTCGGTATAAAGGCGCACAACACCCGTCAGGACATACAAGAACTCTTCGCCGTCGTGTCGGACCCAGCCGTCAAACTCATCCATTGACCGCGCGCGAACACGGGCCCGATAGGGCAGCATCTGCTTTTTTGTCAGCGTTTCGGCCAGCAGTTCATGTTCATAGGTGGTTGTGGGATGGGCAGACCCTTCGCCCATGCGCGTCACGGCCATCCGGCCGATCACCTGGTCCCGCTGTGGCGGCGTAAATAGCTGCGGCACCGAGATCTCAAGACCGGTCGCAAGCTTTTTCAGCGCGTCATAGGTGGGCGACATTTGACCGTTTTCGATCTTGCTGAGCGTAGAACGTGCCAGACCAGCCTGCGTGGCCGCCTGTTCAAGCGTCCATTTCCGCGCTTTCCGCAGCTCGCGCACACGCGCGCCGAGGTCCAGTGGTTCAACTTCCGTATGTTCGCCCGAGTCCCGGGCAATGCGGATCAAAGATGTCTGGTCTTGGGTGCTCATGCGTCATTCTATAGGCGCAGCCTGTCGCGCTTGCAACGCAGCAGTGGTCGCGCTAGCCAGTTGCCATGCTTTCTATTTTTGATCAGGGGCCGCCGCCGGCCTGCCCGTCTCCGTTTAATCTGGCAGCGCATGTACTGTGCTGTGCAGACAGGCTTTCGGACAAGACCGCCCTGTCTGTGGTGGGCTCCACGGATGCCCGGAATTGGACGTATTGCGAGTTGCAGCAGGCCATTCTGGGCACTGGCACAGGGTTGTTGAAAGCTGGTTTGAAGCCCGGCGATATCGCGTTGATGCGGCTTGGAAACACGGTCGATTTCCCGATTGCCTATCTCGGAGCGATTGCTGTCGGCATCGTCCCGGTCCCAACGTCATCGCAGCTGACCGAGCCGGAAACAGAGCGCATGATCAAGGACCTCAGGCCTGCCGTCATTCTGCGTGACCCACAGGTTGCGTGCGCCGCGCACCCGGTTCAAATTGACCTGTCCAATTTGGCCGGAATGCGTGATCTGCCTGCTGCTGAGTTTCAAATGGGTGACCCGGAAAGGATGGCCTATGTCGTCTATACTTCGGGCACATCGGGAAAACCGAGGGCTGTGGCCCACGCCCATCGTGCCATCTGGGCGCGTCAGATGATGGTGGATGGCTGGTACGGGCTGCGTGAAACCGATCGCCTGTGTCACGCGGGCGCGTTCAACTGGACCTATACCTTGGGCACCGGTCTGATGGATCCGTGGACCATTGGCGCAACGGCTCTTATCCCCGCGCCGGGCACCGATCTGGACGCTCTACCTGCCCTGCTACGCCATCATCAAGCCACCATCTTTGCTGCAGCACCGGGCGTATTCCGTAAGGTGGTGAGCTCAACAGACGACCTCGACCTGCCGGAATTGCGGCATGGGTTATGCGCCGGAGAAAAACTGTCACGGCATCTGCATGAACAGTGGAGGCAAGCGACCGGCACTGAACTCTACGAAGCTTATGGCATGTCCGAGTGTTCGACTTTCATTTCGTCCAGCCCGGCGCATCCAGCGCGGTCCGATGCATTGGGCCAACCGCAGCCTGGCCGCCGTGTGGCTATCCTGGGACCTGACGGTCCCGTACCTCAGGGTCAGGAAGGCACCATTGCCGTCCACAGGTCCGACCCCGGCCTGATGCTGACCTATCTCAATGCCCCCGACGAGGCCGAATCCCGGATGCAGGACGACTGGTTCCTGACCGGCGATCAAGGGGCCATGGCCGTGGATGGCCAGATCACCTATCTGGGTCGCGATGACGATATGATGAATGCAGGCGGCTATAGGGTGTCACCGGTTGAGGTCGAGGCCGCGCTGTCCCGATTTCCCGGCATCGCGCAGGTCGGAGCTGCGGCAGTCGAGGTCAAACAGGACACATTTGTGATAGCAGCCTTCTATACAGGACCGGAAAAGCTGGACGACGACGCCCTGCGTACTTATGTCGAGGCAAATCTGGCGCGCTATAAGCAACCGCGCGCCTTTATCCATCTGCCTGACCTGCCCACCGGCGGGAACGGGAAACTTCTGCGCCGGGCGCTGCCGGCCTATTTCAAGGCGACCAACCCATGACCGAGACCGTCAAGCTTGATATCATGTCCGACCCGATCTGCCCGTGGTGCTATATCGGCAAAACCCATCTGGACAAGGCGCTGGCGGCGATCCCGGACCATCCGTTTGTGATCGAATGGCATCCATTCCAATTAAACCCCGACATGCCGGATGCCGGGATGGATCGCCGCGAATATCTCGAACGCAAGTTCGGGGGCAAGGACGGTGCTGTGCGGGCCTATGCACCGGTTGTTGATCATGCCGAGAACTCAGGCCTTAAGATCGACTTCGAAGGTATGAAGCGCACGCCCAACACTCTGGACGCGCACCGCCTGATCCATTGGGCAGGGATTGAGGGCAAACAGAACGCCGTGGTCGATGCACTGTTCGATGCCTATTTCGTACAGGCCCGCGATATCGGCGATCATGAGGTTCTGGCGGATATTGCCGACAATGCGGGCATGGACGCCGCAGTCGTTCTAAAACTGCTGAAATCCGATGCCGATCGCGAGGATATCAGCAACCGTGACAGCCATTCCAGGCAAATGGGCGTCAGCTCTGTCCCGACGTTCATCGTTGCCAATCAACATGCCGTCCCCGGGGCGCAACCCCCTGAAATGTGGGAAAAAGTGATTGCTGAAATCATGTCTCAACTTGAGGCTTCCCCTGCAAATTAGCACAGACCTCTGTGCAATTTGACACCTAGCGTCAACTGATTTGCCGTGATAGCGCGAACAGATCAGGAGGGCGTTATGGCCAATCGCATGTCACGGGGTGAGTTCGTAGCACTTGTCGCAATGATGTTTGCGACGATCGCGTTTTCGATCGATTCCATGTTGCCTGCACTGCCAAATATCGGCGCGCAACTCAGCCCGAACGACGTCAACAAAGCCCAGCTGATCCTGACTTCGTTTGTGTTGGGCATGGGGATTGGCACGTTTTTCACCGGTCCGCTGTCGGACGCCTTTGGCCGCAAACCAGTGATTTACGTCGGATCGGCACTGTATATCATCGCTGCGGCAGCTGCCTGGGCCAGTTCATCACTCGAAATGCTATTGGTCGCCCGTGTCTTCCAGGGGATCGGATGTGCGGCCCCGCGCGTGGTGGCCATGGCAATTATTCGCGACCTGTATTCGGGCCGCGAGATGGCGCGGATTGTATCGATAGCAATGATGATCTTCACCCTGGTACCGGCGATTGCGCCAATGCTTGGTGCCGGCGTGATCGCACTGACCGGATGGCGGGGTATCTTTGCCTCATTCATCCTGTTCTCACTGATCACCATCGTCTGGATGGGCCTGCGCCTTCCGGAACCCTTGTCGGCCGAAAACCGTCGCCCGCTGCGCCTGCCCCTTATACTCGACGCTGCGCGCCAGATGTTCACACATCCAACTGTCCGACTGTCGATCTTGGTTCAGACACTGTGTCTGGGCATGTTGTTCACCATGCTGACGATGGTTCAACCGGTCTACGATGTCATCCACGACAGTGCCGACAGTTTTCCGTTCTGGTTCGGGTTCGTGGCGTTGATGGCGGGCTCAGCCAGCCTGTTAAACGCGGCACTCGTTATCAAATTGGGCATGCGCCGGATCGTGACATGGGCGTTGGGTGCGCAGGTCCTCTTTACCACAGCTGTCATCGCCCTGAATGCGGCAGACCTTTCGCCCACCATGTCTTTCGCCGTTTTCGTAAGCTGGCAAACGGCAGTCTTCTTTATGGCAGGCATGACTATGGGCAACCTGAACGCCATCGCGATGGAGCCAATGGGCCATATCGCGGGCATGGCAGCCTCGGTGATCGGAGCGATCTCGACCGTGTTTGCAGCCGCGATTGCGGCCCCCATCGGGCAGATGTTCGACGGGTCTATCACCCCGCTGGCTGTTGGCATCCTGGCCATGAGTGCCGCGGGCTTCGGCCTGATGCTGCATATGGGGCGGATCGAAAACAGGCTTCCAGCCTGATCTGTGCAGGAACGGTGAATCAGGCTAACATCTGCTCAATATGAGTGGAGTTTTTCAGTGAGCGACTACTACGATCTTGGCGCATATTCCTGTCCGATAACGACGGCCTCAGCAGACGCACAGCTTTGGTTCGACCGAGGGCTGAATTGGACCTACGGCTATAACCACGACGAAGCGGTTGTGTGTTTTCAGCGCGCGCTTGAGTTTGACCCCGACTGCGCGATGGCCCACTGGGGCGTGGCCTATGCGGCAGGGCCAAACTACAACCTGCCATGGAACCTGTTGGATGACCGTGGGCAGCGAAAAGCGCTGGCGCTTGCCTTTGATGCCACGCAGAAAGCCATGGCTCTGGTCGATAGCTGCACATCGGTTGAACAAGCCCTGATCCACGCCCTGCCCGCGCGGTATCCTCAACGCGATCCTGTCGACGACATGCATAGCTGGGACCACGATTTCGCCGATGCGATGCGGGCGGCCTTTTCTGAGCAGTCGGATCACCTTGATCTGCGGACCATCTATGTCGAGGCGTTGCTCAACCTGACCCCTTGGCAGATGTGGAACTTGAGAACCGGTGAGCCTGCTGAAGGCGCAGCCACGTTGGAGGCGCAAAAAGCCCTGGAAGACGCAATGGCCGACGACCCGGCAGCCATGTCGCACCCGGGCTTGCTGCACCTCTATGTTCATCTGATGGAGATGTCGCCGACACCAGAAAAGGCTCTGAAGGCTGGCGATGTGTTGCGCACATTGGTCCCGGATGCGGGGCATTTGGTACATATGCCAACCCATATCGACGTGTTGTGCGGGCACTATCAGAACGTCGTCCACTGGAATGAAAAGGCGACCGAGGCTGACCTTAAGTATTATGAGCGCGAAGGCGCGTTCAACATCTACACAGGCTATCGCCAGCACGACTATCATTTTGCCATCTATGGCGCGCTTTTCCTTGGCCAGATGGAACCCGCGCTGCGCGCTAATCAGGGCATCTGGGACACCACCCCCGAAGAGATGCTGCGCACCGAAAGCCCGCCCATGGCGGATTTTTTCGAAAGCTACATGTCGATGGGGCCGCATATCCTGATCCGATTTGGCCGGTGGGAAGAAGCAAAGGCCCTGCCCTTGCCCGAGGATCAGGACCTCTACCGTACTGTCACCGCAACCACCCATTACGCACGTGCAATCGCCTATGCGGCCACCGGTCAGGTGGCCGAAGCAGAGGCCGAAGAGCAACTGTTCCTTGCCGCTAAGGATCGGGTTCCGGAAACCCGGCTGCTGCACAACAACCGCGTGATCGACTTGCTGGACATCGCCCGCGAAATGCTGCGCGGAGAGATTGAGTATCGCAAAAGCAACTATGACGCCGCATTCGCCCATCTTAGGCGCTCGGTCGAATTGGACGACACGTTGCCCTACGACGAGCCTTGGGGTTGGATGCAACCCGCGCGCCACGCGCTTGGTGCGTTGTTGTACGAACAGGGCCACGTGCCCGAGGCCGAAGCAGTGTATCGCGAGGATCTAGGGCTTGGCGGCACTCTGAGCCGCGCCTCAATCCACCCCGACAATGTCTGGAGTTTGAAGGGCCTGCATGATTGTCTGAAAGCACGCGGTGAGACAGTTGAGATCAAATTGATCAAACAACGTCTTGATCTGGCGCTTGCCCGCGCTGACCGGGCCGTCGGGGCCTCGTGTTTTTGTGCGCAGGCAGCGATGAAGGCCGCAGAATGATCCGCGCATTTCTGTTGTCACTGTTGGTCTGCGGCCCGGCTCTGGCGGACCGCCAGTCCTTTCCACCGGTGGATGAGGCAGAACGCGACCCTGCTTTGGTGGCCTTTCGCGATAGACTGTTGGCCAGCGTGGCCACGCGGGACACCAAAGCCGTGATCGCAGCGGCCTGCCCGGACATCTACCTCAGCCATGGCGGAAACGGCGGGCCTGAGGAGTTTCTCGAATACCTCGCCCCGGACATCGGCGGTTCTCAGGAACATCAGAACCGCGATACCTACTGGGGCGATCTGGAGACCACCCTGTCCCAACCGGGCTATTTCGACGACGAGGGTGAGTTTTGGATGCCGCATCAATGGCAGATCACCCTGCCTGCCTCATTGGACCCTTACGTGGCCTACTTTGTAACCGGTGAGGACGTCACCCTTCGGCAAGCGGCCGAACCGGGCTCCCCAGCGCTGAGCCTCATCAGCTACGAGATCGTCATCGTCCCGAACTATCGCGACGGTGCCGACTATCAACCGGTGATGCTGACCGACGGCACGCGGGGATTCATGCACGGCGACTTTCTCTGGCCCATGACAGGCCACCGCGCCGCATTCGTAAAATCCGACGCGGGCGAATGGCAATTGTGCACTTTCGTCAGCGGAGACTAGGCATTCGCCTTTTTCTTCTTCGCTGCCATGACCTTTTCCGCCAGATCGCGGGCGATGGCGAATGCGCCTTTAATCTTGTCGCTGTCCTTCTTCCAATCACGTCTGACGACGATCTTGTTGTCCTTAACCTTGGCCAAACCGCGTTGGTTCTGAATGAACTCGACCAAACCCTCTGGCGAGGCGAACTTGTCGTTGTGGAACTGGATTGTCGCGCCTTTCGGCCCGCCATCCAGCTTGGCGATCCCTGCCCGCTTGCACATCGCCTTGATACGCACGACCAGCATCAGGGTATTCACCTCTTTCGGCAGCGTTCCGAACCTGTCAATCAGTTCTGCGGCAAAACCTTCCAGCTCGACCTTGGTCGAAAGCGATGACAGGCGACGATAAAGCCCCAAACGCACATCCAGATCGGGCACGTAATCTTCGGGGATCAGAACCGGTACGCCCAGATTGATCTGTGGCGCCCATTGGTCGTCGGCTTCCGACAGGCCTTCCATCTCACCGGCTTTGATCTTGGCAATCGCCTCTTCCAGCATCGATTGATACAGCTCATAGCCGACGTCGCGCATCTGGCCAGATTGTTCCTCACCCAGCAAGTTGCCCGCACCACGAATGTCCAGATCCTGCGACGCCAGCGTGAACCCGGCCCCCAGAGTATCCAGCGAGCCCAGAACCCGCAGGCGCTTTTCGGCTGTCGCCGTCAGTTTCTGACGCGGCTTGGTGGTCAGGTACGCATAGGCACGGGTTTTAGACCGCCCTACCCGACCACGGATCTGATAAAGCTGCGCCAGCCCGAACATGTCCGCCCGGTGCACGACCATCGTGTTCGCGGTGGGAATATCAAGCCCGCTTTCGACAATCGTCGTCGCCAACAACACGTCGTATTTTCCGTCATAAAAGGCGTTCATACGATCATCGAGTTCGCCCGCCGCCATTTGCCCATGTGCCACCATATAAGTCAGTTCGGGCAGCTGTTCTTTCAGGAACTCCTCGATCTCTGGCAGGTCGGAGATACGGGGAACAACGTAAAAGCTCTGCCCGCCACGATAGTGTTCGCGCAATAGCGCCTCGCGGACAGTGACCGCGTCGAATTCGCTGACATAGGTACGAATGGCCAGACGGTCGATCGGCGGTGTGCCAATGATCGACAGATCGCGCACCCCGGTCAGTGACAGTTGCAGTGTCCGAGGGATCGGTGTGGCGGTAAGGGTCAGAACGTGAATGTCGCTGCGCAGCTGCTTAAGTCGTTCCTTGTGACCGACGCCAAAATGCTGTTCTTCGTCGATGATCAACAGGCCCAGATTGTTGAACCGGATACCCTTGGCCAGCAACGCATGGGTGCCGATCACGATGTCGACGGTCCCGCGCGCCATACCATCACGGGTCTGCTGTGCATCTTTCGCGGACACAAAGCGCGATAGCTGCCGCACCTCCAACGGGAAGCCCCGGAACCGTTCCTTGAAGCTGGCTGCATGCTGACGGGCCAGCAAGGTGGTCGGTGCGATCACGGCCACCTGAACACCGGACATCGCGGCGACAAAGGCCGCGCGCATGGCAACCTCGGTTTTGCCAAAGCCCACGTCACCACAGATCAACCGATCCATCGGCGCGCCGGAATGCATGTCCTCCATCACCTCGGAAATCGCGCGCAACTGATCATCGGTTTCCTGATATGGAAAGCGCGCGCTGAACTCCTCCCACGCGTGGGGCGGCGGATCCATGACCGGAGCTTTGCGCAATGCGCGTTCCGCAGCGATACGGATCAGCTTGTCCGCCATCTCGCGAATGCGTTCTTTCAGCTTGGCTTTCTTAGCCTGCCACGCACCTCCACCCAAGCGGTCCAGCAGACCTTCGTCATGGCCGTATTTCGACAGCAACTCGATGTTCTCGACCGGCAGATACAGCTTGGACTGTTCGGCATATTCCAGCAGCAGGCATTCATGCGCAGCACCGGCCGCCGTGACCACTTCCATCCCAATGTACCGCCCGATCCCGTGGTCGACATGCACCACCAGATCACCGGGGCTGAGCGATTGGGTTTCGGTCAAGAAATTCTCGGCCTTGCGGCGCTTCTTAGGCTGGCGGATGAGGCGGTCACCCAGCACGTCCTGCTCAGCGATCACGGTCAGACCGGGCGTTTCAAACCCGTGCTCAAGCGCCCAGACAGCCAGATGCAATCCGCGTTTGCCAATCCGGGTGCCATCGGTGACAGGGACGGCTTCGGCCAGGCCTTCATCCTCGATCAAGCCTGTTAGACGCTCTCGCGCCCCTTCAGAATACGACGCAATCAAGACGGGCCCCTTGGCCATCTTGTCGGTGATATGGCTTGCCAAAGCACCAAACAGGCTAATGTTTTCCTGCTGCCGCTCTGGTGCGAAATTGCGGCCAATCCGCCCGCCTGCATCGATCACACCGGGACCGCTGGCCTGAGGCAGCGGGCTGAACTGCATCACCCGCCGGTCCCCGACCGCCTGCTCCCATGCGGCATCGTCCAGATAGAGCAATCCAGGTGGTGTAGGCTTATACACCGTATCCATGCGCGAACGATTTTCCAGCGCCAGACGCCGCGTTTCATACTGATCGGCAATTGTATCCCAGCGGGCAAGCCGCGTGGGTGTCACCTGATCATCCACAGTGATCGTCGCATCCGGCAGATAGTCAAACAGGGTTTCCAGCTTTTCGTGGAAGAACGGCAGCCAGTGTTCGATGCCCTGATGCTTGCGGCCCGCGCTGATCGCCTCATACAGCGGATCATCGGTGCCCGCCGCGCCAAATTCGATGCGATAGTTTTGGCGGAACCGCGTGATGGCGGCGTCATCCAGAATGACCTCGGAAACCGGAGCCAATTCGACAACATCCAGCTTTTCGGTCGTGCGTTGCGAAACCGGATCGAACCGGCGCGCGCCGTCCAGCACGTCTCCGAACAGATCCAAACGCACTGGGCCGGATTCACCGGGGGGAAAAATGTCGATGATACCGCCGCGAACCGCATAATCACCCGGCTCCATCACCGTCGGACTTTGCGTGAACCCCATGCGCACAAGGAAGTTCCGCAGCGCCGTTTCGTCCACGCGGTGGTTCACGCGGGCGGTAAAAGCAGCCTCGCGTAGCACATCCCGCGCAGGCACCCGCTGGGTCGCGGCATTCAGCGTGGTCAGCAGGACAAATCGATCCGGCATCTGATGCACCAGTGCCGCCAAAGTCGCCACACGCGCCGCTGCTATGTCGGCGTTGGGCGACACCCGGTCATATGGCAGGCAGTCCCACCCGGGGAACACAAAGACCGGCATATCGGGGCCAAAGAAAGCCAGTGCGGCCCGCATCGCCTCCATCCGTTTGTCGTCACGCGCGACGTGGCAGACCGGCCCGCCAGCGCGCACGATCTCATTCAGAACAAGCTGTGCGTCAAACCCTTCGGGAGCGCCGCCAACCGTCACATGGTTCGGAGCTGTCATCGCCTTGCCTTTCTGATTTTCATCCCCCGAGAACGCCGATCGAGACGTTCTGGTACATACCCCAAAGTGACGTGATGACAATTGAGATCATACCAATGATCTGGGTGTAAATCCTGCAGCGTACAAGGATCTTTGACACGCTTCCGAGCACCGGCTCGATGCCTTGCAACTTGCGCGCGGCGCGAATGTTGATCAGCATCACCAAACTCACGGGGAACAGCAACAAAAACACGGCCTGCGCAAATTCAATGCCATAGTAGAAACCCAGCATCGCTAGCCCGGTAAAAAAGAAACAGCATAAGGCAAGAATAACAAGGCCAGACATATCAACAATGTAAAGCAGCCTATTGCCGTTGATCCGAACGATATCCAGCAGGTCCTGCTCGGACTGTCCGCCAACACGGCGGGCACGCACAAGCAGATCGTAGGGAACCCCCATCGCCCAGTGACTGGCCGACGACCAGAGCACCGCCAACACAATCCAGTACCACAGATTCGAAAAGCTGCGCATGTCGATAAGTTCGAAAATCGAAGAGTGCAAATCCACGCATCAGCCCTTTGTTCATTGTCCTTGGGGCGTACTTCGCGCAGGCGCGTCCAATGTTACCCTTGAGACCATCGGGAATTCATGCCACCCAATGCACGATTATTCAAGAAGAGCGCGACATGAAACCGACCATCGCCCCCTACCCCCTTACGCGATTTCGCCGGGCGCGCCAATCCAGCGCCATTCGTGGGTTGGTGCGGGAACACGCGTTGACAACGGACGATCTGATCTGGCCGGTTTTTGTGCGCGATGGTGAAGGCATTGAAGAACCCGTACCTTCGATGCCCGGCGTTGTGCGGCGCTCGGTCGATCTGATCGCCAAGGCCGCAGTCGAGGCACAGGCTATTGGCATCCCGGCGATCTGCATCTTTCCCTATACTGTTCCCAGGCTGAAAACCGAAGATTGCGCCGAGGCGTGGAACGTTGACAACCTGTCGAACCGGGCCATTCGGGCGATCAAATCTGCAGCGCCCGATATCGCCGTGATGACCGACGTGGCGCTGGATCCATACAACATCAATGGCCATGACGGCTATGTTGTCGATGGCGAGATTGTGAACGATCAGACCGTCGAGGCGTTGGTCAAGATGACATTGGCGCAGGCCGAGGCCGGGGCCGACATCATTGGCCCCTCGGACATGATGGATGGCCGCATCGGCGCGATGCGTCGCGCGCTTGAGGGTGCCGGGCACCACAACGTGATGATCCTCAGCTATGCAGCCAAATATGCCAGCGCATTCTATGGCCCCTTCCGCGATGCAGTAGGCGCGGCGGGTGCGCTGACCGGAGATAAGAAAACCTACCAGATGGACCCGGCCAATTCGAACGAGGCACTGCGCCTGATCGAGCGTGACCTGTCAGAGGGCGCAGACATGGTGATGATCAAGCCGGGCATGCCCTATCTGGATATCTGTCGCCGCGTGAAAGACACGTTTGGCGCGCCAACCTATGCCTATCAGGTGTCCGGTGAATACGCGATGATACAGGCAGCTGCGCAAAACGGCTGGATTGATGGTGAGAAGGTCATGCTGGAAAGCCTGTTGGCCTTCAAACGTGCGGGTTGCGACGGAATCCTGACCTACTTTGCACCACAGGTTGCACGCATTCTTCAAGGCTAAAACCCCGGGCGGTCGCGATTTTTCGCCGATTGTGAACGCTGTTGGGCCAGCTTTCCCGTGACACACGGGCGCAATCGGCGTATTCTTGCACACAAGATCGGGAACACCCGACACTTCAGGCAGTTTATACAGAGAAAAAACATGAGCAGTTCCAACTCTCCCCGACTAAACCGTCGTGGCTTTGCGCTTGGCATGGCCGGGCTCACACTGACCGCTGCATGCGGAAACGGTGTAGGCAATTCCAATGCGGCCCAGATCGACGCACGTGTGAACGTGACGCTGAACGAAATGTTCAGCAAGTACCCCAACACCGTCGAGATCGCCGAAAAAGCCGACGGCATGCTGGTGATGCCGTTGATCACCGAGGCCGGATTCATCTTTGGCGGTGCCTATGGCCAGGGCGCGCTGCGCATCAACGGTGCAACGGTAGACTATTACTCGGCCCTATCCGGCAGTGCTGGTCTGCAGATCGGCGCGCAACAATATGCGCATGTCCTGTTCTTTATGACGCAGGACGCCCTAGATGACTTCCGCCGCTCCAGCGGTTGGACCGCAGGTGCGGATATCGGCTATGTCGTCGATGCCACCGGCGACTCGCTCTCAACCGACACAACCCAATTGCGCAAACCGGTACTTGCCGCCGTTTTCGGACAGGCCGGTTTGAAATTCGGCGCGACCGTCGAAGGCACCAAGTACACGCGCATTATCCCCTGATACCGAATACCACCCCCCCTTTGCCACGGACCCCGCCACATGTTCAAAACCATGTGGCGGGGTTTTTCATCTCAACATGTTAACTCAACGTTCGCGCGGCGTTCCTCTTTCGGTTGCCCGGTCCTTCCAGTAGGGTTCAGCCAATAATTTCTTATGGGGATATGGGGCGTTCATGGGTCTTGTCTTTCGCTGGCTGGTTCGGATTGCTACGGGCCTGATCCTGTTGGCCGTTGCGGCTGTGGGTCTTGTCTACTTCCTGGCCAGCCAGTCCCTTCCGGATTATGACCAGACCGTCGAAGTCAGCGGGCTGCGTGCGCCGGTCGAGATCGTGCGTGACACCGCCAATGTTCCGCATATTCTGGCCGAAAGCGACCCTGACGTATTCTTTGGCCTGGGCTATGCTCATGCGCAGGATCGCCTGTGGCAGATGACCGTGATGCGACGCACTGCGCAGGGCCGTTTATCCGAAGTGTTCGGCAAGCGCACTGTCCCTATCGACAAGCTCTTGCGCCGTTTTGACCTTTACAGTCTTGCCCACCGCTCGGTCGAGGTGCAGGACGATTACACCAAAGCTGCGCTGCGCGCTTATTCTGCGGGCGTCAATGCCCGGCTGGATGAGATCAATGAGAACGCATTGGGACGCGGCGCGCCCGAGATGTTCCTTTTCAACGCATCTGTATCGCCGTGGCAGCCCGGCGACAGCATTGCGATCATCAAACTGATGAGCCTGCAACTGTCTGGCCATTTGAAAGATGAGGTCCTGCGCGCCCGCACATCCCTGATGCTGAACGATCCAAAGCGGCTGGCCGATATCCTGCCAGACGTACCGGGCGCGGGTATTGCGGCGCTGCCGGAATATGCGTCTTTGTTCCCAGAACTGCCGCGCTATGCCGAAGGCACGCCAATGCCCGACACGCCGCTGTCACCATTCCCTAAACGCGGCTTGGCCGGGGCGTCGAACGCGTGGTCGGCCGCGCCCTCGCGTTCCGCGATCGGAGGCACCCTGCTGGCCAATGACCCCCATCTGGGTCTGACCGCACCGGGCATTTGGTACCTGGCACGGCTTGAGCTTGCCAAAGGCGGTGTTATCGGCGCGACCATTCCGGGCGTTCCGGCGATCATGACGGGCCGCAGTGATAGGTTGGGCTGGGGCCTGACCTCGTCTTACCTGGACGATCAGGATGTCCACATCGAACAGCTGAACCCGGAAAACCCAGAAGAATACCTGTCGCCTGATGGTTTCAAACGGTTTCGCTCGCGCCCCTCGATCATCGAGATCAAAGACGAAGCCCCCATCACCCTGACTCTGCGCTGGACCGAGAACGGACCCGTCTTGCCCGGTAGCCATTACGATCTGGAAACGATCACCCCGCCCGGGCACGTTGCCTCATTGGCCTGGACCGCACTTAGCCCGCGCGACACGTCGATGACGGCTTCGATGGCATTAATGAATTCGGACAGTGTGCGCGAAGCCATCGACGTGGCCGAACTGTTCATTGCGCCGTCGCAAAACCTGTCGCTGGTCGACAAGGACACGATCGGCATGAAGCTGATCGGCGCAATGCCTGGCCGAGACATTCGCAACCAAAGCCGCGGCCGTATCCCAACGCCCGGTTGGTTGGCCGAGAACCTGTGGCAAGGCCGCTTGCCTTATGCAAACAACCCCGAATTCGTGACGCCAGCAGGCGGGATTCTGGGCAATACAAACAACAAGATCATCGACCGCCCCTTTCCCAACCACGTCTCATACGAATGGGGCGACACCCAAAGGGTGCACCGTTGGGAACGCCTGATGCAATCGCGCGAGGTTCACACCCGCGACAGCTTTATCGAAGCGCAACTTGATACCGTCAGCTTTACCGCCCGTTCACTTCTGCCGCTAATCGGCGCCGATCTTTGGTTTACCGGAGCCTCTGCGCCCGAGGGCACACCGGAACGCCAGCGTCAGGTCGCGCTGGCCCTGCTGGCCGAGTGGAACGGTGAGATGAACGAGCACCTGCCTGAACCGCTGATCTATGCCGCATGGTTGCGCGCGCTGCAAATCCGGCTGATCTCGGACGAGCTGGGGCCGCTGGCGGCCGAATACAAACATGTTGAGCCGCTGTTCATCGAACGGGTGTACCGCGATATCGACGGCGCGTCGGTCTGGTGCGACGTGCGTCAGAGCGCACCCGTGGAAACCTGTACCGACATGGCACGACTGGCGCTGGACGATGCGCTGATCTGGATCAGCGAAAAATACGGTGGTTCGCTGGAATCCCTGCGCTGGGGAGACGCCCATCAGGCCACGCATGACCACCCGGTTCTGGGCACGGTTCCCGTTCTGCGGTTCTTCGTCAACATCCGCCAATCCACCAGCGGCGGCGACAACACCCTGCTGCGCGGGCGGACATCGGGCGAAGGGCCCAACCCTTTCCAAAACGTCCACGGTGCGGGATATCGCGGTGTCTATGATTTTGCCGATCCCAACAGTTCGGTCTTTATCACGGCCACAGGTCAGTCGGGGCATTTCCTGTCGCGCTACTACGACGATCAGGCCCAGCTTTGGCGGCGAGGTGAGTATATCCCTATGTCACTGGACATGGATCTGGCCCGCGCGGCAGCGGTCGGCGTAACCAACCTGACCCCGCGCTGATTTCACTGCTTCGGCAGGACCTTGCCCCTTTTGCAAGCTGCCGTGGACGCGCGCAGGTGTTTTCGCCTACGATCTGCAAGCCGACAATTCGGGACCTTGGGGGTACAGATGGCCAGTATTCGGGATATGATGAACAATCTCGCGCGCGATTACGCAATCGCGTGGAGCTCCGGCGACCCAGAGGCCGTTGCCGGCTTTTTTGCACCCGACGGGCAGATCACGATCAACCGGGGTGAACCAATTGTCGGCCGTGCCGCCGTCGCAGACATGGCGCGCGGATTCTACGCCGACTTCCCGGATCTGGAAGTGCGCTGCGACATGCTGCGTTGGGCCGGATCACACGCGATTTTTGTCTGGACGCTGGAAGGCCATCACTCAGAGACCGGCAACCACGTCGTCACGCGTGGTTGGGAAGAATGGGAATTGACCGCTGACAACAAGGTGCAAACGTCGCTGGGTTGGTTCGATGCTGACGACTATCAGCGCCAGATAGACGGGCAGTAGCGGACGCCCCGCCTAAACGCGCGTGATCTGGTAGTCGCGCGGAATGCCTTCTGTCACCTTGAACCAAGTCGAGGCTTTGGTTCGCGCCTGATGGGCGTCAAAGGCCGCTTGGTTTTCAAAAATTTCGTGTACGTCGAACCGACCGGGAATATCCGCGTCTTCTGTAACGTCGAATGTGATGCAACCCGGTTCGGCCCGAGTCAGGGCGATGTGGTCCGGCAACGCCTCACGCACCTGTGTGACACGGTCGACAGGCACCGAAATATGACCACGCAGAACCACCTCAATTTTTGCCATCGTGACCTCGCTTGTCGATCAAAGCGCGGCGAACTGCGCCGCCTGCTTGTCAGTCCACAATACGGTGATCTGAAATCCGTCATCCGTCTGCTCTTCGGATTGAACAACATCCTGACGGAACAGCCACGCACGCTTGTTGCCCTCGGCAAACGCCAGAGTCAGAACCGTCTCGTGCCGAACTCCTTGCAAATTAACCGCGATCTCGGCCAGCAACGGTTCGATACCTTCGCCCGTAACGGCGGAAATGGCAAAGATCGATGGGTCGCGGTCGGCCCGGGCAAACGTGGCCTCGCGCTCATCTTCGTTCAACAGGTCGATTTTGTTCCAGACCTCAAGCCGGGGCCGTTCATCATCAACGCCCAACGAGGTCAAAATGGTTTCGACATCCCGGGCTTGCGCCTCGGTGTCTTCATGGCTGATGTCGCGCACATGCACGACGATATCAGCACCCAGAACCTCTTCGAGTGTGGCGCGGAAGGCCGCGACCAGTTCGGTTGGCAAGTTCGAAATGAACCCTACCGTGTCCGACAGAATCACCTCGGGACCATCGGGCAGTTCAACCCGCCGCATGGTCGGATCCAGCGTGGCAAACAGCATGTCCTTTGCCATTACCTCGGCCCCGGTCAGGCGATTGAACAAAGTTGATTTACCGGCGTTCGTATAGCCCACCAACGCAACAATCGGATATGGCACCTTGGCCCGAGCAGCTCGGTGCAAGGTCCGGGTCTTGATCACCTTCTGTAATTGACGGCGCAGGCGCACAAGCTGATCGTCGATCGCCCTTCGGTCAGCCTCGATCTGGGTTTCACCGGGACCACCGACAAACCCCAACCCGCCTCGCTGGCGTTCGAGGTGGGTCCAGGCGCGAACCAGACGCGTACGCTGATAGCTGAGCGCGGCCATCTCGACCTGCAGCACACCTTCACGGGTACGAGCGCGGTCGCTGAAAATCTCCAAAATCAACCCGGTCCGATCGAGGATTTTAACCTTCCAAGCCTTTTCCAGATTGCGCTGCTGAACTGGAGTCACGGGACCATCGATCAGAACCAGCTCGACCTCAGCGTCATGAAACCGTTCGCCCAGCTCCTCGATCTTGCCGGTCCCGAACAACAGCCCTGGCTGGGCACGTGGCAGACGCACAATATCGGACCCGATCACATCCAGATCGGGCAAAGCGGCAGCCAGTGCCACCGCCTCTTCCAACGCCGGTCCAGGGACACGGCGCTGTTCATCTGATTTGATTTCCGGATGCAGCACCCAAGCACGGGTGCGCGTCCTGTCGTGTTCCATCAAGAGGCGTCTTCGCCCTCATACAGGTTGATCGGCTGCGACGGCATGATCGTTGAAATTGCGTGTTTGTAGACCAGCTGCGACTGTCCGTCGCGGCGCAACAATACGCAGAAATTGTCGAACCAGGTGATGACACCCTGCAATTTCACACCGTTGATCAGGAAAATTGTGACCGGGACCTTTGCTTTCCGTACATTATTCAGGAACGCGTCCTGCAGATTCTGTCTGTCCGAAGCCATATTATTATAATCTCGCCATTGTTCTTGCTACGCGCTGCGGACCAACGCGCTCCCTCTGGCAGAGTATGGAGTGTCGTTAACCGATATTCCAGATGAAAAATAAGGTGTCGGCAAAGGTGAGGATTCTTAGTCTCGCCAGAGGGTTGGCGTAATCAGCGCAATGATCGCCAAAGTTTCCAATCGCCCGATCACCATCGCCGCACACATGGTCAGCTTTGCGCCCCAGGGCAAATCGACCAGACGGATGGGAACATCGGTGGCCAGTTCGATCAGCGGCCCGGTGGTGCTGAGCGCCGCAACGCTGAGGACCATCGCCTGTTCAAACCCCGACCCCATCGCGGCCAGCAGCAGATTGAACAGTGCTGCGGTCAAGGCGAACATCATCAGGAAGATCCAGGCGATAAAGGCCCCGTCGCTTTGAATGCGACGGTTACCGCCGCCAATGCCACTAACGGATGAGGGGTAGATCAACCGATCAATCTCGCGCGCGCCATTAAGGTACAGGGCAAAGACCCGCAGCAGTTTGACCCCGCCCGCCGTTGTGGCCACCCCGCCTCCGATCAGGGCGAGCCCCATCAGGATCAGCCCGGGGGTGCCAAGGCCGGACAATTGCTGCGCATCGTTCCAGTTGGCGCTTTCGAATCCGGCTGTGGTCAGGAAAGACAGCGCCGTAAAGATCATGCCCCAGATTACGCTAAGCGCCTGCAGCGGTTCCAACTGATTGCCGATTTCCAGAACACCGGCCCAGACGCGCGCGAACAACAGTGCCGCGACGACACCGACAATCATCAGGCCAATCCGGAATTCAGGGTCTTGGTCCAGCCGGGAATAGCCTGTGGTTGCCGTATCTGTCGAAAAGGTCAGCCGCGACAAGGCGAAGAACAGGAACAGAAACAGGATCGCCTCGCCCGTTATTCCGGCCTGCGCCCCCTCCAGTCCGCCGACCGGAGATATCCCCGACGTGGCCATGGTTGACATGGCGTGACACACGGCAGTCAGGCCGTTTTCTCCGGCGATCAGCAGCAGGATCCATATGGTTGCGGTCAGACCGGTATAGACTGGTGTCAAGGTCCGGGTCACACGGATCAGACGGCCGCGGGGGTCGACCTCTTCGCTTTGTGCGACGCCCGACACCGGGCGACCGGGCTGGCCGCGCGCCGTAATCTCGAACCCACCCAGCGACAAGGGCGCCAGAATTGCAGCCGCAGCAATCCACATCAGCAAGCCACCCATCCAGCCGACCAAAGCACGCCACAGGTGCAGCGGTGCGGTCAGGCGATCCGGGTCCGGAAACAGATCTGCACCGGTGGTGGTCACAGCACTGACCATATCAAAATACGCATTCAAAAAGGTGGTGGTGCCCAAGGCATCATGCAGCGGAATCGCCAGAAACAGCGGCAGAACGGTAAAACAGCCCAGCAACACGGCCAGTTGCCCCAGCGTCCCGCGTCGCGGCACCCTGTTTGATGCTGCTACAGCGATTGTGGATACCACGAACAGTCCCAGAAGACCGGAATAGAAAAACGATCGCGACGTGTCGTGATCATCCAAGGCCAGCGCGTAAATCGCCGGAACCCACATCGACAGCGCGGCGATTCCCCAGATCAACAGAAACAGCGGCAACCGCTGTATCAAAGTGATCTGTTGTCTCCGAGCGCGCGCCATCAGAAGAAATCGATTGAAACCTGCATAAGGCGCTCGACCTCGGGCACGTCCTTGGCCATCGCAAAGATCGCCACCACGTCCTTTTCGTCGATCCGCAGGCTGCCTGTCGGGCGCAAAAGCTCATCGCCTTTTCGTACGGCACCTACCAGAACACCTTCGGGAAAATCGATATCCCGCAGCTTCTGCCCTGCCATGGGTGAGGTCGACAGCACCTCGGCCTCGATCACTTCTGCCTCGGCATCCCCGATAGAATAGACCTGCCTCACCCGCCCGTGGCGAATATGGCGCAGGATCGAGCTGACAGTGGTTGCACGCGGATTGATATAGGCGTCGATCCCCAGCGGCCCCATAAGGGCCACCATGCTGGGATCATTGATCAACGCAATTGCCAAGGCACAACCTTCGGCCTTGGCCCGCACCGCCGCCAGCATGTTGGCACGGTCGTCATCGGTGACTGCCAGCATCGCGTCGGCGCGTTCGATCCCGGCCTCGCGCAACAAGGCGGCATCCAGCCCGTCGCCATTCAGGACAATCGTGCGTTCCAGTGTTTCGGCAGCGATTTCAGCGCTTTGGCGATCACGCTCGATCACCTTGGCGCGTACCCGGCTTTCACGCTCTTCCAGCGTCCGGGCCACTTCCAACCCGACATTGCCGCCACCAACGATCACGACGCGGTCCTGTTTCTTTTGGGCCTTACCAAAAACCTCCATCGTGCGGTCCACGTCTTTGACATTGGTAAAGACGTAGCATTCGTCGCCGACAAACAGCTGATCTTCGGATTCAGGCGCAAACAGCGTGCCATCGCGCCGAACACCGACAACGATTGAGCTGAGGGTCGAAAACAGGTCCGTGAGCTGCCGCAAAGGGGTGTTCACGATGGGGCAATCTTCGTCGATGCGAATGCCCAGAAGCTGCGCCTGCCCATCCATGAACATCTCGGTATCAAAGGCGGACGGGGCTGAAAGGCGACGCATGGCAGCGGCTGCGACTTCGCGTTCGGGGCTGATCACGACGTCGATGGGCAAGTGGTCACGACGGAACAGATCCGAATGGATCGCCTGCAAATACGATTTCGCCCGCAACCGCGCGATCTTGCGTTGGATGGAAAAGATCGAATGCGCCATCTGACAGGTGACCATATTCACCTCGTCCGAATGCGTCGCTGCGATGATCATATCGGCATCCCGTGCGCCTGCCCGTTCCAGCACGTCAGGATAGCTGGCAAATCCGGCAATCCCCTGAACATCCAGCGTTTCCGTCGCCCGGCGCACCAGATCGGGATTGTTGTCCACCACCGTTACGTCATTCAGTTCGCCCGACAAGTGACGTGCGATCTGCCAGCCGACCTGACCGGCACCGCATATGATGACCTTCATGTTTCTGGCCCTTCTGCCTGAAATCCTTGAATGACAGATGCCCCTATAGCGGTCAATTGAATTGTCATTCAGACAAAGCTGGGGCAAGATAACCCTATGAAATCAGTGCTTCACTTACTAATTCCACTGACCGTCCTGTCCGCATGCAGCGGCCCACTTTCGCTGTACTACCGCGAAGGTGAAAGCGTGTCGCGCGCGCAGTCCGAGACCACGCAATGTCAGGTTAAGGCGGTAAATGACGTTCCCGTCGCCAATCAGGTGCGGCAGAGCCCGCCCACATATTGGCCGGGACGCACTTATTGCGACAACCGGGGGCACTGCTATCGCTCGCCTGGTTGGTGGGAACCCGGGCGCGTGTATACGGTCGACGTGAATGCCGGTCTTCGCAATCAGGTCGAGGCCCAATGCATGGCCAAAAAAGGCTTTCGTCCGGTCAGCCTGCCACCCTGCAAACAGAGCGTAAAGTCTCAGGTTCCGCCTGCTCGCACAACGAAGCTGCCCCCGCTGGGAACCCAATCCTGCTATGTGAAGTTCGACGACGGCTCGTTTCAGATAATCAACCCGGGTCAGGCAGGGTAATGTCCCGGCGGATTACTCCGCCGGTTCCGGTTCGTCGATTTGCGCCACCCGTGCCCCGGATTTGTTCGAGGTCACAACACCAAGCGATTTGAGCTTACGGTGCAGCGCGCTGCGCTCCATGCCAACAAAGCTGGCGGTTCGGCTGATATTGCCACCAAAGCGGTTGATCTGGGTCAGCAGGTATTCGCGCTCGAACGCTTCGCGCGCTTCGCGCAGCGGCAGGGTTGCCAGTGCCCCAGACAAAACCACGCGACCCGAGTCGTCGGTTTTCTCTTCTTCGGTTGGCAATTCGCGGGCTTCGATTGGACCTGTTCCATCGCCCAGGATCAGGACGCGCTCGATCAGGTTCTTCAGCTGACGCACATTGCCGGGCCAGGTCATGGTCTGCAACAATGCCACCGCCTCTTCCGAGATCTCGCGAATTGGCAAACCTTGGGATTCGTTGCACATTTCAATGAAATGCTGTGCCAGAACCGGAATATCCTCGCGCCGGTCCTCCATCGATGGCACGGCGATCGGTACGACGTTCAGGCGGTGATACAGCTCTTCACGGAACCGGTCAGCTTCGATTTCGGCATCAAGATCGCGATTTGTCGACGAGATGACCCTCAGATCCACTCGCACCTTGTCAGACCCGCCTACCCGCTGGAATTGCTGGTCGACCAGAACCCGCAGAATCTTGGATTGCGTCCCTAAGGGCATGTCGGCCACTTCGTCAAAGTAGATCACGCCTCCGTGGGCCTCTTCCAGCAAGCCGGATTCGATCCCGCGTTCCGTTGACTCGCGCCCGAATAGCACCTCTTCGACGCGTTCAGGCTCAATCCCTGCGCAGTTAACGGTGACGAATGGCGCGTTTGCGCGGTTGGAATGGGCGTGGATGTAACGCGCGGCAATCTCTTTGCCCGACCCGGCTGGCCCGCTCAACATCACACGGCCGTTCGACTTGGTGACCTTGTCCAACTGGCTCTGCATCGCCCGGAACGAGGCCGATTTGCCGATCATGTCCGAGTTGGTGACCTCACGCCGCTTGAGCGAAGCATTCTCGCGGCGCAAGCGCGAGGTCTCCATGGCGCGGCGGATCACGACCATCAACTGATCAATGTTGAACGGCTTTTCGATAAAATCGTAAGCGCCCTGCTTGATGGCGGCCACAGCAATTTCGATGTTGCCGTGACCGGAAATGATCACCACCGGCACGTCGGGGTTGTCGCGTTTGACCGACTTCAGGATATCGATCCCGTCCATACGGCTGTCTTTCAGCCAGATATCAAGGATCAACAGACCCGGTGGCTCGGAATTGATCGACGACATACACTCGTCCGAGTTTGCCGCCAGCCGGGTTGAATAGCCTTCGTCCTCCAGAATGTCGGACACCAGTTCGCGAATATCGCGTTCGTCATCTACGATCAGAATGTCGCTCATCTTTGGCCTGCTTTCAGTTTGTTAGTATGAATTGCCTGCTTTTGTGGCGCTGTAGTCTGGGAAATTTTGCCCCCCGGCAAACGGATCACGGCCATCGCACCGAAATGGTCCTGTCCGTCGAAAACGGGCGCGTCTTCCAGGGTCAGCGCTCCGCCATGTTCTTCTATGATTTTCTTGACGATGGGCAGGCCCAGACCCGTGCCCTCGTCGCGTGTAGTGACATAGGGTTCAAACAACCGCGCCCGATCTTCGGGCAGCCCTATGCCATTGTCCGCTATTGTAATGACCGTCCCCGCATCATCGTTGGAAATGTCCACTTTGATCTGTGGCTTCAAATTTTCTGGCGGGTCTTTTTTCTTAAGTGTTTCAATGGCCTCGCCCGCGTTCTTTATCAAATTCGTCAGCGCTTGGTTCAACATCGTCGCGTCTACATCCGCCAGGATGGGCTTGTCCGGTAGGGTCGCGTCGATCTGCACATCCGGCTGTCCGGCTTGCTGCAACAGAACAGCTTCGCGCACCAAGCCGACGACGTCTTCCTCACGCCGATCGGGTTCAGGCATCCGCGCGAATTTTGAGAATTCGTCCACGATCCGCCGCAGATCGTTGGTTTGCCGCACGATCACATCGGTCATGGATACAAGGCTGTCACAATCCTCTTCGTCCAGTTTGCGCGAGAATTTGCGCTTGATCCGTTCCGCGCTGAGCTGGATGGGCGTCAGCGGGTTCTTGATCTCATGGGCAATACGGCGGGCCACATCGCCCCAGGCCGCCATACGCTGTGCACTGACCAGATCGGTCACATCATCGAAGGCCACCACGTAGCCCTCCAGCCCTCCATCCTCGCCGCGCCGGATCGCCATTCGCACCAGTAAGTTTTCCAACCGCCCCTTGCGCGTGACCTTAACCTCACCCTGCACGGCCTCTTGACCGCTGCCTTTCAGATTTTCGAATAAGGGAAGGAATTCGGGGACCGCGATGCCGATAGCCAATTGTTCTTCACCGCGCGACCAGTCCAGAAGACGCTCGGCCGAGCGATTTACGAATGTGACACATCCATCCGAATCGACGCCGACTACACCGGACGTCACCGAACTAAGCACCGAATCGAACAGGCGGCGGCGGCGTTCGATCTGACGCGTATTTTCCAATAACGTGTCACGCTGCCCTTTAAGTTGCCGCGTCATCTGATTGAAATAACGACCTAACATGGCGATTTCGTCATCGCTGGCCTCTTCGATGACCTGAACGCTCAGATCCCCGGCGCCGACCCTTTGTGCAGCTGTAGTCAGACGGCCAACCGGGCGCGACAGGCGTTCAGCGAACCACATCCCCAACGACATCGCGGCAAGGATCAGGATGACCGCAAAGCCCAAGTACAGGAGCCCGAATTCGAAAAGAACCCGGCCCCTTTCACTTTCAAGCTGTTGGTAGAACTGAACCGTTTCCTTGGTGTCATCCAGCAATTTCAGCAGTTCGCCATCCACCTCTCGGCTAACATAGAGATACCGGTCCAGATACGCCTGCAACGGCGCCAGCGCGCGGAACTCGTTGTTTTGCCAATCGGCAATGATCAGAAGGCCGCTGTCGGTTGCTTCAACCATCTGCTCCGGTGTCGGTGGTTCATAGTTGAACAAGTAGGATCGGTCGCCACGGGATTTTATTTCTCCACTGCCATCAATGACATAGGCCTCGCGCAAGCCCCGCTGAATCTGCGATTGTCCTTGTGCCAGAACCTCGCGCAATTCTGCGTCCGAGATGTAGAAGTCCAGCGTTCGCGCATTGTCGAGGAATCGAGAAAGAACGATAGCGTCCTGTGTCAGGCCGCTGCGGTGTTCAAGCTCATAGGCCTCGGCCGCCGACAGGGATGATCCTACAACCTGACGGACCCGATCCGAAAACCATCCCTCAAGTCCGATATTCACCGTAAGGCCGGCAAAGATCGCGACGGTCACTGTCGGCACTAGGGCCAGCAAGGTGAACGCACCGATCAGCCGCAGGTGCAGACGAGACCCGGCAGATTTTGCCCGGCGTGCAGCGATCAGGCTGAACACCTGCCCCAGAACAAGTGCTGCAACGACCAGCACATAAACCAGATCCGCCAGCAGAATCAGCCGCAGCGTGGGCGCTGCCGAACCCAAATCAAACGGACCGATGACCAGATATGTGGCCAACGCCAGAAGCGGCCCCAAAAGGACCAGCCCCAAGGTGCTAAAATTGCGCAGCTTTCGGGATTTTCGCCACCGATCAATCGATAGGATCAGCCCGCTCTGTGCTCGGGTTGCCACCGTCTGCCCTCATCCTGATGTGCCGCTTACGCGGCGTACCGCCATATCTCGTGGTCGTTGCCGGGCTTGTACCCGGATGCCACGCTTTGTGTGGCGATATTACATCAGTTTGCGTCGGCGTGTCACCTGAATATCGAGATCGGTGATTTTTTTGCGCAGCGTATTTCTGTTGATCCCCAGCAAATCCGCACATTTCGCCTGATTTCCGCCGGTTGCGTCCAGTGCCTGCTCGATCAAGGGGCCCTCAACCTCGCGTAGGATGCGCTGATACAGGCCCGGAGGTGGCAACAAATTGCCGTGCAGATCGAAATAGCGACGCAAATGACGGGCCACGGAGGCCGAGAGTTTCTCCCTTTCGCCGTCACCAAGAATCGGTTCCGCTTCGGGCTGACTGCCCAAAACCATCTCAACCTCGGCTTTCGATATTTCTTCTGCCCGGCTGGTCAGGCTTAAACGTCGGATCGCGTTTTCCAGCTGTCGCACATTACCGGGCCAGGAATACCGACGCACCAGCTCTACCGCCTCGGGGCTGAGCCAGCGATTTGTGCCATGTTCCCGTTCCTCGCGGGCAAGGAAGTGATCAACCAGCAGGGTGATATCATCCACCCGCTCGCGCAGCGCAGGCACATGGATCGTCGCACCGCACAGTCGATAATACAGATCCTGACGCACACGCCCGCTTTCCATCGCTTCGGTCAGATCCGATTGGCTGGTCGCCATGAAACGCGGAAGATGATCGCCGGGCGTGTCCATCATCCGGACAATACGTGCCTGGACCTCATCTTCGATATCAGCGATCTCATCAATTAACAGGGTGCCACCCCGCACCCTGGCCATAATGCGCGCAGGTCCCTCTAGGTCACGCAGATCACCGGCGGTCGCAGTGACGAAGGGCAGCGTGCGCCGGTCCGAGAAATCATGAATAGCCCGCGCTATCAATGACTTGCCAGTGCCACTTTCACCGGAAATCATGACTGAAAGATCGGTATTCATCACACGTGCCACTAGGCGGTACAGCGCCTGCATCCCCGGAGTGCGCCCAACCAGCGGCAGTTCCTCGGGGCGATCATCAACGGGCGTAACCGCCTCCGCCTGCACACGTTGTTTTTGCTCCAAGGCCCGTGCGGTCCGCTTCATCAGGTCCGGCAGGTCAAAGGGTTTGGGGAGATAGTCATATGCGTCCGCCTCGGCCGCCTGAATGGCGGTCATGATCGTGTTCTGCGCCGAAATCACGATGACCGGCAAACCCGGACGGTCCTGCGCGATCTTGGGCAACATCTCGAGCCCGTTGCCATCCGGCATGACGACGTCCGAGATTACAACATCCCCTTTGCCCTCACCGACCCAGCGCATCAGAGTGGTCAGCGAGGATGTCGCATGCACCTTGCACCCGGCCCGCGTCAGGGCCTGAGTCAGTACGGTTCGGATTGTGCGATCGTCATCTGCGACCAGTACTGTGCCATCCATCAGGTGCTCTCCTTACTATCTCTGCCCGGTTGTCCATCTCAGGTCGCGTCACGCGGCGCGCGTCTGAGGGACAGGCGGAATACGGTGTGTCCCGGAACCGACTCGGCCAAAATCCAGCCGTCGTGGTCCGAGATGATTTTGCTGACCAGCGCCAGCCCAAGACCGGTGCCGTTTTCCCTGCCCGACACGAACGGATCGAAAATGTCGCTGCGGATCTTGTCCGGCAGCCCTGGGCCGTCGTCGATGATTTCGATCTGCAGGGGCAAAGAATGCCCCGAACCGTCGCTGCGGCGCAGGCGGAAGGAATGTTCGAAATACGTCCGCAGGCGGATTGTCCCGCCTTTGGGGGACGCCTCGGATGCATTTTTGAGCAGGTTCAACACCACCTGCAAAAGTTGATCTGGGTCACCATAGGCCAGCGGCAACGAGGGGTCGTAATCTTCAAAAATCGTCATATGCGCGCCAAAACCCAACAGCGCTGAGCGCCGCGCACGGTCCAGAACGTCATGGATATTGACTGGTTTGAAATCTGGCTGGGTCAGGTTCCCAAATTGCTCGACCTGCTCTAACAGCTTCACTATTCGCCGGCTTTCAGCAACGATAAGATCTGTAAGTTCAAGGTCTTGTTGACTGATATTCATGCTTAGAAGCTGCGCGGCACCGGTGATCCCCGCCAACGGGTTCTTGATTTCATGCGCCAGCATTTCGGCCATGCCAATCGCCGATTGCGCAGCAGATTTTACCGTGTTGCCCCGCGTCATCCGCCCCGCCAGTTCGCGTGGGGACATGGTCATGATCATTGACCCCGGATGCCCAAGCAGCGGCGCAATCTGCAAAGCACATTGCAGCGGCGCCCGATTACCTGACCCCACATCGACATCATTCACGAAAAGCGGTGTGCCCTGTTGGCGCGCACGCAAAAACGCTTCTTCCAGTGGGGCATCCACGGCGATCTGGTCCCAGACCGGGTGACCGATAACTGCGTTGCGGGAGGCGTTCAGGAACCCCTCTCCGGCGGAATTCACATCGGTGATCCGGTCATCGGCATCAATGATGAAGGCCGGAACCGGCAGCGACGCCCAGATGTTCTGGTCCGAGGTCATGCTGCTGCCTCTGCGTCGCCGTGCAGGGCATCGCCCAACAGACGCAGCACTTCGGCGGTATCCCGCGAGGTCAAAACCGCACGTCGCAAGGTTGCCGGGGTCGCGGCCTCATCCATGTACCAGCCAAGATGTTTACGTGCCACGCGCAGCCCCAGATCGGTGCCGTAAAAGTCCAACATCGCCTCATAATGACCGCGCACCATGTCGATCAGGTCGCCATTGGCGGGGATGACCGGCGCTTGTGCGCCATATAAATCATGGCACATCTGGGCGAGCAGCCATGGCTTACCCTGCGCCCCACGCCCAACCATGACGCCATCAGCGCCTGACTGGTCCAAAGCCGTGCGCGCTGCATCAGTATCTACGATATCCCCGTTCGCGATGACGGGGATCGACACCGACTCTTTCACCGCTCGGATCGCTTGCCAGTCCGCGCGCCCCTTGTAGAACTGGCACCGCGTACGCCCGTGGATTGTGACCAGTTGGATGCCTGCACCTTGCGCCCGGCGCGCCACGTCCGGCGCGTTCAGCAGGTTGTCATCCCAACCCAGACGGGTTTTCAGAGTGACCGGAATTTCGACGGCCTCGACCACGGCCTCAATCAGTGTCAGCGCGTGATCCGGCGTCTTAAGCAGCGCCGAACCGGAATAGCCATTCGTCACCTTCTTTGCCGGGCAGCCCATATTGATGTCGATCACCCGCGCGCCACGATCGGCCACCTGACGCGCAGCCTCGGCCATCCAATGCGCCTCACGCCCGGCCAGTTGAACAGCGGTGTTTTCAACGTCAGCAGACAGCTCGGCCCGTTCCCGCACGCCCGGTTTGGCCTGCACCATTTCCTGACTAGCGACCATTTCGCTGACGACCATGCCCGCGCCAAAGCGCATCACCAGATCGCGGAACGGTCGATCGGTGATCCCGGCCATCGGGGCCAGCATGACCGGCGGATATAAGGTTTTGTCGGCGAGGTGCAGGGTCAACGTGCTTAATCCTTGGGCAGTTGCGACTTAGATATCGAATTCCGCGCATATGAACAACAAAACGGCAGGAAACAAGCTTGCAAAATCACCACTTGCCTATTTTTTAAGCAACTTGACGCGGGTGATTGCCTCTACATTCACCGCAGCTTAAACACTGCGCACAAATCATCGGAGAATTCGCCCAATGACCACCGCCGCCATCATCGTCGCCGCAGGACGCGGGTTGCGCGCCGGAGGCGGCATCCCCAAGCAATGGCGACCATTGGCCGGGCGTCGGGTTGCGGACTGGACCATCGACCGGTTTCGCCATCAGGTCGACCATATTGTTCTGGTGCTGTCCGTGGATGATCAGACCGCCTGGGACGAGTTTTTAGGCTCTGATCTGCTGCTAGCAAAAGGTGGCAGCGATCGCGCCGGGTCAGTGCGGAACGGGCTGGATGCATTGGATGGGCTGGGGATCGAACATGTCCTGATTCACGATGTCGCCCGCCCCTGCGTAAGCAGCCAGACTATTACAGACGTCCTAAACACCCTGACCAAGCATGAGGCTGCAGCACCCGGTCTGGCCGTCACAGATGCGCTTTGGACCGGTAACGAAGCCGTAGTGACCGGAACGCAGGACCGGACGGGTTTATTTGCGGCGCAGACCCCACAGGGTTTTCGCTATGACGCGATTGTCGCGGCGCACGCGGCCCATTCTGGCGGCGCGGCGGACGATGTCGAGGTCGCCCGCGCCGCTGGCATGAACGTGGTGATCGTGCCAGGCGATGCCGATAACATCAAAATCACAGGACCCGAGGATTTTGCCCGGGCGGAACGCATATTGGGAAAAGAAATGGATGTAAGGCTGGGCAACGGATACGACGTGCATCGGTTCGGTGACGGAGATCACGTAATCCTGTGCGGGGTTAAGATTCCGCATGACCGGGGGCTGCAGGGCCATTCGGATGCGGATGTCGGCATGCATGCGGTTACTGATGCAATCTATGGCGCGCTGGCGCAGGGCGATATTGGCCAGCACTTTCCGCCCACGGACCCGCAATGGAAGGGCGCCGCAAGCGAGATATTCCTGCACCACGCGGTCGAGTTGTCGGTCCAGATGGGTTACAGCATCTCAAATGTCGATTGCACGCTGGTCTGCGAATACCCCAAGATCGGTCCGCACGCACCCGCGATGCGTGCAGAAATGGCGCGCATCATGGGGTTGCGCGTCGATCAGGTTTCGGTCAAGGCGACCACGTCCGAACGCCTTGGTTTTACCGGGCGAAGCGAAGGCATCGCCTCGCTGGCCACAGCTTGCCTGGTGAAGTCATGAACGCCGCGCGATTGATCGGGACGGTTTGCGGCGTCGGATATCTGCGCCCGGCACCCGGAACATGGGGATCTCTGGCCGCCCTGCCCCTGGCCTGGGTTCTGCATACGCTGGGCGGTTTTCCCTTGCTGGTACTCGCCACTGTGGCCGTTTTTGTCGGTGGCCTGTGGGCAACCAAAGTCATGACTGCTGGGCAGGAAGATCACGACCCGTCCGAAATCGTCATCGACGAAGTAGCCGGGCAGTTCATCGCGCTTTGGGCCATTTCCTACCCATCTTGGGCGCATGGAATTGATATCACAGCCCTTTGGCCCGGCTGGATCGCAGGTTTCCTTCTGTTTCGCCTGTTCGACATCACGAAACTCGGCCCGGTGGGTTGGGCTGACCGCAAAGGTGACGCGATGGGTGTGATGCTGGACGATGTGATCGCCGGCGTCTTTGCCGGGATCGGCGTTCTGGTTCTCGCCGGCATCTCACACGGTGTTCTGGGCCTATGAATGTCGCCGCTTTGCTTGACCGCGCCAAGTCGCAAGGCGTGATGATCGCGACAGCCGAAAGCTGCACCGGCGGCATGGTCGCTGCCGCACTGACGGATATTCCAGGCAGCTCGGCCGTGGTGGATCGCGGGTTTGTCACCTACACCAATGAAGCCAAGCAGCAGATGCTGGGTGTGCAGCCCGAAACGCTGGAAACTCATGGCGCGGTGTCCGAGGAAGTGGCGCAAGAGATGGCCGATGGCGCGTTGAGGAATTCAGACGCGCAATTGACTGTGTCCATCACCGGCATCGCGGGTCCAGGTGGATCCGAATTCAAACCCGAAGGCCGCGTGTGCTTTGGATTGGCAGTGGACGGGCAGAAGACGATAACCGAAACCGTGGAATTCGGGGCGTTGGGGCGTGACAAGGTGCGGCTGACCGCCCGCGATCATGCCTTGGACCTGTTGTCGCACGGCCTTTCGTCAATTGCTTAATAATCTAGCACTCCACTCATTTTGGCGCTCATTTAGTCACCGGTTCACAAAAGGCCCTTAAAACAGGCGTCAAAAACGCCCTCTGCCTCTTTTTTCCCCGCCCTCTCTCCGCTTCAACGCCAGCCACGCAAGCTGAAGACGCCACAGAGGAGACCGGCTGATGAATGGAGCCGATACCGCCTGGATCATAGTTGCAACTGCACTGGTCCTATTCATGACATTGCCGGGCCTCGCCCTGTTCTATGGCGGCCTCGTGCGCGCCCGCAACGTGCTGAGCGTTTTCATGCACTGCTTCAGCATCGCTTGTTTGATGAGCATCCTGTGGCTGATCGCCGGATACTCGATCGCATTTGGTGACGGCGGATCGGGTCTGTGGGGCGGTCTGGGCAAAGCCTTCCTGAACGGAGTTGACGTCGACAGCCTGTCGGGCACCCTGCCCGAGGTTCTGTTCTTTGCCTTCCAGATGACCTTTGCAATCATCACCCCCGCCCTCATCATCGGCGCATATGTCGAACGTGTGGGTTACGGGTTTGTCATGATCTTCTCGGGCCTGTGGATGCTGTTGTGTTACGCACCTGTCGTCCACTGGATCTGGGGCGGCGGCATTCTGACCGATGGCGGCATTCTGGGTGAGATCGGCGTACGTGACTTTGCAGGTGGCATTGTGGTGCATGAAACGGCAGGTCTGGCCGCGCTGATCATCGCTGTGGCGCTTGGCCCGCGCCGCAACCGCACAACCCCGCCGCACAATCCGGGCTATGTCATGATCGGCGCTGCGATGCTGTGGGTTGGCTGGTTTGGCTTCAATGGCGGTTCGCAATTGGCGGCAGATGGCGGTGCCGCAATGGCGATAACTGTTACGCATATCTCAGCTGCAACCGCATCGCTGACGTGGGCGCTGTACGAACGTGTCAAATACGGCAAAGCCTCGATGGTGGGCCTGGTTACAGGTACCATTGCGGGTCTGGCCTCGATCACTCCGGCCTCAGGCTATGTCGATCCGGTTCAGGCGCTGATCATCGGTGCCGTAGCAGGTGTGCTGTGTCAGGAGGCCGTAAATATCATCCGTAACAAGCTGAACATCGACGACACTCTGGACGTGTTCGCGGTGCACGGCGTAGGCGGCATCTTTGGCACCATCATGATCGCTGTGTTCGGCCTGGGTGCCTGGACCGCGCAGTTGGGCGGGCTGGTCATCGTAGGTGTCTTTACGGCAGTTGTCACATTTGTGTTGATCAAGGTGGTTGCGCTGATCACCCCGCTTCGCGTAGATGCAGAAACCGAGACAAACGGGCTCGATCTTTCGGTACACGGCGAGCGTGCCTATGACATGAGCAGCTAAGCCCACCTTGGCTGCCTCTTGCCCGCAAGGGCCAAAGCGGGCCTCTTCGTGAGGTCCGCTTTTCTTTTGCGCACACCCCTCTCGACTCTGGGACGGGGGACAGGCTATCAGCCCGCAACGTCATTTTGTCCCGAGGTTGCACCATGATCCCCAGCTCTTTCCCCGATAGCACCGAAATCGCCCGCCTGACCGCGCGGATGCTGCTGGAGATCAAGGCCGTCCATTTCAATTCGCGTGAGCCGTTCACACTGGCCAGCGGCTTGCCCAGCCCGACCTATATCGACTGCCGCAAGCTGATCTCGTATCCGCGCATACGGTCGACCCTGATGGATTTCCTGACGGTCACCGTGATGCGAGATGCCGGGTTTGAGGCATTCGACAATATCGCTGGCGGTGAGACCGCGGGCATCCCATTCGCCGCTATGGTCGCCGAACGTATGGCGCTGCCGATGACCTATGTGCGCAAAAAGCCCAAGGGTTATGGCCGCAATGCCCGTATCGAAGGCGCGATGAGCGAAGGTGAGCGCGTTCTGCTGGTCGAGGATCTGACCACCGATGGCGGGTCCAAGCTGTCCTTCGTGGATGCGATCCGCGAAACAGGTGCCACTTGTGGGCACACGGCGGTCATTTTCTACTATGGCATCTTCCCCGAGACCGAAAAAACCTTAGGCGACCACGGCATCCAATTGCATCACCTGTGCACATGGTGGGATGTTCTGGCCGAGGCCAAAGCGCAGAAAGCCTTTGATCAGGAAACACTTGACGGTGTCGAAGCCTTCCTGAAAGACCCGCGTGGCTGGCAGGAAGCAAATAAATCCACGTGAACCTCTTGTGGACAGATTGGGGATAAGCCCAGAAGAATCGGTCGACCGGCCACGATATCTGGTGACTTTTTCCCCAATTCCTACATAATAAGCTACGCATACACAGGTATCCAAACTGTCAGGAAAGTTATCCCAAGGCTTTATCCATAGTTAGCCACAGGTATTTCCAGATAGCCGACACGCCAAAATAGCGTGTAGAAAGCGCCGCAGGGCAGCGGGGACAAAATGAACGAGATAAGCAGCATCGAGCAGGCAGCAGCTCGGATTCAGAACGCCGAAACCATGCCGCATTCCATTGAGGCCGAACAGCAGCTTCTGGGTGCGATCCTGACCAATAACGATCTTTATGATCGGGTCGCTTCAATCATCGGGGCCGAGCATTTCTATGACCCGGTTCACTCCCGGATTTATGAGGTCGCCTCGACCCGGATTGCTAAGAATGCACTGGCCTCGCCGGTGACTCTAAAATCCTTCATGGCCGAGGATGAGGGCCTGCAGGAACTGGGTGGCCCGGCCTATCTGGTCAAACTGGCAGGCGCATCGATCAGCGCCTTTGCGGTGCATGACTATGCCCAGATGATTTATGATCTGGCAATCCGGCGCGAGCTGATCCGCCTGGGCCGCGATATCTCGGACAAGGCAGCGCGGGTCGACATCAGCAGCGAACCAAAAGAACAAATCGTCGAAGCCGAGCAACAGCTTTATCAGTTATCCGAGCAGGGCCAGACCGAACAGGGATTTCAATCCTTCCTCAAGGCGGTCACAGAAGCCGTCAACGTCACCAACGAAGCTTACCAGCGCGGTGGTGGCATGGCAGGGATTTCCACCGGTCTGGCCGACTTGGACAAACAACTGGGTGGCTTGCACCCGTCTGACCTGATCATTCTTGCCGGTCGTCCGTCGATGGGAAAAACCTCTCTGGCGACCAACGTGGCATTCAATGTCGCCAAGGCGTACAAACGTGGGCTGAAACCAGACGGCTCAGAGGGCGCGGTTGACGGCGGTGTCGTTGGCTTTTTCTCATTGGAAATGAGTGCCGAACAGCTGGCAGGCCGAGTTCTGGCCGAAGCCTCCGAAATCTCATCCCATAAGATCCGCCAGGGTGACATGACCGAGTCCGAGTTCCGCCGCTTTGTCGACGCGGCCAAGGAACTGGAAGCCTGCCCGCTTTTCATTGACGACACGCCCGCCCTGCCGATTTCGCAGTTGGCGGCTCGGGCACGCCGTTTGAAACGGACACATGGTTTGGACCTGCTCGTTATCGACTACCTGCAGCTGTGCAGGGGAATGGCCGAAAACCGCGTCAACGAAATTGCCGAAATTTCGATGGGCATGAAAGCCATCGCCAAGGAATTGCAAATTCCGGTGATCGCCCTGTCCCAGCTTTCGCGTCAGGTTGAAAACCGCGACGACAAGCGCCCACAACTGTCCGACTTGCGGGAATCAGGCTCGATCGAACAGGACGCCGACGTGGTGATGTTCGTGTACCGTGAGGAGTACTACAAGGAACGCGAAAAGCCCGGCGATCACGAACTTGAAAAGATGGAAGAGTGGAAGCAAGCCATGGAGCGTCTGCACGGCAAGGCCGAAGTCATTGTCGGCAAGCAGCGCCACGGTCCCATCGGCACGGTCGACCTCTCGTTCGAGGCGCAGTTCACCCGTTTTGGAAATCTGGTCAAACCCTGGCAACAGGACGGACAGATTGAGGGTTATTAACCCTCACCACAGCTCGGGTTTGTTGAATGCACTGACACAGTGAGATGGCCCCTTGAAAGGCGCCATCTCAGTCCCTGTCAACGATTGCCCCAACCACCCGTGCGGATGGCTTAACGGCAGAGGAGATTGGGCGACTTTTTCTGAAATCGGAAAAAACCCGGTTTTGCCGTAGTAGTTCGGATCGCCGTAAGTCACCACAAAATCCACTTTGTCACGGCGCAGCCCGTCCAACCCAAACGCGATCAGCCGCTGCCCAATCCCTGCCTTCTGGCAATCCGTACGCACGGCAACCGGTGACATCAGGAACACCTGTCGCGGGTCTTGGTCAAAGCGCAGCCGCGAAAACAGGATGCAACCCAGCACTGGGGGACCATCATCGGCAATGGCGGCGTGCAGGTCATCTCTGTCCGTCGTCTCCAACAGATCGCCGACCAGCGCACTGATCACTGCTCCCTCTTCTTTACCCTCAGATGCCGTGAATACGTCGCGAAACAGTTCAGGCAGTTCGGTCGCATACGCATTGTAGTCCCAGGTCATTTTCAGCATAGAATTCCTCTCACTTCATCGTCCGGTTCTGAGTAAACGATTTACTTATAAAACATTCGTTGAATACGTGGCGGATACAATGTCGAGGCAACAGTAATACTCCTAAAAGTCAGGAAAACCGCCATTGTCCCTGCGATAGCGGCTAGAAGCTGCCCAGCACTCGCAAAATCTCCTCACGAATTGCTGTTTACCCCCTTGACCTGCGGCAATCCAATGTCATGAACACTCCATGGGTACTGCACACTTAACGATCAATCTTCATGCGCTTGCCAGCAATTGGCGGGCACTGGACGCAAAAACGAAAGTCGAAACCGGAGCAGTTGTCAAAGCTGACGCTTATGGGCTTGGAGCTGGGCCAGTGTCTGCGACCCTGGCTGAAGAAGGGGTTCGCCAATTTTTTGTCGCCGCCGCCGAAGAAGGCGCCGCTGTGCGCGAGGCGGTAGGCCCCAAGCCGCAGATTTTCGTGTTCTCTGGTTTCATGGAAGGGGACAATGGGCTACATTATGCAGATAATCTGATCCCTTTGATCAATTCGCCGGAACAGTATAAGAGGCTCCGGCAGGCTATGCCGGATCGCCCTTTTGGGGTCCAATTAAACAGTGGCATGAACCGCCTTGGGCTTGAGCCCGCAGACTGGGCTGAACTGCGGCCCGAGATGGAGGCCAATAACCCGGTGGTAGTTATGTCACATCTGGCCTGCGCGGATGAGCCTGATAACCCGATGAACCAACAGCAGTTGAAATCCTTCCGCGAGATGACAGATGGCGTGACTGCCCCCCGTTCTCTGGCTGCTACGGGTGGTACGATGTTGGGGTCCGAGTTCCACTTTGACTTCTGCCGCCCCGGCATCGGCCTGTACGGCGGCATGCCCTTTGCCGACGCGAAGCCCGTTGTCGCGATCGACCTACCTGTTGTCCAAGTCCGCCCTGTCGACGTCGGTGAGACGGTCGGATACGGCAACAGCTGGATCGCGCGTCGTCCCTCTCGCATTGCAACCGTTGCCGCCGGTTACGCTGATGGTTTGCACCGCGCCATCGGTGGTGGGATCGACGTGTTTTTTGGCAACCAGCCCTGCCCCGTTGTCGGACGCATCTCGATGGACCTGATCACGGTTGACGTCACCGATCTGCCCGAAGATCCCGAACGCCTGCGCATTCTGAACGGACATCAAACAGTCGACGACCTGGCCGAAGCCGCCGGCACCATCGGATATGAAATCCTGACGTCGCTGGGCGCGCGCTATTCCCGGGGATACGTGGAATGAACCCCTTGGCCCCGCTGGGTGGCTTGGGCCGTGCTGTCCTGTCCATGCTTGCCAACTTTGGCAAGGTGGGAATTTTCGCGCTGGACGCGATCTCACACATCTTTCGGCCGCCCTATTATCCGCGCGAGTTTGCCGTTGCCCTGATGAATGTGGGCTGGCTGTCGCTGCCGGTTGTTGGCCTGACCGCAATCTTCACCGGTGGTGCGCTGGCCTTGCAAATCTATGCGGGCGGCGCGCGTTTCAACGCCGAGGCCGTGGTACCCCAGATCGTTGCCATCGGCATGGTGCGCGAACTTGGGCCGGTGCTGGTTGGCCTTATGATCGCCGCGCGCGTGACCTCATCCATTGCAGCAGAAATCGCTACGATGAAAGTGACCGAGCAGATCGACGCGCTGGTCACCCTGTCGACCCACCCGATGAAATACCTGACCGCGCCGCGGGTTCTGGCCGCACTCATCACTGTGCCCTTACTGGTCGGTATCGGTGATATCATCGGCATCGCGGGCGGCTATGTGGTTGCGACCCAAAATCTGGGCTTCAATGCGGCGACGTACCTGCAAAACACGGTCAATTTCCTTGAAACCAAGGACATCGTGTCATCGCTGGTCAAAGGCGCGGCCTTTGGATTGATCGCAGCCATCATGGGCTGTTATTACGGCATGAATTCAGGACGCGGTGCGCAAGGCGTTGGCCGCGCGACCAAGTCCTCGGTCGAATCCGCCGCGATCATGATCCTGGCCGCCAACTTCATTCTCACAGGGGTGTTCTTCTCGGTATGATCAGGATGGAGAACGTAGCAAAAGCCTTTGGCGACAATCAGGTTCTGCAGAGCATGAGCCTTGAGATCCCCAAGGGCACCTCGATGGTCATCATCGGTGGTTCGGGCACCGGTAAGTCCGTGGCGCTGAAGTGCATTCTGGGCCTGATCAAACCCGATAGTGGGATGATCTACGTAAACGGTAAGGACGCGGCCAAGGGCGATCGTGATAAATTTCTGGCCCGCTTCGGAATGCTGTTTCAAGGCGCGGCGCTGTTCGATTCCCTGCCCGTCTGGCAAAACGTTTCCTTCCGTCTGCTGCGCGGTCCGTTGAAACGCCCAGCCGAGTACGCGCGTGAGATCGCCATCGAAAAACTGCGCCGCGTGGGCCTGAAATCCGACGTGGCCGACCGCTTTCCGTCCGAACTGTCGGGTGGAATGCAGAAGCGCGTGGGCCTTGCCCGTGCCATCGCGGCCGAGCCCGAGATTATTTTCTTCGACGAACCCACCACCGGCCTTGACCCGATCATGTCCGGCGTCATCAACGATCTGATCCGCGAGATCGTGACCGAGATGGGCGCTACCGCGATGACCATCACCCACGACATGAGCTCGGTCCGTGCGATTGCGGACAACGTGGCCATGTTGCACGGAGGGGTCATCCAATGGACCGGCCCGGTCAGCCAGATGGATGCCTCGGGCGACCCTTATGTCGAGCAGTTTATCAGCGGGAGTGCGGAAGGGCCGATTGAGGCGGTGCGGTGATAAGTAGCTCGAGCATTCTTGAGGTTTCGAACATTGTAAGGCTTTTAGGCCTCGCCTATTTAACTGGTTTGGGGGTTTCAACATCGGGCGCCTTTCCTGCATTTGGAAAGTCTCTCGCTTCAAAAGTCAAATACGCCCAAGCCCAAGCGCACATTCACCGCCAGCAATTCGGTTGGGACGTTGGAGAGGCTCCAGACAAAGTGGTCAAAACTAAGAACCCCGTCCTATTGTCGCTACTCACGGTTTTTCTTATTGCGATGGCGTACTTTGGTTTGGTCTGGGTAAGGAATGCTCAGATCCCAGCGCTAAATTTTGCACTAGGTTTTTCCTTTTTCGGATTAGGGCTGTTTTTACGTAAGCAATTCTTGCACGACTGGACAGGCCGACCATGGAAACTCGATTTCGCGAGTTTTCTGATTGGACTATTATTCGTTGTTACCCAAAAAATATGAAGCCATGCTACGCCTCGCTACCCTCTCGCTCCTGATCCTCTACCCCATCGCGTGGTTCGCCCCACTGATGCGCGCGGGGTTCCTGCCGATCTTCGGCCTCAGCGAGATCAGCGTCATCACCGGCCTGCAGTCGCTGTGGAAATCAGACGTCTTTCTTGCACTGATCGTCACCATCTTCGCCCTGTTTGCGCCCTATATCAAAACAATCGGTACCGCCCTGATCCAATGGGACATGCTGGACCCACGCGTCCAACCCGCACTCAACATCCTCGGGAAACTGGCTATGGCCGACATTTTCCTCATCGCGCTTTACATCACGCTGGCCAAGGGTATCTCTTACGCCACCATCGAAACCGCGTGGGGTCTTTACCTGTTTACGGCGTGCATTCTGGCCTCGCTTGCATTGGGCCACATTACCGAAATGACACGCAGATCACGAAATCCTCAGACGTAATTGATTGAAAACGCTTATCTGAGTATCATCTTTATATTTCGAGCAGAGAATTTTTGTAGTTTCGGTCCTGAGCGGATCATTCTGTGTGTGTTAGATGTTCCCCGCTTTGGGCTGGTGTGTTCCGGTTTCAAAAGGAGTTCGTCTAAGATGACTGCCCTCCACAACATCACATTGCAATTTCAGAATGCCTTTTTACGACTGACTTTTTTCCTCATTTGCACTGCGGCATTGTTCCTGGTCGGTGCCTGTCTTTTATCCGCCTTGGGGGTACTGCCCTGGCTGTCCATGCAGGCCGGTTTTGGCAACGATCCGGCTATGGACGCGGGCATGTATATCCAGATCGGCCTGACCGTGCTGATTCTCATGCTGGCGTTCTATCTGCCCGCTAATGCCCGGATGATGGCGCTTGAAACGTCACATCGTAAGTTCTCATTGAACATGTATGACGTGGCTCAGGCCTACCACTTGGCTCATTCAGCGGATCGCGGCGAAACGTTTCTGCTGTCCTCGGAATTCGACGCAGTTAAGGAAAGGATGGCCTTCCTGCGCCACCACCCCGACCTGCAATCACTCGAACCCGAAATCCTGGAGCTGGCCGCACAGATGAGCCATATCAGCCAAGAGCTGGCAGAAACCTATGGCGATGCACGTGTCAGCCGCGCCCGCACGTTCTTGCAGCAACGTCAGGAAGAGATCGAAACGTTCCAGAAGCGGATCGAAGAAGCGCAGGTCATCCAGCATGAGCTGCGCCAATGGACCCACGATATCGAGATGGAAGAATCCATTGCCAAATCGCAGCTGGCGCGTTTGCGGGACGAACTGTTTGAACTGCTGCCCGAATTGTCGGCACAGCTTCAATCGCCCGTCGACGACCGCGATCCCAAGAAATCGAGCGTCATAGCAATGTCGCCGCCCCGCGCCGCCGAATAGGCGCGACAGCGCCCGCCGGGAACGATGGCCCATCGGGCCTGAGGACGCGGCGCGCCATCGGCAGAGATGAAAGCCCTGCTAGGGCTTGAAGAACGGCCCGCGCTCGGGCACCAAGGCCGAATGGCAAAGACAACTTTCTCCTGCTCGGCCTGTGGCGCAACGCATTCCCGGTGGTCCGGTCGGTGCGACGGCTGCGGTGAATGGAACACAATCACGCAAGACGTGCCTCTTTCGGCTGGCCCGGCAAAGAAATCCCTCGGCGGCAAACGTGGCCAGTCCATTACACTCACGGACTTGTCGACCGAGGAAACACCGCCGCCGCGCACCTTGTGTGGCGTAGAAGAGCTGGACCGCGTTTTGGGTGGCGGTCTGGTCCCGGCCTCGGCCCTGCTGGTTGGGGGCGATCCAGGTATAGGCAAGTCGACGTTGCTGTTACAGGCCGCAGCGCGGTTTGCACGTGCTGGCGTCAAGACGATTTACGTGTCTGGCGAAGAAGCCAGCGCTCAGGTGCGCATGCGCGCGCGCCGTCTGGGGCTAGAGGACGCACCGGTCCAACTGGCCGCCGAAACCAACCTGCGGAACATTCTGACGACGCTTGAGGCAGAGAAACCCGGTCTGGCCATCATCGACTCGATTCAGACTATGTGGGCCGACAATGTGGACAGCGCACCGGGCTCGGTGTCACAAGTCCGTGCCGCGGCGCATGAATTGACCACGTTTGCGAAACGACACGGTGTTTCAATCATCATGGTCGGCCACGTCACCAAAGAAGGCCAAATCGCAGGTCCCCGCGTGGTCGAACATATGGTCGACACAGTCCTATACTTCGAAGGCGAGCGCGGCCATCAGTTCCGCATCCTGCGGGCGGTCAAGAACCGCTTTGGTCCTGCCGACGAGATTGGCGTGTTCGAAATGACTGGCAAAGGGCTGGCACAGGTGACCAACCCTTCGGCCTTGTTTCTGTCCGAGCGCGGCAAACCAAGCCCCGGATCGGCCGTGTTTGCCGGGATCGAAGGCACACGCCCCGTTTTGGTTGAATTACAAGCGCTTGTGGCCCCGTCCCCACATTCACAACCACGCCGGACCGTTGTCGGTTGGGACAGTGGGAGGTTGGCAATGATCCTCGCCGTGCTCGAAGCACGCTGCGGCATCCCTTTTGCAGGTCTCGATGTGTACCTCAATGTCGCTGGCGGATTGAAAATTGGTGAACCCGCCGCAGATCTGGCCGTTGCAGCAGCCCTGTTGAGTGCCCGAGAAGACACAGCCCTGCCTGCAGATACCGTTGTTTTCGGAGAAATCTCGTTATCTGGGGCACTTAGACCGGCCCCGCAGACCGAAAACAGGTTGAAAGAAGCCCAAAAACTTGGTTTCACATCGGCAATCGCTCCGGCGGGCGGCAAAACCGGTACTGTGGCAGGTCTGACACTCACCCGACCCTCTGATTTGGTTGGGTTTGTTGGCGAAACCTTCGGAGCAGGTTAAAGTCGCCCCCTGAGGGGCAGAAAAAAACAGGCGAGGGCCATGGAAGGTTTTACAATAATTGACGGGGTCGTTGCCCTGATCGTCGTCGTTTCAGGCATTCTTGCCTATTCGCGCGGCTTCTTACGTGAGGTTCTGGCCATCGCAGGCTGGGTCGCAGCCGCAGTGCTGGCCTTTATCTTTGCGCCCCAAGCAGTGCCACTGGTCAAAGAGATCCCGGTTGTTGGGGATTTCCTGCGCGACAGCTGCGAATTGTCGGTCATCACGGGCTTTGCTGCGGTGTTCGCAGTTGCACTTATTATTGTCAGCATCTTTACGCCCCTGTTTTCTTCGATCGTCCAGCGATCTGCTTTGGGCGGTCTGGATCAGGCACTTGGTTTCTTCTTCGGCATCGCCCGCGGCATCCTGTTGGTTGCCATCGCATTCTTTGTCTATGATACGGTAATGACTGGTCAGTCCTATACGATCGTGGACGAAAGCCGCTCGGCCAAGGTGTTCGAGCAGTTCAGCGACAAGATCGAAGAACAGAACCCCGAAGCGGCTCTTGGCTGGGTCACCCGCCAATATGAAGAACTGGTCGCCAGCTGCGCGGAAGGTTCTGCACCGGCCGAGGATCTGACGGCCCCTGCGACTACGGAATAAATGCCTGGCACGGGTCCGACCCATGCTGCAATTGTTGAAACGAGCCGCCGCGTTGCCGGCGGCTCGTATTCGTTTGTGCCCGTGCTTTTGTAATTGTCTGGAAGATCTTTCGCTGAACGGTTGTCATCAAGAACTTCTTTGGTGTCTTGCCGGGTCTTCAAAAAAACCCACATATCCCGATCAAAGCCCTCCTAAAAAACGCACTTCTACTTGAGTTTCCAAGTGTTCTTTTTCGGTTGTCCGTTTTCGTAGATCCGAAACTCGTTTGCGCCGATACGTTCGACGCTCCAGCACTTTTGCCCCCAATTCCCTTTCTCACACCACTGATCGTCCTTGACGAACCAGTCCCCCGTGTATTTGTCCTTACCGTCCCAAAGCCCGTTGAGTTTGCCGTTCTTCTTGCTTGTTGCCTTGCTGTATGCCTGAACCCACGGCGTCTTTCCGTCATTGTTAGAGACGCCAGACAACTGGCCACCAAGTATTGTGGCAAGAAGTTCTTCCTGAGTCATGAACACCTGCGCAAACGCTGTTGTCGACGTCATGGCTCCAAAGCCTGCTGCAATGACTGCTATGCCCAGAATTGAACGCACACTTTTGAGTTCAAAATTACAAAGTCCGTAAGACATGAAACACATCCTTTTCGACAAATCCGAGATTAAAATAACTACTTTCCCCGTTGAGCTACCAGAAAGTCTCAACGCTACAATTGTATCATAATGCCACAAAACCGCCAAAAACTGACGCTGATGGCGCACTGTGGAAGGGTCTCACGTCTAATCCGGTCCCATTCCGGACGCTTGACCAGTGTCACCGGATATCCGCTTGCCAGAGCCCAGAACAAAAACAATTAGCTCAAGAGTTTTCGAGATCTCGTTTCGACAAAAAAGGGTACTGGTTCGCAGCCACAGCCGGTTTTTTTTGCTTAGGAAGTCTTCAGGCTCAGACGAACCCTTCACCTGCACAAACGGTGCATCTGATCATCTTCAAACCAAAACAGCCGTCACAACGGTTGAAAATTGGCTTCCCGTGAATGTCGCGGCTTTTGATAACCTCCCCCGATCCATTACAGATCTGACAGGGTGCCCGCCCCATGCCCCTGCATCGGTGACACCGGCGCTTTACCGGCTCTTCTTTTTTGTTTCCTTGTTTGTGCTGCCACATGGCGATTACCCGATCGAACCTTTGTCATTGTCAAAAACTCACTATGTCGACCATGACAGCACAAGCCTACGGTCCCTGCCACCTTTTCATGTTGTTTTCGGCAAAATCCGCATGCGTCAAATCGCGAATGTGATCCTTTGATGACACAGGCGCGCTTAGGCATTATGTGAGTGGCGAACTGACATGGAATCGGAGCTGCCGATCTTGCTGTATCTGTTTTATTACGCGCTTGCCCTTACGACGCTGGCGTGTGTGCGCCGCCAACCGACCGGGCGACAATGCGTACAGATGCCGCGGTCCAGACGGTCCGACCCGCACACCTAATCAACATAAACACGTCATGGAAATTGGAGCCCGTACATGTGTGGCATTTTAGGGATCGCAAGCAGGACACATGATGTCTTTGCGGAAATCTATGACGGGCTGCTGATGTTGCAGCACCGGGGTCAGGATGCCTCGGGGATTGTGACCTATACCGGCGAATTCTTCCGTGAGAAGAAAGCCAACGGGTTGGTCAAAGACGTCTTTAACGCCAGTGACGCCGAGACCCTGCTGGGACAGGTCGGTATGGGGCATGTGCGCTATCCTACGGCCGGATCGCTTAGCGCGGCTGAGGCGCAGCCGTTCTTCGTCAACGCGCCCTATGGCATCTATCTGGTCCATAACGGCAACATCACCAACACCGCCGAGCAGCGCGAGAAAGTTACCGCCAAATACAGCCGCCACCTGCGCACCACGTCGGATTCCGAGATTATGCTGAATGTTCTGGCGGACAAAGTGGCCGACGCGATCAAGGTCAATGGCAACGCCGAACCGATCCGCAACATCTTTGCCGGTGTGAAGATGACGATGGAACGCGTTCAGGGTGCCTATTCAGTGATCTGTCTGGTGGCCGGCGTTGGTATGCTGGCGTTCCGCGATCCCTACGGCATTCGCCCCCTGTCGGTTGCCAAGCGCGATGTGGATGGGGACGGCGACGACTATGCCTTTGCGTCCGAGGATGTCGCCTTCGGTATCAACGGATTTGAAAAGCTGCGCGATGTGAAACCGGGTGAGGCCATCCTGATTGACCTCGACGGTAACATGCACACGTTCCAGGCGGTTGAAGGCCAACTTACCCCCTGTATCTTTGAATACGTCTACCTGGCCCGTCCGGATTCGCTGTTGGATGGTGTTTCGGTCTACAAAACCCAGATGCGTATGGGCCAGACGTTGGCGCGCCAGATTGAGGCTGCGGGCCTTGAGATCGACCGCATCATTCCTGTGCCGGACAGCGCGCGCCCTGTGGCGCTTGAGGTCGCGAAAGCAACGGGCATTCCTTACCGTGAGGGTCTGGTCAAGAACCGCTATGTAGGCCGCACATTCATCATGCCCGGTCAGGAAGAGCGGCAGAAATCCGTGCGCCGCAAGCTGAACGCTGTTCCGTTGGAGTTCAAAGGCCACAACGTTTTGCTGATCGACGATTCCATCGTGCGCGGCAACACGATCAAAAAAATCGTTCAGATGTGCCGCGAAGCCGGGGCCAAGAAGGTCTTCATCGCCAGCGCCTCGCCACCGGTGAAATTCCCCAACGTCTACGGAATCGACATGCCCACCAAACATGAGTTGATCGCAAACGGTAAGAACATTGAGGATATCCGGCAGGAGCTGGGCGCAGACGCCCTTTTCTATCAGGATCTCGATGACCTGATTTGGTCCGCCAAGGAAGGTAACCCGGATATCGAATCCTTCGATTGCTCGTGCTTTGACGGTAACTACATCACCGGCAGCGTCAGCGAAGACTATCTGGACAGCCTCGAAAACAGCAGCCGGGTCAGCAAGAAAAAGCAGGACATGCAGGTGCCCGGCGGGTCCTGGAATGCGGCCAAACTGGCGTCCGGCTAAGAATACGCCCCCGAATCAGATTGCAGTGATGGCCCGTTTCGCAATTGCGATGCGGGCCTTTTCACGTATGGGCCACGCCTGATCGGTTGGTTTTCGCGCACAACTTTTCGATGAAGAAACCGCAATTGCAGGAACTTCGGCGACGCAGCTATTCAGCCGCGCTATCGCGCAATCCCCGCCTCTTTAGTTCCTGTCCTTCGTTTGATAGCGCATTTGCCGAACCACTCATAAAACAAGGGGTCAGGCCAACGTGGCCAGGCCGGAAATCATGTCAAACGCCAACGTCAAAAACGCGGCCACACAGACGGGCGCGCTAAAGAAGAACTCAGTCTCTGTGCTGGGAGTCTTTGGTCCAAAAGCTGACATGCGTGCGTTGGTGCGCCTGTCGTCAGGCCGGGTCAAAGAGGTCAAGCCCGGTAGTCGGGTGTCCTCGGGCACAGTGATTGCCATTGATGACGAAGGCGTCATGCTGCGACAAAGCGGCCAGACCAAGCGGATCGTCATCCCCGGAAGTTAATCTGCCTTGACGCCCTGCGCGCATGGGTTCAAACCGCCCTTATGACCGATCAGACCAAAATTGCCCTCATCACCGGGGCCTCGCGCGGTTTGGGTGCTGCCCTGGCCGAAGCTCTGGCACCCGAGTATCACATCGTCGCCGTTGCCCGCACCACTGGTGGGCTGGAAGAGTTAGACGACCGGATCAAAGCCAAAGGTGGCGCGGCCACGCTTGCGCCGATGGACATCGCGGACCCGAACGCCATGGCGACCCTGTGCCGGGGAATCCATGACCGATGGGGCAAAGTTGATCTGTGGATGCACACTGCAGTCCACACCTCGGCCCTGACGCCTGTGCATTTCGTGGACCCCAAGGAATGGACGAAGGCGGTCAACATCAACGCGACAGCCACGTCGGTTCTGATCCCGTATATCGCGCCCCTGTTGGGCGACAGCGGCCATGCGGTGTTTTTTGACGATCCCAAAGCGGGTGAGAAGTTCTATGGCATCTATGGAGCAACTAAGGCCGCGCAATTGGCGCTTGCCCGCAGCTGGGCGGTGGAGACAGAACGCACGGGTCCGCGCGTGTCGATCATGGAACCCGCGCCAATGCCCACGGCTGTGCGCGCTCGGTTCCACCCCGGCGAAGACCGCGATGTGTTGACCAGCCCTGCGGATGAGGCGGCCCGAATTCTGACGCTATTGTAGGAATAGCCCTTTAGGCCATGCCTCCGGTGGGGATACTTTGGCCAGATGTAGCGGGCGGTCTACGCGATATGTACGCCGTTGCGCCCAGCCAGATCGACAAAGAACTGCCATGCCACGCGACCCGAGCGTCCGCCCCGGGTGGCTTGCCATTCGATGGCCTCGGCGCGCAGGATATCGGCGTCGACGGACACACCATGAGCCGCGCAATACCGATCGATCATCGCAAGATATTCATCCTGATCGCAGGGGTGGAAGCCCAGCCACAGGCCGAACCGGTCAGAGAGCGAGACTTTTTCCTCGACCGCCTCTGACGGATTGATCGCGCTGGAGCGTTCGTTTTCAATCATGTCCCGCGGCATCAGGTGACGGCGGTTCGACGTCGCGTAGAAAACAACGTTTTCGGGGCGGCCCTCGATGCCTCCGTCCAGCACCGCCTTGAGGGACTTGTAATGCTGGTCATCGTGGCTGAAGGACAAGTCATCACAGAAAAGGATGAACCGGTGCGGAGCGGCGCGTAGATGGTTGAGAAGGCGCGCGACCGAGCCCATATCTTCGCGCTGGAGTTCGACCAGTTTGAGGTCAGGAAATTCCGCCTGCAACGTACCGTGGACAGCTTTCACGAGGCTGGATTTGCCCATGCCCCGTGCGCCCCACAACAGCGCGTTGTTGGCCTTGTACCCGGCCGCAAAGCGGCGCGTGTTGTCCAGCAACGTATCGCGTGAGCGGTTGATGCCCACCAGCAGGTCCAGATCGACACGGTTGACCTGTTTGACCGGCTCCAGCCGGTCCGGCTCGACTTGCCAGACAAAAGCCGGGGCTGCTGTGAAGTCGGGCGCGGCCAATGGGGCCGGTGCCATGCGTTCCAAGGCGTCAGCGATACGGTTCAGGGCTTGGTCGTTCATGGGCGCCTCCGGTCGGTTTTGCTGGTTTCAAACCATGTTCCGCCGGGCGCAACAAGAGCCGCGCACAAAAAAGGCGCGCCCCAACGGGCGCGCCTGATTGTTACCGATCATCAGGATTACTTGCCTTCTTCTTCCTGAATGATCTCTTCATCCGCTTCTTCTTCGTCGTCATAGTATCCATCGGCGCGCAGTTGTTCCTCGCGCTTCTTCTCAACACGTGCGACCAGGAAGATCGAAATCTCGTACAGCCCATAGACGACCACGAACAGGATGACCTGCGTGATCACGTCAGGCGGTGTCACCAGCGCGGCCAGAACCAGAATGGCAACCACAGCGTATTTACGCACGCCCCCCAGACCTTCGGCAGTTACCAACCCGGCTTTGCCCATCAGGGTCAATAGAACCGGCAGCTGGAAACACAGCCCAAAGGCCACGATGAACTTGATCGTCAGGTTCAGGTATTCCTGTGCGGAGCCCTGGAAGACCACGCTCAGCGGCGCTGTCGCGGTGCCGTCAACCACTGCCTCGCCTTCCGCTCCAAACTGCTGGAAGCCCAGGAAAAAGTCGTAAGCTAGTGGCGTGACCACGTAAAACGCAAAGCTTGCCCCCAGCAGGAACATGAACGGCGACGCCAGCATGAACGGCAGGAACGCATTCTTTTCTGTCCGGTACAGGCCTGGTGCCACGAACCGCCACATCTGCATCCCGATATAGGGGAACGCCAGTATGAAGCCGCCCAGCAGCGAGACCTTGATGGCGACGAAGAAACCTTCCTGCGGTGAGATGAAGATCAGTCCACAATCCTGTCCGCGATCAGCAAGTACCTGACACAAGGGATTCGTCAGGAAGTTAAACAGCGGCGTAGCGACCGTGAAACAGATTATCATCCCGATCAGGAACGCCACGACGCAGTGAATCAACCGCGTGCGCAGTTCTGCCAGATGCTCGATCAATGGGGCCGAGCTGTCTTCGATCTCGTCGGTATTGCTCATGTCTTGCTTTCAGTATTCAGCGCGGCTTCGGCCTCTTCAGCCTTGGCTAGCGCATCCGCAGCTTCTTTGGCCTTACGCTCGGCAGCGGCACGTGCGGTCGAGGCCTGAATCTTCTTGGCCTGCTCAGCACGTTCAGCAGCCAGCTTGCCGGTTTCGCTGTCGGGGTCGAACTTGGTCGGGTCCATGCTCTTGGCCATTTCCTGTGCGGCTTCTTTGACGCCGTCCATGGCGGTGTTCACAGGATTGGTGGCCGCATTCAGACCCTTCTTGATCTCGTTCACGCCCGCCTGATCCGCTGCCTCGTTCATGGCGCTGCTGAACTCGCGCGCCATGCCACGGGCCTTGCCAACCCAGCGGCCGACATTGCGGAACAATACCGGCAGATCCTTTGGCCCCACAACGATCAGGGCAACAACGCCGATGACCAGAAGCTCGGTCCAGCCCAGATCAAACATCTGCGCTTAGACCTTGTCTTTGTCTGTCTCGGGCGTGACGTCTTTGGCCACCTCGGACGCGTCCTGCTCCAGCTCGTCCGCACCTTCTTTGACGCCCTTCTTGAACGAGGTGATGCCTTTGCCCACTTCGCCCATAAGCGAGCTGATTTTGCCGCGGCCAAACAGCACCAGCACCACAACGGCAATCAGCAGAAGACCGGGAAGTCCGATATTGTTAAGCATGTCTCTTCTCCTTTGAAGTCGGCGCAAGCGCGCCGGGAATGTGATCTGGCACCGTGTTTACGCGCGGGCGGTCCATCGCAAAAGCGTGTCGGCCCGGTTCTGTGCCCAAAAATGAACGGATCACGCGATTTTTGAGGACTCGCAATTCTCAACTGACAGGTTTATGTCAGTTGAGAGCACGTAGAACGGCCCTGTCCCATCAAAACAGGAGCATGACGTGACACAAATCGCAGAAACCGTAACCTTCAAACTCGCGGCCGATGTAACAAAGGAGGATTTCGTGAACATCATGAAAGGCACCGAATCCTTTGTTCGGAACGCAGATGGCTTTGTCTTTCGGCGCCTCAGCGCAGGGGATGACGGGCTTTGGACCGACACCGTCATCTGGGCAGACATGGATTGCGCTCAATCCGCCGCCGCTGCCTTTCCCAAGCAGGACTTCGCCCCCGCGGTCATGGCCGCAATCGCGCCGGACACTGTCACTATGCGCCACGATGCAATCCATTGGGCCATCGGAGCGTCATGACACGCAGGACATCCTATGCGCCGCTCTGACCGGCTGTTCGATATCATCCAGATCCTGCGCGACGGTAAACTTCACCGTGCGCAGGACATCGCGGACCGGCTTGAGGTGTCGGTCCGCACCATCTATCGCGACATGGATACGCTGGTTGCCTCGGGCGTCCCGGTCGAGGGCGAACGCGGCGTGGGCTACATGGTGCGCGAGCAGATCACCCTGCCCCCGCTGAACCTGACCCCTGCCGAGCTTGAGGCGTTGAACCTCGGCATGGCCATCGTGGCGGAAGCCGCAGACCCCGACCTCAAGGCCGCAGCCACGTCGCTGGCCGACAAGATCGATGCCGTGTTGCCCACGCAGGTAGTGGCCGAGGCTGACAGTTGGAAATTTGCAGTCTATCCCTTTGCCGATGCGGCACGTGGGCTGGCGCATATGGCCCCGATCCGCGCCGCCATCAAATCCCGCCAGAAACTCCGTCTGTCTTACCGTCGGATCGACGGCGTTCTGACTGATCGGGTCATACGCCCGCTGCACATGGAATACTGGGGGCGCGTCTGGACCCTGACGGCATGGTGCGAGCTACGTCAGGGGTTCCGTGTTTTTCGCATAGACCTGATCGAAACAATCTTGCCCCTGCCCGAGGTCTTCGCAGACGAGCCCGGCAAGAGCCTTAGCGATTATGATCCGCACGCCTGACAGGTCTCGTCTTCTCTCGAATACTCTGGCAGAAGGCACATCCCGCTCGGGGCCATAACCCTCACCGCAGATAGGGTTCCGGATCGACAGATTCGAACCCTTTACGCACCTCGAAATGGACGTAGGCATTGTCGCCGCCGCGCAAGGAGGCGATCTTTTGGCCGCGCTTGACGCGAGCACCCTTTTTCACGGTGATGTTTTCGACATTTGCGTAGACGGTCAGCAAGTCGCTGTTGTGCTTTACCACAATGATCGGCACTTGATCCGCGTCTGCCGTGATTGCGGCAACAGTACCCGCAGCGGCAGCGTTAACCGGGCTACCCGGCGAGGCCGCAATGTCGATTCCTTCGTTCGAGCCCTTTTTATAGGTGCGGATGATCGTTCCTGTGACCGGCAGGCCAAGCGCCGAATTGCTTTGCGTTGTGGGTGCTTCGGCGGTCACGTCCGGCGCGGGTTCTGCCGGCTTGATATCTTCATCCGGCAGCGGTTGCGTCGCACTGGGCGGGGTCGGCGTGGGCGAGCCCTGCCCCGGTTGGGTGATCGTGGTCGCAGGAACGGTTGCAACGGCAGCTTCCTGACGGGGTGCTGCCTGGTTCTTGATGGGAATCAGCAGAAACTGACCTTCGCGGACGGTAAAGTCAGACCCCAGCCCGTTCCACTCGGCCAGAGCGTCGACCGGCACGTTATATAGGCGCGCGATCGTATACGCGGTTTCGCCGCGTTTGACCTTGTGGCGAATGGGCTCAGGTCCCACCGGCGCAGGGGCTGGTGCAGGCGCGGCGGTTGGTTGTGCCGGTTCCAGCGTCGATGTGCGCACCGACCCATCCGCCGGAGCTGCGTCAATCGCAGTGCCTGCAATTGTCGCGATATCGACAGAGCTGGCCGTGCTGACGGTACGGGGCAAGGCGACCACTTCGCCATCACGCAGCTGGTCCGCAGCTTGCAATCCGTTAAAACGCGCGACTTCCGCTGCCGGTAATCCAACCCGGGCAGCGATATCGCCGACCGTATCGCCCCGGCGCGCAACGGCCACTTGATAATTGGGATAGGTGATTACACCACGCGCATCCGGTGCAGGCCGGTTGGCAGTGGCTGCCTGCGCCGCATCGGCCGTGGAAAACCCGCCGACATTGCCTCGCAGGTCATAATCTATGGGGCCTTCGCATCCCGCGAGGAACGTCAAAGACGCAACACCTGCTGCGACTGCTGATTTGGAAACTGCTCTCATTTTACTGTCCTCACCGCCTGCCCCTGTTGTCCGGGGTTCCAGCGCTTATCGCGATAATATTTCCTTACGCTCCGTCTTTGCCAAGCCCTTCTAGCAGGGGCACGAACCGAACGGGCAACAATTCATCATAGTCCAGGCCGGTCTCAGTGCGTCTGACCCGGATCAGGGTCTGAACCGCATCCGACTGTCCCACCGGCAAAACCATGATACCGCCGATTTTGAGCTGCGCCAAGAGCGGCCCGGGCGGGTCCTCGGCAGCAGCGGTCACAATAATCCGATCAAACGGGGCTTGTTCCGACAAACCGAACGACCCATCCGACAGCATCGCCGTCACATTGGTCATCCCCAATTCGCGAAATAGCTCGCCGGTTTCGCGCACCAGACGTTTATGACGTTCGACCGTATAGACCCGGCGCGCCAGCTTGGACAGAACCGCCGCCTGATAGCCCGAGCCCGTACCAACCTCCAGCACCGTGTCACGGGGGCGCACATCCAAAGCCTGTGTCATCAGCCCCACCACCGAAGGCTGGCTGATCGTCTGGCCACAGGCAATCGGCAGCGGTGTATCCTCATAAGCTCGCTCGGCGAACAGACCTTTGACGAAACGGCCCCGGTCGACCTGTTCCATCGCGGCCAGAACGCGCGCATCCGTTACGCCGCGCGACCGCAGGGCAAAAAGGAATTGCATGGTTGTTTCTGGATCAAGTCCGCTCATTCGACCGACTTCAGTTGTCCCAGAACGTCATGGGCTGTCAGGTCCGCACGCATCGGTGTGACCGAGATGTAGCCCCCAAGGTTAACCGCCGCATCGGTTCCGGGTGCTGTCGGATTGTGCTGATAGCCGCCCTTGATCCACAGGAACCGCCGACCGGAGGGCGAACTGTGCGGTTCAACCGAGAAATTGGTATCCCGGCGAAAACCCTGCGGCGCGACGCGCGTTCCCAGAACCTCATCCGCTGGGACGGGCGGGAAATTCACGTTGTAAAACAGGCGGTAATCGCCCTGCTCTTCAGGCGTTGCTTTCAGAATTCGCCGCACGAGGTCGGCCCCGTAACGCGTTGCAGCCTCAAAAGGATCATCCAGACCCAGGTTGCGCGGCCCGAAATACTGCGACAAGGCAATCGCAGGAATACCCTGCAGGGCGGCTTCCATCGCCCCACCCACCGTGCCAGAATACAGCGTGTTCTCGGCCGAGTTGTTGCCGCGGTTCACACCGGACAACACCAGATCGGGCGGCGTGTCTTTCATGACGTCGTGCAGCCCGGCCAACACACAGTCAGCGGGTGAGCCTTCGGCGGCATAGCGGCGTTCGCCCAGCTTGGCGACCATCATCGGGTGGGTATAGCTGATGCAGTGGCCGACACCCGATTGTTCGAACGCAGGTGCTACGACCCAAACCTCGCCATCCGGGCCTGCCAGATCGGCGGCAATCGCCTCAAGTGCGATCAGCCCCGGGGCATTGATCCCGTCATCATTGGTCAGAAGTATACGCATAAGCCCCATCCACCCGGCGTTTTGCCCTTGATAGACCCGCCCCCGCGTCGCGGCAAGCAAAGCGCGCGTCCAATCTGATGCTTTCGCGCACCACTTGGCGCTAAACTGTGGCTTTCCAGCTTAAACCGGGAAAACGAAACACCTGTCACGTCGGATGGTCAGCCACATGACCCGTCCCGGGCTGGGAACAAAGACATTGGGCACCGTCGCCCTCAGGATCGAGCCGTCATGGTCCATCCGAAATTCAACAAGGCTTTCGTTGCCTAAAAACCGTGCCCGCTCGACCACGCCCCGCGCGGCAACGCCGTCGGTCGGTGTTGGCAGCGGCCCCTTGCCGTTACGGTCAAAGTCCAGCCGCACGTGCTGTGGGCGGAATACGATCTCGACATCTGTATTGTCCGGAACGCCGGGTGCCAGAAATTGCCCGAATGGCGTTTCGGCCAAGGCTCCATTCACTTTGGATGGTAAAACATTGATATCACTAAAAAAAGCCACCGCCGCCTTGTCCGCCGGGCGGGTAAAGACGTTGTAGGGCGCGCCTTGTTGCACGACTTTACCGCGCCGCATCAGGGCGATTTCATCCGCCATGCGCATCGCTTCTTCCGGCTCATGCGTCACTAGAACAACGGCGGCATCCTCTTCCTTGAGGATCGCAAGCGTTTCATCCCGAATGCCGTCCCGCAACCGGTTGTCGAGGCCCGAGAAAGGCTCATCCATCAACATGATCCGCGGACGCGGGGCTAATGCGCGGGCCAGTGCCACACGTTGCTGCTCGCCACCTGACAGATGATGCGGGTAGTCGTCGACGAAACGCATCAGGTCGACCTTGCGCAGCAGCGCTTCGACGCGGGCGCGTTTTTCGTCCTTATGCCCCTTCAGGCCAAAGGCTACATTGTCGGCAACGCTGAGATGCGGAAACAGGGCAAAGTCCTGAAACATCAAGCCTATTTCACGCCGTTCGGGCGGCACACGAAACACTGTGTCACAGATCAACTTGCCATCGACATAGATTTCACCGGATTCCTGCATCTCGACCCCGGCGATCATGCGCAGGGTTGTCGACTTGCCGCAGCCCGAAGGCCCCAACAGACAGGTCACCTGCCCCGCCCGCACCGTCAGCGAGACGTCATCCACAACAACCCGCCCTTCATACCGGGCGATCAGATTTCGGATTTCCAACCGAGGAGGAGTAGCGTTTTCTGTCACCGATGGGCCCCGTTGCCTTTCCCGATCAATTCCATCGGGCTTAGGCGGGGATAACAACCCCGCCCCTCAGGTGCAAGAGATCAGCAACAGCCGCCGGATGGGGCCTCGCCCGTTGCTTCAAAAGGGCTTTCACCACCGCAGCCTTCGAAAATCCCGTAATGGGTCGAGAAATCACCGATGAACTCAAAATGCCGCGCGAAACGCGTATCTTTCAACATCATCCACGTGTTGCCGCAGACAGGAAAGACCTTGCCTACCTCGATCGCGTGGTGATCATCCAGTTCGAACAGATGCGGGGCGTTCGGGATGGTGCCTTTGTAGATCACGGCCTGGCCATAATCCTCACAGTCTCGCTCCAACTCGGGCAACTTGAAGAGACGGTAGGTGGCAGACAGGAATTTAAGAGGCGCGACGCGTTCTTCCAGAACCGCGTTTTCAATAGTCAGCGGACGATGCGTGACACGGCGCGGATCGCCAAAGCCCGCTTTGCGCGACATCGACAGGAAATCGTTCCAATACAACGCGCCGGACAGGCATTCACCGTACAATACCTCATCCTCGGCCATCTCTTTAGGCACTCGGCGGTCGGCGTAGACGTCCGAGAAATACATCTCGCCCCCGTCTTTCAGCAACCGATGCGTACCACGCAAAACAGCCTCTTTATCGGTGGCCAGATTGATCACGCAGTTCGAGACGATGATGTCAAAAGATCCGGGTTCCAGGTCAAGCTCATCCAGCTTTTCGATATAGCCATGGTGGAATTCCACATTGCTGCCAGAATGCCCAAAGGCTTGCGCGTGATAGTCCCGATGCGCCCGCGCGACGTCCAGCTGTTCCGGCGTCATGTCTACACCCACAACCCGTCCCTTTTCACCTACCATGGCAGACAGGGCATAAACATCACGTCCCGCACCACAGCCGAGATCCAGAATGCTCATCCCCTCAAGGTCGTGCGGTGCGATCAGACCGCAGCCATAGTAGCGCGTCAGAACTTCGTCATGAATTTTTGACAGGATCTTTTTGACATGATCCGGCATGTCATCAGGCGTACAACACGCGTTTGTCTGCAAGTCCGAGCTGCCCTGCAATACTTCGCCATAGTAATTCTGCACTGCCTCATGCTTCATCGCGGTTATCCTTCTGTCTGATGGCTGCATAGCAGCTAATGCAGCATGGGGCTTGGCGCAATCCGGGCCTTTAGAATCTGACGAAAGCGTGAGGGGTTGTAGGGATGATGCTAACAGTTCGAAATCAACGCCCGCGCGCAGCTTGCCGTTCACCTGAATCTCAAGCCGGTGCGCACCGGGGATCAGTTTGAACGTGGTCGCATCACCTTTTAGCTTGTGCTTTTTGGTCAGGGTAAGAGCACCATCTGCTAACGCGGATTGTTTCAGCTTGTGTACTTTGGCTGAAGTTCTGCCCCCAGACCTTTGAAAATGAACAATGTAATCCACCAAGACAGGTTGGTTGCCGTTACCACTCAGCATTACATCGAATTCCAGCGCCCCGCCGATCCGGGCATCACCCTTTATGGTGACATCGGCCGAAACCTTCGCATCCGGGTCAAAGCCCAGCATCTTCATGGCGCGCGGATGGCCTGCTTTCACAAGGCCGCGCAAAGTGTGCGAGGTCAGCCAACCCATCTCAGCTTGATCCTGCTGCCCGTTACTGGCCCAATCCTGCAACCGGTCCAAAACCAGATCGGGGTCTTTCTTGGTGATGTCGTTCAGGTGGTTGGCCACCGACCGGGTGACATATCGCGTCCCGTCGGCATGAAGCCGATCCAGTAGAGGCAGCGGATCGGTCAGGTCCAGCCCCACCGCCTGCCCCCAAGGCAAACGCGGTCTTGTGCCTTCGCTGACCAGTCGGCGCACGTGGTAACTATCGTGTACGCACCATTCCTGCATCCGCGCCAGCACCTGTTCCTGATGGGTATTGAGGAATGGCCGTATGGCCCATTCCATTGAAAACCTCTGGGTCAGTTCCTCAAGCACATCCAATGACTGCTCCGGATGATCCATCCCCACGGCAACAACCCAGTCACCCAGTGGCGCAAAGATGAAATCACCAAAATCATCATCCGTTTTGCCGGGATCCAATGGCGGCGGCAAGACGCGCAGCAGCGTAGGTGCGATCTGAGGCAAGTCGCCCGGCACCGCCTGTTGCAGACATTCGGCGATCCAGGCCATCCTCTCTTTCAGCTCCAGATCCAGCAGACGCGACATGACCTGCGCCTCAAACGACTCGGCGTCAAAGGACGGGTCCGCGCCCGTGAAAAGCCCCGCCAAATAGCGGGTCTTTTCGACATTAAACAGTTGATCTTTAAGCGAGAAGTTTTGAGCCATGATCACATCGTCAGGTTGGTTGCGCCACCATCCAGAAGTATGTTCTGCCCGACAATGAAACCGGCATTCTGCGAACACAGGAACGCACAGGCTGCACCAAATTCTTCACGCGTTCCATACCGGCGCGCCGGGATGGTTGCCGCGCGTTCAGCACGCGCCTCGTCCATCGAAATTCCTCTTTGCGCGGCGACACCACCATCCAATGAGTCCGCCCGGTCAGTGGCATGAATGCCCGGCAGCAAGTTGTTGATCGTCACACCTTTTGGTGCGACCTGACGCGCAGTTCCGGCAACATAGCCTGTCAATCCGGTGCGGGCTGCATTCGACAGACCCAGCGCAGGGATCGGTGCGCGCACAGATTGCGAGGTGATATTCACCACCCGGCCCCAGCCTTTGTCCATCATCCCAGGCAACAAAGCCTTCATGAACGCAATTGGCGTCAGCATGTTGGAGTCCAGCGCTTTGATGAAATCATCGCGATCCCAGTCCGACCACAAACCCGGGGGCGGGCCTCCGGCATTTGTCACAAGGATATCAACGCCCTGCGCGGCTTCGATTGCCTGCGCCTGCCCCTCCGCCGAAGTCACATCGCAGGCGATAGTCTGAACCTGTACGCTATGCTCAGCGCGAATGCGGTCAGCCGATGCCTCCAAAGCCTCAGACCCGCGCGCGTTCATCACCAGATCAACACCCGCCGCGGCCAATGCCTCGGCACAACCCAGACCCAAACCTTTGCTACTGGCACAAACCAGCGCACGTTTACCTTTTATCCCAAGATCCATCTGATCCTCCCTGTCTTTGCCGCACATCTAGCACCAGCCTTTCAGGGAAGACCAGCAATGGACCATTGATCAATAAAAGAACTCTTCGCGCACGATCTTGCCATCCGCGACGTGGTAAATGGCGACCTCGCGCATATCAAAGCTGTCATTGCTTTCCAGTACAGTACCCTTCACTTCGAAAATTACGGCAAAGCGGTCTTCACCATGCACAAATGGGTCACTTACCGAAGCTTCGGTTACATCATGTGCGCCTTCCCACCATTCGTGTTTGCCGCGGATTGCGTCGCGCCCGGCGACTTCGCGCCCCATACCCGAGTAATCCACAGCTTCGACAGAAACGGCATTGTCTGCATAGAGCTTATCCAAATTCGCTTTGGCCCGGCCCTCGCGGCAACCAGCGACCAGTTCGTTTGCGATTTCTTTTAAATTCATCACACCTCTCCATCACTTGTTCACTGTATGTTCTTTTTGCCATTATCAGGCGATTCTGAACACCCCCTTTGTCTTGCCTCGGCAGAATTCCCCGCATATACGCGCGTTCATGCTTGATACCGCCACCAACCAACCCGTTTTGCCGCCCGAGATCGCCCGGCGCCGGACATTCGCCATCATCTCGCACCCGGATGCGGGCAAAACGACGCTGACTGAAAAGTTCCTGTTGTACGGGGGCGCTATTCAGATGGCCGGTCAGGTGCGCGCCAAGGGCGAAGCCCGGCGGACCCGTTCGGACTTTATGCAGATGGAGAAGGATCGCGGTATCTCGGTTTCCGCATCGGCGATGTCATTTGACTATGACACCTTCAGGTTCAATCTGGTGGATACACCCGGTCACTCAGACTTTTCCGAGGATACCTATCGCACGCTGACCGCAGTGGACGCCGCCGTGATGGTGATCGACGGCGCGAAAGGCGTGGAAAGCCAGACGCAGAAACTGTTCGAGGTTTGTCGCCTGCGTGATCTGCCGATCCTGACCTTCTGTAACAAGATGGACCGCGAAAGCCGCGATACGTTCGAGATCATCGACGAAATTCAGGAAATGCTGGCCATCGACGTCACCCCTGCGGCATGGCCAATTGGTGTGGGCCGCGATTTCATCGGCTGCTACGACATGCTGCGCGACCGGCTGGAACTGATGGACCGCGCCGACCGTAACAAAGTTGCCGAAAGCATCGAAATCAACGGGCTGGACGACCCGAAACTGGCCGAACACGTGCCCGAGCATCTGTTGGAAAAGTTTCTTGAAGAGGTCGAGATGGCGCGCGAACTGCTGCCCGCCATGGACCCGCAGGCGGTGCTTGAAGGGCATATGACCCCGATCTGGTTCGGCTCGGCGATCAACTCGTTCGGCGTAAAAGAACTGATGGAGGGCATCGGCGCTTATGGCCCGCAGCCGCAGATCCAGTCTGCCGAACCCCGTCAAATCGCACCGGATGAAAAGAAGGTCGCCGGATTTGTCTTCAAGGTTCAGGCAAATATGGACCCCAAGCACCGCGACCGCGTCGCCTTTGTTCGCATGGCATCGGGCCATTTCAAGCGTGGTATGAAGCTGACCCACGTGCGATCGAAAAAGCCGATGGCGATTTCGAACCCTGTGCTGTTTCTGGCGTCCGACCGCGAACTGGCCGAAGAGGCCTGGGCCGGTGATATCATCGGCATCCCCAACCACGGGCAATTGCGCATCGGCGACACGCTGACCGAAGGCGAAGCGATCCGGGTGACCGGCATCCCGTCCTTCGCGCCGGAACTGCTGCAAACCGTGCGCCCGGGCGATCCAATGAAGGCCAAGCATCTGGAAAAGGCTCTGATGCAATTTGCCGAGGAAGGTGCCGCGAAGGTGTTCAAACCTTCGATCGGATCGGGCTTTATCGTCGGCGTCGTCGGCGCGTTGCAATTCGAAGTACTCGCCAGCCGGATTGAGATGGAATACGGCCTGCCCGTGCGCTTTGAGGCGTCGCAATTCACCTCGGCCCGCTGGGTCAGTGGCGGCAAGGCCGAAGTCGAGAAGTTCGTCGAAGCCAACAAGCAGCACATCGCCCATGATCATGACGGCGATATCGTTTATCTGACGCGCCTGCAGTGGGACATCGACCGGGTCGTCCGCGACTACCCCGAACTGAACCTGACGGCCACGAAAGAGATGATGGCGTGATGGCACGGGCCGAAAGCACGAATGGATGATGATCTAACGTATTCGGGTGGCTTGCCCGCCCTGCAAGACAGGTTCGAAAGGCGACGAGCGCCTTTCGACTTCTCGGACGAGGTACTACCGGCAGAAGATGTCGATCTGACCCATTTGACGCGTCAGATTGTTCCTGAAAGCGCGACCCGGCCGCAACCCGGCCAAGACGATACATCCTGGACGCGCAAACGCCGACACACCGCGCAGGAATTCGTCGGAAAATCTGAACTGGCGTTTCTGAACGCGCAGCTTATTTCGAACTTGCGGAAACGATCCTGGCCGAACCACGCCCCCGCCTTGTTTTGCCGGTTGTGGGCCGAGCATTCGGATCATCTGTTCAAGGCTTTGAATCGCGATCCCGGGACAGTGTTCCGGCGCCTGGCCAAAATGCGCAGGACTCGTACGGCGCGTAGGGAAGCGCGCCAATGACGACCTGGGGAATCGTGTCCATGGTTCGCGGATCGACCCGCGACATCCTCAGTTTCGCGGCCCATCACCTCGATCTGGGTGCGGATTATCTGTACATCTACCTGGACGAACCTAATCGTGAGGCGCACCGGGCCCTCAGGAAACACCCGAAAATCAGGGCGCGAATCTGTGATGATGTCTTTTGGGATAAACGCAAACGCGACCGCCCGGACCGCCATCAGGTTCGTCAGACACTTCATGCCACATTCGCCTATCGCAACACCGATCTGGACTGGCTGGCCCATATCGACGTGGATGAGTTCCTTTGGTCTTCAAAACCCATCCGGGAGCAGTTGCAATCCGTCCCCGCCGAAATCCCTGCCGTCCGCGTCCGGCCAATGGAGGCAATGGCAGGCGGCGAGGATCTGTTCAAGGCGCATATCCCCAGCGGCCCGGACCGCTCAGCCATGGTACAGTCCGTCTATCCCAACTATGGCAGCTTTGTACTCGGCGGGTTCCTCAGCCACGTTCAGGGTAAGCTGTTCGTCCGCACAGGCATGGAAAAGCTGAACTTTCGCATCCACAACCTGTTTCAAAACAAAAAACTTCTACCCTGCAAATTCGAACTTCCGGGGTTGGAGCTTTGTCATCGCCACGCCCCTGACTGGGATCACTGGGCGGCGCATTACCAGTTCCGGATGGCGCGTGGGTCCTATCAACCCGGCATGTCCCCGAACGTTCCGCGCGAACTGGGCGGTCTGAACAAGAATGAGTTGTTCAACTGGATCGAGACAGAACAGGGTCAGGACGGCTTGCGCGCGTTTTATGACGAAATTAGCGGTGCCGATCCCGGCGTACGCGCACGTCTCGAAGAATATGGGTTGATCCGGCACAGACCGCTGGATCTGGACGCTAAGGTTGCGAAACACTTTCCCGGAAGCTGCTGAATTGTTGCGGAAAACCAGCAGTGGGCGTTAGCGACGTCAGGTTAAGGGCTCTTCATTTGACCCTGCCCCATGATTTTGTTATGTCCGCGCAAAGCCGAAATGCGCGTGACAGCGTATGGCCATCCGGGCCCGGCATTCCTTTGACGCGCGGGCTAGGTCTAGTGTCCGCATGAACCGGACATACATGACAAAATTCAACGAACTGAACCTGAACCCGAAGGTCCTCAAAGCCATTGAGGAAGCCGGATACGAAACGCCCACGCCAATTCAGGAAGGCGCGATACCTGCTGCCCTTGAAGGTCGGGATGTTCTGGGCATTGCTCAGACCGGTACCGGCAAGACGGCCAGCTTTACGCTGCCGATGATCACCTTGCTGGCCCGTGGGCGCGCCCGTGCACGGATGCCGCGCTCGCTGGTGCTGTGCCCGACCCGGGAACTGGCCGCGCAGGTGGCCGAGAATTTCGACACCTACGCCAAACACCTGAAACTGACCAAAGCGCTGCTGATCGGCGGCGTCAGCTTCAAAGAACAGGACGCGTTGATTGATCGGGGCGTTGACGTTCTGATCGCCACGCCGGGTCGCCTGTTGGACCATTTTGAACGCGGCAAGCTTCTTTTGACCGGTGTTCAGATCATGGTTGTCGACGAAGCTGACCGGATGCTGGACATGGGGTTCATCCCCGATATCGAACGCATCTTCTCGCTGACGCCGTTCACACGCCAGACCTTGTTCTTTTCGGCCACTATGGCGCCCGAGATTGAGCGGATCACCGACACCTTCCTGTCTGCACCCACGCGGGTCGAGGTTGCGCGTCAGGCCACCGCTTCTGAGACTATTGAGCAGGGCGTTGTCATGTTCAAAGGCGGTCGTCGGGATCGTGAGGCCAGCCAGAAACGCAATGTCCTGCGGGCGCTGATCGACGCTGAAGGCGAGAAGTGCACCAACGCCATCATCTTCTGCAACCGCAAGACGGATGTAGATATATGCGCCAAGTCTCTCAAGAAATACGGCTATGACGCCGCCGCGATTCACGGCGATCTGGATCAATCCCAGCGCACGAAAACACTCGACGGCTTCCGGGATGGGTCTTTGCGCCTACTCGTGGCCTCGGACGTGGCCGCGCGCGGATTGGATGTGCCATCCGTCAGCCATGTGATCAATTTCGACGTCCCCGGCCACCCCGAGGATTACGTCCACCGCATTGGCCGCACCGGTCGCGCCGGGCGTGAGGGCAAGGCGATCACGATCTGCTCTTCCCGCGATGAAAAGGCGCTGGCGGCGGTGGAGAAGTTGATTCAGAAAGAAATTCCCCGTCTGAACAACCCGATTGAGGCGGATGACTCCAAAGCCGATTCCCCAAAAACCGAGAATCAGCCCAAAGCGGCGGACACCAAAAAGTCCGATCGGCGCAAAAGCGAGCCCCGCACGGAAAGAGAGCCTCGCAAGGATAGAGAACCGCGCAAGGATAGAGAGCCCCGTAAGGACAAAGAGGCCAAAGGTCGCGGCCGCAGAGACGACAGGGGCCCTGCAGTTGTCGGCATGGGCGATCACCTGCCCAGCTTCATCGCCCTCAGCTTTGACGAACGCCGCGCAGGCTAAATCGTAAGCACCAGTGCCAGTATCGAGGCACCAAGCAACGTCATCCCGGCGATCTCGCGCCGGGTGATTCTTTCGCGGAAAAACAAGATCGAAGCAAACAGGCTGAAGATCAGCTCGACCTGCCCCAATGCTTTGACATAGGCCGCGTTTTGCAGCGTGAAGGCAAAAAACCAGCAGAACGATCCACATAGACTGGTGAGCCCGACAAAAACACCGGTTCGGCGTGTGTCCCAAACTGCGCGCAGCTCAGCCCGGTCGCGCCATAGCAGCCATAGCCCCATGCTAAGGAATTGGAACGAAACCACCACGGCCAAGGTGACCAGCGCCCGGAACCAGGCGTCCAAATCCCCCAGCTCCAACGAGGCACCGCGATAGCTGACGGATGAGAAAGCAAACAGCACGCCCGAACCCAGCCCAAGGCGCGATGCACGGTTGGTGAGGTGTGCCCACCAAGCCCCTTCCCCACCAGGGCTTTTCGACAACAGCAAGACAGCCACCAGTCCCAGAACAATCGCAAACAACGCACCCGAGGACACCTGATCGCCCAAGACCAGAAATCCGACGATGGCGGTTTGGATAACTTCGGTCTTCTTGAATGTAATACCGACGGCAAAATTGCGTTGTTTGAACAGGGCCACCACGCAGATGGTCGCCAATATCTGCGTTGTCCCGCCGATCACTGCAAACAACCAGAACCGCCCCGTCAGGGTCGGCAGGCTGAAACCAGTCAACTGCATCGCCATGATCAGGCCTAGAACGGCCAGTGGCATGGAATAGGCGAACCGCGCAAAAGTCGCGCCGGCTGCCGAAAGTTTCACGGTGCTCAGCGACTTTTGCAGCATGAACCGCACGGTCTGAAATGCCGCGGCGGCGATGGTGATGGGAATCCACAAACTCATGGATTCCCTTGTGTCGTCAAATCAACCCTTTGGCCAGAACGGATGCTCGACCGGGTCCTTGGTACGCCAGAAATAGGACCGGAAAATCTGCCCGTAAGACCGGTAGACATAAGCGTGGTTGCTGGCCAGATAGCGGTCTTTTCCGGCACGATAAAGCGCAGGCAATCGGTACCACGGAGCACCGGGATTCATGTGATGAACGACGTGCAGATTGTTGTTCAGAAACAAAAAAGCCAACAATCCACGATCTTCGACAATGACCGTTCGGGCGCTGGAGTTTTCGTGCGCCCGGTGTTCAAGAAACGTCCGGATCTTGACTAGGCCCAAACCAATGTAGGCAGACAGAACAAAGGCCCAAAGCGGCATTGGAGACCGAGCAACCACCCACAAAACCGCGGCCACTCCAATCAGGTGCAGTCCCCATGCCAACAGTACGGCTCTATCTCCGCGTTTGGCGCCGCGCAACTCATCCCGAAAGAAGATATACTGACCAATCGTCGGGCCCAACACCATTCGCCCGAGCAGTGTGTTGTTCGCCCTCAGGAGCCGCTTTTGCCAGCTTTTGAGCGTATTCCAAACCTTCGGGTCCAGATAGTTCGACTCGGGGTCGTCATAGGGGTCGGTCAGGGTCGAATCTCTGTGGTGCGCCAGATGTAGGTCGCGGAACCGGTTGTACGGAATGAACAAGGTCAGAGGCAGCGCCATCAGCGCCTCGTTCAGCCAACGCGTGCGGAACGGGTGCCCGTGCAGCGCCTCGTGCGTCAGCGACGAGTGCAGCGCCGCGACCAGGCCCATGGCAGGGATGGCCAGCCAGACGGGAAGTGTAAAGATCACCCCCAGCCACGCCGCATAACACGCAATGATCAGGGCAAAGGTGCCCCACTCGGAACCTGGCCGCTCAGACATTTCGGCCCCATGTGATGCCTGCCCAGACACGCTCATAGATCACGTACATCGTCAGGCCGATGCCCGTGTTCACAATCGCCAACGTCCCACCAACTGCTGCAGAACCTGTCGCGATCAGACCCACCAGCGTCATCATGACCAGGCCCATCGCATTCCACACCACAGCCTTCACGACCGATCTTCGTCGCGTTTCCATTCCGTCACCCATATTATTGTTATGTTTTAAGAATTACGGATCTTGGCCGAGTTGAAAATTCTGAATATGATTAACAAAACTCATCACTTATGATATAAATCACCATATGACGGATAAATTAGACAAACGAGATCGCGCTGCGCAGTTTCGCCAACGCCTTGCCCGCGCGATGGAAGAACGTGACATCAGCCAAAGCGCGCTTGCCCGGGATATCGGTGTCAACCGATCGACCGTATCCCAACTTTTGACTGGCGAAGGTGCGCGCCTGCCGAACGCGCATGTCGTTGGCAGCTGCGCCACAGCGCTAGGTGTTTCGGCTGACTGGCTGCTGAGCTTATCGGATCGGCCCGAAAGCGCTGCAGAGCTTCTGGCGCTTTCTCTGAGTATGACCAAAGCGCCACGCGCGCTGGTCGATGAACGCATTTTCGAATGGCACAAAGAGGCGGCTGGCTATAAGGTTCGCTATGTACCCGCCACCCTGCCCGACATGCTGAAAACCCGCGCCGTGCTAGAGTGGGAATACGCCCCGCATCTGGGGCGAACAGCGGATCAGGCCATCGGCGCATCAGAAGACCGGCTGACGTGGATGCGCAGCGCGCAATCAGACTATGAAATCGCCATGCCACTGTATGAGATCGACAGCTTTGCCCGCGCGACCGGATACTACGAAGGCCTGTGCCCGAAAATCAGGATGGATCAGATCGACCACCTGTTAGAGCTGAGCGACCAGCTTTATCCCCGCATGCGCATCTATCTGTTTGATGCCAAACGCCTCTACTCTGCGCCGGTCACGATTTTTGGCCCGCTGCTGTGTGTGTTCTACGCGGGCAGTCACTATATGGCCTTTCGGGACCGCGACAGAATCGAAGTTTTTTCCCGTCATTTCGATACGTTGGTGCGAGAAGCGGATGTGACGGCGCGGGACTTCCCCGATCATCTCAGGCAGCTGCGATCAACGATTTCCGCCTGATAATGGCCTCATAGATGCGTAAGCGACCAAGGTGTGATATCGTCACTTGGCGAGAACTTTCGAGCGATCCGATCACAGACGGAGGACCATAGGAATGGACGCATTAAAAACTGCTCAATACGCACGGGCCCTTTATTCCGCCCACGGAGATCAGGCCGAGGCGGAAGCTGCGCAGAAGATGCGCGAATGCAAAGACGCCGGGAACATGCAACAAGCCCGCGACTGGCAGGCGGTTCGCCAGAGCATCCGCCAGATTCGCGGCCCCAATCAGGGTTAAACCTTTGGGTCGGGGTTGACCGTATGCCCGTCGACGGCAATCACCTGCCCCGACACCAATCGGGCTGCATCCGATGCAAGGAATACAGCCATATTGGCAATGTCGTGACCTTCGACAAATCGGCCCATTGAGGTGCCCGATGCGTATCCCTCATAGACCTGATCCCGCGTCATGCCCTTGGCATCGGCCTCGCGCTGCAGCACTCCTTCCATCCGTGGGCCTTCTACCGACCCCGGGCAGATGACATTGCACCGCACGCCATGCGCGCCAAGCTCCATCGCCAGGGTCTTGGCCAGACCGATCATCCCCCACTTCGCCGCAGCATAAGGCGCGCGATTTGGGTACCCGTATTGGCCAGCCGTCGAAGATGTAATGACCACGGCGCCACTGCCCTGACGTTTCAGGATCGGCGCCGCGTGTTTGGCGCACAGAAAGGCACCCTCCAGATTTACTGCAAGGCACATGCGCCAATCGTCCAATGCAACGTCTTCAACCGAAGCGGTTGGTCCCGCGATTCCTGCGTTTGCGCACAGGGTGTCCAAACCACCCCATTTCGCCTCGATGTCTTGGAACAAGGTGGCCACGGCATTCTCGTCCGCGACGTTCGCCTCGGACCGCCGCCAATGGGCCGGACAATCTGACAGCGCCTTCGGGTTGACGTCAGCCACCCAGACCTGCTCACCAGCTGCGTCAAAGGCTTCGGCCATAGCGCGGCCAACGCCCGAGGCGCCAGCCGTTATCAGAACGCGCCCACTCATGCCGGTTTGCGGATCGCAGCACCCGCACCTTCAGGATAAGGCAAGCCTGCCTGAGCTTCAGCGATCCGGGCCATAGCGTCTTCGATCTCTGCCGAAGGTGCGCTCGGGCGACGGGTTTCCAGACTGACATGCAGCAGAAAGCTTTCGCCCGTGGCCAAGAGCTTGTGGCCTTCGTACATGGAATGGAACACGTGCAGTTTCTTGCCCTGCCCCAACAGCATCTGCGTGCGCACTTCGATCTTTGCACCCGCGTGGACTTCGTCGATATACCGGATATGGTTTTCTGCGGTGAAGTAACTGCCGCCCGAGGCGATGTAATCCGCATCACACCCCATGATCTCCATGAACCGGTCGGTTGCTGCGGCGAAGGCCTCAAGGTACCGCGCCTCGTTCATGTGACCGTTGTAGTCGGTCCAGTCCAATGGCACCGCGCGCGACAAGGTCAGAATTGGCTGACTCAGATCGACCTGCTCCATCGTCGGCAAGGCACCCGGTTTCAGCGCCGCGTCATGCTGGTTCAGAACAGAACCGGCCCCATAGTTCTGCGCCTTGAGCGCTCGCATCATGCCAACGAGGTTATTGTCGCGAATACGCTCCAATTCGCGGATCGAATGCATGCCCGATTGCGCGTCAGACTGATCCGCGATCATGTCGACCAGCTCATCAGTGAACTCGGGTACATCCATCAGCTTGGTCCAGGGCCATTGCAACGCCGGACCAAACTGGGCCATGAAATGCCGCATCCCCGCCTCACCACCGGCCACGCGATAAGTCTCGAACAGACCCATCTGCGCCCAGCGGATTCCAAAGCCCATGCGGATCGCTTCGTCGATCTCTTCAGTCGTGGCGATACCGTCCTTGACCAACCACAGCGCCTCGCGCCAGACAGCTTCGAGGAACCGGTCAGCAATATGCGCATCAATTTCTTTTTTGACATGCAGAGGGAAGAAACCCACCGATTTCAACAGGTCCTTCGCGCGGTCGACCATTTCGGGCCGGTTCTTGTCGGTCGGTACCAATTCGATCAGCGGCAGCAGGTAAACCGGATTAAACGGGTGTGTCACCACGATTTGTTCAGGGCGCAACGCGCCTTCCTGCAACTCGGACGGTTTGAACCCGCTGGTTGACGACCCGATGATCGCCTCCGGATTGCAGGCCTCTTGCAAGCTTTTGTAAACCTTCAGCTTCAGATCCAGCCGTTCAGGTACGCTTTCCTGAATCCAGGTGACGCCTTGCACGGCGTCCGTCAGATCGTCGTGGAAGGTAAGCGCCCCCTCAGACGGCAAAAGCACATCACTCAACCCCGGCAGAGACCGGCGCGCGTTATCCAGAACCTCACCAATCTTGCGCTCGGCCTCCGGGTCCGGATCGAACACGCGGACGTTCCAGCCGTTCAGTAGAAATCTAGCGGCCCAGCCGCCGCCAATTACGCCACCGCCAATGATAGCTGCTGTATTTGCCATATCGTATTTCCATTCAGGTAAAGGCTGTGGTCGCGAACCAAAAGAACGTCAGCAACCAACCACCCAGAAAAACCCTTCCCGCAACCTGACCAGGTGACCAGAACCTGCGCATCACCAGTGATACGGCGCTGCCGGCCCCGATGATGGCTGAGCAAATCAGAAAACCCAATCCGAGAAAGCCCAAAGGTGACAAAGATTTGCCTTCGTTTGGTTGCGGCATCAATACGAACACCACGAAACCAAGAGCCAGCAACATCATGGCACCTAGAGGCCCAGTCCACCAACGAGACTCGGCTTGAAGGAAAGAAGTCAACGCGAGCATCGACGCGACAAAAAATGATAGGCAAAATAGTATGATCATGCCGAAATCGCTATCCTTGAACGGGAACGTTGTCACGCCGACTCTCGCAGAACACTATTTTACCACCGGTGCTCGTTTCACCAGCCCCAGCTTCTCACGCACTTCCTGCGCGCCGATCACCCGCGCGCCCATGTTCGAAACGATGGTGTTCGCCCGCTCAACCAGCTGCCAGTTTTCGGCCAGAACGCCTTTGTCGAGGAACAGGTTGTCCTCAAGTCCAACGCGCACATTGCCGCCCGCCAGCACCGAAGCCGACGCATATGCCATCTGGTTCCGTCCCAGCGCGAATGCGCTGAATGTCCAGTCATCAGGCACGTTGTTCACCATGGCCATAAAGGTGTTCAGATCATCCGGCGCACCCCACGGCACGCCCATGCACAGCTGAACCAGTGCCGGGCCGTCCAGAACGCCGTCCTTCACCAACTGCTTGGCGTACCACAGGTGACCGGTATCAAAGGCCTCGATCTCGGGCTTCACGCCCAGATGCGTCATCATCCAGCCCATCGCCTGCAGCATGCCCGGCGTGTTGGTCATGACATAGTCAGCCTCGGCAAAGTTCATGGTGCCGCAGTCCAGAGTACAGATTTCGGGCAGACATTCAGCCACATGCTCGACCCGAGCCGCCGCGCCGATCATGTCCGTGCCATCTTCGTTCAGCGGCAGCGGAGATTCAGTCGGGCCAAAAATCATGTCGCCGCCCATCCCGGCGGTCAGGTTCAAAACCATGTCGACCTCGGCCTCGCGAATGCGGTCCGTTACCTCGCGGTACAGATCCAGACGGCGGCTGGGTGCACCAGTTTCCGGATCGCGCACGTGGCAATGTACGATGGCCGCCCCGGCCTTGGCCGCGGCGATCGCACTTTCGGCGATTTGCTTTGGCGAACGCGGCACATGCGGGCTGCGATCCTGCGTTCCGCCCGAGCCGGTGACAGCGCAGGTGATGAAGACTTCGCGGTTCATTTCCAATGGCATGGTGTTTTCCCCAACTTATACCCGGTTTTGACCTAAGTTATCCTCAGGCTTCTCCCCGGATTCCGATTTGCGTTCATCCCCGACTCTGGCGCAGCTTTATGCAAACAACTTGCCAGAATGCGAATCGAACTTGATGAAATCCGCAAAAAACATATTGCAGCCCGAACATCGCGCCCTGAAAACGGCCGTGCTGGTTCTGGATGAATGCAACACGCTCAGCTTTGCCTCGGCCGTCGATCCGATGCGCGCCGCCAATCGTCTGGCGGACCGCCCGGCCTTTGACTGGGATTATGTGACGGCTACGGCGGAACCAGCGATGCTGACCAGCGCCCTAAATGTTCCGGGCACACCGCTAGCGCGGCTGCAGGGCTGCGACCTGATGATCGTCATCGCAGGTTTCCAACTGGCGCGCCACGCCACACCCAGCCTGCTCGCCGGATTGCGCCGCATTGCAGGCACCGGAGCCACCATGGCCGGCATTGATGGCGGCCCTTGGCTGCTGGCCGAAGCCGGCCTGCTAAACGGCCACTCCGCCACAACGCACTGGGAAGACCTGGACAATTTCGCGACCCGCTTTCCCGACGTTGATGTGCGCCCCGACCGGTTCACCGTCTCAGGCAACCGGCTGACCTCTGGTGGCGCAATCCCGGCGGTTGAGATGATGCTGCACATCATCGCCGCGCGCCACGGCGCCGGCTTTGCTGCCCGCGTGTCCGGCCTGTTCCTATACGAGGGTGCACCCGACCCGTCCAAGCCACAAAGCCGCACAGGTGCACCGCATCGCCATACCGCTCTGACAGCAAAGGCGAATTCGCTCATGGAAAGGTCTCTTGAGGACCCGCTTCCCCTGACCGACATCGCCGACACCTTGGGCACCAGCCCGCGTACCCTGCAACAGCAGTTCCGCCTGCGCCTGAACACGACGCCCCAGGATCACTATCTGCAACTGCGCCTGGCCGAAGCCCGGCGCCTTGTTGCCGACACCGACATGCCACTGATGGACGTGGCACTCGCCACAGGCTTTGCCTCACAATCCAGCTTTGCCCGTGCCTTCCGCACCGCTCACGGTCTGTCGGCCAGAGACCTCCGTCAGGACCGGATCCAGCCCACACATCACTGACCGGATCCGCTTCATCTGGCTAAAAATATCCCGGGGGAGTCGCCCAAAGCGCGGCGGGGGCAGAGCCTCCTTAGAACGGCATCGGATGTGCGCGATGCGCGGCACTGATATCCGCCAGAACATCATCCGCCAACACCACCTCGGTGCCCGCCAGAATATGCGCCAGCTGCGCAACCGTGGTCGCTCCGAATACGGCAGACATCGTGAACGGGCGAGTCCGGCACCACGCCAGCGCCATATGCACCGGATCCAGGCCATGCCGCTGCGCGATCTCCAAATAAGCATCGACCGCACTAAACACACGCTCGTACTTACGCCCACCCATGGTCGGAACCAGATCCATGCGCGAACCCTTAGGCACCGCTCCACCCTGATACTTGCCGGTCAGAAACCCTGCCGCCAACGGAGAAAACGCCATCAGGCCGACATCCTCGTGCACGCTTAGCTCGGCCATATCGGTGTCGAAGTGGCGGCACAGCAGAGAATATTCATTCTGAACCGAAGCGACCCGTGGCGCGCCCTTCTGTTCGGCCAGCCGCAGCCATTGCGCGGTGCCCCACGCGCTTTCATTCGACAGGCCGAATGCGCGGATATTGCCCTTGTCGACCTGCTGCTGCAGCGCGGTTAGGCATTCCTGCATATTCTCCAACACCTCGTCGGTGTTGTGACCGGATGGGGCATAATCCCAGTTCTGCCGGAACATGTAGCTGCCGCGATTGGGCCAGTGAAACTGATACAGATCGATGCATTCCGTTTGCAACCGACGCAGAGATCCCTCGATCGCTTCGGGAATCGTTTGCGCAGAAATTGGTGCCCCGTCGCGGGCATGGGTGAAACCTGCACCGGAATGTTTGGTCGCCAGAACATACTCCCCCCGCCGCGCGGGGTTCGCCGTGTTCCAGTTGCCCAGGATTTCTTCGGTCCGCCCCACGGTCTCTTTCAAGACCGGGTTCACCGGGTACATCTCAGCGGCGTCAACGAAATTGATCCCCGCCTCCAACGCCATGTCGATCTGGGTATGTGCATCCGCCTCAGAGGTCTGCGCGCCAAACGTCATGGTGCCAAGGCACAGATTCGTCACTTCAATACCAGTGCGCCCCAATGGGTTCTTTTTCATCTCAAAATCCTTCTGCTCGCAACGCCGCGCACCCTAAAGCAGAGAACCGTCAGAGCAAGGGTGCAGGCGATCAATTCCGGTGCAACAAGGGGTTGGGCTTATGCACACCTCTCTGCAAAAAGCGGAATTAAGCCAAACGCAACGTACGGCGTTTCTGCCCCCTGTGATACGGGCATCCATGCCGGTTCCAGCGAATGCGCTTTCATTTCATAGTTTTGGTCCGCTATGCGGACCAATGCTTCCGGTCACTGCGGCTGCGCCAATGTCGGCTTTAGGTTGCTCGTGAGATTCAGCTGAAATGAGAATTCCAAACCTCTCGTCGAACCTCATCTCTGGCCTCGTATGCCGCTATTGCTTCGTCTAGATCATCTGGCTCAAGCGCGTCCTCACCTCTGGCAATCCGAGTGACTTGCATCGTGTACCATGCAGTCACACCGCCTTCCGGTGGGTTTTTGAAACGTGGGAATTGCGGCTCGTCGCGTTGATCGGAAAGCCAAAATGATGGCAATTCTGGATCAACGACCAGTGCACGGGCCAATCCAACGAGATCAGCTTTGCCTTCTGCAATGGCGCTTTTGGCCTGTGCAAGCGTCTTGAAACCGCCCGTCACCATAAAGGGAATGTTCGTTTTCGCGCGCGCACGCGCAGCAAAATCAAGAAAATAGGCGCCGGAACCCGCACGATCTGATGATGACGCAGCACCCGGAAAATATGTGCCACCGCTGACATCAATCAGATCAATTGTTGTTTTGTCTAATGCCGCAATGACCTCAAGGGATTCATCTTCAGCGAAGCCGCCTTCAAGTTGATCTGTCGCGTTCAACTTGATGCCCACAGGGAAATCCGGGCCAACGGCATTGCGCACGGCGCTGATCACTTCCAGCAGCAGTCTCATCCGGTTTTGCAAAGAACCGCCATAGGCATCTTCGCGTTTGTTGAATAGCGGAGACAGAAACTGGTTGAGCAAGAATCCATGGGCCGCATGCAACTCAACGCCACCGAACCCAAGCCGCTTGGCAAGGTTTGCTGTGCGTGCAAATTCGGCCGGCAGCGCGTGGATCTCATCCAAGGACAGCGCGTCGCATTTCAGACCGGGCAAATCAAGTCTACTCGGACCCTTCGGCGAGCTGATCGGAGCATCCGCCATCGCACCTGCATGTCCAAGTTGCGGCCACAAATGAGCGTCGTTGGTTGCCCCTGCCTGTGCAAGTTTTCTTAGAAATGCGAAATCGGATTGATCGTTCAAAACCAAATTGCCGGGCTTCTCTGCGAAATGAGGTGTGCCTTGCACTTCGCCGATGATCGACAGGGCGAGGCCGCCAGTTGCCCAACGCTCATAGAGCTTGATTTGATCATCACTTGGATTGCCTTTGCCGTCACCAAGCGAGTCAGACATCGCCGATTTAGCAATTCGGTTTTTAAGAGTTACGCCGCAGGGCAGAATTAGCGGCTGGCGCAAGAGAGACTGGGTTCTATTGGACATTTGGTTCCTCAAACTTTTGCCTTAACAGTTGAAAGCAGTCATTTTTGCCTTGCACCGCATCCGTCAATTTGGGCTTCAATCCAGTCATTGAGGCATTTCTGATCGCACATCTTTGCGCAATCACCACCACGCCTTCCGGAAAGCGGCTCGGGCCCTAAGCCTCAGCTTTCTTTTCCCAGCGCCCGGATTCTTCGGACCAGTATTGGGCGGAACATCCCGCACCGGTCAAAGCCTTCCACTGCCCGCGCGCGTGTTGAACGGCCTCTGCGTCATTGCCGTCGAACAGGATACATACGCGGTCCAGTTTCTTGATCTCATCGGGGTTAACCGCCGCGCCATCTACCGCCATGACACAAGACGGGTCATTGGCAGCCTGCGCCTCGGTCGTCAGCAGGATCGGCTGCGCGGCATCGTGCGGACCGCCTGCGCGGCCATGTGGCAGGAACCCTTCTTCGGGCCCCTGCCACAGCTTTTCATCCAGCCAGTCCATCCGCGCGGGATCGCTGCCCCGCACGGCAATCTTCCACCCGGCCTGCCGTGCCTTGTCCAGCAACACCGGCAAGGTATGCTCCAGCGGTTGGCGGGTCAGGTGATAGAAATAGACGGCTCCCATCGACTTACTCGAAGTTGTCCTGAACGAAACGGCTCAGCGCGCGTACGCCCCAGCCGGTTGCGCCCTTCGGGGCGTAGGATGTCTCGGACGAGACCGAAGCCACACCGGCAATATCCAGGTGAATCCACGGCATATCTTCTTTTACGAACCGCTGCAGGAACTGCGCCGCCGTGATCGAACCCGCCGGGCGCCCGCCCACGTTCTTCATATCGGCGATCCGCGACTTCAGCTGTTTGTCATAGGCTTCGCCCAACGGCATCCGCCATGCGCCTTCGTCCTCGGCCCCCGCCGCCTTCATGAAGGCATTGCAGAACGTGTCGTTGTTCGAAAATACGCCCGCGTTCTCATGCCCGAGGCCGATGATGACCGCTCCGGTCAAGGTTGCCAGATCGACCATTCCCACAGGCTTGAACCGCTCTTGCGTGTACCACATCACGTCGCACAGAACCAAACGGCCCTCGGCATCGGTGTTGATGATCTCGACCGTGTCACCCTTCATGGATTTGACCACATCGCCGGGACGGGTGGCGTTGCCCGAAGGCATGTTTTCCACCAATCCGACCAGGCCGACAACGTTGGCCTTAGCCTTGCGCTTAGCCAGCGCGCGCATGGTGCCTGCAACGACACCCGCGCCGCCCATGTCCATGGTCATGTCTTCCATGCCGCCCGCAGGTTTCAGCGAGATACCACCAGTATCGAACACCACACCCTTACCGACCAATGCCAGCGGCGCGTCATCTTTGTCGCCGCCATTCCATTGCATCACCACAACCTTCGAAGGGCTGTCCGACCCCTGCCCGACGCTTAGCAGCGTACGCATGCCCAGCTCGGCCAGTTTGTCTTCTTCCAGCACTTCGACCTCAAGCCCAAGTGCCTTCATTTCGTCCAGCCGGTCGGCGAATTCCGTGGTAGTCAGGATATTCGCAGGCTCGTTGGTCAAATCGCGGGTCATACGGACACCGTCGGCGACCGCGTAGAGCGGTGCAAACGCAGCCTCGATCTCATCTGCCTTCTGGTGGGTTATGATGACCGAACCGGCCTCATCAGAATCCTTAGTCTTGTGCGCATCAAAATCATAGCTGCGCAGCGCGATGCCCATGGCCAAATCCTCGGCTTTGACCTGATTGCCCGACATCACCAGCAGGTCCTTGCTGCCCGCCAGCTTGGCCAGCGCAGCACCGGCCTTGCGGGCCTCGGCCGGTTCCGGACGGCGCGGCAGGACCAGAACGTCCAGCGCCTCGGCTGCCATGCCGGATGGCCACGCCATCGAGATCACGTCACCGGTTTTCACCTTTTCGAAACGCTCGCTTTCGACCAGCCGAGTCACAGCCCCGCGGGTCAGGCGGTTGGCGCGACGGGCGGCGGGGTTCATTTTGCCGTCGGACGGGATGATTATGGCCACGCGCCCTTCGGCCTGCGCCATCGCATCCATGTCGGGGTCCTGGAAACGGATCGGTACAAGACTGCTCATTGCGAACTCCTCAAAATCAGTTCCCCAAGACCTAGCCCGCGCCGCGCGGCTTGACCAGATAGCAGTTTTCCCCGGCCCGCATTTGGACTACAGTCCCGGAAAAAATCCGACAGGCTCGGGGGAGAAGGTTTTGGCAAGACAGAGCAGGCATAGGCTGTCGCGCACAATTGCGTGCAGCGGTGATTCTGGTCTGTACCCGACCAAAGGCTGTTTGCGCGTCTTTTCGGCAGGAGTTCCTTCGTGATCCTCGACCGCTACTTCGCCCGCCGATTCATTCAAAGTTTCCTGGTCATCGGCAGCATTTTCCTGACGCTGATGATTCTGATCGACCTGATCGAACAGGTGCGCCGCTTTGACGATGCAAACCTGTCCTTTGGTCAGCTTTTGCAATTGACGTTGCTGAATACGCCTGCCGCGATCAGCGAAATGCTGCCGCTGCTGGTCATCCTGTCCACGATCGCGTTGTTTATCGGTCTTGCCCGCAGCTCGGAACTGGTCGTGACCCGCGCCACTGGCCGTTCAGGCATCCGCGCCCTGTTGGCCCCTGTGGTGATCGCCCTGATCATCGGCGCACTGGCGGTTGGCATGTTGAACCCCATCGCAGCCGCCACGTCGGAAGAGTACAAACAGCTTGCCGAATCCTACAAAAACAACGGCGGATCGACGCTGTCGATCAGTGCAGATGGTCTTTGGTTGCGGCAGGGATCGGCCAATGGTCAATCCGTGATCCACGCCCAGGACACATCTAACGGCGACAGGTTCACCCTTAATCAGGTGACGATCATTACCTTCGCCCCGGACGGCACACCGACCCAGCAGATCGTAGCCGACCAGGCGGATCTGGAGAACGGTACGTGGGTCCTGACCAATGCCAAGATTTGGGCGCTGGAAGGCGGTGTGAATCCAGAAACCCACGCCACTGAACACGCGCGGCTTGAGGTTCCCACATCGCTGACACGCCAACGGATTCTGGACACGCTTGGCGATCAGGATTCCGTATCGGTCTATGACCTGCCGGAACTGATCCGCGACCTGCGCGAAGCCGGGTTTTCGACCAAGCAATATGAGGTCTGGTTGCAGGTCCAACTGGCCCGCCCCTTGTTCCTGATGTCGATGGTCCTGATCGGCGCGGCCTTCACCATGCGCCACGTGCGATTTGGCGGCACCGGGATCGCGGTTCTGACCGCCGTCCTGCTGGGCTTTGGCATCTACTTCATTCGCAACTTTGCCCAAATTCTGGGGGAAAACGGTCAATTGCCTATCTTAGTCGCGGCCTGGGCCCCGCCCTTTGCAGCCATTCTTCTGTCCCTCGGCCTTTTGCTGCATGCGGAGGACGGTTGATGCGGCTTATTGCCAGTTTGTTGCTGTCCGGTGCGGTCGCGCTGGCCATGCCAGCAGGCGCATTCGCGCAATCTCCACCTGCTGCCGGTGCTGCACAGGGTACCACGCAAGAGGATCAGCCTGCCCTGCTGGTGGCTGACCGGATCTTTATCACGCCCGAGCGCAATCTGGTGGCCGAAGGGAATGTCGAAGCCTTTCAGGGCAACGCCAAGGTCACGGCCACGCGCATCACCTATGACCGCGAAACCGGCAATCTGTCGCTGGAAGGCCCGATCCGCATCGATCAAGGCGGCGAAACCACGTTGCTGGCCGATTCCGCCGAACTGGATGACGGGATCATGAACGGTCTGCTGATCGGAGCCCGCATGGTGTTCGATCAGCAGGTTCAGATCGCCTCGGTTCAGGCTGCGCGCGCGGGGGGGCGTTACACACAGTTCAGCAAGGTCTCGGCCACGTCCTGCCATGTCTGCGCCAATGGTAAACCGCCGCTGTGGCAAATCCGCGCCCGCAAGGTCACGCATGACCAGTTGGAACGCCAATTGTATTTCGAAGGGGCACAGTTCCGGATACTGGATTTCCCGGTCTTCTACTTCCCCTATCTGCGACTGCCCGACCCGACACTGGACCGCGCGACAGGCTTCCTTGTTCCGTCGATTCGCACCACATCGCAGCTGGGAACCGGCGTGCAGGTGCCGTATTTCTTTAAGCTTGGCGACCACAAGGACCTGACGCTGACCCCCTATATCTCGGGAAAAACAAGAACACTGGGCTATCGCTATCGCCAGGCATTCAAACGCGGCCGGATTGAGCTGAACGGCGCTTTCACCCGCGACGACCTACAAGAAAATGAGGATCGGGGCTATCTCTTTGCCAACGGTTATTTCTTCCTGAACAACGACTTCCGCCTTTTGTTTGACGTGAAGACAACTTCGGATAACGCTTATCTCGCGGATTATGGCCTGCCCGATTTTGACCGGTTGCGCAGCGAAATCGCGCTTGAGCGGATCAAACGCGATACCGCCTTCCGCACCAGTTTCATCCATTACAAATCCCTGCGAGACAGCGAAAATGAGGAAGTGATCCCATCGCGGATCTTCGACCTGTATTTTCAGAAACGCTACTTCCCAACCTCTGTCGGCGGTGAAGTTCGCTTGGGCTTTGTGGCCCACAATCACACACGCACCAGCGATCAGGATATCGTTGGTCGCGATGTCGCGCGTGCCACGTTCGATGCGGACTGGATGCGCAGCTGGATTTTCGCATCGGGCCTCAGGGCTGATGCCCGGTTCGGGACATCGGTGGATATCTTTGACATCCGAGATGACAGCCAGTTTCCTGACCAGGTGACCCGCGCGGCCCCCCGCGCCGCACTCACGCTGCGTTATCCGATGACCCGTCGGGAAAAGTCAGGCGCCACGCAGGTGCTTGAACCCATCGCGCAAGTCGGTTGGACGAACGTGACAGATCAGGACGTTCCCAATGACGAAAGCACCTTTCAGGAATTCGACCAGGGGAACCTGTTGTCCCTGTCACGCTTTCCGGCCCCGGATCGCCGCGAAGATGGCGCGACGGCGGTGTTCGGGGTCAATTGGGCGCGCTATGCCGCAAATGGCTGGCGCGCGCTTGCCACTGTCGGACAAGTCTTCCGCTCGACCGCTGACCCAAACTTCAACCTGACGTCGGGCCTACAGGGCACCGCCTCCGACGTGTTGTTGGCCGGTCAGTTGCAAACCGCCAATGGCTGGTCTTTGGCGGGTCGCGGCCTGTTGAATGGTGATTTCAGCTTTGCTAAGGCCGAGGTGCGCGCAGGCTGGAACAAGCCAAATGTCGGCCTGACCGGCAGCTATGTGTGGCAGGAAAAAGATCCGGCAGAAAATGCAAATGACGAGATATCCGAGATCCGGATGGATGGACGCTACCTTGTTGACCAGAACTGGTTTACTCAAGCCTATGCGCGCTATGACCTCAGCGAATCCGAGCCGATCCGATATGGGCTGGGCGTTACCTACCAGAATGAGTGTGTAAAAGTTAACATGACCGTCAGCAGGCGATTTACCTCATCATCAAGTATTGAGCCTTCGACAGAATTCGGGTTTACCGTTGCCCTGACAGGTTACTCCGTCGAGGGTGGCGGCCAACAGTACAAGAGAAGATGCAGTTGATTTCACGTTTCTCGCGAATAGTCCGTTCCGGTTGGTTAAAGCCGGTTGCACCGGCACTGGCTGCCGCTTTGCTGGCCCTGTCCACTGGTCACAGCCAGGCTCAGAGCCTGTTTTCACCTGCGATCAAGGTCAACCAGGACATTGTCACCTGGTACGAACTTCAGCAGCGCCAGCAATTCCTGACTGTTCTGGGTGCCCCTGGCGCCACCGAGGACGAAGTCCGCGACTCGCTGATCGACGAACGACTGCGCAAACAGGCCATGCGCGACGCAGGAATCGAAGTTGCACCAGAAGACATTCAGGTGGGCATTGATGAATTCGCAGCCCGTGGCCGCCTTTCGACCGATGAATTCCTGCAATTGCTGGGCGAATCCGGCGTTTCCCCCGAAACCGTACGGGATTTCGTCGCTGATCAGCTGTCGTGGCGCGATTACGTCAGTTCGCGTTTTCTGTCGCAAGCCAGGCCGAGCGACGACGAGATCAACCGGGCTTTAGGACAGGCCGGGAGCGGCGGGCTTCAGGTTCTGTTGTCGGAAATAATCATTCCGGTCACGCCGCAGACCTTAGCCCAAGCCGAATTGCTGGCCGAAGAGATTGCTCAGGTTGAAGGTTTCGATGCGTTTTCTTCTGCCGCCACGCAGTATTCAGCAGCTGGCACACGCGATGACGGCGGGCGTCTGGAATGGCTGAACCTGACAGACTTGCCCCCTGCCCTGCAACCTGTGATTCTGGGTCTCAAATCAGGCGACATCACGCAGCCTTTGTCGTTGCCCAATGCCATCGCGCTGTTCCAGTTGCGCGGATTGCGCGAAGTAAGCTCCAGCACGCCGCGTTACTCCAAGATCGACTACGCGATTTACAACATGGCCGGCGGTCGCAGCGCCGAAACTCTGGCCAGCGCTGCTCAGCTGCGCGAACAGATTGATAACTGCGACGACCTCTATGGCATCGCCAAGGATCAACCTGCCGGGGTACTGCAACGTGTCGAAGCCAGCCCGTCCGAGATCCCCCGCGACGTGGCGCTTGAGCTGTCCAAGCTGGACCTGAACGAAGTTTCCACGACGCTGACGGGAAACAACGGCCAGACTCTGAAGTTCCTGATGCTGTGTACACGCACATTGGACCGGGGCGAAGACACGACGCGCGTGGATGTGGCCAACGCCCTGACGCAACAGCGCCTGCAGGCCTTTGCCGAAAGTCTGGTCGAACAGCTCCGCGCCGACGCGACGATCATCGAGCAATGACCGCGCCCATCGCGCTAAGCTGTGGCGATCCTGCTGGCATAGGCCCCGAAATCGCCGCCAAAGCCTGGTCTGAACTGCGCGCAAGCTGTCCGTTTTTCTATATCGGGGATGCGGCTCATCTGCCCGCAGACACGCCCACGCAGCTGATCAGCGATCCGGCTCAGGCCAATGAAATCTGCGCGAATGCCCTGCCCGTTCTGCGACTGAGTTTTCCCGCCACAAACACAGCAGGCCAACCGGATCCATCCAATGCGCCCAGTGTGATCGACGCCATCGAAACCGGTGTTTCCCTGGTGCAATCCGGCGCGGCGTCGGCGCTGTGCACTGCACCGATCCACAAAAAAGCCCTGATCGACGGGGCCGGGTTCGCCTATCCCGGCCATACCGAATTTCTCGCCGCTCTGGCCGGGCGCAAGCGCGTCGTGATGATGTTGGCCAGCGATCAGCTTCGCGTGGTGCCCGCAACGATTCACATTCCGCTGTCGCGCGTCCCGTCCGAGCTCACCCCCGACCTGCTGCGCGAAACCATCGCCATTACCGCTGAAGGCCTGCGCAGACAGTTTGGTATCCCCCATCCCCGCATCGCCATTGCCGGGCTCAACCCGCATGCAGGCGAAGGCGGTAAAATGGGGCATGAAGAACTGGATTGGATCGCCCCTCTGATTTCTGATTTGCCGGGCGATACCTGCACGGTTACCGGCCCGCACCCGGCGGACACGATGTTCCACGCCGCCGCTCGCGCCCGATATGACGCCGCAATTGCCATGTATCACGATCAGGCACTGATCCCGATCAAGACACTCGACTTCGACCGTGGCGTGAACGTGACCCTCGGCCTGCCCTTCATTCGCACCTCGCCCGATCACGGCACCGCACTGGATATCGCCGGACAGGGCATAGCAAACCCTACCAGCCTGATCGAGGCGCTGAAACTGGCCCAACGGATGGCACAAAGCGCTTGATCCTTCACCTGGCTGAAAATATCCCCGCCGGAGGCAAAAAATCACTGGCGTTCCCCCCCGGACACGCGCCACGGTAATCGGATCATGAGTTCAATCGACGCCCTTCCCCCTCTGCGCGAGGTTATCGCGACACATCAACTCTCGGCGCGTAAATCGCTGGGGCAGAACTTTCTGCTGGACCTCAACCTAACGGCCAAGATCGCACGGCAGGCGGGCGATCTGACGGAATGCGACGTGCTGGAAATCGGACCCGGCCCCGGTGGTCTGACCCGTGGCCTGTTATCCGAAGGTGCGCGCAAGGTCGTTGCGGTCGAAAAAGACACTCGCTGCATCGCTGCCTTGAATGACATCGCTGCTGCTTATCCGGGTCGTCTTGAGGTCATCAACGGCGACGCCCTGGAAATCGATCCGCTGGCGCATCTGACCCCGCCGATCCGCATCGCGGCGAACCTGCCGTATAACGTTGGCACCGAATTACTGGTGCGCTGGCTAACCCCGCCCGAATGGCCGCCGTTCTGGCAAAGCCTGACGCTGATGTTCCAACGCGAAGTCGCTGAACGCATCGTTGCCCAACCCGGGGGCAAAGCCTATGGCCGCCTTGCGATCCTTGCCCAATGGCGGGCCGAGGCGCGCATTGCGATGTCCCTGCCGCCCGGGGCTTTCACGCCGCCACCAAAGGTCTCAAGCGCTGTTGTGCACCTGACGGCCTTGCCCGAACCGCGCTATACGGCGGATGCCCGGGTTTTGTCGCGCGTCGTGGCCGCAGCCTTCAACCAGCGTCGCAAGATGCTGCGCGCATCGCTAAAAGGAGTGGCGCCGGATATCGAGGACCGCCTGCTCGCGGCTGGGATTCAACCAACAGAGCGCGCCGAACAAGTCCCGCTGGAAGCTTTCTGTGCACTGGCCCGAGAAGTTCAAAAAAACTAATGCGCAAAGAAAAAGCCCCGGAGCGTAGTCCGGGGCTTTTTTGAACTCTATGGCGAAAATTACTCAGCCGCTTCCGGTGCATCACCGTTGCTTGTCGGCGCGTCCTCTGCCCCCTCTGGCGCGGGCTTTGGCTTGCGCGTACGTGGACGACGCGGTGCTTTTTCTTTTTTCGCCGGTGCTTCGGTGGCCGCCGCCGCAGCAGCATCCTTGCTCTCCGGGGTCTCAACCAAACCGGATTCCGGGGTTGCTGCCTCGGGTGTGAAATCCATCACGTCCGGTTGCGGCGCTTCGGCCGGGTCCGACTGACGGGCGGCAGCTTCGCGCTCCTGGCGCTCGGCGCGTTCGCGATCCCGCTCAGCCTGACGCTCGCGGTTCTGGCGGTCTTGCTCTTCGCGTCGCGCTTCCATTTCGCGCTGTGCCTCACTCAGCAGGCGCAGATAGTGTTCTGCGTGCTGCTGAAAGTTCTCAGCGGCCACACGGTCATTGGACAGTTGGGCGTCGCGCGCCAACTGATTATATTTGTCGATAATCTGCTGGGGCGTACCGCGCACCTTGCCTTCGGGACCCGAGCTGTCAAAAACCCGGTTTACGACATTGCCCCCAGAAGGACGGTTGCGGTTATTCTTGACCCGAGAGCGGGATTTGGAAGATCTCATTTACTTTACGTCAGCCTTGTCATTCGCTGTCGATCATCTCGCATCCTGCACTGCTCAAAAGCTTAGCTGTGACGCGATGTCGACTATTTTGGGCTTGGCGTCCGGGGCCCGCTGAACCAGCGTCAGCCCTCCGACTGGTGTTGAGTAAACACGTCCTGTGCGTGCAGACAAGGGGGTTGTCCAAAAATTCGCAGCTTTTTTACATTAATCGGCGTATTTCGGCCTCAGGTTGCCGCATTAAAGCGGCATTTTGGCAAAAACGACGCGATCGCGGCCGTCGAGATCGGGAACGATCCGTGTGGCGGTCAAACCTGCCGACTCGAACAAAGCCGCGACGCTTTGCCCCTGCGTTGGCCCGATTTCCACCAGCAGACGACCGCCGGGCAATAGAAAGTCCGGCGCACCCGCCGCGATGCGGCGATAAGCCCCCAGCCCGTCCCCTTCGTCCGTCAGCGCCATGCGCGGTTCATGCACGCGTACTTCTGGTGAAAGGTCGGCCATTTCTTGCAGTGAAATGTAGGGCGGGTTCGAAACGATCAGATCAAACTGGCCGTCAATATTCTGAAACCAGTCAGATTGCAGGATTTCCACCCGACCCTGTACCTGATGTTGCACCGCATTTGCGCTGGCCTGCAGACAGGCGGCCTCGCTCAGGTCCGCACCCACGCCCGAGGCACTGGCCCGTTCAGCCAGCAACGTGATCAGGATACAGCCTGAGCCGACACCCAGATCCAGTACATGATCGAACGGTTCGCTGAGCGCGGCTTCGATCAGCGCTTCGGTTTCCGGACGTGGGTCCAACACATCGCGGCTGACGCGGAAGCGTCGGCCATAAAACTCGCGCTCACCCAACAGATGAGACACCGGTACACGCACCGCACGCAACGAGATCAGCTGATCATAACGCTCTGCAATCTCTGGTGACAGCTCTTCGGGCGCAATCAGAGTGACCCGGCTGGCTTCGATCCGCGCTGCATGGGCCAGCAGAACACGCGCATCCCGTGCCGGGTCAGCCACGCCAGCCGCCCGCAATCGCGCTGTGGCGGCGACCATCGCCTGTGCTGCTGTCAGCGCGGCGATCATTGCGCCATATCGGCCAGCAGCCGCGCCTGATCGTCAGCTGTCAACGCGTCGATCACCTCATCCAGATCGCCTTGCATCACCTGATCCAGCTTATATAGCGTCAGATTGATGCGGTGATCGGTCATGCGCCCCTGCGGGAAATTGTAGGTTCTGATCCGCTCGGACCGATCTCCCGACCCCACTTGACTGGCCCGGTCCGCAGACCGTTCACTGTCGATCCGCTGACGTTCCTGATCATACAGCCGGGTTTTCAGCACCTGCATCGCAATCTCGCGATTGCGGTGCTGCGATTTCTCCGAGCTTGTTACAACGATCCCCGTCGGCAGGTGGGTAATCCGAACCGCCGAGTCGGTTGTGTTCACGTGCTGCCCCCCAGCGCCCGAGCTGCGCATTGTGTCGATGCGAATATCATTGGCGTCGATCTGGATGTCCACATCCTCGGCCTCGGGCAAAACCGCGACCGTCGCAGCCGAAGTATGAATGCGTCCGCCGCTTTCGGTTTCCGGCACGCGCTGCACCCGGTGGACGCCGGATTCGTACTTCATCCGGGCAAACACGTTTTCGCCCTTGATATGCGCCACGACCTCTTTAATCCCGCCCAAGTCCGAGGCCTGTTCTTCGATGATCTCAAATTTCCATCCCCGCGCTTCGGCATAGCGCTGGTACATGCGCAAAAGGTCCCCGGCGAACAGCGCGGCCTCATCCCCGCCAGTTCCGGGGCGGATTTCCAGCATCGCCGGACGTGCATCCGCCGCATCACGGGGCAACAACGCAAGCTGCAAGGCGTGTTCGGATTCGGGGATGCGGGTCTTCAACGCCGGAATTTCTTCTTCCGCCAGTTCTTTCATGTCCGGGTCGGCCAGCATCGCCTCGGCCTCGGCAAGATCGGCGACCAGCTGACGCCACGCCATGATCTGATCCACAACCGGCTTGAGGTCGGAGTATTCTTTGGCCAAGGCCGCAATATCACCACCCGAGGCACCATCTGCCATGGCCGCTTCGAGGTACTGGAATCGCTGGGTTATCTGTTCAAGTCGTTCTTCGGGGATCATCCCGGCGGTGTCTATCAATCCGGGGCTTTGGTCAAGGCCCGTCCGTGTGCTAGGTTATTGCCCATGAAACGGTTGATACTGGTTTTAATGCTGTTCGCGACACCCGCCCTGGCCGATGTGGTCGGCCCCGGAGGCAAGGTTCAGGACTGCTATTGCACCGACAAATCAGGCAGCCGCGTCGAACTGGGCGAAATGATCTGCCTGCAGGTCGACGGCCGCATGTTCATGGCGCAATGCCAGATGTCTCTGAACGTACCGATGTGGCGCGAGGTTCAGGAGGGGTGCTTGTCCTCAGGGCTGCAACAGAGCAAGCCACTCATCAACACGAGCGCGGTTTACCCCAAAATCTGACCGGCCAAACCTGAGACGAGCATAGATGCGAAGCGTGTCTCCGTCCTGTTGCACTGTCGTGTAGTCCGGAAAGCCGATCACTTTCGTACGCGTGATGTAGGTAATCATCCCTTCATCAACAGACCCGGCCAGAACTGAAGTTCGGTCTGAAACGCGTGCGAACGCATCCAGCCGCAGCAGGCCATCCGGCCCCGTTTCGACCACACGGACGACACCTCCATCAAGATCACGGTCCTGATCACCTATCGGTGCCACATGCCATTTTGCCGGGTCTGATGGTGCAAAACGAATGTATGCTCCAAGCAAAATTACCAGAACAACAATCAGCCACAGCGCCATTTTTTTCATCCCCGGACCAGCCCTTTCGCCGACCATATTCGGATCGCTTTGGCAGACAAGGTGCGAACTCTTTTACCGTGACGTCACGCCCGGCAATATGCACAGCAGTTCAAACAACAGGTTTGCTGCGGTTAGTGCCGTGTTGCCTGACGGATCGTATGGCGGCGACACCTCGACCAGATCGCATCCGACCACTTTCACACCCGACAACGCATGAATCAGTTGCAGCGCTTGCGGCGTGGTCAGCCCTCCGATTTCCGGGGTGCCGGTGCCGGGGGCATATGCAGGGTCCAGACTGTCGATGTCATAGGTGATATAGACCGGGTGGTCCCCGATCGTTTTCCGGATTTGCGAGCCGATCTCAGTCAGGTTCTGCTGCCACAGCTCCCACGCCGGGAATTGGCGAAAGCCCCAGTCCTGCGCCTCAGTAAAGTCGCTGGCCGCGTAACCCGAACCGCGAATGCCGACCTGAAAGATCTTGTCCGGGACGATCAGCTTTTCTTCATAGGCGCGGCGAAAGACAGTACCGTGCGTTTCACGTTCGCCGAACATCTCTTCATTCACGTCGGCATGGGCATCCACATGCACCAGCGCGACCGGACCATGCTTGGCCGCAATAGCGCGCAAAATCGGCAGCGTGATCGAATGGTCGCCGCCCATCGCAACCGGGATCACCGCCTGATCCAGAATTGAATCGTAGCTTTCCTTGATGATCTTCAGGCTGTCGGGCAGCGAGAACGTATTGATCGCCAGATCCCCGATATCCGCGATCTGCAGGCTGTCGAACGGAGCGGCCGAATTGGCCATATTATAGGGCCGGATCATCGCGCTTTCGCTGCGGATCTGTTTTGGCCCAAACCGCGTGCCGGACCGCCACGAGGTGCCGATATCCATCGGGATGCCCAGCACGGCCACATCCAGACCGGCCAGCGAGTCAGCCTGCGGCAACCGCATGAACGTGTTCGGCCCGGAAAACCGCGCCAGATCATTGCCGCTGATCGGTTGGTTAAAGTCTGTCATGCCCGTATTACTCCCATCCGGCTTTTGGGTGACCAGATACCGGAAAGTTGGCTAACCAAAGGTTAATCCTGCACCAGCTTGTTCCACCCCAGCAGGCAAATGATCTGAGTAGCAACATGCGCACCAGCAATGGCCGTCGCGCCAGAGGTGTCATAGGGCGGTGAGACCTCGACCACGTCGCCTCCTTTGATATTGATCCCGGCGATATCGCGCAGGATGATCTGCGCCTGAATGGAACTCAGACCACCCCAAACGGGCGTCCCGGTGCCGGGGGCAAAGGCCGGATCCAGACCGTCGATGTCAAAACTCAGGTAGACAGGGCTGTCGCCCAAAATACCTTTGACCTTTTGCGCCACTGCAGCAGGGCCAGATTCGTAGACTTCTCGCGCGTCGATGATGTTGACGCCCAGAGTGTCCTCGTTGGTCGTGCGGATACCAACCTGAACAGAGCGTTTCGGGTCCACGATGCCGGATTTCACCGCCTTGTAGAACATCGTCCCGTGATCCACGCGGGACATGTCGTCATCGGCCCAAGTGTCGGTATGCGCATCGAATTGCAGCAGAGACATCGGCCCGTATTTCTCGGCATATGCCTTGAGGATCGGGAAGCTGATATAGTGGTCCCCGCCTAACGTGACCGAAGACACATCAGCGGCCAGAATGGTGCGGATGTGGTCGGTCAACGTGTCGGGAAAGGCGGGAATATTGGCATAATCATAAGCCATATCGCCGTAATCCACGATTGCCAGCTCGCTGAGTGCATCGAACGGCCAGCCATAGGGCGCATCCGGCGATTGCAGCGCGCTGGCTTCACGGATCGCGCGGGGGCCAAGTCGGGTGCCCGGACGGTTGGTCACGGCCTGATCGAAAGGCACCCCTGTGACGGCAATATCGACGCCCTTCAGGTCCTTGGTGTAGAGACGGCGCAGGAACGATGTCGCGCCGCCAAAGGTGTTCTCATAGGACAACCCCTTGAGATCAGGATTGGTGAAAGCTTCGTCCACCTGGTTCTTTGCGTCTTCCAGTGCCATGTCTTCCCCCCGTCAGCCCAGCGGCTGCGCCTTTTCGACGATCCGTGCAAAGAACGAAGCGCCAACCGGCGCGATCTCGTCGTTGAAATTGTATTTCGGATGGTGCAGCCCGGCGCTCTCGCCCTGCCCCAGAAACAGATATGCCCCGGGGCGCGATTGCAGCATGTACGAAAAATCCTCGGCCCCCATCTCGCGGCCCATGTTGCCCACCACACGCTCGGCCCCCGACACATCGCGGGCCACCTCGGCGGCAAATCCGGCCTTTTCGCCATCGTTGATCGTGGCCGGATAGTTCTTTTCATAATCCAGCCGCGCCTCGACCCCGTACGAGGTCGCCTGCCCCTGCACAATTTGCTCCATCCGCTCGATCACCATCTGCTGAACGTTTGGGTCAAAGGTCCGGACTGTACCGTTGATGAAAGCCGTATCGGGGATCACGTTGTTCACTGTCCCGGTGTGAATTTGCGTGACCGAGACGACCAGGTCGTCCAGCGCATAATTGTTACGACTGACGATAGTCTGAATGGCCTGCGCAATCCCGCACGCCGCCATCACAGGATCGCGGGCTTCATGCGGCATGGCACCGTGACCACCAACGCCCTGAATATGAACCTCGAACGTATCCACCGCCGCCATGATCGGCCCCGGAGTGGTGTGAAACGCGCCAACGGGCAGATTTGGCGCATTGTGCAGAGCGTAAACCTGAGAGATGTCGAACCGGTCCATGATGCCTTCTTCGACCATCACGCCCGCACCGCCGCCCTCTTCTTCGGCTGGCTGAAAGATCAGCGCGACACGGCCGCGAAAATTCCGTGTCTCGGCCAGATAGCGCGCCGCGCCAAGCAGCATCGTGGTGTGCCCGTCATGACCGCAGGCGTGCATCTTGCCCGGATTGGTCGAGGCGTAGTCGACGCCCGTTTCCTCAGGGATCGGCAGCGCGTCCATATCGGCCCGCAGACCAATCGTAGGCCCCTCACCCCGCCCGTTGATGATCGCGACGATCCCGGTCTTGGCAATACCTTCGTGCAGCTCGTCCACTCCGAATTCGCGCAGACGGTCCGCTACGAACGCTGCAGTTTCATGGCATTCGAACTCCAACTCGGGGATCGAATGCAAGTGTTTGCGCCATGCGGCCATTTCGGCTGAGTAATCGGCAATTCGGTTGACGACGGGCATCTGGGGTGGACTCCTGATCGGGACTGCGGAATGGATGCATCTGACACCGGAACGAAAGGGTTCGCAATGGCCGAAAATCCTCTGATCCACGACAGCGATGCAGGTATCGAGCGCCTGTTGGAAATCATGCGCCGTCTGCGTGACCCGCAAACAGGCTGCCCGTGGGATATCGAACAGGATTTTGCCTCCATCGCCCCCTACACGATCGAAGAGGCCTATGAGGTCGCCGATGCCATCGAGCGCGAAGCCTATGATGAGCTGAAAGGCGAGCTGGGCGACCTGCTGTTCCAGTCGGTTTTTCACGCACAAATGGCCGAAGAAGCCGGGCATTTCACCTTTCAGGACGTGGTGCGGACCATGTCGGACAAGATGGTCGACCGTCACCCGCATGTATTTGGCGATGAATCCCGCGATAAATCAGCGGACCAGCAGACCGTGGATTGGGAAACCATCAAGGCGGCTGAGCGCGCCGGCAAGGAACAGAAAGGGGCGCTGGACGGTGTCGCGGCCAACCTGCCTGCCCTGTTGCGCGCGCACAAACTGCAAAAACGCGCGGCCCGCGTAGGGTTTGACTGGCCCGATGCCAGTCATGTGTTGGCCAAGATCACGGAAGAGGCTGCAGAGCTGGAGGAAGCGCGCAAGGCTAAGGACGCAGACGCGCTGGAGGATGAATTCGGCGATCTTCTGTTCGTGATGGTCAATCTGGGCCGTCATCTAGGCATCGAGCCTGAGGCCGCCCTGCGCCGCACCAATGCCAAGTTTACCCGCCGGTTCGAGCAGGTCGAGGCGCGACTGGCTGCGCGCGGTAAAATACCATCTCAAAGCGATCTCGAAGAAATGGATGCGCTGTGGGACGAGGTCAAAATTGAAGAGCACCGCGCCAATGGCAAACTCCCGCCGGTAGGTGCGACGACCGAGGTCTGAAACCGCTGGACAAGCGTGGTGACACTTGCGAGTGTCCGCGCTTCAATACCCCGGAGGCAAAGCATGGCACCGCGCAAGATCATCATCGACACCGATCCCGGGCAGGACGACGCAGTCGCCATCTTGCTGGCATTGGCAAGCCCGGAAGAGATTGATGTTCTGGGCATTACCGCCGTTGCGGGGAATGTGCCGCTGGAACTGACGGCCAAGAATGCGCGGATCGTCTGTGAACTGGCCGGCCACACGCATATCCCTGTTTATGCCGGGTGTGACCGCCCGCTAAACCGCCCTCTGGTCACAGCGGAACATGTGCACGGCAAGACCGGCCTCGACGGTCCCGTCCTGCCTGATCCGGAAATGCCGCTGGCTGACGGGCACGCGGTCGACTTCATCATCGACACCCTGCGCGCACATGAGCCGGGAACCGTCACACTTTGCCCGCTCGGCCCGCTGACCAACATCGCATCCGCCTTTCAAAAAGCGCCAGATATTGTCGACCGGGTCCAGGAAATCGCTCTGATGGGCGGTGCGTATTTTGAGGTTGGCAACATCACCCCAGCGGCGGAATTCAACATCTATGTCGATCCCGAAGCTGCTGATATCGTGTTCAAATCCGGCGTTCATGTCGTCGTTATGCCGCTAGACGTGACCCACGATGCGCTGGTCACGAAACATCGCAATGACGCCTTCCGCGCGCTCGACAGTAAGGTCGGGCATGCCGTGGCCGAGATGACGGATTTCTTCGAACGTTTCGATATAGAGAAATACGGCTCGGAAGGCGCGCCGCTGCACGACCCGTGCGTGACCGCCTATCTGATCCGGCCCGAACTGTTTTCTGGCCGACACATCAATGTTCAGATCGAAACGAAGTCCGAACTGACGATGGGTATGACCGTCGCTGATTGGTGGCGCGTGACAGACCATCCGCCCAATGCGATGTTCATTGGGGAAATCGACGCTGACGGTTTCTTTGCCCTGCTGACCGAACGGCTGGCCCGGCTATGAGCGCCGCACTTCGCCTTGCGCGCCCCGAAGATCTGGACCGCCTGATGGGCCTGGTGACCGCGTTCCACACCGAAGCCGGGATCGCGCAGGACATGGACCAGACCCGCAATGCGCTGACCCCCTTGCTAGAGGGTATTCCCCACGGTTGCGTCTACCTGATCGGTCCAGGACGCGCGCCGCTGGGCTATGCCATCCTGACGTTCGGCTGGTCGGTCGAGTTCGGCGGCATGGACGGTTTCATAGACGAAATCTACATCCGCCCGGCCGTGCGCGGCCGTGGCATCGCCACCGAAGTGCTGCTTGACCTGCCCAAAGCCCTGGCCGAGGCTGGCCTGACCGCCCTTCACCTAGAAGTCGATCGCACGAACGAGGCCGCGCATAAGCTGTACTTGCGCACCGGCTTCAAACCGCGCGATCGCTATGTCTTGATGAGCCGACAGCTCTAAAACGATAAGATACTTACGGGCGTCGCCGCCCGTCCCCCCGTGAAGGCCCTACCGGGCTTCACCGCGATACATGTAGGTCGGCGATTCCATTGCCAAAACCGGGTCACTTGCGGACACCGCCTCCCCGGTGATCGGATAAGTGCCAGGCCCCGCACAGGCTGCCAAAAATACAGTGCTGATCACTGAAGCTACGAGAAGGATTTTCGAACCAGTCATGTCGTTTCCCTTTCTGTAATGCAGGCACATTACGAGACACCGGGGTCAGACAAACAGGTAAAAGTTCACACAAAACTGAATTTATGTAGGTGTATTTCTAACAAATTTGATTTTTACAAGCGATAACAACACGTAAGACTTTGAAAAAAAATCACTCGATTTGCGAATTTTCCGCCTGGGCACCGAACAAAGGCATCTCAAAAAACAATAATGTGTCTTTCGCGATCTCCGGTATCTCGGAATATGCGTCGCGCAGTTGAAAGCCCATCGACAGATACAGACGCTTTGCCGATTCCAATGGCTTGCCCGTATCCATGCGAATACAGTCAAACCCCTGTTTACGGCACTGTTCTATCAGGGACGTCATGACCGCATATCCCGCACCGGTCCCGCGCGCGGCTTCGCAGACAAATACCCGTTTGATTTCGGCAATGCCCGGCCCGATTGTCCGGAACATTCCGCACCCGACAGCCTGCCCATCTTTCAGCGCCAACCGCACCCCTCCGTTTGGTGTGGCGTGCTCAACGTGGATCTCATCCATCAGCCGGGCATATACGTCGCGAGGGTAATAGGTCTTCACAACGCGCACAGACTTTGCGTCCAGCGTCAGCAGGAAATCGCGGTATTCCCAACACAAACGCCGAACCTCATCAAAGTGGTCCGGCGTTTCGGCTTCGATTACTTTAAGCAAAACACGATCCTCGAACAAAAACAGAGGATCAGCTTAGCATTAATGGCGTCAGTTGCGAAGGATCGACGCGCCCGCGTATTCCGCAACTTCACCCAGCGATTCCTCGATGCGGATCAGCTGGTTGTACTTGGCCAACCGGTCCGACCGCGCTAGCGAGCCGGTTTTGATCTGACCACAGTTGGTCGCGACCGCCAGATCGGCAATGGTTGCGTCCTCGGTTTCGCCCGAACGGTGCGACATCACGTTGGTATACCGTGCACGGTGCGCCATATCGACCGCGCGCAGGGTTTCAGTCAGCGATCCGATCTGGTTCACCTTGACCAGCATCGAGTTTGCACAACCGCGCTCGATCCCTTCGGCCAGGCGCACGGGGTTGGTCACAAACAGATCGTCCCCCACCAGCTGCACCTTGTCGCCGATCATATCGGTCAGGGCCTTCCAGCCGTCCCAGTCATCCTCGGACATCCCGTCTTCGATCGAGATGATCGGGTAGTCCTTGACCAGAGCCGCCAGATACTCAGCGTTTTCTTCCGACGTTAGCGAGATGTTCTCACCTGACAGGACGTATTTGCCATCCTTGAAGTATTCGGTCGCCGCACAATCCAACGCCAGGTGGATTTCCTCACCTGGCTTGTAGCCAGCCTTTTCGATGGACTGGAGGATGAAATCCAGCGCTTCGCGGGTCGAGGCGATGTTGGGAGCAAAACCACCCTCGTCTCCAACACCGGTGGCCAGACCTGCCGCCGACAACTCGCGCTTGAGGGTGTGGAACACCTCGGAGCCCATGCGCACGGCTTCGCGGATATTCGCGGCCGAGGTCGGCATGATCATGAATTCCTGAATGTCGATCGGGTTGTCGGCATGTTCGCCGCCGTTGATGATGTTCATCATCGGTACCGGCAAGACGCGGGCTGAGGTGCCGCCAACGTAGCGATATAGAGGTTGCGTGGTGAAATCTGCCGCAGCCTTGGCTGTGGCCAGCGAGACGCCCAGAATGGCGTTTGCGCCCAGACGGCTCTTGTTCTCGGTCCCGTCCAGTTCGATCATTGCGCCGTCGATGGCGACCTGCTCGGTCGCGTCATAGCCGACCAGTTCTTCGGCGATCTCACCGTTCACAGCGGCGACAGCTTCAAGCACGCCTTTGCCCATATAGCGCGATTTGTCACCGTCACGCTTTTCCACTGCTTCATACGCACCGGTTGACGCACCCGAAGGCACAGCGGCGCGGCCCATGGTGCCGTCTTCCAGAATCACGTCCACTTCGACGGTTGGGTTGCCCCGGCTGTCCAGGATTTCGCGTGCGTGGATGTCGATGATGGTACTCATGAGGCCCGTCCCTGTGGCTGCATTTGGTTGCATGCCTCATAACATCACCGAGCCAAAAGTAAACCAGCGATGTTACCGCTAACGGTTATGTTCATGGGGATTTAGGGCTAATAGCCACGTGTTTGCGCCAACGTGCGACGATCCGTCAGGCCGCAACCGCCATTGCACGCGCCAGCCGGCGTTCGCGAACAAAGGTGTACATGCCCGATCCGAGGATCAACGCGGCACCGGCCACCGTCATCAAATCAGGCCGTTCGCCAAACATCAGCATCCCTGCCGCGATGGAAAACACGAGCCGGCTGTACCGGAAAGGTGTCAGGGCCGAGGCCTCACCGATCCGCATGGCCGTCACGATGCCGTAATATCCCAGGACGCCAAAGCCGATTGCCCCCAGATACGGACCTACTTGCGTGGATTGCAGTGGAACAACTGGCTGAGCCAGAAACACCATCAGAACCACCCCGGCAAGGGCAACGGCCATGTAGGCCTGCATGGCAACAACGGACGAGGCCACACGGACGTCCAGCTTACGTGTGATCAAATCACGCGCGGCGATCGCAATTACGGTCGCGACAACGAACAGCGACTCGGGCTGAAACCCTTCCAAACCCGGGCGAATAATCATCAAGACACCAATAAAGCCTATTCCGATGGCGCTCCAACGTCGCCAACCGACCTGCTCGCCCAAAAACAGCGCCGCCCCCATAGTCACGGCCAGCGGCATCGCCTGAAAGACGGCAGCAACGGTGGACAGCTCGACCAGAGACAGCGCGGTAACAAAGGTCAGGGCTCCTACCGCCTCGGTCCCTGCCCGCGCCAGCGGCAGACCTTTCCACGCCTCCGGATCAAAGATGCGTTTACGCGTGGCCAATGACATCAGTACGAACACCAGCCCGCAGACCAGACCCAAAGCGATCATGATCTGACCCGTAGGTACAGTGATCGACAGATGCTTGATGAACATGTCCTCAAGTGCGAAGGCCGCCATCGATCCGATGATCAGCAAGATGCCGTGTACGTTGTTCATACGCGTGTCCGTTGAGATGGCGCGGGAAATTCCGCGACCTTAAGTCAGCAAAACCGTATCATCCGCGACGCCGCAAGCGATATTGCGACATGTTTCATGAATTGCCGTGCGGCAACCAATCGCGTTTCGTGATGGATCAGCCCTGTTTCAGCGGCACGCCGTACAGTTCCAACCGATGCCCTTTCAGCTTGTACCCAAGCTTGGCTGCGATCTTTTCCTGCAGGGCCTCGATCTCGGGATCGACAAATTCGATCACTTCCCCCGACTGCATGTCGATCAGATGGTCGTGGTGGTCCCTCTCGGCATCTTCATATCGTGCACGCCCGTCGCCGAATTCCAACCGCTCCAGAATCCCAGCCTCTTCGAACAGCTTCACGGTGCGATAGACCGTGGCGATCGAGATACCCGAATCCACCTTAGAGGCGCGCGCATACAGCTCTTCTACATCCGGATGGTCATCACTTTGCTGCAACACCTGAGCAATTGTGCGGCGCTGACCCGTCATGCGGAGACCTTTGGCTTCGCAACGGGCGATGATCGTGTCGGACATAGTGACCCTCAGAGTAGTTCGGGTTTCTGTCTTAATACGTCTGCGCCGCTGGCGCCACAGGGGATTTGCGCCTAAGCGACCTTGCGAAGATCAGCCCAGATCGGCAGGTGATCTGATGCGATATGCGCAGGCCGCGCTTTATGGACGCCATGTACAACGGCCTCAAGCCCAGCGCCCAGCGCGATCCGATCAAGTGCGCCCAGAGGCTGTGCAGCCGGGAAACTGGGAACCGGGGGCAAAAATCGCATGTCGGGTGCAAGATGATCGAGCACTGGCTGGCGCGACCACTCGTTGAAATCTCCGGCCCATACGGTAGGCATCTGATCCAGATCCTCATCGCAGCGCCGGAGTTGATGGATCTGTTGCCGCCGAGATGCGGGCAAAAGACCCAGATGCATCCCCATCACCCGAAGCGGCCCGATCTGGGTGTCAAACTCGACTCGAACTGCACCGCGGGGCTCTAGCCCCGGCAATTCATGGTGACCGGTCTTGCGCACGTCAATTTTATCCCCGCGCCAGATGACCGCGTTGCCGTGCCAGCCCAAGCTGCCAGCGCCGCCCAGATCGACAATCTGCCAACCGGCTTCATCCAACATGAAATGCGGTAAGGCGGCGGGTCGCGGCGGCAGCCTTTTGTCGGCCTCTTGCAGCACCACAATATCAGCCTGCATGCCTTCAATGACCTGCATTATGCGCTGAGGCTGGCGGCGAAAATCCAAGCCTACGCATTTCTGGATGTTATAGCTTGCAATCCGCAGGGTTGATTGAGGCGACATAAGGTTCCGATCAAATGGACGAACCCCAAAGTGCCACGCTGGTGGCGGGGCGCAACCCCAGTCTTCTGCAGGAGTGGCAAATAAGAGCTTTTCGCGCTGCCAAAGTGCCCAATATTCTGGCAGGCGGCGCGGTCAGGAATGCAGCGCTTGATCAACGGGGTGCTGATACTCTATCCCCGTGGAACGCGTCCAATTGAGGCCTGAAGTGGTTTCCAGCAACACATTCTCGAGCAACCGCACTTGGGCAAGCATTGTCCTGGTGATCGGTGGCATGATGTGGGGTCTCTATTGGATCCCCGTTCGGTTTCTCTTTGATCTGGGCCTGACCGGGCCCTGGCCGGGTATCGCGATGTATAGTGTTGCACTGCTGGGTCTGGTTCCCTTCATCTGGAAAGAGCGAGGAACGCTGGCCCTGCAATGGCGCGACCTCGTGTTCAGCGGTGTGTTCACCGGCGCGGCCTTCAGTCTTTATTCCATCAGCCTAGTTTATACGGATGTGGTGCGGTCGATCCTGTTATTCTACCTCACCCCGATCTGGGGCACGATTCTAGGACGGGTGTTTCTGGGTGAACGCCTGAGTTGGGGGCGGATTGCGGGCCTTGCCTGCGGTGTCGGTGGTCTGTTCGTCGTGCTGGGCGACAAAGGTAGTCTTCCCCTGCCCCAAAACAGCGGCGACTGGATGGCGTTGGCCTCGGGCATGTGCTGGGCGCTGGGTACATTGGGGCTGTACCGAACCAGCACGATCTCAGCCTCCGGTCAGGTCTTTGCCTTTGTCGCAGGCGCGCTGATCCTTTCTCTGGTCAGCCTCACGGTTCTGCCCGAACCTGTATTGCCAACAATTGTGCAGGCGGATTTTCTTTGGACCCTTCAGTTCGTACTGCTGTCGGCCTTCTACACCTTACCCATGGTGTTCATGACCATTTGGCCCGCGACCAAACTGTCCCCTGCCCGCGTCGGTATCTTGTTGATGAGCGAGGTGGTCGTCGGCCTGGCCTCGGCCGCCGCATTCTCAGGCGAGCCGTTCGGGTTGCGTGAGTTGTTGGGCGCTATCCTGATTGCCAGTGCCGCTGTGCTTGAAATCGTGCGGGACTAGGACGACCCGTTATCGCAGGTGTTGGCCTATCCTCTTCGAACAGGTATCTGTTGCGGAGTTTGATGCCCTATCAGGACGTTACCAGATGTCGACGCCAAATGCAGAACGCAGAAAGCAGCTTGAGGGGCGCGCTCTCATCTTCGCCATGGGCGGCAACCTGTTCATGGGTGCCGCGGGTATTCTGGCCGGGATCCTGTCGAACTCTAACGCGATCATGATGGACGGCCTGTATTCACTGGTCGGCTTTGGATCGGCATTCCTTGGCCGCCGTATCAGCCTGAAGATTGATGCAGGCCCCGACAAGCGCCGCCCCTTTGGCTATGCAGCGGATGAGGCGATCTTTTCCACCTTCCGCTCTTTGTCTCTGTTAGGACTGGTGCTGTTCGCCATCTCGAACGCGACTAAAAACATCTACAGCTACTACAACGGCATGATGCCTGAACCGCTGATATTCGGACCAATGTTCATCTACTTCGCTGCCATCGGCCTGACCTGCGTGTTGTTATGGGCGTTTCACTATTTCACCTGGCGGCAGACCGGGAAGGCCAGTGCGATCCTGCGTTTGGAATCCAAGGCAGCGCTGTTCGATGGTCTGTTCACGGCCGCCGCAGCAATTGGCCTTGGGGCAATCTACCTGTTCCGGGATGGGGCCCTATCGGCGATCGCACCCGTCGGTGACTCGATCATCGTACTTTTCCTGTGCGTTCTGGCGATCGGATCATATCTGCGCGACTTCCGCGGCGGGCTGGGAGAGCTGGCAAACGCCACCGCAAGCCCCGAACTTCTTGCTGCTGCGCGTCGTGCCTTGCGCCCGGCAATCGCAGAGGACGGTGGCGCATTGCGGGACATGTCCGTAACCAAACAAGGTCGGACCATTTTGATCACCGTCTACTACAACCCCCTGCGCGCGATCACCGCCGAAGAGATCGACACCCTTAACCTGCGCATGGTTCGCGATGCCCGCAGGGCAATCGACGGGGCGGATGTCTACCTGATGATCTCGCAATACGCCCGCCGTTGGCCGGATGAGGTCAATCCCTATCGTGACGAGGTCTGAGCGCCGGAACTTCAGGTTCCACAGAACGTCGCATGGACAACTTCGGTCTCTGATGGCGGGCGTTTCAGATCATCCGCATCGGGCTGATCCTCATAAGGTCGCGCCAGAACAGTGTTCAGCCTTTGGAACGGCTCGTAGTTGCCCTGAACGGCCGACTGTATCATTTTTTCAACCCGGTGATTGCGCGGAATGAGGGCTGGGTTTGCGGCGGCCATTACTGTGGATGGGTCCTGCTCACGTCCCAGACGCGCGTTCCACCCTTCGGACCATTCGTCGTACGCCGCAGGATCGGTGAACTGATCACGTGCGGCATCACCGCCCAGCGCCCTGAAAGTGTTGGTGAAATCCGCTTGGTTCTGCGCCATGCGCGTCAGCAGGTCCGAGATCAGTTCCAGATCGCCCTCTTCTTCGGTCATCAACCCGATCTTGGCGCGGAACCGCTTCAACCAGCCCTCCTGTAGCTGCGCAGGCATGGCGTGTACAATCTCGGTCGCCTCTTCGACGGCGGCGTCCTTGTCTTCCATCTGCTGGATCAGTGCCGTCGCCAACTGCGCCACATTCCAAACGGCGATGTCGGGCTGGTTGGAATAGGCATAGCGCCCCATCCGGTCGATCGAACTGTAGACCGTGTTCGGATGATAGCTGTCCATGAAAGCGCAGGGCCCATAATCGATGGTCTCACCCGCGATTGAGCAATTGTCGGTGTTCATCACCCCATGGATAAAGCCAACACTCATCCAGGCTGCGATCAATTGCGATTGCGCCTCGACCACCGCGCGCAGCAGGCCCATCGGACCATTCGCGTCAGGATAGTGGCGGTCTATTGCGTATTCCGTCAGGCGGCGCAGGCTGTCCAGCTGTCCGCGCGCTGCAAAAACCTGAAATGTACCGACCCTCAGATGACTTTGCGCCACGCGGGTCAGCACCGCGCCGGGCATAGGCCCCTCGCGCAGAACGATCTCGCCGGTCTCAACCGCCGCCAGTGCGCGGGTCGACGGGATGCCCAGCGCATGCATTGCTTCGGACACCACGTATTCCCGCAGCACAGGCCCCAGCCATGCGCGGCCATCGCCCTGACGGCTGAACGGGGTAGGTCCGGATCCTTTGAGCTGGATATCCCGGCGGAGACCATCTGTACCGATGGTTTCGCCCAGCAGGACAGCGCGGCCGTCCCCAAGCTGCGGGTTATAGTTTCCGAACTGGTGCCCGGAATAGAGCTGCGCAATTGGCTCTGCACCGTCGGGCAGCGTGTTGCCAGCGAAGGCTTCGGCCATCTCCTCTACCTCCCCCGGTGTGACCTTCAATACCTTCGCCAATTCCGAGTTGAATGCGATCAGGCGTGGGGCACGCACAGGTATAGGTGCCTGCCGCGCATAAAAGCTGTTGGGAAGGCGGGCGTAGCTGTTATCAAACGGGATGGTCAGGGTCATGCGGCAAACATATTCCTTGCGTACACGAATACCATAGCGGATCGCACCTTCCCGTGCATAATCATCGCAAAAGACAAGAGGCCCCATGACCGCTCAAGAGATCATCGACCACCTGAAACTGGAACAACACCCCGAGGGTGGCTGGTTTCGCGAAACCTGGCGCGCGGATAACGCGGGCCGCGCCACCGGCACCTGCATCTATTTCCTGCTCGCCGCTGGTGAAAGCAGCCACTGGCACAGCGTGGACGCGACCGAAATCTGGCTCTACCACTCTGGTGCTCCTCTGATCCTGTCGCTGAGCGCAACGGATGACGGCCCTGCCACCGACCACTTACTAAGCCCGGATCTGTCACAAGGCGCACCGCAATTGATCGTGCCCGAAAACCATTGGCAGGCGGCACACACAACCGGAGACTATACGTTGGTCAGTTGCACTGTTTCGCCCGGGTTCCAGTTTGACGGGTTCGAACTGGCCGAGCCAGGGTTCGACATAGCGCGCGGATGATGCATGGATCACCGCGCCCTCATAGCGTCGCTGCCACCCAAGGCCAAAGATCAGCTACAACGGCGCTCGGATGCAACAGGTCTGCGGCATCTTCTGGGCTATCTAGTGTTACTGTCCGCCACCAGTGCGGGTATCGCGTGGCGGGTCCCTCTCTGGCCGGTCCTGATCCTGCCACAGGGTGTCTTGTTGGTGTTTCTGTTCACGCTTAGCCATGAATGCACCCATAAGACCCCGTTCAAGACCGGCTGGCTGAACGACGCTGTCGGACATCTTGCTTCAGTTCCAATCGCCCTGCCCTTTACGTGGTTTCGGTATTTTCACCTTGCGCACCACAAATGGACGAACCACCCGGAGAAAGACACCGAGCTTGGCGGCAAGCCACGACCGCAGGACCGGCTGAGCCTGCTGATCTACCTGTCCGGCTGGCCCTATTGGAAAGGCATGGCACTTGTCCTGTATCAAAACGCCTTTGGTCGCATCGACGCCCCGTACTTACCTGCGCGCCAACACACCGCCATTCGGGCAGAGGCACGTCTGCTGCTGATACTCTACGCGGTCGCAGCCCTAAGCCTGCTCCTGTCGCCGCTGCTCCTCTGGCTTTGGATTTTACCCGTTCTGCTGGGGCAACCATTCCTGCGCCTCTACCTACTGGCGGAACACGGCCTGTGTCCGCCAGTCGCCAACATGCTCGAGAACTCGCGCACCACGTTCACCAACCGGATCGTGCGTTTTGTGGCCTGGAACATGCCCTATCACGCCGAACACCACGCCTTTCCGAATGTGCCCTTCCACCAGCTGCCTGCATTGCACGGTTGGACGCGGGAACATTTGAAATCGACTTCGGACGGATACTCGCAGTTTACAAGTAATTATGTACGAAGCGTGAAGCACCAATCATTCAGCTAGTTGTTTACGGAAAGGCTGCCTTGAGCCCGAAGCGACCGATGCTTCGCGTAGGCCGAACCGTAGCTTTCGGTACGTCCGGCCAAGGAATAGGTTTGTTCAGGCGTCTTTCATCTGGATCAACTGGATCAGGTTGCCACAGGTGTCATCAAAAACAGCCATGTGAACTGCGCCGGCATCCATTGGTTCGGTGGTAAACTCCACTCCTCGGTCGGTCAGCTTCTTCCACTCGGCATTGAGGTCTTGCACCTGAAATGAATGTGCCGCGATTCCATCGGCAACGATAGCTTCCTTGAACGGGCTCGTGGCGGGATGGTCGCTTGGTTCAAGCAGAAGCTCTGTTCCATCTGGGTCTTCTTCTGAAACAACCGTCAGCCAACGATTGGTGCCCAGTGGAATATTGTGTTTCACTTTGAAGCCGAGCACTTCGGTATAGAATTTTTCGGCCTTGTCTTGGTCGTCAACAAAGACACTGGTGACATAAATTTTCATGTCTTAGTTCCTTTCGGTTTGTATTTTGTAAGCCACGATGCCGCAGCGATGTCGTCGTTGCTTACGCTCAAAGAATGCGCCTTCGTTCGCCCCTTCCATTCGACCTCGATCAATCCCGCCTTCTCTAAGACAGCAAGATGCTGAGAGATCGTCTGTCGGGACAAAGCGATTCCATCCTCTGCAACCGAAGCCGCGCATACCTCGAATAACGATTGAGCTGGCCTTTTGCTCAGATGGTCTATGATGCGACGACGGGTGCTGTCTGAAAGAGCTTTGAAGATTAAGTCTAGCTGGTCATCTGTCATAGGCTCTATATGCAGTAAGATTACTACATGTCAAGTGCAGTAATTTTACTGCATAACGACTAAAGTAGAAAAGCGGACGTTTCAGGCTCGTAAACGAACGACGGAAAAGTCCTCAAAGCGAAGTCCGGGCAATCACCTATTAACCAACCGCCCCATTACGCAACCGAACTCACAACCCCACCACCGACCAGCGCTTTCACACCTGTCGTCCCCGGACACGACGTCGGCAGCCTGCGGGCGACGCGTGCCGCCAGATAGGCGAAGGCCTGCGCTTCAAGCATATCTCCGTCCAGACCCACGGCCTCGACCGGTTCGACCGGGCAGTCCAATGCAACGCGCAGCATCTCCATCAATACCGGGTTGTGTCTACCGCCTCCAGTGACCAACAGTCGCGAGGGTGGTTTGGGGCAATGCTCCATCCCCTGCACTACGCCCGCTGCACACATACCCGTTAGAGTAGCCACAGCGTCCGCATCGCTGAGCTCTTGCACCAGTTTGATCATCTCGGAAAAGTCGTTCCGGTCCAGCGATTTCGGCGGCATACGGGTGAAAAATGGTTCGGACAAAAACAGCTCGAGCGCACCCGTCTCAACGGTGCCACCGCGCGCGACGGCTCCGTCGCGATCCATCGGCAGGCCCAGACGAGCCTGCATCAGGTCATCGACCGGTGCATTCGCGGGACCAGTGTCAAACGCCAGCAACGCGCCCGGGGCTTCGGGGCCATCGTAACTGGGGTCCACATAGGTCAGGTTCCCGACACCGCCGAGGTTCAAAAAGCAAAGCGGTTGGGTTGCTTCGATCCACTTGGCGCAAGCGAAGTGAAAGAAGGGCGCCAGCGGAGCGCCTTCGCCGCCCATCGCCACATCATCGCTGCGGAAATCCCAGACGACCGGCACGCCTAATGCCTGAGCCAGCCCTTTCCCGTCGCCCACCTGCAACGTCCCACGCCCACTTGGTTCATGAGCGAGAGTTTGGCCGTGCACACCGATCAGGTCGACCTCATCGAATTCAGACAGCGCCTCGGCATGGGCCAGGGTAACAAGCTCTGCCGCGGCATCCACCTCCGGCCCGTGCCACTGCCCTAAAGCGGCGCGCAGAACCGCACGCTCCTCATCGGAGTAGGCACGATACCCACTTGGACCAAATCCCAAAATCCGGTGCCCGTCCGTTTCGACGACCGCGGCATCCACCCCATCCATCGATGTGCCGGACATCGCGCCCAAAACCCTGATCGCACCTGTTCGTTTGATGGCCCGCCCCACGCGTATCTCTCCTGCCGAACTCCGTGGTACCGTCATGGTTGATCGGTACAGTCTGTTTAACCTGCCCGTTCAGCTAAACCCAAGGCAAGCCAGATCATACCAAGGTCGCGCTTTTTCCCGACAATTTGGTATAAGGAACACAAATCAGTTTTAGGTCCATATGGCAGACACATACTCGCAGAAACAACCATCCGAAGGCCGGAACTATTTTCTGATCTTCTGGTCCGGCGCTCTGGCCACGATCGGAGGGCAGTTGATCAACCCAAATCTGGTGCTGCCGTTCCTGTATCTGGCTCTGGGCGCGCCAACGTTTTTTGCAGGGATGCTTCTGCCCTTTGTCACCGGATCGCGCCTGGTTGCCGAGATCTTTGTCGCACCTTTCATCAATCGGGCGACCCGCGCCAAGCTGGCCGTCTACGCACCGAACTTGTTGACAGCCGCAGTACTGGCGGCGGTGGCCCTGTTTTCAACAAAACTGCCCAGTGTGATGATCGTACTGCTGTTCCTGACCACTGCGATGGTCCTGGGATTGTGCCAGGGGATTACCAGCCTTGGAACCAGCCAGATCTACGGCATCTCCGTTCCCGAAGCGAAACGGAACCGGATGGTGTTTGCGCAAGCCACCATCTCGGGCGTTTTGGCCATCATCGTCGTTCTGATCACGCGCGACCTGCTGTCCGGGGACCAACCGATGCAGCGCCACATCGTCGTTCTGTGGTGCGGCGTGATTGCCATGTTTGCCGCAGGTGTTGCTTTTGCAGGAGTGCGACTGCTTGAGGATGAACAGCGCGCGCCATTGCCGGAGCCGAAGAAAAAACCCAAGCCCCTGGCCGAGTTGGCGACCGGATTCAAAACCGGCATGGCCTATCCCTGGTATCGCAAGTTTCTTTCGGCCCGACTGATCTTTGTATCGGTCGAGCTGGCGATGCCCTTCTACACAATCCATGCTGCGACGCTGCATATGGGGACCAAGCATTCGCTCAGCTATTTTGTCATAGGGGCCAGCCTTGGGATGGTGATCGGTTCGCTTTTGTGGGGATGGCTCAGCGATCGTGTCTCGGTCAAACCTGTGATGTGGCTGGGATGCATGATCGCCGCAATCTCGGCCCTGATGGCGCTTGGCTTTACGTTCCTCGGCTACGCTCAGAACGTCTGGGTCTACGCGCTGGTGATCCTGCTGCTATCTCTGGGTGGGAATGGGGTGATCTATGGGCGCTACTTGTATCTCATTCAGATGAGCGTTGAAAAAGAGCGCCCCTACCTGGTTGCACTGGGGGATGTCAGCGCTGGCCTCGTTGGAATTGTTTTTGCTGCGATCCTTGGCGCAGTCGCACATCTGCATGATCCGATCACGCCGATTGTTGTCCTTGTGGTGTCGAACACCATCGCAATGTTCTATGCCTTCCGCCTACCCCCGGTCAAAAGCTGACACAGCCCGCGTTTTCTTGGAAATGGTGCCTTTTCCTTACCCAAAGCGCCGCCTATACAGTGCCCCGCAACATAAACCCAAAGGGCACGATATGACCTACCACCCCAAATCGGATTTCATCGCCACGATGATCGAGCGCGGCTTTCTTGCCGACTGCACCGATTATCAGGGCCTTGACGAGGCGCTGATCAGTGGGTGCAAACCGGCCTATATCGGCTTTGATGCGACGGCCAAGTCGTTGCATGTGGGCAGCCTGATCCAGATCATGATGCTGCGCTGGTTCCAGAAAACTGGCCACCAGCCAATCACCCTTATGGGCGGCGGCACCACCAAAGTGGGCGACCCGTCGTTCCGTGCGGATGAACGCCCCCTGCTGGGCCCCGAACAGATCGACGAAAACATTGCGGGCATCAAAAAGGTGTTCTCGGCCTATATCGACTATGACAGCGATGCCGAAAACAAAGCGCTGATGTTGAACAATGCCGAATGGCTGGATGGCCTGAACTACCTCGATTTCCTTCGCGATATCGGGCGGCATTTCTCGGTCAACCGGATGCTGGCGTTTGAATCAGTGAAATCACGGTTGGATCGCGAGCAATCGTTGAGCTTCCTTGAGTTCAACTACATGATCCTGCAGGCCTATGACTTCCTTGAGCTGAACCGCCGTTACGGCTGTGTGCTGCAGATGGGCGGCTCGGATCAGTGGGGCAATATTGTCAACGGTATCGACCTGACCCGCCGCGTGCTGGATCACGAGATCTACGGCCTGACTTCGCCGCTTCTGACCACCAGCGACGGCAAGAAGATGGGCAAGTCGCAGGACGGTGCGGTCTGGCTGAACGCCGAGATGCGCTCGCCTTACGAATTCTGGCAGTTCTGGCGGAACACGACCGACGCGGATGTTGGCCGGTTCCTGAAGCTTTACACCGAAATGCCGGTGGATGAGTGTGACCGACTGGGCGCGCTGCAAGGGTCCGAGATCAACGAGGCCAAGATCCGCCTCGCCAACGAAGTCACCGCCCTGCTGCACGGAACTGAGGCTGCGGCCAACGCCGAGGCCACGGCCCGTGAAGTGTTCGAAAAAGGCGGCGTTGGGGACGATCTTCCCACATTTGTACTTGAACCTAACTCATTGAAATTGATGCCGGGAAACGCGTTGGGCAAAGATGGCGAAGAAATGTACTGTGCCGCAGCTACTTTGTTTGTCGAAGCCAACCTTGCAAAATCCGGAAAAGACGCAAAACGTCTAATTTCTGAGAAAGGCGCTCTAATAAACGATGTCGCCGTCAGCTCTGATTTTCCGTTCGTTTCTATTTCGGACTTAAAAAAACCGACAAAACTCAGCGCAGGTAAGAAGCGCCATGCGTTGGTTCAACTGGGCTAGCGGGCCAGCCACCATGAAGTAAACGAAACGGCCACCCTTTGCGGTGGCCGTATTTTTGTTTTAGGTATCGGCTAAGCATAGACTCGCCCTTGCGAGAACTGCGTCACCTTTCGTCATCGTGGGCATTGTTACCCTGGCCTGGGCTATTGCCTTCCGGCCCGTTGCCTCCACCGTTGTTCCCTTTACTGCCGCCCTTGCCGCCACCTTTACCGTCACCGCCTTTGCCGCCACCTTTACCGTCGCCGCCCTTGCCCCCACCTTTACCGTCGCCGCCCTTGCCGCCGCCTTTGCCGTCGCCGCCCTTACCGCCGCCTTTGCCGCCACCTTTACCGTCGCCGCCCTTGCCGCCACCTTTGCCGTCGCCGCCCTTGCCGCCACCTTTGCCGTCGCCGCCCTTGCCGCCACCTTTGCCGTCGCCGCCCTTGCCGCCACCTTTGCCGCCGCCATCGTTGCCGCCGCCGTCATTGCCGCCGCCATCGTTGCCGCCGCCGTCATTGCCGCCGCCATCGTTGCCGCTGCCATCATTGCCGCCGCCATCATTGCCGCCGCCATCATTGCCGCCGCCATCGTTGCCGCCGCCATCGTTGCCGCCTGGACCGTCGCTTCCGCCACCACCGCCTGGGCTGTCGCTTCCGCCACCGCCGCCTGGGCTACTGCTTCCGCCACCGCCGCCTGGGCTACTGCTTCCGCCACCGCCGCCTGGGCTACTGCTTCCTCCACCGCCGCCTGGGCTACTGCTTCCTCCACCGCCGCCTGGGCTACTGCTTCCGCCACCGTTGTTGTTGCCTCCGGTAGAACCGCTGCTGGTATCGCCAGAACCAGACTCACCGCGCGGGCTAGGGTCCGCTTGTGCTAATTGATCGCTGTCCCGATCTTCGCCACCTCGTGCCGAATTTTCGCGGACTGAAGCTGTCTCTAAATCCGTCAACAATACGGCCAAACCCGGGCATTGTTCGCCAGTGAAAGCTAGTGTTGCTTCGAAATCTGACCGTGTTTGCAGCCGCTTCAAAAAACTGGGTGTCACGTGCGTACATTCACACAGCGTCTGATAGTCGCCGGCGTTGGCTGCTATCCGCGCAGTTCTCGCGTTGCATACATCCGTCGCAGCATACGCAGAGGTTACGATCATAGCTCCTATGAATGGAGAGGTTACCAATGCCGAAACAGTGGATTTCAGTTTAATTCGCATCACTTAGCTCCTTGCGCCTTAATACCCAGGTGCGTCAGGGTCTTCGGTTACACTGTGGGAGCCGCAAATGAAGCGCAGGTAAGTTCCCGCTAAAGATGCGTTAATGAAGGCTCGCCACAACTCGTTACAATGATCACGGCACTAGTTGTGACGATCTCTTGACGTGAATATACAACATCTACCCAAGCCGCCAAGTTAAATGAGGCGGAAAATTGTCAAAATCTTGAGAGGTCGCCGAATGCAACTTTCAAATTCAGCCACAATAATCACAGGTGGCGCTTCGGGTCTGGGCGAGGCCACCGCCCGTCATTTCGCCGAACACGGTGCACAGGTTACAATCCTGGATCGCGACGCCGAGCGTGGCCCTAAGGTTGCCGAAGACATCGGCGGGCATTTCGCTCAGACAGATGTGACAGATGAAAACTCAGTGGCGGCGGCAATCGAGCACGCGAAGGGCAAGATGGGTCGCATCACGGCCACTGTGAACTGCGCCGGGATCGCCTATGGGATAAAGACGGTCGGCAGGGATGGTCCCCACCCCCTGGACGCATTTCAGCGCACGATCGACATCAATCTTGTGGGAACGTTCAACGTTTCGCGCCTGGCCGCTGCCGAGATGGCAAAGAATGATCCCGAACCGGACGGCGCGCGCGGGGTGATCATCAACACTGCTTCAATCGCAGCCTTCGACGGACAAAAAGGACAAGCGGCCTATGCAGCCTCGAAAGGCGGTGTCGTGGGGATGACGCTGCCAATGGCGCGCGATCTGGCCTCAACCGGCGTTCGCGTGATGACCATCGCTCCGGGGATTTTCATGACACCGATGCTGGCCGGTCTGCCCGAAGAGGTTCAACAACAACTGGCGGCAGATGTCCCAAACCCTGCACGTCTGGGTGATCCGAAAGAATACGGGCGGTTGGCCGGTTTCATTGTCGAGATGGGTTACTTGAACGGAGAAGTCATCCGCATCGACGGCGCCCTTCGTATGCGTTAAGCCTGTCCCATGACAGAGCGGGAAAAGATGCAGTCCGGGCAGTGGTATAACTGCCTGGACCCGGAACTTGAGGCGCTGCGCACCCGTGCCCGGCACGCAGTCCACGCACATAACACCTGCCCGCCAGATGCCCGCGGTGCCATGGCGCCCGAGTTGCAGGCGTTGTTCGCTCGCGTCGGGCCGGATTGCTTACTCGAGGCTCCGTTTCATTGCGCCTACGGGCTTAACATCCACCTCGGCACCCGGGTCTATTTCAACGCCGGCTGCGTCGTTCTGGACACCGCACAGGTTCGGATCGGTGATGACACGATGTTCGGCCCGCATGCCCAGATCTACTGTGCTCAGCACGCCAAAGACCCGGCAGAACGCGCACAAGGTCTGGAAATCGGGATACCGGTGACCATTGGCCGAAACATCTGGGTTGGCGGAGGTGCCATCGTGATGCCCGGCGTCACCATCGGCGACAACGCCATCATCGGCGCTGGCAGTGTTGTGACCAAAGACGTAGCGGCCGGAAAAACGGTTGTCGGCAACCCTGCCCGACCGTTGACGCGTCCCTAGGCGCCCTCGGCCTTTTCCTCAAGCACCAGCCACTCTTCTTCGGCGGCGGCCAGTTTCTCTTGCCGTTCGACCAGCGCATCGGTCGCCTTCTGGAACTTGACCGGTTCACGGGTGAACAACTCAGGATCAGACATAAGCTCTTCCAGCTTGCCTATTTCGGCCTCCAGGCGGGCAATCTCGGCAGGCAACTTCTCAAGCCGATGCTTTTCCGAGAAAGATAGCCCGGATTTCGGCTGCGCTTCTTGCTTTTGCTTTGACTTCGAAGTCTTTGCTTTTTCATCTTTCTTTTCGGCAACGTCACCCCGTTGCGCGATGTAGTCCGACCATCCGCCCGCATAGACGGTCGCGCGGCCATTGCCCTCCATGGCAATCGTTGTGGTGGCAACGCGGTCCAGAAAATCCCGATCGTGGCTGACCAGCAGGACGGTGCCGTCATAGTCGTCGAGCAGTTCCTGCAACAGGTCCAGCGTTTCCACGTCCAAGTCGTTGGTCGGTTCGTCCAGCACTAAAAGGTTCGAGGACTTGGCCATCAGTTTCGCCAACAGCAAACGCGCTTTTTCGCCACCTGACAATGACTTAACGGCCGCTCTTGCCTGCGCATCATCGAACAGGAATTCCTTGAGATATCCGACCACGTGTTTGGGCTGACCCCCAACCATCACCTGATCCGCCTTGCCCGAGACCCGCATCTCGGGATCGCCGGTCAGGCTGTCCCACAGGGTCATTTCGGGATCCAGCTGCGCGCGAGCCTGGTCGAAAACCGCGATCTCAAGATTGGTGCCCAGCGTCACTGTTCCTTCGTCGGGCTGTTCCTGACCCAGCAACATCTTGAGCAGGGTTGTCTTGCCCACACCATTCGGTCCGACAAAGGCAACCCGATCCCCACGTTGTGCCAACAGATCAAAGTTCCGAACGATCTGCTGCGCGCCAAAAGACTTGGACAACCCCTTGGCTTCAATCACTTTTCGCCCAGACTTTGGCCCGCCTTCCAGCGACATTGCCGCTGATCCCTGACGTTTGATCTGCGCGGCCTTTTCAGCGCGTAAGGCCTGCAAAGCCCGCACCCGGCCTTGATTTCGCTTGCGCCGTGCACTGATACCTTCGACAGCCCATTTGGCTTCAGACTTGATCAGACGATTCAGCTTGTGACGCTGTTGATCCTCTTCTTCCCAAATCTTGTCGCGCCAGGTTTCAAAAGCCTCAAACCCTTGTTCCTGCCGCCGTACGATGCCGCGGTCGATCCACAACGTCGCGCGGGTCAAAGCGCGCAAAAACGCACGGTCATGTGAAATCAGAACGAAGGCTGCGCGGGTCGATCCCAGTTCGCGTTCCAGCCAAGCAATCGCTTCGATATCCAGATGGTTCGTCGGCTCGTCCAGCAGCATCAGGTCCGGCGCTTCGGCCATCAGCTTGGCCAATGCGGCCCTGCGACGCTCGCCACCCGAAGCGGTTTCAATCGGGCGGGAGGGATCGAATTTCAGCCCCTCGCCCGCGCGTTCGACCTTGTACAGCTCACCCGGCTCCAACTCGCTGGACGCATAATCGCCCAAGGTCGCAAACCCTTCCATGCCGGGGTCCTGCTCCATGTAGCCAACAGATTTTCCCGGCGGCACCACGATGTCACCCTGATCAGGCTCGACCAGACCGGCCATGACTTTCATCAGGGTCGACTTTCCCGACCCGTTTCGCCCAACCAACGCGACTCGGTCGCCCGGCTGAACCACCAGGTCCAGCCCCGAAAACACCGGATCGCCCCCGAAAGTCAGGGATATGCCGGACATCTGCAACAAAGGAATTCTCGCCATGCCGCCAGCTAAACCGGTGGACACAAAGCGTCAACGCCCCTGTTTCACCTTTTCGAAAATACTCAAACTACCGGACCACTGCGCGCAGCAACCGTTTACGGGCCGGAGGAATCGCGCCGATCTCAAGCCCGGTGAATACATGCAGCGTATTCATATGCCGATCCACCACCGCGTGATCACTGACCCAGCCGCCCATCATCAGATAGGTGCGCAACAATGGAGGCATCCGCAACATAGCCTTTTTCACATCGGGCCTATGCCGAAGGCGAGAGGCAAACTTGAATACATCGGGGGCCTTGACCCGCGGCAACCAACGCTTTGGCGCCAGATGCCGTTGCTTCAACATGGCAAAGGCGTCCAGATACTCAACAGTTTCGGTTCCTGCAAAGGATGAGCAGCCGAACAACATCTTGACGTTGTTCTGGTCCACGTAATTGGTCATCGCACCCCAGGCGACCCGCAGGATATCCGGGTCTGTCCATTCCGGGTGAATGCAGAAACGGCCCATTTCGACCATGCGGCTGTCGAACCCTTTGAGGGCAGACAGGTCATAGAACTGGGCAGAATAGCTGCGGTCAACCTCGGCCCCGTGCTCTATTGTCAGCAACCTGAAACAACACACCAACTGTCCACCGGCGCGCGAATCTTCAACAAGTATATGTCCGCAGATCGTATCAAATTCATCCCGGTCAATCGGATCCGTCCCAAATGCCAGGGTTCGCAGTTGCTGCGCCACCTCCACATCCTTTGGGGACTGCGCCAAACGAGCCCGGTATCTGCCCTTGCCCAGCAATAATGCCATGGGCGCATCCTCCGCGGTTGCTGACCTGCTTCATGTTGCAGCGGTTCTACCACAGAACATGTGACTGTCCTGTGACCGTAGCAAGAGGCGGCGCAGACTTAATTCGCGCCCGGAATGTTCGCAGGGTTGAAGTTGCCGATATTGCCCAACAGCTGGCGCAGGAAGCCACGGTTCTGAACGCTGGATTCGGTCACGCGGCGGTCCAGTACCACCACATACCCATCCTCAAGGCCAAAACGTTCGATATTCCGCACAACGCCACGCTGGTCAAAGCTGATCGCAACCAGTTCGCGCGACACCACTTCGGGGCGCTTAGGACCGTAATGGCGCACGCGAGAGCGGACATAGTAAAAACCCGAATCCTTCACCAGCCCGGCAGAGCTGGGCGCTCCGATTGTTTCAACAACGCTGTCGCGGGTATCGACGCCCACTTTGATCTCAGCCAGTTGGTCAGCCGGCGGGACGTATCCATGATTCTTGAAGATTGGCGTGCAAGCGCCAGCCGCAACCAAACAGGCCGCAAAGACAAGCCTTTTGGACGCCGGTTTCAACCTGTTCACAACCTTCAACATTTACATCCTCTTGCCTTGGGACCTTGCGGACCCTATCCGATTACATAAACCGCAGCCCCGGTTCAACACACGAAAGGGTCACGAATGACGACTAATACATCTCTGCGGGTGGCCGACCTGCCCCAAAATGCGCCCACACCGTTTGATCTGCGCCCCGATAGCAAGGGCCTGGACGCGATCAAAACCGAACTGGGATTGTTGGGCCTGCGCAAGCTCAGCTTTGTGGGTGACGTAAGGGCACAGGGCAAACGCGATTGGATTCTTGCCGGAAAACTGGGGGCAACGGTGATTCAACCCTGTGTCGTGACGCTTGAACCCGTAACCACGCGCATCGATATCCCTGTGTCACGGATCTATCTGAAAGACTGGCAAAACCCTGACGAGCCTGAATTCGAGATCCCCGAAGGCGATGAGACCGAAGCACTGGGCGCTGAAATCGACCCCGCATCGGTGATGGTTGAGGCGCTGTCGCTTGCCCTGCCCCAATACCCACGGAAGGACGGCGCAGAATTGGAACAGGCCGGCTATACCGAGCCGGGCAAACAGGCGATGACGGACGAAGACGCAAAGCCGTTTGCCGGACTGGCGAATTTGCGCGATGCTTTGAAAAAAGACGAGTGACATAGGTCTGTTTTCCTGTCATAGCAGGCCTCCAGAAAAATCGCTTGAACATGCCGAGAATCGCAGTATTTTCGCGCGCTCAACGGAATTTGGGTTGGACATTGCGGGGCCCGTCCCCTAAACGCGCGTCAAACCACTAGAAAAACGAAGAATGAAACCCGGCCAGCAGCGAATCTGCTGACCCTTAATAGACAAAGGTTGAGACCATGGCTGTCCAACAGAACAAAGTTTCCAAGTCGCGCCGCAACAATCGCCGCGCACATGACGCTCTGGTTGCTGCAAACCCGAACGAATGCGCAAACTGTGGCGAACTGAAGCGCCCGCACCACGTCTGCGCGTCCTGCGGCCATTATGATGACCGTGAAGTCGTCGCTCAGGCCGACGAAATCGACCTGGACGAAGACGCGGCCTAAGCCTTATAACTCGTAGGCCAAGGCATGACGGAACAGCCCACGCAAGCCGGACGGATTACCATCTCGGTTGACGCTATGGGCGGAGATTCGGGGCCCGCGACTGTTGTTGCGGGCATTGCCAAATCGGCAAACAAGAACCCCGATATCGCCTTCGTTCTGCACGGGCCCGAGCAAAAGTTGCGCAAACTTGTCGCCAAACGGCGTGTCCTGCAGGGACGCGTCGTTTTTCGTGATTGCCCCGACGTGGTCACGATGGAGGACAAGCCCAGTCAGGTCGTCCGCAGCGGCAAGCAGACATCGATGTGGTCGACGCTGGAAACAGTGCGCAAAGGCGAAGCCCACGGGGCTGTTTCCTGTGGCAATACCGGCGCACTGATGGCGCTGTCGATGATGCGTTTGCGCAAATTGCCGGGTGTAAACCGCCCGGCCATTGCGATTCTGTGGCCCTCGCGCAACCCTCAAGGCTTTAACGTGATGCTGGATGTCGGCGCCGATGTACGGGCCGACGCCAAGGATCTGCTGCAATATGCACTGATGGGGGCGTCTTATGCCCGCAACGGCATGGCACTGGATCGGCCCCGGATCGGTTTGCTGAATGTTGGCACCGAAGAACACAAAGGCCGGGCCGAACTGAAAGAAGCCCACGCGATGATCTCGGAATTCGCAGAGCAGGCGAATTTTGACTTCGCAGGCTTCGTGGAAGGCAGCGACATTCCCGGTGACAAGGCGGATGTCATTGTTACCGATGGCTTTACCGGAAATGTCGCAATCAAAACCGGCGAAGGCACGGCCAGCCTAATCGGTGACCTGCTGCGCGAGGCCTTCAAATATTCCCCCCTGTCCCGGCTCGCATCGGTTCTGGCCATCACCTCGCTGCAACGGTTGAAGAAACGCATCGACCCACGCCAAGTGAATGGCGGTGTGTTTCTTGGCCTCAACGGAACCGTGGTCAAATCACATGGTGGCGCAGATGCCACCGGAGTTTCGGCAGCGATCAAACTGGCCTTTACCCTGGCCGAGTCGGGTTTTGCCGAAAAATTGGCGGCACGGGTTGCATCGACAGCCCAGCTTGCACAAGATGCCGCGCACGTACCGCCAAAGGCGGGCGAATAACAATAAAGGCAGTACCCCCAAATGGCAGGCCGTTCAGTTGTTGTAGGTGTCGGACACTATTTGCCAGAGCGCATCGTTCCGAATTCCGAATTTGAAAAGACGCTAGATACGTCGGACGAGTGGATCAAAGCTCGCTCGGGAATCGAACGCCGCCACTTTGCCGCCGATGGCGAAACTACGTCCGATCTGGGGACCAACGCGGCCTTGGCCGCCCTGGCCGATGCTGGCCTGAAGGCCGAGGATATCGACGCCATCATTCTGGCGACATCAACGGCTGACCTGACTTTCCCCTCTGCCGCGACGATGGTCCAGGCGCGCCTGGGCATGACCCACGGATTTGCGTTTGACGTGCAAGCCGTCTGTGCGGGCTTTGTCTTCGCCCTCAGCAACGCCAACGCTATGATCGTGTCTGGTCAGGCCAAACGTGTTCTGGTCATCGGCGCCGAGACGTTTTCGCGCATCATGGATTGGACTGATCGGTCCACTTGCGTGCTGTTTGGCGACGGTGCCGGCGCGTTGATTCTTGAGCTGCGGGACAGCGAAGGAACCGCGCAGGATCGTGGCATTCTGTCGACTGACTTGAATTCTGACGGGCGCTACAAGGATTTGCTCTATGTCGACGGCGGCGTGTCGACTCAATCGACCGGGCATCTAAGAATGCAGGGCAATCAGGTGTTCCGCCACGCGGTCGAAAAGCTGGCGAAGACCGCAGAAACCGCTCTGGGGCGTGCCGGTCTGACCAACGCGGACGTCGATTGGATCGTGCCACATCAGGCCAACATCCGCATCATTCAGGGCACTGCCAAGAAAATGGGCCTGCCGATGGAAAACGTCGTCGTGACGGTTCAGGATCACGGCAACACGTCCGCCGCATCGATTCCCCTAGCCTTGTCAGTGGGCAAACAACGGGGCCAGATCAAGACAGGCGATCTGATCGTGACCGAGGCTATCGGCGGCGGCCTAGCATGGGGCGCAGTGGTTCTGCGCTGGTAACCGGCGCAAAACGGCTTACACAGCCTCGTGCAATTCATTGATATTGACAGCGAATTTGCCATCACCATATTCTCTGATATCAACAGGGGAAATGGTATGGGCGAAAAAACACTGACGCGAATGGATCTGAGCGAGGCTGTTTTCCGCGAGGTTGGCCTTTCACGAAATGAAAGTGCGCAGCTTGTCGAAAGCGTCTTGAACCACATGTCGGACGCACTGGTCCAAGGTGAGCAGGTCAAAATTTCATCGTTTGGTACGTTCAGTGTTCGGGACAAAACGGCCCGCATCGGTCGTAATCCCAAAACCGGCGAAGAGGTTCCAATTCAGCCTCGACGTGTCCTGACATTCCGCCCGTCGCACCTGATGAAGGATCGCGTCGCCGCAGGGAATCGCAAGTAAATTCGGGACGGAACGGTCATGAGCAAGTCCCCCGACGCCTTTCGCACAATAAGTGAAGTTGCGGACTGGTTGGGCGTTCAAGCTCATGTCCTGCGCTTCTGGGAAAGCCGTTTCAGCCAGGTCAAACCCGTCAAACGCGCGGGTGGCCGCAGGTATTACCGGCCAAACGATATGCGCCTTTTGGGTGGTATCAAAAAGCTGCTGCACGAGGACGGTATCACCATAAAAGGCGTCCAGCGCATCCTGCGCGAACAAGGCGTGGCCTATGTTTCCTCGCTGTCGCCCAGCTTGGATGAGCCCGCCGCGCCTGAAAGCGCCCCGGCAGACGATACCGTTGTCGTGCCCTTTTCCGCTAAACCTGCCACGCCCAGCGATCAGATCGATCTGGATCTGGGCGAACCGGCCCCGGTGGCCGAGGCAACCGCTCCGGTTGAACAAGCCCCTCAGGCCGAAACGCCCCCGCCTGCGCCGCAGCAACCACAAGCAGAGCTACCACAGCCTGCGCCCGAGTATCTGGATGAAGCCCCCCTGATGGGCGGCATCGCCACACAAGCGTGGGAACGGACCGAGTTTGACGACGATCTTTTGCGTCGGATTGCACCAATCGCCAAGGACTTGCGCGCTGTCATCAACCGAATTGAGAACCGGTCGGCAGGATAAGAAAAAAGGCGATGATTTCCTCTTGCCCCCGCCGGGAAAGTCTTTATGAACACCTCAACGTCGGGCTATGGCGCAGCCTGGTAGCGCGTCCGTCTGGGGGACGGAAGGTCGCAGGTTCGAGTCCTGCTAGCCCGACCAAATCACACCGACGTTTATGGCAGACAGGCCAGATCCCGCTCTGGCAACAGAGGGGATCGGAATGACAGGTGTATGCCCAAACCAACAGATCGAAGCGATGATCGCGCGCGGTGAAATCACCGCCAGCCCTGATGTTATCCCGGCACAAATCCAACCCGCTAGCCTTGATTTACGTTTAGGTACAGTAGCTTATCGGGTCCGCGCCTCGTTTCTGTCCGGCGAAGGACGCACGGTCGCGGATCGTCTGGCCGAGTTTGAGATGCACCGCATCGACATCACCGACGGAGCCGTTCTGGAAAAAGGCTGCGTCTATCTGGTGCCGCTGATGGAATCGCTGGCCCTGCCCGCCGATACCAGCGCGGTGGCAAATGCCAAAAGCTCGACCGGGCGGCTGGATCTTCTGACCCGCACGATCACCGATGGTGGCACCGAGTTTGACCGGGTACCGGCAGGCTATAACGGGCCGCTTTTTGCCGAGATCTGTCCACGCTCATTCTCGGTTCTGGTGAGACCGGGCATGCGGCTGAACCAGATTCGCTTTCGTCAGGGTCAGGCAGTGCTCAGCGACGCGGAACTGACCGCATTGCACAACGACTCGCCACTGGTCGACGGACCGGCGGTCATTCAGGATGGGCTGGGATTCTCGGTCGACCTGCAATTGCCCGACACTGATCTGGTTGGCTATCGGGCCAAACCGCATACCGGTGTGATCGATCTGGACCGGATTGGGGAATATGACCCGCAAGAATACTGGGAAGAGGTGCGCACCACCGATGGCCGTATCATCCTGGACCCCGGCGCATTCTATATCCTGGTCAGCCGCGAGGCGGTCCATATTCCCCCGATGTATGCGGCTGAAATGGCCCCCTACCTTGCAATGGTCGGCGAGTTCCGGGTGCACTATGCCGGATTCTTCGATCCCGGCTTCGGTCACGCCGCGGCGGGCGGAGCGGGATCACGCGGCGTGCTGGAAGTACGCTGCCACGAGGCTCCCTTTGTTCTGGAACATGGGCAGGTCGTCGGGAGGCTGGTCTATGAGAAGATGACCGAAATGCCCACGCAGCTTTATGGTGCGGGCATCGCGTCGAATTATCAGGGACAGGGGCTGAAACTGTCCAAACACTTCAAGGCTGTTGGTTAACACTTCTTGAACCGGCGCACGTTCAGATTACGCCCTGCGCCGGGCTTATCTGCTAGGCTTGACGGTTGCTGTCGTCATTTGCGCCCGAGTCATGAGGCACAGCCGATCTTTGTTTCGGCTTTCCCATCCGGCCCGCCACATCAAAACCCTTGTCGATTCCTTTGTTGACGACCCGCCGCATGATCTGGCGGATGATCATGTCGATGATGCGATTCATATTCATTGCTCAACTCCTCAGATTGGCCACAACATAGGTGATTCCAACGGCAACAAAAGGGCCAAGTCATCACTCTTCCTCGAACAGCTCGGTCTGGTCCTCATCTTCGCTGTCATCACGCCCTTCGCCCAACGGCATCGTGCCCGGGGGCGGCCGGTTTTCCAGCAACCCAGCAGCCCGCAATTCCTTGAGCCCCGGAAGATCGCGGGCGTTTTCCAACCCGAAATGATCCAGAAACTGTGGCGTCACAACAAAGGTGACCGGACGGCCGGGTGTCATCCGGCGGCGGCCCAGACGGATCCACTCCATTTCCAACAGTTGATCGATTGTACCGCGCGAAACCGAGACGCCCCGGATCTCTTCGATCTCGGCACGGGTGCAGGGCTGATGATAGGCGACGATGGCCAGCGTTTCGATGGCTGCGCGGCTCAGCTTTCGGGTTTCAACCGTTTCCTTTTGCATCAGAAAGCCCAGATCGGGGGCGGTGCGAATGGCCCAAGCCTCACCCACGCGGACAACGCGGATACCGCGACCTTCGTACCGTTTCTGCAAAATTTCAACCGCTTGCGCCGCGTCGCTGCCATGCGGCATCCGCGCCTCAAGATCGGCGATCGTCACTGGCTCGGAACTGGCGAACAGCACAGCCTCGACCATGCGCTCCTGCTCCGCCAAGGGTGGCGCTTCGAACAGAGTGCCGGTGCCTTCGTCTTGCGGTTCGTCAGTCACGTGTGTCAGTCCTTTTGCGCAAATGGATCGGAGCAAACGTCTCGGTTTGCTTCATCTCCATATGTCCTTCTTTCACCAGCTCAAGCGAGGCAGCAAAGGTCGCTGCAGTGGCAGAGCGGCGACGCACCGGGTCAGCATCCCAGCCCTCGGGCAGATAGGATTCCATATCCGTCCAAGCCCCGGCAAACCCGATCAGCGGGCGCATCCGCTCTAGCGCCTGTTCCATTGTGAAAACTGAATCGCGGTCCATAACAAAGGGGCGGAACTCGTCACGAGTTCGGATACGGGCGTATCCCTGCATCAGATCCAACAGCGTGGCAGAGTAAGTCACGGTGCGGATACGGGTGATATCCTCACCCTGCCCGCGTTTGAAGAAATCGCGCCCCAGTTGATCACGGGCCATGAGACGCGCGGCAGAGTCGCGCATGGCCTGCAGGCGTTCCAACTGGAACGCCAGGTGAGCGGCCAGTTCCTCGCCCGAGGGGCCTTCGTCATCCGGATCCGGTGGCAACAAAAGCCGGGATTTAAGGAAGGCCAGCCAGGCGGCCATGACCAGATAGTCTGCCGCAAGTTCAATCCGCAGCGCGCGCGCTTTTTCCACAAAGGAGAGATACTGCTGCGCAAGCGCGAGAACCGATATTTTCCGAAGGTCGACCTTTTGGGTTCGCGACAGGGTCAACAATACATCCAACGGACCTTCGAACCCGTCGACATCAACAATCAACGCCTCTGCCGCAAGACGATCCGCGACCGAGGCCGGGTCTTCGCTAAAGAGATTATCGTTCATATACCTGCCCGCCCATTAGGGCAGATAGTTCCGCTTCGGCCGCTTGGATGTCAAGTTCCACAGGCTTCTGTCGCATCGACAACGCCCTTTCCGCGCGCTTTTGCGCTTGCGCGGTCATTTCTCCGGCTGTTTCCAGCACCTTGGCACGCGCGCCAAACGTTCCGTTACAGTGCAGAACCACGTCGCACCCTGCGGCCAGTGACTGACGCGCAATGTCTTCGGGCGCCCCACTCAGCGCTTTCATCGAGATATCGTCGGTCATGATCAGACCGTCAAAACCGATTTTATCGCGGATCAGCCCGATCATCGCAGATGAAATCGTAGCTGGTTGCGGATCAATCCGGTCATAGACCAGATGCGCCGTCATCCCCATCGGCAGATCGTTCAGCGCCCGAAACGGTTCGAAATCCGCTTGCTCAAGCTGGTCCTGTGTCAGGTCCACATGCGGCAGGTCATGGTGGCTGTCCAGCGTTGCCAATCCATGCCCCGGCATGTGCTTAAGCACCGGCAAAACACCCCCATCCAGATGGCCTTTGGCAACCGCACGCCCAAGAACTGAAACCCGTTTGGGGTCAGAGCCATAACAGCGGTTCTTCAAAAACGCATGGGTATCGTCGCGCGCCAAATCGACCATCGGGGCGCAGTTGCTGTCAATGCCAAGCTCGAATAGCTCTTTTGCGATCAGTCGATACCGTAGGTACATAGCGCGTTCCGCCTGATCCCCGGCGCGGCCTGCATGATCCAGGGGCGGCATCCATTCGCGTGCCAATGGCGCGCGCAGACGCTGCACACGGCCACCTTCCTGATCGATGGTGATAGGGCAATTGCGCCCTACGGCATCACGATAGTCATCGCATAGGGCACGAACTTGTTCAGCTGTATCTATGTTGCGCGCAAACAAAATGAACCCGAATGGGTTCATCTGCTGGAATAGTCTCTTTTCCTCTGACGTCAGGCGCAGCCCTTCGGCATCGGTGATCGCAGCTCCGAATGTCACCGAACGGCAACCGGGATACAGTCTGCACCTTGTGCGACCAGAGCGGCACAGAACTGACGCGAGTCGCTCAGGTCATCAAACCCAAGAACACGCAGACGATAGAATGTCCGGCCGCCACTTGAGGTTTTCTGGATAACACGTTGTTTTCCATCCATATACTCACCAAATCGGCCATTCATGCGATCCCATTCCGCGCGAGCCACATCCGAGCTTTCATACGCACCCAGCTGGGCCATGCGCGTGCCTTTGGACAGTGTATTCGGATCCACGTCCACCCCAACGGCGGCTTTGACAGCGGCGTTGATCGCAGCTTCGGTACTGCTGTTGGATGAAATCCCGCTTGGCGTCGCTCGGGCTGGGCGCGTGGACGGGCGCAGGGATCGGCGGACACCGGGCAGTGCCGCCAGTTCCGGATCCGGCAATTGTGCGGCCAGATCAGCAGGATCAATGGCGGGCTCTTCTTCGGGCAGTGCCAACGAGGCGAGTTGTACGCCCTGCTCTGCCGGGTCATCCGTTTTCGCCGCCCCACCGGCCAATTCTGCAACCAGGGCATCGACTGTATTCTGGCGCAGCTGCGCGGCCTCTTGATCCGAGATTTCTTCTTCGACGACATGCACGGCCTGCGTCGGCTTCAGCGGTTCAACAGGCGTATCTTCGTCTGTCAGCGAAACCGGGCGCGGCGCAAGGATCAAGCGATCTGCTGGCGGCGCTGCCGTTCCAACGGCTGCCACGGCATTGACGGCCAGACCCTGGTGATCGGCCGGGGTGCCGCCGGGGTTTTCCGGCTGAATGCGCATTGGCCCCTCGATGGCGCGAACAACAGGCACGCCACTAACGTCGCGCATCACCAGTTTGAAGCCCCAGACGCCGATCCCGGCGACCAATGCCAGCGACGCTACCGCACCCATGACGTTGACGATACGGCCCAGCCCTGCCCCTCGCGGAGCCTGTTCATAGCCATAGGAGTCGTCGGGATACTCATACCCATCCTCAGGATGCGGCTGATTCGTGTAATGCATCTCCTCGGGGCGCATCTGCCCCGAGTAATCGTAACTTGCCATGTCCGCCTCACCGCCCGATTGCGCCCTAAAAAGTGGCGCGCGGGTCATTTCTTGCCTACCTCGTACCGGCGCGTCGGGCGGTGTTAGTTACCGCATCTCCTGCGCCGGAGTGACGCCAAGAATACCCAAGCCCGCTGAAATCACAACAGAAACGGCCCGGGCCAATGCGATTTTTGATTGGCTTGTGGCAACATCGCCATCCTGAATGAATCGCAGTTGCGTTTCATCGTTGCCCTTATTCCATAGCGCGTGGAAGTCACCCGCCAGCTCATACAGGTAAAAGGCAACCCGATGCGGTTCATTGGTGCGTGCGGCAATTTCGATCAGACGCGGCCATTCAGCCAGCTTTTTGGCCACCGTCAGCTCTGAGGCATGGTCGATCTTGCCCAGATCAGCACCCTTGAGAGTCGCGTCATCCGTAGCGATTTCCGCCTCGGCGGCACGGCGCAGTACGCTCATGACACGGGCATGAGCGTATTGCACGTAGAACACAGGATTCTCGCGGCTTTGTTCCAACACCTTGCCGAAATCAAAGTCCAGCGGCGCGTCGTTCTTGCGGGTCAGCATCACAAACCGGGTCACGTCCGGGCCAACCTGATCGACCACATCGCGCAGAGTGACAAAGTTCCCTGCCCGCTTGGACATCTTGAACGGCTCGCCATTCTTCCACAGCTTTACCAGCTGCGTCAGCTTGATATCCAACGGCACCTTGCCATCGGACAGGGCCGAAACAGCTGCCTTCATCCGTTTGACATAGCCGCCATGATCCGCACCAAACACGTCGATCAGCGCATCAAAACCACGGGTCACCTTGTCATAGTGATAGGCGATATCCGGGGCGAAATAGGTCCAGCTGCCGTCTGACTTCTTAACCGGGCGGTCGACGTCATCACCATGCTCGGTGGACTTGAATAGGGTCTGCTCGCGTGGCTCCCAATCCTCGGGCTTTTTGCCTTTGGGTGGTTCCAGTACGCCTTCGTAGATCAAGCCCTTATCGGTCAGGGACTTAAGCGCGGCCTCGATCTTTCCGGTGCCGTAAAGCGATTTTTCGGAATAGAACACATCCATCTCGACACCCAACGCCTTCAAGTCGGCGCGGATCAGATCCATCATTGCGTCGGTCGAAAACTCGCGCAGTTCTTCCAGCCAGTCGCTTTCCGGCTTGTCGATCAGGCTGTCGCCGTATTTCTCTTTCAGCGCTTCACCGATCGGGATCAGATAGTCACCGGGGTACAGCCCCTCGGCAATCTCGGGGCTCAGCCCGTTGGCCTCGCGATAGCGCTCATACGCGGACCGCGCCAGTACATCCACCTGCGCGCCCCCGTCGTTGATGTAGTATTCACGGGTCACGTCATGGCCCGAATACGCCAGCAAGCTTGCCAGGGCGTCACCGAACACGGCACCACGCGTATGGCCCACATGCAGCGGGCCTGTGGGGTTGGCCGAGACATACTCGACGTTGACCTTCTGCCCGTGCCCCATGGACGAGCGGCCATAATCAGTGCCCTGTTCCAATACCGCTGCCAACACACCCTGCCACACCGATGCCGCAAGCCGCAGGTTCAAAAAGCCCGGTCCGGCAACTTCGGCAATGGTGATCCGGTCATCCGCCGCCAGCTTTCCAGCTAACACATCGGCAATGTCGCGCGGCTTCATCTTGGCAGGTTTCGCCAGCACCATCGCGGCGTTGGTTGCCATGTCGCCATGCGCCGCATCGCGCGGCGGTTCGACTGCCACGTTGTCAAAACTCAGCCCCTCGGGCAATGCGCCTTCGGACTGCATCTGTGCCAGCGCATCCAGCACGAGGCCGCGGATCTCGGAAAACAGGTTCATTTCGGATGTCCTTTTGCTTGCCCGGCGGTTTACCACGCAAAGCGGCAAGGTCAATGGAAGCGATCAGTTTGGGCTTGGATTAGCGGTAGACTCAGCTAACGTCGGTGGAAATTCAAGCCGGAGACACCCCTATGCGCCTTGCCCTGCCCATCGCCTTTGTTCTGACCTCTGCCCTGCCGCTTTGGGCCGACATGCCTGAACCGCAAGGCCATGTACTTTTGACCCTTGGCGGAGCAGTCACTGAAACCAACCTGCCAGCCCGCGGCGAAAACGATGGCGGTCTGCTGGGATACTTGGAGGTTCAGCACGACGGAGCCGCCGGCTTTGATGCGGCCATGTTGGACGGACTGGAGCAGGTTGAAATCACTATTCCTTACGGCCCGGAAGACAATCAGAGCGACATCGCCTTTTCCGGGCCACGCCTGTCGGACCTATTGATCATGGCCGGGGCCGAAGGAAAAACCGCCAAGCCAATGGCTATGGATGGCTATCAGTCCGAAATCCCATGGGACAGCATCACCGCGCACCAACCCATTGTCGCGACACACGCGGACGGTGCGCCGATGGGTATTGGCAGCTATGGCCCCACCATGATTGTCTTCCCCCCGACTAATGACGAAGAATTGGCACAGGAGCAGTCCGGCCAACAGGTCTGGGCGATCGCCTATATCGGGGTCGAGTGATCAGGTACCAGCCAGCCTTGCATGATCCTGCAGGGCAAATCGGTCGGTCATTCCTGCAATGTAGTCCGAGACAATCCGCGCCAGCGCTGTTTCATCGCTGGCCGCCTCAATATCGTCATGCCAGCGCGCGGGCATCTGTTTCGGATCGTTCATGTAGATTGGGAACAGATCTTCCACGACTTTGCTAACCTCGGCGCGCACGTCCATGACGCTGGGCGCTCGGTACATCTGCTTGAACAAAAAGGCGCGGATTTCCCTGAGTTGCGCCCACAAACCGCCCGAGAACTGGATCACCGGATAACCAAGATTGCGAATTTCCTCGACGGTCTCCGCGCCCGAACTCGTGATCAGCCCACGCGACGTGACAATCACATCGGAAACCATAACGCCGAAAACACGGCGCAGCGCCTCATGCCGGCGCCGATAAGAATCCAAACCCGGATATCTCCGATCCACCTCGGCATAGCAGTCACCGACGATAGGCAATTGCCCGATTTCATCATCCGTGAACAGACCCGCCCTCAACCCGTCCAACAGGTCATGGTTGTTATAGGCAATGTCATCCGAAAGGGCGGCAACTTGTGCTTCGGCACTGGCATGAGTGTACAACTCCAGATCGAAACCCGCGTTGTACTCGGCCAGCGCCCACGGCAAATCACCGGTGACCGGCCCGTTATGCTTGGCAATCCCCTCTAGGCACTCCCACGTCAGGTTGCATCCGTCAAACTCGGCATAGTGGCGTTCCAGCTTGGTGACGATGCGAATGGCCTGTGCGTTGTGGTCAAATCCGCCGAAAGGCTCCATGAGCGCATGAAGGGCATCTTCGCCAGTATGTCCGAACGGTGTGTGTCCCAGATCATGCGCCAACGCCACGGCCTCGGTCAGTTCACCGTTCAAACCCAAGGCTCCGGCGATTGTTCGCGCGACCTGTGCAACTTCGATGGAATGGGTCAGGCGCGTGCGATAGCTGTCGCCCTCGTGCTCTACAAACACTTGTGTCTTGTGCTTAAGCCGCCGAAACGCGCTGGCGTGAATGATCCGGTCCCTGTCGCGTTGAAAGCATGACCGGAAACTGCTTTCCTCCTCTGGCACAAGCCGCCCCCTGGCGCGGCCTGGGTTCGAGGCAAAACCCGCTATGTTCAAAGGCCTTGTCCTTGTCGCCTGTCCTTGCACTTTCTATATTGTAAGGCGTAAAGGAAATAAACCTTTGGAGTTTGGCATGAATCTGCCCCCCACAGTTACAGAACGCGCCTTTGAACGTCTCGCCGAGATCGGCGCAGCCGATCAGGGACAAGCCCTGCGCGTCGCAGTGGAAGGCGGCGGATGTTCCGGATTTCAATACGAAATCGCGCTGGACGAGCCGAAAGAAGACGACCTTGTGCTGGAAGGCAAAGGCCAGAAAGTGATCGTCGACGCGATTTCGTTGCCGTTTCTGGAAAACGCGGTGATCGATTTCACGCAGGAACTGATCGGCGCTCGGTTTGTGATCGAGAATCCCAACGCTACCTCTTCCTGCGGCTGCGGCACTTCATTTTCAATGTGACCTTGCCCTGCCCGCGCGGTTGAGGGATAGATCAACCGGCAGCCAGCCGGAGGATCGCGCATGAAAATCGCCACGTTCAACATCAACGGCATCAAAGCGCGAGCCGAAGCCCTGCCCCGTTGGCTGGATGACGCGCAGCCGGACGTCGTTTTGCTGCAAGAAATTAAATCAATCGACGAAAACTTCCCACGCGAGCTGTTTGAAGAGCGGGGCTATAACGTCGAAACCCACGGGCAAAAGAGCTTCAACGGCGTGGCGATCCTGTCCAAGTTGCCACTTGAAGATGTGACTCGGGGCCTTCCTGGTGACGACGAGGACGAACAGGCCCGTTGGATTGAGGCGACCGTCATTGGCAAAAAAGCACTTCGGATCTGCGGTCTGTACCTGCCGAACGGTAACCCGGTGCCGGGTCCGAAATACGAATACAAGATGTCCTGGATGGAGCGGCTATATGACCGCGCGGGCGATCTGCTGGCGAGCGAAGAGCCCGCGCTGATGGCTGGGGATTACAACATCATCCCGCAGGCCGAAGACGCCAAACGTCCAGATGCATGGCGCGAGGATGCTCTGTTCCGGCCGGAAAGCCGTGCGGCGTTTCGCAAAATCCTGAATCTGGGGTTCACCGAAGCGTTTCGCGCCGTCACCCAAGGTCCTGAGCATTATTCGTTCTGGGACTACCAAGCCGGTGCCTGGAACCGCAATGACGGGATCCGTATCGACCATTTCCTGCTTACGCCGCAGGCCGCCGATCTGTTGCGCGATTGCAGGATTGATGCCGAGATACGCGGGCATGAAAAGCCCTCGGACCATGTCCCCGTCTGGGTCGACTTGGACCTGTGAAACCTCAGGCCGTCGCGTCGTAGCTGTAAATCCAGTCGTATTTCCGGGACAACCGTGGCCCGACCGCCATCAGAGCGGCCTGTGCGACCAAGCGCATCGGGCCGCGCAGATGAAAATTTCGGGCGTTGGACCCAGCCGCGGCAACTACGCGTTGCGCCCTTTGATGACGGCGGGTTTCATAAGTGGACAGCGCCTGCTCTATCCCGGATTGGTCATCAAAAGATCGGGCCAGGACCCACGCATCTTCAAGCGCAAGACAGGCACCCTGCGCCATAAATGGGAGTGTCGGGTGAGCCGCATCCCCTAACAATGCAACACGCCCATTCTGCCAGCGTTCGGCGACGGGCCGCAGAAACAACGCCCAGATATGGGGTTCCAGTACCTGCCCCAGGATTTCCCCGACCACGCCGCCAAAGTCGGAAAATCGTGCGCGCAGTTCCTCGGGATCACCGCGTCGTCGCCAGCCTTCTTCCTGCCAGTCGGATCGTTCCTCGATCGCTACGACGTTCATCAGTGTGTGTTCGCGCAGAGGATACGTTACAACATGCCGGCCCGGTCCCATCGTCAGAACGGCCCAGGGTTTGTGATCGCGACGCGCCCAAGGAATCGTCGCCCGCCAGGCCACCTGATGGGTGAATTTCGGTGCTTCGGGCCCGTTCAGGTCTGCGCGGATCGTGCTTCGCCCACCGTCGGCGGCAATCGCACAATCAACGCGCAGGTTTGCACCATCTTCCAGAATAATCTCGGCATCGAAGGGATGTCTGCGCACCTGCGCAACTCGTGCGCCCAGTCGAAACTCGACACCGTCCCGAAGCGCTGCTTTGTGCAACAATCCCAGCAGGTCAGCACGATGGTAGTAATAGGTCGGTCCAGCGACTGGGGCCGGTATCTCGCTAACAGACCGCCCTGCCCGGTAGTCGCGCAACACTGTTCCGTAAGACCGCTGGCCCGCCTCGGGTGTTTCACCGACAACGTTCAGGGCACGCAGTACGACCATTCCGTTGGCGCTGATCTGCAAGCCGGCGCCGACCTCGGTCAATTCGGCGGCCTGCTCAAAAACCACGACCTTAGCGCCGCGCTGCCGCAACGCCAGAGCGGCAGCGATCCCACCTATACCACCGCCGATGATGCCAAATTTCAGACCGTTGATATTCATATCACTGGCTTAAAGCAAAAACGCCGGAGCAAAAGGCCCCGGCGTTTGAGAATTCTGATTTTTCCAGCGATCAATCGTCGCGGTGGACCTTTTCGCGGCGCTCGTGGCGTTCCTGCGCTTCTAGCGTCATGGTTGCAATCGGGCGCGCATCAAGACGTTTCAGCGAAATCGGGTCGCCCGTCTTCTCGCAATATCCGTATTCGCCTTCGTCGATCCGGCGCAGGGCCGAGTCAATCTTGGCCACCAGCTTGCGCTGGCGATCACGTGTCCGTAGTTCCAGCGCACGATCAGTTTCCTCGCTTGCGCGGTCTGCGACGTCCGGAATGTTGCGAGTGTTGTCCTGCAGCCCTTCGATCGTATCGCGGCTGCCTGCCAAAAGTTCAGTTTTCCAATCCAGCAGCTTACGACGAAAATACTCTAACTGCTTGTCGTTCATGAATGGTTCGTCTTCGGCTGGACGATAATCCTCTGGCAGAAATACTTCCTGCTTCATTTTTGCTCCCTCGGTGTGGCCTGCAACGCCGGTCACCTTTGCTTCACCTGACATGCGGCAATCCCCTTCTGCGGAGCGTTTATCCGACAGCGGGGGGAATGTCACTATGGAAACTTAGCCCGGCTGCGCGCTGTTTCAGGTCATCTAAATATGAGACTTAAAACAACAAATCCTTGTTTTTCTGTGAAAATTGGCAGGCTTTTTTGCGGCGCTCCCAAAATTGTCGCGCCCCATGTTAGCGCCCGAATCAACCAAAGGCATTGGAGTCGCACATCAATTTCGCCCTGCGCGACGTAGCGACCTGTCTTGTCAAATTTTTCACCCCGCTATAACCCCAAGGACAAATGCCGCGCGATATTGAATGAGGGGCCCATGACCGCACGTTTCCAAGGTACAGCCGAATATGTTGCCACCGATGACCTGACAATTGCAGTGAATGCCGCCGTTACGCTGGAACGTCCCCTGCTGGTCAAGGGTGAACCCGGAACCGGCAAGACCGAACTGGCCAGACAGGTAGCAGGCGCGCTGGGGCTGAAGATGATTGAGTGGAACGTGAAATCCACCACCCGCGCGCAGCAAGGCCTGTACGAATATGACGCGGTCAGCCGCCTGCGCGACAGCCAATTGGGTGACGAGCGCGTACATGACGTGTCGAACTATATTCGCAAGGGCAAACTGTGGCAGGCCTTTGAGACCGATGAAAAGGTCGTGCTGCTGATCGATGAGATCGACAAGGCCGATATCGAATTTCCCAATGATCTGTTGCAAGAGCTCGATAAGATGGAGTTCCATGTCTACGAAACCGGGGACACCATCAAAGCCAAAAACCGCCCCATCGTGATCATCACCTCGAACAACGAAAAGGAACTGCCCGACGCGTTCCTGCGACGCTGTTTCTTCCACTACATTCGCTTCCCGGATGAGGCGACCATGCGCCGTATCGTTGACGTGCACCACCCGGGCATCAAGGATGCATTGCTGACCACAGCGCTGACCCAGTTTTACAAAATCCGTGAAACGCAGGGGCTGAAAAAGAAACCGTCGACCTCGGAAGTGTTGGACTGGCTCAAGCTGTTGCTGGCCGAAGACCTGACCGCCGAGGACCTCAAACGCGACGGGGCCAATGCGTTGCCCAAGTTGCACGGCGCGCTGCTGAAAAACGAGCAGGACGTTCACTTGTTTGAACGTCTCGCCTTCATGGCGCGCAGCAAACGCTGAGAATTTTGAACACTTGGTGATCCCTGCTTGCCTTGCGGGGGGCCGGGTGTCAGCATTGGCCAAAAGGCCGTCCGGCGTCGTCGGGCAGTTCGGCCTGACGACATAGGAGCCATTGCGTGTCTGACACCTTCAATATCCGGGCGCTGCTGCCCGAAGATCGCGCAGAATGGGCCGAGATGTGGCGCGACTATCTGGCGTTTTATGAAACGACCGTGCCGGATCAAACATATGACAGCACCTTCGCACGGTTGCTGGGCAATGATCCCAACGATTTTTCCTGCTTCGTGGCCGACGCGAATGGTCAGCTTGTCGGTCTGACCCATTACCTGTTTCACCGCCATGCGTGGAAAGAAGAAAGCGTTTGCTACCTGCAAGACCTGTTCGCCCGGCCCGAGGCGCGCGGAACCGGCGTTGGCCGCGCGTTGATTCATGCGGTGTATGATGAGGCCGACCGGCAAGGCGCGCCATCCGTCTATTGGCTGACGCAAGAGTTCAATCACACAGCGCGCAAGCTCTATGATCGGATTGGCAAGCAAACGCCCTTTATCCGGTATCAACGCCCATGATCAGGGTCGCTGCGGTCCTGATTGGCTTTGCCGTCGCCGGATGCACCGCGGTTACCCCCCCTGAACCGCCAACACGCGTCAAGGCGATCGAGGCAAACCTGCCGCCCGCCAAAGCGTTCACGTCAACCCGACCAAGACCACCCGCTAGGTCGAACGCTAATATTGCGTCCGATTTCCTTTCCCTGCACTTCGCGCTCGAAGGCGGTGCCACCCTGCGCGTCTTCACCCGGTTCGAGGGCCCCGTCACCGTTCGGCTTACGGGATCACCCACACCGTCAATGCAGCGCGATCTGACCCGGTTGTTGACGCGTCTGCAACGCGAGGCCGGGATCGACATTCACCAGATAACGGATGGCCAGGCCAACATAACAATCGAGGCCGTTAGCCAGGAGCAGATCCAGCGCATCCTGCCGCAAGCCGCCTGTTTCGTGGTTCCCAACGCATCCAGCTTTGAGGAATATCGACAGGACCGGCGCAAACGCAAAAGTAGTTGGACCGCGCTGCGCAGCCGCGAACGGCTGGGCATTTTCATTCCCTATGACGTGAGCCCGCAGGAAAAGCGCGACTGCCTGCACGAGGAACTGGCACAGGCTCTGGGGCCGCTGAATGACCTGTATCACCTGCCGGATTCGGTGTTCAACGACGACAACATCCACACCATTCTGACCGGTTTTGACATGCTGATTCTGCGCACGGCTTATTCGCCCCAATTGCGCAGCGGCATGACACGCGAACAAGTGCAAGCCGTTTTGCCCGGCATTCTCAGCCGGCTGAACCCGCGCGGCAACACTTTACCCGCGCAACCTGTTTCGGACACACCGCGCGAGTGGATCAACGCCGTCCAAAAGTCGCTTGGATCAAGGCCAAGCACCCGCAACCGGGTGAAAGCCGCGGAAAGAGCGGTTCAGATCGGGCAGGAACAGGGCTGGATCGACCATCGGCGAGCATATCCGCATTATATTCTTGGCCGAATGGCGCAATTCGACAATCCGCAAGAAGCGATCCGACACTACGAAATTGCCATGCAATTTCTGCGCTCAGCACCGGGAACAGAAATCCATCAGGCTTATGTGACCACGCAAACCGCAGCCTTCGCGCTTTCGCAGGGAAAAGGACCAGAGATCCTGCCCGAATTGGACAAGGCAATTGCTGTCATGTCGCGGGCCGAAAACGCCGCTCAATTGGCAACTCTGTTACTGTTGAAATCCGAAGCGCTCAATCAAGCCGGACGCCCGAAACAGGCACGTACCGTCAGGCTGGACAGTCTGGCATGGGCGCGATACGGCTTTGGCTCGGAAGTCGTGGTCCGGTCGCTGATGCAGGAAGTTGCCGAAGGTCCGTCCACCAACAACAGAGGCGGATAACGCATGGTCGTAGTTTTGGGAATGGCGTTATTGGGGGCGATCCTTGGCGCGATGAAGGCTCGCAAACGCAATGGCAGCGGCGCGGATATTGCCCAATATGCGGCCGGTTACGGCATCGCATTTGCCATTGTAGGTCTGGTGCTTTCCCTGATCCTGGTTCGTTTGGTGGGTTAACGAATGTTTCTGCCCTTTTTCGAAAACCTCCGCAAAGCAAGCATTCCCGTATCACTGCGCGAGTATCTGACTTTTTTGGAAGGCATGAAAAAGGGCCTGGCGACCTATGATGTCGAGGCGTTCTATTACCTCGCTCGCGTGTCGATGGTGAAGGACGAGCGCAATATCGACAAGTTCGACCAGGCCTTTGCCGCCAGTTTCAAAGGTCTGGAAGAGATCAGCTTTGATCAGGTACTCGAAGCTGTCGATATCCCTGCCGAATGGCTGGCCAAGATGGCCGAGAAACACCTGTCAGACGAAGAAAAAGCCGAGATCGAGGCCATGGGCGGCTTTGAAAAACTGATGGAGACGCTGCGCGAGCGTCTCAAGGATCAGGAAGGCCGCCATCAGGGTGGCAACAAGTGGATCGGCACCGCCGGGACGTCGCCGTTCGGGGCCTATGGCTATAACCCAGAAGGTGTGCGTATCGGCCAAAAGGAAAGCCGCCATCAGCGCGCCGTCAAAGTGTGGGACAAGCGTGAATTCAAGAACCTGGACGACACGGTTGAACTGGGTACGCGCAATATCAAGGTCGCGCTGAAACGCCTGCGTCGTTGGGCCCGCGAAGGTGCGGCCGAGGAACTGGATCTGGACGGCACGATCCGCGCCACCGCCGAACATGGCTATCTGGACGTCAAAACCCGCCCCGAGCGTCACAACGCAGTCAAAGTGCTGTTGTTTCTGGATGTGGGCGGCTCGATGGATCCACATATCAAAGTTGTCGAAGAGCTGTTTTCCGCTGCAAGAACCGAGTTCAAGCATTTGGAATATTACTACTTTCACAACTGCCTGTATGAAGGCGTCTGGCGCAACAATCACCGCCGATGGGATCAGCAGACCTCGACCCACGAGGTACTGCGCACTTATGGTTCAGACTACAAGTGCATCTTCGTCGGCGACGCCTCGATGAGCCCTTATGAGATTGCCTATCCCGGTGGTGCGAATGAGCACTGGAACCAGGAAGCCGGTCAGGTCTGGCTGCAACGCGCGCGCGGGCAGTGGACATCAAATCTGTGGATCAACCCGGTGCCGGAAAAGTACTGGGAATACACCCATTCCATCGGCATGATCCGCGAGGTTTTCGAGGACCGCATGGTGCCGATGACGCTGGCCGGGTTGGAACAGGGCATGCGGGAACTGACCCGCTGACCATCAGATCTGCAGGACCGGCGCCCAGGCAATGCGGAACGAAACCGCAAGGAAAAACAACACGCTGCCTGTCAGAACGAAGACATGCCAGATCGTGTTGTGGAACGGTAACCAATCCAGAAGATAGAAGGCGATGCCCGCGGTATAGACGATGCCTCCGGTGATCATCAGCGCCACAACAGGTTGCGACAAGTCGGCGAGTAGTGATTGACCCGCCCAAACAGACGCCCATCCCATCAACACATACAGCGCCAAACCGAACCAACGGAACCGGTGCGGGTCGATCATCTTCAGGATTGATCCAAGCGTCGCAGATGACCAAAGACCGATCATGAGCCCGGTCATTGAGGCACCAGAAAGCATGATGAACGGCGTGTAAGTACCTGCAATCTTGACGTAAATCCCAGAGTGATCAAGGCGTCGCAGCAGCTCGCCCCACCTATCTGATTGCACCATGTTGTACAAAGCCGAAAACGACAGCATCAGGATAAGCGTGAAGCCGTAGACCGAGACCCCAAGAACTGCGGCAGGCTCGGTCCGATATAGGGCGGTCAACGCGATCAGCGCCGGAACGGCAACAATTGCCGCTGCAACGCCAAGGACATGAACAACGCCATCACTGACTCTTTCAGCCCGGCTATAGGCTGGTCGGATATCGGCAAATGACCACATAGTTTCAAAGTTATGGCGCAACCTGCCCTGCGACAAGTCTGGCAGCCGCTGTGTTTCACCTGTTCACCTCAGTTTGATTGCCCTCAAGCGGAATACCGGCGGCGATTTTCTTTTGCGCAGTGGGCCGTTGGAAGCAATGGACAACAATCTTGTTGTTTAACGCAGAGTTTATGACACTGGGCCAGTTGCCTATTCCCCTGCCCGGAACCATATTTGTAATATGCTACGTCTGACCCCGATCCTGCTGGCGATCGCCTATGCCATTGTGATGTACCGGATTTCCGTCTGGCGCACCCATAGGGACCTGGATGCAAAATCGACTGAGCTGGCCGACCCTGCCCTGAAACGCATGACCGACCGGCTGGCTGCAGCGTTAGAGATCGACCGGGTGCCGGTCTACATCTACGAGATTGACCCCGTGAACGGTCTGGCGGCACCGGACGGTCGGATTTTTATCACGCGTGGATTCTACCGCAAATTTCGCAGCGGCGAGGTTTCCGCCGAAGAAATGGCCAGCGTCATCGCGCATGAGCTCGGTCACGTGGCGCTGGGGCATGCGCGCCGTCGGATGATCGACTTTTCCGGACAGAATGCGCTGCGGGCCGCATTGATGATGCTGCTGAACCGCTTTATCCCGTTCATCGGCGCGTGGATCGCCAATATGCTGACGCACCTGTTGGCGTCGCGCCTGTCGCGCAGTGATGAGTATGAGGCTGATGAGTATGCCGCCGCTTTGCTGACCAAAGCCGGGATCGGGATCGGACCGCAGAAGTCGCTGTTTCACAAGCTGGAAGACCTGACGCAGCAGCGTGCTGGCGTTGTGCCCGCCTGGTTGATGAGCCATCCAAAAACAGACGAACGGATCGCTGCCCTGGAGGCATTAGAGCAGCGTTGGAACCGTGGCTGATCTAAGGGCAGCGAGAGGCCAGCCTATAGTGCTCTCCGGGATATTTTTAGCCAGATGAAGCTGGATCCCGTTTACGCGGCGAGCGCTTTGCCCAGACGTGGGAGGCGGGCTTTTTTCATAAGCGGGCGCAGGGTCCATTGGTCGCCCGACAGGCGGTTGGCCTCGGCCAGGACACGGTTGGCTGTGTCGCTCATACCGTCGGGATCGGATTGCCAGAAGCTGTGCAGCAGACCGTCTGGATCGCGGCGATCCAGCCCTTCCTCGGACAGGATGTTTCGGGGAAAGTCCTTGGCGTTGACAGTGACGATCACGTCCGCCGAGGATGCAACAGCCGTTGCCAGAACGTGGATATCCGCACTGTCCGGCAGCCAGAGCCGCTGTTCGACATTGGTTGCCGCAGGAAACTCGGCTTTGGGCCAATTGGCTTGCGCCAGTGCGATTTCGGCGCGGGCCTGAGCCTCGCCTGTTGGGCCCAGCTTACGGGCCGCACGCGCCCATTCCTCGAGGATGCGGGCCGACCACACGGGGGTGAAATGGCCTAGTTTGGCAGCGCCGAGCAGCATCTCTCGCATCACCGTAGGGTAGATGACGCAGGTATCCAGAACTGCTTTCACAGCCGGTAGAACACAGCTTTGAGATAGCCGCTTTCAGCCAGTTGCGGCAGTTGTGGATGGTCGGGTCCGGCAAAGCCTGTATGGATCAGTTGCGCCTGTCGCCCTGCCCGACCAATCCCACGAGACGACGCGTCGCGGAACCGACCCAGATCAGCCGCGTGCGAACACGAGCACAGGCCCAGATAGCCGCCGGGTATGACCAGAGCTGCCGCCAAACGGGCCACACGTTCATAGGCACGCAGGCCCGCGTCCAGCGCTTGTCTGGAAGGTGCAAAGGCTGGCGGGTCGCAGATGACGACGTCGAACTGCGCGCCCTCTTCACCCAATTGGGTCAGGACCTCGAAGGCATCGCCTTGACGGGTTTGGAACGTGTCTGCAAAACCAGAGGCCTCGGCCCCTTTGGTCGCAAGGTCCAGCGCGGCTGCAGATCCATCTACAGACAGCGCCCGGCCCGCGCCACCGGCTAGCATTGCCAGCCCGAAACCACCCACATGGCTGAACACGTCCAATACCTGCGCGCCGGGTTGGACAAGTCGCGCCGCGAAGGCATGGTTCGGGCGTTGGTCATAGAACAGACCGGTTTTCTGACCGCCGGTCAGATCGGCCATGTAGGTCGCGCCGTTCATCGGCACCGGTAGCGGCGCATCGGGCGCGGTGCCACGCAAGGTGAGGTTCACATCATCCAAACCTTCCAGCCCTCGGGTCCGGCCCGAGGCGTTTTTGAGCACGGTTGTCACGCCGGTGACAGTGACCAGAGCCTCGGTCAGAGTTTCCAGATGCGCCTCGGCCCACGCGGCATTGGGCTGGATCACACAGGCATCGCCGAACCGGTCGATAATGACGCCGGGAAAGCCGTCCGCTTCGGCGTGGATCAGGCGATAATAGGTTGCGTCGAACAGGCGTTCGCGCATCTCAAGCGCGCGGCGAAGGCGGGTTTCGAACCACGCGGCGTCCAGTTGCACGTCCAGATCGCGGTCCAGAACGCGGCACATGATTTTGGAGTCAGGATTCACCGCAACCAGTGCAATGGGCGCGCGTTTGTCATCCTCAAGCACCGCCAGCGCCCCTGCCGGGATTTTACGCGTCCGGCGATCCGTCACGATGTCATTGGCATACACCCAAGGAAAACCGTGGCGCAGGCCACGTGCGTTGGCTTTGGGTTTCAGGCGGATACGGGGGTGATCGGCAATTTGGGTCATGACGCCCTCATAGTCGCGAACGCCACGGGGGAAAAGCCCTAGCGGTCGCGAGACCGCCAACCGCCCCGCCGCTTGGGGGTTTTGGCAGATTGCAACCCCTCAGCCAGCACCTGCGTCATCGGGTGATCCGCGTCCTGCTGGGAATAGGCGGCATGCAGATCGATCAGCGCCTGGGATTGGTCCCGTTCAGCGGGCAGGCTCAGCGCCCAGTCCAGAAAGATGCTGCGGCATTCAGGCAACGTGATGCCTTCGATTCGGTACGCTTCGCGGATCAACCCTTTGTGATCATTTGGATCTTTACTCTGCGCCATCATCTTCGTCCCTGATCACGCCGCCAATGATCCCGACGGCCGTGCTGTAGCTGTCTTGCAGCGCGCTTTGCAGCTGTTCAACCTGTTCAAATCCAGTCGCGCGGCACAGGAAGGCAGCCCCCCCTTCGCCGACCTTGTCAGCTTCGATGACCTTGCCGGACAACAAACGCGCCGCGCATTGCACGGACCAGCATAGGTCGTAGCAGTCCTTCAACGTTTGCGCCTGAGCGACGTCCAGCGAACCAGCAGCGACGGCGCCGTCCAAACCGGAATGCACATCGCGCTGTACGACGCCTGACAACAGCGCCCCGGTTTCTGCCATCAGTTCAATATCCATCATCCGGCCGGGGCCGTTTTTGGCGTCCCAGATCCCCGCAGGTGATTTGGCTGCGGCCAAGCGGGCGCGCATCTCGGCCACTTCGCGCAGGGCCCTCTGATGGTCACGCGGTTGCGACAGCAGGGTTGTGCGGAACGTCTCGATATCTTCGGCCAAACCATCGTCTCCGGCGATAACGCGGGCCCGTGTCAGGGCAAGGTGTTCCCAAACCCAGGCCTCGTTTTGCTGATAGTTGGTAAAGCTGGCCCAACTTGTCGCCACCGGCCCCTGATTGCCTGACGGACGCAGGCGCATATCGACCTCATACAGCCGCCCCTGCGACATCGGCGCTGATAGGGCCGTGATCAGCGCCTGCGTAAACCGTGCGTAATAAGTGCGGGTGGCCAAGGGGCGCGGGCCGTCGGACATATCCTGATCCAGAGGGTCATAGATCACGATCATATCCAGATCGGATTGCGAGTTTATTCGCCCAGCCCCAAGGGACCCCATGCCCAGCACGGTTGCACCGCGCCCCGGGGCCGGACCGTGTTTACGGGCAAACTGTTCGGACACACGCGGTAGGATCGCAGCGATCACAGCGCTGGCAAGCTGAGCGTATTGCTGCCCCGCCTGTTCACCATCGATCAGCCCGCGCAGGTGATGAACGCCAACGCGGAAGTGCCATTCCTTGCACCAACGGCGGGCCAGATCGAGCTGGCTTTCGTAATCCGCTTCCTCCGAGAGGGCCTGATCCAGATCCGCCTGCAGCGTGGCCTGCCCCGGCCAGTCGCTAAAGAAACTCCCGCCGATCACCGCATCAAACACCGATGCATTGCGCGACAGATGCGCCGCAAGCGCGTGGGATGTCCCGACAATATCAATCAGCAGGTCGATCAGTTGGGGGTTGGCCTCAAACAGTGAAAACAGCTGAACGCCGGCGGGCAAGCCTGACAGAAAACCATCCAGCGCCCGCAGCGCCTCGTCCGGTTGCGCCGTTTTTGCCAAACGCGATAGCAGCTCGGGTTTGAGACGTTCGAAAATCCGCGCGCCGCGTTGCGATCGCAGTGCGGGATATGTCGTCCAGCGGGCCAGAACGTTCTGGTCAAAATCCACTTCGCCAACTGGCGCGCGCGTTGAGGAACCGGGCGCAAAAAAGCCTTCGGTCAGTTCGTGCACTTCGGTCAGCCTGTGGGTCAGGTCACGGGTCAGTTCGTCGACGTCTATCCCCATCAGGCAGGCAACGCGTTCTATCCCGTCCGGCGATTGCGGCACCTTGTGGGTCTGAGCGTCATGGACCATCTGGATGCGGTGTTCGACCTCGCGATGGGCGCGGTAGTGATCGGTCAGCTTGTCGGCCACGTCCTGCGGGACCCAATTCTTTTCGGCAAGGGCCGCCAATCCGGGCACTGTACCGCGCACGCGCAAGTCAGGGTCTCGACCCCCAGCGATCAACTGGCGGGTCTGGGTAAAGAACTCGATTTCGCGAATGCCGCCCTGCCCCAGTTTCATGTCATGGCCTGGAATGGTCAGAGCACCGCCGGTTCCCTTATTTTCACGTATGCGCAGCCGCATGTCATGGGCGTCCTGAATGGCAGCAAAATCCAGGTGACGCCGCCAGACAAAGGGGCGCAGCGTATCCAGAAACCGTTGTCCTGCCGCAATATCGCCAGCGCATGGGCGTGCTTTTATATAGGCCGCGCGCTCCCACGTGCGGCCAAGGCTTTCATAGTACCGCTCGGCCGCCTCAGCCGCCATGCAGACCGGCGTTACCGCTGGGTCCGGGCGCAGGCGCAGATCAGTGCGGAATACATACCCATCCGCTGTCTTGTCGCTGAGCGTGGCGCAGAAATTGCGCGTCGCCCGCACCATGCCTTGCCGAGCTTCGTAGAAGTCATCGGGATCAAACCGGGTCTCATCGAACAGAACGATCAGGTCGATGTCCGAACTGTAGTTCAACTCGTACGCGCCCATCTTGCCCATCGCCAGGACAATCATCCCGGCGGCGGTTTCGACATCGTCCGGCCCCATGCCCGGAAGTTTGCCGCGCCGGATCAGGTTGGCGATCTCGGCCTTGGCCGCCACATCCGCCGCCAACGCGCCAAAATCGGTTAGCGCCGCGGTCACCTTTTCCAACGGCCAAGCGCCCGCCAGATCGGCCAGAGCGGTCAACAACGCCATCCGTCGCTTGGCCAGCCGCAGCCCCGGTTTCAACTGATCCGGCGGTAACATTCGCGCAGCCTGCAGAACGTCGGCCAGCGCTTGTTCGGGGTGTTGCAGCGCTGAGGCCAACCAATCGCTTTCGTGATCGATCAAGTTTTTCAGATAGGGGCTGGACCCTGCTGCCCCAGCGATCAACTCGCCTTGATCGGAGGTAATGCCGCTGACCGCCGCGCGCGCATCATCGCCAAGAGACTGATCGAATGCACGTGGCAGGCGCTGAATGGAAAGAGGCCCGGTCATTTCCCCTCCAGCGGTGTATCCTGGCTGAAACTGTTGACCCAGACGTCATGCCGCCGTTCCCAAAGCGACGAGATTAGCATCGCCTCCCAACCCTCGGCCTCGGGTCGCTGATAGTCGGCCCGGTATGACAGCAGAACAATGTCGGACGTCAAAACCCGCAACCGGGTGTCGCTTAGCTCATAGCGCGCCATCGTCGGCGCGTCGGCGAACTGCCCCACATGATCATCCCGGTTCGCAAACCCCGTCGGATAAACCCCGAGGAAATCTGGGCTCAGCAACGCCCGGTCAGCAGCCGCATTGCCTTCCATCAGGGCGGTCCAAACCTGCTTTTCCAGGTTTAGAATTTCATCCAGCGTCGGAGGTGTCGTATTTTCAACATGTTGCATAGGCGGAAAGTGCGCCCGTTCCGCAGCAAGGTCAACCGTCGCAAAATCCAAAATGTAAATCATTTTTACATCGGCCCCTTGCAACCCCCATTTCAGTCCCCATCTAGACAATGTGAACGCAATTTACATCAAACCCGGAGAACCCAAATGACCGCATTGTCCGACCACGCCGTCCCACAAAATCCGGGGTGGCTCTCTCGTGCCGAAGCCTGGATGGATGACAAGGGCAAAGGGGCCTGGATCGCCGCCATGGTCCTTGGTTTCATCTTTTTCTGGCCCGTTGGCCTGGCGCTTCTTGCCTATATGATCTGGAGCAAACGCATGTTCAGCAAATCCTGCAGCCGTCGCAAATCCTGGCACAGCCACATGAGTGCGATGAAGCCATCCGGCAATAGCGCGTTTGACGCCTACAAGTCCGACACCCTGGCCCGGCTCGAGCGCGAACAACAAGAATTCGAGTCCTTCCTGCGCCGCCTGCGCGATGCCAAGGACAAGGCCGAGTTTGACCAGTTCATGGATGAACGCGCCCGTGAAAACAACGATGAGGCTGAAAACGGCGAACGCGCCTAAGCCGACCTTGCCCTGTCCCGACATTCGGGACAGGGTGTCCAAAAATCTCAGCCGGAAATCAAAATATGACCCACCTGCCCGACCCAGACCGACAGCCGGAGTTTTACCAGTCTGTCGCGACCAAGCGTTTTATCGCCTGGCTGTTCGACATCGCCTTTATCTCGCTGTTGTGTACGGTGGCCATCCTGCTGACCTTTGGTCTGGGCTTTTTCGTCCTGGCCCTGATCTATGCCGTCGTCAGTTTCGTCTACCGCGTGATTACCATTGCCAATGGCTCGGCCACACTGGGCATGCGCTTTATGGGGATCGAACTGCGCGATTCATTTGGATCCCGGATGGATTTGGGCAAAGCGGTGGCCCACACAGCCGGTTATTTTGTCAGTATGGCGTTTCCGGTCATTCAGATCATCTCGGTCATCATGATGCTGACCAGCGCACGTGGCCAGGGACTTACCGATGCGTTCCTTGGAACTGTCATGATCAACCAGCGCGCGTAAAAAATTCAACGACGTGAATCACTTGGCGGTTTTAGGATCGGTTGTTATCATCCGGTCCAAGGAAACACGGAACGTTCATGCGACACACGCTGCCAATCGCGCCACAATTCTATGTGACGGCCCCACAGCCTTGCCCTTATCTTGAGGGCAGGATGGAGCGTAAATTGTTCACTGCCCTTCAGGGGGAAGGTGCGGATCAGCTGAATAACTCATTGTCCCAACAAGGGTTTCGCCGATCGCAAAACGTGTTGTACCGCCCGTCCTGCTCCGATTGCGCGGCCTGTCTGTCGGCCCGGATCGACGTGACGGCTTTTCGTCCGAGTAAGAGCCAGAAACGCGCGGCGAAACGCAACGCTTACCTGCAACGCAGGGCGAACTCACCCTGGGCCACGGACGAGCAATACGAACTCTTCCGCCGCTACCTGGATACCCGCCACGCGGATGGTGGAATGGCCGATATGGACGTTTTCGAGTTCGCCGCGATGATCGAAGAAACCCCGATCCGCAGCCGGGTCGTGGAATATGCCGACCCTAAATCCGGGGATCTGATCGGCGTCAGCCTGACAGATGTCCTGGATGACGGCCTCAGCATGGTCTACTCGTTTTATACCCCCCAGCAACCGCAGCACTCGCTGGGCACATACATGATCCTCGATCACATCGACATCGCGCGCGAAGCCGGATTGCCATATGTCTACCTTGGATACTGGGTGCCGGGCAGCCCCAAGATGGGTTACAAAGCGCGCTTCTCAGGGCTTGAGGCCTATTACCAGGGCGAATGGATAAGCGTAAACAACCCATCTGAACTGACGGATTCCAGCCGCCACCCTTTGTCAACCGCACCAATCGCGGAACAGGTTGCCAGCATCCAACTGCCCGACCGCCACCCCACCAAAGGCTGATATCCCATGACCCAAAGTCTTTTCGCCGTCACCCTCGTGGTGCCGGACTACGACGACGCGATCGCCTTCTATACCCAAACACTCAGTTTCACCCTGCTGCAGGATGTTGATCTCGGCGGTGGCAAACGCTGGGTTCGGGTTGCACCGCCAGGTCCGGGCGACGCGTCCCTGCTGCTGGCCAAGGCAGATGGCCCAAGCCAGACCGCTGCCGTTGGAAACCAAACCGGCGGGCGTGTCGGCTTTTTCCTTCAAACGGATGATTTCCAACGTGACTACAACGCGATGGTCACGGCAGGCGTCCATTTCGAGGAAGACCCGCGCAATGAGCCCTATGGCATCGTCGCCGTCTGGCGCGACCCCTGCGGCAATCGCTGGGACTTGATCCAGTTCACCTGATCCGCACTTCATCTGGCAAAAAATATCCCGGGGTTGAATTGGTCGCAGACCAAGAAAGGGGCAGCGCCCTTAGCCCGTTCGTTAGTTGTACTTTCAGTTGTGGTCGAGAAGTTGTCACCCCTGATTGTGATCCCTGGGGCATTGCCCAATCGCGAACGTCAAAATCGGCCCATTCCTGCCGTTGGTCGCCCTACGGCATTTCGGCAGTTGCAGTCCGCATTGCTGCCCTTCGCGGCATGCGCGAGATTGAGGTCTCGCTGAACCCACAGTCTGACCAACAAACCTTACTTACAAATTTCGGAATTGCTATGATGATATCTCTGAGCGTGAAATCAGTCCGGGTTGTTGTCCAAACTTCTTATGCTTCTCATAACTTTCTCGACATGTGATGGATCTCTAAAAATGCCAGCCAGCATCTTTCCTACGTCGGCATCAGGCCAAGATTTCCTTAACTCGGCGTATTTTCGAGCGGCTTCTTTGGTATTACCCAACTCATACAGTGCGGCCGTTTGATAGGCGAAGGACGGGGCGCTGATCGGGTCTCCGTACTCTGCGGCTGCCGAAAAGGAATCCAGAGATTTTTCGTAATTTTCCAAGTGGAAATTCGCAGCACCAAAAATGTTTCGATTGGCAAATCGCTGGTTGCTTCGACCTCCGTTCATGGCTTTGGCCGCAGAGCTTGCAGCTTCGGCAAAATGACCTGAGAACAATGCGATTGAGCCATGTATGTCCAACACATGCTCATCATCTGGTGCAAGTGTCGCGGCTCGTGTTGAGATTCTCATGGCCTCATCAAATTCTCTGTTAGCAAATTTAACCCAAGCCTGAGCTGACTGGGCCCATGGATCTGTCGGAGCAAGGCGGCGTGCTTGATCAGCCATGGTCACTGCTTCGTCGAGCAGTGCATTTTTTTCCGGGCCTGGCGGGGTTAGGATTGCCAGATTTCCGAGCGCCTGAGCCGCACCAGCATAGCCACCATGGTAATCGGGGCCAAGTTCGATAACCCTGCGGAAAACTTCAGCCACCAACTGTTGGCGCGGCGCATCAAATATGGGAAACATCATGCTTCTTGCCTGATTGGCCAGATTCATGGCCTGCAATGAAGACGCCGATTGTTCGATGACGGCCTGACGCTTTAGCTTGTCTTGTATTGGAAACTCGGTTCGGGTTTGGCCGGGATCAGAAGGGTTGTTCTCGATAGTGATGGTAGCAACGGCGATGCCGATAGCGGTTCCTATGATGAAGGCCAGCACAGCCCAGCCGAATGTGCGACGAGACCTCTTCTCGCCAGATGCGTCAACTTCGACCCGTTCAAACCGTGGTCTGTAGCCCCCGGTGTCGACGAATATTCTAACGGGATCGGCAGTTCCTGTCGTGTCATAGTAATGTTCAAGATTTTGCCTCAGACGCCGCGCATCCACCCTGACAACATTGTTTGCATCCCCTTCTTCAGTAGGATCGCGATCATACACATCCTGAGCGATTGTTTTGCCCATAATGAGCTCACCGCGGCCTTCCACTTCTTCCGTCACGATGTACTTCAAAAAAGCACAAAGCCGATCCAAGTGAGAAAACAACTCACTTTTGCACACCGCCTCCAAAGCATTGCTCTTGTCGATGTCCTTAATGTCTGAAGGCATTTTTACCCTTTAATTACAAGGTTACACCAATCGTATTCAGATATTATAATGCACTTCTGACCTGTGTGAGTCACGCCTGTGTCACAGTGAGTCCGTTACTCAATTGAAAATCCTGCGGAACACTAACCTTGCATCGCAACCGATGTCCCGTCGGTGACGGCCTCTTCGTTATTCCGGAGTTGTCGCCGAGTTTTGCAAGGGAGTGTTAATCATGAATAGACGAAAACGACTATTGAAGTACTCAGCCTATCTGGTGGCCGGGTTGACGTTTGGGTTCTGGCTGGCCGCCCCGAACGGAGGGCTGAAAATCCTAAGTTATACCTTCGGCCCTTCGATGGCCTTGGCTCAGGAAACGCCAGAAGTGTCCCCGGTCAAGGCGAGAGAGAGAGATACGTACTACCCAAACAGTGAGGACCTGAAACCTGACGAAATGCGGGTGATTGCCTGCGGTACCGGGATGCCAACCACCCGAGCAGCACAAGCTGCGGCCTGTTTTCTGGTCGAGCTTGGAAACGGCGACAAGTTTCTGTTCGATATCGGTTCGGGATCAGCCGAGCGGATTTCGTCGTTGCAAATCCCCTACAACTACCTCGACAAAGTGTTCATCGGGCATTTGCACACCGATCATTTCGGTGCGCTGCATGACCTGTTCATCGGTGGTGCTTTGATGGGACGCAATGTTCCTCTTCGGGTATGGGGACCCAGCGGCGCAGTGCCGGAGCTTGGCACGGCCTATGCCTTGGACCGCATGCAGGAAATGCTGTCGTGGGACTTGGCAGGCCGGGCCGGAAACGTGGATTTCCGCGGCTATGTTATGGATGTGACCGAATTCAATTACAAGCTTGAGAATGAACCGATCTACGAGGCAAACGGCGTTGTTATTCGCACATTTCCCGCGATCCATTCCATTGATGGCTCGGTCAGTTATGCGCTGGAGTGGAATGATCTGAAGTTCGTCTTCAGCTCGGACACCTACCCCAACAAATGGTTCGTCGAATATTCCAAGGACGCTGACCTGGTAATCCATGAGTGCTTTATTGCTGTGCCCGAACTGGTCAGCAAAATGAAGTTCACACCGGAATCAGCATTGCAGGTGGGCACACAAGTTCACACTGCACCAGAGGCGTTCGGCAAGGTCATGAGTGAGATCAAGCCACGCATGGCAGTCGCGTACCATTTCTTCAATGACTTTGACACCGTCAATGGCGTGTATGAGCGTATACGGTCCACCTATGACGGCCCCCTCAGCATGTCCGAAGATTTCATGGTCTGGAACGTGACTAAGGACGACATCGTCGTGCGCATGGCTGCAACCGAAGAGCGGACCTGGGCACCGCCATTGGCGGCCCCCGCAGAGGCGCCAAAAGTTGAAGACAAAACTGCGATGGCGGAACAGCTCGGGGTGGAAACCTTAGATTTCAGTGACTTTGTCGCCAGTGGGGTCTGGGATGTCGAGGATGTGTTGCGCCCAATCTACGAAGAGGCCAGCGAAGCCATGGGGCAAGAGTTTCCATACCCGGAGAAGTCTGAACCCAAATAAGTCCTGAAAACAACCCGGTGCCTTTTGGCATGCCATCCGGCACCGGCCTCTGTGCTTCTTTTTTCAGGCTAAACCTCGGGTTTGGATCAGGAAGCACAGAACAGGGCCTGCAAAGGAGTGTTCTCTCATGATGCCTTTTAAACCTTTGATCATTCTTGCCGTCTTTTTGCTTTTGCACCCGATGCCAACCCAAGCCGACTTGCTGCCAGCGAATGGTGCGGAAACTGCTGCCAACTTCGCCGAAATTTCTGTTCTGGAAGACCGAGTCCGGGTCGCGTTGGAGATCGACCTTGATGATGTTCACGGCTTTCTGGCGAAACCTGGGGACGGTGAAGATCAGGCCAGCAGCCTGACCGAAAGAACAGGCAAAGCGTTTGAAGTTCATGCAGATGGCACGGCCCTTGTACCCGAAACCTATCAGCTTGAAGTGCGCCCCAGAAAACCGAGGGTAACAGCGTTCAGGCCAAACTACGGCCTGCCTTCAAATGACGAACGATCAGCGCAGGTCATTTCCGTCGTCCTTGACTATCCTTTTACTGACCAACCAACGGAAATTGAATTCAAGCCGCCCCTTACATCTGACGGAATTCCGACTGCGGCCATTGGGGTGATCTTCGATCACCTTGGCGTGGCCGTCACAGATTATCGATATCTTTCCCGGTCTGAGGTGTTTTATCCCAACTGGAACGACCCCTGGTACAGTCGGTTTGAGAACCCGAACCTGACCAGGCACCACAAATCAGCACTCATGTCCTTCGTGTCTGTTGAACCGCGAGAAGTTCGCCATGAGGTGATCTTCCGTCTGCGCGACTTGGAAAGCTGGGTTGATCTAAGACTTGGAGAAACGACAGACCTTGATGCCGCTGCGATGGCCAATATTGAGCAGCAGGCCATCGATTTGTTTTTGAGTAGCAATCCATTGACAATTGACGGTCAGCCTATCGTTCCAAGCGCGGCAAAAGTAGAGCAGCTTTCCGTTGGCGTTAATGGTTTAAAAGTTCTTGAAAATCCGTTGAACACAAATCGGGATACTGCCCTGCTTGGCATAGTTCTGTCTTACCCCCGCGATAAATTGCCCAATGAGGTTTCCTTGAAATGGGACTTATTTACTGAAGAAGCAGAAACCATACCTGTTCAAATTTCGGATCCCGCCGGGGCTGTGCCCGGGCAAGTGACCCGAGATGTGCCCGACATTTCGTGGAAAAACTATATTCTGAACTGGAGTGATCCAAGAACACAGCCGGTCAGGGTTGCCGCCGAGCGCTCTATACCGGTGCCGGTCTGGTCACTTGGGCTTGTTGTCTTTGCAGTATTCCTTGGGGCGTTTGCATGGCGAAACCGCTCGGGTCAGTGGCAGGGATGGGCTGTGGGTGCCCTTTCAATCTGTCTCGCTGCCACCGCTCTGAGGACCGCGACGGTGGAAATGACACTTCCGGCCGATACGCTGGCCAACACAGAAGCAGCTGTCGAGATAACCGAGAAAATTGTCTCAAACCTCGCAACTGCGCGATTGGAGACGCAAGGAGCCCAAATGTCAGAAGCTCTGAATGCGTTCGTCACCGCAGAGGCTTTGAATGACATCGGGGCAGAAATCCGGCGCGGTTTGTCTGTAACTCTGCCATCAGGTGCCACCGCTCAGATCGAATCCGCTGAAGGGCTGATTGTGGAAAGCGTCGAACCCAAGACAGATGGCGGGAATCAAGTATTGGCCCGTTGGAACGCCTCGGTCAGTGGCGGTCATTGGGGCCACTTGCATCGTCGCACCGTGGCGTATCGCGCATTGCTGGAAGTCCGGCAGTACGAAGGCGCATGGTTTTTAACAGGCCTGACAATTCTTGAAGCTCGAGTGAATCGTCAATTCACATCGGAAGGAGGCAACTCATGAGGCATGTCTTCATATTTCTTGCAGCCGTTATCAGCTTGCTCGCTCAGCCCGCATTGGCTCATTTCAAGCTGAATCAGAACGTACGAGTGCATCACGTGTCTCATTCCGGCGATGGGTTGGACATCTATCTACGAATGCCGATGTCCTATGTTATGGCGGGTCTGGTCGGGTCTGAAGATTCCGAGGGCCTGCCCACCCCGGCGCCATATACATACAATCAGATCGAAGGTGGTGTTCTGATGCACTATCTGGATCAACATGCGCTGCGAAGCGATCCGGAAGGACTGGCAGCTCTTGCAGCCGATACTGTTGATTTGTCGGTCGAAGGGCACGCACAACCCGTAACTGTCGTATCCATGCGATTGCATCCCCTAGGGTCCGAGCTGGGGTTTGCCACTCTGGAAGAAGCACAATCCGCGGTAACTGTTAGGAACGTATTTCCGCGCGCCGTAGGCGAGACCTATGTCGGCGACGTCATGCTGGATCTGCACTTGCGCTACGATACCGGTCCCGTTGGCACATACAGCCTTTCACATAGATCAAACCCCGGACTGCCGGGTCAGGAAGATACGGCGAACCTAATCCTTGATTACAATGGAGAGCTAATCCGCACTTTTCGCGCGACCGGGCTTATGCACGATCCGGTCACCGTTTCCGGATCTGCAACCGCTGCCGCTTCGACCTTTGTTGTCGAGGGCATTCGACACATATTGGAAGGCCCCGACCATGTTCTATTCGTACTTTGTATGATCATCGGAGCGCTGAACCTGCATAGCCTGTTGGCGCGCGTCACGGGATTCACCCTTGGCCACACGGTGACGCTGATCCTCGGCTTTTTTGGCATCGCCCCAAGCGGCGCATGGTTCATCCCGACAGTCGAGTTGGCAATTGCTTTGTCAATTATCTACGCCGCCATAATGGCCGTTCGTCCTTCTAACCAAAAACATGGTGATCTAAAAGCTTTTGCCATCACCTCAAGCATTGGTCTGCTGCACGGATTTGGCTTTTCCTTCATGCTGCACCAAATCCTGCGGGTTGATGCGCCAAATGTCTGGCACAGCTTGCTTGCCTTCAATGTTGGTGTCGAAATAGGGCAGTTGATGATCGTTTTGCTGATCTGGCCTGTTGTTCTGTTTCTACGCAAGTTGCCGGGCCGCGTATGGGTCGGGTCGCGAGCCGCCGTTGCCGTCTGCGCCAGCTTGATCGCCATGATTTGGGTGGTAGAGCGGGCGGAGTTTTTCGTGTGATGCGGTCTGGGATTATGGCAGCTCAAGTGTGCGTTGCAGCCGCTGTTGTAGCTCGCAGCGCTCGTTACTATGGGCACTGAGCCGACTTGCGGTGGAGCAGCTCAAACTCCAAAATGCTCGCCATTTGAATGTCGGCTTCCTTGCCGGCACCCAAAATGGCTTCGCGCTCGCAGAGAATGACCGGAATCCGCCCTTTCCTTGCCCTCACGCTCAACAGGGGACAACAACGGATTCGTCCTCGGAGCCTCGACCCAACAATGCCCCGCTGCTGAGATGCATCTCGGCTTGCAACCCATGCTGCGCTGCCTCGTCTGGCATCAGCGTGATCTTGTCGATGAGCATCGCCAGATATCCATGCGCTTCCTCGACATAAGCCTTGACAGAGAGCAGATGTTCGTTGTTGTTGAGCGCGCGCTCATAGATCGCGCGCGCATTTTCAACCTCAGCCTGGCTGCGCGCGATTTGTGCCTCAAGTGTCGTGATGCGAGACGTCAAATCGTTGATCTCTTGCTCCAGAGTGTCCGCCTTGGCTTTAAACGTGGCATATGGCGCGCTTTCAGCGACAGCCGCGAGGATGTTTTCACGCCCTGCGATTGCTCTGTCGCGCGCCGTTTCAAATCGTCTGAGGTCAGCCTCCAGTTGCCCGTCTGCGAGCTTGCCGCGTTCATCTTCCAGGGCCTGCTCAAAGCGTTTTAGCAGGTCGTCTGACCGAAAGGCCTCCCGCAGCGCCCCAAATACACGCGCTTCAATGCGCCTGCCCGAGATCGGACGTTTGTTGTTACATGCGGCACGCCTTGCTTCTCTGCAGCGGTAGCTCGTCTTGTTGATGGTGACATACGGTGCTCCGCAGCACCCGCACATTAACAGGCCAGACAGAAGAAAGACGGTGCGCCGGTCTCCACGGGCCGCTTTAGGCGTGTCCGCGGCACGCTGTTCCAACTCGGTCTGCACGGCGTCCCAAAGAGCCTGATCTATGATGCGCAGCTCAGGGATCTCCTGCTCAACATAGTCTTCCGGTGTAGGCTTGAGTTTCCGCTGACCGGTCTTTGGGTCATAGGTGTGCGTAAATTGGCAAATGCTGGCGATCCCGATGTAATGCTGGTTGCGCAGAATGCCTTCCCGCCGAGACGGATTGCCACGGATCGTGGAGCCATCCCAGGAGCCACCATTGGGCGCCGGGATACGGTCCTTGTTGAGGCCTTCGGCAATCGACTGCGCCGAACGACCGGTTGCAAACTCTTCAAAGATACGGCGCACAACACGCGCCTGATTGGGATCGATCTCCCGGTTGGTGCCGGTTTCTGCCTCACGCTTACGGTAGCCGAAGGCACGGGTGTGCAAGCGCTGCCGCGTGACCGCGCCCTGCATGCCGCGGCGGGTACACTGCCTGCATTCCTTGAAACCGCGGCTGAAGACGAAGCCTTCGGGCGCAAAGTCTTTGTGCTCTTTGAAGCCGTCGCCAAAATCGGCGCCGCCAAAAAGATACGGCGTCATCCGCTGCGTCCAGTAGGCATCGACCAAGAGGTCGAGACACTGCGGGAGGCGAAAAAGAGCAAGCCGAAGGTGATGGCAAGACCAGATCCGGAACCCAAGGGGTAAGCGGCTAACGGCAAGCACAACGAACAGAAAAAGGGCGCGGATCAAGCCGTGCCCTTCTTCTATGTGTTAGTAGTTCTTGCCTCAGCAAATCTGGGTAGGATTGTGTCGAAAGCAGACCTTCGCTGCGCAAACCAAAAGGTCGGGAACGCGGACAAAGCAGCCACTGAACGCAAGTTCGACCTTACCAATGAACGAATACAACGAATGACAATCACAAGGACGTGGTTTTTTCTCCAAGACACGCTCGTAGTCAGAAAGAGAAGGTTACACCAACCAGTGGTCCTGTTTGCATGACGTCATAGGCGAATGTCCCATCGGACCGTTCAGTCTCATAGTCGATTTCGTAGTGCCGCCATCCGAAACGAATAGAGGTATTTTCCCAAGCTTGATAGGCGAAGCCCAGCGAAACACGCCAGTGGGAATTGACATTTTCGCCACCTAGGCCTGCGTCTGCCGCGGCAACCAAGAACCAACGGTCCGAGAGCTCCCACGTGCCATGAGCGCCAACAACAACCTCGGTCCATGTTTCAGTCCCGCCAAGGGTGACGCTAGGTCCCATAGTGGAAACGTCAGCCTCCTGCTTCAGTTCGTTGTAGCGAAGCCCAGCTTGAAGATCGACGGAATACCGGTGATCGTTCTTGCCATAAACCCCACTTGCAACTTTGTAACCGCCCAAAAATCCGATCCACGATTGCTTAACATCAAGGTCAATGTCGATGTTCCCAGCCGGAAGCGGGATGGATTGTTCGGTCCCTAGCTTTGCGTAGTTTGCGTCGACCATGAAACCCCAGTTCCCCGTCCAACCTTCGTATTGTGCCGAGATACCGAAGTCTAAGAGTTCCAGCGCGTCTTGAAAATTCAAATCAAGATCAACGCTGGTATTAGCAATAGTCGACGTCCCCGTCAGCGATTGTGGAAGAAAACCGTAGACAGTCACGCCATGTCGCCAGTCTTCAGAAAATGAGAGGGCCACGGGTTCGGCTTTTGTGACCGAGGGTAACACTATGCCGAAAGCAGCAGCGAAAAGAGACAGGGCATTGGGAGAGAAAAAGAAAGTAAGTTTCATCGCGTTCGGTCCTTCAATCGCGCAAGTTCTAGAAAAACCTGACCGGACTATGCCGGTCAGGACACTTGATCGGGGGCCGCTTAATCCGACTTTCTAGTGAGACCTTGAGCAAATAGGATGTTGTCCACGAGTTCTTTTGTTTCAGGTCGAAGGTTTTCAATTCCGCCATATAGTGGCCCATGCCCAGGAGGCATGTCAGGATAAAGCTCTTTCATGGCAAGATGGCGTTGGGCCATCAGACTGAAATTGGCACCGAAACCCACTCCAATACGAATGGAATCCTGCGGCCGATCCTCACGCGGGTTCTTGTATAGGTCGTACATGGCAGCAAGGATGGGGTTTCCGCCAGGAGGTGGCAAATGCATCTTGTATTGCTGCTTGACCAGAGATCTCAGCACAAACCCTTCGTAGACAAATACATAATCTCGACGCCCATGCGTTTCCCCGAGAAGCCAAAGCGCGGTTTGATCAACCCCGTCGATAATCCGGTCGCGTGGGATGCTCGCCTCGCCGTCGCCCAGTCGCGCAAAGGTGCTAAAAAGATCAGAAACGTGAGTGATATCTTTAACACGTGTCCCTTCCTCAATCATCCCGGGCCAGCGGACAAGGGCATTAACACGAACGCCACCCTCCAGATGCTCGGTCTTGCCGCCGCGATAGATCCGGTCGGACTGGCCGCTCTTGTCGACGAACTCCATGAACGGGCCATTGTCTCCCATGATCACGATGATCGTATTGTCTGCTATTCCCAGTTCCTCGATCCGAGTCAGTATTTCACCGATGTAACCATCGACTTTAACGATAGCTTCTGCGACCGGCCCACCGTTCAGAGTTTGCGCTTGTTCGATATCAGTCCTTGTAAAGCTGATCGGGAACAGCGGCCAGTACTGCAAAAAGAACGGCTTGTCGCTTTTGGCGAGTTTTTCCAGTTGATCTAGAGTGCTCTGTTTGTAGCGCTGCCCCATGGCGACATAGTCGTTCTGCGAGAACGTCTGCCCCGGCTCCATGTGGACCTCCCGTATTGCTCCACCTTTTTCACCGACGGTTCCATAGACCATTGCATAAGGGTCGATGCGGAATGTGTCATCCAGCATCAGATCGGTTGAACGAAGCCGCAGATCGACACCATCAACATGTCCTTCGTTCAAAGCCGTCGAATTCATCAAGGCAAGTTGCGCCTGTTGGTGAATCGGATGTTCGGCATAATCGAAACCTTGGTTGATCGCATAGCTTTGCTCGATATCACCCATGTGCCACTTGCCGATATGGGCCGTTGCGTAGCCATTTTCGCTCAGCACTTCGGCCAAGGTCACTTCGCGGTCCGCCAAACCTTCGCCCTCAGGCACCGCTTTGGCCTCATCGAAACCGGTCCGGACCGGGTGTCGCCCGGTCAACATAGCGACTCGAGTGGGTGTGCAAGACGGTTCGGTATACATCCGCATCATGGACATACCTTGGTCTGCGAAGTCCGTTATGTTTGGTGTCGAGTATCCACGTACCACGTCCAGATCTGGCATTCCGACTTCGCCAAACCCTACGTCATCCAGCAGAATGTACAGTATGTTTGGGGGCTTGCCGCCGTTCTTTTCTCGGAACTCCGCCAGCTTGACGTCGATGTCTTTGTCTTCAGCTGCCCAGCGATCTCCGTGCTGACGTTCCAAAATTCGATACTCGGCGTCTCGAATAATCGAGCCTTCTTGAGCCCGAGCTATGGTTGTCGACAAGACAAGAGCGACTCCGCAAACCGGTAATAGGAATTGATTTAGACTTCTCATTTTGGCTCCTCATTTGTTGTATTGTGAAACGGTGTTCGTGGCGCCCGAAATTCACCTGGGCGGTCCAAACTCTCTTGTCTGTTGTTCCGATTGTCCCGCTCTACTCAGTCGGGTTCGAGCTTTGCCAAAATTTCCTTCTTCAACCCTGCAAGGCTACTATTGAAGGCATCGTTCCAAACATCCTCTAGAGAGGATTCGCATTGCCGGCTCGTCATCAAAAGTTCGAAATCTCTGCAAATGTCGTCAAGCTCAGCGTCCTTTTTTCGGCGCTCCTGAATTCTTTCTGCAAGTCCACCAAAGTGCTTCTCGAATACTCGCATGTGCCTATCGAACCCATTAGCTCCCGCTAAGATCACATTACCTACCGCTGAAGCCAGTGGGAGTTTCACACGGTGAGAAAGGGGTGAAAATCCTTTCAATTTGACCGTTTATCGGTAGTCTGCAGGCATGGGTCCTAGGGAAACTACAGCCAACAAGCACCCGCTTTGGTCGGGGCCTCTGGAGTTGGAAGAAGTTCGTGAAGAGCTCAATCGTGTGAAGTCCAGCGAGCTTTTCACAGGCGCGAGTCGGCTCTCGGAGTTGCTGGACTACATCGTAGAACATAACCTTCTTGATCCCACACGAAAGCCGCTCGCCAAAACAATCGCCGAGGATGTCTACGGCAGACCTCCGGATCAAAATGGTGACAGCCATAACATCGTTCGAGTTGACGCAGGGCGTCTCAGGCGCCGGCTTGCACAGTATTTTGCCGGCCCGGGAAGAGACGACCCAATCCAGATTCATATCGATCCCGGCGGATATGTACCTCGTTTCGAACTCAAGTATTCTGCGGACACTCAGACTGAGGACGTTGCGACAGATTTACAGCTCGATACCAAATGGAAAAGGAGGGCGATTCAGATTGCCGTTAGCATCTTCGTGGCGCTTGGTGTCGGTTTAGGCTTGGGGATCACGGTCAGTTCTATGGGAGAAACCACGACCGGCGTGTCTGGGCAATTCGAGACCTCAAACGATCCCACGCTAGAGGCAGAAAGGCGCGCACATCTGGCGAAGTCGCCGTCTAGCCTTCAAGCGGTGACGCTCTCAGATCAGGCGCGGAATTTGATTTTTCCCATGATTGAGCGGGCACAGATTGAATTAGCTCTGGCCATGTTCCGTCATGCAATCGAGAAGGACGAATCCTACTTTGGTGGGTATGCAGGTGCATCCCAGTGTTTGGCTGCTCTTGCGATTTTTGCACCAGACGGTCCTCAGCGTTCTGCGCTGCTCAAGGAGGCGCGCCATTTGGCCAACCAAGCCGAAGTTCTATCACCTGCCAACTCATGGACGCAATCTGCACTGTCCTGGGTTGACCTTGCCGAAGGAGATACAAAGCGAGCTATAGAGCACGCAGACATTGCCTTGGATCTCGCCCCTAGGGACGGCAACGTCCTGGATTTCTATGCAATGGTCATGCTGGCGACTGGCGACTTTGACGCGGCACTCGCAGCGTCGACGAGCAACCGTCCGCGGACGTCGGGCTTAGGACGATTTGCAAACAAGAGTATCTACGGTGCTGCTAGCTTCCACGCAGGAAAATACGAGCAAGCCATCGACGCTCTCAACACCGCTACCCGCGCCGGAGACCCGATTTCGGCTCCCACTTTGATCTACCTCGCAGCAGCGAATGCGGCACTTGGAAATCAAGCAGAGGCCTTGGCCTTGGAGGCAGACTTGAAGCAAAACTGGCCGACAATTGACAGTATTGCTCTTTTGGATCGCCTTTATGTGAATCCAGAGCAGGTTCGCGCCTTAACTGATCACCTAAGTACCATACCACAAAGGTGAGCTTTGGGCTCAAACTAGCCAATGATGCCAATCGCCAACGTCAGACTTTCTGTTGATGTTCCCTGGCGATTGCCGCATAGAGGCAGGGTGCAGGGTGCTTGTCGGGCCGTGCGCCCAGAGGGCAGGCAGCAAATGCCAATCGGAGAAACCTCATGAACCTCTCCCGGCAGTCAGCACAATCAACGGGAACCTATGTCGCTCCAGCCTCCAAAGGAAACGGTAGCTCATGTGGCCACAGACCCAGCTCACCTGCGGGTCATAAAACGCGCCGCGTTGTTCCTATTGGGTCCTGTTTATTTCCTGTGCATCGCCTTTGTGCCCCTGTTTTGCGGTAAACGGCGAGGTTTTCGCGGCTGGTACTGGCCGCTAGTCAAACGTGCCTGTTCGCGGCTTCTGTGGCTGCTGAGCATCCGAACAGAGATGACACAAGCCGACAGGGCAGCGCTGGCCGCCGACACTAACAGCATCATCGTGATCAACCACCGCAGCCATCTGGATGGGTTCGCTTTGATGGACGTGGTGCCGGACGCCAAGTGGATCACCTTCGCCGCCAAAAAGGAACTTTGCGACGCCGTTATCCTGCGCCACGGATTCAAGGGTGCAGGGCTGGTGGAGATTGACCGAAAAAGTGGCAATGTGGCGATCGAAACACTCACCGCTGCCGTCCGAGCCATGCCCGCACACCGCTCTGTTGTGCTTTTCCCGGAGGGTACGCGCACAAACTCTGAAAGTCTCGGCATGTTCAAGGCAGGCGCTGTAGTAGTCGCGCGCACCACCGGCCGAACAATACGGCCCATCGTAATTCACGCATCAGACAAGCTCATGCCGCGCAGCAAACACTTGCCCAAAAGCGGAACGATCCGAGTTGAGGTATTGCCGTCATTTAAATGCGATCACTCCGCTTCAGTGGACGAAGATGTGGCTCGCCTGCGAAGCGCTATGATGGCCGTTTTCGATGCCGGGTTGTGTCGCTAAGTATACTGTCCTTCGTTGCTCCTACGACTCCAACAGCGAGACGAAGGTCCGCTTTGGGTTGATTCCGTTGAAAAAGTCGTTCGTTTTTTGAGTTAGGGTGTGAGCTATAGCATTGATTTTATTGGTTCAGCCGAAGATGGCCTCGCCCTTTATCCTGTGGCGGGGATCAACGGCTTCAGTTTTGCAAGTTTCCGGAGGTTTTGGGCGGTGGCTGCGAGGGTGAATTCGTCTTGAACGCCGCATGGCCCTCGCAGCCGGAGCCGCCCCAAACCGAGAATGCGTTTGAGGTGGGCGAATAGCATCTCGACTTTCTTGCGGCGCGCCTGAGCCTTTGGATTGAACTCCGAGGCCGTGCATTGGCGGGCAAACTCCCGGACCTCCTCGAACCGCTCGCGGGTGACGGAACGCGCATCCACCTTTGGACAGCATTTATCCTTCGCAGGGCAGATACTGCAAACCATCTTGCTGGCGCGGTATTTGCGACGTCCTGTTCGCGGCTGCTTATTGCGCGGGTCTTTGTGATATTGCCGGGTGCGCTTCAGCTCTTTGCCGTCGGGACAAAGA
>NZ_FREZ01000013.1 GCF_900143525.1 Ruegeria sp. Alg231-54 | reverse complement strand
GTGTTGATTGAAACAACAACCGTGCGGCAACGCGCGTCGCCTCTTTGCAAAGCAAAGCCGCGACGGGGATTTTCCTCGGTTTGGTGGTCATAGCGCAAGTGAAACACCCGGTCCCATCCCGAACCCGGAAGTTAAGCACTGCCGCGCCAATGGTACTTGGGCTTAAGCCCCGGGAGAGTAGGTCACCGCCAAACCTAGAAAAATCCCCCAATCAAACTTCTCTCTTACGATCAAAAAAACACTACCCGGTCTCAACTAGCCAAATAGGCGGTAGACCAACGCAAGGCCTCAACTAGCGTAAGCAATAGGCCAACGCAAACTGTCGCGGGATGGAGCAGCCCGGTAGCTCGTCAGGCTCATAACCTGAAGGTCGTAGGTTCAAATCCTACTCCCGCAACCAGCGTCGCAGAACGGCCCGAAGCACATCGCTCCGAGGCCGTTTTTGTTTGCCCTAACGCCAGCAATCCTGCCAGTTCGCCAACGAGTTCAATCAAGAGTTTGCCATCGACCGGCAGCAGCCGAATCTCGGACAACAATCCTCGAATGATGGATGTCGCTTCAGTCTTCGTGGACGGGTTGTTCAACGCATTGCTCAAGTCGGCCACCTTTTCTTTGTAGAGATCTGCGAGACCGGGATGCAAAAGAACGGGTCGCTCCTGAGGCGAAGCGGACAGTTCTGCTTCTAACTCTTTCTTGCGGGCTTCGAGATCATCCATCTTCGCCTTCAAACTGGGATGGAAAATAGGCTGCGATCAGTAACTGATGTTCGAAGCAGGCATTTCCTAGTCAATATCCTCCTATAAGTCATAGTTGTTTTGCGCTATTTTTCACACCAATCAGTCAGGGGTTGGAATTCCGCATTTTCGCTTCTGTGACTGCGACAGGAATTGAAACGGCTATCATCGAAAACCCAAAACGAGAGATGTCCCATTGATTTACGGGATCAGAGAAAGAACTCTGCCCGTTCTACTACCCAAACCATTGCGACCAGACTTGCGCACGCAGCAACGACAGCGCGAGAGTTGACCCAGATGCGACCTGGTTGTTTGCGCAGCAACAACACCAAGGGCCAGATCAATAGAACGATGATGACTTGCCCAGCCTCAACTCCAACATTGAAGGCCAGCAAGCTGTGCCAAACGTTCGGAGCATCAACACGTAGAATCTGGTGCAACATGAAGGAGAACCCAAACCCGTGCAGCAACCCAATGCCGGATGTGATGGCAAAAGCCTTCAGGTCGCGGTGTCCTTTTTCTGGCGGCCAAACCGCCATCGCAGCTGCGTAGATTATTGAAAGTGCTATTGCCAACTCGACAGTTGGGATGAACCACTCTCCGCTCGGCGCGAAGCCAAAAAATCCTAAAATCAGTGTTACCGTGTGGCCCAAGGTAAAGCCTGTGACGCGGGCGAGAAGGCTGTGCAAGTTCAAAGCACCGATGATCATGCAAAGTACAAAGAGAACATGATCGGGACCTTCCAAAATGTGCCGAATACCTTCAAGAAAGAAGGTCGAAGCGGCTGCGGTCGCTGATCCGGAAACATCAACCGGCGTATGCATCAGGCCCCGCGCGCGAAACGTCCGAACATCCTGCCCGTTATAGTCGAGGATCAGGTTCGCCGTTTCTTCTTGTCCAGCAAGCCCCGGATCAGAAGTGTAGTGTAAACTGTATGCTCCAACTTTTCCCGTCATAAAGCGCAGATGTACGTCAACCATCACCTCGCCAACATAAATCTCCTCGCTTGTTGGAAACACATCTCTTTGCGTAAGTGCCGCGCGTGCCTCATTGAGCGTGGCAAATCCAGGTTCTTGCCCCAACGGGTGTAGTTTTATCGAAACGATTTCTGCTGCTTGTCGGTGACCGACGATAGATAGCACAAAGCCTTTTTCGGCAATACGAGCCAGGCCGGTTGGATTTTTGTGAAATGCGACCTGATCCAAGTAGTGCATCAGCACACTGTTTTCGATCTGATTGTATGTGTACGGAGCCGGTGCAGGCAAACCGTCCGGGCCTTCGGGACCGACGAGCTCCGCAACCAAATACGGCATCGGAAGGCGCAAATAGACATCTAAGCCATCTTCCGAATGGGCCACATGATGAATGCGGACATTCTGGTTTAGATTGAAATGCGCCTCTGCTCTGTCAGCAGTCAAAAAGATCACTGCAAAAAAGAATGTGGCAAAAAACAACCTAACCACAAACACAGAATTATCCTCCTGTTTTGGCGCTGATAATCGTCAGGTCATCAAGCATCCAATGGTCGCCATGCCGCGAAACGTCTAGCAAGCCGCGATAAGAAACCGTTTGCCTATGTACGTGCCCCCAATGACCGCCGCTTACACGGGCAGTCCAATTGGCGAGAACCTGATGCTGATTTCTTTCTTCGCCAGGCGCAAAGCTCTCGACGTTCAGGTCTGAAATCGCTTCGACACGAGCCATGGCCCCAGAGGGCAAGGTAACTGACAAGCCACGATGTATCTCCGCTTGAACCTTGTCGCGATTAAGTGCTTCGACATATGGCTCCATCGCCGCTACGGCATTATCATCTCGCGTCTCAAGCATCGTGGTTCCGATGTTGGTCAACAGCCCTCCCACGATTTGACGTGTCGCAATCTCATTTGGCTCAGGTGTTGTCGACAAGTTGTTCAGCGAATACGTGACAATCGCAGCGGCACCGAACGCTCCGGTCAGGCCAAGCAAGATCAGACGCTGACCGTTTGTACGCTGCAACGAATAATAGGCGCATACCAAACACAGAAAACCCAAGCCGAACGAAATCGATGGCACCTGTGTAACACCCGCGACTTTAACGACGACCGGGCTCGTTTTTGGGTTTTTCCAAGTTGTCAGGTGATTGTTCCAACTCACAGCTGAATCGGATGCATAAATCTGCGAGGGGATCGCCCCTGCCGGATCGGAGAGGGTTATCGGAATGACATCCAGCCCATCTGGGAAAAGCTCCCATGCCAAATCGACTCGGTGCGGCAAGGTTGCAACCGGATAGGAAAGGACAACACCCAATAGCATCGTCTTTCGGTCTGCCTCCGCTTCATCCGGAAGAACACGCAAGCCTTCGGCCCCAACTTCGATACGTGAAACCTGTACCGTTTCCGGTTTCACCGGCTTGCCGTCTACGGCTAGCGGGTTTCTAGTCGCAAGAAAGTCCGATACGCCAGACTTGATCCTGGCGACATCATCTGGAGTTAATCGCTCCGCGCCTTCAAAGTCCAAACCCGCCCAAGTTTCGAAGTCTGTCAAACGCAAAATGATCTCATGCCGGACGACACGCGGTTCCATGGCTAGGAAAGACATCATCGGAGACTTGTGGTGGCGGGTGAGATTTGGGTTCTCAAATTTGCTAAACCAAGGATCATCCCAATCTGGCAGCATTGTCTCAGCTTGAGAAAGGTAACGATAGTCTGTCACCGGAACACCCAAGTGCTCGGCCACAACGCCAAGTGAAGCCAATGGAATCCCGTCTGTGCTTAACGGAGGAATGAACGTGATCCGTTCAGGCTTGCCATTAAACGGAAACTCCATGTCCACGTAGACGACATTTTCGCTGCGCGGTCGTGGTCGATACTGAGCGCTCGCTGCTGTTTGCCGGGAAATCCTGGGTCGCACATCAACCGTATTCGTTGTGCTGATGAGTTCCTCGTCGTCTGCCCAAACCTGAAAGTTCTGACCTGTACGCTCGGCCAGCGACGTACCCGTACCGTCATCTGGAATGACAAATATGGGATAGTCACTCAGATCGACCTCAAGGATCACCCGCACATGATCAGGCTGCACCGAAAGCTCAACAAAGTTAGGGGCGGTTTCACCGCCATAGGGAGAGACGAGATCAGCAATCGATTGGGTTGCGCCAAACGCAAGGCTCGCAAGCGACGAGCCCACCCAAACCCATGTCTTGCTGCATTCGCCAATCTTAGAAATGAAACGCGACAGCAGCATAGATTCCATTCTGGTCCACATCATAGGCAAACTCCCCACTCGAACGGTCAGTGGAAAAGTCAATTCCATAGAACTGATAGCCAAACCGCAGGGACGTGTTCTCCCAACCTTTCCAGTCGAAGCCAGCCAAAAGCAAGTATTGCAGGTCATCGCCATTCACGCCGAAACCACTCAGTTCGGCACGGCTGGCGAAACTCCATTTGTCGTTGATTTCCATGATATAGCGAAGTGCGATCATTGGCTCGAACCATTCTTCTGTCCCACCCAACGTCATACCTGGGCCGGGGCCCGAAAGGTCGATCTCTTGCTTAAGCCGGTTCCATTGAACGCCAATAGCGGCGTCTGCTGCATAGCGTCGACCCGAAGCATTGACCCCGTTCGCAAACCGGTAGGCTCCCTGAATATTGAAAAAGGTTTGCCGGACATCGACATCGACGTCTACCCGTCCGCCTGGCAGGGTTCCGTCTTCGCCAAGCCTAATATAGTAGACCTCCGAAATGATCCCGAAGTCGCCGTTCCAGCCTTCGTAGCGTACGGAAGCTGCACCTTGCAGAACGTCCAGCACCTCGCTCAGGCTCAGGTCCAGATCGACGCTTGTTCCATCTATAGTTGATGTGCCCGTGGTGCTGAGCGGAAGGAACAGATAAGGGGTGATCGAGTGCCGCCAACCACCTTCATCACTCTCGGATCTGGCAAGAGATTGAGCACTTACGGATTGCCCAATCGTGAATGCCACTGCAATCGCCATGGACAAGTGTCGTATGATCTTCGAACTGGTATTCATGCTACGGGTCCGATCCATTACGCAAGCGACCGGCGCACCCAAATGCGCTGCGCCGGCCCAAACAAATGTTCAATTGTCAGCCGGATAGGTAAATTCTTTACCCAGTACCTCTGAAGCTTCCTCATAGATCGGGCGAAGCACATCGTCGACGTCCCAGAAACCAGAGTTTGTGAAGTCGGAATATCTCATTGCCTCGATGGGCACCCCGGATTCTTCAGAGTACGCGACGCGGTCCTCGTCATTGGGGAGTTCAGCAGGAGCGGCCGAAGGGGGTGCCCAAGTGCGCTCCTCTGTCACCGCCATGCGCACCGTAATCTCATCCTTCGTGACGTTCCACACCATGAAATCGTCCGCAAGGCTCAGAGGTCCGTCGTAGGTCTGCCTAATGCGCTCATAGACGTTGGTGCTTGTGTCGAAGTCGTTGAAGAAGTGATAGGCAACAGCAATGCGCGGTTTCACCTCGTTCATAATCTTCCCAAAAGCTTCAGGCGCAGTATGAACCTGAGTACCGACAAGCAAGGCGGACTCGGGAGTGAAATTCATCTTTGCAACCAGATCAGGTACCGCCACAAAGCACTCGTGGATAGCGATGTCCGCGTCCTTTGCGTATTCGATGAACCACTTGTTGGGGTAAGAATCTGAACTGAAGACGAACTTCAGATTGTTCCACTCCAATGAGTAACTGACTGGACCGTCGAGCGAATGGATCGCTGGAAAAGAACGGATCACAACACCGTTCTCTTCGTACACGATTTCGTTCTCGCCCCTATAGTCGAACTCGTTCACCTCCATGGTGAATCCGCGGAAATCAATCAGTCCTGCACGGCCCGACAGGTCCCAGGTCAGCATCTTTTGCATGTGCTCCATCGCATATGCCGTGCCCAGTTCTTCGACCGGCCCGCTTGGGCCCCATACACGCAGCGGAACGTTCCGCCCCATAAGTGCGCCACCAATGAAGAGGTCGTGTAGAGCTCCGAAATGGTCCGTGTGCAAGTGTCCGATGAATACCTTGTCGAGATAATTGTAGGGTATTTGCAGTGATGAGATCCGCTCTGCCGATCCAGAGCCGATGTCAAAGAGGAACTTGTCGCCGTTGCCAAGCTCCACAAGGAAGCACGCCGCGGCCTGCGCTGCGCGCGTTGTCGGCATACCCGTTCCGCAGGCGATGACCCGCATTTCGTCCGCGGTCAAATCTTCGGAGTTGGGGTAATAGACATCGCGTGGCCGGTTACGCACCATTGTTGGTGACACTTCCAGTTCATCCTTACCGGTTTCCTGCGCTTGGGCGGTGCCGAAGATCCCGACATTTTGTGAAGTTTCATGTTGCAGGGCGCTCAACAAAGCTACACTTAAACCGCCAACCAGAACACCGAGAATTATTGCATGTTGCGTCTTCATTTTTCACCCCCCAAAATTGGCAACAGAATTGTGTGTACCAAGTTATACGGAAAAAAGTTAGCATAACTGTACGATATCGTCTAGCCGATGCCGTATGGTTGAGAGTGACCTATGTCAGATTTAAAAAAAGTTTCGCGAGGGTTCTCAAGGAAAGACTGGCTTGAAGCTGCTCTTGAGATGATGGGGGAAGGCAGTCTTGCGGACTTAACAATCGAGAAGTTATCCAAACGCCTAAAGGTCGCAAAAAGCGGATTCTACTGGCACTTTGGCAATCGTCAGGCACTGCTGGATGAGCTGCTAGAATACTGGGCTGAAGATCTTACGGCAAACCTAACTCAAGACCGTAATCTTCTCTCGCTCGATCCTAAAGATCGCTTAACAGAAGCATCAAAGGCTATTCTTCGCTTCGACTTAGCAAGGCACGACTTAGCCATTCGACATGCTGCCGAAAAGGAAGAAAAAATTGCGGAAATTGTGCAAAGAGTTACAGAGGCTCGCCTCGATTTCATAAGACGCGCATTTTCCGAACTCGGGTTTGAGGGCGATGACTTGGAGATGCGGGCTATGCTCTTTGTTGGCTATCACACTTGGGAGCACACGACCTTCAAGGGCGTATCCAAAGAGCGCCGCAGAGAATTAATCAATTTACAAATTGACCTTTTAACAAGCGGACTGCCGACTGAAAAGTAATCGGGAAGGCAAATTGTTTTGTACGCTCTGCTAGTAGGCATTCCAGTGAGTAGAATGTACATTTTTTGCCCTTGGGGTTGAGTCCAGTGGTCCGCTTTGGGCTGCCAGTAGCCTATCCGCACATCGCAAAGAATGATTACTTTGAGCCGACAGCAGGAATTGGCAAATGGTTGTCCATCCCGCCGTAAAATTTGAATTTCAATATAGGTGTTGCCAGATGCATTCTGAAATTGCGATCCTTTCATGAGTCGAATCCGCGCAAATGATTATTTTGCTAGGTTCCTTGTTGGGGGAGATTATCAATGATGCATTCGGAGTCTTATTTTCGAACAGTGGTACTTAGCGCTGGGATTTTTGCGGCCTCGGCCACCATTTTGATTGCGGAAGACCAAGGTCCTTCTGAATGGTCAAGAACCGAACCATACCCTAATCAAACTGTCTATTATCCTGGAACTGAAACCCTTGGTCCTGATGAAATGCGGGTCATCGCCTGTGGAACCGGAATGCCTCAACCACGTCTGAAACAAGCTGCTGCGTGTTTTTTAGTCGAGTTGGGCAATGGTGAAAAATTCATCTTCGACATGGGTGAAGGATCATATGAACGGATCATGGCCCTTGGAATTCCTTTGGACCAGTTGGACAAGGTTTTCTTGGGTCACTTGCACCTCGATCATGCAGGCGACTTTCCGGCGTTCTATTTCACTGGCCCTGTGAATAACCGACTGACGCCTGTTCGTCTTTGGGGACCCGAAGGGATAAAGCCCGAATGGGGCACCAAGGCGTGGGCGGATCACATGATGAAAATGTGGGCGTGGGAAGAAGCAACTCGGGGAGCGGCCGTAGATCCACGTGGACTGCAACTAGAAGTGAACGAATTTGATTGGAAAGCTGTGAACAACGTCATTTTTGACGAAAACGGAGTTCAGGTCAGAACACTACCAGCAATTCACGGTGAACAGGCTGTAAGTTTTCTACTGGAATGGAATGACCTCAAATTTGCCTTTTCTTCCGACACACTTCCGACGCGCTGGTGGAGAGAGCACGCGGACGGTGCGGATCTTGCCATCCACGAGTGCTTTACTCCTCCGGAGTTTATGATTGAGAAATACGGATTTGAACCGTCAGAGGCCATTTTTGTGGGATCGCAAGGGCATACTGCCGCACAAGCATTTGGGAAGATCATGTCTGAAACGGAGCCGCGATTGGCGGTCTGCTATCACTTCCAAAACGATCATGACATTGCTCTGGCCGTCTATTCGGCAATTCGGGAGACATATAGTGGCCCGTTGGACTTGGCGGCTGACTTCATGACATGGAACGTGACGAAAGACGAAATCCGCACCCGCCAAGGTGTACCCAATGAAGAATCTTTCCCAGCACCAGTTCAGATGGCGAAGCAACCACCGGACTCGGCAGCGGAATTCCCGTTTTCTGAATTCGATCTAGAGAGTATGGACCTTGGAGCCGCTGAAGCCACAAACGACATGATCGAAGCTTTCAACGAGCGCTCTGGAAACGATGAGGTAGGGGCTTATACGAGCCTACCGTTCAAGGAATAGCACACAAAAACTCCACGCTGGTCTATTGCCTAGGTTTTATAGGGCCGCCTTGTCCGCTTATTGGTATTTGCAAAGTCCAGTTGCGAATGCCTGCTGGGGGCTGGAAGTTGCCATCGGACCCGCGGCAATCCAACGTCCGCAAAGCAGACTTTGAATCAAGTTGCCGCGAACGACTGCAATGCGGACAGAGCTGCCACCGTTTGAAGATTAGTATTTTGATGTGTCGGCAAAGAAGCCACAACCGCACAATAATCCATAATGCGGTCCAACTAACGCCAAATCCCTGTGGTGAACTGCGCAATGCAGAGGTCAACTCTGCCTTCTCCCTGTTGGACTGGCCGGCGCGTTTGCGCCGGCCTTTTTCTTTTAAATGACGTGCCCCCCTTTTGGTTGTGCTAGGGCATTAATCGCGTATCGGGAAGAGATCTTCTCAGGCTGAAATCGGTCATTTGCTGCGCCATCAAGCGAGACTTCCAAACCGATGACCGCGCTGGGCTCGGAGCAGTCATTCGCCGCACTCGGCATGAACGACTGCTACGCGGACAATGCAGACCGTCACATTCGCGCATTTTGGTGATATTGGGTTTTCGGCGTAAACTCCAAGAAAGTACGGGAGATCGCAATGAAAGTAATCTGCTACATTTGTGCCATGGCATTTGCTGGTGCCGCGTTTGCGCAGGACAACATGGTAGAAGGACGCCCCATGACCTCGGCCGAGATGGGGATCATGCAAGACACCCCTCCAAATCGGACCATCGACATCTCTGCTTGGGACAAAGGTCCGGACAATCGCTGGGCGTTCCAACACATCAGTGAGTTCCTGCACGTAGCAAATATCAGCCGTGGGTCGGGACCAGCCGCGCCGTTGGCGCTCGCTCTGCAAGATCTCTCAGATCTTCAGTTTGACGGGTTAGATGGTCAACCGATGACCGTCGCTGACATGCTGGTCCGGACGTACACCGATGGCTTCTTGGTCATGCAAGACGGCGATATCGTCTTTGAAAAGTACTTCAATGGAATGACCCCTAACACGCGGCACCTTTTGATGTCCGTGTCCAAGTCCGTTACCGGCACGCTGGCAGGAATACTAGTGAATGACGGCCGTCTGAACCCGACGGCGTTGGTAACTGACTATATCCCTGAGATGGAGGGCGCTCCGGGTTTCGGCGATGCGACGGTGCGGCAAGTTCTTGATATGACGACCGCTATCGTCTTCAGCGAGGACTACGCCGACCCTGACGCAGAGGTTGTTGCACACGAAGCCACGACAGCCTGGCGAGGTGAAAGCGCGCCCATGGCCCAAGAAGGGGTCTACGCGTTTGCCACTACTATAGCAAAGGACGCCTCGCGACCGCACGGACAGCAGTTTCACTATGCATCGATCAACACAGATGTTCTCGGTTGGCTAATTGAAAGAGCCTCCGGGCAGCGCTTTGCGGACTACATGAGTGCCGCGATCTGGTCTCAACTTGGAGCTGACCATGATGGGCAAATCACGGTCGACTACAAGGGTGCTGCTGCCGCGAACGGCGGCTTTGTTCTCACTCTGCGTGACCTTGCGAGGTTCTCGCAAATGGTATTGGACGACGGTTTCTACAATGGTCGCCAGATCGTACCGTCTGGGTGGATTGACGATATCCGCTTCAATGGCAACAACGCAGCTTGGCAACCGACAAGCTACTCGAGTATTTGGCCCGACGGCTTCTACAGAAATCAGTGGTATGTAACCAAGGACGACCACGGTTCGTTCTTCGCTGTGGGGGTTAACGGCCAGCACATATGGATTAATCCCACGACACGGTCAGCAATTGTTAAGTTCTCATCGCTTCCGGTTAGCGCGGACAAAGAAAACATCGCTCTCGGCTGGGCCGCTATGGACGCTATTGCACGCTCGTTCGAGAAGTAGCCGTGTAAACTGCTTTTGCCTTCTTCTCGACATAAGCAAGATGACATTTCGAAAGCCCGCTTCGGGCTCTAAGCGGTCATACAAGTGTTTTGAGAGGAACGTCTGCTTTCAGAAAGAATACGCTTTAATCACGCATTTTAACTGCGTTCGACAACAGCGGTTGCGTCCTCCCGCAACCAAAAATACTACATGATTGCAACGTAATAGCGCCCCAAGGGGCGCTATTACGTTTGGGTCATGAATGCATGGTGCTACGGCGGTGCTACGCCATACAGCAAACAACAGTATCGTCAGTGACGCCGAATCTTTCCCCAGTAAAGAAACCAAAAAGCGCGGCAAAGGTCATTTCATCCCGAATGGCCCTCTTTTCCTTTTGGGGGTTCGCCCCAACTGCGATGCCGCCTTTGGCATTTGCTGCCGCCTTCCGGACTTGTTCCACGGTCATGTCGGGAAATTTGCCCAGCGACAGCCGTTCGGGTCTCGCTTCGATCCGTTTGCAGAGATAAAAGCTTTTCGATCCTGCGCCCGTTACAGCCAGTATGTGACCTGCTTCGCGTTTGTCGTAATATGAGTCCCGCGATCCCTTATTGGCAGATCGAGCTTTCAGAAGGGCGGCTTTGATGAAGTTCAAGCGGTGTCTGGTCACGGAGTATCCCCGAGTTATCTTGGTGCTACCGAAAGTCGGCGGTGCTACATTGTAGAGCAATTTTGGAAAATGTAGCGAGTTTACTAGGTAAGAAAATTATGAGGTAACATATTGAAAGACAGCAAAGAAATACCTTCAGCAACTACATCTATAAAGAGTCCACGAGGCTCACAACCTGAAGGTCGTAGGTTCAAGTCCCACGCCGGAAGCGAATTTTAATATTATTAATCAAATGCTTACGCACTGCATTACGGCGGTGTTTCTATTTGTGCTCTCATCATTGGAAACACTGTGGAAGCAAACCCACCGGCGTACTGCATTCGGTCTGCCTAGATGCCGGTCACCCTACATTCATCAGTGTCCACCCTTAGCGTCCTTTGCCCCCAAATAGGGTCCAAAATGGCGAAATTTTTTATGGCGCAGTTTCGAACACTCACCCACGCTCGCGGCACAGGACATCCTTTTTTTCGGCCAAACCAAGCCAAGCCTTGTCAGGTCATGACGGTTTCAATAGGAAAATTAGGAACCGCGTCAAATTATTGAGCATTTTATGTTGATCTGTCCTGTCCTTCTTTGCGGGGGCTCCGGTACGCGCCTCTGGCCCTTGTCTCGAAAGAGCTACCCGAAGCAATTCGTTCCATTGGTCGGAGAAGAGACCCTGTTTCAGGCATCTGCCCGCCGGTTGTCAGGGGCAAACGCGGAATTGGATTTTGAACCGCCGGTGGTTCTGACCAACTCGGACTTTCGGTTCATCGTCGCGGAACAACTGCAGGCTATCGGAATTGACCCCGGCACGATCATGATTGAGCCTGAGGGCCGCAACACAGCGCCAGCGGTTCTTGCGGCGGCGGTGCATGCTTATGCCAAGAACGAGGCTGCTGTATTGCTGGTTGCCCCTTCCGATCACGTGGTTCCGGATGCAGCTGAATTTCAGGCCGCCGTTGCACGGGGTTTGGAGGCGGTTGCGCAGGGCAAACTGGTGACGTTTGGCATAACCCCGACACATGCGGAAACAGCGTACGGATACCTTGAACTGGCCGCTGGTTCGGGCGGTGACGATGCGCCTGTTCCGTTGAAGAAATTTGTCGAAAAGCCAGACCTCGCCCGTGCGACCGAAATGCTGGAGGCCGGGAATTACAAATGGAACGCAGGGATTTTCCTGTTCCGGGCGTCGGACATCATTGCGGCCTTCCAGGCGCACGCCCCCGATATGATCGAGCCGGTCAAGGCAGCGGTAGAAAAAGCCAAGCAGGATCTGGGGTTCCTGCGTCTCGACCCTGAAAGCTGGGCGCAGGCCGAAGACATTTCGATCGATTATGCCGTGATGGAAAAGGCAACGAACTTGTCGGTTGTGCCCTTCGGCGCCGCATGGTCGGACTTGGGCGGCTGGGACGCCGTATGGCGCGAAAGCGGCCCGGACGCGCAAGGTGTGGTGACCAGTGGGGGGGCAACGGCGATTGATTGCCAGAACACCCTTTTGCGGTCGGACAGCGAACAGCTGGAAATCGTGGGTATCGGGCTGGATAACATCATCGCTGTGGCGATGAACGATGCGGTTCTGGTTGCCGATGCATCGCGGGCGCAAGATGTCAAAAAAGCGGTTAGCGCGCTAAAGGAAAAAGGCGCGCCACAGGCGACGGCGTTCCCTAAGGATCACCGCCCGTGGGGATGGTTCGAAAGCCTGGTGGTCGGAGAGCGATTTCAGGTCAAGCGTATCTATGTGCACCCTGGTGCATCGTTGAGCCTGCAAAGCCATTTCCATCGTTCCGAACATTGGATTGTTGTCGAGGGGACGGCCCGCGTGACAATCGATGATCGTGAGCAATTGGTGACCGAGAACCAATCTGTCTATATCCCTCTTGGGGCAATGCACCGGATGGAAAACCCGGGAACGGTCCCGATGGTCCTGATCGAGGTGCAAACCGGCACGTATTTGGGCGAGGATGATATCGTGCGTTACGAAGATAAATACGCGCGCGGGCAGGGGGCCAAGGGCTGAACTGTGCACCGGGTTCTGTGTGACATTGGTTTGAAAACGCGGCAGGGATTGCAGCCTTGCAAACCTAACTTACCAAGCAAAGCTGATCGTCGGTTTTTGATCCTGTCAAACCGATCAATAAGGTCATTGCCCAGAAGTGCAGAACAAGTGAAAACCGTTTAGTCCGCGCCAAACAAGTCTCGGGTGAACACCTTGTCCGCGACATCTTCAAGTTCCGGGCTATGCCGGTTGGCAACGATCAAGTCGGCTTCGGATTTAAAGGTTTCGAGATCCTGCACGACACGAGAGCGGAAAAACTCATCTTCCTCCAACGTTGGTTCATAAACAATGACCTCGACGCCTTTGGCTTTCAGCCGCTTCATGATGCCTTGAATGGAAGACTGACGAAAATTGTCGCTGCCGACTTTCATGACCAGCCGGTGGATCCCAACGACGCGTGGGCCTTTCATCAGGATTCGATCGGACAAAAAGTCCTTGCGCGTCCGGTTCGCGTCCACGATGGCACGAATAAGGTTTTGCGGAACATGGCTGTAATTGGCCAAAAGCTGTTTGGTATCTTTTGGCAGGCAATACCCCCCATACCCGAAGGACGGATTGTTGTAGTGATCGCCAATTCGGGGATCCAGCGAGACCCCCTCGATGATCTGGCGTGTGTTCATACCGCCAGCCATGGCATAGCTGTCCAGTTCGTTGAAAAAGGCCACTCGCATGGCGAGGTAGGTGTTGGAAAACAGCTTGATCGCTTCGGCTTCATCCGGATCGGTGAACAGGACGTTCACGTCTTTGGTCAGGGCACCCTCAAGCAAAAGCTCGGCAAATACCCTCGCCCGGTCCGAACGTTCGCCAACGATTACGCGGGACGGGTGCAGGTTGTCATAAAGCGCGCGCCCTTCACGCAGGAACTCCGGCGAGAAGATGAAGTTGTCGCTGCCCAGATCGGAGCGCAGCGATTGAATAAACCCCACTGGAATCGTCGATTTGATGATGACGGTGGCCTTGGGGTTAATCGCATTCACCTGCCGGGCGACAGATTCGACACTGGATGTATCGAAGTAGTTGGATTTGGCATCATAATTTGTCGGGGTTGCAACAACGACGAATTCGGCATCTTCGAAGGCCGGTTCCGTAGTTGCCCTGAGCGACAGCGTTCGGTTGGCAAGAAAGTCTTCAAGCTCAGCATCGACGATGGGGCATTGGCCGGAATTGACCATTTGGACCCGCTCTTCAGAAATGTCGATTGCCGTGACATCGTGGTTTTGTGCCATTAGCACCGCGTTGGACAATCCCACATATCCAAGACCTACAACTGCAATCTTCATACCTTTGCCCTCATATTCGCAAGCCGGTGACTACTTCACCTGCTGTATTGCTTGCCGATTGTAAATGCGCATGTGTGCTTCGCACAAAGCATTGCGGTCGAGAAAAACAAAACACCCGCAAGAACTCTGGGCATCGGGCATAGGACATATCAGCCAACGATTCTTACCGGCGGCAATTGCCGGAGTTCCAGGTTTTCTTGTCACCCCCGCGGGCGGCTTGTTAGTCTGTTCCTATTCTGAATAGGAGGGGTTTTATGCTTTTTATTACCAACAGATTTCCGACCCAGAGTATTCGCACCCGCAAAGGACGCCGTTTTACCTTTGATCTGGACAATAACGCACCTTCAAATTCGGTGTTTTACTGTGAAAAAGGCGAGGATGAACACCACACCGAAATTACCAGCAAAGAGCTCTTGCGGCGGGTGCGCGACAGCGATTGCCGTCAGATCCTGTTATACTTGCACGGGTTCAACAACCTGCCCGACGATGTGTTTCAAACAACGGCCGAGCTTCAGCGTCTGTGCGATCAGGCCAAACCCGGTGAAGTGATGGTGTTGCCTCTGATCTGGCCCAGCGACGCCAAGCAGGGGATCGTTCAGAAATACTGGGATGACCAGAAATCCGCGGACCAAAGCGGCTTTTCCTTTGCGCGGGTGCTGGAGCGTTTCCTGGAATGGCGCAACAGTGAGGATAACGAGCCCGAATCTGCCCCCTGCCTGAAACGGATCAACCTGCTGGCGCATTCGATGGGCAATCGGGTTTTGCGCCAGACGTTGATGGAATGGGATCGGTATGATCTGGCGTCGGGCGTGCCGCTGTTGTTTCGCAACACGTTCATGGTTGCCGCAGATGTCGTCAATGAAACCGTGCATGAACATGAGCCCGGTGTGCTGGTCAGCCATGCGTCGCGGAATGTGGTTGTTTATTTCGCATCCGACGATCTCGCGCTGCGGGCCAGCAAGGCAGCAAACCTCAAGAACAAAGTGGCGTCTCGCCGTTTGGGTCATACGGGGCCAGAGAATATCGATCGAACGCCGCATAACATATTTCAGGTCGACTGTGACGATATCAATACGGCCTATGACACCCCCACCGGCCACAAGTATTTTGGTCCGGTTTCGCCGGGCGGCGAGGCAGGCCTGGTGTTCCGGCATATTTTTCAATGCGTCCAATCCGGGCGCGTTTTCCCGGATGATCCGCATCAGCGCTCGGTCATTCTGCGCTGAATCGGGTGTTCGCGATATGTCGGCTTTTCAAATTTGATCGGAAATCCAAATAGTTCACAATCTGGTGTTGCAACCTTCAGAATGATCTGGATGATCAGCACTACCAAGACCGACAAAACCGGTCTGCCGTTCCACGGAACGGTACTAACGAAAAAACGGGGAGATTATAATGATCCTGAAGAACTTGATGATCGCTGCCAGTGCGACCGCATTGATGGCGGGTGCCGCATCGGCGGAAACGCTGCGATGGGCACGTGCTGGTGACGCGCTGACGCTGGATCCGCACTCGCAAAACGAAGGCCCGTCACACACAATACGGCACCAGATGTACGAGCCGCTGATCATTCGCGACGTAACAGGCGCGTTTGAACCTGCGCTGGCGACCGAGTGGGGGCCCAAGGCGGATGACCCGAATGTTTGGGTCTTCAAACTGCGCGAAGGCGTGAAATTCCATGATGGCGCGGATTTCAACGCCGAAGACGTGGTGTTCAGCTTTGAGCGGGCCAAGCAGCCTAATTCGGACATGAAAGAGCTGATCGGCTCGATCACCGAAGTGCGCGCGGTTGACGACTACACCGTCGAGATCGTCACAGACGGTCCGAACCCGATCCTGCCGTCGAACCTGACCAACCTGTTCCTTCTGGACAAGGGCTGGGCCGAGGCGAATAACACGGTCAATGTGCAGGACTTCGAAGGCGGCGAGATCACCTATGCCACCACCAATGCCAACGGTACGGGACCTTATGTTCTTCAAAGCCGCGAGCCCGACGTCAAGACAGTTATGGTGCGCAACGACAACTATTGGGGCATCGACCAGTTCCCCATGGAAGTGACCGAGATTGTCTATACCCCCATCCAGAACGCTGCGACCCGCGTTGCGGCGATGCTGTCGGGTGAGGTGAACTTCCTGCAGGATATGCCGGTGCAAGACATTGACCGCGTCAATGGCGCCGATGGCCTGATGGTCAAGCAAGCCCCGCAGAACCGTGTGATCTTCTTTGGTATGAACCAGGGTGCGGACGATCTCGAAGCAGACAACGTAGACGGCAAGAACCCTCTGGCCGATGTGCGGGTGCGTCAGGCGATGTCGATGGCGATCAACCGTGATGCGATCAAGCAGGTCGTGATGCGCGGCCAATCGCAGCCTGCGGGCATGATCGCACCGCCTTTCGTGAACGGCTGGACCGAAGCGATGGACGGCGAATCCGCCACTAATCTGGAAAAAGCCAAGGAACTGATGGCAGAGGCAGGTTATGCCGATGGCTTCTCGCTCCGGTTGGACTGCCCGAATGATCGATACATCAACGATGAAGGGATCTGTCAGGCGGCCGTTGGGATGCTGGGCCAGATCGGCGTGACCGTGAATCTGGACGCAAAGCCCAAGGCGCAGCACTTCCCGCTGATCACCGATGGCAAGACAGATTTCTACATGCTGGGTTGGGGTGTTCCGACATATGACTCGGAATACATCTTCAACTTCCTTGTCCACGGTCGCGAAGACGACATCGGCACATGGAACGGAACCGGCTATCAGGACGACGCGCTGGACACAAAGATCAAGTCGCTCGCCTCGAACACCGACCTTGATGCCCGGAACGCCGATATCGCCGATATCTGGCGTGTGGTGCAGGATGAGGCGCTTTACATCCCCATTCATCACCAGGTTCTGAACTGGGGTATGGCTGACGGTGTCGGCATCGAAGTGGATGCCGAAGACCAGCCCAAGGTCAAATACTTCACTATCAAATAAGTCAAAACCTTTGACGATCAGACAGGGCGCGATTTTCGCGCCCTGTTTTTTGTTGCGATCTGGGATTTCCTTGCGCATGCGGCAAAAACCAAGAAAACTCGACCACAGAAACAGGGAGACATAACAATGACCCTCAGGAACAGCGCCATTGGCATTGCGATGCTGGCTGCCACCAGTGTTCAGGCTGCAGATTTCAAATGGGCCTCGACCACCGACCCGCAAACCATGGACCCGCACGCGGTCAACTCGGCCCCGGTTCTGGGATTTCTCAATAACGTCTACGAAGGGCTGGTTCGGCGCGACAAGGACATGAGCGTTCAGCCTGCCCTGGCCGTCAGCTGGGAACCGATTGGCGAAGGCGACGGCTGGCGCTTCAAGCTGCGCGAGGGCGTGACCTTTCACGACGGCAGTACCTTTGACGCGCAGGACGTTTTGTTCAGCTATCAACGCGCCTCGGGCGAGGCCGCGGATACGCGCAGCTGGTTTGCGCCCATCAGTGAAGTCATCGTCGTTGACGACTATACCGTAGACTTCATGACGACCGCGCCGAACCCGTTGTTTCCATCCTCGATTGCCAACTGGATGATAATGGATCAGGGCTGGACCGAAGCCAATGATGCCGCCGTTCCGGACAAAGAGGCCGGAAATTATGCGACGATCAACGCCAATGGCACAGGGGCCTTCAAGGTCACCGAGCGTGAACCTGGCCTGAAAACCGTACTGGAACCCCACGAAGGTTGGTGGGGGGACGTTGAACACAACATCACCCGCGCCGAATTTAACCCGATCCAGAACCCCGCAACCGCCGTTGCCGCGCTGTTGTCGGGTGATGTGGATATGATCAACCCGGTGCCAATCCAGGACGTCGCGCGCCTGCAAGAAGACAGTGATGTCGAAGTCATCAAGGGGATCGAGGCCCGCGTAATCATGCTGGGCTTTGATCATGAAGCCGAGACGCTGAAATACACAGACGATGAAGGCAAGCCCAACCCGTTCCGCGATCCACGCGTGCGCAAGGCGGTGGCACAGGCCGTGAATGTCGATGCCATTCTGGCCACCATCATGCGCGGCAATGCCGAAGCGGCCTCGCAATTGGTGAGCCCAGCCATGAGCGGCTATTCTGCGGCCCATGCCGAACGTCCCGCATTTGACGTTGAGGGTGCCAAGGCTCTGCTGGCCGAGGCAGGATACGCGGATGGATTCTCATTTGGACTGAAATGCCCCAATGACCGCTATCTGAACGACGAAGCGGTGTGTCAAGCCGTAGTCAGCATGCTGGCCAAGATCGGGATCACGGCCGAGCTGGAAGCGATGCCCGTGCGCAACTACTGGCCCGAGCTGCGCGAGGATAACTATGACATGTATCTGCTGGGTTGGAGCCCCGGAACGTTTGACGCGGAACACCCAGTCCGGTTCCTAGTCGCGACGCCAAACGAAGAGAAAAAGCTGGGCAGCTGGAATTTCGGCGGCTTCTCGAACGCGCGCGTGGATGAACTGCTGCCTGCCATCCAATCTGAGCTGGATGAGACTAAGCGTCAGGCCATGCTGGACGAAGTGGCTAAGATCATTCAGGACGAACAGGTCTATGTGCCCATGTATGTGCAGCCACTGGTCTGGGGCACGCGCAGCAATGTCGAGCTGACACAGCGCCCCGACAACTTCTTTTTGCTGCGCTGGGTGACCGTAAACTGAAGACGTTTTAGCATTGGATTGGCGAGAGCCGGTTCGGCACCGCCAATCCGCATCGTACCCTGCTCAAAGCCGATGACGCAGGAAATAAGGATCGCTCTGATACCATCCCGTTAGCGATACCTTGACCATTTAGCCGACCCGTGCATAGAGAAGCGGATCAATGGGGAAAGTGAATGTTCGCATATATCGTCCGAAGGATGCTCCAATCCGTGATCGTACTGCTGGTCGTGGGTCTGGTCGCATTTTCTATGTTCCGGTTTGTCGGCGATCCGATCGACAACATGCTGGGTCAGGAACGTACACAAGCCGATATCGACCGGCTGCGGGCTGAACTGGGGCTGGATCAGCCGTTTCCGGTTCAGTACTACAAGTTTCTGAAAAATGCCGTTCAAGGCAATTTCGGTGTGTCTTATCGTCAGGGACGTCCTGTCTCGACCATCATAGCCGAGCGCGCGCCGGCCACACTGGAACTGGCTTTTGTTTCCGGCTTTCTGGCAATCACCATGGGGATTGCGCTGGGCGTGTTCACAGCCATTCGACGACAAGGGATTGCTGCGAATGTCATCATGACCGTTTCCCTGATCGGGGTGTCCCTACCGACTTTCCTGATCGGGATCTTATTGATCTACATTTTCTCGGTTGAATTAGACCTCTTACCCAGCTTCGGGAGGGGCGAGACCGTTATGATTGGCAACTGGTCCACCGGCTTCTTGACGACTTCTGGCCTCAAGGCGCTGATCCTGCCCGCGATTACGCTGGGTCTGTATCAGATGACGCTGATCATGCGCCTGGTCCGGTCGGAAATGCTTGAGGTGTTGCGCGCCGATTATGTCCGGTTTGCACGCGCTCGCGGTTTGTCGGACCGGGTGATCAACTTCCGCCACGCGCTAAAGAACACTATGGTTCCCGTGATCACGATCACCGGTCTGCAGCTGGGCTCGATCATCGCGTTCGCCATCATCACCGAGACGGTGTTCCAGTGGCCTGGCGTTGGCCTGCTGTTCATCAACGCGATCCAGTTTGTCGATATCCCTGTCATGGCCGCTTATCTGATGTTGATTTCGGTCATGTTCGTTTCGATCAACCTGATCGTCGATCTTCTTTATTATGCCATTGACCCGCGCCTGCGTGTCGACGCGAGGGCCACATGACCGATACCATCGAAACCCCGACCGCCCCCACCAAATCGCGATTTGCCAAGTTCTGGGACAGCGATTTTGCGTGGTCCTTCCGGCATTCTCCGGTTGCCTTGATCGCCTCACTGGTGGTGCTGATCCTTTTGCTGGCCGCCGTTTTTGCCCCGGTCATCGCACCTTATAATCCGTTTGATCCGGCATCGCTGAACCTGATGAACGGCTTTACGCCGCCGGGCACGCCCAATGCCTTTACGCAGGAAACCTTCTTTTTGGGGACCGACGATCAGGGACGCGACGTATTCTCGACCATTCTATATGGCATGCGCATCTCATTGTTTGTCGGCGTGTCAGCTGTGATGCTGGCGCTGATCATAGGTGTCATCCTTGGGCTGGTTGCAGCGTATTTTGGCGGTTGGGTCGAGACGCTCATCATGCGGATTGCCGATGTGCAGCTGACCTTCCCGGCCATTCTGGTTGCGATGCTCATCTTTGGTATCGCCAAGGGCGTCACGCCTCCCGAATACCGCAACGAAATGGCGATTTATGTTCTGATCATCGCAATTGCCCTGTCTGATTGGGTGCAATTTGCGCGGGTCGTACGCGGCGCTGCGCTGGTGGAAAAGAACAAGGAATACGTACAGGCCGCCCGTCTGATCGGGCGCGGGCCAATTCCGATCATGTTCCGCCATATACTGCCCAATGTCCTCAGCCCGGTTCTGGTGATCGCCACGATCTCGCTGGCGCTTGCGATTATCGCCGAGGCAACGCTCAGCTTTCTGGGTGTCGGTGCGCCACCGACCCAACCGTCGCTGGGAACACTGATCCGTATCGGACAGGGCTTCCTGTTCTCGGGTGAGTGGTGGATCCTGTTCTTCCCGGCCTGCACCCTTCTGGCGCTGGCCTTGTCTGTCAACCTGCTGGGCGACTGGCTGCGCGACGCGCTGAACCCCAAGCTGCGGTGATTACATGAGCCTTCTGACGATCAACGACCTGACGGTCGAATTCCCGACGCGCCGCCAACTGTTCACCGCCGTGGACCACGTGGACCTGTCCGTTGAACCGGGCGAAATCCACGGTCTGGTGGGCGAATCCGGTGCGGGCAAATCCACAATCGGAGCGGCCATCATGGGTCTGCTGGACCGGCCCGGCCGGATTGCCAGTGGCACCATCAAGCTGAGCGGTGACCAGATCAGCGGTCTGGATGCTGTCGCAATGCGCGGCCTGCGTGGCAAGAAAATCTCGATGATCTTCCAGGATCCTCTGACCTCGCTGAACCCGTTGTTTACCGTGCGCGAACAGCTGACCGAGACGATCCAGGCCCATCTGGGCGGAACGGATGCCGAGGCGAACCAGCGTGCCCGTGATCTGATCGACCGGGTGGGCATTCCTGACCCGGACACGCGGTTGGACCAATATCCGCACCAGTTCTCGGGCGGGATGCGGCAGCGCGTGGTCATCGCATTAGCGCTTTGTACAGAGCCGGACGTGATTATCGCGGATGAACCGACGACGGCGTTGGACGTGTCCGTTCAGGCGCAGATCCTAGACCTGATCAAAGAGCTGGCGCTGGAACGGCAGGTTGGCGTTATCCTGATCACTCACGACATGGGCGTGATCGCGGATACCACGGACAAGGTGACGGTCATGTATGCGGGCAAGGTGGTGGAAACCGGCCCGACGTCTCAGGTCATGGGTCAGCCCGCGCACGAATACACCAAGTCGCTGATCGCCGCTGTGCCGCGCCCGACTCTGAAACTGCACCGTTTCCCGCAGATCAGCTATGGCGGGCGTGAGACCCGTTTTGCCATCGACGATATGGCGCGGCATTGGCCCAAGGTGGACAATGACACCAGCAAACCGATGTTCGAGATTCGCAATCTGACCAAGAAGTTCCTGCAGCGCAAAGGCTTGCTGCCGTGGGACCGCACTTATTTCACCGCCGTTGACGACGTAAGCTTCGACATTCGTGCGGGTGAGGTATTCGGGGTCGTGGGTGAATCCGGTTCGGGCAAGTCCACCATCGCGCGGATGATCGCGGGACTGTACCCGGTTGATGGCGGTACGATCACCTTTGACGGTCAGGTGGTCAGTGATCTGACCAACAGGGCCGCTTTGGATGCGTATCGCAAGAACATCCAAATGATTTTCCAGGACCCGTATTCGTCGCTGAACCCCCGGATGCGGGTAGACGATATCGTGGCCGAACCGATCCGCCATCACAAGCTGATGGAAGGGTCCGACATCAAGCGCCGCGTAGACGAACTGTTGGATCAGGTCGGGCTGGGCCATGAGGCCGGGCTGAAATTCCCGCACGAATTCTCAGGCGGTCAACGGCAGCGTATCTCGATTGCCCGCGCGCTGGCGACGCAGCCGCGGTTCCTGATCTGTGACGAACCGACCAGCGCCTTGGATGTGTCCATTCAGGCGCAAATCCTGAACATCCTGAAGGATTTGCAGGAGCATCTGGGTCTGACGCTGCTGTTTATCAGCCACGACCTGCCGGTGGTGCGGCAAATGTGCGACCGAGTGGCCGTGATGAAGCAAGGCAAGGTGGTTGAACTTCAAGAAACCAGCGAACTCTTCGCCAACCCGCAGACCGAATATGCAAGCGAGTTGCTGCGGTTGATGCCGAAACTGGACGATCTGTCGACGGACGGGCTAGAGGCCGAGACCTAACTCCAAAGACCCAATTGCCCGTCACGCGGGCAATTGGGTGTGCATATACATTAAAATATTCAAACTTTGCAGACTCATCCGGGTTTGTTGTGCTACGTCTGTCTTTGGAGTTGGGGGCTTCAGAGGGGCGACATGTCTCAGGACCTTAGGGACTGGCTAAGCGCACTTGGACTATCTGACTACGCGCAAGCCTTTTTGGATAACAAAATTGATTTTGGAATTTTACCCGATTTAACGGGTGAAGACCTGATCGAAATCGGAGTCACTGCTGTCGGCGACCGTCGGCGGCTTTTGCGCGCGATTGCCGAGCTTGACACGTTCGAAACCGCACCGCCATTCCAGCCTGAGGAATCGCTGGAGCCTGCGAAGCGACAGGTGACGGTCATGTTCGCCGATCTGACCGGATTTACCCGGTTGACCAGCGAACTGGATGCCGAAGACATGCACGCGCTGCTCAACGCGTTTTTCACCAGAGTGGACAAAGTCGTCGAAAAATACGGTGGCCGGATCGACAAGCATATTGGCGATGCGGTCATGGCCGTGTTCGGCGCGCCGATCTCGCACACGAATGATACCGAACGGGCCGCACGGGCAGCGCTGGAAATTCACACGGTTCTGCCCGGCCTGAATCCTCCGCTGACCTGCCATATCGGGATTGCATCAGGGCAGGTCATTGCCAGTACGACAGGCAGTCAGGCGCATACGGAATACACCGTGACCGGTGATGGTGTGAACCTGGCCTCGCGCATCACCGACATGGCAGCGCCGGGGGAAACTCTGGTTTCGCATGACATTCAGCGTGCGTTAGGGCCGCTTTTTGTTGGTGAGACGATGGGCGAAAAGGCGATCAAAGGCCTTGGTGATCCGGTTGAGCTGTGGCGGCTGGACCGGATGGCGCGCAACATCCGGTCGCGCCGGCATCGCTTTGTGGGCCGCGAACGAGAGCTGTCCCTGTTTTCGGCAACGTTCGATCGATGCCAGCGGCACGGTAAGGGTGAAGTCCATATCGTACTGGGCGAGCCCGGTATCGGCAAAACCCACCTGTCCGAACAGGTGGCTGAGCTGGCCGACAGCCTGTCCTATTCCATCCACAATGGCGTGGTTATGGATTTCGGTGCGCGCGAGGGGCATTCAGCCATCCAATCCGTGACACGCAGTATTCTGGGGCTGGAGCCGACGGATGATACGGAAACCTGTGCATCTGTCGCGAAGGACGCAATTAGCAAGGGTTGGGTGACAGCGGCGAATGCCGCGCATCTGAATGCGCTGCTGGAGCTGGAACAAGACCCCGGTCTGGCCGAGGTCTATGCGGTGATGGACAATGCAACCCGTCTGCGGGGGCGGCGTCAGGTCATCGACGACCTGATTTCGGCCCGCAGCCAGGAAACGCCTTTGTTGATCCATATCGAGGATATCCACTGGGCTTCACCGGAGATCCTGACCGCTTGTGCCCATATCGCGGCGATGACGCGCAATCTGCCCTGCGTGTTGCTGATGACCAGCCGCGTGGAAGGCGATCCGATTGACCGCGAATGGCAACTTGCGACGGATGGTGCCCTGATATCCAAGCTGGAACTGGCACCCATGGGGGACGAACAGGCCCGGCAACTGGTCGAAGAGTTCACCGGGATCGATCCGGAATTGTTAGACGCCTGCGTGAAACGCGCCGGGGGAAATCCGCTGTTTCTTGAGCAGTTATTGCGCAATATCGATGTGCTGAAACAGGAATCTGTTCCCGGCAGCATTCAGGGCATTGTTCAGTCCCGTCTGGATTCGCTGGACCGGACCAGCCGGACGTCGATTCAGGCGGCATCCGTACTGGGGCAGAGATTTTCGCCCGAGGTTTTGAATTTCCTACTGAGCGAAGGGCATCTGGATACCTCGACCCTGATCCGCTCGGCCCTGATCCGCGAGGCTGAGGCCGATCTGATGTTTGCCCACGCGCTGATCCGCGACGGGTCCTATGCAACTTTGGTGAAATCCGAACGCGCGCGCCTGCATCGTCAGGCCGCGAGTTGGTTTGAGGACCGTGACGCCACCCTGCGGGCACAGCATCTGGATCGCGCGGGTGCAACCCATGCGGCCCAGGCTTATCTGGAAGCCGCGGACAAGCTGATACAGGTCTTTCAGTTCGACGATGCCAGCCCGTTGATCGAACGGGCGCTGGAACTGCCAGCACCCGCAGGGGTTCGCTTTGATCTGTTCTGCGCCCGGGGTGAGACGCACCGGTTGCAGGGCCTGTCCAATGATGCCCTGCGTGAATTCAAAGAGGCCGCAGAACTGGCCGAGACGGATGAACAAATCTGCCGCGCGCAAATCGGCTTGGCGCAGGCAGCGCGGCAGGCCAGCCTGTATCAGGAAGCACTGGAAAGTCTGGACATTGCCGAGGCGGCTGCGGAACGCTGCGGGTCTGACCGCGACATTGCTCAGATCAACTATGTGCGCGGCAATGTATACTTCCCGCTGGGGCAGGTGACAAAGGCGCTTGAGAGTAACGAAAAGGCTCTAACACTGGCCAGAAAGCTTGAATCCGCGCGACTTGAGGTTGGTGCGCTCAGTGGATTTGGCGATGCCAATTTCATGAATGCCACGATGCAGACCGCAACGGGGTTCTACACGCAGGCAGTCGAACGGGCGCGGGAAAAGGGTTTGGTCCGTGATTTGGCCGCAAACCTGCACAATCTGAGCGTCGCGCGCAGCTATACCGGCGATGTGGCACAAGGAAAGCTGGATGCGCAGGAAGCCATCGAGGTGTCACAGAAGTATTTCGCCTTTGTTCCGGAATGCGTGGCGCAGACCTGTTTGGGTGTCGCGCACACCTTTTTGGGGGAAATAGATCAGGCGCTGGACGTCTTTACCCTGTCTGCCGAGATCGCGAACCGCGTTGGCGCGAAACGCCTTGAGGCGCAGGCGCTGGAACACCTTGCCCGCACGCAGGTCTATGCCGGGCAACTGGAGCAGGCGCGCGAAACCGGTCGCCGCGCGGTCGACATTGCCCTGGAACACGGTCGGAATTTTGTCGGACCAAAAGCGCTGTCAGCTTTGGCCATGGCTGAAGAGGACCCAACAGCGCAGGATGAAAACCTCAAGCTTGGCGAGAAGATCATTGCCGAAGGCTGTGTTGGCCATAGCCACCTGCATTTCTATACGGACGCCGCTGCCGTCATGCTGGCGCGCAAGCAGTGGGACGAAGCCACGCGGTACGCAGATGCCTTGGCCGATTTCACTGCGGATGAGCCCTTGCCGATGGTCGATCTGTCGATCTTGCAGGCTCGAACACTGGCTGAATGCGGGGGTTGGGGCATTCCTTTGACGGCACATGAAGGGTTCGATGAGTTGAAGGCGCGGTTTCAGAACCTGGGCATCAAACAATCGCTGGTCGGGCCGCTGGACTAATCAGGTGAGGGGCTGAATGAGCATAGAAAAGAAAGTCTGGCTGATCTCGGGTTTTGTTACGCTAGGTCTGGCCCTTGTACTGTTCAAACTCTGGATTGAACTGAACCATTTCGACGAGGACCCGACGCAACTGCCAGATCAGGCATCGGTCGACGCTTATCTGCAAGACCTTCCCAATTTGCCAGGCTACCAGGTCAAAACTGGCATATTTATCAAATCCTTCAGTTTTACCGGTGCCAGTGATGTGCATGTCAGCGGCTATATCTGGCAGCATTATGAGGACGGTGTGCATGACGCCATCAAGCCAGCCGAAGGCGAAGTGGGGTTCATCCTGCCGGAGGCTGCCGAGGCAGCGAGCGGCCTTATTGAAGAGGCCTACAGGATAGATCAGGGTGGGTCCGAGTTGATCGGCTGGTACTTTGAACAAACCTTGCGCCAGGCCTTTGACTATACCAGTTATCCGTTTGACCACAAAACCGTCTGGGTCCGTTTCTGGCCGAGTGAGTTTGACGTCAATGTGGCTCTAATCCCGGACTTTTCGGCCTATCCGGCCACGGGGCCGAACGATATCTTTGGCATCGACAACCGGATCGTCATGGGAACGTGGGAGCGTGAAAACACCTATTTCGACTATCGCCTGTCCGATCTGGATACGACCCTGGGCATCGGCAAGAACGAATATCAGACCAACCTGCCTGAGCTGCATTATAACTTCGTCATCAAACGGAACTTTGCGAATGCCTTTATCGTTCACATGATCCCCCTGATTGTTGTGACGATGCTGCTGTTCGGGGCTGTCATGACAGTCACGCGACGCCCCAATCTGGTGGAGCGGCACGATTTCAGTACGTCCAGCGTTATCGGCACCTGCTCAGTCCTGTTTTTCGTGATCCTGCTGGCGCATGTACAATTGCGTGAAGGGTTCGCCGGATCGCCCGTGATCTACATGGAATCGTTCTTTTTCCTGATGTATTTCCTGCTGCTGGCAGTGTCGGTAAACACCTACTTCTTTGCAGCCGAGGCCGTGCCGTCCCTGTGGTTCATCCACTATAAAGACAACCTGATTCCCAAGGCCTGTTTCTGGCCCTTTGTCCTGTCGTGCATGGTGATCATCACGGCCTATAACCTCAGCCTCAAGGACAGCCCTAAGGATGAGGTCGGGATACAGGTTCAAAACTAGGCGGGCGGCTGCCACCCGGGTTTTAATGTGCCTGTGGCCATGTCCAGCGTGTATTCCCCGACAACCCCGGCTGCGCCTTTCTCCAACTGATCCAGATACTTGGTGGGCTGCGCGATCACATAGGCATATGCTGGTTTCATTACGCCCTCGATCAGCACATTGATCCTCTTACGAACGTAGACGTTCTCGGGTGATCCGGGTCCGTGAAAACCTTCAAGCTTGTCGAGCTCTTTCATACCGGACGAAGTCACCCGATACACCTCTCCACGTATTGGCTTGCCACAGCCTTTCTGGTCGACCAGCGTGGCCATCCGATGCAGGTAACCACAGTTCGGATTATCGCAATGCGGCTCATGCGGCACGATCAGGGGCATTCGCTGTCGGGTTATGGCCTCGCCGACGAAATCATCCAGCACATCTGCGTGAGCTTCGTGGTTTGGGAAGCCTTTCTTCAACGAGCCATAGGTGAAGTAGAGATAGGTACGTTCACGGTCATCTACGACATCGTCTTCGCTCTCTTCCTCGATCTCCGCAAGCGTGTGGCTGTTGGCCCAGTCATCCAGCATGGCAAGCACTTTATTCGAGATTTTGGCTTCATTGACGTCCTCGGCGTTTTTGGGGCTTTGTAGGAAGTGGATGCAGGAACTTGCGTCAATGCCATCTGCGGCCAACAGAGTTTTGACCATATCAACCGAGTTGTTCATCACCGCCACGTGCAAGCTGGTAAACCCATGGTCGTTGGTCGCATTCACGTTGATGCCGCGCCGTATCAGCTCTTGCGCGGCCTCAATGTCAGGTTTGCCCAAGCCTTTTCCGTTTTCATGCAACTCACCTTCGCCGCCAGCTGCGTAATGCAACAGCGTATCGCCATTGTGCTCATCCACGATGTCGATCCCGGCCATCCCGTTTTCAATCGCGTCGAAAACACGGTGCCATTGCGCGAACTCATCCGAAGCTGCGGCCTCTTGCGCCCATTTGCAGATGTTGTGTTCCTGATCGGCCAGTTCCTCGAACGCTTCGTCCAGAACTTCCATGATCTGGTCCGGGGTGGCCATCATACCGATCCCCATCATGCCGTTCGACAGCCGCCCTTTGCGGGGACCGACCAGATCAACACCCAGATCGCGCAGCTTTTCGACATTCCTTTGGGTAGTGACATTGTTCCACATGTTGGTGTTACACGCCGGGCAAAGGATCGCCGGTTTGTTCCGGTACTGCCAGGCAACAAAGACCGAGGTCAGAAGGTTGTCGGCAATCCCATTAGCGATCTTGCCCATTGTATTGCAGGTCACGGGCGCCACGATCACGCAATCGGCCCAATCACACAACGCAAGATGCGAGGCGCGCAGCGGCATGCCAAACTTGGTGTAGCGGAAGTTCCATTCGTCGTCGTCGCGGTAATAGTCGTTGTGAGAGATATAGTCCTCGACCTTCTCGGGCTCATACCCCCTTTCAATCTCGACATCCGCTTCAATCTCAATATCGCGAAAGAACCTTTCAGCGGACACTGAAGGGATCAGTTTCACGTTGTGGCCAGCGGCGGTAATTTTCTTCACCAGTTGCGGCACCTTGTCTGCGGCAGAAGATCCGCAGGCACACAGCAATACGTTGCGTTTCTCGCTGGGGGCATCGGTCAGCCCACCCTTGGGATAGCCAAAGATGTTCTTGTCCAGGCTGGGAGATTCATTGCGCAGCAGAACCGGCAATCCGGCCTTCTTGATGTCCTTTTGAAATTGACCATTAAGGATTCTGTCTACGATGTCCTTGCGCGTGCCCTGAAACACATTCTGGAAAAACAGATATGGAACCGTTTCCTTGCCGGTTCTTGCGATCAGTTGCCGGCGCATTTTCATGACATTTGCCCCGTGCCCCTCGACATCAACCAGCTTAATGTCGGTGATGCCGATATTGGCCAGAATACTGCGCAGCATGTAGGACCAGGGGTCTTCATCCGCATAAAACAGAACAAGCGGGTTTTTTTCGGTGATATGGTCCACATCGGACGGATCTTTGGGGGCTTCACGTTCTTCGATTACCAGCAACGCAGGTTTCGTTATGTCCCGAAGGCCGCGGAACAAATGCCCGCGTGGCGCTTGCCACACTTGAGAGGTCGCGGGGCTCATGTCCACAACCGTCACCATATCGGTGGCCTCTTTATATGCTATACACAGGCACCAGAACTCCTCCAACAGGGCCGTTTCGCGGAACGCATTCTTCGGGGGGCGAATGACCTCAGACCCCAGTACCTTGTTGAAATCGATATTGATCATCAGGTGACGACCTTTGTCATCGTTCAGGCTTAGCAATTGGTGGCGGAACCAGTCTTCCGGAGATTTGATGCTTTTGTCCGAACGATTAACATAGCTGCGGAAAGTGCTGCCCAGATGCACGTCCGGTTCCTGGCTGAGGTACCGTTGTGCCATCGCGTGCATTTGCCGGGCTGTCGACACGCGGCTAAGTGCTTCGGCCAGATCGGTCTGCGTTGCCCTCAGCAGTTTATCCTCGTCAACCTGTTCATCCCCTAGGATAGACAGGCTTTCGGCAAGAACGCCCATCGAGTTCATGTTCGGGCTGGCCCGTCGGAACAGGTTGCGTCGCTTCTTGGGGTCCTTGGCCAGGTATTCCGTACTGTCAACATAGTTGCAGTCCTGCTTCAGGGTTTGCAGGTATGTTTTGACAGCGTCACGCGCCGAAAATCGCAGCATCCCCCGTGATCGCATAGAAGTTCCGTCGCGGTCTGTCATCCCGGCCCACAGCCGATCGATGGTCGTCACCCAAAGCTTGCCGTACTTTTCCGGGTGAACGTCCATCATATGAACGAGGCCGGTGCTGGGGTTGCACTTTGCGATAATGGCAAAATGGCCGCCCGGCATGTTTTCCTTGCCATGTGCGACACCGACTTGAAAGTTCGCCACAAGGATATCGTTTTTTCCACCCAGCCGATTGGATTCGTCTATTGCCTCAAGCAACAGATCCACGGATGTCGTGGCCTCATCCATGAAATAGGCCTGCACCTGAATGACATCGCGCAGGTCCTGGGTATGGATGAATGTGCAGGCGACATCGAAAAGCTCGCCCAGCGATATTCCGTCGTTTACGACAAACGAGGTCGGCAAGCCGCATTCGCGAAAGATGTCGTTGACTTCGTAACTGAATCCAAGTGCCGACATGCTAAGGGCTGCCGCAGTCACGCTGCAGCAATTGATCGGCTGTTGATAGTTCTTCAGATGCACACTGACCAGATCACCAAACAGCGTATCTTCACAGGCATCTTTGATCTTTTTCGGGATTGCCTTCCATTGGTGTTTGGGCAGATAGGCCAACCGGGTGCCCGGAGTGGCCAGCGCCTGAAGACTGACGGGAATGTCCTCGATTTCGAGATGTTCTTCGTAAAAATAGTCCCCGGTGTCTGCGGTCGCCAGAACCGCTTTGTCCTGCCGGAGCTGAACCATGCCGCCAAGGACCACAAACATACCCTCAGAGGGCAGGACCGTTTCTTCGGATACTTCGTAGAATTCGAATTTCGAATGAATGACCGATGAATCCTTGGATGGCAGGACCTCATCTATCAATTTCAAATGGTCTTGGGATGGGTTGAATGATTGAGAGCTTTCAATTGGATCTTTAGGCACGTCTTGTCCCCCCTGAACTTCGCCGTGAAAATTGTCAAAGACCCAACGCAGAAGCTTGTTTTTGGGTCAGGCACCCATCGGTCATACAGAATAAAAACCGGCCTGACGTAATTTCCCGCGCTGGGCGGACCGATTGAACACATTGATATGCGCGAACAAAAGGGTCCAATTGAGCGCACTGTATAATATCTGAATATAAAAATCACTGGCGTTGTTGATTGGGCCAATTGCGTTGCAGCCATAGGGTGATCATGTCGTTCATCGCGCCGCCGAGTGCGGAAGCTCGCACAGGTGGTGCGACGAATTGACAAAATTATTGTCAATATGACAAGCATGACCGCGATTTCGTCAAGATTGCCCCTGCGTTTCGGACAGAAGCGGCCTCATACTTTTAAAAACGAAAAAGGAGGCGCGTTTTGAGCTGGAACATTTGTGTCATCGGAGCAGGCAAGATCGGTCAGATGATCGCGACCTTGCTGAAATCATCGGCCAACTACTCGGTCACAGTGGCCGACCGGGATTTGGCTGCGTTATCAGCGTTGAACAAGCAGGGCATTTCGACTCGGCAAATTGATGTGAGCGACGAAGTGCAACTGACCGAAGGTCTGGGTGGGTTCGATGCCGTAGTCTCGGCGGCCCCATTCTTTCTGACGCCGAAAATTGCCAAGGCGGCCAAGGCCGCTGGTGCACACTATTTTGACCTGACCGAAGACGTCGCCGCGACCAATGCGGTGCGTGACTTTGCACAAGGCAGTGATACGGCGTTCATGCCGCAATGTGGTTTGGCACCGGGTTTTGTCGGTATCGCGGGGGCATCGCTGGCGGCGGAATTCGATGAAATCGACAGCCTGCATATGCGGGTGGGGGCGCTGCCGCTCTATCCAACCAACGCGTTGAAATACAATCTGACCTGGTCCACCGACGGGTTGATCAACGAATACTGCAACCCTTGCGATGCCATCGTGAATGGTGAACGGGTCAAGACCGCTCCGCTGGAGGATTATGAGCTGATTGGCCATGACGGGGTGGAGTACGAATGCTTCAACACCTCTGGCGGATTGGGCACCTTGCCCGAAACACTGGACGGCAAGGCGCGTGCGGTGTCCTACCGATCAATCCGGTACCCGGGCCATTGCGATATCCTGAAATTGCTTCTGAAGGACCTTGGCCTGGAACATCGCCGCGACCTGTTGAAGGATATTTTTGAGACCGCGCTGCCGCGCACCGATCAGGATGTGGTTTTGGTCTATTGCACCGCAAAGGGCATGATCGACGGCGCGCTGCGCGAGAAATCCCTGATCAACAAAAGCTTTGCCCGCACGATCAACGGGCAGGTCTGGAGTGCCATTCAGGTCACCACCGCCGCAGGCGTTCTGGGCGTGGTTGATCTGATGCGGACCGGCGTGTTGCCTGCGAATGGCTTTGTCCGGCAGGAACAGGTGAACCTGTCCGACTTCCTGAACACCGAATTTGGCCGGATCTATCGCGCCGGTGATGTAACCGAACAGAACAAGGCGGCCTGAGATATGAAAGACATCGTAATGACAGCCCAAACAACCCTCGCCAATCTGGATCTGACCGAGGCCGAACTGACCGGCGGCACGCTCAAAGTGACGTCTCCGATTGATGGCAGCGTGTTGGCCGACGTGCATGAAACACCCGTTGCCGACATGGATGCCATATTTGCCCGTTCTAAAACGGCGTTCAAAGAATGGCGGACAGTACCGGCCCCGCGCCGGGGTGAGCTGATCCGCCTGTTGGGAGAGGAACTGCGCGCCGCCAAGGACGATTTGGGTGCTCTGGTCAGTTGGGAGGCTGGCAAGATCACGTCTGAAGGTCTGGGCGAAGTGCAGGAGATGATCGACATCTGCGACTTTGCGGTTGGTCTTTCGCGTCAATTGTATGGTCTGACCATTGCGTCGGAACGCCCGGGTCACCGGATGATGGAGACTTGGCATCCGGCAGGTCCGGTCGGAGTGATCTCGGCCTTCAACTTCCCGGTTGCGGTGTGGTCGTGGAATGCGGCGCTGGCGCTGGTTTGTGGTGACCCGGTGATCTGGAAACCGTCCGAGAAATCTCCGCTGACCGCGATGGCGTGCCAGAAAATCTTTGAACGCGCGCTGGTCCGGTTTGGCGATGCGCCGGACAACCTGCTGCAAACCCTGATCGGTGGTGCGGCGCTGGGCGAGGCCTTAGTCGCAAGCGAAGATGTGCCGGTTATCTCAGCCACGGGCTCCACGCGCATGGGCCGTGCGGTTGCGCCCATCGTGGCGCAACGCTTTGGCAAGTGCATTCTGGAACTGGGCGGCAACAACGCGATGATCGTTGGTCCTTCGGCCGATCTGGAAATGGCTGTCCGTGCGGTTGTGTTCTCGGCTGTAGGTACGGCCGGTCAGCGCTGCACCACGCTGCGTCGTCTGATCGTACACAACTCGATCCGCGAAGAGTTGGTGGGCCGTTTGAAAAAAGCCTATGCGGGATTGCCCATCGGCAACCCACTGGTCGAAGGCACGCTGATAGGCCCGTTGGTAGACGAAGCCTCGGGCACGGCCATGACCGCTGCGCTTGGGGCCGCCAAGGCCGAAGGTGGCACCGTGCACGGTGGTCGTCGCGTGACCGAGGGTGTACCTGCTGGTGTCTATATGGAGCCTGCCATTGTCGAAATGCCAGGCCAAACGGCGGTTGTGAAAACCGAAACCTTTGCGCCGATCCTGTATGTCATGGGTTATGACGATTTTGATGATGCGATTGAGCTGCAGAATGACGTTCCGCAAGGCCTGTCCTCTTGCGTGTTCACCCTGAATATGCGCGAGGCCGAGCAGTTCCTGACTGCGGCCGGGTCGGATTGCGGGATCGCCAACGTCAATATCGGCCCATCCGGTGCCGAGATCGGCGGAGCCTTCGGCGGTGAGAAGGAAACCGGCGGTGGGCGCGAAAGCGGCTCGGACGCGTGGAAAGCCTATATGCGTCGTCAGACGAATACGGTGAACTACTCGGCTGAGCTGCCCTTGGCGCAGGGCGTCAAATTCGACATCTGAACCAATTATCCAGCGGCGCCTTAAAGCACCGCTGGACGTTCCAGATTAATCGGCAAAAAGATAATCAAGGCTCATGATAGCTTGAGCCTTGTCCCGCGACACGCCCAGAAACTCTGCAATCGCGGTCTCATTCTCAATATTTGAGTTGGTCTCGCGGATACGCAGGTATCCGTCAAACTCTGCCTCGCGGATCAATTCGGATTCGTGCACCAGTGAACTGCGCAGCGCCGGGATCAGACGGGCCACGGATTCCCGAGGACTGCTTTCTCCGGCCAACCCCACCCGGCGGGCGTGGCCAATCAGATAATCGTCGGAATACTCGCACTCGATTTCCAGAACATGGCTGCGAGCCTGAACCGAGCAGAAATCCTGAATGATATCCAAATCTGCGGGATCCACGCACAAGACCAGCTTGTTGGAATCAAAGCTCTCAAACAGCATGCGGGCCACCGCGCGCCTGTGCCGCGTGCGCTTGGCCAGAGACGATTCAATGCCACCCAGATCAGGCAAAGAAGTGTCTTCTTCGTTGAACAGGTATTCCACGCACGGAATGTCGGTTTCCGAGACGATCTGGTCCACCAACCGCTTGGCGACATGCCATTTCTTGCTCACGATCAGAAACACTTCGCGCTCGGGACCCAAGGAATTGCCTGCCTCCCAGAACCGCTGCGCATAGCGCCGTCCCACCCGGCCGCGCCCGGTCAGAAAGCTGTACAGGTTGCGCCCCTCGTCCGAGATGTGAAACGTCATCCCTTCGGTTGCGTACATCTGACCCAGCCTGTCCTTCAGCTCATGGGCTTCGGGGCTGATCTTGCGGGCGAACAGGTAATCTTGCGACAGCAGCAAGTCATAGTGATCGTTGTAGAACGTCACCGGCATGCCATAATCCGAGAACATCAGAAATGTGGGCGTGCGGTTGTCGATCTCAGTCTTGGGAATCAGATGGCGCACCAGAGTCTGAAAAAAGGTCTCGTCCGGAATCCAGGTGGTCGAGAAAAACCGTTTTACATCCGGGCGCTTTTGCAGAAAATCCAGGATCATTTCGATGGTCCTGCGGCGCAGGCACCACCATTGGCTGCCGATCATTATCTGAACGTCTGACGGAATCTCGCGCGTCAGACCAAACCGTTTTTGCAGATTGTACGACCCGTAAAACAGCTTGGCCTGTGTGCGTTCGTTGAAATAGTGCCGATAGATCAGCCGGTCCTCAACCATGCCGGTCTTGATCCAGTTGCTTTCCAGGAAATCATGGCTTTCGACGAAATCAACGTCGTTCTGGTTCAGAAAGTCGTGGATGTACTCAGCCGATTTGATCGGCATGCAGTCACCCGACACCATGTAGAAATGAGTGGCGCGGGGAAACGCATCCACAGCGGCCTGCAGGGCATTCAGCGTGGCCTGAACCAGTGACCACGCCCCCCAGCCGCATTTGATGCGCTTGCTGGCAAAGGTGACATTGGGGTTGTCTTTCAAAGCCTCGCGAATGCGTTCGTAAGCGGCCGCACTGGCCCGCGCGTCAAAGTGGATCGCCATGCAATCCCCGGCTGCGGTCAGTTGCTCGGCCTGCGCGATGATTGCGTCAGGGTCTTTGTGACAAAGCAATATGTAGGCAATTCTTGCCATATTGGCCTATTGTTTTCCGTTTCTGCCCGTTTCCAACCGTGATACTGAGGATGAGCGATTGAATAAATAGAATATTTTTGGTTTTTGGTTTCAAATGCTGGCGCGTCAATTTTGAGACCAGATCAGCAAAGGAGGCACAGCAGATGGGTTTTCCCGGTACATGGATGACCGAAAGCGAAAGCATGGTTTACCGTGTGGTGCCGAAATGCGCCTGTTCGACCATTGGTCAGATCATGTTTTATTCGGATCACGGGCAGTTTTTTGACGGTGATATCCATGACGCGAAGGACGGGATGCACAAATGGGCCTTCGGTCCAAGTCAGGATCAGATCTCGGGAAATGTGCGGGATCACAAATCCCTGGCCTTTACGTGCGTGCGCAACCCCTACACCCGAATTCTAAGCTCGTTCTTTGACAAGATCTGCGGCATTCAACGCAACGGTAAGCGGTATCGGGGCAATCTGGTGCCGACCTTGATCTACAACTACGGGATCGAGGTTGGCGGTGATGACGGTAAGGGTGAGTTCGATCAGATCGCCAGTTTCCGCCGATTTTTGCTGTTTGCACGTGATACGATCCGCTGGCGGCGTCCGATGGACCCTGACATTCACTGGTCGGCCATGTCCGGCCATGTCTCGACCTTCATCGTGAATGGTGGGCAGTACGATCAGATTTTCTGGACTGAGCAGTTCAATGAAGGAATGCAAAGTGTCCTTGATCGGGTAGAGACACCGCACGCCGTGAATTTGTCCGAAATCCCGCGGTTCAATGAATCCGAAGGCCACGGGCCGAAACGCGCGCATCCGGTCGAGGACTACTTTGACGACCTGTCGATGCACCTGGTTTACGAAATCTACAAACACGATTTCGAGCTGTTCAAATACGATTTTGAGAACCCGGGCAACAAGATGCCAATCGGTGAGATTGATCTGGACGAAGTTCACGCCAAACTGGGCGACTAGGCGAACGAGTCAGCGATCGATCAGGCACCCTTTCAGGCCGGTCGGGTATAGCGCTGGGCCGCCGGTATCCAGAGCATCCAGACTAAACCATCCTGTTGTCCAGCTCAGGCCGTTGTCTTCGGTGAATGAAATCGGCGCGTCAGGCCAGTTCAAAAGCTCGGGGCACTGAATCTCGGCCACAAAGATGATCTCATGCCCCTGATGCCCTTCATGCTGGTACAGGTTCTCGATCACTAGCGGTTGCCCTCTGACTTCAACCGTCACATCGAGTTCTTCCCGGAACTCACGTTTCAGCGCGTCATGCCATGTTTCGCCGAATTCGACCGATCCGCCCAACGGGCGAACACCCTTGATGTGGCCGTCGTCATTTGGGACTTCGGCAGCAAGAAGGCGGTCCCCCCGCCAATGTAAGCCGATGGCTTTGACACGGATACCGTTGTGCGGGCGCCAGATTGTCATGCTTCTCACCGATTGTGCTATGGATATCGTTGAATACAAAAGAAAAAGGTCTCGCTAGTTCGTTTAGCGAGACCTTTGAATTTATTGAAGTATCAGCTGTTTGGAAACCGCTAAGTTAGACTTGGCGCACGGCGCCTTTTGCGGCACTTGTCGCCAGCTTGGCATAGGCTTTGAGCGCGGTGGATACCTTGCGCTTGCGCGGTGCGGCGGGCACCCATCCCTTTTCGTCCTGCTCTTCACGGCGGGCAGCCAGTTCTTCGTCGGACACGGCCAGATGAATGGTCCGGTTGGGGATGTCGATCTCGATCTTGTCGCCCTGCTTGACCAGCCCGATTTCGCCACCCTCGGCGGCCTCAGGTGAAACGTGGCCGATCGACAGGCCCGACGTGCCGCCCGAAAAACGCCCATCGGTCAGCAAGGCGCAGGCTTTGCCCAGACCTTTGGATTTCAGATAGGATGTTGGATACAGCATTTCCTGCATCCCCGGACCGCCGCGCGGGCCTTCATAGCGGATCACCACTACGTCGCCCTCTTTGACCTTGCCGGTCAGGATGTCGTTCACGGCCTGATCCTGGCTTTCGCAGACATAGGCAGAGCCGGTGAACGTCAGGCTGTTGGGATCAACGCCCGCCGTTTTCACGATACAGCCTTCGCGCGCGATGTTGCCGAACAGGACCGCCAGACCGCCATCCTGACTGAACGCGTGTTCCTTGGATCGGATTACACCGCCTTCGCGGTCGGTATCCAGTTCCTTGTACCGGTTCGACTGGCTGAATGCCTGCGTCGTGCGCACACCGCCGGGCGCGGCCTTGAACAGGTCCTGCGCTGCGGGGTTGTTGGCGACCTTGATGTCCCAATTGGCAATCGCTTCGCCCATGGTCGCCGAATGCACGGTGCTGCAATCTTCGTGCAGCAGCCCGGCGCGGCTTAGCTCGCCAAGGATCGAGAAGATGCCACCGGCGCGGTGCACGTCCTCCATATGAACATTCTCAGTGTTGGGCGCGACCTTGCACAGACACGGCACCTGACGGCTCAGGCGGTCCATGTCGGTCATGGTGAAATGCACTTCACCCTCATGGGCGATGGCTAGCAGGTGCAACACTGTGTTGGTCGAACCGCCCATGGCGATATCCAGGCTCATCGCGTTTTCAAAGGCGTCGAACGTGGCGATTTCACGGGGCAGGAAACCTTTTTCGTCCAGATCATAGTGCCGTTTGGTGATCTCAACGATCCGACGCCCGGCCTCGAGAAACAGCTCTTTGCGGTCCGCATGCGTGGCCAGAGTCGAGCCGTTGCCTGGCAGCGCCAGTCCCAGAGCCTCTGCCAGACAGTTCATCGAGTTTGCGGTGAACATACCGGAACATGACCCACAAGTTGGGCAGGCGTTCTCTTCGATGTGCTGGACCTGTTCGTCGGTGAACCTGTCGTCGGCGGCGGCGACCATTGCGTCAACCAGGTCGATCTTCTTGGCGTCCAGATCGGCGATGTCGATCTTGCCGGCCTCCATCGGTCCGCCCGAGACAAAGATCGCCGGGATGTTCAGGCGCATCGCGGCCATCAGCATGCCGGGGGTGATCTTGTCGCAGTTCGAAATACAGACCATCGCATCAGCGCAGTGGGCGTTGACCATGTATTCGACCGAATCCGCGATCACTTCGCGCGAAGGCAGGGAATACAGCATGCCGTCATGACCCATGGCGATACCGTCATCCACAGCGATTGTGTTGAACTCTTTCGCAACACCTCCAGCGGCTTCAACCTCGCGCGCGACCATCTGGCCCAGATCTTTCAGGTGCACGTGGCCCGGCACGAACTGGGTGAAAGAGTTGACGATAGCGATGATCGGTTTGCCGAAATCGTCGTCACCCATTCCTGTGGCGCGCCACAGGCCGCGGGCACCGGCCATATTACGGCCGTGGGTAGAGGTTCTGGATCGGTACATTGGCATGATGCTGTTTCCCTTTTGCCCCGGTTGCGATATTCGGGTTTCGTACGTTATAGCGCACGTACCACATGTGCGCTATAACGCACAAGAGGATTCGAGAGACGATCAAGATGGCACCGGACGAAATTACGCTAAAACTACGCGATGTGCGGGCGGCCTCGGGGCTGAGCCTGTCCAAAGTGGCCGAGATGACGGGTGTCAGCAAAGCCATGCTGGGCCAGATCGAACGTGGCGAATCCAGCCCGACCATCGCAACGCTGTGGAAAATCGCAAAAGGGTTTCAGTTGCCGCTGAGTGCATTGATTGGAACGGCGGCCCTGCGGGACACCGCCATGCCGGACGTGTTCCACACCGTGACCTTTCCCGGCAGCATCGAGGTTAAGATCGTCTTTCCCTTCGATCCCGCGCTGGGCGCCGAAACGTTTCACGTCGACCTTGCCCCAAACCAAAGCCACGAATCCGCAGCCCATGCGGCAGGGGTGACCGAAGAAGTGTTTGTGCTGAACGGATCACTTGAGATTCTGCGCGACGGGGATTGGGTGCCGCTGCAGGCCGGGCAGGGCCTGCGCTTTGCAGCCGATCTGCCGCATGGCTACCGGGCCGGGACGAATGGCGCTGCGTTTTTGAACATGCATCACTATGCGCAACCAGCCGAGGTCACCTGAGGAAGCTCGCTCGCTGAAAAGGTTGGGCGAAATAAATCAAATATGTGACCCAAGGTACAAAGCTATGACTTTATGTCGAGGTGGCACACAGCGCGGGTCGCGCTGTGTGCAGGTTCTTTTGCACGAACCGATCAGTTCGACGCGGATTGCAGCTTAGAGCTGTACTCGGACAGCGAGCTGGAAACGATATCGTACCACTCGCCCGACTGCCGCATTTCGTTCAGGCCATTGTTCAGCATCGAGATATACTGCAGCCCGTATGGGTTGGATTTATGGGCCAGCAGGCGAATGGTGGACAGATGGGTGAAGTTCTCATTCTGAACCACCTCGTTCTCCATACCCAAGGCCGCAATTGCACCATTGGCTTGCTGGATGGCCATCCCGGTGGCGTCCGCCGTTCCGTTCATGACCGCCTCGATGCACTCTTCCGGGGTGCGGGGGCGAACAAGCGTGATTTTGGGTTCGACCAGGCCGGCCTCTTCCAGGTCATTGGTAAAGAACCCGTCCATACGACAGAATACGGCCCCTTCCAGCTCTTCGATGGAGGCTGCGCCGGCATATTTGCTGTCGGGCAGTGTGAAGTACCCAACGACCGATTCATACAATGGCTGTGATGCGTAGAACCCGTTACAGCGATAAAGGCTGTCTTCGCCCATGGCATCGGGGTTTTTTGCGCAATCTGGCACAACCCAGGCAACGGCGATGTCATACGCTCCGGCGGGCAGAAGTGTATAAAGATGCGAGTTGAAATCGTTCACCCAACCCTGGTTGTACTCGCGCTTGTTGCCAGCACGATGCAGGGCTGTTGTCGACAACCGCATCAAAAAGCCGCCACCCGAAAGACCTTCGTCCGTATAAGGCGCCCAATCGTTACCGGCCAAAAGACGAATCGGTGGTTCATAAACGTTTCTGGCTTTGATCTTCGCGGCCTTTTCTTCCTCCCGCTCGACAACTTCGTTGAACTGCGATGCGGCGGTCAAGCGGCCGTCGGCGCATGGCAAATTCAGAACAGTACCAGGCGTCAGGTTGTTCGGATTTCCGGCAATGACGTTTCTGTTCGCGTTGAAGATGATTTGGTAGTCCCGAGAGCCATATGCCGTTTCGGAAATAGTCGCCAGCGTATCACCTGCTTCTACTGTATACGATTTGCACGCGACCTGCGCCGCAGCGCCTATCGGTGAGATCAAGGCAGCCAGACCCAGGGCCACTAGGCCAAACTTAATTCCAGGGGTATTCATTTTGTTCTCCTGTCGAATGAGTGCTTTAACGTGCTCCAGGGTCCGGGTTGTTTGGTTTACTACCCTGGCGGTGGTATTTTTTCTATCACTTACAAAATGTTAGGAAAGGTGTTTCGCGCTGCTTAAAATTTTTCAGACCGCGGGGGAATGCATCTATTATTTTTCCAATTTGCCCGTTTCCCTTGGCTCCAGCACCGATGTTGTATTGGCTGTTTCACGGCCTGAACATGGGAGCTTTCACAGATACTCCGGGGTACAATGACGTAGGGAAAACCGGCCATTTTACGGCGGAAAGTGCGTTTTTTTGAGTTCAACCCTTGGCGGAGTGAAAAAATCATACAGACGCAAGTCCACAAAGCAGGACGGCGCTCTTACACCCATGACCATTTCTGGTGGTTACAACTCAAAATGTGCACATGGGCAAACCGTGTGCGGAAGTTAAACTGATATACGGGTGCGCTTGGGCCTGTTGGTTTTGCTCAAATTGACCCCAAACGCCCGGAACCGCAGGTTCCAAGGCGTGTGTTAGCGTCATCATCCCATCCAGTCTTGAACCCGCATGCGCGCGCGTATAGGGAAAAACCAAACGCGTTTAGGGGAGGCTTTTATGCGGGACGATCCGAAAACCCTCGTTTCTACCGAATGGCTTGCTGCCCATCTCAAGGACCCGGATCTGCGGGTTCTGGATGGGTCATGGTATCTGCCACAGCAAGGGCGCGACGCAAAGGCCGAATACGATGCCGCTCATATCCCCGGCGCACGGTTTTTTGATATCGATGACATTTCGGACCACCGCTCGGACCTCCCACATATGGCACCTCCGGTCGAAAAGTTCATGTCCCGCCTGAGGGCGATGGGTGTTGGGGATGGCCATCAGGTTGTTGTGTACGATGGGGCCGGTCTGATGTCCGCGGCCCGTGTCTGGTGGTTGTTCCGACTGATGGGGCAGGAAAACATCGCCGTTCTGGATGGCGGTCTGCCCAAGTGGCAAGCCGAAGGGCATGAGATCGAAGACCTGCCGCCGGTTATTCGCGACCGCCACATGACCGTTCGGGTCCAGAACCATCTGGTCCGCGATGTCACGCAGGTATCTGCCGCCGCCAAGCTGGCCGATCATGAGATCATCGACGCACGCTCTGCGGACCGCTTTGCCGGAACCGGGACAGAACCGCGCGAAGGTCTGCGCCCAGGCCGTATTCCAGGGTCGCGCAATGTGCCCTTCGGCACGTTGCTGAACAAGAACGGCACGATGAAATCACCCGACGAATGCCGCGCCATCTTCGAGGCCGCTGGCGTCGACCTATCCAAACCGGCGATCACCTCGTGCGGGTCTGGCGTGACGGCTGCGATCCTCAGCCTTGCGCTTGAGCGCATCGGCAAGAAAGACCACTCGCTTTATGACGGCTCCTGGGCTGAATGGGGTGCCTTCCCGACCCTGCCCGTCGCAACCGGAGAGAACTGATGTTCGAAAACCTCAAACCGCAGCCTGCCGACAAGATTCTGGCGCTGATGCAGGCGTATCGCGAAGACCCGCGCGATCAAAAGATCGACCTGGGAGTTGGAGTTTACAAAAATGCCGAGGGCGTGACCCCGGTGATGCGTGCGGTGAAAGCGGCCGAAAAGCGCATCCTGGAAGAGCAAGAGAGCAAGGCCTACACCGGATTGGCGGGCGACCCGGCTTATGCCGATGCGATGATTGGCCTGATCCTGGGCACCTCGGTTCCACGCGGCAACATCGCTGCCGTGGCGACGCCCGGCGGAACCGGTGCCTGCCGTCAGGCGTTTGAGATGATCCGCATGGCCAACCCATCGGCCCGCGTGTTCGTGTCTAACCCCACTTGGCCGAACCACTTGTCGATCCTGAACTACCTGGGGATGGAGACGGTCCAATACCGGTATTTCGACGGTGAAACCCGTGGCGTCGATTTCGACGGTATGATCGAGGACCTGAAGACTGCGAAAGCAGGTGATGTGGTTCTGCTGCATGGCTGCTGCCACAACCCGACCGGTGCCAACCTGAACATTGTGCAGTGGCAGGAGGTCGTGAACCTGATCAACGAGCGCGGTCTCGTTGCCATGATCGACATCGCCTATCAGGGCTTTGGCGACGGGCTGGAGGAGGACGCGCAGGCAGTTCGTCTGGTAGCCTCGTCCGTCAAGCGCTGCCTGATTGCGGCGTCGTGTTCAAAGAACTTCGGTGTCTACCGCGAGCGCACAGGTCTGCTGATGGCAATCAGCGATGACCCGACGCAAACGGCTCTGAACCAGTCCACTCTGGCGTTCCTGAACCGCCAGAACTACTCCTTCCCGCCGGATCACGGCGCGCGCGTGGTGACAACAATTCTGAACGACGACGCCCTACGCGCCGATTGGGAAGCAGAACTGGAAGAGATCCGCCTGTCCATGCTGGGCTTGCGCCAGCAGCTGGCCGACGAATTGCAGCGCCTGAGCGGTTCGGATCGCTTCGGTTTTGTCGCTCAGCATCGCGGCATGTTCTCGCGCCTTGGGGCAGCTCCGGAACTGGTCGAGAAGCTGCGCGCCGATCATGGCATCTATATGGTTGGAGACAGCCGCCTGAATGTCGCCGGACTGAACGCGACAACCGTACCGATATTGGCCAAAGCGATCGTCGACGTCGGCGTGTAAACTATGAACTGGTTGCGCCCGGCCTGTCCGGGCGCGGTGTTTCGACAAATTCCATGTCTCCGTCCGCGGCGGCAAACGGTTCTCCGCTAGAGGTTAACACCGCTCGATCCTTCATTGCTCGGAAATCGAAAATCGCGTTCAGAACGACGTCTGAGCGGCCCTGATACTCGTAGGGCCGGTAGATGCAGATACCCATCTGCTCATCCAGTCGTTTATATGTGTATTGGGACTCACCAACTAGCTTGCTCTCGGAAGTCACATAGCACGTTGTCTCTGTTTCGTAGCTGACTGTATGGGTGGACAGATTTTTGAAATCACCAAGTTCAGAGTGATGAACGCCAGTCCATTTCAGGCTGGTGCCAACAAGTGTTTCGGGTGCCTCGGCCATATCAGTATCTCCTTGAGCGGCTGGGATCAGAGTAACCGAGGACGACGCTCAAACAAAACAACCCCGGCATTGCGCCGGGGTTGTCAATCTTTGTGGCTTAGGCCTTAGCCCTTGGAGAATTCCGGATAAGCTTCCATACCAAGTTCCGCCATATCCAGACCGTTGATCTCGTCCTCTTCGCTGACGCGGATGCCAACCGTGGCCTTCAGGATTGTCCAAAGGATTGCGGCTCCGACAAATGTGAACACGCCATAAGCTACGATACCGGTCAGTTGGGTGATCAGGTTTGCCTCGCCGTAGAAGATAACGGCGATGGTGCCCCAGATGCCTGCGAACAGGTGAACCGGGATGGCACCGACAACGTCGTCGATCTTGAACTTGTCCAGCATCGGAACCGCAAAGACAACGATGATGCCGCCAACTGCGCCGATCCACAGCGCTCCGAACAGGGTCGGGGCAAGCGGTTCTGCGGTGATCGAGACCAGACCGGCCAGCGCGCCGTTCAGCACCATGGTCAGGTCAGGTTTCTTGTACAACACCTGCGTCATGATCAGGGCTGCGATAGCACCAGATGCGGCGGCCATGTTTGTGTTGGCAAAGATGCGCGACACGTCGGATACGTCGCCCACGCTGCCCATTGCCAGTTGCGAGCCGCCGTTGAAGCCGAACCAGCCCAGCCACAGGATGAACGTTCCCAGAGTTGCCAGCGCCAGGTTGGAACCGGGCATCGGGTGGACTTTGCCGTCCTTGTATTTGCCAATGCGGGGGCCAAGGATCAGGCAGCCCGCCAGAGCGGCCCATCCACCGACCGAATGAACAACGGTGGAACCGGCGAAGTCGGAAAAGCCCATGGCATCCAGCCAGCCGCCGCCCCATTTCCAGGACCCCGAGATCGGGTAGAGGATACCGGTCAGTACGATGACAAAGATCAGGAAGGGCCAAAGCTTGATCCGTTCGGCCACGGCACCGGACACGATGGACGCGGTTGCCGCCACAAAGACCAGCTGGAAGAAGAAGTCCGAACCGATCGACGCGTAGTCTAACGCCGCGTCTTCGGGCGCAACACCCACGGCATCAAGCACAGTCGGACCGCCGAGGGCAAAGAAACCATTGAAGTCGCCCGGGTACATCGTGTTGAAGCCGACCAGCCAGTACATGATCGCGGCAATCGAAAACAGTGCGATGTTCTTGATCATCTGCATGGCCACGTTCTTGGACCGCACCAGACCGCCTTCGAGCATGGCAAAGCCCGCGGCCATGAAGAACACCAGGAAGCCGGCCATCAGGAACAGTAGGGTGGTAAAGATATACTGGGTGTGTTGCGCGGCTTCGCCAGGGGTGGCCTCCTGCGCAAGGCCCATTTGCGGCAACGCGACGATCGCGGCGGCAGGGATGAGAGATTTCATCAGGTTCATTGTCAGTCCTCGAATGCTTTGGAGTGGCGGCGCTTACAGCGCCTCTTCGTTGGTTTCCCCGGTCCGCACGCGCAGCGCCTGCTCGACATCAAGGACGAAAATCTTGCCGTCACCGATCTTGCCGGTCTTGGCGGTTTTAGTGATGGTTTCGAGGATCTGGTCGGCCATCGTGGCCGGCACCACGATTTCCAGTTTGATCTTGGGCACGAAATTCACCGCATATTCGGCCCCACGATAGATTTCGGTGTGGCCCGATTGCGAGCCGAAGCCCTTGATCTCGGTCACCATCATGCCGCGCACGCCGGCCTCGGTCAGTGCCTCGCGCACCTCCTCCAGCTTGAACGGCTTGATTGTCGCAATGATCAGTTTCACGTCTGTCCCCTCTTCCTGTCCGGCGGAACCGGTTTGTTTGCACCTGCAGAAAGAGAGCGTGACTGACCGCTGTTAGAAACGGTTAGGGAGGGTGAACGCAGGGGAAAAGAGGAGTGAGGTGCACAATTTTTGCACAAAAAAACGTTTTTGCCCAAAAAGTGGGCGAACTATTGAGGCCGGTTAGCGGAATTTCATACCTCTACTTCGCGCCAGTGGCAGGGTATGGTGCCTCAAAATGATAACCGGGCAGAGTTTGAGCATGACTGAGTCCAGGCGTCGCAAGACATCGCTTGTTGCAGACAAAAGATACCCTTTAAAGAGGCGCAAACCCGCTGCAACAAAGCGGACGACAAAGCCCGTCGGCAAAAAGGCGACGGCGCGTAAAACGTCGACTCGCAAAACCACCCGAAAGAAAACCCGCAAGACGTCCGGTGGCGGCGGCGGCTTCTTTCGACGCATGTTCCGTTGGATCTGGCGGTTGATTTGGGGTGTGACCTGGCGTGTGGGCGCGGTGGCTGCCATGCTGTTGGCTTTGGCGGTTGGGGTTGTCTACTCCTCTCTGCCTGACGTCGATGCCTTGCTAGACGGTCGCGCGCGCGGGTCGGTGACCCTGTTGGATCGGGACGGCAAAGTCTTTGCTTGGCGTGGGGACCAATTTGGTGGGGTGATCACCGCCGATACCGTCTCGCCGCATCTGAAGAACGCGGTCGTTGCGACCGAGGACAAGCGGTTCTATCGCCATTTCGGCGTCAGCCCGCGCGGTGTCGCAAGCGCTGTGCGCATCAACCTGAGCGAAGGGCGCGGACCGCTGTCGGGCCATGGTGGGTCGACCATCACGCAGCAGACGGCCAAGCTGTTGTGCCTGGGTGTGCCTTATGAGCCCAGTGATTGGGAATCCGAGGCTGCATATGAATCCGATTGCCGTCAGGGCTCGCTTTGGCGCAAGGCCAAAGAGGCGGTCTATGCGATGGCGATGGAGGTCAAGTATTCCAAGGACGAGATTCTGACCATCTACCTGAACCGGGCATTCCTTGGCGCGGGTGCGCGTGGGTTCGAGGCGGCAAGCCAACGTTATTTCGGGATCTCGGCAGCTGAGGTCAGCCCGTCGCAAGCTGCGATGCTCGCAGGGCTGCTGGTGGCACCGACGCGCTATGCTCCTACGAATAATCTGCAACGTTCGCAGGATCGGGCGCGGCTGGTGGTTGGCCTGATGGAGGCACAGGGATATCTGACCTCGGCCCAAGCCAGCAGTGCGCGCAGCAATCCTGCGCAACTGTCCGAAGCCGCTGCTGCGCGGGCGGGGGGCTATTTCGCCGATTGGGTGATGGCCAGCGGGCCCGAGTTCTTTACACGCAACACGACCGAAGATGTGGTGATCCGGACCACACTGGATCAGCGTATCCAGAAATCGGCCGAAGAGGCGTTGCAGTTCATTTTCCAGGAAAAGGTCCGCGAGGGATCAAAGGCGCAGGCCGCGATCGTGGTGATGTCGGCGGACGGGGCCGTCCGTGGCATGGTTGGCGGGCGAAAGACCCGCGTATCCGGTGCATTCAACCGCGCCACGCAGGCGTTGCGGCAAACGGGGTCTTCATTCAAACCCTTCGTTTATGCCACCGCGCTTGAGCTGGGATATTCGCCATTGGATACGGTCGTGGATGAACCCTACTGCGTGAATATTCCGGGGTCCGGTCAGTGGTGCCCCAAGAACTACACCAACAAGTTCTATGGGCGCGTCACGCTGGCGGACGCGTTAAAGAACTCGCTGAACATCCCAGCGGTGAAAGTGGCTGAGATTGCCGGGTTGGACAATGTCCGTACCGTGGCAAGCGAGTTTGGCATCGATAGCGATCTGGCGCAGGGCCCCGCATTGGCGCTGGGCGCGTCGGAAAGCACGCTGATCGAGATGACGGGGGCCTATGCGGGTATCCTGAACGGCGGCTCGGCGGTGGAACCCTATGGGCTGACCGAATTGAAGCTGTTGGGCGATCAAACCCCGGTCATGGTTACGACAACAGGCATTGGTGAGCGGGTCATCAACGATAAAGCCGCCAAGCAACTGACTTGGATGATGGAGCGTGTCGTGTCCGAAGGCACCGGTGCCCGCGCTCAGTTGCCCGGATGGCAGGTCGCGGGAAAGACGGGGACGACTCAGGCCGCCCGCGATGCTTGGTTTATCGGTTTTACGGCAGACTACGTCACGGGCATCTGGATGGGCTATGACGACAACACCCCATTATCTGGTGTGACCGGAGGCGGGTTGCCGGCTGAAATCTGGAAAGAAACCATGCTGCGCGTGACCGAAGGCATGACACCGACGCCATTGCCGATGTTGGTCCCGGACCCACCAGTCAGAACAGCGCAACCGCAGCAGCAGCGCCGGAAGAACCAAACCGGGTTGGACCGGGCCATCAACAACCTGCTGAACAACATTTTTGGTGGAAATTAAAAAAGGCGGTGCGCTGTGCACCGCCTTTTTAATTGAATGCGGGTCTGATCAGAGGCTGTCGTCAAGAGCACCCAAAATGGCGTCGCCCATTTCCGTGGTCGAAACCGGTGTGACACCTTCATCGGCTAGCAGATCGCCGGTGCGAACACCGTCGGCCAGCACTTTCTCGATCGCGGCTTCAAGACGATCTGCTTCTTCAAGCTGATCAAAGCTGTAGCGCAGGGCCATGGCAAAGCTGAGGATACAGGCGATCGGGTTTGCCTTGCCTTGACCGGTGATATCCGGGGCCGAACCATGGACGGGTTCGTACATCGCTTTGGGGCGGCCATTCGCCATCGGAGCACCCAGCGAGGCCGACGGCAGCATTCCCAGCGAGCCGGTCAGCATCGCGGCACAGTCCGACAGGATGTCGCCAAACAGGTTATCGGTCAGGATGACGTCGAACTGCTTGGGCGCACGCACCAGCTGCATCGCGCCATTGTCGGCATACATATGGCTCAGCTCGACCTCGGGGTAATCCTTGGCCACACGGTTCACAACTTCGCGCCACAGGATGCCCGATTCCATTACGTTGGCCTTCTCCATCGAGCAGACCTTTTTGTTCCGGCGCATTGCCAGTTCAAAGGCTGAGCGCGCGGCGCGCTCGATCTCAGATTCGGTATAGCGCTGGGTGTTGATGCCAACACGCTCATTGCCTTCCTCGAAGATGCCGCGCGGCTCGCCGAAATAGACGCCCGAGGTCAACTCGCGCACGATCATGATATCGAGGCCGGCAACGATGTCTTTCTTCAGCGACGAGAAATCAGCCAACGCGTCAAAGCACTGTGCAGGACGCAGGTTGGAATACAGGTCCATTTCCTTGCGCAGGCGCAGCAGGCCGCGCTCGGGCTTGAGGCTGAAATCCAGATCGTCGTATTTCGGGCCGCCAACAGCACCCAGCAGAACCGCGTCAACCTCTTGCGCTTTGGCCATCGTTTCGTCCGACAGGGGCTTGCCATGCGCGTCATAAGCGGCACCACCGACCAGATCCTCGCTCACGTCGAATTCCAGGCCGCGTTTCGCACCGAACCAGTCGATGACTCTGCGCACTTCGGCCATGACTTCGGGGCCAATTCCGTCTCCGGGCAGGATGAGGAGCGAGGGGTTGGACATGAAGGATCTCCTTGCGTTTTACAGCACAGGCCCTAGCGTCTGCGCGGCATCGGGTCAATGAGACGATCCCGCCTGACGGCAAGGAAAATACAGGTTTGTTTCCGTTAGCGTCTGAAAACTGCGTCAGGTCTGCTTTGCAGGCCAGATCATGGCGCAAAGGGCCGTATTAGCGAGGCAGTATCAGGTCGACCCAGATTAACCGGTGACGGCTGGCGCTTTCGGCAGTTTTGCGTTCTTCGGTGTCTGCGGCGGGCCAGTGCACCCCGGAGTCCGCAACCTGCCAATAGATTGATGGCAGAACGTAGTCGACCCGCATCGGACCAACCATTTTCCAAACCACCGTTGTCAAATCGCCTAAGGGGTCTTCGGGTGAAGGGTCCTGAAGGCGGGGGTCGTTCAAAAACTCTCGGATCGCCTCTTTGCGTCCATCACCTCGCGCTGGGTCCAGATTGGCGTCACCCGCGATGACAAACAGCCGATCGGGTTTGCGCCCGACTTCCCCATCCATGACTGCGGACCAAAGGCGGATCTCGTCCTTGTTCCTCAATCCATTGCGATCCTCTGGCCCGTCAAACACCGGGGGCGCGGCGTGGAAGGTTATCAAATCCAACTGCCCCGCCGGAGTTTCAATGGGCACAATCCAATGCGCCACGGATGAGAGGCGCTGAACGTTCTGCGCCTGTTCTGACGGGTAGGGGCCTGCGTCATGTCGAGGCAGTTCAGCGCCGGGCAGTTCAAGCCATAGCAGGTTGGACAGGTCCTGAACCTGATCCGAAGCGATGGGATAACGGGACATCACGGCCAGCCCACCTTGTCCAGTGAAGCGACCCCAACCTTGCGCGTCACCTGGGCCGTGGGTTCGACCATCTCCGTCCAGATCAAGATCCGTTTCCAGGCCGGAATTTGGTTGGGCTGCGAAAGTGTAAGAATAGTCCAATCCGGCCTCGCGCAACTGGTTTTCCAGCGCCGCCAGCGCCAGCCCCTCGAAATCCCAGTCGATCCCCTGCAACGCAATGATATCGGGGCGGGTTGCCGCCAAAACTGCAACAACCGCCATCACCTGACCGTCACCGCGGCGAATATCCCGCAACAGTAACCCCGGGCCATCGCGGCTGAGTTCTGTGTTGTAGGTGGCAATACGGATCGTCTCTGCCTGCGCCACAACGGGCAACAGCAGCAGGATCAGGATGCGGATCATGCGGTTTGGGTGGACTCGGCAGTGGAATAGGCGCGCCGTTTTTCGACGATCAGATTGGCAATGCGCAGGGTCGCCATGCCACGCATGATCATGCTGGCCGGTAGGAAGGCCCAGGCGCTGAGCGTCCAGATCAGGGTCTGAGGATTGCTCAGAGAGATCGGATCGGCATAGTCAGTCAACAATTTGATCAGGGCCGGGATCAGGAACGGCAGCAGAATGCCGATGCAAATGTTCAGCCGTCCGTCGCGCTGCAGGCGGGTGACCACGTCACCGCCTTTGGTCGGGTCGAACAGCGGAAGATTGGTCCAGACATTGAAGGCGCCGTTTCCGGTCGGCCAACCGCGCACTTTTATCGCGTAGGCAAAGCTGGCGATCGTAACCAAAGCAGCGACATACGCGACGCTGGCAGAAATACGGACAAGTTCGATCAGGGGCGCACTTGCATCAGTCGGCAGCATCAGGATGATCAGCCGTACTGGCGAATAGGGAAAGTCGACCACATTCGCGACACCCACGCCGAAGGAATAGAAGGTCGTCGTCAGGCCGGTCGGCGTATACGCATTTTTGCAGATCAACGTCAGGAAGGTGACCATCGACATCAGTCCGACAAAGCGCAAACGGTTCACAGGCGGTGCATCGCGGAATTCGATAAAGCTGGGAAAGGCAGAGTTGTATTCAGCGAACGTCAGGAAAAACGCGAGAATGGCGAGAAAGACGACTATCTCGGTCCCATTCGTAGACGTTACAGGCAGGTACAACGCAGGTGTCAGCACCATTAGTGCGACCAATAATCCCCGAATCGCCGCCCCTGTTGTGCGCGCAATCACTATCCAAACCCTTTCAAAACGGATTGACCGTTTCTTTTTCTTTGACGGCTTCGTCCCATCTTGCATCCGGCGTATTTATTGCCGGAGACCTCCATTATCGCCAACATTGACGATCAGCGACAATCCGCTCAAGCCAAGGTGCAGAAAACATGTGATTTTGGGCAAAATGATGGCAAAACTGGTGCCCCTTTGCATCATTCTTGTCGCAAATTCGACGTGTAGTGGGGAGCTACAGCTACATGTTGTGGTTGCTTAGATCCCAACCCCAAGAACGCGAAAGGGGTCGCCCAGGCGACCCCGATAGGTTGAGTATCCACAGATTCGTTCTTGGAATCACACCCAGGGGCGGGCCTGGCTTGCGTGATCCTCGAATTTGTCGATGTGGTGATCTTTCTCCATCGTCAGACCGATATCGTCCAAACCATTCAGCAGGCAATGCTTGCGATGTGGGTCGACGCTGAACTCGATCACAACGCCATCCGAGGTGGTGATCTGCTGATCCTCCAGATGCACGGTCATGCGGGCGTTTTCGCCTTTATGCGCATCTTCCATCAGGATCGCGTGGTGTGCTTCTTCGACCACGATGGGCAGGATGCCGTTCTTGAAGCAGTTGTTAAAGAAGATGTCGGCAAAGCTGGTCGAGATCACAACCTTGATGCCGAAATCCTTGATCGCCCAGGGCGCGTGTTCGCGCGACGAGCCGCAGCCGAAATTGTCACCGGCAACCAGAATCTCTGTCTGACGATAGGCGGGTTTGTTCAGCACGAAGTCTTCGTTTTCGCCACCATGTTGATGGTAGCGCATCTCATCAAACAGCACGACACCAAGGCCGGACCGTTTGATGGTTTTCAGATGCACTTTCGGAATGATCATATCGGTATCGATATTGATCAGCGGCATTGGGGCGGCCACCCCGTGGACTTTGTCAAACTTTTCCATGTCTACACTCCTGCGAGAGAGGGCCGCGCCCGTGTCCCGCGTTTAAGCTTGTTTCGCTTCTGTTGTTGCGTCGTTGGGTGCGTTCCGGATGAAGAACGCCATAAAGACCAGGCCGAACCCGTTGAACAGCATCTCAATGCCCAGGAAGATACCTAGAATGCTCAGCAGCACCTGAGGATCGCTTCCCACATATGTCCAGATGATGCCCGCGAGGACGATCGACAAGATGCCCGAGATCATCGTGGGCCAGAAAAACTGTGTTCCTTTCATCTGGAACGACAGAATGACCCGCGCGATGCCGCCTGCCATGAACAGGATCAGCATCACGGTTGCCAGTGTCAGGGTTCCCTGCAGCGGGTGATCCAGAAAGGACCAGCCCAGAAACAGCATCACCGCACCCATGATGAGTGACAGAATTTTGTTGCCGGTGCCTTCAACCGTAAAGCCGCCAAAAACTTGCAGCGCGCCCGAGATCAGTAGCAACACACCGGTTACCACTGTCACGGCGACAGACGCCACAACTGGCGCGCCCAGTACAAAGATACCGAACGCTATGGACAGAAGCCCCAGCAGGAGCCATTTGACCCAGTCACTCATGTTTTCAATCCCTCAAATATCTAGATGTGATGGGACCTTACATCAATTCACGCACGTCTGTCAGCCGTCCTGTGATTGCCGCAGCGGCAGCCATTGCAGGGCTCAGCAAATGGGTACGTCCGCCCCGGCCCTGACGGCCTTCGAAGTTGCGGTTTGAGGTCGCTGCACAACGCTCGCCCGGCTGCAGCTGGTCAGGGTTCATCGCCAGACACATTGAACATCCGGCCAGACGCCATTCGAAACCGGCATCCTTGAAAATCTCGGCCAGACCTTCTTCTTCGGCCTGCGCCCGAACCAGGCCCGAACCTGGCACGACCATGGCACGCATGCCGTCCTTGACCTTTTTGCCCTTCAGGATCTCGGCCGCGGCGCGCAGGTCTTCGATGCGGCCATTTGTGCAGGATCCGATAAACACCGTGTCGATCTCGACGTCGCTCAGCTTTTGACCGGCTTCGAGACCCATGTACTCGATCGAGCGGCGGGCTGCGTCGACCTTGCCACCTTCAAAATCTTCGGGGTTCGGTACAGTTGCGGTGATCGGCAGAACGTCCTCGGGGCTGGTGCCCCAGGTCACGACAGGTGCGATATCTTCGCCGCGCAGGGTGATGACCTTGTCGAAATGCGCGTCATCGTCGGTAAACAGCGTTTTCCACCATGTCAGTGCTGCTTCCCACTGGGCTCCTTTCGGCGCGTGGGGACGGCCTTTGACATATTCATAGGTGGTCTCGTCCGGCGCGATCAGGCCGGCGCGGGCGCCGCCTTCGATCGCCATGTTGCAAACTGTCATGCGACCTTCCATCGACAGATCGCGGATCGCTTCGCCGCAATATTCGATGACATAGCCGGTGCCGCCGGCTGTGCCGGTCTCACCAATGACAGCCAGCGTAATATCCTTGGCGGTCACACCCGGCTGAAGTTTGCCGGTGATTTCCACCTTCATGTTCTTGGATTTCTTCTGGATCAGGGTTTGCGTGGCCAGAACATGTTCAACCTCGGACGTGCCGATGCCGTGGGCCAATGCACCAAACGCACCGTGGGTGGCCGTGTGGCTGTCACCACAAACAACGGTCATGCCGGGCAGGGTCCAGCCCTGTTCGGGGCCGACGATGTGCACGATGCCCTGACGAACGTCATTCACCGGGTAATAGTGAATACCAAAATCCTTGGCGTTCTTATCCAGTGCTTCGACCTGAATGCGCGACTCGGGGTTTTCGATCCCGTTTACGCGATCCGCTGTAGTCGGAACGTTGTGATCCGGCACGGCGATGGTCTTTTCCGGTGCGCGCACCGGACGACCCGCCATGCGAAGCCCTTCAAAGGCTTGCGGGCTGGTGACTTCGTGCACCAGATGGCGGTCGATATAAAGCAGGCAGGTGCCATCATCGGCTTCGTGCGCGACATGGTCATCCCAGATCTTGTCATAGAGTGTTTTGGGGGACATCGGTCCTCTCCCGTATTTAATGAGAAATAGCTGGCGAGTGGCTGGGCGCCGCTTATAGGCGGGCCAGAACCGTGCGGGCGGCCCCAAAGAACCGTTCACGCAGGCGCGTGCGGTCTTGCAGTGTCGGAGCAGGGGCCAAATAGACTCTCATGGGCCTCAGATATATCGCGTGTGCCCGTCAATCAAGGTTCAATCCGGCCTCGGGCTTGCATCACCCCGAGTTGCTGTCCAAGTTGCGGGTCAGGAGACCTGTATGAACCAAGACCTGATCCCCAGCTCGCTGTCGGAACTCTATGAAAACATGGTCGCGGGGTTTTCCGTGCAGTTCGGCAAACTTGTCGATCTGATCGTCACGCCGGGTTGGCGGCGGCACCAGTTGATCATCATCCTCGCCCTGTGGGCTTTGGCATATGTGCTCAAACTGGTGACGCAAAACCGGTGGGAAGCCTGGGCACGTGCCCGCACCGGCTGGCCCAAATGGCGGCTGCGCACTCTGGTTCAGCTGATGCAGCGCCTAACACTGGTCTATTTCGTTTTGTTGTCCTGGACGCTGTACCTGTTCATGCAGAATGTGACCTGGCCGTCGCACAGTTACATTATCGGCGTGATCGCGACATTGGCCGCCGCTTGGCTGGCGATCGCTCTGGTGGCGCGACTTGTCCGCAACCGTACGCTGCGGCGGATCTTCAAATGGGCAATGTGGGTCTATGCAACACTGGTTGCGCTGAACTTGACGGATGATGTGGCCGAGTTTCTGGACGGCGTGGCGATTTCCATCGGTGATCTGCACATCTCGGCCCTAGGGATTCTCAAGGCCGCTTTGCTGATCGGCGTGCTGCTGACGTTGGCCCGCATCGGGACCCGCACGGCCGAGCGGGGATTGCAGAGGAACGACGACATCACGCCTTCGATGCAGGTTCTGTTGGCCAAAGGCATTCAAGTTCTGCTGTACGGAGCTGTCTTTATGGCGGCCATCCGCACGCTTGGGTTTGATCTGACTGGCATCGCGCTGTTGTCAGGCGCGATCGGCGTGGGCATCGGTTTTGGTCTTCAAAAAGTTGTGTCGAACCTGATTTCCGGGATCATCATCCTGATGGACCGCTCGATCAAACCGGGCGACGTGATCTCGTTGGGTGACACATTCGGATGGATCAACGCGCTGGGCGCGCGGTATGTATCGGTGGTCACGCGGGATGGGCGTGAATACCTGATCCCGAACGAAGACTTGATCACCAATCAGGTGGTGAACTGGTCGCATTCGGACCGTTATGTGCGTCTGGATCTGGACTTTGGCACCAGTTACGACGACGACCCGCATCAGGTGCGCGCAACCGCGATCCGGGCAGTTAAATCGGTGAAACGTGTTCTCAGCGGCGGTTCACGTGAGCCGGTCTGCCATATAACCGGGTTCGGCGACAGCAGCGTGGACTATGTGCTGCGGTTCTGGATCAGCGATCCGACCAAGGGGCTTACCAATATCAGGGGCAATGTTTACCTCGCCCTTTGGGACGCTTTCAAGGCCGAGGGGATATCGATTCCTTTCCCCCAGCGCGAGGTCCGGCTGCTGCCCGACGGCGCAGACTCGCAACAGATCGCCAAAGAGTGAGCACCCGTGCGGCCGCAAAAGCGCCCGTTCATTGAAATGTTGCATTCCCCTTGTTACCTTATTAGTACCCCTGCGCCGGGGTTTGGCGGCGCGCAACAAAGGAGGACTATGTCCTGTCTCTACATACACAGGCGGGTTTGCCCGCCGATGATGGGGCCAATGTAATGGCCCACTCTCAGTCAATCAGCGACAAGCTGCTTGAACGTATCCTTTCCTCACTTTCCGATGACAAGGCCGAAGATGTCGTGCAGATCAACCTGCAAGGCAAGTCGTCTGTCGCGGATCACATGGTCATTGCGTCCGGGCGTTCGACACGTCAGGTCTCGGCCATGGCGGAAAAGCTGACGGATCGCATCAAGCAGGAATTCGGTTTCACCTCGAAGGTCGAAGGCAAGGATGCCGGCGACTGGGTGCTGATCGATACGGGCGACGTGATCGTCCATATCTTCCGCCCCGAAGTGCGTGAATTCTATCAGCTGGAAAAGATGTGGCTGCCTCAGGGCGGCAGCGCCTCAGCCAACTGAGGCGCCATCCCGGCCTGCATTAACAGGCCGGAGGCGAGAGAAATATGCGTATAAGCATTTTTGCGGTCGGGCGATTGCGTGCCGGATCGGAGAAGACCCTGCTTGACGATTATCTGACCCGATTTGACCGGACCGGCCGCGCGCTGGGCCTTGGTCCTGCGCGCGTTGTTGAGGTCGAAGACAAGAAAAACGCAGGCATGGGCGCCGAGGCCGCGTTGCTGCGCAAGGCCCTGCCCAAGGGCGCGGTGATCTGCACGTTGGATGAACGCGGGCGGGTGATGTCCTCGCCTGATTTTGCCAAGAAACTGGGTGGCTGGCGCGATGCCGGGCGGCAGGATCTGGCATTGATCATTGGCGGTGCGGACGGAATAGACCCTGATCTGCGGGCCGAGGCCGATTTTTCCATCTCATTCGGGTCGATGGTCTGGCCGCATATGCTGGTCCGTGTGATGCTGGCCGAGCAACTTTACCGGGCCGCGACCATCCTGTCGGGCGGTCCCTATCACCGGGTTTGACATGGCGCAGCTTCTGATTGTCTACCATTCGCGCACTGGCGGAGCCCGTCAAATGGCCCAAGCCGCCGCGGCTGGAGCGCGGGACGAAGCAGAAACGGTTCTGAAAACTGCAGATCAGGCGACCCCTGAGGATTTGCTGGCCGCGGATGGGTTTATCTTCTGCGCGCCCGAGAATCTGGCCGCGATTTCAGGTTTGATGAAAGAGTTCTTTGATCGCTGCTACTATCCTGTGCTGGGCAAGATCGAAGGACGGCCCTATGCCCAGATGATCTGTGCCGGGTCTGATGGCGAGAATGCGGCCCGCCAAACTGCGCGGATCGCCACTGGTTGGCGCTTGAAAGAGGTTCAGTTGCCGCTAATCATCTGTACCCATGCGCAAACGCCCGAGGCTATTCTGGCCGAAAAGACCATCCCGCAAAACCAACTGGATGAGTGCCGTGATATTGGGGCTGCGTTGGGTGCGGGTCTGGCGCTGGGTGTGTTCTGAAGATCAGTTCAGTGTGACCAACGTCGTCTCGTCACCCCAGCCATCGACACTGCACCGCGCCTGAATCTGAACCTGAGACACGCCATCTGGAATCGCCACCCCGGATAGTGAGCGTGTAAAAGGCTGCTCATTCTCATGCGGGTGATGCAATACGCGCATACCCAGTTCATTGCCGTCCATGTCCAGAACACGCCAGCCATCGGCATAGTGATCCCACCCGGTATCGGGATGTCGGATCGTCACGTCGAATCGCCACGTGTCGCCGCTTTGGCTGGCCGCCACGTTTTCAATCATAGAAGGGTCGGCAAGCGCTGGGCTGGCGAGAAAAAGGCTGAGAATCAAATACCGCATGAGGCGATCCTAGGCTGTGTCCGTCGTCTTCGCGATCACGAATCCGTGTCGCGCGGTTGGGACAGCAGGACCAGCCGGGAATGCGACGCAAACTCGCGCCGGTATAGAACGCCAAATGTGATCGCCGTGCCCAACAACAGCGCCACGGGGCCAAGTATCCAGGCAACGGATGCCAGGGCAAAATAAGTCACGCGCAAACCGCGGTTAAAGCTGCGCGCCGCGGTGACGCAGATCTCGGCTGCCTGTGCTGCGCGCGGATAGGCTTGTGGGTCCGATGGTTCATTGGGCACCGAGGCCATCAGAACCGCGCAATAGCCAAACAACCGGTGCGCCCAGACATATTTCAGGAATGCATTGGCCAGAAGCAGAATGATGATCAGGATTTTGATCTCCCACACCATGGCCGGTGCGCTGCCGATGGCCAGATCATTGGCGACGCCGGCAAGACTTTCGGTATTGCCCAGCAGGGCCAATCCGCCCCCGATGGCGATCATCGTGGTCGAGGCAAAGAACGTACTGCCCTGCCGCATCGCCGCGACCACCTGCGCGTCGAACATTCGGGGCTGTCGAGTGACCATTTCCCGCATCCACTCTCGACGATAGTCATCCATCATCATCGTGACAGAGCTCTTGGTAGGGGAGGGATTTTCGATCCGCCACCCGATCCAGAGCCAAGCAATCAGCAGCACGGCAATTGCCGCATAGTCCAGCGGTGAAAAAAGTTGTGCCCGATCAATCCACGTCATGCGGCGACCTTAGGGCCAGACATGAGAACTTGCCAGATGGAGAAATTGGTAATATTATTTTACCAAATGGAGGATCAGCCATGGAAATGCCAACGCCAAATCCTGACGTTCTGCGCCGCAAGGCCGTGGTTCTTCAACGTTTGTTGCAAGTTTTGCCCGAAGAGGCGGTTATTCACGAGCCGTCCGAGACACGTGCTTATGAATGCGACGCACTGACGGCGTATAGGTGCCCTCCGATGCTGGCGGTGCTGCCGTCGACCACGCAAGAGGTCTCGGACGTTCTACGCATTTGCAACGAGGAAGGCGTTCCAGTGGTTCCGCGCGGGTCGGGCACTTCCTTGGCAGGTGGCGCGTTGCCAACAGCGGATTGCGTCATCCTTGGAGTCGCCCGGATGAACGAGGTGCTGGAGGTCGACTATGACAACCGCTTCATTCGCGTTCAATCGGGCCGCACGAACCTGAGCGTGACCGGTGCGGTCGAGGAAGACGACTTCTTCTATGCGCCAGATCCGTCCTCACAGCTCGCCTGCGCCATTGCTGGGAACATCGCCATGAACTCAGGCGGGGCGCATTGTCTAAAATACGGTGTGACCACCAACAACCTGTTGGGCGTAAAGATGGTGCTGATGGATGGCAGCGTGGTCGAGATTGGCGGCGCACATCTGGACTCTGGCGGCTTGGACCTGTTGGGAGTCGTCTGCGGGTCTGAAGGGCAGTTGGGCGTCGTGACCGAAGCTACGCTTCGTATCCTGCGCAAACCTGAAGGTGCCCGGCCTGTATTAATGGGTTTTGATGATAACGAAGTTGCCGGGCAATGCGTCTCGAACATTATCAAGTCGGGCATCCTGCCGGTTGCGATCGAATTCATGGACACACTGTGCATCCAAGCCTGTGAAAATTTCGCCCATGCCGGTTACCCCGACTGCACCGCTTTGCTGATTGTCGAGGTCGAAGGGTCCGAGGCCGAGATGGACTCTCAGTTGTCAAAGATCATCGAAATCGCCAAGCGCCACAATCCGGTCGAACTGCGCGAAAGCCAGTCGGCCGAAGAAAGCGCGAAAATCTGGCTGGGGCGCAAGTCGGCCTTTGGTGCGATGGGGCAGTTGAACGACTACATGTGTCTGGACGGCACGATCCCGGTGTCGTCCTTGCCGGAAGTGCTGCGCCGGATTGGTGAAATGAGCGAAGAATACGGCTTGCCGGTCGGCAACGTGTTTCATGCAGGCGATGGCAACATGCACCCGTTGATCCTGTTCGATGCCAACAAACCCGGTGATCTTGAGAAATGCGAGGCGTTCGGAGCTGATATCCTGAAGCTTTGCGTAGACGTGGGTGGTTGCCTTACAGGTGAGCACGGGGTTGGGATCGAAAAGCGCGATCTGATGTCCCACCAATACGCGCCTGCGGATCTTGAGGCGCAAATGGCCGTAAAGGACGTGTTCGATCCAAAGTGGTTGCTAAACCCCGCCAAGGTGTTCCCATTGCAGGCGTCTGAATCTCGACGCATCGCGCGGATCGCTGCTGAATAACGGCTCTAACAAAGAAGAATTGCCATGAAACCAAAGACAGAAGCCGAACTGGCCGAGATGGTGTCCGGGTTAGATGAACCAGTGCGAATTACCGGGGGCGGTACGCGTGGCGTCGCGGGGCCGGACATGGCGATTCAAACCAGCGGGCTGACCGGGATCACGCTGTATGAACCCGGCGCGCTGACGCTGGTGGCGAAGGCCGGCACGACGGTTGGAGAGATCGAGGCCGCGTTAGATGCAGAAGGTCAGCAATTGGCCTTTGAGCCGATGGATCACCGCGGACTGCTGGGAACCAGTGGAACACCGACTATAGGCGGCGTTGTTTCGGCCAACATATCAGGGCCCCGGCGGGTACAGGCAGGGGCATGCCGCGATTTTCTGTTGGGCGTGCGCTATGTCGATGGCATGGGGCAGGTCGTCAAGAATGGCGGCCGGGTCATGAAGAACGTCACCGGCTATGATCTGGTCAAGCTGATGGCGGGATCCTGGGGCACTCTGGGTGTTTTGACCGAAGTGTCGTTGAAGGTACTGCCCAAGCCCGAAGTCTCGGCAACGCTGTCTGTTCAGGTACCCGATGTGACCACCGCAATTGCAGCGCTGTCCGCCGCATTGAAATCCCCTTTTGAAGTCAGCGGAGCGGCGTACGACCCGGACATGGGGTGCGCCTTACTGCGCCTCGAAGGATTTGCGGGTTCGGTGACATACCGGTCGGATCAACTGAAATCCCTACTGTCTGGTTTCGGCGAGGTTGCCGAACTTGACCAGCCCGACACATTGTGGGTCGACCTGCGTGATTCAGCCGGTTTCCACGAACAAAGCGGTGATGTCTGGCGCATTACGGTCAAACCCTCGGATGCGCCGGACATCGTTGCGCGCATCCGGGCAGAGCGGACGTTGTTTGATTGGGGCGGCGGGTTGATCTGGGCCTTGGTGCCGGTTGGTACTGATCTGCGGGCGCAATTAGGCGCGTTTGACGGTCACGCAAACATCGTGCGGGCAGGGTCCGAAACACTGGCCGAATTGGGGCGTTTTCAACCGGAGGCGCTCGGAATTGCGGCTCTAACCAATGGTATTCGTCAAAGATTCGACCCCCGCGGTTTGTTTAATCCGGGGTTGATGGGGTAAGCCGATGCAGACGACATTCACCGAAAAGCAGTTGCAAGATCCCGCGATCCAAAGATCAAATGAAATCCTGCGAAACTGCGTCCATTGTGGGTTTTGTACAGCCACATGCCCAACCTATCAGGTGCTGGGGGACGAATTGGATAGTCCACGGGGGCGCATCTACCTGATCAAGGACATGCTTGAAAACGAGCGTGTGCCGGATGAGAAAACGGTCAAACATATCGACCGCTGCCTGTCATGCCTGGCCTGTATGACCACGTGTCCATCGGGCGTGCACTACATGCATCTGGTCGATCACGCGCGGGAATACATCGAAGAGAACTATAAACGCCCCTTCTCGGATCGTGCATTGCGTTGGGTGCTGGCACAGATTCTGCCTTATCCGATGCGGTTCCGCTGGGCTTTGATCGGGGCGAAGCTGGGGCGGCCATTCCGCTTTCTGATGCCCGACGCCCGGTTGCGCGCCATGCTAGACATGGCACCCAAACATATCCCGCCCGTTAGTCGCAATGACGACCCGCAGAGATTTCCGGCTAAAGGACCGCAGCGCAAGCGTGTTGCACTGCTGACGGGTTGTGCGCAAAAAGCTTTAAATACTGACATTAACGACGCAACTATTCGACTTTTGACAAGGATGGGATGCGAGGTCGTCGTGGCCGAAGGCGCAGGGTGCTGCGGCGCGCTGACCCATCATATGGGCAAGACCCGCGAAAGTTATGAGGCCGCTAAAGCCAATATCAGGGCCTGGAACGCAGAAATGAACGGCGATGGGCTGGACGCCATCGTCATCAACACCTCGGGCTGCGGTACGACGGTCAAGGATTATGGCCATCTGTTTCGAAATGATCCCATGGCCGAAGACGCGGCGCGGGTGTCGTCGATTGCAATGGATATCAGCGAACTGCTGATCCAGCTGGAGTTGCCACAGGGCGAAAACAAGGGCCTGACCGTTGCATATCATGCAGCCTGTTCTTTGCAGCACGGTCAAAAGATCAAAACGCACCCCAAAAACCTGCTGAAACAGGCTGGTTTCCCCGTGTTAGAGCCGGCAGATAGCCACCTGTGCTGCGGCAGCGCGGGGACTTACAACCTGATGCAGCCAGAGATTTCGGGCAAGCTGAAGCACCGCAAGATCAAAACGCTGGAAGCCAAAAAGCCGGACGTGATCGCTGCGGGCAATATCGGATGTATGATGCAGATCGGCTCTGGCACGGACACTCCCGTTCTGCATACGGTCGAGCTTTTGGACTGGGCAACCGGCGGGCCGGTGCCGCGGGCATTGCGTGAACCAGCCAAACCTGAGGTTCCGGTCCTTAGATAAACCATGCTGATGCAACTGCGCACCACTCGCCACGTTAAACGGGCGCGGGCGTCATCGCCCTATTTTTGCCGCACCGGAGACGTAGGAAAATACGTCAACAGCAAAGCCGGAGTGCCGTTTGCGAAACTGGATCACAGCATTGGCGCTGGCTTTGACGCCGTTATCCGCCGCAGCCCAGGATACCGGGTTGAAAAGCCTGGACACCACCGATGCGGGACGCGCGTGGATGGCAGTCGGGCGCCTGGACATCAGGGACGGCGCCGGGTTTTGCACCGGGACGCTGATTTCTCCGACACAGGTTTTAACGGCCGCTCATTGTCTGTTCGATAAGGTGACCGGTCAGCGGGTTGACCTCGCAGAGGTCGAGTTTCTGGCCGCCTGGCGTCTTGGGCGTGCATCGGCCTATCGGGCCGCACGTCGCGCTGTTGTTCACCCGGACTACGAATACAGCACCGAGGCATCGGCCTCGCGGCTGTACAATGACATCGCGCTGATCGAGCTGTGGCAACCGATCCGCAATACGAGCGTAATTCCGTTCGAGACCGGAGACCGTCCGGCCCGAGGTGCCGAAGTGGGGGTCGTGTCCTACGCGCAGGATCGGGCCGAGGCTCCCTCGTTGCAAGAAGTGTGCTCGGTCATGACGCGCACATCCAACGTTTTGGTGTTGTCCTGTGACGTCGAGTTCGGGTCGTCGGGCGCACCGGTCTTTTCCTTTGAAGGGGACCGGCCGCGCATCGTTTCGGTCGTCGCAGCCAAGGCCGAATTCAACGGGCAGCGCGTGGCCGTCGGCACCGCGGTCGAAGATTCATTGGAGCTGCTGCAGGCAGAATTGTCGGCTGGCCGCGGATTTGGCGTATCTTCCTCCCAAGGAGGGACACGCCGCAATATTGGAGCAAGGTTCATAAAACCATGAGTCGCTTTTTTCTGAATTTTCTTTTGTTTCTTTCAATTTCCGCTTCTGCAACTTACGCCCAGACCGCCAAGCGTAAACTGACGGACCGCGATGACCTTTTCGGATGGGAGGCGGTTGGACGTCTGGACGTAGGCGATCAGGGGTTTTGCACCGGCACCCTGATTGCGCAGGATCTGGTTTTGACTGCTGCGCACTGTGCGGTGGACAAGGCCAGCGGCAAACCCTACGAGCCGGGAAAGGTGACGTTTCGCGCCGGTTTGAGCCATGGTGAGGCGCTGGCAGATCGCAAAGTCATGCAGATTGCCGTGAACCCGGAATATGTCAGCAATGCCCCGTTGTCACCGGATACTGTCCGCGCTGACGTTGCGCTGATGCGTTTGGAACAGCCTATCCCCTATTCAATCGCCAATCCGTTTGCGTTGCATAAGGGGCGCGTTGCCGGAACCGAGGTCAGCCTGGCCTCCTACGGGCGCGGCCGGTCCGAGGCGATCACGCGGGAAAGATCCTGCCGTATCCTGGGTCGCCAGCAAGGGTTGATTACCTTCAACTGCGACATCACTTTTGGCTCGTCCGGTTCGGCATTGCTGGCCAGAAATGGCCCGCGCTGGCAGATCCTGTCAGTTGTCTCAGCGATCGGAACCTACGGGGGTCGTGTGGCCGGATACGGGATGGAACTGTCTGGAATCGTTGCCGAACTCAAGGCGGACTTACGGCGCGATGCCCCGCGTCCACAGGCAACGATCCGCCGGTTGCAGGTCGGGTCCGGCAAGTCGAATTCCGGCGCGAAATTCATCAGCTCGGGCGGGGGTTGAACTCGGTCAAACTGCTACCCATGTGAACTGTATCGGGTCGCCACGAATGGGGCCCGTATCAACCAGATGCCCGTCCGAACGGAGGGCAGAACACAGATCGCTCTGATATGAGGATATGACACATGCGTAGTTTTGATTTTGCACCCCTGCACCGTGCCACCGTTGGTTTCGACCAGATCGCCGACATGATGGATCGCGTGCTGACCAATGATGTGGCTCAGCCGAGCTACCCGCCTTACAACATCGAAAAGACCGATGCCGACACTTATCGCATCTCGGTTGCAGTCGCCGGTTTTTCGGAAAATGACCTGTCGGTCGAGATGAAAGAAAACGCCCTGATCGTTGCTGGCAAGAAAGCCGCCGAGGACAAAGAGCGCAGCTATCTGCACCGTGGCATTGCCACCCGCGCCTTCGAACGCCGCTTTGCTTTGGCTGATCACGTGCGTGTCATCGGCGCGAGCCATGAAAACGGCATGCTGAACATCGACCTGAAGCGCGAAGTGCCCGAGGCATTGAAACCGCGCCGGATTGAGATTTCTTCGGCCAATGCCATTGAAAAGGACGTGGTAGACGCCAAAGCCGTGAACTAAGGCGACCGCTATACGCCGCGATAATCGTTCCTCTCTGGATTATCGCACCATACGCCCCGCGTTCCTCCAGACGCGGGGCGTTGTTTTTTGTTGTACCGGGATGTCCGCTATGCGGACAAAACGGACCTTTAAAGGAAGCCTTCTATAAGAAATTTGAGGTTATGCAGGACACGATCGCTCGCGCATTGCGCAACATGTGCTGCCAATGGGGTAGAAGCTTCAGGGAATAATCGATATCGAAGTCGACCAGCGGTGACTCCATGTAATGCCGACAGCCCGGATACGGGACTGAACCGGGCTTTTTGCACGTTATCACGTCGGTGATTTGACCGTTGGAGTTGCGGGAAATATACAACTCTGTATCGCTATAGGCGCTGGTTTCTGGATCTCGGAACGGCGGCGCATCAGACACCAGCGTTTCCAGCCCAAGTATCGACTCGACTGCATAAAGCTCGGGCACATCAGTGGCTGTGTACCCACGAACGAGGGTGGCATGATGTACTGCAAGATCATCCATCGGGATGTAGTCGGTCAACAACATGCCGACATAGGGCCCCTCCTGACGTTTTGGCAGGAACTCAGGTGGCCAGGGCGTGAAGCTCTCGCCGTGAACCCGCAAAACCTGGCCTTCCCGCGTCGTGTTGTCCCGTAACTTTAGTCGAGGATCGAAATAACCGCGTGGAATGCTAAGACGAACTCTCTCTTCTCCCGGTTCAAATTCAAGGAATAGTGTTAGGTCTTCCGACCGATCCAAAGGGCAAATGAACGGTGAAGATTCGAAACTGGGTGGGTCGTAGATTCCAGCGGTTGATCGGGACGTGGCGGGTACCAAAGCGAGTATGCCGACGACTATCGAGGTGGTTCGGAGGATTACATTCCGCATCCACTCAAAGTAGAAAACCCATACTAAAGATTCAAGCAAAGCGTTTCACGTTGCTCTGATAAACCTATGTCGTAGAAGGGCTCAAATCTGACGTCTGAAGTTAAATGACCCCGCACAATTTCGTGCGGGGTCCTTCTGTGTTTTTCCTGTTGAGTTTAGTTCCCACCAGTCACCGACCCGATCGACCAGAACATCGTCTCACCCGAGGCATCGTCGACGCCGTCATTGTCGGTCATCACAAACGCCTCGCCCGAGGGCAGAATGGCCAGACCTTCGATCTTGTCCAGAACGTAACCACCGGTCGAGGTCAGGTCGGGCAGCAGGTCGCGGACTTCTTGCTTGCTAACCACGGGCAGGGGGCCGCCCAGTTGGGCCGGGGTCATGTCAGAAAGCGGTATGCGGTAGACCTTTTTGGTCACCGCGCGGTGGTCATGCTGATTGTCGCGCTCGATGACATAGACATGGTCACCAAAGGCCACGATTTCCGACAGACCGACCCATCCTTTTTCCGGGTCCGCTTTGGGATAGTGCACCGCGCCCCATTCTTTGGTCTCAAGGTTGTAGGCCACCAGTTTCACGTGGTTTTCAGGGTCGTCCTTCCATTCGCGCTGAACGGCCATCCACAGGGTTTTGCCAACGCGGGTGATGCCTTCAAACCCAAAGCGCTTTTCGACCGCCATGAGCTCAAGTGGCAGGCCGATCTCGCCTTTGCGATCCTTGATCAGGCCATCAGCGGACACGTGGTAAATCGCATGCGGGATAACACGGTCGGTGCGGCCTTCGGAGGCGACGTAGAACCCGCCTTTACCGTCCAGCGTGATGCCTTCCAGGTCTAGTTTCTGCGCCGGGTTGCCGTCTTGACGGTGGATGCGGATCACATCCACAATGCGGGCCGGTTTCTGGCTGGGGTCGATCTTGAAAATCGAAGGCTGGAAGCCGTAGAAGCTGTCGTTCACCGCATAGATCATGCCGTCCTCATCTGCCACCAGACCGGACAGCGCGCCCCAGCCGATCAGCTCATCTGTGCCTGCGGACGTCAGATGCGGATAGCTGGCCGGGGCGTCCTGATATTCGTAGATCATCACGTGCGCACGCGGGCCACCGTCTTCGATCAGGTCCTTTTCATTGGCCGAGATCAGCAGGTTGCGTTCCGGGATTGCAACATAACCTTCGGGGCCAACACCTGAGGGCAGCAGCTGTTTCAGAACCGGGTTGGCCGGATCGGTGGCGTCATAAACACCCACGACCGAGGCGCGTTCGGCGCCCACAAAGATCATCGGCGTACCGCCAAAGGTGGCGGCGGTCACGCTTTCCGGCTCTACGCCCTTGGCGTCCGAGCGTTTGTCGGGATAGTGACCGATCTGAATGATGGCCTTCTCGAAGTCGGTGCCGTTCTCGTAAACAACGGTGCCGTCCTTGTGGAAGATCGTCCAGCCGCGCGAACCGCCCTGATAGTCGCCTTCGTTGGCGGTGGCGAAATGGGTGTCGTCGATCCATTTCACCGCATCAGGCTCACGCAAACGGCCCGGCTGGCTTTCGGTGAAGATCAGCGCACCGCGTTCGTCGGTGGCATCGATGCCTTCCAGATCGACCGCGCCTGCGGAGAAATGGCTGACCACGTCGCCATCCTTGTCGACGACCGCGATGTGGTTGTTCTCCTGCAAGGTTACTACTGTTTCACCCAGATCATTGATGTCCACGAATTCCGGTTCTGGGTCAGTAGGCGCAACCTCCGACAGCCCGGTCAGCGAGGCCATCTTCATGCCTGCGCAATCCAGAGCACCTTCAATCAACGGCACCAGCGCCAACGAACCAGCTGGCAGCTGCGGGATGAAGCCATCGTTCAGGTCTTCGTCGCGCTCGTTCTCGATCGCCACGGCGACAAAGCTGCCATCGGGAGCAATGGCGACGCTGTCGGGCTGACCGCCCAGGTCACAGGCACCGGTTTCGGCTTTGCCCGCAATGTCGACCGAGATCAGCTTGCCCGATGGGGCGGTATAGCTTTCCGAAGTGTTCACGCCCACAAAAGCCGTCGTGCCAACAATCCCAACCGACGTCGGCTCTCCACCCACCTCCATCGCACCCAGAGGCGTCGGGTTCGCAGGGTCGGTGATGTCGACCATGCCAATCATGCCCAGTGGGCTGTCGGTATAGATCAGCGTCATGCCGTCCGCTGTCGCCGCGATGATCTCGGGCGAGGTTTCGCGGGTGGTATCCGCCCCCTCGGCCATGTTTTTGACGACGGGGAAAGACGCAATTCGGTTGAAATTCATTTCTGCCGCTGCCTGACCGGCGGTCAGGGCAAGGGCAGATGTCAGGCAGACACAGCGCAATGACATCGGGTGGTATCCTCTCTCACTTGGATGAGAGGGGGATGAACGCGGGTCATTGCAGGGATGTGACGGTTTGTTTGCAGTTTTGTGACAAACGTAATGGCCCCGGCGCGGTACACCGGGGCCTTTTCAGATCAGACCGACAGGCAGACGTACTTCATCTCAAGATAGTCTTCCATGCCGTGATGGCTGCCTTCGCGGCCCAGGCCGGACTGTTTGACGCCGCCAAACGGGCCAAGCTCGGTCGAGATGATACCGGTGTTCACACCAACGATGCCGTATTCCAGAGCCTCGGCCACTTTGTAGACCCGGCTGAGGTCTTTGGCGTAGAAATAAGAGGCCAGACCAAAGATCGTATCGTTGGCCATTGCGATCACATCGTCTTCGTCTTCGAACTTAAACAGCGGGGCCAGCGGGCCAAAGGTCTCGTCCTGTGCGACCATCATGTCCTGCGTCACGCCGGTCACGATGGTGGGCTGGAAGAAGGTGCCGCCCAGATCGTGCGGCAGACCGCCGGTCAGAACCGCGCCGCCCTTGTCGGTGACGTCTTTGATGTGCTCTTCGACCTTGACCACTGCTTCGGCGTTGATCAGCGGGCCGGTTGTTGTGCCCTCAGCCAGACCATCACCGATTTTCAGCGCCTCGACAGCGGCTTTCAGTTTGGTCGCGAATTCATCGTACACGCCCGCCTGCACATAGATGCGGTTGGCGCAGACGCAGGTCTGGCCGTTGTTGCGGAACTTGCACATCATCGCGCCTTCGACAGCCGCATCCAGATCGGCATCGTCAAACACGATGAATGGCGCGTTGCCGCCCAGTTCCATCGAGCATTTCATGACCTGATCGGCCGCCTGTTTCAGCAGGATGCGACCCACTTCGGTCGAGCCGGTGAAGGTCAGTTTGCGCACGCCGGGGTTTTCGCAGAACTCCTTGCCAATCTCGCTGGCGCTGGAGGACGGCAATACGTTGAACACACCAGCCGGGATGCCAGCCTGTTCGGCCAGAACGCCCATGACCAATGCGGACAGCGGTGTTTCCTTGGCTGGACGTGCGACGAATGCACAGCCTGCCGCCAGCGCCGGAGCCGCCTTGCGGGTGATCATCGCATTGGGGAAGTTCCACGGCGTGATCGAGGCCGCAACACCGATCGGCTGTTTCAGCACCATGATCCGCTTGTCGCGCTGATGGCCCGGGATCGTCTCGCCATAAACGCGCTTGGCCTCTTCGCCGAAGAACTCGATGAACGACGCGCCATAGCCGATCTCGCCAACGGCCTCGGCCAGCGGCTTGCCTTGCTCGGCGGTCAGGATCTTGCCCAGATCTTCGGCGTTTTCCATCATCAGGTCGTACCAGCGACGCAGAATCACGGCGCGTTCCTTGCCGGTCAGCTTGGCCCATTCCTTTTGCGCGGCCTCAGCTTGTGCGATCGCGCCGGCGACCTGCGCACGGCTCAGGTCTGCGACTTCGGCTACGACGTCGCCGCGCGCCGGGTTGGTCACGGCAAAAGTGCCATTGTCCCCGTCGACCCACTGACCGCCGATATAGGCTTTGGTTACAAGCAGATCGGGGTTCTTCAGGATTGATTTCAGGTCGGTTGTCGCGTCCAGCATGGGTCAGCCTCCGGCAATAAAAATTTGTTAGCACTCAAACATGTGCCTCCCGGATTGTCTATGGCCACCCGTGGGGTCAGATCAATCCAGTTTTCGTATGGTAAACGTGACGTTTTTTGCCTACCGGGGCGCATTCATGCGATCTGAGGCCAAAGTGTCAACCCGCCTATCTTTTTTTGGCGGAGTTTGCCAAAGTTCGACAGGATTGGATGCCCAAGGGGATGTAAATGATCGTAACATCTCCTATCTTGTTGGGTGCATAATTAAAAAAAGGAATAGGACAGATGTCGAACCAGCAGTTTGATGCGTTGATTGAGGAAACGCAGCAAAAAGTGCGCGAAAGCCAGTCTCAGATCGAAGGGCTGACATCCCGGATTGAAGCCGCGCGTTCTAAGATCGGCTCTGCCGAGGCCGACATCGACATCGAAAACGCCACGCTTGAGGACGTGCACGCCCATACCGAGGTGATGAACGCAAATATCGCCGAGCTGATTATGGGTCTGGACGACGTCACCAGCGCCTTTTCCAAGGATTTCGACGAGATGCGCTCGAAGTCCGGGTGGGAGACGTTTGTCGGCATTTTCTCGAAAGGAAAATCCGAGTCGATGCGGCAGGAACGCATGCGCACCGCCAATATCGACGACAAGCTGCAGGACCTGATCGCCAAATCCGACGTAATCGTTCAATTGCTGCAAGGGCAGCTATCCGTGTTGGAAGAACAGCGGGTGAAGGTCGAGGAAAACCTGACCGGCACGCTGGACGACCGCGAGGCTACCGTGGCCGAGTTGGAGGCGCTGCGGGCCGAGATTCAGGATATGGATCCGACGATCATAACTCTGGAAAACAAGATCAGTGTCGAACAGGACGCAGCCGCGCGGACCCAGTTGGAAACCGAACTGGCCGAGCTGAACAAGCAATACAATGCCAAGGTTCAGGAAGAGCAGGTAAAGCTGGCCAAGTCACAAACGCTGGAACGCTACATCGAAAAGGGCAAGACCTGGGTCGACTCCCTACAGAACCAGGCCGCGACGCAGATGGTGCTGATCAACAAGCTGCAAACAGACACGCAACAACGCGTGGTACTGTATGACGCCCTGACCAAATCGCTGAAAACCGCGCAGCAGCAGGACGTGGCCCACCGCATCAACGAGATCGGCGTGCAGACGGACCAAGAGGCGCAAACGGCGATGGCCGCCATCGGCACCGCGACCAACCAGAAAATGGCCGACATGCTCGAGGCGCATGAGGACCACATGGTTTTTGCCCGCGACGTTCTGGAAAAAAAGGCCAAGGCTGACGAACGCTTTGCCCGCCGGTTCGCCTCGATTGTCGAGAAGCATGATAAGAATTTGTATGGTGGGTAAAAAAGAGTGGTTGCGGCGAATGCCATTTTTCTTAGAGCAAGACAAAGACAAGACTTGGGTAGAACGGAACGGTGAGCTTGTTTGGGGTGCAATTGGCCTCGTTTTCCTCATCTATTTTCTGACGATGATGGCGAATGGGTTTTACCTTTTGAGTGGCGTTGGTGTTCTCGGTGCTTTGTGGTCGGGCTATCGACTGGGAATGTTTCGCAGATCGCAAGGAATTAACAGTGTGCCAACTAATGTCCAAAGCGACGGCAGTCAGTCACCTGGCCCGGACCTAGGTGGTTTTGGTGGCGGTGATGCATGACTGACCCCACTAAAGACCATGTGGGACTAACCGACACCTTCTCCTCGCGCCGCTATTTTCGAAAATTCGAGGTGATCACCGTTCACTTGTTGCGCGTGGCCGCGACGATGGAGGCTGAGGGCGCGATCTCGAAACAAGAGGTGCGGATCGTGTCGCGTTACCTTTCGGGGCTGCTCTACACCTTCCGGGCGCTATCCATGAAATACCTGCTGGTCGGGCGCGATACGGGCCGGTTCTTTGGCAGCCTCGCCATGGACAAGCGTGACAGCGGATTTCCTGTGGCGGCCGAGTTGCTGACTATGGCCAATGACGCGCAACAGGCGCCGGTGCATCTGGCGAATATGCCCTCGGAAGATGATCTGAAAACCGACATGGTGCGGACGATCATCGGCGATCAGGAAATCCCCACCAAGCTGCAATTCGCTCTGTCTCAAAGGCTCTATTACGAAGAATTTCTGAAGGGTCAGCTGTTCTGGGCCCGCAACGATCCCGAATGCCACTGGATCGGAAATGAGGGCGAGCGGCGCAAGTTCATGATCCATTGGGCAGTCTATGACAGCCAGATCAACCTGCCGGTCATCTACCTGATGCAGTTGGAGGACAGCGGCAAAACCGCCCTGCCTAAAGACCAGCGCCGCTGGCCTGAAGTGCAGGCGCATCTGATGGCGCAAAGCTTAGGCGGTCTGAAATTGGTGACCATTGCCAAAGGCTTCGATCAGGATTTCGACGACCTGCACCCCAAACACCTGCGCCGCATCCACGTGGGTCCGATGTATTCCTCAGCCTATACCGAGCAAACCGGCCCGTTGCGGCAAGTTCTTGAGGACGCACAGGCACCGCAAGGTCAGGACTGGGCACTGGCCTGGACCACCGAAGAGCTGGAAAGCGAAGAGGTGATCGAAGAGCGCGCTGGGTGGTTTTCCACAGTCGAGCGCGAGGTTTTTGCGCTGGACCCGTTCGGCGGGCAGGGGGCCGAAACCGGGGCCACACGCACTCAGCGATCAATCATTCTGCCCCAGCGCCCGTTTCAGGTGCTGGCTGAACGCAACCCACCGGGATTTGGGGATGTGCGCAAATTCGTGGTCAGCAAGAGCGGGCAGGTGCTGCGCTATTAGTTTGGCCTCCGGCGGGAGTATTTTTGAAAAGATGAAGCAAGGGCGGTTTTGAAATGAGTTTGACGTCAGATCAAATGGAATTGCGCGAGGATGACATTCGCAAACATTATCCGGCCGCGACCGCTTTGCTGAACGGGTTCGAACACGCGCCGCGGATTGGAAAAGCGGTGGAGACGTCGACGGAACGGTCGCCGGGGGTGTCGACCGGACGTAGGTTCCGGTCCACCACGCCGGGTTTGGTGACGCGGCGCACAGTGCGGACAGATGGGGTGCATCTGGTCGAGCGGATCGAGGCATCGGATGATGGTGACATGCTGGTCTCGCCGCCTCAGGCGACTACACAGCAGGCGATCCGGCGCGCCATTGCCATCGCCTTGGCTGTGGCTGAGACCTATGCGGAGCAGACCTCGCTGGCTGATCTGAAACGCGCGAACCTTGCGGGCGATTTGCCCGCCGCGCGCAAGACCGAATTCTCGGAACTGCTGACGGCGGAGGCTCTGATCACCTCGCACACGTTTGGCAATGCGCTGGCATACTTGATGTCCTCGCATCTGGGTGAAACCACCGTTGATATTGGTGAGATCGAAGAGGTTCTGACCGACAACGGCCAACTCGCCCTGCACGGCGCGCTGTGGGAGCTGGACCAGACCCTCGCCAAACACGCCACCGACGATGCCCACCTGATTGCCGCCACCAGCGCCTATGCCGAGCAACTGATGGAAAAGGCCGCGCTGCGCGCGCAGTCAGCAGGCCATCTGGCCCCGTTCCAGAACGCCGCATGGCACATCGAGGCTGATGATCTGACGATCCGGGGGTTCGAACCGGCCTCCAAGGCCAAATCCACCACCCTGACCATGATGTTCAAGAAACCGAACGAGGTGGTCGGCAACCATATCGCCAAATATCAGGCGATGAAGCTGGCCAAGATGGTCATGGCCTATGACTTCGACCGCCGCCTGAACCCGTTCGCGGAACTCGGCGGGTTCATCTTTACCTTTATGGGGGATGGCAAACCGGGCACCGGCAAGACCACCCTGATCCAGATGATGGCCGGGCTGATCAACGACTATTGCCAGAACGCGGGCTATCCGTTCCGCTATCAAAACCTGAGCACCGATAATATCGACAGCTATCAAGGCAAATCTGGCCAGAACGCCAAGGCTTTCATCAACACGATCATCGACCCCTCGGTCATCGGCTTCGGCACCATCGACGATATCGATCAACTGGCGGGCAAACGCGGCGACCGGCAATCCTCGGCCGGGCAGTTGGAAATCACCGCCGTGCTGATGGAGAGCTTTGCAGGTGCCAACACCGTCGTGCGCGGCAACTGCACCTTTGGTATGTTCTCGAACTACCCCGAGAATGTGGACGACGCTCTGCGCCAGCGGGCCGGCGCTCGGTTCCTGGTGGATGGTCCGCAAACGCGCGAGGATTACATCGACATCCTGCACCTGCTGATGGGCCGCAACCACGACATTCCGCTGGGCGAACACGAGGCTTATGCCGCGCAGGAAATCAAAAAGGCTGTCGCTGCCAGTTTCGAAAGTCATTCCCGCCCGCACGAAGAGGCTCTGCTGCAGGTCTATGACCGGGTCTCCGGCGAAATCGGCCAGATGGATACGATTGCCAAGATGGGCACCTATCTCAAGGCAATCCAGCAGGCGGATGAGCGCTTTACCGGTCGCGCAATCAAGAACATCACCGACGCGGTCAAGGTCCGTGCAATGGATTTCGAACTGCCCGACGAATGGATGGAAAGCCCCGACCTGTTCCTGTTCCGCGACTACGACTCTAAGAAGGCCATGATCGAAGACCTGCGCCAGCCGATCACGGTTGAGATGGTGATGCAAGAGATCAACCGCTACGCCGACAGCGAATTCCGCTATGCCGACAAGAGCGACGAGGTCGCCATCGAGAACGCGGTGCGCGAGATGGGCCGGATGGAAGAGGCCAAGCGACGGTATTTGGAGGGGAAGGGTTGAATAGTAAGACAACCCAACGTTTCTGGCGAAGCGCTAACCCAGTCATGTGGGGAGTTATCGCAACCATGCTCGTGCTCCTGCTGGGTTTGTTTGTGTTTCTTCAACCAGTTTGCCAACCGAATTTTTGGGCTGGTCAAACCTGCAGCAACGGAAAATGGGCCAGCTTTCTTAATGCTTCGCCGAACGAAGTAGGAGACACTCTTGCAGGCTTTGCGGGAGCACTGGCCTTCGTTTGGTTGATCACAACTGTCTGGTTGCAGTCGCAGGAACTATCTGAACAAAGACAGGAATTGGCTGAGCAAAGGATTGCCACCCAGAAAATGGCAAAAGCTCAGATCGATCAATTCAATTTGATCTCCAGTCAACAAGAGGACGTCAATCAGAAGGCAGTGCTGTTAGGCGTTCAGCGTCGCCTTGAGGCATTAGATGATACAACGGTTACTTACACAGCTTGTCCGCTGGATGCTCCTCAATCCCAAGTTTCAGGAAGAATTGTACCGCGAGGGAAAGATCAAGAGATAAGAGAGTTTTATTTAGGGCTAAACACTTGCCTTGAAAAAGCGGTCCGACGTTTCAGAGAAGGTCGCGTGGACTTGCCGCAAAGTAAGAGAAACGGTTTTGGTGGCGAAAGAAATGACTTGTATGAAGCGTATAATTACTTGGACGGCTTGATAGAATACTATGACAAGCTCTCACTTGCTGGTAAAATGTACAGGAGTGATCTGAAAGTAGATCGCACCTCAAACTTGTTGAGAGAAGTCATCCGTCGGATTGATGATGGGAGTCGTGACCAAGCATGATCCGCCTCATCAAAAAAGGCCTGATGTTCGGCAACCTCGTCCACATCTCCAGCCCGGCTCTGGTCGAGCGGTATAACCGCGCGTTGCAGCATCTGGCGGGCAAGACCACGGCGCTGACGGATTTCCATGTCGATATCTCGGGCTATTCGCCGGAGGTGGGGATTGAGCTGGAGGATGAACTCTACCTCAACCCCAACGGGGTCAACCGACAGTTCATCCTGTTGACGACCGAGCAGAAACGCGCGCCACTGCTGAACGTCAAATTCTCGACCTCGCGCGACATCCTGCGCGAATTCATCGAGATGAACGAGGCGCAACTGTTTGCCCTAACCGCCACCGATGCGGTGGCCGGAGAGCTGGTGAACTCGGTCATCAGACTCACCACACCCCGCGATCTGCTGAACCTGCGCAAGATCGAGGTCGAGGCCGACACCGCAGGGGGCACTCTGCGCAAGGCACAGCAACTGGCGGGCATGGTCGAGCAGTTCAAAACCGAAGAGGACGCCTGGTTCGACGATGTGCTGATCGCCAAGATGATCGAGACCGCCAAGGAAACAGGCGACGTGACCCGCAACCCGGTTCGTTTGCGCCATACCGCGTTTGAGCAGCGCAATTTCTGGACGGCGCACTTCGACGGGCTCTACCTGTTCCCGGATCTGGATCACCCGGCGGTGATCTGTATGGGCGACAGACCCGACGATATGCCGATCAAATACGTTTTTGACCCATCTCAGCGGAACCAGATCGCCAAGTTCCTCGGGCTTAACGGCTTGGTCGAAACGATCATCGAGGCGCGCGGTGTCAATTCCGCCGCAATCTTGCAGCAAAAGATGGATTTTCTGACCGTAGACGCCGCAGCCGATGCAGGCGTTGACCTGACAGGGTTGGATCGCGGTGACATGCGACGGCTGGCGCGAAACCATTCGGATCGTCTGCCCGAGGCTTATCACGGTCTGGCACAACTGCTGCGCTGGGCGAAGGATGGCGGACCGTGGCCGCGCATCACCTCGGATCATCCGGCCTATTTCTATACGCTGCGGGCGACCAACACACCGAACCGCGATCTGGTGAACATGTTGTTGGCGGAACTGGCCCCGTTGGACCCACGTCAGGTGTTCATTTGCCATAAGGAACTGTTCTACCGCACCTATGCGACTTGGCCCGAGGCCAAAAAAGCCTATGTTGCCGACTTCCTTGCGCGCGAGTATCAGGTGGATAAGGCTGGCGCTCGGGCCGCACTATTCGGCCACGAACCGGATATGAGCGGTAATGACCGGAACAGCGAAGACATCATCGCACGCGTCGGCCCCTGGGGCGCAGTAGGGAGAAGTTAAATGTTCGTCGCACTGCGTTTTTTGATCCCGTTGCTGGTCGTTCTAACGGTCATTTATGTTGGCGTATCAATCTATTCCCGCTGGATACGGCGCAGTAAGCTGATCGCTCATTGGGAGAAAAAGGGTCTGACCGGCGACCGCGATGCATTTGTCCAGCGCGGGCTAAAAAAATACGACGGATCGTTTCGACGCAAACTGATCCTTGGGATTTACGTGGTGCCGCTGGGCCTGATCGCAATCCTGATTTATGTTACGAATTTCATGTGAGGGTTTCGCTGATGCGTTACGTCAAATGGGCTATCATCATCCTGTTTTGGGGCACGATTGCGGCGGTGTTGAATTACACCCTTCCGCAGCACGATGTGGTTCGGATTTCGGATACCTATGAAAAACGGATCGACCCCGGTGAGAACAGCATCTTCTGGTCGGTTCATGACGTCGGCAGTGATGCGACAACGCCAAACCGCGATGTGTTTTTCATTCAGACCCGCAAGACCAACGGCAAGGTCATGGTGTATCGGAACGAAGACACGGGCTGGGGCTGGCCACCTTATTTTAAACTAAACTCGTCGAACCTGCAGGCCGAGGCCGCAGACTTGAAATCAACAAACGAAGCGCCTCGCTGGGTGGTTGTTCGCCACTACGGTTGGCGAAGTGAGTTCCTGTCGATTTTCCCGAATGCAGTGAAGACTTGGTCAGTAGACAGCCAAGACGTTAGGATTATTCCCTGGTTCAATATCATTTTCCTGACCGTATTCTTCGCGATAGTTTGGGCCCTTTGGGTCCGCTGGCGCCGGTTTCGCGAGGCGCGGGTTGATCCCGTGATCGAGAATATGGAAGATGGCCTTTATGCCGCCGGCGACGCCATAGAAGAGCAGGGCAGCAGGTTCCGAAAGTGGCTGAACAGTTGGAAATCCAAATAAGTTTTGGAGGGGCCGTTTGGCCCCTCCGCCAGTCTTGGCAGTGACCCGCTGATCGGAGTTCCTCAGCGGACGATAAATTCGGCGTGCAACGCTCCGGCGGCTTTGATCGTCTTCAGAATGTCGATCATGTCCCGGGGCGACACCCCAAGCGCGTTCAGACCTGCCACGACTTCGGACAGGGTTGCCGCTTCGGGTATTTCAGCCAACCCGGTGCCTTCCTCTTCTTCTATTCCGGCGATTGTTCTGGGCACCACAACGGTCTCGCCGCGCGCGAAGGGGTTGGGTTGATCCGCAATCGGCGCCTCTTCGACTGTGAGCGTAAGGTTGCCCTGCGAGACCGCCACGCGGGATATCCGCACTTCCTGCCCCATCACAATCGTGCCCGAACGCTGATCGACCACGACGCGGGCCTTGCTTTCGGGTTCGACCAGAATGTTCTCGATCCGCCCAAGCGCGTGGGCGGTCGAAATTGTCTGCGTTGCCGCGATGTTCAGCTCAACCGTCCCGGAATCGCGCATGATGGCCACCGCGCTGTTGAACTCGGTATTGATGGCAAGCTCGATCCTGCCTGCCGTAGTAAAATCAGGCTCTCGCAAAGCAAGGCGCATCTGGGTAAGAGCCGAAAGTTCGAAATCGATTTCACGTTCTACCCTTGCTCCGGAGGGGATCACACCGGAAGTAGGAACGCCCTGCACAACTGAGGCGGCCTCTCCCTCAGCCGACACGCCGCCTGCCAAAACGGTGCCTTGCGCAACAGCGTAAATCTGCCCGTCAGCAGCGTTCAATGGCGTCATGATCAGCGTACCGCCCAGTAGACTTTTGGAATCTCCGATGGCAGAGCCCGTCACGTCGATCTGCCCCCCAACGCGCGAAAAAGGCGGCAGGCTTGCAGTCACCAGAACAGCGGCCACGTTTTTGGGGCGGAAGTCCTCGCCGTTGACGTTGACGCCCAACCTTTCGAGAATGTTGGACATGATCTCTTCGGTAAAGGGCGAATTCCTGAGCCCGTCACCGGTTCCATTCAGCCCCACAACCAGACCGTAACCGACCAGATCGTTTCCGCGGACTCCGTCGAAGTCCACCAGATCTTTCAGTCGGATCGCGCCGGCGGAGGCCAGGCAGGATAAGTCCAAAGCCTGAGGCGACATATGTGCGCATATTGGCAATTCGTGCGTCCAGCCCGGTGCCGGGGTTGAGAACCATGCTGACAAGATCAGGGGCGAACTCCAGGTGAACGTCGTCCAGATCCAGAATGTCCCCGATGGCTTGGGAAACCGGGGTTTCATCCTCGGATGAAGGTGCCCGTTCTGCGTCTGCTTCGGCCTTTTGTTTGCGGTGCACCGAGTATGCCGCATACCCCAGAACACCCGCGCCAAGGATGAAGGGCAGAAAAGGCAGGCCGGGCACCAGCGCAAACAAGACCATCAGCATGGCCACTGTGCCCAATGCGGCCGGATGCCGACCCAATTGCGAAAAGATCGCGCTGTCGGTTGCACCCTGAGTACCACCCCGCGCCAGCAATAACGCCGAGGCGATCGAGATGATCACAGCGGGGATTTGCGAAACCAACCCGTCGCCGACAGTCAGAATGGCATAGGTCTCAAACGCGGCAGAGATGGGCATTCCCTGCACGATTACGCCCATAATCAGGCCCATCACAAGGTTCAGAAGCGTGATCAACAGCCCCGCAACCGCATCCCCCTTGACGAACTTCGAGGCCCCGTCGAGGGAGCCGAAGAACGTCGTTTCCTGTTGCTCACGTTCGCGGCGCTCTTTCGCTTGCTGATGGTCAATAGCTCCGGCGGACATGTCGCTGTCGATGGCCAGCTGTTTGCCGGGCATTCCGTCCAGAGCAAATCGCGCGCCGACTTCGGCCATGCGGGCCGCGCCCTTGGTGATGACCATAAAGTTCACGATCAGCAGTACACCAAAGACGACGAGGCCCAGAAAGATGCTGCCGCCCATAACAAAATTCGCAAACCCTTCAATCACGTCTCCGGCAGCACTGGGGCCGGTATGGCCCTGACCGATGATCAGCTTGGTCGAGGACACGTTCAGCGACAGCCGCAGCATCAGCGAGGCGAGCAGGATGGTTGGGAAGGACGAAAAATCCAACGGGCGTTCGATGAACAGCGTCAAGGTGAAGATCAGGATCGCCAATGCAAATGAGGCGGACAGGCCGACGTCCAGAACCCATGCGGGCATCGGCAGGATCATCATCACGATGACCGTCATCAACGCCAGCGCCAGCAGCACGGTCGGAGAGAAAAGCGAACGGGCGTCGATCTTGGGCACACAGAGCTCCTAGTTGAATTGGATGAAAGCGGTCGCGGCGCCGGCCACCGGCACCAGCGATCCCATAGCGCCAGTGTTGTTAGGTTCTACTCGAGGTGGAATTAATGGATCGGCAGCCCCGGAAAACGGATCGCGCGTCGCAGATGCGATTGGAGTTTGCTGACCCAACTGAGCCAGAACGGTTTGAAAACGCGTCACGTAGGCGTTTGCCAAAGCGGATGTGCGCGAGTGATAGGCCCCGGCGGCAGCGTTCCACGAGCCCAGCTCAGCATACAGCTCTTTCAGAAACCGCGCGGCATATGTTGCGTTTTTATCGGGATCGAACATGGCGTCGATCGAGCGGAACGCCTTGCCGTGCCAGCGGTAGTTGATCTGGAAGCACCCGATATCAAAGCTGCGTTTGCCTGCTTTGAAGATGTCGAACACATATGATTTTGTCTCGAACTCTGAGGTGAACCAAATGCCCTTCCCTTCGACATTGATCGTCCAGGGCCAGGGTTGCAGCGCCCCGTCAGCTGTGCGGCCTGTCTCAACCCGGGCGATTGCACGCATGACATCTAGTGGCACTCCTTCGGACCGGGCGGCGCGCTGGGCGGCGTTGTCGCAGATGCGGGCTGTTTGGGTGTTGGGCATGGCAAAACCCTGCGGCGCAACCAACAGCGCCGCCAAGGTCAGTCCTAAGATCATTCGATATGGCATTCTGCCGGTCCGGGATTCTGATCAGTCCGGGCCAAGCTAGCTGTGTCAGGGTTTACAGAGGGTTATCGGACGCTCAGTTTCGATCGATCCGGCGGCCGAACACGACACTGGTGTTGGTTCGCAAAACTCCAGGGATCTTTGCTAATTCGTCGACCAGAATGTCCAGATCCTCGATCCTAGGGGCTTCGGCGGACAGCAGTAGGTCGAATTCCCCATTGATCGACAGGCAGAGTTTGACCTCGGGATAGGCTTCCAGCCGCTTGATAATACGTTTGGTCTCTTTTTGCTGAACCTCAAGCAAGACAACGACCTGAACGCGCGGGGCGTCTTCGGGGGCGCTCAGCACCACCGAATACCCGGCAATCACGCCGCGTTCTTCCATCCGTTGAATGCGTTCATGCACGGTGGTCCGGGCCACACCCAGTTTCGCCGCGATCTTGGTCGTAGATTCGCGGGCGTTGTGCTGCAGGGCTGTGATGATGCGGCGGTCAAGCTGATCCATAGGGCCAAGGTGTAGTGCAAATACCTTGGGATGCTCAAGGTTTGTCAGCGTGTTCGCCCGACGTCATTTTCAGCTTGGAGCGCGGCCAGATCAGAAGCGTAATACCAAGCCCCGCAAGGGCTGCAATAGTCATCCAGATCAATGTCTGTTCGGTCCCTTTGGTGGTCATTAGCCACCCGGCCGGCGGGTACAGCACCAGCCAGCAGGCATGGGACAGGGTGAACTGCGCGGCGAAAACAGCTGGTCGGTCTTCCGGGCGGGCCGTGCGTGTCAGCAGGCGGCCGGACGGTGTCAGAGTGGCAGAATAGCCAAAGCCAGCACCCGCCCATAACACCGCGAGCCCCCACAAAGTCATCTGGGTCGAGGCGAACAACCCCGCTGCAACGGCCATCGTAAGCGTCCCGAATGCTGCACCAGCCAGCATAACGCTGCGATCCTCGTAGTTGTTCAGAAGAGACGGTAGGACAAAGGCCGCCAGCATCGATCCGAACCCGTACCCTGCCAGTGCAATAGCCACAGCACTTTCCGACAGCCCAAGATCGGCGCGCACGATTACGACAGTGTTGACGATGACCATCGCGCTGAGTGACGCGGCAGTCCAGGTCAGCGCTAGCAAGCCGCGCAACCGTGTCGTACCAAGGTATAGGCGGATGCCACGGGTCGTCCGGTCGTAAATCCCCCTCCGTTTCGTCGGTTTGGGCGAAGGCAGGGCGACCGACACGACAAGGATTGCCGAGGCAACGAACCCAAAACTTGTGCCCCAGAACAGGCTGTCAAAGCTAATGATCAACAACAGCGCTGCAGCCAGAGCGGGACTGAGCAGACTTTCGAGGTCATAGGCCAGCCGAGACAGCGACAGAGCTTTGGTGTAGTCTTGTTCATCCGTCAGAACATCCGGAATCGTCGCCTGAAAGGCTGGGGTGAAACCAGCAGAGGCCGATTGCAGCAGGAAGATCAGCACATAGATCTGCCAGATCTCGGTCACGAACGGCAGACAAAGCGCAACGGCGGCACGCACAAGATCTAGCACCACCAACATTTTGCGTCGGTCCAGCCGTTCTGCAAACGCAGCGGCGAGCGGGGCGACAACCACGTAGGCCACCATCTTGATGGTCAGGGCGGTTCCCAGAACCATACCCGCCGCGTCACCGGCCAGATCAAAGGCGAGCAACCCCAAGGCAACCGTCGCCAGCCCGGTTCCCATCAACGCAACCACCTGAGCCGCCAGTAAATGCCGATAGACGCGGTTCTTCAGGACGCTCAGCATCGGTCAGAGGTACTTTGTGATGGTTTTGAAGTCTTCCACGTCCGGGTCTTTGGTTGCGGTCGTTGGTGACAGGCAGTGATCAATATGATCGTGGATCAAGGCCCGTTTGGCGTTGGTAATCGCCTTTTCAACCGCAAAAAGTTGCTGTGCGATGTCGGTGCAGGGCTCTTGATCTTCGAGCATGGATATTACCCGGGCCAAATGCCCGTGTGCCCGTTTCAGACGCGCGTGGATCTGCGGGTGCGACTCGTGTTTGTGCTGCGTCATGCAATAACCCTATCCTCCCCATAGGGATATGGCCAACGCAACCTGCGGGTCCCTGCCGCACCGTCATGGATGGCGTTGAGTTTAGGGACCAAACCTCCTATCTCGGGGACGATACCGGACAAAGGACAAGCCCCGTGGCAAACCATCTTTACAAAAACGACCTGCCGGACGGGTTGGATATGGGCCCTGTTGTGGCCATAGACTGCGAGACCATGGGGCTGAACCCGCATCGGGACCGGCTGTGCGTGATCCAGATGTCAGGCGGCGACGGTAACAGCCACATCGTTCAGGTGGAGAAGGGACAGACCGAGGCCCCGAACCTGTGTGCGATGCTGGAAAACCCTGACGTGCTAAAGCTTTTCCACTTTGGCCGTTTCGACATTGCTGCGATGTACCACGCATTTGGCGCGTTGGCCGCTCCGGTCTATTGTACCAAAATCGCCAGTCGGCTGGTGCGCACCTACACTGACAGGCACGGGCTGAAGAACCTGTGCCAAGAGCTGATCGGCGTCGATATCTCGAAACAGCAGCAGATGAGCGACTGGGGCGCTGAGACCCTGACCAACGCGCAGCTGGATTATGCGGCTTCTGATGTTCTGTACCTGCATCAGCTGCGCGAGGCGTTGGACGGACGCCTGGCCCGCGAAGGCCGCACCGAAATGGCGCAGGCCTGTTTTGACTTCCTGCCGATGCGTGCGAAACTGGACCTCGCCGGCTGGCCCGAAACGGATATTTTTGCGCACTCATGACCGATACCGAAGCATTCCTGAGAACCGCACGTCAGGTCATCACCGACGAGGCCCGCGCGCTGGACGTGCTGGCCGAAAGCCTGAATGAAGATTTTGCCGAAGCCGTGCAGATGATCCTGCAGGCTCCGGGCCGCATCATCATCAGCGGTATCGGCAAATCTGGTCACATCGGCCACAAGATTGCCGCCACACTGGCCAGCACCGGCACGCCCGCCTATTTCGTGCACCCGGCCGAGGCCAGCCATGGCGATCTGGGCATGGTGTCGAAAGGCGATGTGGTTCTGGCCATCTCAAACTCGGGCGAAGCGCCGGAACTGGTCAATCTGCTGGCCTTTACCCGCCGCTTTGGCATTCCCTTGATCGGATTGTCCAGCAAGCCGGAAAGCACGCTAATGACGCGGGCGGATGTGCATTTGCTGATCCCGTCGCTGGGCGAAGCTTGCGGTTTTGGCATGGTGCCCTCGATTTCAACCACGTTGACGTTGGCGATGGGCGACGCCTTGGCCATTGCGTTGATGAAGTACCGTGATTTCAAGCCTGAGGACTTCCGCGCCTTCCACCCTGGCGGCAAGCTGGGGGCGCAGCTTTCCACCGTGCGGGATTTGATGCACGCCGATCTGCCAGTTGTGTCTGAGGGCACTCCCATGAGCGAGGCGCTGTTGGTCATGAGCCAGAAAAGCTTTGGCGTTGTCGGCGTGACGGATGAGGCGGGCCGCCTGATTGGCATCGTGACTGACGGTGACTTGCGCCGGAACATGGACGGCCTTCTGGACAAGACCACCAAAGAGGTCATGACCACCAATCCGCTGACCATTTCCCCGAACGCAATGGCGGAAGAGGCAGTGGCGATCATGAACGATCGCAAGATCACTTCGCTGTTCGTGGTCGACCCCGAGACACAAGGCCCGGCAGAGGGGCTATTGCATATCCACGACTGCCTGCGCGTCGGATTGGGCTAGGCGGAGGGTAACGCGTTGGACGGACACTCACGCAGGGTACAGTTCTTCAAGGTGGTGCTGCCTCTGGTGGCCATTGCTATGCTGTCGACTGTGTTCCTGCTGTCGCGCAGCATCGAAACTAATGTATCCGTGCCCTTCAACCAGCAGGATATCGATGAACGTTTGGCGGATCAGGTGGTGATGCAGCCCAATTATCAAGGAACGACCCGCAAAGGTGAAGACGTTCAGATCGAGGCAAGCCGGGCAACGCAGGGTACTGAGGGCGAAGCGCCAACAGCGGCCGAGTTTCGGGGTCGCTTTGGCCTGCTGAATGGCGGCGTGATCACTTTGGACTCCAACACTGGCATGATCCGTCCGGACAAGAATACAGCTACCTTTGTCGGGGATGTGGTTATAACAACAACGGACGGCATCGTCGTCACGACCGATCTGTTGAACACCGCGCTGGACGAAATTCAGGGCGACACGCCCGGTCAGGTCGACGGAACCGGTATTATTGGTGATTTTACTGCGGGCAGAATGACATTTGGGACTGAAAAAAAAGATGGACCGGTCCATATTATTTTTACAGATGGCGTGAAGTTGGTGTATGAGCCTCAAAAAGCAGAAAGATAACCTGTGTTCTATTTTCGATTAGCCCTTGTAAGCGCTGCTCTGGTAACTGGTGCGATCTCTGCGACAGCGCAGGAAACTCAGGTTGCTTTTGGTTCGGCTAATGCCGACCCAAGCCTGCCGGTCGAGGTGACCTCGGAAAAGCTGAACGTAAATCAGGAAGACGGCTCGGCCGAGTTTCTGGGGAACGTGATCGTAATTCAGGGTGAAATGCGCCTGACCGCGGAACGCGTGCTAGTCATTTATAACGAAGACCGTTCAGGTATCGAACGGATGGAAGCGACCGAAGACGTGATTCTGGTCAGTCCTCCGGATGCGGCCGAAGGCGACTGGGCGGAATACACCATCGATTCAGGTGAGATCGTCATGAAGGGCAACGTTCTGCTGTTGCAGGGGCCAAGCACGATCAGCGGCGACCAGATGAACGCCAACCTGACCACCGGCAAAGCGACGATGACCGGCAACGTGAAGACCATCCTGCAGCAGGGAGCCAACTGATGGCTCAGCCAAACCTGACGGTGGCCGAAGGTGCCTCTGGCCTGAAAATCGAAAAACTTCGCAAGTCTTACCGAAAAAAGACAGTGATCCGCGACGTTTCCATGACCTTGGGCCGATCCGAGGTCGTGGCGCTGTTGGGTCCGAACGGGTCAGGCAAGACCACCACATTCTACTCGGTCGCGGGCCTTGTGTTTCCTGAGGCCGGCACTGTTACGATTGACGGTCAGGTTGTCACAACGCTGCCTATGTATCGCCGCGCGCGTCTTGGGATCGGATATCTGCCGCAAGAGATGTCAATCTTCCGTGGCATGAGTGTCGAAGACAACATTGCCGCCGTTCTGGATATCACCGTCAACCACGCCCACCGCCGAAAAGAGCGGCTGGAAGAGCTGTTGTCCGATTTCTCGATCGAACACCTGCGCAGGGCACCTGCGCTGGCCCTGTCGGGCGGTGAACGCCGCAGGGTCGAGATCGCGCGTTGTTTGGCGGCAGATCCGAAATATCTGTTGTTGGATGAACCCTTTGCGGGGGTCGACCCGATCAGCGTCGGGGATATTCGCCATCTGGTTGCGGACCTGAAAAAGCGTGGAATCGGCGTGTTGATCACCGATCACAACGTGCGCGAAACACTAGAGATCGTGGATCGTGCGTACATCCTGCATGACGGTCAGGTCCTGATGTCCGGCACACCCGACGAAGTGGTTGAAAACGAAAACGTGCGCCGGGTTTACCTGGGCGAAAACTTCCGTATTTCATGAGCTTGCGCAGATTTTCGCCGGGCGCATGGCGGAAATCACGTATATACACGCCTGTTTTGATTGACTCTCCCGCCGTCTCTTGCCTCAATTGGACTATGGCATTTCTTCGGTTTCCGACTGGATCACGACGTTCCTTCCTGGAAGGGGGGCCGGTGCGGTTACCGCAGGATTTGCCGAAGTCCCCCACCCGATAAAAACAAGCGCGTCGCATTACGTGACGTCAGAAATGGGTGTGAATTGTGAAGGAGATCACATGCGTTACCAAATCAGCGGAAAACAGATCGACATCGGTGCGGCCCTGCAGACTCATGTGCAGACCGAACTGGGCGAGGTCGTGGGCAAATATGCCCAACGTCCGACAGATGCCAACGTCGTCTTTTCCCGTTCAGCGCATGAATATGTATGCGAAACCACAGTGCATCTTTCCACTGGTCTGACCGCTCAGGCCAAGGCACACGCAACCGAGATTTACGCGGCGTTTGAGGGATGCTGCGACAAGATGGAAACGCAACTGCGCCGTTATAAGCGCCGACTGAAAGACCACCACAAGGATCGGTCCGAGCCTGTTGAACTCTTCGGAGCGTCGTCTTATATCCTCGCCTCTGACGAATCGGAGACGGCTGACGAGCCCGATACTCTGCAGCCCATGATCGTGGCCGAGATGGAAACCAAGATCCCATCGCTGAGTGTTGGAGAGGCGGTCATGCAGATGGAACTTGCCGGTGCGCCGGTGCTTGTGTTCCGAAACGAAAACAAGGACGGATTGAATGTCGTGTACCGTCGCGAAGACGGTAACATCGGCTGGATTGATCCGTAACAGGCAAGACTAGCAAGGCACGCCCCTGCAATTGCAGGGGCCCCGCCATGGAGCGTGATGATGGAGCTTTCGAGCATATTAAAGCCCGAAGCAGTACGTGTGTTGTCCGCCGCTTCTAGCAAGAAGCGGTTGTTTCAGGAAATTGGCGATGTTGCCGCCGGAACTTTGCATCTGGATGCGCAGACTGTCGTCGATTGCTTGCTGGAGCGCGAAAGCCTTGGACCGACCGGTGTTGGACACGGCGTCGCGTTGCCGCACGCTCGGCTGACAGATCTGGACTCTGTCTCGGGTGTGTTTGTTATGCTCGAAAAACCGATTGATTTTGGATCGGTCGACCGGCAGCCGGTGGACATCGCTTTTGCACTGTTTGCGCCGGAAGAGGCGGGTGTCGACCACCTTAAGGCGCTTGCACTGGTGTCCCGTACACTGCGCGACACGTCAGTTTGTACAAAGCTGCGGGCCAACCCTGATCCGGTCAAGCTTTACGCGATTCTGACCGAAGCGCAGTCCATGCAGGCCGCCTGACCTTGCAGAAATAAAAAAAGCCGCCGAAAGCTGGGAGCTTTTTTTCTTTGAGGCGGCTTTTGCTTACCCGCCTGCTCCCATTTCCAGTGTCCACCAGATTTTCCCGCCACCTTCCTGATGCCAGGAAAAGCCCATTTGTGAGGCTTTGGGGTCCATGATCACGGCTCGGGGGCCAGGTTCCTGCATCCAGGCGGCCAAAGTTTCGGTTTCGGTCTCATAGGTTTCCGAGATCGCCTCACCCAGGAAAGTCCCGTAATAACCGGCGCGTTGCGCGCGATCTATGGGCGACGATCCGTCCGAACCGAAGTGCCATGGGCGGTTCTGGCGCGCCATATCTTTGGAGTGGGTCGCGGCCGCAGCATTCAGCTGCGAGTTCAGCTGCACCGCCTGCAAACCCTGAGCCTGGCGCAAGGCATTTACCGAATCCAGCATACGGAACTGGAGCTTTTCGGGGTTGCCGCGAATCTTGTAGACCGATGGCAGTGGGCGGCCGTCTGATCCGTAAGTTGGGGTGCCGCTTGGGGTACATGCAGCCAGCGCAACAAAGCAAAGAAACAGAAATGTGATAATACGCGTCATGATCGACCTGATTATTGTGTCGACATACGGCATAGCGCGCCATGCAGCCTTCGGCAAACCTGCAATGGCTGATTCTTGCATGTTTCTGCCGGTTTGATTTGCGATTGACGCATTCTGGCAATAAAATACGTGAAAATTTCAGGTCATCTTTCGCAAAGGACCGTTCACTATGGTCAAGAAACCCATTCTCTCATCAAGCCGCCGAGGATTTCTGGCCGGTGCTTCGGCCCTGCTGGCATCGCCAGCGATTGCCCAGTACATTCCAGGTGACCCACTGCGCCCCGCACCCGAGGCCGAGCCAGACGTGCGTCGCAATGTCTCGGGGTTCCGCGCCTTGGATTGGCAGCCTTATTTCTCGAATACGAGAAATGGGGCCATTCTGGTCGATACGGTGTCCCGAGCGCTGCATTATTGGTCAGATGATCAATCTGTATACAAACTCTACCCCTCATCGGTTCCGCTGACCGAAGAATTGACCCGCCGGGGCCGCACCAGCGTCATCCGCAAAGTTGAAGGTCCCAGCTGGTCGCCGACACCTTCTATGAAGAAACGAAATCCCGAATGGCCGGACCATATTCCACCGGGCCCTGACAACCCATTGGGAACACATGCTTTATACCTGAGTTGGAAATACTACCGGATTCACGGAACGCATGACACGCGCAAAATTGGTCGCCGGTCGTCGAACGGATGCATCGGCCTGTTCAACGAAGATATCGCTGAGCTGTTCTCGATGGCGAAGGTCGGCACGCAAGTGTTGCTTATTTGACGACATTTTCGCGCACGAACCCGCTTGTGGCCCAAGTTGCAATTGCATTCCAGCCATATAGCTGATTAGAAAAAAACCACGAGGTAAGTCTTAGGTGTGCGGATCCGATAGATGGAGCCGTGCAAACTCTGGAGGTTAATATGAAAAAACTCGTTCTCGCCGCTGCATTGACTGCTGCTGCTTCGACCGCTTATGCCGGTAACCTGGAAGAGCCGGTTGTTGAAGCACCGGTTGTTGTAGAGGAAACTCAGGGTTCGTCGCAGGGTATCATCCTGCCGCTGGTCCTGCTGGTCGTAGTTGCCGCAGCTGTTGCAGCAAGCTAATTTGACGAGCTAAATCTAGAGAAAAGGCGGTGGAGCGATCTACCGCCTTTTTTCATGTCTGTATGGTGGGTGTTGGTTAGTCGAGCCAGCCCTTCAGATTATCTTCGATTACCTTGCCCAGTGCGCCAATGTGCGAATCATCGTCATTGAGGCAGGGGATATAGGTAAAGGTTTGACCGCCGGCCTCTTCAAAGCTTTCCTTGATCTCTTCGTTGATTTCTTCCAGCGTCTCGATGCAATCGGCGGAAAACGCCGGTGCGATTACCGCGATGTTCTTCTTTCCCTGCCGGGCCAACTCTGCCACGTGCTCGACGGTATAGGGTTTCAGCCATTCCTCGGGACCGAATCGCGATTGGAAGGTTGAGACCAGCTGATCGTCCGACCAGCCCAGCCGTTCCTTCAGCAATCGGCTCGTTTTCGCGCATTGGCAATGATACGGGTCGCCCTGCTGCAAATAGCGCTCTGGCATGCCGTGATAGGAACAGACCAAGACATCCGGTTTGGTCTCCAGCGCGGAATAGGCTTTTTCCACTGACCCGGCCAAAGCGTCGATATAAGCAGGCTCGTCGAAATAGGCTGGAACGGTGCGAGATGCAGGTTGCCAGGCTTCGTCCATCAGCGCGCGGAAGAACTGATCATTGGCTGTTGCAGTCGTTGCGCCAGCATATTGCGGGTAAAGCGGGAAGAACAGGATGCGGTCACAGCCTGCGGCAACCATCTCACTCACTTTGGATTTGGTCGAAGGGTTACCATAGCGCATGCAGAAATCGACCATCACCTGATCGCCGTACCGTTCCTGCATCGCGTCGCGAAGCTTGGCTGTCTGGTCCTTGGTGATCGTCATTAGCGGGCTTTCGCCCTTGTCGTGGTTCCAGATCGACTTGTAGGCCTCACCCGAGCTGAACGGGCGCTTGGACAGGATGATGCCTTGCAGAATCGGCTGCCACTTCCACTTGGGATAGTCGATTACGCGCTGGTCCGACAAAAACTCATTCAGATACCGGCGCATCGGCCAATAGCTGTAGTCATCCGGCGTACCGAGATTGGCCAGCAGAATGCCGACGCGGCCCATTTTGACCTTTGGATGGTCTGCGGCGGCATGATCGGGGCGAGTGGCGTCAAACATCTGATGCTTCCTGAGATTTCTCTGTACTGGACTGAGATAACCGGAAAAGCCCGGTCGTCAATTGGACAGTTTACCTTCTTTTGTGCCCAGCGCATCCGCAAGCCGGGCTTTGGCTGATCCGGGGCGCAATGGTTTCTGTTGGCTGTCATCGGGCGACCAGCCGGTCAGGCAGATCAATTCATAGGTGGCGGCCAACCGCCCCCCGGGCGTTGAGAAGTTGTCGGCATAGACCTGCTGTGCGCGCGTAAAAACCTGTCGCTTGGTGGGTTGTTTCATGCGCCCGGACAGGCTGTTGGTCTCACCCATGGCACGCAGGTCATGCATCAGGTGCTGCATGTCGCGGTATTCCGCCGTCAGGCGCGCGGTGTCGGCGACCGGTAGCGCAAACCCCGCCCGTTGCAGCAACACGCCAAGATCGCGCAGCTCGGCCATCGGGACGATACGGGGGCTGAGGCCTCCGGTTACTTCGATTTCGGCCTGTCCCAATGCGGCTCGCAATTCGTGCAGGGTTTCGCCGCCCAGACACACGACCAACAGCAAACCGTCGGGGCGCAGAGCACGGCGACATTGGATCAGTTGCCCTACAGGATCATTGGCCCAATGCAGCGCCATGGCGTGGATGACCAAATCATGCGCGTCGGGGGTCAGGGCCAGAACCTCATCATCCTCAACGATCTGCGCCTCGGGCAACGTGTTCTGCCAGATATGTGCAAATGGCGTCACGATCGCCGGGGCCGTAAAGGTTTTGTTAACCATGGAGAGTCGATCCTGCACTTCGTCTACAGCGGCACGGTGCAGGAACAGGGCCTCATCCTTTGCGCGAGCGCGGTGCCGGGCAAGGACCTGGCGATCAAACAAAGAGGGTGTATTGGACACAGGCAGTTTCATAGGGCGCAATTATCGCATGTGGCACGGGATTCAAACCGCTGTCGCGCTGATCTATCCGCCGCGCTGTCTGGGATGCGGGGACCTGACCGAATCGGATTTCGGCCTGTGCGGGTCCTGCTGGCGCGAGACGCCCTTTATCGGTGGAGTTGTTTGCGAAAGCTGCGGGGTGCCATTACCGGGGGTTGCAGACGGTCACCGGATTGAGTGCGACGATTGCTTGGCTGTGCCGCGCCCCTGGCAAGATGGGCGTTCGGCCCTTTTGTACGATGGCAAAGCGCGGTCGCTGGTGCTGGCCTTGAAACATGGTGACAGGCCCGAACTGGCGCGCCCCGCCGCACGCTGGCTGGCGAGGGCCGGGCAAGAGATGTTCCGGGAAGGCATGCTGCTTGCACCGGTGCCTTTGCACTGGTCCCGGTTGTTGAAACGCCGGTACAACCAGTCCGCCCTACTGGCGCAGCACCTTGGGAAAGAGGCAGGGCTGGAGGTGTGCCCGGACCTTTTGCTTCGCCACCGAAAGACGCCTGTTCTGGATGGCAAAACAGCGGCAGAGCGGGCTGAAATCCTTAAAAGCTCGATCATCGCCCATCCAAAGCGACAAGACCGCTTGCGAGGCCGCGATATTCTGCTGGTGGATGATGTGATGACGTCCGGCGCAACACTGGCGGCTTGCGCGCGTGTCTGCCTTGCATCCGGAGCAAATCATATTTCCGTGTTGACCCTAGCGCGCGTTGCCAAGGATGCCTAATTCGCCCAAGATTATGCGAAACGCGAAGGTACGGAATATGAAACCGGTAGAAATCTACACCTCGCCGCTCTGCGGCTTTTGTCACGCGGCCAAACGCTTGCTGAAACAGAAAGGCGTCGAATTCAAGGAAGTTGACGTGCTGATGCATCCCAAGCGCAAGCCCGAGATGATCCAGCGCGCCGGCGGCAAAAGAACTGTGCCACAGATCTTTATTGGTGCGCAGCACGTGGGCGGCTGTGACGAGCTGTATGAGCTGGAGCGTCAGGGTAAGCTGGATCGCCTGCTCGCGGCCTGATGAAGACCGCGCTGCTGCAAATCACCTCGTCGGATGATCCGGGCGAAAATCTGGGCAGGGTGCGCGCCATGATGGCCGAGACTGCGGCACAAGGCGCGCGGTTCATCCTGACGCCCGAGGTGACGAATTGCGTGTCCACCAGCACCACGCGGCAGCGCGAAGTCCTGCAGCACGAAGAAGATGACCAATCGCTGGCCAGCCTGCGGGATAAGGCCGCTGCGCTGGGTGTCTGGCTGCTGATCGGGTCTTTGGCGATCAAAACCCATGATTCAGACGGTCGGTTTGCCAACCGGTCCTTCATGATCGACCCGCAGGGGCAGATCGTGGCGCGGTACGACAAGATACACATGTTCGACGTGCAGGTCACCGAAACCGAGACCTTCAGCGAATCCAAAAATTACCGCCCCGGCGACAAGGCGGTGATTGCCGACACCGATTTTGGCAAGCTTGGCATGACCGTCTGCTATGACGTCCGGTTTCCGGCGCTCTATGCGGCGTTGGCGCAGGCAGGTGCGCGAATCCTGACGGTTCCGGCCGCGTTTTCGCCGGTCACGGGTGCGGCCCATTGGGAATCGTTGCTGCGCGCCCGGGCGATTGAAACCGGCTGTTGGGTTCTGGCCCCTGCACAAACTGGCGAGCACCCTAAAACCCGCGGCAAGACGCGCTATACCTATGGCCACAGCATGGTTGTCGCCCCTTGGGGCGAGGTCGTCATCGACGCAGGGACCGATCCGGGCATTCACATTTTCGATATGCATGATAGTTCTGTGTCTGAGGCGCGCCGTCGCGTGCCCTCGTTGACTCACGTCCGTCGCTTTGACGGACCCTGATCCAGAACCGGACCATGACTGACGAACACAATGCCCTTGCGGTCACGCTGTTCAGCGAAATCCTGACCGCCGACCAGCTGTTGCGTAATCGGCTTAGCCGGGTGCTGCCCAAGGGTATGGAGATTTCGCATTTCTCGGTGCTCAACCATCTTGTCTTTGTCGGGGATGAGCGTAGCCCGGCACAATTGGCCGATACGTTCCACGTCACGCGTGGTGCGATGACCAACACCTTGGCCAAGCTGGAATGGGCCGGATACATCCACATCCGCCCCGACTGGGACGACGCCCGCCGCAAGATGGTGGCGATCAGCCCCGCCGGTCGCAGGGCGCGGGATCAGGCGATCACATCAATCGCCCCGCTGATCAACCGCGTGGTCGGAGAACTGGGACTGGAGCGCGTGCGCAGCACGTTGCCCGTATTGCGGGATTTGCGGTTGCAGCTGGAGTAGGGGCTACTTCTTGAGCTGATCACTGGTCAGCTGATTTACGCAGGAAATTGAAAATTCTGACTAACGACCAGCGAGCAGGAAGCTAAGTGATGCCTTGGATATTGGATGTTAAATCCGGGAATATTCGTTTGGTTTTAGACGGGGGATACCCCAACGGTCACAATCCCATCGATTCTCACGGTGTATCGGGTTTTGGCGCCGATATACCGCCGGAATTGGTCCCATTCCGGCTCGATATTATCAAAGCTCCTGAGCCTTTGCCAGAATTCGCCAGCTATCTGTACAACGACATTTATGTGGGTGAGACCGCGCGTCGGTTAATCGAGGAACTGGAGCCATCCGTGCATCAATTCTATGAGACGATTGTCACTAGAAGCGGCAATCCGGTGACCGACAGGTCCTACTTTCGATTTCAAACCAGGAAGGAAAACGTTCTTGATGGTGCGCTTGTCGTAGAGGAATCGGATGTGTCTTTGCGTATCAAAAAGCGCAAACTTGACGATGGGAGTGTAGTAGAACGCAAAGTTTTATTACCTAAGGTTCGACCACCTCGCATGACGTGGCGTAAGAGCGTTGTACAAGGTCGCCATCTTTGGGCTGAAAAGCGTCTTCGTAACTTTTTGATCGCTTCAGACGAGTTGTATGCCGCGTTCAAATCCGCTGGAGTGACTGGCTTTAACGCGCAGGAATGTCGCTTTTTTTGAGCTGTCGTAGCAGGGGTGCTTGGACTCACACCACATCCTACGCTCACCCCGGTTTCACACTCGCCGTCACATAATTCACGCTCAAATCCCGGTCCGAGATCGACCAGCTCCACAGAATCGGGTTGAAGACAAACCCCTTCCGGTCCACCGGCTCTAGCCCGGCTTGGCGCAGCAAGTCGAACAGCTCATCGGGGGTGATGAACTTATTCCACTCATGGGTGCCGCGCGGCAGCCAGCGCATGACTACCTCGGCCCCGAAAATGGCCATTGCATAAGATTTCGGGTTGCGGTTGATAGTCGAGCAGAGCAGCAACCCGCCGGGTTTCAGCAAGTCTTGCGAAGCGGTCAGAAAGCCAAGGGGGTCGGCTACGTGCTCTACCACCTCCATGTTCAGCACTACGTCGAACTGTTCACCTGCGGCGGCCATGTCCTCGGCGGTGGTGTGGCGGTAGTCGATGTCCAGCCCGGATTGTTCCGCATGGATGCGCGCGACGGGCAGGTTGCCTTCGGCGGCATCCGCTCCGACCACTTCGGCCCCAAGGCGGGCCATCGGTTCGCTTAGTAGCCCGCCGCCGCAGCCGATATCCAGCAAACGCAGGCCCTCGAACGGCTTTGGCGACTTCAAATCGCGATCGAATTCGCCCGCGATCTGCTGTGTGATATAATCCAGCCGACAGGGGTTGAGCATGTGCAGTGGTTTGAATTTTCCATGCGGATCCCACCATTCTGCGGCCATCGCTTCGAATTTTGCGATCTCGGAAGGGTCAACCGTGTTCGGATGCGCTTGCATTCCTGTCTCCGTATGCTCTTTTACGCTTAAGGACTATATAGGGCCATAATGGACAAGTACCCGGACCAAAAGCGCGCAGTTCAATATCTGTACCCGCCGATCGATCCTTTCGATCAGCGTATGGTCGATGTGGGCGACGGGCACCGTATCTATATGGAACAATGCGGCAATCCCAACGGCATTCCGGTGGTGATTCTGCACGGAGGCCCGGGCGGTGGCTGCAGCCCCGCGATGCGGCGCTATTTTGATCCGGACGTTTACCGGGTGATTCTGTTTGATCAGCGCGGATGCGGACGGTCACGCCCGCATGCCTCGGTCACGGACAACACCACTTGGCATCTGGTGGACGATATCGAACGTCTGCGAACCCTGCTGGATATCGATGACTGGATTGTCTTTGGCGGCAGCTGGGGGGCGACGCTTGCGCTGGTCTATGCGCAGTCCCACCCGGATCGGGTCAATCGCCTGGTGCTGCGCGGTGTGTTCCTGGCGACGCAGGCCGAGTTGGATTGGTTTTACGGCGGCGGCGCGGGCAAGTTCTGGCCCGAGCAATGGGCGAAGTTCACCGCTCTGCTATCCGACAATGAGCTGAGTGACACCATAGGTGCATTTAACAAGCGCCTGTTCTCGGGGGATCGCGCGACCGAGGTCCTGTATGCTCGGGCGTGGTCCAGTTGGGAAAATGCGCTGGCCTCAATTCATTCACATGGCGCAACCGGGGAAAGCCCCGGCGAATACGCGCGGGCCTTTGCGCGGCTTGAGAATCACTATTTCATCAACCGCGCGTTCCTGGAACGCGACGGGCAGATTCTGGACCAGATGGACAGAATCGCGCATATCCCCGGCCATATCGTGCAGGGGCGGTATGACATGATCTGTCCGCCTCAGGCCGCGTGGAACCTTGCCCAGCTGTGGCCCAATGCCGAGCTGAAGATGGTGCGCCAAGCCGGGCATGCGCTGTCCGAACCCGGAATTAGCGCTGAATTGGTTCGCATCATGGACCGAGTGGCGGAGGGTGCGTTATGACTCGCATCGACCGTCGTGCTTTGTTTGCTTCCGGTGCTGCTGCCGCTCTGCTCGCGGCGACGGGCGCTTCGCTGGCGGATACGCCCAAGGTGGGTGGTACGCTGCGCCTGGCCGTGCCGCGCGATGACAGTTTGGAGCAGGTTGCCCGCGGGGCTGTGTTCGACACCCTGACCGAGGTTGCACCCGACGGCACCCTGCGCGGAGAGCTTGCGACCGGTTGGCAGACTGATTCCCAAGCCCGCATCTGGAGTTTTGATCTGCGCGAGAACGCTCGTTTTCACGATGGCGCAGCCCTTGACGTAAAGGATGTGATGGCTGTTTTGGGCGATGTCGGGCAGGTCGACGCCTTGTCAGATAATCGCGTGCGTCTGGAATTGGCTCAGGCCAACCCGGGTCTGCCCTTCCTTTTGGCCGACAGCAGGTTCGTTATTACGCGCAACGGGCAAGGTGTCACGCCTTTGCAGGCCGCGGTTGGCACCGGATGCTATCGTGTTGAACGGGCGGAAGACGATCGCCACTTCCTTGGGCGCCGTGTTTCCGGCCATTACAAGGATGGATCGGCCGGCTGGGCTGAAACCCTGGAGGTTATCGTGATTCCCGACGCTCGCGTGCGTACCGAAGCGCTGCGGGACGGCTTTGTGGATATCGCGGCGCTGCCACAGGGCGAAGGGTTCAGCCCTCACCGCGGATTGCGCTTTTTCCCAAGTGAATCCGATATGGCGCTGGCTGTTGCAGGGCATGTCGGCATGCCCCGTCAGATCGGAACGGATCGCCCCCTGGATGATGGCCGCGTTGCCGAGCGTTGGTGGTTGATTTAAACGCCGAAAATTCGCCTGACTTCTACTTTGTGCAAAATTTTGCTATTGTAAGCGCTGTATTAGCTTAATTGTTTCGAAAATGGGAGAATTCCCATGAGGGTTGAAGGTTTAAAGAATATATCAATAACCATTTTGTCCGTAGCATTGGCGGTTGTTGCGGTGTTTGCCCTGAAATCAGGTAAAGACGTTACCGTAAAAGTCAGCAAAAACGGGACGATAGAGCTGGATGCCCGCGAAGGGCAGTCGCTGACTCAGTTGCTGGACAAGGGTTTTGAGGCAGTTGAATTGACGTCGGAAGACGATGCTGCGACCAAGGCACGAAAGAAGTCCGAAATGCGGGCGCTCACGCGCACATTACAGTCACATGGATACTATGCGCTGGACGATTCGGCCCTGGCACACAGGATCCGCGGTCTGGATAAAGACCATATTCTGTCCGCCCAGTTGCGGGATGTGCTTTATGATCTGGAGGGTCCCTTCAAGTTACCCGGAACCTTGCGCGGTGCCGACTCTCGGTTGTGGCAAGCGATTGCCGATTTGTATGACGGGATAAAAGCCGAGCCGCATGACGACAGTCAGTTGTTTGCGACTCTTTACACAAATTTTATTGAACAGGATACCGTATTCAGCCCGTACAAGCACCAGATAACGGCCGAGGGTGTCTTGCTGCACGACACGGATGAATCCGACAAGCCAATGGTGTTCACCTGTCCCGACAGTTTACTGAAACAGGGGATTACCGTTCTGGTAAAACCGACGGGTGGTTCTTCCAACAACATGCGTCAGTTCACGGTACAACAGGACGCGGTTTTCCATGCCTGCTCCGCGGTGACACCCTTGGAGTTCCTGTCCGGATCAAAAGTGAAGTTGGGGTTGAATCGCGCAGCCTTCGATCTGCTCTTTCCACCACTGTTTGCGGACGCCGAGCAGTTTTATGGCAGCGGCACATTGTCGGTGATCATTTACCCGCGCAACACGCAGCCTGCGCGTTTTGCGTCATCGGCGAAATAGGAGTTTTTGATGAAGATGATTGTTGTTCTTTGCGTTCTCATCTCGCTTGTGACAGTCACTTTATCCGGCAGTGCAGCGGCATAGTACAGGCAATGTTTATTTGACGGTGAAGTCTACGAGGACGGGGATCGCGTTGGTCCTTATATCTGTATGGATGGCGAATGGGTTCTCGCAGAATGACATTGTGGTATCTGATGGGGGTGTTGTGGGCTTGCAATCTTGCATGTGGGCAGCTATATGGCCGTTAACAGCGGCGTGTCGGGCTTCGGTCCGGGGCTCCACCGGAAAAGATCGACGGGCCGCGCGCCCGTTTTTTTGTGCCCGACTGACAGGGTAGAGTACCAGATGACAAATGACCTGATAGCCAAAGCAGCCATCGACCGGCGACTGGCCGAGATCATCACTCCCGTGATCGAGGATCTGGGGTATGAACTTGTGCGTATTCGCCTGATGAGCGGCAAACAAACCACGCTGCAGATCATGGCTGACAAGCCTGATGGCGGTATCGAAGTGGATGATTGCGCCGAGATTTCGAACGCGGTCAGCGCCACGTTGGATGTCGAGGATCCGATTCTTGACGCCTATGCGCTGGAAGTGTCCAGCCCCGGCATCGACCGCCCCCTGACCCGTCTCAAGGATTTTGAGGCGTTCGAAGGGTATGAGGCCAAGATCGAAACCGCCGAACTGATCGACGGGCGCCGCCGTTTCAAGGGTGAGCTGGCCGGGATCGAAGGAGATGAGGTCCTGATCAATCTCACCGAGGGGGACGAGACGATCACCATCGGTCTGCAATTCGACTGGCTAAGCGATGCCAAGCTGGTCCTGACCGACGACCTGATCAAGGAAATGCTGCGCCAGCGCAAAGACGCCGGTGCCCTGAACGAAAACGCTTTCGACGAGATTGAGACCGAAGGGTCCGAAGAGGAGACGAACTGATGGCAATCACCTCAGCCAACCAGCTGGAGCTGCTGCAGACCGCCGAGGCCGTGGCCCGCGAAAAGATGATCGACCCCGGTCTGGTTGTTGAAGCGATGGAAGAATCGCTCGCCCGTGCTGCCAAGAGCCGTTACGGCGCCGAAATGGACATCCGCGTTTCCATCGATCGCAAGACCGGCAAAGCGACATTCACCCGCGTACGCACCGTGGTCGAGGATGAAGAGCTGGAAAACTACCAAGCCGAGATGACCGTCGAGCAGGCCAAACAGTATATGGAAACGCCTTCGGTTGGTGATGTCTTCGTTGAAGAAGTGCCGCCGGTTGAAATGGGCCGTATCGCGGCACAATCCGCAAAGCAGGTGATTCTGCAGAAGGTTCGCGAAGCCGAGCGCGACCGTCAGTACGAAGATTTCAAGGATCGGGCAGGCACCATCATCAACGGTGCGGTCAAGCGCGAAGAATTTGGCAACGTCATCGTCGATCTGGGCGGTGCCGAGGCCGTTCTGCGCCGCAATGACAAGATCGGTCGCGAAAGCTATCGTCCGAATGACCGTGTGCGTGCCTATATCAAGGAAGTGCGCCGCGAAGTTCGTGGCCACCAGATCTTCCTGTCGCGCACCGCGCCGGAATTCATGGCCGAGCTGTTCAAGATGGAAGTGCCGGAAATCTATGACGGCATTATCGAGGTCAAGGCCGTGGCCCGTGACCCCGGTTCGCGCGCCAAGATTGCCGTGATTTCCTATGACGGTTCGATTGATCCCGTTGGTGCCTGCGTTGGTATGCGCGGCAGCCGCGTGCAGGCCGTTGTGAACGAGCTGCAAGGCGAAAAAATCGACATCATTCCGTGGAACGAAGATCAACCGACCTTCCTGGTGAACGCGCTGCAGCCTGCTGAGGTTTCCAAGGTGGTTCTGGACGAAGAAGCCGGCAAAATCGAGGTTGTGGTTCCCGAGGAACAGCTTTCGCTGGCCATCGGTCGCCGCGGTCAGAACGTGCGTCTGGCCAGCCAGCTGACCAATCTGGATATCGACATCATGACCGAGGCCGAAGAATCGGCGCGTCGTCAGAAAGAATTCGAAGCCCGCACCCAGCTGTTCATGGACAGCCTGGATCTGGACGAGTTCTTTGCACAGTTGCTGGTGTCCGAAGGCTTCACCAACCTCGAAGAGGTAGCCTATGTGGAGATCGAAGAACTGCTGGTGATCGACGGCGTTGACGAAGGCACCGCGCAAGAGCTGCAAACACGGGCGCGCGAACACCTGGAAGCACAGGCCAAGGCAGCGTTGGAAAGCGCCCGCGCGTTGGGTGTCGAAGACAGTCTTATTGAATTCGAAGGCCTGACACCCCAGATGGTTGAAGCGCTGGCAAAGGACGATGTGAAGAACCTCGAAGACTTCGCCACCTGCGCTGACTGGGAACTGGCCGGTGGTTGGACCACGGTCGACGGCCAGCGAATCAAAGATGACGGTGTTCTGGAACCTTTCGGTGTAACGCTGGATGAGGCGCAGGATCTGGTCATGACAGCTCGGATCATGCTGGGCTGGGTCGATCCTGCTGAGTTGGAGCAGGCCGAAGAAGAAGTTACCGAAGAGGAGGCCGAGGCCTGATCTCAGGCTTCGGGTGGCGCAAATGGGTCGCGGTGGCGTCCATAAGGATCGGTCCGAAGGACCTGAACGCAAGTGCATCGCTACGGGCGAAGTTCAACCTAAATATGGGTTGATCCGCTTTGTGACGGGGCCGGATGGTCAGGTCTTTCCGGATGTCGCGGCAAAACTGCCGGGACGTGGTGTCTATGTCGCGGCGGATCGCAGCGCGCTGGACAAGGCCGTGGGTAAAAAGCTGTTTGCACGTGGATTCAAGGCGCAAGTCAGCGTGCCTAACGATCTCGCGGATGAAGTTGAGCGTCAGATTGCGCGCCGTGTGATCGAGTTGGTGAGCCTTGCGCGCAAATCCGGTGATGCGATCGCCGGTTACGAAAAGGTCAAGACGTGGCTGGACCGGGAAGAGGCCCAGGTACTGATACAAGCCTCTGATGGATCGGGGCGCGGCAAGTCGAAACTGAGCACGCCGCACTTCGGAACATACATCGGCTGGCTGACGGCGGACGAGCTGGGACAGGCATTTGGGCGCCAAACCGTGATTCATGCGGCGCTCGCCTCTGGCGGACTCGCCAAACGTGTTGTAGAGGAAGCGCAGCGCCTGCGTGGCTTGCGCGAAACGGATGACGGCGGCAGGGGCCGCGCGGAAGGGTAAGAAGCTTTATGAGCGATAATGACGGCAAAAAGACATTGGGTCTTCGTGGCGGGGCACGCCCCGGAAATGTGAAACAAAGTTTCAGCCACGGACGTACCAAGAATGTCGTGGTGGAGACCAAACGCAAGCGCGTGGTGGTTCCCAAGCCGGGTGCCGGCAAGCCGGGTGGCGGAGCAACGCCCTCGGGTGATCCGTCGCGCCGCCCTGCCGGGATTTCCGATGCGGAGATGGCCCGCCGGATGAAGGCGCTGCAGGCCGCCAAGGCCCGTGAGGTGGAAGAGGCCGCCGCCCGCGAGGCAGCTGAAAAAGCGCGTGAAGAAGAACGCGCTCGTCGTCGTGCGGAGCAAGAGGCTAAGGAACGCGAACAGCGTGAGGCCGAAGAACGTGCACGTGCCAAGGCCGAAGAAGAAGATCGCAAGCGCAAAGAGGCTGAAATAGCGGCCCAACGCGCTGCTGCTCCGGCTGCACCGGCAGAGCCCAAGGCGGCTGCTCCGCGCAGCCCGGCGAACAAGCCAGCACCGGCTGCAACGCCGCGGAAAAACGATCGCGAGCGTGAACAGCGCGGCAATCGTGGCAAAGGCCGTGATGACAACCGCCGGTCCGGCAAGCTGACACTGGGTCAGGCCACGGGCGGCGAAGGCAATCGTCACCGCTCTATGGCGGCGATGAAGCGCAAGCAGGAGCGGGCGCGCCAGAAAGCCATGGGTGGTACGGTCGAGCGCGAAAAGGTAATCCGCGACGTACAGCTGCCCGAGGCGATCACGGTGTCAGAGCTGGCCAACCGTATGGCCGAGCGTGTGGCAGACGTTGTCAAATCGCTGATGAACATGGGCATGATGGTCACGCAGAACCAGACCATTGATGCCGATACAGCCGAGCTGATCATCGAAGAATTCGGTCACAAAGTGACCCGTGTCTCTGATTCGGATGTCGAGGACGTCATCAAAGAGGTCGAAGACGACGACAAAGATCTGAAATCGCGCCCACCGGTCATCACCATCATGGGTCACGTTGACCACGGCAAAACCTCGCTGCTGGATGCGATCCGCGATGCTCGGGTTGTGGCGGGCGAAGCGGGTGGCATCACCCAGCACATCGGTGCCTATCAGGTGACAACCGATAGCGGCACCACGCTGTCCTTCCTGGATACGCCGGGCCACGCGGCCTTTACCTCGATGCGCTCGCGCGGTGCTCAGGTCACGGATATCGTGGTTCTGGTTGTTGCCGCCGATGACGCGGTGATGCCGCAGACGGTCGAAGCGATCAACCACGCGAAAGCGGCCGGAGTGCCGATGATCGTGGCGATCAACAAGGTCGACAAGCCGGGCGCGAACCCGGACAAAGTGCGCACCGATCTGCTGCAGCACGAAGTCATCGTCGAGAAAATGTCGGGTGAAGTTCAGGACGTCGAAGTTTCTGCCATCACCGGTCAGGGTCTGGATGAGCTGCTGGAAGCCATCGCGCTGCAATCCGAGATTTTGGAGCTGAAAGCCAACCCGAATCGCGCCGCCCAGGGTGCCGTGATCGAGGCGCAGCTGGACGTGGGTCGCGGCCCCGTCGCCACTGTTCTGGTTCAGAACGGCACGCTGCGTCAGGGCGATATCTTCGTCGTAGGTGAGCAATACGGTAAAGTCCGTGCGCTGATCAACGACAAGGGTGAACGCGTCAAGGAAGCTGGCCCTTCGGTTCCTGTCGAGGTTCTGGGTCTGAACGGCACGCCTGAAGCGGGCGACGTTCTGAACGTGACCGAGACCGAAGCGCAGGCCCGAGAGATCGCGGAATACCGCGAACAGGCCGCCAAGGACAAACGCGCTGCCGCCGGCGCCGCAACGACCCTTGAGCAGTTGATGCAGAAGGCCAAGGAAGACGAGAACGTCAACGAACTGCCAATTCTGATGAAAGCAGACGTTCAGGGCTCGGCTGAGGCCATCGTTCAGGCGATGGAGAAGATCGGCAACGACGAGGTGCGCGTGCGCGTGCTGCACTCGGGTGTAGGTGCGATTACCGAAACCGATGTCGGCCTGGCCGAAGCATCCGGTGCGCCGATCCTGGGCTTCAACGTGCGTGCCAATGCGTCGGCGCGGAACACTGCGAACCAGAAGGGCGTGGAAATCCGCTACTACTCGGTGATCTACGATCTGGTCGATGACGTGAAAGCTGCCGCATCGGGCCTGCTGAGCGCCGAGATCCGCGAAAAGTTCATCGGTTATGCCGAGATCCGCGAAGTCTTCAAGGTTACCGGCGTCGGCAAGGTTGCTGGCTGTCTGGTCACCGAAGGTGTGGCGCGTCGTTCCGCGGGCGTCCGCCTGCTGCGCGACAACGTGGTGATCCACGAAGGCACGCTGAAAACGCTGAAGCGCTTCAAGGACGAAGTGGCCGAGGTTCAGTCAGGTCAGGAATGCGGGATGGCGTTCGAGAACTACGACGATATCCGTGCAGGCGACGTGATCGAAATCTTCGAGCGTGAAGAGGTCACCCGCACGCTGGATTGATCCGGTTCGGAATGAGAGTTTGGAAACAGCGGCTCAATTGGGCCGCTGTTTTGTTTTTGTGAATGGTTGCGAACCTTCGATTGTACGTATGAGATTTTCGGAATCCACTCGGTACGGTGCTTTTAATAATCCTGTCCTAATTATGAGGTGAGTCTGACTTCAAGGTCGGCTGTGCGGACAAAACGGGCCTTGGCCTTGTCTATCTTCGGATCAATAGAGGGTGTCTATCAGGGTGTAAATTCGTTCTTCATTTTGCTGAAACAAGCACAATGCTGCGTCTCTTGTGCTCACGAAATCCATACTTGAAGTAAACAGTTGTTCACAATCTGCGTTGCGGCTTGCGATCCACTGACGCTGGTTCGACCGCAAGTCTTTCTTTTCGAGGTTGTTCTTCCTAGCAATTGCCCTATCGTATACGCGCCCGAGGATGCTGTCGCTCTGCATAAGTTCTTTATCGATGCAGAAGAGCTGTTCCACTTTGGTTGTCGCCTTCGCGCAGTTGAAACTAGGGCCGAATGGCAGCAGTCGAACGTCTGGTCCCATCGTATTGATAATACCGTCTACGCAAGCTTTGCGTTCCCCGTGAATTGGCTTGGGGTCATCAACACGACGGTAAAAGCCAAAGCAACGAGCCGAGATTTCTGTCATCCACTTCATTTCCCCCGGCCCATAGAGATCGGAAAACATTTCGAGTGTACCAAAGGGAAATCCGTTTGAGACTGCGAATTCTGCAATAGCTTCATTGCACAAATTGTGGCGAACACCAGATGCAGAACACGAATGAATTCCCAACATAGAACCCTTCGTCAAGATTGAATAATCTCCGGCGGGAAAGAGGATCATAGCACAAGATGACGCGCATTCTTGATGTGCGATGACCCCAAATGAATTTGCTGTGATGCGTTTCGCCAGTTCAACAGCAGCGGCGACATTTCCGCCTGGGCTAGTCACTAACAGTGCACGAAAATTTGGTGGATGTGCACTTATCGCGTCCTCGAAGCGAGCCGCATCGCCGGTTTCGATAGCACCTCTACCGACAACCAGCGTGACCTTGTCATTGATGGGAGATGGCTCCACTTTGAATGACATAGACAATGCCGATAGGGGTAAGCAAATCAGACTGAGTGTGGAAAACGCCAAATAGCGAAAAATCGACCGCGTAATTCGCGAATAGGCGATAAAGAAGTTCATCTCTGCTTTGCTCTGAGTTTCTGTCGGTCAAGCATGACCAAAAAGTTGCCTTTCAAGCAATACGGTTTGTACTTCGGTTCTGACAATGTCTCCTTTGGGCTCGAACCGGGCGTTCGAAGCTTGGCTACAAAGGTAAGGTTTGTAATGGTTGTGTTAATTTCCGGGGAAAATATCAAATCAGTTGATTTTCAATGCCTTTGACTACCGATTTGCCGGCAAAAACGTTCCTCGATGCATGATGATATCGAAGTGCTGCATGCCCTTTAGCAAATCGAAACTAACCGAATGCCCGCCTTTGCGCAGGGCTTCTGCATAATCGCGACTTTGGCGGATGAATTCCGGCGTGTCCCGTTCCGCCACTGTCACGTAATAGCGTGGGCCGGGGGGTGGCAGGTGCAGGATCGGGGACAGATCATGTACCTCGACCGGGGTCAGCTGCAGCGGGTCGTTTACCGAGGTTAGGCTGATCGGTTCCAGATCATAGATGCCGCTGATCAGGATAACATAGCGCACGCGCAATCCCGCGCGGGCCAACGCATCAGCGGAGGTCGCCATGACCATGGCCACCAGATGCGCGCCAGCACTGTGTCCCGAAAGGGTGATCCGCGATGGATCAAAGCCCAAATTGAACGCGTTTTCTGCCAGCCAAAGCAAGGCGTCGTGGCATTCGTTGACCATCTGATCCAGCCGCGCATCCGGGGCCAGCGTGTAGTTCAACGTGGCAAAGGATTGCTCGGCCTCGATCAGTGCGGGGGCCATCATCGCTGATTCGCGCTGGCTGAGTGCTTGCCAATAGCCACCGTGGACAAAGATATACAGCGGCGCGCCTGCTCCTTTCGCGGGAAAGAAATCCAGCACTTGCGCTGGCGAATCGCCATAGGCAAGGTTTTCCCGTACCTCCATCCTTGTCCGGTGCTGCGCGCTGAGTGCGGTGTAGCTGTCTAGATAAGGTGTCAGATCGCCACCGATCATCGAACTTGGGGAGTATTCACGCTCCAGTTCGTCCTGTGAGAACCCTCGATACAGCATCGCCTAATCCTGCCCCGCATACATCAATTCGGTGCGCACATCGTAGAGGTCGTGGAAGAAGCGTAAATCCAGGGCCTTGCGCAGAAAGGACACGCCGCTGGACCCACCTGTGCCGGGTTGGTTGCCGATGACACGTTCCACAGCCGTGACATGGTCAAACCGCCAGCGCTGAAACAGGGATTCGACGTCCATGAGCTTTTCGGCCAATGCGTATAGGTCCCAATACTTGTCCGTATCGCGGAACACCTGCCCCCAAATCTTCACCACGCGGTTGTCGCCGGAATAAGGCTGCGCATAGTCCCGGTTCAACAAGTCATCCGGCACATCGAAACCCTGACGGGACAACATATGCAGCACCTCGTCATACAAGGACGGTTTCGTCAGTGCGGCGTCTAGCATCGCCATCACTTCGGGATCATGTGCGTGAACCTTCAGGGTCGAGGCATCCTTGTTGCCCAAAATGAACTCAATTTGACGATAGCCGTAACTTTGAAAGCCCGAAGAACTACCAAGCGCCTCGCGGAAGGTCATGTAGTCGGCCGGCGTCATGGTCAGCAACGTCTCCCAAGCCGAGATCAGCTGGCGCTGAATCGCCTTGACCCGGTCGAGGTTCTTCATCGCAGGGCCGAATTCGTCCTGTTGCAGGAACCGGCGCACCTCGACCAGTTGGTGATGCATCAGTTTCAGCCACAGCTCGCTGACCTGATGGATGATGATGAACAGCATTTCATCCGGCTGCGCAGGGTCCTGAAACGTTTTTTGCAGGTTCAACAGGGTCTTGAGCTGCAGGAAGTCGCCATAGCTCTTGCGATGGGTTTCCGCGAAATCGGTGACCAGAGTGTCCTCGATTCCTCGTTCCAGATACCGGTCCTTGTCGCCCATGTGCTCCTCCAAACGCCCGAGTTCACCCCTGTTTAGGGTCTGACCCCGCGCAATTCCAGAGCGTTAAGTCCAGTCCAGAACAACTTTGCCGGACTGACCTGATTTCATCGCGTCAAAACCTGCGGCGAAATCGTCGACCTTCATCTGGTGCGTGATGACCCGGCTGACGTCCAGACCGTTCTGCAACATGGCGATCATCTTGTACCATGTTTCGAACATTTCACGCCCATAAACACCTTTGATGGTGATGGCCTTGAAGACGATACGGCTCCAATCCACCGGGGATTTTCCGGGGGGAATACCCAGCAAGGCGATTTTGCCGCCCATCACCAGTGCCTCGACCATCTGGTCCAGTGCGGCTTGCGAACCGGACATCTCCAAGCCAACGTCAAACCCCTGCTGCATACCAAGCTCGGTTATGACGTCTTGCAGGTCTTCCTTGCTGACATCCACGGACCGCAGGGTAGGCACGACGTGTTCAGCCAGCTTTAGACGATCCGGGTTGATATCGGTTATCACCACATGCCGTGCGCCTGCATGCCGGGCGACGCCGGCTGCCATGATACCGATAGGGCCTGCGCCCGTGATCAGAACGTCTTCGCCCAGCAGGTCGAAGCTGAGCGCAGTATGAACGGCGTTGCCCAAAGGATCGAGAATGGCTCCGATTTCGTCAGGTACGTCTTCAGGCAAGGGCACCACGTTGAAGGCAGGAAGTTTCAGGTATTGGGCAAAAGCCCCCTGTTCGTTTACACCGATGCCCCGTGTACCAGGATCCAGATGGAACTTGCCCGCTCGGCTTTGGCGACTGTCGGTGGTGATCAGATGCCCTTCGCCAGAACAGCGCTGGCCAATCTCAAGCCCCGTTACATTGCGCCCTATCTCAACAATCTCGCCCGCGAATTCATGGCCCGTGATCATCGGGATCGGCACCGTGGCTGCAGCCCAGTCATCCCAGTTCCAGATATGAATATCCGTTCCGCAGATGCCGGTCTTGTTGATGCGGATCAGAACCTCGTCCGCGTCGATTTCGGGCACCGGGGCCTGCACCATCCACAGACCTTCCTCGGGTTTGGATTTCTCCAAAGCCTTCATTGTGTTGGGGCGCATCAGATCACTCCCAATTCTTTTCCGACCTTGCCAAAGGCGATCAGCGCACGGTCCAATTCGTCCCTTGTTAGAGCCGCATTCATCTGTGTTCTGATCCGTGCCTGACCACGTGGGACCACTGGGAAAAAGAAGCCCGAGACATAGACGCCTTCGTCGAACAGGCGCGACGCCATATCTTGCGCCAGTTGCGCCTCGCCCAACATGACTGGGATGATGGGGTGTTCGCCGGGCAGGAGGTCAAAGCCCAGATTTTCCAATCCTGCACGCCAGTACTTCGCGTTGCCGAACAGTTGCGCGCGCAGCATGTCGCCCTCTTCGACCAAGCGGATTGCTTCCAATCCGGCGGCGACGATGGAGGGTGGCAGCGAGTTTGAGAACAGGTAAGGCCGCGCCCGCTGCCGCAGCAGGTCGATCACTGGCTGCGGCCCGGCGATGTAACCGCCGATAGCTCCCCCAAGTGCCTTGCCCAAGGTTCCCGTCAGAATGTCCACGTCGACACCGAAGTGATCCGGAGTGCCCGCTCCGTTTGGCCCCATGAAGCCGGTGGCGTGGCAGTCATCCACCATGACGATGGCATCGTATTTGTCCGCCAGCTCGCGGATTTTCGGCAGGTTGGCCAAATAGCCATCCATTGAGAACACGCCATCGGTCGCGATCATGATGTGCCGCGCACCATCCTCGCGCGCCTGTTTCAACCAAGCCTCAAGATCGTTCATGTCATTGTTCATGTACCGATAGCGCTTAGCTTTGCACAACCGCACACCGTCGATGATCGAGGCGTGGTTCAGACTGTCCGAGATGATGGCGTCTTCAGGCCCTAACAAAGGCTCAAACAACCCTCCATTCGCGTCGAAGCAGGCGGCGAACAGGATGGAATCGTCCTTGTTCAGGAACTTGGCCAGCTTCTGTTCCAACTCACAGTGAATGTCCTGCGTACCGCAGATGAAGCGGACCGAAGCCATGCCGAACCCCTTGGGTTCCATCGCGCCTTTGGCGGCCTCAATCAAAGCAGGATGATCGGCCAGACCCAGATAATTGTTGGCGCACAGGTTGATGACCTTCCGATCGCCCACCGTAATCTCACCGCCCTGAGGCGAAGTGATCATTCGTTCGCGCTTGTAAAGACCTTCTGCTTCGATCTGCGTGAGGGTGTCCGTGATGTGGGACAGGAATGCATCTGCCATGGCGATCTCCTTGCTCTGAGTCGCGTATCTAACATAACGGATGCGTTTCCCAAATAGGGGAATGGCAAAATTACGGAAAAAAATCCGTGAAGGCGGAATTTCGCTGGAATTAGGCGTTTTTGACGATCAGGAAAACGCGCGCTGGCCCATTGGCGATGATTGTATGAGCGATGTCTGCCGAATAGCGCGCCGTATCTCCCTGTTTCAGGTCGCTGATGGCAGATCCCGAAGTCACACGAACCGCGCCTTCCAGCACGGTCAACTGCTCGCGCGCGCCGCGGGCATGAGGTTGGCTGTTCAGAGCGCCGTCTTCGTCGAACTGAATGTCATAGACTTCGTGCCCGCCGGCCTCTTCGGGTGGCGACAAAATGCGGATACGGCAATTCTGTCCCATATTGTCGATGCTGGGCACCTCGGATTTCCGGAGAACTTCGATCTGGTCTGTGTTGTTCGCGTCTTCGAGTAAACCCGCGAAATCCACCTGCAGCGCACGCGTCAGGTTCCAAAGGGTCGAGATTGTCGGGCTGCTTTCGCCCCTCTCGATCTGGCTGACCATGGATCTGGATACGCCGCTGAGGTTTGCCACGGCTTCAAGTGACAGGCCCTTGGCGCGGCGCGCCTCTTTCAGGCGTGCGGGCAGGCGTGTTAGGATATCATCTGGGTTTTCCGTCATGACGGAATCTCATGCGCGTTTGTCCGTCACATGTCAATTCTGCTTGTGACGGTACGTTCCATGGGACAGCCTGATGCCGCAGATGCATAGTGCTGTTAAATTCCGGAGGAGTAGAGACATGAAAGACATCGTGATTCTTGATGGTGCCCGCACCGCGATTGGTACTTTTGGCGGGGCGCTGGCATCAACTTCGCCGATTGATCTTGCGACCGTGGTGACGGAAGCGGCGATGGAACGATCTGGGGTCGAGCCGACCCAGATCGGCAGCGTTGTTTTTGGCCACGTGATCAACACCGAGCCACGTGATATGTACCTGTCGCGCGCCGCTGCAAAAAAAGCGGGCATTCCGAACGAAACACCTGCGATGAATGTGAACCGCCTGTGCGGGTCGGGGGCGCAAGCGATTGTGTCCGCTGTGCAGTCTCTGATGTTGGGTGATGCAGAATTTGCCGTGGCCGGAGGTGCCGAAAGCATGTCGCGCAGTCCCTACATCGTTCCGCAGGCGCGCTGGGGTGCGAAGATGGGAGATGTCAAATCTCTGGACATGATGTTGGGCGCACTCAACTGTCCTTTTGGAACCGGGCATATGGGTGTGACGGCCGAAAATGTGGCGGATGAGCATCAAGTCACCCGCGAGCAGATGGACGAATTTGCGCTGACCAGCCAGGCGCGGGCTGCTGCTGCGATTGGGGCTGGCTATTTTGAAAGTCAGATCGCGCCGGTTCAGGTCAAAGTCAAACGCGACATGGTCGATTTCATGGTCGACGAACACCCCAAGCAAACCTCGGCAGAGGCGCTGGCAGGACTGCGCCCGGCGTTCAAGAAGGACGGTCGGGTGACGGCCGGGAACGCGTCCGGCATCAACGACGGTGCCGCCGCGATGGTTCTGGCTACGGCTGAAGCAGCTGAGAAAGCGGGTCTGAAGCCCAAGGCGCGCATTCTTGGATATGGTCACGCTGGTGTCCGTCCCGAGGTTATGGGGATCGGACCGGTTCCGGCTGTACAGAACCTGTTGGCGCGTACGGGCCTGTCGATTGAGGATTTTGATGTGATCGAAAGCAACGAGGCCTTCGCGTCGCAAGCCTTGGCCGTAAACAAAGAACTGGGGCTGGATGCCGCCAAGGTGAATCCGAACGGGGGGGCAATTGCTTTGGGGCACCCGGTGGGCGCTACAGGCGCGATCATCACCCTTAAGGCGTTGTATGAGCTGGAACGCATCGGGGGATCAAAGGGCTTGGTCACGATGTGCATTGGTGGCGGCCAGGGTATCGCCATTGCCTTCGAGCGAATCTAATCCGGATCGGGTAGGGGGGCTGTCTGCCCCCCCCATCACGCTTGCGGGATTTCCCCCGAGGATATTTTTGGCCAGGTGAAGCTGGCGGATTTGCCTTAGGTGAAGGCTGTCAGGAGCAGGACAATTGCGGCGCCAGCAGCGGCGCCGATGGCTGCCGGAAGAATGGCCGCCGATAGGCCTCTGTTTTGAGTGTCGTCCTTATGCGTCTGCGCGATCAGCGCATTTTCCACCAAAGCGGGCAGGCGCGGGCCAAAGCGGGCCAGTACCATGGCGGTTTTGCCAAAATCCCGTAGTGCTGCGCGGGGGCCGATGGATTGCTTGATGTAATCTTCGACAACCGGGCGGGCGACTTCCCAGATGTTGATGCGCGAGTCCAGCGACCGCGCCACGCCTTCGACGACCACCATTGTCCGTTGCAGCAGGATCAGTTCCGTGCGGGTTTCCATGCCGAACCGTTCTGTCACCTCGAACAGGTAATTCAGTAGGCGTCCCATCGAAATATGAGTGGCATCCATGCCAAAGATAGGCTCGCCGACCGCGCGCAAGGCGCGGGCAAACTCGTCGACGTCCCTGTCGGCAGGAACATAGCCAGCTTCGAAATGCACTTCGGCCACGCGTTTGTAGTCGCGGCGAATAAAGCCAAAGAGGATCTCGGCATAAACCCGGCGGGTATATTCGTCGATATGACCCATGATGCCATAGTCGTAGGCAATGATGTCCCCATTGGCCGCGACCTTCAGGTTGCCCTGATGCATGTCAGCGTGGAAAAAACCGTCTCGAAGTGCGTGCAGCAGGAACAAGCGCAGCACGCGTTCCGCCAGATCGCCACGGTCGTGCCCGGCGGCGTCCAGCGCGGCATTGTCGCCCAGTGGAACTCCGTCGGCCCAGCTGAGCGTCATCACGCGGCGGGCTGACAGGGACCAGACGACAGGGGGCAGCCAGAAACCTGCGTCGTTCTTGGTGTTGGCCGCATATTCCGACGCGGCAGCGCTTTCCAGCCGCAGGTCGAGCTCGCCGCGTACGACGCCGTCGAAATGTTCGATCACCTCCATCGGGCGCAGGCGGCGCGCACCGGGGGCGAATAGCTGCACGATGCGTGCGGCGAAATAAAATGCGTCTACATCCTTGCGGAAGGCGCGTTCAATGTTTGGGCGCAGAACTTTGACCGCTACGTCTTCGCCGGTGCTGACCAGCTTGGCCTTGTGGACCTGAGCAATGGATGCAGCAGCGATGGGTTCGCTGAATTCGCTGAAGATTTCAGAAACTGGCTGACCCAGTTCTTTTTCCACTTCGGCCATAGCTTCGGAGCGGGAAAACGGGGGAAGCTTGTCCTGCAGCACGCGCAATTGTTCGGCCAACTCATCCCCGACCACATCGGGACGGGTCGACAATACCTGACCAAACTTGATGTATGCCGGTCCAAGCGCCGTCAGCGCCCTTGTCGCGGGGGGCATGTCAGGATCGCCTTTGTAACCCAGCCATTGGAACGGTTTTCCCAAAGCATGCGCCAGAAACCGCAGTGCGCGCGGAGCCTCGAACGCGTCCAGCACAACGTTCATGGCGCCTGTGCGCTCAAGAGTGGCGCCTGTGCGGATCAGGCGAATGATGTTGTGTGGTCCGCGCATCAGATTTTCCAGCCGGAATGCAGCGCGGCGATGCCCATGCTCAGGTTGCGGTACTTGGCATTTTCAAATCCGGCCGCGCGGACCATGCCCAGAAACGTTTCCTGATCCGGGAAATTGCGGATCGATTCGACCAAGTATTGATAGCTGTCGTAGTCATTGGCGATGAGTTTCCCCATACGCGGGATGACGTTGAAGCTGTAAAGATCGTAGAGCTTTTGCAGCCCGTCATTAGGCAATTGACTGAATTCCAGCACCATCAGTCGGCCGCCGGGTTTCAACACACGGAATGCTTCGTTCAGGGCCTCCTGCGGGCGGGTCACGTTCCGGATGCCAAACGAGATGGTGTAGACGTCGAATGTGTTGTCGTCGAAGGGCAGAGCCATCGCGTCGCCGACCACCCAGTTCAGGCTGTCGGCCATCTGGTCGGCCTCGGCGCGCTGTCGGCCTTCGACCAACATCGGTTCGGTCAGGTCCAGCACGGTAGCATGGCCATAGCCCGCGCGTTTCAAAAAGCGGAACGAGATATCTCCGGTGCCACCTGCGACATCCAGCAGGCGCTGGCCTGGGCGCGGCGCAAGCCAGTCCATCATCGCGTCTTTCCAGACCCGGTGAATGCCCATCGACATGACATCGTTCATCACGTCATATTTCGAGGCGACCGAGTTAAACACGCCCTGTACACGCCCGGCCTTTTCAGCCTCACGTACGGTTTCGAACCCAAAATGAGTGGTCTTGTCGCTGTTGTCGGACATTAGCCTTGCCGTTTTTCGAATTTCGCCTCTGTTATAGGGCTCTGGAACCGGGGCACAATGCGGCCCTTTGGAATAGGAGCCGTGTAATGCCGGAATTGCCCGAGGTCGAGACAGTAAGACGCGGCCTGAGCCCAGCGATGGAAGGCGTGGTGATCGACCGGGCAGATGTGAATCGCCCCGATCTGCGCTGGCCTTTCCCTGAACGGATGGCCGAGCGGTTGACCGGGCAGACGGTTCAAAAATTGCGTCGTCGGTCAAAATACATTCTTGCCGATCTCAGCAGTGGTGAAACCTTGTTGATCCATTTGGGCATGTCAGGCCGGATGACCGTATCCGGCGATCCGCTTGGGCAATTCGTGCATGAACATCCGATAACCCAAAAACATGACCATGTGGTCTTTTACATGGCGAATGGCGCACGTGTCACGTTCAACGATCCGCGCCGGTTTGGTGCGATGGACCTATTGCAGACAGCAACTGCGGACGATCACAAGCTGCTGTCTGTCCTCGGGCCTGAACCTTTGGGTAATGATTTTCACGAACAACATCTGATCGATGCGTTTCGGGGAAAGAACACTCCGATCAAATCGGCGCTGCTGGATCAGGGAATCGTTGCCGGCCTGGGCAATATCTACGTGTGCGAGGCGCTATTTCGAGCCGGAGTGTCGCCACGTCGCAAAGCCGGCCAAATTTCTGCGACCCGAGTCGCAGCACTTGTTCCGATCATCAGGAAGGTATTGCAGGACGCCATCGAAGCAGGTGGATCTTCCCTACGCGATTTCCGCCAAGCCGATGGAGAACTTGGATATTTTCAGCACAGCTTTGACGTCTATGGCCGTGAGGGAGAACCCTGCAGGACTGACGGTTGTGGGGCTCCAATCAAAAGAATCACCCAGTCCGGTCGCTCATCCTTCTACTGTGCGCAATGCCAAAGATAGCTTGATCCAGCGAATGCGCGTGGTAAGGAATCGTACCTGAACGGAACAACCGGAAGCTTTCACCTCATGGCTTTTGAGACGATCATCGTCGAAATCGAAGACCACGTCGCCCTTATCAAGCTCGACAGGCCCGATGCGCTGAACGCGCTGAACTCACAACTGGCGCAGGAATTGTGCTCGGCATTGGAAGATGCGGATAGCAACGACAAAGTGCGCTGCATCGTCATCACCGGGTCGGACAAGGCGTTCGCTGCGGGCGCGGACATCAAGGAAATGTCCGAGATGAGCTTTGTGGACGTCTACAGCTCGAACCTGTTTGGTGCTCTGAACGACCGCGTGTGCGCGATCCGCAAGCCCATCATCGCTGCCGTAGCCGGATATGCGTTGGGCGGCGGGTGCGAACTTGCGATGTTGTGCGATTTCATCATCGCAGCGGACACTGCCAAATTTGGCCAACCTGAGATCAATCTTGGCGTCATTGCCGGGCTTGGGGGCAGCCAGCGTCTGACGCGGTTTGTCGGCAAGTCCAAATCCATGGACATGAACCTGACCGGCCGTTTCATGGACGCAGAAGAAGCTGAACGCGCTGGCCTTGTCAGCCGCGTCGTTCCCGCCAAGAAGCTGATGGATGAGGCGATGGGCGCAGCCCAGAAGATTGCCGAAAAATCCCAACTGTCCGCTATGGCAGCCAAGGAGTCGGTAAACCGCAGCTATGAGCTGCCGCTGAGCGAAGGCATGCTGTTCGAACGCCGCGTGTTCCATTCAATGTTCGCGACCGAAGATCAGAAAGAAGGCATGGCCGCGTTCCTGGAAAAACGCGCCGCGCAATTCCGCGACAAGTAAGCGGTGCCCTGATCAAATCGAAACCGGCGGGCCTTTGCCCGCCTTTTTCATACCGGCTATGCGCATCAAAAGAATCGGCTTGGCAAACACGGCCAACTTGGGTAGTAACCGCCACCATACATGCGCGTGCGGCCCGCTTGGCCCGACTCACACTCGTGATTTCTGATCCGGTGCGGATTTTCCGTGGCGCGCAACCCTAGACAACGTACCGAACCAAAGGTCAGAGACACACATGGCTAATTCGCCCCAAGCAAAAAAACGCGCTCGTCAGAACGAGAGCCGTTTCGCAATCAACAAAGCACGTCGTTCGCGCATCCGCACCTACCTCCGTAAGGTAGAAGAAGCGATCGCATCCGGTGACAAGGATGCTGCAACCGCAGCACTGCGCGCAGCTCAGCCTGAACTGATGCGCGGCGTCACAAAAGGCGTTTTCCACAAGAACACCGCGTCGCGTAAAATGTCGCGTCTGTCGGCTCGTGTAAAAGCGCTGGGCTAAGGCTTGGGTTGACCTGGGGTCAACCAAACAAGGTGAAATGATGGAAAATGCGCCGCGTCCTGCGGCGCTTTTTTTTTGCTGTTGCCGGAAAGCCGCGCCTTCACAAACCCGAGAGATTCTTTCGGCGAAAGATACGAGTCAATATCAGAGTTTCGTTGCCGGATGCATTGGCCTCTTGCTACCACTGTTACAGCGATTCACTCGCTTGGGGGGACAGGCTGTTCTAACGACCAAACTGACGGGCATCAGGACGGTCAGGAACGAATGTTGGCAACTGGTTTGCTAATCTGCTGCGGTCCTTGGGTAACCAGGGAACCAAGCCCTGTCGAATATGAGATTGCGTTGCGCAACCCTGTTTTCAGGGCGTTCCGGGTATGGAGCGCCGGCAGATTGGGGTGTGCAGACTTTCTAAAACACACCCGCCAAACTTCTGCGGTTTGGTGTTGGTATCCCTTTGCGTGTGAAAGCTTAATCCGGGCAACCGGAAAATAGCAATAAGGCCGACAGGCCAATAAAGAATGGGATGCGTGAGGCGCTTAATGACACAAGAGAAATGGGGACTACTACGTAACAAGTTGCTCAAGGCCATCGGAAAAAACAACTACACGACCTGGATCGAACCTCTTGAATTCCAAGAGCTGCAGGACGGCGTAGCGGTGTTTTCCGTGCCGACAAACTTCATGGGCAACTATGTCAGTCAGAACTTTGCGGATCTCATATTGTATGAGATGAACACCGCAGGGGAAACGGTTCAACGACTGGCCTTTCGCGTCGCTGCCAACTCACCGGCGCGCCCTAAGGCAGAGGCCGAATCCGAGCCGACAATTGTGCGGGATGCACCTGTTGCGCCGCAGATGGAAGCCGCGAATGGCGCATTTGAGTCCTTGCAGGCTGCGCCGCTGGATTCCCGCTTTACCTTCGACAGTTTTGTTGTCGGTAAACCCAACGAACTGGCCCATGCCGCGGCGCGTCGTGTGTCCGAAGGTGGTCCTGTGACCTTCAACCCGCTGGTTCTTTACGGTGGTGTTGGTCTGGGTAAGACGCACCTGATGCACGCTATTGCATGGGAGCTGAAAACAAAGCACCCCGAGTTGAACGTGCTCTATTTGTCGGCGGAACAGTTCATGTACCGCTTTGTGCAGGCCTTGCGCGAACGCCGAATGATGGACTTCAAACATCTGTTCCGGTCGGTTGACGTGTTGATGGTGGACGATGTGCAGTTCATCGCCGGCAAAGATTCGACGCAGGAAGAGTTCTTCCACACCTTCAATGCTCTGGTGGACCAGAACAAACAGATCATCATCTCGGCCGACCGCGCCCCGGGTGAGATCAAGGATCTTGAGGATCGGGTGAAGTCCCGTCTGCAATGTGGTTTGGTGGTCGATCTGCACCCAACCGACTATGAACTGCGCCTGGGCATCCTGCAAAACAAGGTGCAGCAGTACAGCAGCACATATCCCGACCTGACAATTGCCGATGGTGTCCTGGAATTCCTGGCGCACCGGATCTCGACTAATGTTCGCGTGCTGGAAGGTGCTCTGACCCGTCTGTTCGCTTTTGCCTCGTTGGTGGGACGCGAGATCGACCTGGAGCTGACGCAGGACTGTCTGGCAGATGTGCTGCGCGCATCCGAGCGCAAGATCACTGTCGAAGAGATTCAGCGCAAGGTTTCGGACTATTACAACATCCGCCTGTCCGACATCATTGGACCTAAACGCCTGCGGTCTTATGCCCGCCCGCGTCAGGTTGCGATGTATCTGTGCAAGCGACTGACCAGTCGGTCCCTGCCGGAAATCGGGCGCCGGTTCGGAGGACGTGACCACACGACTGTCATGCACGGCGTAAAACGCATCGAAGAGCTGAAAACCACAGACGGCCAGATTGCCGAAGATGTGGAAATGCTGCGGCGCGCGCTGGAAGCTTGAGCTCCTACTCATATCACTTGAGAAACGCCCCGGACCCTCACGCCCGGGGCGTTTTCTTGTGCGCTATTTTCCACGGTTGGAAATGAACTGTGCTTGCTGGGCCACGCGGCCCTTGACGCTTTGGGCAATCCGGCCGAGAAATCCATAAAAAATCCTTGTGCCTCAGGGCGGAACCGCTAACGTGCCAGTCCCGCCCATTTCGGCACGCAAGTCAGAGGAATTAAGGGTATGAAGATCAGCATCGAACGCGGCACCCTTCTCAAGGCCGTTTCCCAGGCCCAATCTGTTGTCGAACGCCGCAACACCATTCCCATACTTGCCAACGTTTTGATCGAAGCTGAGGGCGATCAGGCCATGTTCCGGGCGACCGACTTGGATATTGAAGTTGTCGACAAAGCGCCCGCACAGGTCGAAAAGGCCGGGGCCACAACTGTCGCCGCAACGACGTTGCATGAGATCGTGCGCAAACTACCCGATGGTGCGTTAGTGACATTGACCGCCGACAGCGCCGCAGGGCGTCTGACGGTTGAAGCCGGCCGGTCGAATTTCTCATTGGCGACGCTGCCAAAGGAAGACTTCCCTGTGATGGCGTCTTCGGAATACCAGTCGAACTTTACCGCCTCGGCAGCCCTGCTGCGCCGGTTGTTCGATAAGTCGAAATTCGCCATTTCGACCGAAGAGACGCGTTATTATCTGAACGGCGTCTATATGCATGTGGCCGACGGGTCCGAAGGCGGCAAGGTGCTGCGCTGTGTGGCCACCGATGGCCACCGCCTTGCGCGCATCGACGCGGATCTGCCCGATGGCGCTGCAGACATGCCCGGTGTGATTGTGCCGCGCAAAACCGTAGGCGAACTGCGGAAGCTGCTGGACGACGATGAGATGGATATCGCCGTGTCGGTCAGTGAAACGAAGGTGCGCTTTGCAACCCCGGACATCACGCTGACCTCAAAAGTGATTGACGGGACCTTCCCGGATTACACACGTGTGATTCCTCAGGGCAATACGCGCCAGCTGGAAGTCGATGCTGCTGAGTTTGCAAAGGCCGTGGACCGGGTTGCAACCGTGTCCTCTGAGCGGTCTCGTGCGGTAAAGCTTCAGCTGGATACCGATAAACTGGTACTTTCCGTCAACGCCCCGGATAGCGGCGCGGCCGAGGAAGAACTGGCCGTGGCCTATGGCGACGAGCGGCTGGAGATCGGATTCAACGCCAAGTACCTGCTGGAAATCGCCTCTCAAGTAGATCGTGAGAACGCTGTGTTCCTGTTCAATTCAGCGGCTGATCCGACCCTGATGCGCGAAGGCAATGATCTGAGCGCGGTATACGTCGTCATGCCGATGCGCGTCTGATCGCACGGACGTGCGATGCCTCCGGCGGAAGAGATTATGAAAAGATGAAGGGAGGGGTCATGGGTTTGGCCCTGACCGAGCTTACCGTCTCGCATTTTCGGTCCCACAAGCTAGCGCGACTGTCGTTGGATGGTCGGCCTGTTGCGATTCACGGACCGAACGGGGCGGGCAAGACCAACATCCTGGAGGCGGTGTCCCTGTTTTCCCCCGGTCGCGGAATGCGGCGGGCCAGCGCGGCCGAGATGACCCGACGCCCTGAGGCGCTGGGTTGGAAACTGTCCGGGTTGCTGCAGGCGCAGGGGCGACAATACGAGATTGAAACCTGGTCCGAGGGCGGTGTCGCCCGGCAGGTCCGCATTGATGGCAAGGCGTCCAGCCAGATTGATCTGGGCAAGCTGGCGCGGATTGTCTGGTTGATCCCGTCGATGGACCGGATTTGGATTGAGGGGGCCGAAGGACGTCGGCGTTTTCTGGACCGGATCGCGCTGAGTTTCGACCCGGCCCATGCTGAGGCGTCTTTGACTTACGAAAAATCCATGCGCGAACGGAACCGTCTGCTGAAAGAGCAGGTGCGCGATGCGCATTGGTATGCAGCACTTGAAGCGCAGATGGCCGAGATGGGGTATCGTATCCACGCGGCGCGGCTTTCGGCGCTTGATCATCTGCGCGCGGCGCAGGATCAGGCGGAAACTGCGTTTCCATCTGCGGAATTGGAGCTGGTACAGACCGAAGGTGCGATGCCGGAAACGGAAGCGGAACTGCGCGAAGCACTAAGTGAAAGCCGGTTCCGCGATCTGGCGGCTGGACGTACGCTGGTCGGACCGCATCGGTCGGACGTGTACGGGGTGTTCGCTGCCAAGGGCGTTCCGGCCAAGGATTGTTCGACCGGTGAGCAGAAGGCCTTGTTGGTCTCATTGATCCTGTCGAACGCGCGGGCCTTGGCGAGTATGATCGGCGCGCCCCCGATCGTGTTGTTGGACGAGGTGGCGGCGCATCTGGACGCGGACCGGCGCGCGGCGCTGTATGATGAGATTTATGCGCTGGGTGCTCAGGCCTGGATGACGGGCACCGGGCCTGAGCTGTTTGCGGAACTGGGCGACCGGGCCCAAACGTTGATCGTGAGTGATGGCTTTGAGGGCTCGATCGTGTCCGCTTAGGCCGGCTCGCCGACTTTACGTTCCCACAGGAAGCCGCGCATGACTTCGTCGACCGGGGTTTTTGCCATGTGGTTCACGTAGTTCGACATGGTTTTTTGCGCCAGGCCGAGAACCACATCCAAAACAGCGCGGTGAGAGTAGCCCGCATCAAAGAATGCCTGCAGCTGTGCTTCGGTCGGGTTGCCGCGGGTTTCCATCATTTGCAGGGTGAAGGTGCGCAGTGCTTCAAGCTTGGCCGAAGGTAGCGGGGTTTCATTGCGCAGGGCTTCGGTGATTTCGTCCGAAACCTTCATCATCTTGGCGATGCCGGTATGAGCGGGCACGCAATAGTGGCATTCGTTTTCCACATTGATGGTCTGCCAGACGACGGTTTTCTCATCATTGTCGAAATCGGTCTGCATGAACAGGCCGTGCAGCACCTGATAGCCTTCCAGATGCTGGGGACTTTCGGCCATGACCTTGTGCAGGCCGGGAAGGCGGCCAAAAGCGGCTTGCGATTTTTCCAGTAGCGGTTTGGACCCTTCGGGGGCGGATTCGAGATCATGTGACGGGAAATTGGCCATGTCGGAACTCCTTTTCTGGCGCGTTCAGGCAGAAATAGTCTTTCTTGAGTGATCACTCAAGTATATATTTGAGCAATCGTTCAAGAATTGGTGAAGGTGATGCCTCGCAAACCCGAATATGACCGTGATGACCTGATTGCCCGGGCCAGGGATGTTTTCTGGCGTCAGGGTTGGGCTGGTACATCCCTGAAAGACCTTGAGCGCGAGTTGAAGTTGAAACCCGGCAGTTTCTATGCGGCATTTGGGTCCAAGGACGCGCTTTATGGGCTGGCGTTGGACCGCTACGCGCAAGAGGGTGCCGCGCGGCTGAGGGCATTGGCTGACCGGGTAGGTCCGCTCGAGGCTTTAAAGGCGCAGCCGCGTTTGGTTATTGAGGCAAGCGGAGCGCCCGCGAAGGCTTGTATGTTGGCCAAGACCTACGCTGAATTGCAGGCCAAGGATCACGAGCTCGCCGGTCGGGCGGGTGTTCTCATGTCCGAGATGAAGGCCTGCTTTGCAGAGCTGTTCCGTCAGGCGCAAGAGGCCGGGGATATCGCCCTAAACCACGATCCGAACCGACTGGCGACGCGCTATCAATCTGACCTTTTGGGGCTGCGTTTGTCGGCCGAGCGCAGTGATGTCGACGCCCATGAAATCGCAGCGGACATAGCGGCCGATATCGACCGTTTGTAGGGATTCGGCAGTCAGCTGCCGAAAGAAACTAAATCACGCAAGACCGACACAAAATGTTGGGGTAGCGCGTGACAATCCCCCCCAGAAAACGTATAAGTTACCAAAATAATATAGGTACTGACGGCATGTCCGAAGACGCACAGGCACCACAGGAATACGGTGCAGATTCCATCAAAGTTCTCAAAGGGTTAGAGGCAGTTCGAAAGCGCCCTGGTATGTATATCGGGGATACGGACGATGGCTCGGGTCTGCACCATATGGTGTATGAGGTCGTTGACAACGGGATTGACGAAGCGCTGGCCGGTCACGCGGACCATGTAACCGTCAAAATCCACGCGGATTCCAGCGTCTCGGTCAGCGATAATGGTCGCGGAATTCCCGTCGATATTCACCCCGAAGAAGGTGTGTCCGCAGCAGAAGTGATCATGACCCAGCTGCATGCTGGCGGCAAGTTCGACAGCAATTCCTACAAGGTGTCCGGCGGTCTGCACGGCGTGGGCGTTTCGGTGGTGAACGCACTGTCCAACTGGCTGGAATTGCGTGTCTGGCGCAATGGTAAGGAGCACGTTGCGCGGTTCGAAGGTGGTGAGACGGTCGAGCATCTGAAAGTTGTCGCTGAGTGCGGTGATCGGACCGGAACCGAAGTGCGGTTTCTGGCGTCGTTGGATACGTTCTCAAACCTGGAATATTCATTCGAGACGCTGGAAAAGCGTCTGCGCGAACTGGCCTTCCTGAACTCGGGTGTACGGATCATTCTGATTGATGAACGCCCGGCAGAACGGTTAGAGACCGAGCTGTTTTACGAAGGCGGCGTCAAAGAATTTGTCAAATACCTGGACCGCTCCAAGACCTCCGCAATGCCCGAACCGATCTATATCAAGGGTGAGCGCGACGATATCGGTGTCGAAATCGCCATGTGGTGGAATGACAGCTATCACGAGACAGTCCTGCCCTTCACCAACAACATCCCACAGCGCGATGGCGGAACCCATATTGCCGGTTTCCGCGGTGCGCTGACCCGGACCATCAACAATTACGCCCAGACCAGCGGGATCGCGAAAAAGGAAAAGGTCAGCTTTACCGGCGACGATGCGCGCGAGGGTCTGACCTGTGTGCTGTCGGTCAAAGTCCCCGACCCTAAATTCTCGTCCCAGACCAAGGACAAGCTGGTGTCATCCGAAGTGCGCCCTGCAGTCGAAGGTCTGATGAACGAAAAGCTGGCTGAATGGTTCGAAGAAAATCCGAACGTGGCCAAGATTATCGTTGGCAAAATTATCGAGGCTGCTCTGGCCCGTGAAGCCGCCCGCAAGGCGCGCGAGCTGACGCGCCGCAAAACGGCGATGGATGTTAATTTTCTGGCCGGTAAGCTCAAGGATTGTTCGGAAAAGGATCCGACCAAAACCGAAGTCTTTCTGGTTGAGGGTGATTCCGCAGGCGGATCAGCGCAAACGGGCCGCGATCGGCAAACTCAGGCGATCTTGCCTCTCAAGGGTAAAATCCTGAACGTCGAACGTGCACGGTTTGACCGGATGTTGTCATCTCAGGAAATCGGCAACCTCGTCATGGCGTTGGGCACCGGGATCGGGCGAGATGAGTTCAATATCGAAAAACTGCGCTATCATAAAATCGTCATTATGACCGATGCGGACGTCGACGGTGCGCATATCCGGACATTGCTGTTGACGTTCTTCTACCGGCAGATGCCTGAGCTGATTGAGGGCGGTTATCTCTACATCGCTCAACCGCCGCTTTACAAAGTGGCGCGCGGAAAATCCGAAGTGTACCTGAAGGATCAGGCGGCGATGGATGAATACCTGGTCAACCAAGGTGTCGAAGGGGCCGTGCTGAAGCTCGGTTCTGGCGAAGAGATTTTAGGTCAGGATCTGACGCGCATTGTCGACGAAGCGCGTCAGTTGAAGCGCGTTTTGGACGCCTTCCCAACCCATTATCCACGCCACATCCTGGAACAGGCCGCTGTTGCAGGCGCCTTTGTGCCAGGCGCGGTCGATGCGGATTTGCAGGGCGTTGCAGACAAGGTCGCTGCGCGTCTCGACCTGATCGCGCTGGAATACGAACGCGGCTGGCAAGGCCGGATCACGCAGGATCACGGCATCCGCCTGGCGCGCATTCTTCGCGGTGTCGAAGAGGTGCGTACTCTGGACGGCCCGATGCTGCGTTCGGGTGAGGCGCGTAAGACCGGCAGCTTTACCCAAAGTCTGCAAGAGATCTACAACACCCCGGCAACGCTGGTCCGTCGCGACCGGTCACAGGCAATTCACGGCCCGCTGGATCTGTTGCGCGCCATTCTGGAAGAGGGTGAAAAGGGCTTGTCGCTGCAACGCTACAAAGGTCTGGGTGAGATGAACCCGGATCAGCTCTGGGAAACAACGCTGGACCCGGACGCACGTACGCTTTTGCAGGTGCGGGTGGACGACATGGTTGAAGCGGATGACCTATTCACCAAACTGATGGGCGACGTGGTGGAGCCTCGCCGCGAGTTTATCCAGCAAAATGCGCTGAGCGTGGAGAACCTGGATTTCTAGGCGTTTGTAGGTGCGCCCATAGCTTTGCATTTCGCCCAAAGATTTGCATTTTTGGCCCAAAACTCTGGGCGTATTAACCTTCAACTTTCTTAGTTCGAGGTTCCATATCTTCGGGTCTCATTCTTTGCTTGTTTAGCGCCATCGACGTATTGCCGGGGAAGGTTTTCGGATGGCCGCTTCCAGCCCAAAGCAGACATTCATTGCAGGGCTTTGCAAATTCCAAGAGCGGACGAAGCAGACTTTATCGTGGTGCCACTCAATCTTAGGGACAAAGCCGAGTAGAAATGCGCCCTACTTGGAATTGGCATCTCAATTGCGAGGTGAGCCTCCCCAACTGAACTGGTCCACCGTTATGCTTAGGAAACGGAGGACCACGAATGGCAAACAAGAGACCGAAGCCCGAAGAGATTGTCTCGAAGTTACGGCAGGTTGAAGTTCTGATGGGGCAAGGCATGTCCCGACTTGATGCGATTGAGCAGCCTCATCTGACTGGTCCAAGTTGATTGTTAGTGCATGATCGGCCTGTGATCCATCGGGATGATGGTTTCGGGCGCTGGCGGGCGATAGCCCAGAGCACTGTGGGGGCGTTTTGTGTTGTAGTGTCTCCTCCATTGTTCGATCAGGATTTGTGCTTCGCGCAAACTGTAGAAGATCTCACCGTTGAGCAACTCGTCCCTGAACCTGCCATTGAAACTTTCACAGTATCCGTTCTCCCACGGGCTCCCAGGTTCAATGTAAGCCGTCTGGGCGCCAACTGCGGTGATCCAGTCTCGGACGGCCTGGGCGATGAATTCTGGCCCATTGTCTGAACGTATGAAGCGGGGTGCACCCCGCAGTATGAACAGATCCGTCAGGGCATCGATCACATCGACCGAGTTCAGCTTGCGCTTCACTCTAATCGCTAGGCACTCCCGGCTGTGCTCATCAAGGATGTTCAGCGTCCGAAAAGCTTTGCCATCGTCAGTTCGACAATGAACGAAGTCATAGCTCCATACATGATTGCGATACTCCGGCCTCAGCCGAACGCACGATCCGTCATTCAACCAGAGCCGCCCCTTCTTCGGTTGTTTCATTGGCACTTTCAGCCCCTCTCGCCGCCAGAGCCGTTCAACCCGCCCATCGCTGACAGACCATCCAGCCTCTCTCAGCAGCGCAGCGATCCTGCGATAGCCATATCGGCCATATTGACGGGTCAGCTCGATCATGTCGGCGACCGGCCTGTCCTCGTCCGCGCGGC
>NZ_FREZ01000007.1 GCF_900143525.1 Ruegeria sp. Alg231-54 | reverse complement strand
ATTCTAATCGACCCCGAGAAGGGAAATGGCTGTCTCGCTTGGAAGCCCTTCGAAGGCGACATGACAGTTGAGATTGGCGTCGCGCCCAATCAGGCTGGCGGTTTCTTCGCCGCTTACAATCCGGCCTGGGTTCAGATTGAGGACGGATCAACCGGTATCGTGAACTTCGATTTTGGTGACGCAAAGTTTGAAGGCGAAGCCGTAGGTGTTTTTAAAAATGGCGTCCCCGGGGGGTATGCCTTTTTCGACAACCCTGCGTTTGTAACCGAATTCGGGAAACGCCAAAGCGTCACGATAATTGGTGAAAGTGGGGCTGAAGTAGAACTTGATCTGAGTGGGTCCTCAAAAGCCATCGAGGCCGTTTTGGCATGTCAGGCAGAACAGCCTGAAACCTTCACCTTGAAGAAACTGATTTAGGACAACAGTTGGGTCTTGTTGAATTACCGGTTTTGAGAAGTTCCCGTCGTCCAGTGCATTTGGGTCGACACTCCAAAACTCCAAATGATGGACTAGTTTCGTGGCAGCGTCTGTTGCTAGAATATCGAACAATGCTTGATTAGAAACATCGCCAGTTTGGGAGGCCTAAAATGCGACTTTAAGCTCCGCTAAGTCGAAATCATCCGGTCTGAAACCCTGTACTATTGCACTATCTAACTCATCAAAGAGTTCGTCCGACAATACATCGCGTGTCCACGCAGGAGTGAAGTCCCTCTCTTCGAAAATATCTACAATTTGTGTATGTTCAGTGCACGAAAGGTACGGAATCAATGCCGACGTTCTCTGCGACTAGCATCAGCGACTGCTCGCAGCCCAATGCAGATATGCCACAGTGACACGCGGGACGGGAAGTTGCCGTTATTTGCAGTCGCAAAGTTATTCATGGGAAACTTAAAAAGCGGCCATTCAGGTTCAGTATGACGATCCCGCGGCCGCACCTATGCCACCGAAGCGCACTGTAGAACGGTCAGTCTATTGTAGCGATTGTTCAGCGAGGAAAATCGACGTCACCTCAGTTTTCATAACGCCTAACAAAGCCTTAGTTAGTACTGGAGTAGATATCAACGTTTACGGATAAGCGGAGGGCGTCGCACCTCACAAACACATCTCAATCAGCATTTCAGGCAGTGCGAAAAGCAATCATGGTCAAGTCATCCAAACGTTCTTCATTCGTACTATAGTCTTGAAAAGCGCTGTGAATAGCCGACAATAGCTCTTCCGAACACGACCACTCTTCCTGTTCAAATACAGATACAACTCTCTGAAAACCAAAAGCTAAACGTTTTTCTCCACCTAATTGGTCAATCAAGCCGTCAGTTGAAACAAAAAAATCTGTGATTTGATCCAATTGAACTTCGTGTTCGAAAAATTTTGGGCCAATTGGAGTATCCACATACCCAATGCTCAGCTTGTCACCTCGGATTCGGTCAATGCCGGTATTGGATTTGACCAAAAGAGACATATGCGCACCTGCAAACGTCGCTATCCCTTTTGCTGAATCGATCTGGCATATCGCAGCGTCCATGCCGTCGTTGGAAGCCCCGTTTGCTGTATCCTGATTTAGAAGTGCACGCGTCAAATCGCTCAACTTAGACAGTGCCAGCGATGGGCTAAGCGTTTCATTTTCGAAGTAGAGCCGCTCGAGAGAAGCGATTGCTAACATAGTCATGAAGCCCCCAGGAACGCCATGACCTGTACAATCAATTACGGCGAGCGTCGAAATTGGGCCATCCGACTTAATCCAGTAGATATCTCCTCCAACCAAATCGCGAGGTTCCCATTTAACAGCAAAATCGGCAAATGCGGCATCACACTGACTTGTCGTGGGTAACAAACCCTGTTGAATTCGCGTGGCATAATTTACGCTTGCGACGATCTGATGGTGCGCCTCTCGGATTTCGTTGACTCGTTCAACCTCTCTATCCAGCATTGAATTATAGCTTTGAACTACTTTGCCAATCTCATCTTCCGACTCGTATGGGACAATCTGAGGGTCATCGTATCGCTCAAATCTTTCGATGGCTTTCAACATTTGGCCGAGAGGTCTGTTGATGAGCCACAAAAATGCAGCAGCGCCTGCTAAGATCAGTGCAAATCCGCCGAGAATTCCAAGAAGGACCACAACCCCTACTTCTGTCCTTAGCTCATTGTTCAAGATCTCCTGATCAATTCGGGCCAACATCGTGGTCGGCCCCGCTGCCGTAGGAACAGTAACGACGATGTCTAAGCCAGGTTTTTTTATTTTGTCGCATCCTATAGCAGGCCAGGAAACCAGAGTTTCTGAGCTTTGCTCTAAACTCTGTTCAGCGCAGATAACGTAAGGAAAACCCGAATAGACCGCCAGCAGGCTCGTTGCTTGCGCAAGATTTCCTGCTTCAACCAATTCCGCCAACGGGCGCGCGATACGATTGGCAATCGTTGCAACTTCCGCGGCAACCTGATCTGATTGAGCTTGCCTTTTGAATTCATAGTAAAAGAGAAGCACAATGGCGTTTAGCACGCCTCCGAGCAGGAGGGTCGCCAGAATATGCTTCAGGAATATTCGGCGCTTTAAGAAGGTCCAGAGTTTATGCACTAAACGCCTCTACAGTGTTTGGCATCTAGTTCCCGATGTTCTTCATCGCCGCCTGAAGAGCGCCACGATTATTGACGATCATCTGTACAACTTTGTAGTCCCCGGAAACTTCCCGAACTAGAAAGTCTGCGGTCACGGTGTCGCCACCTTCGGTTATCATTTCAGAGCAGACGAAATAGTCACTTCCCGCAAGAATAACCATTGGATGAACATTTGCAGGATAAACGGTTTCAAACGCGTTGGTGGTCGTGTCCAGATACGTGTAAGAACCGTCGACCATCACTCCATCAACATGTGAAATCATGGCGGATTGGAGCTTTGCCTTGACTTCAGTTGGAATGTCGGCCGCTGCTGCCGGGTTGGACGATATTACTACGGCGACCATACACAATAGCCTAATCATGCTAACCTCCCCACTAATAACACTGCACAATTGATACACTAAAAATGCATAAATGTGTATCTTATGATATTAAGGCCTGAATTGAACTTGGTGCCACCCAAGCATGACCAAGGGGAACAGATGCTTGCAAGCGAAGTCTACGAACTACGCGCCAACCTGCGCCGACAAGGCGTTGTCTTTGCATACAGTGGTTATGTAACTGAAGGTATCCTCAGTGGTGTTGGCGATGCGTTAAAGCAGAAATTAGTGTCTGAAGATGCTGACACCAAAACTCTCCGAAGCGTTTTCGCTGTTTTTGTCGAGCAAATGCAGAACATCATCAGATATTCTGTTGAACGGCTACCGACCGACGGTGAGACTGAGGTGCTGGACATAAGTTACGGCATTGTGACCATCGGAAACGAAGCCGGCGGCTATGTAGTTCATGCGGGCAATCTGATCCTTTTGAGTGACGTAGACAACATGCGAAGACGGCTTTCAGAACTACGCGCCATGAATCGTGAGGAACTTAGGGCCGCATACAAAGACCAACTCCGGTCAGAAACTGACGCTGTCGGCAATAGTGCAGGTATCGGGTTAATTGAAATTGCGCGTCGAGCGTCAAAGCCAATCGAATTTGATTTTATGCGGATTGACGATCAGCACGCATTCTTCGCACTCAAAGCGACGGTTTAAGAGGGTACGAATGCAAAATATTGATATCCCGGCAACAAACCGCACTCCGGCCGTCGCGTTCGATTTTGACGTTGGCCACCTCAAACTGATTGGGGAGTCCTACCCTGAGGATGTTACGACCTTCTACAACCCGTTGTTTGATGCTTTGAAAAGTTGGTTGTCGGATGGCTCAATATCCAAATGTCGTTTTGAATTTGAACTCATCTATTTCAATTCGTCCAGCGCCAAGGCCATCATGATGATCATGGAGCTTTTGGATTCCGCTGCTGAGGCGGGGAAAAGCGTTGACGTCTTTTGGTTTCACGACCCCGAAGACGAGACCATGGAAGAACTTGGGGAGGAGTTTGGGGAAGACTTGAAACATGCCAAATTCACACTGGAAAAGTTGTTGGATCGATGACTATCGACGATCTCTTTGTTCGCGAGAATGAGGCTTTGGAAGTCGCGGAAGCAGCGTTAAACAGTGGACAATTTCCGAATGATGAAACGCGCAAGTCAATTGAAAACCTTGTCGGAGAATACAGAAAGCTGCTCAGAACCACACGGCGCATGATGCGATTGAGTGATCGCAACGAGCGGGAACTGAATGCATTAGCCGAAAAACAGCGCATCGCCGCCGAAGAAGTTACCAAAAAAAACCAAGAGCTTGAGGCATTGTCAGGAAAGCTTGCCAAATACTTATCGCCTCAAGTCTACAACTCGATCTTTTCCGGTCGCCAAGAAGTTAAACTCGCGAGTAAGCGAAAAAAGCTGACAGTGTTTTTCTCGGACGTCGCCGGCTTCACAGAGCTTACGGATCAGATGGAGTCGGAAGATTTAACAGAACTCCTGAACAGCTACCTGACTGAAATGGCGGAAGTCGCTCTGAAACACGGTGCGACGATAGATAAGTTTATCGGCGATGCAATCCTTGTCTTCTTTGGAGACCCGGAGACTAAAGGTGTGCGGGAAGATGCTTTGGCATGCGTGAGAATGGCAATTGCAATGCGAGACAAGTTGGCAGAGTTGCAGGCAAAATGGAGGCGTCAAGGAATTAGACAACAGTTACAATGCCGTATTGGTATCAATACCGGCTTTTGTACTGTCGGAAACTTTGGGAGTGACGACCGTATGGACTACACCATTATTGGTGGGGCTGTGAACGTAGCTTCTAGGTTGGAGCATCAAGCCGACGAGGGTGCAATTTATATCTCGTACGAAACTTGGGCGCACGTAAACCACGAAGTAGAAACAGAAAAAGTCGGCGCCATCCAGGTAAAGGGTGTGGCTCAACCTGTCATGACCTACCGTGTCTTAGGTCAAAAGAATTCGAGACCGCGCGCAGAAAAAGTTGTATACGAAAACCCGAATTTTCGAATGGTGTTAGACCCGAGCTCAATGACATCAGAAGAACGCGCCGCGAGCTTAGAAATACTCAAGTTGGCGCTTGCTACACTCCGCAAAAACGAACACTGAAGTCGGGCAGCCAGTGTTTGAAAGTGTTTCGGCAACATCTCTGGAATATTCAAGAATTACGCTATGCTGTAGACAAGGTCAGTTATGTTCGCAGAATTAAATAGATGCCACCGGCCTCAATGCGCCGCGATAAGACGGTGGCTTTTCTTGCTGTACCGCGGCCATCACTCTTCGCATGCACTTGGCCGAGCTTGAAGGTGTCAGCTTGGGACCATTTCTAAATCGGACTCAAAGCTGCCGAGTTCAGCCGCAGCAACCAGATTTCATTGCAAGACCACACAGTGCCATAATAACCAATCGATGCACCCTGCAAAGAGGGCTCGCATCGCGCCCAAACAGCCGGCTGCTGCAAGGCGACCGGGTAGACACAAACTGAGCCAAAGGCAAGAAGTAGCCAAAGCACTCAATTAAGAATGTCGGCGATTGCACCGATCAGGTTCAGCACCTCATGTGTTTCGCGGTTTACTTCGTAAACGTAGTCTCCCGCTCGCACGTAATATCCATTGCGCCGTAGTCCCCAACGGCTGGGATCATCAATACGGACAAACCCATCATAGATGTAATCCCCGCGACGTTATTTCTTGGCCTGTCCAGGCGGTACGCACGGGACAGCCTTTTTCGCCAAGCCTGGCGGACAATGTCCAGATTTGGATTTCACATGGATTGGAGCGGTAGCGTCAGCCCCACTAACGTGCCCAACATTATGGCGCCACAGGCTGTGATCTGCATTTGCAATTGACGCGCCCTGTATGGTCAATGCCACCGCCAGAATTCCAACATTGCTTTTCATTCCCAGCGCCCTCTTTTGTTTATTGCCTATCTATTTTCCTGAACTCGTCTTGGCGAGTTCATCAGCGAAGAGTTGCTTTCCAATGCTGTAGATTGTTCACGAACGGAAACCATGTTCTGAGATTGTCATCGCACGACCCTACTAAAGTGCCAAGGCAGCATGCCGTTCGTCCACCTAGTCGCCCACTTATTCCGTTGTCTTTATTTCGCGAACAACATTAACGGAACGTGAACAATGTATTCTCAGAGTGTTCAAACAAACTGAGGCATAGTGCTCATGTTGGGTCGAACGAGTGGTAAACCGTTTGATCGCTGACAAGGGGAAACGCATGATCAAGTCTGCCTTTGTGATTGAAGAGTCCAGCACAACAGCTGTGATGCAAACCTCCGACAAAATTGTCGTAACACGTTTGTCAACCACGACCAAATCGAGCAGTGGTCGCTTCCCTCCTATCGAAAATGCATTAACTGAAATTGTCAAAAACAAGCGGCTTTTCGAGGCACAAAACAACGTTTGAAGGCAGTTCAGCAGACCCCCAAACAATTCCCGATATTCGTCCTAAATATTGGAATTGATAACTGAATCCCGCTCCGGTTTGGGGCGGGGTTTCTTTTTTGTACGCCCCAGGAAAAAAGACGTAACCTTTGGTGAATTCAATGAACTTCGGGCCAGCCGCTTCTCATCCTTGGGAAACATTTGGCTGGCCCGGCGCTTAGTGCTTGCGTGAGTGGTCAGCACTTCGAGTTGATTGACGGGAAGAGGCAGAGATCTTTCCTTACAGGCCCAACAGCGTCTTAACCTCTTCTTCAACGGCATCTGTGACTGGTTTGTTGGCCGCGGCTTCCAAGGCTTCCCGCTCATCCAATTCCTGTTCCTCAACCAAATCAGCGAGTTCCTGCACTTGTTCAGTCGCTTCTTCGTATTCGACGGCAGCCTGTCGTTCATCGTTCAGGTCCTGCGCTTCATCGACCGAACTGTCCAAATCCGCACGCGCTTCTTCCAGCTGTTCCTCGATCTCAGGGTCAGTTCCACCGGCGTCTTCGAGATCCTGTTCAAGGCCTTCGACCCTCTCTCGATTCTCCTGCACATCATCCAGTGCGGTGCGCAGATCTTCTTCTATCTCCGGAATTGTCCGCTCTGGAGGTTCCAATCCGATGAGTTCTTCCAATTGTTCCGCAAGCTCCTCGCGCAGCGGTTCTCCGGCCAGAACGGTATCTCGGTAGTTGGCAATTCGACCTACGCGGGAATTAGGTGCTGCGTTTGCTAATGCAGTTGCGCTGGCATTGGCTGCGTTTAGCGCTCCTAACTCAGAAGGGTGAGCACCAAGAAGTGCTGCCATCTTATTGCCCTTGGTTCGGACGGCTGGCCGAATGGATTCCTCGACAATTACAGTTTTCGAACGCTTCTTGCGCGTGCTCGGCGTTTGTTTGTCGCTAGTGGTCGAGCCTTTCTTGGAGGTGGCGACCGTTTTCGACTTACCTTTGCCGCTAAAGATATCCTTCAAGGAAAATCGACCGCCCTTGCCCGAAGCCGAGCGTGAAGATTTTGACTTCGAGTTGCCGACAGAAGAGTCCTTAGCACTTCGGCCATTGCGGCTTTTGTCGGCACCTTTTTTCCCGCCTTTGTTGCCGGCGGCACTGTGGTCACCACGGTCTCCGTTGGCAGAGTTCCCTTTGCCACCACTGTTACCTTTTCCTCCGCCGTTGCCTCCACCGTTTCCGTTGTCGCCGCCTTTGCCGTTTCCTCCACCATTACCTTTTCCGCCTCCTTTGCCTTTACCTTCCTTTGCAAAGGCAACATCCGGCACGGCAACGGTGGCGACTATGGCTGCTGATCCCAGCAACGCGATTGCCAGAGTAGATGCTTTTAGCAGTCCCAAACTGGTGGTCTTCATATCAACCTCCTACGTGGAAATCAGCGGGCATCAGTTCCTCGAACCAATTCGCTGTGTTCAATCGTCTTGATTCAAGTAAGAATCTTCAAAGTTGGTTGCCATTTAACTTGAGCGTGCTTGAACGCAGGGCTAACTGCTTGTTCATCATCGGTTCATGTCGAACGACGTAGTCTCCAGCCGGGAATTACGAGGACTTTCATGCGTGCGAAGGCGTTCTTGGTGGTTGCAAGCTTGCTTGTTGCTTTGCCCATTGGCGAAGCGGCAGCACAGACACGTGAGCTTAAGCAAGGTGAACTGCGCAAGGCGACCCTGACTGGTGCAACTATCCGGTTAAATCGGGTTATCAAAGGTGTCGAGAAAGCCTATGGCGGCACCCCGGTCGATGCGCGTGCGTTTCAGGCGGATCAGATATACTATCGCATTCTGGTCAAAAAGCCTGATGGAAAAATTGTCAGTGTAATTGTGAATGCCCAGACAGGAACGGTCGTTTCCAATCGATCCAGTGTTGGTCGTCAAATTTCGAATGCAGCCCGCTCGAACCCCGCCAATGCCAACAATAGTCGCAATACCAACAGTAACCGTGGCGCATCTGCGAGCCGTGGAAACAACGGAAACAATGGCAATGCCAGCGGTAACGGCAACAGCGGCGGCAACGGCGGCGGCAATGGCGGCGGTAACGGCAACGGCGGCGGTAATGGCGGCGGTAACGGCAACGGCGGTGGTAATGGGGGTGGCAACTCTGGCGGGAACGGCAATGGCAACGGCGGCGGTAACGGGGGCGGCAATGGCGGTGGTAACGGGGGCGGCAATGGCGGTGGTAACGGGGGCGGAAACGGCAATGGTAACGGCAACGGTAATAAATAGTGCTTAAACTAAACCCGTTGTGACTGTAGTTTTTGAATATGAGAGTACTTCTGGCCGAAGATGAGCCGCAGCTATGCGAGCAGATTAAGAAACTTCTAAGTGCAGAAGGTCGCGTGGTAGATGTGACCAATAATGGAACTGACGCCTTGCACATGGGTGCGACTGAACCTTACGACATGATTATCCTCGACATTGGGTTGCCGGAACGCGATGGTATTTCTGTCCTGCGCGAATGGCGCAGCGCAGGCGTCAAGACACCTGTATTGATCCTGACGGCTCGCGATGGTTGGAGCGAGCGCGTGGATGGTCTTGACGCGGGCGCGGATGACTACATGACCAAGCCGTTTCACATGCCCGAGCTTGCAGCACGTGTCCGCGCAATCCTGCGCAGACAGAGCGGTCAGTTGAATCCAGTGATCGAAATGGGCGATGTCTCCCTCGATACACGAAACGGACGGGTTAGTGTTGACGGAATTCCCGTCGATTTGACCGCGCAAGAGATCGCAGTCCTGACATACCTTGCGCACAATATCGGGCGCATGGTGTCGCGCACCGAGTTGTCAGAGCACATTTACGAATACGACGGCGACCGTGACTCGAACACTATTGCTGTTTTCATAACCCGGCTGCGTAAAAAACTGGGCTCCGACCTTATTACAACGGTCAGAGGGCGCGGTTATATGATCGATTCCGCCTGATGTTATCGCTTCGCCAACGCGCTTTGCTTGGCGGCCTCGCCACTGGCACACTCTCTGTCGGCGTTGGAACCTTGGTCGTGTTTTCGTACATCAATACCCGTGTCCTGGAGCAGTTCGATGAGACGCTGCGCGACAGGCACACACAACTCGTTGTCGGGCTGAGCGCAACGACGGACGCCCCGGAGGCTCTGCGTGATCTCATGTTCGACCCGGCCTATGGAACGCCTTTTTCAGGCAGATACTGGCAGGTGACGAATGGAAATGGGGCTACATTTACATCCGCTTCGCTCTTTGATGAAACAATATCCGAACCTGCACATCCGAGTGAAGAGGCAATCACCTGGAACACTTCTGGCCCAGATAATGAGGCCGTTCGCAGTGTCTTTCAAAAAATCACGTTCGAAGACGGAACCGAATGGGGCGTGACGGTCGCTGAAAGCAGGCTTGAACTGATCAGAGAACGCAGGGCCGCGCAGAACAATTTGCTGCCGGTTTTTGGGTTGGTCGGTCTGATCGGAGTTGCGGGGTCACTTTTGTTGATGTCTGCAATTGTTGGCCCCCTCAGGAAACTGCGCGCAGATGTGGCGCATCGCTGGGATCAGGGAGACGATCTGAAACCGGCAGACTATCCAGAAGAGGTTTCACCACTTGTCGAGGACCTCAATCAATTGCTGCACAGAAACCGCGAGATCGTGTCTGGTTCCCGACGGCAAGCAGCTGACCTGGCGCACGCGCTTAAAACGCCTACAGCAATACTGCGAAACGAATTGACAAGTTTGTCGGATAAAGGGGCAGACACTGAACCTGCCGACGAGGCGCTGAACAGGATTGATGCTCAGCTTAAGCGTTCTCTTGCGCGCATGCGGGCGTCAAACACAGCTGAACTTACGCACTCGCGAACCGATCTTTCGGATTCAGTCGCCAGGCTATCCAGATTGTTTTCGGTGATGGCAGAGCGCGAAGGAAAATCACTGACAACAGTTTGCGAGAATGGGCTTCAGGTCCGAATGGACACTCAGGACGTTGAAGAAGTGATTGGAAACCTCCTCGACAACGCGCTCAAGTGGTGTCGAACGACAACTCACTTCACTGCAAAACGTGTTGAGGGCGGCATTGAAATTTGCATTGAGGATGATGGGCCTGGAATTCCGAAAGTTGCACGTGAGGGGGTGCTTCGTTCCGGGGGGCGGCTGGACACTTCTGTCAGCGGCACTGGATTGGGTTTGGCAATAACAGTCGACTTGTTGAACGCTTACGGCTGCAAGTTGAATCTGGAGAAGTCCACAAACTTTGGCGGATTGGCCAGCCATGTATTTATTTCATCGCTAACATGATTGTATTGGGCTCGAACCGTTCCTTGATCTCCCGCAACTGAAGGGTAGCTTCGTCCGCGGACTGTGAGCTCACAGGCCGGAGGCTACCTTGGTGTTACCAGAAAGCAGTTTGACCTGCTTCGCGCGTCAGAATTGATCAACGAGGTTACCGCTGAATAACGTCCTCCACTGGTTGATGGTTGCATTGACAGTGAATGCCTAAAAGATCTCACAACAAACATTCGAAACTGCACTCAAGCTCAAGCTGGAGAAACCATGCCGTTCAATCAACTCAACCTGAGGCGCACAACAGATCGAGTTGCTTTGATGCATGTGTTACGACAAATCTCCTCAGGCGCTATTAAGCCTGTGGTTGCGAACAAAGACATGCGACTTGGAGAGCTTCATATTTTAGTTTCCGATATCGACCGCGAATTTGGGACGCAGTGGCTATCAAAAGACTGGACCGCCAATGATGTTGCGAAACTGACGGGCTGGAAGGCTCAGGCTGTGACGCACTGGTGTAAGTTGGGCCTGCTCGGATCTCGTACAGTTTCACATGGCGGGGGGGAGTCTTTCTTGGTCAGACCGCAGCAGCTTGCGGATTTCCAAAGCCAGTACATGCCCGTTGCGCCACTGGCAAGGTCAAGAGGTAAAACGTCCCGAAAGCTTCTGTCTAACTTTGAGAGCAAAGCGATTGAGACCGATGGCGCACAATTTGAGGGTAAAACCACACGGTGACACTTGGTGAAACTGAGTGATCTGGCTTCACTGCTGTCCGAGGCTGCTTGGTGCTCGCCTGCACCATCCGAAAAGTGCATCACTGATGTACTCTGCCCGATTGCTTGTTCATGGTCGCGCGACACATGTAAGGCCGAGATATCGAGATCTAACATAAGTCGTGATTATGGAGCGGTTGTGCCCTCGTCAGCCAACCACCCGCTGCGTCCGAACATCGGCCACTCCTGAATATTCGTTCAGCGGCCACCATAAGCCGAAAGTTCAAAAATGTTTTTCTGCACACTAAGGTCGGCGATGCGCAGATAGCGAACTTTGCAAAATTTCGTGGGACGTCAGCTCCGAGCCCAAAGCCTCGGCGCAATTTCCATCACTCTGTCTGCCCTGCAAAATGGTTACAGCTAAGGCTGTAACGAAGACTCGTAGTCCTCGGTTTTACGCCGTTCCCTTCAATTATTGTTGTTTTAATTGACACATTGCCTTGCATGCGATCCGCTAAACTACGCATCTGTTTTAACGCAAGGATTTGATGTCATGCCAGAATCGCTCAACCTGCAAAAATTTGAAAACCTAAGTCCTTTCCAGATCAAAGACGAACTTATCAAGTTGGCGCAAAAAGAGGCGCGGCAGATGGCTCTGCCATACCTTAATGCCGGTCGAGGGAACCCTAACTGGATCGCCACTAAAGCGCGGGAGGCATTTTTCCTTTTAGGGCAGTTCGCTATGACAGAAGCACAGCGCCATCTTAATGAGCCGCAGGTCGGTCTGGCTGGGATGCCGCAGGGGCCAGGCTGTTATGACCGGCTAAAAGCATATTGTGCCAAATCGGTCGAAAGAAACGGCCCTCCAGGTGCGGAAACTTTGGTAGCCGTAGTGGATTTTGCGATTGAAAAATTTGGTTTTGCACCGGATGATTTCGTGCTCGAGTTGACCGACGGTATTGTCGGCGACCACTACCCGATGCCCGACCGGTGCATGGAGCACAACGAGGCGATTGTCCACGAATACGTTATGTGGGCGATGTGCGCGGGGCACCGACCGGATGCGAAGTTCGATATCTACGCAGTTGAGGGTGGAACCGCTGCGATGTGTTATATCTTCAAGGCACTCAAGAACCAGCGGTTGCTGAATGCCGGCGACACCATTGCGTTGGGCACACCGATTTTCACGCCCTATCTGGAAATGCCGGTACTTGAAGACTATGGGCTGAAAACAGTGGATGTATCTTCGAAAGAAGAGGACCAATTTCAACTGAACGACGATGATTTCGAACTTTTGTCCGACCCGAAAGTCAAAGCACTATTTCTGGTCAACCCGGGCAACCCGTCTTCAGTCGCTATCAGCCCCGAGGTCACGACTCGGCTTGTCGAGTTCGTAAAGAACCGCCGCCCGGACCTGATTATTTTGACTGACGATGTTTACGGGACCTTCGTTCCAAATTTTCAGTCGATCTTGGGGCATCTGCCTGAGAACACCATCGGGGTTTATTCCTACTCCAAGTATTTTGGTTGCACCGGTTGGCGCTTGGGCGCGATTTTGGTGGCCGAGAACAACATCTTCGACAAGATGATTGCGGAGGCTCCGGACGAAACCAAAGCCGTTGTCAACGCCCGGTACGAAACGTTGACGCCTGATCCATCCTCGTTCAAGTTCATCGACCGGATCGTCGCCGACAGCCGCGATGTTGCGCTGAACCACACCGCAGGTCTATCACTCCCGCAGCAGGTGATGATGACTTTGTTTTCACTGGTCGAGCTTATTGACGAAGAGAAGGCCTATCAGAAATTCTGCTGGGGTATTCTGAAACATCGCTTTGACGAATTGGTCGAAGGGATGGGCATCGAAGTTCCAGATAACCCGCTATTCGACAAATACTACGGTATCATCGACTTCGAATTCTGGCTCCGTAAATACGTGGGCGAAGAGGTGGTCGAATGGATTAAGGAGAATGTCCACCCGCTAGATATATCCTTCAAACTGGCTCAGGACCACGGGATCGTTTTGCTGAATGGATCGGGCTTTGACGCGCCCAACTGGTCAGCGCGGGTATCGTTCGCCAATTTGGATGATAGCGCTTACCGCCAGATCGGAAGAGCGGTGCGCGCGGTGGCCACTGGTTACGTGCAGGCCTACCGTGCCTCGAAAGGACTGCCTTTGCACGGTTGAGATCTAGCAATAGCAAAGAGGAAAGGATCAGCGTGATGATTGGCACACACGCTGATCCCACCCTTCCAAGTTAGGACCACGGTTGTTGCGCCCATTTCCGATTTGACTCACGGAACAAAAGCCACAACCAACGGTCCCCAGAGCGTCAGGAAGATGTTGGCCACGGCATAGGTCATGGTGAAGGCTGGTGTGGGAGTTGAGTTTCCGGCCTTTTCCAATAGTGTCGCAAAACCGGGATTGCCCGAGCGTGATCCGGTCACAACCGCACAGGCCTCAATCGGGTTTTTTATACGCAGGGCGAAATAGTTGATTGGGAACTGCACGATCATGGGCATCAAAGTAACCACTACACCCAACAGCAGCAGCGTGATCCCGTATTCCTGAATCGCCTCTAGTGCGGGCTTGCCTGCATTGAGGCCAACGACACCAACAAACACAGCTAATCCAAAGCTCTGAAGGAAATTCGCGGCCCCACGGTTAATACCGCCGATCTTGGGTCGGCGGATGCGCATGTAGCCGATGATCAACCCTGTAACTAGGCAACCGAGGCCGGACCCCAAAGCCACCTTGGTTCCTGCGATGACAAAACTGATCTCTCCTATCAGAAAGCCGATGGCGACGCCGATCCCCAATGCAATGAAATTGGTTACCGAGGCCGAAGGCGGAACGTAGCCCGCAACTTTCGCAACTCGATTCAGATCGTCCTTGTGACCGACAATACTGACCTCGTCACCTGCGTGTATCTCGGTGTTGTGCAGGACAGGGACATCATGGCCCATGCGGGTGATCTTTGAGATGTGAACACCGCGCCTCTGATCCGCTGTCAGAGCCTCGCTCAATTCTGCCAACGTTTTGCCAGTCAGTTTGCGGTTGGTGACCACTACGTTACGACGTTCCTCTACAACCGTCAGTTCAGGAGGATACTCTCCGATTTCACCACTGGCGCTACGCTCGAACTGGGTCAAAGTCGCTACGAGGCCAGAGACGACCACAACGTCTCCGGCATTGACCACTGTTTCAGGATTCGGATCCACAGGAGCGCCATCGTGGAGTAACCGTTCAACGATTAGATCACCATCATAACCGCTTTCGATGTCTTTGACGGTTTTTCCGGCAATGGTTGCATCGGCATTTACCTGATAGGCTCGGGCGTCAAACCGGTTCATAGGAAGGAACTCACCTTCCTCTAGTTTGCGACCGCCGCCGCTGAGTTTCTGAGCCAGCTTAATCGCTTCTTGCCGCAGGTCGACACGCATGATGATTGGAATGACACTAACTGCCAATATTGGGCCGATCGAGCCGAAGATATAAGTAACCGAGTATCCTACGGCGATGTTGGTTTTTAGCTTTTCTGCCTCATCTGCGGCCAGCCCAAGCAGATCGATGGCATTTCCAGCGGTGCCGATGATTGCAGACTGTGTCAGACCACCAGCGGCCAATCCAGCCGCCAACCCTTTGTCCAAGCCGGCCAACCGGGCAACAACAATAACAAAAAACAACCCCCAGAGGGTCATCATAAACGCGGCAAGTAACTTGGTCAGCGCAGTTCGGTTCAAGGCCGCAAAAAATTGAGGCCCGCCATTATAGCCGACCATAAATATAAAGAGGGAAAAGAAAACATTCTGAACATCGGTGCTAAGGTTGATACCGCCGATCTGGCCAATGAAGACCGCCACCAACAACGTGCCAGCGATGCCCCCCAGTTCGAACTTGCCGACCCGAAACTTCCCTACGCCGTATCCCAGACCCAGACAAAGAAACAGTGCCATGATCGGGAAGGCGCGCAGTTGTTCTGTAATCAATTCCATTGTGAAATCTCCCGCGTCCCAACGGTGGTCCTTTCCGTTCAAGATACAGCGCCTTACTGTATTGAAAACAAAAAATTTAGACGACGGGCGGGGTGCGAACTTTTCGAAAGTACTTGGAACAAAATTTTTTGAAGGGCAGATTCATTTGGAACCTAAAAAGCTATTTCTTGGAATGTAGGTCACGCCATTCACTCTTTGTTTTTTTGGGGAGTGAGTTTTGGCCATCTCGATGGATTTTTGTGTTCCCTTCGGACATGCTGCAGATATTCACGTAAGTTGCAGCGAATGGCGGTTGTTTTTCTGACCTGATCTGCAGGAATGAAGCCATAAGTTTGAACCTCGGGCGACTATGTACAGGACAGCGTCTTCATAAACGCAGTTAAGTATTCAGTCTCTTTCTCTGAGAATTTCAGTTCCGAGAATATGGCGGCGTTGTTGGCGTGCAACTTTTCTTGAGTCTATTGGAAAACAACCAACAAATTTACGCTAGGGAAAAGACGGTCATCCAAGCTGGCAGCTTTTTGCGCTGACCCGACAAGTGCGCCTCAAATCCAATGTCCGCTTCAGGCTGAGATTAGCCAATCGAACGGATTGCGGATAATGGTGCCTCTGAACTCATTTCAGAAGTGTGCTTTTGCAGATGCTCGCGCATTCGAAAAAGAAATGGATCGCAGTCGTCAGATGCATTCTGCGGCCCGTCCAGAGTGGTAGCGACTAAATGCAAGGGATCGGCGCTGAACGTCCAAACGATGCTGTGGACGAGGCGGCCCTGTTGAATCTAATGTCATTACAGTATCGGCGGAGTTGGGCGGGTTATGGCGACATTTGTATTGGTCCATGGAGCGTGGCAAGGGGGATGGTGCTGGGCTCGCGTAGCCGCCCTTCTGCGCAAGGAGAGCCACGACGTTTTCACCCCGACACTGACAGGGTTGGGTGAACGTGCTCACCTCGTGAGTGACGAAACCGATCTGGCCATGCATATCGAAGATGTCCTAGGGGTAATCAAGTGCGAAGAACTCTCTGACATTGTTTTGTGCGGTCATAGCTATGGCGGCATGGTTGTCACCGGAGTGGCGGATAAAGCGCCCGACCACATTCGCTCACTTGTGTACCTCGATGCGCTCGTGCCGGACGATGGGCAGGCGGCCTTGGATGTTTTGCCTGCGGATATCGCGGCAGGGCTTCGTGATAGTGCCGTCGATGGCAAAGTCGCGCCGGGCCCAGCGGAGGCTTTTTCGGTGAATGGAGCAGACTGTGCGTGGGTGGACCGCCGAAATGTCGCCCAACCAATCAAGACACTTGAGCAACCGATTCAACTGGTGAGCGGCGGAGCCGAGCTGTCAAAGCGGACCTACATCTATGCCACCGGCTGGGTCCCAGGGCTTGGCCAACCATTTTTCGAGCGATATCAACATCAGTCGGGGTGGACGGCGATTTCGGTGCCATTCGGGCACTACGTGATGATCGATAGGCCTGACGACTTGGCCCGAATGCTAATGTCCGCAATTTGAACTTGGCCGCCGGCTCCTGCACGAGCGCGCGGACAGCGAATTCGCCCGCATAGGAGTGGTTATTGCTTCCTTCCCGATTGTCCTACTTCAACCACCGCTTCGGGGAAGATGTTGCACATCAATACGTCAACCAGGAGGTCTCGCACCATTAAATTTTTAGCGGCTTGTTGATTTGAGCTGAGTGGATTCCACGTACCGTCATACAGCTCAGTCGAGATTGACTGGCTACAACAGATGTGCGGATTTTAGTGCCTCTATAACGTATTGCCGAACCGCAGCGACCTGCGGAGCGGCCAAGCGTTCAAGGCGGCAAAGTAAATTCAGGGGAACTGGTTCGGTAGACCATTCAGGAAGAAGGCGCACGAGGTTGCCAGCGCGTTCATCCTGTTGCGCCAGCAATGTGGGCAGCATGGCAACTGCATGCCCCGTTAAAACTGCTGTAATTGCGAGCTCCATCGTATTGACTCGCAAGCCGACGGGCGGCGCAACGGCCTCACTTTGACCTGCTTCGTTCTTGAATAGCCATTTGCCTGATTCTTGTGTGCGCAAAACGCATGACACCGAGAGTAAATCAGCAGGCTGGTTGACGGTTCTCATCCGCTCCAATAGCAGCGGGCTCGCGTAAGGTGCCCGCTGCGCTGGCGGTAAGGCTGCCGAGATGAACCGTCCTTTATCGGCGGGGCCGGTCCTGAATGCCAGATCGATGTCTTCTGTCGCAAAATCCGACCTGGAATCGTCTGCATGAAGCTCAAGTTCGACATTTGGATAGCGGGATTGAAGCCCAGTCAGGAGCGGGACAAATACGGTGCCAAGCAGGCTATTGGGGCCCGAGACCGACACTCGACCAGCAATCTTCCCGCCTCTGGCGAAGCCAAGCTCTGCCTCTGCCTCAAGCGCTGCGTCAACAGGCCCCGTGCAGATCTCGAATATTCTGCGCCCGGCTGAGGTCGGGGTCACCGCCCGACCTGACCGGTCCAGCAATACCAGCCCCAATTCAGCTTCGAACAGCGCAAGCTTCTGACTGATCGAGGATTTCGTGGTGTTCAGCTCCGCCGCTGCTGCACTCATCGAGCCAGCACGAACAGTAGCCACCAGGGCCTTGGCGCAGGAATAGAATCTATCGTTCATAATTACGAACAGTAGTTAACAAAGGGATCATTTTCCAGAACGAATGGAGTCCCTAAATTCTGTCCCAGCGAACAGGCCAGGATATGAGAAATGCAGACAGATACGGTCTACCACCCCGCCGCGACACGAGAGTTCAAGGACTTCGGCTTCATGCAAGCGTATATGTCGTTTAAGCCGCATCTGGAAGCAGGGCGGCGCAGGTTCGGCCCGCTGATCACAATCGATGACGGCACGCTGTCCCCCGGCGCCAAGGGATTTGGCCTGCATCCGCATCAGGATGTCGAGGTGGTTACCTTCATGGTAGACGGAGAGGTGTCGCATATCGATCCGGTGGTGCCCGTTCACAACGGCACTGTAAAAGCGAAGGGCCTTCAGGTGATCTCCGCTGGCACCGGTATCCTCCACAACGAAGTGAACAACTCGCGGACAATGCCGATGCGAGCTCTGCAAATCTGGTTCGAGCCGCAATTCGAAGGGTTGGCGCCGGCTTATTCCAGCAAAGAGCTGGAAACCGCGGACCACACCAATCGGTTCCAGCTGGTGCTGTCGCCCGACGGTGCCGAAGGCTCCCTTGTTGTACAGCAGGAAGTGCGTCTCAGTTACGGCAAAATGGACCGCCACGGCGTGCTGAGTTTCAATCCGCACAGCCCTGATCGCAGCCTCTACATCTTTATGATCGAAGGCGAGGCAACTGTTACTGGCCTCCCCCTTGGCAAAGGAGATGGGCTGGGACTGCTCCGCTCCGGAAACCTGGAGATTACGGTCTCAGCCGAAGCCGAACTCCTGATCTTCGATCTGCCTGCTTCCGAAATCTCTTAACCAGAAAAGGACATCAACATGACCTCCCCGAAAACGACCCCCGACAACGCAGCCATCGTTCTGATCGACCATCAGGTCGGCACAATGAATTGGGCAAAATCCGTTGACCGCGATCTGATCGAAGCTAACACCCGCGCCCTCGCGCGGACGGCGACCGAGCTTGGCATGCCGCTGGTGTTGACCTCCAGCATGGAAGACAACATGCAGGGGCCGCTGATGCCCACACTGGAAGAGATCGCGCCAGATGCCTTCGCCGCGCGTATCAAACGCCCCGGCGTAGTGAACTGCTGGGATGACAGCGCCTTTGCAGATGCCTGCCGCAACACCGGACGCAAGCATTTCATCATGGCAGGCATCACCACCGACGTGTGCCTTGCCCCGCCCGCAATCAGCGCCGCCGACGAAGGCTTTGCTGTGACCGCTGTGGTCGATGCCTCCGGTTCCCCGACTGCGCTGACGGATGAGATGGCGTTCCGGAAGATGGAGCGCGGCGGTGTTGACCTCACCACAACCAGCGCGCTGCTGGCAGAGCTTGCGGTCAATTGGGCTAGCGAGACCGGCCAGAAAATCATGCAGATCCTTGGTGAGGAAATCCTGAGCCGCGGATAAACTCTCCGATCCGTCACAAACGATACGGGAGCGGCCGCCCTATCACAGGGCGGCAGCGATTCGCGTTTGAATGCCGTTCAGAATGAAGTAGCAAATGGCCTTTTCTTTGCGCACGAAACTGCAAAGTCTAGTTGCGAAGGTCCGGATTGGGCTGCCACCAGTCTATCAAACTGACTGTAAAAAATGGTAAATCTGAGCCCGGTACTACTGCTTCGGCGATTTCGCGAGAACGGCAGATACTGTGCGTGTCTTGCGGCTTCTAGTGATCGCGATTGCACCCAGGACTAACGCACATGCCAAGGCTTGAGGTAAAGTAATGGTTTCGCCAAAGGCTAGAAATCCAACAGCAAACATCGTGGGTAACTCTATGCTTCCGACCACCGCAGTTTGGGAAGCCCCAATTACAGGCGAGCAGATCGTGTAGATAAGTTGGGGCACGAACGCGGTGACAAGTCCAATACCAACAATGAGAAGCCAATCGGATTGTTCCCCTGGGAGCAACTCTCCAACTTCAGCGCCAAGGATGAGCGGCGCAAGACCCAGTACAGACCCCAGAGAGACTGACGCGATGCGTGCCAACGGCGCAATCCGTGACAACCTGTGTACGAGCACGCAGATTCCGAAGCCAAACCCAAATGGGGCAGCAAGGGATAGCAGCAGAGTTGGTAGATGCTCCGCAGGCACTGATGCGGGCGAGCCAGCAATGACGGCTGCCACCACAATCAGACCAGCGGCCAACAATGCGCGCCTCGTTGGTGCATCAGCGAACACGGCCCAGGCAATGACCAGAGTGAATACTGGATAGGTCATGTAAAGCACACCCACTGTCGATGCGGGCAACTTCTCCAGCGCCGTTACATACCCGATCCACCCAAGCCCCATCACGGCTCCAGCTGAAAGGCCCCAAGTGATCTCTCGCCATTCTTTTCGGTGCAAAATGAGAACAGGAAGCAGAAGAATCGCCGCAACAATGTAGCGGTAGAATGCGACTGCATAGGGTGCGACGCCCTGTTCGGTCAGGCTGCGGCTGAAATAGGGAACTAGTCCGAAACAGATTGAAGCAAAAAGAACACCAAAAACTGCAAATGCGTAAGGGATGGACGGTCGATTTCGCGCAGATGTCGTTGCCATAATCTGGAGCTATCACGCATTTGCTATTTCGTCTTTAGAGATTCGAAGAACGACAGCTTTGTCCGCATCTAAGAGAATGCAAAGCCTAGTTGAGAATGCCCGCTTCGGGCAGCGAGCAGTCACTTATGTGTAAGGCCGTGAAAAGCGACACCGAGCCCTAAGCGATCAATAGGATTGCCAATCTTAAACACCGTCCATCAGGAGTAGTTTGAGAACCGAGACAGGCCGAACATTGTGCGGTGTTCGACAGGAGTCAGTCCTGTCTTTCGTTTGAACAACCTCCTAAACGAAGGCGTATCGGCATATCCGACTGCTTCTCCGACCTCCACCACGGAGCAGTCGGTAGTTTCAAGCAACTGGCGGGCTTCTTCAATTCGCAGCGCCAAAACGTAATCTTGCGGTGACTTACTCGTTGCTTTGCGAAAGCGTCGTGCAAACGTAGTTGGCGACAACCCGGAACGTTTAGCCATTTCTGCGACTGGGTTATCGACGGAGTAATTGTCGGAAATCCATAGTTGAGCCTGTGAGATTATGGCGTCAGCATGAGGTGCCGTAGTGATCATTGAACTGAATGGTGACTGAAGTTCTCCGCGGTTGGCCATAAGCCAGACTTTTGCTGCCCGCACCGCCTTTTGCGTGCCGCCGTAATGCGCGATCAGGAACGTTGCGAGTTCCTGCCACCCGGTTGTCCCACCCGACGTAACGGGTCCGCGGGACGCATCGGCAAAGCAAAGGCCGCGGTCGATGCGGAGCCGCACATTCGGATAGAGCCTTCGAAAAAGGCCTTCCCAAGCCCAATGTGTGGTCGCTTCAAACCCATCCAAAATACCTATTTCCGCCAAATAGACCGCCCCTGTACAGGCTGACACGATACGCGTCTTGGCCAAGTCGCGCTTAGCAAGCCACGCTAAACAAGGATGTAGTTCGGGGTCGAGCCGGTCGTGCGGTGAAAGTGTCAGTCCAGGTACGACAATAATATCAGCGTCGTCTGCGTTCTTAAATGTCTGGTCTGGCACGATCCATATGCCACTTCCGCAACGAAACCCTTCAATGTTCGGGCCAACGAGACTGACGTCAAACACCGGCATAGGCTCCTCGCCGCTCACCAAATGTTCCCAGTCCCGCCCAGCGGCCACCAAAGTGTCGTACAGGCCAAACACGCTGGAGGCGCTGGTTTCTGGGGTGGCAACGATTTGAACCGAATATGGCATCGGCAAAATTCCCAAAGTGGTGAATTTGCCCCCTTATTAGCCGTTCCGCCACTCACGCAAAACGAAAAATGTCGTGCAGTCTTCAAAGGCACGAAGTTCGCTGGAGGTGTTAGCGATGATGAACGCAGTTTGGAGATTATTTTTTGACCGTGAAAAGCCGATCTTTTTGAAGAGACTAGCGCTCGGAAAACTTAGCCGAACAGATGACCAAGGAAGAGGAACCGACAACTGCAAAGTGACGGAAGAGATGTGGAAATCGGTGATCTATATTGGACCAGGCTGTTCACTGGTGAGAGACCGTTAGTTTGAGCAATTTCGATGTCAACTTCGGGTTGTCAGAGAGCTACCACTTTTCTCCGAAGGGTCGAATGTCGAGCTCGAACGTCCAAGCCGACTTGTCTTGTCGGGCCAACATCAGAGCCGTCTCCGCAATCCGCTCTGGCTTGATAAAGAAGTCGTCGGGTTCATCTGGAGCAAAGTTCGTCCGTGTGTCCTCGGTGTCGATCACACCGTCGATAACGAGATACGCCACATGTATGCCCCGCGGGCCGAGCTGCTTGGCCAGTGCATTTGCCAGCGTACGTTGGGCAGACTTTGAAGGAGCAAATACCGTCGTCCAAACGTTCCCACGAAGTGCAGCGGTCGCGCCCGAAACGATGATCACCCCGGAACCACGTTCGGACATCTGAGGTCCTAGAAGCTTTGCGGTGGCAAAAAGACCAAGAGCCCCTACGCGCCAGCTCTGCTCGAACTCGATCTCCGAAACGTCTTCAAGCGTTCCAAACTGTGCGAGGTCTGCGTTGTAAATAACGACATCAATTTCCCCTAGATCGCTCTGGACTGCGGTAAGCGCTTTTTTCAAGTTATCCGGGTCTCCGGCGTCGCATCTGTAGAATCGAACTGACGTATCAGTTGAACCCTCGTCACCGAATGTGGCGCCCGAACGGCTCAGCAGTGCGAGAGAGTAACCGGCATGCTTGAAAATCTCAGCGTATGCGGCGCCCAATCCAGGGCCAAAACCGATGATGACGCAAACCTTGCCATCCATGACTTCTTCTCCTTACAGCTTTCGTCTCTCTGCAATCGTAGCACAAAACTCTTTTGGTTCGTTTGATGAGGGACAGCAAAGTTCGCAAAGCCAGAATTGCAAAGGCTTGTTTTGAATGTCGGGTTTGGGCTGAGATCGGTCCTCAGAAACGATTGAGCCAACGGCAAATTTGTCCGCATAGCGGTTATTGACGCGCTTCGTAGCGAACGTCTGCTCCGAGCCCAAAGCAGACATGTTAGTCCCGCGTAAGGTTTGTTTTGGTGACCCCCAAAGAGGTGATAGTGCCATCCAACTAGTGGATCAGTTTCAATCCAACGGGAGACCGGTACTGTCGAAATAGCGTCTAAATCTTTGCCTTCGGGCCTCTAACTTTACGTTCAGCCGTTACTTGCAAATTCGTCTTCCGCCTCTCCACCCGGGGTTTGATCTACTTCCTCCGGTTCTCCATCAACATCATCGTCCTCCTGGCCGTCGGCATAAACGCTTCCGTCATCCGAAATGCCAAGTGTGGATTTTACCGATTCTTCATCGGGATTGGAGTCACGGACCGCGCCGAGGACGCGGTCTTGCTGTTCCTCCGCGACGATTTTGTCCTCAGAAAAATCGCCTTTGTAATGTCCCAACAAACTGGCCTCCGCGTCATGCACCGCCTCCGCAGCCGCCAACTGATCGTCCGTCGGTTGCGCTATCGTATTTCCGTCCTCATCTGTTGTTACGTCGTGCGCATCTTTCACCGCTTGTGCGGTTTCCAAATCTTCAGGCGCAATCGTACCGGGAGTGGACGCCTCATCGGCAAGAACCTGTTCAGCTTCCTCCAGCGTCATTGGAGCCGTGTCCAAATAATCATACGCCGCAGCAATTTCCTTCACTTCTTCAGGGCTCAAGTCGTAATCTTCACCCATGACATGATTGAAATTTGCGTCGGCTACGGCAAGGCCAGCGGCCAGGCTCACCGGCCCTGTACCTTTCGCATACTGTCCGTTCGCGATATGCGCGAGTTTTGCATTTACACTGGAGTTAATGGCACCATTCAGTTTGCCGAGGTTACGCGGGGCAAGCGTGCCATCATCAAGGAGTTTTGCTTTTCTGCTTGGTGGTCTCGGGGATTGCGCGACACTCGCTTTACTTGTTCGTGTTGTGGTGGTCCGTGCCTTGTTCCCTTTGAATAGACCTTTGACACCGTTTTGCTTCAGGTTACGGCCCAAGGCCTGAAAGTCTTCCTTCACAGCCCGACCCAAACGACTGCCGCTCTTTGACTTACGACTTTTGCTGGCAGACTTCGTATTTGCCCCGTTCAGCGTTTTGTCGGAACCCCATCCCCTTTTGGCACCTTTTTCACCGTTGTTGCCGCCCTTTCCGCCACCGTTGCCACCTCCATTATCCCCTTTTCCGCCGCCGTTACCTCCACCTTTGCCGTTACCATTTTTTGCGTATGCGTAATCGGTAGCGAGAACGGTCACGACTGGCGCGACTACAAATGTAGACAGTACGATTGCGGAGACGCTCACTTTAAGGAAGTTCAACACGGTAGAAATCCTTTTCGTTTAGAGAAATACTGGTCAGCGGCGGCGAACGAATGCCATCCTTAAAAATGTTGCTCAAACACGGCCAGAATGAGGCAGCTATTCGACTTTCAGGAGTCGCTATCTTTAATGGAATATTAACAACTTGGCCTTTATTTCCAAAAGAATCACTTGGGAAAATAAAACTGTTAACAATAGCAGTAGTTTTCAATTTTCTGTTTCCAGCAGCGATCAAAAAAAACCGCTAAATCGGAAATAATAGGTGCGTTAACACTCGGTTAATGTGAGGTCTGAAAAATAGCAAATAGTTTATTTTTACGAGTTGACTATGGTTAAGCAAAACAAAAGGGAGATATTCCCGCCTTTAAACGACGCCGAGGCCGAAACATTTGGCCCGGACAAGAATAGCTCCCTAAAATCTACGATAAGAAGGGCTATATTTGCTGCCCCAATATTGTTGTATTTTCTTCTAATGGCCTTTTTTCTAAATAGAGCGTCTGCCGAAAGCTATATATCGATCCCGTGGTAGATGAAGGCTTTTGCCCTGAGATAGACAATGAGGGTCCGCGCTATCAGACGAGACAGCGAAAGATAGTTCTGTTCGTCCACTCCGCCTGCTGAGCAATCATTCAATTGGTTCCGGAGCTCTGCGCCGCAGCAAACGGCAGAAATGTCCGCAAGGCAGACATCGGGCTGAAATTACTGAACGTCCGCTGCGAGCCCGACCTGCTCATTCGACATAGCGCAGCGAAGGTCGGCTTTTTCATGGGTTGGCCACAAATGCGGCTCGAATCGCGGCCTTCATCGCGTCCTGAGGCCCTTGTTCTTGCGCCTTGCTGGATGCCATCACCAGCTTGGAGGCAGGCGTGTTTCTATGTTTGTTTGCATAGTCTACCATCTGCGCGTTGCCCTTGGTGCTGACCGCAGCGCTGCAGAGTGCTCTGCCAGATGGGATGAATGGCCGTTTTCAAGAAGGCAGCCCCATTTTTGAAGCCTCTATATTAACCAGACATTAATGAATCGTTTTTATTCCATAAAAGATAATCCCTCCAAATGGCCAGTAGGCCGCCGCATTTTTGACATATTCAAATCACAGAGTTTATAGAGTTGCTCTCAGTTTAAAAATAAACCTAATTCCAAAGGCTTAGAAGGCTTTTGAATCAATGCCCTAGTAAATGTTTCCGTAATTGCAATACCTGCAATTGCGAGCTTTCCCCTAATAGAAATGAACTTATGGCAGCTTTTTCGCCGATAAAGGAGGTTATAAATGCCTACGAAATTTGTAAAATCAACAAGCTCTAGCGTTTCTCCTGCATTCGGTGTGTGGAAAGGTGCTCGACGTCTTGCCAGCGACGAGGATGGCGCGCTTACTATATTCGCCCTATTAATGTTTGTGGCTATTGTCGCCTTTGTGGGAATTGGTATCGATTTCATGCGCTACGAGAGCGAACGTGCAAATTTGCAGTACACGCTGGATCGGTCTGTTTTGGCTGCGGCGGATCTTGATCAAAAGGCGGAACCAGAATCTGTCGTTCGTTCGTACCTAGAAAAGGCGGGCCTTCTGGAAAATCTGACCAATATCAATGTAGTCAACGACACTGGTTATCGAGAGGTGTCGGCGACAGCCCAATCTGAGATACAGACCCAATTCATGCACCTCTCTGGTGTTGATACATTGATCGCACCCGCAACGAGCACTGCCGAGGAAAGCGTCGGTGCTGCCGAAATCTCAATCGTATTGGACGTTTCGACCTCGATCGACTTGTTTCAATTAAAAAATGCAACGAAAAACATCATCACAAAGATAGGAAAGAAAAACGGGCATTGGAGCAACGAAGTTTCGTTTTCCCTGATTCCGTATTCCAGCCAGGTTAACGCTGGCGCAGATTTGCTGAAATACTACAATGTCGACCGTTTTCATGGCCACTCGCATTGCGTCAACTTTACCGACAATGAATTTAGCAAGCCTGATCTTTCTCTGACCAGAGTGCTGGAGCAAACGGCTCATTTCGACCCTTACACCGAGACAAAAGAGCCGATTCAAAATCCCGTTTGCCCAATCCGCCCTGGATCAGCGATCCTGCCATTCCAAAACAATGAAACAGTGCTTCATGACTATGTCGATGGCTTGACCAAGCTTAGCAACCCAGTGGCAGACGAAGATTCTGGCCTGGACAACGGTGCAAATTGGGGCCTTATTTTACTGGATCCGAGCACACGCCCAGTCATCAATGGTCTGGCCACTCCTGTATCCGCAGATGGTGATGGTATCGTCCCGGAAGCATTCAAATACCGCCCAATGGATTACAATAGTAACGTTCTAAAAGTTCTGATCCTGGTGTCCGACGGGGACAATACCGATCAGCACATGCTCAACCCCTCGATGCGTACTACCTTGTCGGATTTGTGGTACAATGAGGAAGCCGATCGTTTCTCAGTCTTCCAATCAAATGGCACCCCTATGTATTGGTGGCCTCATGATAACAGCTGGCAGGATCACCCTTACGGCAACGGGGACTCACGTTGCACGACCAAAGGCAGCAAAACTTCATGCGTTAAAGAAGACGAGCCCGGCAAGTCGGTACAGTTGTCCTACGTTGAGCTGCTGAACCTTGTGTCCTTGGAATACATCGAAAACAATATTTTCACCCAGTCGCCAAGTGCCTATGGGCAGTGGGAAAGCAGCGCGTTCAGCAAGAAAAATGCAGTAGCCAAGGATGCGCGCACCAAGCACGTATGCAAGGCAGCCAAAGATGAAGGCGTGATTGTCTTTAGTGTCAGCGTCAATGCCCCTGCGAACGGTCAAAAGGTACTGCAAGGCTGCGCAAGCTCTGCCAGTCATTACTATGATGCATCGGCGCCTGACCTCACAGATGCCTTTACTTCAATCGCGTCCTCGGTTCGTATGTTGAGGTTGACACAATGATGCGCCGGATGTTCTCCGCTCTAACTGAGCTTCGCCGCAAGGAAGACGGCAATGTGACTGTCGAGTTTGTTATCATATTCCCTGCCGTGTTTTTCCTGGTTCTTTCGGGATTGGAGCTTGGCTTAGTAACACTGAAACACGCGCAACTGGAGCGGGCTGTCGACATGACCGTTCGCGACATTAGGCTGAACACCGGCATTAACCCACAGCATGACGATATTAAGGCGGTTATCTGCAACCGAGCCGGTTATATCAGCAATTGTGAAAACAGCTTGCGTCTAGAAATGATCCGTCAAGATCCATTTGCGTCCATAACAGTACCGACCATCCCTGACTGCACTGACTTGTCCGACGAAGTGCGCCCTGTGCGGACTTTTCAAAACGGCCTTGAGAACGAGTTGATGGTTCTTCGGGCCTGCGCCAAGATCAATCCCATGTTCCCGACATCCGCTATGGGCAAGGCAATAGTTAACGAAGAAGGTCAATACGCTTTGACCGCTACAACCGTTTTCGTACAGGAGCCTAACTAGTATGAGGATTAACCGACTTCCGATACACTGTTCAAAACGATTCCTCGGCCGGGAAAACGGCTCGATTTCCGTCGAAGCCGCTCTTGTCATCCCAATCCTCTTTTGGGCGATCATGGCGGGTTATACATTTTTCGACGCTTATAGGCAGGATGCCTCGAACACCAAAGCAGCACATACGATCGGTGACCTAGTTTCTCGAGAAACTCGGGAGATCAATAGCGAATACATTGACTCGATGGTGGAAATGTTCAAATTAATGGTGGCAAATGATACGGATTTGAAAATTCGAATTTCGTTAGTTCTTTACGATGCAGCCAACGACAATCATTCGGTGAACTGGTCTGCAATTCGCGGCGAGTATGTTGAAAAGTTAACGGACGACGATATCGGTCTATATAAAGATCTTCTTCCCCCGATGTCGGATCAGAATACGCTTATTCTGGTTGAAACCTCCAACACGCTTGTCCCGATCTTTAGCGTAGGCTTAGACAATATCGAACTGAAAAACTTCATTTTCACCCGACCGCGCTTTGCAAACAATATTAAAGCGAACGTCTAAGTTCCTGAGCTCGGCAACGAAGGGTCCCCGTAGGTGCCACCAAGGCCCAAGCGTTACTACCTCAGATCAACAGCGGCCGTTCCATCAAGGCGCAGCGGAATCAACTAAAGAGCCCAAACTCACCGATGCTGCTACTGGTACCAATGTCCACTTCTGAACGGATGACGAAATCAGAAGGTAAATGTCTCTCGATGACGTCTCGACTCGTCAACGTTCAATTCGGTGAGGAGTTCTTCGCTCCAATTCATCAAAGCGGCAGGTCCGCACATGAACACTTCACGCTCACTCAGGTCCGCGACGGTCCGGAAATCATTAATCTTCATGCGTCGCTCTTCGAGATTCCGCAAGTTGTCGGAGAGCGTTTCGCGCAGACCGTCCCGAACGGATCGTGCCGCAGATGGGTGACTGCTCACGCTTTGAAAGGCAACTATGCTGAGCTTCACTTGATCCGGTAGCGAGCCATGTCGCGACGCAAAGTGGTTCAAGACGCCGATATCGTCATCACGCCCGGTAAACATAAGCACGATGTCAGTAGAAGTCTGATCTGGGTTTGCCTTTGCCACTTGCTGAATGCCGTCCCACATTGACATGAAAGGCGTAATGCCCACTCCGCCCGCGATCCAAAGCATCTTTGGCGGGACACTAGGGGGTGTGCCGTCGTGCCCCTCTGCAAAACAACTAAACCCTGCACCAGCCCCCTTGAAGACGACCGGAAGATTCCTGTCGATATGCTTGTCCGCATTGTCGTGCAGGACATTTGACGCCAATCCGCCCGGTTTGCGTTTGACGGTGACGTTGACATGATCGGTCCCACGGAACGTATTGAATTTCGGATCATACCTTGGCGCGCTGGAAAGCGTCCAAGTTCGGATATAATCTTCGTTCACCAACTGGGGGTTCGCCTCGTTCATATGGCTGTAGCCGACGTCCAAAATGCCTGAGAAATCAAATACACCAAACCCACCGGGCAAAGGGGCATTGACTGGCGATGAGAGTTTAAAAGTGAATGTCTTAATATTGTCGGACAAAACTTGTGTAGAGACAAGCGTAGCCGAGATCGCGGCAGCGTCGTCATAGGGCATCGCAGAATGCCCCATCTGTTCTAATTCTTGCCGCAAGAGCTTTACCGGCGGATTGTAGGGTGAAAACTGCTCTTCAGACGTAAGTTTTAGGTTAAGCCCATCCGCGACAAAGACCGCCCCTGTTACTTTGATACGTGTCAGCAGGCTCACCCGTGGCATAAGCGTTTCTGCCTTCTCAGCGAACAGATTTTCTGCCTCCCCAGTGACATACAGGACGTGGCCCGTGATGAAATCTGGAAACACGAGACCGACCTGAGGGTTTGTCTCGATGTTACCCAAAGACTGGTAAAAACGATTGCCGGAATGGTCAGGCAAAACCAGATAAGTTGTTACTTGATCACCTTCGACTTCTTCATAGATGCGGGTAAAGCTCGGCGCACCGCCGCGATGGTTAACACCCATATCGGTTAGAGTGTCCGAAGCATCGCTCTCAGCAATGTGCCTTGTCGCCAGAAAGACCGTGCTTGCGCGATCAACCAAGGCTTTAGCGCTGGCGGGCAAGGCAGATGTAATCGTGTCAAAGCTGTCATAAGACAGTTCGGCCGCGCGCTGAAAGTGCGCCAATCTGCGCTCAGTGATGTATTTCGGACAATTCCCAAGATGCTGGTCGGAATGAAGCCGAAGCCGCACCTTTCCAGTATTTTCGACGATGGACTCGCCGATTGTCCCGGCGATTTTGTTACGCCGCCGGTTGCTGAAATCGACCCCAACGCCAGCAAAAAGCCGCGCTTCTTCGGCAGACGCCAAGTCCTGCTGCAATGCGCGCGCAAATGGATCATAGGGGTTGGTCTCGGCAACCACATCCGTTGTGTTGCCGCCCAACACCTTGATCCCGACAGAAGGATCGTCATCCGAGGTTGTGACCAAAATACTGACCCATGGGCGCCCCTGTTGGTCGAGCGTTGCCAAGGGCAAGTAAGACAGACCAGCAAAGAAATCCGCGTGCTGCTGCGGCATATTGCTATCGATGAATTGCGGAATGGCATCGATGAGCTCTTTGGGTGTTTTGCGCCGCTCTTGCAGCAGCAATTCCCCTTTGTGCGACTGATGTTTCTGCGCCATTGTCTGACCTTCACGCGGATTTCATTGGATTTAATTTTCAGGGGCATTTGATGCCCTTGAAAGTTTGATTAGAGGCCCAAGTCGCTTAGACTTGGATGATCATCGGGGCGGCGCCCCAAAGGCCAGCGGAACTTGCGGTCCGTCTCTGCGATCGGATGTTCGTTGATGCTGGCGAACCGCCGTTCCATGTAGCCACTTTCGTCAAACTCCCAGTTCTCGTTGCCGTAGGCCCGGAACCAGTTGCCGCTGTCATCGTGGTACTCATAGGCGTATCGCACGGCGATGCGATTGCCGTCATGGATCCACAACTCTTTGATCAACCGATAGTCCAGTTCCTTGGCCCACTTTCGCGACAGGAATTCTTCGATCTGAGTGCGACCCCGCGGGAATTCCGCTCGATTGCGCCAATTGCTATCCTGCGTGTAAGCGAGTGCGACTTTCGCCGGATCACGACTGTTCCAACCGTCTTCGGCAAGGCGGACCTTTTCGATTGCCGACTCCGTTGTGAAAGGTGGTAACGGATAGCGTGGCGCTTCTGCGGTCATGTCGCTGCCTCTGCCTCTGCTAAAAGTCCAGCTGCGGTAGCTGGCATTGCTTCAAACCCAGGCAAAGCTTCGAAACGGGATATCCACGCTCGTACGTTTGGATATGGGTCGAGCGAAACGTTCCCCTCGGGCGCATGCGCTGTATACGAATATGTCGCCACATCCGCGATCGTCGGGCGGTCACCAACAAGCCATTCTCGGCCCTCAAGTCCATGTTCCAGTTTCTGCATCGCCTTCTCGGCGGTTGCGGCTGCGAAATCTGCGTTCAAAGGTGCTCCAAAAACAGTGATCAATCGCGCGGCGCATGAACCAAACGCAATTTCACCAGCTGCGAGTGTGAGCCAACGCTGAACCTTAGCCTCACCAATTGGAGTGCTAGGTATCCAGTCAGGCGCATAAGCCCGCGCAAGGTAGACAAGGATCGCATTTGAATCTGGCACAATTACATCGCCATCTTCGAGAACAGGAACCTGCCCATTCGGGTTCATCGCCAAAAACTCAGGCGACTTATGCGCACCAGCTGCCAGATCAACGGGAATGGTTTCATGCGCGATCCCTGCAAGTTTTGCGAACACCAAGGCACGATGCGCGTGACCTGATTTGGCGAAATGGTGAATACGAACGGCGTTTGGCATCTGAGTCTCCAGTCATTTTGAACCTTCTAAGACGGTAATACCCGTTGCATAATTGTGAGATAATCGCCATTTTTGGTGTAACTTTAAGCCCTGAGGGGGCGCAATGACATGGACAAGATTGATCGCATGCGCGCATTTGCGCTGGTCGCAAAAAACGCTTCTTTCACCATCGCAGCGCAGCGGATGGGGCGCTCCGCGCGTCTAGTCAGCAAATATGTAGCCGATTTGGAAAACGCGCTCGGTGTTCAATTGCTAAACCGCACGACACGCAGCGTGGCATTAACAGATGCAGGTGCGACCTACTTGGCGTTGTGCGCACCGCTCCTCGACGCGTTTGATGAGCTTGAAGAACGGGTCAGAAACGAACAAGCGTCGCTACGTGGCACGATCCATATCTCCGCTCCCACAGGTTTTGGCACATTGCGCCTCGCTCCCTCTCTCGCTCGATTTGCTGCAAAACACCCGAATGTCGAACTAGATCTACAGTTCTCGGATCGCAGGGTGTCCATAATAGAGGAAGGGATCGACCTTGCCGTCAGAATTGGTCCGATGCGTGATAGTTCGCTTAAGGTGCGGCAGCTTGGTCGGATGCCCTTGGTCGTATGTGCCTCACCCGACTATTTGGAGAGAGCAGGTAAACCGACCCATCCACGCACTCTAGCCACCCACGAATGCATTCTCGACGGCAACATGACAGAGCCGACAATCTGGAAATTTGACATTGATGGCCAAGAAGAGGCGGTTCAAGTGAACGGGCGCTTTAGAATGAGTGCTCCGGCAGGATCGGCCCGCATCGCCGCAGCGGGTGCAGCAATCGCGCGATGCCCGGCTTATACGGTCGCGGACGCTCTGCAATCTGGCCAGCTGGTGGAGCTTTTTGCCGAATACCGGGTCACACCGTATGTTGTTGCCGCACTCTTTCCGCAAAACCGGCACCTCACAACCAGAGTGCGTTCGCTTATTGATCACCTCGCAGGTGATCCAGCATTATGCCCTGACGGAACATGAAGCCGTTTCCATCTGGTGCAGGTAGGTCCCCAAATTTCATAAGAGAAAGACGGCGCGCTTATGGAATGTGTATATAGAGCCATACCTAGCCTGATTGAGAAAGCGGACATTGAGTGCGATAACCTAAATGGCCGCTTCGTCCGCAAAGAGGTCATTCATGACTTTTCAGCGAACGTCTGCATCTGGCTTTGAAACGGACACGGATGAGCGATTAGCCTGCCGCTGACTGCGGTTTTGTATTCGGGAAAATCGAAAAGGAAGCGTGGGCGGGGTTCTGATGGCAGCCGCGGCGTTTCTCAGAAAATCAAAAATTTTTTCGGAAGGAGTGACGGGCTGTGGGGGCCAAGCTCCACTCGCCCCCGTGTTTTTGTCGGGGTGGGGGGTATTTTCGGGATTTTGCCTGACCTGACAAAACCCACCCCGACGCCTACCTTTCGATGGACGAAGCCTCACTGCATGCTGGTACCAGGCCGATCTCATTGTGTATCCTGATCGCCGTTGGTTTCGGGTTTCGCGGGTTGGATGACGCAGGCCACGTCTCGCGTATTCTCACTACGTCAGCGGCGCAGTAGTACTTTGCGCCATGTCGCTGGATACACTCGTGGTAGTCTGCCCCGACATATGTCCGGTCACGGCGATTGCCTTTTCGAATGCGAATTAGGAGAACAGGTTGCAGGTCGTAGTGCCAGCAGGTGTCACAGGCCGCACAGGCAAGGATGTCCCTGCCGAGGATACCGAACAACCGTGTGGCGACCTCCACGGCGGCGGATTACCGTCCAGAAATTCGAATATGAGGCGCGTCGCCTCTATGGTGACAACCCAGGATTTGCAGGACTGTGCGGCGCGCTTCCTGCGCTCATGACGGTTCGTGAGCGGGCCTCGAAATGATGGGTTGCGCCAATAAGAGCCAATACGCGCCTACTGCCACCCCCACTTCTATTTGTAAAAACTGAAATCGTGTTTTGAGTATTTCCAAACATATCTGCGCGGACGAGTTGGCGCTTTTTGGCCCAACTTGGCGCACACTCAATGAAATCAAGCACTTAGCTTTTTTTCACTTTTTTACCCCCTCACACCCACTCAAAAAGAGAATTCGGGCGCTTTCGCTGATTTCAGGTGCATTTTTCGTCCGCTCCACACGAAACACCCATCTGGTCTTTCGACCGGTGCGACTTCCGAGGTTAATGCGCGCGGCCCTGAGCGTGTAGGCGTCATCGACCTTGGTGTCGCGGTTGCGTCTCAGGTATCCTGTCACCGCTTGGATGGATGGTCTCGTGTCGCCCGGAAACGCCTTTTCCATGATGCGATCACCGACATGGGCGTTGATTTCCTGAGCGGTAATCCATTCACCCTCGGGCGGCTGCAGCATCCCGCCGACTTCGATCAGGGTGATGGCTTGCAGGAGGTGGCTTAGGCCGGACGGTGCGGTCCCGTTGACATCCTCCTCCCCTGCCTCGACCCACAGGTCGAAGAAGTCCGGTGCGTCGACCACGTTCAGCACGGGTCTGGCCACCTCGCGTTCCCACTGAGGGAACCGGCTCTTGGGTTTTACTGAGACCACCTTGGCGGTGGCGATGCAGGCGAGTGCGCCGATGATGCGGCCTCGGTTTTCGCGCGTCCATGTGAGGATGTCCGGGTGCTTGAAGTCACGCAGGACCATGTTTTCGATGCCGCGCGGCACGAGGCGGATTTCAACGGCACGAGACGCAGTATCCCGGCCATGAGGATGTTATTGCCGGTCAGGGCGACAACCATGCCGGACGGCCCGGAGTAGGTCTTGGACACGCCCAGCACCCGACCGTTCCACATACCTGACGTGACGAGTTGGTGTAGGTCGCAGTAGCTGTTGCCGATGGTCGAGCCGGTGCGGACGTTATCGAAGGCGAGCAGCGAAGCGCTTTCCATGACCGTGCTGGTGATCAGCTTGCCGCGTTCCTCCCGGTCGTCAGGCACCTGCGTCATGGCGGCGATTTGGCCGGTGACGGCGCAATTGAGGCAGTCGAGCAGGATGGACTTGCCGATGCCTGCGCTGGGCGCTGTCAGGGCGTTGAGAGGTATCGCAGACCCGTAAAGGCTGGTTTTGTTTTTCAACAGTGAAATCGCCAGCATCAGGGCGGCGGCAAAGTCCGTGTCTGTATCAAACGGGAAATCACACAGCCACTCATCGCGCAGGAACGCGACGGCCTCCTGTGGGTCGCCCCATTCCTCGACCTCGGTGTCACCAGTTTCCAGCCACAAGCCTGAGGGTTCGTGGTAACCAGACCCGGACAACAACTGACCGTCATACAGCACCGGATGCGAGGCCACGCCTTTCAGGGTGGGCAGCATTGGTCCCACTGATTTGGTCATGTGGTTAACGAGGCCGGTGGGCGCGAACACGGGTGTTTCGATCACGCCCCTATCCGAATGTGTCACGCGCTGAAAATAAGCGATATGATGCAAAAGCCCGATCATATGCCCGGTGGTGAGGGGTTCAGTGCGAACGACAAGGGCCGGGTCTTTAATCGGCTTGCCATCCTCGTCGCGGACGGCTTCGCCCTCGTGGTCACGCCGTGTGGTGGTGAGGTAAGTTGAACGGGTCTTGCGGATACCGACACCGACGCCGCCATAAGAGAATGCAAGACGCGCCTCGCCCAGCAACGATTCAAGCAGCGGTGCACCATCCATGAGTAGGTTCGGGTCAGCGGTGTCTATCACCACCTTGTCGCCGGTATCCCGCGCCGCCTCGGTCACGAACACAGTGCGAGCGCGTTTGCGCGCCCGGTCCCACTCGGTCTTGGCTTTCTGGTCCCGTGCCTTCTGTTCCAGCGCCGCGATGGCCTCGGGGTTATCCTCGACGGCTAGGGCCAGTTCAATGGCATCTGGGTCTAGGACATTCCCGACCCGCTCGACATGCAGCGCCCAGCGCGCCCGTTGGTCCGCCACGCGCGCCTGCCAAATCTCATTGTATTCCTCGTCGCTACCTAGAACGTAGGTTTTCTGGACGCCGTGCGCCTGGCTGACGATGCGGCGGTTTTGGGCGTACACAATCGCGGTCGCGCGCCCGCCTCCGTAATCCGGTTCCAGCGGGTCGGACAGATTCTCGCCCTCGTATGTGGCCGGGTCTCTCAGTATGTCGCCGACCGTGACAGGTGTGCCGCTGCGGGCGAGATAAACCACGTATGAAGCGTGGAGGATTGGGCGCTCGCTGCTAATCTGTTTTTCCAATTCCGTACGACGCCCACGCTGGACGAGCCGTTCGACCTCGGCGTCGACCTCCGCGTCACTGGCAACCTCACCAACGATGGCGTTGGCTTCCTTTATCAGGCATTGGTCCAGCCAAATCTCGCGCTGGGTGGTGGCATCCGACGCGGTTGCGCCTTTCGCCTCCTCGACCATGCGGGTGTAGGTGCGTTCCTCAGCCGCAGTCAGGTCTTTGAAGACCTCGCGGGTGTCGATCAGGCGCTCACCCTCGCTGATGAGCTGAGCGGGTTCAGGGCGGCGCTGTTCCATACCCTCGCCGCACACGGCCCCACCGGCATAGTCCAACCGCGAGGGTTGATACATGCAGGGGTCGGTCGTAGCGCGGATGAGTTGTGCGCCGCTGCCCGAGATGAAAATGTAGCCGAACCTGTTCAGCCACATACGCTTGAGCAGAACGTCAGCGGCACGGGGTATGTCCGTGGCATCCGCGACACCGATGTAGAGGCGCTGCCCTTTCAGCCCGATCAATTGCTCGTCGGTCTCGCTGTCGTAAACGAATGAGGATGAGGACGGTGCCCACACAACGTCATGTTCCTCAAGGTCGGGGATGACCCGGCACAACTGCCCCCACAGTTCGTCAGGTGACAGGACCGCGTGGCCCTCCCGTGGGTCGTAGTCCATTGCCATAATGCCGGGGCCGTCGCTCCAAACGAAATGGCTCTCGGTTCGGGTGATGCCTTGTTCCCTGTAGCGAGCCTTTGAAAACACACCCACGCCGTCGACGTCCACGGGAACGATTGGCAACCCGTAGGCCATGACATCCACACCCGGTATTACTTTGTCGTTCAAAACTGCGGCGAACTCGGCCATGTCCGCGACGCCATCCACGTAGGCGCTTCCCTCGTTTAGGTAGCCCACCGTTTCCTTGTGCAGCGTCCCGTCCGCGTCGCGGCGGTAATGCTTGCCGCCGGTCTTTGGGTCCACCAACTGGATGTTGGTGTATTTGATCTGTTTAGGAGCCATCGCGGCGTTCCTTCCTGTTGGACGCGCGGGGCCAGCCCAGCGCGCCGGGGTATCAACCGCGTTAGGCGGCGTTTGTTTTGTGAGTTGGGTTTTGGGTCTGTTCCAGCGCCGCGAGGTGCCGTTCTGGTTTCCGGGGGGCGCGCGAGGCGAAAACGGCGTGGTCACCCCTCTCGAACCGCCAGCCCTTGGCCCCGTTGACGAGGGTGCAGCGGTGACTACTCATGGCTGGGTCCTCCGACGCCGACGCCGCTGTGGCGGAACCTCTGTCGGGCGCTGTTCGCGGATGTGCTACCCTCGGGCTACACGCTCGGCGATGCGCTCACTGGCCCCGAACAGGGCTTGTTCAATTCGGGAAAGTTCGGCCTCGGGCTCACTCGGGTCATGCTTGACCGTGAGCGTCACGTCGCCGCGCTTGACCTTGTATCGACCGGGCGAGTGAACGAGGGTCGCGCGATGCTGATGAGCCAGAGCCCGCAATTGTGTCAGGAAGTCGTGTTTTCGCTGAATTTCGGAGGGCTGCATTACATACCCCCTTGGTCGTGGGGTTGCGACACGCTACTCTCGGACCCGTCGAGGCACTTTCGTGATCGACGGTGCATCGAGTGGGCGTCGTCCTTTTGGGCGGCGCTTATTCGTTCGTGTGACACGGTGGCACCCCCTTCACATCGCTGAGCGGTCGGAGTGTGACCCGAGGCATGGGCAGTTCGAGGCGGCACGCGACTTCACGCAGCCCTGCGGCCTCGCTATCGCTGTGGACGACCAGACGGCATCCCAGCATGTTCGCGGCCTTGATGCGTTCGGGGAGGTCCAACTCACGCGGCGTGGTCATCCCTCCCGAACATGTTCAGTGAGCGCGCACCCTCAACGTCAACGCGGCGCTGGGCCTCAGCGAACAGGGCGCGCGTGTCGTATGTGGCTCGGCCATTCAGGTGGATTACGGGCAAGTCCCACCGTTCGAGGGAACGGGGTGAGGTTTCAAACCCGGCCATGGCCAGCAGTTCGGCCCCGCGCTTACGGGACACGCGCTCAGGGCATGGGTCGGGGAGGGGTAGGATATAGGCGCTCATGCTGCCACCCCTTTCGATTTCGGTGTGGCGTTGGGCTCATTGATCTCGGGCATGTCGCCCTGTTGAATCCGGTTCCGCTCTTTGAACGCAACGATGCTCTCGCCCTCTATCAGGGTGAGGCCGTTGCAGCTGTAGGCCAGCAGTTCGCCCCGATTGATGAGGCGGTAAATCGTGGACGGATTGCAGCGGGTCAGGGCCGCAGCCTCAACCACTGTGCAGTCCGCCATGGGATGAAAGGAATAGGAGGCGTCCCGGCTAGGAACTTTGTTGCGGGTCTCGCTCCATGTTCGTTTGGGCATTGGGTGTCACCTTGTTCAAGACATTGGTGACACCCCATAAAAAGGACATTTTCGCAGAAGGATACAGCTAGTTTTGACGAGGCTTAGCGGTCGTAAAAAAGTAATTACTTTAGGGACCGTTTAAAGGCGGTCCACTTGCCCGGTTTGATGCCCTCTCGGGCCTCATCCGGCGAAGCGCCCAGCGCGAGCGCGTCGTGATAGTGCGTCACGGCGGCATGGTTCCGAATCGCTAGGGCCGTCTCTTTCACCGCCATGTCGATGGCGTCACGCCGGGGCATCTTTCCAACCTGTTCCTCAATGATGGCGAAAGCACGTTCGATACGCTCGGCGGCTCTGCGTTTTGTCGTGGAACCCCCTACGGAGCGCATCCGCTGCCTGACGATGGGTGCCGCATCCTCATGGGCGCTGCGCGCAAACGTATAGGCCGCATTCGCTTCGATGTGATCCTCTCAGGGGTCAGGCCCGTCGAGGTTCAGCAGACGCAGCGCAGCGAAGTCCAGCGCGCCCACCTCACCCGGTGGCAGCGCCGCCAGTCGCTCGGCCTCTTTCCGGCTCACTTTCAGGCGGCGCATGATTTCGGCGATGGTATCGACGCGCTGGGCGTTGGCGAACGGGTTGGGTTTCGGCTTGGTCATGACCAACCCCCTAGCGCCACATCCGTCTCACGCTCGGCCTGTGGGTCTATGATGCTGGCGAGGAGACGGCCCCACGCCATCATGACGGCGGCTTGTTCCCTGCGCCGTTCCGCGCGCTGATAGACGCCCAGAACCCCGCCTCGTGTCCCGCTCTGCATGTGGTTCAGAACCGCATCCACAACACTCTCGGGAAAACTGGCCCCACTCTCGCCCAGCAAGCTGGCGAATGTGCGCCTCAAATCATGAATGGTCCAATCGGTGACGCTCCGCGTTCCCTCATGGATGATGCGGTTCAGGTTCGACTGGCTGGCGAACACGCGGCCCGACCGGTTTGGGAACACCGGCCCCTTGGGGTTGACCTCCCGGCGACGTTCGAGGATTTCGCGCGCCTGTGGCGGCAACGCAAAGCGGTGTTCCACCCCGTTCTTGGTCGTGGTGTCGGGCTGGGTCCATTCGGTCAGGTCCGCGTCCATCTGGTCCCATGTCAGGGCCAGCCCCTCGCTGATGCGGCACGGGACGCAAATCATGAAGCGCAGGAAGTCACGGCGCACCGGGTCAAGGTTTTCGGCCTCCTGCCAGAGCGTGTGCAGTTCCTCGGCGCCCAGGACACGCGCGCGGGCCGCACCCGTGGCAGGACGCTCCACCATCAGGGCGATGTTGCCGTCGATCATCTCCTCGGCCACGGCGTAGTCGAGGAACCGTTTGATGGCGAGGTAGCGAATATTCCAGTTCGTCCCAGCACGGTTTCTGAACAGGGCGCGCAGCGGCTTGATGGTGATGCAGTCGGGTGTGAGGTCCATCACGCCCAGCGCGCTCAGGACATGCTCGGCACCGCGCCGGATTGAACCCACGTAAGCCTCGTCCAGCTTTCGACCCTTGCGGGCCTTGGAACGGCGCTCGGCGAAATCGGCCATAAACGGGTCCATCAGTTCGCGGCACGTCATTTGTGCCTGTCGTTCGGCCACGCGCTGGGCGGTCTCGCGGCGTTGGTCCTCAACCGGGTCCGCACCACCACGCACCGCAGCCTTGGCGGCTACGGCGGCGGCTCTGGCCTCCTCAAGGGTCAGTTCCGCGTGATTGCCAAGGGTGAGGGTGCGGGTCGGGTAGCGTTTGCCGTCTGGGCGGGTGCCGCGCGGCTTGTACTGAAAGCGCCACGCCTCGCTGCGCTTGTTCACAGCCAGCGCAAGGCCCTCCACCTGCGTGTCTCTCAATATGATGGGCGTGGGCGCACCGGCCTCACGTTTCCGCACGGCGGCGGCAAAGGTTTTCTTGTTAATCGTCATAGCGTCATCCTCGGTACATCATTCAGGTGCGGACGCTATGCGGACAATACATGCGGACACTAGCGGAAATCAATGCGTGGCCTGCGGAAGTCGTGGGTTTTCTTTTGCCTTTTTTACTAGCTTTATCGCCTTTCAGTGCGAGGGCTTACGAGGTTTGGTGCATATGATGGTCTATCACATGCCATTTCCGGCGGCCGGCTTCGTTGAACCCCGTGGCGATGGGTTCCGCTTTGTGCCCGTCAGCTATCAGATGATGGGATAGTTCCCTAGTATCCCGGGTCCGGCCGCACCTTTGAACCATCTGTAAATCGGGACAGGCGAAAGGCGGCCGGATCAACGCATGGCGTCGTTTCACAAACCAGATCAGCCATTAAACGTCCGGCTCCGGGGCCGATCCCAAATCCATGGCCTGAAAACCCCGTGGCGATGAACATACCCGGCATGGTATCGACTGAGGATATCACCGGAATGGCGTCCGGGGTGACGTCGATTAAACCTGCCCAGCTTTGAACGATCTCTGCCTGCTTCAGCGCCGGGAACCCTTTGCGCGCGCGTGCCCATGTCTGCCTCAGGACCTTGGCTGAGGGCTCAGGGTCCAGCACACGGCAATGTTCGAATGGCGTGACGTCGGTGTGCAACCATGATCGGTCTTCGCTCGCCTCTGCCGCCCAGCGCTTGGAAAGCCTGAACCGCAGGGATCGCCATTCCTGTCGGAACGCCGAAACAAACTGCAGCGCAAGCCGAAAACTATCCGGGACAATATCAACCGTATTCTCGTGCCCGGATGCAAGTGAATAACCGCCATCGGCCCTTTTTCGCATCGCGAAGTCATCTGACCATATTGCTGTTTCCGGCCCGTTCACCGGTGAAGTGCGTAAGACCGTGTTGAGAACCTTAAGCTGTGGCAGGTCAATCCCCGCATTGCCCGCAAACAGCCGCGACCACGCGCCTCCGGCAAGAACCACCCGTGCACAAGCCACCCGACCACGTTCGGTAAACACACCTGAGACATAACCGTTCTCGACATCAACGCTGCGCACTGCGCAGTTGGTCATCAGGCACGCCCCTTTGTCTCGTGCGGCTTCAGCGATCGCAGGGGCGGCCCATTGCGGTTCAGCCCGTCCATCCCGTGGCATGTGCAGGGCAACTTTCAACCCCGATTGATTGTCGGGCAGCAAGCCATCCAGTTCAGCACCCGAAACCATCTGAGCGCCAGTGTGCAGACCTTCAACATGGCGCATCCAGCGTTCAAGATTTGCATGATCCCGCTTCCCCGAGGCGCCAAAAAGGATGCCGGAACGCGCAAACCCGGTTTGGCGCCCTGTGCGTTGATCCAGATCCTGCCAGATCTGCTGCGCTTCTAGCATGAGCGGGATTTCCCGAGGGTCCCGCAGCCCCAAACGCACCCATCCCCAGTTTCGGGAACTTTGTTCGCCCGCAATATGGCCTTTTTCGCACAGCAAAACCGACGCGCCCCGCTCTGACAGCTCTAAAGCTGTTGATGCGCCGATGATCCCGCCGCCTATGACCACAACGTCAACAGACTTGGGCAGATGCAGATCAGGTTCTACAGGAGTTGGTTTTGGGCCGGGCATCCGCCGCTCTTACTTCATTGCTCGGACTGCAATGAATGCGCGGTATCAGGCAATAGGCAACATGCCGCCTGATGCACGGATCACAATTTTCACAAGCTGTGGTTATAGTGCCAGAATGATCTGTGGCACTGTTGGATTGAACAGGTCCAGGCCGTTAAGCCGCGCCGCAGAGTTCAGCCCACTTCTGACGCAATGTGGCTGTCAGTCCGGCATCGTTGCCGGACAAATCTTCACCCATGCTTTCTTGTGAAGGCAGTTCAGGCAGAACCGAAGAGGCCACAGATTCCGCTGGTTCCGATTTTTGCTCTGACGGCATCTCAGCCCCCAAAAGGTCGGCAATGGCAGAATCAACCTGATCTTCGTCTAGTTCATGACCCATGGTTTCCATCGAACGCCACGGAAGTGGCGAGTGGAGTGGTCTATCGTATTGCTCACGCATTTTCACACCAAATCGTTAACACAGACACGCAATTCATGATGCGTAACAAACAAAACTCGCTCATAAACACCGAGGCACTTAAGAATGCGCCGCATCTGCCCCACATGAGGCGGCAATTAAGCTAAAATGTGTCAGAAAAATGTCCAGATTTCAAGCGTGTCAAAAGGCCTAAGCCGAATCTAGATACGCACTGCCCCCGCCATAGGGACAATGAACAAAAGTGTGCCATCAAGCACCATTTTTGGAAACGATCGGAGACTTAAAAAATACGCGTGGTTTCAGCTCAAGACCGATCACGCCAACGATTCACAATCGGGTATCTGCGATCCAACCAGAAGGCTCGCTTGGTCAAGCGCGTGCCTGGTGCGGACTGGAACCGCTTGTATTCGCTGATATAGATCAGATGCTCTACGCGACGGGCGACATCTGCTTCGAATCCTGCTGCTTCGCAATCAGCGATCGAGCCATCGCGGTCGACCAGGATTTCCAGGATCGCGTCCAGTTCCGGGTAGTCCGGCAGGCTGTCACTGTCTTTCTGGTCTTCGCGCAGCTCGGCACTGGGGGGTTTATCGATGACCGACGGTCGGATCACCTCACCTTCGGGGCCCATCATCCAGTCACGGTGATTGGCATTGCGCCAGCGGCATGTTTCGAACACGCGCGTTTTATACAGATCCTTGATCGGGTTATAGCCGCCATTCATGTCGCCATAGATGGTCGCGTAACCCACGGCTACCTCGGACTTGTTGCCCGTGGTCAGCAGCATTTCACCAAACTTGTTCGAGATCGCCATCAGCAGCAAACCGCGCAGGCGGGATTGGACGTTTTCCTCGGTCAAATCCGCCTCGAGCCCGGCAAACAAAGGTGCAAGAGTGTCTGTCACCGCCGCCCGACTATCCGAGATCGGAACATAGTCGTAATGTACGCCCAGCGCCTTGGCGACGGCTTCGGCGTCATCCAGCGAGGCCTGGCTGGTGTATTCCGACGGAAGCATCACGCAACGGACGTTTTCCGCACCGATTGCGTCAACGGCAATTGCCGCGACCAACGCCGAGTCCACTCCACCCGATAGCCCCAACAACGCCTTTTTGAAGCCGGTCTTGCCCATGTAATCGCGCAGGGATTGGACCATAGCGTGATAGTCCTGCTCCCATTCATCCGGCTGCGGCACAACTTCAGCAGGCACAATACGCCAACCCTCATCACCGCGCTCCAAATCGACATGTGTTACGGCCTCATCGAAGACCGGCATTCGAAAGGCCAGTTCTCCGCCCGGATTCAGGCCGAAAGTCGCGCCATCAAAAACCTGATCGTCCTGACCGCCCACCATGTTCAGATAGATCAGCGGTAAACCGGTCTCGACCACACGGGCGACCATATGGTTCAGGCGCACATCATATTTGTTGCGAAAGTAAGGTGAACCATTGGGGATCAGCAGAAACTCGGCCCCGGTTTCTTCCAGTGTTTCCGAAACATCCGGGTGCCAGCTGTCTTCGCAAATCGGGCTACCGATCCGCGAGTTGCCAACCGAGTACGGCCCCCCCAACGGGCCCGCGTCGTACAGGCGCACCTCGTCGAACACGGTTTCATTCGGCAAGTGATGTTTCAGCACCTTGCTGCCGATGCGACCGCCCTTGAGGATCAGGTAGGCGTTGAAAAGCTTACCGTCTTCTGTCCACGGACCGCCAATTGCTATGGCGGGTCCATCGGCACATTGCGCAGCCAGCGACTGAACCGCTGCCATGGCCGCTTGGTGGAACACCGGCTTCATCACCAGGTCCTGGGTGTTGTAACCGGTAATGAACATTTCGGGGAAAGCCACAAGGTCGGCACCAGCTTCACGCCCCTGCTTCCACGCCGCAAGCGCCTTGTCCAAATTGCCTTGGATGTCCCCAACAATGGGATTGAGTTGTGCCAGAGTAATGCGGAAACGGTTGGCCATGCTGCCCTCTTGCCCTCGTCAGTCCTAATGCCATTTAGCAGATCGCACCGCGAGTGAAAGTCAAATGCGGCAAAACACGTTGCTCTGTCCGCACGGGTATCTTAGTTTTGCTTTAAAACGTGACAACCGGGCAAGGCAGGAAAAACCATGAACGCTATCCGCATTTCTTTGGCCGCCACGGCGATGGCTTTGCTGGCCACATCCGCCTTTGCGCAGGACGGGCAGGTTATCGTTGCGGATGATGATGTTGGCGGCGTGTACGAGGGCACTTTCCTGAACGGCCTGCGCCACGGCGAGGGCACTTACCGCCTGCCGAACGGGTTCGAATATGTCGGCGAATGGGTCGAAGGCGAAATTCAGGGCAACGGCATAGCGCGCTATGTCAACGGCTCGGTCTATGAGGGGATGTTCGCGAAGGGGCAACCCGAGGGACAGGGCAAGATCATCTACCCCGACGGCGGCAGCTATGAGGGGGATTGGGCCGATGGATCGATCAACGGAACCGGAGTTGCTAAATACACCAACGGCGTCCAATACGAGGGCAGCTTCAAAGACGCCCGCTATCACGGCAAAGGCGTTCTGACCGACCCCAGCGGTTACGTCTACGATGGCGACTGGAAGGATGGCGTCAAGCACGGCGAGGGCAAAATCACCTCGACGCAAGGCAGCGTCTACGAAGGGCAAATCAACAACGGCCTGCGCGATGGCCAGGGTACTCTGACCGTTCCGGATGGCATGACATATACCGGTGATTGGTCTCAGGACCGCATGACCGGCAAGGGCCGCTTGTTGCAGGCCAATGGCGACCTTTACGAGGGCGATCTGGTTGATGGGCGCCGTCAGGGCAATGGCAAGGCCACCTATGCCAACGGCGCGACTTATGAGGGCGAATATGCCGATGACCGCCGCCATGGAAAAGGACGCTTTCTTGGGACCGACGGGTTTGATTACACCGGCGAATGGGTGGACGGCCAGATCGAAGGGCTGGGTGAGGTCACCTATCCTGACGGCGCGACCTATACCGGTGATTTCAGCGCAGATCTGCCGCACGGCAAAGGCGTTCAGACCTATCCGGATGGCACCGTTTATGACGGCGAATGGACGGCTGGCATCTTTGAGGGCAACGGCAAAGCCACGTATCCCAACGGTGTTGTTTACCAAGGGAAGTTCAAGAACGGCCTGAGCCATGGCACGGGCGTTCTGACATTCGCGAACGGGTATCGGTACGAAGGCGACTGGGTAGATGGCGCGCGTCAGGGCAAAGGCAAGGCGACCTTTCCGGACGGAACATCCTATGAAGGTGATTTCCAAGACGGTCAGCGTCACGGCGAGGGAACTATAAAGACCCCACGCGGATTCAGCTATACCGGCGGCTGGGCCGAAGGCAAAATCAGTGGTCAGGGTGTGGCAACTTATGCTACCGGTGACGTGTACGAAGGCACCTTTCTGGATAACAAACGCCACGGCAATGGCACGATGCGTTATGCCAATGGCCTGGAAGAAACCGGCGTTTGGGAAAACGGAGTCCTGCCCAGTGAGAACGTAAGTGCGCCCGACGCGACGGATACCGAAACCGAGCCTGATACATCCGCCTCTGACGGGTAATCAAGCTACCAGGGTACTGGCTTTCCAGCCCAGTCAAAAAACCCACCCGTATCAACAGGGTCCAAGGCGGCTGCGACGGCTAGCAAGTTCCCAGCGGCCTCATCAGGCGCAACCGCTGGGTGCCGCCCGACATATTTCCGGGTGAATGCTGTCGTGACCGTACCGGGGTGCAAGGCGACGCAGATCGCCTGTTTATGGCTCCGGGCAAGCTCGATCGCGGATGTGCGGACAATCTGGTTCAGCGCCGCCTTGGACGCCCGATAGCTGATCCATCCACCAAGCCGGTTGTCACCAATCGACCCCACGCGTGCAGACAAAACGGCAAGGACGGCGCGCCGGTCGCGCGGCAGCAAGCGCGCGGCATGCGCAAGAACTAACGCAGGTCCGACCGAATTCAGCGCGAACTGATCCATCATCGCCGGCGCGGATAGCAGTCTGATGGTTTTCTCGGGGGTGGCACCATTAACCTCAAGAGCGCCAGTCGCGACCAGGATCAGGTCGAACGGACCGGAAACGCCCGCCAGCGTCCGATCTACGATCTCGGGGTCGGTCAAATCAAATCCGTCCTGTGACCGGGACAATGTGGTGACGTCGACCGACTGTTGCCGAAGCCGGTTGGCAATTGCACCTCCGATCCCACCCGAGGCGCCGATGATAAGTGCTGTTTCCATGCGGGTTGAACTAGCCGTCGGCAATGCGTGATCAACACATGTGGGAAAAAAGAAATCTCTTCATATGCCGGAGGAAAATTCGTTCTTTTCATTCCCACCGCGCGATGTATAACCTCAACCCCATGATCAACCGCGCAGATATCATGATTGCCGACACCGCCCTTCGCGGTGCGTCTCTGCGTGGCCTACTGATCCTAATCCGCCTCTGAGCGTGCCATCCGGCGCGCCCGCTCAGAGGAGGACGCCCGCGCGCCATAGGCTTTAGGACAGAAGAAGAAAGAGAATCCCATGACCAACGTGACCGACCAAGACCGCGTCTTGATCTTTGACACAACCCTGCGCGATGGCGAGCAAAGCCCCGGCGCAACTATGACCCATTCGGAAAAGCTGGAGATTGCCCAGCTGTTGGACGACATGGGCGTCGATATCATCGAAGCGGGGTTCCCAATTGCCTCCGAAGGTGACTTCAAGGCCGTATCCGAAATTGCCGAACGGTCAAAGAACAGCCGAATCTGCGGCTTGGCCCGCGCCAATTTCGCCGATATCGACCGCTGTTGGGAAGCTGTGAAACATGCTGGCAAAAGCCGCATCCACACCTTCATCGGCACCTCACCGCTGCACCGTGCCATCCCGAACCTGACACAGGACGAAATGGCCGACAAAATCCACGAAACGGTCAGCCATGCGCGCAATCTGTGCGAAAACGTGCAGTGGTCGCCGATGGATGCTACGCGGACCGAGTGGGATTACCTCTGCCGCGTGATCGAGATTGCGATCAAGGCCGGTGCGACAACGATCAACATTCCTGACACGGTCGGCTACACGGCACCGATGGAGTCTGCTGATCTGATCAAACGTCTGATCGAAACGGTTCCGGGCGCGGATGAGGTGGTCTTCGCGACCCACTGCCACAACGACCTCGGCCTGGCGACCGCGAACTCGCTGGCTGCCGTTGCGGGTGGTGCTCGTCAGATTGAATGTACCATCAACGGCCTTGGCGAACGCGCCGGCAACACCGCGCTGGAAGAGGTGGTGATGGCACTGCGTACACGCAATGACATCATGCCCTGGAACACCGGCATCGACACGACCAAGATCATGCATATCTCGCGCCGGGTCGCGACGGTGTCGGGCTTCAACGTGCAGTTCAACAAAGCCATCGTCGGCAAGAACGCCTTCGCGCATGAAAGCGGTATCCATCAGGACGGCATGCTGAAGAACCGCGAAAACTTTGAGATCATGCGCCCGGAAGACATCGGTCTGTCCGGCACGTCTTTGCCGCTGGGCAAGCACTCGGGCCGTGCGGCGCTGCGTGATAAGCTGAACACGCTGGGTTATGAGGTTGGTGACAACCAGCTCAAGGACATTTTCGTTCGGTTCAAGGAACTGGCCGACCGTAAGAAAGAAGTGTTCGACGACGATCTGATCGCGTTGATGACGCTGGATGATGACGACGGCAACGATCACCTGCAACTGGTTTCGATGAAGGTTACCTGCGGAACCGTCGGCAAGGCCGAAGCCACCATCGAGATGGAAGTAGGCGGCAAGGAAATCATCGCCACTGAACAAGGCGACGGCCCGGTCGACGCTGCCTTCCGCGCCATTCGAGTTGTGCATCCGAATACGGCGCATCTGCAGCTTTATCAGGTGCACGCCGTGACCGAAGGTACGGACGCGCAGGCCACGGTATCGGTGCGTCTGGAAGAGGACGGCATGATCGCAACCGGCCAATCCGCCAACACCGATACAGTCGTGGCCTCGGCCAAGGCGTATATCCACGCGCTGAACCGCCTGATCGTGCGCCGTCAAAAGGCGGGCCCGGGCGCTGACACCCGGGAAATCAGCTACAAAGATCTCACTTGAACAAAAAAGAGGCGGTCGATTGTCGACCGCCCCTTCTCTATTATCTCCAGTCGCATTACGGCCAATAGAACAAGGTCAGATCTGCTGGCTTTTCTGTCCCGATCAACGAGTAGTCATACACCGGCGTGTCGTTGAGATCGTTCAGCCCCGATACTGCATACCCTTCAGTTGGTATGAAGTTCGCGTCATAGTTCAGATCATAATCCCCGTTTTCGTCGTGAAACGCGATAACAGCAAAATACCCGCTGTCGAGGTCGTGAAAGTCGAAGCGGAGCGGGTCCTCGGACGCTGGTGCTTCAAGATAACCAGCAGCTTTGGTGTAATCCATGTTGTCGAAGGCTGTCGCCTGGTCAAAGGCCATGACAATCACGTTGCCCTTGGTGCTCCGCGCACCGTGCAGATTGACGGTCAGACCCTTGTCTTGCGAGGTCCCTGTGGTGGAAGCCGCTGCTTGGTCAATATCTGTGGTGAACCCCGAGGCGACCCAGGCGCCTCCGACAAACAGACCTGCCGTCACGATGGCCGCCACGATGCGTTGTGTGTTGTTTGGCATCTTTTGCGCTCCTACGCCTTACTTAGCGGGTTTACTCTGTTTACGACCGTTCTTTGGCTGCCAGCCCGGAGGTCCGAAGAAAACACCCAGCTTGTTGCCGAACCCCGGCATGTTCCGGACATCCTTGAACAGGCGGGCAAAGCCGTGAAGGAAGGCGACGAAGGGATTGATCGAGTCGATCGGTTTGACGAGGCCATAGACCACCTCTTCCTTTTCTTCCTCGAACGTTCCGAACATGCGGTCCCAGATGATCAGAATCCCGGCATAGTTCTTGTCCAGGTATTTCGGGTTTGATCCATGGTGAACGCGGTGATGCGACGGCGTGTTGAAGATGTATTCAATCGGGCGCCACAGCTTTTTGATAACTTCGGTATGCAGGGCCGTCTGATACAGCTGCACCAGCAGTTCCGCGACCAGCACCATGAATGGGTTGAACCCCAAAAGCACAAGCGGCAAGTGGAAAAACAACGGCCAGAAGCCATCCAGCGGACCATGGCGATAAGCCACTGATATATTGAAGAAGGGAGAGCTATGGTGAACCGAATGCGTTGCCCAGAGGAAGTTGATCCGGTGCAGAATCCGATGCTCCCAGTAATAGGCCAGGTCTGCAAGGATCAGCACGATGATGAACGAAGCCCATGTTGTCGGAATATCGAACACGGCAAATTGCGAAGCCCAGACATAGGCCCGATATAGAAACCAGCCAACAGAACAAAGCTGATACTGATAAAGAAAACGAGCGTAATGAAATTGGTGACGGTGTCACCCATCATCTGCCAGTTCAGCTTTTTGACGACTGCGTATCGGATCAATTCGAAGGCCAGAAAGGCCATGGCGAAAACGAAGAACCAATCGTCAATCAAGGTTTCCCAGTAATTCAGATGAAAGTCACTGATATGGCGGCTTAGGAAGTCCATCGAAGCAATCCGATTCCCGCTTATTGTCATGCATGACAGTTTATTTACGAGATCACCGCCGGAAATCAAGGTCCCGGCGGTGAAAAAACGGTTTCTCCTGCAAGTCCATTGCTGTCACAGCAGATTTTTCTCCTGCGTGGCATACTTTGGGAAAACCCCATGTGATCACTGATTGCTCATCCGCGCAGTTTGCCGAACAGGCCGTCCAACGTTTCGGCGCACTCGTTCAGACCATAGGGCGCGTTCACTACAAACATTCCCGATCCAACCATACCGTGCCCTTCACGCGCGGCCGGAAAGTGGACCTCGTGGTGCAGAACCTTGGCGAAATCCCGTTTCGCCAAAGCGTCGCGCATGGCCTGATGCCGTCCATTGGCCAGTATCGGATACCACAGCGCGATCACACCCACATTCCATTTCCGATTCAGCGATGCGATGATGCCGGGCAGTCTGTCATAATCGGATTTGACCTCATAACTTGGATCAATCAGCAAAACGCCACGGCGCGGCGTTGGCGGCAGCAGAGATTGGGCCAGTTCAAAGCCATCCTGCCTATAGGTCCGGGCCCCGGTCGTGATCATGGCGTCAGACAGCGCCCGGTATTCCTGCGGATGCAATTCAGCAAGATGCATCTTGTCCTGCGGACGCAGCAGGTTCGCCGCGATCAAGGGCGACCCCGGATACGCCGTTTTGCCATACCGATCATGCACAGCGACAATGGCCCTGCTCAGGGGATGGTCGGCGTCAAACCAGCCTTCAGTCAACGCACGTTCAATTCCCACAGCTGCTTCACCGGTCTGAACGGCTTGATCCGAGTCCAACTGGTACAACCCCCGCCCCGAATGGGTTTCGATGTAGCTCAGCGGTTTGTCTTTTTGGGTCAGATAGGCCAACGTTTCTGCCAAAATTGCGTGCTTATGGACGTCCGCAAGGTTACCTGCGTGGTAAATATGTTGATATGAGAGCATGATGCCTTCTAAAGTCCCTGCAATTAAGGCGGAAAGGTGCTGATTGTCGCGGAATCAGCCCTTTTACCGGGCGAGTTGGCACCCTATAAGTCATCCGTCCCGGAACCGTCGAGTCGCGGGCAGTAGAAAACTGACATACAGGATCAGGGAAAAATATGGGGATCTTTGGCAATCTGGGCGGCCTGTTCACAGCGGACATGGCTATCGACCTTGGTACAGCGAACACGCTGGTTTACGTCAAGGGCCGCGGTGTTATCCTGTCTGAACCCTCTGTGGTGGCGTATCACGTCAAGGACGGCGTGAAAAAGGTTCTGGCTGTTGGCGAAGACGCCAAGCTGATGCTGGGCCGGACCCCCGGATCGATCGAAGCCATCCGCCCGATGCGCGAAGGCGTGATTGCCGACTTTGATACTGCAGAGGAAATGATCAAGCACTTCATCCGCAAAGTGCACAAGCGGTCAACTTTCTCGAAACCCAAGATCATCGTCTGCGTCCCCCATGGCGCGACCCCCGTTGAAAAGCGCGCGATCCGGCAATCGGTTCTGTCCGCAGGCGCCCGCCGCGCCGGTCTGATTGCCGAACCTATTGCAGCCGCGATTGGTGCCGGCATGCCCATCACCGACCCGACCGGCAACATGGTTGTCGATATCGGCGGCGGCACCACCGAGGTTGCTGTTCTGTCGCTGGGTGACATCGTATATGCCCGCTCGGTCCGCGTTGGCGGTGACCGTATGGACGAGGCGATCATCTCTTACCTGCGCCGCCAGCAGAACCTGCTGGTCGGTGAATCCACGGCCGAGCGGATCAAGACCACCATCGGCACTGCGCGCATGCCCGACGACGGCCGCGGCCAGTCGATGCACATTCGCGGACGCGACTTGCTGAATGGTGTGCCCAAGGAAATTGAAATCAGCCAGGCCCAAGTGGCCGAGGCGCTGTCCGAACCCGTCCAGCAGATTTGCGAGGCGGTAATGACCGCACTGGAAACCACTCCGCCTGATCTGGCGGCGGACATCGTGGACCGGGGCGTGATGCTGACCGGCGGCGGTGCGCTGTTGGGTGATCTGGACCTTGCCCTGCGCGAACAGACTGGCTTGGCCGTGTCGATTGCCGACGAAAGCCTGAATTGTGTGGCTTTGGGCACCGGCAAGGCGCTGGAATACGAAAAACAACTGCGCCACGCGATTGACTACGAAAGCTAAGGCGCGCACCCTTTACCACATAGGGTAAATTCGGCACGAGCAGCACGGGAAGGAGTCCTGTGGCAAAAGACCGATCACAGCGCGATGAATACACAACCCCCTTGCGCCGCCTGCTGCTGGGGATTGTTGTGTTGTGTCTGCTAGGCATCTTTCTGATCTGGCGGATCGACAGCCCGCGTGTGGAACGGTTTCGCGCACAGGTCGTGGACAGTGTTGTGCCGTCGATGGAATGGGCCATGGTTCCGGTCACCGCTGCCGTCAATCTGGTGCGCGATTTCCAAAGTTATCAACGACTGAGTGATCAGAACCAGGAATTGCGCAGCGAATTGCGTATCATGCGTGCCTGGAAAGAGGCCGCGCTACAGCTGGAACAGGAAAATGCCCGCCTATTGGATCTGAACAATGTGCGTCTTGATCCGCGCCTGACCTATATCACCGGGGTGGTCATGGCCGATAGCGGCTCGCCCTTCCGCCAGTCGGTCCTGCTGAACGTGGGTGAGAGAGACGGGATCAGGGACGGCTGGGCCACCATGGACGGGATTGGCGTGGTCGGCCGCATCTCGGGCGTTGGCCCCGACACCGCGCGTGTCATCCTGATGACAGATGCATCCAGCGCTATACCGGCCACAATTCAACCGTCTGGCCAAACCGCCCTGATCACCGGCGACAATACCCAATCCCCATCGGTGGAGTTTCTGGAAAACCGCGAACTGGTACGTCCGGGCGACCGCGTGGTAACCTCGGGTGATGGCGGCGTGTTCCCCGGAGGGCTGCTGATCGGGCAGATCACCGAAGACCCTGGTGGGCGTTTGCGGGTGCGTCTATCCGCAGATTTCGAACGGCTAGAGTTCCTTCGCGTTCTGCGCTTCCACTTGGCCCCGGTGATCTCGGATCCGGGCGGCATCGTGGGTCCACGGCAACCCGAGGCCGCCCTGACCCCGCCGGAGGTCGGCGATGGATAGGCAAACCTCGCATCTTTGGCTCAAACGCTGTTTGTACGTGTTTCTGGCGTTACTAATTATGTTCCTGCATCTTCTGCCTCTGGATACACAACCGGACCGGTGGCCGTTTCCGGACATGCTTATTGCGTTAACGTTCGCCTGGGTTCTTCGCCGACCGGAATACGTTCCCATTTTTCTGGTTGCTGCGGTGATGCTGATGGCCGATTTGCTGCTGCAACGACCTCCGGGCCTGCTGGCAGCACTTGTGGTTTTAGGATCGGCGTATCTGCGCTCAGCCGCGCCCGGAATGCGCGACGCCGGGTTTATGGCTGAATGGACAACGGCCGCTGTGGTGATTGCGGGAATTTTCATTTTGAACCGCGTTGTTCTTGCTATTCTGTCGGTACAGCAAGCAGCGTTGGGTCCTGTGGTGATACAAGTGGTTCTGACAATTGCGGTTTATCCTCTGGTCGTTCTTCTCAGCCAGAATGTGCTTGGCGTTCGGCGCGTGTCAGTGTCGGACCCTGGCACAAGAGGGGCCCGGGCATGAAACAACGGAATCCCAAAGCGCAAGGACTGGCCTACAAACGCCTACCGCGCCGCGCGTTGATCCTGGGTGGGTTGCAGACTGCGTTTATCGGTGGCCTGGCAGCGCGAATGCGCTTTATGCAAGTGGATCAGGCTGACGAGTACCGCCTGCTGGCCGAAGAAAACCGGATCAACATTCGTCTGATCCCGCCAACGCGCGGGCGCATCTATGACCGCAACGGCCAGATCATCGGACAAAACACGCAGTCCTATCGTATTGTTATGGTCCGTGAAGATGCGGGCGACGTCGACAAAGTCATCGCCAAACTTTCAGAACTTATCCCGCTGACTCAGGAAGAGATTAATCGCGCCAAGACCGAGATGCGTCGCTCTGCTCCGTTCCTGCCAGTCACGCTGGCCGATCAGGTCACGTGGGAGGATATCTCCAAGGTCGCTGTCAATGCGCCCGCCCTACCTGGCGTTACGCCCGAAGTGGGCATGGCCCGTCAGTATCCCCGCTACGAGGATTTCGCTCATGTAGTTGGTTATGTCGGGCCGGTCAGTGACTATGACCTCAGCCTGATCGAAGATCCCGAACCGGTGTTGCGTATCCCCCGGTTCCAAATCGGCAAGGTCGGACTGGAGTCCAAACAGGAAATCACCCTGCGCGGGAAAGCCGGCGCAAAACGTGTCGAGGTCAACGCCACAGGCCGCATCATGCGCGAGCTTGACCGGCAAGAAGGCGAGGCCGGGGCCGATCTGCAATTGTCCGTTGATGCGGATCTGCAGCAATACGCCCAGGCGCGCTTGGCCGGTGAAAGCGCGGCTGCCGTCGTCATCGACTGCGAAACCGGGGATATCCGGGCCATCAGTTCTGCCCCCAGTTTCGACCCGAACCTGTTCGTGCGCGGGATATCGGTCGCGGATTACCGGGCATTGACTGAAAATAACTACCGCCCGCTGGCCAACAAGACGGTTCAAGGCACCTACCCGCCGGGTTCGACCTTCAAGATGATCACCGCTCTTGCCGCGCTTGAGGCCGGAGTGGTTAGCCCCGGCAACACCGTCTATTGCCCAGGGCACCTGAAGGTCGGTAGCCGCCGCTTCCACTGCTGGAAGCGCGGCGGGCATGGGACAGTGGATCTTAACTTGTCACTAAAGCGCAGCTGCGACGTCTACTATTACGATGTCGCGGTGCGTACCGGCATCGACAAAATCTCGGAAATGGCGCGCAAGTTCGGACTGGGCGTCAAACACGACATCCCGATGTCAGCTGTCGCTGCCGGTTTGGCGCCCAACCAGAAATGGAAAGAGCGGGTCCATGGCGAAGGCTGGCTGGTAGGCGACACGGCGAATGCCTCGATCGGGCAAGGGTTCATGCTGGCCTCGCCCCTTCAGCTTGCAGTCATGACGGCAAGGATCGCCACGGGCCGGGCCGTGACGCCCCGTCTGGTGAGGTCCGTCAATGGCGTCGAGGAACCATCAGGCGCGGGTGAGCCGCTGGACGTCAATCCGTACAACCTGAATCAGGTGCGCAAAGCGATGTTCTCGGTCTCAAACGACAGGGCCGGCACCGCCTATCGCAGCCGCATCATCAATGATGAATTCCGCATGGCCGGTAAGACAGGGACCAGCCAGGTGCGCAACATCACCAAGGCCGAACGCGCGGCTGGCGTAATCCGCAACGAAGACCTGCCGTGGGAACGGCGCGACCACGCGCTGTTCGTCAGCTATGCGCCGTACGACAATCCGAAATACGCCGTGGCAGTAGTGGTGGAACACGGCGGTGGCGGATCCAAGGCAGCGGCCCCGGTCGCGCGGGACATCATGCTGCAGGCTCTGTACAACGGCACCCCACCGCTTGAGGCTTATCCGGTTGCAGATCGTGACCGCATCAAGGAACAACAAAAACGGCTTGAGGGCGACCGCCGCCCCAAAGCGCGACCTGATGAAAAGGACCGCGCATGAGCTATCTTGAGTACGCCGTCAAATCCACGCCAACAGGGTTTCGCAAATTCCTCTATATGAACTGGCCGCTGACTTTGTTGCTGATCAGCGTCGCCAGCGCCGGATTCCTGATGCTGTATTCGGTCGCGGGCGGGTCCTGGATGCCCTGGGCCGAACCCCAGATTGAGCGGTTCGGACTGGGACTGACCGTTATGTTCATCATCGCGTTGGTACCGATCTGGTTCTGGCGCAACATGTCCGTCTTGGCCTATCTCGGCTCGATCGTTCTGCTGATATTTGTGGAACTCTTTGGCACCATCGGCATGGGTGCGCAGCGTTGGATCGACCTTGGTTTCATGAGGCTCCAGCCTTCCGAAGTCATGAAGATTGCGCTGGTCATGGTTCTGGCTGCCTACTACGATTGGTTGCCGTCTCATAAGACATCGCGACCGCTCTGGGTGCTTATTCCGGTCATCCTGATCCTGATCCCTACGGCTATGGTTCTGAAACAACCCGATCTGGGCACCTCGATCCTGTTGTTGGCCGCAGGCGGGGGACTGATGTTCCTAGCTGGTGTGCACTGGGCTTATTTCGCCGCCGTTATCGCGGCGGTGGTCGGCTTGATTGCGACCGTGTTCAACAGTCGGGGCACCGAGTGGCAGTTGCTCAAGGATTATCAGTTCCGCCGAATAGACACTTTCCTTGATCCCTCCACCGATCCGCTGGGTGCAGGCTATCACATTACCCAGTCGAAAATCGCGCTGGGGTCAGGCGGCTGGAACGGGCGCGGGTTCATGCAAGGGACACAGTCGCGCCTGAACTTCCTGCCCGAAAAGCACACGGACTTCATCTTTACCACGCTCGCCGAGGAATTCGGGTTTGTCGGAGGCATCACTTTACTGACCCTTTACGCCCTGATTATCATCTTCTGCATGGTCACGGCTTTGGCGACAAAGGACCGGTTCTCATCCCTGGTCACCTTGGGGGTTGCGCTCAACTTCTTCCTGTTCTTTGCAGTCAACATGTCCATGGTCATGGGCCTTGCACCGGTTGTAGGCGTGCCCCTGCCAATGGTCAGCTACGGCGGGTCCGCCATGCTGGTTCTGATGGCCGCCTTCGGCATTGTTCAAAGCGCGCATATTCACCGCCCCCGCTGAATTGAAAGGCCCTTCATGCCCGTCAACATCCTGTTTTCCGCGCGCCCTGAACAATGGCCCGTATATGAACCTCTGCTAACAAAAGGGTTGTCCGAAACCGGTCTGGATTTCCGTCTGGCAACCGAGTTTGAGCCTGATCAGGTCGACTATGTTGTCTATGCACCGACAAGCGGGTTGCTGGATTTTTCACCCTATACACGTTTGAAGGCGGTTCTGAGTCTTTGGGCAGGTGTTGAAAAAATCGCGGGCAACGAAACGCTGACCGTGCCGTTGGCGCGGATGGTGGACCACGGGCTGATGCATGGCATGACGGAATGGGTCGTCGGCCACGTGCTGCGCTATCACTTGGGCATGGACCGCTATATCACCGTGCAGGACGGCGAGTGGACGCCCGACGCCCCGCCGCTTGCCAGTGAGCGGAACGTGTACGTGCTGGGCCTTGGTGCATTGGGAGAAGCCGCAGCAACCGCGCTTGCCGCGCTGAATTTTAAAGTGACCGGTTGGAGCAGAACCGCAAAGGATATCCCTGGGGTAACGTGCCTGCATGGCGTTGAAGGTCTGCGCGCCGCGTTGTCCAGTGCCGAGATCGTTGTCCTGTTGCTGCCCGACACCCCCGCAACGGAAAACGCGCTGAATGCGGACACTTTGGCCTTGCTGCCCAAAGGCGCTCGGATCATCAATCCCGGTCGCGGTCCATTGATCGAAGACGACGCGTTGCTGGCCGCACTGGATTCAGGACACATTGCCCACGCCACGTTAGACGTATTCCGCGTGGAACCCCTGCCGCCGGAACACCCGTATTGGGCGCATGCCAATGTGACCGTCACGCCGCATATCGCGTCGGAAACCCGCCCGGCGACCGCAGCTCAGGTGATCTGTGAGAACATTATCCGAGGCGAGGAAGGAAAGCCCTTCCTGCACCTCGTTGACCGCCATCTGGGCTACTGATCCGGTCAGGCCGCGACTAGCCCGCGGCCTTTCAACAGCGCTTCAACCCCTGGCAAACGTCCGCGGAACGCAAGATACAGGTCTTCGGCTTCGCGGGACCCGCCTGTGGACAGAATATTGTCCTCAAGCGCTTTGGCCCGTTCCGCATCAAAGGCTCCGCCAGCTTCTTCGAATGCAGCAAATGCGTCTGCATCCATGACCTCAGACCACATGTAGCTGTAGTAGCCAGAACTATAGCCGTCGCCCGCGAAGACATGCGCAAAATGCGGTGTCGCATGGCGCATACCAATGGCTTTTGGCATACCGATACCGGCCAGTACCTCGGCCTGTTTCGCCATCGGATCAGATTGTGCCGCGCCATCATGGAACGCGAGATCGACCAAGGCTGAGGCTACATATTCCACGGTCTGGAACCCCTGGTCGAAATTCGCGGCCTTCAGAACCTTCTCAAGCATATCTTGCGGCATCGGTTCACCAGTTTCGGCATGGGTCGCAAATTCGGCCAGTACTTCGGGCACCTCCAGCCAGTGTTCATAAAGCTGGCTGGGAAGCTCTACGAAGTCACGCGCGACGCTGGTGCCAGAGATGCTTTCATAGGTCACGTTGGACAACATCTGATGCAATGCGTGACCGAACTCGTGGAAAAGCGTGCGCGCATCGTCATAAGACAGCAGCGCCGGGTCGCCCTTGGCGAAGTTGCAAACGTTGATCACGACGGGGGCTTGCACCTTGGGGAACTTTGCCTGGCTCCGCATGGCGCTGCACCATGCGCCCGATCGTTTGGAACCCCGCGCGAAGTAGTCACCGATGAAGACAGCGATATGCTGCCCGTCGCGTGTTACGTCCCAAGCCCGGCAATCGGAGTGATAAAGCGGCACGTTCAGCGGGGCAAACTCCAGCCCGAACAGCCGGTTGGCGCAGGAAAAGGCCGCCTCGATCATACGATCCAGCTGCAAGTACGGCTTCAGCGCAGCTTCATCCAAATCATGTTCAGCCTTGCGGCGCTTTTCGGCGTAGTAGCGCCAGTCCCACGCCTCGAGCGGACCGTTGATGCCATCTTCCTGCATCATCGCGGTCAAGGTTTCGGCGTCGGCGTCAGCCCTTGCCTTTGCCGGCCCCCAAACCTGCATCAGCAGATCGCGAACGCGGTCCGGCGTTCGGGCCATTTCGGTTTCCAGTTTGTAGTCCGCGAAACTGGAATATCCCAATAGCTTGGCACGTTCTTCGCGCAAGTTCAGGATTTCAGCCGCAATCTCGCGGTTGTCCGTTTCACCCCCATTGGCACCACGCGCGGTCCAGGCCCGATACGCTTTCTCACGCAGATCGCGGCGCGGCGAGAATTGCAGGAACGGTACAATCAGCGACCGCGACAGAGTGACGACAGGACCATCAGTACCCTTCTCTTCCCCGGCAGCGCGGGCTGCATCCACGACGAAACCCGGCAAACCTTCCAGATCATTCTCGGTCAGGTTCATGAACCATTCGCGCTCGTCCGCCAAAAGGTTTTGAGTGAAGGACGTCCCCAGCGTGGCAAGGCGCGACTTGATCTCTTGCATGCGGGTGTCATCGTTGCCTTCCAAAGCCGAACCAGCGCGCACAAAACCGCGATGGGTCAGCATCAGAACGCGGGCCTGTTCATCGGTCAGGTCAAGCTGATCCTTGCGCACCCACAGGTCCGCAACTCGCCGAAACAGCGCCTTGTTTGACGAAATCCCCGAAAAATGCGCCGAGAGTTTTGGTGAGAATGCGCGTTGCAGTTCTTCCCGCGCCGGGTTGCTGTCGGCACCTGCAACGGTGAAAAAGACAGACAGAACCTTGTCCATCTGCTCTCCAGCCGCCTCAAGTGCCTCGATTGTATTTGCAAAACTGGCTGGGTCGGATTTGTTGGCAATCGCGTCGATCTGCACGTTGTGGGCGGCCATCGCCTTGTCCAATGCAGGCGCAAAATCATCATCCGAAATCTCGGCAAATGGCGCGATTTCAAATGGAGTGGTCCAGGCGGACAGGATCGGGTTGGTCATGCGGATCTCCTTTGCTGGTCAAGCTAGGGAGGCGGGCCGAAATGGTCCAGAGGGGGTGCCCGCGATACAGCCGAAATCTCTAGCCAATCTAGCGCGACAGTAGGCTTACGCGTCGACTTCTCCGCAAATGGGGCAATCTGAGCGTCGGGCCAAGGTGATCTTGCGGCTTTCGCCATAGAGCGCGTCATAGATCAGCATTTCGGCGCGCAGGGCCTGCCCGGCCCCGGTGATCACCTTGATCGCCTCAACCGCCATCATCGACCCCACAACGCCGGGCAACGGGCCAATAACCCCCGCTTCGGCACAGGACGGGGCCAGACCGGGGGCCGGTGCCTCAGGGAAGATACACTGATAACAAGGCGCATCGTTGGCCGGGTCAAAGACGCTCAGCTGACCTTCCCACTGCGACAGGGCACCTGAAATAAGCGGTTTTCCCAGTGCGACCGCAGTACGATTGGCCAAATATCGCGTGTCAAAATTATCGGTGCCGTCCAGGATCAGGTCAAAATCGGTGAACAGGTCTGCTGCAATCTCATCAGTCAAACGACGATGGTAGGGCAGAACAATCACGTTCGGGTTTTGCGCCTGCATGGCTTGCTGGGCCGAAAAAACCTTGGGCATGCCAATGTCGGCATCGCGGTGGATCACCTGCCTCTGCAGATTGGCGTTTTCAACAATATCGTCGTCGATCACGCCGATGGTGCCCACACCAGCCGCCGCAAGATACTGCAACGCAGGCGCACCAAGACCGCCCGCGCCGATCACCAGCACACGAGCCTGTTTCATCTTTTTCTGCCCCGGCCCGCCGAGTTCGCGCAGGACGATGTGGCGGGCATACCGCTCCAACTCGGTCTCAGAGAACTTCTCAGACTGCATCGCGGTTTCCTCGGCTGGTTGTGGCGCGGCACGGTTGCGCAGCGTTTTGAGCACCTTTCCATAGCTCAACACCAAAACCGCGGCACCACCTAGGATCAACCACAATGCCGCAGACCCGCCGGTTGCCTCGCGCAGCGGGTTTCCATCCGGCAACGTCAGTTGGATAACAAGTACTCCGATCAGCAAAACGCTGACCGACACGGAGCGAGCAGTTCGGGACACCCCGGCCACGTACCCAATGCCCCACAGAGCACCGGCAAGGATCAGAACCAGAAGCATCAACCGCGCCCAGTCGAGCCAAAACCGCCTGCGCCGCGATCCGTGTCGCTGAGCACCTCAACGGGTTCAAACGCAGCTTGCACGACTGGGCCGACGACCAGTTGCGCGATGCGTTCGCCATGCGCAATCTCAAAACTTTCCTGACCGGCGTTCAGCAGGATCACCCCCAGCGGACCGCGATAGTCACTGTCGATCGTACCGGGCGTATTGGGCAGGGTGATTCCGTGTTTCAGCGCAAGGCCCGACCGGGGGCGCACCTGCACTTCGTACCCGTTGGGAATTTCGATCCGCAGGCCCGTAGGAACCAACGCGCGCTGCCCCGGTTCCAGCGTGATCGACGCGCCATTTGGCAGGTTCGCCCGGACATCTGCACCGGCCGCGCCAGTCGTTTCATAAGACGGCAAAGCGATGGCCGGATCGGCCCCGTCTTCGCGGATCACACGAATTGCTACCATCACTGCACCTCTTGTTCAGCTTGTCAGAGCGTCGGCGATCTTTTGCGCCAGACGTTGCGCCACTACATCCTTGCTCATGCGCGGCCATTCTTCGGCCCCTTCGTCCGAGATCAGGGTGACCGCGTTTTCCGATCCCCCCATGATGCCCGTCGCAGGGCTGACATCATTGGCAACGATCCAGTCACAGCCCTTGCGCGCACGTTTAGCGGTGGCGTGTTCAAGAACGTTGTCGGTTTCTGCGGCAAAGCCAACCACCAACGTCGGCCGTCCCGCATCCAGCCTGGACACGCGTTTGAGGATGTCGGGGTTCTCAGCAAACTCCAGCAACGGAAGACCATCGCGGCTTTTCTTCAGCTTCTTGTCCGAAGCCGCCGCCATGCGCCAATCCGCAACCGCAGCAGCAAACACACCCGCATCTACCGGCAGTGCAGCGTCGACCGCGTCAGACATCTGCTGCGCGGTTTCCACGCGGATAACCTGCACCCCTTCGGGCGGCGAAACATCGGCAGGGCCGGTAACAAAAACCACATCAGCGCCCAGCGCAGACAACGCCCGTGCCACCGCGGTGCCCTGCGCGCCCGAGGACCGGTTGGCGATGTAGCGCACAGGGTCGATCGGTTCATGTGTAGGGCCGGAGGTGACCAGAATGCGCTTGCCCTTCAGCGGACCGTTGCCAAGTTGCGCCTCGACCGCGGCCACAATCTCAAGAGGCTCCGACATTCGACCTGGGCCGTACTCTCCACAAGCCATGTCACCCTCATTTGGGCCAACGAACCGGATACCATCTGCCTGCAGTTGCTTGAGGTTGCGCTGTGTTGACGGATGGTCCCACATGCGGACATTCATCGCCGGTGCGCACAAAACCGGGGTATCTGTCGCCATCAGCAGGGTCGAGGCCAGATCGTTGGCCAGCCCAGCCGCCATCTTTCCCATCATGTCCGCCGTTGCCGGTGCGACCACGATCAGATCCGCGGACCGTGACAGTTGAATATGGCCCATCTCGGCCTCATCCGTCAGGTCGAACAGATCGCGATAAACCTTCTCTCCGGCCAGTGCCGAGACCGACAGAGGCGTCACGAACTCTTCGGCCGCGCCTGTCAGAACCGGTGTCACCGAGGCACCACGTTCTTTCAGCCGCCGGATCAGATCCAGCGACTTGTAGGCCGCGATTCCAGCGCCGATGATTAGAAGAATACGTTTCGATGCCAGCATACTGTGCCCTTCCCGTCCCGGTCGGCCCGACATTAGGCAAGGCCAACGGACAGTTCCAGCGGTTAATTCTGTGTCTCAAACGCCAGGCAAGGGTCTTCACGTTCGATGCCGGGGCTGTCGATCACAGCGTCGAACTCACCGTCGATGATGCCATCCTCGGACTGACCCAGCACGAAAACTTTCAAACCGGGGCGTAGCCGGGACAGAAAGGTTGGAATCCCCCTGTCCTTACGGGCATGACCATTGCCGGTGATCACCGCAACCGGTCCGCCGGTATCCTCCACAGCGCGCAATATGGCCCTTGTCAGAACCGCATCCCGCAACCGTTGGATTGCGACCAGTTGCGGCAAGGCAGTCTCGGGTATTGCATTGCAATGGGCAGCGAGTTGATCAGCCTCACGCTCGGCCTGCTCATCTTTCGGCAGTGGCACCGTCAATCCATAACGGGCAGCATCAGCACCCAGAGCCGTGGCGGCGCCACGTTCGATTGCCGCGCGCGCCGCCGCGCGCGGAACCATGGCACCGTAAACCGGCGCGTCTGAGGCCTGAAAGACCGGGTAGTACATGCTAAGCGGCGGCCAGCCGGATTCGAGCCACTTCAGAATTCTGGCGAGCTCTTCCGGATCGGAAATGGCCTTGTCCGCCAGCCGTTGGGCGCTCTCTTCAGTCACCATCTCCCAGACGACGGCCGAGGGGTTGATGGCCCCCAATGCCTCAGCTTGTACGATGTGGTGCTGCGGGTTGTCGTGAATTTCACCTAAAATCACAACGTCAGCAGACGTCATCGCAGTCAGTACGTCGTCAGGTATCAAATCATCAGCACGACCAGGAGAGGCCATAACCACAAGTGCACAAAGCAGAATCGCAAAATGTTTCATGCGATGAAGTGTTGCACCTCACGGGATTGGGCTTCAAGGTTCTTGCGCATTTTCACAAAAGCTGCCGCCTCAAGCTGACGCACGCGTTCCTTGGACAGGCTAAGTTCTTGCCCAAGACTTTCCAGCGTTCGGGCGGGTTCGCGCAACTTGCGTTCGCGGACAATGAACCTTTCGCGATCATTCAAAGCCTGCATTGCCGTCACCAGCCATTCGCGCAATTGCTGAGTATCGTGCCTGTTTTCGACGGCTTCGGCGGCTTGTTCACGCTCATCTTCCAGCGCATCGATCCATTCCCGGCCGTCTTCATCTGCCGATTGAACGGCATTTAACGAGAAATCGGAGCCGGACAAACGACCTTCCATCATTTCCACGTCCCGCAACGGAACGCCGATCTCTGCGGCAATCATCTGATGCAATTGATGCCGGTCAAGATCCATGCCATCGGACGCGGCCTCACGCTCTAACCGGGCCTGCACACGTCGCATGTTGAAGAACAGGGATTTTTGCGAAGACGTGGACCCGGTGCGCACCATTGACCAGTTGCGCATCACATAGTCCTGAATGCTCGCCTTGATCCACCAGACCGCATAAGTCGAAAACCGCACGCCCCGGTCGGGGTCGAACTTGTCGGCAGCTTTCATCAATCCTAACCCGGCCTCCTGGATCAGATCATTCATCGGCGCCCCATAGCGTTTGAACTTGGCCGCCATCGAAATGGCCAGCCGCATATAGGCCGTTATCAATCGGTGAAGGGCCTGTTCATCGCGGTCGTCCCGCCACGCATATGCCAGCTTCAATTCGGTTTCCGCGTCCAGAAGCTCGGCTTTCATTGCCCTCCGGGACATCGAGAAGTCGTTCGCATTGTCCAGTGCCATTGAAATCTCCCCTTTTCACAGGCGCGGGCCGGGGTTGCTTTGCCGACCTATGAACGATACGCAAAACAAAACCGGGTGGATCACATGGAAGGTAATTATCGTGAGTCCGGATTTAACCTTTGTGTTGGGCGGTGCAGCTTCGGGTAAGTCGGTTTTTGCCGAGCAACTCGTTGTTTCATCGGGAAAAAAGAGGGTTTATCTTGCAACATCACAAGTGTTTGATGATGAGATGCAAGATAAGGTCCAGCGCCACATTTCCCAACGTGGCGAGGGTTGGGAGACGGTTGAGGCCCCTTTTGACCTCGGCCCGATACTGGCGAATTTGCCCCCGAACTCTGTCTGCCTGATCGACTGTGCCACCATGTGGCTGACCAATCACCTGCTGGCGGAAAGCGATCTGGAACAGGCGCAAAGCGCGCTTTTACAATCGCTACGCTTGTGTTCCGCACAGGTCGTCATCGTCTCGAACGAGGTTGGACACGGGATCGTCCCTGACAACGCGCTGTCCCGCCGGTTCCGCGAAGCGCAGGGACGGTTAAACATCGCATTGGCCGCCGAGGCCGATCTGGTGGTGCAAGTTACGGCTGGCCTGCCGTTGGTATTGAAGGGGCGACTGGATTGACACGTCTGCATCTCGTGCGCCACGGCCCAACTCATGCCAAAACGATGGTCGGCTGGTCCGACTTGCCTGCTGACCTCAGCGATCACGCTGCCGTTGCCCGGTTGCATGACCACCTGCCTGCGGACGCTATCTTTGTTTCCTCTGACCTGAGCCGCGCCGCCGATACTGCATCGGCCATTCAAGGCACACGGCGGCGGCTGCAACATCAGTCTGCGCTGCGCGAAATCAATTTCGGCACTTGGGAGCTGCGCGCCTTCAAAGAGATTGAGGCTGAAGACCCCGAACTTGCCTTTGCATATTGGGACAACCCCGGCGATGTGCGCCCACCAAACGGGGAAAGCTGGAACGAGGTCCGCGCGCGTGTCGACGCAGCCGTTGACCAATTGATCCAACAACACACAGGATGCGATCTGGTGGTCGTGGCGCATTTTGGCGTAATCTTAACCCAGGTCCAAAGAGCTCTCGACGTTGACGCGCAAGAGGCTTTTGGCCACCGCATCGACAACCTTTCGGTCACCGAAATCACGCATCACGGCGATCGCTGGTCTGTCGGACGGATCAATCATCTTCCGTGATGCAACCGCGCACAAATCACTGATTTACTGAGCAGGTCGGCCACGCCATCCTTGCCGCATGACTTATGATTTGTTTATCGGAGACCGCCTGTTTTCCAGCTGGTCCATGCGCGGGTGGCTGATGCTTGAGAAGTTCGGTCTGCCCTATCGATCCCACATGATCGGCCTCTATTCCGGCACCATGGCCGAGGATATGAAGCCCCTCGCGCCGGCCCGCCTTGTCCCGGCCCTGCGATTGCCCGACGGCACCGTGGTTGGGGAAAGTCTGGCGATGGCGGAAACCCTTGCCGAATTGCATCCCGAAGCGGGGCTTTGGCCCAAAGACCCCGCCGCGCGCGCCACCGCGCGGTGGCTTTGCACCGAAATGGTAGCCGGGTTTAGCGCATTGCGCGGGCAGTGTCCGATGCAGCTTGAACAATGCTGGCAGGGGTTCACTCCGTCGACCGAAACACGCGCCGATCTTGCAAGGATCGAGACCTTGTGGGCCCATGCCCGTGATGTGTCTGGCGCGGACTCCGGTCCTTTGTTTGGCCACTATTCCCTTGCGGACGTGTTCTATACGCCGGTCGCGGCTCGGATTATTGGCTATGGCTTGCCGATCGCTGATGCCAATCGCGACTACTGCCTTGATTTGCTGTCGGATGCTTCTGCCCGCCAGTGGCGTGCGATGGGGCTGACGGTCAACTACGACCCTTTTCCATACCCAATGGATCTGCCATCAGAGCCCTGGCCAATTGCCGGTACTTCGCAAGCAAAAGCGGTAGATGGTACTACGTCAATCAACGACGCCTGCCCATATTCCGGCAAAGCCATCACCGCAGTTCTTGAACTGAACGGCCAGCGCTGGGGGTTCTGCAACCGGTTCTGCCGTGACAAAACAGTCGCTGATCCCGGTGCCTGGCCAAAATTCACCGAGATGACCCGCGCCGTTAACGATTCTTAAACCGCGGCCGTGGCAGCAACGACCTGTTAACCAAAAAGGTCATTCATGGTTGCCCGTGCCCACACAGTTGCTTTTCAAGGGGTCGATGCCCGCCCGGTCGAGGTGCAGTGCGCCGTCTCGCCGGGCCTACCCGCATTTTCCATCGTCGGGCTGCCCGACAAAGCCGTGTCCGAGGCGCGGGACCGCGTTCGCAGCGCGTTGAGCTCGATGGCCATAGCGTTGCCGTCAAAACGGATCACCATCAACTTGTCGCCTGCCGACCTGCCCAAAGAAGGCAGCCATTTCGACCTGCCCATAGCTATTGCATTGCTGTCCGCGTTAGAGATCATTCCGCGGGACGCCGCCGAAGGTTCGGTTTCGCTGGGCGAGCTATCTTTGGATGGCTCACTGGTTCCTGTGGTCGGTGCCCTGCCTGCTGCAATGACTGCGGCGGCTGAGGATCGGGCCTTGCTCTGCCCACGCGCCTCCAGTGCCGAAGCTGCTTGGGTCGATGCAACACAGGTGATCGGCGCTGGGTCGCTTGGGGACGTGGTGCGACATTTCTCGGGCCAGTCTCCGCTACCCGCCGCACAGCCCGGCGAAGTCACACTTGAGCCCTGCGCGCGTGACCTGCGCGACGTCAAAGGGCAAGAACGTGCAAAGCGCGCCCTTGAAATCGCAGCGGCGGGTCGACACCACCTGATCATGACCGGCCCTCCCGGTTCCGGCAAATCCATGTTGGCCGCCCGCCTGCCCGGGATTTTGCCGCCGCTGACACCGACCGAAGCATTAGAAACCTCGATGATTCAGTCGTTGTGCGGGCTATTGGACGAAGGTGGGATCAGTCGCAGTCGCCCGTTTCGCGAACCTCATCACACGGCGTCCATGGCTGCGATCGTTGGTGGCGGCAGGGGCGCGAAACCGGGTGAGATTTCATTGGCTCACAACGGCGTTCTGTTCATGGACGAATTCCCGGAATTCCCGCGCACAGTTCTGGAGACACTGCGCCAGCCGATCGAAACTGGAGAGGTCATGGTCGCGCGTGCAAATGCCCATGTGAAATACCCCTGCCGGTTCATGCTGGTCGCGGCGGCCAACCCTTGCAAATGCGGCTACCTCACCGATCCCGGGCGCGCTTGTTCCCGCGCACCTGTTTGCGGAGAGGATTATCTGAGCCGAATCTCCGGACCGCTGATGGATCGGTTCGATTTGCGGATTGAGGTGCCGCCGGTCGGATTCACCGATCTGGACCTGCCACCCTCCGGCGACAGTTCCGCCACCGTTGCCGCGCGTGTCGAACAAGCCCGGTCGATTCAGGCAGAGCGGTTTTGTGATACACCGTCCACCCGTCAGAACGCCGACGTAGAGGGGAAGCAGCTGGACGAAATTGCCGCCCCGGATGCTGAAGGCAAAGACCTGTTGCTGAAGGCAGCCGAGCGATTTGGCCTGTCCGCCCGCGCTTTTCACCGAATCCTGCGTGTGGCGCGTACCATCGCTGATCTGGACGGGGCACCGGATGTCCGGCGCCCTCATATCGCCGAGGCGCTGAGCTTTCGCATCAGCGCCAAGGTTGCGCTTTAGAGCTTGGCCTCGATCGCTTGCCAGATCTTTTTGGCGACGTTCACGCCATTAAATCGTTCGAGTTCCTGAATGCCGGTCGGCGAGGTCACGTTGATTTCTGTCAGGTAGTCACCGATCACATCGATTCCGACAAAGACCTGACCTTTTTCTTTCAGCAATGAACCAATCGCGGCACAAATTTCCAGATCGCGCTCGGACAGACCAATCTTTTCGGGACGACCGCCCACATGCATGTTCGAACGTGTTTCGCCCGCGGCCGGTACGCGGTTGATTGCACCGACTGCGTCACCGTCGACCAAAATTACACGCTTGTCGCCATTGCTGACATCCGGCAGGAATTTCTGAACAATCAAAGGCTCACGCGAAAATCCGGTGAACAGTTCGTGCAGCGAAGTCAGGTTGCGGTCATTCGCATCCAACCGGAAAACTCCTGCACCGCCATTGCCATAAAGCGGTTTTAGGATGACGTCGCCGTGCTTTTCCTTGAACACCTTGATGGTCTGCAGATCCCGCGCAATTGTTGTCGGCGGCGTCAGGTCCGGGAAATCCAGAACCAGCAGTTTCTCGGGGTAGTTCCGTACCCAGAACGGATCATTCACAACCAAAACTTGCCCCTTTAGACGGTCCAGCAAGTGGGTTGATGTGATGTAATGCATGTCAAACGGCGGGTCCTGGCGCAGCCAGATCACGTCGAACTCTGACAGGTCCACTTCACGCTCGGCGCCAAGTTCCGCCGGATTGCCCGCCACGCGCTGAACTTTCATGTCCTGACCGCGCGCGGTAATCCGCCCCTCTTGATAGGCAAGCTGGTCCGGGCTGTAAAAAAACAGCGTATGTCCGCGCACCTGCGCCTCTTCGGCCAGACGGAATGAGCTGTCGGCATTGATATCTACGGCCCCGATCGGGTCCATCTGAAAGGCGATTTTCATGGCGTGTCCCTCAGTTTCACGCCAGATACATGGCCCAGCCGGGCTGGGGGTTCAATGGGGATCAGGCTAAACCGAAGGCGTTTTCGATAATTTGAACGGCGCCCGAAGCATCCACCAAAGCTGCGTCAAACCGCACATCCGTCAATTGCCCATTTGGTTCTGTTTCCAGAAATTGGGCCGCAGATGCGCAGATGCGATCCATCTGGCGGCGATTGATCCGGGCGGCGGCCGCATCGAAACTGGTGCTTTTCTTCACCTCGACAAAGACGATCCCGTGAGCGTCGCGCGCAATAAGATCGATCTCGCCACCAGCACCGCGCCAGCGCCGGTTCAGGATGGAATAGCCGCGTTGTTCATAATTTGATGCAACCTGCTGCTCCGCCGCATGCCCGGCATGATAGGACACTGAACTTCGAACGGATCGTGCGGCCATGTCATCCCTTTCCCAATTTCAGAGCCTTTTGATAAATCGGGCGGCGCGGCAGCTTGTACATCTCTGATACCAGATCGGCCGCGTCGCGAACCGAATGGGTTTCCAAGGCTCGTTTCAACGCCTCTTCTACGTCGGATTCGTTAACAGTTTCCGAATGTCCGCGGTCCACGAGCAGAACAATTTCACCTTTGACTGTCTGCCCTTGCAGGTCGGCTGCCAGTTCTTCCAACGTCCCGCGGCGAACTTCTTCGAATTTCTTCGTCAGCTCGCGGCACATTGCGGCCTGACGGTCATTGCCCAGCACAGTTGCAAGATCCGACAAACACGCCACCACGCGTTTCGGAGATTCGTAAAACACCAATGTGCCCGGCACGTCCCGTAATGCCTCGATCCGCGACCGGCGCGCGCCGGATGCGTTCGGCAAGAAGCCCGCAAAAAAGAACGCATCTGTCGGCAGCCCGGCCAGCGTCAGCGCCATCAGCGCTGCGGATGGTCCCGGTGCGCAGGTCACCGTATGACCGGCCTCGGCAGCCTGCTTCCCCAAATCGTATCCCGGATCGGCAATCAGCGGCATTCCGGCCTCAGATGCATAAGCGACAGACTTCCCGTCCTGCAATGCATCAAGGATTTTCCCGCGCGCGCCTGCGCCGCTGTGATCGTGATAGGCTAGGATTCGCCGCCCATCCAGCGGTACGCCGTGAATCTCCATCAACCGGCGCAAGCTGCGCGTGTCTTCGGCGGCAATGACATCAGCCGAGGCCAGCACATCCAGCGCTCTGAGCGTGATGTCGCGCGCCGCACCGATCGGAGTGGCAACAAAATACAGGCCCGCGCTCAATCTTACTTTTTGAAAATTCAAAGCTGGACCCTCACAGCGTGACGTTTATTATCGCGGCATAACAGATTGGTGGTACCCCAAGCCGCCGGGACAGGGAGTTTTCATTTAGATGTTTACCGTTTGCAAGCCCGTTCGCAAGCTGGCGAAATCCGCCGCGATCCTGGCAACCGCCACTTTCCTCGCTGCATGTGAGCCCGGCGGCCTTGGCGGAGGCCCGTCAATCAACACGTCGAAACCCGTTCCGGTCGCACTTTTGGTTCCGGCGGGATCGGGAAATTCCGGCGACGCCCAACTGGCGCGGAGCCTTGAGAACGCGGCGCGTTTGGCCATGGCCGATCTGCAGAATGTTAAGATTGATCTGCGCGTTTATGACACGCGGGGCAGCTCGAACACGGCCGCGACAGTCGCGCAACAGGCCGTCGCAGATGGGGCGAAGATCATCATTGGCCCGGTTTACGCACAGGCGGCAAACTCGGCGGGTCTCGCCGTGCTGAACAACAAGGTCAACGTGCTGTCCTTCTCGAACAATACCAGCATTGCAGGCGGCAACGTCTTTGTTCTGGGCCCGACCTTTCAGAACACGGCCAACCGTTTGGTCAACTTTGCCGGATCGCAAGGCAAAACCAGCATGGTCATCGTCCACAGCAACGATGCAGCCGGGCAGCTTGGTCAATCGGCGATTGCAACTGCGCTTGCCAGCAGCCGTGTAGCGAACGCGGGTACGGTTGGCTATGACCGGTCTCAGCAAGGCGTCATCAACTCTGTTACAACGATCAAGGCAACCGTGGATGCTGCTGGCGCAGATTCGGTGTTTCTGACGGCAACGACGGCAGGTGCACTGCCGCTGTATTCGCAGCTGTTGCCAGAAGCTGGTGTGTCGTCGGCCACCACCCAGTTCGTTGGCCTGACACGCTGGGACATCCCGTCTCAGACGCTGGATCTGCCTGGTGTTCAAGGGGGCTGGTTCGCCCTGCCCGACCCGGCAAAGGCGCAGGCTTACCGCCAGCGGTATAACAGCACCTATGGCGAGGCTCCGCACCCGATCAGCGGTCTGGCCTATGACGGCATTGCAGCAATTGCGGCTTTGGTCAGCCAAGGCAAATCCGACGCGTTGACCACATCAGCCCTGACCCAGAACGCCGGATTCCAGGGCGTTGGCGGCATCTTCCGCCTACGGTCCGACGGTACGAACGAACGCGGTCTGGCCGTTGCCACGATCCAGAACAAACAGGTAGTAGTGATTGACTCCGCCCCTCAAAGCTTCTCTGGCGCCGGTTTCTGATCAGCCGGTGCTGACACTAACTCCCAAGGGTGAGCTGATCTGCGCGGCCGATGAAATTTTCGACAGTACCGCCATCCTGGCGCAACTGTCGGAAGCCTTTGAAAATATTCAGGACAACGCCGCGCGGCGGAATGAAACCGTGCGCATCCTGCGCGATGCCCAAAAGGCTGGGCGCAAGACCATTGCAGATGCCTTCGCTAAACGCCCCTTTGACGCCAGACCTTTGACCCGGTCCTACACCTATCTGACCGACGCGTTGGTCTGCACAGCGATGCAAGTGGCCAGCACCTATCTACATCCGCTGGCAACCCCGACGCAGGGCGAAAAGATTGCGGTTCTTGCTGTTGGTGGATATGGCCGCGGCGAAATGGCCCCGGCTTCGGACGTCGATCTGCTTTTTTTGACGCCCTACAAGATCACCGCCTGGGCCGAGAGCGTCATCGAATCCATGCTCTACATTCTTTGGGATCTGCGTCTGAAGGTTGGCCATTCATCCCGAACGATCAAGGATTGTCTGCGACTGGGCACCGAGGATTTCACCATCCGTACCGCGATGCTCGAGCAACGCTATCTGGCTGGGGACGCAGCCCTTGCCGAAGAACTTGACAACCGCCTGAAAACCGAGCTGTTCAAGGGCAGCGAGCGTCAATTCATCGAGGCTAAGCTGCAGGAACGTGACGAGCGCCACCACAAGCAGGGCGAGCGTTACATGGTCGAGCCCAACGTAAAAGAGGGCAAGGGTGGGCTGCGCGATCTTCAATCACTCTACTGGATTGCAAAGTACATCTATGGCGTTCAGGACGTGGCTGAACTGGTCCCTCTGGGCCTGTTTGAACCCGAGGAATTCAGCACCTTTGTAGAGGCCGAAGAGTTTCTGTGGGCTGTACGCTCTCATCTGCATCTGCTGACCGGTCGTGCGACGGAACAACTGACCTTCGACCTGCAGGTCGAGGTTGCCGACCGTATGGGTTATGAAGACAGGGCCGGGCGACGGGCTGTTGAAGTGTTCATGCAACGCTATTTCCGCGAGGCAACGCGCGTCGGAGAACTGACCCGGATCTTCCTGACCAAACTCGAAGCGTCACACGTGAAAGGCGCCGCCCTACTGGAACGCATCTTTAGGCGTCGACCACGTGTCAAAGCAGGATACAAGGTCGTTCACGGTCGCTTGGATGTAGCGGACGCCAAGAAGTTTCTGTCCGACAAGCTGAACCTTCTGCGTCTGTTCGAGGAAGGTCTTCGCACTGGCATGCTGATCCACCCGGATGCGATGCGGCTGGTGACAGCCAACCTGAACCTCATCGACGACGACATGCGCCAAAACAAAGAGGCGCAGCGCATTTTTCTGGACCTGATGCTGAAGCACGGCAACCCAGAACGCGCCCTGCGCCGCATGAACGAATTGGGAGTATTGTCGGCATTCCTGCCAGAGTTTGAGCACATCGTGGCGATGATGCAGTTCAACATGTATCACAGCTATACAGTGGACGAGCACACGATCCAGACCATCGTCAACCTGGCCCAGATTGAACGCGGTGAACTGGTTGAATCGCTGCCGCTGGCCTCATCGATCCTGAAACGCGGGGTTAACCGCAAGGTTCTCTATGTGGCCTTGCTGCTGCACGATATCGCCAAGGGGCGACCCGAGGACCATTCCATTCTGGGTGCTCAGATCGCACGCAAGGTTGCTCCACGCTTGGGTCTGAACAAATCGGACTCGGAAACCGTGGAATGGCTGGTGCGATATCACCTGTTGATGTCGGACATGGCACAGAAACGCGACATCTCGGACCCGCGCACTGTGCGCGATTTTGCCAAGGCGGTGAAGACGGTCAAACGGTTGGATCTGCTAACGGTTCTGACCGTGTGTGACATTCGCGGCGTTGGGCCGAACACCTGGAACAACTGGAAGGCCACCCTGCTGCGCGCCTTGCACGCTGAAACCAAACGGGCGCTTGAAACCGGTATGGAAGACCTGAATCGGGCCAACCGTGGCGCAGAAGCCAAAAAGGCGCTGCGTTCGGCGCTTGACGATTGGTCGAAGACTGACCTGAAGGCCGAAACAGGACGACACTATGCGCCCTATTGGCAGGGCCTGAACCTGTCTACACATATTGAGTTCGCGAAAATGCTACGCGCTCTGGAACACAGCGGCGACCCCGGCGCGATGGAAATTCACCTGCACCCGGATGACGATCGCGACGCCACCCGAGCGTGCTTTGCGATGGCAGACCATCCGGGGATTTTCGCCCGCATCGCCGGGGCGCTTGCGTTGGTTGGGGCCAACGTGGTCGACGCCCGTAGCTATACCACCAAGGACGGGTACGTCACCGATGCGTTCTGGATTCAGGATGCCGAGGGCCACCCTTTTGAGGCCAGCCGATTACCGCGACTGACACAGATGATCCAAAAGACGCTCAAGGGCGAAGTCGTGGCGCGTGACGCTCTGAAATCGCGCGACAAGATCAAGAAACGCGAACGCGCCTTCAATGTGCCGACCCATATCATCTTCGATAATGACGGGTCCGAGATCTACACCATCATCGAGGTTGATACCCGCGACCGCCCGGGCCTGTTGTATGACCTGACAAGAACGCTGGCTGCGGCCAATGTCTATATCGCCAATGCCGTGATCGCGACCTATGGTGAACAGGTTGTCGATACTTTCTACGTCAAGGACATGTTCGGCCTGAAATACCATTCCGAAAGCAAGCAACGCGGTCTTGAGACTAAGCTGCGCAAAGCCATCACCGAAGGTGCGGAGCGCGCAATCTCATGAAACAGATCCGGTTGTTTTCAGGCCTGTTCACGGTCGGATTCTGGACGCTGGCCAGTCGGATTCTGGGATTTCTGCGAGAGATTTTGCTGACCGCCTATATCGGGCCCGGTCCGGTGATGGACGCCTTTGTCGCCGCTTTCCGCCTGCCCAACATGTTTCGCCGTTTCTTTGCCGAAGGTGCCTTCAACGCCGCCTTTGTACCAATGTTCTCGAAACGGTTGGAGGGCGAAGAAGACGCCGAAGGATTTGCACAGGATGCCTTCAACCTGCTGGCGGCGGCTGTTTTGGCACTGGTTGGATTGGCGATGGTATTCATGCCTGGATTTGTTTGGCTGACCGCCGAAGGGTTCTATGGCGATGAACGCTTCGACATGGCCGTCGACTACGGTTACGTCGTTTTTCCCTATATCCTGTTCATGTCGCTGGCCGCGCTGTTTTCCGGCGTTCTGAATGCCACCGGTCGGTTTGCGGCTGCCGCTGCCGCGCCTGTCTTACTCAATATCTTTGCCTGTACTGCTTTGATCGCAGGCGCGCTGTCTGGCGGCGACGTAATCTGGTGGCTGATCACGGTCATTCCGCTGGCAGGAGTCGCGCAACTGGCGCTGGTTTGGGTGGCGACAGAACGTGCAGGTATTCGCATCCGTCCCGGCCTGCCCAAGCTCAGCCCGGAAATGCGACGCATGGTTCGCATTGCGGTGCCCGCCGCTTTGGCGATGGGCGTCACGCAGGTCAATCTGGTGGTTGGCCAGCTTGTTGCCTCTAAAACTGAAAAGGCCGTCAGTTGGCTGTTCGCAGCGGATCGGCTGTATCAATTGCCATTGGGCGTGGTCGGTATTGCGGTGGGGATCGTCCTGCTCCCGGATCTGTCCCGCCGCTTACGGGCCGGGGACAAGGACGGGGCGCGGAATGCCTATTCCCGCGCCGGAGAGTTCACACTGCTGCTGACCCTGCCGTCCACCGTTGCCTTTCTGATCATTCCAATACCTCTGGTGTCGGTCCTGTTCGAACGCGGCCAATTCAGCCCCGAGGACACTGTAGCCACTGCCTTGGCCGTAGCTATCTATGGCGTCGGCCTGCCCGCTTTCATGCTGCAAAAGCTGCTGCAGCCCTTGTTCTTCGCGCGCGAAGACACCCGCTCTCCGTTTCGCTATGCCGCAGTTGCGATGGTCATCAATGCCGGGCTGGCCTTTGGTCTTTACCCGTTGGTGGGGTGGATCGCACCGGCGATCGCGGCTTCGGCTGCCGGTTGGGCGATGGTTGCCTTGTTGGCGATTGGAGCGGGCCGTTTCGGCGATGAAGCACGGTTTGACGACCGGTTCAAACGACGTGCCTGGCGCGTCGTCGCGGCATCGCTGGGTATGGGCGCTGTGCTTTTCGCCGCCCTTCACATTTTTGGCTGGACCTTCCAGGTACCCGGATGGCGTTATCTGGCGCTGCTTGTCCTGATCATAGTTGCAGCAGCCACCTATTTCTTCCTCGGCCACCTCTTCAAAGCGTTCGAGCTGTCCGAGTTCAGAAAAGCGTTGCGCCGATCCTGATCAGTCGCGGCGAATACGTCCCACGATCCGCGCCCATCCGCCCGGTGCCAGGAAAAACGATAGGCCAAATCCAGTGGCAAACCCGCCCAGATCGGCAACCCAATCGGACGTGCCGCCAAACAAAAGTCCGAACACCAGCTGGATGCCCATCAAAACCGCGATCAGGCTGAAGGCCCGGGATTGGTTTTCGCCGACCAGTGACAACTTGCGCCACAGCAGCCATGTGAACGCGCCGATCAGACCGTAGACCGGCGGGAACCCTCCGACCAGCGGATAGGCGGGATTCAGCAACAAACCATAGGCCAACGCGCCACCGATACCGGATAAAACGAAAATGATCAGCATCTGAAAACCGCCGAAAACTTCGGCCACCATTTTGCCCATGGCCAGAACGAAGACGCTGACAAAAACCGCCTGGGTAAAACTGCCCGACACGAACGGATAGGTCACGAAACGGATCACATGTTCTAACGGCCAACGGCCATTCTCGATCATCCAGTGAAAGATATCCGGGGAAAAGGTGTAACTCTGCAGGGCATCCAACCGCCAACCTACCGCTGATGGCCCACCCACAAGACCACGTGCACCCAGCGTAAACGCCAATTCGATCCCCATGATGAACAGGACCAACGCCACCACGACGGGCGGCAGAGGGTTCACGGCGGGTGTATAATGCTCACTGCTCATTGGGCTGGCCTTTCGCGGCTGTTGACGTCCCTTGACCTCATGGGTAAGCGACGGGGGCTGATTTTTCCAGACGGGAGTTCCCTTCGATGACCGAAACCAAGTTCACGCCGCGCGTGTTTTCCGGCATCCAGCCTTCGGGAAACCTGCACCTTGGCAACTATCTGGGTGCACTAAAGCGTTTTGTGGATATGCAAGGCGAAGATTTCGAGACGATCTATTGCATGGTCGACCTGCACGCGATCACCGTCTGGCAAGACCCGGCCCGTCTGCGCGAAAAGACCCGTGAGGTATGCGCCGGTTTTATTGCTGCCGGTCTGGACCCTGAAAAGTCCATCCTGTTCAACCAGAGCCAGGTGGCCGAGCACACGCAGCTGGCTTGGATCTTCAATTGTATCGCCCGCATGGGTTGGATGCAGCGGATGACGCAGTTCAAGGATAAGGCGGGCAAGAACGCTCAGAACGCCTCGCTGGGTTTGTTTGCTTATCCGGCGCTGATGGCAGCGGATATCCTGACCTACCACGCGACACATGTGCCGGTGGGCGAGGACCAGAAACAGCATCTGGAGCTGACTCGCGACATCGCGATCAAGTTCAACCATGACTATGGCGTGGATTTCTTTCCGGTGACCGAGCCGGTAATCGGTGGACCCGCGCCGCGCGTGATGAACCTGCGGGACGGCTCGCGGAAGATGTCGTCTTCGGACCCGTCCGATATGACCCGGATCAACATGACGGACGATGCCGACGAGATCGCCAAGAAGATCCGCAAGGCCAAGACAGACCCGGATGCCCTGCCTTCAGAAACCGATGGTCTGTCCGAACGCCCTGAGGCCCGCAATCTGGTCAACATCTACGCCGCGTTCAGCGATCAAACGGCGGAACAGGTTCTGGCCGAAGTCGGCGGAAAGCAATTCGGTGAGTTCAAACCGATGCTGGCCGAGTTGGCGGTTGCCAAACTGGCTCCGATCTCAACCGAGATGGCCCGTCTTATGGGTGAAGAGGCCGAGATTGACCGGATTCTCGCACGCGGCGCGGAAAAGGCGCGGGCGATAGCGGCCCCGATCCTGCAACAGACCTACGACATCGTGGGTATGGTTGGCGCAAAACAAGGCTGATTGCGCTGGACCTTCCAGTGACGCCTTCCTAGGTTGCCCCAAGGGCAAAGGAGGGCGTCATGGCAGTCGGCAAAAATATCCGCACCTATTTTGATGGTCAGTGGCATAACGGGGACGCTCCGATTATGCGCGCGGCAGATCATGGTGCATGGCTAGGGTCTTCGGTCTTTGATGGCGCACGTTTCTTCGAGGGGCTGACCCCGGATTTGGTGGCCCATTGCGAACGGGTCAACCGCTCAGCCGAGGCGCTTTTGCTGACACCAACCGTGACGACCGAACAGATGGTCGAAATCGTCCGCGATGGGCTGGATGGCTATGCCAAAGGTTCCGCCGTCTATATTCGGCCGATGTATTGGGGCATCGACGGTGACGCCACGGCCATTGTGCCTCAGCAGGACAGCACCGGATTTGCGATTTGTCTGGAAGAGATACCAATGGCACCGGAAACAGCTTCGGTCACGCTCACCACCACGCGGTTTCGCCGCCCGGTTCTGGAATCAGCTGTTGTAAACGCCAAAGCCGGATGCCTGTATCCAAACAACGCCCGAATGCTCAAAGAGGCCAAGTCCAAGGGGTTCTCGAACGCGCTGGTAGCGGATGCCTTAGGTCATGTGGCTGAAACCGCCACCGCAAACATCTTCATGGTCCGGGACGGCGAGGTATTCACCCCCACGCCCAATGGAACTTTTCTGGCTGGCATCACCCGAGCGCGACATATCAAAAACCTGCGCGCTGACGGCGTGATGGTCCACGAATCTGTCCTCAGCTTTGAAGATTTTCACAAGGCGGACGAGGTGTTTATGACCGGTAACATGAACAAACTAACGCCGGTCACCGCATTAGAAGACACCCAATATCAGGTCGGACCGATTGCACGCCGCGCGCGCGAGCTTTATTGGGACTGGGCTGCAAGCACTCGGTAGTCACACGCCGTGTTGCCAGCCCGCATTTGGTCGGGCATGATCCCCCTAAATACACGAGGACACCCATGCGTAAGTTTCTAGTCATTCTGGATGACAGCCGCGAATGCCTTAACGCGATGCGTTTCGCTGCAATGCGTGCAGCCCATACCGGTGGAGGGGTAACGATCCTGTCCGTCATCCCACCCGATGAGTTCAATCACTGGATCGGTGTCGCCGAAACCATGCGCGAAGAGGCACGCGAACGCATCCATGCGCATTACGAAGTTTTCGCCAAATGGATGCGCGACAAACAAGGGATCGACCCCGAACTGTCCATTCGTGAAGGCGAACCTGTCGCTCAGATCATCGAACATGTCCAGTCAGACCCGGACATCGGCGTTCTGGTTCTGGGTGCTGGCATCGAAAAGAAAGGGCCTGGCCCCCTGGTGACGCAGCTGACCAAAAACTCGGGCAGCTTGCCGATTCCGATCACAATTGTGCCCGGCGACCTTAGCAAGGAAAAGCTGGAAGCCATCACCTGAGGCCACCCAATGCAACGCCGCATCCAGTTCTGGTTCGAATTCGCATCGACCTACTCCTACCTCAGCGCCATGCGAATCGAACAGGCTGCGGCACAGCATGACGTCGTCGTAGAATGGCATCCCTTTCTTCTGGGGCCCATTTTCGCGGCGCAGGGCTGGGACAATTCCCCGTTTAACATCTACCCGGCCAAGGGACGTTATATGTGGCGCGATATGGAGCGTTTGACGGCGCAACGCGGCCATTCCTTCCGGCAGCCGGACCCGTTTCCGCAAAACGGCCTGAAGGCTGCGCGTCTCACGCTGGCTATTGAAGATCAGTCCCACAGGGCGCGTTTCGTTCGGGCGGTCTATACAGCGGAATTTGCACAAGGTCAGAACGTGTCGGACGATGCGGTTCTGGTTGATTGCCTGAAATCCGCCGGTTTGCCTGACGACCTTTTGGACAGAACCCAAGACCCCGAGATCAAGTCAGATCTGATCGAGCAGACCAAAACCGCTCAGGCCAAGGGGTTGTTTGGCGCGCCGAGTTTTCTGGTCGGTGACGAACTATACTGGGGTGATGATCGGTTGGATGAAGCGATCCGGTTGGCAGCCAACATTTAGAATCGTTCCAAATCTTGACTTATCCGGCCCGGGCCCGCATATCAGAAGCAACTGAAACGGAGCCGTGACATGTTCATCCAGACCGAATCCACGCCGAACCCTGCAACCTTGAAGTTTCTGCCCGGCCAGACCGTGCTGGAAGCGGGCACTGCGGATTTCCCATCGGCTGAAGCCGGTGAAAAATCACCTTTGGCAAAACGGATTTTTGCGGTTAGCGGAGTAACGGGTGTATTCCTCGGCAATGACTTTGTGACCGTCACCAAGTCTGATGACGTCCAATGGGATCACATCAAGCCTGCGATTCTGGGTGCGGTGATGGAGCATTATCAATCCGGCCAACCGGTCATCGGAGCTGGTGAAACAGCCGCATCGGGACATGCTGAGCACACTGGCGAAGATGCCGAAGTCGTAAATCAAATCAAAGACTTGCTTGATAGCCGTGTCCGTCCGGCGGTTGCACAGGATGGCGGCGACATCACGTTCCACGGGTTTGACAGGGGCGTTGTCTACCTGCACATGCAGGGTGCTTGCGCGGGCTGCCCGTCTTCGACCCTGACGTTGAAGATGGGTATCGAAAACCTGCTTCGCCACTACATCCCCGAAGTGACTGAGGTTCGCCCTGTTGCCGTCTGACCTCATTATTTTGGCGTTTGATACATCGGCCGCGCATTGCGCGGCCGCTTTGTTGTGCGGCGACCGGATCGTGACTTCGCGCATCGAAGCCATGTCGCGCGGTCAAGCCGAACGCCTGATGCCGTTGCTTGAAGAGGTTCTGGCAGATGCCGGATATGGGTGGAAAGACCTGTCCGCGATCGGTGTCGGCGTTGGACCCGGAAACTTTACCGGCATCCGAATCTCGGTTTCTGCGGCGCGCGGCCTAGCCCTGGGGCTTGGCGTTCCAGCGGTAGGCGTATCCGGGTTCGACGCTTTAGCCGAAATGCCCACGGGCGCTCTGCCTGCGATCCGCGCCCCGCGTGATCAGGTTTACGTGGCGTTGCCGGGCCAAGGTCCCATGCTTATGCTTCAAATTGAGGCAGAATCACTTGGCCCCCTGATCCTGAATGACGACGCCGATGCACAAGTTCGCGCTATTGCCCGGATCGCCGGGCAAAAGTGGAAGACCAACACCGCGCAGCCGGCTCCACTCTATGTTCGGCCTGCGGATGCGGCACCTTCCAAGGACACACCCCCGGTTTTACTGGACTGATGAGCCCCGAGGATCTTGCCAGAACACACGCGGCGGCATTTACCCAGTCACGGTCGTGGGCTGCGGTCGAATTTGCAGATCTTCTGAACAATCGGTTCATCCATGCCGTTGGAAATAATCAATCTTTCGCGCTGTTCCGGGTGATCGGCGATGAGGCGGAATTGCTGACGATCGCCACGCATCCGGACGTTCAGCGACAGGGCTTAGCCCGAACTTGCATGCATGAATGGCACACGAAAGCAAAGGCTTTGGGCGCGACGCGCGCTGTTCTGGACGTCGCTGCAGATAACTGGCCGGCCATCGCGCTGTATGAACACAGCGGTTATCGCGCCTGTGGTTTGCGCAAGGGGTATTACCTGCGCGAAAACAATCAGAAAATTGATGCTATCGTGATGGAATCCGCTCTGGATTGACCGCCTAAGATATATTTTTTCGACCAAATGGTCAAAAATCTGTTGACCACGGTGGTTGCAAACGTCCTTAATTCCCGCCATCACAACAGTTATGCTCGCTCACAGTGGGTGAACGGGGCTAACTTCGCCCCGACCGATAATAACAAACGGGAGTATAAAATGACCCTGATGAAATCCTTGATGGGTGCCACCGCCGCAGTCGCACTTACGGCTGGCGCTGCGTTGGCAGATCCTGCCTTGATCTTTGATCTTGGTGGCAAGTTTGACAAATCCTTCAACGAAGCCGCCCATAATGGCGCGTCGCGTTGGGCCGAAGAAACCGGCGGCACCTATAACGAGATCGAGATCCAGTCCGAAGCACAGCGCGAGCAAGCTCTGCGCCGTTTCGCTGAATCCGGCTCGAACCCGATCATCACGATGGGTTTTGGCATGGCTGATCCGCTGTCCGCCGTGGCCGCCGATTACCCGGACACCAAATTTGTTGCGATTGACGTCAACTGGCTGGACATCCCCAACATCCGCCAAATCGGTTTTGCCGAACATGAAGGGTCATATCTGGTTGGCATGATGGCCGCGATGGCATCGGAATCCGGCACCGTCGGCTTTATCGGTGGCATGGATATCCCGCTGATCCGCCACTTTGGCTGCGGTTATGCGCAAGGTGCCAAGGCTGTAAACCCTGACATCAATGTTGTTGCCAACATGACCGGTACCACCCCGGCAGCATGGAACGACCCGGTGAAGGGTTCGGAACTGACCAAAGCACAAATCAGCCAGGGCGCTGATGTGATCTATGCGGCCGCTGGCGGCACCGGTGTTGGCGTTCTGCAGACCGCGGCAGACGAAGGCATCCTGTCGATCGGCGTGGACAGCAACCAGAACCACCTGCACCCGGGTAAGGTTCTGACCTCAATGCTGAAACGCGTTGATGTTGCCGTTTACGATGCGATGTCAGCGGGCGAAGGCCTGGAAACCGGCGTGTTCCAGATGGGTCTGGCCGAAGAAGGCGTTGGCGTCGCCATGGATGACAACAACGCACCTCTGGTCTCGGACGAGATGAAAGGCGCAGTCGACAAAGCGCGTCAGGACATCATCGACGGTAACGTCTCTGTTGTCAGCTATTACGAGAACGACAGCTGCCCGGCACTGCAGTTCTGATATCGCGCAAGGCGGGGGTACAACCTCCGCCTTGCCCCCGACTCTGCCGCGTATGACTCCGCGGCCCTTTCGGCAATTGAGGACAAGACATGACCGTCCCCGCCATTGAGCTCAAAGGGATATCCAAAGCCTTTGGGCCGGTTCAGGCCAATAAAGACATTTCTATCAGCGTCGCCCCCGGTACGATCCATGGGATCATTGGTGAAAACGGTGCGGGCAAATCCACGCTGATGAGCATCCTCTACGGCTTTTACAAAGCCGATAAAGGTGAAATCTGGATTAACGGCAACAAGACCGACATCCCTGACAGTCAGGCGGCCATTGCCGCCGGGATCGGGATGGTGTTCCAGCATTTCAAACTGGTTGAGAATTTCACCGTTCTGGAAAACATCGTTCTCGGTGCCGAGGACGGCGGGCTGCTGGCCCCGTCCTTGTCCAAAGCGCGCAAAGAACTGAAAGCGCTGGAAGAGGAATACGAGCTGTTCGTAGATCCCGACAAGCGCATCGACGAGATTGGCGTCGGAATGCAGCAAAGGGTCGAGATCCTGAAAGCCCTGTATCGCAAGGCCGAGATTTTGATCCTGGACGAACCCACCGGGGTTCTGACCCCGTCCGAGGCTGACCAGCTGTTCCGCATCCTTGACCGCCTGCGGGCCGAAGGGAAGACAATCATCGTAATCACGCACAAATTGCGTGAAATCATGGAAAACACCGATACGGTTTCGGTCATGCGGCGCGGTCAGATGACGGCGACGGTGAAAACAGCCGACACCAGCCCCGAGGAACTGGCGGAGCTGATGGTGGGCCGCAAGGTGCTGCTGCAGGTCGACAAAGTACCTGCGCAACCCGGTAAGCCCGTTTTGGAAATTGAAAAGCTCAGCGTTTTCGATTCGACCGGGGTCGAACGGGTCAAGGGTATCGACCTGACCGTTCGGGCCGGTGAAATCGTCGGTATCGCTGGCGTGGCCGGAAATGGCCAATCGGAGCTTCTGGAAGTTCTGGGCGGCATGCGCCCGGGTCAGGGTTCGATCAAATTGAACGGCAGCCCGCTGGCGCTTAGCGGTCCGGGATCGGACGGCCAGGCCCGTCGCGCCCAACATATTGCGCATGTTCCCGAAGACCGCCAGCGCGAAGGTCTTGTGATGGACTTCCATGCTTGGGAAAACGTGGCCTTTGGCTATCACCGTGATCCTGCCTATCAGAGCGGGATTTTCATGAACAATGCCGCCCTGCGCGCCGATACCGAGCGCAAGATCGAGAAATTCGACGTCCGGCCACCTGATGCATGGCTTCCGGCCAAGAGCTTCTCGGGCGGGAACCAACAAAAGATTGTTGTCGCGCGCGAAATTGAACGGAATCCGGATCTTCTATTGGTGGGGCAACCTACCCGCGGCGTCGACATCGGCGCGATCGAATTCATTCACAAGCAGATCGTCGCGCTGCGCGATCAGGGTAAGGCAATCTTGCTGGTCTCGGTTGAGTTGGAAGAAATCTTCTCGCTATCGGATCGCATCGCTGTGATGTTTGACGGACATGTCATGGGCGAACGACTGCCCCATGAAACAGATGAAAAAGAACTTGGCCTGTTGATGGCCGGTGTTGCGGGAGAGGCCGCGTAACATGGAAAAGATGCCCAAATGGGCCGATGTGGTGCTGATCCCGCTGATCAGTCTGATATTGGCCGCAATCTTGTCCGCCTTGGTCATTCTGGCCATCGGTGAAAACCCGATCGAAGCGGTGAAACTGATGGTAACCGGCGCGCTCGGGTCGACCTACGGTTGGGGGTATACGCTGTATTATGCCACCAACTTTATGTTCACAGGGTTGGCTGTGGCTGTCGCCTTCCACGCCCGACTGTTCAACATCGGGGGCGAAGGTCAGGCTATGCTGGGCGGGCTTGGCGTTGCCATGGTATGCCTTTACATCCCATGGCCGCATTGGAGCATTGCGCTGTTGGCGGCTTGCGCAGGTTCGATGCTGTTTGGCGCGGCATGGGCCGCCATTCCGGCCTATCTACAAGCCAAGCGTGGCAGTCACATCGTGATCACAACGATCATGTTTAACTTTATTGCGGCAGCATTCCTGAACTACGTGTTGGTCAATCTTATGCGACCACCGGGCGCGCAAGACCCCTCGTCTGCGCGTTTCCCCGAGGCCGTTCACCTGCCCACATTTCAGTCGATGTTCTCAACCGCCGAAAACGTGGTGTTCAAAGGGACCCCTGTTAATATCACCTTCTTCATCGCGGTATTGGCCTGTTTTGTCGTCTGGGCACTGATCTGGCGGACAAGGTTGGGCTATGAAATCCGGTCCTACGGCAAGACCGAAACCGGCGCTGTCTATGCAGGCATTTCGCCGGTGCGGATCACGATCATTGCGATGCTGATTTCGGGCGCGTTGGCGGGGCTGATGGCCATCAACAACGTGATGGGTGAGGCCGAACGCCTGGTTTTAAACGCAACCGAGGGCGCGGGATTCATCGGCATCGCTGTTGCTCTGATGGGCCGGTCGCACCCGTTTGGTGTATTCCTTGCGGCGATCCTGTTCGGGTTTCTCTATCAGGGCGGTGCAGAATTGGCTTTCTGGACATCGATCCCACGCGAACTGATCGTTGTCATTCAGGCACTGGTGATCCTATTCACCGGAGCATTGGACAACATGGTCCGGATGCCGCTTGAAAAGCTGTTCCTGAGCCTGCGGAAGGGAGCGCAGTGATGGAGTTCTTCATTACCTTCATCCAGGTCCTGGACTCGACCATCCGTCTGGCCACACCGCTATTGCTGGCCTGTCTGGCCGGCCTCTATTCCGAGCGTGCAGGCATTTTCGACATCGGTCTTGAAGGCAAGATGCTAATGGCCGCCTTCTTCTCGGCAGCCGTCGCGGCCGTGACCGGATCGGTCTGGTTGGGGCTCCTGGCGGGGATCGCCTCTTCTCTTGTTCTTTCCGGGCTTCACGGTTTGGCCTCGATCACCTTCCGGGGCAACCAGTTGATATCCGGGGTCGCAATCAACTTCCTTGCGGCAGGTATGACGGTCCTTGTCGCGCAAAGCTGGTTCGAACAGGGCGGGCGCACGCCCTCGCTGTTTGGTGGCGGTCGTTTCACACCCATCAATTTCCCCTTTGCCGAATCACTGAGCGTGGTGCCGATCATCGGGCCGATCTATTCTGAACTGCTCTCGGGCCATTCGATCCTAGTTTATGTCGCGTTCCTGATGGTGCCTGCAACGTGGTGGATTCTGTATCGCACACGGTTCGGCTTGCGCCTGCGCGCTGTGGGTGAAAACCCCGCTGCCGTCGACACGGCCGGTGTTTCGGTCGTTGGCCTGCGCTATGCCGCTGTTGCCATCTGTGGCGTGCTGTGTGGCATCGCCGGGGCTTATCTGGCCACTGCGTTGCAGGCCGGGTTCGTTAAGGACATGACTGCAGGCCGTGGGTTCATCGCGCTGGCAGCTCTGATCTTTGCGAAATGGCGCCCCTGGCATGCAATGGGCGCTTGCCTGTTGTTCGGTTTGTTGCAGGCCATCGCGCTGCGGTTCCAGAACATCGATCTGGGCGGCGTGGTCATCCCTGTGCAGGCGATGGACGCCCTGCCTTACGTGCTTACCGTCGTTATTCTGGCCGGGTTTGTCGGTAAAGCGGTTCCGCCGCGCGCCGGTGGCGAACCCTATGTGAAAGAGCGCTGATAAGTCCAGTTTCGGACTCAGTTCAGTCCTGTTCGCTGCAGAGCGGCATGCGGAGTTGATTTTGCATGCCGCAACCGTTCTAAAGGGGTATGCATGTGTCGCCAATCATACCCCACGACTCGGAATCCACCCGGACCGTGTATTTGGGAACGCATGAACGCCTCAGCACTGAGGAAAACCAGACATTTAGCCGTATCAGGCTGCTGGCATGACGCCCAGCGAACCGACATCCGCCATGTGGCCACGGGGCACTGCCGCCGCGCGTCGCATTAAACCTACACCACTTTGCCTTGAGGCGACCCCGGTCACTCTCTGTGACCCGCCTACCCTCATCCAGTAGCTCGATATGCAAATTTACCTTCCTATCGCCGAAGTTTCTGTCAACGCCTTCCTTCTATTGGGGCTTGGGGGGATGGTCGGCATTCTTTCGGGCATGTTCGGTGTCGGCGGCGGTTTCCTGATGACGCCCCTGCTGTTCTTCATCGGCATTCCGCCAGCCGTTGCGGTTGCAACCGAAGCCAACCAGATTGTTGCCTCTTCATTCTCTGGGGTTCTGGCGCATTTTCGACGAAAAACAGTCGACCTAAGAATGGGGACCGTCCTATTGATAGGCGGCTTAATAGGTGCTGCACTTGGGGTGGTGATCTTCAACTACCTCAAAAGCCTCGGGCAGGTCGATCTGCTTGTGACGTTGTGCTACGTCGTGTTCCTTGGCGTCGTGGGCGGTTTGATGTTCATCGAAAGCCTGAACGCGCTCCGTAAATCCAAGAAAGGCGTGTCTGCACCCCCCAAGCGTCGGCAGCGCGGCTGGGTGCATGCGATGCCGTTCAAAATGCGGTTCCGAACTTCGGGCCTGTATATCTCGGTCATTCCGCCTGCGCTGGTTGGCCTGTTCGTTGGCGTTCTGTCGGCCATTATGGGTGTTGGCGGCGGGTTCATCATGGTGCCCGCGATGATCTACCTGTTGGGAATGCCCACCAAGGTCGTGGTCGGGACATCCCTGTTCCAGATCATCTTTGTCACCGCCTTTACGACCATGCTGCATGCCACCACCAACTTTACAGTTGATGTCGTTCTTGCCGTATTGCTTCTGGTTGGCGGCGTCATCGGCGCGCAGATCGGAACTGTGATTGGCGCACGTATGCCAGCCGAGCAGTTGCGGGTGTTGCTGGCAGCGCTAGTTCTTGCGGTTTGCGGAAAGCTGGCCTTGGATCTGCTGATTGAACCATCCGAGCTGTTCTCGCTTGGCACCGGCGGAGGGCACTGATCATGCTGAAACGCTTGCTTGTTGCATTGGCCCTTTGCGCCAGCCCAGCTCTGGCCGTTGAGGAAGAGGTCGTTCTGGGCCTCAGCCAGGATCGCGTGGCCATCACCGCCAATTTCGACGGATCTGAGATTCTGGTCTTTGGCGCGGTCAAACGCGAGGCTCCCATTCCGTCAGGACCACCGCTGGAAGTGATTGTGGCAGTGTCCGGCCCATCCAGTCCTGTCACCGTTCGGCGTAAAGAGCGCAAGCTTGGAATCTGGGTCAATACTGACAGTGTCCTCGTAGACGAAGCCCCCAGTTTTTATGCGGTTGCGACCAGCGCGCCCTTGAATGAGATTCTGTCGGATATCGAAGACCTTCGGTACAGCGTGTCAATCGAACGTGCCATCCGGTCTGTTGGTGCTGCGATGAACATCCGCGGCGCGCAGGAATTCGCGGACGCTGTTATTCGTATTCGCGAGCACGAAAGTCTGTATTCCATTCGCGAAGACACCGTGGCCGTTGATGAACAAACCCTGTTCCGTACCTCGATCGAAATGCCTGCGGATCTGACCGAAGGCGATTATGTGGCACGCATCTTCTTAACCCGTGGCGGTTCGGTCGTTTCGCAATTTGAGACCACCATCGACGTGCGCAAAGTGGGTTTGGAGCGGTTCTTGTACAACATGTCCCGCCAGCAACCGGTCTGGTACGGCTTGATGTCATTGGTGATCGCGATTGCGGCGGGTTGGGGTGCGTCAACCGCGTTCCGCCTATTGCGCGAGTAACTGACCGTTACCCACGTCCGATGTAGGGCATCGTCGTGGCCATCACCGTCATGAACTGAACGTTTGCCTCAAGCGGCAGGTTTGCCATGTGCAAGACGGACCGCGCTGCATCTTCGACGGCCATTGTTGGGTCGGGCTGCTGCCCGTCTGCAATGGCCGCATCGACCAGGCCCTGCACCATCTGTGTTCGCGCATTGCCGATATCGATCTGCCCACAAGCGATATTGAAGCCCCTCCCGTCCAAAGACAGACTGCGGGTCAGGCCCGTTATGGCGTGTTTTGTCGCCGAATAATGCACCGAGTTAGGGCGCGGCACATGGGCGGCAATTGAGCCGTTATTGATGATGCGCCCGCCTTGCGGCGATTGGTGGCGCATGATCCGAAACGCCTCACGGGCACACAGGAACATGCCGTTCAGGTTGACGGCGACGCTTTGGTACCAATCGTCCAACGCGATCTCGTCAATCGTTCCCCCCGGCGCGAAAATTCCCGCGTTGTTGAACAGAACATCCAAATGGCCCGCCTTACCCTGAAACTCTCTAAAGGCGGCCTCGACCGCTTGTGCATCGGTGACATCCGCGACCAGTGGAATTGCGTTTGCGTGCTCTGCAGCCATTTGGTTCAGCCTGTCAGCACTGCGCGCCAATAGACCAACCGTCCATCCTTGGGCCAGAAACAATTCAGCAGTGGCGCGCCCTATGCCAGAACTTGCGCCGGTCACAATAATGGAAGTCATGTCTCTTCTGCCTCCAATGTCAGCGAGGCCGCCGGGACAGCGCGCAGGTCGTCCACACGCAGCGGATAGGTCGGCTTGGCAAGCCGGTTGCGCACGACCCAGATCAGCCTTTCCTGCGCGCGTGTGATAGCCACATAGGCCAATCGTTTCCATAGCGGCTGTCCAGCTTCAGTACGGCCCATACGGGCAGCGGCATAGATATCCGGAGCAAACACTTGAACAGTGTTCCACTGCGACCCTTGCGCCTTGTGAATGGTGACCGCTGCGCCATGAAGAAAGGTGGCGCCCATGCGGGCGGCAAAAGGAATAAACGGCTCTTCCTCGTCCGGTTTTTCAATCTTGACGATGGATGCGGCGCTGACCTGAGGGTCTTCGGCACCCATCACGTGCAACCTGGAAAAGCCCGGTTTGCGGCCGGGGCCCAGATAGATGACCTGAGCGCCCTTGATCAGGCCACGCGCCTCAAGATCCAGCCGTTTCTTGCGATGTTTAAGGGGCAGTTCAATACCGTCGCAGATTAGCGGTTCACCTTCCAACAATTCGGTATCCGGCGCGCCGTGAACATTCCGAAAAGCCTGAATTAGCCGAATGCGGGTTGCATTGCGCCAGACCAGAACGGGACTGCGGGCCATCAGATCGACCTCGACCCGCTGCCCCCAAACCACACGGTCGTCCTGACGGGCGGTCTGCTCGACCATGCGCTCAAAATCTTCGAACCCAATCTGAGGGTCCGACAGCGCATGGGCAAGGTCCAATATCGGGTTATCCGCATCCTGCCGATGAACTCGGTGAAGGATTTGTTTGCGCGGTTCCGGCAATGCCTCGAACACCATGCTGCCCGACTGATTGACCGGCGCCAACTGTGCCGGGTCACCAAACAGCAGAAGTGTTGGGAAGATTTCTTGCAAGTCTTCGAATTGCCGGTCATCCAGCATCGAGGCTTCGTCCACAAACCCGATGTCCAACGGCTCGTCCCGGCGTTTCCAGCCGGTTATAAAATCGGAGCCCCGTAACCCTGCCGCGGCCAACGCTCCGGGAATGGATTTGTTGTTCTGGTAAAACGCCGCTGCGCGATCCAGCGCCTCGTCGGTCAGGCCTTCGATTTCGGGGCGTTCGTCATTGCCTGCCAGCCATTCGGCGATGCGCTCGTATTCCGGGTCGTAGACAGGCGTATAAAGGATACGGTGGATCGTGGTGGCTGGCACCCCACGCAGACGCAATACGCTGGCCGCTTTGTTCGTCGGGGCCAAGATCGCCAGACTGCGTTTTTCACGGGCTTTGCGGCTCTCGAAATCGCCGGACACGATCTGAACGCCTGTGTCCGCAATGGCCTTGTAAAGCTCGGCCAGCAGCAGGGTTTTTCCGGACCCCGCCTTGCCAATCACGGCCATCACACCGGACTTACCCGATCCCGGAAGCTTCAGCAGCGCGTCATCGTCAAGGTCAACACCTGCCGATTTCAGCATCTCAGAGATGCTGTCATACGCGGCGGCCTGGTCGTCAGAGTAGGTCACAGAGGGCAAAGACATGGCGCGACCCTACAAGCCCGCGCCAGCTATCGCCAGATGTGGAATTCGGTTTTCATCCTGTCACGCTGACAATGCAAACGGGTGTTGCCTGCCAACGCCGAAAGCCGTTTAGAACCACAGCCGCGACAATTCACGCGGGATGCCTGCGCGCTTGGCCACGCGATGGCAGTCGTCCGCCGAGTAAGGCCACATCCCGACCGAGATTTGATCACACCCCTTACCTTCCGTGCCCAGCACGATCGGGGATGATCCGATCAGGCGATAGATGCGAATCATGCGCGCATCGAAAACGCCCGCGATATGGGTCAAACCAAACCCCTCCATCATTTCGCCTCCGCTAAGCATGATAGCCCCGGCTGTGTGCGGTCTTGCCTTGCGGGACAGGCAAAAGCGCGTCACCTCCCAAATCAGGGGGCTGCTGATTGGTTTGTCGCCCGTCAGGTGTCCAAACACCTCGTTCACCATTACCGAACCGGTCGTCGGCAAAACACGCATGGACCCACCATGGCTGCCATCCGGTTCTTCCCAAATAACATAGATCGGGTTCAGATCATCGTACTGATCCCGCTCTTCCCCCTTGTCGTTGACATGAACATCCCAGCCCAGCCGGGTTTTGAATTGATCGGCGCGGACCCGAAACATCCCCTCCGCCAGTTTTGGATACTTGTGCAATTCGTCAGCATAGACATAACGCAACATGACTCTTTTCCCCTTGTCGTCCCGTGCAAGAACGAAGGGGGTACAAAGTCGTGGTTAATTTCCGGTTTTTAGTGCGCGCGCGCCTTAAACGACTATTAACCCTCGGCTCAAGGCCGTTGCGATAGCATGAGTTGTGTTTTGCGCACCCAACTTGGCGCGTGCGCTTTCGATATAGACCCTCAGCGTATGTTCCGAGATCGACAAGGAATGAGCGACCTGTGCCCTGCTATAACCCAGGGCGAGCAAGGTCGTGGCGTCCACTTCACGCGGCGACAATCCGCGTGAAGATTCGGGCTGACGGTCACTTTCGAACTCCAGCGCCTTTCGGTTGAAGTAATGCGCGATCAGGATCAGTTCACGCCCATGCGTTTTGATGAACCTCTGCCAGGTGTCATCGTCACAGGTATGATTGACGGTAAACAAAGCGAATTGGCCATTCGGTCCGCGGATCGGAATGGAAAAACCTTGATTGCCAACGCCGTGCTCTAATGCATCCTTCAAAAACGTCTTGGCAACCTTGCCCGACCAATCCAGCGTCTTCCAGTCCACCGGATGAAACCGTTGGAAACAGCCCAGTATGACCGGATCGATTCTGTGGTAGTTACGCTCGCGGTATCTTTCGGCCCAGACGTCGGGATAGGTGGTATAGCCGTATTGATCACCAGCCCCGTCGACCCAATGGTAAATCAGGTTTTCAATCTGCAGCCTGTCCCGCAGGCGAATGGCGACTTCGCTTAGTTCGTCAAGCGAGCTGGTGTTTTCCAAGTCCTCCAGAACCTGGCTCATATCGAGTTTTGTTGCCATCCGCTGGTGCCCGAACCTCATTCTTTCTGGACGAGATTTCGGCTGCGGCGATCAGCTTGGTGTCATCCAACTGCTCGGCAAGCGCGGTCAAACCGTTTTCAACAGCAAAGGCGCTGAGGTCCGACAGTACGTCCAGTATCCACTCATTTTGCGCCATCAGCGTCTCTCCGAAACGGTTAACGAAGGGTTAACACAACCATAGCATGAGAAAGTTTTTTTAGCCTATTCACTGATTTCTACTCCCCAAAAACAGCGGGGTATTTTCGTTTAAGTCTTTGAAAAGGCTGATACCACCGCCCAAAAAGAAACACCCGCGAGCCGGAAAACCGATTCGCGGGTATTTTGGATTTTGTATGAGACGAACTTAGTCGCGCGCGGACAGAACCTCTTCCAAGGTGCGCATTCCGGTCTGTGGAGCCTGAACCAGCACTGACATGTTGCCCGGCTTATGCTCGTTGCGCATCATTTTCATATGCGCCTCAGGCAGATCGGCCCAGGTGAACACTTCGGACATGCACGGATCCAATCGACGCTCGACCATCAGCTGGTTTGCTGCGGCCGCCTGTTTCAGGTGAGCAAAGTGCGAACCCTGCAGACGCTTCTGGTGCATCCACATGTAGCGCACGTCAAAGGTCAGGTTATAGCCGGTTGTACCGGCACAGATTACAACCATACCGCCTTTTTTAACGACGAAGGTCGAAACCGGGAAGGTGCTTTCGCCGGGGTGCTCGAACACCATGTCGACGTTGTTGCCTTTACCGGTGATGTCCCAAATGGCTTTGCCGAACTTGCGGGCCTCTTTGAACCACTCGGCATATTCGGGTGTGTTGACCGTCGGCAGCTGACCCCAGCAGTTGAAGTCTTTGCGGTTCAGAACGCCCTTGGCACCCAGACCCATCACAAAGTCGCGCTTGCTTTCGTCCGAGATCACACCGATGGCATTTGCACCTGCGGTGTTGATCAGCTGGATCGCGTAAGAGCCCAGACCACCCGATGCGCCCCAAACCAGAACGTTCTGACCCGGCTTCAAATCGTGCGGTTCATGGCCGAACAGCATCCGATAAGCGGTCGCCAGTGTCAGCGTGTAGCAGGCGCTTTCTTCCCAAGTCAGGTGCTTGGGACGCGGCATCAACTGTTGAGCCTGAACATTGGTGAACTGCGCGAACGAGCCGTCTGGAGTTTCATAGCCCCAAATTCGCTGGCTATCCGAATACATCGGGTCGCCACCATTACAGTGTTCGTCGTCGCCGTCATCCTGATTGCAGTGGATGACAACTTCATCACCAACTTTCCAACGGGTGACTTTTGAACCAACTGCCCAAACGATGCCAGACGCATCCGAACCGGCAATGTGGTAAGGTGCCTTATGGCCGTCAAAAGGCGAGATCGGCTTGCCCAGCGAGGCCCAGACGCCGTTGTAGTTGACGCCTGCAGCCATGACCAGAACCAGCACTTCGTGACTGTCCAGCACGGGGACGTCTACGACTTCCTGAATCATCGCGGTGTCCGGGTCGCCGTGGCGCTCCTTGCGGATCGCCCATGCATACATTTTCTTGGGCACAAAACCCATCGGAGGGATTTCACCCATCTCATAGAGGTCTTTTTCCGGTGCCTCGTACGACGCGATGCCGCTGTCGGTGTCCAGAGCCATGTTGGCCTCCTTCAGTTCTAAACCTTTGCCGCGATGCAGAATCGCGTGCATTAACCGATGGAATATTGGCCTTTAGGAAATAATGCAACCGAAATCGGTGCCGTTTTGTAATTTTATGACCCAGCGGATGCAGAAATTTCCTTCGCATCTGCAGCATTTCCCTCGTCTGGTCCCATCGGAACCGAGGCTGCATAATATTTCAGAAGATCAACCCTTTGACCGGACAGGCATATTTTCCCGTCACTGCGCCTGAGAATTCGCCGTTCGACCAACTGATCAATCGCGGCTTCAACCGATGTCTGGTTCTCTTGGTCCGTCATTCCATTGCGACGCATGAGCTCGACAATCACCTGAACGGCATCGGCCTCCGACATCTCTTTATGCTTTTGCATTAGCCAACACGCGGCGGGTACAGGGACCAGCGGGATGGCAGCGCGGAGTCGCGTCATCAGGTCACGCGCCAAATCGGTCATCAGATCGCGCTGATGATCTGCCAGAAACGCCCGCAAGGAAACGGGCTGACCATATCGGACCGAGGCTAGGCCAAATCGTTTGTAGCGCCCGATCACCCGCCGCCAGAGTTGTTTGAGGATCCATCTGGTAATTACGCCGATCCGCGCGCGAAACCGTCGTTCATTGCCTAATGCGGCACGCGTCAGAACAGTATCTTCGAGCACACGATCATAGTTCAGCGCCACGGGGACGAATACAACATCGCGGCCCTCTTCCGAGGTCCCGTCAATAATATATTTGAGCAAACCCAGCTTTGGACGACCCAGGGCACCAGTCAGACTTAGCCCACCTTCGGGGAACATGGCTTGCGTCACTCCTGCCGCGGTTGCGTGGCGCACATAACAGGACAACACCTGACGATAGAGATCATTGCCGGACTTTCGCCGGATAAAATAAGCCCCCATCGCACGAATCAGACGGCTAAGGGGCCAGACACGGGCCCATTCACCCACCGCATAAGAAAGGGCCGAATGTTGCGCTGCGAGGTAGGTAACGAGCACATAGTCCATATTGCTGCGATGATTCATGACGAAAACCACCGTGGCGTCGGGGTCGATGTTTTCGACAGCGTCTTCGTCCTGATAGCTAAGCTGCACATGATAAAACGCATTGCTCAGCAAACGAGCCAGACGGATCGCAATGCTGAAATAGGCAACTGCGGAAAACGAAGGAACGATCTCACGCGCGTATCGCTGCGCTTGCTCGAACGCCACGGCATCGGGAACACCCGTTTCGCGTGCGTGATCCTGAACGGCCTGACCAACCTGCGGGTCATAGATCAGGCGCTGAATCATATCGTGACGGTGTGCCAGCTTGAACGGCTGGATCGGCCGCTTCAGGCGCGTGTTCAATCGTTTCACAGCTCGTTCAAGGCGACGCCTAAAAAACCATCGCACCGATGGGAACAGAAAATGTGATGCCAAAGTGACCACGGCAAACACCAGGATCAGCAAAAAAAGCCAAAGCGGAAGTTCCACGGTCTGAGTCATGCGCGCACCCTGCCACCAAACGCGGCGACCTACAATCTGAAGAACCTGATATGCCGCGACGCAGCGAATTGACATATCCCAAAAATTGCGCTTTAGAAGCCAAGAACGTAATTTTCTTGCCCAGCCGAAACACGAGGTCCAGCTATGACGCAGACGCAGAAAGATCGCCCCTGGCTCATCCGAACCTATGCCGGTCATTCCACCGCCAAAGCGTCGAATGCGTTGTATCGCGGGAACCTGGCAAAAGGCCAGACGGGGCTTTCAGTGGCCTTTGATCTGCCCACGCAGACCGGCTATGACAGCGATCATACACTTGCGCGCGGCGAAGTGGGCAAGGTTGGCGTACCCGTCGGCCACCTGGGCGATATGCGGGTTCTGTTCGACCAGATTCCGTTGGAACAGATGAACACCTCGATGACGATCAATGCGACAGCGCCTTGGCTGCTTGCGCTTTACATCGCTGTGGCCGAGGAACAAGGCGCAGATATCTCTAAACTGCAGGGCACAGTTCAGAACGATCTGATCAAGGAATACCTGAGCCGCGGCACCTATGTCTGCCCGCCCAAACCCTCGCTCAAGATGATCGCAGACGTGGCCGAGTACTGTTATACCAACGTGCCGAAATGGAACCCGATGAACGTGTGTTCCTATCACCTGCAAGAAGCTGGCGCGACACCGGAGCAAGAGCTGTCTTATGCGCTGGCCACCGCCATCGCCGTTCTGGACGAACTGCGCCCTCGTGTCCCCGCCGAGGATTTCCCAGCGCTTTGTGGGCGGATTTCGTTTTTTGTGAACGCAGGTATCCGCTTTGTCACCGAAATGTGCAAAATGCGCGCTTTCGTCGATCTTTGGGACGAAATCCTGCGCGACCGCTACGGCGTAGAGAACCCGAAATTCCGCCGATTCCGGTATGGCGTTCAGGTCAACTCGCTCGGCCTGACCGAACAGCAGCCCGAAAACAACGTCTACCGCATCCTGATCGAGATGCTGGCCGTGACTCTTTCAAAAAAAGCCCGCGCCCGCGCAGTTCAGCTGCCTGCTTGGAACGAGGCACTGGGCCTGCCCCGCCCGTGGGATCAGCAGTGGTCCATGCGGATGCAACAGATTCTGGCCTATGAGACCGACCTTCTGGAATATGGTGACCTGTTCGATGGCAACCCCGCCGTGGACGCGAAGGTTGAAGAATTGAAAGAGGGCGCACGCGCTGAACTGGCCAATCTGGATTCAATGGGCGGAGCAGTAGCGTCAATCGAATACATGAAGTCACGGCTTGTTGATTCAAACGCTGAACGCCTGAACCGCATTGAACGGAACGAAACTGTCGTTGTCGGTGTGAACAAGTGGATCGAAGGCGAACCCTCGCCCCTGCAGACCGAAGATGGCGGCATCATGGTCGTTGACCCTGCTGTCGAACAAGAACAAATCGCGCGCCTAAATGAATGGCGGCAAGATCGCGATGACACAGCTGTCGCGGCGGCTCTGGCCGCGCTACGCGAAGCGGCGCAAACCGGCACCAACGTCATGGAGCCCTCAATCGCAGCTGCCAAGGCTGGTGTAACCACCGGTGAGTGGGCCGAAGAAATGCGCAAAGTCTACGGTACCTATCGTGGGCCCACGGGCGTTTCGGGCTCGGTCTCGAACAAGACAGAGGGCTTGGAAGATCTACGGGCCGCAGTGGATGCGGTCAGCGACAAGCTTGGCCGTCGCCTGAAATTCCTGGTCGGAAAACCGGGCCTGGACGGTCATTCGAACGGTGCGGAACAGATCGCATTCCGCGCACGTGATTGCGGTATGGAAATCAGTTACGAAGGTATCCGCCTGACGCCAGAGGAAATCGTAACCGCGGCTGCGGATGACGACGCGCATGTGATCGGCCTGTCTATTCTGTCCGGCAGCCACATTCCGCTTGTGCAGGACGTCATGAACCGGCTGCGTGAGGCCGGGCTGGACCATATTCCGGTGATTGTTGGCGGCATCATCCCCGATGACGATGCCGCAAAGCTCACTGCGATGGGTGTCGCAAAGATCTATACACCCAAAAATTTTGAGCTGAATGCAATCATGGGCGATATCGTCACCCTGGTAGATCCGCAAACCCTCGCGGCCGAGTAATACCGCTCAATTTCGTGGGCCTTTTTCTATCCCTGAAAAATGGGATAGAAAATACTTTCATTTGGAATTACGGTGTGACATTGGAAACACTAGTAATAACTAATTCCTGAGAGAGAGCTCGTGGCGGAAAAAAATCTTGAAAATATGTCTCGAAAACAACTGCTTGAACTTCGCGATCAGGTAGAAAGAGCACTAATAGATGCGGAAAAGCGTGAACGAAAAGAGGCGCTAAAAGCCGCGGAAAAAGCCGCTGCAGAATTCGGGTTCTCGTTGTCAGAATTGGCAAAAGATCATCCCGCCTCCGGAAAAGTAGCGAAAGCAAAATATAAAAACCCTGCAGATCCAAAGCAAACATGGTCCGGTCGCGGCCGAAAACCGCAATGGCTTCATGACGCATTGAAATCCGGGGCAGATATCTCGGATCTGGAAATCTAATATCTGATTGGAACTGATCCCAAAATGACCATTCATATTGGAGCCGAAAAAGGCGACATCGCAGAAACGGTTCTTTTGCCCGGCGATCCTTATCGCGCAAAATGGGCGTCCGAAACGTTTTTGGACGATGTGAAACAAGTCAATGACGTTCGCGGCATGCTGGGCTTTACCGGAAACTGGAAAGGCAATCCTGTCACCATTCAGGGCAGCGGTATGGGAATGCCGTCCTTGTCGATTTACGTCAATGAACTAATCCGGGACTATGGGACTAAAACGCTGATCCGCATCGGCTCTTGCGGGGGAATGCAGGACAGCGTGAACGTCCGCGATGTGATCCTTGCGATGACATCGACCACCCTTAGCACCCCGTCACGCGGCATCATGAAAGAGCTGAATTTCGCACCCTGCGCCGATTGGGGGCTGCTTCAGGCGGCGGCTCAGGCGGCAGCGGCCAAAGGCACGCCAACCCATGTTGGTGGCATCTACTCGTCGGACGTTTTCTATGACGAACGCCCAGATCTAAACGAACAGATGGTGCGGCACGGTATTCTCGGGGTCGAGATGGAAGCTGCTGAGTTGTACATTCTGGCCGCGCGCCACAAATGCCGGGCATTGGCTGTTCTAACCGTTTCCGACCACTTGCTGACCGGCGAAGCTTTGCCCTCAGATGATCGCGAAAGCAGTTTTGGCGATATGGTTGAAATCGCACTACAGGCGGCATTTCCGGCGGCGTAAATGCAAACATGCAGGGTCGGAAGCCGTCCTGCTTATGCCGCTATTGACCCTTCAGGCATTGAGTTGGCGCGTCGCCTCCCTGCTGCTGCGCGCCACAGAATGCACACACCCAAACACCTTCTTCGCGGTGCTGCCGCCAGCGGCAGTCCCGGCTCAAGGATGAGGTGCGCCAGCGCCACAGGAAATAGGCAATTACTCCGCCTGCCAGAATAAGAAGCAAAATGGGCATGCCAATGCATGGCCCATTTTTCCCACTGGTGGCAAGCCCACAGTTGTCAGTTCAGGCGGCGTTAGCGTATTCGAACAAATCTGGGATGCGGTCATTTACGGGTTTCACAGGTTCTTGAGTGTAATATGACAACGCTTGTTCCAGCGTTTTTAGAGCCTCTGATTTTGTTTTCTGTTTTTCTTCCATCGGAGAGATCCTATTCTAACTCAGTAACTCCTCCCTGATTGAAAAATAGACAGACGCGCCGACAGATTCACCGCATCTTTTTGCAGTTTCGGTATGCCCAGAACGCAACTAAGGCTGGCATTTGCATCTGCCAGCCCTGGGCTTGCTGCCGGTTACGCCGCCATGCAGGCATTCGCTTTGGCGGCCTGAGCCTCGCTTACGCCATCACCTGGAACAAATACTTCAGCCTGCTAGCCACCCTGCAGTTCGTATTGCGTCGTAAACGAACCACTAATCCCCGCCTGCCCGGCGCATTCCACTTGCTTGATTACAATATCCGCCCGATTGCTGCTCGATCCGCCACAGGCCGAAAGAGCCGTGATCGCGGCGACGGACAAAACCTTAGTAAGTGTTTGAGTCATTGATGTTCTCTGAATCCTCAATACACGCAGAACACGAAAAATACCCGGGAAGTTACCATCCCGGGTTTCATAATTTCTTTCGGCTGCGTTCAAACTGCGCGGTCGACCATCATCTTTTTGATTTCGGCAATCGCCTTGGCCGGGTTCAGACCCTTCGGGCAGGTCTTGGCGCAATTCATGATCGTGTGGCAGCGATACAGCTTGAACGGGTCTTCCAACTCATCCAAACGTTCACCGGTGGCTTCGTCACGGCTGTCGATGATCCAGCGATACGCATGCAAAAGCGCAGCGGGGCCAAGGTAGCGATCCCCGTTCCACCAATAGCTGGGGCACGAGGTCGAGCAGCTGGCGCACATCACGCATTCATACAACCCATCCAGTTTCTTGCGATCTTCGATGGATTGCTTCCACTCTTTCGCAGGACGGTTGGTCTTGGTTTCCAGCCACGGCATGATGCTTGCATGCTGCGCGTAGAAATGCGTCAGGTCAGGGATCAGGTCCTTGACGACCGGCATATGCGGCAGCGGATAAATCTTAACGTCACCCTTGATTTCATCCATGCCGTAGATACAGGCCAGCGTGTTGATCCCGTCGATATTCATCGCGCAGGAACCGCAGATACCTTCGCGGCAGGACCGGCGGAAGGTCAGCGTCGGGTCGACTTCATTCTTGATCTTGATCAGCGCGTCCAGAACCATCGGGCCGCAGCTGTCCATATCGACAAAATAGGTGTCTACACGTGGATTTTGACCGTCATCCGGATTCCAGCGATAGATCTGAAACTTACGAACATTGGCCGCGCCTTCAGGCTTTGGCCAAGTTTTACCTGTAGTAATCCGAGAGTTCTTTGGCAGGGTGAGTTGTACCATTTCCGACCTCGCTAAAATCCTGCGTATAGATATACTCGGCAGGCCGGAAAGCCAACCTTTTAACCTTGAAAACACCCAAGAAAATTGGGCAAGTTCACCACAAAATTCCTGCGGCGCACAAGGATTGTGCCGCTGAAGAAACGAGTTGAGTTCAGGACAGCGAATGTCGATAAACGTCGTTAACATACCCTACGGCAACAAAAACCCTTATCAGAGCATGATGTACTCAGCCTGTATGCCGGAATTCAGCCTAACCCCCTCTCGTGGCGCTCCGCTTACAAATTTTGCGCGGGCGGATTTTCAACCCGATCAAGGCATCATTCACATCCATTGGGATGATCGCCTGTTTCCCGAGCCAGAAATGGGAGAACAGGCACCAGTTTTTGATTCAGCACGTGAGGGCTTGAGGCAGTATCAGGCAAACGGCGGACGTGTTATTTGGACCATTCACAATCAATTCGCGCACACCAAAGGAATTGAAACTGAGTATTTTCGTCAAACTCGTCGAGAATTGACGCAGATTGCCGATGTGATTCACGTTCATACACGCCACGCCCGTCAGCATATGATTGATGAATACAGCGCTGACCCAGAAAAACTGCGGCTGATTCCACACCCCAGTTATCTTGGGGTCTACGAACCTGCGGACCGGACGCTGAATCGCCCCTTTGCCCAGCGCGTTCAAACGCGCTTTCTGGTTTTCGGTGCCATGCGTGGGAACCGCGAACTGGATCGTTTGCAACTAGCAGCCAAGAAACTCGCCAGCCGTGGGTATGAATTTCAACTTTCAGTTGTCGGGCGGGTTTTCAGGTCAGGGCAAAGGCTTGCACGTCAATTGGATGCCAACCCCAATGTATCAGTCGTGGCCGAGAGGGTTCCAGACGATGAAGTGCCGGTATTTTTTTCTCATGCGCATGCCTACTTGTTGCCTTCGACAACAACGTTCACGTCCGGTACCGCGATGTTGGCACAATCGTTTGGTCTGCCAATCATTGGTCCGGACATTGACCCTCACAAGCAAACCACTCCAGAGGTATGCCATGACCTTCTTTACCCGGCCCAGCACCCACGGGGTTTGATCCGCATGATGAGGACTGTAATGCAAATGTCGGATGAAGAGCTGAAAGAAAAACGCACAGCATGTTTCGAATTTGCCTCAGAGCGCAATCCAAAGCGGATATCGAGTGAATTGAAACATGCCTTGCTGGAATTGTATTCGAATTGACAGTTAACACGATCAGTTGAGGAGTTGCTATGGCATCCGCCAATCCATTTGATTTTATCAAAACGCTGAAAAAACTTGGTCTGACGATCTCCCCTCTCAACTCTGACGGCGCTAAAATTGCCGATAGACCTGCAAGAATGTTAAAACGCCTCAGACGTGCCGGGTACACGATAGAACGCACCGAGATGGATAATCGACTTTTGGCCGGTTATGGTTTCTCTCCCAAAACTGTCATCGATGTTGGCGTAGATGCTGGCACGCCGCCACTCTATGAAGCTTTCAAGACTTCCAAGTTTTTGCTGATTGATCCGGTTGCAGAAAGCGAAGAGAAAGTAGAACGTTGGCGCGACGTAATAGATTTCGATTTCTTCTGTTTCGCCGCTGGCGGCATTGAAGGAAGCGTTACACTCAACGTTCCTTCTACCGAGGCGCGCGCGCGGCACAGCCGAGCTTCAGTTATGGACTATACTGACAACTACGCCTCTTTGTTTGCCGCAATCGAACAGCGCGCAGTACCTGCTCGCACGCTGGATTCGGTTGCCGCCGGTTACCCCGGACCATTTGGCATCAAGATCGACACGGAAGGTTATGAACTCGAAGTTGTCCGAGGCGCTACGGAGACATTGAAACAGACCGAGTTTGTGATCGCTGAAACCTCGGTTAAACCACGCTACGAAAACGGCTACCGCTTTTCTGATTTTGTGGCATGCATGGCTGAGCAGGGTTTCGAAATCCTAGACTTCATCCGTCCCATTCGCCCTGACGCTGCAGATTGCGACGTATTGTTCGCGCGACTTGATAGCGGTCGGTTTGATGTCTAACGCGAACAGACAAGTTCTATAGTGGCATTGCATCACCCGTATTCTTGGGTGATGCACACTTGGAAAGGCTTAATCAGAACGTTCGCGCTTTGGGCGCGATTTTCTTAAGGCTGATGCCGCCTTCGTCTTCGGTTGTCAGCGGATCCACAATGACCGGACGATAGCTGAGATCAACATTGTTGCCATCGACACGCGACACCGTATGAACGCGCCAGTTCCCATCATCACGCTCGGTGAAATCTTCATGCGCGTGTGCGCCGCGGGATTCCTTACGCGCCTCGGCGCCGACAATCGTGGCCAACGCGCTTGGCATCAGGTTGGTCAACTCCAGCGTCTCCATCAGATCGCTGTTCCAGACCAGCGAACGGTCGCTGACTTTCAGGTCGTCCATCTTAGCTGCGATCGCCGTCATCTTGTCGACGCCCTCGGCCATGGTTTTTGCTGTCCGGAAGACCGCTGCGTCTTCCTGCATGGTCTTCTGCATCTCAAGACGCAGATCGGCGGTCGCGATTGCACCACTGGCATTACGTACCGCGTCAAAGCGGTCGAACGCCTTATCGACGGACGCCTGATTCAGCACCGGGTTTGGTGCCTCGGCATCCACAACCTTGCCCGCTTTGATTGCAGCAGCGCGACCAAACACCACGAGGTCGATCAGTGAGTTCGAGCCCAAACGGTTCGCCCCATGGACCGAGGCACAGCCCGCTTCTCCCACAGCCATCAATCCGGGGACAACGCCCGTCGGGTTGTCAGCGGTTGGGTTCAGAACCTCACCCCAATAGTTGGTCGGAATGCCGCCCATGTTGTAGTGCACGGTCGGCAGAACCGGGATCGGTTCCTTGGTGACGTCTACGCCCGCAAAAACGCGCGCCGATTCCGAAATCCCTGGCAGACGTTCGGCCAGCGCCTCGGCCGGCAGGTGGCTGAGGTTGAGGTGAATGTGGTCGCCACCGTCACCATGGCCACGGCCTTCGCGGATCTCCATTGTCATCGAACGCGAGACGTAATCGCGAGGCGCGAGGTCCTTGTACTGGGGCGCATAACGCTCCATGAACCGTTCGCCTTCGGAGTTGGTTAGGTAACCGCCCTCACCACGCGCGCCTTCGGTGATCAGACAGCCAGAGCCATAGATGCCGGTCGGATGGAACTGTACGAATTCCATATCCTGCAGGGCCAGACCCGCGCGGGCCACCATGCCGCCACCATCACCGGTGCAGGTATGGGCCGATGTTGCGCTGAAATAGGCGCGGCCATAGCCACCTGTCGCCAGCACGACCATCTTGGCGTTGAAGACATGCATCGTACCGTCGTCCAGCTTCCAGCAGACGACGCCCTGACATTGCCCGTCTTCAGACATGATCAGGTCTATGGCGAAATACTCGATATAAAACTCGGCGTTGTTCTTTAGCGACTGACCGTACAGCGTGTGCAGGATCGCGTGGCCGGTCCGGTCCGCTGCGGCGCAGGTCCGCTGCACGGCCGGGCCTTCGCCAAATTCGGTGGTGTGACCACCGAACGGGCGTTGATAGATCTTGCCTTCCTCAGTCCGGCTGAACGGCACGCCGTAGTGTTCCAGCTCATACACGGCCTTAGGCGCTTCACGGGCGAGATATTCCATCGCGTCGGTGTCACCCAGCCAGTCCGAGCCTTTGACGGTGTCGTACATGTGCCACTGCCAGTGGTCCGGGCCCATGTTGGACAGAGATGCGGCGATACCGCCCTGCGCGGCAACCGTGTGCGAGCGTGTCGGAAACACCTTCGTCACACATGCCGTGCGCAGACCTTGTTCTGCCATGCCCAGTGTGGCGCGAAGACCAGCGCCGCCAGCGCCGACAACAACCACGTCATATTCGTGTGTTTCGTATTCGTATGCAGCTGTCATTTGATTATTTCCTTACCGCGCGTTTCACAGAGCTAGCTTGATCAGGGCAAACAGCCCTGCAGCTATCAATGTGTAGCCAAACGCCGCGACGGCCATGAGGCTCAGCTTTTCTGCAACACCGTGAACATAGTCTTCGATCGCAACCTGCGTTTCACGTACCAGATGGATGATGACAACGACCATCATCAGGCCAGTCACAATCGCCGGGAATGGGCGGCTGTAATAGGCTAGAACCTCTTCGTAGGATCTGCCCAACCCGTTTGCGAAGACGAAAACGAAAAGCGGCACCAAAAGGACCAGAGCGGCCGAGCTGACCATCATCTGCCAGTGATGATGTGTGCCTTCGCCGCCAGCACCGGTACCCTGCGCGCGTTTGCGGTCAGTGAGGTAATTCATGGCCAATCTCCTTAAACCGCAATTGCCGTGATGAAGGCGAGGATGGTGGCCAACACCAGCATGCCGATCCCCATCTTTTCGGAGATACCGACATCTACGCAATACCCCAGATCCCAGATCACGTGACGCAGACGACCCAGCATGTGATAGAAGATCGCCCAGGTCGCAGCGAACATCACCAGATCACCCAGCCAGCTTCTCATCAGACTGTCGATGAAATTGAACGACGCCTCGGATGTTGCGGCGGCCAGGAACCACCACACAACGAAGAATGCGATCGCAAGTGACGCAATACCCGTGATGCGCACAAGGATCGATGTCATCGAAGTCAGTTGGGGGCGGTAGATCGTGAGGTGAGGTGAAAGAGGGCGGTTGCCCCGATTTACATCGGCCATGTTGGCTCCTTTACGGTTGGCTTCCGAAGGTTTTACTGTTTTTTGCGGTTCTGTCACGTGCTGCAGATGCAAAAAAGTTCACAATTGACGCAAAATGACGGATATTTGCATTATGTGATCACACAAAATAAACTCGTGATCACAAAATGTTTTCCATCCATCACGATGTTAGCGCCTGCAGATTCGATTCTGTTGTGCGGCTATTTCAAATCAGCTGTTTGTTGGGTCACTTCGCGCAGCAGCTTCTTACGAATCCGCTCGGGGTAATCAGCAAACCCTGAGGCTGAGACGACAAACGCCCCCTCGCCCACGATCACATTTTCAAAGAAATACGCGGTCAAATCCGGTTCACTTTCTTCGATTGCAATCGCGTTCACCGTAACACCGCGAGTCCGAAGAATTCTGTGGACGTCCGATGGTTCAACCCCCTCGTTCGATACCCCATCGCCGGAGATATCGATCAGGTGGCGTTTGCAATCTGACACCGTATCGAAATAGGACATGGTCGATTCCAGCGCCTCGCCAATTGCGGTGGAAAAGTTGCGCCAGACCCTTGGATCGTTGGCCACTTTTATAGCAAACTGATCAATTGCCTCGAAACTGTCGATATGTGTCCACGGGACGGTGACCATCTGACGAGAGGACCCTGTCCATTGCACCAGCATCACGCGGGCTTTCCCGCGCACCAGCGCCTCGGACACAATTGGATCGCGCAACCCCGCAGCAAGGCCATCCATCTGAATTCGATACTCGGTCGAATCCACCGAACCCGAGACATCTACGGCCAGGGCCAATGCCAGATCGCAGGCATAAGCGGGTGGCGTCAGACAGGCGCAGGCAGCTATTGTGCGAAGCAAGGTCATGACCACAGCCTAACACGATTGGCGCTGGCTGCGATCAAATGAATGTCACTACTTGTGTCAGATGGGCATCAGGGCCCAGTAATCCAGATCAAGCAGGACATTGGGTAGATACCGACCGTCTTCGTTTTTCAACTCAAACGGCGCGCCGCCCTTGGTGGCGACCAGCCGCAGGCGCACCGCACCAACACCCGGAATGGCGGTTTCCGCCTTATCCAGAACTTCGGACCAGGCCTTGATCGTGTCGCCCGCAAAGCAGGGATTGGCATGTGCGCCACCGTTCAGGCCGACGATCATCTGTGCGTTAGCCAACCCGTTGAACGACAGGGTCCGCGCCATGGAAATCACGTGACCGCCATAGATCAGCCGCCCTTCGGGACGGAAGGTCAGATCGAAATGCACCTTGGCGGTGTTCTGCCACAGGCGAGTGGCCAGCATATGCTCGGCCTCTTCGACCGTGACGCCATCGACGTGGTCAATTTTCTCGCCAATCTCATAATCGCCCCAGCGATGCACTTCGCCTGCCTGAGCAAAATCGTACTGAGTAAAATCAAGGCCCTCGGGCGCGATCAGATCCTTCACGTCCAGCGACTTTTTCAGTTCAGGCACCACAGCCTCGGGCGCGGGCGCATCCATATCCGATTTCCGAACCATGACCCAACGCACATATTCGATGACGACTTCATCGCGTTGGTTCAGGCCACGCGTGCGAACCCAGACAACGCCGGTCTTGCCATTCGAGTTCTGTTTGAGACCGATCACCTCGGATTCCGAGCGCAAGGTATCGCCGGGATAGACCGGCTTAAGCCAGCGCCCTTCGGCATAGCCCAGATTAGCCACGGCATTCAGCGAAATATCCGGGACAGTTTTGCCAAACACGACATGAAACGCCGCCAGGTCATCGATGGGACTTTGCGGCAGACCACAATTCCGGGCGAACTCGTCCGAGGAATACAGCGCATGCCGCGCCGGATAGAGCGCATGGTACAGCGCCCGCTCACCATCGGTCACCGTGCGTGGCACGGCATGGTGCAACACCTGACCGATGGAATAGTCCTCAAAAAAGCGGCCCGGATTGGTTTTTGCCATTATTGCTGTCCCAGTTTCATGCCAGGTGAATAATCGGCCTCGACCTCTTTGGTCACGGCTTGCGCGCAACGCATCATGCGGCTGTTTTCGTCATAGGCATAGGACGGGTCGCCATACAGCTCCCACCCTTTTGCCAATGCGTCTGTTACTTTGTGGCAGAAGGCCGAGGTGTCTTCTTCGGTCAACAAACGGTATAGTTTTGCCATGATGTCAAATCCTTACGAGGGGAACGGCGACGGGCCGACCAGCCCGTGAACGTAGCCGATGACACCCAGCAGCACGATCGAGGCCACAAAGAACATCGCGTCTTTGCCATAGGTTCCGGGTTCACAGGGCGTCCAGTCAGGTTCAGACTTGTTGATTACGATCACCTCAACCACAGCCCAGGCCAACAATCCGCCAAACAGGATGATCGAGGCCAGATCCCCATTCACCAGCAAATGCGCAAAAGCCCACAGCTTGAATCCGCCAAGCATCGGATGGCGGAGCTTGTTCAGAAGACGGCCCTTGGTTCCGGCCGGGCTCAACATGAAGATCGCGATCAACACCAGCAGGTTGTTGATGTGAATCATGAAGGCAGGCGGGGCCCATACATAGATGAAATCGGTCATGCGATAGCCGAAGATCATCAGCAGGATCGATGCCACCAAGGCCAGCGCGACCGCGGCCTTGCCGGCGTCGCCCATCGCAGCGCGACGCTCTGGCATCACACGTTTGAATAGATGCGCGGCCCACCAAAGTGCCACACCGAGAATGAGAAGAACAAAGCCCATGCTGGCTTACCCCGCTTGCAAAGCTGTAATTGCCTCCGCTTTTGCCAGAATTTCGCGGGCAGTTACAACGTGCAGATTTTCAACGATCTTGCCGTCGACCACGGCAACGCCCTGCCCTTGTGCCTCAATCTCTTCGAAAGCGGCAATTTGGCGACGGGCCAGATCGATCTCGGTCTCAGAGGGCGCATAGGCCGCATTGGTGACATCGATCTGTGCGGGATGGATCAGGGTTTTGCCGTCAAAACCCATGTCGCGGCCTTGCGCACATTCGGCGGCCAGACCTTCGGCGTCCTTGAATGCGTTGTAGACACCATCGACAACGATCAGCCCCTCGGCCTTGGCGGCTAGCAGACACAGGCCCAGCGAAGTCATCAAGGGCAGGCGATCCGGGCGGAAGCGGGTCTGCAACTCCTTCGCCAAATCATTTGTACCCATGACGAACCCCGCCATCAGCGGATGGGCGGCGATCTCGGCCGCGTTGAGAATGCCGCGCGGTGTTTCCATCATCGCCCAGATTGGCAGGTCACCGGTAATCGCGGCCAAAGCGTCCACGTCCGCAGCTGAATTCACCTTGGGCAGCAGGACCACATCGGCATCCATCTCGCGCACGGCTTCGGCGTCAGCACGGCCCCATTCGGTATCCAGACCGTTAATGCGCACGATCTTGACCCGTTCCCCATAGCCGCCCGCGGCCAGAGCCGCCTTAAGCGTTTCGCGTGCATTGCACTTCTCATCGGTAGAAACCGCGTCTTCAAGATCAAAAATGATCGCGTCCACTGGCAAAGTGCGAGCCTTGTCCAGCGCCCGGTCTTTCGAACCGGGGATATAAAGAACAGAGCGATAGGGGCGCTGGCGCGGGTCCATTGGCTTCTCCCGAAGAAATAAAGTTGCGCGGAATGGGGCATTTTTTGTCGGAAAGTTCAAGCGCAAAATCGCCGCATCGCAGCATTCGCGACGCAACGTGCGTTCCTTTAACCGGATTTCGGTCCAACGGCGGCACCCTGACCGGCAAAGGAAATCGAAAAGGGTCAAAGATGCACAAGACACTGCTGAAGATGACGATGGGCCTCGGAATCATGGTTCTGGCTGCACAAAAGGCCCACGCCCGCAACTGCGCACCACGTGACGAGGTGATAAAACGGCTGACCGAAACTTACGGCGAAACGCGCCAGGGGATCGGCATCGCGCGTCAAGGCGCGGTGATGGAGCTCTATGCGTCGGACCAAAGCGGCGGCTGGACGAACACCGCGACATTACCGGATGGAATGACCTGCTTTGTTGCCTCGGGTCAGGCTTATGAAATGATCGCCGAAGCCCTGCCGCCTAACGTCTGATCAGGTCAAAGCGTCCCAGATCAACTTACTGCCTGTGAGCGTCAGCAGAACGTAAGCAATGCCAAAAAACATGCGCTCAGACAGCATGAAATGTGCCCGCACACCCAGCCACGCCCCAAGAATCGCGAAGGGGGTCAGCAACAGGTCGGCCCAAGCGGTGTGCCATGTGAAAAGGCCGAGATAGGCGTAAGGCACAAATTTCGTGATGTTGATGACCCAGAAGGCCAATACAGTGCTGGCCTGAAACTCGGTCTTCGACAGGCGTTGCGACAACAGGTAAACGGCGGCTGGCGGGCCGCCCGCATGGCTGACAAAGCTGGTGAAGCCAGCAACCAGCCCAGCGAACAGCCCGGCGGGGGCAGGCAGTCTGTTAGTAAAGCCGCGCACCCAGCCTTTGGATTGACTGACGTGCCAAACGACAAAACCAATGGAAATCCCACCGATCAGTAGGCGCAGCAGATTATCATCGGTTGCGCGATAAAGCCATGCGCCCAACGCCACGCCGGGCACGGCCCCAAGGATCAACAGGCGCGAATCCGGCCAGCTCCAGCGTTTCCAATAGGGCCCAAGAGTTGCAACATCGATCACCATCAAGATCGGCAGCATGAGGGCCAGTGCCTGCCCCGGCTCCAATATCAACGCCAGAATCGATGAGGACGCAAAGGCCACGCCTGAGCCAAAGCCACCCTTCGAAATACCCGCAAATATCACAGCCGGGATCGCTACAACAAAAAACATCAGGTTCAATTCGAACATGCAGCGCCCCGGTTTCGGCCTGTATCCTTGGCCGTTTAGCGCAATCAACCCAAGCAGTGCAAACGGTATGCGGTTGCATGCCGCGCCGCTGAACACTTGCGCGAAAGCCATTTAGCGACTAGCACAGCCGCGATTTCAATTCCGACCGGAGATTTTCCAAATGGCCAGACCCAAGATTGCGCTTATCGGCGCTGGGAACATCGGCGGCACGCTTGCGCACCTCGCAGCTGTCAAAGAACTGGGTGACGTAGTCCTGTTCGACATCGCAGACGGGCTGCCGCAGGGCAAGGCGCTCGACATCGCTGAATCAGGCCCTTCGGAAGGGTTCGACGCAGCCATGTCCGGCACCAGCGACTATGCGGACATCGCAGGCGCAGACGTCTGCATCGTCACCGCTGGGGTCGCCCGCAAACCCGGCATGAGCCGCGATGACCTGCTGGGCATTAACCTGAAAGTCATGAAGTCGGTTGGCGAAGGCATTGCAGCCCACGCGCCCGACGCGTTCGTGATCTGCATCACCAACCCACTGGACGCGATGGTCTGGGCTCTGCGTGAATTCTCGGGCCTGCCGCACAACAAAGTCTGTGGCATGGCTGGCGTTCTGGACTCGGCACGTTTCGCACACTTCCTGTCGGAAGAGTTCAACGTCTCGATGCGCGATGTCACCGCGTTTGTTCTGGGCGGCCACGGCGACACAATGGTGCCGTCGGTGCGTTATTCGACCGTAGCAGGCATCCCCCTGCCCGATCTGGTCGAGATGGGCTGGACCTCGCAGGACAAGCTGGACGCCATCGTTCAGCGCACCCGTGATGGCGGTGCCGAAATCGTTGGCCTGCTGAAAACTGGCTCAGCTTACTACGCGCCTGCAACTTCGGCGATCGAAATGGCCGAAGCCTATCTGAAAGACCAGAAACGCGTTCTGCCGTGCGCTGCATATTGCAGCGGTGAGCTGGGCGTAGACGGTCTTTATGTGGGCGTACCCACCGTGATTGGTGCCGGTGGTGTCGAACGGATCGTCGACATCAAGCTGAACGAAGACGAACAAGCCGGGTTCGACAATTCGGTCAACGCCGTCAAAGGCCTGATCGAAGCGTGCAAGGGCATCGACGGCTCGCTGGCCTGATCCCTCTGCAGCGGTAATTCAGAACCCGGCTCACCATTGGTGAGCCGGGTTTTTCTTTGGACGATTACGGCGCCATTGAATCGACATGTCACCGGCACAGCTGCCATGTAGACGTTTGAATCCACCGTCTCGGCAAACCGGCTGGGTTTAGCGCTAGCTGAATTCTCTCTTTATTCTAAAGGCCGTCACCGACGACGAATCAAAGGGGTGACCTTCATTGCCTTTTGTGATCACACCTAAAAAAACCGTGATCACAAATAATGAAAATCTTCGTGAAAAACTGCTTCCCTGTCAAAAAACCCTTTAAACTTGCCCCCTAGCCCCCCCTATAACGGTGTAACGCAGTCAGACAGGACAGTTTCGATGAACATTCACGAATATCAGGCCAAAGCGCTTCTTCGCAGCTATGGCGCTCCGGTCTCCGAAGGTCGCGCGGTACTGCGCGCTGAGGAAGCCAAATCCGCAGCCGGTGAACTGGATGGCCCGCTCTGGGTTGTCAAAGCACAGATCCACGCGGGTGGTCGCGGCAAGGGCTCCTTCAAAGAGGCTGACGCCGGTGAAAAAGGCGGTGTTCGTCTGACCAAGTCGGTGGAAGAAGCATCCGAGGAAGCCAAGAAGATGCTGGGCCGTACGCTGGTCACGCATCAAACCGGCCCCGCGGGCAAGCAAGTCAACCGCATCTACATCGAAGCCGGTTCCGGCATCGAACGTGAACTGTACCTTGCCCTGCTGGTGGATCGCCAGACCAGCCGCATCTCGTTCGTCTGCTCCACAGAAGGTGGCATGGACATTGAAGAGGTTGCTGCTGCAACGCCCGAGAAAATCCTGTCCTTCTCGGTCGATCCGGCAACAGGCTATCAGCCCTATCATGGCCGCCGCATCGCCTTTTCGCTGGGGCTGGAGGGCACGCAGGTCAAACAGTGCGTCAAACTGATGAGCCAGCTGTACGCCGCCTTCGTCGAGAAGGACATGGAGATGCTGGAAATCAACCCGCTGATCGTGTCCGACAAGGGCGACCTCAAGGTGCTGGACGCCAAGGTCGGCTTTGACGGTAACGCGGTTTACCGCCACCCCGATATCGCCGAGCTGCGCGACACAACCGAGGAAGACCCCAAGGAATTGGAAGCCTCTAAGTACGACCTGAACTACATCGCACTGGATGGTGAGATCGGCTGCATGGTCAACGGTGCCGGCCTGGCGATGGCGACCATGGACATCATCAAGCTGTATGGGGCTGAGCCTGCCAACTTCCTCGACGTGGGCGGTGGCGCCACCAAAGAGAAAGTGACCGAGGCGTTCAAGATCATCACCTCTGACCCGCAGGTCAAAGGCATCCTGGTCAACATCTTCGGCGGCATCATGCGCTGTGACGTCATCGCCGAGGGCGTTGTCGCTGCGGTGAAAGAGGTCGGCCTCAAGGTTCCGCTGGTCGTGCGTCTGGAAGGCACGAACGTTGAGAAGGGCAAAGAGATCATCAACACCTCTGGCCTGGACGTGATCGCAGCGGACAACCTGAAAGACGGTGCCGAGAAGATCGTGAAGGCCGTCAAAGGCTAATCCCAATTCCGTGGGGTGGGATTTGCCCACCTTTCCGACGAATTCAGGCAGGCTCAGGCCCGCTTAAAACAGGAGAATGCCAAATGGCAGTCCTCATCGACGAAAATACCAAAGTGATCTGTCAGGGCTTTACTGGCTCGCAGGGCACATTCCACAGCGAACAGGCCATCGCGTATGGCACCAAGATGGTCGGCGGCGTGACCCCCGGCAAAGGCGGGATGACCCATCTTGACCTGCCCGTGTTCAACTCGGTCCACGAGGCCAAGCATGTGACCGAAGCCAATGCCAGCGTGATCTATGTGCCGCCGCCGTTTGCAGCGGACTCGATCCTCGAAGCGATTGATGCCGAGATGGAAGTGATCGTCTGCATCACCGAAGGCATCCCGGTTCTGGACATGATGAAGGTGAAGCGGGCGCTAGAAGGCTCGAACTCGCGCCTGATCGGGCCGAACTGCCCTGGTGTGATCACGCCCGACGCCTGCAAGATCGGCATCATGCCCGGCCATATTCACAAACGCGGGAGCGTGGGTGTCGTTTCCCGCTCGGGTACGCTTACTTATGAAGCTGTGAAACAGACAACAGACGTAGGCTTGGGTCAGTCCACCTGTGTGGGCATCGGCGGTGACCCGATCAAAGGGACTGAGCATATCGACGTGCTGGAATGGTTTCTGGCGGATGACGAAACCCACTCAATCATCATGATCGGTGAGATCGGTGGCTCGGCCGAGGAAGAAGCCGCGCAGTTCTTGGCGGATGAGGCCAAGAAGGGCCGTTCTAAACCGACTGCTGGTTTTATCGCGGGTCGCACGGCTCCTCCGGGCCGCCGTATGGGCCACGCGGGCGCGATTGTCGCCGGCGGCAAAGGCGGTGCCGAGGACAAGATCGAAGCCATGCGCAGTGCCGGTATCGTCGTGGCCGAAAGCCCGGCGCAGCTGGGTGAGGCTGTGCTGGAAGCGATTGGGTAAGCAGTGATTGCCCATGGCGCATATGTGCTCAGGTCAACGCCCGAACGCGGGTGGGTGCGAAGCGCCCGCCCATTGGAGCGGTCGGGCGCTGCCTGGCAGTGTCGCTGGGCAGGATGGCCTTGATGGGACCTAAACAAGCCATATCGTTTGGTTTTCGAAAAGCGCTCGTCTTCTCGGGCAGGGCTCCCCGCGCCGAGTTTTGGTGGTTCGCGCCAGTGGCCACTATGCTGCCCGTAGCTGTAGCAATGAACCTTGAATGGAGCGTTTCCTTGAGCTGGGGAATTGGGCAGTTGCTTTTGGTGATGGTGGCCTTTCTCCCTTTGCTCTCTGCTATGAGCCGACGGCTACAGGATACTGGCGAAGAGGGTCACCAGGCCGTGTATCCTTTCCTATTGATTATCCTCGTCTGGCTCGGATATCAGGTCTTCTTGGGGTTTAGTTTGCTGATAGGTGGGCCGATTTTGTGGCTGATCTTAGCATACCTGACCCTAGGGCCAGTTTTTCTGGCGGCACTCGTAGCGAGTGTGATGGTAACAGCAAACATCGTAGGAATGATGCTTGTTGCGTCTGAGCCCAAGAGTAATCGATTTGGCGTGCCATGTGGAGATGTGCCCGCATGACCTTCTCTGACGCCATCCGCACCTGTTTCGCCAAGTTCTTCACCTTCTCGGGTCGCGCCTCGCGGCCCGAATACTGGTTCTTTTTCCTGTTCATCGTGATCTGGAGCTTTATCGCCGGGGTCATCGATTGGCAGTTCTTCGCACAGGTTGCCACGACGCAGACCGATGAAATCAAACAAGTCACTGCAACGTCCAACCAGCCGGTGCAAAGCATCGTAGGCTTGATCGTGTTCATCCCGCATCTGGCCGTCGCGTGGCGACGGATGCATGACACCGGGCGCAGCGGGTTTTTCGCCTTGCTTCCGATCCTGTTGATTGTCGGCGCGTTTGCGGTGCTGATTTTCGGCATCGGACTCGCATCTCATTTCCAGCATGGTGGCAGTCTGGACATCCTGTTCACCCGCGCCACGCTGCTAATCGTCATTCCGACACTGCTTGTTTTGTTTGTGTCGCCCCTCCTGGTTCTGTGGTGGCTGACCCGCCCCAGCCAGCCAGGCACCAACCAATACGGTCCCAACCCAACAGAGGTAGCCCAATGACCGAACACACGCCCAACTCTGCCTTTCATGCCTCAAGCTTTATGCAGGGGCATAATGCTGAATATCTGGAGCAGCTTTATGCCCAGTACGCCAAGGACCCGAACGCAGTAGATGCGGCCTGGGTCGAGTTTTTCGGGGCAATGGGCGACGCCACGCCGGACGTCCAGCGCGAGGCCGAAGGGCCGTCCTGGGCGCGGACCGACTGGCCTCCGATGCCGACGGATGATCTGACTGGTGCATTGACGGGTGAATGGGCCGAAATCGACGCCAAGGCCGCGGGCGATAAGATCAAGGACAAGGCCGTGGCCAAGGGTGTTCAGGTCAGCGAAGACCAGATCAAACGCGCGGTGCTGGACAGTCTGCGGGCGTTGATGTTGATCCGGGCTTATCGTATCCGGGGCCATCTGGCTGCTAATCTGGACCCGTTGGGCATGCGGGCCGCCAGCACCCACCCGGAATTGGACCCCAGAACGTATGGCTTTACCGAAGCCGACATGGACCGTCCGATCTTTATCGACAACGTGCTGGGTTTGCAGATGGCCAGCATGCGCCAGATTGTCGAGATCGTAAAACGGACCTATTGCGGCACGTTCGCGCTGCAGTACATGCATATCTCAAATCCGGAAGAAGCCGCTTGGCTGAAAGAACGGATCGAAGGATATGGCAAGGAAATCCAGTTCACCAAGGAAGGCCGCAAGGCGATTCTGAACAAAATGGTCGAGGCCGAAGGCTTCGAGAAGTTCCTGCACGTTAAATACATGGGCACCAAGCGCTTCGGTCTGGACGGCGGCGAAGCCTTGATCCCCGCGATGGAGCAGATCATCAAGCGCGGCGGTGCTCTGGGTGTCAGCGACATCGTCATCGGCATGCCTCACCGGGGTCGCCTGAACATTCTGGCCAACGTGATGCGCAAGCCCTATCGCGCCATCTTCAACGAGTTCCAGGGCGGCAGCTTCAAACCCGAAGATGTGGATGGTTCCGGCGATGTGAAATACCACCTCGGCGCGTCCAGCGACCGTGAATTCAATGGCAACAGTGTCCATCTGTCGCTGACTGCAAACCCCTCACACCTTGAGGCTGTGAACCCGGTTGTTCTGGGCAAGGTTCGCGCCAAACAGGATCAGTTGGGTGACGAAGACCGGACCAAGGTGATGGGCATCCTGCTGCACGGCGATGCGGCCTTTGCGGGTCAAGGTGTTGTCGCCGAAGGCTTTGGCCTGTCCGGCCTTAAGGGTCATAAGACCGGCGGCACGATGCATATCGTGGTGAACAACCAGATTGGCTTTACCACCGCGCCGCATTTCAGCCGCTCCAGCCCCTACCCCACCGATATAGCCCTAATGGTTGAGGCACCGATTTTCCACGTGAATGGCGACGATCCCGAGGCGGTAACGCATGCCGCCAAGGTTGCGACCGAATTCCGGCAGAAGTTCCACAAGGACGTGGTCATCGACATCTTCTGCTATCGCCGGTTCGGACATAACGAGGGCGATGAGCCCATGTTCACCAACCCGATCATGTACAAGAAGATCAAGACGCATAAGACCACGCTGTCGCTGTACACCGAGCGTCTCGTGAAAGACGGCCTTATCCCCGAAGGCGAAATCGAGGATATGAAGGCCGCCTTCCAGGCGCATCTGAATGATGAGTTCGAGGCGGGCAAAGACTATAAGCCCAACAAGGCTGACTGGCTGGACGGGCGCTGGTCGCATCTGGACAAGAACAAAGATGAATATGTCCGCGGCGACACGGCAATTAAACCGGAAACGCTGGCGCAGATTGGCAACGCGCTGAGCCACACACCAGCAGATATCGCAGTGCACCGTACCGTCTCGCGTCTTCTGGATCAAAAGAAACAGATGTTCGACAGCGGCAAAGGGTTTGACTGGGCGACTGGTGAGGCTCTGGCCTTTGGCTCGCTGCTGACCGAAGGCTATCCGGTGCGCCTTTCAGGGCAGGATGCGACGCGCGGGACGTTCAGTCAGCGTCACTCGGGTTTCATACATCAGGAAACTGAAGAACGGTACTATCCGCTGAACAACATTCGTGAGGGCCAGTCGAAATACGATGTAATCGACTCGATGCTCAGCGAATATGCGGTGCTGGGCTTTGAATATGGATTCTCACTGGCGGAACCAAATGCACTGACCCTGTGGGAAGCGCAGTTTGGTGATTTCGCCAACGGCGCACAGATCATGTTCGACCAGTTCATCAGCTCGGGCGAAAGCAAATGGCTGCGCATGTCTGGTCTGGTTTGCCTGTTGCCACACGGCTTCGAAGGTCAGGGGCCTGAACACTCGTCAGCGCGTCTGGAACGGTTCCTGCAGATGTGTGGCCAGGACAATTGGATCGTGGCCAACTGCACGACCCCTGCGAACTATTTCCACATCCTGCGCCGTCAGCTGCACCGGACCTTCCGCAAGCCGCTGATCCTGGTGACGCCCAAATCGTTACTGCGCCACAAGCTGGCAGTCAGCACAGCAGAAGAGTTCACCACCGGTTCAAGCTTCCACCGCGTGCTGTGGGACGATGCACAACACGGAAACTCGGACACCAAGCTGGTCAAGGACGACAAGGTCAAACGCGTGGTGATGTGTTCCGGCAAGGTCTACTACGATCTGCTCGAAGAACGCGACGAGCGCGGCATCGACGACGTCTATCTGATGCGGATTGAGCAGTTCTATCCCTTCCCGGCGCATTCGCTGATCAACGAGCTTGAGCGCTTTAAGGGTGCCGAAATGATCTGGTGCCAGGAAGAACCCAAGAACCAGGGTGCCTGGACTTTTATCGAACCGAATATCGAATGGGTTCTGACCCGCATCGGCGCCAAGCACACTCGGCCACGTTATGTCGGCCGCTCCACATCGGCTTCTCCCGCGACGGGTCTGGCCAGCCAACACAAAGCCCAACAAGCAGCGCTAGTCGACGAAGCGCTGAGCATTGAAGGAAAATAATCGATGTCCATTGAAGTTCGAGTTCCCACGCTTGGCGAGTCGGTTACCGAAGCCACGGTTGCGACATGGTTCAAAAAACCCGGCGACGCCGTCGCGGTTGATGAAATGTTGTGTGAGTTGGAGACTGACAAGGTCACCGTCGAAGTCCCCTCTCCTGTCGCTGGCGTGATGGGCGAAATCGTCGCCGCCGAAGGTGAAACCGTTGGCGTTGATGCGTTGCTGGCCACCATCGTTGCAGGTGAAGGCGCAGCTCCTGCCCCGGCAGCCGCGCCGGCCCCGGCGGCTGCGGCAACTCCGGCGGCGTCTGGCGGCAGTGTTGACGTCATGGTGCCGACCTTGGGTGAATCCGTGACCGAAGCGACCGTTTCGACATGGTTCAAACAGGTCGGCGACAGCGTCGCGCAGGACGAGATGCTGTGTGAGTTGGAAACCGACAAGGTCTCGGTCGAGGTTCCGGCCCCGGCTGCGGGTGTTCTGGCAGAAATTGTTGCCCCCGAAGGCGCGACAGTCGAGGCGTCGGCGAAACTGGCGGTGATTTCGGGCGCAGCGGCAGGGTCCGCCGCCGCTCCAGCACCTGCGGCGGCAGCCCCCGCAGCAGCAGCAAGCATCGGCAAGGACATCGCCAACGCGCCATCCGCCGAAAAGGCTATGGCAGAGGCCGGTTTTTCCGCGGACCAGGTCACCGGCACCGGTCGTGATGGTCGGATCATGAAAGAGGATGTTGCCCGCGCAGCGACAGCGGCTGCAGCCCCGGCACCTGCGGCGGCCGCCCCAGCGCAAGCGCAAGCGCCTCGGGCACCGGTTGCAGCACAGGATGCCGCCCGCGAAGAGCGCGTGCGCATGACCCGCCTGCGCCAAACCATCGCCAAGCGTTTGAAGGATGCACAGAACACCGCGGCAATCCTGACCACCTTCAACGAGGTGGACATGACCGAGGTGATGGGCCTGCGCAATGAATACAAAGAGCTGTTCCTAAAAAAGCACGGCGTGAAACTGGGCTTTATGTCCTTCTTCACCAAGGCGTGCTGCCACGCGCTGAAAGAGGTTCCGGAAGTCAACGCCGAGATCGATGGCACGGACATCGTCTACAAGAACTTCGTGCACATGGGCGTGGCCGCCGGTACGCCGCAGGGTCTGGTCGTTCCTGTCATCCGCGACGCCGACAGCATGTCCTTCGCGGATATCGAGAAGGCCATCGCCGAAAAGGGCAAGCGCGCCCGCGACGGCAAACTGAGCATGGCCGAAATGCAGGGCGGCACCTTCACCATCTCGAATGGAGGTGTCTATGGCTCGCTAATGTCGTCACCGATCCTGAACCCGCCACAGTCGGGTATCCTTGGCATGCACAAGATCCAGGACCGTCCGATGGTCATCAATGGTGAGATCAAGATCCGCCCGATGATGTATCTGGCACTGTCCTATGACCACCGGATTGTTGACGGCAAGGGCGCGGTGACGTTCCTTGTACGTGTGAAAGAGGCGCTGGAAGATCCGCGCCGCCTGCTAATGGATCTGTAATCATGGCAACACATGTACTCTGGCAAGCTGACGTGGCCGACTTTGATGTCTGGCTGAAGGTGTTTGAAGAAGACAAACCGATGAGAGAGGCCGCGGGCATCCGCGACCTCCATATCTGGAAAGACCCTGATCGAAAGGACCACGCGGTCGCGTTGTTCGAGATCACCGATCTCGACCGGGCCCAGAGCTTCATCGAATCCGAAGAGTTGGCCATGCACCACGAACGTGGTGGCGTGGCACATGTCCAGACCAAGGTTCTGGACCCTGTCTGAAAGCATGAGGCTGCGCCTCTCCATTGGGGGCGCCGCACGAACGGGTAACGCGATGACTTTCGACTGCTCAAAGGGAACCACTGGATGACCACGGAACTAACCGTCCTGACCCTTGCCGCATTACTTTGGGTCGCGCAATTCGTGGTCTATCTGGCTGCAGGACACGGAAAGATTGACCTTGGCCTTGCGATTGGCCCGCGGGATATCCCCTTTGACAAACCGGGGATTTCGGGGCGTCTACATCGTGCACTCAGCAATCACACTGAGGGTTTGGTTCTGTTCGCAATTGCGGCGCTTGTTGTGACGGTTTCGGGCCAGTCGAACGGGCTCACTGCGGCCTGTAGCTGGATCTACCTGATCGCCCGTTTCCTCTATGTCCCCGCCTACGCATTGGGCTGGACGCCTTGGCGAACCGTGATTTGGATCGTTGGCTTGTTGGCCAACACCGTAATGTTGCTGGCGGCTGTCTTTTGATTCAGTCGCTGGCGTGGATAAAGTAATGGGGAAACGCCCTGGCGCGCATACAAATGTCGCCATCCCCGTAAACGATAAGGACCTGACACATGGCAAATTATGACGTTATCGTAATCGGATCAGGCCCCGGCGGCTATGTTTGCGCCATCCGTTGCGCTCAGCTGGGCCTGAAGACTGCCTGCGTCGAAGGGCGTGAAACTCTGGGCGGAACGTGCTTGAACGTGGGCTGTATCCCCTCGAAGGCGCTGCTGCATGCCAGCCATCAGCTTCATGAAGCCGAGCATAACTTTGCCAAGATGGGCCTAAAGGGCAAAAGCCCCTCAGTGGATTGGAAACAGATGCAGGGCTACAAGCAGGAAACGATCGACGGCAATACCAAGGGTATCGAGTTCTTGTTCAAGAAAAACAAGATCGACTGGTTGAAAGGCTGGGGCTCGATACCTGCCGCGGGTCAGGTCAAAGTGGGCGACGAGGTTCACACCGCCAAGAACATCATCATCGCATCCGGGTCCGAACCGTCCTCGCTGCCCGGCGTCGATGTTGACGAAAAGGTTGTGGTGACTTCGACCGGCGCTCTGTCGCTGAACAAGGTGCCAAAGAAGTTGGTGGTGATTGGTGCAGGTGTGATCGGGCTGGAACTGGGCTCGGTCTATCAGCGCCTGGGCGCTGAGGTGACAGTGGTCGAATTCCTCGACGCGATCACTCCCGGCATGGACCCTGAGGTGCAGAAGACATTCCAGCGGATCCTGAAGAAACAAGGCCTGAAATTTGTCATGGGCGCTGCGGTTCAAAAGACCGAAGCCACCAAGACCAAGGCCAAAGTGACCTACAAGCTGCGCAAGGATGACAGCGAACATGTGATCGAGGCTGATACAGTACTGGTCGCCACTGGACGCAAACCGTACTCGGATGGTTTGGGTCTGGAAGCTTTGGGCGTTGAAATGACACCGCGTGGTCAGATCAAGGTGGGGGCCGATTGGCAGACCAACGTGCCGGGCATTTACGCCATCGGTGACGTGACCGAAGGCCCCATGCTGGCACACAAAGCCGAAGATGAAGGTATGGCCGCAGCCGAGCAGGTTGCGGGCAAGCATGGGCACGTAAACTACGGCGTCATCCCGGGTGTGATCTACACATGGCCCGAGGTTGCCAATGTGGGAGAAACCGAAGAGACGCTGAAAGAACAGGGCCGCGCCTATAAGGTCGGTAAGTTCATGTTCATTGGCAACGGCCGCGCCAAGGCGAACTTGATGACCGATGGGTTTGTCAAAATCCTGGCCGACAAGGAAACCGACCGCATTCTGGGGTGTCACATCATCGGCCCGGGCGCTGGCGATTTGATTCATGAAGTCTGCGTAGCGATGGAATTCGGCGCCTCGGCCGAGGATCTGGCCCTGACCTGCCACGCCCACCCAACTTATTCGGAAGCCGTGCGTGAGGCAGCCTTGGCCTGCGGTGACGGACCAATCCACAGCTGAGACAACAACCCTGGCATCCTTCAATTTGCCGGGGTTAACCATGCATCCAGATAGATTTCCAACCTGTCTGAAAAACTCTCTGCTTCATGCAGAGCGCAGAACTTCAGCGACATTGACTGAATAGCAAAAGCCTGAACCCCCTCGGCCAGCAGGTCGGGGGAAATGTCCTTGCGCACCTTCGCGGTTTCCAACCAACCAGCGACCAGTCGGACATAGCGTTCGAAGCAGCGCGCTATGGGCCCGATCTCGGTGATTGCCGTAGCGCCTGAGTACCGAATGATCAGATCAAACACATAGCGCTCGGACGTCATGAAGGCGTGGATCGGTTGCAGGGCATCGGCGATTTCGGGGGCCGTGCGTGGGACAGGACCTTGTTCGACCTGATCGAAACAGGCAACCAGCCTCTCACCAATCAGCATTTCCATTAGCGCGTCTTTGTCCCGAAAATGCGAAAAAAAGGTTCCCTTTGCTACCCCGGCTGCCTGAACCACGTCTTCCACCCGCAAAGCCTGATAGCCGTTTCTTTCGATAACGTCCTCTGCGGCCTCGATTAATCGGGCGCGCGTTTTGAGGGTTCTCTTTTGAACTGTCTTTTGCATATGCTCTGTTCGCATGTTTTTTGACCGTGGTCAAATTTTGTAATTGACCGTGGTCATTTTTTTCAATTATAAACTGACCACGGTCATTTTTGGAGATTCGCGATGCACCCTAAGAAAATCCTGATCCTCGACGGACACCCAGGCGAAACCAGCCTGTCCCGAACATTTGCAGAAACCTATGCCGACGCGGCCAAACAACAGGGGCACGACGTTCGCATGATTCACCTAAGCGACCTGCAATTTGACCATGACTTCGGTCAGGGAAACTATGAGGACTTCAAACCGTTGGAACCCGCATTGGAACAAGTGCTGCAGGATTTTGAATGGAGCGAACACCTTGTCCTGACGGCGCCGATGTGGTGGGGCGGCTTGCCGGCCAAGCTGAAAGGTTTGATTGACCGGGCATTCATTCCCGGACGCACCTTCGACACGCGGAATACTACAAGGATCGGCTTTCCAGCACCTATGCTGACAGGGCGCACGGCGCGGGTCATCCTTACCTCTGACACGCCGGGTTGGTTCATGCGTTTCATCTACAGGCAAGCACTGATCCGCCAGATCCGCGATCAGATTCTGGGATTTGTCGGTTTCAAACCGACCCGGTTCACTTACTTTTCGGGCGCCAGCTATCCCAAACCCGGCAGCGTGGACCGCTGGATATCAAAGGTAGCCCGGATTGGTGCCGCGGCAGCCTGATCCCGCGCCTACCACATCGTCTTCGCGGCGCGCGCACCCCATTCCCGATCATATTGCGTGCCGCCTTCCTCGCCGTCCGACGCCTCGGCGAGGATTTCACCGACGGTCGGCACATGCGCGGTCTCGTCGCCACTGACCCAGGTACGGGCCCGCATCAAGGCGCGGGCGCATTGGGTGTAAATCTCAGTGATTTCGATAACGATTACTGTTGCTGGTCTTTTGCCCTGCTTTTCGAACCGCGCGCGCAAATCTTCATCAGCCGTCACATGCGCCGTTCCATTCAACCGCACGACACTGTTGGACCCCGGCACCATGAACATCAACGACACTCGCGGGTCGCGGACGATATTGCGCAGACTGTCCAGCCGGTTATTTCCGCGCCAGTCGGGCATCGCCAGTGTGTGTGGATTTAGTTCCAGTACAACCGGGCCGTCGTCACCTCGCGGGCTGCCATCGACACCCTCGGGCCCAACGGTGCTGAGGATGCACAGGCGCGACGCCATGATCCATTTGCGATAAAGCGGTGTGAACTGTCTGGCCACTTTGCGCAGTGAAGGCGCGCCCGGTGTGCCGTAGAGCGCCTCAAGCGTTTCGATGTTCTTAATGAGCTCCATCCGGTTCAAACCCCACTTCTCGCATCAATGCATTGGATCGTGTTTCGATCACGTCTTCCAGCCGCCCAAGAAACTGATCCCGCCCTACACCCGGTTCGATCGGGTCAAGAAAGTCGACGATTGCAAGACCAGGTTTGCGCATAACCCCGGTACGCGGCCAGAAAACACCGGCATTCGTCGCAACCGGCACACAAGGAAAGCCCAGTCCTTCATACAGAACCGCTGTCCCGACCTTGTAGGGTTTCTTCGCCCCCGGTGCGACGCGCGTGCCCTGCGGGTAAATCACAAGCTGCCCGGGCTCAGAGAACTCTTTAGCCACGTCTTTGACCATCTTGGCGACGGCAGCACCCTTTCTGCCGCGATCAACCGGTATACACCCAAGGCGACGGGCATAGAGACCGATAACCGGGGTATACAGCAGTTCCCTTTTCATAATGAACTTGCCGTGCGGAATGGCGCTGAAGATCATGATGATGTCCAGAAAGGACTGGTGTTTGGCTCCGATCACGACCTCGTCCTCTGGAACGTTTCCGCGGACCTCACAACGGATGCCAACCATCCAGCTGGCCAACCAGATCGTCGATCGCGCGTAGGTTTTACATGCCTGCAAAGCCCCGCGTTTGGTAAACAGCGCGTAGGGCGCGAAAACGATACCAAGGATCAGCATCCACGCATAAATCACGATCATGAAGATCAAAGAGCGCACCCATTGGATCGCTGTAGCCATCACGAAAGCTCCTTCAATTTGCGCACGGCCGCTGTCCAGGTGGCCAAGAACGCCACCGCAGCCCCCAGCAGAGGTATCAGCGCAGGCAACAGCCAGCCAACCCCCTGAAAACCCAATCCAGTCAGAAACCCGCCTTCAACTGAGGCTTCGGGCAACAGCAGAACACCGGTCATGCCGAACAGCACGCCGACCAGCGCACCGAAGAAAGCGCGATATGTGAACCGCCGTACAAATGCGCTGGCGATAAAACGATCACGGGCACCGACCAGACGCAGGACTTCGATGATCTGCGCATTGGCCGCGAGTGAGGCATTGGCCGCCAGCGTGATCATCGCCGCGGTTGCACCGCCAATCAGCAGGATTGACACCCAGCCCAATCGCCGCAGCGAGTTTGCCGCCTCAACCAGCGGCTCGCGCCAGCGTGAATGGTCGTCCAGCACGGCGCCGGGCACTTCGGCACCAAGTCGCAAGCGCAAGCCAGCGGTATCTAGACCCGGTTCGCCCTCGATGATTTCTATCAGTTGCGGAATAGGCAGCGTATCAAGCGGCAAATCAGGACCAAACCACGGGGACAAAAGCGTGACCTGTTCCTCTGCGGTCAGGGCGCGTGCCGACGCAACGCCTGGGGTTTGGGCCAGCACGGTCAGCGCGGCCTCGGTCTGGGCGGAAAGCTGTTCGGCGGGCGCGTTAATACGCAAAGTGGCAGCCCCTGCCAGTTCCGATGCCCAACGGTCGGCCAGCCGGCCCGATGCCAGCGACAACGCAAGCGCGAAAACGGCCAAAAAGGCCATCGCGCCGGAAACGAACAGGGTCAGTTGCGCCGTGTAGCCGGATGGCGGAACAACCCGATCTGCGCGTTTGTCGCGCACCAGCATGCTGCGGATGGTGCCCTTGTTCATAGATCCGCCCCCGCCAATTGAATCTGGCGCTGCGATATCCGAAGGACACGGGCCTGAACCTGGCTTTTGGCCGCGCGGATCAGGCTCAGGTCATGGGTCGCGATCAGCACGGTCTTGCCCATCTTGTTCAACTCGACCAGCAGGCGTAGCAATCGCTGGGACATTTCCCAATCCACATTGCCGGTCGGCTCATCGGCCAGCACAACGTCCGGCGACAAGATAACCGCCCGCGCCAACGCCGCGCGCTGACGTTCGCCCCCGGAAAGTTCCGGAGGAAGCGCATCGAGCCGTGTGCCCAGCCCGACCCAGTTCAGCAATTCCAGCAGGTCTTCTTTCTGCGCATTCTCGCCTTTGCCGGACACCATCAACGGTAAAGCGACGTTTTCAGCCAAGGTCATATGGTCCAGAAATCGGCAATCCTGATGCACGACCCCGATCCGGCGACGCAGCAGCGCCATCTGATCTCGGTCCAGGCGTGCAATGTCCTGCTCAAATGCGGTCATCCGTCCTGATGTGGCCAGCAACGCGCCATAACATAGCTTGAGCAAGGTCGTCTTGCCCGCACCGGACGGACCGGTCAGAAAATGGAACGACCCCGGCTGCAACTGAAGCGACACGTCGCTTAGCAACTCACCATCACCATAGGTGTAGCTGACGTTTTCCAGCTCGATCACAAGGGCCCCCAATTATTGTTGCCGCCCTTCTTGCCCGAGCGCGGTTGTGGTTTCAATGCCTGCACCGGGTCGAATTGGTGACACTTGCCGTGTGAAACCGAAAACACCCTTTGCGGTCAGGTCTTAACGGAATAACATCCCTGAAAAAACTATTATCAGGTCGGGCCCCCGACCGGGAGGCAGCATGCGTCTTACTTGTCCGAATTGTGGTGCTCAGTACGAAGTGCCAGACGAGGTCATTCCCGAGGAAGGCCGCGATGTGCAGTGTTCCAACTGCGAAAAGACTTGGTTTCAGGCCAAATACCCCGAAACTGCATCTGAACCGGAAAAGCCGGAACCGCCCGCGGACGAACCCGCGGCAAAGGCGGAAACGCCAGAGATTGTCGCGAAACCTGTCGAAGAGCCCAAATCAGAGCCTGAACCTGCCGCAGCTTCCTCGACCGGCAATGTCGACCCGGCGGTTGCCAACATCCTCAAGGAAGAAGCGGCCCGCGAAGCAGACCTGCGCGCCCACGAAGGCGGCGGCCTTGAGACGCAGACCGATTTGGCACTCGACGCGCCGCCCGAAGTGGAAAAAGCCGCTAAGGACTTGATCGCGACAGAAACCGCAAAGGATTTCGGTCAGAAAGACGCGTTGCCGGATGTCGAGGCGATCAATTCCAGCCTGCGCAGCGACGACCCCCTGCCAAAGCTGGACGAAGACATTCCCCCGCCCCGCAAGTCTGGTGGGTTCCGGCGCGGGTTCCTGCTGATTCTGGTTGTCGGCGTGATCCTGTTGCTGATCTACAGCAATTCTCAGAAGATTTCCGAAGCGGTGCCGCAGGCTGATCCGGTTCTCAACAGCTATGTCTCTCTGGTGGATCAGGCGCGTTTGTGGCTTGAGGCACAGACCGGGTCTGGCACTTCTCAGAACTGACTTAGATCAGAACCTCTCTAACAGGCGTTTGAGGTATTCCAGTTCGATCTGGGGGCGATCCGATTCCCCAGTCCGGCGGCGAATTTCGTCCAGCAATTCGCGGGCGCGGCGATAGACATCTTCACCCTGCAGCAGGTTTTCATCGGTTGAGATTGTGCCATTGGCCCCCGGGCTGCGGCCCAGCGGATCACGGTTGTCGGCTTGCATGTCGCCTTCCTGCGAACCTTGGCCCGGCTGGTTCTGCTGGTTTTGTGCCAGCGCTTCGCCCAGGGATCGCATGCCCTCGCGCAGGGCCTCCATCGCTTCGGACTGTTGGTCGATTGCTTCGGCCAGATCATCTCCGCGCAGGGCTTCTTCGGCTCCCTCCATCGCGCGCCCGGCACGGTCCAGCGCATCGCGCGCGGCGTCACCTTCGGGGGTTCCGGTACCGGGCAATCCTTGCTGCTGCCGATTGAGCTCATCGCGTAAGGCCTGCTGGCGATCTGCAAGTGACCCCTGGCCTTGCTGGCCGCCGCCCTGTTCGTCAGTCCCCTGACCCTGACCGCCCTGCCCTTCATGGCTTTGACCCCGGCCCTGCCCACCCGAACGGCCTTCGTTGCCCTGGCTTTCGCCGGCTTGCGCGCCAGGGTTGAACTGTTCCTGCAGATCACGGAAGGCCTGATCGCTCAGACCCTGCTGTTCGCGCAGAGTTTCGGCCAATCCTTCCATCGCCTGTTGGCCTTCAGACTGTTGCCCCTGACCCTGTCCCTGGGTAACGCGCATATTCTCCATCATCTGCTGGAACTCTTCCAGCGCCTGCTGCGCCTCGGCCATGCGGCCCTGTTCCATCAGCTCTTGTATACGGTCCATCATGCGCTGCAGGTCGTCCTGCGTCATTTGCATGGACTCGCCGTCCTGACCTTGCTGGTTCTCGTCGAAATCGCCGTTTTCCTGCGCCAGACGCTGCAATTGGCGCATGTAGTCCTGCGTTGCCTCGCGCAGTTCCTGCATCAACTCGGCGATCTCTTCATCAGTGGCACCGTTTTTCATCGCCTCAGTCAAACGTTCCTGCGCGCGGCGCATACGCTCCAGCGCGTCGGCAAGAGTGCCGTCTTCGATCAGAACGCCTAGCTCCCAAAGCGCCTCAGCGATTTCTGCCTGCTGTTCCTGTTTCAGGCCGTACTCGTTGAACATTTCCAACCGTCGTAGGATCACGCGCAAGCGCAGATAGGCGGTGTCGGACCGGAAAAGCTCTTCGGGCAGGTGCGATACCGCCCGCAGCATCTGCGAAACCCGGGTCGCGTTTTCGCGCGTCCACAGTAGATCGCGGCGCTGTTCGATTACGGCAGCCGCCAGCGGATCAAAGAACCGACGGGCGGGCAGCGCAGTCGCATAAGGCTCGGATTGCCCCTCTTGATCCGCCGCGTCTCGGGCCATCAAAGTGATTTTTACCGGCAAATGCGCCCATGGATGCTGTGAAAAATCCTCGATAAGATCTTCGGTGAAATCCGCACGGTCGCCGGTGATCGGCATGGGTAGTTCAACCGTTATGACCTCGCGCGGCTCAGGCGCAGCCGTCAGACCATACTGCCGGTCGACTGAGGCCAGATCCAATTCGATCACAGCCGAGCCGGATACCACGCCATAATCATCGCTGGCAGCAAATGGCAGTTTCATCTGACCGCCGGCCTCGGACTCGGCGGAACCCGCCACGGCCACCTGTGGGCGGGTATCCGCAACGACGTTCAGCGCCCAGTCGCGGCCCGATGGGCCGTCGATTTTGAACTGGCCCGAGCGTTCGACGACAAAATCCTGCTCCGGCTCGGTGGCCGCCTCAGTGCCCAAAGGCGTGGTGGTTTCCGTCAAACTGTGCGCGCCGATTTCTCCGTAGAAGCGCAGAGTGATCCGGCTGCCCTGCGGGACAGACAGTGTTGGATCGGATTGATCAGCCAGATAAAGCGTCGGTAGCCCGGTGTAACGCGGCGGCTCAACCCAGCCTTCCCAGCTGGGGCCTTGCCCTGCCACGGCAGCGCCCGGCGTCATCTCAGCCACCGAGCCGATGCGCCAGAACGACCCGAACATCGCTGCGATTACCAGCGCAAGCAGTGCCGAATAGCGCAGCGCATAGGGGTCGCGATCCGCCAGCCGCAAATCGGGTTTGACAGGTTCCGCCTGCGCAACACGTCGTGCCATCCGATTTTGGTGCGCGTGCCACAGTGCAACGGAATCCGCGTCCATCGCGCCGATGGCCTGATCATCTATCAAAGCTTGGATAGGCCGCCCCGGCATCGCCGCGTCCAGCCGCATCAGCGCTTCGGCCCGTGAAGGGAAATGGAATCGCCTTGCACCAACAAACAGCGTAGCGGCCAGCCCCAACAGTGCGACAGCGCCCACGCCCCAGACGATTTCAACGCGGACCTCGTCCTGCAAACCCAGCATCAAAGCCGCCAGAATTGCCATCAAAACCGAGAAAAACGGCCAAAATGCACGCAAGAACTGCTCGGCCAGCATCCCTGCGTGCGTCAGCCACAGGGACAGTCTTGGGATCGGCAGGTTGTGTTTTGCGCGCAAGGCGGGCCTCCTGATCGGGCCCACGCGCCTATCGCGTCAAAGCCACTCAGGTATGGTATCGCGGTTTATGATTTCGTCAAAGCTTGGGCGTTCACGAATAACTGCAAATTGATCCCTGTGCACCAGAACCTCGGGGATCAGAGGGCGGGTATTGTATTCGCTGGACATCACTGCGCCATAGGCCCCGGCGCTGCGGAACGCGACCAGATCGCCCGGTGAAAGGGGCGGCATGTTGCGTTCCTTGGCAAATGTATCGCCGCTTTCGCAAACCGGGCCGACAATGTCATAGGGTTGCTGTTCGACGCCCGGAGCGGGTTCCTGCACGGCCACAATATCGTGATGCGCCTCGTACATCGCCGGGCGGATCAGGTCGTTCATCGCCCCGTCGAGGATCAAGAAATCACGGCCCTCACCAGATTTCACGTAGATCACTTTGCTGACCATCAAACCCGCATTACCGGCAATAAGACGCCCGGGTTCGATTTCAATCTCGCAGCCCAGATGGCCCAGCGTTTTCTTGATCAACGCGCCATACTCCACCGGCAACGGTGGTGCGTCATTGGCGCGGGTGTATGGAATGCCCAATCCCCCGCCCAGGTCAAGGCGGCGGATATTGTGGCCCTCGGACCGCAGCTTTTCGGTAAGTTCGGCGACCTTGGTGTAGGCCAGCTCGAACGGCTCCAACTCGGTGAGTTGCGAGCCGATGTGGACGTCGATACCGATCACCTCCAGCCCCGGAAGGCTGGCAGCGTGGGCGTAGACCTCAGATGCGCGGGTGATCGGAATGCCAAACTTGTTCTCGGACTTGCCAGTCGCGATCTTGGCGTGGGTTTTTGCGTCAACATCCGGGTTCACCCGAACGGTGATCGGTGCAACCACCCCGAGTTCCAACGCGATAGCGTTGATCACTTCCATCTCGGGTTCGGATTCAACGTTGAACTGGCGGATGCCGCCGCTCAGCGCAGCGTGAATCTCATCCGCGGTTTTGCCAACGCCCGAGAACACGATCTTGTCGCCCGGTACGCCCGCCGCCCTGGCACGCAGGTATTCCCCGCCCGAAACCACGTCCATCCCCGCACCGGCCTGTGCCAGCGTCTTCAGGATCGCCTGATTGCTGGCCGCCTTCATCGCATAACAGACCAGATGATCCATGCCGTCCAGTGCATCGTCAAACAGCTGGAAATGCCGCAATAACGTCGCGGTGGAGTAAACATAGAATGGTGTTCCGACCGCAGCTGCGATTTCAGAAATCGGGACATCCTCGGCGTATAGCGCGCCGTCGCTGTAGAGAAAGTGATCCATGACTGCGCGCTTAGACCAAAATGGCCACGCGGATCAATGGATTCCGCGCAAGATCAGTTCGATGTGGAAACACCGACCCGGCCATAGCCAGAGATTTTGATGCCGTTCCCGGTTGATGTCTCTGCGGGCTCGGGGCGGGGTTTATACGTTGGGTCGCAGGCTGCCAGCACGACAAGCGAGAGGATCAGGCCGATGATTTTCATTGTCTTGACTTCTTTTTTGAATTTGGCGCTCAGCCACTATGCCGTTCAAATAGGCATGGTAATGCGAGATTGCTATCGACGACTACAGCCCCAGGAAAACGCCGACCCCGCCGCGTCGCAGGCCGACCCCGACACCGCCATAGGTGCCGCTGCTGCCAACACCGATATTTGCGCTCATCGTGGGTTGGATGGGTTCGCCGTCCGCTCCACAGCCGGCCAGAAGAGCCCCGGCCGAAATAAGAAGCACCACACGTAGTATCTGCATCACACCAGCGCCTTCCACCGCTTGACCTGGGCACGCACCTGATCCGGCGCTGTGCCACCATAAGACTGGCGTGAGTTTACCGAATTTTCGACGGTAAGGACAGAATAGACATTGTCGGTGATGTCCGCGTGGACCGATTGCATGTCTTCCAGTGTCAAATCGGGCAGGTCACAGCCCTTGCTTTCGGCCATGGCGACCAGCGATCCGGTGACATGGTGCGCGTCGCGGAACGGCAGGCCCGGCACACGAACCAGCCAATCGGCCAGATCGGTCGCGGTCGAGAAACCAGACCCTGCGGCGGCAGCAAGGCTTTCGCGGTTGGCCGTCATGTCCTTGACCATGCCTTCCATCGCGGCCAGAGCCAGCATCCAGTTGTCGGCGGCGTCAAAGACCTGTTCCTTGTCTTCCTGCATGTCCTTTGAATACGCCAGAGGCAGGCCCTTCATCACCATCATCAGCGCAGTATTCGCACCGTAAATCCGACCCACTTTGGCACGGATCAGTTCCGCGGCATCAGGGTTCTTTTTCTGCGGCATGATTGACGAACCGGTCGAGAACCGGTCGGACAGCGTAACAAAGCGGAACTGGGCTGAAGACCAGATCACCAGCTCTTCGGCAAAACGCGACAGGTGTACAGCGCAGATTGAGGCGGTCGACAAGAATTCCAGCGCGAAATCACGGTCGCTGACGGCGTCCAGCGAGTTGGCGGCGGGGCGGTCAAAGCCCAGCGCCTCAGCCGTCATCTGACGATCGATGGGGAAGGACGTTCCAGCCAGCGCGGCAGCACCCAAGGGGGATTCGTTCATCCGGGCGCGTGCATCGCGGACACGGGACAGATCGCGACCAAACATCTCGACATAGGCCATCATGTGATGGCCCCATGTGACGGGCTGCGCCACCTGCAGATGGGTAAAGCCCGGCATGACCCAATCGGCCCCGGCCTCAGCCTGCGCCAAAAGCGCGCGGATCAGGGCCAGCAGGCCGGATACAGCCGCATCAAACTGATCGCGGACCCAAAGTTTGAAATCGGTCGCCACCTGATCATTACGCGAACGGCCTGTGTGCAATCGACCTGCGGGTTCGCCAATCACCTCTTTCAGGCGCGCCTCGACATTCATGTGGATGTCTTCCAACGCAGTCGAGAACTGAAATTCTCCGTTCTGGATTTCTGACAAAACGGTGAGCAGCCCTTCCCGAATAGCCTGCGCATCACTATCAGTTATAACACCTGTGGCAGCCAGCATGGCGGCATGGGCACGCGAGCCTGCAATGTCCTGGGCTGCCATCCGCTGATCGAACCCGATCGAGGCGTTGATCGCCTCCATGATCGCGTCTGGACCGGCGGCAAAGCGGCCGCCCCACATCTGGTTCGAAGATTGATCGGTCATGTAAGAAAACCCGGAGTTGATATGCGCCTATTTCGTCTGATCCCCCTTTATATGGCCCTTGCGTTGGGTGCAAACGCGGCTTTCGCCACGGATGCCGAAACTCTGGCACCGCTCCGGGAGGACTCCCTAAAACGACTGATCCTGCACAAAGAGCCAAAGCCAGTCGAAGCAATTGAATTTCAGCTTGAGGATGACGGCGGCACCGCGACGCTTGCGGATTACAAGGGCAAGTATGTTCTGCTGAACTTCTGGGCCACCTGGTGCGCGCCGTGTCGCAAGGAAATGCCCCAGATCGCCGAACTGCAAGAAGAATTCGGCGGCGACAAGTTCGAGGTCGTGACACTGGCCACCGGGCGCAACTCGCCAGCCGGGATCAAAAAGTTTTTCGAGGAAAACGGCATCGACAACCTGCCACGTCATCAGGATCCCCAATCGGCAGTTGCACGCAAAATGGGCGTGATCGCCCTGCCAATCACCGTCATTCTGGATCCCGACGGCAATGAGATTGCTCGATTGATTGGCGATGCCGAGTGGAATTCGGACAGCGCCAAGGCCATCGTTTCAACCCTTGTCGAGGGCAACAGCTGAAGCATCAGGCCTTCCTGAACGTTTTGTGTTATGCTGAAACCGGCCCAGATGGGCCGGTTTTCGTTTGCAACCTGAAGGAAGGGGAGACGACGATGAAACCGGTAGTTCTGTTGATTGGAAAATTGCCCAACGTGATCGGTGATGTTGCGCGTCAATTGGATCACCTTCCGATCCAATGGCTTGGCGCGCATGATCAGGAAGAAGTCAAACGGCAGCTGGACGAAGAGCCGCGCATCGCCTGCGCGATCATGGGTGCCGGTCTTGATGACAGGATGCGCGGCGAGATGGTGGGCATCATCGCGGCGCGCAGGCCCGATATCTGTATCCACCTAAAGGATCGCGCCTCGGGGTCGGAGGGGTTGGTGCCGTTTGTCCAGCGAGTTGTCCAGTATGAGGTTCTGGACAGTCTGGAACATAGCTGACGCGACGCCACCTTTGACAGCCTGCCTGCCGCTTTGCACTCTGCCTCGCAGGAGGACGGAATGCCGCTTGATATTCTATTGGTTCTGGTGGTCGGAGGCATCGCCGGGATAACCCTGTTGCTGCACCTGACAGGTAGATCCAGATTGCGCGTGCTATCGCCCGAATTGGCGTGGTCAGAATGGCTGCGCCATGCGCCGGATGATTCGATCATCGATGTCACCGTTGCACATGACGGGCACGCGGCCCTGATCCGAACCGAAACAGGAAATGGTCTGCTGTGGTCTTTCGGTGCAGACACCGTGGCCCGGCACCTGCTGGACTTTGATCTGCTGGATCACCCGCAAGGGTTCCAGGTTCAATTCCACGACTTCGCAACGCCCAAGGCCATAATCCACCTTGATGAACGCGAACGCCGCCACTGGCAGCACCTGATGGAGCCCGCATGACCGACCACGTGACTTTCCCGGACGCCGTGCAATGGGCCGTCCCCTTTTTCATAGCTGCCATTCTGGCCGAGTTTCTGTGGATCGCCGTCAAAGGACGCGGTGGCCGCTATGAGACGCGGGACGCTGTCACATCGCTGATCATGGGGGCTGGCAACATCGCGTCCGGCTTTCTGTTGGGGTTCATCGCCTATGCATTCTTCATGTGGCTGTGGCAGATCACGCCGCTGAACCTGGGCACCTCTATCCCCGTTATCCTTCTGTGTTTTGTGCTGGATGATTTCCGCTACTACTGGGTGCACCGCTTTGGTCACCGCATTCGTTGGGTCTGGGCCAGCCACGTGAACCACCACAGCTCGCAACACTACAACCTGACCACCGCCCTGCGTCAGACATGGACCTATACGTTTACCTTCATGATGTTAGTTCGCGCGCCTTTGATCCTACTAGGTTTCCATCCGGCGATGGTACTGTTCGTCGGTGGTCTGAACCTGATCTACCAGTTCTGGATTCATACCGAAGCCATAGGCAAGATGCCCCGCTGGTTCGAGGCGGTGATGAACACGCCCAGCCACCACCGCGCCCATCACGGTCGCAACGCGCGTTATCTGGATTGCAACTATGCTGGCGTTTTCATCATCTGGGACAAGATGTTCGGAACATTTGTCCCCGAACAGGAAGATGACCGCGTCGACTATGGGCTTGTGCACAATATCGGCACCTTCAACCCGCTGCGCGTGGCCTTTCACGAATGGGTTGGAATTTGGCGCGACGCGACACAACCTGGCCTGACAATACGTCAGCGACTGGCTTATTGCTTTGCACCCCCGGGCTACAGCCATGATGGCAGCCGGGACAATTCCGAACAGATCAAGGCCAAGCATCTGGACCGCCACCCGGAAGATCGTGGAACGCCCGGATTCGAACAATTCGACACCAAACAGCCCAATACGCAGGCAAAACAGGCCTGATACCGCCGACCTATCCGACCTGATTCTTGAAATCCGGCCCTCGCGTCCCATATCCAATCGATGTGTGCAGTGCGAGTAACCGGAGGCAACATGACCAGACTGACAACCCTTTCCACCGTTATGGGTCTTACCGGAGTGGTGCTGGCAATGTTGACGGCTCTGGCTGGCGGTGCGACCGGGATTGTCGCGTTGGGCTTTGGCATGATGCTTTTGGGTTTCATGGGTGCGCTGGTCGGTGGCTTTGCATCGCTGGGACGCATCTGGGAAACGACTCGTTGACCCAAGCTTGAACTCCATCAATTGCGTTTGTCTTAACCGCAGATTCATACCTTTCCTCTGAAATCGTCATCGGACCGGCGGCGTTAAAGGAAACGGGTTGCATATGCGGAACAAGGTACTGGCAGATTTGCCCGAAGGTGGGGACAGCCCCTTGAACGCGGCTGTCAAATCTCGCGATGCTTCCACGATCGAGATGGCGACCGAGGCGGTGAAGCACAAACAGTGCAAACTGGCCTTTCAACCTGTGATGCAAGCGAACAGGCCGCATGACGTCGCTTTCTATGAAGGGTTCATCAGAGTGCTGGATGAAACCGGTCGGGTCATCCCCGCGCGCGAGTTCATGCCACAACTGGAAAACACTCCAATCGGGCGCGAGCTGGACTGTGTCGCGCTTGAAATGGGATTGCGGACGCTGACCAAAAACCCCGACATTCGCCTGTCCATCAACATGTCAGCCCGTTCGATCGGTTACGCGCGATGGTCACGTGTGCTGGAGCGGTTTTTGAAGAAAGATGCCAATATCGGCGAAAGGCTGATTTTGGAAATCTCAGAAAGCTCGGCCATGACGGTGCCTGAACTGGTGATCGATTTCATGGACCGGCTGCAGCCACGCGGCATCGCCTTTGCGCTTGATGATTTTGGGGCCAGCAATTTCAGCTTTCGCAATTTTCGCGAGTTTTTCTTTGATGCCGCCAAGATCGACGGCCAGTTCATCCACGGAATCGGCGAAAACCGGGACAATCAGGCGTTGGTACGGGCCCTGATCGCCGTGGCGCGAGAATTCGAGATTCTGGTGACCGCCGAATCAGTCGAAACACAGAAGGATGCCGAATTCCTAATTGCCAACGGCGTCGACTGCCTGCAGGGGTTCCTGTTTGGCGCCCCTACCGTTTCCGCCCCGTGGAAGGCGGAAAAGCGCAAACATACAGCCAGTTAGAGTGATTTATCCGGTCCACGCCCGACCTGAGGCAAGCTGACCGTTGCTGCAACTGCAGCGTTGCGCTATGCCATGTGGAGTTGGAGCGGGGAACATGAGGCGCTCTTACTGCCACAGAGTTGTCTCTGTGCGATCCGCGCCGTCGAATATCCCGCAGGACCTTGACGGTAAAGGATTGTCTAAATGACCAACGTAGTAATCGCATCCGCCGCGCGCACCGGAGTGGGCAGCTTTGGCGGCTCGTTTGCAAACACACCCGCGCATGATCTTGGGGCCGCCGTACTGGAGGCTGTAGTAGAACGCGCAGGTGTGGAAAAGGGCGAAGTCAGCGAAACCATACTGGGACAGGTGCTGACGGCAGCTCAGGGTCAGAACCCCGCCCGTCAGGCACATATCAACGCTGGTCTGCCGCAGGAAAGCGCAGCCTGGGGTATCAATCAGGTTTGCGGCTCGGGCCTGCGCGCCGTGGCTCTGGGTGCTCAGCACATCCAACTGGGCGACGCCGAGATCGTTGCTGCCGGTGGACAAGAGAACATGACTCTTTCGCCCCACGCCGCCGCTTTGCGTGCCGGTCAAAAGATGGGCGACATGAAATACATCGACACGATGATCCGCGATGGTCTGTGGGATGCGTTCAATGGCTATCACATGGGCCAGACCGCTGAAAACGTCGCCGAGAAATGGCAAATCAGCCGTGACATGCAGGACGAATTCGCCGTCGCGTCGCAGAACAAGGCTGAAGCCGCGCAAAAGGCTGGCAAGTTCGCCGACGAAATCACGCCCTTCACCATCAAGACCCGCAAGGGCGACATCGTGATGGACGCTGACGAATACATCCGCCACGGCGCCACCATGGAAGCGATGGCAAAGCTGCGTCCGGCCTTCGCAAAGGACGGTTCGGTCACGGCCGCAAACGCATCCGGCCTGAATGACGGCGCGGCGGCGACCCTGCTAATGTCCGCCGAAAATGCTAAAAAGCGCGGAATCGAGCCACTGGGCCGTATCGCATCCTATGCAACCGCCGGTCTGGACCCGTCGATCATGGGCGTAGGCCCGATCTACGCTTCGCGCAAAGCGCTGGAAAAAGCGGGCTGGTCCGTTGACGATCTGGATCTGGTCGAGGCGAACGAAGCGTTTGCCGCACAGGCCTGCGCCGTGAATAAGGACATGGGCTGGGATCCGTCGATCGTGAACGTGAACGGCGGCGCCATTGCCATCGGTCACCCGATCGGCGCTTCGGGCTGCCGCGTTCTGAACACGCTGCTCTTCGAAATGAAACGCCGCGACGCGAAGAAAGGTCTCGCCACTCTCTGCATCGGCGGCGGCATGGGCGTCGCCCTGTGCGTGGAGCGCGACTAAGTGCTTTGACAAGCGAATAGAAAAGGGCGTCCCTTGGGCGCCCTTTTTTGTTACATTGGGGCCTTAACCCAAAGATGCGACGATATTGCCACGCGGAATTTAGAAAATCATGACGAAACAATATTGCGCACGATCACCTCTCAAAGTAACAGCATTACCAAGACGACTTTAATTGGAGGATTCCTAAATGGCACGTACAGCACTCGTTACCGGCGGCTCCCGCGGCATCGGCGCAGCAATTTCCAAGGCGCTCAAGGCCGAAGGGTACAATGTTGCAGCCACCTATGCGGGGAACGACGAAGCCGCCGCGAAGTTCACCGAAGAGACCAGCATCGCCACCTACAAGTGGAACGTCGCTGATTATGACGAATCCAAAGCCGGAATTGAAAAAGTCGAAGCCGAGGTTGGCGCGATCGACATCGTGGTTGCAAACGCGGGCATCACTCGCGACGCACCTTTCCACAAGATGACCCCCGAACAGTGGCACCAGGTCATCGACACCAACCTGACCGGCGTGTTCAACACCGTGCACCCTGTCTGGAACGGTATGCGCGAGCGTAAGTTTGGCCGCGTCATCGTCATCAGCTCGATCAATGGTCAGAAGGGTCAGTTTGCTCAGGTGAACTATGCCGCGACCAAAGCGGGCGATCTGGGGATTGTGAAGTCGCTGGCGCAAGAAGGCGCACGCGCAGGCATCACCGCCAACGCCATCTGCCCGGGCTATATCGGCACCGACATGGTTATGGCGGTACCTGAGAAAGTGCGCGAATCGATCATCGCGCAAATCCCGGCTGGCCGTCTGGGTGAGCCTGAGGAAATCGCGCGCTGCGTGGCGTTCCTGGCATCCGACGATTCTCAGTTCATCAATGGCTCGACCATCTCGGCCAACGGTGCGCAATTCTTCGTCTGATCTGAGCCGCAGAAAAGACAACGGGCCGGTCCATTGCGGACCGGCCCTTTTTTATCCCGTAAGAACGCGCGCGCTGCGCTCAGCGGGAACCGAATAGCCACATAAGGGCGTGTTTGATCATCTTGCCACGTTCAGCATGGGCCCGCTGAAAGGCGCGGGCAGCTGCGGGGTTAGTCGTCATTTCGATCATGGCAGTCATCCTTTCAGTTCAGCTATGTTTGACTTGAACCCAATATGCGCCTTATCAAGAAAGGCGACAAACGAGCTTTCTTTGGGTTTCAGTTAAGATATTCTTGCGTATTGATGAGCGATTACCTTCCTCCGCTAACCGCCCTGCGTGCCTTCGACGCCGCAGCACGCCACATGTCCTTTGCCAAAGCCGCAGAGGAGTTGCGCGTGACCCCGGCAGCCCTGTCTTTCCAGATCAAATCACTGGAGGAGCATCTGGGCCGGCCCTTGTTTCACCGATTGAACCGCGCGGTTGAGCTGACCGAGGCCGGACGCGCCCTTGCCCCCGGCGCGGCCGAAGGATTCGCCGCACTGCAGATGGCGTGGCAAGCTGCGCGCCGGCATGGCAACGATACCTCGCTGACCGTGACAGCAGGCCCGGCGCTGACAGCCAAGTGGCTGGCACCGCGCCTGTATGAATTTGCACGGGCGCATCCCGAGATTGACCTGAAATTCTCGGCAACGTTGCGGATCATGGATCTTGAACGTGATGACGTGGATGTCGCCATTCGATTTGGCTACGGTGGGGATGAAGGATTGTATTCCCTGCCGGTTCGCAAGGAATGGCTGACCCCGGTGATGACACCAGATCTGGCTGAGCAATTCCCCACCCCCGACAGCCTGAGGGACGCACCACTGATTTTTGACGATTCGATTGCGTTCCTGCAACCGCCCAGCGATTGGCCAACCTGGTTCCGCGCGGTCGGAGTGGAATATGCCCCAACCCATGGGGCGCATTTTTCGAACGCAGACCACGCAATTGATGCTGCGGTTGCGGGCGTTGGCGTGGTGCTCGGTCGCCGGGCGATGATCTTGAAGGATCTGACCGAGGGTCGTCTTGTTGCTCCGTTCAAAACGGCTATCGAAACACAAGGCCGATTTCGGTTTCTGTGCTTGCCAGGAGCAGAAAACAGACCCCAAATCGCCGCTTTCCGCGACTGGTTCATGGCCGAGATTGAAAAGACCGCGCATATCTCAGACGAATTCAACATTATCCCGGTTGAAGAAGTTATAAGCCCATGACCAAATCGCGCGCTACAGCCATCGGGTTTGCCGCCGTCTTGCTGTGGTCGCTGCTGGCCTTGTTCACAGTCGGGTCATCCCCCACGCCGCCACTGTTGCTGAATGCAATCTGCTTTTCGATTGGTGGAACACTTGGCCTGATCTGGACTTGGCGCAGCGGTGGGTTGCAGCAATTGCGTGACGTGCCGTGGACCACCTATCTGTTCGGCACAATCGGGTTGTTCGGCTATCACGCGCTATATTTCTCCGCCCTGCGCATGGCCCCGGCGGCCGAGGCTGGTCTGATCGCATATCTCTGGCCATTGCTCATCGTATTGTTCTCCGGACTTTTGCCGGGCGAACACCTGCGCATTGGACATTTGTTCGGCGCGTGCCTTGGGTTTGCAGGGGCCGCCGTGATCATCGCCGGAGGTGGCAGCACTGGGTTTCAGACCGACCACCTGCCCGGCTACGCCTTGGCCTTGTTATGCGCGCTGACATGGTCCGGATACTCGGTCCTGTCGCGTCGGCTGGGCGACACACCAACCAGCTCTGTCGCCGTGTTCTGCATTGCGACCGCCATAGCATCCGGTGTGCTGCACCTTGCTGTCGAAGATACCGTCTGGCCTGACAGTGCCCTTAGCTGGACGTCCGTGATCGCACTGGGCCTGGGGCCGGTGGGGTTGGCGTTCTATGTCTGGGATATTGGGGTCAAGCAAGGCGACATACAACTCTTGGGGACGGCGTCGTACGCGGCACCCTTGTTGTCTACGCTAGCTTTGGTTGTGGCCGGGATCGCCGCCCCGTCCTGGGGTCTGGCGATCGCGGCCCTATTGATTACTGGCGGCGCGGCCATTGCCGCGCGGGCGAGTATGAAAACCTAGGCTGACAGGCGTTCGATCTCTTCTTTTAGCCTTAGTTTTTGTTTTTTGAGTTGAGCGATATGGAGATCATCGATACCTGGCGCGCGTTGGGCTTGTTCAACTTCAAGACCGAGAGTTTCGTGCTTTTTCTTCAGTTCGGTCAGATGTGCGCTCACGCTCATGGCGATACTCCTTCGTTGGTGTCTCAGGTTCACGTAAGAAGTTGACCACATCGTTTCCAGCCTGTCACGCCGCAGACGCACAGAATCTGTAATAAATCCGACAAATTCGGCTGGTTAATGCCTATTGATCAGAAAACCCCGGCAACGAGGTCCCTTTGCGCAAAACGTCTGAGACCTGTGGCGTATAGCTTTCCCCATCACGTTCGTGCCGATCCCCGTCGTGTAAAACGACTGGCGCATGCAACTTAAAATCAGCTCGCCCACCCTTTCTGGCCCGTAAAATCACCAGTTCGGCCTTGCGACCGGCTCTGGCGGCCAGTGGCAGGATTTCGACCGATCCCAGCCGCCCTTCGCACGCCATCAACATGTCTGGAAGACGGTTGGCTTTCTTGATCATGTGCAAGTACCCGCGGGGCGCGAGGCGCTTGGCCGCGCATTCAACCCATGTCTCCAAAGGCGTTTGCTCGCCCAACGCAATTCTACGCCCCGGGTCATCGGCCGGGCTATGCGCGCCAGCACGGTAATAAGGTGGGTTTGCGATCACATGATCGAATTGCCGCTGTTTGAGCGTGGCTGGCAATGCACTGAGATCAGCCTCGACAACCTCTAGCGGCGCGGCATTTTCCGCAGCGTTTCGGCGTGCCAATTCTGCATAGCTTGCCTGTAACTCGACCCCAACGGCCTGCAGACCCGGCACGCGGGCCAGCAGGCAAAGGATCGCGGCACCCGCGCCACAGCCCAGTTCCAACACGGTGTGACCACGTGTCGCCGGGACCGCCGCCGCCAGCAGAACCGGGTCAACCCCCGCGCGATATCCTGCGCGCGGCTGCAACAAACGCACACGCCCGCCCAGAAAATCATTTTGGGTCAATTCACTATCGGAAAACAGGTTCATCTGCCCAGCGGGATTTCATTGTCACGCATTACCCGTTCTGCACGGGTCAGGTCATCGGCTCGCACCATCAGGCGGCGCGGAAAGATTCCTATGCCTCCTTCGAGGATGCTCATATTTACGTCCATCTGAAAGCAGTCTATATCCTCGCCCTCAAGAAGGGCAGAAGCAAAGGCCAGAATCGTCGGATCGGTGCTGCGCAAAAGTTCTTTCATGGGGATGGATGTAAGGGCAAGGCAAGGCGGAAGTCGAGCCTTGTATCAGGAGAGTGATGAACATCGACACGATCTCGAAACCACATGAGCGACTGGCAGAGATTCTGGACGGCGAAATGGACGCCGTAAACCAGTTGATCCGCACGCGCATGGCCTCGGAACACGCACCGCGCATCCCGGAAGTGACTGCGCATCTGGTTGAAGCAGGCGGCAAGCGTCTGCGCCCAATGCTGACGCTGGCGGCGGCCCGGATGTTTGACTATCCGGGTGATCATCACGTGCGTCTGGCTGCGACAGTCGAGTTTATTCATACCGCGACCCTGTTGCATGACGATGTCGTTGATGAAAGCGCCCAGCGGCGTGGCCGTCCCACAGCGAACCTGTTGTGGGACAATAAATCCAGCGTTCTTGTAGGCGACTACCTGTTTTCACGCAGTTTCCAGCTGATGGTTGAGACCGGGTCGCTGCGTGTGCTGGACATTCTGGCCAATGCCTCTGCCACCATCGCCGAGGGCGAAGTGCTGCAGATGACCGCAGCCACCGATCTGGGCACTACCGAGGCCATTTACCTGCAGGTCGTGCGCGGTAAGACCGCCGCGCTGTTCTCCGCTGCAACCGAGGTAGGCGGCGTGATTGCTGGCGCGGCTGAGGATCAGGTTAAGGCGCTATACGAATACGGCGATGCGCTGGGAATTGCGTTCCAAATTGCCGATGACCTGCTGGATTATCAGGGGGACAGCAAGGCGACCGGAAAGAATGTCGGTGACGACTTCCGCGAGCGCAAATTGACCTTGCCTGTCATCAAGGCCATCGCACAGGCCACCCCGGAAGAGCACGCCTTTTGGGAGCGTACAATTGGTCGAGGCCGTCAGGAAGACGGTGATCTGGACCATGCGCTGAGCCTGATGAACAAATACGGCACGCTGGACGCAACACGGTCGGATGCGTTTGGCTGGGCCACCAAAGCCAAGACCGCGCTGGACGCGCTGCCCGATCACGAGATCCGATCGTTGCTGCGCGATCTGGCCGACTACGTGGTTTCGCGCCTCAATTAAGCTGCGTGGCGCGGCACCACCAATCGGGGTGCGCCGCGCCAATCTCGTAGGCTGCGAAATGGGCGGCTTTCATGGTTGGGTAGAGCGCAAAACAGGTCGAACCCGAGCCTGACATCCGAGCCAGCAGAACATCTTTCGTATCCGACAGATCATCCAGCACCCGGGCAACCTCGGGTGCGATACTCTTTGTCGGTGGCTCCAAGTCATTGCGTTGTTCCCGCAGCCAATCCGCGCATGCCTCAGGCGTTTCAAAGACCGGAATATCATCAGGCATTGGCGGGTTGTCACGGCTCTGCAGGGCAGAGAATACAGCTCCCGTTGGAACTTCAACACCGGGATTGACCAAAAGCGTTGGCAATTGCGGCAATGACACCGGTTGCAACCGTTCGCCGATGCCGCGCATCCGGGTAGCCTTGGCCACCATGCAAACCGGTACATCCGCACCAAGGGTCAGGGCAGTTTCGCTGGGGATAGCCACACCCTGATCTGCGATTATTCGCAGTGTCGCCGCGGCGTCGGATGATCCGCCGCCAATGCCGCCACCGTGGGGCAACGCTTTGTTAAGGTTGATATGCCCGGTCCATCCAGCGGCGACGGCGGCTTTCCAGACCAGATTTCTGTCGTCCGCCGGAACGCCCTTGGCCTGTTCACCGGCGATTGACATCGACAGCTCCGGCCACGGCGTGAATTCCAGCGTGTCACCGACATCCGCAAACACCACAAGAGAGTCCAGCAGATGATACCCATCATCGCGTCGGCCGGTCACATGCAGGGTCAGGTTGATCTTGGCGGGCGCGAAACCCTCAATTGCCATTGGCGACTTTCAATGGATCGGCGCCTTCTTCGGCCAAGACCGCGTCCAGGCCCACCTCAATCTTACGACGAATGCGTTCGGGGTCGGCCTCGCCATCCGTGTCGTCAGGGTCAACAAAGGACAGAGCACGCTTCCACTGGAATTCAGCTTCACGCGCGCGGCCCACAGCCCAATATACATCGCCAAGGTGGTCATTTACTACAGGATCAACCGGCATCAGTTCGACCGCACGCTCCATATGCGCGACTGCTTCGTCGTAGCGGCCCAGTCGGAACAGAACCCACCCAAGACTGTCGACAATATAGCCGCTGTCAGGGCGCGCCGCGACAGCGCGTTCGATCATGTTCAGTGCTTCGTCCAGCTTTTCCTGCCGTTCGACCAGCGAATAGCCCAAATAGTTCAGAACCTGTGGCTGATCGGGGTTCAGTTCCAGCGCACGACGGAAATCGGCCTCAGCCGCTTCCCAGTGCTTGAGACGCTCATGCGAGATACCGCGGGCGTAGTAAAGAAACCAGTTGCCGCTGACACCCTGCTCGGTCAGTTCGATAGCAGTGTCATAGGTCCCAACGGCATCGACATAGTTTTCTTGCCGTCTTTGCAGATCAGCTAGGGCCACATGCACACTGGGCAGGCTGGGGCTTTGTTCCGCGAGGTTCTGCAGAACTTCGGCCGCTGCATCCGTTTTCCCCGAACGGCTCAGAACTTCGGCCCGGCCCAACTCGGCCGCGTGGTAATCGCTGCTGGTCGACGGCACCATTCGATAGGCTTCGACAGCCAGGTCATATTGTTCCAGCGCATCCAGCAATTCGGCACTCAGAAGGATCGCGTCCACGTGGTCCGGGCGCAGGAACGCGGCAATCCGGGCATAGAGAAGCACATAGTCCTGGGACGCCTCGCTACTGAGCGCGGCACCAACAGAAAAGAAAACCTCGGCCATACCGTCCTGCGCCGACTGTATGTGTGTAAACGGCAAGGTTTCACCCGCCTTCAAACGCGCCACGTAACCTTCAATGGATGGGTCGCTACCCGCCGCAAAAACGTCTTCCAGATATTGCAGGGCGTCTTCGTTGCGGTCCAGCTGCGACAATACTTCGGTCCGGGCCAAGGCTGCACGGCGCGAGAACCGCGACACCGCTCCGTTGTTTGCCGCAAAAATCTCTTCGGCCCCTTCGAAGTCACCAATCGACGCCAGCGCCAACGCCTTGTGGTAAAGCGCGAATTCCAGAAGCCCCTCCTGGGTGCCGACTTCCTCGAACTTTTCCATCGCTTTGGTCATGGCACCTTGCGCCACATAAACCCAACCCAGAACCAAACCATCTACTAATGGCCCAACGCCTTGGGTTTCAGGATCACGTGCAAGCAGCTCATCCAGCTTTCCGTCGTCGATCAGGTTGGCCATGATGACCATCTTTGCCGCCTGACTTGGCAGTTCGAGCGCCTCAATTGACTGCGCAACCGGCAGCGCGCTCTCAATCTCACCCAATGCAAGACGCGCTACGACGACGTTTTCCAGAAGTTTGCCATTTTCGGGGTCGGCGCGCAGGGCCTGCGCATAATATTTCTCGGCAGAAACATAGTCGCTTTGATAAATCGCCTGACGCCCGGCCAGATACGACCCAGAGGCAGAATCCGACAGCGCCGGGAATGCAAATGACGAGGTTAACAGCGCGGCAAATGCCGCGCGACGAACGAGGGAAGCCACCAAAATCCTGCCTTGCTATCGTTGATTGGACGACAAGCTAGGGCTTTGACCGGAAAGAGGCAATGGCAGAGCCTTCACGACCCCGCCATTGCCCATGTTTTCGCTTACATGTTGGGATAGTTGGGTCCATCCCCGCCCTGCGGCGTGGTCCAGGTGATGTTCTGACTGGGGTCCTTGATGTCGCAGGTTTTGCAGTGGACGCAGTTCTGGAAATTAATGACGAATCGCGCGCCATCTTCATCCTCGACCATCTCGTACACACCGGCAGGGCAATAGCGCTGCGCCGGTTCGTCGAACTTGGGCAGGTTTACTTTGACCGGGATTTCCGGATCGGCCAGCATCAGGTGGCAAGGCTGGCTTTCCTCATGGTTGGTCATCGCAAAGGACACGTTGGTCAGACGGTCAAAGGACAGCTTGCCATCGGGCTTTGGATAATCGATGGGCTTGTGCTTGCTGGCCTCTTCGGTCGATTCAGCATCGTTCTTGCCGTGACTCAACGTGCCCAGCAGCGAAAAGCCCAGCGTGTTGGTCCACATGTCCATACCGCCCAGCATCAGGCTGGCAGTCAGGCCGTATTTCGACCACAGCGGCTTAACGTTGCGCACCTTCTTCAGGTCTGCGCCGATTGCACCTTCGCGCACGTCGGTTTCATAGGCGGTCAGTTCATCACCCGAACGCTCGGCCTTGATGGCGTCAAACGCCGCTTCAGCCGCCGCTTTGCCCGACAACATCGCGTTGTGGTTGCCCTTAATGCGCGGCACGTTGACCATACCTGCGGAACAGCCCAACAGAGCCACGCCCGGCGCAACCAGCTTGGGCATAGACTGATAACCACCCTCGGTGATCGCACGGGCACCGTAAGCGACGCGCTTGCCGCCTTTCAGCAGCTCGGCCACCATCGGGTGATGCTTGAAGCGCTGGAACTCCATGTACGGATACAGATGCGGGTTCTTGTAGTTCAGGTGAACCACGAAACCGACATAGACCTGATTGTTTTCAAGGTGATAGATGAACGATCCGCCGCCCGCGTTGCTGCCCAGCGGCCAACCCATGGTGTGCGTGACCGAGCCTTCCTTGTGCTTGGCCGGGTCGATCTCCCAGATCTCTTTCATGCCCACGCCGTATTTCTGCACCTCTTTGCCAGCAGAGAGATCATACTTGGCGATCACTTCCTTGGACAGCGAACCGCGCACACCTTCCGACAGGAAGACGTATTTGCCATGCAGCTCCATGCCCGGCTCGGTCTGCGGCCCGTATGATCCATCAGGCTCTAGACCGAAGACACCGGCGACGACGCCTTTGACTTCGCCATTGTCGCCATAAACCAGTTCCGAACACGCCATGCCGGGGAAGATTTCCACGCCCAGCTCTTCCGCCTGTTCAGCCATCCAGCGGCAGACATTGCCCATCGAAACAATGTAGTTGCCGTGGTTGTTCATCAGCGGCGGCATTGGGAAGTTGGGAATGCGAATCTTGCCCGCCTCGCCCAGCATGTAGAAGTTGTCTTCATGTACCGGCACGTTCAGCGGCGCGCCTTTTTCTTTCCAGTCCGGGATCAGTGCGTCCAGCCCGCAAGGGTCTAGAACCGCGCCCGACAGGATATGCGCGCCCACTTCCGAGCCCTTTTCCAGAACCACGACGTTCAGGTCGGCATCCAGCTGTTTCAGACGGATGGCCGCCGACAGGCCCGCGGGGCCTGCGCCCACGATCACCACGTCGTATTCCATCGCTTCGCGTTCAATCTCGGCCATCGCGGGCTCCCTAGCTAACTTTCCGAATTGGCGCTTTCACTGCATGCTCTGCGCAATTTTGTTTCACGGCTGATTACATGGTCGCAAACACCTTGGTCAATCAAAACACGGCGTAACTTTGCTGCAATGCGGCAGTTATGCCTCGGGTGAGTCCCCCATCAGGTACCTGGGACCGCTACCATTGGATTTTGCGCGGTCATCCGGGTTGTAGAGGGCGCATTTCGGCAGGCTTAGACATCCGCAGCCGATGCAGCCATCCAAATTGTCGCGCAAACGCGTAAGGGTATCGATTCGCTGGTCCAGATGGGCCTTCAGCCCCTTGCTGATGTCCTGCCAATCCTGCGGTGTTGGCGTGCGATTTCCGGGCAGGCCAGACAGGACCTCGCGGATCTCGGGCAAAGTCAGGCCGAACTGCTGTGCGATCATCACAAAACTCAGCCGTCTGATATCTGCGCGCTGATATCGCCGCTGCCCTCCCGCATTGCGCCAGGGCGATATCAGACCTTGCGCCTCATAGTACCGGATCGCCGAAACGGCCAAGCCTGTGCGCCGGGCCAATGCGCCAATTGCCAACCCTTCCGAAGCCGCCATCACTTCCTCCCGAAAAATCCCTTGATCTAAAGTTAGGTTTAGAAATTATAGTGAGTCGGGACAAGCCTCAAAACACGAAGGAGATCCCATGATGGCGACACTTGAACACACCAATTTCACCGTTCGCGACCCGCAAGCCTCGGCTGCGTGGATGCACAAGGTATTTGGTTGGAAAAAACGCTGGGAAGGCCCGGCAATTGCAGGCGGCTACACGGTTCACGTGGGCTCCAAGCACACCTATCTGGCGCTTTACGCGCCCAGCGATCCGCAACCGTCCGGGGAAAGCAGCTATGACATCGTGGGCGGGCTGAACCATGTGGGTGTTCTTGTCGAAGACATCGACGCGACCGAGAAAAAGGTGATCGACGCCGGTTTCACGCCCAAGTCCCATGCTGATTATGAACCGGGTCGGCGGTTCTATTTCAATGACGACAATGACATCGAATTCGAAGTGATTAGCTACGATTAAAGTGTTCTGGGAAACACCTGATAGATTCTTCATCGCCAGTGCCCCAAGAGCTACAAACGCCGCAGGGTATTGGCGATTCAGACTTTTCCCGAACATCATAGGCCGTAATCCGCGCGTTGCGCGACCAAGCCCCCTTGCAATTCACGCCTCATTTGGGTCAGTTAATTGACGACCCATCAAATCGCCCCGACGCGTGTCTCATGCGGCGGGGCGAACCAATTTATGCGTGGACGACAAGAACATGGAAAAAATTCCAATGACGCCTGCGGGTAATGCCGCGCTTGGGGCGGAGCTCAAAAACCTCAAATCCGTCGAGCGCCCGGCGATCATCGAAGCCATTGCTACAGCGCGCGAGCTGGGCGACCTGAAAGAGAATGCCGAGTATCATTCGGCCCGAGAAAAGCAGGGCTTCATCGAAGGTCGCATCAAAGAGTTGGAAGGCATCCTGTCGCTGGCTGATGTGATCGACCCCGCCAAACTGAACGGCGCGATCAAATTTGGCGCCAAGGTTACCCTGGTGGATGAAGACACTGACGAAGAAAAGACGTGGCAGATTGTTGGCGAATACGAAGCCAACATCGAAAACGGCCTACTGAATATCAAATCACCCATCGCGCGGGCGTTGATCGGCAAGGAAGAAGGCGACAGTGTCGAAGTACGCACCCCCGGCGGTGTGCGGTCCTATGAAGTTCTAAGTATCGAGTATGCCTAACCGGAGCCTTGACCATGTCAGAGCCCAATCCCGAACAAGATCCCGAACGGCCGACCCCTTTGGGTATATATGATAAGCCTTCACATCCTTCGGTAACCGAGATCGAGATCGTTGCCGTCGCGCTTAGCGTGGTTTGGCTGATTGTGTCGATTGTGTTTCTGGTGCTTCCCGACGAGGTCGATGGCGGCGGATTCGTCGTGACTCTGCTGGCTGTTTTCATGCCGGTGGCGATGATTTGGGTCGCCGCTATGGCGATGCGTGCCAGTCGCGTCATACGCGAAGAAAGCGCCCGGCTGCAGACCGCGATAGATGCGATCCGTCAGGCTTACGTGATTCAGCAACAGCGCGCCGCCAGCTTGCAAGAACCCGGTGTCAGCAAAAAACTGGACGAAATCGCCGAGACCGCCAAAAAAGCAGAAACCGCGCTGGCGACGTTTTCGTCGAAACGGACCGAGCCGGTTCGCGGCGAAGCATCCGTTGCCACAGGCGATCAGACATCTTTGGAACTGGGCACCCCGGCCGAAGATATCGCGCCGCCATTGACGATCGATACCTTCATTCGAGCGCTGAATTTCCCGGAAACGCAGGATGATGCTGAAGGGTTCGACGCCCTTAGGTTGGCGCTACGGGATCGCAAGACCGCCCAACTGGTGCAGGCTTCGCAGGATGTGCTTACACTGCTGAGCCAGGAAGGCATCTATATGGACGATCTGCGCCCGGATATGGCGCGTCCCGAAATCTGGCGGCAGTTCGCACAGGGCGCGCGTGGCCGCGCGGTTGCCGCGTTGGGCGGGATCAGGGACCGGTCTTCGCTGGCACTGACGGCAGCGCGGATGAAGCAGGACCCGATATTCCGGGACGCCGTTCACCATTTCCTACGCCGCTTTGATCACATGATTGTTGAATTTGAACCGATTGCCAGCGACGCGGACCTGACCGCTTTGGGCGACACGAGAACCGCCCGTGCGTTCATGCTGCTGGGGCGTGTCGCAGGTACCTTCGATTGATCACAGCCCAAAGCTGCCATAGGGAATAAACTGCACCAGATCGCCCGGCCTAATGTGACATGCGCCATCCTGAATCTCGACCAATCCCTCGGCCCAGCTAAGGCCGCTGATACGACCCGATCCTTCCGATGCAAAAACCTCGACCCGCCCATCGCGGACACGAGCGCGCAGATATTCGCGTCGCCCCGGTTTTTTGCGCTTCTCGAAATTGGCTGGCAGGTCGAACCCCTGCGGCTCAGACCAGCCCTCGCCCGCCATCAGACCCAGCGCAGGACGGGCAAAGATCAACGTACAGACTTTGGCAGCGACGGGATTACCCGGCAGGCCAAATACGGGCGTTTCGTTCCACATACCCAGCGCCAAGGGGCGTCCGGGCTTTAGCGCAATGCGCCACTCCTGCATCGCACCGACCTCTCGCAACAGGGCCGAGACGTGATCCTCATCCCCGGCGGACGCGCCGCCGCTGGTCAGAATGACGTCGGCCTGTTCCGACGCCTTGTCCAGCCTGTCACGCAGATCTTCCCGGTCGTCGGAAACGCGCCCCATATCCACCGGCTCATAGCCCAGCCGCGCGATCATCGACAACAGCATCGGACGGTTGGCGTCAAATATTTGGCCGGGCCCGGCAGAGTTTCCAGGCTCGACCAGTTCATCCCCGGTTGAAAGCACCGCAACCCGCAGCGTCTTGCGTACCGCGACCTCGGATATCCCGGTGGCCGACAAAAGGGCCATGTCAGCAGGGGTCAATCTGCGCCCGGCAGGCAGAACCAAATCGCCCTCGGCCACGTCTTCGCCAGCTTTGCGGGTATTTGCGCCCTGTTTCAGCGGGCCGTGAAAGGCGATGTGGCCATCCTGAACGGTCACGTCTTCTTCCAGTATGACAGTATCCACGCCGGCAGGCAGCGCTGCGCCGGTCAACACGCGCAGCGCCATGCCATGTGGCACCGTGCCATCAAACGGAATACCAGCCGCAGCGCGCCCATCCTGCAGCGGCATCACTTGGGGACCCTCGGGGGCAGCCCCGGAAAACCCATAACCATCCACAGCCGTGTTCGGTTGCGGCGGGTTTGAACGTTTCGCAAAAACGTTTTCTGCCAGTATCCGCCCCACAGCCTGCCCGATCAGAGCGGTTTCGACCGACGTCACCACCGTCAACCGAGATCGCAACAAGGCCAGCGCGTCGTCAACAGGTGTCCAGTTGACCCCGGCAGGCAAGGCAAAACAATCGTTTCGCAGGGGCGGAGGCGTGATGTTTGGCGGCGTCATAATCCGACCTCTTTCAAGATGAAATCCGCGACCGCAGCGGTGTTGTTCAGATCAAACACCGGAACCTGCACCTGCAGGGGCGTATCGCTGGCTACGGCGCGGATCGTACTGTTTTCCCCAGCCATCAACGCATTGCCGGCCTCTGCGCGAAACGCCTCGATCTTGGGGTGACTTTCTTGTTTGAACCCTTCGATCAACACGAGATCGACCGGGAGCAGCCGCGTCAGAAGGTCAGCCAGTGGCGGCTCGGGCGCGCCGCGCAGTTCCTGCATAACCGCAATGCGCTTGCCGGATGCCAACAGCACCTCGGACGCGCCGGCTTCTCGATGGCGGTGGCTGTCGGTGCCGGGCTGGTCGACATCGACCGCGTGATGGGCATGTTTGACCGTCGAAACTGAAAGGCCGCGCCCGGTAATCTCGGTCACTAACCGCTCCACTAGGCCGGTCTTGCCTGCGTTTTTCCAGCCGGTGACGCCGTAAACCCTCATGCCCGCTCCAGCAGCTTTTGCGCTCGCGCCAAATCGTCGGGCGTGTTGACGTTGAAGAAGGGATCGAAAGGTTCCGCAGGAAACAAAGCTTCACGACCAGCATGTTTGTCGGTCCACAGCACAACCTTGCGCAGCCCGTCATTCAAGGCATCCCGCAGATCATCGCGCAGCGCGACAGGCCAGAGCCCAAATGTCGGATGCCTGTTGACCCGCTTGCCGCCGCCGGACTTTAGAGCTTCATCCCCGGTGCGCGACGTGGTGGCCAGCACCAGAGGATGTGTTTGCCCTTGGGCAGCGTCGGTCAGCCGCGCCACAAGATCGTGTGGAAAAAACGGCGTGTCGGCGGCGGCTGTGACTATGCTGTCGGCGCCTTGCTTAGCAGCCCAGTCGAGTCCAGCCAGGACGCCGGCCAGAGGCCCGGCGAAACCTTCGATGGTATCGGGCAGAACCGGCAGGTTCAGATCGGCGAACCGCTCGGGGTCGCCATTGGCGTTCAGCGCCAGACCATCGACCTGCGGGCCAAACCGGTCAATGACATGAGACAGCAGGCTTTGGCCCCCGATCTGCAACAGACCCTTGTCGCCGCCGCCCATACGGGTGGCGAGGCCGCCTGCGAGGATTACGCCCAAAGGGGTGTTCATTGCTGCACCTTGTTGCTTGCGTCCAAGTGATCAATAGATCGCAACTTTGTAGAGCGAACTCAATGCAATTGGAACGCGGTAGGATGCAGATGATGCAGGACAAACAGCCACAGGATCAAAGTCCCGACCGCCAGGAACGAGGTCGCCGACACGGTGTGAGCGGCGAACTGCGGCTCCTGATCATAATGTTTGGCCAGCAAAAAGATGCTCTTCGCCGTGGGCGCTGCTGCAGAAACCGTCGCCGCAATGATCCAAAGCGGATCCAGCCCAATCAAATGCCCAGCAAGCAGCACCACCCCCGGAACAACGAGAAGTTTTACTACCGTCAAAAACAGGATCATCGGTCCAGTCTGAACAATCGTGCGAACACTTGTGGTAAACCCGATCGCAAACAGCGCAACAGCTGCAAGCGCCTGGCTCATAAGCTCTAAATAATCCGAGACGGCGTCAGAAAACCCAATACCCGTGAAAGAGTAGAGAACGCCCAACAACGTTGCCGCGATTATCGGGTTTTTCAAAACATTAAGAAGGATCTTGTAAATTGGCGTCTTGGCGCTTGCCTTGTGCCCGGCCGAGGTTTCTAGAATGGTGGTCATGATCAACAGCAGAATGGCGACCACCAGATTTGCCAATACGGCCGGCAGCGCCCCCTTTGACCCAAAAATCGAATGAAGGATGGGCAACGCCACCAACGCTGTGTTCGAGGCAACGCCAGCAAAGGCCAATACGGTTGCTGATCCGACCTGAAAACTCGTCAGCGTTTTCAAACCGATGAACAGGACGGCAAAAAGAGCCAGTATCGTACCGCCATACGACACGTAGAAACCGTAATTTAGAAGGTTCTCAAACTCCTCCTGACCAATCAGGTAAAACATGATGGCGGGGATCAGGACGTAAACCGCAAATTGCACCAGAGCTTCTGACGTGTCTTCACCCAGAAGTTTCGTCCAAGAAAACACGTACCCCGTCAAGATCACCGCGAAGACCGGTGCAATCAAACTGATTAATTCCATAGCTTCCCTACGTGGCAACCATCTAAAATTCCACTCTGAGTTGCTCCACCTTAGTGTATATCTTCTGGAACTTGCAGAGTTTTCTCAGAACGACTGGCCACCCACGGATTTCAGGACTGGGAACTTTTCCTTTTGTGCTTCTTATCTTCAACCGCAACGGTAGACGGGTCTACATCGCGCACCAGACGGTCTTCGCCTGAAAGACATACAAAGCGCTGCCCACGCATACGGCCGATCAATGTCAGTCCGACTTCGCGAGCGATCTCTACGCCCCATGCGGTGAAGCCCGATCGAGACGCCAGAACCGGGATGCCCATCATCGCGGTCTTGATCACCATTTCCGAGGTCAGGCGTCCGGTGGTGTAGAGGATTTTGTCTTCGGCCCCCTCACCTTCTGACAGCATCCAACCCGCGATCTTGTCGACCGCGTTGTGGCGGCCCACGTCTTCCATATAGACCAACGGGCGGTTCTCGTGACACAGCACTGTACCGTGGATCGCCCCGGCCTCAAGATACAGCGACGGGGTGCGGTTGATCTGGGCGGCCAGATCGTACAGACACGAGGTGCGGACCGAGACCTGCGGCAGGCGCACGTCCTCCAATCCTTCCATCATGTCACCGAACACCGTGCCGACCGCACAGCCGCTGGTGCGTGTCTTTTTCTTCAGTTTGTCCTCATATGAGGTCTCGCGCGCGGTACGCACCACTACGGTTTCCAGATCTTCATCGTAATCGACGCGCGTGATCTTATCATCAACCAGCAGCATCCCCTGATTGCGCAGGAACCCCAGCGCCAGATATTCGGGATAGTCCCCGATGGTCATTGCGGTCACGATCTCTTGCGAGTTGAGGAAAATCGTCAGCGGGCGCTCCTCGACCACCGAGATCTGGCTGTTCTGTCCATTCTGGTCCACGCCTTCAACTGCGCGGGTCAGGCGGGCTGCACCGGGATCGGGGGCGATGATGTAGTCTGACAGGTTCAGTTCCGTGGCCAATTGCAACCCTTTCCCAAGACGGCTACTGCTGCGGGGATCACCATAGGATTTAGCCATGGCAGACACCACATCCAAGTCATACTACTGGAAGGGTTTTCGCGACGGGACCCCATTCATCTTTGTCGCTATCCCTTTCGGCACGTTGTTTGGCGTTTTCGCGACTGAGGCCGGGTTGAACATCGTGCAAACCATGGCCTTTACGTCCACGGTGTTTGCGGGTGCTGCGCAGTTTGCCGCACTGCAATTGCTGCAGGATCAGACGCCGACGGCCATTATTCTTGTTTCTGCTCTGGCGGTGAACCTGCGGATGGCGATGTATTCAGCGTCACTGACCCCCTATTTGGGGGCTGCGCCGATGTGGCAACGGGCGTTCGCCGCCTATCTGACCGTCGATCAATCCTATGCCTGCTCAATCGTGCAGTTTGAAAAAGAACCCAAAATGACCGTCCCGCAACGCATGGCCTTTTTCGTGGGCTCGGTCACGCCCATCACGCCGTTATGGATATTTGCGACTTATCTGGGCGCGGTTCTTGGCACACGCATTCCCGAAAGCTGGGCGCTGGATTTTGCCTTGCCGATTACATTTCTGGCAATGATCGGGCCAATGATGCGTACCCTGCCCCACGTGGTGGCTGCGCTGGTCGCCATTGTCGTTTCTTTGTTGACCGCTGGGATCCCATACAATCTGGGCCTGCTGATTGCCGGATGTGCTGGCATGATGGCCGGTGCTCAGGCCGAATTGTTCGCCGAACGCAGAAAGGCCACATCATGACCGCTGTTGATCCGGTCACGATCTGGTCCATCATCATTGGACTTGCCATTGGCAGTTATAGTTTGCGGTTTGTCTTTATCGGCCTCGTCGGAGATCGCCCGATGCCTCCCTGGCTGTTGCGCCACTTGCGCTATACTGCTGTGGCCATCTTGCCTGCCCTGATTGCACCGCTGGTCGTGTGGCCGACCGCGACCGAGGGGCAACCGGACATTCCCCGAATGGCGGCCGCCGCGGTTGCGCTGAGTGTTGGAGTGATCACAAAGAATGTGCTGGCAGCGATCTTCAGCGGCGCCGCAACCCTGTACGGTTTGCTGTATTTACTGGGCTGAGACAGCGTCCTGTTGGTTCAACGCCGCATTGTTGGCGGCCAGGCCTTTTTGCAGGTCGGCATCGTCGTTCTCACGATACTCCGTTGTCACAACACCCGGGATCTGACCGAACTGATCTGACAGCTTGACCGGAAAAAAGGTCACGTCGATCTGTTCGAACCCCGGAACCTGCTTCAACAGCGACGCGGTGGAATTCGCACAATAGGCGCCAGCGACCGGACCGGATTGTTTGGCTAGTTGCAATGCAATCTCAGCCTGTTGCGGGCTTACCTGAATCGTCTGGATACGCGCATAATGCGTTTCGCGCGCGTGCGAGCTGCGATAGGCGCGCTCGGCATTAGGGGTGATGCCGTACAGCACGTCGTCCTTGATCGGAACCACATCTGCGCGGAAAGACCCCGCAGGATCAAAGATCACCCGCTCGCTGCCGCTGATCATCAATGAGGTATGCGCACCAGACCCGGTGCGCGTGCTGATCATCGTATACAGCGTCAGGGTCGAGGGACCCGGATCACGATAGGATCGGGCAACGACCTCGGCCCGGTCGGCTTGCGGACGCTGCGATCCCGTGCAGCCAGCAACAGTTGCTGCCAGCAGGCAGGCAATCAAAATCCGGATCAAGGTCAACCCCGTTTTGGATTATGCGGCGAAGACCGCCAGGAACAGGCAAAGGAGGGCGATGGCAACCACACACCATGTGGTGGCTTTGACGAACCCATCAAAGGTTTTGGTTTGAACAGTGATATCCATTTCGCCGTGCTTGTGTTCAGCCATGAGTCTCAGAATCCTAATTCGCGTGTTTGAAATGTTGGATAATGGAAAATCCGGGGCCTGTCACCACGTCATTCGCGCGCAGGGGCCAAAGGTGGGAACACCGAGCACCCCGGATACCCAAAACCCCAACGCCAGGGCAGGCCCGAACAGGGGCCACCGCCAAATCGGACCGCCGCATACATCGCCTCGGCCGTGACGGAATGAGCGGTGCGAATCTGTTCGGCCGTCATGTCATAGCGTTCGGCATATTCCTCGGCATGGTCTGTCCCATGCTGTTTGACGCAGGCACGCAGTGTGTCGTCCGCGGACAGGCGTGCGTCATAGCTGTCTTCGGCCCGCAAAGCCCCGCCGGCATGGTGATAGGCGCGATCATGGGTCACACAGCAGTATTCCCACGGCGGGTGCGCCTCATACAGTCCCCGAAAGCTGGGGAATGTATCCGCCACAAAGCGCCAGCTGGCCGAAAGACCACCCGAACAGCCATCCGTTTCAAACGGGGTCAACTCTGCGCTGCTGCGCTCCGTCATCAGGGCGCGATGCGCGGGCAACTCAAAGCTGCGCATGACGTCTTGCGCGAAGGCTGGCGCGGCACTCAACAAAAGGATTGCCGCCAAATTAAGGGCTTTCATCGCGCATCGCCTTAGTATCAAAGGACATGCCGAAGGTCGTCGCCAGCCACAGCAACAAACGCTCTGCCGGCCCCATTTCGGCGCGCACACGCAGAACTTCATTCGCCATCGCGGGTCGGTCCGTGATCAGCCCATCCACCCCCATCGACGCCATAGCCGACATTTGCAGCGGATCATTAACGGTCCAGACATAGATGTCCTTGCCCGCAGCGTGGACCGAATTGACCAACCCTGGCGTCGCCATCGCGGCGTTCACCGCAACAAAATCACCTTCGAGACCTGAGAGATTACCCACAGCAGTCGCGGCCAGAACACCGGCGCGCCAGTCGGGGCGAATCGTTTTCATCTTTTGCACTGCCGGGTATTTCAGGGACATCGTTGCAATGTCGTCCTGCATGCCCAGCTCTTCGACCAGAGCGACAACCCGATTCTCAAGGTCTACGTCGTGGCCGTAGTATTTCAATTCGATAATGACCTTGGCCTTGCCCTTCGCGGCCTCCAGCACGTCACGCAGAGTCGGCGTACGCTCATCGGCGTATTCGGGACCGAACCAGCTGCCGATGTCGATCTGATCAATATCCTCCATCGTGGCATCCCACACCTTGAGGTTAACACCGGCCAGTTTCATGAAATCACTGTCATGGGCCACGATGACCACGTCATCCGCTGTTTCCTGAACGTCGATCTCAACCCAGTCGGCACCGTCCTCGATCGCCTTGAGAACCGAGGCCATCGTGTTTTCGGGCTTCAGCGCGGCAGCGCCGCGATGACCGATAACCTCTGCACGGTCCGGTGCCTGCACCCTCTCCAGAAGGTGCTGCCCAAACCATATTCCAACAATAACGGAAACGACGGCGGCCCCAACAGCCGTGACCATTGTTCTGCGCAGGTTGCGCGGCTTTGGAGGGGTTGGTTCTGATGTCTGGATATCAAAGAACCTATCGAGCAGCACTGCCAATGCGCCCAGAGCCGTGGCTGCCAATACCAGTCCGGCCAGTGACCAGAAACCGGCGACGGCGAGGCTGTAAATCAGGGCCAATCTCAGGTTGGCTGCGCCTTGCAGCGGCACCAGTGCGAACAAAAGCCCGGCCACCCAGGCGATCACGGCGGCGATGACAAGGCGCACAGCCAGCCAGATGGCCAATTCTATCTTGAGGCGACCGCGCTTACCTTCCATCCGACTGGCGCTGATGCCGAACGCATGTCCGGGGTGAACGCCTTCGAACAAAACCAGATGCAGCGACAAAGCCCAGGCTGACAGGCGTCGGATCAACACCCAGGCCATAGCCAGCGCAACCGCCCCGATCAGTACCACAGCCACCCAGAATGAGGGCGGGTGGAAGGTCAGATAATAGTTGATGTCATATTCAGTCAGCGTCCACCATGCGATCACGGCAGAAACGACCGCAAAGGGCAGAACCAACAGCAGAACGCGCATAACAAAGCGCACCGCAAATCCAAACAGGGATGGAAGCCGCGACAGGATCAGCCTGATCGAAGAACTACCAGCGCGCCATGGGTCCGGCTCTGCCATCCGCAGCGACCCGGCCATGACCGAGAAGACAAACACCTCGGCCAGTAGAAACAGGCTGAGAACCACAACGGCCGCAATAAACCCGGCAGGTGAGAGGATGAATGCAGCGATCGCCTGATCAGTCAGCGCCGTCTGGTTGGACAGCGATACGGCAAGATTCACCGTGATCGCCACGCCGGGCGCAATCAGCGCAACCAAAAGCAGGCGCACAACAAGATAGATAGGCACAAAGACACGGCGACGGCTCCACGCACCTTTGTAGGCACTTGTAACGGCAGAGAAAGTGGTCACGTGAGGCCCCCTTGAATGGTAGACTCATTCAAGGCTGCGCAGACGTGAATTGCAAGTCAGGTGATCAGCTTTCTTCCAGATCAGCCGCCAAGCGGAACCCGATCCGGTTGGCGGGCTTATCCTCGACCGATTTGGGCAGGGCCCGCAGCATCACATTCAGCTGGCTCACATGTTGCACAAGCTGAGTGCGCGCACCGGTCGCATCCGATCCGTAAAAGGTGATGATATCGGGATCAAAATACCCCATCCCTTCGATCCGCATGACGCCTGCGTCGCCACCGGTGAATCCCATCGCGACCTCTTGGTCGCCAGTCAGCGTCTTTTCGAAATTCTGGATATAGAGGATCAGCCGCTCATAAGCCCATTGCGCGGGGCTTTTCGTCTCGACCGGTTTTTGCAACGGACCGGGCAGGTCTTTTGCGCCTGACTTTGCTTCGGGGTCGGAATGCACTTCGTAGCAGCGCGGCAAAGCTGCGGCTTCGGCGGCCTCGGCCGAGGTTTCGATCTGATCCTGCATAGCTTTACCCTTTGCGCTGAAACTCCCACGCCCCGTCCGCGCGGCGCGTTCGGGTGACAGCTCCAATCTGGTAAAGATGATTCAAATGTGCAACCGCTTCGACCAGCGCAAGCCCATACTCGCCACCGCTGATCTGCCGTTTGAACAAGGGCATGAAACATTCGGCAGCGGTCTTGGGCTGGTCCAAATACTTTTCCAAACGATCCAATGCGCTGTGGTGATTTTCGATCAGTTGCCTCATCCGGATGGGCAGCCCAGTAAACGGCAGCTTATGCCCGCCCAGTGCCAGATGATCAGGCCGTACCAACCCCTGAAGCCGCTCGCAGGCTTCCAGCCATTCGGCAACCGGGTCGGCCAAAGGTTCAGTGACATAGACACCTAAGTTGGGACTGATCGAACTGAGTATCTGATCGCCGGTGATCACGAGGTTGTCGTCGCGGCTCCAGAACGTGGCGTGTTCTGGGGCATGACCATTGCCCATATGCAAGTCCCAATCGCGCCCGCCCATACGGATCACGCTACCCTGCTTGATCCGAGTGAACCCCAGTGGCATCGGATAAACGGTGTCGCAATAATTGAACGGGCGCTCAGCCATCCGCTTTGCTAGAACCTCGGGCGCCATGCCTGCGCTGCGATAATAATCCAGAGTTTCCTGCGGCCAGCTTTCCTGAACATCCAGTTGCAGCATACGCGAAAACAGCCAAGAGGTGCGAGAAGACACCAGCTCGACGCCATGTTCGGATTGGAACCAACCCGCATTGCCCACATGGTCGGGGTGATGATGCGTCACCACCACCCGCTTGATGGGCTTGCCACCCAACGGGCCAGCCATAAGCTTTTCCCAGATGCGCCGAGTCTTGTTCGATGACATGCCCGTGTCGATTACGGTCCACCCATCGCCATCATCCAACGCATAGATATTGACGTGATCCAGTGCCATAGGCAGCGGCAAGCGCATCCAAAGCACTCCTTCGGCGACCTCGATCGCCTCACCCTCGGCCGGAGGTTCGGGCCACGGATACCGGATCGCCAAAGGGGTATCTCCGTCCATCAGGCCAAAAGCTCCTCGACGCTGAGCCCGAATACATCATCTGCGCCGTTCTGAGCTTGCGCCAGCAGTCCGGCATATTCGGGCAACAGCGCGTTGATGTAGTAACGAGCCAGTTTAAAGCGTGGACCACCCGGTTCGGCCAAAGCAGCCATCAGGTGATAGTGCGCGCCTAGGACGCGGGCAAAGGCGTGAAGGTACGGAACCGCACCAGCAAATCGGTTGTTCATCTCGGATTGCGCAACCATCCATTCGGTTGTTTCGCGCAGGCTTTCCGTGGCTTCCCAAACCGGGCCTGCCAGTTCGGGCAGGGTTGCCCGCGCCTGCTCGGCACGATCCTCGATTTCGTCCAACAGACGCGATGCTGCATCGCCGCCGTCCATCATCTTGCGCGCGACAAGGTCCATAGCCTGAATGCCATTGGTTCCCTCGTAAATCGCAGTCACGCGGACGTCTCGGTAATACTGCGCGGCACCGGATTCTTCGATAAATCCCATGCCGCCATGGACCTGAACGCCGTTCTCGGACACCCGCATACCGGTCTCGGTGCCAAAAACCTTTCCGATCGGAGTCAGCAGGGCGGCACGAGCTGCCCAGTCTGCATCGCCGGTTGCGTTGGCCATATCAATGGCGGCAGCGGTGGCCAGCATGATCGCACGGGCGGCGAACGTGTCGGCACGCATACTCATCAGCATCCGGCGCACATCGGCGTGGTCAACGATCGTGCCTGATGGCGTTTTGCCCTGCTTACGTTCCAGCGCATAGGCCAGCGCGTGCTGATAGGCACCTTCGGCTGCACCCACACCCTGACCGCCAACACCTAGGCGCGCGTTGTTCATCATGGTGAACATCGCGGCCATGCCGCCATGTTCCTTGCCTACAAGCCAGCCTTTGGCACCGTCAAACTGCATCACGCAGGTTGGTGAGCCGTGCAGGCCCATCTTGTGCTCGACCGATACGACCTTCAGATCATTGGCCACACCGGGATTGCCGTTCTCATCCGGCAGCAGCTTGGGCACCAGGAACAGCGAAATGCCCTTGGTTCCGGGAACGCCATCGGGCAGGCGCGCCAGTACCAAATGGCAGACATTCTCAGCAAAATCGTTGTCACCCCATGAGATAAAGATTTTCTGCCCTGTCACAGAAAAGGTGCCATCCCCATTGGCTTCGGCTTTCGAAGTCAACGCACCCACATCCGACCCGGCCTGTGGTTCGGTCAGGTTCATGGTACCAGACCATTCACCTGCCATCATCTTAGGCAGATACAGCGCCTTGAGCTCATCGCTGGCGTGATGTTCCAGCGCTTCGATCTGGCCCTGTGTCATCAGCGGCGCAAGTTGCAGCGACAGACAGGCGGCAGACATCATTTCATTCACGGCGGTGGTCAACGTCATCGGCAGACCCATGCCGCCATAATCCGGATCACCACTCATCCCGACCCAACCGCCTTTGGCTATGGCATTCCAGCCATCAGCATACCCGGTCGAGGTACGCAGCACGCCGTTTTCCAAGCGCGCGGGCTCAAGATCACCGGGGCGTTGCAGAGGGGCCATCACCTCTTCGCACAGTTTTCCGGCTTCGGTCAGAATGGCACTGACCACATCGTCGCTGGCTTCCGAGAATTTCTCGGTAGCAGCGATCTTGTCAAAATTGACCGCGTGGCGGAACAAGAATTCATAATCAGAGATTGGGGCGCGATATGGCATGTCTTCCCTCTAGGCTGTCTGATTGCGTTTACGCCGACGGGCTTGGAATTTCCACCGCCCACCTTTATGCATCTGGGTTCCACCGATTAGGTATCGGTCCAAATGCTATACGCAATCAAAACGCGACGTCACCACCAATGATCCCCAACGGCACTCTGACATTAAACGCCGATCCTGCCGGAATTGCGCAAGCGGCAGACCTGTTGCGTCAGGGTCTTCTGGTGGCTTTCCCGACCGAGACGGTCTACGGCCTGGGCGGGGATGCCCGTAACGGAGCAGCGGTGGCAAGCATCTATGCCGCCAAGGGACGACCCAGCTTCAACCCGTTGATTGCGCATGTGGCCTCGATCGAAGCCGCCCAGCGGTTCGTGACATGGTCCGATCAGGCCGAGGCCTTAGCGGCCGCGTTCTGGCCCGGACCGCTGACTCTGGTTCTGCCACTGCGACCGAATCACGGGATTTCATCGCTGGTGACAGCCGGGCTGGACACGCTCGCCGTGCGAGTGCCAGCCCACCCTGCGGCCCGTGCGCTACTGTCCAAATTCGACGGCCCGGTCGCCGCGCCATCTGCCAATCCGTCCGGGCAAATCAGCCCGACCACAGCCGCGCACGTCCTGTCCGGCCTGAATGGGCGCATCGCCGCGGTGCTGGATGATGGGCCCTGCGGGGTCGGGTTGGAAAGCACCATCGTGGGCGTTGCGCGCGAGCCTGCCCTTTTGCGCCCCGGCGGCGTTTCGCTGGAACAGATCGAGGCGGTTCTGGATACTCAGCTGCACCACCACCAGCCGGGTGATGCGCTGAACGCGCCCGGTCAGTTGCAATCGCATTATGCTCCGGATGCGCCCGTTCGTCTGAACGCCAGCACCGCCCAAGGCGATGAAGTTCTGCTGGGGTTTGGCCCGGTGGGCTGCGATCTGAACCTGTCAGCGAAAGGTGATCTTGCCGAGGCTGCGGCCAACCTGTTCGCCGCACTGCACACCCTGAATGACACCGGCAGACCAATTGCGGTGACCCAAATTCCCGAACATGGTTTGGGTGCGGCCATTAACGACCGCCTGCGCCGCGCTGCGGCCCCGCGTAACGGCTGATCAGGCGCGCCCGGACTCGGCAGACAGGATCAAGGGGTCAACGCCCAAAGTCGCAAGCGCACCTCCCCATTTCTCATCATCAGCTACATCGAAGACCAGCTTGGACGACGCCTCGGTCGTGAGCCAGCCGTTCATCGCGATCTCATCCTCAAGCTGACCAGGTCCCCAGCCCGAATAGCCCAGCACCAAAGTGGAGTTCAAAGGCCCGCGGCCCGAGGCAAGATCCTCGAGGATATCCAGCGTTGCCGTCATGCTGAAGTCATCCGTGATGTGCATGGAATGCAGGTTCGCCTCGTAATCCGAGCTGTGCAGGACAAAACCACGCGACATCTCGACCGGGCCGCCGAAATGGACCAAACGTTCACCCACAACCGGAATCCGGCAGGGGATGTTGAGCTGACTCAACAGAGTTTTCAGCCGCAGATCCGAAGGTTTGTTGATAATCAACCCCATAGCACCATCTTCGCCATGGCTGCACAGGTACACCACCGAATGATCAAAACGCGGATCGCCCATGCCAGGCATCGCAATCAACAGTTTTCCGGTAAGATCCATGGGCCGACATCTCTTATCAGGTATGCTTTAACAATGACCCTTGGTCACCCGGAATGGCAAGGGATCAGCGCACATTTCCGCAGATTTCATCCCGGTTACCGGAACGTGACTTGGATTCTGTGCCGCAACCGCGCATTTATGAACCATGAGCGTAAAAAATGTATTACCAGCAATCGCCATAACCTTTGGTCTGGCCTTACCTGCAACAGCGCAGGTCAACGGCCCCGTTGCCGAGTTGGATATTCTGGATGGCGGACGCACCGCTAAAGGAACGTACCTCAGCGCCGTGCGCGTGACACTGCAGGACGGTTGGAAAACCTATTGGCGTGCGCCGGGGGATGCTGGCATTCCGCCGCAATTCGACTGGAACCGTTCGAACAACGTCGGGGATGTGTCGATTACATGGCCCGCACCCAATGTTTTTGACCAGAACGGATTGCAATCGATCGGCTACGAAAACCAACTGGTTTTGCCAGTCGAGATCACGCCGAAAAACCCGGCCAAGCCCGTACGCCTGCAGGGAACGATGGATCTGGGCGTCTGCAAGGATGTTTGCATCCCGGAACAGCTGGATTTCGACCACACGCTGAACGCAGACGCCGGGCGCAACCCCACCATCGCCGCTGCACTGGCACAAAGGCCCTTTTCCGAACACGAGGCCAGAGTGGCCCATACCACCTGTCACCTCTCACCCACATCAGACGGGATGAAGATCGAGGCCCGGGTGACCATGCCCTCGGCAGGCGGTCGCGAGGTGGCCGTGATCGAGCCGGGGAACCCGGCGCTCTGGGCTTCGCAGACCGAGACGACGCGAACCGGGAATACTCTGATCGCAACCTCTGAGGTGATTAATGCATCCGGTGGACCGTTTGCGCTGGATCGGTCGGAAATTCGGATCACCGTGTTGGGTGCAAATCACGCAGTCGACATTCGGGGATGCAGCGCAAGCTGAGCCCGGTGATTTCATGACACAAACTCCAAAAATCGGCGCTTTGGCAGTAGTCCTGCATCAGGACCAAGTGCTGCTGGTTCAACGCAGCAAGCAACCTGATGCTGGGCTATGGGGGTTTCCTGGGGGTCACGTGGAATGGGGCGAGACTGTTTTGCAAGCCGCACAAAGAGAGCTGCGCGAAGAAACCTCGGTCATTGCAGACCCTCAGCACTACTTAGACAATCTTGATTTGCTGCGCTGGAACGAAAACGGCGACGTCCAGACACACTACCTGCTGGTAGGCGTGGCCTGTCAGTATCAAACCGGCGACCCCATTGCAGGTGACGACGCGCTCGATGCGCGTTGGTTCCCTGTGGATCAGATCCGCCGCGGCGAACTAGAGATGAGCAACCGCGTCATCGATCTGCTGGAAACCGCCCTGCGCCGGACTTAGGTCGCGGGCCTTTTGAGCCGGGTATAAAGCAAGCCAGAGACTGCCACGCTGAGGAACAGTATCAGCGCAGCACCTGTCACGAATGCGCCTAAGCCCATCCGAAGAATAGCCATGCCATCCTCGCCCGCATAAAGCCCGGACAAGAACCCGATGGGCGCGCCGTAAATTGCGGGCCACACCATCGTGACCGTAAACCATGAAAGCAAGGCGAGGCCCGAACACGCCAACGTCCCCTGCACCACACGGTCCGGGGCACGTGCCGCCCGACGCATCGCGGTCATTGGGCGAGACAGATCGTTCAGAATGGCAAGCAACGCCGGGACTAGCAGCAGGACCAGCAACATTCCAAAGCCCAGCCCATAGACCAAAGTAATGACTGTGGGTTTGAGAAACTGCGCTTGCTGCGACCCTTCATACAGTAACGGGGTCAGCCCCAGAACCGTGGTCAGCGTCGTCAGCATCACAGGCCGCAACCGGTCTGCGGTGCCTTCAACTATCGAAGGCACAAGCCCGCGCTCTTTCTGGTAATCGTCGATGGTCGTCACCAAAACAATCGAGTCGTTGATGATGATCCCCGTCATCCCCAGCAGACCGACGACCGTGAACATGCTTAGCGGAACCTCCCACAGGTAGTGCCCCCAGATCGCGCCGACCAACCCAAATGGGATAATCGCCATCACCACCAGTGGCCGCGTCCAGCTGGCAAACACCCAGGCCAAAACAAGATAGATGCCCGTCAGGCACAGGATCAGGCCAGTGCGTGCCTCGGACAGGAACTCGTCTTCCTGTTCGCTCAGACCGGCCATCCGCCATTCAACCTGTCGTTCCGAGGCGATTTTCGGCAGGATTTCCTCGCCCATGGCACGTGCAATCTCAGCCGCGCGCGTCGGGTCATCTTCCGAGATGTCGCCATTCACCGATATCACCCGCAGCCCATTTTCGCGTCGGACGGTCGAGAAGCCGGATTTCCGCTCGACCGAAACGATATCGGCCAGCGGTACATAAACGCCGTCCGGCGTGCGCATCAGAGTGCGTTCCAGGAAGTCGGCGGTCAGCTCTCCTTCGGGCAGTTCAACCCTGATCTCGGCACTACGCGGGCCATCTGGGAAGGTCGCCGCCTCGATCCCGTTTAACCGGTCACGCAACACGCGTCCCAGCGTTTCGATCCTGAACCCCAGCGACTGACCCTGCGCTGTCAGGTCCAGAATGTACTCTTCCTTGTCATAGGCAAGATTGTCTTCCAGCGCCGAAACTTCAGGATATTTTGAAAGCTCGGTCTGCAAATCCTCTGATGCGGATTTGAGCGTATTCACATCCGCGCCATAGAACTGAACGTCAATGGCATCGCCACCCGGCCCAGAGCGCCATCCCCGGAAGCTGAGCAGTTCGACCTTCGGGTGGCGCGGAACAAAATCCTGCAACTCACCCACAAACTCAAAGCTGGAATAGGGGCGCAGATCCGCATCGATCAGCTCGATGGAAATACCACCCAGCAAGTCAGCGTCTTTGCCATCAGCGGCGGCCAATCCCCATCCTGCGGACCCGCCCACCTCGGCCAGCACATAGTCGATCGGGTTACGACCGTGGCGGTCTTCATAAATCTGGCCCAGCTCTTCGGTCGCGCGCTGCAGCTCATGCATCATGGCCACAGTCTCGGCGCGGGTGGCGCCTTCGACCATTATGAAGTTGCCCGTGACCGAGCCGCGCTCGGGTGCGTTGAAAAACCGCCAGTTCACATCACCGCGAATGAACAGGGCAACCTGGCTGGCCAGGATCACCACCATCATGGCAACTACCACATAGCGTGCCCAGACGACCCAGGCGATCAACGGGCGGAACAGATGATCGCGCACCCACCGGAACCCGCGATTGACCACACGGTTGGGCAGGTCATACCAGTGCTCTTTCGTGGAATGCGCGATGGCATGCGCCATATGGTTCGGCAAAATAAGGAAACATTCGATCAGCGACGCTATCAAGACCGCAATAACGGTAAAGGGGATGTCACGGATCAACTCTCCGAACCGACCACCAACGAGGGTCAGGCCAAAAAAGGCGATCACGGTTGTCAGGGTCGCCGCAAAGACCGGCATCGCCATTCGTCGTGCAGCGCGTTCAGCGGCCACCATTGGGGCCTCACCTAATCGGCGTGCCCGGAAATCGGCATGCTCACCCACGACGATGGCGTCATCTACAACAATGCCCAACGTGATGATCAGGCCGAACAGGGACACCATATTGATCGACAGCCCGCCGATAAACATGAAGGCAATCGCGGCAGACATGGCAACCGGAATGCCGGCAGCGACCCAAAAGGCGATCCGCGCATTCAGGAACAAAAACAGCAGACAGACCACCAGGCCCAAGCCAACAAGGCCGTTGTCGACCAGAATATCCAGACGGTCGGTGATCGCCTGAGCGCGGGTTCTGATCAGCTCGATCGTCACACCTTCGGGAACGCTGGCCTGCATTTCCGTCACAACGTCTTCGACCGCGTGCTGGATTTCGATCGCGTCACCCAGGTTTGAGCGATCTACGCGCACAGACATCGCCGGGTTTTCGCCCACGAAGTAGCTGCGATCGCGGTTGACCCCTTCGACCCGGATCTGGGCTACATCGCCCACCATCAACTTGGACCCGTCCGCAAAATTGCGCAGGGCGATGCCTTCGATTTCCTCGGGTGTGCGCTTTTCCGTACCCGTGCGAATACGGGCATTCGCGCCAGTCACGTCACCCGCTGGGTTTGCGTTGACCTCGGCCGCGACAGCTGACGCGACCTCGGACAGGGTGATGTCGTTGGCAATCAGTTGGGCGGTCGGTATCTCGACCACGATGCGCGGCGCAGCAAGCCCCCGAATCGTGGTACGGGTAACCCCAACCGCGAAAAGACGGTTGATTAATTCGTCCGTGAATTTGGCCAGTTGATCAGGATCGACAGGTCCGGTCACAACCACATCTGTAACCCGGTCCCGCCAGGCACCCCGCCGGATTGTTGGTTCTTCGGCATCGTCGGGCAGGCTGGTGACACTATCGACAGCCGTCCGTACTTCTTCGACAGCGCGGGACATGTCCCAGTTTGGCTCGAACTCGAGCCGAATGCTGGCGCGCCCCTCGCGTGACGTGGACTCGGTGCTGGCGACACCCTCGACCGCCAGCAAGGCGGGCTCAAGCACCTGAACGATACCGTTGTCCACATCTTCGGGACCGGCCCCATCCCAGTCCACACTCACGTCGACGCGTTCCAGGATCACATCCGGAAAGAACTGTGCCCGCATGTTCGGGATTGCCGCCGCGCCCAGGACCAGCATCACCAGCAACAGCAGGTTTGCCACCGTTTTGTGACGCGTGAAGTAACTAAGGATGCCGCCTGCCGCGCCGGGGATCTCGCGCATCATAGCGCTTAGCCCCCCGCCCTGTTTTCAAGCCGCTGGACAAGCGAGGCGGGCACCTTAGCCTCGCTCAACTGACCCAGAACCCGTTCTTTGACGTCCTTTGGCATGCGGGTGCTGGCCTCAACCTGAGCGACCAACTTAGCGCGCTGTTCCACAGACAGCTCAACCATATCCGGTGCGGCCCCGGCTCTATCATCTATCCGCAGGGGCCGGACACGTACGCCCGATCCCAGCAGCGGCGTGCGGCCGATCACGACCTCACGCCCAACCAAACCTTCGCCGCGCAACAAGACCTCATCGCCCTGACGACGGATCAGCTGTACTGGCAGCGTTTCGAGCCTGTCATTCTCATCCAGCACCAACACTGTGCCGACAGCATCCAGAACTGAAGACGGCAGCAGAACTACGTTGTCCAGCGGTTGTTCCTGCACCGTGACGGTAACAAAATCGCCCGGCTTGAACCCCGACGCCTCATCCAGGCGGGCATAGATCAAACGCCCGGTCTGCCCTTCGCCCGCCGATCCGCTGTCGCGGCTAATGCGGCCTTGGGCGGTCAGGTCGGTGCCTGTGACCTCAAGCGAGATTGTCACAGGTGCGTCGATCAGATCACCGGCTGCATCCAGCAATCGGACGTATTGCGCGGTTGAGACCCGGAATGCCACCTCCAATGCATTGGGGTCGACAAGCTCCGCCAGCTTTTCGTTCGCGGACACAAGCCGGCCTTCGACCAGTGTTACATCCGTCAATGTGCCCCCGAACCGGGCGCGGATTGTCATATCATCCAGATCGCGTTCAGCGGCCTCAAGCGCAATGCGGGCTCGTGACAACAGGGTGGTCGCCTGATCGACGCGGGATTCGGCCTGGGCCAGTGCAATCCGCCGCGCCAGCACCGCCTGCTGCGCGGCAGCTTTGGCCAGTTCGGCCTCTTCCACAGATGCTGCGGCCCCGACCCCGCGGGTCTGCAAATCCTGTTGGCGCTGCAAGGCGCGCCCGCGCAGTTCCGCCTGCGCCTCAGCCGAGTTCAACTCGTCCTGCGCCAGCAGCAGAGACCGCTCCGCGTCACGCTCTTCAAACTGCGCGTCCAGCAAATCGGATTTTGCCCGGTCCAGCGCGGACTGGGCGTCTGCGGGATCAAGTTCAACCAGAACTTCGCCTGTTGTTACCACACCGCCGTCTTCGAAATCCTCGGCCAGCCCGACAACGCGCCCACCCAAGGCGGCCCGCAGTTCTAACCTGCGGCGGCTTTGAACCTCGCCAAAGGCTTCAAGATACGGGGTGACGGTTTCCAATTCCGCAGACCGAACAGAAACGGCAAAGACACGCTCTCGCGCCTGCGGAGCCGACTCCTCCCGCGTCAGAACGTCTTGCACGGCGCCCGTAATCATCTGCGCCGCCACAAACAACAGGGCCACTGTCAACGACGTCAAAAAGACTCCTACAAGGCTTTGCCTCAGAAATCGCATATATAAATCACCCCGGTTGCATCAGGCTGCCATTAGCAAAAGGTAGCTGGGCAGCAAAAAATGCCAAGCCACAAAGCGGTTATGAACGGTTTAACGTGCGACCAGTCTACTTCCGTCGCAAATGTTCGTCCAATCTAGGCATTATTTCGACGAAATTGCAGGGACGGTGGCGATAATCGAACTGTTTCTCCAATATCCCGTCCCAGGCGTCCTTGCAGGCACCGGGACTGCCGGGCAATGCAAACAGGTAGGTGCCACCCGCGACCCCACCGGTCGCACGTGATTGCACGGCCGACGTACCAATCTTCTCCATTGAAACGATTGTGAACACCGTGCCGAAAGCCTCGATTTCCTTCTCATAGACATCGCGATGCGCTTCGACCGTTACGTCGCGGCCCGTCAGGCCTGTACCACCGGTCGAAATTACCACATCTATTTCCGGGTTAGCGATCCAGGCCCGCAACTGATCAGCGATCTTGTTGCGTTCGTCCTGTATTATGCTGCGATCAGCAACGTGATGCCCGGCGCGTTCGATGCGGTCCACAAGTGTCTGGCCGGATTTATCTTCATCCAGCGACCGCGTGTCCGAGACGGTCACCACGGCGATACGGACCGGAATGAAGTCTTTGGTCTCATCAATGCGCGACATGTTTCCTCAGGCCCTTTCCAAGATGGCAAGCCGGATGGCGAGGCCTGTGAAGATCCCCCCGGTCAGCCAACCCATGATGCGTGAGGCGCGCGGGTTCTCGATTAGCATCCACTCCGCACCACCGGCAAAAATTCCCACTAGCCCATTCACCACAAATCCGCCCAGCGCAATGATGGATCCGAAAATCAAGAACTGCAGCAGGATCGAACCCGCCGCCGGGTTCACGAACTGCGGGATAAAAGCCAGAACAAACAGAATTACTTTGGGGTTGGTCAGGTTCACCACCAGCCCGTCCCGGAATGCCAATTGAGTGGGACCGGAGGGAGCATCCGCAGAGACCGCCCCATTCCGAAACGCCCCCCAGGCGAGATACAGTAGATAAGCAACGCCCATCCAGCGGATCACATCGAACAGCCAGGGCATCGTGGCCACCGCCGCTCTTAAACCAAGACCAGCTACCAGAACGTGAACCATCGATCCGGCCGAGATACCTGCGCTGGCGGCGATTGCAGGCCGCGCCCCGGACCGCAGTCCCTGCCCAAAGCAGAACATCATGTCGGCCCCGGGGGTCAGATTCAGGACAATTGCCGCCGGGATAAACGCCAGCAGCGTAACTGTATCAATCACGTGGTGACCTCGAACCAATTTACCGTGGGGCCGAGATTGGCGACCTGCGTCACGCCGATTGCGCCTCGGTAGCCCCAGCTGTCGTGGATATGGCCACAAAGGGCAAATTGCGGCTGCAGCCGCTCGATTGCGTCACGGACCGCCACCGATCCAACCGCATCACCCGTCGATGTAAGATCACCGTGACCCTTGGGCGGAGAATGGGCAATCAGGATGTCAGCCCCTTCGCAACGATCCAGCAACTCAGCCGCTTCAGGGTCCGTCAGATCGCAGGACCACTCACCGAATGGCGTCACCGGCACGCCGTAACCAAGGCCAAACAGACGCAGCCCATCCACAGTCATGCCTGTCCCGTGTAGAACGTGCACACCTTCGGGCGCGGCTTCGGCCAGCTCACCGGAGCTTTCGGCATTGCCCGGCACCAGAACCAGCGGCGCATTGATACCAGAGAGCATCGCCATCGCGTCATCCAGACCTTGCCGCATGTTGCAATAATCTCCGGCTCCGATAACCAGATCGGCCTCGTCGCTGGCGGCAACAACGTCGGCGGCACGGTTTCGGGCCATATGCAGGTCCGAGAATGCGAGGATTTTCATGCCTTGCCCTCCAGCCTTGCCTTGAGCTCTAACAAATCAGCCCATGCCTGCCGCTTCATCTGCGGTTGACGCAGCAAATAAGCCGGGTGGAACATCGGGATAACCGGCAAGTCCATCGCCTGATCCCACTGACCGCGAAGCCGTGTGATCCCCCGTTTACCCAGAATAGCCTGACAGCTGATATTGCCCATCACCACCAAAACTTCGGGTTTGGCCAAGGCCACGTGCCGTTCGAGAAACGGCTTCAACATGCCAATCTCTTCGGGCTTGGGGTCCCGGTTCTGCGGTGGGCGCCACGGCAGGACGTTGGTGATATAGACGTTTTCGGTCCGATTCAGATCAATCGCGGCCAGCATCCGGTCCAACAACTGACCGGCGCGTCCGACAAAGGGCTTGCCCTCGCGGTCCTCATCGCGGCCTGGAGCCTCTCCAATAATCATCACCCGCGCACCCGGCGTGCCGTCGGCAAAGACCAACTGCCGCGCACCGCGCTTCAACTCGCAATGATCAAACGCGTCCATGGCCGCCTGCAACTGATCCAGCGACGCGGCAGTCCGGGCCGCAGATTTCGCAATCGCAACTGGATCAACCCGCTTGGGTTTTTCTGTTGCGGTCTGGGCCTTTGCGGGTTTCTTGGCTTTGGGCGCTGTATCCGGCAACGCATAGCGATCAACCGGTGCATTACCGATCGCATCCGTCGCACCCAGTTCGATCTGCCATTCCAGCAGGGCGCGGGCAGTATGATAGTCCAAAGCCGATTCCATAGCCCTCAATCTAACCACCTTTTGAACGAGGGAAAGCGAATAGGCCTTGATTGGTCGGTCCGTCGCACCGACCATTGGCGTATTCATGTTGTGTGTATTGCGATTCTTTCTCATCAGTTTGCTGCTGACTATGCTCAGCGGCCCGGCCGTTGCGCAGTTTCAAGACCGATACGGGCAGTGCCGTGCCGGCCAGTTCAAATGCGGCAGTACCTGCTGTTCGGGTGGCCAAAGATGCAGCTTTGACGGCCACTGCATTCCCTTAGGCGGGACCTATTGTGGCGGCGGCCGTACCTGCGGCCCGTTCGAGCGCTGCGTGGCAGGCGGGACCCGATGTGCCCCAGCGGGGCAAAATAAGTGCAGGTCGCGTCTGGACTGCCCCGGCGGCAGCATTTGCAATGCCCGTGGCGAATGCGAGCGGAACACGCCTGACATTCGGGAACTGCCTTCACTGACATGCGACGACGGTCGGATCTGCGGCTCGGGAACATCCTGCCTGCCGGGCGGCGGATGTTCACGCCCCGGCTGGTATCTCTGCGAAAAAACCGGGTCGCAGTGCCGTCAAGGGTTCAAGTGCTCCAAAAATCAGGGCTGTGTTCCCGTCAAAGCCGTCGACTGCGGATATGGTAAATGGTGCAAACCAGGCGAACAGTGCCTGCCCGAAGGCGGATGCGAGAAACTGCCCAAGTGAACCGAACCTTAGGTTGCCTTGCGCAGCGCGGCTTCTTATAAGCGGCGCGATTGTCAGACAGGAGCCCGCCAATGCGTTTTGCCCATCGTCACCTTCTTGGCATCGAGCATCTGTCGCAATCCGATATCACTGCCATTCTCGACCTGGCCGAGAAGTATGTCGACATGAACCGTCAGTCGTCAAAGCACTCTGACGTGCTGTCGGGGCTGACTCAGATCAACATGTTCTTCGAGAACTCGACCCGCACGCAGGCCAGTTTCGAGATCGCAGGCAAGCGGCTGGGCGCGGATGTGATGAACATGGCGATGCAGGCCAGCTCGATCAAAAAAGGCGAGACGCTGATCGACACGGCAATGACGCTGAATGCAATGCACCCTGATCTGCTCGTGGTGCGCCATCCGCACTCGGGCGCGGTCGACCTGCTGGCGCAGAAGGTGAATTGCGCAGTGCTGAATGCAGGTGACGGCAAGCATGAACACCCGACGCAAGCTCTGCTGGACGCGCTGACCATTCGCCGCGCCAAAGGTCGCCTGCACCGCCTGAACATCGCGATCTGCGGCGATGTCGCCCATTCCCGCGTGGCCCGGTCAAACCTGATACTGCTGGGCAAAATGGAAAACCGTATTCGTCTGATCGGACCACCGACGCTGGTCCCCAACCAGTTTGCCGAGTTTGGCGCCGAAATTTACGACGACATGAACGAAGGCCTCAAGGACGTCGACGTCGTGATGATGCTGCGCCTTCAGAAAGAGCGGATGGATGGCGGGTTCATCCCGTCCGAGCGGGAATACTATCACCGTTATGGTCTGGACGCCGCTAAGCTGTCGCAGGCCAAACCGGACGCCATCGTTATGCATCCTGGCCCGATGAATCGCGGTGTTGAGATTGACGGAACGCTGGCGGACGACATCAACCGGTCCGTTATTCAGGAACAGGTCGAAATGGGCGTCGCCGTTCGCATGGCCGCAATGGAACTGTTGGCCCGCAACCTGCGCGAGGCGGCATGAGTGATCTGATCGTCGCCCCCCACGAATACGGCGTCCTCCGCCTGTTTCAGCTGGACATGCGGCCCGAGGCGGCAAAGTTCCTGCGCGAACCGGGTGCCGCCGACCAGGTTCTGGGTGTCGAGGGTCTGGATCCTGTTCAGATCGACGTCTTTCCCGTATCAGATCTCGAGGAACTGGGTCTTTTCGGCTGCCTCAACGAAGGGTGCGGCGTTCCCAATGATCAACTGGACCGGGCTGCACTGGACAGCGTTGAAGGCTGGGTCATGGTCGTGCGCAGTGCCGCGTTTCAGGGACGTGCCGCCACTTTGGAACCGGACCCAAAAGTGCGCCTGGTTGGCCTTTACACAGAAGAGGCGACAAGCTGGACCGGTGGACCGATCAAAACCGAAAGTGCGAAACCGTTCTCGGCCCCGCAAACCCCGCCACAAGACGACAAACCCGGCCGCATTGGGTCGGCCATGCTGGCAGTGGTGGCGCTGTTGGTCATAGGAGGCATCCTGTGGCTGACCCTGTGACCTTCACCCCCGACAAAGGCGCGTATATCCGCACGAATACATGGCTGGCCGCCGGGGCCATGGCGGTCGCGATGATCGTGCTGTGGTTGGTCGGCAACCCCTACGTCTGGACCGGGGCGCCCGCGGGTCTTGCCGCGGTTGCCTTTCGCGCATGGTACCTGGCCTCAGAAGAACTGACCACCACATGGCAGATGACGGAAACCACCCTAACCGGCCCCGGCCCGCGCAATGTGACGCTGAACCAGATAGAGGCGGTCAACCTCATGGGCAGTTTTGTCCAGATCGTCACCAAGGGCGGTGACAAACACCTGATCAAGTATCAGGCTGACCCCGCCGCCACCAAAGCCGCCATCGAAAGGGCAATGGCATGAATAACACTCTTTTTACCAATGCCCGCCTGATCGACCCGGAAACCGGCACCGACAGCCCTGGCTGGCTACATGTATCCGACGGTCAGATCGCTGCGCGCGGCGAAGGGGATGCTCCGACGCCGGAGGCGCAGGTCGTCGATTGTGGCGGACAGTGCCTTGCCCCCGGCATCGTCGATATCGGCGTCAAGGTCTGTGAACCGGGTGAGCGACACAAGGAAAGCTATAAATCTGCCGGTCTGGCCGCTGCGGCCGGAGGCGTGACCACCATCGTGACCCGCCCCGATACCAGCCCCGCGATCGACACGCCCGAAAGTCTGGAGTTCGTCACACGCCGAGCGCAGGCCGACACTCCGGTCAACGTCCTGCCAATGGCCGCGTTGACCAAAGGTCGCGAAGGCCGCGAAATGACTGAGATCGGATTCCTGCAGGATGCCGGTGCCGTCGCCTTTACTGACTGCGATCACATGATCGCCAACACCAAGGTGTTTTCCCGCGCCCTGACCTATGCCCGGGCCTGTGGCGCGCTGGTCATCGCCCACCCGCAAGAACCCATTCTCAGCAATGGTGCCGCAGCCACCAGTGGCAAGTTCGCCGTGCTGCGTGGCTTGCCCGCCGTTTCGCCCATGGCCGAGCGGATGGGACTGGACCGCGACATTGCCTTGCTTGAGATGACCGGAGCCGCCTATCACGCTGACCAGATCACCACCGCCCGTGCCCTGCCCGCGCTTGAACGGGCCAAGCGGAATGGTTTGGATATCACCGCAGGTACGTCGATTCACCACCTGACTCTGAACGAGCTGGACGTGGCCGACTATCGCACCTTCTTCAAGGTCAAGCCGCCGCTGCGATCCGAGGATGACCGGCAAGCGGTGATCGAAGCAGTGCGGACCGGCCTGATTGATACGATCAGTTCCATGCACACGCCTCAGGATGAGGAAAGCAAACGCCTGCCGTTTGAAGAGGCGGCCTCCGGCGCGGTAGCGCTGGAAACACTGCTGCCCGCCGCCTTGCGTCTGTATCATGCCGGGCAGTTGGACCTGCCGACACTGTTCCGCGCAATGGCCCTAAACCCGGCGAAACGATTAGGGCTGGACAGTGGCCGCCTGTCCGAAGGCGCACCCGCCGATCTGGTCCTGTTTGACCCGGATATGCCCTTTGTGCTGGACCGGTTCTCGCTCAAATCCAAATCTCAGAACACACCGTTTGACGGCCAACGCATGCAGGGTAAGGTCACCGCAACTTTCGTTGCAGGACAAGAAGTTTACCGGAGACCCTGATGCCGATCATCGACAGCACAATGACCCAGCTGATCCTGTGGGCGGCACTTGGATACCTGATGGGGTCGATCCCGTTTGGCATGGTCCTGGCCAAGGTGATGGGGTTGGGTAACCTGCGCAACATCGGATCGGGCAATATCGGCGCAACCAATGTTTTGCGGACAGGCAACAAGACCGCCGCTGCCCTGACCCTGATCTTCGACGCCGCAAAAGGCGGGGTTGCCGTTCTGGTGGCGCGCGCACTGGCGGGCGAGGATGCCGCGCAGATTGCGGCGCTGGCAGCACTTTTGGGCCATTGCTTTCCGGTTTGGCTGGGATTTAAGGGCGGCAAAGGGGTCGCCACGTTTCTGGGGATCTGGCTGGCGTTGGACTGGCGCGTCGGTGTGGCCTGTTGTTTGACCTGGTTGGTTGCTGCTGCAATCTGGCGCATCTCATCCCTTGCGGCACTTGCAGCGGCGGCAACGTCCACTATCTGGGCCCTTCTGCTGACAGGTTCGCAAACGCTGCTACTGGCTGGCGTCCTGACCCTGTTGGTCTATTGGCGCCACAGCGCGAATATTGCCCGCATCAAATCCGGCACTGAACCAAAAATCGGGCAGTCTTGAGCGCCCCGAACGCCTTCCTGACCGCCTTTTTTGCCATCCCCAAGGGGTCGTCGACCGGGCGTGCCCACGGCAGGCGGTATATCGTCAGTCGAACGGAGTTTTCAGACGGCAAGTCGCAGAAACTTGTCGCACGCGCACTGGACGGCAGCGACTACATCAGCCTGAACCTTTATCTGACCAAACGCGGATCTCTTCTTCGCCCCTGCGAAATGTCCGCGGGAAAAGTCACCGAATTCGTTTTGGATCTGGCGCCCGATACCTAAGGCCTACCCTGCATTTGTGAACAGTGCCTCTTCGCCCCTGCACATTCACAATTGATTGCTTTGAACGTGATGAGCCGCCTGCCCACTTGGGTTCCGTGACGACCAATTGCGGGTCTCACGGACAAAAAACTCTTGGGTTGTCTGGGCGCAATTTTCTGCGTCACGTGGCGGCCCCTTCACGAAAGGTGAAAACAATGAACAAGTTCAAATCTCTTATCGGCGGCGTCGCGCTGTCTGTTTCCATCGCAAGCTCGGCTCTGGCCGCTGGTGTTGAGCTGAACGCAAGCTCGACCGGTCTGGCCATGCAGGGCTATGATCCGGTTGCCTACTTCACCGCTGGCGAGCCGACCAAAGGTGACTACCGCATCACCACACTGCACAACGACGCGATGTATCGCTTTGCCAATGAAGAAAACAAAGCCGCGTTCGAAGAAAACCCCGAAGCGTACCTGCCTGCATATGGCGGCTATTGCGCCTTCGGCGCTGCGATGGGCTTCAAGTTTGACGGTGACCCGACCTATTGGAAGATCGTTGACAACAAGCTGTACCTGAACCTGTCGCAAGACATCCAGCAGCGCTGGGAAGGTGACATCCCTGGTTTTGTCGAACAAGCCAGCGCCAATTGGGAAACCATCGCGGATAAAACACCGGCGGAACTGCAGCAATAATTCCTGAAATTCTCCAAAAAGGCGGCGGCAGAGTATTCTGCCGCCGTTTTTCGTTTCAAGATCAAACACCAGCAAGCCGGGTTTAGTCGGTCTTACGGTTCAAGAACCGTGCTGCCTGTGGTTTGACGCGCTTCAAGCACCCGATGCGCCTCGGCCACCTGATCCAACGGGAACCGCTGGTCGATGTGGATTTTGACCTCGCCGCCTTCAACTTTGCCGAACAGCCGCCGTGCCATTGCCTGACAGACAGAAGGATCGGCGATATGGGTAAACAACGTCGGGCGGGTGATTTTCAATGAACCTTTCTTGCCCAAAATACCGATATCCATCAACGGGACTGGCCCCGACGCATTGCCGAATGAGATCATCATTCCCAGGGGTTTCAGGCAGTCCAGCGAGCCATTGAACGTGTCCGCACCGATGGAATCCATGACCACGTCCACGCCCTTGCCGCCGGTGATTTCGGCCACACGTTCGGCAAAGTTCTCGGTCCGGTAGTTGATGCAATGCGCAGCCCCATTGAACTGCGCGAGGCTGCATTTTTCGTCTGTCCCGGCTGTTCCGATCAGGGTGATGCCCTCGGACTTGGCCCATTGGCAGGCAATCAGACCAACGCCACCGGCGGCCGCGTGAAACAGAACCGTGTCACCCCGTTTCAAAGGCGTTGTCCGGTGAAACAGATACTCGACCGTCATCCCCTTGAGCATCATCGCCGCAGCCGCGTCAAAAGAAATCCCTTCGGACAACGGACATACCTGTGCCGCTGGCATCACGCGCGCTTCACAATAGGCCCCGGCGGGTGCTGCGGCATAGGCCGCGCGTTGGCCCGGTTTCAGATGGGTAACACCTTCGCCAACGGCCTCAATCACACCTGCCGCTTCCATGCCCAGCGCGTGCGGTAAATCCATCGGGTACAACCCCGTGCGCTGATAGACATCAATGAAGTTCAACCCACAGGCCCGGTGGCGGATGCGAACCTCGCCGGGTCCGGGATCGCCCAAGGGCCGGCCTTCGATCTTTAGAACTTCGGGGCCGCCGTTTTCGTGAATGACGACGGTTCTTGCCGTTTGCTGCATGCTGACCTCCTGTTGCCTGACGCCAAGCTAACACGCGTGTGAAACAGGGCAATTGGTAGGTTTTTCCTGCCGCGCAACCACAACGGGAAAAACTGTGCTATAATAGGGCCTGAGCGTTGCCGGCTGGTCCGGCCAAAGGCAACCACCGCCGGATTCAACCCGTTGCGCACTGGCAAAGGGAGGGGATCAAGATGGCCAAAACAATAGGAAATCCGATCAGTTGGGCCGCCCGAAACATTGGCGCGACCGGCGATCATATTACCGAAAGCGTGCACCATATCGGCAGCGCGGACACCCGGCATCTGCCGCAGGTGCAAACCCTGACGATGCAGGACCTGAAGGCCTGTTTGCAGGCCGGGTACAATGATTTTCTGGAAACGCGGGCGGATGCCATTTTCATCATACTGGTTTACCCGATTGCAGGTCTGCTGATGTTCGGGTTTGGCCTTAATCGCAACATGGTGCCCCTACTGGCACCGCTGATCATGGGTTTCGCACTAGTCGGTCCGATCGCAGCCGTGGGCCTTTACGAAATCAGCCGCAAACGCGAGCAAGGCGGCGAGGTCCATTGGCTGGACGCCTTGGGCGTCTTCCGGTCCCCGTCCTTCGGTGCAATTCTGGCCTTGGGGTTCTATCTGGTCATGCTGCTGCTGATTTGGCTGATGGTCGCGCAGAGCATCTATGTGCATACGCTTGGGCCTGATCTGCCCACCTCGCTCGGGGCTTTCGTGACTCAGGTATTCACCACGGGCGCAGGCTGGTCCATGATCATTTTCGGCAATGCGATCGGGTTTCTATTCGCGCTGGTCGCATTGGCCATGAGCGTCGTCAGCTTTCCATTGCTGTTGGACCGTCCTGTCGGACTGCCGGTGGCGGTCGTGACGTCGGTCCGGGTGTTGCGGCATAATCCCGGTGTCATTTTGGCATGGGGGTTCATCGTAGCGGCCCTGTTGATCATCGGAGCCATCCCGATGCTGCTGGGGCTGATCGTTGTCATGCCAGTCCTGGGCCATGCAACCTGGCATCTTTACCGCCGCGCAATGGTCTGATCGGAAAAAGCGCGGGATCTACCCGCGCCAAAGTTTTAACCAGCGACCTTGAGGACAATCTTGCCGATGTGGCCCGAGCTTTCCATCCGCGCATGGGCGGCTGCCGCCTCGGCCAGATCAAACTCACTGTCCATGACGGGGGCCACGTTCCCAGCCTCCAGCAATGGCCAGACAGCCTCGCGCAAATCCTGCGCAATCTTCGCCTTTGCCAGATCACTTTGAGGGCGCAAAGTACTGCCAGTCAGGATCAGGCGTTTGACCATCATCATCGCAAAGTTCAACTCGACCTTCGGACCTTGCAGGAAGGCGATCTGAACCAGACACCCATCCTCGGCCAGAGCTTTGACGTTGCGCGGGATATAGTCGCCACCAACCATGTCGAGGATCAGGTTCGCGCCACCCTCAGCCCGCATGACGCCCACGAAGTCCTCATCCCGGTAATTGATCGCCTTCTCGGCCCCGAGGTTCACACAGGCTTCGCATTTCTCAGCAGATCCGGCGGTTGCAAACACCCGCGCACCAAACGCGTTCGCCAGCTGGATCGCTGTTGTGCCAATGCCGCTGGACCCGCCATGCACCAGAAAACGCTCACCTGCCTTCAGACCGCCGCGCGTGAAAACGTTGGACCACACAGTAAAGAAGGTTTCGGGCAGGCACGCGGCCTCTTTCATGCCCATTCCCGAAGGAACTGGCAGACAATGCGCAGCCGGTGTGGCCACATATTCCGCATAACCGCCACCGGGCAGCAAGGCACAGACCTGATCGCCGATGGCCAGACCCTCGACCCCGGCACCAACGGCAACAACCTCGCCCGATGCCTCAAGCCCCGGCAAATCGCTGGCACCCTGCGGCGGATCATACGCCCCGGCACGCTGCAGCGCATCCGGGCGGTTCACACCCGCATAGGCCACTTTCAGGATCACCTGTCCGGCTTGTGGTTCCGGCACCGGGCGTTCCGTCAGTTGCAGAACATCCGGACCACCGGGTTTGGTGATTTCGACAGCGCGCATCATCTGGGTCATGGGCAAATCTCCTTTGCCCAATGCCTAGCAGGCAATTTCTGGAAGGCCCAGACGCTTACTTGCGCGGGTTTAACATACCCGGCAAATCAGCCCGTATCTTTGTCGGCGCTTTTACCTGACCAGCCAACCAGTTCGGCACCGCCAGAAACGGTTTGAACAACGGGTTGTCATTCACCTGCGCCTTGATCTTTTCGAACTGCATGACGTTGTCTATCCGCCGATCCAGAAACTCCCAAGTTTTCTGGTGATCGGGGGAATCGTCGCCCAGCCAGAACAGCAGAGTCGAGGAATAGACACCCGACAAAGTCGCCCGTTTCGTGTACCAGTTCACGTCTTCCGAGGAATCGCCCAGCGTGTCCCAGATCAGATCGCAGGTCTGCCACAAGGCTTTTGCCCCATCGGCTGCGTGGGTGGGCAGCGAAAACAACGTCATACCCCGGCGAACAAGCTCTTTGTCCGGAACCGCCTCAAGCCGGAACCGAACTGCAGCGGCGATTCGCTCGCGGAACTTCAACTCGCTCAGGTCCGAGGACTTCAGCCGATCTTCCATCGCCGCGTCGCCGCGCGCGTGAAAGGCCAGTGCCAGATCAACCGCGCCACGGGGACAAATCGCGCGCGCCAGCGTGTCATCCATATCGCAATCTAAGATAGCTGCACGAAAGCTGGCTTCGGACCAGCCGTCAAACGGCACATGGATCAAAATCGCGTCCAACAACTGCTGCTTGGTGTCTTCATATGTGGTGGTCATGGCGGTTCTCCGGTTCTGGGGACCAGTACTAGACAAGATAGAACGGCTTTGCTATACGGCCAATTCCTGCAATTTCCTTGCAACTCTATCTAGAAAGGTGGTGACAACCACATGCAGGTTAGTGTTCGCGACAATAACGTCGATCAGGCGCTTCGTGCCCTGAAGAAAAAGCTGCAGCGCGAAGGCGTGTTCCGCGAAATGAAGCTCAAGCAACATTTCGAGAAACCGTCCGAGAAAAAAGCGCGCGAGAAAGCTGAAGCGATCCGCCGTGCCCGTAAACTGGCACGTAAGAAAGCACAGCGCGAAGGTTTGCTCTAAAACCTCGCTCGTCCAGCTTTGGATGACACTATTTGACGACCCCCGAGGCATCGCCCGGGGGTTTGTCGTTTTTAGGGTCGGATGATTTTTGCCGACTCGGGCCGCCCACGCGCGACAAGCTGCCATTTCCCCCTCAGCAACATTTTGCCCGGCATTTTGCAGCGCAGCGAATCCCGTGACGGTAGCACTGACCCGCCAAAACTCGCCTCTGAACACGCCATCCCTATGAAGGTCGTATCGAGCCTTTGTAACTGGCGCCGTCTACCACGACAAAAAACCAATCGGAGGCAAAAATGTCGACTGCAAGTAGTATCGAACAAGAAATGCTGGCGCTGATTAACCAAGAGCGCACATCCCGCGGGCTGGACCCCCTACAGCTTGAAACGCGGCTGAACGACTCGTCCGAGGATCACAGTGAATGGATGCTGGAAACTGACAGGTTCAGCCACACGGGCTCGGGTGGTTCCAGCGCCACTCAGCGGATGGAAATGGCCGGATTCGACTTCTCGGGCAACTGGCGGTCGGGTGAAAACATCGCCTGGCAATCCGAGCGCGGCGCGCCAGGCATCAGCGATGACGTCGCCCAGCTTCATCAGAACCTGATGAACAGCCCCGGTCACCGCGCCAATATTCTGAACCCAGATTTCAAATACATCGGAATCGGAATTGAAACCGGCGACATGCAGGGTTTCGACGCTGTGATGGTGACGCAGAACTTTGCTGCCACCCAGGGTGAAGTCATGCTGGACAACGGTTCTGCCACTCCGCCGGCGCCGACGCCACCAGTTGAAGAAACCCCGCAGCCCGAAGAGCCGGTTGCCGAAGTGCCAGAACCCGAGGTTACCGAGCCTGAGGAACCCGTAGCCGAAACGCCGGATACCGACACCGAGGAACCGGCACCAGAAACGCCTGACACCGATGTCACCGAGACCGAAGAACCGGAGCCCGAAACGCCCGACACCGACGTCACCGAGACCGAAGAGCCGGAACCAGAAACGCCCGACACTGACGTCACCGAGACCGAAGAGCCGGAGCCTGAAACACCTGGAACCGAAGAACCGGAAGAAGTCGCCTGTTTTGACGTTCAGGAGTTTCTTGCGGAGATCCGGGCATTCGTCCAATCGATTCAGGCGCAGTTCGACCAGTTTGATTGGAACGACACGGACTATGCCGATGCGGAACCCGAAACCGACGATTTCGATATGGTGATGACCGGCGATGACAATCCTGTGGACGATGTTGAGACTTGCTCTGACATGACCGGGGACAATTCAGGTGATGTCTTTGTGTTCAACTATTATGATTTCGACTGCATGATGGACGCCGCTTAACGGATACTACGGTGCGGGGCGGGGGCGACCCTGCCTCGCACCAATTTCTACTTCAATAGTTCAATAGACCTTTGGAACATAGAGATCGTCCGGCAGAATCCGGCGTTCATATTCCGGGTTGTACTTTCGATCCGGCAGATCGACCTTTTCCTGCGGCACATCCAAATACGGGATCTTGGTCAGCAGGTGTTCAATGCAATTCAGGCGCTCGCGCTTTTTGTCATTGCCTTCGACGATGTACCAGGGCGCTTCAGGTATGTTCGTGCGGAACAACATGTCCTCCTTGGCCTTGGTGTAGGATTCCCACCGAATGCGCGATTCCAGATCCATCGGCGACAGCTTCCACTGCTTCATCGGATCGTGAATGCGCATCAGGAATCGCAACTGCTGTTCTTCGTCGGTGATCGAGAACCAATATTTCAGCAGGATGATCCCCGACCGCACCAGCATCCGTTCGAATTCGGGAACGTCCTGAAAGAACTGTTCGACCTGATCTTCGCTGGCAAAACCCATGACCCGTTCGACACCGGCCCTGTTATACCAGGACCGGTCGAACAGAACGATTTCGCCAGCTGCGGGCAGGTGCGGCACGTAGCGTTGGAAATACCACTGGCTTTGTTCCCTGCGACTCGGTGCAGGCAACGCAACTACACGCGCAACACGCGGGTTGAGGCGCTGGGTAATCCGCTTGATTACCCCCCCTTTACCGGCACTGTCGCGACCTTCGAACAGGATGCACACTTTGGCGCCGGTATGTTGAACCCAATCCTGCACTCTGATCAGTTCGGCCTGCAATCGCAGCAGGTTCTGGAAATAGACCTTGCGGTCCAGCATGTCGGGATGCTGTTCCTTATAGATCTTGCGAACTTCCATCGACAGCATCGGCTCGCTGAATTCGATTTCGAAATCTTCGTCCAGCGTGTCTTCGAGCTCGGCTTCCAGCCAGTCTTTTGGGGCATCATTGTTTTGGTAAGCCAAGATCTGCTCCTTATCAGTCAACGGGTTCCGACCATACCCAGAGAGTGTGACCGCCTGATGTCATCAGATATAATTGATGAACGCTCCGCGCCGGTTCAATACCAAGTTGGTGCGGGGTCGTAAAACAGGCAGATGTACGGTCATTCCTATAATTGAACTGACCTGCGCCTAGATACAAGCGTCCGATTTGACGCAACGCCGGCAGTTAAGCACAGGCTGACCCTTGCACGGCCTTGCCATTTGGGGTTGTCCGACGGCATCAATACGCACCTGAATACATGAGAGAGCCGTGGCGCATTTTGTATCCCTTCTGCCATTGATATGGCCCTGGTCCATACTGATCGCCGGCATGGTCAGTGCGGCCTCGGGCCGGCGTCAACTTGGCCTGACGCTGCTATTGGTGTTTGGTCTTACCGCCCTCGCCATGGGGCTGGTCACACCTTTGGCTATTGGACTTGTTGCTGCCGGATTGCTGGGGGCTGCGGCCCTGAACCATCTTACAGGCACCGGTGCGGCGGTTGGCCACGTCATGTTGATCGGCTGGTGTCTTGCATTGGGCGCGCATCTGGTGCCCGGTTTTCAAAACCTGCTGGTACTGGACCGGGTCTACGCCGGGCCGGACAGTTCGGCGTTTTCAATGTACTTGAATCTGGACAAGCCAATGGTGCTTTTTGCGGTTCTTCTGGCCTGGCCGGGAATGACCGATTCAGCGAGACCTGTCCGGAGAACACCGTTGCTGGTGGGCCTTGCGACCTTGCCCGCGCTCTTCGCCGTCGGGCTGTCCGCGCAGGCCATCCGGCCAGAACTCAGCCTACCGCCTTGGTGGCTGATTTTTGCATTGTCGAACCTGTTTCTGACCTGCTTGACGGAAGAGGCTTATTTTCGCGGGTACCTGCAGTCGCTTATTGCGTCCAAACTAGGTGCAGCACTTGGTGTGACTCTGGCCAGCCTTCTGTTTGGTTTGGCGCATTTTGCCGGGGGTCCGGCCCTAGTCGCTTATGCCGCGATTCTTGGCGCGGCCTGTGGTTTGGGATTTTATGCGACCGGTCGGGTGTGGGTGCCCGTCATAACGCATTTCGGCTTCAATGCCATGCATCTGATCCTGTTCACCTACCTGGCCCCAGCCTGACGGTCACACCGGCAAGGCCGTCGTCTTGAACACAGTACGCAAAGCAAATGAGCTTTGCATTTGCGCCACGCCGGGCAAGCGCGACAGGTACTGACGGTGAATTCGGGCGAAATCCTCGGTGTTCTCGGCGACAACCTTCAGAATATAGTCCGCCGTCCCCGCCATAAGATGACACTCCAGAACGTCGGGAATACGCGCCACCGCTTTTTCGAACGCATCCAGAAGCTCTTCGGCCTGGCCCTGCAGCGTGATCTCGACAAACACGGTGGTCGGAACGTTCATCTTGCGTGCATCCAGCAACGCCACATAGTTTCGAATGTACCCTTCGGCCTCAAGCCGTTGGACCCGCCGATGACACGCCGACGGCGACAGATTCACCTGATCCGACAGCTCGGCATTCGACATCCTGCCGTTTCTCTGCAGGGCGGCCAGAATCTTTCGATCGGTCGTATCGAGGCTCATACGCGCAAGTCCTTTGCAAGAAACTCTAATAATACCGAAGATTCTCGCAAAGAAAACCCAAATGACGGGCAGAGTTTCACAGAAATTGCATCCCGAATTGCACATAATTTGGGCAGTTTATGAATGGAGGAGCGAGAAATGAAAATCGGTTGCCCCAAGGAAATCAAACCCCAGGAATTCCGTGTTGGCATGACCCCCAACGCTGCGCAAGAAGCTGTTGCGCGCGGCCACGAGGTCATCATTGAAACCAATGCCGGCATGGGTTCCGGCTTTGACAACGACTCGTATGTTGCCGCAGGTGCGCGCATCGTCGACACAGCAGAAGAAGTTTTTGCGACCGCGGACATGATCGTAAAGGTCAAAGAACCCCAGGCGGTCGAGCGCAAGATGCTGCGTGAAGGCCAGCTGCTGTTCACCTACCTGCACCTGGCACCCGATCCAGACCAGACCCACGACCTGCTGGCGTCGGGCTGCACCGCGATTGCCTATGAGACCGTAACCGATTCCAAAGGCGGCCTGCCTCTGCTGGCACCGATGTCCGAAGTTGCCGGCCGTCTGGCACCTCAGGTCGGTTCGTGGACCCTGCAAAAGGCCAATGGCGGCCGCGGTGTTCTGATGGGTGGCGTTCCCGGCGTTGGCCCGGCCAAAGTCATTGTGATCGGCGGCGGCGTTGTTGGCACGCACGCAGCCAAGATCGCGGCCGGCATGGGCGCTGATGTCACCGTTCTGGACCGGTCTCTGCCACGCCTGCGTTACCTCGACGACGTCTTTGGCGGTACGTTCAAAAGCCAGTACTCGACAGCCGGCGCAACGGCCGAGCTGATCCAGGAAGCCGACATGGTCATCGGTGCGGTTCTGATCCCCGGCGCTGCGGCACCAAAGCTGATCTCGCGCGCGCAGCTGTCCACCATGAAACCCGGTGCGGTTCTGGTTGACGTTGCGATCGACCAGGGCGGCTGCTTTGAAACCTCCAAAGCGACCACCCATGCTGACCCGATCTATGAAGTGGACGGCGTCATGCACTACTGCGTAGCCAACATGCCGGGCGCGGTTGCGCGGACCTCGACCATCGCATTGGGTAACGCAACCATGCCGTTCCTGCTGGCGCTGGCGGGTAAAGGCTGGAAGAAAGCATGTCAGGACGACCCGCATTTGCTGGCAGGTCTGAACGTCCATGCCGGTCAGCTGACTTACGAAGCTGTTGGTACGGCGCTGGGTCTGGATGTTGTCTCGCCCGAGGCAATCGTCAACGCCTGACGCACTCCCGCCCCTGAAAGTAGCCGCAGAAGCGGCTGCTTTGCAGCGTTGGGCATGGCGGCGCGCCTTTGGCGCGCCGCTTTTCTTTTGATCGAACGGCTTTTGCACCAATAAGAAAAACGCCGCGCTAAAAGCGCGACGCCGGGTCCAATCGCAGGAGGGCATTTCCAATGCCCGCGCGACGGGCGGGAGCATTTACCCTTCTTTGTGAATTTCCACAGAATGCGGGTAGGGAATCGAAACGCCTTTGGCGTCAAACGCTTCCTTCACGGCTTTGGTAGTCTCGAACTTCACATCCCAATAATCCGCGGCCGCGCACCACAGCCGCGCCGTCAGATCGACCGAGCTGTCGCCCAGATTTGTCACGCGCACCCAAGGTTCCGGATCACTGTGGATACGGTCATCGGCCTTTGCCACATCCAGAATGATCTTCATCGCCTCATCAGCGCTATCGCCATAGTCGATGCCGAACACCAGATCGACACGCCGCGTGTCATGCGCCGAGTAGTTGGTGATGATCGATCCCCAGGATTGCCCGTTCGGAACGATGATCTGAACGTTATCTGGCGTCACCAGCTCGGTCGTGAACAGGTTCAGATCCTTAACAGTGCCTGCGGTACCGCCGATATCGACATACTGACCCAGCTTGTAGGGGCGGAAGACGACCAGCATAACGCCCGCAGCAAGATCGCTCAGCGTGCCCTGAAGAGCCAAACCGATGGCCAGAGAAGCAGCACCCAGAATGGCGACGATGCTTGTCGCCTGAATGCCAAAGATGCCCAGGACGGCAACCAGCACCATTGCCAATATGACCCACTTCACCAGGCTGGCGACAAAATTCCCAAGCGTCTGATCAATATGCGGTGTCGCATTGATCCGGCGCCGGACTACACCGGCAATGGCGCCAGCAATGATCCACCCAAGGATCAGTACGACCAGCGCCTTGACCGCGCTTATGATCAGCGGGGCATAGGCACCCACCTGTGTTACGACCTCATCCACGCGCATCTCCTTTCGATTCACGGCGAACCCGCGTCTCTCAGCACGGGATTGGCGGAATAGTGGTCCATAAGCGCGCTTCGGTCTAGGTGTGAGATACGCAGGTTTTCCCCGTTGTTCTCACGTACACAGCCCCTGACCTTGTATGCACAGCCCGGATACTGGCAAGACTGGGCAATTGTACCTACCTATTGCTGGCAACCCATGACAGGAGCCCTCCATGCTGGACACCGCCTCTCACCCGATCACGGCCCGCTGGCCCGCGCAGTTTCCCGACAGGATTCAGCTCTATTCTTTCCCCACGCCGAACGGTGTCAAAGCGTCGATCATGCTGGAAGAAACCGGCCTGCCCTATGAAGCCCATCGGGTTACGCTTTCGGACTCGGATGTCAAAAGCCCCGAATTCCTGTCATTGAATCCCAACAACAAAATCCCGGCGATCATCGACCCGAATGGCCCGGACGGAGAACCCATTGGTCTGTTCGAAAGCGGAGCGATCCTGATATATCTCGCCGAGAAAAGCGGCAAGTTTCTGGGTCAGACCAAAGCCGACAAATATCGCGTGATCCAATGGGTGATGTTCCAGATGGGTGGCATCGGTCCGATGTTCGGGCAACTGGGCTATTTTCACAAATTCGCGGGCAGCGAGATCGAAGACCCGCGCCCCCGCGAACGCTACGTGAACGAGGCCAAGCGATTGCTGAATGTCCTGAACCAACAGCTTGAAGGCCAGGATTGGATTGCCGGAGACTATTCCATTGCCGATATCGCAATCGCGCCGTGGCTGCGCGGGCTCGAATTCTACAATGCGCACGACCTTGTTGGTTGGGAAGACCACGCCAATCTGGTGGCGTATCTCGACCGGTTCCTGGAGCGACCCGCGGTGCAAAAAGGCCTGGTTACGCCGCCCCGGGACTGATTGCTTCGGCGATCTTTTCGGCAATCATGATGGTGGGCGCATTGGTATTGCCGCCGACCAAAGTCGGCATGACTGATGCGTCCACCACCCGCAGCCCCTCGACCCCATGAACCCGGCCTTCGGTATCGACAACGGCCATATCGTCGAAACCCATCTTGCAGGTGCCCACCGGATGATAAATCGTGTCGGCACGGCTGCGGATATCAGCCTCCAAGGCCTGATCACTGCCGTCATGGGCATAGAGCCGCTTTTTGCGCCAGGGTTCCAGCGGCTCGGATTCGAGAATTGACTCCATGATACGAGCCCCACGCTTCAACAGATCCAGATCGCGGTCATCGCTGAGATAAGCCGGATCAATACGCGGCGGCTCTCCTGCCCGGTCCGAGGTTAGCCCAACGCTGCCCCTGCTGAACGGGCGCAACACACAGACATGGCACGAATACCCGTGCGGCAAGTGAATCTTTCGCATGTGGTCGTCAACGATTCCGACAACAAAGTGCAGCTGAAGATCCGGTTTGGAAACGGATGGATCAGATTTGAAGAACGCGCCGCCTTCGGCAAAGGGAGTCGCAAACAGCCCCTCTCCGGTGCGGCGCCAGTCCAACCCCGCCTTAGCCAGGTTCCATAGCCCGCCCGGGGTCAGCCCGATGACATCCTTACGTTTCGAATGATAGCTGAGGACATAGTCCAGATGGTCCTGCAGATTCTGACCAACGCCGGGCAAGTCGTGCAGAACAGGAATACCGTGCTGTTTCAACTCGGCCTCGGGCCCGATACCGGACAACATCAGCAATTGTGGCGAACCAAAAGCACCCCCCGAAAGGATGACTTCCCGGCGGGCGCGAATTTCGACTTCTTTGCCTTTTTGACGCAGCAACACGCCAGCCGCGCGCTTTTTGTCAAAAAGGATCTTCTGGGCTTCTGCCCCTGTCATGATTGTCAGGTTGGGTCGCGTTTTGACGCCCCGCAAATAGGCCGCAGCTGCCGAGCAACGTTCACCCTTATGCGCCCCGTCGTGGAACTGCGTGACCTGATACAGGCCTGCGCCTTCCTGCTCCGGCCCGTTGAAATCCTTTGTTTCGCGAATTTGTTGCTGGCCGCAGGCTTCGACAAACGCATGAGAGATGGCACGCGGCTCAGACTGGTCCGACACGTGCAAGGGACCATCACCGCCATGGAGATCATCGGCACCGCGCGCATTGCCCTCGGCCCTGCGGAAGTAAGGCAGGACATTCTTCCAATCCCAACCTTCGCACCCCAAATCCGCCCATTCATCATAGTCGCTGGGATGCCCACGCACATATAGCATCGCGTTGATCGCCGATGAGCCCCCCAGCGCCTTGCCGCGTGGCTGAAACCCTTTCCGACCATTCAACCCGGGCTGGCGCACCGTTTGAAAAGCCCAATTGTTCAGCTTGGGTCGCCCCGATACCATGGCCGCCACCAGGGCGGGAGCCCGGATCACCAGATCCTCACCCGCCCCGCCCGCTTCGATCAGGCAAACGCTTGTGTCTGGTTGTTCGCTCAGCCGCGCGGCCATCACACAACCAGCGGACCCGCCGCCCACGATGACGTAATCGAATTCCATGGCTGCTCTCCCCTACTGCCCTATCAGACGGTAGAAAGTGCCCTGAAATCAGGCAAGCGAAACGTAGCGTGAGTTATTTTGGCAGGGCGCCAGTCAGAACATAGCGCAGCACATCAACCACTTGGCCCGGGTGCTCGGCCACAGCCAGCGCCGCAGCGTCCACTTCTTTCAGCGCGTGCTGGTGATCAGGACCGTGCAGTACGATCAAGGACTTTCCCAAAGCCGCAGCATAACCCGCATCGAAGGCTGCATTCCACTGTTTGTACTTCTCGCCGAACCGGACCACGACCACATCGGCATCCGCAATACCCTTGCGCGTGCGGATCGCGTTGACCATCGCGCCCTTGTGGTCATGCCAATACTTGTTCGGCTCGGCCCCCAGAATGGCCACACCGCAATCGTCGCTGGCCCCGTGATCGGTGACCGGGCTGTTGAAAGTGATATCCAGACCCTGAGCACCCTCAATGATCTGTTCCCGCCAGTCGGTGTGGATTTCGCCAGATAGGTAAACGTTCAGCATCTTTTGTCCTCCGCAAAAACAGAAAGGGCGCGACCGCCCCTTCATCTTTTCAAAAACACTCCCGCCAGCGGCGGCCAAGCATCAACCGCGTAATGTACCGCCTGTTGCCTTGGTAACCTTGGCGATGATCTTTTCGGCCACCGCTTCGATGTCTTTTTCCTTCAGCGTCGCATCCGTCGGCTGCAGTCGCACGGTGATGGCCAGTGATTTCTTGCCTTCACCCAGGCTGCCGCCGATGAATTCGTCAAAAACCCGCACATCCTCGACCAGCGCCTTGTCGGCGCCGGCTGCGGCGTTCACCAATGTCAGCGCCTCGACGCTCTCGTCGACGACGAATGCAAAGTCACGCTCGACCGCCTGCAAATCACGCAGTTCAAGCGCGGCGCGGGTCGCGCCGGATTTACGCGGCAGAGGCACCTCTTCCGGCCAGATGGTGAAGGCCATCGCCGGGCCTTTAATGTCCATCGCCTGCAACACACGCGGATGCAGTTCGCCAAAGACACCCAACACCTTTTTGGGACCCAGACAAATTTTGCCGTGACGCCCCGGATGCCACCAGGCGTCGCCATCGCGCATGACCTGGACCTTGGAAGGTGCACCAATGGCCGTCAGCACAGCCTCGGCATCCGACTTGGCATCAAACACGTCAACTGGGCGCGAGGCACCGTGCACGTCCTTGGGGCCGTTGCGACCGACAAGCAGCCCGGTAATCTGGGTTTTCTGATCGCCAGGTTCGCCGTCATGGAAAACCGGGCCAACCTCGAACAGCGCGACATCTGCATACCCGCGCGCCTGATTGCGGGCGGCGGCCTGCAGCAAACCGGGCAGCAGGTCGGGACGCATATGGCTCATCTCGGACGAGATCGGATTTTCCAACTGCGTCGCTTCATCCCCGCCACCGAACAAGGCAGCCGAAGCCTGATCGATGAATGTATAGCTGACGCATTCATTGTACCCCAGCGCCGCACAAGTGCGACGCGCCATCGACTGACGCCGCTGCGTTGGGGTCATCACCGCCTTGGGAATACCATCCGTCACACGCGGCAGCGGCTTGCCCTGCAATTTGGTCAGGGATGCAATCCGCGCGACCTCTTCCACCAAATCAGCTTCGCCCATGATATCGGGACGCCAACTGGGGACATGCGCCATCTCGCCTTCCAAACGGAAACCTAGGCGGGTGAGCGTCTGGCGTTGCTCGCTTTCCGGAATGTCCATGCCCACCAGCGACTGCACGCGTTCAGCGTCCAGCTTGTAAGCGCGCGAGTGATCCGGTGCCTTGCCAGCTTCGACGACTTTCGAGGCTTCGCCACCGCAGATATCCAGGATCATCTGCGTCGCATGTTCTAACCCTTCCAGCGTGTATTCAGGGTCTACGCCACGTTCGAACCGATAGCGCGCGTCCGAGTTGATCTTAAGCGCACGGCCGGTCAACGCGATCTGCACATGATCCCAAAACGCGCTTTCAAGGAACACATTCACTGTGTCCTCGGTACAACCAGTTTCCTCACCGCCCATAATCCCGGCAATCGACTCCGGGCCCTTATCGTCCGAAATCACCATCATACCGGGCTGCAGGGTGTATTCTTTCTCGTCCAGCGCAACCAGCTTTTCACCGCCTTTGGCACGGTGAACGCGCAGGTTACCCTGCACGTTGTCCGCATCGAAAACGTGCAGCGGGCGGTTCTGGTCGAACGTCATATAGTTGGTGATATCCACCAATGCCGAGATCGGACGCAGGCCGATTGCCTTCAACTGATCCTGCAGCCATTGCGGGCTGGGGCCATTCTTGACCCCTTTGATCAGGCGGCCGGTGAAATGCGGCGCACCGTCCAGCGTATCCTCGTCGATTGTCACCTTGACCGGGCTTTCGAACTCACCCGGCACCGGTGTATAGCCGCGTTCTTTCAGCGTACCGACGCCACGTGCAGCCAAATCGCGAGCGATCCCGGCCACGCCCAGCGCGTCGGGGCGGTTCGGCGTGATGGCGATCTCGATCATCGTATCGACTTTTGCCGGCTCGTTCTCGGCCAACCAGTCGACGAATTTGTCGCCGACTTCGCCCGAGGGCAGCTCGATGATGCCGTCATGTTCTTCTGACAGCTCCAGTTCCCGCTCCGAGGCCATCATACCAAAGCTTTCGACGCCGCGGATCTTGCCCACGCTGATCGTAAGATCCAGACCGGGGATATACATGCCCGGTTTACAAACCACGACCGTGATACCTTCGCGTGCGTTGGGCGCGCCGCAGATGATCTGCAGATCGCCTTCATCGGTCGCAACGGTGCAAACGCGCAGTTTGTCCGCATCCGGGTGCTTTTCCGCGTGTTTCACATAGCCCAGCGTAAAGCCTGCCAGACGGTCCGCCGGGTTCACGATCTCTTCGACTTCCAGTCCAAGATCGGTCAGCGTCTCTGCAATCTCATCCACCGACGCATCGGTATCGAGGTGGTCTTTCAGCCAGGAAAGAGTGAATTTCATCGGTCGGTTTCCGCCAGTAAATCTAGGGTCAGACCGCGTGTAACGGATATTGCGGACAGGGGAAAGAGGGTGCGGGGGGCTTGGGCGCCTACTCTTCCGCGACCGTGTTGGAAACACCATTCGCACCAGCAAACACCGCCAGAATCCGAGCAATACCATCCCCGGAGTTTACCCCTGCATGAGGTGTGCGAAACGCCTCGACCAGCGCATCGCCGGTTTTTTAGGTTTTGGTCCCGGCATCCCCGTAATCCACCGTGATTTCACCCTCTAGCATGTAAGCTGCCAGCGGGACCTCGTGCCTGTGCCAGCCGGTTTTTTGACCAGGCTGCATGGTGACGATGGCCATAGTAATCTGCGGTGTGCCGTCCGGGTATTCCAGTGGTTCGCCAATCACGGATTTATCGGTCTGCAACAGCACCTCAACCGGCGGATAGGTGTCGCGCGCCAGAACAGGTGTGGTGGCAAGGATCAGGGCGCTTAAAAACAGGGTTCTTATTAGGACCGTTCCATTCTCGGATCATTCCGGGCTAGTCAAATGTTCAGGGGTAGGTCGGTTCCCGTCCCAAAAGCTCATCCAGTTGTCGCCCGATCCAGCCATGCGGGATGAAATGCCCGCCGGGATGCGTATCCAGCGAAACCTGTCCCTGTGCGCAATCGGTCCACTCCACCCGGCTGAGGTTCAGGATCGGCACAACACTCCAATCCCCGCGCGGCGTCGCTGTTTCACACCCGAACTTCTGCCGCCACAGCGCCACTGGATAAGTCGTGTCCCCGCCCGGCCCAAAGGGGAAGTCCATTACGGTGTCGCTGGTCCCGTGCACATGGCGCACCTCGGCCGGGGCTTGCGGGCAGTCCTCAGTCTGACGGATCGACCCCGCGACCGCCAGCAAAGCAGCCGTGTCATTGCCCGACTGGCACACATAGCGCCACGCCATCGCACCGCCAAAGGAGTAGCCCGAGACATAAATTCTTTCCGGATCAATCGGATAGCGTTTGGCGACGTCCTCAAGCACCCGATCAGCGAAGGGGACATCACGCGTGTCCGAGGTCCAGAAATCCCAGCTTTTACCCAACCCGTTCGGGGCCACCAGCAGCACGCCGCGCAGTTTCGTGGCCCCGGCGATGCGTTCATGGTTCACCACCACGGTCCCCTGCCGCGCCCAGCCGTGAAAATGCAGCAACACCGGCAGAGGCGTTTCACCATCCCACCCGTCGGGCTCCAGCACATGATACGAGCGGTCGCCGACCTGACAGGCGGTATCACCGTGGCAGGTTTCGATAGCGGAGGCTTGTGTGGCGGTCAGCAGGAAGAGGCAGAGCAGTCGATAAATCATCTGCCGAACCCTAGCGAGCTTGCGCCCGCTGTCACGTCACAACCCCGTGGGCGCATGTAACAAGCCGCGCCGTCGCCAGACCGCGCAGGCGATCTGGCGCAATAGAATTGCTCCTATGCAAACCTGTTCCGATCATATCTGGCAATCGGTCGTAAAACTTCGTTTATAGTTTGGATTGCATTATCTTGCCTTGGGCCCAATTCGTCCTTGTCGCTACCCAGACCATTCAAGTGAACATCACATTCCGCTTTCAGCTCCTGCGCTTCCGGAGTTTCACGATGCTCCACTTCAATTTCAATTAAACAGTTTATTGCCCGAACAATATTTTCGCGAATGCTAAAAAACTCACTGAAAGACTTAGAGACCTCATTGTTTCCAATCAGGATATCCTGTTGCACTTCAGCTCGCCGAAGTTCTTCGAAAATACCATTCTTATCAAAAACTTGCCGGTATCGGTATTCGTAGTACTCAAGTTTATCATCAAAACGCTTTGGCAGGCCCCGACCCCAAGGCAATGCCCGGATGCTTCTTAACGCCTCATCTGCATTGGTACCGGCAATCAAACACGTTTGCGCCACTTCAGCTTGGGCTCGTAACTTGGCCTCCGACCGCCAGCGTTGGTATTGAAACAGCCCAACGATCGCTACAACGCCGACTAGGAATGTTCCAATGTTTGCCAGCACAGCGGCCAGCGGAGCAATCCAGAAGAAATCACGGCACATTTTCGCACGCCGTTACCACTTCGACTTCGCTCAACGCGACAAACCACCATGAAGGTTCGGCATATCCAGCGCTGCAAACCCATAGTGGCGCAACCAGCGCAGGTCGCTATCAAAGAACGCCCGCAAATCCGGAATGCCGTACTTCAACATCGCCAGACGGTCGATGCCGATGCCAAAGGCAAAGCCCTGATAGACATCCGGATCAATCCCGCCGGCGGCGATCACCTTCGGGTGGACCATGCCCGAGCCCAGAATCTCCATCCAGTCGTCGCCATCGCCGATCTTCAGCTGACCATTATCCCAGGAACAGCGGATATCGACCTCGGCCGACGGTTCAGTGAACGGGAAGTGCGAGGCGCGGAAGCGCAGTTCGACATCGTCGACCTCAAAGAACGCCTTCACGAACTCTTCCAGAACCCATTTCAGGTTCGCCATCGAGATGTCCTTGTCGATGGCCAGCCCCTCGACCTGATGGAACATCGGCGTGTGGGTCTGGTCATAATCGGCGCGGTACACGCCGCCCGGACAAATGATGCGGATCGGCGCGCCCTGTTTCTCCATCGAGCGGATCTGCACCGGCGAAGTATGGGTGCGCAGCACATGCGGCGGGCGATTGTCGCCCTCGGCACGGTGCATATAGAACGTATCCATCTCGGCCCGCGCGGGGTGGTGGCCGGGGATGTTCAGGGCGTCAAAGTTATACCAGTCGTCCTCGATCCGCGGCCCTTCGGCCACCGAGAAGCCCAGTTCGGCAAAGATCGCGGTCAGCTCCTCAGTCGCTTGGCTAACTGGGTGGATCGAGCCCTGACGGCGCGCGCGGGTCGGCAGAGTCACATCCAGCCATTCTGTGCGCAGGCGTTCGTCCAGCGCGGCATCGGCCAAAGCGGCTTTCTTGGCGGACAGGGCCGAGTTGATCTCATCCTTCAGGGCATTCAGCGCGGGGCCAGCGACCTGACGTTCCTCGGGCGTCATCTTGCCCAACTCGCGCATCTTCAGCGCGACTTCGCCTTTTTTGCCGACAGCCGCGACACGGATCGCTTCGAGCGCGTTTTCGTCGCCTGCATCGGCGATCTGACCCAGATATTTTGCCTTAAGATCGTCCATGACGGTTCCCTGAATGCTGTTGAAGCTCTGCTATCACAGCAGTCTGCGAAAGCAAGAGGGGCGGATCAGATCGCCCGCAGCATTGCCACTTGTGGGCCGCACCGGACCGGGCGAACAGTCGGGCCATAATTTTGCGGCTGATCCAAAAGCTCGGGGAACAAGGCGAACAGCTCGTCTGCGGCTTCGCGGTCAAGACTCGACAAGCCCTGCGCCCCGGGAAAGAAGCTTTCCGAGATCAGGCCAGAGGTCGACACCAGTTGATGCCGGTCAAAGAACAGGTGGACATAGTGGACAAGGTCGCAAGGCGCGGATGTGATGGTCGTGTCATTGACCATTGATTTGGCCGCGACAAGAACCTCATCTTCTCCGAACAGCAGCTGCGCCTGCCAACCTGCGACCAGCAGACGGTGTTGCGGCGAGACGTAAATGTCTCTTTCCGCCCCCAACGCACCGGAACGGATGCGAACGGGTGCAAACCGACCCCGTCCCGAAACAGTGCGGCCACCGGCCCAACGAATGATGCAAGCACCATCGTCCTGTGTCAGCACCAGGTCACCCGGCCCCAGAGTTTCAACCCTGCGCGGACCATCTGGCGTGTCGACCAACGTGCCAGCCGCGAAACACGGTGCGCCTGAATCGCCGGGCGAGAGCGGCGCATGCACCAGTGTGTCCGGGTTGGGCTGATTGAATTGCAGGGTCGTTGTGGTTTGGTTCGGCCCGACAAGAACCGGCAGATTTTCCGAAGTTTCCCCGGCGGCCAACCCGTTTTGAGCGACGATATCAGTGGTTCCGCCACCGATATCGTAGAAATCAATGACCTCGCCCGTCGACGTATTGGTCAGCGCATAGGCCTCATAGTTGGTAGAGCCGCCGCCATTGGGATCGGTCAGCAGGATCGGAAAGAAATCCGCTGAAATCACAAAGACCTGTTCGTTATTGTCAGGGTCTATCGAGACCTGAACCGAAGGGTGATCCAGCGGAATTTCGATCCCGACCTGACCATTCGCCTGATAGAAGGACACAGTGAAATTGGCCGGATCCTCATCGGATCTCAGCGCAACCTCTAGGAACTCGGACACACCGCTTTGGGCGGCGTAGGCATTGGAATAATGCAGTTCGCTGATACGGGCCATGACGCCATCACGCTCGGGAATATCCCGCCAATCATACTCGAAGGACCCTGCCACATGGCAAGGTCACATCGCGTTAATTGGCAAATACTCTCCTAAAGGCAACAGACCTAAAAGACGGTCAGTAACTGAAATCGGGATAAATCCGGGTCAGATCGCCGTTCCAGTCGCCGTTATAGTGATCCAGCAATTCATCCGCCGGAACCTTGCCTGTTTCGATACTGTCCTTGAGGGCATTCAGGAAATGCGTCTCATCCGGTACCAACCCACCTGCGCCAGGAAAGGCGCGGGATTTCAGGCCGGCTTGGGCGATCGAAACCACCTCACCAGCCAGATCGTGCATGTTGATGTCGCCGACCTGCGCTTGCAGGCCGTCCCGGGCCGCGGCAACCCGCAGATCTTCGCGAGTTTTGGCATCCCAGCCTTTGACAAGATCCCAGGCCGCATCCAACGCACCCTGATCATAGGTCAAACCCACCCAGAATGCGGGCAAGGCACACAGGCGCCGCCATGGGCCACCATCGGCCCCGCGCATCTCCATGAACTTCTTGATCCGCGCCTCGGGGAAGGCTGTGGTCAGGTGATCCGCCCAGTCTGACAAAGTCGGCGTTTCGCCCGGCAATGCAGGCAGTTTGCCTTGCAGAAAGTCACGGAAGGACTGGCCCAGCGCGTCGATATACTTGCCGTCGCGATAGACGAAATACATCGGCACATCCAAGGCGTACTCGACCCAAGCCTCAAACCCGAACCCGTCTTCGAACACAAAGGGCAGCATACCGGTGCGCGCATCATCCAGATGACGCCAGATATAGCTGCGCCAGCTCTTCTGACCGTTTGGCTTACCCTCAAAGAACGGGGAATTGGCAAACAGTGCGGTTGCCACAGGCTGCAACGCCAGCGCGACGCGCAGCTTTTGCACCATGTCAGCCTCGGACCCAAAGTCGATATTGACCTGCACGGTACACGTCCGGCGCATCATCGACCGGCCCATGGTGCCGACCTTTTCCATGTAGTCATTCATCAGCCGGTAACGCCCCTTGGGCATCAGCGGCATTTCCTCATGGGTCCAGATCGGGGCGGCCCCAAGGCCGATGAAGCCGACACCGATCTTGTCCGCGATATCCTTCACATCGCGCAGATGCGCGTTCACCTCGTCACAGGTTTCATGAATGGTCTCAAGCGGCGCGCCTGACAATTCCAACTGCCCACCGGGTTCCAGCGAGACATTGGCGCCGTCCTTTTCCAGCCCGATCAGCTTGCCGGCCTCTTCCACCGGGGCCCAGCCGTGCAGATCGCGCAACCCCTGCAGCACTGCAAGTATAGAGCGCTCGCCCTCAAAGGGCAGAGGTTTCAGCGTGTCTTTGCAATAGCCGAACTTCTCATGTTCGGTTCCGATGCGCCAATCCTGTTTGGGCTTGCAGCCCGATTCCAGATATTCGGCCAGTTGCTCATGGCGTTCGATCGGTCCGCCGCCGGACTGGGGAATGGACATGAACCGTGCTCCGATCCTGATGTGTCTGTCGTTTGGTCAGTCGTGGTCTTAAACCGCGCCAGTGTCAATGCAGCCTCAAATGGGCCGGACGCAGAGGGGTACGTTCCCAAATAACCACAGGATGCGTCGCGCCACCGTTCAGTTCCGACAGCATTTGTTCAGTTTTCAAACCCGGAAGGGCCGAGAACACATCGAACAGCGCTTCGGCACCTTCCGCATTCACAGGAATGTGAAGCGTCGGCTGCCCCTGTTGATCCAAAATCCAATGCGCCGGGGACGATGTCGGGTCCAGCGCAAGGCGCTCGATTTCACGTGTCGCAACGATGCCGCCTGTCAGCGGTCCTAGATAAGTGATCTGACCTTCATCGATGGTCACCAGACCAGGGCCACCTGCACCGGTTCGGAACCGGGCACGTTGAATGCCAATAACGGCCAGCGCCACCGAGACTGCGATCAGAACCCAGCCCAGCCAACCCAGCAATCCACCGGGTCCGCCGATCCAGCTGAGGCCGACCAACAAGACGACCCCTGCCACCAGCACTTCGCGCCAGCGCCACAGGGCCAGTTTGGCTTCGGGTCGGATGAAACTCATGCCGTGTCCTCGGGGTTTTTGAACAGAATCAGGGAATAGTGGCCTGCTGGCCGGAACCCAATTGCTATATAGGCACGCGCGGCGGCATCGCTAGCGGCAAACAGAACAGCGCGGGTTGCGCCGTTGCTGTGCGCCTCGCGTAGATGCAGCGCCACTGCCAGTCGCGCGTATCCATGCCCCCGAAGATCGGGCGGCGTGTACACGCCCCCAATCTGGACAACCTCTGGCAAACGCGAGTTGAACCCGGTCATTCCTACCGGCTGGTTATCCATCAACAAGGCCCGATGAGAATCGCGTTCGATATAGGCAGCGATATCTTTTTGTGCCTGAGGTTGCGCGCGTTCGGGGTCAAAGCCCATTGCTTCGATCAGGTAGTCTTGTCGCCATCCCACTGTTATGGATCGGTCCAGTTCACCCAGCGGCACCAGTTTCGCGCCGGTGGCGTCCGGCATGACAAGATTTCTCAGATCCAGCGAGAACCCCGGCTCGTCGCTGTTTAGGGTTGCGGGCCGATCTTCCCACCCTGCAAGTTGCATGATCCGACGGGTTTGAGTGGCCTCAGCCGCCAGACCGAACAACTTGCGCCCTCGGATCAGGCGAATCGCATGGCTCAGGTCTTCGTCCGAGCATTCTGGGCATTGCGGCAGAACCATACCTTCATTTGTGATTCCAAAAACCGCCCGCGGACCATCACCCAATACCCACAAGTTCACGGCGCGCGGGTCTGAGCCACGCAAGCCGTAGTCCCGCAGGTTCGCCAGAGGGAACATGGACGTTTGGATGTGTTCGAACAGGAACCTGTCGATCTTTGGAACGTCTGCGCCTTGCGCTTCTTGCCAGTTCACACCCAGTCTCCCAGCGCCTGCTGCCACATGGTCAGCGCCGCTACGGCAGCCGTATCGGCGCGCAGGATGCGCGGGCCAAGGCTGACCACATGTGAATAAGGCAACGCGGCCAGCCTCGCGCGTTCACGCTCGGAAAAGCCACCTTCGGGGCCGATGAGAATAGCCCAGGGTTGGTCCGTTTCATTGCCAGCCAACCGCAGGGCCGAGCCTACCTCGGCCTCATCGCAGAACATCAGTTGCCGCCCTCCGGGCCAGCTTTCCAATACGCGATCCAATCGCTGCAGATCAGCCACCTCGGGCACAAATGTTCCACCGCATTGCTCGGTCGCCTCAACGGCGTGCGCCTGCAATCGGTCCTGACGAATGCGTTCCGAATTGGTGAACTCCGTCTGCACCGGCATGATCCGCGCCGCGCCCATTTCGGCTGCCTTTTCAACGATAAAGTCAGTGCGCGCCTTTTTGATCGGCGCGAACAGGAACCACAGATCTGGGGGCAGTTGCAGCTGTTTGGATTGCTCAACGCAGGACAAGACGCCGCCCCGCTTGCCTGCCTCTATTACCTCGGCCAGCCACTCTCCGTCCTGCCCATTGAACAGCGCGACCTGTCCACCAACGGACAGGCGCATGACGCCAAACAGGTAATGGGCCTGCTCGCGCGTCAAAGGAACCGATTGCCCCTGACCCAGAGGGTGCTCTACATACAGTCTGATCTTTGCACTCATGAGACCTTACATATGCAAGGCAATGCCCCAACACCAGACGGTCAGGTTGCCGACGCTGTCAGCGGCAACTGGGTCGATTCATATGCGCCCGCGTTTACCCGCCCCTACCTGCGCCTCAGCCGCGCTGACCGGCCTATCGGCACGTGGTTGCTGTTGATTCCCTGCTGGTGGGGATTGGCACTGGCCATCCTCAGCGACGGCACCCCGCGGTGGGAAGATCTGTGGATCGCCATCGGCTGCGCCTTCGGAGCCTTTCTGATGCGCGGCGCGGGCTGCACATGGAACGACATCACCGACCGCGAATTCGATGGTCAGGTCGAACGCACACGATCCCGCCCAATCCCGTCCGGTCAGGTCAGCGTACGCCAGGCCATGATCTGGATGGGGCTGCAATGCCTGCTGGCACTCATGATTCTGCTGACATTCAACCAAGCTGCGATTGCGATGGGTGTGCTATCGCTGTTGCCTGTAACGATCTACCCATTTGCCAAGCGCTTCACGTGGTGGCCGCAGGTGTTTCTGGGGCTTGCCTTCAACTGGGGCATCCTGCTGGCCTGGGCTGCGCACACGGGAACAGTAAACATACCCGCAATCACGCTATATCTGGCCGGGATCGCGTGGACGCTGTTTTACGACACGATCTATGCCCATCAGGACGCCGAAGATGACGAGCTGATCGGGATCAAGTCCACGGCCCGGCTGTTTGGCACTGATACTGCGCGGTGGTTGAAGTATTTCCTGATGGCCACAGTGGCGCTGATGGGACTGGCAATCATTGACGCTGCGACGACCCAGACGTCAATCATGGCCCTGGTGGTGGCCCTTGGCGGGCCTTGGGCGATGGGGTGGCACATGGCATGGCAATTGCGGGGACTTGATATCGAGGACAACGCCAAACTGCTGCAATTGTTCCGTGCCAACCGTGACACCGGCCTTATTCCGCTGATCTTCCTTTGCGTCGCCTTGTTGCTCTGATTGCACCCGGGCCTAGGCCTCTGTAAGAGTTCTGAACACTCACCCGAGGAGTCGATAGTTCGCACATGCGTCTGCCTTATATCTTCGTCGTTGCCTTTGTCTTCCTTGCGTCCGCCGGGCTGTCTCTGCTGGCGGCAAGCTTTGCTGTAACAAAGGTCGAAGAAGCCTCGGAATTCGCCGTTCGGCGTGCACTGGACCTGAAAGGCCATAACTGGGCTGAGGTCCATTCGGACGGGCTGCGGGTGGTTCTGACCGGCACCGCCACCGATGAGGCCACACGGTTTAATGCTCTGACGGCGGCGGGGACCGAGGTCGACACCTCGCGCGTGATTGATGACATGGAGGTCGCGCCCTCGACGCAGCTGGCCTCTCCACGCTTTTCAGCCGAAATTCTGCGCAATGACAGCGGTATCTCGGTTATTGGTCTGATCCCGGCCAGCGAAGACCGCGATGCGCTGACGAAAAGATTGCGCACGCTGAATGACGGGCCGGTATCAGATTTGCTGGAAACCGCCGACTATCCAAAACCCAAAGGCTGGGACGATGCGATCGCTTTTGCTGTTGAGGCGCTGACCCGACTGCCGCGAGCAAAAATCTCGGCCAGCCCCGGGCTCGTAAAGGTGACGGCAATTGCCGACAGCCAGCAGGAAAAAGAGCGGCTTGAGCAAGAGCTGACGCGCGCAGCGCCGCCCAGCCTGCGCATCGGCTTGTCCATTTCCGCACCGCGCCCGGTCATTACACCCTTCACCCTGCGTTACCTGATCGACGAAAATGGTGGGCAATTCGATGCCTGTTCGGCCCAGGACGAAAAGGCGCGGGACCGGATCGTCGCAGCCGCAAAGGATGCTGGTCTGACCGGGCCTTATTCCTGCACCATCGGTCTGGGTGAACCCTCGCCTCGCTGGCCCGACGCCGCCGTGTTAAGCATTCGGGCGCTGGCGGAAATCGGCCAGGGTACGGTGACCTTGTCAGATGCGGATATCACTCTGGTCGCAGCCGAAGGCACTGGTGCCGCGCTGTTTGACCAGGTGATCGGCGAACTGGAAAACGCACTGCCCGAGGTCTTTGCCCTGCATGCGGTTCTGCCGGAACCCGAAACGGAAGACCAATCCGGCCCGCCCGAATTCTCAGCAACACGAAGCCCCGAGGGTCTGGTACAAATGCGCGGCCGGCTGGGGGATGAAACCCTGCGCGACATGGTCGACAGCTATGCCCGTGCAGCCTTTGGTTACGAACACGTCCATACCGCAACCCGCGTCGCCCCTGACCTTCCCGCTGATTGGCCCATTCGCGTCCTCAGCGGGCTCGAGGCGCTGTCGCAACTGCACAATGGTGCGCTGACCGTGACACCGGACGAAGTGGTTCTGAACGGTGTCAGCCACGATCCCAAAACCCGGGCCTATATTTCGGGGCTGTTGTCGGAAAAACTGGGCGAAGCACAGGATTTCAGCTTGGTGATCACCTATCAAAAGCCACCCGAACCCGCAGACAAGCTGCCAGATCCGGATGTTTGCGAAGAGCGCATTGCCGAGGTTCAGGCGGGTTCGAAAATCGCCTTTGAACCGGGATCTGCCACGGTCGCCGCCGAGTCGCGCGATACGGTCAATCAGATCGCCGACATCCTGCGGGAATGCGGACCTATCCGACTAGAGATTCAGGGCCACACCGACAGCCAGGGGCGCGAAGAGATGAACCAGCAGCTCAGCCAATCACGGGCACAATCCATCTTAAATGAGCTGCGCGCGCGGCGCGTGCCTACAGCCAGCTTTACCGCCATGGGCTATGGTGAAACCCAGCCAATCGCCGACAATGACACCGAAATCGGGCGGGAAGAAAACAGACGCATCGAATTCCGCCTGATCCGGCCCGAATCCACCACCGAATCTCAAACCGCGCTGGAAGCGATGGAAGACGAAGCAGAGACGTCACAAGACGCAGAGCCAGAGGCCGAAGCCGCGGAACCGGATGCGGAAACCGACTCGGGCGCAGGGGACCAGTAAGTTGAACAGAATCGAATTCATTATCGCGACCGCCGTCATATTGTTTGCCGCCTTTTGCATGGGGTGGTTCGCCAACTGGCTGGCCCATCGCCTGTCGCGCGTCCGCCAAAGCGACGTCGCCGATCTGGACCGCATGAGCCAGGAGCTGCACGAGGCAGAAGAAACCCGCGATCAGGCGATCACCTATCTGCAGCAGCGCGAGGCCGAGTTGACCAACCAGCTGACCCAGACCGAGGCAGAGCTGGCTGCTGCCATGGACGGCCTGCGCGCGGCGCGGCAAGAGGCTGAAGAATTGCGTGGACGTATCAACAACGCGGATTGATCCCAGCACCGGACTTAACAGCTGACCCAGGTTGGGGCAGATTGCGCTTTCGGCACAAATCAGCCGATCGGAGGCAATCGCCTTCAATTTTTACAACAAATTCAATATTAGGAATTGGTGCATTTTTACACCTGCACATCACTGTTCACTATCCGGAAAATTGGAGTGTACTATGAATTTCAAATCATCATTAACAACCGCTGCGACTCTAAGCATCTTCTCTGCTACAGCCGCTTGGGCTTCAAGTGACGTGATACCGTCAGAGAACGATACCTTCACCAACTGGGGCGAAGAATCTGGTTGGACTATCTTCGTGGATGACACACGCGAGTCTTGCCTGATCGAACGCATGGACGAAAACCAGAACGTCGTTCAGATGGGCCTGACTAAGGACCACGAGATGGGCTATCTCGGTGTGTTCACGAAGAACGACATTGGCCTGAAGGGTAAGAAGGAAAAGATATTCCTGTCACTTGACGGCAACGTCTACGAAGCTGAGGCGCACAAGAAGACCAAGCATCTCGCCGACGGATATACCGGCGGATACATCCTTGCGAACAACGCCCAGTTTGTGGATGACGTCATGAACAAATACGAAATGACCGTGTTTCCGAAGAAAGAGTTCGCATTCACCGTTAGTCTGGATGGTACTAAAAAAGCCATCGAAGCGGCACGGCAGTGTAACACCGAACAAAGCACCTAACTCGCTATGATAGACCCGGCACCAGATAATCCGGTGCCGGGCACAGAACCTACCAGCGGGTCAGCGCATCTTCATCCTCATCCTTGGCTGCGACCCATTCCGCGCCGGATGTGGTGATTTCCTTTTTCCAAAAGGGAGCGCGGGATTTCAGGTAATCCATCAGGTATTCTGCCGCCTCAAACGCATCCTTGCGGTGCCGCGCTGCGGTGGCCACCATCATGATCCGGTCCCCCGGAGCCAGACGTCCGTAGCGGTGGATCACCAGAACATCGCCCAACGACCAGCGCTGCTGTGCCTCTTCGGCGATTTTGGTTAGCGCCCGTTCGGTCATACCGGGGTAATGCTCGATCTCCATCACATCCAGATCACCGGATGCCAGATCGCGCACCACGCCGGTAAAGGTCACGATGGCGCCGTTGGCATCGTCTCCGGCAGCGAAGGTATTGGCTTCGGCCCCAAGATCAAATTCTTCTTCCTGAACCGCGATGCGCATGGATTTAGCCGCCGGTCATCGGCGGGAAAAAAGCCACTTCGCGCACGCCAGAAAGCGATGCGTCAAAATCGGACAGTTCCTGATCCAGTGCCACACGCAGTGCGGACAGGTCCGCAAATGCGGCAGCATACCGGTCTTCACGCGCGCTCAACTCGGCGACCAGATCGGCTACGGTTGCGGCCTCGGTCTCGATCCGTTCTTTCGGCAAGCCGATCCGTTCACGCACCCAGGCAAAATACAGAACGTCCATCCCTTAGCTCTCCTTCAGGTGGGGCATGGCTTTACGTAGGTAGTCATAACCGGTGATCAATGTCAGCGCCGCAGCGATCCACAACAGCCACAACCCGATCCGGCCAGACCAGAACATCGCCTCAAGGTGCCAGCGCATATGATTCAGGTCTTCCAATTGACCCGTCAGAACCTGATCCATCGTTGCGGCATCCATGCCGAATGTAGCCATCACAAAATAGTGCTCGAAGATCCCCTGCGAAAACAGAATCGCAATCGCCACCATCTGCGCAGTCGTTTTCCATTTCGCCAGCTTCGTGACTTTCAGCGTTCCGGCTGTATCGCCGAGATATTCACGCAGGCCCGAGACAAACACCTCGCGGAACAGAATGACCGTCGCTGGCAGCACCAACCAGGGCGTCCAGTGTTCAGCGGAGTAACCTACAAGGATCATCAGCGCCATCACCACCATCGCCTTGTCCGCAATCGGGTCCAGCATGGCGCCGATCTTGGTTTCCTGTTTCCACGCTCGCGCCAAATATCCGTCAAACCAGTCGGTAATGGCCGCCGTCAGAAACAGGATCAGCGCAAACCAGTCTGCATAGGGTCTGGTGAAATACAGAAACATTACGGCCAGACCGGGCGCGGCCAGTAGGCGCAGGACAGTCAGGATATTCGGTAGGTTCCACTTCATGAAGCAGACCCTACATCGCTGACCGGGGACAGGAAAGACGGGGCGGAAAAAAACTGTACCGATCACAGAGACTTGGTCAAAGCGCCGCAGTCCGGCGCGGCACCGGTTATTGGCCTTGGCCCCGGGTCGGATTGTCGTCAGAGTGCAGCCGACCAAGCCCAATGGCAAAGACGACCCGATGACCCCGAATATTGAGACCGACGCACGCGCCAACCTGATCGGTAGCGCATGGATGATCGGCGCAATGGCATGTTTTGCGCTGGAAGACGCGCTGCTGAAAGCGGCGGCGGTTGCATTGCCCGTCTGGCAAATTCTTCTCCTGTTCGGATTGGGTGGCGCGGTCATCTTTGCCTGTGTCGCCATCGCACGGGGCACGCGGCTGCTGCAACCGGATGTGCTGTCGCCTGCAATGAAGATCCGCGCGGTGTTCGAAATTCTTGGGCGGCTGTTCTACGTTCTGGCCATCACATTGACCCCCTTGTCATCGGCAACCGTTATCCTGCAAGCCACCCCGCTTGTGGTCGTCGCCTGTGCCGCGCTTCTATTCGGAGAGACCGTTGGTTGGCGGCGGTGGAGCGCCATTCTCGTTGGCCTGATCGGCGTTGTGATCATCATCCAACCAACTGGGGACAGTTTCACCATCCTGTCCCTGCTGGCCGTGCTGGGGATGTTGGGATTTGCTGGTCGCGATCTGGCCAGTCGGGTCGCACCCGCCAGCCTTGGAACCGAAGTTTTAGGGTTCTACGGCTTTGTCAGCGTGATTGTCGCCGGGTTTGCCTACAGCTTTTGGGAACAGGCCCCTATCGCGCCTGTGCCGTTGCTCACAAGCCTCCATATCGCCGGAGCTGTGGGCCTTGGCGCAATCGCATACGCTTCCTTAATGAAAGCCATGCGGACGGGAGAGGTGTCCGCCGTCACGCCTTTCCGCTATTCCCGCCTGCTGTTCGGTGTTGCCTTGGGCGTGATCTTTTTCGGCGAGGATCTGGACCAGACAATGTGGATCGGTAGCGGTCTGATCGTGGCCTCCGGCCTCTACATCCTATGGCGCGGGCGAAAGGCCTAGCCCTTGTCGTGGAAGAAGTCATAGACCTTCTGCGCCAACCCGGCTGAGATCCCCTCGACCGCTTTCAAATCCGCCAGATTGGCCCGGCTAACGGCCTTGGCACTGCCGAAATGCGCCAGCAATGCCCGTTTGCGCGCAGCACCAACTCCGGGGATTTCGTCCAACGGCGTCGCGCCGACTGCTTTGGCCCGTTTGGCACGGTGAGTGCCGATTGCAAACCGGTGCGCCTCGTCCCGCAGACGTTGAATAAAATACAGCACCGGGTCATTGCGTTTTAAGGCAAAGGGGCGCTGGCCGGTACGATGGAACTCTTCCTTGCCGTGATCGCGATCAACGCCCTTTGCAACACCGACCATAGGAATATCTTCGACCCCATGTTCAACCATGATCTCGCGCACAGCACTCACCTGCCCCGCGCCGCCGTCAATTAGCAACAGGTCGGGCCACAATCCCTTGTCACGATCCGGATCCTCTTTTTGCAAGCGGGTAAAGCGGCGGGTCAGAACCTCTTTCATCATGCCAAAGTCGTCACCGGGGGTCAGGTCATCACCCCGAATGTTGAACTTTCGATAGGCGTTTTTCATGTACCCTTCTGGGCCTGCCACGATCATCCCACCAACAGCGTTGGTCCCCTGGATATGAGAGTTATCGTAAACCTCGATCCGGTTCGGCGGGCTGTCCAGATCAAACGCCTCGGCCACGCCGCGCAGCAGCTTGGCCTGCGTGGCACTTTCCGACATCCGCCGGGCCAGAGATTCCCGCGCGTTGCGCGAGGCCCCTGCAATCAGTTCCTGTTTCTCACCGCGCTGAGGCACTAGGATTTCGACCTTGCGCCCCGCCTTCTCGCTCAGCGCCTCGTGCATTAGATCGGCGTTTTCAACGGCATCCGACAGGATCAGCTGCCGGGGCGGTTCCTTATTGTCGTAGAACTGGCCAAGAAACGCCTCCATCACCTCAGCTGCGGACACATCCGCACCGACACGAGGATAGAAATCCTTGTTCCCCCAGTTCTGATTGGCGCGGATAAAGAACACCTGAACACATGCCTGCCCGCTGTCCATATAGAGGCCAATCACATCCGCCTCAGCCACGCCGCGCGGATTGATACCCTGGGACGTCTGCACCTGCGTCAGTGCCCGGATGCGATCTCGTAGCCCGGCGGCGCGTTCGAACTCCATCGCCTCGGACGCGGCCATCATCTGTTCGGCCAGTTCCTCTTGCACTTTGGTCGACCGCCCCGACAGGAACCGCTCGGCATCTTTGACGCTTTCGCCGTATTCGTCTTCCGAGATCAGACCAACGCATGGCCCTGAGCACCGCTTGATCTGATAAAGCAGACAGGGCCGCGTGCGGCCATCAAACATGGAATCCGAGCAATTGCGCAACAGAAACGCCTTTTGCAGCTGGTTCAACGTTCGATTGACCGCGCCAGCACTGGCGAAGGGGCCAAAATAAGTCCCCTTCTCTTTCTTCGCGCCACGGTGCTTTTTGATCTGCGGATAGGCATGGTCCTTGGCGACCAGAATATTGGGAAAGCTTTTGTCGTCGCGCAGCAGCACGTTGTACTTGGGCTTGAGCTGCTTGATCAGGTTCTGCTCAAGCAGCAACGCCTCGGTCTCTGTCCGCGTGGTCAGGAACATCATCGAGGCTGTCGCCGCGATCATCCGCTCAATCCGCCCCGAATGTCCCGGCCGCGCATAGTTCGACACCCGCGCTTTGAGGTTGCGCGCCTTGCCGACGTACAGCACCCGGCTGTCCGCATCCAACATCCGATACACACCGGGTGAACTGTCCAGCGTCTTCACATACCGCAAAATGCAGGCATAGCCGGTCAGTTGAATTTCAGGGGTCGAGTCGCTGTCTGTTGTCATTTGCCTGAGATATGATTCTCTGACCATGGCTGCAATCTTGTGGCCCCCAGATCAAGAGAAAACAAATCCACGGTTTCTGTGGATAAGTGTGAAGATAAGTTTCTGAGCGTGGCGAATTTCCCTTTATTCATTAAGGAATCCTTGATTTGCACAAAAAATAAGCAAATATCTAACTTGTTGTTTTTATTATAAATAAATTCATTCACAAGGCAAGTGTATGAAAAAAAAGACATTTTTGTAACGCGAAGGTAACAGAACCGAGAGCGGTGCAAAACTTGCAGCAGTTTTATCTATTCAAGGCCCAGAACATCCGGTGTTTTCCACCCCAGATGCTGACCCCCGTCGACGCACAATAGTTGGCCTGTGACCGCATGCGCATCCAGGAAATAGCCCAAAGCCGCGGTGATATCGGAAGGGTTTGACCCGCGCTCCAGCACCGTGTTCGCGCGCTGCGCATTGAAGTGTTCTTGGCTTTGCCGATGACCTTGCATCGTTGGGCCAGGCCCGATCGCATTGACTCGGATCGCTGGCGAGAGCGCCTGCGCCGAGGTCCGCGTCAACGCCCACAGACCCATCTTGGCAATCGTATAGGTCATGAACTCTGGCGTGAGCTTGCGAACCCGCATATCGACCATGTTGACGATCAGACCGGTAGCAACAGGCTCACCCGCCTCGTCCGTGCCCGGCTGCAACCCCTGCGCAGCCATGGCCTGCGTCAGTACGAAAGGCGCGCGCAGGTTGCTGTCGAGGTGCCGGCCCCAACTTTGCCGCGTGGCGGATTGAAGGTTGTCGTATTCAAAGATCGACGCGTTGTTCACCAGACAGGTGATCGGTCCGCCTAACGCCTCTGCCGCGCGGGGCAGTAAGGTAAGAACCTGCGCCTCATCCAGCAGATCGGTGTGCAAGGCGACCGCCTTACGCCCATGCGCCTGCACCTCGGCTACGGTCTCGGCAGCAGGTTGTTCAGATGTCGCATAGTGCACGGCGACGTCATATCCCCGCTTTGCCAAATACAGGGCCATTGCCCGACCAAGACGAATACCTGCACCGGTCACCAACGCTCGGGCCATGGATTTCTCCCTATCTTCAGGTCACGCCAGCAAGGAGACGATGTAGACCGCATACAGCAGCGTCAACACCAGACCCCAGCCGCGCGTGATATCTTGCTTCAAGAACACGAACGGGATCAACAGAAGCGATGCGCCCAGCATGACCCACAGATCGAAACGCAGGAATTCCGGGTCCACCGGGATACGTCCAAACAACGTGGCGATACCGACGATGGCCAAAAGGTTGAACATGTTCGACCCGATCACGTTGCCCAAGGCGACATCCGCCTGTCTGCGCAAGGCCGCCATGACGGTCGTGGCCAGTTCCGGCAGGGATGTCCCCACCGCGATCAGAGTCAGACCAATAATCGTTTCGCTGACGCCATATGTGCGGGCAATGATCGTGGCGTTGTCGACCAGTAGATGCGCACCCATCGGCAGGCCAATCAGGCCCAGGACCAGATAGATCGATAGTTTCCAATAGGGCATGTCCGGATCGGCCTCTTCCAGACCTTCCAACTCATCCTCTTCCGCACAGGCTTCGCCGCAGGCTTTGCGATGCGCGCGCGCATCGCGGAACGCGTTAAGCAGGACCAATCCCAAAGCAGCCAGCAAGATCGCACCACTGGCCATGTTGAACACGCCGCAAAATGCCAGGCCGATGAACAGCACCGTGGCCAACAGCATGAAAACATAGTTTCTTCTGGTGTTGCATTCGCTGGTGTGCAGCGTGGCAAGCAAGGCTGGCAGACCCAGAACCAGCAAGATGTTTGCTGTATTCGACCCGACCACGTTACCCAACGCAATCCCCGGCGCGTTTTCCTTGATCGCGCTGATCGCGATCAACAGCTCAGGGGCCGAGGTGCCAAAGGCCACAATGGTCAGGCTGACGATCAGGGCCGGAACACCCAGGCGCAGGCTCAGGTTCACTGCACCGCGGACCAAAGCATCACCTGCCAGCAGCAAGATAAGCAAGCCGAGGCCGGATAACAGCCACGCCGTCATGTACGGCCTCCTTTTTCGCAGGAGCAAGGCCCCTTACCTATACTGAACCGTCCACAGCGCGGGCATCTTGCAGATTGCAACTTCTTCTGCCCCGGAAAGCGCAGTTTGCCGAACATCGCCAAGACACCCATGGCAATCAGGAAAAGGGTGACAATCTTGACAATCACGTCACAAACCAAAGCGCGCGTAAGCCGCCCGCTCCTCAATTCCGGCTATGGCGTCTTGCGCAAGTGTGGCACCGAACCGCGACCAGAACGGTTTGCGCAGGCCATAGCGGCGGAACTTCACCTTGTCGCCGAACCGCTCCTGCATTTTCGGCCTCAGGTGTGCGACGCCGTCAATCAGGCCCAGTTCCTGCGCGCGTCTGGCAAGCCAGACCTCGCCCGTGAACAGATCCGCACTTTGATCCAGCTTGTCACCGCGGCGGGCTTTGACATGGTCGATGAAGTTCGCGTGGATATCACCCAAAAGGCCTTGCAGCCGCGCGACATCTTCTTCTTTTTCCGGCGAAAACGGGTCGAGCATTGATTTTGATTTGCCCGCCGTATGTACGCGCCGCTCGATGCCTTGCCGTGCCAGAAGGACATGCGCGCCAAATCCAGCTGAAATCACGCCGATCGACCCCAGGACCGAGCTGTCATCCGCCCAGATTTCGTCGGCGGCAGCGGCCAGCCAGTAGCCGCCAGACGCTGCAACGTCTTCTACGAAGGCGATAACGGGGATCTCAAGCTCTTCCGACAGCCGCCGGATTCGCGACCCGATCAGAGAGCTTTGCACCGGCGATCCACCGGGCGAATTGATCTCAAGCGCTACGGCCGCAGGTTTACCTTTGCGAAACGCCTTTTCCAGAACGGGGGCCAGCGCGGTGTCGTTCAACGATCCGCGCCCCGCCATTCCGATGGCGCCGGACAGGCGAACCACGGCCACGAGGGGCTGCTTTTTGACAAATGGCAGGCTGAGCTTCATGGGTGCCGATGTAGAGTGCAGCCGGGCCCTAAACAAGGGACCGTTCGGGCCTTAGACGTGACGTGAACCAAATTCACACACATGGCGGGCAAAAATGCAACGCCCTAGCTGCGAATGCGCCAACCGGTTTTGAAGATCCAGCCGATCACAGCCAGACAAGTCCCCGTGAAGACCAGAATCGCCAACAGGCTGAATCCGATAGGGACATCGGCCAACCCGTAAAACGACCAGCGGAACCCGGAAATCAGATATACAACCGGGTTGAACAGGGTGATCGTCTGCCACACCGGCGGCAGCATCGAGATCGAGTAGAACGTGCCGCCCAGAAATATCAGTGGCGTGACAACCAGTTGGGGCACCAAAGATATCTGTTCAAAGTTGCTGGCCCATATCCCGACGATAAAGCCCAACAGCGAAAAACTGAGGCAGGACAGGATCAGAAAGGCCGCCATCGCAAAGGGATGTTCGATGCGTATGTCCACGAAGAATGTGGCTGTCACCAGGATTACCAGCCCGACAAACAACGACTTGGTGGCAGCAGCCCCAACGTAACCTATTACGATTTCAATGAAATTCACCGGTGCCGACAACAGTTCGTAGATCGTACCAAGGAATTTAGGGAAGTAGATCCCGAATGACGCGTTTGAGATTGCCAGCATCACAACGGACAACATGATAAGCCCCGGCACGATAAACGCGCCGTAGGAAACCCCTTCGACTTCCTGGATACGGCTGCCGATGGCAGTACCGAAGACCACAAAATACAACGAGGTCGACAGGACCGGCGACAGAAAGCTCTGCGCCAGAGTGCGGAAGAACCGGGCCATTTCGAACCGGTAGATTGCAGCGATGGCAGACCAGTTCATGCGGGTTCTCCGGATACCAGGTTCACGAAAATCTCTTCCAGGCTCGACTGCCGGGTCTGCACGTCGCGCAGAACAAGCCCCGCCTGCGCCACATCGTTCAGCAAAGTGGTGATCCCAGTGCGGTCCGCTTGGGTGTCATAGGTATAGACCAGCGCATCGCCATTGCCGTTCAACGTCAGGTTATGCACAGCCAGACTGTCGGGAATGGCCTGGATAGGATCGGCCAGCATAACCTCGATCTGTTTCTTGCCCATCTGGGCCATCAGGGTGTTCTTGTCCTGCACCAGCCGCAGCTCACCCTTGTCGATCACACCTACCCTGTCGGCAATGGCCTCGGCCTCTTCGATGTAGTGCGTCGTCAGGATGATGGTGACCCCGGCCTTTTTCAGCTCGGCCACGATCTCCCACATGTCCTTGCGCAGTTCGACATCTACGCCGGCGGTCGGCTCATCCAGGAATAGCACGCGCGGCTCATGTGCCAGGGCCTTGGCAATCAGCACGCGGCGCTTCATGCCACCGGACAGTTCCTTGATCGCGTTTTTACGCTTGTCCCACAAAGACAGCTTGCGCAGGATCTCTTCGATCCGAGCATTGTCGCTGCCATATCCGAACAGGCCGCGAGAAAACCGGACCGTGTTCCAAACTTTCTCAAACGGCTCAAGCGCGATTTCCTGCGGCACCAGCCCGATCATCCGGCGCGCGGCACGAAATTCGGTCTGGATGTCATGCCCACCTACGGTAACGGTGCCCGAAGTCGGAGTGGTTATGCCACACACGGTGGAAATCAGCGTTGTCTTGCCAGCCCCATTTGGGCCCAGCAACGCCAGAATTTCGCCCTGCTCGATATCCAAGGACACCCCTTTGAGCGCCTCGAATCCGTCGGCATAGGACTTACGCAAATCCCTAATGGACAGAATAGTTGTCATGCACATTCCCTGTTCTGGCGGGGACACTACCCCGATGGCCCGCCACAGAACAGGTCAATTCCGCACATTGTTCTGCGCTTTTTTGTGGGCGCGCGGCTGGGTCAGGTCCGACTATGCTGCTGCAATTCGGCCACCCGTTTTTGTACAAGTTCGACATGCAACCGCGCATCGTACAGTCCTTGCCGATAGGCCGCGGGCAGCCGCAACGTTGCGAGGCGTTCATCTAGGGCGTTCAGATGCGCCTGCATCTCGCGCAGCTCGTTGACACCGGGATTGTTGGCCAGTTCCTCCTCAATCTCCCGGATTTCGGGGTAGTGCTGCCAAACCCGCCACCGCATCGCGTAGGCATAGGCCATAGGCACAAGCCGGATCAGAGGCACGACGATGAAAAAGAACGGCAACAACAGCAAAAGAACCCGGTTAATCTGTGCTGCGATCCAATAGGGCAGCCAATTATGCCATGTCGAAGGACCATCAACAATTAGCTGCCGGGCCGTATTGTTGATCGTCATCCCTGCACCTTCGAGGTTGGGGAATGCCCCCGGATCGGCGATAATTCCGCGGGCACTGTGCAATTCAATCGCCGCCATCGTCAGACGGTTGATCAGCGCAGGGTGCAAATCCGGTCGCACGACCAGACGGGCTTCGATCGCTATCAACTCTACCGGTTGCGGCGGAAGAACTGGGTCCAACGACATTCCTCCCGCCGGAACTGTCACCACCGTCGCGTATTCCAACCGCCGCGAGATCGCCTGAACATGATCCAGCGCCAGCACGCGAAGCCCCGGCTCTGCATATGCGGCCTTCAGATAGGGAGCTTCGATGGGCGCAACATAGACGGCGATATCCAAATCCCCGTCCAACAAAGCGGCCGCGGCTTTTGCATAGGGGATTGAGAAATGTATATTATCCCCCTCATTCAAGCCGACCGCCTTTTCGAAATCCCGAAACGCCGCAGCCGTACCTGAGCCTGGTGCGCCGCTGTTGATCCTCAAACCGGTCCACAAGGCGGGGTTTTTGGGGATTGTTGCGCCTTCGTTGACCAAAAAGATGATGGGTTCAAAAAACGCTGCCCCGACGGCCTCAGCATTTTTTGGATCAACCCGGATACCGCCTTGTAGAAACGCAGCGTCGACATCGCCCGCACTAAGCAGTTCAGCATTTTCGACCGAACCAGCGGTATCCAGTATTTCCAGTTGAATATCATCGCGCGCCAGAATTTCGGCATAGTCCCGCGCAACCGTTTCATACGCACCGCCTTCTGGACCCGCCGCCAACATCATACTGCCAGGGGGATGCAGGCGCGAAAACACGCCTACCAACACCGCCAGCGCAACGGCGCTACCAAAAAGGAACCACAACCGCATCCGAGCCTCGCTCTCCATCCCGTTTGGAACGCTAAGGATCGCGTGACCATCTGGCAAGTCAGCAGAATCCGGGCTTGCAATCCCCGGGTATCCCCGAAAACCTGCGCAGAAAGGAGAGGGCTCATGCTCAGCGGAATACGGATCATTGAAATTGAAGGTTTGGGGCCAGGTCCATTCGCCGCCATGCTGCTGGCCGATCTGGGGGCGGACGTCATCACGATCCACCGCAAAGGCCAGCCTGCCGTACCGGGCATGCCCGAGCAATCCGTCCTGGATCGCGGCAAACGCTCGATTGACTTGAATCTGAAGGATGCCGCCGATCTGGACATCGCAAGACGCCTGATCGCCTCGGCCGACGCGCTGATCGAAGGGTTTCGCCCCGGCGTGATGGAAAAATTGGGGCTGGGTCCCGACACGTTCAACGCGTCAAACCCAAAGTTGGTCTATGGCCGCATGACCGGATGGGGTCAGGACAGCCCGCTCTCTGCGACTGCCGGGCATGATCTGAACTACATCTCTCTGTCCGGGGCATTGTGGTACGCATCAGCAGCGGGCCAGCCCCCGCAGACCCCTGCGACCCTGGTCGGGGATATTGGCGGCGGTGCTATGTATCTAGTTGCTGGAATTCTAGCCGGGCTTCTCAACGCGCAGCGGACCGGACAGGGCACCGTGGTTGATGCCGCCATCTATGACGGCTCAGCCCACATGATGAACCTGTTGATGAGCATGCGCCAATCCGGAAATCTGTCTGAGACGCGTGGTCACAGCCTGCTGGACGGCCCTCATTGGAGCCGCACGTACGCGTGTCTGGACGGAGGGTTCATGACCGTCCAGTGTCTTGAACCCAAATTCTACGCCGAATTCCTGCAAAAACTGGGACTCACCGACGATCCCGAATTCAAAAACCAATATGTTCCTGCACTTTGGCCCAAACTCACGCAACGGCTCACCGACTTATTCGCCAGCAAACCCCGCGCCCAATGGGCCGATATATTCCAAGGTTCCGACGCCTGCGTCGCGCCCGTACTCGACCCGGTCGAGGCGCAAGCCCACCCCATGAACGCCGCGCGGCATACCTGGATCGACCATGACGGCGCATTGCAGGCTGCGGCTGCACCCCGCTTTTCGACCGAGACATGGCAGCCCAAAACCAGCCCTCGCCGAGGCGAACACAGGCAGGATATTCTGGATCAGCTGTCCGCCAACACGCCTCCTGACCCTTCACCTCGCTAAAAATCTCCCTGGGTGAGTTGGCCTAAATCCAAGAGGGGCTGGCCCCTCTACGCGTCCCGCCACGACCGCACCGTGTCGATCATCAGTTGAACGTTTTCAGGATCGGCATCTGGCGTGATCCCGTGGCCCAGATTAAAGATATGCGGTCCTTTCGAGAACGCCTCGACAATCTGACGCGTCTCATCCACCAGCGCCTGTCCACCTGTCACCATGTGTGACGAGGCCAGATTGCCCTGAACGCAGCCATCCACCTGCACATGCTCGACCGCCCAATCCGGCGACACAGAATTGTCCAGCGCAACGCAATCCACGCCGGTGGTCTTGGCAAAACCTATGTAACCATCACCTGCCTCGCGCGGGAAGCCGATCACCGGGATGCCCGGATGGCGCTGCTTGATGGCCTGCGTGATCACACGGCAAGGCTCGATCGCATATTTCTGAAAGGCATCGCCCTTCAGCGACCCGGCCCAGCTGTCGAAAATCTTCACCACCTCAGCCCCGGCCTCGATTTGGGCCGAGAGATATTCGATGGTGGCCAGCGTGATCCGCTCCAGTAGCGCTTCGAACAGGGCGGTGTTTTCCTCGCGCAGCGCATGAGCCGGTCCCTGATCCGGCGTGCCGCGACCGGCGATCATGTAGGTCGCAACCGTCCATGGCGCGCCTGCGAACCCGATAAGGGTGGTCTCGGATGGCAATTCTCGCGAAAGGATTCGGACAGTTTCGTACACCGGCGACAGGGTTTCATGGATATCCGATACCGGTTTCAGCGCATCGAAATCGGATTGCTGAGTGATCGTCGACAACCGCGGCCCCTCACCTGTGACAAACCACAGATCCGCACCCAGAGCTTGCGGCACCAACAGAATGTCAGCAAACAGAATAGCCGCGTCAAAGCCATAGCGGCGGATCGGCTGTAACGTCACCTCGGCCGCCAACTCGGGGTTATAACACAAAGACAAAAAGTCCCCGGCCTGCGCCCGGGTTGCGCGGTACTCCGGCAAATAACGCCCCGCCTGCCGCATCATCCAGATCGGTGGCACGTCCTGTACTTCGCCAGCCAGCGCCCGCAGCAGTTTCTTTGTCTCGGCCATCTTTGTCCCCACTCGTCTGGTTTGCGGCAAACGGGTCTGCCTTCGGCGTCAATTTGTCAAGGTCTGCCCCCATTGTCAGGGCAATGTGACGCGACTAAAGCTGTGCATATGACACTGACCCTGCCAACCCCCGCATCACCGCTCAAAATCGGCACTCGTGGCTCACCGCTGGCGCTGGCGCAAGCTTATGAAACCCGTGAGCGACTGGGCAAAGCCTTTGGTCTGCCCGAAGACGCGTTTGAGATTGTGGTGATCAAGACCACCGGTGACAACCGCGCCATGATTGATGCGGACCGCCCGCTGAAAGAGATTGGCAACAAGGGCCTGTTCACCAAGGAAATCGAAGAGGCGATGCTGCGCGGAGATATCGACATCGCGGTGCATTCAACCAAGGACATGCCGGTTGAACAGCCAAAAGGTCTGGTCCTGGACACGTTCCTACCGCGCGAAGATGTGCGCGACGCCTTTATCTCACCCAGCCTGAGCTCGATCCGTGACCTCGCGCAGGGTGCAGTTGTGGGCACCTCATCGCTGCGGCGGCGGGCACAATTATTGAACCGTCGCCCGGACCTGAACGTGGTCGAGTTTCGGGGCAATGTTCAAACGCGCCTCAAGAAGCTGGCAGATGGTGTGGCCGATTGCACGTTTCTGGCCATGGCCGGCATCCGGCGTCTGAATATGGAGGAGGTTCCCGCAACCGCCATCGCCGTCGAAGATATGCTGCCCGCCATCGCCCAAGGCACGATCGGCATCGAACGCCGTGGCGATGATTCCCGTGCGGCCGAAATGCTCGAGGCCATCCACCATGCTGAGACCGCGCAGCGATTGGCAGCAGAACGCGCATTACTGGCCGCTTTGGACGGCTCTTGCGAAACGCCGATCGCGGGTTTGGCAGAAATAAAAGGTGATCAACTACGCCTGCGCGGTGAGGTTTTGCGCCCCGATGGATCCGAATCCATATCCGAGGACACCTCAGGGTCGATCGCAGATGGCCCGGAAATAGGTCGCGCCATGGCAGAATCATTGCTGAAACAGTCAGGCCCAGGCTTTTTTGATTGGAAGAAATAAAAAAGTTTATGAAAAGTGAACTACTTCACTGAGACAGCGCCGTCGATGGTGCATAAAGTATTCATACCGGTTGTGAAGTCGGGTAGGTCTCGAAATAGTCGAAAGTTTTTTTAGTCCGTTCTCTTTTAAGTGGTATTCGAGGGGGCGAGACCAGACCCTGAAATCCAACCAGTTAGGGCCGCTGTCAGAAATGACAGCGGCCCGCTTAATTTTATGGCCTTGTTGACCCTCAGGCTGCTCTGATCGCCTGAACCGCTTTCTCAACGGCCATCCGCGTCTGATCCAGATCTGCTTGGGTCACAGCCAGAGACGGATAGAGTTTGCCGGGGGCTTTGAAAATCCCATGTGCGCGCAGCGAATCGTTGTAGATAGCGTTACGTCGGGGGTCGTCATGTTTGGCGCTGCGGTAGTCAAGACAGTCCGTATCGGTGAAATAGATGTCGAACAGCGTTTCGTCCCCGCATATCTGATGCGGGATGCCAGCCCCGGTCAGCGCATCCATCTGCATCTGCTGAAGCTCGGCGCCGATTTCACGCAGATGGTCATACATGCCGTCGCGCCGCAAAACCTCCATTGTCTTCAAACCGGCAGCCGAAGCGACGGGGTTACCCGACAGTGTGCCCAACTGCATCAGCCAGCCTTCCTCGCCAACTTTCGCTTTGTCGAAATGCTGCATAATCTCGGCGCTTGCGCCCAGCGCGGCCAAAGGGAAGCCGCCGCCGATGATTTTGCCCAAGGTGCAGATATCGGGCGTCACGCCATATTTCTCTTGCGCGCCGCCATAGGCCAAACGGAATCCGGTGACGATTTCATCGAAAATCAACAGGACATTGTATTTGTCGCAGAGATCGCGCAATCCCTGAAGGTATCCGGGTGCCGGAGGGACAATTCGTTGCAACGGCTCAACCATGATCGCGGCAACGTCATCATGCTCGGCCAGCAGGTTGGCAACGGCTTCCAGATCATTGAAGGGCGCGATCAGCATCTGCTCGGCCACGCTGTCCGGAATGCCCGCGCTGTCCGGGACCGCCTGGGGGAAGTTGACGTGGCGGCTGGGGGCCAGGCTCATCTGTGCCTCGGCGCTCATCCCGTGATAGCCGCCTTCGAATTTCAGAATCTTGCTACGGCCAGTATAGGCACGGGCCAGACGAATGGCGTACATATCAGCCTCTCCCCCCGCGGCCACAAAGCGGACCTGCTCGCAACACGGCACCGCGTCAACGATGGCCTCGGCAAGTTCGATGCCCCGGGCGTTGTTGGCAAAGAAAGTCATGCCCTTGGGCAGCTGTTCCAGCACGGCTTCCATGACCTCGGGGTGACCATGGCCCAGCAGCATCGGGCCCGAACCGATCAGGTAGTCCACATATTCGTTGCCATCCTCATCCCAGACATGGCTGCCCTCACCGCGCGCGATGATGATACCGGGATCGAAATTACCAAACCCACCGGCGGGCAGCACCTCATTCGCGCGGGCGATCCATTCGGATTGGGTGTTGATTTTCAGCATCTCAAACGATCTCCAAAATTGGCGGACCAAGAACCTCTGGGTCTGGCACAACACCTAACCCCGGTCCTTCGGGTGGCGCAATCCGGCCGTTTTCACGGTTTGGTGCGTCGGGGCAAAGGCGCGGTGACACATAGGATGACAGGTCACATGTGTTCATCAGTGACCCGTGCGGGCTCGAGGCCGCAAAATGCAGCGATGCAGCGGTGACAATATCCGAGCCCCTGGTGCATTCGGCACAAGTCTCAGCCCCGAAATGCACGGTCAGATCACGCGCCCGGCGCATGGCCGACAAACCGCCAAACTTAGACAGTTTCAAAGCGACGGCATCCATGCAGCCCAGCTCATGTGCACACCGCAGCGACGCCAGATCATGGGCGTTCTCGTCTATCTTCATAGGTAAGCCAGTGGCCTGTCGAACCGCCGCACAGTCCTCAAGTGTTTTGCAGGGCTGTTCCAGCATCACATCCTGGCGGGCCACCGCCCTGCCCGTTCGCGTAGCGTGCAGGCGTGACGCACCGCAGTTCCAGTCGCCATAAACCAGAGGCCCCGGTCCCACGGCCTCACGCACTTTGGTCAAACGCTCGGCGTCGGCCTGCCAGTCGCCTTCGACCCCCAGCTTGACCTGAAACTGGCGAATGCCGGTCTGGTAAGCCGTCTTGGCGATCCGCGCCATGTCATCCGGCGCGACGCAGGTGATCGAGTGGTACAGCGGCATGTCCTTTCGTGTCCGCCCGCCCAGCAGCGCATAGACCGGCTGGCCCGTTGCCTGCCCGAACAAATCCCAAAGCGCGATGTCGACGAGGGACTTGGCATAGAGATGCCCCTGCAGGAACCCGTCCAGCTTTCGCATCGGCGCATCTACCCCGAAGGGGGACATGCCCAGAATCTCGCGGCCCATCTCTGTCACTGCGCCCGGCACGCCGCCTGCAAAGGCTGGCAGGTAATGCGGGATCGGGCAGACCTCGCCCCAACCCCTCAAGCCTGTATCTGTCTCAAGGTACAGGATATGAGAGGTCACGTTCGCGCAGGTCTTACCCTCAGCCATGTGATAGATCTCACGACTCGTCAGATCGACGGCCCAGAGCGTTATCCTGATGACCCTCAATGATAAACCCCGACGGGATCGCCCAACGCATCTTCGTCAGGGTGCACACCAAGTCCCGGCGCCTCTGGTAAATGCAGATGGCCATCGATGTTTCGTGGGCCTCGCCCGCCAGCGACATCGACGGTGATCATGTCCTGACAAGCCCAAACGGCATGACAGTTGTCGTCCGGGATGGTGGCCGCCAGATGCAGCGCCTCGGTATCGGCCAGAACCGAACCGCCGGTGGCCATCACGAACATGTCGATTCCATGCGCCAACGCGATGTCCCGCATCCGTGCCGCCTTGGTCAGGCCACCGACACGGTTCAGCTTTATTCCGAACACCTCAGCCAGCCCTTCGCGGGCTATGCGGGCGGCGTCTTGCAGTGTCACAAGGCTTTCATCCACTGACACGGGTGTGGCGTGACGGCCCGCGATCACGGCGATATCGTCCAGCGACTCGCAGGGCTGTTCAAACATCACGTTCAGGTCCTCACAGGCGCTCATCACCCGCAGGGCCTGCTGCCGGGTCCAGCCACGGTTGACGTCATAAAGGACGATCTCGCCGGGGCGTCGGATGCTTTCCACGTCACGGACGCGGGCAATGTCGCGTTCTACATCCCCACCGATTTTGACCGAATGCGCAACGTAGCCGCGGCGGCGATAGCGTTCCATCACTTCGCGCGTTTCTTCGACGGTCTTCGCACCGACCGATGAGGCAATCGGGCGCGGCGTGCGAGACCCGCCGCCCATCAGATCGGCAATTGGCAGACCGGCGGCCTGACCCGCAATATCCCAGCAAGCCATATCAATGGGGCTTTTGGCATAGAGGTGGCCGGGCAGTGCGATATCCATCGCTCGTTCGACATTCAGCACCCGACGCGGATCAAGTCCCAAAACGAATGGCGCCATCGTCTGAATTCCGGCGCGAATACCCGGACCGTGAGCCGGAACATATGTGTGGCCCCACGGGGTACCCTCGCCCCAACCGGTCAGACCTGAATCGGTTTCGATCTTTACAATCGTTGCGTCGAGCGTTTCAAACTTCAACCGCCCGCCAGACAGCCAATACGGATGCTCAAGCGGTAGGTCGACATGGTAGACTGAAAGACGAGTGATTTTCATTTCAGTTCCACTTCAACAAAGGTCATCGGCGCGTCCCCGGCATTGATCACGTTGTGTTCGACACCCTCGTCGCGGCGATAAGTTACTCCCGCAGCAACCGTCACTTCATTGGCCGAACCATCGGGCAGTTCCAGCCGCATATGGCAATCGGTTACGGCGGTGATGACGTAGTCCATTGCGTGGCGATGCCATCCCGTTTCGGCCCCCGGTGCAAAGTCAAATCGCGTCACACGCACGCGGGCGTCGTCAATCAACTGAGTGGCTTCGGCTTGCGGTCTCATAGACGGATCTCCTCAATGGGCATACTGGGCCATTTCGCAACAAATGCCCGCCCACATTGGGATGAACAGGCATGTACGGGAATGATTTTCATGCCGCATCCATTTGTGGCAAGTCGTTCAATCCTTGTCCTCGCCAAAGAACGAAAGCCAGAATTGGCTCGTCGGTTGTTGTCATTGCGTGGCTCTGCCAGCTTCGGTGATGCCGTGTCTGATTGGGGCCGACGTAAGTCTGGTCTTCTTCGACGCGGAACATCGCCCCGCCGCCTACGATCAGATAGAGTTCTTCGGCCTGATGGCTGTGCCAATCATAATCCAGACCCGCCCCCCAGTAAGCGACGTAGCCGCGCATTTGAGTCGAGTGGAAATGCCCGGTTGGGCCGAACAGCTCATAATAGCCATAGCGGTTAAGAAAATCGGCACCGACCTCTTCCTCAGTATAGGTGTGTTTCCACAGCGCCAGATGCGCGGTTGCCCTGATCGCGTCTGAAAGGGATCGCGTTGCATCCTCGGTCCGGAAACCGGTCCGCTGAATCAGTTCAACGGCAGGGATTTGGTATGGCTCCAGATCGGCCGGCGTCAGGTCATCAGGCCAGGCTCCGAATTCTGAAAGCTCAGGACGTGATTGATGCAGCTGTCGGGCAGCTTCGAGAACGTCGCCCATCGTCATGGGATCACCACGATGTTCCCGGTGTGCTGCTTGGCAATGAATGCGGTCTGCGCCTCGCGCAACTCTTCCAGGGGATAGGTCGCGGCCAGGGCGGGCTTGATCTCACCGGCCTCGATATACTGAACGATGTTACGCATCACCTGCGGGTCAATCACGGTAGAGCCGGTGAAGGTCAGGTCACGCAGGTAGAACGTGCGCAGATCGAATTCGACCATGGGCCCGGCAATCGCGCCCGAGCAGGTATAGCGCCCCCCACGTTCCAGAACGTCGATCAGGTTTGGCCAGTAGGGACCACCAACCACATCGGCCACAACGGTGACCTTTTCATCGCCAAGCGCCGCGCGCAGATTTTCCGGGGCACGAGACAAGATTTTGTCGGCACCCAGTTCGGCAACGTCTGCGTGTTTTGCATCCGACGCCATCGCGATCACCCGTGCACCCCGGCGTTTGGCCAGTTGCACCAAGGCACCGCCGACCCCGCCCGAGGCTCCGGGCACCAGAACCGTGTCAGTGTCAGTTACATTTGCGCGGGTCAGCATGCCTTCGGCGGTCGAATAGGAGCACGAGAACGTGGCCAGTTCGGCATCCGACAGGTCGGACCGGATCGGCACCGCGTTAACCGCCAGAGTCGTGGCGTATTCAGCAAAACCACCGTCCCGTTCCGAGCCGAAATAACCCGTTTTGTCCTTATTGCCCGGATCAGACGGGTCGCGCAGCCAGCCATCGGTGATGACGCGTTGACCGATCAGCCCGGGATCGACACCGCCACCCACGGCGACGATTTCCCCGCAGATATCAGCCCCTTGGATTCGGGGAAAAGTGATGGGCGCGCCGCCCCATGTCGGATCCTCGTCACTGACTTCCTCGAACGCGCCGCCCGTCGTCGCATCGGTCACGGCTTTTGAGTACCAGCCAGACCGCGTATTGACGTCCGTGTTGTTTAGCCCGCAGGCAGCGACTTTGATCAACACCTCGCCGGCCGCGGGTTCCGGGCGCGGCCAGTCTTTGTGCAGCACCATTTGTTCCAAGCCGCCATGGCCCATCGTGACCATGGCCTTCATTTTGTCAGGCAAGCTCATTATGCAGTCTCCAGAATAGCGTCGGTGCGGGGCAGCAGGCTTTGCGGATCATAAGCAGGTTCGCCCAGAACACGGGCCGCGCGGGGTTGGCCGTGGATGACGACCTCCAATTCGGTGCCGTGGTCGGTAGCCTCGGGCTTGATGTACGCAAAGGCCAGGATCTTGCGGACCGTGTGCCCATAGACGACCGAGGCTGTTGAACCCACGACACGTCCATCCAGCATCACTGCTTCTCCACCGTGGCCGTCAATTTCACCATCCGGCTCGATCTGCAGATACGCGCAGACCCACGGCAAGTCAGTGTTCAGGGTTTTGTCTTTACCCAGATACTCCTTGTCGGAGCGGGCAAAACGCAGCACGTCAGCCTCGGCCAAAGTGACCTCGTTGGTCAGCTCGCCCGCGCCTTTGAAGCCTTTTTCCATCCGCATCACGTTCATGGCGAAGCTGCCATAGTCGGTGATGCCGTGCGGCTCGCCCGCTGCCCAAAGCGCATTGTAGACATCGAGGCAGGCGGCATTGGGCATGTGCAGCTCCCACCCTAACTCACCGGCATAGGACATGCGGAAGGCCCATACTTTGTGACCCGCGACGGTGATTTCTTGTGCCGACAACCAGCGAAAGCCAGCATTGGTCAGATCGGCATCTGCACACTGTCCCAGCACGTCACGCGCCCTCGGACCGTTCAGCGACAGGGCGGACCAATCGGTGGACAGCGCGGTTATCTGAACATCCTCGTCCGCGCGCTGTTGTGTCAGATGATCCAGCAGACGCTGCTCAAAGAAGGCAGCGCAGACCAGATAGAACCGATCCTCAGCCATTCGGACAATCGTGGTCTCCAACTCGATCCGGCCACGGCGGTTCAACATATGCGTCAGAGTGATCGAGCCAACCTTTTGCGGCATCCGGTTAGCGATCAGCCGGTCCAACAGCGCGTAGGCATCAGGGCCCGAGACTTCGACCTTGGTGAAGGCGGTCACGTCCATGATGCCGACGCGTTCGCGCACCGCTTTGACCTCAGCCGCGACCATGTGATCCGCAGGGGTCCGGCGGAAGGAGTAGTGATCGCGCTGCTCGACCTCATCCCGCGCGAACCAGCGGGGGCGCTCAAAGCCATAAACCTCTTCATGTACCGCACCCTTGGAATTCAACAGATCATAGAGAGGCGACGGCTTGATCGGACGCCCTTCCAAACGGTTGAAATGCGGGAACGGGATCTCGTGGCGCAGGCAGTAATCTTCCTCAGCTTTGATCACCTGCCAATCCTTGGTCGCATAGCTGCCGAACCTGCGTGGATCGAACTCACGCATCGAGATATCGGCCGCGCCATGCACCATCCAGCGTGCCAACTCGCGGGTCAGACCCGGCCCCCAGCCAATGCCAATTTGGGTCCCGCAGCAGCACCAGTAATTCCAAACGCCCGGCGCAGGCCCGATCAGCGGGTTGCCATCGGGCGGGTGCGAGATCGCACCGTGCACGTCGCGCTGAATTCCTAGATCCGCAAAAATCGGCATGCGGTTCAGGCTTTCTTCAAGCCACGGCATCACCCGGTCGTAATCCGCATCGAACAACCAGTTCTCGTATTCCCACGGGCAATGGTTGTGCCAAACCGAGTTCGGGTTCTCTTTCTCGTAAATCCCGATCAGGCCGCGCTGCTGCTCCATCCGGATATAGCCCGAGACCTTGCGGTCATCGCGAATCACCGGCAGCTCCTTGTCCAGCTTCTGGAACTCGGGCACCGGCTCGGTCACAAAATAGTGGTGTGTCATCGAAGTCATGGGCAGTTGCAGCCCCGACCATTCGCCCATCTGACGGGCATAGGTGCCGCCAGCGTTCACCACATGCTCGCATGTGATGGTGCCCTGCTCGGTCTCGACCACCCACTCGCCGTTTTCGGCCTGGGTGATGTTGGTCGCACGGCAGTTGCGGAAGATGCGTACACCCTTTTGCCGCGCCCCGGTTGCCATCGCCATGGTGACGTTGGTCGGGTCCACATGCCCATCATCTGGCGTGTATAGCGCACCCAATACGCCGTCGAGATTGTAGAACGGGTGCAGTTCCGCCACCTTTTCAGGTCCGACCAGTTCAATGTTGAACCCCAGCGACCGGCCCACCGACAGCGTATGCCGCAGCCAGTCCATCTCATCCTCGGTATAGGCCAACCGAAACGAGCCGCAGCCATGCCATGTCACCGGTTGACCGGTTTCGGCTTCCAGCGCGCCTGAGTAGAGGCCGATATTGTAATCGACGCATTTGCCCAGCCCAAAACTGGATGTCGAATGCGTGATCTGCCCTGCCGCGTGCCAGGTGCTGCCGCTGGTCAGCTCTGCCTTTTCAAGCAGGACGGTATCAATGCCCCAACCTTCACGCGCCAGATGATAGGCCAGACCGACCCCCATGACGCCGCCACCGACAATCACCACGCGGGCATGGGACGGCAGATTCTTCTCGGACATGATTTTTCCTCTTCCCGAGTCGCGTTTCTGCTCGACAGGCTAATTCCACAAATGTACCATCGTCAATCATGAATGACACAAATGTATCATCAACTGTTCTGGATCGCTTGTCCGAAGAATGGGACGCCCTAACGCCCGAAGCGCAGAAGGCCGCGCGCTACGTGCTGGAAAACCCAACGGACGTTGGAGTTTCAACCGTGCGCGAGATTGCCGAGGCCGCCAGAGTAAAACCGAACACCTTCGTGCGGATGGCCCAGCAGGTGGGTTTCGAAGGCTACGAAGATTTCCGTGCCCCGTTCCGGGATGCGATCCGGCAGGGACGTGTGTCATTTCCGGACCGCGCCCGCTGGTTGCAGGACATCGGCAAGTCAGGGGAACTGGGCGGCCTCTATGCCGATATGATCGGCGCCGCGATCCGCAATATCGAAGAAACCTTTGCCGGGATCGACGCCGCAAACCTGAAGGCCGCGGCCGAGGATATCTGGAATTGTCGCCAGATTTTCACACTGGGCGTTGGCGTCAACAATTCAAACGCGCGCAACTTTACCTATCTGGCCTCAACCGGCATGAAGCAGTTTCACGCCATCCCGCGCCCCGGCTCGACCCCAGTCGACGATCTGGCTTGGGCGGATGAGCAAGACGTACTGATCGCGATCACCTGCCACCCTTACCGCACCGAAGTCATCGACGCGATCAAACTGGCACGGCAACAGGGAATGACCGTCATCGGCATTTCCGACAGCCCGGCCAGCCCGGTGATCCTGAATGCACAACACGGTTTTGTCGTTGCCGCCGACACACCACAGTTCTTTCCGTCCTCGGTTTCGACCATCGCCTTGCTGGAAACGCTGCTTTCCTTTGTGATCGCCGTGTCCAGCGATGAGATCGTCGAGCGGGTAGAACGGTTTCATCTTCGCCGCCACCAGCTTGGCCTCTACGCGGAGGAACCCGAGTGAACGCCCCTCTGACGCATTCGCTCGACGCGCGGTATTATACCGACACCGCCATTTTCGAGCAGGAGATGCAGGGGCTTTTGGCCCGCACGTGGCAGTTTGCCGGGCACGTGGCGCAGGTCCGGGAATCGGGCGATTACTTTGCTTTTGAAATCGCCGGGCAAAACCTGTTCTGCATTCGGGGCCGAGACGGCGAAATTCGCACGTTCTATAACGTGTGCCAGCACCGCGCGCATGAAATGGTCACCGGTGCTGGTAACACCCGCGTCGTGGTCTGCCCCTATCACGCCTGGACCTATGAGCTGTCAGGCCAATTACGCGCCGGACCCAATATCAAATCCGTCCCCGGTTTTGACCGCAGCGCCATCTGCCTGACTTCGGTGCGGACCGAGGTGTTCAACGGATTCATCTTCGTCAATCTCGAGGACGATGCAGCCCCGATGGACGACTGGTATCCCGGCGTGCGCGAAGAAATCCGCGCCTTTGTCCCTCATATCGACGATCTGGAACCGCTGGAATGGGTCGAAATCCCGGAAAAGTGCAACTGGAAGGTCAGTATCGAGAATTACTCGGAGTGCTATCATTGCCCGACCAACCACCCGACCTTTGCCGAGGGTGTGGTCAAGCCCGAGACCTATGACATCCAACCCGATGCAGGCGGCGGTTACGTGCTGCGTCATACGACCGAATGCCAAAGTCTCGACAAGATGACCTACCCGGTCGACCTGTCGGTGCCGCATGCGAGCGACTACCAGTCATGGTTCCTGTGGCCGATGTTCTCGTTCCAGTGTTACCCGGGCAATGTGCTGAACACCTATCACTGGCGCGCCATTGATGCCGACCACTGCACCGTCTGGCGCGGCTGGTACACCGAGGGTGGATCCGAAAGCGCGGTGATCCGACAACTGGCCGTGCAGGACCGGGAGACCACAGTCGAGGAAGACATCCATCTGGTCGAAAGCGTCCATCGCGGCCTGAAATCCCGCGGGTATCGCCCCGGTCCGCTCGTGCTGGACCCCAGTTGTGGGGTGATGTCGGAACACTCAATTGCCCGGTTGCAACAATGGATGCGCGAGGCGGTGGAATAATCTGCGCCCGCCCAAAAGTGACCTGCAGGATCGGATCGAACGGGTACAGTTCAAAACGAACCCACAATATGATCGCATTTACGAACACCGCGCAAAGCGATGAAGAACCGGAGACCATAGATGGCTGATATTTTCGACGAAGACCTGTTCCTGAAAGGCCTGGAGCAGCGCAAAAACACGCTTGGTGCGGAATATGTAGAAAAGAACCTAGCGGCGGCCGATGACTTTACCCGCCCGTTTCAAGAAGCGATGACGGCGTGGTGCTGGGGGTTTGGCTGGGGCGATGACGTGATCGATGCCAAAACGCGATCGATGATGAACCTGTCCATGATCGGCGCGCTTGGGAAGATGCATGAATGGGAAATTCACTGCAAAGGCGCGATCAACAACGGCGTCTCGCCCGAGGAAATCCGAGCCATCATCCACGTGATTGGCATCTACTGTGGCATCCCGCAAGCGCTGGAGTGTTTCCGCGTTGCCCGCAAAGTACTGGGCCACACCTGACCCAGTGACCGCCTTATCCTACAAAAAAGCGGCCGCTGGGGCCGCTTTTATTCATGCCTTGTGCGCAGCGCTTATTCGAGTGACACCCACAGCACCTTCGCGTCTTCCTCACTGGTTGAAATGCATCCGTGCCCCATCCCGCTGTCATAATAAAGCGAGTCACCAGCCTTCATCGGCAGCGGGCGATAATGCTCTGATACAAAGATCAGCTCGCCACTGATGACATACATGAACTCTTCACCCGTATGCCGGATCCAGTTTTCGAACTCTGACAGGTCGCGGGCTTTGATTGTCGCGATATAGGGCAGCATCCGCTTGCTGGTCAGCTCGGGACACAGCAATTCGTGCAAATAGGTCGGTGTGCTTTTTATCTCGCCTTCACCTTTAGGGGTAAAGTCGCGCCTTCCCGAAATCCCCGATTGCCCGGACTGCAGAAACAGCTGAGGGGTGCTCATATCCAGCGCCTGTGTCAGCCTGCGCACGATGTCGAAACTTGGCCGCGTCTGGTTGTTCTCGATCTTCGACAGGGTTGACCGACCGATTCCCGCCGCGCGTCCGGCTTCCTCCAAAGTCCAGCCTTTTGCACGTCGTGCATCGCGGATGGAACGCCCCAGAACCTCACCTTCGTCCTGATCTTCCGGTGAGGAAACATCACCGCGAGTCTCGTCGCCCATAAATATCTCCCTGTTTTACCGGAGGTTACAGATTTCCCTCACACCACACAACTTCACAAATGTGAGATATATGTTGCTTTAGCTGCACGAATTCCACTATAGGAAACAAAATTTCGTACTGAGGATTCGGTGCCTGAGGAGGAAACCATGTTCAAAACGTCGCTTACCGAAGCAGATCCGGTTGTCGCCGCGTCAATTGCGCGAGAAGGCAAACGTCAGGCTGAACAGATCGAACTGATCGCATCCGAGAACATTGTGTCGCAAGCTGTGATCGACGCGCAGGGGTCAGTCCTGACCAACAAATACGCCGAAGGGTACCCTGGCCGTCGCTACTATGGCGGCTGCGAATTTGTAGACGAAGTTGAATCCGAGGCCATCGACCGTCTGAAACAGTTGTTCGGCTGCGAATACGCCAACGTGCAGCCGCATTCGGGCGCGCAGGCAAACGGCGCCGTTAAATTGGCCCTGCTCAGCCCCGGCGACACGATCCTGGGCATGTCACTGGATGCGGGTGGCCACCTGACGCACGGTGCCAAACCAGCACAATCCGGCAAGTGGTTCCGCCCGGTTCAGTACGGCCTGACCGATGCCGGTCTGATTGACTATGATCAGGTCGAAGAACTGGCGAAAGCCGAAAAGCCGCAACTGATCATCGCTGGCGCATCCGCCTATTCGCAAAAGATCGATTTCGCCCGCTTCCGCGCCATTGCGGATGAGGTCGGCGCTTGGCTGCTGGCGGATATGGCACATATCGCCGGTCTGGTCGCAACCGGGCTGCACCCCTCGCCTATCGGCCACGCGCATGTGGTTACCTCGACCACACACAAAACCCTGCGCGGTCCGCGCGGCGGGATCATTCTGACGAATGACGAGGCGCTGGCGAAAAAGATGAATTCGGCCGTATTCCCCGGCCTTCAGGGCGGCCCCCTGATGCATGTGATTGCCGGTAAGGCTGTCGCGTTTGGCGAGGCGCTAAAGCCCGAATTCAAGGACTACATGCAACGCGTTGTGGATAGCGCATCGGCGCTGGCAAACGTCATGATGGCGCGTGGATGTGACATCGTTTCGGGCGGCACGGAAAACCACCTGATGCTGGTCGATCTGCGCCCGCTGGGCGTGACCGGCAAAGACGCAGAAGCCGCGCTGGAGCGTGCCGGTTTCACCTGCAACAAGAACAGCGTGCCGGGCGATCCGCAAAAACCTACCGTGACCAGCGGTATCCGGCTGGGTACCGCAGCAGGCTGCAGCCGCGGGTTTGGACCGGAAGAGTTCAAACAGATCGGTCACCTGATCGGCGACGTGCTCGAGGCCTTGGCCCAATCCCCCGAGGGCGACGCGAAGATCGAAGCCGAAACCCGCGAAAAAGTCCGCGCACTCTGCGCCAGCCACCCGATCTACTGAAAGACCGTTCAATGAGTATCTACGACCTAATCGTCATCGGGGGCGGACCCGGCGGATATGTTGCAGCAATCCGCGCAGCACAACTGGGCATGAAAGTCGCCTGCGTTGAAGGCCGCGGTTCGCTTGGCGGAACCTGTCTGAATGTGGGGTGCATACCCTCCAAAGCGTTGCTGACCTCCTCGGCTAAGTATGCCGAGCTTGCACATCTCTCCTCCCATGGCATTGCTGTCGAGGGGGCCAGAATCGACCTGAGCTCGATGATGGGTCGCAAGGACAAGATCGTCGGCGATCTGACCAAGGGCATTGCGTTTCTGTTCAAGAAAAACGGCGTCGATCTGGTTGAGGGCTGGGCCAGTATCCCCTCTGACGGGCAGGTCAAAGTTGGCGACGATGTTTATGAAGCCAAAAACATCCTGATCGCCACCGGTTCCGAGCCAACCCCGCTAAACGGGATCGAGATTGACGAGCAGGATATCCTAAGCTCGACCGGAGCGATCGCGCTGGATGCTGTTCCCGAACATCTGGTGGTCGTCGGTGCTGGCGTGATCGGCCTGGAACTTGGACAGGTCTGGTCCCGATTGGGCGCGAAGGTCACGGTTGTTGAGTATCTTGACCGCATTCTGCCCGGAATCGACGGCGAGATAGCAAAACTCGCACAGCGCGCCCTGTCAAAGCGTGGCCTGAAGTTTCAGCTGGGGCGCGCACTGAAAACTATCGACAAAACCAACGTTGGGCTGACGCTGACATTGGACCGGGTCGGCAAAGACAAGGAAGAGGTGATCGAAGCCGACAAGGTTCTGATCGCCGTCGGACGCCGCCCCGTATCGCGCGGGCTTGGGTTGGAAGATCTGGGGATAGCCCTTGACCCGCGCGGCTTCATTCAGGTGGACACGTCGTTCCGCACCTCGGTTCCCGGCATCTATGCGATTGGCGACTGTGTCCCCGGCCCGATGCTTGCCCACAAGGCCGAAGAAGACGGCGTCGCCTGTGTCGAAATGCTGGCCGGTGAAGCCGGTCATGTGGATTACAACACCGTTCCGGGCGTTGTGTATTCTGACCCCGAAGTCGCCTCGGTCGGTTTGACTGAGGAAGCACTGAAAGAGGCTGGCACCGAATACTCGGTTGGCAAGTTTGCCTTCATGGCCAACTCACGCGCGCGTTCAACTGGCGAGACAGACGGAGCAGTCAAAGTACTGGCCGACCCAAATGGCAAAATCCTGGGCGCGCATATCTGCGGCGCACATGGCGGTGACTTAATCGCCGAGCTGGTTCTGGCCATGACCAAGGGTGCGACCGTCGGCGAGGTCGCCTCAACCTGTCATGCGCATCCGGCAATGGGCGAGGCCGTCAAGGAAGCCTGCCTGGACGCCATGGGCCGCGCAATCCACGCCTGAGAGGGAACAGCCAGATGACCATCCAGCTTCGCACCCGCCATCCGGAAAAAGCCAAAAAGGCTGACAGCGTCATCCCGCGAAAGCCCAAGTGGATTCGCAAGAAAAAGGTCGACGGCCCCGAATATTACGAGACCCGCCGCCTGATGCGCGACCACAATCTGACGACGGTTTGTGAAGAGGCTGCATGCCCCAACATCGGCGAATGCTGGTCCAAGCGCCACGCCACCATGATGATCATGGGCGAGGTCTGCACCCGCGGCTGTTCTTTCTGCAACGTCTCAACAGGACGCCCCGATGCACTGGACCTGTTCGAGCCGGGCCGGGTTGCTGCAGCGGTTAAGAAATTAGGCTTGCGCCACGTGGTGATCACCTCGGTCGACCGCGATGATCTGGCAGACGGTGGAGCCGAGCATATCGCCCAAACCATCCGTGCCGTGCGCCATCAGAACCCCGGCACCACGGTCGAGGTGCTGACCCCCGATTTTCTGGGCAAAGGCGATGCGGCGGATCTGGTGTTCGATGCTGCCCCGGACGTGTTCAACCACAATCTGGAAAGCGTTCCGCACCTGTACCCGACCGTTCGCCCCGGCGCACGCTACTATACTTCACTGCGACTTCTGGATGATGCCAAGCGCGCAAACCCAGAAATCTTTACGAAGTCCGGCTTGATGGTGGGCCTGGGCGAGAGCCTGAATGACGTGCGTCAGGTCATGGACGATCTGCGCGCGGCTCAGGTCGATTTCCTGACCGTGGGTCAATACCTGCAGCCGACCCCAAAACACCATCCAATTGACCGGTTCTGGTCACCGGAGGAGTTCGCCCAACTGGAACAGATCGCAAGGTCCAAGGGCTTTTTGCATGTGTCGGCGACACCGCTGACACGTTCCTCGTTCCACGCCGACGAAGATTTTGCCGCCCTCAAGCAGGCCCGCCAGCGGGCAATCGCCAACGGGGCATAAACCAAACGCAAATGGGAGGGAAACCATGGAAGCGTTAAATTCAATCGTAGGAGCCATCAATGGCGTCGTATGGGGGCCGCTGATGCTGGTCCTCATCCTTGGCGTCGGCTTCTTCCTGCAGGTCGGGCTGAAATTCATGCCGATCCTGAAAATCGGCACCGGCTTCAAGCTGCTGTTTGCTGGCCGCGAAGGCCAAGGTGATGGTCAGATCAGCCCGTTCAACGCGCTGATGACGTCGCTGTCGGCAACCATTGGTACCGGCAACATCGCCGGTGTGGCCACTGCTGTCTTCCTGGGCGGTCCGGGCGCTTTGTTCTGGATGTGGATGACCGCCCTGGTGGGCATGGCCACCAAATATGCCGAAGCCGTTCTCGCGGTTAAATACCGTGAAAAAGACGAGCTGGGCAATTTTGTCGGCGGCCCGATGTACTACATCAAAAACGGCCTCGGCGCGAAATGGGCCTGGCTGGGCGTTGCATTTGCCCTGTTCGGCGCAGTTGCAGCCTTTGGCATCGGCAACGGCGTTCAGGCCAACGGCGTGGCGCAGGTTCTGGAATCGAACTTCGGCGTGAACACTTCGGTCACCGGCGTTGTTCTAATGGTCCTGACCGCAGCCGTTATTCTGGGCGGCATCACCCGCATCGGTGCGGTTGCTGGTAAACTGGTTCCGGCCATGGCAATTGCATATATTGTTGCAGGCCTTTTGGTTCTGATCATCAATATCGGCGAGATCGGCAACGCGCTGTCACTGGTCTTCACCTACGCCTTCACGCCGTCCGCCGCCGAAGGTGGCTTTGCAGGTGCAGCCGTTTGGGCCGCCATCCGTTTTGGTGTGGCACGTGGTGTGTTCTCGAACGAAGCCGGTCTGGGTTCGGCTCCGATTGCTCACGCGGCAGCCGAGACCAAAGGTCCGGTCAACCAGGGCCTGATCGCGATGCTGGGTACGTTCATCGACACCATCATCGTGTGCTCGATCACCGGTCTGGCGATCATCTCCACAGGTGCATGGACCTCCGGTGAATCCGGTGCGGCCTTGACCTCGCTGGCATTCGCCACGTCGCTGCCGGGTGGCGGTGCTCTGATCGCAATCGCTCTGTCGATCTTCGCCTTCACAACCATCCTCGGCTGGTCGTTCTACGGCGAAAAATGCGTCGAGTTCCTTCTGGGTGTTAAATCCCTGATGCCGTACCGCGTTCTGTGGATTGTCGCGATCTACTTCGGCGCAACCGCGGATCTGGGCTTTGTCTGGCTGCTGGCGGATACGCTGAACGCCATGATGGCCATTCCGAACCTGATCGCCCTGGCCCTGCTGAGCCCGATCGTCTTCAAACTGACGAAAGAGTTCTTTGCCTCGGGCGGCAAATCCGAAGAGCCGGGCGGCACGCCTGCCGAATAATCCGGCCCTGAAGAATACGGGGGGCCATTCCGGCCCCCCGCCTTTGAAATAGAATTCCATATCTCGAGGAGAGACGTGATGGCCACGAAAATCCTGCTGCCTATTGACCATACCGACGACCGCTCGTGGAAACTGGCCCTGCCGGTCGCACTGGAACAGGCGAAGTTCTACGGTGCCGAACTGCATGCGGTTGCCGTCATCCCCGAGATCATCCAATTGCCGAACCTGCCTGCCAACTACGGCGCTGGTGCCAAAGACCACGTGCGCAATGCGGTTCAGGCCATACTGGATCACGGCAACGCCTCTGACGTGCAAGTGCATGTCGAAGAAGGCAGCGTCTACCGCGAAATCCTGAAGCTGGCCTACAAGGACGGCTTTGATCTGATCGTCATGGCGTCAACCAAAGGCGATTTCCCGAATTATGAGATTGGCCCAAACCTGGCCCGTGTCGTGCGCAACGCGCATTGCACCGTCATGGTCGTTCGTGACCAGTCTCGCTGATCGAAAGGCTAGAGATATGACTGATTTAAAACGCACCCCATTGCATTCTTTGCACGTTGAGTTGGGAGGTAAGTTGGTTGATTTTGCTGGGTGGGAGATGCCTGTTCAGTATCCTTTGGGGATTATGGGGGAACATAAGCAGTGTCGTGAGAAGGCGGCGTTGTTTGATGTGTCTCATATGGGCCAGGTGATCCTGCGCGGTGAGAATGTGGGTGAGAAGCTGGAAGCTCTGTGCCCGCAGGCCTACGCGACCCTGAAGCCGGGCAAGGCGCGGTACGGTTTCTTTACCAACGCGGATGGCGGGATCATGGACGATTTGATCGTGTCGAATGCGGGGGATTACTATTTCGTGGTGGTGAATGCAGCGCTGCGTCATCAGGACATTCCGCATATGCGTGACCGCCTTGACCGCGTCGAAGTGGTCGAGATCTTTGTCCGCGCGCTGGTGGCGGTGCAAGGCCCTGCGGCGGAAAACGTGGTTGGGGATCTGTGCCCTGCCGCCCGCGACCTGAAGTTCATGGAAACCACTGAGGCCCCGATCAACGGCGTAGACT
>NZ_FREZ01000021.1 GCF_900143525.1 Ruegeria sp. Alg231-54 | reverse complement strand
GCATCAGGATCAGGTGGTTGAGCTGCCCGAAGGCGCGCGTGTGATCGGCACCAACGACTTTTGCCGCAATGCGATGGTAAGTTATGGCGACAACATCTGGACCGTGCAGGCCCACCCGGAATACGGCGATGCCTTTATCCAGGGCTTGATGGAAACGCGCGGCAAGGGTGTGGTTCCCGACCCGTTGATGGAAGCTGCCGCTAACCGGCTGCCCGGCCCCGACGACAACGCGACCATCGGACGGCACATGGCAGAATTTCTGAAGAAAGAGAGGGCCTGATGGCCAACTGGACAGACCAGCTGCCAGAAGCAGCAAAAACCTATATCTCCGGCCACCGGCTGGATGAGGTCGAATGCATCATCTCGGACCTGCCGGGCATCGCACGCGGCAAGGCCGTACCTGCCAGCAAATTCGCGCGGCAGACTTATTTCCACCTGCCCGACAGCATCTTTTACCAAACCATCACCGGCGATTGGGGCGAAGCAGCGGGTGAGGACGGGTTTATCGAACGGGATATGATCCTGAAACCTGATTTCTCTACCGTATCTGCCGCGCCGTGGACGGGTGACTGGACATTGCAGGTTATTCACGACGCCTACGACCGGGATGGTGAGCCGATCCCCTTCAGCCCGCGTAACGTATTGAAGCGTGTTGTGCAGCTGTATCACGACAAAGGCTGGGACCCGATCGTCGCGCCCGAAATGGAGTTCTTTCTGGTCGCCCCCAATGTCGACCCGGCGCATGGGATCAAACCCATGATGGGCCGTTCGGGCCGTCCGGCAGCCGCGCGGCAGGCCTATTCGATGACCGCGGTGGACGAGTTCGGACCTGTAATCGACGACATCTATGATTTCGCCGAGCATCAAGGGTTCGAGATCGACGGCATCACGCAGGAAGGTGGCGCGGGTCAGCTAGAGATTAACCTGCGCCATGGCGACCCGGTCAAACTGGCCGACGAAGTGTTCTACTTCAAACGTCTGATCCGCGAGGCCGCGCTGCGCCACAACTGCTTTGCCACGTTCATGGCAAAACCGATCGAGGATGAGCCGGGCTCGGCGATGCACATCCACCACTCGATTATAGACATGGAAACAGGCCAGAACATCTTTTCCGGTCCACAGGGCGGTGAAACGGATGCGTTCTACAATTTCATCGCCGGGCTGCAGAACCACCTGCCAGCTGGCCTGGCCGTGATGGCCCCATACGTTAATTCCTACCGCCGTTATGTGAAAGATCACGCCGCACCGATCAATCTGGAATGGGCGCGCGACAACCGTACCACCGGCATTCGCGTGCCCCTGTCCGGCCCCGAGGCACGCCGCGTCGAAAACCGGATCGCAGGGATGGATTGCAACCCTTATCTGGGCATCGCGCTGTCCCTGGCCTGTGGTTATCTGGGCCTGACCCGGCAAGAACGCCCGCGCCGCCAATTCTATGGTGATGCCTATGAGGGCGAAGGTGACATCCCGCAAGTGATGGGCAACGCATTGGACCTGTTTGATGAGGCCACTGCCTTGCACGAAGTTCTGGGCCCTGAGTTCGCCCGCGTCTATGGCATCGTCAAACGGGCCGAGTACGAGGAGTTCCTGCAGGTCATCTCTCCGTGGGAGCGCGAACATCTGCTGATGAATGTCTGAGGCTCCCGATGAATCTGCTTTATTCCAACGACCGCAAGGCCGAGTACCCGGCCAGCTGGTACGCTGCGACGGCCAATCCGGTGGATCGATTCCCCGCGCTGTCCGGCGATGTGAAGGCTGATGTTTGCATCGTGGGCGGCGGGTACACCGGCCTGTCCGCCGCGTTGCATATGGCAGAAGCAGGGTTCGACGTTGTCCTGCTTGAGGCGCACCGCGTTGGCTTTGGGGCATCAGGCCGCAATGGCGGTCAGTTGGGCAGTGCGCAGCGTATGGATCAGGAAGATCTCGAGCGACTGGTCGGCGATGATGACGCCGCCAAGCTGTGGGATCTGGCCGAAGATGCAAAAGATCTGGTCAAATCCCTGATCACGAAACACCAGATCGACTGTGATCTGAAACCTGGCGTGGCCGTTCTTGGACTCAGCCAAGGTGAGCAGCAAGAGCTTCATGATCACGCGGCACATCTGTCCGACCGCTATGGTTATGACCAGATGGAGGTTCTGGACGAAGGCGCAGGTCAGGCATTGTGTCCTTCGCCCTCTTATCGGGGCGGCTATCTGGATATGGGCGCGGCGCATCTGCACCCGCTGAATTTTGCGTTGGGGCTGGCTCAGGCGGCGGACAAAGCCGGCGTACGCATCTGTGAAGGCACCGAGGTTCTGGGCGTCGAAGAAGCCACACCAGCCGTTGTGAAATCCGCGCAAGGCAATGTGACGGCAAACCACGTCATTCTGGCCTGCAACGGATATCTCGGCGATCTGAACCGTAAGGTGGCCACCAAGGTCATGCCTATCAACAACTTCATCGCCGCGACCGAGCCTTTGGGCGCAGATGCCGCCCGCGTCCTGACAAAAGACGTCGCCGTGGCCGACACCAAGTTCGTTGTGAATTACTTCCGCCTCAGCGCCGATGGTCGTCTGCTGTTTGGTGGAGGGGAGAGCTACGGTTACCGTTTTCCCAGCGACATCGCCGCGACCGTTCGCAAACCCATGACCGAGATCTTTCCGCACTTACAAGATGTAAAGATCGACTACGCTTGGGGCGGCACTCTGGCCATCACAATGCGCCGAATGCCGTATCTGGCGCGGATTGCGCCCAATATCCTGTCCGCCTCGGGTTATTCCGGGCACGGGGTCGGCACGGCCACGCATGCGGGTCAACTGATGGCGCTGGCCATCCAGGGACAAGCCGAAGGGTTCGACACAATGGCCCGCGTCCCTGCCCTTCCCTTTCCCGGAGGACCAGCCCTGCGCAGCCCGCTGTTGGTGCTTGCGATGACATGGTTCGCGTTAAGGGACCGGTTGGGGTTCTAACACTTGGGAATTTTGACAGATCGGTGAAATTTCGCCTTAGGGGCGAATGAAGGCTTGGATTGCATTTTGTTTAGCTTTATCTTTCCCAAAGATAGAATTTGGGAAAATCAAATATGACGCTTCCACCAAACGTTCATGCCGCCGAACCCATCCCCCCAGCAGCAAAAGAAGCCATCGACGCCCTGATGCAGTCAGGCGATCTGTTTCGCTATACCGCGCCGCAAGACGCGCCGGTTGCCTTGCTTGAGGCCGAGTTTGCCCAGTTGCTCGGCAGTAAATACGCACTGGCCGTTTCGTCCTGCTCGGCCGCTCTGTTCCTGTCCCTCAAAGCGCTCGGCCTACCGCGGGATGCGCGGGTATTGATCCCCGGCTTCACCTTCGCCGCCGTTCCGTCATCGGTCGTTCACGCCGACTGCATCCCGGTTCTATGCGAAGTGGGTGCGAATTATCGCATAGACATGGCGGATTTCGAAGCCAAGCTGGACGAAGTTCAGGCCGTGATCATCAGCCATATGCGCGGCCACACCTCGGACATGGATGCCATCATGGCGCTGTGTGACGCACGCGACATCCCTGTGATCGAGGACGCGGCACACTCGCTAGGCACAACCTGGCACGGGCGCAATATTGGCACGATCGGCAAGATCGGCTGTTTCTCGTTCCAGTCCTACAAGATGATTAACGCAGGCGAAGGCGGTATTCTGATCACCGACGACGCCGATCTGGTGGCGCAAGCCGTGATCATGTCGGGCGCGTATGAACATAACTGGAAGAAGCACAAGGGACCGCAAGGCGAAAACTCGCCCGAGTTGGAGCAGGCATTTGCCCGCTGGCAGAACCAATTGCCACTCTATAACTTGCGGATGAGCAATCTCAGCGCTGCAGTGATCCGGCCACAAATCCCGGAACTTGCGCGTCGTGTGCGTGATGGCCTGTCCAACCACGACTATGTTGCAGACCGGCTGAATACATCGCCCCATATCGACGTCCCTGCCCCTCTGGAGCCCGAACGCCGGGCACCGGATTCCATACAGTTCAACCTGGTGGGCATGGACGACAACGATATCCGCGCCTTCGCTGCGGCGACTGAGGCGCGTGGCGTCAAAGTTCAGGTCTTTGGTCTGAGCCAGGACAACGCCCGCGCATTCTGGAACTGGCAATTCCTGCCGGAAAAGTTCGAGCTACCGCAAACCCGCGCAATGCTTATGAAGGCCTGCGATGTCCGACTGCCTGTGCGCCTGACGCGCGAAGACCTGGATGTGATTTCGGATATCCTGCTGGCGTCTGTGGGTGAGGTTACGGGACCGGTTCCTGTCTACGGAACCTGACGACGACTAATATCCAAAGTCAAAAAGATCGACCGGCAGAAACAGTGCTGTGATCCCCTTGGGGGTTGCAGCCACGCGGGATAGGATTCCGACAACCTGCAAACCAGTGTCCGTCTCGACCAACAAAGGCGCGCCGGAATCCCCCATCATGACCGGACATGTCGCCAACAGAACTCCGCTTGAATGGCGGCGCGGCTGGCAGGTCTTTGTTTTGCTCAGCACATGGGGCCGGATACCGGGATACCCCGCAACAAATGTTGCGGTCGCGCTATCATCCGCCAGGGGTAGATAACCGACCTGCTGCCCAATCGGCGCGCTGAGTTCCAGAACCGCCCAATCCAGGTCTGCTCTGTCATCAAACCGGCCTTCAACGCGCTGTTCAGGATGGAGCCGATACCCTTTCACGCCTGAAACCGCAGCGGCTTCTCCGCGCTGATAACCGGCGGCAAAACGGATGCTTGAAGGTGGAATCCACCGCTGACGCGGTGTGTTGTACAGGCAATGCGCGGCGGTCAGGACAAGATTGTCCGAAACAAGAACCCCGGTGCAATGAGACTTCTGATCCCGACTAGCAAAATTAACACGTCCAATCGCGCGCCACGGGGGCTGATCGGCCGCAAGAATTTCGCGTGCACGAATCGCGTCACATCCGGCTTCGGCCCGTGTTCCCAATGTACAAACTTGGGTCCACTGGTCCGAGAAAACACCTTGCGACAACGCGGGTTGAAACCAAAGTAGCGTGATACTCAGGATCAACCAGCGCATTTGGGGCCGCGTCAGTTAAGCTTGGACAGCTTTTGCTGCAGTTCCGCCAACTGTTTTTTGATGTCGTCCAAATCTTCCTTGGGCTCGGATTTGGCGTCATCGTCTTTGTCCGGGCCGGACCATCCGCCGGACAGACCACCAGTCATGGCTTTCAGGAATGCTTGCTGCTGCGCCTGCATTGCATCGAATCCCGGCATCTGAGACATCGGATTCATCGCACTCATGTTTTCCATCATCTTGCTCTGGTTTTCCCGCAGCATCTCGAATGAGCTTTGCAGGAATTGCGGCATCACACCGCCACCCGGCAGCATGTAGCTGCGCACAAGATCGTTCAGCACATTGACCGGCAGCACATTTTCGCCGCGGCTTTCGTGTTCAGCAATGATTTGCAGCAGATATTGCCGCGTCAGATCATCACCTGACTTCAGGTCTATGATCTTTACTTCGCGCCCGTCCCGAATAAACGACGCGATGTCTTCAAGCGTGACGTAGTCACTGGTCTCGGTGTTATACAGCCGACGGCTGGCGTAACGTTTGATCAACAGTGGTTTTTCTTGTTCCGACACCGTTTACCCTCCCCAAGGATGATGCATTGCAGCAAAGACTATGCGAGCGCAGCACAAAAAGAAAGGGCAGGTCTTTCGACCTGCCCTGCGCGATAGCACCGATTGGGAGGAGTGGGTGCGCCTCGCGGCGTTTGCTTACTTGGCAGCAGTTGCCTTCTTGGCAGCTGCGGTCACGTCGTTGGTGGCTTTTTTAACGGCCGCGGTTGTGTCTTCGGCTACGTCTTTGCCAGCTGCCATCAGCAGCTCAACGGTTTCGGACTGAACTTTTTTTGCGATCTCTGCGAAGGCTGCCATGTTTTCAGCTGCAACTTCAGCCGATGCGCTGGCGAAGTCGGTGGCCGCTTTGGCGTAGTCTGCAGGCTCTGCCTTGGCTTTCGACATCTCGGTCAGCTTGGCCAGGGTGTCCTTGGTCCATTTACTCGAAATCTCAGCCGACTTTTCAGCCGCTTCCAGCGCAACACCCGACAGCTTTTCGTTCAGCGTCGCGGTCGATTTGAAAGCACCTTCCAGAGCGGTGGTGTCAACGGGGAACGCGCCCATAACGTCTTTCAGGGTCGCGGTGAAGTCTTGCGTCTTTGCCATGTCTAAAATCCTTTTGCCGAACCGGGCCCACCCCGGTTTTCATCAGCTTGACGACAATATGGATGCCGCATTGCAGCATTGCAAGAATTTTCTTGCTGCAATGCAGAAAATCTTCACAGAATGATTTGGAATCAACCGCTTGCCTTGACCTGCACATAGGTCCCTGGCGCCAGAGCCAGGGCGGGATGCCCCGAATCGCCGGGCGCGCGCCGACAACGTTCAGAACAGACCGGCTTCAAATCTCAATCTGCCGCTCCAAAGAACGCGCCGGATTTTACAGGTCGCAAGGCAACTTGGATCAAACCAACCCGGCTTATTCGATCATAGGCAGTAGTTTGTCGAGGCTTGCCTTTGCATCGCCATAGAACATGCGGGTGTTTTCTTTGAAGAACAGCGGGTTTTCGATGCCCGAGTACCCGGTGCCTTGGCCGCGTTTGGACACGAAGACCTGCTTGGCCTTCCAGCATTCCAGAACCGGCATGCCGGCGATGGGGCTGTTGGGGTCTTCCTGCGCCGCAGGGTTCACGATGTCGTTCGAGCCGATAACGATGGCCACATCCGTTTCGGGGAAGTCGTCGTTGATCTCGTCCATTTCCAGCACGATGTCGTATGGCACCTTCGCCTCGGCCAGCAGCACGTTCATGTGGCCAGGCAGACGGCCCGCGACCGGGTGGATCGCAAAGCGCACATTCTTGCCCTGCGCCCGCAGCTTGCGGACCAGTTCGGACACCGATTGCTGTGCCTGCGCCACCGCCATGCCGTAGCCGGGGATGATCACCACGCTGTCAGCATCGTTCAGCGCTGCGGCCACACCGTCGGCTTCGATGGCGATCTGCTCGCCCTCAACCGCCATCTGTTCACCTTGTGGGCCACCAAAGCCGCCCAGGATCACGCTGACAAAATGACGGTTCATCGCCTTGCACATGATGTAGGACAGGATTGCACCCGACGAGCCCACCAGCGCACCAACCACGATCAGCAGGTCGTTACCGAGGCTGAAGCCGATCGCCGCAGCGGCCCAGCCCGAGTAGCTGTTCAGCATCGACACAACCACCGGCATGTCGGCACCGCCGATGCCCATGATCAGGTGATAGCCGATGAACAGCGCCGCCAGCGTCATCAGGAACAGCGGGAAGAAGCCGCCCGATGCGGTGTACCAGATCAGGCAGATCAGCGACAATCCCGCCGCCGCCGCGTTCAGCGCATGGCCGCCGGGCAGCTTGGTCGCCGCAGACGTCACCTTGCCCGCCAGCTTGCCATAAGCCACGACCGACCCGGTAAAGGTGATCGCACCGATGAAGACGCCCAGGAACAGTTCGACATGCAGGATCGACAATTCCGCCGGGGTTTTCTTGGCGATCAGTTTGGCAAACCCTCCGAGGCCCGTGTACAGAACTTCTTTCGATGCATCCGAGACCGCCATCACCTCGGCGACGTTCAGAACTTCAAAATGCGCGTTGTATCCGACGAACACCGCTGCCAGACCAACCAGCGAGTGCATCGCGGCCACCAGCTGCGGCATCTCGGTCATCTGCACGCGCTGTGCAACGTATTGACCGATCAGACCACCGCCCGCGATCAGCAGCAGCGACAGCAGCCACAGACCCGAACCGGGACCAACCAGCGTGGCGAAGACCGCCAGCGCCATACCGACGATGCCATACCAGACCGCGCGCTTGGCGCTTTCCTGGTTCGACAGGCCGCCGAGCGAAAGGATGAACAGAACAGCCGCAACAACGTAGGCGGCAGTAGTGAAGCCAAATTCCATGTGCCCGGCCTCCTTAAGATTTCTGGAACATGGCGAGCATGCGCCGGGTTACGAGGAAGCCGCCGAAGATGTTGATCCCGGCCATGAAGATGGACAGCGCCGCCAGCAGAATGACCAGGATCGACCCCGATCCGATCTGCATCACAGCCCCAACGATGATGATCGACGAGATCGCGTTGGTGATCGCCATCAGCGGTGTGTGCAGGCTGTGCGCGACGCCCCAGATCACCTGGAAGCCCACAAAAATGGCCAGCACAAAGACGATGAAGTGCTGCATGAAGCTGGCCGGAGCGATCAGCCCCACCAACAGCATCAGCGCGCCACCAACCCCCAGCAGAGTGAACTGCTGTTTGGTCTGCGCCTTGAAGGCCGCAACCTCCTGCGCCTTTTTCTCTTCCGGGGTCAGTTCCTTGACTTCCGGTTTCTTCTGCGCCGCGATCGCCTGCACTTTGGGCGGCGGTGGCGGGAAGGTGATGTCGCCTTCAAATGTCACAGTCGCACCGCGGATCACGTCATCTTCCATGTCGTGATTGATCTGACCGTCCTTTTCAGGCGTCAGGTCGGTCATCATGTGACGGATATTGGTCGCGTACAAAGACGAGGATTGCGCCGCCATCCGGCTGGGGAAGTCGGTATAGCCGATGATGGTCACGCCATTGTCGGTCACGATCTTCTCATCCGCCACGGTCAGCTTGCAGTTGCCGCCCTTTTCCGCCGCAAGGTCAACGATGACCGAACCCGGCTTCATCGCCTCGACCATATCCTTGGTCCAAAGCTCGGGCGCTTCGCGGTTGGGGATCAGCGCGGTGGTGATCACGATGTCTATCTCGGGTGCCAGTTCGCGGAACTTGGCCAGCTGCGCCTCGCGGAATTCCTCGGATTGAACACTGGCATAACCGCCGGTGGCGGCACCGTCCTGCTGATCCTCACTGAAATCCAGATAGACGAACTCGGCCCCCATCGATTCGACCTGTTCGGCCACTTCGGGGCGCACGTCGAACGCGTAGGTAATCGCGCCCAGCGAGGTCGAGGTGCCGATGGCCGCCAGACCAGCCACACCGGCCCCAACGATCAGTACCTTCGCAGGCGGAACCTTACCGGCAGCCGTCACCTGACCGGTGAAAAAGCGGCCAAAGTTGTTGCCCGCCTCGATCACCGCGCGGTAACCGGCGATATTGGCCATCGACGACAGCGCATCCATCTTCTGCGCGCGGCTGATCCGCGGCACCATTTCCATGGCGATGACATTGGCACCCTTGGCCTTGGCCGCTTCCATCCCCCCTTCATTCCCCGCAGGGTTGAAGAAGGAAATCAACGTCTTACCCTTGGTCAGACGCTTCAGCTCAGCCTCGTTCGGCTGACGCACCTTGGCAACAATGTCGGCCTGCTTCCACAGCGACGCAGCCGTCTTGACGACCTCAACCCCCGCTGCCTCATACGACGCATCCGAAAACCCGGCCGCAGCACCAGCACCCTTCTCAATCAGACACTCATAGCCCAACTTCTGAAGCTGCAACGCAGACTCTGGCGTCATCGCAACACGGTTTTCACCGTCAAAATTCTCTCTCGGTGTGCCTATCTTCATCGCCATGATCCTAGCTGCGTTTCTTGGGTGGGATGAGATCGGTGATCGTGCCCTCGAACATCTCGGCCGCGAAGTTCACTGTCTCGCTCAGCGTCGGGTGGGGGTGGATCGTGTGACCAAGATCGACCGCGTCCGCCCCCATTTCGATGGCCAGAGCAGTCTCGGAGATCAGATCACCGGCGTTGGTACCGACGATGCAGGCACCAACGATGCGCTGATCCTGTGGATCGAACAGCAGCTTGGTGATGCCTTCGGATCGGCCATTGGACAGAGATTTGCCCGACGCGGCCCACGGGAACACGCCTTTTTCGACCTTGATCCCTTTAGCCTTGGCGTCGGTTTCAGTCAGGCCGCACCAAGCCACTTCCGGGTCGGTATAGGCGACCGAAGGGATCAGTTTCGCGTCGAAGAACCGCTTGTGACCGGCGGCAACCTCGGCTGCAACCTTGCCTTCGTGCACGGCCTTGTGCGCCAGCATCGGCTGGCCGACCAAGTCACCGATGGCGAAGATATGCGGCACGCCGGTGCGCAATTGGTTGTCCACGGCGATAAACCCATGCTCATCCACCGCGACCCCGGCCTTTTCGGCGTCGATCAGCTTGCCATTGGGTTTGCGTCCCACAGCCACCAGAACCTTATCAAATGTGTCGGTGAAGCTGTCGCCCTTGTCATCCTCGAACGTGACCATGAGGCCCTTTTTCAACGGTTCAATCGCTGTGACCATGGTCTTTAGGAAAATGTTTTCGTACCGGCCCTTGATGCGGGTCATCAGAGGTTTAACGATATCCTTGTCCGCACCAGGGATAATCTGATCCATCAACTCGACCACGGTGATGTCCGAGCCCAGCGCGTCATAAACGCAAGCCATCTCCAGACCGATGATACCGCCGCCCAGAACCAGCATCCGCTTTGGAACATCCGCCAGTTCCAGCGCACCGGTCGAGTCGATCACGCGGTCGTCATCATGGGGGAGAAAGGGCAGCTCAACCGGTTCAGATCCCGCCGCAATGATGCATTGGTCAAAGGAAACCGTTGTCATTCCGTCATCGCCCACGACCTCAATCATGTTCGGACCCGAGAAGCGACCGTAGCCGCGCACGATCTGAACCTTGCGACCCTTGGACAAACCGTCCAAACCGCCGGTCAGTTTGCCGACAACGCTGTCTTTGAAGGCGCGCAATTCGTCCAGGTCAATCTTGGGCTTGCCAAAGCTGACACCATGTGCGCCCATCTCTTCGGCCTCGGTGATGACCTTTGCCACGTGCAACAACGCCTTCGAAGGGATACAGCCCACGTTCAGGCAGACACCGCCCAGCGTCGGATTGCGCTCGATCATTACAACCTTTTTGCCCAGATCTGCGGCGCGGAAGGCTGCGGTGTAACCACCGGGGCCAGAACCCAGCACGACCACTTCGGCATGTATGTCGCCCTGCCCGGCTGCAGTGCCGGTGGCGGCCACAGCCTGCGGTGCGGCGGGTGCCTCGGCTGGCGCGGCCTCGGGTGTTGCACTGTCGGCGGTTTCCAGTGTCAGGATCAGCGCGCCTTCCGAGACATTGTCACCTTCGGCAACGGCAATCCAGACGACCTTGCCATCGGCGGGGGACGGAACCTCCATCGTGGCCTTGTCGGATTCCAGTTCGATCAGCGGGTCTTCGGCGGCGACGGTATCACCAACCGAGACAAGAATGCTGAGCACGGGCACATCGGAGAAATCACCGATATCGGGTACTTTGACGTCCATCTGATCTCTCCTCACCACATCAACTTGCGCATGTCACCCAACAGCGTCTTGAGCGTCACACAGAAGCGCGCGGCCAAGGCGCCATCAACGGCACGGTGGTCATAGCTGAGAGACAAGGGCTGCATCAGGCGCGGCACGAATTCTTCGCCATTCCAGACCGGAGCCATCTTCGACCGGGTCAGGCCCAGAATGGCCACCTCGGGCGCGTTGACGATCGGAGTGAAATGGGTGCCACCGATACCGCCCAGCGACGAGATCGTGAACGTCGCGCCCTGCATGTCGTTCGATTTCAGCTCACCTGCACGCGCCTTGCCCGACAGCTCCATCAGATCCTTGGAGATCTCGACAATGCCCTTACGATCCGCATCTTTGATGACCGGAACAACCAGGCCGTTCGGCGTGTCTGCAGCAAAGCCTATATTGTAGTAAGATTTGCGGATCAGCTTGTCGCCGTCGGGGTGGATCGACGAGTTGAACTCCCAATGCTGTTTCAGCGCATTGACCGAGGCCTTGACCACAAAGCTCAGCAATGTGACGCGATAGCCTTCTTCCTTGGCCATCGTGTCCATTTCCTTGCGGTATTTGTCCAGCTCGGTGATGTCGGCCTCATCATTATGGGTGACATGTGGGATGTTGAGCCATGACCGATGCAACGCAGGGCCAGACAGCTTTTTGATCCGAGGCATTTCCACGTCTTCGACCGGGCCGAACTTTGAGAAATCGACAACCGGGATCGGCGGGATACCCATGCCACCCGATGCACCTGCAGCAGCCGGAGCGGCCGCAGTCGTGGATTTGAGGAACTTGGTGACGTCCTCGCGCAGGATACGACCCTTGCGGCCCGAGCCGTTGACCTTGGACAGGTCAATGTCCAGCTGACGGGCAAAGGCGCGCACCGATGGCGAGGCATGGGCCTTGCCGAACCCTTGGTCCATCACCGGCGCCGCCGGGGTGGCTGGTGCGGGGGCAGCCGCAGGTGCCGGTGCGACCGTGGGCGCGGCCTCGGCCGGGGCGGTAGGTGCCCCCTCGCCTTCCAGCAGCAGGATCAGCGCGCCTTCGGAAACGTTGTCGCCCTCGGACACTTTGATTTCCTTGACGACACCCGCGGCAGGGGACGGAACCTCCATCGTGGCCTTGTCGCTTTCCAATTCGATCAGGGGGTCCTCGGCTGCGACGGTATCACCGACCGAGACCAAGATGCCGATCACCGGGACATCCGCAAAATCCCCGATATCCGGGACTGTTACTTCGATTGCCATTTCTACGTCTCCTCGTGCCCCGTGGCCTTAAACCAACCGGGGGTTCGGCTTGTCGCCGTCGATTTCATATGTCTTGAGCGCCTTCTCGAGCTCAGCCTTGGTCACCGCACCTTCGCGAAACAGATCGACCATTGCCGCCGCTGCGATATGATTGGCGTCGACCTCAAAGAACCGGCGCAAGTTCACCCGGCTGTCCGAACGGCCATAGCCATCCGTGCCCAGCACGGAATAGCGGCCCGGCACAAAGGCGCGGATCTGCTCGGCGTAGTTCTTCATATAGTCAGTGGCTGCAATGATCGGACCTTTGGCCTTTGAAAACTGTTCGGTCACGTAAGGCACACGTTCCTCTGCCAGCGGGTCCAGACGGTTGGCGCGTGCCGCATCCTGTCCGTCACGGGCCAATTCGTTGAACGAGGTGGCCGACCAGATATCAGACGTCACGCCGAAATCCTTCTTCAGCAATTCCGCCGCTTTCATCGCCTGCACCAGAATTGTACCCGAGCCCATCAGGTTGACGTGCTTCTTGCCCGGCTTCTTGGTTTCCTGAAACCGATACAGCCCCTTGATGATCCCCTCTTCCGCGCCCATCGGCATATCGGGGTGCGTATAGTTTTCGTTCATCAGGGTCAGGTAGAAATAGATATCTTCCTGATCGCCATACATGCGCTGCAGACCGTTCTGGATGATCACCGCAACCTCATAGCTGAAGGTCGGATCGTAGGTGATGCAGTTCGGAATAGTGCCCGCAAGAATGTGGCTGTGGCCATCCTCGTGTTGAAGACCTTCACCGTTCAGCGTCGTCCGACCAGCTGTACCGCCCAGCATGAAACCCCGCGCACGACTATCACCAGCCGCCCAGGCCAGATCACCGATGCGCTGGAAGCCAAACATCGAGTAGTAGATGAAGAACGGGATCATCGGTACGCCGTGATTGGAATACGCAGTCGCTGCCGCAATCCAATCGGCCATGGCGCCAGCCTCGTTGATGCCTTCCTGCAGGACCTGACCGTTGGTCGTTTCCTTATAGAACATCATCTGATCAGCATCTTCAGGGGTATAATTCTGACCCGACGGGTTGTAGATCCCGACCGAGCGGAACAGCCCCTCCATCCCAAAGGTCCGGCTTTCGTCCGGCACGATCGGCACCACGTTCTTGCCCATTCCCTTGTCACGCAGCAGCGTGGTCAGGATGCGGACAAAGGCCATTGTGGTCGAAATCTCACGATCACCGGTGCCCTTCAGTTGCGCTTCGAACTTGGAAAGCTCGGGGATTTCCAGCGCTGGTGCACTGCTGTCGCGTTTGGGGAACTCACCACCCAAAGCCTTGCGTCGATCGGCCAGATAAGCCTTTTGTGCATTGTTCAACGACACAAACGGCGCGTTGGGCAGGTCTTCGTCACTGACCGGGATCTGGAACCGATCACGGAACGCACGCAACTGATCTTCGGCCAGTTTCTTTTGCTGGTGGGTGGTGTTCTGCCCCTCACCGGCCGAGCCCATGCCGTAGCCCTTGACGGTTTTCACCAGCAGGCAGGTCGGCGTGCCCTCGTTCTCGGTCGCGCGCTTGAATGCGGTATAGACTTTTTCTGGGTCATGTCCGCCCCGGCGCAATGCCCAGATCTGATCGTCGGTCCAGTCTTCGACCAAAGCAGCGGTTTCCGGGTATTTCCCAAAGAAATGTTCGCGGATATAAGCGCCGTCTTTCGACTTGAACGTTTGGTAGTCGCCATCGACGGTTTCATCCATCAACTGACGCAACCGCCCGCTGGTGTCTTTTTCCAGCAGCTGATCCCAGCCCTTACCCCAAAGCAGCTTGATCACGTTCCAGCCCGCACCGCGGAAGTCGCCCTCAAGTTCTTGCACGATCTTGCCGTTGCCGCGAACCGGACCGTCGAGCCGTTGCAGGTTGCAGTTGATCACGAAGATCAGGTTATCCAGGCCTTCTCGCACGGCCAGGTCAATTGCACCCCGGCTTTCGGGTTCGTCCATCTCGCCGTCGCCGAGGAAGCACCACACTTTACGGTCGGCCATGTCGATATGACCCCGGTTGTGCATGTATTTCATGAACCGCGCCTGATAGATCGCCATCAGCGGGCCCAAGCCCATCGAGACCGTCGGGAACTGCCAGTAATCCGGCATCAACCACGGGTGCGGATAGCTGGACAGCCCGCCGCCATCGACCTCGGACCGGAAGTTTTCCAGCTGCTCTTCAGTGATGCGCCCTTCCATGAAGGACCGGGCATAGATGCCGGGGATCACATGGCCTTGAAAAAACACCAGGTCGCCACCGTGGATCGCCGATTTCGATCGCCAGAAGTGGTTCAGGCCCACGTCATACATAACAGCTGATGAGGCAAAGGAGGCAATGTGGCCGCCATATTCGCTGCTGACTTTGTTGCGCCGAACCACGGTGGCCATGGCGTTCCAGCGGTTGATCGTACGGATCCGCCACTCCATCTCAGGATCGCCGGGAAAGGCGTACTGATCATCGACCGGGATGGTATTCTGATAGGGCGTCGTAGCCGAAAACGGCAGCGTCGCCCCGGCGGCGCGGGCCTTCTGCACGGCCTTGTCCAACAGGAAATGCGCACGGTTCGCACCGTCCCGTTCAATCACGTCTTCAATGGCGTCCTGCCATTCCTGACTTTCTACCGGGTCGATATCGGGTTCGAGGTCTTTCATTGGGCAGGTTCCTTTCTCAAACTGTGTCCGGTGGAGTGTCAGACGAAGAATTGTGCGCCGTTGACGGAAATCGTTGAGCCGTTGACAAACCCGGCGTCATCCGAGGCCAAGAAGGCCACACAGCGGGCGATTTCCTCGGGTTCGCCCAGCCGTCCCGCCGGGATTTGACCGATAATGGCCTCGCGGACCTTTTCAGGCACGGCCATGACCATCTCAGTGGCGATATAACCGGGGCAGATGGCGTTTGCGGTAATGCCTGCACGCGCGCCTTCCTGTGCCAGAGATTTGACGATTCCCAGATCACCCGCCTTGGTGGCGGCATAGTTGGCTTGCGCAAACTGGCCTTTCTGGCCGTTGATAGAACTGATGACAATGACACGGCCGAACTTACGCTCGCGCATACCGGGCCAGATTGGGTGGATGGTGTTGAACACTCCGGTCAGGTTGGTGTCTATGACATCTTTCCACTGCTGGGGCGTCATCTTGTGGAACGGCGCGTCGCGGGTAATCCCGGCGTTGGCGACCACAATATCGATCGATCCAATCTCGGCCTCGACCTGTGCGATCCCAGCGGCCGAGGCTTCGTAATCTGCGACATTCCATTTGTAGGTTTTGATGCCGGTCTCGGTAGTGAAAGCAGCCGCCTTTTCGTCATTGCCGGCATAGGTCGCGGCAACAGTATAACCTTCAGCTTTCAACTTTCTGGAAATCGCTTCGCCGATACCCCGACTACCGCCGGTTACAAGTGCAGTTCGTGTCATCTCTGATCCCTCCAATTAGTCAGTGACGTTGACCTAACTTGCAGTGTTACGTAGCGTAATTTTTTACCACCGGATAGGCCTGAGCGGAATAGCAGCTATGCGTTTCAGGAAAAGTTTAATATTAAACTACCTGAAATTTGATGTTGAAAGTAATTCCTTTACAAAGGGTTATCTGAGTGTTTACGCAACCACTCACGGTCAACACACAAAGGATGGCACACGATTGCGGTCACCGTCACCGGGACTTGTCACCAGCGTAATCCCGGAACTTCGACATTTTACCGATACCGGGGTTAAAGGAATTAGTTGGATCGCAGCGCCTGTAATGCGCCGCCAGATCCGGTTTGGCCTTGTAGAGGTGGCCGACATTGTGCTCGGCCGGATATTCGGCCCCGCGATCATCAAGGATCCTAAGCATAGCAGTCTTGATCGCCCTTGGATCGCATCCCTTCTTGACGATGTAATCCTGGTGCATCACGTGGCACATCAAGTGGCCGTAATAAACTCTGCCAACCAACTGATCGGTGATCTCAGGCGGCAGCGTTTCGAACCAATCACGATCATTGCGACGCAGCGCGATATCCAGCGCCAGTATCTCTTCGACTTCGTCGGAATGGACATGGCCATACCGCACAGCGGCACCCGCAGCAGCAAATCGATGCAACCCGGCGATCTTGGCGTCACGCGGGGCGCAGGTGACAAATTCGGCACTGCGGGAACCAAAGAATTTAGGAAGAAACACCGCCGCCTCTTCGATACCGCTGTCATGCATTTTCAAGATGAGGTGGTGTTCATATCTGTCACGATACTCATACAGGAACTCCGGCAGATGCTCGGGCCAAAGCTTTGCAACAACCTGCATGAACTTGTCGGTGAAACCCCGGGTCAACGAAAACTTGTTCAGACGCGAGTCCACCGCGCCCTTCATAGCAAAGAACATCGGCAGCCGGTCGGTCCCCAGCTTGTCGATCATAACCAGAGTGTCCTTGCCGTATTTCGCAGCGATATCGAAACACTCGCGATGCACGTATTCAGCCGAAACAGGCAGAGTTTCGAAACGCGTCAGGATGTGGCGACGTAGGTCGGTAAGGTCAGCAGGGTCGTTTGTACCGATGTAAAAGACCTGCTCACGCTTATAGGTCGGGAAGGTATCAAGCCGCACTGCGAATACCGCCAGTTTGCCCGCACAGCCGGACACTTCGTACAACAGCCGTTCGTCATTGTTGTAACGCGAGGGCGTGTCCGCATCGACATCGCGCAGGATCGCAGTGTAATCCGGGTCCGACGCATTGCGACCCTGAGGTGTCGGGGCATCCTTGTCGAAATCCCCGGCTTCAACACGGGTCAGGATTTCCTCTGGAGTGTCGCCCAAATCTAGTCCCAGATGGTTCACCAGTTTCAGCGTCCCATCCGCGGTGATCTGGGCGAAAAGGGCAAGCTCTGTATAACTGGGACCACGTTCGCACAAGGAACCGCCGGAATTGTTGCAAACCCCACCCACGATCGAGGCCCCAATGCTGGAGGACCCGATTACCGAATGCGGTGTTCGCCCCAGTGGCCTTAGCTGCTTCTCCAACTCAAAGAGAGACGCGCCCGGCAGGCTTAGAACCTGCTGACCGTCTTGCAAAAGGTGCAGGGCTTTCATCCGACTGACATTAATCAGCACAACGTCACGGTCGTAACCGCCTTTGGGTGTAGACCCTTCGGTCAGGCCAGTATTGGACGCCTGCATGATGACGATCTTGTCGGCGGCGACGCAGGCCTGCAGAACGTTCCACAGCTCCAGCAAAGCACCGGGTCGAACGACGCAGAGTGCCTTGCCCTCACCCGATCTGAACCCGCGGCGGAACCGCTCGGTCGCGCGTGCGCCTTTTAGCACATTACGGGCGCCGACGATGGCGCGAAATTTGGTTATGAGGGCTTCGTTGATCATGCCGCGTTCCGATGCGCATCGCCAGGACTGGTCGCTGTGTCCCGGAAGCGCAGGTTGGTGCGCGACAGTTGGTCGATCCGCGTTACGCCCATCAGCTTCATGTCGCGCTCGATCTCGGCCCGCATCAATCCCAGCGCCCGTTCGACGCCCGGCTGACCAGCGGCAGCCAATGGATACAGATAGTGCCGCCCTACCCCAACCGCCTTGGCACCCAAAGACAACGCCTTGAGCACATGGGTTCCGCGCTGAATTCCGCTGTCCATCATCACGTCCAGCTTGTCGCCGACGGCATCCACAATCTCGGCCAACTGATCAAACGGCGTACGCGAGCCGTCCAACTGGCGACCGCCGTGGTTCGACAGGATGATGCCGGTACACCCGATCTCAGCCGCACGGCGTGCGTCCTCGACTGTCATGATACCTTTGAGGCAGAACTGGCCATCCCACTCACGCACCATCTCGGCCACATCATCCCAGTCCATCGACGGGTCCAACATGTCAGTGAAGTAGCCACCGATCGAACTGGCGCCGCCGCCCATATCCACATGTTCGTCCAATTGCGGCAGGCGGAACCTTTCATGCGTGACATAGTTGATGCCCCACATCGGCTTGATCGCGAATTGGATCATACCGCCCAAAGTCAGGCGAAACGGGATTGAAAAGCCTGTGCGCAGGTCCCGTTCGCGATTGCCGCCGGTGATGCTGTCGACGGTCAGCATCATGACCTCGACGCCAGCCTCTTTGGCGCGCTGCATCATGGCAGAGTTCAGGCCGCGATCCTTGTGAAAGTAGAACTGATAGACCTGCGGGTTCTTATGCTTCTGGCGCAATTCTTCCATGGACACGGTGCCCAGCGACGACACACCGAACATGGTGCCATATTTCTCGGCGGCCGCTGCCACAGCACGTTCCCCTTGATGGTGGAAAAGGCGCTGCAAGGCCGTCGGCGAGCAATAAATCGGCATATCCAGCTTTTGCCCCATCACGGTGACCGACATGTCCACGTCCGTCACCCCACGCAGGACCGATGGCAGCAGGTCGCACCGATCAAACGCCCGTGTGTTTTCGCGGTAAGTCACCTCATCATCCGCGCCTCCGTCAATATAGTTGAAGATCGGCCCCGGCAGGCGGCGCTTGGCCAATCTGCGGAAATCCTGAAAGTTATGACAGTCCTTCAGACGCATGTCTCTTCCTCCTTAATAGGCGACGGATGGCAACCAGGTGGCAAGTGTGGGCCACAGGAAGACAAGCGCCAGCCCGGTCAATTGCAGCAGGACAAAGGGGATGATGCCCTTGTAGATATGCGTCAGCTTTATCTCTGGCGGGCAGACGCCCTTGAGATAGAACAAGGCAAAACCAACGGGTGGGGTCAGGAAGCTGGTCTGCAGCGTGACTGCCACCAGGATCACGAACCACACAAGCGCCGGTTCATCCAGTACTCCAAATCCGGGAATATCGATGCCCAGACCGTTCACAATGGGGCGCATCAGCGGCAGCACGATCAGCGTGATTTCGATCCAGTCCAGTACAAAGCCCAACAGGAAAACGATGAACAGGATGAACAGGATCGTGCCATTCGCACCAAAGCCGGTGGACTGCACCACATGTTCGATCAACTCATCTCCACCCAGTTCTCGTAGGACGTATGAAAACACGGTCGCACCCAGGAAGATCGCGAAGATGTAAGCAGTGGTGTTGAAGGTCGAGACCAGCACATTCCACAGCTTGGCGAATGTCAGCTTGCGATAGCCCAGAGCGAGCAGCGTGGCACCCAGTGCACCGATGCCCGAAGCCTCGGTTGGCGTCGTCAGCCCGGCAAAGATCGAACCCAGTACCGCAAGGATCAGCAACAGGGTTGGGATGACGGCAAACAGCACGTCCTTGACGGCGGCCCAATCGGGGGCTTTTGCACCCTCGGGCACTGGTGCCGCATCGCGTTTCACCAAGGCGAGGATAAAGATGTAAGTCAGGTAGAGGCCGCCGATGATGACACCCGGAAAGACTGCGGCCATGAATAGATCGCCTACCGACAAAGCCATCTGGTCGGCCATGATCACCAGCATGATCGACGGCGGGATCAGGATGCCCAGCGTGCCTGAGGCTGAAACCACACCTGCGGCCAACGTTGGTTGGTACTTCTGCTGCATCATGGATGGCAGCGACAGCACACCCAGCAGAACCACGGACGCACCGATGATGCCGGTCGAGGCCGCCAGAATGATGCCGATCAGGGTTACGGTGATGGCCAATCCCCCGCGCACCGTACCAAATAGGCGCTGCATCGAGGACATCAGACGCTCGGCCACGCCGCTTTCGTCCAGCATCAGGCCCATAAAGATGAACATCGGCAGCGCAACCAGAACCGCGTTGGACATGGTCGCATAGACCCGGTTCACCACAGCGCCCAAGGTCAGGTAATCGAGCCCCGTAAAGGTGCTCTCAAGCCCGGTCCACAGCATCAGATCGTTGTCGAACAGATAGGCCAAACCGCAATATGCGACGCCTACACCTGCCAAAACCCAGGCCACTGGATAACCAGTGAAAAGCAGCGCGATGAACGTCAAGAACATTGCGATGACCAGCTTTTCCTCGGTCGTTTCAACCAGGAAGGTCAGGCCAATACAGACCGCGGCAAATACGGCCAGCGCCAGAAGGATCCGGCGCAGGGGTGCGCCCTCGCGCTCTGACGCAGGCCCGTACATCAGCGCATGCCCGTCATGGATCAATCGCGCCAGCGCGGCCAAGCCCAACAGAACAAAACTGATCGGAATGACCGCCTTGAAGGCCCAGCGCGCAGGCAGACCAGTGGGGCTGTCCGAGCGCTCGCTGACGCGGAAGCTTTCGTAGAAGTAATCATACCCTTGATCGATCATCAGATAGATGAACGGGGTCAGCAGGGTCAGAATGCCGATCACTTCGATCACACGCTGCGCGCGACGGGATAATTGCATGTGCAGAACGTCGACGCGCACATGGCTGTCTGTGATCAAGGCATAAGAAATACCGATCATCGTGACGATGCCGTAGAAATGCCACTGGATCTCGTCCAGTTTGGGATAGTTCTGGCTGAACAGATAGCGCAGCGAGACCTGACTGAAGATCGCGGCCATCAAGAGGACATTGGCCCACATCACCACGTGCCCGACGGCTTTGACACCTGTATCAATAGCAACGGCGATCTTCTGACGGTCGGTGTCGGGATGTTCCAGGATGCCTTCATAGGCTTCGACTGGATCACTTAAGTTCTTTTGCGTGACCATGGGTAATCCTCGCTCAGCTGACCGGCGCGAGCGCGGTCAAGGGAATGCAGGTCTAAAATCCTGATAATGTCCGAGGCGGAGGAGCCCCCGCCCCGGACGCGTCAGTAAGTCAGATTACTGACGGGGGAGGAACGCGTTGGTTTTCCACAAGTCATAGCCATCGCGGAATTCGTTCATGTCGGACAGAACCTTGGCAAAGAAGGCATCGTTGGCGGCCTCTTCGGCGGCAACCTCATCCCAGGTGGCGCGGAATGTACCCAGCATCTCGGGCGACCACTGCTTGATGGTGACGCCGTTGTTTTCAACGTTGTCGATCAGGGCCGCGTGCTGGATGGCTTCGCCTTCGGCAAAACTGTCGGCCATCGATGCCTTACAGGCGTTTTCGATGATCGCCTTGTGCTGCTCGCTGGTCTCGTTCCAGACGTCCTTGTTGATCATCAGCTCGAACACGGTCGCCTGCTGGTGCCAGCCGGGGAAATAGTTGAACTTGACCAGTTTGTGAAAGCCCAGACGCGCGTCGATGGCAGGCATCGAAAACTCAGTCGCATCAATGGCGCCTTTTTCCAACGCAGGGAAGATTTCACCACCCGGCAGCAGCGAGGTCGCCACGCCCAGTTTCTGCATGACTTTGCCGCCCAGTCCGAAGAAGCGCATCTTGAGGCCACTCAGATCTTCCGGAGAGTTGATCTCGGTCGCGAACCAGCCCGACGTTTCAGGGGCAATAACCGCACAGGGGATGACATGGACGTTATAGCCCGCCTGATCATACATCTCTTGGTACAGCGACATTCCGTTACCGTAATACAGCCACGCCATGTATTCGCCCGCCTCAGGGCCAAACGGAACGGCCGAGAACAGCGGCGCAGCCGGGATTTTACCTGCCCAATACCCGGCAGTGGTGTAGCCAGAGTTAATCTTGCCGGTCGACACGGCATCCAGAATTTCGAACGGCGGGACCAGTTTGCCTGGCTCATAGACCTTCATCTTCAGTGTGCCGCCAGACATCAGGTCAAGCTGCTCGGCAACACGAGGGATCGGGGAACCCAGCCCTGGAAGCTCGGTCGAGAAAGCAATCGGGGTTTTCAGCAGCAGTTTGTCAGCAGCAACCGCAGGTGCCGCCATCAGGCTGGCAGCCACGGCAAGGCTCGTCAGGGTCTTTTTCATGAAATCTCCTCCAGGGTCGGTCGGACATGGCGTCCGATGATTTTGTGACGCGTGATCTTCCGGCGCCTAAATTGGTAAATAAAGTTGACCAAACGTTTCAGTCAACAACTTTATTTACCATTGGTTCGATTGATATTTACTTAGAGACGACCCAGACCTCCTAGACTTGAGAAGGCCGCCGCCGACGATGCCTAGGTGATTGTTTCGACCTTTTTTGTTTACTGGTAACCAGTTGCAATCCAAATTATACGAGAGGTTTCCCCACAAAATCAGGCATTGAAAAACATACACTCAAAGGTTACTTTTATTTACCAAAGGGGTTCTGAATCTTCTTCAGAAGGGTAAACCACGATGAACACGACAGCGATTTTCGAACCGATCGGGCACGAATCACTCTCGGATGCAGTGGTGGCTCAGATTGAAGACCTGATTGCTTCGGGCATTCTCAAGCAGGGTCGCAAACTGCCATCGGAACGCGATCTGGCGGAAACCCTTCGCGTCTCCCGCCCCAAACTGCGTGAGGCGCTGGCGGTTCTTGAAGAACGAGGCCTGGTGACGACACAGCATGGTGAAGGCACTTTCGTAGCTGCGTTGACTGGCAGCGCCATGCTCCCTGCCCTGTTGGCGCTTTACGAACGCCATGAGCCCGCTTTTTTTGACTATCTCGAATACAGGCGCGAACAGGAAGGCTTTGCCGCCAAACTCGCCGCGCGGCGGGCGACCAAAGCGGATAAGGAACGGATCACGAATATCTTGGCCGAGGATGAACGCGCCTGGCGCGAGAAGGATGCATTGGCCTCGCGCGAAGCTGATTTTGCGCTGCACGCGGCAATTGTGGACGCCAGCCAAAACGCGACGCTCATCCACATGATGGCGTCTATCTACGAGCTCACACGGCAAGGCGTATTCTACAACCGTGATTTCCTCAAAACCATCGATGGCACGGGCAAGCTGTTGATGGAGCAGCATCGCGAACTGGGAATGGCGGTCATCACAGGCGACGAAGCACGCGCGGAAAAGGCTGCGTATGACCACATCGACTTTGTTGAAGAGTCCTTCAAGCTTGGCATTGAAAGACGCCGCCGTGAGGCAATGGCCGAAAAGCGCCGCCTTCTGTCTGATTCAAAACTCTGATCGGGCAGCGCAAGTCGTTCTTACTTTCCAACGATCTCAATCATGTAATCACGACGGGCTGCGGCCGGAGGTGGCTGAAAAGGCGCTGCCGCGCGCACTTGAGCAAGCGCCACCTGATCCAGTCGTTTCGATCCCGAGCTGCGTTTGACGGTGACACTTACCAGCGCCCCATTTTCACCAATCCGAAAACTCACCAGCACCGCACCACGAATATTGACGCTCTTACGTCGGGCACGGGTGATCTTTCGCATCACGTGTCCTCTGTAATTGCTGGCCTCAGCGTTACCCTGCCCGACCGCTACGGAACTTGTCTTTTTGGCCGTCGCAGCGCCTTTGCTGGTTTTTCCCGATGCGTTGCCTTTTCTGGCGCTCTTCTTAGAATTGCCAGCCTGAACCGCAACCTGATCGACCTTTTGTTTGGTCGGGTCCGTTGGTTTCATAGCTGGGGTTTTCGCAACGGCTTCGGTCTCTGACGGCACTGCTTCTTGCGCTTCGGCGGATGCTTGTCGTTGGGTCACCGCGACGGCCGCTTTGGTGTCGGCGACGGTATGTTTGATCGTCCCGGGAACTGACGCCCGGACCTGAGAGGTTGGGCTGACCGCAGTTTGTTGCTGTGTCGGTGCGACGGTCGGTTGATGTGCAGCGGCGGGTGTCGAGGCGGTGGCCCCCGTCACATAGTCCTTGAAGGCATCCCCCAGCGCAGCAACCTCGCCCAACCCGCCACCTTCGACGAGCACCGATTCACCTGCGGAAAAGTCATGCAGGGCAAGAACATGGGTGGCTGCAGCCAGCGACAAAGCCGCAACAGCTACGCCACGCGATCTGGGTATCATTGCAAACCCCTCTCTGTGACCACGTACACCCTTTTTGCACCCAGCGCGCGCAAGGCATCACTGACCTCTTTCAGCCGAACAGCAGGCAAAGCCCGGTCCGGCACAACGCGAACATCATCCAGCGGCAGGTTGATCGACGCGCGTTCCACATACGCATCAACGCCAGTCAGTTCGGCGCCCCGGTATTCCAGTGAACCATCGCTACGAATGACCAAAGCATCGGGTGACTCGCGACCGTCCAGATCACTGGTTTCCACGAGCTTCACCGATTTGCTCAGCGGCGGTGCAAGCGTGCCCGCAATCATGAAAAAGATGAGCATCAGAAAGACGACATTGATCAGTGCGATCGTTGGCTCTCGACACTGGTTTGCCTTGCGTTTGAGTTGAATCATCCGATCACCTGTGCGCGCAAATGGTCGATGCCTTTCAGCACCGAAAGCAGATCAATCAGCTGTTGCGAAGTCGCGTTCTGTCCAAGACTAATCAACGCGGTCTGAGGCTTATCGGTCGCCATCACCATGGCCATGTCTTCGAACGCGGCAAGCGTGCCATCAACCAAAATACGGTTTGCCTCAAGTTTGACAAAGCGGATTGCCCGGTCAGTTTCCGCACCTCCGGCAGCGGCAGTGGCAAATTCGATTTCGCCATATTTGGAGAACGTCGACGTCAGCATGAAGAAAAGCAACAGCAGAAAAATTACGTCAATCAAGGACGTCATCGACAAGCGCCTGCGCCGTCTTCTGCGGACGTTAAGTGCCATGAGCGAAAACCTGTTGCGGGGTTTGATCAGCCACCGGCGCGTCCTCAGCATAGCCCGGTGCAAACACAGTTCTCAAAGCGCGGTTGGCAAAGGTACGCTCTCGGTTCATGCGCGCCTCGAACCACGTCATGACCATTGATGTCGGCATAGCGACCGCAAGGCCGGCAGCGGTCGTCAACAGGGCCACCCAAATACCACCGGCGAGCAGCGACGGATCAACAGAACTGCCCGCGCCCTGTAGGGTTTGGAACGCCTCGATCATGCCCAATACGGTCCCGAAAAGCCCCAGAAGCGGCGCAAGTTGGGCGACCATATCCAAGACGTTGAACCCTTGCTCAAGTTGAGCAAACCGCGCTTCGGCCTCGGCGTCGGTACGTTCGGACAGGGTGCGATCCTCACCAGACAAGGCCATCGCGATTACCGGGGCAAGGTAGCTGCGACTTTTGCCCAGATGCGCCCTTGTCTCGGCAAGGTCCTGACGATCCCAGGCCTGAATGGCGCGCGAAAGCTCAATATGACGACCGACACCTGCGGCGCGAAACTGCCACAGCTTGTACAGCACCAAAGAGAGTGTTGCGATTGAGGTGACGATCAGGATGGCAACAACCGGCCCACCCAATTCCAGAACTTCCATTACTTTTCTTATAACTGCATCCATAACCTCACCCGATCACTTCCGTTTCAAGGCGACTTGTAAGTGTAAGCCCGGACATGCAGGCATCGGCCATGTCAGATTGTGTCACACATTCCTGTACACCGTTGATCAGTATTCGGCTGATCTGATCGCAAGCCATGTCGTTGAACTGGAATTGCCGCACACGGGGCTTGCCCGAAGGCAATTCGGCAAAATCAAGTAGCGTCAGAAGGGCCACCTGACCTTCTGCGCCGAAAAGAACGGTCTCATAAACCGCGCCATCGATATCGATGCCATAGGTATTTTCAGCGACAAAGCTCAGCAAACAGCTTTCGCCCTTTGCCTCGGCACTGCTGAGTTCGATTGATACGCCGCTGGGTTTTTGCGTTTCCTCTGCGCTGGCAATCCCCGCCCCCAAAATTGGGAGCAGGGCCAGCAGGACCACCCGAGCATTTCTTTTGATTGTTGTCCGCATGACTGGTCCTTTCGTGTGGATCAGAAGGTTTTGGCCAGGGTCAGCTTGAAGTTCCGGCCCGGTGAATTGCGGGTCGAAAGGTTCGGCAGATAGTTCTTGTCAAAGATGTTCTCGACGCCTGCGCGAACTTCGAAACCTTGAAACGCGCCTTCCTGCGGCAGATAGGTCGCGCGCAGGGTGTTCACGCCGTAGCCAGCAACCGGATCTCCGCTTGAGTCGGTGCCGGATTTGGCGCCGAACAGCTCCCAGCTGACGTCCAGAGTTTCGCCAAAGCGCTTACCGACTGTTACACGGGCCGAGTCCGTTGGCTCGTTCCGCCATGGTGAGTCCACGCCAAGCGAGCTGGTTTCAGTCCCTTTGACGATGTTTGCGTTGAAGTCGACATAGTATCCAGCCGCGCTGGCATAAGATGCCTCGATTTCAACGCCCTTGGTTTCAACTTCCTGCAGCGGGCGGGAAGGACTGCCCGATACATAAGACGTGATGTCCCAAAGATCTGTCTTATAGAAATTGACCTTGGCACGAACCACATCGCCCGCAGCAAAAACATCGCCACGGTTATACGAGAAGCCCGCTTCCCATGTGCGCGACTTTTCAGGCTGCGTCATGTATGCTGGCGTGCCAAGATCGTCGATGATTGGCAGGTTCTCCGTGTATGCACCGCTGCCGAACACGGCAAAGCCGCTGGCAAATTCGTACCTTGCAGACAAACCGCCCATCAGCGCGTTGTTGTCATAGCTTTCATTGCGCGGAGCCGGTGCATCACCGTCGCCTTTGATGTCCTGCGTCTCGTACCGGATCGCCGGAGTGATGGTCAGCTGATCGCCGATCTGGATATCGTCCACGGCAAACAGTGCGACACGTCGGTCGGTACCACCGGGGGCCGAGGGCGCGTCCAGACGCTCGCGATTGATGAATTCGATCCCGGCGCGCAGGTCGTGCGAGGCGACGCCGGTTTGGAAGTACGACGTATTCTTGATCGTCAGCTTCGTGGTTTCATAGTTGTGCGTCGCGTCAGCCAGCCCACGAATGCTTGGGAAGAATGGCGTTCCTTCCAGGCTTGAGGACCCGGGCACGTAAGAGCTGTCAATCTCCTGCTCCGAGTAGCTGAGGTTCACGTCCAGATCGATCAGGTCATTGCCCGCCGGGCGGTACTGATACCGCAGAATGCCGATTTTCGTTTCGATATCGCGGTCTACGTTGCCAAATGAGTCCGATGTCGTGCCGAACGAGTCATACGGAACGTCACGTTCTTCCGACGTCGACTGATTATAGGACGCGGTGATCGAGTGTTCGAGGTCGTCACCAAAGCTGTATTTACCCTTTGCCAGAAGCGACGGCAGCGTGAAGGCACTGTTACCGATCGTATCGCCATTGCCGTCCTTCTGATCGTCCTGATCACGGTAGGTGTAGTTAAACAGGAATTCGGTCTGGCGGTTTGGCTGCCAGGCTAGGATGGACGACGAGGCAAAGCCGTTCCCGTTGGAATACCCTTCCAGCGTTTGACGGAACCGGAAGCCCGGCTCACCACCAGTAAAGTCCGACGCGTCTTTTGTTTCCAACTGAACGACGCCGCCAACAACGCCCGAGCCGTACTCGAACGAGCCTACTGTGCCGCGAATGACTGAGACGCTTTTGTATAGCTGCGGATCCGTGAACAACTGATTGCCGATCCGATACAGTTCTTCCGCGCCGGTTGTCGCCCCATCGACAAGGATCAGCACTTTCTGGTCGGTCCCAAAGGTGCCGTTGGCACCGAACCCACGGATATTGATCCCCGACCCTTGCGGTGTTGAGCCGTTGACCAGCGTTACACCGGGCACCGTGTCAATCAGTTCTGCGACAGTGTTGGCCTGACGGTCGTTGATCTCTACCTGATCAATATTAGTGACCGGCACGGCAGTATCCGTTTGGATTTCCCGTTTGCTTTCACCCAGTTCCAGCGTACCCAGGAAGCCTTCATCCTGTTCCTGCGCCGAAGCACCAGCCGCGACCATGCTCAGGCACGACACCGTACCAAGCAACCCCATCTTTTGAATACGCGAACGCATTTCTGTCCCTTCGAAATTTTAAGAGGACCGGAAATGCTTGCTCCGCGCTGGCTTGGTCAGTCTTTTATGATTTTTGGAATCGCCTTTTTTGGCGACTTGTGCTCGTTAATAAAGTTGACTAAAACAATCAACATAAATTCCTGGTCGTCCCTGCGACCGCCGCCAGCAGTTCCCCGCGCTCACCGGTGACCGTGCCAGCCCGACACCCATGAAAATCGAAGATGGAAAAGCCCATGACGGAACAGGTGCTTCTGGCCCCGGATCAAATTCGTGCAGCCTATGCTAAAAACACCGGAAAACGTGACCGCGATTTGGCGGAATCACTTGGAATAACCGAAGGTCAACTCGTTGCGGCGTTTGCGGGTATCGACGTAACGCGGCTTTCGGCAAGCCTTGATGACATCTTCCCGATGCTCAACGGGCTGGGTGAGGTCATGGTGCTGACGCGCAACCTCTCTTGCGTCATTGAAAAGGTCGGGCAATACGACAACTACCACTCCGGTGCGCATGCTTCGATGGTTCTGACCGAAGAGATTGACCTGCGCATGTTCCCCGGCCATTGGGTCCACGCCTTTGCCATCGAACGTGAAACGGACAAAGGGACAAAGCGATCCCTTCAAGTTTTTGATGCCGCTGGGGATGCGGTGCACAAGATCTTTCTGCGTGATGGCTCTGACCTGAACCACTGGGACGAACTTGTCAGGAAATTGCAGGCAGATGACCAATCCCAGACGCTGAGTGTCGAGCCGCGAAAGCCAACCGAGGCCGCCAAGGCGAACACCGACAAGGTCGAACTTCTGCGAACGGAATGGGCCAAGATGACGGATACACACCAGTTCCTGCGCCTAACCTCAAAGCTGAAGATGAACCGATTGGGCGCCTACCGCGTCGCTGGTGAACCGCTGGTTCGCGCGCTTGAACCGGCAACGGTTTCCCAGATGTTCGAACAGGTCCGGGACCAAGGGCTTGAGATCATGGTCTTTGTCGGCAACCGGGGGTGCATCGAAATTCACGGTGGGTCGGTTGAGACGCTTAAACAGATGGGTCCGTGGTTCAACGTGCTTGATCCGCGCTTCAATTTGCACCTGCGCTCAGACCATATTGCCGAGGTTTGGGCCGTGACCAAACCAACCCAACGCGGTCCCGCCGTTTCAGTTGAGGCGTTCGATGCCGAAGGTGGTCTTATTCTGCAGATATTTGGCCACCGTTCAGGCGAAAACGATCACCGCCCGGCCTGGGACCAACTGGTAGCAGGCCTGCAATCCAAAAAAGAAACCGAGGTGGCGTGATGAGCCCGCTTTGCAGGTTTTCATCGGTCGTCGCGGTAGCCGGCGCGCTGATCGGAACAGCGGCTATCGCAGCAGATGAGCCAGAACCCAACCGCATCATCGCCATCGGCAGTTCCGTGACAGAGATCGTCTATGCCCTGGGTCAGCAGGACCGCCTTGTTGGGCGGGACCGGACCTCGACCTACCCGGTTGATGTGCTGGACCTGCCCGATGTCGGCTATATTCGTGCGCTGTCACCCGAAGGGGTCTTGTCGGTGAAACCCGATCTGATCGTGGCACTGGAAGGGTCCGGACCACCGGAGGCTGTCGAGGTTCTCAGAGAGGCCGGTGTGCCCTTCGTCTCGATCAGTGAAGACTATTCACGCGACGGCGTGGTGGAAAAAATCCGGGCTGTCGGGGCCGCCCTGGGTGCCGAAGATGCCGCCGAAGAACTTGCCAATCAGACCGGTGCCAAGATTGACGGGGCCCATTCGAATGCAGTTGATGCTTCGGTGGGCGGCACACCCCGGGTTCTGTTTGTCCTGTCGGCTCAGGATAATCGCATCATGGCTGGCGGCGCGGACACACAGGCAGACAGTATCATTCGTCTGGCTGGCGGCGTGAACGCAGCTGGCAACGTATCGGGTTTCAAACCCATGACACCCGAAGCGATTGCCACAACCGCGCCGGACGTGATTCTGATGATGGATCGACAAGGCAACCACATCACCGCCAATGAAGACCTGTTTGCCATGCCAGCCATCAAGCTGACGCCCGCTGGACAGAAAAAACGTCTGATCCGCATGCAGGGGGCCTATCTGCTGGGCTTTGGCCCCCGAACGGCCGAGGCGATTGCAGATCTGTCGGCGGAATTACAGAGAATAAACGGCTCATGACCCTTGCAATGGATCACGATGGGCTCAGCGTGGCTGCTCACGACCGCCGCGTGACGGCGCGCCGGGTCACTCTGGCTCTTATGGCGCTGTTGGTCTTCACCAGCATCTGCAGCATCTCGGTCGGCGCGTCGGACGCATCCGTTCGCGCAGCATTCGCAGACCTGATTGCAGGGCGGGACATTTCGGACCTCGACCGGATCGTCCTATGGGATATCCGACTGCCCCGGCTGGCGATGGGAGTTCTTGTCGGCGCCGCTTTGGCGGTTTCCGGCGTGGTGATGCAGGGCCTGTTTCGCAACCCTTTGGCTGACCCCGGAATTGTGGGCGTCAGCGCAGGAGCCGGTCTGGGCGCGATTTCCGCGATCATCCTCGGTGCGTACCTGCCCGCCTCCATTCTGGCCTGGGTCGGTAATAGCTTGGTCGCCGTGGCGGCATTTCTGGGCGGGTGGACGTCCGTCTTGCTGCTCTATCGCGTTTCAACACGAGGCGGGCAGACATCGGTTGCAACCATGCTGTTGGCAGGGATCGCGTTGGGTGCGCTGTCGGGCGCTGTGTCCGGGGTTCTGGTCTACATGGCCGATGACCAACAGCTGCGCGACCTGACGTTCTGGGGCATGGGCTCGCTGGCCGGCGCAACATGGAACAAAGCAGCCACGGCCGCTCCGATCATCTTGATTTCCGTGTTCACGGCCCAGTTCCTTGCCCGTGCGCTGAACGGCATGGCGATGGGCGAAGCCGTGGCGCACCACATGGGAATCCCGGTTCAGCGCAGCAAAAACATCGCCATTCTGGCCGTGGCCGGCGCGACCGGAGCCGCCGTCGCAGTCTCCGGAGGCATTGGTTTCATCGGTATCGTTGTGCCGCATCTGCTGCGGTTGGCGACCGGACCGGACCACCACCGCCTGTTGATGAACTCGGCCCTGTTAGGGGCTAGCTTACTGCTGTGTGCCGACATGATCAGTCGCATGATCGTGGCACCGGCCGAACTGCCGATTGGCATCGTAACTGCAATCTTAGGCGCACCGGTCTTCCTGTGGATTCTGCTGCGGCGTCACGGAACAATGGGAATGTAAGTGATGAAGGGCGAAAACATACACGTCAAACTCGGCCGTAAGGAGATTCTCCACGGCGTGGACTTTGACGCAGAACCCGGAAAAGTCACAGCCATCATCGGCCCGAATGGCTCGGGAAAATCTACGTTACTCAAAGCCTTATCAGGCGAACTTGAATCTTATGGAGCGATTTCTCTGAACGGGCACAGCATTTCCGAGCTGAAGCCTTGGCAACTGGCTGCAATGCGCGGGGTTCTACCGCAATCGTCAACCGTTGCCTTTCCCTTCACTGTGCTCGAGATTGTCCAACTGGGCCTTGCAAACGGGCTGGCTGCAGCCGATGACAGCCTGCCTTCCCGTGCGCTGGCTCATGTCGACCTCGCTGGGTTTGAGCACCGGTCTTACCAGAACCTTTCGGGTGGTGAGCAGCAACGAGTTCAGCTTGCCCGCGTTCTGACCCAAGTCTGGGACGCGACATACCACGATCAGCCCAGATGGCTGTTGCTGGACGAACCCGTTGCAAGCCTGGACATCGCACATCAGTTCACTGTGCTGGGCGTCGCAAGAAACTTCGCCACACAAGGCGGCGGCGTTGTTGTGGTGATGCACGACCTGAACCTGACGGCGCTGTTTGCCGATTATGTGTATGTCATGTCGGAAGGATCTGTTTGGGGCTCAGGCACACCAACTGCGATCCTGAACGAACAGACGATGCTGCAGGTCTATGGTATCGACCTGCCTATCAGCACCCTGCCTAAAGCTCAGGTTCCGTTCATCCTGCCACAGGCCATGCGACAGACCTTAACGGCATAAAGGGCCCACCTGGGGTGAGTAGTATTTCCGCCTGCCCTAATCACGCAGCGAAACTAGACGCCGTAACGGCTCAGTATCATCTCGACGCTGCTGTCTATAGTCGCGGTCATTTCGACTTCGGTCAGAACGTTGCCAGAGAAAACCATCGGCCAGAAAGCTCTGGACTTGATCAGGCCGATGAATTCCTGTCCCGCCTGTTCGGGGTTTTCGATCCGTAACTGTCCGTCTTCGGCTGCATCCCTCAGCATCTCGATAAAGATCGCTGTTTTGTCCAGTTTGCCTTGCGCAGCGGCAGCAAGATCAGGGTTGCGCAGAGTTTCGCTGATCACCATCCGTGCCATCGCCATCACTTCGGGCAGCATCAGAATGCGCCCCTCGGCCCAGGCCAGATCGGTTAGCTGCTTACGAATGTCGCGCCCTTTTTCATAGCGGATATCCCGCACGGCCGCGAACCGGTTGGACAATTCTAACACGATAGATCGAAACAGGTTTTCCTTGCTTTCAAAATACTTGTACAGCGTGCGCTTGGACACCTCGGCCTGCGCTGAAATGCGGTCCATGCTGGCAGCGGCGAACCCCTTTTCCTGGAATTCAGCCACGGCCGCTTCGATGATCTGGGCTTGTTTGGACGCATTCGGCGCTGTGCATTCGTTCATGTCTAAAAGCTATAGACCTATTGACAGATTGAGGTCAAATACCACGTAAACTCTCGAGTTTACAGGTCTGGATTTCTCGCCTATGGTAAACGCGCCAGTTTACCACCTTAGGTACCAGCCAACACGGAGAGCCCCCTCATGGCATTGACTTTGAAACTGAACGGCGAGACCCACACGGTCGACGCCGAACCCGGCACGCCCCTGCTGTGGGTGATCCGGGACGAACTTAAGCTGACCGGAACAAAATTCGGCTGCGGCGTCGCATCCTGCGGCGCGTGCACAGTGCATCTGAATGGCGAACCCGTGCGCTCGTGCCAAACCTATTTCGAAGACGTCGAAGACGCCGAGATCACCACAATTGAGGCCGTTGGCGACGACAAAATCGGCGCGGCTGTTCAGCAAGCCTGGGTCGAGCTGGACGTGGTCCAGTGCGGTTATTGCCAGTCCGGCCAGATCATGTCGGCGGTCGGCCTACTTTCAGAGAACTCCACGCCCAGCATCGAAGAGATCGACGATTACATGCACGGCAACGCATGTCGTTGTGCCACCTATCAACGCATCCGCGCCGGCATCCAGCGCGCATCTGAAATTTTGGAGGCCTGATCCATGACCCTCAACACTTCTCGCCGCGGATTTCTGAAAGGTGCGGCTGCTGCCGGTGCCGTTCTTCTGGTCGGCGCGCGCCCTGATGGGGCGCTGGCGGCTGCCTCTTCTGACACCACTCAATTCAACCCATTCGTCAAAATCGACGCCGATGGAACCGTAACGGCCATCGTCAAGCATTTTGAAAAGGGTCAAGGACCTGCAACCGGCCTGCCGACGCTGATAGCCGAGGAAATCGGCCTGACCATGGACCAGATCGAATACGAATTCGCGCCGTCCAACCCGCAGGTCTATAACAATCTGCTGTTCGGTCCCTTCCAGGGCACCGGCGGATCGACCGCCATGGCGAACTCGTGGATGCAGTATCGCCAGGCAGGTGCGGCAGCGCGTGAGATGCTGATCAATGCCGCCGCGCAAAGCTGGGGCGTGGACGCATCCGGCATCACCATCGAGGAAGGTATCGTCACGGCAGGCGACAAATCGGCCCCAATCGCTGAATTCGTAGCCGCGGCCTCTCAACTGGAGGCCCCGGCCGAGCCGCGCCTGAAAGACCCGTCAGAGTTCCGTCTGATCGGAAACGAAACGGTGCGCCGCAAGGATTCCGCCATCAAAGGCAACGGTCAGGCGATGTACGCGATGGACGTCCATCTGCCAAACCAGATGGTCGCCATGATCAAGCGCCCTGAATCGAAGGGCGGTATCGCCAACAGTTTTGACGACAGCGCGTCAAAAGAGGTTAAAGGTTATATCAGCGCCGCAGTTCTTCCAAATCAGGCAGGCGTCGCTGTTTATGCAGAAAACACCTGGGCCGCTATTCAGGCACGCGACGCGCTTGAGGTAGACTGGGACATGGCGGGATCTGAGACCCGCGACTCGGACCAGATCAAGGCCGAAATCATGGCCGCTCTGGACGCCGAAGCGACGTATAACGTGAACAAGGCGGATGTCGCAGCGGTGTCGGCGGCCATTGATGGCGCGGACACGGTCGTTGAAAAGACCTTCTATTTCCCGCTTTTGGCACATGCCCCGATGGAACCGTTGAACTGCACCATCGAGCAAACTGCCGAAGGTGACATTGTCCTGCACGATGGTGCCCAGATGCCGACCGGCCCGCATATGGCCTATCAGCAGATCTTCCAACTGCCGCCAGAAAAGATTCACATCAAAACAATGCTGGCCGGCGGATCCTTTGGACGGCGGGCGACGCCAGATGCAGATTATCAGGTTGAGGCTGCGCTGGCCTTTGTGGTCACAGACCGCTCGCGCCCGGTCAAACTGGTGTGGACACGCGAAGATGATATCCGCAGCGGTTACTACCGCCCCGCCTTCGGCCACAGGGTTCGCGTTGGCCTGGACGCCGATGGCAAAATCGTCGGCTGGCAGCATCAGGTCGCCGGTCAGTCGGTCATCAAGGGCACACCGTTTGAGGCCGTCGCGGTACATGACGGGGTCGACCACAGCTCTGTCGAAGGCATTGCCGACAGCCCGTATGACATCCCCGGAATGGCCTTGGGTTTAACCGATACCCCCAAGGCAACAACGGTTCTTTGGTGGCGCTCGGTGGGGCACACGCACACCGGGTATGTCATGGAGACGATGATGGATACCGTTGCCGAGGCTGCGGGTCGTGACCCGGTAGAATTCCGTCTGTCCCATCTGGCGGACACCAATAATGCGGATCAGCAACGCAAGGCAGAAGTTCTGAAGCTGGCTGTTGAGAAGGCCGGTTGGGGTAATGCTACTGCGGGTCGCGCACAAGGTATCGCGGTGCATAAGTCCTTTGGGTCTTATGCCGCACAGGTTGTTGAGGTGTCCGGTGATCCGGAAAACGGCATCAAGATCGAGAAGGTCACATGCGCCGTGGATTGCGGGATTGCCGTGAACCCCGACGTGGTGCGCGCGCAGATGGAAGGCGGTATCGGATATGGTATCGGCCACGTCATGCGTGATCAGATCACGCTGACCCAAGGCGCGGTGGACCAGTACAACTTCCCTGATTATGAACCGCTGCGCATCGGCGATATTGCCGAGATTGACGTTCATATCGTGCCTTCCGCCGAAGCCCCCACTGGTGTTGGAGAACCCGGCACACCGCCTTCGGCCCCCGCGCTGGCCAATGCGATCCGGGCGCTTTCCGGCGTGAAAGTCACCACTCTACCGATGGTGGAAAACGGCGTCAGCTTCGTCTGACGGTCAACCCCGCGCCTGTCACACTGGACGAGCGCGGGGTTTTTCTCAGTCAAAGAAAATTTGATCAAATTTCGTGACAACAGGTCACTCCTCTATTACACCTCGGGTAGCCAGAGTAATGGAGTCAGTGATGGATCTGAGCGCCCTGCACAGTTTTCGCGTTGCCGCATGTGACCTGAATGGTCAGATGCGAGGCAAGCGTGTGCCGCCCTCTTACGCCGACAAGCTGGACAAAGGCACGCTGCGCATGCCGTTTTCAGCGTTGAATGTCGACCTGTGGGGCGCGGATATCGACGGCAGCCCGCTGGTATTCGAATCCGGTGACGCAGATGGTGTCTTGCTTCCGACCGAGCGCGGCCCAGTGCCAGTGCCTTGGCTGGAAACGGAAACCGCCCTGGTCCCCATGTGCCTGTATGACGACGAAGGCACCCCGTTTGCTGGCGACCCCAGGCATGCACTTGGGTCTGTTCTTGATCGCTATGCACAGCGTGGCTGGTCGGTCATTGCGGCGACAGAGCTGGAGTTCACCTTGCTAGACGCCTCGGGTGCGCATCCGCAGCCGCCGGTCAATCCTGTGACCCAGCGACGACTGGAGGATGAAGCAGTCCTGTCGATGGCAGAAATGGATGCCTTCGATGCGTTCTTCACCGAACTTTATGACGGGTGCGCTTCGATGGGCATTCCCGCGCAAACCGCCATCTCGGAAAGCGGTATCGGCCAGTTCGAAATCAACCTGAATCACCAAAACGCCATGCGCTGTGCCGATGATACATGGCTTTTCAAGGCCTTGGCGCGTGGCCTTGCCCGCAAACACGGGTTCACCGCAACCTTCATGGCGAAACCCTACGCCGATGACGCTGGCAACGGGATGCATGTCCATTTCTCGGTCGTGGACCAACACGGCCGAAACGTTTTCGATAATGGCGGCCCCGAAGGCACCGATCTACTGCTTTGGGCCGTGGCGGGATGCCTGACCGCGATGCCCGGATGTACGCTTGTCTTTGCGCCGCACGGGAATTCATACACGCGCCTGGTCCCGGGCGCGCACGCCCCAACCGGCGCGTGTTGGGCCTATGAAAACCGCACTGCCGCTGTGCGTATTCCCGGTGGTGCTTCGGCTGCGCGGCGGATCGAACACCGCGTCGCCGGTGGGGACATCAACCCCTATCTGATGTTGGCCGCTGTTCTGGGGGCCGCCATGAACGGCGTCGAAGATCAGTCGGAACCGCCTGCCCCGATTTCGGGCAATGCCTATGAGGTCGACGGGCTGCCGCAATTGGCTGCCGACTGGACCCAAGCCATTGCAGCATTCGAAACAGACCCCAATGTCGCGCGCATCTTTCCGGCCGACCTGATCCGCTATTTCGCCATGACCAAGCGACAGGAAATCAAGCGGTTCGCCGAGCGTCCGTCCGAAAACCATTGGCTGAGTTATGTCGAAGCCGTATGAGCCCCCTTGCCCGCCCGCATCCGCTGGGCTAGAATAAATTTGATCAAATTTGGTGACCCATGAAAATCGGCATCCTACTGACCGGCCATCCACCTGATGAACTGCAGGACCAATTCAGCGAATATGACGCGATGTTTGCCGCGCTGCTGGACGGCAACGGTTTTACCTACGAAACCTTCGCCGTTGTAGACGGCCAATTTCCCAAGGACGCGTTTCAGGCTGATGGTTGGATCATCACCGGCTCGCGCCATGGCGCATATGAAGATCATGCGTGGATACCACCGCTCGAAGATCTAATCCGCGCCGTTCAACACAGCGGTCGTCCGCTGATCGGTGTGTGCTTTGGCCACCAGATCATCGCGCAGGCGCTTGGCGGCAAGGTCGAAAAATTCACCGGTGGCTGGGCCGTCGGGCGCACCGAATATGACTTGGAAGGCCAGTCCATTACCCTGAATGCCTGGCATCAGGATCAGGTGGTTGAGCTGCCCGAAGGCGCGCGTGTGATCGGCACCAACGACTTTTGCCGCAATGCGATGGTAAGTTATGGCGACAACATCTGGACCGTGCAGGCCCACCCGGAATACGGCGATGCCTTTATCCAGGGCTTGATGGAAACGCGCGGCAAGGGTGTGGTTCCCGACCCGTTGATGGAAGCTGCCGCTAACCGGCTGCCCGGCCCCGACGACAACGCGACCATCGGACGGCACATGGCAGAATTTCTGAAGAAAGAGAGGGCCTGATGGCCAACTGGACAGACCAGCTGCCAGAAGCAGCAAAAACCTA
>NZ_FREZ01000009.1 GCF_900143525.1 Ruegeria sp. Alg231-54 | reverse complement strand
GGATCGCGCCGTCCATCTGTGCGGCACCGGTGATCATGTTCTTGACGTAGTCGGCGTGGCCGGGGCAGTCGACGTGCGCATAGTGACGCGTGTCGGTCTCGTATTCCACGTGGGCGGTCGAGATGGTGATGCCACGTGCTTTTTCTTCAGGCGCGCCGTCAATCTGGTCATACGCTTTGAAGTCACCGAAATACTTGGTGATTGCTGCGGTCAGCGTGGTCTTGCCGTGGTCAACGTGGCCAATCGTGCCGATGTTGACGTGCGGCTTATTACGCTCAAACTTTTCCTTTGCCATGATGGCCTCCTTTTTCGGTAATGAAGGGAGCCCCTGAACAGAGCTCCCTCAAATCTTCGCTTATGCGTATTTCGCCTGGATCTCGTCCGAGATGTTCTGCGGAACCGGATCATAGTGATCGAACTGCATGGTGAACTGGGCACGGCCCGACGACATCGAACGCAGAGTGTTGATGTAGCCGAACATGTTGGCCAGCGGAACGAACGCGTCGATCGCGATGGCGTTGCCACGGTTTTCCTGACCGGAAACCTGTCCCCGACGTGATGTCAGGTCGCCGATGATGCCGCCGGTGTATTCTTCCGGGGTGATCACTTCGACCTTCATGATCGGCTCAAGCAGTTTCGCACCGGCTTTGCGCATGCCTTCACGCATACCCATACGAGCCGCGATTTCAAACGCCAGAACCGAGGAGTCCACGTCGTGGTATTTACCTTCGATCAGGGCAACTTTGAAGTCGATCACGGGAAAGCCAGCCAGCGGGCCGCTATCCATGACGGATCTGATGCCTTTTTCGACACCCGGGATATATTCCTTGGGTACCGAACCACCAACAACGCGGGATTCGAACGAATAGCCTTCGCCCGGCTCTGTCGGCGAGATGATCATCTTCACCTCAGCGAACTGACCCGAACCACCCGACTGTTTTTTGTGGGTGTAAACGATCTCGGCTTCGTGACCGATGGTTTCGCGATAGGCCACCTGCGGTGCACCAATGTTCGCTTCAACCTTGAATTCACGCTTGAGACGGTCAATCAGGATGTCCAGGTGAAGTTCGCCCATACCCTTCATGATGGTCTGACCAGATTCCAGGTCAGTTTCCACACGGAAGGACGGGTCTTCTGCAGCCAAACGGCCCAGACCCTGGCTCATCTTTTCCTGGTCAGCCTTGGTTTTCGGCTCAACCGCGATCTCGATAACCGGATCGGGGAAGGTCATGGTTTCCAGAACCACCGGATCGCCGGTCGAACACAGAGTGTCGCCCGTGGTGGTGTCTTTCAGACCTGCCAGTGCGATAATGTCACCTGCGAATGCTTCCGTGATTTCCTCACGATCATTCGAGTGCATCATCATCATACGGCCGATACGCTCTTTCTTACCCTTGGTCGAGTTCAGAAGCGTGTCGCCTTTGGCCAGAGTACCGGAGTAGATGCGGGTAAAGGTCAGAGAGCCAACAAAGGGGTCGTTCATGATTTTGAACGCCAGGCCCGAGAACGCCATGTCATCATCCGCGCGGCGGGCAATGTTACGGGTTTCTTCTTCGTCACCGGGTTTGAAGCCCATGTAATCGACAACGTCCAACGGGCTAGGCAGATAGTCGATCACAGCATTCAACAGCGGCTGAACGCCTTTGTTCTTGAACGCCGAACCACCCAGAACCGGAACAAACGCGATTTCCAGAGTACCTTTGCGCAGCAGGGCGCGCAGGGTCGGAACGTCGGGCTCATTGCCTTCCAGGTATTCCATCATCGCGTCGTCGTCCATTTCGACGGCCGCTTCGACCATTTTACCGCGCCATTCGTCAGCCATGTCTTTCAGGCTTTCACGGATCGGTGCTTTGACCCAGCTTGCGCCCAGGTCTTCGCCCTGCCACAGCCATTCCTCCATGGTGACCAGGTCGATCAGGCCTTCCAGCTCGGTTTCTGCGCCGATTGGAATACCAACCGGAACAGCACGTGCGCCGGTACGGTCTTCGATCATTGCAACGCAGTTGAAGAAGTCCGCGCCGATCTTGTCCATCTTGTTGACGAACACCATACGCGGAACCTTGTAGCGGTCAGCCTGACGCCACACGGTTTCGGTCTGGGGCTCAACACCGGCGTTTGCGTCCAGAACGCAAACGGCACCGTCGAGAACCGCCAGCGAACGCTCAACTTCAATGGTGAAGTCAACGTGGCCGGGGGTGTCGATGATGTTCAGGCGGTGCTTGGGCGAGTCAGCAGTTTCACCATCTTCGGTGCGTTCCCAAAACGTGGTGGTCGCAGCCGAAGTAATGGTGATGCCGCGTTCCTGCTCCTGCTCCATCCAGTCCATGGTGGCTGCACCATCGTGCACCTCACCGATGTTGTGGGATTTGCCGGTGTAATACAGGATGCGTTCCGAACAGGTCGTTTTACCTGCATCGATATGCGCCATAATACCGAAGTTACGGTAATGGTTGAGTGTATATTCGCGTGCCATTTTGATAAGCCTCTGGAATTACCAACGGTAGTGGCTGAAGGCTTTGTTCGCCTCGGCCATCTTGTGGGTGTCTTCGCGCTTTTTCACGGCAGTACCGCGGGACTGTACGGCGTCCAGCAGTTCGCCCGCAAGGCGCTCTTCCATGGTGTTTTCGTTACGGCCACGCGCAGCAGTGATCAGCCAGCGGATGGCCAGTGCTTCGCGGCGCTCGGGGCGCACTTCGACCGGAACCTGGTAGGTTGCACCACCAACCCGGCGCGAGCGAACCTCGACCGACGGTTTGATGTTGTCGAGCGCTTCGTGGAACACTTCGACAGGAGCGCGCTTGATCTTGCCTTCAACGCGGTCAAAGGCGTTGTAAACGATGCGCTCTGCGACCGACTTTTTGCCGTCGATCATCAGGTTGTTCATGAATTTGGTTAGTACCTTGTCGCCAAATTTGGCGTCAGGCAGGACTTCGCGTTTTTCGGCGGCGTGACGACGTGACATATCAGCCTCTCCTTCTTACTTGGGACGCTTCGCGCCGTATTTCGAACGACGTTGCTTACGGTCTTTGACGCCCTGGGTATCCAGAACACCGCGCAGGATGTGGTAACGGACACCGGGAAGGTCTTTTACACGGCCGCCACGGATCAGAACAACCGAGTGTTCCTGCAGGTTGTGGCTTTCACCGGGGATGTACGAGATGACCTCGAACCCGTTGGTCAGGCGAACTTTGGCAACCTTACGCATAGCCGAGTTCGGCTTTTTCGGTGTGGTCGTATACACACGAGTACAGACGCCGCGTTTCTGCGGGCACTGCTCCAAGTGCATGGACTTCGAGCGTTTTACTTTGGGCTGACGCGGCTTGCGGATCAGCTGTTGAATAGTTGGCATTCCGGTTTCTTCCCCGTTTTGCAACACACATGACATGCACGCGCATTGCGTGCGGCTAAACTTGCTGCGTTCGTGCGTCCACAAGCGCAAAACCCGCGAGCGTTCCCATTCCGAGGTGAACGTCGCGGTTTGTTATCAGAGGGCGCGAACGATAAAAGTGTCCGGGCCTTGACCAGTTCATTACTGGAATCGGTTGTGGGGCGGCCCCCGGCACCGAGATGACGCGCGTATATGGGGAGTCGGCCCGAGTGTCAACAGCACATACACGCCAAGCCAATTGGCAGCGTTTTATCAAGACTTAGCTGCGGCTTCCAGTGCCACTCGCCCGTTGCTGGCAATTGCGGATTTCTGCATAGTGGCCGCAAAACTTTTCGATGGATGAAACATGCAAGTCATTGGCCTGTGCCGCTTTTCCTACCCCGCGATCGGCGGCTATCAGGTAGAACACGAAACTGTCGAAGAGCGTCGTCAATACCTGTACAATCCAGAGCGGCTGGATGAACGGTTTCGTCTGTTCGAAACCACCACCCTGCCCGGTTTTCGCGAACAGACAGACGAAGATTTTGAACTTGTGGTGCTAACCGGTGAATGCCTTCCCAAGAAATCCATGGACCGGCTGTATGATCTCACCTCGGGCATCAGGCAGATCCGCATCGTCAAGCGCGCACCAGCCCGGCATCGCCCAGTTGTCAAAGAGGTTCTGCACAGCGCCCGCACCGACCCGGATCACCCGTGCCTCCAGTTCCGGCATGATGACGATGATGCCGTCTCGGTCGACTTTGTCGAACGTCTGCGCCTTGCGGCGATTGACGCTAAAGGACTGACCAGGAATAGCCGGACGGTCGGGCTGGATTTCAACAGCGGGTTTCTGGCGCGGTTTGGACCGGCTGGCACTCAAGCCCTCCCGGTGTTCCGATCCCTTTTGGGCGTTGGGTTGGGGATGTATATTGCCGGCGGCTGCAAACACACAATCATGAGTTTCACTCACCATAAGATCGGTCGTTTCATGCCCGTGATCAGCTATCCCGACGCGCCCATGTGGGTACGTACGCTGAACAACTTCAACGACTCCCCCCATGCCCGCGCCAGCAAGACCGAGTTGTCCCCACTGACACCGGAACAAGAAGGCGAGTTCATTGCGCGATTTGCCATTGAACAGGACAAGGTGCGGCGGGCTCACTCGGCTGGTTGAAACTGACGTTCCCGGAACAAGGTGAACAGCCCCGCGCCCACGACCAGAACAGCGCCCAACATTGTGATCGTATCAGGCCAATCGCCAAAGATGACCCATCCCAGCCCCAAAGCCCAGATCAGGCTGGAATAACGGAACGGCGCGATAAACCCGACGTCGCCTTCGCGCATGACCATGACGCTGCAAAGATATCCGGTGAGGACAAAGACCGCAGCTGAGGCCACCATTATCCCTGCCCCCAGGTTAACCGGCTCCCACCCTGTGACTGCAGTTGCGATCCCTGCGGCCAATGTAATGGAAACCGTCGTCGCCAATGTGACCGTCAAGGAAGGAACATGCGTCGACATGCGCCGGGTAATCAGATCACGCGCGGTGACGGATGCCACGGCAATCAGAGCGTAAATCGCGTAAATACTGAACCCATCAGGCCCCGGCCGTACGATAAGCAACATTCCGGCAAAGCCCATCCCGATCGCTAGAATGCGGCGCCAGCCGATATGCTCACCAAAAAACAGTACAGCGCCCAACGTCACAGTAAGTGGCAACGCCTGAAGAACGGCCGTAACATTCGCCAGCGGCATATGCAGAAGCGCTGTCAGAAAGAAGAATGTGGCCGACAACTCGGCCAGGCAGCGTGCAGCAACAAGCCACTTGTCGTGCCGCGGGAAGTTCAGGTGCAGCGCCCCAAGATGACGCGCCATCAGAAACACCAATAACGTCGCCAAGAGTCCACGCATCGCAACCATCTGAAACAGCGGCAAGTCTGCCCCCGCAACTTTGATCAAAGCATCATTCACGGTAAAGGCGGCCATGCTGCCCATCATCAGCACCGCGCCCTTCACATTCGGGGTCATAGTGATGGAATCCAATACTTTAAAAAAACTTGGCCCATTGGCCGTAAGCCCGTGAACGATGTCAATATGCAACGTCGAACCTGCTGATCAGCCAGGCAATATCACCAACGTGTGGTCCATACCCGCAAGAGCTGCGCCAATGAGCGGCGCGATCTCTGCCCAATCGCCGCCGGCCAGACCTGCACCAATCATCGGATAGCCGATCCGCGATGCGGGAAATGCGCGTGCAATCTTCGAAAAACAACCCGAGATCGCCTCATATTCCACAAGCGGCCTCGGCCCCTCCCAATGAAATTGGGTATAGGCATTAACCACTACAAATTCGGTCGTGCCCCGCGTGATCTGGACCGAAGAAATCGTTCCGAGTTTTGATCGGGACCCAAGGTCCGTCTGCTTGTCGGCCTCAAGCGCATCAGGGAATTCCGCCGCAATCGCCCGTGCTATCCCGGCCCCCATCGCATGGAAGCAATTGCAACCGTGGATGATGACATCAAACTCACCATTCAGTGCAAGCTGTATCAAATCACCCTTGATTGTAGGCATCATGCATCCCTTGGTCAGTGGGTCGCTGTCTTCGAGACTATTCAGTTGTATCACGATTGGGCGAAATCGCACCAAGGGCAAAAGAAAAGGCCCCGCGAAATCGCAGGGCCTTTCCGTATTTCTATGATGAATAAGTTACTCGCGGCTTTCCGGTGTTTCCACCAGAACGTCCAGCTCGTCACCGACCATATCGTCATCCATGACCGGCGCAGCGAGGGCAGCGGCCGCTTCGGCCTCTTCCCGGCGGGCTTCGATCACGACGTTGTCGCGGCCTTGCGCAACCTGGCGCACGGCCTGAGTAGCCCCACCGGTACCGGCTGGGATCAGACGGCCAACGATGACGTTCTCTTTCAGGCCAACCAGTTTGTCCTTCTTGCCCTGAACCGAAGCCTCGGTCAGTACGCGGGTGGTTTCCTGGAACGACGCCGCCGAGATGAACGAACGTGTCTGCAGCGAGGCTTTGGTGATCCCCAAGAGGATCGGTTCGCCCTGAGCCGGACGACCACCACGCGAGAGTGTTTTCTCGTTGGCTGCGTCAAACTCCTGCTTGTCGACATGCTCGCCTTTCAGCAGGGTGGTGTCGCCTGAGTCCAGGATCTCCCACTTCTGCAGCATCTGACGCACGATGACTTCGATGTGCTTGTCATTGATCTTCACGCCTTGCAGACGGTAAACATCCTGCACCTCGTCGATCATGTAGTCCGCCAGCGCTTCGACACCCATGATGGACAGGATGTCATGCGGAGCCGGGTTACCGTCCATCAGGTATTCACCCTTCTGGATAAAGTCGCCTTCCGCAACCGGGATATGCTTGCCCTTGGGCACCATATACTCGATCGTTTCCATCGACTCATCCGCCGGTTCGATGCTGATACGGCGCTTGTTCTTGTAGTCGCGGCCAAAGCGCACGTAACCATCGGCTTCTGCGATGATCGCGTGATCTTTCGGACGACGGGCTTCGAACAGTTCGGCCACACGTGGCAGACCACCGGTGATGTCCTTGGTCTTGGCGCCTTCACGCGGGATACGCGCAACGACTTCACCAGCCTCGATTTTGTCACCGTCTTCGATCGACAGGATCGCATCCACCGACATCGGATAGTGAACCGGGTTGCCCGCATCATTGCGGACCGGCTCGCCATCTTCACCAACCAGAATGATCTCGGGCTTCAGGTCGCTGCCTTTGGGGGCGGCGCGCCAGTCGATCACGATTTTCTGGGTCATGCCGGTTGCATCGTCGGTTTCATCGCGGACAGCAATGCCCGAAACAAGGTCAACATACTTCGCGGTGCCGGCTTTCTCGGCGATGATCGGCAGGGTGTAGGGATCCCACTCGTACAGTTTGTCGCCACGAGCCACCTTGGCGCCGTCCTTGACGAACAGCTTAGAGCCGTAGCCCAGCTTGTGGCTGGCACGTTCCTCGCCGTGTTCGTCCTTGATCACCAGTTTCATGTTCCGGCCCATGACCAGGATTTCGCCTGCGGAATTGGCCAGAACCTGCGGGTTCTCGAACGAAACCACGCCGTCTTGGCTGGCTTCCTGGAACGACTGCTGACCACCTTGGGCAACACCGCCGATGTGGAAGGTCCGCATCGTCAGCTGTGTACCAGGTTCACCGATGGACTGGGCGGCGATGATGCCGACAGCCTCACCCGTGTTGACCCGCGTACCACGTGCAAGGTCACGACCATAGCAGGTGGCACATACACCTTCCTCGGACTCACAAGTCAGAGGCGAGCGGATGCGCATCGAAGCAACACCGGCCTCGTCAATGGTGTCGGCCATGCGTTCATCAATCAGCTGACCCGCAGCGACCAGAACCTCTTCCGTACCCGGACGCAGAACGTCATCGGCAGAAACACGACCCAGCACACGTTCGGCCAGCGATGCAACAACCTCACCATCGTTGACCGCAGCTTCGGCGGTGATCGCACGTTCAGTACCACAGTCGATCTCACGAACGATGCAGTCCTGCGCCACGTCCACCAGACGACGGGTCAGGTAACCCGAGTTCGCCGTCTTCAGAGCGGTATCCGACAGACCCTTACGGGCACCGTGGGTCGAGTTGAAGTACTCGAGAACGGTCAGACCTTCTTTAAAGTTCGAGATGATCGGCGTCTCGATGATGTCACCGTTCGGCTTGGCCATCAGACCACGCATACCGCCCAGCTGTTTCATCTGAGTGACCGAGCCACGCGCACCCGAGTGGGCCATCATGTAGACCGAGTTTGGTTCTTGTTCGGAACCATCCTCTGCCCGATCCGAAGACGAGATCGTGCCCATCATAGCATCGGTGACTCGGTCGTTACACTTCGACCAGGCATCGACAACTTTGTTGTACTTTTCGCCCTGTGTGATCAGACCGTCCATGTACTGCTGTTCAAAGTCTTTTACCTGACTGCGGGTCTCATCAACGATGCCCCACTTGTCATCAGGGATGACCATGTCGTCCTTACCGAACGAGATGCCGGCCTTAAACGCTTCTTTGAAGCCCATCGACATGATCTGGTCACAGAAAATGACTGACTCTTTCTGACCGCAGTAGCGGTAGACGGTGTCGATCACCTGCTGCACTTCTTTCTTCCGCAGCAGACGGTTAACCAGCTCGAACGGGGCCTTGTTGTTCATCGGCAGCAAGGCACCCAGGCGCAGACGGCCCGGAGTAGTCTCGAAACGCTTCTGAACTTCGTTGCCTTCGTCGTCGATCTGCGTGATCCGCGCGGTGATCTTGGTGTGCAGGTGCACTTCGCCGGAATCCAGCGCGTGCTGAACTTCGTCGATCGAACCAAACACCTTGCCTTCGCCCGGCATGCCTTCGCGTTCCAGGGTCACATAGTACAGACCCAGGATCATATCCTGCGACGGAACGATGATCGGCGCACCGTTTGCAGGCGACAGAACGTTGTTCGTCGACATCATCAGAACACGGGCTTCCAGCTGGGCCTCAAGGCTCAGCGGGACGTGCACAGCCATCTGGTCACCGTCGAAGTCGGCGTTAAAGGCCGAACAGACCAGCGGGTGCAGCTGGATGGCTTTACCTTCGATCAGGACCGGCTCGAACGCCTGAATGCCCAAACGGTGCAGCGTCGGCGCACGGTTCAGCATGACAGGGTGTTCGCGGATCACCTCGTCGAGGATATCCCACACTTCGGGACGCTCTTTCTCGACCAGTTTCTTCGCCTGCTTCACGGTCGAAGACAGACCCTTGGCTTCAAGGCGCGAGTAGATGAACGGCTTGAACAGCTCCAGCGCCATCTTCTTGGGCAGACCACACTGGTGCAGCTTGAGTTCCGGACCGGTCACGATGACCGAACGGCCCGAGAAGTCGACGCGCTTACCCAAAAGGTTCTGACGGAAGCGACCCTGCTTACCTTTCAGCATGTCCGACAGCGATTTCAGCGGACGCTTGTTGGCACCGGTAATCACGCGCCCACGACGGCCATTGTCGAACAGAGCGTCCACGGATTCCTGCAACATCCGCTTTTCGTTGCGGACGATGATGTCAGGTGCGCGCAGTTCGATCAGACGCTTCAGACGGTTGTTCCGGTTGATGACGCGGCGATACAGATCGTTCAGATCCGAAGTCGCGAAACGGCCACCATCCAGCGGAACCAGCGGACGCAGTTCCGGCGGAATGACCGGGATCACGGTCATCACCATCCACTCAGGCCGGTTGCCCGACTCGAGGAAAGATTCAACAACCTTCAGACGTTTGATGATCTTCTTGGGCTTCAGTTCACCGGTTGCTTCGGCCAGATCAGCGCGCAGCTGCTCGGCTTCGGCTTCCAGATCGATCTGAGCCAGCATTTCACGGATAGCTTCCGCACCGATGTTCGCCGTGAACGCGTCCATGCCATAGGCATCCTGCGCGTCCATGTACTCTTCTTCGGTCAGCATCTGGCCATAAGACAGGTCGGTCAGACCGGGCTCGATGACGACATAGTTTTCAAAGTACAGAACACGTTCCAGATCGCGCAGCGTCATGTCCAACATCAGACCGATGCGGGACGGCAGCGATTTCAGGAACCAGATGTGCGCAACGGGTGCTGCCAGTTCGATGTGGCCCATACGTTCGCGGCGGACTTTCTGCAGGGTGACTTCCACACCGCATTTCTCGCAGACAACGCCGCGATACTTCATCCGCTTATATTTGCCGCACAGACATTCGTAATCTTTGATCGGGCCAAAGATACGCGCGCAGAACAGACCGTCACGCTCGGGCTTGAACGTCCGGTAGTTGATGGTTTCGGGTTTCTTGATCTCGCCATAGGACCAAGACAGAATCCGCTCGGGCGACGCCAAGGAGACTTTGATCTCGTCAAAGACTTTCGGCGGCGTCAGCGGGTTGAACGGGTTATTGGTAATTTCCTGGTTCATTTTGCGTCCTTACAAATTGGGATGGGATGAGTTTGGGGCGTTGCCGCCCCTACTCTTCCTCCGCATCCAGGAGTTCCATATTCAGGCCGAGGCCACGGACTTCTTTAACCAGAACGTTGAACGATTCCGGTACGCCCGCTTCAAAGTTATCCTCGCCCTTGACGATCGACTCATAGACCTTGGTCCGGCCGGCGACGTCATCCGATTTCACGGTGAGCATCTCCTGCAGGGTGTAGGCGGCGCCGTAGGCTTCCAGAGCCCAGACTTCCATCTCACCAAAGCGCTGACCACCGAACTGCGCCTTACCACCCAGCGGCTGCTGGGTAACAAGGCTGTACGGCCCGGTCGAACGCGCGTGGATTTTGTCATCCACAAGGTGGTGCAGTTTCAGCAGGTACTTGATGCCAACGGTCACAGGTCGCGCAAATTGCTCACCCGTACGACCGTCGAACAGAACCGACTGACCGCTTTCCGAGAAGCCTGCACGCACCAGCGCATCGTTGACGTCAGCCTCTTTGGCACCGTCAAAGACCGGGGTCGCGATAGGGACACCGCGGGTCACGTTGCCCGCAGCCTCGATCAGGTGACCTTCGTCCATGCCGGCAATGCCTTCTTCATATACATTCTCGCCATAGGCCAGCTTCATCGCTTCGCGAACCGGGGTCAGGTCGCCAGAACGGCGGTATTCACCCAGTGCTTCGTCGATGTTCAGACCCAGACCGCGTGCGGCCCAACCCATGTGGGTTTCAAGGATCTGTCCAACGTTCATACGCGAAGGCACGCCCAGTGGGTTCAGACAGAAGTCAACCGGAGTACCATCAGCCAGGAACGGCATGTCTTCCATCGGAACAACCTTGGAGATCACACCTTTGTTTCCGTGACGACCGGCCATCTTGTCGCCCGGCTGCAGCTTACGCTTCACGGCGATGAAGACTTTAACCATCTTCATCACACCCGGCGGCAGGTCGTCGCCACGACGGACTTTCTCGACCTTGTCTTCGAAACGGGCATCCAGAGCGCGCTTGAGCACTTCGTATTGCTCGTTCAGAGCCTCTACGATCTGGGCGTCCTTCTCGTCTTCCAACGCCAGCTGCCACCACTGACCACGGGTCAGCATGTCCAGCAGTTCCTCGGTGATCACCGATCCTGCCTTGACGCCTTTCGGGCCTTTGACAGCGGTCTTACCCAGGATCAGACCTTGCAGACGCGCATAGATGTTGCGGTCAAGGATCGCCAACTCGTCGTCCCGGTCACGGGCCAGACGTTCGACTTCCTCACGCTCGATCTGCAGCGCACGCTCGTCTTTTTCCACACCGTGACGGTTGAAGACGCGGACTTCCACGACCGTACCGTAATCACCCGGCTTCACGCGCAACGAGGTATCGCGCACGTCAGATGCTTTTTCACCAAAGATGGCGCGCAGCAGCTTTTCTTCCGGGGTCATCGGGCTTTCGCCCTTCGGAGTGATCTTGCCGACCAGAATATCGCCCGGCTCAACATCCGCGCCGATGTAAACGATGCCAGCCTCGTCGAGGTTGCGCAGCGCTTCTTCACCGACGTTCGGAATGTCGCGGGTGATCTCTTCCGGGCCCAGCTTCGTGTCACGGGCGGCGACTTCGAATTCCTCGATATGGACCGAGGTAAAGACGTCATCACGCGCAATACGTTCGCTGATCAGGATCGAGTCTTCGTAGTTGTAACCGTTCCACGGCATGAACGCGACGACCACGTTTTTACCCAGCGCCAGCTCACCGATATCGGTGGACGGACCATCGGCAACAACCTCGCCTTTAGTGACAGTGTCACCAACTTTCACCAGCGGACGCTGGTTGATGCAGGTGTTCTGGTTCGAACGCTGGAATTTGCGCAGACGGTAGATGTCCACACCCGCGTCGCCCAGTTCCAGATCTTCGGTAGCACGAATAACGATACGCTGGGCATCGACCTGGTCGATGATACCGGCACGTTTCGCCTGAATCGCAGCGCCCGAGTCGATCGCAACCTTTTCCTCGATACCGGTGCCGACGAGCGGCGCCTCGGCCCGCAGCAGCGGAACCGCCTGACGTTGCATGTTCGAGCCCATCAGGGCGCGGTTGGCGTCGTCATTTTCAAGGAACGGGATCAGCGATGCAGCGACCGATACCAACTGTTTCGGGCTGACGTCGATCAGGTCCACATTCTCGCGCGGGGCAAGGGTGTAGTCGCCGGACTGACGGGTCGAAACCAGATCGTTGATGAACTTGCCATCCGCATCCAGTGTCGCGTTCGCCTGCGCCACAGTGTGACGCATTTCTTCGGTCGCGGACATGTAGTGAACCTCATCGGTCACCTCGGCGTCTTTGACGACGCGGTACGGTGTTTCGATAAAGCCATACTTGTTCACGCGGGCGAAGGTGGCCAGCGAGTTGATCAGACCGATGTTCGGGCCTTCCGGCGTTTCAATCGGGCACATCCGACCATAGTGGGTCGGGTGTACGTCGCGCACCTCAAAGCCTGCACGTTCGCGTGTCAGACCACCGGGGCCAAGCGCCGAAAGACGGCGTTTGTGCGTGACTTCCGACAGCGGGTTGGTCTGGTCCATGAACTGCGACAGCTGCGACGAGCCAAAGAATTCACGAACAGCAGCAGCAGCCGGTTTCGCGTTGATCAGGTCCTGCGGCATGACAGTGTCGATCTCGACCGACGACATACGCTCTTTGATCGCGCGCTCCATGCGCAGCAGACCGACGCGGTACTGGTTTTCCATCAGTTCGCCGACCGAACGGACACGGCGGTTGCCGAGGTGGTCGATATCGTCGATGTCACCTTTGCCGTCGCGCAGTTCCACCAGCGCCTTGATGCAGGCCACGATGTCTTCGCGACGCAGGGTGCGCAGGGTATCCGGCGCATCCAGAGCCAGACGCATGTTCATCTTCACGCGGCCAACGGCGGACAGGTCATAGCGCTCGCTGTCGAAGAACAGCGTGTCGAACAAGGCCGAGGCCGCTTCGACGGTGGGCGGTTCACCCGGACGCATAACACGGTAGATATCCATCAGCGCGGTGTCCCGGCCCATGTTCTTATCTGCCGCCATGGTGTTGCGCATGTACGGACCGACGTTGATGTTGTCGATGTCCAGAACCGGAATCTCGGTGACGCCGGCATCGACCAGTTCTTTGACTGTGCCGCCGATCAGATCGCCGTCCTTGTCATATTCCAGCGTCAACTCATCACCGGCTTCGACATAGATCGCACCGGTTTCTTCGTTGATGACGTCTTTGGCGACGAATTTTCCAACGATGTGATCGAATGGAACCAGCAGGTTGGTGACAGTGCCTTCGTCGATCAGTTTCTTGACAGCGCGCGGTGTGACCTTCTTGCCTGCTTCAGCAATCACTTCACCCGATTTCGCATCAATCAAATCATAAGTCGGACGGGTGCCGCGCACACGTTCCGGGAAGAACGGAGCGATCCAACCCTTCTTCTTGTCCAGCTTGTAGGACACGGTGTCGTAGTACGCATCCATGATCGCTTCCTGATCCAGACCCAGCGCATACAGCAGGGTCGTCACAGGCAGTTTGCGGCGACGGTCGATACGGGCGAACACGATGTCCTTGGCGTCGAACTCAAAGTCCAGCCAGCTGCCGCGATACGGGATGATGCGGCAAGCAAAGAGCAGTTTACCCGAAGAGTGGGTCTTGCCCTTGTCGTGATCAAAGAACACGCCGGGCGAACGGTGCATCTGGGACACGATCACACGCTCGGTGCCGTTCACGATGAACGTACCGTTGGGCGTCATCAGGGGCATGTCGCCCATGAATACGTCCTGTTCTTTGATGTCTTTGACGGATTTGGCGCCGGTGTCCTCGTCAACATCGAACACGATCAGACGCAAAGTGACCTTCAGCGGTGCGCTGTAGGTCATGTCGCGCTGCATGCACTCTTCGACGTCATATTTGGGTTTTTCCAGATCGTATTTCACGAACTCCAGAACGGAGGTTTCGTTGAAATCCTTGATCGGGAAGACCGATTGGAACACGCCTTTGATGCCTTCGCCATCTGTGGGCACATCTGCATCGCCGGAGCGCAGGAATAGATCATAAGAAGATTTCTGGACCTCAATGAGGTTCGGCATCTCCAGCACTTCGCGGATTTTGCCGTAATATTTACGAAGACGTTTCTGGCCAAGGAACGTTTGAGCCATGTCAGATGTCACCTTTCGATGTTCTCAGCGGACAAAGACACCGTCGGGCCCCGGTGCCTTGCACATTAGAGACGACACGTCCGGATCAATTCGTGGCCACCGTCCCGAATGGCAGCCTCCCGATCCGCGAACCGCGTCTTAGAAAACGCCCTATTTTTCAGAGGCCCTTTCTAAGACAGGTTCGGCTGGACCCGGAATTTTCCGGATCCAGCCAAATTCTGCGGCACATCAGCGATGAACCTGTCGAATGGCTTAGGCCAACTCGACTTCGGCGCCAGCTGCTTCCAGCTTGCCTTTGACTTCTTCGGCTTCGTCTTTCGACACGCCTTCTTTGATCTTGCCGCCAGCTTCGACCAGTTCTTTAGCTTCTTTCAGGCCCAGACCGGTGATGCCGCGAACTTCTTTGATCACGTTGATTTTCGAAGCGCCGGCGTTCTTCAGAACGACGTCGAATTCGGTTTTTTCTTCCTCAGCTGCGCCACCGGCGTCGCCACCGGCTGCCATGACAACTGCGCCGCCTGCTGCGGGTTCGATGCCATATTCGTCTTTGAGGATGGTTTTCAGTTCTTGTGCTTCCAGCAGGGTCAGACCCACGATGCTTTCTGCGAGTGCTTTCAGATCAGCCATTTTATCAGCTCTTTCCGTTTACAGTGTGTGTTCCAACGTCAGGGTGGTTACCCTACGCAGATCATTCAGTGCCAACCGCTTACGCAGCTTCCGCCTTCTCTTCGATGGTGGAAAGGATGCTTGCGATGTTGCTTGCAGGTGCGCCAATTGCGCCAGCGATGTTCGAAGCAGGTGCGCCAAGCATGCCCGCGATAGTAGCAATAAGCTCCTCGCGCGAAGGCATTTTCGACACGGCTTCGACGCCGGCACGATCCAGAGCGTTCTCACCCATTGCACCGCCAAGAATTTCGAACTTTTGGTTCTCTTTGGCGTAGTCCTGGGCCACTTTGGCTGCTGCCACAGGGTCCTCGGAATAGGTCAGAACGGTCATACCCGTCAGCAGGTCGGCAATGCTTTCACATGGCTTTCCGTCGAGGGCGATTTTGGCGAGCCTGTTCTTGGCAACACGCACGGAGCCACCCGCGTCACGAGCACGTGCGCGAAGGTCCTGCATCTCGGCAACTGTCAGACCGGCGTAGTGCGAAACCACTACGACGCCAGAGCTTTCGAAGATTTGGCCGAGTTCCTCGACCACTTTCTCTTTCTGGGCTCTATCCACAGTTCTCTCCAAGTTTGGGGCGATATCTCACCCCGGCTCATATTAGCCGCAGCTTTCGCTCCGGCGTTCAGGTCCGTTGTTACGGGATTGGCCAAAATGCGCCCGAGGGTTGGACCCCCCAGAATTCTTTGGTCTTACCCGTCTCAGGCAGGGAATTAAGGGGCCATATGGCACCACCCACCGTCTTGGACGAAACAAAATAAAGCGCACGACGAATCGCACGCTTTACTTCGTAGCCTTACTTAGGGCAGATGGGGCCGGTTTCCAAGGGGTAAATTGCGGTTTCCGCAGGTTCGCCACAGCATCTGTCGAAAACGATTTCCACCCTGTTTGGGGCCTAGCGTGCTGATAGACGCAGATTTGCGAAATACAACGCGCAAACGCCAAATCAAGCAGGTCCAAGCATCGACTTTCCGTTGACACGGACATCGCACTGTTATCCTGTCCGGGGACTGGACAATAACACTCAGGACTTGGCTCGTTGGCTGGAACGCTGTCCCTTTCAGACGAAGAAGATGCCCGCGTCGCCTCGTACATCGACGAGTATTCAAACCAGTTCCTGAAGGAGCCCGTCGGCCGCTATGAATGCATCTACCGATCGCATGCGTTCGACGACACGCGATCCGTCGTGATCCTGCATACCGCAGCGCAGGCTTTCGCCCTTAAGATCGACACGCAATCGCCAGACACCGGGCGATTGAAGAACGAATTTGACCTGCTCGTCGAACTGTACCGATTTTTTGAGGGCAATGAGACCTCACGCGTTGTCCGGCCCGTTTACCTCTCGCCAGGTGGTGCTTTTCTGGTGACCGAATACATCAATCGGCCGACCGCCGTTGATCTGATCTATAACAGCAAGGACGACGATCAGGTCGCCCAGGTGTACCGTCGCGCGGGGTCGTGGCTGAACGATCTTCACAGTCGCAACCCGCCTGTTCGTTACGCCTTTCGCCCCAGGTGGATGACAGACAGCCTGAAAGAGCTGATGACGGCCGTTCCCAATAAAATCGCGAACCAAAGCCGGACGAGGGTAAACCTTATGCTGTCCGAAGGGACCCGCCTGAAGGGCACCGAGGACCTGCGCGTGTTTTCACATGGCGATTATCACGGACAGAACCTGATTGTAGGACAGGGGAAAACGATTGGTCTGGATTTCACCGAAGCCCGAGACAAGCTGGCGGTCTACGATATCGTCGATTTTCTGAAGGCGGATATCTTTCGGAATGGTGGCGCAGCGGGTGTCGACCGAAGCGGTATCCTTAAAAGAAACAAGGACATGTTTTTTCGCCTTTACCGACATCCTGTCAATGTTGAAGTCTTGGAGTATTGTCTCCGCGGACGGTTGTTGAAAGACTGGCTGGCCTTGTGGCGAAACGACCACGAATGCAGCGAATTCGAAAGAGACAAACGACAACGACTGGGCGATCGCCTGCAAGTCGCGTTTCAACACCGTTGAGCTGGATGGATGGTCAGCCCGAATGACGGGATTGTGAGCGGGAACGCGAAAATCTTAGTTGACCGCAGCACTCTGAAAATCTGTTATCCCAATCCATAACTCACACGGCCTTTGTCAGCTTAGGCCGACAATATCCGGTACGCAGAAGGTAAGTCCGATAGATGGTTGAACGCAGTTTTTTTGCTCAGGACAGCTTTAGCCTGATCGCTACTTTTGTCCCGGATACAGCTGACGCAAACGATATCGTGGTCGGCGGCTCGATCATCAATAATTCGGACACACCGGATGGCACTATCTTTACCTATTCGGGCGGCAGCGGAACCACCATCACCTTGGATGACACAGCTGGCAGCCCCGACGTTTTTGAAGATGATCTTCCAACGGGCCACATCATCACGGATGGCGGTGGCATTGTGACAAACGGAACGCAGGTTGAATCCGAGTCGACAATCACTGTGCGCGCTCTCGACGACGATCTCAATCCGACCGGGCCAGAGATCACCATCTATGTGTTTTCCCAGAATGGGATTACTCAGGACGTTTGGGGCTTTGCCACATCCGCCCCCCTGGACACTGGGACGTCATATGTCAAAATCAGTGGGTCGAATGCCGGGTCATCCGCCTATACGGACTATGTCACCTGCTTTGGGCCGGGAACCCTGATCGAAACCGCCGACGGTATCGTTGAGGTACAAGACCTCACAAAAGGTCAACGCGTCTGGACACGGGACAGCGGATTTCAACCGATCCTCTGGATCGGAACGACCGAGGTTCACGGTCATGGGCCATTTGCTCCGGTGGTGATCGAGGCTGGCGCTATCGGGAACACGAAAGAGCTGGTGGTTTCGCAACAGCATCGAATTCTGATCGGCTCACCTGCCACTGACATGCTTTTTGGATCATCCGAAGTGTTCGTGACCGCCAAGCACCTGTGTGGCCTGCCGGGGGTTTCGATCCGCCCGACGGATCGCATTACCTACACCCACTTCATGTTCGACCGACACCACATTGTCCGGTCCAACGGCGCACTGACGGAAAGCTACTACTACGGCGACAACGCAAAATACGCGCTGTCGTCCCCGCAACGGTCAGAAATCCTGGCGCTGTTCCCGTCGATCGAGGATATCAGCGATGCGTTCCAGCGCACCGCAGCCCCAACAATCAACGCGCGTGAGGCCGGTGTATTACGGGCATATATCTAAGCCGTAGAAGTCAGACGCGCGCAGTCTTAAACCGCAGCTTCCGCCTGGCGCAGGCCACTTGAATGCGACCCTCACGCGGACAGCTCGATCATCTTTAAGTATAAAAAAAATCCCGGGCGGTTTGCACCACCCGGGATTTCATATTCGCGTTATTGCAATTGGGCTTATTCGCCCGAAGCAGCAGCAACATCCAAAGTCACGCCAGGGCCCATGGTTGAGCTCAGCGCGATTTTCTTCATGTAGGTGCCTTTGGCGCCTGTCGGCTTGGCCTTGGCCACGGCCGAGATAAAGGCGCGGACGTTTTCGACCAGCTTGGCTTCGTCGAAGGACGCTTTGCCAACACCGGCGTGCACAACGCCGCCTTTTTCTGCCTTGAACTGAACTTCACCACCCTTGGCTGCTTCCACGGCCGCTTTCACGTCCAGGGTCACGGTGCCAACCTTGGGGTTCGGCATCAGGTTACGGGGGCCCAGAACTTTACCCAGACGACCGACGATCGGCATCATGTCCGGGGTGGCAATGCAACGATCGAATTCGATGGTGCCGCCCTGGATGGTTTCCATCAGGTCTTCTGCGCCGATGATATCCGCGCCAGCTTCTTTCGCTTCGTCAGCCTTGGGGCCACGAGCAAAAACAGCAACGCGCATCGTTTTACCGGTGCCATTGGGCAGGCCGACAACGCCACGAACCATCTGGTCTGCGTGACGGGTGTCAACACCCAGGTTCAGAGCGATCTCGACGGTTTCGTCAAACTTCGAAGTTGCGTGGGCTTTAACCAGTGCAACCGCTTCTTCCACCGACAGATCTGTCTTGCCAGCGAAAGCTTCGCGCGCGGTTCGCGTACGTTTACCGAGTTTTGCCATCTTACTTCACCTCGATGCCCATAGAGCGGGCCGAGCCCAGGATGATCTGCATTGCGCCTTCGACGTCGTTGGCGTTGAGATCTTTCATTTTGGCTTCGGCGATTTCGCGAACCTGCTTCGAGGTAACGGTTGCCACGGTCTCACGACCTGGGTTTTCCGCGCCACGGGGGCGGTTACGCTTACCAACCGGCTTCAGACCAGCGGCTTTTTTCAGGTAATAAGACGCGGGCGGCGTCTTAATGTCCATGGTGAAGGACTTGTCCTGATAATAGGTGATCACGGTCGGGCAAGGTGCGCCTTGCTCCATGTCTGCGGTCTTGGCGTTGAACGCCTTGCAGAATTCCATGATGTTGATGCCGCGCTGACCCAGCGCCGGACCAACTGGCGGCGACGGGTTCGCCTGACCTGCAGGAACCTGCAGTTTCATTGTACCAGCAAGCTTCTTGGCCATTTGGTTTTCCTTTCAACGTAGGCAGGACGCGTCCCACCCGGTTTATGTTGCGTGGTCCGATCCGGGATCGCGATCCCAGCAACCTCCCACGAGAGAATCTCGCCCAAAGACGATAGAGGCGGCATTTATCCGGGAATGCGGGATTTGGCAAGGGGATTGCATCGCTGCGTTACTCTACCAGTTAAGGGCAGATCAGTTCTGCTTCGTAACCTGCGTATAGTCCAGTTCGACCGGGGTTTCGCGGCCAAAGTCCAAAACCGAAACGTCCAGGTTCTGGACCTCGCCGTCCACGCCGTCGATCATGCCGCAGAAATCCCCGAACGGGCCGTGGGGGACCTGTTCGTCCCCATCTCGGTGTCAGAAAACTGTTTACCCTCGCGCAATCAGCGTCAAATTGGCAAAAATCCGCTAAAAATCGCCTAAAGACACTGCCTAGGGCGTCACGGCAACGTCCAATCCCGCGTTGCGTAGTGAATGTGCTATACTTCCCGAATTCAGGCGTTTTGTTTTGGAGGTAAGTTATGATTTTTCGTTTAGTAATGACGCTCGGAATCGCCCTATCCTTTGCTGTAGCAGTTCCTCAGGTGGTGCGGGCCGACGCCGGTGACTTCCTCGGCGGCGCTGTCGTTGGTGGGGTCTTAGGTTACGCGATCGGCCAGGACCAGCAGAAGAAAAAAACCCAGAGAACAACGCGGTCAACTCGGACCTACCGGCAGGGTATACCGTCGACGACGCAAGGTGCGCAAACTCAGACCGCGCTCAACTACTTCGGCTACAATGCCGGAGGGGTCGATGGTCAGGTTGGCCGCGGAACCCGGGCTGCAATCGAACGTTACCAGGTTTCAATGGGCTACCCTATCAATGGCTATGATTTTCAGCCCTATCAGCGCGACTTCCTGATGCAGGCATACTATTGGGCGACAAGCGGAGGACAAGCTTCTACTCAACTGTCGGGTCAGCCTCTTTTGTTGGCGTATCGCCAACAGGTGCATAGCGGCACAGCTCTGGCAGCTGCTCCCCAGCCCCCGGCAGTGGCAGCCCCCGTCGCAACCTCGCAAGAGGCCGAACCCGCGACGGATGTTGCCGAAGCACCATCCGCTACCCTGCCGACCCTATTTTCTGGTGGCGCAACAGGCCCATCACTCGCCAATCGCTGCAGCGCGGTTATGCTTCAAACATCAACCAATGGCGGCTACACGACTTTGGCAAATATGGCCGATCCTGATTTTGCACTAAGCGAACAGTTCTGCCTAGCTCGAAGCTATGCGATGGCGCGAGGTGAAGATCTGATGCAGGACATTCAGGGACTGACACCAGATCAGGTAGCAGCCCAATGCGATGTCTTTGGTGAGATGTTGGAGCCGCAAGTTGTTGCGCTGTCTCTGAAATCAAGGACAGAATCGGAAACTCAGATGCGCAAGCTTGCATTGGATTCTGGGCTCAGCCCTGAAGATCTTGCGGCGACAAGCAAAGTCTGTCTGGCAATGGGTTACCTTCAGGACAACATGGATACCGCTCTTGGTTCTGCACTGATGTTGGTCGCAATGGGCGAGCCAGCCTATGGAGAGTTGGTTGGACACCACCTGCGCGAAGGCTTTGGTGTACAAGAACGCCGCGATCTTGCGATGCAGTGGTACGATGCGAGCCTTTCTGCGCTGGATGCAGGATCGCAGGCTGTCTTCTTGCCATCCCAATCGGACCGCCCGCAACTCTTGCGAGCGGCTATGGTGCAGGCGCGATAAGCCGATAAACTAAACGCTTTGGCCGTCTGCCATGCTGAAACAAAAAAGCGCCGCGTTGCGTGTTGCATCGCGGCGTTACTAATGTAGCCAGAAAACCACCTAGCTCTACTTCGCAGGCTGCTAGAAACCTAGTTCGACCGTGACTTCACCGCCAAAAGTCAAAACAGCAGCTTGACCAGCACATCCCACCCGACTTGTTTCGCGCGGTCAGATACGGGACCGCGATCCCAGCAACCTCCCACGAGAGAATCTCGCCCGAAGACGATAGAGGCGGCATGAATAGGGGAATGGTGGCGTTGGCAAAAAGCTCGCACCTTATTTTCAAAAGGCGCGTTTGTGTCACGGGCGAGCCTCTGTACAGTCAGAAACAGCGAAACAAAATAAATAAATTGAATACATAAGTTGCTTAAGAAACGCAGGCGGGTATCTTGGTACAGCTTGGACACAGAAGAGGTGGTCAGGGATGGCATCATCTCGACTGAACAAGGGACTATTGGTCTGCATTCTTTTTGCTATGCTGCCGGGCTGTGGTAGCAAGGCTCAGGATCAGGGCACAGAGCCGGAGCCGGTCACGCAAACCGGCGGGTCCAACAGTTCTTCTTCATACTCTTCGACGGGAATTGATCCTGCCACCTATGCCGGTCGGTTTCAGATCAAATTAACTAAAGAAGTCCCGTTGCGCGATATTCCCGTTCCCTTCACTGTCTATGGTGGCCTCGAAGAAGCCAGCCCAACCCGTTTGCAACTGCGCGCCTTCATGGATTTGCGCGGATTGCAGGAAAAAGCGCCTCAGATACTGACCGGTCCTTTGGAAGAAAGCTGCAAACGCCAAATCTACCTCGAGATCCGTAACATCACCGCCAAAGATGACACAGTGCAGATTGAAGGCTCTGCCCGCGCGCGGTTTACAACCTGCAATCGGCGCGAAGAACCTGGCTTTCGATACTTTGGGGCCACAGTAGACGCGGTCGCCGTCGCTAAGGCCGAGGTGAAGGGCCAATGCCTGAGATTCAGCATCGAAGGTGTTGATCTAAATCCGCGCGGTTTTATTGGCGCTGTCTCCAATCTCTTCGGCCTGACCAACCGCATCAACGAAGCCGTCCTCGAAAAAGGCGGGGAGTTTTTGGCTGCGCACCCGGTCTGCCCGCCATTGCCCGCAGAGTTCACTTTACTCGACCCGGTTTACGAGTCCGGAGGCACTCGGGAAATTGCGCCTGGCGGGATGGGTGCTGCTATTGTCGGATCTGCCGATGTCAGCGCTGAGACAATTGTCGAAGTCCTTGGAGGACTGAAGGAGCTTGGCGTATTGGAGTTTGCTGAATGAGACTTTGGTTAATTTTTCCAGTCTTAATGGCAGTTGTTCTGGGAGCCCGAGCACCCAACGCGCAACAGGTAGATTTTGTCATCGACGCAACGCTGCCAGTTCGTGATACGGAATTGCCATATACGCTTGATCTGAACCTCTCCGCCGCTGCCCCGACGCGGATCGGTGTGGGTGCCCTTCTTGATCTGCGCGAAGTACAGAAAACTGTTCCTGAGCGACTGGCGGAAAACGCAATAGTCGACAATTGCGGCCTGCAAGTCCGACTGGATGAATTCAGCTTTAAAGCCCAAGACGACGCGATAGATCTGGATGGGCAAGTGACCATCACGATCTTTGAATGCAGCCGAACCAGTGAGCGCGACTTTCAGCGGGGTGAACAAAAAAATGCTATTCAGGCAAACATGTCCACCGAAGCGACTGTCGACTTGCGGGACAACTGTGCCTATTTCGAAATTGTCGACCTCGTACTCACGGCTCCCGAAGCGCAGCGCGAAAAACTCCTTGAGGACGATACCCTCGAGTCCGTCAAGAAACTGATGTTGGCCGCCGTAGACCTTGTTTTGAAAGAAACCCCTTTGTGTCCGGTCCTGCCGGCAGAGCTCGCGTCTCTTGATCCGATTTATGACACCGGCGGCCCACGAGAGATCGGGGAGGGCGGACTTGGTGTTTTCTTGGACGGTTCGGTGGATGTCAGCCCGTCGACAATTCTGGACATCCTAACAGTTCTTCAACAACAAGAACTAATTCCCGGACCGCCCTAGCTGCAAAGCTCTATTTTTCCGGTCGAGATCTTCCGCCTTTCACCCGTGAACCTGAAAAGCTGATGCCATAAAAGCAAAAACGCCGCGTTGCTCCAAGCATCGCGGCGCTCCAAAATTCGCTGAAGTGGGGTTTTAGCCCTGCTTCGTAACCTGCGTAAAGTCCAGCTCGACCGGGGTTTCGCGACCAAAGATCGAAACCGAGACTTTCAGCTTCTGGGCTTCGTCGTCCACACCTTCGACCATCCCGTCGAAATCTTCGAACGGACCGTCGTTGACCTTGACCTTCTCGCCCACTTCGAACGAGATCATCAGTTTCGGCGCGTCTTCACCTTCCTGAACACGGTTGAGGATCTGGTTCACCTCGGCGTCGCGCATCGGCATCGGGCGGCCCTGCGGACCCAGGAAGCCGGTGACCCGGTTGATAGAGTTGACCAAGTGATAGCCCTGATCCGACATTTCCATATGCACCAACACGTAGCCGGGCATAAAGCGGCGTTCGGTCGTGACCTTCTTTCCCCGGCGCACTTCGATCACCTCTTCGGTGGGCACCAGTACTTCGTCGATATCGTCCTCAAGGCCTTGCTCAGCCACGGACGTGCGGATCTGCTCTGCGATCTTCTTTTCGAAGTTCGAAAGAACGCTGACCGAGTACCACCGTTTCGCCATGAACCTGTCGTCCTTGTTTGCCTTCGGTGCGTTCGGAATTCCGCAAGCACCGTCATTGAAATTCTGTCACGTCACCCGGAATAAAAAGCGGCGCACAGCCCGAATCGCCGCACGCCCATTCCGAATAGTACTGTGTCAACTACTCTGACATCCCGCGCTGTGCAAGGGGGCTGTGGCGTTTCCGCTCGGCCCAATCCGGTTTAACCGAATGCGCCCAGGATCAGTTGAAGACCGCCGCGAATACCCAGATCGACCAGCGCAAAGAACACGGCGGTCAGGGCCGCCATGATGAACACCATGACCGTGGTCAGCAGAACCTCGCGACGCGTGGGCCATACGACCTTTGCGACTTCGGCGCGGACTTGCTGAATGAACTGGATCGGATTCACTGTTGCCATTTGGCTTGGTTCTCTCTGCTAGCGGATGGGCCGGACATAACCGGGCATTGCGGCAATTTCAAGAGTGGTCAGGACTTGGGTTTGTCATCCCATTCATCGCTGAGGATACGCCGCGCGTCACCTTCGGGATCATCATACTGGTTCGACCGCACCGTGTAGATAAACGCCACAAGGCCAACCCCGCCCAAAAACAGAGAAATCGGTATGAGATAGGCCAGAACTTCCATATCAACTACCTCAGGCGCAAGGCATTCAGGGACACGGTAATGGACGAGGTCGACATCGCCAATGCCGCGATCAGCGGTGTGGCAAACCCGGCCACGGCCAAGGGTACGGCTATAATATTGTAAACCGTAGCGATGCGAAAGTTCTCGCGAATCCTTTTGGTCGCCTTCACCGCTGTGTCACCGGCATCTGCAATCGGGGTCAAGTCGTTGCCGAGTAATACGATATCCGACGCCACCCGCGCCGCGTCCAGCGCCGAGGCGGGCGAGATTGACACATGCGCCGCTGCAAGCGCCGCCGTATCGTTCAGCCCGTCACCAACCATCAGGACATGGCGGCCCTGGTCGCTGAGCTTCTGCACATGGGTGGCTTTATCCTGAGGCAGCGCCTCGGCAATCCATGTTTCAATCCCAAGCTTGTCTGCCAGCGTTTGAACCGCGCCTCGTGTATCACCCGAGATGAGAACGACGCTCTTTCCGCCGTCACGGAACGCCTGCACGGCCTCAGCCGCGCCCGGACGCAGTGAATCCGAGAACAGGAACGCAACCGGTGACTGCCCCGTGACCGCCAACCAAGCTGCCGTCTGATCACCTTCGGTCGCGCCAGTCCAACCGGCGCGCCCAAGGCGCACGCGCTGACCACGGTAGGTTCCTTCGGTACCATACCCCGGAACCTCGACCACATCCTCAAGTCTGGCAGGCTTGATCCCGGCATCTCTGGTTGACTTGGCAAGCGACACCGACAAGGGATGCGAAGACGCCTCGGCCAGCGCCAGTGCAATCTCAAGATCCGCTCGGGAATGATCCTCAAGATTGGTCAATTCCGGAGTGCCGGATGTAAGTGTGCCGGTTTTATCAAAAACGACCGTATCAACCTCGGCCAGACGTTCCAGCGCAGTAGAGTGTTTGATCAGCATCCCCTTGCGGAACAGTCGCCCCGAGGCCGCCGTCGTCACCGCAGGCACGGCAAGCCCCAGCGCACAGGGGCAGGTGATGATCAGAACCGCCGCAGCGATGTTCAGCGCGGTTCGGATATCGCCGGAATAGATGTACCAACCCAAAAAACTAAGCGCGGACAGAATATGCACCCCCGGCGCGTATAGCTTGGCCGCCTTGTCAGCCAGCGACGTATAGCGCGATCGACCGGATTCTGCGATTGCCACCAGATCCGCCATACGGTGCAATGAAGTATCCTCACCGACCGCTGTGGTCCGGATCGTCAGCGGGCCGGTCAGGTTAACCTCACCCGCGCTGACGGCAAGACCGGCTTCGGCAAAGACCGGGAGGGTCTCGCCCGTCAACAATGACCGGTCGAGCTCCGATTTGCCCGATACAATCTCACCATCCACAGGCATACGCCCGCCGGGCCGAACTAGAATCAGATCACCAACCGCGAGGCTTGCGACGGACACCTCTTCTTCCGCCCCATCCACCAAGCGAATGGCACGCGGCACTTCCAGGGCCGTCAGTTCTTCGGCTGCTGATCGCGCTGCGGCGCGGGTGCGGTAGTCCAGATATCGGCCTGCGAGCAGGAAGAAGGTCAACGTCAGTGCGGCGTCGAAATACGCATGCTCTCCGCTAAGCGCGGTTTCCCAAAGCGACGTGACAAGTGCCAGTAGGATCGCCAGCACAATCGGCACATCCATGTTCAATCGTTTGACGCGCAGTGCACTCCAGGCGTTGGCGAAGAAGGGCTGCGCGGAAAAGGCAATCGCAGGCAGCGCAATGGCCGCTGAAATCCAGTGAAACAGGTCCCGCGTCGCATCCGTAGCCCCTGACCAGACCGACACAGACAACAGCATCACGTTCATCGACGCGAAACCAGCCACCGCAAGTCGCATTAGCAGATCACGCCCGGCCTTGTCGGATTGGGTAGCCGACAAAGCGCCCGGGTCCAGCTCATGCGCCTCGTACCCGGCGCGCTCCAAAACGGGGATCAGGTCGGCAGCGTGTGTCTCAGCGGCTGCTTTGACCATTGCACGCTTGAGCGTCAGATTGACCCGCGCGTCCTCGACACCCGGATGGGCGTTCAGCGCGCGCTCGACATTCGCAATACAGGCCGAGCAGTGAATGCCGGGCAGAGATAGGGCAATCTGCACATCTTCAGGAACGGGCCGCGCTGGTTCAGCCGGAGCTGCGATGCAACCGGGACACGCCGCCGTACCTGAGCTGAGCTGAGCGGTCATCCCCTACCCTTTCACATACAACGGGACCCGCTGCGCAAATTCGGCACCGCTGTTGTCTTTGGCCACCAGACGGATGTTCCAGTTCCCCTTGCCCAGCGCTGCGGGCGTGGAATAGGCGGTCCCGTCAAAAGTGAAATCCGGGGTGAAATCCTCTTTCACATGTGTCGCCCGGCCAACAACTGCCTGCAGCTCGGCCACCTTGACCGGCGCACCGGTTTGGTCGGTGATGTGCAGGATCAAAAGACCGCCATTGGTCTCAGCCCGGATTTCCCAACCCAAGGCCTGTTGCACCTTCAGGCGCTCGTTGAACTCCTGACTGGCGACGTAAGAGTTTTTGACCTCAAGCCCGGGAAAGGTTTTGACAGCTTTGTAGGCCAGCACGAGATTCACGGAAATGATCACCCCGAAAGCAGCGACAAAGATCGCCAGAAAGTGCTTTCCGGTAAATTGACGCTCGGCCATCTCAGTTTCCTCGTCCATTGAACGTCGTGTCCTTGTAGGCGCGCTCACCGCTTTCGATATCCTCGATCCAGATCCGAACCGGTGTCGCGTCCGCCGCTGCCGGATCCGTGTCTTTCGAGGCGATAATATAGACCCGCTGCAATTGCGCAGTATCCGCCGTGACATTCACCGTATCAAGTGGCGTGCCTTCGATCACGATCCGCATCGCCGGATCACCGGACAGAGACAGCTTGAACAGCCGTTCCTCGCCATGTTTGTTCCGCACGCGCACATCATAGGTGTTGCGGATCGTGCCGTCGGACAGGGTGACAAAGGTCGGGTTGCGAACCGGGGCCACGGTAACTTCGATGTCGGACCGAATGAACAGGGCAAACAGCAACCCAAAGCCGACAAGTGACCAAAGGGCCGTGTACAGGATGGTCCGGGGCCGCAGGATATGTTTCCAGACATTCTTTGGCGGCTTGCCTGCCCGCTCGCTAGTTTCATCGCTCAGCGCCATATAGTCGATCAGGCCGCGTGGTTTTCCAATCTTGGCCATCATGTCGTCACAGGCGTCGATGCACAGCGCACAGGTGATGCACTCCAATTGCTGCCCGTCGCGAATGTCGATTCCAACCGGGCAGACATTGACGCAGGCCATACAGTCGATGCAGTCGCCCAGCTCGGAATCCGCAGTACGTTTGCCCTTGCCGCGCGGCTCACCACGCCATTCACGGTACCCGACGACGAGTGTATCCTCGTCCATCATCGCCGCCTGAATCCGGGGCCATGGGCAGGCATAGATACAAATCTGTTCGCGCGCGAAGCCACCGAACAGGAAGGTCGTTCCCGTCAAAATCAGTATTGTCGTATAGGCAACCGGATGGGCATTTCCGGTCACAAGGTCCCGCAGAAGTGTCGGCGCATCGGCAAAATAGAACACCCAGGCGCCACCGGTCGCCAGACCGATCAAAAGCCAGGTAGTCCATTTCGTCAGTCGCAACCGCGCTTTACGAAAGTCTAGCTTTTCCTGACGATGCAGACGCAACCGGGCGTTCCGATCCCCTTCAATCCAGCGTTCGACAAGGATGAACAGGTCAGTCCAAACCGTCTGTGGGCAGGCATATCCGCACCACACGCGCCCCAGTGCCGAAGTAAAAAGGAACAACCCCAACCCAGCCATGATCAACAGACCGGCAACAAAATAGAATTCATGCGGCCAGATCTCGATCCAGAAGAAATAGAACCTGCGGTTGGCCAAATCCAGCAACACCGCCTGATCCGGCAGGCTGGGCCCCCGGTCCCATCTGATCCACGGGGTAATGTAATAAATCCCCAATGTGACCGCGAGAATGATCCATTTCAGATTTCGAAACGGCCCGGACACGCGCCGCGGGAAAATGGGTTCTCGTGCGGCGTAAAGGCTGGGTGCGGGGTCGGAATCGCTCACGGGCTGGCTCCAGATGTGGCTATATCACGGTGTCTTTTTCCAGAACACAAAGGTAGCCACTTTGACATGGGTCAAAAGCGCATCGTGCAGACACCTTTTGTCACATCTTACCAGCTTGCCGCCTGAGCCATGCAATAAAAGTTTTTGCCGCCGGCCGCAGAGGGAAATCGCCAGTAACAAGGTGATATCCGCTGTTTTCGGGCTCGCGAAACAGTTCGATGATTTGGCCCGACGTGATTTCTGCTTCGACAAAATGCCGCGCCGTGACGGTTACGCCCTGCCCCGCGCGCAACCCTTCCAAAAGCAGATTGCCGGGCAATGAGATTCGCCCTGCGCTTGGCCCGTGCCCGACACCACGTCGGGCCAGCCAGTTGGTTGCCTCGGTGGTGCCGAACTCTTCAAGCCAGGGCAGTTCGCTGAGCTCGTCTGGAGTCCACGACGTTTTTTCCCCCACCAGATTGCGGGCCGCGACGATCACCATAGGGCTTTGCAGCAACATTTCTGTACGGACACCGGGCCATGTGCCCGCACCATAACGGATGGCTACATCGACACCGCCGGGATCCAGGCTGACCAGTGCAGGTGACGGATCAAGCGCCAATTGGATATCCAGGTGTTCGGCCTGAAATGCAGGCAGGCGGGGCATCAGCCATGACGCGGCAAATGACGATGTCAATGATACGTGAACCGGACGATCCTGTTTGGATTGGGTCAGTTCGACCAAGGCATCGCCAATCGCACCGAACCCAAGATGCAGTGCGCGCGCCAACCTTTCACCTTCAGGCGTCAAGGTCATGGATTTGCCGGTGCGGTCCAACAGCGCAATTTCGAGGTGCTTCTCAAGCGCGCGCAATTGCTGGCTGATGGCAGCGTGGCTGACATTCAATGAGTTGCCCGCGTCCACAACATTCCGTGTCGCCGCAAAAGCGGAAAAAGCTCTGAGCGATGCGAGCGGCGGCATCTCCATCCAGTTCATATGTAAGCCCTGGTTACATATAGAAATGCTAATTGAGTCGCATTTTGCAGTCTGAAAATCAATCCTGATGACAGAAGAAACAAAACTCAGGAGATGTCAGATGCTCTCAATTCTTGCAAAGTCATTCATGATCGCTACCCAGACACATGAGTTGGATGAACCAAAATCATCGGATGGATCTGACAGACAAAAGCAACGTTGGTTGCCGGAAAGTCATTGGTGGAGGCAACACAAACGCGCCAGTTTTTCGCAATGCGACTAGCAAACCGAAGCCCGCGTCTGGACCGCCTCGCTGGTGATTTGTAAGGTAGAGAGGCAGCACCGGCTGTTCAGGAAACGCGCGAACAGATGGAACAGCCGGTGCCTCAACCTTCGGACGGCGAACCGTCCGAAGGTATTCTTTTGCGGTTACTGCCCGCCACCCAACTGGTGGACATATGCGGTGACGGCGCGGATTTGCGCTTCGGTTAGGCGGTTTTCCCACGGGGGCATCACACCAAAGCGGCTGTTGGTCACCGTTTCTGTCAGGGCTTCCTGGCTGCCGCCGTATAACCAGATCGCGTCGGTCAGGTTCGGAGCACCTTGTGTGACGTCACCCTTGCCGTCTTCGCCATGGCAAGCCGAGCAGTTGTCCTCAAATACAACCTTGCCCGCCTGCGCCGCCGCGTCGTCGCTTTGCGCATTGGTCAGAGACATGACGTATTGTACGACCTGGGTGACCTCTTCTTTTTCGAGTATTTCACCAAAGGCTGGCATCTCGGAATAGCGCGCGTCGTCGCTTTCTTCATTCCGAATACCATAGGCAATGGTGGTCTCGATATCTTCCAGCGAACCGCCCCAGAGCCATGCGTCGTCCAGCAGGTTCGGGAAACCCGGCGCACCCTGCGCGCCCGAACCGTGGCACTGCGCGCACCATGTCCGGAACACCGCACCGCCCGCGTTGACCGCGTATTGCTGCAGCTCGGGATCTTTCGAGACATCCTCAAGCGAGGTTTCAACCAGTTTGGCGTTCCACGGCGCGTTCGCTTCTTCGAAAGAAACGATCTCTTCCTGCACCAATTCTCGCGATGACCAGCCAAGAACACCGGCGGTTGCGGACTGAACCAGCGGCCAGGCCGGATACATGATTGTGTATATCACGCCCCAGATAATGGTGACATAAAAGGTCCAAAGCCACCAGCGCGGCATGGGATTGTCGAACTCTTCGATGCCATCCCAGGAGTGTCCGGTTGTGTTTGGATCGCCCGGCTGTTTTTCAGGTATCTTGCTCATTGCCGCGCCTCCTTGGATGTGGCGGGTTTGTCGCCCCAACGGGGCGCAGCTGTTTCGTCGCCTCTAAGGGGCGCAGGGGCATCTTCGTGCCGGAACGGGATGTTGGCGGTGTCCTTGTATTCTTTGCTGGCTCCGGGACGGAAAACCCAGATCACGATGCCAACAAAGAAGACAAACAGTACCAACAGCATCCAGCTATCCGCGAATTGCCTCAGGATTGTGTATTCTTCCATCACACCCTCCTTTAGCGGCTCGGGTCTGGGGTGAAGGTCGAGAAATCGACCAGTGTTCCCAGCATCTGCAGATAAGCAACCAACGCATCGGCTTCGGTCAGTTCCGGCTGACCGTCGAAGTTTCGAATGCTGACCTTGTCACCGTACCGTTCCAGCAGACCATCATAGTCGCTGTCCGGGTCGGCCTGCGCTCGGAAGTCGGCCTGTGCGTTTGCCAGCATCTCTTCGGTATAGGGCGTGCCCACGACGGCATTCGCCGCCATAACATCACCGATATACTTGCCGTCGATCTTGCGATGCTCGAGGAAGCCGTATTTCGGCATCACCGATTCAGGGACCACCGACTGCGGGTCACGCAGGTGATCCACGTGCCACTGGTCGGAATAGCGGCCACCGACACGGGCCAGATCAGGACCGGTACGCTTGGACCCCCATTGGAACGGGTGGTCATACATCGATTCAGCCGCCAGCGAGTAGTGGCCATAGCGTTCGACCTCGTCCCGCATCGGGCGGATCATCTGGCTGTGGCAGGTATAGCAGCCTTCGCGGATGTAAATATCACGGCCCGCCATTTCGAGAGGGGTGTAAGGGCGCATGCCCTCCACCTTCTCAATGGTGTTCTCAAGATAGAACAGCGGGGTGATCTGCACGATGCCACCGATGGTCACGACCAAAAAGCTGAAGATCAGCAGGAGGGTCGCGTTGGTCTCGAGGATCTTATGTTTGTCGAGAATTGCCATTGCTCCGGCCCTCCTATTCAGCCGGGACCGCGACGGTCAGGCTGGCCTCTTTGGCCGGCGCTTTCCGCACAGTCATCCACAGGTTGTAGCACATGATCAACGCGCCAGCGACGAACATCACGCCACCCAAAGCACGCACCACATACATCGGGAACTTAGCAGCCACGGTGTCAGCGAACGAGTTCACCAGGAAGCCGTTTGCATCCACTTCACGCCACATCAGGCCTTCCATGATACCGGTGACCCACATCGACGCGGCGTACAGAACGATACCGATGGTGGCGAGCCAGAAGTGCCAGCTGACCATCTGCAGCGAATACAGACGCTCACGCTTCCACAGCACAGGCACCAGGAAGTACAGCGCACCAAAGGTGATCATGCCGTTCCAACCCAGCGCGCCCGAGTGTACGTGACCAATGGTCCAGTCGGTGTAGTGGCTGAGGCTGTTGACCGCGCGGATCGACATCATCGGGCCTTCAAAGGTGGACATGCCGTAGAAGCCGACCGAGATCACCATCATCCGGATCACCGGGTCAGTACGCAGCTTGTCCCATGCGCCCGACAGGGTCATCAGGCCGTTGATCATGCCACCCCAGGACGGCATCCACAGGATGATCGAGAACACCATGCCCAGCGTCGACGCCCAATCCGGCAGCGCGGTATAGTGCAGGTGGTGCGGACCGGCCCAGATATACAGGAAGATCAGCGCCCAAAAGTGGATGATCGACAGCTTGTAACTGAACACCGGACGCTCGGCCTGTTTTGGGATGAAGTAATACATCATGCCCAGGAAGCCCGCAGTCAGGAAAAAGCCCACGGCGTTGTGGCCATACCACCACTGGATCATGGCGTCTTGTACACCCGACCAGACGATGACCGATTTAGAACCCCAGATGCTGACGGGGACGGTCATGTTATTAACCAGATGCAGCATGGCGACTGTGACGATAAAGGCCAGATAGAACCAGTTTGCCACGTAGATGTGGGGTTCTTTCCGTTTGACGATCGTCCCCAGATAGACGGCCAGATAGGCCACCCAAACGATGGTCAGCCAAAGGTCAACATACCATTCGGGTTCAGCGTATTCCTTGGACTGGGTCCCGCCCAGAACGTAGCCGGTTGCGGCGAGCACGATGAACAGCTGATAGCCCCAGAACACAAACCATGCCAGATTTCCGCCCCAAAGGCGCGCGGCGCTTGTGCGCTGTACGACATAGAACGATGTCGCGATTAGCGCGTTGCCGCCAAAGGCAAAAATCACCGCGGAGGTGTGCAGCGGGCGCAAACGGCCAAAGTTCAGATAACCTTGCGCCCATTCGAAGTTCAGCACAGGAAAAGCGAGCTGAAAGGCGATAAAAGTCCCCGCAAGGAACCCGACCACCCCCCAGAAGGCAGTTGCGATCACGCCATAGCGGATCACGTCATCCATGTACTCGGCTGAACGGTCGACGAGGATATCTGGCTCATCCGTATTTCTCAGCGTCCAGATGAACAACCCACCGGCGATCAGCATCACCAGAATTGCATGCACCTGATACGCCAAATCGCGTGCGTAATTGGTTCCGATCGCCGCGAATATCGCGATCAGACCAAGCACGATCAGCTTGATGTAATTTGACATATTGCGTCCCTTTGCCATGCCCCGCGCGATTCTTATTTGTCGCGGAACCCTTTTGACTGGCCGTTGTTTTGTCCGACAGCGGCCAATCTTGCTTTGATCTGTATCAAAACATTAACCTGAAATCTGTGACAATCCTAAGCCTTAGACTGAGCTGCGTAGCCGCAGGTGTCTCAGCCCCGAAGACAAGAGGTCAAAATGGCGTACAAATCTCTTCTCACAGTCGTAACCGACTCGGAACAATCACAATCGGCGTTGGCGCAAATGGCTGCACTGGCAAATGCACAGGATGCGCATGCCGAAGCGCTATGCCTTGGCGTCGATCGCAGCCAAGCGGGCTATTACTATGCAGGCGCCAATGCGCTGGTCCTGCAAGAAACGCTGAGCCGTGCCAATGCAGACGCAGAGGAGCTGCTGACGCACACACAGGAATATCTGGGCAAATCCGGTATTCGCTGGTCTGCCGAAAGCGGGGTCGCTCAGATCGCCGATATTGGTCGACACGTGGCGCATCGTGCCAGGTTCTCGGATCTGGTCGTTCTGCCGCAACCCTATGGCAAAGACCGCAGCGCCGAGGCTGAGCCTATTGTCGAAGCCGCCATGTTCGAAGGTCACGCACCCATTCTGGTTACGCCGGATAACACACCGCCATTCGAGCGACCCGGCACTATCATGATCGGATGGAATGAAAGTGTCGAAGCCATGCGCGCCATCCGATGCGCCCTGCCCTTTCTGACGCAAGCCGATCTGGTTCGGATTGTCGTTATAGACCCGCCGCGCCACGGTCCTGACCGCTCTGATCCCGGCGGGCTATTGTCTCAGATGCTGGCCCGGCACGGGACCAAGTGTGAGATCGACGTGCTCAGCAAAACCATGCCCCGTGTGTCAGACATCCTGAACAGGCACGCCGCCGACAGCGAAGCGGACATGATCGTCATGGGCGCTTACGGCCATTCAAGATTCCGCGAAGCCATCCTGGGCGGGGCAACCCGCAACATGTTGGAACAAGCCTCGGTACCAGTGTTTCTGGCACACTGACTGTAAGTTTTTCCGATTCGGGGGGCCATCCGTTCGAACGGGTGGCCTATACGCGTTTTATGAGACCAATCACAAACAACAGTATGACCGCGCCGATGGTTGCGAAGAGTATCGCCGAAAACACACCCCCACCGACCGAAAAACCCAGCGCCGGGAAAATCAAGCCTGCAAGAAAGGCGCCCACGATTCCGACTATGATATTTCCGATCAGGCCGAATCCTCGACCTTCCATGATTTTGCCCGACAGCCATCCGGCGATCGCACCGATGACAAGCATTGCCAAAATGCTACTGAATTCCATGCCTTGCTCCTGCGTGGTTCATTCACAGGTTCAGTAAATCACGACTGCACGCAGCAGAACAGGCTTAAACCAGAAAACCGCCATCCGAGTCGTCGCCGGCCTCGTCCATCAGGCGCCGCATGTCGGGGATTGTCACGTGGCGTTTGCCTTCCAACTCGATAACCCCTTCTTTCTTCAGGGCCGAAATCTGGCGACTTACGGTTTCAAGGGTTAATCCCAGATAATCTGCCATAGCCTCACGCGTCAGCGGCAGGTCAAAGACAATCGGGCCAGGTTTTTGCTTGGGCGCAATTGAAGCATCCCGCCGGGCAATGATTGACAGCAGGCTTGCAATCTTCTCGCGCGCGGTTTTGCGCCCGAGAACCAACATCCATTCACGCGCCGCGTCCAGCTCATCCAGCGTCATCTGCAGCAGTCGATGGGCGATGTGCGGCGTGTTGCCCATCAGGGTTTCGAACGGTTTCTTGCGAAAACAGCACATGACCAAATCGGTTGTGGCCAACACGTCGTAGGGCGCTGTTTCCCGACCGGGTCGTCCGACAAAATCGCTGGGCAATAGCAGGCCGACCATTTGCGTCCGACCATCTTCCATCGTCTGGGTCAACGAGGCGATGCCCGACACGACAGAGCCCACAAAATTCATCTGATCCCCCGACCAGATAACCGTTTGGCCCGCCTCAAAGGTCCGGTAATACTTGATGCCTTCAAGCTCTTCCAATTCATCGACATCACAATGTGCACAGACGGCTCGGTGCCGAATGGGGCAGTCCGAACAGTTGGTATGGTCAAATTGCGCTTTTAACATCGTTCGCGGTTCCACTTGATCTCGGTCAAGGCTTCATAGACGGCCGTGGCTTAACGGTATCGGTATGATAGTGAAACCGCAATTGGCACAGCTTGGACTATTTGACGCGAAAGTCCCGCGTTACACAAGCTATCCCACCGCCCCACATTTCAGCAACGATGTCGGGCAAAGTCTTTTTGGCGACTGGATTTCCGGGATTAAGCCCGGCAGTTCCGTGTCACTGTACGTCCACGTCCCGTTCTGCCGCAGGCTGTGTTGGTTCTGCGCTTGCCGGACGCAAGGCACCCAGACCGACAACCCGGTGATCGCCTATGTGGATGTCCTCAAGGCCGAGTTGGACCTGCTGGCCGCCCACCTTCCTGCGGGGGCAATCCTTTCGCGCCTGCATTGGGGCGGTGGTACTCCCACCCTGCTGAACCCCGATCTGATGCGCGATCTGGCCGCCCGGATTCTTGAGATTGTCCCACTGGGTTCGGATGCAGAGTTCTCGGTGGAAATCGACCCGAACGAGATTGACGAGGGTCGGCTCGATGCATTGGCCGAGGCCGGCATGAACCGTGCGTCTATCGGCGTGCAGGATTTCGACGACGAAATTCAGAAAACCATCGGACGCATCCAAAGTTACGACACCACTCGCAAGGCCATAGAAATGATCCGCGCGCGCGGCATTGCCAGCCTGAATGCCGATATTCTGTATGGTCTGCCGCACCAGACCAAGGCGCGGATGACTGAAAGCGTGCAGAAATTGCTGTCGCTCAGCCCGGACCGGGTGGCATTGTACGGGTATGCGCATGTGCCGTGGATGGCCAAGCGGCAACAGCTGATCCCGACGGATGCCCTGCCCACACCCGAAGACCGCCTGGATCTGTTCGATACGGCCCGGCGCCTGTTCCTGTGGGACAAGTATGCCGAAATCGGCATTGATCACTTTGCCACGCAGGATGACGGGCTGACGCACGCACTGAACACGGGAAGGCTAAAACGCAACTTTCAGGGCTACACCGACGATCAGTCCGACGTTCTGATTGGAATTGGTGCAAGCTCGATCTCGCGATTCCCGCAAGGATATGCCCAGAACGCACCGGCAACGTCGGCGCATACCAAAGCGATCCGCGAAGGTCGGTTCTCAATATCCCGTGGGCACTTATTCAAAGGTCAAGACATCTTGCGCGCCCGATTGATCGAAGCGTTGATGTGCGATTTCCGTATAGATACTGCCGAAATTCTGCGCGACCACAACATCACCGCCGCGGAATTGCAGGGGATGTACCAGACCGCAAACGCAACTTTCGACGGGTTGCTAAGCGTCTCTGAAGACGGCCTGTTCATCCCGCCTGAGGCGCGCGCGCTGACCCGGATGATCGCCCGCACCTTTGACGCCTATGATCTGAGCAAGGCGGGACATAGCTCGGCGATCTGATACCGACGCAGGACAGGACTTGACGCGGAGGGTGGGTTTTCCCCACACTTGTAGGGCGGGTGGAAATCCGCCCCGTGCCTGAGGCAGGCAGAGTACCAGACAGTATGTGCCGACGCGTTCGCGCTCGACCGCCTTTTTCGTGCAGCCGTTCTGCAACTTGAAAGAGGGACTGCATTCATGCGCGTTTTTTCTGTCCTCGGCCCCAGCCACTCGGGCAAAACAACACTGGTCGAGGCCATCAGTCGCCTTGATGGCCGGCCAACCACATTCGACGTTTCCGGAACCGTGCATTTGCACGGTTTTTCTTACTTGGACGAACCCTGGTGTGCCATTGACGTGAATGGCGGCAGCGACACAATGGCATATGTCGGTCCTGCCATGGCGATCTCGGATGCTGCTGTCGTTGTCGTACCGCCCGACCCGGACGCCGCCGTGCTGTGCGCCCCGTATCTGCGGCTGGTCGAAGAGGCAGGTATCCCCTGCTTTCTGTTTATCAACCGCATGGACACCCCAAATGGACGCATCCGCGATATTATCGCCGCCCTGCAGACCTACTGTACGCAACATATTGCCCTGCGGCAGGTGCCAATCCGCGATGGCGAGGCGATCATCGGCGCGGTCGACCTGATCTCGGAGCGGGCATGGAAGTATCAGGAAGGGCAACCCTCGGCCCTGATCGAACTTCCGCAGTCCGTCGAAGACCGGGAACAGGAAGCCCGAACCGAATTGCTGGAGACGCTTTCCGATTTCGATGATCATCTGCTGGAACAACTGATCGAGGACAAACAGCCGCCCAGCGCAGAAATCTATGATCTGGCCGCGCAGGTTCTGCAAAACCACCAGTTGATCCCGGCTTGCCTGGGGTCTGCCAGCCACGGCAACGGGCTGACCCGTTTGATGAAAGCGCTTCGTCACGAAGCCCCTGAATTCAATATCGCCGCCGGGCGGGACGAAGCAGCCGAAGACGCGCGCGCAATTGCCGGGTTCGCGGATGTCAAAAAGCACATCGGAAAAATCATCGTGCTGCGCGGTCTGGGCAAGGGCGTCAAAGCGCATGAAGCTTTAGGCGGCGAAACGGTTGGCAACCTGACGACACTGGACGCAAAAACACAAATCTCGGAATTGGAAGCTGGTCAGATCGGGCTGGCTGTGAAATCCGACCACCTCAACCCCGGCAACCTGTATGACAGTACCGGAGCCACACCGCTACCGGAGTGGGCCGAGGCCCATCCGGCCGCCCACCGGCAAATTGTGTCGCCGGCACATGAGCGTGACGATGTACGCCTGTCCAACGCGCTATCCCGACTGGTCGAGATTGACCCCGGACTGCACCTGCAGCACGATGAACTGAGCGGTCATGCCGTTCTGGGATCGCAAGGGCCTCAGCATATGCGCCGGGTCAGCGCCAAGCTGGCTGAAGACTTCGGTATCGAGATTGAGACCCAGACGGTTGAGACGGCCTATCGCGAGACCATCCGCGCACCGATCGAACATCGTCATCGCCACCGCAAACAATCCGGCGGCGCAGGACAATTTGCCGATGTGGTGATCTCGATCGCACCGACCCCACGTGGGGCCGGGTTCGAATTCGAAGAGATCGTCAAAGGGGGCGCCGTGCCCAGAAACTATATCCCTTCGGTCGAACACGGGGCCAAGGATGCGCTGGTGCAGGGGCCTGAAGGGTTCCCGGTTGTGGATGTCAAAGTCACGCTCAGCGATGGCAAGCATCACAACGTCGACAGTTCCGACTATGCGTTCCGCACTGCGGGCAAGAACGCGGTTCGAGAGGCTTTGCCGCAGGCGAAACCGGTGGTCCTGCAACCCATCCTGAACGCCGAAATCCACTTGCCCTCGGATTTCGTGGGCGACCTGGTGCCTACGATCAGTTCGCTGCAGGGTCAGGTTCTGGGCTTTGAAGGCAATCCCAACGCGTCTGGATGGGAGATTTTCAATGCCCAACTGCCTGCTGTGGCCGAAGACGAGTTACACCGTACCCTCGCCAGCGCGACACGCGGCACTGGGTGGGTGAAACTGCAATTCGACCATTACGAAGAGCTTCGCGGCCCGGTTCCAAAATCCGCGGCACGCGAAACAGCGAATGCCTGAAAGCCCCGGGCGGGCTGGTTTCAGCCCGCCGCCGCTATCAGTTCGCGGGTATAGTCTGTCTGGGCGTTTTCAAAAAGGTCTTCGGCCGCGCCCATTTCGATGACGTCACCGTTTCGCATGACAATCACATTGTGGGACATCGCACGCACAACTTTTAGATCGTGGCTGATAAACAGGTAGGCCAGCCCGTATTTGCGCTGCAAATCGCGCAACAGGTCGACGATCTGAACCTGCACAGTCATGTCCAGGGCGCTGGTCGGTTCATCCAGAACCAGCAACTTTGGCCTGAGGACCATGGCTCGTGCAATGGCAATACGCTGACGCTGCCCGCCCGAGAATTCGTGCGGATAGCGGTCCATCGCAGCCGGGTCCAAGCCCACTTCGGTCATCACTTCGGTCACCAGCTCCCGTGGCGAGCGGTGCGGGTCGACCTTGTGGATCGCCAGCCCCTCGGCAATGATCTGCTGGCAGGTCATCCGGGGACTGAGGCTTCCGAATGGGTCCTGAAACACAATCTGCATGTCCTTGCGCAAGCGCCGCAACTCTCGCGTCGACCAGCGGCGTACATCCTGATCGCGGAAGGTTATCGCACCTTCGGACGCAATCAACCGCATGATCGCCAGCGCCAGCGTTGTCTTACCCGAGCCGCTTTCGCCCACAATCCCTAAGGTTTCACCGGCGCGTACGCTGAGCGTTGCATCGTTCACCGCCTTCACATGGCCAACTGTGCGTTTCAGGAACCCGCGCTGGATCGGGAACCAGACCTTAAGATGATCGGTGCGCGCCACTTCTTCGGCGTCGGGTGCCACAGGATCGGGATGACCGGATGGTTCCGCCGCCAGCAGCTTGCGGGTGTAGGGGTGTTGGGGGTTGTCGAATATCTCCTGGGTCGCGCCAGTTTCGACAATCTCGCCGTCCTTCATCACACAGACCCGGTCGGCGATACGGCGCACGATCCCAAGGTCGTGGGTGATGAAAAGCATCCCCATATTCTCAGATTTCTGAAGCTCGGCCAGCAGTTCGAGGATCTGCGCCTGTATGGTCACATCCAGGGCCGTTGTCGGCTCATCCGCGATCAGGATATCGGGCTTGTTGGCAAGTGCCAGGGCGATCATGACGCGCTGGCGTTGGCCACCTGACAATTGATGCGGATAGCTGTCCAGGCGCTCCTCGGGATCGCGGATGCCAACCTTGGTCAGCAGTTCGACGATCCGGGCCCGTGCAGCATCACCTGTCAGACCCTGGTGCAGGGCCAGTGACTCGGCCATTTGTTTCTGGATCGTGTGCAGCGGGTTGAGCGAGGTCATCGGCTCCTGAAAGATGAAGCTGATATCGTTTCCGCGCACATCCATCAGGCGCTGGTCAGACGCGCCGATCATCTCCTGCCCTTCATAGGTGACCGAACCTTCGACAATCGCACTGTCACCCAGCAAAGACACTGTCGACAGCGCAGTGACTGATTTGCCGGATCCGGATTCGCCCACCAGCGCAACCGTTTCACCCCGATCCACAGTAAAGGACACGCCCTTGACTGCTGCGCTCACCTGCCCGTCCTGACGGAACGAGACCTTGAGGTTGTTCACATCCAGCAGGCTCATGAAAAGGTCTTTCTGGGATCAAATGCATCGCGCACGCCTTCGAAGATGAAGACCAGTAGCGACAGCATGATGGCAAAGGTGAAAAAGGCGGTGAAGGCCAACCAGGGTGCCTGGAGGTTCTGCTTGGCCTGCAGGGTCAACTCACCCAAAGATGGGGCCGAAGATGGCAGGCCGAAGCCCAGAAAATCCAGCGAGGCCAGGCCGCCGATGGTACCCGTAACGATGAAGGGCATGAAGGTCAGCGTAGCGACCATCGCGTTGGGCAGCATGTGGCGGAACATGATTGTCATATTGCCCACACCCAGTGCCCGCGCAGCGCGCACATATTCCAGATTTCTCGCCCGCAGGAACTCGGCGCGCACAACGCCCACAAGCCCGGTCCAGCTGAACAAGATCATCAGCGCCACAAGCAGCCAGAAACTTCGACCCAGAATGGCAAACATGATGATGATGACGTAAAGCGAAGGCGTCGCTGACCAGATCTCGATGATCCGTTGGAAGATCAGGTCCAGCCAGCCGCCAAAAAAGCCCTGAATGGCCCCGGCGAATATCCCAACCAGACTGGCCACACCCGTGACCATAAGCGTGAACAAAATCGACAGGCGGAAGCCATAAATTACACGGGCCAATACGTCGCGCTTGGTGTCATCCGTGCCCAGCAGGTTTTGTCCGTTGGGTGGCAGCGGCGCTGCACCGGGGCGATCAACACTGGTGTTGAAGGAATACGGGATCAACGGCCAGACGGCCCAGCCACGCTCGTACCCTTCTGCCTGGAATGTACCGGCCTTGATTTCGTCGATAATCCCCTCGGGATCGTCAAAACAGTCTTCGATGCCACCGCTGTCGATCAAACACTGAACCTCGGGGTCGCGATAGATCGCCTCGGTCTGGAAATCACCACCGAATTCGGTTTCCGCGTAGAAATTGAAGATCGGCGTATAAAACTCACCCCGGTATTTAACGAGGATTGGTTTGTCGTTGGCGATGAACTCGGCGAACAGAGAAAGGCCGAAAAGGACGGAAAAGACCATCAGCGACCAGAATGCACGCCCGTTACGACGAAAATTGCGCCAGCGGCGCTGGTTGAGTGGGGAAAGCGCCATTTACCCCTCCCGCTTTTCGAAATCGATGCGCGGGTCGACCAGCACATACATCAGGTCACTGATGATGCCGACAACCAACCCCATCAAGCCAAAGATGAACAGAGTGCCGAAGATCACCGGATAGTCCCGCGCAACGGCTGCCTCGAACCCCAGACGGCCGAGACCGTCAAGCGAGAAGATCGTCTCGATGATGATCGACCCCCCGAAGAAGACGCCGATGAAAACCGCCGGGAATCCGGCGATTACGATCAGCATCGCGTTGCGGAAAACATGGCCGTACAGAACCTGACTTTCGCTCAGACCCTTGGCGCGGGCGGTCATGACATATTGTTTTTTGATCTCGTCCAGGAACGAGTTCTTGGTCAGCAGAGTCAGCGTCGCAAAGGCCGAAATCGTCAGCGCGATAATCGGCAGGGCAATGTGCCAGAAGTAGTCAACGATCTTACCAAACAGGCTGAGGCTGTCCCAGTTGTCCGAGGTCAGCCCCCGGAGCGGGAATATCTGCCAATATGATCCCCCGGCAAACAGAACCAACAGCAGGATCGCAAACAAGAAGCCGGGAATAGCATAGGCTACGATGATCGCGCCACTGGTCCAGGTATCAAACTGTGACCCGTCCTTAATCGCCTTGCGAATGCCAAGCGGGATCGACACCAGATACGCGATCAACGTGGACCACAGACCCAGCGAGATCGACACCGGCATCTTCTCTAACACCAGATCGGTTACGCTGATCGACCGAAAATAGCTCTCACCAAAGTCCAGCGTCAGGTAATTGCCCATCATGTTGAGGAACCGCTCAACCGGAGGTTTGTCGAACCCGAATTCCTTTTCCAGCTCTTCGATAAACTCGGGCGGAAGGCCCCGCGCACCAATGTAGCGGTCATTCGTGCCGCCGGTCTGTTGCTCGATGTCACTGCCGCCGCCGGCGATCCCTTCGAACACATCACCGCCACCTTCCAACTGGGCGATGATCTGTTCAATCGGTCCGCCAGGAACGAACTGAACCAGCGTGAAGTTGACGATCATGATCCCAAGCAGGGTTGGGATGACCAGCAACAGTCGTCTAAGAATATATGCTCCCATGGGGGCGGATTACCTCAAGGCGCCGGAGGATTTCAACTCGGCTTCTTTCTCTTCGTTGATCCACCAGAGGTCTTCAACACCCAATGCGTAAGGCGGCAGATTTTCCGGGTATTCATACATGTCCCAATAGGCAACCCAGTGCTTGCCCAGATACCACGTGGGAACCATGATCCGCTTGGCGCGCAGGACGCGGTCCAATGCGCGGACATTTGCAAACAGTTCTTCGCTGTCTTCGGCAGAGGCAATGTTATCGATCAGCGGTTCGATATCCGGGCCATGCACACCCGACGGGTTGAAGACCGAGTAAGAGGCCGCTTCGGTTCCGAACTGCTGATACAACCCTGTCGACGGCTGCAACGACCTCGGGTACCCGCCAACAATCATGTCGAAATCACGGTCCCGGCGGCGCAAGGTGAACTGGGCGTTATCCACCCGGTTGTAGCTCGCATCAATCCCCATTGCCCGCAAATTGGCGACGAAGGGTTGAATAAGCCTGTCCAGCGTTGGCTGGTCGGACAGAAATGCAATGGACAGCACCTCGCCCTTGTCGTTGCGACGAATGCCGTCATCCCCAACAAGCCAGCCAGCTTCGTCCAGCAGTTTCATCGCCTTGCGCAAGTTGCCACGGTCATTTTGGCGGGCGGCCCGGGATTCATGCGCCGAGACGGGTTCCTCGGTCAGGATGGCAGGGTCCAGCGTGTCGCCCAATTCTTGCAACACCTCAAGCTCGCGCCCTTCGGGCAGACCGGTCGCCTCAAGATGCGTTCCTTCCCAGAACGAACTACGCTGCTGGAATAACCCATATTGCAGGCTCTCATTCGTCCATTCGAAATTATATGCCAGCTGGATAGCTTCGCGAACGCGGGGGTCCTGAAACTTTGGCCGGTCAAGGTTCATGATGAAGCCCGACGCTGACGGCACATTTCCGTCTGCCAGTTCAGCCCGCACGACAGAACCATTCGCAATTGCCGGGAAATCATAGGCCGTTGCCCAGCTTTTTGAGTTGTTTTCCTGCCGAAGGGTAAATGTGCCCGCCTTGAACCCCTCCATCGCAGCAATGGAATCGGCGAAATACTCAACGCGGATGGTGTCAAAGTTGTTGCGGCCCACATTGACGTTAACGTAGTTGCCCCAATAATCGGGGTTGCGCTTGTAGACGATGCGCCGGTTGATGTCATAATCATCCAGAACATATGGCCCCGAACCGATACCCGGATCCAGCCGCGACTTGTCCAATCGGCGGTTTTCAGGGTCTTCCTCGAACCATTTCTTAGAGAAAATCGACGTGGCCCCAACTTGAGAAATCCGGCCCCGGCGGGGGAAATCTGGCGAGAAGTAGAACTTTACACGATGGGTATCCAGCGCCTCGGCCTTGGGGATCCGTTGGCGAATTGCGTCGGCATAAGATTTCAGCCCTTGGTCCAGCAGCAGATTATGGGAAAACACCACATCCTCAGCTGTCACCGGTGTGCCGTCGGAAAACCGCGCCTCGGGGCGGATATTGAAGATCACCCACTCATAGCTTTCGGGATACTCCAGGCTTTCGGCTAGCAGGCCGTAATAGGCCGCAGGTTCATCATAGGACGGAACCAGCAGACTTTCGTAGTGATCTGCCGACCTCGCACCAGCCCGGCCCTGCCTGGTATAGGGATTAAAGCTGTCGAACGTGCCTTGCGCCGCATAGGAGAGTTCTCCACCACGTGGCGCGTCCGGGTTCACATAGTCGAAATGCGCAAAGCCTTCCGGATACTTCAAATCACCGAATTCCGAGAAACCGTGTGATTTGATGATCTTTTCCTCAGCAAAAAGCTGAGTTGCAGCGGCTGCACAGAGCAATGCCCCCAAAGCCAGAATGTGAACTAAGCGTCCGAAATCCCTTGTTCGCGCTAAAGCGGTAACTCGATTGGATTTCATGTGGTTCATCCCCTGCTCGTTGACGTCTTTAATATTGTTTGCGCCAGCTAAAAGACCAGCACTGCCAGTTCCAAGTTTAGAGTGCGTGAACACTTTGTGAAGATTTACTTAGACAAAAAAAAAAGCCGCTGCACGGGGCAGCGGCTTTTGAATGCGTCAAAACTGAGCGAAAGATCAGTTGATGGTCTGCAGATAGGCAATCAGGTCGGCCCGTTCCTGCGGTTTTTTCAGACCCGCAAAGCTCATGGATGTACCTGAGATATAGGCACTGGGGCGGGTCAGGAACGCATCCAGCGCTTCAGGTGTCCAATTGCCGCCATGGGCTTGCATCGAAGCTGAGTAGCCAGTGAAACCTTTGGCTGAAGCAACCGGGCGATCCACGATTGCAAACAGGTAGGGGCCAGTGCCGTTGGCGCCGTCTTCCAGCTTGTGGCAGGCAGTACACTTGCGGAAAACCCGCGCGCCCTTGTCCGGGTCTGCGGCGGCCAACATATCTTCGAACACCACTTCTTCGCCGTCAGCGCTTTCACCGGAGCTTTCGGTTTCGATAATATACGAGGCCGTCTCACCATGCCCATCCGCATGGTAAAGCACTTCGGCACCCCATTTGGCCAAAAGCAGCACCAGGAAGGTGCCAAACAGGCCTGCTGCGGCCTTGGTAACTGTCATCGTGTCGAACATTGATCGCGAGTCCATTTCAGCTGTCTGCGGGGTGTCTAAGGCTTCCCCTTACAAGAGGCAAGGTATAGACACCGCGACTAAACGCCCAATTATCGAACTTGTTGCACGGAATCGACCAAATGACCAAACGTATTGCATTTCAGGGAGAACCCGGCGCCTACAGCCACGAGGCCTGCCGTAATGCCCGCCCCGATATGGAGGCCCTGCCCTGCCGGACTTTCGAAGATGTGATCGAATCGGTGCGCGCAGGTGAGGCTGAATTGGCAATGCTGCCGGTCGAAAACACCACGTACGGCCGGGTCGCCGATATCCACCGTTTGCTTCCCCACAGCGGGTTGCACATCATCGAAGAAGCGTTCGTGCGCGTTCACATCAACCTTCTTGCCGTTCCAGGGGCCAAAATCGAGGATGTCACCGAGGCACACTCGCACCTGGTTCTGCTACCGCAATGCGCCGGGTTTTTGAAAGAACACAACATCAAGGGACGTGTCAGCCCCGACAACGCGCGTGCGGCCCGCGAGGTCTCGGAACAAGGCGAGGTGCATTCAGCAGCATTGGCCAGCGAGTTGGCCGGCGAAATCTACGGCTTGAACGTACTGGCCCGACACATTGAAGACCGCGACAACAACACCACGCGCTTTCTGGTGATGTCACAGCAGGCCGACATGTCACGCCGCGGAGAACACGGCATGATCACCAGTTTTGTTTTTCAGGTACGCAACATTCCGGCTGCGCTTTACAAGGCGATGGGTGGGTTTGCGACCAACGGCATCAACATGACCAAGCTGGAAAGCTACATGGTCGATGGGTCGTTCACTGCGACCCAGTTTTATGCCGATATCGTGGGCCACCCGGACGACAGGAACGTACAGCTGGCGATGGAAGAACTGGAACACTTCACCACGAATGTCGAGATTTTGGGCGTCTACCCAGCGGCTCAACCGCGCGGCTGAAGCGACCTCGGCTCAAATCACGCAAAAGCTTTTGCACTGGGCACCCTCGTGCTCCCGATAATCCACAAAGCCCATCGCCGAATAATAGGCCAATCCTTCGGCGTTTGTGGCCGAAATGGTCGCATCAATGGCCGGTAGGCCACTTTCCCGTGCCGCCAAGAGTGTTGCATGAAACAGGGCGCGCCCGACACCGCGCCGGGCGGCCGACGGGCGAATATGCGTTCCAATGACGCCCCACCCGACCGGAGCACCATATGGGTTGTTTTCAACCGCCCATTTCAGTGATTGAAATCCCAGGACCTCTTCTCCCTGAACAGCGACGGAACATCTGATCCGGTCGGGGTCGGCCACGTAATGCTCGCGGGCAAAATCAACGTCGCAGCGCTTGCTACGCTTTCCGGCCGCTGCGATGTCCTGCAGTACCTCTGAGATACCTTGGGCATCCGTCAAAACCGCCTTACGAACAATAAAACTATCCATCTCGTTCTCACCAAAGCTTTGGATAATCAGCCGCCATGAATGTGACGTTGTTCCATTTCCCGTGCGAACTCGGTCAGGCGCAACTGAAACTGTCGCCGAAACCGGGATTGCCCAAGCCTTAGTGATTGTAACAGCAGCCGCGCAGGGAGGGATTTGGCTGACAGGGACATATCAACGCTTAGACGCGTGCGGCGCTGCGACAGGGCCAAAAGCTCCACCGTCGTGACCCCGTTCATCCCCTTGCTTGCCGCTTCGAACCGCATCAGCAAAGGTGGGTCGCATTCGGCCATCTGCACAGAAATCTGACGTGGCTTTCCGCGTAACCTGAATTCTGTCTCCCAACTGGTGCCCGGAACAACGCCCAATTCACCCGAAACCCGCCGGACGTCGATCCCGCGCCGCATCGCGATCCGTTCGAATCGGTCAAAGTCGGCCACCATTTCGAACACCGAGTTGATGGGAGCTTCGATATCTTCGCGCACTGTAAACTGCATTGTGGTTCGGGGTTCTCTCGCTTTTCAGAACAGTATTTTGTCAGTCCAATGTATCCGCAAGCCAGTTTTGCAAAAGAAAATGCGCAATCGCTCCCTTGCGGGCTGGCAGCAAAACGGGGTGTTCGCCGGCAAAGGCCTGCAACATCTCGGATTTGGTAACCCACATCGCATCTTCGATTTCGACCGGGTCGATGGTGATGTCGCGCGACAACGCCTCACCCGCGCAGCCGAACATCAACGAGGCCGGAAACGGCCAGGGTTGGCTGGACAGGTAACGGACCTCACCTACGGGCACCCCGGCCTCTTCCATCACTTCCCGCCGGACCGCTGCCTCAAGCGTTTCACCTGGTTCAACAAACCCTGCCAACAGCGAATACATCCCTTCTGGCCAGCCCGGTGAACGTCCCATCAGCACTGAATCACCTTGCGTAATCAACATGATGACGACCGGATCAGTACGCGGAAAGTGCTGCCCACCGCAGGACGGGCAACTGCGCTGCCACCCCGCCTGCGCAAGTTCGCTGGCTGCGCCACACCGGGCGCAAAACCGATGCGTTTCGTGCCATGCGGTCACCGCCTTAGCCGAGGCCGCGAGTTCGGCGTCACGCGTCGACAAACGGGTCATGATCCGGCGCAGTTCGGCAAAGACATGGCCGTGGGGCAAGTCCGGGTGCTGTTGCTCTGACTTGTCGATAAAGCCTCCGACACCCGACACGTCCAACCCATCAGCCGTCCAGTCCGAAATATCAAAGGCAAACACCGGCGCATCGTCCGACAGCCCCAGGAACACAGGCTGCTCGACAGAACCTCCTGGCCCGGTTTCGACCAGCTTATGTGACATGGCGATCAGTCCCAACTGATCCAGCGCCTCGCCCTGAACCAAAACCTTACCGCGCCACAAGAGCAGGCATTTTGCATTGGGATGCCCCCGCGCCCCCGCGACCGCATCAGCATCCCCGCGAATATGCGCCGCACGATCCAGCCCCGAGCTACCAAACGTCACATATTCCGCATTTTTCATAAGTTATCCTTAGACTTGTCCGCACAGGGCTGCCATGTCGGCCAATCAGTTGCAACGGTATTTCACACCCAAAACCACAGGTCGCTATCGAATGAACACAGCTAAGCCTTGCAATTCGCAGCGATTAATCTTTTTGTTGAAAATGACTAAGACAAAACTGCCAAAAGTAGAAATTTGAAACCTTCCCCTTCTCTGCCTCCGCAGACCGTGCAGATCCGAATACTGGCCACCACGGATCTTCATATGAACTTGAGGAGTTTTGATTACTATTCTGACACCCCTGAACCCACAATCGGCCTGACCCGAACCGCCAGCCTGATCCGTGAAGCCCGAACTGAGGCGCAGGCGGATGGCTCAACCGTGCTGCTTTTTGACAACGGCGATTCGCTGCAGGGCACACCGGTTGGGGAGCTGGCCGCCGAGCAGGCCGATAAGCCTCATGCGCTGATGCAGGCCTTTGGCGCGTTAGAGTATGATGCGATCGGGTTGGGAAATCATGATTTCGGGTTCGGTCAAGATATACTGGACAGCATCCTTTCGCAGGCCCCCTGTCCAGTGGTTTGCAGCAATGTTTATCGCCCGGGCGCCAACGAGGTCTGGCAGGATCAGGCAGTTCTAACCCGCCGGGTTGAGGTCGCGGGGCACCAAGCCTCTCTAACCGTCGGCGTCTTCTCGGTCGTTCCGCCGCAGACCCGGAATTGGGAATCTCATCGGCTGGGTGATGACGTCCGGATAGACGACATCCTGACCTGCGCGCGTACTAAAGTGTCTGAGCTTCGATCTCACGGCTGCGACGTGATCATCGCGCTTGCCCATACGGGGCTGGGCTCCGCTGACCCCGCGCCCGATCTTGAAAACGCGATTATCCCTCTTGCCGCGATTGAGGGTATAGACGCCATCATCGCCGGGCACACACATCTTACCCTGCCGGGGAAATCGCACGCTGGGCTGGAACACGTCGATGCCACTGGCGGAATGGTGCATGGCACACCTGTTGTCATGCCGGGATCTGCCGGATCTCATCTTGGCCTGATTGATCTAACGTTGACTGCCACGACAGAAAAGGGCTGGGCGGTCGCGGCGCATCGCGTTGAACTGCGCCCGGTCTCAGGTGCTGACCCGGCACCCGAGGACCCGTCATTGGTGGCGCTATTTTCGGATGTGCATTCCGCAACACGAAAACGGGCCGAGGAACCAATTGGGCATACGGATCAGCACCTGCACAGCTATTTCAGCTTTTGCGCCAAGGATCGCGGGCTTGCGATGGTGGCCGCGGCACAGGCTTCGGCTGTGCGCCAGAACCTGAAGGGTACAGCCCATGAAGTGACGCCTTTGCTGTCCGCCGTAGCACCTTCAAAGTTCGGTGGTCGCGCCGGGCCTCGCTTTTACTCGGACATTCCTGCAGGCGTAATGCGTATGCGCCACGTGGCTGATTTGAACATCTTTCCAAACGAACTTCGAGCGGTCGTGGTGTCAGGAGAGCACGTCAGAGATTGGCTTGAAATGTCTGCGGGCGTTTTCAATCAGGTGAAACCCGGCGCGCAAACTGAATTGGTCAATCCTGATCGAGCCGGACACAATTTCGATGTTTTGTTCGGGCTAAGCTACGTGATCGATCTGAGCGTACCGCCCCGGTTCGATGCGGATGGACATCTGGTAAATCCGGCATGCCGGCGCATCTCAGATCTTCGTTTCCAAGGCCACGCGGTGACGGCCGAACAACGCTTTGTCGTTGCACTGAACAATTACCGCGCCAGCGGCGGTGGGCATTTTCCGTTCATACGGGACGCCGAAATCATCAACGTTCCGGCTTTGCCGATCCAACACGCGCTGAAGGATTACCTGACCGGTGCATTGCCCACGGAATCGCTGGAACAGGGCCTCTGCCCATTCCGTTTTGCGCCCATGCCGGGGTCCTCTGTCCTGTTGAAGACCGGTCAACAGGCACAACGTCACCTCGCGGACATCACAGAGTTCAGCCCAACGCTGGCTGGCACGAATGCCGAAGGGTTCTTGCGCATTCAACTCTCACTGTGACGGGTTGTCATTTCTGCGTGTCTTCCCTATATCGAATTTCGAGAGGTTGGCGCGGGCGAGCGCCTCGCCAACCTGGTCAGGTCCGGAAGGAAGCAGCCACAACGAGCCCCGCTTGGGTCGATGTCCAACCTCTCACTTACTTGAACCGTTAGCCGCAGGAGGGCTTTTATGATTGTAGCAAAAACCCTTTGGGCAGAGCGTTTCTGAGGCCGACTCTCACACCTGCCTGAACACGTTACCGCTGGATGCGCGACCGCCATCCAGACGGCTTGCTGTACCTGAACACAGGCAGAACAATGTCTTTTACACTTTCGGACTTGGGATGGTCCTCACACTTTGCCGCACAACATGCGGCCAATCCTACATGCGCTCCCTTTCGCATCACAGCCGTTCACCGTGATCGCCTGATCGGCGCAAGCATCAACGGTGAAACACCGCTGCTCACCCTGAACCAGTCGACGGGCGACTTTGCCGTCGGAGATTGGGTATTGGCGGATGATCAAAACCGGGTTCAACACCTGCTGGAACGCCGCAGCCTGTTGAAACGCCGCGCTGCCGGAACCGCGGCCGAGGTCCAGTTGATCGCCGCCAATGTGGATGTGCTGTTCATCGTCAGTTCCTGCAATGCCGACTTCAATCTGGCCCGGCTGGAACGGTATTTGGCTTTGGCACACCAGGCCGGGTGCTATCCGGTGATCGTTCTAACCAAGGCCGATACCTGTACCGATCCTGGTAATTTCTCCAAAGCAGCCGAGTCGCTGGCTCCGTTTCTGACCGTGCTGGCAATCAATGCTTTAGATGCCATGGACGTTCAGCAAGTTCTGTCCTGGTGCCCCACCGGGCAGACCGCTGCACTGGTCGGCTCATCCGGTGTCGGCAAGACAACATTGGTCAACGCCATGACGGGCCTGGATGAGGCAACCTCCGGCATTCGCGAAGACGACGCGCGCGGGCGGCACACGACAACTGGCCGCGCGTTGCATCCGATGCAGAATGGAGGCTGGTTGGTCGATACACCCGGCATGCGGGCTTTGCGGTTGCTGGATGCACAAGATGGTGTCGACGAGGTCTTTTCCGACATTCTTGAATTGGCTCAGACCTGCCGCTTTTCCGATTGTCAGCATCAGGCCGAGCCGGGCTGCGCCGTGCAGGATGCGATTTCCAACGGAACACTGGACGCTGAGCGGTTAGAGCGCTGGCGAAAGCTGCGGCGTGAAGATGAAAGGAACTCGGAAACCGTGGCGCAGTCTCGTGCGCGCGACAAGGCCTTTGGTAAGATGGTACGATCGGTGATGCAGGACAAGAAATCTCGCAAAAAGCTGTAAGTACCGGCTCAGGCGATCAACCGGGGCCATATGGCCGCATTTCGGCGCGCAAATGCGCCGATGTGACCGACCTCGACCAATCCAAAGTCTTTCGGCGACAACTGATGTCGGCGGGCTTTGGGACCGTAAAGATCGGCCAGGCGCCAAACCGCGTTCGGGGGCACCACCTGATCATCGTCCATTGTGAACAGATCGACGGGTGTTTCCGACGCAGCCCAACGGGCGTCTGGAAGGCTTTTGCCGATATCCGGCACGTAGCTCAGCGCAGCGGTGCACCATTTGCGCCACTGCCAGTAGACACGTGCCGGAAGGTCCGAGCCGAACCCAAGTGCCTTGCCCGGCAGGTATCCCAATGCCTTAACCAGCAATGGCGGGTGGCCATACCAAAACATTGTCGCCAGTGCGCGATATGGCCAGGGGTGGTCGGATACCGTCACCAAACCTGAACAGACACAGATCATCCGGTCGATCTGCTCAATATCGGGCTGAATTGGCCCCAGCATTCCACCCACCGAATGGCCAATGCTCCACTGCTGGGCGGCGGGAAATCTGCGCCGCATTTCAGCGCGGGCAGCGGGCATGTCGATCAACGCCCAGTCAGCCATCGTGGCCTGCGAATCGCGCAGGCGCCCGCGTAGAGAGTGGCCAAAATCGCGATAGTCATAGGTCAGACAGGCCATACCCTGTTCTTCCACCAACCACCGCGCAAAATGCTGGTAATAGTCGCGCGGTACGCCTGTGGCTGCATGGACTACAACCGCCACATCAGGTGCCGAGGCAGACATATACAGCCGTGCCGACAGTTCGGCCTCTCCGGCAGAAAACGTGAAATCTTCGGTCAAAACGACCGGAGTGTTGTCCAACATGGTGCCCTCGCAAGCATCTGAACTATTCGGTTCACATATGGCATATCGGCGCTTTTGCGCGACTAGAGTCAACAGATTTTCAAAGTGACCAAGCGTCCACTTGAACGATGGAAAACAGCCCGCTTGACTCAAGCCACCTACAACCGCTAGCGATGAGGTGATGGTTCTCGTCCTGATATTGGGGCGGGATGAAAAGGGAACTCGGTGCGGTCCAGCCCGGCAATGCCGGAACGGACCAAGGCCGCGACTGCCCCCGCAACTGTAAGCGGTAAGCAATGCCGAAATACCACTGGCCGAAAGGCTGGGAAGGTCGGCAAAGCAATGACCCGCAAGTCAGGAGACCTGCCATCAAAGTAAAAACCGAAACTCGGGCGGGGTGTCCGGGCAGGTCTTCAGTGCGCTGAGTTCCCTGTTCCACGTCCCCCGCTCACCGCGCGGAGGGCGCATTATGATCTGGAAGACAACGACCCACGAGTTCACCGCCACCCTGTGCCAGAAAACGGGGAAAACCTGCCCCGCATTGGCCCAAATGGCTCGGGCCTTGGCCGAGGCGATGGCAACAGCACAACCGATGACGACCAGCGAATTTGAGGTGGACGGCTCCAGCGAACTGACCCATTGCGATGAGGGCTGCACCGCACGGTTTCGCGCCAGCCCGGCCCGGATCAGGGTCTATTGCGGGGCAAACACGGGCGCCTCAGCCGACACGCTGGACGAATACGCCGATATGATGTTCGGCCCTGACTTTTCCACTCTGCCTGCTGGTGTTTTGGCGGCCTTGCCTTGCGCCATGCTTCAGGCATCGGCCCTTGTACCGTGTCCATCGCATCAGGTTGTTCAACAAGCCACGGCCTGATCCTAGTTCACCTATCGCTCTGGGCCGGTTTCATGGCCCAGGCCATCTGCTGCTCCGTTTCCACCGCGCATGGTCGGGCCAAGCGCAGCCGGTTTAGCGCATGGTTTGGATCTTCGCCGCATTCCAACATGAGCCTCAGCGCGACCATCCCCGACCGCCCACAACCGCCCCGGCAATGCACCAGCACGCGTCCACCGTCGGACAGCACTTGCCGGGCGGCTGCGCTGGCTTGAGGCCAAAGAGTTTCGATTGGCAGGGGCGGCGTGCCAAAATCCTCGACCGGAAGATGCACCCAGGTCGCGGGTCTGTTTTGAACGTCTCGACCAAAACCGCCTGCACCGACCTTCTGCATCTCGGCCTCGGTGGTCATTGAAATCACCAGATCGGGGTTCCAGTCCTGTATCACCCTCAGATCATCCACATACCCACCGCCGCCGCCAGGCAAGGGGGACAGCGCCAAGGTGCCTGAGCCAACAGGCAGCGCGTAGATTGCAAATTTTGCCAAAGCTTATGCTCCTACTGCCACCGGCCTACAGATTTTGACAGCCGGTTTATCCCGTTTACAGACGCTGTCCAAACCGAAATTCCACAAAGCCTGCTGTGGACGCGGGCGGCCCGTGTCTCTACGCTGCATTTCTGACACGAATCTGACAGAGCAGACATGACCGAAACGCCCAGCCCCGCCTATCAGGTTCTTGCCCGCAAGTACCGCCCTGAAACCTTTGCAGATCTGGTTGGACAGGACGCAATGGTGCGCACGCTGAAAAATGCGTTCGAAGCGGATCGGATCGCGCAAGCCTTCATCATGACCGGCATTCGAGGTACAGGTAAAACCACCACTGCCCGGATTATCGCCAAAGGTATGAACTGCATCGGTCCCGATGGTGAAGGCAAACCAACAACCGAACCTTGTGGCCAGTGCGAGCATTGCATCGCCATCATGGAAGGACGCCATGTCGACGTGATGGAGATGGACGCCGCCAGTCGGACCGGTGTGAACGACATTCGCGAGATTATCGACAGTGTCCGATATCGTGCCGCCAGTGCGCGCTACAAGATCTATATCATCGACGAAGTTCACATGCTGTCGACCAGCGCCTTCAATGCCCTGCTCAAAACGCTTGAAGAACCGCCCGAGCACGTAAAATTCATCTTTGCGACGACTGAGATTCGCAAAGTTCCAGTGACAGTGCTGTCGCGCTGCCAACGGTTTGACCTGCGCCGGATCGAACCCGAAGATATGATCGGTCTGCTCAACAAGATCGCCGCGGCGGAAAACGCACAGATCGCAGAAGACGCGCTGGCTTTGATCACACGAGCGGCCGAAGGGTCTGCCCGCGATGCAACATCGCTGTTGGATCAAGCGATTTCACATGGTGCCGGGGAAACCAGCGCCGATCAGGTTCGGGCAATGCTGGGCCTTGCAGATCGCGGGCGCGTGCTGGATCTGATGGACATGATCCTGCGCGGTGATGCGGCTGGGGCATTGACCGAGTTGAGCGGCCAGTATGCCGAAGGGGCCGATCCGCTGGCCGTTCTGCGCGATCTGGCCGAGATCACCCATTGGGTTTCCGTGGTCAAAATCACGCCCGATGCCGCCGATGACCCCACCGTCTCACCGGATGAACGCGCGCGGGGTCAACAGATGGCCGAGGCGCTGCCAATGCGGGTGTTGACGCGCATGTGGCAGATGTTGCTAAAGGCGCTGGACGAGGTATCTGCAGCACCCAACGCGATGATGGCCGCCGAAATGGCAATCATTCGTCTGACCCATGTGGCCGATTTGCCAAGCCCCGAAGAACTTATCAAGCGACTACAGGACGCGCCTCCCCCCCCACCGAACGGGGGACCCGGAGGTGGTGTGGCTGTGCCAACTCATGCACCTGCACAGACGACATCGTCTACGCATCTCTCGGCCCAGCGTGGACCGGCAGGGGCGCCCACCGCAGCGCTTGCCCAGGACATCCAGACCGAGCTGGCACGCTATCCAACCTTCGAATACGTGGTCGAACTGATCCGCACCAACCGGGACGTAAAACTATTGGTTGAGGTCGAAAACGGCGTGCGTCTCGTCTCGTATTCCCCGGGACGGATCGAGTTCACGCCTACAGACAAAGCGCCGACCGACCTGGCGCAAAGGCTTGGTTCGGCCTTGCAACGCTGGACGGGAAACCGATGGGCCGTCTCAATCGTGGCCGATGGGGACGCGGCAACAATCGCCGAGGTTCGAGACGCGGCTGATCTGGCGTTGAAAGCGCAGGCCGAACAACACCCACTGGTTCAAGCCGTTCTGATGCAGTTTCCAAAAGCGCGCATCAAGCGGATCGAAACCCCGGAAGAACGCGCCGCCAAGGTCGAAACCGAAGCCCTGCCTGAGGTCGAAGACGAATGGGACCCGTTCGAGGAGGACTGATCCGAGCGACCAAAGCGGAAACACTCCCGCGCTGCCGGGTCGGACGGGAGGAAAGGTCTTGCCACAGACCTTGACGACGGGCGGGAGAAGCTCTCCCCTTGTACCCTACCGACAGCATCCGTATTTAGGCGGCAAACCGATTTGCAGGAGAAAAGCAATGCTCAAAGGACTCGGTGGTCTGGGCGATATGGCCAAGATGATGAAATCCGCGCAGGATTTGCAGACCAAGATGACGGACATGCAGGAAGAGCTGAACAACCTGATGGTTGTAGGCGAATCCGGTGCAGGGCTGGTGAAGGCCACCGCCACAGCAAAAGGCGAGCTGAAGGGTCTGGACATCGATCCGTCGATCTTCAACGGCGACGATAAGGAAGTTGTCGAAGATCTGATTCTGGCCGCTATCAAGGACGCGCAAACCAAAGCGGCCGAGCGCTCTCAGGCAGAGATGGCAAGGCTGACCGAAAGCATGGGTCTGCCCGCAGACATCAAGCTGCCGTTCTGATAGATACTCCTGACGACCCAAAGGCCGGGCACAACTGCCCGGCCCTTTTGCAGGAGCGCACGCCGTGAGTTCGAACAGCGATATCGACAATCTGATCGATCTGATGGCCAAATTGCCGGGCCTCGGGCCCCGCTCGGCTCGCCGCGCGGTGCTGCACCTGATCCGAAAGCGCGCCCTGCTGCTGACGCCCCTGTCGGACGTAATGCAGCAGGTGGCCGCCACCGCCCGCGAATGCCTGAACTGCGGCAACGTGGGCACCACCGATATCTGCGACATTTGCGACAGCGAGGTCCGCGCGACTGGAGAGCTGTGCGTGGTCGAAGACGTCGCCGACCTCTGGGCGATGGAGCGCGCTGCAGTTTTCAAAGGTCGCTATCACGTTCTGGGCGGCACGCTGTCTGCCTTGGACGGCATCGGCCCGGACGAGCTTCGCATCCCCCGTCTAAAGGATCGGGTGATGGCCGAAGGGATCACCGAAGTCATTCTGGCGCTGAACGCGACCGTCGACGGCCAGACCACAGCCCATTACATTGCCGATCAGTTGGAGGGGCAGGTGCGCCTGACCTCGCTGGCGCAGGGTGTGCCAATTGGCGGCGAGTTGGATTATCTGGATGACGGGACGATTACGGCGGCGCTCAGGGCGCGGAAGGAATTGTAGGTAACCAGACTACGGTCAGAGCGCACAGAGGTTTTACCTGAGCAAAGCTACTTTTAGTGCAATTCCATCCGAGACAGATAGAAGTCTGCCCATTTGCGGTCTCTTCCAGACAAGTAACTAATACATCTTGCGCTGCTAATGCGCCGCAGCCTTTTGTTGCGCGGACCAATAATATACAAGTATTCAAAGCTGTTTAGGACGTTTCGAAAAGCCTGTTCGTCATGGGATGGCTTGTCTATCCTCCACCCTTCAAAACAAGCCAGATCAACGCGCTGCCAGAAGCTTTCGGGCAGTTCACTCATCAATGCCTCGTCCAGCCCCTGTGTGTCGGATTTCCAAATCAGGCGTCGGCCACTGGCCTCGTCCCCCATGCATTTATCCAACAGCCCTTCAGTTATTCTTCTGATTTTGGCGACGATGACCAGATGCTCACGGCCCGCCACGGCGTCTCGATTGAAGGAAAAATTCCCACCATTCACGCTGTCTTTATAAAATGCCAGTTCACCGTCTGATTGACCCAAGCCAAAGTCGAAAACCGACACCATGGGCATCGCTTTGAGGTTGCGCTTCAGGTGCTCCGTATTATCTGGGCTAGGTTCAAAACATGATGCTGATATTACCTGAGGGTAGTTGATCAAGACCTGCCGGGAAAAAAGACCGACATTCGCACCGATATCGATTAGATGATAGGGTCCAGTCGGACAGGCTTGCCCGATAAACCTGGTTTCGTTGAAGCTCCATTCTTCATGCTGGGCGACATGTGGAAATATCGAGCCATCGGTAAGAAGAGAAATCTCATTGCCCCCTTCGAACTCACCGCGCAGGGGGCTGCTTTCTGACAGTAAAAATTGAATTGAAGCGCATCTCTTGCGCAACAGTTTGGTCATTTCACGGTTCATGAAATCGGTCTCCCGCCAGACACAACTACAGCTTAGATCGCCAAATTAAACAAAAAACCTGTACCAACAAGTGCACACCGCTTGTCACACAAAAGCTTTTGGTGTGATAAGATCTTGTAGGTATCTCAGAACTAATAACCTTCCTCGCCGGGAATTGCCCTGTTTTGTCCGGAGCTTTCAATGACCCGTATTCTCGCCTTTGTCTTCGCCGCCTTCACCGCGACCGCCGCATGGTCACAACAACTCATCGACAAGGGATTTGTCGAAGGTTGGAACATCATGATGGACCCCGCGCTTGGCAACGGGTGCTTGATCCAAACGATCTATCAGGACCTCTCGGTCGTGCGGCTGGGCTATGACGCGCTGGACAATCGGGGATATTTTGCCGTCTACAACAAGGCGTGGGGCGACATCAAACAGGGCGAGAGTTATCCGATCCGGTTCGATCTGGACGGCAAAAGCTATGACGCCACTGCCATCGGATTCAATCAGCGCGACGTGCCAGGTGCAACGGTGTTTTTCACAGACCGAAGCTTCGTGGATGCGATTGCCCAGAACAAAACCATGACCGTCTATAACCCGGCGGGTGAGGTGGTCATGGCGATTGACCTGAAAGGCACGGCCAAGGCGCTGGAATATGCGCGCGACTGCCAGAACAAGAAACTCTAGCGAATCGGATCAAACAGGGCGTCTTTGGCGGTGCAATCTCGGATTACGTCTCGCCCACAAGGCACGGGTTCAAGGTCGCGCGACAGGCACAGGCGGACTTCTTCTATATAGCCCTGATTGCAGGTCACAGTGATCATGTCGCGCTCAAGGCCGGGGTTGGCTTTCAGAAAGGCTTCTTCCACAACCGATGCAGGCAGTTTGACCGAGGCGTCCAGCTTGCGGAATACCTGAGGACGCTCAACCGCCTCATACGCCTGCCGGGACAGCGCATAATAGTTGGACGCGCTGAGACCCGTGCAGGTGCCGTGCTTTTTCCACTGATGCCACGCCAGACCGGAACTGCCCTGAATATCGGTCATTTTGCGTGACATAGCGCGCGATGGCGGCGCCTCGGGCGTGCGGCAGAAGGCGGGCCAACCCTGATGGTACTGAGGCCACAGACCATGCAGTATCCAGCCATGGTCATGCCGGGTGTCGCATTGATCCGATCCGCGCGCGTCGCCTTCGCGGGCGCACCAGTTGGGCGACCAGCTAAGCGACAAGACATAGTAGTCAAACTCGCCCGCTTTTTCGCCATCGCCCAGCGCCGCCATTGCACCAAAAATCCACGAAACCAGCCCCAAAACAACCCAGCGCATTCGCCTCTTCCCTTCTTGCCTTGGCGCGACTATATACGGACCAAGTTCCCCGACAACGGAAACCTGCCCCAAAAAAGGGGCCGCCGAATTCCGGCGACGGGAAAGATGTATTTATAGGAGACGGGCTGATGGCAAAACCGCTTATGGCCAAGGCAACAGCCGTATGGCTGGTGGACAACACCACGATCAGCTTCAAGCAGATCGCGGATTTCGTAGGCATGCACGAGCTTGAGGTACAGGGCATCGCAGACGGCGATGTGGCCGCTGGCGTGAAAGGCTTTGACCCCATTGCCAACAACCAGCTGACCCAGGACGAGATCGACACCGCGCAGAACAACCCGCTGCACAAGCTGAAGCTCAAGTTCAACCCCGCTGCAAGCGGCGAGGAAAAGCGTCGCGGTCCGCGCTATACCCCGCTATCCAAGCGTCAGGACCGTCCGAATTCGATCCTGTGGCTGGTCAAATTCCACCCAGAACTCAGCGACGGTCAGATCGCCAAGCTGGTGGGCACCACCAAGCCAACCATCCAGTCGATCCGTGAACGGACCCATTGGAACATCTCCAATATGCAGCCGATCGACCCCGTTGCGCTAGGTCTGTGCAAACAGTCCGAGCTGGACGCGATCGTGCAGAAAGCCGCAGCAAAGAAAGCTGCCGAAGGTGGCGTCATGAGCGATGACGAGCGCCGCAAGCTGGTCTCGACCGAACAGTCGCTGGAAATGGACGCGGCGCCGAAGATCCCGACTGCCATCGAAGGTCTGGAAACCTTCTCGCTGTCGGACGAGCCTGCGGAAGAGAAAGAAGAAGAACCAATCCTCGACGCGGACAGCTTCTTCAACCTGCCCAAAGGCGGTGCCGACGACGAAGACGAAGACGATCCGCGCCCCTAAAGCACAGACAGCCCCGGCCTGAACGGACCGGGGCTTTTTTACGAGAAAACCATGCTGAACGTTCTTTCCAAACTATTTGGACCGCATCGCGCCGTTTCGATCTATGCCTTCCTGAAGACCTGGGGTTTGCCCGTGGCAGGCGGTGTTGGTCTTGTTGCCGTCGCTGCTGGTTTGCTGATCTTCAACGACAGCGGCGAGCACGAGCATGAGGCATTCATGACCGTCAACGTCTTGTCAGCGACACCCATCAACGGGGACCTCAAGAACGGCGTCATTGCTTCGGTCCGACTGCCGGACGGGTCTGCGACCTCGGTCACTTCGACCGACGCTCCGGTCTCACAAACCGTTGGCACCACGGCATGCATCGAAAAACGTGTGTACGTGGACAGTGGCGAGGCTCGGTATCGGTTCAAACTGCCGCGCCACTGCGAAGCAGGATAAGTAAAGCCGCCCGGTAAGAAAACCGGGCGGCTTTGGTTTCAGATCATCTGGAACAGAATGCCAGCGGTGATGGCCCCAGTGATCCCCAGCCCCAGATAGGTCGCAAAGACCCGTGGTTTGACCAATGACCAGACCGCGGCCATTGCCGGGATCGAACTGACGGCACCCGCGACCATGAAGGACATCGCGGCCCCTGCGCTCATCCCTTGTTCCATCAGGCCAGCCAGCAGCGGCGGCGCGACGTAAGAGTTCAGGTAAGCGGGCATCCCGACCAACGAGGCAATGACAATGGGTACAACACCGTCACCGCCGACAACGCGCGCGATCAGATCGGCCGGCACATAGCTGACCAACAACGCCTCAAGCACATAGGCCAGAGCCAACCATTTAAGCAGGAACAAGCTGTTGTGAATGAACTCGGACCGGAAGCGCTGACGACGCTCGGGTACCTGCCAGAACTTCCAGACAGGTTTGTCCTCCTGTTTAGGTCCGCATCCGCAGCCAGCCGGTTTGTATTCGCGCAGAGGCTGGGCAAACGCGCCGCCTCGCATCAGGGCACGGACGGCAAAGCCTCCAAACAGACCCAATGCGACCGCTGCAATGGCCTTGCCGATTGCAAATGGCCAACCCAATGCGCCTGCCGTGATCAACAGGGTAGGTGGATCAATCAAGGGCGAGCTGAGCCAGAACGCCATAACAGCGGACAGAGGTGCACCAAGCGCCAGCAGTCCAGCAATGAACGGAATGACTTCGCAAGAACAGAACGGTGCGAGGCCGCCGAAGACTGCGGCCAAAAAGATCATCCGCGTTTCGCGCCCCTCAAAGGCGCGCGCAACCATCACTTCGGCACCGGTCGCCTTGAGGTAAGACAGCAGCAAGACGGCGAACAGAATATACTGGCCGGTATGTGCAAGGGCTTTGCCCGCAAAGGTTACAACCTCTCCCCAATTGCCGGGGTCAAGGACGGCCACAAGCGCCAAAATGGCCACGATCACCGCCCATGGGGTTTTGATCAGATCAACGGCCACCTTTGCCGGTGCCTTTGGGTTTTGTGTCAGCTCAGCCATCGTTCGCAGCCTTTCCCACTTCGTCCGCGCAGCATTCGCTAAGAATGAACTGCGCGAGGTCTCTCAATTCTTCGTAATTTGCGCGGTTGATGGTGGCGCGCCCGATTTTCTCTTGCTCGACAACACCGCCGGCCGCGAGGAACCGCAGGTGATGGGCCAATGTCGAAGGCGCAATGCCTGTGCGGTTCTGGATTTCCCCAACGGTCAACCCGGCCTCACCAGCCCGAACCAATGTCTTGAGAACCTTCAGTCGCGCTTCAGAGCCCATGGCCGAGAATCCTGCTGCAGCTGTTTCCCACATCTGACTTCTCCATTAAGCTAGATTTATAGTTATTTAGGCGAGTCGTTCTTTTTCGTCAAGCGCCTTGTTCACGAATTCTCGAGACGAGATTAAGTCCAGATTGCCCTCACCTTAAGTCCACCCTATAAGGCGCTATGGGAATATCGGTCGACACATTCTTTCTGGAATTGAACGGACAGGGCACGCTGCAGGCGCAGATCCAGCAGATGATTGCCGAAGGCATCTTGTCTGGCCGGTTCCACGTTGGGGAAAAGCTGCCCTCGTCTCGCAAATTGGCGGCGCATCTGGGTGTTAGCCGGATCACGGTGACATTGGCGTATACGGAACTACTGGCCAATGACTACCTGACTGCCAAGGGCCGGTCGGGGTATTTCGTGTCGCAAAACGCGCCCGTGCCACCCAAGTATTCGCCTGTGCAAAAACGCGATGAAAATGTCGACTGGGACACGGCCCTCGCACGCAGGTTCTCGGACGGGGACGTGCTGCCCAAGCCCAGTAATTGGCGCGATTACAAATACCCTTTCATCTATGGTCAGGCAGATCGGAAATTATTCGACCACGCCAATTGGCGTCTCTGCGCGGTCCGTGCACTGGGTCACAAGGATTTTGCATCCCTGACCGGGGACTACATGGATCAGGATGATCCGCTGCTGATCGAATTCATCGCCCGTCACACGTTGCCGCGCCGCGGGATCGCCGCTCGCCCCGAAGAGATCCTGATCACAATGGGCGCGCAAAACGCGCTCTGGCTGGCTTCACGCATTCTTTTGAACCGCAACCGCACAGCGGTGATTGAAGACCCCTGTTACTATGCGCTGCGAGATTTGCTAAATCACTCCGACTGCAAAGTTTCACCACTGGCCGTTGACCGCGATGGCCTGACCCCGGATGCGTTGCCGGATGAAACAGATGTAATTTTCACCACCCCCAGCCACCAAAGCCCGACGACCGCAACCATGCCCGTCGACCGCCGCCACGAGTTGCTGAAACGCGCCCGCGAACTGGACGCCATGGTGGTCGAGGACGATTACGAGTTTGAAATGGCCTTTCTGGGATCTCCCTCCCCGGCCCTTAAGTCAATGGATCGCGACGGACGGGTGATCTATGTAGGCAGCTTCTCGAAATCGCTGTTTCCCGGATTGCGCCTTGGCTACATTGTCGGGTCCGAACCTTTTATCCGCGAGGCCCGTGCTTTGCGTTCTTTGGTGCTGCGCCACCCGCCGGGCCATATCCAGCGCACCGCGGCCTATTTCCTGTCCCTGGGCCATTATGATGCTCAGATTCGACGTATGTCGAAGACCCTTGCCCGGCGACGCGAAGCGTTGGACAGCGCGGTCGAACAGTACGGGCTTACCGTTGCCGGACGCGGAATCATGGGCGGGTCGTCGCTTTGGATGTCGGCCCCCGATCGTGTGGACACGACCAAACTTGCCAAAAAGCTGCAGAGCCAGGGCGTGCACATCGAACCAGGCGCCTCGTTCTTCAATGGGTTGCACCGACCGCGCAACTTCTATCGCCTTGGATACTCGTCCATTGGCCGGGACCGCATCGGGCCGGGCGTGAAACTGATCGCGGATGCCATCCGTTCCGCCTAGCACGACTCTGGACATATCCCGCCTAACGTTCTGGCCCTAACGCCGCTTCGCCCCTTGCGCCAAAACCGTATCAAAGGCGGGTGCTGTGCCCGAACCTTTCTTCAATTGTGCGGAGAACACTCAGATGAAAATGACCACTGAAGAGGCCTTTGTTAAGGTTCTGCAAATGCACGGTATCGAACATGCGTTCGGTATCATCGGTTCGGCCATGATGCCGATTTCGGATATCTTCCCGGCCGCAGGCATCAATTTCTGGGACTGCGCCCACGAAGGTTCGGGCGGCATGATGGCGGACGGCTACACCCGTGCCACCGGCAAGATGTCGATGATGATCGCGCAGAACGGCCCCGGCATCACCAACTTTGTGACTGCCGTTAAAACCGCATACTGGAACCACACCCCGGTTCTGCTGATCACTCCGCAGGCAGCCAACAAGACCATCGGTCAGGGTGGCTTCCAGGAAATGGAACAGATGCGCATGTTTGCGGACTGTGTTGCCTACCAGGAAGAACTGCGTGACCCCAGTCGTGTCGCCGAAGTTCTGAACCGCGTCATCCTGCAAGCCAAGCGTGCTTCGGCACCTGCTCAAATGAACATCCCGCGTGATATGTGGACCCAGGTTGTCGACATCGAACTGCCTAAGATCGTCGAATTTGCCGCAACTGCTGGCGGCGCCGAAGCGCTGGACGAAGCGGCAGCCCTGCTGTCCGACGCTAAATTCCCGGTCATCCTGAACGGTGCCGGTGTTGTTCTGTCCGGCGCGATCCCTGCGTCCGCCGATCTGGCTGAACGTCTGACCGCACCGGTCTGCGTTGGCTATCAGCACAACGACGCCTTCCCCGGCTCGCACCCGCTGTTTGCCGGTCCGCTGGGCTATAACGGCTCGAAAGCCGGCATGGAACTGATCGCCAAAGCGGACGTTGTTCTGGCTCTGGGCACTCGTCTGAACCCGTTCTCGACCTTGCCTGGCTACGGCATCAACTACTGGCCGACCGATGCCAAGATCATTCAGGTTGACCTGAACCCTGATCGTATCGGCCTGACCAAAGACGTGACCGTTGGCATCGTCGGCGACGCCAAGAAAGTGGCCGAAGGTCTGCTGGAACGTCTGGGCGACAACGCCGGTGAAGCAGGTCGCGAAGACCGCAAGAACCTGATCGCCACAACCAAATCGGCTTGGGCGCAAGAACTGAGCTCGCTGACCCACGAGAACGACGATCCGGGCACCACCTGGAACGAGCGTGCACGTGCCGCTAAGCCCGACTGGATGAGCCCCCGCATGGCATGGCGCGCAATTCAAGCAGCGCTGCCGACCGAGGCAATCATCTCGTCCGATATCGGTAACAACTGCGCCATCGGTAACGCGTACCCGTCCTTCGAAGAAGGCCGCAAGTACCTGGCACCTGGCCTGTTTGGCCCCTGTGGTTACGGCCTGCCTGCCGTTGTTGGCGCGAAAATTGGTTGCCCGGACGTTCCGGTTGTCGGTTTCTCGGGTGACGGCGCATTTGGTATCGCTGTGAACGAACTGACCGCGATTGGCCGCGAAGAATGGCCAGCCGTGACCCAGATCGTTTTCCGCAATTACCAGTGGGGCGCTGAAAAGCGTAACTCGACCCTGTGGTTCGACGACAACTTCGTTGGCACCGAACTGGACCAACAGGTCTCTTATGCCGGTATCGCAACCGCATGTGGTCTGAAAGGCGTCGTTGCACGCACCCAGGACGAGCTGACCGCGGCCCTGAACCAGGCGATCATCGACCAGAAAAATGGCATCACCACCCTGATCGAAGCCATGATCAACCAGGAACTGGGCGATCCCTTCCGTCGCGACGCCATGAAAAAGCCGGTCCGTGTTGCCGGTATCGACGCGGCTGACATGAATTCGTCGGCCGGGGCATAATCGCGTGAAGCCATTACGCACAATTCTCGGAGCTGCCAGCGGCTCCGACAAGATCATTGCCCTCGCTGAGGGCGATGATCCACGTGTTGTTGAAGGTGCTTTGAAGGCCCGCAAGGAAGGTGTCGCGCGCATCATTCTGGTCGGCGACAAAGCCAAAGTAACTGCCCTGCTGGCCGAACAGGCTGGTCAGGATGTCGATGGTATCGATATCCACGATCCATCGGACTCTCCCCATGCCGAAGCGTTTGCAGCTGAGCTTTTCGAGCGGCGCAAGCATAAGGGCATGACGCCTGAAAAGGCCGCTGAAGAAATCAAACACCGCCTGAACTATGCCGCGATGCTGGTTTATACCGGTAATGCCGATGGAACCGTCGGCGGAGCTGTTGAGACCACGTCGGCCACAGTGCGCGCCGCTTTGCAGATCATCGGCAAAGCGCCCGACGCGGCCATGGTTTCCAGCTTTTTCCTGATGCTCTACTGCCGCGATCACCACACGGTTCGCGGTGCGCACATCTTTGCCGATTGCGGCCTGGTCGTTGATCCGAACGAACAGGAACTGGCTGAAATCGCCCGGGCATCTGCCGCGTCTTTCAAGGCGCTGACGCACGAGACGCCCCGCGTTGCAATGCTGTCCTTTTCCACCGGCGGCAGCGCAAATCATCCGAAAGTCACGAAGGTCAGCGAGGCCACGCAGATTGCAAAATCGGCCGACCCCGATCTGTTGATCGACGGCGAGCTGCAGTTTGACGCCGCATTCGTCCCCGAGGTGGCTGCAAAGAAAGCCAAGGATTCGCCCCTGCGCGGCGAGGCAAATGTCTTTGTGTTCCCGAACCTCGACGCAGGCAACCTTGGCTACAAGATCGCGCAGCGTATTGGGGGTGCCGAAGCAATCGGCCCGGTCCTTCAGGGACTGGCGAAGCCGGCCAACGACCTTTCACGCGGATGCTCTGCCGAGGACGTTCTGCACATGATCGCGGTTACGGCCGTGCAAGCAGAAACATCCAAAACCCGGACAGACGCCTCGTAAATCCGGCTAAAGCGAAATACTGTTCCGATTGATCTCTGCTCATGAGAATAATCGGATCAAAAGCCACAGGGACCAGAAATGAACCAGCCAATCATTAATACCTCTCCCAAGGTCTCTGACGAGGTCAGAAAAACAACGTGCTACATGTGCGCCTGCCGCTGCGGCATCAACGTACACATGAAGGACGGCAAGGTTGCCTATATCGAAGGCAACCGCGATCACCCGGTTAACAAGGGCGTCCTGTGCGCCAAGGGCTCGGCAGGGATCATGCAGGTCAATGCCCCCTCGCGTCTGCGCGCGCCACTGAAACGTGTCGGTCCACGTGGTTCGGGCAAGTTCGAAGAGATCAGCTGGGACGAGGCCCTGGACATCGCCGTTGGCTGGCTCAAGCCTATCCGCGAGGACAATCCCGAGAAACTGGCCTTCTTCACCGGTCGGGACCAAAGCCAAAGCTTTACCAGCTTCTGGGCGCAGAACTTCGGCACATGCAACTATGCAGCCCATGGTGGATTTTGCTCGGTCAATATGGCCGCAGGCGGCATCTACACGATGGGCGGTGCGTTCTGGGAATTTGGCCAGCCCGACTGGGATCACACCAAGCTGTTCATGTTGTTCGGTGTTGCCGAAGATCACGACAGCAACCCGATCAAGATGGGCATCGGCAAGATCAAGGCCCGTGGCGCACGGGTGATCGGCGTCAACCCGATCCGCTCGGGCTATAACGCGGTTGCTGACGATTGGGTCGGGATCACTCCCGGCACCGATGGTTTGTTCATCCTGTCGATGATCCACGTGCTGATGAAGGCCGGCAAGATCGATCTGGACTATCTCAGCCGTTACACCAACGCGCCGGTTCTGGTCGACGCGTCCGAAGGCCCCACCAAGGGTCTGTTCCTGCGCGATGAGGACGGCAAACCACTGGTTGTTGACCGCAACACGGGCGAACTGACGGCGTTTGACAAACCGGGCGTCCGCCCCGACCTGTCGGCCACCTTTGAAAAGGATGGCGTCACCCACCGCCCCGTGTTCCATCTGATGGCCGAACGCTACCTCAGCGACGAATACGCGCCTGAGAACATCGCCGAGCAGTGCGGCATCCCCGCCACCCGTATCCGCGCCATCGCCGGTGAACTGGCCCGCGTTGCCTTTGACGAGGCGTTCGAACTGGAGCGCGAATGGACCGATTTCCGCGGCGAAAAACACACCAAGATGATCGGCCGCCCGGTTGCCATGCACTCGATGCGCGGTGTCTCGGCTCATGCCAATGGCTTCCAGACTTGCCGCGCACTGCACGTGTTGCAGATTATCCTTGGCACAGTCGAAGTCCCCGGTGGCTTCCGCTTCAAGCCACCCTATCCCAAACCGGTCGAGGCGCACCCGAGACCGCATTGCAAGGTGACCCCGAATACGCCGCTGGACGGCCCGCATCTGGGCTTTGTTCAAGGGCCAGAGGATCTGGCGCTGAAAGCAGACGGTAGCCCGGCGCGGATCGACAAGGCATTTACGTGGGACAACCCGATGTCCAGCCACGGGCTGATGCATATGGTAATCTCGAACGCACATGCCGGCGATCCCTACAAGATCGACACGCTGTTCATGTACATGGCCAATATGTCATGGAACTCATCCATGAACACCAAAGGTGTCATGGAAATGCTGACGGACAAGGATGAGAACGGCGATTACGTAATCCCGCATATCATCTACTCCGACGCCTATTCATCGGAAATGGTGGCCTATGCCGACCTGATCCTGCCGGATACCACCTATCTGGAACGGCACGACTGTATCTCGCTGCTCGATCGCCCAATTTGTGAAGCGGATGCTGCAGCCGACGCAATCCGCTGGCCTGTGATTGAACCCGACCGGGATGTAAAAGGCTTCCAATCAGCGCTGATCGAACTGGCCAACCGCTTGGGCCTGCCAGGGTTCACCAATGAAGACGGCAGCGCCAAATGGCAGGACTACGCCGACTACATCGTCAATCACGAACGCAAGCCCGGCATCGGCCCACTTGCCGGGTTCCGTGGTGAAAACGGCGACAAGGAAGGCCGCGGCGAGGTCAACCCTGACCAGTTGAACCGCTATATCGAAAACGGCGGGTTCTACGTGGCCCATATTCCCGAAGGCGCGGATTACTATAAACCATGGAACGCAGCCTATCAGGATTGGGCTGTCGGCATGGGCATCTATGACAGCCCGCAGCCATACCTGTTCCAGCTCTATTCCGAGCCGATGCGCAAGTTCCAGCTTGCAGCCGAAGGACATGGTGAACGTCAGCCCCCAGAACACCTGCGGGAACGCATCAAAGAGACATTGGACCCGATGCCCATCTGGTACGAAACAGACCAGACCGGCAACGAAGGCTTCACTGTCAACGCGCTTACCCAGCGCCCCATGGCGATGTATCACAGCTGGGGTACCCAGAACGCATGGCTGCGCCAGTTGCACGGCCGCAACCCTCTGTATGTTCCGACCAAACTGATGCGCGAGAATGGTCTGCAGGACGGTGACTGGGCCAAGGTGACCTCGCCGCATGGAGAGATCACGGTTCCGGTCATGGAAATGGCGGCCTTGAACGAAAACACCGTCTGGACCTGGAACGCCATTGGCAAACGCAAAGGCGCATGGGCTCTGCAAGAAGACGCGCCCGAGGCTACCAAAGGGTTCCTATTGAACCACCTGATCCACGAGCTGCTGCCGCCCAAAGGCGATGGTCTGCGGTGGGCCAACTCTGACCCCATCACCGGTCAGGCCGCCTGGTTCGACCTGAAAGTGAAGATCGAAAAAGCTGACGCTCCAACGGATGCGGAAAGCCAACCGGAATTCCCACCGATTGAATCTCCGGTCGGAACTGGACCGAAGGATTTGGCATGGAAGGTAGGCAAATGACCCGATCTTTGCTTCATCTGGCTAAAATTATCCTGGGGTCTGGGGCAACGCCCCAGTCCGCCCTCACTACAAAAGCAGAGGCAAGGTAGTCATGACCCAGCTCCCCACATCCACCGACCGCAAGATGGGTCTGGTCATCGACCTGGACACCTGCGTTGGCTGCCACGCCTGCGTCATCTCATGCAAAGGCTGGAACACGGAAAACTACGGCGCGCCGCTATCCGATCAGGACGCTTATGGTGCCAACCCGTCCGGCACATTCCTGAACCGGGTGCATTCCTATGAGGTGCAACCGGCGGAAGGTCACGCCCAGCTGATCCACTTCCCCAAATCCTGCTTGCACTGCGAGGACGCGCCTTGCGTCACCGTATGCCCCACAGGGGCCAGCTACAAGCGGGTCGAGGACGGCATCGTTCTGGTCAATGAAAGCGACTGCATCGGCTGTGGCCTGTGCGCGTGGTCCTGCCCCTACGGCGCACGTGAACTGGATCAGGCCGAAGGGGTGATGAAGAAATGCACCCTCTGCGTTGACCGTATCTACAACGAAAACCTGCCCGAAGTAGACCGTGTTCCGTCATGCGTACGCACCTGTCCCGCAGGCGCGCGCCACTTCGGTGATCTGGGCGATGCGGACAGCGATGTCAGCAAACTGGTCGCCGAACGCGGGGGCATGGACCTGATGCCGGAAATGGGCACCAAACCCGTCAACAAATACCTGCCGCCACGGCCCAAGGATAACGTCGAAGATCAGATCGACATCCTGGCCCCGTTGCTGGCCCCGGTCGCTGAAGAGCCCAAAGGGTTCCTTAGCTGGCTCGACAAGACCTTGGAGAAGCTCTGATGCATCCAGCACCTTCCGTTATCATTTTCACAACCCTGTCGGGTCTTGGATTTGGACTTTTGTTCTTTTTGAGCCTCGGTCTGCCAGACGTCTCTGGCTGGGTCGCTTTTGTCTTTTTCGCCATCGCCTACGCCCTGTCCGTTGGCGGCCTGATGGCCTCCACCTTTCACCTTGGCCACCCCGAGCGGGCTTGGAAAGCGTTTACGCAATGGAAGACCAGCTGGCTCAGCCGCGAAGGCTGGTGCGCGGTCATCGCTCTGATCGTCATGGGGCTTTATGCGATTGGCGTGATCTTCCTGGGCCAACGCTGGAGCCTTCTTGGCTGGATCGGTGCGCTGTTCTCGCTACTTACCGTGTTCACCACGTCGATGATCTACACGCAGCTCAAAACCATTCCCAGATGGAATATGAACCTGACTCCGGCCATGTTCCTCAGCTTCAGCCTGGCAGGCGGTGCACTGCTGGCCGGACAGGTCCGAGTGGCGCTGCCGCTGCTGCTGATCGCGGCGCTGGTGCAGATATTGTATTGGAAAAAGGGCGACAAAGCGCTGGAGGAGTCCGGCACAAATCTGGGCACGGCTACCGGATTGGGCGATCGCGGCACCGTGCGTGCATTCGAGCCTCCTCATACCGGCACCAACTATTTGCTGCGTGAATTCGTTCACGTCGTTGGCCGCAAGCATGCTGAAAAGCTGCGCATCATCTCGTTTATGCTGGCCTTTGTCTTGCCGGTTATCCTGCTGCTACTGCCGTTCGGCCACTTCTTTGCACTGCTGGCCGTGGCATCGCACCTTGCCGGCGTTGCCACATCGCGCTGGCTTTTCTTTGCGCAGGCCGAGCATGTCGTTGGACTGTATTACGGAAAACGATAGGGGGCTCTGCCCCCGTCGCGGCAAGCCGCGACGCCCCCGGGATATTTTGGGCCAGATGAAGTCTGGAACCGGAACAAAAAAGGCGGCGCTCGAGGTTCGAGGCCGCCTTTTTTTGAATTCGCCTTAGATAAGGCCGGCGTGCTGGAGCGCCGCGTCAATCGCGGATTTGGTGCTGCTTTCCAGCCCGGACAGGGGCGAGCGGACTTCTTCGCTGCACAGACCCAATTTGCTGAGCGCGTATTTGGCACCCACGAGGCCGGGCTCGATAAAGATCGCTTCGTGCAGGGGCATCAGGCGGTCCTGATACTCCAACGCTTTGGCATAGTCGCCGTTCAGCGTCGCCTGCTGGAATTCGGCACACAGTTTGGGTGCGACGTTCGCGGTGACCGAAATACAGCCCACACCGCCATGCGCGTTGAAACCAAGCGCCGTCGCGTCCTCGCCTGACAACTGGCAAAAGTCCGGGCCGCAGGACGCGCGCTGTTGGCTGACGCGGGCCAGATCTCCAGTTGCGTCCTTTACACCGACGATGCGTGGCAGTTTCGCCAACTCACCCATGGTTTCAGGGGTCATGTCGATGACTGACCGACCGGGAATGTTGTAGATGATGATCGGAATATCCGCGCAATCATGCAGCGCACGGAAATGCATCAGCAGACCCTTTTGCGTGGGCTTGTTGTAATATGGCGTCACGACCAGAGCTGCATCGGCGCCTACTTTCTGCGCGAATCGCACAAACCGGATGGCCTCAACAGTGTTGTTTGACCCCGCACCCGCGATCACGGGAACACGACCAGCTGAGGCCCTTACGACTTCATCCACAACAGTTTCATGTTCTTCGTGGCTCAGCGTGGGGCTTTCGCCGGTGGTGCCAACGGGAACCAGCCCAGTGGAGCCTTCCTGAATCTGCCATTCCACCAAATGTTTGAGCGTCTTCAGGTCCAACTCGCCGTTGCTAAACGGTGTGACGAGGGCTGGCATAGAGCCTTTGAACATGACACGCTCCTTAGGTGCAGTTTGTAATTTTTACGCCTCGGTTTGCCAGAAATCTGTCTTTCTTGAGTTGAACCCGACGGCGCAAGCTTTATCCTGAATGGCTGTATCCTTGGTTGGTTGGGAAATGCAAGGGATGACACGCTTTCTGGCGTTTTTGACGGTCGTAATTCTGATTTCGGGCACACAAGTGCGGGCCGACGCCGCAGGTGATCTGCGGGCCGGTATGAATGAAATGCGCAAGGGGGACTGGAATGAAGCCCTGCGTGTTTCTGGTGCGCGGGGCTCAGTGTCTCGTGACATCATCGTCTGGCATTGGCTTCGCGAAGGGTTTGGCAGTTCGGGTGACGTTCTGGTGTTTTTGGATCGTCGTCCAGACTGGCCTGGTCTGGCTTGGTTGCGGCGTAAAAGTGAACCCGCCTTTACTGGCGCCGATCCGGACCGCGTTCTTAGATTCTATGCCGAACAGCCGCCGCAAACCGCTGAGGGCGCGTTGAACTATGCAGTTGCATTGAAGGCAAAGGGTCGTCAGGGAGATGCTGAGGCGGATATCGTCGCGGCCTGGCGGACCATGCCAATGGGCTCTGGTCTGCAAAAAGACTATCTTGAGAATTTTGGCAAGCTGCTGAAACCCCATCACGCTGCCCGTCTGGATCGGATGCTATGGGACAACCACCTTGTCAGCGCAGGTCAGATGCTGCCTTTGGTCAGCGCCGAACAACGAAAACTGGCAGAGGCGCGGATCGGCCTTCAGAAACGGCAACCCGGCGTCGACGGCAAGGTGGCGGCGGTTCCAAAATCGCTGGTCGATTCACCGGGCTTGGCTTTTGACAGGTTCGTCTGGCGTGACAAGAAAGAACTGGACGACAGCGCGATAGATTTGATGCTGGCGCGCTCTACCGGCCCCGACGAGTTGGGTGAGCCTGACAAATGGGCCGAAGGCCGTCGCCGTTTGGCCCGACTTGAGATGCGAAATGGGGACCAGAACCGCGCTTATCAGATTGCAGCCAATCACCACATGACGCCTGAAATGGGCTATGGCTATGCGGATCTGGAGTGGCTTTCCGGGTTTCTGGCCTTGCGGAAGCTGAATGATCCTGCGACCGCGATCCGGCATTTCCAGAACTTCTCGGACGCGGTGAAATCGCCGATCTCGAAAGGGCGCGCCGGGTATTGGTTGGGTCGTGCCTATGCGGCGCATGGTGACGCCGAAAAAGCCTATGACGCCTATGCGATGGGTGCAGATTATCAATCCTCTTTCTACGGCTTGCTGGCGGCGGAGCAGATCGGGCGTCCTTTCGATAATGAACTGGCCACCCCCCGCCGGGCGCCACACTGGAAGCAAGCTGAGTTCTCCAATTCAAGTGTGCTGGAGGCGGGTCTACTGCTGCTGAAGGCTGACGAAGACACCCTGTCTGAACGGTTCCTGACCCATCTGGTTGAAGGGTTGGATCCGGTTCAGGCCAATCAGTTGGGCGATTTGGTGATCGAGTTGAAGCAGCCGCATCTGGCCGTGATGATCGCCAAACGCGCTGCAACAGTCGGCCTGGTTTTGCCAGCCGCCTACTACCCGGTGCATCCGGTGGCAGATATGGGTTTGCCCATGGCCAAGGAAATGACGCTGGCCATCGCCCGTCGGGAAAGCGAGTTTGACCCCGTTGTGATCAGCGGTGCCGGTGCGCGCGGGCTGATGCAGGTCATGCCAGCCACGGCAAAGCTTGTCGCCAAGGAACTGGGTATCCTAAGTGGCCACAAGACGATCAAGCTGACCTCGGATTGGCAATATAACGCGAAGCTGGGTGCCAATTACCTGTCCGGTCTGGCCGCTGATTTCAACGGAAACGTTGTGATGATGGCTGCCGGATATAACGCAGGTCCGCGTCGGCCGATGTCGTGGATGGATCGCTATGGCGACCCGCGCGCAGGTGAAATCGACGTGGTCGACTGGATTGAGGCGATCCCGTTCAGTGAGACCCGCAACTACGTGATGCGTGTGTCGGAAAGCCTGCCGGTCTATCGCGCCCGTCTTGGCAAACCTGCCTTGCCGATCCCGTTCTCGCAGGAACTGGTCGGGTCAACGCTGGCGTCTTTCGCGCCATAGTGTGAACAGCCCGGCGGCGACAACCAGCGCTGCGCCTATGACCACTTCGGGGCGCAGCGTTTCGCCAAACACCGAGATTCCCAGGATCGCACTCCAGACCAAGTGGAAGTAGGCGAAGGGCTGCACCGCGCTGGCCTCGGCCATCTCATAGCATTTGATCAGCAACCAGTGTCCCAGAACGCCGCTGACGCATAGCAGCGCCATCCAGGCCCAATCCGTCTGGGCCATCGGCTCCCAGAACCACATTCCCACTAACGTCATGGCGACGGCACCACTGACGCCTGTCCAGAAAAAGCTGGTGGCGGAATTGTCCCGGCGGGACACGTAACGGGTCAGCAAACCATAGACTGCAAACATGAAAGCCGAGATCAGCGGTACAATGGCCCAAGGGTTAAAGACACCCACGCCGGGCTGCAGGATGATCAGAACACCGATGCACCCAACGCCGATTGCGGCCCAGCGTCGCCAGCCGACCTGTTCGCCCAATACCGGCCCGCTGAGAGCGGCGATCAACAACGGGTAGCAGATGAAAACTGCCATCGCGTCGATCAGGCCCAGAACAGTAAAACTAAACACTGCGACGCAGATCTCGGCCGCCAGCAGCAGGCCGCGAAATATCTGCAGCTTCAGCTGGCTTGTCTGGGTGGTGGCCTTCAATCCGCCGGGCGCACGTGCGGCCAAAGCGATGACAAAGGCGGCGAAGAACCAATAGCGGATCATTACGACCATGTAGGTGTTGTATGTTCCCGCTAGATGGCGCGAAATACCGTCCTGCAGCGCAAAGACGATGGTCGCCCCGACCATCAACGCAATCCCGGCGCGCGAATTGTTCTGCTGCGTCATGATTTGATTGCCCGGGTCATGTGGCGCTTGCGGCCATAACCGGGCGCGCGCGTAACGGTGAAACCGGCATCCTCAAGCCCCCGCCGCACGAACCCGGCGGCGGTATACGTCGCCGCCGTTCCGCCAGTGGCCGTGTGGTCGGCGACTTGCTGCATCAGGTCTGCACCCCATAATTCCGGGTTTTTAGCCGGAGAGAAGCCATCCAAAAACCACGCATCGGCGGCACCTTCCCACGTTTGTAGGGTTCGTCGCGCATCGCCTTCAACAACCTCAAGCCGCAGGGTGCCCAAATCACATGTGCCACCCTCCCATTGCGCAAGGAACCGGTCAGACCAAGGCGCAAGTTCAGGAAAGGCCGCCAGCGCTCGGGACATGTCCGCGGACGCCATCGGATAGGCCTCAAAACTTGTAAAGGTCAGGGGCGTGGTCTGGCCCGATCTCTCCCATTCGGACCAGACGGTCAGCATGTTCAATCCGGTGCCAAAACCCAGCTCTGCTATGTGAAACCCCGGTGTAAACCGTGCGGGCAGGTCATTGCCCGCCAGAAACACATGCCGCGTCTCTTCCAGCCCGTTCTGCAACGAGTAATACGGATCGTCGAAATGATCCGAGACCGGGATCTGATCCTCAGTCCATGTCAGTTCGGCGCGCTGGTCTGCCATCGGAGAATCCTGTAGCTAAGCGGCGCGACACTGAACAAGGTAAAGGGGAATGGCAATGGTCGATGTGACGGTGCGCGGTGCAGGAATTTTCGGCCTGTCCATCGCTTGGACCTGCGCGCGGCGTGGCGCAAAGGTGCAGATCGTCGACCCTTTTGGTCCCGGAGCCGGATCCAGCGGTGGCCTGGTTGGCGCACTGGCACCTCATGTGCCTGAAAACTGGAATGCCAAGAAGGCGTTTCAGTTCGACAGCCTGATCATGGCCGAACCATTCTGGAAACAGGTCGAGGCCACAGGCGGCGTCTCACCCGGATATGCGCGGCTGGGACGGCTGCAACCCATCGCTGACACGCGAACGCTGGAACTTGCCCATGCCCGTGCGGGCACGGCGGTTGAACTGTGGCAGGGTCGCGCTGAATGGCGGGTCGTCGAAACAGCCGCGGTCGGTGCATGGTGTCCGCCCAGCCCGACAGGGTTTGTCATCCATGATACGCTGAGCGCCCGCATGCATCCCCGGCGCGCTTGTGCGGCCTTGGTTGCAGCGTTGGCTGTGATGGGCGTCGAGGTCGTAGCCGACACACCAGATCGCGGACAGGTTGTCCATGCAACCGGGCTCGCCGGACTTCAGGAACTGAGCGAGGCGTTTGGCAAGACAGTCGGAAACGGCGTCAAGGGTCAAGCCGCGCTGCTGCGGTTTGATGCGGGTGAAGTCCCGCAGCTGTTTGCAGACGCGATCCACTTCATACCGCATGCGGACGGGACATTGGCGATTGGATCGACCTCGGAGCGTGACTATGACGATCCGACCAGCACAGACGCGGCACTGGACGAGGTTCTGGACCGGGCGATGCGGGCCGTTCCCGTCCTACATGGCGCAGAGGTCATTGAACGATGGGCGGGTGTACGGCCGCGCAGCAAAAGCCGCGCACCGATGCTTGGCGCGCACCCGGTACACAAAGGTCAATTCATCGCCAATGGTGGTTTCAAGATCGGCTTTGGCATGGCCCCGAAAGTAGCTGAGGTTATGGCGGATCTGGTTCTTGAGAACCGGGACGCGATCCCCAGTGATTTCAGGCCCGAAGCATCACTCTGATCGCGGGACGGCCTCGGCGGACATGCATTGCCGCCCATCTGGTCCGCGCACCCACATCGCTTGGCCATTCCGGCACAAGGTCGCCGTCTCAGAGTGCATCAGCGGCGATGACGCGCGAAATGAGAACTGAGCCAGTGGACCTGCCAGATCCTCGGCAAACAGCATCAATAATTGTGCCAGCAAAGGTCCATGAACGACCAGACCGTCATAGCCTTCGACATCCCGCGCGTAGTCCAGATCGTAATGGATACGGTGCCCATTGAAGGTCAGCGCCGAGTATCGGAACAGCAATGTGCTGTCGAAGGTGACGTCTCGACTGTCGGTTTCATCGGTACGGGCCATAGGTGGCTTGGGCTTGATGTCAGTATCCGAAGGGTCAGGCCTATAAACCAGATCCTGCCATTCGCTCAGACACAATTGACCGTCCTGCGAAATCTCGTGTTGCAGGGTAACAAAACCCAGCGGACCGGTTCGCCCGGTTTTCGTGGACGCGCTTTCCCGCACTGACCGGCGCACGGCTTTTGAACCCACGACCAGCGGAGTGTGAAACTGCAACCGTCCCCCGGCCCACATCCGACGTTGCAGGCCCATATCGGGGATCAGACCGTCCCCAACCTTTGGATGCCCGTCGCGCCCCAAACTGGCAGGCAGCTGAGGGGACCAGAAATACAGCTGGTGGAAGAACGGCGGCAGTTGATCGCCTGCTGCGACCCTGTCCTTGGATCCAAGCGCCGCCAGCAGCGCGGAGGCGCGGGCCGGGTCCATCACATCTGTCTTTATATCCTCAGTCATGATGGGAGGTTATGTAGGCGGATCTGCCCCGGCAAGCGGCGTCTTGATCTCAGAACCCGGCCTCCGCCCGCAGTTTCTGCATGAGTGTCCGCAGAGAGCTTTCGTAACGGTCGCTCAACAATTTCCCCTGCTCATCAAACTCGTTCGAGCTGCTGGCCAGATGAATTTCCGGCCCCTGCAGGATACGAGGCTGGAACGGAACCATATAGCCGCGCAGAACCATCTGCGCCCGCTCGCCACCTGCGCGTCCTGCGGCAGCTGACATCACGGCAACCGGTTTGTCGGCCCAGGGGCGGCCATCTGTTCGGCTGACCCAGTCCAAAGCGTTTTTCAGAACACCCGACGGGCCTTTGTTGTATTCCGGAGTGGAAATGATCACGGCATCAGCCTGCGCGATCTGATCGGACAAGGTTTGAACTGCGGCAGGAATGCCCTCGCCATCCTCAAGATCACCATCATAAAGCGGCAGGTTCAGATCGGCTTCGATATGCGTTCCCGGCTCGAACAACCGTGCCGCTTCGCGCAGCAATTTGCGGTTGGTCGCGCTTTGGCGCAATGAGCCGGACAGGCTCAGAAGTATGGGGTCAGACATTGGGAAACTCCGGTTCGGGTGTTTCCCAATAGCTAGCGTAACTTTCGCGCGCACCAAAGACCGGATGACGCGCAGTCAATGTGCGAAAAATGGGCACCCGAAAGTGCCCATGTCATTATGTGTTTCCGTTCGGAATGATCTCGATGTCGACCCGGCGGTTCTGGGCCTTCCCCTCGGGCGTCAGGTTAGAGGCAATCGGGCGATTTTCTCCCTGACCAATGGTCGAGATACGTGCACCACTTACTCCATTGGCTTGAAGAATATCGGCGACAGACCGCGCCCGGCGTTCGGACAGGCCCTGATTATACGCAGCATCGCCGTCGCTGTCGGTATTGCCAATGACCTGCACGTTCGAATTGGGGTAATTCACCAGATTCTGCCCTACCCGGACCATATCGGCCCGCAGTGCCGGGCGCACGGTCGCGCTGTCGGTATCAAAGGTGATGTCATTCGGGACGGTCACAATCAGCCGGTCGCCTGCGTTGGTAACGATGATGCCCTGATTGGCCAGTTGCTGACGCAGTTCTGCTGCTTGTTTGTCTAGTTGGTTGCCTATCAGGCCGCCTCCTGCTGCACCGATTGCTCCGCCTGCTACGGCCCCCAAAAGTGGATCAGATCCATTGGCAATAGCGCCAACACCTGCGCCGATCAGACCGCCAAGGAGCGCACCCTGCTTGGCGTTCTGGTTCGGATCCGAGGGCAGGTTCAGCGTGCCGGGGTCCGTACAGGCCCCCAAAAACATGGCCGAACACAGCCCTGCGGCAAGAACACTCTTGGAAATCGTCATGAAATCACCTTCTGCTCTGGGGCCCGTTCACCGAACCCGCTTTGTTTGGCGCAGTATATCGCGTTACCTTATCTTAGGCTCAAGCAAGAATCGGGTGAAGTCGGCAAATTACCGCCGTTCAACAGGATCCAATTGGTTCTGGTCTTGCCAGATCGCTCGCAGAGGCTCCCCCTGCCCGCAGAAATGATCGTCTGTAACGTCGCAAGCCCAAATGCGATCCGTACGAAAATGGCGAAACCCATTCCTCAGCTCACACCACGCCGCCAACATCGTGCATTCAATGTGGTAGATCAGGGCGACGGGCCTGACGATCCGCTCGGTTCGCTCGCCTTCGGCATTCACATAGGTGATGCGAATTTTGCGTTCAGAGCGGATGGCCTCGCGATAGTTTACGACAGGCACGCACCCCTTGGCCGGATCATCCATCGGTGCACCCCATGGGGCGACTTGCAGCCAATCTGCAGGCGCGCGCAAAGCGTCAATCTTGCGGCAAACACGGTCCGCAGCTTGTTGCAGGGTGCTATCCCCGGTGCGCGCCAACATCGACAACCCGACCCACAGCGCCTCGACCTCTTCAGCGTCAAAATTCAAGGGTGGCAGGTCATATCCCCGCCGCATCAAGTATCCCACGCCGGCTTCACCCTCGATCGGGGTTCGCTGTGCTTGCAAAGCGGCGACATCGCGATAGACGGTACGCGCAGACACTTCCAGTTTTTCTGCAAGCGCCTCCGCCGTCACAGGCATTTCGGCCGAACGCAGGATCTGGATGATTTCAAAAAGGCGGGTTGAGCGGCGCATAAGGTTCTCCGGGCGGTCTGCTGACATCCTAGCACACCCCACTGACAGGGTGGTGTCAGGAGTGATCTGCGATCTTTGGAAAACAAACCAAAGGAGGTCGACCATGCCATACCTCGACAATCACGTGATGATGACATTGAAACTGGACTGCTGGGCGCAGGATCACACTTTGCGCGCGTTCGAGATCGAACGTGAAATTATGGCTGCCCGTCAGCCCTGCGCACCGCGCAAACGGACCAAGCGGTTCTCGCTGGGCAACCTCAAGATGCTGTGGACAAGCACGGCCTGAGGTCAGAAATCAGCCGGGGCGCGGAATTTCATCGAAACTCCGCCCTCGGGGCTTTTTAGGCGCAATTCCTCAGAATGCAGCATCAGACGCGGGAAATCGCGCGCAGGTCCGTCTGCGTAAAAAGGGTCGCCCAGAATGGGATGGCCCAGCGCCAGCATATGAACGCGCAACTGGTGCGACCTGCCCGTTTTTGGGAACAATCGGACGCGCGTTGTCTCACCTTCGAATTTCACAAACCGCCAGTCAGTGACTGCGGGCTTTCCAGTCTCATGACAGACCATCTGGCGCGGACGGTTGGGCCAATCCACGATCAACGGCAGATCGACGGTTCCGGACTTTTGCTCGATGCGCCCCCAAACGCGCGCAACATAGGTCTTGCGGGTCTGGCGCTTTTCAAACTGCATGCTCAGATGCCGCTGTGCGTGCGGTGACTGGGCAAACACCATGACACCCGACGTATCCCGGTCCAGCCGGTGCACCAGAAGGGCCTGCGGAAATGCCGCCTGCACGCGGGTCAACAGGCAATCGGCCAGATGCGCGCCACGCCCCGGTACAGACAACAACCCCGAGGGCTTGTTCACCACGATCAGCTGTGCATCCTCATGCAGCACATCCAACGGCGTATTCGGGGGATCATAGGTCTCGCTCATGCGCGCCTGCCTATCGCACGGCGTAGGTTCCCGCAACGTCGGCCTTGCCTGAACGGATCGGTTCAGCAACTCTCTGACCCAAAGCAGAGGAGAGAACATGCACCCCACAATCGAGCGCATGCAAGACGTTGTCGCCAAGGGCGATGAAACCCTGATCCACGAATTGCTGGCCGAAGACGTACGGTTTTCCCCGCCAACTTACTACAGCACCTGGACCGGTCGCGAACCGGTCGCGGCTGTTTTAGGACATGTGGGACAGGTGTTTTCCGATTTCCGCTATCGCCGGATTATGGGTGAAGGCAAGGATTGGGCGCTGGAGTTTCAATGCAAGGTCGGGGATCTGGACGCGGTCGGCGTCGATCTGATCACGTTGAACGATGAGGGTTTGATCCAAAACTTCGAAGTGGTCATGCGCCCCTACAAAACCATTGGCGCCCTGCGCGAGGCGATGATGGCCCGGGTGATGACAGACGCCCGCTTCCTCGAATACAAAAACGCGCTCAGCTAACCATGACTGCCCCGATTGCCGCCGATCAGATATTGCGTGTCCCACTGTTGCCGGTTCTGGCAGCACAGGCGATTTCCGTGCGTCGTAACACTCAGCTGCTGCCCGAACCCTCCGGCCCGCGCCAAGGGCGCGAAGGGCGCGGCCCCCGGTTGCGGCTGCTCATCGCTGGTGACAGCTCGGCAGCGGGTGTGGGGGCGGGGCGACAGCAACAGGCACTAACGGGGTTTCTCGTGGCGCGGTTGGCCTGCCATTACAGCGTGGAGTGGCGACTGGAGGCGACGACGGGCCACACAACACAGGATACGCTGGAACGATTGAACCGCCTTGAAGGCAGCTATGACGCCGCCGTGACAGCCTTGGGTGTAAACGACGTCACGCGTGGAGTATCCCGGCAAAAGTTCACGGCTTTGCAGACCCAACTTCTGGATCATCTGACGAGCAAACTGGGTGTTCGCCGTGTCGTGGTTACCGCTGTGCCGCAGATGAACCGTTTTCCGGCCCTGCCCCAGCCGCTGGCCTGGGCACTGGGGCGACAGGCGGCCCGGCTGGATCAGGGTTTGCAAAAGGCCGCTGCGACATTCCCGCAAGCCCAGCACCTGTCATTGGAGTTTCCGGATGACCCGGCACTGGCTGCTCCGGACGGATATCACCCAAGCCCCAAAGCCTATCGCTTGTGGGCAGAGGCCGCGGCTGACTTATTGCATCAGCGCTGACCCCGCATCTGGCGGATCATCGGGATCGTATAGACCACCAAAGCCGCCCAGATCAGCGGGAAGGCGATCATACGGCCCCGATCGATCTGTTCCCCGAACACGGTAATCGCAGTGATAAAGATCATCGTCGGCGCGATGTACTGCAGGATTCCCATTGTGGACAACCGCACCAATTTGGCCCCGTTGGCATAGACCAGCAGCGGAACAGCCGTGACAATGCCGGCACAGGCCAGCAGCATGGTGTCCCCAGCGGCAGCGCCAAAGTGGCCGGTTCCTTTTGCCCCCAACCAAGTGATGTAGACCAAGGCTGGGATCAGCAGTATCAGAACCTCTAGCAGAAAGCCCTGATTGGGGCCGATGGGCAGCGAGCGTTTGAAGAAAGCATAAAACCCCCAACTGACCGTCAGGGCCAGCGCGGCCCACGGCAGCCGACCCGCTTCGACGATCAATACCAACACACCCAAAGCAGCTAACCCCACTGCCGCCAATTGCGTACGATTCAAAGGCTCACGCAACAGGATTGCCCCTAGCGCAATGCTGAACAGCGGGTTGATGTAATAGCCCAACGCTGCGTCCAATGCGTTACCGCTGGCAATCGCCCAGACGTAAATGGCCCAATTCACCGAGATCAAAGCCGCTGTCAGACAGGCCATGCCCAGCATTTTCGGGTTTTGTAAGGCAGCCTTCAAATCCCCGGTTCGCCCCAGCGCCACCAGCAACAGCCCGGCCACAGGCACCGACCATACAATCCTATGCGCCACGATCTCGACCGGCCCGATATGCGCCAGAGCTTTCATGTAAAGCGGCAGGAAACCCCATAGAACGTAGGCGGTCACCGCCAGAGCCAATCCTTTTGGCGTGTCCTCATTCTGGGGTGATGTTGCGACGTCCGCCATCATGGATCTCCGGGTGATACCGTTTGTCTATACGGCTGTTCCGGAGGGTTTGGAAACTGCGAAAACCGTGAACGGTCGCATCAAGAAAATTGATATATACCAATAAAACGGGGCGCCGCAGCGCCCCGTGTGTCAAACCTTGGCGTTAAACTTTAACGCGCTCGGATTTTGGGTCGTACATCGGCTTGAGCGAAGCCTCGGCTTTGACTTTGACGCCGCACACATCGATCTCGTAGGTCGAGGCCAAAACGTCAGCGGCCTTTTCGCCTTCGCAGGGCACATAACCCAGACCGATCGCACCGCCCAGCGTGTGGCCATAGTTGCCTGAGGACAGATAGCCCACATACTCGCCGTCCCGGATGATCGGTTCGTTATGGAACAACAGCGGTTCCGGATCGGTCAGCTTGAACTGAACCAGGCGGTTATGTGGTCCGCTTTCCTTGCGCGCGATCACCGCCTCACGCCCGATGAAATCGCTGCCCTTGTCGACCTTGACCGCAAAGCCAAGCCCGGCATCGACCACATGGTCCTCACAAGTGATGTCGTGGCCGAAGTGGCGGAAGCCTTTTTCGATTCGGGCGCTGTCCATCATGTGCATGCCGCACAGTTTCAGCCCCATATCCTGACCTGCTTCGTGCAAGGTTTCGAACACGTGACCTGCCATGTCAGACGAGACGTAAATTTCCCAACCAAGCTCCCCGACATAGGTCACGCGGTGGGCACGGGCCAGACCCATGCCAATCTCGATGTCCTGCGCGGTGCCGAACGGGTTAGTCGCATTGGTGAAATCGTTGGGCGAGACCTTCTCAAGCAGCGTACGCGCATTTGGACCCATGATCGCCAGAACACCCACACCCGCCGTGACATCGGTGATGACGACGTTAAAGTTGCCCGCATGGCGCTGCATCCAGGTCTGGTCAGCCAAACGGGTCGCTGCCGGAGTGACCACCAGATATGCGATCTCGGTCAGGCGAGTGACGGTCACGTCCGCCTCAATCCCGCCTGCGCGATTAAGGAACTGAGTATAGACGATCTTGCCATTCGGGACCGAGTAATCGCCGCCACCGATATAGTTCATGAACTTCTCTGCATCGGGACCATCGACGCGGATTTTTCCGAACGACGACATGTCATACATGCCGACATTCTCGCGCACGGCTTTATGCTCGGCAGCCGAGTTCTCGAACCAGTTCTGGCGTTTCCAGCTGTACTGGTATTCCCGCTCCTGCCCTTCATTTGCGAACCAGTTGGCACGTTCCCAGCCTGCCAGTTCGCCCATGACCGCGCCCTGTTCCAGCAGGTGGCGGTGGAACGGGGTCCGACGCACGCCGCGCGCGGTGTCCTTTTGGCGATAGGGATAATGGTCGGCATAAAGCAAACCCAGCGTCTCTTTCGAGCGTTCGAAAAGGTACTGCTTGTTGCCCTGAAACGGCTGCATCCGGCTGATGTCCACGTCGCCCAGATCGAACGGCTTTTCACCGCTGTCCATCCATTCGGCCAGCGCCATACCAGCGCCACCAGCGGACTGGATACCAATCGAGTTGAAACCCGCCGCGACCCAGACATTGTCCATCTCGGGTGCGAGGCCCAGATGATAGGCGTCATCGGGGGTAAACGACTCGGGTCCGTTGAAGAAGGTATGAATACCGGCCTCGGCCAGCATCGGCATACGTTCACACGCGGCTTCGAGGATTGGCTCGAAATGGTCGAAGTCCTCGGGCAGCTGGTCGAACTCAAACGTGTCGGGGATGCCGTTCATCGCCCACGGCTTGGCGTTCGGTTCAAATGCACCCAACAGAATCTTGCCAGCATCTTCTTTGTAATACGCGCATTCATCCGGAACTCGCAGAACCGGCAACTGAGTCAAGCCGTCGATGCCTTCTGTGACGATGTAGAAGTGTTCGCACGCGTGCAACGGCACGTTCACGCCAGCCATCTGGCCGACCTGATGCCCCCACATACCGGCGCAGTTCACCACCATGTCGCATTCGATATGACCTGAAGCGCTGCCGTCATCCGCGACCCAGTCTACTCCGGTCACCTTGCGGCCCTGCTTGACGATGTCGGTGACTTTCACACGTTCTTTGACGATACCGCCACGCTGACGGGCGCCCTTGGCCAATGCCAAGGCGATGTTGGCCGGGTCACCCTGACCGTCCAGCGGCAAGTAAACAGCACCCTTCACGCCTTCGAGGTTGATGTGGGGATACAACTCCTGAACACGTTCATTCTCGATTTCTTCGACCTCGACGCCGAAAGCGCGCGCCATGGCCGCCTGACGGTAGATCTCTTCTTTGCGCTCTTCGGTTAGCGCAACAGTGATTGATCCACAGCGTTTAAAGCCTGTGGCCACACCGGTTTCTTCTTCGAGCGAGCCATAGAGTTCCTGGCTGTACTTCGCCAGCTTTGTCATGTTCGCCGTTGCACGCAACTGGGCGATCAGACCCGCCGCATGCCAGGTCGTGCCGCTGGTCAGTTGCTTACGCTCCAGCAGGACAACGTCTTTCCAGCCTTTCTTGGTCAGATGATACGCCACCGAACATCCGATGACACCACCACCGATAATGACAACACGGGCCTTGTTTGGAAGATCAGCCATTCTCATGATTCCGCTTTATGAGTTTCCACCCAAAATGACACGGAAGAGCGACACAGAATGCACGAAAAACGTCAGCCCATTTGCAAAAATCAACGTTGTTTGACTTGCCGTTTTTCGCGTCTCAGCACAAAGGGGGTTACGCCGAAAAAGCTTTTGTAGACCGACGAGAAACCGTTGGGAAACCCGCAGGCAAGACCAATTTCGCGAACACTCATCGTTGTGTTCAGCAACAGGTTATTGGCCTTGGCCAGCCGCATTTCGCGGTAAAAGCCGTTTGGTGTGGTTCCGAAATAGTTCTTGAACTTCCGTTCCAGCGATCGGTTCGAAAGCTTTAGCGCTTCGACGATTTCGTTAATCGGCAGCGGGTCTTCGATATTGGCCTGCATCACCTTGATGCACTGGTCCAGCTTGGCGTCGCCGGTTGCCGTGGTTTTTGACCCGGAAAAGGGCTGAAGCGAGGAAAAGTCCCGGATGTTCTCGTGCAGCATAATATCGGCCACGGTCATTCTGGTTGGCCCAGATATGTGGCGCCCGATCACGGCCAGCGCGACATCGGTTGTCGCCTCCATCCCGGCGCAGGTCACCACGGCGCCCTGTTCCGTTGCAATCGACAGTTTGGCCTCGAACTGGGCGCGGCGCTCACGCAGGAAGGACGCGTTTTCCCAGTGGGTCGACATGTCCTCGGTCCCCTGCTCGTCGATATACCGGCTTGCAGCTTCGGACAGCAAAAAGACCTGTGCACCGCGGAAAGTATAATCCGACACAACACGCCCCAGAGACAGATCAGGATGATCGGGGTCGGAATTTCCGATGACGAACAAATAGTCTGCGTTGGGCTGCGACGGAATGCGGTCGGTCTGGATCGTCGCCTCGCTGCTGCTAGCGACCGGGCCACCCCTGAGAGAGCGATAGGCATAGGTGAATGGCGGGCTCGGGCATACGCGGTTGGCCAGCCGCAGCACCTCAACCAATGACGCCAGTTCCAGCAGCACATAGCCCGGCGCGACAACGATGTCGAAATGTCGCAGCGCGCTAGAAGCCGGGATGTTCGACGGCGATGGCATCACGTTCCTCTCAGACAATCCGGTGTCCAGCGGACCGCAATCGATCGGCAAGGACCTCTATGTGATCCGGCCCGACTTCGCAGCATCCGCCAACAATCGTTGCCCCCTGCGCTACCCATTCCATGGCATGATCGGCATAAGCCTCGGGTCCAAGATCGTGGCGCTGTGTCAACACGTCGACAGTCGGCGCGTCTTTCAGGAAATCCTGTGCAATCCCGGTGAACCCATTTGCATAGGCCCCAAATGGCCGCCCCATCGTGGCGATGACCTTCAACGCGGCGGGGACGGCCTCGGGGCGCGAACAGTTTATCAGAACAGCGTCAGGGTTAAACCGATCCACAAGAGGCGCGATACCGGCAAGCGGTTCACCGGATCGCAGCCGTGTTCCGTCATCATCCATCACAGAAAGCGCCAGCCAAACCGGTTTGCCTGCCTCAGCCGTACCACGCAGGGCCCCTTCGGCCTCTTGCACCGAGGAAACGGTTTCGATCAGGAAAAGGTCGACGTCATCGGACATGAGGTTAACCAACTCGGCAAACTTTTCGGCGGCGTCTTCCACATCAGGATTCAGATCGGGGCGATAAGACGCCAGCAAAGGACCCAGCGCCCCGGCGATGCGCCCGGAACTGTCCTTTCGCGCCTGATTCGCCTGAGTAACCGCAGCATGGATCAGCTCGGGCAGTTGGCCTTCCATACCCAGACGCTCCAACCGAGAACGATGGACCGCGTAGGTGTTGGTCGTTGCAACCGTCGCGCCACGGCGGAAATATTCGGCGTGGACCTCTTGCACCAATTCGGGATGGTCGATCATAACGCGCGTCGACCACAGCGGAGTGGGTTTGTCCCCACTGCGTTTGACCAGTTCTTGCCCAATCGAGCCATCCAGAAGCGTGATTTCTGCCATTTGCCAACCTTCCTAAGGAATCAGAACGAGTTTTCCCGGCAGCGCCTTGGACTGGAAGTCCTCTTGCGCCTTGGCGATGTCTCTTAGTGAATAGGTCTTGGAAACCAAAGGCTTGATGCGGCCCGCATTCATCATCTCGACAAGGCGGCCAAAGACTTCAAATGCCTGATGTGTGCAGCCGTGAATCGTGATGTCGCGCAGGTAGATCTCACGCAGGTCAGCCGAAACGATTGGTCCTGCGATTGCCCCGGAAACGGCATAATGACCGCCGGGTTTCAGGGCCAGGATCAGGCTGGGCCAAGCCGGGCCTCCGACAACGTCGATCACGACGTCGAACATGTCCTTGGGCAGCGGCGCGTTGCGGTCAAAGGTGTCCACGGCCCCCTGCGCTTTGACCACCTCAGCCTTGGCTGAACTCGTAACGCCCCAAACCGTCGCCCCGCGAAGCGCCGCCAGTTGCACGGCGGCAAGGCCCACGCCACCCGAGGCACCGGTAATCAGCACCTTATGCCCAGCGGTCACGCCAGCACGGGTTAACAGGTTCTCAGCCGTGCCAAATGCACAGGGGATGGCGGCGATTTCGACATCTGACAGGTGTGAGGCCGTCACGTCATACAGGTCGTCGGCCTGAACCAGACAGTATTGCGCAAACGCTCCGTCGATTTCAGAGCCTAATGCGACAAAGCCTGTCGGATTGCCGGGACGTGGGCGTGGCAAGTTGATCGGGCAGGTCACCCGTTGCCCGGCTTGAAACCCGGTCTCTTGCCCTGCCAATTCGACTATCCCACACAGATCGCCACCCTGAATGCGCGGAAACGCCAACGCACCTCCCCAGCCTCCGGCATCAACATCCTGATCAACGGCGTCCGTTGCCCCGGTCACGTCCGAGGAATACCAGCCGACCCGTGTATTTATGTCCGTGTTGTTTACCCCTGCGGCCGCGACCCGAACCAGAACCTGCCCCGGTCCGGGCGTTGGAACCGGAATATCCTCGCGCCATTCCAGCGCTTCGGGACCGCCATGGCGCGTCAGGTAAATGCCGGACATTTTCGTGGGCGTGGTCATCTTTAGACCCTATCTTCCGGATGGGTTGGAGCCGGCCCCATCGGCACAATGTCGTAACGCGCGTTCAGCTCGGCCATTTTCGCCTCATCTGCGAATTCTGCCTCGGTCATTGTCGCCAGTTCGGCCAGAAACCCGTCGAACCCCGAGGGCTGAAAGATCATCAGCATTCTGGCGGGCGCGCCATCGGCGACACGACACGAATGGGGTACTCCGGGCGGGACATGCATGGTTGTGCCCGGAGTACAGCGATGCCAGTCGCCATCAACGTAGAAATCCACGGCGCCTTCCAGAAAATAGAAGGTTTCGGCATGGTTGTCATGGCGATGAAGGCCAAGCGCGAAGCTGGCCTTCAGATTATCTTCCATAAGCGTGTATGCGCCATCGGTGTCCTGACCAGATACTTTCACAAAGGTGTGGTCATTTTCCCAGTCATAGTTGGGACCCTCACCGGGTCCCAGTTTGGCGTATCGTTTGCTCATGGTGGTCTCCGTGAGAGTTTAAGCGCGCAACCGCTCGTTCTCGGGATCCCAGAGCGGCTGATCCTGCTCTACCACAGCGCGGCACTTTTGGCCGTAGATTTCGACTTCAAGCTCGGTGCCGGGGTTGGCAAGCTCGGCCTTGACCATGCCCAGCGCGATGGACTTGCCGACGCGGTAACCCCAAGCGCCCGAAGTGGTCTCGCCCACGATCTCGCCGTTCTGCCAGATGCAGGACATGTAGGGCGCGTCGCAGTCTCCTGCATCCACTGTAATGGTGACAAAGGCTTTTTTTACGCCCTGCTGCTTTTCGTTCAGGATCGCGGCCTTGCCGGGGAAGTCCTGCGGCTTGTCAAGTTTGACGAACCGCTCCAGCCCGCCTTCCAGCAGAGAGTAGTCGGTCGACAGGTCACCCTTCCATGCCCGATAGCCTTTTTCGATACGCAGTGAGTTCAGGGCATACATCCCGAACGGCTTGGCACCGGCGTCGACAATTGCGTCATAGATCGCAGGGATATGCTCGTTCAGGGCGTGCACTTCCCATCCCAGTTCACCGGCAAAGGAGACGCGGATCAGGTAGGCGGGCTGGCCAGCAACGGTGGCGGACTGGTGGGTCAGCCAACCAGTGGTCAGATCGGCATCTGTCAGGTTCGACAGGATCTCGCGCGATTTCGGGCCCGTGACGATCAGAGTGTCGCGTGTTGTGGTCACGTCCTCGATCGACACACTGGCAGGCATTGCGTTCATCAGGATGTCACGGTCATGCCACTGTGCAGTTGCGGCGGTGATCATGATGAACTCATCCTCACCCAGACGGATACATGACATCTCGGTCAGAATGCGACCACGGTCATCGGAGACGTAGATGAGGTTCATCCGGCCGACCTTTGGCAGCCCTCCGGTTGCGAGACCGCGCAACGCCTCAGCGGCGCCCTCTCCCTTGACCATGAAGCGCGAGAAGCCTGGCAGATCCAGCACTCCACAATCATCTCGCACGGCCTCGCATTCTTCTTGGATCCGCTGCTCCCACGGGCCGGAACGGCCCCAGGTATGGGTGGCATCGAGCGATGTGTCGTCGCCTGGCTTTGCGAACCAGTTGGCCCGCTCCCATCCATTATAGGCACCCATCACGCCGCCCAACGCTTTGACCTTGTCATGCACCGGCGACAGTTTCTTGTCGCGTGCGGCAGGCCATTCGTGATGAGGGAAGTGCATGGCGTATTCGTTGCCATAAACTTCCAGACCTTTCTGGTTGCAGTAGTCCTGATCTGTGTAGTCGGTGTAGCGGCGCGGATCGACGGCCCACATGTCCCATTCGGTCGCGCCGTCGACGATCCATTCGGCCAGCACTTTGCCCGCGCCACCGCCCTGCGCGATGCCGAAAGTAAAGGTGTGCGCTTCGAACGCGTTTCTAACTCCCGGCATCGGGCCGATCAGCGGCAGCCCATCCGGCGCATAGGGGATCGGGCCGTTGATCACACGTCCAACGCCGGAGGTCGCCATAAGCGGAACCCGCTCCATCGCATCGGTAACAATGTCTTCGATGCGGTCGAGATCGTCATTCCACAGCTGGAACGAGAAATCCTCGGGCATAGCGTCGTCTTCGGTCATCCAGTGGCCCTTGCAGTTGGGCTCATACGGACCAAGGTTGAAGCCATTCTTTTCCTGCCGCAGGTAGTACGAGATATCCACGTCGCGCAGCAGTGGCAGTTTCTTACCACCGTTCGCTTTGGACCATTCTTCAATTTCTGGAACTTCGTCGGTCAGCAAATACTGGTGGCTCATCACCATCGCGGGAACTGTGCGGCCGCCGAAAGGTTTGAACCACTCTCCCACGCGCTGCGCGTAATACCCAGCCGCGTTCACAACATAGTCGCAGGCGATATCGCCCTTGTCTGTATGGACGGTCCATGTGCCATCGTCGTGCTGAGTTACGCCAGTTGCCGGGCAAAAGCGGATGATCTTCTGGCCCATGTCACGGGCACCCTTGGCCAGTGCCTGCGTCAACTGTGCCGGGTCAATGTCCCCGTCCGTCGGGTCGTACAGCACGCCCTCAAGATTGTGCGTTTCTAGGAATGGATAGCGCTCTTTCGCTTCTTCAGGCGTCCACATCTCCATCGGGATGCCTTGATAGCGTCCCATCGCCATGGCGTGTTCGAACTCTTGCATCCGCTCCTTGCTGTGCGCAAGACGGATCGAGCCTGAAACGTGGTAGTTCATCGGATAGTCGACCTCTTCGCCCAGACGCGAATACAGCTCGGTCGAGTACCGCTGCATGTTCATGATCGCCCATGAATTCGAGAACGTAGGAACGTTGCCCGCCGCGTGCCAGGTCGAGCCTGCGGTCAATTCGTTCTTTTCCAGCAGGACACAGTCGGTCCAGCCCTTCTTGGCCAGATGATACAGCGAGGAGGCCCCCACCACACCGCCACCGATAACAACCACGCGGGCTTTTGTCGGAAAATCGCTCATTGGTCTTGATCCTTGTTACTGTGCCCGTTGAGGCAGATCGTCTGTGATGTCGTAATAATCGCCCTTGTCGGCCACAAAGATGTGCCGGGCGAGCTGTAATCCGGTGGGCGTATCGAAAGCCCCCATGGAAATCGAAATCGTGTCTTCGTCATTGTGCTGCCAGAAGAGGAATGAACCGCATGAACGGCAGAAACCGCGACGGGCGGTGTCCGATGCGCGGAACCAAGTAAGCGTATCGCTGGCGGTGAAGCTCAAGCTATCCTTATGCGTCCAGGTCGAAGACCAAACATGGCCGGACTGCTTGCGGCATTGACCGCAATGGCAGGCCGAAGGCGGTGAAAGCTCTCCGTCAATTGTGAATGCGACAGCGCCGCAGAGGCAAGAACCGGTTTGCATGTGACTACCCCTTTGCTGTGGGCGTGGAGCTGGCCCCCAGCAACACGCCATAGATGATGAAACAGGCGGCCATGACACGGCGCACCCATGTGTTGAACACAGCGCCCAGCGCCGCTTTACCCATCAGAGCGCCCATCAGGGTGAACCCGGTATAGCTGAGCGTGGTGATGATCAGCGCCGTGGGCATGATGACGACCATCTGCTGCCAGATCGGCACATCCGGTTGCACAAACTGCGAAAAGGCGGCGAGATACCCTGCCACGCTTTTAGGATTGATCGTCGCGACCGCCAGTGCGTGTAGATACACGTGACGCGCGGGGCGTTCGGTAACTGGCGTCGGACGCGATGCATTCATCCATCCGCGAACCCCAACCCAGATCAGGAACGCTGCCCCCACCACTTTGGCGATGAAAAACCCAGTTGGGGAGGCTGCGATCAACGCGGTCACACCTAGTGCTGACAGAATCAGAAACGCGCTGGCCTGCGTCAGAATCGCCAAGACACCCAGCATCGCCTTGGGAAACGGCAGGCCCATTCCGTTCGAGATGCAGTTTACCGCATTCGGACCCGGAGTGGTGACGAACACCACCCAGAACAATGCGAATATGGTCCAGGCCTCGAAACTCATCAGTACACCGGCGGGGCGATCACCCAGATGGCCACCGCGGGCTCATCATACGGGTTCGACCATTGATAGGGTTGGTGTTTGATGCGGAAGCTGTCACCGGGTCCCACGAGGAATCGGCGATCTCCGATCGTCAAATCCAACCGACCGGACACCATGTACCCAACCTCCTGCGTGGGTCGGTTGGCCGGGGTTTGCATTTTTGAGCGTGGTTTGAACGTCGAGTGTACCATCTCGAAATCATCGGTCAGGTCGGGCGAAAGCAGCTCTTCGATCAACCCTTCCTCGCCCGAGCCCATCGGGCGGCGCGATCCGGCACGCACGACGTAACCCTGTTCGTCCGCAGGTGCCGAAGAGTGCGCGAACAGCATAGACATTGGAACGCCCAGACATTCGGCGATCTCGCGAAGGTCCGAAATTGATGGATCCGACATGTCACGCTCGACCTGACTCAACCAACCGACCGAGCGTCCAAGGCGCGCTGCAATCTCGCTCAGCGTCAGCCCGCGCGCTTTGCGCAATGCGCGAAGGTCGGCTCCGAGTGTGGCGCTGTGCGGGGCTTGGCTGTTCACTGATCGCTCCGAAGTTTGGTGAAATTTTCTCCTCGTTTTTCACGATGCAATGATTCCGTGAAAAAACCAAGAATTTTTTCACTTGGGTCCACGACATTGTTTGGATATCCGTCAACCATGTGGATTGCGGTGATTTATCTGTGGGTCGTCAACACCCTGACTTTGCTTGCCTTTGGTTGGGATAAGCTGCGGGCAAGACAGCGGAAAAGGCGTATCCCAGAACGAAAACTATTGTGGTTGGCGGCGTTGGGCGGCAGTCCAGGCGCATTGCTGGGGCGGTGGATTTTCAGACACAAAACCCGCAAGCGGCTGTTTTCATACTACATCTTTGGGATTTTCGGCGCTCAGGCTGTGCTGGCCTATCTTCTGGCGGCCTTGGAATTGCCCAGCCTGGTCTAGCGCGAAAATTTCATCAGGGATTAGGTGCTAACCATTTGGGAAACTGTCTGCTACACTCCCATTCTATCTGAATATGATTATTCTTACGCATTCGCAAAGGGTTGGATGACAAATGGACAACGGCATCGGTTTCTTCGACATAGTCTGGTCAATCTTCTGGCTGTTCCTGATGGTGGCCTGGTTCTGGGTGATGATTTCGGTTGTGGCCGATGTCTTCCGCTCTAAGGACCTCAGCGGCGGTGGAAAGGCAGTCTGGATCGCCTTTGTCATCCTGATTCCATGGATGGGCGTTCTGGCTTACCTGATCGTCCGCGGCGACAAGATGCACCAGCACAATGCCGAGGCTATGAGCCAGATCGAACAGGCGCAAAAGGACTATATCCGCTCAGTCGCGACCGTATCCGCCGCGGATGAGCTGGAACGGCTTGCAGCGCTCAAGGAAAAAGGCGTTCTGACGGATGAGGAATTTGCGGCGCAGAAAGCCAAGCTTCTGAGCACCTGATAGGAAGCACACACTAATCAAAATGGCCGGGGGTACGCCCCCGGCCGTTTTTACTTGGCGAATACGCTGGACAGAATTCCGCTCAGTTGCCTTGCGTCTTGTTCATTAAACGCGTTGGGTTGATCACTGTCGATATCGAACACCGCAATGACGTCACCGGCGGCGTTGTGCACAGGCAGCACCACCTCGGATCTGGTCGAAGATGCGCAGGCGATATGGCCCGGAAACGCATCCACATCCGGCACCAACTGTACCTCGCCCGTACGGGCGGCAGCGCCACAGACACCGCGGTCGAACGGGATGACCAGACAGCCGTGCCCACCTTGATAAGGTCCAATCTTCAAAAGCCCCGGCTCGGTGACCCGGTAGAAGCCTGTCCAGTCAAATCGATCATCGGAATGATGCACCTCGCACGCGACTGTAGCCATCAGGGCCACGTCATCGGTTTCCCCCTCGGTCAGGGCTGCGATGGTTTTGGCAAGTGTATTATAATCAGCTGTCATGTCAGAACTCGTGGCACGTTTGCACCGGAGTATTTGGAAAAAGGTGAAGCGTCAAACGCGTTCGATGGCGATCGCCGTTCCTTCGCCGCCGCCGATGCAGATCGCCGCCACCCCGCGTTTCAGGTTTCGCTTTTCCAACGCGTTCAGCAGCGTGACTATAATCCGCGCACCCGACGCACCGATCGGATGTCCAAGTGCGCAAGCCCCGCCGTTCACGTTGACGATATCGCGGGGCAGACCCATTTCGTGCATGAACGCCATCGGCACGACCGCAAAGGCTTCGTTGACCTCCCACAGATCGACATCTTCTTTCGACCAGCCGATGTTGGTCAGCAGTTTCTGCGCGGCCGGAACAGGTGCCGTCGTAAACAGCCCCGGTGCCTGCGCATGGCTAGCGTGGCCGACAATACGGGCACGAACAGTCAGACCCTGCGCATGGGCTGCGTTCTCGGATGCCAGCACCAATGCAGCGGCACCGTCCGATATCGAAGAAGAGTTTGCCGCCGTGACAGTGCCATCCTTCCGAAACGCCGGCTTGAGCGTCGGGATCTTCTCGGGCCGCGCCGAAAGCGGCTGTTCATCCGTGGCCTGCGTGACCTCACTCTTTCGGGTGCGGACCGTAACCGGCGTGATTTCATCCGCGAATGCGCCGTTTTCCTGTGCGGCCAGCGCATTTGACAATGAACGCAGCGCATATTCGTCCTGCGCTTCGCGCGTGAACTGATAGGCCTCGGCGCAGTCTTCGGCAAATGTGCCCATCAGGCGACCTTTGTCGTAAGCGTCCTCGAGCCCGTCCAAGAACATATGATCCATTGCCTGCGTATGACCCAATCGCGCGCCTTCGCGCATTTTGGGTAAAAGGTATGGCGCGTTCGTCATGCTCTCCATCCCACCTGCGATCATTGTATCGGCATGCCCTAAAGCGATCTGGTCATAGGCCATCATGGCCGCTTTCATGCCCGATCCGCACATTTTGTTCAGCGTTGTGGCGGGAACGTCTTCGCCCAACCCTGCCGCAAAACCGGCCTGGCGCGCGGGCGCCTGCCCCTGCCCGGCCGGCAAAACACATCCCATAAGGACTTCGTCAACGGTTTCAGTACCGGCCCCTTGCAACGCTGCCCTGATGGCGTCGCCGCCCAGATCGGCCGCTGTCACGGTATCGAACATCCCCTGAAACCCACCCATCGGGGTCCGCGCCGCGCCGGCGATAACGACTTGCTTCATCTGGATGCTCCTTCGCTTTTCTACTGGAATGGATACAGAATGGTAAGAATTGTCGTCTAGCGTATTTCTACGAGTGATTTTCAGTTTAGAGAGCCCGTGCGCATGGCCCTGACCAGTAAGATAACAGACACGACGCAGATCATTACCGTGCATTCGGACCGGATTGATGCCGCAATGGCCATTCAGTTCAAGGAAGACATGCGCAATGAGGCCGACGGTGGCGCGTCGCGCGTTGTTCTGGACCTGACGGGGGTCGAATTTATCGATTCAAGCGGCCTTGGGGCCATCGTCGCGTCGATGAAACAACTGGGCAGTGACCGCAGGTTGGATTTGGCCGGGTTGCACCCGTTTGTCGAAAAGGTGTTTCGGCTGACCCGCATGGATACGGTTTTCAACCTCTATCCTACCCTGGACGACGCTCTGGCACCGCCGGCGGAATGACTTCACGGATTGAATAGGCGCGATGTCGATGGGGAACGGGAACTGCTTGGATCTGAGCTTTACTGCAACCGAAACCGAAGCCAGTGTTGGTATCGCCCAGCTAAGCAAAGGGCTGGAGGCGCAGGGTCTACCGCCACACAAGGCGAGCGACGTGAAAATCGCTCTGGCCGAGGCGATCAACAATGTGGTGGAGCATGCTTATTCGGACGTCACCCCGGCCAAGGTCCGGGTGCATTGTCGGCTGCACCAAAATTGGCTGGATATTTTGATCTCTGACACCGGGACTCCTTTGCCGGGATTTCGAGTGCCCGATGGTGTGCCCGCGCCTTTGGGATCGACACTCGACGAGTTGCCCGAAGGCGGGTTTGGCTGGTTCCTGATCCACGAACTGACCAGCGACATTCGCTATGAACATCGCAATGGCTGCAACCGGTTGTCCCTGCGGTTTGACTTTCCAAACCCGACCACCTGACCCAAAATAGTCACATAATGGCCCAGATCGCACCATTGCCGCGCCGCAATCAAAGGGCAAAAAGGTATCCGTAGCTCAGATAGCTTCCCTCGGCGCCTCGTGTCACAGCCCCCACCCAGTGAACGGCGCCGAGGATCTTCTCCTTGATGTGACTAGACAATCTCTGACCACGCTTTACCTTCGGCGCGTTCAAAGGGAGAAGGCAAAGCTATGCGGGATTTTCACACTCCGGGTCGGTCCGAAGTTTTGGCAACCGAAGGAATGTGCGCCACATCACATCCTCTGGCCGCGCAGGCTGCGGTGAGTATTCTCCAACAAGGCGGCAATGCCATGGACGCCGCCATCTCAGGTGCCGTGCTGCTGGGCATTTGTGAACCGCAGATGACTGGAATCGGCGGTGATTGCTTTGTTCTGTTCAATCGCGCGGGCGAAGATCAAATTCGGGCTCTGAACGGGTCTGGCCGTGCGCCAGCAGCTGCGGATGCCGATCGGTTGCGGGCCGAAGGGCTGGATTCAGTGCCATTGAACACGCCCGATGCTGTGACTATTCCCGGTGCAATTGATGCGTTATGCCATTTGGCAGAATCCGAAGGAAAGCTTGGGCTGGACGCAATTCTACAGCCAGCCATACACTATGCCGAGGTGGGTGTCCCGGTTGCACCCCGCGTCGCCTATGATTGGAAAACGGGGGCCGCCACGTTACAGGGCGCCGCGCGCAGGCACTACCTGACTGACGGCGAAGCGCCAAAAACAGGTCAGGTCTTTCGCGCGCCAGGGCAAGCCGAGGTTCTGCGCCAGATTGCACGCAATGGTCGTGACGCCTTTTATGCCGGTGAAATTGCACAGGATATGATTGACGCCCTAACAGCATTGGGTGGTGTTCACACGGCCGAGGATTTTCTAGCCACGCAATGCACAAAATCCCAGCCTGTCAGCGGAAACTACAACGGCATCGATCTTGTCGAACACCCGCCAAACGGCCAAGGTGCGACTGCAATCCTGCTTTTGAACATCCTAAAGAACTTCGATCTGACCGGTCTTGACCCATTTGGCCCAGAACTCATCCATCTTGAGGCCGAGGCCTCGAAACTCGCTTATGACGCGCGCAATCGGTTCATTGCGGACCCCGATCACACAACCCACGCTGAACGATTCCTCGACCAGAGCGTGGCGAATAAGCTGGCCGCGTTGATTGACCCCAAGCGCGCCATGCCAGCGGCAGCCCCACTAACCGAGTCCATTCACAAGGACACAGTCTATATTACGGTTGTTGACCGGGATCGGATGGCCGTTTCGCTGATCTATTCCATATTTCACAGCTTTGGGTCTGGCATCGCATCGGAAAAATACGGGATTTTGCTGCAAAACCGCGGCTCAGGCTTCAACCTGAGCGCCGGTCACCCAAACGAGCTTGGCCCGGGCAAACGCCCGATGCACACGATAATTCCCGGTATGCTTAAACAGGATGGCCGTGTGTTCATGCCATTTGGCGTGATGGGCGGAGCTTTTCAGCCAACAGGCCACGCACGCCTATTGTCCAACCTCACGGATCATGGGTTGGGTTTGCAGGCCTCTGTGGATGCCCCGCGCGCCTTTGCAGACGGCGGCGTTCTGAAACTTGAACGCGGAATTCCGCCCAGCACATCTCAACAATTGAGCGATTTTGGGCACAACGTTCAGGTTCCAGAAACGCCACTTGGCGGGGCGCAAGCAATCCGAATCCGCACAGATGGTGTTCTGGAAGGCGCAAGCGACCCCAGAAAAGACGGTTGTGCGTTAGGTTATTGACCGCCAGGGCGCGCAATCTGGCGCACCAAATTACTTAGTTCAAATTAAAGTGCAGCGGGTACGCGCCATTCTCGAAAGGACCGAACATGTCAGGAATATCAGGATGCTCAACCGGTTCCCCCGATTGGTCCGCAACCAGATTTTGTTCTGAAACATAAGCCACATAGAAGGATTGGTCGTTTTCTGCGAGCAGATGGTAAAACGGCTGATCCTTGATGGGGCGGCTGTCCTCGGGAATGGCCTGATACCACTCTTCTGTGTTGGAAAATTCCGGGTCCACGTCAAAAATCACCCCTCGGAAGGGATGCTTTTTATGGCGGACCACCTGTCCCAGGCGGTACTTGGCATTTGTCTTCAGCATTATCTCAGCCCCCAGAGATCTTACTACCTCTTTCCGGGCCGGAATGCCAATCATTGATCGGAAATTAAAGGAAACAGTCTGTGAACATCTTACTGGCAGTGTTCGAAATTGTGGCGCCGGTTTTCCTGCTGGCGGGCATTGGATTCACCTGGGTCAAACTTGGTTTTGAGTACCGTTTGGAGTTTGTGACGCGCCTTGCCGTGACGCTTGCCGTGCCCAGCCTGATCTTTGTGGCGCTGATGCAAACCGAGATCCCGGCAGGAGAGTTGACCCGCTTCACACTGGCCGCAATTGCGGGTCATGTTGGCCTTGCCGTGGCCTTTGGCGTTTTCGTTCGACTTTCAAACCTGGACCGTCGCACTTACCTGTCGCCGTTGATTTTCGGGAACACGGGCAATCTGGGCCTGCCGCTTTGTATTTTTGCGTTTGGACAGGCCGGTCTGGGTTTTGCAGTCATTTTCCTGGCCATTACCGCCCTGTTTTCCTTCACCTATGGAATTTACCTCGTCGCTGGAAAAGGTGCATTCGGCAAAGTTGCGCGCGAACCGATGGTTTGGGCAACCCTGCTTGGGGCCTTATTCCTATGGCAAGACTGGGAAACGCCACTGTTCCTGACCAATACGCTAGAGCTGCTAGGCCAAATGGCTATCCCCATGATGTTAATTACAGTCGGCGTGGCAATTGCAAGGCTGACGACGCGCAAATTGGGTCAGGCGATCTGGCTGTCCGTCCTGAAGCTGCTGGTCTGCTTTGCGCTCGGCTGGGCAATCGCCCGCTTCTTTGATCTGGATTCAACCGCCTTCGGCGTACTGGTCCTGCAGATGTGCACCCCGGTCGCGGTTACATCGTACCTACTGGCCGAGCGGTTTGACGCGGATTCGGACGCGGTTGCTGGGATGGTCATGGTTTCAACTGTGCTGTCCGTGGGCGCATTGCCTATAATACTAGCCATTGTTCTATAACGATTGTGATTTCCTAAACGCTCAATTTGCGCTAGAATAAAGAAAAAAGGCACGAGGCACATGAGCAGAATTCTTTTCGTACTCTTCGGGGTGCTGCTTTTGGCATCCTGCGGTGGCGGGTCCAAACAGCCACCGAGCAGATTGAATGACGCGTGCAGCATTGCGCGCGAACGGCCTGATTTTATCAAGGCGTTCAAAAGCACCGAACGGAAATGGGGCGTCCCAATTCACGTTCAGATGGCGACGATCTATCAGGAAAGCCGCTATAAGCACGACGCACGTACGCCGCACCAATACGTTCTGGGTGTGATCCCGATGGGCCGTCAAAGCAGCGCCTACGGTTTCAGTCAGGCGCTGGACGGCACCTGGGACGAATACCGCAAAGAGACCGGCAAGCGCCGCGCCAAGCGGGACCGCATCCGCGATGCGTCAGATTTCATCGGCTGGTACATGAATAAAAGCCAACAGCGGAACGGTATTCACCCCACAGATACGCGCAACCAGTATCTGGCGTATCACGAGGGGCACACCGGCTTTGCCCGTGGCAGCCATAACAGCAAATCCTGGCTGTTGAACGTCGCCAATGACGTGGATGCACGCGCCAAGCTCTATCAGGCGCAGCTGGCCAATTGCCGCTACTGACAGGAGTGCGGGTCAGCGATTGCCTGACCCGCTTCTTTTTGATCTGGAAAACAGATCGTTGCTGAGATTTCCGCCGGTACTCAACTGCCCCAGCAGAACGGTCGTCTGACTGCCGGCATTGTCGTGAATGACCCATTTTCGCAGCTCGATCGGGTCCCCCGTAAACATCAGTTCAATTCGGCCGGATTCGGGGTTCTTTGGGTCCCGAGCGGTAACAACCGTGGCCGTCCCGTCAAAATCATGGGCAACCACCATATTCGCCTGCCCCAGATTGACGTTGCGCGCCAGCACCAGCGACAACGGCGTACGTTTTAGCGGGTACTGCTCCGGCGGTTGGTTCGATTTCGGATCAAAGATCTGCACCGTACCTGCGCGCGCCAGAACCACAGCGCTGTTGGGCGGGTCATATTCGAACCGCATCTTACCGGGGCGTTCCATCCACAGCTTTCCGGTGCTCAGCGAGCCGTCATCGTTAACTTGTGTAAACGTGGTCTCAACGGTTTTGAGGCCATTGAGGTAGTTTGAGATTTGGGACAACGGCAGCTTTTCAGCCGCCCAGGCCGCAGGCGCGGCGAGTGTCAAAGCAAGGGCAAAGGCAATCTGTTTCATAAGTCCCCAGATAAGCGCTCTGCCCTTGTTATTAAATATCCTATTGCTCAGGGACGAGGATTTCGCGTTTCCCGACGTGATTTGCCGACGAAACAATGCTTTCATCCTCCATTTGCTCAACAAGTCGCGCAGCTTTGTTGTAGCCAATGGCAAGTTTCCGCTGAATGTATGAGGTCGAGCATTTGCGATCCTTTATCACAATCGCCACCGCCTGATCGTACAGCGCGTCTTCGCCGTTGGTGTTGCCGCCCGTGTTCAGGCCCAGAACCGCATCGATGTTGTCGGCTTTATCCTCAGATGGGCCGTCCAGCACGGTGTTCACATAGTCTGGTGGGCCGAACTGTTTTAGGTGGTTGACGATTTCCTCGACTTCCTCGTCCGAAACAAACGGGCCGTGGCAACGGGTGATCTTGGCGCCACCTGCCATATACAGCATGTCGCCCTGCCCCAGCAGTTGCTCGGCCCCCATTTCGCCCAGAATAGTCCGGCTGTCGACTTTCGAGGTCACCTGGAACGAAATTCGGGTTGGGAAGTTCGCCTTGATCGTACCGGTAATCACATCGACCGAGGGGCGCTGCGTGGCCATGATCAGGTGAATACCCGAGGCCCTTGCCATCTGCGCCAGTCGCTGGATACAGGCCTCGATCTCTTTGCCCGCGACCATCATCAGGTCGGCCATCTCATCAACAATCACGACGATGTAGGGCATCGATTCGGGCGCGAACTCTTCTGTCTCGAACGTTGGCTCGCCGGTTTCATCGTCGAACCCGGTCTGCACGGTGCGGCTGAACATCTCGCCCTTGGCCAACGCGTCCTTCACGCGGCCATTGTAGCCCGCGATGTTGCGTACGCCCATCTTGGACATCTTGCGATAGCGGTCTTCCATCTCGCCCACGACCCATTTCAGCGCGACAACCGCCTTTTTCGGGTCGGTCACAACGGGCGACAGCAGATGCGGAATGCCATCATAGACGGACAGTTCCAGCATCTTGGGGTCGATCATGATCAGGCGACATTCGTCCGGTGTCAGCTTATATAGCAGCGATAGGATCATGGTGTTGATCGCGACCGACTTACCGGAACCGGTTGTCCCCGCAATCAACAAGTGGGGCATCTTGGCCAGGTTTGCGACCATGGATTCGCCGCCGATATCCTTGCCCAGCGCCAGTGGCAGCGCGTGGTTACCATCACCAAAATCACGGCTGGCAAGGATTTCGCGCAACACCACCATCTCGCGGTTTTCATTGGGCAATTCGATCCCGATCACCGAGCGACCCGGCAGGGTCGAAACACGTGCCGACAGTGCCGACATTGAGCGCGCGATATCGTCGGCCAGACCGATAACCCGGCTCGCTTTCAGGCCCGGAGCAGGCTCCAGTTCGTACATGGTAACAACCGGGCCGGGGCGGACACTGGTGATCTCACCCTTGACGCCATAGTCGTCCAGCACGTTTTCCAACATGCGCGCGTTTTCTTCCAATGCCTCGTCGCTGAGGTGATGGCGCTGAATGCTGGAAGGGTTGGACAGCAAGCTCAAAGGCGGCAGCTCAAAGTCCGAATGCCGGTCTTCAAAGGACAGCCCAGGCTGTGCTTCGGCCTGTGCACGACGCGACGGCGCAGGGGTGCGGCGAACGGGCTGTGCCACTACGGGTTTGCGCGGTTCGGCCACTGGAATTTTCATCGCAGGAAGCGGGGCGGGTTCGGGTTCGGGTGCGTCTTCAAATACGGCCTCATCCTCATAGACGGGCTCGGGCGCAAAATCATGATGCAGGGCTTCCTGCTGCCACCCGGGTTCTGGCTCTGCTGTCAGCATCGGCTCAGGCGGCAGACCGTCCAATGTCATCGGCGGCTCGGGCGGAAGCTCCTCTCCGCCTCTGGCGTTCAGGATCAACGGATCCGGCCCCCGGCCACGCCCTTTGGTCAAAGGCAGGGTTGGATCGACCTCTGGCGCCACTTCACCCGCGGCCACTTTGCGATTGCGTACGGCTGCGGAAATCTTGGACTTGATACGATCTTCACCCGGCATTTCATCGAATCCTGCGACCGGTTCGCGGGCGACCAGTTCAGGTTCCGGCATGGGATCGGCGCGGCGGATCAGGCTTGGCATCCGCGCCAGCAGACCGGGCTTTGCGGGTTCGGGCTCTTCGAAATCCGGCTCTTCGAACATCGGATCGGCATACGCCATATCATCGTCAAACACCGCATCGGTGGCCTCTGCGCGGATGGCCTTACGCTCTTCCCACTGTGCCCGGCGATCTCGTGCCGCCTGTGCGGTAACCGACGCACTGCGACCCAAGAGGTTCATCAACATGTCATAGGACATCACAAGGCCCAACAAGAAGGCACGCGTGCCTTTGCGCACGTCGGCTTTTGTGAATCCAAGGACAAATGTACCCAGCACCAGCATGCCAGCTGCCATCGCCAGCGACATCAGTTTGACCATGAAATGTGACGATATAGGCAGCAGTGTCAGCAACGCACCCATGACGGTATCACCGAACAAGCCCCCCAGACCAAAGCTGTGGGTCGTGCGCCATGCCTCACCCGGCACCAAAGTCGCGGCATAAACGGAAACGATGGCAATCCAGATCGGAGCAAAGATAAGGCGGGCCACTGCGCGTTCCTCGCCGAAGTGCCCGGCAAAGCGTATGCCCCAGCCAATCAGCACCAGCGCGATGCTCCAACTGCCCCATCCGACGATCATGAACAGCGGCGCGGCGATCGACGCCCCAATCCGCCCCATCCAGTTCTGCACTGGCGCGTCTGTCGACACCATCCAGTTCGGATCATCCGGCGTGTAGGACCAGATCATCGCGGCTGAAGCCAGCCCCAGCAGGATCAGGGCGATCCCGATCAGTTCCTTGCTACGCCTTTCGATGGCGGCCTGGGTCGTACTGTCCAGCAATGGATCGCGGTTGCGCGCGTTATATGATGCCATTTTGCCCTCGTACCTCACGAATAGATGCAGTCACGGAGCGTAATCAGCCCCTGCCGCAACTCTGTTTTTGGGGCCACCATTGCGACCCGGATAAATTGTTCGCCCGGGTTTTGCCCCGGATCACCTTGAGAAAGATATGCACCAGGCAGCACCCGAACACCGGTTTCCTGCCACAGCCTTAATGTGGTTTCCTCGCCATTTTCGACTGGCAGCCATAGGAAAAACCCGGCTTCAGGCGCCATATAACCCTGCACGCCCGCGAAAACCTCATCCGCGATCGTGTATTTTTCCTGATACAGCGCGCGGTTCTCTACAACATGCACCTCATCTGCCCAAACTTTTGCGGCGGCAGCCTGCAAAGGTAGCGGTAAAGGCGCACCTGCGTAGTTGCGTAACTGCTTGACCCTCTTGATGGTCTCGGGACCACCGGCGATCAGGCCCGAGCGCAGACCAGCCAGATTGGACCGCTTCGACAGTGAATTGAACAAGGTGATCCGCTCCGGATCGGCCCCAAGTTCCTGCGCGACGGTCAGCACACCGGTTGGTGCCGTGTCGCGGTAAATTTCGGAATAACATTCATCCGCGAAGATGCGGAAATCATAGGTTTCGGCCAGTTGGATCAGTTCGACCCAATAGTCGCGCGAGGCGACTGCGCCCTGCGGATTGGCGGGAGAACAGATATAGGCCGCTACGGTGCGGTTCAGAACGTCCTTTGGTAGCCCCGAATAGTTCGGCAAGTGACCTGTGGCGGCAGTTGCGGATACGAATACAGGCTCGGCACGAACCGACAGCGAGGCCACCATATAGACTTGGTAGAATGGATTCGGGCACAGTATGACGGGCTTTTCACCGTTTTTCTGCTCGGGGCACAGCGCCATCGCGGCGTTGTACAATCCTTCGCGCGTGCCATTCAACGCCATCACGTTGGTGTCAGGGTCCATCGAAACGCCATAGCGGCGATCAATCCAGTCAGTAATCGCCGACCGCAACTCGGGCGACCCTTCGTTTGGAGGGTATCCTTTAAACCCGGCCGCGTTTTCTGTGATCACATCGGTGACCCACGCCGGAAAATCATGCATAGGCGCGCCAATGGTCATGTGAATCACTTCGCCACCCGGCTGGTGATGATCCAACAGGGTGCGCAGACGCGGGAATGCATATTCCGGTAGGTCCGAAAACCGTTCGGGGAAATTCATAACTACTGCCTCAATACCGGGATCATTTCGCCCCGTTTTACAGGCAGACTACAGATCGCACCCGGTTTCGTCCAGACAAAGAGGTGGCGAATCAGGGGATTGTGGCATTCAGGCCAACGCCGTCTCGGCCGCTGATCCCAGCCTTAGCAGGGCCTCTTCCGAGCCCGGATATCCCATCATCATCACGCCACAGCCGGGTATTCCGGTCGGCAGTGTCAGTGCAGCAATTCCCATCAGATTGCCAATACGGGTGTTGCGCAGCGCCAACAGATTTTCCGTGACATAGTAGTCATGGTCATTCATCAACCGATCCAGATTCGGCGGCAAAATGGGCGCTGTCGGCGCAAGCACTGCATCAAACCCGGATGTGGCGGCATCCCATGCCGCCCGACAGGCTTTCAGCCTGGACCAGGCCGCGATGTAATCGGCTCCGGTCGCGTTTTGACCCGACCGAAACCGTTCCAGTATCTCGGGATACATGGCGTCAGGGTTGGCCTCGATCACATCGCGCCACAACCCATAAGCTTCGGTCGTGTACAGAATGCCGGACAGCGCCATGGCGTCGTGCAGCTCGGGGACGTCCAGCGGAACGATCTCGGCGCCTGCCTCGGTGAGTCTTTGCAACCCATCCTCAAAGGCCTTACGCGGTTCATCCCTCAGGTCGTCCTGCGCCACAGTCTGAAGATTGGCAAAGCGGCGGCCTTTCAGACTGGCACCGCGAAGATCAGGCGGAGAGCGCCCCTCGAGCAAGGCCAGCATCTGAGCCGCGTCCTCGACTGAGCGGGTCAGTGGACCAACAGTGTCGAACCGCAGACACAAGGGCACTGTACCCTCAAGGCTGACGCGCCCGGCGGTGGTTTTCAGCCCGACCAGATTGTTCCAGGCCGCTGGAATGCGTACTGACCCGCCCGTATCCGAACCGATCCCACAGGCGGCAAGCCCCCAGGCCACCGATGCCGCCGCGCCGGAAGAAGAGCCTCCGGATACGGCGTCTTCATCGTCAATGCATGGGGGCGTGCCAGTGATCGGGTTCAGGCCAAGGCCTGAGAAGGCCAGCTCGCTCATATGCGTCTTACCCAGACAGACCGTGCCCATGGCAGTGGCGTTACGCACAACGACCGCGTCCATTTCGGGCACCCGGCCTTTCAGCAACGCCGAGCCTGCCTCAGTCGCGGTGCCGGCGGTGTCGAACAGATCTTTCCAGCTGATCGGCACACCATCCAACAGGGACCGCCGCAGGCCCAGATTGGCGCGCTCCTGCGCAGCCTGTGCCTCGGCTCGTGCACGATCATGCGTAACGCGGGCATAGATCCTGTCACGGTGCGGATGCGCGTCGATGGCGGCCAGATAGGTCTCGGTCAGTTCAACCGGATCGATCTGTCCCATGCCGATACCCCGACCCAGATCACACGCCGTCATGGTCAGCCAGTCCTGCATCCCTGCCCCCTTGCGAAAAAAGCACTTTGAGGGACGGTAGCGACAGGACCGCACATGGACAATCCCGAAAGGGCGCGCATATTGCAGGCCATGGAACACAACTCGGATATCCTGATCGTAGGCGGCGGCCTGAACGGCCCGGCCCTGGCACTGGCACTGGCCCAGACAGGGCATTCTGTCACCGTCATCGACGCATTGGCCGAAAAAGCCCGAAAAAACGCGGCTTTTGACGGGCGCGCCTATGCGCTGGCGCTGGCCTCGCAGCGGCTGCTGGATGCAGTTGGCGTCTGGGACAAAGTGGCAGACCATACCCAGCCCATGCTTGAGATCAAGGTCACTGATGGCCATTCCGGCGCTGGTCCATCCCCGTTTTTCCTGCATTTTGACCATGCCGAGATTGAAGAAGGCCCGATGGGTTACATGGTCGAAGACCGCCACCTGCGCCGCGCGTTTCTGGATGCCATGGCCGAACAGGACAGCATCACGCAGATCAGCGGCAAAACCGTTGTCGCGCAGGCCTCTGATGATACCGGCGTAACGCTGACGTTGGATGATGGCACGACCATGACTGGCGGATTGTTGGTTGGCTGTGACGGGCGCCGCAGTGGCACCGCCGCGCGTGCTGGGATCAAGCGCACCGGTTGGGACTACGGCCAGACCGCGCTGGTCTGTGCCATTGAGCATGAGCTGCCCCATAACGGCGTGGCGCATCAGTTCTTCATGCCCCCCGGCCCCTTGGCGATTCTGCCGCTGACCAGCAATCGCAGCTCGATCGTCTGGAGCGAACGCTCTGAAATGGCCAAACGCATCAACGCCATGCCCGAGGCGGATTATCTGCAGGTATTGCGCCCGCGCTTTGGTGATTTTCTGGGAGACATCCGCCTTCAGGGTGACCGGTTCACCTATCCGTTGAACCTGACCATCGCCAATTCCTTTATTGGTGACCGCATGGCACTGGTAGGCGACGCGGCCCACGGCATGCACCCAATCGCAGGTCAGGGTTTGAATGCAGGTCTTCGCGACGTAGGCGCTTTGGCGGAAGTTCTGACACTGGCTGGACGGCGCGGCGAGGATATCGCATCAGTTCTGGTACTGGAGCGCTATCAGGAATGGAGACGGTTCGACACGGCGGCGCTGGCCATGGCGACCGATGCGTTCAACAAGCTGTTTTCGAACGACAACCCGATTCTGCGCTTAGGGCGCGACATCGGGATGGAGATCGTTGGTTCAATGCCAAGCCTGCGCCGCGGCTTTGTACGCGAGGCCGCCGGGCTAACCGGAGACCTGCCGAAACTGCTGCAAGGGCGCGCGATTTAGTCTAGCTGCCGGGCTTCGTCCACCAACATCACCGGGATACCGTTGCGGATCGGAAAGGCTAGATTGGCAGCTTTGGACACCAGTTCCTGCTTTTCGGCGTCGTAGTGCAAAGTAGTGTGCGTCTGCGGACAGATCAGCGCCTCAAGCATATGGCGGTCAAAAGGGTGTTCGGCTTCGGTCATTGCAGTTTTTCCTCGCTCGATCCGCCGCGCATGGCGAACTCAATCAATGTCACCAATGTCTCGCGGCGCGTGCGAAGGCAAGGCGCTTCAAGCAACGCCTGTTTCTCTTCGGGATCAAAATCCAGCAGCATCGACAGGGAATTCACCAGTAGCTCGTCATCGGCGTCCTTCAACGTGTCCCAGTCGGTCGAAAGCTGGCGCGAGGAAAAAAACCGTTCAAGCAGATCCAAAAATCGCAACCGATCGAACGCATTGTCCGCCTCGGCCTTGCCAAGATCGCGGTCAAACCCGTCCCATGAAACAGCACAACGGCGATAAGGCGTAAACGCATCCAACTCGGACTTGATACGAAAACGCGAGACGCCGGACAGTGTGATCAGGTACCGACCGTCTTCGGTTTCAGAGAACTGCGTCACACGCCCGGCACAGCCGATTTGATGCAGTTTGCTTTCGTTGGACTGACATGGGTTCGGCTGGATCATGCCGATCAGCCGTTCAGGTGTTTTCAACGCGTCGTCCAGCATTTGCAGGTAGCGCGGCTCAAAAATATGTAGCGGCAAGCGAGACCGGGGCAGCAAAAGCGCCCCGGGCAATGGGAAAACGGATACCGTCTCCGGCAGGTCAGCGGGATGCATCATGTACCCGAGTGTAGCCCTGATCAGGAATTAGGCAAATATCATCGAGCTGAGCTTGCGCCGCCCGTTCAGAACAATCGGATCATTGGCCTTCAGCGCGTCGAAAATGGTGAACAGTTGCGCCTTTGCAGCACCGTCATCCCACTCGCGGTCGCGGCGGAACAGTTCCAGCAATTGCGTTACAGCCTCTTCAACTTCACCATTGGCGTGCAACGCCTGCGCAAGATCGAACCGCGCCTGATGATTGTCGGCATCCGCCTCGACCGCTGCTTTCAGCTCACCCACTGGGCCTGCATCGGCCGCTTGCTTCGCCAGCTCAAGCTGGGCATGGGCTGCTTCAACCTCAGCCGAGGTTGAAATCTCTGCGGGTGCGCCGTTCAAAATGGCCTCGGCCTGCTCCAGATCGCCTGCGGCAATATGGGCCCGCACCAGACCGCCATAAGCGGCAGCGTGGTTTGGGTCTTCTCCCAGAATGGCGGAAAAGGTCTGCGCGGCATCCACAGCTGCGCCATCGGCCAGCATTTCTTCGGCGGCCAGAACAGCGTCATCCAGCTGCCCCCCGGGGCTTTCACCACCGGCGGCCTCAATCACTCGGTCCACAAACGCCTTGATCTCGGACCCTGGAACGGCACCCTGAAACCCGTCGACCGGTTGACCTTTGTAGAACGCGTATACGGTCGGGATCGACTGAACGCGCATTTGCGAGGCGATCATCTGCGCCTCATCCACATTGATCTTAACCATCTTCACCGCCCCTTTGGCGGCGGTCACAGCCTCTTCCAACAGCGGCCCAAGCGTTTTGCACGGACCGCACCATGGGGCCCAGAAATCCACGATTACTGGGATTTCCTGCGAGGCCTCAACGACATCGGCCACAAAGGTGGCCTCGGATCCGTCCTTGATCAGATCGGCGGTATCGGGTCCGGCTGCGGCATTCAGAAGGTCCATGGCATTCACTCTTTCGTTCGAATTTGGCCCCTATATGCAACTGCAATGGGCAGAAACCAAGGGGAGAGTTACAGGGTCAAAGGTCGAATGTCGCAAAGACTGGTGCGTGGTCGCTGGGTTTTTCCCACCCGCGCGCATCGCGCAGAACGCGGCTGGAGTGCCCTGCGTTCGAGATATCCTGCGTGGCCCAGACATGGTCCAGACGCCGCCCCTTGTCGGCTGCGTCCCAATCGCGGGCGCGATAAGACCACCAACTGTATAGCTGCCCGTCGGGGATGTCCTGACGGGTAATGTCCACCCATCCGCCTGCGTCCTGCGTTTCAGCCAGCGCCTCAACCTCGATCGGCGTGTGTGAGACGACCTTGAGAAGTTGCTTATGCGACCAGACATCATCCTCGCGCGGGGCGATGTTCAGATCGCCAACCAGAATGGATTTTTCAGGTTTTTCAGCGTTGAACCAGTCGCGCATATCCGTGAGATAGTCGAGCTTCTGCCCGAACTTCTCGTTCTTTTCTCGGTCTGGGATGTCGCCACCGGCCGGGACATAGAAGTTGTGAATGGTGACACCGTTTTCCAATCGCCCAGCGATGTGGCGCGCGTGGCCGAGACCTGCAAAATCCTTGTCACCGACTTCTTCCATCGGCAGGCGCGACAGGATGGCGACGCCGTTATACCCCTTCTGGCCCCTTGCAACCATGTGGGTGTACCCCAGTTCGGCAAATCCGTCGGTTGGGATCTTCTCAACCGGCGACTTGCACTCCTGCAAACACAATACATCGGGAGCTTCTTCCTGCAGTAATTTCAGCACGATAGGCTCGCGCAGGCGGACCGAGTTGATGTTCCAGGTAGCAAGAGTAAAGGGCATGGGGGATTCCTCTGTCGCGGTTGGGCGGAGGTTAGCGTGGTGTGGGATGGGGTGCCATGAGAAATGTGTGCCCGGGGTGAGCTTCTGCAAAAACGTAATTTGGGCTTGATGCCGACCTTGCTTTTGAGATCAGTTGAGACTTGAACCACTGCGCGGACGTCTTATCGACGAGAATAACATTATGAAAAACAGAACTTATCTAATTCAGTTTGCGACCTCAGCCTTGCTGTCATTTGTCGCTGCAAATGCAGTCTTTGCCAAAGAAGTTCGTTTCTGGGACATGCCGACCGGCTGCAGTTGGACTGTCGAGTATTCGAATGGCGACACTTGGGTCAACACCTTCGACGGGCAGCGATCTGGCAAGTACATCGTCACCACAAAGAATAAATCTGGAAACAAAAACAGAGTAAAGACAACCGAGTACGACAAAGTGGGCTTGATGACCCAGCGCACTTGGGCAAACGGAAAGTGGGAGATGTTCGAACCACACAGTTGTTTTGGTGTTCCGGGAAAGTGTTCTTACACCTATCGAAACGCCGATGGTGTCGTTTCACAAACAACGTCAAAGACCACTGTAGTAGGCCCTACACGTTATCGCGTTAAAGCCAGATCAGGTGACGCAGGTACATACTCGGTTGATACTGTAACGACCACTCACTTTGGTCTTGCCTTAAGTTCAAGAAACAAGAACTTTTGGTCCAAAATCACCGAGTTCCGAAATTGTGGCATTGCTACTTCGTAGTCCGCAGCCTAAATCCCCCCAACAAAAAAAGCCGGGCCATAAGGCCCGGCAGTCCAACAGGGAGGTGCATGTCATAACCCGGACATGCGCGGGTTGGGAGTAATCTAATTACACATCCAGAGTATCACTTTGATCCACGTCAATCCACCCGGAGTTACGAAACCAAGCGATATCCGCCCGATTCTGTGACCAAAAGGCGCGCGTTCGATGGATCGGGTTCGATCTTTTGGCGCAGACGATAGATGTGGGTTTCCAGCGTATGTGTGGTGACACCGGCGTTATAACCCCAGACCTCGTGCAGCAACACATCGCGCGCAACCACCCCATCGGCCGAGCGGTACAGGAACTTGAGAATGTTGGTTTCTTTCTCGGTCAGGCGGATCTTGCGATCCTCTTCGGTGATCAACATCTTCATCGCAGGCTTGAAGGTATACGGCCCCAGCACAAAGACCGCGTCCTCGGATTGCTCATGCTGACGTAGCTGCGCGCGGATGCGGGCCAGTAGGACCGGAAATTTGAACGGCTTAGAAACGTAATCATTGGCGCCGGCATCCAGACCCAGAATCGTATCTGCGTCACTATCATGGCCGGTCAGCATCAGGATCGGGCTTTTGACGCCCTGCTTGCGCATCAGACGGCACAGCTCACGACCGTCCGTATCCGGCAGACCAACGTCCAGAATGACCAGATCGTAAATCGCCTCGCGTGCGCGCTCCATGGCGGATTGACCGTCTGCCGCTTCGAACACGTCGAAATCCTCGGTCATCACGAGTTGCTCGCTGAGCGCCTCGCGCAGGTCTTCATCGTCATCCACCAGCAGGATTTTCTTGAGCTGAGCCATGTCCGGTCCTCCTAAGCCTTTTCCATCATTTGCGTGCGGAAGATGCAATCAACAAGATTTACTGCAATGGTCTCACGCCCTCGTGTCTGACGCAGAGGAATTGTTTCACTTTTTCTTCTGTTCGGGTTAGACGAAGACCAACACGTTATAGGGTAACATAGATGAGTCTTATCCCCGATATCTCGGAATTGCTGGCACGGGCCCGCGCGGATCTGCGTATGGGCGTTCCCGTCGTATTGACTGATGACAGCGGGTTCAGCGTCATAGCGATAGCGTCCGAGACATTAAGCGCACAACGGCTGGCCGACCTACGGAACTTCGAAGGTCAGCCTGTGGTCGCGATCACCGTAAGACGCGCAGAAACGCTGAAGGCACGCGCCTATGATGGCGACCTCGCACGGGTAATTATCCCATCAGACACCGACATCGCATGGGTTCAGGCGGTCGCCGATCCCTCGGATGATCTGAATACCCCAATGAAAGGCCCCCTGATGTCCGAGCGTCAGGGTAGTGCCAACCTGCACCGTATTGCCATCGCTTTGACGAAGTCCGCACGCCTCTTGCCGGCCGCCGTGGTGGTTCCAATTGATGACGGTCGCGATTTTGCGGTGGCACATGGCCTGACCTGCATCGACCACACCCGTGCCGCGCCGCATCTGGCGGACCGCAGCGCGCTGCACGCGATTGCCGCCGCACGCCTGCCGATGGAAGTGTCCGAGGCCGGTCGGCTGCACGTTTTCCGCCCCGAAGATGGCGGAGAAGAGCACTATGCCGTGGAAATCGGTCGCCCGGACAGAAGCAAACCTGTGCTGGCCCGTTTGCATTCGGCCTGTTTCACGGGCGACTTGATGGGCAGCTTGAAATGCGATTGCGGGCCCCAGCTGCGTGGAGCTCTTGCCCAGATGGGGTCCGAAGGCGCGGGCGTATTGCTGTATCTCAATCAGGAAGGGCGTGGTATCGGCCTTGCCAATAAGATGCGAGCCTATTTCCTACAGGATCAGGGTTTTGACACGGTCGAGGCCAATCACCGATTGGGATTCGAAGACGATGAACGTGATTTCCGACTGGGCTCGGACATTCTGAAAGAACTTGGTTTTTCGTCGGTTCGGTTGCTGACAAACAACCCGGCGAAAATCGCGATGATGGAAAAGACAGGCATCGCGGTGACCGAAAGAGTACCGCTGAAAGTGGGTGAAACAGCCCACAACCGGGGGTACCTGGCCACCAAGGCAGCGAAATCAGGCCATTTGCTGTGACTCCGGACGATCTGGTTCTTACGCCACGGGGCATCCGGTTTGCCGGGCGCCTCTTTCCTTGTTCGATCGGAAAAGGCGGCCTGACGGATGACAAGCACGAAGGCGACGGGGCAACGCCAATCGGTGTGCATCACATAGTCGGTATGCTGTTTCGATCAGATAGAATCGCAGCTCCGGCCTCATGGGCTATCCCAATAGGCCCCGGCGACCTTTGGTCTGATGACAGCGCGGACGGCCAGTACAATCAGATGGTCAGCGCGCCCTATGCGCCCAGCCACGAAAAGCTGCGGCGCGCGGATCCTTTGTATGATCTTGTTCTGATCACCGACTGGAACTGGCCGAATTCTGTGCCGGACCGCGGTTCAGCTATTTTCCTTCACCAGTGGAGACGCCCCGGGTACCCGACCGAGGGCTGCGTCGCGTTTCGCCGCGATCACCTGCATTGGATCGCGCGCCGTATTTCCCCCGGATCTCGCCTGATTATCCCGCAGGTTTGACTCGCTCGCCAAAGATGGCGGACCCCACGCGCACGTGGGTGGCACCCAAGGCAATCGCCTGCTCGAAATCACCGCTCATCCCCATCGAGAGCCCTTGCAAACCGTTGCGTTCAGCGATCTTGGCCAACAATGCAAAATGCAGCGAGGGTTCTTCTTCAACCGGCGGGATTGCCATCAGACCCTGAACCGGCAAATCAAGATCGCGGCACTCGGCGATGAAGGCGTCCGCATCACCCGGCATGATCCCTGCTTTCTGCTCTTCTTCTCCGGTATTGACCTGGATAAACAAATCCGGGCACTGGCCAAGCTCTTGCGCCAGCCGTGCCAGTGTTTTGGCCAGCTTGGGCCGATCCACCGAGTGAATCGCGTTGAACAGTTCCATTGCCTGCCGGGCCTTGTTGGTTTGCAGCGGTCCGATCAGATGCAGGTCTATCCCTGAGATTTGCTCCTTAAAGCCCGGCCATTTTTCGGCCGCTTCCTGCACGCGGTTTTCCCCGAAACAGCGGTGGCCCTGCCTCAGCACAGCCTCAACACGTTCATTCGGCTGGACCTTTGAAACCGCGATCAGCTTTGTCGATCCCGCAAGTCGTCCGGCGGCGGATTCGGCCTTGGCGATGCGGGCAGTGATGTCGTGCAGCGACATGGATTCCCTCTCTCTGCTTTGAGGGCAGAAAAACACCAAGTCCACGCAAAAGAAAAGGGCAGGTCCGAAGACCTGCCCTTAAACTTTGTGGATTAGCTCAACTTAGAAGTTGAACTGAGCACCGAAGTCAGCACGGACGCGGCTGTCGCCGTCGCCACGCTTCTCGCTGCCAACACCACCGCGCAGCGATGCACCGCCACCCAGGTCGTACTTAACGCCAATACCATATTGCTGGTTGTCGTCATCCGCCGAACCGTCACCGTAAGCTGCGGTCAGAGTGGTTGCGGCGCCAAGGTTGTAGGCCAGCGACAGACCGTATGCGGTGCCGTTGCGAGCTTCGTTTACAACGTCATCGTCAGCTACGAACAGTGTACCCGAGAAGTCACCGAATTCTGCGCCCAGGGTCAGAACGGTCAGCGACTGCTTTTCGCTGCTGGCGTTCACGTTCGCCTTGGTCTGACCATAGGCCAGTGCAGCGGTGATGTTGTTGAAGTTGTAGGTTACGCTAACGTCCCAGCGGTCCGCATCCTGCGGCACACCGTCCAGAGCAACAGTTGCCTGGTCATATGACGCGCCGAACGCGAAATCGCCAACTGCGTACTGGAAGAACACAGCGTTCGAACCCGAACCGGTCGACGAGTAACCCAGGAAGCTATAGTCAACGCCCGAGTACTGGCCGATGAAGCTTTCCAGGCCAGGCTCGTTACCGTAGTAGTTCGCCAAGTTGTCGAACGAACCCGCAACGTTGCCGGCGTCAACACGCAGACCACCGTAGATGACCGAGAAACGTGCGCCGTTCAGGCCAGCCGAGTTGGCTTCGCCGTTGCCAGCGTTTTCGTCAGCCTGCAGACGAACACGAGCCGAGAACTCAACGCCGCCATCGGTTTCTGCGGTGCCGTCGATGTTCAGGCGGAAGCGCGAGACCAGGATGGTGTTGTCGGTGTCAACAGTTGCAGTTGCGGCATCACCAGTACCACGAGCAATTTCACCAGTTGCCGGGTCGGTCACGAAGTTGTCAACGGTACCGGTACGGTCTTCCTGATAGCCAATACCAAAACGGCCATAGCCGCTGAACTTAACGTCGGCCGCTGCAACACTTGCGGTTGCGATCAGAGCGGTCGATGCGAAGAGAACTTTTTTCATCTTGTTTCCCTCGGTTTCAAAAGTTTTTCTACTCGACACATGCCTCAGCACATGTCTCAGCACGGGAACCGTTTCGCTCGGATTACCCCCAAAGCGCAAGCTTGCCTTAAATGTGAGGGGTGCATTGACCCCAAATTGGTGCAAGGATGCCACAGTCGATATTTGGGGACTAAACTGCCGTCCACACTGACATGTGTAACAAGAATAGGGTTGTTGCTGAACTGGACCTTGTCTAGGAGTAACACGTAATAAAGTAGACCAAGTGAAACAGGACCAGTCGACAATGCGCCTGCAGACGATTTTCGGTTTGATCATAATGACTGCTGCCGTGTCGGCCTGCGGACAGAATCAGAGTGCGGCTCCGAATCCCGCGTTGCTGTATACAGATAGCACACGCACGGAAGAACGAGAGCTGAACGATCCAGAACGCACGACAATCTGGGACGTGTTCAACCGCGGGAATGCTGAACAGATCGTCAATGTGAACCGGTATTTGTGGGCGGCCTCACTGGATGTGCTGAATTTCCTCCCAATTCAGGAAGTTGATCCATTTACCGGCGTGATCGTAACAGGTTACGGCACGCCTCCTGGTGGCGGACGCTCTTATCGCGCTACCGTGCATATAAGTGACCCGGCCCTGGCGGCGCGGTCCCTTTCGGTAGCACTGCAAAGCAGCGGAGGCGCTCCGGTCAGCGCTGCAACGGCCCGGGCGGTCGAGGATGCGATCCTGAATCGCGCACGCCAGTTGCGCATTGCGGACAACAAACTCTAGCCACCCGCTGAAAATCACAATATTACCACGCCGGGTTCACGCCCGGCGTTTTCATTCACGAAGGACCGCACAATGTCGCGCTACTCGGCCACCGAAATCGAAGCAAAATGGCAAGAGGCCTGGGACAAGGCCGGGATCTTCACCGCCGACCATAAGGCGGACAAGCCGAAATATTATGTGCTTGAGATGTTCCCCTACCCGTCAGGGCGAATCCATATGGGGCATGTGCGCAACTATACGATGGGCGACGTCATTGCGCGTCACAAGCTCGCGACGGGGCATAACGTGCTGCACCCGATGGGCTGGGATGCCTTCGGGATGCCCGCAGAGAACGCCGCCATGGCCATTGGCGGCCACCCGAAAGACTGGACCTATAGCAACATCGCCGACATGCGCGGACAGATGAAGCCACTGGGCCTGTCGATTGACTGGTCCCGCGAATTCGCCACCTGTGACCCCGAATATTATGGCCAGCAGCAGGCTCTGTTCCTCGATATGCTCGATACTGGGTTGGTTTACCGCAAGAACGCCGTGGTGAACTGGGACCCGGTCGACATGACCGTTCTGGCCAATGAACAGGTGGAAAATGGACGTGGCTGGCGCTCAGGCGCACTGGTAGAACGGCGCGAGCTGACACAGTGGTTCTTCAAAATCTCGGACTATTCCGAAGAATTGCTGGATGCGCTTGATACGCTGGAGAACTGGCCTGCCAAAGTGCGGCTGATGCAGGAAAACTGGATCGGCAAGTCGCGCGGCCTGCAATTTGGCTTCGAACGTACTGATGGTGGTGAGCCCATCACCGTCTATACGACTCGGCCCGATACGCTGTTGGGCGCGTCCTTTGTTGGTATTTCGCCGGATCACCCGATTGCCAAGCAGCTTGAGGCCGAAAACCCCGAAGTTGCTGAGTTTGTTGCCGAATGCCGCAAGGGTGGCACCACGGAAGAGGCCATCGAGACGGCCGAAAAGCTGGGTTACGACACCGGCATTCGCGTGCGTCACCCGCTGGACCCGAACTGGGAACTGCCGGTCTGGATCGCCAACTTCATCCTGATGGATTACGGAACTGGCGCGATCTTTGCCTGCCCCGCGCATGACCAGCGCGACCTTGATTTCTGCCGCAAGTATGGCCTGCCGGTCATCGACACCTTCTTTGCACTGGGTGACAATACGACGGTCGACAAGATCGCTTTTGTGCCGCCGAAAACTGAAAAAGTCCGCTGGGTGGACCACTTCGCAGGCCTGACCGAGGCCACGGGGGATGAGGCGATCAACGCCACCGTCGATTTCGCGGAAAAAGCAGGTTGGGGTGAAGGCGTCACTAAATATCGCCTGCGCGATTGGGGGCTCAGCCGTCAACGCTATTGGGGTTGCCCGATTCCGGTCGTGCATTGCGACAAATGTGGCACCGTGCCCGAGAAGAAAGAGAATCTGCCGATAGAATTGCCTTATGACGACGGCAACGGCAAACCCATCGACTTCTCGATCCCCGGCAACCCGCTGGACCGCCATGCCAATTGGCGTGACACCCCTTGCCCGTCTTGCGGCGCGCCTGCCAAACGCGAAACCGACACGATGGACACCTTCGTCGATTCGTCGTGGTATTTCGCCCGTTTCACCGCGCCACGCGCTGACACACCCACCGATCTGGCCGAGGCCGAATACTGGATGAATGTCGACCAGTATATCGGCGGTATCGAGCACGCGATTCTGCACCTGCTCTATTCGCGCTTCTTCGCGCGGGCGATGAACATCACGGGTCACCTGCCTAAGAAAGCCATCGAGCCGTTCAATGCGTTGTTCACGCAAGGCATGGTCACGCATGAGATCTATCAGACACGCGACGCCAATGGCCGTCCGGTTTATCACCTGCCCGAAGATGTGACCGACGGAAAACTGGCCGACGGCACCGACGTTGAGATTATCCCCTCGGCCAAGATGTCGAAATCAAAGAAAAACGTGGTCGACCCGGTCAGCATCATCTCGGCCTTCGGCGCGGATACCGCGCGTTGGTTCGTCCTGTCCGATTCGCCGCCTGAACGGGATGTCGAATGGACCGCATCCGGGGCCGAGGCTGCGTTCAAGCACCTCAGCCGTGTGCATCGGATCGCCTCGGAAATCGCCGAATCGGATGTTCCGGCCAATGCCGAGGATGAAACCCTGCTGCGCGAGATGCACAAAGCCATCCATGACGTCACAGGCGGAGTCGAGTCTTTCGGCTTCAACGCCTCAATCGCCAAGCTTTATGCTTTCACCAACACGCTAGCCAAATCCAAGGCGGGCACCGCAGCCAAACGCGAGGCCGCCAAAACGCTGGCACAGCTGATGTCGCCGATGACCCCACACCTGTCCGAGGAGCTTTGGCAGCTGCTGGGTGGCGAAGGGCTGGTTGCCACGACGCCATGGCCAATTGCGGATGCAGCTATGCTGGTGGACGACACCGTCACCCTGCCGATCCAGATCAACGGCAAGCGCCGCGCGGAAATCAGCGTGGCCAAAGATATGCCCAAGGACGAGGTTGAAAAAGTCGCGCTGAGCACCGAAGCTGTGCAAAAGGCGCTGGATGGCGCCACACCCAAGAAAGTAATCGTTGTACCGGGCCGGATTGTGAATGTCGTCGTTTAACCGCAGAACCTTTTTGCTGATGCCGCTGGCCCTTGCCGCCTGCGGGTTTGAACCTGTGTACGCTCCGGGCGGATCGGGCTCGGCCCTTTTTGGTCGCGTAGAAGTGTCGGCACCAAACACGGTCACCAGCTTTCTTCTGGTCGAAGATCTGGAACAAAAGCTAGGCCGTAGCGCAACATCCGGCAGTGAATACAGTCTGGACGTTTCCGTCGTGACCCAGACGGTGGCGGCATCGATCACCTCAACGAACGAAACCAACCGTCTTATCATCAACGGGACCGCCAACTATTCGCTTAGATCGAAAGCGACGGGGCAAGTTCTTGCCTCTGGCTCGGTGACGGACTTCGTGGGGTATTCGGCTGCTGGTTCCACCGTATCCACACTGGCTGATGAGCGGGATGCTACGCAGCGCCTGATGGTGATTCTGTCCGATCAGATCATCAGTCGGCTGTACGCCACGCCGGGCCTGTCCGCATGAAGCTGAGCCCGCGCGAGGCCGAGGGATATTTCTCGAGACCCGACGCGGATAAGACCGGGCTGTTGATCTACGGTGCGGATGCGATGCGCGTGGCGCTAAAGCGGCAACAGGTTTTGGCCGCTCTGCTGGGCGCCAATGCCGAAGAAGAGATGCGGTTGACCCGCCTGCCCGGAAGCGATCTGCGTGGCGATCCGGCCTTGTTGCTGGACGCGGTCAAGGCGGTCGGGTTCTTTCCCGGGCCACGCGCTGTATTCGTCGAAGACACAACCGACACGGCCGCCCCCGCAATCCTTGCCGCGCTGGAAGATTGGGTAGCTGGCGATGCCCAAATCATCGTCACCGCCGGGCAGCTCAAGGCCAGCTCCAAGATTCGCAAAGCGTTCGAATCGCACCGCTCGGCCTATGCGGTAGGTATCTATGACGACCCACCATCCCGGGCCGAAGTCGAACGCATACTTTCTGAGGCCGGTTTGCAAAACATCCCGCGCGATTCGATGGCCGCGATTGCTGAGCTGGCAACCGGTATAAGCCCCGGTGACTTTACCCAAACGATTGAGAAACTGTCGCTTTACAAGCGCGGTGACAGTTCCGAGCTGACCATTGAAGACGTCGAAGCCTGCGCGCCCCGCTCGACCGAGGCCGCACTGGATGATGTGCTGAACGTGGTTGCCGATGGTCGCGCGGGTGAAATCGGCCCGCTGATCCGACGTTTGCAATCACAGGGAACCAATGCGGTCAGCCTGTGCATCGGCGCGACAAGGCACTTCCGCACTTTGTACGCCTGCGCATCCGATCCGGGCGGAGCAGCACAGGGCATCGGAAAGCTGCGCCCCCCGGTTTATGGGAAACGGCGCGACCGCATTCTGCGTCAGGCCCAAGGGTGGGGTGCGCCAAAATTGCAAACTGCGTTGACGGTTCTGACAGATACGGACCTGTCGCTGCGCTCGGCCGGGCAAACGGCACCGGCCATGGCATTGGCCGAACGTGCCATGATCCGTTTGGCGATGCTGGCGCGGACCCGCTAACCGCTTTGATCCAACCAATATGCCGCCGAACGCCCAGCCCAACGGCCGGTCGCCAGGCAGGCTGTCAGAAGGTACCCCCCGGTTGGGGCCTCCCAATCCAGCATCTCGCCCGCGCAAAACACTCCGGGACATGCAGTCAGCATGAGCCCTTCACTAAGCGCCGCACGTGGCACGCCTCCTGCCGTGGAAATGGCCTCGTCCATCGGGCGCAGGCCCGAGTGTTTGATCTGCAGATGCTTGATCATGCTCACGTCTAGCGACTGGATCTGGCCGTCACGCTTGGACATTTCATGAAACAGGGCAACCTTTTGCGGAGTCAGGTGCAGAGATTTCTTCAGCCACTGCGAAAGGGTTGTTTTTGATTTCTTTGACGCAAAACGGTTGCGCAGCGTATCGGCATCCAAATCCGGAACCAAGTCGACAAAAAGCGGTGCTCTGTCACGCAAGGCCGGGGTCAGTGAGTACAATCCGCCCCCTTCCAACCCTTTCGCCGACACCGCAGCCTCGCCCCGGCTTTCCAACTCTCCGGCCATCCACCGAACCGATTTCAAAGCCGCGCCAAAATGCGGCTGCATATGGGGGCTCCAATCTACGGAAACGGCTGAGTTTGCGGGTGCGAAAGGTGTGAGGGCCACGCCTTTACCCGTCAGCACCGATGCCCATTCTCCGTCTGATCCCAACCGCGACCAGCTTGCCCCGCCCAGCGCAAGAACAGTCACATCGGGGCACAGGTTCTGCCTGCCATCATCCGTGTCGAATACGGCTTGGGCACCATCCCAGCCAACCCACCGCCAACGTTTTCTGATCTGAACGCCAGCCTCTGCCAGCCGTGCCAGCCACGCCCGCAACAGCGGAGAGGCCTTCATCGACGTCGGAAACACCCGGCCGGTCGAGCCCGTGAACAACTCTTGCCCCAACCCTTGCGCCCATGTTTGCAAGTCCGAGGCATCGAATTCGGCAATCATTGGTCGCAACCAGGTCGCGGCCTCACCATAGGATCCCAGCAAAGTCTCAAGCGGCTCGTCCTTGGTCAGGTTCAGCCCGGACTTTCCCGCCATCAAGAATTTTCGCGCAACCGAAGGCTTGGCCTCGGCCACCACAACAGAGTGCCCGGCTTTGGCCAGTTCCTCGGCTGCCATCAGGCCTGCGGGTCCGCCGCCGATCACCAGTGCCTGTACCATCCCTGCCCTCTTGCCTTTCGCGCCACCTGACGCAACCTTGCCCTGTCATGACGAACAGCGATCCGATCTGCCCGCTCTGCAACCGCCCGATCCCGGACGGGGGCGGAAGCCTGCACCATCTGATCCCAAAACTCAAAGGGGGCAAGGGTGGACCGACTGTCTTGCTACACCAGATCTGCCATAAAGAGGTGCATGCAACCCTGACAGAGGCGGAATTGGCTCGTGAATTCAACACCGTCGAGGCCCTGTGCGCCCATCCGAGGTTGGAGAAATTCCTGAATTGGGTTCGCAAACGCCCGCCCGGCTTTCGGTCGAAGGTTCCGGGCAAGCGTCGGGGTCGTTGATTAAACAGGGTTTACCGGGTCGCCAAACGCATCCCGCGTCGGCCCGGCAAGCCCCTGAAACTCCAACCCGCGATAATCGGGAACTTTGGAAAATTGGGCGCCGTCGACATTCTGGAACTCCAACGTTGTGTAGGGGCGTTTCCAAAGCCATTCGCGGTTTTCCACAGACCAAGGGTCTGTTTTTGGAGGAACCTCGTCGGTGAACGCATAAAAATGCAGATCAAACCCGTATTGACCAACATCCTGCATCGAAAGCAGGCGCATACCCTGATCACGGCAGAATGCGTCCTCGGCTGCCATATCCCCGGTGCGCAGGGTGATCTGGCCGATACAAGCCTGCGCAAACGGATCGCTCGGGTCCGCGGCGTTGGGCGGCCTGTTCCCTTCAAAATCGTGCTGAAGCAGTTCTATCACGAACCCGTCGGGGTCTTTGAGGTGACACATATACCCAATGTCCAGAAACTGTTTCGGATCTGACACCTCAATCCCCTTGTCGCGCAGGACTGCGGTGGCCAGATCGACATCCGGTACGGTGATACCGATCTTCCAATAGCGCTGTCCTTTGTCATGGGTGTATCCCCTGCCGCCAGGCATCAGCAGCAAATCGGCGTCCTGCCCCAAATAGCCGATGCGAAGGCTCACCCCGTGAGTTTGCACTGACATCCCAAGAACTTCCGTATAGAATTTGCCAAGTTGTTCAGGATCGGCGACGCGCAGTCGCAAGCCAGAGAGCCTCATCCGCACAGCCCGGCTATACCGGCAGCGATCTGGGGATCGGCGGCGGTGCTATCAGCGACCAGTTCACGCGCTGTCTGGATCAGCGCGTCCGGCGCCACCACCCGGTCCACCAGACCAAAGGTATAAGCCTCATCCGCCGTGATCTTTTGACCGGCCATCAGGATCATCTTGGTTCGGGATGGTCCGATCAGGGCTGACATGCGGGCGGGATCAGACGGTTGCGGTAAAAACCCCAGTTTCATCACGGGATAGAAAAACTTGGCGGATGGGACCGCAATGCGAATATCGCAGGCCAGCACCATACCGTTCGCACCCCCAGCCAGGGTGCCATTCAGCGCGGCGACCGTCAGGCATGGCAGCGCAGCGATTGCGCCCGACAAACGCTCCCATACATCCGAGGTTGCAAGACCCGCGCGAGCCTCATCCAGATCGGCACCGGCACTGAACACTTTGCCGACCCCAGTCAGGATCAACGCGCGCGCCTCGGAGGCGGCTTCGGCAATCTCGGCCAGCTCAGACAGCATCGCCCCTGTCAGCGCATTGGCTTTGCCGGGATTGTTTAAGGTAACGATCCACAAACCGTCTTCTTTTTTTAGTTCGATCACGTCAGCTCAACCCTTTGTCGAATATCTTCACGCCGCAACGAGATTTCGGTCCCCAAAAATTCATCCGCATCGGACGTGCACATCCACAGCAGCGCCTTCGCTGGCCAATCGGCCGGGATATGATCGCTCCAATCCAACTGGCTGACGGCGTTTATGCCGCTGGTCTTGATGACCCGCTGCATGTCGGTTGCCACAGTGCCCGGTGACAGACCCATGGCGCGGATGCCGTGTATCGATTCCTCAAGATGCAGGCATTCCGTCAGCATCTTCGCTCCGGCCTTGGACGCGCAGTAATGGCTCCAGGCTTCGATCGGGTTCGAGGCCGCGCCGGATGATACGGTCAACACGGTGCCGCCGCCCGCCGCCCGCATAATGGGCAAAGCCGCGCGCATTCCGTAGAACACACCTTTGAGGTTGATATCGATCGCCTTGTCCCAAGCCGCAACATCCGCGTTCGAAAGATGGAAGATCGGATCAATGACACCGGCATTCCCGATCAGGACATCCAAACCGCCAAAGCGGTCGACGCAATCTGCAACGGCCTGTTCGACCTGCGCAAAATCACTGACGTCGCATTCCAGTGCGATAGCGTTTTCGCCAAGCGCAGATGCCAATGCGGCGATCTGATCGCGGCTGCGCGCGACCAGTGCCACGTTTGCGCCTGCTGCGGCAAAAACGCGCCCTGCCTCTGCTCCGATGCCGCGGCTGGCCCCGGTTATCAGTACGGTTTTCCCCTGCATTTGGATCCTCTACCTCCATCGGTTTGAAATTGTGTGAATGCTTACCGCGCGAAAGGGTAAAGGGTCCAGTCCTTGCCCCTTGACGCCCGACGTCACAAACACGACGATGCCGGCAAAATTATCTAGAAGGGTACTGTAATGTCCGTTTTCCTTCGCCGCAGTTGCGGTGCTATTTTGGCTTATGCCGTTATCACACAAGGTGCACTTGCCGACCTGACCTCACAGGATGTCTGGAATGACTGGAAAACCTATCTGGGTCAGATGGGGTACACCGTTTCGGGCGACCAGACCGATGCAGGAAATGTCACGACGATTGCCAACATGGCCATGTCCATGGACTTACCGGAAGAAGAGGCAACTTTTCAGATGGTCGTTCCAGAAATGACCCTGACGGAAAATGGCGACGGTACGGTCAGTATTGGTTTCCCCGAGAATTTTCCGATGACGATTTCCGGAGAGGGGGACGGCGAAAAGTTCTCAGTCAATGTCGATTATTCGCAGAGCGAGATGAACCTGGTCGTTTCAGGCTCGCCCGACGAAATGACTTACGACTATTCGGCCGACACGATAGGCATCAAGCTGGATGGTCTGAATGTTGACGGCGAAAAGATGCCCGCTGATGCGCTGGCGCTCAGCATGAACATGACAGATCTGGCTGGCAGCTCGGTCATGAAAATCGGTGAGAACCGTGACATTGATCAGAAGTTCACTGCGGGCGGGATGACCTATGATATGGCGTTTCAGGACCCGGACAGCGGCGATACCGCCAAGATTGACGGCTCGATGAGCCAGCTGGCGTTTGAGGGCACAAACGTTATCCCGTCTGAATTCGACATCTCGGACCCGCAGGCCTTTTATAAGGCGGGCTTCTCGTTCTCAGGGCTGTTCACCTACGGATCCGGCCAGAACGCGATTGCAGGCACCAGCGAAGGCGAGGCATTCTCGGTCGGAAGCGAGTCTCAGGGTGGCAAATTTGGCGCCAGCATCGACGCCGAGCGTCTTGCCTATGACATTGAGCAGAACAGCGCGAAAGTTGCAGTGACCACGGCCGACCTGCCCTTCCCGATCGAAATCGCGATGGAGAATGCCGGATTCAAGTTTGAAATCCCGGTGCAGAAATCCGAGGAAATCCAACCGTTTGGATTCGCGATGAACCTGACTGACTTCACCATGTCGGATATCCTGTGGAGCATGTTCGACCCAGCAGGCGCCCTGCCGCGCGACCCGGCGACGATTGCGCTGGACGCCACCGGAACCGCCAAGGTTCTGTTGAACATCTTTGATCCTACCGCAGTCGAAAACCTGGATACATCTGAGGCCGCACCGGGCGAGTTGCACTCGCTGAAGATCAACGAACTGCTGGTGTCTCTGGTCGGAGCCAAGCTGGCCGGTGAAGGCGATTTCACCTTCGACAACTCCAACGTCTCAGAGTTCGACGGAATGCCCACGCCGACCGGCGTTGCCAAGCTGAAGCTAAATGGTGCCAACGCCCTGATCGACAAGCTGATCGAGATGGGGCTGGTGTCGGACAGCGATGCAATGGGCGCGCGGATGATGATGGGTCTGATGGCCGTACCGGGTGACGAGCCCGACACGCTGAATTCGGAAATCGAATTCACTGCGGATGGTCAGATCCTGGCGAACGGCCAACGTATCAAGTAACACTTTGGGAAGGCAGCACCGCTGCCTTCCCAATCCTTCGCCCGTGGTGCGAACTCCGGCACCGGGCGGATCGTGCCGAATTCCCTTTCAATAGTTTGCTCAACCTAAAATAGCCGCAGGCCTTGCGAGACCGGCGGTCCAAGGCTAGGTCGAATGCACACAGACCGGAGGCCTCATGACCCGCACACCCGAAGAAATCAGCCTTAACCTGCTGGACGCGGCCCGCAAAGCCGGGGCCGAAGCGGCGGATGCCATCGTTCTGGATGGCTCATCGGTATCGGTTGAAGTCCGCAGTGGCGCGCTGGAGCACGCGGAACGGTCCGAAGGCACCGACCTGGGACTGCGTGTGTTTCTGGGCAAGCGGCAGGCGATCGTCTCAAGTTCGGACAGTCGCCCCGAAACGCTGACGGCGATGGCGCAACGTGCGGTGGCCATGGCAAGCGAAGCTCCGGAAGATCCTTTTACAGGGTTGGCCACGCCCGACCAGCTTGCAAAAGATTGGGATATCGCGGCGCTGGAACAATTCGACCCCACGCCGGAACCATCGGCGGATGCGCTTTTGCAGGATGCTCTGACTGCCGAAGCTGCTGCTTTGGCAATTCAGGGTGTGTCCCAGGTATCCGACGCAGCGGCAGCCTACGGCACCCACCGCGTGCATCTGGCTGCCACAAATGGCTTTTCCGGCGGGTATTCCCGCAGCAGTCGCTCGACCTCTTGCGTTGCCATCTCGGGCGAAGGCACGGGGATGGAACGTGACTATGACGGTGACAGTCGCACGTTCCAAAATGACCTGCGCAGCCCTGATGAGATTGGCCGCTCGGCAGGTGAACGCGCCGTTGCACTGATTGGGGCACAAAAACCCGCGACAGGCACATTCCCTGTTCTGTTTGACGAGCGGATTTCGTCTTCGCTGATCGGTCATCTTTTGGCCGCCAGCAACGGCGCCGCCATTGCCCGTGGTGCGTCATGGCTGAAGGACAGTCTGGGAGAGCAGGTCTTATCCGAACACCTGTCACTTATCGAAGACCCGCACCGCCCACGTATCTCAGGCTCTCGCCCCTTTGACGCCGAAGGTTTGCCAACACAGCGAAGGGCCATTGTTGAAAACGGAGTGCTGACCGGTTGGACGCTGGATTTGGCCAGCGCACGAAAACTGGGCATGACCTCGACCGGGAATGCGGCGCGTGGCGTGTCTGGCCCCCCGTCGCCCAGCAACTGGAACCTGAGCCTGACCCAGGGCACGCACAGCCGGGACGATCTGCTGCGTGACATGGGAACCGGCCTGCTGGTGACCTCGATGATCGGATCGACGATCAACCCCAATACCGGCGACTACTCACGTGGGGCATCAGGCTTTTGGGTCGAAAACGGGGAAATCACTCACCCCGTCAACGAATGCACGATCGCTGGCAATCTGCGTGACATGCTGAAACGGATTATTCCGGCAAATGACGCACGCACGTATTTATCCCGCGTGGTGCCATCGATCCTGATCGAAGGAATGACACTTGCCGGCACCTGACCTGCAACTGCTGATTGACGCCGCATTAGAGGCCGGAAAGATCGCCACTCGGTTTTCGGGGACCACGGCGCAACGCTGGGATAAACCCGACGGCGCCGGCCCGGTGACCGAAGCTGATCTGGCCGTTAACGCGATGCTTGAGCAAATGCTGCGCGCAGCGCGTCCGGGATATGGCTGGCTTAGCGAAGAGACCGAGGATTCAGCTGACAGGCTGTCGAAAGACCGTGTTTTCGTCATTGATCCCATCGACGGCACCCGCAGCTTTGCCGAAGGCTCGCGGACATGGGCCCATTCATTGGCCATCGCCGAACAGGGCGAGGTGACGGCCGCTGTAATCTACCTGCCACTGCGAAACCTGCTATATGCCGCAGCAAAAGGTCAGGGTGCTACGCTCAACACCGAAAATATCCGGGTCAGCGAACTCGGTGTGTTGGAAAGCGCCCAGGTTCTGGCCGCGAAACCCAACATGCAGCCGCAACACTGGCGTCAGGGGCAGGTGCCCGAGTTCAAGCGGAACTACAGGCCGTCGCTGGCTTATCGCATGGCCCTTGTTGCACAGGGTCGATTTGACGGGATGATGACCCTCAGACCCAGTTGGGAATGGGACATCGCCGCCGGTGATCTGATTATACGCGAAGCCCTCGGCCGGTGTTCGGACCGCGCGGGGCTGCCTCTGCGATTCAACAATGCAATTCCGCGCCTGAACGGTGTAATCGCTGCGGGTTCAGGTGTTTATGGGCTACTGTCGGAACAACTCGAACCGGAAAGCCCTGGAATCGAACCATGAGCAAGCCACGCTCGTTAAGCCTTGCCGCCTATCGCGTGCTGTCCTGGGGTATGCAGAATACCGCCGGCAACGGCGATATCGCGCGCCCCGAGGGCGAAGTGCTGTGGCTGCACATAAATGCGTGGGAACGCCACCGCGCCATTGTCGATTTTTGCCAGCGTCTGCAGCAGACGCGCCCCAATCTGTCGGTGGTGCTGACCGCGCCACCCGATGCAGATCTGACAAGATGGGCCAGCAGTGGATACCCTCTGGTCAACCTGCCCACCGAACAAACCGGGGCTGCGCGCGCGTTTCTGGACCATTGGCAGCCGGATATCGGAATATGGGTCGGGGGCGGCCTGATGCCCAATTTGATCACACGCGCCGAGGAACGCGGGATTCCCCTGATGTTGATCGAAGCACAGGCGGACGTGAAAATCGCACGGGGCGGTCGTTGGTTGCCCGATATCACAAGATACACGATTGACTGTTTTCAGACGATCCTGTGCACGACACCGGAAATCGCCCGTCAAATTCGGCGGCTAGGCGTCGCTTCGAACAAGGTGCAAGAGGCACCGCCCCTTCATATCAGCCCAAATCCGCGCCCATGGCCCGAGGACGAGCTGATCGAAGTGAACCATGCACTGTCTGGCCGACCGGTCTGGTTAGCGGCGTGGGTCCAAGACAAAGAATTCATCTCGGTCCTCAGTGCCCATAGACAGGCAATGCGCATGCTGCCGCGTTTGGCGTTGGTATTGCAAGTGGCCGACATTACCGAAGCCAGACCGTTGCACCGGCGGCTTGAGGCGATGGATCTGCGCTGCACCAACTGGGATGAAAGCGGGACTATCGAGGATATGACTCAGGTGATCCTCTCCGCCGTGCCCGAGGATCTGGGCCTTTGGCAGCGGGTATCGCCCGTTACCTTCATGGGCAGCTCTCTGGAACGCGGCGCCGGGGGCGCGGACCCGCTGATCGCCACGGCGCTGGGCTCTGCCGTGATCCACGGCCCATTTGTGCACAGCCAACAACAGCTATACGATCAGCTAGACCGGGCGGGGGCCGCGCGCACGGTCAGGTCCGCCACAGAGCTGGGCGATGCAGTGGTCGAGCTGTTGGCGCCGGATCAGGCCGCCAATATGGCGCTGGCCGGGTGGCAGATCGTAACCGAAGGTGCGCCGCAGGCGGATCACCTGATCGACATGATTCAGGACTATCTGGATCAGCGGAGTGCAGACGATGCGAGCACCTGATTTCTGGAATACCGCCCCGGATCGGCTGGACTTGCGCGCTCGAATGCTGGCACCGCTTGGGCGGCTCTACGCCGGCGCTACGGCGCGTCGGGTCGCCTCGGAACCCGGTGTTAACCCGGGCGTTCCTGTCATTTGTATTGGCAACCTGAACGCGGGCGGCACTGGCAAGACCCCGACGGTGATCTGGGTAATCGAGCAATTGCGCGACGCCTGGCATGAGACACATGTGGTCACGCGCGGCCATGGCGGCTCGCTCGAAGGGCCGGTGCGCGTGGACCCCGGCAAGCATACCGCGGCGCAGGTCGGCGATGAGCCACTTTTGTTGGCGGCTTTTGCCGATGTCTGGGTCGCCAAAGACCGCGCCGCTGGGGCAAAGGCAGCCGCCGCGGCGGGTGCCACAGTCGTCGTGCTGGACGACGGTTTTCAAAACCCCTCGGTGGCCAAAGATTTCTCGGTCATTGTGGTGGACGCATCGCGCGGATTTGGAAATGGGCTGTGCTTGCCGGCTGGCCCCCTGAGAGAACCGGTGGAAGTCGGATTACGGCGCGCTGATCTGGTGCTGTCCCTTGGCGAAGCTGATGCCCAAATCGAGTTTGCCGAACGCTGGGGGAAAAAACTGTCCGTCCCACATGCGACCGGCGCGGTTGAGCCGCTGCAAACCGGCATGGATTGGAGCGATACGCCTGTTCTTGCCTTTGCAGGCATCGGACACCCCGAGAAGTTCTTTGCCACTTTGCGCCAGCAAGGCGCGACCTTGCTGCGGGCCGAAGGGCTGGATGACCACCAGCCGCTGACACCCGCCCTGATGACCCGTCTTGAAAACGAAGCCCGCTTGTTGCGCGCGCAAATGGTCACCACGGAAAAAGACGCCGTTCGCCTGCCCGCTGCGTTTCGCAGCAAGGTCATCACGCTTCCGGTTCGTCTGAAGGTCGATGAGGCGGACAAGATCAGGCAGATGCTTTTGCAGATCGCCCCGTCGCCCTGAAGGACGACCGGCCCGGATTGAGCCGGTCGTAAAAGCAATTAGCTGCCCAGTTCGTCTTCGATCAGCTTTTTGAAGCCGTCATAGGACTGATTCTCGACCGGCTTGCCATTCACGATGAAGGACGGGGTCGCCTGAATACCGTCGCGCTCGGCATTTTCCTGATACCAGGCCACCAGCGTCTGCGCGCGGGTTCCGTCCTGCAGACAGGCTTCAAGCTGATCATTGTCGATACCAGCCAGACGCCCGATTTTGCGCAGCTCGTCCACGATTTCAGCGGGACCACCGGCTTTGGTCCACTCGGACTGACCTTCGTAGATCAGGTCGGAGATGCCAAAGAACTTTTCGGGCCCGCCGCAGCGTGCAACCATCGACGCCCACAGGCCATAGCGGTCAAAGTAGACCTCGCGATAGATGAACTTCACCTTACCTGTGTCGATAAAATCCTTCTTGAGCTGCTTGTACGCTCCCGAGTGGAAATTCGCACAATGCGGGCAGGTATAGGACGCATATTCGATGATCTCGACTGGTGCATCTTCGGCGCCCAGAGTCATCTCGACGATGGTCGAGGTGTCCAGATCGGCCTCTTGCGCCTCGGCGCTGCTAATCAGCGGATAGGCGGGGTTGGAATTTGACAGCGACAGCCAATAACCGCCAGCGGCCACGGCGACGGCCGCACAAATTCCGGTTGCAATACGGCTCATTTCTCAGCCCTTTCTCAGCGTTTTTGCTTGGATAAAACGTTACGGCCCAGACGTTCAAGGGCTGCGCGCAGATCACCATCGTGAACTTCCTGCGCAGCGCGGTCTGCCTCGGCTTCTATTTCTGGTTCGATCTTGGGTTTCGCTTGTTTCGGCTTGTGGTCGAAACTGGCCTGCCCCTCGGCAAATCCTGTCGGAGCGGTCTGGGTGATGCGCACCCGGCTGATGGCATTATAGCCATAAACCGCGTTCACCTTGCCACGCAATTGTTCCTTCTGCATCTCCAGCATCGGGGCCTGCGGTCCGGTGGTCAGAACCGTTAGCGTGGCACCAATACCACCCTTCCCGTAACCCACTTTTACCGGTCGCGCGATAGCGGCCATATCCTGTCCAACGATCTCGGACCAATGGGTCAGCAGGCGTGATACGGCAAAGCCCCGGCTTTCACCGGCGCGCCTGATCTGGTCGTTCAGCAATGTCGCGGTGCGTTTGAACCCGCGGGTCGAAGAACGTCTGCGCTGCATCTGGTTTCCAACTCCTGCGCCGCTATTGTAAAGGGCAGGACAACAGGCGCCAGCGAAACCCGACAGGGAGATAGATAAAACTTGCGTGACTCCGGTGAATTTGACGTGAGCGGTGCGCTGCTGGATTGGTACGACCGCCATGCCCGCGAGATGCCTTGGCGCGTAGCTCCTGCCGATCGGGCTGCGGGCGTGATGCCCGATCCCTACCGCATTTGGTTGTCCGAGGTCATGCTGCAGCAGACCACCGTTGCGGCTGTGCGCGACTATTTCGTGCGATTCACAAACCGTTGGCCGACAGTTAAGGCACTGGCCGCTGCCCCGGATGATCAGGTTATGGGGGAGTGGGCGGGGCTTGGCTACTATGCTCGCGCCCGCAATTTGTTGAAATGCGCCCGGGTCGTGGCCGAACAGCATGGTGGAACGTTCCCCGATACCTACGACGCGCTCCTCAATTTGCCGGGAATCGGTCCCTACACCGCCGCTGCAATTTCCGCCATCGCCTTCGACCGACCCGAAACCGTGTTGGACGGCAACGTGGAACGGGTTATGGCGCGCCTTTACGACATTCATGACCCGTTGCCAGGTTCAAAACCACAATTGAAAGAGCATGCGGCTGCGCTTACGCCTTTCACCCGCCCGGGTGATTATGCGCAGGCGGTCATGGACCTCGGGGCAACAATCTGCACACCAAAATCTCCGGCCTGCGGTATCTGCCCAGTGCAAGCCCCATGCGCCGCTCGCGCCGCCGGAACGCAATCCGATTTGCCACGCAAGACACCGAAAAAGCCCAAACCCACGCGATACGGCCATGTCTATATAGCCCAAGGCGATAACGGAGCCTTTCTGATGGAACGTCGTCCCGACAAGGGGCTGCTGGGTGGTATGCTGGGCTGGCCGGGGTCAGAATGGTCAGACGGCCCATCCGATGCACCGCCCTTCCCGTGCGAATGGCGGGAGCTGCCGGGTGAGGTACGCCATACATTTACCCACTTCCACCTGATCCTGCGCATCTGGACGGCCACGCTGCCGGTCGGCTGGTCGCATGACGATCTGATTGTCATGGAAAAACACGCTTTCCGCCCCAGTGACCTACCTACTGTTATGCGCAAAGCGTATGACCTCTGGCGCTCTACGTAACCCATTGTGTGGCATTGCCGGGTAGGGCTAATCTGCCCACAGTTTCTCGGAGCGAAGCGATGATCGCATCAGACAGTCTGTCACGCTGGCAAGTGGCATTGCCCTTCTGGGTGTCCTTCCTGCTGATCCCCGTCATCTGGCTTACCGCCGTTGCCGGAGGCTGGTGGGTCTTGCTTGTGCCTCTTTTGACTTGGTGGGCGTTTGCAGTTCTGGATCGGTTAACGGGGCGGAACCTTGAAAATGCCGATCCGGCCACGCCGGACGGCGGTCTCAAATGGTACATTCTGCTGACCAAGGCATGGGCCCCGGTTCAGTTTCTTACGCTGTTTGGGTTGCTCTGGTACGCCACACATACCGATCACCTGTCTGTTTTTAGCAAGATTGGATTGTTCTTCGGGATGGGTGTGATTTCGGGCACCATCGGGATCAACTACAGCCATGAACTGATGCACCAGAAAGGGCGGTCAGAACGTTGGCTGGGTGATATTCTACTGGCCATGGTGTTGTATTCTCACTTCCGGTCAGAACACCTGCTGGTCCACCACCGCTATGTCGGGACGCCGCGCGATCCGGTCACTGCGCGGTACAATGAAGGGTTTCACCGCTTCTATCCTCGCGTTCTGTGGCAGTGCCTTGCGTCCGCCTTCCACGCAGAACGGGACAAGCTCGCGCGGAAGCAACGTCCGTGGACCGACCCGGCGAACCCGTTCTGGCGCTATTGGGCGCTTCAGGCGGGTATGCTGGCGTTGGCTTTCGTGGTCGGGGGATGGCCGGGCGTTGCCCTGTTCCTGGTGCAGGCAGGCGTCGCCATATGGCAGCTGGAACTGGTGAACTACGTCGAACATTACGGCCTGACCCGCAAACACCTTGGCGATGGCAAGTACGAGCATGTCCAGCCGCGCCATTCGTGGAACGCCTCGCAAAAAGCGTCGAACTGGCTGCTGATCAACCTGCAGCGTCACTCGGACCATCACTACAAACCCAACCGGCGCTTTCCGCTGCTGCAGCATCATTCGGAAGATGCGGCTCCGCAACTGCCCTATGGCTATCCGGTTATGACCGTCGCTGCGATGGTCCCACCGCTTTGGCGGCGGGTCATGAACCCCCGCGTTCGGGCCTGGCGGCGTCAATATTATCCCGAAGTCACCGATTGGAAACCGTACAACAGATCTCTCAACCCGTTGCCGCGTTCGTGACCGCAGCGCGCGCCCGCGCGCTGCCCGGCCCAACAGAATGACGCGCATCTCTGATGCGTGTCAGATCGGCGGGAGCTGCCCGTTCTACTGCGCCCAGATATCCATAGTTCCCTGCACCCCGCGTACCGGCTGGTTTTCATGCTTCACAAAACCTGCTGTCAGGTCGGCGGCGTTATTGCCCTCTTGCATCACCTGTGCCCGGACCGCGTCACTCAGCACCACGCGGACACCAAGATCACGCGTCATCGCTTCGAGCTTGGCGGAGACATTCACCGCATCCCCGATAACCGCAAATTCCAGTCGGTTTGCTCCGATATCTCCCAATACCACCGAGCCATAGTGAACCCCAATTCCTACACGAATTTCCGGCTCACCTGCCCGTCGCCGCTCCAGGTTCCAGCGATCAATCACATCCACCATATCGCGGGCGCAAGCCACCGCGTTACTGGCATCCAATGGGGTGGTCACCGGCGTACCGAATGTGGCCATCAAACCATCCCCAAGGTATTTGTCCAACGTGCCATGATGGCGAAACACCTCGGTTTCCATTCGCGCGTGAAAGCCGCGCAAAACTTCAATGACGTCATACGGGTCGCGCCCGGCCGCGAATTTGGTAAACCCCACGATGTCGATGAACAAAACGGCGATGTCTTCTTTGCGAACCTGCTTGAGCGGCTCATCATTCTGGCTGAGTTCGTCCACGACGTTCGGAGAGAAATATCGCGACAGGTTTGCACGCTCCCTTTCAAGCCCGGCATTTGTCATCAACAATCGATTGAGCCGCCGCATCGAGATACCAAGCGTAACCGCAACCATCAGGAATACGATCACCTGCTGAATACGCTGAGGGACCATAAAGCTGTTGGGATCCAGAAGTTCCGCAACATCCGGATATCCGGCCAATGCCTCGTACACGCGCTCACTGATGCCCGGAATTGGCGTAGCCACCCACCAGGCGATGATCCAGCCCACTGTCCACATCGTCGCCGTCCACGTGCCGATAGCCACGACCGTGCGCCACGAATAGGCCAGAGTTCCCGCTGCCAGAATGATGAAGAAATACTGGAAGTTATCGAACCGGTATTGCATTGCCAGCGGTCGAACATCATCGCTGAACGGGTTCGGCACGATCATCCCCAAAGTCATGATCAGCAAGTCGACGAAGATCAGCAAAAGCTCGACTCGTGACTGGCCCACGCTGCCTGCCCGCCGGATCAACCAACCATTGGCGCAAATCAATAACAGGATGAAGTGATACCACAGAACGTCCCAATGGGGGTTCAGGTAGATCAACAAAATGCCGGTAAAGCCCATCGCCACCCAGCGGGCACGAACGGCCAGTTCCAACCCTTCGCGCTTATGCCGTTCCAGCGCTGCCTCGGTGTACTTGTTGTCCAGATCATACTTGTCTGGCTGTGTCACAAAAAACCGCCCAAATCGGGTTTCGCTGGCTGTGGTATCCGACATTGCCATGGTTCCTTCCGTGAGCAGCAGGACAAGGAATCTCATATCGGAACTGAATGAAGAATAAAACAAAAGACCCCGCCGAGATCGGCGGGGCAAGGCGTAGTGCCTTGTGTCAGGCCACAGGCACCGGCGGTATTCTTGAAATCAGTTGTGCATCTCGGCCCGGATCTGCTGACGCAAAACGTCGATCGGCACCGTTTTGCCATCGCGTTTAAAGCACCAGTAAGTCCAGCCATTGCAAGAGGGCGCGTTTTCCAGATGCGCGCCGACCTGGTGGATCGAACCTTTGACGTTGTCGCCCACCAGCGTTCCGTCAGCCCGAACCTTGGCCTTGTGGCGTTGGTTCATCGAATAAAGCTCTTCACCCGGGCGCAGCATGCCGCGTTCGACCAGCTGACCGAAGGGCACGCGCGGTTCAGCGCGCTTGCTGGCGCTGACTTCCAGCGCTTCGCGGTCGAACTTGCGGACTTTGGAAATCCGCTTCTCGGCGACCTTGCGATAGCTTTCCTCGCGTTCGATCCCGATGAATTCGCGGCCCAGCATCTTGGCGACGGCACCAGTGGTACCCGTGCCAAAGAACGGATCCAGAATAACATCGCCCGGGTTGGTCGAACCGATCAGGACGCGGTGCAACAAGGATTCCGGCTTTTGTGTCGGGTGCGCCTTGTCGCCGTTTTCATCCTTTAGGCGCTCATGTCCGGTGCAGATCGGCAGAACCCAATCGCTGCGCATCTGCACGCCTTCGTTCAGCGCTTTCAGGGCTTCGTAATTGAACGTGTATTTCGCGCCTTCGCGCTTAGAGGCCCAGATCATCGTCTCATGCGCGTTGGTAAACCGCTTGCCGCGGAAATTCGGCATCGGGTTCGATTTGCGCCAGACAACGTCGTTCAGAATCCAGTATCCGGCGTCCTGCAGGGCTGTACCGACGCGGAAGATGTTGTGGTAGGACCCAATCACCCAAATCGCGCCATTGGGCTTGAGCAGACGATGCGCCGCTTTTAGCCATTCGCGGGTGAACTGGTCATAAACACCAAAGCTTGAAAACTGATCCCAGTGATCGTCGACCGCATCAACCTGGCTGTTATCGGGGCGGTGCAACTGGCCTTTGAGCTGCAGATTATACGGCGGATCCGCGAAAATCAGGTCAACCGACTCCGCAGGCAGACTGTTCATCACATCGATGCAGTCCCCGGATAGAATCGTGTTTAAAGGGAGCGCTGTTGCGCCCTTTTTGGTTGTCGTTGTCATATCTCTGCCTCAAGTTCCACGGCGCTTTTGCGCTCATTTGGTTGAGACAAGGATGAGTCAAAGTCGATTCCCCGTCAATTTCTTTTTTGAATCAGCGGCTTACGATTTACTCTTGATACAAGATATTGTGTACCGGCTTGAACGAACGCCTATGATGTGGGGTCACACCAAGTTTTTGTAGCGCTTCCCTGTGTTGTTTTGACGGATAGCCTGCGTTCTTCTCCCATCCATAGCCGGGATGCTGTTGCGCCAAATCCACCATCAGTTGATCGCGCCAGTTTTTGGCAATGATCGAACCCGCTGCAATCGACACGGAATGCGCATCCCCTTTGACCACCGCCTGCGCCGGGATCGTCAAACCCCGCGGGATCATGTTTCCGTCGATCAGCAGATAGTCAGGCGGCGGATCCAAGGCCGCAACCGCACGTTCCATCGCCAGATGCGAGGCACGCAAGATGTTGTGTTCGTCAATCTCGGCAACTGAGGCTTCAGCTATCGCAAATTCAGCCCGGTCACGTACCGCGATATCCAAAACAGCCCGTCGTTTCGCCGTCAGTTTCTTGGAATCGTTCAGCCCCTCGGGAATATCTTCGGGGTTCAGGATCACGGCGGCAGCAACCACTGGCCCGGCCAATGGCCCACGGCCCACTTCATCCACACCGGCAATGCGCAGATACCCTTGCGCCACTGCCGCCTGTTCAATCGAATAATCTGGCGTTGTCATACCAACCGAAAACCGCGTTTCGCGCCCCACCGCAAGACAAAAAGAGAGGGCGGCTTGTGCCACCCTCTCCTGCGCGGCGCTTCTGTGGCACCGCTCCTGCTCGAAAGTGATTACTTGTAAACGACGCGGTATCCCTTCTGGCGCAGGCATGCGGGTTCATATGCCCGGTTCACCTTATTGCCGTTCCAGAAACCGACCTTGCACTCTTGCGGCAGGCTATTGGCATGTTTGTAATGCTTCTTGAGGCATTTCGGAGCCAGAAGCGGGTGATTGTTCGAATAGGCGCTATACTTGCGCAGGCATTTCTGCGGCAGATCATACCGCGCGACGTGTTGCGGCAAGGGGCGCACTGGGTAACTGGGCTGGGCCGCATAAGGCTGAGGCGTGTAGGTCTGATGACGCGTCGTCCGGTCCTTGCGTTTTTCCTTGTTATAGTAGTGGACCCCGGCACCGATGATCGCGATGGCAGCAAGCCCGCCAAGGATGTCCTTGGCATCCGCCGCCCGCGCCTGCGAGGCTGAGACGCCGGTGATGGTGATAGCGGTGGCAACGATAAAAGCGATGAACTTCCGGTGCATGATGCGTGTCCTTCCTGGTGTTTCGGGGCGATCCGGCACAGACCGCAAACGTGATGCCCCAACACTGGGTCCGCACCCTTCGGACAAGCAATAACGGGCGGTTGTTATCCGATATCACGCCCCTCAAACCCCTTAGGTTATTGAATATCGTGCAAACCCATGCGCAGGATGCAGCCTATGAAACCGATCCTCTCTTCTCTGGCCGTTGCGGCCCTGATATCGCTTGGTACCGCCGCGTCGGCGGAGTGCTATGCGGACTACAAGGCCAAGCAGGACAATCCACTGCGGCTGCATTACGGCGTGATGCAGGTTTCGGCCTGTGACAAAGGACAGGCTCAGCAAGAAGCCTCAAAACGCCTTAGTGCGTCGGGCTGGACATTGTTGAATGTCATGTCTGTCTTTGGGCCAGAAGGGTTGGATAAAAGGAAGGCCAATGCCGGACAATTCTATCTCCGTTACTGAGGCCAGGCGGTCAGGCACACGATTGGTCGGCGCAGGTATAGCGGCAATCGTCCTGATCCTGATAACCGCCGCCGTCTTCCTGTTCTGGACCCTGCCAGACGCCAACGCCTTCAACGCGCGAGTGGAGCGGTTGTTTGTCGAAAGCGACCTGACGTCGCAGACGGAAATCCGGCTGCTTGAGATTCTGGCCCAGTCCGGCACCGCCTTTGCCGATACCCTGTCCAGCTATCGGATGGTGATTTTCGTATTGCTGGTCTTTGCCAGCGCCATGCTTGTGACGGCGCTGGTCTTTTTGGTGATGCTGGTGATGCTGAACCGCCGGATGGCGCAGATCGAGCGCACGGGTATTCAGGTCACGTCGCTGCTGATCAGTCGCGAGGAAAACACCGTATATCTGAATAATATGGACTTCAAACTGACCCCAGCTGCGATGGAGACCCTGTCAGTCCTTGCCGAATCCCGACTGGATGACGAGGTCCTGTCCGGCGTTCAGATCGAAGCAGTGATTTCGGGCAAAAGCGCTGCCGATTGTGACGAAGCCGCTGGCGCTACGCGGATAAAACGGCTGCGTGACGCCTTGGGTAATCAGATGGTCAGCGAATTGCTGGTCAAGAACATCGCCAAGAAAGGTTATATGTTGTCCATCGAAAAGGACGTGATCCAGATGGTCTGATCCACTAGGACCGCACAGCTATCGTGCAGAAAAATGCCGAGGCTGCCCCTTGGAAAACCTCTTCACAAGGCCCATCCTATAGGGACCCCGCGCCAGGGAGGATGAAGATGAACGTCCACGCCACAGCAAGACCAAAAGGCTATGGAATCTCGGTCGAACGGTTAGATGGTAAGATTGCGATTTACCGGGACCAGACCCTTTTAGCCGAAAGCAGCAACGCCAAAGTCATGTACGAAACACGGCTGCCGCCGACGATCTACATTCCGCGCGAAGACGTGCTGGTGGATCTCAGCGACGAAACCGAGTTGCAGACTTTTTGCCCCTTCAAGGGCACCGCAACCTATCACGACGTCATTCTTGGCGGCGAACGGCTTGCCAATTCCGTTTGGGCCTACGAAGAAGCTCTCCCCGAAAGCGCCGCCATTCAGGGGCATATCGGGTTTTTACCCAATGCTTATTCCCGGATCGATTTGGGCGACAACCAACTGCGGGAACCCCAAGACGGCAATATCAGCGGCCCTTTGATCGATTGGCTGATGCGTGGGGCGTCCGCAAACAACACGCCTGAGGCGTTCACCAAAGCGCTGGCCGAGAAAATGCTGGAACACGGGATTGCCATTCAACGCCTCAGCATTCTGACATGGTCCCTGCACCCTCTGATCGCCGGCAAACACTATATCTGGGAAAAGGGCGAGGCTGAGATCTCGACCAATGTTCCGACCTATGAAATCCACGACCACCCGGCATACATCAACAGTCCGTTGCGCCATGTGTCGAACGGGCTGGGCGGTGTGCGTCAGCGGCTGAACGCGGAAAACCCCCACAACAGCTTTCCGATCATGGAAGACCTGCGGGAAAAGGGGGCAACCGACTATGTCGCCATGCCGTTGCCGTTCTCGGATGGGCGGACCAACGTTCTGACCCTGACCTGTGATCACCCGGACGGTTTCACGACCGAAAACCTTGGGCTGGTGTTCGAATGTTCGCTGGTCATCGCCCGGTTCTATGAGGTTTTCATGCAGCGCGAAAACGCGCAGGTCCTGCTGGAAACCTATGTCGGAAAACGATCGGGTGCGCGCGTACTTGGGGGTGAAATCCGGCGCGGTGACGGCGATGAAATTGATGCTGCCATCATGTTCTGCGACCTCCGCAATTCGACCAGTCTTGAGGAACAGCTTGGGCGCGAGGCGTATATCAATCTGTTGAACGACTTTTTCGAAACCGTTTCTGGCATCGTGCATGAAAATGGCGGCGAGGTCCTAAAGTTCATAGGCGACGCTGTCCTTGCCGTGTTTCCGGCAGGCGAGGATGCAAAAGCCGCCCGCGATAATGCCCAGCGCAGCGCCATCGATATCGTCGAAAAACTGGGAGAGTTGCGCCAGTCAGGGTCAGATGCACATTGCGATTGCTCCATTGGTGTTGCCTATGGGCGCGTAACCTACGGCAATGTCGGCTCGCGTGAACGGCTGGACTTTACCGTGATCGGACAAGCCGCAAACATCGCTGCGCGTCTGGGTGAATACGGAAAAACCAAAAACCACAGGATTGTCGTGTCTGCCGATATTTTGCCCGCCTGCGCCAACGCTCTGCCGCTTGGCGACGTCAAGCTGCATAACGTGTCGCAACCGGTCGAGTCATATGCTCTCAGAACTTCCGCGGATGCCGTTCTGAACGCTTGATTTACGCGATCGGTTTGCAATGTTTCAAAGCACTGAGTGTTGAGTTTCCAACACACGTTCAGATCGTTCTATGCCTCACCCGCCGACCAGAACCAGGCCGGCCATCAGGAAGGATCGCCCGCTGAGACCGCGCAACACACCGGTTCCTCTTCAAACGCGTCACCCATTCCCAAAACCGGCCCCGTTGGCCGCATCGACATGAGGTTGTGAAATTGATTACCCCGACCCAACCCAACGCCCAACCGTCAGCCACAGCACAAACCCAAGACGCACCAAAGCAAACAGGTCTGGCATCAGACTTTGAGACATTCCTGACAATGCTGACCGTACAGGCCCAGAATCAGGATCCTTTGAAACCATTGGATGCCTCAGAATATGCATCGCAACTGGCGCAATTCTCGATGGTCGAACAACAGGTTCAGACAAATAATTTGTTAGCGACACTTGGACAGGCGCTGGGTGGTGCAAATCTGGATAAACTCGGCAAATGGATCGGGATGGACGTTCGAGCGCCCGCGGCTTTCCAATATGAGGGCGAGCCTGTGACGCTGTTTGCCACACCTGCACCCGAGGCTGACAAGGCGGTCATGGTCATCCGCGACAGTGACGGAGCCGTTGTCGATCGTGTGGCTGTTTCCACGACCGACAATAAAACTGTTTGGACTGGTCAGGGAAGCGATGGGCAGCCTCTGGCGGCGGGAAGTTACTCGGCCACACTGGAACGTTATGATGGTGACGAACTGTTATCGACACAGCTGGCAGAGACCTATGGTGAAGTTGTCGAAGCTCAGGTTACGGACAATCAGGTTATGCTGACCCTCGAAAGCGGGCAGGTTGTCGCTGCCACGACGGTAACCGGGGTCAGAGCCGGAACTTGATCTGCCGGGCAGGACAGTTCACACCTTGGCAGATTCGACTCGCTAACTGCATTGGTGAAACTCCTGCCTGCCCCAACCCACCCTCCTTCTGATCTGATCGACGATCTGCGAGCCCGTGGCCTTGTTCAGCCCGGCGCAGAGTTTCAAACGTTGTATGGCGGGCGAACAAATCAGGTCTGGAAAGTACTGGGTGGCAGCGGTGACAAGGTTCTGAAGCTGTATCGCGCAACACCGCGCAATCCGCTGTTTCGCAATGACCCGGAACTCGAAGCGCTATGTTTGCGCGCCCTTGAGCCCACCGGATTTGTTCCCCGCCTGCGTGCGACCGGAACACATGATACAGGCCATTGGGTGTTCTACGATCACGCCCCCGGATCACCGTGGCAAGAAGGGCCTGAGAGTGTCGCCGGTTTGCTGCGTGAATTGCATAGGCTTGATGTTTCGGTCCAAGCGCCGGATGGCTGCAATGGCAGCAGGGATCTGGCTGAACATGCCGAACGTATTCTCAGCGTTTGCACCTCTGATACACGCGCACGACTCGCGCAGCTGCGCCCAAAAGGCCATGTGCCCGCGACCGCACACACATGCCTGATCCATGGCGATACCGTGGCCGGAAACATCCTTGTCGCGCCAACCGGCATAACCCTGATCGACTGGCAGTGCCCGGCTTGGGGCGATCCGTGCGAGGACATTGCGATGTTCCTGTCCCCGGCCATGCAACGGCTTTACCGCGGCGCACCCCTGAGCGTGACCGAGGAAGAGCGGTTTCTGGCAGCATATGGTCACCATGAAACTGTCGCGCGATACCGGGATTTGCGCCCGTGGTTTGCATGGCGCATGGCTGCCTACTGTTTGTGGCGCATCGAAAACGGGGCTGCGGATTATGCCCAAACGCTCGAACTGGAAATCGCCGCGCTTTAGAGCGATAACCGATCCGCGATTGCCATCGCAGCATAGGCGGGCGGCATCAGGGCGCGCCGCCAGAACCCAAGGGGAAACCGACCCGGCAGCTGTGCAATCGGCGCGGGCAACTCGGTCTGTTTATCCAAAACCACGCGGGCAAGGGCGCGTCCGCAATACGTCCCCATGGCGACGCCATTCCCGTGATAGGCAAAGGCAGCAAACATTCCGGGTTGATCGGGAACTGGCCCGACATAAGGCGTCAGCTTGCGCGACAGGCACACCATTCCGGACCACATATGGGCCACATCTACATCTTTCCATTCCGGAAACATGACCTGAAAGTCCCGGCGCATTGTCCGGCGAATGGCGGCCTCGGCCCGAGGGGACGACTGCAACCCTCCGCGCATACCGAACAGGAATCTCCGATCAGGCATCAGGCGGAAATAGTGCAGCAGGTTTCGGGTGTCATAACACATCTGCTCCGAGGTCCACCCCTGCGCTTGCAACTCAGCGTCTGTCAGGGGCCGGGTCACCAGAACCGTGGATTGCGTGGGCATGTAGCGTCCCGACAACCAGGGCGGCATATCCTCGCTGGAGTACCCGTTCGTGCAAATCAGCACGTTCGTGGCGCGGATGTGACCTGATCCAGATTCAATATCGAACCCGGCCTGAGTTTTCCTGATGGTTTCAACCGGCGATTTCTGGAAAACCTGTACGCCCCGCGCCTGGACAACGCCTGCCAAGCCAAACAGATACTTTCGAGGGTTAAGAGCGAAACCAACCGGATTTGTATATGCACCATGAAAGGAACCGCCCAGGCCCAGGCGCTGCAAGTCATCAGAACCGTGCAAGACACCTGATGCTTCTGCGTTACGACGTAGCTTTTCCATCGCCCGTGCCGAATGGGCCAGTTGGGTCTCCCCTTTCGAATGGGTATCGGCGTCGATCTGATGCTGTTCCAGCAAATCTGCGACAAGCAGAACAGCGTCTTCTTCCGCTTGTTCGTAAGACTGCGCAGCCTCAGCACCAAACCCACGGACCAAAGCCGCATGGCTCAGCTTGGACCCTCCGAGACAGCAAAATCCGCCATTCCGGCCCGAGGCACCCCACCCCGGGGTTGCGGCCTCAAGAACCGCAACTTTCACACCTGCCTCGGCCAGATGCAGGGCTGCCGAAAGCCCCGTGAAGCCGCCGCCGACGATTGCGACGTCAACGTTCAGATCACCTTTATGGGTCGGCCAATCAGGTGCCGAAATTGTCTGATCCCACCAGCAGTTCTGACGGGGTCCTGGCCCATAGGTGTAGTCCGGAAAAAGACGTTTCATTCGGTGCGCGCCGCGGCAAGTTCATCCTGCTTTTGCCGAACCATTGCGCGTTTCGTCACCAGCGAGGCGGTGATGACGCCAACCGTGACGACTGCAATCATGATGGTAGACAGCGCGTTGATCTCGGGGCTGACGCCCAGACGCACGGCCGAGAATATCTTGATCGGCAGCGTTGTCGCCGACGGGCCCGAGGTAAAGGACGCGATAACCAGATCGTCCAGCGATAGGGTAAAAGCCAGCAGCCAGCCTGAAATCACCGCGGGCGCAATGATCGGCAGTGTCACAAGACGGAACGCCTGCGCTGGCGAACATCCCAGATCCAAAGCAGCCTCTTCCAGCGACTTGTCAAATGTCACAAGGCGCGAGGACACGACGACCGACACAAAGCACATCGAAAAGGTTGTGTGGGCCAGAACGATGGTCAGAATGCCCCTGTCCAGCCCAATGCCGATAAACAGCAGCAGCAACGACAGGCCGGTGATCACTTCGGGCATTACCAGAGGCGCGTAAATCATTCCGGAAAACAGTGTCCTGCCAAAAAACCGCCCGCCACGGACCAGAACATATGCGGCAGCGGTGCCAAGAACCGTGGCCAATGTGGATGAGAACACCGCAACCCGTATTGTCACCCAGGCCGCGTTCAGAAATGCCTCGTTCTGGGCAAGCTCACCGTACCATTTGGTCGAGAACCCAGCCCATACTGTGACCAGCTTGCTTTCGTTGAAGCTGAAGATGATCAGGATGACCATCGGGATGTAGAGGAACGCAAAGCCCAGTGTCAGAGACACCGCGTTGAACCAACTTAGCCTGTTCATTGCTCGGCCTCCGTCTGTTTCTGCTGGTTGCGCTGGAACAGCACAATCGGGATCACAAGGATCAGCAACAACACAACGGCAACGGCACTGGCCACCGGCCAATCGCGATTTGAGAAGAACTCTTCCCACAGCACCTTGCCGATCATTAGCGTGCTGGATCCGCCCAACAGCGACGGGATCACGAATTCACCGATCACCGGGATCATCACCAGAAAACAGCCGGCAATGATGCCGGGGCGCGACAGCGGTATAGTCACCAGCCAGAACGCCTTCAGACGGGAACAGCCCAGATCTTCGGCTGCTTCGATCAGGGATTCATCCATGCGCTCCAACGATGAATAAATCGGCAGGATCATGAAGGGCAAATAGGTGTAGACGATACCGATGTAGACGGCAGTGTTGGTGTTCAAAATGGTCAGCGGGGTCGAAATGATACCCAGCCACAACAGAATCTGGTTCAGATAGCCTTCATTGCTGAGAATTCCCATCCACGCGTAAACGCGGATCAGGAACGAGGTCCAGAACGGCAGTATCACCAGCATCATCAGTGTCGGACGCCATTCGGCTGGCGCGCGGGCCATTCCATAGGCAATCGGATAACCCACCAGCAACGTCAGAACCGTGGAGATCAGAGCGATCTTGACGCTGGACAGGTAGGCTTTCCAGTAAAGGTCATCTTCGGTCAGCCAGACGAAGTTTTCGAAATCCAACTGGCTGAAAAAGTCGGTTATCCCAGACCAACCCTGCGACAGATCCAGTGTCGGCGTATATGGCGGGATCGCCAGTTCGACATCCGACAGCGAAATCTTCAGAACGATAAAAAACGGTATCAGAAACAGGGCCAGCAGCCAGACATAAGGAACAGCGATCAGAAGGGCGCGGCGCATCAGTTTGCCAGCAAAACCGCAGCCGTTGCCGTCCACGACAGCCAGACCGGGTCTTCCCATGTAAACGAGCGGCGCGAGATTCGGCGCGTGTTGGCCGATTGCGCCTTGATGATCGTGCCATTTGGCAGCTCCACGTAATAGGTGGACAAATTGCCCAGATAGGCAATGTCAAGCACCTTGCCCTGAACCGCGTTGATGGCATCCGCCGGGCGATCGGCCGATATCGTCACCTTTTCGGGGCGGATCGCAAGATGGCAGCTTTGCCCGTTCGAGAATCCTGTCGAAGAAGTTGCGGTTAGCGGCGATTGTCCTTCGGCCCAGTCGATCTGATAGGCTTCATCGCCGTTCGCGGTCGCGCGGCCTTCGATGATATTCACGTCACCTATGAAATCCGCGACATAGACCGAGTTCGGGTTTTCATAGATCCTGTCCGGCGTCGATACCTGCATCAGCTTGCCCTGATCCATCACGGCGACGCGGCTGGCGACAGTCATCGCCTCTTCCTGATCATGGGTCACGATCACAAAGGTGGTGCCGGTCTTTTCCTGAATGTCCATCAGCTCGAACTGGGTGTCCTGCCGCAGTTTTTTGTCCAGCGCACCCAAGGGTTCGTCCAGCAACAGCAGTTTTGGCGCTTTTGCCAGTGACCGTGCCAGCGCGACCCTCTGCCGTTGGCCACCAGAAATCTGGTGCGGTTTACGGCGGGCGAATTGCTCAAGCCGGGTCAAGCGCAACATCTCTTCCACGCGGTCTTCTAGATCCCGCTTGGGCATGTTGTCCCGGCGCAAACCGAAGGCGATGTTTTCCCAAATGCTGAGGTGAGGAAACAGCGCATAAGACTGGAACATCATGTTCACAGCCCGCTTGTTTGGCGGGATCGGGTCGATGTCCTGCCCGCCCAGCATGATGTGCCCATCGGTAGGCTTTTCAAACCCTGCCAGCATCCTCATCATGGTCGTCTTGCCGCAGCCGGATGGACCGAGCAAAGCAAAGAATTCCTGTTCGAATATGTCCAGTGACAGGTTGTCGATCGCCGTGAATCCGCCAAAACGTTTGGTCACATTCTGGAATTGGATCAATGGTTTCGCCTGTGGATCTTCCCACGGCGCAAAGACGTTTGTGTTCAAGGCGGCCCCCGTTCGACGGTCTGATTGAAAGGGCAAGGCGGTCGGGCCGCCTTGCTCAGATACTTCGGTTCAGGTGCCCGATTTGATTTTTGTCCACAGGCGGGTCACGCTCCGCTGTGTTTTGACCGGATAAGGCGTCGTGATGTAGAGATTCTGCATCGTGGCATCACTCGGATAGATTGCCTGATCACCAATCACGTCTTCCTCAAGGAACTCCTGAGAAGCCTTGTTGCCATTGGCATAGTACACATAGTTCGATGCGGCAGCCATGTTGTTGGCGTCCAGAATGAAGTTCAAGAACTGGTGTGCGCCTTCCGGGTTCGGAGCATCCGCTGGAATAGCCATCTGGTCGAACCACATCAGCGAACCTTCAGCGAAGGGGTGGTATTCAATTTCCACACCATTTTCGGCCTCGGCCGCGCGATCCCGCGCTTGCAGGATGTCACCTGACCAACCGACAGCTACGCAGATATCGCCATTTGCCAGCGCGTTGATGTATTCCGAGCTGTGGAATTTCTGGATATGCGGGCGAACGCCAGCCAGAACTTCTTCGGCTTTACCGATCACATCGGTGTCATGGCTGTCCGGATCTTCACCGATGTACTGCAGCACCATCGGAATAATCTCGGCCGGAGCGTCCAGGAAATGGACGCCGCACGAGGCCAGCTTTTCCATATTCTCTGGTTTCAGAACCAAGTCCATGCTGTCCAGAGCAACGTCGTCGCCCAGCACTTCCTTAACCTTACCAACGTTAACGCCGAGGCCGGTCGTCCCCCACATGTAGTTGATCGAATAGGCGTTGTTCGGGTCATAGCCAGCGGTACGTTCCTGAATCACGTCCCATAGGTTTCCTGAATTCGAAAGCTTTGCTTCGTCCAGTTCCTGAAAGGCGCCAGCCTGAATCTGACGCTGTAGAAACGTGCCCGACGGCACAACCACATCATAGCCTGATCCACCGGCAAGCATCTTGGTTTCCAGAACCTCATTGCTGTCAAACACGTCGTAGATCAGGGTCAGCCCTGTCTCTTCTTCGAATTTTTTCAGTAGATCCTCGTCGATATAGTCGGACCAGTTATAGACGCGCACCTCTTCGGCAAAAGCCGCCGAAGTCCCCAGCGCGACAATCGCTGTCATCGTCAGCGTTTTGATTGACATATTTCTCTCCCTGCAAGTGTACGGGTATTCTCCCGTTTTTTTTGATTTGATCAAGTTTTGCGTTTTCCCCCGATCCATCGTATGGTTTCACGAGGTCAGGCGTCTGGCAAGTCGACACCACGCGAAACAGGGTAAACCACTTGGATTTGATCAAAAATAAAGCATCCGGCTCGAAGGTGGATGAGGGCAAAAGACCAGCGCATGAACAGGTGTACCAAACCCTGAGATCGCAGATCATGTACGGTGATCTGGTCCCGGGACAACCCGTCACGATACAGGGTTTGACCGAATCGCTCGGGGTTGGAATGACCCCCGTCCGCGAGGCGATCCGGCGGCTGATTTCGGACGGCGCACTGGTGTTTCAGGGCAATCGGCGCGTCAGCGTGCCTTTGTTGTCGGGCACCGATGTTGAGCAGATGATTTTTGCCAGAATATCAATAGAATCAGAGCTTTCCAGACGGGCAACCGCGAATCTAGAACCTGCTGATATCGATCAGCTCGAAAAGCTTGATCAGCGATTGGATCAGACCATCACAGACGGCGACGTCAGTGGTTACTTGCGTTTGAACCACCATTTTCATGAAACGCTCTACGCGCATGCGGATGCCCCGATTCTCAACGATCTGGCCGAGCGGCTTTGGCTGCGGTTCGGTCCCTCACTACGCGTTGTCTGCGGACGGTTCGGAACACATAGCCTGCCGGATCGGCACAAGGACATCATCGCAAGCTTGCGGGCGAAAGATGCGGAAAAGGTCGCGAAAGCAACCGCTCAGGACATTGAGCAGGGTATGGAATTGATGTCGGACGCTTTGATCTCCGCCTGATTCAGGTCGATTCGATTGACACGAAAAAATTTGATCATATTGTGACGGGTAACCGCCTTTTGCAGGAGATTCTCTGATGTCGACCATCACCAATCACATGCCGACCGCCGAATTGCAGGCGCTGGATGCGGCGCATCATATGCACCCGTTTTCGGCCAACGGATCATTGGGCGAGGAAGGTGCGCGCGTCATCACTCGTGCCAAAGGCGTGTACCTGACCGATAGCGAAGGCGAAGAGATTCTGGACGCCATGGCCGGTCTTTGGTGCGTCAATATCGGTTACGGTCGCGATGAACTGGCCGAGGTTGCTGCCCGTCAGATGCGTGAACTGCCTTATTACAACACGTTCTTCAAAACGACCCATATTCCGGCCATCGCTTTGGCAGCCAAGATCGCAGAACTCGCGCCGGGGGATCTGAATCACGTGTTCTTCGCGGCCGGTGGGTCCGAGGCAAATGACACCAACATTCGCCTGGTGCGCACCTATTGGGCTGAGAAAGGTCAGCCGGACAAAAACATCATCATCAGCCGCCACAATGCCTATCACGGGTCCTCCGTTGGTTCGGCCTCGCTGGGCGGTATGGCGGGCATGCATGCGCAGGGCGGCATCCCGATCCCGAACATCCACCACATCAACCAGCCGAACTGGTGGGCAGAAGGTGGCGACATGGCGCCGGAAGAGTTTGGCCTAGCCCGCGCGCGTGAACTGGAAGAAGCCATTCTGGAACTGGGCGAAGACCGCGTCGCCGCCTTTATCGCGGAACCCGTGCAGGGTGCCGGCGGTGTGATTGTCGCGCCTGACACCTATTGGCCCGAGGTTCAGCGCATTTGTGACAAATACGATATCCTGTTGATCGCCGATGAGGTGATCTGTGGCTTTGGACGCACAGGTAACTGGTTCGGGTCCGAAACCGTTGGCATCAAACCGCATATCATGACGATCGCCAAGGGACTCAGCTCGGGTTACGCGCCCATCGGCGGATCCATCGTGAATGACGAGATTGCCGAGGTGATCGGCGGCACCGAGTTCAATCACGGCTATACCTATTCCGGCCACCCGGTTGCGGCGGCAGTCGCATTGGAGAACCTGCGCATCCTCGAAGAAGAAGGCATCGTCGACCACGTCCGCGACGTGGCCGCCCCCTATCTGAAAGAGAAATGGGGGGCCCTGGCTGATCATCCATTGGTCGGTGAGGCCAAGATCGTCGGCATGATGGCCTCAATCGCTCTGACGCCGGATAAGGCCAGCCGCGCCAAATTCGCGTCCGAGCCCGGTACGGTCGGCTACATCTGCCGCGACCGCTGCTTTGCCAACAACCTGATCATGCGCCATGTGGGTGACCGGATGATCATCTCACCCCCGTTGGTCCTGACCCCTGCGGAGATCGACGAGATGTTCGTGCGGATTCACAAGTCACTGGACGAGGCGCAGGCCGAGATCATCGCGCAGGGGCTGATGAAGGCAGCGTCATAGTCCAGATTGCTGCTTTTCAGGTTTGAGGGGTGCATAAAAATGCGCCCCTTTTCAATTTTTGAGTCGCAATTGCCCGTCAATCGCTCCAGCTCAATTGCTGAACACAACTAGATTCAATCAAATCGAGCGACAAAAAGAAGTAATTATGTATCGCGCGGCAACAATAAATTTATCGCGCGATAAATATCTTGATTTGATGTGACTCAGATTCAAGTATGCGAATGCGACTCGGTTATTTGTATTACCTCTACCGGCGTTGCGACCCGCTCTACTGCTGGGTCCACCTCCCGTCTATCGTAGTGAGTGCCGGTAGTCGGGAGGTTGCACAGCCATTACCTGAGAAAGTATCCGCGGCGCATACCCAGGCAATAGATCAACGCCCCTACATTGTCACCGCAACGCTTCCAAGAGGTTCAGACTGGCATATCCGTCTGGCAGCAACCCCTGCGCCAATTGATACGCCCGAACAGCTTTGACCGTGTTTGGCCCTGTGCGCCCGTCGACGCCTTGGGTATCAAATCCAGCCTGGGTCAGACGGGATTGCAGTTCCTTTTTCTCGGTGAAACTCAGCACCCTGTCACCACGCGGCCATTCGGTCTGGAACGACCCCCGTCCGGCCAGACGGTCAGACAGGTATCCTATCCCGATCACATAGGCGTCGGCACCGTTGTATTTCTCAATCACCTTGAAATTGTCGAAGATCATCAGCGCCACGCCCTGCCCTCCGGCCGGTAACAGGATCGCCGCTTGCCCGTGATCCGAAATTTGGGCGCCGTTCGCCGCCACCACACCACGTGCGGCCCATTGTGAGGGCATCAATGTGTGATCCCGCCGTGCGGTGGAATAGTCGAACCCTTCGGGCAGGGTCACCTCAACGCCCCACGGCTGCCCCTTGGTCCACCCATGCCGCGCCAGATAGGCGGCGGCCGAGGCCAGCGCATCGGTTGGATCGTCCGACCAGATATCGCGCCGCCCGTCCCCGTCGAAATCAACCGCATGGTCCAGAAACGAGGTTGGCATGAATTGCGTATGCCCCATCGCCCCGGCCCAGCTGCCCATCATATTGCGCGGGCTGACGTCGCCCGCCTGAATGATCTGCAATGCGGCGATTAACTGGGTTTCGAAAAACTGCGCGCGTCTTGCGTCAAACGCCAATGTCGCCAGTGATCGGATCGTGTGATCACTGCCCCGATAGGTCCCGAACGAGGTCTCAAGCCCCCAGATCGCTGTCACAACCTCTTTTTCGACGCCGTACTTGGCTTCGATGCGGATCAGTGCGTCGCTATGGCGTTCCAACCCCACCCGGCCGTTTCTGATGCGCGTGTCTGAGACGGCAGAATCCAAATACTCCCAAATGGGTTTCGAAAACTCTGCCTGGTTGCGGTCGCGCCTGATCACGTCCTTATCGTAGGTCAAACCCGCCAGCGACCTGTCCAGTGTTGAGGCTGATATCCCCTGCTCGGACGCCCGTTCACGAAATGCTCCAAGCCACGCCTGAAACCGCGCGTTTCCTTCCGTCGACACCCGGTACTCCTTAGCTGAGGGTCGTAAAACTGGCCGGATCGATATCGCCACGCCAGCTGACGCCAGCTGTATGGCCTGTGACCCGCCCAGAGTATTTATAGATTCCGCCTGCACAATGGATGCCCATAATGCGGCGGTCATAACGCCACCTATGCATTTACGCATTCCGAATTTTCCTGGTTACTGCTCGACTTCAGAGTACCGCAGAATTTGCATTTTCCAAAGCGTTCAGCTTGACCCCTCGCGATCTCTTGCTTTGTGTTCCGCACGAATTCCGGCAAGTGCCTCGCGCAGCAAAGGGATGCGGTTTGGTCTAAAGCTTTCGCCTGTCACGGACATTTCGCGTATCCGGTCCAGCCGAAAGACGCGAAAATCCTGCCTCAGATGGCACCAGGAAATCAAAACGCTGGCGCGGTCCATATAGACGATACTCAGCGGGTTCACCTTACGGCGCGTGCCATCGCCCTTGGCATCAGTGTAGGCAAACTCGATCGTGCGTTCGTTCCATGTGGCCTGCCGCAAGTCAGCCACCGCGATGGTGGGCTTGGCTGGGCGATCAAAGCGCGTTGCTGTCAGCACTGCATGGGACAGGCGGTGTGATTGGCGCTGTGGCAATCGCCCCTGCAATTTGCGCAACGTATTGCTGGCGGCGTCTGCCAACCCAGGATCACCAATGGCCTGAACCTCTCGCAGCCCCAAAACCAGTGCTTCAAGCTCATCATCTGTGAACCCAAGCGGCGGCAGGGTTGCGTCTTCGATCAGGGTAAAGCCAAAACCGGCCTCACCGTCGATCACCGCCCCAAGCCCGCGCAACGATTCAATATCGCGATGAACGGTACGCGGCGAGACGCCCAGATCCTGCGCCAATTGTTGCGACGTCTTCGGCGAAGGACCAGAGCGCAAGGCTTGCATCAATTGGAACAGGCGGGCGGTTCGGGACATAGTGCAGATTAATCTAAACCTGATGACAGAAACTGTCATCAGGCAAAGCTATTCCTCGGGCATCCCGAATTTGGAGCCTCCGATGTTGACCCTTATGATTTACCCTTCGGCCTTTGGCCTGTTCAGCGCCAGCCCCTTTTGCGTCAAGGCCGCATACATGCTGGAACATGCGGGCCAGCGTTGGCAGCGGTCCGATATGTTGGACCCCCGCAAGATGCCCCATCAGAAACTGCCGGTTCTGCGCACGCCAGAGCGTCTTGTCCCCGATAGCGACCTGATCCGCGATTGGCTTGAGGCGCAGGGCGCGAACTTCGACGCTGGGCTAAGCGACATACAAAGGGCGCAGGCGCGAACGCTGATCCGCATGGCAGAAGAACATATCTATTTTCAGGTCGTCCAGGACAGATGGGCCAATGACGAGGTTTGGCCAATTCTGCGCAAGACCTTCTTTTCGGTCATTCCCGCTTTGATCAGAACTCCTGTATCAAACTCTATTCGGAAAAAGGTCGTTCAGGGGTTGGGGTTTCAGGGTGTCGGCCGGTTCTCACCTGCTGAGCGTCAGGATCGATTGGAGCGGGACCTTGAAGCGATATCCGCTTATTTGTGGCAATCGCCGTACCTTCTGGGCGACCGGCCAACATCAGCAGATATGAGCGTTGGGCCCATGTTGGCCGCAATGCGCGCAACACCGGTGGAAACCCCGCTGACCCAGCGGATCAAACAGGATAGGCTGCTCAACGACTACGTAGACCGAATTGAGCAGGCAATACCGCTGCCATGACACCTTTTAACGACCCTGCGGTACAGACCGCCTTTGAAGCGTTCCCCGAGGACACCCGTTCAGGTGTCCTCGTCTTGCGCGAGCTGGTGTTTTCAACCGCTGGGACTTTGCCTAAAGCTCAGCCATTGAATGAAGCTCTGCGTTGGAGTCAACCCGCCTATCTGGCGCCCAAGGGGTCGACCATCCGGCTGGGCGGGCACAAAGCGGCATCGTTTGCGCTGTTCGTGCATTGTCAGAGCCGACTAATGGGTGATTTCACCACTGCCTTCCCGGGCGAGGATCGGTTGGACGGCAACCGGGCTATTCTGTTTGATGACCCGGATCAGATTGATAAAACCCGGCATGGCTGGCTGATCGCACGGGCGCTGACCTATCACCTTTGACGGCGTTTGCGTTCGACCTTGCGCTTGATCCTGTCCTTCTTGCGCTTTGTACTGACCGCCTTGCGCCGCGCACCCCCCCGCTTAGCAGGCCCGCCTCCGCGCGGCAGGGCCTGGTCATCGATGGACAGCAGCTCCAGCTCGAGCCCCCCGGTAACGGGCGTGGCCGCGGTCAGGCGAACGGTGACACGCTGGCCGATGGCAATGATCAGCCCTGAGTCCGATCCCATAAGCGTGCCGGCTTCGCGGTCGAAATGGAAAAACTCGCGCCCCAGTGACCGGACTGGCACCAGACCATCCGCGCCAGTTTCATCCATCTTCACAAAGGCGCCGAACCGGGCAATGCCGCTGATACGACCGCTGAACTCATTGCCCACGCGCTCGCTCAGATAAGCGGCCAGATAGCGATCCGTCGTATCCCGCTCGGCCATCATCGAGCGGCGCTCGGTGTCCGAGATATGCGTTGCCGTTTCATCGAGTCGCGCGATTTCATCCTCGGTCAACCCGTCGTCACCCCAGCCATGCGCCGTGATCAGTGCGCGGTGCACGATCAAGTCCGCATAACGACGAATGGGAGAAGTGAAATGCGCATAGTTCCGCAGCGCCAGACCGAAGTGTCCAAAGTTTTCCGAATTGTAATAAGCCTGTGCCATCGAGCGTAGGGTTGAAAGGTTGATCAGCTCTGCATCCTCGGTCCCGGCGGCAGCGTTCAGCAATGCATTCAGGTGCCGAGTTTGCAGCACCTGACCCTTGGCCAGGTTCAGACCAGCTGCCTGCGCGGTTTCCCGCAGGCTTTCTAGCTTTTCTTGCGCCGGTTCCTCGTGCACACGGAACAGCAACGGGCGCCGCTTGGCGATCAATGTCTCGGCGGCGGCAACGTTGGCGAGGATCATGAATTCCTCAATCAGCTTGTGCGCGTCTAAGCGGTCGCGGAAGGCCACACTTTGGACCTCACCCGCGTCGCTGAGAACGATCTTGCGTTCGGGCAAGTCCAATTCCAGCGGTTGCCGTTCTGCCCGCGCTTTCTTAAGCGCGGCATAGGCATCATATAGCGGCTTCAACACAGGCTCTAACAAAGGCCCTGTGCGGTCGTTTGGATTGCCGTCGATAGCGTCTTGAACTTCGGCATAGTGCAGCGACGCGGCCGAGCGCATCAGACCACGTACAAAGCGATGAGCAATCTTGTTTCCATCCGCATCGATCTGCATTCGAACAGCGATACAGGCGCGCGGAACGCCTTCGTGCAGCGAACACAGGTCTCCAGAGAGGCGATCCGGCAGCATCGGCACCACCCGGTCCGGGAAGTAGCTGGAGTTGCCACGCTTGCGCGCCTCACGATCCAGCGCCGTACCGGGCTGCACATAGGCGGCAACGTCGGCGATGGCGACCCAGATCACATGCCCGCCAGGGTTCTTGGGGTCATCGTCGGCATGGGCATAGCAGGCATCGTCATGATCCCGCGCATCTGACGGATCGATGGTCAGCAAAGGTATATCCCGCAGGTCTTCGCGGCCTTTTAGACCAACCGGTTTGGCCTTATCGGCTTCGGCAATCACCTTGTCAGGGAAATCATCCGGAATACCGTGCTGATGAATTGCAATCAGTGACACAGCCTTGGGCGCCGATGGATCTCCCAGCCGTTCCACAATGCGTGCGCGCGGCAGGCCCATTCGGTTCTTTGGCCCAGCCTGTTCAGCCTCGACCAATTCTCCATCCTTGGCACCCAATACGGCCCCATCAGCAACCAGCCATTCGGTCTGACCGGCTTTGTCTATGGGCACGATCCGTCCGCCTTCCGCCCCTTTGCGAAAGATGCCCACGATCTTGCGCGGGTTCGTCCCGACACGTCGGATCAGGCGTGCTTCGTAATTGTGGTCTTCTTCATGCACAACCGTGAGGCGGGCCAGAATGCGGTCGCCCTCGCCCAGCGCAGGATCGCTGGCACGGGTGATGAGCAGAATGATCGGCTCGACGCCTTCGCCATGCCATTCCAAAGGCCGCGCGAACAGGTCGCCATCCGCATTCGGAGCCTTCACCTGCAGCACGCTGACCGGTGGCAGGCGGTCCGGGTCGCGATAGCTGCGCTTGCGCTTTTCCAGATGCCCCTCGGCCTCTAGCTCTTTCAGGATGCGTTTCAGATCGATCCGGTCCGCGCCCTTGATACCAAAGGCTTTGGCGATATCGCGTTTCGAGGTCAGGGTGGGGTTCGCCGAGATCCAATCGAGGACCTCTTGCTTGGTAGGTATGCGAGTCATATCTCCGGCCTATCACGGGTATGCGACCGCGTCATGACCAAAAAGCTCAGGGCGTCAGGTCAGCCACCGTATCAACGTCCCGCAGATGGTCCAGCAATCCTACGCGGCACCCCGGAACTGAGGCCAGAGTGTCAGCCAGCGCAGTTTCAGTAGACCAGCGTACATTACGGAACAGGCTTGTCGGCAACGCCTTGTACCGCTGAGCCCCTACCAACCAATAGCCACCGTCCGGCGCAGGGCCAAATACAAATTCCGACTGTCCCAATTCCTTGAAGGCTCGTGCAATATGCTGGGATGTGATCCCAGGAATGTCCGCGCCGATCAGACAAACCGGTCCCTGCGGCATGCCGCGCAACATGCGTCCCATGCGGTCGCCCAGATCACCTCGCCCTTGCGCCGCGCGGGGCAGATCAACGGGCCAGATGCGGCTGGTCAGACCTTCCCGATCCGGGGCGACGGCAAGCACTATCTGCCAGCGTGGGTCCCGCAATCGCCGGATCAGCGCGCGTGTCTGATGGCGGAACCACCACGCCGCGCCAACCATGCCGATGTCGCGCCCCAGCCGTGTCTTGACCCGACCCGGGCGGGGTTCTTTCACCATGATGACCAATGTGCGCTGCATGGTTCAGGCGAAATAGTCCTGAAGGATACGCGTGTAGATCGCCTTGAGCTGTTCAATCTGCGCCACCTCGACGCATTCATCGACCTGATGCATCGTTCGGCCAACAAGGCCGAACTCAACCACTGGGCAATGGTCTTTGACAAACCGCGCATCAGATGTGCCACCTGTTGTCGACATCTCGGGGCGCACACCGGTTTCGGTCTCGACCGCTTTCGCGACCAGATCAGACAGGGGGCCGGGCGGGGTCAGAAAGCTCTCGCCTGAGATCTTGATCCGGACGTCGATCGCGACATCGTAGGTTTCAGCCACGGCTTTGGCTTCGGCCTCCAGCCACTCACTGAGGCTGGCGCCCGAGTGCAGATCGTTAAAGCGGATATTCACGGCTCCGGTACATTGCGCCGGGATCACGTTGGTAGCTGCGTTGCCCGTATCAATGTTCACAACAGCCAGGGTTGAGGCATCGAAATGGTCCGATCCCTGGTCCAGTTCGTGGCTGGCCAATTGATGCATCAACCGCGCCATAGCCGGCAAAGGGTTCTTGGCCCGATGCGGATAAGCCGAATGCCCCTGTACCCCGGTCACGGTAAACCAGGCGGTCATCGAACCACGCCGCCCGATTTTCATCATCTCGCCCATTGTGTTGGGGCAGGTCGGCTCGCCCACCAAACAGGCGGACATGCGCTCCCCGACCTCAGACATGTAATCAAGCAGTGCCGTTGTGCCATCCACGGCGTCACCCTCTTCGTCGCCCGTGATCGCAAGAATGATCGCCCCATCCGGTGGTGTGTCACGCACAAAGTCCACAGCTGCAGCCGCAAAGGCTGCCACGCCGGATTTCATATCCGTGGTCCCGCGCCCGTACATCACGCCTTCGCGGATTTCTGCACCAAACGGGGGCATCGACCATGCCGCCTCATCTCCGACCGGTACAACATCGGTATGTCCGTTGAATCCAAAGCTGCGCGGATGCGCTTTCGACCCCCAGCGCGCATATAGATTGCTAACATCACCCCGGTCCACACGGGTGCAATCAAAGCCTGCCGCCGACAATACCTGCTCCAGCAACACAAGCGCGCCGCCTTCCTCAGGTGTGACTGATGGGCAACGGATCAGGTCCGCCGTCAATTTCACCGGATCTGTCATTTCTGGGCCCTTTTGGTTCGTTCATGCGTAGGATCGTGCACAGATTCAACGAATTGGACCAATTGCCAACCCCTGACCACGGGAATCTGAACGCTTTTTCGCGCATCTCTCGAATTGACACCCCAATAAAACATGGCGGTTTACCTAGCGGCCACCTTGCCGTGCCTTTCAAATCTGCGTTAGAGGGCCGCGAAACAGGTGAATTGACGATGATACGTGCGCTTCTCGTTTGGATCTGCCTGACTTTCGCCGTTCTTGCACAGCAAAGCCAGGCGCAGACGCTTTCGGTCACAACCGTGACCCGCCCCCCGTTTTCCTATGTCGAGGACGGGGCCCAAACTGGTTTTTCCATGGACCTACTGCAGGCTCTGGCCGAGGCCCTGAACTGGGATTACTCAGTCAACCGGGTCGAGGCGTTCGGCGACATGCTAGATGCCGTGCAGAACGGAACAGCCGACATGGCTGTGGCCAATATTTCGATCACGGCTGCGCGCGAAACACAGATGGACTTCAGTCAGCCCATATTTGAGGCCGGCCTGCAGATCATGGTGCCATCGGATGCAGCCCGCAGACCTTCGCTGCTACACGCTTTGCTGTCTGTCGAGCTGTTCATTGCCATTGGTCTAGCCTTTGCGATCCTGCTTGGCGGCGGGATGCTGATGTGGGGGTTTGAGCGTCGGGCCCAGCCGTATTTCGACCGCAAGCTGAATGAGGCATGGTTCCCGTCTTTCTGGTGGGCGCTGAATCTTGTGGTCAACGGCGGGTTCGAGGAACGCATGCCGCGCACTCCGTTCGGACGGTTGCTGGGCGTGGTTCTGGTTGTGTCCTCTTTGTTCATCGTATCTGTCTTCACCGCGCGGATCACGTCGGTCATGACCGTGGATGCCATCAGCGGCAACGTGAACTCGGTCAACGATCTTTATGGCAAACAGGTGGGCACAATCTCGAACTCGACTGCCGCAAACTTCCTGAACCGACGCGAGATCGAGTTTTCCGGTTATGAAAACCTGGATGATGTGCTGACCGCATTCCAAGATAAGGAGTTGGACGCCGTTGTTTTTGACGCGCCGATCCTGTCCTATTACGCGGCGCATGAAGGACGTCGGATCGCATCGATGACTGGCGGTGTTTTTCTGCGAGAGAATTACGGGATCGCGTTCCCGACCGGATCACCATTGGTCGAGGACGTGAACCAGGCCCTGTTGGCGCTGCGCGAAGACGGCACCTATGACGAGATTTACCGCAAATGGTTCGGGGTCCGGAACTAAGCCGGTTCTTCATCCCCGAAAAACGGCGTCATTTGCGCCACGATAACGGCGTTTTCGTCCAAGGCCCGCTGCATCAGGTCGCGTTCGTCCGGGTCGATGTCGTGCCCCTGCGCCTCACGCTCGGCCAGAGTTCCATAGCCGGTGACGTCCAGTGGCGCGGTGTCGGCCTGTTTCAGGATCGCCACGGTTTCACGCACCGCTTCAGCCTCATCCACGCCGCTAGCAAAACACATCAGCGCTGCTCCGGTCGCGCCTTCGGGCAAGCCGTCGCCCTCTTTGCGGCCAATCTGAACGAGCAATGTATAAACTTGCTGACGGGACGGTTTCTTTTGCTTTTCCATGCAGGGGGCCATAGCCGCGCGTCTGTCCGTGGTCAAGCAGCCGGGAATTGCGGGAAGCTCCCAGCACGTCCATAGTACCCGCGAAAACCCATTTCAAACTGCAAAGGATTTTCATGGCCTACCCAGATTTCATCACAGACTTCCCAAGCCTCGCCGTCCCATTCCCCGAGGACGTGGTGCAAACCGCCGTCATCCGGTCAGATGCGGGTTTGGTCGCGTTCTTCACCTTCCTCAAGGACTTCGAACTGCCACCGCATTCACACAAGGCGCAATGGGGCACGGTGGTCGAGGGCGAGGTTGAACTGACAATCGGCGGAGAAACTAAGACCTATCGCCCCGGCGACAGTTATTCGATCCCGTCTGGTGTTGAACACGGCGGGAAAATCAAAGCCGGAAGCCGCGTGATCGACGTGTTTGAGGAACCCGACCGCTATCCGGTCAAAGGATAAACAAAAAGGGCTGCAGCGAGATACGCTACAGCCCCGTTTCATACCCGCGCCTACTTTAGTCGCGCAGCAGTTCGTTAATCCCGGTTTTCGAACGGGTTTTCTCGTCCACACGCTTTACGATCACGGCGCAATACAGGTTGACGTTGTTCTTGGACGGCATCGAGCCCGCGACAACCACCGAGTACGGTGGAACTTCGCCATAAGTGACTTCGCCGGTTTCGCGATCCACGATCTTGGTGGATTTGCCGATAAAGACGCCCATTCCCAAAACCGAGCCTTCGCGCACGATGCAGCCTTCGACCACTTCGGAGCGCGCGCCGATAAAGCAATTGTCTTCGATGATGGTCGGGCCAGCCTGCATCGGCTCCAGAACGCCGCCGATGCCAACACCGCCTGACAGGTGTACGTTCTTACCGATCTGGGCACAGGAACCAACGGTGGCCCAAGTGTCGACCATAGTGCCTTCGTCGACATAGGCGCCCAGATTCACAAACGACGGCATCAGAACCACACCGGGTGCGACATAGGCCGATTTGCGCACAACACAGTTCGGCACCGCGCGGAAACCGGCTGCGCGCCACTGGTTTTCACCCCAGCCAGCGAACTTGCTGTCCACCTTGTCCCACCAGCCGCCGTCTTGCGGACCGCCGGTCTGGATTTCCATGTCCTTGATGCGAAAGCCCAGCAGAACCGCTTTCTTGGCCCACTGGTTCACATGCCAATCACCGCTTTCCAGCTTTTCAGCAACCCGCAGCGAGCCGCTGTCCAGTGCGGCCAGCGTATCCTCGATCGCTTCGCGTTGTTCGCCGGTGGTGGCGGGCGTAATGGTGTCGCGCGCCTCCCAGGCGGCTTCGATAGCGGTTTCCAGTTGCGCGTTGGACATCGGATGGCTCCCTGCAGAATCTGTTCACGTTTGTTTGGCCTATACGCAACTGCACCTCGCGGTGCAATGCGACGCAGAAGGTACGATTTGCGGCTAGGTTAACCTGTGATCAGCTTGCGCGGCGGATATGACGCGTCAGAATGGCCGTCGCCGTGGCCGCGTCTTTGCGCTTGAGCGCCTGAACGATGGCTGCGTGGTCACCATCCGCACGGTGTACCCACTTGGGGCGCCAATGGGCAAACAGGTGGCGCGCGCCGGCGATATGCAGGTCATCAATCGCATGCAGCAGGCGTGGCAACCCGCACGGCGTCAGGATCGAGCGATGAAAGGTACGGTTGCACGCTTCCCACTCGGGCATCGTTTGCGCAGCATCACAGGCGATCCGAGCATCATCCGCCTCTTTAAGCGCGCCAGGCGTCATATTCTGTACCGAATGCTGCAAGGCCAGGGATTCCAGCGCAACGCGCATTTCAACCACTTCGCGCACTTCTGCCGGGTCCAGCGCCGAAACACGCATACCGCGGCGCGGCTCACTTTGGGCCAACCCGTGCGCTTCCAGACGCAGCAATGCCTCGCGCACCGGTACATGGCTGGTCTCAAAGGCCCGCGCGATGTGATCCTGACGCAGCTTTTCACCGGCAACCAATTCGCCCGTGATAATCTTCTGTCTAAGGTTTTGGTAAATTGTGTCGGCGATCGTAGTGGTCATAGATTATCGATAAAATCCTTAACCACCTTCCACAAGCCGATAATTCACCCCATCAGCGGGTCCGGGGTAATATTTCCCCCGCACAGCAGAACCGCCACGCGTTCGTCCGGTTCAGGCTGATAAACACCTGAGGTCAAAGCCGCCAACGCAGTCGCCCCGGCCGGTTCGACCAATATGCGATGGGTCTGCCACAGCGCCTTTTGCGCGGCTGCAATCGCCTCGTCTGAGACAAGAACAGATGTCATTCCTTGCGCAAGATCGAAACAAATCCCTCCGATCCGCCGCGCGCCCAGCGCGTTGGCTGCTATCCCCGAGACCGAGACATCCACAGGTTCACCCGCCTGCAGCGCCGCGTTCAGCGCGCAGGAGGTTTCCGGTTCGACTGCTACGACCTTGCGCGTGCCATCAAACCAACCCAAAGCCCCGCCAATCAGGCCACCGCCGCCCACTGCAACCAAAATGGTGTCAGCCTGCAGTCCCTGCGCCTCCCATTCGGCAAAACACGTGCCCTGCCCTGCTACGGTTGCGGGGGCATCATAAGCGTGGATTTGCATCGCCCCGGTCGCAGCCTCATGCGCTCTGGCCTCGCTCAGTGCGTTTGCGTATTCACCTTGCACCACCGTCAAATCCGCGCCCGTCTGTTCAATCAGGGCGATCTTGGATGGTCCGGCAAGGTCTGGCACGAAAATCTTGGCCGGATATCCCAGCGTTTGTGCCGCATACGCCGCCGCCGCACCGTGATTGCCGCCCGAAGCCGCCACAACGCCAGCCTCGGGCACGTCCAAGCTGAGCAGCGTATTAAACGCCCCGCGCGCTTTGAAACTGCCCGTGTGCTGCATATGCTCCAGCTTCATTTCGACCGGATAATCCAATCCGGGCACGCGGCTTTCAATCACCGGGGTCGCCTGCGCATAACCATTAATCCGTTCGGCGGCGGCGGAAATTTCACTCTTCCAATTCATTCTTGTTCTTCCGTGACTGGCACTCTGCCTGCGAACCCTATAGCTGTTTTATGAACACGCAAGCAGGGAACCATCACCCATGAGAGAAGACCGCCTCAGCCCTTTCCGCGACGCCCAGACAGACCGCTCGACCGCGAGCGAGGTGCCGGACACGCCGCAGACGCGCTCACCCGCCTATCGCCTTGCCTTTGCAGACGATGATTTCCTGTGTCGGGATGAGCTACGCCCCGTGCGTTTGCAGCTGGAGTTGCTGAAGCCCGAGATGATCATGACCGAACGTGAGATCACCTCGACCATCGTCATGTTCGGTGGCGCACGCATTCCTGAGCCGTCGCAGAAACACACTGCGCGAACCCAGACGCTGGCCAACCTGTCGCAATATTACGACGAAGCGCGGGAATTCGCCCGTCTGATGACCGAAAAATCCAATGAAACCGGCTGCCGCGAGAACGTGATCGTCACCGGCGGTGGCCCCGGCGTGATGGAGGCCGGAAATCGCGGTGCCCAGGATGCTGGCGGTTGTTCGATTGGCCTGAACATTGTGCTGCCGCACGAGCAGGCGCCGAACCTGTATGTAACGCCCGATCTCAGCTTTAATTTCCACTATTTCGCCATTCGCAAGATGCATTTCCTGATGCGCGCCCGCGCAATCACCATCTTCCCCGGCGGCTTCGGCACGATGGACGAGCTGTTCGAGTCGCTGACGTTGATCCAGACTGGCCGGATGGAGCGTGTGCCCTTCCTGCTGTTCGGTCGCGAATTCTGGGAAAAAGTCATCAATTGGGAGGCGCTGGCCGATGCGGGGACCATCTCGGACGAGGATCTCGATCTGTTCCGCTTTGTCGATACCGCACAAGAGGCGGTCGACATTATCGATAACTGGGAACCGGCCCCACCGCGCGACGAAATACCGGGGCGCTGAAACATGAAACCGCCAAAAACCGGTGAGATGCTGCACCTACGTGGGAACGCACTGAACAAGGGCGATCCGGTGGCCCTGCCGCTGACACAAAGCAGTATGTACCATCTGCCCGGCGCACCGGACGGGCATCCGACCTATGGTCGGGTCGACAACCCGACATGGGGGCATCTGGAACATGTGCTAGCACATTTGGAAGACGCGCCCTGTCTGACCTTTCCGTCAGGTATGGGGGCGATCTCTGCGGCTTTGTTCGCGACGGTCAAAGCCGGGTCCCATATCCTGATCCCCTCGGACGGGTATTATGTCACACGATTGCTGGCCGATCGGTTCCTGTCCAATCTGGGCGTCTCGGTTACTGAGCGTCCGACGACGGCGTTCGCAGAGGGCGGGTTTGGCGGGTTTGACGTGGTCTTTTTGGAAAGCCCCTCGAACCCCGGTCTGGATATGATGGACCTGCCTGCGATCGCCACTGCCGTTCGCGTGGTGGGCGGTCTCACGATTGCCGACAACACAACCATGACCCCACTGGGGCAACGCCCGTTGGATTTGGGCATCGACGTGGTGGTCGCTTCGGATACCAAGGCAATGGGCGGGCATTCGGACCTGCTAATGGGTCATGTCGCCAGCCGCAACGCGCAGATCATGGAACGGGTCGAAGAATGGAGGCGCGTTTCCGGCGCGATCCCCGGCCCGTATGAGGCATGGCTGCTGCATCGCGGGTTGGAAACGCTGGACGTTCGTTTCGACCGGATGTGTGCATCGGCGCAAGTACTCGCGGAACGGTTGGCAGAACATGAGGCCGTGAAACAGATCCGCTATCCCGGCCTGTCGGATGACCCGTCCTATGCTCTGGCCAAGTTGCAGACGTCCCGGTTTGGGTTCTTGTTGTCGATCACGTTAGAGACCGAGGAAAAGGCCGAAGCTTTCATCAACACCTGCCCGATGCTGCGGCCGGCCACATCGTTTGGCGGTGTTCACAGTTCTGCCGAACGACGGGCACGCTGGGGCGACGATGTCGACCCTGCATTCATCCGCCTGTCAGTAGGTTGCGAACCGTTAGAGGAACTGTGGCAGGCGATTGAGAGCAGCCTGAACGCGCTGTAATTACTTCTTTGGCTCGCGCAATTCGGTGAACACGTAGATCGGCAGCAGAACGCTGGCGATCAACGCGCCCAACCAAACAAGCAGGGTCGCCGCTAACAGGTTGGCAACGCCGCCAACTGTCAACCCGGCCGTAATCAGATCAGTCACCAACAGGCCGACAAACGTCACGATCAAGGCAATCCCACCCTTGATGGAGGGGGCTTTTTTCTCACCCAGTTTCAGGATCAGCGGCTCGGCCACCACCTGCACCAGCGTGAACACGATCACCACGACGATGAATGAAATCGGTTTAATCGCAAACCCCGACAATAATAGCGTAGCAAGCAACAACCCGATGGCGTTCCCGGCCATAAGGGCCAGTGCGGACTTGATTCTGCGCGTCATAGGGTTCTCCGTGGATGATCAGTTAGAAACATGCAGATATTAACAGGCCCATGGGATTTTGCGAGCGCTTTCAAAAGCCGCTTTCTTTTGGGTCATTGAAATCGCATGATAAAACACATTCATCCTGTTCAGACCGACCCGCGAGAGGTGAGATGAGCGACGATCCCTATACCATCCTTGGCGTCGCCAAAGACGCCAGCGCCGCCGAGATCAAAAAGGCTTACCGGCGCATCGCCAAAGAATGCCACCCGGATCTCAAGCCCGGGGATGCCGAGGCAGAGGCCAAGTTCAAGGACGCTGCGTCAGCCTATGACCTATTGAAAGACCCTGACACGCGCGCCCGGTACGATAGTGGTGAGATTGATGCCTCGGGTCAGGAACGGCGCAAACAGCAATATTATCGTGAATATGCCGAGGCCGCCGGGAACCCTTATCGCGGTCGAGCGGCAGATCCGGATGACATGTCCGACATCTTTGCCGAGTTCATGCGGGGCCGGGGGGGACACCAGCAGCGCACGCACGAATTTCACGCGCCGGGCCACAATCGCGCTTACAATCTGCAGATCAGTTTTCTGGACGCGGTGTTCGGCGCCAGCCAGAAGCTGACTCTGCCCGATGGCGATCGGATCGAAGTCAAAATACCCGCTGGCATCACCGACGGGCAGACCATCCGCCTGCGCGGTAAGGGTGATCCGGGGTTCGGCGACGGGCCCGCCGGCGACGCCTTGGTAACCGTGTCTGTGGCAAAGCATCCGGTATTCGATCGTCTGGGCGACGATATTCATATCACTCTGCCGATCACGATTGACGAAGCCATTCTGGGTGGCAAGGTTCCTGCCCCCACCATAGATGGTGGCGTCAATGTCAGTGTTCCAGCCGGCACCAGCAGCGGTAAAACCCTGCGTTTGCGTGGTAAGGGAGTTAAGAAGCGCGGCTCGTCTGATCGTGGGGATCAATTGATCGAACTGACGGTCTCGATGCCGGACCAGATTGATGATGATTTGAAGCAATTCATGGAGACATGGCGCGAAACCCACAGCTATGATCCACGGAAAGGAATGCCGTCATGACCCGCACCCTTACCGAAGAGCAGCTGATCGCAACCGTCACCCGCCTGACCTCGAACCGCCTGACCGAATACCTGGCTGCCGAGATCGTCATTCCCGAGCAAACCGAGCAGGGGTTGGTGTATCACACCCTCGACGTGGCGCGGTTGGAGCTGGCGTGCGAGCTGCACGACCAATACCAGATGGAGGCTGATGCGCTGTCGATGATGATCTCACTGATCGACCAGATGCATGGCCTTCGGGCTGAGTTACGAGAGGTTCTGAATGCGGTAGATACGCAACCGGAGCCGGTGCGTCAGACATTGATCGAGGTAATTGGAACGGCGCGGTTTGGTCGCAAGTAACCCGCGCTTAGTTGCCGACAACATACTCTTCGGGAACAAAGAAAGTGTAATCCCGATCAGCCACCGCTTCGTGACAATCATGGCAATAGATGACAGCGTCCGAACGCGCGCCCATCGTGTCACCAAACAAAGACCCGTCCGGCATGACCATGATATAGCGCCAGTCCGCAGTTTCCGGGCTGGTGCCTTCAGCGAGTTTTTCCATCACGAACAAAGCCCCGGGATGGACATTGCCCTCGTCCGTGACCGTGACGCTGTCCTTGGCCAGCACTGACCCCATCGGCAGCTTTTCACCCTCGGCCAAAGTGCCATAGTTGTGAGCCATGCGGTTGGCATAGCTGTTCACATAGCGCTGCCCATGGGTTGCCGAGATGTAAGGGGCATCGTTGAACAACGGCCATGCCTGATAGTTCATCAGCAAATCTAACTGCGCGGCGGCATAGCCACGCTCCATCCGGCGCTGCAGGGACTTGTAGATGCCCAAAGCTTCTTCTTTGGACAGCTCGGCAGGATTTTCAATGGCAAGGTGAGCATCCTCACCACTGGATTGAGCGCCAGCCTGATGCGCAGCAAGCCCCACCACAAACAAAGCCGCAAGAGATGTCGGAAACAGTCTTATAAATCGTACAAACATGTATTTGGCCCACCTGCTTCAAAAGGTTCGCCTGAACGCCGCAAGTTACGTGTAAAATGATAGCGGCCATGAACAAACGCGCCACGACCGGAATGCGACTCTCACTGCTTTGTGCGCAAGTGTGAAGCCTAGGCAGCCGGTTTCAGCCCCCAAAACATATCAAATTGTGCATACAAATAACAGCGGCCAAAACATTAATTTCGTGGCGTAGAATGCACGAAAGTTGGGTGTGTTAGTTCTGCAATCCCGCTTCGGCTTCGATCTGCTTGCGCGACTTGCGCGCGCGCTCTGTGGCGGATTTCAATTGACCACAAGCCGCCATGATGTCCTCGCCACGCGTCTTGCGAATGGGAGAGGCATAGCCTGCCTGATAAATGATGTTCGCAAACGCCCGGATGCGGTTGTTCGAGCTGCGCTTATAAGGCGCGCCGGGCCATTCGTTGAACGGAATCAGGTTGATCTTGGCGGGAATGTTGTGGCTTTTGATGTGGTCGATCAGGCGATGCGCATCTTCGTCACTGTCATTCACACCATCCAGCATCACGTATTCAAAAGTAATCCGCTCGGAATTGGACACCTTGGGATAATTTGCCAATGCCTGCAGCAGTTCTTGGATGTTCCAGCGCTTGTTGATGGGCACCAGAAAATCGCGGGTTTCATCCGTTGTCGCGTGAAACGAGATTGCCAGCAAACAGCCGATCTCGTCAGCTGTGCGCGCAATTTCCGGCACCACGCCGGACGTTGACAAGGTGATCCGACGGCGTGACAGAGAAATGCCTTCGGGGTCCATGGCGATCTTCATCGCGTCGCGCACGTTTTCAAAGTTATAAAGCGGCTCACCCATGCCCATCAGAACGATGTTCGACAACAGGCGTGTTTCGTCCTTTGGTGCACCAGGGGTTGGCCATTCGTCCAGATCGTCGCGGGCCATCATCACCTGACCGACGATTTCCGCCGCCGTCAGGTTCCGCACCAGTTTCTGCGTGCCCGTATGGCAAAAGGAACAGGTCAACGTGCAACCAACCTGAGACGAGATACACAGCGTCCCGCGATCCTCTTCGGGGATGTAGACAACCTCAACCTCATGGCCACCCGCGATGCGGCACAGGTACTTGCGCGTGCCGTCCTCGGACACCTGCCGGGTCACGACCTCGGGGATCTCAACAACGAAATTCTCAGCCAGTTGCGCACGATACGCTTTGGCGAGGTTGGTCATCTCGGCAAAATCGCGCACGCCCCATTGATAGATCCACTGCCAGATCTGCCCGGTCCGCATCTTGGCCTGCTTTTCCGGCGTGCCATGTTCGATCAGAGCGTCACGCAACTGATCACGGGTCAACCCGACAAGGTTGATCTTCCCCTCGGGCAGTTTGCGGGGGATGGTCATGACATCTTGAGTAATCGGCGCTTTAGGCGACATATTGCTATCTCAACGAATTCGGGCTTGGGATGCGCCTCTATATAGGATCGCGCGCAAAGATCAAAAGAATTCGTATCATTAATTTGCCATGCGCAGCAATTCATCCACACGCGCCCGGCCCAGATCAACGCGGCAGGACGCAATGGCAATACCGGTACCAGAGCCGCCACCGTATGAAGCCCCCACTGCTTCACATTGCGCATCGCGATATCCTCTCCATGCCTCTTGTGCAGCCTCAAGTGCCGGTTGTGCGACCACACGGTCTGTGACCTCGTCCAACTCAACTGCGGACTGCATGGCGAAGCCATAGCTTGTCTCAACAGCCATATTCACGCGTTTCTCCATTTCCCCAACGCAGGCTCCGATTTCGACCTGCGAACCTGCGTCGAAACATTCCAGGCTGGGATCTGCCCACGCGGCCGAAGAGAAAAGCACTGCAATCAAGACGTAACGCATTATCCGTTTCCACATATGAACCCTTGTATGTGGCCACCGTAGCACGCGTTGCGCCGTAGTCCCAATTGCAAGTCGGCCGCAAAGGCCAAACCGATGCGACCGAACTATCTGCATTACGATTACGAGGAATCAGGTCAGGTGAACATGTCAGATCCCTGCAGGTAGGATGTCGCAATCATCCGCGTCCAAAGTTTGCACGGGGTCTTTCGGGCCGCATTGCTCGCCAGATACCGGATATATTTCGTTGTTTTTTTCACATGCACTCAGAAATACGGCGGCGACCACCAACACAGCGGCAAGAGGTTTGTTCAGCATGGATAAGCTCCTTCCATAAATTTGAACTGATTGGTTCAGAAAAACGGATCGCTCGCCTTGATGCGGATCAAACTGGGGGGGAGACGTGGCGTAAAGATCAAATGGCATGCACGATCGCCCACGAAAAAGCCCCGCCAAATGACGGGGCTGCGTAAACCTGTTCTACTTACTTATTGGGTGCAGCGCTTTTCGGCGTCTTCGATCGCAGCACTGAAACCCAACAGCGAGAACGTGTCTTTGGTCTGGGTTCCGCGCTCGGACCGGGCGGTCAGAACGGCCTCGGTGCCGCGCTTCATCGCTGCGACGACCTTCAGGTCTTCGCCTTCGGTTGCCGGCCAGGCCCATTCACCTTCGGTGATCAAAGCGAACTCGGTGCCGTCAATCTCAAGGGTGACCGTCGATCCTGCCGCGAAAGGATAGCCGCCGGTAAAGGTCACCTGACCTTTGACTTCGGCATTCGGGCGGTAGAACACGAACAACAGGATGTCGCTGCGGCGCACCGAAACCACGCGTCCACCTTTGGTGTTCACAGTCTCTTTGGGCGCGGATACGCTCCAGCACTCTGTGGGATCTTTCTCCACAAAAACGCTCCAGTCGGTCTTCGCAGCAACCCGATTGGTGCTGGTCGCCTGCTGAGCGATTGCGGTTGTGGCCATTCCTGCCACGCACAGACCCGCAATTGTGCGGACGAGTTTTAATCCCATCTGTCCAGCCTCCTAGCTCGACCTAATACCTCATACCCATCGAGACCGCATTCGAACTCTGTCGGTTCGTCTGTAAGTTGCGTATTCCGATGATTGTCGACATACACACACTAACGCAGGTTTCGCCACAGGCGAAAGGGCGATTGGCAGATTTTTGCGCATATAATGGAGGGGCCAGATGACGCAGCCGGTACCAATGACAGAACTATGGCGAGGCCCCTTACTGGAAAGCCTGCATCTTGGCCATGCAGTGATCTGCGACGACAGCGGTCAAATTGTACGCAGCTGGGGTGATCCGGATGCGGTGATATATCCCCGTTCGTCTGCGAAAATGATCCAGGGGCTGCCGCTGATCACATCGGGTGCAGCCGCCAAATATGGCCTGAACTCCGAGCATCTGGCCCTCGCCTGTGCCTCGCATAGCGGCGCACATATCCATACCGACAGGGTTACTGCCTGGCTGGATCACTTGAGCTTGACCGAACACGATCTGCGCTGCGGTCCGCAAGAACCGCAGGACATGGCCGCGCGCGACGGGCTGATCCTTGCCGATGACACGCCCTGCCAGATCCACAACAATTGCTCGGGCAAGCATTGCGGGTTTCTGACGGTCGCGCAGCACATGGGTGCCGGTCCGGAATACCTTGAAATCGACCACCCAGTTCAACAGGCTTGCCTGACCGCGCTTGAAGAGACGACCGGGGAAGCCAGCCCGGCTTATGGAATCGATGGATGCTCGGCTCCGAATTTCGCCACTTCGCTGGTAGGGCTGGCACGATCAATGGCGTGGTTTGCCTCGGCCGCAGATCGGTCGGACCGCGCCAGCGACGCGGCACAGCAACTGACGGCTGCGATGATCAAGCACCCGGAACTGGTGGCGGGCGAAAGCCGCGCTTGCACCGAGTTAATGCGCGCCATGGACGGCCGCGCCGCAATCAAAACCGGGGCTGAGGCGGTGTTCATCGCCATCATTCCAGAAAAGAGAATGGGGGTCGCGCTAAAGATCACCGATGGCACAACCCGCGCCAGCGAATGCGCAATTGCAGCCATTCTTGTCAGCCTAGGTGTGCTGGAGGCCGATCACCCGGCCACCCGCAAATTCATGAACGCCACACAATACAGCCGTCGCGGGCTGGAATGCGGCGTAATCAGACCTGCGCCGGGGTTTCACGGCTAAGGTTACATTTCGATTTCATGCACCTCGGCCACTTCGACCGAGCCTGAGCCGTTGACTACCATCGGACACCCTTTGGCCATTTCGGTCGCAGCATCAATGCTATCGGCCTTTACGACCGTAAAACCGGAGGCCGGGTTTGCGCCGCCATTGTCGACGACGCTTCCGTTGCTGACCGTATAGGATTGACCAACCGGGTTGCCGGGAATGTCCAGCGCCTCAGCCATGCCTTGAAACCATGCGCCCCAGGCGGCCATAGTTGCTTCGACCTCGGCGGGGTCGGTTGGTGTGGTTCCGCCGTGATAGACAAACAAATATTGTGGCATCTTATTTCCTCCCTAATGAAAACTTATCCCAACTGCGCCTCAAGCTTGGCCAGCGACGATGTCCAGCCCATGTTGTGGTTCGCCGCGGCCTCGGAATCTGCCAGTTCGCGGTGGTCCAGCACTAGCCGCGCCCCGTTTTCGGCCGCAACGACCGAAAACGTCACATGACTTTCCGGCCCGCGCTGATCCTGATCGTCATGCCAGGCCCAGGTGAATCCAACCGAATTGGGAGGATCAACATGGGTGACATGACCGGACACCTTGAATGTCTGGCCTTCTGCGTTCTTCATTATTGAATACCAGGGCCCCGTGCGTGAGAAATTCAGGTCATGCTCGGGCACATGCACCCCTTCGGGGCCCCACCACTGCAACAGTTTCGCCCCATCACTGATCCAGGCAAACAGGTTTTCCGGGGTGGTCGGGAACTCACGTTCCAGTTTCAGGTCGGCCATGAGTTTTCCCTTTCAATGAGGTCGCCCAGACGATCGAGGCTGTTTTCCCAGAACTGACGTTTCGAAATCGTCCATTCGGCAATCGCCCGCAGCCCGTCAGGCTGGACAGAATACATCCGCTGGGTGCCGTGGACGCGCTGTTGTACCAATCCGGCCTCACGCAGCACTTTCAGGTGGCGCGATATCGCTGCGCCCGACATGCCGCGCCCTTGGATCAGGTCACCGGCAGGCAGCTCTCCGTCCTGCATCAGTTGCTCAACAATCGAGAACCGAGTGGAATCGGACAATGCAGAAAAAGCGTTTATCAGAGTGTTCATAGCCTTTATTTAACACGTGCGTTAAATAAAGGGAAGACCTTTAACCGGACACGAATTCCGAGCGGCTATAGCCCTGTATATACAGCAGTGCCGTCAGATCGCCATGGTTGATCCGAACCTCGCATTGCTCGGCAACCGTGGGCTTGGCATGCAGGGCCACCCCTGTTCCCGCGCAGTGCAGCATCCCCAGATCGTTGGCCCCGTCGCCGACGGCAATAACGTCTTCTTCACGCAGACCCAATCGCGCGGTGATCTGTTCCAAGGCATCCACCTTGGCTTGTCGCCCCAGAATGGGTCGCGCCACATCCCCGGTCAGTTTTCCGTCTTGGGCCAGCAGGGTATTGGCACGGTTCTCGTCAAACCCCAGCACCTCGGCCACTTTCGCAGTAAACGCCGTGAACCCGCCCGAGACCAAGGCGGCATAGCTTCCGTTCTGGCGCATCGTCGCGACCAGTTCCTTGCCGCCAGGCATCAGAGTGATGCGTTCGTCCAGTACTTTGCCGATCACTGCTTCATCCAGACCTTTCAGCAGGCCAACCCGCTCGGTCAGCGCGCCTTCAAAGTCCAGTTCGCCATTCATCGCACGTGCGGTAATGTCCTTGACGCGTTCGCCAACGCCGGCCTCATCCGCCAGTTCGTCGATGCATTCCTGTTGGATCATGGTGCTGTCCATATCGGCCAACAGCATCTTCTTATGCCGGCCTTCGGCCGGTTGGACAACCAGATCCACGCCCATTTGCTGAAGGTCCGCCCAGACATCCCACCGATTGCCCGGCATTTCGTTTAGATGGAAATCTGCAGCTTCATCCGGGCTGAGCCAAACGATCTCACCACCGCCCCATGCGTTCCGCAAGGACTCGACCAGCGACAAATCCAGATTAGACACATCGGGGTTGGTCAACAGGGTGGCAACGTACATATTCAATCTCCGGCAAGCTCACCTGCGCATATCGCAGGTGCAGCATTATCGCCAGAGTCTGTTTCGAACTAGCCCAAAATACCCGGCAAGCGCAGCCCGTGGGCCCGCGCGCAATCCTTCGCGACGTCATACCCAGCATCCGCATGGCGCCAAACGCCCGAAGCCGGGTCATTCCACAGAACGCGCTCCAACCGCCGCGCGGCATCTTCGGTGCCGTCGGCACAGATCACCACGCCCGCATGTTGGCTAAAGCCCATCCCGACACCGCCGCCGTGATGCAGAGATACCCATGTTGCCCCGCTGGCTGTGTTGATCAGCGCATTCAGCAACGGCCAGTCGCTCACGGCGTCCGAGCCGTCAAGCATCGCTTCAGTCTCGCGGTTGGGGCTGGCCACCGATCCCGAGTCCAGATGGTCACGTCCAATCACGACCGGCGCCTTCAGCTCGCCATTGGCGACCATTTCATTGAACGCCAGCCCAGCGCGGTGCCGGTCACCCAATCCAATCCAGCAGATACGCGCAGGCAAACCCTGAAACGCGATCCGTTCCTGTGCCATGTCGATCCAGCGATGCAGGTGCTCATTCTCGGGGAACAATTCCTTCATCTTGGCATCGGTTTTGTAGATGTCCTCGGGGTCGCCCGACAGAGCACACCAGCGGAACGGGCCGATGCCTTTGCAGAACAGCGGGCGGATATAAGCGGGTACAAAGCCGGGGAAGGCAAAGGCATTCTCAAGCCCCTCATCCTGCGCGACCTGCCGGATGTTATTGCCGTAATCCAGCGTCGGAACGTCCGCATTCCAGAAGTCCACCATCGCCGCGACATGCTGCTTCATCGAGGCGCGAGCGGCCTTTTCCACCTCTTTAGGGTCTGTTTCACGCTTCTCGCGCCATTCGCCCATGGTCCAGCCCAATGGCAGATAGCCGTTGATCGGATCATGCGCGCTGGTCTGGTCGGTAACAATATCTGGACGCATCCCGCCCGCCTGCATCCTGGCGTAGATCTCGGGGAAAACCTCAGCCGCATTGCCCAGTAGACCAACCGACTTCGCTTCGCCCGCCTTGGTCCAGCAGTCGATCATCTCAAGCGCTTCGTCCAGCGTTTCGGCCTTTTCGTCGAGGTATTTGGTCCGCAGGCGGAAATCGATGCTGTCCGGGTTACACTCAACAGCCAGACATGAGGCGCCTGCGAACACGGCCGCCAGCGGCTGTGCGCCGCCCATTCCACCCAGACCTCCGGTCAGAATCCACTTGCCTGTCAGGTCACCGTCGTAGTGCTGACGCCCTGCCTCGGCAAAGGTCTCATAGGTGCCCTGAACGATACCCTGCGTCCCAATATAGATCCACGAACCAGCGGTCATCTGGCCGTACATCATCAGGCCCTTCTTATCGAGCTCGTTGAAGTGATCCCAGGTCGCCCAATGTGGGACGAGGTTGGAATTGGCGATCAGCACCCGCGGCGCATCCTTGTGCGTGCGGATGATCGCGACCGGCTTGCCGGACTGGACGATCAGCGTCTCATCTTCCTCCAAATCCTTCAAACCGGCAACAATAGTGTCGAAATCTTCCCACGTGCGGGCCGCGCGTCCGATGCCACCATAGACGACTAGTTCGTGCGGGTTCTCGGCCACATCTGGGTGCAGGTTGTTCATCAACATCCGTAGTGGGGCCTCGGTCATCCAGCTTTTGGTGTTCAACTCGGGGCCGGTCGGCGGATAGATGTCGCGAGTGTTTTTGCGCGGATCGCTCATTTCTGGGCTCCTTGTCTGGTCAATGCGCCCGAGAGGGCAAGATCGTTGAGGCGGGTCAGCATAGTTGTCAAATGAGGGCGCAGGTTCGCAGCACGGTCCTCGCGCCATGTCCACGGGGGTGTCTCGTCCATGTAAGCCCGCTGCGCGATCTCCATCTGGATGGCGTGTATGCCATCAGAAGGGCGACCATAGTGGCGGGTGGTCCATCCACCGCGAAACCGGCCATTCAGGACCGAAGTGAACCCTTGGGCCTTGCTCGCAACGTCGTGCACGACTTGCTCAATGGCCGTGTCACACGTCAGCCCATCATTGGTTCCAGTGTTGAACTCTGGCAACTCACCTTCAAACAGAAACGGGATGAGCGACCGGATCGAGTGGCAATCAAACAGGATCGCCACTCCGTGCCGGTCCCGCACGCGGTTCAGTTCATCCAGAAGGGCAGCGTGATAAGGTGCGTGGTATTTGCGCCGTCGATCTTCGACTTCATCCTCGGATGGTGATTGCCCGTCATTCCAGATCTGCTGCCCGTCGAAATCGGTCAGAGGCACAAGTGTGGTGGTATTCTGGCCCGGATATAGCGAGGCTCCGAACGGATCACGATTAGCGTCGATGACGTAGCGATGAACGTGCGACTGCACGACCGTGACATCATCCAATGTCTCTTTATAGAACCTGTTTATGTGCCAGTCCGTATCGGCCAATCCGCGCCCGTTGTCATTCAGACGGGCCGCTATTTCGTCTGGCACATAAGTTCCGCCATGGGGCTGCCCCAGCACAATCGGACCATTCCCGCGCTGAACACTGAACACCTGCATCAGAACAGCCCCGGCATCTGGGCACCCACTGCCCCAAGGATGTCACCCTCAGCCACCAAACACTTGGACGTTTCCAGATCGGGTGCCAAATAGCGGTCTTCGTTCAGTGTTGGGATCTCTGCCCGCACCCTATTCATGACCCGTTGCAACAGTTCGCTGGTTGCCAGCGGTGCGCGGAACTCCACCCCCTGAGTGGCACAAAGCAACTCAACACCAAGAATGTAGTTCAGGTTTTCGACCATCCGCGTCAGACGCCGCGCGCCATGTGCAGCCATCGACACGTGATCCTCCTGGTTGGCCGAGGTCGGTGTGCTGTCAGTCACGCAAGGATTGGCAAGGTGCTTGTTCTCGCTCATCAAGGCGGCGGTCGTGACTTCGGCAATCATCAGACCCGAGTTCAGGCCGGGATCAGGCGTCAGGAACGGCGGCAGATCAAAGCTGAGCGTCGGGTCGACCATCAAGGCAATGCGCCGCTGCGCAATCGCGCCGACCTCGGACACCGCCAGCGCAATCATGTCTGCGGCAAAGCCCACAGGTTCGGCATGAAAGTTTCCACCTGAAACGATGGCACCCGCCTCAGTCAGAACCAGCGGGTTATCGGTGGCCGCGTTCGCCTCGATCTCAAGCGTGGTGGCCGCTTGGCGCATGACGTCCATGGCCGCGCCGGTGACTTGCGGTTGGCAGCGGATGCAATAAGGGTCCTGAACGCGTGTGTCGCCATCCCGGTGGCTTTCGCGGATCTCGGACCCGGCCAGTGTGGCACGCATGGCGCTGGCGGCTTCGGTCTGGCCGCGGTGCCCTCGCAGGGTATGGATTTCGGGCTGCAAGGGCGCGGTCGACCCCATGATCGCATCCGTCGACAGGGCCGAGATGACCAGCGCACTTTGCGCTGCACGCCAGGCTTCGAACAAACCGGCCAGCGCAAAAGCAGTCGAGAATTGCGTGCCGTTGATAAAGGCAAGCCCTTCCTTTGGACCGAGTTGAATAGGCTCTAATCCAGCTGATTTTAGCGCTTTTCCCCCCGGCAGGATGGTTCCGTCAACCTCGGCTTCACCTTCTCCAATGACCACGGCTGTCATATGCGCCAGAGGCGCAAGGTCGCCAGAGGCCCCGACCGACCCCTGCGCCGGAATAACCGGGGTCACACCCTTGGCCAGCATCTGCTGCAGCAGTTCGATCAGCTCCCAACGCACACCCGATGCTCCACGTCCGAAGGACAACAGCTTTAGCGTCATCATCAGCCGGGTCACACGGCGTGGCACGGTCGAACCAACGCCGCAGCAATGGCTCAGGATCAGGTTGCGCTGAAGAGTCGAAGTGTCCTTGGCCGCGATCTTGTGGCTGGCCAGCTTTCCGAACCCGGTGTTAACGCCATAAACCGGGTCTTCCCCGGCCGCAGCTTCGAGAATGCGATTGGCTGCAGCCTCCACCTTGGGTTTGCACCCGTCATCCAGCGATACTACTGGCTGCGACCAATACACTTCGGACAGATCCGACAGCGTAACCTGACCGGGCACAAGCGACAAGGTCTTCATTACAATCCTCCGAAAATGCGGGTGTGCAGCGGGTTGAAGCCGATCCGATAGGACAGTTCGGCTGGGTGCGTGATGTCCCATACCGTCAGGTCCGCGCGTTTGCCTTCAGTTATTGTGCCATTGTCGGTCAGGCCCAAGGCTTGCGCCGCATAGCGAGTCACGCCAGCCAATGCATCTTCCGGCGTCAGGCGAAAAAAGGTGCAGGCCATGTTCATGGTCAGCAGAAGCGACGTCAAAGGAGACGAGCCTGGGTTGCAATCCGTCGCCAGCGCAATCGGCACCCCATACTGGCGCAGCAGTTCAACCGGCGGCACCTGCGTTTCGTGCAGCGTATAGAACGCCCCGGGCAGCAGCACGCCCACGGTTCCGGCTTGTGCCATGGCGGCCACTCCCGCTTCGTCCAGATATTCGATATGATCTGCCGACAACGCCCCGTACGAAGCCGCCAAGGCTGCCCCTCCGAGGTTCGAAAGCTGCTCTGCATGCAACTTGACCGGAAGATTCAATTCTTTCGCCACATCGAAGACCTTGGCGATCTGAGACGGATCAAAGGCGATCCCCTCGCAAAAGCCATCAACGGCATCCACCAGCCCCTCTTCATGCGCCAAACGCAGAGTCGGGATGCACAGATCGCGAATGTAGGTATTGGCGCGCCCCTGAAACTCAGGCGGCACCGCATGTGCTCCTAGAAAACTTGTTTTCACTCGCACCGGGCGCACCTCGCCGATCCGACGTGCGACGCGCAGCATCTTGAGCTCTGAATCGGTGTCCAGACCATAGCCCGACTTGACCTCGATGCACGACACGCCCTCAGTCAGCAGGGCGTCCACTCGCGTCAGGGCATCCTCTAACAGGGCCTCTTCGCTGGCCGAACGGGTCGCTGTGACAGTCGACAGAATTCCACCACCTGCGCGCGCAATCTCTTCATATGAGGCACCATTCAGGCGCATTTCGAACTCGACCGCCCTGTTACCACCAAAGACGACATGGGTGTGGGCGTCGATTGGCGCCGGCGTTATCAGCCGGTCGCCATAGTCCACGGTCGGCCAGTCAGAGTAGTCAGCAGGCAGTGCATTCCGAGACCCGATCCAGGCAATTTTCTCACCATCAACAGCAAGTGCTGCGTCCTGAACCATCCCATAAGGTTCGGCGCCATCGTCCATGGTCGCCACTCGCGTGCTCAAAAGGACAGATTTTTTGGCCATATCGATTCTTTTGGGCTCCCTTTGTCGTTAGATTTTTCGTATACGTATAAAAGTTTAAAGTCTACACAAAATGGAAATACGATGACCATCCATGCGAAAACGGCTTTATTAGGCTCTGATTGGATCAGTAACTTGCGGGTAGAGATCGCGCACGGTCAGATCCAAAGCTTGGAATCACAAGCGACTGCGCGATCCGGAGACACACAGGTTGATGTCTTGCTGCCAGCCTTGGGAAACCTGCACAGCCACGCCTTTCAGCGCGCTATGGCCGGTATGACAGAAGTGCGCGCCGCTGGGCGCGAGAGCTTTTGGACCTGGCGCACCCTGATGTACCGGTTTCTGGACAAATTGACGCCGGACCACGTAGAGGCCATTGCCGCTTTGGTCTATCTGGAGATGCAAGAGGCCGGATATGCCTCGGTCGGTGAGTTTCACTATGTCCATCACCAGCCGGGCGGCGGGCGCTACGACCACGTGTCGGAACTGAGTCAACGCATATTTGCCGCAGCCACCCAAACTGGAATCGGGCTGACGCACCTTCCGGTTCTCTACACCTACGGCGGTGTCGAACAACAACCCTTGGCGGACGGTCAGCTACGCTTTAGCAATTCTGTGGATCAGTTGCTGAACCTGGTCGAGGAATGCCGTTTGGCCCCACCGCATGCGGATTCTGTGATCGGAATCGCCCCGCATTCTCTGCGGGCAACATCGCCTGCCGATTTGCGCAAGGTTCTGAATGCCACTCAGGATGGTCCCGTCCACATCCACATTGCCGAACAACTGAAGGAAGTGGCCGATGTCGAGGCTGCGCTTGGACAGCGGCCGGTCGAGTGGCTGCTGGACCATGTCGACGTCGATGATCGGTGGTGCCTTATCCACGCAACTCATATGACAGATGCCGAAACACGCGCCGTTGCGCGTTCTGGCGCCGTTGCCGGGTTGTGCCCGATTACCGAGGCGAATTTGGGCGACGGTATTTTCAACGGTGCAGTTTATGTCGAAGAAGGTGGTCGCTTTGGCGTAGGATCAGACTCTAATGTAAGGATTTCTCTGCCTGAGGAACTGCGGACTTTGGAATATTCCCAACGCCTGCGGGACCATGCGCGGACGGTTATGATCAAAGACGAAGGCTCGGTCGGCCAGGCGTTATATACAGGGGCCGTACAAGGGGGCGCGCAGGCATTGGAACGAAATGCCGGGGAAATCGCCGTCGGCAAGCTGGCCGACCTTGTGGCTATCGACCGATCTCATCCCACGATCTGCGCACTGACTGACGAACAGGTGCTGGACGGTCTATGCTTTGCAGCGCCGGATGGGCTGGTGACGGATCTTTGGTCGGCGGGGCGCCACATGGTGCAGCAAGGTCGACACATCGAACGGGATCGGATCATTCCCGCGTACCGGTCGGCGATTGCCGATCTTTTGGCAGACGTCTAAACGCACCTATTCAGGTAACCAGAGGCACCATGACCCAATCGAACGAAACTACCAGCTACAGGGACATTAAGGAAACCGTGCTGGCGCGCATTCGGTCGGGTGAGTGGCAGCCGGATTCGCTGCTGCCCAACGAACAGGATCTTGCCGTCGAATTCTCGTGCACGCGGACGACTGTGAACCGTGCCTTGCGGGAACTGGCCGATGAGGGGTTTCTGGAACGCCGACGCAAAGCCGGAACGCGGGTTCTAAGTGCGCCGCAAAGGCAGGCCCGCTTCACGATCCCCATGGTGCGGGACGAGGTTGAGGCGTTGGGCGGAATCTATCGCTATGCGCTGGTCTCGTCTGTTGCCGAGCGAGCGCCCGAATGGCTGTGCGCAAGACTGGCGCTGAAACCGGACCAACACGTGATGCATGTTCGCTGCATGCATTTTAACGGCAATACACCGTTTCAATACGAAGACCGGTGGATCGTCATAGACTCAGTTCCGCAGGTGGTGAACGCGGATTTCGCTTCAATAGGCCCGAATGAGTGGCTCATACAGACCGTTCCCTTCACCAATGTCGAACTGAGTTTCCTGGCCAGTCGCGCCGATGAATCGGTGGCCGCGTTCTTGGACCTGCCCATAGATGAGCCGGTGTTTACGGGCGAGCGGATCACATGGCTTGAGGGCCAGCCGGTCACCTTTTCAAAGATGTACTTCACCGCAGGGTACCGAATGACCACTCAATTCTAAACCTGACTTCGATTTCCGCTTTACCGTGCCTCTAATCCACGCCAGATTCGGGGCAATCTGGTCCTGCGAGAAGGAAGTATGAGATGGGTAACCCGCTCTACGATCGGTTGTTTGGTATCCATGCGGGCAAGGATACGCCGTTTCTTCACCTGCCTGACGGCCAAACCATCACCCATTCAGCTTTTTTGGACATGGCGTCGCGGATCGCAAACGCTTTGAACGGGTACGAGCTTGAGCCCGGAGACCGGGTCGCAGTCCAAGTAGAAAAGTCACCAGAAGCGCTGGCACTCTATGCGGCCTGCGCTCAAACCGGGTTGATTTTTTTGCCGCTGAACACGGCCTACACATCCGGCGAGCTCAGCTATTTCATCGAAGACAGTGGGGCTGCGCTGGTGGTCTGCGACACCGCCAAACAAGCGGAACTGACGCCCATCGCCGAGGCGCAAAACGCAAGGTTAGAGACGCTCAACGCAGATGGGTCGGGCAGCTTGATGCGGCGGGCATTGGGTATGCTTCCTGCCTTCGAACCAGTCAAGCGAACCGAAGGTGATCTTGCCGCATTCCTCTACACCTCTGGCACGACCGGGCGCTCCAAAGGTGCGATGCTGACGCACGCCAACCTGCTGTCCAATGCCGAGACGCTGGTGGACGAATGGCGGTTTACGCAGGATGATGTGCTGCTGCACGCCTTGCCGATCTTTCATACCCACGGGTTGTTTGTAGCGACGAACATCATTCTGGCCTCAGGCGGGTCGATGCTCTTTCTGCCGAAATTTGATCTGGATGACATCCTGCGCCTGATGCCCAATGCGACCTCGATGATGGGCGTGCCGACCTTCTATACCCGATTGCTGGCGGATGATCGGTTCACCGGTGATCTGGCGCAGCACATGCGGTTGTTCATCTCGGGTTCGGCCCCCCTGCTGGCCGAGACGCATGAACGGTTCGAGGACCGAACCGGACACCGCATCCTGGAACGCTATGGGATGACTGAAACCAATATGAACACTTCGAACCCTTATGACGGTGAACGTCGCGCAGGAACTGTCGGGTTCCCGCTGCCGGGTGTCGAACTAAAGGTAACCAACCCTGAAACCGGCGAGGCATTACCGCAAGGCGAGATAGGAATGATCGAAGTGCGCGGACCAAACGTCTTCGAAGGTTATTGGCAAATGCCCGAAAAAACCGCTGCGGAATTGCGCGAAGACCGGTTCTTTATCACCGGTGATCTCGGGCGCGTGGATGCGGATGGTTACGTACACATCGTGGGTCGCGGCAAGGACCTGATCATTTCGGGCGGGTTCAACATCTACCCCAAGGAGGTCGAACTGGTGCTGGACGACCAGCCCGGTGTACTGGAAAGCGCCGTGATTGGCGTACCACACGCTGACTTCGGCGAAACCGTTCTGGGTATTCTGGTTGCAGAACCGGGCCGAGCGCCTGACCTTGATGCCATTATGGCCAGCGTTCAGAACCAACTGGCGCGGTTCAAACACCCCAGCCAACTGATCGTGCTGAATGAGCTGCCCCGAAACACCATGGGGAAAGTGCAAAAGAACGCCTTGCGCGAGCTTTACAAAGATATGTTTACCGCGGATTAGGCTCTAACGGGGCCCGGCCAGCGTCCGTCAGCAACCAGCACTGACGCCCTTCGAACACGGCTGTGGCCAGTGGTCGACCATAACCTGCCCCTGCGTCCAGATTGACACGATTGCCGCAATGCTCCGCCGCATCCACGGGTGTGTGCCCATGCACAATCAGCCAAGGGTGCGGGTGTGCGTCGTGCAGGAATTCCTGGCGTATCCAGACCAGATCGTCTTCGGCTTGCCATTCTAACGGAAGCCCGGGTCGAATGCCTGCATGCACAAACAAAAGCTCATCTTCCTGATGATACAAAGGCAAGTCATTCACAAAATCAATATGTTCCTGGGGCACCGCGGCCCTTGCCCATTCATTTACCTGAAGAACCCGGTCTTTGTCGACCACCTCAACGCCGTAAGAGGCCAGCGTTTCCCGGCCACCCAAACGAGGGTCCAGCCAGTTCAAAGTGCTTGGCAGACGACTATCTGCAATCTCGCAATGCTGAACAAAACGCGACATCATCCGATCGTGGTTGCCTTTGACCATGACCCAGTTCCGCCCCACCTTGCGCCCTTCAATCAGCAGATCCAGCACCTCGCGGCTGTTCGGGCCACGATCCACATAGTCGCCTAAAAACACTATCCGCGCATCAGGGCCGCCATCGACTTCAATCCGGGCAAGTGCAGCTTGCAGCATGCCCAACTGACCATGTATGTCGCCGACCGCGTATATTGGGGTGCTCAAAACGGTGCCTCTTTGAATATGTCAATCACCTTGTGCAACAACTTGGGTGCAGAAAAAAGGCAATGCCCGCACAATTTTTGCACGGGCATCGCCAAGGTCACAATTTTCGGACCAAAACTCAGGCCACGTCAAATTCCAGCGGCTTAATCTGGGTAAACAACCCGGTCTCAGCCAGCTTGGCCCGCGCTTCAGCCGGTACCGGTTCGTCCACATAAAGGAGCGCAATCGCTTCTCCGCCTGCCTCGGCACGGCCCAGGGTAAAGTTAGCGATGTTTACGTTGTTCTCGCCCATGGTCTGACCCAACGCGCCGATGATACCCGGAACGTCTTCGTTGGTGGTATAGAGCATATGGGCACCGACCTCGGCGTCGATATTGATGCCTTTGATTTGGATAAAGCGCGGTTTGCCATCGCTGAAAACCGTACCCCCGATCGAGCGTTCGCGCTTGTCGGTTACCACAGTCACCTTGATGTAGCCGTCAAAGACACCGGTCTTGTCCTGATTGGTGGTCGATAGCTGAATCCCGCGCTCTTTCGCTACAACCGGGGCCGACACCATGTTCACTTCCGGGTTGAACTTTTTCATGATCCCGGCAACCACGGCGCAGTTCAGGGCAGCCAGGTTCATCTCAGCCGCGACACCGTCGTACAGGATGTTGATTGCCTTAACCGGTTCATCGGTCATCTGACCAATGAAACTACCCAGGTGACCGGCCAGCTTGATCCATGGACCCATGATCTTGGCTTCTTCGGCGGTGACGCTGGGCATGTTCAGCGCGTTTTCCACCGCGCCAGTCAGCAGATAGTTCGAGATCTGTTCAGCCACCTGCAGGGCAACATTTTCCTGCGCTTCGGTCGTTGCAGCACCAAGGTGCGGCGTGCAGACGACGTTCGGCAAATTGAACAGCGGGTTGTCCTTTGCCGGTTCTTCTTTGAACACATCAAACGCGGCCCCTGCAACATGGCCGGATTGCAGCATCTCGGCCAGCGCTTCTTCATCGACCAGACCACCACGGGCGCAGTTGACGATGCGCACGCCAGGCTTGGTCTTGGCCAGGTTTTCACGGCTCAGGATATTGCGCGTCTGGTCGGTCAGCGGCACGTGCAGAGTTATAAAATCTGCGCGGGCCAGCAATTCGTCCAGCTCGACCTTTTCGACGCCCATCTTGGCGGCTTTCTCTTCGCCCAAAAAGGGATCGTAGGCGACGACCTTCATTTTCAGGCCCAGCGCGCGTTCACAGACAATACCGCCAATGTTGCCCGCGCCAATAACGCCGAGGGTCTTGTTGGTCAGCTCAATGCCCATGAATTTGGACTTTTCCCATTTGCCTGCATGGGTCGACGTGCTGGCCTCGGGGATTTGACGCGCAACGGCGAACATCATCGCAATTGCGTGTTCGGCGGTGGTGATCATGTTGCCAAACGGCGTGTTCATGACGATCACACCCTTTTTCGACGCGGCATCCTTATCGACATTGTCGGTGCCGATACCAGCGCGACCGATGACTTTCAGATTGTCGGCTTTTTCCAGCAAGGTCGGCGTAACCTTGGTGGCCGAGCGGATAGCCAGACCGTCGTATTGGCCAATCAGCTCGGCCAGCTTGTCCTTATCCTTGCCCAGATCGGGCATGAAATCCACGTCGATGCCGCGGTCGCGGAATATCTGCACGGCGGTTTCGCTGAGTTTGTCGGATACGAGTACTTTGGGGGCCATGTTTGTGGTCCTTGAATGTCATGAAAAATCCGGGCCTGAGACGGCCCGGTAAAAAGGGTCAGGCGGCTTCTGTCTGCGCCGCGATCTCGGCCTCAAAGGCCCATGCCAGCCAGGGCAACATCGCCTCGATATCCGAGGTTTCAACAGTGCCACCGCACCAGATGCGCAGGCCTGCGGGTGCGTCTCGGTAGGCGCCGATATCCAATGCGATACTCTCGGCCTCAAGCCGCTTGGCCACAGCCTTGGCGAATGTCGCACCGTCCTGAATGCGTGCGTCGGTGAACTTCAGACAGACCGAAGTGTTCGACTGTGTCGCCACATCTTCTGCCAGATTGGCGATCCAGTCGTTTTGGTCGCAGAACGCGTGAACCGCACCGGCATTGGCATTCGCACGGGCGATCAGGCCCTCCAAACCGCCAACCGAGCGCGCCCAGTCCAGCGCAAAAAGGTAATCTTCAACCGCCAGCATCGAGGGCGTGTTGATCGTTGCACCGGTAAAGATACCGTCGATCAGCTTGCCGCCCTTGGTCAGGCGGAAAATCTTCGGCAGGGGCCATGCGGGGGTGTAGCTCTCCAACCGCTCCACTGCACGGGGGCTCAGGATCAACATCCCGTGCGCCGCTTCACCGCCCAGCACTTTCTGCCAGCTAAATGTGGTCACATCCAGTTTGTCCCAGGGCAGGTCCATCGCAAACGCAGCCGAGGTTGCGTCACAGATCGTCAGACCCTGACGGTCATCCGCGATCCAGTCGCCATTAGGAACCCGGACGCCCGAGGTGGTGCCGTTCCATGTAAAGACAACATCATTGGCAAAATCAACCGAGGCAAGATCAACGAGCTGACCGTAATCCGCCGTCTTCACCTCGGCATCGATCTTCAGCTGCTTGACTACGTCGGTCACCCAGCCAGAGCCAAAGCTTTCCCATGCCAACATCTCGACCTTGCGTTCGCCCAGCAGCGACCACAGGGCCATCTCAACAGCGCCGGTGTCCGAGGCGGGAACGATCCCAATCTTGTAATCCGCCGGAATACCCAGCACCTCACGCGTGCCTTCGATTGCGGCCTTCAGCTTGTCCTTGCCGACAGCTGCACGGTGCGATCGACCCAGCGCGGCATCGGCCAGTTTGGTCAGATCAAATGTGGGGGGTTTGGCGCAGGGGCCCGAGGAAAAACGCGGATTTGCCGGCCGCGTCGCCGGTTGTTTAATGCTCATGTGTATTACCCTTACAGATACACGCCCCTCGTTGGGGAGGGGTGTCCCGCAGACAGAGCTATTGCCTCGAACGACGCCCAGCAAGCGGAAAAGACGCATCGGGTGCCAAAAACGACACCCGATTATGTGCGTATCTGGAACGCGGGTTTCCTATCGGCATCAAGATGAGAGGCGCACAGTCTCTCCGGTTTCCAATGCCTGTTGCGCCGCCAAACCGATGCGCACGGCCCAAAGGCCATCGTTCAGGGTGACGTCAGGTTGTACCTTTTCGCCTCGTAGAACAGCTAAGAACCCCTGATGTTGGTAGAAAGTTGAACCATTGTGGTCCCCGGCGGCCAACAGGCGCGGATCGACGGGTATTTCTTTGGTGACCGGACCTTTTGGGGCACGTGGGCTGACAATGATCTGCGGGACCGGCGGCGTGCCAAGAAATTCCGGCCAGAACCGCCCCGGCCCTGGCACCAACGCTTCGATCTTGACGTCTGACCCAACGGCCGAGATTTCCTCTTGATACCGTGATCCTTCGGCAAACATGCACAGCTCTAGCATCGCACGCGCGCCCGAGGCGAAGTCCACGATGACATAGCCATGGTCAAGGATATCGGGCGTTTCGCCCTCATAGGTCTCGTCCAGATGGTTGACCGCCTGCCCGCCGCTGGCTGTAACGCGAACCGGATCGGATTGCAGGATCAAACGCATCAGGTCGAAGAAATGGCAGCATTTTTCGACAAAGGTGCCGCCCGTGTTGCGATTGAACCGGTTCCAGTTCCCGACTTTTTCCAGAAACGGAAACCGATGTTCGCGGATCGACAGCATCTTAACGCCGCCCGTGGCCTCAGCCTCTGCAATCAGCGCGGCAATGGGCGGCATATAGCGGTATTCCATCGCAACCCAGATTGGGTGCGGATAGTCGCGCTGTAGCGCCTCAAGCCGCGCCGCATCCACCGGATCTGTGAAAAGAGGTTTCTCTACCATCAACGGCAACGGGCGCGTCCGGGCAATCTCTTCGATTTGATCCACATGCAGGTGGTTGGGGCTAACGATGACGACGCAGTCCAGATCGTCGACCGCAAGCAATTCTTCGACTGAAGACACCATCACCGCATCAGGCGCAATCGCCTGCGCAGCCTTCGCCATCTCAGCGTCAGGCTCAAAGATCGCTGAAACGCGCGTGTCGTCCAGCAGGGCAATATTGTGCAGGTGTTCCTGCCCCATCATACCGCATCCGATCAGCCCGTAGTGAATGGTCCGGGTCATGCGCAGTTCCTTTTACTTCAGTCGTTGGACATAGGTGGCTCGATCCGGGTCGAACCATGTTTTTGAAAACTCAACCGGTTCGGGTTTTTCCGACCAGCTGAACCGTTCGATGTAGCCAACCGTTTCTCCGGCTGGCCTGGTGAAATCAGGGGGCGTCCAATCTGGCAGCACTCCAAGCGAAACCCTGTCTTCCGCCCGTGTTATCCAGAACCCCAACTGGTGCTGGTAGTACCGATAAAGCGAGTCCGACAGCAGCTGTCGATCAACTAAACCAGCGGACTCATCCAGCCAGATCTCTTCAACCGCGATAATTGTGTCATTCAGGTAGCGCATCCGACGCACCCGCGATCCCATCTCCGACGAACCAAAGCGCGGCAGATCCACAGGCTTTTTCAGGTGGTCGACCGAGAGGATATCTGCCCGCGGCAACCCACCGCCTTCAGGCAGTTCAAGACGGAACATCGCATAGACGCTGTTCTGCGTTCCGGTCTCGCGTACGTAATTCCCTGATCCCTGAATACGCTCCAGCATCCCTTTTTTCTCAAGCTCAGCCAGCGATTTTCGCAGGGTCCCTACCGATACTTTCAGTTCGGCTGCCAGATCTCTTTCCGGCGGCAAGCGCTCGCCATCGATCAGGCGACCGGCAGCGATGTCGCGGATCAGAAGCTCGGCAATCTGAACATAAACTGGCAGCGCATTCGGGTTTCGGTTGGCAGAAGACATCTTTTGGCGCTTCACTCGGTCGCAGGAAAAATTGATACACCATTGATCTACATCAATGTGATTGCTACGCAAGAGGAAAGTCATAGCCCTGCGGAGAACGAATCAGATGACCATCGTCCCCATCACCTCACCCGATCTGGATGCGGCCGAGGTTTCGTGGTTCGCGGCGCTGTGTTCGGACGATTACCAGTTTCTTGGAATGCCCGACGGCGACCTTCGATCCAGTTGGGATCACTGCTCGGGCATCGTGAAAGAGGCCGAAGCGCAGGGTTTTCGCAATATCCTCTGCCCGTCGTCCTATCAGGTCGGTCAGGACACGCTGAGCTTTGTGGCGGGATGCGCGCCGATCACTGAAAAAATCAACATGCTGGCCGCTGTGCGCTGCGGCGAGATGCAACCGATTATGCTGGCTCGTACCATCGCAACGCTGGATCACATGCTAAAGGGGCGGTTGACGGTCAACATTATCTCATCCGATTTTCCTGGCGAGAAAGCCGACAGCGCCTATCGCTATCAGCGTTCGCGTGAAGTGGTGGAAATCCTGAAACAGGTTTGGACGCAGGATGAGATCAACCATGCCGGTAAGGTCTACAACTTTTCGGGCCTGACGACCGACCCAGCGAAACCCTATCAAACCGGCGGGCCGCTGCTGTATTTCGGGGGCTATTCCCCGTCCGCCTTGGATTTGTGCGGTGAGCATTGCGACGTCTATCTGATGTGGCCGGAAACCAAGGATCAACTGGCCGAACGGATGAAGGCCGTGCATGCGGTTGCGGAAAACTACAACCGCACTCTGGATTACGGCCTGCGCGTCCACATGATCGTTCGCGACACCGAGGCCGAAGCGCAGGAATACGCGGATTACATCGTCTCAAAACTGGATGATGAATACGGCCGGGCAATTCGAGAACGCGCACTGGATGCAACGTCTCTGGGCGTTGCGCATCAGGCAAAGAACCGCGATCTGGCGGATGAATATGGCTATGTCGAACCCGGTCTGTGGACTGGTGTAGGTCGTGCACGTTCCGGGTGCGGCGCGGCACTGGTCGGTTCAACCGATCAGGTCATGTCCAAGATCGAAGAATATCAGAAGATGGGCATCCGCGCCTTCATCTTCTCGGGCTATCCCCACATGGACGAGGCCCGCCATTTTGGCAGCCGTGTTATGCCTAACCTAAAAACCTGTTCCCTTCCCGAAGCTTACGGAAGGGTTCCAGCAAATACCCCGGCCACCCCGCTGGGCAATGGAGTTCGCCGCTGATGCAACGTGTAAAACTATCTGACTCGCTGGACATGAGCCGCCTTGTCTATGGCATGTGGCGGCTGGGCGATGATACGGATACATCGGCGGACCATGTCGAAGCCAAGATTCAGGCCTGTCTGGATCAGGGCATCACCACCTTCGATCAGGCCGATATCTATGGCGGATACGCAGCCGAGGCCGTTCTGGGCAATGCCTTGCGCGCCAATCCGGGCCTGCGTAAACAGATGGAGATCGTCACCAAATGTGACATCGTCGCGCCGATGGGGCGGTATGCGGACGCGAAGGCGAAATACTACGACACCTCACGCGCGCATATCCTGAAATCGGTTGAGACATCGCTGTCCGAAATGGCCATCGATCATATCGACTTGCTGCTGATTCACCGCCCCGATCCCTTCATGGATCATCACGAAACAGGTGCCGCGCTGGACGAAGTTGTCGCCAGCGGCAAGGTCGGCGCTGTTGGCGTGTCCAATTTCCGTCCATGGGACTGGAAACTGCTGCAATCGGCAATGAAAACCCAACTGGTCACCAACCAGATCGAGATTTCGCTGGGCGAGATCAGCCCCTTTACCAATGGTGATCTGGCCTTTCATCAGCAGCATGGTCAGCCGGTGATGGCCTGGTCGCCGCTGGGTGGTGGGTTGTTAATGGCCGGAAACCCTCCGGTCGGGGTTGTTGCGGATGAAATCGGCGAAGAGTTTAGTGTGGATCGCGCCGCTGTCGCCGTGGCGTTCCTGTTGGCGCACCCCGCTGGCATCCTGCCGGTTCTGGGCACCAACAATCTGGACCGGATCAAACGCATTTCCGACGCACTGAAAGTCAATCTGGATCGCGAAAGCTGGTTCCGCCTGTACGAGGCGGCACTGGGGCATGAGGTACCATGATGAATGCAATCTCAAAGGACATGAGCCACACATTCGTTCCCCACAGGGAGGACACCCGAACCCTGCGCGACGCTTTTGGTCGTTTTGCCACCGGTGTCACCGTTGTTACGTGTGACAGCACAGACGGGCCGGTCTGCATCACGGCCAACAGTTTCTCGTCCCTGTCTCTCGATCCACCACTGATCATGTGGGCGGGAGACCGCAACTCTCGCCGGTTCCGTTACTTCCAAGAGGCACGGCATTTCAGCGTTCATGTCCTGTCGGCGGAACAGGCCGAGCTATGCTTCGGATGCTCGAAAGATGCATTTGCGCTTCAAGGTATCGACCACGGCAGATGTGAAAACGGAACCCCGCTGCTGCCTGATTGCCTGGCGCGTTTCGAGTGTGAACAGCACGCGTATCACGATGCCGGCGACCACGTTATCGTTATTGGAAAGGTTTTGCGTGCCAGTATGGCAGAGGGAGACGCACTGACCTTCTACGCCGGAAAGCTCGGCCAATTCGCGCACCAGTAAGCGCGGAATAACTGTCGCGGGGAACTCTCGCGGCTGAAAATGGAGGACCCGCATGGGCGGATTGACGTCGGTGCTTGCGCCGATCGCGTTTGTAAATGAAGCCGTGCTGCGATTGGGCCGCGCGGTTGGTGTCGTTGCGATTGCACTGATGGTAATCGCAATCCTGATACAGGTGTTCTTCAGATACGTTTTGGGCAACGCGCTGCCCTGGCCGGATGAGGCTGCTCGGTTCTGCATGCTGTGGATGACCGGCCTGATGGCCCCCACGGCATTTCGGCGCGGCGGGTTTGTCGCCATCGACATGGTGCCCCTGATGCTGCCGCGAGGGATTGGGCAAACCCTGAACATCCTGCTGCTGCTGGTTTCGCTGGCCGTTTTGCTGGTGGCCGTCAAAATCGGCTGGTCCGAGGTCACCGGGTTTGGCGGCAAGTTCGCCACCGCTGCACTGTATTTGCCAACGTCCTTTGGGTTTGACGAGTGGTACCGCATCCCGCGCAGCTGGATGATGGCCTCTCTGTTAGTTGGGGTCATCCTGCTGATTTCAGTGAATATTGAGCTTATCCTGCGCGCCGTCGTGACCCTGTTGGGCGGCAGTCATCTGCTGCCAGACATTGCCGATGCACCTGTGGGGGCCGAATAGATGCTGATATGGTTCCTGCCTACATTTCTGGTGTTTCTGCTGATTGGTCTGCCGGTCTTTTTCGCATTGCTGGCTGCGCCAGGCATTCTTCTGTGGTTGAACGGTCAGACGGCCGACATCACGCTGCTGTATCGCAATGTCTATAACGGCATGGACAGCTTTCCGCTGATGGCCATCCCCTTCTTCATGCTGGCCGGAGAGCTGATGAACCGCGGCGGCATCACCATTCGTCTGGTTGAATTCAGTCAGGCGCTGATGGGGCATTTTCGCGGCGGTCTGGCCCATGTGAATGTGCTGAGTTCGATCCTGTTTGCCGGGCTGTCAGGCTCAGCCGTGGCCGATACGTCGGCGCTGGGTTCAATGCTGATCCCAGCGATGGAAAAACAGGGCTATACCCGCAAGTTCGCCGCCGCAATCACAGCGGCCAGTTCGGTGATTGGTCCAATCATTCCACCATCAGGCATCATGATCATCTACGCCTATGTCATGGGCGAAAGCGTGGCCGCGCTGTTTCTTGCCGGCATCGTGCCCGGCGTGATGGTCGGCGTCGGCTTGATGCTGATGATCAAGGTGATGGCCGACAAATACGACTTCCCCGTCGCCAGCCGAAAATACACTTGGGGCGAGCGCCGACAGGCCAGCCTCAAAGCGTTCTTCCCCCTGCTGACGCCTGTCATCATTCTAGGCGGTATTCTGGGTGGTATCTTCACCCCAACCGAGGCCGCGGCGGTCGCCGTCGGCTATGCGTTCCTCATCGGCTTTTTTGTCCTGCGCACGCTGACGCTGAAAGAGGTGCCTGAAATTCTCAGCAATGCGGGTCTGACCTCGGCCGTCGTTTTGTTACTGGTCGGCGCGGCGATGGCCTTTAAAACCGTGGTCAGTCTCAGCCATGCGCCCGAACAACTGGCCGAGTTGATCCTCAGCCTGTCAGAAAACCCGCTGATCCTGCTGTTCCTGATTAACCTGCTGCTTTTTGTCGTCGGCATGTTCCTGGACGCGGGTCCCGCGATCATCATCCTTGGCCCGATCCTGGCCCCGATCTTCACCAGCCTGGGCGTCGATCCAATCCACTTTGCCATCATCATGAGCGTCAACCTGACCGTTGGTCTGGCCACGCCGCCAATGGGGCTGGTCCTGTTCGTGGCCGCCGCCGTGTCGCGCGAAAAGGTCGAGACAATCGCCAAGGCGATCCTGCCGTTTCTGGCTGTCGAAATCATAGTGATCTTTTTGATCACCTATATCCCCGCACTATCCATGACGATCCCGCGCATAACGGGATTTGCAAACTGACTGAGTATCACAGGGAGGAAACGCATGCTCGGAAGATTTATCAAAACAGCAGCCTTAGCGACGTCGCTGGTTGCCGCATCGGCCATCGCGGCCACGGCGGCAGACTACACGCTGCGCGCCACAGCAAACTCAAACGAAAACGACGAGGACTATGACGGTCTGATCGTTTTCAAGAACTATGTCGAAGCGGCCTCAAACGGCGCGATCGAGGTGGAGCTGTTCATTGGTACGCAACTCTGTTCGAATGGCGCCGAATGCTTGCAGGGTGTGGCTGATGGCACAATAGACATCTACATCTCCACCTCTGGTGGCGCGTCGGGCATCTTCCCATATGTGCAGGTTCTCGACCTGCCCTACCTGATGGCGGATGATCGCGTAGCCGAGCGTGTTCTGTCCGGTGACTTCACCCGTACGATGCGCGAGATGGCGCTGGAGGATTCCGGTGGTGCGATCCGCCTAATGACCATCGGCAATACCGGTGGCTGGCGGAACTTCGCGAACACGCAACGCCGGATCGCTGAACCCGCCGACATGGAAGGCCTGAAAATTCGTACTGTAGTCGCCGACTTGCCACAGGAACTGGTCAAGGCTCTGGGCGCGTCACCTACCCCGATCCCGTGGCCGGAACTGTTTACCAGTTTCCAGACTGGCGTTGTTGAGGGATCCAAGAACGGCATCACCGACATCATGGGCATGAAGTTCCCGGATGCCGGTCTGCAATACGTCACGCTGGACGGCCACGCCTACATGGGTGCGCTGTGGTGGATGAATAACGCCAAGTTCCAGGAGATGCCCGAGGAACTACGCCGTGTTGTGGTCGATGGGTTCTATGCCCTGCAGCAAGCCACTTTTGCGTCGCCCAAGCGCAAGTCGATCCAGGCCTATGAAGATTTCGTCGCAGGTGGTGGTGATCTGTACGTTCCAACTCCCGAACAGAAAGCCGCGTTCAAAGACGCAGCAACACCGGTTTACGAGTGGTTCCAGTCCAACGTTGCCCGTGGTGACCAAATCTTTGCCGCGCTGACCGAGGCCGTGTCCATCGCCGAAGGTGAGATCAACGCATCCCGCGATGCGGACCTGAACTAAGCAACTCTGGGCCGGGCTTTTGGCCCGGCCTTTTACCGAAACGGGTACATCCACCCTTTGTAGTCATCGACCAGAACATGCGCCCTTTCGATCTGCTCCGGCGACATTTTCTTGACCACTTCCTCAAGGCTGATCGCCGCATCGGGATCGCCGCCAATGGCGCTGAGCGTGTACCACATGTAAGCCCGAACCAAATCAGGCGCGGGCATGCCAAGGCCCAGTTCGTAATACCAGCCAACACCGGATTGCGCCCCGGGATGACCCTTCATCGAGGCGCGCAGATACCATTCAAACGCCCTTTCATAATCTTGCTCGACCCCCAGCCCGAGGCCGTACATCACGCCAATCAGTTCCTCTGCCTCGGCATTGCCCGATCGGGCGGCTGGCCAAAGCTCCTCGCGCGCGGCCTCGAACGCGCCGGCCTCCATCATATTACGGGCCTGCTCCAGTTCGGCCAGCGCCGGGGTCGCAAGACAGCAAAGTGCAAATACAAACTCGCGCATGGGGCTGCTTTCCTTTTCGTCGGTGCGGCGGCGGCGCATGATTTACCGCGTCCGCTGACGGATAATGACTTCATCGCCTTTGATATGGAACAGGCCACCATCGGTCATCAACTGTTTTACGATCCGATCCTGTCCGGCAATCAGAACATCGCCTGCGCCCATTGCCATCACCCGGATTTCGGCACGTCCGACGGATTATCGCTAGGTATTGGCGAGGGTGGTGAGGGTCTCGGCCCAGACCGAACCCCTGGAACCGGAGCGGAAAAAATCCACAAACGTATTCCGCGCAATTCGCCGGGTCTATGGAACCTTGGGGCGAAGGACATTCACACCCTGTTTCATGATGGCCGCCTGAGCATTTCGGATGTCTATGGCAATGGTTTCAACTCACCTGCGCAGGAATGGTTGCCTGACGGGCTGAATTCACTGCTGGCCGCGCAAGCGCTGTTCCCACTGACCTCGCAATTCGAAATGGCCGGGAATGTCGCTGAAAACCAGGTCACGGGCGCGGTCCATGATCGCATCGACAAGGGCTGGCCGATCCTGGCCAAACGCGTCCGCACCGATCCGCGCTATGGCCCGGCAATGGTCGCCGCGTTTGACGAGGTCGAGACGACCGAAGACATCTCGATTACACAAATCGCCAACGCGCTGGCGGCGTTCATGGCCACCGAATGGCGCAGTACCGACAGCCCGTTTGATCGGTATCTGGCCGGGGACACAAATGCCCTGTCGCCGACCCAACTGATCGGAATGAACCTTTTCTACGGAAAGGCGCAATGCTCTGACTGCCATTCCGGCCCGCTGATGTCCGATCAGAAATTCCACGCTCTGGCCCTGCCCCCATTTGGTCCGGGTCGTACCCGGCAGTGGGATCCCTATGTTCGCGACGTGGGCCGGATGGGCGAAAGTGACCGGCTTGAGGACGCCTATCGCTTCCGTACTCCGATGCTGCGCAACGTGGCCTTGACCGCACCTTACGGCCATAACGGCGCCTTTCCTGACCTTGAAAGAACGATCCGCCATCACCTGGACCCTGTGTCCAGTTTCGCAAACTGGGCACCCGAAATGGCGCAATTACCCAGTGTACCATGGCTGCAAAAGGCAGATTTTGTTGTTTGGCAGGACCAGTTTGAGATGCAGCGTGTGCGCAGCAAAATCGACATCGCTCCGGTGAATCTATCGCAAACGGAAATCAACAGCCTTGTCGCGTTTCTGCACGCGCTGACCGGGACCAGCGTGGACACGCCACCCTTTGGCGTACCCGCTGACTTCGCACCCTAAGAAAAACCCCCGCTGAGGCGGGGGTTTGTTTCGCGTTTTACTCTGCGGCTTCTTCGTAAGCGTCCATTGGGGGGCATGTGCATATTAGGTTTCTGTCGCCGTATGCGTTGTCGACGCGGTTTACGGGGGACCAGTATTTGTCGACGCCCATGGATCCTGGGGGGAAGCAGGCCTGTTCGCGGCTATAGGGCCGGTCCCAGTCGCCGACCAGATCGCGCACCGTGTGGGGGGCGTTTTTCAGCGGGTTGTTCTCCGCGTCGATCTTGCCGTCGATGATGTCCTGCGCTTCCGCGCGGATGGACAGCATGGCGTCGCAGAAGCGGTCCAGTTCGTCCTTGGGTTCAGATTCCGTGGGCTCGACCATCAAGGTGCCGGCCMCCGGC
>NZ_FREZ01000029.1 GCF_900143525.1 Ruegeria sp. Alg231-54 | reverse complement strand
CGTGAAAACCGTTTCCAGACGGCGAAAGCGCCAAACGGTTGAGGACAGGACCAAAGGAGCCGAGATCGACTGTTCCAAGCAAAGATGAAGAGGCGGTGATCGTTGCCTTTTGKCRTCATACTTTGCTACCGCTTGATGACTGTTTATATGCTCTACAGCCCTCCATTCCTCATCTTACACGATCTTCATTGCATCGTTGTTTGCAGCGACACGGCATCTCACGACTGCCTGATATGGATGGGGACAAGCCGAAGCGGCAGAAGTTCAAGCGGTATCCAATCGGCTATTTTCATATCGACATCGCCGAACTCCGGACCGCCGACGGCAAGCTCTTTCTCTTTGTAGCCATTGACCGAACCAGCAAGTTCACCGTGGCCCGACTGGTAGAAAAGGCAAACAGAAAGACGGCTTGGGAGTTTCTGGAGCACCCTCTGGAAGCGGTGCCCTACCGTATCCACACCATCTAGACTGACAACGGCATCCAGTTCGCAGAGCAACCCCGGAACCGGAACACTATCTATTCCAGGCCGATGCGGTTCGACATGATCTGCGAGGTCAACGGGGTTGAACATCGTCTGACAAAGCCGAACCACCCATGGACCAACGGTCAGGTCGAACGCATGAACCGCACCATCAAGGACGCAACCGTCAAGCGGTATCACTACGAAAACCACGACCAGCTTCGCCCGCACTTGGCCGACTTCCTCGATGCCTACAACTACGCCCGTCGTTTGAAGGCACTAAGCGATCTCACGCCATACGAATACATCTGCAAAATCTGGACTTCAGGACCAGATCGATTCATCGTCAATCCAATCCACCAGATGCCGGGACTTAACGCCTAGGGCAGTCCACCTAACCTGATTGCCAAAGATCATACTGAATGTCCGCCTCTGCCTCGAAGAGGTCAGCTCATCGCACCTGAAGCGAAGGACTTCTTTCCGCCCCTCGTGGCGGTATTTTCCATTGCAACAAGGTTCGGCCTGAGGTGGGCTACAACGTTCGATTTCGAACCCGCTATCATCGGCCTGGCCGTTGTTTACGCCTTTGCGGAAACCAGTCGTTCCATAGCACTCTTGAGGGGAATTGCCGGCTGTTCTTGCCGTTCTTCGCAAGGAAGGGCTCTGTCGCAAACTTTGATCGGTATGTTGCTCCTCTGGTAGCTTTGATCCAATTGGTGGTCGGTCTGCGACGATGTTTAGGAGTGTCCGGTGATCGATTTCAAAGGTGCGCACTACCCACAATCGGTGATCCTGTTCGCTGTCTATTTCTACACCCGATACGGCGTCTCGTACCGCGATCTGGAACAGATTATGGCGGAACGTGGTGTGTCGGTCGATCATGCAACGCTTAACCGCTGGGTTGTGAAGTACTCACCCGCAGCCGCTCGCGAGGCACAGAAGCGGAAAGCCAACACCGCTGAATCCAGGCGCATGGAAGAGACTTATCTCAAGGTCCATGGGGAATGGATGCATCTGTATCGTGCCGTAGAACGCGACGGGCAAACCCTTGATTTCATGCTTTCCGAGAAGCGAGACACTAAGGCTGCAAAGAAGCTCTTTGCCAATGCTTTGTACAACAACAGTATCCCGAAACGGATCACCATTGACAAAAGCAGGAGCAACGCAACCGGGATCAAAGAGGTCAACAAGATCTTCAAGCGGCTGACCATCCCTGTCAAAATCGATACCGTTCGCTCAAAGTACCTCAACAACATGATCGAACAGGATCACCGTTTCATCAAAAGGCGAACCCGCCCGATGTTGGGCTTCAAAAGCTTCACCTCAGCTGTAGCGACAATTGCAGGGATTGAGACTGCCAACCTGATCCGCAAGGGGCAGCTGGGATCCTCGGCAAGCGAATTCCGTCAATTTGTAGAGTTCGCCGAATAAATACGTTCAATCAGAGCGATAGCATCGAACCACACCAAAGTTTGCGACAGAGCCACAGAACCCGAGCCTTGTTAGGTTGCGTCGCAAACTTGAGTCCAAGAGATGTTAAGATAGCACAGAGCCCTCTCTCACAATGATCATTATTTAAAGATTTTGCTCACTACATAGCGGAACATGCAATTGCGCGAACTTACTTGATATTGAACAGCCATTGGAAACGGACATCATCCGCTTTTTTCTGGTTTTGCCACGAAACTAGCCAAGGTGGCGCGCAATCTGTTCCATCAGCTCTTGAACATCCTCCTCAGTCACTCCCCGCAAGCGAACTCGAATGCGAACTTCATCTGGCGACAACTCGGCCTGTACTGCCCCCCCTCCAGCTAACTTGATCGGTGTCAACGGCTTGACTAGCTGCGGACGCCCTCCACGGGCCTTCGCGGCAGTAGGTGAAGGAGACGAATTCATTGCACTTTCCAGAGCATCCCATTCGGTTTTTGGGTTGAAAACTTCAGCTTCTGCAAGAGCTTGACGAAGTTTGCTCTGGGCACCCCCTCTCAGCGCCGACGCGAGTTTCAAACCCGCTTTTTCCGAAATCGCCACAGGATGCTGCAGTAAGTCGCCGAGCGCCTCGTGGACCATCGCAAAGCTTCGAACTTTCGATCTCTTGGCTTTGGAGGCGGTCGCAAATAGTACGTCGACTGCCGCCTCAGTCGACTCGAATATCCCCTGTCCGACAGCCAGAACTGCGATGCGTCCACGCTCGTATGGACTCAGATTTAATCGCAGTTCATTTTCCTCAACCATCGACACGTAAGCCCCCTGCCCCGAACCGGCATCCCTCACGAAGGCTGGAATGGTTGCAAACCGATCATCAGTTTTGGACAAACGTCTAAATGCGTCTAAGCGCCTGAACCCCGAGATAAGACCAAAGCCATCTCCTACGCGAGTAACTTCAATGGGTGTGCGCAACCCGTTAGTCCGCAAAGACTCCAGAAGTTCCGCCATAGCCTCTTCGTCTTCGACCATTCGATCTCGACGAATATATTCGGCATCGACCAATTCCAAAGGCAGTATTTCAGCCACCAATCCGGCATCATGAGCGTCTCGCCACCGTGCGGCGTCGCTTTGATCTTTCGCCAACTCGACACGGTCCGTCACAGTTGTCATTCCGCTTAGGGACGCAGCTTCAGCCGCCACCTGAGCAATTGGTGGTGTGGACGACGAACCCTCAAACGGATTCAAAGAAGGTTTCGCCGCGAAACCCGCCTCCAACTCTTGCAACTCGGCTGTATTTGGAACAGCAAGTCTTCTACGTTTAGCCATTCGACTCTCCTCCCAATTGGGCATCACGCCACCAGCAACCTATTAGAACTTCTTTGAATTCCGCGTATGTACGATCAAAAGTTTCACGTCCACGGACATAGGTTTCGCGATTAAAATCTCGGTAGTCAGCCTCGTAAATACCGTTCACTTGTTCACCCGCCTGCCCGACCAAAGCAGTGAAATCTTGTCGGTAGGCGTTCATGAAATCGCCAAAGTACGCCTGGATCACGTTCGCCATATCTGTCTGTTGGCTGGCATCAAATCGGGTAATGATTGCCCGAACGACATCCCATTCGAATTTCAACTCAGGCAATCCTGCTGCTCGTTGTGCGGTGTTTTCCCCATCTTCAATACTTGCGAATGTCGTATAGAGCATGTCAAAGAACCGGCCGGTTGAATCGAACTCCAGGAACGAAGCTCCAAGCGGCACCAAAAGGATGTCAGCCGCAGCCAGTGCGTTGATAGTTAGGTACCCAAGTGCAGGAGGAGTATCAATGAAGACGACGTCGTAATCGTTGAGAACACCCTCATTCTCGAGAAAATTTGTGAGGCCATCCCACAATGGCCAACTTCTTAATCCCATACGCCACACCGGAATCTGAAACTCTGCCCAATACAAATTCAGTTGTGCACCGATAAGGTCAATATTGGGCCAATGGGTTTTCTGAATAACATCGGTTGGGGTTGTATTTAACGCCTCTTGCAGTGTTTCGTCCAAAGGGATTTCGGCCTGCCCGCCGACCTGTCTGACGCGGTTCTCTTCTTGAACAGCCCTCGCGTAATCTTTGGCTATCAGCGGAAATACTGTTTGCCATTCGTCCGCAACTGTTCCGCCAAGAATTGACGTCATCGATCCCTGGCTATCCAAATCGATTACAAGAACTTTGTACCCATCCAATGCCGCAGACATAGCGAGATGAGCCGCAGTTGAAGTTTTGCCAACCCCGCCCTTGAAGTTTGCTACCGATACAACTTTCGCAGGCAGGCCCTCCGGGCGATATGGCAAGTATTCTTTGGTGCTGACACCTTCTGCCGCAAAGTGTTTTCGAAGGATTAGAACCTCTTCAAGTGTAAACCACTTTGACCCTGCTTCTCCTTCTCCTTGTGGAAGCTCTGTATTAGCTTTGAGAACACGTCTTAGGTGAGCAGGCGCTACAGGAATAAGGTATTTTGTGATTTCCCAGATAGAAAAACGACGCAAACGTTTTTCACCGTCGGGCGCATAGCCTCTCCGGGCTAAATCTTCGCGTCCTTTTGCACAGAAAGTGGCAGCTTTTGCGAATCGCGAAGTTCCAATAGGATCTGGCAACTTCGCCGCTGCTTTTTCTGGATCGAGATTAAGATAAGGGGGCAGGGGAGGTTGGTTAGTCTTATTCACTGTCGATACCTCAGGTAATGTTCGCCTTGTCGGCGTATATGGTGCAATGTAGCGAACATTTGGGTGGGAGGCTATCCTACCTTTTCGTTTTTTCCACAGAAGTTGGGGCAACCACCAGGTTTCGCAGCGAAACTCAAACAATCAATGAAAATGAACGCAACAAATCGTTTAGTTTATTTGTAATATTTAGAATCTTTAGGATGAAAAAATATTTTATAGTCAATAGCTTACCTTGCACTTGGTATCCGTTTACGGGGTGTAGAGGACCCTAATACGGGATCATAGGTACCCAAACACAGGTTCTATAGTGTCAAGTTACGGTAAATAGGGGGCCGATTCTCAGGACGATGCTTTTCAGGGTGGAAAAGGCTCTAATTCAAGGTTCAGCGCGTGGAGATATCCTTGTTCTTTGCTTCGAGGGAATCCCATATTAGGTGTTTCTGTGGATAACCTCAGGGCCGCTTCTAATAGGTACCCATCCACGGGATTGAACTAATCCTGTATTTGGGCACCCAAATAAGATTGCAACTTGGGTACCTATCATGCAAACAATAGGAAAACGAGCAGCCAGGCAGAATCATGCCGGATACACAAGTTGACATGGATAATCTCTCAGGCGCGTTACGCCGTGAGACAGTAAAGAAGAACGTCGCCGCGATTCACATCAGTGGCAAGCTGTCGTTGTTGCAACGCAAGTTGTCGAACGTATTGTTGTTGAATGCCTATGATGCTTTAACGTCCGCACCTACCCATACAATTGATGCCAGAACATTGGCGATGATGGTTGGGTATAACTCAAACGACTTTGACACTCTGCGTGCGAGCCTACGGGCTCTGGCCGAAACGGTCGCAGAATGGGATATGCTGGACGAACAGGGGCGCCAAGAATGGGGTGTCTCATCTTTGTTGAGTTTTGCCAAACTGAAGAATGGTATCTGTGAATACGCCTATTCACCGGCGTTGGCGCAAAAACTCTATGATCCTAAGATTTATGCGCTAATAAATGTCCAGATTCAGAGAAATTTTAGTTCAGGGCACGGCTTAGCGCTTTATGAAAACTGCTATCGATTTGTCCGGACAGGGTCGACGGGTTGGTGGGCGCTGGACGTCTTTAGAAAGCTCATGGGCGTCGACGGGAGCGAGTACTATGCCAGCTTCAAGCACCTTAATGCCAAGATCATCAAGCCTGCCGTCGTCGAAGTTAACAAAAGCTCTGATATTCTCATTGAGCCGGAGTTCCAAAAAAAGGGGCGTACAGTTACAGACATCCGGTTCCTGATAAAGGGCAATCCGCAGAAAGCGATGTTTGAGATTGATGATGAAGATGGCGTCCGCAATCTGACAATCTACAAGACGCTGCGCCAGCAAGGTGTGTCCGACAGGTTGGCACGACAATGGATTTCTGAACATGGCGAAGATTATGTTCGGGAAAAGCTCGAATATGCCAAGGGAAGGGATGGAGTTAAATCGACTCTTGGTTTCCTGTCCGCTGCCTTGCGGGACAACTATCAAGCGCCAGAAAAAAAGACGTCGGCGGTGCCAGACCCATCAATGGGTGAAGCTGTAAAGCGCAGGACTGCCGAACAAGAGCAGCAGGACAAGGAATACGAAGCAAGAACTGTAGAGCGGACCGAACGTGCGCGGCGATTGGCAATTGTTGAGGACCTGGTTTCGCGGCGAAACCCAACGCAACGCGATGCCGACAAGCGGCTCTTTCTATCGGGCCTTGATAATGATCTCGACCGAGAACATTTCAGAGCTCATGGGTGGCGATCAGGGTTGAACGCCACAAAGATATTTGAATTCTGGGAGGAGCTTGAACCGGAAGCCTTCACCTGAGCGTTATTTAAATAGTGTGCATCCAGGGCTATTGCTTTTTGAGCGCAGATTTTAAGGCGTCACCAAGTGCGCTGTGGTGCGCGTTTTCTCTAGATTTTGCGTATTGCACCTGTTTCCCTTTTGGGCGGTATGGGCGTTTATCTGAACCCTTGCCGTCCTGTTCTTGACGCGCCGAGGCTCCGCCATCCTTTCGCATGGTCAGAGCAATACGTTTGCGTTGCACTTCAACCTCGACCACGGTGACTTTGACCACCTGGCCCGTTTTCACCACCTCATGCGGGTCTTTGACAAACCTGTCCGCAAGCTGACTGACATGGACCAAACCGTCCTGATGCACGCCCACGTCGACGAAAGCGCCAAACGCGGCCACGTTGGTGACTGTCCCTTCCAGCACCATTCCTGGTTTCAGATCGGTAATCTCTTCGACCCCATCGGTAAACGAGGCGGTCACGAAACTAGGGCGGGGATCACGACCTGGCTTTTCCAGCTCTGAGAAAATGTCTTGCACAGTCGGAAGGCCAAAATCTTCATCCACGAACTGTTCTACGCGCAGCCCTTTCAGGGCACCGTCATGCCCCATGATTTGGCGAATATCACGACCACAGGCTGATACGACCCGTTTCGCAATTTTGTATGCTTCTGGATGCACCGAGGACGCGTCCAAGGGTTCCACGCCATCCCGTATCCGCAAAAAACCTGCGCACTGTTCGTAGGCGCGCGGCCCAAGACGCGCGACGCGCAGCAACTCCTTGCGGGATTGGAACGCGCCGTTCAGATCACGATGCATGACAATAGCCTCTGCAAGTCCGGGCCCAAGACCAGAAACGTGTGAGAGTAGGGGGGCAGAGGCTGTATTCAGATCCACACCCACAGCATTCACAACATCTTCGATTACGGAAGCCAGTGACTGTGACAGGCGATGTTGATCAACGTCGTGCTGGTATTGACCGACGCCAATGGATTTTGGTTCGATCTTTACCAGTTCTGCCAGCGGATCCTGCAGGCGGCGGGCAATCGAAACAGCGCCACGCAGCGATACATCCAGGTCCGGAAATTCACGCGCGGCCAATTCTGATGCCGAATAGACCGAAGCTCCGGCTTCTGAAACGACAACCTTGGTTGGGGCTTTGACGCCCTTCGGCAGCAGTTTTAACGTGTCAGCAACTATCTTTTCGGTTTCGCGGCTCGCTGTGCCGTTGCCGATAGCGATGAGGTCGATCTTATGGGCTGAGATCAAGCGCAGGATCGCCGCCTGCGATCCGCGCAAATCATTTTTGGGTTGGAATGGGTACAAGGTTTCCGTCGCAACCACCTTGCCTGTTGCATCAACGACTGCGGCTTTGACGCCAGTTCGGATTCCGGGATCTAATCCCAACGTGGCCCTCGCGCCGGCGGGTGCGGAGAATAGTAAGTCTTTGAGATTGCGTGAAAAAACGTGAATTGCTTCGTCTTGCGCACGGCTGCGTAAATCGGCCATCAACTCGACCATCATCGAAAGGGACAGTTTTACCCGCCACGTCCAGCCGGCAACTTTCCGCAGCCATTTATCACCGGGTGCATCGCTGCGTGTCTGCAGATGAGCAGCCACCATGGCTTCGGCTCGCGCGGCGCCAGCTTCGGGCTCGGGGGTGATGTCCAGCGTGACGATCCCCTCTTTCGACGCTCGTAACATTGCCAGGGCGCGGTGCGATGGGGTCTTGGCCCAAAGTTCCGAATGATCGAAGTAGTCGCTGAACTTAGCGCCTTCTTGCTGTTTACCCTCGATCACTTTCGAGGTCAGCAAAGCCTCGCGTTGCATGAAATTTCGCAATTCACCCAGAAGGGCGGCGTTTTCAGTCAACCGTTCAGTGATTATGTCCCGCGCGCCATTCAATGCGTCTTTTGTCGTGGGAACTGGCTCGCCAATGTAACCCTGTGCCAGCCCTTCGGGATCGGTGGAACGGTTCGCTAGGATTGCATCGGCAAGCGGTTCCAGCCCGTTTTCGCGCGCAATCATCGCCTTAGTGCGGCGCTTGGGCTTGTAGGGCAGGTAGATGTCTTCCAGTTGGGCTTTGGTGTCTGCCTGCGCGATGGATTTCGCCAACTCGTCGGTCAACTTGTCCTGATCCTTGATTGAACTCAGGATGGTTGCGCGTCGCGCCTCTAGTTCGCGCAGATAGGTCAAACGGTCCGACAAAGTTCGAAGTTGCGTGTCATCCAACCCGCCCGTCACCTCTTTGCGGTAACGCGCCACGAATGGAACCGTGGCCCCTTCGTCCAGCAATTTTACCGCTGCTCCGACCTGTTCAGGGCGGGCGTTGATTTCGGTGGCGATGGTGCGGGCGATGCGGTCCAAGGGGGCCTCCTGAATTCAATTGGGAGGAACTTCTTAGCCAGCCGCACCGCTAAGGGAAAGAGAAGATCGCGGGCCTTACACCTGTTCGGCCAAAACCAGCAAATCTTCGTGCAGGGTTTTCGCGATCTCAACATATCCACGAGCGGTGTTGCGCGCGCGCGCAGCGAAACGTCTTTGCGACGGCAGGCGCGCACCCTGATCGACGATATCGGCAAACAGACGTTCGGCGCGATCATCATTTGCTGCGGCACGACCACCGCTGAACTGGGCGGGGTCAAAGGCCAGAATGATTTCGCCGTGATAGGGCGCCCCGCCTTGGCCCTCGGCAAACTCCATGCTTTCCAGGCTGGTCAGGTCGTCGATCAACGGACCGGCCAACAGCTCGATCATAATCGACAGGGCCGACCCTTTGTAGCTGCCGAAGGTCAGCATCGCCCCCTCCATCGCAGTTTGCGGATCGGTGGTCGGATTGCCGTCCTTGTCTATCGCCACACCTTTGGGCAGGGGCTTACCCGCCCTGTGATAAAGCTCAATCTCACCACGGGCAAAGGCGCTGGTGGCAAAATCAAACGTGAACGGGTCCTTGCCCAGACGCGGCCAGCTAAAAGCCAGCGGGTTCGTACCCAGACTGCCCCGAGTCCCCCCAGCCGGTGCGACCCAACTATGGCTGGGCACCATCGCCATCGCGGCCAGACCTTCTGAAGACAGACTTTCCACTTCGGGCCAAAGGGCCGAGAAGTGAAAACAGCGGTTGATTGCCATTGCAGCGATGCCGTGGGTGCGGGTCTTTTCGATCAGCACAGGCAATGCTTCGCGAAAAGCCAGCAAAGACATGCCGCCGCGCGCATCGACACGAACAATGGCATTGTCCGAAGGCTCAACAACCGGGGCCACATGCCCGTCAATCTTGCCCGCCTTCATGGTGTCATTGCACATGAACAGGCGGAACAACCCATGAGATTGGCAATCGTCGACCTGGCAGGTCGTCAATACATCGGCAATGGCGGCCGCGTGTTCCGGGCCAAACCCCGACTTGGTCAGGATGGACAGGCTGAGGTTCCGGATCTCGTCCAGTGTCAGTTTGACCGTGTCGCTCATGCCGCGCGTCTCCCTTGTCTGAGGTCAGACAAGGGATAGCGTGGCGGTGCGTGTAAAGGGAACCCGCTTTATTGGATTGGTTCAGGTTTAACCCTGTGCTTCGGCTTGCAAATAGGCGATCACATTCACGATATCGGATTCCTTTTTCAGGCCGCGAAACTGCATCTTGTTGCCCGGAACTGCGCCTTTGGGATCCGCCAGAAAAGCGGTCAGGGTGTCGGTTGTCCATACGATACCCGACTCCTGCAGAGGGGCCGAGAACTTAAATCCGTCAGCCTGACCCGCCGTAGCGCCGATAATGCGGTGAAGCGATGGGCCCACCGTATGGCGGTTTTCGTCCAACTTGTGGCATGCGCTGCATTTGCGGAACACCTTCTTACCTGCTTTGACGTTACCTTCGATAGCAACGGCGGCAGTTACGGCGGTGGCGGCAGGTTCGGCTTGGGCTTTCTTTTTGTCCAGGTTGAATATCAGGCGCGCTGTGATGGGTACGGTCCGGGTGATGCCGGGCAAGTCGGCCAATTCCATCAACTTTTCCACACCAGCATCGACGCCTGCATCTTCTGTACTGATGAACACCATGTCATTTGTTGAAACCAAGACGGATGTTTCAGACAGGCGCGCCACAAACATCTCGGCATCAAACGCTACATCTGTGCCTGCCAGCGAAAGCATCGCATCGACATCGACAATCGTGGTTTGGCCAACGCTCAGGGCCGTTACATCTGCCATGTCGAACTGCGCCGTCAGTGATGCTGTACCCGCTTTTTGGAACACGTATTCGACCATACGTTCATTGCGAATGTCGATATTGGTTTCCACCGACGAAAGGTCAATTTCAATATCGGCTTTCCCGTCGGGTCCAACCTGACCGGAGAGACCTGTGAAAGAGTTTACCTCACCCACGGTGTCTTTTTTGATCGAACCATAGGCCAGATGCGAGCCTTCAGGGTCCAGCGTCCAAGTTTGCGCAAGAACCGGGGTTGCAACAATTGCCGACGCAATCGTGACTGCCTTCAACAGAAGTTTCATTTCTTTCCTCCTCGGGTTATGTCAGTCCTGACCCCGCGGGCCCGGTCCGTGAAAAGCAAACACACACAGGTCGCGATTTATTCGATGAGTCCCGATATTTCCTCCGAACAGGCCGTGCGCGGCGCAATCCAGACGCATTCCAAACGGGTCTGGCGGTTTGGTCTTGCACTTTCGGGGGCGTCGGATGTTGCCGATGATTTATTGCAATCGACGTGTCTGCGTGCGTTGGAGCGTCATCATCAGGTTACGTCGTATGATCGGCTGGACAGTTGGCTGATGACGATCTGCCGCTCGATCTGGCTGAATGAGGTGCGCGCACGCTCGGTGCGTAAGGCCCAGGCGCTGTCCGTAACGCCCGAGGCCGAATTGGTTGCGACCGGACCGGATTCAGAAACGAATATTTTCGCCGCTGAGGTGTTTACACAAGTAATGGAGTTGCCAGAAGCGCAGCGGGAGACAGTCATGCTTGTGTTTGTTGAAGGATACAGCTACCGCGAAGCCGCCGCGTTGCTGGAGGTGCCAATAGGCACTATCATGAGCCGGTTGTCCAACGCCCGGCAAAAACTGAAAAACGTGATGCAGCATGATGCGGCAGACACCGTTCGACGGAGTGGCAAATGAAGTTTTCCGACGAGACGCTGAGGGCGTATCTGGAAGGCAATGCGGATGCGGCCGAGGCCGCCGCAATCGAAGCGGCGATCGAAACCGATCTTGCACTGGAACAACGCCTGATGACACTGGACCCGCTGGCATCTGTGGTGCAATCAGTTTTCGAAAACATCCCTGCGGATGCGCCGAAGATTGAATTGCCGCAGCCAATGCCGGTCAGTACGGCCGACACCTCAGGCGGTCTCTGGCGCTTGATGGCAGTTGCCGCGTCGGTTGCCGTCGTGGCCGTGTCCGCAACTTTCTGGGCGACACGCCCAGAGCCAATGGGTTGGGCCGAACAGGCAGCAATCTATCAGTCGCTTTATTCGCCGGACACGATTGAATCGTTGGACAGTTCTCCGGTTGCGCTGGATGCGCAATTTGCGCGGGCTGAGGCACAGTTGGGCCGATCGCTTAACCGGGACACACTTGAGACGCTGCCCGGGCTGGAATTGAAGCGCGCTCAGGTACTGTCCTTTAAGGGAAAACCTCTGATCCAGGTAGTTTTTGCGGATGATCAGGGCCAGCCGCTGGCCTTCTGTGTGATCCGCCAGGGGGAAGGTGCGCCGGCAAAGGATGTCAAACTTGCGGCGATAAGTGGTGTTGCCACTGCGACATGGGCGCAGGGTGGATATGGCTATATGCTAATCGGCAGCAGCGAGCAGACCGATCTTGACCAGCAACTGAACATTCTGACCACAACATTCGCAGGTTGACCGGGGGGCAGGGCGGAATACGTCTTGTGAACCGCACGAAATGTCCGAAATATAGCGGGCATGACGATGAAACCTGTGATGCCGGACCCGGATGAGGACGACGACGCGATCGGTCCTCCCAGCATCTATGACATCGACCCGGCTGAGGAAGATGATCTTTGGTTCCTCCCTCCCGATGAAGGTATGGCACAGGACGTATTTCTGCCCCCCGGTCCGGCAGTCGATCGCCGTCTTCTGTTTGACCCAAGGGATTGGCGCGCGGCGCAGGCCGAGCTGTCTTATGAACTGGCGGAACTGGCGGCCACGTTTGGGGCGTTGGACGAACGTTTGCGCGCAGGGCCGACAGGGTGGGGACACCGGTTGGCGCTGATGGATGTGTCTGATCTGGGCTGGTGGACAGGGGATAGGATCGGTGTCGACCGGCTTGCATTGTGGGTCGGATTACGGATTGGCGCAACCGGCGATGATGTCCAGGCGATGTTCCGGGCAGGCTGGGCCGTGCGCCGTCTGACTGCAGGGGCTGGGCCATCAGAGGGCGGCTGGGCGACTGGCCTGACCGCGTTTCTTGATCGCATGGCACAGGGCATCGAAGACATGCCAGAGGCCGTCGCCGATTTGGCTGAGATTATGCAGAATGCGGAAGGCTTGCATCCCGTCACGCAGGCCGCAATCGGGTTTCATGCCTGGCGCGCCCTTTCAGAAAGCCCTGGTCAGGACACTGAGGCAGCGATCATTGCAGCCCGACATGCTGCGTCGATGGGGCGGGGTGGGGCGATCTTCATGCCGCTGGCGCTGTCGGGTCCGGGGGCGTTGCGCGGGGTTGGCGAACCGCAGGAAAAACTCTCGGCCTGGATCAGGGGGGCAGGGCAGTCGATATTGGCGGCTTTGTTGCACCTGGATCGGGTCAGCGCCTGGGATCAGCGTGCCCGCGAGGCGACAAGTGACCTGAGCGGTCGCACGCCTCCGCGCCTGATCGACGTGCTGACCGCATGGCCTATGGTGTCGGCGCCGCTTGCCGAAGACCTGACGCAAGCTTCGCGCGCTGCAGTGCAACGCAATATCGACCGTTTTATGAACCGGGGTTTGATCCGAGAGGTAACGGGGCAGGGGCGTTACCGGGTCTGGACTGCTGCACTGTAATCTTTGAACAGCCTGCGAAAGGACGTGTCGCAAACTTTCTTGGAGCCTTCAAAACTTGGGAAATTATTCTGTTGGCATTCAGTTTAACGCTAATCTCTGGCTGAATCTGGGCGCAAATAGACCGAAAACCTCGAAAGCCGCCCCCAATTTACCCATTCACACGACAGGCATAGGAATAATATTCCTCGCAAAAAAATTTTGAAACACAACCTGTCGGTCGGCGACTTCATCCCGAGCGGATAACGCGCGAAGAACACTCAGGCAACTTGGCGATACCCATCTATTCGATCATCGGGATCGCGCCGTAAATTTTTTACAACGGCAAAAATCACTGGACCCGACAGTCATCCCCCGGAGCATTGGTAACTCTCACATTTCTGTCTCGGAGTTGTTCCTCTTTTTGACCTGAATTGCTAAGATTGTAGTTGAGGTAACAAGCAGGACATCGCGATGCGCAACGCACTCTTCTTACCCTTGGCGGCATTGTTCCTAGGAGCCATCATTAACGTTGAATCGGCAGCAGCCGCCTCACTCGGACGATACGAGGTATTTGGCGTCGAAGACGGTGACATGCTGAAAATGCGTGGTGGACCTGGTACGGGCTACATTGTGATTGTCGGTCTTCCAAATGGAACCGCCTTACGAGTTCACAGTTGCGAACAAACCGGAGGCACCCGATGGTGCCGCGTTTCTTTGGAGCGTGCACGTGGGCTCAAGGGATATGTCTCTTGGGCATACTTACAAAAAATCTGATACAATGGAGAGGTTTTGTTGCGAAGTTTCTTGCTGACCGAAGAGATCACGCTGAGCTAGCGTGATATGCAGCCAGTTCAGTGAACTGCTGAAATGGACAGATTCCGGGTGTGAATTTCCCTTTGCGGGTCATGTCCTCAACTTCACACTGGCTCAAATTGAAGCGAACATAAAGCCACACCGCGTGGTATTGATTAGAGGAGGATATCGGCGACGCTTGCTGCTGATGGGCGATGAAACCTGCGATGCGGTCTACTTCCAAACCTAGGTGCGAGCAGCGGAACGACGGATAACGTGACGACACCAATCGGTGGCATGGAACCGCGCAACCCGTGCCTGCGTTACTGGCCGAAGTTTTTGGGCTGGACAGTATTTGACAATCTTGTTTGGGTGCGCTGCGGCACACTCAGTTTTCAGGAGATTTCAATGCCCCAAGCATCCGACACCAACCGTCGCATAGTTCTTGCGGAACGCCCCACTGGTCACCCAGACAAAAACACGCTGCGGCTTGAAATCACGGACATTCCAACACCCGGCGACGGAGAGATGCTGGTGCGAACGGTGTACCTGTCTCTGGATCCTTATATGCGGGGTCGTATGAATGACGCGAAATCATACGCTGAACCGGTTCCGATCGGTGGCGTAATGACGGCTCAGGTTGTGGGGCAGGTAGTGGAATCAAACCTCGAAGGGTACGAAGCCGGAGACTACGTTCTAAACACGAGTGGCTGGCAGGATTACGCGATCTCAACTGGTGAGCAGGTCGTCAATCTTGGCAGGACGCCGGACAATCCGTCCTGGGCGTTGGGTATTCTAGGAATGCCCGGCTACACGGCTTATGCGGGGTTGCTGAAGATCGGCGAACCAAAGGCGGGTGAAACCGTTGTCGTAGCGGCTGCGGCTGGACCCGTGGGTGCAACTGTGGGTCAGATCGCCAAGCTAAAAGGGTGTCGCGTGGTGGGGATCGCAGGTGGCCCGGAAAAATGTGAACATGTGGTAAAGAACCTTGGGTTCGACGCATGTATAGAGCACCGAGCGTCTGACCTATCAGCGAGATTGCACGACGCCTGTCCCGATGGCATTGATGTTTATTTCGAGAATGTCGGCGGCAAAGTGCTGTACGCGGTCTTACCGCTTTTGAACCCGTTCGCGCGCGTCCCAGTCTGCGGCGTCGTATCTTGGTATAATCTGCCAGGTTTGCCGGATGGACCGGATATGGGCCCCGTAATTATGGGTACCCTGCTGCGGATGAAAGTCAGAATGCAGGGCTTCATCATTTTCGACAATTTTGGTCCAGAAGTTTATAGCGAATTCGTTCGGGATATGACGGGGTGGCTGAAGGAAGGCTCAATAACCTACAAGGAACATGTGGTCGAAGGGCTTGAAAATGCTCCGGCAGCATTTAAAAAATTGCTGGCTGGAGACAACTTTGGGAAAATGGTCGTAAAGGTAGAGTGAGTTGGGACTGGGGAAAGTTGTTCCTTGCATGCCTCGGCGCCGCAATCTAGTTCGTTCGCGAAACGCATGAGTAATTGTCCGTCAGGCGCACATATTTCGGCGCGCGATTTGACATTCTCTAGACCAGAGCGGGTAGCGCGTTTGGCGTCGTTTTCATGTGCCACGGGCCGACCAACGTAACACAAGACACCCGATGTATTTTGCTACAATTCTTTCCAGGTGTTTGATCCGAAGGTTTGATGGTGCGATCCATTCGATGGAATCTTATGGGACAGATACGTCACGGCTGCGCCACGACAACGCATGTCATCCGCGCAACAATACAGCGATCGCAAGCTTTGAACGCGGAGCTGAGCCGCGAACCTGGAATCAACGTGAAAACCGTTTCCAGACGGCGAAAGCGCCAAACGGTTGAGGACAGGACCAAAGGAGCCGAGATCGACTGTTCCAAGCAAAGATGAAGAGGCGGTGATCGTTGCCTTTTGGCGTCATACTTTGCTACCGCTTGATGACTGTTTATATGCTCTACAGCCCTCCATTCCTCATCTTACACGATCTTCATTGCATCGTTGTTTGCAGCGACACGGCATCTCACGACTGCCTGATATGGATGGGGACAAGCCGAAGCGGCAGAAGTTCAAGCGGTATCCAATCGGCTATTTTCATATCGACATCGCCGAACTCCGGACCGCCGACGGCAAGCTCTTTCTCTTTGTAGCCATTGACCGAACCAGCAAGTTCACCGTGGCCCGACTGGTAGAAAAGGCAAACAGAAAGACGGCTTGGGAGTTTCTGGAGCACCCTCTGGAAGCGGTGCCCTACCGTATCCACACCATCTAGACTGACAACGGCATCCAGTTCGCAGAGCAACCCCGGAACCGGAACACTATCTATTCCAGGCCGATGCGGTTCGACATGATCTGCGAGGTCAACGGGGTTGAACATCGTCTGACAAAGCCGAACCACCCATGGACCAACGGTCAGGTCGAACGCATGAACCGCACCATCAAGGACGCAACCGT
>NZ_FREZ01000002.1 GCF_900143525.1 Ruegeria sp. Alg231-54 | reverse complement strand
CATCCATCTTCTGCGCGCGGCTGATCCGCGGCACCATTTCCATGGCGATGACATTGGCACCCTTGGCCTTGGCCGCTTCCATCCCCCCTTCATTCCCCGCAGGGTTGAAGAAGGAAATCAACGTCTTACCCTTGGTCAGACGCTTCAGCTCAGCCTCGTTCGGCTGACGCACCTTGGCAACAATGTCGGCCTGCTTCCACAGCGACGCAGCCGTCTTGACGACCTCAACCCCCGCTGCCTCATACGACGCATCCGAAAACCCGGCCGCAGCACCAGCACCCTTCTCAATCAGACACTCATAGCCCAACTTCTGAAGCTGCAACGCAGACTCTGGCGTCATCGCAACACGGTTTTCACCGTCAAAATTCTCTCTCGGTGTGCCTATCTTCACTGGCAGTCCCCCTAATTTTCACTCTGACCGAGCGGGTGGTCGGTATTGTTTGTTAAGCAAAGGTGTATCCTGCGCAACATTATTTCGCAAGCGCAGCATAATTACGTTGTGTCATTACCACATCACTTCATATCCATCGGCGGGTTTGGCGTTCATATCGGGCAAAGTCGGCGCGAAAAGTTCTGCGTAAACGGTACTCTTCGGGCATGATGAAACGACGTTCCAAAAGCCACACGAAAATCGGGATCAGAACCAGTGATGCAACCGCATCAAACCTTAGTATCAGGCCGGACAAGATCAGCACATCGCCAACGTATATGGGGTTTCGGCTACGCTTGAAGATCCCGGATTGCACCAGCGATGTAGGCGTTTCATGCGGAATGAACGTGGTGCGATGACGGCGAAACTCGGCCGCGGCCAGGACGATCAGGACGATGCCGCCGCCGATCAGAACACCGCTGAGCAAATCAACAAACCCATGGTCGAGCGACAGCCCCATCGGCATATGCCGCGCCTGCAGCCATGCCAGCACCGCAAAGCCCAGCAACCACACCGGAGGGACGTCGATTTTTCGCATGTCAGGCAATCTTTCATATCCGGGCGGGACAAAGTGTCGCTTTTGCCCGATGACCTACCGCTTTTCGCTGGAAATAGCAAAATCACAGTTGGTCGCAGCCGTGCAATCGGCGCGCGTCCGGACATGGTTGCAGAGAGGGTCTTCGATGATGGACAGCCGCTTTTGGATCAGATAGCCATTTTGCATCAACAATTGCCCACACAATGATGAGAAAAAGATGACCGACTTTGCCGCGACAAAAGCCATGTTCAACCTTCCTCAAGGCGTCGTTTATCTGGACGGAAACTCGCTTGGACCGTTGCCCCGCGCCGCCAGAGATCGGGTCAGTGACATGATGGTTCAGGAATGGGGGCAAATGCTGATCACCGGCTGGAACAAGGCAGGCTGGATGGCGATGCCGACCGGTTTGGGTGATCGCATCGGACGGCTGATTGGCGCAGAACCTGGCAGTATCGTCACCGGCGACACCCTGTCGATCAAGGTCTACCAGGCCGTTGCTTCAGCGCTGGAATTGTGCCCGGATCGCAAGGTCGTACTTTCGGACAGCGGTAACTTTCCCTCCGACCTCTATATGGTGGATGGCCTGCTTCGCTCACTCGGGCCGGAATATGAACTGCGCGTCGTCGCACCGGAAGACGTGGCTGACAATGTGACCGAGGATGTGGCCGTTTTGATGCTGACTGAGGTGGATTACCGCTCGGGCCGGATCCACGACATGAAGGCATTGACAGAACTTGCGCATGCACACGGCACAGTGACAGTCTGGGACCTGGCCCATTCAGCCGGTGCGATTCCCGTCGATTTGGCGACATGCAATGCTGATTTCGCGGTTGGTTGCACCTATAAATACCTGAACGGCGGGCCGGGTGCGCCCGCATTCATCTATGTCGCCCCGCGCCTGACGGAACAGGTGCGCCCCGCATTGTCCGGTTGGTTGGGACACGAGTCGCCTTTTGCCTTTGATCTGGACTATCGCGCTGGCAACGGGATCGAAAGAATGCGTGTCGGTACGCCTCCGATCCTTCAGATGGTCGCCCTATCCGCGGCGATGGACATATGGGATATGGCTGACATGCAGGACGTGCGGACCAAATCCATTGAATTGACCGAGTTGTTCATCAAACGTGTCGAAGCCGCCTGCCCCGATCTGCAACTGGCAAGCCCGCGTAATCCTGCCCAGCGCGGCAGTCAGGTGTCTTTCCGATTTGCCGACGGTTATGCCGCCATGCAGGCCCTGATTGCCCACGGTGTGATTGGAGACTTCCGCGCGCCTGACATCATGCGGTTTGGCTTCACGCCGCTGTACATTGATGAGCAGGATGTTGAAAATGCAGTCGGAATCTTGGCGGACATCATGCAGAACCGCCTGTGGGACGCACCAGAATTCAAGGTGCGCCAGAGCGTTACCTGACTTCTAGCCCGGCTCCTACCAGAGCGGCAAACTGGGCAACACGGGTTTCATATTCTTGCGCGCCAATAGCGCTTGCCTTCAGCCCTTTCAGAGTGGCCGTTATCGTTTTGGCCGTCTCGCCTGCCTCCATCTGCAACCTGACTCGCCCAGCCTGATCTTCGCGCTTCAGCCACTCGGCATATAGGCGCGCCAGCTTAGCCTCGCCTTGCGATATGATTTCTGACGACATGGATTTGGTCGTATCCAACATTTCAAGCCCATGTGGGGATGCAAGGATGGTCGCCATCCCTTCGGTTTGAGCTTGAACCGCGCCCTTGAAAATGTCCGAAACCGAGCCCGGTTTGGTCAGCGCCGCGGCCACTGCAACGCTTTTCGCTGCATAGTAGAGCTCGGTTAGTTTAGTGACGATCGCCTCTTTATTTTTGAAATGCAGATACACCGCGGGACGGGACATCCCTGCGCCCTGCGCTATGTCATCCATCGAGGTCTTGCGGAATCCATAAGTCGCGAAAGCCCGAAACGCCGAGTCCAGGATCGCCTGTTGCCGTGTATCGTCTGCTACGTCTGCCATCCTTGAACTGGTGACAGTTTCTGTTCATTTTGTCAATTGACACACTGACACTTTTCATCAATTATGTCAGAAACCAGCCACAGCTACGAGAGGTGCGCCATGGCGACCGCCCTTAAGATCAACGGAAAGCAACATCAGGTTGACCTGCCCGATGACGTCCCCCTGCTTTGGGTTCTACGGGATGAGGTCGGCTTGACTGGCACCAAATTCGGCTGCGGCGTGGCCGCTTGCGGGGCGTGCACCGTGCACATTGATGGCGAGGCGATACGCTCATGCCAAGTGGCCCTGTCGGATGTCTGGGGCGATGTGACCACAATTGAAGGGATCGGCACCCCAGACGCGATGGCCGCAATTCAGCAGGCTTGGGTCGATCATCAGGTGGCGCAATGCGGTTTTTGCCAGTCGGGCCAGATCATGCAGGCCGCAGCGCTGCTGGCAGAAAACCCTGCGCCTTCGGATACCGATATCGACGATGCCATGCAGGGCAATTTGTGCCGCTGTGGCACCTACCCCCGCATCCGCGCTGCAATTCACGACGCGGCATCCAAGCTGAAAGAGGCATAAACGATGGCATCTGTTGGAAAAATCCTCCGTCGTACGTTCTTGATCGGCTCGGCCGCGATTGTCGGCGGCGTGGCATTCGGCGCCTATTACGTCAGCCGCCCGGCCGCCAATCCGCTGAAGCCTGCTGAGGGCGAAACCGCACTCAGCCCCTTTGTTCTGATTGATCAGCAAGGCGTCACCCTGTTCGCCCCTCGCGCCGAGATGGGGCAAGGCGTCAGGACCACTTGGGCAGCCTTGATCGCCGAAGAACTGGATGTGGAACTAAACCAGATCCGCGTTCTGCACGGCCCCGCGGCAGCGGCCTATTACAACTCGGCCCTGGTTGGTGAGGGATTGCCGAACAAGGGTTATGACATCTCGGACTTCCAGCACAATCTGGGTGAGGCTCTGGGCGTTCTTGGCAGGACGCTGAGCTTGCAGGTGACCGGTGGTTCGACCTCGATGAAAGATGGCTTCGAGCGTATGCGCGAAGCGGGTGCGACCGCGCGCGAAACGCTGAAACAGGCCGCTGCCGACCGTCTGGGCGTGGATCGTGCGCAACTGAAAACCGAGAATGGTGCTGTAATCGCGCCGGACGGGACGCGCATTCCTTATACTGAGCTTGCCGAGGCTGCCGGCCAGATTGAACCGCCGGAAGTCGAACTGCGCGACCCGTCCAACTGGCGCTTGTTGGGGCGGAGCTTGCCGCGTGTGGATGTGGTCGGCAAATCCACCGGAACGGCTGAGTTCGGGATCGATGTGCGCCCCGAGGGTCTGAAATTTGCCTCGGTCCGGATCAATCCCAAGCTGGGCGGCGAGATGAAGGGTTTTGATGCCAGCGCAGCCGAGCAGATGCCGGGCGTGGAAAAGGTGGTTGATCTGGGCAATGGCGTGGCTGTGATTGCCAGCAACACGTGGCTGGCCATTCAGGCCGTCGAGGCGATTGACGTAGATTGGGGCGACGCCCCCTACCCGCCGGAAACCGACGCCATTTTCTCCGAAATTGCCAATGCATTCGACGCGTCCCCCAATTCGACCATGCGCGATGACGGGGATGTTGACACTCTGCCCGACGGCGCCACCGAAATCACGGCCGAATATACGGTGCCCTATCTGGCCCATTCCACGATGGAGCCGATGAACGCCACAGCGCTGTTCACGGGATCGGCGCTGGAATTGTGGTGCGGCAATCAGGCCCCGACGCTTGTCCAAATACGCGCGGCCAATACCGCCAACCTGGACAAAGACGCCGTTCAAATCCACACTACCTATCTGGGTGGAGGGTTTGGCCGCCGGGGTGAGCTGGACTTTGGCGAGATCGCCACAAAGGTAGCGATGGCCATGCCCGGCGTTCCTGTTCAGACCACCTGGAGCCGCGAAGAAGACATGCGCCACGACTACTATCGCCCCGGCGCGATGGCTCGGATGCGGGGCGCAGTCAAAGACGGCCAAGCCGTTCTGATTGACGGCAAGGTCGCAGCGCAATCCTGCACGCAACAAGCGGTTCAGCGCTATACTGGCTTGCCGGCTGGCGGCCCTGACAAAGTGCTGGTCGAAGGGTTTTTTAACCAACCCTACGCGGTGCCCAACTATCGCATGAGCGGGCACAGCGCCGATCTGGATATTCCCGTCGGCTTCTGGCGTTCAGTCGGAAACAGCCACAATGGATTCTTCCATGAGACATTCATGGACGAGATGGCCCATGCCGCAGGTCGTGACCCGCTGGAGTTCCGATTGGAATTGGCCAAGGCCGAGCACGCGCCATCGGCAGGCTGCCTTCAGGCCGTGAAAGAGATGTCCGGCTGGACCGGAGAAACCCCTGACGGTGTCGGCCGCGGTGTGGCGATGACCTATAGCTTTGGCACGCCGGTCGCTCAGGTGATCGAGGTCGTCGACGAAGATGGCACCATCCGTATCGCCAAAGCCTGGATCGCCTGTGACGTCGGTCTGGCACTGGACCCCGGCACAGTCGAGGCGCAGATGTTCGGTGGCATGATCTATGGCCTGTCGGCGGCCGTGATGGGTGAGATCACATTCTCGGACGGTGAGGTCGAACAGTACAACTTCCCCGACTACGACGCTCTGCGGATGCACAATGCTCCGGTGACACAGGTGAAAATTCTGGAAACGAACCACCACATGGGTGGCGTTGGCGAACCGGGGACACCCCCGTCCATGCCCGCGCTCGGCAATGCCCTGTTCGACCTGACGGGTGAGCGCGCCCGCACTCTGCCTTTGATCAATCAGTTCAATCTGCTGGTTTGATCGCGCTGCGCCGGTCCGAACCCTCTCTCTCGGATCGGCGCAGGACTTACGCGGATTGTTGGACCAACGCCCTATCCGAACCGGTTGCCCATGCATGTACAGCAGCACCGAACGCCTTGAATAAAGGGCGGGACACGGGATCATTTTCAGCATCCCATTCCGGGTGCCATTGCACTGACAACGTGAATCCGGGCGCGTCCTGAATATAAATTGCCTCGGGCGTTCCATCGGGTGCTTGACCATCAATCACAACTCGACGCCCAACCGATTTGATCCCTTGCCCGTGCAAGGTGTTCGTCATCACTTCGGCCGCGCCCATCAAGCGGTGGAATACACCGCCTTCGTTCAGCGCAACGACATGACGCAGGGCAAATTTCTCTTCCAGAGTCCCATCGGGCGGCATGCGGTGGTTCATCCGACCCGGCAGATCGCGAATTTCCGGGTACAGTGTCCCGCCCATCGCCACGTTGACCTCTTGGAACCCTCGACAAATGCCAAAGAAGGGCTGCCCACGCTCTACACAGGATCGCACCAGCGGCAGGGTAATAGCATCGCGCGCCCGGTCGAACTCGCCATGGGCCTCGGTCGCGGACTCGCCGTATTCCTCGGGGTGGACATTCGGGCGCCCGCCGGTCAGCAGAAATCCGTCGCAGACCTCAAGCAGCTCATCGACCGAGACATAGCGCGGATCGGCTGGGATCAGCAGCGGCAGACAGTCCGAAACATTGGCAACCGCGTCTGAGTTCATCGTGCCACCGGCATGGGTCGGATATTGATCATTCATCAAGTACGAGTTGCCGATGATACCGACGACGGGTCGAGACATGCTGCGTTCCTGCGTTTTCTGTTTGCTTTCCAAAAACTATCGACCGCAAGAACAGCGCGCAATAGCACAGGCCCTGCGTGTCAGCGCAAGCTCTTGTTCAACTGTGCACATGATGGAATATGAACGCGCTTTGTCTGGTAATTTGGCCATTGCCCGTTTTTGTGGCTGTGCACGAACATCGCATTGGGTCAGAGAGCCCAAAAGGCTCTCCGACAGTCATCAGGTTCAGATCTCACCAATCAGGCCGGCAGTTTCGATCCCGGCCAATGCCGCTGCGGCATCATTGTCAGACGTATCGCCGGTCACGCCGACCGCACCGATCACTGCGCCCTTTTTGTCGCGCAGCAACACACCACCCGGGACCGGAACGACCTGCCCGCCATAGACGCCATTCACAGCTGCCATGAAATAGGCCTGCGCCTCGGCCCGCTGCATCTGCGCTGTGCCGGCCAGGCCAAGCATCACTGCGCCATAGGCCTTGCCATGCGCAATCGCGAACCGCCCGGGGGCCGCGTCGTCTTCGCGTTCAAACGCAATAACATGTCCGCCTGCATCAAGAACGACGACGGAAAGGGGTTTCAGCTCCATTTCGTGCCCCTTCTCAAGGGTCTTTCGGATGATGGTGCGGGCTTTGCGGAGGGAAACTCCCATGTCGTGTCCTATCGTTCCTGATGGTTTAAAGGCTGGCTTTCAGTTCCAGACGGCGAGCATGCAGGACCGGCTCGGTATAGCCCGAGGGTTGCACACGCCCCTTGAAGACCAGATCACAGGCCGCTTGGAAAGCAATTCCGTCGAAACCGGGTGCCAACGGGCGATAGTCTGCGTCATTTTCGTTCTGGCGATCCACCACTGCGGCCATTTTTTGCATAGCAGCCATGACCTGCCCTTCCGAGACAACTTCATGGTGCAACCAGTTGGCCAGCGCCTGAGATGAAATCCGGCAGGTCGCGCGATCCTCCATCAGACCGACATCGTTGATATCCGGCACCTTCGAACAGCCAACACCCTGATCGACCCAGCGCACCACGTATCCAAGAATGCCCTGCGCGTTGTTCTCGATCTCGCGGGTGATCTCGTTCTCGCTGAGGTTTCGACCGCCCAGCAACGGAATGGTCAGCAAATCCCCCAGCGTCCCCCGCGCGCCAACAGCAGCCAGTTCATCCTGGCGCGCCAGCACGTCGACCTTGTGATAATGCGTCGCGTGCAATGTCGCGGCTGTCGGCGACGGCACCCAGGCGCATGTCGCGCCGGATTTCGGGTGGCCGATCTTCTGCTCCAGCATATCACCCATCCGGTCGGGCATAGCCCACATGCCCTTACCAATCTGCGCCTTGCCCTTCAGGCCGCAGGCCAAACCAATATCTACGTTGCGATCTTCATAAGACGCAATCCACGGCGTGTTCTTGATGTCACCCTTGGGCAGCATTGGCCCAGCTTCGATCGAGGTGTGAATCTCATCCCCAGTCCGGTCAAGAAAACCGGTGTTGATGAAAGCCACCCGCGATTTCGCAGCGCGGATGCATTCCTTGAGGTTGACCGACGTGCGGCGTTCTTCATCCATGATGCCCAGCTTCACGGTATTGCGCGGCAGGCCAAGGATGTCTTCGACCATGTCAAAAATCTCAACCGAGAACGCGACTTCTTTCGGGCCGTGCATTTTGGGTTTCACCACATAGACCGAGCCTTGGACAGAATTTCCGCCGTCACGCTTAAGATCGTGCATGGCGATCAGCGTCGTGCAGAGCGCATCCATCAACCCTTCGCCGATCTCATTGCCTTGTTCATCCAACACAGCAGGGTTTGTCATCAAATGCCCGACGTTGCGGATCAGCATCAGCGAACGACCCTTCAAGCTGCCTGTCTCACCGGATACCGTTGTAAAGCTTAGGTCCTTGGCAAGTTTGCGGGTGAAAGACGTGTTGCCCTTGTTCACCTCTTCGGTCAGGTCACCCTTCATCAACCCAAGCCAGTTGCCATATGCCACCACCTTGTCAGTGGCATCGACGCAAGCGACCGAATCCTCGCAATCCATGATGGTCGACAAGGCCGATTCCAGACGCATATCAGCAATATGCGCCGGATCAGTGGCCCCGATAGCGCTGTGTCCGTCGATCCGGATCTGAATGTGCAGCCCGTTGTTGCATAGCAGTACCGCATCCGGTTTGCCTGGATCTCCGTCGTAACCTACAAATTGTTTAGGATTGGCCAGAGTTGGCATCAGCGCGCCGTCCTGTACGCTCAGATCTGAGACATCAGCCCATGACCCGAAAGCCAGCGGCACAGCGTCATCCAAGAACCCTTTGGCCCATGCAATCACCCGCGCGCCCCGCGCCGCGTCGTAGCCGCTAGCCGCGGGCAGATCACCCATCGCGTCCGTTCCGTAAAGCGCATCGTAAAGGCTGCCCCAACGTGCATTGGCTGCGTTCAGCGCAAAACGCGCATTGGTAATCGGAACAACAAGCTGCGGTCCGGGGATCGAGGCGATCTCGGGGTCGACATTGGCGGTTTCAATCTGGAAATCCGCACCTTCCTCAACCAGATAGCCGATCTCGTGCAGGAAAGCCTGATAGGCCTCGGCGTCGTGGTCCTGCCCTTGGCGCTCAAGATGCCATGCATCGATCTTGCCCTGAATGTCCTGCCGCTTGGCCAGAAAGGCGCGGTTTTTGGGGCCAAGCTCGGCGACCATGCGCGCCAGACCATCCCAGAAGGCATCTGCTGTGACACCGGTTCCCGGCAGGGCTTGGCCTTCGATGAACTCGGCCAGAACCGTATCCACCTGCAATCCGCTGCGCGCCTGTCTGCTGCTCATTTTGTTTCTCCCGGGAATGTGCACGACTGTATGCCGTCAGCATTTAGGACGAAAGTTTCCGATAGGCAACGTGCGCCGCAGCGTCGCGGTCAAAAAGACTTACCAAAATCAATTTTCGGGACATTCCGGCGCGCGGATCGCACCGCTTGCAGCCAACCGCCACAGCCCATACGTTCGCCCAAACACAAAATCACGCGAGGCCCCTGATGCGCGACGCTGCCCCAACGACGATCTATCTGAAAGACTACACACCCTTTGGTTATCTGGTGGACAGCGTGCACCTGACGTTCGACCTCGCCGCCCACGCAACCCGCGTCACCTCTCGCATTGCATTTCGCCCGAACCCGGAGGCCAGCGACAAGACGTTCTTCCTGCACGGCGAAGACCTCAAGCTGATCCGCGCATCCATCGACGGTGCGGATATCACCCCCGAGATTACCGATAAGGGCCTGACCGTTGCTGCCCCCGACTCGCCATTTATCTGGGAGGCCGAGGTCGAGATCGATCCCGGAAACAACACCGCCCTCGAAGGGCTTTATATGTCGAACGGCATGTACTGCACCCAGTGCGAGGCGGAAGGGTTCCGCAAGATCACCTTCTACCCCGACCGCCCCGATGTAATGTCCACCTTTACCGTGCGCATCAACGGCGACCTTCCTGTACTGCTGTCCAACGGCAACCCCTCGGGCAAAGGCGAAGGCTGGGCAGAATGGACCGACCCGTGGCCCAAACCCGCTTACTTGTTCGCGCTGGTCGCGGGCGATCTGATCGCCCATCCCGGCCAGTTCACCACCATGTCGGGTCGCAATGTGGAGTTGAACCTCTGGGTTCGCCCCGGTGACGAAGGCAAATGCGATTTCGGTATGGAAGCACTGAAGAAGTCCATGAAATGGGACGAGGACGTCTATGGCCGCGAATACGATCTGGACGTTTTCAACATCGTGGCCGTGGACGATTTCAACATGGGCGCGATGGAGAACAAGGGGTTGAACATCTTCAACTCATCCGCTGTTCTGGCCAGCCCTGAAACCTCGACCGACGCCAATTTTGAACGGATCGAAGCGATCATCGCGCATGAGTATTTCCACAATTGGACCGGCAACCGGATCACCTGCCGCGACTGGTTCCAACTGTGCCTGAAAGAAGGGCTGACCGTTTTCCGGGATGCGCAGTTCACCTCGGACATGCGCTCGGCCCCGGTAAAGCGGATTGAGGACGCCATCGACCTGCGCGCGCGGCAATTCCCCGAAGATAACGGGCCCTTGTCGCATCCCGTCCGGCCCGAGAGTTTTCAGGAAATCAACAACTTCTACACCGCGACCGTCTACGAAAAAGGTGCCGAGGTCATCGGCATGCTGAAACGTTTGGTTGGTGATGAGGCCTACACCAAGGCTTTGGATTTGTATTTCGATCGTCACGATGGGCAGGCCTGCACCATTGAAGACTGGATCAAGGTGTTTGAGGACACCACCGGCCGCGATCTGAGCCAATTCAAGCGCTGGTACAGCCAATCTGGCACGCCGCGCGTGACAGTGAGCGAAGATTGGAACGACGGCACATATACGCTGACATTGGCGCAGCACACCGAAGAAACACTTGGGCAATCCGAAAAGCTGCCGCAAGTGATCCCCGTCGCTGTAGGTCTGCTTGGCCAAAACGGGGACGAGGTGCGCGCGACCGAGATTCTGGAACTGACCGAGGCGGAACAAAGCTTCCAATTTAACGGGCTGGCGGCAAAACCTGTGGCCTCGATTCTGCGAGATTTCTCGGCCCCTGTGATCCTTGAGCACGATCACACTGACGCCGAACGCGCCTTCCTTCTGGCCCACGACACCGATCCTTTCAATCGGTGGCAGGCGGGACGGTCTTTGGCGCAGGACACGCTGTTGCGCATGATCCTGGAAGACGCAACGCCGGGTGCGGATTACCTCGACGGGGTGTTGGCCGTTCTGCGCGACGGCGATCTGGACCCGGCGTATCGCGCCCTGATGCTGGGTCTGCCTTCGCAATCCGAGCTGGCGGCCGCATTGTCCGACCGGGGTGAAACACCTGACCCTATGGCGATCTGGACAGCGGTCGAGACGCTGCGGCAGGCAACCGCGCAGCACGTTCAGGACTTGCTGCCGCGCTTGCACAGCGAAACCTTGATCGAGGCACCATACAGTCCCGATGCAGACCAAGCCGGCAAACGTTCGCTTGGCAATGCCGCACTGGCCCTGACGTCACGACTTGATGGTGCGGCAATGGCAGCCGAGCAATACGCGGCGGCTGGCAACATGACACAGCAACTGAGCGCCCTGTCCTGCCTGCTGCGCGCAGGCAAAGGCGAGGCCGAGCTTTCTGCGTTCTACGAACAATGGCAGCACGACCGTCTGGTTATGGACAAATGGTTTGCCCTTCAGGTCGGGATGGCCTCGCCAGCGACCACGGCAGACATCGCCCGCACCCTGACGGAGCATCCGGACTTCAACTGGAAGAATCCCAACCGGTTCCGGGCCGTGATGGGTGCGCTGGCGATGAACCACGCCGGTTTCCACCGCGCAGATGGTGCTGGTTATGCGTTGCTGGCCGACTGGCTGATCAAACTGGACCCGGTCAACCCACAAACCACGGCGCGGATGTGTTCGGCATTCCAAACCTGGAAACGCTATGACGCAGACCGTCAGGACCTGATCCGCGCGCAACTGACCCGCATCGCGGAAACGCCTGACCTGTCGCGCGACACGACCGAAATGGTCTCTCGCATTCTCAACGCATGACGGAATTTGAATTTACGCGTCAGAACCGGGCACCGCGCACTGTTGGTGTTCTGATCTGCGTCTATGCGGCCTTTTTGGCACTTGTGATCATGTTCGACGCGGCATGGTGGCTGGTGGTGCTGTTGGCGCTGCCTACGTTACCGGCCATTTGGGATATCACACAGAACACCAGCGCAGGGTTGGTTCTTGATCAGAACAAACTGCGCTGGTTTACCGGCACCCGTGAGGCCGAAATTGATCGTTCGGACATTGATTATGTCCGCTTCGACACGCGTTGGGATTTCTCGGTGCGCGTTTCTCTGATTTTGATATCCGGCAAGCGGATTCGGCTGCCTGATGAGTCGTCTCCGCACCACAGGGAGTTCGAACAGGTCCTGCAACAGGCTGGTTTTCGAATTGAACGTCATCACTTCGTCACATTTTGAAACAATAGGTTCATTTTTGAAAAATTAGAGGCAAATATTAACCAGTCCCCTTCAAAGACCTTGAATTTGACACCGATTGCGGCAAAGCTCTTACCCTCAAGTTTCTGGTTTGTTTGTTTCGAGTGCTGCCATGTTCTGGTTTTTGAGGGACCGTTCGTCCCGTTCCCGATCTTCTATTGCTCATCCCGCTGCATCCGGCGCGTATTTCGCTGACCTGGCTGTTTCGCCTGTATTGCCGGACCAAGGGCAATTGAACATCCCATTGGCTGATGTTCAGGCCCAGGATGAGATTGGGCGCAGCTCGTTAGAAAAAGGCCGCTTCCTGGCCAGACAGGATCGCTGGGCAGAATTGTCCGACCTGATGCACAAGGCAGACGACGCACGGGAAACTGCACCTGACGGAATGCCCGTCGCCGAATTGCTGGCGTTTGGGGCGCGAGCCGATGTGGTTCTGGCCGCAGAGCACGCGCTGTCTGACGCCAAAGCGCTATCAGAATTTGATGTCATGAACGGCATTTCCGAATTGGAAGACGAGATGCGCGCGCACTCGGGCGACCCGATGATCGCCTTGGTTGTCGCTTTGGCCCACATTGATATGGCATGGGCATGGCGCGGTACAACGAACGAAGCAACCCTGCCCTCGCTGCACCAATCCCGCTGCGCCGCCCATTTCGATCGGGCAGCTGCAATCCTTCCCAATTGTCGCGAGGCCGCCCCGGACAGCCCCATTGTCGCCTCGGCTGGCTGCGCAATTTTGGCGGGTCAGCGTAGAGCCAACACACGGGTGGCGGATGAATACGAGCGGTTGATTAAACTCGACCCGGTTAACCATCGGCACATGCGCGCGATGGGGACCCACCTGCTGCCGCGCTGGTTCGGAAGCTATGGCGAGCTTGAGGTCCAGGCGCTGCGTATGGCGGCCCAGACGCGGGACATCTGGGGGGCCGGAGGTTATACTTGGGTTCAGTTCGACGCAATTGCCCTGGACGAAGAGGCCTGCGCGCGTCTGGATGTCGATTTTTTCCTGGAAGGCATGCACGATATTCTGCGCCGACGCCCTGACCAGCAAACCGTCAACATGCTGTCGGCATACTGTGCCATCACGATCCAGAACGGCGCTGGCCAGTGCGACAAGGCAGATCTGGTGCGCAGCCAGATACACCAGGCTGCAAACTGGCTGATCCGCGACCACCTGACTGAACTGCACCCCTTGATCTGGGCCCATGCAGCAAATGGGTTCAACAACAGTGTTCGGATCAATTCACCCGAACGGTTTGCTGCCCGCGGGCAGCGCGATGCTCTGCGTGCAATTGGCGATCTGTTCCGTGATGAGCTGCGCAGCGGATTGGATGTGACCTTTACTCCGACGGGTTTGCGCCTGTCCGGGCACTGATTCCCCCTTGCCCCTAGGCCGTGCCGGGCCTAATACGCAGGCTTAGACTTCTGCGGAAATGAGGCGCGCCATGCTCGACCTGACATACGAAATGCCCAAACCCAAAACCATTGCCGGGGCCAAGCACGATTGGGAACTGGTCATCGGGATGGAGGTGCATGCGCAGGTCTCTTCCAATGCCAAGCTGTTCTCGGGCGCATCGACCCAATTCGGGGCCGAGCCGAACTCGAACGTGGCGTTCGTGGACGCGGCGATGCCGGGAATGCTGCCGGTGATCAACGAATTCTGCGTTGAACAGGCGGTACGAACCGGGCTGGGCTTGAAGGCAGATATCAACCTGGTATCGGCCTTTGACCGCAAGAATTATTTCTATCCCGATCTGCCGCAGGGTTACCAGATTTCTCAGCTGTACCAGCCCATCGTGGGCGAAGGTGAAGTGCTGGTGGAAGTGGGCGACGGCACTGCTCGCATGGTGCGAATTGAACGCATCCACATGGAACAGGACGCCGGCAAATCGATCCATGACATGGACCCGCATATGTCCTTTGTCGACCTGAACCGGACCGGTGTTTGCCTGATGGAGATCGTCAGCCGCCCTGATATTCGCGGGCCCGAAGAAGCAGCAGCCTACATCGCCAAGATGCGCCAGATTCTGCGTTATCTGGGTACCTGCGATGGCAACATGCAAAACGGCAACTTGCGGGCGGACGTCAATGTTTCGATCTGCTTGCCCGGTGCCTATGAAAAGTATCAGGAAACGCAGGACTTCTCGCATCTGGGTACGCGTTGCGAGATCAAGAACATGAACTCGATGCGCTTTATCCAGCAAGCGATCGAGGTCGAGGCCCGGCGTCAGATTGCCATCGTCGAAGGTGGCGGCACTGTCGATCAGGAAACCCGCCTGTATGATCCGGACAAGGGTGAGACACGCTCGATGCGGTCAAAGGAAGAAGCCCATGATTACCGCTATTTCCCCGACCCTGACTTGCTGCCCCTGGAGATTGAACAGGCGTGGGTTGATGACATCGCAGCCAGGCTTCCAGAACTACCGGATGCCAAAAAGGCGCGTTTTATCGGCACCTTCGGTCTGACGGATTACGATGCGTCGGTTCTGACGGCAGAAGTGGAGTCGGCTGCCTATTTCGAAGAGGTCGCCAAAGGCCGCAATGGTAAACTGGCCGCAAACTGGGTGATCAACGAGTTGTTTGGTCGCTTGAAGAAAGAAGATCACGACATCACCGACTCGCCGGTATCACCCGCGCAGTTGGGTGGGATCATCGACCTGATCGCCTCAGACGCCATTTCTGGCAAGATCGCCAAGGATCTGTTCGAGATTGTCTATACCGAAGGCGGCGACCCGGCGCAGATCGTTGAAGAACGCGGCATGAAACAAGTTACCGACACCGGTGCCATCGAAACTGCGCTGGACGAAATCATCGCGGCCAATCCGGCACAGGTCGAAAAGGCCAAGGTGAACCCGAAACTGGCAGGCTGGTTTGTTGGTCAGGTCATGAAAGCAACCGGCGGCAAGGCGAACCCCAAGGCGGTCAATGAGTTGGTCAGCAAAAAGCTGAGCTCGTAAGTCTTTCGGTCCAAGAAACTGCTACGGCAGGGTCCGTGCGTCTGGCGCGGACCTTTCCGGTCCCGGGCGCGGGACGCAACAGACAAAACAGAATTTGCCCAACGGGCGATGATGACTGTTCGAAACCCGACAACATGTTAGATTGCTGGGGATCGGCAACCAGGAAAATCTGATGCAGCGCTACGAATACAAAGTTGTCCCCGCCCCACAAAAAGGCACCAAGGCCAAGGGCGTCAAAACTGCCGAAGGGCGGTTTGCAGTGTCGATCGAACAGATACTGAATCAGATGGGGCAGGATGGCTGGGATTACCAGCGTGCGGAACTTTTGCCCAGCGAGGAACGCGCAGGCCTGACCAGTTCCACCGTGAACTGGCGCAATGTTCTGGTGTTTCGGCGACAGGTTGCAGTTGAGTTTTCTTCAGAGCGCGAGCCGGTTGAGGACAGCGATGATGCACCCGTGGCTCAGCCGGTGCCCGGACCAGAAGAAGTGAAGGCCCCTGCACCGATTTCAGAAGAGGTCAAAGATCCGCCATTGACCCTGAAGCCCACGGATCTGTCCGAAAAGGACAAAGAGCAGACCTAAGCGGTCTGCTCCGCGTTTTCACAGCCTGCAGCTGAATTACTCGGCAGCGCTTGCCGCTTGGCTAAGATCCTGCGCCAGCATCAGCGCATTGCCGTCCGGGTCGTAGAACGTTGCGGTGCTGACCATGCCCTCGATCGTTTCAGTCGCCCCATCGAACCTGACGCCCGAGGATTCGAGCGCCTGACGCGCCGTCGCAATATCGGACACCCCGAACACCGGCACCGTATTGCCTGGCGCAGGCTCGGCCTGCTCACCCAGGCCCAAGGTCACACCGTCGGTTTTGGTCTTCATCTCGCTCCAACCGGCTTCGTCAATATGGTGGATCAGCTCGAACCCCAGCTTGGCCTGATACCATTCGGCACTGACATGCCTGTCTTGCACGGACATGGCCAGCGTGATCGTGTTTTCCAGTGAAACGAGTGGCATTGAACTATCCTTTTGGCGAAAATTAAAGTAACTATACTTTATGGACATAACGATTCTTGTCAAGCTTACGTCCCGCGCCTGGTCCCTAAACATTCTGGCGTTAATGCATGAAGGCATGCCGGGACGACAGGCACCGCTACTGGCTGCGACAAGCGCCGGCAGAACGGCATTTGCCCAAAGCCTTGATCACCTGATTCAATTGGGTTTTTTGGAACGAAATCCCGGCCACGGTCATCCACTGCGTCCCGAATTTCGATTGACCCAAGCGGGTGTATCTGCGGCCGAAATCGCCAGCAGGATCGTGAATGCCGTGCCAGATGACGCTGATTTCGCGTTGCTCAGACGCAGTTGGACGGCACCTATTCTGGCGCTGACCGACAGGCCCCAACGATTTTCGACTCTCAAATCCGGTCTGATCACGATTTCCGATCGCGCACTTTCGACGTCGCTTCTGCGCCTGGAAGAGCAAGCGTGGATACGGCGAGACATTGATGCGACGCACCGGCTGCCTTTTCCCACCTATCGCGCGGTGAATCAGGGAATCGCGGTTAACAGGGCCATTTCTCTGGTCGCCTAGGTACCTGTTCAGGTATCAATATCCAGCGCCAGCGCATGAATGCGGGGCACGATGTCGCCCAATGCCTTATGTACCGCACGGTGGCGGGCGACGCGGGATTGCCCCTGAAAAGCGTTGGCACGAATGCGGACGTTGAAATGGCTTTCGCCGCCCTCTTGAAACCCGGCGTGCCCGCGGTGGCTTTCGCTGTCATCTACGACTTCCAACTCGCGCGGTTCAAAGGCTGCCATCAGGCGGGTTCGGATCTCATCGGTCACGGTCATTTTTTTGCTCACGGGCGAAAATTTTACCGCCCCCCCTCTTCTACTTTCGGCTGCTTAGACTAAACTGCTGCCTCCGAGTCGAAAAGATGCGTTCTTAAGGATGAGCACATGGTGAAGTCAGACCCCTTCGGATTTGATATGTCCGTATCCACTTCCAAGAAAAAGAACCCGCGGGGGCGTCGCGGAATGTCGGGCGCGTCTGAAACCTCGACGCGTATCTGCGATCACGAAGGTTGCGAAGAACCGGGCAAGTTCCGTGCACCCAAGGCCCCGGATGTACTGGACGACTTTTTCTGGTTCTGCCAGCAGCACGTTCGCGAATACAACAACAAATGGAACTTCTTTGACGGCACCACCGAGGCCGAGCTGAACGCCCAGCGGTCCAAGGACAAAGTGTGGGAGCGCGAAACAAAGCCTATGGGTGACCCCGAAGCGCGCGCATGGGCGCGTCTGGGCATCGAAGACCCGCATCAGGTACTTGGCGCAAACAGCACCCAAAACAAAGGGCGCACGTCAGGTGGTGGCGGTCGTCGCCTGCCCCCCACGGAACGCCGCGCGATCGAAATTCTGGAAGCCAATGACAGCTGGACCAAGGCCGAGGTGCGCAAAGCGTACAAAAAGCTGATCAAGGTTCTGCACCCCGACATGAACGGCGGCGATCGTTCCCAGGAAGAACAGCTGCAAGAGGTTGTCTGGGCGTGGGATCAGATCAAGGACAGCCGGAATTTCAGATAGTCGATCTATTGTTTGATCATTTCCCGTAAAAGCTCGGCTTCGGGGCGCTTCAAGCAACGCACACGCGTTTGTTTCCAGGCGGATCCACGGCTGAACCGTTCTGGAAAGAGCACACGAAGTTCTTCTACATCTCCGCGACCGAAAGACAACAGCGCCATATCACCCAGAAACAAGCTTTCCGTCGGCAAACCGTGCGACATCAAAACTGCGTGGCGGTTGCAGGCAATATGGAAGTATGTCACCGCCTCATTGGACCACACCTGTCGAATAGTGTTGTCGTTCACAAGATGTATTGCTGCTGCAAAAACCCTCGGCTCACCGAACAACAATTCGGCGCGCCACCCTTCTAAAACAATTCTGTGTTGCGGTGACAAGTACAAATCGCGGTCAGGCAAAGCATCTCCGATCGCTCCTTTTTTGATACAAACGGGACGCAATCGCGGGTTTTGCTGCAACGCTTCCGCGCTAAGGGTCTTCTTGCCAATCCACAGAATGGATAGCAACTCACCGCTGGAAACACGAACTTTGTCCCCAACCGACAGTTCTTCGACAGGGCGAGGGCCTTTTTCGGTTTCTATCAAGGTGCCCTTTACAAAACACGGCACTGTTCCCGCAGGAAGGTCGACTGTCACATTCAGGATGGCATTGTTACCGGCTCCTGGCTGCCCGTTCGTCGCCCCTATTCGAACCGAGAGTTGCGTATTCGGAGGGATGTCTGCCCCCTCAGTAAGCTCAACGGTCAAAACTCCGCTAGGTGAAATTGAAACAGTGTAGTCGGAAGGGTCCAATCCGCCATCGCCAGTTACGGTCACGCTCCACGTCACAGCTTTGGTCGTGGTATACTGCTCCATAACCGAGGTCGACCCACTGGGGATCGAGATAGAAGTCGGACCTGAGATTACTAACGACATTTGTACCTACACTCATAAAATAACAAAATCGGGAACCGCTTTTGCATAATCATATATGCATATTTAACTCATCACATCTTACTATTGCAATATTAATGCTTCACGGGACTGCGTGGCGGCGTTCTGGGCCCAAAATTCGGGCTGTCCAAGATTTGAAAGATTAGCTCGAGACATTGGACGCAACATCGATAAGGCCAGTTTCAAAGAAACATCCGCCTAAGTACCTACCAGCACGGCTTTCCCTTGCCCTTGCCCGCAATATGTTGCACCACACACGAGTTCAAACCCGGCAACGCGGGGCAAAGGATAAGGACAAGGCGAATGGCTGACGGATCGATCGACGTAAACGCAAAACCCACCGAAGAAATTTCGGTCCGTGACGTGTTCGGTATTGAAACCGACATGGCGATCAAGGGCTTTGCTGACCGCAGTGACCGCGTACCCGCGATCGACCCGACCTACAAGTTTGACCCCGAAACTACACTAGCCATTCTGGCAGGCTTTTCGCACAATCGGCGTGTGATGATCCAAGGCTATCACGGCACAGGCAAATCGACCCATATTGAACAGGTCGCGGCCCGGCTGAACTGGCCCGCCGTCCGTGTGAACCTCGACAGCCACATCAGCCGGATCGACTTGATCGGTAAGGACGCGATCAAGCTGCGTGATGGCAAACAGGTGACCGAGTTTCACGAAGGCATCCTGCCCTGGGCGCTGCGCAACCCCGTTGCCATCGTTTTCGACGAATACGACGCAGGTCGTGCGGACGTGATGTTCGTGATCCAGCGTGTTCTGGAACATGACGGTAAGCTGACCTTGCTGGACCAGAACGAGATTATCACGCCGAACCCGAACTTCCGCCTGTTTGCCACCGCGAACACCGTCGGTCTGGGCGACACTACCGGCCTGTATCACGGCACGCAGCAGATCAACCAGGCACAAATGGACCGCTGGTCGCTGGTCTCGACGCTGAACTACCTCAGCCACGATGCCGAGACGATGATCGTTCTGTCCAAGGCGCCGCATTACAACACCGAAAAGGGCCGCAAGACCGTCAGCCAAATGGTCACCGTCGCCGACCTGACCCGGACCGCCTTCATGAACGGTGACCTGTCGACTGTCATGTCGCCCCGAACCGTGATCAACTGGGCCCAAAACGCCGAGATCTTCCGCGACGTCGGCTACGCCTTCCGCCTGTCCTTCCTGAACAAGTGTGATGAGCTGGAGCGTCAGACGGTTGCCGAGTTCTATCAGCGTTGCTTCGACGAGGAATTGCCAGAAAGCGCGGCGAGTGTGAGCTTGGGGTGATAATCTTCTTTGTCATAGCATCTATCTGGGTTGTTCTTGATTCAGCTTGGCTTTTTGACAAAGTAGATTGGAAAAAGACGGCGCCTTCAGAAATGACGGCGCCGCAGCATGTCCACCTGACACGGCTGCGCTGGGAATGCTTAGTGCTTTTCTTGGCAGCAATGATCTGGAGTACGTTCATTGTCTAAACCAAACGACAACCCCGCTGATCCCTTCAAGAAGGCCTTAGCCGAAGCCACCAAGGTTATGGCCGACGATCCAGAACTGTCGGTGAGCTATACGGTCGACCCCTCGGGTCTGTCGGGCGAGTCGATGCGTTTGCCGCAGGTCTCGCGCCGAATGACGCGAGAAGAGGTACTGTTGGCGCGCGGAACGGCGGATGCCTTGGCACTGCAGCGCAAGTACCATGACGATGCGACCCATAATCGCTATGCGCCGCCGGGTGATATGGCCCGGGATCTTTATGAGGCCATGGAAGTTGCCAGGTGTGAGGCAATGGGCGCGCGGGACATGCCCGGCACCGCTTCGAACATCGATGTAAAGATCGGGCACGAAGCACTGCGCCGCGGTTACGACCAGTGCAAGCAACCCGCAGATGCGCCCTTGTCGGTGGCCGCGGGTTATCTGATCCGTCACTTGGCAACCGGACGCGACCTACCGCCTGCGGCTGAGAACATCATGAACCTCTGGCGTGGCTTCATCGAAGAGCAGGCTGGCGGCACGCTGGAAAACTTGCAGGACATCCTTTCGGATCAGGCCGAATTCGCCAAGTTTGCCCGTCAGATGATCAAAGATCTGGGGTACGGTGATCAGCTGGGCGAAGACCCCGATGAGTTGGACGAAGATCAGGAAGATCAGGCTGAGGACGACGCCGAAGAACAGCCCGATCCCGACAGCACCGGTCAGGATGATCAGGACGAACAGGACGCCGACGCGACCCCTGAGCAAACGCAAGAAGAGCAACAGGACCAATCTCAGGCCCAGGTCTCGATGGATGAGATGGCCGAGGATGAGATGGGTGATGAGGCAGAGATGCCTGACGGTGAGGCCCCGATGGAGCCGCCGTCCCCACCACCTGCATCCGAGGCTGATCCGGGCTACAAGGTTTACCTTGGCACATATGACGAAGAGATAGCAGCCGAGGATTTGGCTGAGCCTGCCGAGTTGGAACGGCTGCGCGCCTATCTGGATCAGCAGCTTGAGCCGCTTAAGGGTGCCGTCAGCCGTCTGGCGAACAAGCTGCAGCGCCGGTTGCAGGCGCAACAAAACCGCAGCTGGGAGTTCGACCGCGAGGAAGGTATTCTGGATGCCGGTCGTCTGGCGCGCGTTGTGGCCAACCCGACCACGCCGCTAAGCTTCAAGGTCGAGAAAGATACCGAGTTCCGCGATACTGTGGTGACACTGCTGCTGGATAACTCAGGCTCGATGCGCGGCCGTCCGATCTCGATCGCGGCGATCTGTGCCGATGTTCTGGCCCGGACGCTGGAACGTTGCAACGTGAAGGTCGAAATCCTTGGCTTTACTACGCGCGCTTGGAAAGGCGGCCAGGCACGTGAGGCATGGCTGAATGACGGCCGCCCGCAACAGCCGGGGCGTCTGAACGATCTGCGCCACATCATCTATAAAGGTGCGGATGCCCCGTGGCGTCGAGCGCGACCCAACTTGGGTTTGATGATGAAAGAAGGCCTGCTGAAAGAGAACATCGATGGCGAAGCACTGGAATGGGCGCACCGCCGGATGCTGGCGCGACGCGAGCAGCGCAAGATCCTGATGGTGATCTCGGACGGTGCGCCGGTTGATGATTCAACACTCAGCGTTAACCCCGCGAATTATCTGGAAAAACACCTGCGCGACGTGATCGGGATGGTCGAAAAACGCAAGATGGTCGAGCTTTTGGCCATTGGTATCGGCCACGATGTGACCCGATACTACGACCGCGCGGTAACGATCACGGACGTCGAACAGCTGGCAGGCGCGATGACTGAACAGCTGGCGGCCTTGTTCGACAGCGACCCTCGGGCACGTGCGCGTGTGATGGGGATGAAGAAGGCCAGCTGATGCTGGCCTTTCCTCCGGCAGGGGAATTTTTCACAAGATAGAAATGGGGCGATCCCCGTTTGCAAGAGGTGTCACATGTTTCAGTCCTTTGCAGTCACTGCGCGTCCAGAACAGGGACCGCCCAGACTGGCCGCTTTGCGATCCCAGTTGGCACAGGATGGGCTGGACGGTTTCCTGATCCCGCGCGCAGATGCGCATCAGGGCGAGTATGTGGCCCAGCGCGATGAACGGCTGGCATGGCTGACGGGTTTTACCGGTTCGGCCGGATTCTGCGCGGCGTTGTCCGATATTGCGGGTGTGTTCATCGATGGCCGATACCGCACCCAGGTCAAGGCGCAAGTTGCGGAAGAGTTCACGCCTGTACCCTGGCCCGAAACCAGCCTTAGTGCGTGGCTCAAGGAGCAACTGCCGAGTGGTGGAAAGGTTGGTTTTGATCCTTGGCTGCATGCAGCCGGGCAGATTTCCAGCCTGAAGAAAGAGTTGAACGCGAGCGACATCGAGCTGGTTCGGTGTGACAATCTGATGGATCGGGTTTGGCCGGATCAGCCTGAGGCCCCGTTGAATCCGGTCAAGGCGCACCCGATTGAGTTTGCCGGGGAAACCGCTGCAAGCAAAATCGCGCGGCTGGCGGATGATTTAAAGCAGAACGGGTGTGAGGCGGCGATCATTTCCTTGCCGGATTCCATCATGTGGCTGCTTAACATTCGCGGATCGGACATCGGGTATAACCCGGTTGCCCATGGATTTGCCATTCTGCATGCCAACGGTCGGGTTGATCTGTTCATGGCGGCACAAAAACTGGCGGGGTTGGACGATCATCTTGGCGACCATGTTCAGGTTCACGACCCACAGGTGTTTCTGGAAGCCGTTGCGGGTTTGGTCGGCAAGGTTCAAGTCGACTTGGGGACTTTGCCGCAAGCAGTTGCTGACGTTCTCAGCGACAAGATGATGGATGCAGGGGATCCCTGTGCCTTGCCCAAAGCTCGCAAGAATCCGGCCGAAATCGCTGGAAGTGCCGAAGCGCATCTTCGCGACGCGGTGGCCGTTATTGAGACGTTATGCTGGCTGGATGCACAGACCCCGGGCACAATGACGGAAACTCAGGTGGTCACGCAGCTTGAGGAAAACCGCCGCCGGGATAACGCGCTACAGGATATCTCGTTCGACACGATTGCGGGCACCGGGCCCAACGGCGCGATCATGCATTACCGGGTGACCGAAGAAACCGACAGCCGACTGGAAAATGGGCACCTGTTGGTTTTGGATAGCGGTGGCCAGTATCTGGATGGCACAACCGACATCACCCGCACCATTGCGATAGGGGAAGTAGGAGATCAGGAAAAAACCTGCTTTACCCGCGTGCTGAAAGGGATGATCGATATGTCCATGCTGCGCTGGCCCGCCGGGCTGGCCGGACGAGATATCGAATGCATCGCACGCGCCCCCTTGTGGGCAGCGGGCCAGGATTTCAATCACGGGGTCGGCCATGGCGTCGGTGCGTATCTGAGCGTCCATGAAGGGCCGCAGCGCTTGTCGAAAGTCAGCCATGTTCCGCTGGAGCCGGGGATGATCCTGTCAAACGAGCCGGGATACTATCGCGAAGGCGCGTTCGGCATTCGGATCGAGAACCTTGTTGTGGTTCAAGATGCTCCGGCGCTGCCCACCGCAGACGCTGAACGTGCGATGCTTACCTGGCGGACGCTCACATACGTTCCAATTGACCGGCGGCTGATTGTAGTCGATATGCTAACGACAGAAGAACGCGCGTGGCTTAACGCTTACCACCGCGACGTTGCGGAAAAAGTTCGTCCAAGGCTGGGCGACGACGCTCAACTGTGGTTGGATGCCGCAACTGCGCCGATCTGACACTGGACTGTCACATAAACCGGGCAGAGGAGTGATCCGTACTGAAGACGAGGGAAGAAGCAGAGATGACAGACTTAACGATCCGCAAAGCAGCTGGTAAATGGAGCGTTCGTTCCGGGGGCGCCGTTCTCGGAGAGAGCATGAATGCGCTGGAGCTGCTGGAAGGTGATCTGGAGCCGGTGATCTATTTCCCTCGCGCCGATATCGGAATGGCATTTCTGGACCGTACAGAAAAGGTCACGCATTGCCCGCACAAAGGCGATGCGACGCATTTCTCAATCGTTAATAAATCATCGGTGACCGAAAACGCAGCGTGGAGCTATGAGGATCCGGTCGCCGCAATGGCCGAGATCAAGGGTTATGTCGCGTTTTACCGCGTCGATTCCGTTAAGGTCGAACAGATCTAAATCCCTCAGAAGGCCTCTCTGACCCGCTCGGTCGAGGCCATGTCGTGACACGCACGCCCATGGGCCTGTGCCATGGATGTCAGTGATCTGAGGTGGGCTGCTGCCGTTCGTACGCGACAAAGAAATACCTGGCCGGGCCGCCCTGGCATGGCCAGGTATTCGAACCCATAGCAAGAATTATCTTTTCTTGGCATCGTGACAAAAAATCTGTGACATTTTTTGGATGAGACTAACCGGAAAATTTCACGAAAACATGCAAGCAGATAGTCTTCGTTGGTCGTTCAAGAGCGCGCTCGCAACTGACAGGGCTTGATCACGATCCGATCACGGGGCTGTTGCATGCATGTGAGGCACCAAGAGTGCACAATGCCACCAAACACCGCCCAGAGGATGCCATGTCACTTACCCGTCGCAGTTTCGCAGGATCATTGGGGACCGTGCTCTTGTTGCCTGGCGCATTGTCCGCGCAACAAGACCCCGTGCTGGATGCTGTGCGTTCCACCTTGTTCGGAAGCAACGCGGAGTTTGAGCAAGGCATGGCCATTCTCGTGCAACGCGACAACCCGGATGTGGTGCCTGCTTTGCTGACCGGTATGCGATACGCCAGACGTCGCAGCAGCGACATAGTGAAGGTCATGCAGACCCTGACAGGTGAGAGTATCGGCCAAGACTGGTTTGAGTGGATGCTCTGGCAGGAAAAGAACCCGCAAATCGTGCCGCACCCCTCGCTCATCCCGTTCAAGCGCGAGGTTCTCCTGGGGATAGATACGAATTTCGATGTCTTCCTGAAGCCAAAGTACTTGCAGCGCGACAAGATGAAGATCCGGCTTGAAGAGATCGCGTGGGGTGGTGTGAACAAGGATGGTATCCCATCGCTGGACAATCCGGCGCTGATCCCTGCCGCGCGCGCAGATTACCTTAAGGACGATGACCTGGTCTTTGGCGTTTCGATCAACGGGGACGAACGGGCTTACCCGCTGCGGATCATGGGCTGGCATGAAATGTTCAACGAGGAGATTGGCGGGGTTCCGGTAGCCTTGGCCTACTGCACACTGTGTGGTTCAGGCATTCTGTTTGAAACGCAAGTGCCGGGTCGCAGCAAACCGCTGATCTTCGGCTCATCCGGTTTTCTGTACAGATCCAATAAACTGATGTTCGATCGTCAGACGCATTCCCTGTGGAACCAATATACCGGTAAGCCAGTTGTTGGCGCGCTTGTCGGCAGCGGTATCGAGTTGAAACAACGCCCGGTGGTTATCACCACATGGCAAAGTTGGAAAACATCGCATCCCAAAACGAAAGTTCTTTCAATGAACACCGGTCACCGGCGGAACTATGGGTCGGGTGTCGTGTATCGGGAGTATTTCGCTTCGTCCGAATTGATGTTCCCGGCGCTGGTCGATCAGTCCAGCCACAGGCAGAAAGACTATGTTTTCGCCATCCGGCAATTCGGCGCGGCGCGAGCATGGCCCCTGGATGCGTTCGGCAGGAGCCGGGTAATCAACGACGCCATCGCCAACCGGCCTCTGGTGCTTATCGGAAACGACGAGAAGCGCGCAGTGCGGGCTTATGAACGCGCATCCCACAAGTTCGCTGCGTCTGGCAGCGAATTGGTGGATGAAACGGGTCAGAAGTGGACCATGACCGAAGAGGCGCTGGTTGGACCGGGAGGCACGGAATTGCCCCGGGTCGCAGGCCATATTTCGTACTGGTTTGCTTGGGACAACTACCTAGGCGATACCGCGACCGTGTATAAACGCTAAGAGTGCTCTTCAGCCGCCGTGGCAGCCAAGGCGCGATTATACGCTTTCAGTGCATCGACGTGGTAAAGCGCTCCGACCGGGTTTTCACTGCCGTCCTCTTCGACAATCACCACCGGAATACAGGGGATGTCATCCCTGTCGAAATAAGGCATCGCGGCCTCTAGCGTGGCGCTAGCTTGAACACATAGCCCTTGTTCGATCAATTCGACCGCCTGTTCTTTCGTGATCGAGCGCGAATCGCCCAAGGGGCGCATGACCGCCCCGGTTCGCAGCATCGCCAGCAGATAGGCTTGCGGCCCTGCGGCCAGATGCACGTTACGACGTTCCAGCTGGGTCAAGAAGAAGGACCGATCCACAAGACGCGAGGCCAGCGCTGTCGACATCGACACCGAAACCATCACAGCCAGGCCGATCTGCCAGTCTCCGGTCAGTTCAAAGACAATCATCGTGGTCGAAATCGGTGCGCCCAGAACCGCGGCAGCAACGGCCCCCATTCCGGCAAAGGCATAGAGCGTATGGGTGCCAGAAACATCAGGCAGCAGCCCGGTTGCGATCAGGCCGAAGGCCAGTCCGGTCAACGCCCCAATCATCAGCGATGGGGAAAACACCCCGCCGCCCATACGTCCGCCCATGGTGATCGCTACGGCAACCGTCTTGATTACCGCAAACAGGATGGCAAAACTCAGGGTCAGGTCACCTGCCAAAGCGCGGATCGTGGTTTCATACCCGACGCCGATGATGTGCGGGAACCAGATCGCCAGCAGCCCCAACATCGCGCCTGAAATAGCTGGGCGCAGCCAGCCAGGCAAGGCAAGCCGGTTCTGGATATGGTTGCCGATATCTTCGGCAAAAAAGATCGACCGCATGAGCAGAAGCGAAACCAGCCCGCAGATTAGGCCAAGTAGCAGGAAGGCGGGCAATTCCACGTAGAATTGCAGGGAACCGGGTGTATCCAGAACAAACTCGGTCACGTCGCCATATTCCAGCCGGTTGATTACTGTCCCCGCAACCGAAGCGATCACGATGGGCGCAAACGCATGCACTGCAAAGTGGCGCAGTACGACCTCAAGCGCGAACAGTGCACCTGCGATCGGTGAGTTAAAGCTGGCCGAGACGGCCGCCGCGACAGCGCACCCCAGCAGGTCGCGCCCGGTGATGCCATCCGCATGGATGCGGTTACTGACCCAGGTTGAGATCACACCAGCCATGTGCACGACCGGTCCCTCTCGGCCCGTGGACCCGCCTGTGCTGAGCGTGACGAGCGAGGCAAAGAAAGACGCGATACCCGCCTTGCTTTCCACGCGACCATCGGTCACCGCGGCCCCTTCGATGACGTCAGCGACGGATCGCACGCGTCCGTCGTCGGTGAACTTGTTCAGGATCACGCCCACGATTAGCCCGCCGATGATGGGAATGATCAGGATCAGAAACCAAGGCAGCTTTTCCGCATGGCTGTGCAGCAGCAAAATGTCATCCGTATCATAGACATAAGCCTGCAGCGACCGGATCGCCTTGCGAAACCCCAATGCCATGAAACCTGCCGCAATCCCGATCGCCAGCGCGATGAACCAGAATTGAATCTGGCTGGGCCCACGCCGTCGCATCACCCGCCAAGCGTCCTTGATCGCGGCCAAAGCCTGATTGAGCTGGTTGCGCAGAACAGTGCGGGTTGATTGGGTCATTGGCCCTCGGGGATCACGTCTTTCCCCTTAGTAAGCCACGGAGCGCCCTTATAAAAGTGGGATCGCGACGGATTGAACACGCGAAAGCGGCAGAATTGCCTCAGGCCTGCAAAAGGGCTCGGGCGGCAGCGCGCGCCTCGTCCGTGATCGTGTCGCCTGCGACCATACGGGCAATTTCATCCACGCGGTCGGGTTCGGCCAGCGGAACAACGGTAGAAAGGGTCTGCCCGTCGGTGACGTGTTTTTGCACCCGCCAGTGATGCGCCGCGCGGGCCGCCACCTGCGGTGAGTGCGTCACAACCAGCACCTGCCCGCCCTGCGCCAGCGCCGCCAGACGCCGCCCGACCGCATCGGCAGTTGCACCACCAACGCCCCGGTCTATCTCATCAAAAATCATCGTGCGCGCGCTGTCATTCCCGGTCAGGCAGACCTTGAGCGCCAGAAGAAACCGACTGAGTTCGCCGCCCGAGGCGATTTTGTTCAGCGGACCAGAAGGTGCGCCGGGGTTGGTGGCAACTGTGAAAGCTACTGCGTCAATTCCATCGGGACCGGGATCCGCGGCTGTAATTTCCGTTTGGAACACAGCGCGCTCCATCTTCAACGGGGCGAGTTCGGTCATCACGGCGACATCCAGCTGCCCGGCCGCCTTCTGTCGCGCAGCACTAAGCTTGGCCGCTGCGTCATCATATGCGGTTTGTGCGGCGTCTACCGCTGCCCGCTGATCGGCCAGATCCGCGTCGCCTGCGTCAAGTCGGTTCAAACGGTCACGCAAAGTTTCGGCAAAGGTGCCCAGATCATCAGGTGCAACATCATGTTTACGAGCCAGTGCGCGGATGGCGAACAGGCGTTCTTCGGCCTGCTCCAATTCCGCCGGATTGAAATCCAATTTCCGCAGACAAGCATCGACACCGTCCTGCGCCTCACCCAATTCGATCAGAGCGCGCCCCAGGGCCGCGATTGGTGCCTCCAATTGGCCGCCGGCATTGTCCGAGACGCCTTCGAGCCAACGCACAGCGTCCGCCATTGCGCTTTCGGCCCCGTCCCCGCCAAGCAGAGAGAAAGCCCGAGCGACATCATCGCGGATACGTTCAGCCCCTTGCATCATGCGACGGCGGGCATCGAGCTCGGCGTCCTCGCCGGGTTGCGGGTCCAGCTGATCAAGCTCGGATACCGAATGCCTAAGAAATTCCTCTTCCGCGCGCATCGCCGCAAGGGTGGATTCCGTTTGAGCAAGAGCTTTGCGCGCACGTGACATCTCGGACCAAGAGGACCGCACCGTTGCAAGGTGGCCATCGACTCCGGCGTAATCATCCAGCATTGCCCGGTGACCGCGCGGGTTCAACAGGCCGCGATCATCGTGTTGACCATGCAGTTCGATCAGGGTCTCGGACAATGCGCGCAGCACCTCGCCCGAACAACGGCGATCATTGACCCACGCGGTCTTGCGCCCCTCGGCAGTATTCACCCGCCGCAGGATCAGTTCCTCTCCGCCCGGCAGGCCCGCCTCGGCCAGAATTGTATGTGCAGGATGGTCTTCGTTTAATTCGAACTCGGCCACGACTTCACCCTGTGCCGTGCCCTGACGGACTAGTTCAGCCCGGCCACGCCAGCCCAGAACAAACCCCAGCGAATCCAGAAGAATCGACTTGCCCGCACCGGTTTCACCGGTCAACGCATTCAGGCCCGGCTGAAACGTCAGTTCCAGCCGGTCGATGATCAGCATGTCACGGATATCGAGGGCGCGCAGCATCGGGTCTTAGCGTCCCACCCCATTGGCCATGGCGATTACAACCACTCACCTTTGACGGTCTGACGGTAGATCGTGCTGAGCCAGTTGTTGCCACGGCTCTTGAGATCCAACCCGCGAGACGTCAGCAGCGAATAGCCCGCATCGTACCATTCGGACGATTGATAGTTGTACCCAAGAATGGCCCCTGCCGACTGTGCCTCATCCACAAGACCCAGTGCCAGATAGGCCTCAATCAAGCGGTACAGAGCTTCGGCGGTGTGAGATGTGGTTTGGAAATCCTCAACCACCACACGGAACCGGTTAATGGCTGCAGTATAATGGTCCTGGCGCAGATAGTAGCGCCCGATTTCCATCTCTTTACCAGCCAAATGGTCAAAGGCCAGATCGAATTTCAGCACCGCAGAGGTCGCGTATTCGCTATCCGGGTAGACTTCGATCACGGTGCGCAGCGATTGCAAGGCCTGAAAAGTCAGGCCCTGATCACGCCCGACCTCGTCAATCTGGTCATAATAGCTGAGCGCCAGAAGATATTGGGCATAAGCCGCATCTTCGTCCGTCGGGTAGAAGTCGATGTACCGCTGCGCGGCACCTCTGCTTTCTTCGTAGTTTTTGTCCGAGTGGTATGAGAACGCCTGCATGATCAGCGCGCGCTTGGCCCAATCGGAATACGGATACAGACGTTCAACTTCTGAAAAATACCACGCCGCATCGTCCGAACGATTCTGCGACAGCTCATACTCGCCGCGCGTGAATATCTGTTCAGGAGTGAACCCTTCCAGGTTCTGATTGCGGTCTGCGCCTTTTCCAGCGCACGCCGTCAAAACTGCTGTCAGAAGAATCGCGCCTGCGAACCTGACTGCCGCTTTGGTGCCAACCATTCCGCCTATCCTTGTCGTATTACTTGACGGGGTTAAGCCCCGATTTAGGCCAAGGTCTAGCACATAAAATTCCGGTGCAAAACGTCTTATGCGCCCGTTCGCCGAATTGTCGGAAGAGTTGATCCAATCAGGCGACTTCGGGGATTTCGTCCCGGACCAGCCCCTGCCCTGGAAGGCGGGCTGCCTGTTCAGGCGTGCACAGGATCGGACGGACCGCACCCGGCGTCTCGAACAGCTTGCGCAGCAGAGTATTGGTCATTGCATGGCCAGATTTGTCACCGGTAAAGTGACCAAAGATCGGGCCACCTGCCAAATACAGGTCACCAAGAGCATCCAGCATCTTGTGACGCACGGCCTCGTCCGCGCGGCGGAAACCGCCCGGGGTAAGGACTTCGTCACCCTGAACAACGACGGCATTTTCCAGAGTACCGCCCAAAGCCAGCCCGTTTTCGCGCATCGCCTCAACATCAGTACGGCGGCAGAACGTCCGGCAGTCACACAGTTCACGTGCGAACGAGCCGTTGCGCATATCCAGCGTCTTGGTCTGGTTGCCAATGGCACCGTCTTCGAAGTCGATGTGGAAGTCTATGATCAGACCGTTTGCAGGCGCAATCGATGCGCTTGCACCTTCGCGTACAGCGGTCACCGGCTTGAGAACCTCATAGGCCAGAACCGGGCTGGCCTGACGGCGCACACCCTTCGCCATGATACCGCGGACGAAATCAATCGAGCTCCCATCCATGATCGGAACTTCGGGACCATCAATCTCGATCAGCGCGTTATGTATTCCGCAACCAGCCAGCGCGGCCATGATGTGCTCAACCGTAGACACAGACACTCCCGCGTCGTTGATCAGGCGGGTGCACAGCGGGGTGCGCTCGACCACGTCATAGATCGCAGGGACAAGGGCATTGCCCAGCTCAATGTCCGTCCGTTTAAACCAGATGCCGTGACCGGCAGCCGCCGGTTTCAGGACCATCGTCGCAGGCTTACCGCTATGCAGTCCGACGCCTGTAAACGTGACCGGAGATTTGAGCGTATGTTGCAAGGTGAACCTCGAAGAGTGGTGTCCGGCCTCGTTTGGCCGTGTTGGACACTCAGTTAAGGAAGGCGGCGTCAAGGCTCAACTCACTCTTTGCAACCGAATGAAACATGTATGTGACAGATCGGCAAATCCCTGCTCACACTTCCTTAAACATCTGTAAAACAAAAGAAAAGGGCCGCCATTTGGCGACCCTCTGCATTCATTTTGTTACCGCGATCAGTTGGCCTGGCGCCGCAAAAAGGCTGGAATTTCGATCCGGTCCTGTTCGGGGTCGACCTCATCCCTTGCAGGTGCCGTAGCGTCAGATTGGCGCATAACGGGCTGCTGACGCGCTGGTTGCGCCGGAGTATCTGCCGCGTGACCGGTCATCCGATCGATCAATCGGTTAAAGCCAAACCGGGGACGATCATGCGCTTCTTCCTGCGGTACAGGGGTCGGCTGCAGGGTTGCAGGGCGAGCCATCGAAGGGCTCCGCTCGGACGGCGGAACGTTCTGGACTGCGGCCTGCAAGCGCTGCAGCGCCTCGGGCGACGGTGTTCCCGCTGCCGGTTGAGGCTGCGGCGCGACATAGTTTTCGGACGCAGGCTCAACCGGTTCGGGGGTCGGCTCGAATTCGGCAACGCGCGGCTGATAGGCCGGCGGAGGAAGACCATCATCATCCTGCCGGGCGCGCGACTGGAACTGCGGCTGTGCAGGCTCTTCCGGCGCTTCAAACAGCGAGGGTTCGCGGATCATATCTTGATGCGGCGCTTGCTCCGCGACTTCCGCAGCAACCGGAGCCTCTTCCTGCACCGACTCTTCTGCCGAAACGGTGCGGGTCAGCGGTGCCGACATTGAACGGCGCGCGACGGGGACATCTTCCTGCTTTTCACTGGCATCGATACCGGTCGCGACAACCGATACGCGCATGCCGCCTTCCATCACGGTATCCAGAGTCGAACCAACGATGATGTTCGCCTCGGGGTCCACTTCTTCGCGGATGCGGTTGGCGGCTTCGTCCAGTTCGAACAGGGTCAGGTCGTGCGAGCCGGTGATGTTGATCAGAACGCCCTTGGCACCCTTGAGGCTGATTTCGTCCAACAGCGGGTTGGCGATCGCCTTCTCGGCGGCCTGAACCGCGCGATCTTCGCCGGTGGCCTCGCCCGTTCCCATCATCGCTTTGCCCATCTCGTCCATCACGGCGCGAACGTCTGCAAAGTCGAGGTTGATCAGGCCCGGACGGACCATCAGATCGGTCACGCCTTTGACGCCCTGATAGAGAACATCGTCCGCCATCGAGAACGCCTCGGTAAAGGTGGTCTTTTCGTTGGCCAGACGGAACAGGTTCTGGTTCGGGATGATGATCAGAGTGTCGACGACCTTTTGCAGCATCTCAACGCCGTCTTCGGCCTGACGCATCCGCTTGGCACCCTCAAACTGGAAGGGCTTGGTTACAACGCCAACGGTCAGAACGCCCAATTCCCGTGCAGCTTGCGCGATGATCGGGGCCGCGCCTGTACCGGTGCCACCGCCCATTCCGGCGGTGATAAAGCACATATGCGCGCCGGCCAGGTGATCAACGATCTGTTCAATGCTTTCTTCGGCTGCTGCCGCACCCACAGTCGGACGGGCCCCTGCCCCCAGACCTTCGGTGACTTTCACGCCCAGTTGAACCCGTGCCGAGGACTGGCTTTGTTGCAGTGCCTGTGCATCGGTGTTGGCGACCACAAAATCGACGCCGTCCAGCTGTTTCTCAATCATGTTGTTGACAGCGTTGCCGCCTGCACCACCAACGCCAAATACTGTGATCCGAGGCTTCAGTTCGTCGTGCCCGGGCATCGAAAGATTCAATGTCATGCTCTGTCCGCCTGTTTTTTGTTCCCGCCAAAGCGGTGTTTTTCTTACCTATCCACTAACAATCCTACCGTTTGAAACGGCAAACGTCACGCCAAAAATCGCGCAATTCCACAAAATATGGAGGAAATAAGGCGCTGACCGGCAGTATTTCGCAAATACCGCCAGATGTTGCGTAAAGAACTCAATGTAGCACAAAACAGGCGATTTGCGCGCGGCACTCAACCGACGCATCACCAAAAGGACTCATCAACTGTCAAACTGCGGAAAACTGCTCAGGTCCTGCCGCTGGCCTCTGCCGGGCCCTGTGGATATCTTGATGGATAAACGAGTCAGCTGCAACCCATTTCTTTAGCTAATCGGGGTACTTGGACAATTCAAACCGTCCTCGGTGATGCTGCGCACCTCCTGGATTTCGCTGTCCGCAAAAGTGGCCAGTCGCACCATCAACTTGCCCTTATATTCGAAAGGCCACCAGCAGACCGGGATACCATCCGGGTCATCATCATAGAGAAAGCAGATTTGACCATCAGGCGTGGTGATCTGACCATAAACGCAACCGCGCCCCACCATGCGCCAGACCGACAGCACGGGGCTGAGGAACTCTTCAGTTCCTACAAGCTCACCCGTTGAAAAGTCGTGGAACGTGACAGTCTTGCCCTTTACTGCATCCAGAAACGCCTCAGGTGTGATCCGGGTTTGCGCCTGAGTAGTCAGCGGTGCCAGGGCCAGCAGCGCTGCGGCCCCCAGCTTACCAATTGTCACGGAACCAACGCACGGCCCGCTTGAACGGGCGCGCGGCATAGGTGTCGACCGGGATTTCAAAGTCCCACCATTCGTCCTGCGGGTGCGCTGCAAACAGGCTGAGCCCCACTGCGGAGGAGAACCCCGGCCCGGTCGCCGATTGCGGTAGACCATGCACACGCAGCGGCCGGCCAAGGCGGACACGCTGCCCAAGGATGCGGGTGGCCAGTCCGTCCAGCCCCATGATCTGGCTGCCGCCGCCGGTCAGGACGATCTGCTGGCTCGGCATGTGCTCGAACCCGGCGGCATCCAGACGAACACGAACCTCTTCAAGGATCTCTTCCACACGGGGACGCATGATCCCGATCAGTTCAGCTCGGCTGACAGTGCGGCGATCATGTTCCCAATCGCCTGTATCTCCGCCGATGTCGATCAGGTCCCGATCATCCGCGCCAGTTGCGTGAACGCCACCGTTAAAGGTTTTTATCCGCTCAGCCACCGAGGCGGGGATGCCCAACCCCATCGAAATGTCCGAGGTCACATGATCACCACCCATGCGCACGCAGTCGGCATAGATCATGTGCTTCTTCATAAAGATCGACACGCTGGTCGTGCCGCCACCCATGTCGATACAGGCCGCGCCCAGTTCCTGCTCATCCTCGACCAAGGCGGAAACACCAGACACATAGGCCGAGTTTGCAATTCCGGCCAATTCCAAATCACAGCGTTTGATACAGCGCACAATGTTCTGGATCGCGGTCGCGTCGACCGTCAGCATGTGCATGTCGACGGCAAGGCTCTGCCCCATTTGGCCGCGCGGGTCGATCAGACCTGAGCGGTTGTCCAAAGCGAAATTGACCGGTTGGGCATGCAATACCTCGCGCCCTGCCCCGTAATCCGGCACATCACAGGCGTTCAGGACACGGCCAACCTCTGCCTCGGTCACGACCTGACCCTCAAGATCGACCTGCGCGTCCAACCCGTAAGAGCGCGGGTTCGCACCCGAGAAGCTGGCTATCACATGATCGACCCGGATATCGGCCATCTTTTGCGCCGCCTGCAGGGCGGTTCGGATCGCCCGTTCGGTTTCCTGCATGGCGGTGACTTCGCCAAATTGAACGCCCCGCGACCGTGTGGTCGCAGCACCAATCACCCGGAACCCGGTCTGCCCGGCCATCGACCCGATGGTGTTATCCTCGCTCAGGCGGCCGGTCCCGTCAAAGCGCAATACAAGACAGGCAATCTTGGAACTGCCAACATCGAGAATGGCGACAACACCGCGTTGCATGGCTTGTCTGCGCATCTGCCGCATGGCGCGCTGGGACTGATAAAGATCGGTCATCATTGTCGTTACTGCTCGCTACCCACTGTCACTTTTGTATTCCACCAGTCTTCGCTGGCAGCTTTGGTCATTCTTATTGTCGGACGTTGCCCAAGGCGCATGTCGACCACCGCCACGTCACGTTCCAAAAGGTCCTGCACCTCATTCACGGCCAAAACGCGTTCCAACGCGCGTACGGGGCGCTCGGTCGGCAACATGATGCGCTGGCCGCGGTCCATAACCAGGTCCCAGCGACGCTCACCAATCCGGACCAGCCCGCGCACACGGCTGCCCAGGCTGCGGGCGGTTGTCAGCAATTCAAGCGCCTCACCTACGTGACCGTCTGCACCTTTGCCCGCGATCAGAGGTAAATTAGAGTGATCCTTGCGCGACGCGATGCGTTCCACATGCGCGCCGGTTTCATCCAGCAATTCGATCCCATGGCGCGTTCGCCAGACGATGACGGGCTGACGCTCGACAACATCCACCTGCAGAATGCCGCCCGGGCGCACCCGTACCGTGGCGGACCTGACCGGATTCAGTCCTGTGATCGTGTCGCGGATCTGTTCAACGTCCAGGTCCCATGAACTGACGGGGAAATCCAGCGGTACGACCTCGCGGATATCCTCGGACAGGTTTGTCCCTGCCCCGTCAATGGCCATCAGATTGACCATGAACTCTGGCCGTTGCTGGATCGAGGTTTTGATGTCAATGACATAGACCACCACCGCTTCACGGCGTTCCTGCGAGCCGAAATAGATGCCAATTGCGGCGCAAACCGCAAGTACCGGCAGGCCAATCTTTAGGCTGCGCCGAACGCCCCGCGTCAGCATCCAGCGCTGCAGGCGGTAGCTGAGACGAGACGGGGCCGGGTCGAGGCGATCGCCCTTGCCACCAAACATACCATGCAGCCGCAATTTGGGTTCGGCTCCGGTATGTGCGCCGGATTCGAAATCAGCATCGGGACCGGTCAGTTGTTTGGGCCGGTGAACCACAGGCGCTCGGGTGGCTCTTAGCGGTCGCATGATGCGTCCTCCACCATCCAGGCGCAAAGCTGCCCGAAACTCATCCCCAGATGTGCGGCCTGTTCAGGCACCAGTGACGTCGGCGTCATGCCGGGCTGAGTGTTGGTCTCGAGCAGGAAAAGCCCATCGGCACCCATACTGTCATCCCAGCGGAAGTCCGTACGGCTTACGCCCTTGCATCCCAGTGCAGAATGAGCGCGCAATGCGTAGTCCATGCACAGGTCAAAAATCTCGGTCGGTACGTCAGCGGGCAAAACATGCCACGATCCGCCGGGCTTATACTTGGCGTCATAATCGTACCAACCGCCATCGGTCATGATCTCGGTAACCGTTACGGCCTTGTCGTTCATCACCGTTACAGTCAACTCGCGTCCGGCAATGTATTTCTCGACCATAACCTGATCGGGCATTTCATGCGACAGTTGCGGAGGACCATTGGACCCTTCATGCACGATGTAGATCCCAACGCTGGAGCCTTCGTTGTTGGGCTTGGCCACGTAAGGGGGCTCCATCACATGAACCTTAACCACCTCGACCTTGGGTACGATCACGCTGGCAACAACGGGCAGGCCCTCGGCCTCAAACACCTCTTTGCTGCGCTGCTTGTCCATCGCCAGTGCCGAGGCCAGAACACCAGAGTGCGTGTACGGAATGCGCATCCATTCCAGCAAGCCCTGAACGCAACCATCTTCGCCCCAGCGGCCATGCAGGGCGTTAAACACAACGTCTGGTTTGATTTCCAAAAGGCGCGCATAGAGGTCAGGACCAGCGTCCAGCTCAACTACCTCAAAGCCTTCTCCCACAAGGGCGGCCGCGCATTCGCGCCCAGAGCTGAGAGACACCTCGCGTTCCTTCGAGGGTCCACCCATCAATACCGCCACTTTGGGGTTTGTCCTGCTCGACATACCCAACGTGCGCCTCAATGTCCCCGGACCTTATGTGGTGGTCCGTACTGCGTTTATCTCCTTGATCCGTCGCCTTAATTTGCCTGTTATGGTCTGACGGTCAGGGTTTTATTCTGTCAACGGATCACCGATCCGCATGATTTCCCATTCTAGCGTGATGCCGCTTGTTTCGTAAACCTTTTTTCGCACCTCTTCGCCCAGGCCTTCGAGGTCCGCGGCAGAGGCATCACCGGTATTGATCAGGAAGTTCGAGTGCTTTTCGCTCATCTGTGCGCCACCTAGTGTCGCACCGCGCATGCCCGCATCGTCAATGACCTTCCACGCCTTGAGGTCGTGCACATCATCCGCCCGCCCGGTCGAGGAAAACCCCGCGGGGTTGCGGAAGGTTGATCCGGCGCTGCGGTCTTTGGTCGGTTGGGTTTCGTCGCGTTTTTGCAACTGCGCGGACATCCGGGCGTGCAGCTCTTCCGGATCGCCGGATGGACCTTCGAAAGTAGCCGAGATCAGCACCGCGCCTTCGGGCAGATCGGACTGGCGATAACGAAAATTCAGGTCTTCCGGAGTCAGTTCCACAAACTCTCCCTGCCGGGTAACAATGGTCGCCTTGCGCAGCACGTCTGCCGTGTAGCTGCCATAACACCCTGCGTTCATCCGCACCGCGCCGCCAATTGAGCCCGGGATGGTACGCAAAAAGGTCAGGTCCACACCCTCATCCGCCGCCTTGCGCGCCACATGCGCATCCAACGCGGCTGCTCCGGCGGTGACGATGTTTCCCTCAACCGAGATAGCATTGAACCCGCGCCCCAATCGGATCACAACCGCGCGCAAACCGCCATCGCGAACGATCAGGTTTGACCCGACACCCATGGGAAAGACCGAGACGTCGCCGGGCAGATCACGGAGGAAATCCCGCAAATCCTCGGTGTCAGCAGGTTGAAACAAATAGTCAGCCGGGCCGCCAACACGCAGCCAAGTCAAGTCATTAAGACCCCGTTTTTCCGAGAGTTTGCCGCGTGGCTTGGGAAGCAATTGATCCATGGTGCTCTGGTAGTCTGCTTGGGCGGTTTTGTCACCCAATTGCTTGAAATTGTTCTTCCACCGCGCCAGAACGCGGTGCAGTCCCCCGGTGATAAACCCAACGCATAAGGCGGCAATCAACGGAATGGAGACCGCAAGCATGTAGATCACAATCCAAGCGTCTATCATCGCGGATTGTTCATCGATAGATACTGGCTCGAAATGTATGCGGGTAACAAAGCAGTAGAGTCCCGACGCAATCAAAAACAAAAGCAAAATGAGTGGGCCGCGAAGTTTGCCTGCTTTCGTACGTAGATGCGAATAAGTCGCGACCATAACAGAAACTAAGGTAAGCCCGCAGAGAAACGCGAATATTCTGGGGTCCAATTCTATTCTCCGACCATACGCCGCACCCACCGCCCCAGATAGATCACCGGCCAACGCAGTACCGACATTCCTGCCGCGAGAACGATCAGCCCGATCCACGGGCCGTTCTGCAAGGTGACGTAACCCAGTATCGGAATCCCCACAGCGATCAAAACATAGGCGCGCGTCCAGTGGTTGTCCTTGCTGGGGATCATCGCCAGCACATTCGCCGAAATTCCCCAAAGCGCAGCGAGGGCGATCGACAAATTCATTCCTCGACCTCCTGCCCGGTCCAGCGGCGCCAGTAATAGCGAATGGGATTGCGGAACATGGATGCAAAGGCGGCAAAGGCCAGCACCGAAAAAAACCAGCCAAAGTCATGGCCTAACCAGACGATCAGCGCAGGTGCAGAAATGAACAGCACAACGCCCGGCGGAAATTGAAGGCGCATCGGCAGCATGGCCACGATCGTTGAGGCCAAAACCCACAAGCCAGCAAAAAGCACTGAATATACCAACTGCCCCTCCGAGGACGATCCTTGCTGCAACTGCAACATCACACTTTAAAGTTGCAATGCTAGAGAGTCCATTCCATCAAACGGCTTGCTTTTGTCGCAGCCTTTCTGGCAGCCCGTTGGCCCAAGTGCTGATCGTACCAGCGCCGAGACAGACGACCATGTCGCCGGGGCGGGCCTGTTCGCGCACAAGGCGCTCCAGATCGTTTTCGTTCAGCAATGCACGCGCGTGGCGGTGGCCGTGACGGATCAGGCCCTGCACCAGATCATCTCTACTGGCTCCTTCGATCGGGTCCTCTCCGGCAGAGAAAACATCGGCGATGGCGACAACGTCCGCGTCATTGAAGCAGGTGCAGAAATCGTCAAACAGATTGGACAGGCGCGAGTACCGGTGCGGTTGGTGCACGGCGATAACGCGCCCGTCGGTTGCCTGACGCGCGGCTTTTAGAACGGCTGCGATTTCTACCGGGTGGTGGCCGTAATCGTCGATGATGGTAACTCCATCGACCTCTCCGACTTTGGTGAAGCGGCGGTTGACGCCACCGAAATTGGCCAGCGCATCGCGGATTTCAGTGGCCTTCATGCCCAGATGGCGGGCAACGGCCACTGCAGACAGCGCGTTCGAGACATTGTGGTCGCCGGGCATCGGCAATGTGCAGCCCTCGATCATCTTGTCTTCGTACTGAAGGTGGATGTCGAAATGCGCCACGCCGCCCTTGTAGGTCAGGTTCAAAGCGCGCACATCGGCCTGTGCGTTGAACCCATAGGTCCGGACCCGGCGGTCGGTGATACGTCCAACCAACGTCTGCACTTCGGCGTGGTCCGTGCAGCACACAGCCAGACCGTAGAATGGCAGGTTTGATACGAACTCATAAAACCCGTCGCGCAGCTGGTCGAAGTCACCCCAATGCTCCATATGCTCGGGGTCGATATTCGTAACAATGGCAATGGTCGCGGGCAGTCGGTTGAACGAACCGTCGGATTCGTCGGCCTCGACCACCATCCATTCACCCTGCCCCATCCGTGCGTTCGAGCCGTAGGCGTGGATGATGCCGCCATTGATGACGGTCGGATCGAAATCGCCAGCCACCATCAGCTCGGCCATCATTGTGGTTGTGGTGGTCTTGCCGTGCGTTCCGGCAATGGCAATATTCGACTTCAGGCGCATCAGCTCGGCCAGCATGTCGGCGCGGCGAACGACGGGCAGACCTTGCGCCCGGGCACCGTCCAGCTCGGGGTTACCCGGCTTGATCGCGGTCGACACCACGACCACAGCCGCGTTTTCAAGGTTTTCGGCACGCTGACCGACAAATATCTCAGCCCCAAGGCTCGCAAGACGATCAGTGATTTTGGACGCCTTCAGGTCTGACCCCTGCACGCGGTAGCCCAGGTTCAGCAGAACCTCGGCAATGCCCGACATCCCGATCCCGCCGATCCCCACAAAGTGAATCGACCCAACGTCTTGCGGCAGTTTGGTTGCTGGATTCATGTGGTCTCCTTCTGCGCCAGTTGTTCGACGAGGGCCGTCAGACGTTCAGTTGCGTCGGGGGCTCCAGTCGAGAGGGCGGCATGGGCCATCTTTTGCGCGGCTTCGGGGTTGGTCAGAACGGCGGTGATTTGCTCTGTCAGCGCGGGAACGTCAAGTGCGTTTTCGGGGATCATGATCGCGCCGCCTGCCTGAACCAACCCTCGCGCATTGGCAGTCTGATGGTCGCCCGCTGCGGCGGCAAACGGGATCAGGATCGATGGACGTCCGATGACCGAGATATCCGCCACACTGGATGCGCCGGATCGGCTGATGACAAGTTGTGCATCCGACATGCGACGCGGAACGTCGTCAAAGAAAGGTTTGACCTCGGCCCGAATACCATGTTCGGCATAGAACGCCGTAACACGCTCCCCGTCTTCGTCGCGGGCCTGATGTGCGACACGGATATGGCTGCGCAGGTCGTCAGGCAAGGCAGCAATCGCGCCGGGGACAACATCGCTGAGAATGCGCGCGCCCTGACTGCCGCCCATAACCAGAATAGACATAGGATAGTCGCCCGGCGGGATGTAACCTGCGGCCTCGCGCTCAAGCACGGCGGCGCGAACTGGATTTCCGGTATGGATGCCTTTGGCCCCTTCGGGCAGATCGGTCGGCCATACGCCGCATGCGACGTTTGCCACGCGCGTGGCAAACAATTGATTTACGCGCCCCAGAACCCCATTCTGTTCGTGGATCATGCGCGGAATCTTGAGCATCGTCGCGGCCCCCAATGCCGGGATCGACGGATATCCGCCAAAGCCAACGACCGCGTCCGGTTTGTCCCGCATCATCTGGAACACCATGCTGCTGACACCGCCCGCAATCCTTGGTCCGACCAATGCCTTAGCGGCCAGTCCGCCGCGCGCGAAGGTGGCAGAGGCCACCTCGACAATTTCGACCGTTTGGGGAAAGGCGCCTGTGTAGCGCGCGCCGCGCTCATCCGTGGACAGGCGCACGCGCCAGCCTTTATTCAGCATTGCTTCGGCCAACGCCTGCGCCGGGAACATGTGGCCCCCGGTGCCGCCAGCCGCAATCAACAGGTAAGGTTTCCCCATTATCCTCTTCCGCGCAGAATATCGCCAAGTTCGCCCTGTGGGCGGCTTCTGGTGAAGGCCAGCAACATGCCAACAGCGATGCCGCCCGCAATCAGCGACGACCCACCATAGCTGACAAAGGGCAGCGTCATGCCCTTGGCGGGCAGCAGGCGCACGGCCACACCCATGTTGATCATGGCCTGAACGCCAAACATGCAGGCCAGACCGGTCCCGGCCAGACGGATGAACATATCGCGCTCGCGCATCAGCCGCAGAAGCGAGCGTACAACGATCAGTGAATACAGCGCGATGATGATCAGCACCAGGATCAGCCCGTATTCCTCGGCTGCCACGGCGATGATGAAATCCGTATGGGCATCGGGCAAGGACCACTTCACCTGTCCCTCACCCACGCCGACACCGAACAGACCGCCTTCGCGGATGGCATTCGTGGCATAGCCAAGCTGGGTGGTCGGGTCGACCTCCTGGTTCAGGAAGCCATCAATACGGCGAGCAAAGTGTTCCGAATTCGAATAAGCGAACATACCACCTAGGACAACGACGCCCGCCATGCCAACCAGCAGCAGCATCGGCGCACCGGCCACAAAGTACATCACACCCCAACCAAACAGGATCAGGCAGGCCTGACCGAAGTCCGGTTGCAAAACCAGCATCGCCACAATCGCAATGCACAACGCAAATGACCACAACCGCCCCGGAGGGCCGTTGATCTGTTGCGACGCAGCCAGCAGCCACGCGGCCACGACGACAAATCCGGGTTTCAGAAATTCCGACGGTTGCAAAGACGCAAAGCCCAGCGAGTACCAGCGCACCGCCCCTTTTCCGAAATCCGTTCCGAAGACGGGCAGAAAGGCCAGCGCCACAAACGAGGCAAGGAACCCAAGTACTGCCAAACGGCGCACCAAAGTCGGCGACATCATCGACGTCAGCAGCATCGCAATCAGCGCCAGTCCGCCGAACAGCGCCTGCCGTTCGACATAGTGGAACGGATCAAACCCGTTGCGCCCTGCCAGCGGCGGTGATGAGGCCAGCCCCAGCAACAATCCGATGACAAACAGGATCAGAACGCAGGACATCGTCCAGCGATCAATCGTCCGCCACCATTTCGGAAGAATCGGTTCTCCGCGCTGGTCCTGGACCGCGCCATACACCATCTCAGTCATGAGATACCGCCACTATCTGCCTCGTTAACGTCCCGTTTTTCGGGATCTGATTGAGAGTCTACAGGGATTTTTGCGTTTGGGCTAGCGGAATGAATAAGGATGGAGAAATCTGCTCATCGTTGCGGCTGAGCGGCGGAACACCTACCGGACTTTATCATGAAAGAGCTCGTCATGACGTTTCTTGATCTTAGGCCAGACTTCAGCAACCGCCGGGACATTCAGGCCAAAGTCATACTTCAGGCAGTCAACCAACTCCTTTGGTGTCGAAATGGTTTCCTCACGTATTCCCATAGTATCAATCGTCCTCATCACCAGACCGCGTAGTATAATATGCCTGTTGGTATAACGCCTTTGCGCGGTCAGGGTGCGTAGAAATGGCGAGTTGCGATCGGTCTGCAAATGTCGACTGGCAGACTGGAACACGCTTGGTTCGACACTTTCCTGAGTAAACCAATAGCCTGTTTCCCCTCCGCCTGCGCTTTCTGAATATTGAACAAAGCCATCACGCTGGGCGGTTAGCGAAATATTGTAAGGCTGCTGCAATCCCGTGAATGGTTCCAGCGGGATTGGAGTAGACATCGCGCCACCAAATCCAACATCAACAAGCAAATGCTCATCGCACTTGACCTTCAAAAGCATATGATCCGGTGCCTGATCTGGAGAAGGTTTGTCCGGGCCGACGTATCCAGCCAGATATGACACCTGAAATCCGATTTCCTGCAGTACCCAACTGAAAAGAGAGTTTAGCTCAAAACACCATCCGCCACGTTTCCGCGCAACGACTTTTTCAAACACGTCGTTCTGATCAAACGAAACCGGAACCCCCAATTGTTGATCGATATTTTCGAAAGCAACCATCCTTAGTTGGGCCGCGAAGAGATTGTCGAGCGTCGCCCGATCCGGCTTTAGGTCGCCCGAATACGCTATTCGGTCCAAGTAGTTTTCCAAATCCATTTAAGCACCCTCAAAAGCATTGCACTGTTTGGCGTCATAAACTTGCTTGTAATTCCTCAAGCTAGGTTGAGCTCAAGACAAAATTCTGGATCGTTCATCTGAGGCCTTGACCCCTTGCCTTCCTTTGCGATCCAAGCCATGCGCAGCACATGACCTATGACACGATCATCCTTGGCGCCGGTGCAGCCGGTATGATGTGCGCCGCCCATTGCGGCGGGCGCGTTTTGGTGATCGACCACGCCAAGGCTGCCGGAGAGAAAATTCGTATCTCGGGCGGTGGGCGCTGCAACTTCACCAACATGTATGCGGGACCGGGAAACTTCCTGTCGCAGAATCCGCATTTCTGCAAATCCGCGCTGGCGCGGTATACGCAATGGGATTTCATTGATCTGGTCGGTCGACACGGCATCGCGTGGCGTGAGAAAACGCTGGGGCAACTATTCTGCGATGGGTCATCAAAACAGATCATCCAAATGTTGCTGGATGAGATGGAGCGCGCCGGGGCGGAATTGTGGGTTCGGACTGAACTGAAGAACCTGCGTAAGACCGATGGCGGATTTTCTGTTGACCTCGAATGTGAAGGGCAGCGGCATAGCCTTAATTGCACCAACCTCGTGCTGGCTACTGGCGGCAAGTCGATCCCCAAGATGGGCGCGACCGGGCTGGCCTATGACATTGCGCGCCAGTTCGGACTGACGTTAACCGAAACGCGGGCCGCGCTCGTGCCGTTTACGTTTTCGGATGGCAAATTCAAGGACCTGTCTGGCGTATCCCTACCCGCGCGGCTGTCGAATGACCGGACCAGCTTTGACGAGGCTCTGCTGTTCACTCATCGCGGGCTTAGTGGACCATCGGTTCTGCAATTGTCTTCCTATTGGCGCGAAGGCGAGGCGGTCCGCGTAAACCTGATCCCGGATCTGCCGCTGTTTGATTTTCTGCGGGATCAGCGGCAAAGCGGCGGACGCAAGGCGCTGACCACGGAACTGGCGCGCCACCTGCCCGGGCGTCTGGTCGAATACCTGAGCCATCATATCCCCATGCCAGGCAATCTGGCCGATCAGTCGGACGCCGCGCTGTCCGAACTGATCGCAGCACTGTCCGACTGGCAGCTTGCCCCCTCGGGCACCGAAGGGTATCGTACAGCCGAGGTGACGCTGGGCGGGATCGACACTGATAGCCTGTCGTCAAAAACGATGGAGGCCAGGGATGTCCCCGGCCTCTATGCGATTGGCGAAGCGGTGGATGTCACCGGCTGGCTGGGCGGTTACAACTTCCAATGGGCGTGGTCCTCGGGCCACGCCGCAGGAATTGCAATCGCCGGGCAGAGTTAGCCGACGACGTTGTAGCCACGTCCGCGCATGCAGTTGCGCACGATAACTTCTTTGTTTTGGTTCTTGTTGATCACGTCTGCACCCGCGCCAACAAGCGCACCGGCAACTGCCGCACGGCCCAGATTGTCGCTGCTGTCCTGAACAATCCCGGTTACAGCCGCCGCACCTGCCGCGCCTATCGCTGCGTTTCCTGCGGTAGAGCCATCAACGCTGGCTTGTGATGCCGCCAGTTGTTGGCACTGCTGAAGGTCTACGTTGTAGTTCGGGCCGATCGGGCCGTCGACGATTGGTTGATAATTGGCACCTGTGTTGGTGCAGGCGCCGGCAACGAGAATGGCAGGCAGGATCAGAGAAAACTTACGAAATGGCATAGTCATAACCTCGTGTTGTATTTGCAGGCAAGCAAAACCAATAATGATGGCGCGTCAAGCTGATAGCATCGCAGCTTGGCCCAACCGGCGGTCTATTGCAAATGGCTATTCCGGAAGCCTTTGCCTGACTTCCGCTACGAAGTCCTCTCCGCGCTGCTCGAAATTGTCGTATTGGTCGAAACTGGCCGCGGCTGGCGCAAGCAGAACGGTCTCGCCGGGTTGGGCATCCTTCATGGCTTGCTCAACAGCCTCGGACATGGTGGTGCAAACCAGCGCATCGGCCTTAAGTTGCATGGCGAAATTCGCGGCCTCGCGACCAATGACATAAGCTTTGACCACCTGGTCTGCGGCTGCGTTCAGAGCGGCGACACCGCCTTCCTTCTCAAGCCCCCCACAGACCAAGCGGACCTTCCTGAAGGCGATCAACGCCTTGAGAGCGCTGTCCACATTGGTAGCTTTTGAGTCATTCACATAAGTAATACCGCCCGCCTCGGCGATGATTTGACTGCGATGCGGCAGGCCCGGATAGCTGTGCAGTGCGTCTTCGATCACGCGCGGTGCCAGTCCCAGCGCGCGACAGGCGGCATAAGCCGAACAGGCGTTTTGGTGGTTATGCGCGCCGGGAAGGCCTGTGATTCCGCGCAGGTCAATCGAACCCGCTTGCCGTCCCTTACGGTATTCCGACAAGAACCCTTTACGGGCAAACACCTGCCATCCGGGTCCCGTCAGTTTGCGCGCAACCGACACCCGGATAACCCGATCGTCCGCGCGGCCCTCTGCCAGTTGACCGGCCAGAAACGCGCCTTCTTTCTCGTCAATGCCAATCACGGCGCGATCCGGGCCACCTTCGGCGAACAACCGACGTTTGGCGGCAAAATAGCCCCCCATCCCGCCGTGGCGGTCAAGATGGTCGGGCGACAGGTTGGTGAAAACGGCCACGTCCGGGGTCAGGGCGCGGGCCAGTTCTGTTTGATAGCTGGACAGCTCCAGCACAACGACCGAACCGTCACCGCCCGGATCAATATCCAGCACCCCACGACCGATATTACCCGCCAACTGCGCCTCGCGCCCGGCCTCGGTCAAAATGTGATGGATCAGAGCTGCGGTGGTCGATTTTCCGTTCGACCCGGTCACTGCGATCACACGCGGCGGAGTGTCATAGTTGTTCCATTCAGGTCCTGCAAAGGATCGGAAAAACAAACCGATGTCGTTGTCGACCGGGACACCGGCCTCAAGCGCCGCAGCAACAACCGGGTTCGGTTCTGGGTAAAGATGAGGAATACCGGGAGAGACAATAAGCGCCGCGATGTCTTCAAAAGCGCCATGACGGCGCAGATCGACGCAGACGAACCCCTCGGCCTCGGCCTTTTCCTGGGCGGCAGGATTGTCATCCCAACACACAGGCTCAGCTTTGCCTGCCTGCAGGGCACGCGCCGTGGCCAGCCCCGACCGGCCTAGCCCCAGAACCGCAACCTTCTGCCCTGAAAACCCTTTGACCGGGATCATATTGCCCACCTTTTTTTGACGTAAATTTGGCCGCCACACTGCACCGAAGAAATCACCGATGGCAAGGGTGGCAAAAGGCTCGCGCGTCAGCGCGAGCCGAGCCCAACAGGTGACAGGTGGACCGCAGGTCCGCTGAACCTGGCGGGAGCTTTACCGGATCTTCAGCGTTGCCAGACCGATCATCGCCAGGATCAGCGAGATGATCCAGAACCGGATCACGATCGTCGGCTCTGCCCAGCCCTTTTTCTCATAGTGATGATGGATCGGCGCCATCAGGAACACGCGCCGCCCGGTGCGTTTGAAGTACAGCACCTGGATGATCACGCTCAACGCTTCGACCACGAACAAACCGCCGACGACTGCCAGCACCAGTTCGTGCTTGGTGGCCACCGCAATGGCACCCAAAGCACCGCCCAACGCAAGCGACCCGGTGTCGCCCATGAACACCGCAGCCGGAGGTGCGTTGTACCAAAGGAACCCAAGGCCCGCGCCAAACAAAGCCGAGGTAAAAATGAAAATCTCACCGGTTCCCGGCACGTAATGAACGTCCAGATATTCGGTAAAGTCGACCCGTCCCACGGCGTAGGCAATCACCCCCAGCGTCGAGGCCGCGATCATCGCCGGCATGATGGCCAGACCATCCAGACCATCGGTCAGGTTCACCGCATTGGCCGCGCCAACGATCACGATGATCGAGAAGGGAATGTAGAATATGCCCAGATTGATCAGTGTATCCTTGAAAATCGGCAAAGCCAGCTGGTTTTGCAGCGCCTCGGGATGATGCAGCGTAGCCCAGGCCGAGGCCAAAACTGCGATGATCACCCCTAGCGCCATACGCATTTTGCCCGAAACGCCCTTGGTGTTCTGCTTCGATACCTTTGCATAGTCATCTGCAAACCCGATCGCCGCATAGGCCAGCGTTACAAACAAGACCATCCAGACGTAAGGGTTGTCCCACCGGGCCCAGACCAGGGTCGATGTCACCAGCGCGCCTACGATCAAAAGCCCGCCCATTGTCGGTGTGCCTGCCTTCGAAAAATGCCCCTCTGGGCCGTCATCCCGAATAGGTTGGCCTTTGCCCTGTTTTTTGCGCAGCACATTGATCAGCGGCTTCCCGAAAAGAAAACCAAAGATCAACGCAGTCAAAAAGGCGCCGCCAGCGCGGAACGTGATGTATCGGAAGAGGTTAAAAAAATCCCCTCCGTCCGACAGGGCGGTCAACCAATAGAGCATTACAAAACCTTTCTCACACTGAGGTCGCGGGCGCGGTCATCAATCAAGCGCGCCCCCTTGCCCCATTTTACGCAAACCGTCAACAATCTGTGCCAGCGCCATGCTCAACGATCCCTTTGCCAACACAGTGTCACCGGCCTGAACAATCTCTGGTAGATGGACGGCCATCTCGGTGCTGGTCTTGAACCAAAGCCCGCGTTTGCCCGTCGGAAGTGCATCGTGCAGCGCCTTCATCAGCGGACCAACGCAATGCACTTTGTCCACGCGCTGCATGGCCGAAACATCCGCCATCGCCGCATGCATAGTATTCTCTTCCGGCCCCAACTCCTTCATATCCCCAAGAAAAGCGATACGACGCTGACCTTTCGCGGCGGCCAAAACATCCAGTGCGGCCTCCATCGACGTTGGGTTGGCGTTGTAGCTGTCATCCAGCAGTTCGATCCGGCCACCGTCGGTCAACGCGATCTGTTCGCGCACCCCGCGACCCTTGACCGGCGACCATCCGCCGAGACCTTCAATCGCCTGATCCAGATCGACGCCCATTTCAACACAGGCAGCCAATGCCCCCAGCGCGTTCATGGCGAAATGCGTGCCCGCTGACTGCACATCAAACGCAAACGGGCGCCCTGCGACTGTTGCCTTTGCATGAACCGAGTCAGCTTCTTGGGTTACATCGTTCAATGTGTAGTCAGTGCCATTGCGGCCGAAATCCACCGTTTTCGCACCTAAATCCCGCGCACAATCGCGCAGGATGTCCGCATGGTCGATATCTGCGTTCAGGATGGCCGCGCCGCCCTCCGTCAGGCCGTCAAAAATTGCGGCCTTCTCATGTGCAATACCGGCCACCGATTCAAACGCTTCAAGGTGTACAGCCGCCACAGTCGTGACCAGCGCCACATGCGGGCGGGCTTGCTGCGCCAGTGGAGAGATCTCACCGGGGTGGTTCATACCAATCTCGATCACAGCGAATTCTGTGTCACCCGGCATCCGCGCCAAGGTAAGCGGCACGCCCCAATGATTGTTGTAGCTGGCAACGCTGGCATGAGTTTTTCCATGCGTTTCCAGAATGGTGGCCAGCATTTCCTTGGTCGATGTCTTGCCGACGCTCCCGGTCACCCCCAACACCCGCGCGTCGCAGCGGTCACGACCCGCGCGCCCCAACGCCTCAAGCCCCAACTGCACGTCTTCGACGATCAGCAAGGGCGCGTCCTCTGGCACGCCCTCGGGAATACGGGACACCAAGGCCGCCCCGGCGCCTTTTTCCAAAGCCTGTGCCACGAATTCATGCCCGTCCCGCGCGGCTGTGAGTGCGACGAAAAGATCGCCGGGCTGGATGGTGCGCGTGTCGATCGACACACCATTGACCGCCCAATCCGAAGTGACGCGTCCACCGGTTGCCTCCGCAGCCTCCGCTGCAGCCCACAATGTCATGCCATCCTCCCGTCCAGTGCGGCCACACTGATGCTGGCCTGTTCGACATCATCAAATGGCAAAACCTGATCGCCAACGATCTGGCCGGTTTCATGCCCCTTGCCCGCAATCAAAAGCGCGTCCCCGGGTTGCAGCGCGTCTATCCCGCGCAAGATGGCCTCGGCCCGATCGCCGACCTCGGTGGCCTCTGGTGCCCCGTCCATCACGGCGGCGCGTATAGTGGCCGGATCTTCGCTGCGCGGATTGTCGTCCGTGACGAAAACCAAGTCTGCGTGATTGGCGGCGGCTTGTCCCATCAACGGGCGCTTGGTCGCGTCGCGATCACCACCCGCGCCGATAATAGCTATCAGGCGGCCCATCACATGCGGGCGAAGTGCCTTGAGTGCGGTCGCCACTGCGTCAGGTGTATGAGCATAATCCACAAAAACCGCTGCCCCATTCTCTCGCGTCGCGGCCAGCTGCATGCGTCCACGAACCGTCGTGAGATGCGGCAGGGTTTCGAACACTCGTTCAGGCTCTTCCCCTGCAGCAATAACCAGACCGCAGGCCAACAAGATATTTTCGGCCTGAAAGCCGCCGATCAGATTCAAACGGGTTTGGAAGATCTTGCCCTGCCAAGAAAACCGCAGGTCCTGACCTGTTGCGTCAAACCGCTGATTCATCAGGCACAGGTCTGCTTCCCCAAGCCCAACGGTCAAAACCTTCTGCCCCCGGTCTTTGGCAATTCGGAGGACCTGAGCGCCCTTGGGATCGCTCATGTTGACGACAACCGTGCCGTCTTGCGGCAGGACCCGATCAAACAGACCTGCCTTGGCATTGAAATACGCCTCGAACGTTTCGTGGTAGTCCAGATGGTCCTGAGTGAAGTTCGAAAACCCCGCCGCAGCCAGCTGTACCCCGTCCAAGCGGCGCTGTTCCAACCCGTGCGAGGATGCCTCCATCGCAGCATGAGTCACTCCGTTCTCCGCGGCCTCGGACAGGCAACGATGCAAAGTGATTGGTTCGGGCGTTGTATGGGCTAGTGGTGCGGTCCACGCCCCCTCGACCCCTGTGGTCCCGAGGTTGACCGCGGCGTGACCAAGTTCGGTCCATATCTGGCGAACAAATGTCGCGACCGAAGTTTTGCCATTGGTGCCAGTAACCGCAACGATGGTCTGCGGTTGCGCTCCGAACCACAGTGCGGCGCACCCGGCCAGCGCTTGACGCGGATCTTCGACCACGATCAACGCGGCCTCGGACGCGGCCAGCTTTTTTGCAGCGATCTCTGCCCCCTCAGCGTCCGTCAGGATGGCTGCGGCGCCCATACGCAAAGCGTATTGAATGAACTCACCGCCGTGAACACGCGTACCGGGAAGTGCCGCAAAGAGGAAACCGTCTTTGACTTCGCGGTTGTCGACCGCCAACCCTGTGATATCAGGATTGGTGCCACCTCGGGCGGTCAGGGCCAGTTGGCTGAGTTTCTTTGTCCTTGCGCCCATGACCCACCTCGTTTGGACAGCCTAATTTGAGGTCAGCGTTATAGCAGCGCCGGCCTCAGGCTCAACCCGAGGACGCAGGCCCAGCAAAGGTGCGATGCGCCCGATCAATTCTGCGGCCACAGGAACCGCTGTCCAACCTGCCGTACGGCGCTTTTCGCCATAGGCAAGGATGGATGGTTCGTCCAACGTTACGATCAGGACATATTTTGGGTCATAGGCGGGAAAGAACGTCGCGAAGGTCGCAATCACCTTGTCGTCGTAATAACCGCCGCGCGGCTTGGGCTTATCCGCGGTGCCGGTCTTACCCGCCACATCATAGCCTGCCACATCGCCAAAACTGGCGGTGCCATCTGTTACCACCCGGCGCAACATGTTCTGCGCCTGGTTTGCCGCGTTATCAGACATCACCCGAGGACCGTATTGCGGCCCATTTTTGCGCAGAATCGTCGGGCTTACATAGTGCCCGCCATTGGCGATCGCCGCGTAACCCGCCGCCAGATGCATGGGGCTGGTCGACAGACCATGACCATAAGAGATGGTCACCGTACTCAGCTCGCCCCATTTTTTGGGCTTCAGCGGCTCACCACCCTTCGCCTCGACGATTTCGAACGGGGTGGGATCGAACATACCAAGAGATTCCAGGAAATCCTGCTGCCGTTGCGCGCCGATCTGCAGCGCCAGTCGCCCGGTGCCCCGGTTCGAGCTGTGGACGATCACATCCGCGACGCTGATCTTGCCGTAATTCTTGCCGTTGAACTCACCAATCGGGAAACGGCCGATCTTCATAGGCCCTGAAGTATCGATGATCGTATTTGAATTCACCAAACCCAACTGAACCGCCTGCGCAGCGGTGAATATCTTAAACACAGATCCCAGTTCATAAACGCCCTGAACATAGCGATTGAACAGTGGGCTGTCTGAGGGATCGAACCCCGAGGTCGGCGGGCGCGGGCGATCATTGGGATCGAAGGACGGCAAAGAGGCCGCCGAGATCACCTCGCCGGTATGCGCGTTCATCAGAACCGCTGACGCCCCCTTGGCGTTCATAATCTTCATGCCGCCAAACAGCACCTGCTCAACGGCGGCTTGAACCGTCAGGTCCAGCGAGAGCTGCAGCGGCTTGGTACCATTCGCGGGATCACGCAAGTAGTCGTCGAATTGCTTTTCAACACCGGCCACACCGATCACTTCGGCAGCACTGACACCTTCGCGCCCAAAGCTTGACCCGCCTAGGATATGCGCCGCCAGACGGCCATTCGGGTACAACCGCATCTCACGCGGGCCGAACAGAATGCCCGGGTCACCGATATCGTGCACGGCTTGTTTCTGCTCGGGCGAGATACGCTTTTTGATCCACAGGAATTTGCGATTCCCAGTGAAATCCTTGACTAGGCGTTCTTTTTCCAGATCGGGGAAGATCGCGACAAGCTGATCAGCGGCAGCAATCGGGTCGATCATCAGCGGCGGCTGCGCGTATACCGAATAAGTGTCCAGATTGGTCGCAAGAATGCGCCCTTCCCGGTCTACGATGTTGGCCCGCTGCATCGCAATGGCTGCACCAGGGGCCGAGGCCACGGGTTCTTGCGCTTCGGATGTGGCCAACATGCCCATCCGGACGCCCACGACTGAAAAGGCACAGAAAAAGAACAGACCCAGCACCAGCAAGCGGCCCTCAGCACGGGTGCGGCTGCGGTCTTTCATGTCTTCGTGACGCTTGCGGATATTTTCGCGCTCGATGGCTTTGGGATTCTCGCCCCGCGAGCGCGCGTCAAGGATTCGAGCCAGAGGGCGCAGCGGCGTTCGGGTCATGGGATTTGCACCTCACCCAACGCTTGAATGTTTGTGATGGCCTGAAGCTCGATCGGGTCGACGATCGGCAGGTCAGGATCTTCCGCATAGGCAATCTGATCGGCGCGACCGAATTGCTCGGCCCGCAGGGGCAAAAGGCCCAACCGTTCAAAGTTCAGATCAGCAAGCTCACGCAACCTGTCGGGGCGGTTCAGATAGGCCCATTCGGCGTTCAAAACCGCCAGCTTCACTTGCGCCATACCAATTTCGCGCTGCAGCTTCTGCGTTTCCTTCACAACCTGCTGCGTGCGATAGTTTTCCTGATACGCCCACAGCGCCAGTCCAAACACGGACAGAGCAGTCAACACATACAAAACACTCTTCATTTTGCTCTTCCCCCTAGTTGCGGCATACCAACGGCGCGGGCATCAATTTCCCCCGACGGCGCATCCGTTCGAATTGCAACACGCAGCTTTGCCGAGCGCGAACGCGGGTTTTCCTGCAGCTCCTGATCATCCGGTCCCACGGCTTTACGAGTCTTAAGCGTGAACTGCGGCAGCTCCTGCTCAATCTCGGGCGCGTATCGATTGGCCCGGCCCGTCTTTCCCGCACGGGACTGAAAGAACCGTTTGACCATCCGGTCTTCGATGGAATGGAACGTTACGACTGCCAGTTGACCGCCCGGCTTCAACGCACGTTCCGCAGCCATAAGACCCTGAAACAGCTCTTCATATTCAGCATTCACTGCGATCCGCAGACCCTGAAAACTGCGCGTTGCAGGGTGGGACTGCCCCGGCTTGGGACGCGGCAAACAGGATTCGATGATCTGGACGAGGCGCAGAGTTGTTGTAATCGGCTCTTCTGCACGCGCTTTGGCGATGGCTTTAGCAATGCGGCGGCTGGCACGCTCTTCGCCATAATGATACAGGATATCAGCTAGTTGTTCCTCGGTCGCAGTGTTGACCAAATCAGCCGCGCTTTCGCCTTCCTGGCTCATTCGCATGTCGAGCGGGCCGTCTTTCATGAAAGAAAAGCCGCGTTCCGCCAGATCCAGTTGCATCGACGAAACCCCCAAATCCAGAACGATACCATCCAGATCCTGTGCGTATTCGTCCATGCGCGAGAATACACCCGGCTGCATCACAAGCCGGTCGCCATAACCTTTGACCCAATCCGCCGCCATTTCAAAGGCCAACGGATCACGGTCCACGCCTATGACTTTGTCAGCGCCCGCTTCCAGCAGGCCCCGCGTATATCCGCCCGCACCAAACGTTCCGTCCAGCCAGACACCCGACACGGGCGCCACAGCAGCCAGCAACGGACGCAGCAGAACGGGGATATGAGGTTTATCGGAAGAGGTTTTAGCGCCGGCCATGCCGTTACGCATCCCCGGTGCCGTCAAGGAACTCCAAAGGATCAAAGTCCTCGGGCTGTTCGTCCAACCACTCTTCGGCCGCAGCCAATTCTTCGGAATCGTAAGTTTCCGGCTTCCAAATCTGGAACGTGTCACCCGCGGCGATAAAGAATGCCTCACCTTCAAGGCTGATCTTGTTACGCAGCTTTGCTGGCAGCACCAGACGGCCGGTTTCATCCACTGTCGTCGGGAAGGATTGACCATGGAACATACGCTGCAACATCTTCCGCTGCATCGACCCGCGCGGCAACGCGTCAATCTTGGCATCGACCTCTTCGATCGCCTGCATAGTATAGCATTCCAGGAATTTACGACGATGGTCGCCGTAGACAATTACAAGTTCAGGAGTGTCACCGGGCTGCCAGTTCGGGTCAGAGGATTCAAGCACACGGCGAAACGAGGCCGGGATCGACACCCTGCCCTTCGTATCCACCTTGTGGTGGCTTTCACCTCTAAACCTGCGCGCCAAGACGACTGTCCCTTCCGCTTGCGCCCCACTTAAAATTCACTCCCCCAGATGAAAAACGGCGGGTTGATCTGCTGCCACTGATCAACCCGCCGCATTGACCCGCTGTGCGGGATGTCCAGCTGCGCGCGCCACCTGGGGGGATGTCTGCTCGCCCGCGCGCCGGATCTCTTGATTGATGAAAGCGAGATGCCTGTATGAAACCTGATTTTTGTTGTTTCGGGGTCGTTTAGCGCCCCATGTGCCTCGTCCTCATCGGATGAACTAGGGATGACATGGGAATTCATGGAAATCAACAAGAAATTTTCTGACCTTATGCTCAGAATCACAGTTTAGCCAACGCAATTGAGAAAGAAAATCACCCCACAGGCACTAATTGTAGACGATCGGGGCAATCAGCTTACTAAATAGGCCATTTTTGGGTTCACCCCAACTATTCCCATAATTTCCCAGATATTTCTTCAAGGGGTGATGATTTATGATGAACGCAGCAAAAATGGGCCACTTGATTAGCGAATCACTTCAATATTAGACCTCAACCACATGTGGATTCTGCGCCGCTCCAGCTGACGCCCATGAATTCCCACGAACCGAAATTATCATGTCAGCCGCCGCGCGCCTGGCCCATCCAATACACAAAGCGCACAAGAATTGACAAACTCCGCTCAAAAGACGCGCAAACACGAAAATCCAGAAAATCTTGTTGAAACCTTCCCTTGGGGAAGCATCAGCTGAAGGCCTTATTTTGTTGGCCCTTCCAAACCCTCATCGACAACCAGTTGATATCTATGCACTTGCTGCATAGCAGCATTGACGTTGTCGGGTATTGTGCAATTGCAGCATTTGCTTATTTTCAGTCTCAGGCAAGCGCCGGACAACACCGGCAACAACGAATACATCGAGTAAAGCAAATGGCTGCAGCAACACATAACACCGCGCTCAAAGGCGCACCGGCAACTAGCCTGGCTTCGCTGTTCGAGGCGGCAAAGACCCGGTTCATCCAATATCGCGTCTATCGCCAGACAGTTCACGAACTGTCTGATCTGTCGAACCGCGAACTGGCTGATCTGGGGCTTCACCGCTCGATGATCCGCCGCCTGGCTCAGCAAGCGGCCGAAGAACACGTCGCACGTTAAGCGACACAGAAACATAGAGATCAGGTCCTTCCTCCTTCCTTTTGGACCTGTATTTCAGCGGCGGCATCTCTCCTCCTCCCTGATGTCGCCGCCCCTAATACCGGCCCTGATCGCCGGAAGCAGACACACCGGGTACTCCTCCTCCCTTTCCCGGTGTTGAAAGCGCGCGGCGACGTCTCTCCTCCTCCCTGACGTCGCCGCGTCTTCCTCATACCGGGATCAAACCCGGGTTCGGATACATCTGGGCTCTCCTCCTCCCTGCCCGGATGTTGAAAAGAACGGCGGTTCCCTCTCCTCCTCCCTGGGAACCGCCGTTTTTGTTTTTCGCACCGGGATGTAAACTGAAGCCCTGACCAGAATTTCAGGAGCTTCCGATGGCCGCATATTTCATCGCCCAGATTTCCATTCACGACCCTGACGGGTACCAGAAATACCTTGAAGGCTTCATGCCGATCTTTGACCGGCACGGAGGTCGCCTGCTGACGATATCCTCCAAACCCGTGGAATTGGTCGAGGGCATATGGCCCGAAGACGGAATTGTGTTGATGGAGTTTCCATCTCTTGCCGCGGCCAGGGCGTGGAAAGACGACCCAGACTATATCAAGCTGGCGGAAATCCGGCGCAAAACCGCGACGGCGAACATGGTACTGGTTGAAGGGCTATAGCGTTTAGAAAGGCACATCATCCTTGGCGGACAGAAAGCGGGAAACCACTTTTTTCAATCCAGCTTTTTCGAAATCGACCTCGACCTTGTCGCCTTCGATGCCGATCACCGCGCCATAGCCGAATTTCTGATGAAACACGCGCTCGCCAAGGGTGAAACTGGAAACCGCAGTCGCGTCGATCACCGTATTGCGGCTTTCGCGGGGTTGGGACGTTCCATACTGCCCCTGCCGGGCCTGCAACCGCCGCCAACCGGGCGAGTTATAGACATTGGCCTCGGCCGCACGAGTTTCGATACCGGCAGTCGGCTGACCACTCCCATACAGCCCCGGCGGCGTCAGGACTTCGACGTGATCTTCGGGCAACTCGTCAATGAACCGCGACGGCATCGCGTTTTGCCATTGACCAAACACCCGACGATTGGCCGCAAATGAGATCGTACAGATCTCTTCTGCACGGGTGATGCCCACATAGGCCAGTCGCCGCTCTTCCTCGAGGCCTTTGATCCCAGATTCGTCCATCGACCTTTGTGACGGGAACAGCCCGTCCTCCCACCCCGGCAGGAACACGGCCGGGAACTCCAGCCCCTTTGCCGCGTGCAGGGTCATGATCGAGACTTTTGCCCCGTCCGATTCCTTCTCGTTGTCCATCACCAGGCTGACATGTTCCAAAAACCCTTGCAGATTCTCGAAATTATCCAGTTGGTTGACCAATTCCTTGAGGTTTTCCAACCGCCCCGGAGCCTCGGGCGTCCTCTCGTTCTGCCAATGGGCCGTATAACCGGATTCGTCCAGAATGATCTGCGCCAGTTCGATATGTGACACCTCGGGCTCACCAAACCGCGTCGGAGTTGTGCCGTCGTCAATCACAGAATCATCGTCAACCTCGATCCGGGGCCCGCGCGTCATCGCATTCCAGCGCGCCAACCCGTCGATCAACTCGCGCAGTGCTTTGCCGCCTTTGCCTTTGATCAGCCCATTGTCGACAGCAATCCGCGCCCCATCGACCAGCGACACGCCATTTTCCCGCGCTGTCATCTGAATCGTCTGCTGCGCCTTGTCACCAAGCCCGCGTTTCGGAGTATTCACGATCCGCTCGAACGCCAGATCGTCGCCGGGGCTGACCACCAGTCGGAAATAAGCCATCGCGTCGCGGATCTCCATCCGCTCATAGAATCGCGGGCCGCCAATAACCTTGTAGGGCAGACCGATGGTCAGAAAACGGTCCTCAAACGCGCGCATCTGATGGCTGGCCCGCACGAGAATCGCAATTTCATCTAGATTAAAGGGCCGCGCTCCACGCGTTCCCCCCTGCATCGCATCGATCTCTTCACCGATCCAGCGGGCCTCTTCCTCGCCATCCCAATGACCGATCAGGCGAACCTTTTCGCCGTCCTGCGCATCGGTCCACAATTCCTTGCCCAGCCGACTTTCATTGCCACGGATGACATTGGACGCTGCTGCCAGAATATGAGGGGTCGAGCGATAGTTCTGCTCTAACCGCACGACATAGGCCCCTGGAAAATCCTTTTCAAACCGCAGGATGTTGCCGACTTCGGCCCCACGCCAGCCATAAATTGACTGATCGTCGTCCCCCACGCAACAAATGTTCTTGTGCGCTCCAGCCAGCAGCCGCAACCACAGATATTGTGCGACGTTGGTATCCTGGTATTCGTCCACGAGAATGTAGCGGAACCAGCGTTGGTATTGCTCCAACACATCCTGATGAGTCTGGAAGATCGTGACCATGTGCAACAGCAGGTCACCAAAATCCACCGCGTTCAGCTCCCGCAGACGGATTTGGTACTGCGCGTAGATCTCGAGACCCTTGTGGTTATAAGCCCCCGCATCGGCTGCCGGCACTTTGTCGGGCTTCAGGGCGCGGTTCTTCCAGTCGTCAATGATGCCGGCCAACATGCGTGCAGGCCAACGCTTATCATCGATATTTGCCGCCTGAATCAGCTGTTTGAGCAGCCGCAACTGATCATCCGTATCCAGAATGGTGAAGTTCGATTTCAGATCGACCAGTTCCGCGTGACGCCGCAGCAGCTTGACGCAGATCGAGTGGAACGTGCCGAGCCACGGCATCCCCTCGGCAGGCTGCCCCAACAAACGGCCCACGCGGTTCTTCATCTCGCGCGCGGCCTTGTTGGTAAAGGTCACGGACAAAATCTCATTCGGGCGCGCCCGCCCGGTGCTGAGCAGATGCGCGATTCGCGCAGTCAGCGCCTTGGTCTTCCCCGTGCCCGCACCGGCCAGCATCAGGACAGGACCGTCCAACCTCTCGACCGCGTCGCGCTGCGCCGGGTTCAACTCGTCCAGATAAGGCATGGGGCGCGCGGCCATGGCGCGCGCGGACAGGGATGCGCCCTCAAAGGCGCCCATTTCGTCGAAACTGCTCATCTTTCCAAACTACGCTGGATGCTGGCCGAGGGAAAGGGTTTGTTCACGCCTTGTTCGCACAGATTTTGTTACACCTTTACGATCAATTCTAATCAAGCGACTTGGACTGAGAACGGCTTCGTTAACCATCTGTAAAACACCCACCGCGATGATCAGTAAATTGCTGTGGGAGCGCGAAGGTATGACTCAGGATAATCGGGGGGCCGTAAATCACCGGCTGAAATGGATCGGTATCGGCATGTTGCTGATTTCTCTGGCAATTGGAAGCGGCTGGGGAATTTACAAATTGCCTGCGCCGCTGGTCGACAGGATGCTAAAGGTCGACATTCTCAAGCAAGCCGAACTGTGGAAGCGCCGCGTCGTCTTGCATCTGGAGGACCCCGAGACCGCGCTTAAGACCGGCGTGATTGATGCGCATGACGCCGAATTTCTGGCCGCGATGCCCGAAGCTTCTGATGTTTACCGCTTCAAATTGCTCGACTCGAATGGGCGTGTCACCTGGTCGACTCGCCCGACAGAGGTAGGCAGTGTTGAAAACCGTGATTTCTTTCGCAGCGACGTTGCCAGAGGAATGATTCACTACATTCAGGAAGTAGTTCCACTGTCCGAGATCGACGGGCTTGATCTGCATACCGACAATATCCTGAACGCAACGCAGCACCATGTTGCCGAAGTTTTTATGCCCGTGGCCAAGAATGGGCGTTTTATAGGCGCCATTGAATTCTTTACTGATATCTCCGATTTGCGCACCACGTTTATCTCGCGGCTTAGGATTTCATTGACCGTTCTAAGCGGCATCGCCTTGCTTGCGCTTGTTGCCGCGTCCTTTGCCAGCTACAGGGCGAACCGCTTGCAATTGCGGGCGCTGCAAAACAATCCGCCAAAGAGCGTGATCTGATGGAAGATCAGCTGCGCCTGGCCCGCGAAGTACGATTGCTAGGCGAATTGAAAGAGTGGCTGCAGTCCAGCCGGTCCTTGGACGAGCAGTTCGATATGGTCTCGCGCTTCATGACCCATATCCTACCCGAGGCTGAGGGCAGCGTTTACGTATATTCCAACTCGCGCGACGTCCTGGATGGCTGTGCCAGTTGAAATGGCGGGACCCATAAGGCGCACATCCATCCCGAAGGGTGTTGGGGGCTTCGGCGTGGCCGAACCTATGAATACGGCGCGTCCGAGATCGACTTTGTCTGTGAACACGCCGAACCACATGACGGACGACCTTATTTCTGCTTTCCGATTCTGGCGCATGGGGAGACGGTAGGCCTTCTGCATCTCCGCGCCCTTGAAGGGACAGATGAGGCGTTTCACACGAGCAAAAAGCTGGCGCAGCTCAGCGCGGAACAGATCAGCATGGCGATTGCCAATGTACGGATGCGCGATCAGTTGCATGACCAGTCCGTCCGGGACCCGTTGACCGGGCTGTTCAACCGGCGGCATATGCTTGAAACCCTGCGCGAATCAATCAACCGCAGTCAGCAAACCGGCGCACCGCTCAACCTGATTGCCGTGGATGTGGATCACTTCAAAAAGCGCAACGACACCCATGGGCATGATGCCGGTGACATGGTGTTGCGCGCCGTTGGGGCTGCTTTGGAACAGGGCTGCGGCCGGGACGAAGTTGCCTGCCGCATTGGTGGCGAAGAATTTATGCTGATCCTGCCCGACAATACCTCGGACGACGCAATCACGCGGGCTGAGCAATTGCGGCAAGCAGTCGAGGCTGTTTCGGTTCGTTATGGCGAGAAATCTCTGCCTCGCATCACGATCTCGGTTGGTGTTTCGCATTATCCGGCCCACGGCACCATGCCGCAGGATCTGATGCGCGCCGCCGATGATGCGCTGTACGCGGCCAAGGACAAAGGCCGCAATCAAGTGCAAGTCGCCGGCAGCGGAAGTGACGCACAGCAGATTTCCCAGCTCAAAAAGCCGGTAAAAGCCGTTGGTGGGAAATCAACGGCTTAAAATCCTTGCCGAATCGCGCCTTAGGTCGGATCAATCCCCATGGACCTTCATAGTCGTTTTCCCGGCATTGCCGATCTGAAACACCGCGCCCAGCGCAGGATACCTCATTTTGTATGGGAGTATCTGGACAGCGGAACCGGGGTTGAGGCCACGCTGCGCCGCAATCGCGACGGTTTGGACCGCGTCGGTTTCCTGCCGTCGATCCTGCATGGACCATTGGAATTTGACACTTCGACCGAGTTCCTCGGTCAGACCTACCCATTACCGCTCGGCATTGCCCCGATCGGTATGGCAGGCCTGATTTGGCCTGATGCCGAAGCTCATCTTGCCCGCGCTGCCGCAAGCGCCGGTCTGCCATTTACCCTATCCAACGTTGCCTGCCAAAGCCCCGAGGACGTCGCGCCGCATCTGGGTGACAACGCGTGGTTTCAGCTTTATCCGCCCAAGGACCCGGACATCCGGAAGGACCTGCTGGATCGGGTTCGGAACGCTGGTTTTACGACGCTGGTGATGACGGCTGATGTCCCGGTTGCATCCCGGCGCGAACGTCAGACACGTTCCGGGCTGACCAACCCGCCGAGATTGACGCCACGCCTTCTGGCCCAGATCGCGATGCGGCCGGAATGGGCGCTTGGAATAGCGCGCAGCGGGCCACCGCGGATGCGGACACTGGACAAGTATACGGACAACTCCAGCAATTTGCCGCCGACGGCCCATGTAGGGTATCTGCTCCGCACGTCTCCGGACATGGACTATGTTCACTGGCTGCGCGATGCTTGGGATGGGCCGCTGATTGTGAAAGGCGTGCAGCGCCCTGAAGATGCCGAGCCATTGCAGCGGGCTGGCGTCGACGCCATCTGGATATCGAATCACGGCGGACGACAATTCGATGGCGCCCCCGCCGGAATCGACGCCCTACCTGCAATCCGCGCGGCCACAGACCTGCCCCTGATCTTCGACAGCGGGATCGAAGGTGGTCTGGACATCTTACGTGCCAAGGCCCTTGGGGCCGATTTTGTGATGCTGGGCCGTGGCTTCATGTATGGGCTGGCCGCCCTCGGCGCCAAAGGCCCCGCCCATGTCATCGACATTTTGCGGCAGGATATGCACGCGAATATGGGTCAAATGGGGGCTGAGTCGCTGAATCACCTGCCCCCAGTCGTGCCGCTTGCCGATGCTGCGGTGCAGCGCTATTAGGTAAATAGCGCTAATAGGGGGCGTTTGCGAGCGTTAACATGCCGGTTCTACCCAGAACGACTGATATACGTGCGCGTATTGTCCGCCTATCAACACGGCCAAACAAGTAGGACCGGGACTCGACATGACTGAATTCACCAAGATCCTGATCGCCAACCGAGGCGAGATTGCCATTCGCGTTATGCGCGCCGCCAATGAGATGGGCAAACGCACCGTTGCCGTCTTTGCCGAAGAGGACAAGCTGGGCTTGCATCGGTTCAAAGCGGACGAAGCCTATCGCATTGGCGAAGGGATGGGGCCTGTTGCCGCCTACCTGAGCATCGATGAGATCATCCGCGTCGCTAAAGAGTGCGGAGCAGATGCGATCCATCCCGGCTATGGCCTGCTGTCCGAGAACCCGGACTTTGTCGATGCCTGCGTTCAGAACGGCATCACCTTTATCGGCCCGAAGGCGGAAACCATGCGCGCCTTGGGCGATAAGGCCAGCGCGCGCCGCGTGGCCGTCGCAGCGGGTGTGCCTGTGATCCCGGCGACCGAGGTTCTGGGCGATGACATGGATGCGATCCGGGCCGAGGCAAAAGAAATCGGTTATCCCCTGATGCTCAAGGCGTCGTGGGGTGGTGGCGGACGTGGGATGCGTCCGATCCTGTCCGAGGATGAACTGGAAGAGATGGTTCTGGAAGGCCGTCGCGAGGCCGAAGCCGCGTTCGGCAATGGCGAGGGTTATCTGGAAAAGATGATCATCCGCGCCCGCCATGTCGAGGTGCAAATCCTGGGCGACAAGCATGGTGAGATCTATCACCTGTATGAACGCGACTGCTCGGTCCAGCGCCGAAACCAGAAGGTAGTAGAACGCGCTCCTGCTCCTTACCTGAGCGACGAGCAGCGCGCCGAGATCTGCGAACTGGGTCGCAAGATTTGCGCCCATGTGAATTATGAATGCGCTGGCACTGTTGAGTTCCTGATGGATATGGAAACCGGCAAGTTCTACTTCATCGAAGTGAACCCGCGTGTTCAGGTGGAACACACCGTCACCGAGGAAGTCACCGGTATCGACATCGTTCAGGCGCAAATCCTGATCGCCGAAGGCAAAACTCTGGCCGAGGCCACCGGCGCAAAAAGCCAGTCGGATGTGCATCTGACCGGTCACGCGTTGCAAACGCGGATCACGACCGAGGACCCGCAGAACAACTTCATCCCCGACTACGGTCGTATCACCGCTTATCGCTCGGCCACTGGCATGGGCATCCGTCTGGATGGCGGCACCGCTTATGCGGGGGGTGTGATCACGCGCTATTACGACTCGCTGCTGACCAAAGTGACCGCCAAGGCACCGACGCCTCAGGCTGCAATTGCCCGGATGGACCGCGCCTTGCGTGAATTCCGAATTCGCGGCGTCAGCACCAATATCGACTTTGTCATCAACCTGCTCAAACACCCGACTTTCTTGTCGAACGAATACACCACCAAATTCATCGATACGACGCCGGACCTGTTCTCCTTTAAGCGCCGCCGCGACCGGGGCACCAAGGTTCTGACCTATATCGCCGACATCACGGTGAATGGTCACCCAGAGACCAAGGACCGCCCCGAACCGCGCACTGATCTGAAAGACGCAAAGCCCCCGGCACCGAAGTCCGAGCCGCAGATGGGCGCTCGCAACCTGCTGGAACAAAAAGGCCCCCAAGCCGTTGCTGATTGGATGAAGGCGCAGCGCCAACTTCTGATCACCGACACAACCATGCGCGACGGGCATCAGTCTCTGCTGGCGACCCGGATGCGTTCGATCGACATGATCAAAGTGGCACCGACCTATGCGGCCAACCTGCCGCAGCTGTTCTCGGTTGAATGCTGGGGCGGCGCGACATTTGATGTGGCCTACCGATTCTTGCAGGAATGCCCGTGGCAACGTCTGCGCGACCTGCGCGAGGCGATGCCGAACCTGATGACCCAGATGCTGCTGCGCGGCGCGAACGGGGTCGGCTACACCAATTACCCTGACAACGTTGTGCAAGAGTTTGTGCGTCAGGCATCGCAGAACATCGACGTGTTCCGTGTGTTCGATTCGTTGAACTGGGTTGAGAATATGCGCGTCGCGATGGACGCCGTGGTCGAGAACGGTAAAATCTGTGAGGGCACCGTCTGTTACACCGGTGATATTCTGGACCCGGACCGCGCCAAGTATGACCTGAAATACTATGTCGGCATGGCGAAAGAGCTACGCGACGCTGGGGCTCATATTCTTGGCCTCAAGGATATGGCCGGTCTATTGAAACCGGCCTCGGCCAGAATCCTGATCCGGGCGCTGAAGGAAGAGGTCGGCCTGCCAATCCACTTCCACACGCATGACACCGCAGGTATCGCCAGCGCTACCATTCTCGCCGCCTCTGAGGCGGGCGTGGACGCCGTGGATTGCGCGATGGACAGCTTCTCGGGCAACACTTCGCAGGCGACGCTGGGCACCGTGGTCGAAGCACTGCGCCATACCGAGCGCGATACCGGGTTGGACATCAAAGCCATCCGTGAAATCAGCGATTATTTCGAGGCGGTTCGGGAGCAATATGCGGCCTTTGAATCCAGCCTGCAGGCCCCGGCTTCTGAGGTTTACTTGCACGAGATGCCCGGCGGTCAGTTCACCAACCTCAAGGCGCAGGCGCGTTCGCTGGGGCTGGAAGAACGTTGGCACGAAGTGGCTCAGATGTACGCGGACGTAAACCAAATGTTCGGCGACATCGTGAAAGTTACGCCTTCGTCGAAAGTGGTCGGTGACATGGCGCTGATGATGGTCAGCCAGAACATGACCCGCGAACAGGTCGAAAACCCGGATACCGATGTGGCCTTCCCCGACTCGGTTGTGGACATGATGCGCGGCAATTTGGGTCAACCTCCGGGCGGGTTCCCCGACACTATCGTAACGAAGGTCCTCAAGGATGAAACACCCAACACAGATCGCCCGGGCAAGGATGTCCCACCGGTTGACCTTGAAGGCACACGCGCCGAGCTGTCCCAACTTTTGGAAGGCAAAGAGGTCGATGACGAGGATCTGAACGGCTATCTGATGTATCCAAAGGTGTTCCTGGACTACATGGGGCGTCACCGGGCTTACGGACCTGTGCGCACTCTTCCCACGCGCACCTTCTTCTACGGCATGGAACCCGGCGAAGAGATCACGGCCGAGATCGACCCCGGCAAAACACTGGAAATCCGCTGTCAGGCCATCGGTGAGACCGATGAAAAGGGCGAGGTCAAAGTGTTCTTTGAACTCAACGGCCAACCGCGCGTGATCCGGGTTCCAAACCGACTGGTGACCTCAACCACGCAGTCCCGTCCTAAAGCCGAGGCAGGCAACCCCAACCACATCGGCGCGCCGATGCCAGGTGTGGTGGCCACCGTCGCCGTGGCTGCGGGTCAGGAGGTCAAGGAAGGCGACATGCTGCTGACCATCGAAGCGATGAAGATGGAAACCGGCATCCACGCCGAGCGCGATGCGACGGTCAAGGCTGTGCATGTTCAGCCGGGCAGCCAGATTGACGCAAAGGACCTACTGGTCGAACTCGAATAAACGACCTAACCTTTTCGGGAACAAGGGCCGTTCGGGGAACCGGGCGGCCTTTTTTTGATCCTGAAAGGAGCAGACCATGCTGTCCATCACCCCAGTCTATGCCGCATTGCTGGCACTTCTCTATGTCGCGCTCAGTGTGCGGGTCATCATGCAGCGCCGCGGCGACAAGATTTCTTACGGCGATGGTGGCAACACCGACATGCTCAAAGTGATGCGCACGCATTCCAACTTTGCCGAATATGCACCGTTTGCCCTGTTGCTGATCGCCATGGTCGAGCTGCAGGGCGCCGGTGGCTGGTTGGTCAATCTGTTGGGCCTTGGCATTCTGGCCGGGCGCGTGCTGCATGCCTATGGGTTCGGCCGCAAACCGCAGATCGTGATTCTGCGCCAGATCGGCATGTTGCTGACCTTCGCCGTGATTGTCGTAGCAGCCATAGCCAGCCTTTTGATGGCGCTGTGAACCGGATGGCGGGGATTACCCCGCCAAAATCTGCGTTTCGATTCGAGGGGATTCCGTAAAAATTGATTCGACATCGCCCATTCGATTCTCGCCTTTGCCAGACACCGCCGTAGCCAGCAAAATCATCGCCGCCAGGGCCGCCATCTTCAGATCCTTAGTATACGTCATTTTCGTCACCTCCACCGTTCTTATTCTTGGATGCTCTGGTTCTTGAACGGTTAAGAGGCGCGTTTCCGTCGCAAAGAATTTTCCTCTTTTTTGGTTTTTCCGCTTGAAGCCCTGCTTGGGAATTAATACACCCCTCCTCACTCAACGGCGCGGGCGTAGCTCAGGGGTAGAGCATAACCTTGCCAAGGTTAGGGTCGGGCGTTCGAATCGCCTCGCCCGCTCCATTGAGAGACCGAAAGGTCGAAAATATGTATCTGATGCGGGCGTAGCTCAGGGGTAGAGCATAACCTTGCCAAGGTTAGGGTCGGGCGTTCGAATCGCCTCGCCCGCTCCAGATACAAACCTCTCTGAACATGCTGGTTCTTTGTCTGGTGTTGCGGCATTCTCGAATGGCACGCAATCACAACAGAGGTGCGCTGATGCCAGAATACGTTATTCGCGCTTTGACTGAAGACGAAGTACAAACGGCCGTCGATTGGGCCGGCCAGGAAGGCTGGAACCCAGGGCTACACGACGCGGTCTGCTTTCGCGGTTCCGACCCCGAAGGGTTTAAGGGCGGTTTCCTGGATGGGCAGATGATCGCATCGGCCTCTGCTGTGAATTATGACAATAACTACTCGTTTTTAGGCTTTTATGTCGTGCAACCCGAGTATCGCGGATCGGGATATGGGCTGCAGGTTGCCGAGGCGGTCAAGGCGCATTGCCAGCACCGGAACATGGGCATGGACGGTGTTGTCGAACAGCAAGACAACTATCGCAAATTCGGTTTCAAGCTGGCCTATGACAATTACCGCTTCTCGGGCACAGTTGGTGAAATTCTAGACCAGTTGGGCCGGTCCCTTCACGATCAGATCACGCCCCTCAGCGCCCTGACGGATGAACTGAAATCGTACGACCGGGGCTTGTTCCCTGCCCCGCGCGACACATTCCTTCACGCCTGGCTCGGTGCGCCCAACCACGTCTCTCGCGTGTTCGAAGAAGATGGTCAGATCAAAGGCTATGCAACCCTGCGGCGATGTTTGAGCGGGTACAAGGTCGGCCCCCTGTTTGCGAACAATCCTGAGAGCGCAGAGGCCCTTTTGGTGTCGCTGCTGGCGACACTTCCCGCCGATCAGATGGATGCGGAGGTCTTCATCGACATGCCCAATCCCAACGCGCAAGCCATGGCAATGGCGCAACAGTTGGGTTTGACCAAAGTTTTCGAAACTGGCCGCATGTATTCCAGCCACGCACCGGAGATTGATCTGGACCGGATTTACGGCATCACGACATTCGAACTGGGGTAATTTCATCCCACACTCGACATTCCAAAAGCGCAATTACAAAAAGGAAATCTACAGAATGCTCAGCGATACCCAAAAGCGGTTGCTGCTTGAGATGTTTGAGAATCTGCCGGGCGTGGTTTTCATGCTTTTGTTTCGGGCCACGGATGACTTGCGATGGGCCGGGTGGGTCGGCACGGTTCTGGCCGCCTCGGTTTGTGTTACCTATGTCAGGAAAACACTGCGTCCACAGCCCATTTTACTTGGCATCAATCTCTTCATGGTGGCGATTACGCCACTGATCGAATGCCTGATCTTGCTTGGCTATCGCGACACGGCGACGATTTTGACCGGGAACATCGCGACCCTCGTTCTTATGAGTGTATTCTTGACGGGTGTCGTTTTGACCTTGTTCGGAACGAACGGTTTCCTGAACTATCAGACCAACAGGGCAAAACAGAGAAACACACACTCTGCCGTTTTGCTGATGGTCTGCGCAATCGGTGTGGTCTGGTCGCAATTGGCCGGAGACAATTATCTGGTCTCACTCGGCATTCCGCTAATGGTATTGTTCGGTGTGCATCAGTTACTCCGGGCAGGAACAACTGATCAGCAGGCGCGTAACGGCGCGATTTTGGCATGTGCCGCGCCGCAAGGTTCGGTGTCCGACGCTTCAGCCTGACTCAGAACGCTTTGAAGGTCATAGTGGTCAGCGAACGCTCGATATTCGGGATCACCAGCAGGTTTTCATTGATGAAATGACCGACATCTTCGGTTTCGGGGATGTAGAGCTTGAGCAATAGATCATATTCGCCGCTGGTCGAGTAAAGCTCGGAATGAATTTCACGCAGCGCGATTTCTTCGGCGACCATGTAGGTGGTGCCGGGTTTGCAGCGGATCTGGATGAAAACGCAGGTGGACATGATTTGGACCTGTTGATTGAGTTTCCGGCAGGCTGGCATGGCACGTCACCGGGCGCAATCCCCTGCAACAGATTGCAGCGAAAGCAACGCTTGGTCTGGATAAGCCGACCAATCCCCGTCTATAAGCGCGCCTGTAGCAAAAGGAATTCGCCCATGCGCAGCGCAAAGATCAGCCGTCAAACCGCCGAGACCGAGATTTCGGTCGAGGTCAATCTTGACGGAACCGGCACTTATTACAATCAGACCGGCGTCGGGTTCTTTGATCACATGCTGGACCAGCTTGCGCGCCATTCGCTGATCGACATGACGATCCGCGCCAAGGGTGATTACCACATCGACGACCACCACACGGTCGAGGATACAGGCATTGCGCTGGGTCAGGCGCTGACGCAGGCGTTGGGCGACAAGAAGGGCATCCGTCGTTACGGCGAGTGCCACCTGCCCATGGATGACGCGCAAGTACGCTGCGCTCTGGACCTGTCCGCGCGCCCGTTTCTGATCTGGAACGTGACCCTGCCAACCCCCAAGATCGGTAACTTCGACACCGAATTGGTGCGCGAGTTCTTTCAGGCGTTCAGTACCCATGGCGGCATCACGCTGCATATCGACCAATTGCACGGGTTCAATAGCCACCACATTGCCGAGGCCGCGTTTAAGGCCGTCGCGCGTGCGTTGCGTCTGGCGGTCGAAACCGACCCGCGCAAGGCGGATGCGATTCCGTCGACCAAGGGCGCGCTGTAAATGCTGACCGCTATTATCGACTACGAAAGCGGCAACCTGCACTCGGCCGAAAAGGCGTTTCAGCGCATGGCGCGCGATATGGACGCGGGTGAGGTTGTCGTGACCTCGGACGCGGAGGTGGTTGCGCGGGCCGACCGGCTGGTTCTGCCGGGTGACGGCGCTTTCCCCGCCTGCGCAGCTGAGCTGCGCGGGCATAAAGGCATCTATGACGCGATGGTCGAGGCCGTCGAACAGAAAGGCCGACCCTTTCTGGGCATCTGCGTCGGCATGCAACTGATGGCCTCGAAGGGCCATGAATACTCTGAGACCAACGGTCTAGGCTGGGTTGCAGGTGATGTGGTGCGGATCGAGCCGTCAGATAGTGCGCTGAAAGTACCGCATATGGGCTGGAACGATCTGGTTCTGGAAAGCGAGCACCCGGTCTTTGCCGGGGTGCAATCAGGCGACCACGCCTATTTCGTGCACTCCTACCATTTCCGGGTCACCGATCCGGCGCAGCGTCTGGCCTTTGTGGACTATGGGCAGGAGGTCACGGCCGTGATCGGCCGCGACACAATGGTTGGGATGCAGTTTCACCCTGAGAAAAGTCAGGATGTGGGCCTGCGGATGATCGGGAACTTCCTGACCTGGACGCCCTGAGCGGTTACTGAACCCGCGTCCAATCCTGCCCGCGACACACCAGACCGCCCACAGCGCAGCCTTTGACAGTCAGCTTGTTCTGGCTGTCCAGTGTCATTTTCGAGCTGTAGGTCTTGTCCCGGTCCGGGGCCCAGATCATGCCGCCGCCATAGCTGCCGCCGCCATCGGGCACCATATCCCAGATGATCTGTTTGCCAAGGTTTTCATACTCCAGCTGCTCATTGCCGTCTTTATCAAAGGCGGTGTCGATGGTGCCGCAAATTGCGCTGCCACATTCCGAAATCGAAACGTGTAGATACCCACCGGTATCACCTGGTTGGGTTTTCCAAAGTCCGTCAACCGGATCGGCTGCAAAAGCAGCGCTGGCCAATACCGCAAATCCGGCTGCAAGTGTGAATGTCTTCATGATTTCCTCCCTTATTTCTGCTCAGTTTGGCCCGGTGAGGCAATTCCGGCAAGATTGACTTGGCGTCGCGTTGCATCCCCTGCCCCGCATGTGCGATATCCCGCGCGAACACTATTGATATAGGGCCGCCTGACATGATCCTCTACCCAGCCATCGACCTCAAAGACGGCCAGGCCGTGCGCCTGCTGCGCGGTGAAATGGACAAGGCTACTGTTTTCAACGACGACCCTGCCGCGCAAGCACGGGCCTTTGTCGATGCAGGGTGCGAATGGCTGCATTTGGTCGACCTGAACGGCGCGTTTGCTGGTGCACCCGTGAACGCTGCCCCGGTCGAGGCCATCCTAAAGGAATGCAACGTGCCCGCGCAGTTGGGTGGTGGCATTCGCGACATGGCCACGATCGAAACCTGGATCAACAAAGGTCTGGCGCGCGTGATTCTGGGCACCGTGGCGGTCGAAAACCCCGATCTGGTACGCGAGGCTGCCAAGGCGTTTCCGGGCAAAGTTGCGGTCGGCATAGACGCGCGCGACGGCATGGTTGCAACCAAGGGCTGGGCCGAGGAAACCAACGTGAAAGTCACCGATCTGGCCCGCAGCTTCGAGGACGCAGGCGTTGCGGCCATCATCTATACGGATATCAACCGCGACGGCGCGATGCAGGGTCCGAACATCCAGGCAACGGCAGATTTGGCCCGCGCGGTGTCAATCCCCGTCATCGCCTCGGGTGGGGTCAGTTCGTTGGATGATCTGATCGCCCTGCGTGATTGTGGCGTAGCATTGGACGGCGCGATCTCAGGCCGGGCGCTTTACGATGGCGCGATTGACCTTTCCGAGGCCATTCGCGCCTTAAGCTGATCACTCGGCTGCAACCGAAGTCAGCTTGGCAAGCGCACCGCGCATCTTTTCGATGACGGGCGATTTCTCGACTTCGTCGAGCTCATCCATCGTCTCTTTGGGGTCCTCATAGGCCAGCCAGACCTGCCCGGTCTCGTCTTCGTATGCCTGCACTTTGAGCGGCAGAAAAAGTCCGGCGCGCGGATCAATCTGCATCGCGGGTGTACCCAGTGCTGGGTTGCCAAAGATCAGAACCTGATTGGCGGGGATGGTCAGGCCAACCTTTTCCGCACCCGCTGCATGATCGACGCGGGCAAAGACGGCCGCGCCCGCATTGCCAACGGCAGCTTCCAAGGCGTCCAGCGCCTCTTGCACAGATTTGTTTGTGTTTACCTTGATGATGTCGTCAGCCATAGCGGACATCGCCCCTCCAAAAGTCAAAATTGTTGCCAGTATCGGATTTCGCATATCGGGTTTCCTTCTTTAAACTTCATCCAAATTGTCTCAGCTTTTCGAGAACTTGCAATCACATCTCCGGCATCGGCGAAGCCTTGCCGCGCACCCGAATCTCGTGGCTTTACACCCCGCGCAGACCGTCGCCCTTTTGTGAACAATAACTCAATTTTACAGATATTTTACCAAGCTTGGCCCAAACTTGGTCTTATTTCGCCTGTAGCAGTTCGAAAAAGAACTCGAGCAGGGATTGCCACCGTGACTATTACAAGCACAGAATATTCGAACAATTCTTGGTTCAGAATTGCGATCATATTCAGCTTTTGCGTCACAATTTTTATCAGCGCATCTCTTCTGTTTTTTGTCCAGCCCCTGTTTGCCAAGCTAGTCCTACCGCAAATCGGTGGCGCTCCTGCGGTTTGGACAACCGCGATGCTGTTCTTCCAAATGGTTTTAATCTTGGGCTACATTTACTCCCATGTGCTGACGAAATGGATACCTCTGCGCTGGCAGCTTGTGACTCACCTGGTACTTTGGGCGGCTGCGTTGACGTATCTGCCCCTCTCAATAAACGAGGGCTGGAGCTATGACGCATCCAGCTCGACCGCACTGCAAACCCTTAAGTTGTTTGCCCTGGGTGTCGGCCTGCCATTTGCGGTTCTTTCTGCGAATGCGCCGTTGCTTCAGACGTGGTACTCACGGTCCGGTGGGCCTTCGGCAGACGACCCCTATTTCCTTTACAGCGCAAGTAACGTCGGTTCACTGCTGGCTCTATTGGCTTTTCCTTTGCTGGCAGACCCTCTTCTGGGTGCCAGTGCGACCAGTAATATTTGGTCCGTCGGCTTTGTCATCTTCGGTGGGTTAATGGCGATAAGTGGCCTTATTGCGCTGCGCGGATCGAGGAGCGACCTTGCGCCGATCGCAGCTGATATCGCGAAGAGCACTCCAAAGATGAAGCAGATTGCAACCTGGATTGTGATCGCTTTCGTACCCTCATCCCTGATGCTTTCCTTTACCACGAAAGCCAGTACAGATCTGGGTTCAACCCCGCTTATCTGGGTTGTGCCCCTTGCCACCTACCTTCTTTCCTTCATATTCGCCTTTGCGAAGCTGAATTGGCTTAGTGTCAAGTCCTTACACATCCCGATGATTTTGGCGCTGGCGATTGGTGTGGTCCTGTTGTCCAATCTAATCGACCACCATTCGACCCCCATCGTTTTCTTGTTGTACGTCCCTATTCTTTTTGTAATCGCCCTGTATGCGCACAGGTTGCTTTATGAAATGAGACCACCAGCAGAGCAACTGACAGTATTCTACATTGCCCTGTCAGTCGGTGGTGCGTTCGGTGGATTATTCAATTCGATCCTTGCCCCCTTTGCATTTGCCCAAGCAGTCGAGGCGCAGCTAACGTTTATATTGGCTGGCGGTCTGCTTTTGATCGGAAAAGGTGGAATTACACCCAGGAATCTAGCATTTGGCTTAATTGCCAGCTACCCGTTCCTTTTGTTATTCGGGATGATCGATGGAGTAGAGCCTTTTGGACATGGAGCGCTTCGCGCGGTTGTCGCAACCACGATGCTGTTGGGTGTATTGATCCTGTTCCGAAATCAGCCTGCGCGTGTCATGGCCATCATTGCGGCGCTTATGCTGCCGGTTCTTTGGCCACAAAAGTCCTCTCTGTTTCAGGATCGAAGCTTCTATGGAACGCACAGGGTTTTCTCAAAAGCGGGCCTCAGAAAATATCAAAACGGAACTACACTGCACGGTTTGCAGTTGGAAACAGAGTTTGGCGAAAAACCGACACCCCAATCTTACTACTACCCCGAGGGGCCAATGGCTCAGGTCATAACGTCCGATTTCGGGCGGGATGCCGACAGCATCGGTATTGTCGGCCTCGGAGTCGGTGCCCTGTCCTGCTACAAGCTTCCATCGCAGGATTGGGCCTTCTTTGAAATCGACGCCATGGTGGATCAGGTCGCACGCGACCCATCCCTTTTTACCTACATCTCGGAATGTGCACCAAATTCGCCAACGCATCTTGGTGACGCGCGCATTGTCCTGGCGCACACAGATTATTCCTTCGATATTCTCGTCCTGGACGCATACAGTTCTGATGCTATTCCCGTGCATCTGATCACTGAAGAAGCGGTGCGGATGTATACAGAGCGACTGGCTGATGACGGGATATTGGTCTTTCACATCAGCAACCGGTACTATGATCTGGTCGACCCGCTTGCGCGCATTGCAGACAAGCTTGGTTTCCACGCGGCCAAACAGCTCCATCGGATTGAACCAGGCGCAAACGAAATAGGCGCATCGGATTCCCAAGTGGTGATTGTCAGCCTAGATCAGAGAAGCGTCGACGGTTTTGTCCAAAATGGGAAATGGCAGCCCGTGGTTTCTGATGGGGGTGAGCCGTGGACGGACGATAAGGCAAACTTGCTGTCCGCTCTCATATTGCTCAAAGACAAGCAGCAAACGCACTAATGTGAGACAACGTTTTCTTCCGACCTGCAGAAATTCCGCTTCAAAGGCTCAATTGACCCCGCCATTTTCCGCAACGCGCCCTAACGGTACTGGAAAAGGCGGGGTTTTGCCGATACAGGTGCGCCAACAAAGGACGCCGGCATGCTGAAAACCCGTATCATTCCCTGTCTGGATGTCGCCGATGGCCGTGTTGTAAAAGGTGTCAATTTCGTTGGCCTGCGTGACGCGGGCGATCCTGTAGAGTCGGCCAAAGCCTATGACGCAGCAGGCGCGGATGAGATCTGTTTTCTGGACATTCATGCCACCCATGAAAATCGTGGCACCATGTTCGATGTGGTTCAGCGCACGGCAGAACAATGCTTTGTTCCGCTGACGGTCGGCGGAGGTGTCCGCACCAAGGACGACGTGCGTGCGCTGTTGCTGGCTGGCGCCGACAAGGTCAGCTTCAATTCGGCCGCTGTCGCCAACCCGGATGTCATCGCAGAAGCTGCCGATCAATTCGGTAGCCAGTGTATTGTGTGTGCCATCGACGCAAAAACAACCAGCCCAGGCAAGTGGGAGATCTTCACCCACGGTGGCCGCAAGCCGACCGGTATCGACACGGTCGAATTCGCCAAAACTGTTGTCGCCAAGGGAGCCGGAGAGATTCTTTTGACCTCAATGGACCGCGACGGCACCAAGGCAGGCTTCAATCTGCCGCTGACCCGCGCGATCTCGGACGCGGTGGACGTGCCGGTGATTGCCTCTGGCGGCGTAGGCAACCTGGATCATCTGGTCGAGGGTGTGACAGAAGGCGGAGCCAGTGCCGTACTGGCGGCCTCAATCTTCCATTTCGGCGAATACACCATCCGCGAGGCCAAGGAACACATGGCTGCGGCTGGCATCCCCATGAGGCTGATATGAACATCCTACACGATCTGGCCGCGACGATTGAGACCCGCAAAGGTGCCGAGCCCGACTCTAGCTGGACTGCAAAACTGTTGGCCAAGGGGCCAGAGAAATGTGCCGAGAAGTTTGGGGAAGAGGCTGTTGAGGCCATCATCGAAGCCGTCAAGGGTGACAAAGACAAGCTGACCGCCGAGGCTGCGGATGTCCTCTATCACCTGTTGGTCATGCTGGCCGCGCGGGACGTGGCGCTGGATGACGTTTTGACCGAGTTGGCCCGACGCCAGGGCACAAGCGGCATCGCGGAAAAGGCATCGCGCCCAAAGACATAAGCCCGGGTTCCGTCCTGCCGTCCTGCCCTGTATAGTCAGGGATCAGTGTGGGACCGACCGAGGAACGCAGGAATGACCAAGGCTCTGGCCAGTGTAATGGCTTTGCTTTCGCTTGTGATGATTACCGCGTGTTCGGCACCGCCGCGCTCGACAGGTGATGAAGTTCAACGACTGGCAACGGAAATCCGCAGCCTTGGTCCCGACATCGACCCCGAAGAAGCCGACCGCGCAGCCCGCATCGCCTATTCCTATACCGCGCAGCTGGTTCAGGAATACGAAATTACTGACCCTCCGCTGATCCACAATGCCAAGGTCAACAAAGGTCTACGCCCGCGTGGGCTGTGCTGGCATTGGGCCGAGGATATCGAACGTCGGCTGAAGCAAGAGAACTTCCGGACGCTGGAATTGCACCGTGCGATAGCAAATGCGGACAACCAGTTCAGAATCGACCACAGCACAGCCATCATCAGCCGCAAGGGTGAGGCGATGTATGATGGCGTGGTGCTGGACCCATGGCGGTACGGCGGTGTTCTGTTCTGGTCGCCCTTGGTGGAAGACACCAAGTATGAGTGGGTGCCCCGAAGCGTTGTTCTGGAAAAGCGCCGCCAGGAACAATACGGGGAATTGCTGCCGTATGTCGGCGGCTAACCTTCACAGTCTGGAAGAAATCACTCCGGTCGCGAATCCACCCATGCGCAGCTCGCCAAACAGGCGCTGATATTCGATTTTAGGGCAACGATTTATCACCACATCCACGCCGCGCGCCTGTGCTTTGGCTGCGGCTTCGGGGTGTTCAACGCCGATCTGCATCCAGATCGTGCGTAGGTTGGGAAAAGAAGACAGTGCTTCGTCGACTATTGGCGGAACAGCTTCGGAACGGCGAAAGATGTCAACCATATCGACCGGCTGAGTAATCTCATACAATGACGCGCGAACGGTCTGGCCAAAAAGTAACTTCCCGGCATGACCTGGGTTCACAGGGATCACCGCGTATCCCTTAAGTGAAAGATACCGCGCGACATAATAGCTGGGCCGCACCGGGTTCATCGAAACGCCTACCACAGCAATCACCTTGGTGCGACGCAGGATGTCTTTCAGGAATGGGCCTGTGTAATTCGGCATGCGGGCACCCTAGACTTGGCGCAGCAAAGAAAAAAGCGCTCAGGTCAAACCTGAGCGCCAGTTGTTGGAACGAGGGACAGTGAAATGACCCGCGGCAGTTCCGTTCCGCGGTCACTGTGACATTTAGGCATAAGTTCAGAGAAAAAAAGAGGGGCGTCGCATTTTTGTGATGACAGGCCGAAGAAGGCGGAAATTCGCCTAGTCTTGATACAGCACCACAGGCCAGTTTTCCTCGGCCATGTGAATGTATTCTGCACGATCTCCGCGCCAGAGCTGCTCAATCTCAGGCGAGTGGGTCAGGTACAGTCGGCCTTCCACCATGTCCCAAAGCATCGGATCGGTGCTTTTTAAGATACCTTGCGCCATGGCATAGGCGCAGTAGCCCCCGAATTGAGGGGAAAAGGCGCGAGGATTGCTTTCGAACAGATCGCGATTCTCGGCCGAGGCGAAATGCCACTCGGCCCCTTTCCAGATCACAGAATATTCTGGCAATCCGCGGACCGGCGTTTCCTCAAGGAAATATGAGACAGGGTCGTAGCCGGCCATGACGGCACCGTCCGCCTCATAGAAGACAGGCATGTCCTGTGCATGAGCGGCAGGAAGAAGGGCAACGGCGGCTATCGCGCCAAGTATGAAACGTTTGATTGGCATCACATGCTCAGGATTACAAATTCAGGGTATCAAAATGCAATCTTTTGTCGCGCGAAACACCCCTATTAACGCGGTTGTGAACGCCCGTGTCGCTTTAGCCCGCGTCAGTCAAAGATATCCTCGACCACATCCCATGCTTCATCAATGACGCGCGCAAAAATCCCCTTTTTCTTCTTTTTCTTTTTGGACTGGTATGCGGTGGCCGTCTTGTAGCTATCGCGCTTGGGCTTGTCATTGCTCAGCTTGCGCTTGGGAACCATCTTGAGGTCATGCAAAGGGGCTCCGCAGCTGGAACAGCTGAGTTCGTGGCGTTGCTTCCCCTTCAGAACCAACGCAGCGCGCGTTCCGCAATAACAGCAGGTGGCGATTTTGGTCGGGCTGGTAATGGCTCTCTCCTGTCTATCGATGCCTTGAAGCATATAAGGCAATTGCGGCAGCATTTGAGACGTTAAGAGAACCAAACCCACCAGATGCGTCGATTTTCACCAGTTGATTGACAGTTTCCTTGGTCTTTTGCCGCAGGCCGGGCCCTTCGGCCCCCAGCACCAGCGCGACAGGTTGATCCAGATTGCCGCCCAACGCCGTCTCGATGGTTTGTTCGACCTCACCGTCCAGACCCAACACCACAAAGCCCATGTTCTGCAGCTCGACAATAGTATCCGCCAGATTGCGCACACGCAGATAGGGCTGGCGCTCCAGTGCTCCACTGGCGGTTTTGGCCAGCGCGCCCGTCTCCGGCGCCGAATGGTGTCGCGTACCGATCACGGCACTGGCTCCAAGCACTTCGGCCGAGCGAAGAATCGCCCCAACATTGTGCGGGTCGGTAACGCGGTCCAATAAAATGACCCTGGGATGCTCACGCCCAATGCAATTTTCAGCCAGCCCGCCCCAATCCAGCGGCTTGACCTCAAGTGCAGCCCCCTGATGGACTGAACCGGGATCAATAGGCGCGGTGAATTTTCGCGGATCGACCATTTCGGCCTCAATCCCTGCAAATTCAATCGCTTCTGCTAGTTTGTCCCGTGCGTTCCGCGTCACAATCAGTTTCAGTTTCTGCCGGTTCGGGTTCATCAAAGCATCCCGAACGGCATGCAAACCGAACAGCCAAACGGTTTCAGACGCCGCAGCTTTGCGCGCCTGTTCCTTTTCAACGACCCACTTGGGTTTCTTCATTTCGTGGGCCTCCGGGCCGGGAATTCGGTTTCCTGCGTCAAAGCCAAATTTTCCTGTTGACGCTTCTTCAAGGCGCTAGTAATCACGCCTCCACGTCAGGTGCAACGCCTGACAGTGGGCGACAGGCCGCAAGGTGTGGCAGGGGACTGTAACTCCCTCGCGGAGACGCACGCCTGGTTCGATTCCAGGGTCGCCCACCACTTTCCAATCACATACAGATCCCTCGATCCAAGCATTTTCGATTGCACTGGCCTTCGATTGCGAGGCTCTGTTGCAAATTGTTGACATTGGCAGGACGCTACGCAACGGATCAGCGGTCTTGTCACTGGAAGTGCAAATCGCCTCAGGTTAATCTGATCGCAAACAACGAACAGCCGGATACCCAGCGAAGTCAGGGCTTTGCGGATCAATCCGATGTGGAGAATAAATGCTACAGGCAATACGTGAAGCGCAGGATATTGGCATTCCGTTCGATGATGTTTTTCCCCATCAATACGCGGTCAGATCGGACACTGTGGCAGCGCCCGAAGGTTGGAATACAGTTGAGTTCACCCCGTTCAAAATTCATCACAGTCCTCGGCTAAACGTTGCGCAACCCGATTGCGCCAACGCCAACCTACAACTGTTGATTCTGGGGATCGCGGTCGACACCGGAACGGTCATAGCAGACGATACACTGGTCGATCTTGGTGCCAGTCCGACTTGGCGCGATCTGGAACACTGGCTTGAAAACCTGGCCGGGCGCTTTGTCATATTCGGCAGGCTTGGACGCGAGCAAAGGCTGTACTTCGATCCTACCCTGGAATTGTCCTGTTTCTATGATCCAAAGACCGGCCTTATCGGCTCATCACCTTGCATGGCGCTGGACCGACCCATTGAGCCAGGTCGCTATATCCGGGTCGAGGACGTCATGTCTGGGGCAACCAACTTTTCACTGGGCATCACTGGTGATCGCGATTTGCGGCTGGCGCGGCCAAATCATTCGCTGACCCTGGACCGGTATCAGCAATATCGCCATTGGCCCCGATCGGATGTGCCGTTTACTGCGGTTGCGGACATTGACGCCGTTGCATCTGATATTGTGACGCGTCTTGGGGCTACGGTCGGCGCGCTTGCGCGGTCCTTCAAGTCCGTCATTCCAATTACAGGTGGATATGACAGCCGGGCGCTGGTCGCTTCAGCTAAGGATCACCTTGGACATGTCAGTGCGTTCTATACGCACCGAATAAATTATCTTTCGTCCTTGGATTGTTTGCTCGCCCAGAAAATCGGGCTGAAGCTTGGATTCGAACCCGATTTGATTGACGGCATGAAGTTGACCGAAAAACGTGACCCCTCGGATGCACCGAGCCTAGAGGAAAAACTATACGGCCTACGCACGGGCGGGCAAACGTCGACGATGGGATATCGTGAATTGGCAGCGCATGCGTTCCTCCCTGATGCCCAGATCTCTATGCGTGGCAACGTCATGGACATGAACCGTGCAAATCAGTGGAAAAGGCAGGATGCGTTTCGGTTTCTTCATCTGGTTCGGCGTCTGCGCTTGAGGGCTCCTGAAGGCATTCAACCAGCCGTTTTTTGGCAGCGTGAGGTGATGAGTTGGCTTGACACACTGCCGCCAGAAGCGCGCCCCAACGCGTATGACCTTTCATTTCTTGAGAACATCCTTCCAAACACAATGGGTGCCATGCTGAACGGGATGCCGCGTCACTTTACGCTCAATCCGTTCAATGACAGATATCTGATCTCACGCAGTATGGGCATTGCTCCTGCCCTGCGCAGGAACGGAGAGCTGAACGCGGCGATCTTGCGTCAGTCGGTCCCCGAACTGGCCGAGCTTCCTTACAACCAAGAGATCAAGCGCGACCCCGAGGCGCGCCGCGCCGCCGAAGCCCTGTTTGCAGATTAACCGACGTCTAGTTAGGCAGGCATGGCCATTCGCTAACCACCTGCCCGCCTCGGATGGCAAGCATGGTGCCTAACTGGTTCAGCACAGCCTCGCTTTGACTAGGGCGCAGCAGGGCTATGTCGCCCGGCGATACGTCTGCCGAACGCAGGCCTGTCCACACTTCCTGATTGCTGGAACGGCCAAAGACCGCTGAGTAGCCAAACCCCGCAGGGTAAACCGGCTGGGCAAAGAAGTGGCCGCCAAAGATCGCAATATCTGTTTTTTGTCGGGGCAAGCACTCCAGCCCCGGTAATGCGTTACCCGGCATTACTTTCAGAACTGGCGTCGCGATGAACGCGGCTGGTTCAAACGCTTGCGTCGTGGCGTGGTCAAAATCGCCGGGCTTCACCAGGACCGAGCCGAATGCGACCTCATTCGCGGACCCCACGGTAAGGTAGGATTGAAAGGTCAGGCTGCCGCCAGTGTTCAGACACAACCCACCTTCAACATGCGGCAAAGCGGCGACGGCTGCGTTAAACGCATCTGCGCTAGCCCGCGCCGCGCGGTTGCGCAGAATGCCGGGCAGTTTCGCCAAATGCGCCTCGTACCCCATGACCCCGGCAAGCTGCCCATATGGGTGCGCCGTTATTTGTTGGGCAAGTTCTGCGACATTCTGAGAATTTAGTCCGCCACGGTGCAGGCCGATATCCAACTCCAAAGACAAACGCAGTGACGTCTGGCGATCTGAAGCCAAAGCCAGATAATCTCCAAGCCTAGCTGGGGTGTCGATCAACCATTGAACGCGCCTTGCCGCATCGGGATTGGTGGAAAGAAGCCTTGCAGCCGTACTAACGGGCAAGGGCTTTCCGATCAGATGGTCCGTATCGGACTCGGCCGTCAAAAGCGCCTGCAACATCGGTTCGGAAAACGTCATCAGGCCAGAGGTCGAGATGCGCTTGCGAATGAAATCCAACAAAGGAAGACAGGGCAGAGACTTGGCGACCAGCCTGCGGGCCAGCCCAGCGTCAGCAACCCTGTTCGCGACAACACAATTGGCGTCCAACAAGTCCAGGTCCACTACGACGACGGGCTTGTCGACCCCGTGTGATCGCAAGGTACCTGACAGAGCTTTCAGGGCTGCCGCGTTCATGGTCGAAACAGCCGAGCAAGCGCGGGCGTCAAAAACTTACCCTGTGGATCGAGCCGTTCGCGCAGCGCACAAAACCGATCAAAATCCGGATACATTACGGAAAGGTCTTTGTAAGTCAGATTGTGCATCTTGCCCCAATGAGGGCGGCCCCCTGCTTCGACAAATAGCGGCTCAATGGCTTCGAAATACCGTTTATGATCCTCGGCTGCGTCGGTGTGAATGGCGATGGAAATGCGTGGCCCACCCTGGAACGGAGACAGACAGGCCGTATCACCAGCAGTCTGGCGCACCTCGATCGGAAAGTAGATGTCTTTGTGGTCGTGATGCAGTCGTGTCAAAACCTCTTGCAGAACATCCCCAGCTACGTCAGGCGGCAGATGGTATTCCATTTCCTTGAAACGAATATGCCGGTCGCTACACAATACCCGCCAGCTTTCGCCGACATAATCCTCGTCCGACTGCGCCAGCGTCAGTAGCGTGAGCATCGCAAGGCGCAACCCTTCGCTGATCTGCCCCGCGCTGCGTGCAAGTTTCAGTACTTTTACAGCGATCATATCCAAATCGCGCGGTGCTTTGCTTTCGGCTGCATCGGTGATGGCGTGACGAAGTTCGACAGTTTTTCCGGTAAACGGGATGCAGAAGAATTCGAAGTTCCGGTTCTCTGCCCATTTCTGGTGCATCGTGGTCAGACTCTCCTCGACCGAGGCAAGCTGGACCTGCCGACGTAAGTTATACTTTGGCACGACCGAAATCTGCGCTTCGGTCAGAACGCCCAGCATCCCCATACTGACCTGTACCATCTCAAGCGGGATATCATCCGTGGTCAGAATATCGCCGCTTGCCCCGACCATTCGGGCAGCAGTGATTTCTGCCGCAAGGCAGGGAAGTTCACGCCCAGTTCCATGGGTCGCGGTCGACACCGCACCAGCCAGTGACTGCGCGTTGATATCCCCAAGGTTGCGGAACGCCAGCCCCTTGTCCGCCAGTGCCGGGGACAGATCCCGCAACCGCGCATTGGCGTTGACCCACACCTGATCCTGCCGGGCATCCCCAAGTGTTGGCAGGCCCAAATCCGACAAGTCCACAATCCGGTCACCACCGGCCACGATCGGCGTAAAAGAATGACCGGCACCCAAGACCCGCAGGGTTTGGGGCTGTGCGATCTCTTTTTGCAGTTCAGCAATCGACGTCGGGCGCGCTATTGGCGTATCCGTGTGCTGGTTTCCGGCCCAGTTGGTCCACATGCACTGTCTCCTCCGGAAAAGAGGATTGCAGCACATGCGACACGAAACAAGTTAGGAAAACAGAAGCTTACCCTACGGGAGCTTTGTCAGGCCGCAGCCTCACGTTGCGCAGTGACGCGGTCGAACCATGCAATGATGCTTTCTGGATCAGGTGCGATCTGTTCGGCAGCGCCACCTGTGAACGCGTCGAATTTTTCTTTGTTCAAACCGTTTACACCAACAAGGACGGGAACATCCAGCGCCAGAGCTTCGGCAATCACGGGGCGGAAACCGCGCCCGTCAGCCTCGTGCTTGCCGAATTTGTTGATGATCAGCAATTGCGGCGCGTCAGCCAGCGAAGAGGTCACATACCCAACAGCCTGTTCCAACGCAGCCGGGTCAAGACGGCAACCGCGCGATTGTTCACCAAGGGATTGCGAGATGCGAATGGTCTCTCCCTCGGGCAGAACGCGAACATCCATGTCACACTTGCTGCTATCCGCGCATTCAGTGTTGGTTTGCACCACCCCCGCAAGGCTCGCGCCTTTGGCGAGCAGGTGTTCGGCAACCGCACTTAACAGGCGGTCGGTTGCGCCGCGGTCGGTGGTAGTAACATAGGCCAGATGCATCCAAGGACCCCTTAGTACAGATTTGTGATATTCCAGATAGCACGCAAGGACCGGCGCGACCACTCTCTTGGGTCATGGCAGCGGCGATAATCCGATCACAGGCGCGTGCAGATAAAGCAGCGCCACGAAGATCGCAATTGCAACCAGCCAGACCCAAGGGCGCGGCCACGGCAGTGGACTGCGCAACGACAGGCGGGCTGTTTTACGAGACAGCCGGATCCATTCCATACCCATATCGCGTTGTTTGCGGCGGTCGATCAGAGCCATTCCGAAAGCCGCAAAACCTGCAAAAAGCCCGAACAGGATCACGTGAGACAGGCTACCGTTGGCCAGCAGATGCGCCCCCGCCCACAGCATCAAAGCCGCAAGAACAGGGTGGCGCGTGGTCCGCAGGATGCCCGGTTTTTCGGGGTCAAAAGCGCGATTCCCCATCCCGCCAAACGAGAACGGATTCTGGATCGATATGCCGGCGACAGCCAGCCAGCACACGATTGGCATCACCAAGAGTGGCGCCCAGCGAAAGATGGCAAGCGGTGGTATGATTTCAACATACGGCGCTTGTGCAGCGGCGACGATTAGCCACGCGAGAACCAACAGGGACAATGCGGAATATGCCGCAAAATATCCCTTACGCCCCAATGTTTCGATCAGCCGCCCGCGAACACCCGGCCTCACCGGGATGGCGTGGCTGAGAAGAAAGGTGATCAGTGCTGCGAGGAAGAAGGCCCAACCGGTCATAGTATTCTCCGAACGTGTTACGCGCGGTCTACGTCCCGAACGCTGTCCGGTCTTTGTCTAAGATCAAGTGCAGGGCAAAAGGGGCGGACGCGCCGCCCCTGCCCCATTTCACAGTCCCAGCGCTTTACGCCGTTCTTCGGCAAAACCCTGCACGATACGGTCGGCAACAAGCGCCAGAATCGCCATAGCGGCACCGGCCGAGATGCCCAGACCCACATCCGCCTGCCCCAGTGCCAGATAGATCGACTGGCCCAGACCGGTGGTCCCGATCAGCGCCGCGATCACCAGCATTGCAAAGGCATAAAGGATGGTCTGGTTCAGCCCCAGCAGGATCGTCGGCGCAGCATATGGCGCGCGCACGTCGCGCATGATCTGCCACTCGGTCGCGCCACTTGAAATTGCGGCCTCCATCATCTCGTCCGGCGTGTTTACCAACCCGTGCCGCGTGTAGCGGATCATCGGGACGATTGCGTAAGCACAGATCGCCAGAAAGGCCGAGAACTCACCAATCTGGAACACCATCAGCACCGGGATCAGGAAAACGAATAGCGGGATCGTCTGCAGCATATCGCAAATTGGACGAACAACCTTCCAGACCGGCGCCCATACCGCGCTGGCCAATCCGATCAAGCCGCCTGCGACGGCGCAGGAAAACACCGCAGCCCCGCTGAGGTAAAGCGACAGCAAGGCGCGCTCCCAAAGACCGGAAACAAGGATGGTGCACAGCAACCCCACCGAAAGCACCGCCAGACGCCAGCCGCCCGCGACATAGCTGAGCGCCGCAGTGCCGGTTAGGACGAAGGGCCATGGCAGGTTTGCGATGCCGGTTTCCAACATGCCGATCAAGATCAACACGACCAAACCGCCCGTCAGGTGACCACGCCATGCCATCAGCGCGGCGATGACCGCGCCGGCCGCGAAAAGGCCGAAGCTCATGCCAACTGTCCACTGGAAACCCCATGTGAACGGCAAAACGGCCTGATCCAGCCCGATCCGCAAGGGCAGCAGCACATAAAACAACGAGTTGTTCTTGAGCGCATCCAGCCATGGACCGTTGGCCTGCGTGAACGCGGTTAAGCCGCCATCGACGGCCTCAGCCATCGGGTCCAGCAGGGTCAGTTCGGACGGGTTCGGCAGCCATGCCCAGAAGGCGACAGTGAACAGGACCGCAAAGCCCAACACCGCCCAGACAACGCGTGGATCATAGCGCTTACGCTCGGTCGCCAGCGTGCCGCTCATCCGGTCGATCACCACAGCAAAAACCACGATGACGAGACCAGCCATCAGCGACTCGCCAAACTGAGCCTTGCGCATGGTCAGAAGAACTTCCCAGCCGATATCGTTGAACCCGCCGATAACTGCGGCGATGATGACCATCGAAAGGGCGGCCATCAGGCATTGGTTTACGCCCACCATGATCTGCGTCGCCGCTGCGGGGATTTCGACCTGAAACAACTGCTGAAACCGCGTGCCACCGGACATGATAGCGGCCTCTTTGATCTCGGGCTCGACCCGTTCCAAACCCAGCATCACGTTGCGCGCCATGGGCGGGGCCGCGTAGATGGCCGACGCAATCAAACCCACAACCGGGCCAAAACCAAACAGCAGCAATAGCGGGGTCAGATAGGCAAAAGTCGGGACCGTCTGCATCACGTCCAACACCGCCTGAACAAAGGACCTGACGCGGGGCATTTCGTTGGCAAGGATGCCAATGGCACCGCCGACGATCAGCGCAACGGGAACCGAGACAGCGACCAATGCCAGGGTATTCATACTCTCGGCCCAATATCCGGAGGCGAACACGAAACACAGGCCAAAAAACCCCAACGCCGCCATCGACAGGCCGCCCAGATACCAACCCAGTGCCGTTACCAGACCGATGAGGATCGGCCATGGTGTATTGCCTAATACGAAATTGGCCCCGTTCATGGGATATGCCATCAAATCGGAAAACAACCGCATCGCTGGTTTGATGCCGTTCAGAAACCAGTCGAGGAATGCACCGACCCACTCCGTCGCGGGAACAACCCATTCCGCAGGCCATTGCACCAGCCACGGCACATCTGCCTCATAACGCAAACACAGATAACCAACGAAAACTGTTATCAAGGCCGCTATGGCCCCATCTGTAACACGCAATTTACCAAGTATCGGGACGTCGAGCCGCACACTCATGTTTCATCCACCTGAAGAGCAGCGGCAAGATCAGAAGGATGAACCGTGCCAACAATATTGCCTGCCTCATCCCGCACAGGAACGGGCTCATAAAGCTCCATGCAATGCGCCAACGCGGCGTCCAGGGTCATCAAGGTTGTCAGGCCAGGATCATCCGGGCCACGTTCAGATTCGTCCCGCATGACCGAGGCGACTTTGGCGTGCTGACCCTTGGCCACGTCTTTCGAGAATTCGCGCACGTAGTCATCTACGGGGCGTAATACGATATCCGTCGGCGTACCGATCTGAACGATCTTACCGTCGCGCATGATGGCGATGCGGTCGGCCAGTTTCAGCGCCTCTTGAATATCATGAGTAATAAACACGATGGATTTCTTCAGCGTCGCCTGAATGCGCAGGAATTCGTCCTGAAGCTGTCGGCGGATCAGTGGATCAAGGGCCGAGAAGGGCTCGTCCAGAAACCAGATGTCCGGGTTCACCGCCAAAGATCGTGCAATCCCCACGCGCTGACGCTGACCACCGGAAAGCTGACGCGGGTAACTGTCCTCGCGACCCTCCAATCCGACCAGAGTGATGACCTCTTGCGCGCGGGCCATCCGTTCCTTTTTGCCGACGCCCGATACGCGCAGTGGATAGGCCACGTTGTCCGCAACGGTCATGTGTGGAAACAGGCCAAAATGCTGGAACACCATGCCCAGTTTTTTGCGCCGCAATTCGGTCAGCGCTTTCTTCGACGCACCGATAACGTTTTCGCCGTCGACACGGATTTCGCCGCCCGTGCCCGGCAGCAATTGCGAGATACAGCGGATCAGTGTGGACTTGCCCGACCCCGACAGGCCCATGATGACGAAGAGCTCGCCCTCTTTGACTTCGAAATTTGCGTCCTGAACAGCCGGGATGAACCCGTGTTCGCGCAGATCGGCGGCGGCTTGGTCTGCATCATTCCCTGACCGAGACAGCGCGTCGGTCAGGGCTTTGTCTGCGCCTTGACCAAAAACCTGCCAGAGATTCTGGCAGGTAATGGCTGGCGTATTCGCGTCAGTCACTTATGCGAACTCACTGCGTTGCCGCGTCAACAACCGGACGCCATTTGTCTTCGTTCGCAGCCATCCATTCAGCGACAACTTCTTCGACCTTACCGCCGTCAACGTCGATCGCGCCCATCATCGGCTGCTGGTCCTCGACCGCCAATTGATAGTTGGACAGGATTTCATAGGCCGCGGGCCATTTCTCTTCCATACCGTTCCAGCTGGCCTTGAAGATGCGCGAGGGCGAGAAATCGCAATCGTTCACGGCGTTCGGGTTTGGACCCCAGGCCGGATCGTTAAAGCAGGCTTCTTCACCGGCAGGCAATTCAACGAACTGAACGTCATAGGCCGACATCGCCCAATGCGGCTGCCAGAAAGTGATCAGCAGCGGCGACTTGCGCTCGGTCGAAGCGCGCAATTCGGCGATCAGAGCGCCTTCGGAACCGGCAGGCACAGCTTTGAACGGCAGTTCAAGACCGGTCATACGGTCGGCGCCGGGCGTACCCCAATCGGCAGGATAGTCGACCAGACGGCCACCGGGCAGAGTTTCAGCGGTCGCGAAGACCTGCGCGCAATCCTTCAGCGCTTCCCATGCCGGCAGACCCGGGCACAGATCGGCCACGTGCGCCGGATAGGCGATGCCTTCCTTGGCATCCAGACCCAGATCGCCGATCTCGACGACGGTTCCTTCGTCGATTTTCTTGGCGTATTCATCCGAGACGTTTGACGACCAAATTTCCAGCGTCGCAGTGATGTCGCCATCCGCGATTGCCTGGAACTGGTTCATCATACCAGCGGTCACATATTCGACGTTGTAACCCGCGGCTTTCAGCATCTCGCCTGCCACTTGGGTCGTTACGTGCTGACCGGTCCATTCGTTGATCGCCAGTTTGATCGGCTCGTCCACGGCACCCATATCGGCGGCGTAAGCGGAACCGGCTACCATCATAGCCAACAGGCTGACACTAAGTTTTTTCATCGACATTCTCCCTGTCTTTTTTTGTTTTTCGTCCACCTCAGCGCACAGGTGCGCGCCGGAAGGTTGGACAGACGACAAAACCATGTCGCAACATGCACAATATTAGCCGCAAAAGGGAAGTGAACACTTTGAACAAAGGCGGAATTTTTCGCCTTGTACTAAGCTGCAAGTCCCCACCCGCTGCGTTGTACTGATCGCGCGCGTTTTTGCTTAACACAAATATCTGGCGCAGGTCTTTGATTGACGAGTCAATCACAAACCCGAATCCCCTGTTTTGTCGAGTATTTCTTTTCCCGATGTTCGATTTTTCTGCATTTTTTGATCTCAGACGCGCTAAATGTCCAAAAACTCGCTCTCTTTGAGACCTTGCAACGAAGCATTCAACAGGCAACTTTACCGGTGGAGGACATGATTGATGCATCATTTCGATGAAATTTTTGCAATGGCTGCCAATCGCCATGGTGGCCCGGATGCGTTGAATGAAAAATTGAGCAAACCCAAAAGCCTGGCCGAGCTTGCTGAGATGCCGGAAGATCGCTGGCTGTCAATTATTACCAAGACTATTTTTCAGGCGGGGTTCAACTGGAAGGTCATCGAAAACAAGTGGGACGGGTTTGAAATCGCATTTGACGGTTTCGATGCCGGACGCTGCGCCTTCATGGATGATGAGAAATTCGACGCCTTGCTGCAGGATACCCGCATTGTGCGCAACGGAACCAAGATCGCGACCGTTCGTGACAATGCCGCCTTTTTGCTGGAGCTTCGTGATGAAGGCGGTGCGGGTCAGGTTCTTGGGGGTTGGCCATCGGAAGAATTTGCCGGGCTGCTGGCGATGCTGGGCAAGCGAGGGTCGCGTCTGGGCGGGGCTTCGGCCCAATACGCCATGCGATTTGCAGGGCGCGACAGCTATATCCTCTCGCAAGATGTGACCGCGCGACTGATTGCCGAAGGGGTGGTCGATAAGGCCCCAACATCGAAAAAGGCGATGGCTGCGGTGCAAGAGGCTTTTAATACATGGATGGATCAATCAGGCCGGTCGCTGACCGAAATCAGCAGGGTTTTGGCGATGAGCCTGTGAAAACGGGTTGCAGCGCGGGCACTTCGCATTAGGCTTTGATTATGGCTTTTCGTATTTTGATGACGCTATTAATTTTGCTTGCTGCCTGTGGTCGCCCTTTGACGGATCAGGAACGCGCATTTGCAAGTGCCGTTCAAGGCGACACGCTGGATTTGGATCGCGTGCGACTTGTCGAAGGTGCGCCGGTAACGCCGATCACGTTTTACCGCAAAGACCGGCCGCGCCTGGCCTGTCGGGAACGTATCCTGCCACCAACCGAAGAAGGGGTCGTAACCGCGAAACCCGCCGCTGTTGCGTTGTTCAATAAGGTCTATTTTAACAAGGACTGGTACCTTGAGGACTATATGTCCGATTTCCCGGAACAGATGGACCTGATTGCCGGGATGTTGCTTGCACACGAACTGACCCACGTCTGGCAATGGCAGAACCGCCGGTCCACCGGTTATCACCCCCTGCGTGCCGCCGCCGAACATGGCGGAAGCAAGGACCCTTACTTGTTCGACCTGCAGACATCGCCTGATTTCCTGTCCTATGGATTCGAACAACAGGGGGCGATCGTCGAGGAATACGTCTGCTGCAGGGCGTTGGACCCTACCGCGCCGCGGACCCAGCGCTTGCATGACATGTTGGGCGCGCATTTCGACTTGTCACCGCTGCCCGGCGCGCAGCGCGAGCGTGCCGTTGTCATTCCGTGGAGCGGAGCGAAGGTCGAAGGGATTTGCCGCGAAGGTTAAGCCTTATTGCAGCGTCTCCAGATAAGCCACCAGATCCACAATCGGCTGACTGGTCAGGATCGGCTGACCGTCTGGGGTTTTCATCGTGGTATCCTGCCCCTCGAAATACGGGCCATAAACCGGCATCGGGCTGCCATGACTGACCAAGGGATCACGCCCGTCGATACGCGCCACAACACGGGCTGTAGGGAACACGCCATCCCCGGATGCCAGCTGTGTCAGATCAGTCGGCTGTATCACCAACACACCGGCCATTGGCCCATGCCCCGTCGCATCAATCCCATGACATGTTGCGCAATAGTGCTGATAGAGCTCAGCGCCGGTTTCAACGTTCTGTGCCATGGCATGAGACGAAAGCGTAGCCACACCTAAACAAACTGCCCCGAACATCGGTCTGATCATCGCATCCTCCTGTCACGACTGACATTTGCAGGCTTGCCCGCCGGGCGGCTTGGCGCAATGATCCAGATCAACGAAGCGGGAGGATACGGGCAATGACACAATACGCAGCCATTATGCTGGCGGCCGGGATCGGCGTTCCGATTCTGGCGGCTTTGAATGCCGCACTGGGCAAGCTGATCGGGTCCCCGACAACCGCCGGCGTAGTCCTGTTTGCCATCGCGTTCGTGGCGTCTGCCCTGGTCATGCTGCTGTTCCCAGGAATGGAAGCGCTATCCAAGGTGGCCCAAGCCCCGAAACACTTGTTGCTGGCCGGTGTATTGATTGCGTTTTATGTTCTGTCGATCACGCATGTCGCCCCCCATTTCGGAGTCGGCAACGCAGTGTTCTTTGTTCTGCTGGGACAGCTGATCAGCACGGCGGCCATCGATCATTTTGGCCTGTTTGGTGCTCAGGTCACGCCGCTGACATGGATACGGGCCGGGGGCATAGCCGTGATGGCGGCCGGTGTCGCCATCACTCAACTGGCTTAAGAACACCTGCCTCCAGTCTCAGCTTACGGTCCATCCGCGCGGCCAGATCCATGTTATGCGTGGCAATCAACGCTGAAAGCCCTTCATCCCGGACCAGCGACATCAAAGCGCCAAATACCTGATCCGAGGTTTCGGGATCTAGGTTACCGGTCGGTTCATCCGCCAGCAAAACGCGTGGCTTGTTCGCCAAGGCCCGGCAAAACGCAACACGTTGCTGCTCGCCCCCTGACAGGGCGGCGGGGCGGTGATTGGCACGTGCCGCCACTCCAACGCGGTCGAGCAAGGCCATCGACCTGTCCTGTGCAGCCTTCTCGGATACACCGTTAGCCAGTTGCGGCAGGGTGATGTTTTCCAGCGCGGTAAACTCGGGCAACAAATGATGGAACTGGTACACGAACCCAACGTCCTGCCGCCTTAGTGCGGTACGGGTTCGATCCCCCCTGCCCGCTACATTCTGGCCCGCGATTTCTACGGTCCCCTCATCCGGTTTGTCCAGCAGTCCGGCAATGTGCAACAGTGTCGATTTGCCTGCCCCGGATGGCGCGACCAAAGCCACAGCCTCACCTGCGCGCAATTCCAGATCGACCCCACGCAACACCTGCACCTCACCTGGAGTGCCCTTGAGGTAGGTCTTGGTCAAACCGTTCAGCCGCATCGTCAGATCATTCATAGCGCAGCGCCTCAACCGGGTTCAGCCGCGCCGCGCGGCGGGCCGGGAAATAGGTGACAATGAACGACAGCCCCAACGACAGCCCAATTGCCTTGAGAACATCTGAAAGGTGCAATTCGGCGGGTAAGGAATAGATGCCGCGAATGGACGGATCCCAGACGCCGCCGCCCATGACGTAGTTCACGAATGAGAATATCGGGTCGATATAGATGGCAAACAGGCAGCCGAGGATCACTCCCATAACGGTGCCGATGATGCCTGTGAACGCACCGCAGATGAAAAAGACCCGCAGGATCGACCCCTCGCTCAGGCCAATGGTGCGCAGGATACCTATATCGCGCCCCTTGTTCTTCACCAGCATGATCAGGCCCGACACGATGTTCATCGCCGCGATCAAGACGAGGATCGACAGGATGATGAACATCACGTTGTCCTCAACCTCAAGCGCACGCAGAAATCCGCCCGAAGCATCCTGCCACGTCCAGATTTGACTGCGCCCGCCTGCCGCCTCGAGGATGGGGATCAGAACCGGGGTCATCTCTTCGGGGCGTTCGACCATCACTTCGATCTCGTCGGCCACACCGTCGCGGTTGAAAAAGCTCTGAGCTTGCGTGAACGGCATGTAGACGCGGGTGCGGTCGATGTCATACCGCCCGGCCGAGAACACATAAACCACCTGATAAGCGTTCACGCGTGGAGACGTCCCAAAGGCGGTTTTCACCCCATTGGGTGAGGTCAGTTTGACGGTGTCCCCGACCGTCGCCCCAATGCTGCGCGCCACACCAGACCCGATGGCAATCACATCCTCACCGTCCTGAAATTGGGTCAGATCACCGACGGCCTGTTCGCTTTGCGCGACGCCGGGCAGATCGTGCAAGTCGTCGGGGCGGATACCAAAAACCTCGACTCCGCTGCTGCGGTCGCGATTGGTAATCAGGACCTGCCCTTTAACCAGCGGGGCCGCGCGTTCCACACCCGGAACCTGCGCGATCCGGCTGGTCATCTCTTCATATTCCGCGATCGTTCGGTCAACGCGCCCTTGCGCATCAAACTCTCCGGCGGAGTACACAGTCACATGGGCGTTTGCGCCCAGTATCGTGCCGACGAATTCGGACCGAAATCCAGAACGGACGGCCAGAGTGGCAATCAGGGCAAAGACGGCCAGCGTGATCCCGATCAGGGAAATCCACGTCATGACGCTCACGCCACCTTCGGCGCGGCGCGCACGCAAGTAACGCCAGGCGATTTTCCACTCAAATGGGGCAAAGGGCGGGGGTGTTCTGGCCATGCCTGCTCCGGATGTTTTGTTGTCGCGACCCTTTCGGCATTTCACCGGATGGTCAAGCCGGTTGTCAGCCGGTCAGTGTCGCCGCGCGGTTTAGCACCTCTTCGGCGCGTGGCCGGGCACAAATGCCCCTGATTTCCAACTCGGAAAACACACGATCCCGCAGATCACCGGGCAACAGCGACAAGGCGCGGTTATGCAGGCCCAGCGTCAATGCAGCGGGATCATCCAGCATCGCCAGCTGCGATGCCATTTCCTCGGGCGAATAGGTCGGCCAGAGCCCGATATTGTATTGCGCGTGATCCTCGAACCACGGCGCGTAGCCGTCGGGCGATTTGAGGCAGAACGCATTCAGCAGCATGAACTCGGACGGCCGCCTGCGCGATCCAAACAACGCCTGCACCGAGCCATACCGATCGTTGATCTCATCCAGCAGCGCCAAGGCCAAGGATCGGCGCATCGCGAAAGGGGTCGCAAATGTCGTGGTCCTTAACCCGTTGAGGTCGGTACCTGACGCGCCCAGTGCATCAAGGCTCTCGACCAGCCAATTGCGGTGGTAATCGCTTTGGACGTCGATGAAAGCGATCCGCGCCGCACCGTTGTCAGCAAAGAACTCAGTCGGGTCAAAGCTACGCAGAAAGACGTTCTTGGTGTCCAGGATCACCATGTTCTCGGACGCCGCAACGCGCGCGGCACCCAGCTTCAGAACTTGCTGACTGCGATACCCGTTGGACCCGCGCCATCCCTGCCTGCGAATGCCGGGAATACGAAACCGGTTTTCGATCAGGATCCGATCCGGCAAGGATCGCCGCGCGTACTGGCCGGACTGCAACAACAGGTCATCGCCGCCCAGGACCTGAACCTTGGATCGCAGTGGGCCGTATGAAGCCAAAAGGGGTTCGATTTTTGCCCTGAGCGTATCTTCATCGCAGTCATTCATGATCACGTGAATCGACGAAACCATGTCCGGATCGACAAAACGGGCAAAAGACAGCGCCTGAAGTTCAAGCAGGGGAAAGTCCCTAGAATACACGACGGTTGCGAAACTCAGCACAGCGCGGGCCCTTTCATCGTTTTGCTCGGTTTATCAGTAATTTCGGCGCGGTCAAATTCGCTCTCAGAGCCCCGAAATTGCGAATCAACAACGCCACCGGTCAAACGGTCACTCGAACTTAAGGAGATCATCCTCTGCTAAAATATACCACCGGTTGTGACGCTCTTCACAGACAGCCCGGTATTGTTTCAGGTATGAAGTTAATGTGAGCATAGCGAGGCAAACTGACCTCAAAATGCAACATTTTTGGCGCAATTTTATTTCGCGTTTTGCTTATTTTTGGAAACTTTGTCACCCTGACTATGGGGGAATTCATTTTACAGAGCGGGGGTCGCTCATGAGTATTCGAATTGAAACTGAACAACCGGACGCATTTTCGGTCCGACAAAAATCAACAGAATTGGATTGTGAATCCGCAGTTCTTCTGCGCGCAACCATCCTTCCGATCTTTGCCAGCGCGGCAAGCTGGGCCGGTCTGACCGACATCCTGAACGACAAGGGATATTGTCTGGCGTTCCGGGATGGTCGGATGTGCCTTACCGATCAAACCACTGGAGACCGGGTTTGCGGCCTGCGTTTCCTGGGCCTTGAATTCAGGGATCTGGTGCGACAACTGGGCCGTCCGATCGTCGTGGCACGGGGCCATGAGGCTGACGGAGATGTTCTGACTGCCCGACCGACAGCCTGACGCGCCTAAAAGCTGCGCCAGAACTGAGCAGATCGGCGCGTCGTCTTCCACAGACTGTGGCGCGCGGCGGCTTTGATGGCATCCGACGTTCCGGGCTTTAACAAGCGCTCAAGGATCAGCGCCGCGGGCATGTGACCGCTTAGGTAATACCGAACGAAATCGGACTGTGTCAGGCCATCGGCCGACCTGTACCCGCCGTAGTAATTCATCCAGACACGGGCGTAGTCTTCCGCTGTTGCGGCATCGTCGCTCGTGGCGCCCCTGCCCCAGAACATGGATATCGGATCTTCGATGCGGGCACCCTGATACCCTTTGGTCAAAAGGCGCAACATCAGATCGTAATCGGCCGCGACGCTAAACTGAGTGTCATGTCCGCCCAGCGACAAAAACACATCCCGCTTCAGCAACACCGAGTTATGGCAGAACGGCATCCGCTGCAGAATCGCTGTCAGCGACATCCGTTTCTCTCGGCTTTCTGATCCATCCTCGATCCGGCGCAGGGTCGAGCCGAACAGGAAATCCGGCTGTGTCGACACGAGCCGATCAGCGACAATGTTCAAAATGTCGTCGGACGCCAGCGAGTCATCCGAGTTAAGGAACAACAGATATTCCCCACGCGCTGCCTGCGCACCCTTGTTCATCGCGTCATACAAACCGGCATCCGGTTCACTGATCAATCGGGTACGGGGCGCATCCGCGGTCAATTCTTGCTGAAATTCAACTGTACCATCACTCGACGCCCCATCCTGAATGATATGCTCAGCCCGGTCGCAATTCTGACGCTCCATGCACTCGATCACCTCGCGAAAACTGTCCTGTCGCCCTTGCGACAGCAGGTCATAGGTCGCGGTGATGACCGAGATCAGCGGCGCGTCTGGGGTATCAGGCGATGCGCTCATAGATCTCGGCGATCTTGGTAACGGCGGCTTCGGGGGACATCTCCTCGCTTTCACCGGTACGGCGACAGGTCAATTCAACCACTCCGTTTTTCAGACCGCGCGGGCCAACGGTGATGCGCCAGGGCAGACCGATCAGGTCCATGGTGGCGAACTTGCCCCCTGCCCGTTCCTTACGGTCATCATACAACGGGTCGAGGCCCAGCGCAGTCAGCGCGCCGTAGATCTTGTTACAGGCGGCGTCGGCCTCATCATCACCCTGTTTCAGGTTGACGATACCGCAATGGAACGGTGTCACGCCTTCGGGCCAGATGATGCCCTTATCGTCATGGCTGGCCTCGATGATCGCTCCGATCAGGCGGCTGACGCCGATACCGTGGCTGCCCATATGAACAGGAACGGGTTTGCCATCGGGGCCTTGTACAGTTGCACCCATGGCTTCGGAGTACTTGGTGCCGAAGTAGAAGATCTGGCCAACCTCGATCCCGCGCGCCAAGCGGCGTCGCTCTTCGGGGACTTGGTTGAACAGCGCCTCGTCATGGGTCTCATCGGTGCGGGCGTATTTCGAGGTGAACTCCTCGAGAATGGCCTGACACTGCTCGCGGCTGTCATAGTCGATCTGACGATCACCAAAGGTCAGATCGGTGACTGCAGTGTCATAGAACACCTCGGATTCACCGGTATCGGCCAGAACGAGGAACTCGTGCGTGTTGTCGCCACCGATGGGGCCGGAATCGGCGCGCATCGGGATGGCTTGCAGGCCCATGCGCTCATAGGTGCGCAGATAGGTGACCAGATGGCGGTTATAGGCGTGCAGCGAGTCCTCTTTGGTCAGGTCAAAATTGTAACCGTCCTTCATATAGAACTCGCGTCCGCGCATCACACCAAAACGAGGGCGGATCTCATCGCGGAACTTCCACTGGATTTGGTACAGCGTCAGCGGCAGGTCTTTGTAGCTGCTCACATGACCACGAAAGATATCGGTGATCAGTTCTTCGGCAGTCGGTGTAAACAGCATATCCCGGTCATGCCGGTCTTTCATGCGCAGCATTTCCTGACCGTAATCATCATAGCGCCCGGATTCGCGCCACAGGTCCGCCGATTGGATGATGGGCATCTGGATCGCGATATGGCCAGCGCGCGCCTGCTCTTCGTGGATGATGTTTTCCAGCTTACGCAGCACTTTGAAACCCAGCGGCAGCCAGGAATAAATTCCGGCAGCAGCTTGCTTGATCATCCCGGCGCGCAGCATCAGCCGGTGGCTGACGATCTGGGCCTCGGAGGGGTTTTCCTTGAGAACGGGCAGAAAGTAACGGCTGAGGCGCATTGGTGAACCTTTGAAGGTAAATTTGGACTTCAAAGTTGCTTATGCCAAAGCCCCGCCGGGGGCAATCATGCATTGGTTATTTTGCGACCTCGGGCCGGTCGGTTTTTTGATTGACCCGCCAGTCAGGGTTTTCAATTGTGACTGAAATACCAACTCCAGGGGGCACCCATGCAAACCATTCAGGAACCCGCGCGTCAAATACCGGTTGTTCATCAGACAGACGTTCTTGTGGTCGGGTCAGGACCGGCAGGGCTGGCCGCCGCGCTGGCCGCGGCCCGGGCCGGGGTCGAGGTGTCGCTGGTCGACCGCTTCGGCTGCATGGGTGGCAACATCACCGCCGTGGGCGTTGAGGGCTTCGCCTGGTATCGCCATAAACAGACGGTCGAAGCTGGCGGAATCGGCATGGAGTTCGAGACCCGCGCCAAGGACATGGGTGCGGCCGTACCAGAGAGCCAGTCGCTGAGCTATGAGTTGGACAGCGAGGGTTTCAAGCTAGTGGCCGACAAGCTGGTTGAAGAGGCAGGCGTTCATCCGATGCTGCACCGGCAATTCGTCGCTCCGATCATGGAGGGAGACCGGATCACAGGCATCATCACCGAATCCAAAGCTGGGCGTGAAGCAATCCTGGCCAAGGTGGTGATCGACGCCACCGGCGACGCCGATGTAGCCCACCGCGCAGGCGCGCCAACCCACAAAACCGCCCGCGAAGACATGATGGCAGCCTCGGTCATGTTCCATCTGGCCGGTGTCGACAAGCGCGCGTTCATGGAAGGTGTCAAAGCCGATCCGCAGACCTACAAGGATTGGGGCGGCGGCGGCGAGTGGAACATCGAAACTTCGGGCAAAGAAGACGACATGTTCTCTCCCTTCGTGCACAAGCCGTTCCAGCAGGCCATCGATCAGGGCCTGATCCCGCCGCATCTGAACACCATCGCGGGCACATGGGGTGCAATGCACGACACGGGCGAGCTCACTTATATGAACCTCATCCATCTGGGCGAAATCGACGGGACCGACCCCGACAGTCTGACAAAGGGCGAGATTGAAGGCCGCCACCAATCCATGCTGGCAATCGAGGCGCTTCGTCGCTTTATGCCGGGGTGTGAAAACGCGCGGCTGCGCAATTTTGGGATGACCATCGGAATCCGTGACACACGTAAGATTGACGCGGTCTATAACATGACCGAAGTTGATGCCCGCCATCAGGGCCGGTTCGAGGACACGATCGGTATCTATCCCGAATTCATCGACGGCTATGGCATCCTGATCCTGCCCACAACGGGACGTTACATGCAGGTCCCTTACCGTTCGATGCTGCCCAAAGGCGTCAAAGGCCTATTGGTTGCGGGCCGCTCGCATGGTGCGGACAAAGTTGCCCACGCTGCAACCCGCAACATGGCTTGTTGCGCGGTCATGGGTCAAGGTGCGGGAATTGCCGCAGCCTTGTCGCTGAAAAGCAATCAGGACCTGCACGAGATGAACCTCGCCCCTGTTCACACCGAGCTGGATCGGCAAGGCGTGAGGATTCACTGATGCAATCAATCCCGACGATCGACATCTCTCCACTGAAGGACACGGCTCATCCGGGCCATGACGCAACCGTTCAGCGGATATTGGACGCCTGCACCGACATCGGCTTTCTCTCCATCACAGGCACTGGGGTTTCACCTGACACCGTTGATCAGGTCCGTGCCAAGACGCGCGCAATCTTTGACATCGATGAACAGAGCAAGTGGGATCAGGCCATCACCCGCAACAACTATCGCGGATATATCCCCATGGGTTTCTTCACGCCCAATGATGGCTCGGGCAAAGCGGACAAATACGAAGGTTACAAGCTGCATTTCGAGGTTTCCGAGGATCACCCGGTTCGCGATGTCTGTGCCCTTTATGGCCCGAACCTCTGGCCAGCGGAGGTACCGGGCGCGCAGGATGTGATACTGGAATATTGGTCGCAACTGGACCACGTGGCCGAACTGCTGCTGGGCGCGCTTGAAATTGGGCTGGGTCTGAAGCCCAACGTCCTGAAAGCGGCTTTTGCAACCCCCATGACCAACATGACACTGTTGCACTATCCGCCGCAGGCCCCGGATGAGGAAGGCTTTGGCATTCATCCGCACAAGGACACGGATGCCCTGACCATCATCGCCCCCAACCCCGTCGGCGGGCTTGAGGTGCAGACCCGCGATGGCGGTTGGATCACCCCGGATTGCCCTCACGGCGGTTTTGTCGTGAATATCGGCGATATGCTTGAGCTTTGGTCCGGCGGACAGCTTAAATCCACTCCGCATCGGGTGGTCAATAAATCTGGCAAAGAACGCTATTCCTTCCCTTATTTCGCAGTTCCGCGTCATGACGTGGTCGTTGAACCGCTACTGCCGCCCCTGCCCGGCTTTGATCGACCGTCTGTTCATTGCGGACATTGGTCCGCCGAAATCTGGCGCACCAACTGGCCCGATGAAAATGCCACCGTCGATACACCCGAGCTTGGGACGCTCAGCTCATAATCCTTGGAAATTTCCATGGCATGAACCGCTTGCATCACGTGGCCGCTTACGCCAAGAACACCGGTAAGAGCCAAGAACAAGGGGACGAGCATGGCCTTGCCGGTAAAGGATCAACTCAGATACTGGGGCGTCGCGGCTGTCATTTTTGTGCTTTGCCTATGGGCGCTTGGCGACGTTTTACTACCGTTTGTGATTGGCGGTGCGATCGCCTATTTCCTTGATCCGCTCGCAGATCGTTTGGAAAATCTGGGCCTGTCGCGCATGGCGGCCACGGCGATCATCACAGTTGTCGGCATTCTGGGCTTTGCTCTGGCGATCCTAATGGTCGTTCCGGCGCTGATTACCCAGTTGATCGAATTGGTCGAGGTTATGCCAAGCCTGTTCCAGCAGCTGCGCAGTTTCATCGAACAACAGTTCCCCTCTCTTCTGGACCGCGAATCCAACTCGCATCAATTCCTTGTCTCTTTGGGCGAAACGCTGAAGTCCAAAACAGGCGATGTATTGCAATCCGTAGCAGCCTCATTGGGTTCGGCGATCAACGTCGTAGTTCTGTTGGTCATTGTTCCGGTTGTGGCCGTCTACATGCTGCTGGACTGGGACCGCATGATCGCCCGGATCGGTGATCTACTGCCCCGCGATCACGCCCCGACGATCAAACGACTGGCCGGTGAAATTGACGCCGTTCTGGCCTCATTCGTGCGCGGCATGGGCACGGTCTGCCTGATCCTTGGCACCTATTACGCCGTGGCACTGATGGCGGTCGGCCTGCAGTTCGGACTGATCGTCGGTTTCATCGCGGGTCTGGTCACATTCATTCCCTACCTCGGCGCGCTTATCGGCGGCACGCTGGCCATCGGTCTGGCGCTGTTTCAGTTCTGGGGGGATTGGGCGCAGATCGGTTTGGTTGCCGGGATCTTTGCGCTGGGTCAGGTAACCGAAGGCAATTTCCTGACGCCAAAGCTTGTAGGTAGCTCAGTGGGTTTGCACCCAGTATGGTTGCTGCTGGCTCTGTCAGTTTTCGGTGCCTTGTTCGGCTTTGTCGGGATGCTGATCGCGGTGCCCGTTGCCGCAGCGCTGGGAGTGCTGGCGCGGTACGCAACATCGGTCTATATGGGCAGCCGCCTGTATACCGGCCTCGAAAGCGCGGATCAGGAAGACCTGTAAGATGGCCCTTCAGCTAAGCTTTGATCTTCCGGCGAAAACTGCGCTGGGGCGTGAGGATTTTTTCGTCTCTCCCGCGAATGCACTTGCGGTTGCAATGATCTCGGCCACGTCCTGGCCCGGCAACAAACTGGTTCTGAGCGGCCCTGCGGGCGCAGGTAAAACCCATCTGGCACATGTCTGGGCGGCGGAAACCGGTGGTCGGATTTTTAAGGCCACGGATGTGCGTCACGAAGACGTGCCGGATCTGGCACGCGCGCCTGTCGCGGTTGAAGACGTCCCGATGATCGCGGACGACTTAGAACAACAGAAAACACTGTTTCACTTGCACAATCTTGTGTTGGCCGAAGGTAACGCCCTTCTTATGACTGGACGGCTTGCCCCTAATTTCTGGCAACTTCCGTTGCCCGATCTCCAAAGCCGGATCGAGGGCGCGCATCACGTGGCACTGGATCCTCCGGATGATGCATTGCTGGGCGCGGTTCTGGCCAAGCTGTTCGTGGACCGGCAATTGAACCCCAGCCCTGAGGTTATCGCCTATTTGGTCAAACATATGGACCGGCGCTTTGAAACTGCCGCCAGTGTTGTGGCGCAACTGGACCAGCTTGCGTTATCGGAAAAGCGCGACATTACCCGCGCCTTGGCGGTGCGTGTTTTGAGCGCAGATTTAGATGATATCCAATCTGGGAATTGACCCACGCCGGGTCATCTCGCATTCTGCACGCGGAATATCTGGAAGAGACATGGATCAGACTGTCGTTACCGAAATCCCTGACTGGGGTCCGTTCGGAAAGCCCCTCTTTGATGACCACCAAGCCCGAGCTCTGTCACGCGTGGGCGTGGTTGACGTCGGATCAAACTCAGTCCGGATGGTGATTTTTGACGGTGCCGCGCGCTCACCGGCTTATTTCTACAACGAAAAAGTGATGTGCGAGCTCGGTGCGGGCCTTTCGGACACAGGGCGGCTCAACCCAACGGGTCGCAAACGCGCTCTGGCCGCTTTGGGCCGGTTTGCCCAACTCTCCGATGACCTTGGCCTGCCCGGCCTGCATGTCGTCGCCACCGCAGCCGTGCGCGAGGCCGAGGATGGCCCCGAGTTTTGTGCCGAGGTCAAAGCCGAAACCGGCCTGACCGTATCGGTCATTAACGGCGATGAAGAGGCTCGCCTATCCGCGCAGGGTGTCCTGCTTGGATGGCCCGGCGCATATGGCCTGATCTGTGACATCGGCGGGTCCTCAATGGAATTGGCCGAGATAGGAGACGGCGGTGTCGGCCGGCGCCTGACCTCAGCGCTGGGGCCGCTGAAACTGCGGGACATCAAAGGTGGCCGGCGTGCACGCAAGGCGCACATCAAAGCCACGATGGAGTATCTGCGCGACCAGATGGGGCCGCAACGCGATCGCCTGTTCCTTGTAGGCGGAAGCTGGCGAGCATTTGCGCGCCTGGACATGCTGCGTCGGGGTTATCCCCTGAACGTTCTGCATGAATATCGCATGACCACCAAGCAGGTGCGCGAGACCATTAAATTCATCGAAAAAGGTGACCCGGAAAAGCTGCGCAGCAAAGCCGGTGTGTCGGGATCACGGATGGCGCTGATTCCCTATGCGATGGATGTGCTGGCACGCTTGATCCGCACGTTCAAACCCAATGATATCGCCATTTCCAGCTATGGTATCCGCGAGGGTCTGCTTTACGAGCAGATGCCACAAAACCTGCGGGACCGCGATCCGTTGATCGAGGCGAGCCGTTTTTCCGAAGCCAAGGACGCCCGCCTGCCCGGTTTCGGAAAACATCTGCTCGATTTCGTGATGCCGCTGTTCAAATCAGCCCCGCCTGCGCGCATCCGCCTGATAAAGGCGGCCTGTCTGTTGCACGACGTCAGCTGGCGCGCACATCCTGACTATCGCGCCGAGGTCTGTTTCGACTACGTCACACGAGCCAATCTGGGCGGTTTGAAGCACTCGGAACGAGTCTTTATCGGGCTGGCCTTGCAACATCGGTATCGCAACAAACGCGAGGGCAACCGGTTCACCGCACTGTACGAGCTCCTAGACGAGAAAGACCAGAAACAGGCCGAGATTTTGGGAAAAGCCATGCGGTTTGGTGCAATGCTGTGGATGCAGAACGATGCGCCGATGGCGACTTTGAAATTTTACCCCAAGAAGCAACAACTGGACCTGTTCTTGCCAACTGCAGCACGCCCCCTGTTCAACGAAGTGGCCGAGGCACGGCTAACGTCACTCGGCAACGCTTTGAAATCCGAAACCCGCGTCATCATCCGGGGCTAGATATCAAATCTCGGTTTCGCCCTCGGGCGGGCCTTCAGGGATCTCTGGCTGTATCTCTGGGTCCTGCGGCGGCTTTTTGCGGATAATTATATCGCCGTTAGGCAGGATCTCGGGTGCTTCATAGGCGCTCCAATCCTCAATCTCATCTGCCAGCTCGGCCAAGGCGGGCCCCATTTCCGCAATAAATGACTGCATTGCAGGGCCAAACTGTTCAGCGAGTCCCAGCAGTTCATCCAATGCAGGCTCCATCTCCTGGCGCAGGCCTTCAAAGAACAGCTCTGCCCCTTGCTCCATCAGGGATTTGTTCCCCTCATCCTCGGCAGAGGCCGGAAGGGCAATAGTGACGGTCAGCGCGCAGATTGGAATGAAACGTCTCATATCCAAAACATAGGGCAACTAAAAGTCGGTTGGAAGGTCACAGCTCGATATCCAGAGTGACAGGGAAATGGTCAGACGCGGTTAGCAACGCTTCATGTAGATCTTGCGCATCACGGCAAGCCGGATCGCGAAACGGATGCCATATGCGCCAGTCCGGACGACGATCCTTTAACCCATCGCTGATCATAATATAGTCCAGCAACGCCTCAAGATACCCGCGATCTCGGGGCCGATAAAAACGCGCGGTCGACGGGCGTTCACCCGGTTCTGACCCGAAGGCCGTATCCGCGTTGGGGTCAAACACCCCCGATTGCAGCAGGATTTCAACCGATGAGCGACCAAACAAGTTTTCGAATTCGTCCAGCCCCGGACCATCGTTCAGATCGCCCATTAAGATCACCTGTTCATCAGCCGCCAGATGGGCCTTGATCCGCCTGCCCAGCCAGATCGCCTGAGCCAGCTGTTTCCGACGATTGGCGATCGAGATGCGAATCGCCGCATCGCGGGTCTCAGCCCCATGAGGCGCCTTGGACTTCAGATGCGCGCCGATAAGGCGGAACCGTTCACCTGCCTTGGTTTCGACGGCCAGTTCCATAGGCGGCTTGGAAAACTGCACCTGATCCTCGGATGCGTCAATATCCAGGTCGATGTTAAACACCTGATCGAACCGCGGCGCCTGTTGCCCTCCGTCTTTTGGATCAGGTCGCACCGTCAGAACGCGCGGGTCATACAACAAGGCCAGTTCTTGGTGCGTATCGTTGGCAAATCCCATCACGGCTTCGCTGGTGCGCAAATCGAAAGCCTCGGCAAAGTTTTGTAGCGCGCGGACCGTGTTCTGATATTTCCCTGTGTTTGGTGCTTCGACAACCAGCACTGCGTCCGCATCGATCGCCGTCAAAACTTTGGCGATAGCCTCAATCTGCTGCGCTTTGGTGACATCATGGCGACCCGACCAACTGTCATCAGCAATCAGTTCGTCATGGCGGTCAAACAGATTGGCGAACCATTCAACGTTATAGGTCGCCAGGCGCATATCTCAAGCCTGTGCGCCGTTGATTTCGTCCCAGGCGCGGTTGATGTCGATCATCTTCTTTTCAGCCAGACGTACGGCCTCTTCGGGAACTCCGCGCGCCAACATCGCATCGGGATGTGTTTCGCGCACAAGTTGCCGCCAAACCTTGCGAATATCGGGTAACGGCATGTCCCGTGGCACCCCTAAAACCGTGTAAGGATCATTGGGCGCATCAGGCACAAAACGGGCACGTAATGCCATGAACTGCGCATCGGTCTGGCCGAAAATATGGCTGACCTCTTCCAGAAACTCGTTTTCGTTGGGGTGATAGAACCCGTCCGCCATGGCGATGTGGAACAACCCCTCCATCAAATCGCACAGCGTGGTGCTGTCCTCAGAAAACATGCGCGCGATCTTGCGGGCATAGTCCTGATAGCCCGCAACATCCGTGCGGGCCATGTTGAACACGCGCGCCGCGCCTTCCTCATCATCGCGGGCGATCTGGAACACGTCGCGAAACGCCGTGACTTCATCTCGCGTCACTTGCCCGTCAGCCTTCGCCATTTTTGCACCCAATGCGATCACTGCGATGGTGAAGGCTACCGACCGTTCAGGTGGCGAGCGCAGCTTTTCAAAGACTGCGGTAAGGCTTTCACCCTGGGCAAGCGCGCTCAGCGCATCGGATATACGGATCCAGATCGACATGAGCGCACCCTAGCGTCCCAAAGCGGGACTGTCAGGTGCAACCAAACCGTCTGTGGCAAGAATTTTCTGCATCAGCACAAGGTCCAGACGTTTCCCCCATTTGAACCCAACCTCGGGCATGCGTCCGACCTCGACAAAGCCCACGGCCGCGTGAAAAGAAACTGCCCCCGGATTTGCCGAAGAAACCCCCGCCACCAGTGCATGAGTTCCCTCTGCCCGGGCGACAGCCTCAAGCGCCCGTATCAAAACGCTCCCCGTACCTTGTTCACGCGCATCAGTGGCCAGTTGGATGGTCAGTTCGCGACACTGCGCGTATCCCGGACCGGATCGAAACGGACAATAGGTTGCAAACCCAAGAATCTGGCCGTCCTGTTCTGCCACAAGATAGGCCGGACCACGCGCTTCGATGTCACGTGCAATGCTGTCCGCGCTGCGTTCGTCAGTTGTGAATGTTACCAGCGTGTCGCGGATGATTGCATTGGTGATCGCAGCTATCTCTTTGGCATCCGCTGCTTTGGCTTGTCTGATTTTCATTCCAAAACGCGTTTCCCATGCGGTGTTTCGAACTCTGCCCGCAATGCGGCCGGGCCTGTGTCGAAAACCACAGCGCCCATTTCGCCTAGCAGCCTGGCAAGGTCCAGCGCGTCCGGGTGAAACACCACCAACCGACGCAAGCGACATCCGCTATCCTGCAACATATTTGCCGGATGCAAATCTCCGTGCCACTGAATAAGCGCCGGGAACAGATTATCGAAGGGCAGACGCCCGTTTGGCGGAACCGCCATTTGCCAGCTCAACGCGCCGCGGGCCAGATCAATCGGATGCCCAACGCCGTCGGGGAAAACGGTCAACGAGGCTGAAATGTCAGGCACCCGGCAAATCCAGTTGGTAAGGCGCGGCGCGCCCTTGAACCGGTCCAGATCGAACCATCTGGTTCTTTGTGGGTTCGGTGCCTGAGGGTCAATCGCGATGGCCTCAAGGTACAGGCCATCTCGCAACCCCAGCAAGCGGTTATATGTGCCAAACCTTTCATGCTTGCCGCCGGCCTGCAGCGGCACACCCAAGGCCTGTTCGATATGGGCAGACGCTTCTTCGAGCGTTTCGCCCGCAACCGCCAGATGATCCAGTAACACGCAGCGCCTCCTATGAAAAACGACCAGACCCTATCGGATCTGGTCGCATGTTTTCCTTAAAGGCGGTGGATCACAAGATTTTTCGGCGAAAATCTTTGAAAGCCTCAGCCTTTCGCTTCACCGATCAGGCGCAGGATGTCCTGAGCGGCTTCGGGGATGTTGGTGCCCGGGCCAAAGATCGCTTTGACGCCGTGATCATAGAGGAATTGATAATCCTGCTGCGGGATCACCCCACCGCAGATAACAAGAATATCCTCGGCACCGGCTTTCTTTAGCTCTTCTACCAACTGCGGTGCCAATGTTTTATGCCCTGCTGCCTGCGACGAAATACCGATGACGTGCACGTCGTTGTCCACGGCGTCCTGCGCAGCCTCTGCCGGGGTTTGGAACAGCGGGCCTACATCCACGTCAAACCCGATATCCGCAAAGGCGGTTGCGATCACTTTGGCACCGCGGTCATGCCCATCTTGCCCCATCTTGACCACCAGCAGGCGCGGGCGGCGGCCTTCAGCCTCAGCGAATTCCTCGATGGACTTCTGGATCGCGGCAAATCCTTCGTCGCCTTCGTAGGCTGCGCCATAGACACCGGCCAACGTTTTCACTTCGGCGCGGTGGCGGCCAAATTCTTTTTCCATTGCCATGCTGATCTCTCCTACGGATGCACGGGCGCGGGCGGCTTCGACGGCGGCGGCCAGCAGATTTCCACCTTCACTGGCGGTCTTTGTCAGCGCGTCCAGCGCCGCTTGGCAGGCGGCCTCGTCACGGGTGGCCCGGATACGATCCAACCGCGCGACCTGAGCTTCGCGCACGGCGACGTTGTCGACATCCAGAATGTCGATCGGGTCTTCTTGTTCCTTGCGGTACTTATTGACACCGACGATGACCTCATCACCCCGGTCAATCATGGCCTGACGGCGGGCGGCGCTTTCCTCGATTCGCAGCTTGGGCATACCGCTGGCAACGGCCTTGGTCATGCCGCCCATTTCCTCAACCTCTTCCATCAAGGCCCAGGCTTTTTCGATCAACTCGTTGGTCAGGCTTTCAATGTAATACGAACCAGCCAGCGGATCGACGACATCAGTCACCCCGGTTTCCTCCTGCAGCACCAGCTGCGTGTTCCGCGCAATTCGGGCCGAGAAGTCAGTGGGCAGCGCAATCGCCTCGTCCAGAGCATTGGTGTGCAGCGACTGGGTGCCGCCCAGAACCGCGCTCATCGCTTCATAGGCGGTACGGATCACGTTATTATACGGGTCCTGTTCCTGCAGCGACACGCCCGAAGTCTGGCAATGAGTCCGCAGCATTTTGGAGCGTTCGGATTTCGCGCCAAAATCGGTCATCACCCGGTGCCACAGCGTACGCGCGGCGCGCAGCTTGGCGATTTCCATGAAGAAATTCATGCCGATAGCAAAGAAGAACGACAGACGCCCTGCAAACTTATCCACGTCCATCCCAGCCTGCGTCGCGGCGCGTACATACTCGCGCCCGTCAGCCAGCGTATAGGCCAGCTCCTGCACAAGGTTCGCCCCAGCCTCTTGCATGTGGTAGCCTGAGATCGAGATCGAATTGAACTTGGGCATCTCGTTCGACGTGAACTCAATGATGTCTGAGATGATCTTCATCGAAGGCTCGGGCGGGTAGATGTAGGTGTTCCGCACCATGAACTCTTTCAGAATGTCATTCTGAATAGTGCCGGACAGGACGGATTTGTCATGCCCCTGCTCTTCGCCCGCAACGATAAAGCTTGCCAAAATCGGGATCACCGCCCCGTTCATGGTCATCGAAACCGAAACCTTGTCCAACGGAATGCCATCGAACAGGATCTTCATGTCCTCGACGCTGTCGATAGCCACACCGGCCTTGCCCACGTCACCGACAACGCGCGGATGGTCACTGTCATAGCCGCGGTGCGTCGCCAGATCGAAAGCGACCGACACACCCTGCTGACCGGCCGCCAGATTGCGGCGGTAGAACGCATTCGATTCTTCGGCCGTCGAGAAACCAGCGTATTGGCGGATCGTCCACGGGCGGCCCGCATACATCGTCGCCTTCACACCACGCGTGAACGGCCCGAACCCCGGCAACGACCCCATATGCGGCAGTTCAGCGGTGTCTTCCTGCGTGTAAAGAGGTTTGACATCGATACCTTCCAAAGTCTCTTTGGTCAGGTCGTCCAACGGGCGTCCGCGCAGCTCTTTCTCGGCCAGCGCCTGCCAGTCTTTCGTATCGGTCATTGCGTATTCCTTTTCTCAATTCGGGTCGCGAACAGGCATTGCCTGCGCGTTTTAACGTTCGGTGCCGCGCGTCGCGGCAGGTGTAAACGCGATATTTTGAAGCCTGCGTGCATTTCGCCGGTCGCATTCACCGGCGCAGAGGCTATATTCAAACGAACAGGAGGCCCTATGACACGAACGCTTGCCCTTGTTTTCTCGGCACTATTCCCGCTGGTCGCGATGGCGGCAGATGGGTCTGCGCCCGCCGATGACGACTTTGTCCGCCCCGCTGGTGACAGCGAGCTGAGCGAATACCTATGGGTCAGTCGGCCCATCGTTGTCTTTGCCGATACCCCAGCCGACCCGCGTTTCCGGCAGCAAATCGACATGCTTCTGGAAGGCGAAGAAGCCATGCGCGACCGGGATGTGGTCGTGCTGACCGATACCGATCCGTCCGCCCGATCTCCGATCCGGTCACAATTGCGCCCGCGCGGTTTCCAGATGGTGTTCGTCGACAAGGACGGCGTGGTCAAACTGCGCAAACCTTCGCCGTGGAGCACACGTGAAATCGGTCGTTCCATCGACAAAACACCCCTGCGCGAACGCGAAATCCGCGAACGACGCGAGGGCGGCTGAGCGCTTTCGCCACGCCCAAAGCTGCCGGCGCGAGCCGCCGGGAAACCATGGAGATATGGGGAAAGCGCGATCATGATCACTCGAACTCGATGATCACGTCGTCCACGGCGAGGTTGTCGCCGGGGCCTGCGTTGACTTTGGACACGACACCCTTCTTTTCGGCGCGTAGGATGTTTTCCATCTTCATCGCCTCAACAGTGCACAGCGCCTGACCTTCCTGCACTTCCTGGCCCACTTCGACATCGATCTTCACGATCAGGCCGGGCATCGGGCAGAGCAGCATTTTCGAAGTATCCGGCGGCAGCTTTTCGGGCATCATACGCGCCAGCTCGGCCTGACGTGTCGTCCGGACATGGACCTTGAGGTCTGCACCCCGGTTGCGAATACGGAATCCGCCCGAGATTTTTCCGACCTTCAAAACCAGCGGGCTGCCATCGACGTCCAAAACTGCCAGTTGATCGCCCGGCGTCCAGTCCGAGGCCACACGCAAAGTCGCTCCATCTTCGAAGCGAACCGTCGCACCTTCCTTGTCGGCGCCCACCTGAACCGCGAATTCGTTGCCCTGAACGGAAACGACCCAACGGTCACCAACTTTGCGTTCGTGGTTATCCATCCGACCCGACACGCGGGCCCGGCGGATTTCCGCGACGCGGTGCATGGCGGCACAGGACGCGGCGATCCGGCGCAGGTCTGCCTCGGGTAATTCGACGCCTTCGAACCCTTCGGGATATTCCTCAGCAATAAAGGCCGTGGTCATGTTGCCCCTGACGAATTTCGGGTGGTCCATCACAGCCGACAAGAAAGGCAGGTTGTGGCCGATGCCTTCAACCTCAAAGCTGTCGAGCGCAACGCGCATCGCTTCAATCGCCGCTTCGCGGGTCGGGGCCCAGGTGCACAGTTTGGCGATCATCGGGTCATAGTACATGCTGATCTCGCCGCCTTCATAGACGCCGGTATCGTTGCGCACAGCGGCTTCACCTTCGGGCGCTTCACCTTGCCATTTACCGTTCACCAACAGCGGGCCAGAGGCAATCTCTTGCGGCGGACGATAGCGGGTCAGACGACCAATCGACGGCAGGAAGCCGCGATAGGGGTCCTCGGCATACAGGCGGTTTTCGATGGCCCAGCCGGTCAGGGTCACGTCGTCCTGTGTGATCGACAGCTTTTCACCTGCTGCGACACGGATCATCTGCTCAACCAGATCGACACCGGTGATCAGTTCGGTGACCGGGTGTTCCACCTGCAGACGCGTATTCATTTCCAGAAAGTAGAAGTTCTTTTCGCCATCGACGATGAACTCAACCGTGCCGGCGCTGGCGTAGTCCACAGCCTTGGCCAGTGCCACGGCCTGTTCGCCCATCGCCTTACGGGTCGCTTCGTCCAGGAAAGGTGACGGTGCTTCTTCGACCACTTTCTGGTTCCGACGCTGGATCGAGCATTCACGCTCGCCCAGATAGATGCCGTTACCGTGGCTGTCGCATAGAACCTGAATCTCGATGTGACGCGGCTGGGTCACGAATTTTTCAATAAAGATACGGTCATCACCGAACGAGTTTGCCGCCTCGTTCTTGGACGACTGGAACCCCTCGCGCGCTTCTTCGTCATTCCACGCGATCCGCATGCCCTTGCCGCCGCCGCCGGCACTGGCCTTGATCATGACCGGATAGCCGACTTCGTTGGAAATCTTGACGGCCTCTTCTGCGTCTTCGATCAGCCCCATGTAACCGGGAACGGTGGAAACACCGGCTTCTTGCGCGATCTTCTTCGAGGTGATCTTGTCGCCCATGCTTTCGATTGCCCGAACCGGTGGACCAACAAATGCAACGCCTTCAGCCTCAAGCGCCTCGGCGAATTTCGAGTTTTCCGACAGGAAGCCATAACCAGGATGCACCGCCTGGGCCCCACTCTGGCGAATGGCATCCATGACCTTGTCGATCACGATATAGGACTGGTTCGCAGGCGGCGGGCCGATATGCACCGATTCATCCGCCATCGACACATGCAAGGCGTTCTTGTCTGCATCCGAATAGATGGCAACGGTGCCGATACCCATCTTGCGGGCTGTCTTGATGACCCGGCAGGCGATCTCGCCCCGGTTGGCGATCAGGATCTTGTTAAACATGGAACGTCCTTTGTCTTGATGTTCTGAGAACGCAAAACGCCGCCGCAGGGAACGTTCCCCACGGCGGCGTGATGCGCGATTACGGTCGGGGCGACGCGCGCCCCGAAAAACCCGGTATTACCTACAGTTGTTTTGTGTCTTGCAGTACAGGACGTTGCCCGCCGCGCCGACAACCGCGCCGAACAGCGGGTCGGCGCTGACAACAGCCGCCCCGACGGCGCCTGCGCCGCCGCCAAGCAGCGCCTGTTCGCCCGTCGTGTCACCACAGGCGGCAAGGCCTGCGCAGGTCGCCATTGCAAGAACGAGTTTCGAGATTCGCATGATATCTGCCCCTTTGGAATTCTTGATGCGTTCCGGGGCAGATGTCCGATTTCGACCTTGTTATTCAATAACAGGCCGTCCTGAACAGAGTTTTGCGCAGATTTGTGCCGCTTTACGCTTGGATATTGCGCAAAGAAAAACGCGGGCAGGACTTTGTGAACATCACAAGCCTGCCCGCGGAAGGAAGGGGTACGGAATAGTAGGTGCTTGTGCGACGCAGGCAAAGTAGAGCCGCACGGCTTGGTCAGGTTGCTTGGCACAATCAAATGCGTAAACAAAGTATTGTTTCCGGTCAGGATTCCGGCTGGAAATCGCCCATTGGGCGAACGCGCGCGCAGATTCGCGCCGAGATCAGATGCAGTTTTGGGGGTGAAACGCGAGACCAATGCCGTCACGTTTCTGTTACTTTTCCTCAGCAATTGGTCTGTTTCTGCGCCTGCAACATCACGGGTTGCGAAAAAGGGCGCCAAAATTTGTCTTTTCAAACGCAAATGGTTAACTGATCTGTTCACCTTAGGGTGAAAACGGTCCGAAAGTTTTACACGTTTCCTTGAGAAACTAGGCGCTTCCCATCCCGTTCTCGTGATTTCCCTCAAGTTCTCTTGCGTGGAACGGTACCCGTGCACACTCGCACACAAGGAAATATCCACATGATTGCAAAGAGAAAAACGGCGTTGCTGCTTGCCGTGTCCGCGCTTGGCATGTCCGGCGCGGCTGCTTTCGCCCAAGACGCCCAGACGCAAACGGAACTTGATGCCCTGCGTGCTCGCGTCGAAGCCCTCGAGGCCGCAAATCCCGGCGCTGGCACTGGCGATCTTCGAATCGGAAACACCACTCTTGATGTTTATGGGTACGTTAAGGCTGATTTCTTCTACGACACCGACTTTGAACTGGGCGATCTTGCCGATGCGACCCGAATTGGCGAGCCAGCAAACGCCACCAGCGGCACCTTTGGGGCCACGGTGCGCCAATCGCGCATCGGGCTTCGGACCAATACGCCGTCTGCCATCGGCGATATTGCGGGCCAGCTGGAACTGGACCTGTTTTCCGGCGGGACGGATGGGCCTGCTGAACTGCGCCTGCGCCACGCCAATATCCGTATTGGTGATAACTGGTTGATCGGTCAATTCTGGACCAACTTCCAGCCGTTGGACACCTATCCCACGACCGTTGAATTCAACGGCCCCGTTGGCATTCCTTTCGCTCGCGTCCCTCAAGTGCGCTATACGAACACGCTGGGCTCTGACACAACCTTTGCGGTGGCGATCGAGGAAAACGTTGGCGGCTCGGATTCGAATGACCCCGTCCTGACCGGCTCTATCGAATACAACAACGGTACCTACCTGGCCCGCGCCTCGGCTTTGTATGGTAAGGCGCAATCCAGCGCGGTCGAAGTGGATCAGACCGGCTATACCCTCTCGGCAGGCATCCGGCCCTGGCAAGGCGGTCTGTTTCAGGTCAACTATGTCGACGGCGAGGCTTTGGGCCCCTACCTGATCGCTGCCGGTGACGCCATCGTCAACGGACAGGCCAACGACGTGGATGGATTTACCGTGGAATTCCGCCAGGAACTGAGCCCCAAATGGAACGTCGGCATCGCTTATGGGCAAGAGAATTACGACCTGCCGACCTCGACCGGGACCCTGTCCTTTACCGAAGTTGAAACGATCCACGTGAACGCCTTTTACCAAGCGACCGACAATCTGACCCTTAGCGCCGAATACTTCTATGGTGAGCGAAACGATGCACCGACCGGACGCACCTTTGACAGCAACCGCATTCAGTTGGCGGCGCAGCTGAACTTCTGACCACACACACCAACCCTGCCCCGATACGGGCAGGGTTTTGGGTCGGGAATGCCCCAATGTGCTATGTGCGACAGCGGATTGCACGATCAGCGCACCCCGTCAAAAATTTCGGGGAAGGAAATCCGGCCCGCATTCGGATCAATGACCAAAAGCGCGTCGTAACTAGCCGGATCAAACGGATCTTCGGCCGGAATGACTTCGCGTTCGAACAGCCAGCAAAGACGGCCAGCATCCAAATTGCCCCTCTCAAACGGTTGCTCGCCAAAATGTGCCCACAGGGCTTCCATAAAGGCCGCATCCGCGCGCTTGTCCGCGGGTTTACGATCTCGAAACCGCTCGCGGCGGGTCAGGGGCGTCACGCCTTTGGGATTGGCCCGACGAATAATGAACTGAAAGTCAGTACCCGGCAGGCGCCCGGGAAATCCGCGATGTTTCAGCATGGTTCCACCTCAGTTGCACAAGGGGTCATGGGGATCAGATATTCACATCCGTCACAGGATGATGTCATGGTGCGCACCTCCAAAGCCGCGTAGCTGTTCAGAAATGCCCTGACGGGATGAATAGCGCGATTCATGGTCAAAGCCCCTCCCAGATACACCGGGACTGTTCCAGCCGGTAGGCTTCAAAGAACTGCGTGGCATCAGGGGATGTACGGCCGAATTTGATGGGCCGGTCAGACAGGGAAATGACCACCCGTGCAGCGTCCAGTTCGTATTTGGCCACATAAGTAACCGCCAGCGTCTGGCACAGATGCTCCATATCGACCGAGGCGATATCGTACCCGATCCGGCCAATGTCCGAACCGATCTTGGGCGCAATAAAGCGAAACCGCACCCAAAGCTCACCAGGGTTATTGTCCAACAGAACGTCGCTCAGATGCACTGGCTGTCCGGACGGAACCGGCAACAGGTTTTCGGAATCAGCCAGAACGGGGACCGCAAAAACCGACAGTACAACAGCTAAGGCGCGATCCCGGACCCGCCACAGGCGAGCTCCTCTCTCCGGGATCGCGCGCGCCTGGCTCTCGGCCCGCGCTGTTCTATGTCTGATCGGGCAACTCATTAGCAGTTGTGGCCTCAAAGTCAATTTTGCACCCAAGTAATCTGCCCTGACCGTTTGTCCGAGACGCTGTCCAAACCGTTTTGGCCGGGCAGATTTCCTGGCACATTCCCTTAAAGGGGGATGTTGTCGTGCTTTTTCCACGGGTTCGTCAGCTGCTTGTTCCGCAAGCTGGCAAAGGCCCGCGAAACGCGACGGCGGGTCGATTGAGGCATGATCACCTCATCGATAAAGCCACGCTCGGCCGCAACAAACGGGTTCGCAAACCTGTCCTCGTAGTCCTGCGTGTGCTGTACAATTTTCTCGGCATCGCCCAGATCGGCACGGTGAATGATCTCGGTCGCGCCCTTTGCGCCCATCACCGCGATTTCGGCTGTAGGCCAGGCATAGTTGAAGTCACCGCGCAGGTGCTTGGACGCCATAACATCATAGGCACCACCATAAGCCTTACGGGTGATGACGGTAACTTTTGGCACCGTGGCTTCACCGTAGGCAAACAACAGCTTGGCACCGTGCTTGATCACTCCGCCATATTCCTGCGACGTCCCCGGCAGGAAGCCAGGCACATCCACCACCGTCAGGATCGGAATTTCGAAGCAATCGCAAAACCGCACAAACCGCGCGGCCTTGCGCGAGCTGTCGATGTCCAAACAACCCGCCAGAATCATCGGCTGATTGGCTACAACGCCCACAGTCTGTCCTTCTAGCCGGATGAACCCGGTGATGATGTTTTTGGCAAAATCCTCCTGAATTTCGTAGAAATCACCCTCATCCGCCACTTTGGTGATGAGTTCCTTCATGTCGTACGGCGTATTAGGGTTGTCGGGGATCAACGTATCCAGCGAGGATTCCAGACGGTCGGGTTCGTCAAAGAACGGGCGCACTGGCGGCTTTTCGCGGTTGTTGAGCGGCAGGAAATCAACCAAACGGCGCACCTCGGCCAATGCTTCGACGTCGTTCTCAAACGCCCCGTCAGCAACCGAGGATTTCTTGGTATGGGTCGACGCCCCACCCAGTTCCTCGGCGGTAACGACTTCGTTTGTGACCGTCTTGACCACGTCGGGGCCGGTCACAAACATGTACGAGGTGTCTTTGACCATGAAGATAAAGTCGGTCATCGCCGGGCTGTAGACTGCGCCACCAGCACAGGGCCCCATGATCACGCTGATCTGCGGAACCACGCCTGACGCCATGATGTTGCGCTGGAACACCTCGGCATAACCAGCCAGCGACGCCACGCCTTCCTGAATTCGCGCCCCGCCCGAGTCGTTAATGCCAATCACCGGTGCACCGTTCTGAACGGCCATATCCATGATCTTGCAGATCTTCTGAGCATGGGTTTCCGAAAGCGAGCCGCCAAAGACTGTAAAGTCCTGGCTGAACACATAAACCATGCGACCATTGATCGTACCCCAGCCAGTAACGACACCGTCACCCGCTGGCCTTTGCTTCTCCATCCCGAAATCGGTGCACCGATGGCTGACAAACATGTCAAATTCTTCAAAGCTGCCTTCATCCAGCAACAGTTCGACCCGTTCGCGCGCAGTGAGTTTGCCGCGCGAGTGCTGTGCGTCGATGCGCTTTTGTCCACCACCCAGCCGCGCGTTGTCGCGACGGTCTTCAAGTTCGGAAAGGATGTCTTTCATAACTATGATCCCCTGTAAAATCTGGCCGGACACTATACGCAGATGCCGCGAGACCAAAGTATCTTTCGGCAAATTTGCAAATCTTATCCAATCATCTTGGTGAAAATTGTAAACTTGCTAATTTTCACTCGCAAAACGCGTGATGGATGGCATTCTTATCCGTGGTGACTATACACGTGAACTATGCAGTTTAGTTCTTCGTCGGCGCATCGCTCGCCTCCTAAAATTACCACGCTGGTTTTGCTGTCCGGATTGTCCGCGCTCAGCCTCAATCTGTTTTTGCCGAGCCTGCCCAATATGGCACTGCACTTTCAGGCCGACTACAAGGTCATGCAACTGTCGATTGCCCTGTACCTGCTGGTCAATGCGGTGCTTCAAATCCTGATTGGACCAATTGCCGACAAGGCGGGGCGCCGCCCCGTTCTACTTTGGGGGTTGGCTCTTTTTCTGGTGGCTACGCTGGGGTGCATCTACGCACCCAACATTCATGTCTTTCTTGTCTTCCGGATGTGCCAGGCCATCATCGTGGTCGGGATGGTTCTTAGCCGTGCGGCAGTTCGGGACTTATATGATCAGGACCAGGCCGCGTCGATGATCGGTTACGTCACGATGGGCATGGCCATCGTTCCCATGATCGGACCCGCGATCGGAGGTCTGCTAGAGGAGAGCTTTGGCTGGAAAGCCAACTTCTGGCTGCCCTTTGCTCTTGGCGTCATGACACTGATATTAACTTACTCAGATTTTGGCGAAACCTCAGCCAAGAGCGGCAAAACACTGGTTCAACAATTCCGGGAATACCCCGAACTGTTGGGTTCCCCGCGATTTTGGGGCTATTCGCTGTCATCAGCACTGTCGTCTGGCGCCTTCTTTGCCTATCTGGGCGGCGCTCCCTTTATCGGCACCGAACTATTCGGCCTCAGCGCCGCCGAGGTCGGCATTTACTTTGGCGCCCCAGCCGTTGGGTACTTTTTTGGTAACTTCTTCAGCGGTCGCTATTCCGTTCACTTCGGCGTCAATCGAATGGTACTTTGGGGCTGCTGGCTGAACGCAGCAGGCGTTGCAATGTCCGCCATCTTGTTTCTGGCCGGTTTCGGAACAGCGCTCAGCTTTTTCGGATTCATGACCTTTGTTGGCATTGGAAATGGCATGACGATTCCCAACGCAACCTCAGGCGCGCTTTCGGTGCGACCGCATCTGGCCGCGACGGCATCCGGGCTGAGTGGCGCCATCATGTTGGGCGGCGGTGCAGGCCTCAGCGCGCTTGCAGGAGCCTTGCTAACCCATGAAACTGGAGCAATGCCCCTGCTTTGGTTGATGCTGGCAACCTCGGTCCTGGCAGTATGCGCAATATTGTCCGTCATTCGACGCGAACGACAACTGGGCCTTTGAATGGCTTGCCTATGACGGTTTGCAAAGTTAGCTTGCCGAATTAGGAAAGTTGCAAAGGCCCAACATGGCGACTCAGAAACTCTATGCAGGTGCAAAGCTACGCGAAATGCGCACGCGCCTGTCACTGACCCAAAAAGAATTTGCCGCCAAACTGGGTGTTTCCCTGCCCTATCTGAACCAGATGGAGAACAACAACCGCCCAATATCGACCACGGTTGTTCTGGCGCTGGCGCAGGAATTCGGAATGGATGTCACTGAGTTGAGCACCGGCGACAGTGAACGCCTAGTCTCGGACATGCGCGAGGCATTGGCAGATCCGGTCTTTGACGACGCTGTTCCGCCGCTCGCCGATCTCCGCCTCACGGCTTCAAACGCACCCGCTCTGGCACGGGCCTTCATTGCCCTGCACCGCACCTATCGTCAGACGCATGAACGCCTGGCCTCCCTTGACGAAGCATTGGGGCGCGAAGACGCGCAAATCCAGGCTAGCCCATGGGAGGAAGTGCGGGACTTCTTCCACTATTGCGACAACTATATCGACGCGATGGACCGCGCAGCTGAACGATTTGCCGGGCGCGCCGAGGATGCCGGTGGCATACGCGCTGCAGCCTTGGACAGCCTCGCGGAGCGCGGCATCCGGGTCCAATTCCCGGATATCGATGAAACCCGAAAGTACGACCCAGAAAACAAAACACTGCAGCTTTCGTCCAGAACCGCACCACAAACTCAGGTGTTTCAGTTGTTGTTGCAGGTTGCACTGATCAGCCAGGACAAACTTCTTGAAGCAACGTTAGATTTTGCCAAATTTCACAGTGATGAAGCCCGCGCCATTGCCAAGATCGGGCTGGCAAATTATTTCGCCGGCGCATCGTTGATGCCTTATGCCAAATTTCTGGCTACAGCACAGGAATACCGTCACGACCTTGAACTGCTTAGCAACCGGTTTGGCGCATCAATCGAACAGGTGGCGCACAGGTTGTCGACCCTGCAACGCCCTGGCGCAAAAGGTATTCCGTTTTTTTTCGTTCGCGTCGATCAGGCCGGAACGATCACCAAAAGACACTCGGCCACGCGCCTGCAATTTGCCCGGTTCGGCGGCGCCTGCCCCCTATGGAACGTCCACCGCGCTTTCGAAACGCCCGGCCACTTCCTGCGGCAGCTGGCAGAAACACCCGATGGTGTTCAGTACATATCTTTGGCTCGGGACGTGTCGAAGTCGGGCGGCTCATACGGCGCACCAGTCCGTCGCTATGCCATTGCCTTGGGGTGCGAGGTGCGCCACGCCGAGGCGTTGGTTTATGCCGATAATCTGGATTTCAACAACGCCAGCGCTTACGAACCAATTGGCATATCCTGCCGCATCTGCGAGCGGCCGAATTGTCATCAGCGATCGGTCCCGCCATTGGAAAGACGCCTGACGATCGACGCCCATACCCGCGGCACCTTGCCCTATGAAGTCACCTGATCTTCACCTGGCCAAAAAATATCCTGGGGGAGGCGCGGCTTGCCGCGACGGGGGCAGAGCCCCCGCCATTTCTCAGGACTTAGACAAGATCGCCCAGATCTCGTCTTTCAGAACCGCACGTCTTTTACGCAGATCTGTCTCAGCAATATCATCCATCGGTTCGACATTGGTTTCGGCACGATGAACCGCGCGGTTGATCTCATGATACTCGTCCGCCAGCCGCGAAAAATGAGCGTCCGTTTGCTTAAGCTGGCTCATCAGCTCAACCTTGTCCGGAAACTCTTCGGCCAGTTCGTGCGGGGTGTGGGACATTCCTGTTCGCTCCTGAAAATATGTCGTTACGATTCAAGTCTATTCGCCCCGACCCCGTCAAGCTTTGACGCGGATCAAATCATGCCGTCTTTCACCGTTGGGCAACAGCCCATTGCGGGTGAATCCAAGGGCGGTCATTGGCGGAAGGCAAGGCTTCCTTGCCCAACAGATGGTCGGACATCTTCTCACCCACCATGATCGACGGCGCGTTCAGATTGCCGTTGGTTATCTGCGGAAAGATCGAGCTGTCGGCAACACGCAAGCCATCCACACCAATCACGCGTCCCTGCGGATCGACCACAGCATTTTTGTCATCCGCCCGGCCCATACGGCAGGTTCCACAGGGGTGATAAGCACTTTCAGCATGTTCGGCGATAAAGGCATTAAGCGCTTCGTCAGATTGCACATCTGCACCCGGTTGTATTTCTTTACCGGAATAAGGTTTGAACGCATCCTGTCCGAAAATCTCACGCGTCAGGCGAATACAGGTGCGAAAATCTGCCCAATCCTCTTCATGGCTCATGTAGTTGAATCGGATCACTGGCCTGTCTTCGACATTGGCTGACCGCAGCGTCACCGCCCCGCGCGACGGCGAGCGCATCGGTCCGACATGCGCCTGGAACCCATGACCTTCGGCCGCCGCCTGGCCATCATAGCGAACGGCAATTGGCAGGAAGTGATATTGAATATCTGGGTATTCCACGCCCGGTTTGGACCGAATGAAAGCCGCACTTTCGAATTGGTTGGATGCACCCAGACCGGTTTTTGTGAACAGCCACTGCGCCCCGATCAGACCTTTGCTGATCAGGTTCCAGTGTTTGTACAGCGTGATAGGCTGTAGGGATGCCTGCTGGATGTAAAGCTCCAGATGGTCCTGAAGGTTCGCACCGACCCCCGGGCGATCCGCCACGATGTCGATTCCATGCTCGGCCAGATGCGCTGCCGGACCGATGCCTGACAGCATCAGCAGCTTGGGAGAGTTGATGGAGGACGCGGCAAGAACCACCTCGCGCCGGGCGCGGATGACCTCAGTCTTGCCACCTCGGATCAATTCCACTCCAATTGCGCGGCCATTTTCCATGACCACCTTTGTGGCCAGTCCGCGCACGATATCGCAGTTGTCGCGCTTGAGCGCAGGTTTCAGATAGGCATTCGCCGCCGACCAACGCCGTCCTTTCCAGACGGTTTGCTCCATCGGGCCGAAGCCTTCCTGCTTTTCACCGTTATAGTCGCCGGTAACTTCGTATCCCGCCTGCTGACCTGCATCGACGAAAGCCTGAAACAGCGGGTTCTCGCGCGGTCCGCGCGAGACATGCAGCGGGCCATCGGTGCCGCGCCATGTCGGATCACCACCATGCCCACCGTCATGCCAGGTCTCCATGCGTTTGTAATAGGGCAGCACATCCGCATAGGACCAGCCATCGGCACCCATCTCGGCCCAGGTGTCAAAATCACGCGCGTGGCCACGTACGTAAACCATGCCGTTGATCGATGACGATCCACCAATAACCTTGCCGCGCGGGCAAGCCAGTTCCCGGTTATTCAGGTGCGGCTCAGGCTCGGACTTGTAACCCCAATCATACATCGGCATGTTCATCGGATAGCTCAATGCCGCTGGCATCTGAATGAACGGACCCGCATCGGTCCCGCCATGTTCGATCACCAGTACCGAGGCCCCGGCCTCGCTCAGGCGATACGCCATTGCGCAACCCGCTGATCCTGCGCCGACGATGACGAAATCTGCTTCCATTTTCAGGTCTCCATATCCTGCCGAACTGCGTTTTGAACCGTTCGGCAGGAGTATTTTCAAAAAGGTGAAGAGGTTACTCGCCGCGTGGGAAGCGGGCGTTTTCCTCGACGACATTCAGATCCATGTGGTTGCGCATGTAGCGCTCGGATGCCTTCTGCAGTGGCTGGTAATCCCATGGGTAATACCCGCCCTGCCGCAGCGCCTCGTAAACAACCCAACGGCGCGCCTGGCTGGCGCGGACATCCGCGTCAAATTGATCCAAGTCCCAACGCGCCTGAGATTTCGCGCGTAGAGTTTCCAGCGTACCTGCGTGTTCGGGGTTTTCCGCAAGGTTTTCCAACTCATGCGGGTCAGCCTCAAGATCGTACAGCTGATCAGGGTCCAATGCGCAGCGATTGTATTTCCACTTGCCGTAGCGCAGCGAAACCAGCGGCGCATACGAGCCTTCGGCCGCGTATTCCATCTTCACCGGAGCAGTCCGTTCGGTGCCATTGGCCAGTGGTACAAGGTCTTCGCCATCGGTCCACGGCGCGATCTCGGCCATATCTACACCCGCCAGTGCGCCAAGGGTTGGCGTGACGTCGATTGTCGAAACCGGTGTGTCGATACGGCCTGCCGGCATATCCGTCGCGGCAATCATCAACGGCACGCGTGCCGATCCCTCGTAGAAGTTCATTTTGAACCACAGACCCCGTTCACCCAGCATGTCGCCGTGATCCGAGACAAACATGATGATCGCCTCTTGCCGGGTTGTTTCCAGCACCTCTAGGATTTCACCGATCTTGTCGTCCAGATACGAGATATTGGAAAAGTACGCGCGGCGCGACTTGCGGATGTCTTCTTCTGTGATGTCGAAGCTGCGCCAATCATTGGCATCAAAGATACGCTTGGAGTGCGGGTCCTGATTGTCATAACCAACGTCCGCAATCTCGGGCTGCAGGTGCTCGCAGTCTTCGTACAGATCCCAATACTTGCGGCGCGCCACGTAAGGGTCGTGCGGGTGGGTAAAGCTGACGGTCACGCACCACGGGCGGTCATCCTTGCCGCGCGCCAGATCATAAAGCTTGGCCTTGGCGTTGTAGGCAACCTCGTCGTCATACTCCATCTGGTTGGAGATTTCGGCCACACCTGCACCCGTCACCGAACCCATATTGTGGTACCACCAGTCAATACGCTCGCCCGGTTTGCGATAATCCGGTGTCCAACCGAAATCAGCTGGATAGATATCAGTGGTCAGGCGGTCCTCGAACCCGTGCATCTGGTCAGGGCCGACAAAGTGCATCTTACCGGACAGGCAGGTGTAATAGCCCGCGCGCCGCAGATGGTGCGCATATGTTGGGATATCACTGCGGAATTCGGCGGCGTTGTCGTAGACACCCGTGCGCGAGGGCAACTGGCCGGACATGAAACTGGCCCGCCCCGGCGCGCACAGAGGCGAAGCCGTATAAGCATTGGCAAACCGGGTCGACCGCTCAGCCAGCTTCTTCAGGTTCGGAACGTGAAGCCAGTCAGCGGGACCGTCTGGAAAGAGGGTCCCGTTCAGCTGATCCACCATCAGGATCAGAATGTTCGGTTTTGTCATTTTTCAGCCTCGAGCAGAGTGTTGAGGACACGCATCGCGTGATTGACCGCCAGTTGCGGTTCTTCCGGCGCGCTGAGTGCGGCGCGGATATACAGCCCATCGATCAGGGCGATCATGTTTTCGGCCGCCTCGGCCGGATCGCCCAGCAATGGGCGCAGGGCGTGTGTCAGGTTCGACCGGATACGCGCCTGATAGATTTGCCACAGGCGCAAGGCGTCGTCATTGGTTTGGGCCAGCACGTAGAACGTCATCCACGCAGCGATGACATCCGGTGTGAAACATGATGGTGCAAAACAGGCCCGGATAATGGCCTGCGCGCGCTCCTGCGGGACGGCATTCTTCAGCTCTTGCCTGGCTTCGTCGGCAAAGTCCGATAGGATGCGGCGCATGGCAGCCAGAAAGATCTGATCTTTGCCACCGAAATAGTGATGAGCCAGCGCGCTGGACATACCTGCCCGTTTGGCAATCTGGCTGACAGTTACATCAAGGGATTTCTTCGACCCGAGCTCGGCAATTGTTGCCTTGACGATCGCGTCACGGCGGATTGGCTCCATTCCGAGTTTCGGCATCGCTATCCCCTCACTACGTATAGTGAGAAAACGCTAAGGGGTTTTTATTGACCCGTCAATCAATAACGTTTCACGCGACCGTCAACGGTCAGAGTTTGGGTGCGATACTGGGGGTCGTCAAGCTGCTGCGGTTCAAAACCGCTTCGCGCCAGGCAATGAAACTGACCGCTAGCAGAATCACCGTACCACCCGCGACTACCCAGATGTCGATGCTTTCATTGAAAACCAGCGCGCCCAACAAGGTGGCCCAGATCAGCTGCAGGAACGTAACCGGCTGTGTGACCGCGACCGGGGCCGCCTTAAGTGCGATCGTCATGAAATAGTGGCCCGCCGTGGCAAAACTGGCCACCAGAAACAGCACGCCAAGGTCGCGCAAGCTGGGCGTGGTCCAAACTGCAATCGCAAAGGGGATCAAGGCTATGGTCACCCAGATCGACATATGCGCCACAACGACCGACGGCGGTAGATCACGCACAAGCACTTTGGCGATCAGATAAGACCCACCCAATGTCAGGGCCGTGCCCAACATGGTGAGGTGACCAGGCGAAATCTCACGAAAACCCGGCCTTAGGATGATCAGAACGCCAACCAGTGCCACGCCAATCGCGGCGATCCGACGGATGGCCAGCTTCTCGCCCAGAAACAACGCGGCCCCCAGCGTGACATAGACCGGCGTCATGTAGTTCATCGCCGTAACCTCGGCCAGCGGGATCTGGGTCATCGAGAAGAACCACAGCATCACTGCAAATGCGTGGACGACACCGCGCGTCCCCAGCAATATGATGTGGCTGCGTGTAAGGTGGGTTTTCAACACCAGGCGCAACGCAGGCAACAGAAAGATCAAGCCGAAGGCAAAGCGCAGGAACGCAGCTTGCGTAGGGTCCATCGTGGAGCCCAGCGACTTCACTAATGCCGTCATGACCACAAACGACAGGCCTGCCGAAAACATCCAGAGCATGCCAGCCATGGGGCGGTATTGGGCGGTTAAAGTTGACATGTTAACGGTTGAACACCGAATACTTGGCAGAGGCAACCCGTCACATCAATACGAGCTTTGCAGCAATTGCCAGCATGACCACGCCGATTATTAAATCCAGCACCTGCCACGCCCGTGGTCTTGTAAAAATCGGGGACAGCATCCCTGCCCCATAGCCCAGCGAAAAGAAGAACACAAAGCTGGACGTCATTGCCCCAAGCGCAAATGCCAGCCGGTCATCATACTGCGCCGAGATCGACCCAATCAGCACAACTGTATCCAGATAGACATGCGGGTTCAGCCATGTGAACGCAAGAACGGTCAGCAAAACAGATTTCAGGCTTACGCGCTTACCCTCGCCGATCTCCATCACCGCTCCGCCGCGCCAGGCCGAATTCAGGCTGCGCAAACCGTACCATATCAGGAAGATCGCCCCGCCATATCGCATGACAGTCTCGAACCAAGGTATTGCATGCGCCAATGTTCCGAAACCCGCAACGCCCGCGGCTATGAGAATGGCATCAGACACCGCGCAAGTCAGGCACAATGGGAACACATGCTCACGCCGCAATCCCTGACGCAGAACAAAGGCGTTTTGCGCGCCAATGGCGAGGATCAGGCTGAAGCCAAGCACAAAGCCTGCGATCAAGGATGTGGACATGAAACCTCCAATAGTCTGAGGCGTTGACTACTTGCTTACCAGGCATCTATCAAATTAAAGAAACTGACCTGAATTAAGTCTGTCTAATGCTGCTGGATCCAAACCACCTGACTGCGTTGTCTGCCATCCTGCGTCATGGCAGTTTTGACGCGGCCGCCTCAGAACTTGCGGTTACGCCTTCCGCGGTTTCACAGCGGATCAAAGCGCTGGAAGACCTTGTCGGCGCAACCCTGATCAATCGGGGAACGCCCTGCACGGGTACTCCGATGGGTTTGCGCATCGCTCAACACGCCGAGGACATCGGGTTACTTGAGACGCATCTGGCCCGCGAACTGACGCTTGATCAAACCAACGGCCCCGCGCGCGTGCGCGTCGCCGTGCCAGCCGACGTCCTGGCGACGTGGTTCATCAATGTCATGTCTCAGGTCGACGGCCTGCTGTTCGATCTGGTCGTTGATGATCAGGATCATTCGGCGGAATGGCTGAGGCGCGGAGAGGTCAGCGCCGCCATAACGGTCGGAGGTGATACAGTGCCAGGCAGCGACGCCGTAGCCCTTGGCGCCCTGCGATACATCCCCACGGCCAGCCCCGATTTCATGCGCAAATGGTTCACGGGCGGTGTAAATATCGACACATTGTCCCGCGCCACCTGTTTGACATTCAACCGCAAGGATGGCCTGCAAAAAGCTTGGGTTACCCGGCAGACAGGTCAACAGCTATCACCCCCTTCGCATTTCCTGCCGTCCTCTCAGGGATTTGTAGAAGCGGCTATTGCGGGGATTGGCTGGGGAATGAATCCGGAAAGTCTTGCGCGCCCAGCGCTGGAAGACGGCCGGTTATGCCCTTTGGTACCGGGCGCGCGGCTTGACGTAGGGCTAACCTGGCAGGTGGGTCGTGTGCTCTCCACGGCGTTGGCCCCGCTGACTGACGCAGTCAAGCGCGCCGCCAATGGTGCCCTGCTTCCAGTTGACACGGCAGACTAGGACTGAACCGCTTTTTTCTCACTGGGTACAACCACACGGTAGCAGGCGACCGCCGCGAAAACGCTTGTGGCGACGATGAAGGCGATTGCCCAGGCGACCTCGTGCAAATGCGCAACGCCTGCCAACGCGGCCGAGAGCAATACGCCAGAGATCCGGCAAATGCTCTTGACCGCTGCGGCACCTTTGACCCTCTGATCTTTTGGGGCAACGTCCAGGAAGTACAGCTTGCGGGCACTGCTGATCCCTGTCACCGCAACAGTGACAACGAACAAGGCAATGGCGTGTAGGTGAACGTCATGGTCCATGCCCAGAAAGTGCACGGACAAAAGCGCGCCGCCCGTCAGTGCCACCATCAGGTTCCCAGTGACCATCACAGCGCGATGCGATTTCATGTTCACCAATTGCCACAGAGGCGCAGATACAAGATACCCCGACGCCGACGAAACGATCATCGCCGTCAGCCCTCTGGCCGAATCGTGGTGCGCTTCGGCTGCGATCAGCGCAAAGAACGGTACGGACAGGGATACGACGACAAGCGGCATGCGCATGATCATGTAACGGCGGAACCAGTGCTGATCGAACATTGCGGCGATATCGGTGAAGTTATCCTGGAACTTTCGCTTCTTGACCCGTTGCGCGCCCTGTTCCTGGGTGGGACCAGCGGTTTCGGACATCATTAGAATCGACAGGCCGGATAGGACAAAGAATGTTACCGAAACGGCGATGACTGCGGAATGGCGCGAAAACGGTGGGTTTTCTTTGGTGATCTCGTGAATCAGCAACGCCAATCCGATTGCGCCCAATCCACCCACCCCCAGCTGCAGATAATGCATGATCATCCGCGATTTGGAGCGCACCTGATCGCCCAGCAGATCGGTATACATCAGCGACTGAATTTCTTCGATCAAACCGATCATGAAAAATGCCGCGACAAAGGCCACACCTATGACCGGAACGACACCTGTTGAGGCCACCAACAAAGCCAAAATCAGGCAGGCACCGATTGCGACCTCAGTCATCGCGATTGCACGTTTCTTGCGGTCACGCGCTGCGATGGGATACGCGAGGAAAACATCCGAGATCATGCTGCCAACCATCCGCACCGACACCAGCGCGCCGGCTATGTACATCGGAAGCTCAAGCGACACGGCCAGAAATGGCAAGACCACGGATGGGCTGCCTAGGGTCCACGCCACCTGAGACAGAATGCTTTGCCCAGCCAGGACCGGAACGTTTCTTTTCGATGTGTCCAGTGACTTGTCAGTCATATGCGCGCTTGGGTTCCTCGGCTCGCAAAAGGGCGCGCCACTTGGGTTTGATCAATCCATGGTAATCAGTTCCACGCAACCGGCCAAGAACCCCCTGCGTCAAAAATGAAAACCCGGCCAAAGACCGGGTTTTTCGTGCTTTTCTTGCAATGCGGATCAGAGCTGAGCCATGACTTCGTCCGTGGCTTCGAAATTCGTCGTCACGCGTTGAACGTCATCGTCGTCCTCCAGCGCATCTACCAGCTTCATCAGCTTTTGCATGTCTTCCAGACCCAACTCGGTTGTCGTCATAGGCTTCCAGATCAGCTTGGTGGAATCGGTTTCCCCCAGCGCAGCTTCAAGGGCGCTCGACACTTCGTTTAGGTCGGTATCTGCACACCAGATGATATGCCCTTCTTCCGAGCTTTCGACATCTTCAGCGCCGGCTTCGATTGCGGCTTCGAACACGGTGTCCGCGTCGCCGACGGAACCCGGATAAACCACTTCGCCCTTGCGTTCGAACATGAAGCCAACTGAACCGGTTTCACCCAGGTTGCCGCCGTTCTTGGAAAAGGTCGAACGCACGGTCGATGCTGTGCGATTGCGGTTGTCGGTCATCGTCTCGACGATCACCGCCACACCGTTCGGGCCATAGCCCTCATACCGGATCTCTTCGTATTCATCGCCTTCGCCCGCCGTCGATTTCTTGATCGCGCGGTCGATGACATCTTTTGGAACCGACTGTGACTTGGCTTCTTTCACGGCCAAACGCAGCCGAGGGTTTTTTTCAGGATCTGGGTCGCCCATCTTGGCAGCGACGGTGATCTCTTTCGACAGTTTGGAAAACAGTTTGGACCGCGCGGCGTCCTGACGCCCCTTGCGGTGCTGGATGTTGGCCCATTTGGAATGGCCTGCCATGTTGCGTCCTCGTCATCGTGATTGCGTATTCGGCGCTCATATAGACGTTTGCGGGGCCAAGGATCAAGAGAGCGGCTTGCGACAGTCGCCGCGAAGGGTATGGTGGCCGCATGACGACAGACCAGATTATTCTTTTTTCCCTTTTCGCCACTGTGTTTGGAATGCTGCTTTGGGGGAAGTTTCGATACGACCTTGTGGCCTTCACCGCGCTATTGATCGGAGTTACGCTGGGTGTTGTGCCGGTCGATGACGCCTTTGCCGGGTTCGGACACCCCGCCACGATCATCGTCGCTTTGGTATTGGTTGTTTCGGCCGGGTTGGTGCGCTCCGGCGCTGTTTTCCTAATCACCCGCACACTGGTCGATGCCTCGCGCGGGCTTGGCGCGCACATCGCACTGATGGGCGGGATTGGCGCTGTTCTGTCGGCCTTTATGAACAACGTGGCCGCGCTGGCGCTGCTGATGCCGGTCGATATCCAAACCGCGCGCAAGGCGGGGCGACCGGTCGGCCTGACCCTGATGCCGCTGAGTTTTGCCACTATTCTGGGCGGCATGGCCACGTTGATTGGAACGCCCCCTAACATCATCATCGCATCGATCCGGGCTGAGACATTGGGTGAACCGTTCCGAATGTTCGATTTCGCCCCCGTTGGTGGATTGGCAGCGATTGCCGGGCTGGCATTTGTCGCACTGGTCGGCTGGCGGTTGATTCCCAATCGCGGAACACAGGAAGAGGCCTCGGAAACCCTTGCCGAATACATCGCGGAACTGACGGTCCCGCCAGAGTCGCCGCAAATCGGAAAACGTGTCAGCGAGCTTTATGAGGCCGCCGAGAAATCCGACGTGGCCATCATCGGCCTTATTCGAGATGGCAAACGGCGCTATGGCCGGTCGGCCCATGCTACAATCAAACCGGGCGACGCTTTGGTGTTGGAGGCCCGCCCCGAGGCGCTAGACGAATTTCGCACCGCGCTGAACCTCGATTTCTCGGATACCCGCCGTCAGGAATTGCTGACCGCCGAAGGGGACGGTCTTGAAGTGATTGAGGTAGTTGTGCCGCTAAACGCACGCGTCACCGGTCGCACTGCGCAAGGGTTGGGGCTGGCCTGGCGTCAAAGCACCGTTTTGATGGGGATTTCACGTCAGGGCCGTCGCATCACCGAACAGGTCCGCAAAACTCAGATTGAGGCAGGCGACATTCTGTTGCTGCTGTGCCCACGTGACCGCAGTGCCGATGTGACCGAATGGCTGGGGTGTTTGCCACTTGCTGAACGCGGTCTGAACGTCACCGCCAACGAAAAAGCGTGGCTTGCCATTGGCTTGTTTGGTGCAGCTGTTCTGGCGGCCAGTGTCGGGCTGATCTACCTGCCCATCGCTTTGGGGCTGGTCGTTGTCGCCTACGTTCTGACCAAGATCATGCCGATTGCCGATATCTACAATCATATCGAGTGGCCCGTTGTCGTTCTGCTGGGCTCGATGATCCCGCTAGGCAGCGCGTTGGAGACGTCAGGCGGTACAGAACTGATTGCGAATGCGTTGATTCAATTAACCGACGGGCTGCCGGCGTGGGCCATTCTGACCGTTTTGATGGTGGTCACCATGACCCTGTCAGACGTGCTGAACAACACGGCCACAGCCATTGTTGCAGCTCCGGTCGGTATCCAGATGGCCCGCACGCTTGAGGTTTCGCCCGACCCTTTTCTGATGACCGTCGCCGTCGCAGCCTCGGCCGCGTTCCTGACACCGATTGGGCACAAGAACAATACACTGGTTCTAGGACCCGGAGGGTATCAATTTGGCGACTATTGGCGCATGGGGCTGCCGCTGGAAATCCTGATCATTGCGGTTTCCGTTCCCGCCATCCTTGTGTTCTGGCCACTGTGACGGATAAAGGCCTTTCATGAAACGCTTTCTGATCCTGCAACTGCGCCCGGAAACCGATGCGTCGGATGCCGAATATGCCTCGATCCTAGACAAAACGGGGCTGACTCCCGACCAGACCCATCGAATCCGTTTGGATTGTGAGGCTTTGCCCGACGATTTAAATGTCACTGACTATGCTGGGGTGATTGTTGGTGGTGGACCGGGATGCGTCAGTGACGACCCCGCAACCAAATCCGAAGCCGACGCGCGAATTGAAGGCGCCATAATGGGATTGATGCCGCAGATCATCGCACAGGATCATCCCTTCATGGGCTGTTGTTATGGGCTGGGCATTCTGGCCGCCCATCTTGGCGGTGACGTCGGCAAAGAGAAATACGGTGAACCTGTCGGACCTTCGACCTGCCACCTGACTGCAGACGGAGCGCAAGACCCGCTAACGGCAGGGCTGACCGGAACATTCGACGCCTTTGTGGGCCACAAAGAGGCCGTGCAGGCGCTGCCGAACGGGTGCATCCACCTGCTGGCCTCGGACCCCTGCCCGTTTCAGATGATCCGCTGGGGGCAGAATGTTTATGCCACGCAATTCCACCCCGAGGCGGACGCGCGCGATTTTGAGCAGCGCATCAATATCTACAAGAACCACGGCTATTTTCCGCCCGAAGACGCCCAGCGCCTGATCGACATTTGTCACGCGGCGGACGTTACGCAACCGGCCGAAATCCTCCGCAGATTTGCCGAACGCTATGGGTGACCCAACGACGTTATTGCCTGATCCGCGACCGCTCGCTTAGGGTGGCCCGAACGGCTTTGGGAGGAGTTGTTCTTGGATCTTCTAATTAATGTCGGCCTGCCGTTGTCGCTGGCCATTATTATGCTGTCTCTGGGCGTTGGGCTCGAGGTCGCTGATTTCCGCCGCGTACTCAGCCGGCGCTATCCTTTCGCCATCGGCGCGTTGTGTCAGATTGTGCTGCTGCCGGTCGCAGCCTTCATCACGGTCATAGTGTTTGCTTTGCCGCCCGAGATCGCGGTCGGCTTTATGATCCTCAGTTTTTGCCCCGGCGGTGTGACCAGCAACATCCTGTCGAAACTGGCCAAAGGTGATGTCGCCCTTTCGGTCAGTTTGACGGCCGTCATAAGCCTGTTTTCGATGGTCACCGTGCCCTTTCTTGCCGCTTGGTCAGTGACCTATTTCATGGGCGATGCAGCACCCGAGGTGTCCATCTCAGGGCTTGCCATCGCCATGTTTCTGATCACCACGTTACCCGTGGCGCTTGGCGTCACACTTCGCCGCTTTGCAACAGATTTTGCAAAGCGGATCGAGCCCGCGCTGTCCAAGCTTGCGACCCTTCTGTTCGTGCTGATCGTTGTGGCTGCTTTGGCTGGAAACTGGCAACTGTTTGTCGACAACCTCGGCGTCATGGGCGGTGGGTTGATTACATTGAACGTCGCGCTTTTGCTTATCGGGTTGGGGCTGGCACGTGCCGCAAACCTGTCGTGGAACGAAAGCAAGACTGTTTCCATCGAAACCGGCATACAAAACTCGACACTTGGGATTACACTGGCCGCACTGATCACCGGGACGGAAAGCGGGTTCAGCCCGCTGGCCCTGCCGTCGGCTGTATACGGAATTACGATGTATGTTGTGGCCCTGCCCTTCATCCTTTGGTTCCGCCGCCGCTGAAAGGACATGACATGACCAATAATACCGCTGATGCCATCGTCGTGGGGGCTGGGCTTGCCGGGTTGGCCGCAGCCGCCGAACTGGGTGACCGTGGCAAGAAGGTTATCGTGGTCGATCAGGAGCCCGCGCATTTCCTCGGTGGTCAGGCGTTTTGGAGTCTCGGCGGCCTGTTCATGGTCGACACGCCGGAACAGCGGCGCATGGGCATCAAGGACAGCTACGACCTTGCCTTGCGAGACTGGACGGGCAGTGCGCAGTTCGATCGTGACGAGGACGCATGGCCCCGGAAATGGGCCGAGGCCTATGTTGAATTCGCCGCCGGAGAGATGCGCCCTTGGCTGCATGACATGGGCCTGCGCTGGTTTCCGATTGTCGGCTGGGCCGAACGCGGTGGATCATATGCGGATGGTCACGGCAATTCTGTGCCCCGCTTTCATATCACTTGGGGCACCGGCCCAGGTGTTCTGGAGCATTTCAAACGCCGGGTGCGTGACCATGTCAGCAACGGGTTGATCGAGCTTAAATTCCGCCATCAAGTTAGCCACATCATCATGCAGAACGGCGCTGCCAAAGGCGTCTCGGGCGAAGTTCTGGCAGACGACACCGCACCCCAGGGCGCCAAGACCAACCGTGATGAGGTCGGCGAGTTCGAATTTTACGCCCCAGCCGTCATCGTCACATCAGGCGGCATCGGAGGCAACTTTGAAATGGTGCGCAAAAACTGGCCACGCGACCGTCTGGGCGAGCCGCCAAAGGACATGGTCGCAGGTGTGCCATTCCACGTCGATGGTCGCATGGTCGGCATAAGCGAAAAGGCTGGCGGTCATGTGATCAACGGCGACCGGATGTGGCATTACAACGAAGGCGTGCGTAACTGGAATCCGATCTGGCCATCGCACGGTATTCGCATTCTGCCCGGCCCAAGCTCAATGTGGTTCGACGCCGAGGGAAACCGGTTGAAACCGCCATGCCTGCCGGGTTTTGATACGCTAGGGACGTTAAAGGAAATCCTGAAAACCGGTTATGAATACAGCTGGTTCGTTCTGACCCAGAAGGTGATCAAAAAAGAGTTCGCCCTGTCCGGGTCTGAACAGAACCCCGACATGACGGACGGTGGTTGGAAAGAGGTTCTGTTCCAACGCATTCTGACCGGGTCCAAGGCCACCGCTCCGGTCGAGGCGTTCAAGGAGCACGGCGAAGACTTCATCGTCGCCAATACCTTGACCGAGCTTGTTAACGGGATGAACCATCTGGGCGGAGGGCTGATCGATGAGGCGCATTTGCGCGCCCAGATCGAGGCGCGAGATTCCCAGATCGACAACCCGTTCACCAAGGATGCGCAGATGGCCGCCATTCTGGCCGCGCGCAACTACCGTGGTGACAAGCTGATCCGGACAGCCAAGCCGCACAAGTTCCTTGATCCGGCCAATGGCCCGCTGATCGCGGTGAAACTGCATGTGCTGACGCGCAAAACGCTGGGTGGGCTTCAGACCAATCTGGACAGTCAGATGGTGGGCGCAGACGGTCAGGTCGTTCCCGGCCTGTTCGCAGCCGGAGAGGTTGCGGGTTTTGGCGGCGGCGGCTATCACGGCTACAACGCGCTCGAAGGTTCATTTCTGGGCGGCTGCATTTTCTCGGGACGCAATGCAGGGCGCTCAAGGGCCGTCGCGTGACGGCCCTTTAAGCTTTACTGTTCACGGGCAAACTGCACGACGGATTGCCCTGCACTGTCCAGCAACACCAGCGTATCGCCTTTGAAGGCATATGCTGTCACCCCTTGCAGGGCTTTAAGAAACTGCCGCTCAACTTCATCCAGTGGCGGCGGACAAGCCATCAGGGTGGCAGCCATGTTGTCGGGGAATTCAATATTATTGCCCGCAATCTCGGCTTGGCCGGAAAACCGGTTACATCCACCGCTGCCCGAGAACGCGCCATCCTTGGCGAATGAAAGCGCGGGGCGCTTTTCCGTCTCAAGTGCTGCGCCATTCAGGCCGGTTGCGGTCCAGTTGGTGTTCTCCAGCACGGCTGCCCCGGGCGGCTGTACTTTGACCAGCATCAGATCGGTCGTGTTCCCGGCCCCATTGGTCAAAACAGGATAGGCAGTATCGGTTGTGAACAACAGCTTGTCGCCCTGAAAGATCGAACCACGCACCACATAGCGCATCCCTTCTCGAATAAGGGCGTCGTCATAGCTCAGCTCGAATTGTGATGGCACTCCGGTCAGCGCATAGCGCTTTGCCGACAGGGTCACCGACGGTGCGTCTGCGCGCGAGACGTCCTGCAATTGCACATAAAGTGTCGCATCCGGAGGAACTGCGATGCGTTCGCGATATGCGGCTGTACCTTCGATCGTTCCGCCGATGGCCGCGCTGCTCAGCATGGCTGATGTGGCCGCAACCGTAAGTGCGGTGTATCCGTTCTTGAGCATTGGTGTGCTCCTTTTCGCAAAATCACTTATTCAAAACATTGTATGAGGTTTTGATTTTACAAGGACTTCGCCGGAAAACCAGCGGTTCCGTGCCAAACTCAAAGCGGCCAGATCAGAGGGATCAACAGCGAAGCCAGCAAACCCACGGTCAGATTCAGCGGCACGCCAACTCTCAGAAAATCTGTGAACCTGTACCCACCGGGGCCGTAAACCATCATGTTGGTCTGATATCCGATCGGCGTCGCAAATGAAGCCGAGGCTGCCACCATGACCGCCACGACCAGAGGGCGCGGATCAACGCCCACTGCCTGCGCCAAACCGATGGCAATCGGTGTCACCACAACCGCCACAGCGTTATTCGACACCAGCTCTGTCAGCACAGAGGTCAGCAAGTATACCGCCCAGATGATCAGGAATGGTGGCAAGGCACCAAGACCTGGCGCCACGGCTTCTACAATCAAGGAAACTGCGCCGGATTTATCCAGGGCTGCACCTATGGCCAGCATAGAGAAGATTAGGGCCAGCAATCTTCCTTCGACAAAGGAAAACGCCTCATCCGCGTCGATGCAGCGCGTAATCAAAACTATCGCAACAGCAAGGATCGACAGTAGCAGGATCGGTGCAACACCCAGCGCCGCCAGCACAACGATCCCGGCCAGCGCCCCGATGGCAATCGGCGCGTGGCTGCGGCGGAATGCGCGGGCCGAAGGTTGGGTCACATCGACCATATCCATATCAGCAGCCAGTTTCCGGATATCTGCTGGTGAGCCCTCCAGCAGCAGCGTGTCACCGACCCGCACGACCAGATCATCCAATTGCCGCCCGATATTCTGGTTTCTCCGATGCACCGCCAGCACATAGACGCCATAACGGCGGCGTAAACGCATCGCGCCCAGCGTCCGCCCGACCATGCGGCAACCCGGAGTGATCAGCACCTCGACCGTTTTCGTCTCGACCGCCGAGACCTGATCGACACGCTTGAGCTCCCTATTGGTTTGCAAGCTCAACAGTTCCGTCATCTCGGTCCGAAGAACGACACGGTCGCCAACTTTCAAAGCGACGCCCGTGAGGTTGCGCCGAAGTGACTCGTCTCCGCGCACGACGTCGATCAGGCGCACGCCCGGACGCTTGAACAACTGCACGCCCGTCACTTCACGCCCGATCAGGTTGCTGTCGGGCGGGATGACGGCTTCGGTAAAAAACTTCATCTTCGACCGGTCGCTGAGCATGGATGCCATGCTGTCCCGTTCCGGCAGCAGGCGCGGCGCGACAAACCGCAGGTAGAACATTCCGTAAATGACCAGCGCGATGCCCAGCGGCGTGACCTCGAAGATCGTAAACGGGGCCATCCCCTGGGACCGCGCGACACCATCAACCAACAGGTTGGTCGAGGTCCCGATCAGGGTCAGCGTACCACCCAGAATGGCCGCATAACTAAGCGGGATCAGCAGTTTCGAGGCCGACACGTTCAGCGTCCGCGCGATCTGAACGAATACGGGGATCATGACGACCACTACGGGCGTGTTTGAAACCACCGCCGAAGCAAAGACAACAAAGGCCATCAGCGTCGCGATTGCGACTTTGGGACTTACCTGTGCCTGTTTTTGCGCGGTCGATGTGAATGCGTCCAGTGCTCCGGTACGCACCAATGCTCCCATGATGATGAACATCGCGGCAATCGTCCAAGGGGCCGGATTTGACAGAACGGCAAGTGCGCTTTGATAGGGCAGAATGCCCGTCACCAGCATCACGGCCACACCACCGATTGCGACCACTTCAGTCGGGTAGGATTCGCGCAGAAACATGATGAACATGCCTGCAACGACCAACAGCGCCAGTATCGCGCTTCCCATTTCTGTCAGTTGAAGGAATTGCATTCTTGGTATTCTGTCCGAACCCTGGCCTGGCTTACGCGCCCGTCAGGCAGTTTCACGCATTGCGCGCGACAGAGCAAGCCTGACGTGCCCTTACTGTGGGCCAGCTTGCTGTAGCCGCCCGCCAACGCGCACCATTTGAACAGATTTCGCCTGACCATCCCGGTCGTCGGTTTCAACGAACACACCGCTCAGCGTGGCCTCACCATTGGACGGAGTGAACCGGGCTTTGGGCATACCGGTGATAAACCGACGCATCGGTTCCAGCTTATCCATGCCGATGACCGAGTCATAATCGCCGCACATGCCCGCATCCGTCAGATAGGCCGTGCCACCCGGCAGGATTTGCGCGTCAGCAGTCGGCACATGCGTATGCGTGCCCACAACAAGGCTGGCGCGTTTGTCGCAATAGTGGCCCATGGCCATCTTTTCGGATGTGGCCTCGCAATGCATATCAACGATCACAGCCTGCGCCTGTCCGCCACGCGGGTGCGATTTCAGGACCGGTTCAATCGCCGAAAACGGATCGTCGAAGGGGCGTTTCATGAAGACCTGCCCCAACACCTGAATCACCAGAACCTTGCGCCCACCGGGCGCAGTGTACAACCGGTGCCCCCGGCCTGGCGCTCCTTTGGCAAAGTTTACCGGGCGCACGATACGGGGTTCGCTTTCGATGAATTGCAACATGTCCTTCTGGTCGAACGCGTGATCGCCCAGTGTCAGGCAATCGGCCCCGGCATCCAGCAGCAGCTTGGCGTGATCCCCGGTCAGACCCATCCCGTTTGATGCGTTCTCGCCATTGACCACGACAAAATCCAACCGCCATTCGTCGCGCAGACGCGGCAAATGTTGCTGAATGGCCGCGCGTCCAGCGCGGCCCATCACGTCACCCAGAAAAAGTATCCTCATTCGAACTGTCCTAAGTGTGGTATCTCTCAAGCACAAGTGGTTATGCTGCCAGAATAAACCGCCAAAACACTTTGTGCAGGAGAATTCCGATGCGCCTTGCCCTTTTGACCGCCGCCAGCCTGACCACGCTTTCGGCCTGCGACCAGCCTGCTTCAAACGGCTCATCCACCCAGTTAGCGAACCCGGCGGCAACTTTTTGCGTTGAAAGCGGCAATCGTTACGAGATCCGCGATGGCGACGGCGGCCAGATCGGCATCTGCATCCTGCCCGATGGCACAGAAGTGGACGCGTGGGAGTACTTTCGCGAAAACAGCCCGACCTGAGGCGGTCAGGCCAGAAACGTCAGTACCCGGCTTTCAGTGATGACCATATCCAACGGCTGATCCGTGGGTTCCAACGGCAGCCCCTCGGCCTCTTGTGCGTCAAAGGCGAAGCCGATGGCCAGCGTTGGGCGCTTGGCGCGCAATCCCTCCAGCGTGCGGTCATAAAAGCCGCCGCCATATCCCAGCCTTCCACCTTGCGCGTCAAAAGCAACTAGCGGCACCACAAGAATTTCGGGGTCAAAATATTCGTCAATCTCGGGAACCTTGGCGCCGAAGGGGCCGTCCTTTAGCACGCCCTCGGGCGTCCAGCGCGAAAATCGCAACGCCTGCCCGGCGGCCTGAATGACCGGCACACCGACCGGGCCATAAGCTGCAGCCTCGGCCATGGCGGGCAAAGGATCAATTTCGGTGCGGATCGGCATGTACCCCGACATCGGGACGCCGCGATGTCCCGCGAGCACTTCGGACAATCGCCCGGCCGCCCCCGGCAAACGCGCATCAAACGCGACCTTGCGGCGCGTAAAAGCCGCCTTGCGCGCGGCAGCCTTGATTTCAGTCAGATCGGTCACAGAAGCACCACGCTGGCAAGCCCAAGAAAGATGAAGAACCCCATGACGTCTGTTGTGGTCGTTACAAAGGTTCCCGATGCCAGTGCCGGGTCAATGCCCAGACGATCCAGCACAACCGGTACTACCGTACCTGCAAAGCCTGCTATCGCCATATTCACGACCAAGGCCGAGCCGATCACGACACCCAGCAAGGGTGAATCGAACCACATCATGCCGACAGTCCCCAAAATGGTCGCAAAGCACAGACCATTGAGCACACCCACAAGCAATTCTCGCCGGATAACGCGCGCCACGTTCGATCCGGTCAGGTCGCGCGTTGCAAGCGCCCGCACCGCAACCGTCAGCGACTGCGTCCCGGCATTACCGCCCATCGAGGCAACGATCGGCATCAGGATTGCCAGTGCCACCAACTGATTGATCGCCGCTTCGAACTGCGAGATGACCAGTGACGCACATATTGCGGTACACAGGTTGACGGCCAGCCACGGCAAGCGCCGCCTACTGGTTGCAGCGACACTGTCGGACAGCGAGCTTTCGTCGCTGACACCGGCAAGGCGTAACATGTCCTCTTCGTATTCTTCGTCCAGAACAACCATGGCGTCATCAATGGTAATCACGCCGACCAAACGCCCATCGGCATCGACCACCGGGGCGGAAATCAGGTGGTACTGGTTAAAGGCGTAGGCCACATCTTCTTCGTCCTGATCGACGGGGATGGTGTGAAATTCCTCTTCGGCGATGTCGTGCAACGGCACCTCGCGTCGGGTTGCCATCAGCTTGCCCAGCGTGACCTGTGCCACCGGTTTGAGCCGCGGATCAACCAGAACAACGTGATAGAACTGTTCCGGCAAGTCATCATTGGCGCGCATGAAATCGATGGTCTGCCCCACTGTCCAATGCTCGGGCGACATAACCACCTCGCGCTGCATGAGGCGACCGGCTGAGTTTTCCGGATAGGACAGCGCCTGCTCCGCGGCAATCCGCTCGGAATCTTCCAATGCGCCCAGAATGGCTTCTTGCTGGGGCTCTTCAAGGTCTTCCAGCAGGTCGACGACGTCATCGCTCTCCATTTCCCGCACGGCGTCGGCCAGAACATCGGGGCGCAGGACACTGATAACGTCTTCGCGGACGGACTCATCCAGTTCGGATAAGATATCGCCGTCAAATTCCTTGTCGTAAAGACGGATCAAACGCCCACGGTCATAGGGATTAATCTGTTCAAGGAGGTCAGCAATGTCCGCAGGGTGCAGCGGCTCCATCAGCTCGATCAGCTTGTCGCGATCTTCCACATCAACCGCATACAGGATCGCGGCAACCATCCGGCGATCCAGCGCATAGGCGTCATCGTCGCTTGCGGAATCGATTACGGGTTCATCATAGCCTGTCGTCATGTCTGCCCCCGGTTGGTTCGCGCATTGACCCCTAATTAGAAGAAGCAGCTACCGGAAAACAATGACAATGAGCCGATTTACCGACAAGTTTCGCCCCACTATGCTGTTTCGCAGTCCCATACAGGCGGAGATGAACGGAAATGGCGCAAAAAACGCTGCTGAAAGGGCGTGTCCTGAGCTTCAACGGATCACCATTTGAAAGTGAGCCGACAGAGGCTGTGACAATCAGCGAAGCGGCCCTGATCGAAGACGGCCGCATATCTGCAGTCGGCGAGGCCGACAGCTTGATATCCGCGAACCGCGATGCCGAAGTTGTAAACCACGGTCAACACGTGATCATGGCTGGCTTTGTGGATGCGCATGTCCATTACCCACAGACCGCGATGATCGCCAGCTGGGGCAAGCGCCTGATCGACTGGCTGAACACATATACTTTCCCCGAGGAAATGAAGTTCGGGAATCCCGACTATGCAGCCGAGATCGCCAACCGTTATTTGGATCTGACGGCGTCGCACGGTACCACGACAATGTGCAGTTTCTGCACCATCCACCCCGAAAGCGTCGACGCATTCTTCACAGCCGCCCAGCAACGCCGGCAGCGTGTGGTGGCAGGCAAAACCTGCATGGATCGCAACGCGCCCGAAGGGCTGCGGGATACCCCGCAGACGGCATATGATCAATCGCAGGCGCTGCTTGAGAAATGGCACGGTGTCGACCGGATATCCTACGCCATCACACCACGGTTCTCGCCCACATCCACGCCCGAACAGCTTGAGGCGATGGGCGCACTGTGGGCCGAACACCCGCATTGCCTGATGCAAACACACCTGAGCGAGCAGACAGACGAAATCTCATGGGTTCGTGAGCTTTTCCCTGATGCGCGGGACTATTTGGATACCTATGAAAAGTTCGGACTGCTGGGCTCACATGGCGTTTACGGCCATGTCATCCATCTGGAATCGCGCGAACGTGACCGGCTGCGCGAGGTTGACGCCTCGCTGATCCATTGCCCGACCTCGAACACGTTTATCGGATCCGGCTTGTTCGACATGGACGGGCTGATGGGCGAAGGGCACCGGGTTGGTCTGGCAACAGATACTGGTGGCGGGTCGAGCTTTTCAATGCTGCACACGATGGCCTCGGCCTATGAAATCGGGCAGCTGCGCGGCTCGCCGCTGCACGCGGCACAACTGCTGTGGCTGGGCACGGTTGGCTCGGCCCGTACGCTGCGGATGGATGATTGCATTGGCAATGTCGCACCGGGGATGGAGGCTGATCTGGTCGTTCTTGACCTCGCCTCAACCCCCGCAATTGCCCAGCGTGAAGCCTGCGCCGATGATCTGTGGGAGGCGATCTTTCCTACGATCATGATGGGCGACGACCGGGCGATTGCTGAGGTTTGGATCGCCGGTCGCCGCGTGTCTTCCTAAGCCTGCAAAGTGCGGGCCAATTGGGTCTGCCGTTCGATCACGCGCGGCAGGTCCAACGTCGTGACATGCCCGTCGCGCACGATCTGGCGGCCTTCAACAAACAGGTGTTTCACCTTCATCGGTCCGGCCAACAGCAATGCGGCCGGGTCCCAGCTGCCTGCACTTTCGATACCACGCGTGTCCCATATGGCGATGTCAGCGCGCTTGCCGGGCTCTAGCCGACCACAATCAGGGCGGTTCAGCACGTCTGCCCCGCCGCGTGTCGCGATTTCCAACGCTTCGCGTGACGACATCGCATCCGCGCCATTGGCAACGCGCTGCAGCAGCATGGCCTGTCGGGCCTCGAGGATCAGACTGCCGTTATCGTTGCTGGCCGAACCGTCGGCGCCCAGACCCACCGGAACCCCGTGATCACGCATGGTTCGAACCGGTGCGATACCGGACCCCAAGCGGCAGTTTGAGCACGGGCAATGCGCCACACCCGTTTGGGTTCTGGCGAACAGATCAATCTCGGCCCCGTCCAGTTTCACGCAATGCGCGTGCCAGACGTCTGATCCGGTCCAACCCAGATCTTCGGCATATTGACCAGGGCGGCACCCGAACTGCGCCTGCGAATACGCTATATCCTCATCATTTTCCGCCAAATGAGTGTGCAGCATCACACCCTTGTCGCGCGCAAGGATTGCCGTGTCGCGCATCAGGTCTCTGCTGACGGAAAACGGGGAGCAAGGTGCCAACCCTACCCGGCACATCGCCCCATCGGATGGATCATGAAACGCGTCAACCACGCGGATCATGTCGTCGAGGATATCGGATTCCACCTCGACCAATGCATCTGGCGGCAAGCCGCCGTCGCTTTCCCCGATGCTCATTGCGCCGCGGGTCGGATGGAATCGCAGACCAATTTCGGCGGCGGCAGCGATCGTATCGTCCAGGCGCGCGCCGTTGGGGTAAAGGTAAAGGTGGTCAGAGCTGAGCGTACAGCCCGACAGAGCCAATTCAGCCAGGCCAATCTGAGCCGACACAAACATCTCTTCAGGGCCGAAACGGGACCAGATCGGATAGAGTGTCTGCAACCATCCGAACAGCAGTGCATCCTGCCCGCCCGGCACAGCCCGCGTCAGGGTTTGGTACAGATGGTGATGGGTATTCACCAGCCCGGGCGTCACAACACAACCCGCAGCATCGTGGATCTCACCGTCGGTTTGCAAGTTGTGGGCGATCTGCGCGATCTGCCCCCCCACGATCAGAATGTCTGCGCCCGACAACTCATGCCGCGCGTCATCCATCGTCAGAATGGTATCTGCATTTTTGATAAGGATTTCGGTCAATTCGCCCTCCTGCAACAGCCCGTCTCATGCAAGAAGTGCAAAGGCTGGCGGAAAACGGGCATAAGAACCAGCCGCGTAGAACCTACCCGACCGGCCAAATTGCGGCAACCAGTTTCAATAGTTGCGCAGGATTTCCAGTGCGACCGCGTGCAGTTCGGGATTCGCCGCCGCCAGAGCCCGCCCGCCATTATGGGCCGGACCGCCCCGCCAGTCAGTCACAACCCCACCAGCAGCCTCGATCACTGCAATGGGGGCCTGAATGTCATAGGCGTTCAGGCTGGATTCGATCACCAGATCAACCTGCCCCGCCGCCACCAGCGCATAGGCATAACAATCCATGCCATAACGGGTCAACTTTGCTTGCCGGGCCACCGCTTCGAACCCTGCGCGGTCCTCAGGTGTGCCAACCTCTGGGAAAGTCGTAAAAACAACCGCCTGATCCAAAGCGGATGTCGAGCGTGTCTTCAACGGTGTCGTTCCAGATGGGCCGGTGACCTGCGCGATATCCGCCGAACCCACAAACCGTTCGCCGATATAGGGTTGGTCGATCACCCCCATAATCGGGCCGTCAGTTGTGCTGAGAGCAATCAGAACCCCCCAAGTCGGAGTACCGCTGATAAAACCGCGGGTACCGTCGATGGGGTCCAGAACCCAAGTCCGGCCGCTGGAGCCTTCTTCGCGACCGAACTCTTCGCCAAAAATGCCATCTTCGGGCCGATGGCGTGCCAGAATCGCGCGCATCGCCTTTTCAGCGTTTCGGTCGGCTATAGTGACGGGGTCAAACCCATCATCCAGTTTGTTCGTGGTGTCCAGATTAGTTTGCCGGAAATACGGAAGAATGGCCGCACGCGCCGCGTCGGCCATTTCTTCGGCAACTTCCAGATCGCTTAGAGAGGTCTCTTGCATGCGTAACCCGTGAGGCGCGCACGGTTTGAAGTCAACCCGCTAATTTATGCGACGTCGCTAAGAACCCGCGCCAGCTCAAAAAGGCGGCGACGTTGGTTTTCGGGAATCGCGTAATAGGACCGCACGAGGTCCAGCGCTTCCTTGTCCCCCATCAGATCGGCAGGAACCGACTTTTTGCCTGATGTTTCTTTTTCGGCCTCTTCCAGACCTTCAAAGAAAAAGCTGACGGGAACGTCCAATGCCTCGGCAATGTCCCACAGTCGAGACGCGCTGATCCGGTTGGCCCCAGTTTCATACTTTTGAATTTGTTGAAACTTAATACCAACTTGCTGCGCCAACTGCTGCTGGGTCATGCCAATCAGCCAGCGGCGATGCCGGACGCGCTTGCCCACATGGACATCGACGTGATGGGTCATTGGTATTCTCCTCTTTTACACACAACTACTAGGGGCGCGCGTTGCTTGTTATCGCAACACTAGCGAGTCGCACTTAACCACTCCCTAATTTGGAACATACCCCCAAAACAGCACCATAGCGCAATATTGCCGCATTTGGGTAATTTTTCAAGAAGGTTGAATCCGTTTCCCGTCACAAAGATTTAAGGTTGTGTGTTTTTGACGCTTCGATGCGTACTGCACCCGCTGTCGGAAAGCCGAATGCAACCGATGCGCCCGGAGAAATGATTGACAAACCCTGGCTGAAAAGAATCTATGCCTCAAAATTACGGAGCGCGATCATGCAGGCATTCACGATTCAATCCCAGGGAAGCGCGGCCCAATTGGCTGAAATTGACCTTCCCGAACCCGGCACAGGGCAAGTGCGCATCGCGATCAAGGCCTGCGGACTGAATTTTGCCGACCTGCTAATGCAGAAGGGTACGTATCAGGACACGCCCGAGGCTCCATTCACGCTGGGTATGGAAGTTGCGGGCGTTGTCGACAAGCTGGGTAACGGTGTTACGCGCCTGAATGTCGGGGACCGCGTGGCCGTATATTCCGGTCAGGGTGGGCTGGCGGAATATGGCGTTTTTGATGCGAGCCGTGCGATACCCCTGCCCGACGCAATTAGCTTTGAAAATGCAGCGGCCATTCAGATCGCTTACGGCACAAGCCACATCGCCCTGGATCACCGGGCGCATCTGCGGCCGGGCGAGACCCTTTTGGTAACCGGTGCCGCAGGTGGGGTTGGACTTACCGCCGTCGAAATCGGCAAGCTGATGGGCGCGACGGTAATTGCCCATGCGCGCGGGCAGGAAAAACTGGATGTGGCCCGCGCGGCTGGTGCGGATCACCTGATCGACGCCTCGGAAGACCTACGCGCACGCGTCAAGGATCTGGGCGGCGCGGATGTCGTCTATGACGCTGTCGGAGGGGATGTCTTCAAAGCCGCGTTCCGGGCAACCAACCCCGAAGGTCGTCTGTTACCCATCGGGTTTGCGGGCGGCGACGTTCCCCAAATTCCGGCCAACCATCTGTTGGTGAAAAACCTGACAGTGATTGGGTTTTACATCGGCGGCTATCTGAGATTCCGACCGCAGATTGTACAGGACAGCTTTGACACGTTGTTCGGCTGGCTCGCCGAGGGGCGGATCAAGCCGCATATCAGCCACGTTCTTCCGTTGGCCGAGGCCGACAAAGGCATGCAGTTGCTGCGCGATCGCGTGGCCACCGGCAAAGTGGTTATTACTCCCTGACGGGCGCTTACCCCACGACGGCTTTGAGCGGGGCACTGCCCAGCATACGAAAATTCTGACGCACCAGCGCGGCCAGCGCTTCGACGACGGCGCCGCGCCCGGTCTCGCCCCCATACAGGTTGATCATATGGGCCGGCAGTTCCGGCAATGCCCCTCCGGTATCGATCTGTTCAAGATGTGCGGGTTCGGTCCCGTCCAGCATGGCGTGAACAGCCAGATCCGCGCTGACAGTCGCCTCGATCGTGCGGTCGTTTTCTGTTTCGACTGACAATTCCCACGGGATACCTTCCGCATCGAGGGCCGAGATCATCTGGGGTCGAAACGCGCACCGCCGCCCAACGGCCAATGGAATCGGATTCTTGCGCCATGCTGACCCGCCCGGCGCCCCAATCCACCGCAAGGGCAACTCAGCGACGGTCTCAGATCCATCACTGGCTGATGCTTCGGTTGTCAGGATCAAATCGCACTCGCCGCGTTTGAACATTTCTTTCAGCTGAAGGGAATATGACGAAATAAGCTGCACCCGAACCCGCGGGAAGTCAGCATTGAAACGCTGCAAGACCCGCGGGATAGCCGGGTAAACGATGTCATGTGGAACGCCCAGAACAACCTCGCCTTCATAGGCCTGATCCGTGAGCTTTGAGATTACTTCGTCATTCAGTGCAATCATGCGCCGGGCATAGGCTAGCAATTGTTCGCCAGATGCCGTCAACGCAATTGTGCGCCCACTACGGTCCAACAATTCAAGACCCAGCAGCTCTTCCAACCGCTTCAACTGCATTGACACGGCGGATTGCGTCAGATGCAGAAATCCGGCGGCCCGTGTGACGCCACCCTGGTCAGCAACGGCAACGAAGGAACGAAGCGTGGTGATATCCAGATTTCGCATGTTCACAAATCCTTATGTATCTCTTCATAAATATTCATTTTCAAAATGTGACATGTTGCGCCATATAAATCAAGGAAGTTGATGGAAAGACGATAAACCATCAGAAAACAGAGAAAGGACAATAAATATGACCCAAATTGCAATCAAACAGCACTGCAAACCGCAGCGTCGCTCTTTGTTGTCCTCACTTCTGGACTCGCTGTCTCTTCTGCGCCAGCGCCAAACGCTTGCCAGACTTGATGATCGCGCTCTGGAAGACATCGGCATCACACGCAAACAGGCCGAAGTCGAGGCGTCACGATCCATTTGGGATGCGCCGGATTTCTGGCAAAAGTGATTCGACACTGCACCTTTTCTCGGTGAATGGCAGCGCGAACCGTCGGGCTGCCATTTTTGTTGCGTGTTTTAGCCAGTTTCGGGCGTTAAACCCTTGAAACACAGCCCGCACTTGCCGATATTTGCGGGGAACGGTGCCAATTTCATTGGTCCGACAAGAAATATGCAAAGGGAGACCCTTAATGGCACAATTTGACACGATCCGGACTGCGACCGGTGCGCGCGCTGCCCAGATTGACGAGGGCCTACGCGCCCATATGAACAAAGTCTACGGCACGATGTCTGTGGGCATGCTGATTACATTCATGGCGGCCTGGGCCATTTCCGGGCTTGCAACCACAACCGACCCATCGGCCGCAGCCGGGCAAATCAGCTCGGGCACCTATCTGACGTCGCTGGGTGCCGCGATCTATACCTCGCCTCTGCGCTGGGTAATCATGTTTGCACCGCTGGCGTTCATCTTTGGCTTTAGCGCCGGTATCAACCGCTTGTCCGCCGCAGCTGCACAGCTGGTGTTCTATGCATTCGCAGCGGTGATGGGCCTGTCGATCAGCTGGATTTTCATTGCCTTTACCGGCATGTCGATCATTCAGGTGTTCCTGATCACGTCGATCGCTTTCGCAGGACTGTCCTTGTACGGCTACGTCACCAAGAAAGACTTGTCTGGAATGGGTACATTCCTGATCATGGGTCTTATTGGCCTGATCGTGGCGATGGTTGTAAACATCTTCCTGCAGTCACCCGCGATGATGTACGCGATCTCGGTGATCGGCGTTCTGATTTTTGCTGGTCTGACCGCCTATGACACCCAGAAGATCAAAACCACCTACCTGCAGATGGCCCATTCGGGCGACCAGGAGTGGTTGGGTAAAGCCGCAATCATGGGCGCGCTGAGCCTGTATCTGGACTTTATCAACATGTTCATGTTCCTGCTGCAGTTGTTCGGCAACCGCGAATAAGACAGACGGAACTCGGTTTCAAAGGCGGGCCAGATTGGCCCGCCTTTTTTGCTTGCCTCGCTGCATGGCATCCCGTCCGAGATGGCAAACAGGCTGCGCGTTAAGAACAAAAAAAGCCCCCACCAACACGGTGGAGGCTTTCTATAGTTGTATCTTTTTGGTTCGATCAGTTGCAGTTCAGAGCAACCGCAAAACCCGAACTGCGCGACGACGACCCCTTGCGGAACACGTCACCCGCAGGCAGGCACCCGGTAAACTGTTCGGCATTTTGGCCAAAGGCTGCGCCGACGTTGTTGTCCACACGGGTGCTGTTGTTTTCGGTCCTAAGCACTCCGAACAAAGTGCCGTTCACGCTGACGGTGCTTAAGAACAGGTTCATATCCGAACCGGTCAGAACGACTGAGTTTGTGTCGCTGCGTCCGCCATTGTCGATCGCGACTCGGGCTACTTTTTCCGCCTCGGTCTGATCCGTTACGACCGGGATGGATGGCAATAAAGCCAATTCCGCCGGAATATTCGTGGCGTCGGGAAGGAACGAGACCGCACCCGGAACATCCGATAGGGTCCGCGGCTCACCATCGATGCCCGTGAAGCCAACACCCGAGCGGTTATAGGGGTCTTCACAAGCCGCAAGGGCGAATACGGCAATTGTGGATAACAAGATTTTTTTCATGGCGACCAACATTTTGGAACGATTTGCTGAAGCGTATGGCCAAGGGCTTCCAAAAAGCAACCCAGCGCCCAACCGAATGGCCGTTACGCTGATGCGTCACTGCAACGGCCAATTCCCGATCCCGGGCATTTCACCCAGCCGCAAGCACAAAGAAAAAGGGTTCCGCAACAGCGAAACCCTTTTCAACTCTGTCCAAGTTGGACGGCAGATTACTTAATCTTGCCTTCCTTGTACTCGACATGTTTCCGAACAACCGGATCGTATTTACGAACGGTCATTTTCTCGGTCATGGTGCGAGCGTTCTTTTTGGTCACGTAGAAGTGGCCCGTGCCCGCGGTCGAGTTCAGACGGATCTTGATTGTCGTCGGCTTCGCCATGGTTATCTCCTGCGTCCGAAAAGGCAGGGGCCTTTCGGTTGAATTCCTATGAGCGTGCGCTTTTACGCCTTGCACGGCTCGTGTCAAGGGCAATTGGGCACATGATCGGCTGATCAGGGATCAGGCCTAGGTCGAAAGTGTCGGCGCGCCCATATACGTGTGAATCTGGTCGCGTTCGGCATCAGATAAACCCAGCGCAGTGGCCAGTTGAACAAGGTAAGAGGCCTCGCGCTGGTTATCCAGACGAATCGCCGCCAGAGACGTGGCATAGACCTGCGCTTTCAATGGCGCACCGGAATCAGCAGCCAGGCCGATCACATCAATCGGGCCATTCAACTGATCCTGGACAAAGGCGCGTTCTTCATCGCTGATGTCATCACCCAATTCGCCCAGAATGGTTTCCTTCTCTTGCTCATCTAGCTCTCCGTCCGCCTTTGCTGCCTGGATCATCGCGCGCAGCATCAGCTTGGCCTGCTCCTCCATCGCCGCGCCCCCGGGTGTGCCTTTGAATACCGTATCCATCATGTCGGCGGTCTGCTGGCTGCCTGACTTTGCTGCCCCCTGCATGGCATTCATCAGCCCACCAAGACCTGCGGCCCCGGCCGGATTGGCCATGCCAAGCTTTCCAATTATCTCTTGCAGCCCACCGGCACCCCCCGGCATCCCGAACTGTTCTGCCATCTTGCCCAGTTGATCCATGCCAAAGCCCCCCCCCTGGCGCCCTGCATCATGTCCTGCAGACCGGCCATTCCACCCATCTGCTTGTATTTTTCCATGCCTTTTGCGGCGGCAAATCCAACTGCGACCGAAGCCAGTGCCTTCATGAAACTCATAACAATCCTCCCAATATTCAAAATGTATTTTTGCAAAATAGCAGGAATCTGCGACTCAAAAATCCACAGATCAGGCAGATGCCCTAACGCTAGCGCAAAGCTGACCAATGGTGGCTTCGTTTCAGCAAGTGAACATGTAACAGGCGTATTCCCGCACAAGTGCATGTCTAATTTGTCAGAAATTCGAATTTGTGATAGTACCGCGCCATCAACAATCCAAAGAAGCCAATTTCCGGCTCGATCTTCGAGGCACCATGAACAGGTAAGCAACCGTGCAAGCAGGGTTTGCACGATTGAATTTGTTTAGGGGGCATCATGACTGAATGGACTATTAAGGGCGAAGAGCTGGCCAATTGTAACTGCAACTTCGGTTGTCCTTGCCAGTTCAGCGTACTTCCGACACATGGCAATTGCGAGGCCGTCGTCGTATTCGACATCGAAAGCGGTCACTATGGGGACACAGATCTGGCGGGCGTGAGGGCGGCTGGGGTGTACTATTGGCCCGGCCCGATCCATGAGGGCAACGGTCAGATGCAACTGATCATAGATGCCAGCGCCAGCGCCGATCAGCGCGCGGCCCTGCAAGCCATCATGACCGGTGAAGATACTGATGAAATGGCAACCTTCTGGTATGTTTACAGCGCGATGGCCCCGACCAAACATGAAACGCTTTTCGTGCCCATCGAACTGAACTGGGACCGCGACGAGCGCACCGGGTTTGCAAAGGTGAACGGCGTCTTCGATGTCGAAGTCAGCCCGATTCCGCATATCGTTTCGGGTGCGGCGCACCGGGCGTCAATTCAGCTGCCAAACGGGTTTGAATACCGACACGCCGAAGCTGCCTCGGGCTCGGCCAAGACACATGGCGGCGAAATTAGCCTGACCTTTGACGCGACACACGCTCATCTGGCCCACCTGAACATTTCGGGCCACGGTGTCCTGGGCGCCTGATCCGGGGGTCATCATGACATCCCATCCCACACCGCCCCGCACCGGGGCGGTTGAGCGGCTTATGCGGCGTGAGCGGGTCATCGTGCTGGCCGGTGTGTCGCTGATCGTTCTGGTTGCAGCCTGGTACACCATCGCCGGGATCGGCATGAACATGACGGCCACCGAAATGACCACGATGGCGGGTCCGATCGGAGAGCCCATGCAAATGGGTGAAGCGCCCAGTTGGGGCCTGCAATACGTAATCCTGATCTTTCTGATGTGGTGGGTCATGATGATCGCGATGATGACCCCCAGCGCCGCACCTGCGGTCTTGCTGTATTCGGCGATAAAGCGTGCGGGACCCGAACGTGACAAGGCCGCGAAGTTCAGCTTTTGCTTTCTCGCAGGCTACCTGATCGCCTGGGCTTTATTCAGCCTTGCCGCGACGGGATTGCAATGGGGGCTGGAAAGCATCGGGCTGTCCGATGGTCCAATGATGACAATCCGGTCCAAAACATTTGCTGGCTGCGTCCTGATTGCGGCGGGCGCGTATCAGTTGTCGGACCTCAAGTCCGCCTGTCTGCGGCATTGTCAAAGCCCTGCCCGATTCATCGCCGATCATCACAAACCCGGTGCGTTTGGTGCGTTCCGAATTGGTGCTTTGCATGGGCTGTACTGTCTGGGCTGTTGCTGGGCCTTGATGGCGCTGCTGTTCGTCGGCGGGATCATGAACCTGTACTGGATTGCCGGAATCGCCATTTACGTGGCTTTGGAAAAGCTGCTGCCGGGTGCACGATGGTTGCCCACCCTGACCGGTCTTGGGCTGATCGCAGTGGGTTTCTGGATCGTTCTGGACGCCCTTATGAGCATTTTTTAAGTCCCGTTTTCAGGCCGCGGAACCGGCCAATTTCAGCGTTCCAAACCATTGAAACAAGGAGAAGACTTATGCCTATTTTCATCACTTATGCGACCTACTCGCAGGATGGCGTCAAAGGAATGCTGAAGAAGCCTGCAGACCGCACGGCGGCCGTCCGGGCGTTGTTGAAAAAAGTCGGCGGCAAGCTTTTGGCTTTTTACATGACGACCGGCGAAAATGACGTGGTGGTCGTAAGTGAAGTTCCGGATGGCACTGACGCAGTAGCAATTGGAATGGCCGTTGCGGCCTCGGGTGCAGTATCAAACGTCGAAACAGTACGCGCCTGGAAGGCGAAGGATTTTGCCGCCATTACCAAGAAGGCCGCCAAACTGACCGGGGCTTATACGCCGCCCGGTAAGTGAACAGAGTTATGCGCGGAGGGCCTGTAAGCCGGATCTTGTTCCGGGGTTGCCCCCTTCGATGACCATTCCTCTAGGCCGCGCATTGCTGCGCGGCTCAAGCTGCCAACCCGGTCCCTCTTGGCCAGGACGTGCCTAGCGGCGGTATCGACTGACGCCGACCGGCCCGCGCGGGGACCCTATTTGGCATTGCTCCCGGTGGGGCTTGCCGTGCCGCCACTGTTGCCAGCGGCGCGGTGGGCTCTTACCCCACCGTTTCACCCTTACCCCTGACCGAAATCCGGGGCGGTCTGATTTCTGTGGCGCTTTCCGTCGGGTTACCCCGCCCGGGCGTTACCCGGCACCGTTGTCTTGTGGAGTCCGGACTTTCCTCTCGGGCCTTGCGACCCCAGCGGCCATCCGGCCCTCCGCGCAAGCGGTGGGTATGCCTTGTGTCAAGCCGCGTCAAGAGTGGAGAGCGCGCGAAGGGGCCAGCCCCTTCTTGGCCTGCGGCCAATTCAACCCCGGGGTATTTTTGCCAGATGAAGAGCGGATCAGGATTGTGGGGTCAAGGGCGCGAAGTCGGCTGGCCGCAATGGCCCTTTGCCCCAGGGGCGATATCGCAAACGAACGGCACTCAGCAGGGTTTCGTCGTCTACTTCAGCACTGAATCCGGCCGCTTGAGCCAGGGTACGAAATCGGTCCTGTGGGGCATCTTGTCGACCATCGCCTTGTTCGCGCGGTGCGGCCAGCGCGTTGCGCTCGAGGCGCAGCCAGTCAAATCGTGGGCCCGGATCGAATTTTCGCCCGGGTGCCATGTCGGAATGGCCGATAACGCCGTTTGGCTGGATGGTCCAACGGTGCATAATCTTATGCAACATCTTCTCTAACCGTTGCATTTGCGGTTCTGAGAACGGGTGTTTGCCGGTGTTATCCAATTCGATACCAATCGAACGGGAGTTAATGTCGCTCTGACCGTGCCACTCGCCCGCCCCTGCGTGCCAGGCGCGGTCCTCTTCCCGCACCAACTGCCAGAGCGTTCCGTCACCACCAATCAGGTAATGCGCCGACACTTCGTGGTCGGGGTCGCATAACCTGTCCAGCGCTTCTTGCGCGTTGTTCATAGCCGTATAGTGCAAAACGATCAGGGACGGCTTCAACCCGTCCCTACGCGGCCCGAAATTGGGCGATGGGTGCCAGATCGGCGCCAATGCGTCAGTTGTTGACGGCGCTGCGGAAGGCACTGGGATCCCAGCCACAAGCGTATCCGTCGCCATCCGGGTCCAGCCCGTTGCGATCACGCTGAGGGCCACCATTGGCCAGAAACTCGATCTGAGCTTGGTCAGGCGACGGGAACTTGGCGCAATTCCGCTGCGCCTTGGCCTCAAGATTGAAACCAGCGCGGCTGTAAAGCTGTGTACCAACTGGATTCGAGGTGCTTAGAGCGTATTGTACGATATTGGGCTGGCCGTCCGATCCGCGCTGCGGAACAGCAGTCGGGGTGACAACTTCGTAGGTCTGGCGGTTCTGTTGAATCAGGGCCGCGTCGTTTTCGATCGTGCGACGTCCTGATACAGCCGCGAAATCCTGTTCGTCGGAGATCGCATTGTTACTGGCGGCAGACAGCGGGACTTGCGTCAACGTGCTTTGCCCCGACGTGTTGGCCAATGCAGCCGCCGTTGCCGACGCGATATCCGCGTTATCCCCGGTTGGGGTGCTGCCGGGTGCGCCCAGTTGTTGTTCTGAAACTTCAGCAGGGCCGGTCAATGGGTTGCCGGTGTAGCCCGGCCCGGCCAGCGCGGCCTCGCGCTGTGCCTGATATTGAGGCGTGTTAAATCCAGTACCCTGGACCGGGGCCACCGTGTTGCAGGCGGCCACAAGTCCGATTGCGGGGATCAGAAGCGTAAAGCGCATTCAGCTGCTCCGTTTTAGCTGGTCTTGCCTGATCCGAGGATTACCACCATTTGCCCGGCTTGGCCACAAATCCGGCGGCACTTTCCAACGCATAAGCTGTGTTCAGCAAATCGCCTTCTTCCCACGGGCGGCCGATCAGTTGCAGACCCAGCGGCAAACCCTGTTGGTCCAAACCTGCGGGAACCGAGATACCGGGCAAACCGGCAAGGTTCACTGTCACGGTAAAGACGTCGTTGAGGTACATCTGCACCGGGTCCGCCTCGGTCATCTCGCCCAGACCAAAGGACGCCGACGGGGTAGCAGGCGTCAGGATTGCGTCGATCCCTGCGGCGAAGACATCTTCGAAGTCTTTCTTGATCAGGGTCCGCACCTTACGGGCGCGGTTGTAATATGCGTCATAGAACCCTGCCGACAGCACATAAGTGCCGATCATGACCCGGCGCTGCACTTCGTGACCAAAGCCTTCGGCGCGAGTCTTTTCGTACATCTCAGTGATGCCGTCGCCCTGCGCCAGCTGGGCGCGGCGGCCATAGCGGACACCGTCATAACGCGCGAGGTTCGAGGACGCTTCGGCCGGTGCAATCACGTAGTATGCGGGCAGCGCATACTTGGTGTGCGGCAGCGAAATGTCGACGATCTCGGCGCCTGCCGCTTTCAACATCTCAGCGCCTTCGGCCCAGAGCCTTTCGATCTCTGCAGGCATACCGTCCATGCGGTATTCCTTGGGGATACCGATTTTCTTACCTTTGATGTCGCCGGTCAGCATCGCCTCAAAATTCGGCACGGCCAGTTCGGTGCTGGTCGAATCCTTGGGGTCATGACCACACATGGTCTCGAGCATAATCGCAGCGTCACGCACGTTCTTGGTCATCGGCCCGGCCTGATCCAATGAAGACGCAAAGGCCACGATGCCCCAGCGCGAGCAACGACCATAGGTCGGCTTGATGCCGGTGATGCCAACAAATGCAGCAGGCTGGCGGATCGAGCCGCCGGTATCGGTGCCGGTGGCGGCCAGACAAAGATCTGCCGCGACGGCCGAGGCCGACCCACCGGATGAGCCACCTGGTGTCAGCTGCGCATCGTCATTGCCGCGGCGCCATGGGCTGACCGCATTGCCGTACACGGAAGTTTCGTTAGACGAGCCCATGGCGAATTCGTCCATGTTCAGCTTGCCCAGCATCACCGCGCCAGAATCTGCCAATTGCTGAGACACAGTAGATTCGTATTCGGGCTTGAACCCTTCGAGGATTTTGGAAGCCGCCTGCGAGGGTACGCCTTTGGTGCAGAACAGATCCTTGATGCCGATCGGCAGGCCGCACATCGACGGCGCGTCGCCTGCTTTGATCCGCTCATCCGCCGCCTTGGCGCGCTCCAGCGCGATTTCGGGCGTTTTATGGACAAAAGCGTTCAGCGCGTCGGCGTCATCGATTGCCTTCAGGCAGGATTCGGTCAGCTCGACAGAGGTTACGTCGCCAGCGCGCAGAGCGTCGCGCGCTTCGGCCAGGCCCAATTTGTTCAGATCGCTCATGTCTTACTCCACAACTTTGGGAACAGCAAAAAACCCTTCGCGCGCATCGGGGGCATTGGCCAGTACCTTGTCTTGCTGGTTGCCGTCAGTGACCACATCCTCGCGGCGTTTTAGGCGCATCGGCTCGACCGAAACCATCGGTTCGACACCTTCGACATCAACCTCGTTGAGTTGTTCGATGAAGCCAAGGATGGTGTTGAATTCGGATGCCAGCGCAGGCAGCGCGTCATCCTCGACCTTGATCCGGGCCAGTTTGGCCACCTTGGCGGCGTTGCTTTGGTCAATCGACATCGGATATCCTCATATGCGTTAGGGGGCATTTACCTGTCTGGTCGCCGGGTCGCAAGACCGCCAAGGCGCTGATCCACCCTTGAGCGCATGGCAAAGGTCCATAAATCCTGTCCGATCACTCATTTCTGAATACCCCTAAGTAAAAAAAATGAACCGATTAGTTCACCTCACATCTTGCAATACTGAACTGAACTGTTCATTTCATATGGCACGGCACAGCCTTATATGGAGAAAAACGATGAAAACGTTCATGACTGCCTTTGTACTGGCCACTACGGTTCTTGCTGCGCAAGCTCAGGCGGGCGCCTTTGGCCCAAGCATGGACACCCTGACCCGCAGCCTGATTTTCCCCGATCAGGTGTCGGAACCTGTTACTCAGGATCAGAACAAACCGGGCAAGTAATTTAGCCCGCAAAAACCGGGTCGGGTCCAAATGCCCCGGCCCGGCAATTGCCTGCTGCGTTCCGCGCGGCGTATCGCTACGGTGGTTCACAAGTAACCCGCCGGCCTGCCCTGCAGACCCGGCAAGCCAACGGAGCGGAAGATGAACGCGCGCAAGCAAGCTGTTCTGGACGCAATTGATGCGGCCAACTCACACGACCCCAACCTCGAAGACGGCCAGCCCGCTGAACTGCTTTATGGTCAGCGCATGAGCGCTGAGTTGGACAGGTTGTTCCCAGACGCCTCTGACCCGTTGCAGATAGCCGCACGAGGTCAGCATGTGGAGCGGTGGAAGCTCGCGCGCAGTGAATACCCCGAAGGTCGTGCCGGATATCTGGCTTGGCGCAAGGCGCAGGGCGTCCACCACGCCGAGGTCGTGATGGGGCTTATGGAACAGAACGGCTACCCTGCCGAGGATATCGAATCTGCTGGTCGGATGCTGCGCAAACAGGGCATCAAGCGTGACGGCGAGGTGCAGGCGCTGGAGGATGTCATCTGCTTTGTTTTCCTCAAATGGTATTTCGCACCGTTCGCCGAAAAGCACTCGGCCGAGAAAATCCAAAGCATCGTCGAGAAAACCGCGCGCAAGATGTCGGATCAAGGCCGCGCACGCGTGCTGTCTGAATTTGACCTGCCCGCAGAACTGGCCGCAGCCTTTCAGGCCTGAGCCGCGCGGGTCAGGTGCCTACGATACACCTCGATCATCCAACCCAGCATGATGGCGTTCAGGATGTGCCACATGAAATGGGTGCCAAACGCGATCTGACCGCAAACGGCTTCATCCAGCGCACGAAAGGTGATCGAGGCGATCAGGATCATCGCCCCGATGGCCAGACCACGGGCGGTGTCCGGCACCCGGTGGCGCAAAAGAAACGCATAGATCAAGATCAGCAGCGGCACCGGGGCATAGGCTGCTGACCCACCCAAACCCGGAACCAACTGAAACAGGGGCACCGTCGCCGCGGCATAGGGAATGAACAGCGCCGTCACGATCCCGGCCGCAAGCGGACGCATGTGCCAGACGTCCCGGTTGATCGCGAAGATGTAGACCAGGATGTACAGCAAAATCGGCAGAACATCCGCCATGGCGGCCCAGACCTGCGCGTGGGTATGGAACAGGTAACTGCCGACCCCGATAGCGGCGAGAATGACGACCAGCACCATCGCCAACGGCATCCCCTGCCCGCGCACACGCAGCCACATGACAAATGCTGCAATCAGAAACGCCGCGTTTGTCACCGCGTTTATCGGTTCGGCCCAATAGGCGGGCGACAAGCGCTCGCAATAGCCATCAATTTCCTGAAACCAGTCCATGAACTTTTACATAGCCGATGCTAAGTTAATGCCAACAGTTTGTTTTGGGAGGATGAATTCATGATTATCATTTGGCTGGGACACGGCAGTTTCCGCATCGAAACCGGCGGACAGGTTCTGCTGGTCGACCCCTGGCTGACGGGTAACCCGGTCTTGTCGGAGGAACAGCATGATGACGCTCTAAACGGTGCGACTCATATCCTTCTTACGCATACACATTTCGATCACGTCGCCGATGTCGTATCGCTGGCCAAGCACCTGAACGTCCCCGTGGTCGGACAATACGACCTGATGGGGTATTGGAGCGAGTCCGAGGGGCTGGAAACCATCGGGTACAACAAGGGCGGTACCGTGAACCTGAACAGCGTCAAAGTGTCGATGGTGCCAGCCTCGCACAGCTCGACCTTTTCTACACCTGACGGGCTGCGTACCGGCGGCAGCGAGGTCGGGTTCATGATCGCCTCGGAAGGGCACATGCTGTATGTCTCGGGCGATACCGACATCATGGCCGATATGGATTGGATGGGGGATTACTACAAACCCGATATCGGGATCCTGTCGGCAGGCGGCCATTTCACAATGGATATGAAGGGCGCGGCTTACGCGGCAAAGCGTTACTTTAACTTCAAGACCGTGATTCCCTGCCATTACAAGACCTTCCCGATCCTCGAACAATCGGCTCAGGCGCTGGTCGACGGGTTGCCGGGGGTCGACGTCATCGAACCCGAGGTGATGAAGGCCATTTCCCTCTAGGGTCAACGCCGTGCCGCGAAAAACTCCTTCAAAAGCTCGGCGGCCTCCTGCCCTCGGATGCCGTCGTAAACCTCTGGCACGTGGTGTGCTTGTGTATGGGTGAAAACTCGCGCGCCATGGGCAACGCCGCCTGATTTCGGATCGGCGGCCCCGTAATAGATGCGCCGGATACGCGCCGCGGCCAATGCAGCCGCGCACATCGCGCAAGGCTCTAACGTCACATAAAGGTCGTGATCGGGCAGACGTTCGGATCCGGCTGCGGCGCATGCAGCACGCAGGGCCAGTATTTCGGCATGGGCGGTGGGATCGTTCAGCTCTCGTGTTCGGTTGCCCGCAGAGGCCACGATCGATCCATCGGGGCCGGCAATGACAGCGCCCACAGGCACCTCTCCGCGATCCGCCGCAGCGCGCGCTTCAACCAACGCCTTATCCATGTGCGATCTGAACACCATGCCTCTGACTGCATCAGAAACCTGTCTTTCGCAAGCGGCCGGGATGCGCTATGGGCTGCAGATGACCAAAACCCCTCCTCCCGGCGACCGGATCGCCAAAGTCCTTGCCCGCGCAGGCGTTGCCTCGCGCCGCGAAGCTGAACGCATGATCGAAGCAGGTCGTGTGAGTGTAAACGGCAAGACCATCGACAGCCCCGCACTGAACGTCACAGCCAAAGACAAGATCAACGTCGATGGCAAACCGGTGTCGGAACCCGAACCTTCGCGCCTGTGGCTGTATCACAAGCCTTCCGGTCTGGTGACAACGACACGTGACGAAAAAGGACGCGCGACCATTTTTGACAAACTGCCCGAGGATATGCCCCGGGTCATGAGTGTCGGGCGGTTGGACCTGAACTCGGAAGGGTTGCTGCTGTTGACCAATGATGGCGGCATCAAGCGCAAGCTGGAACTGCCCTCGACCGGATGGCTACGCAAATACCGCGTGCGGGTGAATGGCCGCCCCAAGGACGAGGATTTTGCACCGCTTCGTAAGGGGCTTGTTATCGACGGGGAACGCTTTTTGCCGATGGACGTCACGCTGGACCGTCAACAAGGCGCGAATGCCTGGCTGACTATCGGTCTTCGCGAAGGCAAGAACCGCGAAATTCGTCGTGCGATAGAAGATATCGGTTTTGCGGTGAACAGGCTGCTGCGTGTGTCCTACGGCCCCTTCCAGCTGGGAAGCCTGAAACCCGGCGAGGTCGAAGAAATCCGCCGGCGGGTCATGCGCGATCAGCTGGGCCTTGAAGCCGAGCCCGAAGCACCGGCCAAACGACCCGCGCGTCCACAGCGAAATCGCCCCCCAATCGGCAAGAAACCTCGCAAGTGACGCAGGTTAGGCAACCTTCCCCCTAGCGCCACGGCCTCTCATGGCCTAGATTTCCCCAAGGGACATTTTTGGGGGGCACCATGTCCGGGACCGGAGTGCAAAAACTGGCCTATGTCGTGTTGTTGATGCTGATGTTCGGCGTCTGCACCGGCGTATTGGGAGGCTTGTAAGCACATGGCCAAACGGTATGGCGGGAAATTCAGCCCACAGGACGACTCCTCGTCTCCGAATCAACCTCCGCGCGGACAGTTTGACGTCGCTCGGGTCGAACCGGCCGGAGCCCGCGCTAACCTGTTGTTTCTTCCGGCTGTTCCCTTGGTTTTTCTGTCGCTGAACGATGGGGCAGTCGGATTGACGATCGGCCTGATCGCAGCGGGTCTTTTGACAGCTGCAGCATTTCTGCTGCGCGAAGGGCTGCGGGCCGAATCCGCCTACAACGCTCGCCGCACAGCCCGTCGCCCGGCGTTTCCCAGAAAGATATTCTCCAGCCTCCTGACCGGACTTGGCGTCGGATTGGCCGCTTATCGCACGGAATATCTCGATGCAGCTGCAGCGTCTGAGGCCAGCCTGATCGCCCCGATTCTGTTCGGCTTGATGGCCAGCGTCCTACACTCTGTCTCTTTCGGGATTGATCCGATGACTGACAAAGGCATGGAAGGCATCGACACTTTCCAGCAAGACCGCGTTGCCCGCGTCGTGGAAGGTGCTGAAACACATCTGTCCGAGATGACCGACGCCATCAAACGCGCTGGCGACCGAAGGATCGAAGCCCGGGTTGAACGTTTTCAGGATACCGCCCGCGACCTGTTCCGCACGGTCGAGGAAGACCCTCGCGATCTGGCCGGTGCGCGAAAATACCTGACCGTTTACTTGAAGGGCGCGCGTGACGCGACGGTCAAGTTCGCTGACGTCTATGCTCGCACCCGCGATGCGCAGGCGCTGGAGGATTATTCGTCCCTCCTGGATGATCTTGAACAAAATTTCGCGGCGCGTACCCGCAAGTTGCTTTTGGACGACCGCAGTGATCTGACGGTTGAAATTGATGTGTTGCGCGAAAGGCTGCAACGCGAAGGCGTCCGGTTGGACTGACCGGCCACAATTTGAGAGAGGATTACCCCCATGTCCGATGACATCAAGAATAAGGCGGTCGAGGCTGAAACGCTGGTGCAGGAAGTGACCGCTGTCACCCTGCCCGACCCGACCGCCGAAATCGTCTTGCTTGAGGAGGCCGACGAACCTGTCAGCGCCGAAATCCGCAAGCGGATGAATGAAATCGACATGGATAACACCAATTCCATCGTCGCGTTCGGGTCGTCTGCCCAGGCGGAATTGCAGGAAATCAGCCAGGCCATGCTGGCGGATGTCCGCAACAAAGATGTCGGACCTGCCGGGGACAGTCTGCGCGATATCGTCACGACGATCCGCGGGTTTTCAGTCAGTGAGCTGGACGTCCGGCGCGAACGCAGCTGGTGGGAAAAGCTGTTGGGCAAGGCTGCACCCTTTGCCCAGTTTACCGCCAAGTTTGAAGATGTTCAGGGGCAGATCGACAGGATCACTGACGATTTGCTGGGCCACGAACATACGCTGCTGAAAGACATCAAGTCACTGGACCTGTTGTATGAAAAGACGCTGGGTTTTTATGACGAGCTTGCGCTGTTTATCGCAGCAGGTGAAGAAAAACTGACCGAGCTGGACAGCCAGAACATCCCCGAAAAAGAAGCCGAAGTTCAGGCCGCGCCCGAAGACCAACAAGTCATGAAAGCGCAAGAGCTGCGTGACCTGCGCGCAGCGCGGGATGATCTGGAACGGCGTGTTCACGACCTGAAGCTGACGCGACAGGTGACGATGCAATCGCTGCCCTCGATCCGGTTGGTGCAGGAAAATGACAAGTCGCTGGTGACCAAGATCAACTCGACCCTCGTCAACACCGTGCCTTTGTGGGAAACGCAACTGGCGCAGGCCGTCACCATCCAGCGTAGCGCCGAGGCGGCCGCGGCCGTGCGTGATGCGAATGACCTGACGAATGAGCTGCTGACCTCGAACGCGGCGAACCTGCGTGAGTCGAACAAGATGATCCGCGAGGAAATGGAGCGCGGTGTGTTTGATATCGAAGCGGTCAAGCAAGCCAATGCCGACCTGATCGGTACGATCAACGAAAGTCTTGCAATTGCTGACGAAGGCAAGGCCAAACGTGCCGCAGCCGAACAGGAGCTGCAGAAAATGGAGGCCGAGCTGCGCGACACCCTTGCCTCTGCCAAGGCGCGCAAAGACGGCGTCGGCGACAACGCTGGAACTGCGGTTTCGAGCTAAAGGCAGGCTGGACGTGCGAGTGCCGGGATATCTGAAACCCCTGTTGGGTATGGTGGCGCTGATGGCGATGGCCAATTGCGATGAGGCATTGACGTCGTCCGTCGTGCCGCAACCGCGCCCGGTGGCACCTGCACCGGCACCTAATGCTTATGTTCCCCCGTCTGCGGCAAGTCAGGATCTGGCCCGGTTCTATCAGCGGGTCGAACGTGACCTGCTGACCCGCGATATGTTGCGCGTGGACGGAGGTGGCCCCGACACACCCTATGATGCCGATGATCTGGCCCGCAATTTCGAGGCCATAGCCTTTTACAGCGAATACCCCGATCACGCTGTAACCACGCGTATTCGGCGAACGGACGGGCAGCTTAGCCGGTGGGCAGGGCCTGTGCGGATTCAGACCGAATTCGCCCCGTCCGTGGCACCCGAGATACGCGCAAAAGACTCCGCCGACGTCGAAGCGTTTGCGGAACGGCTGAGCAAATTGACGGATCATCCAATCTCGGTCGTCAATCGCAAGGCCAATTTCCATGTCTTCTTTGCAGGCAAAGATGACAGCGCCTATGTGGTCAAACGCCTGAAACAGCTAATCCCTGGCATCAGCACGCCTTCACTGGACTTGGTTGCAAACCCGCGCGCCAATATTGACTGTCTTGTTTTTGCGTCTCCGACCAATACCTCACCGTATAAATTTGTGCGGGCTGTCACGCTCATCCGGGCTGAACTGCCGGACCTCACCCGGCGCAGCTGCATCCACGAAGAAATTGCGCAGGGGCTTGGATTATCCAATGACAGCCCGGCGGCACGACCGTCGATATTCAACGACAATGACGAGTTTGCGCTGTTGACCAGCCATGACGAGAAACTTCTGACAATGCTTTATGACCCGCGCCTTGAACCCGGTGTGACAGCCGAGGAAGCCCGCCCCGTGGTACGGATTATTGCACGCGAATTGATGGGCCAGCAGCTCTGAGCCCAAGAAAAGGAGACCCCAATGGGTATTTTCGATTTTCTGACCGGAGAGTTTATCGACGTCATTCACTGGGTCGACGACACCCGTGACACCATGGTCTGGCGGTTCGAGCGTGAAGGACATGCCATCAAGTACGGCGCCAAACTGACGGTGCGCGAAGGACAGGCAGCGGTGTTCGTGCACGAAGGGCAACTGGCAGATGTTTTTACGCCCGGCCTTTATATGCTTGAAACCAACAACATGCCGATCCTGACGACGCTGCAGCATTGGGATCACGGGTTTCAATCGCCCTTCAAATCCGAGATCTATTTCGTCAACACGACACGGTTCAACGATCTGAAATGGGGCACCAAGAACCCGATCATGCTGCGCGACCCGGAATTCGGCCCGACGCGCATTCGGGCCTTTGGCACCTACACGATCCGGGTCAAGGACCCGGCGAAGTTTCTGATTGAGATCGTCGGCACTGACGGCGAGTTCACAATGGACGAGATCAGCTTTCAAATCCGCAACATCATCGTGCAGGAATTCAGCCGCGTGATTGCCGGGTCCGGCATTCCGGTTCTGGACATGGCCGCCAACACCGCCGATCTGGGCAAACTAATCGCGGCCGAGGTCTCGCCCGTGCTGGAAGGTTATGGCCTGGAAATGCCGGAGTTCTACATCGAAAACATCTCGCTACCGCCCGCAGTTGAAGCGGCCCTGGACAAGCGGACCTCGATGGGGCTGGCGGGCGATCTGGGCAAGTTCACCCAGTATTCGGCCGCCGAAGCAATGACCGCAGCAGCGACCAACCCCGGTCAGGGCGGCGGAATGGGTGCCGGTCTTGGCATGGGAATGGGCATGGCGATGGCACAGCAGATGTCGAACATGGCGGCGGGTCAACCAAGCGGTCCGTGGGGCAGTTCCGCCCCCGCTGCCCCGCAACCCACCGCGCATGCGACACCGCCCCCTCCTCCGCCGGTCGAGCATGTCTGGCACATCGCGCTGGACGGGCAGACCAGCGGGCCGTTTTCCAAGGCCAAGATGGGCCGCATGGCGACCGACGGTGAGATCACCCGCAACACCCATGTCTGGACCGCCGGTCAGGACGGCTGGAAAAAGGCCGGTGACGTGCAGGAACTGGCGCAGCTGTTTACAGTTTTGCCGCCACCACCGCCGGGCGCATAACCCCGCGACAAGTGTGAATGGATTGAGCAAGGTTCACCCATGACAGACGAACACCGCTTTCCCTGCGAAAAATGCGGCTCGGACTATCGGTTCAATCCGGGCGATGGGACCCTGACCTGCGATCATTGCGGGCATTCGGAATCCATAGGTGCCGGACCGTGGGGCGGTGCCAGCCTGAAAGAACTGGATTTTAACGCGGCGCTGGCGAACAAGCTGCCGGATGTAGAGATCGAGGAAACGCAGGTTCTGTCCTGCCCCAACTGCGCAGCTCAGGTCGAGTTTGACCCGAACACCCATGCGGCCGAATGCCCGTTCTGTGCCACTCCGGTAGTCACGGAGACGGGAGTTAACCGGCATATCAAGCCAAAAGGCGTGTTGCCCTTTGCTCTGGATGAACGGTCGGCTCATAAGGCGATGTCGAGCTGGCTTGGCAAGTTGTGGTTCGCGCCCAACGGGTTGAAGGATTATGCCCGCAAAGGTCGCAAGATGCAGGGGATTTACGTCCCCTACTGGACCTTCGACGCGGATACCAAGTCAGCTTATCGCGGCGAGCGGGGCACGGTGTATTACGAGACCCAGACCGTCATGCGTGACGGCAAGCGCGTGCAACAGCAGGTGGCGAAGGTGCGGTGGTCCCCAAAATCCGGTCGGGTTGCCCGGTTCTTTGACGATGTTCTTGTGCTGGCGTCCCAGTCATTGCCGAAACGCTATACTGACGCGTTGGAACCCTGGGACCTGCCGGCGCTTGAACCTTACCAGCCCGAGTATCTGGCCGGATTCCGGGCCGAGGCTTATACAGTCGAACTGAAGGACGGGTATACCGAAGCGCGCGGGCATATGGCCCGGGTGATCGAACGGGATGTTCGGTTCGATATCGGCGGTGACCGGCAGCGCATTCACGCAATCGACACGGATGTGCAAAATGTAACCTTCAAACATATTTTACTACCTGTCTGGCTGGCCGCATACAAATACCGGGGCCAGACCTATCGTTTCGTTGTGAACGGCAGAACGGGGCGTGTTCAGGGCGAACGCCCTTGGTCCGCTATCAAGATCACGATCGCTGTTGTGTTGGGTCTGCTGGTTGCAGCGGGTGTCGGATACCTCATGGCAACTGGTCAGCAGTAGCGCCTGTCCCCTTTTAACCGCTTGAATATCGCCGATCCTACCGCCATCCTGCGCCTCGGATACACGAAGGGGGAGCAGAGTGACGCTATCCGATTTGGATCGATTGCTGGCTGAGCGACATTCTTGCCGGGCGTTCCGACCTGAACCCGTTCTCAAAGACCAGATCGAACAGATTCTGACCAGCGCGTCCCGTGCGCCCAGCTGGTGTAATGCGCAGCCCTGGAACATCGTGATCACCAGTGGAGCCGAGACTGACGCTTTTCGAAAAGCGCTGCAAAACGAAGTCACAACCGGCGCACCGGAACCCGACCTGCCGTTCCCGACGGCGTATACCGGTATCTATCAGGAGCGACGTCGCGAATGTGGCTGGGCATTATATGAAGCCGTGGGCGTGCAGCGCGGGGACCGCGCCGGTTCGGCCAAGCAAATGATGGAAAACTTTGCCCTCTTCGGTGCGCCGCATTGTGCGATCATCTCAAGCCCTGCCGACCTTGGCCCTTACGGAGCAATGGACTGCGGAGGTTTTGTCATGGCTTTCACCCTCGCCGCGCAAGCCTTGGGAGTGGCCACAATTCCTCAGGCCGCCGTGGCCAGCTATGGCAAGTTTCTGCACAGGTATTTCGACATTCCCGATGATCGGTTGATCTTGTGCGCAATCTCATTCGGATACTCGGATGCAGACCACCCTGCGAACGGGTTTCGAACCGACCGGGCCGATCTGGACGAGATCGCTCGTTGGGTCGGATAACCACGCCACCAAACGGAGAACAGATTTGCGTGCACTTCTACAGAGAATATCCCGGGCAAAAGTCTCGGTTGACGGACAAACGGTTGGGAAGTCCGGCCCGGGGCTGATGATCCTGGTCTGTGCGATGAAGGGTGACGACGAAAAAAAGGTCGAACAACTGGCGGCCAAGGTCTCAAAACTGCGTATTTTCAAAGATGACATCGGCAAGATGAACCGCTCTGTCGTTGATGCGGGTGGCTCGGCGTTGGTGATCAGCCAGTTCACGCTGGCCGCCGATACCTCGCGCGGGAACCGGCCGGGCTTTTCCGAGGCCGCCCCCCCTGATGTGGGGCAGCGCCTCTATGAAGAGTTTGCGCGGCGGTTGCAGGACTATGGCGTGCCCGTCGAAACCGGGCAGTTCGGGGCCGACATGGCGGTAGATCTGGTCAATGACGGACCGGTCACAATTTGGATGGAAAGCTGATGGACCAAAGGCAACAGGCAATTCGCATTTGGCAGGCCGGCGTTGACGCTGTTGACGGGAAAAGGGCCACTAAAGCTGTTCTGAATGATGTCCAAACGCCCGACCAGATTCTGGCTGTCGGCAAGGCAGCCGCAGCGATGGCCAGCGCGGCATTGGAGCAGTTCGGTCTGCGTCCAACGCTGGTTGTCACCAAGGACGACCATGGTCGCGACCTGCCAGAACATGTTCAGTTGATCGAAGCCTCTCATCCGGTTCCGGACGCACGCACCCTGGACGGAGGCCGCGCCATGCGCGAAGCGATCGAGACGATGGCACCAGATTCCCATGTGCTATTGCTTGTTTCGGGCGGGGCATCATCCTTGGCAGAGGATTTGCTGCCGGGCAACTCATTGGCAGATCTGGCGCAACTGAACTCAAGGCTGCTGGCCGAAGGTTTGGATATCACCGCAATGAATGCCGAGCGTCGAAAGCTGTCGCGGATCAAGGGCGGCGGGCTGTTGTCCCATTTCAACGGGGCCAAAGCGACCGTTCTGGCAATCTCGGATGTGCCCGGGGACGACCTGAGCGTCATCGGATCGGGAATTGGCGCATTGCCAGTCACTTACAAATTTGACGCCTCGACCACGATCGTTGCTTCGAACGCCCATGCACGCTCGGCAGCCGCAGAAATGGCGCGCCGAGACGGTTTGCAAGTGCTGGCTGACGAAGAATGCCTGCATGACGATTTCTTGCAAATCGCATCCAATCTGGGGAAACGCCTAAAGGATATGCCGACCGGCGTCATGGTATTCGGCGGCGAACCAACTGTGATTTTGCCGGACAAGCCGGGCCGTGGCGGGCGCAATCAGGCGTTGGCTCTGGCGCTTGCCCGGGAAATAGCTGGAACACCAGGCTTGACTGTTGTTGTCGGTGGTACTGATGGCACCGATGGTCCGACCAATGCAGCCGGAGCGGTAGTCGACGGCGCGACCTGGGGCGACGGGGCCGAGCGCGCACTGCAGCAGGCGGACAGCGGTAGTTACCTGGACCGCGCAGACGCATTGCTGGTGACAGGCCCAACCGGAACGAACGTGATGGACCTTGTTGTCGCAATCAAACAGTGATTTGACGATTTTAGTACATTGCAAAAAGACAAAGACCGAAAGACTTCCGAAATGACTCGCTCGCCCAATTCGCTATGCGATATCGAAGATCTACCGGATGTCGGCATAGTGATGCCGGATGGATGTCGTCTTTCAGCGCGTGTCTGGCGCCCGGTGGATGCAGACAGCAGCCCCGTTCCGGCCATTTTGGAATTCCTGCCCTATCGCAAGCGCGACGGCACGGCGACGCGGGATGCCCTGACCCATCCCTGGTTTGCCAAACGCGGCTATGCCTGCATTCGTGTGGACATGCGCGGCAATGGAGACAGCGAAGGGTTGATGGAAGACGAGTATACCCAGCAAGAGCTGGATGATGCCGTTTCCACAATCCAATGGCTGGCGGATCAACCGTGGTGTTCAGGCACCGTTGGGATGATGGGAATCAGCTGGGGCGGGTTCAACGCGCTTCAGGTTGCCGCCCTTCAACCCGCGCCGCTGAAAGCAATTATCACCCTGTGTTCAACCGCAGATCGTTACGCAGACGACATCCACTTTAAGGGCGGATGCTTGCTGAATGAAAACCTGGGTTGGGGCGCGACCATGTGGTCGTACTCATCCCGCGCACCCGACCCAGCGCTGCGCCCCAACTGGCGTGAGTTATGGCTTAAGCGTTTGGAAAAACAACCGTTCCTACCCTCGGTCTGGCTGCGCCACCAGACGCGCGACGCCTATTGGCAGCATGGCTCTGTCTGCGAGGATTTCAGCGCGATCCGCGCGGCGACGCTGGCCATTGGCGGCTGGGGCGATGCCTATAAGAATACAGTGCCATTGCTGGTCGAACAGCTTAGCGCTCCGGTCAAGGGGATCGTGGGGCCATGGGTGCACAAATACCCGCACTTCGCAGTGCCCGAACCTCGAATCGGTTTTCTGCAAGAGGCGCTGCGCTGGTGGGATCATTGGTTGAAAGGTCTGGATAGCGGCGTTGAATCCGACCCCGACTATCGGGCGTATCTGATGGACGGTGTCCGTCCAAAGCGGTGGTACAACAACAGACCCGGGCGCTGGATCAGCGAGCAATCCGGCGCGACCTCGCATTTGTCCAACCTGATACTGAGCCTGTCGAACGGTGGGCTCGGGCAAGATGAGCCGCTGGATATGCAGGTCCAGTCACCCCAAACCTGCGGCATGGATAGTGGTGAGTATTGCGCAATTTGGCTGGGACCCGACATGCCAGGCGATCAGCGCGCCGATGATGCGTTGTCCGCCTGTTTCGACGGCCCGCCTTTGTCGGAAGATCTTGATATTGTCGGCGCTCCGCGCATTTGCCTAAATGTCAGTGCCAACCGACCGCAAGCACAGATTGCGGTGCGGCTAAATCATATCCATCCGGACGGGGCCTCAACCCGGATCACCTATGGCGTTCTGAACCTGTCGCACCGAGACAGCCACGCGCAACCAACTCCGTTGACGCCCGGAGCGCCCTACGAAATCTCATTGGACCTGGATCACATCGCCTATCGCGTTCCCAAGGGGCATCGCGTGCGGGTGGCTGTGTCCAGCGCGTATTGGCCGCTGATCTGGCCCTCACCCGAACCCGTCGAACTGCACCTGACAGGTGGTGCGATTACGATCCCGAAACGGCCGACTGCAGGTGATGATGAACATGTGTTTCAACCACCCGATTCTGAAACCCCGATTGACGTGACGTCGCTGCGAAAAAGCAGCAATTCTCGCCGGGTGGAAACTGACTTGAATTCAAGTGAAACCCGGATGATCATCGAAGACGATTTTGGTCGCGTAAAGGACAATCACCACGGGCTAACATATGGTGGCACAGCCGATGAACGTTGGACCATCCATCCCGACGACCCGCTATCCGCGCACGGGCAGTGCCGCTGGACACAAGAGATCAGTCGGGACGGGATAGACCTGCGCACCGAAACATCCTGCGAAATGTGGTCGGATCGCGAGAACTTTTTTCTCAAGGCGCACATAAGTGCCTTTGAAAACGAAACTTTGGTATTTTCGAGACAAACGGAGGACGCCGTTCCACGCAACCAGATGTGATATTTTGGCGGCCAAGGGGCAGACATTTGTCCTTGCTCGGTAGACCGAATTGCGCCTAACTTGACTCATGCGTCAATAAAAATGCCCGAGAAGGGCTGAAATCCAATCAACTGGGAGACCACTAAATGAACGAACAACTCACTCACATGGCCGGTCAGGTCACTGCGGGCAAACTGACCCGTCGCGAATTCATGGGGAAAGCGGCGGCTCTGGGTGTATCGGCAGCGATGGCCAGCACCATGTTCGCTGACGCTGCGCGCGCGGCAGGACCGAAGAAGGGCGGCGATCTAAAATTTGGCTTGCAGGGCGGCGAATCCACCAACTCGCTGGATCCGGCGACCTATGCCAGCTCGGTGCCGTTCCAGAACGGCAAACAATTCGGTGACCAGCTTGTGGAAGTTGCGCCCGACGGGTCGATCGAGCCGCGCCTGGCTGAAGCCGTCGAAGGCAGCGCGGACGCCAAAGTTTGGACATTCAAACTGCGTCAGGGTGTCGAGTTCCACAACGGCAAGACCATGACCAGCGAAGACGTGCTGAAAACCATGGAACGCCACTCGAACGAAGACTCCAAGTCCGGCGCCCTGGGTATCATGAAGGGCATCGAGTCAATGAAGGCCGATGGCGACAATTTCCAGGTCACACTGACCGAGCCAAATGCCGACTTGCCCTATCTGATGGCCGACTATCACCTGATCATTCAGCCTGATGGCGGAATGGAAAACCCAGGTGCGGGCATTGGCACAGGACCATACCAGTTGGAAGTCGACGAACCGGGCGTACGCCACGTGTTCAAGAAATTTGCCAACCACTGGAACCCCGATTTCGGCAATTTCGACAGCGTCGAAGTAATTGTCATCAACGATGCGACTGCCCGTACGGCTGCTCTGCAGTCCGGTCAGGTTCACGCGATCAACCGCGTTGAACCAAAGGTTGCCGATCTGCTGGGCCGCGCCCCGAACTTGACGGTGCACTCGACCGCCGGTCGTGGACATTATGTGTTCATCATGCATTGCGACACCGCGCCGTTCGACAACAATGAACTGCGGCTGGCGCTGAAACACGCAATCAACCGCCAGGACTTGGTCGACAAGGTTCTGCGCGGCTACGGCACAATTGGCAACGACATGCCGATCAATGCGGCATACCCGCTGTTTGACGGCTCTATCCCGCAACGCGACTTCAGCCTTGAAAAGGCAGCAGAACACTATGCGAAGTCGGGCCATGACGGTTCGCCGATCATCCTGCGTGTTGCAGATGGCGCCTTCCCGGGTGCCGTTGACGCAGCGGCCCTGTTCCAGCAAAGCGCGGCTCAGGCCGGTATCCCGCTGGAAATCAAGCGCGAGCCCAACGATGGCTACTGGTCCGAGGTCTGGAACGTTCAGCCCTTCTGCGCATCCTATTGGGGTGGCCGTCCGGTGCAGGATCAGATGTACGCGACGGCGTATCTGTCGACAGCCGACTGGAACGACACCCGCTTCAAGGTTCCGGAATTCGACGAAATGCTGTTTGCAGCACGGGCCGAACTGGACAACGACAAACGCAAGGACATCTACAGCAAAATGGGCATGATGGTCCGCGACCAAGGCGGTCTGATCTGCCCGATGTTCAACGATTTTGTCGAAGGCGTCACCAATCAGCTCGAAGGTTGGGAAAGCGACCCGACCCAAGAGATGATGAATGGCAACATGTCACGCAAGATGTGGTTCGCCTGATAGGGCCCACGGATAATGCATCCTATCATCAAACTGGTTTCCCAGCGCCTTGCGCTGGGACTCCTGCTTCTCTTCGGTGCATCGGCTCTGATTTTCGGCCTCACCGAAGCCCTGCCTGGGGACGCTGCGCAAGCGGTCCTTGGCCAATCCGCAACCCCCGAGGCGCTGGCAAACCTGCGCGAGGAAATGGGCCTCAACCGTCCCGCTCTAACCCGATATTTCGAATGGCTGGGCGGCATCCTGCAGGGCGATCTGGGTCAGTCTTTGACCAACAAACTCGACATCGCAGAAAGCATCGGAAAGCGCTTAGGGAACACCCTGTTCCTGGCATGTGCTGCAGCCGTCGTTTCCGTGCCGCTTGCTATCTTTCTAGGCCTTCTGGCCGTTCGGTACCGCAACCGCTGGCCTGACAAACTGATTTCTGCAATCACCCTGACCACGGTTTCGATCCCGGAATTCCTGATCGGTTACGTGGTGATCTACTTCGTCTCAGTAAAACTGGGCTGGTTTTCCTCACTCGCAATGATCAACGACACAATGTCTTTCGGGCAAAAGCTCAACGCCATCGCCTTGCCTGCCTTCGTTCTGACACTGGTAGTGCTGGCGCAGATGATGCGAATGACCCGCGCTGCGATCCTGAACCTGATGCAGTCGGCCTATATCGAAACGGCTGAACTGAAGGGCCTCTCGAATTTCCAGGTCATTGCGCGCCACGCGTTTCCCAACGCGATTTCCCCTATTGTCAACGTTGTGATGTTGAACCTGGCCTATCTGGTTGTGGGCGTCGTCGTTGTCGAAGTGGTGTTCGTATATCCCGGCATGGGGCAATATCTGGTGGATTCGGTGACCAAGCGTGACGTGCCAGTCGTTCTGGCCTGCGGCGTCGTCTTTGCCGCGGTCTATATCGGGCTCAACATGGTTGCCGATATTGTGTCTATCCTTGCCAACCCAAGACTGAGGCATCCGAAATGATGAAGAACATTCCTATTTCGGCCGCCGTCGGTCTGTTTTTCACCGGACTGTACTTTTTCATAGCGATCGCAGCCCCACTGATCGCCCCTTACGGAATGGCCGAAGTGGTCGGTGATGTGTGGGAACCGTCAAGCGCCGAGCATCTGCTGGGCACGGACAATATCGGGCGCGATCTGCTGACACGTATGATCTATGGTGGTCGCACGACCATCTTTATCGCTGCGATGGCTACGATCCTCAGCTTTATCACTGGCACCTCGCTGGGCCTTTTGGCTGCGGTTCTGGGTGGTTGGGCTGACCAGGCACTTAGCCGAACGGTTGACCTGATCATGTCGATCCCAACGCTGATCCTGGCACTGGTTATCCTGGCGATTGTTCCGGTTACCGTTCCGATCCTGATCCTTGTGATGGGGCTGTTGGACGCCACACGTCCTTACCGACTGTCTCGATCGGTCGCCGTGGACATCAACGTGATGGACTATGTCGAAGCCGCAAAGCTGCGCGGTGAAGGTCGGCGCTGGATCATCTTCCGGGAAATCCTGCCAAACGCTCTGTCGCCTCTGGTGGCTGAATTCGGGCTGCGGTTCATCTTCATGGTCCTGTTCATCTCGACTCTGTCGTTCCTGGGCCTGGGCGTCCAGCCGCCGCTGGCGGACTGGGGCGGCATCGTGAAGGAAAACAAGGACGGCATCGTCTATGGCATCGGCGCGGCCCTGTACCCCGCTGTGGCCATCGCGACGCTCGCCATCTCGGTCAACCTTGTTGCTGACTGGGTTCTGAACCGTACCACATCGCTGAAAGGAGGCCGGGGATGAGTGATACCCTTCTCAAGGTCCGCAACCTCAAGATCGGCGCAACCGTCTATCCGCCGGGTGAAAAACCCCATGACATCGAAATCGTGCACGGGGTCAACTTTGACCTCGAACGCGGCAAGGTGTTGGGGCTGATCGGTGAATCGGGTGCCGGTAAATCGACCATCGGTCTGGCGTCCATGGCTTATGGCCGCGGTGGAGTCGAACTGACCGGTGGTGAAGTCTGGGTCAACGGGCGCGACATTCTGAAGACCCCGCATAGCGATATCCGCAATCTGCGTGGGGGCGAAGTTGCCTATGTCTCGCAATCCGCGGCCGCGTCGTTTAACCCGGCCAAGAAGATCATGGATCAGGTGGTCGAAGCTGCGGTCGAACATAAGAAGTTTTCACGTAAAGAGGCCGAAGGCCGTGCGCGGGAACTGTTCGCCAAGCTAGGGCTGCCCGATCCGGACAATATCGGTGATCGTTATCCTCACCAGGTCTCGGGCGGTCAGCTACAGCGTTGCATGACGGCGCTGGCGCTGTGCCCCGAGCCTGATCTGGTGGTGTTTGATGAACCGACCACAGCACTGGATGTGACCACCCAGATCGATGTTCTGATGGCGATCAAAGAGGCCATTCGTGATACCGGAGTTGCTGCGCTCTATATCACGCATGACCTCGCCGTTGTCGCTCAGGTCAGTGATGACATCATGGTTCTGCGGATGGGCAATACGGTCGAGTATGGCAATACCGACCAGATCATCAACAACCCGCAGGAAGAGTATACCAAGGCGCTGGTTTCGGTCCGCTCGATCGAGCACGAAGAGAAGAAGCCTACACCGGATGCGGTTTTGAGCGTCGAAGGTATCACCGCGCGCTACAAGGGTTTGAATTTCGACGTGCTACACAACGTCAATGTCGATCTTCACCCGGGGCAGACACTGGCGGTTGTCGGCGAATCCGGCTCGGGCAAGTCGACACTGGCACGGGTGATCACAGGCTTGCTGCCGCCGCGCGATGGTGAGATCACCTTTGCTGGCCGCAAGCTTAGTGGCGATCTGAAAGGCCGCAGCCGTGAAGACCTGCGCGAGTTGCAGATGATCTACCAGATGGCCGACGTGGCAATGAACCCACGCCAGACTGTTGGTACGATCATCGGACGCCCGCTGGAGTTCTACTTCAACATGCGCGGTGCCGAAAAACGCAAGCGGATCGTCGAACTGTTGGATGAGATCGAACTGGGCGAAAAGTACATGGATCGCTATCCGGCGGAACTGTCAGGTGGTCAGAAACAGCGTGTCTGTATCGCGCGGTCGCTGGCGGCCAAGCCCAAGATGATCATCTGTGACGAGGTCACCTCGGCGCTTGATCCACTGGTGGCGGACGGCATCCTGAAACTGCTGTTGGACCTGCAAAAGATCGAGGATGTGGCATACCTGTTCATCACCCACGATCTGGCGACGGTGCGCGCGATCAGCGATAGTATCGCGGTGATGTATCAGGGTCGGGTGGTTCGCTATGGGTCGAAAAGCGAGGTGCTGAGCCCGCCGTTCGACGACTATACCGACCTGCTGCTCAGTTCCGTCCCCGAGATGCATCTGGGTTGGCTGGAAGAGGTCGTTGCCCACCGCAAAATGGAAAGCGCCGGGAACTGACCCCTGCCCTTTCCGTGACAGTTAAGTGAAAAATTGAAATCCCGGCGCCTTGTTCGATGACAGGTGTCGGGATTTTGCTATTGGGGGCGCGAACAGGCAGACCCCTGATCGCGAATCCCCTAGGGTCGCCCGAAATATTTAGTCAAAAGGCCAATGACATGGACCGCAAACTACTCCTCATCATCCTGGACGGTGTTCCGTGGCGCAATTTCCGACGGTTGTTCGGTAACCTTGAAGGCTGGGTCGACAGCGGTGAGGCGCGCGTGTGGAAACTGCGCGCTGTTTTGCCGTCCACGTCCGCCAGCTGCTATGCCTCGATCCACACCGGTGTCACACCACAGGAGCATGGCTGTACCGGCAACGGTAATGTCTTTCGCCTAGGCCATAAGGACGTCTTCAGCCAGGTCCGTGAAGCTGGTGGCGTAACTGGGGCGGTCACCCATAGCTATTGGTCGCAGTTCTTCAACCGCCACCCGTTCGATTACGTCCGCGACATCGAATATGATGAGCCTGAGAGCAAGACAATCAACCACGGTCGCTTTCACACCATGACCGGCTATGGCAAAGCCAATCAGATGACGCCGTCCGACGTGGATCTCTATGCCACTCTGACCAATCTGTGCCTGCGTCATGGGCTGGACTACGGCCTGCTGCATGCCTGCACATTGGACAGTATGGGGCACCGTTTCTACCATGATTGCGAAGAGATGGACCACGCCTGTTTCGTCGCGGATGAGATGCTGGCCCCTTTCATCCCGCGTTGGCGGCAACTGGGGTACGACGTGATTGTGACCGCTGATCACGGACAGGATGAGCGGGGGCACCACGGCGGGCGCAGCCCGCTGCAACAGGAAACGGCACTGTACTACTTTGGCGACGCGGAAGGCCCCGAGGTCGACACGGTGATCGACCAACTGCAACTAGCGCCCACGATCCTGAACCGGATGGGTGCGCCCATTGCCGAAACGATGAAGGCGAAACCGTTCCTGCAGTGAGAGATCAGTCGTAGGGCCAGATCTGCTGACCCAACGCCTCGATCGCGACCGAAATCCTCTCAAAACTGTCTGCCGCGCGCTTAACACTGGTACGCGCGCGCAGATAACCGTGAACGAGGCCCGGCTCGTTGATCCAATGCGCATGCCCTCCGGCGGCGGAAATCTTGTCGCAATAAGCGCCACCATCATCCCGCAGCGGATCACAATCTGCAGTCACCACCACGGTCGGCGGAAGACCCGCGAAATCTGTGTCGTGAAGCGGCGCGAAGGTCGGATCATCTTGCGGGATATCACCACCACAACGCACTTTTTCGTAGAACTGAATCTCATCCAGCGTCAAAAGCGGCGCGTGGGCGTGCTCTATATACGACCCTTTCGTGCTGTCACCACCCAAACCGGGGTAGATCAGGACCTGACCCAGCACATGGTCCAACTTACCTCGTCCGTATTGGGCGACTGCGGCCGCCAGGTTGCCACCGGCACTGTCACCCGCAAGGACAATCGGGTCGCCGAATTCCTGCGCCACCCAGTTTGTCGCATTCCAGCTGTCTTGAAACTGCGCCGGGTGGACATGTTCGGGACACAGACGGTAGTCCACGGCCACAACCCGATATCCGGTCTGCGCGCAGATCTCGGCGCAAACATCATCGTGGCTGTCCAGACCTCCAACAACAAATCCGCCACCATGAAAATAAGTGACAGTTCGCGTCGGCTGACCCGCGTTGTAGACCCGGACAGGCACGCCAAATGCCTGCCTGTCCTCAGTCTCGACCCCCTGCGGGCGGGGTTGGCGAAAGTCGCGACACATCGTGTCGTACACCCGGCGTTGATCCTGGATCGACTGTTCGACCGCATCATCGGGATAGCTTTCAGCCGTTCGTTTTATGAACGCCCAAGTCTCTTCATCAATCAGACGTTCATAATCCATGTTTCCTCCCGGTCAGGCAGCCCACTCCCACGGCCGGGTGAACGATCCCAGCACTTTGCTGACATCGTCCTCTGCGGAACCCTTCGCGTCAAGCTGCGCAACGAGTCCGCGTTTCTTATCGTCGATGACCGAAATGACCCGTGCCTCAAGACCAGCCTCTTCCAACGCGCCGTTATAGATACGCGTGATCGCCTGTTTGCGAAGTTCGGGCTTAAAGACCTTACCGACCGCAGTTTTGGGCAGCTCGTCCAGAATGGTCATGTGCTTGGGTTGTGCCGCGCGTTCATGGACATGCACATTGCAATACTCCATCAGCTCTTTCTCGGTCACCGAGGCCCCATCAACCAATTCGACAAAGGCGCAAGGCACCTCGCCCGAATAGGCGTCAGGCTGCCCGATGGCACCGGCAAACGCGACAGCATCGTGCCCCAGCAGAGCTTCTTCGATCTCGGCCGGGTCAATGTTGTGACCGCCGCGAATGATCAGGTCCTTGGCACGACCTGTGATCCACAGGTAGCCGTCCTCGTCAAAGCGTCCCAGATCACCTGTGCGCAGGTATTTGTCGAAGTGATAAAGACCTACGTTCTTGTCCGCCTCGGTATAGGTATTGCCCGCAAAGACACCGGGGTTCGAAATGCAAATCTCACCAATTTCATCTGCGGCGCATTCCTTTGGTCCGTCCGGACCATCCTGCAAGATTTTCACATCCGTATAGGGGAACGGAATACCGATCGAGCCAATCTTCTTTTCCCCGTCCACCGGGTTGCAGGACACCAGACAGGTGGCCTCGGTTAGCCCATAGCCTTCTACGATGGTCACACCGGTCGCTTCTTCGAACCTGCGGAACAGTTCGACGGGCAAAGGCGCTGAACCTGAGAATGCCGTCTTCACGCTTGAGATGTCCGCATCTACGGGTCGCTGCATCTTGGCAGCAATCGCTGTGGGTACGGTGATGATGAACGTCACCTTCCAGCGTTCGATCAGTTTCCAGAAATTGTCGAAAACACCGTCGCCGCGATATCCCGCAGGCGTCGGGAAAACCACATGCGCGCCGGATGAGACGGCAGCCATCATGATCACATGCACAGCAAAAACGTGGAACATGGGCAGCGGGCACATGATCACGTCTTCTTCGGAAAAGAGCAGCGTGCTCCCAAGCCAGCCGTTGTAGATAAGGCCCGAGTATTTGTGCTGCGCCACCTTCGGCATACCGGTCGTGCCGCCGGTGTGGAAATAGCAGGCAACGCGATCTTCATTGCCGTCTTCGAAAGTCAGCGTCGTAGGCTGCTTGGCCAGTTCTTTATTGAAGTTCTTGTAATCCGCATGGGCCAGTTTTTCCTTGTCGCCCATCTTTGGGCGCAGGAACGGCACCAGCCAGGATTTTGGCGGCGTCAGATAGCGGTTGAGGTCAATCTCGAGAATGGTTTTGACGTTGGGCGCGTGGCGCACCGCCTCTTCGACCTTTTGCGCCACATCCGTTTTGGGGAAGGACTTCAACGTCACGACCACTTTGGCACCGGTTTCGCGCAGAATTGCTGCGATCTGCTCGGGCTCAAGTAACGGGTTGATCGGGTTCACGATCCCTGCGACCGCGCCCCCCATCAGGGTGACCAGCGTTTCGATACAGTTGGGCAGCACATAGGCCACCACGTCTTTCTCACCGACGCCCAAAGACCGAAACAGGTTCGCTGCCTGATTGACTTTGCCCAACAGTTGCGACCACGTCAGCGTCTCGGCCTTGTCTGTCGGGCCAGACATAAGCTGAAAGCTGACCGCATCACTGTTTGGGTATTTGCCTGCTGTGCGCGAAAGCAACTGGTGGAAAGTGACCGGAACATCCCGATCCTCCCACGACATTTCCTGCTCCATTCTCGCCTTGTCTTCCAAACCCACAAAGGCCATGTGACTCCTCCCTGTTTTTCTCCCGCGTCTTGCGCGGTTTTTTCCAAAACAAGATGGAAGCAAAACCCCGCAGGTGCAAGCGACGGGTTAGAGGGGCCACGCCCAAATTTGTAGAATTACGCAGCGGCGTAAAACTGACTTCCCTGACGTCAGGCTATTCTGCGGCAACTCCGTCGGTGAATTGCAGGCGCGCCAGGCGAGCATACAAGCCATCCTGAACGACCAGGTCCTCGTGCGTGCCTTGGGCCACGATCTGACCGGCTTCCATCACAACGATCCGATCCGCCTTTTTGACAGTTGCCAACCTGTGGGCCACGATCAGTGTGGTGCGTCCGGCGCGCATCTGGTCAACCGCGCCCTGAACCGCGCGTTCGCTTTCGGCATCAAGGGCCGAGGTCGCCTCGTCAAGTAGCAGAACCGGTGCATCACGCAGGATGGCGCGAGCAATGGCGATGCGTTGTTTCTGACCACCCGACAGCATCACACCGCGTTCCCCGACAAAACTGTCATAGCCTTCGGGCAGTTTCGAGATGAACTCATGTGCCGCAGCTGCGCGCGCGGCGGCCTCAACCTCGGCATCCGAGGCGTCCAGGCGCCCGAACCGGATATTCTCGCGGGCCGAGGCTGCAAAGATGATCGGGTCCTGGGGCACCAATGCCATGTGCTGCCGGAAATCGGATCGGTCGAGGTCGCGCAGGTCAACGCCGTCCAGGCTGACATGACCTGCATCCGGATCGTAGAACCGCTGGATCATTTGAATCACTGTGGTTTTGCCTGCACCCGATGGACCAACGAAAGCCACGGTTTCACCCGGTTGGATCGACAGGGTCAGATGGTCCAGTGCCACAACATCCGGACGGGCCGGATAGTGGAAGATCACATCCTCAAAACGGATCTCGCCCCGAACAGGTGTAGGCAGCGACGCTGCCTTGTCCGGATCAATCACGGTATCCTGCGCATTCAGCAATTCCACCAGACGCTCTGTCGCGCCGGCGGCACGTTGCAGCTCGCTCCAAATCTCAGAGAGGGCGGCGACAGAGCCGGCCATGATGATTGAATAGATCACGAACTGGATCAGAACACCTTCGGTCATCACGCCGTTGCGAACGTCGTTTGCCCCCATCCACAACACGCCGACGATGCCCGAAAATACAAGGAAGATAACGATTACCGTCATCACGGCGCGCGTTTGGATACGTCGAAGAGAAACCGCATAAGAGGTTTCAGTCATATCGCCGAACTGCTTTCGGCTGGCTTTTTCATGCGTAAAGGCCTGAACGGTTTGAACCGCGCTCAGTGCCTCGCCTGCGTTGCCCGACGAGGCTGCAATCCAGTCCTGATTTTCGCGGCTGAGGACCCGCAAACGACGCCCCAGAACAAGTATCGGCACCACCACCACCGGGATCAGCAAAAGCACCAAACCCGTTAGCTTGGCCGAGGTCAGCAGCATCAGAACCAAACCACCCGCGAACAAAAGCATATTGCGCAAGGCAATGGATACGGACGATCCCAGCACAGACTGAATCAGGGTCGTGTCCGTGGTGATACGGCTGAGAACCTCCCCGGTCATGACTCTTTCGTAGAACTCGGGGCTCATTCCTATGACGCGGTTAAACACGGCCTTGCGGATATCGGCCACAACGCGCTCACCCAACCGGGTGACCAGCGCATACCGGATGCCAGTTCCCACCGCCAAAATCGCGGCAATGCCCAGTGCCGCCAGAAAGTACCAATCCAGCAGTTCGCCATCTTCAATTCGGAAATTGTCGACTACTCGGCGTACCGCAAGTGGCAGGGTTAGCGTCATGCTGGCTGTCAACACCAGTGCCAATACCGCACCTGTCATCAGGGCCCGATAGGGCTTCATAAATGGCCAAAGAGACGACAGAACGCCTATCTTCCGCGATCCAGCACGCTCTTCCGTGGCACCGGGTGCAGGTTTGCCCTTAGGCGTGGCTGAGGCAGAGTTTGCCATAATTGGCCCTTACGTCTTTTTCGCACTTAAGTGTTCGCTTCTTGGCGGCCACGGCAAGCCGGGTCAAGAACCACAATATATGACCCAACATAAAAGGGCTATTTGACGCAGAATTTTAGGGCTGATTTGGAGCGGGCGGCGGGAATCGAACCCGCTTCATCAGCTTGGAAGGCTGAGGTAATAGCCAGTATACGACGCCCGCTCAGCGCTGGTCGGTTTAAGCGATGCGTCAGATGTCGTCAAGCGCCGTTCGAAGCCAGATTTCAAATTCGTCGACAAAAATTGACAGGCGATAACCTGCATCCTGCAGGCAGTCTTTCTGGCAGGTAGGGACAAACTCAAGATTGCGCGGGCAGCCATTCGCAACGGCTGAAATCGGCAGATATCCGGATCACCGAACCGTATTCAAAGACGGTTGGCGGGGCCAGCCCGATCAGCTGAGCCGGATAAGAAGTGGCAGCCGCCAGTGCGTCCTGCAACGGTACGCCAACTTGATTGACCAGCACGCCTACGGCGGTCGTCAGGTCCAAATCTGCGCCGGCCAGCGTTCCGTCCGCCAGTGTCAACCTGCCGTCGGTTCGCGTGATTTTGCGGCCTTCAAGGGTGAATTCGGTTTGATCAGTACCCGCCACAGCCATCGCATCGCTGACCAGAAAGATTTGACCCGGCGCAGTTTTCGAAGCCCAGGCAGCGCGCATCGCGGCGGGGTGCACATGGACACCGTCGGCAATCAGCCCTGCAGACAGCGTTCCGCTGGCCAGCGCCGCGCCGACGAGGCCGGGTTCACGATTGCCCAGCTGGCTCATCGCGTTGAACAGATGGGTTACGCAACGCGCACCGGCGGCAGCATACCGCTGGCAAGTCGCAAAATCCGCATCGCTGTGCCCGAGCGAGACAAGGATACCAGCGTCGCTCATGGCGCGGACTTGCTTCTCGGACACACCCTCGGGGGCGACAGTTACCTTCAGGCAGGGAAGTGCATTAGCCGCTTCTATCAGCGTGTCCAGATCCGATGGTTCCATCGGCCGTATCAAATTACCGTCGTGCGCTCCTTTCCGCGCGACCGACAAATGCGGCCCTTCTAAATGCAGCCCTGCAATGCCCGGCACTTGTGCTCGCACTGCCTCGATCGTCGCATCTATTGCTGCGCGGGTTTTGGCGGGTTCGTCGGTGATCAGAGTGGGCAGCAGCGAAATCACACCCAATCGGCGATGGGCGCCGGCAATTCTGCGGATCGTTTCGACCGACGGATCATCGTTGAACATAACGCCATCGCCGCCATTGACCTGCAGATCCACAAAACCGGGGCTGAGGATATCGCCGTTCAGATCTACAACGTCCTTTTCTTCGGTCACCTCAGCGTCGGGGAAAACTTCACCTACACGCCCCTCGCGAAAAACAATCGCGTGGCCGTTTAACAACCGGCTGCCGTCGAAAATCGGCCCGTTTCGAAAGATCACCTTGCGTTCTGTCATACCGTTTCGGTCACTTTTTTAAGGTGCCGCGGTGCGTCCGGGTCGATCCCCCGCGCACTGGCGACGGCCTCTACCATGCTGTAGAAAGACGTAATCGCCGTTATTGGGTCGGTGATCCAATGATCCGTTCGAACCACTGGCAGAGCCTGCGCACGCGATACTTTGGTGGTCGTCGCAAAAACCGCAGCACCTTTTTCGGCCAAGGCATCAGCCGCATCGGCAGTCGCCTGTTCGGCTGCATCATTGGCCGCGAACGAAATCACCGGAAACCCTTCTTCGACAATCGACACCGGGCCATGCAGCACTTCGGCCGCTGAATAGCTTTCGGCGTGAATTTGGCATGTCTCTTTGATCTTCAATGCAGCTTCGTCAGAGATCGCATAAGAAGGCCCCCGACCAAGCGTAAACAAAGACCGCCCGGTGATAGTTTCGGCTGCAGCCGACCAATCGCATTGGGCCGCTCGCGCCAGGTATTCGGGCAAGGATTGGATCGCCCCGATCAATTCAGCATCCTCTTTGACCTCGGCCAGCAACCATAGACCTGACACCAACGAGGTCACAAACGTCTTGGTTGCTGCGACGCTCAGTTCCGGCCCCGCGTGCAATGGCAGAACTGCATCCGCCACGTCGGCCAGGCGCGATTCCGAGTTGTTGGTCACCGCAATCGTCAGTGCGCCTGAGTTTCGCAAAGACCCTGTGAGGCCAACGATATCCGGGCTTTGGCCGGATTGCGAGACGGACAGGCAGACAGATCCTTTTGCCCTGAGATCCACCCCGTAAATCGAACTGACGGATGGCCCTACTGAGGCAACCGGTAATCCAAGAAGCAGTTCACTGGCATATTTCAAATAGCTGCAGGCATGGTCGGATGATCCCCGGGCGACCGAGATCAAAAAACGTGGATCCGTATCCCTTACGCTTTGCGCAGCTGCTCGGATATTGTCTGCCCCCGTGCTGAGCAATCTGTCGACGGCATCAGGGATCTCCAGAATTTCCTGACGCATTTTCGAGTTCTTTTCGGACATTTGATCCCGGTCCTTCCGGTTATAGGCGCAATTCAGCGACAAAGTCATAAGCGTCGCCGCGATAGAGCGACCGCGTCATCTCTGCGACCCGCCCGTTTTTCAAAAATGAGATACGCTCAATGTTCAGCCCCGCCGCACCTTCGGGCACCTCCAGCAGTTCTGCTTCTCGCGCGGCTAGATTCAGAGCCGATATCTTTTGCACCGCGCGCACCGGGCGGCGCCCCAGACCATCAAGCACTTCGTACAGAGACGTCGTGACTTCGATTGGGTTCGGCAGGATATCCAGTGGCAGCGCAGCACGTTCCAACGCCAGCGGACGCCCGTCCGCCTCGCGCAGGCGGTAAATGCGGGATATCTGCTCACCCTCTGACAGATTCAGCGCAGTGACCTCTTCCGGGGTTGGCGCAAATACTCCGCGCTCCAACCACTTTGAAGTTGTCTCCATTCCTCGGCTCGACATATCTTCGGTGAACGAGGTCAGGTGTTTCAGCGATTGTTCAACCCTTTGAACACGTTCCCGAATGAAGGACCCTGACCCTTGGCGCTGCTCGATCACACCTTCCTGCACCAGCTCCTGAATCGCCTTGCGCACGGTTACGCGGGACAACTCAGTAATTTCCACCAGTTCCCGTTCGGATGGCAGCGATGAGTTCGGCGCAAGGACGCCCGTATCGATCCCCTCTTGCAACCTGCGCCGCAACTGCACGTAGCGGGGACCATTTTCCGAGGTCAGCCAAAGATCAGAGCGTAGGAATTCAGCAATGCTCATGCGGGACCTCCTTCGCCAAAGCCAGTGCCCCGGCCAACGGCTCGCCCGATGGAGGGCGTATCTCTGACTGCATGGCAGCAGGCAGATAGTGCGCATAGTGCGGAGAGATACCGCCGGTCAGGCAGATCGCGACTTCTGGCTGCCATCCGAGACGTGCCGCCATATCGGCGATGTAAGTAGCACCGGCCTGCATAATTTTTCTGGCGACGTCGTCTCCGGAAACTGCTGCAGTGGTAACCATCGGGGCCAACGCGCCGAACTCTGTCGGCGTCGCCCGCCCGGCAAATTCGACGATCCCTGCACTACCGCCAAAATCATCCAGAAATTTCTGCGTAAGATCGCTAGTAACCTGAATTCCATCCACGGAATTCAATGCTTCTGCCAATGCAAAACGACCAACCCATTGCGCAGATGCCTCATCCCCCAATACTGGCCCCCACCCCCCGGCAAACCGCATCACCCGATCCTTCTGCAAAGCAACAAAGGACCCCGTGCCACAATGGGCGATCAAGCCGTCCTGAGACGCGAGCGCCCCTCGCAGCGCGGCTGGTCGATCATCGGAAACGCGCGCCCGCGTTAGGCCCAGCGCGCTCTGCACGCGACCCGCAATATGGTCATCTGTGACGCCAGCCAAGCCGACAAAGGCGGGCATCTGAGTCAGGTCCTGAACATCTACAGCAAGCGTTTGCGCAATCTGGGTGATCCCCGATTTCATCTGCAGGACGGACGCATCAAAATCTGTCGAGACATTGGCAGCCCCGGTTTCAACAGAATGGACAATACCAGCGACTTCACATGCAACCCGACATCGGGTTCCGCCACCATCTATGGCCAGTACAGCCTTGCTCAGAGACTCAGTCATGACAATACCATTATAATACCTATTTGAATTTAGGAAGGCCAAAATAGGCCGATTTCCGCAGCTTTTCTCTGTTTTGATACAGAATACGTTGATTTCCACTGGAAAAATAAAATTATGGACAAGTGGTATTGAATAGGTATTGTATTGGGAACCGCAAAGGGGGATTCTTTTGACGCTGCCGCCGACCGAACAACTGCATCCAGACGCCAACAAGCTGGACCCACAAGACCCTGTCGCCTCTGCTCGGGCCCTGGCTGAGGGGCAGATTGCAGCCGCGACCTCAGCGCGTGGCGCATTGGACGCGATCGCGCGGGGCGGTAACGCCATGGCACAGACCATCCGCGCCGGCGGCGTGCTGCACTATGTGGCCGCAGGCTCGTCCGGGTTGATGGCCGCTGCCGACGCGCAAGAGCTGGGCGGCACCTTCTCAATCCCTGCGAACCAACTCCGTATACATATGGCAGGCGGCCTGCCTACCGGTGTCGAAATGCCCGGAGGCGCAGAAGACGAAGCCGACGGACTAGCGGACGCGCTTTCGACATTGCAACCGACGGATACGATCATCGCAGTGTCCGCAAGCGGATCGACGCCATATACCCTGACCGCCAGCAATATCGCACAGTCATTTGGCGCAACCGTTATCGGAATTGCCAATAACGCAGGCAGCCCTTTGCTGGAAAGCGCGGATATTCCGATTCTTTTGGCAACGCCGCCGGAATTAATCTCGGGCTCGACGCGTATGGGTGCTGGAACAGCTCAGAAAATCGCTCTGAACATGCTGTCGTCTCTCATGGCGCTGCAACTTGGCCACGTTCACGGCGGTATGATGGTCAATTTGCGCGCTGACAATGACAAGCTTAGGGCGCGGGCCACCGGAATCGTCGCGCGGATCGCCGACGTTGATGCAGAATCAGCAAAGCACGCGCTGGACGCCGCGAACGGAGACGTGAAGCCGGCGGTGCTAATCGCTGCACGTGGCATATCCCCCAAAGATGCCTCGGCCGTTCTGGACGCAAGCGGCGGGGTTCTGAAATCCGCACTGGAACAAGATAAATAACTGCTAACCAACTGGGAGAACACGAATGAAACGCAATAGCCTGAAACTGGCCTTACTGGGCACGACCCTGATGGCTTCTAGCGCCTATGCCGAGGACGTCACGCTGATCATCGAAAGCTGGCGCAATGACGACCTGACCTTGTGGCAGGAACAGATCATCCCGGCGTTCGAAGCCAAACACCCTGGGATCAAACTGCAGTTCACCCCATCAGCTCCGGCAGAATACAACGCTGTGTTGAACTCGAAACTGGATGCGGGTTCGGCCGGTGATCTTATCACGTGCCGTCCGTTTGATGCGTCGCTGGCACTGTATGAGGCCGGGCACCTGACCGATCTGTCTTCGGTCGACGCGATGAGCAACTTTTCGGACGTGGCAAAATCGGCATGGCAGACGGATGACGGCTCGGCCAGCTTCTGTGTTCCGATGGCGTCGGTGATCCACGGCTTCATTTACAACAAGGATGCGTTTGCTGAGCTGGGCATCGACGTGCCTACCACCGAAGACGAGTTCTTTGCTGCACTCGACAAGATCAAGGAAGACGGCACCTACATTCCGATGGCGATGGGCACCAACGATCAGTGGGAAGCCGCCACAATGGGCTACAACAACATCGGCCCAAACTATTGGAAGGGCGAAGAAGGTCGTCAGGCCCTGATCGCAGGTGAACAGAAATTGACGGATGAAGCCTGGACCGCCCCCTACGCTACTTTGGCACGCTGGGGACAGTATCTGGGCGACGGATATGAGGCTCAAACCTATCCCGACAGCCAGAACATCTTCACCCTGGGCCGGGCTGCGATTTACCCTGCCGGGTCGTGGGAAATCGCTGGCTTCAACACACAGGCCGATTTCGAAATGGGCGCGTTCAAGCCGCCGGTCCAAAACGCGGGCGACACCTGCTATATCTCTGACCACACTGATATCGGCATCGGCATGAACGCTGCCTCCGAGCACCCCGAGGCCGCTGAGACCTTCCTCGCGTGGGTCGCAAGCCCCGAGTTTGCCGAAATCTTTGGCAACGCTGTGCCGGGCTTCTTCCCGCTGTCTAACACTCCGGTCGAGCTGGCAGATCCGTTGGCCAAGGAGTTCGTCGGATGGCGCGATGAATGTGAATCGACCATCCGTTCGACATATCAGATCCTGTCGCGCGGCACGCCGAACCTTGAGAACGAGACCTGGGGCGCATCCGTTGCTGCCATCAAGGGCGCCAACAGCCCCGAAGAACTGGGCGCCGACCTGCAAAAAGGTCTGTCCTCCTGGTACGCTCCGCACCAGTAAGCCCTGATCTGACACATACCCGGGCGGTAGTGATCGCCCGGGTATCCCCGACACTCCTTTGAAAGCAATCCCATGAACCGCCCCCGCTTCCGCTGGCATATCCTTGTGTTTCTTGCACCGGCCGTTCTTGTTTACACGGCGGTGATGATCTTCCCGCTGTTCAACACGCTGCGTCTGGCGCTTTATACCGAGATTGACCAAAGCCGCGTTTTCGTTGGATTGCAGAACTTTCAAACCCTGTTCTTTGATCCGATCTGGTCCGAACAGTTCTGGAACGCCTTGGGCAATAACTTCTGGTTCTTCCTGATCCACATGCTGGTTCAAAACCCGATCGGGATCGCCTTGGCCGCCCTGCTCAGCCACCCGCGCCTGAGGTTTGCGGCCTTGTATCGGTCGGCGATCTTCATTCCCACGATCCTGAGCTTTGTGATTGTCGGGTTCGCGTGGAAACTGATCCTCTCGCCGATCTGGGGCATTGCGCCGTCGATGCTGGATGCCGTCGGGCTCAAGTCGCTGTTCGCCCCATGGCTGGGGAAAGAGGAATACGCCTTGACCACACTGGCGCTGATTTCGGTCTGGCAGTTTGTCGGCATCCCGATGATGTTGATCTACGCCGCCTTGTTGACCATTCCGGAAGAAATCCTTGAGGCTGGAGAGATCGACGGGATCACCGGAACTGCGGCCTTCTGGAAGATCAAACTGCCGCTGATCCTGCCCTCGATCGGGATCATCTCGATCTTGACCTTCGTGGGGAATTTCAACGCTTTCGATCTGATCTACGCGTCACAAGGCGCGCTGGCGGGGCCGGATTTCTCGACCGATATTCTTGGTACCTTCATGTACCGCACATTCTTTGGCTTCCAGCTGCAACTGGGTGACCCGCATATGGGTTCGGCTATCGCCGGGGCGATGTTCGCCATCATCCTTGTGGGAGTCTGCATCTACCTGTTCGGCATCCAGACCCGGATGCGCCGGTATCAATTGTGAGGGCCACGCGATGAACAAAGCACGTCATAACCCCCTCAACATGGTCGCGATGCACGGCGCGCTGATCCTGTACACGCTGATCGCGCTGTTTCCGGTCTTTGTTATCCTGATCAACAGCTTCAAATCCCGCCGCGCGATCTTTCGCGAACCATTGGCTCTGCCCAATGCTGACAGCTTCTCGATGATTGGCTATGAGACGGTGATGAAGCAGGGGGACTTCTTCCTGTATTTCCAGAACTCGATGATCGTCACAGTGGCGTCGCTGTCCTTTATCCTGTTGTTCGGCGCGATGGCCGCCTATGCGTTGTCGGAATACCAGTTCAAGGGCAACCTGATCATGGGGCTGTATCTGGCGCTGGGGATCATGATCCCCATCCGTATCGGCACCGTGGCGATCCTTGAGATGATGGTGGCGACCGGGCTGGTAAACTCGCTCTGGGCGCTTATCCTGGTGTATACTGCCCAAGGGTTGCCATTGGCCGTATTCATCCTGTCCGAATTCATGCGTCAAGTCAGCGATGACCTGAAGAATGCCGGGCGCATCGACGGTTTGTCCGAATACACGATATTCTTTCGCCTTGTTCTGCCTCTAGTCAGGCCCGCGATGGCGACCGTGGCCGTGTTCAACATGATCCCGATCTGGAACGACCTTTGGTTCCCGTTGATCCTCGCCCCAGCCGAAGAAACCAAGACCCTGACGCTGGGCAGCCAAGTGTTCATCGGCCAGTTCGTGACGGACTGGAACGCGGTCCTGTCGGCCCTGTCGATGGCAATCCTGCCGGTGCTTGTCCTGTATGTCATCTTCTCGCGCCAGCTGATCCGCGGCATCACATCCGGAGCAGTCAAATGACCCGCGTTCTGATTGCAGGCCTCGGCAATATGGGTTTGAGCCACGCGTTAGCCCATCACCAGCACCCTGACGCGCAGATCGTTGGCTTGGTGAACCGGTCTGGTCGTGTGGATCATCCAGACCTTGCTGGCTATCCGGTGTTTACCGAATTCGACACGGCGCTGGCTGAAACGAAACCCGATCTGGTCGTGGTCGCCACCTACTCTGATAGCCACACGGATTTCGCCTGCGCGGCGATGGAGGCTGGCGCACATGTGTTTGTTGAAAAACCGCTGGCCACTAATGTCGCCGACGCCCGGCGTGTGGTCGAAAAAGCAACGCGGCTGAATCGTAAGTTGGTGGTTGGATATATCCTGCGCCATCACCCCTCTTGGATGCGGCTGATTGACGAGGCGCGCAATCTTGGCGGGCCCTACGTGTTCCGGTTGAACCTGAACCAGCAGTCGTCAGGCGCGGAATGGGAAACGCATAAGGCACTGATGCAGACGACTTCGCCCATTGTCGATTGCGGCGTGCACTATGTCGACGTGATGTGCCAGATCACTGACGCGCAGCCCCTCCGAGTGCATGGTATGGGCCTGCGCCTGTCGGATGAAATCGCACCGGACATGTACAATTACGGCCAGTTTCAGGTGGTCTTCGACGACGGCTCGGTCGGCTGGTACGAGGCTGGATGGGGCCCGATGATGTCGGAAACAGCGTTCTTCGTGAAAGATATCGTGTCGCCCAACGGGTCGGTCTCGATCACCGACGGAAACAAGGGTGCGTCTGCCGACATCGACGGCCATACCAAAGTCGGCGGCTTGCTGGTCCATACACCGCAAGGCGACCACAAGATCGAGATGCCGGACGAACCCGGCCATCAAGACCTTTGTGATGCTGAGCAGGCTTATGTGCTGCGCGCCATCGCCGAAGATATCGACCTGACCCGTCATATGAATGACGCCGTCCAATCGCTCGCCATTTGTCTGGCTGCGGATCAAAGTATCCGAACCGGCCAGCCCGTTTCCCTTGAGGAGCCCGCATCATGACCGCCCTGACGCTGAACAATGTGAACAAGTCCTTTGGCAACGTGCATGTCCTGAAAGACATCACGCTGGAGGTTGAAGAAGGCGAATTCGTCGTCTTTGTCGGCCCGTCGGGCTGCGGCAAGTCCACCCTGCTGCGGGTGATTGCGGGGCTAGAGGATGCATCGTCCGGTGAGATCAACATTGGCGGGCAGCAGGTCAATTTGGTGCCGCCATCCAAGCGCGGGATCGCGATGGTGTTCCAAAGCTATGCGCTCTATCCCCACCTCAGCGTTCGGGGCAATATGACCCTTGCACTGAAACAGGAAAAGCAGCCCAAATCGGAAATCGAAGGCCGCGTGGCCAAAGCCAGCCGGATGCTGAACCTTGAACCCTATCTGGACCGCTACCCTTCCGAGCTGTCAGGCGGCCAGCGCCAGCGTGTTGCCATCGGGCGCGCCATTGTGCGTGAACCTAAACTGTTCCTGTTTGATGAGCCGCTGTCCAATCTGGACGCCGCCCTGCGGATGAACACTCGGATCGAGATCGCCAACCTGCATCGGGCTCTGGATGCATCAATGATCTATGTGACCCATGATCAGACCGAAGCGATGACGCTGGCCGACAAGATCGTTGTTCTGCGCGATGGTCGGGTTGAGCAGATCGGTAGCCCGATGGAACTGTACAACAACCCCGCAAATCAGTTCGTCGCCGGGTTCCTGGGCTCACCTTCTATGAACTTTCTGCCTGAAGCGTTAATTCAAGAAAGCGGTCAGAACACGATCGGAATTCGCCCCGAGGACCTGTTCCTGTCAGATGACGGCCCGCTTGCCGCGCGTGTCAGCCATGTGGAAAAGTTGGGCGGGGACACCAATGTGATAGCCAAAGTTCAGGACCACGACGTCACAGCCCGTTTGTTTGGCCAACATGCCATCGCAGAAGGTCAAGAATTGCGATTCGGATATGCATCCGAGAAAGCCTATCGCTTTAACGAAGCAGGGCAGCGACTGGCTTAAAACGGCATTTCGCTGGGATCACGCAACCTGATCGTCACAATTACATTTTACCAACATAACAAGCGCGGCTGGCAGAAGGCTTTTGTGTGCTTTCGCCAGCCGATTGGCATTTTCTTCGGGGCCAAGTGAAGTCATTAATAATGTTGTTAAGAACATGTCACAAAGTCGCCCTACATGCCTTTCATCGACTACTCTAAGACAGCCAGGAGCCATTCATGAAAGACGTTGATACCACCACCCTGTCCGCCGACGATTGGGACGAGCTGCATTTCCCCCGCCCCGAGGAAAACGATTTTGATCGCGTCGTCGAAAGCGCCATCTCACGCCGTGGCTTTCTGGCTGGTGTAGTGGCTTTTGGCTCAGGTGCCGCCGCGATGGGTGCGGGCCTGATGGGTTCAACTGCCGCACACGCTGTCACAGTCTCGCGCTTTGCCTTCACGCCGATTGCCGTTCAGACCGACGGCACCGTTCACGTGCCGGAAGGCTATGAGTGGAAGGTTATGACCCGCTGGGGCGACCCGCTGTTTTCCGATGCCGACGGCTATGACATCACCGATGGTGGCCCAGTTGAAAAATCGGACCGCATCTTCGGTGAAAACACCGACGGGATGGAGACATTCTCGTTCCAGGGCCACGAGTTGATCGCGATCAACCACGAATACCCGAACCGCAAAATCAACCTGCCCGCCGCGCAGGAAGGTGTTCCGGCCAACGCCGACGATGTTCTGAAGTTGCAGAACATTCAGGGTGTCACCGTGATGGAAATCACCGAAGGCCCCGATGGCTGGTCGGTCGTCAAGGACAGCCCTTTCAACCGTCGTATCCACCACAATACGCCGATGAAGATCGTTGGCCCGGCCGCCGGTCACGACCTGCTGAAAACTGAAGCTGATCCGACCGGAACTACGTCGCTAGGTACGATGAACAACTGTGGTGCGGGTAAAACTCCGTGGGGTACCTACCTGACCTGCGAAGAGAACTTTAACGGCTACTTCGGGTCCAGCGACGAAAACGCCACCTACGACCAAAAGGTTGCAGATGGCTTCAAACGCTATGGCGTCAAGGCCGAAAGCTGGAACGGCTATGAACTGTTCGATCCTCGTTTCGATACGTCGAAAAACCCGAACGAGCCGCACCGCGCGGGCTGGATCGTCGAAATCGACCCGACCAAGCCCGACAGCACGCCGGTCAAGCATACCGGTCTGGGCCGTTTCAAGCACGAGAATGCCGAGGTCACTCTGGCCGCAGATGGTCGTGTTGTTGTCTACATGGGCGACGATGAGCGGGGCGAGTACCTTTACAAGTTCGTCTCAAACGGTACGTACCAGCCAGGCGGCGAGACCGAGAGCCTTCTGAACGACGGCACGCTCTACGTCGCCAAGTTCAACGACGACATGAAGGGCGAATGGCTGGCTCTGACACCGGAAACCACCGGGATGGACGAAGCCGATATCGCAGTCTTTACCCGTATGGCCGCGTCCAAGGCCGGCGGCACGACCATGGACCGCCCTGAATGGGTCGCATCCAGCCCTGTTGCGGTAGAAGCGTATTGCTGTCTGACCAACAACAAGAACCGTGGCGTGAAGGCTAACGCCGGTGGAGATGACACCTCGGTCAACGCCCCCAACCCGCGCAAGGCCAACAAGTACGGTCAGATCGTGCGCTGGCGCCCCGCAAATGACGACCACGCCGCCGAAGGGTTCGATTGGGACCTGTACGTCATGGCGGGCAATCCGACGGTTCACTCGGACGATCGCGCCGGTTCGGCAAACGTGAATGAAGGGAACCTGTTCAACTCGCCCGATGGCATGGTGATAGACTCGACCGGGTTGATCTGGATCCAGACGGACGGCAATGACGACAATGAAGGAGACTTCGCAGGCAACGGCAACAACCAGATGCTGGTTGGGGATCCGATCACCGGGGAGATCGCGCGCTTCATGACCGGCCCGAACGGTTGTGAGGTCACCGGTCTGGCCTGGTCCAGCGATCTGCGCACCATGTTCGTTGGCATTCAGCACCCCGGCAGCAATTGGCCGAACGGCGGCACGCCACGGTCGTCGGTGATAGCAATCAAGCGTACCGATAACGGTCTGGTCGGCTAAAATCTTAATAGTCAAAACGCCCCCGGCCTTGCGGCTCGGGGGCGTTTTTTTCAGATATCCTCACCCGGCACGGCCAGCGGTCCTCCCGGAGCCATAAGATGACGTTCCGATAGCCAAGGGTTCAATTCCAATGCCTGGGACAACGCCTCACGCGCTTCATCAACGCGTTGAAGCCCCAACAAAGTCAACGCGCGGCCACTGATCGCGGCAACATGGTTGGGTGACAACTCGATTGCCTTGTCCAAGTCGGGCAGCGCGGATTGAAAATCCTGACGCAGGTAGTGGGCGAATGCGCGTTGGTTGTACCCTTCGGCGTAGGACGGGCAGTACGCGACCAGCTTGTCAAAATCTTCAATCGCGCCCAGCAAGTCCCACGCATTTCGACGTGTCATGCCACGGTCCAAAACGGCCTGCGCGCTTTCGTCCGGGGCATCGGTCCAGAACTCCCATAACTGACCGGACAGTGCACGAGCGGACTGTTCGGTTTCAGCGCTCTGTATCTGTTCCAGAACCGCCGATACATCTGCGGAATGGTCTGGCGCGACAGGGCAGTCTTGCGCATTGGCCGCAAAAACGGTCGCAGCATAGAAAATTGAGGCGTAAGCAAAGCGTTTCATGCGCCAATGGTGACGCGTGCAACCTGTTCGTCAACCCATCGCATCCAAGGCCCCAGACATCCCGGTCTCTTTCACAGCCTCCATCGCGACAAAGGTTGAGGTGCTGGCGACATGCGGTAATGATGAGATCTTTTCGGCCAGAACCGCGCGGTATTCCGACATAGACCCGGTGCGAATTTTCAGAAGGTAGTCAAAATTCGACGCAATCATATGGGCTTGTTCGATCTCAGGCACTTTACGAACGGCCGCGTTGAAATCGGCTAAAGCTCTCTCGCGCGTGTCAGTCAATCGGACTTCGACAAAGGCTACGTGGTCCAAACCAAGGCGAATGGGGTCCAGCAAGGCACGATATCCGGTAATGATGCCATCAGCCTCAAGTCTCTTCACACGTGCTTGAGTTGGGGATTTCGAAAGCCCGATACGCCGCGCGAGATCGGCGATGGGGATCCGGCCGTCCTCGGCCAGAATCGCCAGAATTGATGTGTCAAACCGATCCAGCCCCGGAAAGTCTTTTTGCATCGTCCAAACCTCATAAAACAGGCTGATCGCCTGACCAAAGACAAAACTAAGGCAATCGTCCCGAAAAATCGACACTATATTACTCAAAAGACCGGAGGACACATGTCACACAGCCTGCGCGCCCGCATTGATGCCAAAACCTATGCCGATCCGTCGGAAATTCTTGACGCGTTGATCGCAAATGCTGATCTGAGCGAAGCCGACCGCGCCGCGATCTGCGCGGCTGCAGCGCAATTGGTGCGTGATATCAGGTCCAGCACCTCACCCGGTATGATGGAAGTGTTCCTTGCCGAATATGGCCTGTCCACCGACGAAGGCATCGCGCTGATGTGCCTGGCCGAGGCGCTGCTGCGCGTTCCGGACGCTGACACGATCGACGCGCTGATCGAGGACAAGATCGCCCCGTCGGATTGGGGCAAGCATCTGGGTCAATCCTCATCGTCTCTGGTCAATGCGTCCACATGGGCCCTGATGCTGACAGGCAAGGTGCTGGATGAAGACAAGACCTCTCCGGTCGGTGTCTTGCGTGGTGCGATCAAACGGCTGGGCGAACCCGTAATCCGAACGGCCGTCGGGCGTGCGATGAAGGAAATGGGTCGCCAGTTTGTCTTAGGCGAGACCATCCAATCCGCCTTGGACCGCGCCAGCGGCATGGAGGCTAAGGGCTACACCTATTCCTACGACATGCTGGGCGAAGCCGCGCGAACCGAAGCCGATGCCGCCCGCTATCACCTGTCCTACTCACGGGCGATTGCTGCAATCGCCGAAGCCTGCATTCACGACGATATCCGGGCCAATCCGGGGATTTCCGTCAAGCTGTCGGCGCTCCATCCACGCTATGAGTTGGCGCAAGAAGCAGAAGTCATGGAAGAACTGGTGCCCCGGTTGCGGGCCTTGGCCCTTTTGGCCAAGGCAGCTGGTATGGGCTTAAATGTAGACGCTGAAGAAGCAGATCGCCTCTCCCTGTCTCTGCAGGTGATTGAGGCAGTGATGGCCGAACCGGCCCTGGATGGTTGGGGCGGCCTGGGTATCGTCGTTCAGGCTTATGGCCCGCGCGCCGGGATCGTGCTGGACACACTGTATGACATGGCCGGGCGCCACGATCGAAAGCTGATGGTTCGTTTGGTCAAAGGGGCCTACTGGGATACCGAGGTCAAACTAGCTCAGGTTGAAGGCATCGATGGCTTTCCCGTGTTCACGCGCAAGGCGGCCACGGACATTTCTTACATCTCGAATGCGCGCAAACTGCTGGGTATGACCGATCGAATTTACCCGCAATTTGCCACCCACAACGCCCATACGGTCAGTGCGATCCTTCACATGGCCGATGACCAGCCATTCGAGTTCCAGCGCCTGCATGGAATGGGCGAAACCCTGCACCAGCTTGTCAAAGACCAAAACAACACACGGTGCCGGATCTATGCGCCGGTCGGGGCGCATCGGGACCTGCTGGCCTATCTGGTGCGGCGTCTGCTGGAGAACGGTGCAAACTCGTCATTCGTTAACCAAATCGTGGACGAGAACGTTCCGCCGGAAGAGGTCGCCGCTGATCCGTTCCTGACCATTGTGGATCAGGCACGACCGCTGCCAACCGGACCGAACCTGTTCCAACCCGAACGCGTGAATTCGAAGGGTTTCGACCTTCACCACACCCCGACATTGGACAAGATCGACGCCGCGCGGGATGCATTCCGGGCGCACCACTGGTATGCGCAGCCGCTGTTGTCCGGCGATGCAAGCCCGGAACAGGACCAACCGGTCACCAATCCGGCCCAACCACAGGATCGCCCCGGAGCAATCGCCCCTGCCAGCGCCGAGGATGTCGAGCTTGCCCTGAATTCCGCGGCACCGTGGCAGGCACCACCAGAAGAACGGTCGCGTATCTTGAATACTGCTGCCGATCTATATGAGGCTCAATTTGGCGAGCTTTTCGCCTTGCTCGCGCGCGAGGCAGGTAAGTCCCTGCCCGATGCCGTTGCCGAACTGCGTGAGGCGGTCGATTTCCTGCGCTACTACGCTGCGAACATTCCCGATGCGGAACCGGCAGGCGTTTTCACCTGCATCAGCCCTTGGAACTTCCCGCTCGCTATCTTCACAGGCCAGATTTCAGCGGCCTTGGCCACAGGCAATGCGGTCCTGGCCAAGCCCGCACCACAAACCCCGCTGATCGCGCACCGGGCCGTTCAGTTGCTGCACGAAGCAGGAGTTCCCCGCCACGTGCTGCAATTATTGCCCGGCGGCCCGTCTGTTGGTACGGCGTTGACTTCTGACCCGCGCGTATCCGGCGTGGCGTTTACCGGATCGACGGCGACTGCTTTGAAAATACGCGCAACCATGGCCGATAACCTGCGCCCCGGCACACCCCTTATCGCCGAAACCGGAGGGTTGAACGCGATGATCGTGGACAGCACCGCCCTGCCTGAACAGGCCGTTCAGTCCATCATCGAAAGTGCGTTTCAATCTGCCGGGCAGCGGTGTTCTGCCTTGCGGTGCCTCTATGTCCAGGAAGATATCGCCGACGATTTGCTGACAATGCTAACCGGTGCGATGCAGGTTCTGCAGATCGGAGATCCTTGGTTGATCTCAACCGATTGCGGACCGGTTATTGATGAGGCGGCGCGCCAGGACATCGCAGATCACGTTGCCAATGCCCGCGCCGAAGGCCGCGTTTTAAAGGACACGCCTATACCGGCAGAAGGGACTTTCATCGCCCCAACACTTATTGAGATACCCGGCATTTCCGCACTGAAGCGTGAGATCTTTGGCCCTGTCCTGCATGTCGTGCGCTTCAAGGCATCTGAGATTGATCAGGTGATCGCCGACATTAACGCAACCGGGTACGGGCTGACATTTGGTTTGCACACGCGCATTGACGACCGGGTGCAACACATCACCGAGGCGGTGCATGCGGGCAATATCTACGTTAACCGTAACCAAATCGGCGCAATCGTAGGATCTCAGCCATTCGGCGGTGAGGGGCTTTCGGGCACAGGCCCCAAGGCGGGTGGGCCGAACTATATGACCCGGTTCTGCGCCCCGGACCGGCAGCAGTCCGACAAACAGTGGGAACGCCCGATGAGCGAGTTGCCGGATGTTCAGGGTACGCCCGCGTCGGTGCAGACCCAATCCCTGCCCGGTCCGACAGGTGAATCCAACCGGTTGAGCGAATTCCCACGCGCGCCATTGCTGTGTATGGGTCCCGGAGCCGAGGCCGTACGCGCACAGGTTGGCGCCGTTCAGGCGCTGGGTGGTACGGCCATTCAGGCGACGGGTTCGCTAGACTTGCATCGGCTGGAGAACATGACCGGGATATCGGGCGTTCTTTGGTGGGGCGATGACGATACAGCGCGTGAGATCGAACGTCACCTCGCCCGCAGAGACGGTCCGATCCTGCCGCTGATCCCCGGCCTTCCGGACCGCGCACGAGTTCTGGCCGAGCGCCACCTGTGCGTTGATACAACAGCCGCGGGCGGCAATGCCGCATTGCTTGGGGGTGCGGCGTAAGCATGCCTTGACGCTGGGCCGGGAAAAGCCCAGCGTCGCCTCATGTTTCCAATCCGCGACCATAACCCTTCGGGGCGTACACCCTATGTCGTCTATCTGCTGATGGCGGCCAATATCCTGATATTCCTCAGCTATGTGGGCATCATGAACGATGCCCGGCTGATCAATCAGCTGTATAACGACTATGCGATTATCCCGGCGCGGATCACGGACGGTTTTGCGTTTGAGACACTCGTGACCTCGATGTTCCTGCACGGCGGTTGGATGCATCTTGCTGGAAACATGCTGTTCCTGTGGATTTTCGGCGACAACCTCGAAGATGAAATGGGCCACCTGCCTTTTCTGCTATTCTACGTTGCCGCCGGGATCGGAGCGGGTCTGATCCATGTCTTCACAGCCCTGGGCTCGGTCGTGCCGACCATTGGCGCATCCGGAGCGATTGCGGGGGTCATGGGTGGTTACCTGCTGCTGTTCCCCAAGGCCCGCGTGGATATCCTGCTGATCCTCATCGTCTATTTCCGCATATTCACAATTCCTGCCTTTGTCATGCTGGGGGTCTGGTTGGCTATGCAATTCTTTGGCAGTCTGGCCAGCAACCCGAATGAAGGCGGGGTGGCCTATTGGGCGCATACGGGTGGGTTTTTTGTGGGCCTGATCTTGTGCATCCCAATTTGGCTGCGGCGCGGCGGTACTGATTTTTGGGGCCGCACCCACGGCCATCCGCCGCATCCTGAACACAAGTACAAGTTAACTCAGTCCCGTATTCCCCGCGTACCGCGCAGGTAGCAGGGATTCAGGTTTTCGGTATCTGGCCGCCGCTAAGATGGGTGATTTCCCGCGCTGCGGCCAGAACCAATTCACCCAGCGTATGCGCTCGATCCGCGCCAAACCGAGCGGTCGGACCCGATACCGAGATCCCTGCGCATGGCTCCCCCCGATCATTGAAAATCGCCGAGCCGATACAGGACATGCCCTGATATCTTTCTTCCCGGTCATGCGACCAGCCGCGTGCACGGGTCTTGGCAAGATCCTGTTGTAGTCCGTCGCCCGGTATCTGCGTGTTCGCGGTGAATTCCACCGGATCAATCGCCCCCAGCGTTTTGGCCAACCCCGTTTCGGTCATCGCGGCAAGGATCGCCTTGCCGGTGCCAGAGGCATACATCGGCGTTCGTGCCCCGGGCGGGAAAAAGGCGCGAATGGGGTTCGGAGTTTCGACCTGCCCGACAAAGACCACCTCGGACCCATCCGGCACCGCCAGGTTGGCGGTCTCACCGCTGTCCTGCATAAGGCGCCTCAGGATTGGGCGCCCGATTTCAAGCACGCTGTTGCGGCGCAGGAACGAAGCGCCGGTCCGGTACGCCTCGATCCCGATCATCCATTCCTGACGTTCGTCGTCGAATGCAACAAACCCGTGTTTCTGCAAGGTCACCAGAATGCGGTGCGTCGTAGCCGTCGGCACATCGATCTCTCGCGCCAGATCGCTGAGTGCCGCACGTTCCAACCGGGCCACCGTTGTCAAAACGCCCAGCGCCCGATCCAGCGATTGCATGGTCCCGGCCGAACTTTCCTTGAACAGGGATTTGGGTCTGCCGCGCGGTCTTTTCTGATTGTCCATCACCCTACTCCCTTGCTCTACGCCAGAATATTTCTGAACCATCCATTTTTGAGATTCAAAAATGAAAAACGAAAAACTTCATAAATACAGCGTGTTAAATATTTAATCGCAAAAATGAAAATGTTTTTCAAGAAAATTGCACGTCGTGAGCTTTTCCCGGACACTTACATCCAAAGCGGAGGAATAACAGATGTCCAACCAAAACCCGGTTTTCATACCCGGCCCAACCAACATCCCAGACCGGTTGCGTCTTGCCATGCAGGTTCAGACGCAGGATCACCGCGCGCCGGACTTTGTCGAAACTTTTGCACCTGTCCTTGAGGACACAAAAAAAGTGTTCGGCACCACGACCGGCCAGATCGTGACCTTCCCGTCCAGCGGCACCGGCGGGTGGGAAGCAGCCGTTACCAACACACTCAGCTCCGGCGACAAGGTTCTGGTTGCGCGTTATGGCGTGTTCAGCCATCGCTGGATCGACCTGTGCGAGCGTCATGGGCTGGACGTACAGATCGTCGAATGCCCTTGGGGCACCGGCGCACCCGCTGATCAGTTTCAGGCCGCGTTGGCCGATGATACCGCGCATGAAATCCGCGCTGTTCTGGTGACCCACAACGAAACAGCCACCGGAGTGCGTTCGGACATCGCCGCGGTTCGCCAAGCGATGGATTCGGAAAATCATCCTGCGATGTTGTTCGTCGACTGCGTCAGCTCTCTGGCCTCGATGTCGTTCGACTTTGACGCTTGGGGCGTCGACATCGCCGTGTCGGGGTCGCAAAAAGGGTTCATGCTGGCAACTGGTATGGCGATCCTGTGCGTTAGCCCAAAGGCACAGGACGCGATGAAAAGCGCCAAGCTGCCGCGTACCTTCTTTGACTTCGACGATATGATGGCGGCCAACGCATCGGGCGGGTTTCCCTATACTCCGCCGCTGCAACTGATCTACGGCATGCGCGAAAGCCTCAAGATGCTGTTCGAAGAAGGGCTTGAGAACGTTTATGCCCGGCATTTCCGACTGGCCGAAGGTGTGCGCCGCGCCGTTGACGCATGGGGGCTGAAACTGGTCGCGCAATCGCCCGATCTGTATTCTGACACTGTCAGCGCGATCTACGTGCCAGACGGGTATGATAGCAACACACTTACTGACCACGCGTTCAACGCTTATGGCGTGTCCTTTGGTATTGGACTGGGTCAACTGAATGGTAAGGCGTTCCGCATCGGCCATCTGGGCAGTCTGACGGATGTGATGGTTCTGTCCGGCCTCAGCACAATCGAGATGGCGATGGCCGATCTGAACTATCCGATCACTTTGGGCAGCGGGGTCGCGGCGGCGCAGGATTATTATCGCACCGGCCCATCTGACCGCGCCCAGGCCGCAGCCTGAGGAGGGTGGCAATGCTGGATCACATCCCCGCAGCGGATCTGACGATCGACGATATGCGCGCTGCGCATGAACGGATCAAACCCTTCATCCGACGCACGCCGATCATGGTGTCGGACTATTTGAACGACCTGACCGGAGCGCAGCTGTTCTTTAAATGCGAGAACTTCCAAGAAGCCGGCGCGTTCAAAGTACGCGGTGCGAGCAACGCGGTTTTCGGCCTGAGTGATGATATGGCGACCAAGGGCGTTTGCACACACTCCAGTGGCAACCACGCTTTGTCCCTGTCTTATGCCGCCGGACGGCGGGGTATTCCCTGCAACGTGGTGATGCCGCGCACTGCGCCGCAAGCCAAGAAGGACGCCGTGCGCCGCTATGGCGGGACAATCACGGAGTGCGAGCCGTCAACCTCGTCCCGCGAGGCGACCTTTGCCGAAGTGCAGGCCAGAACGGGCGGAGAGTTCGTGCACCCCTATAACGACCCGCGCGTCATTGCGGGTCAGGCCACTTGCTCGGCCGAAATGTTGGAACAGACAGACGGAGTGGATGCAGTCATCGCCCCGATCGGAGGCGGGGGCATGGTCTCGGGCACGTGCCTGACGGTTTCGAACCTGGCACCTGACACCGCAATCTATGCCGCCGAGCCAGAACAGGCGGACGACGCATACCGATCCTTCAAAGCAGGCCACATCATCGCCGATGATGCGCCAAAAACCATCGCCGACGGGCTACTCGTACCGCTGAAAGAGAACACGTGGCACTTCGTGTCCCGAAATGTGACCGACATTTTCACCGCCTCTGACGACGAGATCATCGAAGCGATGAAGCTGACGTGGAAATACCTGCGCGTCGTGATGGAGCCGTCATCGGCCGTGCCTCTGGCAACCATACTCAAGAACCCGGACGTATTCCGCGGCAAGCGCGTCGGTGTGATTATCACCGGCGGCAACGTGGATCTGGACAAACTGCCCTGGCTGAAAGGGTAAGGAGGAACGACATGAACAAACCTGTGAACATCAAAGAACTGGAAGTCGGGTTCGACATCCCAGCTGCCATCGGCATGGATGAAAGCGAAATCCAGACCCCTTGCCTGATCCTGGATCTCGATGCGCTGGAGCGGAACATCAAGAAAATGGGCGATTATGCCAAGGCTCACGGTATGCGCCACCGCGTGCACGGCAAGATGCACAAATCTGTCGACGTCGCCAAGCTACAAGAACAACTCGGCGGTGCGGTTGGCGTCTGCTGTCAAAAGGTATCTGAGGCTGAGGTATTCGCGCGGGGCGGCATCAAGGATGTCCTCGTGTCGAACCAGGTCCGCGACCCGGCCAAGATCGACCGATTGGCGCAACTGCCCAAATTGGGCGCGCGCACTATTGTGTGCGTGGACGACATCGACAATGTTGCCGACCTGTCCAAAGCCGCTGTCGATCACGGCACGGAACTTGAAGTCTTTGTCGAAATTGACTGCGGTGCGGGCCGGTGCGGCGTGACCACGACCCAAGCCGTTGTCGATATTGCAAAGGCAGTCAACGCAGCGCCCAACCTGAAATTTACCGGCATTCAGGCCTATCAGGGCGCAATGCAGCACCTCGACACCTATGAGGCGCGCAAAGAGAAGCTCGATACAGCCATCGCCATGGTCAAAGACGCGGTTGACGGTTTGAAAGCCGAAGGCATCGACTGCGAGCTGGTTTCGGGTGGTGGCACAGGATCGTACTACTTCGAGAGCAACTCGGGCGTTTACAACGAATTGCAGTGCGGATCTTACGCCTTCATGGATGCGGATTATGGGCGCATTCTGGACGAGAACGGCAAGCGGATCGATCAGGGCGAATGGGAAAACGCGCTGTTCATTCTGACCAGCGTTATGAGCCATGCCAAGACTGACAAGGCCATCTGCGACGCCGGCCTCAAGGCGCAATCGGTCGATAGCGGCCTGCCCTTCATCTTTGGGCGCGACGATGTGGAATACCTCAAGTGCTCGGACGAGCACGGTGTCATCGGCGACCCCGACGGCGTTTTGAAGGTGAACGACAAGCTTCGGCTTGTGCCCGGACATTGTGATCCCACCTGCAACGTCCACGATTGGTATGTCGGCGTGCGCGACGGCAAGGTTGAGGCGCTGTGGCCCGTGTCGGCCCGCGGAAAGGCTTATTGATGAGGGATGCTATGACCACGCAAGATGGCCTGCTGATTGTGGGCGAAGACCTGTGCGAACAGCTGGTGGGCCGCCAACAGGCCTTTGACGCGGTCCAATCCGTGTTTGGTGCGATGGCCAACGGCGGGGCACGGAACTTTCCTGTCATTCGCGAGGCACTGGGGTATGCCGATGCACTGTATGGGTTCAAATCCGGTTTTGATCGGGATGGACAGGTTTTGGGCGTTAAGTCTGGCGGCTATTGGCCGGGCAATGCCGAACAAGGATTGACCAATCACCAATCCACGGTGTTTCTGTTCGATCCCGACACGGGGCGGCTTTCGGCATTGGTGGGTGGCAACTACCTAACGGCCGTGCGAACAGCAGCTTCATCAGCGGTTTCCATCGCACATCTTGCCCGAAAAGACGCCAAAGTGCTGGGCATGGTTGGCGCCGGACATCAGTCGGCCTTCCAGCTACGCGCCGCCGCTGAACAGCGGGACTTTGAAAAAGTTGTCGCCTGGAATCCGCACCCCGACATGCTGCCCCGTTTGGCGGCTGTCGCCGAGGAAATCGGACTGGAATTCGAAGCCGTCAGTCAACAAGAGCTGGGTGCCCAATCGGATGTCATCATCACCATCACCTCGGCGTTCGAGCCGCTATTGATGAAAGACTGGATCAAACCCGGCACGCATCTGGCCTGTATGGGCACAGACACGAAAGGCAAGATGGAGGTCGACCCGGCGCTGGTCGTCTCGGCCACCGTTTTCACCGACGAGGTCACTCAATCCGCGACGATTGGCGAGGCACAGCACGCCATGGGAAGCGGCACTTTGACAGAAACACAAATCACCCCAATTGGTGCGGTCATCAACGGCGATCACCCCGGGCGAAGCAGTGCTGACGAGATCACCCTGTTCGACGGAACTGGCGTGGGTCTGCAGGACCTCGCTGTTGCATCCGTCGCCGCGCGGTTGGCGGACGAAGCAGGTCTGGCGCAACGCGCGACCCTCTAAAAACAAAAAAGCGCGCCTCAATCGGGGCGCGCTTGCGGAATTGCTATGTGGCCGGTCAGCCCCGTATCACCTTGGAAAACTGGTCGAAAATCGGCTCGTTCGAACAGATCACTTCACCGTCTTCCAAAACGTTGCCTTCAGGGTTTAGCGCCTGAACAAATCCGCCCGCTTCTTGAACGATGATGATCCCAGCGGCCAAATCCCATGCATTCAGCCGACGTTCCCAAAAGCCTTCGTAACGTCCCGCTGCGACATAAGCCATGTCCAGCGCGGCGGCACCCCAACGGCGCACACCAGCACAAGCAGGCATTAGGCGCGCCAGATCCTGCAGCGTTGCAGGCAGGTCCGAACGGCCACCAAAAGGCAGGCCCGTCGAGAAAATCGACTCGATCATCCGATGACGGCCCGAGACGCGGATACGCATGTCGTTCATCCAAGCGCCCTCGCCTTTTTCGGCAAAGAACATCTCATCCTTGGCAGCGTCATAGATAACACCGGCAACGATCTTGCCCTTATGTTCCAGCGCGATTGAGATCGCCCAGTGCGGCAGGCCGTGCAAGAAGTTCGTGGTGCCGTCCAGCGGGTCGACGATCCAGCGGCGGGTCGGGTCTTCGCCCTCGATCACGCCACCCTCTTCGGCCAGCCAGCCATAGGTCGGGCGCGCGCCCAGCAGTTCCTCTTTCAGGAGCGCCTCGGCGGCAATGTCAGCTTTGGACACAAAGTCGCCTGCGCCTTTCATCGAAACCTGAAGGTTCTCGACTTCACGGAAATCCTTGACCAAAGAACGCCCCGCCTTACGCGCGGCTTTGATCATGATGTTGAGGTTTGCACTGCCAACCATTGTCCAAAGGCTCCTGTCCGGTCAAACCGCGCGTATACTGATGCAAAGCGCCCTTGCCAAGAGGAATGATGCGCATACCAGACCCGAGTTTTTTGCCTATTGCTCTTGCAGCTTGCGCGCCTCGGTTTCAGCCAGCTGAATCAACTCTTGCACGAAGGGTTTTTCGAGGTCCTCGGTACGCACTGCCGCATACAATCTGCGGGTGATGCCGTCTTTGGTCAGCGGGCGGGTGACGTAGTCGGAACTGTACTTCACTTCGCGCACAACCCAGTCAGGCAGCACCGAAATACCGCGGTTCGACGCGACGAGCAAAAGGATCACTGCTGTCAATTCGACCTGCCGGATCGCGGCCGGCTCGACCCGCGCGGGTATCAGCAATTGGCTGAACACATCCAGCCGGGTGCGCTCGACCGGATAGGTAATCAGGGTTTGACCACGGAAATCCTCGGCCTCGATGAACTCTTTTTGCGCCAGCGGGTGGGATGAGGCAGCAACAAAAACAGCGTCATAGTCAAACAATTCGATGAATTCGATGCCTGGCAGGTCCTCTGGATCGGACGAAACGACCAAATCGACTTCTTCTTTTTGCAGCGCAGGCAGGGCGTCAAATGCCAAACCCGGGCGGATATCGACGTCCACATCACCCCAGGATTTCCGGAAAGATTCAAGCACCGGGAACAGCCATTCGAAACACGCGTGACATTCGATCGCGATATGCATCCGCCCAGTGCGCCCATCCCGAAGCGACGAGAATTCCTGTTGCGTGGCCTGGACTTGCGGCAATATCTGGTCGGCCAACCGCAATAGGCGTAGACCGGCAGCCGACAGTTTCATCGGCTTGGACCGGCGCAGGAAAAGTTCAACCCCCGCCTGATCCTCTAACCCTTTGATCTGATGGCTCAGCGCGGATTGGGTGATGTTCAGTTGATCCGCCGCACGGGCAAGCCCACCACATTCGTGGATCGCCTTGATCGTGCGCAGGTGGCGGAATTCAATGTGCATTACAGTGATACTCATGTTGTTCTTGAATAATATGAGTTTGTCTCACATTGCCCAAACTGGCACAAGGTCCTTGTACCAATCAAATGAGGCCAAGATGACCAAGCCAGAAATTTCATTCGAGTTTTTTCCGCCCAAGACGCTCGAAGCCTCGTTTCGTCTTTGGGACACGGTCCAGACATTAGCACCTTTAGAGCCACGCTTTGTCTCGGTCACCTATGGTGCGGGTGGCACAACGCGAGAATTAACACGCGATGCGGTGGCGACCCTACACAAATCGTCAGGCTTGCCAGTTGCCGCGCATTTGACATGTGTTGATGCCTCGCGGCAGGAAACACTGGAAATCGCGGATACTTTCGCGCGAGCAGGCGTACAGGATATCGTAGCCCTGCGTGGTGATCCGCCAAGCGGTCGGGATCGTTTTGAGCCACACCCCGAAGGTTTTGCAAATTCGGTTGAACTGATCTCGGCCCTGGCTGAGACCGAGATGTTCAACATTCGGGTCGGCGCCTACCCCGACATTCACCCCGAGGCACAAAACGCCCGCACCGATATTGATTGGCTCAAAGCCAAACTGGATGCAGGCGCAGATGAGGCCCTGACCCAGTTCTTTTTTGAGGCCGAGACGTTTTTTCGGTTTCGGGACGCCTGCGAAAAAGCAGGCATCGACAAGCCCATCGTGCCCGGCATCCTGCCGATCGAGAACTGGAAAGGTGCACGCAATTTCGCCAAACGATGCGGCGCGCGCATTCCCCAATGGGTCGAGCAGGCGTTTGAAAAGGCCGTGCGGGACGATCGTGAGGATTTGTTGGCTACAGCATTGTGTACCGAGCTGTGCTCGGACCTGATTGACGGGGGCGTGGACAAGCTGCATTTCTACACACTGAACCGGCCGGAATTGACGCGTGACGTGTGCTTTGCCCTTGGCATCATACCGAAGGCTGATCTGCAAAACGTGGCCTAACCGGGGCGGCACAAAAGACAGCATCCCACTGCCAGGAAAGAAACTAAGAACAATTGCCGCGACACGCTGCAATTGTTCCCGTTAGTACTTCAATTTTGCGTGAAATTTGACAAATTCATCGTCCTACTCAAACTGAACCAGTGACGTTTTTTTGTTTTGTAATGAGTAAATTGGGTTATGGAAACTGTTGAGAAAATCAAAGCCCGCACAGAAGCACTGCATGCTCTGGGGTTGGATCAAAACGCCGGTTCGGACGACATCAGAAGCGCCTGGCGGGACATTGCGTTCCATGGTCATCCAGACCGGGCCGAGGGCGATAGTTCCGGATTTACCCGCGCCAAGGATGCATATGATTTTTTGCGCAAAGAAGGGCTGGCGGGCAAGAGTGTTGGATTGGGAAAACCCCGACGTCCGAAACTGCGCCGTCGTATTCTTACACTGGAAACCGCCGACATCAACGCATGCCGCGCCCTGCTGAACAACGCGTTGCCGGACCGGTCGGACGAAGTTGAACCGCCGGATTCCGAGCTGATGTGCAAGTCGGACCATGTGCCCGATGCGGTCGGGTTCTTTGGCCGCCATTTGACGTTCTTTGTCTCAACGCCGGTCTATGAAGGTGCAAACCGCGTGGCATTGCCGACGTCGGTTTTGGCGAGCTCACGCCAGACGGAAACCGAGGTACTGAATTTCCAGTCCAACGACTCTGGCGGTGGCGAGGTTGTTGTGCCCGAAGGGATTACTGCGCGTACGTTCCCTGGGGCCAAAAGCGTTCGCATTCGGTTCGATGCCGATCAGCATATGCGGGACGAATTCTCGTTTGCGCATTGACGAAAAAGCCCGGCTTAATTGCGCCGGGCTTTGGCTTGGTGAGTTGCCACTTAGTTTGAAATCGGGCCTTCCGAGGTGAATTTCGGGATCACGCTGGAGGAAGCGCCATCGGGTTCGATCCCCGGCCAGTTGCCTTCGGCGAGGTTGATATTGCCAGGCACGTCTTCTTCCCAGAAACCGACAACGACATCGGTGATGTTCAGATAAAGCTTGTCATCGACGATGCGCCACAGGTTCGGGTTCGCAGGGACTTTGCCGCCCTTCGAAACACCGTATGCGCAATGTCCGTCATATTGCGGTGCGTAGAAGGCTGGGTTCTCCTGAAATTTGTCGCGGTTCTCTTCAGACGAAAATGCCCAGGTGGCACCATTGTATTCCGCGGTGATGTCTGTACGGCCGCGTACAGGCGCGGGCTGAGATTGACCAACTGCAACCTGATCTAGACCACGGTATGCGACGACATCGTAGCCGGACACGGCGAACCCGGTGCCGTCAATATACTGGTCACCAGCAAAAGCGGGAGCGGCAAGGGTCAGAGCCGCAGCTACAGTCAGGGCAAAACGTTTCATGGTGGTAAGTCCTTTTGTCCTCGGGGTTGTTGATTTGCCCGAACTTGCGGGTCTGAACATACAATAGGTGATTCAGACCGCTTGCGAAGTCCCCCTCGCGTCGCTGTGACGTTGAATGAGAATTCGTGAGATGTCGGGTGAGGTTTGTTACAAAAACGCTGCGCTCTGGGGGGTTGGACTTGGTGCTTTGCAACATTAGCTGTTGTGATGGACGGACAATTCACCTGCACTTTGCGAAGAAAGGCAAGAAATGAGCGAGCAACCGACCTATACGCCCCCAAAGGTCTGGACATGGGACAGCCAGAATGGCGGCCAATTTGCCAACATCAATCGCCCAATCGCTGGCGCCACCCACGACAAGGATCTGCCGATTGGACGGCACCCCCTGCAGCTCTATTCACTGGCCACGCCGAACGGTGTGAAAGTGACCGTGATGCTAGAGGAACTGCTGGCGCTGGGTCACGAAGGTGCCGAATACAACGCATGGCTGGTCAATATCGGCGAAGGCGATCAGTTCAGCTCGGGCTTTGTCGGGGCCAACCCAAATTCTAAAATCCCCGCTCTTTGGGATCGCTCGGGCGACAAGCCGACACGCGTGTTCGAAAGCGCGTCGATCCTGTTTCATCTGGCCGAAAAGTTTGGCGCGTTTTTGCCCGCGTCCGGACCGGAACGTACGGAAGTCATGAACTGGGTCTTCTGGCAGATGGGCAGTGCACCCTATCTGGGCGGAGGATTTGGCCATTTCTACGCCTATGCGCCTGAAAAGTTCGAATACCCAATTGACCGCTTTACGATGGAGACCAAGCGCCAGCTGGACGTTCTGGATCGCGAACTGGCCGACAAGACGTATATCGCAGGCGAGGATTACACCATCGCGGACATTGCGATCTGGCCCTGGTATGGCCAGCTGGTTCTGGGCCGACTTTACAGCGCCGCGGAATTCCTGGACGTGGAATCCTACAAGAACGTCATGCGGTGGGCCAAGGCCATCGACGAGCGCCCGGCCGTTCAGCGGGGCCGCATGGTCAACCGCCCGTTCGGTGAGCCACATACCCAGCTGCACGAACGCCACGAGGCCAGCGATTTCGAAACCCGCACCCAGGACAAACTGGAAGCAGCTGCGGAATAATCACAAAAAGCCCTGCAGATCATTCGTGCGCGGGGTTTTTTTCTACTTCAAAATAGGTGGTTTATCCGGGTTGCTGCCGGGTATCGTCTGCGCGACAACACGCGCCTCTGGCTGCGGCAGATCGAACCGCAAACCAACCCGCGCCAATGAGGCAGCTGCCTGATCGTGCGCACCGAAGAACCCGACATCCATTGCCCCCGCCTCAATCCCGGAAAACGTCAACGCCTCGGACGCGGCTTTGGCCAGTGCCGGCTCGGCTCCTTCGACCGCACCAATGAACCCAAGCAGGTGACCGGAACCGCCGCCTTCGGACTTCGTTCCCACCAAATATGCAGCTTCCGCCAGCCCAACTGCGGTGGCAAGTTTTGCGTCTAGCGCGGTCAACAGATCGTCGGGCAGGCCCGCAGGGGGCAAGAACTCTGCCAACCGTTGCTGAACCTCCTCTGGTCCATGCTGCAGAGTTTCCGCCAGCCAGCCCAGCGCCTCGGACGGGATCAGCATAGAGGACGGCGCAACTTCGAGGTTGAGGCCCAGCCCAATCCCCTGCCCCGCGAGCATGGAGGACAACACCCGGCCCGAAAGCGCCACATAAGGGACAGGACGTTCGGCAAACCGCGCCAACCGGTCCTCTCGGTCAAAGGCCAGCACAAAGCGCCCATCGGCGACGTCGAACAACTCGGGTGAGATGTTTTCGCCCTTCGCCTCTTCTGTCAGCATCAGAAATAGCTCGCTGTCGGCAAGCCGTTCGAAGAACCTCAATCGCGCTGCATCATCTTGTGGGGCGGCAGTCATTGCGGCGTAGGCAGTGTCCAGAGCCGTGGTTTCAGTCATTCAGAACCTCTTGCACCCGTGCACGCAGAACCGGCAGAAGGTCGGTCTGGAACCACGGGTTTTTCTTCATCCATGCCGTATTCCGCCACGAGGGATGAGGCAAGGCAAAGACGCGCGGCGCATGGTCCCGCCAGTTGCGAACCGTTTCCGTCACCGAACTGCGCGCATGCAGGTGGTATTTATGAGCGTGCCCACCCACCAAAATAGTCAGGGGTATTTCCCCCAGCGTTTGCATGACTTTGTTGTGCCAGGTTTTCCCGCAGACGGGGGGCGGCGGCAAATCCGCCTTGCGCGTATCATACCCCGGAAAACAAAAAGCCATCGGCACGATCGAAACCTGTGACCGGTCATAGAACACAGCTTCATCCACCCCAAGCCAGTCCCTCAAACGATCTCCGGACGGATCGGTGAACGGTCGGCCCGACTCATGCACCCGTGCGCCAGGGGCCTGGCCGGCAATCAAAACTGGCGTCCCGGGCTGAAACCAGACCACTGGGCGCGGCTGATGCGCGGTCTCTGTCGCGGCAAATCTTTCCGCGCAAATCCGGCAGGCCGAGATTTCTTTCTGTAGCGAATTCATCAGATAGCAAGGTTTCCTGCATCAAATTGGTTGACGGTCACCCTTAAAGATAGTCAACGCAATGCGTGGGTCCAACCGATGGAAAAGTCACATTACCAACAGCACACGTGCCGGTGCATTGATCATTGCCACTAAAACTCGACATAATATGGCCCACATAAAACGTAGGATAACAACCCGATTACCGGCACATCCGGTACTTTTAAAATGGTGCAAGCAGCAGGCCCTCAATGCTTGAGTTTGAAAATGTCAGTAAGTCCTTCTGGACCGGGACACGCCGCAAGGTGATCCTGGACAGTGTCTCGTTTCGGGTTCAGTTGGGCCGTTCGATTGGCATTCTTGCACCTAACGGAACCGGCAAGACCACCTTGATCAATATGATGGCCGGCCTGGAAAAGCCCGATGAAGGCGTAATTCGAAAGTCCTGCCGAGTGTCTTTTCCTATGGGTTTCACCGGAGGTGTCGCAAACAAACTGTCCGCCCTGGAAAACGCGCGCTACGTCGCCAACATCTACGGGATGGACCCCGATTACGTCGAAGCCTACTGCAAATGGCTATGCGGATTGGGGGAGTATTTCAACCAACCTCTGGCCACTTACTCCAGCGGTATGAAGGGGCGCTTTACGTTTGCGTTGATGTTGGCCCTAGATTTCGACATGTACCTGATTGACGAAGGGATGCCGGCGTCGACGGATGTGGAATTCAACAGGAAGGCCGGCGACATCCTTCGGGAAAAACTACGCACGACTACAATGGTGATCGTGTCGCACAGCCCCTCCGTACTGGAGAAATTTGCGCAAGAGGCTGCCGTTTTGATGGATGGCCAGCTTTATATGTTCGACACCTTGGAAGAGGCAAAGCAGCTATATGACTACCAAACCCAAGGCTAGCATCTACAACTGGCGCCGCAAACGCCGCAATGCGGGAACGGAAGAAGACCGCGCTGACGCCATTTCGCGCATTCGCAACGCGACGCGGCCACCCGCTGCGGCCAATGACTCAGAGTCCAATACCGAGATTGACGCCATCAAACGCGAGGGGCTGACCGGACGCCAATTGCGGATAGCACGCAGACTGGCGCAAAAGAACGGCCTGGAGGCGACTTCGGACTATGATGCTGTGCGTTTGCTGCGCCAAAATGGCATCGATCCGTTTCATCGCGCCAATTTACTGGGATTGACAGATGAATCGACGCAGAACGAGGATCAGACCAAGGACAAGGTCACGATTCATTTGCCGCAAACGGTCAGCGAAGGTGGAAGGACCCTACCCGGGCCCGAGATGACCCCCGCGCAGAGGCGCGAGTTTGAAATTGGCGAGATACAGAAAGATATCGCCCGCCGTCGCCGTCGCAAGCTTCTTGCATTGTTTGCCCGCCTGGCGGTTTTCGTCTTTCTGCCGACCTTTATTGTCGGTTTCTATTTCTACCGTGTGGCAACGCCCATGTATGCCAGTGACTCGGCCTTCTCAATCCTGCAGGCAGACGGGGGCGGCGCAGCTTTCGGTGGGCTTTTGGCGGGCACACAATTCGCCACCGCACAGGATTCGGTCGCCACACAGGAATTTTTGGAGTCCAAGGACGCGCTGCTAAGGCTTGAGCGCGACATGGGCTATGCAGAGATTTTCAAGCAAAACTGGATCGACCCTATTCAACGGCTTTCGCCGGACGCCACACTGGAAGAGGCCTACAAGCTATTCCGACGCATGATCACGATCGGATACGACCCGAGCGATGGCATTATCCGGATGGAAGTTGCGGCACCTGATCCACAGATTTCGGTGGCCATCTCTGACCGTCTTCTGTCTTACGCCGAAGAAACCATAAACGGGCTTACAGAACTCAAGCGCGAGGACCAGATGCGCGACGCGCTGGATGGTTTTGAAATGGCACAGAAGGAGCGAAGGAGGGCGCAGGAAGATCTGATCGAACTTCAGATTCAAGGCGCGCTGCTGGATCCGCAAAACGTCATCGCCAGCTTGCGTGGCCGCATCGACGCCTTGGAAACACAGATTCAGGAAAAAGAGCTGCAGCTGGCCGCATTGCTGGACAACCGTCGTCCGAACCAGGCCAAGGTGGATGGTGCCCGCGCGGACATTGCGCGGCTTGAGACTGTGTTGGAAGAACTCAACTCGGAAATGCTGGATGTGTCTGCAGGCGAAAACTCGCTTGCCCGGCTCAGCTTACGAATTCAGATGGCACAAGCCGATCTTGTTGCCAGGGACATGATGCTGCAGACAGCCATGCAGCAAATGGAAACCACGCGGACCGAAGCAAACCGTAAAGTGCGCTATTTGACAGTGTCTGTGAGGCCGGTGCCAAGTCAGGAACCCACCTATCCGCGCAAGTTCGAAAATACGATTTTGGCTTTTCTGTTGTTTGCTGGTATCTACCTGTTGATCTCGCTTACCGCGTCGGTCCTTCGTGAACAGGTATCCTCGTAAGACACATGAAACATGTAAAAATCTCCGACCTCACGGTCGGCAATGATCTGCCTCTGACGATCATTGCCGGCCCCTGTCAGCTTGAAAGCGCGGATCATGCGCAGATGATCGCAGGCAAAATGAAAGAAGCCTGTGATGCCGCCGGTGCGCAGTACGTCTTTAAGGCCTCGTATGACAAGGCGAACCGCACCTCAATTTCAGGTGTCCGTGGACCCGGAATTGCTAAAGGACTGGACATTCTGGATGATGTAAAAAAACAAATTGGGGTACCTGTCCTGACTGACGTACATACGCCGGAGCAATGCTCAGACGCGGCCAGTGTTTGTGATGTTTTGCAGATTCCCGCGTTATTGTGCCGTCAAACCGACTTGGTGTTGGCCGCAGCCCAAACAGGCGCAGCGATCAATGTCAAAAAAGGGCAATTTCTGGCACCATGGGATATGGCGAACATTGTCGCCAAGATCGAGAGTGTTGGTAACTCAAAAATTCTGCTGACAGAACGTGGCACCTCGTTTGGGTACAACACCTTGGTGACAGATATGCGCTCGCTCCCGCAGATGGCGGCGACAGGCTATCCGGTTGTGATGGACGCAACCCACTCGGTTCAGCAGCCTGCAGGGCTTGGAGGTTCGACCGGCGGTCAGCGTGAATTTGCTCCGGTGATGGCGCGCGCAGCTGCCGCCATCGGCGTGGGTGCTGTGTTTATTGAAACACACGAAGACCCAGACAAGTCTCCGTCAGATGGGCCCAACATGATCTATCTGGATCAAATGCCTCAATTGATTGACACATTGATGCGCTTTGATGCATTGGCCAAAGCCAATCCTATACAGATTTAAGCAAGAGCAATAGCATGACCAAACCCATCCCAGAGGTGACCCCGAACACCTGGAGTTTTCTGCGCGATCCGATGATCAAGCCGACCGGCTTTCGCGAATATGACGCGCGCTGGAAATATCCCGAAGAGATCAACCTGCCCGGCATGACCGCGCTTGGCTTGGGTCTGGGCACACAGATGCGCAAACGCGGGATCGAACCGGTGATCGCGGTGGGCAACGACTACCGCGACTACTCGCTGGCGATCAAAAACGCGCTGATCTTGGGTCTGATGCAGGCTGGCATTCAGGTCAAGGACATTGGCCCCGCGCTCAGCCCGATGGCCTATTTCGCGCAATTCCATCTGGATGTCCCGGCCGTGGCCATGGTCACAGCCAGCCACAACCCTAACGGCTGGACCGGCGTCAAGATGGGCTTTGATCGTCCTTTGACACACGGCCCCGACGAGATGTCAGAGCTCCGCGACATCGTCCTGAACGGTGAAGGCACCCCGCATGAAGGCGGAACATACGAATTCGTTGATGGTGTAAAAGAAGCCTACATCGACGATCTGGTTGGCGATTTCAAAATGTCCCGTCCCCTGAAAGTCGTATGCGCAACCGGAAACGGAACGGCTTCGGCCTTTGCGCCTGAGATTTTCGAGCGCATTGGCGTCGAAATGGTGCCCAGCCACACCCAATTGGATTACACTTTCCCCCACTATAACCCCAACCCCGAGGCTATGGAGATGTTGCACGACATGTCCGCCTCTGTGAAAGCCAGCGGTGCTGATCTGGCTCTGGGCTTTGACGGCGACGGCGACCGCTGCGGTGTTGTGGATGATGAGGGGGAAGAGATCTTCGCCGACAAGGTCGGTGTGATCATGGCGCGCGATCTGGCGAAACTTTATCCGAACTCGACCTTTGTGGCAGATGTGAAATCCACTGGTCTGTTTGCCAGCGACCCCGAACTGCAGGCCCTTGGTGTTAAAGCGGATTATTGGAAAACCGGCCACAGCCACATGAAGCGTCGGGTCAAAGAGATCAACGCACTGGCCGGCTTTGAGAAGTCTGGTCACTACTTTCTGGCTGAACCTATCGGGCGCGGCTACGACTGCGGGATGCGCGTCGCCGTTGAGATCTGCAAGCTGATGGATCGCAATCCTGAGCAAAGCATGTCGGACCTGCGCAAGGCGCTGCCAAAAACCTGGTCTACCCCGACCATGTCGCCTTATGCTGCCGATACTGAGAAGTATGACATCCTTCAGCGGCTGGTCGACAAGCTGGTTGCCAAGGCAGATGCCGGAGACAGTTTTGCCGGTCGCGCGATCAAAGAGGTTGTCACCGTCAACGGGGCTCGTGTCATTCTGGACAATGGCAGCTGGGGTTTGGTGCGCGCATCCTCGAACACTCCGAACCTTGTCGTGGTCTGCGAAAGCAGCGAAAGCGAGGATGAGATGCGCGCAATCTTTGGCGATATCGACGCGGTTATTCGCACGGAACCCGGTGTTGGCGACTACGATCAGACCATCTAAGCGCTACTGCGTTTCGGGGCACTTTCCGCCCCGAAACCCTTGCGTATTGGCGCTGATTAGTTGCCGCCAAACAGCTTCAGCAGCCCCTTGTTCACTTCGTCTTCCAGTTTGTTCTTGATCGCGTCTTCGATCTGATCGCTGTCCGAAATCGTCGTATTCAGCTCGTCCCCGACCTTGTCCAAGACTTTCTGCTTGGCCTCATCTTCAAGCTCTTTGGCCTTTCCTTCGGCGACAGCTTCGATGACTTTGGTCAGATCCGGCTTAATCGACGGGTTGCTCCATGGCCCGACGATTTTCACTGGCACCGCGATGCCGTTACCCGAATTCGCGCGCAGCGCAACAGGCGTGAAAAGATAGTCGATATCGCGGTTGCCGATTCCGACCCGACCGGAACCGTCGGCCCGGAAGTTATCCAGGGACATAAACAGGTCGTAGTTCCACAATACCCCTTGATCCATGGTGAAGCTGGCGGACAGGCTGTTGAACACGGTTGTGCCGCCCTCGCCCCCGCTGCGACCCATCAGGCGGTCCAGATCAAACCCCGAGATCACGCCCTTGCCCACATCCACATGCCCCTTGCCGCTGAGTGAGCGCATAATCTGATCCTCGGTCTGTCCAACTCCCAGAAACTCAAACGACCCTGATCCGGTGCCGGACAACCGCTCGATCCCGCCAAGGGTGGACAGAGCTTGCTGTACGTCCATGCCATCCGCGGTCAGGTTACCGCCGACCGACAAACCGTTCCGGTTATTGGCAACCACCTGCCCGTTCAGATGCCCTGAAAACAATGTGGCAGGGTTCATCTGAAGAACCGCTCTGGATCGATCAAGGTTAAGCGTCAGATCGCTGGGTCCCAGCGTCAGACCCGGTACGGCAATGGAATTGGCTTTGAGGCGGACTTTGCCATTCGCCAAGGCCAGCGCTGACGCATCAATCGGGGTGGTCGACCACCCTTGGTCAGGCGACGGCGCCGACCCTCCGCCAGCGCCACCAGGCGTATCATTGAATTGAGTAAGATCTAGGTCACCGCCTTCCAGCCGTGCGGTAATCTGCGGCGGGTCCGAGATAACGATATCTGCCTCACCAGTCAGGCGATTATTATCCAGCAACGCCACCAAGTTGCGCAGCGAAATCCGACCATCGCTGGTATAGGTCATTTGCCCGGCCACGTCGGCCTCGCGCCCCAGACCCAATGGCACCCCAACACCGGCCTGACCAAAAGCAGCCAGCATACGTTCCGTGTTCGTCGTTTTGGCCAGCATTCTGCCATCCATTTCACCAGCCAGATTGACCCGGCCTGCAAAACCGAACTCTCCGCCGGGCGCGGTCATGGTCAAATCCAGCGGCGTTACCGCGCCGGACGCGTAGGCTGGCAGATCTTGAATCTTAAGGTCGACATCGACCGCCCCCCCGGGCACCGCCATCTGAGCCTGAACCTGCAGAGGCGTCGAAACGTTCGGCCAACTGGCCGCCAGATCGACATTGCCAAAATCGAACTTAGTCGCGCCATTTTCGATGTAGACCAAGCGCGCGTTCGTCAGCTTCAGATGATCCAGCGTCACCTCGCCCTGCTGCCCTTGCGGTCCCGCGCCGCTTGTGGCGCCTGCCGAGGCTGTGTTTGCGGGTGCAGAAAGTTCCCAATTCCCACGCCCATCCGAAAGTTCCAACCGCAGAACCGGATTATCGGCGATCACCCGTTTGATGCGCAGGTCCCCGGAGATCAGCGCTGCAGCATCAACCCCCACGGCCAGGCTTTCGGCGCTCAGCATTGGTTCAGGACCGGCCCATTGTGCATTTCCAAAAGTCACCGGACCGGTTTCCAGCCCCAGCACGGGCCAGAAAGACAGGTTCACATCGCCCGTAAGCTTCAGGTCACGCCCGGTTTGGGTGCGGACCTGTTCGGCCAATATGGTGGCCAGCTTGTCGCCGGGCATCAGCAGCAAGGCCCCGATGACCAAGCCAAAAACCGCCACCAACAGGAAAACTATGCGCAACAGCCACTTCATATTCTGCTCTCCGCCTTTTTCATGCGTTAAAAAGATCATCCAAAGCCTGCGCCGCATTTGCAAGGGGAAGCGTTCCCCACTATATGCCGCGCAATGACAACGAACCCGCCAAACCTCCGCCCCGACCTGGCGCCTGCCGCCCGGATGCCCGCGACGCCACGTTCGAACCAGCCGACCATCGGTATGGTCTCTTTGGGCTGCCCCAAGGCCCTAGTCGACAGTGAGCGTATACTGACGCGCCTGCGTGCCGAAGGATACGGTATCTCGCCCGACTATTCAGGGGCGGATGCCGTGATCGTGAATACCTGCGGGTTTCTCGACAGTGCCAAGGCCGAGTCGCTAGACGCAATTGGTGAGGCACTGGTGGAGAATGGCAAAGTCATCGTGACCGGCTGTCTGGGTGCGGAACCGGATTACATCCGCGAACATCACCCGCGCATAATGGCCGTTACCGGCCCTCACCAATACGAGCAGGTGCTGGATGCAGTGCATTCGGCAGTGCCGCCTGATCCTGACCCGTTTGTGGACCTGCTGCCCGCCGCAAGTGTGCAACTGACACCACGCCATTACAGCTATCTCAAGATATCCGAGGGCTGTAACCACAAATGCAAGTTCTGCATCATCCCCGACATGCGCGGCAAACTGGCCAGCCGCCCAGCCCACGCGGTACTGCGCGAAGCTGAAAAGCTGGTCGACAATGGTGTACGAGAATTGCTGGTGATCTCGCAGGATACATCCGCCTATGGGTTGGATCGGAAATACGATGTGAACCCGTGGAAGGACCGCGAGGTGCGCAGCCACATCACCGATCTGGCGCGTGAGCTGGGGCAGTTGGATGCCTGGGTTCGGCTCCACTATGTCTACCCCTACCCGCATGTTCGCGAGTTGATCCCCCTTATGGCAGACGCCGGATCCAACATCCTGCCCTATCTGGATATTCCGTTCCAGCATGCCCATCCGGACGTTCTGAAACGTATGGCGCGCCCGGCAGCGGCAGCCAAGACTTTGGAGGAGATCGCCGCATGGCGCGCAACCTGCCCGGACATCACGCTGCGGTCGACCTTTATCGTCGGTTATCCGGGCGAGACCGAGGCCGAGTTCCAGACCCTTCTGGATTGGATGGACGAGGCGCAACTGGATCGTGTTGGCTGCTTCCAATACGAAAACGTCGATGGCGCGCGATCAAACGACCTCCCGGATCACATACCAGCCGAGGTCAAACAAGAGCGTTGGGACCGCTTCATGGAAAAAGCGCAGGCCATCTCCGAGGCTAAGCTGGCCGCCAAGGTTGGCCAGACCATCGACGTGATCGTGGACGAGATTGATGACGAAGCCGCCACGTGCCGCACCAGGGCAGACGCGCCCGAGATCGACGGGAATCTGTTCATCGATGAGGGTTTTGATGACCTGAAACCTGGTGACATCGTGTCGGTCGAGATTGATGAGGCCGGCGAATACGATTTATGGGGTACACGCACCTAAGCCAAATGTGCCGTTCACCCTAGATAGGCAGAGCGTGATTTAAGTTTATTGGCTTGAGACGGGATTTTCCCGGACCATGAATGAAAACCTCAACTCGCTAGAAGGAGGGTTTTCATGTCATACTTTCGTGCGATCTCTTTCAATTGCATGGCCGCGATACTTGCGTCCCAACTTTTTGCCATCCCGGCGACCGCAGGCAGCATCACCGTTGAAACGAGCGGCCAAGTCGTTGTTGGGTCAAAGTCGCAGCATGTTCATAGCCGCAATAATATCCGCATTCACCGGCACTATTATTCTCCGAAAGTCTACACACACAAAGTCTACCACCCAAAACCGGTTCCTAAGAACGCGCCCTACGTTCAACAAAAGCTAAAAAAGAAATCCTATCGCTACCTTTATGCGCCACGGTACGAGTCAAAGCGTCAACACTATCACCGCAAGTCATTTGGACACGGATACTGACGGCTGGTGAGGCGTTGACTGCCCATTATCGACGCATTCTGATCCGAGCCCGCGTCGGCATAAAGCGGGCACAAAAAAACCACCCAACAAGGGCGGTCGGCTGCGTTGAGTAAGCGGGCGGCCAAAACAAGACCGCCCGCAGAATTCTTACTGAGCGACCGGGTTACAGATGGTCTGTCCCGCTTCGGTCGTGGCCAGCTCGGTTCCAGCCGGGCAGCTCGGTGTGCCGAACTTGTCGTATTCAGGCGTGATGTAAACCGGCGTCGGCTCTTCTTGCTGCGAGCATGCAGCCAGAACCAGGGCAATTGCGCTAACGGCAGCAAATTTAAGTTTCATGTCCGTCATTCCTCTAAAAATTTTCTCATATTGCCCTTTTTTCTGGGGCCAGTCTCAAAATACGACCTCGTTGAAATTATTGCAACAAAATCAATCACGGATTTGTGAGAGCGGCAAAACCATGCTGCTGTATAAAGAAAAAAAGCGCTCTACACGCCCCGTCCAAAGACCATATAGTTGTTTCGCGACATTAGCCAAAAGCGGAGCAGCCACATGTCAGATCAGCCGAAACCTGCCCAAAAAGCCCCCTACCCGGTCGACGTGACCGAAGGGAAAACCTATTTCTGGTGTGCCTGCGGCAAGTCAGAGCGTCAACCCTTCTGCGATGGTTCACATAAGGGAACCCAGTTTGAGCCGGTGAAGTTTACTGCCGAAACCAGCAAGAAGGTGTTCTTTTGCGGGTGCAAACAAACTGCCAATCCGCCGCTGTGCGACGGTTCGCATTCCAAGCTCTGACTAAGTCTTCAAAGCGTTCAGCGTTTCCGCATTCGCGCAGTATTCAGGGGCCGAATCGGCTTTGAACTGTTGTTTCGACAGCCACCTTTCGCATTGATCGCTGCACCCAGAGGCACGACAGCGCGTCACGATTTCCGCATAACCATTGGTGGTCAACCGCCCCTCGGCCATCGCTTCGGTCAACGAAACATCCATACATCTGGCCACCGACCGGGTTAGCCAAAAGTGTTTTTCCACGTCGCCCAGAATATCACGGGTCATTGGCAGATCTGCCTTTTGTTTGCACGAAGCGCCGTCAATCGCGGCGATGACGGAACATGATTTTCTTAGCTGCCGCGTTTGCTTTCCGACAGCGAAGTGAGGCGATCAAACAGGGCCGTGTTCCTGCAGTATTCCGGCGTTTTCTGATCTTGGGCAGATTGTGCCAGAAATTGCGCGCAATGATCTGGGTTCGAACAATCTCTGCAACGCAGGACCGCATCAGAGATCTGGTCAATCGAGACGTCACCGCCTATGGCCGCATCTTCCAGATCGACCCCGACGTGGGTTGCCATCTGGTCGACCAGTTCCGCATGTCGTTTCAGAGTATTTTTGCCAAGCATAGCGCTGTCTCCCTGTCGCAGAGTTCTGACAGGATAGCGCAGCGGCCCGACCAGGCATTTGACTCAGGTCAAGACCCGGTGCCGATATGGTCCAGATAGGCGCGGGTGGCGTCCTGCACCCTGCGAAAGCGGTCACCGCCTAGTTTTTTGCCCCCGTACCAGCGAGTGACAATGATGACGTGGCCCTCCAGTCCAGCCCTTTCGAGCATGCGCAGGATGACCATTCCGGCGCCACTTTCTCCGTCGTCGGCCTTGAGAGCCCCTGTCGGCAAGATCGCCGCCCAAGTATTATGCGTCGCCTTGGCATAGGCTTTGTCGGACTTGAGGTCTTGCAACACGGCATCCACGTCTTCACGCGTTTGCACCGCAGCCCCCGACACCGCGTATTTCGATCCACGATCCGTCAGGATTACGCCCAGCCTTGCTATTTGGGTCATTGCGTCAGCCCAAGTTTTCGGGCGGTGTTCTGAACCATCTGCACACGCTGCGCATTCGGCGGATGTGACGCCAGAAAACTGTCCTGCGGATCCGGGATGCGGTCAAAGTACTTTGCGCCGATCAACGGGTTATATCCGGCATTGTGAGTAATGATTGTACCCAACTGGTCAGCCTCAAGCTCGAAGGCCTTAACGTTCAATTGCACACCCACTTCCGCACCAATTTTCTGTGTACGCTCCAGGTCTTCGCCCTCTTCTCCAAAGAGCTTGCCCAGATTGTTGAAAATGACTGCGCTTTCCTGTGCGTTTTCGGCCTGGCGCGGAATGTGACGCAGCAGATGATGAGCAGTCTCGTGCCCGAGTACAAAAGCCAGCTCATCTGGATTTTGCGCCGACTGAATCATGGATCGGGTCATTATGATCACCGGCTGTCCCCTGTCATCCAAGGTCTGAAACGCATTCGCTTCCGCTTGTGGATTGAGATCAACAAGAACAGTGAATTCGCAATTTTTGACTTTGGCCCGCTTCAGACACTCTGCCCGGGCTTCCTTGCCGATGGAGCGGCTGACATCCCGAACCGCGGCCGCCTCTACCTGATACTCACCCAAGGTCCCCGCCCATTGGGTCGCGGGCTGCAATCGCATCTCGCCAGCACTACAGGCCGCCAGAAAAAGAGGAAGAAACAAACAGATCAGACGATACATTCATAATCCTTTGAAACGGTTGGCCCGTTTTCACGACCATAGCGCGGAGCCGCGCCAATCACCACAGCCCGATTGGTAAGGTACGGGTTGCATTGCATTCGGCTGACCTGCACTCTGCTTTCATGTTTTCGATTGAGCATGAATTCGACTCGACAGTCATTACTCTGGTGGACGAGGGCCCAAAGCCTTTGCAAGAGGATGTCGTCATCAACAGCTTCGCCGAATGTGTGACGCTTGAACAATTGGACCCGCGCACGGATCAGATTCAGAGGATCACGTTGTCCCCAGAACAGGTGCGCGATCTGGCGGCGGCTTTGGACTTGCCGGAAGGCGTGTACCAAATCCGGGAAACACCGGATCAGGGTGAATAGACAAATACCTTGTCGCGCGACGTCTGCCCCCGCCTGAGGATCAGAGTGGACGGTGCCACCCCCATGGCCACGGCCAATATGTTACGCGCCGCCTCGTTTGCATTGCCGTTTTCGGGCGGCGCGGTGACGGTGATGCGAATGCTTCCCTGATCGGTTAAAATCCCATCCTTCGCAGCTTTCGGCGTGACCCGGACCTCGATCCCTTCATCGGGTAGGGCGCGCGCGCTCAGATCCGGTACATTTCGCAGCTTTGGTTTGGCCATCTTCCCTCTCTTCTTCTTGAACACCCTTGCACGAACGCTCAGGGAGTGAAATTGATCTCCTGCATCCAGCCGCTTGCCCTTGAAACCCGCCAGATGTTCAACCACATACACAACCGCCTATGTAAAGGAAGTTAACATATGTCCTTGAAGAATCCGGCCGCTCTGGAGTTTCTGCAATCGCGCCGGTCGCGCCCCGCAAAAACGCTGATTGAACCCGCGCCCACGCGGGACCAGTTGTTACCCCTGCTAACGGCCGCGGCGCGCAGTCCGGATCATGGCAAGCTGGAACCCTGGCGTTTCATCGTGCTCGATAAAGGCGCTATGCCGCGTCTTGCGCAATTGACCGAAGAATGTGGCTCGGCGCTGGGTAAATCCGCTGAGGACATAGCCAAGGCCCGCAGTCAGTTCGACATGGGCCATCTGGCGGTCGCCGTGATCGAGGTTCAACAACCCTCCGCGAAAATCCCTGCAATCGAACAGACCTATTCCGCTGGCGCAGTGTGCTTGGCTTTGCTGAACGCGGCGCTTGCTGCGGGTTGGGGCGCAAACTGGCTGTCCGGTTGGCAGACCCACGACCGCGACTTTTGCCAAAAGGCGTTCGGGCTGCAAGAAAATGAACGCGTCGCGGGTCTAGTTCATATCGCGACCGAGGGCAAAGCACCGCCCGAAAGACCCCGCCCTGACGTGGATGGGTTGACGCAGTGGGTTTCGGAATGACCATTCTCAACGCCTTTTTTGCAGCGCTGGGACAGATCGGCGACCCAAAGTTCCGGGCTGTCCTATTGCGCGGCGTTGGTCTGACGATCGTTTTGCTGATCGCCGCTTGTGCTTTGGCAATCTGGCTGATCAACCGGCTGTCGGGGAACGAGATCTCTCTGCCCTTTATCGGTGCCGTGCCGTGGCTGAACGACGTGCTGAACTATTCCGGCATCTTTGTCGTCCTGATCCTGCCCGTATTTCTGATGGTTCCGGTTGCCTCGGCGATTACGTCGATGTTCCTGGAAGACGTCGCGCAAGCGGTCGAAGACAAGCATTACCCATCTTTACCAACTGTTCCCGGCATTCCGTTCAGCGAAAGCCTGCGCGACGGGCTGAGCTTCATGGGAGTTCTGATCGTTGCCAATCTGCTGGCGCTGATCCTCTATGCGATCTTTACTCCGCTCGCCCCCTTCATCTTCTGGGGCATGAACGGTTTCTTGTTGGGACGGGAATACTTTACGTTGGCTGCCATGCGCAGGTTGGGTCGGGAAGGTGCACGTAAGCTGCGCGCCAAACACGCAACGACCATCTGGATGGCAGGCATTTTGATGGCGATCCCGCTATCCGTGCCCCTGGTGAACCTTGTGATCCCAATCCTTGGCGTCGCAACGTTCACCCATGTCTACCACAAGCTATCAGGGCCTATGGCTTAAAGATCAGCCTCGCGGCTCCAGCTGGTTCAGCCAGTCGAAATCGCGCACGGAAATCACGCCGGACAGGATGACGCCTGCTATAATGGCCCAGAGCACCACCGTGATACCGGTGGTGATCCACATCTTTTTCTTCAGGTGATGCTCTTCCGGTGCGCCCGCGTGGGTGCCCGGAACGATATCACCCAGATCGCCCTGCGTCTTGATGCGGATTGGCAGCACCACCAGCAAGGTCATGAACCAGATCACGGCGAACAGAACGGCCGCACCAGTAATCGACATCTCATCCCCTCCGGGGTTAGGTTACACCTGTTCCAGCTCGACTAGGCAGCCGTTAAAATCTTTGGGGTGCAGGAACAGCACCGGTTTACCATGCGCACCGATCTTGGGCTCACCCGAACCCAGCACGCGTGCGCCGGTTTCCTTCAGGTGATCGCGGGCAGCGATGATATCCTCGACCTCATAGCAGACATGGTGGATGCCGCCAGCGGGGTTCTTTTCCAGAAACCCGTTGATCGGGCTGTCATCGCCCATCGGATAGAGCAGTTCTATCTTGGTATTAGGCAATTCGATGAACACAACTGTGACGCCGTGATCCGGCTCATCCTGTGGCGCGCCGACTTTCGCGCCCAGCGCGTTGCGGTACTGCTCAGAGGCGGCCTCAAGATCGGGTACGGCAATGGCTACGTGGTTCAGTCGACCAATCATGGAACTCTCCTCTATTCTGCGTTGCAGCGGTTATGGGGGCAGATTAAACAAAGAACAAGTGCGCCAAATTGCCGTTAACGCCCTGTTAGCCAGAAGTTCCTAGCGTGAGGTATCTGCTGATTAGGAGTTCCGCCATGGACGATTCGAGCCCCTTCGCCTCTCCCGCGCAGCCGACGGCCACGCGGCCCCTGCTGGGACAAACTATTCTGGTTGTGGAAGACAGCCGCTATGCCTGCGACGCCATCCGCTTGATGTGCCTGCACAGCGGCGCGCGCATCAGGCGGGCGGATTGCCTGCAATCGGCACGGCGTCACCTGCAGATCTACCGCCCGTCTGTCATCATTGTGGACATGGGTCTGCCGGACGGGTCCGGCGCGGATCTGATCGCCGATCTGTCTGAGGCTGCGCCCCGTATTGGGGCCATTCTTGGCATGTCCGGGGATGACCACATGAAACGCACCGCAATGCGGGCCGGTGCTGATGGGTTTCTGGAAAAACCCCTCAAATCGCTGGCCTATTTCCAGACATCCGTTTTGGAACGTTTGCCCGAAGATCGCCGCCCCAGCAGCCTGCATGCCGTCCGGGATGAGATCATTAACGCCGATCCGTTGGCCTATCAGGATGACATGGCCCATATCGCCGACATTCTGGCCGGTCCGAATGATCAGCGCACGCTGGATTACGCGGCACAGTTTCTGCGCGGGGTCGCCCGCGATGCCGACGATACAGTTCTGGCAGAAGCGGCGCAGCGGCTTGCCGAATCCCGGGCAGACGGGACCCCAGTAACGGCCGTGGCCGCTCAGGTCGCCGGGATTGTGCAGACCCGTTTGGAACAACGTGAGGCGATTTGAGATGATGACCGCTTACTTCATAACCGCAACGATCCTGTGCCTTTGGGTCTACTGGCAAACCCGCGCTACCGCCCGTGATATTCGCTCCAGCCGGAAGTCATTTAAGGACCCATGGGAATAGGTCGCCAACAAACGGGCTATGCAGACCTGTGACCAAGCTATGAATACCGGTCCATAGCCATGACCTTTGTACAAGCGCAAACCATGAGAAAACCCGCTGCAGGGTAAGCAGCGGGTTTTGTCATTCTCAGTCTTGAGGGATGATCCGCAGGCCCAGCTCCATCATCTGATCCGAAGTCGGATCGGATGGTGCGTCCATCATCAGGTCCTCGGCACGCTGGTTCATGGGGAACATCATGACCTCGCGGATGTTGGCTTCATCGGCCAGCAGCATCACGATACGGTCGATACCAGCGGCGCAGCCACCGTGCGGCGGGGCACCAAAATGGAAGGCGTTGAACAACGCACCAAAGCGACTTTTGACTTCATCCTCGCCATAGCCTGCCAGCTCAAAGGCCTTCAGCATGATCTCGGGCTTGTGGTTTCGGATCGCACCCGACACCAGCTCATATCCATTACAGGCGAGGTCGTACTGATAGCCGCGCACGTCCAGAGGATTGCCTTCCAGAGCCTCCATTCCGCCCTGCGGCATCGAGAACGGGTTGTGTTCAAAGTCGATGGCACCGGATTCTTCGTCCTGCTCGTAGATCGGAAAATCCACGATCCAGGCAAAGGCGAAGCGGTCTTTCTCGGTCAGGTTCAGTTCCTCACCGATAACATCACGCGCTTTACCAGCGACCTTTTCAAAGGCTTTGGGCTTGCCACCCAGGAAGAATGCCGCATCGCCGACACCCAGACCCAGTTGCTGACGGATGGCCTCGGTGCGTTCGGGGCCGATGTTTTTAGCCAGCGGACCTGCGGCCTCCATCCCTTCGCCCTGATCGCGCCAGAAGATGTAACCCATGCCGGGCAGACCCTCTTTCTGAGCAAAGGCGTTCATGCGGTCGCAGAACTTACGGCTACCACCGGTCGGCGCGGGGATGGCGCGGATTTCGGTGCCTTCCTGCTCCAACAGCTTCGCGAAAATCGCGAAGCCAGACCCGCGGAAGTGGTCAGAGACCACTTGCATTTTAATAGGGTTGCGCAGGTCCGGCTTGTCGGAACCGTACCACAATGCAGCATCCTTGTAGGAAATCTGCGGCCATTCCTGATCGACCTTACGCCCTCCGCCGAACTCTTCGAACACGCCGGTTAGAACCGGCTGGATCGTGTCGAACACGTCCTGCTGTTCGACAAACGACATCTCAAGGTCAAGCTGGTAGAAATCAGTGGGCGAGCGGTCGGCACGCGGGTCTTCGTCACGGAAGCATGGCGCGATCTGAAAATACTTGTCGAAGCCCGACACCATGATCAGCTGTTTGAACTGCTGTGGGGCCTGTGGCAGCGCGTAGAACTTGCCCGGGTGCAAACGCGACGGCACAAGGAAGTCACGCGCGCCTTCAGGCGACGATGCGGTGATGATCGGCGTCTGGTACTCGCGGAAGCCCTGATCCCACATGCGCTTGCGCATCGAGGCGACAACGTCCGAGCGCAGGGTCATGTTGTTCTGCATCGCCTCGCGGCGCAAGTCCAGGTAACGGTAGCGCAGACGCGTTTCTTCGGGGTATTCCTGATCTCCGAACACCATCAGCGGCAGTTCGTCAGCCGCGCCCAGAACCTCAAGCTCCCGCACGTAAACTTCAATCTCACCGGTCGGCAGTTTCGAATTCACCAGCTCCGGGTCACGTGCTTTGACGGTGCCGTCGATGCGGATACACCATTCCGAACGTACTTTCTCAAGCTCGGCAAAAGCTGCACTGTCACCATCACACAGAACCTGTGTCACACCGAAATGATCGCGCAGATCGATGAACAGCACGCCGCCGTGATCTCGTACCCGATGCACCCAACCGGACAGGCGGACGGTTTCACCGACATTGGCGGCGGTCAGTGCGGCGCAGGTGTGGCTGCGGTAGGCGTGCATGGATTTATCCCTTCGGGCGTAGAATTCGTCGCGCCGGTACACCCTGTCAGGCTTGGAAAGTCAAGGCAGGTCGCGCCGTCAAAACGGCCTTTGCACGTTGCCGGAATAGAAATAGATGCCCAGACCCGCCGCAAAGATAGCATTCCCCGCAATAGCGTGCAGCAGGACCGCGTAAAAAAACGACCCGCGTTGGCGGTAGGCCCAAGTGAACAACAGCCCTCCGCCGAAGGTCATGATGGCGACGATCCAGCTCCAGTACATCAGGTGGGCCAGCGAAAACAGGGACGCGTTCAGTAGGTAAGCCGCCTTCCCGTTTGGAAGGATCGCCTGGTAGCGGCGGAAAAACAGTGATCGGAACAGAAGCTCTTGCGGCAGAGCCGAAGCAATCGGGTACGCCAGCCAGATCACTGCCAGGAATTCGGGCCGGTAGAGAAGCATGCGAAATGCAACGTCCGGTCGCATCGCCATAACGACCGCCGAGCAAAACGCCGTCATGGCAACAGCAAAAAGAGCGATTTCGCGCCACGTCCAATTGCGCCAGTTGTACCGAAGTTCGGACCAGGTAAAACCGGGCGTGTAATGGAGCAGGATGATACCGATGGCCGTGAAGGTGAACAGCGACGGAAACATCCAATTCGGAGGGAAAAAGACCGCGATCAGAACTGGCACAGCGACAAAGAACAGGCCGAACTCCAGCCGTAGCCGCAGGTGATGCGTTCCGTCGCGCGCCCAATCGCTCTGTTTGCTCACAATACCGCCAATTCCGACCGGATCAGGCCACGTAAGGAATTCCCTACGAAAACTTTTTCCGCGTTTTGCAGATCGGTCAAGGACAAGACGCTTTCGGTAACCTGTTTATTATCAAGTAGTTCTTCTCGCAGAATTCCCGGAAGCAATCCGCAGGTCAGCTTTGGCGTCAGACGTCGGCCGTCCGGCATGTGCAGGAACAGGTTGGTGATGGTCCCTTCGCACAGCTCGTCACGCTCGTTCAGGAACAGAAATTCGTCTATTCCGTCCGGCAGCGATGCGCGAGCCGTGTCGTAAACAGAGCGTTGGGTCGTCTTGTGCTGCAACCAAACATCCGACGCGGAAAGCCGCATTTTGGTGACCGCGACCCGCCATAATGGTGGGTTACCGGCCAGTACTCCGGTTGTCACATCGTATGTTCCATCAACTGCCAGCGTAAGCCGGCAACGCTGAGGTGATTGCCCTACGACATTGTCCAGTGCCTGGATAGCGGCGCCCGCATCGAAAGGAATGCCCATGGCCACAGCTGACCGAGCCATACGGGCCAGATGCCGATCTCGGCGAACGAACCCTTGCCCGGGTCGAAAGGCCAGTGTTTCGATCAGGCGGAAGTCAGGGTCAGCTGGTGGGCAAAGCGAGCTTTCCATAGCGCTTCCTCATATTCCGATGGGGCCGTGCTGTCCCAGATCACTCCACCGCCGACGTTGAGGGTGGCCGAGCCATCCTCGACCATCAGCGTCCGGATCGCCACGTTGAATTCTGAACGCCCGTCCGGCGCGGCCCAGCCGATCGCACCGCAATAAACATCGCGAGGCCAGGGTTCGAGATCGGACAAAATCTCCATGGCTCGAATTTTGGGAGCACCGGTGATGGAACCGCAGGGAAACAGAGCCGTCAGGATATCGGACAGCTCGGCGCCCATGTGCAGCTGCGCCTGCACCAGCGAGATCATCTGATGCACAGTCGCATAGGTTTCGACCTTGAACAGCTCGGGCACCTTGACGGATCCGGGCATCGCGACGCGGCTGATATCGTTGCGCAACAGATCCACGATCATCAGGTTTTCAGCCCGGTTCTTTTCGTCGACCGCCAGGAACGCCCGACGCCGGGCGTCTTCAGCCATATCCTCGCTGCGGGGTTGGGTCCCCTTCATCGGGCGGGTTTCGATCCCGCGGTCCGCGTTCGTGCGAAAGAACAGCTCGGGAGACCGGCTGAGCAGGTCGGGCAAACCATCCTGCTGGATCAGCGCGCCGTGACCAACGGGCTGTCCGGCCGTGAGCGCAGCATAAAGCGCGGCGCTGTCGCCCTCTACAGTCATATCAATCGGGAATGTCAGGTTGGCCTGATAGATATCCCCTGCCCCAATGGCGTCATGCACGTGTCGAAACGCCTGCGTGTACCGTCCCTCGTCCCAACGCGGTTCAAAATGGGTCACCCCGCCGGATGCAGCGGGCAATTCCCGCTGAATGGGGCGATCATAAACGCCGAAGCATAGTAAAGGCAGCCGGCGGCCATCTGGCATGCGGTCATACAGACGCGGTTCCAGCACGTACCCAAGCTCATAGCTGGCATAGCCGGCCAACCAAGCCCCTTGCGCGCGCGCCTCGTCCAGCGCCTCCAACGCTTGGGGCACGTCCTCCGCATTGTCCGCGCGGATCATCTCGGCTGGCCGGTCAAAACTGGTTCCTGACCCGGCTGGCCCCTGATCAAAACGAATACGCAATTGCATCCTCATTTGCCGTGCTGCGCGGTATAGAGAATACGCCGCCAAGGGAAAGGGGGGAAAGCGGCAATTTCGCCCCTGTTTCCGATCCCCCTTGCACCTTTTCGCGCGGTCCCTATAACGCAGGACAATTTGGGCGCTTGGGGGTGCCCTGAATCGCGGACAATCGAAGGAACGTGGCCATGCCGAGAAGAACCGACATTCAGTCGATCATGATCATCGGGGCGGGCCCCATTGTTATTGGTCAGGCTTGCGAGTTCGACTATTCCGGCGCTCAGGCCTGCAAGGCACTACGGGAAGAAGGATACCGGGTCATTCTGGTGAACTCAAACCCCGCCACGATCATGACCGACCCCGGGCTGGCCGACGCGACATATATCGAACCGATCACGCCAGAAGTTGTCGCCAAGATCATTGAAAAAGAACGCCCCGACGCGCTGCTGCCCACCATGGGCGGGCAGACCGGCCTGAACACCTCGCTCGCGCTGGAAGAGATGGGCGTGCTGGACAAGTTTGGCGTCGAGATGATCGGTGCCAAGCGCGACGCCATTGAAATGGCCGAAGACCGCGCCTTGTTCCGCGAGGCGATGGACCGGCTGGGCATCGAAAACCCCAAGGCCGAGATCGTGACTGCCCCCAAGAACGAAAGCGGCAAGAAAGATCTGGACGCCGGTGTGGCGCTGGCCCTCGAAACCCTTGAAAATGTGGGCTTACCCGCCATCATCCGCCCCGCCTTTACGCTGGGCGGCACAGGCGGCGGCGTGGCGTATAACCGCGAAGACTATATCCATATTTGTCGCACCGGCATGGATGCCTCGCCAGTGGGCCAGATCCTAATCGACGAAAGCCTTTTGGGATGGAAAGAATACGAGATGGAGGTGGTGCGCGACACCGCCGACAACGCCATCATCGTCTGTTCCATCGAAAACATCGACCCAATGGGCGTGCACACGGGTGACTCGATCACCGTTGCCCCGGCCCTGACGCTGACCGACAAAGAATACCAGGTCATGCGCAATCACTCGATTGCCGTGCTGCGCGAGATTGGGGTCGAGACCGGCGGCTCGAACGTGCAATGGGCGATCAACCCGGTCGACGGACGGATGGTCGTGATCGAGATGAACCCGCGCGTATCGCGGTCTTCGGCGTTGGCGTCAAAGGCAACCGGTTTCCCGATTGCCAAGATCGCCGCCAAGCTGGCTGTGGGCTACACGCTGGACGAGTTGGACAACGACATCACCAAGGTCACCCCGGCCAGCTTTGAGCCGACCATCGACTATGTTGTCACCAAGATCCCAAAATTCGCGTTCGAGAAGTTCCCCGGCTCCGAGCCCTACCTGACCACCGCGATGAAATCGGTGGGTGAGGCGATGTCCATCGGCCGCACGATCCACGAATCGATGCAAAAGGCGCTGGCTTCAATGGAATCAGACCTGACCGGGTTTGATGAGATTGAAATCCCCGGCCTGAACGTAGGCGTCTGGGACGAAGCCGACGACAAGGCCGCCGTTATCAAGGCGATTAGCCAGCAGACGCCCGACCGTCTGCGCACCATTGCTCAAGCAATGCGCCACGGGCTGACCGATGATGAGATCTTTGGCGTCACCAAGTTCGACCCTTGGTTCCTTGCCCGTATCCGCGAGATCATCGAAGCCGAACGCCAAGTGCGCAAAGACGGCCTGCCCGTGACCGAGGAAGGCATCCGTAAGCTCAAGATGCTGGGCTTTACTGACGCGCGTTTGGGAAATCTGACTGGTCGTGACGAAGACAACGTCCGCCGGGCGCGCCGCAATCTGGGCGTTACAGCCGTGTTCAAACGCATCGACACCTGCGCCGCCGAGTTCGAGGCGCAGACGCCCTATATGTACTCGACCTACGAAGCCCCCATGATGGGTGACGTAGAATGCGAGGCGCGTCCGTCTGACCGCAAGAAAGTCGTCATCCTTGGCGGTGGCCCGAACCGGATTGGTCAAGGCATCGAGTTTGACTATTGCTGCTGCCACGCCTGTTTCGCGCTGACCGACGCTGGTTATGAAACCATCATGATCAACTGCAACCCCGAGACCGTGTCGACCGACTACGACACCTCGGATCGTCTGTATTTTGAACCTCTGACTTTCGAACACGTCATGGAAATCCTGACGAAGGAACAGGAAAACGGCACCCTGCACGGCGTGATTGTTCAGTACGGCGGTCAGACCCCCCTGAAACTGGCCAACGCGCTGGAAGCCGAAGGCATTCCGATCCTGGGCACCACTCCGGATGCCATCGATCTGGCCGAAGACCGTGAACGCTTTCAGGCGCTGGTTAATGATCTGGGCCTGAAACAGCCCAGAAACGGCATCGCATCAACCGACGCGCAGGCGCTGGATATTGCTGAAGAGATCGGTTTCCCGCTGGTGATCCGCCCCTCTTACGTTCTGGGTGGTCGCGCGATGGAAATAGTGCGCGATATGGATCAACTGAGGCGCTACATCAACGAGGCCGTGGTCGTCTCGGGCGACAGCCCAGTACTGCTGGACAGCTACTTGGCTGGTGCAGTTGAGCTGGACGTGGACGCGCTGTGCGACGGCACTGACGTGCATGTGGCTGGCATCATGCAGCATATCGAAGAGGCGGGCGTCCATTCCGGCGACTCGGCCTGTTCGCTGCCGCCCTACTCGCTATCGGCAGAGATTATCGATCAGATCAAGGGCCAGACGTTCAAGCTGGCCAAAGCGCTGAACGTTGTCGGCCTGATGAATGTGCAGTTCGCGATCAAAGACGATGAGATCTACCTGATCGAAGTGAACCCGCGCGCCTCGCGGACAGTACCGTTTGTGGCCAAGGCGACCGACAGCGCAATTGCTTCGATTGCAGCGCGCGTCATGGCCGGTGAGAAACTGTCGAACTTCCCCATGCGCCCCGCTTATAAGGAAGGTCAGGACACCAAGATTGCCGACCAGATGACGCTGGCCGATCCGGACATGCCGTGGTTCTCGGTGAAAGAGGCTGTTTTGCCTTTTGCCCGCTTCCCCGGCGTTGACACCATTCTGGGCCCGGAAATGCGTTCCACTGGCGAGGTCATGGGCTGGGACCGCGACTTCCCGCGTGCTTTCCTCAAGGCGCAGATGGGCGCAGGCATGGTTCTACCGTCCTCGGGTCGCGCATTTATCTCGATCAAGGACGCCGATAAAGGTGCCGCTATGCTTGAAGCCGCTCAAGTTCTGACGGAACAAGGCTTCTCGCTTGTCGCGACCCGCGGCACACAAAGCTGGCTGGCCGAGCAGGGCGTTGCCTGTGAGATCGTCAACAAGGTCTATGAGGGCCGCCCGGACGTGGTCGATATGTTGAAAGACGGCCAGGTTCAGCTGTTGATGAACACCACCGAAGGTGCTCAAGCGGTTGAGGACAGCAAAGCCATCCGATCCATCGCACTGTATGACAAGATCCCGTACTACACGACGGCTGCTGCAAGCCACGCCGCCGCGCTGGCGATCAAGGCGCAGGCCGAGGGTGATGTCGAGGTTAGATCGCTGCAGGGCTGATCGGCCTTAACCTGCTTACAAGACCGAACATTTCGCGCGCCCGTTGACCTTATGTCGCCGGGCGCGCATCTTTTCTATGATAGAGCAGAAGGAAAAAAACAAATGCGCAGGTTTATGGTTTTCGCCGCAATTATGACGCTTGCAGCGTGTGATGTGCCCTTTGTCCCGATGATCTAAAAACGTGCGGGCTGCGGCACCGATTCGACGAACTTTTTCACACCTGATTTTTATGTCACTTATCTGCGTGATCCCGATGGGAACAAGCTGTCCTGATTTTCTATCACTACAACCCAGCAAGGGACCCGGGCGACTGAAATCGCCGCCCGGGACATCTTACGCAGCGGCTTCTTTCATCTCACGCTTTTCATCCCGCGCGAAGAAGATCATGTAGAAGACGGGCGCTGCGACCATCGTCAGGATTGTCGCGAAGGCCAGGCCGCCCATAATCGTTACCGCCATGGACTTGAAGAACGCATCCGTCAGCAATGGCGCCATGCCCAGAATAGTGGTGATCGCGGCCAGCATCACTGGGCGCAGACGTGAGACCGAGGCCTCGATAATCGACTCGCGCAAGCCTTTGCCGGTTTCGCGGACCAGATCGATTTCCTCGACCAGAACAATTCCGTTCTTGATCAGCATTCCCGACAGGCTGAGCAGACCCAGCAGCGCCGTGAATGTGAACGGCAGACCCGTGCCCAGCAGTCCAATGACTACGCCATTCACGGACATCGGCACCAGCAACCAGATGATAATCGGCTGACGAATGGCGTTAAAAATCAGCACCGAAATCAGCACCATGATCAGCAGGCTGACCGGCAACTGACGGCCCAGGCTTTCGTTGGCGTCACCGGCGTTTTCGAACTCGCCGCCCCACTCCATGCGATACCCTGCGGGCAGTTCCATCTCTTCGATGGCAGCGCGCACTTCCGAGTGGACCTGAGCCGCCGTCAAACCCGCCGGAATTTCGGCGCCGACGGTAATGGTCAGCACCCGGTCACGACGATGAACCAGCGTGTTGAGCGATTTGTACTCGAACCCGTCGACCATCTGTTCGATTGGCACAAACTTTTCGGACTGGTCCGAGTACACGACCTGATCGACGATCGAGTAATCTCCGTCCGCAGGGCGGCGGATGATGATCGGGATCAAACGGTCGCGTTCCCGGAATACACCCGCCCTGATACCATCGGTCGAAAATTGCAGCGTTCCGGCGATATCTTCACGGGTGACACCGGCAGTCTGCGCTCGTTCTGTCGCATAGATAGGCTGAACCGCCAGTTCTTTCTCACGCCAGTCCTGATAGACATGCAAAGCGTTCTCGGACGCACCGCGCATCCGCTGAATCGCCTCGTCCGCAAGCTGCCGCAGAACGGCCGGATCACTGCCCGAGAACCGGGCCTGGATCGGATCACCGCCGCCGGGGCCAAAGATCAGACGCTTGGTGCGGAACTCGCCTTCCGGGAATTGAGCCGAGCCAAACGCCTCTAGATCAGCCTGCAATGCGGGAATGTCATCCAGAGTTTCGGTACGGATGATCATGTGGCCATAGCTGGGGTTCGGTTTCTCTGCCGAATAGGTCAGCAGAAACCGGGTTGCCCCCTGCCCAACAAATGTGGTGACGGCAACGACATCGTCGCGTTTGTCCAGCCATTCTTCGAATACGGCCATATCCTCGGCCGTTCGCGCGATGGGCGTACCTTGCGGCAGTTTGTAGTGCACGAAGAACAGCGGCGTGTTCGAATCCGGGAAGAACTGCTGTTTGACCAGTCCAAACCCGGCGAAACAGGCAACAGTGACGCTAATCAAACCGGCAACAACCAGCCAGCGAAACCGGAGCGCCCAGCGCAGGATGCTGCCGTAGACACGGAACATGATCCCGCCATAGGCATCCACAGCGCCTGCCTCACCCTGCTTGAAGAAATAGTGGCCCAGCATTGGTGTCACCGTCAGTGCCAGCACCCAGCTCAGCAGCAGTGAAATACCGATCACCGCAAACAGAGAGAACAGGAACTCGCCCGTCGCATCCGGGCTAAGACCGATCCCTGCAAAGGCCATGATCCCGATGACGGTCGCGCCCAACAACGGGATTTGCGTCTTGGACGCGGCCTCATCCGCGGCATCGCGCGAGTTTTTCCCGCGCAGCATTGCGATCTGCATGCCCTCAGCCACAACGATGGCGTTATCCACCAGCATTCCCATCGCGATGATCAGTGCTCCCAGCGAAATCCGCTCCATCTCGATCGAGAACATCGACATGAACAGCAGCGTTCCCACCACGGTCAACAACAGGGTTGAGCCGACAACAACCGCCGCGCGCCATCCCATAAACACCGCGAGTACGATAACCACAATGGTCACGGACATGGCCAGATTTACCAGAAAGTCATTCGAGGCCTGCTCGACCACCACGTGCTGTTGGTAGATCGGCAGGATTTCGACGCCAAACGGGATTTGCGAGTCCAGCTCGGCGAATTTTGCATCAGCGCGTTTGCCGACCTCGACAATGTTTTCGGTGGACAGACCCGCAATGCCCAATGTGAAAGCTTCGGTCCCGTTGAACCGGATCATCACCTCGGGGTCGGTCTGGCGGCCACGATATACGTCGGACATATCAAACAGGTTGATCACCTGCCCTTGCGAGCCTACCGACAATCCCGCAATCGCTGAGACACTGTCCGACCCTTCGGCAGTCAGGATGGTCGTGCGGTCATTCTCTGAGCGGACCGAGCCCGAAGCGTTCACCGAATCCGCATTGGCAATGGCCTCGTTGAGGGACTGCAGTGGCACATTCTGGTTCACCGAGATGGCCAGATCGGGCTCTACAAAGATCGCCTCTTGCGGCAGGCCCATTACTTCTACGTCTGCGACGCCTTCGACGGTCAGCAATTCGCGCCGCAAGTAGGTAGACAGTTCGTGTTTTTCAGCGTCTGAAAACCCATCAGCCGTTACCGCATAGAACAGGCCGAACACGTCGCCGAACCTGTCGTTGACCAGCGGCGCCTGCACTCCGGACGGCAGGCTGCGGGCCGTGTCACGCACCTTAGCGCGCAGCTTGGTCCAGATTTCAGGTAATTCGGTTCCGTCATATGTCGATTGGATCTCAACCTCGATCAGCGAAAGACCAGGCTGGTTAACGGATGTGATCGTATCAACCTCACCCATTTGCTGGATAGCGGATTCCAGTGGCTCGGATACCTCCAGCGCCACCTGTTCAGCCGTTGCACCGGGATATTGGGTCACAATGACCGCGTTTTTGATGGTGAAAGCCGGATCTTCAAGACGTCCCAATGACAGGAACCCCCAGACGCCACCAAACAGGGCGATCAGTATTATCAGCCACGTATAGATCGGGCGATCAATGGATGCGCGCGCAATGTTCATTGATCCGCCCTTCAGTTTGCAAAGCCGACAAAGCGGCGAACGGCTTGGCCATCTGTCAAGGTGCTGCCACCAGCGACGACGATCTCATCACCATCGTTCAACCCTGTCAGAACACGGACTTCGCCGGTCTGCGTAGGTTCGATGGTAACCGGCACAAGCTGGACGGCGCCTTCATCGGCCCCAACCGGCGAAAACACCATGACGCCCAGACCGCCCTCAGCGTCCGAAATGATGGCCGTTGCGGGCACAACGATACCTGTCCGAGCGTCCTGGACCTTCACATTCACGGTCACCGACGAACCCGGCAATATCTGCAACCCTTCAGGTGGGGTAAGGCCAAATTGGATACGGAAAGTCTGACCCACGCTCGAGGTTTCGGCGTCAAATTCCCGGATCTGCAGAGGGAAGACTTCATCGCTGGTTGGAAACTTCGCCGTAATCGTGATGTCATCCTCCTGACCCGATCGTTGGAACAGGATTTCCGGAACATCCACTTCGATCCGCAATTCTGACATGTCGTGGATACGCACGATGGGCGCCCCTGCGTTTACGGTCGTGAAAGCCTCGACCGTTCGGCGCGAGACCAGCGCGTCAAACGGCGCGGTCAGCGTTGCATGTTCCAGATCGTATTCTGCATCGCGGACGGCAATATCCGCCAGTTGCGCTTCGGTTTCCGCGTCATCCACCGCCACCTGGCTGGCTGTGGTTCCGCGCAGACGGGAAAGGCGGGCGACGGTACGATCCGCCTGATCCATTTGCAGCACAGCGCGGTCATAGCGGCGCTGGAATGGTTCCTGATCCAGTTGTGCAATCAGCTCACCCTTGGGTATCACGAACCCTTCGGTCACCGGCATTTCGACTATTTGTCCGGAAACCTGAAAGGCCAGATCGACCGTCTGCCGCGCAGCGACGCGACCAAAAAACTGGCGCGAAAAACCGGGCGATGTCTCTTGAACCATCATTAGTTTTACGGGTTTGGCGCTCTCCTGCGCCAAAACGGAAGTGGCGAACACGGTCAGAGCGACGCTCAGTACAGTGAAGAGTTTCATTTCTTCAATCCCTCAGGAATTCCTGTTTTCATTATATTTTCCCGGATCTTCCGGGCCAGTCGTGCAAATTCGGCAGTTTCGTCAGCATCCAGCCCTGAGGCTCGGCGGAACAGATCCCCCGCCTCGGACATCAGAACCTGTCGCATCTCAAGCCCCTTGTCGGTCAGAACCAACAACCACGCCCGACGGTCTTCCGGATCGCGCTGTCGGGTCAGGTACCCTGCCTCTTCTAGCGCGTCAGCGGTTGACGTGATGGTGGACGGCACCGTCAGCATGTCTGCAGCCAAAACGCCCATGCGTTTGGGTCGCTCAAGCTTGACCATCATATGGCATTCCTGATGGCTTAGCCCGACCTCAAGTGCGTCAAGGCTTTCTTCCAGTTTCCAGTAGAGTGCATAGACACCCATCATCGCCTGCACTTCGGGGCTGAGGCAGCGGATCAGCGCACTGTCGTCATGGGTCATTGGTGAATCCGTTTGTAACTTTGGCCTCGCATATACTTCGAAATATGAACTATTCAAGATGTGAAGTGGGTTTCAGCGCAAACTTTGACATTCCCTTGGGTCAACGTCTCTTGATCTAACCCATATATGACTGCATTTTGGGCGAATCCGAAACATTCAGGTCTTATCATGTACACGCCCGCGATCACTGGCTCAGGTGTTTTCACCCCCGAAAACGTCATCACCAACGCCGAGCTTGTCACGGCTTTCAATAAGTATGCCGACAAGATGAACGCCCAAAACGCAGACGCAATCGCGGCAGGTGAGATTGAGCCGATGCAGCATTCATCGGAAGAATTCATCTTCAAGGCCTCCGGCATCGAGAAACGCTACGTGATGGACAAAGACGGTGTTCTGGACCCTGACGTGATGCATCCCTTGTTGCGTCAACGTGGAGATGACGAACCGGGCATTATGACCGAGATGGCCGTGGACGCCTGCAAAAAAGCGCTGAAACAAGCCGGACGCAGCGCCGAGGACGTTAATCTGGTGATTTGCGCCGCCTCGAACCACGAACGCGCCTATCCTGCCGTCGCCATCGAGATTCAGCAGGCCCTGGGCATCAACGGGTTCGGATTTGATATGAATGTCGCCTGTTCTTCGGCCACTTTCGGGATCCAGGCCGCCGCGGACATGGTCCGCTCTGGCTCGGTCCGCGCCGCATTGGTGGTGAACCCCGAGATTTGTTCAGGGCATCTGGAATGGCGCGACCGCGATTGTCATTTCATCTTTGGCGACGTGGCCACCGCCACTTTGATCGAGCGGGTCGAAGACGCAAAGGGTCCGCATTTCGAAATTTTGTCGACACGCTGCGCGACCGAATTCTCGAACAATATCCGCAACAACAACGGCTTCCTGCGCCGTTCACGCCCTGACGGGGTGGTCGACCGTCGTGACATGCAGTTCATGCAGAACGGACGCAAAGTCTTCAAAGAAGTGCTGCCGATGGTCAGCAAACACATCTCAGATCACATGGACGCGGAAGGCGTGAACAGCGATGACCTGAAGCGCCTGTGGCTGCACCAGGCCAACAAGACGATGAATGATTTCATCGGCAAAAAGGTTCTGGGACGCGAGCCCGAAGCAAGCGAACAGCCCAACATCCTGCAGGATTATGCCAACACCTCCTCGGCCGGGTCCATCATCGCGTTTTCCAAGTATTCGGATGACCTGTCAGACGGAGATGTCGGTCTGATCTGTTCCTTCGGCGCGGGCTATTCGGTGGGATCGGTGATTGTAAAGCGGCACAGTTGACGTCTTGGCGTCGCGACACACCGATCACAACCCAGGATACATCGTTCCACAGCGCGCAAGACGACATTAGGAACGCTTGATTGGGACGCAAAAGGTATAATTCCCGCTTAATATACACTGCGGTTTAGAATCGTGGAAAGGCGTTCGGTTCCATCCCAATGAACAGCCTTCCATCCTGCGGATCGGGCTGCCTCAATATTCGGCAGGGTATCATCGACCAGCAAAAGTTCACACGGTTGACGCCCGACCTCCTGCGCTGCGAAAGCGAAGAACTCAGGCTTTGGCTTTCTGTACCCGGCTTTTGCTGAGTACACGATGCCGTCAACTTCGTCGCCGAGCGCCATTGTCTGCATGAGATAGATTGCTCTCATGTGATCTTGGTTGGTTGCAAGATAAACAGGTACGCCTTTGCGTTTCGCCTCGCGCACATCCGCAACAGTGGTTTCGACTATGCCGGAATCCCCTCGAAACCAATAGTCTATCAAATCAGTGGCTTTGATGGTCGGTGCAACGCGCTTCAGAACAGCCTCTAGAATGGGCAGGAGTTCAGCCCGTCCCTCGACAATAGCAGTCCATTCAGTTTTGAAAAACTCTTCCGCAAGCAGATTAGGATCAAGTCCCAGATCCTTCGATAAATCAGTGTCCCATCGCAGACCATCGCCGGGACGACCGTCGACGAGAACACCATCAACATCAAGCATCAGGCATTTTGCCATTACCGAACCATATGGTGACGCAATTGGAATGGTGCACTAGTCGCTTGCAGAACAAATGAAACGAAACACACCTATACAAATCCAATTCACCCTAAAGACTGCTGAAAAGGTTGCGGGTTGTTCACAGGAACATCGTCCTGATCCCTGGGCGGTGCACACCGAAACCTCAGCTCACGCTTTCCTCTTCCAGGTGCAGCTTCATGTCTAGCAGGACCTGTTGCAGCTGGCTCGTTTCCCTCAACAGGCGCTTGGCTTCGTTCACCGTGATGATGCCGTCCTCGATCGCCGATTGATATTCGGTCATCAGCATCGCAAACCGCTGGCTCAGCGCGATGACGTCGGAATTCACTCCACCAGTGCGGGGGCTGTCGTCATTGCGCCCATCATAGGACAGGGTGATATTTTTCAGATCGGCAAGCGCCGAGGTGACGTGGGGGAAGTTTGCCACTGCCTCAAGCCGCGCCACCGCATCGACCGGCATGAACCGATCAGTATGTTCGACATTGTCAGAATAATAACGGCCCAACGTGGCTTTGGATTTGCCTGTAATCTCACACGCGGATTCGATTCCCACGTCTTTAACCAGCGCTTCTGTGTGTTTTTTCAGGTAGGCCCCGATATCTGCCATGTTTTTACCTTTACTGCCTGCACGCCCCACTAAATCTGCCATTGCGGGGGAAAGGGAAAAGAAAATTCCCATACTCGATTCATAATTGAAATGTCATATGTTGGCTATCCCTCAGATATGCGGGGGTTTTGTGAGTGAGTGGCGGCATTTAATGCCGGTAATGAGTGATTGCGGGTCGGTATTCTTGTCCCGCTACGGTTAGGCCGCATGTTGGCCGACGGCGTCGCCGTTGTTGGGGCGGGGGGATCCATCCCCAATGGGCTTACGCTCGACCTCTGCAACGATAATGGCGACGTCGCTTTTTGAAGGCTATTGATGGCTTGCCCGAATTGGACAGGCGTTTTAGACCCAACCCATGGCAAAACTATACTTTAATTATTCGACGATGAACGCGGGAAAATCGACCGTGTTGCTGCAAGCCTCGCACAATTACCGTGAGAGGGGGATGGACACCTATTTGATGACCGCGGCCCTAGATGGCCGGGCCGGTGTTGGCAGGATTGCGTCGCGGATCGGCATATCGGCCGATGCGGACACGTTCGCCGCCGAAACCGACGTTTTTGCGATGATTGAACAGCGCCTGAAAAAAGGGAACGTCACCTGCGTCTTTATTGATGAGGCGCAATTTCTGACCGAAGAGCAAGTCTGGCAATTGGCCCGCGCAGTGGATGACCTGCGGGTGCCTGTCCTTGCCTATGGCTTGCGTGTGGATTTTCAGGGCCACCTGTTTCCCGGCTCCGCTGCCTTGCTGGCGTTAGCGGACGAGATGCGCGAAGTGCGGACCATTTGCGAGTGTGGGCGCAAGGCCACGATGGTCATCCGTCAGGACGAAAACGGCAACGCCATCACCGAAGGCGCGCAGGTACAGATCGGCGGCAATGAAACCTATGTTTCGCTCTGCCGCAAACACTGGCGCGAGGCCGTCGGGCGCTAGACCGGGTTCGGCAAAGATCGCCCCGCGACGAAAGCTGTAACGTTGTCCAGCGCTATATGCCCCATATCGGTGCGCACCTCTTCGGTCGCTGTGCCAAGATGGGGCAGTATCGTCACATTCTCCATATCGCGCAGAGCCTGCGGAACGGCGGGTTCGAACTCATACACATCAAGGCCCGCGCCTGCGATCTGACCGGATTGCAGGGCAGCGATCAGAGAGGATTCGTCCACAACTTCTCCGCGCGCGATGTTGATCAAGATGCCCGAAGGTTTCATCGCCTCCAGCACCGGCGCATTGATCAGGTGGCGCGTTTGCGCACCGCCGGGCACGGCGAGCACCAGGAAATCGACCGCAGCGGCCAGTTCTTTCAGGTCGGGTATGTTTTCTGCGGGAAATTCCACCTCTTTCGGGCTGCGCGACTGGTACGCCACGTCCATCCCGAAACCAAAATGGCAACGCCACGCGATCGCCTGACCAATACGGCCCATCCCGACGATCCCAACGCGTTTTCCGGTCACATGATGCCCCAGCATTTGCGTCGGATGCCAGCCTTGCCAGTTGCCCGAGCGGACCAGCCGTTCTCCCTCGCCCGCGCGGCGCGCGGTCGACAACAGCAAGGTCATCGCGATGTCAGCAGTGGCATCGGTAACCGCACCGGGGGTGTTAGTGACCTGAATCCCTGCGGTCTGTGCGGCAGCGACGTCGATATGGTTGTACCCCACACCGAAATTGGCCAGCAGTTTACAGCGCGGCTGCGGCACTTCGGAGAAGATTGTGGCCGAAAACTGATCCCCCAGCGTCGGAACCACCACATCGAACTCAGCCAATGCGCGCCGCATTTCGTCGGGCGACATTGGCAGCGTGCTGCTGCGGATTTCGACGTCGAACTCGGCGCGGGCGCGCGCCTCGACAGCGGCGGTCATGGGGCGTGCGATCAAAAGTTTCATCAGTGCATCCGTCCGCCGGTTGGAACCTCGCCATCCGGACCGATCAGAACGATCTCGCCCTTGTCATCGGGCAGGCCCAGCACCAGAACCTCGGACATGAACTTGCCGATCTGGCGCGGCGGGAAATTGACAACGGCCATCACCTGTTTGCCCACCAGCGTCTCCGTATCGTAATGCGCCGTTATCTGGGCTGAGGTTCGGCGCTCGCCAATATCGTCACCAAAGTCGATCCACATCTTGATCGCGGGCTTACGGGCCTCAGGATAGGGTTCTGCCCGGATGACCTTGCCGACGCGGATGTCGACCTTCAGAAAATCGTCGAATGAAATCTCACTCACGGGACAGCTCCTTGGATCGGTCAGTTGCGGCCTTGACGGCGCGGTGCAGCAGGTCCGGGAAACCTTCTTCCTCATGCATCAGCACTTCAAGCGCGGCCTGCGTCGTACCATTGGGCGACGTTACGTTGACGCGCAGTTGCGAAGGGTCCTCGTCGGCCGCCATTGCCAAAGCTCCTGCCCCGGCCACCGTGGATTTGGCCAGCTTCATCGCCAGATCGTGCGGCAGACCCTGAGCCTGCCCGGCAGCGGCCAGCGTTTCGATCAGATGAAAGACATAAGCCGGACCAGAGCCACTAAGACCTGTCACCGCATCCATCTGCGATTCTTCCTCAAGGCGAACTGTGTCGCCGATGGCGGACAGCAGGTTTTCGGCAAGAGAAACATCAGCATCCGATGCAACCAAATTGCCAATCAGCGCCGTGATTCCCTGCCGGATTGCTGCCGGAGTGTTCGGCATGGCGCGCACGATCGGAGTGCCTTCGCCCAGTACATTCTCGAAGGTTGCAATAGACGTACCCGCAGCGACCGAGACGAAAAGGCTACCGCCACCGCCCAGCGCCTTGATCGATGGCAGCGCATCGCCCATCATTTGCGGCTTGACGGCAACCAGCACGACCGCCGGGGCCTCGGGTAATGGAGTGTTGATATTGACGCCCTGCGCCTTCAGCCATTCTGAGGGGTACGGATCAATCACCCAGACAGCTGACGCAGGAAGGCCATGCTCCAGCCAACCGGCGAGCATGGCCGAACCCATCTTGCCGCACCCCAGAAGAACCAGCCCCTGCTCGGCGACGCGTGACATGTCCATGATTGCCCCTCTCCTTATCCGGTTTGGGGCAAAGCTTTACGCGCGGCCGTAGGCCTCTGCAATGGCGACCTGCATTGCATCCTCGGGATCGCGGTTGCCCCAGGTGACCAGTTGGATCGCGGGGTAATAGCGCTCGGCGCTCAGAACCGCAGCGGTGATCATCGTGTCGATCTGTTCCGGGCTGGCCATCTGGCCACCCGCTAGAACCAAACCATACCTGTAGACCATCAGCTTTTGATTGGCCCAGTAGGTGAACGCCCCTGCCCAGCACTGATCGTTCATCTTGTTGAGCAGCTCATAAAGCACGTTTTCACGCTCGGAAGGCGGCTCCATTTCGAAAGAACACACCATGCGGAGCGTTTCGTCATAGTTGGACCAGGCCAAGGTGATCGAATAGGTACGCCACTGTCCTTCGACAGCCATGGCAATCTGATCATCCCCGATCCGGTCGAAATCCCAGTCGTGGTGTTCGGCAAGATGTTCAACAATGTCGATTGGATGAAGGTCTTCTTCGAGAAACTGTTCGGAAAGGGCCATAATGCCACCTCACTAATCTCTAGCCTTTTAGGGGCTGGCAGCGCCCCAGCGCTAGTTGCTTGCTCTACAAGCCGGGCTTCCCCAGTCTGCCTGTACTAGATATGGTGCGCCGCGGGCAGGGTTCTGGCAACCCTATTTGTTGGGGATAACAGCAATAAGTTGTGGACAGTCAGCAACGGCGATCAAAATATTGGTGCTACCGCCAGCTTTGTCTTGATTAAATTTGGTAAGGCGTCAGTATACACAACACCGCACAATCCCAGCGTGGATTGCGCGGCGGCTTTCTTTTTTCAGAATCTCGAGTGTGCGGAACTTATTTGTCCAGTTTGGCTTCAAGCGCCGCAATACGCGCCTCAAGAGCTGCGTTCTCTTCGCGCGCTTTCTGGGCCATGGCGCGCACAGCATCAAACTCTTCGCGCGTGACGAAATCGCGGTCGGCCAGCCAGCGGTCGATCATCGACTTCATCGCGTTTTCGGCCTCGTCCTTCGCGCCTTGGGCTACGCCCATGGCATTGGTCATCAGTTGGGAAACGTCATCAAGAATCTTGTTACGGGTTTGCATGGCTTTACTCCGGTATCGCGGTTGGTCTCTATATGGGTAAAGAATGGCCCGGGCTCAAGGTTGACTTGCCCCGCTAACCCCGGGCAATGAGACGCACATGCAGGCTGTTCTGAATTTCCCCGACCTTTCGCCCGAAGTTTTCTCGATCTCGCTGTTCGGGATGGAGTTCGCACTTAGATGGTACGCGCTGGCCTATATTGCCGGTATTCTGATCGCATGGCGATTGGGTACTGCGGCGCTGAAGCGTCCGGCCCTTTGGCCTGATCAAACACCACCGATGAAACCGCAGCAACTTGAGGATCTGATCACCTGGATCATCCTTGGGGTGATTCTCGGCGGGCGACTGGGGTTCGTTCTGTTTTATCAACCGGCCTATTACTTATCGCATCCACTAGAGATTTTGATGATCTGGCAGGGCGGCATGGCCTTCCATGGTGGTCTGCTGGGGGTTGTCGTTGCGTCCTATCTCTATGCTCGGCGTTACCAGGTGCCGGTATTGTCTTTGGCTGATCTGATCGCACATGCTGTGCCGCCCGGGCTGTTGTTAGGGCGGTTGGCGAACTTCACTAATGCCGAGCTTTGGGGGCGACCCAGCGACGTTCCATGGGCGGTGATCTTTCCAGGTGGTGCCGCACAGGACTGCCCGGGTGTTGTAGCCGGGATGTGTGCCAGACACCCTTCACAACTTTATGAAGCCGCACTGGAAGGTTTGTTGCTGGGCGCACTTTTGCTGTGGATGGCCTATCGACGTCGGGCGTTTCACAAGCCCGGTCTGGTGATGGGTGTATTTTTGGCAGGTTATGGTGCCTCGCGTTTCATTGTTGAGTTCTTTCGTCAACCCGACGCACAGTTTGTCTCGCCCGGGAATCCGCTGGGGCTGGCGTGGCACGTGAGCGGCTACGGCTTGACGATGGGGCAAATGCTGTCGCTGCCAATGATCGCGCTTGGCCTGTGGTTTGCGCTGCGCGCGCGACGCACTCAATGAACCTAAAGGATCACCTAATGGCGCAAATTGCGCTGAATGGCCCGATGAGCGTGGCCGATTTCATGACTGAATGCCTGCTGAACCCTAAGTTCGGGTATTACACCACCCGTGATCCGCTGGGCGCGCAGGGAGATTTCATTACCGCCCCGGAAGTCAGCCAGATGTTCGGAGAGTTGATCGGGCTTGCACTGGCGCAAAGCTGGATGGATCAGGACAAGCCGGACAGATTCATTCTAACAGAGCTTGGACCGGGTCGTGGCACCCTGATGGCGGATATCCTGCGCGCAACCAGCAGCGTATCCGGGTTTCACGAGGCCGCAGAAATTGTTTTGTTCGAAGCCTCTCCTGCCCTGCGGGACAGGCAGGCGCAATCGCTGAGCGGTCACAACCCGCGTTGGATCGATACGCTCACCGCCCTGCCCCAAGCCCCCCTGTTTTTGGTGGCGAACGAGTTTTTTGATGCCCTGCCAGTCCGCCAATTCATACGTGACGGCGATAGCTGGTGCGAACGTCTGATCGGTGTGCAGGGCGAATCGCTGACGTATGGGCTGGGGCCGAACACAGCTCAGGTCGCGCTAACGGATCGCATGATAGACACCCAAGATGGCGATCTGGTTGAACTTTGCGCGGCCGCGATTCCGATCCTGACCGTGATCGCTGGGCGGATCGCCACTTATGGCGGGGCGGGTCTGATCGTGGATTACGGTGACTGGCATTCGTTGGGCGACACGTTTCAAGCTTTGCAATCACATGAACGTGTTGATCCCCTGCAAGCTCCGGGTCGGGCGGATCTGACCGCGCATGTAGATTTCGAGCCCCTTGCTATAGCCGCACGGGCCGCGGGTTGCGCCCATACAAAGCTGACACCTCAGGGCATGTTTCTGGAACGGTTGGGCATCACGGCCCGCGCACAGGCGCTGGCTGCGCCACTCGGCGGGTCTGAGCTTGAGACGCTCATTGCAGCACATCGCCGGTTGACGCATCCCGAGGAAATGGGAAATCTGTTCAAAGTACTGGGTCTCTATCCTTCTTACGCTGCACCTCCACCGGGACTGGAACCATGACATTGGAAATTCTGACCTCGGACATCTTATCGCCTGTCCGCCACGGGTTCTTCAGCCGTCGGGGCGGTGCGTCTTCCGGAATATTCGCGGGTTTGAACTGCGGCTATGGCTCGTCTGACCAAACCGAAGCAGTGGCAGTGAACCGTCAGCGCGTGGCCGCCGCGATGGAAGTCAACCCGGACGCTTTGGTTGGCGTGCATCAAGTGCATTCCCCAACCGTTCTGACCGTGGACGCTCCGATAAACGGCGACAAACCCAAAGCGGATGCGGTTGTCACCGCAACCCCGGGACTGGCACTGACGATTCTGACAGCGGATTGCCAACCGGTCCTGTTTGCCGATTCTGACGCGAATGTGATCGGGGCTGCGCATGCAGGGTGGCGCGGAGCGTTGGACGGTGTATTGGAGGCAACCCTGGACGCGATGGAGGCATTGGGCGCAAAGCGGGAAAACACCGTCGCTGTCGTTGGCCCTACTATTTCTCAAAGCGCCTATGAGGTCGGCCCAGATTTCCTGGATGAATTCGCAGCGGGATCGCCCGAAAACCTCAGGTTCTTTGCGAACGGCAATGGGGATCGGCTGCAGTTCGATCTGCCCGCATTTGGCCTGCACAGGCTGCGGCAGGCAGGCATCGGGCGCGCCGAGTGGACGCGGCACTGCACCTATTCGGACCCGGACAGATTCTATTCGTACCGCCGGTCCACCCACGCTAAAGAAGCCGACTATGGCCGCCTGATTTCTGCCATTAAATTATAGACCGCGCCCGAAATGTGGCGATTTCGCCGCTTTTTTGCCATATTGTTTGTGTCTACCTGAGTCGAGATATTTTCACTTTTATTGTCCGCGCTCAGGTGTTTACCAGTCAATTCTCCAGCAGTGTGTGACAGTCCGAAAGAAGAGGAACTGCCGACCTTCACTTTTCCTGGATTCATCCCGGATCAGCCTTATCGGTGCCGTATTGGCAGGCCACATTGGCTTTCAAAGGGAAACGGGCAATGGACCACACCATAAGCAGGAACAAAGATGAAGGTTAAATCTCGCTTTCTCAGTGCCGTTGTTGCGGCCACAAGAGAGCAAGCGCCGGAGATGCCGTGGAAACGGATTTCCAGCAACTCGGTCAGGGTCGCACGCCGCTTGGCAACACGACTCTAATCAAAACGCCCAAGGAACCAAGCTGCCGGTTCCAAGGGTCAAGACACACATCGGAGGGGTGCTCCGGGCCGGTGTGTGACCTACCGCTGAAATTTCCAGCGGCCAGGTTCAGGGGTGTGTGTGCGCTGGCAATTCCCGCTTGCGTTTTAGTGAGTTTGTCTGGGGGGTCAGCGTGATGACCAAAGAAAAGCGTAAATTCCTTGCCTTGCAACGTCTGCAAGGCGTGCGACCTGCGATCGCCGTCTCCCTGAAGACAAAAACAATGCCATTCAGGTTGCCCTGTACGGAGGGCTCTGCCCGTCTGAGCGGTGTTTTAGAGGGGACGGAATAAAAATGACCATTCCACATTCTTTCGCGCGCGCAGCCAGAAATGCGGTCGAAACTTCGGCCATGCTGCGCGAAATTCCGAGGACAAACGCAAGACCAAAGGCGCAGTTGCGGCGCTATGAGGTCAGCACCTTGATGCCGAACGGAGATGTTTCGCAAACGCGCCACATCGCCCCGGCATTGCCCATGTTCGAAGACGCCTTTTGTGCCTTTACACGCGGATCCCTGGTGGAAACCGAACATGGCCCATTGGCAATCGAAGATTTGCTGCCGGGCGACTCGATTCTGACACAGGACGGTGCCTTGCAAAAAGTGCTTTGGAAAGGATCGGTGACCCTGATTCCCGGACGCGAGGACTCGCGTGGCCGAACACGCCCGCTAACTCGGATCACGGCTGATACATTTGGGATGCAAAAACCGTTGTCCGGCGTGATTGCGGGACCCGCAGCTCGTCTGCTGGGCACACCTGCGCATCTGCGCCATTTGCACGACGGGGGCGAGATTCTGACCCCTGTCCATGAATTCCAGGACGGTATAAGCGTGATCGAAACATTGCCACCGACCCCGATTGAGCTGTTTCACATCTGCCTGAAACGTCATTCGGTCATCAAGGTCGATGGCCTGCAATTCGAATCATACCATCCGGGTGTCAATGCCGCACGCCAGGTCAGCCAATCGCTCAGATCGATCTACTTGAACTTGTTTGCGCATATCGAATTGCTGAGCGATTTTGGTCCACTGATTCTACCACGCGCAGGAGACGGTGAGATAAATGCGCTTTCTGCGTGACAACAAAAAAATTAACTGCAGTGTGGGGGCATTATGCAGATGATAATTAGTTGGGTTCTATCATTGACGGTCGCTGCTTTTCTGCCGCCGTCGAAACCGCATCAAAAGCGAATGATGTTCACGCCGTCCGGTTCATTCGTTCTTCCAGAACGTCGAAGGGAACGCCGGGTTCGTCTTTGGCGCCGCGAATAACCAGCGATGTTTTGACGCTGGCTACATTGGGCGTGGTCAACAGTTCGCCTGTCAGAAACTGTTGAAAACTGCTCAGATCAGGGGCGACGCATTTCAGTATAAAGTCCACCTCGCCGTTCAACATGTGGCATTCCCGGACCAGCGGCCATTCGCGGCAGCGTTCCTCAAATGCGTTAAGTTCGGATTCGGCCTGGCTTTCCAGCCCCACCATGGCAAAGACCTGAACCTCGAACCCCAACTCGCGTGAGTTCACATCCGCATGGTAGCCGCGAATAAGCCCGGAATCCTCAAGCGTACGCACGCGCCGCAGGCAAGGCGGCGCTGAAATACCTACGCGTTTTGCCAACTCGACATTGGTCATGCGACCGTCTGCCTGCAATTCTGCCAAAATCTTGCGGTCAATCTCATCCAGCCGTATCGCGACCATGAAATGCTCCTAATTTTTCGGTTGTTATATCAGCACCCGACCAATGCGCAATTATCTTTCGCACCTGCGCAATATTCTATATTTTCAATGTTCTTTTTTTGGGCACCTTGCCGCAAATGCATGGCTGCCTGTCAAAAGGTTGGGGGTTTAAGCCCTGCGCGACGCTCGCTATATCCATCCGTCAGGGGCCACGCGCCCCAATCAGGCAGATCGAGTTGGGGGTACTATGGCCGAAACACGACACACCAGGGTTCTGATCATCGGATCGGGACCGGCCGGTTACACGGCCGGCGTTTATGCAAGCCGCGCGATGCTGGAGCCGATTCTGGTTCAGGGCATCGAGCCGGGTGGCCAACTGACCACAACAACCGAGGTCGAAAACTGGCCCGGAGACGCCGAGGTTCAAGGCCCCGACCTGATGGTGCGCATGCAAGACCATGCCAAGGCGATGGGCTGTGAAATCATCGGTGACATCATCAACGATCTGGACCTCAGCAAACGCCCGTTCACCGCAACCGGCGACAGCGGCACTGTTTACACAGCAGATGCCGTCATTCTGGCCACCGGCGCGCGCGCCAAATGGCTGGGCCTGCCGTCGGAAGAGAAATTTAAGGGCTTTGGCGTTTCGGCTTGCGCAACCTGCGACGGCTTCTTTTATCGCGGGCAGGAAATCGTGGTCATCGGTGGCGGCAACACCGCCGTCGAAGAGGCGCTGTTTCTGACCAATTTTGCCAGCAAGGTCACTTTGATCCACCGTCGTGATGAGCTGCGCGCGGAAAAGATCCTGCAGGACCGGCTGCTGAAGCATAAAAAAATCGAACCCCTGTGGTTCCACGAGTTGGAAGAAGTGACCGGCACCGATGCCCCGCTGGGTGTCGAAGGTGTGCGGGTCAAAAACGTGAAGACCGGCGAGATTACCGAGATCCCCTGCAAAGGCGTTTTTGTCGCGATCGGACATGCACCTGCCAATGAACTGGTCAAGGACTCACTGGAAAGCCATATGGGCGGCTATGTCGTGACCAAGCCAGGTTCGACCGAGACCTCGGTGCCGGGTGTTTTTGCCGCCGGGGATCTGACGGACCATATCTACCGGCAGGCTGTGACCAGCGCCGGCATGGGATGCATGGCCGCACTGGATGCCGAGCGTTTCCTGGCCGAACAGGATTGATCTGATGCTGGAATTCTCCGGCCCGGTCTGGAGAATTCTTTTTCTGACGCAATTGGACGCCCCTTTGGCCCCTGCCCGGGCACCGGAGGGGCGTTTTCATAACTCGGGGCAGACGGCGCTTTACGCCTCGCTCAGCGCAGAAGGCGCCGGGGTTGCTATTCGACGATATGTTTCGGCGGGCGATCCGCCACGGGTTTTGGTGCAGGCAAACGTGACAGGCGCAAAGCTGGTCGACCTAAGGGGGCAGTCTGACGCATCTGTCATATGGCAGGATATTCACGCCAAACAGGGCACCTCACCCACATGGCGGCTCTCGGACCACGCGCGCAGCACTGGCGCGGACGGGTTGCTATACAGCTCGCGCTCGCGCCCCGAACTCAGCCACATTGTCCTGTTCGACCCGTCGCCTTCCGTTATCGGTATGGATGAACCGCCGACAGATTGGACACCGCATTACGCACAACCTCTGCTTGACCGCTAAGCTGTGGCGTATCAGACTCTGCCTCAGGCGAGACCAACGCAGGTGATCTGATTGAAAACTGTTCTGTGGCAAGGCGGGTGGGCAACCCGGCTGAGGATCGGCAGCGGCCTAGTTTTGTTCGCCTTTGCGTTCTTTCATTTCATCAATATCGGCCTTGGTCTGTTTCACACGGACTACCTGCATGACATGCAGGATGCCCGGCATGTGATCACGCGCCACGGGATCGGAAGCGCAATTCTCTATGCTGCTCTGCTAATACACGCTGGGTTAGCCCTGTACTCGATCAGCCAGCGCCGGACTTTGCGCATGCCGTTCAGCACGGGGTTGCAGATGGTTCTGGGGTTGTTGATCCCATTGCAGCTGATCTCGCATATCGTGCAAACGCGCTATGCGAACACGGTTTACGATGTGAACGATGAAATGGGCTATATCATCGTTCTGATGTGGCCCAGCTACGCGGTCTGGATGCAAAGCCTGTTGTTGCTGGTGGTTTGGGTACATGGCTGTATCGGACTGCACATGTGGCTGCGGCTGACCCGCTGGTGGCCAAAACTGGTGCCATATCTGATTGGCCTGGCTGTGTTTGTTCCGACATTTGCCCTTGCCGGAGTGTTGACGGAGGGGCGCCGGATCTGGGCTGATTTTGCAGACCCCTTTTTGCGCGAACAATATATCGAGCATTACAACTGGCCCTCTCCCGAAGATTTCCAGCACCTGTTCAGCGTAAAAGACAATGCGCTCATGGCGTTCTGGGTGGCCCTCGGCGCATCCCTGGCGGTATTTGCGATCCGCAAGCTGTGGCGCCGCCGACATTCCGTGCGCGTCAAGTACGCTCAAGGCCCTGAGGTCGTTGCCGAAAAAGGAATGACCTTGCTTGAAATTTCCCAAGCCAACGGCATTCCACACACGGCGCTATGCGGTGGCAAAGGGCGCTGCACCACCTGCCGCGTGATTGTCGAGGAGGGCGGGGATCAACTGCCCGAACCTGGTGAGGTCGAAGCCCGAAGCCTAGCTGCGGTCAGCGCCCCGGCGGGTGCCCGGCTGGCATGCCAAATTCGACCGATGGCTCCGATCACAGCGTTTCGCATGTTCCGCCCGGATGGCGCGCGACACCGGGCACATGCAAGCCAGGGTCAGGAACGGCAATTGGCGGTCCTGTTTCTGGACATGCGCGGCTTTACCTCACGCACTGCTGGCCAACTGCCCTATGACATTGTTTTCCTGCTGAACCGCTTTTTCGACTCCATCGTCCCCGCGATCACGGCCGAGGGCGGAGTGGTCGACAAATACATGGGCGACGGCCTGTTGGCCGTGTTCGAAACCAACGACGCCCAAAGCTCTGCTCAGGCCGGGATGAAAGCGGCCATTGAAATCAGCCTTGCCTTGCAGCGTTTCAACCAGCAGCTGGAAACAGAAGGCAGCCCCCGGATCCGCATCGGAATGGGCCTACATCTGGGGGACCTTGTTCTGGGTGAAATCGGTGCCGCGGGCCACGCCGCCCGTACAATCATCGGCGACACCGTAAATGTGGCCAGCCGGTTAGAGACCGAAACCAAGAACTTGGGCTGCGAACTTCTGGTCTCGGAAGAGTTATTGCTGGCGGCAGGATTTGACGGCGATATGCGGCAGGTTCGCCCATTCGACCTGCGTGGCGTGACGCGCCCGATTCCTGCCCTGCCCGTCCCCAAAGCCGCAGATCTGAACGCCAGTGTTGCTGCATAAGAACACTCGCTCTCAATTCTGCGGAATTGTTACCCGCCTCGGGAACTAGCTTCGCAGTTTGCCACGCAAACCGGAATATCCTTCCATTGCGTGGAAAAACCACGCATATCGTCCTTTGTTTCACCAAGGTATATGGACTTCATCCAAAAGCCGGGGCAAACGCCCCTTAATCACTGGCAAAACAGCACTTCGATAAGAGTATTCCTATGACGATGTTAAGTAACCTGGCCCCGATCCCCGAATTGTTCGTGTCCTACGATTCAGCACAGAAACTGAAGGTGGAAGCCGCAGATCTGACCAGCTGGGATCTGAGCCCGCGCCAGATCTGCGATCTGGAACTGCTGATGAACGGCGGGTTCAACCCTCTCAAAGGTTACCTAGGCGAGGCGGACTACGTCAACGTCGTCGAGAACATGCGTCTGGCCGATGGTACCCTTTGGCCGATGCCCATTACTCTGGACGTAGACGAGGCGTTTGCCGACAAAATCGAATTGGGCCAGGACATCGCTCTACGCGATCAGGAAGGCGTCATTCTAGGCACTATGACAGTCACGGACCGCTGGACGCCTGACAAAGCGCGCGAGGCCGAAAAAGTCTTTGGTGCAGACGACGACGCCCACCCGGCGGTGAACTACCTGCACAACGTGGCGGGCAAAGTATATCTAGGCGGTCCTGTGGTCGGCATTCAACAGCCGGTCCACTATGACTTTCGCGCGCGCCGCGACACTCCGAACGAGTTGCGCGCCTATTTCCGCAAGGTCGGCTGGCGGCGTATTGTGGCGTTCCAGACCCGCAACCCGCTGCACCGCGCGCACCAGGAACTGACATTCCGCGCCGCGAAAGAGGCGCAGGCCAACCTGCTGATCCATCCGGTTGTGGGCATGACCAAACCGGGCGACGTGGATCATTTCACCCGCGTGCGCTGCTATGAGGCAGTACTGGACAAATACCCGGCCTCGACCACATCAATGTCACTGCTGAATCTTGCAATGCGCATGGCAGGCCCGCGCGAGGCCGTCTGGCACGGGCTAATCCGTGCAAACCACGGCTGCACGCACTTTATCGTCGGTCGTGACCATGCAGGCCCAGGCAAGAACAGCCAGGGCGAAGATTTTTACGGCCCCTACGATGCGCAGGATTTGTTCCGCAAATACCAGGATGAGATCGGCGTAGAGATGGTCGATTTCAAACACATGGTCTACGTGCAGGAACGCGCGCAATACGAGCCGAACGACGAAATCCTCGACAGGGACAACGTTACGATCCTGAATATCTCGGGCACCGAGTTACGCCGCCGTTTGCGTGAAGGTCTTGAGATTCCGGAATGGTTCTCGTTCCCTGAAGTTGTACAGGAACTGCGCAGCCGCTTCCCGCCGCGTTCGCAGCAGGGATTCACTGTGTTCTTTACCGGCTTCTCAGGCTCGGGAAAATCGACGATAGCCAACGCGCTGATGGTCAAGCTGATGGAGATGGGCGACCGCCCCGTTACCTTGCTGGATGGTGACATCGTTCGGAAAAACCTGTCGTCTGAGCTGGGCTTTTCGAAGGAACACCGCGACCTGAACATCCGCCGCATTGGCTATGTAGCCAGCGAGATCACCAAAAACGGCGGCATCGCAATCTGCGCCCCGATCGCGCCCTATGCCACGACCCGCCGTGCGGTCCGGGAAGAGATCGAACAATTCGGTGCCTTCTGCGAGGTTCACGTGGCCACCACAATTGAGGAATGCGAACGCCGCGACCGCAAGGGACTGTATAAACTGGCCCGCGAAGGCAAGATCAAAGAGTTCACGGGAATCTCGGATCCTTATGACGTTCCCGCGGACCCCGAACTGAGCGTCGAAACCGAAAATGTCGAGGTCGACAACTGCGCCCATCAGGTTCTGCTGAAACTGGAAAGCATGGGCCTGATTGCAGCATCCTAATTGCTACAACGAACAAGCAAAGCGGCCAGCAGTGGCCGCTTTTTTTTGTTGGATTGACAAGCGCACGCTGCCTTGGTGCAAATGCAGATCCTAACCAAAATGCAAAGTGCCCATGACCCGCGACCTGCCTGCAATTGCCAGTTTCTGGTTCGGTTCAGATCTGAGCTGGCTCGAGGCGTTATGCATTCAATCCTATCTGGATAACGGCCACCGGTTTATCCTGTATACCCTGCATGACATCGAAGGCGTGCCTAGCGGCACCGAGATACGGCCCGCATCTGATATCCTTTGGCCCGCGCCGTTTGATTTCCGACCGGAAGACCGGTTGGGGGTCGCAGTGTTTTCCGACATTTTCCGTCTGCGATTGATGCAGAAAATCCCATTTATCTGGGTCGATCTGGATGCATATTGCGTCAGGCCATTCGACTTTTCTGCGTCTTACGTTTTCGGGTCGTCGCAATCAGGCACCTTTCCCAATGGTGTTCTGCGTCTGCCACCAGACTCAGAGACACTGGCGTTATGGATTGACTTCGTGACCTCGGCCAACCCGACCCAGCCCTGGCGTGGCGGGCGGCTGTTTCGACACAATCGCAGGCGCATCCGAAACGGTGAAACCTGGGGCATTGAAACACTGCCCTGGGGCAGCTCTGGCCCCAAGGCGCTGGAGTTTTTTCTGCGCCAGACCGGCGAAGACAGCCACGCGATGCAGCCGGATGTGTTCTATCCTTTGGACAAGGAACAGCTATGGAAACTCCACGATCCGCGCATTTCCACCACCGAGATCGAACGGGATAAGGTGCATTCAGTCCACATCTACGGACATCAGAAAAAGTTCATGGCAGGCAAAACCGCCGGGCTGCCGGTCACCGGATCATATCTGCAGCGACTTTGCATTCGGCACGGGATTAACGCCTTGGCGAACCCGATTTTACCAGTGGGGTGGCTGGCCCCGCGGCCATCGGACCACTAGGCCGCGTTTATCTGTTCGCGCAGGGTCCGCACCGCACGGCCTTCAAAGTCACCGAACTCTGCCGCCTTGCTTTGCGCAGCTTTCAGATGCGGCAGGCGTTCGGCATAGTCGTCAGCGGACAGGCTGTTGATCGCGCGCTGAATGTCGGCCTCGGATTCGCAGAGGATCATACCGGCTGTGTCCATGAAGTCCCCTATATTCGGACACCCCCAATAGATCGGGACCGTTGAGCATAAGATCGCATCTGTCAGCTTTTCCGAGAAATAGTTCTTCTCGCGAACATTCTCGATCACAACGGAATAGCGATACGGGGCCAAGCCGTCGGATTTGCGGTCAAATGGCATGTATCCCCGCCCCATGATATCAACGTCAGCACCCGTTTTCCGCACCCAGTCAATCACCGAATGGCGCAGTTGGTGCCCCTCCAGATCGCGTTTGGCTGAGGCAATGAGCGAGCAGGACTTCGTTTTCTCTACGTTGAGGTCACGCCAATCCGGCACCATCGTCACGCCGTAGGGCAGAAACACCGCATTGGGAAGGTTTCGCAACAGCACATCATGAAACGTCATCACCCGAAAGAACCGCCGCCATGTGTAGCGGAGCATCTTGTCGTGCTTGGCGTGAATGGCCGACGGTTCGCCCATCATCAGCGAAATCCGGGCGCGGGTGCCCCGGCGCAGGCGCAAATGCACGGTAGAATTGGGATACATAATCAGATGGTCGGTACGCTCAAGATCGCCAACTGTTTTGCCCATCAAGCGCTCGGGGCACCCTTCGGGCCAGATCAGATCGGACAATGGAACCGAAGCCAGTTTCGGCCCTAATCGATGCCCGTAAGGCAGGATGGCGATCGCGGGTTCGGTCATGACAGTTGCCCGGGAAAATTGACCTGACCGCGCATTAGAATATAGCCGCGACCCGCCACCTTGATACCGGTCATCGCATCGGCGGGTCCAACGCGTGTAACGGTCGCTTGGCCGGGGCGGCCCAAGTCGTGGCCCTGTTCTGCCGTAAACGTATCTTTGGGCATCAAACCATACTTCCACAGATAAGCTGCCATCGCCCCGGTTGCGGATCCCGTGAAGGGATCCTCGGGCGGGCTGGGCGGCAGCATCAACAGACGTGAGAATGTGTCGCCCGCCTCGGTCGCACCTTCCAGCGTCACAAGGAAGGGCTCGGCCATGTCCGACCCCGAATACCCGCCTGCTTCGATCACTTTTCGCAAAGGTTCTTCAACCAACTTCGCGGCGCGCAAGGCTTCATGATCACGCAAAACGGTGACACAAAAAGGCAACCCTGTGGATACCATCTGAGGTGGGGAGATGATCGCGCTTTCCGGCAGGCTGATGGCGGCGGCAACCAGATCGGCAGGAACCATCGCACCAAATTGCGGGGCAACCTGCGTCATCTCAATCTCATCACCATTGAGTTGGATGGAAACGATCCCTGCCCCGGTGTCCAGTGTCAGCGCATCCCCCTGAAACAGCCCACGCGACCGCATCGCCGCGACAGTGGCAATGGTTGGATGCCCCGCAAAAGGGATTTCACGGCTGGCCAGAAAATAGCGCACTTGGAAGTCGGCCACGTCAGACGGCCCGGTAAAGGTACATTCGACCAAGGACGTTTCGCGCACGTATGCCGTGCAGACATCTTCAGGCAGGACGGCCCCACCATGCACCACGGCGCATCCATTACCGCCAAATGCGCGGTCGCTGAATGCGTCCACCCAGTCAAAATCAAACCAACTCATGTTTGGTGCCTCCGCCTGCGAACCCGTATTGGTTCGCATATCTCACCCGTGGGGCGGCGGATGTCACGGGAAAATCACACGCTGCGGGGGCCGATTTAGTGCACGGCCACCGGGGAAAAGTCATGTTCGCGCGCCAGAATAAAGGCCAGCTTGCGATCTGCGACCAGGGCCAGTTGCTGACCATCCGAGTCATGCACAGCGTAGAGCTGATCCAGATCACCAGCCTGTTCGCGCACTTCACGCGGCAGGTCAGCCACATCGACGGCTTTTACATAGACGATCCGGTCGCCTTCGGTGTTGATTTCAATCGGTGTATTCATTGCTCTTACCCCTTCCGTATATTGATTGTCTGAACCACGGTTTCAGGCACGGCGCGGGTCAGATCCACATGCAGCAGACCGTTTTCCATGATCGCCTCGCCCACCTCTACACCGTCCGCCAGCACAAACATGCGCTGGAACTGACGCGCCGCGATGCCGCGATGCAGAAAGATGCGCCCCTCGCTATCGTCGCGTTGACGGCCCCGGATCACCAGTTGGCGATCCTCGATGGTAATCGACAGGTCCTCTTCCGCAAAACCGGCAACTGCCAAGGTGATACGATAGGAAAAATCCGAGGTCTGTTCGATGTTATAGGGCGGGTATCCTTCGTTGCCGGCCTTTGCAGACCGCTCCAGAAGGCGTTCCAATTGCTCGAACCCCAAAAGATGCGGGTATGAGCCAAGAGTAAGTTTCGACACGTATTTTCGTCCTTTATTGCCAAAGCGACGTGTGGTGCGGTCCCGTTTTGGCAACCGCGTATGATAGAATATGGGAATATGCAGGGATGTCCACAAGGTCTGGCCGGATAAACCCTGACACACTATCTTGTGTGGAAAGCACCACAACAACAACCGAGTCGTTCATGAACGCGCCCACTGACATTTCAATGAAAACAGATGAAGTTCTTCGGGTCGAGCTGGAGGTATTTCGCCGCCAGCACCGCGATCTGGACGAAGCGATCGAGGCGCTGCAAGCGACGGGGACGTCGGATCAGTTAACGATCAAGCGGCTGAAAAAGCAGAAACTGCGCCTTAAGGACATCATTCGCCTGATCGAGGATCGTCTGACCCCGGATATCATCGCCTGAAGGCCCTGTTCCGCATTGCCAGATAGGCCGATTTGGCTATAGTGCGCGCTCTTTCGGCAGGCAAGGGCGACAAGTGGATGAGCGATGTGAAAGTGGGGATCATCATGGGCAGCCAGTCGGACTGGCCCACGATGAAAGAAGCCGCAGACATTCTGGATGAACTGGGCATTGCGTATGAAAAACGCATCGTTTCGGCCCACCGCACCCCTGATCGCCTTTGGGACTATGGCAAAACCGCCGTTCAGCGCGGCTTGGATGTGATTATCGCCGGTGCGGGCGGTGCTGCGCATCTGCCTGGGATGATGGCCTCAAAGACGCGCGTGCCGGTGATCGGTGTGCCTGTTCAGACCCGTGCCCTGTCCGGCGTCGATTCGCTGTATTCCATTGTGCAGATGCCCAAAGGTTTTCCGGTGGCGACGATGGCTATTGGCTCGGCCGGTGGGGCCAATGCCGGGTTGATGGCGGCCGGTATCCTTGCCCTGCAAGACTCCGCGCTGGCTGATCGTCTGGATGCTTGGCGCGCGGCCCTTTCGGCCTCAATCCCCGAGGAACCGCAGGGATGAGCCGTATCGGCTTCATCGGAACCGGACATATTGCAGCCCCCATTGCGCGCTTTCTTGCGGCCAAAGGGCACGAGATCGCTGTGACAGAGCGCAACGCCACAGTCTCGTCCGAACTGAAAGCTGAACTGGATGTCGCGGTCGCGAACCCACAAGCGGTTCTTGACGCATCAGATATCGTTTTTCTTTGCCTGCGCCCCCAAATCGCCCCGGAAGTTTTGGAACAGCTAAACTTTCGCTCGGATCAGCAGATCGTGTCAGTGATGGCGGCTGTATCGGTGGATCAGCTTGCTGCGTTATGCGTCCCCGCAACTGACTTTGTGCAAACGATCCCATTGGGTTTTCTTCAACAAGGTGGATGCCCGCTTGCAGCGTTCGGAAACGACGCCTTGCTGGCCGAATTGTTCGAACCCGAAAACCCGGTCGTCAAGGTATCCAACGAGGCCGCGCTGAATGCACATTTTGCCGTCTGCGCCATGGTCCCGGGCATTCTGGACGTGTTGGCAACGGGTGCCGAGTGGCTGGCCGAGCAAACGGGCGACGCGGATGCCTCAGAGTTTTATACGACACAGCTGCTATCCGGGTTTCTGCACACGATGCAAACCGGGCAAGCCGGGCGTTTGGCCGAAGAGCGGGACGCGCTGGCAACGGATGGAACACTCAGCCTGCAAATGACGCAGGCCTTGCATGCGGGCAACGCACATGATGCGCTGCGCTCGGCCCTGCAGGCGATTGGAAAAAGGTTGGAGACTGATTGATGACGGACATGCTTGCTCCGGGGGCGCGGATTGGAATTCTGGGCGGTGGCCAATTAGGCCGGATGTTGTCCGTCGCGGCGGCCCGGTTGGGCTTTGTAACCCACATCTTTGAGCCGGGAGCCAACCCACCCGCCGGTCAGGTGGCGGATCATGTGACGACTGCAGCTTATGATGACGCTGCGGCACTGAAGGCCTTTGCCGAGTCCGTCGATGTCATCACCTATGAATTCGAAAATATCCCGACCGAAGCGCTGGACCTGTTGGAAGCACATTGCCCTATCCATCCGGGGCGCGAGGCGCTGCGTGTCAGTCAAGATCGACTGACCGAAAAGACTTTCCTTGCCGGATTGGGTTTGAAAACAGCGCCGTTCGCCGACATCACCGATCTGGACAGCCTAAAGGCAGCGATTGACCAGATTGGCACGCCAGCCATCCTGAAAACCCGTCGCTTTGGCTATGACGGCAAGGGGCAGGCGCGCCTGCGCGGCCCCGAGGATGCCGAGGCCGCACTGGCCGATATGGCAGGCGCGCCCGCAATCCTCGAAGGGTTCGTCAATTTCAGCCACGAGGTATCGGTCATCGCCGCCCGCAGCATCGACGGTCAAGTGTCCTGTTTCGACCCCGGTGAAAACGTGCACCGCGATGGCATCTTGCACACCACCACGGTACCCGCCCGCCTTGCCCCGGCGCAACGAACCGATGCTGTTCTTCTGGCCGCCAATATCTTGAACGCGCTGGATTACGTCGGTGTCATGGGTGTCGAACTGTTCGTCACGTCAGAAGGGTTGATCGTGAATGAGGTTGCGCCTCGGGTGCACAACTCGGGTCACTGGACACAGAACGGCTGCGCGGTGGATCAGTTCGAACAGCATATCCGCGCTGTGGCGGGATGGCCCCTGGGTGATGGTCAACGCCATTCGGACGTGGTCATGGAGAACCTGATCGGTGATGATATGGACCGTGTGCCGGAATTGGCACGGGAACGCGACGTGGCGCTTCATCTCTATGGCAAGGCTGAGGTCAAACCGGGCCGCAAGATGGCGCATTTCAACCGCATCACGCGGTGACTCAGCCCACGAACCGTGCTGCGATATCGCCGGACATGAAACTAACCCGCCCACCAGCCAGCGTGGCGGCGACGCGGTGGGACCGAGCATCAAGGATCACTAGGTCTGCGCGTTGACCCGGGGCGAGCGTGCCCCGGTCCTGCAACCCAAGAACCCGTGCCGGACCGGAAGAGACCAACGCCCAGGCTCCGGCCAGATCCAACAGACCGGATTTGGCCAGCATCAAAGCCGCGCGCCTGGGACTGGGGTAATGGTAATCCGAGGCGAGCGCATCACACAGCCCCATCGTGATCAGATCCAACGCGCTGACGTTGCCCTTGTGCGATCCGCCACGCACCACGTTGGGTGATCCGAGAATAACGTGATCCCCAGCAGCCCGTGCAGCCTCGGCTGCCTCTAGCGTTTCTGGGAATTCCGCGATCTGCGCGCCCCGCGCCCGCCAATCGGCGCGGGTTTGGGCGGTTGCGTCGTCATGACTGCCCATACGGACACCCTGCTCGGCCAGAGACTCGCAGAGTGTGTCCAAGGCAGCGGGCACGTCATCCCGGCGGGCATGCATGGACAGCAGCATCTCAAAATGTGCGTCCGGATTGCGCCCTGCCTTAAGCGCCTGACCCGTCAAACGTGGCGGCTTGCGCCCCTCGGCCAGCCGGTCATGCGGCAAGTGGTCGTTGAACACGACATAGGGCACCTGCCAATCGGTGATGCGTTCAAGCAGGCTGGGGTATTCCTCCAGCATGTGGGTTTCGAACCGTAGCTGAGGTAGCAGATCAGTCACGACGCGATCTTTGACCGACGCGATGGCATCGAACACTTGGCCAGCGAATTCGGGGCCGCGCACGCCGCCTTCCCAACTCAGGAACTGGGCCAGAACCGCCGTCGTAATCCCGTTGGCGGCCAGTTCGGCCTCGACCGACAGGATGCCCTCGTCCATCTGCTTCATCGCCCCTCGTCGCGGTGCGATGTGGCGCTCGAACCCATCACCGTGCAGGTCGATGATACCGGGCATCACAAGATATCCCGACAGATCGATTGTTCGGCCAGCGCGGTCCTCTTGCACGATCCCCTCGGAAATGGACAGGTCTGCACGAGTCATCCCTTGGTCCGGCAAAAAGACCTCTGCGCCGGATAAAGTCAGAGAAAGTGCAGTCATTGAGAAGGCTCCGACGCGGGTTCCGAGCAATCCTGCCCGATGCAGATTTCGTCGATGATTTCCATCACCCCGTCCAGCCATGTGATCTGTGGGTCAAACTGTCCAAACTCGATGAAATGCAGCGCCTGCGCCATCACGCGGGGGTTGTTCATCATGAAAGTGTGGGTCACTGGCAGAACGATATGGTCCGCCATCCCGTCGACCTTGGTGGTTTCAACCGAGACCTTGCCGTCATCCAACCCATCGATCATCGACGAAAACAGCGGGTTCAGCGAATTCTCGCCGGCGATGACACCCAGCTCAAAATCCGCAGGCGGTAGTTGCCTTGGGATACCTTCGGGGCCCGTGCCCAGCGCCAGGCCAGCCGGGCCATTCAGCATCCCAAACACCTCATACGCGCTAAGTTCGTCAACCAATTGACTGCCCTGATTGGGCGGCCCGAGCATGACGACGCGGCCCAGATTCTCCGGATGGTTATCCTGCAACCAATAGCGCAACAGGATGCCGCCCATCGAATGCGCAACCACATTGACCTTGTCGTCGCCGCATTCGGCAAATGCATCTGGCAGCGTCTTTGAGGCAAGTTCGGGAATAGGCAGGTCCGTGGACGGATATCCTGGACGAACGACGGTATAACCATGCGTCTTGAACAGCTGTTCCATCACGGTAAAAGACGCTTCGGTCCGTGCCAGCCCATGCAGCAGGACCACGCATTTTGCCTGCACAATGGCAGGCACAAAGAACAGAAAGAGGGCAAGCAAGTAACGCATAGCCGCCAGATAAGGCCTAACGTCCAGCGAATAAACCCCTACTGCGGCGTCCTGCGCAGAACGGCCAGTGCAATTCCGCCCAATACCAGACCCGCCCCCAGGATCAGGCGCAGACTGGCGTCCTCACCCAGCAGGAGGACACCGCCAATAATGGCTAAGATCGGAACGCTGAGTTGCACGACGGCCGCCGTTGTGGGTGTCAATTCCCGCAGAACCTGATACCACAGCGCATACCCCATCCCCGAAGTGACCGCGCCGGCCAACGCGGCCAGCAAGTATCCGTTAGCGGTCATGTGCCAAGCCCCTCCTGTCGCCAACAAAGCCAGCGTTGTCACGGGCAATGCCACGACAAAATTGGCCGCAGTGCCGGATAAGGCATCCGGTTCGGACTTGCCAACCAACGAATAGATCGCCCAGCCGATCCCGGCGGCGATCATCAGAGCAGCCCCGATCGGGTTGACCTGTATCGATCCGGACGGCCACAGCACGTAGCCCAACCCCAGCAACGCGATTGCGGCGCCCGCGATCTGCCGACCAGTGTGCAGAGTGCCTTTCACTGATGTCACAGTGAACATCGTCACCTGCACCACCCCGAACAGGATCAGCGCGCCAAGACCCGCGTCCAGCGTCAGATAGGCGACCGAGAATCCGATCATGTACAGGGACAACGACCCCGCCCCGGCAATCCTGCGCCGGTCAAACAGGGGCAAATGGCCAGCCCTCAGAAGAACCAACCCGGCCAGCACCACTGCACCGGCTAAAACCCGCACCACGGCAAAGGAAGCGGGATCGCTGGCGCCACTATCAATCGCTAGCCGATTAAGTATCGAGTTGGACGCAAAGGCGCACATCGTCAGGCACGTGAGTAGGAACAGTTTCATATCAACCGCATAGCCGGTTTCGGCGCGTTTTGCACACTCACATTCCTGCGGGATGGTCCGCAAAACGAAACGGGGCCGCCCGAAGGCGACCCCGTCCCTAGATACAAAGGCTTCCCTCTCGGCAGCTTGGCCTTACTGCCAGGCGCCTGTCGGGACCGTCAGAATTCGCCGAGGCGAATTCGACGTCTTACATCATGCCGCCCATGCCGCCCATGTCGGGCATGCCGCCGCCAGCAGGCGCGCCGTCTTTGGCAGGCTTGTCAGCAACCATTGCTTCGGTGGTGACCAGCAGGCCAGCAACCGATGCTGCATCTTCCAGCGCAGTGCGGACAACTTTGGCTGGATCGATAACGCCGAACGAGAACATGTCGCCATACTCTTCGGTCTGAGCGTTGAAACCAAAGGCCGCTTCCGAAGATTCGCGAACTTTGCCTGCAACAACTGCGCCGTCGACGCCCGCGTTCTCAGCAATCTGGCGCAGCGGCGCTTCGATGGCTTTACGCACGATATTGATGCCTGCGTCCTGATCAGCGTTTGCGCCTTTCAGAGTGTCCAGTGCTTTACCGGCCTGAACCAGCGAAACGCCACCGCCCACAACAACGCCTTCCTGAACGGCTGCGCGCGTTGCGTTCAGAGCATCGTCAACACGATCCTTACGCTCTTTCACTTCGACTTCGGTCATGCCACCTACGCGGATAACAGCAACACCGCCTGCCAGTTTGGCAACGCGCTCTTGCAGCTTCTCACGGTCGTAGTCCGACGAGGTTTCTTCGATCTGAGTGCGGATCTGAGCAACACGTGCTTCGATCTCGGCTTTCTCGCCAGCACCGTCGACGATGGTGGTTTCGTCTTTGGTGATTTCGATTTTCTTGGCGGTGCCCAGCATGTCCATGGTGACGGACTCGAGCTTCATGCCCAGATCTTCGCTGATAACCTGACCACCGGTCAGGATTGCGATGTCCTGCAGCATGGCCTTGCGGCGATCGCCGAAGCCCGGTGCTTTGACAGCAGCAATTTTAAGGCCGCCGCGCAGTTTGTTGACAACCAAAGTTGCCAGCGCTTCGCCTTCAACGTCTTCAGCAATGATCAGCAGCGGCTTTTGCGACTGGATCACCTGCTCGAGCAGCGGAACCATCGGCTGCAGCGAGGACAGTTTCTTTTCGTGCAGCAGGATCATGCAGTCGTCGAGGTCTGCAATCATCTTGTCAGCATTGGTGACGAAGTAAGGCGACAGGTAGCCACGGTCGAACTGCATACCTTCGACAACATCGGTCTCGGTTTCCAGACCTTTGTTTTCTTCGACGGTGATAACGCCTTCGTTGCCAACCTTCTGCATCGCGTCTGCGATTTGCTGACCGATTTCGGCTTCGCCGTTGGCCGAGATGGTGCCAACCTGAGCGACTTCTGCCGAGTCTTTGACTTCACGCGCCATCTCTTTGATGCCTTCAACGACCTTGGCAGTTGCCAGGTCGATGCCGCGCTTCAGGTCCATCGGGTTCAGGCCAGCAGCAACCTGCTTCAGACCTTCTTTGACGATCGACTGAGCTAGAACAGTTGCAGTGGTGGTGCCGTCGCCGGCTTCGTCATTGGTGCGGCTGGCGACTTCTTTCACCATCTGCGCGCCCATGTTTTCGAACTTGTCTTCCAGTTCGATTTCCTTGGCAACCGATACACCGTCTTTGGTGATGCGCGGTGCGCCGAAGGATTTGTCCAGAACCACGTTGCGGCCTTTGGGGCCCAGGGTCACTTTGACAGCATCGGCCAGGATGTTCACACCTGACAGCATGCGGTTGCGGGCATCGGTGTCGAACTTGACGTCCTTAGCAGCCATGTTGTTTCTCCTTGAGAAAAATGTTGGAAATGAAGATCAGAGAAGCGCTGGCGCTTACTCAATGATCCCCATGATGTCGCTTTCTTTCATCATCAACAGCTCTTCGCCGTTGACGTTGACCTCGGTGCCCGACCACTTGCCGAACAGGATCTTGTCGCCAGATTTAACAGCCATTGCGATCAGTTCGCCGCTGTCCTTGCGCGCGCCTTCACCGGTCGAAACGACCTCGCCTTCGCTGGGCTTTTCTTTTGCGCTTTCGGGAATGATCAACCCGCCTGCGGTTTTCTCATCGCTTTCGGTACGACGAACCAGCACACGGTCATGAAGCGGTTTCAATGCCATCTTTGCAGCTCCTTGGGCTCAAAGTTTATCTATCCTCCCCCCGCCTTTCAGCGAGGCGTTAGCACTCGGTAGTAGAGAGTGATAACGACGCATAGCTAGGGGGTCGAAATGACCGAGTCAACAAGTTGCCTGAATATTTTTCGCACGGAGAACCCCAGAACGCCCGGTTTACACAGCGCCCTAGCCAACTAAGGCGATGGCGACCACATTTGACCAAGGCAGATTCGATGCGTGGGTTCAGGAAAATCACAACTACCTTGTTGTTTTTAATTACTATTACTGTTGATTTAGCCACATCAGCACAGGCGCAGCCCCTTACCGAAACGGTCCAGAGCTGGGAGCGCCGCCTTGATGCCCGGATCGGGCTGCTCCTTTATGATCCCAGCAACGAATGGGAGGTTTCATACCGCGCCGATGAGCTGTTTCCGATGTCCAGCACGTTCAAACCGCTCTTGTGCGGCGCCGTGCTGGCAGAGGTGGATGCAGGTACGGAAAGCCTGTCAGATCACGTCAAGTACCAGACGACGGACCTGGTAGATTACTCCCCTGTCACCAGCAAACATGTTGAGACCGGTATGACTGTCGGAGCGTTATGCGAAGCAACGATGACGATCAGCGACAATGCTGCGGCCAATCTGCTGTTGCGCCGCTTGGATGGGCCTGCCGGACTGACCGAGTTTCTTCGGACAAACGGCGACGACATCACCCGCCTTGATCGATGGGAAACGGCCCTGAATGAAGCCACTCCGGGCGATCCGCGCGACACAACAACGCCTCGGGCAATACTGGCGACGCTGGACCGGTTGTTATTTGGCCGGGCGCTCTCACCCGCATCCTCCGCTCAACTCAGGCAATGGATGATAGACGATCAAGTGGCCGACGGTCTTATCCGCGCGCACGTGCCTGACGGGTGGACGATCGGGGACAAGACCGGTGCCGGAGGCCACGGCAGCCGTGCGATCGTTGCCTTTTTGCAGACACCCGAGCCCCGCACATATCTGGCCGCCATTTATCTGACCGAAAGCGATGCGCCATTTCCTGAACGCAACGCCGTCCTTTCAGATATAGGCCGCGCCATGATTGCCGAAATTGCCGCACGGCCTGACTAGTTCGCATCTTCCCAGCTATACGCCCAGTGTTTCAACCCTTCGGCCCCCGTAGCCGACAGCGCATAGACCCCTTTCTCGACCTTGTCGAACCACCCGTAGTGGTTATCCCGCATCAGGCGCGTGGCCTGGGCGACGCCGGTGGATTGGGCAACTTCCGACCCCTTTGTCGCTCCGCATTCAGCCAGATGGGCTGCACATTTCAGTGCGTCCTGACGATAGGCCGTCACGATCCCGTGCCGGGTGGCCCCACCTGCGTTGGGATCACCTTCAAGGCGGTCAAATTCACGCAATAGACGAGCAGCTTTTGCTTTGTTTTTTCGCGGTGCATACGGGCCAGGGTCACATTGCACCTCGACCGCGCCGTCAGCACGTACAGTGATCAGACCGAGACCAAGCCTGCGGCACAGCGCCGAATTGTCCTTTAACGCACGCCGCGCGGTTCGCCCTTTTGGTTTGCACACACCGATATAGACTTGGTCAGTCAACCTTAACCGCGTGATTGCCTGATGAAATAGCGCCAATGAGAACCGCAGCTTCAGCTCAACAATCACCGGCTCATCGCCATCTCGAACAGCGACGATATCGGCAGCGCCGACTTCGCCTTTGACGGTATAGCCCTGACGCTCGAACAGCGCCTTGATCGGCGGGTATAGATCCTGCTCGCGGTCCATTCCGCCATGCTATGCAAATTTGCCGCGAACGCCAGCCATCACCTGCATCTGGCTTGAATACATTGCTGCGCAAAGGCAATGTCGCCGTCACACTGAAGATTCCGAGATGATCCTTATGCGCTTGTTTGCACCGCTGCTTTTCCTATTCCTGCCCGCCGCCGTACAGGCTGCATGCGAAGGGAATGATCTGAGGCCGGGACTGAGCCCTGCGGTAAAGTCCGAACTGCAACAGGCAGTGGCCGATATCCCGTTTCCCGAAGGTAATCACTGGATCGCGTCCAAGGGCGACACGATCCTGCACCTTGTTGGTACGTTGCATGCCAATGACCCACGCATGGACGCAGTGGTCGAACGGCTAACGCCGGCCCTCAGCGATGCAGACGCGTTTTATTTCGAGGTAACGCAGGAAGAAATGGACGCGTTCGAACAAGACCTGGCCAAGGACATGAGCCCGGTGATGATCACCTCGGGACCCAGCCTGATTGACCTGATGTCCGAGGAAGACTGGTCTGCCCTGTCTGACGGGCTATCCGAGCGCGGTATCCCCGGCTGGATGGCGGCCAAAATGCGGCCCTGGTTTCTGAGCATGATGCTGGGCGTCCCCCCGTGTATGATGCAGGACCCCAGTGCAAACCACGGGATGGACGCCCGTCTGGATCAACTGGCTGACGAGTTGGGCATCCCCAAACGCTCGCTTGAACAGGTTGCCGATCTTATGAGTATGTTCGACAGCCACCCCATCGAAAAGCAGGTCCAGTCCCTTGTGCGGATGGCCGGTGCCATGGGCGGCAGCGAGGATCAACTGGCGACGATGGCCAACGCCTACCTGGAAGAGAAGCATGTCGAAATCATCCAGCTCGCCCGCCTGCAGGGCTTGGAAGACTCAGGCCTGTCGCCCGATGTATTCGACGAGGAATGGAATGATTTCGAGCAAAAGCTTCTTGTCGAGCGCAACAGCAACTGGATGCAGAAAATTCTAAACATTCAGGACCAAACTGTCGTGATCGCGGTCGGTGCCGGGCATCTTGGGGGCGACTACGGGCTGCTGAACCAATTGCAACAGACTGGGTACACCCTGACCCGCGCCCCGTTCTGACCCCGCCTCGATTTCAGACCAACCGTCGCAGCGTAAACACTGTCGGGTGACAACCTCGGCGGACCGCCCTATAAGGCGCGCAAAATGATCACCCTCAGGACGCTGACATGACAACGCTCGTATTTGGACATAAATCCCCCGACACCGACTCCACAGGTTCACCTATCCTGTGGTCATGGTACCTGAACGAAATCAAAGGCGAACAGGCTGAACCCGTTCTGCTGGGCGAACCCAACACCGAAGCGGCATTCCTGCTGCAGCGCTGGGACCTGCCCAAGCCGCGCATCATCGAGGACGTGGCCGAGGGCGCACCGGTAGTCATCGTGGACACCAACAACCCCGCCGAGCTGCCAGCCAGCGTAAACAGCGCCGACATCCGCGCAATCATCGACCACCACAAGCTAGTTGGTGGTCTGGAAACCAAAGGCCCGATCGACATCACCGTGCGCCCGCTGGCCTGCACGGCGACCATCATGATGGACCTGATCGATGACGACGCCGCCAAGATGCCCGACGCCATCAAAGCCGCCGCACTGACCTGCATCCTGTCGGATACGCTGGAATTCCGCTCTCCCACCACCACCGCACATGACCGCGCAGTGGCCGAGAAGCTGGCTGCCGAGCTGGGTCTGGATGTCGCGACCTATGCCGCGGAAATGTTTGCAGCCAAATCGGATGTGTCGTCTTTTTCGGACGCCGAACTGATCCGCATGGACAGCAAAGAATATGAGGTCGACGGCACCAAGTTCCGCGTTTCGGTTCTGGAAACCACCGCACCGGGCGTTGTGCTGGACCGCAAGGCCAGCCTGGCGGGTTCAATGGCTGACGTAGCCAAGGAAGACGGCGTTGATCAGGTTCTGCTGTTCGTGGTCGATATTCTGAACGAAGAGGCCACTCTGCTGGTACCCAACGATCTGGTCAAAGGCGTCGCGGAAAAGAGCTTTGGCGCAAGCGTGGACGGCGATGCCGTAGTCCTGCCCGGCATCATGAGCCGCAAAAAACAGATCATCCCGAACCTCAAGGTTTGACGCTGACAAACATCCCAACCGAAAGGCGCCCCACCCGGGCGCCTTTTTTCTTTGCTACTAATGTTTTGCGCGAATGGCATCCGTTGGTAGTCTGCCATCAATAGCCAGACAGCGAATTGGGTCAGACGACGTTCATGAGTTCCCGCAAGTTCAGCACCACACGCGACATCCTGAGATTTGAAGGCAAGGACAAATCTGCCTATTGGCGACGGTTTGCCATGCTTCTGACCTTATCCGTGGTGATCGCCACGATGGGCATGCTGCGAGATTCCAGTGCGGTCGTCATTGCCGCAATGCTTGTTGCGCCATTGATGACCCCGATCCTTGGGGTTGCGGCGGCGATGGTGATGGGATGGCTGGGTCGCGCGTTCAAACTGGCTTTGATTGTCTGCGGTGCCGCGGTAATCAGCGTCTTGCTGGCGTGGCTTCTTGTCTATGTCGCAGACGTCCCGCGCGGCATTCTGATCCCCGATCAGGTTCTCGCCAGAACGGATCCGGGCACCGAGGATCTGATCGTTGCCCTCGCCGCCGGAGTGGCCGCAGCTTACGTTCAAATCAACCGGTCCGAGGCCAGCCTGCTTCCCGGTGCAGCCATCGGCGTGTCCTTGGTGCCACCTCTGTCTGCTTCGGGTGTGTTGCTGTATTTCGACGAGCCCGCCGAGGCCTATGAGGCCGGTCTTCTTTTTGCCACCAACCTTGGTGCGATCATTCTGTCCGCTTGCGCGGTTTACATCGTATACGCGGCGCGCGCGGTGGTTTTTAGCAAGGGTCGGCGCAAGCTGAACTTCACCGCAAGCGTGGTGGTGACACTGGCATTCCTGGCCTTCGTTGTCCTTCAACTGGGAAAGTCGACCTACAACCGTTACCTCGAAACCCGGACCGAAGCACAGTTGGCGCAAACGATCCGGGACTGGGCCGATCCGGTGTCGGTCGAGATCATCCGCGTGGACGTGAATGCCAAACGCAAACACGCCGATATTTGGCTGATCGTGGACCTTCCGATTGAAGCCGCTTATAAAGTATCTTCGATCGCCGGTTTGCTGCCCGAAACCCTGCGTGAGACGCCTTTGGTCGACGTACTTCAGAAAGAGCTGGGGCCGGGTTATCTGGTCGTAGTGCGTTTCCAGAACAGGATCGGCGCACAGATCATATTGGGCACCGAAAACGTCCAACAAGCACCCGATGTCGAAGAAATCGTCGAATGACACGATCAGACACACCGTGTTCGACCCGCAATTGGTATTGCGGGATGGCCAAGAGGTGAAAGCTTTGCCATAGCTGTCACAACTCAGAATTTCAGGTCCCGAGGCTCCCATGACCCAGATCATCCACACGCTTTCCGAGATTTCAGGCCGCTACAAGGCACTGTTCGTAGACCTGTGGGGATGCGTTCACAACGGCATCACTGCCTATCCCGAGGCGGTCGCAGCTTTGCAAAACTACCGGGCGCAAGGCGGGATCGTTGTGCTGGTCACCAACTCACCCAAACCGCGTGCTGGCGTGGCTGAGCAGCTTGGGCAATTCGATGTCCCCGCAGATGCCTATGACACCATCGCCACCAGTGGGGATTCGGCACGTTCCGCCATGTTCCGTGGGGCGGTTGGTGAAAAAGTCTATTTCATGGGGGAATGGGAACGCGACGCGGGTTTCTTTGAGCCGCTGAAAATACTACACCATCCGATCCACATCGAACGTGTCCCGCTGGATGAGGCCAAAGGGATCGTCTGCTGCGGGCCGTTCGACCCAATGGCGGATCCGGCGGTCAATCGCGCCGATTTCCTCTATGCCAAGCAGAAAGGCATGAAGCTGCTCTGCGCCAACCCCGACATCGTTGTTGACCGGGGCGAGATACGCGAATGGTGCGCGGGCGCGTTGGCGAAGCTGTATACCGAAATGGGAGGCGAGAGCCTGTATTTCGGAAAACCCCACCCGCCGATCTATGATCTGGCGCGGCGCAGGCTGCAGGAACTGGGTCAAGACATCCCGGATGGCGACATTCTGGTGATCGGCGACGGCCCGCATACGGACATTCTGGGCGGTATGGGCGAAGGGATTGATTCTCTGTTCATCTCGGGTGGTTTGGCCGCTGCGGAAACAAAAACTGAGCATCATCCGCACAATGAAACCCTAAGCGACTATATTGCAAAGGAAAATATCAATCCGACCTACACAATCGGTCGATTGAGATAGTCAGAAAAGACTTGATTTTCTGCAGTTGCGAAGTAATAAAGTTGCCAAACGGGGGCAACGTACGTTTTTTTGTTGCTCATTGAACTCGAGTGAGGGCGACATGTTGGATAATCTTCCGCGCGGCACGATCTGTATTGAAGACATCGAGATGGGCATGACCCGCCACCTGCGCAAAGTGGTGACGGACGAAGATATCGAGATGTTCGCGCAGGTTTCAACGGACCGAAACCCCGTTCACCTGGACGACGACTATGCCCGCGACACGATCTTTGAAGGTCGTATCGCCCACGGCATGTTGACGGCGGGTTTGATCTCGGCGGTGATAGGCGAGCAGTTGCCGGGCCACGGCACGGTCTATATGGGTCAATCTCTCAAATTCCTGGCTCCGGTGCGCCCCGGTGATATGGTCTATGCCGAGGTCAAAGTGATCGACATCGACTTTGCCAAGCGTCGCGTGAAGCTGGATTGTCACTGTGCCGTCGACGGCAAAAAGGTGCTGATCGGAGAAGCCATGGTTTTAGCCCCATCGCGCAAGTTCGACTAAGGCAACAGGACCCCAACACAGTCGAAGGGCGCCGGATACGGCGCCTTTTTTGTTGCGCAGCCTTCGAACAGCAATCGTATTGGCGCAGATTGATATCCCTGCCTGCACTGCTAGGCATTTGTACCAATCAGGTGCTTGAACCCGGTCTCCAGTCCCGCTAGGCAAGCTGCATGCAGATCATCCGTGATTTCCAGTTTGTCGAGCCAGAAGACCGCGGTGCCAGTGTGGCAATCGGGAACTTTGATGGCGTGCATGTGGGCCATCAGTCGGTGATTGAACTTGCACAAAGCGTGGCCCCGGATGCTCCGCTTGGTGTTCTGACGTTCGAGCCTCACCCTCGCGAGTACTTTGCACCCGATGCCCCACCTTTTCGTCTGATGCGGGGAAACGCACGTGCGCACCGGTTGGAGAAACTGGGTGTGCAAAAGCTGTACGAATTGCCGTTCAATGCAGCGCTTGCCGGTCTGACGCCCGAAGGCTTTGCCCGCAATGTCATCTGCGAGGGGCTTGGTCTATCGCACGTCGTGGTCGGCGCGGATTTCTGTTTTGGCAAAGGGCGCAGTGGCACCGCCGAAGATATGGCCCGGTTCGGGCAAGAAATGGGGTTTGGCGTCACCATTGCACCGCTGATGGAACGGTCTGACGATGTGGTATCCTCGACTGGTATCCGCACCGCGCTGACCGATGGCCGCCCCCGCGACGCCGCGGCAATGCTGGGCCATTGGCACCGCGTCGAGGGCGAAGTGATCGGCGGTGAACAACGCGGGCGCGAGCTTGGGTTCCCTACCGCGAATATGTCCATCGAAGGGTTGCACCCACCAAAGTTTGGCGTCTATGCGGTGCTGGTCGATGTGCTCGACGGACCTCATCAGGGCAGCTATCACGGCGCATCCTCTGTCGGCGTACGGCCTATGTTCAACGGAGAGGTTCCGAATATCGAGACCTTCCTGTTCAATTTCTCAGGCGATCTGTACGGTTCGACCCTGTCCGTCGGCCTGGTTGAATACCTGCGCCCCGAGATGACGTTTGACGGGCTGGATGCCCTGATCGCGCAGATGGATGCCGATTGTGACAAGGCGCGCATCCTGCTGGCCGCGCTATGACCACCGATTCGATCGACCGCAAAGGCCTTGGCCCACGGTTCTGGGAACGCAAACCGCTAACCAAGATGAACCAGCGCGAATGGGAAGCCTTGTGCGACGGCTGCGGCAAATGCTGCCTGAACAAGCTTGAGGATGAGGACACCGGCGAGGTCGCCCTGACCTGCGTCGCCTGCCGTCTGCTGGACGATGAGACCTGCCGCTGCACGCAATACGACATCCGCCACCAATTCGTGCCGGAATGCATCGTGATGAAACCCAACAACATCGACGATCACGCCTATTGGCTGCCCCAAACCTGCGCCTATCGACTGCTGTGGGAGGGGAAACCGCTTTACGACTGGCATCCCTTGATATCAGGTACCCCGGACAGCGTGCACGCCGCCGGCATGTCAGTTCAGGGGCGCACGGTGTCCGAATTCGAAACCCCCTTGGAAGAGTGGGAAGACTATATCATTGAGGAACCCAGCTGATGTATTTCGCCTCTGACAATTCCGGTCCGGTTCACCCACAGGTCATGGCCGCATTGAACGAAGCCAATCAGGGCTATCAAATGGCCTATGGCGCGGACACCCTGATGAACGAAGTGCGCGATCGTATTCGCGGAATCTTCGAAGCACCGGGGGCCGCAGTTTATCTGGTGGCCACCGGGACAGCCGCGAATTCGCTGGCTCTGGCGACACTCTCAAACCCATGGGAAACCATTTTCTGTTCACCCGTCGCGCATATCCACGAGGATGAATGCAACGCGCCCGAGTTCTATAGCGGCGCAAAGCTGACACTGGTGCCGGGCGGCGACAAGATGGAGCCCGCAGCGCTGCGTCGCACGATTTTGGCCGAAGAAACACGTGGCGTGCACGGCCCCCAGCGTGGGCCCGTGTCGATCACTCAGGTGACAGAGCGTGGCTCGGTTTACTCACTGGTCGAATTGCAGGCGCTGTGCAGTATCGCCAAGGAATACGACCTGCCAGTTCATCTGGATGGTGCCCGGTTCACCAACGCGTTGGTCGCGCTCAATTGCTCGCCTGCTGAGATGACGTGGAAAGCGGGCGTCGATGCGGTCAGCTTTGGCGGCACCAAGAACGGGTTGATGGGTGTCGAAGCGGTGGTTTTCTTTGACGAATCCAAGGCCTGGGAATTCGAACTGCGGCGCAAGCGTGGTGCGCATCTGTTCTCCAAGCATCGTTACTTGTCCGCCCAGATGGCCGCATATCTGAACGATGATCTGTGGCTGCAGATGGCGCGACAAGCCAACGCTAACTGCACGCATCTGGCCGATGGTCTACGCGGCAAAGGCGCAACCTTTCTACATGAGCCGCAAGCCAATATGATCTTTGCGCAGTTTTCGCGCGCGCGTCACAAGCAGTTGCACCAAGCGGGTGCGGTTTATCATCTGTGGGGCGCAGAGCTGGACGGTGCGGATGACGACGAGATCCTGGCCTGTCGACTGGTCTGCGACTGGTCGATCAACTCAGATGATATCGACCGGTTCATCGGCTTGTTGTGATTTCGGGGATTAGGGGCGTCATCCTGTCCACAACATGGCTCAGGAAAGATCACTCCAAAACTTTCGAATGACGGCAGCCGTCTGATCCGGGTGAGTGATTGGGACCATGTGGTCAGCACCCGAAACAACGCCCGTTCTGGCATTGGGAAGCCGCCGGGCAAGACCTTCTCCGATCGCGGGCATGACGGGGTGCGTCTCAGATCCGCTCAGGATCAGAACCGGCATAGATGCGTGGTCCAGAACGCCAGGGTTCAGCATCCCCTTCTGATCAAGGAACAAAGCGTCATCAACGGCGGGCACAACGTGAATACCACGGATCATTCCCGCGCGTGTCCGCTCTGGCAATTCGGGCCATCGTGGGCCGTCCTGTGCGCCCCACATCCGGTTGAACAAACGGGCGGCCTGCTCAAAATTTCCGGCCGCGAGCGCATTAGAGACAGGTTTCGCCTCTTCATCATGTTGCCGCACCAAATCGGGCGTGTCCTGAATCGCAACCGCAAAGAACACAGGCTCGATCAGGACCGCACTGCGAACCAGGTCCGGAAACTCGACAGCCAGCCGAAGGGCTAGCATCCCGCCAAAGGAATGCCCGATCACGTCCATCGGTCCGGTCAGGTGCGCGGCCGACAGTTGGGTCACTTGGTCAAAGAGATCCCCGTGCCCGTCCCAATCTGTACTGCGGCCATGGGACGGCATGTCTGGGGCCGTAAATGTCGCCTCGCCCTCTAGAGCCGTCGCCAGCCCCGACCACGCCCCGGAATGCGCGATTGTGCAGTGCAGGGCGAGCACCTCGCGCGCGCCCTGCCCCAACGTTCTGACAAAGATCTTGTCTGTCAGGGGGGTGTCCCTCACCCCTTCAGTTCCGACAAATGGCGATCCAGATCATCAAGCCGGTCCTGCCCCCAGAACCGCTGATCGTCTTCGGTGATGTAAAACGGCGCACCAAATACACCGCGATCCACGGCCTCTTCCAGATTGGCGGCATAAGTTTCCGCGCCCACCAAAAGGCCGCTATCCGCCAGCCCCGGATCAAAACCGGCCTGTGTCAGGCAATCGCGGATCACATCATCCTGCGCGATGTCTTTCTCCTCGGCCCAACAGGCCCGCACGAAGGAATGCGCAAGTTTGCCAACATCGCCTGACCCTTCCTTGATTGCAGCGATGATCGCATAGGATGACGGCGCCGCATTGGTCGGCCAATGCGCGGGTTGTAGATTGAATTCCATACCAAGTTGCTTGGACTGTCGCTGTAGTTCCTGCGCCCGATATTCGATCCGAGAAATATGGCGGTCCTTGGGTGGAGTGCCCCCCGTACGCCCAAACAGGGCGACAATATCCAGCGGTTTGTAGTTGATCGTCGCGCCATGTTTCGCCGCGATCTCTTCCAACCGCATACCCGCCAGATAGGTATAGGGCGAGAGTGTCGCAAAATAGTAGTCAATCTGGGTCATCTGCACTTTCTCCGCTGCGTTATCTTTGCTGGACGTTAGACCCGTGCTAAGCGGTGTCAACATCACGAATCTGTCACATTGCTATTGCTGCCCGGGGACCTCAGCCGATGCCGACACTCAACGAACCCAAGCTTATCGCTGGGAACGCCAACCTTCCTCTTGCCGAATCCATCTCGCGACGCATGAGCCTGTATCGCGGCGTCGATCAGAATCTGGTCGATGCGCGGGTCGAGCGCTTCAATGACGGCGAGATTTTCGTCGAAGTGTTCGAAAACGTACGCGGCGAGGATATGTTCATTGTCCAACCGACATCGAACCCAGCGAATGACAACCTGATGGAGCTGCTGATCATCGCTGACGCGCTGCGTCGGTCTTCCGCACAGCGTATCACCGCCGTGATCCCCTACTTTGGCTATGCCCGTCAGGACCGCCGCACCAAGGCGCGGACGCCAATCAGCGCCAAGCTGGTGGCCAACATGCTGACCGGTGCCGGGATCGAGCGGATCCTGACCATGGACCTGCACGCAGCACAGATTCAGGGGTTCTTCGACATGCCTGTCGACAACCTTTATGCATCGCCGATTTTTGCGCTGGATGTGAAACACCAATTCCAGGACAATCTGGACGAGCTTATGGTCGTATCGCCTGACGTGGGCGGCGTTGCCCGCGCGCGGGAATTGGCCAAGCGCATCAACGCCCCCCTGTCGATCGTGGACAAGCGCCGCGAAAAGGCTGGCGAAGTGGCTGAGATGACAGTGATTGGCGACGTCAAAGACAAGATCTGCCTGATCGTCGACGACATGTGCGACACTGCCGGTACGCTGTGCAAGGCCGCTCAGGTCCTGCTGGATAACGGCGCGAAAGAGGTACATTCGTACATCACCCACGGTGTCATGAGCGGCCCGGCGGTCGAACGCGTGACGAATTCGGTAATGAAATCTCTGGTGCTGACCGACACGATCCAGCCCACCAAAGAGATCACCAACGCCAAGAACATTCGCATTGTGCCAACCGCGCCGATCTTTACGCAGGCGATCCTGAACATCTGGAACGGGACAAGCGTGTCTTCGTTGTTCGAGGACAAGACACTGACACCGATCTACGAGTCGATGTATCACATGGACTGACCGAGTTGGGCGGCGTAACAGCCGCCCTTTTTTGTCAACACAGAAAGACAGGACGTACCCGTGACAGCCTCAAAACGCATTGTTCTTTCCAGCGACCACGCGGCCATCGAGCTGCGCCAGGCGGTCGCCGACCACATCGCAGCGCAAGGCTGGGAGGTCGTCGATATCGGCCCCAAAACGCCTGAAAGCACACACTATCCCGTCCACGGAAAAGCTGCGGCTCAGGCTGTTGCTGCCGGTGAGTGCAACCTTGGGATCGTCCTATGTGGTACTGGTCAGGGGATCATGATGGCGGCCAACAAGGTTCCGGGCATTCGCTGTGGCGTATGTTCTGACGCCTTTTCGGCCCGCATGATCCGCGCGCACAACAACGCCAACATGCTGTCGATTGGCGCGCGCGTCGTGGGCGAAGGTCAGGCCCTTGATATCGTGGATGCTTTCCTCGGCACCGAGTTTGAAGGCGGCCGCCACGCAACTCGTGTGGACATGATCGAAGCGTCGGACGACTAACCTGCCTTACCTATCCTGAGACCTCACATTGCCCCCCTGATAGTGGGCCTGTTGCGTTAAGAGATATTCCAATCGTCGTCATGGGGCACCTCTCCGATGGCGGTCCATGTGACCCTTATCCGGGCGATCCGTGTATCCGACCATGTGCGGAAAACGGCGCTAAAGCCCTCTGGCGTGATGTCTTCAGCCGTGACTTCGGCGCGCAGAGCGGAAGATGTATCCACATCCCACAAAGAGACACCGATCTGAACCACCGGATTTGATCGGAAGGGTTGGTTGAACATAACGCTCGACCGCCGCTGGCGCGGTCCTTCGCCCGTCCACATTTCGCCACCATCGGCGAATTCGGAAAAAATAACTGCCTCGCCTTGGTCAATACCAATTGGATGGGTTCGAAACGTCTTCATTGATTTGTCTTTATCTATGTAATTCCGGACCTTAACCCGTCGCATTGATAAAATCACGATAAAAAAACGGCCCCGTGTTTACGGGGCCGTTTCTAACTGTCGGAATGCGATGAGCTTTACAGGCTCATATGCGTTCCAAGGGCTTCCATGTCGGCCAGCAGTTTGGCAGCGTCATCGACAATTGTCTGATCATCGCCTGCCTTGGCTGCTTCGTGCGAAGCACGCGCCTCGGCGACCAGATCGTCCAGATGCGACCGTGTCACTTCAGCGACCGGAATGGCCTTTTCAGCCAGAACCGACAAGCCATCGCCATTGATCTGAGCAAACCCGCCGGTGACCAGATATTCACTGGACCCTTCGGGTGCCTCGACCTTCAGGATGCCCGGGCGCAGCGTGGTAATGGTGGGGGCATGGTCGGGCATCGCCGTCATGTCCCCGTCCGCGCCGGGAAGCTGGACCGCGGTCGCGCTGAGCGAAGCAAGGCTCCGTTCGGGGCTGACGAGGTCGAATTGCATCGTGTTTGCCATCAGGTGTGCTCCTTAGGCGGCTTCTGCGGCCATCTTCTCCGCTTTGGCGATCACGTCGTCGATGCCGCCAACCATCAGGAAGGCTGCCTCGGGCAGGTGATCGTATTCGCCGGCCACAACGGCCTTGAACGACGCGATGGTGACATCCAGAGGAACCTGAACGCCCGGCGAACCGGTGAAGACCTGTGCCACGTCGAACGGCTGCGACATGAAGCGTTCGATCTTACGGGCACGGGCCACGGTCAGTTTGTCCTCTTCCGACAGTTCGTCCATGCCAAGGATGGCGATGATGTCCTGCAGCGACTTGTAGCGCTGAAGGATCTGCTGAACGTCGGTCGCAACCTTGTAGTGCTCTTCACCAACGATGGCCGGGTCGAGCAGACGCGAGGTCGAGTCGAGCGGGTCAACGGCCGGGTAGATACCCTTTTCCGAGATCGCACGGTTAAGAACGGTGGTCGCATCCAAGTGAGCGAACGAGGTCGCTGGCGCAGGGTCGGTAAGGTCATCCGCAGGCACATAGATCGCTTGCACGGATGTGATCGAGCCCGACTTGGTCGAGGTGATGCGTTCCTGCAGAGCGCCCATGTCGGTGGCCAGCGTCGGCTGGTAGCCCACCGCCGAAGGAATACGACCCAGCAGAGCCGAAACCTCCGAACCCGCCTGCGTGAAGCGGAAGATGTTGTCGACGAAGAACAGAACGTCGGTGCCGGACTGGTCGCGGAACTGCTCGGCCAGGGTCAGGCCGGTCAGAGCAACACGTGCACGTGCTCCCGGAGGTTCGTTCATCTGACCGTACACCAGGGCAACCTGCGATTCCGACAGGTTGTCAGGCTTGATGACGTTCGATTCGATCATCTCGTGGTACAGGTCGTTCCCTTCACGGGTCCGTTCACCAACACCCGCAAACACTGAGAAGCCCGAGTGTACTTTTGCGATGTTGTTGATCAGTTCCATGATCAGAACGGTTTTACCAACGCCGGCGCCGCCGAACAGGCCAATCTTACCGCCTTTGGCGTAAGGGGCCAGCAGGTCAACAACCTTGATGCCTGTAACCAGAACTTCCGACTCGGTCGACTGTTCTGCGAAGGTCGGCGCAGGCTGGTGAATTGCGCGGGATTCGGTTGCCTCAACCGGGCCCTTTTCGTCGATGGGGTCGCCAACAACGTTCAGGATGCGGCCCAGAGTGGCGTTACCAACGGGAACCGAAATCGGTGCGCCCATGTCGGTCACAGCCTCGCCACGGACCAGACCTTCGGTCGCGTCCATTGCGATGGTGCGGACAGTGTTTTCACCCAGGTGCTGAGCAACTTCCAACACGAGGCGCTTGCCGTTGTTGGTGGTTTCCAGCGCGTTCAGAATTTCAGGCAGCTGATCTTCGAAGTGCACGTCGACGACGGCCCCGATGATCTGTGTGACTTTGCCTTTTGCATTCGCCATGTTTCGTCTCCGGTTTGTCTCTACAGCGCTTCGGCGCCGGAAATAATTTCAATCAGCTCGTTGGTGATCACGGCCTGACGCGAGCGGTTGTACTGGATCGTCAACTTGTCGATCATCTCACCCGCGTTGCGTGTCGCGTTGTCCATAGCAGACATCCGTGCACCCTGTTCCGAGGCTCCGTTTTCGAGCAGAGCCGAGAAGATCGCGGTCGCAACCCCCTTGGGCAGCAGATCGGCCAGAATGGCCTCTTCGCTGGGCTCGTAATCGAAGACGGCATCGCTGTCGTCACCCTCTGTGTCTTCAAACGAGGCAGGGATGACCTGCTGTGCTGTCGGGATCTGGGTCACAACATTCACGAACTTCGAGTAGAAGATCGTTGCAACGTCGAACTCACCCCCGTCGAAGCGGGACAGGACGTCCTTCGCTATGTCTTGCGCGTTGGTGTAACCCAGACGCTTGACCTCGCTCAGGTCGATATGACCAACGAACAGATCGCCAAGATCACGCTTGAGTGCGTCGCGGCCTTTCTTGCCGACGGTCAAAACCTTGACCGTCTTGCCTTTCAGGCGCAGCTCTTCCGCTTTGACACGGGCCAGTTTGGCGATGCTCGAGTTGAAGCCGCCACACAGGCCGCGTTCAGCTGTCATGACAACCAGCAGATGGACATCATCACTGCCCGTACCACGGAGCAGCTTGGGGGCGCTGTCGCTGCCCCCGACCGATGCCGCCAGCCCCGCCATCACGGCATTGAACCGCTCAGCATAGGGACGCGAGGCTTCGGCAGATTCCTGGGCGCGGCGCAGTTTTGCAGCCGCGACCATCTGCATGGCCTTGGTGATCTTGCGGGTCGATTTGACCGACTCGATCCTGTTTTTAAGATCCTTAAGATTTGGCATGTGCCCGCCTCTCCCTTAAGCGAAGGTTGCGGCGTATTCGTCCAGCGCAGCCTTGATCTTGTCGGAAGCGTCGCCCTTGATCTTGGGATCTTCGTCGGTGATCCACTGAAGCAGGTCGGCGTGCTTGCCGCGCAGGTGCGCCAGCAGGCCAGCTTCGTAACGGCCAACATCGGAAACGTCGATCTTGTCGAGGTAACCGTTGGTGCCGGCGAAGATGACGCAGACGATTTCAGCGTTGGTCAGCGGCGAGTACTGCGGCTGCTTCATCAGCTCGGTCAGACGCGCACCACGGTTCAGCAGCTGCTGGGTCGCGGCGTCAAGGTCGGAACCAAACTGCGCAAACGCAGCCATTTCGCGGTATTGAGCCAGTTCCAGCTTAACCGGACCGGCAACCGACTTCATCGAGTTGGTCTGAGCCGAAGAGCCCACACGCGAAACCGACAGACCGGTGTTCACAGCAGGACGGATGCCCTGATAGAACAATTCGGTTTCCAGGAAGATCTGGCCGTCGGTGATCGAGATCACGTTGGTCGGAATAAACGCCGAAACGTCACCACCTTGCGTTTCGATAACCGGAAGAGCGGTCAGCGAGCCAGCACCGAAGTCTTCGTTCAGCTTTGCCGAACGCTCCAACAGGCGGGAGTGGAGATAGAAAACGTCGCCAGGATAGGCTTCACGTCCGGGCGGACGACGCAACAGCAGCGACATCTGACGATAAGACACAGCCTGTTTCGACAGGTCATCATAGATGATCAGTGCGTGGCGGCCATTGTCGCGGAAGAATTCGGCCATTGCGGTTGCGGCATAGGGTGCCAGGAACTGCATCGGCGCCGGGTCGGACGCGGTTGCGGCCACAACGATCGAGTAGTCAATCGCGCCAGACTCTTCCAGTTTCTTAACCAGCTGCGCAACGGTCGAACGCTTTTGGCCGATCGCGACGTAAACGCAGTACAGCTTCTTCGACTCGTCGTCGCCTGCTGCATCGTTGTAAGTTTTCTGGTTCAGGATCGCGTCCAGAGCAACGGCAGTTTTACCGGTCTGACGGTCACCAATGATCAGCTCACGCTGGCCACGGCCAATCGGGATCATCGCGTCAACCGATTTCAGGCCGGTTGCCATCGGCTCGTGAACCGATTTACGCGGGATGATGCCCGGTGCTTTGACGTCAGCAACGCCACGCTCGGTGGATTCGATGGGGCCTTTGCCGTCCAGCGGGTTGCCCAGACCGTCAACAACACGACCCAGCAGACCGTTACCAATCGGAACGTCCACGATCGAGTTGGTGCGCTTGACGATGTCACCTTCTTTGATGTCACGGTCGGAACCGAAGATAACAACACCAACGTTGTCGCTTTCCAGGTTCAGCGCCATGCCCATGATGCCGCCGGGGAATTCGACCATCTCACCCGCTTGCACATTGTCCAGACCGTATACGCGGGCAATCCCGTCACCGACGCTCAGCACGCGACCGATTTCGGCCACTTCGGCTTCCTGACCAAAATTCTTGATCTGGTCCTTCAGGATTGCAGAAATCTCTGCAGCTTGGATTCCCATTTATCCGACCTCTTTCATTGCATTCTGTAGGGAGTTGAGCTTCGAACGGATCGAGCTATCGATCATCTTCGAGCCCACTTTAACGACAAGACCGCCAATGAGGCTTTCATCAACGGTCGCATTTATTGTCACGGTCTTGCCCACACGCTCGGACAGCGTCTTGGACAGTTTTTCCAGTTGTGTCTTGGTCAGCGCCTTGGCCGACGCGACATCGGCGGTCACTTCGCCACGTTCGTCCGCCAGCATGTCGCGCAGAACCTGCACCAACTCCGGAACGACAAACAGGCGGCGCTTTTGTGCCATCAGAGCCAGCGTGTTACGCATGATGGCGTGCAGGCCCATTTTGTCAGCGATTGCGATAATGGCGCCTTCTTGTTCGGCGCGAGACACCAGAGGCGATGCGATCAGGTCGCGCAGTTCGGCGCTTTCGCCCAATGCTGCTGCCAGATCGTTGATTCCGGTTTCCAGACCTGCGAGGTCATTATTCTCTTTGGCGATCTCAAAGATCGCGGTGGCATAGCGCTTGGCGATGCCTGTGGAAATCGAAGCTGGTTCGGACACGTCCACCCTTCCGATATTTTGGGCCCCGAATTCGCGTTGCGGCAGCTACCCCGGGGGCGTGAAGAAACCCCGGCCAGACGGTCGGGGATCAAAATCACCGGGGGTCTAGCAGAGCCGAACCCAGCTAGCAATATATTATCACGGCAACAGGCTTATCCACAAAATGTTTAATTTCAAATAGTTAAGCCGGGTGCGACCCTTTTATCCGGCTTAAACGGACGAAAAATGTTACGAAAGTGTAGGTTTTTGCGATTCCTGTGTCCTATTTCCCTCAATTTTCGCAAATTGAAGTGGGAAATTGGCTGGACGGTTCACGCTGGCTTCAGCAAGCCATCAAGCGCTTTGATCGGACGACGTTCTGCATCTTTTGTGACACTTCCACTGGGCGGTCGGATGTGTTTCGTGACTTCGACCATCAGCACGCCGCCCGCCATGATTGTCGGTAGCCGTTGCCCGGTCTTTTCAATCAGGCTCGCCGACTTTAGCCAGAAACGTCTGAACGATGGCGGCAGGTAAAGAGCGGAACAATGGCTTTCCGGGTTAAAATGATGCGCCTTAAGTTGGCTCTCTAACTGCGAAGCCGTGTACGGCCGCCCAAAACCGAATGGTGTCTTATCCGTCCGCGACCACAGCCCTGCCCGGTTCGGCACAACAAAGAATGCGCGCCCCCCCGGCCCCAGCACCCGCCAGCACTCGCTCAGCAATTGGCTAGGCCGCTGCGAGGTTTCAAGCCCGTGCATCACAATCAGCTTGTCGACATGACCTGTTTCAATCGGCCACAGGGTTTCTTCGGTCAGAACCGACACATTGGGCATTCCGGCGGGCCAGGGCATGACGCCTTGCGGGCCTGGCATCAAACCGATCACGCGGCGGGCGTCCGCAAGATAAGGACGCAGCAATGGAACCGAGAAGCCGAATCCTGCAACCGTTTGCCCCTTGGCCTCGGGCCATTGCTCGATCAGTCGCCCACGGATCGCCGCCTGCGCGGCACGACCCAGAGTGCTGCGATAGTAGAAGTTCCTCAAATCCTGCACATCAAGATGCATTGCAGACACCCGGTCAATCGGCTTAGCTGGGCGCAGTCTAGCAACGAAAGGGCAAAAGGCCATGCCTCTTGAGGTCGTTACCATCCCATGTCTCAGCGACAATTACGCATTTCTGGCGCATGACGCCGCAAGCGGCAATACCGCACTGGTCGACGCGCCCGAAGCCGGACCCATTCTGGCCGAGTTGGACAAGCGCGGCTGGACATTATCCCATGTTCTTTTAACTCATCACCATTGGGACCATGTGGATGGCCTGTCTGCCATTTTGGAAAGACATCCGGCCAAAGTTGTTGGCGCGGCCGCCGATGCGCATCGCCTGCCCCCGCTGGATCAGCAGGTCAGCGACGGTGACACATTTGAATTCAGAAGCGAGCAGATTCGGGTGCTGGATGTGTCCGGCCATACTGTTGGCCATGTCGCCTATTACATGCCGGACAGCGCAGTTGTTTTCACTGCAGACAGCCTCATGGCTTTGGGGTGCGGGCGCTTGTTCGAAGGCACGGCGCCACAGATGTGGGCCTCTCTCAGCAAGTTGGCCGCCCTTCCCGATGAGACAATCGTATGCTCTGGCCACGAATACACGCAATCAAACGCAAAATTTGCGTTAACCGTCGATCCAACCAATGCCGCGCTGCAAAAACGCGCTGATGATATCGACCGCGCGCGCGCTGCCGGAGAACCCACGGTTCCTTCGACGATGGCGCTGGAAAAGGCCACAAACCCGTTCTTGCGGGCCGCTGACCCGGCGATTCAGGCGCATTTGGGTATGCAAAATTCGGACCCCGCAGAAGTTTTTGCTGAAATTCGGACTAGAAAAGACAGCTTCTAGTACCCAAATTGCCTTCCTCACGGCCACGGTCACGTGAAATGTGACTGTCAAGAGCAAGAAAACCCTTGAAGCCGGGCCACGATCAACCAAACTCTAATAGTATGAGGACATGGTTGGGATGGGGTTCCGGCCGAAGCCTGCCCCTTTCGACCCAAGACAGAGGAGCACCCGCGTGCCTTCATTCTCGAGCACATTAGAACAAGCCATCCACGCGGCCTTGGCGGCTGCGAATGAACGGCGTCACGAATTTGCCACGCTAGAGCATCTGCTTCTGGCGTTACTGGAAGAACCTGACGCCATCCGCGTCATGAAAGCCTGCAGCGTCGATCTGGAAGAACTGCGCAGCACTCTGGTCGAATTCATTGACGAAGATCTATCCAATCTGGTCACGGATATCGACGGTTCCGAGGCCGTGCCAACGGCCGCTTTCCAGCGCGTCATACAACGCGCGGCGATCCACGTCCAAAGCTCGGGCCGGACCGAAGTGACCGGCGCAAACGTTCTGGTCGCCATCTTTGCCGAACGTGAAAGCAATGCAGCCTATTTCCTGCAAGAGCAGGACATGACGCGCTACGACGCGGTAAACTTCATTGCGCACGGCGTGGCCAAAGACCCTGCCTACGGCGAAAACCGCTCGGTTTCGGGTGCGGATCAGGTCGAGGAAGAGGCTCAACCTGGCGTCACCGAAGGCGAACAGAAGGAAAGCGCGCTTGGGAAGTACTGCATTGACCTGAACGCTAAATCGCGCGCAGGCGATGTCGACCCGCTGATCGGCCGAGCTGATGAGGTTGAGCGTTGTATTCAGGTCCTGTGCCGCCGCCGCAAAAACAACCCGCTGCTGGTGGGTGATCCGGGCGTGGGCAAGACCGCCATCGCCGAGGGCCTGGCACGCAAGATTGTTGGCGGCGAAGCGCCAGATGTGCTGTCTGAGACCACAATTTATTCTCTCGACATGGGTGCTCTGCTGGCAGGTACCCGCTATCGCGGAGATTTCGAGGAACGCCTGAAGGCGGTTGTGACCGAGTTGGAGGACCACCCCGACGCGGTGTTGTTCATTGATGAAATTCACACCGTGATCGGTGCCGGTGCCACCTCGGGTGGTGCGATGGATGCGTCGAACCTGCTGAAACCTGCCCTGCAGGGCGGCAAATTGCGCACCATGGGCTCGACCACCTACAAGGAATTCCGTCAGCATTTTGAAAAAGACCGCGCGCTGAGCCGCCGGTTCCAGAAAATCGACGTGAGCGAGCCTTCGGTCGAAGACAGCGTGAAAATCCTGCGCGGTCTGAAGCCTTATTTCGAAGAGCATCACGAGATCAAATATACCGCCGATGCCATCAAGACCGCGGTGGAGTTGTCGGCCCGCTATATCAACGACCGTAAACTGCCCGACAAGGCCATCGATGTAATCGATGAGGCCGGGGCCGCGCAGCATCTGGTGGCTGAGAGCAAACGGCGCAAGACCATCGGGGTCAAGGAAATCGAGGCGGTCGTCGCCAAGATCGCCCGCATCCCGCCCAAGAACGTCACCAAAGATGATGCCGAGGTGCTGAAAGACCTCGAGGCCTCGTTGAAGCGTGTTGTATTCGGCCAGGATCTCGCAATCGAGGCGCTGTCGAGCGCGATCAAACTGGCGCGTGCCGGTCTGCGTGAACCTGAAAAGCCCATCGGCAACTATCTGTTCGCTGGCCCGACCGGTGTGGGCAAAACCGAAGTTGCGAAACAGCTGGCGGATACGCTGGGTGTGGAACTGCTGCGCTTTGACATGTCTGAGTACATGGAGAAGCACGCCGTCAGCCGTCTGATCGGCGCGCCTCCGGGCTATGTGGGCTTTGATCAGGGCGGTCTGCTGACCGACGGCGTCGACCAGCATCCGCATTGCGTGCTGCTGCTGGATGAGATCGAAAAGGCCCATCCGGACGTGTTCAACATCCTGTTGCAGGTGATGGACCACGGTGAGTTGACCGATCACAACGGACGTACGGTGAACTTCCGCAACGTGGTGCTGATCATGACCTCTAACGCGGGTGCGCAGGAACAGGCCAAGGCTGCCATCGGCTTTGCACGTGATCGCCGCGAGGGCGAGGATACGGCCGCAATCGAACGTATGTTCACGCCCGAATTCCGCAACCGCCTGGACGCTGTGATCTCATTCGCGCCACTACCGAAAGAGGTCATCCTGCAGGTGGTCGAGAAGTTCGTTCTGCAGCTTGAAGCGCAATTGCTGGATCGCAATGTGACCATCGATCTGACTCCCAAGGCCGCCGCGTGGCTGGCGGAAAAAGGGTATGACGACAAGATGGGTGCCCGTCCTCTGGGTCGTGTCATTCAGGAACACATCAAGAAACCACTGGCCGAGGAGTTGCTGTTCGGCAAGCTGGCCAAGGGTGGTGTGGTCCGCGTGTCTGTCAAGAAAGGCGATTTGAACCTGGATATCCTTGGCCCCGATCAGCCAAGAATTCCGGGCGACAAACCTCCGCTTTTGACGGCGGATTAAGACGCCGCATTCGCGTAACGAATCTAACCGCCCGGTTGTTCAGCAGCCGGGCGATTTCGTTTCGGACACAAACTTTTTCGACGGAACATCCAAACCTGCGCGTTTCACTATCACTGATGAATTGCAAAGGGGATTTTGATGACCAAAACCGTCGCCGTTTGGAGCGTAGCATTCGCCCTTTCCGCCGTTGCCGCCATAGCAACCGCTCAGCATAGTTTTCGATATCACGACGAGACAGAAACGCAGCCACTGCTCCTGCAGGCCGCAACGGTTGATCCGGGGCACAGCCACTCTGAAATTTCTGAGACCCGCAAAAGTATACGCGTCTCGGCCAACGGAATCCCCGATCATCTTGTAGGGAGCTTTCCGAACCAAGGTAACCCGCACAGCATTTCCCAGCAACGCGTCAACTTGAAAGTACCGACGAACCCGAAATCCAATCGATCCACCACCCCGCTTGAAATGGGATGGAACTTTGGAGTGTCTCTGAACGGCGTCGTGTTCGACCCGTTGGCCGCTGAGTTCTGGCAGGGCAATCCCCGCTCAGGCTGGTCCTACAATGCGCTTGGGGGCGCGGTCACTTTGGGGTTCGACGAAAACTATGCCCATGTGCAACCCAATGGAAAATACCATTATCACGGCATCCCCACGGGCTTTATTGAGCTGCTGAACTATACACCCAACCGACATTCACCGCTGATCGGATATGCCGCTGACGGCTTCCCGATTTACGCAATGACCGGCGTTTTGGATGGGAAAGTGACGCAAATGAAGTCGTCGTACAGATTGAAAAGCGGCAACCGCCCCGGAGGAAACGCGCCCGACGGAAAACATGATGGCACGTTCAATGAGGACTACGCCAATGTAGCAGGCGCCGGAAATCTGGATGAATGTAACGGAGCCTTTACGGTTTCGCCTGAATATCCATCTGGAACGTACGCCTATTTCCTGACTGAAAGTTACCCGGTCATCCCGCGCTGCTTTGCGGGTAAGCCAGATAACAGCTTTCGGTTTGGTCGTCGCTGACCCGGGTTCTTAACGAGTGTCTCGGTTACCTTTCGGTGAGCTTCAGCTCGATCCGGCGGTTTTGTGCCCGGGCCTCCGGGGTGTCTGCCGGGTTTACGGGCTGGAACTCACCAAAACCGTTTGCGGCCAACCGGCTCGGCGGGATGCCCAGCGCATCGACCATGTAGCGCACCACGGACAAGGCGCGGCCCTGACTAAGCTCCCAATTGTCGCGATAGCGCCCGGACCCGGCAAGTGGCACGTTATCAGTGTGACCATCGACGCGGATCACCCAGTTCAGGCCTTCAGGAATTTCAGCCGCCACGCTGCGCAGGATATTGGCCACTTTGGCGATGTCCTGCTGCCCGGCCGGTGACAAGACGGCCGAACCCGTGTCAAACAGGACCTCGGACGAGAAAACAAAACGGTCGCCTTCGATCCGAACGCCCTCCTCATCCCCAAGCACGTCGCGCAGTCTTCCAAAAAACTCTGACCGATAGCGCTGTAGGTCTTCGGCCTGCGCCGCCAATTCTTGATTTTGTCCAGACAGAGCTTCGGCCTCGGCTTCCAGCCGGACACGCTCAGCCTCTTCCAGCAGACGCCGGCGGCGTTCTTCCGAGGCCGCGCGGGCCAAAGCAGCGTTCAGGTCCTGACCCAGGGTCTGAATTCGAATGTCCGAGGCTGCGTTTCGTTCTTCATAATCGTCCAACAACGACTGCAACCCGCCAAGTTGTTGGCGCAGCGCCGCCATCTGTTGGTTCAACAACGCCGTCTCTCGCTGCGCTTTTGCGGAAATCGTTTTCTCATCTGAGATCGCTTCACGGGCCAAAGCCAATAGGTTTGCACGCTCTTCAGCCAGTGAGCGTTGCGATTGTGCCTCGGCCTGTGCCTCGGTCTGTGCAGCCAAGGCGGCTTGTAGTTGCGCCTGCAACTCCTCAGCATCCAGCGCACCAAACTGGCGCTCAAGTTCGGCCCTGGCGGCTTGTGCTGCGGCAAGCAGGGTCAGTGTATCCTCAGCCTCTTTGCGCTGCGCTTCCAATGCCAGTGTCATTGCCGTCAACTCGGCATCTGCATCCTGCAGACGGTTGCGCAAGTTCTCGGCAGCGGCAGCTTCGGCCAGTTTGGCGGTCTCTTCCTCGCTGATCTGTTCTTCCAATTCACTAATCTGGGTGGATTGCGCCGCGTCGCTTTGTTCGAGATCCGCAACCAATGCCTCCAGCGCCTCACGTTGTGCGGCTGCCAGCCGGGCGGCTTCGACCTGTTCGTCGATCTCGGACCGGCTTTGCGCCAGCGCGAGGTTCAGCGCATCTTGGTCCTCCAGCAACTTGGCGCGCTGGGATTCCAGTGTTGCAATTGCGCCGCGTGCCCGCTCTTGATCCGTCAGAAGTGCGGCGACCTGCGCCTCAAAATCCGTGATTCGCGCCTGCGACAAGGCCAGGTCCACTTCGGCCCGCGCCAGCGTATCTTCGGTCTGCGACAGGGTCGTGTTCAACGCGCCAAGACGGGCCTCCAAGAGGTTATTCTCACGCTCCTCCAATCCCAATGCCCCGGCCAGCGCTGCGACTTCATCCGACAGGGCGGTCAACTCGTCCTCTTGCCCGGAAATAGTTTCGCGCAACACGAACTGCACCACCATAAAGATGGTCAGAACGAAGGTCAGCACCATCAGCAGCCCGGTGATCGCGTCAACAAAACCCGGCCAAACCGAGCCCTGAAAACGTTGACCTGTGCGGCGGGACAGAGCCATGGATTACTGTCCTTCCGGAGTGGTGCGCACCGCGCCCCGGGGCAATGTCAGGGCTTTGACCAGCAATTCGATATCCTTGCGCAGTTCGCTCATGCTTTCCTGACGACCGGCCGAGATTTCTTCGAGGATGCGCAATAGCTGAACATCCATCGACCGCAGACGCATCCGGCTTTCGGCGTCGATACCATCCCCCGTTCCCTGATCACGCATGTGATCCAGCAGGGCGTCCTGCCCAAGAGCCACACGTTCCAATGCGGCTGTCACCCCTTCGGATTCAGACTGTCGCACGTTCATCTCACCAATCGCGTCGATCAGTTGGCCCAGTTTGACCGACACGGCCGCACGATCAGCCTCTTGCCCCGAAAACAGGTCCTGCAGCGCATCCATCTGTTCGGACATCGCGTCCAGAACTGGGGTCAGAACCGCAATCTCGGCCCCGCCTTCTTCTGAGGCAGCAAAGCCAACACGGGTAATTGAAGACAACCATTCCTCAAGCTCGCGGTAGAACCGGTTCTGGCCGTGACCTGCGAACAGTTCCAGCAAACCGACGATCAGAGACCCGGCAAGGCCCAAAAGGGACGACCCAAATGCCACGCCCATTCCTTGTAGCTGGGCCTCAAGCCCCACCATCAGGCGGTTGAACACGGCCAGCCCTTCTTCGCCCTCTTGCGGGTTCAGACTGCGGATCGTGTCGACAATGGCTGGGACGGTGGTCGCCAGTCCAAAGAACGTGCCCAACAGGCCCAAGTAAATCAGAACATTGGTAATATAGCGCGTGATCTCACGCTCTTCCTCGACGCGTTCCGCGACCGAATCCAGAATCGACCGGGTCGAACTGGAGCTGATCTGCGATCGCGCACCGCGTTCGCGTAGCAGTGAGGCCAGAGGAGCCAGCAATTGCGGCGTGCGCGCGTCTTCGCGGACAACGCCGCCAACAAAAGCCTCAATCCAGCGCACCGAGCCAATCAACTGTGTCACCTGAAAGAAACAGGCGAAAACGCCGATTATGAAAACCAGGATGATAAAGCCGTTCAGGTACGGGTTGGCCTGAAACACCGGCAGCACATAAGGCAGCGCCATGAAGACGCCCAACCCTGCCAGGCCAATTGCGACCAACATCATCACAATCTGACGGATGGGATGCGAGAAATGGGGTCTCGCGCCCTGATGTGCCTGCGCCATGCGCGTGTTTCCCGGTTTTTGCCTGCTCTGGCTGAATCTAGCCAAAATCCGCCGGTGACGCCAAGGGTTTATGCTGTGATGCTGCGCACCCGTTGCGCTAACCACTCAAGATCGGGATCGCGCAGGTCAATCTCGGCCAGATGTTCCGCAGTATTATACAGATATTCCGTATTCGGTCCGCGCCCGCCGACCGCATGTGCAATGATCTGCGCCTGCTCCTCCAACGGCATGCCACCACAGTATTGGACATGTTCTGCGTCGATCACATAGGTCACGGCAGTGATAACCTCGCCAGTGTTCAGATGCACATCAAGGTTTTTCTCGACATAGGCCGATGAGATCAGCTCGCGTTCACGCAGTTCGTGAAGGGTGCGCTCTTCATGGCCGGTTTCGACCGCAAGCGCCAAGCCCGTGCAATTGGCGTCGGTCTGTTCGTCCAATGCCAGCACCAGACCCGGATGTTCCTCGGTTCCGCGGTGGTGGATCGAACTCATACAAAAGGACCGCGCATACCCATGCAGTGTGGCGTGTTCGCTTCGGGCCACCGGAAAGCCCGGATTCCACAGCAGCGATCCATATCCGAAAACCCACATCGTCATAGCTCTGGTCCTTGCCCGTTTGGGCCTATAAACATCAAATTCAACGCGGGAAAAAGGGCCAACTGCCATGCGCGGTCTAATACGAGTAGTCATTTTCTTAACAGTTATCTGGAGCGCCTATTGGTTCGTCGCCGGATTCGGATTGCGCAATGCAATCACCGCCTGGTTCGACAAACAGCAGGAACAAGGTTGGCAGGCCGACTTTTCCGATGTTTCAACAGCGGGGTATCCGTTGCGCCACGTTACGCGCCTGAACAGTCCGGCGCTGGCTGATCCAGTCAACGGCACCGCATGGAGCGCCGATTGGATCGAGTTCCAAAGCCCTGCAATCTGGCCGGGACGTCAGGTGCTGCGCTTTGCTGACACCCCTCAGCGCCTGTCCTATTTTGATCAGACGGCAACCATCAAAGCCAGCAACCTGCAGGCCGAACTGCAACTACAGCCCGGTGTCGCGCTGGTACTGGAAAAAATGGCGTTGACTGCCGGTTCATGGCTGATCACCGACGATGCCGAAGCCCTGGCCGGAGGTGATACGCTGACGCTGGTCATGGAACAGACTTCTATTCCGGTGACCTATGCCATCGGTGCCCGTATTGACGGGTTCACCCCGGGTGAAGGCCTGCGAGAATTGATGCGGTCGGCCACCACGTTGCCGCAGGCGTTTGACACGCTCGAGCTGGACATGACCGCAACGTTCAACAAGCCGTGGGATCGCACGGCATTGGAACAGGGCAGACCGCAACCGGTAATGATTGACCTGAACCTCGCCGAGATGAAATGGGGCGCTTTGCGTCTGTTTGCGGCAGGCGAGCTTGATATCGATCACCAGGGCATCCCAACGGGCGAAATTGCGGTCAAAGCTGAAAACTGGCGCGACATGATTGCCATGGCCAACGCCGCAGGTGCCCTGCCCGATCAGGCGGTTGATCCGGTGACACGCGCGTTGAATTTCATGGCTGGGCTGGGCGGGAATCCAAATGCACTGGACCTGCAGCTAAACTTCCGCGACGGATTCGTAGCGCTGGGGCCTTTGCCGCTGGGGCCTGCCCCCCGCCTGATCCTGCGTTAACGGCAGTATGGCCCGCGACGGTGGCGGGCTGTATCCAGATGGAAATGATCCCGGTGATACCGGTCGGCGTTTGGCCCCAATACGGTGCCAAACGGCCCGCATGCATCGCGCCAGATCTTGACCAGTTGTTTTTGTGACGGGTTCTTGCGCCAGCCATTCAGGACCGTCACAACCTCTCCATCGGCCATCTTGAAGGCCGAGATATCAATCGCTCGGCCTTTTCCATGCTCGGAAATGCGGGCGCCCTTGCGGTTGTTACGCGTCCGGCACGCGTAGTGTGCGGCAACCTGCAATTGAACCACCGGCCCGCGTCGCTTGAACGTGGGCTTGACCGTTTTCTCAACCCACTTGTTCAGCGCAATTGCCGTTCCACAATCCATCGTGGAGGGACGGCTAAGCGTCACGCCTGAGACCGAGGTAATCTGAACAGCGTCTTTGATCCCACAAGCCTTGATCCTGCCCGGTACCGTCCCGACTGGCTTACCCTGAATATCGATGTCGCCGCACACCGATCCTTTACGCAGTTTGCGCTTCTTGAACAGCGCCTCCTGCTCCAGGGCTTTGGGCCGCAAGTAAGGCATCAGCGAAGTGTCCGGGCCAAGCAGAGGCAGCTCCGCAGGCCGTGCCGCTGCTGCCAAAACCTGCGGTGAATCCGGCCGCAATTCTGGGCGAATGGTCGCCGGAGGCAGCTGAGGTACTGCGCTGCTAAGGACGGCAAGTGTAGCCTGAGGTCGCGATATCGGTATTAACGAACGTTCCAGCGAACCAGCCTGAGTTGACATTGCGCAAAGCGCTGCAAATCCGGTCAGAATGGTTCTCCAGCCCTGCGTCATGGGTTCGTTTTCCCCCGTCCGAAATCAGGCGCATCCGTATCCTGGCCTGCATCAATGATGCCGCGGCGGATGGCGCGTGTACGCGTGAAATAGTCGAAAAGCTGCTCGCCGTCACCTGTTCTGATCGCGCGCTGCAGTGCAAACAGTTCTTCGGTGAACCGGCCAAGGATCTCCAGCGTCGCATCCTTATTGGTCAGGAACACGTCGCGCCACATGGTTGGGTCCGAGGCCGCGATGCGGGTGAAGTCACGGAATCCAGCGGCGGAATACTTGATGACCTCGGTATCGGTGACCCGGCGCAGATCATCCGCAACGCCCACCATCGTATAGGCGATCAGGTGCGGCGCGTGCGATGTGACGGCCAGAACCAGATCATGGTGATCCGCGTCCATCTCATCAACGTTTGACCCCATGCCTTCCCAAAGTGCCCGCAAACGGGCAATCGCATCCGGGTCCGAGCCTTCAACCGGAACCAAAAGGCACCAGCGGTTGTCAAAGAGTTCTGCAAAACCCGATTCCGGGCCGGAATGCTCCGTCCCTGCCAGCGGGTGCGCGGGGATGAAATGCACATCATCCGGGATTTCCGGCCCAACGGCCTGAATAACGTGACGCTTGACCGAGCCGACATCTGTCACCGTCGCGCCGGGTTTCAGGACAGGTGCAATATCTCTTGCAACAGCGCCCATCGCGCCGACAGGAACACAGAGAACGACCAGATCCGCGCCCTCGACCGCCTCTTGCGCAGTATCGCAGACGCGATCACACAAGCCAATGCGGCGGGCCGTGTCGCGGGTGGTCTCGGACCGGGCATAGCCGGTCACTTCGCCAGCAAGTCCGGCGCGTTTGATCGCCCAGAACGTGGACGAGGCGATCAGGCCAAGCCCGATCAAGGCCACACGGTCGTAAACTTGGCTCATGCGACGCCCCTTTTGAACGCGGTGATGGCCGCAACAACGCGGCGGCAGGCTTCTTCGTCGCCTACGGTGATCCGCAGGGCATTTGGCAGGTTGTAGCCCGCCACACGGCGCACGATCAAACCCTGCGTTTTGAGATAGTCGTCACAAGCCTCGGCCTGGGTCCGATCTGCAAAGCGGGTGAGGATGAAGTTGGTGCAGGACGCATCCGATGGCACGCCGATCTTGGCCAGCTCATCCGACAACCACACCCGCAGGCGCGCATTTTCAGCCTGACAGAAGGACAGGAATTCTATGTCATTTACCGCAGCCTCTGCGGCAACCAAAGCGGTCAAAGACAGGTTGAACGGCTGACGCACCCGGTTCAGCACGTCGATAATCGACTGCGCGGCATAGCCCCATCCGACACGCATTCCACCCAGACCGTACACCTTGGAAAAGGTCCGCGTCATAATCACGTTGTCAAACTGATCCACCAGCGATGAACCACCGTCGAACCTGTCTACAAACTCGGCATAGGCCCCGTCGATCACCATCAGGCAGGTGTTGGGCAATGCCTCGGCCAGACGCAACAATTCAGCCTCGGGGATCATGGTCGAGGTTGGGTTGCCCGGGTTGGTCACGAACACGATCCGGGTTTGGTCGTTCACGGCGGCCAGAATGTTGTCTACGTCCACATGGCGATTACGCTCAGCCACCATCACTGGGGTTGCACCAGCCATGCGGGCGATGATCGGGTACATTGAAAACCCGTGCTCGGTATAGATGACCTCATCACCCGGTCCGGCATAGGCCTGGGCAATGAATTGCAGCACTTCGTCACTGCCAACGCCGCAGATAAGCCGCGCAGGGTCCAACCCGTGCCGTTCACCAATCGCTGAGCGCAGGCTTGCGTGATCGGTACTGGGATACCGATGCAGCGTCGCCGCACTATCGCGAACCGCCTCAATCGCCTTGGGGCTGGGACCGAACGGGTTTTCGTTGGAGCTGAGCTTGATCACATGTTCCACCCCCGCCACATGCGACTGGCCGCCCTGATAGAGCGCGATGTCCATAATGCCGGGCTGCGGGGTGATCTTGTTCATAAGAGGCTCCGTTGTTGGAGCCTCTCATACCCGTCTCAACGCGTTGAGAAAAGCGGCAATTCCGTCACGCCGCTTTGAAGCGGGCGGTCGCCGGGTCGGCGTTGTAATAAGGGGCGAATTCCTCTGTCCTGTGGGACAGGTCATTGACGCTGTCGATGATGAACTGAACCGTCTCTTCGCTCATAAGGTACGAGAAATTCAGGCGGACCCATCCGGGTTTCTTCATCTCTTCCCCTGCAGACAGGGCCGCATGCAATTCAGCGGACGTTGCGCGGTCGATTTCCAGCAAGCGATGCGCATATGGCCCGGCACAGGCGCAACCACCGCGCGCCTGAATGCCGTAGATGTCGCTGAGCATCCGGGTAAACAGCTGCTGATGCACCGGCTGGCCGGAGTTGTCCCGCACAAGGAAAGAATAGATCGGCAAACGATGCGGGTTTTCAGTACCTAGCAAAGTCAGGTTCGGATTGTCGCCCCACCCTTTCAATGCCATTTCATTGTACCGGGCTTCGCGTTCAGCAATTTCATCCGTGCCGACGACATCCTTAACGATGAAGGACAGCGCGGCGCGGATATCTCCGATCACATTGGGTGTTCCGGCTTCTTCCCGCGTGGCCAAATCCTCACTGTAGTCATGCCGCCAAGGCGATACAAAGCTGACAGTGCCGCCACCAGGCCAACTTGGGCAAGTGCGGCGAACTGCGTTCTGGTTGACGATCAGCACGCCTGACGCGCCCGGGCCGCCCGGGAATTTATGAGGCGAGACGACGATAGCGTCCTTGCGTGCATCCTCTGGCCCCATGTCCATCGGCAGATAGGGTCCGCCACCGGCATAGTCCCAGATCGACACGGCCCCATGCGCCTTAAGCAGCCGGGTGATCGGATCTGGATCGGTGATGATTCCGGTCACGTTGGATGCCGCCGAGAAGGAACCGATAATCAGATCGGACTCGGCATTATCCGCCAACGCCTGTTCAAGTGCAGCAAGATCAACGCCGCCTTCGGTCGCCTCGGGGATTTCTATGACCTGCGCTTTGCTTTCGCGCCAGGGCAGAATGTTGGAATGATGCTCATAAGGCCCAATCAAGACAACCGGCCGGTCAGCCCCTTCAACTCCCATCAAGCTGACCAGCCGGTTAAGACCCGCAGTGGCGCCGGACCCGGTAAAGATCACCGCGTCGTCTTCCCTTGCTCCAACAATGCGGGCTATTTCCGCGCGCGCTTCGCGGCGCAGACGGGTCATGTAAGACCCGCAATAGGAGGCCTCGGTATGGCTGTTGGCATAAAAAGGCAGCACCTCATGGGCGACAAAATCCTCTACCTGCTGCAGCGCACGACCCGAAGCGACGTAGTCCGCATAAACCAGCGGCACGTCCCCATTCAGACCGGGGATCAGAACATTCTCTCCGATCAGCCCATCGCGCAGGGTTGAATTGCGAGTGGTGGATTGGAGGTCTGCGCGAAATTTGGACAAGGTCATGATTAGTTCTCCGTATTGCACTACCAAATATGATTGAATGAGGATGCAGAAACTTCACCTTTCTTTTGGTAGATTTCTTAAATTTCGTGTCATATGCTTCGATATGGCCGAAAAACTAGATCAAATTGACAAGCGTATCCTTCGCGAACTTCAAACAGACGCAACACTGTCCCAGCGTGAGTTGGCAGACCGAGTCGGATTGTCGCAAAATGCGTGTTGGCGGCGGCTGAAGGCGTTGAACGAAAATGGCGTCATTACCGGTTCGACCGCGCGGATTGCCCGCGAAAAACTGGGGCTGAGCCTTGTGGTCTTTGTTATGCTGCGCACCCGGCACCATTCGGCGGAATGGCTGCAAGCCTTTCGAAGCCATGTCCTGACCATCCCCGAGGTGGTGGATTTTCACCGCATTGGTGGCGACTATGACTATCAGTTGAAAGTCGTCACACAAGATATGACGTCATATGACAAGGTGTATCAGCGATTGATCGACAAGGTCGAACTGGACAGTGTGACCTCGTACTTTGCGATGGAGGCCATCGCCGAAAGCAGGCCGCTGCCAATTTGACTCAGCGCCTTCGGCGGGCTTGATCAGTGATTTGGCTGCAAGGCTGTTCGTAGGTTGTTACGCGTTCAATTCGAAATGCAGCTTGTGCAAGCCGAGCGTGAATTCCAGCATCCCACCCAATGCGGGCGTTCTGCTGAGGCACTTCGGTTGATACTTTTTGAAAACCCGAGACGCAAATTTTGGACATGCCGTCAAACCCAATACGCGTCGTCACATGACCAAACAAAAAAAGGGCCGCGCAAACTGCGCGGCCCTGAAATTCTGGATGTCGGCGAAAATTAGTTCTTCGCGTAGAATTCGACGACCAGGTTCGGTTCCATGACGACCGGGTAAGGCACATCGCCCAGGCCTGGTGCGCGAACGAAGGTCGCGGTCATTTTCGAGTGGTCGGCGTCGATGTAGTCAGGCACGTCACGCTCGGCCAGAGCAGCGGCTTCCAGAACTACAGCCAGTTGCTTGGACTTGTCGCGTACTTCGATCACGTCGCCTTCTTTGACACGGTAGCTGGGGATGTTGACCCGCTTGCCATTTACTTTGACGTGGCCGTGGTTCACGAACTGACGTGCAGCAAAAACGGTTGCAACGAACTTGGCGCGGTAGACAACAGCGTCCAGACGACGCTCCAGCAGACCGATCAGGTTTTCACCGGTGTCGCCGTTCACACGTACGGCTTCGGCGTAGATGCGGCGGAACTGCTTCTCGGTCAGGTCGCCATAGTAGCCTTTCAGCTTCTGCTTGGCGCGCAGCTGCAGACCGAAGTCCGACAGTTTTCCCTTGCGGCGCTGGCCGTGCTGGCCGGGGCCATATTCGCGACGGTTGACCGGGGATTTTGGACGACCCCAGATGTTTTCACCCATCCGGCGGTCAATTTTGTACTTGGCAGACGTGCGTTTGGTCACGGCTGATCTCCTTCTTTAGGTCGAGGCCCATACAGGCCACTATGAAGGGCGTTGTCCTCTTGAGGTTTCCCCCATGACAGGAATCCCCTTACGGGGCCCACCAACACCAATGAAGCCGCGCTTATATCCGCAGAACTGGCGGAGTCAACACGGCTATGGACTTTTTGCTATGTGCGAATGCAGGCAGCCTGATTGGAACCTTAGTCTGCTACGCTTCGGACGCCCGCAACTGCGTTTTCCCAACCATTATCCATCGGCGACCGCGTCGGGAAAGCGACAACAGTTTGGTCCGGGAGGCTGGAATTGCTTTCGCTTTCAAACTCGGTATACGCACTGACCCAGAATTCCTGATCGCGCGCAGGATACCCGTTTTCGAAAACCAGCGTCGGGTGTGTGTCTCCGGCAACCGAAAACAATAGCGCCGTGTACTTTTGTGCGCCATTGGTCAAAACGATACGACCCAGCGCTCCGTCTGCCATATTCGGCGGCGGCGCTATGCTGCTTAGCACTTTTGATGCGTATGCTTCGGCCTGACCCGACAACACAAGGCCCTGCTCGGCCGGACTGGCCAATGAAAGAGCCTGCCCACGCCACGACCATGCGGCTCCTACTTTCAAAAAAGACTGAGGCGCCGCCTCAAGTCCGTTTAACTCTGTCTGCGTCCACGAAATGGATATGCGACCGCTGTCCCCGGCTGTCATTGTATCCGCCTGTACCTTTCAACAAATCACTGCTTACTGCACCTTCTTATCAGGACAGAATCTGGCGGAAAAGAGACCGAAGTGCAGCAATCACGTAAATGTTTCCGGTGTGTCAAGTCAAACTGATACTAAAAGTGAAAATAATTCAACCTTAGATTGTTTCTGGCAAATAGCTACGCACTAGTGTCAAGAAATCTCAAAGCGATTCTCTACTCAAATATTTGTTTTTAAATTGTAAAATAAGCCTAGGGTATTCGCTCTTCATGTAACACCAATTCCAAGCGGGATTTTGGAAACCATGATATTCCGGTTCATCCAATCCTATCTGGGCCTCCGATTTGAGACGTCCGATCGTTGCATTACAGCAACTAAATTAGGCAGTGGTACCAATCTGAGCCTGCCCTTGCTTCAACTCATCAACGGGTGCCATTCGACCGCTTCAGCTTGTCCAAGTAAGCTCGTTTCGCGGCCGCTACCTCTTCATCGCTCAAATTCGACCGGTTCAGATCCAGAAAGTAGTCTGCGCCTCCGGCTGGCTGGACGTTCCGATTGTCACTTGTGATGAGCCTATCGGATCTCACGTTTAGAATGGACAGTGCCTTAATCAACGGGAAATCGTGATCGTCCGGACCAGAAACGTTGACAGATTCCACCTCGGCGCGCGGTGAAACCACCTCTTTCACGCGGCGCACCACCATCTCAAGATCTGCACCCTGTTGCAACGCCTTGCCGTACTGTGTCAGATCCTCGCGGATTCTGTGGCTGCGAAGGTTTTGCCAATACGTACTTCTGATCCAATCAGCCGCGTTTCTGGTCGTAAATAGAAAGATAATGCGATCCCCGGCATCAGTCAGGCGCAAGACCTCATCCAACAGAGTTTTGGCAAGAACGTGCGTTTGCTCATATGACCAAACCCCTTTGCGACCGGGGATCAAACCAGCGAATTCTTCATTGCTGATCAGCAGGGGTTTGCCACCATGGTCCGCAAAAGGCTTCAGCGCCTCGCGAACGATTGCTCCGAAATTGCGAAGGGTGCGATCCTTGGGGGCGATCGCATACCGCCGTGCAGCCAGGCTGGCTTCTTGTAAGTCATCAGGCAATAGAACATTCACGCGATCTTTCAGGTATTCCCGATTTTTCGAGAGCGTCTTTTGCAGGGTCGTTGTGCCCGTTTTATGGAAACCTTGATGAATTACGACCTTCAATACGCTACGTCCCGTTCGTCCTTGGCCTGCGTGCTGTTGGGCTTTCAAAAAAATGCCAAACCTGCTCAACACAGGCTTGGCACTTCTTTGGTCAGACCAATTTGAAACCGACGCTGGATTTCACGACATCAGCCACATTTTGAATGACCGCAGCTGCGGCAGGTCATGCAGCCCTCGATCATCACCATGTCGTACTGGCCGCAGGATGGGCAGGCTTTGCCGCGTGGCGCGTCCATGTTGACGACCTGCGCCTGGGGGTCGGATTTGAGCGCCATGCCCTCGCCCTCAAGAAAGCCGATATTGATCATGTGCTGTTCGATCACGCCACCAATTGCGGCCAAGATCGACGGGATATACTTGCCCTGAACCCAAGCACCACCGCGCGGGTCGAATACCGCTTTTAGTTCTTCCACCACAAAAGACACATCCCCACCCCGGCGGAATACGGCCGAGATCATGCGGGTCAGCGCCAGCGTCCAGGCGTAATGCTCCATGTTCTTCGAGTTGATGAACACTTCGAACGGACGGCGACGGCCACCAATGACAATGTCATTGATCGTCAGGTAAATCGCATGTTCGCTGTCGGGCCACTTCAACTTATAGGTCGACCCTTCCAGAGATTGTGGGCGATCCAGCGGCTCCGACATATAGATCACGTCGCCACCGTCAATTTCATGCGGTGCGCTTGCACTTTCACCCGGCGCTTTGTCTTCGCTTTCTGACACGGTCAGGACGGACCCAGTCACATCGTTCGGACGATAAGTCGTGCACCCTTTGCACCCTTGATCCCAGGCCTGCATGTAGACATCTTTGAATGCGTCAAAGCTGATGTCCTCGGGGCAGTTGATCGTCTTCGAGATCGAGCTGTCGATCCATTTCTGCGCCGCGGCTTGCATCTTGACGTGATCGGACGGGGACAGCGTCTGTGCGTTGACGAAATAGTCTGGCAGCTCTTTATCGCCAAATTTGTCGCGCCACATCTGCACGGCGTAGTCCACGACCTCTTCTTCAGTGCGCGAGCCATCCTTTTGCAGGACCTTCCGCGTATAGGCATAGGCAAAGACCGGCTCGATCCCTGACGACACATTCCCCGCATATAGAGAAATTGTCCCCGTCGGCGCAATCGACGTAAGCAAAGCGTTGCGGATGCCGTGCTCGCGAATGGCGTCGCGAACGTCGTCGTCCATCTGCTGCATCGTGCCGCTTTCTAGGTATTTCTCGGCATCAAACAAGGGGAACGCCCCTTTTTCCTTCGCCAAGTCGACCGACGCCAGATACGCGGCGCGCGCAATCGCTTTCAACCAGAGCTCGGTCTGACGCGCGCCCTCGTCCGATCCATAGCGCAGACCCAGCATCAGCAGAGCATCCGCCAGTCCGGTCACGCCCAGCCCGATACGGCGCTTGGCCTGCGCCTCGGCGGCCTGTTCCGGCAGCGGGAACTTCGACGCTTCGACAACGTTGTCCATCATGCGGACGGCTGTCGCGACCAGCTCTTGCAGGGCAGCCTCATTCAGATGGGCCGCATCTTCGAACGGCTCTGCCACAAGACGGGCAAGGTTGATCGAACCCAGCAGGCACGCGCCATAAGGCGGCAAAGGCTGCTCGCCACACGGGTTTGTCGCCGCGATGGTTTCGGCATAGCTGAGGTTGTTGGCTTTGTTGATCCGGTCGATGAAAATCACACCCGGTTCGGCATAGTCATAGGTGGCCTGCATGATCTTGTTCCACAGATCACGCGCCTGAACGGTGTGGTAAACCTTGCCGTCGAACACCAGCTCCCACGGGCCATCGGCTTTGACAGCTTCCATAAAGGGATCGGTGACAAGCACCGACATGTTGAACATGCGCAGGCGTGCAGGGTCGGACTTGGCCGTGATGAATTGTTCGATATCCGGGTGGTCACAGCGCATGGTCGCCATCATCGCACCCCGGCGCGAACCTGCGGACATGATGGTGCGGCACATCGCATCCCATACATCCATAAAGCTCAGAGGCCCCGATGCGTCCGCTGCTACACCATGTACATCAGCGCCACGTGGGCGGATGGTCGAGAAATCATAGCCGATCCCCCCACCCTGCTGCATGGTCAGCGCGGCCTCTTTCAGCATATCGAAGATACCGCCCATGCTGTCCGGCACCGTGCCCATGACAAAGCAGTTAAACAGCGTCACACGTCGCGCAGTGCCTGCGCCAGCGGTGATACGGCCAGCAGGCAGGTATTTGAAATCTTCCAGCGCTTCGAAGAACTTCCGCTCCCAATGCGCCGGGTCTTTTTCGACCTGCGCAAGATCGCGAGCGATACGCCGCCAGCTGTCCTCAACCGTTTGGTCAATGGGAGTGCCATCGGCCTGTTTGAAACGATATTTCATGTCCCAGATCTGCTCGGCGATGGGGGCGGCAAAGCGGCTCATTGGTGATTCCCTGTTCTGAAAGAGGTATCCAGATTATCCCAGATCACACCTTCACCACAACACCTTGATGACAGACTTTCTTGAGCTACAATGTATAGACGGTCTTGGGACGACTCTGTGGGAAAGCTGTGGATAAATTCGTAAACCTCATAAAACTATCGGTCGGATCGGAAAGCGTCGACACGCTGATGGAATGGCAGGACAGCCGCAAGCCCCTTTATGAAGACGGCTTGCCGCGCCACGTCACCCGCATGTGGCCCAAGCGCGAGGCGGAGATTCTGAACGGCGGATCAATCTATTGGGTGATCAAGGGTGTCGTACAGTGCCGCCAGAAGATCCTGCGGCTGGACGAAGTGCGCGGCGAGGACGGTATCCGCCGCTGCGCCATCGTGCTGGACCCTGAGGTGCACCGCACACAGAACGCTCTGAAACGCCCGTTCCAAGGGTGGCGATACCTTAAACCCGAAGATACGCCTGCCGATCTTCCCAAAGGACGGGCCGAGGATGATTCTCTGCCCGACGATCTGAATCGCGCGTTGGCGGACATCGGCGTGCTGTAATCAGCTCAGCCGGTCAAGCAATTCGGAAAGAACCTCTTTTTCACCCACACCATAGCTGGCAACCCGACTACGCCACAGCGTGGCCTGTGATTGCAGGATCAAGCCGTCCGACAGGATTTTTAGGTGGTTTGCGCGCAATGTCTCACCTGTCGAGGTGATATCTGCAATCGCCTCGGCGGTTTCGTTCATCACAGTGCCTTCGGTTGCGCCCTGGCTGTCCACCAGCGTGTAATCTGCAACCCCCGCGTCCGTCAGAAACTCGCGCACCAATCGGTGGTATTTGGTCGCAATCCGCAACCGGTGCCCGTGGGTTTTGCGAAACGCTGCCGCGGCAGCATCGAGATCGTCCAGGGTTTCGACATCGACCCAACAGGCAGGGGTCGCAATGATCAGATCTGCTTTGCCGAAACCAAGCGGCGCAATCTCTTCAATCTGTTGCTCCCAGCGTGGCAGCTTCTCATGTACCAGATCGGTTCCGGTAACGCCCAGATGAATGCGCCCCGCGGCCAGTTCGCGGGGGATTTCCCCGGCGGACAGCAGGATCAGCGAGACCCCGTCGATCCCTTCAACCTTACCGGCATATTCCCGGTCTGATCCGCTGCGTGACAATGTGATGCCACGCTTTTCAAACCACGAGAAGGTCTTCTCCATCAATCGGCCCTTCGAGGGCACGCCTAGTTTCAGGGTCATTGCGCGGCCTCCTCGACTTCGAGCATCAGGTCGGGACGCAACACGCCCCCAACAGCTGGAATTTCGGCCCCATTGCCCAGTTGTCGCGTCAGCGCATCGTAACGCCCGCCGGTGGCAATCGGAGGCAAATCGGGGCGACCTTCGGCATAAAACCCAAAGACAAATCCGTCGTAATACTCCATCGACGTACGCCCATAGGCAGCCTCGAAATCCAGCCGGCTCACATCAACACCACGCGCCTGCAGGGCAGCAATTCTTGCCTCGAGCCTGTCCAGCGCCGGGGTAATCTGAGGCAGGTCGACGGCCACATCCCGCAACTGCTCCAAAGCGAAGGGCATGGTTTCCCGAACGGTCAGCAGAGATTCCAGGCCTGCAAGTTCGTTGTCAGAAATCGGCGGCGTCTCAAGATCTTCGCGCAACGCGTCGATGCGCGCCTCAATCTCGGCAGCGCGGCGTTTTCCGATCATAGGAAAGTCAAACCCCATCGGGTCTGCGGCCTCCAAAAGTATTGTGCGGTGCTCCGGCTCGGGCTTTCGCCCGGCGAACCGGTCCAGCAGCACGCGGAACCGACGTGGACGCCACAGGTGGCGCATCAGCGCGGCCTTGCGCCGATCCGTAGTGCGCAGCCCCTGGACAGCCGCCGTCAGGATGCCGATGTCACCGGTCGCCGCGCGCAAGGGCAGCCCTCGCAATTGCAGGGCAAACAGCGAAAACACCTCGGCATCGGCCCCGGCGGGATCATTGCGATCGAAAACTTCATATCCGACCTGAATGTATTCGTTGGACCGATCCGGGTCTTGCTCTTGCCGACGAAAGACTTCGCCTGAATAGGTATAGCGTGCTGGCTCGGCCCCGTCGGTCATGTGCATCTGCACGACCGGTAGGGTGAAATCTGGGCGCAGCATCTGCTCGCCACGCAAAGCATCCGAAGTCACATAGGCGCGCGCGCGGATGTCCTCACCGTAGAGGTCGAGCAGAGTTTCGGCCGGTTGCAGCAGCGGAGTATCAACGACCTGACCGCCTGCGGCCTCGAACCGGACACGCATCATCGCTGCGCGGGCCTGTATCTGAGAACGGTTCGGCATCATCAATTGCCTTCAAAGGACTGGTTCGGCAAAGCTACTGATCCATCTTCATTTCGAACTTGCCCGGGGTTTTCGAGTAGAGCATGGATTGTCGCAACCAACTCGCTCCGTTTGGCCGTGATTTGCGATGGATTTTCACGCCATTCAGCAAGAGATGCATCTTTTGCCAGTTTCGCACCAAGGATCAGATCCTTGATCTGCACGATCCCATTGGCCTTTTCATCACCACCTTCGATCACTGCAATCGGAGAGTTCCGCTTGTCCGCATACTTCAGTTGGTTTCCGAAGTTCTTCGGGTTACCCAAGTAGACCTCGGCCCGGATACCCGCATTACGTAACTCCGTCACCATCGCCTGATAATCGGCCATCCGGTCGCGATCCATAACGGTCACGACTACAGGACCCGTAGCCTGCGCGGCTATCCTGCCCTTTTCGCGCAGGGCAGCCAGCAGACGGTCGACACCGATGGAGACGCCGGTCGCCGGAACTTCCTGCCCGGTGAAGCGTTTGACCAGATCGTCATAGCGACCACCACCCGAAACCGATCCGAATTGCCGCTTGCGGCCTTTCTCATCGAAAATCTCAAAGGTCAGCTCGGCCTCATAAACCGGCCCGGTATAGTAACCCAGACCGCGCACGACCGAAGGGTCAATCTCGATCCGGTCCGCGCCGTATCCGCCCGCATCCAACAAGGTGCCGATCTGTTCCAACTCGGCGATCCCGTCCGCGCCGATCTTGCTGTCGCCTACGGCGGCGCGCAAGTTGGCCAATGTTCCGGCGGTTTCCGCGGCCTTGGAGGTCAGAAACGCGATCACCGGCTCAGCCTGATCCTCGCTAAGACCAACACCGTCGATAAACGCGCCAGAGGCGTCCAGACGGCCTTTGGTCAGCAGCTCTCGCACGCCCTGCTCGCCGACTTTGTCGAACTTGTCGATGGTGCGCAGAACGTTGTCGCGGGCAGCGACGTCTTCGCCAAGCCCCATCGCCTCAAGCACGCCGTTCAGAACCTTGCGGTTGTTGACCCGCACAAGATAATCGCCGCGCGGAATGCCGACGGTCTCAAGCGTGTCCGACAGCATCGCGCAAATCTCGGCGTCAGCGGCCATCGAGGCCGTGCCCACCGTATCCGCATCGCATTGATAAAACTGGCGATAGCGCCCCGGCCCCGGCTTTTCGTTCCGCCAGACTGGTCCCATCGCATAACGACGATAAGGCGTCGGCAGATCGTTGCGGTGCTGCGCGTAAACCCGGGCCAAAGGCGCGGTTAGGTCATAGCGCAGGGCCATCCAGTCGCCCTTGTCATTCTCGTCGACTTCCTGCCACGCGAACACACCTTCGTTCGGGCGATCTACGTCGGGCAGGAATTTGCCCAGCGCCTCGACGGTTTCAACCGCGCTGCTTTCGAGGGCGTCAAACCCGTAACGATGATAGACATCCGCAATAGCCCGCAGCATCTCGGTGCGCTGCGTGACTTCCTGGCCGAAATAGTCGCGGAACCCTTTTGGCGTTACGGCCTTGGGGCGGGGCTGTTTCTTGGGCTTGGCCATGTTGGACGTCCTTGGGAGTTGCCTTGTTCCGCGCGCGGTCTATCCCATGGCCTGCATCGGGGCAAGGCGCGCTTTCGCTGGCCATGCGCTGTCCGGGTCGCTATGACCGGCCTAAGACACAGGAGTCCCCCATGCAGCATCTGGAAGAGCAGATCGCCCATCTTGCCCGTACGGTCGAAGACCTCAACTCGGTCGTCACCCGCCAACAGGACGAGATTGATCGTTTGACACGCCGTGTCGAAATGCTGATGCGCCGCGAAGGCGAACGGTCGCAGGAAGGCTCGGGCGGGATCGTTTTGGGCGATGAACGCCCGCCGCATTATTGATGACTTAGAGCCCCAGCGACGTTTTGACCGCGTTGTCGACCACGCCACCCAATAGGGCATCCTTATCTGCTGCACATCCTTCCGACAGCGCGGCTATGAACGCCTCACGCAGTTGGGCTTTCTCCTCATCCGTGGCTGCATGATCTTCGATATTGATCTGGCGATTGTGGAGAGATAAGGCAGTCATCTTTCCAACAACAGTCACAACAAAGGCTTCGTCGCCATCCGCTTCTTCTGCAATCGAGGCGCACGTATAGTGCATGACGGGCAATGCATCCTGTACCATCTGCTCAGCCGCCTCATCGGCCGCAGCCACACACGGAGCCGCCAGGATTGCGGCGCAAGCGGACATTTTGAGTTTAAAATAACGCATCACAATCACTTCCAGTTATGTCCAATAATGGCTCCGGCCACGCCACCAATCGCTGCGCCTTTTCCGTCACCGACAATCGCTCCAACACCTGCGCCGATCAGCGCGCCCTCAAGGGTCTTCTTTTTCTTCTTGTCGTCCGCCGACGCGACCGAGGCTGCAACCAAGGCCAGCGATGCCGCCGCCCCGAACAAAACTCTTCTGAAATTGAGACCTGCAATTGTCATATCAACACCCTCCTGCGGCATGACCCAAAGACATCTCTGTTGGGTCAGCCTAGCGGGGTGCTAACTGTCTGGCAACAAAGAGAGGTCAGATCTCTTCGACGGACAGAATACCTTCCAGCGATTTTATCGCGCCTTTGATCTGCGGGTTGATCGGAAACTCAACGCCCAGATCCATTTCGACATCACCCGGCAGACTTGGGTCGAGCAACAACAATTGGATCGGCCCGCGCGCCGCGCCTTTGGTGGCAGTTGCGGCATCCTCAAGAACTTTTGCTACGGTTGGCACCGCTTGCGCTTCGTCAACAAAGATACGCAGCCCCGTCGCCCCGGCTTCTGCCACCACGGAATCCGCAGGGCCGACCGAGCGCCCCAGCAGCTTGAGCTGGTCGGCTTCCATCGTCGCTTCGGCGGTCAGCACCACCTGCGCTCCGGTTTCCAGATACTCGCGTGACTTTTCGAGCGTTTCTGAAAACAGAGTGACCTCGTAAGCGCCCGTCGGATCCGACAATTGCGCAAAGGCGAACCGGTTTCCACGCGCGGATTTACGCTCTTGCCGTCCGGCAACAACACCAGCCATTTTGGCGATAAAGGGGCCAGAGCGTGCTTTTTCGGTCACCTCATCCAGCGTCAGAACCTGCTTTCGCTTCAGCGCGGGCATATAGTCGTCCAACGGATGGCCCGACAGGTAAAAACCGATGGCTTTGAATTCTTCGCTCAGACGTTCCGCCGGCAGCCAGTCTGGCGAAGGCGACAGGCGCGGTTCGGGCAGGTCATCGCCCGCCTCGCCAAAAAGCGACACCTGGTTCGAGTTCTTCTGGTCATGGATGGCGGCCGAATACTGCACCAGCGGATCGAGGCTTTCGAAAACGCGACGGCGGTTCTTGTCGAGCTGATCGAAGGCCCCTGCCCGCGCCATCATCTCAAGCGGGCGCTTGCCGACCCTCTTCAGATCAACCTTGCGGGCAAAGTCGAACAGGTTCACGAACGGCTTGCCTTCGCGACCAGCGACCACAAGGTTCATCGCTTCGACACCCACATTCTTTAGCGCGCCCAGCGCATAGACCAGATGCCCGTCCACCACGTCGAATGTCGACAGCGACCGGTTCACGCAAGGCGGTACATAAGGCAGTTCCAGCCCCTTACGGACCTCTTCGAAGTATACGGCCAGCTTGTCGGTCAGGTGGATATCGCAGTTCATGACACCGGCCATGAACTCGACCGGGTGGTTCGCCTTCAGCCAACCTGTCTGATAGCTGACAACCGCATAGGCGGCAGCGTGGGATTTGTTGAACCCGTAGTTGGCGAATTTATCCAGCAGGTTCCAAACCTCGGTCGCCTTGGCCTCATCCACATCGTTCTCAGCAGCACCCTTGAGGAACTTGGGCCGCTCTGCGTCCATTGCCTCCTGGATTTTCTTACCCATCGCGCGGCGCAGCAAATCCGCACCACCAAGGCTGTAGCCTGCCATTTCCTGGGCGATCTGCATCACCTGTTCCTGATAGACGATGATACCTTGAGTCTCGTCCAGGATATGATCGATGGATGGGTGCAGCGTGTCCCGTTCGCTCAGCTTGTTCTTGACCTCACAGAACTTGGGGATGTTCTCCATGGGGCCAGGTCGGTAGAGCGCGACGAGGGCAATGATATCTTCGATACAGTCGGGCTTCATGCGCTTGAGCGCATCCATCATGCCCGAGGATTCCACCTGGAACACCGCCACCGTCTTGGCCGCCGAATAAAGTTTGTACGTTGCCTCATCATCCAGCGGGATGGCGTTGATCTGGTTTTCCGCCCCTTCAGCGGGTTCGTAAAGCTCCGTACCATCAGCAGCGACATGCAACGGGCGATCAGATTTGAAGATCAGATCCATCGCGTTCTGGATCACCGTCAGCGTCTTCAGACCAAGAAAGTCGAACTTAACCAGCCCGGCCTGTTCCACCCATTTCATGTTGAACTGAGTGGCCGGCATGTCGGATCGCGGGTCCTGATACAGCGGCACCAGCGCATCCAGCGGGCGGTCTCCGATAACCACTCCCGCCGCGTGGGTCGACGCGTTTCGCAATAACCCCTCGACCTGCTGGCCATAAGTCAGCAGGCGGCCCACAACCTCTTCGTTGCGCGCCTCTTCGCGCAGACGGGGTTCGTCTTTCAGCGCCTTTTCGATGGAAACGGGTTTGACGCCTTCCACCGGGATCATCTTGGACAGGCGATCCACCTGCCCGTATGGCATCTGCAGAACGCGCCCAATGTCGCGCACGGCAGCTTTCGACAGCAACGCACCAAAGGTGATGATCTGCCCCACCTTGTCGCGGCCGTATTTCTGCTGCACGTAGCGGATCACCTCTTCCCGGCGGTCCATGCAAAAGTCGATATCGAAGTCCGGCATCGAAACCCGTTCCGGGTTCAGGAACCGTTCGAAAAGCAGCGAATAGCGCAGCGGATCAAGATCAGTAATCGTTAGCGCATAGGCCACCAAAGATCCCGCGCCCGAGCCCCGACCCGGCCCGACCGGGATATCGTGATCCTTGGACCACTGAATAAAATCGGCAACAATCAGGAAGTAGCCGGGGAACCCCATGCCTTCGATGATGTCGAGCTCGAAATCCAGACGCTCTTGATATTCTTCGGGCGTCACTGCGTGCGGGATAACAGCCAGACGTTTCTGCAAACCATCATTTGCAATACGGCGCAGTTCGGCAACCTCGTCATCAGCGAATTTCGGCAGGATCGGATCGCGGCGATAGGCCATGAACGCGCAGCGCTTGGCAATCTCAACGGTGTTCTCAATTGCCTCAGGCAAGTCGGCGAACAACGTCGCCATCTCCTGCTGCGACTTGAAATAGTGCTGCGCGGTCAGGCGGCGGCGGCCTTCTTGCTGATCGACATAGGCCCCCTCCGAGATACAGATCAGCGCATCGTGCGCTTCGTACATATCTGTGGTCGGGAAATAGACGTCATTGGTGGCGACCAGAGGAAGGTTCTTGGCATATGCCATTTCCACATGGCCACGCTCGGTCAGACGTTCGACCTCGGGTTGACCGCCCTCACCCGGATGACGCTGGAGTTCGATATAGAGGCGATCGGGGAACATCGCTGACAACCGGTCTACCAAGGCCTCAGCTGCGGGGCGTTGACCTTGCTGCAACAACATCCCAATCGGTCCATCCGGCCCACCGGACAAGCAGATCAACCCGTCAGATCGGTCCGCAAGCTCTTCCAAAGTCACCTGCGGCAACTGCCCGCCCTTGTCCACATAAAGGCACGAGCTGAGCTTCATCAGGTTCTCATACCCGACCTCGGACTGGGCAAGCAAAACCACCGGCGCGGGTGTTTTGGGCTTTTCGCCCGGTTGCGCCTGCACATAGGTCAGGTCAACCTGACAACCCATGATCGGCTGCACTCCGGCCCCGCTGGCGGTGACCGAAAACTCCAAAGCCGAGAACATGCTGTTAGTATCCGTCACAGCGACGGCGGGCATATCCATCTTATCACACAGACCGGGCAGCTTTTTCAGCCGCACGGCGCCTTCCAGCAGGGAATATTCGGTGTGAACACGGAGGTGAATGAATCGAGGAGTACTGCTCATGACTGCCACGCTATCCCAGCCGCGCGCCCGGCAAAAGCAGGAACCTTGGCTTTGGATTGCCAAAAAGATGGGCTTCGATTATTCGGCTTTTCCAGAAGGTGCTTCGGAGCCCGACAGCAGCCAAAGACAAAAAACGCTTTAGTTTCAATCAGGTGATCTCTAAACGAAGATAACAATCACGCAGCGTCAGTGCTCAATGGTGTATCACATAGGTAGTTTTTCTTGCCAGACAACCTGCGCTGTTTCTAACATCAGATGGCAAGCTATCCGCCCGCTACTCTTTCTACGTCGCATCGAAGGGGGGCACGCAAGGGCGCAACCGGGTAAGGCGACGGGTTTCTCGAATGAATATCACGTTTCTTCTGAACGGAGAGACAGTGGAACTGGCGGATGTCAATCCGACAGCGACCCTGCTGGATTGGCTGCGTGAGGATCGCGGCCTGACCGGCACCAAAGAAGGCTGCAACGAAGGCGATTGCGGGGCATGCACTGTCATGGTGACGGATGAAGGTGGCCACAAGGCGCTGAATTCCTGCATCCTGTTTCTGCCTCAACTGCATGGTAAGGCGGTTCGCACGGTCGAAGGCGCCAGTGGCCCCAACGGCGAGGCGCACCCAGCCCAGCAGGCGATGGTGGATCTGCACGGCTCGCAATGTGGCTTCTGCACCCCCGGTTTCGTCATGTCGATGGTGGCAAGTCATGCAAATGGCGCGACGGATCACGACACTCAGCTTGCTGGCAACCTGTGCCGCTGCACCGGCTACGCGCCGATCATTCGCGCCGCCAAGGCTACCGAAGAAGTTCCCGTGCCGGTTTGGGTGAAAGACAAGCCAGTCGCCACGCGGGTCACATCGCAGATGTTGCCGGAGTCTTCGGATGAATTGGCCAAAATCTACGCGGAACACCCGGACGCCACTCTGGTCGCCGGCGCGACGGACGTTGGGCTTTGGGTGACCAAGCAACTGCGTGACCTCGACCCAGTGATTTTTCTGAACCGCTGTGATGATCTGAAAGAGATCACCATCACGGATGACGAGGTTCTGTTCGGCGCGATGGTCGATATGAACCGGATGGGCGAAGCACTGGCGGACCTGCACCCGTCTTACGCCGAAATGATCCGGCGCTACGCCAGCGTTCAGGTGCGGCACGCGGCCACCGTGGGCGGAAATATCGCAAACGGCTCGCCCATCGGAGACAATCCTCCTGCACTGATCGCCCTGGGCGCGACACTACATCTGCGCAAGGGCGACGAACGTCGCTCGGTCGCATTGGAGGACTTCTTTATCGACTACGGCAAACAAGACCGGACACCTGGCGAGTTTGTCGAATCCGTAAGTTTTCCGCGTCAGGCGGATCGTTTGAAGGCCTACAAACTCAGCAAACGGTTCGATCAGGATATCTCGGCCGTGTGTGGGTGTTTCAACATCTCTGTTTCGGACGGTATGGTTGCTGATGCCCGTATTGCCTTTGGTGGTATGGCCGGAACTCCCAAACGGGCTTCAAATGTCGAAGCCGCGCTGGTTGGCAAGCCATGGACGCATGAGACTGTTCGGTCCGCTATTCCGGCCTTCGACAGTGATTTCACCCCGATGACGGACATGCGCGCATCGGCCAACTATCGGCTACAGACCGCCAAAGCGCTGCTCGAACGATATTTCCTTGAGGATCAAGGCGAAGTGACAAATGTATTGGAGGTGTCCGCATGAGCGTGACCAAACCCCTCCCCCATGACGCGGCGCCACTGCATGTCGCGGGAACCGCACGGTATGTGGATGACATTCCGACGCCCAAAGGGTCGTTGCATCTGGCCTTTGGCATTAGCCCGATTGCCAAGGGTAAGATCAGCACGATGGACCTGTCGGCGGTGAAGGCCGCTGAAGGTGTCGTCATGGTGATGACAGCCGACGATCTGCCATTTGCCAATGACGTCTCACCGTCGATCCATGATGAACCTCTGCTGTCTGATGGCACGGTGCACTATATCGGGCAGCCCGTTTTCCTCGTCATTGCGACCAGCCACCTTGCCGCGCGGAAAGCGGCGCGTTTGGGCCAGATCGATTATGCCGAAGAGACCCCAATCCTGACGGTTGAAGAGGCGCTTGCCGCAGACAGTCGGTTCGAGGACGGTCCGCGCATCTACGCCAAGGGCGATGCGGATGCGGCCATTGCGGGTTCGGCGCATGTGATCGAAGGTGGATTCGAGCTTGGCGGTCAGGAGCATTTCTATCTGGAAGGTCAGGCTGCACTGGCCGTGCCCAATGAGGGCGCGGATATGTTGGTGCATAGCTCGACCCAGCACCCGACCGAGATTCAGCACAAAGTAGCGGACGCTCTGGGTGTTCCGATGCACGCCGTTCGCGTTGAAACGCGCCGTATGGGCGGCGGCTTTGGCGGCAAGGAAAGTCAGGGCAACGCTTTGGCTGTTTCCTGCGCTATCGCAGCGCGTGCGACAGGCAAGGCCTGCAAGATGCGTTATGACCGCGATGATGACATGATCATTACCGGCAAGCGCCACGCGTTCCGGATTGCATATAAGGCCGGGTTTGATGAGAACGGCCACATCCAAGGCGTTTCATTCCTGCATCATGCGATTTGTGGTTGGGCACAGGACCTGTCCCTGCCCGTCGCGGACCGTGCGATGCTGCATTCGGACAATGCCTATCTGCTGCCGAATGCCCGGATCGAAAGCCATCGGCTGAAGACCAACACCCAATCCGCCACGGCCTATCGCGGGTTCGGCGGACCTCAGGGCATGGTCGGGATCGAGCGAGTCATGGATCACGCCGCGTATGAATTGGGCATGGACCCGATCGAATTGCGTCGCCGGAACTACTATGAGCCGGCGCATGTTGTTGCGGATCCCGTGGTCGCTGAAAAACCGCTGGGCCATCCTGACCCGCACGAGGACCTGACCAGCCGAGGCGCGGTTGAGATGGGCAACGCCCCGGTGCGTCCCTTGCCCGCAGGTGGCAACACCACGCCGTACGGGATGGAGGTCAGCGACTTCGAACTGCACGGCATGACTGCAAAGTTGCTACAATCCAGCGACTACACCGCACGCAAGGCAGCCATCCAGAAGTGGAACGCCGAGAACAGCGTGATCAAGAAAGGCATCGGCTTTTCTCCGGTCAAGTTCGGTATTTCTTTCACGCTGACCCACCTGAACCAGGCGGGGGCGCTGGTGCATGTGTATCAGGACGGTTCGGTCCACCTGAACCATGGCGGTACCGAGATGGGGCAAGGTCTGTTCCAAAAGGTAGCGCAGGTGGCCGCGTCCCGCTTTGGTATTCCGTTGGAGATGGTGAAAATCACCGCGACGGACACCGCCAAGGTGCCTAACACATCTGCCACCGCCGCGTCCTCGGGCAGTGACCTTAACGGCATGGCGGTCAAAGCAGCCTGCGACACGATCCGCGACCGGATGGCCGACTATCTAGCGCATCGGCATCAGGCGGATCCCTCGACTGTGACGTTCTCTGATGGCCACGTCTCGGTCGGCGAAGAGCGCTACACATTCTCAGAAGCAGCTGCGCTGGTTTATCAGGGCCGGGTCAGCCTGTCTGCGACCGGGTTTTATAAGACACCCAAGATCGAGTGGGACCGGATCAAAGGCCGGGGGCGTCCGTTCTTTTATTTCGCCTACGGCGCGTCGATTACCGAAGTCGCGATCGATACACTGACAGGCGAGAACCGCATTTTGCGGACGGATATCCTGCATGATGCAGGCGCGTCGCTGAACCCGGCGCTGGATATTGGGCAGGTCGAAGGCGCATACGTACAGGGTGCGGGATGGCTGACCACTGAAGAACTTGTCTGGGACGGCAAGGGCAATCTGCGCACGCATGCGCCGTCGACCTACAAGATCCCCGCTTGCTCGGACCGGCCTGATGTTTTCAATGTCGCGCTCTGGAGCGGTGAAAACCGCGAGGACACGATCTATCGCTCAAAAGCGGTCGGAGAGCCGCCGTTCATGCTGGGTATTTCCGCGTGGCTTGCCCTGTCGAATGCGGTGGCGGCCTGCGGGGACAGCTATCCGGCACTGGATGCACCCGCCACGGCTGAAGAAGTCTGGAAGGGTGTCCAGCGGGTAAAGGGAGAGACCTGATGGGATTTGATCGAGAGGCTTTGAGGGAGGCGGTCAAAACCCACGGCAAGGTGACCCGGGTGGTTATCGCCGGGATCAAGGGGTCATCCCCCCGTGAAGTTGGCGCTGCAATGCTTGTTTGGGAGAACGGGCAGTCGGGCACCATCGGCGGTGGCACGTTGGAGTATCAGGCGGCTGAAGCAGCTCGATCCCAAGCAGCGCCCATGCGCCAAACGCACCATGCCCTCGGCCCGGATATGGGCCAGTGTTGTGGCGGTGCAGTAACTCTGCTGAGTGAAATCTACGATCTTGCGGCCGTCGACCGGCTGGATGATGCAGTCATTGCGCGCTCGGCTTCGGGCGGTGAGATGCCGCTTTCGGTCAAGCGACTGTTGTCGCAGGCCCGCGGTCAAGGTGTTGCGCCCGAACCGCAGCTGATTGACGGCTGGATGGTCGAACCCGTTCACGAACCGGCGCGCAATCTGTGGATATGGGGTGCCGGTCACGTTGGCCGGGCTCTGGTTGACGTTCTATCCCCATTGCCTGATCTGTCAATCACCTGGGTCGATACCGGGCCTGAGCGTTTTCCCGAAGCGGTGCCCGCAGGCGTAACCGTCGTTCCGGCAAGCAAACCGGCCGAGCTGGTTCGCCATGCGCCGCGTGATGCCGAGCACCTTGTGCTTACTTATTCACACAATCTGGACCTGGAGCTGTGCAACAGGTTGCTTTTGCATGATTTCCGCTTTGCGGGCCTGATTGGCTCGGCTACGAAATGGGCGCGGTTCCGATCCCGGCTGGCCGCTTTGGGACATGCGCCCGAGCGGATTGGCCGGATCACCTGCCCAATCGGAGATCCAGCCTTGGGTAAACACCCGCAGATGATCGCAGTTGGTGTCGCGGTGCAGATCCTGCGCCCTGCCCGGCAATACGAAATAAAGAAGGACCTGAGCGCGTGACCACTCCACTTCTAAGCTTACAAGGGCTGACTAAAGCCTATCCCGGCGTCGTGGCCAATGATCAGGTGTCCTTTGACATCGGTGAGGGCGAAGTTCACGCTCTGCTTGGCGAAAACGGCGCCGGCAAATCCACGTTGGTCAAAATGATCTACGGTTTGGTAAAGCCCGACAGCGGCACCATGCTGCTGCGCGGACAAGCCTTCGCGCCACCCGAACCCCGTGCCGCACGGGCGGACGGGATCGCGATGGTGTTCCAGCACTTCTCGTTGTTCGACGCATTGAACGTGGCCGAAAACATCGCCTTGGGGATGGAAAACCCGCCAGCCATGGGCGATCTGGCGGCGCGTATTCGCGAAGTTTCGGAAACTTACGGTCTGCCACTGGATCCCTATCGCACCGTCGGCGATCTGTCCGCGGGTGAGCGTCAGCGGGTCGAAATCATCCGCTGCCTGTTACAGGATCCGAAGCTGCTGATCATGGATGAGCCGACATCGGTTCTGACACCTCAGGAAGTCGACATTCTGTTTGAAACGCTGAACAAATTGCGGTCCGAAGGTACTTCGATCCTGTATATCTCGCACAAGCTGGAAGAAATCCGCACACTGTGCGACCACGCCACAATCCTGCGTTTGGGTAAGAATGTCGGCGAATGCGTTCCCGCTGAGACCTCCGCGCGGGATATGGCCGAGATGATGGTGGGTTCGACCCTGCAAACACCTGAGCGTTCGGGGCGTGAGTTCGGTGAGGTCGCCCTGGATGTCAGCGGTTTGTCAGTTCCATCACCATCCGAGTTCGGTACCGCATTGAAGAATGTCCACATGACCGTCCGTAAGGGCGAAGTTCTGGGCGTCGGCGGTGTCGCGGGCAACGGCCAGGACGAATTGTTGGGCGTTCTGTCGGGCGAGATCACCACAGCACCCGACGCGATTAAGTTCAACGGCCAGCCGATCGGAAAACTGGGGCCGACCGCGCGCCGCAAGCTGGGCGTTCTGACCGCTCCGGAAGAGCGGTTGGGACATGCGGCCGCCCCTGACATGAGCCTGACCGAAAACGCTTTGCTGACTGGATCGGTCCGGGAAGGACTTGAGAACAACGGGTTCCTCAAATGGGCAGAAACCAAGAGTTTTGCCGAAAAGATCATCAGTGCCTTTGACGTCCGCACACCGGGGCCAGAAAACGCAGCACGATCTCTGTCAGGGGGCAACCTACAGAAATTCGTCATTGGGCGCGAAGTCCTGCAAAACCCGGACGTTCTGGTTGTGAACCAACCGACATGGGGCGTGGATGCGGCCGCCGCGGCCTCGATCCGTCAGGCCATTCTGGATTTGGCCGCCAAAGGCACCGCAGTCATCTGCATATCGCAAGATCTGGATGAGCTGATGGAGATATCGGACAGCTTTGCAGCGCTCAATGAAGGGCGGCTCAGCGCTCCGCGTACGACCACGGGTCTGACGGTCGACGAAATCGGCCTGATGATGGGCGGCGCGCATGGCATGGAGGTGGCCCATGTTTAATCCGTCGGACCGCCTTCGGCGGGAAAATTTACAAAAAGATGAAGAAACTGGGGGAATGAGCAGATGATTGTGTTGGAGAAACGGCCGCAGCCGTCCAAAGCGTGGTCTTACGCGACCCCTTTGGTGGCCGTGCTGGCAACCATGGTTTTCGGCGGCATCCTGTTCGCCATTCTGGGCAAGAACCCGATCCAAGCCATTGGCACCATTTTCTGGGAGCCGCTGTTTGGCGAGTTCGCTTTCTACTACCGTCCACAATTGCTGGTTAAAGGCGCGCCGCTGGTTCTGATCGCCATTGGCCTGTCCTTAGGTTTCCGTGCAGGTATCTGGAATATCGGGGCCGAGGGGCAATACATCATGGGCGCTATCTTTGGTGCCGGAGCAGGTCTGGCCTTCTATCCGCTGGATGCGTTCTACGTTTTCCCGATCATGGTGATCGCCGGCGCATTTGGCGGTTGGCTTTGGGCGGCAATCCCGGCCTTCCTAAAGGTGCGTTTTGGCACCAACGAAATCCTCGTGTCACTGATGCTGGTCTACGTGGCCGAGCAGATGCTGGCTTCGGTTTCGCTTGGCCTGCTTAAAAACCCCGAAGGGTTCGGCTTTCCCGGATCGCGCAACCTGCAATCCTATGAAAGCGCGCATAACGCTGAGTTGATCGCCGGATCGGGTATGCACTGGGGTGTGGTGACCGCGCTGATCGCTGTGATCTTTGCCTATGTCCTGCTGAACCGTCACATGCTGGGCTTCCACATTCGCCTGACGGGTGAAGCGCCTCGGGCGGCGAAGTTCGCGGGTGTAAACCCGGCACGTCTGATCCTGTTCTGTCTGGGCATGTCCGGTGCCCTGGCCGGGTTGGCGGGGATGTTCGAGGTCGCAGGCCCATCAGGTCAGGTCAGCATCGACTTTAACGTGGGCTACGGCTTTACCGCGATCATCGTGGCCTTTCTGGGCCGTCTGCATCCGGTGGGTATCCTGCTGGCAGGTGGCTTGATGGCGTTGACCTATATTGGCGGCGAAATCGCGCAATCCCAGTTGGGCCTGCCTGCGGCTGCCATTCAGGTCTTTCAGGGCATGCTCCTGTTCTTCCTGCTGGCTTTCGATCTTTTGACCAACTACCGCATCCGTGCGGCCCGTAATGAGGTGGCGTGACCCATGGACCTAGGTGAAATCAATCCCGTACTTCTGGTCGCCTCGCTTATGGTGGCCGCAACCCCCCTGCTGCTGGCGGCGATCGGAGAGCTTGTCGTCGAAAAAGCAGGTGTTCTGAACCTTGGCGTAGAGGGCATGATGATCGTCGGCGCAATCAGCGGATTTGCGATATCTGTCGAAACAGGATCACCCTGGCTGGGGTTCATTGCAGCAGCCATTGGTGGCGCGGTTCTGTCCCTGCTGTTCGTCCTGCTGACACAGTTTGCGCTGGCGAACCAGGTGGCCAGTGGTCTTGCACTTACCCTGTTCGGCCTAGGCTTCAGCGCGCTGATGGGTCAAAGCTATGTAGGTGTCAAACCGCCCAGCATGGGAGATATCCATATCCCGTTGCTCAGCGATATTCCTGTGATTGGCCCCATCCTGTTCCAGCATGATCCGATCCTGTATCTGGGCATCGCGCTGGTTGCAGCCGTCTGGGCCACGCTGAAATACACACGCGTCGGTCTGATCCTGCGCGCAGTGGGTGAAAACCACGACGCCGCACACGCCCTGGGCTACAAGGTCATCAAGATCCGCATTCTGGCGATCCTGTTTGGTGGCGCCTGTGCGGGCCTCGGTGGAGCCTATATCAGCCTTATCCGCGTTCCGCAGTGGACCGAGGGCATGACCGCCGGTGTTGGCTGGATCGCTCTTGCGCTGGTGGTCTTTGCCAGCTGGAAACCATGGCGTGCATTGCTGGGTGCTTATTTGTTTGGCGGAATCACGGTGTTGCAGCTTAATCTGCAGGCCGCAGGCGTTGCCATCCCAGTCGAGTATCTGGCAATGTCGCCCTACATCATCACGATCCTTGTGCTTGTGATCCTTTCGGCCGACAAGAGCAGCGCACCTGCCTCACTGGGCCGGACCTTCCACGCCTCGCACTAGACGGGGCCAATTGAACCAACTTGGGGAGTAACCACATGAAATTCACTTCACTTCTTGCCAGTGCCGCGATGGTGCTGGGTCTGGCGACCGGCGCGGTCGCACAGGACAAAACAAAAGTAGGCTTTGTCTATGTCGGTCCGGTGGGCGACGGCGGCTGGACCTATGAACACGACAAAGGCCGTCTGGCGGTTGAGAAAGAATTCGGCGACAAGGTCGAGACCGTGTTTGTTGAATCCGTTCCCGAAGGCCCGGACGCGGAACGTGTGATGACGCAGATGGCACTGGAAGGTGCAGATCTGATCTTTACCACTTCGTTCGGGTACATGGACCCGACCATCAACGTGGCCAAGAAATTCCCGAACGTGAAGTTCGAGCACGCGACCGGCTATAAGACCGCACCGAACGTGTCCGTCTATTCGGCCCGATTCTACGAAGGCCGCGCCGTTCAGGGACACATCGCGGGTAAAATGACCGAGTCGAACATCATCGGATACATTGGCTCCTACCCAATCCCTGAAGTGATCCGCGGCATCAACTCGGCCTACATCCACGCCAAAAAAGTGAACCCGGATGTAGAGTTCAAGATCATCTGGGCCTACACTTGGTTCGACCCGGCGAAAGAGGCAGATGCCGCAACCGTTCTGATCGAACAAGGTGCGGACGTGATCCTGCAGCACACCGACTCGACCGCGCCGCAGGCGGCCGCACAAGAGGCAGGCAACGTGATCACTTTCGGTCAGGCCTCGGACATGAGCGAATATGCCCCCAAGCCGCGCGTATCCTCGATCATCGACAACTGGGCGCCCTACTACATCGCACGTACTCAAGCGGTCATGGATGGGTCGTGGGAAACCGTGAACACCTGGGACGGTATCAAGGAAGGCATGGTTGAGATCGGTGAGATCTCGGACGCCGTTCCGGCCGACATCAAAGAGGAAGCACTGGCGATGAAAGCGGCCATGGCAGCGGGTGAATACCACCCCTTCACAGGCCCGATCAAAAAGCAAGACGGCAGCGACTGGCTGGCTGAAGGCGAAACCGCCGATGACGGCACACTGGCGGGTATGAACTTCTACGTTAAAGGTTTGGAAGGCGAAATCCCGCAGTAAGCTGTGATCTTCTGAGACGAAGCTTTAGAAAAATCGACAAGGCCCGCATGTACATGCGGGCCTTTTTGGATGACCGCCCCAAGCCCATCCTGTGAATTCAATTTCATTTCTGCGTGCGACGGCAGAGAGGAATACCTTGGGGCATCGGTCATAGTGGGTTGCTACACGCCTCCAACCCTTGAGCCTGCCAAACATGATCTCGATGCGGCTTCGTCGTTTGGATCTTCGTTTGTCGTATATTACCGGCGTCTTACGTTGTTTTCGACCGGGGATGCACGCGCGTATCCCTCTGTTTTTCAGGGCATCCCGAAACCAGCCGGCGTCGTAACCGCGATCCCCGAGCACCCAATCGACTTTTGAAATATCGTCTGTCGACGTCACAAATCGTTCATATCGACATTGGTCAAGGCATTCGCTTCGACAAACGACTGTTTCAGCATCCACGTTTCAGATAGGCATGCATTGTAGGGCTGCCCAAATCGGAGTGTGCAGCCAAAGATCTCGTCATAGCGCTCTTGTTCGTCCGAGGCGTCGTAGGTGAACCAAATTTCTTTTATGGGAAATGCTGATCCATTGATCTTTTTCATGAACGATACAGCCATAGCCGTCTGTATCTCGACGAGAAAGCGATTCAACCCCGTTGCCTGCACGTTGTCCCTAAAGACATGGCGAGTCATATCACCATGAGATTCCAGCCGCATTTGTACCACCGTGGACTCAAGCTCTGGATAGAGAAAGACGGGATCAAACTCCTCGGCCATACAAGTTGCCGTAACAATGGCGACCCCAAAGGCGCCGTATTGAAAAGGCGTCAAAGCTCTTCCAGGCTCAAAGGCTGTTTCGGTACCGTGGCCTTGCTCAACCAACCGGGCATAAACCGTCGCCACCTGACCCACCGAAGCTTTCGTTCGGGTGTCCGCAAGTGCAGCTTCGTCCAACTCTGTGCCATTCAGCAGATATTCTGCGGACAGGCCCATTTGCTTGCCTACCCGAACAGCGCTGAGGATTTTGAACGCAGGATATCCGTGTTCCTGAAGATGCGTCGATGCCGGTATCTCGATTTTCATCGTCTTTAGATCAACCGACGCATCTAAGAATAGCAAATAGAGATTTCTGTGAAACTAGACATATGAGAAGCTACGGTTCATTGCTTACACGCCACAAACGTAAATGTTACGATATGGGTTACATCTTTGTCCGCTACTGACCATCGATCCCGGCTATAGTAAAAACGCTGTCTAAGATGCGGGGTTCCCCTCCGCTTTGAATGACCGGTCTGGCGACACACGCTTTGACGCTGCTAAGAGCCTGCCGCATATGCGGGTGGATGCTCCAACAGCAATTGCTGTGTGAGCAAAAATCAGTATTTCCCCTCTCCCTTTCGGGAGTTTCGGCCCGCTGGGGGCAAGTATTGCGCAGCATCCGAGGTCGGCTCTGAACCGATGCATCAGTTTGAACAAATCTGCTAGACGAGGGCTTAGTTCGTCCCGCTACGATTATACCCAGATCAGATTTTGTCGGCAGCGGAAGTATCCCACCAGATTTGTCGGTAAAACCACATGACGATACCAGCCGAACGCTACGAAAATGCGGAAATGCCCGGCTTCAGATGGCGAAAGGTCCGGCAGCCAAGCATACACTCTAAACGATGCCGTGCTTTCAAACGGCAAAGCTCCGCCGTATTAGGCCTGCTCCGTACAACCAATTAACTAACATCGTCAGGTTAAGCTACCTTAGGTTGTATTGAGGCGAGTCGCATATCGACACGCCATCCATTCACCAGATCAAAAAGCGAGGCTCACATGGTTACTACATTGGCTGCGGGTGATATTGCGTTTACCGGGTTCAATTCAGACAATCCCGACGAGTTCACATTTGTTGCTTTGACAGGCATCGAAGCCGGAACCGAGATTAAATTCACTGATAACGGTTGGTTCGCAGCCGGCGGGTTTCGCAGCAGCGAGGGAATATTCGTCTGGACGGCACCCGCGAACATCGCTGCGGGTACAGTGATAAACCCCGCATTTACCGGGCCAAACTTTTCGGCCAGCGGCGATCAGATCCACGCGTATCAAGGTGATGACGACACGCCCAGTTTTGTTGCCTCGGTTCATTTCAATGGGGACGGATATGAACCTGACGCAACATCGTCGAATACGTCTGCACTGCCCTCAGGGTTGACCGTCGGCACCAGCGCAATTGCCCTCACCGAAACCGATAACGGTGTTTATTCCGGCCCGCTTACCGGTACAAAGGCCGATCTGCAGACCGCCATCAATGACCCTGCCAACTGGACAACCAGCAATACCAGGATTGACGATGTCGAACCTGCCGGGTTCACCGTCACGGATGCCGCGCCCTCGCCAACGGTCATCGTCAATGATCTGGATCTTGCTGCCGATGAAGGGGGCATGGCGGATACATATGAAGTCACGTTGTCCGTCGCGCCCGAACAGCCGGTCACGATCACCATAGCCGCAGGGTCTGATCTTGACGTCGTGCCAACTGAACTGGTGTTTGACGCGAACAATTTTGACCAGCCTCAACAAGTCGCAGTCACCGCCGTTGACGACGATCTGCCCGAAGGGGCCGAGGTCGTGGACATTCAGCACACTGTCACCTCGGACGATCCCGCCTTCGACGGTATTCTGGCCCCTGTTGTCGAGGTATCCATCTCGGCAAGCGACATTGAAATCGTGTCAATCTATGAAATCCAAGGTGCAGGCCATGTGTCGGAATTTGTTTTGGCAGATGGACAAACGGTTGCCGAGTTCTTCGCGAACTTGCCTGCCGGTCCATCGAGCGTTCTAGGCGATATGGTTTCAACCAGCGGCATCGTTACTGCAGTGGATTCCAACGGGTTCTATCTGCAGGACTCTGAAGGCGACGGGGATGATGCGACCTCGGACGCGATTTTCGTGTTCACCGGATCAAGCCCGACAGTCACTGTGGGTGACGCCATTTCCGTGGGCGGAACCGTTGCCGAGTTCTTTCCCGGCGGCACAGGCAGTGGCAACCTGCCAACCACCCAACTGACCAATGTTTTTGACCTTGAGGTGCAGTCATCGGGCAATGCGCTGCCCGAAGCGGTTCTGATTGGCAATGATCCGGGTGATCGGGCGGTACCCAATCAAAGTATCGACGATGATGCGTTTGCCTCATTCGATCCAACCCAGGATGGCATCGACTTCTTCGAAAGCTTGGAAGGGATGCGCGTGACCGCCACGGATTTGCAAGCCGTCAGCGGAACCAGCCGGTTCGGTGAAATCTTTGCGGTTGCCGATCAGGGCAGTGGCGCAACCGGTCTTTCAGAGCGCGGAACGCTCAATATCTCACCAGACGACTTCAATCCTGAGAAAATCCAGATCGACGAAGACAGTGGGATTTTCGATTTCGACTTTCCCACAGTGAATGTCGGCAATCACCTTGGCGACGTCACGGGTGTGGTGGGCTATAGTTTCGGAAACTACGAAATCCTGCCGACCGAGGATTTTACACCGAATATCCAGTCAGCCGGGTTGGAACAGGAAACGACCACACTCGCCGGTTCAAGCAACGAGCTGACAATTGCCACATACAATGTTCTTAACCTCGACCCCAATGATGGCGACGGCGACCAGGACGTTGCCGACGGTCGGTTTGCCGCCATTGCCGAGCAGATCACCAATAACCTCAACAGCCCAGACATCATTGGTCTGCAAGAGGTGCAGGACAATTCGGGCTCGGACGATGACGGAACAGTCTCGGCGTCCGAAACCCTGGCGGAACTGGCCGCGGCTATCCTGGCGGCAGGTGGTCCGGCTTATGAGGTGATCGACAACACCTTTATCGGGGACGGAACATCCGGGGGTCAGCCCGGCGGCAACATCCGAACCGCCTTCCTCTACAATCCTGATCGTGTCTCGTTAGTGGAAGGATCCGTGCAGACCATCAGTGGGCAAGGTGAAGGCGAGGCATTTGAGGGCGCACGTTTGCCATTGGTCGCTGATTTTGTCTTCAACGGTGAAACCGTCACGGTGGTCAATAACCACTTTTCATCAAAAGGTGGTTCCGCGCCCATTCTGGGAACCGAACAGGACTTTGCCGCTCGCCAAGAAGACGTTGATGTGAACGGCAGTCTGGATGAGCGCCAGGCCCAGAGCCAGGCCGTTCAGGATTTCGTCAACGGGCTGGGTGATGGCGCCAATGCTGTTGTGTTGGGTGACTTCAACGAGTTTGAATTTGTCTCACCCGTAGCTGACCTTGAGGCCAATACCGACCTCGTCAATCTGACAAACGATATTCCGGAAGACGAACGTTATAGCTTTGAGTTTCAGGGCAACAGCCAGTCGTTGGACCATATTCTCGTGTCCGAGGATCTGCATTCGGGCGCACTGGTTGACATCGTCCACGTCAATTCGGAATTCGCCGCAACCAGCGGGCGCGCGTCGGATCACGATCCCATGGTGGCAAGCCTGTTCATTCCAGAAACCCAGAGTTTGGCCGTTGAGTTCGAAGCGGGCCGCTGGTTCAAAACCAAGGCCTTTGAAAGCATCGATGGTGAAGTTCTGGATGTCGACAGGCTTGGCCCGGTGCGCAACAGCCTCACGTTTTCGGATGTTGGTATCAAAGTGGATGCGATCGATCCAACCAATTTCGAGCTGGTTGCGATCAAACATGGCGCGATTGGCGTGCTCTCATTCGACGACTCGTTGTTTGGCCGCGATGCTGCATCGGTTGACGGTGACGAAAGCCTCAGAATTGCGCTGGAAGACACGGACCTGGAAGCGGTGGAATTCATCTTTAGCTTTGGCGACAGTCACGGCAGCGGTGACGTCGAGGTTGCCTTCTACGATGACGGTGTTCTTGTCGGCACCATGGTGGCGGATGTTGACGATGGCGATTTCTCAGGATCGCTTGGGCGTACGACCTTTGACGCAGTTGAGCTGTCAGCATTAGATGCCACCATGTTTACAGTCGACGAATTTGCGTTCGAAGTGATTGATCAGAACCTGATTGCCTAAAGCAATGCCACACGGGGTCACCCCGGTACGACCGTGTGGCATACCATTGGCTGAGTTAACCGCATCGCGAATACGAAAGAACTCAATCAGAAAATTTTGACCTGAGTGATCTAGCGATCGCTATGCGTTGCGAAAAACGCTTGGCAACTGAACCGGGCAGGTTTGATCCCATCTGACGACCCGTAAAAAGCCCATCCGCAACTTTGCTTTGGCTACCGGCCATTCATGCCTCGCACGCCATTGATCATAATGGGCCTATTGCACGGCCAGATCACAGGTTGGATTGGCTGGAAGAGCAACTCACCAAAGACGAAGATCACGGGTTTTCAGAGTTTAAGAATGGCATCGAAGTGATCGTCATGGGGTCTGGATTGCGCCTCTCCTAATTGAACTGGTCCACCGCTACGTTTGGGAAACGGAGGATCAAAAATGCAAACAGGAGACCGAAGCCAGAAAATATTGTCTCGAAGTTACAGCAAGTAGAAGTTTTGATGGGGCAAGACATATCCCGTCTTGACGCGATCAGGCAGATCGGCGTTGTCGAACAATCCTACTATCGCTGGCGCAAGAAGTACGGCGGATCGGCGTAGATCAGTTGAAAGAACTAAAGCGGCTTCAGAAAGAGAACGAACGATTGCGACGTGCAGCTTCTGATCTGACGTTGGGCAAACTGATCCTTATGAAAGCCACAATGGATGAAGGCCGAAAAGTAAATCATCCAGTGGATGATTTGCAGGCCTGAACGCGAAGGCCTACTGAGCCCCGTCGCCGTCGTACTTGTACTAACCATGTACGCAACCAGCCGAACGTTTCCGAGGGACGCGCCTGCCGCGTGCCGGGGCAACATCGGTCCACGCAACGACGCGTCCCACAAGGTCGCGCAGACGAAGAGCGACTGGTGACCGACATGATCGCGATGACCCGTCAATACGGCCGATAAGTCTATCGCAGGATCGCTGCGCTGCTGAGAGAGGCTGGATGGTCTGTCAGCGACGGACGGATTGAACGTCATTGGCAACGAGAGGGGCTGAAAGTGCCAGTGGAACAACTGAAGAAAGGACGGCTCTGGCTGATCCCTCTCGGGACATTGCTGCGCAATGCCCTGCCGGGCAGTGGACGGATTATGTGTCCGGCTTCGACCAAGGCATCGCAACTCCAAGGAACGCTGCTGCTTAGATTTCAATCGGCACGAGTAGCGGCATCCCAGGCGTCAAATGCCTCGAGGCGATTATAACGGGCTATTAATGTGGAGCGACGGAGCGCAGGTGGACTACACCGCAGAAATGGCCACATAATCCAGCGGCATGCACGACGATCATTCAACAATTTGACATCACGCGCCAAACAGCTGTTACTCTGATGGAAGCTCAGTAGATTTTGCGGGAACGACTTTGAGATAGGCCGCAATTGCCAAACGGTCGTCATCTGTGAGCCGAGATGTATTCTCGATTACCTCAACCATCTCGCCACCTGCACTGTCATAATCCGGTGTGAAACCAGATTTCAAATACTCTGCAATGTCGGCCTCAGACCAATCAAGCTGGCCAGATGTCAGGCCTGGTATGCGCCCTTTTCCATTAGGATTTGGCGCACCTGTCAGCCAAAGATCGCGTTTCAAACCACCTAAGCCATTTCGCGGCGTATGACATTCAGCACAATGCCCAAGCGCTTCCACCAGGTATCGGCCTCGGATTTGTTGGTCGGTCAAATCGCCTTCTACCACCCAACCCGGCGCCATGAACAACAGCTTCCACCCACCCAACCCCCGCCGAACGCTAAAGGGGAAACCAACCTCATGCGCTTTGCTTTCAGTGGCGACCGCAGGAAGCGTGCCGAGAAATGCATGGAGCGATACCACATCCTCTGCGGTCATGTTGGCGTAGGTCGTATAGGGAAACACCGGGTAATAGTGTTGCCCTTTGGGTCCGGTTCCATGGATCAGGGCATTGGCCAATTCCAACGTTGACCATGAACCAATACCGGCTGCCGTATCACTGGATACATTTGGGGCAATGAAGGTGCCGAAGTCCGTCTCGAACCGACGACCGCCACCGAGAATAAGCTTTTCTTCTCCAACGGCATCCGGAGCAGAGTGGCAAGAGGCACATCCAGCTGCGTAGAAAACGATCTCACCTCTCGTAAGATCAGAAGAGACCCCATGCAGAATAGCCTGGTCGACGCTTTTTGGCCGGGTCAGAACCAACCCAGCCAATCCGACCGAAAATGCAGAGACAGCAGCGAAGAGGAAAAGCCGCCGCACAGCTATCTACCAGTCAGTCTTTCGGTGCTCTGTAAGCTTTGTGACATGCCGAGCAAGCTCCACCCAGATTACCCATTGCCCCCTTCAAGGCTTCAACATCTTGCCCTGCCGCAGCCTGCATCGCAACAGCGGCGTCAGCCATGGCCTGCCCCTTAGCAGCTACGTCCGGGAAGTTTTCCCAGATTGCGGGCAGAGCACGTGTGGAAGGGTCGGATACATTATCTGATCCAGCCGGCCACATTGCGGATTGATCAATCTGCGTCAGAACGACCAGGTTATTCGCGGCCCGTGTTGCCGCCTCCGCATCGTATTCTGTCTCTCCTTTGGCCATGCCGCCAAGAGTACCAAGATTGAATGCATAGAGCTGCATGATTGAGGTCCGAGCTTTCACAGCCGGGTTTTCGCTTTCATGGGCGATGGCAGCGCCAATTGCGGCAACTGACAATAGACCTGCCGCGAGAATTGAGAACTTCTTCATCATGATGTGTCTCCCTGTTCAATAAGCCGAATGTAAGCTTGAACGAAATTTATTGTAATTGTTTGTTATTCGTCGTCACTTGTTAAAATATGAACAACGAGAATTGGGATAACATTCGCTACGCACTTGCCGTTAGTAAACACGGTTCATTGAATGCCGCTGCCGCGGCATTGGGTGTCACGCATGCCACGGTCCTTCGCAGAGTTGCTGCATTCGAAGAGCAAAATGGCTGCATGGTTTTTCAGAAAGGCCCATCGGGGTATGCCGTTCTCCCTGAGGCCAGTGTGATTTTATCTGCTATGGAAAGTGTTGAAGACGCAGTGCTTTCGGTGGAGCGGGCCATTGTCGGTGCAAATCGATCCCCTGTGGGCCACGTACGCATTACATCCACAGATAGTCTTTGTCAGATTGTTCTTCCAACAATACTAAACGAGATCTCACATCTTTACCCAGGCTTGAAACTGACTTTGTTGAGCGGAAACAGCCACCATGATCTATCCCGGCTGACTGCGGACATTGCTGTGCGCCCATCGGTAAAGCTGGGTGAAGGGTTAATTGGGCAACAGGCAGGAACGCTGTCATTCGGAGTCTTTGACGATGGTTCCCCCAATCGCAAGTGGATGAGGCTTGATGGGGCGTTAAGCAGTTCACTCCCTGCTAAATGGCTGGCAGAAAATGTGAGTGCCGACGAAATGACCAACGGTGCAGATAGCTTTTTGGTGCTACAGCAGATGGCCGCTTCGGGAGTCGGCAAATCGATCTTGCCTTCATTTTTTGGCGACGCGGATCCTCGACTTCACAGGTCGCATGACGTGATCCCCGAATTCGAGGTTCCGCTCTGGGTCGCGACGTTGGACGAGATAGCAAACACGCCGAGGTTTGCAGTTGTACAACGAGCGTTGGTTGAACGCTTGGCCAATGTTCTGGCTGGATGATGCTTTTTTTCAGTCGTGATCACCGAACAGCCGACCTACCTTTGGTGGGCTGACGAGCAGCACCCATACACCTAGAAGAAGTATTTAATGCCAAAGTATGGGCCATGTTGGTCGACGTCATATGCGAATTCACCGGAACTTAGTGTGTCGCTGTAATCGACGCTGAAATAGCGGATTCCAAATGCGAGTGCCGTTTTCTCCCAGGGTTGGTGATCGAATCCGATATTCGCGCCGATCTGAAGGTCACTTCCACCGGAAGCCGAAACCGCCAAACTCTAAAGAAGCAATCCCGGTCCATTGTTCATTCAGACGCCACATACCGCGCGCGCCGATTACGGGTTCGATCCATTTCTGATCGCCACCGAAAACAGGCGGACTTCCCGGACCCTGTGTGGTCGCATCGATTTCCTGACGAATGGAGCTGTATCTATCGCCACCCTGAAGATCGATCGTATAGTGCTGATCATCGGCACCGTATACAGAATCCACAATGCGATAAGCAGCCAAAACACCAAACCATTTTGGCGCACATCGACATTGAGATCGGCACCCAATGGGCCATGCAGCGAGGTAACCTGATCGATGCCAACGTAGTTCGCGTAGACGATTACTCCAAAGTCCCCATTCTATGCTTCGTACCGACCGGCGGCCGTGAAATCCAGCTCGTCACCGTGATCCAGATCAGTGGATTGACCAGACACGGTAGATGTCACTGTGGTTCGTAAGGGTGTGAATAAAAAGAACGCGGCACCATGACGCCAACCGGTTTCGTCCTGGCCCGCCGCAGGCAGTGATTGAGCACGGGCAAGTGCCGGCAGCGTTAGAAGGCCCGTCGCAAGCGCAATCGCGCCGATAATTATGTGGTGAGACGCAGCTGTGTCCTTGGGGTTCGTGAATCTTAGTAGTTAAATCTGAGACCGATTCCGGCTCCCTGGTCATAAGGACGATCTGCTCCGATCCCGATCAGCACGTCTGCATAGAGGGCAATACCGGGACTGAAATTTTTGCCAATCTGAAGCTCGACGGTCGCGGGTCAGGCGTCGTTTCCCCAATCATAAGGCGCTTTAATATCTGCTTTGGCCCAATACCCATCACCGAACGGCTGAAGCGCAATCAAGCGCATAGCGGTTTGGCTGACATCGGTCGGCCCATTGTAGGACGCGAAATGCTGGACCAAAGGGATCAGCGTCAGCCCGGTGTTTGTGTTGGCAAAGGCAAAGCCACCAAACGGGGCGATCTGATCGGACCCGGTACCGATACCTTCATCGGGGTCGCCAAAATCAAGTATCCATTCCAACCCAAGCGCGGATTTGACTGTCCAGGTGTCATTCAGGGGTTTCTGTGACGGGAAATAGATCAGTTTAAAGCTGGTTTTTTCAAACCCGTTGAACCGCGCGCCAACTACATTTGTCGAATTGTAGTGGAGCTCATATTTCAGCTTCAGATCGGGGCGCAACATATATGCGCCATCTATGAAAGCATCCTGACGGTCTGCTCCACCTTCCAGATCAAAATACTGATAGCGAATGTCCGTGTTGTTGACCGCGGCCAGTGGGTTTGACGCGTTTTCCTCCGCTCCGGCAGCGATACCCGCCATCAGCAACGAGGGCGTCAGGATTGAATGAATAATTAAATGGCGTTCCATCGTGTACCTGAAAAGAATTCGTGCGATTGGTGGGACGGTGGCTTTGCTACCACCGTACCAAATTTGTTATTGCCAGCTTGAAAAGACTTCTCTGGTCAGTTCGCTTTCCGGGCGAAGGTTCTCGATACCTTCATAAGGAACACCTTTTCCAAGTGGCAAATGCGGGTGTTTGGCAATGGTTTTCTGATGGCGCTTGACCATGTCCTGGAACGACGCTCCTGACCAAAGAGAATACCCAACCAGGGGATGTTCTTCGCGTGGGTCACGGTAGACATTGAAAACAGGTGCCGCTGCGCCCGGCTGGCCGGGGGCAGGCAGGTGCATCTTAAACTCCTGTTTGACCACTGAGCGCAAAACAGGCCCCTCGTACACATAGACGTAGTCGCGGCGCGAGTTGCCTTCGCCCTCAAGCAGCAGCGCGGTCTGGTCAATCCCGTCAATCACACGGTCGCGTGGAATACGGTCGGTCGCACCTGCAATCCGGGCAAAGGTAGTGAACAGATCCGAGACATGCACGATATCGCCAGCTGCGCTTCCCGGCTCGATTACTCCGGGCCACCGGATAAATGCATCTGTACGCACGCCACCTTCCAGGTGCTGGGTTTTGCCGCCGCGGTAAATCAGCTGGTTCAGACCTGATGTCCCCTCGTAGTGATACATCAGGCCATTGTCAGCCATGATCATGACGACGGTACTATCTGACTTGCCGGTTTCATCGAGCTTGGCCAGAACTTCGCCGATCCAGCCGTCCAAAATCTGCAACTTGTCGGCATGGAAGCCGCCATTGCGGGAAACGGCTTCATCAGGATAGGCAAAGTTCAACGGATAAAGCGGCCAGTATTGCATGAAAAACGGGTCGTCCTGCGAAGCCAGCTGCTCCAACTGCTCCAATGCCTGACGCTGATAGCGCAGGTTCATTTCTTCGTATTTCGCCTGTGTCCATTCTTCGCCCGGCGCTATGTCGACTTCGCGAGCAAGGCCGCCCGCTTCACCTTCGACACCCGTTACCAGTCCGTAAGGTTTGAACCGCTCGTCCAACTGGAATTGGTTAGACTGACCCGACGCATGGAAGCCAAGCATGTTGTTGGCAACCATCGCATCCCGTGTCATCAAGCTAAGCTGAACCTGCTGATGCAAGGGAAAGGCCGCCCAGTCAAATCCCTGATTGTGCGGGTAGGATTGTTCAATATCGCCCTGATGCCATTTCCCGACATGGGCGGTGTTGTACCCTTCTTCCTTCAGGATTTCGGCAATCGTTACCTCTTCGGAAGCCAGGCCTTCACCGACCAAAGCAACCTTTACTTCCTCCACACCCGCGCGCACCGGATGACGACCGGTCAACATCGCCGTTCGTGTCGGCGTGCAGGACGGCTCGGTATACATTCTCATCAAGGACATGCCTTCTGTGGCAAAATCGTTGATGTTGGGCGTGTCGAAACCGGTGACGTAGTTCATCGTCCGGTTGCCCATCTGACCGAAACTGACATCGTCGATCAGAATGTAAAGAATATTAGGTGGCTTGCCGCCATTGGCGCCACGGATATCGGAAAGCTTCGCTTCGATCTCCGTATCCTGAGCGTCCCATTGTTCGCCAAATTGTGCGCGGAGAAACTGGAACTCGCCATCATGAATGATAGGCGCATCCTGAGCAAAGCTCGCACCTGCCATCAGCACCATGGCCGAGGCATGTTTCCATATAGATCTCATCGGTATCCCTTCCCCATTTTCGAATTATTTCTTTCCTGCGCGCCGCAGCCATTGGGCGATTTCATCCCGAAGACCATCTAGGGTTTCGCGGATGTCGCATTCAAACTGGTACGACTGGCTTCCTGGCTCGGCACTCATCGAGAGACACTCATCGCTAAGAAGCTGGTAGTCTTGGCAGATCTCATCGAACACAGGGTCCACGCGCCGTAAGTCCGCAATTGCGGCCTGGTGGTCGGGAAACAGCGTATCAAGTTCGAGGCCTTTCAATTTCGATGTCTCGCTCGATGGATCAGAAGATATACCGGAGTGTTGGACGAATTCACTTTTAACAATAGGTATATCGGGGCATAATACGGTGTACTCATGGATGTAACTCGCTGAAAATATGGAAGTATTCAGAGACAAGTCACCTCCTCTGAATGAGGGCGTTGCGCCTGACACTAAGGATGTGCGGGCCGCACTTCAGCGGCTTGTCAGATCCTCGACTTTCGCGGGCTCTCAGCGATTGCAGGACTTTCTTGTCTATGTGGTCGAAGAATCTCTCAACGGCCGGGCCGATGAAATTCGCGCCAAGACCATCGCCATGGATGTCTATGGTGGGACGGTGGCAGAAATGGCGCGGCGCGAAAACGTGGTGCGGGTGGACGCTGGTCGCTTGCGTCGCAAACTGGCCGAATACTACGCCGAAGATGGCCGTGACGAGGGCACCGTGTTCGATTTGCCGAAGGGCGGGTATGCACCGCAGATATCGATCAAGCCGCTCGGGAGGTCTAAGACCGAGTTACGTGAGCGCCAAAACAAGTCGCGTACTTGGCCTCGCCCTTTCATTGTGATTGCGGGGATTTTCGTACTTGTCTGCTTTGCGACCGTATTCGTCTTGGTGTCAACGAAGGAAAAGGTTCCGGCCAGTTTGCCAATCGACGGCCTGAGCCGCGATGAGCGCGGTGCCATTTTCGATGCTTCGCCCATGCGGCTTCAAGCTGTAAACTTGGCCAATTCGGGTCGCGATCTGATCTTTCCGGCGCTGGAACTCGCGAGACTGAACGCGGCCCTGACAATATTCAAAGCAGCAATCGAAAGCGACGACAGCTATTTTGGAGGTCACGCAGGGGCCGCGCAGGTTGCATCAACTATTTCTTTGTTAACTTCAGATACCGATCTGTCCCGTGACATGTTGCGTTATGCTGACACGCAGGCCAGCAGAGCGATTGACTTGGCACCTGAATCGGGGTGGAGCCAATCCGCAAAGGCCTGGGTTGAGTTTACCAAAGGAAACTGGCCAGAAGCTGTGAAGTTTTCTTACAGAGCACAGCGGTTGGCACCCAACGACGTACATGTGTTAGAATTCGTGTCGTTGATCCTGCTCTATTCGGGTTCGTTCGAACAAGTTGTAGAAATCAGTGAAGAGACCCTGTCGGAAGTCGTTCTGGACCGGGGTTATGTGTTTCAGAACGCCATGGGGTCTGCAAAATTCCATCTGAAGGATTTCGAAGGCGCAGTTTCTGCCTTTAAACAGGTGACTGAAAAAGGCGGACCTGTCGGCCCTGTTTCTGTTGCTTACTTGATGGCGGCACATCAGATGTTAGGGAACGAAAGCAAAGCTAAATCCCTTTCGGAAAAACTCTCGCGTGAGTGGCCCGACAGTCGCGTTGATTTATTGTTTCAAAGATTGTTCGAAAATCCAAAATACGGTGTAGAACTTGGTGACGCTATGAAACGAGCCGGTTGGAAGCCAAAAGGCTGAATAGAAATATTTTCTTTGGCTTTCAGGGCCGTTCTGGATCAGGCAGGTCTCGACGGTTATGGTCAGGTTAATTGATCTTCAGGCTTTGGGCTCTAAAGTCTTCCATCGCCAAGACCTATCAGATGAGAGATCAATGGATGTCCATCCTATCAGATCCCGATATCTCACTTTCTCCACACGGTCGGCATTCCTTCCCCAACATGTTGCACAAAGCAAAATCGGCAGGATGGGGCCGCGAACAACTGCATGATACCGTAAAATGGAGAGCGATCTCTACACTATCGAATGACCGTATAGAGCCCATTGTACCGGCTGCTGTTTGTAACTGAGATTTTGGCGTGGCTTGGGAAAGCCGCTTTATGTATCCGGCCTGTTTGTCGCCTCGCGGAACGTGGCCTTGGTGGGTTATGCACGCGCCGTGGTTTCATTACTAACCAGATCGGTGATGACCATTTAGGCTCTCAGAGTCTGGTGGCTAATTTTCTCCGTTCCATCCTTTTTTTCTTCGCGAACTCCTTTGGGACTTCGGACGCTTCAGATTGCGTCCAAAGCTTCGTCTCTCTCGACCGCATACTTCTATCCGTAGCGCAGAACGCTCCAGGTGATGCGGGCCAGTTTGTTGGCCAATGCAACGGCGGTCTTGTCATGCATTATGCGGCCCACAGCGCCCCACAGCCATGTGCCAAGTCCCAAGGCGTCCCAGCGACGTGAGCGCATGCAAATGACATTGGCGGCTTGCACTAATAGCATCCGCAGGTAGCTGTTTCCACGCTTGCTGATCCGGCCAAGGAAAGTCCGCCCTCCGTTGCTAACCTGGCGTCGCACAAGGCCGACCCAAGCAGCAAAATCCCGGCCTCGGTCGAACACCTCGCCCTTACCAATGGCTGCAACGATGGCGGTTGAGTTGAGTGGGCCGATCCCCGGAATGGTCATGATGTTGGCGCTGTTTTCTTCTGATCGGTTAACTTTCTCAATCTACTATGAGAATGCTTTGATCCGCTCATCGACCCAAAGCCAATCGCCAAAAAACCCCATTGAAATTGAGCGTATGCGTGACGAGGTTTCGTCGCGGTACGGCGTGCCACCAGTCTGGACCGAACCCGGTGCAACGCCTGCAAATCCATTTGGTCCTGCCTCTTCTCAGTGACCGCGCGCAGGTTCGGTCGCTTTGCCGCCTGTGCAATTGCGTCAGCATCGTTGTAGTCGTTCTCTTGTCCCTCGTTGAACGGCTTGACGTAAATCGCGGGGATGATCCGAGGCTCGCACCCAAGCCTACACAGTAAGCGGCTGACAAAGTGCCCGCTCATCGCGGTAACTTATCAAAAAATGGACTTTAAAGCCAGGCGCTTGATCTGCTTGCGCAAAATGTGCCTTCGAGAGTGATCAAGGCCGACCAGATGCAAAGCTTCCTTGCCAATATCAATATCAACGACAGCACGTCGATGTCTTTTGGGAGCCTACATTTTATTACTGCTTCTCCTGTTTGCAAAAATAGGAAAAGCCAAACCTGCCAAGTGAAGCAGCCGGTACATCCCATTAGTAGCGAATGCTGCGGCATGCATGACAGTCGGTTTTCGGTCTCACAGCAGTCATTGACCAACATTCGTTTTCAGAACGTAAGTTCAATGATGATCAACTCTGTTCGCCTCGCGCGTCTTCAATCGATGTGGCGCGAGGGTTTGCCGTCACCGCCTCCAACTTCCTCAAGACTTCGGCTTTCCAACCTGCTTTGATCTGTATAGCCAATTGGGATGGTGGTCTGTGATCGGGTTCGAGGAGAGCGTATTCATACCTTAACGGTTTTTCGAAAGGTAAAAACACAAGCTTTCCATTGGATAGATTAAGCTCTTTTTCGGTCGCAACAGTCAGCGGGTCAACGATGCTGCAACACTGCCCCGAACTGACAAAGGGGATAAGAGGTAGAAAATACTGGCAGGTAACAGTCTGATTGTACTCCGCGGCAACGTCCTCAAACTCCTGCCGGACTTTCCGTTGGAACGGGTGTGAAGGATGCAGGCCGCCCATTGGCGTTCCGTCAAGATCCGACAGTGTCAGGATCTTGCGCGACGCAAGAGGATGTTCACAGTCAATAGCACAGAAGCAATCAGCCCGGATAAGTTCAGCGGAATACTGGGGTTCTTTGCCGGCTGAATGCTCAAAGTCTGCAAAGCCGAAGTCGATATTTTGCGTCCCCGCAAGCTCCATAATCTGCGGTGAACTGCGTGTCGAAAGCGTGATGCGAATATCGGGGTTTTCACCAACTGATTGGCTTATGAAACGTGGGAACAAAAAGGCAGATGGACCCGGCATAGTTGCAATATTCAAGCTTCCGGCATGCCCTTTGATGAGTCCTTCCATTGTGCTGGAGATTGTCGCCAAGCGGTCCAAAATACCCGTAGTTTCGGCTAAGAGGTAGTGCGCCTCGGGGACTGGCACCAATCGTCTTCCCTTACGTTCGAACAGCGTTAGACCCAGTGTCTTTTCAAGGTTTTTCAACGCAAGGCTAATCGCGGGCTGCGTGCGATTTAGTTTCTTGGCGGTTTGAGAGATGGAGCCGGTCTCCATCACCTCACGAAATACGGTTAGCTGAGTCAGGTTCATAATCTTAAACATAAGCAAAACTTTAGTTTAGTGAAATATAACAAATTTGTATTTATGCAGTTTGTCTCTACGCTTGCGGGATCGAAGTTTGGGAAAACCAAAACCGAAATTCCAACAAGGGAGATGATAATGAAATTTGTGAAATGCTTGACTGGTCTTGCATTGGCGGGCGCGCTGGCAGCCCCCGCGCTGGCGCAGGACCCCACGTTCTTCCGTATTGGCACTGGTGGCGCTGGCGGCACTTACTTCCCCATCGGTGGCACCATCGCAAACGGAATCTCCGCCCCTCCGGGATCCCGCCCGTGTGAAGAAGGCGGCCAGTGCGGTGTTCCGGGCCTGATCGCGATCGCGCAATCCACCACCGCTTCGGTCTTCAACAATGCCGCCGTGCAGAACGGAGAACTTGAGGCCGGGCTGGCTGCAGCCGACGTCACCCGTTCGATGTATCTGGGTGAAGGTAAGTTCGAAGGCAAACCTCATCCCAAACTGCGCATCGTCGCCAATCTGTTCCCCGAAGACCTGCACCTGGTGCTTCCGGCCGGCACGACGATTAACGATCTGAGTGATCTGGAAGGCAAGCGCGTTGGTATTGCGCAGGCTGGTTCCGGCACGCAGGTTGCCGTTTTGCAGATGCTGGATGCTTGGGGCGTCAACCGTGACAACATGGATGAGGCCGAGCTGAACAATAGTCAGAGCGCCGAACGTCTGGCCGATGGTCAGCTTGACGCCTATTTCTATGCCGCAGGCTGGCCGGTTGCTGCGATGGTGCAGCTGTCTTCGACCAAAGGTATGAACCTACATTCCTTCTCGGACGAAGATCTGGGCAAGATCAACGAGATCATTCCGGCCTATATCCCCTCAGCCATTCCAGGTGGCGTGTATGAAGGCATCGACGGCGAGACCAAGACCCCTGCGGTCAGCGCGATGCTGGTTGTGTCGTCGGACCTGTCTGACGACCTGGTCTATGAGCTGACCAAGGCGATGTGGAACGACAACACCCGCAAGCTGCTGGATAACGGTCATGCTAAGGGCAAGCAGATCACCCCTGATACCGCTCTGGATGGTGTCGAAGCACTGGGCGTTCCGCTGCATCCGGGTGCTGAGAAGTTCTACAAAGAAGCCGGACTTCTTCAGTAACCTGTTCTCATCTCAACTCATCGTCCGGTGCCCTTATTCGGGGCACCGCACACCCGAAATGCGCGAAATCAGGGGGCCATCATGTCCACGACTCAGAATCTTGATGACCACGAACTCACAGCCGAAGAACTAGCGGCTATCGAAGAACAGTTCGACGAGGGTGCCGCTGTCCGGCAGGTTACGCCGACAACCGGCAAGGTCCTGCGCGTTGTGGCCCTGATCTTTGCATTTTATGAGTTCTTTACGGCCGGTTTTGGCCTGCCGGCCGATCACTGGCACATGGGCATCTATCTGGCTCTGCTGTTCATTCTGGTCTACGCGACAATCCCGATTATCGGGGCCAAAAGCCTTTATGCGCTCAGGGTCAGCCGGTTCCGCATCGGCAACATCCCTCTTTACGATCTGGTCTTCATGGCCCTTGGGATCATTGCAGCTTTGTATGTTGGTGTTGCCTGGCGTGGCATTCCGTTTCTGGGAATTGAGGAACAGACGTTCCGCATGGGTAACCCAAATAGCTATGACGTAGTACTGGGCGTCATAATAATCCTGCTGGTGCTCGATATCGCGCGCCGCACTTTAGGCTGGGTGCTGCCACTGATTATCTGTGTGTTTATCTCGTATGCGCTGTTAGGCCCCTATTTCCCCGGTTTGCTACAACACCCCGGCGTGAACTTTAAAACCTTCGTATCGTCGATGTATTTCCCGCAGGAGGGCATCTATGGCGTCACGCTTTGGGTCGTCTCGACAATCGTTTTCCACTTTGTGCTGTTTGGCGTGATCGCGCAACGCACCGGGTTGGGGCAACTTTTCATCGATAACGCCACCATTTTGGCGGGCCGCTATACCGGCGGTCCGGCAAAAGTGTCGGTGGTATCCTCGGCCTTCTTCGGCACGATCTCGGGCTCTTCGGTGGCCAACACCGTATCAACCGGCGCGCTGACAATTCCCAACATGAAGCGCCTTGGATACCCCGGCCATTTTGCGGGTGGGGTCGAGGCTGCTTCCTCGGCGGGTGGTCAGATCACTCCGCCGATCATGGGTGCCGCTGCCTTTATCATGGCAGAGTTTCTTGAGGTTCCCTACACCACCATCGTTATTGCTGCGATTTTCCCAGCACTCCTGCACTATGTTGGCGTCTTTGCTGTCGTGCACCTGATGGCACGCAAGCTAAATCTCAAAGGTCTGACCAAAGAGCAACTGCCGCAGCTCAAAGCCGTCTGGGCCGAAGGCTGGGCCAACATAGTGCCCCTGATCGGCCTGCTAGTGGTTCTGTTCACGGGTTACACGCCCTTCATGTCGGCCTTCTGCGGCATATCACTTGCGGTAATCGCGGGCATGTCGCGCTTGAGGCAACCTCCGACGCTGATCTACGCGGCAGCGTTCCTCAGCTTTGTACTGTGGAAGTTCTCAGACGGCGGCTTTGACCTGACCATGACAACAATCCTGTGCGGATTGACGGTCGTCGCAACATTGAACCCTCAAAAACGCATCGAAGTGCCCGAGATGCTGCAGGCGGTAGAATTGGGTGTTAAATACTCGCTGGCCGTGGGCGCCGCCGCTGCTGCGGTCGGTATCGTGGTAGGCGTGATCAACACCACTGGCATCGGGTTCCGCATCGGTTTCATGGTTACACAGGGCGCAGGCAACCTGGCATCGGATCTGTACAACATGATCTCGTTCGGCAGCTTCCAGTTCTTTGCGATGGAAGACTTACAATTGTTCATCTCACTGGTGTTCATCGCCGTCGTCTGTATCCTGATGGGCGCGGGCATTCCGACCACCGCGCTGTATATCATGCTGGTGTCAGTGGCGCAGCCTGCGCTGGCGCAGCTGGGTGTTCCACCCATCGCCAGCCACCTTTTCGTGCTCTACTATGGTGTGGTGTCCGAGATTACACCACCGGTCTGTACTTCAGCCTATGCCGCGGCAGCCATTGCGAACTCAAACCCGTTCCGAACTGGCCTTTCTGCTTTCACCCTTGGATTGGGCAAAGTGATCGCGCCCATGGCCTTTGTCTATGCGCCGGTCCTGCTGTTCGTGTCGTCAACCGGGTTCAACCTATGGGAATTCACCTATACCGCGACCAGTTGCATCGCCGGGGTTATTGCGCTGTCGGCGGCTGTGGTTGGGTATTGGTTGAGTCCGCTGAATATCGCATCGCGCATTCTGTTGGCCATCGCGGGGATTATCTTTGTTGCGCCTAGTCTGACGGCAGATCTGATCGCGATGGCTGTGGCCTCGCCGGTCATTGTCACCCAACTAATCGCCCGCAATCGCAGTCACTCACCGGCCTGAATCGATGACAGAACAAGTGACTATCATCGGCGCAGGGATCGTCGGCATTTGTTGCGCTTTGTCGTTACAGGAACGCGGCATTCCGGTTCGATTGATTGACCGTGGTGAACCAGGTCAGGAAACATCGTTTGGCAATGCAGGTGTCGTCTCACCGTGGTCAATCATTCCTCAAGCGATGCCGGGTATATGGAAATCACTGCCCCGGATGCTGCTGGACCCAAAAAGCGCGCTTTCGGTCAAGCCTGGCTATTGGGCCAAAATGATCCCCTGGGGGCTGCGGTTTTTGGGAAACTCCGGTGAAAAGTCAGTGCGCGAAATCTCGGACGCGATGGAGCTTTTGTGCCGCCCTTCTATCGACCTGTATCGGCGTCATCTTCAAGGCACCGGGCACGAAAACCTGATCACTGACAGCTACTATATTCACGCTTTTCGCCACCGGAAGCAGGCTGATCTGAATGGGCTTGGATATCTGATCCGCCAGGAAAAAGGAGGCGATCTGGAGTTTGTCGATGGTGCCGAGTTGCGCGGCCTGGAACCTGCACTGTCAGAGGAATTCAAAGCCGCGATCGTGATCAAAGGTCAGGCACGCGTAACCTCACCAGGACGTGTGGGGGCAATTCTGGCAGAAAAAGCGCGCTCGCAAGGCGCCGAAATAGTTCAAACCGAAGTCACCAAACTGACACCGGCTGAAGATGGTGGTTGGCAGATTACAACCTCGCAGGGCACGTTGCGTGCCGCCAGCATCATCCTCGCGGCCGGTGTGTGGTCCGCCGACCTGCTGAAACCACTGGGGATGCCTGTGCCGCTTGTGGCCGAGCGGGGTTACCACGTCGAATTCCCTAAGCCCTCGGCCCAATTGAACAATTCGGTCATGGATGTAGACGCAAAGGTGGTCGCAAGTTCAATGCAGGACGGTTTGAGAGTCGCTGGCACGGCTGAATTTGGTAGCGTCGACGCGCCCGCTGATCCTCGCAAGAAAAAAATCCTGACCGAACAAGCCAAGGCCATGCTGCCAGGCCTCGATACAGGCGAGGCACAATTTTGGATGGGTCGACGCCCGTCCTTTCCGGACAGTTTGCCGGCGATCGGACCAGTTAACGGGCGGGAAGGGCTCTATACCGCGTTCGGGCATTCTCACTATGGGCTGATGATGGCCCCAAAGACCGGTGAACTTGTCGCCGATATTGTGTCTGGTCGCAGCCCAAACATCGATCTGGCCCCGTTTTCTCTGGCCCGGTTTTAAAGTTTCAAATCAGAAGGATCCGATGACTATGCCAATCTACAACGGTGGTCAGAACATCTGCGGGGCGTCAATAGGTGTCTTGTGCCTTGAAAGCTATTTTCCAAAACCACCGGGCCATATCAAGAACCCTTCCAGTCTACCATTTCCTGTTCTGTATGAGATGATCGACGGTGTGACTGTCCCGACCTTGCTAAACAACCCTTCGCCCGAGTTACTGGCACCGTTCATCGAAGGCGCCAAGCGGCTTGAGGCTGAAGGCGTGCGAGCCATCACAGGCAGTTGCGGCTTTCTAGCCTTGTTTCAAAAAGAATTGTCAGCTGCGGTTTCAGTGCCTGTCTTTGCCTCCAGCCTGATCCAAGTGCCGCTGGCCTTTCAAATGACCGGTGCCAACGCGCCAGTGGGCGTGCTAACCGCGGATGGATCCGCATTGACGCCCCGGCATTTCGAAGGTGTCGGTGCATCAGGTGTTCCTGTGGCCGTGAAGGGATTGGAAGATACCACAGAATTCGCCGAAGTGATCTTGCGGAACACACGGACCCGGATGGACACGGACCTGATCGAGACCGAGGTCATGGATGCGGCCCGTACTCTGGTTCTTGAAGCTCCGGGCATTCGGTCGTTGGTTTTGGAATGCACGGACCTGCCGCCTTACGCATCGCGGCTTCAGGAAGAACTGCGGCTTCCTGTTTTTGACCTGACCACACTGGCGCAAATGGCGCACGCTGTGACGGCCCGGGCGCAATACTCGGGACTGATGCCGTGGCAGCGCTGACCGTGCCAAAACAGTCAATGAAAGAGAAATAGAATGGACCCTGGCCAAGAACTCAGGATATCTGAGGCCTTGCGACATTGCTTTGGTCCATAGGAGTTTTGGGTGTCCGTTGACTTGTCCATCCTGATGATTGCCATCTGCCTTGGCGCAATGCTGCAAGTCGGTGTTGGTATCGGGTTCAGCATCATCGCGGGACCGCCCATGATGATTTTGCTTGGCACGTCAACAGCGGTTCCCGTTTTGCTTTTGCTAAACACATTTGTATCAGTGGTAGCGACAGACCGGCATGTTCTAAAAAACAACCGTCAACTAATCCGAACCGCGGTCATTGGATGCTGTGTCGGAGTTGCCGCCGGCCTTGTTGTGTATCCCTTTTTGAGCGAAGCATTTGTTCTTGCCCTGACGGCCTGTCTATTGCTGATCGGGTTGATTACAACCTTGCTCCCCTTGCGGGGATCCATTGGCAACACTGGGTTTTCAGTCGTTACAGGACTGTCTGGGCTTGCGACTGTTTGGGCGGCGACACCGGGCCCGCTAATGGTGTTCGGTTTGATAGCAAAGGGTCGTTCCGCCAAAGAGGTGGCAAAGTTGGTTCAACCGATAGCGCTGGTGGCATATGGCATCGCATTTTTGTTGCACAGCTTGTCCAACGCGCAGGCAATCTCATATGAACCGCAAATACTGGGGTTCGTTGCCATAACTCTGATCGGCAGCCTACTTGGTCGTGCGGCAGGCCCTTACTTACCACAGTCGGTGGTCATAACAGTGATCCGCGTGGTATCCCTGATTGCCTGCTGTGTTTTGTTCTATCGCGCGCATTTATTGGCTTGGTCTTGAAGGTTACACAATGACACGAAACGATAATCTGCACAGATTTCCACGCGCCCAACTCATGTCCGGCCCAACTCCTTTGGAGCGTCTGGACAACTTGTCGGCAGAACTGGGTATCGATCTCTGGCTGAAACGTGATGATCTGACTGGGCTTAGTTTTGGTGGCAACAAAACACGGCAGCTTGAATTCTATTTCGGAGATGCGCGTCAACAAGGTGCTGATACCATTCTGATCACCGGCGCTGTCCAATCCAATTTCGTTCGGTCTGCGGCCGCTGCGGCAGCCAAACTGGGCATGCAATCCGTGCTTCAGTTGGAAGAGCGTGTCCCTGACATGGGGGCGGAGTACTATTCGTCCGGGAACGTGTTGCTGGCACAAATCCTGGGTGCCGAGCATATGAGTTACCCTGAAGGAGAAGACGAAACCGGAGCGGACGCAGCGCTGCATGCGCGCGCAGTTGAATTGAAAGCCAAAGGTCACAAACCGTACGTTATTCATCTGGGGCTGGGCCATCCGCCCTTGGGTGCCTTGGGCTATGTCGTGGCCGGACAGGAATTGTATCAGCAGATGCCGGATTTCGACGCGGTCGTCGTCCCCTCGGGTAGCGGTGCCACACATGGCGGACTGCTGACCGGTCTGGCGTTGGAAGAAAGCACTGCCTCGGTGTATGGGATTTGTGTGCGCAGAGATCGTGAAAAGCAGCAGGCCCGAATGAAGGTCGTTTTGCGGAAACTTGCGGACTTGCTGGATATCAACGCAGGACTTCTACAGGACAAGATCGATGTTTTTGATGAGGCCTTGCCGCCGGGTTATGGCAAAGTGAATGCAATAACGCGCGCTGCATTGGAAAAGATGGCCCGGACGGAAGGGATTTTCCTCGACCCTGTTTATTCTGCAAAAACGTTCGCTGGTTTGCTGAACCTGGTCGAAAGTGGGAAGATCAAGCCAGGCGAAAAAATCGTATTGTTACACACGGGTGGATTGCCCGCACTCTTTGGATATCAAAGTGATTTGATCGACAACCCAACTTGAAGCGTTCGCAGTTCTTATACGTTTCAGAAACTTGCTTGCCTCCATCTTTGGTGCCCAAACGAAACTCCTGAAACCCTAGCGATGAGCCATCTGTGTCTCTATTAAAACTCGAAAGACCTTTTTTGGCTTCGGGTAACCAGACCAGCCAGCATCACAGCAAATTTCGACAAAGAGAAGATACAAGACAAGACCATCACTCGTATTGAAACCGGCCAGCTCATGAGCAAAATCGTCAAACGCAATGGTGTGGCCTATCTATGCGGCCAGACGTCGGCGCACCTACAGTGGCAGAACAGACGCGAGAAATGCTAAGATGAACGTCGCATGGGACGCATGGGTACCAGAGGGCGACGCTCCTGTATGGGCCTATGGAGAGTCCAAGCTTGCACGTAGTGTTCCAAAAGTTGAAGTGATTAGACTGCTACCTATGACTGAATCACTACCGAATGCGCTGATGCGATCAGCGATTTTTTCGTCCCGGTGTTGTCTGCACTACGAATGTCTGGATCCCGCTCAATCGGCGAACAAGTACGTTCTGCTTTCGGTTTGCGTGAGCGGCCATTGCATTCAAAACTAGGAGCGGAAGTTTTGTCCGCGTACCGTTTGTTGAGCTTTGTCGCAGCGAGGCCTCGGTTTGAAATCAATTTGGATCGGCACGATCAAACGACCGGTCTGGGGAGATCGGCTGCGTTGTCAAAACAACGCTTATGCCAATGCGAGAAGATTATACACCGCCGCTTTGAACAAGAGCGGATGGCGGTTTTGTTGCACAACCATACCATTCACGTACCTCGTCAGACAGGAACGGCAGGCAACGACTTTTCTATCGCCTACCACGATCAGGCCAGCCCTTTGGATCACAGGTTCATCTCGTCAAACGTGATGAGATGAACCTGTTGAGATCAATGCCCCGTCAGCACCAGCGTATTTACCGGCATCAGGATCAGACGCAGGCGCAAGCCCGCCGCGTGGACAACACCGATGGTGTCAATCACATGCAAGGCGGCGGCGTGCCAGAAACCCAGGTCTTCATGTTCCAGCCGTTCGTGGTTGTCGGTGTAGACATTCGCCAGGCAATTGCTGCCTGGAGGGATGTCGTCCGCCATACCATGGTACAAAGGCTCCAAATAGACCAGAATCGAGCCGGGCACCTTGTTGGCCTGAACATCGCGCAGCTCATCCGAAGGGCGTATCTGACCTGACGGGATAACATCCTGCACCTCAACCACAACCATCGGGATGACGGTGAAGGGTTTGGTCATGCAGCCCAGCTCTCCGATCATGCCCGGCTTGATGACCTGAGCGGCCATCTGGTTGAAGGCGGCCTGGAACCGGTTATGGCCTGAACTTGACGGAACCAGAATGCCCGCAGGCCGCAGCAAGGGGCCGACATAGTCGCCCACCTGAAGACCAAATTGTTCAACCCGACCGGTCACACCTGCGCTTACAACTGTTTTGTCCAGCTCGGTCAGCGCGGCGTCCAACTGGGCGTTGGCGCTAGCCAGTTGGGCGGGGATCAGTTCCTCGATCTGTTGCACAACTGCGGCCCGGCGGGATTGGGACGCGGTCAGCTGCGCCTCACGCTCGGCAACAAGGTTTTCCAACCGGTCGATTTCGGCCAATCGCACGGCGCTGGAGCCTTCGTCCCGCAGGGTGGTGTTACGCTCCAAATCCTCAAGCGATTGATCCAATGCAGCGCGCGCGCCTGCGATGCCTGCGTCGGCCTCGGCCAGATCGGTTTCCGCCACTTTCAGCGATGCCTGAACCTGCGCGATCTGCGCATGCGCGGCCTCAACCTGTGCGGTTTGGGTGAAATCCTCGATCCGGAAAATCGGCTGGCCGGCAGTGACCTGCTGATTGTTGGTGACGTAAATTTCGGACACGCGACCGCCGAGTTGAGGCAGAATTGTCACCGTTCGGAAATAGGACGCCGCCGTTTTACTGGCAGGGTGGAAATAGAACAGCGTGGTGATCACCGTCAGCGCAAGAATGGCACAGGTGGTCAGGCCCCAGCGCAGTTCATACCACATGGTGAACAGTGTGATTTCATGGCCTATGCGTTTGCACTGTACGTAACGACGGAACAGGTAATCCGGCAACACGGTGACCAGCGCGCACATCAGTGTCTCAAGCATCTCTTACTGCTCCTGCTGCTCGGTAGGTTGCGATGGGGCCGCGGGGGCAGGAACATCGTTGTCTTGATTGCCCAAGGATCGGATCGCGTCGGCAATGGCGCGCAAGGGGGCGGCGACATCCGGGAACTGGAACCCCGCTACCAGAATGGCCGCCACCCAGAACAGACCATTGTGGGTAAACAGAGCCAACAGCGCCAATATCCCCACAAGCTGAAACTGGGGGTGGTTAGATTCATGCGCGATTTTTTCCGGGATGGAGTGCAGTGTGAAATAGCCAACCCCGATCAGGACGATCACCAAAACGGTAAAAACAAACATGAAGGTCAGCAAAAAGTCACTGCCATCTGCCTGCGTGACGTATGAGGGGATATGCCCCGTGGCCATTGGATGTAATTCTGCCGATGTCACGTTTCTCTCCGATTCCGATGATGGCTGCACTAAAAACAGGACACCTTCTTTGGTTCAAGTTTACATTGCGGAAATTACGCCTCTTTTCCAATAGTGTTACGCGTGCGAAGCTCTGCGCATGAATAAAAGTAGATCTCAAATTCACCCGTTTTGGCGTGATCCCCGGGCAGAGTTTCTGACATGATCGATTTCCTGGTCATCGGTGGCGGCATCGCCGGATTAAGCGCGGGCGCACGCCTGTCTGAACATGGACATGTCGTCGTGCTCGAAGGCGAAGACGCGCTGGGATATCACACCTCTGGCCGGTCCGCGGCGTTGTTTGAAAAGGGCTATGGACCGCCTTCCGTGAAGACCCTGAATGCAGCGAGCGAAGCTTATCTGAGATCGAACGGCTATCTGTCGCCACGCGGGTTGATGCTGATCGCCGGGCATGATCAACGAGATGAGTTTTTTCAGGATCAGGCTGACCTTCACCTGTCAGAAATCTCGGTTGAGAAGGCCATTTCGCGGGTTCCGATACTGAACCCTCAGACCGTTGGATTTGCCGCCGCCAGCAGCGTTGCTTTTGACATTGATACCGACCGGATGATGCAAGATTTCGCACGTGTAATCCGGGCCAACGGTGGCTTGATTCTGACCCGCCAAAAGGTCAAAAGCATCACCAAAGCTGGGCACTGGTTTGTCGAAGCGGCAGAAAGTTTCGAGGCCCGAGCCCTTGTGAATGCCGCAGGCGCGTGGGTGGATGAGATCGCCATGATGGCCGGCGTTACACCGATCGGCATAGAACCGCGCCGACGATCAGTGGCCCGTATTCCCGCCCCTGCCGGTCATGACGTGACCGGTTGGCCTTTGATGTTGGGCGCTGGCGAAGGCTGGTATGCGAAACCGGATGCCGGAAAGCTGATCGTTTCCCCTTGCGAGGCTGATCCGACCTTTCCCCATGATGCCTATGCGGACGACATGGTGTTGGCCGAGGGTCTGGCGCGGTACGAAGCAATGGTGACCGAGCCGGTCACAAGGGTCGAGGCGAACTGGGCTGGGCTTCGCAGCTTTGCGCCGGATGGTGCGCTGGTCTTAGGCCCCGACCCTGCCGAACCCACGTTTATCTGGTCGGCAGCGCAAGGCGGTTATGGCTTTCAAACGGCACCGGCGGCCTCACAGCTGGTGGCAGATTTGACGACTGGTGCTCGTTCAGATTTGGAGGCGGCGAGCGTTTCCGCCCTGAGGCCAGAAAGGTTACGTGGATGACGAAACGCAAACTTCCCGCAAATGCCAGCGTGGCGACGGTATCCGATGGGCAAAAATTGGTCGCTCCAGCGGCCAGCAGGAATGCCGACGCGCTGTGTGATTTGCTGGCTCAGTTCGCCCCTGTGTCTGGTCGCGCGCTGGAACTGGCCAGTGGTACAGGGCAGCACGTCGTGGCTTTTGCAAATCGACTGCCCGGTCTGGATTGGCAACCCAGTGAGGTTGAACCTGAACGACGCGCTTCAATCGACGCATATGCCGAAGGCTTAGAAAACATAGCCCCTGCGATAGAACTCGATGCGGTCCAACCCGGTTGGCATACCGTTCACGGGGCAAATGACCTGATCCTCTTGATCAACTTGCTGCATCTGATCAGTTGGTCGGAGGTGGAAGCCTTGGTGACCGAGGCCGCGCTGGCTCTGAACCCGGGCGGTCGGCTAATCCTCTACGGGCCATTCATGCGCTCCGGCCAGTTGACCAGTGCCGGAGACCAGAACTTTCATGCTGCGTTGAGCCAACAAGACCCGGACATCGGATACAAGGATGACGCCGACATTCTGGGCCTGCTGCGTCGAGTTCAACTGAGTTTAATCGGTGCTGTTGAAATGCCGGCAAACAACCTGGCATTTGTCGCTGAAAGACCTGCAGTCTGATCAAGATCAAAGTCAGGCAGCTTCAATAAACATATTCACAAGGTGATATGTTTATAGGAAGCCCACAAATGAACTGGCAAGACAAGCTGTCGGATACGCGCAACAATCTGCGCAACCTCAACGCTGCAATCCCTGATACCGCCCGTGCCTTCGGTGCGCTGGGAAAAACCGTCAAAGAAGGCGGTTCGCTGGATTACAAAACCAAAGAGCTGGTCGCGTTGGGGATGTCCATCGCGGCCCGATGCGAGCCTTGCATAACGCTTCACACCGAAGCTCTGATCAAAGCCGGAGCAAGCCGCCAAGAAGTGTCAGACGTTCTGGCCATGGCCATTCAAATGGGCGGAGGACCATCGATGATGTATGCCGCTAAGGCGTTGGAATGCTTTGACGAGCTATCTGCTTAAAAAAAAGGCCCCGGAAATCTCCGGGGCCTTTGCTTGATCAGCCGTCCTTGCGGATGGTTTCGTTTTTCGGATCGTAGGGGCTGTCGCAGGTGACGACCGCATCCCACAATTTGTCCTGAAGCTTGACCTTCAGCTTGGTGCCTTCGACCGCCAGATCGGGTTTCACATAGCCCATGCCGATGGATTTCTCGAAGGCGACCGAATAACCGCCCGAGGTCAGACGACCGACGCGTTCACCTTCCGGCGTATACAGCACTTCACGGCCCCAAGGATCGGCATCCTCCGGTCCGTCGATCAGCAGGGTGCAGCATTTCACGCGCACGCCAGTCTCTTCCAGCTTGGCCTTGCCATAGAAGTCTTTGGACAGGTCGACAAAGCGCGGCAGGTCGGCTTCCAGCGGGGTCGCGTCGCGGCCCAGCTCGGTGCCGAAGGCGCGATAGGATTTCTCCTGACGCAGCCAATTCTGGGCGCGGGCACCGACCAGCTTCATACCGTGTTTCTCACCAGCTTTTTCCAGCAGGTCGAACAGGTAGTTCTGCATCTCAATCGGGTGGTGAAGTTCCCAACCTAGCTCACCGGTATAGGCCACGCGGATCGCGTTGACCGGGCACATACCCAGTTCGATCTGACGGGCCGACAGCCATGGGAAGCGCTTGTTGGACAGTGCGGTTTCCGGATCGGCGTCTTTGATGACCTCTTTCAGAACGTCCCGCGATTTGGGTCCGGCGATGGCAAAAACGCCCCACTGAGTGGTCACGTCCTGGATCTCGATGTAACCGAACTCCTCCATCTTGTCCTCGGCCGCCTTGCGCAGGTAATCGGCGTCGTACTCGGTCCAGGCACCGGCAGAGACGATGTAGTAGTTGTTCTCGCCGTTACGGACGATGGTGTATTCGGTGCGGGTGGTACCGTGCGAGGTCAGCGCGTAGGTCAGGTTGATACGACCGACCTTGGGCAGCTTGTTGCAGGTGAACCAATCCAGGAACTGGGTCGCACCGGGGCCTTTGACGACATGCTTTGTGAAGGCCGATGCGTCGATCAGGCCAACGCCTTCGCGGATCGCCTTTGCTTCGTCAACGGCATGCTGCCACCAGCCACCGCGGCGGAACGAGCGGGCATCATGGTCGAAGTTTTCGGGTGCATCCAGCGGACCAAAGTAGTTCGGGCGCTCCCAGCCGTTAACCCAGCCAAACTGTGCGCCACGCGCTTTCTGACGGTCATAGGCCGGAACAGTCCGCAGCGGGCGGCAGGCAGCACGTTCTTCATCGGGGTGGTGCAGGATATAGACGTGCTCATAGCACTCTTCATTCTTGCGTGCCGCAAACTCGGTGGTCATCCAGTTCGACGAGTAACGTTTGGGGTCCAGCGAAGCCATGTCGATCTCGGCTTCGCCGTCGACCATCATCTGCGCCAGATAATAGCCGGTGCCGCCTGCGGCGGTGATACCGAACGAGAACCCCTCGGCCAGCCACATGTTGCGCAGACCCGGAGCCGGACCAACCAGCGGGTTGCCGTCGGGCGTGTAGCAGATCGGGCCGTTGAAATCGTCTTTCAAGCCGGATTCGGCACAGGACGGCACGCGCTCGGCCATTGCCATATACTGGTCTGCAATCCGGTCGAGATCGAGCGGGAACAGATCAGCACGGAAGCTGTCCGGTACACCATGTTCGAACTGCGCCGGCGCGCCATGTTCATAGATGCCAAGAATCCATCCGCCGCGTTCCTCGCGTGCATAAGATTCGTTGTCGGCATCACGGACAACTGGGTGTTCGGGGTTGCCCGCTTCACGCCATTTGACCAGCTCAGGGTCTTTGTCCATGACGATAAAGGTATGCTCGACCGGGATCGCGGGCATCTTGATGCCCAGCATCTTGGCCGTGCGCTGCGCGTGGTTGCCCGATGCGGTCACGACATGCTCGGCGGTGATAACCACCTGCTCATCCGACGGGATGAGGTTACCGCCCTTCTCGACCATTTTGGTGCAGGTGACTTCCCAGTGAGTGCCGTTCCAATGGAAGGCATCGGCCTGCATTTTGCGCACGATGTCGACACCGCGCTGACGGGCGCCCTTGGCCATCGCCTGCGTTACATCGGCGGGGTTAATGTAGCCGTCTTCGGTGTGATAGATCGCACCCTTCAGGTCCGAAGTTTCGATCAGCGGCCAGCGTTCCTTGATCTGGTCCGGGGTCAGCCATTCATATGCGACATCACAGGTTTCGGCCGTGGACGCATAGAGCATGTATTCATCCATGCGCTCTTGTGTCTGTGCCATGCGCAGATTGCCAACAACGGCAAAGCCTGCGTTCAAACCAGTTTCTTCCTCAAGCTGCTTGTAGAAGTCGACCGAGTACTTGTGGATGTGTGTCGTCGCATAGGACATGTTGAACAGCGGCAACAGCCCCGCTGCGTGCCATGTGGACCCTGAGGTCAGCTCATCCCGTTCGACTAGCATCACATCGTCCCAGCCTGCCTTGGCCAGGTGATATGCAATCGAAGTGCCGACGGCACCGCCGCCAACAACCAGTGCTTTGACTTGGGTTTTCATTACCGGGCGTCTCCCCTTGAATTCAGTTGACACCATATGGCGCATTTGAATGCCCCGGCGCGACATTCATCCGACCAGTGATATAAAAAAAACGACCCCCAATCTATTGGAGGTCGTTTTTCACATCTGACCGGTATGCGTTAGCCGCCTGTCAACGAACATTTTTTGAAGGCGTCTTTTGTGGCGCATTTACTGACCACTCCAGCGGACCCTTTGTTGATACGAACATCAGATGCCTCTGCGGAGCCTGTACTTTGGAAATACGATCTCAGGCCCGCCCAAAAACCAGCAGGGCTGGCGGCTTCTGATTTGGGAGTTTCTTCGCCGCCTTGAAAATTCGCAAATAGCCGACCGAAAACGTTGCCACCCGGATTGGCTTCTTCAATTTGCCCCTCCAGCAGATCGCTAAGCCCCTTGCGATATGCGACCTGAACCAAATCATCCGCAGATTCGATCTTATTTGCTGTCAGGTCGAACGTGTCCCCCGCCAGCCCATACTGTGCCGCCATGGTGTTTGCGATCAGAGCCATCCCGTCGACATTTTCGAGCCTCAGTTGCGCCAATTCGCCCCGAAGCTTCATGAATTCCGACCGAACCTCTGCCATTTTCACAGCCAACTCAACTTCGGTCTCGGGGTTTACTTTTGAGGCATTGCCAATCCCCGGCACAGGCTTGCTCAGCAAAGCGTTGAAGCGATCATAGTCCAGATCGCTAAAGAACGAATGGATTTTCTCAGGTGGTGCATCGGAATAAGCTTTCAGCTGAATTTCCTGACCTAAACCAAGTGTCGCCTTGTAAATCTCAAAGTTAGCCGGTGTTCTCAGATCTGTTTTGCTGGCCGTTATAATCGACCAGAACGCCCGATCGCTTACTGTCGGGACATTGTAATCGTTCTGCACGAACTGGAAGTATGCGACGCCCCCTATGACTCCGAACGGCACATAGTCGCTTCTGCCGAAGTCTATAGCGTCAATGGACTGGGCGATGTTGCCTGCTAGCGTGTTGGACTTGGCGTCTTTCTTGAGCAGCATCTGCACCCAGATCGTATGTTCACCGTTTTCATAGACCCAACTGCTGCGGTCCATCTTGGATGCCAGTTGCTCGGTTTTTTGTACGGCCACTTTTTTCGCCAACGGTCGAGCTGCTTCTCTGATATTGTCCTGCAACACGCCTTCACGTGCATCTAGTGTGAAATCACGATCGACAATAGCCCGACGCACCCATTCTTTGTTTGTTTCAGGCAGATAAGATTTGCCGCCGGCGCGCCAACGCTTCTGTCGCTCGCGCTCTAACTCTTGTGCGTTCTTTTGTTCGCTAAATCTGGCGAACCGCTGTTTAAACACTTCTACGTATCCACTGGCCGTCAATTTGTCTTCGGTCTTCTTATCTTGCTGATAATAATCAAGACCGGCCATGACGATTGCAACGATCAGTGCAAAGCCAAGAAACCTCAATGCTCCCATTATGACCTCAAATTCAATTACTGCTTGTTTTCGCAATTGATAGCCGCAGAATTGGGCACCCTTGTGGCTTTGAGGCGGAATTCCCAAGGATGCGCCGTTTCTACGTGTTCGACAGGATCTTTCCGGGGTTCATGATGTTATCGGGGTCCAGTGCCTTCTTGATGGCAGTCATATACGTGACCGCTGGTCCAAGCTCTTTGACCAGGTAGGGCTGTTTGCCCTGTCCGATCCCATGTTCGCCCGTGCACGTGCCTTCCATCGAAATAGCCAGATCATTCAGCCAACCGACGAATTGGTCAGCTTTGCTGACTTCGTCCGCGTTTTCCATGTCGATCAGCAGCAAGGAATGAAAGTTGCCATCCCCGACATGCCCAACCACGGGGGCCATAAGTCCTAGCTCACGCGCTTTGTCCTGAGTCGCTGTGACGCACTCTGCCAAACGCGAGATCGGGACGCAGACATCCGTGGAAATTCCCCGCGCGCCCGGACGCAGTTGCAAGGAAGCCCAGTACATATCATGCCGGGCTTGCCAGAGTTTATTGCGTTCTTCAGTCGTTGAGGTCGCCGCAAAATCGGTGCCACCGAACTCTTCCGCGATCTGGTTGAAGGTTTCGGACTGTTCGACCGCACCGTTTTCCGATCCGTGGAACTCGAGCAAGAGCAATGGCGTTTCCGGCAGGCTCAGCCCGGAATAGGCATTAGCGGCCTGGACCGACATTTCATCCAGCAGCTCAATCCGCGCCACCGGAACACCATATTGGATCGTCATCATGACAGCCTGACAGGCCGCATCCACAGACGGAAATGAACAACGGGCCGAGGTGATCGCCTCGGGGATGCCCTGCAGGCGCAGGGTAAGTTCGGTGATGATTCCCAGCGTCCCTTCGGCCCCGATCAGCAGTCGGGTCAGGTCGTAACCCGCCGAGGATTTCTTGGCCCGGTGCCCGGTTCGGATGATCTGCCCATCCGGCATGACCACCTCAAGACTAAGGACATTGTCCTTCATCGTGCCATAGCGAACCGCGTTGGTCCCGGACGCCCGCGTCGCCGCCATTCCACCCAACGAGGCATTCGCGCCGGGGTCGATCGGAAAGAACAGGCCCTGATCCCGCAAATGGGTATTCAGGTCTTCGCGCGTCACACCCGGCTGTACGACGCAATCCAGATCACCCGGGTTCACAGCCAGCACCTTATTCATCTGGGTCAGGTCAACCGAGATACCACCAGCAGGGGCGTTCACGTGACCCTCCAACGATGTACCCGTACCAAATGCAATCACCGGTACCTTGTGCGTGGCGCAGGTTTTGACGATCTCGGAGACCTCTTCCGTGGAATGCGGAAAAACCACAGCATCCGGGGATTGGTTTTCGATCCAGGTGGTCGTGTGACCATGTTTTTCGCGGATTGCCTGACCGGTTTGCAACCGGTCACCAAACTTTTGTTTCAGGATGCCGACAGCTGCCTCGATCCCCACTTCATTTCGCGGCAAAGCAACTGCCTGCACCATGGTCTTCCCCTTTGAAACGCCGGGCTATTCGCCCAGCGCAATTCCCTCACGACGTGGGTCGGCACCGCCGACCAGCACATCCCCGATCTCAATCGCATGCAGGCCCGATGTCAGGTCGCGCGGGTTCACTTCAAAACCCAGCTCGATCAGCGGATCCGAAAACCCTTCGGCGGCGGTTCCCACTTCGACGTCATAAGTGCCAAAACGATTGACGAGATGCGGCAGTGAAAGAGCTTGCTGCACATCCATGTCCCAATCCGCCCAGGCGATGATCGACTTGGCAACATAGCCGATGATACGGCTACCGCCCGGCGATCCGATGGCCAGAACAGGCGCGCCGTCCTGCATCACAATTGTAGGGCTCATCGACGAACGTGGGCGTTTGCCAGGCTCCAACCGGTTGGCAATTGGAACACCGTCACTGTGCGTTTTAAACGAGAAGTCCGTCAATTCGTTGTTTAGCAGAAACCCGTTTGTCATCAGTCGTGAACCGAACCCGTTCTCAATCGTCGTCGTCATCGACAGGACGTTTCCGTACTGATCAACGATCGAGATATGCGAGGTTGAGGGTAACTCGATCGAGACATCGTCGGCCCAATTCGACGCATGATCAAACTCGGGGTTACCCGGTGCGACCTCTGTCAGGGCGGCTTCTCCGCCTAACAGAGCGCCACGGTCGGACAGATAAGATGGATCAACCAAGCCCTGTGTGGGCATGGGAACAAAATCATGATCGGCCATATAGCGACCGCGATCTGCGAAAGCCAGACGAGAGGCATCACCGATCAGGCGCCATGCATTGGTGTCTTCGGGGCCCATTGCAGCCAGATCATAGCCGTCCAGCATGCCCAGAATCTGACCAACGGTCAGCGCGCCTGACGATGGCGGGCCCATGCCGCAGACCTCATAGGCGCGATAGGTTGCGCACACTGGTTCACGCTCGATCACCTGATACAGCGCCAGATCAATTCCCGACAGAACGCCCGGGTTGCCTTCGGCGTTGCGTACGGTGCTGACGATGCCAGCGGCAACTTCACCACCATAAAAGCCAGCCGAGCCTTCGTCGGCCAAAATACGCAGAGTTTCGGCATAGGCCGGGTTGGTCAAGCGTTGCCCCTGCTCAAGTGGCTTACCGTCGGGCAAGAAATATTCCGCGGTTGCAGGAAAGCGCGACAGGCGTTCGGCATCCTTTTCGACCAGGCCAGCAAGGCGCGGAGATACCAGGAAGCCGTCGTTCGCCAACGCGATGCCATCGGCAAACAGGCTTGGCCAGGGACTGCGGCCCCAGCGCCGGTGCGCCTCTTCCAGCAAGGCCGGTGTCCCGGGTGTGCCCACCGACAATCCGCCGACAACCGCATCAAAGAACTTCAGCGGTTCGCCGTTTTCGTCATGGAACAGCCTGTGGTTCGCCTCAAGCGGGGCCGTTTCACGCCCGTCCAGTGTGGTCAGCTTGCCCGATGCAGCGTCATACCAAACCAAAAATGCACCGCCACCAAGGCCCGACGATTGCGGTTCGACCAGCCCCAGCACAACCTGAACGGCGACCATTGCATCAGCCGCCGACCCGCCAGCGCGCAAAACCTTTGCGCCTGCTTCAACCGCCAATGGATTCGCAGCAGTGACCATCCAGTTTTCAGATGTGACCGGCTGCCCTGCCATCTTGGCCTCAAGCGCAGCGATCACCTCTTCGGTCAGGCCTTGCACCTGCCCCTCGGACGCGCCTTCGGGCGCAACGGCATCTGCCGTCTCCTGAGCAGTCAATGGTCCTACCAGCACCACCGCCGACAGCAACACTCCCGAAATCAGACTTCGTTTCATCGTATCCTCCTGAAAATATGCGTGTGTAAATTGGCACCGCCCGCATCAAAACGCGGGAAACACCTGATCAAAGCATTGCGGGGACCACCTGATCCGGCGGGCGGTGACCGTCTTCGAAAGTCTTGATATTTATAATAACTTTCTCGCCCATTTCGATCCGGCCCTCTAACGTGGCCGACCCCATGTGGGGCAGCAGAACAACGTTTGGTAACTGTCGCAATCTTGGGTTCACATCCGTCCCATGCTCATAGACATCCAGGCCCGCGCCGGCGATTTCGCCTGAGCGTATCCGGCGTGTCAGAGCGTTTTCGTCGATCACCTCACCCCTTGAGGTATTCACGATAACGGCTGTCGGCTTCATCAATTTCAGCCGTCGTGCATTCATCAAATGGAAGGTAGACGGTGTCGACGGGCAATGGACCGAAATCACATCCATTCGCGCCACCATCTGATCGAGGCTTTCCCAATAGGTCGCCTCCATCTCTTGCTCGGTTTCGGGGCGAAGTCTGCGGCGGTTATGGTAGTGCACCTGCATCCCAAAAGCGCTGGCACGGCGCGCCACGGCCTGGCCGATACGTCCCATGCCCAAAATGCCCAAACGTCGCCCGCCGATACGCCCGCCCAACAAGGCATTTGGCGCCCACCCGGTCCAATCGCCCTTTTGCATAACAGACAGACCCTCGGGAATTCGGCGGGTCACAGCGAGAATCAGCGCCATGGTCATATCAGCGGTATCGTCGGTCAGAACCCCCGGGGTGTTCGACACCAGAATGCCCCTCTGACGCGCGGTCGAGACATCGATATTGTCGACCCCTGCCCCGTAATTCGCGATCAAGCGCAGGTTTTCACCCGCTTGCCCCAAAAGGCCACCGTCGATCGTATCGGTCACGGTTGGCACCAGAACATCGGCGGTTTTCACGGCCTTCACCAGCTCTTCGCGGGTCATCGGGCTGTCATCGTCGCGCAACTGCACATCGAACAATTCGCTTAACCGGGTTTCAACCGCCTCGGGCAACCGTCGCGTAACGACAACACTCAGACGTTCTCTTGACACCTCTGCACTCCCACTGCTTTGCAAACCTTCGCGCGCCATGTCATCGTGGCGCAGGATAAGGCGGGGCACAAGAACCCCATAGGCATTGAGTCGACCTTTTTTCGAAGCAAGATCAACAGGCACAAGAGCAGACAGTAAGTGAGTGGTTTTCTACCCGTAAAACGCCTTGTTTCGGCGGCATTCGCTGTTTTCCTAACCGTGCTTGGCACCCTGCCCGCCAGCGCGCAGGACAAGCGTGGCCAAGTTACCAACCTGCCCCTTCCACGGTTTGTCTCGATGAAAGCCGCCGAGGGCAATGTGCGCCGAGGCCCATCACTAACTCACCGAATCGATTGGGTTTTCAAACGGCGCGGCATGCCACTGCAGATAACGGCAGAATACGGAAACTGGCGCAGGGTTCAGGACCGCGACGGCGCCGGGGGATGGGTGCACTATGCTCTGTTGTCCGGTGTTCGAACGGTGTTAGTCGATGCCGAACTACTGCCCGTGTACACCAGTCCGGACCCAAAGGCCCCGGTCAGCGCCCAATTTGAAACCGGCGTCGTGGCGCGCCTTGGCAGCTGTTCGTTGGATTGGTGTCAGATTTCTGCGGGCGGGTATCGCGGCTGGGCACAGAAAACGAACCTTTGGGGCGTCGACCCAGCCGAAATCCGAGAATAACCTAGTCGGATCGGGGTGTGCGCGCGATGAAATCGCAGGTCAGCTTGACCAGTTCCGGACCAACGTCTTCTTGCAAGAAATGCCCCGCATTCGGCAAGATAACATGAGGCTGCCCTGCGGCCCCCGGGCACAGTTTCTGGAACACCACATCAATCCCCGCCATGACCAGATCATCGGCCCCGAAAGCAGTGAGGACAGGTGTCTGAAGCCCTCGGATCACCTCCCAAGCCTGCCGGTTCGGACCCGAGGACGGATCATCAGGCGTCGCTGGCACTAGCATGGGAAACTGCCGCGCCCCGGCCTTGTAACTTTCATCTGGAAAAGGCGCATCATAGGCCGCGATAACGTCTTCGGACAGGGGCGATACAGTTCCGCCTTTCAGGATTCCCCCAGCCGGAAAAACCGGGACCTCCTGGCTGAACCTGCGCCAGTTCTCAAACGCAGCGCCCATTGGCTGATCGCCGGTCGGCAGTGCTGTATTGGCAATGACGATACGCGCGAACCTGTCGGGCATCTCTGCCCATAACCGCAGCCCGATCAGCCCGCCCCAGTCCTGGCAAACCAGAGTGATGTTGCGCAGGTTTACCTTGCGCAGCCACTCACCCATCCAAGCCACGTGCCGCTCATAAGTGTAGTCGCTTCGTTCGGTTGGCTTGTCGGATCGCCCGAACCCAATCAGGTCTGGTGCAACCGCGCGATGTCCCTGCGCGACGAATCCCACAATCATATGACGGTAAAGGTAGGACCAGCTTGGCTCGCCATGCATCATCAGTACCGGATCGGTCACGGCTGGCCCTTCATCCACATAATGCATCCGCAACTGGCCGCCTTCGGTGTCATCCACCTGCGCGTAATTCGGTGCAAACGGATAATCTGAGAGCCCGTCAAACCGGGTACCTGGCGTACGTAGAAACTTCATTCTCTTCCCTTTCAGAGTTTCCAACCCGAACGCCCTGCCACCAATGCGCGCATCCAGCCCATCGCGAAACATTAGATTTCAAAAACCGCACCGCAAGTTCAGGCTCTATGGGCGACCCATTCCGCGTACACTCAGCAGCCCTGGCAAACGACCAGATACAGCAGGATTGAACACCTTTCCCAAGAAAACAAGCCACCCTCAGATCTTCGATTAGCGCCTTCAGATTTTTTTCAATCCGCACTCATTTTTTTGCCTGAAAGGTCTTGAACCCACCGATCAACAATCGTAGACAGCGCCTCATCGTTGGGGTGTAGCCAAGTGGTAAGGCAACTGTTTTTGGTACAGTGTACCGTAGGTTCGAATCCTACCACCCCAGCCATGATTTTCCCTTAAATCATATGCTGAATAATTGTCCGCATTTTGTGGCGTGTTTTCAGCCGCTTGGATTTTGGCGCTTTGAGCTGAGACCCGAACGTGAGCGCAACAATGGTCAATTTCCGGCCGCAGTCTCAGTTCGCGATTCCGACGGTACGAGTTTGGTAGCTCTGGAAGTGTCTGTAGATCCAGCCAAAGGTATTCTGAATCTGCACAATCGTGGCACCAGACTTACGGGACAGCAGTTTCTGTAACTGTTGCTGACGCGTCAGGTTATTCCGGGTTGGTTTGAGGAGTGATTTTTTGAATTCTGAATCGGCTGAATTTGCTATTGCGGTCTCCACTCTGTGAACACAGGGCCTTCCCGTGCTTCGTACTGAGTAGAGCCCGGCTACGCCGGGTGATTCTTGTTCGTTGTTAGTACTGCTTCCCAACGAACCCAAGGCCAGTGAGCTTTTAAGTATGAAGATGGCTTGCGGAAAGCAAGTCAAACAGTTTCGTTACAACCCCGATCAAAAAGCAGCTAACTGAAACGCCACTTTACAGAATTTAGCTTTTCAACTGTCCGTTAAGGATCAGAAATCACAGGTTGACCAGTAACCGCAAAATCGCGGCCTCTGACACAGGTCTTCCAACTAGCCTAAATCGTGAAAGATGTGGGAGCCCGACAACAATCCAGCCATCCGGCGACCGAAACCGACGAAGTTTGATGTTTCCCCAACCTGCGAGCGTTTCACAATCCGGCGAAGCCTTTAAAAGAGCTGCGGCCACCTTCGTTGCTTCTGTCGAACACGTCAGCACCAAGTGCACCTTTTTGCGGGCCAATGGTTCTCGCCAAAATTCCAACCCGGCATCCAGAGAACGTCGCTTCTGACCGGTGCTGAGATCACCCCATGCGCCGCTCCGAAACGGAGCGACGACACCGGTGATTACTTCATGTGGTGCAACACCAATCAAAGCGCAGAGCTTCAGGAACTGATCTGTGAGCGGCGATTTCGTTGTTTCGCGCTCAACTTCATACGAGTTTCCGCGCTCATCTGACACCACACGCATCTCTGCCCTTTCTAGAACCCTGCTAGGGTTGAGCGACAAAAAGGCTACCTGCCCTGATTTAAGGGGCGACCATGGGCAATAAAGCGGTTTTGAAGCCCTCGGTCAGGCCCAGGCTAGCTCCGAGCCGTCTCAGTTCCTGATCCCATTCATCTCTTGTACGTCCAGCGTTGGGAGCTTCTGCCGGCTGGGACCTGAGGCTCATCAGGATGCTCGTCGCGATTTTGCGATACATCCGAAGGTAGTGCAGAATTCGCTCGACTTTCATGGCCCGGCGAGCGGTATAGTGTTTCATCAAACTTGCTGCTCATTAAAATGTTGTTTTAAAAAGGTATTTTTGCAAAACCTATGCAAGAAAACACTGATTCCTGCACGCTTATGCTCAATTTGCAAATGAGCAACAAAATAATAGGCATTCAGCGCCTTCAATCCGCCATCTATTCCATGCCTCGGAGGGTGGAAACAAAGTGGGATAGCGGAAATGATCATCTCTGGATCGGCTGGCGCAGATATCGCCACCGAGGTCGCAGATTGGCGACGGGACTATTCCAAACTGTTTTTCGTACAACGACGGCACTGTGGATGCCGCGACTGCAACCTTTTGGCTCGAGAGTTTTGGCTTCACGCAGATACCGCCCTATTCCGGGGTTGCGGCTGAACGGTTGCGCTGAGTATTTCAGGCGCCCCTGCAGCGATGGATTTTTGCTGATCTGGTCCATCTACAAGCCGTTGGTCGACATCGCGAAACGGGCATGGGTCGACGCTTATGGCCCGCGTTATAGAGTTTCACATTGCCAGATCCGGCTGGCTCCTAGTTACCTCATACGTCCGGGTCTCACCGGATCGGGTCACCCGCAAGACCAGCTTCTGGGCATTTTCGAACCGTTCGAAATACGCAAACCGAATGTTAGCCAGCGCTGTAATATCCTGGCACTGAATCAGGTAGTCGGCCAGAAAGTCGCTATGTTGATCTTGATCAGCAGACTCGTTGGTATTGTCCTGCCCCAACCCCTCACCCGTAAGGGTGACATTGGCCGACGCGGTAACGCATCCGGCCTCTTCCGGCAGCACGAACACGCCCAGAGGTTTGGACAGGTCTGAGACCGCAACCGCCACCTGCGCGCGATCGTCATCGGTTTCGGCCCGGCCTTCAAAACCGATGATGTCTGCAGAAGGCACGTTGAGGGACAAAGTAAATGCCTGATCAGAAAAGGTGATATCCACATATCCCGTACCATGTTCATGGGCAGGGCCTTGCACCTGAGATAGAACAATCGCCGGTGTCAGCATCAAAGCAATGGCTGCACATTTCATAAACAAAGCACCATCCAACGAGGAATCACATAGTTCATTCTAATGTGATTAAAACCCCGTGCAATCGCGGCTTCGGTCCATCTACCCCGCTAATTATGGGGAAAGGGTGCGACATTTATTTCTGACAATAAGACTCAGGTTGACTTAACTTACTAATTAACTCAGTTTTTGGCGCATGCGCGTCGCTGAGGCGGCGCTAGTGAGTTTTTTTGACAGGAAAGTGTCACCTCCATGACCAAATTTTTTGCCGCCACCAGCGTATTGACCCTTGGGATCGCAACTGCAGCGTTTGCGGACGCCCCCGCGAAGATCGACGTTCTGACCACCTACGCAAACATCGCCGAAGCCAAATATGAAGACAGCCTGATCGCGGCAAAGTCGCTGCAGGCCGCCGTAAACGCGCTGATCGATGATCCGTCTGACGCCACACTCACCGAAGCACGCGCCGCTTGGGTGGCCGCACGTGTTCCTTACCAGCAGACCGAGGTTTACCGTTTCGGCAACGCGATCGTTGACGAATGGGAAGGCAAGGTAAACGCATGGCCGCTGGACGAAGGGCTGATCGACTATGTGGACGCAGCCTATGGCGGTCCGACTGACGAGAACGAGTTCGCCGCGCTGAATGTCATCGCCAACCCCAGCTTTGAGCTGTCGGGCAAAACCATCGACGCCAGCGAAATCACCCCGGAATTGCTGGGCGAAACCCTGCACGAAGCCGACGGGATCGAGGCAAACGTTGCCACAGGCTACCACGCAATCGAATTCCTGCTGTGGGGCCAGGATCTGAACGGCCATGGCGCGGGCGCAGGCGACCGTCCGTATACCGATTACGTTCAGGGTGACGACTGCACCAACAGCAATTGCGACCGCCGTGCACAATACCTGAGCGCTGCGACTGATCTGCTGGTCAGCGATCTGGAATGGATGGCCGCGCAATGGGCCGAAGGTGGCGAAGCACGCGCCGCCTTGACGGCCGACGAAACCGCTGGCGTCAGCGCCATTCTGACCGGCATGGGTTCGCTGTCATACGGCGAGCAGGCCGGTGAACGTATGCGTCTGGGCCTGATGCTGAACGACCCCGAAGAAGAGCATGATTGCTTCTCGGACAACACCCACAACAGCCACTACTACGATGGTCTGGGCGTTCAGAACGTCTATCTGGGCAGCTACACCCGCATCGACGGCACTCCGGTTTCCGGCGCATCGCTGTCGGATCTGGTTGTTGCCAACGATCCGGCTCTGGATGCCGAGATGAAGGTGAAACTAGCCAACACCATGCAGGCCCTTGGGCGTCTGAAATCGACCGCAGAGGCCGGTTTTGCCTATGACCAGATGCTGAAACGCGGCAACGAAGGCGGCGAAGTGCTGATCATGGGTGGCGTTAACGGTCTGGTCGATCAGACCAAGACGATCGAGCGCATTGTGACTGTATTGGAACTTGACCAAATCGCGTTCGAAGGTTCGGACAGCCTGGACAACCCAGACGCGGTCTTCCAGTAAAACACAAGGTTTGCGCCAAACGGAGGCGGCTGCTTCACGCCGCCTCCAAATCTTGTGAGGTACCTTTGATCTGTTGCCTCTGGACGTTTCCAAATTAACTTACTAATACAGTAAGAAATACAACTCAGAGCCCTGATTGCTATGATCGTATGCCACTGCACAAACATCTCGGATCACGATATCCGCGCAGCCATCGATTGGATGCGCACGTCTGATCCTTACGCGGTCATTACCCCTGGTAAAATCTACCATGCCCTTGGAAAATCAGCAGATTGTGGCGGGTGCATGCCGCTTTTCCTAGACTCGATGCGCTCCAGCGATAAGTTGGAGGTCCCGATGCAGCTTCGCGCACTTCGCAGCGAGGTAACACAGGAGAATGCAGATGAAGGGCGACCCCAAGGTCATAGAGTATCTCAACAAATCTCTGCGGCATGAGCTAACGGCGGTCAGCCAGTATTGGCTGCATTACCGCCTGCAGGAAGATTGGGGCCTTGGCCACATGGCCAAGAAAAGCCGCGAAGAATCTATCGAAGAAATGGAGCACGCGGACAAGCTGATCGAGCGAATCATTTTCCTGGGCGGTCACCCGAATCTGCAACAACTTGACCCGTTGCGCATCGGCCAGACCCCAAAAGAGACGTTGGAATGTGATCTGGCCGCAGAGGTCGACGCCCGGGCCTTGTACAAGGAAGCGCGCGAATACTGTCAGAGCGCTGGCGACTACGTCACTATGTCTCTGTTTGGAGGATTGCTGGCGGATGAGGAAGGGCATATCGATTTCCTCGAAACGCAGCTCGACCTGCACGAAAGGATTGGCGAAGCCAATTATGCGCAACTCAACGCATCGAAAATGGACGAAGGCGAGTAAGCTTGCCCTTCTGCCGGTGGCCGCCCTTGCGGCCACCCAATCCCTGTCGGCAGAGCTGCGGGATCTTCACCTCAACTACCTTCCCAGAACCGAAGACGAACAAGCGAGGATTGCGCGGGTAACCACCGCACCTGACGATTTCAGCGCGTCGCAGCGCTTTGAAGAGTTGCCCGGTGGTGCCGCAACTGTCCGCGTGCGCACCGACGCAGATGCGTTTTCGCAGCCCTCGGGCAACCTGAGTTTCGAGCAGGAGCTGGACTTCAAAGTCGGCAACGGGCTGTTCAAGAAAATCTGGGTGTCATCTCCGTCATCCACACTGGCCTCGGATGGGTTGGGGCCGCTGTACAACGCACGATCCTGCCAACGCTGTCACATCAAAGACGGGCGCGGGCATACGCCCAACGGGTCAGATGACAACGCGATTTCGATGTTCCTGCGCGTGTCCATCCCTGGTACATCCGAAGACGGGTACGCCGAGATCGAAGACTACATCGCCACCCTGCCCGAACCGAATTACGGCGGGCAGATGCAGGATCTGGCCCTTCCCGGCCACCCGGCAGAATACAGGCTGGATATCACCTACGAGGACGTTCCCGTCACGTTGGCTGATGGGGAAACCATTACTTTGCGCCGCCCGACCTACGAGGCTGCGGATCTGGGTTATGGCCCGCTGCACCCCGACGCCATGATAAGCCCGCGCGTAGCCCCGCAGATGATCGGCCTGGGTCTGCTCGAAGCGATCCCGGTTGAAGACTTGTTGGCAAACGCAGACCCCGAAGATGAGGATGGCGACGGGATTTCCGGCCGCCCCAACATCGTATGGGCGATTGAATATGGCGCGCCGATGATGGGCCGGTTTGGCCACAAGGCAGGCATGCCCACGATCATGGAGCAATCCGCAGCGGCCTTTGCCGGGGATATCGGCATCTCCAGCCCGCTCTACCCGGCTCCGCATGGTGACTGCACCACTTCGCAGATCGATTGCGTGAACGCACCGCATGGTGATGGCGACGACCGGACCTTCGAAATCGATCAAACCGGCATGGATCTGGTCGCCTTCTACAGCCGGAATCTGGGTGTTCCGGCCCGGCGGAATATGAACGACGCTGACGTGTTGCGCGGCAAGCAGGTGTTCCACGACACCGGGTGTGCATCGTGCCACACGCCCTCGTTCGTGACGCATCGTGTGGAAGACCGTCCCGAGCATAGCTTTCAGCTGATCTGGCCCTATTCGGACCTGCTGCTGCACGACATGGGCGAAGGTTTGGCCGATAATCGGCCCGAAGCGCGCGCCACGGGTCGTGAATGGCGCACGCCGCCGCTTTGGGGAATCGGCATGACCCAGCAGGTGTCAGGACATACGCAGTTTCTGCATGACGGGCGCGCGCAGTCGTTACTTGAGGCGATCCTGTGGCACGGCGGTGAGGCGCAGGCAGCGCGTGACGCTGTCGTCGAGATGCCAAAACCCGACCGCGATGCCCTTATCCGTTTTCTAGAAAGCCTTTGACCCATGCGCGCCTTCGTACTTGCCCTTTCCCTGACATTGCCGCTTAGCGCCTATGCGCAAGAGCGCGGCCCGATCCTGTCCGACGCCATCGAGGCGCACATCCTACCCGGCTATGCCAGACTGACGGAGGCCACCGACGAATTGGCCGAGGCAGCGCAGACAGATTGCAACCCAACCTCGGTCGCGCTTCGCACTGCATACCACGCGGCGTTTGACGACTGGATTTTGGTTAGTCATCTGCGCTTTGGCCCATCTGAGGCAGAAGACCGCGCGTTTGCATTGGCGTTTTGGCCCGACACCAAGGGCTTTACGCCCAAAGCCCTGTCCGGCCTGATCGCTGCTGAGGATACAGCCATTCAATCCCAGGATGCCTTTGCGGAAACCTCCGTAGCCGGACGCGGTTTTTTCGCGCTGGAACTGATACTCTACGATCCACGGTTCACCGATCTGGGCAGCGCCGAGTATCGCTGCGCGCTGATGCAGGCCATAACCGCAGATATTAACCGCAACGCGATGGCAATTGACGCGGATTGGGTAGGCTACGCGCCGGCATTGGCAAATCCGGGCGAAAACAGCCCATACCGGTCGGAAGACGAAGCCATGCAAGAGCTTTATAAAACCCTGATTACTGGTCTGGAATTCACGGCCGATACCCGCCTTGGCCGCCCGATGGGTACGTTCGACCGCCCCCGCCCAAAACGCGCCGAGGCGCGGCGTTCGGAACGTTCACTGCGCCATGTGCAGCTGTCTCTGACCGCCTTGCGTGACCTTGCCGCGCGCCTGTCGGCAGATCATCCGGACATCGCGGCAGATCTGGACGGCGCATTCGCTGCAGCCATCGACCGTGCGCAGTCACTGGACGATCCGGCATTTGTCGCTGTGGCAACCCCGCAGGGACGGTTCCGCCTTGAGGCGTTACAGCAATCCATCAACGATATCCGCGCCATTGCCTCGACCGAGCTTGGCCCGACGTTGGGCATCAATGCCGGTTTCAACTCGCTGGACGGGGACTGAACCATGACCAACCGTCGACGCTTCCTTGCCGGGCTGGCTGCCGCCAGCCTTGCCCCCATGCGTGGATGGTCTGCTGTCGGTGCACCGGATTATCTGGCCGCTGCACTGTTCCCGGATGGGACTTTTCGGCTGGCCGGGTTGGATACGGGCGGTGACATCCTGTTTTCTCTGCCATTGCCCGCGCGCGGGCACGCGGCGGCGGCGCATCCCTACCACGCGCAGGCGGTGGCCTTTGCACGCCGTCCGGGAACATTTGCAATCATCATCGATTGCACGACCGGCAGCCAGACCGCTGTGTTAGAGGCCCCGAGGGGCCGCCATTTCTATGGGCACGGCGTGTTCTCAACCGATGGAACACGGCTGTTTACCACTGAAAACGATTTTGAGAGCGGTCAGGGCGTGATTGGTGTCTGGAACACGGATGGCTACACACGAATTGGCGAGTTCGCTTCGGGCGGTGTCGGTCCCCATGACATGCGTCTGATGCCAGATGATCGGACATTGGTTGTGGCAAATGGCGGGATCGAGACCCACCCTGAAACCGGAAGAACCAAGCTCAACCTGCCGGTGATGCAACCGCGCCTGTCCTACCTGGACCAAAACGGGGCGGTTCTAGAGCAGGTAGAGCTGCCACAAGCCTTGCACAAGAACTCGATCCGCCACCTGGCCGTGCGATCCGACAGTCTGGTCGGGTTCGCAATGCAATGGCAGGGCGATACATCGCAACACCCACCCCTGCTGGGCCTGCATCGCCGTGGTGAAAACCCTCGACTGCTTAGCGCCCCCGACGCGGACCAAAGCACGCTGCAAGGCTATGCCGGCAGCGTCGCCTTTTCAGGTGACGGCGAAGCGGTCGCTATAACCTGCCCCCGCGGCAATGCTATGCATCGTTTTCGGGTCGCGGACGGACAGCTTGATGGCGTCTTCCTGAACGAGGATGTTTGTGGCCTTGGCACCGCATCAAACGGGTTTGTGTTCACAACCGGGACTGGAGTCATCGGGCATTTGTCCACAAACAAGGCCCAAATATCCAACCGGGCTGATTGCCAATGGGACAACCATTTGATCCCAATTCGCACAGCTGCATGAATTCGGAAAATTCCGCCTCATAGATTACACTTGGAAGAATCATATAGCTGCCGTATTGGCGGGCGCGAAACTGGCACCCTGACTTACAAGGACTGACTTGATTGAAACACACGCCCGACGCACCGCATTCCATCTACGGAGTTGAGAAATGGGGCAAAGGTCTCATTGAGGTGACGGAGCAGGGCGAAATCGGTCTGCGCAATCCCATGGCACCCGAGGCCGAGGCGATCAGCCTTCCCGGCATTCTAAGCGATCTGGACGAACGCGGCATCAAAGCGCCGATGATCCTCCGCGTCAGTTCTTATCTGGAACACGAGATTGTCCACATTAACGAGAGCTTTCGCGATGCGATTGCACGCACCGGCTACAAGGGCAGCTATCGCGGTGTCTTCCCGATCAAGGTGAACCAGCAAGCGCAGGTGGTCGACCGGATTGTCGAGTTCGGAAAGAATTACAATTATGGGCTTGAGGCCGGGTCAAAGCCTGAACTGGTGGTGGCCTTGGCGCATCGTCTGGCCAGCGAGGCGCTGATTGTCTGCAACGGCGTCAAAGATGCCGAGTTCATTCAGTTGGCCATCCTCAGCCGCAAGATCGGGTTCAACACGGTCATTGTTATGGAAAGCCCGAAAGAGGCTGACACAGTAATCCAGGTCTATAACGAACTGGGCATCGAACCCCTGATCGGTGTGCGGGTCAAACTGACCAACCAGATCAGCGGCAAGTGGGAAGAAAGCTCAGGTGATCGATCGGCCTTTGGCATGAACACCGATCAGCTGGTCGCCACGGTGGACAAGCTGAAAGCGGCGGGACTACTGCATTGCCTGACGCTGCAGCACTCACACCTTGGCTCGCAGGTGCAGGACGTCAACGATGTACGCCGCGCGGTGGGCGAAGCCTGCCGCTATTACACTGAACTGACACGCGAAGGCGTGCCGCTAACCCATCTGGATCTCGGCGGCGGCATGGGCGTGGACTACACAGGTGAGAAGAAGGCCGCCGAGAACTCGATCAACTACACGGTCGAGGAATATTGCGCCAATGTCGTGGAAACCGTCGCCTATGCGATGGATGAGGCAGAAGTGAAGCACCCTACGCTGGTCACTGAAAGCGGCCGCGCCGTGGTGGCAACATCGTCGATGCTGGTGTTTAACGTGCTGGAAAGCACTTTGTATGACGCTCCCAACGGACCAAAGGTCGAAGCGGACGATCACCATCTGGTCTCAGATCTTGCGGCGATCAACGGCTATCTCAGCAGCGACCGCCTGCAGGAATGCTGGAACGACGCGAATTTCTACCGCAACGAACTGCGCGCGCTGTTCCGCCGCGGCTATGTGGACCTGCGCCAGATGGCCCGCGCCGAACGGATCTACCTGTCGCTGATGGCCCGTCTCAAGGCGCTGGCCGCAAGCGATGATCTGGACACGGATGTGGATGATCAGCTTGAGAAAGTGGCCGATATCTATCACTGCAACTTCTCGTTGTTCCAGTCGTTACCTGATGTCTGGGCCATTGACCAACTGCACCCTATCGTGCCGTTGCAGGGTCTGAACGAGACGCCAGATCGTCGCGCGGTGCTGTCGGACATCACCTGCGACAGCGACGGCAAGATCGACCGGTTCATACTGGCCGACGGCGTCTCGCCCAGCCTGCCGGTGCATTCCCTGCCTGAGGATCAGGAATACCTCATGGGCGTATTCTTCGTCGGTGCTTATCAGGAAACACTGGGCGATTTGCACAACCTGTTCGGCGACACGAACGTCGTCACCATCGATCTGCGCGCGGACGGCGGCTTTGACCTGCTGCACGAGCAAGAGGGCGACACGATCAGCCAGGTTCTATCGTATGTCGAGTTTGACCCCAATGATTGTATCGCCGCGTTCCGCAAAATGGTGGACGAGGCGATCTCGACCGGTACTCTGATGGCCAAGGACCGTAAAACCCTGATGAGCGCCTATCGCGAATCCATCAACGGCTACACCTATTACGAATAACTCCAGAGAGGAGATAACCCCCATGGGAACTTTGAGTGGCAAAACACTGGTTGTCGGCGCAGGCGGCGTATCGCACGCAGCCGTGCACAAGATGGCAATGAATTCGGATATCTTCACCGAAATCACTTTGGCCAGCCGCACGAAATCAAAATGCGATGCCATCGCGAAGGCAGTGAAAGATCGCGTGGGCGTTGACATCGCCACGGCGGAACTGGACGCCTACAAGATCGAAGATACCGTCAAGCTGATCAAGGAAACCGGGGTCGAACTGCTGGTGAACCTCGCCCTGCCCTATCAGGATCTGGTGCTGATGGATGCGTGTCTTGAGGCGGGCATTCATTATCTCGACACTGCGAACTATGAACCCGAAGACGTGGCCAAATTCGAATACCACTGGCAATGGGCATATCAGGACCGGTTCAAAGAGGCTGGCCTGACCGCTATCCTCGGCTCGGGCTTCGATCCGGGTGTGACCAGCGTGTTCGCTACCTGGCTGAAAAAGCACAAGCTGGACACGATCCGCCAGATCGACGTGCTGGATGCCAATGGCGGGTCCAACGATCAGGAGTTTGCCACCAACTTCAACCCTGAGATCAACCTGCGCGAAGTGCTGGCCGAAGTGCGCCACTGGGAAAACGGTGCGTGGCATACCAGCCCGGCGATGACTACAAAAGTCGAATACGACTTCCCCGCCATCGGCCAGAAAAACATGTACCAGATGTATCACGAGGAATTGGAGTCGCTTACAACCCACTTCCCCGAGATTGAGCGTGCCCGCTTCTGGATGACCTTCGGCGACGCCTACATCACCCACGCCAAGGTGCTGGAAAATGTCGGCATGACCCGCATCGACCCGGTGATGCATGACGGCAAGGAAATCATTCCAATCCAGTTCCTGAAAACGTTGCTGCCCGATCCCGGCGATCTGGGTGCCGAAACCAAGGGCAAAGCCTGCATCGGCGACATCGCCACGGGTCAGGCCAAGGACGGCTCGGGCGAGAAGACCTATTACATCTACAACATCTGCGATCACGAAGAATGCTATGCAGAAGTCGGCAGCCAGGCTGTCAGCTACACCACGGGCGTCCCCGCCATGATCGGTGCGGCGCAGGTGCTGAAAGGCAACTGGTCCGAGCCCGGCGTGTGGAACATGGAACAGCTGGATCCGGACAACTTCATGGATATGCTGAACGAACACGGCCTGCCGTGGCAGGTCCACGAGCTCGACGGTCCGGTCGAGTTCTAACTTCATCTTTTCCAAAATGCTCCGGGGATCCGGGGGCAGAGCCCCCGGCCTCTCCACAATTCGGAGGCGCCGGACATGTCCGACATGATGACCACACAGGCCGGAGATGCCGGATCTTTTCGCAGCTTTGACCTGAGCCGCGTGCCAAGCCCCTGCTTCGTGGTTGATGAAAAGGCCGTCGAGCGGAACCTGACCATTCTCTCCGATATTGGAACCCGATCCGGCGCCCATGTGCTGAGCGCTCTCAAGGCGTTCTCGATGTTCTCGCTCGCCCCGCTTGTCCGCCAACATCTTGGCGGCACATGCGCGTCCGGCATTTTCGAAGCACGGCTGGGTCGCGAAGAATATGGTGGCGAGGTCGCGACCTTCTGCGCCGGGTACAAGGACGCGGACGTCGATGAAATTCTGTCGCTGTCAGATCACGTCATATTCAACTCACCAGCGCAAAAGGACCGGTTTCTTGCCAAAGCTCGGAACGCTGGCGTTCAGGTCGGTCTGCGCATCAACCCGGAACATTCCGAAGGCGAGATCCCAAAATATGACCCTTGCGCGCCCTGCTCTCGCCTTGGCACCCCAGTCAGTCAGTTGACGACCGACGACCTGACCGGAGTTGATGGCCTGCACATGCACACGCTCTGCGAACAAGGGTTCGCGCCATTGCAGCGCACTTGGGAAGCCGTACTGCCAAGACTCAAGCCCTTCCTCGGCCAACTCAAATGGCTGAACTTTGGAGGCGGCCATCATATCACGCGCGACGACTATGACCGCGACGGGCTGGTGGTTTTCATCAAGGGCATCCGCGAGACATACGGTATCGATGTCTATCTCGAACCCGGTGAGGCGGTCGCTCTGGACGCAGGTATCTTGGTCGGCGAAATCCTCGACCTGCCCACCAATGGCATGAACCTTGCAATCACCGATATCTCCGCAACCTGCCACATGCCTGACGTGATCGAAGCCCCCTATCGTCCCGCCCTGATGGATGAGGCCGAAGCAGGCCACACCTATCGTCTGGGCGGCCCCTCCTGTCTGGCCGGTGATGTGATCGGGGATTACACATGGGATCAGTCACTGGAAATCGGCCAACGCTTTGCCTTCCTGGATCAGGCGCATTATTCGATGGTCAAGACCAATACGTTCAACGGCGTACCGCTGCCCACCATTGCCCTGTGGAATAGCGAAACGGACGAGCTGAAGATCATCAAGCAGTTCGGCTATGACGACTTTAAGGACAGACTTTCATGAGCATTTTCCTCGACAGTGAACTGACCGAAGCCGAGCGGACTGAAGATGCCCGCTTTCGCGTGATCCCGGTGCCGCTGGAGCGCACGGTCTCTTACGGCTCGGGCACGGCCAAAGGGCCTGATGCCATCATCGAGGCCAGCAACGAGCTGGAACGGATCACCGGACATGCCGAGCCATGCGTCGAGGGGATTTTCACCGAAGAACCAGTGGATTGCGACGCCGCCCTGTCCGAGATCATGGAGCGCCTTGCCCTGCGCACCGAAGCCGCTGTTCGCGCTGGCAGGGTTCCAGTGACTTTGGGCGGAGAGCATTCCCTCAGTTACGGTGCCGTCATGGGAGTGGCCCGCGCATTAGGTCAACCAATCGGCATCGTTCAGATCGACGCCCATGCCGACCTGCGCAATGCCTATCAGGGGGAAAAACACTCCCATGCTTCGGTCATGCACCTGCTGGCCGACGAAGGCGTTCGATTGGCTCAGTTCGGTGTCCGCGCCTTTTCGACTGAAGAGGCACAGAGCCGCCTGAAAAACCACATCTTCCACGTGGATGCAGAAGATCTGGTCACAGGCAATATCCACGCTGTCGACCTGCCAGAGGATTTTCCCGAGCTGGTCTATGTCAGTTTCGATGTCGACGGGCTGGACCCGGCGATCATGCCCGCCACCGGAACTCCGGTGCCCGGTGGCCTGGGATATTATCAGGCGTTACGGCTGGTAGAACACACCCTGAAAGGCCGCAAATGCGTAGGCTTCGACGTGGTGGAACTGGCCCCGAACGGCAATGCCGCCTGGGACTTCACCGCCGCGCAGATCGTTTATCGCCTGATGGCTGCCTGTTAACCCTCGGACGTTTCGTTCAGTTCCATATGGCCTTCGCCCTTGTTCAGGACGCGGCGCAGCATGGGTTCAAAGAACTCAAGCGGTTTGGTCGGATACTCGGGATCAAACGCCTTCTGATCGTATTCATGGCAGAAGTAACGGCAGTCCTCCCAATAGGGGCTGTCGCGGTACTTGTCGCGGGCGTTACGATCACCACCCAGATGGTGATTGTAGTAATAGCCTTGGAACACGCAGTGGTGTTTTAATATCCAGTGGGTTTTCTCGCTGACATAAGGTTTCATCATCGCTGCCGACAACTCGCCGTGGTTATACGGCGACAGAATATCTCCGGTGTCATGGATCAGTGCAGCGACCACCAGTTCTTCATCTGCACCATCCTCATAGGCACGCGTCGCGGCCTGAAGGCTGTGCTGGTAACGATTGACCGGGTATGGCGTCCCCGCCTCGTCCAGGGAACGGATCGCGTCCAAGATTCGGTCTGGAAGGGCGGCGTTGAACGCCTCTTCATACTCCATGACAGCATCCCAATCGGCTTTGGTCGCCTCCTCAAAACTGGTCCAGGTGGGTTTGTGGCTTTTGTCCAGCATGATGTTTCCTCTGGCTGATCTGCTACGGCCAGCATATCCGAAGGCAACAGCTGAAAAAAATGAATTGATTTTATCACTTCGATCAAAAAATACTTTCGACATGCAAATCAAAGCCCTTGAGACATTTCTGTGCGTTGCAGACACCGGTGGCTTCCATGCCGCTGCACGACACCTCAACATCACTCAGACAGCGGTCAGCGCCCGTATCAAACTGATCGAAGAGGAAACCGGAAAGCCCCTGTTCACTCGGGGCGCAGGCGGCACCAACCTGACAGAATTCGGAAGGCAGTTTAGGCCCTATGCCGAGCAGATGTTGTCATTGTGGTCCTTCGCCTCTCGTGACCTTCCGGGGCAGACACCGCACCGGATCGCCCTTCGCCTTGGTGCACAGCTCAGCGTTTGGGACCCATTACTGGTCGATCTGGCCGTTCGCTATGAACAACGCCATGGCCAGCTATTGCTGACCTTGAACTACGATCATGACCTCAACATGGTCGAGGCCGTGGCGACGCATGTATTGGATGCAGCACTGACCCACGAAAAACCATCTGATCGGCGCGTTCTATATCACGAACTGGCACCGGAACGTTTATTGTTGGTCGAAACCCCCGGCGCGGGCAAAGACCCGGTTTTCGTGAATCTCGAGTTAGGCGAAGTTTATCAGGACCACGTGCGGTCAGCAGCGCGCAAAGCGGCAGAACAGACGCTTTTTTTGGGCAATTGCATGATGGGCCTGCGGTATGTTTTGCAGCGCGGCGGCACGGGGTACTTCCCCGAATATGTTATTCGGGATCAATTGAACGAAGGCACCTTGGTGCCGGTTGCTGAAGCGATAGACCTGATGTTGCCGCTTTATCTGGTGACCCGGCGGGACAGCGAAGCTTTCGATGACGTGGTGGCCTGCCTGACCGAACTGCGTGCGGCGGATTAAGCTTGAGACAAGGCTCCATTCGCCCCCCGCGATCGGGTGCGCAGCAATGGCCGCCCGGCGATCAACAGGAACACGCATGAAATCAAGACGCCGACAATCGCCGGAAGGTAAAGCAAAATCCACAGGTTTGAATCATCAATCACAACCGGCGACACAAAACCCCTCACACCCTCCAAAAGGACCAAAATCGTGAAAGCTCCGAATATCTGTGGCCACAGCCCAAAGCGCGAAAAACTGCCCAGCATCAGTGTTGAAAAACCAGCCATCGCCACCGCGATACAAATGGCGATCCATGAAAAACGCTGATGCAGCTCTTCGATCAGTTCCCCTTCCGAGAACTGCTCGGTCGCCAGAATACTATCCCGGCCCTGCAAAAGCTCAAGCGTTGGGATCGCCTCAAGACTACGCATGGCGTTGGTGTCTGAATTTGTCAGTTCCGAGATGTCATAAGATGCATCCGCAAAAAGCGTCGAAGACAGCGTCCTGCCTTCTGGATTCAGGCGCAATGCGATCCCGTCCACCATCACCAGATGAATGCCGGTGCCATTGTTGACCAAATATGCCGTCTTGCTGGAATAGCTTACCGGGTCCTCTTCATTCCGACGATCTGAGACAAAGACCTCGGACAAAGTGCCATCCAGATCAATTTTCCCGATATAAACCGTAACGCCTTGCGCGGGGTGCAAAAATTCGCCCTCATTCAAAAGCTGGGCGGTGACATCCCCTGCGACCTCGGCCTGACGCTGTTCCAACTGTTCAACGGACGCGGGGCGCAGGAAGACGCTGATCGCGGCCATCATCAGGCCGGTTACGATTCCAAATACGAACACTGCGCGCGCCAATCTCCAGGGGCTGGTCCCTGTGGCCAGCATTACCGTCATCTCGCTTTCGCGGCTCAGGCGATTGGTGGCATAGACGGCTGCGGCAAACACTGCCATCGGCATCACGGTGCGGATAAGGGTCGGCAACGTCAGTGCGGTGAATTCCAGAAACACCATCGCGGGTTGGCCGCCGCTGATCACCCGGTCAAACAGGCTGACGGAACGAGTAATCCAGAACACACCCACCAGAACCAGGGTAAAAAAGCCGAACAGAACCAGCAGTTGCCGCAGGAAGTAACCATCAAAACGCGACATGAACCCTCTTCCGCCTGTCTGTTGTGGGCAGGACCATAGGCCATTCCAAAGGCGTAGGAAACCGGATTGATCGAATTGCGCGGCACCTGGCTAAACCAATGTAAATCCCATCTAAACCCCAAGTTTAACACAGCCGCCAATCTGAGTGGAATGAACAACCCAGCACGCGATACAGGAGAATAGATGGCCCACGCAGACTTCATCACCGAAATGGGCGTCTTTTGAAGCCTCGTACAATCGCATGCGGCGTGAAGCCGGTTGGTTATAGAAAATGGATCGGTCAGATTCAGCCGCCTTTAAAATCCCATCGGGTCTCAAATTTCCCGTAAACAACACCAGCAAAGAATTTCGCGCCACATATTTGATATATTTCCTTTCAGTTGCTACGGTCGCAAAAAAGGCGAATGCCGGTGGCCAAGATAGAGCAGCAGTCAAAATATTCTAAGAGCGTCGCAGCGCTCACCGTGCCGGAGTCCTTAAAGGGCAAACGCGGAGGGCTGTTCTATTTGCTTCACGAGATGGAGAGGTCTCGGCTTATGAAGCTGCACGGGCCTAACTTCGAAGACTTCATCTCAAAGTCACCTGCGGGCTGGGACTCAAACAACGGTCGTTTGGTCAGTATGCTCTCCGTCGACGAATTCAAATTTTTCTAGCTATCAATGCCGTGCTGCGGCGTGTTCGAAAAGTTAGAAATCGCGCCTCGCGTCCGGGTCTCTCCAGACTCAGATTACACTTCAAGCTATTGTAGGATAACCAGCTTGGGTTTCGTTCTTTGAATGAACCGACCGCAGATCAAAGAAGGAATGGCAGGGGCAGCAGGGTTCGAACCCGCGACCTACGGTTTTGGAGACCTACTCCCCTGTTTCCGTTGTAACGTAACCTATTCTAATCCAATAATTTTTGATGTCTGGCGAAACGTTAAAAACGTTAGATCTTCACTACCAATGTCCAACCAATGTCCAACAGATTTGTGCCGTTCGCTAAATTTGAACGAACGTCGTTCCGTAACAACTACCGGACCCACCGCCTGTTCAAGTACCAAACACCCCGTTTTTCTCCCCGTGTGGGTACCTCAACGGGTTTGCCGGTGGGGGGTGCCACCGCCGGGCGGGGCAAACACCCCTGTACGGTTAATTTTTGGGGGTCGCTGTTAGGGGGGGAACTGCCTTCGGTTTTTGCCCACCAAACATCACACCAGTGCGGCGCGCCTCGTCTTTTTGCCACGAGTAACCACCTGTCAGGTCTACTATAATTGGTGGTATGGAACAGGCAGAAACTCTAGTGGCGCAACGAATGCTAACACAGCACTCAGTTTGGCAGAAAATCGCAAGTAATATGCCTGTCGAATACCTACGTCATGTTTAGACGATTTAGCAGTAAACAAAACTATAACATTTTTATCGTTTTCATGGGTTAACTCGCGAAAAGCGGCGTCGGGATGAAGATATGTACTGAGTATGAGGAAAACACTTAGAATAGGAAAACGACCATTAAACCGATCAGCTACGACGTAAACCGGACCCGGAACTCTTGGACCGCCGTTGTTGCCAAACACGGCACCCTGCCAGTCTTCCACCAGCAGTACATCCAGCGGGACACCATGACCTACCAGCACACTTCGCGGGCTGCCCCTTCGTTGTTTGCGAAACAGGTCGCCGCACTGTTGGAAGCCCAGCAGGTCATCTTCCAGATCGACGCGCCCGATAGTCACGCCTCCAACGGGTACGTTGGACAGACCAACGGACGGAACAACGCATACGTATTCAACGTCGCCAATGTTGCCGTCGATGGATTGGACGTGTCTTTCAAAATCACGGGTCGGGCATAACTGCCCACCTGCCGAGGTTAGAAACAAAAAGGACACCCAAAATGAACTGTAAAGATTGTGGAACAGATGTTGGTTGGTTGAACAGCGTTGGCGGTTACTGCAAACCTTGTCACCTCAAAACAATGGGCCTTCAAGCCCGCGGTGAAACTCTGGAAATGTATGAAGACCGTCGGCGGGATGAACTTCGGGAAGAACTTGAAACAGAAAGACGTTGCATGAACGTGGTTGCCACTATGGTTGTCACAACCGAAACCGCACACAACCTTCCTGTGACCGAACGGATCGGTATCGTCGCCGGGGAAACTGTTCTTGGTCTGAATGTCTTCAAAGACATTATGGCTGATGTGCGCGGTGCCGTTGGCGGTAAATCGCAAACAATGCAGATAGCCATGAAAGACGCTCGCGAACAAGCCGTCGCGGAACTGAAGTTGCAGGCGGCAGAAATCGGTGCAGACGCTGTGGTCGGCGTGGACATTGTTTACCAAGACATCGGGAATACTGGCAAAATGATGATGGTTGCCGCGACTGGCACTGCGGTCAAACTGGCGGCGTAAGTGGAGATCCCAATCCACTCAGCAACGGTAAAACAGCATCAGTAGCAGGGACGAAAATGACGCTCTATGATTTCACTCTGAACGAACTACTATCAAAGCGTGGCTTCGACTTGGCGCACGCCAGATATGTTCGTCACGATCATAGAGCTTTGGCCGCTTGGCGTCGTGGTTCGGCAAATTTCGATCATTTTGTCAGTTACCAGCGGGACGATAGTATTTCGCCTTACAATGGAGCGGAGTTGGCTGTTCAATTTGTTCCGCAAGGACCGACTGGTGCACTATTCGTTGGCGGCCACTATATCCTCGATAGCTGGGCAGCATGCGATAACCCAGAAAGAAATCCATCCCTTTGGACGCCTTTTGAGGAAGACTATGGCCAGGATTTGGATCATCGGCGGTATGACTTGGCTCGTATCGAAAACATTGAGGACTTGGTCGGGCGTCTTATCATTGATTGGGGAGCCGCTACCAGAAGTTGGTCCCAATGGGCCGAGCGAAAACCAAAACCCATAGTCGAGTTGCGGGCGACGGCTGAAGATGAAGCGTTCCCTGGTTTCGGAGAGTTCACCTCAACTGTCCAGGAACTACCAACGCTTCCATCTAGTTGGCAAAACGCTTTGGCGTCAGTGAACGGGGTATACCTCCTCGTCTGTCCCGAAACTGGAGAACAGTATGTGGGTTCCGCATATGGTGATGGTGGTTTCATGGGAAGGTGGGCATCATACGCCGTCAACGGTCATGGGGGAAACAAGTTGCTACTGGTAAGAAAAAGAACCAATTACGCGATCTCTATCCTAGAAATTGCTTCCCCAGACATGTCTGCTTCTGAAATCATTAACCGCGAAAGCGCTTGGAAAACCAAACTTGGCAGCCGCGCTCACGGACTAAATGCGAACTAGAACAAAAGAGTGTGCAGCAAATGTCTGATATTATCCCAAATTTCGACTTTACCCATGGAAAGTCCTCTGAGCAGCGGCGTGATCCTGACGTTTTCCTGGATGCGACAAGATATGCCAAAATTCGACCTGAAAAGGGCGGTCGTAAAGTAGTGGCCCTCTTTGAAGCGCAAAACCCGAATGGTTTGTTGTCACGTTTGAGAGCGCGAAGTGAAGAGTTACCCACGAACGATCGGTTAGATTACGCCGTCGAGTTCCTAGAGAAATTTGGCGGCTCAAACTGCATAAGCAGCTGGCCGTCTGTCACAGAACTTAACGACGCGTTGTCAACGCTGGAACAGGCGCTGGGTGAAGTATCCGTCGCTATCAGTGATGAATACTGGTCCGATGACGAGCTAGGTGCTTGCCTACAGGCTTACCTTGAGATGTTGAGATGTGAACAAAACGGCGTCAAGTATAGCAAATCAGAGTTTAACCGAAACCTGAGAGACGGGGCGCTCAAAGATCGTTCCAAAGGTTCTGTCGAGTTTCGAATGCAAAACCTATCTGCTTTTTTTTCCGATCAGGGCATGCCCATAATCGACGGCTATAAACCCCGAGGCAACGTGGGCGCAGTGGTATCAGATCGACTGGTTGCCTTGTTGACAAATAATGACAAGTCACTTCACGAGGCTGCAGAACCAAAGACTGACCGAACAATCGATGTGCACAAGCACTACCGACCAGGCCCCGCCCCTCATTCGGGTGAGTACACAACAGTTGCAACAAAGGCAGACGTTTATTTTGTCTATGTGCTAGAGCTATCGAACAAAAGTGTCCTAAAGGTGGGGTTTTCGTCGGACCCTCTAAAACGCTTAGATGACTATAATCACAAAATCTTGCCGGAAATCTCGGGACTAAGCTGGAAACTCGCCTTCAAGCATCCATTGCCGACAGCTGAAGCTGCGCTCGAAGTCGAACAAACAGTTCTAAATAGGTTTAATGGACGTAGGCTAAAAAGTAACGGTGAAGTGCTCGAGGGCGTCAGTGCAATAGATGTCCAACTTGAAATCATTGCTGCTGAGACGGCGATGGCAAAAAAGCAAATTGGTTCGCTTTCCCACCAATAGTGGCTACGATAGACGACCTCAGAAGCACCGGCGAATGTCGTGGAGCGCTTCTCCCACATGTCCACTCCTTCGCTCAATGGTGGCAAAGCCCGCAAAGCGGTCACTAAGACAGAACGCAGCGAACGGCTGCTCTGAGCCCAACCTGTGAATTCGATTTTCTTGCTGCGAGCGTGCGCAGCGCGCCTCCCCGCCGCACTGCCGAATTTTACTCGCTGCATGGCAGAGAAGAATGCAGCCATTCCGGCAGGCCGCAGCAAATCTGGAACCTCGCATTCACACTGTGCGGGACCTTACCGCTATTTGGTCAATTAAGCCGAAGCACTGGTTTCGGTTGCCGTACCCGAATTATCAGTCGAAGGGTTTGTTGCGGGTCCAGTCGAATGTTCCGGCGTCCCGTTCCTGCACCGCCTGCTTCCAGCCGACTTGCTCCACGCGGGCTTTGAAGTTCATGCCTTCGGGTGAATGGCGGGTGATGCCGTCGAAGACTGTGGCAAGGCGCTGCGTCTGGTTGATCTTTTCCTCGACTGCAGCGTTGATCACCATTTTCTGCATGGCCAATTGGTTGATCGGCACGGATGCCATCCGGGCGGCCAGCGCCTCGACCTCGGCATCGAGCTGAGCGTCAGGCACGGATTTCAGCACCAGCCCCATCTCGGCGGCTTCAACGCCGGTTATCTTGTCACCCGTGAACATCATGCGCTTGGCCTTTTCCGGCCCCAGTCGGTGCACCCACATCGCCGTTGTCGGGCAGCCCCAGACACGTGTTGGCATATAACCGATTTGCGCGGTGTCGCCCATGACAGTCAGGTCTGCGCAGAGCGCAATATCTGATCCGCCCGCGACGGCGTGTCCATGCACCTTGCAGATCACCGGCTTCATCGCCCGAAAGAGCGACATGAAGGCCTGCGTGTTCGCCCACATGAACTGGAAATCCTGCATTGGGTCCCAGGGCATGTCCTGCACCACCTTGTTGGGGCCGTTGCCCGCCGCGTAGTCGGCCAGATCGTAGCCTGCGCAAAATGCCTTTCCTGCGCCGGACAGGACCATCACGTGCACGTCGCGATCATGGTCGGCCTCTGCAACCGCCGCCGCCAGTTCGCGCGGCAGATCATCGTCGATCGCATTCATCACTTCAGGTCGGTTCAGAGTGATCCGCCCGATCCGGCCATCTTTCTCGTACAGAACCTTTCCCATGCTCACTCCCAATCGCTGACGGCCTTGACCTCAAGGAATTCCTCAAGACCCCAGACGCCACCTTCACGGCCATTGCCCGACTGCTTCATGCCGCCGAAAGGCGAGCCCGCACCGCCGAATTTTCCGTTCATCTCAACCATACCGGACCGCAGCCCGCGCGCCACCCGACGGGCGCGTGTTTTGTCGGCAGTCTGGACATAGTTGGTCAGACCATAGGGCGTGTCATTGGCAAGCGCGATGGCCTCCTCTTCGGTGTCAAACGGTGTCATCACAAGGACCGGCCCAAAGATTTCTTCCTTCCAGATCGTCATATTCGACGTGACATCTGCAAAGACCGTGGGGCGCACGAAGTGACCCCGGTTCAACCCGTCGGGGCGACCAAGGCCACCCGCGACCAGTGTGGCGTGCTCATCAAAGCCGCACTTGATCAAGTATTGGATTTTGCCCCATTGCGTTTCAGACACAACCGGCCCGATCTGGCGGCTTTCGGTCTCCGCCGGTCCGACCTCTGTTTTCTCGGCCACCTTACGGGCGGTTTCAACAGACTGGTCGTAGATTGCGCGTTCCACCAGCATGCGGGTCGGCGCGTTGCAGGACTGGCCCGAGTTGTTGAAGCAATGACGCACGCCGCGCGTAACGGCCTTTTCATCGGCATCGGCGAAGATGATGTTGGCCCCCTTGCCGCCCAGTTCCAGACTGACGCGCTTGACGGTATCCGCAGCGGCCTTGCTGATCGCGACACCTGCAGGGGTGGACCCGGTGAAGCTGACCATATCCACATCCGGGTGCGCGGTGAGATGCGCGCCAACGCCAGTGCCATCTCCGTTCACAAGATTGAACACACCGGGCGAGAAACCTGCCTCATCAATCATCTCGGCCAGCAGAATGGCGCTGAGCGGCGACAGTTCCGATGGTTTCAGCACCACCGTGCAGCCTGCCGCCAGCGCCGGGGCGACCTTCAGCATCACCTGGTTCATCGGCCAGTTCCACGGGGTGATCAGGGCGCAGACACCGACCGGCTCGTAAAGGATCATGTCGCTGGGCGCGTTCTCCCCAAGGGGACGCTCAAAGGCGAAAGCCTTGGCCGCCCGAATGGTGTTCTTGAGATGCCCCGCCCCGGCCCCGACCTGTGCAGTTCTTGCAAGCGCAATAGGTGCGCCCATCTCAACGCTGATGGCCTGTGCCATGTCTTCGGCCCGCGATTTGTAGACCTCCATCAACCGTTCCAGGGCGGCGATCCGGCCCAATGGGTCTGTTGCCGCCCAGGCCGGGAAAGCTGCCTTGGCTGCGGCGACGGCCGCGTCAGCATCTGCGACGCCACCCAAAGTGATCGTGGCGATCTTCTCTTCAGTAGACGGGTTCTCAACGGCCATTTCGCGCCCGTCGATCGAGGCGACCCGTTGGCCGTTGATATAGTGTTTGGATGCGTCTTGCATGGCAGTTCCTGTCTGTCAGAGTTCAGAATATTCCCCGGCGACGAAGCGATCGCGGAGAACAAATTTCTGGATTTTTCCCGAACCGGTCAGGGGGAAGTCCTCGACCTGCACCCAGACATTCGGGGTTTTCTGCGGGGACATGTTTGCGCGGCAATGAGCGTGCAACGCGGACCTGTCGAGCGGCCCCGTGCCGCGGATGAAAGCGCCGATGACCTCGCCCCATTTCGGGTCCGGCAGACCGACAACGGCGACCTCGGCCACGCCTGCGAGTTCCAACAGGCAGTTCTCGATCTCGGCCGGGAAATGGTTCTCGCCACCCCGGATGATCATTTCCCTGACCCGCCCCGTCACGGTCACATACCCGCGCGCATCCATCCGGCCCAGATCACCCGTATGTAGCCAACCGCCCTCATCCACCGTCTCGGACGTGGCCTTGGGGTTGTCATTGTATTCCAACATCACACAGGGACCGCGGGCACAGATTTCCCCGACCTTGCCAACGGCGACAGCGCTGTTGTCATCGACGCTGCGGATCGAAACCTCGGTCTGCGCGACAGGCTGACCGGCCGTGTTGCAGATGTCGTCGATACTGTCTGACAAATGGTGTTGAGTGATCACCGGGCAATGTTCTGTCTGACCATAAAGCGTCGAGAATCCGGCGCCCATCAGGGTCTGCACTCGGCGCACCAGTTCCGGGGCCACCATCGAGCCACCGCAACTGACAAGTTTTAGGGCAGCGAGGTCGCGTGGGCGCCCTTCCTGAGTGTCGAGCAAGGCTACCACCATGGTCGGGACGCCAAGTATAATGTCCGCGCTGCTCGCTTCCAACTGGTTCAGTACAACATCCGGATCAAACAGGCTGACCAAGACCATCCGGCATCCCGCCTGAAGGCAGCCAAGGGTGACCATGCCGCAGCCCGAGGTATGGAACATCGGCATGATGTTGACCCATGTGGTTGCCTCGGTGACCCCGCAGCGCCCGGCATAGAACCGCGCGTTATTGACCAGCCCGCGATGGCTGAGCACCGCGCCTTTGGGAAAGCCCGTTGTGCCGGATGTGTATTGGATCATCGCGGCGTCGCCCGACGCGACTTCGGGCAGCGCGGGCGGGCGGGAGCCTTGTGTGTAAAGCTCGACGCTTTCCATGTCCGTGACTTCGCGCACCGATGGGATGTTTGCTGCGACCTCGGCCCCGATCCGGCCCATCGGGTTGCCGCGAAATTCTTCGACAATAAACAAGACGACCGCGTCGGATTGTTCCAGAACGTAGGCCAATTCGCGTGCCTGAAACGCCGGGTTTGCAGTCACCAGCACCAGCCCGGACAGCGCACAGGCATATTCCATCAGGACCCATTCTGGGCTGTTGGGCGACCAGATGACCACCCGCTCGCCGGGCGCAAACCGGGTAGACAGCGCCAGCGCAAGTCGCTCGGCGTCGGACAGCAGCTCGGCGTAGGTCCAACGTCGCCCTGTCGATCCGTCCTGTCTGACTTCGACAAGGGCCTGCGCATCCGGGCGCCCTGCGGCAACCTCGCGCAGCAATGCGCCGATGGTGATTTCGCGCGTATCCAAATCGGATTGGGCCGGGACGTGCGAAACGCTGAGCGTCAGGTCATACATGGTTATTCCGCTGCAATCGGGTTTGTTGGAACGTCCACCAGCTTGCCGCGCGGAATGAGCCGGTCCGCATCATACATCGGCAGAGTGCAGAGCTCACCGCTCTGGGTGGACCCATCAGCGCAAAGCACCTCCACCTTTGTGCCCGAACCCTGTGCAGGGACATCCATGCGCACGATGCAGACACCGCAGCCCTGATAGGGCGAATAGCCCGAAGAACAGACCCGGCCGACCTCTTCGCCATCAATGGTCATGACGCGGCCAAGCTGTGCGACACCGCCGGTGACCCGCATGCCCCAGGTGCGGCAGGATTTATCGGCTGCCTCCAGCGCTTTGCGGCCAACAAAATCGCGATCATCAAATTCGACAAATCCGCCAAGCCCTGCCTCAAACGGCGTCGTCTCCGCCCCGAAATCCGAGCCGGCATTGAGCAACCCTGCCTCGATCCGCCGCGCGCGGAATACTGGTGTTCCGGTCAGCAGAATGCCGAAGGCAGCACCTGCCTCCATGATCTTGTCACCGATGGCGGGGATGTCGGTGTCGGGTAACATGTAGACTTCCCAGCCCAGTTCATTGGTGAAGCCCGAGCGGCTAATCCAGCAGGTCTGCCCCGCGATGGAAACCTCGGCGCAGTCGAAATAGCGGAAAGGATCGGGCATGGGGCCGTCCAGCACAGCAGCCAGCAAGTCCAGCGACCGTGGGCCTTGAATCTGGCTGACCCAGACATTCGGGTCGTGGATTTTCACGTCTAGCCCCTCGGCGTGGGCCTTGTACCAGCTGAATAGGTCGCCGTCAGCCTGCGCCATCCAGAACCTGTCCTGCGACAACCGCAACAGCACCCCGTCGGTGATCATTCCGCCATCGTGATAGCAGGCAAACTGATAGGAACAGCGCCCCGGCTTCACCTTGCTGACACTCCGGGTGAACACCTTGTTCAGCAGGGCCTCAGAATCCGACCCGCTAATCTCGATTGGCAATTCGCCGGTGTGGCGGAAAATGACATTGGTGCGCACGGCCCAATACATCTCGTCATCCGTGGCCGTGTCCAGCTTTTCTGGCGTCAGGCGCAAGTTATAGAGCGTGTATTCGGGATCATATGGCAGTTCCATGTAGCTCAGCGGATGGGCCGGCATGGTGCGGGCCAATTCGCGCGGTCGCGCGCCCTGATTGGGGAGAGCTTTGGCGACGAAGCGGAAGTGGGAAAGGTCAGTTGTCATATTGTTCACCGTTCAGAGTTGTTAGACGCCTGCGGGTGATCTTCGACAAGGACAGATGGGTGCCACGCATTGAGTTAGTGATATTGGACCAACTGGGCTCAGCGCAAATCTAATGATTTGCACAAGTCGTTCGAAAAAATTAGACAATATTCATGCGCTTTCGTTCTTATGATGCCCTCAAGATCTTTGATGCCGTTGCCCGCACTCTGTCGATGACCAAGGCGGCGGACGAGGTGCATCAGTCGAAAGGGTCGATCAGTTACCAAATCAACAAGCTTGAAGCCGAGCTAGGCTTTCGTCTGTTCGAGCGCGCGCACGCAAAACTGGGACTGACAGAAGAAGGGCGCAGATTGTGGCATGTGTCCCAAACGGCCCTGAGCCAGATCGACCGTGAAATCGAAGACCTGCGTGGCACTGTCTCAGGTGCCGTGACCGTTGGCGCGCTGACCTACTTCTCTTCACGCTGGCTGTCGCCAAGGCTCACCCGCTTTTTTGAGGCCAATCCCGGTATCAGCCTGCGGATCGAACCGATCAATTCCGTCGACATGATGAGATCGGTCAAAGTCGACATGGCAATCCTCTGGGGAATTGACGGCTGGGAGGGTCATAAGAGCGAACTTCTTCTGTCCCTGCCTGCTGTGCCAACCGCCAGCCGTGCAGTTGCTGAGCAGGTAAGGCAGCTTGGATTGCCCGAAGCGGTCAGGCAGCTTCCGCTCTTGGGTGACAGCTCCGGCGATGCGGGGTGGCGCGCCTGGCACAAAGCTGCAGGGCTGCCGTACGCACCCAGCCGGTCCAGCTTGACGGTTCCTGACTCAAACAGCCGCGTTCATGCGGTGGTGGATGGTCAGGGGTTGGCGCTTTGGGATGATCTGATCGCGCCAGAAATTGACGACGGCACGCTTGTCCGCTTGTCCGATGTCAGAGTTGAAAACGCGGGTTACTTTGTCATTTTCACGGATCAGCCGATGTCTCAGGGCGCAGAGGCATTCTTGGACTGGTTGCGGGCTGAAAATGATCGCAGCGAGAGGCGGGCCTGAAATCCTGCGGGTTTGCTGCTCTTGAACGGCCGGTTTGGAGAAATCTGCCGCGTCGCCGCGTGTTTCATACCGCATTTGCGAAAGGTTTCTGCGTCCGCAATAGAGGCATAAGCAAAAGGTAGCAAAGTCCCGCATCTCGGACCTAGCGCATTTTCGAGTTAAGGTCCGGTTTTACCGACTTTACTTGCCGTCCTGATGCTCTCCGAAGACCGTTTCAGCCCCTTTGACCTCTTCGAATATCAGTTCAGGCACCACGACTTCCCAATTGGCGAGTTTCATCAGGTGATGAAAACGCTCATCCGCATCCTCCTTACGCCAATTTATGATGGCCGCGATCTCGCCAGTGACAAATTTCATGCCCATCGGGGGAGCGAATGCTTTTGCCATCCGCCCGAGGGCCCGCCCTTGAAGATCCTCGATCTGCCAGCGATCTCCGACACTGGAGAGCCTGACTGGCGCGCCGACCTGCGCTTCAGCGATCGCCTGGTGAACGATGTGCCAATCACCTTGGCGGCCTGCAAATGACAGGTCGACCATCTTCATTTCGGGCGATTGAAAGAACCGTCGTGGGCCGGGGACTGTCACCAAGTTGGGCACCACGTGCCGCGCGACGACGGAAGGCGACTCGGTGGGAAGGTATTCATGGTTGTCGTTGCTCATGACGATCAAATTGCGCCGCGCACGTGTCATGGCGACATAGAACAAGCGCCTCGGCGCGTCCTGATCTTCGTTTTGCGAGGGCCGTTCCCAACCGCCATCCAGGATCACGACATCGTCGAATTCGAGGCCTTTCGCGCGATGCGCCGTCAACAATTTGAGGCCACGCTGCTCGCCCCATGAGTCTTTCGACCATTCAGCAAACCATTCGATCACGTCAGGGCTCGGGAGCTCTTTGCCATCAACTTCACGCGCAAGTTGGCCAAGCCCCTCGCCGATCCGGTCAGTCCAACGGCTTGAGGGTATAGTGTTCAGGGTTTCGGTAAGGTCGCTCAAGCTGACCAAGGCTGCGTGCCTCTCGCGTAGGCCGTCGATGAAACTCCGCATCTCACGGGTGCGCCAAACACTTGGCAAGTTTTCGTTCGCCATTTCGACAGGAATTCCATGCGCCTCGGCAAAATCACGGACCGGCAGAAGCTTGCGCCAATCACGAGAAATGATTGCCGCCCCTTTCCAACTCCAATCCGGGATCAGTTTTGACAGGCGGATCATCTCGTCTACCGCCGCAAGGGCCTGAGCGTCATTTCCGGCCGGGCAGCCAAGGATTTGGACCCGCCCCTGCGCAACCGGGTCGAGGCTTTCCATGATCCCTCCGGCCGGGTCCTTTTGCCTCGATTTGTCGACTGTAATCCCATGGCCTGTTTTCATACGTTCCCGTGACCCTTCGATCACGGCGTTCGCCGCACTGATGACGTTCTTCGACGAGCGGTAATTGTCGGTCAGAAAGACCGGCTTGGCTGAATAATCCTGTTCAAACTGCCGAATGTGGCGCACCGATGCGCCGGCAAACGCATAGATATTCTGGTCGTCATCGCCGACCGCGAACAGGCTGATCCTTTGATCGGGGTCGTCGATACTGCGACCGGCCACCGCTGCGATCAAGGCGTATTCCTCGGGCCCAACGTCCTGATATTCGTCTACTAGAATCCATCGGAACCCTTGGATCAAGGTTTCTCGCAAGGCTTCGGCCTCAATTTTGTCCAGCCCGTCGCCACGCAAGAGACGTGCCGCATCGATCAGAAGCGTCTCGAAATCAGGTTCATCGGCCGTTTCCCGTCCGGCGAAGCTCGCGCCAACCAACCGCATGGCTAAGGCATGGATGGTCAAGACGGTCACAAAGCGAGCATCTTCGCCAATCAGCAGACGCAAGCGTTCCCGGATCTCGGCGGCCGCGTGACGATTGTAGGCGAGCACCAATATACCGTTAGGATCTTCGCGCTTGATCCGGACCAGATATGCGACACGATGGACCAGCACCCGTGTCTTGCCCGATCCTGGCCCCGCGAGCACCAGCACATTGGTCTGTTCGCGGTCGTCACGAACGATCTGCTCTTGTGTCGAATTCCCCAGATTGTCGACGATCTCGGCATAGGACTGGGGCGTTGCCTGCCGTCTGAACTCCGTAACTCTTCCCGGCATCCAAGCTTTCATGAAGTCGGACTGTTCCATTTCGAAATAGTCATGCGCGAGCAGCTGGGCCTGATCGATATCGTCGATGCCCTTGCTCGCATAAGCCGCCATCACGTGGGTCTGGACGGTCTGTTCGGTGTAATGGTCTTCGAGCGGAGCGAAATGTTGGGTGGTAAAAGCGCCGCCTTTCGGATTGATGTGCAACGTCATGGCGGATCGGAACACGGACAATCCCTTGCCCAGAGTCACCACCTGCTGTTCGTGCAGCCAAAGAAGCGCCCGGTCCATCAGTTTTGTTGGATCATTGACAGATGCTCGCAACAGCGCATCGCTGTTGATCGCTGCAAGAAGGTCGCCAAGCGTGGTCTCGACGTGAACATCTTTCCCACGCAGGCCAGCCTGAACCTTGTTGATCAAGAATGAAACCAATCGCTCTGCGGCCTGCCTGCGAAGCTGAGCGGTCTGTTCGATTGTCCCCCATGATCTTTGCGTTCGCACCATTACACTGCCTTTAGACACCTTGCGCAGGCCAATATTGCCTTTGCCGCCATCCATGTCGCGGCCATCCTGCGCAATCCCACGGAGCAAACCCTCGACAATATCGGGCCGCACGGAGGCGTGTCCCCGCTCCCGCAGGTCCTGCGCCACTGAGGCCAGATGGCAGGGCACAGCCTCATTGATGTCCGCGTCTGGCGCGTGCTCTCTAAGGATCGCAATCAGGTCAGCTTCCAACCGGGACGCCGCTTGGAACCGTTTCGGCGAGGCATTCTCGACGCGCACATGCACGAAGATGGTGATGTTTGTATCATCTTTTGCAATCCCCAAGGCCTCGAGATCCGCCAAAGCTTTGCGAACGCCCGACATCGTCAGCCCACTGACCCCGCAGAGCTCGTCAGTGGTGATGCCCTCTTCCTGCGGCGCGTTGATGATGTGCTGCACGATTGCGGCGAGATCCTCGCGCCGCCGCTCGGTGATCTCGGCGGATGCAAGGATTTCGTGGACCTCCTTCATGCTTCTTACTCGGAGCGAGGCGGGGAACACCTGCACCCGGTTTTCTTCGCGGTTCAGAAGGTGTGCTTCTTCCAACCAGGCGACGGCCGTCTTCACCCGCGTATCGTCGGTGTTGCTGTCCCGCTGGAAATCTCGCTCTTTCTCCTCATAAACAATCTCACCGGGTGTGGCGACTATTTCACCGCCTTTTCCGGTCCGAGCATCAAGACGTCGAAGCGCCTTCAGGATCGCGCCGATTTCGTGCCGCGCGAGTCGAGAACGCGCGCTGAGGCTGAACTGACGATCAACGTCTTCGGTATTGAACAACAGGATGCAGTTTGCAGGCTCGCGGTCCCGCCCGGCGCGACCCGCCTCTTGCAGGTAGTTTTCCAACGACCCCGGCACGTCCCCGTGAACCACCAGACGGATGTCCGGCTTGTCGACCCCCATCCCAAAGGCGTTGGTGGCGGCGATCACGCGGAGATTGCCGACGCGGAAGTCCTCCTGAATCTCACGTTTGTCATCGGGGCTGAGGCCTGCGTGATACCGTTCAGCGGCGATGCCCTGTTGTTTTAAGAACTCCGCCACGCGCTCGGTAGTGTTTTGGGTCGCACAATAGACGACCGCTCCCGACACGCCCTCACGCGGAAGCTTGGTCTCGATCGTGTCGAGGATATCGGTCATCTTGGTGGCCCGCTGCGTTGGCAGCACCTGGAAGCTCAGGTTCGACCGTGATGCGCCACCGTCGATCAACACCAGTTCGGACCCCAAACGCTCTTTGAAATGACTGCGGATGTCCTGCACGACGTCCGGCTTCGCTGTTGCGGTCAAGCAAAGCACCGGAGCCGGTTCTTCGCCTGAGCTTTCCTTGATAAACCGCGAAACGTAGCGATAGTCCGGTCGGAAATCGTGTCCCCATTTAGACACGCAGTGCGCCTCGTCCAACACCCACAGCCCTATCTCGCGCTGTGCCAGAACGGACCGAACTGTTGTGCTGCGCAGTTGTTCGGGCGAAATCAAAAGGATCGCAGCATCCCCAAGCCGCACCTTGTCAAGCGCATCCTGACGCTCGGGCAAAGACAATAGCCCGTTTATCGTAACCGCCGAGGAAATTCCGGCCCGAACCAAGCCCTGAACCTGGTCTGCCATCAGCGCCACAAGTGGCGATATAACGACGGTCAATGCCCCGGTCTTGTCGAACCGAGACAGCGCGGGAATCTGATAGCAGATGGACTTACCCGTGCCCGTTGGAAGGATACCCAAGAGGTTGTCGCCTTCCATGGCTGTCGCCACGATCTTTTCTTGAAGCGGGCGTCCGTCCTCGTCGGCTGGTTCTGGGCGGAAACTTGGGAAGCCGAACCAACGTGCGAGTGCTCGGGTGGGATCATTGTGCTCTGCGCAATAGGCACAGTGCGGATCACGACAATTCGTATCTCTCAGGTCTTTGACGAGCCGTGCTGCGTCACGGAATTGCGCCCGCACCCAAGGCGGCATAACAGAATCCCCACCAGCGACCGAAATCCAGGCAAGGGCATATGCCATAGGCCAACCGAGCCCAGTGTCCGAGAGCCGCTCGAGCAGAGCGTCCACTTGCTTGCCGCAGGCCACGTCTTTTAGCAACGCCTGAATGGCCTCGAGCGCCTCCGCTTCCGTCGGGATGGACGCCCCGCGCACGTCGCTGAACAACCGATCAAATCCGACGCTACTGGGACCTCGGCAGCACAGCCAGTGATAGGCGATCACCGTTTCTGGCGACAACGTGTTCAGAGTTACGAAGGCTTCGATCTGGTTGCGAAGAACCTCGAATACAAGACGCGCGTCGAGCTCGGGATCGTTGACGTGACCACTTTGAAGCCGCCCATCGCGGTAGTGTTTGACCAAATGATGATAGGGATTGCGCGGGAACGCCAAGGGGTTGAGCCAAAGCGTATCAATCGGTCCGTCCGCGAGCTTTGCGAAGCGCGGTGAGACCGCCAAGAGATGCGGCAGGTCGTGGCGCAGAATATTGTGCCCAATGACATGTGCGAAACCGGCGCAAAACAAGTCGAGCTTTTCAAGCGCGGTCTTCGGGTCACCTTTCCGATGAATAATCCCCACTCCATCGCCTTCCGGCACGGCTGCAAAGGCAAATAACTTGGCTTCCTTGGGATCGATCTCCAGATCAATCGACAGACAGCGCGACAGGATTTCGGATTGTTCCCGCGGCATTTGAATACTCTTAATTCCCGGCCTAATAGCCTCAGGCTTATCAAGTGGCTGTTGTTTGCCACGGCCAAGGGCCTTCGATATGCCGCGGGAAATTAAGTTTTTCATATTCGCAGGTTAATATTTATTCCAAAGGAGCGGAACCTTCGGCGGCCATTTGACAAAAAATGTTGTCCCGATGCCATGCCAGGTTTGCGAGGTGCGGCCAGTGTCTTTTTCTTCGGGTTTGCAGATCTTCCCATCCGAACCCAACAGCCGGTCGACAACATCACTCAGGACTTTTTGTGCGAGACTGGGGCTGGTAGGATCCGGACAGCTCTATTGATCAAAGTTCGTATGTTTTCCGGCCCGTCGATCTTTTGCGAATGCAGCAAACTTCCGGTTCCGCCCAAAAGACAAATACTACGCTCATCACCTTAGTCGCCTTTAGGCTCAAGTCGGTCATCTGACTGTTTTTTTCAGATGACTGCTTAAGAGCGGAAAGAAGACACAGAAGAGTGTGGCAGCGCCCGTTAGGGCGTGCCTCTGCGGTCCCAATACTCTTTGCCAGTCTCTTGGTATCCAGCCCCTTCATAGCTGTCATAGCTGCACACCCTCACAACAATGATAATGAAGAATGCCATGAGGATTGCTCTGGCAGTTGGGGTTTGGAGCAAGTATTTCATTATTCTTTTTTATATTGCGTGAGTGACTTGGCAAAGAAGTCCCGCGCCTTTTCATTCAGCCCGCCGGTGGAGCTCAACTAACCGACCGCAGGCCGCATTGGAAAGAGGTTTGGGAGTAGTCAATTGATCGGTTTTGGTCCGAGCGCCAACAATCTGTGAGCATCCGTGTTTTTGGCTTCTTGCACGGCTCTGTTTTTGTTTTCAGCCAAAGTCAGTTTGGCATTGTCTTCGTAAATATTCAGTCGGAGTGATGTCGCTAGAGATTGCAGCTGCTTAATCAACTGCAACTGGGCTTGAACCAAGGGATGAACTTTCACGCTTCCGGATTTCGTGACCGTGGTAAAACCTGACCGTGCAAGTAGTGCAGATACATCATCCAGCTGGTGCACGATACGTGCGTACTGAACACAAAGATTGATGATGTTGCGTTTGCCTCTGTAGCGGTAGGGAATTTGAAGTTGAACCCGAGCATACTCTTCATAAACGGGATTAGAAAGCGGTCTCCCAGGTTCGAAAACTGTGTTGGCGTTTGAACGTTCTTCTTGATCGTTGCTAAATCCGAAGACATCACTCATTTGGCTGTTGTCCTTTTTCGGAGAGCAAAGAAGCAAGCGATACAAGCACAGTTGATACGCTTGGCAAGTGGATAAGCGAAGCTGTTTTTAGTAGGCATTTTTCGGTTTTCTCTCTCAAGTCACTGGAGGCGCGGTCAGCGGGCTAGATTATCATTTTTTGAACCTCCCCCCTCACTTGGTGCTTGGATCTTCTCCCAGGCGTGTTCGCTAGATTTCCGCCTAGTAACCTACCTTCCCACAACAACCTTGGATATCTCAATGGGGTATTTTTTTACCACAATCATCATGCACAGTTGCTTAATTCTAGGGCAAAATCGGTGTTGTTGGAGAAGTTGTAGTTTGTTGGGCTGGAAACCCAACAGAACTTTCCTTTAAAAAACAAAGGTTAAACTAACGAATAAGGTAAAATGTTGGGTAGTTGTACTTTTGTAGTATGTTTCCTGTATTCACGTCTTAATTAGTGTATGTTGTACAACAAACCCAATCACCCAACAATCGTTTAAAAACAATAACTTAACTCCCAACAACGCCCAACAAAACCCAACAACTCGCCAGGAATTAATCCAAATTAAAGGCTGGACCGATCCTAAAAACCTTGCCACTTCCGGCGTCTGGTTCGTCAGGAATGGTTGGGTGACCTTTAATCTGTTCGTACTTTTGGAGGTATTCCATTTTCACCATCAAATCCAAAGTTCGTTCCAGTTGACCGCTAGGAAATAATTTGGGTTTGTTGTTGCAGTATTGATTGAAGACACGCATCGGGACGAGGTACGGATACGCTCCCCACTTCTTGTCTTTGTGGCGGGCTGGTAGTTCATCATTATACCAACGTCCAACAATGTGCTTGACCGCTTCTATACGTCGCTGTTCAGTGGGATCATCAATTATCCCTTCACCGATCATATTACGAACGTTCTGGAAACTGGTCTCAACGATCTTATAAGCGTATTGATAATCACTCACGTCCACAATTGGGTTGCGGTGGTCCCGACTTATAGCGACCACACTGGCGACCTTTTGAATGAGCTCACCAGACCGCGCAAGGACCGCCTCTAGAACAACGTCGTTGAGATCGTCTTGGCGACGTTCTGTTTCGTCTTCAAACTGGTCCCACCATTGCCACGCCGCGGCGGTGCTACCGACCTTCTTACGTGTGTGAGATTGATTACCGTCTAGGAGCGGTCTTTGTGACATCAGGTATTCCGCGACATGTTCCAGTTGCGCTTTTGCCCCGTAGTCCATGGAACGCGCCTCACGACTGTTCCGGATCGGGCGCGTTGTCGCCACCGCATAGAGAAATCGACTTGTCGTCCCATCCTTAAAAGATCTGGGGTCTAAACCATCAAAATCGCTTGGTGTACTTTCGCCGACAAAGGACATTATCGGTTGATAGATATCCGGTACATTCTTTTCTTTGTCCCGAACACTGTAAGGACCAAGTTTCTTGCCGTCCTCACTCAGGGTGAACAGGCGTGTCATGAAATCGAAGATACCCGCTTGGAAGGGATTACCACCTTTGGTTAGCGCCGCACGTATCTGTTTCCCGAATTCGTGGTACCAGAGGATCAGGCAACCATGTTCGGCAAGTTGACTGCGTAATTCTTGAGGACTACCAAAATCCCCGTTTAGGATCTTTGCCATTGCTGGGAACTTTTCCAACTGATCCAGCACGTCCCGGACGGTGGTAATTGGTCCTTCTTTGCCCCAACCAGATTTAGCGACAATTAGACAGTATAGGTTTAAACCAAGACCAGTAGGACTTGAATAAAACGGACCAAACATACCGGACAGGTGACCAAGTGCGGAAATCAACGCCGCCTGTGGAAAGTGACGGTATGGTTTATACAAACTGTGCGTGTAAACAGTCTTCAAAAGTCCTTCTTCGGGCGGTTGTAGATCATAGTTGGTGACTGTTGCTGTTTGCGGTGGATTTTGTTGGATCGTTTCTACCGCAACCTGCGCCTGCTGAACCTTTGCATAATGTCTGGCAAGTACCTGTGACCCAATACGTTCGATTGTCAGGTCAACATAACTCTTACTGCGCCGACCCCTCTCTTTTTCGATCTCTCGATCCGGTGTCCATTGCGCACCTTTTTTGAAGATCTCCCTGGACTTTTCGAAGTCATGAGTAGCGTGAACAACCATTTCAACGATCTGTGCATCCACCTGACTTCTGTCACAATTCGACGGATAACCTTTTTGCCAAGCGTCCCGACCTGCCGGGTTGCCACTGCCCGACAACATGGACTTGATGATTAGGTCTACGGATCTGGGATCGGTTTTCCATTCCACGTCCGCCATCTCAAAGGGTCGCGCCTCGAAGAACTCCACCAGTTCTAACACTGTGCCTGTCTCGTCCGGTTTTACATCCGCCGGATAATCCCCATTCCCCCAAGTCGGGATATTACCAGTGAAGGCAAAATATCTGTCGGCGGTGTAAATCTCGACCTTGTGGGCGGCACTCTTACGACCTGCAAACGGTAGGGTTCCTTGGAATACGATGTGGTACCCTTTGCCGCTTTGACTGTGTTCGATATAGTGACCCGCCTCATACGCCTGCTTCAAAACCTCGTGGTGTTTCAGTTTGACCAAACTGTCCGGTGGTAGATCTTCGGTTCCGTCTAGGTCAATGACAACGACCTCCCCGTTCAATCGCCCGGCAATCGTCGGTGCCCCATTAATCATTGCGCGCACGGTTGGGAAGTCAGCCCAATGTGTAGCGTCGTTCACCTTTGCCTTACGATTCTCTTCGAAAGGGTGTTTGGCGATCTTGTCCGGTCCAATTGGTGCCCAACTTAGACCAGTTTTCAGCACCTCTGGGATGTTATCAATTGTCATTTACTTGTCTCCCAAGGTGCGCCCGTGAAACCCCAAGGCGGTGCTTCATCGTCTGGTTCTGGTGTTGGTTCTGGTTCTGGATCAGGCGTTCGAACATTATTTTCGAACGGCGGTCGAACATTATTTTCGACCTCATCCGTAGACACGAATTCTTTGCGCCCGTCTGGATAAACAACCACCCTTTTGGCACCCGGATACAGACCACTCTCTAGGTCGGTGACCTCTCGTAGACGAAAGGTTTCTCCGGGATTTTCTGTGAACCATTGTTGATCGGTCATTGGTCTCATTTCCTGTAAAAATCAGGAGACAACCAAACCGCTTTGCCAGTACCTTAAGGGTGTGTAATGTTTTTTTTGGGGGTTCTTCTGGCTTGGCGGCTTTGGCACCCCTACTTTTTTGCCAGATTTTTTTTAATTAGCCTACGCACGTATTTGGAGATATCTTGATCTTCCTTTGCCGCCGCTACACGAACATCCAGCTTTTGCTCTTTTGTAAGCCGAATTGTGATATGCGAATTGTCACGATTCATTTATCTACTCCTAGTTTTACCAATAACGTACCATAGTGATTTTTATCACTACAACGATTAGTTATTGACGCTTTACGAGTTTCCCCAATTGAATTGGTCCCAATCCAATTTTTGCAATTCTTTCTATTTCCGGCATTCCCGCTAATATATTTGCTTTAGTTAAATCCAGCTTTAATAGCGTGTCACCGGATTGCCTGATTAATTCCATTTTTTCTGGACTAATATCGTTGGTAACAATGACCTCAACGACCAAGGTGGGATTGCCGGGAACCGCCACTCAGCCACGTAGCCCGGCCGGGGATACTCTAGGATTGGGTCGCCTCCCGAAAAGATGTACGCTTCAGGTGTAAGTGTCATTCTGTTATCTCCGGTGTCCAGTTTGGGACGTGTCGTCCGTACCCATTTTCAGCGTGATATTTGAAAGCCTCTTCCTTGATGAAAAGCAGGCGACCCAATGGAACAACGCCACCAAGCATTCCCCTTTCGTGCGCCTTGTAGATGGAATTTCGAGCGACCCCGAAGACCTCCGCTAGTTCATTTAAAGGGCGCAAGTTCGCCCGTATTGGTTCAGCCATCATGTACCTCCTTGAAACATCAAATGGCATAATTTAGTGTTACACCAAGGCAAGGGTAACGCAACACCTATTTATATCCTTAAGTGTTACAAGAAAGGGCTACAATGATTGTAAAGGACAACAACACACCAAAGGCGGTGATTAAGTTCATTGACCAGCTTTGGTCCCAACCCGGTGAACCGACAGGTGATCCAACGGAACTCGAACGGTACGTCACGGCCGGATTAAACAACCCCAAACAAGCACAGTTTAGGGCGTGGATTGATATGGGCGAGTTACAGGTTCACCCCAACTTTTACGATACCGATTTAGAAGAAGTTTACTTGCTGGCAGAGGCTTACGCCGCTGGTCATAAGTGTTACCTGTGCCAGAATTGCGGGAACAAAATGATAGCCAAACGACAGGCTAAAACGTGTTCCACCGCTTGCCGTGTGGCGCTGCATAGGAGTGCCGGATAATGGCTAGTATTCATCACAACAAACGTGGTTGGACAGTCCGTTGGGAATTAGGTCGCAACAAGGATGGCAAGCGGTCCACGTCTTCGAAAACCTTCAAGACGGAACCAGAGGCCATTGCCCACAAGCTGTATGTTGAGAGGCTTAAGATTGGCACTGGTAAAGAAAGTCTAGAGGCGCGTTGGATGCGCTGGATCGAAGACCGTTTGGCGGTAGGTAAGATTACCGAAAAGACAGCGGTAGGGTATCGTGAAAAGTGTCGGGGATGGGGGAACCTGATCGGTCCCAAACCATACAAACAGATCACCACCGCCGACATTGATCGCGCACTTGCCCAACTGTGCCGGGGCGAAACTCCAACGGGTCGCATTCCAAGTCCACGCACGATTCATCATTACCAAGTGTGCTTGAAGACGTTCTTTACCCACATGTGGAAGAAAGGTGAGATCGAACGACCACCGACTTTGGGCATGGAGATGGTGACGGCGTCGAACAGAACCAAACGCGCCCCGACTATCGACGAGCTACAGGCGATTATTACCGAGGCAGATCAGTCCAAAGCGATCTACGGTTTGATGGGGTTTATCCTAAGACTTGCCGCGCACACTGGTTTGCGTCGGGGCGAGTTGTTTGGATTGCGCTGGCAGGACGTTGATTTTAACGCCGGACGGATCACTATTAGACAGGCGGCAACGCAACCGACCGGGAAAAAATCTACCACTTTTAAAGAACCCAAAACCGAAGCAGGTCACCGGACCATTTCCATTGAACCTGCGACGGTCGATCTTCTACGCAAGCACAAAGTTATGGTGCGTCAATGGCAACTGGCGGCGGGGTCCGTTTGGGCGAACAATGATCTGGTTCTTTGTGATCCTGCGGGTCAGGTGTTGAACATGAGCGATGTAAGTAAGATCGCAGGTAAGATCCGGGATAAGTCCGGCGTGTCTCGGGATGTGTTACCGATCCACGGAACCCGACATTACAACATCACACAGATGGCTAAACTGACAAAAGACTATGCTGCGATCCAACGCCGCGCTGGTCACGCCAGCTACGAATCGACTAACAGGTACATCACCACCGACGAAGAACAGGACCGGGATCTGGCAGAAGCCGCACTTCGGGGTTTGATCTAAAATGTCCAACAGATGTACAATATAGTCGAGTAAATTTTTCGACCACAGCATACAAATACTTGATTTATAATAATAATTTTGGCAGGGGCAGCAGGGTTCGAACCCGCGACCTACGGTTTTGGAGACCGTCGCTCTACCAACTGAGCTATACCCCTAAGGTGCGCATCAAATATGCCAGCCGCGCAGCGGACTCAAGAGGCTTTTTCAAATTCCGCGCGACTAATGCATCCGACAAACAAGTTGCGTGCAGCGTTTAGTTCTATAAGACACGTTTTGGTCAGTACGAGGGGCGCAATCCGTGAGTATCCGCAAAAATATAGCCGACAGCGAAGCCGTTCTAAACTGGGCCGCGCGCCGCATCGCGAGTTATATCCGGGTAGTCAATCGCAACACCAAGTGGCAGCGCATCGGATACGAAGAACTGGACCAACTGGCCGAACAAGGTGAGCCGGTGATCGTGGTGCTGTGGCATCAGCGGCTGGCGCAATCGCCGTATTTCTTCCCGCTGGACAAAGGGCGCATATGCTCGATCACTTCGTCTGCACGAGCAGGCAGCATGGTAGGTCGGGTGCAGAAACTATTCGGCATGGACACCATCGCCATGGCCAGCAAACACAAGAGCAACGTCGCCGTGTCGCGAGAGGTGTTTGGCAAGATTAAGAAAGGGATTTCCATCGGCATCGCCGCCGACGGACCACGCGGCCCCGAGCGTGTGCTGTCCACGGTGCCACTGGTCTGGGCGCGCACCTCGGGCAAACGGATCTTCGGGATCACCTATTCCGCACAATATGGCAGCGAAGCGGGTACATGGGATCGCCTGTTGATGCCCCGCCCCTGGCGTAATAGGGGAGTTTTTCTGTGCCGCGAGTGGACTGAAACCGTGCCACGCAAAGCATCAGAAGAGCAAATCGAAGAGTTGCGGCAAAGCCTTGAACAGCACATGAACGACATCACCGCCGAGGCCGACCGTATGGTCGGACGTGAACCGTGGTCGCCAGAGGCTTAACCGCCCCGCAAACGTTGCATCAGGTAAATTTCGCTGCCCACAGGGATCGGCTCAGTTAATCCGCTGGCGATGACGCGCCCATCAATGGCGATTGATACGCCGGCATCAATCGGCGCCTGAAGCTGCGGGTGTAGCTTCACCAGTTCCCGCAATAGATCGCCGGTGGTTTTGGCTTCAACTTCGACCACCTGCTGGCCCCCGGTCAAAGACCGGAGGCCGGACCAGAGGTGGACCTCAACCATTGTCCTTCAGCGCGGCCAGAATACGCGGCGGTGACATCGGCAGTTGCCGCATACGTACGCCCGCCGCGTGCGACACGGCGTTGGCAATGGCAGCCAAGGGCGGCACGATGCCGGTCTCGCCGACGCCACGCACACCGAATGGGTGGCCGGGGTTTGGCACTTCGACGATCACCGTGTCGATCATCGGCAGGTCACTGGCGACGGGAATACGGTAATCAAGGAAGATCGAGTTCTGCAGGCGACCATCCTCGCCATAGATGTACTCCTCGTTCAGCGCCCAGCCGATGCCCTGCGCCGCGCCGCCCTGATACTGGCCTTCCACATAGGTCGGATGGATGGCTTTACCGGCATCCTGAATAACCGTGTAGCGAGTGATCGCGGTTTTGCCGGTTTCCGGATCAACCTCGGCATCGACGATATGGGTACCAAAGGACACGCCCGCGCCTTCCGGGGTCGCCTCAAAGTGGCCCGAGATCGGACCGCCGGTCGAACCCATATGGGCCGTGATATCGGCCAGCGGGCGCGGATCGAAGTCACCGGCATTGGGGCCAGAGGGCACCGCACAGCCGTTTTCCCATTTCACCGCGTCGGTCGGAATTCCCCAGCTGGCCGCCGCGCGTTCGCACAGTTTTTCGACCGCGTGCTTGGCTGCTTTGATGGTGGCCAGGCCAGAGGCGTAGGTCACGCGAGAGCCGTGGCTGACGTCGTTGTACCCAAGCGTCGCTGTATCGGCGATGGTCACCCGGATGTTTTCGTAGGGAATACCCAGAACCTCAGCCGCCATCAGCGCCATAGATGCACGCGAGCCGCCGATGTCCGGCGTACCAACCATCAACTGGGCCGAGCCGTCCTCAGACAGAGATAGAGACACCGAGGTTTCTCCACCGTGGTTGAACCAGAACCCACAGGAGATCCCGCGTCCCTGCCCCGGTTTCAGCGGCGCCGAGTAGTGCGGGTGCGCCTTGGCGGCCTCCAACGTCTCCACCAGACCGATGCGCTCATACCGGGGACCATAGCTGGCCTTGGTGCCTTCATACGCCGCATTTTTTAGGCGTACATCGACGGGATCAAGTTCCAGTTTTTTGCACAGCTCATCAATCACCGACTCAACGGCAAACGCCCCCATTGGGGCACCGGGTGCGCGGTAGGCTGCCTGTTTCGGTCGGTTGGCCATAACGTCATAGCCAACCTGTTTGACGTTGGTCAGATTGTAAGGCGCAAAGGCGCACATGGCGGTCATATCGCCGGGCGCGCCCGGAAACGCACCGCCTTGTAGGCGGAACACGCCCTGCGCGGCCGAGATGGTACCGTCCTTCTTCATGCCGATCTTGATGTCCATCGACGCCGACGAAGTGGGACCAGTTGCCCGAAACACTTCGGATCGGGTCATCACAACCTTGACCGGGCGGTTGGCCTTGCGGCTCAGCGCCAGCGCAACGGGTTCGATAAAGACGGTTGTCTTGCCGCCAAAGCCGCCACCAATCTCAGACGCAGTCACGCGCAACTGTGAGGTCTCAATGCCCAATAGCGCTGCACAGGTTTTCTGTGCGATCCAGTGGCCTTGGGTCGTGCACCACAGCTCACCCTTGCCATCATTGCCCAGCATACCCAGGCAGGCATGCGGTTCGATGTAACCCTGATGGGTCGCCTCAGTGACAAAGCTGTCTTCGATGATCAGATCAGCTTCGGCAAACCCGGCCTCGACATCGCCATGACCACTTTCGTGGTACCGCACGACATTGGGGTGCATGCCCTCGGGCACCGAATAGTCCGCAGCACCTTCGCGAATGACTGGAGCATCCGAGGCCATCGCCTTGTCCACATCCGTGACGTGGGGCAAGACCTCGTATTTAACCTTGATCAGCTTGAGCGCATCGCGCGCCGCCAGTGCCGAAGTGGCCGCAATGGCTGCTACAGCGTGACCGTCATACAGAGCCTTTTCGCCTGCCATGACGTTTTCCAGAACATTCCAGAATTCGCCCTCCAGTCCCGGTTTGAACGGGACGTCCGCAAAATCCGCGCGGGTCACGACGGCTTTGACATCCTTGTGCGCCTCGGCTTTCGACGTGTCAATTTTCACAATCCGCGCATGGGCGTGAGGCGAGCGCAGGATCGCGCCGTGCAACATACCGGGTGCCGACATATCGGCCCCGAACTTGGCGCGGCCCGTAACCTTGTCCAACCCATCGGGACGGTTCGGTCGCGTGCCAACAAAAGTGAATTCAGATTTGCGATCGTCGAGTGCCATTACGAAGCCTCCCGCAGTTCTTCTGCCGTTTCCATGACGGCGCGAATGATCTTGTCATAACCGGTGCAGCGGCACAGGTTCCCTGCCAGCCAGTACCGGGTTTCTTCTTCTGTCGGGTTTGGGTTCTTTTCCAGCAGCGACTTGGCCGCGACCAGAATGCCCGGTGTACAGATGCCGCACTGAAGCGCGGCGTGTTCGATAAACTTCTGTTGCAGCGGGTGCAGAACGTCGCCATCCGCGATGCCCTCGACCGTTTCGATCTGCTTGCCATCGGTCTCTACCCCCAGCATCAGGCAGGAACAGACCAGGCGCCCGTCGACCGAGACGGAACACGCGCCGCAGTCACCAGTACCACAGCCTTCTTTCGCGCCGGTCAGGTTCAGCTTGTCGCGCAGACAGTCCAGCAGGGTTTCGCGCGGGTCGCAGAGGTATTCAACCGAGTCGCCGTTTACAGTGGTGGATACGTGGAACTTGCTCATGCTTGTTCTCCCTTCGCACGGGCATAGGCGATTTTCGCGGCGCGCTTGGCAAGAACGCCAGCGACCTCGGTGCGGAACGCGATGGTGCCGCGCTTGTCGTCAATCGGGTTGCACGCAGCGGATGCCGCAGCAGCCAGCGCATCAAGCGCTGCGTCGTCCAGTGTACTGCCGATGATGGCCTTGGCACAGTCTTCGACCAGCAGAACGGTCGGGGCGACAGCACCCAGCGACACGCGGGCTTCGGCAACAGTATCGCCGTCCAGACGCAAGTTCACGCCTACACCAACGACGGCAATGTCCATTTCGGTCCGCGGTATGAACCGCAGATATGCGTCGCCGCCATCCTCACCCCGTGCGGGAATGTGCACGGCCGAGACCAGCTCACCCTTGGACAGCGACGTTTTGCCGGGGCCGGTCGGAATTTCTTCGACAGCAACTTCGCGATCACCACTTGGGCCTGTCACGGTAACGGTCACTCCGGCGGCGACCATAGCAGGCACAGAATCGGCCGCAGGAGAGCCATTGCACAAGTTCCCGGTCAGCGTTGCGCGCCCCTGCACTTGGGTTGATCCGATCAGGTCCATCGCCTCAACTACGCCGGGCCAATCGCGGCCCAATTCGGAATGTTCGCTCATCTCGGCACCGGTGGCCGCGACGCCAATCGTCCAGCTGCCATCGGCATTGCTGATGATGTCGCTGACGCCGTCGATCTTTTTGATGTCGATCAGCGTGTCGGGGGTCACAAGTTCCGAGCGCAGCTGCACCAGAACATCGGTGCCTCCCGCCAGAAACCGGGTAATGCCCGTCGCGTTCGCGGCCAGAGCCGACGCCTCGGCAAAGCTGGCGGGGCTGTGATAATCCATGAAAATACCTCGCACCTGTTGATCAGGATTCACTGGGGTTCGCAGGGGACGTTAGTGCAGCTACCCCACGGCGTCCATGGCTGGAACGACCAATTTTTGTGTTTATCGAAGTCGTTTTCAGACCTCAGATCAGAGGTCGAGCTCAATCACACCGTCAGGTTCAGCCGCGCGGCTTTGACACAAGATGATCGCGCCCTCGCGCTGTTTGTTGGACAGAACGAAATCACGATGCTCAATATCGCCGGAAACCACACCGCATTTGCAGACGCCACATATGCCGTCGGCGCATTTCACATCCACATGAATACCCGCCTCGTTCAATACCTGAGCGGCATCTTTGTCTTTGGGGACGGTCAGTTCCCTACCCGACTTCGCCAGCTTCAACGTGAAGGAGTGATTTTCATATTCCGGCTGTTCGGGGACCGAAAAATACTCCAGGTGCCGGGCCTCTTCAGGAAATCCCTGCCGGTCGGCCGCTTGTATGACACCATCCATGTAGCGATCCGGTCCGCAGGTATAGACGTGCCACCCTTCCTGATAACCCGACAGGACTGCATCCAGATCGGCGCGCGTTCCTTCATCCGAGAAATGAAAATGCACGTGGTCCGCCCAGGGCATCGCCGCCAGATCGTCCAAGTATCCCGCCCCAGCGCGGGTGCTGGCGGAATAGTGTAACGCGAACGGCTTGCCCAGCGCATGCAACCGATGAGCAAATGCAATCATCGGGGTGATGCCGATCCCACCACCCATCAGGAAGGTCTTTGTTGCGGTTTCATCCAGTTCGAAATGGTTGATCGGTTTAGAGATGAAGACCTTGCGCCCCTCGTTGAAGATTCGATGCAACAGGGCCGAACCGCCGCGTCCTTCATCCTCGCGCAAGACGCCGATCTGATAGACTGACCTGTCCGACGGGTCCCCCGACATAGAATACTGACGCAGAAATTCAGGTGCGACCAGCACATCCAGATGTGCCCCGGCGGTCCAATCTGGTAAAGGCGCGCCATTCAGGGCCGAGAATTCATACTTGGTCACATCCGCCGTCATCTTGCCGACCTTGGTCAACGCAACCCGCATCACCGGCGCGTCGCCCGCGATTGAGTACCGATGCACGATCGACGTATCCCCTGCTGCCTTGCGGTTTTTGTATTCTTCGGCTGACACCATCGCCTGATAGGCCGCAATCCCGGCCTCGCGGTCCATCGCAAAGGGGTATGGCCACGGATGAGGGGCCAGATAGGCAGGATAGACGGCTAATGTCTGATCTTCGAACTGCAGGTCCAGATCCGTTTGCAGGTCACGCCGGTTCAGCGGATGTTTCGTTGGGCGGTAGGCTCCATCCGCCTGCAATTCGATATCCCACCACCATTTCTTGGTGTCGTTTAGACCGCCATTACCCACGGCATCGTCCAGTTTCGCCAATGCTGGGGCAGCCTGAGGGATGTTCATCGCGGCCCAACGGAACGGGCGTTCCTTGAAGATGCCCTCAAGGTTCCACGGGCAGGTCTTCATGCAACGCCCGCACATCGCACCGCCGGGTGTGGTCACGCGATAGGTTGCGCATTTCTGGCTGTCGGATTTCCAGATCTCATAGCCGTTGAACATGAGTTTCGGCCCCGCGGTGATTGCCCCCGAAGGACATTCGCGCGCGCATTTGTTGCAGCTTTCACAGAAAGTCTGCAGGCCAAAATCAATCGGTTTGTCGTGCTCCATCGGCATGTCGGTCGTCACCGCACCGGACTTGAGCCGGGGCCCTAGATAAGGGTTCAGGATGACCTCGCCAATCCGGCTGACCTCGCCCAATCCAGACAGCAGCAAAAGCGGCGGCTGAAGCACTTCGCCATCCATGACCGTATGCGCCTTGGCTTTGTAACCGAGGTTGCGGATCTGCTGCGCGATTACACCGCCCAGTAGCGAAAACCGCAGATAAGCGCGCATCGACTGGGCAACTGCGATCCAGTCATCGCCGCTGGACCCCTCCATCGTTTCATAGCCCTGGTCGATGATCATGCTGATGGCCTGATCGTGGGTCGGGTTGATCTCTTCTCCGGTCGCGTCGTGAGAGTACCACGCCCATTCAGGACAACGGCTGAGGCCCACGGCATCGCCTCCAATGAAATAGGTCGCGGCCTTGATATTCGCGGCATTTCTGGCGGCATCAGTCGGACACGGGCCATCCGCGCTGTCGCCATCCTGCAAAAGCACAAATGCGCCCAGTGAACGGCGTTGCGCGAAACTGGGGGCGGCCTTGCGCACATAGTGCCCCCCCCTGGCTGCATCCTGCAGCGGTTTGCCCATATCCCCGAATTGTGCGCGGGCAAACATGTCGGCGCGTTTGGGAACGCGGGCCACGTTTTCTTCGTCAATGTAAGTCGTCGGGTCCTCGACGCGCTTAAGCTTCTCGAACGGTTGCGCCCCGTCCACGTAGCGTCGTTTGGCGTAAGCATCCCGGTTCAGCGCGTTCTTGGCGAACCCCGTTCCCAGCCACCACGCCGGACCCTGAGTGCGAAACCAAGGCTGCTGCGCCATGGATTGCAGGGGTTGATCATGCGCAATCTCCATCTCGGTCGTAACAGCTGCCAGACCAAACCGCTTGCCTAGCCACGGCACAACGACATCGCCACCCTCAACCGAGGCCAAACCAGCCGCCACCGCCAGCTTGCCCAGATCAACCTCAGAGGACATCGCGGTATGCGCCCGCGCATCGAACCCCAACAACCGGATATAGTTGGCAATCACCACCGCATTTTCGGTCGCCAGCAAACAGGAACGGTGATCCTGCGCATCCATGATCCAATCAGAGCCGGGCTCATCCGGGTTCGGATCGCGGTTGTGTTCATAGACAAAGACGATGGCGTGGCGGTGAGTGTCCATCGGCTTGGGCGCGGCCTCCATGCTTTCCTTCAGGTCGGCCATGATGACATCGATACCCGACGCCAGCGTCTTGGTCTGCCGGGTCTTCAGCGCATGGGCCAGACGATCAATGTCGGGGTTATGACGCGGCTGGGGCAGCATCGCCTCGGCAGGCAAAGGTCCGCACCCCATCATCGACGCGTCATTGAAATAGCCAAAAGCCTTCAGGTGATGTGCGCGCGCGGTCGGATCAGCCGGGATTTCAGAGGGCACAGCATTTACGAAGCCATCACGAATAGCGTCCATCATCGCCTGAAACTCGCCCATGGCGTTGACGATGCTTTCAGGCTGATCCGGCCGGTGAAAACTGAGCACGGGCATCGGCTGCACAAAGGACAGGTCCGGCACAACGCTCTGACGTGCCAACCGCTCCAACGGATAAGGCCCCATGTGGACCGGCCGGTTCTTGTCCGAGAAAAAGCGGATCCCCATTGTGCGCCTCCTGATTTCTAATTGTCACCTAATGCGGCGTGGACAGTAAATCCATTCATGAATAATCATAAGCGGTATGAGCAAAATAGATTTCATGGATCTGGATGGCAAAGTCCTGAGGGTCTTTCTAACCATTCTCGAAGAAAACTCGGTGTCCAAGGCCGCAGATCGGCTTGGCGTGACGCAATCGGCCATCAGCCACACCCTGTCCAAACTTCGGGTGGTTCTGGGCGATCCGTTATTTATCAGATCAGGGCAAGGTCTGACCCCTACTGAGCGCGCCTTGTCCCTGAAAGATCCTGTTCAGCAGGTTCTGGACAATATGCGCGCACTGACCGAGGACCGCCCGTTCGACCCGCTGTCCGAAGAGATGGTCTTTCACATCGCCACAAACGACATGCCGAGGGAATTGATTTTCCCGCAATTGCTGCAAGAGGTTCGGGCCGAAGGCGTGCGGCTGGGGTTGGGGTTTATCCCATCAGGTGTTCCAGACCCTGAGCTGCTGCGAAGCGATCGGTGTCAATTGATGCTGACGCCTTTGCCGCCGGATGGACCGGACATCTTTCAAAAGCGCATCCTCAGCAGCCCGTTGATGATCTACTATGATGACACGCGACGATCTCCTCCGGACAGTTGGGAAACCTATTGCGAAACCGAGCATGTCGAAGTGCGCTTTGCGGATGGCCGCAGCTCGCGCGCTGTTATGCGGGGTGTCGATCAAAACCAGATCAGGCCACCGACGGTTACCCTGCCGCATTTCAATGCCATTACCTCATTTGTGAAAGGCGGCGACCTGATTTCAACCGATACTGCGTTGATGAAACACGGGCCGCTACATGCGTTGGATTGTGCACCTCTGCCCTTCGCGTGCGACCCTGTCTCTATCTACATGGTCTGGCACCAAAGATCTTCCAACGACCCGGCACATCGCTGGTTGCGTGACAGGATCGAAGCCATCGCAGCGACGCTTCAGGATTGAGACAGCAACCAGTCTTTCATCACTGCGACCAGCGCGGGTTGACGTGGCTGTTTGGGTGTCACGATGTAAAAGCCCAGGTCCTCGACCAGCTCATCCGGGATCGGGCGCACCAACTGACCGGCGGCCAACTGGGCAGAAACAAGCGGTTCGTTAGCAAGCGCAACACCCTGGCCCGACACGGCTGCGTCGATGGCAAGGCTGGTCTGGCTGAAACTCATCATCTTTGGCTTGCCGGTGATCCCTGCCCGCTGCAGAAACAAAGGCCACAGCCCATGGGTGTCGTTCAGCAGAGTGTGCTTTATCAGGTCAGCAGGATGCGCAATTCTGGCCGCCATCTCAGGACCGCAAACCGGAACGAAAGTTGTGGAAAACAGAGGCACTGCGACCACCCCGGATCCAAACGGCGCGCGCCCTTGCCGAACAGCAATGTCGACACCGTCCCCCTGGAAATCCGCCAGCCGTTCCCGCGCGTCGACCTGCACGGCAATATCAGGGTGGTGCCGCGTAAAGTCCGAGAGTCGTGGAACCAGCCATTTCGAGGCAAAGCTGGGCGTGACAGAGATAGTAATTTGTCTGTCCCCAGAAAGATCCTCGACGGCCTCTTCAATTAGTCGGAAGGCCCGGCGCAAGGGCGCATGGAACCTGCGCCCAGCCTCGGTCAGCGCAAGGCCACGTGGCAAGCGGTCAAAGAGCGTCACAGCCAATCGTGCCTCAAGCCCGCGTACCTGCTGGGCGACGGCACCTTGGGTGACGCCCAGATCCTCGGCAGCCAAGCGAAAGTTCAGATGCCGCGCCGAAGCTTCGAAGGCCCGCAAAGCGTTCAGAGGGGGAAGAGCCGCCATCGTAGCACCCTGTAGTTTTTCTACATCATAAGGCCAGCAGAACTGATTGGTCAATCAGATCGCCAAAGCGCATCTTCATGCCATCAATGAATGGAGAAATCACATGACCAAAGTGGCGCTGATAACAGCGGGCGGCAGCGGAATGGGCGCAGATTCAGCCCGACGTCTGGCCGCAGATGGATTTAAGGTCGGCATCCTGTCGTCTTCTGGCAAGGGTGAGGCACTGGCGCACGAACTGGGTGGTGTTGGCGTGACCGGGTCAAACCAGTCGACGGATGATCTGCAAAAACTGGTCGACACCGCGATGTCCCATTGGGGGCGCATCGACGTGCTGGTCAACTCGGCCGGTCATGGCCCGCGCGCGCCAGTGCTGGAGCTGTCGGACGACGACTGGCACACCGGTATGGACGTCTATTTCCTGAACGCCGTCAGACCAACCCGGCTGGTGACACCGATCATGCAGAGACAAGGTGGCGGGTCGATCATCAACATTTCAACCTTCGCCGCATTCGAACCCGACCCTGTTTTCCCAACCTCGGGTGTTTTTCGCGCGGGTTTGGCGGCCTTCACCAAGCTGTTCTCGGATCATTACGCGGCTGACAACATCCGGATGAACAACGTATTGCCAGGGTTCATCGACAGCCTGCCAGAGAAAGAGGAATTCCGCGCGCGCATCCCGATGGGCCGCTATGGACGCAGCTATGACGAGATCGCCTCGGTCGTGGCAATGCTTGCGTCAGAAGGCGGCGGCTATATCACCGGTCAGAACATCCGGGTGGATGGCGGCATCACCCGTGCGGTCTGAGGTCAGAACCGCGCTTTGACAAAATGGGTCAGCGCCGCGCCGGTTTCAAAATAGGCGCGGCGTAGCCCTATCCACTTTTCCTGATACTCTGGGACTGCGGGCACCGGCAAAAGGCTTGGGTCGTCCTGCAACAGACTTTGGGCAACAAGGCGGCCAAAGACAGTGCCTGGCCCGATTCCACGCCCCGAAAATCCATGAACGGACAGAGCATTGGGACCGATCTGCGTAATCTTCGGGATGTGGTCTGACGTCATGGCGATACGGCCATGCCACCCTTCGACCAATGGCTGATCGGCCAGTTGCGGATACAGCTGTGCCAGTTTGCGCTTGATCCAGCTCTTGTGAATCCCGCCGCCTGCCTGATCCAGATCACCCATGGCACCGATGACAAACCGCCCCTCTTGGTCCATTCGGAACGAGGTCATGATCAGGTCTGTGTCCCAGCACCCTTCATCCCCCGGCAAAACGCTGGCGCGCAGATTGTCGGACAATGGGGCCGTGGCATATTGGAAATAATAGACCGGCACATAGGCGGGGGCCGATGCGGTCAGATCACGGTGATAGGCATTGGTCGCCTGAATGACCCATTTGGCGCGCACTGTGCGCCGAGCAGTCTTCATCACCCAGATTCCATCCATCTGCTGCATGGACAGAACCGGATCTTGCGTGGAAACCAACGCGCCAGCCTCAACCCCGGCACGCGCCAATCCGCGCACATATGCCAATGGCTGGATGGTTCCGGCGCGCGGATCGAACAGGGCGCCACCAAAGGCCGCACTGCCGGTGCGCTGCGCTGTCAGTTCTGCAGACAGCAACTCAACCGGTGCGCCAGCAGCGCTGAGTTGCGCGTGGCGGACCTGCAGATCCCGGAGACCCGCAGCCGAATGCGCACAGTGCAGAGTTCCGTTGCGCACAGGTTCACAGTCTATCCCATGCTGGTCGATCAGGCTGAACACCTCTGATGGAGCAGCAGCCAGAAGGTCAACCAGCCGATCCCCAACTATGTCACCCAGATGCGCGCGAATCTCAGCGGGCGGCAACCACAGCCCCGCATTCGCCAGCCCGACATTGCGGCCCGATCCGCCGTGACCGATGTCATGCGCCTCAAGCAGACAGACCGAGGCACCAGCCTTGGCTGCAGTCAGGGCCGCAGAACAGCCGGTGTACCCACCACCGATCACCGCCAGATCAACAGTGATATCACCGGTTGAAACACTGGGTTCGACAAGTTCACGGCATGTGTTCAGCCAAAGGGACTGGTTGTGGTCGCTCACGTCGCGCTCCTTGAAATTGCGCGGATCATTAGGGCAGTGTCAGCCGGTTGCAAGCGCTCTTTGATCCTCGCGCCCCATCGCGATCAGGAAGGGTTGCGCATCCTGTTTCGCTTGAAAATCAGCCTTGTTACTCATGCCACGCCAGTTCGCCAGAACAAGGGATTGCGCCACTGCGCCACCTAAGGTCGTGCCGGGGCCGGTAACAATGAACAGGTCTGGCGCGAACTCATGCGCGGCGGTCTGGATCGCACGGGTAAAGTCATAGGGTTCGGTCACTTGGTGGCCCAGGGTATAATCCCAAAGCGCCTGCGTATCCGTCGCACCCGGCCACCAAATCTTTCCGCGACCGTCGATCAGGGGGCGTTCAGGCTGTCCGAACAAATCCGCGCCCAAGCGCGCACGCCCTTCGGCAGCGACCGGTGCCTGCAAGGATGTGTGAAACGCGGCATGGTTTGGCAGGCGCATCGGGAAACGGTCCTGCACGGTGGGTTGCGACGCCTCGAAAGCCTTCAGCCCCATCTCATTGCCTGCCAGAACCAGCATTCCGCCCAGATCAATGGACAAAGCAAGGTCGTGACCGTCCACCGCATTGATGCGTTTCACATCCGCCAGCAGCTCTGCCTTGCGAACAGCGTCGTCCGCCCAACCGTCGTCGGCAAAGGGATAAACCAGTTGCCCACCGATCAGGTGATCCTGCATCAGTGTTCCCATCGTGTTCACGACGCGGAACCCGTGGTCAGGCGCCAACGCCCCGGCAGCGGCCAGCGCAATATACCACCCCATCGAATTCCCGGTGACCGCGACCACTTCGATATCATGGGCCAGCGATTGCGCGTCTGCCAGCGAAGCTGCGTAGATGAGCGGTGAAGCAATATCGCCTTTTGAATACTTGGAAACTGTGAACCGCGCTGCGCCATCCAATGCGGTAACGGCCTCTTGCCCTGCTTCCGCACGTATCGCATCGAAGCCCCGAAACATCGCAGTCCGCTGCGCGTGGTGGCGATGCAGATAGCCAAGCTCGGGCTTGTTGTATGTACCCCGGCCGGGGCAGATGACGACTGCTGTTCGAGTCATGAGCGGCCCCCCGTCAGTTTAAGTGCTGCGGCGACAATGCCGTCTTTCGACGGCAGCGGAGCGGCATAGGCGGGGCCAGTGGCGATAAAGCAGTCTTCGGCCACAACGCGCGCGGTAGGGGTCGTGGGACTGTTTTCGGTGAAAAAGGTCATCAGGGCCTCGGATTGGCTGCCGGTGCGGCGGCATTCGTCGACGATCAGGACGTGTTTGCAACCCTTTGTGGCCTGACGCAGCGCCTCAACCGGGAGAGGTGCCAGCCAGCGCATGTCGATGATGCGGGTTTTCACGCCTGCTGCCTCCAACTCGGGCAGAGCCTGTTTCGACAGATAATGCCCGTTTCCATAAGTGACGATGGCCAGATCTTTACCCTCGCCATGCACGCCAACCTCACCCAGCGCGATACTCTGGTCAGGCGAGGGATACGTCGTCATCCAGCCTGCGTCCTGTGCATCGTGCAGATCGCGCATCGGATAAAGCGCAATAGGTTCCAGAAAGACCACGACCCGCTGTTCTTCGCGCGCCAGCCGTACGCATTCGCGCAGCATCTTCGCCGCGTCCGCTCCTGTCGATGGACAGGCAATGATCACGCCGGGAATGTCGCGCAGGACTGCCAGCGAGTTGTCATTGTGGAAGTGGCCGCCGAACCCTTTCTGATACCCTAGCCCCGCGATGCGTAGAACCATCGGGTTGGTGAACTGCCCGTTCGAGAAAAAGGGCAGGGTCGCGGCCTCGCCCCTGATCTGATCCTCGGCATTGTGCAGATAAGCGAGAAACTGGATTTCGGGGATCGGAATGAACCCGTTATGCCCCATGCCAATGGCTAGTCCCAGAATGGACTGCTCATCCAACAGCGTGTCGATCACCCGGTCCGGGCCAAAGCGTTGCTGCAGTTTCTGGGTCACGCCATAGACGCCGCCCTTGCGGCCGACATCTTCGCCCATGCAGACGGCCTCGCCGTGCTCCAGCATCAGATCGGTCAGGGCCCAGTTGATCAGGCGGCTCATGGGTTGCGGATCATCCATTGCCCGCGTGTCGCCGCCAAAGGCTTTGGCGCGCGCTTCGGCGCTGGGACCGTTCGTGGGCTTACAAGCCCGTTTTGGCGGGATCAGGCTGGCCATAACCTCAGAGGCGGTGGTCAGGTGCGGACGGGTTGCGGCCTCCGCCGCGATGCGGTCCGTGCGGGCGCAGGTATCTTCGTAGATTTTCAACGCCTGTTCCGGCGCCAACGCCCCGGCCTGTTCCAGCAAGCGCACCGAGTGCAGCAGGGGGTCGTTGGCCTCGTCCGCCTCAACCTCGGACTTCGGCAGGTACGTGGTCGGCACATCTGCGCCCGCATGGCCGTAAAGACGCACGGTTTTCAGATGCAGGAAGGCCGGTTTCCGGCGGGTACGGACATACTCGGCGGCGTCTTGCGCCACCGCGAAGGTCTCATAGATATCCAGACCGTTGGCCTGAAAATACTTGATCCCAGGGCGATGCTCCATCGACGCCTGTATCCAGCCCTTGGGCGTTTTGACCGAGATTCCGATCCCGTTATCTTCACACACAAACAACAGCGGTAAAGGTGTCGACTGCACGCTGGTCCAGCCTGCCGTGTTGATCGCGCCCTGCGCGGTGGAGTGGTTTGCCGAGGCATCCCCGAAGGAACACATCGCAATCCCGTCCAAGGGTAGTTCACGGTGTTCAGGATCGTGTCTCCGCGCTGCGCCTAGCGAATACGCAGCGCCCACCGCCTTGGGCAAGTGGCTGGCGATCGTCGAGGTTTGCGGCGGGATCGTCAACGCTTTGGAGCCCAGTACCTTATGCCGCCCGCCCGAGGTCGGATCCTCTTTCGAACAGGCAAAACTCAGCAGCATGTCCCATGCGATCTGGTGGCCCGGCACCTGCTCAGCCCGCGCGATCTGAAAGGCGGCATCCCGGTAGTGAAGAAAGGCGATATCGGTCGGGCGCAAGGCATGTGCCACGGCGGCCATCCCTTCGTGGCCGGATGATCCGATGGTGTAAAACCCCTGCCCCGCCTTCTGCATGGCCCGGCTGGTCCGGTCCAACGCACGGCTAAGGATCTGTGACCGGAACAGCGACACCGCATCGGTATTGCTCAAACCCTGCCGCGGCTTTGCTCCGTCGGGAAAGTCGCGATTGGCGACCCGGGTCAGGAAATTCTCGTGAACGATCTGGGCGCGGTCCATTGGGTGTCTTCCGGTCTTATTGGTTACAATTTGTCGGTAGCGTCCGCGATACGGCGCATACCTTCTTGCAGGCTTTCAGTGGCATAGGCAAAAGAAAGCCGCAAATGCCCCGGCATCCCAAACGCACGCCCTGGCACCAGCGCCACACCCGCCTCATCCAGCAGAAAGCGACAGAATTCATGGTCTGTGGCCATTTTCGCATGAGTTTTGGGAAAGACGTAAAACGCTCCATCCGGCACGGCACATTCCAGACCAGCGGCGTTTAGCCCTTCGACAACCAGATCGCGGCGCGCTCGCATTTCCCGACGGCGTTCTGCCAGCAAGCCTTGCGGCCCGTTGATGGCCTCCAATGCTGCAGCCTGGGCAATCGAACACGCCCCCGACGTGATTTGCCCCTGCACGGCAACCATCGCGTTGATCAACTCAGCAGGGCCGATACCCCACCCGATACGCCAGCCTGTCATGGAATAGGCCTTGGACACGCCGTTTACGATCAACGTTCGTTCCGCCAATTCGGGAACGGCCTGCACAAAGGGCGTGAAAGGCACAAAAGACAGGTGTTGATAAATCTCGTCAGAAATCACCCAGACCTGAGGATAGTTTTGCAATACCGCGCCCAGCGCCTGCAACTCCGCCTTGGAATAGACCGCGCCAGTTGGATTGGACGGGGAATTCAGCAGCAGCCAACGCGTGCGCGGGGTGATCGCGGCCTCCAAATGATCCGGCGTCAGTTTGAATTTCTGCGTCGCCGGACAGCTGACGACTACGGGGACACCGCCAGCCAAACTGACCATATCCGCATAGCTTGTCCAGAATGGCGCGGCCATAATCACTTCATCACCGGGGTTCAGAGTTGCCATCATTGCGCAGGACAAAACCTGCTTGGCACCCGTCGAAACGACTACGTTTTCGGGGCGCGCGCCAGCCTCAGTCGCGATCGCTGATCGCAAAGTGGGCGTTCCTGCCGTTGCGGGGTATCGCGTCTGCCCGTCAATAGCTGCGCGGTTGGCCGCCTCAACGACATGCGACGGCGTTGGGAAATCAGGCTCACCAGTGCTGAGCGCGATTACGTCGACACCCTGCGCCCGAAGGCGCGCGGCCTGTTCGGAAATGCGAACGATCTCTGACAGCTCAATACCGTCCAGCCGGTCGGCGGGCTGAAACTCATGAATACTGGTCGTTAGGGTCATTGGTCCACATCCACATTGGAATCCACCCCTCTGTATCGGGCTGGTGAACGGCAATTGCCAGTGATATTCCGTGTGAAAGGTATGAGGATTTATCATATGATAGCACCACGTCGGTTTCTCCCCTCGATCCCCTCTCTTCTGGCATTGGAGGCGGTTGATCGCCTCGGCAGTGCCTCGGCTGCAGCCGAGGAGCTGTCATTGACCCAAAGCGCGATCAGCCGACAGCTGAAGTCCATGGAGGACCAACTGGGCGTCGCGCTCATTCAGCGAAACCAGATGCGATTGCACCTGACCCCCGCCGCGAAAGACTATGTTCAGGTGGCGCGCACAGCGCTAAACCAAATTGCGCAAGCGTCACTTAAACTGAAGGCCAACCCAACAGGCGGGTCGCTGAACCTGTCCATCCTGCCCGCCTTTGGAATGCATTGGCTGGCACCGCGCCTGCAGGATTTTGCCCGTCGCCACCCCGAAGTGACCGTGAACCTGAGCACATGCCTCAAGCCGTTTGATTTCGAGACCGAACATTTTGATGCCGCCATCCACTTCGGCCAAAAGAACTGGCCGGGCGTCAACTACCTGCCGATCATGCGTGAAGATGTGGTTCCGGTCTGCGCTCCGGACCTGTTGCCCGATCAGGAGCAGGACTTGAGCTGGCTGATGACAGCCCCTTTGCTGCATTTAGAGACCCGACCAGACGCTTGGGAGCGATGGTTTGCGGCACAACGGCGTGACGCATCGGGGATGCGGGGAATGCTGTTCGATCAGTTCTCGACCATGGTGCAGGCCACGATCCACGGGTTGGGAGCGGCGTTATTGCCCAGCTATCTGATTGAAGACGAACTGAAAACCAAAAGGTTGGTTCCCGCATGGAACGGACCCCGCATCAGCCTTGGGCAATTCTTTCTGGTCTGGCCACAGTCACGACCGGAATCCGAACCGCTACGGTCATTTCGGATATGGCTGCAAGGTCAGGTTGGTCCATTCTGATCTAAAACTGCACAGCCTCCGGCTTTGCGTCCTGCGGACAGCAGAGGGGTCGGGCAGGTGCGGGTTGCGCCCGCACCTGCCCGACCCAACGGGAGAAGACGTTTTCCAAAAACGTTGGCGACAGGCGGGAGCCTTTTGGGTGCGTTACTTGTCCAGCGAACGGGCGATCAGTTCCTTCATGATCTCGTTGGTACCGCCATAGATCATCTGCACCCGCGCATCCGCATAAAGCCGGGCGATCGGGTATTCCATCATGAACCCGTAACCACCGAACAACTGAAGGCATTCGTGCATGATCTCGTTCTGCACTTCCGAACCCCAGTATTTCACCATCGAGGCCGTCGCCGCATCCAACGTGCCCGCCTCAAGTTGTGCGATGCAGTCATTGACGAAACTGCGCAGAACTTCGGCCTTGGTTTTGCACTCGGCCAGTTTGAACCGCGTGTTCTGAAAATCCATAACGCGCTGGCCAAAAGCCTTGCGTTCCTGCGTATAACGCACTGTCTCGGCAATTGCGAAGTCGATCGCGCCCAGCGCCATGATGCCGATGGTCAGGCGTTCCCAGGGCAGTTGCTTCATCATCTGATAGAAGCCCTGGCCTTCCTCAGGTCCGATCAGGTTCGTCATCGGAACCTTGACGTCTTCAAAGAACAGCTCGGCTGTATCGTTGGCCTTCATCCCCAGTTTCTTGAGGTTTCGGCCCCGGCGAAATCCTTCTGCGCCTTCAGTTTCTACGGCGATCAGCGATACGCCCTTGGACCCTTGCGATTTATCCGTCTTTGCGGCCACCAGGATCAAATCGGCGGATTGTCCGTTGGTGATAAAGATCTTGGACCCGTTCAGGCGATAGGAATTTCCGTCCTTGTCTGCGGTGGTGCGAACGGACTGAACGTCCGAACCTGTTCCCGGCTCAGTCATAGCCAAAGCGCCAACCATTTCACCGGATGCCAAACGGGGCAGCCATTTGTGCTTTTGATCCTCGCTGCCATAGGCGTTCAGGTAATGGACAACAATCGACTGAATTCCAAAACCCCAACCCGAGTCACCACGTGCGGCTTGCCCATACATCGTGACCGCGTCGAACCCAATCCCGCCGCCTACACCACCATATTCCTCGGCAATCGCACCGGCCATCAGACCCATATCCCCGGCCTTGTTCCAGAATTCGCGATCGACCATGCCGTTTTGGTTCCAGCGTTCGATGTTGGGCACAAGTTCGTCGTCCATGAACCGGTTTGCCATTTCGGCAAACATCTGATGTTCGTCAGTGACCCAGTTGGCGGTTGGCTTGAATAGCGACATGTAGGTTTCTCCCAAATCGAATTTCGATAAGGGTAGCGTTGGGCATCGCGCAAACCAACCCATCCACCGGATTGCTACGCAACGTCTTTTTCGTACAAGACCTTACGTTCACAGGTTTAAACATGATCAAGCCAGGACATTATCCAGCAGAACCTGTGCCGCTGCCTTTGCATCTCGCGCAGGATCGCAGCTTTTTACCAGGACGGCCGTTACGATTGCGCCCTCTTGCAAGAGCAGCAATTGGCATCCCAATGCATCGGGATCACGTGCGCCCGCCTTACGGGCCAAATCGGTGAGGAATTCGAGCATCAGATGCTTGTGTTCGGCTGCCTGCACATGGATCGGGTGATCTTGTTCCTGATACTCTGCGCCCGCTTTGATGAACATGCATCCGCGAAAGCTGTCCTCCTGAAACCATTCGCCCAGCACATCGAAACTGGCGATCAGCTGTTCGGCCGGTGTGTCGGATAGTTCATCAACCCGTTGCAGGAACCATTTGCGAAAGTTCTCATCCCGCAACTGCAAAGCCGCCAGGATCAGCTCTTCCTTGGTACGGAAATGTTTGTACATCGACGTTTTCGACACGCCCGTCTCGACCACCAACTTGTCCATGCCGGTGGCGTGAAATCCGTCACGATAGAAGACCTGCAATGCCTTGCGGACCAGCTCGTCACGTTTGTTCGGGCGCATCTGTCAGCTCCTGTATGTACTGATCGGTACATAATGCACCGCAGCGATGGCTGCAACAGACACAGCTTAACCTGCTGTTTTCACTTACTCCCCTTAGGAGACTCAAATGCAGGGTCAAATAAATCCAATTCAACACTTGAAAAAGGTTACCGATCTGTACACATTCAAGACACAGTGTACCGATCAGTAAACTCAGGAACGAACATATGAGACCCCGCACCAGACCTCTCTCGAACCAATACATCCCCCTTCTTTTGACCATCGCCTTATTGGCAGCTTCTCTGACCTGAAAGACCTACAAATGAACCGTCCTCCTCTGCCCCCGTTCACCTTGGAAACCGCAACGCAAAAAGTGCGATTGGCAGAAAACGCCTGGAACAGCCGTGATGCGGATGTCGTGACCCCTGCCTATACCGAAGACAGCCAGTGGAGAAATCGGGCAGAATTTCTAAGCGGTCATGCAGACATCCATGCCTTTCTGACACGCAAGTGGCACAAGGAGCTAGACTATCGGTTGATCAAAGAACTGTGGGCCTTTTCCGGTGACCGCATTGCGGTTCGTTATGCTTATGAATGGCGTGACGACAGCGGTCAGTGGTTCCGGTCTTATGGCAACGAAAACTGGCGATTTGCCGAAGATGGTCGAATGGCCGAACGCCACGCATCGCTGAACGACCTGCCGATTGCGGGAACCGAACGTCTGTTTTTCTGGCCGCAAGGCCCCCGCCCCGACGATCACCCCGGCCTGTCCGATCTGGGACTTTGAAAGGACATCTCATGCCTCGCGCCTTTTCCGAATTGACCTTCACCCCCGCTGTCCGCGCCCATCAGGAACGGATGGGGTCTGCCAAGACCTATGCCAAATTCATCGAAAGTGGCCCGCAGCAAGGCCACGAAATCGGCGTGCCTGAAAAGGCCTTTATCGAAGCGCGAGACGGGTTCTATCAGTCCACCGTGTCCGAAACGGGTTGGCCATATGTGCAATACCGTGGCGGACCGACCGGGTTTCTCAAAGTTCTGGGACCGCAGACAATCGGTTATGCCGACTTTTCGGGCAACAAGCAGTATATCTCGCGTGGTAATCTGGATGGAAATGACCGGGTTGCAATGATCCTGATGGATTACGCCAATCGGCGGCGCCTGAAAATCCTTGGCCGGGTCGCGTTCACCGAAGGCGAAGATGCCACGACCAGCCTATATCCTGACGGTGCCGATGCCCCGGCTGAACGCGCCGTCATCATCCGGGTCGAAGCGCTGGACTGGAACTGCCCGCGCCACATCACACCCCGCTTTACCGAGGCCGAGCTTCGTCCACATCTGAACTCGCTAGGGCAGCAATTGGCGCAACTTCAGGCCGAAAACGACAGGTTGAAGCAGGAACTGGCAAAACGGTTCTGACCCAACATCGCCTGATGAACCTCTCGAACCAGGACTTTGCCCATGTCGCGATCTTCATTGAATATGGTCGGTTTCATTCTTGTAGGCATTGCGCTGACCACGGCCGCCATGTCGCTTGCGTTCTTTGCCTCCCCCGAGGCCGTCAGACTGCCGCCGCCGGATACCTACAACTCTCTCTTGCTAGAAATGTTTGCGAACAGGTGACGCCGACGCGCGGGTTGCAGAAAGAAAATCCGCGAAACCCCTTGACCTTCCCGTGACTGGAACCCCCATTTGGAGGGCAGATCACACATCGGGACGAGTCGCATGGCTACGCCGCAAACAACACAACTCAAAATCTCGGGCATGTCCTGCGCGTCCTGCGTGGCGCGTGTAGAAGCCGCATTGCAATCGGTGCCAGAAGTGACCGATGCCTCGGTCAACTTCGCGACCGAAACGGCGCAGGTCACATATACCGGGCCGATCAACACACTGACCGACGCCCTGAGCAACGCCGGGTACCCGGCAGCCAGCAAGCAGACGACCCTGAAAATTGGCGGGATGACCTGCGCCTCGTGCGTGGCAAAGCTCGAGAAAGCGCTGACCGCTGATCCTGCGGTCGTCGACGCACAAGTCAATCTTGCGACCGAAACCGCTGTGGTCACGTTTATCGACGGGACCACCGACCCGCAAAAGCTGGCCAGTTTGTCTGAGGCAGCCGGATACCCTGCGCGCGTGGCAGACAGCATCACGGCTGACCAAACAGACCACACGAAATCCGACCAAGCGCATGCGCTGACCCGCGCGACGATCTTCGCAGCGGTATTGGCACTGCCTGTATTCATTCTGGAAATGGGCGGGCATATGATCCCGGCCTTCCACCATTGGGTCCAGGCCACGATCGGCACGCAAACCAGCCACCTCATCCAGTTCGCACTGACCTCGGCCATTCTGATTGGCCCCGGGCGCGTGTTCTATGCCAAGGGGATCCCGTCGCTGATGCGCGGATCGCCCGATATGAACGCGCTGGTCGCTTTGGGAACGGGGGCCGCCTATTTGTTTTCCGTCACCGCAACCTTCGCCCCGCAGATTCTACCGCAGGGTAGCGCCAATGTGTATTTCGAGGCCGCCTCGGTCATCGTGGTTCTCATACTGCTGGGCCGGGTCATGGAAGCGCGCGCCAAAGGCCGGACCGGGACCGCGATCCGCAAGTTGGTTGGGTTGCAGCCCAAAACGGCGCGGGTCGAACAGGACGGAAATTTCATTGATCGCCCCATCGCCGACATAACAGTAGGCGATACCCTGCAGATCCGCCCAGGCGAACGGGTTCCTGTGGATGCCGAGGTTCTGGACGGCACCTCTTATGTGGATGAAAGCATGATCACGGGCGAACCGGTGCCGGTGGGCAAGTCGCCATCGGATCAGGTCGTTGGCGGTACGGTGAATGGCACCGGAGCGCTGCGGGTGCGCGCAACGCGCGTTGGTGCCGATACGGTGTTGGCGCAGGTGATCCACATGGTCGAACAGGCGCAGGGGGCGAAGCTGCCGATCCAAGGGCTGGTCGACCGGATTACTGCGCGATTTGTGCCCGTTGTGATGGCTGTTGCGCTGCTGACGATTGCCGTTTGGTTGTTCGTTGGCCCAGAACCGGCATTGCCATTGGCGCTGGTCGCCGGTGTCTCGGTTCTGATTATCGCCTGCCCCTGCGCCATGGGCCTTGCGACACCAACCTCGATCATGGTCGGCACCGGCCGCGCGGCAGAATTGGGTGTGCTGTTCCGCAAAGGCGATGCGTTGCAGCAGTTGCAGCAAGCCAAGGTGGTCGCGCTGGACAAGACCGGGACACTCACGCTGGGCAGGCCGGAACTGGAGAGTGTTACGACTGCAAACGGCTTTGACCGCGACAGTGTTCTGCGTTTGGCCACCGCCGTCGAGGCACGATCAGAGCATCCCGTTGCCACTGCCATCACTCGTGCCGGACCATCTGAATTGCCCAAAGTATCAGAATTTGAGTCGCTCACAGGGCTGGGTGTTCGGGCTGTGGTCGAGGGGCATAAGTTGCTGATCGGCTCGGCCAGATTGATGGAACAGAACGACATAACCGTAATAGACCTGATGGCCGAGGCCAACCAGCGGGCCGAAGAAGGCGCAACGCCTTTGTTTGTCGCCATCGACGGTCAGGCCGCTGCAATGCTTGCGGTCGCGGACCCGATCAAGCCCGGCACTTTGCAGGCGCTTGGGCGGTTGCACGAAATGGGGCTAACCTTGGCGATGGTGACAGGCGACAACGCCCGGACGGCGCAGGCTTTGGCGGACAAGCTGGGCATTGATCATGTCACGGCCGAGGTACTGCCCGATGGTAAGCTTGCTGCGATCAATACACTGCGCGACAAGTTCGGCGCACTGGCCTTTGTCGGGGATGGCATCAACGATGCCCCGGCACTGGCTTCGGCGGATATCGGCATCGCCATCGGAACCGGCACAGACGTAGCGATTGAAACTGCGGATGTGGTGCTGATGTCGGGCGATCTGCGCGGTGTCGCAAACGCGGTCGAGATCAGCCGCAGAACCATGCGCAACATCAAGCAGAACCTGGGCTGGGCGTTTGGCTACAACATCTTGCTCATTCCGGTTGCCGCAGGTGTTCTTTACCCCTTTGGCGGCCATCTGCTGTCCCCCGCCCTCGCGGCTGGGGCCATGGCATTGTCCAGTGTTTTCGTGGTCTCGAATGCACTGCGTTTGCGGCGCGTCCGGGCCAGCCTGCCTGACACCCCGCAAGGCCATTCAACGCAAACGGTGACCTCATGAATATCGGCGATGTTTCAAACCAGACCGGCCTGCCCGCCAAGACAATCCGGTACTACGAAGATATCGGCTTGGTGAAACCGCTACGCGATGACAACGGATACCGCAGATTTCGCCGTCAGGATGTACACAAACTGAATTTTCTGGGCCGCGCCCGCGCCTTGGGGTTCACAATCGAGGATTGCCGGACGCTGATGGCATTGTACGAGGACGAAACCCGTGCCAGCGCCGATGTCAAAAAGGTGGCCCGTGCACATATGGCCCAGATTGAAGCCAAGATCGCTGACCTGAACGCCATGCGGGATACTCTGAGCCATCTGATCGACGCTTGCGCCGGGGACGACAGGCCCGATTGCCCGATCCTGCAGGATTTGGGCGGCAAAGCGTGACGCGGGGTTGCCCTTTGGACGCAGCTTTGCTTTGTCTCTGCTAAACAATCCGGCCCGCTGAAAAAGACGGGTACCGGACAGCAGAGAGGATCTCCAAATGGCAAAAGTCGCGTTTCTGGGTCTGGGCGTCATGGGCTACCCCATGGCCGGTCACTTGCAAGCCGCAGGTTATGAGGTGACCGTTTTCAACCGCACCGCCACTAAGGCCGAAGCTTGGGTCGCGCAACATGGCGGCGCCATGGCGACGACGCCCCGAGAGGCCGCGCAGGGTGCAGATTTCGTCATGGCCTGTGTCGGTAACGACGACGACCTACGGATGGTTTGTACAGGTGAAGACGGCGCATTCAGCGGCATGTCCAATTGGGCGACCTTTGTTGATCACACCACTGTTTCCGCCATGGTGACACGCGAGTTGTACGAAGCTGGACAAACAAAAGGCATCGCTTTTGTGGACGCTCCGATCTCGGGCGGTCAGGCAGGGGCAGAAAACGCGGTTCTGTCGATTATGTGCGGCGGGGATCAGGCGGCGTATGACGCGGCTGAACCGATTATGCAAGTCTATTCCAAGATATGCCGTCGTATCGGCGACAGCGGTGCAGGTCAGATGACCAAGATGTGCAACCAGATCGCTATTGCCGGTCTGGTGCAGGGCCTCAGCGAAGCGCTGCACTTTGCCGAGAAGGCGGGCCTTGATGGCCGCGCAGTCGTTGAAGTTATCAGTCAGGGCGCGGCAGGCAGTTGGCAGATGGCAAACCGATATGAGACGATGCTGGATGACCATTTCGAACATGGGTTTGCGGTGGACTGGATGCGTAAGGATCTTGGCATCTGTCTGGATACGGCCAATGAAACAGGGGCTTCGCTGCCTGTGACCGCTCTGGTCGATCAGTTTTACAAGGACGTTCAGAAACTGGGCGGCGGGCGCTGGGACACGTCCTCGTTGATCAAACGCCTGCGCGCGCTGGATTAAAGGACCGTCGCACTGATGACCGAGTTGACCGAATTCTGGGCCCGCGCCCTGCGCACCCATTGGGGGCTTGAGGCCAAACTGAACCGGCTGGACGGCGAATATGACCTCAACTTTCTGGTCAAGGCCACCAATGGTCAGGACTACGTGCTGAAAGTCATGCGTGCGGATTGCGAGGCAGAGTTCATTGGCCTGCAGATCAAGGCGCTGAAACACATCGCCGCCGAGGCGCCGGGACTGCCCTTTCCCAGTGTTTTTCCGGATATCAACGGTAAGCTGCTGCCGGAAATCTCTGATCAGGATGGGCAGCCCCGACTGGTTTGGTTGCTCGAATGCCTTCCCGGCCAATGCTATGCCAAGGCTGCGCCAAAATCCGAAGAGCTGATCCTGAAACTGGGCCGCGTTCTGGGGGCAACCGACCGGGCACTGGAACGGTTTACCCATGACGGGCTGCACCGCGCGGATTTCAAATGGGATCTGACACAAGCGGGCTGGATTTCGGACAAGCTGGATGCCATTGCCGACCCTGCACGGCGGGCGATGTTGTCGGAGATTTCCGTTGAATTCGATGCCATCTCGGGCCCTCTGGCTGGATTGTCAAAACAAGCCATCCACAATGATGCCAACGACTACAACATATTGGTCGACGATGAACTGGGTCAGCGGCAAACCGTCTCTGGCTTGATCGACCTTGGTGATATGTGCGCCGCACCGCGTATCTGCGATCTGGCAATTGCCGGGGCGTATATCGTTCTGGACCACCCAAAACCCGAGCGGGCATTGACGGCGTTGGTGCGTGGTTATCACGCCGCCAATCGCCTGCGTGCTGACGAGGTCGAACTGATCTGGCCGCTGCTGCGGATGCGGCTGGCCGTGTCCGTGGTGAACTCGACCTTGATGGCCGCGGACAATCCGGACGATCCTTATGTGACTATCAGTCAGGCCCCTGCGTGGCGCTTCCTAGAGAACGATACGGTGAATGGTGGCTTGATGTCCGCCCGACTGCGTGCCGCCTGCGGGTTGCCGGTGACCGACGGATCTGAACGCATCCACGCCTATCTGGCCGAGCATCGCGGTCAATTCGCGCAGATGTTCGAACAGGATCTGAGCGACATTCCGATGGGATCTCTGTCGGTTGAAAACTCGACCTGGCCCCAGAACCCGTTTCACATGCCGTTAGACGAAGCCGCGCGCGTCGGCGAGGAGTTCGGAGAAGGCCTTTGGCTGGGTTACTACAACGAACCGCGCCTGATCTATGCCGAGCCGGCGTTCCGCAAAGGACCGTGGAAGGCCTCTGACAGGCGAACGGTGCATTTGGCCGTAGACGTATTCGCCCCTGACGGAACTGTTTTGCATGCACCGATGAGTGGCCGGGTCGAGGCAGTCGAAAACCGCGATACGCATCTGGATTATGGCGGCGTAGTGATCCTGCACCATGAAACACCCGAGGGTGATCCGTTCTATACGCTCTACGGTCATCTCGACCCCGAGGTCTGTGACCGGCTGAAACCGGGCGATCCGGTCGCGCAGGGTGCGGCCTTTGCACGGCTGGGGGACGCCACGCAGAATGGCGGCTGGGCCCCGCATGTGCATTTCCAATTGGCCCTGATAACTGACGGGATGCAGAACGACTGGCCCGGTGTCGGCGACCCAGACGAGATGGAGTTGTGGCACGCCGTTTGTCCCAACCCAGCAGCGCTATTGAACCTGCCGGACGAAAAAGTGTTCTATCGCCCAACCGACAAGCAGGCGATCCTGCAAGGGCGGCATGACCATTTCGGTGGCAACCTATCCCTGACCTACGATGATCCGGTCATGCTGGTGCGCGGGTGGAAGCATCATCTGTTCGACGAATGGGGGCGCCCCTATCTGGACGCCTATAACAACGTCCCCCATGTGGGCCACGCTCATCCGCGCATTCAAGTGGTCGCGGCAGATCAGCTTAAGCGGATGAATTCCAACACCCGCTACCTGCACCCGGCGCAGACAGCCTTCGCTGACAAAATCCTGACCAAGCTACCGGATCATTTCGAGGTGTGCTTTTTCGTCAACTCGGGCACCGAGGCCAACGAGCTGGCCTTGCGTCTGGCGCGCGCGCATACCGGGGCCAAAGGCATCGTAACGCCTGACCACGGGTACCACGGCAATACGAATGCGGCGGTGGCGATCTCTGCCTACAAGTTCAACAAACCGGGCGGGATTGGCCAGGCCGATTGGGTCGAACTGGTCGAGGTTGCAGACGACTACCGGGGCTCATTCAAGCGCGACGATCCTGACCGGGCACAGAAATTCGCCGATCTCGTGGATCCGGCTATTGCCGTGCTACAGGACAAAGGCCAAGGGTTGGCTGGCTTTATCGCCGAGACCTTCCCCTCGGTTGGCGGCCAGATCATCCCACCCAAAGGGTATCTGCCAGCCGTCTACGACAAAGTCCGTGCGGCCGGCGGGGTTTGTATTGCTGATGAGGTGCAGACCGGGCTGGGTCGCCTTGGTGACCACTATTTCGGCTTTGAACACCAGGGAGCGCTGCCGGATATCGTTGTCATGGGTAAACCCATCGGAAACGGCCATCCGCTGGGCGTACTGGTCACGACCAAAGCCATCGCCGACAGTTTCAACAACGGCATCGAGTTCTTTTCGACTTTTGGCGGCTCAACCCTGTCCTGCCGGATCGGAAAAGAGGTACTGGACATCGTCGATGACGAAGGCCTGCAAGATAACGCCCGTGCCATGGGTGGGCAGCTGATGGATGGGCTCCGTCAGATCGAGGCTGATTTCGCCTGTGTCGGTGACGTGCGCGGCATGGGCTTGTTTCTTGGTGTGGAGCTGATCAATCCAGACGGATCCGAGGGCACCGAAATCTGCAGTTACGTCAAGAACCGGATGCGCGATCACCGTATCCTGATCGGCAGCGAAGGGCCCAAGGACAACATCCTGAAAATCCGCCCGCCTTTAACCATCGAGGCGGAAGACGCCGACATGATCCTTTGGACCCTGCGCGAGGTTTTGTCCGAAGTCGGTGACTTTGCCCCTGCCCCGACTTGCGATCATGATCATCATCACGCGGGCTGCGGGTGCTGCTGAAACAACAAAACCCCGGCTCGCCAGAGTCGGGGTTTTGAAGCCGCCTGCCGCTTAATGCAGCACGGCCGAGGGGGTTTTGTGCCCGGTTGTCGGCAAGGGTACTGACGCAGTCATCCGACGCAGCACCATACCCATCTCTTCGGACAGTGACGCCAGTGCCGGGGCAAAGTCTGGTCGAACGATCAGCGTTGCCATCATCATCGCGTCTTCACGCGCCCCTTCCGAGGCGGCAGCAATCATCTGGGCGAAACAGTTTTCATCTGCACCAAGGCAGGAACAGCCAAGACCATGCCGCACCAACGGGCGACGGCCGCGATGGGCACACAGCCCGCACAAACGATCCAGCGTCATCATTGCAGCCCGCCCCTGATCCAGACCAAGAGCGATCTCGAAATCGCTTGCAGCATCCGAACGGGCCTCGGGACTTTCGCTCCACAATCGCAGATACATCACAGCACCGGCTTCGATTGGGCTGAGGTCGGACAGACGCCCAACCGCAGCGCCACCGCGCGAGGAATTTGTGCTCATTTTGTCAGGATCAACTTGCCGGCGCGCGTGATACGCAAGGTATATAGTTGATCGCCCAGTTCGATATGGGCCAGGTTGCCACCCTTGGTCAGATCTTCGGCCTTATGTGCCGGAAGCATGGACACCGCATAGGACTGGCTGGGATTCGGGGTCTGCACATTCATCAGGACAACTCCAGTAGGTTCTCAGGCGAAGGGCCTTAATTTGTTCGCGCTTTCAACAATATGGCTGACCCGAACTGGGTTGGCTGAGGGGGTCTTTCCGTTAATCTGATTAATTTAGTCAGGTATGTCAACCCTATTCGATGGAAACCGCGAATGTGGGGTGATTGCGCAAGGATTTCATGCAGGTTAGGTCTGGCTCACGCGCATTAACCGACGGGGAAACCGATGACCGCAACAATCATGTTCGACCTGGATGGAACGCTGATCGACAGCCTTCCGGACATTGCAGCGGCCGCCAACCGGACATTACTGGATATCGGCATCGCCCCGTTGTCGGAAAGCACGATCAAACAATTTGTGGGCAACGGCCTGCCAAAACTGGTCGAACGCATGATCCGCCATCACGACCTGCCGATCGAGCAGCATAGCGAATTGACCAAACTCACACTCGCCCATTACTCTGCCGCCTCCAGCGACAAAACGATCCCTTACCCAGGCGTCCCGCAAGCTCTGACGCAACTGCGCGAAATGGGCTGCGTTCTGGGCGTATGCACGAACAAACCTGAGGCCCCCGCACGTCATATCCTGGACGCACTGGATCTGGCACATCACTTCGATACAGTGTTTGGCGGCGATACACTGCCTGTTCGCAAACCAGACCCCGCGCACCTTGAGGCAAGTTTCAACGCGGTCGCGAACGCTGGACCCCGGCTCTATGTCGGAGACAGCGAAGTGGATGCCGAAACTGCGCGTCGTGCAAACGTGCCCTTTCTTTTGTTTTCGGAAGGCTACCGAAAAACTCCGGTGGAAGAGATCCCACACAGATTCAGCTACGATGACACGCATAAACTACCAGCGCTCGTCTTGGAGGCATTGCAGGCATAGGGAACAAATTTGCTGGCAGGGGGATTGGGGAAGGCGGTTGAGGGGCCGGCAGAGGGGGTAAGTAGCCAGCCCCTCATCGGGGAAAAGTGGTAATGTCCGCAGTAACTCTTTGGATGCATTAACCCTAACGAATCGACCTGTATTCAGAAATTGGGGGTTTCCCGTAGGCGGAGATAACTAATTGAATTTTCATTCATTTTTATGACAAAAAATACCAAAATATCGAAAATGCACGTTTTGACACGCGCCTGCCCCCAAGAATCATCCGTCTGGGGGGGGCGAAAACTCTACTCCTAGCGCCATCTGCCACAAAAAATAGACAGGCCGTCCTCAGGAGGCGATCTGCGCCCGCAGGCCGATCAGGGTGACGCTGGAATGCGCTGGGTTCAGCATTGGGTCTTCGATGAACTGAAAAGACGGTGTGTTCTGCAGGCCTGGTGAAATCGAGAACTGGCAGAACGCTTCGAGCGTAACTTGATCCCAGTCAACGCCACGGACTTCGGCCCATCTCGGACCCACACCTGCAAGGTTTGCCTTCCGACCGTAATAGCCGCCCCCGTAGAAACAGAGTGGTCTTAAAACGCAGCAGTTCCCTTGGTCGCTCCGGCCCAAAGAAAGGGCATCATTTATTGTCCACGAACCACGTGGCAGAAAAGGCCGCCCATATTCTTCGGCACAGCTGCCATCATCGGCGGTATCAGAGTACCCGGGAGCCTGGGAAATACAGTGTCTGGCCTTGTGGGTTTGGGTTGCTCAAAGCCGGTCCTCAAATCATATCGATCAACTCTGATAGCTCCGTCTGTCTAGACAAACTACATTTCGATTGGACCGAGACGGTTATTTGCGCGGATTAATAACTGGTGGCTCGGCTACCAACTGCTGTTGCAATTTCAAGAGCGCTGTCAAATCGAAGGGAACATCGCCGGCCCTAAGTATCGGCCTTTGAATCTTGTAGTATCTGATGCAGCCCGGCCCCCTACCCTACCCTACCCTACCCAAAGAAACCTTGCTTAACGGCAGTAACACGACCCGTTGCCTTTCGTCCTGCAGATCATTTTCCTGCACACTCTGAAAAAGTTTCCTTTGATGCCCCAAGCAGCGTAACCTTAGATAAGTTTTGACGGCGCCGGTCTGGGATTGCAGGCTTGTGACGCAGAAAACCGGGGGAGTGAGCATGCATAATGTAACTATCGTCGGGGCCGGGATTGCCGGGCTCACCGCGGCGCTTCGTTTGTTGGAGCGGGGATACCACGTCACGCTGTATGAGCAGGACAATTTCATTGGTGGAATGTTGCGATCCCATAAGGAGCACGACCACGGTGATTATCCGCGCGAGCACAGCTATCACATGCTGTGCAATTGGTATTACAATTTCTGGTCGGTCGCAGAAGACCTTGGAATCGAAGACAACTTTACACCGCGCGAAGCCTTCAAGTTCCTCTATGACGGTGATCTCGACAACATGCCGGAAATGGTGAACCCGGGCGGCATTCAGGATTTCTATCGCAATCTCACCGGCGGCGCGGCGCCACCAGCTGAACTCTTCCTGTTTATGTATTCGATGGTCGATCTGCTTTCGATCCCGGACAGTGAAGATGACAAGCTTGACCGAATGTCGTTCAACGGCTGGTTGCGTGGACGGCCCTATTGCACCGATGAGGTCGCCCAACTTCATGAGAAGATCTGGCAGACCGTCTGGGCCATCGACAGTTGGCAAGCCTCAGCGCGCAGCTACAAAACATTCCTGAAATATGGCAACCGCGTTCCAGTTCCGCAGCTCTGGCTGTTTGATGGGTCCAAGAAGGACACCCTAATTGATCCTTTCCATGCCAAGCTCAAGCAGTTTGGTGACCGGTTCGAACTCATATACCGTCACCGACTTCGCGAAGTTCATCCCAGTGAGGATGGAACTCGGATCGAGCGGCTGGTGTTCGACAAGGTGACCAAGTCGCCATCGGTTAATCCCGATTGGAAGGTCGCAAAAAAAGACATCGTCGAAGATGTAAGCGATGAGAACGTGATCATCAGCATTACACCTGGTGGGATGGCATCAATGGTGACCGAAGATCTGTACAATGCCGATCCTGCCCTGGGCCAGTTGCGGTATCTGGAAGCCGAGCCGATGGCGTCGGTCGAGCTTTATCTCAAGCGGAAACTACCCGGCATCCCTACGGAAGTGGTGGTTTTCATGGACACGCCCTATGAGATGACGTTCCTCAACTACTCGGCGACATGGGGCCTCAAAAACACCTTCCTTTATGTGACAGTGTCGGATTTCAAATCGCTGTTGTCTGTAAAACCCGAACGCCGAGACGAAAACCAGAACCTCATTCTGGATCTCAAAAACCCCAAAACCGCGATCGACTATATTCTGCGAGAAATCACTGCCAAGTTAGAAATAACCGAGGCCGATATCGATCTGTTCCAGACCTCTGTCGACACAAATACGGGCGAAGAGCTTTTTGCAAATCTAACCGGCAGCTGGGAACATCGCCCCGAGGTCAACACCAAGTTTCAAAATCTGTTTCTTGCCGGGACTTATGTCAGAAATTTCGCAGATGTTTCGACCGTCGAAGGCGCTTGTGCAACAGGGCTGATCGCAGCTGAAGGCGTCCGTCAGGCCGCGCAAAGAGAACCGGACAAAGGCGATGCGGGTAAACCAGTCGAAGTAATCACACCCGATTTCTATCCCAGTCAGATGTTTCAGACGCTCAAGATCGCCTGGGCACCTTATGCCGCCAGTGCCAAAGCCTGGACGCTTGCGGACAAAGCGCTGGGGATCAATAAGCTATGGCCACCGAAAGACTTCAAGTTTCCGAAGTCAAAATTGACACCGAACCCCGAGAATCTTGGTTCGCTGTTTACGGATTGGCTGCCTGCAAGTAAGTGGAACGAAAAGACTTTGGGCCTGGGTCCAATGTTCTGGAACTATACAGAAGACGGCAAGCCCCGTAAAAAGTAACCAAGAATACCTCGCACGAATAAGAGACGACTGATGACTACTAAATCAATTGCGGCATGGCTGAACGAAATTGGCCTGCCACAATACACCACACTATTTGATGAGAACGGTATCGACCTGGACATTCTTGAAGATGTGACAGGTGACCATCTCAGAGAAATGGGTGTCACGGTGTTGGGTCATCGGCTCAAGATCAGCAAGGCGATCGCGGCGATGAAGCCGGACGCCGCACAGCCCAGACCTAGCGGAGCTATGACGGGTGAGGAAAGCGCCGAACGGCGGCACCTTACAATCATGTTTTGTGATCTGGTTGGCTCGACCGCCCTGTCGGCGCGGCTTGATCCCGAAGACTATCGCGATCTTATGGCGTTGTATCAGGATACCGTTTCGCAGTTGGTCAAAGATGCCAGGGGGCACGTGGCCCAATACCTTGGTGATGGCGTTGTGGTCTATTTTGGCTATCCGGTCGCCCAAGAGGACGCGGCTGAACGCGCATGCCGCGCGGCTTTGGAGATCGTCGAGGCCGTCGCCGGGCTGGATACTGCAGCAGGTGACCGCCTGCAGGCCCGCATCGGCATTGCAAGTGGCTTGGTTGTGGCCGGTGATCTCGACCAGATCGGAGTGAACTCAACCTCTGCCGTGGCTGGGGATACGCCAAACCTTGCCGCCCGGCTACAGGGGTTGGCAAAACCGGGGCAGATCGTAATCGGCAACAAAACGCACTCGCTGTTGGGGGATATGTTCGTCTATGAAGCGCTAGAGAACATCCATCTGAAGGGGTTTGACCCCGGTCAGGTGGCTTGGCGTGTCATATCCACGGCACAGCGTCAGGACCGGTTCACCGTCAACTCGGCACGGCGGCAACTTACACCACTGGTCGGTCGTACGCCCGAGCGGACGCACCTTATGTCAGCCTGGGAGGATGCCAAATCAGGTAAGGGGCGTGTCTGCCTTGTCTCTGGTGAGGCCGGCATTGGCAAAAGCCGCCTAACATATGAGGTGGTTGATCAGGCCAAGGGCGAAGGCGCCACCGTCCTTCACCTGCAATCCGCGCCCTACTTCGAAAACACGGCCCTGTATCCCATCCGCCGTCAGATCGAGACTTTGCTTGGGTTCACTGAAGAGGATGACAGTGACGCCCGGTTAGACAAGCTGGAAAAACTGGTAGTCGCCGAAGATAATCTGAACGAAGCGCGCGCCTTGATGGCGTCATTGTTTTCTCTGCCCTCTGACAGGTATCCACCGCTGAACCTGTCGCCCGAACTGCAAAAAACCCGTACGATCGACATGCTAATCGAGCAAGTCATCGTACAGTCTAAGCGGGCTCCTCTTCTAGTGCATTTCGAAGACCTGCACTGGATCGATCCGACATCGCTGGATTTGCTGACCAATTTCACCGCCAAACTTGCCGATCATCAGATATTGTTGCTTGTGACCTGCAGGCCGGAATTCACCCATGACTGGCAGGCAGATCACCTGATCACCTGCGAACTGGCGCGCCTCAAACCCGCAGAAGTCGAAGAGCTTTTGGACAGCATGACAGGGTCGGATACGTTTTCTCCTGAACAGCGCCAGCAACTGCTGGAACGATCGGACGGCGTGCCGCTATTTGCCGAAGAGCTGACCCGCTCTGCGATGGAATTCAGAAACAGCGCGGATCTGGTGCCTGAAACCCTGCAAGACAGTTTGATGGCGCGTCTCGACAAGCTGGGGGCTGCCCGCGAATACGCCCAGATCGGCGCCGTGATCGGCCGGGAATTCGATGTCGACCTGCTGTCCCAGGTGACCGGAACTCCGCTGCCCGAGCTCTCGGACTCGCTTTCGCAACTGGGTGACGCAGACCTAGCATACCCGGACCAAACCGGCCAAAGCCTGATGTTCCGCCATGCCTTGATTCAGGAGGCTGCGTATCGATCTATATTGCGGCGGCGGCGGCAGCAATTACATGGAAAGATTGCCGAAACATTGGAAGAAAAATTCCCTGAACGTTGCAAGTCCGGTCCGGAACAGGTGGCAAACCACTTTGTTGCCGCCGGACTTGGTGACCGGTCAGTCCCCTATTGGCTGACGGCAGGTAAATCAGCGTGGGGCCGGGCTTCGATGAAAGAAGCGCTCGCTCAACTCAGCAATGGTTTGGAATATGTTGGAGAGGTCGATGACCTGACGGATCGCGCAAAGCTGGAGCTGCAACTGCAGTCGACCATTGGCGTGGTGCATTTTGCGGCGACCAGCTACGCCTCGCCACAGGCGCAGACCGCATTTGAGCGCGCCCGCGAGCTATTTCTGGATGTTGACGATCCAGACCTGCGCGTCGCGGTTCTATACGGGATCGGGGCCTTCGAAACCATGCGTGGCGACGTAAGCTCGGGGCACGAGACCTTTGCGGCGCTCGCAGACGAGGCCAGGCGCAGCGGCAATACCCGTTATGAAGTTTATTCCGCCTCGATGCAGACTTGGTCGCATTTCAACCGCGGCGATTACGCCGAGTCGGTGCGCTATGGCGAACGGGTTCTACACCTCTATGATGAAGGCATCTGGGACCAGCCGGGGCCACGCCTGTCGGCCGCCGAACCCAAGGTGATTTCAGAGTGCTTCCGGGCGGCAGCGCTCTGGTCCCTGGGGCGACCGGATCAGGCGGTGAAAGTTGGGAATGACATCCTGAATTACACTAGGTCATTGCCTGACCCCTATTCGCTTGTCTATGCGCTGTCGAACGGGGTGATCCGTATCCATGACTGGAACGGTGACTGGGAACAGGTCATGGACCTGACCGAAGAATGCAGCGCGGTTGCCGGAGAGTACGGGTACAGGTTCTTGGGTGTCTGGGCCTCATTCTGGCGCGCCCGGGCCATGGCAAAACTCGGTCAACTGGAAGAGGCCGAAAAGATCACGGCCACCGCCGTTGCTGCCTGCAAGAATGCCGGCGTCCATTACCACCGCGTCTGTTTTGAAGCCAATCATGCACGCCTGCTGTTGGCACAGGACCGGATCGAGGATGCCGCCCGGGTTCTGGACGACCTCGACCAACCACTGCAGGTTGGGGGCGAATTGAACCACGTACTGGACCTGAGCCTAGTCAAAGGGGAATTGGCACAGAAGCGTGGCGACACCAGCAGCGCCGAGCAGCACTATCGCGCTGCTTTCGACGCGGCCCAAAACCGGTCAGCTTTGGCGTGGCAACTGCGCGCCGCGCTTGGGTTGGCGTCTTTGCTGCCCGCCAAAGACGCACAACGCGCGCTTATCGAACCGCTAATGGCGCAGTTCGAGGAAGGGTTCGACAGCCAGTATCTGAAAGCAGCGCGCGCCTATTTGTGATCAGCGCGCTTCGCCCAAAGCCCGTGTGCGATCCACAAGCGTGATCAACTTTTTGGGGTTCCGGGCAAATCGATTGGCCTCAGCTATAGCGCTGGCGGCGATCCGGTCCAACTCGGCCTCGGCTTCGGGCAGAGCGGCGCGAAAGGCCTCGGCCAGCGCGTCGTAATTGCCGGGGTTCGGATCGCGGAACATCTCGGCAATTGCAGGTTCGCGTACAGCTATCGCGGCCGGTAGGGTTAGAATCCCGTCGCGAATGTCCTCTTCACCGCCGCCACCCAGGGCTTCGGTTCCACGCACGTCGGACACGTCATCGCAGGCGTGATACAGGGTGCCCAGCAGACCACCGAAATGGCGCAACCCCTCGCTACGGTCGCCGAGACAAGCAGCGACCTCGAACATCGAACCGGTGTCTTCCTGCGCCAGCTTGCGCCAATCTTCGACCCCGCGCGGCATCGTGCGGCTGTTCCACTGCGCGATCTCGGCCGCGCCAAGCCGGGACATCAGCTCGGACAACAACCCGACCACCTGCGGCTCGGTCGCCATCATCCGATAACCTTCCGCAACCATGAACCCGGACGTCATCAGCGCCGCAAGTTGCCCAAAGGCCGTATGCATGGTCGGTTTGCCGCGCCGTTCGTCCGACTGGTCCAGAATGTCGTCCACAACCAGCGTCATGTTATGAAACAGCTCAAGCGTTACGGCTGCCTGTATGGTTTCATCCGTGATCTCCTCGCTGCCGACAGCCGTCTGACAGGCAAAGATGGTCAATGGGCGAAAATACTTCGAGCCGGCCAGAAACTGTTCTTCCAACTGCGGCCGCATCTCGTCGGGTGTGGATTCAACCCACGCGCCGATGGCAGTGCGCAGCCGTTCGGTCTCAGACTCAAATCCCAGTTCCGGTATCACCCAATCGGCGCGGGCACCTTCGTTATTCATGGTTTGGATTTTGCATAGCGATGGGGGCCTTCCCGGTCGTCACCCTCGGGACCGACTGACTTACGAAGCTCAGCCTCGATTTCCATAAGATCACGTTGCAACAGTTTTGCCTCGCTCAGCGACAGATCCGATATTTCGCGCAACACGGCACGGGCCTTGTCTAGCACGATCAGCTGTCTGGCCTCCAATGACGGGCCATCCGCACTGGGTATGGTTGCTTCGATCGCGTCTGTCCCTTGGGTTGAGACGATGGTCGCAATCTGCTGCCAATACCGCAAAGCTGAACTGAGCCACCGGGCTTGCGCCTGCGCAAGCAGAAACATCACGTCGGGCTCGACCCGTGCACCCTTTTCGCTGTAGTCCCGCAGCGACCCCAGAACACCCTCAAGCGCTTCCAGATACATCGCCACCATATCGTCAATCGAGCCAGGGTTCCCAAACTCATTGCGTGATGATCCGTCGTCTTGATCCATCTTGCTACTCCATTGCCCCCATCGTCATAAAGTTTTGTAGATTCAGTGTTTTGCTACCGATTTTCACTGTATATTCACACCGCGTTTGGGCATGGGTTGATTTGATTTTCAGTAAAACAAGAAGATCGCCGCGCAATCAAGTACCGAGATATGTTAACCATCTATTAACCTTGGGGATCTGCCGTCTGCATAAGAAAAAAGCACCCGCCCCGTGGGTTTTGGTTCATATGGCGCGGACGGCGAAACAAAACAGATTTGTCGCGATCTGCCGGGTTGAAGTTCGTGACTATGAGGCTTTGCGCCAACTGCGTCACGCAATGTTTCTGGGTCTCGATGCAGCCCTGAAGGTGGTCACCAGATGAAGTGTCCCAGCAAAGAAAAAATAGCTAAATGACATCGGCCGAGGGTTCGATTGGGAACTTCAGGGCGGATAAACCGCCCGCAATTTGGGCTTATTCAGGCATCGCTTGCCATCAAAATTCCCGCCGCGCAGTGCTGGTCCAAAACGCGATCCCATGTCTGATCGCCTCGTCGTTAAAATCATACGACGGGTTATGAAGCGGCATCGAATTGTTCCCCTCCAATCCGTTGCCCATCAGGATGAAGGCCCCGGGGCGGTGCGCAAGAAACTCTGCAAAATCCTCAGAGAATCCTACCCGACCGTAATCCGCATCAACGCTACCAACATCACGAGCAGCATCCGCGATCATGTCTGTGGCTCTGGCATCGTTCACCAATGGCCGGAAGGAAGTCGAGTAATCAACCTCCGCCTCAGCGCCTTGTGCTGCACATACACCGGCGACTATGGCGCGCATTCTTCGCTCGATATTCTCGGACACATCTTTGGAAAAGCCCCGGCAATCCCCCCTTAGAGTTACGTTGCTAGGCAGAATGTTGCGCGCGCCGTCTGTCAGGAACTCCGTTACGGAAACCACTGCATGCTCGCTCGCCGGAACCGAGCGAGAGACGATCGATTGCAACTGCTGCACAATTGCGGCCCCAGTCACAATCGGATCAACGCCTTTTTCCGGCATCGACGCGTGCCCGCCCTGACCCTGAACGCGTATTTCAAAATTATCCTCGAACGCGCAGAATGAGCCCGCTTGAGTGGCAAAGTGACCAAGCTCCATTCCGGGCATGTTGTGAAGGCCGAACATCGCGACCATCGGGAAACGTTCGAACAAACCGTCCGCGATCATCGCGGCTGCACCGTTTCCGTTCTCTTCGTCGGGCTGAAAGATGAAGTGAATGGTGCGGTCAAAAGACGGGTCTGCCGCAAGCTCCAGCGCGGCCCCCAGCAGCATGGTGCTGTGGCCATCATGGCCACATCCATGAAACTTGCCTTCCGTTCCCGAGCGGTACGGCAAGTTGGTGGCCTCTTGTATCGGCAGCGCGTCCATGTCGGCTCGGAAACCGATTGCGGTTTCGTCTGGACCACGGCGTAAGGTGGCCACAATACCCGTGCGGCCCACACCCCGGGTGACTTCAAGTCCCGCGCGTTCCAACTCGGCCGCGATCAGATCCGAGGTCCTGTCAAGGTCGAAGCCGGTTTCAGGGTGGGCATGCAGATCACGGCGAAACGCAACGAGATCAAGCATCGGGAACGTCTCCTTCGGACAGCACGATCAACGGCAATTTAGCCTCGTCCGCCAACAAGGCTGCAAGCCCCGCTGCGCCAGATGGTGTGGTGGAAAAGCCCAGATCGCGCGCATGTTTTACAGCGTCCACGGCCTGCAGGTCAGTGACCGTAACCCAGTCGTCGGCGCACCGTTCAAGAATTTCCAAAGCCAACATAGAAGGCGTTTTGCAGTCCAAGCGCCCCATATTGGACACCGGGCCCTCAACCGTTACGATCTGTCCTGCCCGGGCGCTTTCGGCAAGGCAAGGGGCCGCATCAGGTTCGACGACTATGATCTTTGGCTGAACCGCCCAGGTGGACCGGATCATGTAAGCGATCCCCGCAGCCAGCCCACCAACGCCTGCCTGCAAGTAAACGTGGCTCGGCCAATTTCCGGAGCTTTCCAACTCTGTCCGCATTTCTTCGGCGATTACGGTATAGCCTTCCATTACCAACCGCGGAGGTTCCGTATAGCCAGGCCAAGATCCATCGGCGAGGTGGATTGCGCCGGACGCCTCGGCGTCGGCTATGGCTGCCGCAACGCTCGCCTCGTAATCGTCACCCGATCGGACAACTTCCGCGCCTTTGTCCCGCAGGCGAATTGCAAAATCCTCTGGCACTGTTTCGGCAAGGTGAATGCGGGCCTTTGCGCCAAACAGCCGCGCACCAGCGGCCACGGCCATGCCGTGATTGCCGGCACTGGCACAGACAAAAGTCATCGAGCGTGCGATGGCCTTCACGGAATCGTCCAAAAAGGCGTTTGATTCCAAAGGGTGACCAACCCGCGCTTCTATCAGCTTGGCAACAGCGTAAACGCCCCCGAGCGCTTTGAAAGCACCCAATCCCATCCTGTTGGTTTCGTCCTTGATCAGAATGGGTCTGCCTTGGAGACTGCATGTCTCCAACGGACTTGGTTTATAGGCGGGGCATGCAGCCAGCAGAGCCAGCGGTTTTGCAACATCGAGTATCGTTGGATTTTTCATACAGAAAGTTGTACATGCGAAAGATGATCAATTATTGTCATTTTTTCCTAATTTTCGGGAAATTTTCTCGCCCCAAAGGAAATTATCATGAAACTCGATCAGTTTGACCGAAATCTGCTTCAGTTGATGCAAACCGATGCCAAGATAGGCCTCGAAGCGCTTGCGTCCGAAACAGGCTTGTCTGTGGCCTCTGTTCAGCGGCGGTTAAAGGCGCTCAGAACCTCGGGCGCAATTCTTTCGGAAGTCGCGATCGTTGATCCCAAAAAGCTGGGTGTCGCGATGAGCTTCATTGTCATGGTCGAATTGGAACGCGAGCGTCAGGATCAGATCGACGCATTCTCACGTCAGGCGCAATCAGAGCCTATGGTACAGCAGTGCTATTACATCACCGGAGACGCCGACTTCTGTCTGGTCTGCACAGCAAAGGATATGGATGATTTTCAGGAACTCACGAAGCGACTGTTCTTCGACAACTCAAACGTCCGTCGCTTTCGCACATCTGTTGTCATGGGGAGAAAGAAAGTCGGTTTGGGAATTCCTGTTCAGGATGTTGGGTTAGAATGATAAAGATCAACATTTACGTCAGCTACCGCTTCAAAGCGGCCCTTCGAATGCTAGGCAGCAGATGAGCTCATTAACCAGCGCCACGCGTCCTTGGAGATAGGGCCCAGACTGGGCCCCTCGTTATTTTTCCCAGTGCGGGATCCAATCCCCGTCAAGGCGAAGTGACACGCCAGCATTGTCTTCTTCAAGCTTCACCACATGCAATTCGCCCTTGTCGCCCCCGTATTTTTCGCGGGCCGCTTCGAACTGCGTGCATACCAGCCGTGTGGCAGGGGCGGCGGTGCCGGCGTCGTCGCAGGCCTCAACGATCAGGCCCAGATCCTTTTGGCACAAGTCCAGTGTGAAAGACGGATCATAATGTCCGGCAAAAACGGACGGGGCGTCGTGATGCATGCACCAGCTTTCGCTGGCTCCGATCTTGAGCGCGTCCCAGGCCCGTGACAGATCAACACCTGATTTCACCGCCATCACAAGTGCTTCACCCATGGCTGTCGCATGGATGGCCCAAAGCTGGTTGCTGGCCAGTTTCGTCACGGACCCACTGCCGCTGGAGCCCATGTAGTGAAGCGGCCCCATCAGTTCCATCACGGGGCGAATTCGCGCGACAGTCGCTTCGTCCCCACCTGCAAATTGGGGCATGTTGCCGGTGCGTGCGCCATCGACGGCACCAGTGACTGGCGCATCAATCAACTGCACTCCGATCTCAGCAAAGGTGGTGGCAAGCTCGCGCACAAAGGCGGGTTTGTTTGTTGTCATATCCACCCAAACCTGCCCGGCGGACATGGCGGATAGCAGCCCATCGTCGCCGCCTGCCACTTGTTCGATTTGCTTTGGTCCAAAGACCATGGTGAACACGATGTCCGCCGCTTGCGCGGCTGCCGCAGGGGTCTCTGCCCACTTCGCCCCAAGCGCCAGGTGCTCTTCTGCCCGGTTCCGATCAAGGTCGCAGACCGTTAGGTCATGCCCGCCCTTGATCAGGTTCAGGGCTGCCGGGCCGCCCATGGTGCCAAGCCCAATAAATCCAATGCGCATCTTCGCCGTCCCCGGGGTTAGTTATATTGCTTACGCGTTCAGGATGGTGTCGGTCGAACATACCTCACCAAACTCACCCTGCAGATTGGCAAGCGTAACGGAATGGATCTGTTCGGCGCTGTGGGTCACTCCGTCCGGCCCGGTCGCGTCATAAGCCCAGACGGCGTCAGAGGCATAGACCATCTCAAAGCCCAGACTGCTTGCAGAGCGCGCGGCAGACTCGGCACAGTGATTGGCCGTGGCCCCGCAAATGACCACACGCTCAATATTGTCGGCGCGCAGATCAGCTTCGAGCGAGGTTCCGGCGAAGGCGCTGGAGACGTTTTTGATGATCACCGGCTCGTCCCCCTGCGGTGCCGCAAAGGGTTGAACAGCCGCGCCTGGCGCATCCGCATGAAATGGATCGTCGGGGTCAAGCCCGTGGTGATGCACATGGACGATCTTGTCACCGTGCGCGCGAAACCGGCTGAGAAGCCGACCGATATTGTCGCCTGCCTCGGGGCAAGATCGCACTGCACCGGCGGCATCCTCATGAGCCAGTGCCATTTGCACATCAATGACGAGTAGAGCAGTTTTCATGGCTTGGTCCTTTATGCGTTGATGCTGGAGGCTGCGCGTTCCGCGAGAATGTTTTTGACGCGATCACCATAGATCCGAATGTTGATGTCGTCGCTGATCACACGGCCTTTCTGTTCGTCATAGGTCATGATCGCGGTGACACGAGGGGTCGACCCTTCGACCTCTGTCACCCCGTGCAATGAATAGCCACCGCGAAACAGGGTAAAAGTACCGGCACCCCGGTCAAACTTCTGCGCATGGGATATATCACCAGCAAGCAAACGATCCACCGCCTCGCGGTCTTCGGCTTCGTCGGTGCGCGAGTTTGGCAAGAAGGCAAAATCACCCCCGGTTTCAGCGGCCTGCAACAGCAGCGTCACGGTGCATTCCGTCGTATCATAATGCCAGGCGTGCCAGCTTCCTGGATGCAGGGCGACGACATTCAGCGCTTGAAACTCATCGGCGCAGCGATGCAGCACCTCTTTCTTTTGGACGCGGCGCACAAAGTCCGTCAAACGCGGCGACTGATAAAGCCGCTGAATAAGCGTTTCATTCGGCAGCTGATCATCCGCCAATTGCGTCGCCACATGCGTATATTCCTTACGACGCGGATCATCCTTGGGCAGCGACGGGTCAATTGCGCCCTGATAGATGTTGCGTTTGATGGTCAGTACGTCAGCGGTGGGTAGCAAGGCGTTGGATTCATCGGCCAGAGCAGCCAGTGCCTCGGGACGGATGAACCCATCCAGATTGCACCAGCCATGTTCCTCCATCTGGTCCTGACAGGTCTTGAGAAACGCAGCGCCTTTGGCACTTTCCAGATCCGCAATGGGATAACGCTCCAGATCCACTAGGCTCAAAACCATGTCGGTGGCTGCATCTAGATTGATCTCCGGCATAGTTCGCTCCTTTTCGTCTGGTCGACTTCGTCGTCGGTTATTTCTGTCTAGCCGCGGCCTAAAATGAAGGAAAATGAAAGAATTTGCCTCCATGCGCATAAAAAACTTATGAATGGGCAATGAAAAGCAATCTCAACCTGAACTGGCTTCGCACTTTCGAGGCCGCCGCACGTCATTTAAGCTTTACCGCCGCCAGTCGAGAGCTGGGGCTGACACAAACGGCTGTCAGTCAGCACATGAAGGCGCTGGAAGGTCAGCTGGGGCAGAAACTGTTCATTCGCAAGGCCAAAAGCCTGCAGCTGACGGAAATCGGCCGGGCCTATTTGATATCGGTCCGGGATTCACTGGAGCACATCGCATTTTCCACAAACGGGCTGTTTGGGCCTGCCCTGGAGACGACGATCGTAGTGCGGGCGTCGGCGGCCATGATCATTTGGCTGGCGCCGCAACTTGCGACCTTTCAGACAGCCCATCCCGGTATCGGGATCAAACTTGTCACCTCTCTGTGGCAGAGCGGCCAGGAAGGGCATCCCGTGGACGTTGACATCCAGTTGGCTCCGCAAACCCATTCCGACACGCGCATGGTCAAGCTTTCTGATGAATTCATCGTTCCAGTTTGCGGTGTGCGTACCGCGCCAATGATCAAAACACCCGAGGACCTGATGGCACACGCTGCCATCCACGTCCTGGGGTTTGACGACCATTGGGCGCGGTATCTGTCAGCCCGTGGTCTGCCCAATGCAGATGTATCCCCGCGCCTTATCGTCGATACCTCAGTTGCCGCCTGCGAATTGGTGGCCGCGGAAAGCGGCTGCACTATTATGATCAACCGGTTCGCGCAGCAGGCCATCGCAAGCGGCCGCCAGATCAGAATTGTCGGTGCCCCCGTTGATACAGGCCAAGCCCACTACATCTTGCAACACAAAACAGGTACGGCAGGATCACACGTTTCGACCGCTTTTTGCGAATGGTTACAAACCCGTTTTTGACGACCGCCCTCAAAACGCGAATGCATCCTGGGGATCAAGCGGGACATGACCACGGCCCTGCCAAGTCGTCATTTGCAATGCGCTTGAAGCGGGTAGCCCATTCTGGGGCCAGATCGTGCAAAACAAGCTGTTTGTGTTTTGAGATATTCAATGGATCGCCTCCTGAATTTGCGCCAAGCCTAAACGCGCCCGGCATCATGCGCGGGCCTCATTTGGTTCAAATCGGCCCATCACAGGCCCAATTTCCTTTGTGCATCCAGCCCTAGCGACTAGTTTGAAATAATGGACTCCGTAGCCCAACTGACAAACTGGATGATCACTGAAGGACGCCAATCAGGCGATCCCGTGAAAGTGGTGTCGCATTTCTGCTCGGCCTTGATAAAGGCCGGTGTCCCGCTTTGGCGGGTCAATATTGGCCAGCGCTTCGCCAATCCCCTACTCATCGCTTGGGGTGTGGTTTGGACACCTGATGGAACCGAAAGCTATGACGTCACACATGAGACGATGTTGACCGACGGGTACGTAGGAAGCTCATTTGAGTATATTCTGGAACACCGAAAGCCACTTCACAAAAGTCTACGCCAGCTGGATTCAAAGACAGAGCATTCATCCTACCTGGAATTCGCCGAGCAGGGCGGCACCGACTATTATGCCACCCTGCTTTATTACGGCGACAGATCACTACACGGCTGCACATTTGTTACCCAAGCACCAGAAGGGTTCTCACCACTGCATCTGAAATTGATCGAGGACGCGCTGCCCGCGCTGTCTTCGGCTTTGGAACCTGTCACAATGCGCAAATCGTCCAAAGGCCTTCTGAGAACCTACCTTGGCGATGGACCCTCGGACAGCGTTTGGAACGGGCGCATCAAACGAGGGGAACGTACAACGCTTGAGGCCGTGGTCATGTTCTCAGATTTGCGCGGTTTTACGGCGCTATCGGACAGCGCACCTGAAGAGGAAGTTTTTGACGCGCTGAGCGGATACTTCGATCTAGTTGTTCAGTCAGTGGAAGAGAATGGAGGCGATGTTCTTAAATTTATGGGTGACGGTATTCTGTCGATTTTCACCATCGCCACGCAAGCTGATCGCGCTGACCGATGTCGCAAAGCTGCGTATGCCGCGCAAAGTGTTTTGGCTGGTCTGACCGCCCTCAACTGCAGTCGCGCGGAAGCCGGAAAACCGGTTCTAGACGTTGGTATCGGGATCAACGCAGGGCAAGTCAGTTATGGCAACATCGGCAGCCCCGGAAGACTGGATTTTACTGTACTTGGTGGCGCGGTGAACGTCGCCAGCCGAATTGAGGGTTTGACAAAATCTATTGGCCGAAGAGTTTTGGCAACGTCAGTCGTTGCTGGCGCTTCGGATGATCTGTTTGCTTCTTGCGGGTTTCACGACATTCGTGGCGTTGCGCATCCAATTGAGCTGTTCGCCCTCGTCGAGCAGAAGCTCTGAGGCGCAGCGGCATGCGGAATGTCTGCCCCTATAATCAGACCCTGGCTTTTTCGAAGGCCGCCCAAGCGGTCTCAAAAGCGTCAAAATCAAACTCCGGCTGACTGGCTGCATCCAAGACGATGCGTTCTGTCACCAATAGCTTTTGGATTGCGGCTTCTAACTTGTCGACGACATCATCGGGTACAACCAACGCGCCATGACGGTCGGCGTGCACCAGTTCGCCAGGATTAACTGTCAGGCCAAAAACGGAAACCGGTGTATCAATCTCGCGGATGTGGACAAAACCGTGGCTTGGCCCGACAGAACCGGCGACGACCGGGAACCCCTTGGGTAAGTCCCCCAGGTCACGCATGACACCATTGGTTACCACACCAGAGATACCGAACCCCTTGTGGACGGATGTATTGATTTCGCCCCAATAGGCTCCGATGCAATCCGGAAAATCCATATCCTCGATCACAGCGACGCACGGGCTGGGGGCTTCGGCTATGTATTTGTAGTAGGCCATGCGCCGGGTCTTGATGACTTTAGGCGGCTCGGTCGGTGGATTGACTGCCGCGATTTTTGCCGTACGGGCATAGCCGACGATCGGAGGTTCCTCAGGCGCTGAACACAGCATGGTTCCGCGCGTGAAATCATCAAACCCGCGCTTGCCCTGCGCCACCTCAATGGCATTGCAGACGGTGGGGGTATCGACCTTGCGAAGCAGGGACAAAAGGGATGGCGTCATGTGTCCTCCAACCAACGGATCAAGGCCGCTGTGGTTTTTTGGGGTTGTTCCAATGTCGGCAGATGCCCTGCGCCTTCGATGATCTCCAGCGCGCTGTCTGGCAATAGATCGTGCATCAACTGGTGGCGTTCCACGGGGCACAGCCGATCTTCTTGCCCACACAAGACCAAAGCCTTTCCCGTGTAAGCTGTCAGCGTCACGCTTTGGTCCGGGCGATCCATCAGAGCCTGCGATTGGCGCAAGAATACTTCGGGGCCCAAGTCGGTGGCCATTGCCATGCACAGATCCAGGACAGCCCCCCGGTTGGGCCCGTCCGAAAGGTAACTGGGCTTCATCTCGTCCCGCATCACCGACCTCAGCTTGCCGTCGCGAACGGCTGCAATCTGGGGCGCGCGGCGGGCTTTGACTTCTTGCTTTTCAGCCAGTGGATTTGTGTCGAGCAAAGCCAGGCGCGAAACACGTTCCGGGGCCCGACGCAATACTTCCATTGCCACGATACCGCCCATCGACAATCCCGTCAGCGCGAATTCAGCCGGCGCATTTTGCAGAATGTCATCTGCCATGGCTTGCACGCTGTCGTGTCGCGACAACGGGAATGTCATCACAGGCATCCTGCCTGACAGTGCGTCGATTTGCGGGCCAAAAAGGCGGGCGTCACACATCATGCCCGGCAAGAAAATCACGGGTATCATGCTGAGGCCAGCTTGGCCCCCTCAGATAGCGCGGCCAACTTTGCGTAGGCGATCTGAGGGTCAACCGCGCCGAAGCCCGCAAAGGTGCCAAAGCCGCAATCGCTGCCTGCTATCACCCGGTCCGCGCCGACGATTCCCGTGAAACGTTCGATCCGTTGGGCCACAAGCTCGGGATGCTCGACGAAATTGGTGGTGGTGTCGACCACACCGGGGACCAGAACCTTGTCATCGGGTATCTCAGATTTGCGGTCGCGGAACACGGTCCACTCGTGGGCGTGTCGCGGATTCGAGGTTTCAAACAGGACATAGCGCGACTTGGTCGCCATCAGGGTACTGAATACCTTGTCCATCGCAATGTCGCAGCAATGCGGACCCTCATAGTTGCCCCAGCAGATATGCACCCGTACGCGATCCTGCGGGACGTTCTGAAGCGCGTGGTTCAGCGCCTCGACATGCATATCGGCGATTTTGATGAACGCGTCGTCCGAAAGGTCGGTGAACAGCATATGGCGCGATAAGGCCAGATCCGGGCAATCCAGTTGCAGATCCAGTCCAGCGGCCACGATGGTTTCGTATTCCTCTTTCATGGCATCGGCCAGCGCAGCCAGATATGCCTCACGCGTGGAGTAGAAATCGTTTTGCAAAAACAGAGAGATCACGCCCGGGGACGCGGCATTCATAAAACCGCGCTCGACCCCATGCTGCGCCATAGCCGCCTTGAGGTTGGCGATGTCCTTCTCTAACTCACCCTGCCCTTTTGATCGCACTTCTCCGGTGCACATTGGTCGGGCGTATTGCGGCGTGCCGCCATCATTGGCCAGCCGCTGCAGAAAGCCGGGGAACATCTTCAAATCTGCAGGCGCGTTTCGAGGGCTGTCACCGGAAAACCCAGTGTAGCGGTCCTTGACATAGGTCGCATAAGAAATCTTCGAAGTCTCACCGTCGCTGACTATATCAACGCCGGCTTCGACCTGTTTGCGCACCGTTTCAGAGACTGCGGCGGTCATACACGCGTCAAACGCGGTTGCTTCATATGGTTCACCGTTTTCCCTGGCAAAGATAAGATCCACGACGTCCTGTGTTCGGGGCAAAGACCCAACATGTGTGGTTTTTACGGCCATAAAGACCTCCTTACAGTTTTCGCGCCATCAGCACAGTATGGCTTTGAGTTTCGGGGTCTTCGGCCAAAAAGCCGGTCAATTGCAGCCCGTTCTCTTCAAGGCACGTCGCATAGCCGGCCGGGGACAACGAGGCGTGGTAGACAAGCTCTGATCCCACCGTACCGCTGACTTCCCCGGCGCGTGGGCCGACTGTCAGCATCAGCATTCCACCGTTATGTAAATGACGCGCCATGCGGGTGATGCAGCCCTTCTGCTCATCTGCTGTCAGGTGAAAAAAGCTGTTCCAGGCGATGATCCCATCGAATTGCTGATCCAGCTCAAAATCCCGCATGTCAGCTTTCCGCCAATCCCCGTCCGGCCAGCGTTTTTTGGCGATGGCCAGCATGGCTTTGGAAAAATCGACACCTGTGACGTCAAACCCTTCCGCCATAAACCAGCGCGCAATGGGATCGCCTGTGCCACAGCCCAGATCCAGTACGTGGTCACCCGGTTTGAGGCTGGCCGTGAAGCGCGCCAGCCAGCGCGCCTCGAACAGAGCTTTTGAGCGGCGCTTGTCATACTCTGTGGCTTGCCGCTCATATATGGCTTGGGTGTCGTTCGGGTCTGCGCTCATCCTGTCCAGGTCGCTCCTGCCGGTTCATCGGTTGCAGTGATCCGGTACAGGCCCGCCTGCCCGGTCATTGATGGCTGAACGCTATAGGATTCGCCGGGCAGAACCAGAGCCGTGTCGCCTGCCGAAATTGTGGTTTCGTGCCCGTTGATCGAAATACGCCAGTGACCGCTGGCTGGCATCAGAACCACAGGTTTATCCGCCGCAATCGGTTCGGTCACAGAGGACCCCCGGCCAAGGAAGTCTACCGCAAACCCCGGCTTATCCTTGATCAGCCCGCTCTCACCAATCACCTGCGCAGGCTTGTTGGCCGACAACGCCATCAAATCCCAATACCGCGCAACATATTTGCCGACGACATCCTCAACCGGAACCTCAGGGTAGCCCTTCAACTGTTCTTCGGTCAGCAAGGGCATTGGGTGCACATTATGAGGCAGCTCCTGCCCTTTCTTGGTGTCGTACAGAACGCCATTGTCGCCCAGCATCAGACCATGCGCCTGCGCATCTTCGATGACCTGAGGGGCCCAAGTGACACCTCCGCCCGCGTCGTCTCCGCCCAGGATTGCCATGATCATACCGTAGTCTTGGCCAACATTTTCGAAACCACGGAAGATGCCGGTCGGGATGTTGAAAATATCGCCCTCCTCGGCGATGAACTCACCGGCGGTGCCATAACGGCCCCAGAAAAAGCGCCAGCGTCCTTTGGCAACAAAGAAAACCTCGGCCGTTGTGTGGCTGTGCAATGAGTTCCGGCATTTTGGCGGCTGACCTGCGGCACCGATGTTGAAGCCGATCTTGTCAGTGATGTGCACGTGCTGATCCGGAGATTCCGAGACGCCACCGCCGATGATCGTGAAATTCTCTTTCTGATCGCTGCCCGGCGTATGGGCATCGATAAACGCGGTTTTACAGGGTTGGAGCTCGCCGTAGCGGACAATGCGGGAAGTGATGGCTGATTTGGTCATGACGTATGATCCGATTTTATTGTTTTCAAGAATGCAAGCTCGTGTGCTCAGACGGCACAGGCGCTCACTCCCCTGGCGGGCGCAGATTCAGCCGCCGCGCCCGCAGGCTTTGACGGAACATATGGAAACGTCGACGGGCTCCGGTTTCACACAGACCACCTGCAAGGATACGATATGCGACCGGGCGGGCCACTCAGACCTCTCCGCTCTGCAACAGGATCTGCTTCCAGACCGAGGTTTCATCGAACAGAGTATATTCACGGCGCAACTGCGGCTGCCCCGCTATCAGTGCGCCAAACTCGGCATGGCTGATCCCGAGGACATAAACCTGTGCCCCTGTCGGCGCCCCGAACATGCCCCAGCCGTCATGCTTGCCCCAAAGGCTCCAGCGAATTGCTGATCGCGGCGGCATATTCGGGTCGTCGCGTCCGATCTGGTGTTCAATCTTGAATTCAGCATTCCGGAAACTCGCCCGAAGCCCCATCCAGAACCGGTCGACGGCATCCCAGCCATGCCCCGTGACGCCGCCCACATATTCAGACTGGACCGCACGGTCATATTCAGCGGCGATAGTGCCCATATCGGCGTTCATGATCCGGGTCAGGATATCAGCATATCGCTGCCCCCACTCATTGTCGTTGCCGCGCCCCTTGTAGGGGCCGGGCTGGTCGATCTCGGGGGTCAGAGGTTTGACGCAGCTGTCCTTACCGCCCTCGCGCGCAATCAGATCAGCGGCGTATGCTTTAGGGTCCCAGCCCATCTGCCGCACAATCGCGCCCTGATCGCGGATCAACCATTCGTCATTGATCTGGTTGTCGATGGCGTGGCAGTCGGCCAGAATTCGATAGCATAGTTTTGTACCGGTAGGCTTGCCGTAAACCCCCTCGGCCAGATGCGTAGCCGTTGAAAGGATACGGTGAGAGCTCAGCATTCCTTCTTCCGGCGTGCCCGACCAGATCACATCTTCACCCATCAACTGCCGATCCGGAAACTCGGCCAGGGTCGCCATCGTCGCGCCGATCACATTCTGATTGCCCAGAACCACCGAACCGGGTGAGCGAACGACGATATCTTCGCTGTAATACTCGTGCAGGGTTACGATGCCCCGGTCTTCCCAGATCTCCTTGGTAATTCCGATGATGTAGTCGGGAAAATCCCGGAACTTGGGATCAAAGCCTTTCATGTATTCATCCTTTGCGGGGTCCAGCCTTTGGGCAACCGTGCCGAAGTGCGCACGATCAACGGCCCATCAATCGCGACCTTGCGGGCTGCGGCAACTGCCGGGTTTTCAATATGGTCCAACAAGGCATCAACGGTTTCCGCAACCATCAGGTTGGCGCGTTGACGAATGGTGGTGAGGTTATAGGCAAGCCATCCAGCCTGCGGTACGTCATCGTATCCAACGATAGAAACGTCTTCTGGTATACGCATTCCCAGTTCAAACCGAATGACGTCCATCACGGCAAGCGCCATATGGTCATTGGCGACGAATACCGCATCGGGTCGTTTTTGCGGTTCAACATCAAACATGCGGCGCGCGGCCAATCGCGCATTCTCGGTCAGGAACTCTCCGATTTCGTAGGCGTACAAATCCTGGCCCGCATCACCGAGTGCGGCGCGAAACCCGGCCTCGCGGTCTCGCTGGGTTGAGGCACCCTGCCAACCGGCAATGTAAGCGATGCGACTGTGGCCTGCGGCAATAAAGAATTCAGCGACCTTGCGACCGCCGGAATAATTGTCAGAGGTCACCGAGGTAATCCCGTCGATATCCTGACTACGGTTGAACAGTACGACCGGCACACCAGCTTGTTGGCACCGTGTTGCGATATCGGACGACATCGCAACCGAGGCCAGGATCACGCCATCAACCTGATAATCAAGAATTTCCTCCATAACGTCGTCAATGTTTCCGGCGGTTCTGGAGGCCATGAAGATCAGGACGTGATACCCCTGCTCCTGCAACTCGTTCGACAACTTCTCAAGCGCTTCGGGATAGAAATAGTTGTCCAGATAGGCGACGACCAAACCGATGATGCGGCTTTTGCCCGACACCATCGCGCGCGCCAACACATTGGGGCGATAGCCAAGTTCGGTCGCGGCTTTGCGCACTTTCTCTTCCGTCTTCTTGCTGACCGAGGCACCGGGCGTGAAGACGCGGCTAACGGCAGACTGACTTACACCTGCAAGCTGGGCAACCTGAAGTGATGTTACTTTCTCAGCCATCAGTCTGCCGTCCAACCTCCGTCAATCAACATCGAAGTGCCCGTGACCAACGCTGAGGCATCAGAGGCGAGGTAGCGTACCGCACCCATGATATCCTCGACCTCGCCCACGCGACCCAGCTTGATCTTTTCCATGATCCATGCGGCGCGTTCTGGGTTGTCAAAGGTAGATTGAGTCAGAGGCGTTCGAATGAAAGTCGGGCAGACCGTGTTGATCCGAATGCCCTGCTTGCCCCACTCGATGGCCATTGACTTTACCATCCCTTCAAGCCCGTGCTTGGTGGCACAATAAAGCGCCCGTTCGACCCCTCCAACATGCCCCATTTGGCTGGAGATGTGGATGATCGAACCTGGCCTGTCAGCCTCGATCAAGGCGCGAGCGGCATAGGCCGACAGGAAGTAAGCGGAACGCAGATTGACGCCCGTGACAACATCGAAATCCTCAGGCGTTGTCTCAATAGCAGCACTGTGCCGTGCAACCCCGGCCGAATTCACCACGACATCAAAGCTGCGCGTTTCAAAAAGCTGCTTTAGCGCATCCAGATCGCCCTGATCCAGAACCAGCGCCTCGGCCGACCACCCCTCTGCCTGCAGAGCAGCGACAGTTGCATTCAACCGATCTTCGCCTCTGGCCGCACAGACGACATGCGCGCCCGCCTCGGCCAGCGCCACGGCACAGCCCTGCCCAATGCCTGAAGAGGCACCTGTCACCAGGGCGGTCTTTCCTGTCAGGGAAAACGAAGGGGTGCGCGGCAGTTCAGTCATCAGCTCATTCCATCCGGTATATCAATGCGCCCCATGTTTCGGGCCTTGTTGAATTCCCGCAGACGGGCAAAGACGTCAACGCCTAGCTGACGATAAGCATCCAGAAGATCGACCAGCACCCAGTTTTCACGAATGCGCCCGTTTTCCAGCCGCCAAAAATCGAGGCTGCGCATGGTGATCTTCTGGCCCGCAGGCGCGATCCCCATCCATCCGTCATGGGTGACGGTCTGGATCATATTAGGCCAGCCGGTCACAGCCGCGTATTCGCCATCGCCGAAGAAATGGTAGGTGATGTCCTCGACGTATTTCCCGCGATCCGGCATCCCGTTCAGGAACGGAATCTGGTGCCAGTTGCGGAATCCTGCATAGCCTCGTCCAGTGCCGATGCCTGAGGGGCCGTACCAATTCATACGGGGATGCCAGAACCGCTCCATCTCCATCACCTCGGGGCCGCCTTGCGACGGGTGTTTCTTGAGGTGCTCCAGCATGTCGATGATGTGTTTGCAGGTCTCTTTACCTTTGGCCTCATCGTGGGGCCCAGGCACCAACCCATCCTGCGTGGCCGGCCCGGGCACGTGCCATTCGCGGCCAAGACTGGGGGCCATGGGCCAGGCACTTGCCTGCATCATCACCTCGGGGATATCCCAAAGGGCTTGCATTTCAGCAACTTTGCCGTTTTCGAAACGGTAAAACTCATGAAACCGCATGGTGACCTGGTGGCCTGTCGGCGGGATGTCCAGCCACGGGCCGGTGAACGTACCGGTGTAGTAGCCGCCGCATCCAATCCAGTCAGAACCATGTTCATCCGGTCCACCCATGACGATATAATCCCGCCGTTCCAGATCGGGCCAGGCAGTCAACAGGTCATTATAGGCGCGGTCATAGAAAGCGTCGCTGCCAATGCTGTCGCCAAAGGGATGACATAGGTGGAAAACGGCGTCCGAGGCCGTTACCTCGGCCAGTGCCGCGCGAACACCGGCCTCGGAAAAATCATACATCGCGGCCCTGAGCGGAGCGATCAGGGCCTTATGCTGTGTATGCCTGTCACTCATTCAGCAGCATCCCGATAAGGCGCCGGCTCGCCATAGGGGACATTGATACCGCCATAGCGACGCACACGGACGTTGCACTGTTCTGCGTGGCCCACAAAACCTTCCAACATGCACAGACGCGAGCCGTATTCGCCGATTAGTGTCGCCGCCTCGTTGGTCAGAACTTTCTGATAACTGTGCGTTTTCAGGTACTTCCCAACCCAAAGCCCACCGGTGTAACGCCCGGCCTTCTTCGTTGGCAGGGTGTGGTTCGTACCAATCACCTTGTCCCCGTTTGACACGTTGGTGCGCGGACCAAGGAACAGCGCGCCATAGCAGGTCATATTCTCCAGAAACCAATCGTCGCGATCCGTCATCACCTGCACATGTTCCGAGGCGATATCATCTGCGACTTGCAGCATCTCGTCATACGTGTCGCAGACGATCACTTCGCCATATTCATCCCATGACACTTTCGCGGTGTCTGCAGTCGGCAGGATGCCCAAAAGGCGGTCCACCTCGGACAGTGTCTCTTTGGCAAGCTTGTGAGAGTTGGTCAGCAGCACACAGGGGCTGTTATAGCCGTGTTCGGCCTGCCCCAACAGGTCGGTTGCGCACAGCTCGGCATCTGCTGCGGTCTCGTCGGCGATCACCATGGTTTCGGTGGGACCTGCAAACAGATCAATGCCAACGCGCCCGAACAACTGACGCTTGGCTTCGGCAACAAAGGCGTTGCCGGGGCCAACCAGCATGTGAACCGGATCAATCGTCTCAGTGCCCAAAGCCATCGCACCAATGGCCTGTATGCCGCCCATAACGTAGATCTCATGCGCACCGCCCAAATGCATGGCCGCAATCACTGCAGGGTTTGGTGTGCCTTTGAACGGAGGCGTACAGGCGATGATACGAGGGACACCCGCAACCGAAGCCGTGGCCACGGACATATGGGCCGATGCCACCATTGGGAACTTGCCGCCGGGGACGTAACATCCGACCGATTGTACGGGGATGTTCTTATGGCCAAGGATCACGCCCGGCAGGGTTTCAACCTCGATGTCCAGCATTGAATCCCGCTGAGCCTGCGCAAAGTTGCGCACCTGTTCCTGGGCGAATTTGATGTCGGCCAGTTCTCTATCGGTCAGTTGACCGATCAAGTCATCGATTTCCTGCTGGCTCAGGCGGAACGATGCTGGCGAGTAGTTGTCGAACTTCTCACTCAACTCACGCACCGCAGCATCACCGCGAGTTTCAATGTCTTTCAGCGTCGTCTCAACCACGGCGCGGGTCTTGGCATCATCTTCAGCCCGGTCCGCATCGGATTTGCCGCGTTTAAGATACTCGATTGCCATGTTTCCAATCCTCAGTTTTCGGGCCGGGGTGGACATTTCTCACCCCGGTCAAATGCTTCCCAGCCTTCGCCGTTGAACAGGTCGACACCCAGTTGCGCCGCGACATGTGCGAAATCGACATTCACCCAGTTGTCGACGATCTTGCCGTCAACGACTTTCCAAAAATCCATATAGCGGATCTCGACCCGCTTGCCGGTGGGGGCGATGCCCAGAAACTCTCCCGTATGGGTTGCTTCCTGACGGCCAAAGGCTGCTGCCCATTCGCCCATGTAAAGACGGGCCTCATCGATGCAGGTCTTGTCCGAAAACGCCGCTTGAAACGGGCGCTGCCAGTTTTCCTGAAACTCTTTCAGCCCGGTTTTAGTGCCGCAGCCTTGATTGCCCATCCAGCGGAAGCCTTGGGTGAAGAATTCTCCGATGTCATCAATGCGGTGATCGTTCAGACCATCCACCATGGTTTCGATCACGCGGCGCGTGTCTTCGGTTTTGCTCATGTCCGTGTCGCGGGTCAGAACCGCTTGCTCGGGACGGGAACCTTTCATGTCTATGTCCTTTCAGGTTGCCAGAGAGAGAGTTTGGGGATCGCAGCCCCTATACTCAGAAAGTCCCTCGGCATCCTGTTCACCGCCGGGTGGCGCGACATGGCGTTATGGCGTGCATGGTTGCTCATCAGCCTTTGACCGCTCCGGCTGTCAGACCGCTGACGATCTGGCGCTGGAAGATCAGAACAAGGAAGATCAGCGGCGCAGTGATCGACACGGCGGCGGCAACCGCGACCACTTGGTCGGTTGTAGTCGTTTCACGATTGAACATGCCGACAATGGCGGGAACCATGGTCTGGTTCTGCGCATCCAGCAGCAGCGCAGTGACAAGAAAGTCGTTATAAGCCAGCAGGAAGCTGAACAGACCTGTGGTGATCACCCCCGGCCACATCACCGGCATGATGACACGGCGGAAGGCTTGGAAATGGCTGCACCCATCGACACGGGCGGCCTCGTCCAGTTCTGCCGGGATATTCTGGAAGAATGAGCGTAGCATCCAGATGGTGAATGGCTGATTGATCGCGACCAGAACGGCGATCACCGCAAAGGGCTTGCCATACAGCGTCGGTGCGTTTTCACCGAGGATCGGGGCCAGCCATTCAGCCGAATTGATGAACACCGGCAGATAACCGGCCACCAGCACCGAATGCGGTAGCGCGCGGAACACCAGCGCCACGATCAGGATCCAGAACGCCAGTGTCGAACCCGAGCGCGCCAGACCATATCCCGCCAGCGTGCCTACGGTCAGCGAGACTGTCACCACGCCTGTCGTCACAATCAGCGAATTCTTAAAATTGTTCGAAAAACCCCGGTCGATCCAAACGGTCTTGTAGTGTTCAGTGGTCAGGCCCAGCACGTCCCGGCCCAAAGGTCCGAACCAAGGGTTGAGCACGCTTAGAATGGCAGGCAGAACAACAAAGAACACCACGAGAAAGCCCACCAAAACGACCAGTACGCCAATGACCCAGCCGAACCATTCCTGTCCGGGCTTCGTGTAGGATTTTACCATCGACGGCAGGGTTTTGGTGGCGATGATTATCGTTGCCCAGATCACCGCAACACCCAGAATGATATCCAGCAGCGATAACCCCTTACCGACGCCCAGCGTGGCCGGGCCAAAAATCACGTTCAGCGCATTGCTGTCGAATGCATCGACCGGCGATTTGAAGCTCATAACCACGATCCAGAAGATCGGGAAGGCCGCGATCAGGCACCAAAGCGCCAGAAAGATGTTCGAGGTCAGCCGCAGGCTGAGCGGTTGGCGAAGCGCGCGCGAGGACATGTCAGTGACCTCCTTTATGATCGCGCCATGTGCGGCGCAGCGGCAGGATAAGCAGGATGACAACGCCAATCATGGTCAGCATTGAGTTGGCTGAGGCCCGACTGATCGACCTGTTGCCTGCCTGATCCGGCGTCAGGTAGTCAAATGTCAGCCACTGCAGTGAGATCACATATCCCTGGCTTGAGAAACCGACGATCTCTTCAAAGACACGGTAGCTGTCCATCAAGTGGATCATCGAGACGAAGATAATCAGCGGCATCAGATGCGGGATGACGATGTATTTCAGCCGCTGCCAGCGTGTTGCCCCATCGATAACAGCGCTTTCCAGACTGTCCTGGTTGACCGTTTGCAGACCGGCGTAGAAGATGATGGCCGCAAAGGGCGCCACGTGCCAGACGCGGTAGATCATCATGAGAACTTCTATTGTCCAGGCCTGCGCGAACAGGGCTATGTCACGGTTCAGCCACCATTCCATCATCGCAGTCAGGATACCGTCGCCGCGAAACAGCCAATTGATTGACAGCACTCCGATCACCGGCGTGATGATGAATGGCAGTAGAGAGACAAAAATCACCGGCCCGCGGATCGATCGCGCGGCATTGTTGATCAGGATCGCAATCCCTAGCCCGCAACCGACCACCAGCGGCAGAGTGATCAGAGTAAATGTCAGCGTGAACCGCAGGGCCTTCCAGAAATTGATCGTGGACAGCACGTGCCAGCTGCCATCGCTTATGGCACGCCACGCACGTTCAGGTTCCAACACGTTGCGATAGCTTTGCAGCCCTACATATTGGGTTTGCGTAATGATCTCTCCATGCTCGTCGAGCTTCGGTTGTGACACTTGCTCAGTCACGCAGGTCTGCGTCACAAAACCAGGGGTGCAGGTTTCCTTTTCGACCGTCTCATAGATCGGCTGGGTGACATAGAAACTCTGCTGGAACACGCTGACCAAAGGGAACGCGATAAAGAGAAGCATCATAAAGACAGAGGGACCGACAAAAGCAGCAAATGTCCGGAAGTTCATGGCTCTGCCTTTCTAATGGCTCTCGGGGGAAAGGGATGGGAGGGCCGTAGCCCTCCCAAGAGAGGATCAGTTGCTGATCAGACCCGCTTCTTTCGCGGCAGTGACGTAGTCTGCCTCGATATCGGCCAGAGTCGTCTGCGCGTCTTTGGCACCGGTCAGATAGTCGGCCAGTCCGTTACCCAACGAGGTGTGCATGATGCCCATAGGACCGGAAGCCGGGTAAGCCTTGGCACCGCCTTCAGCGGACGCTGCAGCACCTGCAGCCAAAGGACCTGCCGAATAGGCCGTGCTCAGCCATACAGCGACATCGTTGTTCGCACTGACCGTATCGGTGTCCATGCCCTCAAGTGCGACGCGGAAGGCAGCATCCGCTTCTTCGTCGCTCATGTTCGAAGCCAGAACAATACCGTCCCACCAGATTGTGGTCGCCGGAACCGCCGATCCCATTGGAGCCGCGGCCATGGTCACCTTGCCAACGACCTGGCTTTCGGCCTCATCGTTCATCGCAGCGGCACGGCTGGCCCACAGGTTCGCCATTGCAATCTTGCCCTGCTGGAATTGCTGTTGCACATAGGTCGAGTCAGAGACCAGATATTCCGGGTCCATATACTCGGTCATGGCCTTCAATGTCTCAAGCGCTGCTACGCCTTGCTCGTTATTGATGGCAGGCATGTTGCCGTCACCAAAGAACGAACCGCCCTCGCCCAAATACATATTGACGAACTCCTGACCAAGGTTCCAACCGGTCTTGAACGTCCCACCAATGGGATAGTCCATGACGCCGGCTTCTTTGATCTTGGCCGCCGCGGAAAGAACATCGCCATATGTCTTGGGCTCTTCGATGCCCAGCTCGGCCAGAACATCATCGCGATACATCAGGTGCTGAGCGTTCACCATCATCGCGATCGCCATGGTTTGTCCGTCCACCTTGATCAACTGGTTGGGCAGCAAATCCTGGCCATATTTTTCAACCAGATCGTCCAGAGGGCGGATCGTGCCCGCGTTCAGCAAGGGGACCAGTGTTGCGTTCGATACACCGCCGATCTGATAAAGTGCGGGATCAGCCGCAAATGCCTCAGGTTGCTTTTCGCGGAATTCTTGGTCCAGCGAAGCGCTGAAGTTGCCGCATTCCGCCATTGCATCGGTGACCGCTTTCCAGGCTTCAAACCCGGCGGACAGCGACTTCAGTGGCACGTCGTTTTCGAAGGCGCATTCCGCCCATGCGCCGGTGGCGGCGATGGACATGGCACCTGCCATAAGGATCGTCTTGAGTTTCATGCGTTTCTCCCTGTCAGGATCGGTCCGTCGTCGACGTCCGGACCGGTGTTAAGCCCGTTTGGGCTGTTTGTGGGGGTGCTCCCCAATCCGCGCACCGCTTTCAGCTTCAAAGAGGTGACAGATTTCTTTCGGCACCGAGAACGAGACTGTCTCGCCAATCTCGGCGCGGTAGGCTTTATCGGCTTTGACCGATACCAGAGCACCGCCGACCCGGACCGAGATCATGGTCGCGTCGCCCAGCAATTCCAGCGTGTAAATGGGTGCTGTGATCTGGCCCTGCCCTTCGGCAAGGCTGGCGTCTTCAGCCCTGAAGCCCAGCGTCATAGGTCCATCCGGTGCATCCACTGGGATTTCGACGTGTTCGGCACGGAACATTCCGCCTGAAACGTCGCCATCCATTAAATTCATCGCGGGTGAACCAATGAAGCTGGCCACAAACGTGTTTGCCGGCATGTCATAGATTTCCGTGGGGCTGCCAACCTGCTGCACCACGCCCTGTTTCATCACCACAACGCGGTCGGCCAGTGTCATCGCTTCGATCTGGTCATGGGTCACATAGATCGTCGTCACCGCCAGCTCGTGACTGAGGTTCTTGATCTGCGCCCGGGTCGAGACCCGCAGTTTGGCGTCAAGATTCGACAGCGGCTCGTCCATCAGGAACACGTTTGGTTCGCGCACAATGGCACGGGCGAGCGCCACTCGCTGTCGCTGACCACCTGAGAGCTCGGCGGGTTTGCGATGCAGAAAATCGTCCAACTCTACCATCGCGCTGGCGCGGCGTACCTTCTCGTCGTGGGTCGACGGGTCGATGCCGCGCACCTTCAGCGGAAAGCGGATGTTCTCATAGACGTTCATGTTGGGATAAAGCGCGTAGCTCTGGAACACCATCGCAACGTCGCGGTCCTTCGGCTCCAGATCGTTGATCACATTGCCATCGACCAGGATTTCGCCCTCGGTCACGTCCTCAAGCCCTGCGATCATCCGCATCGTCGTTGTCTTGCCGCAACCCGAGGGGCCGAGCAGGACCAGAAACTCGCGATCAGCAATGGTCAGGTCGAAATTGTGAACCCCAACGAATGAGCCCCATCGCTTGCCGACGTTCCGCAATTGAATTTCCGCCATGGTGCCCCCTGCAAGGAATCATTTTGCATACGTTTGCAAAACTGTAATTCGCATACGTCAATTCAGGCAAGACTTTTTTGCATACGTATGCAAAACTGACGCAAATACCCGACTCAACCCGGCTTCGTGCCTCTCGTAAAACTTTGATCACAATGGCAAATACCGTGACCTTTCAGACAGAAAAAAAACTCGTCTCTGCGTTTCACACCGCGTTGGATTCCGCGACAGAACAAGAAATCCCGAAGGTAATGAGCCAATACTGCGCCCCAGAACTGAAGTGGCGCGGCTTTCACCCATTCAACGAAATCAATGGCGCCGAACAGGTTGCCCGGCAGTTCTGGCAACCACTAAAGAGCAGCCTGACCCGCCAGCAGAACCGTGTAGATATCCTGTTTGCGGGGCAAAACTCGCTGCGGGACGAGGCCGACGTCTGGGTCGTGTCCATGGGGCATTTGATGGGGCTTTTCGATCGTCCGTGGCTGGGCATTCGCCCAACTGGCAAGCTGGCATTCCTGCGCTATTGCGCGTTCTACAAGGTCGCCGGTGACAGGATTGTCGAAACAGCGATGTATTTCGACATACCGCACCTGATGGTGCAAGCCGGGCAGAATCCGTTCCCCCCACAAACAGCGGCGCATTTGGTGCAACCCGGACCAAGACCCCATGACGGCCTGCTGCTGAACGCACAACCTGCTGAAGAAGGCGAAAAGACCCTGGCGATCATCAATGCGATGATCTCGGATCTCGGCCAATGGGACAATGGGTTGTCGCTTGAGGATGAATTGACCCAAACCTGGCACCAAGACATGATCTGGTGGGGACCCGAAGGGATCGGCGCGACCTACACGATAGAACGCTATGCAAAACAACACTCTGGACCGTTCCGGGCCGCCTTCTCGGACCGATCTAAAACCAATCATGTCTGCCGCATGGCCGAGGGGCACTATGGCGGGTTCTTTGGCTGGCCCAATTTCACGGCCACTCCGTCCGGCGGGTTCATGGGAATGCCCGCCACCGGGAAACCCGGCGAATTCAGGGTGATCGATATCTATCGCCGAGCGGGTGACAAACTGGCGGAAAACTGGGTCTTCATCGACTTGCTGCACTTCTGGAATGGGCAAGGCGTCGACATTCTGGCCCGAACCACAGAGATCGAAACGCCATGAGGATAGATGCGCATCACCACCTGTGGGACCTGTCTGCCGTGACCTACCCCTGGCTCATGGAAAAGGGCATCGCTCGGTTCTTTGGCGACCCCTCCCCCATCCAACGAAACTATTTGCTGCCGGAATTTCGCGCAGACGCCAAAACCGAAGATTTCGGCGCTTCGGTACATATTCAGGTGGGCGCGGCTGACCCCTGGGCCGAAGCGCAATGGGTGCAATCAGTGGCGGACCAGTTCCCGGACTGGCCCTTGGTGCAAGTGGCCTTCTGCGACTTGACCGCTGATGATCTGGACAAACAACTCGACCGCCTTCAAACCCTGCCGTCTGTACGCGGCGTTCGTCAGATCATCGGCCGCGCTCCGGGCGAGGATGCAATCACCGGCACAAACACGCTGCTTGAAGACCCAAAGTTCTTGGCTGGTCTGAAACAACTGGGCTCACGCGGGCTATCCTTCGATCTTCAACTGCTGCCTGAGTTGATGAAAATGACCTCAAATGTGTTGTCGCGGGCCACAGAAACCCGGATTGCACTTTGCCATGCAGGGTCCCCCCACGACCGAACCGCACAAGGCTTGCAGAGATGGGCGGAGGGGTTAAAAACGTTGTCAAACCTCCCGCAAGTCTGTTGCAAACTCTCCGGCCTCGGAATGTTTGATCATAACTGGAGCGCTGAAAGCGTCTCACCAATCGTTGCATCCTGCCTGTCACAGTTTGGTGCCGACCGTTGCATGTTCGGGTCGAATTTTCCGGTCGACAGCCTCAGTTCAACTTACAAAGAAGTTGTTTCCAGGCACCAGGAACTCGTCCCGGCATCAAACCAGGACGATGTGTTCCACGGCACGGCAAAACGCTTCTATCTCTTTGAATAGGGAGAATTTTTTTTAGCCCTATTTTAGCGACGTCTTCCCGACGGAAGTTCCCGAAAGTGAGCCCAATCCGACCAACGCATTGCAAACGAACTTCAGTATTTGGAGCTTTGGTTATCTGCCGCTAGCGTGCATTTCACGGTTACGGTTCCGAGTACGCTTTGTGGCGTCCTCGGAACCATCATGATATGTTCCGAACCACTTATCCCAGGGCATTTCGGCATTGCCATAATTGCACTCGTAATAGCGATGATGAAGCTGATGGAAAAATGCGCCTATCAGCAAAGCCTGACGATCGCGCGCCCAAATCGCTTCGTATCCAGAGTGAGACGACGCTGCACCCAGCATCAGCCAGTAGCCGAGGAAAATCATGTGAACGGGATGGCTGGGTAAGATCAGCACGATCAGAATAGCACTGAGATACCCGAAGGATTCGACCGGATGCATCGACATGCCGGACCAGGGGCCGGTGTTGACGTTGCGGTGGTGCACGGCGTGTACGTGCCTGTATATGAACGGCTGATGCAGAAATAGATGAACGGCATAAAAGTGAAAGCTTTGCCAAAGCGCCAGTATCGGGAATAGCAGAATGAACCACACAGGATGCGCGACAAAGCTGAGCGTGCCGATGAAACTGTTAGCGTACATCCAGCGCAGGAAGCATTCAAACATCGACAGGATGGTCGCACCAAAGACCATCGAGTAGTAGATGTTGTCCCAGATCTGATAGCCGAATTTATACAGCGCATTCTTGCGCTTCATGTACGGTCGGGGGTCGTATTTCAGCAACTTGCCTTGCCCGTCGACACCATAAAACCACATATGCAGCCCACCGGCGACGACCAATAGCAACACCCAGTTGCGAATGAACACCCATGACATCCAGCCAATGGCAAAAATGGCCTGATCGGATCCGATGGGCTGCAACTAGAACGCCACCAGAAAAGCCAGCGCAAGATAGATCGAACGATCCGAAAATTGCAGCCAGTTCTGCCAGGCCCATTTCCCCATCACGCCGAATTTGGGTGGCCAGTGCCAATAGGGGCGTGCTTTACCGGAAATTCCGGGTGCCAGTGCCATTCGCGGCTCATGGGGGCGGGATCTTCGGAGGTAAGAGCTGTTTTCCGAGCGTTCGTATCTGCAGTCGTCACGGGGTGTCCTTTCCTGAGCAAATGTACCTTTTTTGATCAGGATGAGGCCGGAGGCGGCTCATACGGGTATTTCCGTGACGGACGGCAAGTCATCGTGGGGCCTACTCTTGAAACGGGCGGCGCTTGTCCAGCGCTTCACGTAGTTTTTCATGCTCACCGGGCTTCATGCCGGTGCTCGTCGCAGTGTCGGGATAACTACCGTCCAGAACCGCGGTACGATAGGCGGTCAAACCCTTCATCCTTTCGGCCTCCAGTTTGGTATGGGCACCTGCCATATCGGCAAAGGCTTTGGCATGACGCGGAGGGTTTGGGGTGTCGCCGCAAGCGTCTTCCTGGAAAAGGAAGATCACATCGGCAGCCCCGCCAAAACCGATTGAGTGGGTGATCAGTCCGGTACGCGGGCTGATCTCTGCAATCGCCTCGTCGGCGACACATTCCAACTCGACTGCATAAGCACCAGCGTCTTCCAACCGTCGCAGATCCTCGGCCAGTTGCATTGCTTCATCCGCGGTGCGCCCATAGGCACGCAATCCGCCGATCTGGGTGGACAGGCGGGGCACCAGGCCCAGATGACCCTGTACGGCCAGCCCTTCGTCGGCCAGCAGTTCCACGGCTTTGAGACTGCGCAATGTGTAAACCGCGTCTGCCCCGGCGGTGGCGGCACGTATACCGGCACGCAGGATGTCCTGGTGGGTTTCATAATCGCCGGCCATCAACGCGGCAGTGGTGAACGTGTCAGGCGCACCGGCGCGTACTTCGGCCAGATCGTGATCGACGATTGATAGATGATCAATGCCCGCGGCCTGAGCCGCAGCAGCCTCGGTGCGGTTCACGGCGGTCGTCTGCACGAATTTACGCCTGCCCTTGCCTGCCTTGATATCCGCCACCGTCAAGTTACGCGTCGCCGGGTGCCCTCCAAAAGTATAGATCCGCTTCAAAACCGCTGTCCTTTTTTTATTCAGCGGCTTTGCGTTCAGAGCCTTGCGGGATCACCTCGTAACCGGGTTCTTCCGGCTCATCATCCGTCATTTCCGGCGGGAAACCGGGGGCGAGAATGTCCAGACCGGTGGCCTCTTCCAGACGTTTGATGATATTGGGAGAAAAACAACGCTCGCCATAGCGTTCGATGCCATCCTCAAAGATCTGAACCAACATAGGCGAGATTTCCAGCGGCACATTGTGACGGTCAGCCACCTGCTGGAACAGACCGGCATCCTTTTTGACCAGATCCATGGTGAAAGAAATGTCCCGGCTACCGTTCAGGATCACCTGACTTTCGGTTTCATGTACGAATGACGTGCCGGAGCTAATCTTCATCGCCTCATAGGTCGTGTTGAGGTCCATACCGGCCGCCTTGGCGGTGACAAGCGCTTCGCAACAAGTGACAAGATTGGCCGTGGCCAGATAGTTCGTCACAACTTTCAGAACCGAAGCCGAGCCCAGATCGCCAGTGTGCAGAATGCGGCGCCCCATGGTTTTCAGGAAGGGCGCGATGCGGTCAAACGTAGCACGATCGCACCCCGCAAAGATCGAGATATTGCCAGTCGCCGCACGGTGGCATCCGCCCGATACCGGGCAATCCACGGCTGCGCCTCCTGCCTCCATCACCATTGCGCCCAAGCGTTTGACCTCGGCTTCGTCAGTGGTGGACATCTCCATCCAGATTTTGCCCGGCTTCACCTCGGACAGCATCTGTTGCATGACGGCATCCGAGGCAGCGGGCGATGGCAGACAAGTGATAACAGCATCGCAATCGCACATCAGTTGGGCCGGGCTTTCACCCCGGACCGCCCCACGCGACACGAAATCATCCACAAGTTCGGGATTGAGGTCATGCACCGTTAGATCAATGCCGTTCCGCAGCAAACTGCCGCTGAGTTTCCCGCCGACATTTCCAAGACCAATAAACCCAACTTTCATGTGCGTGTTTCCCTGTTCCAGTTCCCGCCGGATGATCGGCAAAGATGTTACTTCGCAAAAAGTACAAACGTTGATGGCATTGTGTAAAACGAATAAAACCGGCAAGTATCAGCGAAAATTTTCGGTGCTAAGAATGCCGCGATCTCCTAACCCTATCTGGCTTCGGTCCTTTGAATGCGCGGCACGGCATCTGAGCTTTACTGCTGCCGCAGCCGAGCTGGGCATCACGCAATCGGCACTCAGCCTTCATGTCCGCTCGTTGGAAGCGCAACTTGGTTGCCCCTTGTTCTATCGCGCCGCACGCAACCTAAGCCTGACCGAAGTTGGTCAGGCATACGCTTTTTCTGTGCGGCAAGCGCTGAGAGACATCGATCTGTCAACGATCAGCCTTTTCGGATCAAACCAGAAGCACGAACTGGTCGTGCGCGCGCCAATATCCACGGCGACCTTGTTTCTCGCTCACAGGTTGCCCGAGTTTTTGCGGATCCACCCCGATATTTCCATAAAACTGGTCTCGAACATTTGGGCTGAATCCGCAGGCCGTGAAAATGTCGATGTCGAGTTGCGTGTGGGAAGCGGCGAGTGGACTGATATCCCCGCTCGGAAAATATCCACTGAGCGTATCGTCCGTATTGCCCCCAAGATTTCTGGGGGAAAAGCCCCTTCCACCGAAGATCTGCAACAACAGCCGCTCATTCACATTCTGGGATTCCAACAAATGTGGGAACGGTATTTTTCCGCAATCGGGGTTCAACAAACCCAGTACGCGTCGACCTTTGTGGTCGACACGACAATTGCGGCGGTGGACATCGTGGCCGCAGGTGGCGGCAATGCGATCGTTATCGAGAGGTTTGCCAAAACCGCCATTGAGACCGGAAGAAAGGTCGCCATAGTTGGTGAAGCAGTTCCAATAGAACAGAGCCACTATTTGATTGCGGGGCAAAACTTAAAAGTGGATGCAGTGGCCAAACAGCGTTTTGAAGCTTGGCTAGAATACATCTTTGGATGAGCCAGGTTCTGGATCCATTATTATGACTGCCAGTATTTAGTCTCCATTGTAACTTAGACAGACTTGCGGGGCACTTGCCGGGTTACTGTAGCCTGTCTCTGAGGGCTTCGTAAGGGGTCCGCCCGTTGTGCACTCCATGTGGTCTTGCGAAGTCCAATTCCTGATCGAAGAATGGAGGAAGCGCTACAACACCCAACGACCGTGCAGCGCTCCGGGCTACCGCCTTCCGACTCCGGACACCATCGTCCAGATAGACCAGAAGCCAATCATTCACCAACAATCAATCTGGGCCCCTCAAGGAGGGCTGATCAATATCCTTTGTTTCAATCTATCAAAGCTCGGGCTGCGCTGACGCTTCATCGTCGGCCGGTGTTTGCTGATGCGACACGAGCTTCCAAACACCCGCATCGTTTAAATACGTCGACGCACATAGTGCATGGTAAATCGGAGCGTTAGGACGCTCGGCTGAAACCCGATATGCGAGAACAGCTATATCACCTTTAAGATTGAAATGTCGGTCGCTCATTCGGACCGTCCGCCATCCTGCTGTGCCTTGCGCACCAGTCCTGCCGCGTTGTATTTTCGCCGGGTACGGGAAGATCATCACAGCATCTTCAGATATTTCTGAATGTGCGGAATCGAAACCGTTCAACCACAGCCGCTCTTCTGTCGCCCAAAGTTGGTCTTCAGTGGTCATTTCCCTCTCCTTTATTGCGTACGCTTCAATAGAACATGGCGCTTTTTGAAGTCAGCTTTTGAATCGACCCCGTGAATTTGGGAACAAAAACAATTTCTTTCATAGGTTAGGCGTTCTGCACCTAGCCGTCACCTCAATTGGTGTTTTGGGCGCTATAGGTCAAATTTCTAGGGTCTGCGAACCTTCATCGCCCATTCAGTGCATCAATGAGATGAGGCGAATTCGGCTTCGTTTGGACATTGCTGAGTGTTGAAAGCATTCGGTTTGCATTCCCTTGCGCAATCCTGTTCAACCGGCTGGAACCCCAAATACGAAGACCGCTCCAGAAACGATACTTAGCGCCAAAAAGGCTACGGCTTTTTTTTCGTCACCCTTACGCTTACGCGCAGCTTCAAATGCGACCAGGCACTGAAGGGCATAAAACAAGGCAAAGGCACGGCTTGCCAAGGCAATCACCTGGTCAACATCAGTCGACCACAGAATGCCGATTCCAACCAGCGCAATTAAACCATAGGCGTGGCTGGGGTTTACGCGATCATGAGTGATCTCGCCGATCAGGCCGGCATCCCCAATACTGTCTGCAACAGATGCGCTAAATTGGCTGGCTGTCGCAGCAATTGTCAAAGAAATCGGCAGTATGCCCGCGACCAAAGCCGAGACAGATATAACAGCAGCAACTCCCTCTCCCTGAGACAGATCTATCAGCAGCGGCGAAAGGAGTATGAAGAAGACAATGTAAATAACCCCGGAGAGCAACTGCGCGTTCCACATCGCCTTAATTCTGGTCTGCGCATCAAATTCCTCGCCCATGAACCTTGTCGTTTCAAATCCCTGCACAACAATCAGCAACCCGAGAAGAACAGGAAGTGACTTAAGCTCGAATTTGCCAGCAGCTGACAGAAAGTCGCCCGGCCCGACGATCTTCCCGAATGCAAAAACCGCAAGAGCCGCAAGAAAACCAGCTATCACTGATAGATTTAAAGCTGTCGCATAGCGTTCAACGCGGGCAACTTTTTGCGCTCCACCGCTCCAACCTAATAGCCCAATTACTACCAATAGACTTATCGCGATGGGTTTTGCCAACTCTGGCCGGTCAATATTTGCGCCCTGTAGGACAAAGTGCCCAAGAAGGGCAAGATAATAGGAAACGGAAATGAAGTAGGCAAATGCGAGAACAATATGACTGAGTTGCTCAATCGAATGCAGAACATGATCCTTGTCAGCTGCCAATTGTGGTTCGACAACTCTGATGTTGTAGCGAATTGTCCATCCAATCAGCATTGCCACGAGAATTAACAGCGCCATCGCAAGCGCAGCAAAGCCCCCGAACTCCCGGGCAAGCAGAGGGGCGGAAACCAGAAAACCACTCCCGATGATTGAGGCGAGTGGTGTAACTGTGGCGCGCCAAATCGCGGTTCGTGAAAACGGCGCGAACAATAATCCCATAAGAATAACTGCTCCAATGACCACAAAGGTAATTGTCGGTATCAAATCAACAGACCTATCCGGTTCGGGCGTGTTCTTCGCCTCTTGAGAAATTCTATCCGAGTTAACTACTTCTAACTGTGTTTCGGGCTTTTCCCTATGAATAATCCAAGCACTGATTTTTTGGCTGTTGTTGAGAAAATTCCCTGACAGGGTCCGATGCGCGCCGCTGCAATCCATAGGGATGCCACACTCGGGCGTGCACCGAGTAACTGGTTTGGCGAAGCTGCACCGCAGCACTTGTGATCACTATGAAGGTCTGTTTTGGGCCGGAAGCAGCCCTTGATGGAGACAAACCAAAAGGCTGGTTAGTCCCGCAATTCAGTCATCAGGGCCGATGTGACGAACGTCCGCTACCAATAAAAGCAGACTTATCCGTCGAAAACCGCGCGACGATGTCGGTTGTCGCCCGGTTGGTGGGCGAGAACAGACATCCGACAAAAACACTCAGATGTCCGCTTCGAGCCCTTACCAGACTTTCACTTAGAAACTCTGTGCTGTGCGGGCATTGGGCTGCTAGCAGCCCTAAGCAGACATTCACAATTAGATTTTGCAAATCCCGAGAAGCGCCACTTTCCGGGCACTTGCCGCATGTGCAGCTTGAGTTGCTTTGCCGGTGGCATTGTGCCCGAAGACAATTTCAAACTTCGCCGTCCCTACTAAGTTCGGCTCCGACACGGGTGCTGACAGCTACAAGATTGCGTTAACCTAGAAACTTCGAGAAATAGCGCAGGTTCGATCATGGATAGGTGTTCCATCCATGGTCCATTTGCACCTGATAAGCGGCCAATAGCTACCTTAAGAGCCGGACAGTTCAGCGGCAGTATCAGCAAAAACTCCCTCGAAATCTGTTGCTTCACGCTCCGTTTGACCACCGTGCTTCAAAAAAGCTACGATTATCGCCTAGGTTTTGCCTTCTCTGGCCCTTTCCAGGAAGTGGCGAAGCTCTAGCTCTGCGCCTGCGGCTTCATCCCTGACGGACACTGCAACAATCTCCTTGTACATCACGATGTCTCGCAGTTCCAAATTTCGGATCGCACCAAGAACTGCTTCAAGGAAAGTTTCCATCTCTGCCCTGGGCACAAATTTGGTGATGACATTCACCGCCTCTGCTTCTTCGGACGTAAGGTCTGCACCTGTCAGCAGAGCCTGGAGTGCTTTGTTCTTCCCCATACGCCGGGCAAATTGCACTGCACCTTGCCCGCCCGTCGGAATGTTGACGCCTATTTCCGGTTGGGCAAAGGCGGCGTTCTCAGTGCCGTAAGCGAAGTCGCAAGCCATGATGAACTCGTTGCCACCTCCGCGAGCGATCCCGTCTACAACAGCAACAGACACTTGCTTCATGGCTTTGATGTTGTTGATCATATGGCTAAATTCGATGATCCCTGCCTGACCGCCAGGAGTGCCGTTGATCGTGTTCAGATCAAGATGAGCAACAAAGAAATGCGGGTTCGCCGACTTAAAGACAACCGCCTTTGTTTCCCGGTCGTCTTTAAGCGACAAGATGAATGCATTCATCTCATTGATGACGTCTACCGTCCAGATATTCGCTGGCGGGTTGTCGATGACCACCGACGCCACACCGCTTTGCGTTTTGATATGCAGCTTGCTCATTTTGAGGCTCCTGAGTGTTCTTCCATTGACTTGTTAAGTTGTCGGCGTCCGCCGCGGTTCCACGGCTGACGGGCCCGACGCGGTTACACGTAAGTAGATTTATACAGTTGTAAAGATTTTTACTTTACAAATGAAATGCATTGATATTCGAAAGTAAGAGGAATATCTGCACAAACGGCTGAAAAGCCGTATCAACTGCTCAAATTTGCTAAATATGGAGATTTTTGTGGCCGTATCCCGAGATCGTTTGGCCGATGTAAGTAAGCGAGCGCACGCGAAGGTCGGCAAGTTTGCCAATCGTCAGGCAGAACTCGCTGACGCCGCGCTGACAACTCTCGCTGAACTGGGTTATGCTCGGACTTCTTTGCGGGATATTGCGGAAAACACCGAGTTCTCGCATGGGGTGTTGCGCTATTACTTTAGCGACAAGAATGACCTGATTGTTCAGTGTATCCGGCAGTACAAATCAGTGTGTGTGCGCCGCTACGATATGGCCACGGAGCAAGCTGAAACACCGGAAGGTCTTGTTGACGCTTTTATTGAGAAGCTAACCGAAACTCTATTGAAGGAAACCAAACTACACCGTCTTTGGTACGATCTCCGTTCACAGGCGCTGTTTGACGATGTTCTTCAGAATGACGTGCGGCAAATCGACCGTGACTTGGAGGACATGACTTGGTGGATTGTTGAGCGCTATGCGCTTCTGAAGAACGGTTCCCCAATCCTCTCATCCCGGGCAATTTACGCCGCTATCGATGGCCTTTTCCAAGAGGCCCTGGCGCGTGTTGTTTCCGGTGATGCAAACGGTGCTGCCGAGCTGGAGAATGAGTTGCGTAAATTGTTACCGGTGATTGTGAAGGCTCGCAAGTAAGGCGCCGCGACTGCAATTCACCTTCAATGCGATGGCCCAGATTATGTATGAAAACCGTTTGCCGCTCGATGTTCAATGGCGCCCATGCTGCCTCCATCAAAACGTGCACTTTAGACGCTATCGGGATGATCCGATCAGCAAGATGAGGTTGACGAAAGACATGCTGCATTAGCGAGGGAGACCGACCAAGCAATACCTGCTTCGGACATCAATTACTGATCGCAACCCAATGCGGACGTTCGCAACCAAGCTTTGCAAACTCCGAAAAACACAACGAAACTGCCAGTTGCAGAGGTTGTAACGACGGTGACAACCAACCAATTCAAGCCGTCGACTAATCTGTTTAACGTCGCACTACAACTTCTCCAAACTGATCCGACGAAGACCTTTTTTTCTGAGCGTTCATTTGGCTCGACCACATTTACTTGCTTCGGAACTTGGTCGGTGTCATTCCGGTTTGACCTCGGAAAAAGCGAGTGAAATGGGACTTGTCGGAATAGCCGAGCATCAGACCAATCTCCGCAATTGTCATCTGGTCTGCTTTGAGGTGCTCTTTGGCGACATCGACACGCAGCCGTTTGATTTCACGGGGCAGCGTTGTGCCTTGTTGCTGAAGCGCTTTCAGAAACCGTTCCGGGCGAATTCCCAGCATTCCAGCCACCATCTCTGGCCCCAAATTGGTTTCATCTAGTTTGTCGCGTAAGACAGAGCGCAAAGCTGCCACCACGGTTACTTCTTCCTCTTGTTGAGGTGAAGCTATGGGCTTGGCAGAGCCCTCAGAGACATGGTGCAAAAACAACCATTCCACAGGAAAACTAATTTGCATTCCGGGATCAGTCCCAAGGCCAACCTCGATCCCTTTGTAGTCGATAGGCAGCCCATTGATGTATCTGCTTTCCCATCGCACACGCGAAGAATCCCAGGAATCTCCGACGACGGTCTGCAATAGGCGTACATAGATTGCGGCACCAAAACCGGTCACCTGAATGGGTGGGACAGTTGGTTCCTGTTGCCTCTCGATACGATAAGTCGCCTTGCCTGCTTCAATCACAAGGCTGTGCCGCACAGAATTGGACTCCTGCGGTACGAGTCCAACAAAGCGGGTAAAAAACTCGTATAGCGTTTTTGTAGATTGCAAGGCTTGAGCGAAGGGCGGCCATCCTTGTAGGTCAAACGCCTCACCTACATTCAGTCCTAGGTATCGATCCCCTGATACTTCTGAGAAGGCATTCACCAAACCGTAGACCAGCTCTGAGTGAACGAACACGGATGGGTCAGACAATAGTTCGACTTTCAATCCGACCTGGTCCAATGCTGGTTGCGGATTGATCTTGCGTTCGGTGAGATATTGTAAAAACGGAGCGGCTAAGGAGAGGCGAATAAAGCCCTCGCTATGCTCTTGAGAGGTGGAGTTGAAAGGCAAGCTCGTCACCCTTGTGATGATTAGTATTTGTATTCAGTGGCCATTTTTATAATCACATTCGAACATCCTAATTCAAAAGTGGCAACCGAGGCAAAGTTTTCCGGACTACTGTTGGCAAAACATGAATATGAAGGGAGTACTTATGTCCGGTCTACGAATGTCGCTTTGCTCGACGGTAATTGTCGCTGCAGGTCTTTCTTTTTCAGCGTCCGCGCAGGCTCAGGATCAAGAAGAACCCCAAACGTTGTTTACCAACGTGCACATCTTCGATGGCGTGAAAGAACAGCGCATCGAGAATGCCAGCGTATTGGTCGAGGGCAACCTGATTAAGTCCGTATCAACCGATGCGATCGATGCCCCCAATGCTACAGTCATTGACGGAGAGGGGCGGACACTGACCCCCGGGTTTATTGAACTGCACGCGCATCTCATGCTGATGGGACCGACCTTGCCTGCGATGGAGGCCAACACGACCTGGGAGGATTTTGCCATACACGGTGCCCGGATGGCCGAGATGTATTTGATGCAGGGTTTCACCACTGTCCGGGATGCTGGTGGCGCTAATGGCGGACTACGTAGGGCGATAGACTCGGGGCAAATCGAGGGTCCTCGTTATTATCCATCTGGGGCATTTATTGGAACACGCGGTGGTCACGCTGACTTCGCGAATTTCACGGCACCACCTGGTTCGGAGACAAACATGGGTCGGCTGAACATGGCTCAGGAGGTCAGTGGTGTTGATGACGTCTATAAATTCGCACGTAACAACTTTCGTATGGGCGCGACGCAATTGAAATTCATGCAATCCGGGGGTGTCGTGTCGGCATTCGACCCTTGGCAATTGCTGGCCGGGTCGCCCGAAGAAATCAGAGCCGCCGTCCAGGTCGCGAATGAATATGGCAGCTATGTCATGGCGCATTCCTATCGCAAGGAAGCAATCCTGAGTGCGCTCGACGCGGGTGTGATGTCAATCGAACACGGTTTTTCTTTTGACTGCGAAATTGCCGAAGTCATGAACGAGAAGGGTGCGTACATTACAACAAACCTTACGGCATTTGATCCCGGCCTTCTTGATATTCCGGCGGTGGCGAACGTGCCGGCGAGCCTTGCCAAGGCAAAGTCTGCGTCGGCCACATTTGCTGGCTATATCGACAATATGAAAGAATGCCCGGTGAAGCGGGGTTTCCAGACAGACTGTGTTGGTTCGGTCGAGGCGTGCAATATCCAGATTGCCTACGAAAAACACTTAAACAATGATTTTTTCGGCCCCTATACGTCCATGGTGACACTGACATCGACAGGCGGTGAAGTTGTCGCTCTGTCAGGGGATTTTATGAACCCGTATACCGCTGGAAAACTGGGTGTGATCGAGGAAGGGGCCTATGCGGACATCCTGCTGATCGACGGTAACCCACTAGAAGACTTCTCAGTAGTGGGAACTGGTGATCAGTGGTTTGGCGCCGACCCGAGGCCTGAAAGCCCTGATACGATCCGGCTGATCATGAAGGACGGTGTGATATACAAAAATACACTGAATTGACCCCAAAACTCGACCGGAGAGTATTCATGTTCTTTTGGTTTCGCTCCATCTTGCTCGCGGGTTTGGTCTGTTACGGTCATTCCGCCATGGCAACGCCAGGAACAGCGCTGGACTGGGTCGATCTTCCAGACCCATCTGTGCAGGTCTATGAAGATCCCTATCGGGACCTCAGCCCCGAACAGTTCGACGACGTCCTTTTCGTTGTGCGGATGCGTGGCAGACTGCAGCAGGACACTGGCAGCGCGGAAGAAAGACTGAAATGGCAGGAGCTTCTGACCGAAACCGAGGATGCCTTGGCGGGAGTTGGCGTTGATGTCGATTGGCTGCTCGATCAAAGAGAGATTGTGAAAGAGCGGCGAAGAAAGGCTGGAACGAACGGAAATCCGAGGTTCGACGGTCAAACAATCACACTCGCGGGCTTTGCCATTCCTGCTCCGAGTGATCCGGACGGTCAGTCTGTGGCATATTTGGTGCCAGAACGAGGGATGTGCAGTCACATGCCGCCACCTCCGCCCAACCAGATGATACGTGTGCGGCTGAATGGCGACTGGGCGCCCAGCTATTACCACGAACCCGTTCGGCTGACGGGCACGCTGACTATCGATCCTTCTGTTCAGAATATGATGGTTGTGGACGGCCTCGTGCCTATGAATGCGACTTTCCAGCTAGAGACGGAACGTGTCGAAACTCTGGAAACTGAAGCAGACGGGCTGGAATGGAAGCAACGTGTTGCTGATCGCATCCGAGCGGCGGGCCATCGCAAGACCGGCGGGGCAAAGGCGTCTGAATGATAAGATTTCTCGTTGTCGCACTGAATATTGTCTTTGCTGGCGCAGCGTCGGCTCAGGGACTATCCGGGCCATCTTCGGTTGAAGCTGATCTAAAGCCCGGAGATGGGCTAACCGATCCGCAATATCGTTCCGATTTTCCACGCAATATCGCTCCGGGTTGGTTTCAGTGGAAAGACCGACTGGCTGAGGGTGGGTTTCGGTTCAACGTGGACTATTTGGCGTTGGGCCAAACCACGAACGCGGATCTGGGCGAGGGCGAAGCTGCCAGCGGAATTGCGCGGTTCTATGGCAGTTGGCAGGCGACTGAACGGGGGTCTCTGACATTCAAGATCGAAGATCGGCACAGTTATACCAATGTTGCCCCGCAATTCCTTGGGCTAGATGGTGGAGCCCTTTCGATCACAGGGACGGCCTTCAACGATAATGGTTTACTGCTGACCAACCTGTTCTGGACCCAAAGGGCCGAGAACGGCGCGTGGACGCTGCAAGTCGGGCAGATTGATGTAACAGACTTTGTGGATATCTATGGGTTGGTCAGCCCTTACAGTGGTTTCCAAAACCTGTCTTTTAATACCAATCCGACAATTAACACGCCCAACCAAGGTCTTGGCATTGCCGGTGGGGTAAAGCTGAGCGAAAACTTCTACGCTGTTGCGAGCGTCTCAGACGCAAACGCCGACCCGTCTGATCCAAACTTTGATGTGTTTAGCGACGGCAATCTCTTTAAATCGCTCGAACTCGGCTACACCTCCGGCTTTGATCGCATCTACTTCGACAACATCCACTTGACCGTCTGGCATGCGGATGCGGCTGACGATGGGAGCCGTCCAGAAGACTACGGCGCTGCGTTTTCAGCCGCATGGTTTGTTAACAATAAATGGATGCCTTTCTTTCGGGCTGGGGCTTCTAAGGGGACAGCAGCGCTCTATGATCGGTCCGTTTCAGCGGGTCTTGGCTACTATGGTCGCAATACCGATCTGGCCGGGTTGGGCCTGAACTGGGCCGAGGCAAGAGGCATCGACGATGATCAGTTCACGCTGGAAGCATTCTACCGCTTTTCAATCTCATCAGGTTTGCAGATCACGCCGTCGGTGCAATTCATTTCTGACCCGCTGCAGAACGCCACTCAGGACAGCATTACGCTGTTCGGCCTAAGAACCCGTATCGTCTTCTGATGTGGGGTGGCCGCAGTCAAAGGGCTGTGTCAAAGGGCGACTGAGGGAGATCAGCGGGACTTTGCAAAGTCTGCTTTCTACGCAAAAAGCTCCGTCGAATGCGGCGTTGGACGACAAACACCGAATGCTGGAAAGGGTGGCACGGTTCGAAGGTGAAACATATTCCGTGTCCAGCCGCATCGCCTCTATCGGGCGAACATTCTATCTTGGTCTGGGCGACAAGGATTGGCAGGCTGTGGCCATTGCAGCCGAGGGCTGGCAAATTGTCAGTCACCCGCCAGCGCGCTTTCGCCGCTCGCCCGCAAGGCAGGCGTTGCCAGCACTTGAATGTCACGAGCAAGGCATCAATCTGTTGCGGGATTTTGTGAACGTGGACAGCGAAGATGATTTCCGCATGTTGGTGGCATGGGTTCTGGGATGTTTCCACCCCAAAGGCCCCTACCACATTCTGATCCTGTCCGGCGAACAGCGCAGCGCCAAAAACACAACTGCGCAAACGCTGCGCGATCTGATCGACCCTGCAAGCCCAAGCACCCGCAGCACGCCCAATTCCGAGCAGGATTTGGTGATTGCCGCGACGCATAACTATGTTCTGAGTTTCGACAATCTCTCAACCATCCGTCCGATGATTGCAGATGCTTTCTGCCGGATAGCAACAGGCGGAGGATTTTGTACCCGCAAGCTGCACACGGACAGCGCCAAGGTGTTGTTTAATGCCACCCGGCCTCGCCTGCGGAACGGCATTCCCGACCAATCTGCTCGGCCTGATCTGGCAGATCATGCCATTAGCATTCATCTGCCGGTGATCCCACGTGGCAAGCGCAATACCTTGGGCGCGTTCAATCGCGATTTTGCAAAGGCCTAGCACTACATTCTCGACGCGCTATTGGATGCCGTGTCCTGCGCCTTGGGTCGGATTGTCTCTGTGAGCCTCACAGAAGCCCCCAGAATGGCGGAATTCGCAAAATGGGTGGTTGCGCTGAGGATTCGCTTGGATGGACTCAGGTCGCGTTTCTGGACTCCTACGCGGCCAATCATGCCCGCAGCGACTAAGCCGCTGTTGAGGCCAACCCGGTTGCGCTGGCACTCTAGTCGCTGATGGATGGACTCCAGTATTGGAGCGGCACGGCAACCAAACTGAAGCAAACTCTCAAGGACCGCTTCCCTGCGCTGAAAGAAGGCAGCCATAGCTTTCCCCGGACTGAGGCAAGGTTTGGGGCCGCGCTACGCAGGGTTCAGCCAGTATTGCGGCGTCAGGGTGTAAACATTGCGTTCAGCCGCGAATACAAAGCAGTAATGCGATTATTAATTTGATTAACCGGTGAGAGTTCGCGCCGCAACAAATGCTCAAGCGCTCGACCTGAACAGTCGGGCGCTTGTATGTTGCTCTACTCCTTCATACGTTTTTGCACATCGCCTTCGTCGGCTATGCGGACAAAGGCGCCTTTCCTCAATATGTGTTGAATGTTGGCTTCCGGACTTTCAGGTTGGGTTCTCCAACCATTTGGTTGCGCGTTCGCGAACGTCATCGGGTGTCTCTGTAGCATGGCGGGTTTCGAGGGTTAGCAGCACGCATTTGAATTCGGCTTCGAACGCCGTCATGTTCCCGTCAGCTCGAAAAAGCCGATGTGTAAAGGTCATGGATATAGAGCCAATCACTACAACTTCCGTCTCCAGCCGGATCGAGTCGCCAGCAGTAAGCTCGGCGCGGAATTCGCTTTGTGCGTTGAAGACGGCGAATGAAACAAGGCGGCCCGTTCGCATATCATTTGTGGTTAACCCCATTTCAGATTGAATGGCTAGTATACCGTTGGATCAGCGACCGAGCGAAACGAAACCATTGCTGACATGTGGTTGCTCCTCTCGAACTGCATAGAATTCTTACAAGAAAGGGCATTGCATGTCATCTTTTGGAACAATCGGCCAAGTATAAACTAGCATTTTGGTAAGTCTTATGAAATGGAGTGTGCAATGCCCTCAATTGAAATTCAGGTGCTTGAAGGTGTGTTTTCGGCAGAAGAAAAAGGCAAGATAATACAAAATGTCACCAAGGCATTTGGCGAAGTCACCGGGCAAACAATACAAAACGGAACGTCTGTCCGATTGCTAGAAGTAAGCAGCGGCTCGTGGGGTTACGCGGGAAACATACTGACAACACAAGACGCTTTGGACATGCGCGCCCGTGGTTGACGAAACGTCTTAGTACCGAGTCAGCTTCCAGCAGTTCAGGGCTCATCGCGACCTATTTGCTGAGTTTTGCACGGACAGCCCCTGTTGTGGCGTTGCCACATGCCAAATTTGTCCCTGTTGCTTCCACAGTGCTTCCAGATGTGTTGGCACAAATTGCAACTTCGCCGTGAGGCGGTGCTTAAGCATTTGATTGGTAATCATTAAAGTTGGTTGCGGGAGTAGGATTTGAACCTACGACCTTCAGGTTATGAGCCTGACGAGCTACCGGGCTGCTCCATCCCGCGACAGTTTGCGTTGGCCTATTGCTTACGCTAGTTGAGGCCTTGCGTTGGTCTACCGCCTATTTGGCTAGTTGAGACCGGGTAGTGTTTTTTTGATCGTAAGAGAGAAGTTTGATTGGGGGATTTTTCTAGGTTTGGCGGTGACCTACTCTCCCGGGGCTTAAGCCCAAGTACCATTGGCGCGGCAGTGCTTAACTTCCGGGTTCGGGATGGGACCGGGTGTTTCACTTGCGCTATGACCACCAAACCGAGGAAAATCCCCGTCGCGGCTTTGCTTTGCAAAGAGGCGACGCGCGTTGCCGCACGGTTGTTGTTTCAATCAACACCGCAGCGTGTTGCTGCGAAGTTATCCATGTTTAATGAGGTGTATGTTTTTGATTTGTCTTTCCATTACTGGATCAAATCAAGCCTATCGGGCGATTAGTACCGGTCAACTGAACGCATTACTGCGCTTACATCTCCGGCCTATTGACGTGGTGGTCTTCCACGGCCCTCAGGGAGACCTTGTTTTGAGGGGGGCTTCCCGCTTAGATGCCTTCAGCGGTTATCCTGTCCGATCATAGCTACCCAGCACTGCCGTTGGCACGACAACTGGTCCACCAGTGGATCGTTCACCCCGGTCCTCTCGTACTAGGGGCAACTCCTCTCAAGTCTCCTACACCCACGGCAGATAGGGACCGAACTGTCTCACGACGTTCTAAACCCAGCTCACGTACCTCTTTAAACGGCGAACAGCCGTACCCTTGGGACCTGCTCCAGCC
>NZ_FREZ01000024.1 GCF_900143525.1 Ruegeria sp. Alg231-54 | reverse complement strand
TCTCMTTTTCCATTCKCTGCGTGGGGCATAAACTGGCAAGAAGCGGACAAAACCGACCTTGGGTTTTTTGCCTTCGCTGGCGCAGCATCACTTTGCACGTGCGGCGGGTTTTTTGCTGCGTCGCAGTCCAAGTCGCGGAAACGGCCTTTCCCAGCTGGCTTCGAAGGCCTGATCCAAACCGCGCTTTCGCTGCATGGTGGTTGGACACGAAAGACGCGGACTAAACCGTCGTTCGTTCAATGCCCGCTTCGGTGAATTCATCCGGTTTCGGATACTTCAAACAAGGTATCCAGTATCGGACAGTCTGGCACATCGCCACGACTGCATTCTGCCGCCATCGCTTCCAGCGCGTCCTCTAACCGATGCAGGGCCAGTATTTTCTCTTTGACCGCCGCAAGGTGATTGACCGTCATGCTGTGAACCTCACCGCAGGTGAAGTCGCGTCGATCCACCATTTCCAGCAAGGCTCGGATTTCTTCAATGCTAAACCCGATCTCACGCGAACGCTTGATGAAGGATAGGCGCTTGAGCTGGTCGTGATTATATTGCCGGTTGCCGCCCGCTGTTCTGTCGGGTTTTGGCATGATCCCAATTCGTTCGTAGTATCTGATCGTCTCGATGTTTACGCCCGTGTGCTTCGACATTGCACCGATTGGATAGCCTCGCGCATTCGTGAACTCAGCCATCGAAAACCCCCTTGCTTCTGTAGTTGCTACAGATCGTATCTTGCATCTCGAAACTTGAAAAGCGGGTTCTTGAATGAATGACGTAATTGATGTCGATCTCAAACAGGTCGGCCCCGAAACTAAAAAAGCCCGCATGATTGCGGCTGGTGGTGTCCTTGGTGCTCTTGCAGCATCAACCTGCTGCGTTGTTCCATTGATCCTTTTCAGCCTTGGCATTTCCGGTGCATGGATCGGCAATCTGACAGCACTTGAACCTTACAAGCCTATCTTTATTGGGCTTACACTTGGATTCCTCGGCTATGGCTTCTGGATGGTTTATCGCAAACCCAAGGCCTGCGCGGATGGAGAAGCCTGTGCGCGGCCACTTCCTAATCGGTTGGTCAAATTCGCGCTTTGGGTATCGACGGTTCTCATCTTGATTGCGTTGTTTTGGAACTGGATTGCGCCCGTCGTTGCACCCATTCTTCTTGGTCTGTGAAAGGAACCATTATGAAACTCCACACTCCCGTCTTAGCCCTCATCGGCCTATTGGCCGCTTCTTCCGTTTTTGCGGGAGAGCAAACCGTGACATTCTCGGTTCCCGGCATGAATTGCCCGAGCTGTCCCTTTATCGTTGAATCAGCGATGGGAAGCGTAGAAGGCGTCACGCAAGTAACGGCGGATGCTGACACGCTGACAGCCGAGGTCGTCTTTGATGACACCGTTGTGAGTGCTGAGGATATTGCTCTCGCATCAGCTGCAGCCGGATATGAAGCTGATCTTGTCGCTGTACCATCCGGTTCCTGATCGCCTCCAATGAAAGACGGATCGGCAGGTGGCATCCTTGCATTTATAGTTGCGGCCCCGGTGGTCGTGATCTGCTGCGGCGGACACGCCGCTGTCCTTGCATCTATGTTGAGCGGGGCTATCGGTACAGCAACCGGCCTTGATATTCTCACCACCCTGTTGATCGCTGTTGGAGTTGGTGTCGGCGTTCTTGCTATTCGGACGATTGTTCAAAGCCGTCAGAACGGAGACGCCAGAGACAGAAATACAAAGGAAACCTCGTGAACAACAAACTTCTCAAGACAGGCATTGTCGGCACAGTGATAGCTGCGCTTTGCTGCTTCACACCCCTGCTCGTTGGCCTTCTTGGTGTCGTTGGGTTGTCTGCTGCTGTCGGCTATCTCGATTATGTTCTCATGCCTGCTCTGGCGGTGTTTGTCCTCATTACGATCTACGCGCTGATCCGCCGCGCACCAAACACCAATTCCTGAAAGGCTGCTCCATGTCAGATTGCTGCACATCTCCCAATACTGAAACTGACACCTTTGACCTTGTTGTAATCGGCGCGGGTTCTGCCGGTTTCTCCGCCGCTATTACGGCAGCGGATGAAGGCGCGCGTGTCGCCTTGGTTGGATATGGAACGATTGGTGGCACATGTGTGAACGTCGGCTGTGTGCCTTCCAAGACCATGATCCGCGCCGTAGAAACGCTGCACACTGCAAAGGCGGCCAGTCGTTTTGATGGTATTGAAGGCTCTGGCCAAGTCACCGACTGGAAAGCGATGATCGCACAGAAACAGGCGCTGGTTGATGATCTGCGCGCCGCGAAATACGTCGATGTGCTGCCAAATTACGAGGCCGTGACCTATGTTGAAGGTCAGGCCGTCTTTCAGGAAGATGGTTCGATTCAGGTCGGCGAACGCAACCTGAAACCCGCAAAGGTCATCATTGCGACCGGATCATCCCAACATGTTCCTGACATACCTGGTTTGGCCGAGATTGAATGGCTGGACAGCACGTCGGCCTTGCAACTCGATCAGCGGCCTGCGTCCCTAATGATTATGGGCGGCGGATACATCGGTGTTGAAATCGCCCAGGTCTTTGCGCGGGCGGGTGCGACCGTCACAATTGTGACCCGACGCGGGCTGCTCCCTGATGCCGAACCAGAAATTAGTGCGGCTCTCACGGAAGCCTTTGCAGACGAAGGTATCTCGGTTCTCGATGGGCTGTCCTATGATCGGCTGGAAACCACCGAGACGGGAGTACGTCTACACGCCACTCGAAACGGTCAGCCCATGACTGTTGATGCACAAAGGCTAATGCTGGCGACGGGGCGTGTTCCAAACACCAGATCACTGGCGCTTGATGTTGCCGGGATCGCCACGGATGCGCGAGGTGGCGTTGTGGTTGATCCTGCGATGAACAGTTCCCGCGACGGCGTCTATGCTGCTGGCGACGTGACTGGTAATGATCAGTTCGTCTACATGGCGGCCTACGGGGCGAAGCTGGCGGCGAAGAACGCCATGAACGGCAACTCGCTGAGCTATGACAATAGCATCATGCCCTCCGTGGTCTTTTCTGATCCCCAGATCGCCAGCGTCGGAGTAACCGAGGCGCAGGCCACCGCAAATGGCCATGAAGTCGTAACATCTGTGTTGGGTCTTGAACATGTCCCGCGCGCACTCGCGGCTCGCGACACCCGTGGTCTCATCAAACTGGTGGCAGATAAGCAAAGCAAAAAGCTGCTTGGGGCCCATATTATCGCACCAGAGGGATCAGATACGATCCAGACCGCTGCGATGGCTCTGAAAATGGGCATGACCTACGATGACTTGGGCGACATGATCTTTCCCTACCTCACGACTGTAGAAGGGCTGAAACTGGCAGCGCAGACATTTGAGAAGGACGTGGCAAAGCTGTCTTGCTGCGCCGGATAATGAATACTCTTGACCGCAGCCCCTACCTGGACTGGTCAGACGTGGCTGACCCCGTCGCGGATGACGCGTTGCGATCCCTCTTGACAGAAGAACGGATGCGTGACCGGTGGTTCGATCTGTCGAAAGAGACACGGTCTGTTCACAGGCTAATTCTTGAGAGTTTTATCCAACGTGCTCGGCCACCAACGCCACAGGAATTATCAGAGTTGCGGTTGCCAAATTTGCAAACCAAGGACGTGTTGGATGAACTGGATCGTCGCGATCTGATTGTGTTTCGGCGGGGCGCAATCCAATCTGCGTATCCGTTTTCGGCGAGCGAGACTTTGCACACTGTCGAACTGGCCGCAGTACGCAATTGGACAGTTTGTGTTATCGACGCGCTCGGAACCGCAGCAATGCTCGGAAAAGCTGCAACTGTTCGATCAAGTTGCCCTATCTGTGGCGAGAAAATAGAAATCTACGTATACAAAAACGGGCTCTCGACAGATAGGATTAGTCCCTCTGGCGTGGTTATTTGGGCAAGTGTTGCAGAGACGGAAGGGTGTGCTGCCGACACGCAATGTCAGTCAATGCTGGCGTTTTGTTCAGACGCTCATCTCGAAACTTGGAAGCCTGAAGGGGTGATTGGATTTCAACTTACACCGCACCAGGCAATCCAGGTTGGAGCTGCCATTTTCAAGCCGTTTCTACGAACAAGTGTTGGCTGAGCGCCGCGTCTATGACAGCTATCCAAGGCTCCTTCATAGCCACCGTTTGGACATTCGATCAGAGTAGCGCAAAGTCTGCATGTCTCGAAAGGCTTGCCGCCTTTTGCTGATGCAGCATTCGCTTGCGCAAAAAATGTAGCACTCGGAATTCGCTTTTCAGACGGATGGAAGAGCCATTGTTGGTCATTTCCGAGAGTTTGCGGTTAGGTCGATTTTAAGAAAGATTCATCACTCTCAAACCGTCATTTGCACGACCCGCCCGTGAGTGGTTATATTCCACAGACTTGGAACCAAGGTTTCGACGGAGCGCACTGAGATACAACCGCCGCAATTTCAAAGCGAGCCTGATTCACGTTCCGTGAATGCCCTGAACACGCCGAGGGTTTCCTCGCTGACATGATGTTCGATACCTTCGGCGTCGTGCTCAGCCACATCTCTTGAAACGCCCAAGGCAACCAGGAAATCCACAACGATCCGATGACGTTTCCGGCACGCCTCAGCCAATTGACGTCCCGCCTCCGTAAGACGGAGCGAGCGGTAAGGTTCATGCTCGATTAACCCTTCGCGTTTTAGCCGGGACAGGTTCTTTGAAACAGTGGGTTGTGTCACACCAAGGCGCTCAGCAATTTCCACCGGTCGCGCTGCGCCCCTCTCATGGATCAGTTCGGCAATAAGCTCCACATAATCCTCAACCATTTCGCTTTGATGTGCCGTACGAACCGCTTCGAATCCACTGGCCTGATTGTCGATCTTGCGGTCGGCGTCCTGTGGAGTGCTGTCGGTCATTGGGCTCACGATTACGTTATTGGCCTTCCTTTACGTGTATGCATTGCATCGCGCGGCTTGACAACGGCCTGCTGGTCACGAATAAGTTAGACAAGGCTAATAATTGTAGACGGGGCTATGAAGAATCTAATTGCATCCACATTCCTCGGGTTGTTGCCTGTCATGGCAGGTGCCACGGCAATCGAAGAGGCGCCGTGGGCACCGCGGGCAGCTGCGTACCGATTGACCTTGTTCATGGGAAACCTGAGCCCGGTTCCGTGGGACAAGATCGAACAAAGCTGGATGTCGCCGCCCCTTGGCAGTGATCTGCAGATTGAAGCGATTTCGCGCGTTTCCGAAGCCGAGGCGCAAGCGATCGGTCGCGCACTGGATTCCGAAGACCGCCAGGCGCTGTTCGAGGCCAGCACAGCAGCCATCGCAAGTGGAATTCTGCGGCATCTGGATGCAGCCAAGGCGGCGCTTGGCCAGCCCAAAGCCGCATCGGAGGTGTCTCAGGCTGCCGCCCTGTTCCGCGCATTTGAGGACGGCATCAAGGCCGCCGATGCACAGGCTGCACGTGATCTGGGGCGGGCCTGGCTGGTTTTGAACTCTTCCCTTGGTAGCGCGGGCGTATTGGGTAACGGTGCGCAGAACGTCGATGCCGATAGATTTGCCGAGGCGCACAGTGTTGTAGCCGACTATATCCGGGCGAATTACCTTCCATCGGAGTTTGCTGAACGAAAGACGCTAACGCCAATCCCGGAGACAGTGGTTCGAAGCGGAACGCCTGTCACACTTCCCGCCACCCTTCCGCCCGGATCAAACATCGCCGATCAGCGCCAACTGCCCCGGTTGGTGCTGCAATTCGAAGAAGCTGGCGAGGACGAAGCCAACCTGCCGCTGGTGGCTTTTGGCGACATGCTGTTCGATAGTCCTGAGATTTTCGGCGGTCCCGCACGCGAGTTGGGGATTGCCTGTTCCACCTGCCACAACCGGTCGGATGTGAATCGAGATTTCTTCATTCCCGGCCTGTCCTCTCATCCGGGGGGTATGGATGTGGACGGATCGTTCTTCAACCCGATGTTCAACGACAGGGTGGATGACCATCTGGACACGCCATCGATGCGCGGTATCCGGTTCACGGCACCTTATGGCCGGGACGGGCGCGAGCCCAGCCTACGCCGGTTCATCCGCAACGTGATCGTGACTGAATTTGCCGGAAAGGAACCGACACCCTTCCAATTGGATGCGCTGGAGGCTTACGTCAAACAGTTCGACTTTCTGCCCAACCCCAAGATTGACCGGGCAGGCAGGCTGACCGATCTGGCATCCGATGCGGCCAAACGCGGAGAGGTATTGTTCAACACCGAGTTTGCCGGTCTGGGCGACAAGGCCTGTGCATCTTGTCATACGCCGAACCGCCAATTCCGCGACGGGTTGACCTATGACATCGGCAGCGCCGAGCCTCCGTTCCCGGGCGGTACACCAACCGCGTTCGAAACACCGACGCTACGCAACGTCAATTTCACCGCGCCTTACATGCACGACGGATCATTGCCAACTCTGGCCAGCGTAGTGGATTGGTTCAACGACACAAAGCAACTGGGGCTGGATGAGGCGCAACGCGCCGACCTGAGCGCCTATGTCGAGGCCGTGGGGGATGGCGAAGAGCCGTATCAGGTATTCGATGGTCGCGACAGCGTATTCCGGCTGTCATGGGAAGAGCTGACCACCTTCGCAAGCACGTTGGATACCCTGTTGCCGATGCAAGATGCCGAAAACATCGCGCTGCTTGTCGACACGGTCGCCCCCGATCTGGCGGCGGATGCCAGTGTCATGGTCAATCAGACCTCCAAGCCGGAAATCTATGAATTCTCCAACATTCTGCGGGCAGTCGGCGATGCCAGCGCCAACGGCAACTGGGGCGAGGCAAACCGCCAATGGGAATTGTTCAAGGTCATGCAGGCCGAAATCGACGAAAGGATGTTTTGATGGTGTCGCGTCGCAACTTTCTGGCCACGGCCACGGCCATGCTCGCCATGCCTGCGATGGCGGCGGCCAATCAGGGTCTGAAACTGGCCTTCATCCCACAGGAGAACCCTGAGAAGCTGCTGGGAGATATCAAGGTCATCACCAAATGGTTGACGGATCAGATGGGCGTCCCAGTCACCGGGTTTGTCACTTTCGACCATGCCGCTGCCGTCGAAGCCCTGCGCAATGGCGATGCCGACATCTCTTTCATGGGGGCGCTGCCATTTGTCTTGGCCGAGGATCAGATCGGCGCCGTGCCGCTACTGTCTGAGGTATATCGCGGACAGCCCAGCTATTCCGGTCGCGTCTTTGTGCGTCGCGACAGCGGGATCGAAACGTTGGCAGACCTTGAGGGGCGCGATATTGCCTTTTCCGATCCGGTGTCGGAATCCGGTTACATTTATCCACTCGATCTGTTCGTGCGTGCCGGGCTGTTTACCGGCACGGGCGATGCTGACAGCTTTTTCGGTCAGAAATTTTTTGCAGGCGGTTATCAGCAGGCGATGCAGGCCATGGCCAATGGGCTGGTCGATGCGGCAGGAGCCAGTCAATACGCTGATCTCTACCTGACCCCGGATCAGCAGGCCGAGGTCAAAGTGCTGGCTGAATCCGAACAGATCCCCAGCCATGCGGTCATCGCCCGCCCTGACCTTGACGCAGGATTGCAGGCGAAATTCGTGGATACCATGCTGCGTCTCAACGAGGCCGAGAACCGATATCTGTTGGCCTATCTCTTTGGCCCGGATGGTTATGTTCCTGCCGACCCGACCGTATATGACGGCGTGCGCGAGACCGCGCGGCGCTATGGATTTCTGAAATGACCGCCGTCATCGCACTCGACGCGGTGTCGCACTGCTTTGACGGTGAAGCGGCGTTGACCAACCTGTCGCTTTCCGTGCAACCGGGTGAAAGCGTTGCGTTGCTCGGGCCATCCGGTGCGGGGAAGTCCACGATGCTGGCGCTGCTGGATGGTCGGCTGCGCGGTTGGCAGGGCCAGGCCAGTGTGCTGGGCAATCAGCTGTCAGCAACAAGGTCTCCGGCGCGTGAGATCCGTGCCGACATTGGTTTCATATTCCAGGAATTCGCGCTGGTCGACAGGCTGAGCGTCTATCAGAACGTAATGAACGGGCGGTTGGGCCGGATGAAAAGCTGGCCTGCGCTTTGGGGCCGCTTTGGCGAGCAGGACCATATATGCGTCACCCGGGCGCTTCAGGATACTGGCTTGTCCGATCTGGCGCATCGGCGTGCAGATCGGTTGTCGGGCGGTCAAAGACAACGCGTAGCGATTGCCCGCTGTCTGGCGCAGGACCCCGAACTGATCCTGGCGGATGAACCGGTCAGCAATCTGGACCCCGCTCATGCCGAGCGCATTCTGGGCCTGATCACCGGCGCGGCGCGCAGTCGCGGGATTGGCGTTATCTTCAGCTCGCACCAGCCCGACCTGTCGCGCCGGTTTGCTGACCGCATTCTGGGCCTTCGTGACGGTGAGATCTTGTTCGACAAACGGTCTGGTCGGGTGACAAGTGAAGATACCGACGGGCTGTATCACGGTGCCAGCGCCGCAACAGGGTTGCGCGTGGTCAGCTGATGGGCCGGTCCGTCATTTGGGGCGCACTGGCGCTGGCGATCCTGTGGTCGCTGACCAGCGCCGACATGGGGCTTGAAAAACTGCCCGGTGCCGGGCCGCGCCTGACTGAGTTTCTGGGGCGCATGATCCCACCGGACCTCTCGATCTGGCCCGAGGTGCTGAGAGGTCTGGCCGAAACACTGCGGATCGCCATCCTCGGCACTCTCTTTGCCGTTATCCTGTCCGCCGGGTTGGCCGTTCTGGCCGCCGAAACGCTGGTGCCTCCGGCCATCTGGCGTCCGGTGCGTGGCTTGCTGGCGGTGATCCGATCTATCCCGCTTATCCTTGTTGCCATGCTGATGGTTGGTGCGGTGGGGCTTGGGCCCCTGCCCGGCATTCTGGCCATCACCTTTCACGCCACAGGCATGTTGGCCAAGTTCTATTCCGAAGCCATCGATAACGTCGCCGCCGCGCCGGTGGCCGCGCTGGAAAGCGCGGGTGCCAGCCGAACGCAGCAACTACGTTGGGCGATCTGGCCGCAAATGGCACCGGTGATCCTGCGTGACACCGTGTTCCGGTTCGAGCTGAACCTGCGTGAAAGCCTGATCCTCGGCATCGTCGGTGCGGGTGGCATCGGCCTCTATGTCCAGACTTACGTGCGTTCGTTTCAATATGACAAAGCTGCAACCGTCACGTTGGCCATCGTTGGACTGGTGCTGCTATCCGAGGCCCTGAACACCGCCTTGCAAAAGCGGTTTAGCTAACGTTCCTGACCTAAGCGACGGTTCAGTTTTCTCTGATGTCCAGTTAACTTGCACAAATTCAACCTGACGGCACCAGTCACAAGGCAGTTCAAACACACTGAAAATACGCGAAAAACACGGAGAACGGTAACCCGGAAACAAGATTTGCAGCATGATTCCGCTCCCATTAAGCCGATCTAAAGAACAAGCCTGATTATTTTAGAGACTGGTGCTACTGATACTCAGAGAACTAGGGACCTTCTTCCAAACGAGCGGGGTATACGATGGTCAATTGTATCGCGAAGCGGGCTTTTTGTTGTGCCGGTCAGTTCGTATTAAGTATTGTGACCATTGCTGGAATTGCGATTGCCGTTCCGTCGTCGACTTTTGCAAATACCCTTCTACACGAAATCAAAGCGATCCCCGCCCCGACAGGGGCCAGGGAGCTTTGCCAAAGCTATCCGTGGGCCTGCGACCGATCCACCACTACCAGTGTCCTGGACACCGCCACCCAACTCAGGTTAGCGGCTGAAGTTAATCGCGAGATAAATCGGAAAGTACGCGCGGTTTCAGATCAAAACCAATACGGTCGCAAAGAAGTCTGGACGTTACCAACGGCTCGCGGCGGTGATTGCGAGGATTTCGCACTTCTGAAGAAAAAGGAACTAATTCGCATTGGTCTTGCCCCATCCAGACTGTCAATCGCAACCGCACTAGATAGGCGGCGGAACTCGCACGCCGTTTTGATCGTCCGAACAAAGAGTGGGGACTATGTGCTCGACAATCTGACAAATCAGATGAAACCATGGCAAGACACCGGATATTCGTTTCTTCGTATGCAAGATCCCAACACGCCGTCTGGTTGGACAAGGGTCATGAGGGGCGGCGTCTTTCCACCTTAGATCCTCTCACAGAAACATCTTTGCCTATTGCTGTTACGTCCACAATTTCGGAGTTGGCGCGACGGTCAAAAACCGTTGACCCACACTGCGACTGGAATCTGTTGGTCTCCGCTTTCAGGGGGGCAGGTAGGCATGGCTATGATCGTGGCGATCATGTGGCATCGTGTTTTTCTCCGTGCGAATGCGTTGCCGCAATTCGGGCTATCATTTTCCCGGACCGGAGGGCGCGAACGCGCGCATTCATCCAATGTCGGATAACAAAACGGTATAGCCAGCCTTGCACACGACCGAATTCCTGCGCGTGATCGGTATAAAAGGCGTCGGGCGTAGCAAAGACGCCGAAATCCTGCACGATGCCAGCTTTTTGAATGTAGGTGTCGTCACCTTTCCAATTGACCTGAGGCGCACTCAGGCACTCGGTGCCCACCCCATAGCCACACAAGCTTTCGGTCTTGGCAAAGGTCTGCTGCAGTACGCGCAGAAATATCTCGTCCAGAATGAACCCTTCGAGGTTCAACCATGACTCGTCGGCCTCAACTTCGACCCAGGAATGGACGATTTCTTGTGGAACCAATGGGTAGACAAGCTCAGGCACTACACCACGCTGCAATTGCTTGTGGATTGTAAAGCCGTGCAAGCGGCATCGAATACCCACCCCGCGTAAAAGCGCCATCAAAAGCGTACCCTTGGTGTTGCATTGCCCATACCCATCGGCCAGTACATCCGAAGCGGGGATATCATCGGCGCGGTTGTAGCCGAAGGCGATCTCATTTCGCACGAAGTCATAAATCGCGCCGATGCGATCTGTTTGCGGTAGGTCGCGCCAGCGACGATTGGCGATGAGCGCGGCAATGGGCCCAGCTTCAAAATCCAGTAGCGGCGTGGCCGTAAGAAGCGGATCGTTGGCAGCCATAATATCTCTCCACGAATCGTTTGAGAGATGTTTAATTGCTCCAGTCACTGTAGGTTCAAGAAGTCTTTCATACGGTCTCGAGTTCGTCTTTCGACGTCAGGCGCCGATTTCTTCGTGGTTGGTCAGGCATTCGGAATGATCGCGTAATACTTCGAGAACACGGCATTCAGATGTGTTGCCGCCGCTGCATTCGTGCACCATGCGTTGAAGTTCGGTACGCAGTGCTTCGAGGCGGGCCATTCTTTGCTCGACCTGTTTGAGTTGCCGACGCGCGATGGAGTCTGCCTCTGCGCAAGAGCAATCCGGATTGTCACTCAGATCAAGGAGCTCACGGATCGCTTCCAGTGGAAAGCCTAACTGACGCGCATGTCGAATAAAGGACAGACGATCGAGTTCGGCATCGCCATAGCGCCGCTGCCCCCCTTCTGTTCGGCCAGGCTCCGGCATCAACCCGATCTGCTCGTAGTAGCGAACCGTCTGAACCTTTGTTCCAGTCTTTTTCCCAAGGGCACCAATCGTAAGCACATGAGTCTCCATAAAAAGGTACAGTGACTGTAGATTTAAACGCGGCGGCCGACAAGTGAAACGGCATAAATTCGCCGACCCCGTGACACCCCGCCGCAGACACCAAAACCGTATTGAACCTCTAGCTGCTAGAGCATGTACATGCGCATTCAGATACAAGAATCAAAGCAGGCAGTTCACGTTGAAACTGACTAAGTTCCAGAAACTCCTATGGGCTGTAGCAGGAGTCGCCACGGCGGCGTTTGTCTATCTGATGCTGTGGTCTGACTACAGCGCCAGCCAAAACCAAACGAGCGCCGCGGCTTTTAGCGCCAAGTTCGAATTGACCGATCATTCGGGCGTCACACGATCTGAAAAAGACTATGCCGGACGTTGGATGCTGGTGTTTTTTGGCTTCACAAACTGCCCGGATGTCTGCCCAACGACCCTGTCCGAGGTCGCGGCCGTCATGGACAGTCTGGGAAATAGGGCGAAAGAGGTCCAACCTATCTTCATCTCCATCGACCCCGAGCGGGATACACCTTCGGTCCTGGCCGAATATGTGCCGCTCTTTGATGTAGGCATTGTCGGCCTGACCGGCACGCCTGAGCAAATCGCGCAAACCTCCGAGTCTTTCCCGATCTTTTACGAACGGATCGAGGAAGCCTCGGCACCCGATGGGTACACAATGGGGCACACGTCGCATTTGTTCCTGTTCGACACACAGGCAGATTTTGCCGAATCCTGGCCTTACGGCACACCCGCCGAAGACATTCTGGCGGATCTGAAACAGAGAATCTGACAACAATGACCCGATTGACCAAAGAAACCGCTCTCGGACTGGCCTGGATGCTGGCGCTGCTTTCATCGCTTGCCGTTTTGTTCATCGGCGAGGTGCTGGGACAAACGCCTTGCCTGCTCTGCTGGTTCCAGCGCGCCTTTATGTTCCCATTGGCCATCATTCTTGGGCTCGGCCTGTGGTGGCAAGACTGGCGCGTCGGTCGATACGGGGTCGCGCTGGCGATTGGCGGCGCGGGAGTGGCCTTGTGGCACATGGGCCTTTACGTCGGTCTGATCCCTGAAAAAATACAGCCCTGCACCGCAACGGGACCGTCCTGTACGGATGCGAACCAATTGGTCTTTGGCATCCCGATCCCGCTGATGGCACTAGGTGCGTTTGCGCTCATCGGCGTGCTGTCCGCCCTTTCACTCAAGGAGATACAAGAATGAACAGACGTGGTCTGATCCTGTCCGTTCTCGCGCTCGGCGCCGTCGGTTTCGGCGGCGGTGCGTGGTACGTGACCCAGTCTAAGTCCGCAGGCGCTGCCGATTCAGTCGCGCCTGAAATTGCTGAAACACTCATCCGGCCGTATTCCCCGATACTTGGCCCGGAAGACGCCCCCGTGACCATAGTCGAGTTTTTCGATCCGGCCTGCGAAGCCTGTCGCGCATTTCATCCGGTCGTGAAAGACATCGTGGCACAACACGGCGACGCAGTGCGCGTCGTTATCCGTTACACCCCTTTCCATGGCGAAGCGTCAGAAGAAGCGATCCGCGTGCTGGAAACCGCGCGGATGCAGGACGTTTTCGAGCCGGTGATGGAAGCAGTTCTGAGAGAACAACCCAGATGGGCCGCGCATGGCGCACCCGAACCGGGTTTGATCCTGCAGATTGCAGCATCGGCGGGTCTGGATGTCGAGGCGGCAAAGACGCAGATGCGCGCGCCTCAGACAACGGGGCTACTTAATCAGGAACGTGCGGACGTTGCGGCTGTTGGCATACAGCAAACCCCCACTTTCTTCGTCAATGGCAAGCCACTCGATCCATTTGGTGAAGCCGAGTTGAGACGTCTGGTCGCGGCAGAAGTCGCAGCGGCGCAAAGCTAATCACGCGTGTGAGCAAAATCATGAAACTCCAACGGAAGAAGACCGCACTGGCAAGCGCCTTTGCCCTGAGCCTCGGTCTTTCAGCGCCCGTTCTGGCTGGGGCCGACGAAATTGTTGTTGAAGACGCCTGGTCTCGCGCATCGATCGGAACCAACCGCCCGGGCGCGGCCTATATGACGATCCGCAACACCGGCAACGAGGCAGTCACAGTGACCGGCATCCGCACAGACCTAGCAGAGATGCCGGAAATTCATCAGACCTCGACCAATGAACAAGGGGTCAGCTCCATGGGGCCAGCCGGGAATATCGAGATTGCCCCAGGTGCCTCGGTGGCACTGGAGCCCGGCGGATTGCACGCCATGCTGATGCGGCTCCAACGACCGATGACCAAAGGCGAGAGCTTTGCATTGACTCTGATCTTTGCCGATGGCGAAGAGATGTCGGTCGAGGTGCCGATTTATGGGATAGCGGCGCGAGGGCCAGAAAACTGATGCAGCGCAGACGTCTGTTTCAGATGGGTGCGGCTGGTATCGGCGTGCTGGGTCTTACGCTTGTTGCGGGCTGGTGGCAGGTGGACGGCCCCGGTGCACCCGACCCTGATCCGCTGCGGCCGCTTTCCCTGTCGGCGATGGACTTCCGTATGACCGACCACGAAGGCAACGCGGTAAACCCGCGAACGCTTACCGGTCGCGCAAGCATGGTGTTTTTCGGCTTTACCTATTGCCCTGACGTCTGCCCGACCACGCTGTCTGATATCTCGGACTGGCTTGACGGGATGGGGGATGATGCTGAGCAACTGAACGTCGTGTTCATCACCGTCGATCCCGCACGCGACACCGTCGACGCCATGGCCGACTACGTCAGCTATTTCCACCCGGCCATCCGCGGATGGGTCGGTCAGCCCGAACAAATCGCCAGAGCCGCTAAAGACTTCCGAGCAGCATACGAGAAGGTCCTGACAAATGATGGTGATTACACGATGAACCACACCGCCAGCGTTTTCCTTTTCGGCACTGACGGCCAGTTCGTCAGCACCATCGACTACCACGAGAAAAGGGAATTCGCGGTCCCCAAAATTCGCCGCGCAATGAAAAGAGGAGCGAAAGAAACGTCATGAAAACAAAACATTTGGCAGCGGCTGCCGGTGGTGTTTCGATGGCAGTCGCTGCGGTCTTCGCTCTTACTCCAAAAGAACCTGCAACGCGGGCTCCTGTAGCAGCAAGTTTTCAGCCCCCGGAATACCCCGAGCTACCGCAAATTGACGCGACGCCTACAATGGACGTGGCGGCCAGCCGTCTCGAGTCCTGGCCAGATATGAAACCACCTGTTGTCCCCGCATTGGCAACGGTTGACGACCCCTTGCCAGCCATTGATCCACCTTTGAAAACCTGGTCACGCGAGATTGAGTCCGGTGAAACCCTTGATGCAGTTCTTGCCGAGGCCGGACTCGATGCGGCTGACCGCGCCGAGATCGCACTGGCGCTGGGAGCAGAATTCGACTTGCGTCGTCTGCGCCCGGGCCATTCGATCGCGCTTACCCGAACGCCCGATGGCCGCCCGCTGCGCATAACACTTGCGGTTGATGACGGTGTCCGCGTCGAGGCAGTCTTTGGCCAATCTCTGGCCACGCGGGTTGTGACCCCTGAGCCTGACACCGTAACGATCGCCGGAAAGACGATCATCGAAAGTTCGATTGCAGCAGCACTGGATGATGCAAACCTGCCTGCGCGATTTGCGGTGGATCTGGCCCAGATGCTGAGCGGTACGGTCGATTTCAGGCGCGAGCTCAGCGGCGGCGAAACGCTGCGCCTGCTCTGGCGCGAAAAACGTTTGGATGACCAAAGGATCGGCCAGCCGGACCTTGCCTTTGCGGCGCTGGAGATGGGTGAAACGCTCTACGAAGTGGTCTGGCCGGATGACAGCAGCGGACGCGCCACAATCTATGTTGATGGCGAGTTGCTTCGTGTGTTTGCACAACCTGTCGAAGGTGCACGTCTGAGCTCGGTGTTTGGCCGGCGCAAACATCCGATCTACGGCAACGTGCGGATGCATACCGGTGTCGATTTCGCCGCCGCGCGGGGCACTCCTGTGCATGCTACAGCGCCTGGTCGGATATCCTATGTCGGGTGGCGCGGGGGATATGGCCGCGTGGTGGAAATCACGCACGGGTCGGATACGGTCACACGCTACACTCATCTCAGCTCGGTCACCGATGACCTGTCAACAGGTCAACGCATAAAGGCTGGCGAAGTGATCGGACGCGTGGGGTCGTCTGGAACTGCGACCGGGCCCAACATGCATTATGAGGTGCTGGTCGACGGACGACCAACCGATCCGCTTGCAGATGACCGCCTCGCTGAAATCACAGGTGACAAATCTGCGGACACTGCCGCGCAGGAACGGCTGACAGTCGCACGAGCCCAGCTTGAGGAGCATCTTTCGGAACGGGTTACGGACAGGCTCTGATCCATTCGACGTCCCGCTCGGCAACACACCTCAAGTAACTTACCTTGCTATGTGTTGATGACGGCCCCGATCTTAATTCAGAACACGAAAACCGAGGAAACGAGGATAGATATGATGGCAATTGCGGGCGCCTTGGGTGGTGCAATTTGGGGCGGCTTACTGGCCAAACGGAGAAACGGAAACCTTGTTGACATACTTCAATACGCAACAGGATACGGTATCGCATTTGGCCTGCTTGCCTTTTTCGCTTCGCTTGCCATTTTGCGTCTGGTTTCCTAGCGCAGCTCTTGCTGCTGCGGCGGGATGGAACGCCCCTTCAAGAAACCGCTTCGAAGTGTAGTGGCCTTTGCGGTTCACATCGTTGCCAGTATCTGGTGAAGCTCTTTTTCGCTGAATTCTTTTGAGAGTTCACGCCTCTGTCAGGCAAGAATGTAGATGGGCGTTCCGTCGGGTACCATTGCGTAGACCTCTTCGATCTGGCGGTCTGTGATTGAGATGCACCCGGCGGTCCAGTCTCGCTTACCCATCGGATCAATACCTCGTCGCGGGCCACCATGAATGAAGATGTCACCTCCCGGCGACTTACCCAGCGCCTCAGCAAAAGCGCGGTCTGCTTCATTCGGGTATGAGATACCAATGGACAAATGGAACAGACTGTCCGGATTTCGCCGGTCGATGACATAAGCGCCTTCGGGTGTTCGCCCGTCGCCCTCGAACTGCTTGTGTCCACTTGGCGTGAAGCCAAGGTCGACCGGATAGGTGCGCAACACCCCTTCTGCTCCATCCAGAACCAGTAATCTCTCCGACTTGTACAGGCGAAGCCGTGTGACTTCTGGCCCTGTGTAGGAGCGGAACTTATTCGCGCATCCCGACAGGAAGGCGGTCACACCGCCCAAAAGGAAAAATCGTCTTGGAAGTTTGCCAACCATCACTGCTCTATGCCTCTTTTTAGAGGTCTCCTATGTGGATTTGATACCACGAGGTCAGAACCCGATCAATGTCCATGCGCCACAGCGCGCTCCACCAGAGGTTCGCTGACCCTTTGTCCTCCACGCGGCCCAGCCTTGTCTTCTTCTGCCCTCAGCAGGCGTAATGCATTGGCCACAACCAGCAGTGACACCCCGACATCTGCCGCGATTGCACCCCACATTGAAGCCATGCCTACACTCGTGAGGCCCACGAACACTGCCTTCGTCGCAAGCGAGAAACCGATGTTCTGACGGATGATCGACATGGTCCGGCGCGAATGTCCGATGAGCCACGGCACCTTGCCGATATCATCCGTCATCAGCGCAATATCCGCCGTTTCGATCGCAGCGTCCGAGCCGACGGCCCCCATGGCGATGGCATAATGCGACCGCGCCATGGCCGGCGCGTCGTTCACGCCGTCGCCGATCATGGCAACCATCTCGTGATGCTCGGCTAATTCCTCGATTGCCGTCACCTTGTCGTCGGGCAACAGTTCGGCGCGCACCTCGTCGATGCCAACCTCGGCGGCCACAGCCCGAGCTGTGCGCTCGTTGTCGCCTGTCAGCATGACAATCGTTTTCACGCCCTGCGCGTGCAGCTTTGCCACAACATGTTTGGCGTCAGGCCGAATACGGTCGCGCACTTCTAGAACACCCGTGACCCCGGTCTCGTCACCGACAACCACAAGCGTACTGCCCGCGCCTTCGATCTGGTTACGCAGACCGGTCGGGATGGCATCACCAAATCCCTTCTCGGTGGCAAAACGATCCGAGCCCAGCCAGACCGAGCGGCCCCCGGCACGGCCTTCCAGACCCCGGCCCGGTATTGTGCGAGTATCTTCTGCGGCAGAAGCCGTAATGTCCTCGGCCTCGGCCCGTGTCAGGATGGCACGCGCCAGCGGGTGCGAGGATCGCACTTCAAGGCTGGCGGCACTTGCCAGCAACTCGTGCTTGGACGCGCCACCTAAAGGGTGGACAAGCGCCACCTCTGGTTCGCCCATGGTAATGGTCCCGGTCTTGTCCATGGCCAGCGCCGTTGTCCTGCTGGGGGCCTCGATGTAGGCACCGCCTTTGATCAGCACCCCGGCCCGCGCCGATGCGGTCAGTGCCGCGACGATGGAAACCGGCGTCGAGATTACCAGCGCGCAGGGGCAGGCGATAACCAGCAGGACCAGCGCGTTATAGATCCAGAATCCCCACGATGCCCCAAAGGCAAGCGGCGGAATAAGAGCGATGGCAACCGCGACGATCATCACGATTGGCGTATAGATACGGGCGAATTTGGTCACCCATTGTTCAACCGGCGCACGCCGGGCATGGGCATCACCGACCATGCGGATGATCTTGGCCAGTACCGTGTCCCACGCGGCCTTTGAAGCGCGCACCGTAAGGGTGCCTTCGCCGTTGATAGTACCGGCATAGACCTCGTCGCCCTGTTCCTTGGGCATCAACGCACTTTCACCGGTGATCGGTGCCTGATCGACGGCGCCAGCACCGTCTATGACCTCTCCGTCCAGCGGAATGCGATCGCCCCCTCGCACAATGAAACTGTCGCCGACAACCACTTCGGCCGCCGGAACCACCTCTTCCCGACCGTCCGGTCGCAGCACCAGCGCCGTCGGTGGTGCAAGATCAAGCAGCGCCGAGACAGCATTACGCGCGCGCCCGACACTCCAGCTTTCCAGATAAAGAGAGAGCGAAAAGAAGAAGGCAACGGTTGCGGCCTCGAAAAACTCGCCCAAACCGATTGCGCCGCAGACGGCAACAACCATCAGCAGGTTCATGTCAGGCGAAAGCCGCCGCGCCGAGGACCAGGCCTTGGGTGCCACCAGCCAGACGCCAAACAGGATTGCAACGGCGAACAACGCCGCCTCAGGCAAGGGCATCTGCACGTCGCCATGTCCTGTAAACAACCCGAGCGCACCACCCATTCCGGTTTCGACCAGATGCCACAGGAAACCAGCCACCCAGAACCCACCACTGAGCATGGTGAAACGTCGCTGCCGCGCGATATGCGCCGCCTGATCTTCGGCGGCATTCTCATCGTCCCAGGGCTTGGCACTCATCCCGGTGCTGGCGACCAACTGCTCGATCTCGTCATCAGAGATTCTTGCTGCAGTTTCAAGTAACGTCATCCGTCCGTTGATCACATCGAACGCGATATGGTCTGTTCCACCGACCTTCGGTCCGACGACTCGGTTCAGGATCGCCACCTCTTCGGCGCAGTCAAGACCGGAGACCTGAAAGCTTCGGCCATTGACGGGAGCTGGCACGGACGGCGCCGCATCTGCGCTGGCTCCGCCACCACAGCAATGTTGGCCTTGTTTGGCATCATGATCACGATTGTGATCGTGGCTATGGCTGTCGGACGGCATGAAAATACCTCAAGATTCTCCGTGGTCAGAAACAGATAGTCCCTACAGCAACTAGAGCTTCAAGGCCAAAATCTCGGTAATTTCCAAAATGTCTGCTGTCTCGTAGAACATGCCGACGCCATTGCAGCTTGCGGGCCATCAACACCGGTGCGACCTTTCCGGCAACGAATCGAAATATTGGTCGGAAAAAGCTACATGCAGAACAAAAATATTCTAGCTGTCGTTGCAGCGCTGTCCGTCACCGCCGGGTGTTCCTCACAGTTTGATGCGGAAAACCAGATTGGAAACCTGCCGGATTCCATTGTGGCCCTTGCTGCTCCGGGGCAGAACTTGGCGACGGCACGCCTCGTTCCTCAAGACAATTGTTATTGGTATGCGCATAGCGGGCCGGTCGAGACTACCCTGGTACCGTTGCGCGCCACAAATGGCGGCCCGATTTGTGTCGCACGCAAAGCGTGACAATCGGGCGGTCGCCAATTCGCTTTCGGTGGCCATTACGTTTGTGCGGTAACGCTGTCCTCGGCTGAGTATAGATATGCGGTCGAGCCGACTTTGACGTTCGGATAAAGATCGTTGATATGCGCCATGATCATGCGGACGCAGCCAGAGCTTGCACGTCCGCCAATGCTTCTGGGTTGCGGCGTGCCATGGATCCTTAAATAAGTATCACGGTCGCCAACGAACAAGTAAAACGCCCGGGATCCCAATGCATTGGACGGCCCGGGTTCCATCCCATTCCTGAATTCCGCGTATTCCGGATTGCGCTCGATCATGGACGCTGTTGGTGTCCAGTGCGGCCATTCAACCTTGCGCCGGATCGTATACGTTCCCGGCTCGTACAGATTGCCACGCGCGATAGCGACGCCATAACGCATCGCCGTGCCGCCCTCTTCGATATGATAGAGGTAGCGCGCCACCGCATCGACATGAATATCACCAGGCACCAGGCCATCATTCGCAGTGACCCGCCGCGGCAGAAAACGTTCGTGTACACCCCAAGGATTTGTAGTGGCGGCATTATATCCAGGCGGTGTGACCCGGGCGTCCCAAGCGGACTTTTGCGAACCCGTTGGCCAAGTCTTAGCCAACAGCGGGCTAGATACCGACGCTGAAAACAGCGCAATGGTTGTTTGTATGAAATGGCGTCTCGTCAGCATGGCCTCGGTCCAAATCTTCAATCATGTTCTACTGGCTCAACAGTCCAGCAATCAAAGGATGACCATAATGCCTCTAGCAGCTAGAGCTTCAAGTGGTTTCTAAGTTTATCCGGGATAACCTTTGTACTCAGTGCCTGGTGTCTCACCGGCATTGGTCGTTTAGATTTGCTGCGCGAAGCATGAACGGCTGCTATTCTTATTGCTAGGCAGCATGAAGTTTTACGCCTTTGCAGAGAATTCTGTGCTACGAGCGCTCGCAGCGAAAATTCGACACTTCTGCAATGGGCTCCTTGCGGCCATTCTCCGCAGGTTGCTTGAACGTCAGCTCGGCCTTACGAGCGATCTGCGCGACCAGAAAACCTACTTCGACCACTTCCCCATCGGGCTTTCAAAAACCTATTCTGCTTTCTCCCTGAGCACCCTGACAGCAACCGGCCGCCTCTGGTCCCCGGTTTTCCGAAACTGGATAATGACGTCAATCATCGAGCGGCAGTATTCAAGGATCTCGGAATAGGTTAGGCCGGTATCCGCCTGCAGAACCATCAGAGCCAGGCGTGATAGGGCGGATTCCGGTGATGCTGCGTGCAGCGTGGAAATCCCGCCTGGATGGCCCGAGTTGATGGCGGACAGGAAATCATAGGCTTCCGCACCGCGCAGCTCCCCCATGATGATCCGTTCCGGCCGGAACCGCATACAGGCTTTCAGAAGATCGCTGCTCGATGCGTTCTTGTTGACCACCAAAGACACCGCGTTGGGCTGGCTGGGTCGGATCTCCAGCACGTCTTCAATGGTCATGATCCGCTCTGAAGGATCGACTTCGCCAAGACAGGCGCGCAACCAGGTCGTTTTGCCGGAGGATGTCCCGCCCGATAACAGGATGTTCCATTTGGCCTTGACGGCCGTTCGCAGAAAATCACCAAAACCCTTGTTCTCGTAGGCGTGGAAAACAGCCTCATCGGCGGGATCAACGCCGGATTTCAGATCGGCCATGTTGGCGTCCAGGTCAGGCAAGCCCTGCATCAGATCATCGAGCGAAAGTTGCTTTGCCACGGCCCGGCGCAAGGCAAATGCTACGCCAGCCTCAACGGCGGGTTTGACCGCGACCTGCGCCCGCCACAATGACCCGTCGATTTCAAACTGCGACCCGGCCAGCGGTGTTTTTTCTGAAATAGGATTACCGCCAGCCAGGTCATGTGCAAGCGCCTCTGCATCATCCTCACCCATGGGCTGGTCCAGCTGGCGCATGGCAGGCTCACCGCTGCGCTCGATCCAGATTCTGCCGTCTGGATTCAGGACGATTTCAGACAGGAGGGGATCGGAGAGCAATTGCCCTCCGAACACCCGATTCAACGTGCTTTTCAAATGACGGCTCATCGGCTTACGCTCCGGTCGCCCTTGGCGCGTTCTTCCCGCTCCCTGCGCCGCTGCTCCTGCACCGCAGGATCACGGTCAATCTGTCGATCGACGTGTCTAACATCCCAGGCCGTGCGGGTGACATTGACGCGTTCCGGCTCGTCGGTCTCCGGGTTCCGGCGTGAACGTGTGACTTCTTCTTTGCCCGCTTTGACGAACGTGGCTTTGTCACCGATAGAGATATTGTTCCGCGTCATCTGGTCCTGCAGAGCGGTGCCCCAGATCCGTTCCGGCTCGTCTTTGCCCTCGATCTTCATATCCACATAGAACGACTTGCTATTCGGATCGTCGGGGCGCGCCAGAGCTTCTTTGGCATCGACGATGACGCCGGTAACGCCGGTTTCAACAGAGACCTCCTGCCGAACAGTACGGTCCTGCTGGCCTTTTTCTGCAGGCCGGTCGGCGGAGGCATCCCTTTTGATACGCGCAGCCTCTTGCAGTGGTTCAAGCCCGCGTTGTGCCTCACGCGGTGCGCGCTCGATGTCGGTGGCTTTCCAGGCACGACGGTTTGCCTCGATGTTCTTCTCTTCGCCGGTCTTTGGATCGACCTTGCTGACCGTCACTCTCTTGTACCCGTCATGGGCAAGCGTAGCCGTGTCACCGATGTTGAGATTTTCACGCTGCATCAGGTCGGGCAGATCGATGCCCCAGACGCGGAAAGGCTTGTCGCGCCCATCCACCTTCAGATCGACATATGGCGAGAGGCTGTCTTTCTCGTCGTCTTTGTAGAGCGTAGACCCCGCCTTGACGATCTGCCCGCGCACGCCCGCGTCCAGGTCGGGACGTTGCGGTGCAGTGCCGGCGGCGCGGGCATCTGGGGCCTGCCCTTGCTGTTCACGGCCCGGGCGCGCATCGCCTTCAACACGATCCGGTGCGCGGCCTGCCACACGCTCCTGCACCCGGTCCTCAATCTCAAGCAAACGTCCACCAATCGCGGCCCGATCAAAACCCTGCCCCTTCATGGCCTGGATTTCATCCTGAACGCCGGTCTTGATCTTCTCCTGCAGGAAGTCTTCTCCCCTGCCCTCGGCAAAGGCGCGGTTGATTTCGCGGATCTCGCCACGGGCATCACGGTAGATCTCAGAAGCATCCTTATACGCGGTCTTCATGTCGACCCGCGCCTGGTTCTCGCTGAGAGAATGCGCGTTCGCCAAGGTCCGCACGTCCCGTTCGAACCAGTTCTCGCGAGTCTGGCGGTCCACATCGGCGCCATTTCGGATACGCGACAAGACTAGATCGCCATTGATGCCCATTGCTTCGAACCGCTCGGCCACTCGCCGGTCGGCATCCTTTAGCACCGCATTGGTGGCCGCGCTGCGTGGATCGTTTGCATCAGCGCGTGGGTCTCCCCGCTCTTGTCCGATAGGCTGGGTGCGTGTGGGATCGGCTGCGTCCCGTTCTGCTGCACGACGCTGGCGTGTCGGATCAACGTCATCGCGGCCCACCTCAACCTCATCGTCGCGTTCCAGGCGCTTGCCAAAGAATGTCCTGGTCTCTTCATCCATAAGCGGCTCATAGTCCCGCAGGACACGAGAAATCGCGGCCTCTGTCTGGCTGCGCTTATCCTCGTCCTCCATGGCTTCGGCCTTGTCCGTCATTCCTTTGATAAAGGTGCGGATGTCGCTGCCGATGGCTTTCATCTCACTGTCGATGGCCGGGGCTTGTGCCGGGTCCATCTGGTTGGCGACTTGCGTATTCATGTCGATGTCCTCTCTCTCAAGAACCCCGCCCCGCAACAGGATTTTGGCTGCGCCGAGTACAGCCGTTGAAAAAGTGCCCAAGGTCTCGGCTCGCCCTGGGTATTGGGTTGTGAAGATGCCCTGACCCATCCCGGCCTGATGCGACCGGAGGGTTTTGCCAAGGGCGGCGTAATCCGCGTTCCGCTGATCTTTCATCGTCTGCAGTTGGTCCGGCGTGATCGGCCGTTGTCGACCGACACCAAAGAAGGGAAACCCGCTGCGCTGCTCTGGGGCTGGACGCTCGCGCAGATCGCGACCTTCGCGGCGCGCATGAATGCGCGCGCTGCTGTCCCGCTCGGGGCGTAGATTGCGGCTGAACCTGCTGGTCGCAGTCAGGACAATGCCAACGTCCCGCGCTGTCTCGACCTGAAGGTTGCGCAGATCCTGCATGGTGATCCCATAGCGGCCAAGGTGCAGAGCTTTACGCGATGCCCCTGCCCGGCTTATGATCAGATGCGTATGCGGATGGCCCGTATCGTCATGATGGGCCATCACGTATTTGTAGCGATCGCCATACGCACCGTTGGTCAGCCGCTCCCCAAAACTGCGCGCGGCCTGCTTGGCCGCTTCCCGGTCCGTATCCTTCGGGTAAGACAGGATCATGTGATAGGTGTAGTTTGTTGTGCGCGTATCCATTCGGGCCCAATCCTTGGCCCATTCGCCCTGGACATCGCGCAGCGCTTCCATCCCATGCGTCAGCTCGCCGGTGTCGCCCCGCTCCATCTCAACTGTGCCTTTGCGGTTGATGTAAGATAGCTGGCCTCCCAGCCGGCCGGACGCGGTGACACCGCCACTGCGGACAATCTTGACCACCGCCTGATTGGTCAGAAGCGCATTGGCAATCATACCGACCGGCCCGTCCGATGTGCTCTGCCGCTGTGCCCGCTGGCGGCGCGACCGCGCGGGGTTCTGACCAGGCCGCGATTTCAGGCTCGGAATAAGCTGAAACTCACCAAACAGCGCATCCCAGGCCGGGTCATATGCCATAGTAAGGCTGGTCATGTTTTGATCTTCGCCTTCGGTGACACACGCGCCGCGCGTTGCTTCTCGGCCAACCGCTCGATCTCAAGGGCGCGGGTAAAAGATCGCTCGTGGGCCGTGTCGGAATAATCCTCAAACAGCCGGCGCAACTCGCGGATCTCGACCTTCATCGCCGCTATCTGATCTTCGGTGCGCTTGTTGAGCCGGAACTTGCCGGCATTGGCTGCGCGGGTCATCTGGTTGAGGTTGTTCGCCATACCGACCAGTTGCACCAGGTGCGCATTGAACGCTTTGGCTACGAACTCTTCTTTTGTTGGAATGCCAAAAGCCACACGCAGGCACATACGCACCAAACCGGTAACGCTGCGCAGCTGCAAAACCTTCCTACGCTGTTCGAGGAACGCCCATTCGTCCTCGTCAAAGCGCATGGATTTTACGACGGATTTTGAAATGCCAGACGGCATCGGGGCGGCTCTCCTCGATCAGAAATCGGGCGAGGCCCCCGCAGGCCGCGCATATGTAGGTTCAAGTGTAGGTAGAAAAGGTGGTCGACTGCAAGTCCAGAAGAATGTGGGTACTACATTCTTCATAATCCCGCAAAGTAAGCGTATAGTGTGGTCGATCTGGTGCGGGAGACTCGACTATTTGCCCCATGCCGCTCACCATCTTCCGCTTGGCAACGGGTCGGTGACAATAGTCTTTGTGTTGCCGCCTTTTGGCAGGTTGTGATTGCCAGACGGCAACTGGCACCATGCAGAATACAAGCGGCAATTGCCAGTCCATCGCAAACCACTGGGCACGTGGCAAATGCCTGCTGACAATAGCAAATTGGCGTTCTAGGTGGTTGGTGCTTGATGATTGCTTAGAAAAGCAATAGCGTTGAGATCAGCGCGGGTGCGGGATCGCGCGATAACTTGAAATCGCGAGCCCGGTTGTGGCACGCCGCTGCGCGGCGTGGCTTTCGGGCGCAGACCCGGAGACCAAATTGAAAATCTACGCAGCCGTAAACTCCAAGGGCGGAGCGGGTAAATCTTCCATGCTCGTCGCCTTTGCCTCTGCTTTGCATCATCAGGGCAAACGTGTCCGTATCCTCGATCTGGATTCACAGGGCACACTATCGGAATGGTTGAATCCGAAGAACGGGCTGAACCCGCTCCCGGCCGACGAACTTCTGATCGAGGCCGGGCAGTTTTCCAAGGATGATGCCGAGAATGCCCGACTGGCCTATGCCCACATCCTTGAAGCTGAAAAGGCCGCGGGCTTTGACTATCTGCTGATCGACACCAAGGGCGAACCCAGCATGACCGCCGCTATGGCGATGGCTGTCGCAGACATGGTGTTGTGCCCGTCTGATGGCTCGTCGGCGGAATACAATCCAATCATGGTCACATACAGATCGTGTGAAGCTGCATTGAAACAGATCGGCAGCACGGCTGATCCGCAGGACAAGTTCCGGATCGTCTTCACCCGGCAATCCATCGCGCAGTCAGCCGGTATTCAGAAAGGCAAGCAGGCGCTGGAAAAGCGGTTCCGCTGTGTCGGCGGTATTGCCGACACAGCCGCCTTGGATGACGCGCTTCGGAGCGGGACAACGATCGGGCGGTTGATGGGCTTTGCTGAAGAAGCCAAGGAACAGGCTGAGACGCAAACGGCCAGGTCGAATGCGCGCCGCATGGCGGATCGCTGCAACAAAGCGTTGAGCAATGCAGATTTTGTGCTGAATGCCCTCAAGGAAAGCGAGGTCCAGCATGTCGCGGCCTAAGAGCATAGACAGCCTGCTTGCAGGGTCCGCATCTGATATCGCGCCGACGGTGACGGATCTGAACAAGCGGGAACAAACCACACAGGCGGCTGAACCGAAGCCCGAACCTGCCGAAGAGCAGGCGACGAAACCCAAAAATCCTAAGCCAGTCGAAACAACGCCGCAGAAAAAGGCCCCTGCCCGTTCCAGTGAGCTTAGCGCCGAAGGTCAGCCGATCAGGGTTCAAATATCGACTTCTGACGGGAGTGAGATAGCGGCAGCACTGGAAGAGGTCCGCAGCAACATACCTGCAGCATTCCAGAAGAACTTTAACCTTGGCGCCTTTTTTAAAGAGGTCCTGCAGGACAATGATGCAGAAATCGCCGTGATGATCCGCAACAACTTGAATGGGGGCGCACAATGAGCAAACACAAAAGCACTACCAAGGAACAAAAAATTGAACGTAGCCCGATCCGGTTTCAGATTTCGGCACCGGAAGGCGGTCATGTCGAAAGGGAGTTGATGGACTTGCTGGCTGGCGTGCCGCAACCGCTAAGAGCGAGTGTGAACGTTGGACGTCTGTTCCGGCAAGTCATGTTGGAAAACGATAAGGAAATTGCCAAGATGATCCGAACAACGATGCAGCGCGAACAAGTACACTGATCCAGATTTGTTCGGTCTGTGCGACGCTCAAACGTCACGCTGGCGGTCAAGGCACCGCTGACCAAGGGTTACCCACAGGCTGACGCTGAGATATTTGGTGTCTCTGCTTACAGCCTGCTCCGGTCAGGCCAATTTCGCCCAAGGTTGAAATTGACCTCACTGGATAACCCTCGACTTTGCTGGCGAGTAGGCAGGAGCAAAAGATAGGGCGGCTTGCGCCGCCCTGCCCTCGTGTCATTCGGTGACGTCGTCATCGTTGTTCCGTTTTGGGAAGGCCACCATTTCGACGCCGGGGAACATGTCGTGCTTGACGGAGATCGAGGTGATGTTGCCTTGCTCATCGGTGTGTACAAAGGCGACCCCGCAGCGGTTCCAGAAGGTCTTGCCTTCTTTTTCGCCGGTTTTGACATTCAGTTTCAGAGTTTGAGTTGCCATGATTTGATCCTCGCTATGACGTGTTTCGATGAACATGGCTGAAGCGGTCATAAAGGGGACGTCAGCAGGTAATTTGTTCCGCGCGGAATGCGCTGCAGGCGCAGGGGAAATTACCAGTTGAAGCAAAGTGCCCGGCACGGGCGCTGCGCGGCCTCCCCGACTGCCCGCTTATGTTCATCAGAGAAGAAACACGGGCGGCGAGGATCTTCACTGGCAACGGGTTTGAGGCTGTCAGGCCGATCGACACGGCAAGACCTTCCGGGGCCGATGCGTGCGGGTCGATTGAACAACGGGATTCAGACAGGTGTGGCACCATCACTTCGATCTGACCCAAACTCATCGCTCAGATCCGCTAGCGGGTGGCCGTTCTGAGGTGGAATGAACTGCGGACCAGAGATCAGAAAACCTTGGCGGCACAAACCGTATTTTCGTGTCAGCGGAGGTGAAGGGACCGACGGTCCGGCCCTGTCCCGTGCTTGCGCGGACCAGGTTAATAGCCGGACACAATCTGCGCGGATACAGCTAGGCGCAACAAGTCGATGATGTGCCGGGCGCCTTTGCGACCGTCCGAGCGAAGCGTCAGTCGCGTAGCCTCTCGGGGACGCAGACCCCGAGAGGCAAGGGACACCAGAGTGTCTCAACAAGCAATCTGACCCAACGTCAATGCGTAATTTTTAGGAAAAACAACAACCTACATTTAACATCTTTACACTCGCGCGGATTTCGATCTCGGGACCACCGCGAGGAGGGCGAAGTCAGCGTAGTGAGTGGCGTTTTAAGGGGGTGGCTTCGCCCGAACCAAAAGCCCACAAAAAATGGCCCGTCGAAGCGCGCCAGTTGTTCTCACCACGAGAAAAATCAGAAATTATTGTCTGAGGCTATCGCTTGCGCGCGCGATCAACAACACCGTCAGCGGTGATCGTTGCAATGCGATCCTCGGTCCGGCGGGTCATTTCAACGCCATCGCCCGTCATGTGGGACTCGGCATGTGCGGTGAGTTTGAAAATGCTGCCATCAGCGTCAACGTGAGTTTCATCATCCGCAGACCGGCGTTTTACTGAGCCGTCATATCCAATGACGATAGTCGTGCCATCCGCCATGCGAACGTGGACAGTATCGTCATCCACGGCCACACCCTGCCACCACATGTCAGCATCGCGCCGCACCACAATCCGGTTCGGATGCATTTTGATCTCAACGTCCTGAGTGGTCTTTGGATCGGCGGCTTTCACAACCACGATGGCTTCCTGCGTGCCGGGATCGTCATGAATACCCGCACTACCGTTCTTGGGCGGCCAGAGCTTAGCCTGATCGCGCTGCTTTCCGTTCTGGTCCTTGTGAAACCCGACATACATCTGCGCAGATTTCCACACGCGGCGGGCGGCGTTCTCAACCTTCGTTATGGCGGTTGTATTTGTCATGGCTACCAGTCCTCGTAGTTCCGATTTGTAACCCGGCTTATTGACGATTCTCGCACCGTCTGGAACAGGGCGCAATGCGCCCTGCCCTGTTTGTTTCAGAGGCAATCAGGGACCCAAACTTCGATGCGAGCTTGCTGTTCGGCGGTGATACGCAAAGCCTTTTGATGCTCTGGATCGTTGAACAGCTTGTGCAGCGCCTCAACCTTCTCGCCCTTCTTGGATTTGCTGAAAGCGCGGTAGTCGTCGGTATCCAGATGCAAATTCAGAAGGTCTTTATAGAGGTCGTCAAGCTGCCAACCTTTCAACCGCTTGAAACAGTTGGTTGCCGATGGCGTCCAGATCGCGCGCATGTCAGCGCCGATTTCTTCCATGATGTCCGCCATAAACTCGGGCCGTTGGGTCATGAAACGCCGCGCGAGAAATGCTGTGATTTCACCATTGCGGACCTTCTTGCCCAGATTGCGGAACGCTTTGAAGGCTTCAACGCTGCCTTGACCTGCCATTTCCTGAAACTGGTTATAGGCTTCCTCTGCTGCTTCGTCGCGCTCACCGCCAAGGCGCGGATCAAGATTGTACAGGTGGTCAATCTCCGGTGCGTTCCGCTCTGCGCCGCCATAACCGAAGCCAAACAAGCTGTTGTAGTGACCGGATGCTGGTGTCGCATAGAAGGCAAACAGGCTCAGAACAAATTCCGGCTTATCGAGCATCGCCGTTTGAATGGCACCCAGCCGGATCGCAACCATGTCGTCAATGAACTTCTGAGAGAATGCGGGCTTGTCCGCATCAGACGTTGTTGATTTAGATGGTTTAGAAGGTTCCGCAATGAGGTCTTGTTCAATCGCGGCATTCTGATCCTCGGGCTTGATAAGGCCACGCAATGCCGAGATTTCACCATTGTGACGGACAAAGACCATGATCCCGCCCAACGCCTTCTGCTCGGGCTGATATTCACCATCCAGAATCTTTTGCATCGCATCCAGTTCGGCTTTTCCGGTCTCGTCCAGCGCGTTCCCATCTTCAAGCTCGGCCAGTTCGTCAAAGCGTTCAACCTGTTCCTCGGTCAAAATCCCTTCAACTTCGGGGGTCTGTGCAAAACCGTGGGCGTCCCGAACCTCATAGAAATATGGGTTGCTGTCGTCCGTTGTCATGGCCCATGCCCAGCCTTCCGCCTCGCGCAGCTTTTCGGCTTCCTCGGCCAGTTTCTCGGCAAACAGGTGTTCCAGCAGTTCAGGGTCATTGAACAGGGTTTCGTTCTGGAACAAATCACTGGTGACGGTTCCGCCTGCTTCTTCAAAGGCATCCTGTCCAACAAACTTGGCTGTGCGGTCTGTGTTGCGCACTGAATCCGGTGTCAGGGCTTGGCGCACATAGTATTCATTGTACAAGCGCCCGGTTTTTGCACCTTCCAGTGCTTCAAGGATTTTGGCCTCGTCGTCACAGATGGTCATGGCCTTAGCGATGCCTTGGCTGATTTCCCCGGCTTTAACGGCATCCAAGACGGGATCAGGCAGACCGGCCAGCGCGAGGCGGCGGCGCACGTGCGCCTCGGTTACGCCGAATGCGTTGCTGATCTTTCCAACAGACAGGGATTTCGCGGCCATTTTTCCATAGGCGCGAACCTCGTCAATCGGGTCCAGTTCTTCGCGGGCTGTGTTCTCGGCATTGGCCCATTGCTCGGCCACAAAGGGGTTATCGGTGATTTTGACCGGCACCTGTGCCAGATCGGCGCGTTCCGTGACAGCGATGTTGAGGGCGCGCAAACGGCGGCCACCTGCAACGATGGCAATCTTACCGTCTGCATCGCGCAAACCGTTGAGGTTCTGGATCAGGCCGCATGTGACGAGGCTGTCCGCCAGAAGGGCAATACCTTCCTCAGCTACGTCCTGACGCGGGTTGATGTCTGACAGGTACAGATCGGACAGGGAAACGGTTTCGATGGTTTCCGGTGCGGTGAATGTTTCGAGTTTGCTCATTGGGCAAGTCCTTGTCTCAAAGCTAAGTTTTTGTTATTGGTGCCCTACCCCTTGCGGGGTAGAGCGTGGCCGCTTAGGCGGCTGCTTGAGTTTTCAAAAAGGCGAGGCCGATCTTGGCGGAGAGACCTCCCTTTTTGATCAGCGCATAGGCTTCACGCTTACGCTGTTCGATCATTTCAATGCTCATGGTGTTCACCTCCTTTCGTGCGCAGGTCGCGCGTTGGCCGTTTTAGAACCGGACTATTCGTCCACGCTGAAAACGACCGTTTTATCCTCGACCGTGTAAGGCACGGCCTTGGACAAAAGCTGTTCGATGGCGGTGTTGGGAACTGTGGGGAAGCTCTGGCACATGCTGTTCAGCAGAACCGGACGATCATCTGCGAAGTGATAACCATTGATGGCCCAAGCAACTAGGCCGGGTGTGTGTACCAATTCGGACGATCCGAGACGATATTCAGTCATAACAACTCTTTCTTTCGTGGCGATGCGGTTGCCGGTGTTTCCCAGCTTTCCGCCAATGGGCGCGGCCTCTCTGTTCTGTTAGCTGATAGATGGACCACATCTATCGGCTGGCAGAACAGGGTGGGCAAAGCCCAGCCTGTGGCCTGGGGCGGGACTGTCATGGGGTCGGAGCGGCAAAAAAATGGGAGGGAACCGCGCGCTTGCGCGTGGGAGGAACCGGGTTTTTTGACGTGGAGACGACGCGCACMGCGCGGCGCTTGCCTCTTGACCGGCCCGACGCAGGATGCGGGCGGATTAGAGCGTATTCAGGACATATAAATGAAAAATGTTCGAACTCCGCGTTCGAGCCGAAGGCGAGAGACAGCGGAGTTCGATGCAATAAAACTGAATGTGATCGGGATGATGGGACCGGCCTGCCGGTCACAGCAGCCCCACTATTGGACAATGCCAGGGTCGGGGTGAGCGCGCTTTAGCGCGTCGATCCCCTGCCCTGTCCAATAATCAATGTGAGCCGCGCGCCGCGCGCGGATCTCCCAGACCAATTGCAAAAGCGGGCGTTACCCTATGGGCCGAAACAAGTATGTCCTGGCGACCATTTGGCCGCGGTTAAGCTGGCTCGGGACGAGACAGATTCATCGCTACCTGGGCCGAAGGGAGAAAGGATGTGATTGGTTCGGATCGGAGGCCGGTGTGCCGGCGTCCGACTAGCACGCGGTCTCGCGCCAAAAGGCGCGGGATTTGCCCGTCTCCACAAATTTATTCAGCCGCCTCTTGAAGTGTGTACACAAAATAGGTACATATACTTCATAAGCGGCACGTAGAAGGTCGTCCTGAGCAGAACGAAAATATGAAACCCGATCAAGGAAGTAGACAGTCAAAATGCCCAAACCTCGCCAGTACCAAACAACAGAAGGCTTTGACCATGCTCCTCGAATGGGACGAAGACAAACGTCAACAAAACATCACCAAACATGGCGTGGATTTTCTCTATGCCGCTTTGATCTTTGAGGGTCCGACCCTCACCAAAACAGATGACCGACACGACTATGGGGAAGAACGGTTTATCTCTCTGGGCTTGGTTGATGGTGATCCTTTCACCGTTGTCTACACCATGCGCGGCGAGAACATCCGTCTAATCTCTGCCTGGAAAGGAGGTCGGAAGGACTATGAAAAATACAAAGACAGCTTCCCTTGAGGAAATTAGGGCGATGCAACGTCGCGGCAAAGTTAAAGCGCCGAGCGATGACGCAGAAGCCTTGGATATGCCTGATGGTTTTTGGGATGACGCCGACATTGTTGAGCGCCAGCCAAAACAGTCTGTGCATCTGCGTGTTGACGCAGAAGTTCTTGAATACTTCAAGTCTGGCGGCAAAGGCCACCTAACTCGAATGAATGCAGTGCTGCGCACCTATGTTGAGGCGCAAAGAAGCCGGGGCTAAAGCTCCCGGCGTTTGGCTGTAGAATTGATTTTGATGACAACTAAATTGACCTCGATGCTGAGGCTCAAGTCGATTTTCTGAAGCTGTTTTCTCACGGCTCTTAGGCGGCGAGCTGCTAGTTTGCGAAGCTGTTTTGATTTTTTGCGAATGTATTTCATGTCTGTCTCCTGTTGAAAATTCGCGGCTCCCGAACACGCCGGGAAAGCAGACCAGTCAACACGCGCGGCACGCGCCCTGTAGGGCTTGGTGTTTACGGGTCTGCGCGGCGTGTATCTTGGCCGCTCATTTTCATCGGGACAGATCTAAGGCAGGCGCGCGAAAAACAGAGGTTCGCAACGGAACCGGCGACCTGGGGCGTTGTGTGCAGAATTCAGAGTTTGGAGAGAAAGGCAGTCGGCCCAGACTCGCGGCAACGATCGGGCCGACTGGCTCAAAAGAGCGTTTTTGCCGATTGCCATCGGCTTAGTGAGATTAGCACGGCATCAGCAGACGTTACGGCCGATCCGTTCCGGCCGCCACGCGGCCCCGTGCGCGGGAAGCGCACAGTCCTGGCTAATCGGGGCGGTGGCCCCGGTTCGCCGGGACGCCACAACCGATGGCGGCTGGTTAGCCCGGATAGGGGTTTGCCGGTCCGTAACGTATGCCAGCCTCGACAAAGCAGCCGTTGCGGCCACTCAGCCAAGCGCGATGAAATGACGACCGCGCAAGGATGCGGCGGAGTGGCCGGGGCATTGTCCACCCGCCATAGCCGGACAAATAAATGCGGTGAAGAATTTGATTCATGGGCGTCCTCTGGGCTGAAATTGTGAAAATGGTGGGCGTGCTGGCCGACCTGAAACAACCGCGCGCCACACATGGCGGCGCGCAAACGATGGTCAAACCTCCTTTCCGTTGCTGTCAAACCGGCGCACTAACTGAAAATCTATGAACCCAGACGAAACCAGATCGACAAAATGTGCGCGGGCTTCGTCTGAATCGGTGTAGGTTTCTGGGTCGGCTCCATCCGGCAAGTCGATTTCGAAAAACTGCATTGCATCGCAAGCGATCCTGACAATTGGCTTTGTAGACATTGGCTTTCCCTCAGCGGCGGATTCTGATGATTTTCGTGTGAACGCTGGCCGCCGCAAAGGTGTCTGGCGGCAAGGTTTCGAGTTCCTCGTCCTCGTCGTGTTGGAAGGTGACGGGGACCAGGGCAACAAGGGTTGCCGGTTCATCATGCCCACCCCGCCCCAGCAGGGACAAAGCCGCCTCGATGTGGGCGCGTACCTGCTTAAATGGCGGGTTCATGATGATGCGGGGAAACTGCGCGCGGCCTTTGACTTCCTCCGCGTACTCAAGAAAACAACGGTTGATCGTTGGGCCGATGGCGCGCAGTTTTGCCGCAAGAGTGTTGTGGCGCTCGATCATGGTCAATTCGCAAGTGCTGTGACCTGATGCAATCAGCGCTCTTGCGAGCTGGCCGGTTCCGGCGCTTGGCTCCAATGTCAGATAGTCTCCTTGCGCGCCGAGATAACCGACCATCCGCGCGGCTACAGGATCGGGCGTCACGTGGCATTCGGTGAACTTATCAACGGCGATAACCTCGGGGGCCTTCAGCTCGTCCAGCTGGGGCGGGTCCTGTCGCGGCCTAACCGGAATGGTTAGGGGCTTGTTCGGGCGGTAGTAGATGCTTGGTCGTTTCTGAGTCATCGTCCGAGCCTTTCAGCTTCAAGGGCGTTTGTGGCTTGATTGACGATCCGTTGCGCCGTGTTGGCCTCGATTCCGGTCTCCATCAAGCGGCGCATTGTGACCGCCTTGCCCAGAACGGACAGGCGCGAAAATCCCGCTTGAACGTATTCCATCGGGTCAGCTTCAACGATCTGGCATTCGCCCTCTGTGTGACCGTGTTTGATGGCCTTTTGCCGCATCCCCTGCAAATTCTCGGGCAGGATTGCCGCGCCCTGAGTGAGCGCGACAGCGTAGGTGTAAAGGTGGGTTTCCCAATGACGGGTCATTGCGCAATTTCCTCATCAAAATCGGCGGGGGCGTCATGCTGTTTTTGATCGGTGATCAGGATAGCAGCCCACCCAGCCGAGAAACGCGGCCCTTCGTGGATGGGGTTCGGTGCGATCCGCACCCGGAAAGCGCCACAAGCTGAAAGCCGCGTTCCCCTGTAGTCGGTGCCAATTTTGGCAAATTCCGCTTTGGTCATTTCCACCTGTGGAACAAACTCGACTGTTCTATCCCACGGGTTACGAACCAAAAATTTGCCGCTCTGCGCTTTGAAATTCAGAATAGGCGGTTTTGCCGGTTTCTTTTCGGGCGGGACGTATCCGCAAGACTGCATCAAGTCGCGCCACTCGTCGGCGGATAGCTCGACGGTGCTGCCATCGGCCACATGAGCGGGCAACGGGGCGTCACATTCCACAGAAAACAGATCGTCATCGACCTTATTCCCCTTCGGTTTGTCTGCGCCGTGTTCGCGGACAAACATTTGCAACAGGGTCGGCGTAATCTCACCTTCAAAGCGTGGTACATCGCCCAGCATTTCGCGTTCATATGAAAGGCGGTTCAAGGTGTGAGTGATCCAGCGGGACAGGTTGTCATTCTCGATAGTGCGTTTTGCAGCCTCGATGCACTGCGCGCGGGCCTCTGCCGGTGTGGTCTTGCCGTCTGCGACTGCCGAATAGAGACCATAAGGCACCGAAGGGCTGCGGCCCAGAATGAAGCTGATTTGCTTGTCAGTGGTCGCGCTCTCCCACATTGCCAAGGCTTTATGCGCAGCGTTCAACCGGCGCTGAAGGTCGCGCAGCTCGGCCAGTAGTTTCTTGATCCGGCGCGCGCGCACCTTGGGGTCATTCTTCCGGTTTGCATGACGCTCGACACCTGCCGCGCGATATTGCCAATAACCGATAGCGCCATGAGCTTTAACGGCTTTGTCCATTGCGTTGTGCATCCGCTCTTGAGTCTTGCGGGCTTTGCGCTCGGAGTGATGCCCGACAAGGATAGGCTGACCAAATTCGAATGCGCGGGACAGTTCGTCAGCGGCCCGGTGAAATGCGTTTGCCTGTTCTGCGCGCTTCTCTGCGATCCCGTCCAGGCGTTCCGCTTTAATCTGCGCCCGTTCGGCAAGTGTGGTTTCTTCGGGTTCAATCTCGCCTGCCAATTCAAGTGCAAGGTTTTCGCGGGCGACGGTCCACATAGGGGCAACAAACAATTCCTGTTTAGGTGCCCACTTGAAGCCTGCGGCTTTGACCTGCTGGAAGGTTTCGGCGTCCAATCGCTCCGCTGCATACAAACGGATTTTGTTGTCCTCGGGTGAATAGGTTGCAGTGATATCAATATCAAAATCAGCCATTCGTGGCGTCTCCTTATCGTGGCGATGCGGTTGCCGGTGTTTCCCAGCTTTCCGCCAATGGGCGCGGCCTCTCTGTTCTGTTAGCTGATAGATGGACCACATCTATCGGCTGGCAGAACAGGGTGGGCAAAGCCCAGCCTGTGGCCTGGGGCGGGACTGTCATGGGGTCGGAGCGGCAAAAAAATGGGAGGGAACCGCGCGCTTGCGCGTGGGAGGAACCGGGTTTTTTGACGTGGAGACGACGCGCACMGCGCGGCGCTTGCCTCTTGACCGGCCCGACGCAGGATGCGGGCGGATTAGAGCGTATTCAGGACATATAAATGAAAAATGTTCGAACTCCRCGTTCGAGCCGAAGGCGAGAGACAGCGGAGTTCGATGCAATAAAACTGAATGCGATCGGGATGATGGGACCGGCCTGCCGGTCACAGCAGCCCCACTATTGGACAATGCCAGGGCCGGGGTGAGCGCGCTTTAGCGCGTCAATCCCCTGCCCTGTCCAATAATCAATGCGTGCCGCGCGCCTCGCGCGGATCTCCCAGACCTATTGCAAAAGGCGAAGCGAACGGGCGTTACCCGAAGGGCCGAAACAACCATGGGCAGGCGACTTGTGGCCGCGGTTAAAGCTGGCTCGGATGAGACAGATTCACCGCTACCCGGGCCGAAGGGAGAAAGGACGTGATTGGTTCGGGTCGGAGGCCAGCGTGCCGGCGTCCGACTAGCACGCGGTCACGAGCTGAAGTCGCGGGATTTGCCCAGAACATCACAACGGAGTTTCAGATGGGTAAAGGCGCCAAACTGTAAGAACGCGAACGCCTATGCGGCAAGCTCGCTCCCGTCAGCGCCCCGCGCACCGCTATCGCAGGTTGCATGATCAGCGCGACAATGCTTCCATGAGGCCATGGAACAAACACAGAATTTTATCTCCATATTATTTGTAGTCTTACTAATTTTGTTGGCGCTTTCGTCACCAGTTTTTTACATTCGCTTACGTCGAGCCAAAAAGTCCGCGCTGGCAACATCCGAAAAGGCAGAGAAAGACTTAGATGAGCTAAATGAAAACTGCCTCGCTGAATTGAAAAAAGCTCAAGATGAAGCCAATCAAAGGGCAGAAACCACTCTAGCTGAGCACAACAAAACGCTGGAACGCTACGCCGCAATAGTTGATATGGAAGCCGAAGTAGAGCGGCTCAAAGCTCTTGGTCAAAACCAAGTTGATGAAGCTCAATCAAAGGTCTCCAAGCTAAACGGTGAGGCCCGCGCAACACAAGATAACATCCGCGAACTGCAAGAAAGCTATAAAGAAAAGCGGGTCATCTACGACAGGCTAAAAAGTGAACTTGCGATCTTCGACGAAAAACTGGCACTGGCAGAACTTGGGGTCTACGAACCTCATTTTGATTTTGGTGATAGTGAAACATTCAAAGCGGCGACTAAAGATACCCGCGATGATCAAAAGGACATGGTTAAACGTAAAACGGCTGTCTTTGGCACCAAGGAATGGACCGTTGATGGTAGTGTGAAGAAGGGCGAAATAATGATAAATCGCGCAGTTCGTATCACGTTGCGGGCCTTTAATAATGAATGCGAGGCGGCGATAGCAAATACCCGTTGGAACAACGTACAAGCGATGGAAAAGCGGATTGTTCGAGCGCGTGACGCTATTGACAAGCTGAATGCGTCTAACAATGTCATCATTTCCGAGGACTACTTACGAGCCAAGTTGCGAGAACTACGCCTTACGCACGAATATCGGGAGAAATTGAAGCTGGAACGTGATGAACGCGCAGAGGCATCACGCCTAGAGCGAGAAGAGAAGCGTCTCTTGCAAGAAGCCAATGCCGCACAAAAAGAAGAGGTTCGTTACCAGCAGCTTTTGGAAAAAGCGCGGGCGGAACTTGGCGTTGTGACCTCTGACGCACATCGCGCAAAAATCCAAGAGCTGGAGAATCTCTTGGCTGAGGCCCACGCAAAAACTGAACGAGCGCAAGCAATGGCTGAAAAAACCAAGAGTGGGTTCGTCTACGTCATTTCAAATATCGGTTCGTTCGGCGATGATGTTGTGAAGATTGGCCTAACAAGACGGCTTGATCCCACTGACCGTGTTCGCGAGTTGGGCGATGCTTCAGTGCCCTTTTTGTTCGATACACATGCTATGATATTTTCAGAAGAAGCCCCAGCACTTGAAGCAGCTTTGCACACTGAATTCGCCGCACAACGGATAAATGCGGCAAATATGCGCAAGGAGTTCTTCCGGGTGACGCTATCGGAGGTCGAAGAGGCTGTGCAGCGTTTGGCGCCTGACGCAGATTTTCATACCGACATTGAGGCGCAAGAATTTTACGAGACTTTGGCGAAGAGAAAGGAACTTGCGGACCGCCTCGCTGAAAACGATGCTAGAGAACTGCCCGTCGAGATTTAGTTCGCCGCTTCAGTCGCAGCAGGCATACGGCCCATAGCTGCATTCTACCTATATGCTGTACGCTGCGTTAGCAGCACGCATTCCGGACATTCGCCACGACCGCAAAACCTGACAAATGTTGAACTTTACGGAGCATAGGACCAAGCAGATTTTGCAAATCGCTCAAGGATTATTGGGGAGGTTGGGAAAAGCAGGCCTTATCGAGTTCAGCTTGCGGACCTTAGTATTAAATCCCCCAAGCCCAGTTTTGATAATCCTCATAGGTTTTCGCCAAGTCGTACATGGCCATGTGACTCTTGATTGAGTTTGCATAAGGATAAGAAGTTGTTGGAACCCCAGAAAAGCTACCTGTTGCACTGTAAGGATCTGCAACAGGCGTGCCACCGTAAATGGCATTGTAGTTGCTGTTGATGGTTTTTAGCCAAGCTAATCCAATCATTTTAGCACCTGCCGCTTGGAAATAGGCTCTTGCTCCCTCAAATGAATTCCCAGACGTACAAAAATCATCCACGACGAGGATGGTTTTCCCTCGTAGCGACACCGGGTTCTTATATGGCTCCTTGCCGATACCTTTTCGCGGTTTTCGGTTCAGTTTGATAGTATTCAATTGGTTAGCAACATCCACGGCAACATTTGCCGTGCGGGCAGTTTGAGATTTGGTCGCGGTTGTATGCCGTTGGATCAGATCGGGCAGAAACTTTTTTCGAACAGTGCCTGCGAGAATGCTCAATGCACTTTCAACTTGTGGCGGCCCTGAAGTTATTGAATGTCCGGGGTAACATGTAACGTAGTCAATTTCATCGACTAGACCTGACAAATATACTCGAGCCGCAAGCAAGCGTCCCCAAAACTCGTCATCATCGATGCCAAATTTTGCTGTATCTTTTGCTCCTTGGCTGTAGTCAAATGCCGCCTTGTAACGTGCTGACAACGTTGAATACGGACCTAAGGCATACGCGCGAAGATCATTGTCCTCGATGGCCCAAAACCAATCCGTGAGCCGCAAGCATAAACAGTCTAAAAAGCGCCCCACATCCTCCGGTGACGCAAATTGAAAGCCATATGGGTTTTCTTCTCCGTGCCAAAGTGCATTTAGGAACAGAACCCTTCCGTTGTTCGCAGTCTTCATGTCGTCGGTAGTGTTTCCAACGTAGACTACTTCGTTGTGCTGCCAACCTTCGGCAGCCAAGATGTCTTGGATCGCTTTAGCTCTCGGCTTGTAGTCCATGTTTTGGCCACCATAGTAGAACGTTTGTTCCCCAAGGCGTTCGTTAATCAACTCCTCAAATGGTTTCTCGCTCGGCTGTAAGACCCAATGACTATTCGAAGCAAATACGGTCTTGATTCCTCTGGAGTGCAAAAACGAAATTAATTGCACAGTCCGCTCAAACAATGGCGTGTTGAACTGCCTTTGAACAAGCACTCCTCTCAGCGAGAAGATTACACCCTTTAGTCCTGCCATTATTCCTCAAAAAGCTCCATCTGAGGTTTTTGAGATTCGGGCACGTAATATTCGGCTTCTAGGCATTGAGCGACAAAATCCTTGAAAGCTTCGCCTTCATCGGGAAGCGTGAAAATATGGCCTTCTTGATCGGGAAAACGAACTTTTGTTTTGTCCCAGCTTGGTAAAGTCAATCCTGCAATTGGGCGCCTTAGATCGCGTGCGAAACGAACTGTATGTGCGGTCCCACTACGCGGTGCCCATTCTACCGGCACCAGAACTTTACCCAAGGCTGCTTGCAATCTGTTTCTTTGCACAAAACTTGATTTACTATAGCTTTCGCTCGGCAAATATTCCGAGACGACGGCTCCTCCGGCTTCGATTATTTGTTTGCGGAGGAACTCTGAACCACGCGGATAGTCATTCAAAATACCCGTTCCAAGAAACGCGATTGTTGGTACGCCTTCTCGCAGCGATGCCTCGTGGATAGTCTGGTCAATGCCATCGGCTAAGCCACTCACAGTGGGCACACCCCAAGCCTTTAGACAGTACCCTACGTATTGGCACAACCACATGCCACCATCTGAAGGCTCTCTGGTCCCAACGACGGTCATAGATGGCCGGGAAAGGACGTCCACCGAACCTTGTACAAACAGCCAAGGAGGTGGACTAGATAAACAAAAAAGCGACCGAGGAAACTGATCATCATCCGAGAACAAAACGGTAATGTCATCCCGAGAAAACGTGTCTAACAAGGACCTGGCTCGGGTTAACGCCTTATCACGGACTTCCTGCCAGCTAGAACCAGATTGGCCAGAAAGTCGCGCGCCATGATGTCGAAGATAGCCCAAGGCTTCGTCGGTATTATCTGTCTCTAAGACCTCGTGAAAAGTACGTCCGTTGTTTTTTATCGAATTCAGGGTTTTAGAACCAACACCTTTTATCGCACCAAGCGCCAAGAACGCGTACAAACGATCTTTGGTCGAACGGGATGTTTTTTCCGCGTTATGCAAAGCGCTGTTTTGCGACTGATCGCTCCATTTGTGCATCGAATAAGTTATGTCTGCGCGGACGCTCATTATTGCCCTCGCGAGGCTCTCAAATGTTGCTATGAAGTTCGCACATTTCCACCCCATGTTGCAAGTGAGTCGCGGGCGCAAATAGGCATATATTGCGCGTAGCCATTTGGTTCCGCCGATATGTTGGATTTGACTGATTAGGCCTGAGCGAGCCACACAGCGTCTGAACGGACGCCGGGGTTGGGCCCCAACCGGCGCGGGCTAAAGCAAGCATTAGCGGGCGGTTGAACGGGCTGGACAATCCGTTGACACGCGCGGGTTAAAGCGGCCCGCGCGTTTATGTTGTGACTGATTAGCAGTAATCATCCATGCAATCGTTGTAATCGTCGCCAGTAAGTTCGCAGAAGTGTTTGAGCGCGCCCTGCAATGTGAAGAACTGGTATTCGCTGCGATGGTAGAAAAGCTCCCCGTGAATGGTTACGTGGGCCACCGCCCAGTGCTTAATTGCATCCGAACCGGGGTTATGGGTCAAGACAACCAAGGCATCGTCCGTGAGTGAACGTTGGACAACCAAGCTCTGGTAGATGTCATTTCTGGCGAACACCTTACCAAAATCTAGGTTGATAGCGTATTGCGTGAGAGCGTCCTCTAACACCGCTTCGGGGCATTCCGGAAACTCCGTCGGAACTCGCCATTTGACCTGCACAACCGATGGCGTCAGAGACTCGTATTCCTCCGGCTCTGGTTCGAAATCGGCTCGTTCGCGTGTGCCATACAGCCATTCGCCAACAGCACCGCCACTTGGGACCGATCCGCTCTGAGCCCATTCCTGGAAGCGCGACTTTGTTCGTTCGGCTTCTTCCTTCGTTACGGTTCGCATCCAAGACACATCCGGGAACACCTTATCGCTCTGAATCGCCCCCGGGTCGGTGAGAAAGGCTTCGATTGACCCATAGACCAGCTCTATTCTTCTGGCGGTTATCTCGTTTAGCAGGGCATTCTCCAACCGTGTGAGCCACCGCAAATTCTCAGGCCGGTTATTGGCACGGTTCGTGTCGATATGATCGACTACATGCTGATCTGTCGGCGGCCGACCATGAAAGGCCGAACAGACAATTCGATGGACCTGCACCCCAGCGATAAGGTGGTAACCGGTGGTTTGATTCTGTCGGCCAAATGTCCACTTTTTATCTAAAGGTCGAGCACGCTGACGATATTGGTTTAAGCGGTACACTGCACCGTTATCTCGGACTCTATATCGTTCGTCGCGATATTCGACTTCGACTTCCTTTTCGTAGACTTCTAACAAATGATCTTGATCGCCCGCAGGCGTGCTTTTCGGATTAAAGTCTGGCATTACACTCTCCGGCGTAAAGTTGCCTCGGCCTTCCCCGGGCTGCTCGACCCAGTGCCGGTTATATATGGCAGACGTGAAACAAGACGCCAGGCGCTGCCTTATGCTCTGAAACGCGGATACAAGATGTCGTACGAGCCGGGCTGGAGTCAACCACAATATGTCTCAATGAACTAAGCGAACAGTGTGCCTTGTTGCGAACGCGGCATGGTGCGCATCGTGTGGGCGATAGCTTGACAATCGCGGATCAATCATTTATCTCACTGACATCAGTGAGAAGGATGAGTCGTGAAGTTAGGAATGCAACAATATGCCGTAGACGGTGTGCTTGCAGGAGCGACCTTGGGTCAACAGGTGTTCATGAAACTCCTCGATGACTGCAAGGTGGCTCCGCCAACTCCGTCAGTCTTGCTGGTGGATTTCGTAGAAGTTGAATTGGCTACCGCAAGCTTTCTTCGCGAAAGCGTCTTCGCTTTGAAGGATCACATGCGTGCTCGGAGTTCCAATTGGTATCCGGTTTTTGCAAATGTCATGCCGGAAGTTGAAGAGGAGTTCGCCGTCTTAACTGAAGCAAGGCGCGACGCTGTCATTCTTTGCAACTGTAATGCCGCCGAAACCATTTCATGCCCTCGTTTGTTTGGCGACCTTGATCCGAAGCATGCTCGTACTTTCGAGTTTGTTGCAAAGGAAGGTGAGGCCGACGCGGGAAGCTTAGCCGTCACATATGGCGCGCAAGAAGAATTAGAAAAACCTACTGCCTGGAACAATCGACTTAAGTCGTTGGTAGAGCGCGGCGTACTTATGGAAATTACAAAGGGGAGGGCGAAAACATATCGTCCTGCATGGTGATAAATGGGCACGAACCTTCAAAAAAGAGCACAAAAGACCTTCACGAAACACGTCGACAACGCGATGAAAGAAGTTTCGACAGCCGACCTTTTTGATGAAACACCTGAGGCTTGCCCGAGGCAGTTCGTCGCCGAACCAAAGCAAAACGCGGATCTCTGTGCTGGCGACACGGTCAATATTGAAATGGATGGTACGACGTTACTCGGAACCCAAGGATCTGACACTGTTTTTCGCGTTGAAACCCCGCCGCCCGACGTGGTGTCGCACATAGTGAGTAACAGTGGCATCGCCGAGGCGAACATATCAAAGGTGAATCCGCTTTCGGGGACTGTCGAGGTGAATCTGTGTTGATGAACGGATTTGGTGCCAAAAAGCTAGAACTTCCTTCGATCAAAAAGCTAACACACGACCCGGACAGGTGGGAGATAAGTATCTTCTGTAACGATTGTGCGGACTTCGAAAGATGCGGTGGTATTGCGACGCAACTTGGCGGGCATTGTTACATGCATTGTTGCGGCGGAAAGGAGGGTTGCCAGACCGTCTGTCGAAACAATCCTGAGTTTGTTGCCCAGACGCGAGAGATCGCGGGTTTTGACCTGGCAAACGTACCAAGAACGAAACCCCTTAAACAGCAATCACTGGCTGGAACCGCACCACTTCTTGCCCACAGAAAAATTCGAAGATCGAATGTCTCGTCTGAAATCGTCGCTGTCAAACTTCGAGAAATAGTCCAGCTCAAATCAGGACAGCTGCGCTACCATAGCTATGCGGAACTCGCAGAGGCAATGAGGTTCTATCCAGGAACAAAGGTTATTGTGACCGGAATTGAACAGGACAAGTGGGTGGAACCGTGGTGGAGTTTGGGTCGCGAAAAGCGCCGAGAGCTACTCCGTGAGCTTGCTTGCCTCGGAATTTCTCTTGTCACGCCTCCCAATTTCAGCCTGTTCTGTGATCAACCAAGGCCAAGTGATTTTAGCGCCATGAAGCGCATTGCTCTCGTGCAGTCAGAATTCTTAGAGGCAGGGATCCCGTGTGCACTGCATCCCCATATAGTTACTGCCACTGATTCTGAACGCTGGGTTGAGTTCGTATCAAAGAGGCCTGAGATACAAACAATCGCTTACGAGTTCACAACCGGCGCAGGACGAAGTTCGGTTAGACGTCGACATATTGATCATCTAATCAGTCTAGCTAAATCGATTGACAGACCACTCGATCTAGTCTTGCGTGGCGATCAAAAGCTTTTACCAGAGCTTGCAGCTCATTACCGAAACACCGTCTATATCGATACTAATGCGTTCATGAAAACTATGCACCGGAAGTTCGCGATCCGCACGTCGAATCTCGGCCTGGGTTGGAAATCGGTCAAGACGCCGGACGAAATTAGTATCGATTCCCTTCTTCAGCACAACATACTAGAAGTGGCAGCGCGTTCACGAATACTCACCAACAGCACCTTTTGAGTTAGCAATAGATGCGTCCAAATGAGCTTTCACTGGATTTCGCGCTGCTAGACGACCTAGCCCTAGGCGTTGAGCGCTCTCGAATAAAGGTCTCTGACATAGGCCAAGTCAGGGTACACCGCATGGGTGCCTTTATTGAAACAGCCTTTACTGCGCTGAGCTGGAAAGATCCAATATGGGCAAGCTTAGATTGGTTGGTTGCCGACAAATTTGACGAGGTTCTGGCTGACCTGAAGTCTCAAAGAACACAGGAACAGAGAACGGGAATCACGACAGGTTGGATCTGCGGAGACCAACTTGACGACGAAACTCAATGGACTGGTTTTCTGATACGGGTTTCTTCTGTGTGCAAGTCTGGAGGTTTCGGCAAACGAACGAAGAATGCAATCATGGCTACCTTCAGCGAATTTCGTTCCAACATTCTTGAGCATGCTGGAGAGACCAAAGGTGCAATAGCTGCCTTTCACCTTGGTGAGAAAGGTCTGGAAATCGTAGTCGCAGATCAGGGTCGAGGTGCGCTAGCGAGCATGCGCAACTCTAAAAAGTTCAGGAATTTGGATGACGCGGGGCGAGCGCTGAAACTCATCGTCACAGATGGTGTTTCGCGGTACGACAATCCTGAACGTGGGCATGGATTCACTCATCTCTTTCAGGGTTTGGCAAACCGGTTCAATCACATTCGGCTGCGTTCAGGCGATCACGCATTAGAAGTATTCAGACCGCATGGTGAAACACCCCTGGAAAGGATTTCACAAAAGGCGGAAATCTCTGGTTTGCTGGTCTATGCGTTCTTTAACACAGACCTATGAGACTGCTGTTCCTAGTTGGGAAAACTGTTTGCGAGCCTGGTCCTTGGGGTCTTTGTTTGAAGATGACTCTGGGGCTCGTCCCTTTACTTTGCAAAGTCGGTTTTCTGCGCATCATAAACCTGGCTTTTGACTCGGCGCTGTAAACGGCGATTACATAATTTTAAACGTCGGCTTTTTCACTTCCACAAAGGAACCATCGCGGACGCAGCGAATGGCCGGTATCCGCCCTTCAGGCTGAGCGATGGGTCCAGGAAAGCCAGTTTTTTGGCGCCGCCCGATTGCGGAGATCTCGCCTGGGGCGGATCTAGCGACTGCCACTCATTTGCCCCCAACCTTGTCCCAGAATGCCGACTTTCTTAAGTGGTCGCGCCGCAAGTGGTTGACATAGGTTGCGTGATCTATGTGGGGCGCAAAAGACGCGATACGGTCGGCCAAGTTTTTACATTCCTGTAAATGACGAGCCGCATGGCGATAGCGTTTTGACCGCGCTGCCTGGAGCGTGAAATCTATCATGGCGCGTCTTAGCAGGGTCGCCGCCAACGGGTCACGAGCGTCCAGCGCATCAGCCGCTGGGCTCAGAAGTTCGTAGTAATCTCCATCGATTGCCCCGGCGCGCGCGCGGACCAACTTTGCCGCATGATCCAGCGAATTCCAGAGGATCAGGAATTGCAGCGCCATATGGACATCGGGAAATCCGATTACGTGTCGCATTGCACGCTCTTCCGCCTCGACATCCTCAAAATCCGGAAGCTGTTTCAGATAGGCACGTAAATGATCCAACGACAGGCTTTGAGTAAAACATTGCCAGCGAAAGCTCTGTGCCTCATCCTGTCGCCCCATGGCGTTCAGTATGCCAATGCGCGTTTCCTCCCAGTCGTATTCATCGCGGTCGCCACCACCCGGATCAGCAGCGTTGATCGCTGCCCAGGCCTCATCCACCCGGCCAGCCTTCAGCAGGCGGTGCGCGATCTGCGCGGCGATCTGGGGAACTTTGCGCGCCCGGGAGTTGTGTTGTGCAATGTACCCATCCACGTCACCTTCGGCATCTGCGATCTGCTCCAGGGCATGACGCAGAACATAAATGTCAGGTCCATCCACCCCAGGCGCACTGATCCGTGACTTCAGATGACGCAACCCGCTCGGCCCCAGAGTCGGAGCCAGACCCGAAATCAGAGCCGGGTAATGCCCATAGTCGTCATCGCTCAGCGCCTCCGCCAGCCTGTCTGCCAGTTCTACCGGATCTGGTGCGGCGGATTCTGCCAGATCAATCAGATCCTCACAGGCGGTGTGAAAGACACCCTGCACCCGACCGGTGCTGTCGTCACATCTCTCATAAATCCCATTGGCCAGGGCGACGAACTGCCAGATCAGATCCCAGGCGATCTTTGGATCCTTCCGTCCGACCTGTTCCACGATGGCGCGGCGCTGGCCGTCAAGATCAGCTGCAAATGCATTGCGGCCCTGCCAGTCTATGAAAGCCTGAGATCCGGCGAGGGTCGTCAGGCGCTTGCGAATCTCGACCGCGGCCTGGGCCGGCCCGTCTTCCCCCGCCAACTCGAGACGCAGCCGCCGTTTGGCGCTGGCATTGCCCTTGGTTATCTCAAGCAGGAGCGCGGCCAACCGATCCGCGCCAAGCGCCGCCAGGTTCTTCGCGTTCAGAGGCTTCTTTGCCATATGTCGTGATCCCAGTCTTCAGAACAGTCTCAGCCATCAAAATCAGGAGCCATCACGCAACGCCCCCCTGCCCTCTCCAGAAATCCTGTAGCAGCGACCAAAGGCTCTGTCATGGGCAATACCAGAGCTGCACTCTAAAAAAACCGGGGACATCCCAGTACATCTATGGGGCATACTGATCACTGGACAATCTTCCTGACCTAAACACCAACTTAGCAAAGTTGGAGTTTATCCCTTCGCCAAAGCATAAGCACCGGCAAGGAAGGCGTTCTTCAAATAGACGGGCAGCTTCTCAGGATATTTTTCGACGTCTTTCTTAGCAAAGTGAGAGAGTGCCACCGGATTGACGAACGTAGTGTGACATCCCTCGACGAGTTGAATCAGAGTTTCGATTTTGAAAGATACCGCTCCACCTGCCATACGACCTTTCTTGGCGCGGGTTTTGATCACAAAGGTATCTATTTCGTGTTCTCGGGAAAACTCTTGAAGATCCGACAAGAAGGAATGGAGATCGGCCTGTGATGTGTCATCTTCGAGCTCTATTCGTGTGGTCTTCAGTCGGAGCATCTTCAAGCTGTCTTCATCATTCAAGTAGACCACGGCTAGCCGAACCTCCTTCGCCGAAATCTCACATCCGCAAACTTTCATGTGTTACTCCCTCAGGTGACAATTCCACATTAACACTCCTTCTGACTTGAACATCCAAGTCCTTGTACCTGTGTCCTGCCGACAATAGTTGGTCATCTTTGACGACATTGAATGAAGAGCTTTGGGAGAAGCCGGTACCTGCAGCCTATCGCATTAAAAACATTCAAGATGTGTTTGGACGGGCTTATCATCACGACGCTTCACATCTCCTCTCGGACATTGCATTAAGCGTTGGTTGATTGCCGGGGAAAGAACAGCGCTCGCCGACCGCCACGCGGTCTGCGGTGCCTAATTGAAAGTGCCGGGCCAGGGTAAGCGGGCTTGCCCTGGCCATCCCATCTCCCTTCTACTTCTCGCTTCAACGGAGAGCCGATGCCTTTCTTCCATGGTAATGACCGCCGTGCTCCGACAAATGATATTGTGCGCAGCATTGTGGTCTGCCGACGTTTGTTTTCTGAAGCAGTAGTAGAAAAAGGGCGTTTTGCGGGTGTTGATTGCGGACTCTACTCTCTGCTTTCAACCGAAAGAGGCTCAAATCGGATTAGCTTCAGCATATTTCCGGAAATACGCGAGAAATGCACGGTCAGGGTCTTTGGGTGGCTCCATTCTCGCTGACCATTCACGCCATTGGCCTTCAATATAATAGATATCATACCCGGGATGGCGCAGACGCGCGGTCTCGTAGGTTTCGGTCTTTAAGGCATCACCACTTTTTTCTAGCCAGGCCGGGCGCGGCTTGACGGTAGGAGCAACAGGCACTTGAACATTTTCTTTTTGCCCTTGAGCTTTAACCTTACGTCCGACGGAGGAAAACTTTAGAGCGCGTTCAGCGGCCCCCTGCCCTTCTCCGTCCTTTTTCCACCAGCGCAATTCGACGTGGGTTACGCGGCGTCCGGTCTTAATCGGATCGATTGCCACCATGTAGTCCGATAGCGCGTTGACCTCAGCCATTGCTGGCTCGATCGCGCGCAGTTTAAGGTTGCTCCAATTAGTTAACTTACCCTTAGGCACACCCAGAATTCCACGTAGATCGTCGACAGAAAACTTCTCGGATGAACGCCAGCGTAAATTCCCGCGTTTCTGCACGATCTCATAAAGAGTTAGTGCATATTTCGAACTCAGCGCGAACATGATCTCGCGCTGTAAACGGGCAAAAACCGTCGAATTGGAAATAATTTTGCGCAGCCGCGCCGGGATTTCGTATTCAATTAGTCCGTCGCTTCGCACCATCTCCACGTTCCCACCCAACAACTGAACCCGCTCGACCGCGGGTTCGCCATCCCATTCAACTTCCACTTTCACGATGGCGGACATCAACCGCTCAATTGACTCCCCTACCCGGTCGTTAGAGTTATGCGACCCGCGCAGCATAGATTTCTGGATCACATGGCTGACGGGCTTGTCGATCGCATCCCACGCGTTCTCCAAAAGCTGATTATAAATCCGCCGATCATTCAGCGTCAGCGGCGTGACTTCAATCACATCCACCAGTTCACCAGGCTTAATCAGGCTCTCAGAATTTGGACGTGCGTCCAAAGTGCGATATGGTTTTTTTGACATGTTCTGCCCAACACCTAATTCTTACTTTTGTATGGCGTATGATGTAAGTATAGACAGCACCCTTGCCCCGGTCCAGCACCCAATCTGTAATTTTTCGAATCGGAACTGAGTTTCGAGTGATTCGAAAGGACTCTCACAAACCCCAATAAAACAAGGGTTTTTCGAATCACTCAAGCTATCCCCAAAAGTAGGATTTAGACCCGTCCCGATATGTAAGTTCTAAGCATCCAATACGTATGGCAAAGCACCCCGATCCGTATGAGTTTGCGCCCGATATGTAAGGGAATTAGTACTCAAGCTATTGATATTAATGATAATATACTAGTATGAACAATTGAATCCATGAATCTTGAACAAGATTGTTTATTTTATTTGGATATTGGGGGATTGGTACCTAGTGGCTATGTGGAACATCAATTTTATCCGCTTCGCCCATTCTGCGTTAAGATAGTGTTACCAAAGCCCCACGTTTGGTCCAAATTTCCGTTCCTGTAGCACTTTCCTCGGAATTTCCGTTTTTTTAGGCAATCGGCTTCAAATACCGCACTTGAGCCGATTCACCAAACCGGGCATGATTCAAAAAAGGCAGATTTCTACAGGACAAAAAAACCATGACCACTTCCCCTTTACCCCCAGTTGGGCTGGATGAGATTGAGCAACTATCTGATCGAGCCAGTACTGTGATGGAGCGATTGCGTGACCGGGTATTCTCCCCCGGCACTGAAAAAACGCTAAACTTGAATTTCAACGTTCGTTCTGCCGCCGAAATGGTAGGTCGGTCGGAAAAGCTGATCCGCGACGCGGAGGCGGACGGCCGCTTGCCAGAGCCAGAAAAAGACCCTGTCACGGGGAGAAGGACCGGGTACTCGCTGTCTGACATAAATCGGATGCGGGAAGTGTTCGGCACCTTACCCTATCGCACGGCAGATGATCCGACACTGGTTTTATCAGTTCAGTCATTCAAAGGTGGCGTTGGAAAATCGACAGTTACAACCCATCTTGCCCAATTCCTGGCACTCAAGGGATATCGAGTTTGCGTCATCGATTGCGACAGCCAAGCCTCAACGACTTCAATCTTTGGCCTTAACCCTGACATTGACGTCGATGAGACCGAAGATACGCTCTACCCATTCTTTCAGCATGGCGGTCCGCAGACACTTCATTATGCACTGCGCGCTACCTATTGGCCAGGCATTGCGTTAATCCCTGCAAACCTTGGCCTATACGACGCCGAGTATGAGTTCGCAGCACGGATGGCCAGGGATCAAGTTTTCGTGCTGGATCGTTTGCGCGATGGGATCAACACCATTGCGGATCAGTTCGACGTCATTCTTCTGGACCCGCCACCTGCGTTGGGGATGATTTCTCTTTCAGTGTTACGTGCAGCGAACGCGATGGTGATCCCTGCCCCGCCGAACAATATCGACTTCGGATCCACTGCACATTTTCTCAAAATGATGGGCGCTACGTTGAGCGAGTTGGCGCAACATGGCGGTGCTCGTGACTATGCATTTGTCAAGATTCTCGCAACCAAGATGAATGATAACAAATCTGCCCACGCAGCAATCAAGCGAATGATGGACGCGGTGTTTCCACAAGACATGTTGGCAACTGTTCTGAAGGACAGTGCCGAGATTGATAATGCTACAGCGAACTTAAGCACCGTGTACGAGATCACGGGACCTGCGGCCAGGACAGAGACCCATAAACGCTGCCGAGCCTATCTGGATGCGGTGGGACGTGAGGTTGAGGTTTTAATGCGCAAAACTTGGCCCAGCCACCATGGAGCATTGCGCAAGGAGGGCGTGCTATGAGCAAGAAACATGACGCAATTTTCGATGACGTGCTAAGCGGTCTCGATAGCGGTCCTGCTCCCAAAGCAGAACGCGCCGGTGCTCGATTTCTAAATCGCTCAAACAGGGTGGCTGAACGGGCATCGGGAGATGTCGAGGAGAAGTCTCTGAGATGGGTCGATCCCGAGGAATGCCGTATGTGGAAACGACATAACCGCGCCTATGAGCTACTGACTGAAGACAATTGCCGGGATCTGATCGACGGTATCCGTAGCCAGGGTCGACAGGAGTTTCCGGCTATCGTACGCAAGACAAGCGATCCGGACCAACCGTATGAGGTAATCTGCGGTGCTCGGCGGCATTTCGCGATCAAATGGCTACGTGCCAATAACTATCCTCAGTTTCGCTATCTGGTAGATTTACGGGAACTGACGGATGAGGAAGCGTTCCGGCTTGGTGATATCGAAAATCGGGATCGGGAGGATATCTCTGACTATGAACGTGCCAGAGACTATTCGGACGCTGTGACTCGCTACTATGGCGGCAAGCAAAAGGCGATGGCAGCAAGGCTGGAGGTCAGTGAGGCCTGGCTTTCACGTTATCTGCAATTGTCCAAACTGCCGGATGAAATCGTTGCAGCGTTCCCGTCCATCCGAGAGATCAAGGAATTGCACGCCCGTACCCTAAAACCATTTCTGGGCCGACCCGAAGATCGCGAGAAGCTGTTGGAAACAGCAAAGCAGATGGCAGCGGATGGCGTCGGCCGCGATGGCGTACAAGTTATGAATGTGTTCAAGGCAGCATTGAAGCCCCCAGTTTCGAAGAAAACTAGTCCGATGGTTTTCCAATCTTCACCTGAAAAGCCTGCGGTGACCTGTATGCACAAAGGTAAAAAGATCGTGCTAGAGTTCCCAGCGGACGCCAGCCAGGATGATCTGCATGAGGCTCTGACTGCCTTCATGCTTAGTCACTTTGCTGTAAAAGACGATTGATTTCCCCCGTTGATTCTGGAAATTGCCAATTGGCAATTTCCGACCAAAGTTGACCAAGTTGAAAAATTGCCAATTGGCAATTTTTGGCAACTAATCGCCAAGGTGCCGTTTCAAATGCTTGCATTGGTCCTATCTCGTCGATTTATTCGACACGAACTTCTGCTACCAATGCAGGTCTAAGAGCTTCGGTTGTTAGAAAGTCTTCCACCCGCAATTGATCCAAAAGTTGTTGAATCGACAACAATCTGAACCTTGCCGTGCGCAGACAGGCAGATTGATTGATTGCGCTTCATTCCACTACTTTACTCAAGCTCACACGGAACCAATAACTTCCAAATGAAATTCGCTATGTAGCACAGTGTCGGCTTGTATGTCGGTAGATCAGTTACTCTAGAAAACCTGTCGTGGGACTATCGGAGATCTCGAAATCGTCGTAATAGCGCCACACCTGTGCCAGCGAGCGGTACAGCGACATGCTCATGGTGGCCTGGATCGGGGCTTCATCGAGCGCGGCTTAGGATAGGAACCGGATTGCAACCCGTGCGGCGAGGCGAAACCTGTGGGATCTGGCCCAACCGTGTGGTCTTTGTTTCCAGCAGCGACAGCCAGATTAGGCCAATGTCGTGGTATTCCTTCAGCGACACATCTTCTCGAAACAGCTCGGCGATCAACGAACGCCGCCGGTTACCCGAGGCCCAGCCCAGTACAGGATTGCCCGGTCACAGGGTTTCTTGCACGTTCCGCGGCAGGTGGCCGTCTGTTGTTCGAGAAAATCGCGGGTGATCGGACGGGCGGATTTCGGGGCAGGGAGGTCGGTCCTGCGTTAGGACTCAACGAATGTGGAAGGGCGATGGTTAACCCAGCCACGGCCGTGGGCACGTTTTTGCTCTGTCAGGCCGGCCTGCAGGCTATTCCGGTCATTGACGTCATGGAGCCTCAACGTTGCCGTATTCCCGAGGGCAACATCTCTGGTATTGCCCACAATCTCGACATTTATGATATCCAGATACGACAACTTCAACTCGATGGTTTTGGCCTGACCGCAGGGTAAAATTGTATGATTCACATAGAGCGCGGCGTTTAGCACAATTGTCTCCCGTCATAAGATTGATTGGGGTCCACAGACTCGATCCGAGTTATTCACGTTCATCTGGCGTCAGCTCAGAGTTAATAGAGAGATCACACTTCCCTGCAGTGATTGGGGTGCTGAGCGAGGGCGAGCCGAGATACATGAGGCCTCTTTCCTGATACTGAATGTCAAGTTTCTTTCTGCATTGCTCCGACTAGGAGAGACCAATTTGTGAGGTCCCGGTGAGCCAAAAGACCAGCTTAATCAAGCTAACGGTTGTGGAAGCTTCAACTGTTGAACCGGAGTCTCCGTTGGCATATATTGCCAATCAGGAGGCTTAAGCCATGGTAACCCGCAATGTCGTACTTACAGAAACGCAGGATCAACTGGTGCAGGACCTGGTTGCGTCCGGTCGCTATCAGAACGCCAGTGAAGCGTTGCGCGCCGGTCTTCGTCTTCTGGAGCGGGAAGAGGCGGGACTGGTGTCTCTCAGACAAGGCCTGCAGGAGGGCGTAGCCCAGGCTCAGGCAGGAGATCTGGCAGAAGGCGGCGGTACGGATGCGATCCGTCGTGCCTTTGTAAGGGCACGAACCAAAGCGTGACCAAACCCTTTCGACTGACACGCCGTGCTGAAGCCAGCCTGGTGGAAATTGCCCGATGGACCATCGACAAGTTTGGACGGCATCAAGCCGATCTTTATGAACAAGAACTGATAGCGCGCTGTCAGGCCATCACGGAGGGCAGGGCGGCCAGCCGCAGCTGTTCTATATTGGTAGAGGAGGCAGCTGATCTCAGATATGTACGGGCGGGAGAGCACTTCCTAGTCTACCTGGATCAGCCGGACGCGGTGATCATTGTTGATATCCTGCATTCCCGCTGCGACCTGCCGCGACATGTTTCCGCGCTGGCCACGTTAACGGATGCGACAGGAAACAAGACATAGGCACAGCAGCCGGAGTTTCCCTCAAGCTGGGAATTCTTTAAGTAGGCAGTATGTGCTCACCCCAATAGATCAGTCGCCGGGTTTTCGGCGACATCGACGTCATCGTAGTATTTCTGCGCCTGTGCCATCGAGCGGTGCAGGGACAGGCGCATGGCGGCCTGGATTGGGGCACCGTCGAGCGCAGCCTGGGTCAGGAAGCCTGAGCGCAACCCGTGCGGCGAGGCGAACCCGTCCGGCAGGCCCGCCAGTGTCAGCCGGTGCCGGACGATCTGATAGATCGCATCCGGCGACAGGCGACGTTTCAGCACCCGGTCGGCTTTGGAGATCGGGCGGAACAGGGGGCCGTCCGCGATCTTTCCAACCTCGATCCAATGTTTCAGCGCCTGCGCCGCACGGCCCTTGAGCACCAAACGTGGCGTCTCACCCTTGGCCGTGGTTTTGGTCTCCAGCAACGACAGCCAGATGAGGCCTTTGTCGCCGAATTCCTTGAGCGACACATCCTCGCGCCTCAGCCCGGTCAGTTCCGACCGGCGCCGCCCACCCGACGCCCAGCCCAGCATCAGGATGGCCCGGTCTCGGCAATCGCGGCGCGTGCCGCGGCAGGTGGCGAGCAATTGCTCGAGCACATCGCGGGTGATCGGATGGGCGGATTTCGGGGCCGGGGGCCGGGCGGCAGCGCGGCGGGCTTTGGACCGAGCCTGTTTGACTTGCGGTGTGCCAAAAGGGCTGGAGAGGTTCTTCATCCGATGAAAGGCGAGCCACGAGGCGATGCGCCGGTCCAGCGTCGACGGGGCAGGGCAGGCCAGCGATTTGCGCAATCCCTGCGCGATCTGCGCCTCGGCCGCCTGACGCGCGATGTCTTCCTCGGGCGCATCGCCAAGATCGCGGGCGTGATCGAGCAGGAACGCCAGGGCGGTGGCCTCGGATTCCGGCCAGTCCAGCGCCGCCCCGAACCGCGCCGCCTTCCACGCCGTGATGTAGAGCAAGTCCCGCTCATAGGCCCGCAGCGTATTGGCCGGCGTGCCCCGGATATAGAGATCGGTCAGGGCCTCCTGATCCGCAGTGGAGAGGGCGGGGGAGGGGCCGGGCAGATAGGGTTGGGGCGTCGTCATGGGCGCTATTCTGGGCCGGTTTCGCAGGGAAATCAATTATACATGATAAGGGGTACTTATCGGATGTGATAGTGAGTTTGGAAAGCGACAAATGTAACGAGCAAAACAACCTGATTATGAGCGCAATTCAGTCAGATGGGCAGTTTTTTAGTATAATGACCTGCACCCCGATACCCGCTCACTCATAGGGAGAGTTTACTGAGAAACTGGCTCCGATGATCGGCATCGATGCGCCGTATTCCAAGACGCCCGCCAAAACATGGGGGCAAAAGCGGCGGGGCTTCGGTTTTGCTCATCCTCGAAAGGCTGGAAGATATCTGCAATCCCGGTGCCCATCTCAGACGGCTTGCACGGAAGGCGCGGGCAGGGCGATTTTCTTGTGAACCGATGCTCAGGGCTCTGGTCAGTAGGGCAAATACTCATGGTTGTCAGATCACAAATTAAAAAAGTTATATAAAAAATAGTGTTGGCAAGAATCCTGCTGACAATCAGGGACCAAATAGTCAAGTAACAGCCAAGGATTCACTCTGAATGATCGACGGGAAACGGAATGGCTGGCAAGGTGGAGGCAATGGAGAGATACTTTGCAATCGACATGCCGTTTTGGCAGTTTGCACGGAACACGCTGATCGTCAGCTGTCTTGCCCTGGCACCATTGTTGCTGGCCTTCGTTCTGCGTACGCCGGGCTTTGCGACGCACCTTCTGAACGGCGGTCCCGCGTTGGGCCGGTTTCTGCGCCAGGTGGTGACGAACGGGCTGCCTGTCGTGTTCGCTGTGAACTATCTCAGCTTTTTTCTTTTTGCCGTCGGGGTAAGGGCGCGGGGCAAGGGGGCCATCCCGGTCCGGTATCTGTTGATCGATTTGCAACTTCGGGCTGCCCTGTTCATCGTGCTGCATGCGCTGATTTACGCGTTATCGGCTGATTGGTTCGGATCTTTTGGTGGTGACCGCGCAGTGGCGTTGCGGGTGGTTGGGCCAACGCTGGTGCGCTCCGCGTATTTCGAGAACATCTCGGGCGTTTATCTGTACGCTACGCTGGTCGGTGCGCTGCCGCTGTACCTATCAATCGTGCAAAGCCAAATCACCCATGGTACGGGATTTCCGGCCCAACTGGCACGCCGCGTACCCGGGCGGGGCGGACCTGTGATTTTTGCTCTGCTACTGATTGCGGTGTCAGTGGTTGTTCTGACCGCCGCGGCGGCGCTGATTATCCGGTTACAGTCGGTTTAGGGCTGAACGGTCAGAACGCCTTGCGGATCTCGAATGAGACCGCGTATTCGCGTTCAAGCTGAGGTCCATCCAAATCTTGATACACTGGGATCACGCCCTCGATGCCCAGGCGTGTGCCCGCCAAAGCCCCCGATCTCGGCACAAGGTAATTCACTCCGATCCCGATGCTGAGAAACTGGCCGCCGCGCAGAGTCGGGTCGGCGGTGGGCACCATGTCTGGATTCAGGCGCCCGTCAACGCCGTCAATATTTTCGACGATGTCGCCGACCAATCGCAACGAGGAGCTGAACCGGTCATTCCAGCGCCGTGCACCCCAGACCGTTGCCGAATAGACATTGCCCAAGGTATAACCCGCATCGTTCTCACCCATCCGGATCATGGCACCCAGCTGACCACCCCACGACCAATCCGCGTTCTGGCTCGTGTAGGTGACGCCCGGCAGCAGGTCGTAGGTGCCAGACCCCAGTTGCATGGGGTAGGGCAGCAGCTGGTCCGGCCCGGCCGGCGTGGTGTCGGTCTCATCTATCGAGCCCGTCGGAAGACTTAGGCCAAGAGACAGTTCCAGCACCTGCCCGTCGGATTTGTAGATATCATATCCACCGATGATCTTAAGATCACCGAACCCCTGTGCCCTGGTCTTGAATGTCTGGCCCAAGCGGGTCTGGTGCTTCATCGTCTTGTGGGCATAGGGCAGCATCGCCATCACTGAGATGTCCTCGGTAACACCGTACATCAGACCGACCATCGCCATGTTCATGCTCATGCTGAGCGGCGCGATCGGATACTGCGCCAGCACGCCCGAAGTAGGCAGCGACCGCGTTCCGGTGCGGTTACCGTCCATCTCCATGTTCATGTACGAGAACACCGGCATCAAAACACCCTCGGGCGGGTGCATGCCGCCGACGACACCCGTGGGCGGCATCGCATCGGGGCGCATCATTGCGGACATGTTGCCGGAGGCTTGCGGGTTCATTGCCACGTTGTCAGCCGGTGGCGTATCCGTGTGGGCCATTGCGGTGGAGGCCAGGCTCAGCCCCCCGGCCAGTATTACGGCCTGGATGTGCTGCCACCCGCACAAAATCTCGGTGTTGTTCCGTGTCATGATGCCCTCATTTTCGTTCGTTTTCTAATCCCGCACATTGAAAGCAGCTTGTTCGGTACGTCCATCTGTGTGGTCGGAATGCTGGCGGTCTCCAGCGCTGGAAGGTCAAGACCGCCGAACAAAATCGCGATCGTCCGGGTGGGTGCGGCAATACTGCGCTTGACCCTCCAGCGCTGGATTGTCGGACAAGGCCGCAAAACCGGAAACCCGGAGGCTTTGGAATGATACCGGAAATTGGGCAGTTTGCCCTGGCACTCGCATTGGCCGTGTCTTTGGTGCAAAGCGTATTGCCCTTGATTGGAGCAGCACGGAATAATGTCATATGGATGCGATCGGCAACTGCGACCTCAATCCTGCTTACCGCGCTGGTCGCCATCGCCTTCGCCGCCTTGATGTGGTCGTTCGTGGTCAGCGATTTCACCGTGCTAAATGTGGCCAGCAATTCTCATTCGCTGAAACCGATGCTTTTCAAGGTGGCGGCAACCTGGGGCAGCCACGAAGGGTCGCTGCTGTTGTGGATTCTGATACTGGTGGTTTTCGGGCTGGGCGTATCTCTGTTGGCTCGGAACATCCCACTGAAACTCAAAGCGCGCACCTTGGCGGTGCAAGCGTGGATCAGCGCGGGTTTTTTGTCTTTTATGCTGTTCACGTCAAACCCGTTCGACCGGGTGTTTCCAGCGCCGCTGGACGGTCAGGATCTGAACCCACTGTTGCAGGATGTGGGTCTGGCTATGCATCCGCCGTTTTTATACCTGGGTTACGTCGGCTTCTCGATCGTCTTTTCCTTCGCCGTGGCAGCCCTGATTGAGGGGCGGGTCGATCCGGCATGGGCGCGGTGGGTGCGGCCTTGGACACTGGCGGCCTGGGTGTTCCTGACACTGGGTATCGTGCTGGGCAGCTGGTGGGCCTATTACGAGCTGGGTTGGGGCGGCTGGTGGTTTTGGGATCCGGTCGAAAATGTCTCGTTCATGCCCTGGCTGGCTGGCACAGCACTGTTCCATTCGGCCGTCGTGACCGAAAAGCGCGGCAGTTTCAAAAGCTGGACGATCCTGCTGGCCGTGCTGACCTTCTCGTTGTCCTTATTGGGGACATTTATTGTCCGTTCAGGCTTGCTTACATCGGTCCACGCGTTTTCGGTCGATCCCGAACGCGGCATTTACATCTTGGGGCTGCTGGCCGTCGCGATCGGTGGTTCTCTGACACTTTTCGCCATTCGCGCGCCTGAAATGGAGGGTGGCGGTCTTTTCGCCCCGATCAGCCGCGAGGCAGGTTTGCTTATTAACAATCTGCTGCTGGCAACCGCAACGGCGACTGTTTTATTCGGCACGCTTTACCCGTTGTTGCTTGAAGCCGTTACAGGCGAAAAGATTTCGGTTGGACCACCCTATTTCAATGCCAGTTTCGTTCCGATCATGCTGGTTTTGGTCGTTGTGATGGGGATTGGGCCGCTATTGTCGTGGAAGCGGGCGGATTTGCGCGGTGTGCTGCACCGTCTGAAGTGGGTAGCTGGACTTAGCCTGCTTGCGGCGTTGGTTGTGTGGTATTTGGATACCGGCGGACCTGCCCTTGCGGTTCTGTCCATCGGCCTTGCGGTTTGGCTGCTGGGTGCTGTGCTGACAGAATGGGCAAGCCGAATTAAGCTGGGTGAGGCACCGCTGGTCGAGTCCCTGCGTCGTGCTCGCAACTTACCGCGTTCGCATTACGGCATGGTCGTAGCCCATGCGGGGCTGGCGGTCTGCATGATCGGATTCATCGGGTCCAGCGCGTGGAAGTCTGAGGTTGTGACCTTTGCCGAACCCGGAACACATATCGAGATTGCCGGGTTCGACGTGCGTTTTGACGGTGTAGAGCAGCTTCGCGGACCAAACTACGTGTCTCGCATGGCCACCCTGACGGTGTTTCGCAATGGCGCTTATGTCACCACGCTTAAGCCCGAGCGCAGGGCCTACTTCGTCGCGGGCACCAGCACGACGGAGTCGGCAATTCGCACCACGTTGGCAGGGGACCTTTATGCCTCGATATCGGAACCGGCGGCGGAATCGGAACAGAGCAAATGGACCCTACGTATCTTATATGAGCCATTGGTGGTCTGGATCTGGATCGGTTCAGGTTTGTTGGCATTGGGTGGGGTCTTGTCTCTCACTGATCGGCGTCTACGCGTCGGTGCACCACGGAAACGGACCGGGCCGGGCTCCATTCCGGTAGCGGCGGAGTAGGGCAATGAAACGTCTATTTGCACTGTTTCCAATTACGATTGCCGGCATCCTGGGCGCCTTCCTGCTATGGGGACTGAACCCCGATCGCGACCCGAACGAAATCCCGTCAGTTTTGATCTCGCAGCCAGTGCCTGGGTTCGACCTGCCGCCGGTTGATGGGCTGGATACCGATGGGCTGTCCAGCACCGATCTGGTGAAAAATGACGGATCGGCTCCGATCGTGGTCAACGTGTTTGCGTCCTGGTGCGTGCCCTGCCGGGCCGAACATGCAGTGCTGACGCGCATGGTGCGCGATGAGGGCATTCGCCTGATGGGTATCAACTACAAGGACAAGCCGAAGGACGCACGGAAATGGCTTGACGATCTGGGCAACCCTTATGAGCGCATCGGTTCCGACCTAGACGGTCGTGCCGGGATTGAATGGGGGATTTCCGGCGTGCCTGAGACCTTTGTGATTGATGGTGCGGGTAAGGTCGTATTCCGTTTTGTTGGCCCGGTGCTGGGCGACGAGGCAATTTCAAGGATGCGCACCGCGCTGGATCAGGCGCGAGCGAGCGGAGGAGAGGCGTCATGATAGGTCGCTTTGTGATCACTTTAGTCATTCTGGCGGCGCTGGTATCGCAGCCAGCATTCGCGGTTGAGCCTGACGAGTTACTTGCAGACCCGGTTCTGGAGCAGCGAGCACGAGTGATTTCGAAACAGGTGCGCTGTGTAGTGTGCCAGAACCAAGACATCGACAGTTCCAACGCTGGTGTTGCGCGTGACCTTCGCCTGCTTGTGCGCGAACGGCTGGTGGCAGGAGACACGGACCAGCAGGTTATGGATTTTCTGGTTGCGCGTTATGGCGACTATGTTCTGTTCAACCCGCCATGGAAGCCTTCAACGTACATTCTGTGGGTTGCGCCTATCGTCATCCTGGGGCTGGGCGGCATCGCAACTGCAGCGGTCTTGATACAGAATGCCCGACGATATCGAAAGTCGCGAAAACAAGAGGCGGAACACGGCGCGAGCGAAGAACAGAAACCCGAAAGCCATTCACTCACGGAGCCGCAAGCATGATCTGGATTATCTTTTCAATCATAGCCTCGGTGGTGTTTCTGACGCTCGCCCATTCCGGTATGTGTCGCAAGACCTCTAACTTGTCGCGACGCGACAGCGCCTCTGCCATCTATGCCGATCAGATCGGCGAAGTGGAGAAGGACCTGGAACGGGGGATCATCTCGGCCGAGGAGGCCAAAGCTGCCAGAGCTGAGATAGAAAGCCGCCTGAAGGCGATCGACCGGCAATCGGACGGTGGGGAGCCGATGGTGGGCCATTCCGGGCGCGTACTGGTGCTGCTTGCCGCGCTGACAGTTCCAGCGCTTGGAGCCGGTCTCTATTGGCAACTGGGTAGTCCCGACATCCCCAGCCAGCCGTTTGCCCAACGCACGGGGGAGCAGGCTGAAGCCCGCAAAATAGCCGACCTTGCCGTGCGCCTGAGGTCGCGGCTCGAGGCGGATGAAACCGGCGGGCCTACCGAGGGATGGGTGTTGTTAGCTCAGACCTATATGCGTATGGGACGATTTGGTGAGGCCGCGGACGCGTTCGAGGTTTTGCTGGACCGGCCCGACGCAAGCTCAGCGCTGGTGTCGCAATATGGCGAGGCGCTGGTCTATTCTGAGGACGGTATCGTTACCCCAAAGGCCGAGCGGGCCTTTGACCGAGCATTGGAGCTGGACCCGTCGAACCCAGCTGCGACATTCTACAAAGCCGTTGGTTTAGAGCAGGCGGGATCGCCTGATAAGGCCTATGACCTACTGAAGACGCGGATGGAAGCCGAAGAGGGATTCCGGCCGTGGATGGAGAGTTTTGCGGCCCAGCTTAACCGCATCGCCCCATCGATCGGACGGGCGCCCGTGGATCTGGCGGCCTTAGCCCCTTCCATTCCCGGCCCGACCGCCGATCAGGTGGCGGCGACCGAGGAGATGTCAGACGAAGACCGGCAGGTCTTCATCCGCTCGATGGTCGAAAGGTTGGCGAATCGGATGAAGGAAAACCCAAGCGATCTGGACGGCTGGATGCGGCTGGGCAACGCCTATGCTGTCCTGGGCGAGAATGAGAACGCACGTAATGCGTATGGCAAGGCGCAGAAGCTTGCCGAAAACCTGTCGCAGACCGACCCACGCAAGGCGGAGATCGCCCGGTCGCTTGCAGAGTTGGGGGCCTGATCGCTTGCAGCTTATTGGTTGGCCGCCCGTCTGATCGGCGCGGCCTTGTCCAGCGCGTCCAGCACCGCAGCGGTTGACAGTATCTCGGGCAGGGCGATGCCCTCAGGGGCTGACGGTCCGTAAACAATGTTGAAAGGGATGCCAAAGCGGCCATTGTCCTCTAGGAAACGGGCAATCGCATCGTTGGGGCGGGTCCAGTCAGCCTGCATCGGAATTGCCTTGTCCGATTGCAGCATCGCCAGAACATCGCCACGTTCCAGCACCAGTGCCTTGTTGGCCTTGCAGGTCAGACACCAGTCGGCTGTGACATCGATGAAAACCACTTCGCCGCGTGACACAAGGCGGGCGATTTCGGGGCGGCTGAAGGTAATCCACGGGATCTCTCCGGTCGGCTCAAGTAGGTCGGCCTGGTCTTTGCTGGCAGTCGCAACTGGGATCGCCAGTGCTGCGGCAAGAGGCAGCAACAGGGCTGTCCAGCGCAAAATCGGCGGCAGCGTAGCGCCTGTCCAGATCACCAGGACCAGAACAGTTGTAGCCAGTGCCGTAGCGGTAGCAGCGGTGTCTCCGGCGACGCCGGCCATCACCCAGACCAGCCAGCCGATCGTAGATAGCAGCGTCGCCGACAGGACCCATTTCAACCCTACCATCCAGCGCCCCGGTTTGGGCAGTGCTGCAGTAAGTTTCGGGTGCACCGCAACCAGCAGGTAGGGAATGGCCAGCCCGACCCCCAGCGCGGTGAAAATTGCCACGATGTCCATCGGCTGTCCGGTCAAGGCAAAGGCCACCGCTGTGCCCAGGAAGGGGGCCGAGCAGGGCGTCGCCAGAATCGCAGAGAAGGCTCCGGTCAGGAAATCGCCGATCAGCGGCACGCGGCCCTCGTCGATATGGGCCAACCGGGTGTTCAGTGACTGCGGCAGCGTAATCTCGAACAGGCCCGCGAGGCTGGTCGCGAAAACCGCCAGCACCACAATCATCACCGCAAGAAACAGAGGGTTTTGGAACTGGATGCCCCAGCCGACGGAATAACCCAGCGACCGTGCCGCGATAGTGACCGCTGCAAGCAGCCACATGAAAGCCAGGATTCCCGCTGCCGAAGCCAGGAACCCGGCGCGTATCTGCGCGGAGGAGCGGTCATGCGCCTTTACAGCCGAGGACAGCTTGATCGACAGCACTGGCAGCACGCAGGGCATGACGTTCAGGATCAGTCCACCGCCCACCGCCAGCAGAATGATCCAGACCAGCGTGCTGCTCGAGATTTCGGCGGCGGCGATTTCATATGGCGGCGGGGCAGGGGGGGCGTCGGTACGGGGCGAAAACTCTGCCACGCGGTTAGTGTCAGTCACCGTGACGGACAAGGCAGGGGGTTCCTCCGCCAGAGCGAGGACCGGGAACTGTACCCACAGCCGACGCCGGTCGCCAGCGAGCCGGATGTCGGGAGCACCAAACGCGGTGTCGCGCCCCATGTCGGGAAAGATGTCGGGTTCATCAAAAGGCAGGTCGCTGGTGAAACTCAGCGTCAGCGTCTTGGACTCGGCGTCCAGTGTTGCGGCGTCGGACGCCATTCCGCTGGTGTTCCCAGCGGTTGGCACCCGCGACATGAAGGCATTGAGAATCCGTGTCGAGTTCTGATCTCGACTCGCCCCTTGGGTTAGCGACAAGTTCAGCGCAAACTCGACCGGCACACAGATGTTGGAACAGACCAGCGTTGTCACGGCGGCCTTCAGGTCAACTGGCGCTCCGGGGTTCTCGAGTGTAACGGTCAGCGGAAAGACCACTTCGTCCTTGTATCCGAAGTTCTCAATCCCGAAGGCGCGAAATCGGATAGGTGCAGGCCAGTGGAACTGCACGTCGCTGACGTTTCGCGACCCATCCCAGGTGATCTTGGGCGGAATTCCCACTTCGCCCGGTGATCTCCAGTAGGTTTTCCAGTCTTCACCCAACTTCAGGTGCAACCCCGCAGTGATCGTCTCGACGCCGGGCGCGATCCCGTCCTGTGCGGTAATTAAATGGGCAACCAAGGGTTCTGATTCATACGCTTGGGATATGGCTGAAAAGCTTGGCCCGGCGGAAATGAGTCCAAAGACCAAACCACAGATCAAAAGCCGGAAATTCAGGAGTATTCTCGACATAACGCGTCGCCATCGGTTGTTTTGCACCCGTCCCTGCCAGATTCCAGCGCTGGAGGGTCAACGGGCCGGAATGTCACATCCCTGCAGTCAGCTCACAAACCCCTCGCGGCCGTCGGCGCAGATGAAATAAGCCCCGCCATCCGCGCCCTCCCATTGAACCTGGCAGCCTTGGGGCAGAGTATATTCGAGCGGCGGTTGTAGAGGGCACAGCTTGGGACGTGGTGCACAGGCCACTAGCGAAAGAGCGGTCAACGACACGGCGGCCAACCTTGAGCACCGAGACTTCATGATGGTAGATTATTGTCGGGATACAGCGTTTAGTCCTACAGAGGCGTCGGTAGCCTTCGGCCGTTCAGCTTCCGATTTGGTCGAATGGCAGGATTTTCCCATCGCCTTGTGCAATAAGAAATGTGCCCCGACGCACAGGATCAGCGGTGCGAACAGGCCCAAAGAGTCAGAGAGTCCGCCAACCGTCCCGCCAGCCATGAAGTAGAAAACGATCGGCAGGACCATGACAATGCAACAGGCCATCATGCCCCATTTCATGATATTGCCACCGGTACCCGGTGTTGCCGCTTGCGGCGCGTCGGCGGTCTGATTGTCTTTCACGTTCAGCTCCAAAATTGAGATTGGAGACCTCTGGTAGCGCCTTCCCGCGATGGAGGGTCAAGCTGTTTTAATGCGCAGGAGCGCTATTTGCCCAAACCCGATTTTTTTGGAATACACGAGCAACGCTAACATGTTGTTTTTTTGAAAATTGGAAATCCAGAATTTTGGTTTGTGTCTACCACCGTTAAAGCAATCTATGTCGAACAGTCTCCTATTTGGGTGTTGTCACGCTAACTGTAGTTCGGTTGCTCTTGTTTGGATTTGGACGTGGGTCGCATCGATGAGTTCATCATCCATGAACTATAACCGTCACCGATTTTCTCCTCAGATCATTGCCCATGCGGTGTGGCTTTATCGTCGCTTTAATTTGAGCTTGCGCGAAGTTGAAGAAATGCTGTTGGTGCGCGGGATCGATGTGTCTAACGAAACTGTCCGGCTTTGGGTCATCAAATTTGGGCCGGTGATCGCTTGATGCTTGCGACGGCGGCAGGGCCATCCAAGCGATGTCTGTCACCTCGATGAAGTTGTTGTATAGATCTCAGGTCGCAAGTATTGGCTTTGACGCGCGGTCGATCAGCATGGCGTGGTGCTGGACGAAATACTCCAACCCAACGGGACAATCTGGCCGCAATACGGTTGTCGCGCCGCCCGATAAAGCGTCTTGGCTTCATTCCAAAACGGATCGTCACGGACAAGCTCCGCTCATATGGTGCCGCCAAGCAGGAGATTGCTCCGGGTCTGGATCATTGGTCGCACAACGGGCTCAACAACCGTGCCGAAAGCGAGAGCAGACGATGCAAGGATATCGGTCTCCAGGAGGTTTGCAGAGGTTTGTGGCCACCCACTCAGCCATACCTAACTGCTTCTGTGTCCCCGCACGATGTCGCTCCGCTTTAACAATCCAATACCATCGTCTCGAGGCGTTTGACACCCGGAACGCCGCCACTCGAGCTGCTTGACTTCAGGGCACCAGCATTCCGTGGTGGCCCGGAAGTTTACGTGACAACACCACTGTTTGGCCTGCTGGACGACGATCTGGAACTGGCCATAAGGGTGGTACTGCTCCATTGGATGCTCGGCTACTTTCACCCTTACTCCGTAGGCAATGGCCGTATCGCCCGGTTTCTGATGTACGTTTTGCTGGCTTCGGGAGGGTATCCTTGGATGGTGATCCAAATGCAGGACCGAGCCGAATGTATGAGCGCGCTCGAAGCCGCGAGCGTTTCAGGAGATGTATCCCTTTTTGCAAGGTTTATCGCCGCAAGGCTCGGCGCATGATGAGCCAAAGAACCGATGCAGCCTGTGTCTTGAATGCTAATATTTAGACCACCAATTGATTTGAACGAATAATTGAATGGACATATCGGATTGTGCGGCTGATTGTTTTCACTCATTTGACGGGTACGGAAACCAAAACAAGCAACAGGAGCGCTATCAATGCTGACCAGACGACATTTTGTTGCAACATCGCTCGCCATTTTCTCTCAGCCAGTTTTCGGAGTGGCATCGGCGGCAGCCTCGCAATGGTCAGAGTGGGATGCGCAAGTGACGCCGATCAATTTTGATCCCGCAACATCCAATCCTTGGGGGCTGCACCCGCGTTTCCTGCCTCAGCGCGTGCAAACCAATCGAGCACTTGTTCCGGGTGACATCCATGTCGATGCTGTGGCACGATATCTGTATTTCATCGAAGACGGCGGCACGGCAATGCGTTACGGCGTAGCCATTGCCCGAGGTAATCTCTACGAGCCCGGTATCTACACGATCAAGCGAAAGGCCAAATGGCCGCGCTGGACTCCCACCGCCGAAATGATTGAGCGCGACCCTGAGGAATATGCTCAATTTGCGGATGGTGTGCCCGGTGGACCGACAAACCCATTGGGATCAAGGGCGTTGTATTTGTACGAAGGTGGTCGCGATACATACTTGCGAATTCACGGAACACCTTACCCAAGATCCATCGGAGGTCGCGCAAGTTCAGGCTGCGTAAGGATGGCTATGCCGCATATCATCGGGCTCTATGATCGTGTCAGGGCAGGGTCCACGGCTCATCTCTATCCTCCCGAGCGGATATTGACCGCGACCAGTTGACAGGCGTTTGTCAAGCGCGCGTACAGATCGGGCGCCCGTCAATTGTCCTGAGTGGCAGGAAGGTTGTTTCGACCGGCCCAACGTAGCGATACCAATAGCACCCGTCCTCGGGCATGATTTTCACAGCGGTCAGGTCCTGACCCGGGGCCGCAATTTGGGCAACGGTGTCCGGAACTCGGGAGATCGTTCCGGGCTCGCTTTCTGCGGAAAGCGATGTTGTTTCTGTACAGGCGCTGACAAACAAAAGTGCGGCCAGTGCGTGCAGAGCATTCTTGGAGGACATTGTGTTAAGCCCACGGTGATTGTCATTTGTAGTAGCTGATACCTTCGCATCGGCAGGTGATCACATCAATTCACCAAGAACTAAGCGATTGTTAGCGTTGCTTTTTTGTGCTCCGCTAATTCAATAAAAGCCAAGTTCGGCTTGAAGCGGCTTAGTAACGTGCCCAAGAAAATTGTTTTGCCACAATGATTTGATGATATGAGCCTGCCTTTGGGGCAAAATCCCTGCGCTATCGGTTACGACCTGCCAGACGAAATATCCCTGATACAAAGCCTTTTGCGTGTTGACCTTCCAGCGCAGGAACCGGGCATAGGAAATATTTGAGTCGAGATACAAGAACAACCGGTTGGGATGGCAGGTATGAAACAGAGCAAGGATAGAGGGGCAATTTCGCGACGCAGAGTAATGGCCGCGTTTGCTGCGACGACGTTTTTCCCCGCACCGGCCGTTTTGGCCCAGTCCGCGGAAACCGAAGGCACACGCCGCAATGTGTCGTCTTTCCGTGTTGCTAAATGGCAAGATCACTTCGATACGCTTAAGAACGGTGTGATCCTCTCCGATACACAGTCGAAAGTGTTACAATATTGGTCAGAAGACGAAAGTATCTATCGGATGTATCCGACTAGCGTGCCGCTCACGGAAGACCTTACAAGGTTGGGCCACACCACGGTTACTCGCAAGGTCGAAGGGCCATCTTGGCGACCGACGCCGGCAATGAAAGAGCGCAATCCTGCATGGCCCGACTATGTAGGCCCGGGTCCTGAGAATCCTCTGGGGACACATGCGCTCTACCTGAGCTGGCAATATTACCGCATCCATGGCACCAATGACACGCGCAAGATTGGTAGAAGATCCTCAAACGGCTGCATTGGCTTGTACAACGAGCAGATCGCGGATTTGTTCGAACTGGCCACTGTGGGCACGCAAGTAAAACTGATCTGACCTTGGTCAAGGCGACTTTCTGAGCCGGAAGCTAAAGTCCGATAACTGACAATCATGTGAAAAACTGAGATGGATAAACTTACACTCTTGATAGGCGGAGTAGTGATCGCAGGCGCTGCCGGGTTCGTCTATAATCTTAATCAGCAACCATCAGGTCACTCGATGACGCCTCCTGATACATCAGCGCTATCCCCCGGCGATCCAATAGAAGACGTCAAATTGCCAGAGCAATTCGGCCAATTGGCAACGGTCGGCAAGGTAGCGTTCGACGCGAAGTGCGCTGCGTGTCATGGTGCGAATGCAACTGGCCTGGAAGGGTTGGCTCCTCCGCTGGTGCACAAAATATACGAGCCCAGCCACCATTCGGATGAAGCATTCTACCGTGCAGCGCAGAACGGCGTTCAGGCACACCATTGGCAGTTCGGCAACATGCCGCCGGTCGAAGGCTTGACCCGTGCGGACGTAAAAGGCATCGTTGCGTATGTTAGGGAATTACAGCGCGAGAACGGGATAAACTGAACCGTGAAACGCAAGGCAGGCAGAGCAATCGGGTACTGGATTCTGGCGGTAAGCATCTTTATCGCCGGATTTCTGGTCGTCTCGGAACCTGCATTCGCCCACGGCAACGATGGCACGATGCACGCACCGCTTGTAATTGAAACACCGGATCCCGAGCACGTTGAAAATGGCCATCCTGGCCATTGCCACGGCGGTTCTTTTTGCAATGGTATTGCGATGGCCGTAGTGCCGCCAGCAGCACCCGAGTTGGCCTCGAGGATGGATCGTCAAACCATTCCAGCGGGCCACTTCCGGGTGTTGGCCGTCTCTTTCTTTGATCCACCTCCGCCACGCATCCTGTCCTGATTGACCAAACCTTGCCCCAATTGGGCGCATTGAATCAGACATACAGGATAAGACAATGACCATTTTGAAACTGACAGCAGGCGCCGCATTGGCGTCGATTATCGCTGTGACGGCGCTGGCGCACGGCGGTGCCACCGGCATCGTAAAGGAACGCATGGACGGCATGTCCGCACTGAAGAACAGTATGAAAACCCTTACGCCAATGATGCAGGGCAAAACCCCCTATGACGCCGATGTGGTCCGGCGCGAGGCGGAACAGATCGGTCGCCATGCTGGCGATAGCATGACCCGGCTATTCCCGGACGGCTCTGGCGGCAAACCCTCAGAGGCCAAACCGGAGATTTGGTCAGATTGGGATGAATTCTCAGAACTTGCCGAACAGTTGCACACCTATTCCCAAGGATTGGAATTGGCGGCCGAGAACGGGCTGATGGTGGCAGGAGCAGGGCAGGGTGCCAGCATGATGGGCAGCGAATCCATGATGGGTGGTGGTTCTATGATGGGTGCCGGGATGATGGACGGCAGTCCAGATCAGGCACAAATGTCAGATATGCCAGCAGATGCAGTATTCATGATGCTGAGCCAGACCTGTTCTTCGTGTCACACGCGATTTCGGTCGGAATAGGAATGCGTCATGAGACCGATATTCCGATTGGGCCTTGCTGCCGTCGTCACGGCGTCAGCGGGACTTGTTGCCGTGATGGCTTGGCCGATTGGCCAGCCGTTGCAATCGCTCGACATTCAGGGTGAGGTTAACCGAGGGGCTTATCTGGCAAGGGCCAGTGGTTGCATCGCCTGCCACACAAATTTTGCTGAAGGGGGATCACCCCTGGCGGGCGGGGTAGAGTTGGATACGCCGTTCGGCACGCTCTATTCACCGAATCTGACCACTGATCCCGATCACGGGATCGGTGATTGGACCGTCGAGGAGTTCGCCCGTGCAGTGCGGCAGGGTGTGTCGCCCGATGGACAACCCTATTACCCGGCCTTTCCTTATCCGTTCTACGCCAACTTCACGGATCAGGACATCGCCGATCTCTGGGCTGCATGGCAAACGGTTCCACCGGTAGCGGAACCGTCAAAAGAGCAGGAAATGGCGTTCCCCTTCAATCAGCGGTGGGGCTTGAAGCTGTGGCGAGCGGCTTTTCTCAAACCGCCCCGGACCGATCCTGTGCCAGGTAATGATGATGTATGGAACCGGGGCCGTTTACTGGTCGAAGGTGCCACGCATTGTGCGGCCTGCCACACAGGGAGGAACCTGGCTGGCGCAAGGAATTCGGACACCGAACACTTTAAGGGAAGTGACTCTCTGCCGGGCGGTGACAAGGCGCCGGCCATCGATTTTGAAACCCTGCAAATGCGGGGTTGGACAGTCGACAGCTTGGCCTATGCCCTGCGTACCGGCATCATGCCTGACGGCGATGTGTTCGGTGGCGCCATGGGTGAGGTCGTAAACTATGGGACCAGTTTCCTGACTGACGATGACCGGAAGGCCATGGCGACTTATCTATTGGACGTACACGATGGGGGATAGCTCAGCGAGGGACCAAGTATTCTGTAGAAGGAAACCTTCATGAAACTCAATCGCAGGCATTTCGTTGCAGGCACGTCGGCGCTGCTCGCGATGCCAACTATTGGGAGGGCGGCTACCGCCCCCCAAATAATCGAGGCGCGTTCAGGATTGGCACGTGTTGCCCCCGACAGCTATCCTGAAACCGAGATATGGGGATATGATGGCGGTGTTCCGGGCCCCGAAATTCGTGCCCGGCAGGGCGAAACGGTTCGCCGGACACTCCTGAACTCACTGCCTCAGCCTACGGCAATCCATTGGCATGGGCTGCGGGTTCCAAACAACATGGATGGGGTGCCGGGTCTTACGCAGGAGGCTGTACCAACAAGCGGCGAGTTTCAGTATGACTTGCCTTTGAAGGATGCGGGAACCTTCTGGTACCACTCTCATAACCAGTCAACGGAACAAGTGGCCAGGGGCCTTTACGGCGCGTTCATCGTCGACGAAACGGACCCGCCGGACACGGATCGTGACATTACGATCCTGCTGGATGACTGGAGGTTGGGTCAGGACGCCCAAATCGTCGATGATTTTGGCGCGATGCATGACTGGACGCATGCAGGCCGAATGGGAAATTACGTTCACGCGCACATATCGCCCATGACAGAAGTTTTGACGAACCAACGTTTGCGACTTCGAATGGTCAACGTGGCAACTGATCGGATCATGTATGTCTCAATAGGTGGCGCAAACGGGAAACTGGTCGCTTATGATGGCATGCCTGTAAGGCAGCCAGAGGATTTCGAAATCCTTGTTTTCGGACCTGCACAGCGAGCAGACTTGATCGTCGACGTCACTGCGGAATCGAACGAAGTCGTTCAAATAACTCTTCACGAACGCGATGAATCATTTGTCATCGCTGAGATCCCGGTTTCGGGAAGCGGTTCATCTGCTAACCGCGGTGAGATCGTAGCTCTGCCACCCAACCCTGTTTCTTTTCTTGAAGATGTTTCTGACGCCTTAAAGGTTCCATTGGTGATGGAAGGCGGGGCGATGGGCGGACTGCGTCAAGGTACTTACAACGGCCAAGTCATGAGCGCCAATGAGTTGGTTCAGGAAGGACAGATCTGGACATTCAACGGTGTCGCTGGGTTGCCCGAAGACCCGCTCGCTTCCGTTTCGCGTGGCGAAATAATCCGGATTCAGATGCAGAACGACACTGTCTTTGCGCACGCCATGCACTTGCACGGGACGCACTTTCAGGAAGTTCTGCCGAACGGGAGCCTAGGACCGCTGCGAGACACAATACTGGTTGACCGGATGGAAACGCGGGAGATTGCGTTCGTTGCGGATAACCCGGGGGACTGGCTGTTTCATTGCCACATGCTGTCGCATCAGGCCGCTGGTATGAAGACCTGGCTGAGCGTGGTGTGATGAACAAGAGCGCGGCGAAATGGGTGTCACTGGCTGCTGTGGTGATCATTGTCGCGGTCGCTGGCTGGGGCCTGAGTGGGCGTGCACAGAACAGTGCATCGGCGGATTCGGCACGTGGTGCAGTTTTGTACGCCGAAAACTGCGCGTCATGCCACGGGGCAGATTTGGAGGGTCAGCCGGATTGGCAAACACCCGGTGCAGATGGCGTACTACTGGCACCGCCACATGACCGAACAGGGCACACGTGGCATCACGGCGACAAGTTGTTGTTCGACTATACAAAGCTTGGCGGGGACCAAACACTGAAACAGATGGGTGTAACTGATGTCAAAAGTGGCATGCCAGGTTTTGGGGACACTATGTCGGATCAGGAAATCTGGGACATCCTTGCCTTCATCAAGGAAAGTTGGCCGGATCGGGAACGCAAGCTGCAAGAGCAGCGCACCGAGGCAGAACAAACGGAAGGAAACTGATGTGAAACGAATATTTGCAGGCTTAATCGCCGTCGCCATGTCGATTGGTGCTCCTATGGCGAGCGCTGACGAGTTGACTGAAGCCGATGTGAAGCGGCTGGCTCTCGAAGCCGTTCTGGAAAACCCGGAGATCATCATGCAGGCGGTGGAACTGCTTCAACAGCGCGAAGAAAAGGCAAAAGCCGAAGCAATTGGAAACGTTTTGGAAAACCAGCGTGAATTGCTTGAACAGGATTCGAACGCACCCGTCATCGGAAATCCAGAAGGCAATGTAACAGTTGTCGAGTTCTTTGACTATAACTGTCCATATTGCAAACGCGCTGCACCTGTCGTGAAAAGCGTGATAGCAGGTGATTCCGATGTGCGAGTTGTTTATCGAGAATGGCCCATACTCGGAGAAGGTTCCGTCTTCGCGGCACGCGCTGCGCTTGCCGCACGAAACCAGGGAAAATATGAAGAGTTTCATTGGGCGCTTATGGCTCTGAACGGCCGTGCCAACGAGGCCAGTGTCCTGAAGGTAGTTCGGGAACTTGGCCTAGACGAGGATCAATTGCGCGCAGATATGGAGGCGCCGGAAGTCGACGCGCATATTCAGGTGTCCATGGAATTGGCCCGGCAGCTTGGATTCAGTGGCACCCCTTCATTTGTGATTGGTGATGCACTTGCCCCGGGGTTGATCGCGGAAGATGAAATGACCCGACTAATCGAGGCTGTCAGGGACGCAAGGTAGAGCCAACGGGGGCGACAGCATGTGCTCCCCCAATTTTCATGCGACCGTGGCTTCGTATCCCTCGGATTTCAGGGCTGCAAGGATACGATCAAGTGGATTGGCGCTTAAGACACGTACCGTGCGGTTTTCCATTTCAAAGTCCAACTGTGCAGACGAATACACCCTAGCGACGGCTTTTTCGATAGCTGACTTGCAATGCCCGCAGCTCATTTCTGGGATGTTTAGGGTCGTCATGGATGTTTGCTCCTGCGTTCCGGTGTCCCGGCTAGAGTATTCCAGCACAGGAAGGTCAAGTCGTGATTATTGGATCGCCAAGATTAGTGGGAAAATAGTCAACCGCATCCCTTGACCTTCCACTTGCTGGAACCCTTATGTTGCCCGTCAGCAGAATATTAGTGGTGACAATATGACTGAAAATTCACATGTGCGGTTTCAGGTTCAGGGTATGAACTGCGCTTCCTGCGTAGGACGGGTCGAGCGCGCGCTGAAAGCTGTTCCAGGGGTAGATGCCGCTTCGGTTAATCTTGCCAGCGAAAGCGTTCAGGTCGATTTCGCCGATCCAGCTGATAAATCGGCCATTGCTGATGCGCTAAGCAGCGCCGGATACCCGGTACGGACCGAAGAGGTCACTTTGGATGTGCAGAACATGTCCTGCGCATCATGTGTAAGGCGCGTTGAACGCGCCTTGCAAGCTGATGATGGCGTATTGTCCGCGTCGGTCAATCTGGCCACCGAAAGTGCTACTGTGCGTTATGCAGAGGGTGTCACCACGCCTGAATCCATCGCGGCACTTGCGGCATCTGCAGGCTATCCGGCGACCCTGCGATCCGCGATGCAGACCGAACCACAAGACCGCAAAGCGGCAGAGATCCGACAGTTGGCCCGACGAACAAGCTTTGCCGCCTTGCTCGCTTTGCCGGTTTTCATCCTTGAAATGGGCTCGCATGTTATTCCGGGCATGCACCACCTGATTGCCAGTACGATCGGTATCCAGAACAGCTATTACCTACAGTTCCTTCTGACCACGATCGTTCTCTTTGGGCCAGGATTGCAGTTCTATACAAAAGGTTTTCCGTCCTTGTTCAAAGGCGCGCCGGACATGAATTCCTTGGTGGCCTTGGGCACTTCGGCGGCCTATGGGTTTTCGCTTATCTCCACCTTTACGCCAAGTATCCTTCCGGCGGGAGCCGCAAACGTCTACTACGAGGCCGCTGCGGTAATCGTGGTTCTTATCTTGCTGGGGCGGTTCCTCGAGGCGCGCGCCAAGGGTCGAACTGGCGAAGCGATCCGCAAACTGGTTGGTCTGCAGGCAAAAACAGCGCGAGTCGAGCGCGACGGATCGGTTGTTGAGCTTCCGATTGAGCAAATCGTTGTGGGCAATCTTGTGCACGTTCGCCCGGGCGAAAAGATCGCGGTGGATGGTGCCGTAATGACCGGCGCGTCATATGTCGATGAGAGCATGATCTCCGGCGAGCCGGTTCCTGTCGAAAAGACCGAAGGCGCAACTGTGATCGGAGGGACCGTAAACGGCGCTGGTGCATTGACGTACCGGGCCGAAAAGATCGGCGCAGACACTATGTTGGCCCAGATAATCCAGATGGTCGAACAAGCACAAGGTGCCAAGCTTCCAATTCAAGGCCTGGTCGACCGCATCACGCTGTGGTTCGTGCCAGTGGTGATTGCTGTAGCCGTTATGACTGTGTTGGTTTGGCTTGTGTTCGGACCCGATCCCGCGCTCAGCCTGGCGTTGGTGGCCGGGGTTGCGGTACTGATCATCGCCTGCCCCTGCGCCATGGGGTTGGCCACACCAACCTCAATCATGGTCGGCACCGGGCGCGCGGCCGAAATGGGCGTGTTGTTCCGCAAGGGCGACGCCCTGCAAATGCTACAGGAAACCACTGTTGTTGCGGTAGACAAGACGGGGACCTTGACCGAAGGGCGTCCGGAACTGACCGATCTGATTGTGGCCGAAGGAATGACCGAGGATGAGGTTCTGCGCCTTGTTGCGGCCGTCGAGGTTACATCCGAACATCCAATCGCCACGGCCATCGTGCGCGCGGCTGAAACCCGTGGTCTGGAGCTTCCCAAGCCAGAAGACTTCACGTCGATCACCGGCTACGGGGTAAGCGCCTCAGTCGAAGGCCATACAATCCTGATAGGGGCCGACCGCCTGATGACCCGAGAAGAGGTTGAAATGGGCGCGCTGTCTGATCGAGGCGCTGAACTGGCAATCAACGGAAAGACTCCGCTTTATGCTGCCGTAGACGGGGTTATCGCGGCCGTAATCGCTGTGGCGGACCCAATCAAAACCACCACGCCAGACGCAATTGAAGCTTTGCACGGACTGGGCCTGAAAGTAGCGATGATCACCGGCGACAATACCGCTACTGCCAAATCCATCGCGGCGCAGCTTGGCATCGATCATGTCGTGGCCGAGGTTCTGCCCGAGGGTAAAGTATCTGCGTTGCAGGATCTGCGTTCAAATGGCGGGAAACTGGCCTTTGTGGGTGATGGTATCAATGATGCACCCGCGCTTGCGGCTGCTGACGTAGGAATTGCGATCGGCACAGGCACTGACATCGCCATCGAGGCGGCTGACGTCGTTCTGATGTCAGGCGACCTGACAGGCGTGGTCAACGCTTTCGACATTAGTCAGAGAACTATGAGTAACATCCGCCAAAACCTGTTCTGGGCGTTCAGCTACAACACTCTGCTCATACCGGTTGCAGCGGGGGTGCTTTATCCGTTTGGTGGCCCGCTGCTGTCGCCGGTATTAGCTGCAGGTGCCATGGCTCTGTCCAGTGTATTTGTTTTGACCAACGCGCTGCGGTTGCGTTGGGTAAAGCCCAACAAAGTTGGCCGAGAGCAGAGCTCAAAAAACACCGAGCAGGCGCTGCGTTCAGCGCCTGCTGAATAGATTAGGAGAACCGCTGTGAATATCGGAGATGTAGCAGAACGTTCGGGTTTGCCAGCCAAGACCATCCGCTATTACGAGGATATCGGTTTCATCAAACCCAGGCGCAGCCTGAATGGATATCGCCATTTTGACGAAAAGGAGCTGCACAAGCTGGCCTTCATTGGGCGAGCCCGTTCTTTGGGGTTCACCATTGAGGATTGTCGCTCGCTACTCGCGTTATACGAGGATAAAGAACGCGCAAGCGCAGACGTGAAAGAAATCGCCAAACAAAACCTAAATGAGATAGATGCCAAGATTACAGACTTGAAGGCCATGCATGCAACACTGACTCATCTTATTGATGAATGCGCCGGTGACCATCGCCCTGACTGCCCGATCTTAAAAAAACTCGGCCAATCTTAGCTGCGTTCGTCTATAAACTGCCTCCAGTTTTGGCAGTTTGAGATTTGCACTCGCGGAAATCTGCCTTTTAAAATGCAGCGCTTCAAATCACCTGCTTTTTTCACTGCCTGGCTTGCACACACGCCACGATCGCACTACGTGTGCGGAATGGAGTGTAAGTTTGTCTCTGTGTTGCGAATGACGTTATTAACATGCGTCTGCTTGGCGATGACATTCGTCGGCACCGTTGCTGTCGCGAGCAGTGACATGAAAAGCAGTAACACCCATGACCGTTACGGTTTGTCACTCGTTGCTAAGTTATCAGACTTCAAACACGACCATAGCGGTTTACATCCTACGACCGGCCAATTCCACGTGAATCATAACGGAGAATGCCATTCGGGCATCTGTTGCGTTGGTGAATATCCGGCCCATGTTGGTCTTTCTTTATTGGCCGCAGCTTTTGGGCAGCAAGACCATAACATGGCTACGGACACCCATATTTCCCAAGAGCTTCTGGCTCCCGATCGTCCTCCCCAAATCTCCTAACATTCAAAGGCCTGCAAATGCGGGTTTTTATGTTGAATCGGTTCGAGCAATCACTGCGACCGTCAGGAGATTATTATGCGTGGAAGATATGCGGCACTATCAGTTCTTGCCTTGGCGTTTGGTCTGGGTGGAGGTGTCATTCTTGAAAGACTATACTTGAACCCAATCGATCAGGGGCAGTCGAACGAACCAGAAGTTCTTTATTGGGTAGCACCGATGGACCCGAATTTTCGGCAGCCAGAACCTGGAAAATCGCCGATGGGTATGGACCTGATCCCGGTGTATTCTGGGCAGGAACCTACCGGCGACCCTGAAGAAGTCACCCTAAGCGCTGCGGAAATCAACGCAATTGGCGTGCGAACTGCGGTTGCACGCATGACGGATATCGAGCCTCGTATCGAGACGGTGGGTTTCGTCGGCTTTGACGAACACTTGACCAACCACGTTCATACGCGTGTTGAAGGTTGGATTGAGCAACTGAAAGTTCGCGCGGTCGGTGATCGCGTTGAGAAGGGGCAAGTTCTATTCGAACTCTTTTCGCCGCTGATCGCAGCCGCGACCGGCGATCTTGTGCGCTCTGTCGAAGCTGGTGACCCGCGCATTTTAGACGCGGCGCGCAATAAGTTGATCAGCCACGGTATGTCCGCACGTCAGGTTGCAGAGATTGAGGCGGGCGGTGAGTTGGTTCGAAACGTGGAAATTGAAGCGCCTCAAAACGGTGTTGTCATAGCGCTGAATGCCGCCGATGGAATGTACCTGCAGCCAGGCACGCTTGCGTTTTCGGTCACCGATCTTTCCGAAGTATGGCTGATCGTCGATGTATTCGAGCGAGATATTGCGCGTTTGTCGGAGAATATGCGCGCGATAGCAAGATTCGAGCACCTACCCGGCCGTATCTTCGAAGGCGACATCGACTATATTTACCCTGAGCTTGATCCGCAAACCCGAACTCTTCCCGTAAGGCTGAGTTTCGATAACTCTGACGGCGTGCTGCGGCCAGGCATGTTTGGAAGTGTCAGCCTTATACCAGATGAAAGCCGAAATGTTCTCACTGTACCATCAGAGGCATTAATACGAACCGGTTCGGCGGAACGCGTCATCTTGAAAACGGGCGAGGGATCATTTCGCCCAAGATTGGTGACAACAGGTCTTCGAGACAGTTTCGGCGAGGGTGGGCGAACGGAAGTTCTACAAGGGCTTGGACCCGGCGAAGAGGTTGTCGCATCCGCACAATTTCTAATCGACAGTGAAAGTGCATTGAGCGCCGGTTTCACGCGTATGGCGCCAACAGAAGCCGAACCGGCACGCGGTGCAGGAACCCTGGTTTCACTCAATGTCGAAAATCGGATGGCAACTGTTCGTCACGACGTTCTCGAAAGCCTCGATTGGCCTGCTATGACTTCGGAGTTTCCGGTGAGATCGGGAATTTCGCTCGACCGTTTGAACGCTGGCGATGCAGTTGTTTTCGTTATTGCCCGGGGTGCGGATGGGCTTTTGAGCCTGATGGAGCTTGCGCCAGACGATGGTATTGCCGGAACTGGTTTAGGAGTCGCACGCGCTGTCACTTCAGACGGCAAATTGACGCTTGAGCACGGTCCGATCCCCGAGCTCGGTTGGCCGGCCATGACAATGGATTTGCCTGTAGTGGGAGTAGATCTAACAACCGTGCCGATCGACATGCCAATTGAGTTTGATCTGGCTGAGGGGGAAGGGGGAATGTTCTCGATTGTAGCAGTTCGCGAAGAGGGCTCTACGCTGACCGATTCCGTTGAACCCGAAGAAACCGACACGCCTTCTGCTCCACCGATTGTAGTCACCGGCACGATCAACCTCGTTAATGTTGAGGCGGGAACTGCGACCATCACACACGGGCCGATGACTGAGATTGGCATGCCGGGAATGACCATGGATTTCCCATTAGAGCCAACACTGGACACAAGCATGCTCGAAGTTGGCCCTGAAATGACTCTGACTTTCGCGCGCGAAGATGGGATGACAATGGTGTTGGCTGGGGCAACGCCTATCGCGCCGCCGCTTCAGATCTCTGGCCGGATTAACAGTTTAGACTCGAACTCACGTACCGCGAATGTAACACATGGTCCAATGACCGATATCGGCATGCCGGGCATGACTATGGATATCCCGGTTGCGGATGGGGTCGACGTTTCAAGTCTGCCAGTAGGGATAGATGTTTCTTTGATCCTTCGCCGCAACCCAGACTTTTCGATGACTTTGTTAGAGGTCGTGCTTGATGGGAGTGTCACGCAGTGATACCGGCAATAATTCGTTCTTCTCTCGCAAACAGGTTCGTCATCTTAGCGCTCGCATTTATGATGGGGGTTGCGGGCATTTGGGCCATTCGTGAGACTCCAGTAGATGCAATCCCAGACCTGTCGGATGTCCAAGTAATTGTTCGTACGCCATATGCTGGACAAGCACCTCAAGTTGTTGAAAACCAGATAACATATCCACTTGCGACAGCGTTATTGGCCGTACCTAGTGCAAAAGACGTTCGCGGGTTCTCGTTCTTTGGAGACAGCTTTGTGTATGTCGTCTTCGAAGACGGAACGGACCTCTACTGGGCTCGGTCGCGTGTGCTGGAGTACCTGGGGCAGATTACCGGCAGTTTGCCCGAAGGGGTGTCACCGCAACTTGGTCCAGATGCGACTGGAGTGGGGTGGATTTATCAATATGTGTTGGTTGACAGAACTGGAAATCATGATCTGGCGCAGCTCAGGACTCTGCAGGATTGGTTTCTGAAATATGAATTGCAAGCCGTGGAAGGCGTCTCAGAAGTTGCAACCATCGGCGGTATGGTCAAACAGTATCAGGTCGTCGTCGACCCAAACAAACTACGTGCCTATGACATAACACTTGCACAATTGAGAACCGCTATACAGGCGGCCAACCGTGAGACGGGCGGTAGCGTCATTGAGATGGGTGAGGCCGAATTCATGGTGCGGTCGTCGGGCTACATTGATGAATTGTCAGATCTTGCAAGCGCGCCATTGATGGTCAACGAGCGTGGTGCCGCTCTGACCCTTGGCGACGTCGCTGAAATCCGGCTGGGGCCTGAAATGCGGCGTGGTGTCGGAGAGTTCGACGGGCAAGGAGATGCGGTTGGTGGAGTTGTCATCCTACGTTGGGGTGGAAACGCGTTGGCGACCATCAAAGCAGTGGAAGCACGCATTGAAGAGTTGCGTTCAAACCTGCCGGAAGGGGTCGAAATCATAGCGACCTACGACCGATCAGGAGTGATCGAGCGCGCTATCGATAACCTCCAGAAGAAACTGACGCAGGAATTCATCGTCGTGGTTCTGGTGTGTGCAGCTTTTCTCCTTCATCTTAGGTCATCCCTCGTAATTCTTCTGTCGCTCCCGTTGGGCATCTTTGCCGCGTTTATTCTGATGAAAGCACAAGGAGTAAACGCAAATATTATGTCGCTTGGCGGCATAGCAATCGCTATTGGTGCAATGGTCGATGCATCGATTGTGATGATTGAGGCGATGCACAGGCGGTTGGAAAAAGAAAAGCTGACAGCAGAGAACAGATGGCGGATCGTGCAAGAATGCGCTTCTGAGGTGGGACCTGCCTTATTTTATTCTCTGGCGATCATTACGGTTAGTTTTCTTCCTGTCTTCGTTCTGGAAAATCAGGAAGGTAGGCTCTTCTCTCCGCTCGCTTATACTAAGACATACGCCATGGCAGCGGCCGCCATCCTGTCGATAACACTTGTTCCAGTTTTGATGGGCTACTTTGTAAGGGGACGCATACTACCGGAGCGAAAAAACCCGCTTAATCGTTTGGTCGTGTACCTGTATCGTCCATTTCTGGACGCGGCAATTGCCTGGCCTTGGGCGACAACACTTTTGGCCGGCGTTCTCGTGTCGTCGATGTGGTACCCCTACCAGAGAATCGGCTCTGAATTCATGCCTGAGTTGAACGAAGGCGACTTTCTCTACATGCCGAGCTTCTACCCGGGGATTTCAACGGGCAAAGCCCGTGAGGTGCTGCAACAGACCAATCGTCTAATCGCGACCTTGCCCGAGGTCGAAACCATACACGGCAAAGTTGGGCGTGCGGAGACTGCAACTGATCCCGCACCGCTAACCATGGTGGAGACAACCATCCAACTCAAGCCGGAAAAAGAATGGCGGCAGGGTATGACAATGGAGAAAATCCGGGAAGAGCTTGACCGTATCGTGCAGGTTCCGGGTGTCACAAATGTTTGGATCCAACCTATCAAGAACCGCATCGACATGCTTGCGACGGGAATCCGCACACCTGTCGGTGTCAAAATATCCGGCACCGACTTGGAGGTCATTACAGAGATTGGGATCGAAGTAGAACGTGCGGTCGCCGATATTGATGGAACGGCTTCCGCTTACGCAGAGCGACCTGTTGGCGGGCGTTTCATCGAAATCGACGTCAAACGAGATGCGGCCTCCCGATACATGATGAGTGTTCGCGAAGTTCAGGACGTAGTGCAGACCGCAATTGGCGGTATGCAAGTGTCGGAATCAGTAGAGGGACTTGAGAGGTTTCCGATAAATCTACGGTACCCTCAAGCATGGCGAGACAGCCCGGAACGGCTCGAAAACCTGCCTGTTGTAACGCCGTCGGGTGCTCATGTGCCACTGTCCGCTCTCGCCGATATTCGAATAATTGACGGGCCGGGAATGATACGATCAGAGAACGCTCGACGAACTGGGTTTGTGTTCATCGACATAGCGGGGCGTGACCTCGGCGGATATGTGGCCGAAGCACAAGAGACGGTTGCAGAAAAGGTCAACCTACCTCCAGGTTATTCGCTGACCTGGTCGGGGCAGTATGAGTACATAGAGAGAATGCAGGACAGGCTGACGATCGTTGCTCCTGCAACCCTGCTAATTATCACGCTCATGCTTTTCTTGGCGTTCAATCGGGTGATTGAGGTAGGGATAATTCTTGCAGCGCTTCCGGTCGCACTGGCAGGTGGGGTTTGGTTCCTGTGGTATCTTAACTTCGATATTTCGATAGCTGTACTCGTAGGTTTCATCGCGCTGGCGGGAGTTGCAGTGGAAACAGCGATTGTCATGTTGTTGTACCTCAATCTCGCCTGGGAGAAACGTCGAGTGCTAGCGCAGTCGGAACTGCGAAAGCTGACACGTGACGACATCGAAGACGCGGTGTTCGAAGGAGCAGTTCTTCGGGTTCGGCCAAAGGTGATGACTGTAGCCACGATCTTCGCGGCACTGATACCCATCATGTATGGCACCGGTACAGGCTCTGAAATCATGCAGCGCATCGCTGCGCCGATGATTGGGGGCATGGTGACAGCCACCCTCCTTACGCTTTTCGTCATTCCCGCAGTATTCGTGATCTGGAAACGGCTCGCGCTCAATCGCGTGAACCGAGAGATCTCCCCCACGATCCAGCAAACGCCCCCTGCGCTGCCGGCAGAATAGTAATATCCATAACCATGAAACAGGAGCATCTGATGAAAACGTTGACCGTTATTATGGCACTTTTGGCCATGTCTACGACAACCAGTATCGCGCAAACGAACCACGGCATGGACCATTCCAACATGCCGATGTCCTCCGAACAGATGGAAGGAGCGGTTCATGCAAAAGCTTTGGTAAACTCAATTGGTGACAAAACCGCTAACGTCAGCCATGATCCGATCCCCGAGATCGGGTGGCCCGCGATGACGATGGATCTGCAGCTTCTTGAAAATGCCCAGATGATGGGTGAGATCAGCGCAGGCGACGAGGTCACCCTGATGTTGGTCAAAAGCGACGATGGCATGTATGCGATCGGCGCGATCATGAAAAACTGAGTCTGTTGATACGGCAGCTATTCACCAATGATGTGATCGTTCGCCGTTTCAAGGACTGTAGGAAATTCTATGAACTAAGAGAAATGGAGTAGGAGCCACTCAAGAACCAAATCGTATTTTAACGATCTGTGGCTCTGCTCATAAGTTATCAGTCCGTTGTCGTTAAAGGCGCTTTAAGCAATTCGTTGACTGATTGAAGCCCCAAAGCTCAGAAAATCTTCCGGCTATTCTGAAAGAACAGAGCAATCCAGGCAAGCAGTACACAAACTGCCAACGCTTCGGTATCTCCGGCCCGCGCCACTGCAGTTAAACTTGCGCTAAATTCTGGAGCTGCTTGCGAGCCCAGTGGAAATCTGACCGACAAGCAAATCCCACCAAAAACATTTCACAATTGGAATGTGTGTACTACATTGTCGCCGAGATGACTTCATGCGGCCATTCAACGGACCAGCATCGAATTGTCTGGGGCGTTGCCTTGTTGGTTTTTGCTCCCGTCGAAAACGCAGCGCGGAGCGGTCAAAATGAGGATATCTCCAGGGCGACGACTTGGGAAAACGATACGACATGACGGCTAACACAAGAGAGCACTGGGACGATGTCTATGGCGAGAAGTTTGACACCCAATTGAGTTGGCACGAGGATGATCCAGAGATATCGCTTGAACTCATCGAGTTGATCAGAGTGTCTAAGCCTTCATCCGTCATCGACATTGGCGGAGGTACATCTCGTCTTGCTGGAGCGTTGCTTGCGAAGGGGCTCCATGACGTGACAGTTCTCGATCTATCGCAGGTCGCGTTGGACACGGCCCGGGAACGGTTGGCGCGCGCCGCTGAAACAGTCACTTGGATTTCCGCAGATATAACTTCTTGGGTCCCCGATCGCAGATATGACGTCTGGCATGATAGGGCGGTTTTTCACTTTCTCGTGGATACATCGCAACGCGCGGCCTATCTGGAAAGCGTGAAGAGAGGGGTAAAAATTGGCGGCCATGTGATCATTGCTACGTTTGCACTTGATGGGCCAGAGACTTGCAGTGGTCTCCCGGTCGCCCGCTATAGTCCGAGCGATATCGCCGCGCTTTTCGAGGAACACTTTGAACTCGTCGCGCATCGCCATCACCTGCACCAAACCCCTTGGGGGGAAAGTCAGTCTTTCCAGTTCAGTGTTCTCCGCCGCTGCGTTTGAGCCCACACCTGAAACTGGCCCAAAGCGGTGCGCTTCCAATAAGCTTTCAGAACGTGCCGATTGTGTTCACAAGTTACGTTTGGCCCTCAAAAACTGGCAGAACTACCTGAGCGCACAAGCCGCCAGAGTCCCGGTTTGACAATTCTATGGTGCCACCGTGAGATTGGATGATTGTACGTGCGATCGACAACCCCAAGCCGGTTCCGCCAGTTTCTCGCGAGCGTGATGTTTCAAGCCGCACGAAAGGGTCGAATACCGCGTCAAGCATATGCTCCGGGATGCCGGGGCCTTGGTCCTGAATCAATATTTTTGCTTCATTCCTCTCTTGCGTGACCAAGATGTTGGCCCGGGCACCATACCGGCAGGCGTTTTCAATTACATTGCGCAAAGCGCGCTTCATTAGCATCGGCCGAAGTGTGACAGCTGGATTGTCTGCTACCACTACCTCGACAGTGTTACCGGCTTGGATAAGATCCTCAGCCGCTTTGGTTACGAACTCACCAATTGGAACGGTACTTGAAGGTTCTCGCGTGGCTACGCCCTTGGCGAATGACAGGGTGGAGTCCACCATTTCCTGCATTTCTTCGATGGTCTCGATCAAATGGTCACGTGTCTCGTCCTCGTCCACCAGTTCGGCGCGAACTCGCAATCCTGTCAGTGGTGAACGCAGATCGTGACCCAGCGCTCCCAATAGTCTGGTCCGATCAGCAACATAGCGGGTCAGCCTGTCACGCATACGGTTGAACGCCTGTGTTAAATCTTGCACCTCAGTCGGCCCGGAAACCGTCAGCTCGTGGACGTCTTCACCGCGACCGAACTGGTCTGCGGCGAGTGAAAGGCGGCGCAAAGGGCCGGTTAGCCTTGTCAGTAGAAACCAAATGGCTGCACCAAGAATCAGAGTTGCAGTGAACCCGAAGCTGACAAAGGATTGCCAAGGCCATTGCAATGGTGGGTTGTGGAACCGGGTATCAATGTTGAGCCATTGATCGGTCGTCAGAGCGATCGACAGCTGCATTTCAACTGTGGATACGTCATCACGCATCATTGCCATGTGCATTTCAGCCATCGTAGACGGAAAACCTTCGGCCGGCAGCATATCGGGCGAGAACTCATGTAACTCGACCCTGATGGGGCGGTTTTCATAGCCCGGCAGAATTCTGCGAATTGTGTTTTCGACTGTCCCACCAGCGTTATGCCCGGTGTGATCGACCGCCGGCGTATTTGTAAGGCTGAAACGCACCAACGGAGAGCTCGCCGCTCGCAGGATCGCATCGTGCATCTCTGGTGGAGCATCTTCGATCAGTCGCGCGATGTTTGCGGCGCGTCCAGCCGTTTCCATACCAAGGGCCATGTGTACAGCCATCGAGCGTTCGTCGACAAAGAGCCACAGGCTGACCAGTTGCGCCGCAGCCAGCGCCGCGATGATCAAAAGGATAAGCTGACCGCGCAAGCTTTGAGCAAAGACTTTCATTCCGAAAGCTCGCGCACGTCAGTTGACAGGCAATAACCGCCACCTCTTACAGTGGTGATGAGTTTCGGCCGCGCTGGGTCAGCTTCGATCTTGCGGCGCAGGCGGCTGACCTGGTTGTCGATCGTACGATCGAACAGGTGAGGGCTGCGGCCGGCGGTCAAGTCCAGAAGCGCGTCGCGTGACATCACCATGCGCGGCCGTTGCAGAAACTCGGCCAGCAGCCGGAAGTCGGCGGTTGTCAGGCTTTCTTCGGTTCCATCCGCCGTGGTCAGGGTGCGGCGGTCGGTGTCCAACACCCAGTCCCCGAAAGCGATCTGTTTGCCTGCCAAGCCTCCAACTGGGGGCGCGTCGATATCGGTACGTCGCAGGATGGCTTTGATCCGTGCCAGCAATTCACGCGGGTTGAACGGCTTAGGCAGATAGTCATCGGCCCCGATTTCCAACCCTACTATACGGTCGGTGTCGTCACCCAATGCTGTCAGCATCAGGATTGGCGGCCCTCCGGCGGCGGATAGGCGGCGGCAAACCGAAAGACCGTCTTCGCCCGGCATCATGATATCCAGCACGATCAAGTCGAACCGCCCGGCTGCCAGTCGCGCGTCCATCTCGGAGGCGTCGCGCGCAGTGCTGGCCCGTAGCCCGTTCTTTTCAAGATAGCGGCTGACCGCATCGCGGATCTCGTGGTGATCGTCGACGACAAGGATATGCGATGTTTCTGTCATGGCGCGATCATAGGCCCCGGAGCTGAGCAAATCCCGGCTTTTTTGTATCGCTTTGTATCAGGCAGGCGGGTTGCGACAAGGCGATACAAACCAGACAGGGCAGGGGGGTAGTGGTGGGCCTGTCGAGGGCCATATGCTTGGTGTCGAAACAAAAACCAAGAGGTGAAAGTCATGAAACGCACGTTCAAGCTGGCCGCCGTAGCCTTGGCCGGGTCTTTGATGGCTCTGCCCGCACTTGCCGCAGGTCAGCATGGCAGCAGCGAGCAGATGCAGGGCCATCAGGGTGGCATGATGAAGGGTGCGCCCGACGGCATGAATGGCGATCACGCCGGTATGATGCAAAAGATGATGAAGATGCATGGCCAGATGATGGGTGGTATGCATGGCAAGGGCATGATGCGCAGCAACTGGCTGTTGGTTCTGGATATGGACGAGGACGGTCGCGTGAGCGAGGCTGAGATAGCCGAAGGTTTGAAGGCCCGGATGCAGGCGCATGACGTCGATAGTGATGGCAACCTGTCGATTGACGAATTCGAGGCGCTGCATTCCGGAGTGATCCGCGAAACCATGGTGGACCGATTTCAGCACCTTGACGCCAATGGCGATGGCGCGGTGACTGCCGGGGAAGTCGAGAAAGGCGCGAAGACAATGTCGCCTAAACACAGCGTGAAAGACCCAAAACCCGCGCCTAAAGCCCCTGAAACCAACAACTGAAACGCAACCGTGTAGCCGGGTCATCGCACTCGGCCACAAACCACTGAGGGACAAAGCGATGATGGGTTATGGCGCTGGAATGGGGTTTGGCATGATTTGGATGTTGCTGATTGCAGTGTTGATCGTTCTGGCGATCGTAGCGCTGGTCAAATACATCGCTAAGTGAACTCGGAATCCGTCACTCCCGTATAGGGGTGGCGAGCTATGTAATAGGAGGAACGAAAGCTGGAAGGCCTGCACAGCAATAGCCGTTTGGCTTTCATCGCGGTTTTGATCGCGTTGCTGATCGCCACCATCTGGTTGTGGCTGTCTGGCGCGTTGGATGCAAGACTATCGCGCGAAATCATTGCTGCGTGGGTGGAGTGGGCCGGCCCGTTCGGACCCGCTGTCATCATCGGCTTCATGACAGCCGCAGTGGTTGCCAGCCCAATCCCCAGTGCTCCGATCGCTGTCGCTGCCGGGGTGGCATATGGGCATGGGCTGGGAACCGCATTGGTTGCCATCGGGGCGGAGTTGGGGGCGCTGCTGGCGTTCCTGATAGCCCGTTGGTTGGGGCACGACGCGCTGCGCCGGTGGTTCGGCGACAAGCTGGACTTGGGGTTGCTTGGATCGCAGAATGCCCTGATGTTGACCGTGTTCACCAGCCGCCTGATGCCTTTCGTTTCTTTCGACATGGTCAGCTATGCCGCCGGTCTGACCCGGCTTCAGTTCTGGCGGTTCGCACTGGCCACCTTGGCTGGACTCCTGCCGGCCAGTTTCGTTCTGGCCCATCTGGGCAGCCAGATTACCGAAACCGCGACAGGCGGCACCAGCATTGCGGTTATCGGGCTTGGGCTGTTGACGGGGGCGCCGCTTATCTGGTTGGCTTGGAAACGTAAAACGCCACATGGCCCATCAGAAAACGATTTGAGCCAGATCAATGCGACCCGGCCAAGCGGTCCTAAACTGTTGGAGAATGGAGGAAACCCTAAGTGATCCGCGCACAATGGATATCAACTGCGACACGGCCGGCCCGAGCCATGGGCCGACTGCAGGTCCTGTTGATCTGTGCGTTGGTGGTTTCGATGCTGATCTCTGTTGTGCCGTCCCATGCCGGGCATGACATCGCGAAGGCCGCCACCCAGGCCGAGCTTGTGATCGATGACAGCGGTGGGTATCCCGCGTCTCATCCATCAGAAGAATTAGACTGCTCAGTGCACCCGGGCTGCTATGCGATGGCAGTTATGGCGGCACCTGAATTGCTCTCGATGCGTATTGCTACGCCCGTGGCGCCAGAACGGTTCCGACCACGCGCAAGCCTGCCGGTCGCACCACTACCACATCCGCCAAACCTGTCCTGAATGTGACCGGCAATGGCCCCGGATTCGCACCGGGGTCTTGCCCAAGCCGTTGATTGCGGCCCAACTCAGTTCAGGACACTTACCATGCTTACCATTCTGTACTTTTTCGTCACGGGCGCGGTGCTATTCGCACTGTTGCGCCTGGCCTGTGGCCCCTGCGTGATGGGGATACAAGAACATCAGCCGGGTGTTCCGGTGATAACCCTTGGCTGGGCGCTAAGCCTGTTTCTGGCCGCAACCTACCTGCTGTGCGTGGCGTTTGACCTGATCTTTCCAAGTTTTGCCATGTACCGGGCTTGGATCGGCCTGATGCCCGGAATGATCTGGCTCAGCCTGCCCTCATTCCTGTTGGGACTGTTATGGGCGTTTCTCTACGGCTGGTACGCCGCGTTGCTGCTCGGCGGACTGTTCAATGTCTTTGCGGCTCGCACAAAACTCAACTGATTGAAAGGACAAAGCCATGAAGGCCATCGCTCTGACCCTGCTTTTGACACCCTTCCTGATGGTCGTCATCTACCGGATTTTTCTGCACGTGCCCGCCATGGTGCGCGTTTCAGTTGACGAAAGGAAACCTAAATGACCCTGCTCAATCTGGCCGCAGGCCTGTCCGTAGTAGCTTTGACCGCGCCTTCGCTTACGCTTGCGGCAACCGTGTTCATTCCCGAAGGCAGCGCGGACTCGGTTTTGGTGATCGAGTCCGAAACCGGCAAGACCGTCGAGCGGCTGCCGAGGCTCGTGGCGGTCCATGGGCTGGCCGGCGCGCCCGGCGTTAAGTACCTGGTCGCGGGCAGCTACGCAGAAACCGATACTACAACGCCACCAAAACCCGAAGGTATGTCCGAGGACGAACACGCCGCGCACCACGCCAAGCGCGATGTCACCGTGTTGCCCAAAGACAAGGGGCGGAGCCTGCTGACGATCCTTGATGCAGAAACACGCGAGGTCGCCCGCCAGATCGAGGTTCCAGGCGCGGTGCATCACACCGCGGTGTCGCCCGACGGGCGGTTTGCGGTGGGGACTCATCCGGGTGGTGACGGTATTTCGATTATCGACCTCGAAACGCTCAGTTTCCGAGGCTTCGTTGCCACCGGGCCAATGCCCAACTACGCGGTTTTTTCGCCTGACAGCAACAAGGTCTATGTCACCAACACCGGCAATGGCACGCTCAGCGAAGTAGAAGTCGCCAAGGGCTTTGTCGCACGCAACATCCGCGTTGGCGAAGGCCCGGAGCATCTGGTGCTGAACGCCATCGGCAGCGCCGCCTTCGTCGCCGACAGCGATGGCGGCAAGGCTTTTCGCGTGGATCTTGCCGGCGGTTCCGTCACCGACATATATGACATTGGTGGCGAGCTGCACGGGATCGGCCTGTCCGACCGCGAAGGCGTTTTGTTCGTGGCCGCTAAGGGCACCGACCGGCTGTTGTCGATCGATCTCGCAACGGGAAAACAGCGCGCGACCAACCTGTCACCGGCACCTTACCACCTGACGACAATACCGAATTCGGGCAAAGTGATGGTATCGAGCCGGACCGAACCGAAGGTTTGGATCGTCGATCAGGTTAGCTTGACGGCTGTATCAGAAGTGCCGGTACTGGGTGAGGGCCACCAGATGGTTGTTCTACCCTGAAGGACTGTGCCGGACCTTTGCGAAAACAAACGGCTCTACAACCAACGCTCAAACCAGGGATCAGAACATGACAGAAGTCCACGACACCGGAACCCACGCAAACATTGCGGCCGAGGTCGCCTATGTCTGCCCAATGCATCCTGACGTGCGTCAATCTGAGCCGGGCAACTGCCCCAAATGCGGAATGCACCTTGTACCCGAGGGCGCCGTCGACACACATGCGCATCATAGTGACGCATTCACCGAAACTGACGGCGGTGAATATGACGTCGTTCCCGCAGGCTATGACGGAGCAGTTTATACCTGCCCGATGCATCCACAGGTGCGGCAAACCAAACCTGGGCCTTGCCCACTCTGCGGCATGGGGCTGGAGCTGGAAAGCGCGACGATGGTCGACGAGGGGCCGAACCCCGAACTGGTGGATTTCACCCGTCGCCTTTGGGTGGGCGCGGTTCTGACGCTGCCGCTCTTGGTTTTCACGATGGGCCCCTATGTGGGGCTGTCAGGCGTGCGAGAAATTTTTGGTGAACGCACGACCCTATGGATCGAACTGGTACTTGGCACACCCGTCGTCCTGTGGTGCGGCTGGCCATTTCTGGAACGGGGGTGGAATTCGTTCCGCACTATGAACCTGAACATGTTCTCGTTGATTGCCATGGGGGTGACGGCAGCGTGGCTGTTCAGCGTTGTAGCCGTATTGATGCCCCAAATTTTTCCAGACGGTTTTCGCGATTCAGCAGGCCATGTAGGGGTCTATTTCGAGGCAGCCGCAGTTATCGTTACACTTGTTCTGCTCGGGCAGGTGATGGAGCTGCGTGCACGTGAAGGCACCGGAAAGGCGATCCGTGCTTTGCTGGATATGGCTGCAAAGACGGCCCGAATTATCCGACCTGACAGAACTGAAGAGGAAATCCCGCTTGAAGAGGTTCAGGTTGGCGACCGACTTCGGGTACGCCCCGGCGACAAAGTGCCAGTAGACGGCGTTGTGCTCGAAGGTCGCTCATCTGTTGACGAAAGCATGATCTCTGGCGAGCCGGTTCCGGTCGAGAAGGTACAGGGCGAGCCGGTTACGGGGGCCACGATCAATGGCACCGGTAGCCTTGTGATCGAGGCAACCCGTGTGGGTGCTGACACGATGCTGTCGCAGATCGTTGAGATGGTGGCCAACGCGCAGCGCTCTCGCGCGCCGATTCAGAAATACGCTGACAAAGTGGCGGGCTGGTTCGTGCCGGCGGTCATCGGCATAGCTGCGTTGGCTTTTATCGCGTGGGCGATCTGGGGACCAGCCCCGGCTCTGTCTTACGCTCTGATTGCAGCGGTGTCAGTATTGATCATCGCATGCCCGTGCGCACTTGGCCTTGCCACTCCGATGTCGATCATGACGGCTACCGGGCGCGGGGCTCAGGCCGGCGTTCTGATCAAAAATGCCGAGGCTCTGGAGAGGTTCGAGAAGATCGAAACCTTAATCGTAGACAAAACCGGCACCCTCACCATGGGAAAGCCGCGCCTTGTCGCCGTGCTTCCCGAACCCGGCCATGACGAGGCAGAGGTTCTGCGGCTGGCCGCTACGCTGGAAAAGGGATCGGAGCACCCGTTGGCCGAAGCGATCGTCACCGGTGCCGAGGAACGTGGCGTGGTATTGTCCGACGCCAGCGATTTCGAGGCGGTGACCGGCAAGGGCGTAAAAGGCACGGTGGGTGGTCGCCCGGTCGCGCTTGGCAACTTGAAACTGGTCACCGATCTTGGGCTCGAGGCAGCCGATCTGATAGCCAAGGCCGACGCGCGCCGTGATCAGGGTGAAACGGTGATGTTCGTGATGCTGGACGGAGCGGTGGCCGGTCTGGTCAGCGTCGCCGACCCGGTCAAGGAAACCACACCTGCCGCACTGAAGGCGCTGCACGAACTGGGGTTCCGCATCATCATGGCGACCGGCGACAACGAACGCACAGCGAAGGCGGTAGCCGAACGACTGGGTATTGACGAGATTCGTGCCGACGTTCTGCCCGAGGACAAGGCCCGCATCATCCGCGAGTTGCAGGAGAAAGGAGGTAAGGTCGCCATGGCCGGTGATGGTGTGAACGACGCGCCGGCGCTGGCACAAGCCGATGTAGGCATCGCTATGGGTACCGGCGCGGACGTGGCGATCGAAAGCGCAGGCTTCACGCTGGTCAACGGCAGCCTCGATGGCATCGTGCGTGCCCGCAGGCTGGCGCGCGCCACCATGCGCAATATTCGCCAGAACCTTTTCTTTGCCCTGATCTATAACGCCTCGGGCGTTCCGGTAGCGGCAGGCCTGCTGTTCCCACTCTTCGGCATCCTGATTAGTCCTATGTTCGCTGCTTTCGCCATGAGCGCATCGTCGATCTCGGTGGTACTCAATGCGCTACGCCTGCGGGGGGCGAAGATTTGAGTACGCATCAGAATATGACGCACGGGGGCGGGGGCGGCCTGAAGTCGGGCTCGATCTCGCTGACAGGCGCGGTGGCCATGGGCACGGGCGTGATGATCGGCGCCGGAATCTTCGCGCTGACGGGTCAGATCGCCGGGTTAGCGGGGCCGTGGTTTCCACTGTCCTTCGTATTTGGAGCGATTGTGACGGCCTTCAGCGCCTATACCTACATCGCCATGTCCAACGCCTGGCCGTCCTCGGGCGGAATCGCGATGATCCTGACAAAGGCCTACGGGCCGGGAGCAGTGGCGGCGGCGGCTTCGCTGATGATGGCGTTGTCGATGGTGATCAACGAAAGCCTCGTGGCACGCACCTTCGCCACCTATGCGCTCAGGCCTTTCGATATCGAGGACGGGCCGTTGGTGCCTGTGGTCGCGGTGGCGCTGATTGTCTTTGCCTATGCGGTCAACCGGTCCGGGAACCGCTCGGTGGGTTTGTGGTCCATCGTCATGTCGGCGCTCAAGATCGGCGGGATCGCGATCTTTGGCGTTGTCGCGCTTTGGGCCGCGGGCGGGGACTGGCAGGCGCAGGGTTCTGCGTCCACCCGACCTCTGGGGTTCATTGCGTCTGTGGCCCTGTCGATCCTTGCGTTCAAGGGCTTCACCACAATCACCAACAGCGGCGCCGAGATCGTCGATCCGCATCGCAACGTCGGGCGCACCATCATGATTTCGATTGCGATCTGCGCAGTAGTCTATCTGTTGGTGGCCTTCGCTGTGGGTACAAGCCTGCCACCGGACCAGATTCGTGCCGCACAGGACTATGCCCTGGCCGAGGTCGCCCGACCGGTGCTGGGGCAGGGTGGGTTTTACTTGACTGTTGCGTTGGCAATGGTCGCCACCGCCTCAGGGCTGATTGCCAGTGTGTTCGCTGTGTCGCGGATGCTAGCAATGCTGACCGACATGAAGATGATCCCACACAGCCATTTCGGCATGACGGGCAGTATCCAGTCGCACACGCTGATCTACACGGTTGTCATCGCCGGGTTGCTGGCGGTGCTGTTCGACCTGTCGCGCATCGCCTCGCTGGGGGCGTTCTTTTACCTGGTGATGGACATGGCCGTGCATTGGGGTGTTTGGCGCCGGCTGCGCGGTCAGATCAGCGCTCGGGGCTGGGTCTTGCTGACCGCCCTGGCGCTGGATGCCGTGGTCTTGATCGCATTCACAGCACTCAAACTGCGCTCGGACCCGATGATCGTGGTCTATGCCGTTGCTGGCATCGTTCTGGTCTTCGCTTACGAGCGCACATTTCTCAAACACTGGATCATCAATAAGGAGGCAAATCTGCCATGACCCATTCAAACGCCGAAAAAACCCATGTCCAGCGTGACAAAGTTGAACAGAGCACCCCGCAACACTCGTCCGAAGTGGTAGAAAAAGAATCACAACCGAGCGGGCACGCCAAACGTAATTGGCTTCCAGTCGCCGCGGCGTTAGCCTTCGGCGCCGCTGTACTGGGCTGGGAATACCGCGATGTAATCTATCCGCTGCTCAGTTCCCCGTTGCTGTTCCTACTGGCCTGCGTGGGCATCCACTTCTTCATGCATCGCGGCCACGGCAAGCACTGAGAACGATGACCGCACAACCCGCGATCCGCTTTTATGCAGTGTTGGGAACAGCAATTTTGCTAACTACGTTGGCAGAGCTGTTCTATTTGGTTGTCTGGGGCATGATGTTGTTTCCACAGGGCAGCCTTGCCGGCAAAACCGTGTGGACTTTGACTTGCGGGCTAGCCATGGGCGCGGTGATCGGCGTCGCAACGCTGGTTTGGGTGGAGTTCCGGTACTGGGGTAACGCCGCGCTGTGGCGGGCAGTGCTGGTCGTCGCGGTAGTCGGTAGCTATTGCGCCGTTCTGTGCAGCCGGATTGACGCCCGGTTTGGATATTTTGGCGGGCAAGAGAACACCGGTCTTTTCATTGCTTCAGGCGTTTTTCCCGCGTTTGTTGGCGGCATCCTTTATGGCTGGCTGCTGTACGGACCAAATGCCGCGTGGGCAGTATCAGAACGGCCTGATTGAGAAGAACCGTTAGGAAAACCATGGAGGACCCATGATCGCCACAAACTGATGGAAATAGGGCAACATGCTCAATCCCTCGGGCCAAGCCGTTGCAATATGACGGCGAGGTACGGACAGGTTGGAGGAACGTTATGTCTGATATCTCAGAAAGAAGAAAACCCCCAAGAGACGAATCCCGGCGTGACTTTTTGTATTATGCCACAACAAGTGCAGTGGTCGTTGCCACTGGCGCGGCTATCTGGCCTTTGATCAACAGCATGAACCCAAGCGCCGATGTGTCAGCTCAGGCTGTAGTTGATGTCGATCTGGAAGGGGTAGGGCCGGGAACACGAATAACGGTGAAATGGAAGGGCAAGCCAGTCTTCATTGACCATCGGACCACAGAACGTATCGAATTGGCCCAGGAAGACGATACAGTGCCGATGATTGATCCAGAACCGGACGCGGCCCGCGTCCAACGTCCGGAATGGCTTGTGGTGGTCGGTGTCTGTACCCATCTGGGCTGCATACCGCTGGGGCAGGGCGGCAGCGAACCTGTTGGAGACTGGGACGGTTGGTTCTGCCCTTGCCACGGTTCGCATTACGACACGTCGGGCCGCATTCGCAAAGGCCCAGCACCGCGCAACCTCGACGTACCGCCATATGAGTTTACCTCGGATACGCGGATCAAGATCGGCTGAATACTGTTTGTATGGCTTCCGTAGAAGGACCCGGTCATCTCGTCAGAAGCATCTTTGTTTGTTCCGGGTTTCTGGTTCATTTGCGCGCTTTATTTTCTTCGATGAATCAGAGGTAAGCCATTGGTCGAACCGCTAAGCCTGTCCGATAAGAGTGTTGTCACATCGAAATCCGCCCAACAAAGATATTCTGATGTTTGGAATTCCAGTTACCCGAGTGGTGGCATTCCATGTGTCAAATAACTCGAGATAGTGATCTCGGCGTTGCAAGGCGGAATAATGGTGTTCGGGTACAAAGAAGCAATTCCGTGTGATCAGCTGACAAGCCTTTCGCGACCGTTGTCGTAGTTAAGACTGGCATCGCCTTCTGTGCCTGACAACTGAACATGGCAATCCTGGAGCAAGCAATCGTCGGAGGACAGTAGCTGCAAGGAGGAAAATTTTGCGCGTGGCGCGCAAGCCGACAGTGCAAGCGTAGTCGAAGGTTCTGCGGCCGCCGACCGGGCGCGCAGATACTCCATAGTCGGAGATTGCCGTCGGCTTTCGCGTGCAATTTTGCCCAGGCTTCGATTGAATTCGGGTGCTTGGGTATTTTCGTGGTCGAATGACGGGAAATTCCCATAACCTTATGCATGAAGTTGAGGGCCACGAATGGGTTCTTCGGTACGGGCAGACTGCGTGACTTAGAGAGCCCGCCAACGGCCCGACCAACCAGAAAATAAAAACGATCTGCAAGACCACAATGATGCGACAGGCCATCATCACCAATTCTATAGCGTTACCAGCGGTTCCTTTTACGCAATCCTCCTGTGGGCCTGATTGATGATTATCTGACATGCTCCAACAGTCCTAGATCACAAACTCACCCGGCCTTGCCAAGCAGGAAGGTCAGGTCGCTCCTTTCGCAAAATCGTGAGAACAAAATGGTGAAATATTAGGCTTTTTTTGCCGAACCTAGGTCTAGTTCGTCGACTCAAATCAAACAGGTTTGCCTTCTTCCAATGGCTCTCAAGAAGTTGAATCTATATTATAAATTTTTCGGAGTTCCGCTCTTGAATTGCAAATCATACCCAACTACTTGACCAGTAGTCAAAAGGACAAGGAACTATAAAATAATGCGCCAACAGGCGGGAAAACTGTGGATTTCAATGCTGTTGGCAATTGCGCTGACTGCATCCTCGTTTCTTGCCCCTATGGCGGTTGCTGCTGATATCCGTTCGGACAGTTTCGTTGCAGAACAGCTTGAAACATCCGCCTTAAGTGCAACTCTCAGTTCTGCTCGGTGCCACCAGGCAATAGGCTGTGAGAACTCGGTTGCCTTTCAGTTTTGGTATGACCGCGCCATTTCTGAAACCGTGATAAAGCTTTCAGTTCCTCTGACCGAACCTAACAAAAGGTTGGCCGGTCCCGAGACTCGTGTCCCGCCTCCCAAAGCTTGAACTCAAGCTCCTGACTCCACTGCCTTGTCAGTCGTATCTTTCATAGACATTTCGTTGTCTTCTCTTAGCCTTGAAAGGGTTGCAGGAGAAGTTTGGGAATGCGTCGAAGCAGTTTCGTGAACGATCCTGATATCTTCACGTTTCTGTGCGCAGTGACTGCTCGCAGTGGATTTCGTCAATACCAATAATCTTTACAAGGACTGACAATGTCATCCATTAAATCCTTGCGCGCGGCTCTGACCGGCGCGACCCTTGCGTTGTGCTCTGTAACCACAGCCCAGGCTGGCACATACAATATCACTGTAGACAAAATCCGGATCGGCACCGAAGATTTTGGAAAGAAAGGCGTCGGCTACAATAGCACACAGACGCCCACTATACTTCGCTTCAAGGAAGGCGAGGACGTCACTATTAATGTGACCAATAACCTGCGGGAAAGCACCTCGATCCATTGGCATGGGCTAATACTTCCATTTGATCAGGATGGTGTCCCCAAGATCAGTTTTGATGGCATCAAACCTGGCGAAACATTCACATACAATTTCCCAATCAAACAGGCCGGAACCTATTGGTTTCATAGTCATTCCGGGTTTCAAGAACCAGACGGGGCCTATGGAGCTATCGTGATTGAGCCAAAGGGAGGCGAAAGTATCCGCACTGACCGCGACTATGTTGTTCAGTTGACTGATACCCATCCGCATCAAGGTAAGCGGATCATGCGCAACCTGAAAATGTCGGCAGACTACTACAATCGTTCACAACGCACCGCACAGGATCTCATCAAAGACACCGGTGACGTAGGTCTGAGGGCTGCACTGGAAGACCGCAAGATGTGGGGTCGGATGCGTATGATGCCAACGGATGTCGAAGATGTTCAAGGCTTTACTCCCACCATCAATGGGGAAAGCACTGCTCAGAACTGGACGGGTATATTCAAACCTGGTGAGAAGGTGCGTTTACGGCTAATCAACTCCTCCGCAATGGCCTATTTTGACTTGCGGATTCCAGGCCTGAAAATGACTATTATACAGGCTGACGGCAATGATGTAGAGCCGGTCACGGTGGATGAGCTCCGCATTTCCGTTGCCGAAACCTATGATGTGATCGTCCAGCCCAAGGAAGACCGCGCATACAGCATTGTGGCCGAGTCGATGGGCCGGACAGCGTTGGTCCGAGGCACTTTGAGCCCGCGTGAGGGAATGGCAGGGCCAGTTCCAACTCTTCGCAATAAACCACGTCTCACCATGGCGGATATGAGCGGTGTTATGAGCGGAGCGGGCGTGGAAGAACCTGTCATGGGGAACGCGACCTCCTCGATGATGGATATGAGCGGAATGGACCATAGCAAAATGGGCCACAACGTCGCTTCAACCACGAAAGCTGCAGACCCCTTCTACGCATCAGGTAGTGGATTGACTCCTGTGGCGGCGAACGGCGGAAAATTCCTGAGCTATGATGACCTTCAGGCGCGCAAACCGCGTTATAGGGATCGGTCGGCAACACGCGAAATTGAAGTGCGTCTGACTGGTAACATGGAGCGATACATCTGGTCGATCAACGGAGAGAAACTTTCCGAGGCCGAGCCCATCAAGCTGCTGTACGGGGAGCGGGTCCGGTTCAAGTTTGTCAATGAAACTATGATGTCACACCCAATGCACCTGCATGGTATGTGGTCAATTCTTGATACCGGCAAGGGCAAGTACGATCCGATCAAACACACTGTCAATATTGCACCGGGAACTACCGTCTATACCGAAACCGAAGTGGACGTAACTGGCCAATGGGCATTCCATTGTCATCTTTCCTACCACGCCGATGCGGGCATGTTTCGCAAAATAATCATTCAAGGTGGCCCTGCCTGACCTCCAGACAGCAAAAAACAGAGTAAAGAAGCATGAAAAATTTAATCGCCCCAACACTTGCGGCAGCCGGGCTTTCGTTTGGCTGGACCGCTGACACAAGCGCAGAGACCTATACCTACGGGTTTCAGGCGGAGCAATTGGAGTACAGATCCAATGATAAAGGAGAGGATACTATTCAGTGGGATTTCGACGCCTTCGTTGGAACTGATGAGCTAAGGTTCGTTTGGCGTAGCGAAGCGGAGGTTCAAGAGAGCTCCGGTGAATTCGAGACCCTTGAAAACCAACTACGGTTGCAAATGCCCATTTCGAGTTTTTTTGACGCTGTGGTGGGAGTTTATGTAAATACGCCCAGCGATCTTCCAGAGCGGTACAATGCAGTTCTCGGTATCAAGGGACTGGCGCCACAATGGTTCGAAATTGATGCTGATCTCTATCTTTCGGAGAATTCGTTCTTTCGTTTCGAAGGCGAATACGAAAGTGCTCTGACAAACCGATTGTATTTGATCCCTAATCTTGAGCTAACTGTCCCGCTGCAGGATGATCTTGAATACAATCAAAGAGCAGGTGGAGTTACCGTCGAAGCGGGTCTTCGGCTCAGCTACGATCTCATTGATCGTGCTGTGTCACCTTATGTTGGCGTCAACTACGAAAAATCTTACGGCGGCACTGCGGATCTGATCAGGGCAAACGGCGAAGAGAATGGAATCTTTGCTGTCGTGGCTGGTGCAAGGCTCGTGTTCTGACGTCAGAATTTCAGGCCGGTTCTGGCCAACCTGCCAAACCCAGGCTTTCTTTAACACTGAATCTGAAAAGGAAGCATGTTCCTTTTCAGATTAATGGAGAAGACATGAAAAAAATAATTTTCACCACAGCGTTGCTTGTATTGATCGGAACTTCTGTAGTGGCCTCTCCTTCTGGCCTCGGTACCGGCAACATCGGCGAAAGCAGAAAAACGATAGTTGGAATACCCGGCGACCGCCGCGATGTTGACCAAATCGTCAAAGTCTCGATGAAAGAGACAGATGAAGGTGGTATGATCTTCACACCCTCGCTACTGAATATAAAAAAGGGCGAGACTATCAAATTCGAGGTGATGAATTACGGTGAAGTTGACCATGAATTCATCTTGGATACGCCTGAGCTAAACAGCATACACAAAGAGATTATGGCGGCCCGCACAGAAACTCACAGAACTCCAAACTCAGTTACGTTGTCGCCCGGTGAACAAGGTGAGGTTATCTGGAATTTCACCAATAGCGGTGATTTCGAGTACGCTTGTTTGATCCCTGGGCACTACGATTCTGGTATGTTTGGCAGCATCACAGTGCAGTAACTCTTGCTGGTATAGTTAACCGCAATGTTCCCATGCAACGGCGCCGATGTGTGCGGCAATCCCAAGATGGTTGCCGCATACCAAACTCAAAAACTGATTTTGTATGCCGACTGATCAATTACTCCCCGAGTATCACAATTTTGCTCACAAAGCCGCTGCATGGCTGAGTTTCAGCTATGACGAAGCCGCACCTGCCTGGCTTCATCCAGCACTACATTTGGTATTGGTGTTGGTTCCAATGTTTCTAGCAGTGTCGACTACATTTCTAGCCCTACGTGCTCTTTATTTTCGTTTGAAACCAGTAGCGCCGAACCGAGATGTGAGGCCTCTGCATGAAGCCGCAGGTCTTCACCACAATTTGGTCTCACAAATTGTTCGAACCACGCGCGACAGGCAAGTTTGCCTTATTGTGCTCAGCCTTTCGTTAATGCCGCTGCTATTTTTGTCTTTGGAGTTGCCCAAGCAAATCGTGAACAATGGGCTGGATAACTCGCAAGATATAGTAAGCTTTGCGGGGTACAGCCTTACCCAGATACAATTCCTGGTTGTGTTAAGTGTTGCATATTTTCTCACTATCACATTGAATGGGTTGGGAAAATACAAACTAAACGTGTTGAAAGGGCGTGTAGCTGAACGGTGCCTTAGGAGGCTCCGCCTATTTATCTATCGCGGATGGAGAAATCAGAAACACCTAGCGCGAAAAAGTGAACTACCTCAGGTGCTCGGACAGGAAATCGAGCCGATAGGTGGAATGGCTGCAGATTTGATTACTCTACCTGTAATGCAAGGCGGATCGTTGGCCACGATCCTGACCTTTATGTTCATGCAGGATCCGATCCTAGGATTCGCTGCAGTAACTGTATTGCCAGTACAACTGTTTTTGCTGCCGTACATTCAACGAATCGTGAACCGGCTTGTCCACGTACGAATTCAAGAGATGCGAATTCTCAGCCGCTGCTTGGCACGTCAGTTTGATCCAGCTCACGATCACCCCCGCGATGTCCTGCAAACTGCTGCCTCGCTCCGTCGGCTTGAAGAAATCAGGTGGCGTATTCACAGAGTGAAGTTCCTTGCCAAGGCACTAAATAACTTCCTTACAGCCTTGACGCCATTCGTGTTTTACACACTTGGCGGATATTTCGTCATACAGGAGAGGATCACGCTTGGCGCCCTGATTGCCGTACTGGCAGCTTACAAAGATTTTTCAGCACCCCTCAAGGAGCTGTTCAGGTTTTATCAGCAGTTTGAAGACACGCGAATTCGCTACAAGGCAGTCTATCAGTTTCTTGATGAGCACCCATCACGTGCGTAATACCACTGTCACATAATCAGTTCTCGTCAAGCGAATTGCCAGCGTTGAATAAAACGTCACATTCTAAGATGCGAAAAAGCCGAACGGACGAGACAAACAAAAAGCTCCGCTTTGGCGGCTTATATTGATTGCTTATATTCCTTGGCGTGGACGATCCCGTTACTGAAGTCTGGAGCCTAAGACTAACTGTAACCTAAGGTTGCAAGCGGACAGATCGGCTAAGCAACTTAGCATCTTATCGTGAGCTTTCGAGAATGCCCAAAAAAACGTAGTCGTTCCAGTCCTTTCAAAGACATGCGACACACGTTTGTTAACCGACAGTGAACTGAGCCATCATCCCAGAATCTTCATGCTCCAATATATGGCAATGCGCCATAAATGGCGTCTGCGTCCCAGCTGAATGAGGGAAGTGTACGAGGATTTCGGCTGAACCTCCGTCGGATATGGCAACTGTATCTTTCCAACCCGAGAGATGAGCCGGTGGAGCCGTACCATCAATGGTCAACAGACGAAATTGGCAACCGTGGATGTGAACCGGATGCGTCATTGCGTCACTGTTTTCATTGATCCACCAGCGTAGCAAAGTGTTCTGTTCGGCTTCGAAGGGTTTGGCATCCAGTGTAAATGAAGACCCGTTGACACCATTCGCCGCCGATTGATCAATTTCCGAAAGCACAGGTTCTTTTTCAATTAGGTCCGTCAGCTTCTGTAAGTCGGTTTTGCTTGCGGATCCCTTAGTTACGGCCATTAGTCCGGCGTCCATCAGAGCTTTCATTCCCTGCTGGTCTAGATTCATATTCATTGTCAACGTCTGACTAGTCGGTGGAGGTGTGGACGGCAACGCGGGCATTGCGGCCAATGTATCAGGCAAGACACCAATGCCTATAGGTCCACTGGGATCAATCGAGACCATGGGCAACGCCACATCGAAGGGCGGCAATCGCATGATAGGTTGCTCAACTGGCAGGGTCACAAGATCGAATGCCTTACCGTTGCGCGCGTCCAATATCACCTCGTATCGCTCGCCAGCATGTATAACAAGTTCCGTCATTTGCACCGGTTGTGCCAACAACCCTCCATCCGATCCAATCACAAACAACGCGCGATTGTCGGACGCTGCCAACCGATAGCTGCGCGCGTTGGATCCGTTAAGGATACGCAGGCGCAGCCATCCCTTAGCCGTTTTTGCGATCGGGTATTCTGCGCCGTTAACAAGTGCGACATCGCCGACATAGCCTACTGTCACCGCAGCGAGGTTGAATCGGTGGAAGAAATCGCCATCGGACTTGAACCGTCGATCTTGCAAGATCAGAGGAATGTCATCTAGGCCCCAAGTGGAAGGCAATCCAAGTCTGGTGGTTTCATCATCGTCAACTAACAATAATCCGGCCAAGCCCTTGATGACCAGTTCGGCAGTGGCGGGATAGATATGCGGATGGAACCAAAGCGTCGCCGCGGGCTGATCAATCGACAGTGGCGCCTGCCAGCTCTCTCCGGGCGCGATTATCTGATGCGGTCCACCGTCGACCTGGCCAGGAATAATCAGGCCATGCCAATGAATGGTCGTGGGCTCGGGCAGGGCGTTCCTTACATGCATGACAACTTGATCACCGCGCTTTACCCGTACGGCTGGCCCAAGAAAGCTGCCATTGATCCCATACGTAGAAGTATGGGGTCGGTCGCCAAATGTCATCGAGCCTGTCTGCGCGGTTAAGTGGATTGCCCCATCAGCATTGGCAAACAGTTCGCGTGGGATCGATAGTGCTGGTCTCGCACCTTGTGCGGCCGCTTGGTTTACCGCCGGCATCAGCGCACTTGCGCCTAGAGCAGTTAGGCCGCCGAGGATCTGTCTTCGATTTGATTGTGTTCGCATCTCCGCAAACCTTTAGAGTCGCCATTTTCGCAATTCGGTGGAGTGCCTGCCTGAGGTTCACCAAGACCTGAACTGATCCAGGCTGCTTCATATCTAGGCCGCAACCTTAGTCAGCGTAATGGCTCTACTCGTACCCCCGCCACTGTCTATTCTCGTAGCTTTTACCTCCTGCGTCTAGCCCGCTGAAAACAAGCTAGCTTAGTATCCACGCCTTGGAGTAGACCCTCCGACTTACAGTCGGATTTGCTTCAGCGGGTAAGCTCATGATTGTCGCGATTTCCATCAATCTTATCCCGCCGTTTGCCTTTGGTGCACCCTGGGGCTCTGGATCTATATCGCGCTGGTTCTACTGGTCGTTGCCTGCCCCTGCGCGCGGTCCCATCATGGGGCGGCGAAAACGACCCTTTTTGCAGCACTGAACTTCATTCGCGCAACCCACTGATTTTCTTTGTACATGACTGACGCAAAAACCCTATGCAAAATACATTCGCGAAAACTGGCAATGTTGCAACCAAGTAGAAAGGTCACTGGTTGTGCAAAGTAGAAATGTCCCAGTTGCCGCGGAACGGGAGTGCAGCCTGACAGGGTGGAGACCTCAAACATCGGAGCCCTGGCTGGCTGCACGCATCTCTTTCGCTGCTTTCGCAAGCCTTGAGTTCCAGCCATCTCAATTGCCGCCAACCGGTCTATGCCGGAGCTGGTGCCGCGTATCACTAGTGACCTGCCACTTCCAAGAGCAGGTGGTTGGTCCTTACTTCCGAACTTGAGCGGTCGAAGAAGCTTTGTTCCAAACCCGCTAAACTTACTCATAGGTTCTTAACCCAAATTTTTCGATCTGCATCTTCACCAAATGCGCCAGTTATGGCCTCGATAGAAATAAGAAACCGCTCTGACAAGCTCGCCGCTTCGACCGGTACAAAGCTCGCAAGATCCCGAACCTGTCGACCCCGATCAAAGGAGATGATCTCATAGTTATTACGGGTCCAGTACACTATCCCACCAAGTAGAACACGTTGATCCCGATCGACGACTTCTAACACCGGATTTGCGAAGAAGTCGGTCCACAGTAGTGTTCCAACACTGACAGCGCGTCCGACAGCCTGCTCAATCGTATTGCTCCTGAATTTGGTCATAATAGAGTCCGTAAGAATGTTGATCAGGCCGGAGGAAAAGCCAATTTGGCGGGCGATGCTCTGCGGAGACAAACCAGCCGCCAACATTTTAAGGACATCTCGTTCATCCCCAGACAAAGACTCCGCCGGGAAATCGAGGGTAATGTCGATTACATCCAGTGCCAAGAGGTGCAGAAGCTGGGCCTCGTGTCGCAATTCGGGGAGGAGCTTCTGAATCTTTGATTGCCAGCGCGTGGCGGGTAGGTTGGAGGTGACAGTGAAAAGGCCACGACTACCGAACGGGCCGATTGTGGGAATTGATATCCCCTGGCATCCGACGCCGAAGCGTTTTGCAGCCTCAAACATTGGAGAATACTCGGGTTGTGCGGAATATGCTGACCACTCCAACGGCGCAATCGTGCTCGCCCCAAAGCGAATGAGTGGATCAGCCAATATCAGATTGTTGTCCGTGTAGTAATTCACCCAATCTGCAGGGAAGGTTGTGCACCCATGAACGATTTGGAGAGACGTGTCGATGTGTGCATAAGACGCATTTGTCAGCCCATATCTGTCGCAGATTTCTTGCAACCTGGCTTCGCCGGTCTGCTGCAAATCTAGGGTGCTCTGCCCAATATCTGTAAGTTGCATGTGTGTTGTCCTCGGGCGTTTGTTTGTGTTTTGGCCTTCAACTATCGGTTGTCGAGAACACGAGAAGCCTATTTGCCGCACTATCACTAAGGTTGATTGCCACAGCTGCTTGACAATGCCACGAAACGGAACGAGATCATACGAGAAGATGTGAGAGTAAACTTGCTAAAACGTTGAAAAATAATAAAAGAAATATTGTCTTACCGCCGAAAAATGGCAGCGACTTTAAGGAGCTGTTCAAGTACGCGACGGATATCGGCGTAGGTTTGCCGATAAGTGGCGATGGTTTGCCGATCGGAACCTGGACGCCGCAAACGCTTGCGGCTGCTCTATCTGAGATTGAGACAAAAAAGGCCGCTGTCGACCTTCGTGCCGTGCAGCACTGGTTCGAAGATAATGACAAAGGAATAAGCGCGCCGAGCATCAATTTGTTAGCCCGGGTGTTCGGTGGTGATGACACCGACGCCACAACAGCGTGGCGCTCTGAGCTGACCGCTGGGCAAAGGCGGCTGACGGCAAAAAGGAAGGCAAGCAAAAGTAAGACGAAGCGCAAATCAACAAAAGCGGCCGTAGAAGAACCAATCCCGGCGAAACAATGGCCTGCTGATGCCATTCCAGTCGAAGAATTTCCCGAGCCGTCCTCTGTACAGACTGACACCAGTGGGATCAGTGGCGCGCGGCGTCATCCAAAGACCCTTGCCGAGAAATGCGAACAGATCTTGAGCGGCGCAGCTTCGATGAACCTATTGATCGTGTATTGGCTGGTTTTTTGCGGGCTTGGGCTGATGAACTATGTCTTCAACAGTCTGAGTGTCACATACAGCCCATCCGAAGGTCTGGACAAGCAAGTCGGGTTCATCTGGGCTCCAACCCTGACCGTCTTGCCGTTGGTGGCTCTCCCGGCTTTCATCTATTACGTGAGCGAATTGACAACCTATTGGAAGCGGGTCGGTCGTTCGAAATGCATTTTGCAAGGCGTGACGTCAACTGACAGCCAGGGCAACGCGGCCTGGTACGCTAAGGTAAACGATTTCAAGTTTTCATTTTGGGCAATTGCCCTTTTTTGCCTTCTCTTCGTGTTCGGCTTTCAGTGGGCAGGGATCTACTTGCCTGCATACCTTTCCGGAGATGCAAACAGCGTTCAGATCGATCGGTACCTTGTTGCCCTTGTTCGGCCAGAAGTCATATCTATCGAGGAAGCAATGGTGCTGTCGTTCGTGGGCTACTTGTATACCGCGTCATACATCGCAGTTTTCATGTTTGGCCTCCTATTCTTTGTCATAATCGTCTTGGACTTCCAAGATATCTGCACGACATTGGACCTAGAAGGTAACGACATCGATAGCCACCAGATCCGCAAAGAGGGACAGAAAGTGGTTTGGGGCGGTTTCAGGGTTGTTGTCTTTGCTTTGTGGTTGGCCACGCTCGTAAAGCTTCAAATTACTTACCTGTCTTCTGATAGCTCAGATTTCCTCTCTTGGATGAGTATAGACATGATGGGTGCTTTTGATGCGACCTCATTGCGTAATGGCTTATTGGTGAATAGCTCAATTAGCCATTTCACAACTTTCATGATGATGGCTGTAACGGTCTCTGTCTTCATTTTTGGAGTTCTCAGACTCCGAAGCTCTTTTGAGCGTTTGGCCGTTTGCGACCGGATTCAGCAATCGACACGGGATTATCTTGCGCTGTTCGAGATGCTGGGTGTGATCGCGCTGTTGTCGATTAGCTTGGTGCTTGTTGGGAGGTTTACTGGGTTTTCTATTGTTGTCGGTATCAGTGCCATCGCTTCACTACACGTGCTATCGGGACCGAAACTAAGAACCTATTAGGTGGATAATGATAGAGGCTGAATTCTACGATCAAATGGCGGAAGGGCCAGCGTCCAGCAGTGCATACTGGATGCAGACCGAAGATAATGTACGTGTCCGAGTGGGCGCCTATGGGTGCGAGGGCGAGAGCAAAGGAACGATTTTGCTCATGCTGGGAAGGTTTGGCTACGTAGAAAGATATGGGCGCGTTGCAAAGGCGTTCGCAAGGCATGGGTTTGCAACCGCTGTCATAGACTGGCGAAGCCAAGGGCTTTCGGATCGTATAGCCGATGACCCATTGGCGGGGCACATCAACAGCTTCTCAGACTATCAGAAGGACGTTCAGGCTCTAATCGAGGCAGCGGACAGTTTGGAGTTACCGAAGCCGTATTTCCTGATTGGCGTGTCGATGGGTGCTTGTATCGGTCTCAGGGCGATGTTCAACGGTCTGCCGGTTGTGTCTGCGGCGTTTATCTCCCCGATGTGGGGAATACGAATGACTGCGGCTCAGCGTATCGCAGCTTGGCCCCTTTCGTGGGCATTCAAGCAAATTGGGATAGGGCAAAGATACGTCCCAGGTGAGAGCAGCGCGATATACGTGTTGGAGACCCCATTCGAGGAAAACAATCTAACCCACAATAACGCCATGTATGACTATTGGGTTGATCAAGCTAAAAGAGCCCCTGAGCTACAAATCGGTGGGCCAACTATGGCGTGGCTATATTCGGCCCTATCCGAGTGCCGAAGCCTTTCAAAGATGCCTTCCCCTGACACTCCGTGCATAACCTTCTGTGGTGAGCTTGACCAGCTGGTAGACAACTCATCGATCAAGCGTCGAATGGCGGCATGGCCAAACGGTGAGTTCTCGATGATCCGCAATGCCAAGCACGACGTGCTGACAGAAACCTCGGAAGTAGGGGGCGATGTGATAAGCGAGATTGCCGGTTTCTTTACCAAACATGGTGCTTCTGCGACGCCAGCAGAATAGTGTTGGCAAGCTGCCCCTTCTAGGCTTGGGGTTGCGAACATCCCAAGCCGTCTCATCTGGCCTTTAACTCTTGGGTTGATCTTGGCCGGCGGTGTGGCGGTATCCTGCCGTAGCTTGTGTCGCCTAATAACGGACCAGTTCGTAATCGTAGTTCCCAAATATGTCCGACCACTCGACGCCAACGCCACGGAAATAGGTCGGGCACCTATCCTTGTTCAGGGGCAGCCAATCAGGGCGGGGGCCTGGCGCGCGATCTGACCAGTGGAAATTGGCGTTTTCGTCGTAGGTCCCGACGGACATATCCAAGCGGGTTGTGCATGGGCCCTCGCGTTCACGGATCCTGTAGCTGTAGTGACGGACATCCCAAACACGGATCGAGCGAATAACATCAAAATCTGCAGACGATAGATCAACGTTTGCAAGTGTTGGCGCGGGTAGGCTAGGGGAGGCGGGTCCCGGGTTGGCCCAAGATTCTAAGGCAAATGATACTTCAACAATTACCGAGGGTTCTTGCTCTTCTTGGGGCAGCTCAGGGAAAGGCGTGGCACTGACCTCCCTAATTGCTTCCAGGCGTTGCATCGGCGTGAGATTGGAAGTGCCCAAGACCACGCCCATCGGACATCGCCAAAGTTGCAATGGTGGTTCAACTGGCATGGGCGTGATGCGACGAATGAACTCGGCCCTTGCCGCGTTGCAGTCGGGATCGGTCGGCCATCCACCGGCTAGACATAAGAAGATTGCACAGTCAATGGGATAGGCTTTGACCTCAGTGGCGGGCACGCTTGCGACTGCGAGCGTACCAACCGCAAACAAGCTTCGGATCATGGGTGTCTTGTGTCTCATAAGGTCTCCTTTCATATATTGCGGCACACTATCAGAGTCAGAACACTTTGCCAGTTTTTTCACATTTTAATGTATCACCGCAATTTAATAGATTGACACAACATAAGTTTTCCATCACAAATTTTGGGTGTAGAAGGCGGTCCAAGGGGGATCGCCATGGCGGACAATAAGAGACAGTACACCGTGGTAACCATTGATATGGTCCGGGGCTTTCTGGAAGACAAAATTCCCTTTACGTGCCGCTACGAATTCATCGGATTTGCGTCCCATGACCGGCCAAAATATCACTGCATTTACACATCACCAGATTACGTCGGTGCGCTTTGTAAATCGAGGATCTCAAGGACAGGTGCCGTCCCACGCGAGCTTGTTCTTTGGCCCGGCCTCATCAATCACCACCAGGAGTTCGGTGATGGTCGGTTCCTGTGCCTTAAGCCGGATTTCTCCATCGAGTCAGTTTCACCCAAACAACTCGAAACAGTCCTGGCCATGGACACTCCGCCCTAACTCTAGACGAGGCCTGAACCGTGCCTCTCGCCTTAGAAACTGCTCAGGCACTGCCTGCCCGGCCCAGCACGGGGTAGGGGGCGAGCCTTTTGATGCCCATCGCCCACATGCCTCCGATCCTGTCCGTCTTCCGCATGAAGGAGGACAGGGCGGATGAAAAAGCTCCTTATTTCCTGCACGATGATAGCCGGGGTGCTGATCGCAAACCACCACTTCGGTCGGTCGGCAAAGGTTCTGCGCGCCTCAGAAATTGTTGCTGTTGACGGCGACACCATCGACCATGGCGATGACCGCTACCGCCTGGTCGGCTTCGATACGCCTGAGACCTACCGTCCACAATGTGATGCGGAAAAGGCTTTGGGGCTGAAGGCGAAAGACAGGCTCACAGGCCTCATCGACACAGCCGGTCAAATTAAGTTGGTCCTCAAACCGGAACTGGACAAGCACGACCGTTTTCTGGCGGTCGGACGTGTGGCCGGGCAGGACGTCGGGGCCATCCTGATTTCCGAAGGTCTTGCGCGACCCTATGACGGCGGCGAACGCCAGTCATGGTGTATCTGATTGGAGAAAAAATGCAGGAAAAGGAAAGAAACTAATCGAGCAAGGAACGGTCCTGTCGGTTGTTGGCGCAATCGACAGGACCAGAAACGCCCCAATGCGAACCAGGGCATTCCTCAACATCAAGAGAGAACCGTAAGCGATGAAAAATACAGCAACACTCGATGCTGCTCCTAACAAGGACAGCAAATGCGCCGGAGTCAATGGCCTGACTTCGGAACGCAACCGCAACTTCTGAGCGGTGTTCAGGGGTCCGACAGGCGTGCGCTCATGCATGTCGGAAACGCGCCCCATAATGACTGTTATGTTAAATATGTAAGTATTGCTGACCTAATCCCGACAGGCGGAAAGGAGGTGCCAAATGACACTGTTTTTGAACAACAAACCCCTTTCGGTCGATAGCGAAAGCGGACAACGTGCTCTGACCGCCGCACACAGCGCAGGCACCCGAATTGAATGCCGGTGCCGGATGCCTGCCCCGGAAATGTATATCGCCGCAACGGCTGGCAAATTCATCGTCAAACGGATGCCCGGAACCGGGCCGGATCACGCGGTTGATTGCCCGTCCTTCCTGCCCCCTGAAGAATTGTCCGGGCTGGCGCATGTTCAGGCGTCGGCGATCACCGAAGACCCCGATGACGGCACAACCACGCTCAAACTCGGCTTTCCACTGCGGAAGAACAGCAAATCTCGGACCGCACCGGAAACGACCGGTGGGAAGGCGAGTGAGGCAAAGGTTGCGCCGCGCAAGCTGACAATCACCTCTGTCCTTCACTTCCTCTGGCATGAGGCCGATCTGGGGAAATGGTATCCCAGGATGGAGGGCAAACGGTTCTGGGGCGTGATCCACTCCGCCCTGTGCCGGGCCGCTGCAGGAAAAATCGTCAAAGGCCAGGACCTGTCCCGCATTCTCTACGTCCCGGAATACTTCAAACTAGACGATAAGGCCGAGATTGCGGCCAGATGGAACCGGGTCTTTGCCAACCTGCGGCCAGCCGGGCTAGGTGCCACTCCGTTCGGCCTCGTGATCGCGGAATTCAAAGGCATGGAACCCACAGCGCATGGCGCACGGTTCATTTTCAAACATGCCCCCGATTGCGCGTTCTTTGCGGACGCGGATTTGGCCAAGAAGTTCGCGGGTGTGTTCGGGGACCAGCTGCTCCTCCTTGAAGCCATGGGGTCCGGCCATGCCATCGTGATCGCCAGCTTTTCCATCGCAAAGGCAGGTTACCCGGTTCTCCATGAAATCGGAATGATGCTGGTGACGGACAACTGGATTCCGTTTGAAGGCTTGCGCGAACTGGAAGTGCTGAATGCGCTGACCGAACGGAGCCGCGCGTTTCAGAAGCAATTGCGGTTCAACCTGCCTGTGGACGCACCGATCGCATCGGCTGTGCTGCTGGATTCCAAAGATCCGATTGCCGTCTTTGTTGCAAACAACCCCGACGATGCTGGGGCGCTGACGCTGCTCACCAAAGCCTCTGAAGAAGGCCGGTATGCGAGCTGGAGCTGGTTTGACGATGGGCCGATGAGCCCGTTCCCGCATCGTGCCGCGTCCCCCTCCAAGCGCCGCTCACGCACACCGGAGGGGGGGGCGGGCGAGCCTTGGGACAACCCAATACCGAACGGAGCAATCGAAAGGTTACCCGATGAATATTGAGCAAAATCATAAACCGGGCCGCAACGGCAAAGCGCTGATCCTGAGCGCCGCTGTATCGGTCCTTTCCGGATTGGTCTTTGCATCGTCTGCCCATGCGCAGAACGACGAGGCCGCGATTTGTGCGAGCCGTGATGGCCCGCTGTTGAGTGGAGGGCGCTTGCTCTGCGCGACCGCCCCCACCCGCACCTGCCTGGAACCCGCATTCCGGGCAGGTGCAATGGTTTGCCTCAAGTATGAGGATGGCGGCAATTCTGAACAGGTCGTCTCAAAGTATGCAAGTCCGCGCGCCAAAGGCGAATGGGCAGCAGAGGCCGAACGTGCCGCCAAACGCCACGGTGTTCCGGTGTCGCTGTTTCATGCGTTGGTGCATCAGGAAAGCCGCTGGAATACCAATGCGGTCAGCCCAAAAGGTGCGCTCGGGTTAGCGCAACTGATGCCGCCAACCGCCGCCGCGCTTGGCGTCGATCCGCATGACCCGGTTCAGAACCTCGATGGCGGCGCGCGCTATCTGAAAGCCATGTTCCTGAAGTTTGGCACATGGCGGCTGGCGCTGGCCGCATACAACGCCGGGCCCAAAGCCGTGGAACGCTATGAGGGCGTCCCACCCTATTCGGAGACCACCCATTACGTCGCAACCGTTCTCGAAGGGGCCGGGCTTCCGCCCGACGTCTGAACACCCCAGTCCAAGGAGACTATTTTCAATGAAACGTAACCCTCAAAGCGTCACATTGCTGACAGTGCTGGCCCTCGTGGCACTCAGCAGCCCGGCCATGGCGCAATCGCTGTTTGATGCGCCGGTGTCCATCCTGACCCAGATCCGCACCTTTGTGACAGGTGCCAATGGTATTCTGCTCGGTGGCGCCGCCATTGCGCTGGCCGGTATCTCGGCCGCCAGCCCGCGCGTTCCTGTGACATGGGGCCATTTCTTTGTGATCCTCGTCGTGCTGGGCATCTTCTATGGTGCGTTTGGCATTGCCGAAGCCATTCAGGGCTTTGCAACCTGATGAGCGACGATAACCGCATATTCCAGGCGATTACCCGGCCTTCTGAGAGGGCCGGGATGCCTATGACGTTTCACATCGTGGCGATCAGCATTCCCCTGATGACTTTCATCATGACGCAGGGCTTTTTGGGCTTCTGGGGATTGCTCGCCATCGCCCCGTCTTATGCCGCCGCCCGCTGGATTGTGAGCGTCGATCCGTATCTGCCGGATCATGTCGCCACCATGGCCGACTGCAAACTGTTCACCGCAAACAAGCCCTACTGGGGCGGCAATTCCTACTCCGGAGACTGACCCGATATGAACATGCACCCCGAGATTCAAAAAGCCATGCCCTCCGCGCGCCGCGCCGCGCGCGAGGTGCCGGCTACCAAGCATATCCCGTTTGTGCGCTTCCTGTCAGATGGGACATTCACCACCCGCAACGGGGATCTGGTGGCGGTGTTGGAACTCAAGGGGTTTATCCACGAAACCGCAGACCGGGCGGCAAGCAGGGCCGCAAATGATACCTTGGCTCGGCTGGCCTCCAGTTTTGAAGACAACCGGACAGTGTTCTATAGCCATACTATCCGGACCAAAATCCAATTGGCCGATACGCTGGAGCCTGTGAGCGAGCCCGCTTTCTCTGCAGAATTGGACAAGCACTATCGGGACCAACTGGACCAGGTCGAAACCTATCAGCTGCGCCACTTCCTGACGATCGTGCGCCGCCCTTACACCAGCGGCAAGCGGCTGCTGGATGCGGGGTTGCGGTCTCTGCGCTCAGCAACAACAGATCCGGCAACAAGCGCCACCCGCGAAAAGAACCGCAAAGCCCTGCATGTGGTTGCAGAACAGGCCATGCGGGATCTGTCGGTGTTTGGCGCGCGCCGGCTCACCGGATCAGCCGCTGATCGAAGCCGCACGCTGTCATTTCTCTCGATGCTGCAAAGCGGGATTTGGCAAAAGGCTCCGTCGGTCTGGACCCATCTGGCCGACGCCGTTCCAAACGGGCGTATCACCTTCCGCAAAGACCATGTTCACAGCCTTTCACCGGGCGGAGACAAGGATCGTTTTGCGGCTGTCTTTGCGGTCAACGCTTATCCCGAACGCTCGAGATACTACATGTTCGATGAGCTGCTGGGTGAGCGCTGCGAGTTCATTGCCACCCAATGTTATGCACCGTTGGAGCGCGTGTCGGGCGGCACAAAGATCCGTGACGCCAAGCGGGGGATGGCAGATGCGGGCGATGAAGCGGAATCGCTGCAAAAGGATCTGAATGAGGCGCGCGACGCGGTTGCCTCCCGTGCCATGTCCATTGGACGGCACCACGTCACGGTTGCTGTGTTGGGAAACACCCGCGAAGAGTTGGAAGATGCGGCCACGCGGGTGAATTCCTGTCTGACTGGCGCGGATCTGCGCACGCGGCGCGAAGACATCGGGTTGGAAGCGGCCTGGTGGGCGCAGCTGCCCGGCAACTTCGCCTATCAGACCCGCAGCAAAAAGCGCTTCGTGTCCGACCAGAACTTTGCCGACTTTGCCAACCTGCATTCCTGGCCGACCGGATCGCGGGAAAGACTGCGCTGGGGCGGCCCTGTGGCGGCGTTCCGGACGCTGGGCGGTACGCCCTATTGGTTCTCTTTCCACCGGGAAGGCTCTGACAAATCCAAGGGGCCAGGAACCACGGCCATCTTTGGGGCGACCGGTGAGGGCAAAACCCTGCTGGCGAACTTCCTGATGTCCTGCTGCTACCGCCTGCCCGAACACCCGCACCTTATTGCCTTTGACAAGGATCGCGGGTCCGAGACGTTCATTCGGGCCATTGGCGGCACATACCTTCATCTGAAATCCGGTATGAACCTGGGCTTCAACCCGTTTGCTGTTGCCACGGATGAGGTTGGTATCGAATGGCTTGAGGGCTTCATTCAACGCCTGACGGGTGCGGACAAACTGACGCCGGAACAGGAACGGCGGATCGCAACAGGTATCAGGCGCTTGGCCAAAGGTGATGCGGCCCTGCGCACATTCTCGGATTTTGCCGACACGCTGCGGTCTGTCGATGATGCGGACGCGCCGGTCCAGCTGCTCGATGCGCTTAGCAAATGGTATGGCTCCGGCAATCGCGCCTGGCTGTTTGATAATCCTCAAGACAGTTTCAGCCTCGATCAGTCCGTGACCGCCTTTGACATGACGGCGCTGCTCAAAGCCTCAGATATCCGGCTGCCCTTGCTGGACTATCTGTTCTACCGGATCGAGCGGAAGCTGGCGCAGGGCAAACCGTTGATCATCATGGTGGATGAGGCCTGGGCACTGTTTGACGATCCCCGCTTTGGTCCCCGTATCCAGGATTGGATCAAAACCATCCGGAAGCTGGATGGCATTCTCGTGTTCATGACTCAGGAAACGTCGGATGCGGCCAAATCCTCCATCTCGGACACGCTGATCCAGTCGACGGAAAACCGCATCTTCTTTGCCAATCCCAAGGCCGACCGTGCGACCTATGTGGATGCGTTCCGGCTCACCGAAGCCGAGTTCAGCGCCATCTCTACGATGCCGCCGAAATCCCGTCTTGCTCTGATCAACGACGGAGGCGGATCGGCCGTTGTCTCGACGCGGCTTGAGCTTCCCGAACAGTTCTATCGGGTGTTGTCCGCCACAGGCGACAGCGTTGGTGAGATGGACCAGCTGCGCGCCGAGCATGGCGAGGATGGCTGGCTCGCCGCCTTCATGACCCCTAAAGCCCCACAGGAGACCTCCCAATGATCCGCAAACTTGTTTTCGTCGTACTTGGCCTGCCGCTTCTCGGAGCCTGCACCATTACCGGTGATGCTCTCGATCCGCCCCGCGAACTGAAGGCCAATTGCAACATCGCTGATGCAGAGCCGGTCCCTCAGACCGGCCTTGCCACCACCCCGCCGCTCAGCATCGGCAAAATCTGACCCCTCCCCCGAAAGGACAAGACAATGCGGACCATTCTTAAATCCACCGCCGCGGTTGTAGCACTTGCACTAGCCGGATTTGTTGGGAACGGCAACACAGCCCACGCTCAGGGTGTGCCAACCTATAGCGTCACAGAACATGCAGAACTGATCGCGCTGCTGAATTCCAGCGGAGAAATGGTTGGTCTAAACACCGAGATCCTGGACAATGCCCTGCTGCAGTTGCAAGAGCTTCAGGAGCAATTGCGCCAGGCGCGCGCAACGCACAATGCCATCACGGGCACCCGCGACACGATCGGCAACCTGTTCAACGGCGACATTACCCCACGCAAACTGTCCTCGTCCCTGTCTACGCTCTCCATGACCGGCAATTCGGTGAACCGCCGCTTGAGCAATCACATGGAAGAGTTACGGGTGGATTTCCAGCCGCTGAGCGGGCTGCAGGCGTTGGGACGTTCAGCGGAAGATCCGGCCACAAGGTCACATGATCTGGTTTCCGGATCGAGCATGGCCGGGCTGGCGATTGCCGAAGAAGGCTTTGCCGGGGCTGGCGAAGCGATGGAGCGCTATGACGGCTATCGTGAGCAGATTTCCGCGACCGATGATCTCAAAGCTAGCATTGATCTGAACACACGCATAGCGATTGAGAATGGCATGATGCTCGCCACTTTGTTGCAAACCCTCTCTGCACAAGGCCAGCTGGACGCCGCAATCGTAAACCAGCGCCTGCGCGGTCAGGATATCGTCGCGCGTCAGGCGTACAGACCTGAAGGATCAAACTGATGCGCCTCCCCACAAACACGCTTCTCATCGCAGCAACAGTCGCCACCACGTTGGCGGCGGGCCAGCACGCCTTTGCTTTGACCGCAGATGAGAAACGGGAACAATCCCGGCTGTCAAAGGCACAGGGCGTATCTCTGCGGCGCGAGTCAGCTGTGCGGCGTTTCGCATTCGCAGAGAAATGCGAAGCTGCATTTGAGGCTGGCGAACCCATGCCAGAGGTGGATTTCTACATCAAAGAAGACGTTGGAATTGACGACGATCTGATGGGCATGACTTTCGACGAAATCCTCGAAGAGTCTGCGCGTGCATCGGCTGAGGAACGGTCTTCTGAAAAAGCCTGGAAGGCTTGTGCCGTCAAATACCGAAAAGGGGATGGTGGCTCATGAGCATAAGAGATTTTCTGGTTGGCACTGATCAAAGCTTTGACAATTTAATCAACGGTGGGTCGCAGCAGGTGTTCCAGGCGCTTGCGACCCCCAGCGCCGAATTCCTGACTCTGCTCGCAGGAGCTGCACTGGCGGTCTGGGCCATAACCGCCGGATTCAGGGGCAGTTTTTCCCTCGACGGCTTCATAATGTTCGCGTTTCGGTTCACGCTATTCTATCTGGCCATTTCGGGCGGAGCGCTTTGGACTCAATACATCTTCCCCTTCATTACGCAATTCCCGGTAAATGTCGGTAACACGATTATCAGTTCATTCGGGGGTACCGGGAATGCCGGTGGTGTGGCCACTGCCTTTGCAGATGTCGCGGAGACATCATTCGACAACATCGTCGCTGCCTTGGGATCTTATGGTGTAACAGATTACATCGCCGGCGATGCACTCGGTGTGCTCCTGTTTGCATTGCTAGCGGCTGGCGCGATATTGGCGATGATTATCATCGCACTTGCTCTTCTGATCGCGTCAAAGGTCCTGTTGGCGATATTATTGGCAATTTTCCCGGTGTTAGCAGTTTGGGCCTATCTCCGCAGTTCGGCGGAAATCTTTAACGGTTGGGTGCGTGGAATCACCATGCTGGTTTTGTTCCAGGTGCTCCTATTTGGTGTCATGGGGATATCGCTGGCAGCAACCGGGGATGTATCTCAAGCAGTTTCAAATGGCGTACGCTCTGGTACAGATGTTCCACTAGAAATGTTCAAGCTGGCTGGGATCAGCGGCATCACGGCCGGACTGCTTTTGATCTGCCCGATGATCGCACAACGGATCGGCGGCGCGGCGTTGAACCTTGGTGAATCCCAGATCAAAGGCGTAGGAGCAACAGGTATGAAGCTTCTGGGCGGTCAGCTAACAGGTGGTGGATCTGGCGGCAACAACCTGGGCGATGTCTCCAATCAGCGCGCGAGTGCGGCTAATGAGGCCGATCGGCCATCAGCAACAGAGACCAATAACCAGCGCATTCAGGATTCCGTAAGGCGCGGGGCCGAACGCATGGCCGAAGACGCACGACGGCGCAAAAGCTGATCAAAACTCATTGGAATCATTGGCGGGCCGGCCCCGCAACAGACGAGGAGTCACCAGATGCAACATGCGACAGCAGATTTGAGACCCGATCCGCTCAATCCTGGCGGGCAATATCAGGGCTCGCCCCTGCCGGACACGACCACCATTCACGCAGGTCATGATCGCTGGGAAGATGAGATGTATCTGTCCATGAGGCGCAGGGCGCGGATTGCCTATATCGTGGCCGGTGTCGGCGCTCTGATCGGCGTCATGGGCGTTGCGGCCGTCATGGGCCTCGCTCCGCTCAAACAGGTCGTGCCCATCACAATGACTGTCGATAAGCATACCGGCCTGGTCAACGTGGAGTCGCGTCTGGGCAATCTCACTCTGGATGACGACGAGTATGTCACCCAGGCGCTGTTGTTCCAGTATGCCCGCGACCGCGAAACCTATGACGCGCATGATCAACGAGAACGGCTGACCGATGTGTATGGGCAGACCTGTGGCGGAGCCGCCGAGGATCTGGCCGCGCTTTATGACGAAGACAATCCCAACAGCCCGATGAACATCTACGGCAGCTATGGCCGCGTCGATGTCCGTATTCGGTCGGTCACACTGAACAACGGAAACTCGGCCACGCTGCGCATCACGAAAAGCGCTCGCCAACAACAGGGCGCCCCGGTCTCGACGCGGAATTTCGTGGTGACGATGGGGTACGAATTCGACCGCACCGGAAACATGACGCTTGAGGAACGTTGGAACAACCCAACCGGCTTTTGTGTCGCCAATTACCGACTGGATGAGGAGGCGCGATAATGCTGCGTTTAATTTGCACTGTGGCTGTGATGGTGGCGCTTGGTGCGGCCTCTGTCTCAGCTGAACAACAAGGGCGAGGAACCCGCACGGACGCGCGTGTCCGGACCCTCGTTTATCACCCTGACGAGGTTTACAAGATCAATGTTTCACGGGGCTATGCTCTCAGCATTCACCTCCAAGACGGTGAACAGATGGTCGATGAGGTCCGGGGCGATCCCAAAACCTGGGACTTCATCCCGTTGACCGCTGGCAACGGCTTTGTCCTGAAGGCCAAACATGCGACTTCGCAGGCGAGCAACCTCATTCTGCAAACCAATCTGCGCAGCTATGTGTTTCTCCTTCAGGCGCATGAAGCCGGTCCACCTGATAATGTCGGGTTTCTCTATCGGTTCAGCTATCCGGATCAAAAAAAGGGCTCCAAACCGCGACAGGCCGGTAACATCCAGACCGCATTCAACACCACCGGGCGGCCCGCCAATCTGCAATACAGCGCAAGTGGTGACAAACTGCTGCGGCCGGAGGTGGCGTTTGACGACGGACGCAAGACCTATCTGCGCCTGAAACAGCAAAGCGTGCGGCCTGCTATCTTTGCCATGGACGCGAAAGGGCGCGAACGTCTGGTTAACTCAACGGATCTGGCAGACGGCACCATTGTTGTGACGGGTGTTTATCCGCGCCTGGTCCTGCGCGACGGGCCATATGTGGTCTGCGTGTTCAACATCCCTCTCTATGAAATCGACCAGAACCGCGACCCGAATAAACCTCGCAGGGTTTCGTCATCCACGTCACAGCGCAATTCACGTCAAGGTGGGGAGAACCGCTGATGCCCGAGAAAAACAAACTGCTTGAGAACCGCATCGAAGGCTCTGAGGAGGAAAAACGCGGTCTGAACCTGCCCATGATCCTCGGCATCGGTGCATTTATTGCCTTTGTTGGCCTGTTCTTCTGGATCAACAGTGGCGGGGATGATGCCAGCCGACGCGGCAGCATCATTCCAGAAGTCAACGAGACGCCGGATCAGCGTAATCAAGGGGGCACCCTTTTTGGTGCAGTGCCTACGGAACCCTTGCCCCAGGTCGAACAAGAGCCTGACCCGCGCGTTGCCATTCTGGAGGCTGAGCTGGCCGAATTGCGGGAAATGATTGCAGCTGCGCAAGCAGTGGAACCCGATGAAGAGACCTCCTCGCAAGCGCCCGCCTCGGATCTGGACGCAGCGGCCCTCGCAGCGCTGGAAAAACGCACCGAACGGCAAGAAAAGGCCCTTGAGGCGTTCCTGAAGAAGCTTGAAGAGGATCGACTGGCCGATGAACGCCGGCAACGGGAACTGATTGCTCGGATTCAGGCCAACCGGCCGATTACAGAACCGGGCCAGGCGTCTGAGCCGGCACAGCAAGGCGATGCGGTACAGGATGCCGTTGCGGCTGAAGAAGATCGGTTGACCCAGCCCTTGACCAATAGCCTTGGGCGCAGTGCTGCTGGAGCGGGTGCTGGTGACGGCTCGAATAACAGCACGGGCAACGATTTCCTCGATGCCGCCGCGTCTCGTAGCGTCCAGACAGCCCGGGCGACCCAGTTACAGGATGTGCATCGTCTGATCACACAAGGCACCATGATTCCGGGCGTTCTGGATACAGCAATATCGTCCGATCTTCCCGGTGAACTGAAAGCCACCATAAGCCGGGACGTGTGGTCGGCGGATGCAACCACGATCCTGATCCCCAAAGGCTCAACGCTGATTGGTGAATATTCGTCGGATATCTCTCTTGGTCAGCGCCGGGTTCTGGTGGCCTGGAACCGGGTGATCACAACGGATCAGCGCTCAATTATGATTGGGTCGCGTGGTGTGGATGGTCTGGGCCGCGCCGGTCTGACAGGCAATGTGCAGCACCACTTTGGCCTCAAGTTTGAAGCGGCATTCTTCATCTCGATCTTCTCGGGGATTTCCAGCTTCGGCAATCGCACTCTGAGCGAGAACGATCTGTCCACCGGCACCGATGGGTTCGCGAATTCCGGTCAGGATGCCTTTGAGGAATACCTGTCGATCCCGCCGACAATCTGGGTGGATCAGGGCGAGAACATCAACGTGTTCGTCTCGCGAGACCTCTATATGTGACGCCATGAGCATCATTCCAGGCGGGGCGCAACACCGTTGTGCCCCGCAGCGTTTTCGAGCTTTCCACCCCTTAAAACTCTTGTCCTGAAGGAGAATGCCATGAGCACCATACAGGCAAAGACCCACCTGCCCTACACGATTGCAGCTGGCGTCCTCAGCATCCCGCTCTGGGCCGCGCTTCTGATAGCCTGGAGGGTGAATGGCGACATTGAAACATGGCGGCCCTGGCTCTTGCTCAGCCAGCGCAACAGCCTGCACCAGAAGGATTGGGACCTGGTGCTTTGGGGTGGCATCACGCTTGGACTGATGACCGGCGCGGGCCTTGCCTATCTCTTCGGCGGAATGGTGTTTGGTGTGACGGCGACTGATGCGCATGGGGATGCACGCTGGGCCACAGCCAAAGAGATCCGCGCCGCACGGTTGATCAGTGATTGGGGCCTGGTGCTGGGCAAGCTGGGCAAACCGGAGAAAAAGGCGCCACATCTGCGCGCCCATACTGATGATCAAGGCACGGTGCTTGTCTCGGGTCCGCCCAGGTCCGGTAAAGGTGTCGGTATCGTTGTCCCCACCCTGCTCGACTATCCCGGTTCGCTTATCGTCTATGACGTCAAAGGTGAGCTTTTTGAAACCACGTCGCGACGGCGATTGGAAAAAGGCGACGAGGTGCGGGTTCTGTCGCCGTTCGATGTCCAGTTTCCGAACAACCCCGACGGCTCGCTTGTCGGCCGGTCGCACAGTTTCAACCCGCTGGTTGAGATTGCGGCGATGGATGATCTGGAAGACCGGCTTGTGCGGATCTCGGAAATCAGCGCCGCGCTGTTGGCACCAAAAAGTTCAACCGGCGCTGAGGCGTCCTTGATGGAAGATGCGCAGGAAATCTTTGAAGCCGCGGCGGCGATCGTCTGCAACGAACCTGAACCGTCGCTTGGCCGCGTGCTGCAGGTGTTGACGCCGGAAGTGGCAGGCAATGATGAGATACCAGATTACAAGGGCATGTTTGCCGCCCTTGCGCCACGTGCGCCAGATCCGGTGTCAAAGGGCGCAATGCTGCGCATGGCGGGTCAGGACAACAAGCAGCTGGGGATCTACCTGTCGGTGTTGATGGGCGGGGGTTTGAATGCCTGGCGCAACCCCGCGATCGTGCGCGCGACAAAGACCAATGATTTCGACTTTGAATCGATGCGGTGGGACCCTCAAACCTGCTACATCTCGATACCGGAGGCGCACAAGCAGGTGTCGCGGCCTTTGGTGCGCCTGTTCATCCAGTGCGCCATCAATGCGCTGCGTCGTCGTCTCATGGCCTCGGGTGAGGATTACCTGCCCGTCCTGTTTCTGATCGATGAGTTTCATTCGCTGGGGAAAATGCAGGGCGTCCTCGATGCTGTAACCACCCTGCCCGGCTATGGTGGCCGCTTGTGCCTGATCGTGCAATCGCCGGCCTCGCTGCGTGAACATTATGGGCCAGCTGGTGAGGAAATCCTGACCGAGAGTTCGCATCTGCACGTGTGGCTGACGCCCAATTCCGAAGAAACCAAGCAAAAGCTGTCCAAGGCGCTCGGCAATAAGACCGTCACGCAGAAATCCGTCTCGGGTCGCAACTGGTCGAAAGAGCCCGGGCGGTCGGAAAGCTGGTCAGAGAAAAGCCGGGCGCTGCTGACACCTGAAGAAATCGGCCGGTTGGGCAAGGAAGAGGTCATTGTCACCGGCAAGGGCATGTTCCCGATCCGCACAAATCGGGTGTCTTATTACAAAGACCATCGGTTTAAAGCGCTAAATAACAGTCAAAAGGGCAAGCCCTGGCCGGATGTGCCTGTGGTCAAGGATAGCGTTGTGACCCGATATGATGAGTTCCTGAAGGATGCCAGCTCGTCGAAATCGGCTGAGGCCGAAGAACCGGAGCCTGAGCCTGTCGCCAAACCAACCTTGTCGCAGCGTGCGGCTGTCACTGGACCACGCTCTTACGATCCGCCTGAGTATGACCGATATCTTGATCAAGGCGTGGTCGGTTACGGGTACTTCGAAGATCCGCGCGAGACTGCCGATAACGAGGAAACAGCCGAGGACCGCCAGCTAACGCAAGCAATCGAAACGGTGAAAGCACCCAGCTTTGCGCACAACCTCAGCAACCTGTTGACCCTGGCACTGATCGGCCCGGACGCTGAGCCCGAACTTGCTGACCTGGCACATCGGCTTTCACCTGACGAGCTGGTCAACAGGTTGATGCCGCTGTTCAGCGGCGAAAACGTGAAGATCAGTGGCCATTCGCTGCGTGGGGCATAAACTGGCAAGAAGCGGACAAAACCGACCTTGGGTTTTTTGCCTTCGCTGGCGCAGCATCACTTTGCACGTGCGGCGGGTTTTTTGCTGCGTCGCAGTCCAAGTCGCGGAAACGGCCTTTCCCAGCTGGCTTCGAAGGCCTGATCCAAACCGCGCTTTCGCTGCATGGTGGTTGGACACGAAAGACGCGGACTAAACCGTCGTTCGTTCAATGCCCGCTTCGGTGAATTCATCCGGTTTCGGATACTTCAAACAAGGTATCCAGTATCGGACAGTCTGGCACATCGCCACGAC
>NZ_FREZ01000005.1 GCF_900143525.1 Ruegeria sp. Alg231-54 | reverse complement strand
GACAAATCGAAACGTCAGGATGGAACGTGGTCGCGCTCTGACTTCATCTGGGATCCCGACAATGACAGGTATCTTTGTCCCGAAGGCAAAGAGCTGAAGCGCACCCGGCAATATCACAAAGACCCGCGCAATAAGCAGCCGCGAACAGGACGTCGCAAATACCGCGCCAGCAAGATGGTTTGCAGTATCTGCCCTGCGAAGGATAAATGCTGTCCAAAGGTGGATGCGCGTTCCGTCACCCGCGAGCGGTTCGAGGAGGTCCGGGAGTTTGCCCGCCAATGCACGGCCTCGGAGTTCAATCCAAAGGCTCAGGCGCGCCGCAAGAAAGTCGAGATGCTATTCGCCCACCTCAAACGCATTCTCGGTTTGGGGCGGCTCCGGCTGCGAGGGCCATGCGGCGTTCAAGACGAATTCACCCTCGCAGCCACCGCCCAAAACCTCCGGAAACTTGCAAAACTGAAGCCGTTGATCCCCGCCACAGGATAAAGGGCGAGGCCATCTTCGGCTGAACCAATAAAATCAATGCTATAGCTCACACCCTAACTCAAAAAACGAACGACTTTTTCAACGGAATCAGCCCAAAGCGCTCATCGTTTTTCAAGGTGAGCTGCGATCAATTGCGTAGCCAAAATGCAATAGATTTGGCCCCAATTAGAATACCGTGCTAGCGTCTGAGAAACGCCGATCAAAAAAAGGGATAGACAATGCCTGCGACACTTTATGATCGTCTGGGAGGAACGGATGGTATTCGGCGAATAGTTGACACGCTGGTGGACAATCACTCCATAAACCCAGTTGTCTCTGCTCGATTTGCAGGAAGTGATATGAAGCACCTCAAGCGAATGGCAGGAGACTTCTTTATTACTGGTTCTGGTGGACCTGAGATCTATGCAGGCAAGGATATGGTTGCCGCGCATCGGCACATGAACATCAGCGGAGACGAGTTTGTCGCAGTATTGGACGACGCCGTGAACGCACTAAAGGCAAACGACGTTGGTCAGCGGGAGCAAGAGGAAGTCTTGTACATTCTATATAGCCTCAAAGGGCAAGTCGTTGGGATTTGAGTATTGCGTGAACGGAGTGCACACGGAAAAGTGAAAATTCGATCATTGGATTATTTTTGTGTGGAGCACGCATCGCCCAGGTCTTGCTGAACGTCCACTGACGGTGCCAATTGACAGTGAGTTTGAGAGCTTTTCCTTGGTCTCATTCTTGCTATCGTACTGCGTATGATCGCGTTAGGAAAATAGTGGTGCGCTATTTGGCAAAACTATTTGCAGGAATTTTCTTCCTTGCTGTGGCAGTTTCAGCCACTAGCGGTGCGGCAGCCACAGCGGTGGAGTGTAGCAACGCCGGAGGGTTAACCGAAATGATAAATGGAGAAGCGGTATGTTCTTTTCCCAGCAGAACTTGCCCAAGTGAATGGAAAACATATCAGTCGCTCAGACAATGGCACCCCAAAACTTGTGGAGGCTCGCAATGCACGGGCAAAGATGAATGCACCACGAAGCAGGGTTGGTCAACGCAACCACCAATGTGTGTCTATGAGAGCGGTAGAAATTCTGAAGGCGATTGCACCAAGAGAAACAAATGCGAGGCGGACCGAGTTGTTCGGGTAGCCTGCACCAAATGAGTTTGAGGTGCTGTTCCGGCGAATCCAAGAAACCTTTAAAAAATTCGTTCGTGCATTGTAGGCAGCACAGATGTTCGCCTTGGGCAATTGTTGCAAGAGTCAAAAACTTGGCTTCGGGCAAATACAGACGGTAGCTAAGTCCGCAAGGCAGTCTGATCAAGAAATAATCCTCCAAAACCTGATGGCAGGATTGATAATTCAGACCTTCATGGCTGAACTTGTGAAGGCCGCTTTGTCCGCATAGCAGTTATTGGGGCCGTGCGCAGTAGATGTCTGCTTCAAGCCCGAAGCGGTCGTTCTTCACGTTGTGAGGTGCATTATTTGCGCTTGATTTAAGTTGAATTCGATACCCCTGATAATACCCTAATTCGATTCCGGATTCGCATATGTAGGTTCCGGTGGTGTGAATCGGGGTGTTGATAGAAAATATGAATTTATAAGATATTGATTCTAAATAAGTAGTGATGCCGGTTTGTTGCCGCCCCGGGCACCACTAAAATTCAGTATATTATGAAGAAATCCGGTTTGCGTCTTTAGCGCCGTTTCGCGCTTGGGTGACAAATTGGGTGACAGCTGACGGATTCTGACACCCAAACTCACGTTGAATTTGATTTGGAGTCGTTTCAAAGGGTGACAGTGTGCAATCAGTGCAAAAGCGAGCTACCCGCAATTGATGCGAACATCCCGTAAGTGCAAGGCGTATATCTACAAACTTATCCAAATACTTCTCATCATTTGTTGGTGAGTCAAACTGATGGTTCGCAAGTCGTTCGAGATAGTCCGTATTGACCATCAAACAAAAAACAAATCCCGATTGGTCGAAAATCGGCTTCATTGCCTCCAAAAACGCTAGCGCGTAGTCTGGGTGACAGCGATCAAGTTCATCAACCAATGCCACAACTCGTTCAGTGTCCTGACCTTGTAGCAGCGCTTTACGAAGCGCGTCTAATTGTTGAGGTAGCTCGTCCCGCCGAACTTTTTCAGCGGCCATCTGGGTGGCTATCAGCTGTCCCGCGGCTTTTGACATACCTTCGCCAGGGCCCTTAACGATGCCGTCGAGCGCATCAAATTCGCCGAGGGCGTCCATCGCTTTGTCTGAGACCAGACCAATTACTTCTTCTGCTCCCGAGCGAAGCAACAGCCTAGCTGTGGCTCGCGCGCCGATCGCGCCAATACGTTTCCCTAGCATACGGCATTCAAACGCGAGCTGCTGTCCTTTCCACGCGGACGCAACGACGATCAGGTCGACAGCTTCTCTCAATTCCTGAACTGGTCAAAAGGTCTGGGCTTCTACCGGGCCCTTGGTCGCGATCACCAGATCAACATCGAACCAAGGGAGCGCAGCCGTGAGCGGGTCAGACGGCGGTAGTTATATGAGCCAGACCAGGGGCGGGGCAGGGTTCGCTTGGGTGACACCTGATTCACCTGCTACGTCCATTTGACATCGAAATTGGGAGGTGTCCATCTGTTCAAGGTTTGCCCCTGAACAATATGTGCTTAGATCAGGAAAGGGCCGGCTGCTACCAAAGATGTCTTCGGAAGAATAGGTGGAAAGCAGAAATTCGCTGCGCTTAAGGCCAATTACCGCATTGCGGACAATGCAGCCTAACGCGGCGCCGCAGAAAATGCACGCTCTGGGAGATCCACCAACATAAAACCACTGCGTTCCGACAAAAAATGGATAAGAAGGTGCCATTTCTGTCAAAAGCAAAGCAGACGTTTGGTCGCCAAAAATCAGTACGTGTTTACAGCGTTTTCTTGATTAGCCTCCTTTATATCAGCATGATCCCGTTATGGCGGTTGAAATCGACAAATGGCTGAACGATCTCGAACTGGGTCAATACTCAGACGCTTTTGCACAGCATGATATCGACGCGCGCGTACTGCCACTACTGTCAAACGACGACCTTAAAGAGCTTGGGGTTAGTCTGGGCCATCGAAAAATCATCCTGGCAGCGGTTCAGGAATTGACTGGCCAACAGCACTCGTCTCAACCGCCACAAGCCGTAGACGCGGATGCATACGAAGTCGGCCGGGTTCCCAATTCGGATGGATCGCAAGGCGTCGCCTTATCCGCAAGGAAGCCTGCTTCATTGGCGATCGCAGAGAGGCGTCACTTAACAGTTTTGTTTGCTGATCTCGTCGCCTCGACTGAGTTGACCAACCAGTTTGATCCCGAAGACATGCGCGAACTGCTGCAGAGCTACCAGGATGCGGTTGCAGGTGCAGTTAGCAGGTATGGCGGCTACGTCTCGAAGTATTTGGGCGACGGTCTCCTGGTGTTTTTTGGCTGGCCTACAGCCTATGAAGATCATGCAGTTCGCGCTTTAAAGGCTGGTCTTGAGGCCGTTCGGCGGGTCAGAGATCTTAAAACACCTGACGGTGAGCGTTTGTCAGCCAGGTTAGGTATCGCGAGTGGCGACGTGGTAGTTGGCGATACGATCGGTGAAAACACCTACGAAGAAGGAGCCATGACGGGGCCAATTGTCAATCTGGCAGCGCGGCTTCAGGAACACGCAGAACCGAACTCAGTTGTTTTATCTGCTGAGGAGACCGAAGAAACTTTGCATCGGCTATTTGAGTTTAGGTCTCTTGGACAAACCGAGCTGAAAGGTTTCAAAGAACCACGAACCCTTTTGACTGTCGTATCAGAACACAGCGCGGAAAGCCGGTTTCGAGCTTCATACAGGGACGAAAGTGGCAGCGTCATGATTGGTCGCGACTACGAAAAAGGTATCCTTTTACAATCATGGCTGCGTGCGCAGAACAGTCAGGGAGAGGTTGTTCTGCTTGCCGGTGAAGCTGGGATCGGTAAATCGCGATTGGCGGAAGAGTTTCTCGCTAATGCCGTAGCGGCTAGCGAAGCTGATATTATCAGGCTGAACTGCTCTCCTTACCTTTCCAGTAGCCCGTTCCACCCCGTCGCCCAGAGGATTTCTCAGGATGCTGGTGTGGGGACAGATTTTGATGACGACCGAATTCTCGATCTTGTCAAAAAAATGTTGGAAAGCCGGGAGGGCTTGGAATGGGAAAAGGTTCTGCCCGTCTTTGCCGCGCTGGTTGCGCCTCACAGTGCTCTTGCCCGAAGCGTTCTCGATATGTCACCGCAGGAGCAACGTGACCTCACGATTCAGACGTTAATCCACACGGTTCAGGTACGCGCAAGCACGCGTCCTGTTATTCTTTGTGTTGAGGACGCGCATTGGATTGATCCTTCCACCCAAGCTCTTTTGGATCGCTTCAAAGCAATTTGCGCAGATCTGCCTTTGATGATTTTGATCACCCACAGGCCCGGCTGGGAACTTGCCCATGATGACGGCGAAGCGCACGTACATACGCTCCAGCTGCGTCGGTTTGATACGACCCATGTCTCGAACCTAGTTCTCAATGTTACCGGAAAAGCACCGGACGATGCGCTAATCGCCACAATCATTGAAAAGACGGACGGCGTGCCATTGTTCGTCGAGGAGTTGGCCCGGGCGATTGTTGAGGCGGGTGAGCACGGGCAGGTCCACATACCTTCGTCTTTGAAAGGCACGCTGATGGCACGTCTTGACGCAGTCTCACCAGAGGCCAAACAAGTAGCGTTAACAGGAGCCGTCATTGGACGGGAGTTCGAGCCTAGCTTGCTGGCTTCCGCAATAGGTCTTGCCAGTGCGGAAATTCAATCTCGTATAGAAGAGCTGTCTCGAACGGGTTTGATCTTTGAAAGCGGGTACAATCGAGGGTATTTCGTTTTCCGTCATGCCCTTATTCGGGATACCGCCTATCAATCCATGTTGGGCTCAACCCGCAGGCAACAACACGCAAACGTGGCCCGTGCTTTGATGCAGTTGCGGTCAGCAGAGATTGAACGCCGGCCCGAGTTGGTTGCCCGCCATCTTTCAGAGGCCGAAGAATGGCGTGCTGCGTTCGACAAATGGCAGACGGCAACCGAAATGGCATTGGCGCGATCCGCCAGCCAAGAGGCGATGGTCAACGCTAGGGAAACACTCAAAGCGGCTGAAAATCTTGGATCTGACAACGGCGTCGAAACGATCAAAGCCAAAATCCTGATTGGTCGCAGCCATGACAGCCTGGGTCAGTTGCCAGAGGGGATAGCGGCTTTGAAAGAGGCCTCGGACGCCGCCCGTGGAATAAACGATGTGGCGCTCGCCGCTGATGCTGCGAACCATTTTGCGGACTCGTGTATGATGTCGAGTAAGAGACACGGCGAGGCCATTGAGCTTTGTGTTAGAGCTCTGAACGACCTTCCCGACGATGACGAAGTTCGGCAGTGCAGATTGATGAGCCAACTTGCACGGGCACATATGTTTGTCGGCCAGTTTTCTGAAGGCGCACGCTTTGGTCAGCAATCAATGGAACTGGCCGCGAAACTGGGGGACTATAAATCCCAATTCTCGGTGATGATGATGCATTTTGGGGCGCCATTCGTCGCGCGCAAAGGAAGAGAGGTACGTCATTGGCGTGAAAACCTTGATGCGATGCATCGGGCGGCCGAGAACCTAGGGAGTATTGATCAGGGTCGGGACCGGACACTTAGTCTTTTTGTCGGGGCCGAAATGGCCGACCGCGACTTGATGGATCATTCACTCGAACTGCTGACGGAGATTTCGGAAAAGGACAACCATCTGCAACTCTACTGGGTACAGAAACACGCACGCGCCATGGTTGCAATTATGGATGGCAATTTTGAGCAGGCGGAGATGCATGCCAACGAAGCGGTGAAAATCGGTCGACAGACACATGGAGAACATGTTGAGGGCGTATTCGGTGTTCAGATGTTTACCATCCGTCGCGAACAAAACCGGCTGCACGAAGTTGCACCGGTGATCAAGAAGCTGATGACGGATAGCCCGGAAGACATTTCTTGGAAGCCGGGATTTGGCCTTATTGCCGCCGAGTTGGGATACAAGGAGCCAGCTGAACGCATACTGAATGAAATGGCAGAGAATGGCTTCGATCTTCCTCTTGATGCCATGTTTTCAACTACATTGTCCTATCTTGCTGACATTTGTGTCGCAGTCGAGCATCTGGGACATGCTGAGACCCTCTATGACATGCTGACCCCATACGAAGAGCTGACGATCACCGCTGGGGCAACAACAGTTTGCGCCGGGGCGGCTGCAAGACGTCTGGGCAATCTGGCAGCAGTGCTGAAAAACTGGGACGCCGCTGAGAGTATGTTCCATAAGGCGATCGAAATTGACACGCGCATGAAGTGTCCTCCGTGGATTGCGCACAGCAAGGCAGCGTATGCATCCGCGCTAAGGCAACGGGGCCGCACGAATGATTTGAAACTTGCGTTTCAACTAGAAGGGGAAGCGTTGGCAATTTCACAGCAATTGAGTATGGTTTTCCTTAGGTCAAAGCTCGAGGGAGTAGCTGTTTAAAGTCATTTACATGCTTGGGGGAGCATTATGCCAAGGTACATAATTGAGAGAAATTTTGCCGAGCAGCTGAACGTCAGCGACGACGACAAAATTCACATCAAAGAGATCAATGACGAAGTCGGGGTCGAGTGGATTTTCTCGTTCCTCAGCGCAGACAAGCGCAAAACATACTGCCTGTATGAGGCCCCTGACGAGGAAAGCCTCAGAAAGGCGGCCGAGCGCCTAAACATCCCAGCCGATGTCATAACACCCGTGGATCAGATAGATCCCGGAATATTCGCCTGAATATTCGCAGTTCAAAAACCTAGACCGAGGCGATTCCTCTGCGGGGCAACGCGTCGGAAGTCACAACTACATGAGGCAGCCGCGCAAGAAGCCTGACCTGAAAACAGGGAGGCCTATGCATGTACGATATAAAAACACTCGACGGAAACACGGCAACTGTGGATCAAGACGCTTTGGATGCGCTTAATTCCTCGCTTCGCGGCGGCGTCTACTTACAGGGCACTCCGGAATATGAAGGCGCAAGAACAACTTGGAACAGCATGTTCGAACGTCACCCCGGGTTCGTGATCCGCGCGATGGGGGCGAGCGACGTACAGAAAGCTGTAAACTTTGTTAGGGACGCCAGCCTCATAATGTCAGTCCGATCAGGTGGGCATCAAATTGCAGGGCACGCTGTTGCAGATGAGACCGTATTACTCGATCTGTCCCAGATGCAATCGGTACACGTAGACCCTGTCATCAAGACTGCTCGGGTTGCACCGGGTGCATTGCTTGGCGATGTAGATCGCGAAACCCAGGCTCACGGGCTTGCTGTCCCTGTCGGCATCAATTCGACAACTGGTATCGCTGGTCTGACCCTTGGCGGCGGCTTTGGGTGGACGACGCGGAAATTCGGAATGACGATCGACAATCTTCTGTCGGCAGAAGTTGTGACGGCAGATGGGACGATTGTCAGCGCCTCGCCCACAAGCCATCCGGAGCTTTTCTGGGCCATCCGCGGTGGAGGCGGCAATTTCGGCGTCGTGACCTCATTCGAGTTCCAGTTGCATGATCTTGGGCCCGATGTTCTGTCCGGTCTGATCGTTCACCCGATCGAAAAGGCGCCAGAGCTGCTTGCAGAATTTGCAGCCATTGCAGATGACTCACCCGATGAGCTGACCGTCTGGAGCGTGATGCGAAAAGCTCCTCCTCTCCCGTTCCTACCAGAAGATTGGCATGGGAGAGAGGTGCTGATTTTTGCGGCTTGCTACAGCGGCCCAATGAGCGAGGGTGAAATAGCAATGTCGGCTTTGCGCGCGCTTGGAGAACCAATAGCCGACGTTATCTCACCTCACAAGTTTGTAGACTGGCAAGCAGCTTTCGACCCTTTGCTTACACCGGGCGCTCGGAACTATTGGAAAAGCCATGATTTCGAAGCGCTTTCCTCAGAAGCAATTACAGGTATTCTCGAGGCGGTTTCCAGCCTTCCCGACCCTGCTTGCGAAGTATTTATTGCTCATGTAGGTGGCGCAATGGCACGCATTGAACCCCACTCAACAGCTTATCCGCAACGATCAGCACACTTCATAATGAATGTTCACACTCGTTGGGAAGACCCGAACAAGGATGATGAGTGCATTGCGTGGGCGCGGGGACTTTATGATCAGATGCGGCCTCATGCGACCGGTAGCGCATATGTAAACTTCATGCCCGAAGACGAAGCGGATCATATGGTTGGTGCGTACGGCCTAAACGGCGAGAAGCTATCGAAAATAAAGGGCAGCTATGATCCAAAAAATCTGTTCAGGATTAATCACAACATATTACCTGAGTAGGACCATCCGATTTGGAAAGACTGATCCATACGGGCGCTTAGAGCTAATGCTTGATATTTGACAACAAATATTTGGTTGCCGGTCTTGTCAGAAGAACTTGGGTTGTGGCTGGCAGGGGGCTTTCGTAGCCTCGGCTTTTGAAAAGACGATCACCATTTAAGTACTTCAAAACCAGTCCAGAGATCATTTGTCTGGCCGTGATGCTTTACGTTCGGTTCCCACTCTCGCTTCGAAATGTAGAAGACCTGCTGCATGAGCGTGGCATCGACGTGAGCCACGAAACCATCCGGTACTGGTGGAACCGTTTCGGCCCGATGTTCGCATCGGAAATCCGGAGAAAACGGGTCCAGCAGTTGCGGGCATACTCAAAATCGAAATGGCATGTGGATGAGGTATTCGTAAAGTTGAACGGCAAGCGACACTATCTGTGGCGCGCAGTAGATCATGAAGGCGAGGTGCTTTAAGAACTGGTCACCAGGCGTCGAAACAAGCTGGCGGCATTGAAATTCGTCAAGAAATTGATGAAGCGGCCCGGCACAGCGAACTAGGTGATCACGGATCGCTTCGCGTCATATCGGCCGGCACTCAGAGACCTAGGCGCGACGGAAAAGCAAAAGACGGGCAGGTGGCTCGACAACCGGTTGAGAACTCGCACCTCCCATTCCGACGAGAGAACGCGCGATGCAGCGTTTCAAGCGCATGAGAAGTTTACAGAAATTAGCTGCCGTTCATTCCTCCGTTTATAACCATTTTAACCAGGAGAGATCTCTAACAAGCCGAGACACTTTCAAACTGACACGCTCCGCCGCTCTTTACGAGTGGCGCTATCTATGTGCCGAATAAAGGTCAGCTATGCTGGATTAGCTGAGACTGGTTTGAATTTGTCTGACAGCACCACAATATAAAAGTTAACCGAACCGCTGCCCTCGCCGAGTGGCGCCAGCTTTGTTCCGTATAAGTTCACGCATTTGGCGGCAAACTGAGACTTGTTCGAATTCGTCTGACAGCACCTTCAGAACCAAGCTTTGCAGTTTCCGAGATGCTCAACAAAACTGCCGTTAGCTGCTACATATTCCGATGCCTCCTTTTGGGGTTCAATAACACCATCGGGGTATGTTTGCTTGTGTTGGTGGCAAAACGCACTTTACGCGCGTGCGCCTGTCTCCAGTCGCCACTCAAAAGGGTTTCTCTTAAAAATGCCATCCTGCGTCGGCTAAGGCTGAAATCACTTCGTCCGAAAGATTTGGACTGGAATAAAATGCTGTTAGAACAATATCTGGCCTGAACTCTGGCCAGGACTGTTTCAGTTGATTCAAGGTTGCATGTGCCTCTTTGGAATCGCCCAGCCTTTGATAGGAAGCCGCCAAAAATACTAACGACATTGCACTGACGGGGTCTCCATTTTCGATAGCAAACTTCAAAGATGCGATTGCTTCGCGATATTCTCCGATATGATAGCTGGCCACTGCATGAACATTTCTATTGGCAAACCGATGACTCCCAGTTTCTCTAGGGTGGCTTGGGTCACTTACATCATATGCTTCTTGGAAACGCCCTAGAACCAGAAGTATCAGACTACGAAAGTCTCGAACGTTGCCATCATCGGGCCGTAGAGACTGCGCGAGTGCGGAGTATTTCAATGCACTTTCATGATCGCCAGACACATATGAGGCCCACGCCATTGCGGATTGGCTCCAGCCGTTGGAGGGTGCAATGTCTACTGCTTTTTGCGCCATCTTCACTGTATCTGACATCAGGGCATCACGATCTTCCTGATCTGGTGCCTGTAGGGTCTGTGTTCCCAGACTATGGGCCAATCCTGCGTACCCACAGTAAAAATCAGGGGCTTCCTTTATTGCCATTCTGAATATGTCGCTGGCCAATATCTGATTGTCGGTCGTTGCGACAGGAAACAGCAAACCTCGAGCTTGATCGCAATAGTTTGACGCCTGTACTGCGGCAGGTGACTTGACGGACAAAGCCTGCCGCTCAAGCTTGCGCGCGGATGCCTTTAGGTTGACATCACCGACCTTGTCCATTTGCCCGCTCAAGATGTAGGCAAGAACAACAACCAGTAAGGTAGCGGCAGGGATACCAGTCAGCCAGCGCCATCCTAGTCGGAATAGCGCACGATCAACATGACTCTGAGATGTACCAGAGCAGTCTTCGAACCAAGGCGCGTACCCGCCACTGTCAATGTGAATGCGCAGATAGTCTTTGGCACCTACCGTTTCATAGTACTGCTGAAGTTTCCGCCGTAACCGCCCCGCATCCACACGAACAACATTGATGTGACTATCATCGCTGGCAAAACTTTTGAAGTAAACATCCTGTGCTATGGTTTTACCAAGAATGGCTTCGGATCTGCCTGCAATGGCCTCTTCGACAACGTAGCTAAGGAAATTCCGCAGGCGTTCCGCTTTGCTAAACATTTCACTCGCCAACACTTGTTCCAGCGCTTCCCTCACGCGGGTTGCGTTTCGTTCCGGATCAAGGGGTGAACCTCTATCAGTCATTCAAACATTCATGTTTCTCTGTGTTTTCAGTTCCATACTGCCCACTGAATATTTGAATGTCACCCTAATTTCACGGTGTTACCCTTCAGCGTTTCACGTTGTGCCCACAGGCTGATGTTCAGAAAGGAACTAGGTATTTGGACAATGACAGATGTTAAATTGCTAGAACTCGCGTTCCCAGATCAAGTCAACCGCATCCGTCAAATGCGGAAAACTCATCATGGATTTGGGGACCTCTGTCAGGACTTCGATTTGCTTTCTGCAGAGTTGCAGAAACCCTCGGCAATCAGCCTCACAGCTTGGCCATCCCAAAACAATCCCGTCACCGAAAGTCTGGAAGGATTGATCGAAGAAATCGCCGAGCACCTTTCGGAAGTTACCCGCTCAAAGGTTGTTCCGAAAGCCATTTCAGAAGTGGTTCCCATATTCACCCAGGCTCGAACAAAGGACTGAAAATATGCTGCAAGACAGACAGAGGAAGTCAATTAAGTCACTCAGCGCACTCGCCGCCGCAGCGACATTGTTCGCCACAAGTGCGTTCGGACAGGCTCCCCCAGTACAGGAGCCCTCATCCCAAGAAGATATTGAGGCTGCGCTAACGGGCGGCGTCCCTATGGGGCGTTGGAAAGAGGGGCTGACCTTTGACGGCATCTCTCCTCAACCGTGGTTGAAAAGTGCGGCAAACTGGTTCCCACGCACCGAAGATGTACAGCCAAACGAGATGAGAATTATCTTCATGGGATCTGCCCCATTCATTCGCCCTGGGCAAATGAACACGGCGATTCTTGTTGAACTGGGTAACGGTAAGATATTCATGTTTGACATTGGTGAGGGCTCACCAGCGAACATCATTGCCAGTGGATATGCACTGAATGAAATTACCGATGTATTCATCACGCACCTGCACGTAGACCACTTTGGTGGGCTGCCGTACCTGTGGATGTTCGGAACCTGGGCGGGTGGATGGCACGAGCAGTTGACGGTCCATGGCCCATCCGGCCGCACCAAGGAGTACGGCACCGCAACGATGGTAGAAGGCATGAAAATGATGACCGGCTGGCACCGGGATGCTTTCAGCGTCTTTCCCGTTGGCAAAGGTTGGGACATCGAAGTCAACGAATTTGATTTCCGTGACAATGGTGGCGTGATCTATGATGAAGACGGGGTCAAAGTCACACACTGGCAAAGAAGCCATGCCAAGGACGGTGCGTCCGGATACCGGATGGACTGGAATGGCATGTGCTTTATCTGGACAGGTGACGGTCGACCCAACATGATCGATATTCCTTTTGCCAAAGGCTGCGATGTCTTCGTCACGGAACAGCAGCAGGAAATCATCGAAATCTCCTCCGGAGTTCAAGGCGTGCCGCCTTTCCTGGGGCGTTATACCGTCGACACACATCACACGCCCAGTTATGCGGCTGGCTACATTGCCAATCTGGTTCAACCCAGGCTTCTGATGAATACTCACATGAGCTATGACCCCTATCAGATCGAGGAAACCGTAGCGGAGATCCGAGAGCACTGGAAAGGTCCCTATCACTTTGGAGCGCCTGACGGGATCGTTGTGAACGTCACCAAAGATCAGATATGGGTTCGCGAAGGCATATTGCCCGAGTTCCCAAACTCACGAGCGCCGCAGTTTGACTTTAGCAATGGTCAGTTGATCGTGCCGAAGCCACCCCATCGGCGCGAAGACATTCAAGAACCCTACGTGCGCGATATGGAGATCGATCCTAAGCTGTACTATCCCGAGGGATATCATCCTGAGCTGCTGACCGAGTGGCCAGTTGATGACGACCTTGTTGTTCCTCTGGAAGCGCTTCCCGAAAACCTGAAAGAGAGTATGGGCGCGGCGTGGCGCCATCGTGAAGCCAACCGCAAAGTGTTGGAAGAGCAAGGTGACAATTAAGTCATCATGACAAACAGGGCGATCACCCGTAAGTTCGGGTGGTCGTTCGAACTTTCTGGAAACATCACGAAGGAATGAAGTCTTGTTAATCGTACTTGGCCTCTACTTTGGAATAGTCTGGCTGGTCTTTTCCAAGTTTCATCTTCTCCCCTGGAATGGGTTCTGGAAAACTCTGGTTTACGGTGTAGCTGCTGTTATCGCTCTGGTGGTCATCGGTGCGTTGAACCACACAACTCCGACTGGCCCGGTATCCATTCAGGGTGTTTCAACGAATATTGCTCCGAACGTGGCGGGCACGGTTACAGAAGTCGTTGTGGAGCCTAACCAGGAAGTCGCAAAGGGCGAGACCCTATTCCGGATAGATAGTGAGGTTTTCAAAGCCGAGGTCTCTCGGCTCGAAGCCGTCTTGGAAACTGCAAAGTCATCTGCCGATCAACTGGTATCAGATTTATCAGCCGCCGAGGCAGAGATTGACTCCTTGACTGCTCAGTTGACCTTCGGAATTCAACGTCGTGATGACATCATCCGTTTGGAAGAACGCGGGGCATCAACCACGTTCCAACTGCAAGAGGCTGTCTCAACCATCGATCAGTTGACCGCGAATATCCGCGCAGCCGAAGCCCGAAAGACAAGCCTTGAGCGGCGTATCGCCGCGAAGATCGACGGGCGTGACGCAGGTGTTGTGGAGGCCGAACAGACACTTGCGCAAGCTCTTTGGGATTTAGAGCAAACAGTTGTAAAAGCGCCGGGAAACGGCGTTGTCACGGCTGTATCACTACGACCAGGTAACCGCGCCACTCCGCTACAAGGGGCAATAACTTTTGTCGAACCCGGAGACTTTGCAGTAATTGCTACGCTTCCCCAATCCAGTCGTGCCAATGTTTCGGTCGGTGACGAAATCCGGCTGGCATTTAGAACGGAACCCGGTGGAGAAATTACCGGCCGTATTTCCGATTTTCCGGTAGGAACTGTCGAAGGTACTGTTGATCTAAGATCAGGTCTTCCCTCATTGCGGGAACTAGCCGGGATATCCAGCTACATCGTATTGGTTGAACTACCTGCAGATGCAGACAGTAATTCCTTGCAATTTGGAACGTCAGGAACAGCTTTGGTTAAGACAGACGAGGCCGGAGCCATTGGGGTTTTGGCAGAGATCCTTTTCTGGGTCACCAAGAAATTCAATTATCTTTGAAAAACCGGACCAAAGCATCTGTGCAATCAATAAAAACTGTCGAACTCAAATCCTTGGTATTTCGGTGGCCCGGTCAACCCGACCCGGTGCTCTCAGTCGATAACTTTGATCTTGGGGCCGGAGAAAGCGTGTTTATGAGAGGCCCCAGTGGCAGCGGAAAGACCACGTTGCTCTCGGCAATTGCTGGCGTGATCGATGTGCCGAAAAGCGCGGTTCGCGTTGCAGGCACGGATGTCGGGGCTTTGGCCGGAGGTGATCGTGACCGTTTTCGCGTGGATCATTTGGGGATTGTTTTCCAAGTCTTTAATCTTTTGCCTTGGCTCAGTGCGCTTGAAAACACGTTACTGCCCTGCAGGTATTCAGCGCAACGGCGCAATCGGTCGGGGCCAGACCCCAAGGCTACCGCGACACGGCTGCTGCGTGAGTTAGGTCTTGAGGATACTGAGCTCATCAATCGACCTGCCAGCGCACTGAGTGTTGGGCAGCAGCAACGAGTTGCGGCGGCGCGGGCTTTGATAGGGGCGCCCGAAGTTGTGTTGGCGGATGAACCTACCTCGGCTTTGGATGAGGAAGCGAAAGACACGTTTGTCCAGCTGTTGCTGAAGGAATGCGATGCATCAGGGGCGAGTTTGCTATTTGTGAGCCATGATCGCAGCCTGGAAAAACACTTCGATCGGAGCGTTGACTTGCCAAAGCTGAACGCGGGCAAAACGTGATGTTCAACCTTTGTTATAAAAGCCTTCTCAATCGCCGCTTTATCGCTGCGTTGACTGTTCTTAGCATTGCCTTGAGCGTGGCTTTGATTGTTGGGGTTGAACGACTGCGAACAGAGGCACGAGCAGGTTTTTCCAATTCTGCATCAGGTATCGACCTGATCATTGCGGCACGCGGAAACGATGTGCAGATCCTGATGGCAACGGTTTTTGGTGTCGGTACAACAGGCGTCGGTATCACCTGGGACAGCTACGAGATGATCGAAGATCTGCCCCAGGTAAGCTGGACAGTGCCGATCATGATGGGTGACAACCATCGTGGATATCCAGTGATTGGCACGTCCAAACAGTACTTTGATCGTTTTCGTCACAGCGGCGGCCAACATCTGACTTTTGCTGAAGGGCACTCTTTTTCGTCTGCAGATGGCGCAGTGATCGGCGCAGAAGTTGCGCGAGTGTTTGAATATGGGCTCGGCACGGCGATTGTGAATGCCCATGGTTCGGGCGAAGTTGCCTTTGATGTCCACGACGAAGCGCCTTTCACAGTGACCGGCGTGCTGGGGCATACCGGGACGGCCGTTGACCGAATGGTTTTTGTCTCGCTCGAGGGTTTTGACGCCTTACACAAAGAACCTGCTTCAGAGGTTGCGGACCCATTCGTTTTGATCGATGCACCTGAGGCCACCGAAGAACACGAAATCCATTCCACCGAGCATTCCCATAATGAAGATCACGCGGACAGTGAATTTGCGGACGGGCATGTGGATCACGGCGACGGCCATGGACAAGACGATGACTATGCGGAGCACGGCGAGCCTGACGAGCACGAAGAAGGGCATCAGGAACATGACGACAGTCATACCCACGAGAGCGACCATGAAGACGAGGTGGAAGCTGTCAGGACCTCTGGCGGGCACGATCACGGTGGCCATGATCATGAACCGGGGACCATCAACGCGATTTTTGCCGGGCTTGAGGAGAAAACGGCGGTGCTTTCAGTTCAACGGCAACTTGCAGACCATCGCGACGAGGCACTGACTGCTGTTCTTCCTAATGTTGCGCTGTTGCAGCTTTGGTCGATTACCAGTACGGCCGAGACTGCACTGCGTCTGATGGCAGGCGCTGTGGCAGTGGCCGGAATGATCGGCATGGTGGTCATGTTGTCTGCTTCGCTCGACAACCGGCGGCGTGAATTTGCGATCCTTCGATCCGTGGGCGCAACACCAGCTGGCGTCTTTTCCCTGATCTTGCTTGAAGCCGTTTTATTGTTGTCGGCCGGCATCGTGCTTGGAGTAATCGCGCTCAGCGCTCTCACGCTCGTGATAGATCCGCTTCTTGCCGCAAATTTTGGGCTTCGCATCGGTGTTGGCCTTCCAAGTTTTCGCGAGGTTCTTCTCATAGTCATCGTTTTCTGCTCTGGTCTTCTTGCTAGTATTATACCTGCGTTAAGAGTGTACCGTATGACGCTATCAGACGGACTGTCGGTGCGGCTTTGAATAAGAGGACCCGCTGAAATGAAAACCATTACGCATTTTCTGAATATCTTATTCGCCCTTGCGATTGCGGGGCCTCTTCTTGCAGCGGATCCGCGCAACATAGGTTGGCAGGATCTTCTTCCTGAGGAGCGCCCCTACCACGATCCTTTTGCCACCCTAGAATATTCTCAGGTCAATGCGTTGGCCATGCTTTATCGGATTGAGGTTCTGCATGCGGACACTGCGGATGACAAGAAGCGCGCCGAAGCGGTTCAGATCCGCGAAGACCTCTTATCTCAAGGCCTTGATCCAGATTGGTTGTTTGAACAACGCGAAATTGTGATGAACCAACGGTTGATTGCCGCGCGCGAACCGAACCTTGACCTTTTGGGGGAGAACGTGCGTCTTCCCGGCTATCTCCTTCCCCTGGATATTGTCGACCAGAAGGCGGTCGAATTCCTTCTGGTTCCGACAGTTGGAGCCTGTATTCACACACCACCACCTCCAGCCAATCAGATGGTCTATGTGCGATACAAACAAGGCTTCGAAATCGACGAGTTATTTAAGCCAGTTTGGATAAGCGGGGAAATGCGGGCACAGAGCAGGTCCCAATCACTCAATTACGTGGATGGCCAGGCAAATATTGAAACCTCATATGCGATGGATGCCCAGTCAGTAGAAATCTATGACTGATCAGTCAAAAAAGACCAGTTCGGTACTGTCAGAAAAATTCGAACTAGTCTCAGGTAGGCTAATAGAGCTGTCCTTTATGCTGCGTTGAGTTCACGCCGCTCGGCAAAAGCGGCAGTACGTGTCAGCTTGGAGGTGTCTCGGGGGCATTGTCAAAGGAAACTGGCTTGAGGCGGGTAGGGGGGGCCGTAGCTTCGTGGGGGGTCAAAACCCAATCCATTTTGCTACTTCAAAACCAGCCAAGAGATCATTCGCCTAGCGGTTATGATGTATGTCCGGTTCCCGCTGTCGCTGCGGAACGTGGAAGATTTTCTGCATGAGCGCGGCATCGACATAAGCCACAAGACGGTTCGATTTTGGTGAAGCAGATTTGGACCTATGTTTGCATCCGAGATCCGTAAAAAAACGCGCTAGTCGAATGCGCGCATACTCAAACTGTCAGTGGCACCTAGACACGTTTTCGTGAAGATCAATTGCGAGACACACTACCTTTGGCGGGCCGTTGATCACGAGGGTGAAGTGATGGAAAGCTATGTCACTAAGCGCCGGGATCGTAATGCAGCGTTGAAATTCTTAAGAAAATCAATGAAGAGGCATGGCCGACCGGAGGTAATTGTGACGGACAAACTTCGGTCCTATGGCGCCGCTTTGAAAGTTATTGGCAACGCGCGAAGGCAGGAAACGGGACGCTGGTTGAACAACCGAGCGGAAAGTTCACACCCCCCATTTCGGTGAAGGGAACGAGCGATGCTGCGTTTCCGACAGATGCGATGTTTGAAAAAGTTCGCCGCTGTCCATTCTTCGGTGCACAACCACTTCAATCAGGAACGCCATCTTTACTCACGACACAATTTTAAAGATAACCGAACCGCCGCCCTCGCCGAGTGGCGCCAGCTTTGTTTCGTATAAGTTTACGCATTTGCCGGCAAACTGAGACTGGTTCGAATTCGTCAGACAGCACCCTTCTTATTAAATGTCCGGTTTGGGCTGCTAGCGGCCTATCGTGCTTGCTGCGGAGAATGGCAACACTGAACCCAAAGGTGTTCATTTAGCAATGGGAATGAGCGGAAGCGACAAATCAGGGTACAGACATCAAAGTTGTGAGTAGCGGTTCGTTTTTACCATGCGACGTGCTGTTGTCACGCAGCGAACGTAGTCCTACCGCGATCATGGAAATTGTTAAGTTACTGGTCGCTTTGATTGCAAAGTAAAGGATGGTCACTGCCCTGAATTGGTTTTCGCGATACTGCAAAGCAGATCAAGATGTCGGTCCAACCAATCCTCGTCCATTGCCTCGTGACGAATGAGCTTGCGGAAATAAGGTGCAGCCACTGCTAGTTCTATGAGTTGGTCAACCGGAACGTCGGCGGTGATCTCACCGCGGTCTATTGCGGCTGCAAATACTGCTTCAACACTTGCGAACCTGTCTTTCATGAATTCAGTAATCACCAACCGCGCTTCTGCATCGGTGGACGCAGCAGCGACCACCTGAGGTGCGATTTGGCCCCATGGTGTGTCATTCAAGGCTCCCATCAGTACACCGAGTAACCAGCGCAAGTCAGATCGCAGCGGGCCATCGGTTTTGGGCGGTATGTTCGGCGGTGTTGCAATGCGCCTGAACGCTGCATCACGCAGACAACGCGCATCTGGCCAGTGCCGGTAAAGTGTGCTGCGCGAAATGCCCGTTGCCTTTGAAACTGCGCCATGAGTTACGTGCAGCACGCCTTCATCCATCAGTATCTTTTGCGCAGCATCAAGCGCAGTCTGTCGTGTGGCGATCAGCCTAGGATCTTCTTTCAATTACTCCTCCTATGGAACAATTTGTTGCATAGTAGAACATTTTGTCCTAAAAGTATGGTCGGCCAAAACCTAAATCCCAATACTCAATTCCACAAACACGTCTTGTCAAAATGGGAGCGTATCAATGTTCAAAGTGGCAGCAACCCCGCTGGCGGTACTCTTATCGATGGGCGCGACAACCGCATTGTCCGAGAGCGGCACTTACGGGCTGGATCCTGGACACAGTCAGGTATTGTTCAGCTACAACCACATCGGGTTCTCAGAAACATATGGAATGTTCTCAGGTTTTAGCGGTGAGATTGAGTTCGACGAAGATGATCCGTCTGGGTCATCTGTCACAGTGTCTATGCCTGTGAAATCCATGATCACGGGCTGGGACGCCCGTCTGCAACACTTCATGTCCGATGACTTTTTCAGTGCGAGTGATAGTGACATAGTCACATTCGCCTCGACCAGCATAGAAGTCACCGGGGACAATACCGCGAATATTTCTGGCGACCTGACCATGAATGGCGTCACCAAACCTGTTGTTCTGGAAACAACGCTTAACAAGTCAGCGCCATACCCTTTTGGCCCAAAAGAGGGCACGCCGACCTTGGGGCTGGCTGCCACGGCGACTATCGTGCGGTCTGAATTCGGACTTGGGGCATTTGCGCCAGCGGTGAGCGACGAAATAGTTCTCTTGATCAATATCGAAGCGTTAAAGGCTGAATGATGTGTGCAAGGGCGCCGATACTGCGCTCAGCACTCAATCTTTTTGATTGGCAGATGGTCAACACGATGAATGTGCACCTGAGAACATTGGCGGTTGCTGTGACGGTAGTGGTATTGATGTGCTCAATGGCGTCCGCGCAAGAGCGCTCCTTGCCGGAGCGCACCTCGCCCCGTCCCGAAACGACAAGCGGCGTACCGCATACTCAGATTGGTGTCGAAATTAATGCCGATTTGGCCCAGCTATTGCTGGAGCGAGTTGCGCAATTCCCAGGGGTCACACTTGGCCCAACACGCATATCATTACCTGGCGCGATTGGCTTTCAGCTTGATCCTGACATGTTGTTGTCTCAACCGAACTCTATTGTCGGTGGGTTTGAGTTTGCGCATATGCATCCTGATGGCAGCTTGCACGCTTCGCTGCGCCCGGCAATGGCCCGACGGGCAATTGAGGCTGGCTGGGCCGTAGGACACCCTTGGGCTAATCAACGTCCCGGATGGAGTGGCTTTGTCATGATCTATACTCCGACCACACCAGAAGAGTTGGATGTCGTCATCGATCTGGTCGAAAGTTCGTACACCTTCATCACCGGAAACACCTTGGGTTAAACCTGTTTTGCCCGGAAGTGTGCGGTGACGCCTGCTTCCTTTAAGAGTGCTGTTTCAGCCGCCTTGCTTTTCGCGGTCAAAATCTTTCTTATATTCTTGCCGTGGCGAAGCGCTCGGAGCCTGCGTTCAAGCCTTCAGCACCAATAGTAGCTCCCGTCCCGCGCAGCTAAATCTGCAAAGCTCAGTGGCGAATGCCCGCTTTGGGCTGCGGCCAACTAATTGAACTGATCGCAGAGAATTGCAAATCTGGGTTGATTCCGTTGAAAAAGTCGTTCGTTTTTTGAGTTAGGGTGTGAGCTATAGCATTGATTTTATTGGTTCAGCCGAAGATGGCCTCGCCCTTTATCCTGTGGCGGGGATCAACGGCTTCAGTTTTGCAAGTTTCCGGAGGTTTTGGGCGGTGGCTGCGAGGGTGAATTCGTCTTGAACGCCGCATGGCCCTCGCAGCCGGAGCCGCCCCAAACCGAGAATGCGTTTGAGGTGGGCGAATAGCATCTCGACTTTCTTGCGGCGCGCCTGAGCCTTTGGATTGAACTCCGAGGCCGTGCATTGGCGGGCAAACTCCCGGACCTCCTCGAACCGCTCGCGGGTGACGGAACGCGCATCCACCTTTGGACAGCATTTATCCTTCGCAGGGCAGATACTGCAAACCATCTTGCTGGCGCGGTATTTGCGACGTCCTGTTCGCGGCTGCTTATTGCGCGGGTCTTTGTGATATTGCCGGGTGCGCTTCAGCTCTTTGCCTTCGGGACAAAGATACCTGTCATTGTCGGGATCCCAGATGAAGTCAGAGCGCGACCACGTTCCATCCTGACGTTTCGATTTGTCGAAGACAGGGATAAACGGCAGGATTTGTCGATCCAGTGCGAGCCAGGCAAGGTTCTCTGCGGAGCCATAGGCGGTGTCGGCAGCAACCCAGTCCGGTTTCAGTCCGAACCGTTCGCTGGTCCGGGTTATCATGCGGCGTGAGGCGCGCACTTCTGCTGTTTTGACGGACCGGCTGGCCTCGACATCGACAATGATCCCGTGATCTGTGTCGATCAGATAATTGTCAGAAAAGGGCAAGAATGCAGGACCCTTCCGGGCTGCCGTCCATTGGCTAGCAGGGTCGACATGGGCTGTGAACTTGGGCTTCACTTCGCTGGCAGCCCCAAACGCTTCATCGTCCAGCACATCTAGATACTCCCGCACAGCGCGGGGAGCATCTTTAGGGATTATCTCCCGAGCCTCCCAATCATCGGGATTGCTGGAGTTTTGCTTCTGGACATCCGCGACGATCAAACTGCCATCGACCGCAAAGCCCTGACCACCAACCAGCCCTTCCGCCATGCAACGAGCGACAGTTGTCTCGAACACATGTCGCAACAGGTCACTCTCGCGGAACCGTACGTGGCGGTTCTTGGAAAAGGTTGAGTGATCCGGGATGCGGTCGGTCAGATCGAGGCGGCAGAACCACCTGTAAGCCAGGTTGAGATGCACCTCCTCGCAAAGTCGCCGTTCCGACCTGATGCCGAAGCAATATCCCACCAGCAACATCCGGATCAGCAGTTCAGGATCGACTGACGGGCGACCCGTGTGGCTGTAGAAATCCGCAAGGTGCGCGCGGATGCTACTTAGGTCGACGAACAGATCAATCGACCGCTGCAGGTGATCCTGGGGAACATGCTCCTCCAGCGAGAACTCGTAGAACAAGGCCGCTTGCGCCTCTTGCCTTGGTCCCATCATCGCAAACCCTCCCGCTCGGTGACAGAATTGAATCAGTCGTTGGCGAACCAATCAAGGAAGAGTTTTTCAACGGTATCGGCCCAAAGCTGACGTTCGCCGCGGCAATAGCCAATGAGCGCAAGGAGCCGTCCGCGCCGTCCAAATTTCCTGAACACATTAGCTTGATAGCGTGGTTATTGCCTTAGCACTCAGCTGAGTGCGGGAGCGCCAAGGCATTTGGCTACGATTGACAAGTGCGGCGTGGTGCCAACCAAAAGTGCAATCGGCAACTTGGCAGCGCCCCTTCCCCCAAACACCAAAGCAAAGGGGGCCCAAAGGCCCCCTTTTCAATTTGGTTATGAACGTCGCATCAATTCGGGATCAGATCCGGAACGATGGTCACGATCGACGGGAAGAACCACAGGATCGCAATCCCGACCACCTGAATGATCACGAACGGGATGATCCCACGATAGATGTGGCCTGTTGTGACCTCTTTGGGTGCAACACCCCTGAGGTAGAACAGCGCAAACCCAAACGGCGGCGTCAGGAACGACGTCTGAAGGTTCACCGCCACCATGATCGTCACCCATTTCGGATCGAACGAGCCACCATAGATCACCGGTCCCACGATGGGGATCACGATGTAGATGATCTCGAGGAAATCCAGCACGAACCCAAGAATGAACAGCACCAGCATCACGATCAGGAAGACCGTGAACTCGTTGTCAAAGCTGCGCAGGAATTGCTGAATATAGTGCTCACCCCCGAAAGAGATCACCACCAGGTTCAGCAGTTGGGATCCGATCAGGATGGTAAACACCATCGAGGTCACCTTGGCCGTTTCGCGCACCACGGGCGTCAGAACGCCGCTGGTGAACAAAACCCAGCATCCAAACAGCAGACCGAACAGGGCATACAGATAGGCACCGTAAGCAATTATGAAGGCGACCCAGGTCTCAAAGTTCACATTGCTCTGATTGATGCGCAGATCAAAGTTCACGCCCATCAGCAGTGCAATGATCACGGCAAAAGTGGCCCAGATGATCACCTTGCCCGAGCGCTCTTGATCCTGCAGCTTGCGATAGGCTGCCAGCATGATCGCTCCGCCCGCCCCAAGTGCTGCCGCTGGTGTTGGGTTGGTCACACCGCCCAAGATTGAACCAAGCACCGCGATGATCAGAACCAATGGCGGAAAGACCACCCGGATCAGATCGTTAGTGGCACATCGGGCTGCCGCCTCCTTGCAGCCGTACATTGCCAATGCAAAGGGCAAAGCCAGAAGGACGAAGGTCAATCCCGAAGACGTTGTTGGTGCAATCAACAGAACATCAACCAGCAACATCAACAGCAAACCGATAGCGCCCAAAATCAACGGCTGCGTCGGTTTGGACGGCGCAATGCCGCGGCCCATGACCAGTGTCAGACCCAGCAGAACCACAATCACCGCAACACCAGTACCAATCGGCGCCGCAGTGGCGATCTTGGCCTCGCGCGCCTCGACCAGCGCCTCTTCACTCAGTCGTTCGGCATTGGCGACACCACCTGCGGCGTCAATCGTTTCCTGCTCGGATACGGCCTGATCCCAGGCGGATTGTCCGTGCAGCTCGATCATCGACACTTTGCACTGCTCGGAAACATTGGTGCGCAGCGACGCGCCCGCACCGATGTCTGAAAACGCCGAGACGTTGATGTTCTGGCTGCCAATGATCCCCGAGCTGCCCAGCAGGACTGCGCCAACGATCAGGGCAACAGGTGCGCCAAGCAACCAAGTCAGGCCTTCACTGCGCGTGATCGGCTCACCACTACCGCCGGACATCGGCACCGCTGGTGCCTTATCAGGATTCAGCAGTGCATAGCAAAATGCATAAATCGCATAGAGCAACGCCAGCATTATCCCGGGCAACAAAGCGGCCTGGAACAGCGTACCGACCGAAACCACAGCCGGTTCCCCCAGATAGGTCAGCGCATCGGTACAGCCTGCGTCCTGAGCGCGCGTTTCCTGCGCAGTTGAATATAGATCACCCGCCAAGGTGCCCAACAGGACGATAACGATGGACGGCGGAATGATCTGCCCCAACGTGCCCGATGCCGCAATCACACCCGTCGCCAGTTCAGGCGAGTAGTTGTTGCGCAACATGGTCGGCAGCGCCAGCAGGCCCATGGTTACCACGGTTGCGCCAACAATACCGGTCGAGGCCGCCAGGAATGCACCAACGACCACGATCGACACGGCCAGACCACCCGGCAGCGGCCCAAAGACGCGCGCCATTGTTGTCAGCAGATCGTTCGCGATCTTCGAGCGTTCAAGCGTGATGCCCATCAGAACGAACATCAAAACGGCCAGCAGGGTCTCAATAGACTGCCCCGCTAGAACGCGTTCGTTCATGCGGTTCACGATGAACGACACGTTGCGATCCAGCGCGGTTTCCCAACCAGCGGGGAAGACCGCCTCGCCTACCCTTGGTAATTCCGGGTATCGGAATATGGATACGGAATCCGGTTTGACCCCGGAATTCACCAGATCACGATAGGCTGTTGAGCCAGTGTCGATGGCCTGATGGATCAGCAGTCCGGCACTGTCCAGCGCGGCGATGATCCCGAATGAGATGATACCGGCCCCGCCGATGGCAAAGGCCACCGGGAACCCGGAAAGGATGCCCCCAAAGAGGCAGAAGAATACGATAATGAGGCCTATCTCGACGCCATCAAGTCCGAATAACATAGTCTGGGTCTCCGTCCCTAATGTGCGCCTTCGTAGGCTTCTTCACCCTCGCCAAGGCTGTCCTTGTCGAGATATTTTCCAACGCTGTCCGGCCCTTCCACGTATTCCAGATACGAGCGGTACAGGAATGCGATCGCGTGCAGGAATACCATCGCGGCAAAGGCCACCAGCAGTATCTTGAACAGGAAGTATCCGTTGAAACCATTTGGGCTGAACCCGATGGTTTCGACATTCCAGCGCAGCGCGCGGGATTTCATCACCAGACGATCCAGCGTGTCACTGGCCGACGGTTTCGGCACGATCAGGTGCCGCCACATGAAATACCAGCCATACATCCAGGTCAGCACAGCCATTGGCATCATGAACAGAACCGCGCCCAGCATATCCACAACGCGTTTGGCGCGGTGGCTAATGCCGGCATAGATAAGGTCAACACGCACGTGACCGCCTTGCACGAATGTGTAGGTACAGCACAGGCAGACGACCATCGCGTTATAGAGTTTCAGCTCTTCGGCAAACCAGCTGATATCCATCTGAAACGGGATACCCAGGCCAAAAGACATATCCGGGCGGGTAAACACGCGCTGCATGAACACGATGACGATCTGCTGAATGACCATCAACAGACCGGCCCAGGCAAAGAAACGCCCGGTGGTGTTGGCGAACCCTTCCAGGCCCCGCACCATGCCCCACATGAAATTCCGGTAGTACAGCCCGATGGCCGTCAGTACCAGGAAGATGGTGAAAACCACAAAGAAGAACTCGACTGATCCACCGTAATAGACAAAGCGCATGATCGCTTCTTTGTCCGACCAGTTCAGCCAGAGTTGCGGATGCGTGATGGCGTATCCGAAATTAATGAAGGCTTCGGCAATGTTTTGAACGAACCATACCAGTCCGTTCCACAGGGCGCCGAAGAACGAGATACCGTTTTCGTCCTGCATGTTGTCCCCAGGTCGTATCAGTTGCACTGCTGATTATAGCGGTTTGATGGGCCCGCGCATACGCAACAGAGAAAGGTTTCCCCGCGAAAGCGGGGAAACCAATTGATCGTTTGGAAAACGTTTAGCCGCGAACGCGGTTACGCTGCGTTGTGTAAACGCCCGATGACAGGTCCAGCCAACCAGCCGACGATGCCGACGACGCCATGGCGCTGTCGTGGATCTTCTTGAACAGCTCGTCGCCCATGTTTTCGTCCAGCACTTCCTGGCTGGCCGCACCAAACGCATCCCAAACGCTGTCCGGGAATTCCATGACCTTGACGCCACCTGATTGCAGGCGCTGCAGAGCGGCACCGTTGTTGGCCAGGAATTGTGCCAGGTTCCACTGGTGTGCTTCGGCAGCGGCAATCTCGATGATCTTCTGCTGAGCGGGTGTCAGGCTGTCGAACACGTCGCGGTTGGTTGCCAGCGACAGGCCTGCGTTCGGCTCGTGGAAACCGGCGGTGTAGTAAACCTTGGTGATTTCCTGGAAACCGGCTTTTTCGTCAGCCCACGGACCGATCCACTCGGTACCGTCGATCGCGCCGGACGACAGCGCCTGATACACTTCCGAACCCGGAATGTTCTGCACGGACGCGCCCAGTTTACCCAGAGCTTGGCCACCCAGACCGGGCATACGGAATTTCAGACCTTGAAAGTCTTCTGGGCCGTTGATCTCTTTCGAGTACCAGCCACCCGCCTGCGCGCCGGTGTTACCTGCCAGGAACGACTTCAGACCAAAGATCTGGCCCAGCTCGTCATGCAGCTCCATGCCGCCGTCCTGATAGTACCAGTTCACCATTTCCTGAGCGGTCATGCCGAACGGAACAGCGGTGAAGAAGGCATAGCCCGGGTGCTGGCCAACAAAGTAGTAGTCCGCCGCGTGATACATGTCGGCCTGACCCGACGAAACCGCGTCAAAGACTTCGAATGCGCCAACCAATTCACCGGCAGCCTTGATGTCAACGGTCAGGTTGCCGTCCGACATCGCAGTGATGCTGTCGGCGCAACGCTGTGCGCTGTCGAAAACACCCGCCAGGCCGCGACCCCACGAGGTTACCATGGTCAGCGTGCGCTTACCCTGCGCATATGCCGGTGCCGCCAGCGTGGTGGCTGCAACTGCCGAGCCGCCCAGAGCAGATGTTTTTAGAAATGAACGACGATCCATATGAGTGTTCCTCCCCTACATATTCAAAACCCGGGCAATTGCCGGGCGTAGTCGTTTTCAGTGCGCGTCAGCCTAATGACCAAGATGTGAATGTGAATACCTAGTACTACGTAGGGGATCGCGTTTTTGATGTTTTCCCGGGTGCAAACCATGACAAATGCAAATTAATTCTGTGCGCCGTCCCTCTCATATGCGCCAATTCACCAAAAATTTTGCAATTTGCCGCCTGCTTGCGTATCGATTCGCCTATGAGGGGATTCCGTAATCTGATTTCGCTGACCTATGGCCAGAAATTGTCGCTTGTGGCGGCGATCCCTTTGGTCGTGGCGGTGGCCGCGATTGCGTTCTTTGTGGCGCAGGAATCCCGTGCAACTGCCGAACGCGAAATTCAGGCACTTGAACGACGTCTGATCGAGGCCAAGAAAGAAGAGCTCAGGAACTATGTCACGCAGGCCCGCAACGGGTTTGCCTATATCTATGGGCGCGCATCGACTGAAGATAAGGTGGCACAGAACCTTGTGACGCAAATCCTGTCAGCGATGATCTACGGCAAGGACGGGTTCTTTTTCGTCTATGACTATGACGGCAACAATCTCGTCAGCCCGCGCCAGACCGAATTCATCAACCGGAACTGGGAGGGGCTGACCGATAGCGACGGCACTCCTGTTGTGGACGAATTCATCAGCCTGGCCCGTCAAGGTGCGGGCTGGCACAGTTTCATGTGGCAAAAACCTTCGACAGGCGAAGAGGCGCAAATGATCGCCTATGTGGCCGGTTTGCAGGATTGGCGGTGGGCTGTCGGCACAGGAGTTTTCATCGACGACATCGTCGCGACAGTCGCCAACGCGCGGGCCGAGGTCGAGGCCCGAGTGCAACGGACTTTCTCGTATATCGGCGCAATTGTTCTTGCCGCAGTGTTGGTTGTCTTCACCTCGGGCATGTTGCTGAACGTCCGCGAACGCCGTCTGGCAGATGCCAAACTCAAGGAACTGACGCAGCGGGTTTTTGATGCGCAAGAGGAAGAGCGTGGGCGCGTGGCGCGCGAGCTTCACGACGGGATCAGCCAAATTCTTGTCGGTGTCCGCTATGCGCTGGACAATGCCCGCCGTCGCCTGTCTCGCGGTGACGAAACTGGGGCGCAGGCACCTCTGGAAAAGGGCATCGACAATCTGGGCGCTGCCATAACCGAGGTCCGCCGCATCAGCCGCGACTTGCGGCCCGGCGTGCTGGACGATCTGGGCCTCGGCCCTGCCCTCAAGGCGCTGACCGACGATTTCTGCGAACGCACCGGGATCGAGACCGAATTCTCGACTGTGGTGTTCCGCAACCGGCTGGATCAGGATAGCAAGATCGCCCTGTACCGCATCGCCCAAGAAGCGCTGACCAATATTGAGCGTCATTCCGGGGCGACCCGTGTTACAATAGACCTGCGCGGCCACAAGAAAGGCGCGACAATGCGGATCACCGACAATGGCCGCGGGTTACGCACCACACCAGACCCCGCCAACCCCGGTATCGGTCTGCGCAACATGCAGGAACGCATCGAACAGCTTGACGGATCGCTGCGCATTCTGTCATCACGCGCCCCACGCAGCGGCACAGTGATCGAGGTCAGCCTGCCTCTGAGCCACATGCTGCCGCCGCAAGAGGACGCAACGCCTAACCGAAAGGCCGGTACATGAGCGATCAGACAATCCGGGTTCTTATCGTTGACGACCACCCTATGGTCGCCGAAGGGATTCAGTCGATCCTTGAAAGCTATGATGAGATCGAGGTGGTCGGGACCTTGGGCAGCGGACAAGAGGCCGTGGATCAGGCGACCGATCTTGCACCCGACGTGATCCTGATGGATCTGAACATGCCCGGCTTAGGCGGCCTCAGCGCGACCGAAATCATTCTGGAACGCCTGCCCCGGACACGCATTCTGATCCTGTCCATGCATGACAGCCCCGAATACATCTCGACCGCGCTCAGCCATGGCGCCAGCGGATACGTTCTCAAGGACGTGCCGACGGATGAGATCAAACAGGCCATCGACGCCGTGATGCGTGGTGAGCAGTACTTGTGCACCGGGGCCAGCGGATCGCTTCAGCCCAAAGGCGATAGCGCCCGCGAGGCGCTGACCGGGCGCGAACAGACAATTCTGCTGGAACTGGCGCAGGGCAAATCCAACAAGGAAGTCGCCGCAGCGCTGGATATCTCGGTTCGAACCGTTGAAACGCACCGAAAGAACATCCGGCGCAAACTTGGGATTTCATCCACCGCCGGCCTGACCCGCTATGCGCTTGAACATGGTGTATTGCAGGGCACAAGCCCCGGCTTCTGATTCCGCAGCGCGGAACGCGCTGCCCGGCCCAACCGGAGGACGTGCGCCAATGGCGCATCGACAACGGGCGGGAGCTTTTTAACTCAGGACTTTGCTCGCAAGCCTTCACCAAAAAACACCAGGGTTCCATCCTCATCCAGGACGTGAAACTCGCGTTGTTGATACGGCTGATTGAACGGCGGACGCACGCGCCCCTTTGGTAAATCAGCCAACCCTGCCTTGAGGGTTTCATACAGATCATCAATCCCGGCCACATCGATGTAAAAGGACTGATCATCCCCCAAGGCACGCCCGTCTTCGCGCGGCGGGCATTCAAGCAAGCGAATGGCGACCTTGCCACGCGACAGGAAGGCATAATTGTCCTGCCTGAAACCGCAGGTAAATCCCAATCGATCGCAATAGAAATCAACCTGCTTTTGCAGTGACGAACACAGAACAAATGGCGTGAGCTGTAGCAATTCCGGCATGTGCCCCTCCGACGGTAGCCCCTGCTCTCGATTGTAACCCGCAGCTGCTCAATCCAACAACTGATCCTTGCGCAATCCCACACGCTGGTGATGATGCGGCAGAACCCGCCCATACAGCTGCCTGGTGCGTTCAACCCCACCACACATGCCTTCGGCTTCGACAAAGGAAAAGATACCGACATATCTGCTGCGCGCCCCTTGGACCGGGGCGACCCGGTGCAAAGCGTATCTCCCCTTGAGTATCTGCAGGTCTCCGGGCTGCAGCTCCAACGTCCTGACCAGCGCCCTGTTTCCGTCCAGAACAGAGGCCACGGATGAGAAATTCTCGTCCTCGGTGCTGCGGAGGTTCGGCACGTATTCAAAGGCTCCACCCGCCTCGCCATTCTGGATGGCCAGTGTCACGGTGTAGTTGTTGGTATCGAAATGCCAGGGAAAGCCCTGCCCTTCTTCGACCACGTTGACGATCACATCCGCCAGCGGATCGTCATAGCGAAAGAACCGATCCTCCGGCTCATCCAGCCCATCGCGTATGAACGGCAAAAAGCCCTCGAATTCATAGATTCGGCGCAGTGGACCCGATTTGGGAAAGTTGTCCGCCGGAACGAAGGCGTTCGACCGGTCGTAAAATCTGCGTATTGGGTGATTCAGGTCCAACCGGGGATCGTCCTTTGAGAAATAAGCGTTGGTGCGGTTGAAAGAGCGATGGGCCTGGTCGGCCACAGCATCCGCCTCTTTCAATAGCTGCGCCAAACCTTCGGGGTGGATAAAACCGGGCAAAACGGCACAACCGTCCTGATCCAACTCGCGACGCAGATCACCGATCAGTCGTTCATATGCGCGCGAGTCCGGGCAATCGATCGGATACCGCCCCAGATCAACCAGATCATGGATCATCCTCGGCCTCCCTTCTTTGTTCGGTCACTCTCAGCGTGCCGCAGTCAAAACTGCTCCTCATGCTTGTTTCGGACATCGCGATGCCGCTTTTTGACTACCCTCAAGGCAGAAATTTGGAGGTCAAAGGGGGTATTTTTCCTGAATATTCCCTGCATGCGTCAATCTGCGCAATAAAATGTCGCAAATTTCACCCTCAGAGTTAGAAAATTGGTGCAAAAGCCTGTTGACGCCCCTTGCCCCGGCTCATAATGTCCCTGCACGCAAAGAAGGAGCCTTTGGCGATGAGAACGCTAGTCGTAATCGTAGGAACCACGCGCATGGGCCGGTAACGGTAAACCATAATCGAACCCATGCGCCTCCGAAAATCTCGGGGGCTTTTTTTATGCTAAACGCAAGACACATGTCGCGAACGGAGCAAAGCAGATGACACGTGAGATGACCGGCGCAAAGATGGTAGTTCAGGCCCTCAAGGATCAGGGCGTGGACACGGTATTCGGATACCCCGGCGGTGCTGTGCTACCGATTTATGATGAGATTTTTCTGCAAAACGATATTCGTCACATTCTGGTGCGGCATGAGCAAGGCGCGGTGCACGCGGCCGAAGGCTATGCCCGCTCGACCGGCAAGCCCGGCGTTGCCCTTGTGACCTCTGGCCCCGGCGCGACAAACGCCGTGACCGGCCTTACGGATGCGCTGCTGGATTCGATCCCGATTGTGGTTCTGACCGGACAGGTTCCGACGTTCATGATCGGCTCGGACGCGTTCCAAGAGGCCGATACCGTCGGCATCACCCGCCCCTGCACCAAGCATAACTGGCTGGTCAAGGACACGGACTCGCTGTCCGACACGATGCACGAGGCATTCCATGTCGCCACCTCGGGTCGCCCTGGTCCGGTTCTGGTCGATATCCCCAAGGACGTTCAGTTCGCAACCAGTGACTATAGCGCTCCAAAGCCCTCGACCTCGCACTACCAACCGATAGTGAAGGGCGATTTGGAGGAGATCACCGAACTGGTCGCCGCAATTGAGACCGCCAAGAAACCCGTCTTTTACACCGGCGGCGGCGTCATCAATTCCGGCACGGCGGCCAGTCAGTTGCTGCGCGAACTGGTCGATGCAACAGGCTTCCCGATCACCTCAACCTTGATGGGCCTTGGCGCCTACCCGGCGTCGGGCAAAAACTGGCTGGGCATGCTGGGAATGCATGGTCTGTATGAGGCCAATCTGGCGATGCATGACTGCGACCTGATGATCAACATCGGCGCGCGGTTCGATGACCGGATCACTGGGCGGATTGACGCGTTCTCGCCCAACTCAAAAAAGGCGCATATCGACATCGACCCGTCCTCGATCAACAAGGTGATCCGCGTGGACATCCCGATTGTTGGTGATGTTGCACATGTGCTGGAGGACATCCTGAAGGTTTGGAAAGCGCGTGGCCGCAAAACCGATGAGGCGTCGGTTGCCAAGTGGCAGGATCAGATCACCGAATGGCGCAAAGTGAACTGTCTAGCCTACACCAACAGTGAAAAGACGATCAAACCGCAATACGCGCTTGAACGTCTTGAAGAACTGACCAAAAAGCACGACCGTTACATCACCACCGAGGTCGGTCAGCACCAGATGTGGGCCGCGCAATATCTGGGGTTCGAAGATCCGAACCGCTGGATGACGTCGGGCGGATTGGGCACAATGGGCTACGGTTTCCCGGCCTCCATCGGCGTGCAGATGGCGCACCCGGATGCACTGGTCATCAACGTCGCGGGCGAGGCCTCGTGGCTGATGAACATGCAGGAAATGGGCACTGCCGCACAGTACCGTCTGCCGGTGAAACAGTTCATTCTGAACAATGAACGCCTTGGCATGGTGCGTCAGTGGCAGGAACTGCTGCATGGCGAGCGGTACTCACATTCCTGGTCCGAGGCCCTGCCCGATTTCGTCAAACTCGCCGAGGCCTTCGGTACCAAGGGCATCCTGTGTTCCGATCCGGCCGATCTGGATGACGCGATCATGGAGATGATCAATTATGATGGTCCGGTGATCTTTGACTGTCTGGTCGAAAAGCACGAGAACTGCTTCCCCATGATCCCGTCGGGCAAGGCACACAACGAAATGCTGTTGGGTGAAGCTGAGACACAGGGCGTGATCGATTCCAAAGGCTCGGTTCTGGTCTGACACAATTCGACGGATTTTGTCGGGTGCGCTGGCACCCGACCATCATTGGATTATGAAAGGGACATAAATGTCTGCCCTACATATCAAAAAAGGTGCAACGCGCCATTCCGCCTACAACCTACGCCCCACCTTCTCGGACGTGCAGGAACGCCATACGATTGCGGTTCTGGTTGAAAACGAACCGGGTGTACTAGCCCGCGTCATCGGACTGTTTTCGGGCCGGGGTTACAACATCGAAAGCCTGACCGTCGCCGAGGTGGATCACACAGGCCACCTAAGCCGCATCACCATCGTCACCACCGGCACCCCTCAGGTGATCGAACAGATCAAAGCCCAATTAGGCCGTATCGTTCCGGTACACGAGGTTCACGACCTGACCGTCGAAGGCCCCTCGGTCGAGCGGGAACTGGCGATCATCAAAGTTGTCGGCGCGGGCGACAAGCGGGTCGAGGCGCTGCGTCTGGCCGATATCTTTCGCGCCAGCGTCGTCGATAGCACGTTGAATTCGTTCATCTTCGAGCTCACCGGTGCCCCGGACAAAATCGACGCCTTTGCCGATCTGATGCGTCCGCTAGGCCTTGTCGAGATTGCACGCACCGGCGTGGCCGCCCTGCTGCGCGGCGACTGACTTTTTCGCCTCGCCCCCCCCTTTGGGTACCGGGGCGAGGCGCAGTCCCAAGACATGTTCAAACAATATCGCTGTATGTTGCTTATGAGCATGGTTACCCAAAAAGATCATACAAATTGACGTAAAGCCTATTGCGTTTGCCTGCCCCAACGTTAACTTCGTAGGCGTAGCGTGGTGTTGGGATGCGCCAGCTAGGGTCACCAGTACGATTGAGAATGCACGAACGGCCAAAAGGTCGGGTGCGTCGCACTTTTTGGAATGACACTCAGGAACCTGGGACAGAAATGACCATGAGTATCCGCAGTCCTGATGAATTGCGCCAGATGTTCGGTGCCAATCTGCGACAATTGTCGCGGCAATATTCGTCCGTGTCCGAACTGTGCCGCCAGCTAGGCATCAACAGAACCCAATTCAACAGATATCTGGCGGGTGAAAGCTTTCCCCGCCCCGATGTTCTGGATCGCATTTGCCGGTTTTTTGAGGTCGACGCCCGTATCCTGTTGCGGCCTCTGGAGGAAATTGAAACGCCTCCCGAACATCCGGCTGCTTCGGCCCTGACTGAATTCCTGGGGTCCGGCCCCTCTACGCTGACTGAAAACCTATTGCCGGCCGGTTTTTATTATGCGACGGAAACGGGACTGGACGGATCTCCTGCAACCAGGCACCGGCTGATCCACACGCGCCGTTTGCCGCAATGCACGCTGGTGCGCAGCTATGAGCCCGAAAATGACGGGATACCGGCCGACACCACCAGACGTGAGGTGCAGGGTATTGCAGCATGCGCCGGGCGCCAGATTTTTATCCTTATGTCCAGCCGTGCGGCCCAAAACAGTCGCATCTACCTTGTGACCCGCGGTGCTGAAGAAAATTCCGAGCGGTGGCGCGGCATTGCAATTTGCCTGTCCAAAACCAACGCTCAGGCGACCACAATGCGCCGGATCTCGCTGAATTACCTGGGCACTCAGGCCAAGGCTGCCCTGCCTGCGGCACGCGCTGCCAAACGGTTCAAGCAAAGCGCTGCATAGGCTCTTCAGGCGTCTATCCCGGCCCCTGCCAGAGTGATCAGACGATACAGGTGCCAACTGGCATGCCCCAGCAACGGCAAGACGATCAACAACCCCAAAAACCACGGGATCATAGCCACAAACGTCACGACAGCCACGAACACACCCCACCCCAGCATGATCTTCGGGTTCGACCGGACGTAGCTGAAACTGGCGATCATCGCAGTCACGAAGTCCAGTTCTCTATCCAGCAACATCGGGATCGAAAGGACGGTGATCATGTATAGAATAAGCGCAAAAATGGCCCCCACGATGCTGCCGACGGCCAGCATAGTCAGGCCATTGGGCGTCATAAAGACCTCTAGCGAACTGGAGACGTTGGTCATGGTCGACAGCCCCATGAACAACGCAAAGATCATATGACCCAGGAAAAACCAGAACAGGAAAATCACCACGATAATCGCGCAGATGGATGGCAATTGACGGCGGCTCTGCTGCAGGATCACGCCAAAAACCTCTCTGAACTTCAAGGGTTCGCCCTGTTCCAGCCGGTGAGACACCTCATACAATCCCACCGCTGCAAAGGGGCCAAGCAATGGGAATCCTATGGTGGCCAGCACGAGCCAGTATGACGTCTGCGTCTGCACCGTGATCCAGGCCATGGCACAGCCCGCCAGCACATAGAACCCTCCGAACAACAGGCCAAAAACTGGTGCACGACGAAAATCAGCCCAGGCACGGCGCAATGCCTCGCCCAGCATACCGGTATCCACAGGTCCCATTTCCGGAACCCCAAAGGGTTTTTCCATGCTCTGTCTCTCCTCCTGTTTCCGGCGCTCTCCTCAAGCCGGTCGGTTTTGTGGCCACCCGGTCGCGTCGTGATACGCGGCCCCGATTGACAATATATCTGCATCCGCGCCGCGCGGGCCAAAGACCTGCATGCCCATCGGCAACCCGCCTGCCCCAAACCCTACTGGCACCGACAGACACGGCAAGCCAATCAGGCTGACTGGAATCATGACCTGCATCCAGCGGTGATAGGTATCCATGCTTTTACCGGCAATCTCGGTGGGATACGGGAGCTCAAGTTCAAACGGCCAGACTTGAGTAGACGGCAGGATCAACGCATCAAATCCTTCGAACAGTTCAGCCACGCGCCGGAACCAATCCGATCGTACAACACTCGCATGATGCACCTGCATCGCCGTCAGGGCTTGCCCCTGGTCAAGTTCCCATTGCGCCGTGTCCTTCAACTGCTCCCGCTGTTCAGACTGCGGGGCCAGACTTGCCGCCACGCTCCAGGATCGTAAGGTCGACCAGCTTTCGAATATGCGTTCCGCGTCAAAGGGCGGCGCAACAGCTTCAACCTGCGCCCCCTGCTGTACGAAAACGGACAGCGCATCCTGGCACAGGTCCAAAATACCATCCTCAAACGGGAACGCCCCACCCCAGTCGCCCAGCCAGCCAATCCGCATACCGGACAGATCGGCCGCCTGAACTGGGGACACCGCAGCATTTTGCGGGGTTGCAGGATGCCGCGGGTCAGGCCCTGAAATTACGTCCAACAACACACCCAGATCTTCCGGGGCTCGTGCCATTGGGCCAAGCGAGGACAGTTGGTGAAGGAATACGTCGCCCACCGGTTCAGGCGGCACACGCCCCCAACTTGGGCGAAACCCATAAACATTGTTCCAGGCCGCTGGATTGCGCAGACTGCCCATCATGTCAGAGCCATCCGCCAGCGCCACCATCCCGGTGGCCAGCGCAACCGCTGCCCCACCCGATGATCCACCGCATGTCTTAGAGTGATCATACGGGTTACGCGTGGCACCATAAACGGGATTGAACGTGTGCGAGCCCAAACCGAACTCTGGCGTATTTGTTTTACCGATCAGGATTGCGCCGGCCGCCCGCATCCGTGCGGCTATCAGATCGTCCTGTTCGGGTACATGATCGCGATACAGCGGTGATCCCTGCGACGACACCACCCCGGCGACATTCACCAGATCTTTGACCGCGATCGGCAGCCCATGCAACGGGCCTGTCACTGGTCTCGCATCCAGCGCACGCGCCTCGGCCATCAGCACCTCTTCATCGCGCAGCGCAACAATTGCATTCAGGCGCGGATTGACCGCCGCAATGCGATCCAAGGATTCACGCATCAAATCAGCGGCAGAAAGACGCCGGGCCGAAAGCGCAGCCAGCAAGGCAGTTGCGGTTGTCTGACTTAAATCCATCCGGGACCCATCGCATTCAGTGTTACCAAGTCGCGATCAGCCTAGCGAGGCCGCAACCCCATTTAAACCCGTGTTTTACATATATCTTTTACCATACACGCCTCAGCGCACGGATCCGCTTCATCTGGCCAAAAATATCTTGGGGGAGTCTCCGCCTGCGGAGACGGGGGCAGCGCCCCCTTGCGGCGTCTCAGCCGTCGCCTTGTGCCTCGGAGCGGCTCTTTCCTGCCACATCCATCGCAAGGGTGGCAGCCATAAACCCATCCAGATCGCCATCCAGTACACCTTTGGTGTCAGACGTCTCATGGTTGGTGCGCAGATCCTTGACCATCTGATAGGGCTGCAAAACATAAGACCGGATCTGGTTGCCCCAGCCCGCATCACCTTTGGCCTCATGTGCCGCGTTGATATCCGCGTTGCGGCGGTCCAATTCCTGCTGATACAGGCGCGATTTCAGGGCCTTCATGGCAATATCGCGGTTCTGGTGTTGCGACTTCTCAGAACTGGTCACGACGATCCCGGTTGGAATGTGCGTAATCCGCACCGCCGAATCCGTGGTGTTTACGTGCTGACCACCCGCGCCCGAAGACCGATATGTGTCGATGCGAATTTCGGACGGGTTCACCTCAATCTCGATATTGTCGTCGACCACCGGATAGACCCAGACCGAGCTGAATGATGTGTGCCGCTTGGCTGCCGAGTCAAATGGCGAAATCCGCACCAGACGATGCACGCCGCTCTCGGATTTCAACCAACCATAGGCGTTATGGCCGGAAATCTTGTACGCAGCGGATTTGATGCCAGCCTCTTCGCCCGATGTCTCGGATTGCAGCTCGACAGTGTACCCCTTCTTCTCAGCCCAGCGGACATACATCCGCGCCAGCATCGAGGCCCAGTCACAGCTTTCGGTGCCACCGGCGCCCGAGTTAATTTCAAGGAAGGTGTCGTTGCCATCGGCCTCACCATCCAGCAACGCCTCAAGCTCTTTCTTGGCGGCCTTCGCCCCCAATTTCTGAATGGCATCTTCGGCGTCAGTGACGACCTCTTCGTCCTCTTCCATCTCACCAAGTTCGATCAGCTCGATATTGTCGCTCAGATCGGTCTTGATGGATTCATAGGTTTCAATGGCATCGACCAACATCTGACGTTCGCGCATTAGTTTTTGCGCATTTTCGGGGTTGTCCCACAGGTTGGGATCTTCGACCCGCGCATTGAATTCCTCAAGACGATGAGGGGCAGTCACATAGTCCATGCGCTGCGCCAGCAGCTCCAGTGACTTTTCGATTTCCGCCACGGTGTTCTGGGTTTCGGCGCGCATGGTCTTGTCCCAACTTGCTCAATCAGGCCTGCGTGATAGCAAGAGGCGCGGGCCACCACAAGACGGGCGACACGGGAATGCAAAACGCGCTGAACGAGTTTCTGACCAGATGGGAATTGGAAGACGCACAGCCCGTCGCAAATACCGGGCATGCACACGTGTGGAAGGTCCGAACTTTGGACAACACGCCTGCCGCCCTCAAGATCTATCGCCGCCCAAACCGTGGCAATGAAACAGCTGGCCCGCACCTGATGCACCTGTGGCGTAACCGGGGCGCTGTGCACATATTGGCCGAGGCCCCCAACGCCGTTTTGACGGAATGGCTTGAAGGGCCATCGCTTGGGGACATCGCGCGGTCTGGCCGCCCGGATGATGCGGTACGCGGTCTGGCGACGGCAGCGGATCGACTGCACCAACGGCCGACCATCAACGCGACCGGGCTGAAACCGCTCCGGGAAGTCTTCGCGCCAGTTTTCGACTGCCAATTCTCAGACGATTGCCCGACCCGGCTACGGCAAAACATGATGCAAGCGATCAGCATTGGCCATCACCTTTTGAACACGCAGGATACGGTTGTTCCGCTGCACGGGGATCTGCATCATGACAACGTGATCGCAACACCCGCCGGGCCTCGGGTATTTGACGCAAAGGGGTACATCGGCGATCCGGCTTTTGAGCTGGCCAATGCCCTGCGTCATCCAAAAGGTATGCCAGAGTGGGTTCGGCGACCTGAACAGATTGAAACTGGTTTGGCGTTATACGCGACCGTCTTGCGGGTTAACGAAAGACGACTTGCCAAATGGGCAGCCGCAAAATGTGCTCTGTCGATCTTCTGGCGCGCAGATGGCACCGTCACAAATGACCCGGAAGAAGACCTGTTGAACCTGCTCCTGCAGGCAGCGGATCAGTAAAGACCGCCGCCCTGCAGTTCACCCTGGCTGGCGTTGGGGCCAACGGTGATTGTGTTGCCAGTCGACGTGGTAACCTGACGGCCCGAGTTGGCCTCTTCGAACAGAGGCAGATCAGAGCCCATCGCAAAGCCACCGTCATAGACACGGTCGATAAAGCCGTCGACGCCATCGCGGAAGTATTCGGCCACGACATAGTCACCGGAAGCATCGGCAGGCAGGCGCGCGCCACTGAAGCGGTCGATCTTGATGAAGTGACCACCTTCGGGCACATCAAACGGACCACCGCCGTATTTCTCGACCGCTTTCTCCATGAAGCTTTGGAACACTGGTCCGCACAACGTGCCCCCATAGGCCCCCCGCCCCATCGGACGCGGGCGGTCATAACCGATATAGCAACCAGCAACGATGTTCGACGTGAAGCCGATGAACCACGCATCCTTGGATTCGTTTGTCGTACCCGTTTTACCCGCAGTCGGCACCGGCAGATTGACGACACTGGACGCGGTTCCACGATCCACCACACCTTTCATCATCGACGTCAGCTGATACGCGGTGATCGCATCCATGACCTGAGAGCGGTTCGTCTCAATTGTGGGCGACTCGCCCGGCTCAAGCCAGGCCGAGTTACAATCCAAGCACTGACGGTCGTCGTGACGATAGATCGTTTTGCCGAACCGATCCTGGATACGGTCAACCAGAGTGGGCTCCACCCGCTCACCCCCGTTGGCGAACATCGCGTAGGCGGCGACCATCTTGTACAGTGTCGTTTCTTCCGACCCCAGCGAGTTTGCCAGAAACGCACCCATTCGGTCATAAACACCGAACCGTTCGGCATAGCCAGCGACAACCGGCATGGTCACCTCTTGCGCAAGACGGATGGTCATCAGGTTCCGCGACTGTTCGATCCCCGTGCGCAGCGGCGTTGGGCCGTAGAATTTGTTCGACGAGTTCTTGGGCCGCCACAGACCTTGGGGAGTGTTCACCTCAATCGGGGCATCCACAACGATCGTTGCGGGGCTATAGCCACTGTCCAGTGCGGCGGCATAGACGAAAGGTTTGAAGCTGGAACCGGGTTGGCGCTGCGCCTGCGTGGCGCGGTTGAACACCGAATCCTGATACGAGAACCCACCCTGCATCGCCAGAACACGGCCCGAGTTCACGTCCATCGCAACGAAACCACCCTGCACTTCGGGCACCTGACGGGCGGACCACTGGCCCTCTTCCCCGGCCATTACCAGAACGACGTCGCCACGTTTGAAATTCGCTGCGAAGTCACCCTGCATCCATTTGATATCGGAGCGTGGGATGATGCCGCCGGCGGGGCCGTCTTCGATCCCCACAGTCAATTGCTGTTCACCGACGTTCATCACAACTGCCGGATACCACTGTGTCGGAAGCACAACGTCACGGGGGATTTCTATGATGGCCAACGCTTCGCGCCACTGAGTTTCGTCGGCCAGTTTTTCTTCGGCAATAACCTCACCTGTCCCGCGCCATTTCCCGCGCGAGCGGTCGTATTTTTGCAGTGCAGTACGCAGGGCCTTGGCAGCCTCAAGCTGCATTTCTTCGTCAACCGACGCACGCACAGCAAAGCCGCCAGTAAAGAATTCACCCTCGCCAAAATCGTCGCTCAGCTGACGGCGAATTTCGTCGGTGAAATAATCACGCGGCGGCAAGGCGGTGCGGAAACTTTCGAAATCGCCATTCTGGACCGAGCGGAGGGGCATTTCGACTTCGGCCTCATAGGTCGCCTGATCGATATACCCATTCTGGTTCATCTCGCGCAAAACATAGTCCCGACGTGCAAGCAGACGCTCTTTTTGTCGAACCGGATGATAGTCCGACGGCGCCTTGGGCATCGCGGCCAAGGTCGCGGCCTCATGCGGCTCCAACTCTTGCAGGGTTTTGTTGAAATAAGTCTGTGCGGCGGCGGTCACACCATAAGAGTTCTGACCCAGAAAGATCTCGTTCATGTAAAGTTCGAGGATCTGTTCCTTGTCCAGCGTATCCTCAAGCCGAGTGGCGAGGATGATTTCCTTGATTTTCCGCTCGGCGCGGCGGTCGCCGGACAGCAGGAAGTTCTTCATCACCTGCTGTGTAATGGTCGATGCACCGCGAACGGTTTCGCCCTTGGACTTCACCGCCTCAACACCAGCGGCAATGATACCGCGCGGATCGTAACCCTGATGGGTGTAGAAGTTCTTGTCCTCTGCCGAGATAAACGCCTGCTTCACCAGATCGGGAATCTCTTCGGACGGCGTGAACAAACGGCGTTCCTGCGCGAACTCGTCGATCAACTGGCCTTCGCCCGAATAAATTCGGCTGATCGTAGGAGGTTTGTACTGTGCCAGCGATTCATGGCTGGGCAGGTCGCGCCCATACATCCAGAAGATCGCGCCAACGACCAGCGCGGCCATGAAGATACCCAATGTCACGAGGCTGAAGATCGCCCCGAAAATCGAAAGAATGAAACGGATCACGTTACTGCCTTTTACTCGCGGTGACGCCTATATAGTGATGGCCCGGCGCAGGGTCAAAACACGATGGCCAATAATAGCCGGTTTACGTCGCAGGGTCACTGACCAATCAGGGATCTTTTGATCAGGTCGTCCTGCCGCCACTTCTGCAGGCCATCGACAATACCTTGCGCCATTCCAACGCGCCATTCCGGGTTTCTGATATTCTGCAGGTCCCGGGGGCTGGACAGAAACCCAAGCTCGACCAAAACCGAAGGAATATCCGCTGCCTTGAGAACCGAGAAGGACGCCGTGCGGATCGGCCTGCTGTTCATCGGGCCGCCCTGCTGTGTCATGCCATCAGCCAGCGCACGGGCCAGCGCATCGGTTCGGGGCTTGGTTTCCTGCCGCGCGATATCCAGCAGGATATCGGCCACCTGGTCATCCGCTCCGCTCAGATCAATCCCTGAGATCAGATCACCACGGTCATGACGTTCGGCCAGCTTGTCACTGGCCACATCTGATGCTTCGTCCGACAGTGTATAAACTGCGGCGCCATGCGCCCGCCCTTCGGACAGGATATCCGCATGCAATGAGATAAACACACCGGCACCGGCCCGATGCGCCAGCGCGATACGCCGTTCGAGTGAGACAAATTGGTCATCAACCCGCGTCATCACCACTTCGAACCTTCCGGTTCGCAATAAATGCTCGCGAAGCTCGCGCGCGAAGGTCAGCATCAGGGTCTTCTCGTCCAATCCGTCGGCCTCGGCCCCCGGGTCAATACCGCCATGGCCCGGGTCAAGCATGACCCGCAACGCGCCCGCCCCGCCCCGGCGCGGCTGGGTCGTTGTCACCGCGGGTTCGGGCAAATCCCAACCTTGTTGACGGGGTGCGCCTGCGCCGGCGGCGAATGAATCGAAATCGGTTCCTTGCAGAAGCAGCGACAGTTGCGCCCCTCCAGCCGTTTCATCAATTTTCATCTCGGCGCGGTCGACGGCCAAGGGCGCGCCAAGCTCCAGAACCATCCGAGACCACCCGGGAACATATGCTCCGAACTGAACACCGCTTATTCGATCGGTCTGCAGAAGCGCTTCGCGGTCAAGTCCAGTCCAGTCAACTTCTTGAAAATCAAGCACCATGCGGTAGGGATCTTGCAATGTGAACACGCGGTAAGGCACGCCCTGGCTGAGGCCCAGATCGACCCTGACCCCTGCGCGACCTTCGTCCACAATGCGACTGTCATTCGGCAGCACGCGCGCAAGCGCGCTGAAATCATGCGCGACAGCGGCGGTCGACAGCGCCCAAAACAGCGCGATGGCGTAAATGATCCTGCTCATAGCCTCAAGTTTTCCCGAGATCGTTTGTCTGGCACCCTATCGCATCCGGGGCCCGTTGTGAACGGCTCAGGCCTGTTCCGTGATCGCGCCGCGATCCGCCATAAAGCGGTGCAGTCGCTGCAGACCCTCTTCGATGTCCGCCGTCGAGCGCGCGTATGAAAACCGCAGCGTTGTATGACCACGCAGCGGGTCGAAATCCAGCCCCGGCGTGACAGCTACCCCGGCCTTTTCCAAAATCTCAGCCGCAAAGGCCAGGCTGTCGTCGGTCAGGTCCGAGACGTCGGCGTAGACATAGAACGCCCCATCCGGCGGCGCGATATTGGTGAAACCTGCCTTGGGCAGCCCTTCCAGCATCAATTGGCGGTTGCGGTGATAGACATCCAGATTGGCCTGCAGTTCGTCGTTACAATCCATTGCCGCCAGCGCGGCCACCTGACTGGCATGCGGAGCACAGATGAACATGTTCTGGGCGATCCGCTCAACCACCCTCACCTGATCTTCAGGAACCGCCATCCAGCCAACGCGCCAGCCGGTCATCGAGAAATACTTTGAGAACGAATTGATCACATAGCATTCATCCGTCAGTTCCAGCGCGGTGACGGCTTTGGCCTCATATTCCAGCCCATGGTAGATCTCATCGCTAATGAACGAAGCGCCTTGTCCCTGCGCGGCGTCTATCAGCGCGCCCATCGCTTTGTGATCCAACATCGTGCCGGTGGGGTTCGCAGGCGAGGCAACCATCAGGCCTTGCAGGTCGAGCCCTGCGAAATCGGATGGCACGGGTTGCAGCCGGTTCTCAGGTGCAGTGGGCAGATCGACAGGGACCAGACCCAACGCTTTCAGAATCTGCCGGTAAGACGGGTAGCCCGGCGCGCCGATACCCACGCGGTCGCCGCTATCGAACAGGGCAGTGAAAGCCAGCAGAAACCCGCCGGACGACCCCGGTGTGACCACGACGCGGTCGGGGTTGAGATCGACGTTATACCACTCACCGTACAGGCTAGCGATCCGTCGCCGCAGCGCGGGCAGACCCAAAGCCACGGTATAGCCCAGCGGGCCTTGGTCCATTTCTTTGGCCAAGGCCTGAACGGCCCCCTTGGGCGCGCCCGTCCCCGGCTGGCCGACCTCCATATGGATGATGTGCCGCCCAGCCTCTTCAGCGCGGCGCGCGGCCTCCATCACGTCCATCACGATGAAGGGATCGACCCCGGATCGGGTTGAGTTTCTCATGCCCATCTCCCATGTTGCAGCCATGGCTTTTGAACGCTTATCCAGGCTGGCGTCAATCCCGGCCCTGTTGCTGATTGCAGTGACATGGATGAGCAGTGCGTTTCAGTCCAGCGCTCAAAGCCTGATCCGCGACCCCGATATCGAGCACGGGTTGCGCGAACTGGCCTTTCCCATTCTGCGGGCCGCCGGGCTAAACACCAATCGGGTGAAAATTCTGGTCGTCAATGACAGCACATTCAACGCATTTGTCATTGATTACAACGCGATATACGTAAATTACGGGCTAATCCTGACCGTCGAAAGCCCTGAGATGCTGCAAGCCGTGATCGCGCATGAGGCGGCTCATATCGCCAACGGCCATCTGGCCAGACGGGTTGAAAATATGCGCGCAGCGCAGCGCAAAGCCCAGCTGGGCACTGCGCTGGCCCTGATCGCCGCAGCCGCAGGTGGTGGCGAGGCCGCAGCGGGAATCGCCGCTGGCACATCCGCATCTGCCCTGCGCAGTTTCCTGGGGCACACACGGGCAGAAGAGGCATCGGCCGACCGCAGTTCGGCCAGTTACCTGCGCGCGGCGGGGATCTCACCCAACGGGATGGTCGCTCTGCACCAAAAGTTTGCCGGTCAGGAGTTGTTGAACACTGCCAACCAAGACCCCTATATGCGATCCCACCCCACCAGCCGCGAACGGCTGCGCGCCGCTGAGGCCTTTATGGGGGAATTCAGCGATCATGCCTCACCAAACCCCAACGCCGACTACTGGTTCGCGCGGGTCAAGGGCAAGCTATCGGCCTTCCTACGCTCGCCGGGCTGGACCTTGCGCCGGTTGAAAGAGGAAAGCGCGCAGGACATCCGCCTGATGCGCGAAGCCGCCGCACATCATCAAAACCGCGATCTGGCCCGCGCAAGGGCAGCGATCGACGGCGCGCTGGAAATCCGACCCGATGATCCGTTCTTTTATGAGCTAAAAGGGCAAATTCTGCTGGAAAACAGAAAGTTGCCCGACGCAATTAAAGCTTATGGACAGGCGGTTGAGATGTCTCCGAATGATCCATTGCTTCTGGCGGGGTACGGGCGCGCCTTACTGGCAGATGGGCAGACGGCCGACGCCCTGAAGGTGCTTGAAAAGGCACGCGCGCGGGACTATCGCAATGCACGACTGATGCAGGATCTTGGAATGGCTTATGCCAAGGTCGGAAATAACGGCATGGCCTCGGCTGTGACCGCAGAACGCTATGCCCTGCAAGGCCGCCTGGTCGATGCAGGCATTCACGCGAAACGCGCCGTCGGGCAATTGCCCGAAGGTTCACCTGGTTGGCAACGGGCACAGGATGTGTTGATTGCCTCGGAACGAGCGAAGAAAAAGAAAAGGAACCGGAAATGATCCTCAGACATGCTGCACCCGCCCTTCTGGGGCTTTCCCTGATCACCGGACCCGCGCAGGCCCTGGACCTGAGCACCATGAGCGATGCCGAACGCGAACAGTTCGGTGTGCAGGTGCGCGAGTACCTTCTGGAAAACCCCGAAGTGATCATCGAAGCAATCAACATTCTTGAACAGCGTAACGCTGTGGCCGAAGCTTCCGCTGACAAGGAACTGGTCGCCGCCAATGCGGACGAGCTGTTCAACGACGGCTATAGCTGGGTTGGCGGCAACCCGGATGGCGACATCACTCTGGTCGAATTCATGGATTACCGCTGCGGCTACTGTCGCCGCGCCGTGCCCGAAGTCGCGAGCCTGTTGGCCGAAGATGGCAACATCCGCCTTGTGATCAAGGAATTCCCGATCTTGGGCGACGCCTCGGTCCTGTCTTCGCGCTTTGCGGTCGCAACCAAACATGTGGCTGGCGCTGACGCCTACAAACAGGTCCATGACGCGCTGATGGAATTCGGCGGAGAGCCTTCCGAAGTCTCCCTGCGCCGGATCTCGGATGGCCTCGGCCTGGACAGCGATGCGATCATTGCGGCCATGGACAGCGAGCAGGTTACGGATGAAATCGGTCAGACCCGTGCGCTGGCGCAGCGTATGCAGATTTCGGGAACACCTTCATTTGTTCTGGGCACCGAGATGCTGCGTGGGTTCCTGCCAGCGGATCAGATGAAGCAGATTGCGGACGGTGTGCGCGCAGAACAGGGTTGATGAACAATGAGCACCTCTCGCTGAGGTGCTCTTCACCCAACAGCCTATTGGGGTTTTCACAATGAAGCGTAGGGAAGTTCTGCTGTCCGGCGGGGCGATTGGGTTAATGAGTGTCACACAGCAACCTTTTGCCCAAGCTGGTTTGGGCTATTTTGTTCCGGCGGAAGAAACGCGACACCAACGCACTTTTATGCAGTGGCCGGTAAGCCGCAATGTGTATCCAGATGCCCACTTGCGTAATCTGGTGCAGCAAACGGTCGCCGATATTGCCAATGCGATATCGCCATTTGAACCGGTGACGATGCTGGCTGCCGCCGAACAGCATTCGGCAGCGCGTGAAAAACTTTCAACGGAAGTTGAATTGTGGGACGTCCCAACCGAAGACCTTTGGTGCCGGGATTCCGGACCGATTTTTTTGATCTCAGACGGCGGTGACATGGCGATCCGCAAAATCCAGTTCAATGGCTGGGGTGAGAAGCAAGCACACAAACAGGACGCTCGTGTCGCTGGTCGCGTTGCTGAACGACTGGGCCTGCCGCTCCTTCCCTCCGGCCTGAACGGTGAAGGTGGAGGTGTTGAGCAAGACGGGCACGGCCTGCTCATTGCGCATGAAAGCTCATGGCTGAATGACAATCGCAACCCTGGCCAGTCTCGTAACGAGATCGAAGCCAAACTTTTGGCCGCCTACGGAGCAAACCGCATGATTTGGTCCGAGGGTGTTTGGGGCGAAGACATTACCGACTACCATATCGACAGTCTGGCACGCCTTACCGGACCGGGTCGTGTTCTGGTCAACCTTCCAGACGAGCCTGATTTTCAGGACCCCTTCCATCTTGCGGCATTGGACACGCATGACCGATTGGTTGCGGAAGGTTTACAAGTAGAGGTTATTCCGGAACCAGTCAGAAGGCGGGTCAAAGATCCAGAGTTCGTGGCATCTTATGCAAACTACTATGTTTGCAATGGCGCGGTCATCATGGCCCAATTCGGTGACAAAGAAACCGACACCATCGCGCGCGACGCCCTGTCCCGACATTACCCGGGGCGCGAAGTTGTGGCACTGAACGTCGATATTTTAGGCGAATTTGGTGGCGGTATTCACTGCGCAACGCAACAAATGCCCGCCGTCTAACAAGACCCGAGGGTCAGTGATATCAACTATTCAGCCGCCTCAGCCACGGCGTCCAGTTCCGCCGCCTTCTTTTCGACCTCTTCGACGATGTGATCAATCATCTGGTCGTTGGACATCTTGTGGCTGGCCTTGCCCGCCAGATAAACCATGCCCGATCCAGCCCCGCCGCCGGTGAAACCGACATCGGTCATCAGCGCCTCACCCGGCCCGTTCACCACGCAGCCGATGATCGACAGGCTCATCGGCGTTTTGATGTGTTCCAGCCGCTGTTCCAGCGCCTCGACCGTTTTGATCACGTCGAACCCCTGCCGCGCGCAGGAGGGGCACGAGATGATGTTCACGCCGCGATGGCGCAGGCCCAGAGATTTCAGGATCTCAAAGCCCACTTTTACTTCTTCGACCGGGTCAGCGGACAAGCTGACACGGATCGTGTCGCCAATACCCATCCACAGCAGATTACCCAGCCCGATGGCCGATTTGATGGTGCCTGACACCAGTCCGCCAGCCTCGGTGATGCCTAAGTGGATCGGCGCGTCCGTGGCCTCGGCAATGCCCTGATAGGCCGCGGCCGACAGGAAGACGTCGCTGGCCTTCACGCTTATCTTGAATTCGTGAAAGTCGTTGTCCTGCAGGATACGAATATGCTCCAACCCGCTTTCGACCATCGCCTCGGGGCATGGTTCGCCATATTTCTCAAGCAGGTGCTTTTCCAGACTACCGGCGTTCACCCCGATGCGGATCGAGCAATTATGGTCCTGCGCGGCCTTGATAACCTCTTTCACACGCTTTTCATCGCCGATATTGCCCGGGTTGATGCGTAGGCATGCGGCACCCGCTTCGGCAGCTTCGATACCGCGCCGATAGTGAAAGTGGATGTCGGCCACGATAGGAACCGGGCTTTCGCGCACGATCTCTTTTAGTGCTTTCGATGACGCCTCATCAGGGACGGAAATCCGCACGATATCGGCACCCGCCTCTGCTGCGGCCTGAACCTGCGCAATTGTCCCGGCAACATCCGTTGTCAGGGTGTTCGTCATCGTCTGAACAGCAATGGGCGCGTCGCCCCCGACCGGAACATTTCCAACCATAATTTGGCGGGATTTGCGGCGATAGATGTTTCGCCACGGGCGGACGTGATTAAGGGACATGAGGACGGGTCCAAAGCTGCCTGAGTTGCGTCTTTAGATAGTCCGCCTACCCGGCCACCGCAATGGCCAGATCACTCAGCCGGCGTTTCAGGTACTTCCGCCTGAAGTTCGGCCACCAATTGTTTGAGGGCGCTGTTCTGTTCGGATTCCAGATCGGCGATCTCATAGCGTTCGGCAACCGCGTCCTTGGACAGCAGAACACCTTTGGTCACCGTGCCCGGCGCACCAACAGGCCCGAAATGTTCACCATTCATCGAGAAATAAACGGAACCCGAAGCCCCTGCACGCAGTTGCGGTGGTTCTTCGGTCAGCGGAATTTCGAAAGTATTGCCCTGCTCGACCGTGCCCAATGTGCCTTCAAACAGAACGCTCCCATCAGCGGCGCGAATACGCATCCACGATGGCGCAACGGCCACGATCTTCAGTGCGGTATCAACCTGTTCAACAACCTGCGGCAATGCGAGACGTTCAACAGTGTGCACCTCGGCCACTTCGATCCGGGGCGCCTCTGGCGGGCGGAACGTTCCGACAGTGCGAGGATCCAATGTGGCAATCGGCGCGTCACGCGCCACAAGAACCGGAACATCCAGCGCCTGTGGGCGATAAAGACGATCCAGCGCCTCCGGGGTCGGTGCTGTGGATTCTGCTGCTGCTTCGGCAAGTTCTACCGGTGCGCGGGCTGCATCCAACGGGTCGAGATCGGACAGAACCACCGGGGCCTGTTCAACCGGGCTCACCTGAACCTGTTGGATTTTATTCAATACGGCCCAACCGCCATAGCCAATGCCACCAATCACCGCCAGCAGGACCAGAGACGACCCAATGGCGCGCGGCTCAATCTGGCTGACCAGAGATTCCCTGCCCGGGATGTAAGGTGTATTCGGCGAGATGAACGGATCGCGCCCCATCGGGCCCCGCGCGGGCAACCCGCCGGATGGTTTACGAACAACCGAAGCCTCGGCTGACATACCATGGGCCACTTCAAAACCGCTTTCGGCGCAGAACGTGGCAAAGGTATCATCCGGGTTCATGCCCAGATAGCGTGCATAAGAACGCACATACCCGGCGATGAAGCCGGGTGTGTCAAACGCATCGGGATCAGCGTCTTCGATTGCAGCTATGTAGTTGGCTTTGATTCGCAGTTCGCGTTGAACATCCAGAAGTGACTTACCCATGGTCGCGCGTTCGCCGCGCATCCTGTCGCCAAGTCGCACCTCATAATCGTCAAAGCCCTTCGGCCTGACGTCCGTGTTTTCTTCGGAATCGCGCTGTGATCTGCGCCCAATCATCCCTGCTGCCCCATTCTGCCTTGCGCGTGTTACACGCCAACGGCGAATCGCCTACGTAACGATTCGTGCGTCTCTTTTGTTAGCGTAAGCTTAACACGCGACAAACGCATTGCACACTTTGGCGTGAGGTTATCCGGCAAGTTCGGCGCGATTTAGCGCACAATGTGACCAAAGTTCGTCCATCGCCTGGATCAATCGGTTCATTTCACCCGGTCCATGTATCGGAGACGGGGTAAAGCGCAGGCGCTCTGTGCCGCGCGGCACGGTCGGGAAGTTGATCGGCTGGACGTAAATTCCATGGTCATCCAGCAGCCTGTCACTCAGGATTTTGGTGTGCACCGGGTTGCCGACGATCACAGGTACGATGTGACTGCCATGATCGATCAACGGCAGGCCCATCCCTTTCAGGCGCAGCTTAAGCACCTTGGCCTGGGTCTGATGCTGCTCACGCATCTCTGACGCGCCTTTCAGATACGCCACCGATGCGGCAGCCCCGGCGGCAACGGCCGGAGGCAGAGACGTCGTGAAGATGAAGCCCGGCGCGTAAGAACGCACAGCGTCGCACATTTTCTCGCTGGCGGCGATATAGCCCCCCATCACGCCATAGGCCTTGGCAAGTGTTCCGTTGATGATGTCGATGCGATGCGCCAGACGATCACGCTCGGTAACGCCACCACCGCGCGGGCCGTACATGCCAACCGCGTGCACCTCGTCGATGTAGGTCAGCGCGCCAAATTCGTCGGCCAGATCACATATCTCTTCAATTGGGCCGAAATCGCCATCCATCGAATAGACGGACTCGAACGCGATCAGCTTAGGGGCTGCGGGATCGTCAGCCTCAAGTAGTTCACGCAGATGCGCTACGTCGTTGTGACGAAAGATGCGTTTGGCACCGCCATTGCGGCGTACGCCTTCAATCATCGAGGCATGGTTCAGCGCATCGGAATAAATGATCAGACCGGGGAAAAGCTTTGGCAAGGTGCTGAGTGTCGCGTCATTCGCGATATATGCACTGGTGAACAGCAACGCCGCCTCTTTGCCGTGCAAATCCGCCAACTCAGCTTCAAGTTGCTTGTGGTAGACAGTGGTGCCCGAGATGTTACGCGTTCCGCCCGAACCCGCACCAGCAGCATCAACCGCATCATGCATCGCATTCAGAACAACCGGGTTCTGGCCCATACCCAAATAGTCGTTTCCACACCACACGGTGATATTCTGCTGCGAGCCGTCCGGACGCGTCCGTACTGCATGCGGGAAATGACCGTTCTGGCGTTCGATATCAATAAAGGTCCGATAACGGCCTTCGTCATGCAGCCTGGCAATCGCTGAATCGAGCTGAGCAGTATAGTCCACCAGTATCTCCTTCTGTGCCCGACATAGACGTGCTGTTTGTCGAACCCGTTATTTCCCCGAATGACGGATCAAGCCGTCCCCGCGGTTTGCTTCCCCTTGAGTACCTTGCCTAGTGGCATTGCAGGAGTCGCAGCATTGATCTGTATCAATTATCCCTGTTCACGCCCCCCGACAAGTAAAGTTACGGCCATAAGACGCGAGGAAACGACGCAGGCGATAACCCTGCCACACATTCTGTTTCCGACAGTATACTGCAAATCCTGCCGATACGCACTGGACGGCGCCGCCGGTGCTGATAGGTTCCGCAGCAGTTCACGCCATTCAGGAGAAGCTCATGTCGCTAGACGCTGTTCTGAGCAAGATCGACACCGATCTGTCCACGTCCATCGACCGTTTGATGGAATTTCTGCGCATCCCGTCGATCTCAACCGACCCGGCCTATAAAGAGCAGGTAGATCAGGCCGCCGACTGGCTGGTCGCCGACCTGCAAAGCATTGGCATTGCAGCCGAAAAGCGCGAAACGCCGGGCCACCCTATGGTTGTAGGTCATGTAGGCGAGGACAGCGACGGACCGCATGTTCTGTTCTACGGTCACTACGACGTCCAACCCGTTGATCCATTAGAGCTTTGGAACCGCCCCCCGTTTGATCCAGCGTTGGAAGAGACTGAAAACGGTCAAGTTATCCGCGGCCGAGGCTCGTCGGATGACAAAGGCCAGTTGATGACCTTTGTTGAGGCCTGCCGCGCATGGAAGGCGATCCACGGCACCCTGCCCTGCCGCATCACATTCTTTTTCGAAGGAGAAGAGGAATCCGGATCACCTTCATTGGTACCGTTCCTCGAAGCCAACAAGGACGAGCTGAAAGCGGATCTTGCGCTGGTTTGCGACACATCGATGGTTTCGCGCGGCGTGCCTTCCATCGCCTCGCAACTACGCGGCATGCTCAAGGATGAGTTCACTATCGTCGGTCCCCGCATCGATCTGCATTCCGGTCACTATGGCGGCCCTGGTCTGAATCCGCTGCGTGAGCTGTCGAAGATCGTCGCCTCGTTCTACGACGACGAAACCGGTCGCGTGGCCGTTGACGGGTTTTACGAAGGTGTACACGAAGTGCCCGCAGAGCAACTCCGCCAATGGGAAAACTGCGGTTTTGATGAGGCGGAATACCTGAACTCTGTCGGTTACTCGCAACCGCATGGGGAAAAGGGCTATTCCACACTGGAACAGCAATGGGCACGTCCAACGCTGGAAGTGAACGGCTTGTGGGGCGGCTACAACGGTGCAGGATCAAAAACCGTGATCCCGTCCGAAGCGCACTGCAAGATCACCTGCCGCCTGGTCGGCGACATGGACCCCGATGCCCTGCGCGACAAAATTCGCAAACATGTCGAAGATCGCCTGTCGCCCGACGCAAAAGTCGTCTGGGACAACGATCTCGAAGGGGCTCCGGCATCGGTGATGAACCTTGACCGCCCAGAATTCGAAGCGGCGCGCGGCGCATTGTCCGATGAATGGAACCGCGAGGCTGTCTTTACCGGCATGGGGGGATCGATACCGGTGGTTGGATATTTTGATTCGGTTCTCGGATTGGATTCGATGCTGGTTGGCTATGCCAATGACGACGACGCCATCCACTCACCGAACGAAAAGTATGACGTGAAAAGTTTCCACAAGGGCATTCGCTCGTGGGTGCGCATACTGGACGCATTGAATAAATAAGATACTTGCGAGGCTCTGCTTGACGCTCCGGGATATTTAAAGGCCAGATGAAGGAAAGATCCTTACTTCATCTGGCTAAAATATCCCCGAGGGAGACGCCCGGCACGGGCGGTGGGGGCAGAGCCCCCATTCTTACATGTGGATCACACGCCCGTAGGCATCCAACACGCTTTCGTGCATCATTTCCGATAGAGTCGGGTGTGGGAAGACAGTGTTCATCAGGTCTTCCTCTGTGGTCTCCAATTGCCGTCCCACTACGTAGCCTTGAATCAACTCAGTAACTTCCGCGCCGATCATATGTGCCCCTAGCAATTCACCTGTCTTGGCGTCGAAAATCGTTTTGATCAGGCCCTCGGGTTCACCCAACGCAATGGCTTTGCCGTTGCCGATAAACGGGAACTTGCCAACCTTGATGTCATAGCCAAGCTCTTTCGCCTTGGCTTCGGTATACCCCACCGATGCGACCTGAGGCTGACAATAGGTGCAGCCGGCGATGCTTTCGGGTTTCACTGGATGAGCGTGTTTACCGGCAATCAATTCCGCGACCATGACACCTTCATGGCTGGCTTTGTGCGCCAGCCAGGGCGCACCTGCGATATCACCAATTGCGTAAAGTCCGTCGACACCCGTACGGCAGAATTCATCCGTGACGACATGGGTGCGGTCGATCTTGACGCCCAAGGCCTCTAGCCCAAGGTTTTCGACATTGCCGACAATCCCTACAGCCGAGATCACGGTGTCAAAATCGTGCTTTTCGACCTTGCCTTTAACCTCAATATGCGCCGTGACCTTACCCTTGGCGCGGTCCAGTTGCTTGACCATCGCCTTTTCCGTGATGGTCATGCCTTGTTTGGTAAAGGCCTTTTTGGCCAGCGCGCTGATTTCTGCGTCCTCGACCGGCAGAACCCGGTCCATAACCTCGACCACGGTCGTGTCTGCACCCAGTGTATTATAGAAGCTGGCGAATTCGATTCCGATTGCGCCAGACCCGATCACCAACAGCTTTTTTGGCATCCGCGGCGGCTGGAGAGCGTGCTTGTAGGTCCAGACCAGATCGCCATCCGCTTCCAATCCGGGCAGTTCCCGCGCCCGCGCACCGGTGGCAAGAACGATGTTCTTGGCGGTCAGTTCCTCGGTACCCTTGTCGGTTTTGACGGTGACCTTGCCTTTTGCAGGGATCGTTGCCGCGCCCATGACGACGGTCACTTTGTTCTTTTTCAACAAATGACCGATGCCGCCCGACAACTGCGCCGCAACGCCGCGCGAACGCTTGACGACCGCATCCAGATCAAAGCCAATCTTGTCAGCGCTCAGGCCGAAATCCTTGGCCCGCTCCATCAGATGGAACACTTCGGACGTTCGCAGCAGCGCCTTGGTCGGGATACAGCCCCAGTTCAGACAGATACCGCCCAAATGCTCGCGTTCGACTACGGCGGTCTTCAAGCCCAGCTGAGCCGCACGGATAGCGGCCACGTAGCCACCGGGACCGGCGCCAATTACGATCAGATCAAAAGATTGTGCTGCCATGTTTCCCTCTCGGCGCAGGTCGATTCAGAAATTAGTTTACCATTAAACTAATCTCCTGAATGCATCAACATATTGCTCCCGCGACAAAACAGACGCAGGGTAAACTGGCGCGGTATGCGCTGTTTTCAGCCTATACCGCGCGTGAACCTATGGCTAGAAGATACGCACCGGGCCTGTCCGGACTTTGTGAAACCCAAGTCATTCGAAAGGCTTACCATGGCCAAAACGCTTAAAGATCTGTTGCTCGCCGTGCTGAATGCAACGCTTATCCTGATTGCACTATGCCTGTTTCTGGGGTGGAAGCTGGCTTCTACAGTCGACGACATTACCGTCAAGTTTGCGGAGAAGGTCCAGATCGTAGCGCCCCTGAAGGAAGACGTTCAAGGGATACGCGGTGAACTGACGGCATTGCGCAGCGACCTGTCATCCCTTCAGCTTAGCGGAACAGCAGCCGATAGTGCCACCGCCCGAAAACTGTCTGAAGCTTTGGAAAAGCTGAATGATTTAGAGAATAACCTGCAAGCTGCGCAGGCGAGAATAGCCGAGTTGACCGAAGCCCCGGACCAGTTAATCAACACTGCAATTGAAAATTCGGCCGACATTGTTGCCGACCGGATCATTGCAATCCGAGGCTGCGAGCCGGCGTCCTAGCCGGCTGTCTGCAGCTCGCGCACGGTCGCGCCATATCCGCCCATGTCGACATAGGCGGCCTCGTGCTCGGTCATTGGGCGCGAGAGAGCGTCGTTGCGGTATGGGAACCGACCGAACTTGCGGATCACTTCGCGATGCGCCCTTGCGTGCAACAGGTTGCCGTCGTCGCCATCGGTCATGTTTTGACACATCAGGCGCACACAGCGTTCCTGGTCACACAGGTTTTCCGAATGCATCAATGGAAGATAAAAGAACTGGCGGGCCGGTTCGTCGATCTTCATATCCCACCCTTTGTCCACCGCACATTTCGCTGCTGACAACGCCGCACGGTCTGAGGCGAAGGCCTCAGCGCTTCCTCGGAACATGTTGCGTGGGAACTGATCCATCAGGATGATGTACGCCAATGCGCCGCTGGGATAGGTCAGCCAGAGAGAGAACTTGCCTTCACTCGCAGCCTCCCATGTAGTCAGGAATCTTTCGCGGATTTCTGCATCCAATGCGTCATCCTGCAGATACCAACCCTTGGGACCAACCTCATCTAACCAAAAACTCAATACATCTTCAGGACTTGCCATGCCCTTAACTCCGTCGTGTTTCCCCCCCAAGGGACTTAAATTCATTTAAGTGCGTTTTTCAGAATTGTAACAGTAAATTATTGCAACACTTGCGACATAAAGTCGTGTTCTAGGCAACATCTTGCGTTTCCTGCTCGGCTTCTGCGGCCTCAATGGCCAATTCCTGCGCCAATTCCATCACAACCGGGGACGCCGTTGGATAGAGCGGCGACATGGTGCCTGTTTCGTCGACCGGGATCGCCGCGCGCTGGGTCATACGGTAGAGCGAGTAGCCCGCCATAACGACCAGCAGGATTGCGATGAAAAGGAAAAAGCCCGGAGGACCAAAGACCGCATCCCCCATGAGCCAACCGGTGATCAACGGGCCCGCAATGGCCCCCATGCCGTTGATAAACAAGAGACCCCCTGACGCTGCAGCCATGTCTTCGTGTTCCAGAAAGTCATTCGCGTGCGCAATCAGCAATGAGTAAAGCGGGTTCGACATACCGCCGATCACAAAGGCCGCGCCCAGCAGGATTGGAAACGTCACCCCGAACACCAAGCCCACAAATGCCGCGCAGCTGCCGACCCCTGCAACAAGCATAATCAGGAAACGGCGATCCATGCGGTCGGACATCCATCCCAATGGATACTGCAAGACCAAAGCACCGATATAGAATGCGGCAATAAAAGTCGAAATCTCGACCAATGTCAGGCCCGCGCGGGCACCGTATACCGACGCCATCCCGAACTGTGCAGAGAACACGCCGCCCAAAAGAAACATGCCAACACAGCCCAAGGGCGAATATCCGAACAATTCGCGCAGAGTCATCGGTTTGGTTGTGTCAAACGCAGGTGTCGGTGAGATCGACAAGAGAATTGGCGCAAAAGAGACCGAAACCAGAATGGAGGCGATTACAAAGGTGTCGAATCCGGCCGGGTCGCCCAAAAGAACCAAACCTTGTGCGCTGATGATGCCTGTCATCTGGAAGATCATGTAAAGGGACAACGCTTGGCCGCGGTTCTCGTTGCTGGCTGCATTGTTGAGCCAGCTTTCCGCAGTGACGTACACTCCGGAGAAACAGAACCCGATCACGACACGGCCCAGAATCCAGATAACCGGGTCGGTCATCAACGGATACATGATCATCACGGCAGAAATGAACGATGCCAGCGCCGCGAAGACCCGCACATGTCCGACCCGCCGGATCATTTCTGGTGCAAGGCGCGATCCACCCAGGAAACCAACGAAATAGGCCGACATCACGAACGACATCTGAAGGGTCGAGAACCCCTCGATCTCGCCCCGGACACCAAGAATTGTCCCCTGAAGGCCGTTTCCGACCATCAACAGGCCCATACCAAGTAATAGCGCCCATGCGCTGGAAAGGACCTGAATCATTGGGGCCTCCGAAAAATTCCGACCTAGACTGTGACACCGTTTTGCAATCAAAAACGGCTTTGGTCATGCTTGTCTACGACATTGAAAAGATTCGATCCCGACAACACGTCCTTTACGGGATCAAAAGCGACGCGTCCCCGTAAGAGAAGAACCGATATTTCTGTTCAATCGCATGCGCGTACACCAGTCGCATGCGTTCCTGCCCCATCAGGGCCGACACCAGCATCAATAAAGTGGATTTCGGCAGGTGGAAATTGGTCATCAACGCGTCGGTCACGTGGAACTGAAAGCCAGGATATATAAAAATATCGGTCTCACCTTCCCATGGTTCGATCTGGCCCGAACGGCTGGCGCTTTCGATCAGACGCAGGGCGGTAGTGCCCACCGGGATGACCCTGCCCCCTTCGGCTTTGGTCTCTCGGATCTCTTGCGCGGCGGCGGCGCTGACACTGCCCCATTCGGCGTGCATCTTGTGGGTCGTCACGTCCTCGACCTTGACCGGCAGAAAGGTGCCCGCGCCCACATGCAACGTGACATGAGTAACGGCGACGCCGCGGGCGCGCAGCGCCTGCATCAACGCCTCATCAAAATGCAGCGACGCCGTTGGCGCGGCAACCGCACCGGAATTGCGCGCCCAGATTGTCTGGTAATCCGTCTTGTCCTGCTCATCCGCTGGCCGCTTGGCCGCGATGTAAGGCGGCAGAGGCATTGCCCCGGCCTGTTCCAATGCAGCATCAAAATCATCGCCCGACAGATTGAACCGCAGATAGGCTTGCCCGTCCTCAACCCTCTCCAGCATGGCGCTCAGATGATCCGAGAACTGAATGTCTTCGCCCAGCTTCACTTTCTTCAGCGGTTTGATCAGGGCCGCCCATGTACCATCAGCCTGCGGGTCCAACAATGTGGCTTCGATCGCGGCAGACACCGGCCCTTGTAAACTGTCGCGATGGCGCCGTCCGTTCAGGCGTGCGGGGATGACGCGAGTGTCGTTTAGCACCAATCTGTCACCCGGCCGCAACCAGTCAGGCAGATCAAAAACATGCGCATCCGAGATCGCGTTACCATCGGCCACCAACAGGCGCGCGGATGAGCGCGGGCTGGCGGGACGTGTGGCAATCCGGTCTTCAGGCAGATGGAAATCAAAATCACTGAGTTTCATAGCCGCGCCATACAATTCCGCATCGGAATCAGCAACAGCCCATCCGGGTCAATTGTCCCGGGGCGGAGAACCAAAGGTCTTTTTGGGTTCATCCGGCTTTCTCGGCAGCGCATTGGGGCCATCTGATACGGTCGGGGCCGGTGCGCGCAGTAAATTTCGTAGGAACAATGGCGCAAGGCCAGACAGCGGATTTACGGAAACCTTTGGCTTCGTAAGCGGCCCGGTCAGGCTGTAGTTGAACCCGATGACCCCCTCGCCTTTTTTTGTGAAAACACTTCCGATCGCGTTCACCAGGTAGATCGGAGAGATCGCCCCACGCAGGTTCAGCATGCCCGCAACCGTGTCGATCGTGCCGTCAAAGGACAAGCCGATGGACGGGCCAACGGCGCTTCCACTGAGGACTTTGATTTCGGTCGGAGTGATCCGCATGCGGCTATCGATAGTCGAGAAAAAGATCCCCTGCCCGGTCATCTCGTCCAAAAGTCCAACAAGACTGATCGCGTCTAACAGTGCGGCCATTGCCGGTGCGTCAGTAATGCGTGTGTTTAAGATCTTGAGGATCACATCATAATTCCCCGGCGCGCTGACCGGTTCCAGTTGCAGATCCAAACTGCCGCCACGCGCCTGGGTGATCACACCAGCTGACCGTAGGACGGCCCCCGCGTCCTTCGACTTAATGTTCACGGCGCTACCGCTGTCGCGCGGGCTCACTTGGCCGCTGACCTCCGTGCCGCCGTTTACGTTGGCCGTAAAGGAGCCGTTCACCCCGCCTGTCGTTTGAAACGCGCCCCGGAAGCCTGTCAGTGCAATGTCTTCGGTCACCTGCAGGCGGTCCAACAGAACATCGATCCTTGGACCGGGGCCTGACCCTCCTCCGCCGCCGCCCTCGCCGAAGGTTGCGCGACCCAGATTCATGACACCGCCCTGAACGACGATATTGGGGACAAGTCCGCCGGTGTTGATCAGTTCGGCCGGCACCGCCAGCCAGTTGCCCAGATCAAACGAACTGAACCGTATCCGGTCAAAGGCACCCCCGTCCCGGAAGAAGATCGAGGCTTTAGTGCGCAGCCCCGCGACATCAAGCGTCAGATCATCCACTTTGGGCTTTTCACCCAGCGTGGCGTCCAGTGTCATCTTTCCGGTCGCCCCCGTCCCTTTGCGCCAACCAAGTTCAGGAATCGCCATCCCGACCCCTGCAAGGTCCGAGGTCGCAGAGAGTGTGACTGGTTCATCCGCGCCGATTCCAACGGTGATATCCGCTGTGCCTTTTCCAGTCAGCATGCCCGGCGGCAGCGGCACCTTCAGTTCACTCATCAGCAGCGGCGACAATTCGATCTGGCCCGTCAGTTCGCTGCGCTGCGGGCCGTCTACGCCAATGGGCTGACGCCACGCGACTTGCATAGGCACCTGGCCGAACGAGCCATAGCCGTTGATCTCTACCTCGGTCTGATTGCCGGACAGGTTCAATCGGTCGGCGCTGACCGAATAGTCAGGTACAAGCTTGTCGCTTTGCACATTGTCGATTTCACCGGTGTAGTGGAATTCGGTGTCGTGAAACTTCAGCCCCTTTTTCAGCGGCAATGACAAGGTTCCTGACAAGCTTACGCCACCAGCTGCCAGATCAACCTGCAAGTTGGCTTTGGACATCAGGCTTAGTGGTGGGCGGTCCAGCAGCGACAGGGCCGCCTCGACGCTGCCGCGCGCCTCGATCCGAGCAATCGCAGGCGTTCCGCCCTTGGCAGTTGTATCCGGGATAATGAACGAGGTTCCCGAGGCATCCACCGCGCCACCCTGATCGGCGATGACAACCCCTTTTTCAGCCGTGACGGTAAAGCGGTCTTTCAACAGGCTAAGCCGACCCTGCCCGTCCTGGATCAGCGGCAAGGTCTTGGCAAACCTGATCTTGGCCTCATCGAACCCAAGGCCCAGATAGAGGTCCGGCTTACTGCCGGGATGCAAGCGCAGCGAAAATTCCACATCCAAAAACTGCCCCTCGTACAGGTTTTCCGACACCCATTTCCGCGGGTTCGGCGCCAGCCTTTCGGGCCAGTATCGCAACAGGTTCTCGGACACCATCTTGTCCAGTTGCGCATCAAACGCGGCATCCCAACCGTCGGGCTGGCCGATCAACCTGCCCGTCGCGTGCAATTCGTGCAGGGCATCCGTGATGGTCAACTGCCCCAACTGCAGCTCGAACGGAGCAAGCTTGAGTTGAAAATCCAGGTCCGCCCGCGCGGTTTCCAGCGATTCCGGGAACAGACCACCGGGGTAGATATCGATACTGTTCAGGGTCAGCTGTGACGTCAGGCTTTCAAGAACACCGTTTTCGACCCCGTTCAAATAGGCTTTGCCTTCGGCCTGCACGGCCCCCACGTCGGACACGACCGAGGCCTCGTTGAATTCCAGAACATGACGCGCGGGATCATAGGTGAAATAGGCGCGCGCGGATTCGAATCCGATCGGGCGCGTCTCGGGCCTGGGCTGCAAGACACCCTCGCCCAGGTTCAACGTCGCAAAGAGCGGACCCAGCGCGGCCTGCCCATCGACGCTGCCCCGTAACGCGCCGGAAATTGGAGCATTGAGCACCTGCAACCACGCCAGTGCAACGCTTTGAGTGGCAATGTCTTCCGAGGGTAGATCGGTGATCGAAACCCCAAAACTCGCCTGAGGGGTACCAAGCACGCTGGTATAGTTCGCCTCGATCGTGCTGGCGTAATCGCGCCCGGTCAGAACCGAAAATCCGGTCGCCAGCCGCATTTCATCCCCGTCCCGGATGATCGAGATATGCCCGCCGTCAAACACCCAGGCCCGCCCCAGCCGCAGATCCTGATAATCCAGCGTCAGCGATTCCAGATCGACCGCCCGCAATCCTGACAGAAACGGGGACAGGAACACATCATCCGATTCCTCGATAAGCTGTGCCAGCGTCGGAGCCTTTTGCACCGGGGCACTGCCTGACCCAACTGTCAGCGACAGCGCACCGTCCTCACCACGGGTCAAAGCAATCTGCGCGCCCAGCATAGTGATCCGCCGCGGTCTGATCTTACCACGCAACAATTCGCGCATCGATAGGCGTGTCCGCAAATCCGATATCTGAGCGATCTGATGACCCGCTGCATCGCTGATAGTCACATCCGTCAATCGGATTCGCGGGCGCCACTTATCGTTGACGATAAAGCTGGCGTCCCCAAAGGTGAATTTTAAACCGCCAAGGCTGCGTTCAAGACGCGCTTCTACTTTCTGCGTGATCCATTCCGGCGCGTGCAGCTGTTTTCCGATCAGAAAGAACCAGCCCGCTCCGACCAGCAGGCACATTAAAAACAGGGTTCCAATGCTCCAGCGCGCGGCGATACGACGGCGTGACCGGCGGCGGACAGGCGTCTCGGGCCGGTCGCCACTTGCGTCTTCGTGCTGAGCCAATTTTTTATCCAAGTCTTTCAACCCGCTCGCGTCGCCCTATTATGCTGGGCAGCACTTAAAATCCTTTAGCGGAGTTTCCAATGCCCGACGTGACAGACATCGCCCCTGATTTCACATTACCCCGCGACGGCGGCGGCGAAGTGACCCTTTCGGACCTGCGCGGCGGTGCCGTCGTTCTGTTTTTCTATCCCCGCGATGATACGCCAGGCTGCACCAAGGAATCCATCGGTTTCTCGGAACAACTTCAGGCCTTTGCCGATGCGGGTGCTCAAGTTTTCGGCATCTCGCGGGACAGCGTCGCCAAGCACGACAAATTTGTCGCCAAGCACAGCCTGACGACCCCGCTGTTGTCGGACGAAGGGTCTTCGGTCTGCGAGGACTATGGCGTCTGGGTTGAAAAGAACTTGTACGGCAAGAAATCCATGGGAATTCAGCGCTCGACCTTCCTGATCGACGGCGAGGGCAAGATCGCCAACGTCTGGCGCAAGGTCAAAGTCCCCGGCCATGTGGACGAGGTGCTAGAGGCTGTGCGCGCCCTGTAACCCTCTCGACCACGGCCGCCATCCGGTTTAAGAGCCGTCCACCTCAATCAGCGGAGACAACGCGGTGTCCAAAACACTGACTCAGATGGCGACCGAAGTCCTGACAACAGCGAATGGTCGTGAAAAGACCACCCTGTCCAAGCGCTATGCCGCCGTCTGGTTCGCTTCGCGCAAGGGCGACGCGCCTGAGATTGAGGTGGGAACCGCAACTCCGCCGCTGAACCCGGCCCGCCCGGAAAAGCCCGAGCTGCTGTCGCCGCGTGAGGTTCCAAAGCGCAAGCCCGGAACCGAGGCCGGGCGTATCGCCCTGCTTCACGCAGTTGCGCATATCGAGCTGAACGCCGTCGACCTGCATTGGGACATCATCGCGCGGTTTGGCCACGTGCCAATGCCGATCGGGTTCTACGATGACTGGGTCAAATGTGCCGAAGAAGAATCACGGCATTTTGAGATGGTCTGTGACTGTCTCGAAAGCATGGGCAGCCACTATGGCGCCCTACCCGCGCATGCTGGAATGTGGCGCGCGGCCGAAGACACTGCCGAAGACCTGATGGGACGGCTGGCGGTTGTCCCCATGGTGCTTGAGGCGCGTGGGTTGGACGTGACACCCGGCATGATCAACATATTCCGCAAGGCAAAGGCCGAACAGGCAATCGCCGCGCTTGAGGTCATCTATGCCGAAGAAGTGGGACACGTGGCTTATGGATCAAAATGGTTCCATTTCCTGTGTGGGCGTGAAAACGCGGATCCCAAGGATGTGTTTCACCAATTGGTGCGCCAGTATTTCCATGGCGTCCTGAAGCCCCCGTTTAACGAAGAAAAACGGGCCGAGGCCGGGCTACCGCCGGATTTCTACTGGCCTCTGACGGAAGACTTGCCATTGCCGGGACAGACGCAATAACGGGCTTAAGTTGACGTTATCGGCAATTTCTCGCCTAGAATCGGCGGCAAAAACCAGTAACGCAGGGTCGGTAAGTTAACAAACTTGCCCAAAACAAAATGCCGCTTTATGCACTTCGCCCAAGGGACGGCTATCACTCACGACCGATCCCGATCTTGGGGATGGAGAGGTGAGACGCGTGAGAACACGTCTGGCAATAAAATTACATTCATTGTTCGAGCGGCATTTTCCCGAACGCCGTGTCTTTCTGAAATCAGATAGTGATACGCGATTCATTCGGCTAAGCTCGGAAACGCAAGTTGTCGCCGTCGCTGGCGTTGCACTGTTCGTGGGTTGGACAGCCGTTGCGACCGCGATCCTTCTGATGGACAGCATCGGGTCGGGCAACTTCCGGGAACAGGCTAAGCGCGATCAGGCAACCTATCAGGAACGTCTGAACATCATGTCCGCAGAGCGGGACGTGCGTGCGCACGAAGCTCTGGCCGCACAGGACCGGTTCAACGCGGCGCTCGAGCAAATTTCGGCCATGCAGTCGGAACTGCTGGCGTCGGAAAACCGCCGCCGCGAACTTGAGACCGGGATCGAAGTTATCCAGACCACGCTGCGCGCCACCATGAAACAGCGCGAAGAAGCACGTACAGAATTGGTCACGCTTCAACAGGAAGCGGGCGAAGGCGACATGTACATGGCCGCCGTTGCCAACCCCGAACAGATGAACTTTATGACCGAGGCGCTGTCCCGCACCGCCGAGGAACGCGACCAGATTGCCGCCAATGCCAAGGACGCGCTGGAACAGCGTGACGATCTTGAGCTGGAAATCCGGCTGATGCAGGAACGCAGCGACGAGATTTTCCGCCAGTTGGAAGAGGCGATGGTGATCTCGGTCGAACCACTGGACAAGATGTTCCGTCAGGCCGGCATGCCCACCGACCGCATCATCGAAGAAGTCCGCCGCGGCTATAGCGGCATGGGCGGCCCCCTAACCCCTATCTCTTTCAGTACGCGCGGTGAGGAACTGACCCCCGACGAGATCCGCGCAAATTCTCTGTTGCAACAGATGGATCAGTTGAACCTGTATCGAATTGCAGCAGAGAAAGCGCCGTTTGCAAGCCCCGTCAATTCCGTCGTGCGATTCACGAGCGGTTACGGGACGCGCCGAGACCCCAAGACAGGTGGTCGCCGCATGCATAACGGCGCTGATTTCGCAGGTGCACATGGCACCGACATTTTTGCCACCGCCGACGGTGTGGTCACCCATGCCGGCTGGCAGTCCGGATTTGGACGGCTGGTAAAAATCAAGCACGCGTTTGGAATTGAGACACTTTATGCCCATAACACGAAGATACGCGTGAAGGTTGGTCAAAGGGTCTCGCGCGGAGATCATATTGCTGATATGGGTAGCACTGGACGGTCGACCGGCACGCACCTGCACTATGAAGTTCGCGTGAATGGAAAACCTGTTAACCCAATGACTTACATCAAGGCTGCGAGAAATGTTTTCTAAGAGCAAAATCAACGAGCCCTCGTCCACTGCACCCGAGGCGGCAAAACCCGCTGCACCGGCGACACCGGCGGCCCCTGCACCGGCAGAAAACAAGGCCAGCACCGCGCCCAAGCCCAAGCCACCGGCATCGGTTCTGTCTTCGGACCTGCACATCACGGGCAACCTGAAGACCTCGGGCGATATCCAGGTCGAAGGCACTGTCGAAGGCGACATCCGTGCGCATCTGCTGACAATCGGCGAGACCGCCACCATCAAAGGCGAAGTCACTGCCGATGACGTCGTGATCAACGGCCGCATCGTGGGCCGTGTCCGTGGCTTGAAAGTTCGCCTGACCTCGTCCGCACGTGTCGAAGGCGACATCATCCACAAGACCATCGCGATCGAAAGCGGTGCGCATTTCGAAGGATCGGTTCAGCGTCAGGACGACCCCCTGAACCCGGGCCGCAGCGGCAAGGCGGGTGCCAACCCGGCGGCCGAGGTCAAGCAGTAACGCGGACCACTTTCCAAAGTTTCGAACGCCGCGGGGAAACCTGCGGCGTTTTTTCGTTTGTCGGGGACGATTAGGTTTTCCGGTTCCAACCGCCCGGCGCGTCCTTATAGTGGCCCACATGTTGTTCTTTTTCACTGCCTTGGCGCTTATTGCCGGTTTCCTACTGTATCGCTACTGGTCCAAGTCCCGGGCGCGCCAACAGCTATTGTCCACCCCCCTGACAGACCGCCAACGCGTGCTCATCGAGCAGCAAGTGCCGTTGATCCGCCGCCTGCCCCTAGACCTGCGTGTCAAACTGGACGGCAAGGTGAATCTGTTTTTGGATCAGGTTCGTTTCTTTGGTTGCGACGGGCTGGACGTAACCGAAGAGATGGAACTGGCCATCGCCGCGCAGGCCTGTCTGCTTATTGGAAACAGCGACCTTTGGTATGAAAACCTGACAACGATCCTGATCTACCCGAACGCTTTTAAGTCTCGGCAGCGCCGACAGGAAGGATACGTCGTCAGCGAGAAAGAGATCGTGCGCACCGGTGAAAGCTGGGACCGGGGACCGGTTATTCTCTCCTGGACCCACAGCAAACTTGGCGCGCTTAATGATCATGACGGGCAGAACGTCGTACTGCATGAGTTCGCCCACCAAATCGACGACATGTCTGGGGGAACCAACGGTGTTCCGATCCTAAGCGACGGACAAAGCTTTGCCGAATGGGAACGCGTGTTCCTGACCGCATATGACTCCCATGTACGCGCTGTCGAAAGTGGACGGCACACGGTCATAGATCCCTATGGCGCGACCGGGCACGAGGAGTTTTTTGCCGTCTCTGTCGAGGTCTTTTTCGAACAGCCCCGCGCGTTGAAGGCGGCTGTACCCGAGGTATATGACCAGCTTTCCAAACTGTTCCGACTGGACCCGGTAAGCTGGGCTTAACTCGTGGAAGTTGGAACAAGCATTGATCTATTGATCCTGTGTGAGGCGCACTGCGACCGTTCTTAGGGATCAGCGCGTGTCTTTAACGCTCCGCCCAGCTTGACACTGAACGGAACCCATTTCCTTCCAACGCCTCGTTGGCAAGAATAAAGCGTTCCCGAACCCGGTTGATTTCATCATCTGAAAAAAGATCGTCCGCGTCCAGATCCGATGCCGCGACTGCCGCCCAAAGTTGTTCAGTAAACTCTTCAAACGTAACGGCTGCGTCACCGTCAATGTCAAAGTCATCGAAGTAAGGGACGGGCTTGGGCCTGGCCGTTTCTTCAGCCCCCGTCCAGCCGCCTTTCGGATCGACGACGGGAATATTACCGTTTTCAGCCGCTCCCATCACACCCCGGATACGAGCCGTTTGCTTACCAAGTTTTTGCCGAAACCGCACGGTGGCCTCTTCAAAAGTCGCCCCTTGAGCATACCGATGATAGGCCGCTCCCCAGGCATCTTTTGAGAAGAACACTTCAAGTTCTGCCTGCGTGACCACACCGTCCCGGTCCAGATCGTATCGCGCTGGCTCTTTGGTAATGGAAAACGAATACTTGTTCGAAACGACCCGTAAATAGTCCACTGCGTCCGCCTGAGACAGCACGCCATCCGCGTTCGACATCAGAGCGAAATAATTCCCAGCAACCTGCTGCCGAACGTCGTCGGTTGTGATCTCGGCAGGAGAAAAGGTCATAATGCTGCGAAACGCTGCACCGAGATAGAAATCAGCGCCATTTGGAAGTTCCACTTGTTCGGCGCCTGCCGAATTGATGAAACCAAGATACAGAAACGCGGAGCGCAGAGCGCAATTTCTCAGACGCAATCGATTGGGCATCTTTATAGACCTACACATGCTAATATTGTGAGTGAGTATTTGTCCTTTCCCTTCCCAATTCAACCCAAACAGGATTCCAGGCACAGGCTGCTTTCTTACAATTTCACAAAATGAACTTTTTGAATTAACCTTAAACCCATTGTTTTCTGGAGGACTTTTAATGTCATCAAAACTTATGGCTGAATTCTTTGGTACGTTCTGGCTCGTGCTTGGCGGCTGTGGTAGCGCCGTTCTGGCCGCTGGGGTCGCCGATGTAGGTATCGGGTGGCTTGGCGTTGCCTTTGCCTTCGGCCTGACCGTTCTGACGATGGCCTATGCCGTTGGGCACATCTCGGGCGGCCATTTCAACCCTGCGGTCAGCCTTGGGCTGATGATCGGGGGACGGTTTCCGGCCAAGGACCTTATCCCCTATTGGATCGCTCAGGTTATCGGCGCGATTGCTGCAGCTGCGGTCTTGTACCTGATCGTCAGCGGCGCGCCCGGCTTTGAAGGCGTGGGTGGGTTTGCCTCGAACGGTTATGGTGAGGCATCACCCGAGGGCTATTCGCTGATGTCCGCTCTGGTGATCGAGATCGTCATGACCGCGTTCTTCATCATCATCATCCTGGGGGCCACTTCCAGCGGCGCTCCTGCAGGGTTCGGCCCCATCGCCATCGGGCTTGGATTGACATTGATCCACCTGATCTCGATCCCGGTGACCAACACTTCCGTCAACCCGGCCCGGTCCACAGGGGTTGCTTTGTTCGCGGACGCGCCTGCCCTTGGGCAGCTCTGGCTGTTCTGGGTCGCACCCCTGATCGGTGGCGCAATCGGCGCATTGATCTGGAAGGCGATGACAACAGACGACTAAAGGCCAAGCGGGGGATTATTTCCCCCGCTTTCCTCTTCCTAAGCTATCATCCCTGACGAGACGACGCGAAACCAGGGAGGTAGACATGCTTCGAACACTGATGGTCACTGCGATGACGTTGACCGCGACATCGGGACTGGCACAGGATGCCTGGCTGACAATCCCCGAAACGCCCGCCATGCCCGAGGCCGCGTCCAGTGGTTCCGCCAACGTGAATGGCATCAACATGTATTACGCCACCTATGGATCGGCAGAGGGCACACCCGTTCTGTTGATCCATGGCGGTCTTGCGCATGGCGATATCTGGGCAGCGCAAGTGGCTGATCTGGCCAGCGACCACAGCGTGATTGTGGCAGATACCCGAGGGCATGGCCGGTCAACCAATAACGGCAGCACCTACAGCTATGAATTGCTGGCGCAGGACTATCTGGCGCTGCTGGATCATCTGAATGTCGAACAGGTGCATCTGGTTGGATGGTCGGATGGTGCCAACATTGGATACACGATTTCGACCACGGCACCAGACCGCCTGGCCAGCCATTTCGCCCATGCGGGCAATGTCACACTGGATGGGATCGATCCTTCAGTCGAAACCAACGAAGTCTTCGGTTCTTACGTCGGAATGATGGCCGGGGACTATGCCGCCATGTCCCCCACCCCGGACGGGTTCGAAGCGTTCCTAGACGGTGTCGCGGCCATGTGGGCCACGGAAAAGCCCGGCGGGCTTGAGGGGCTGCAATCGGTGACCGTGCCCACTCTGGTCGTGCAGAGCGAACATGACGAGGCCATCCTTACCGAACACTCGCAAGCGATTGCCGATGCGATCCCTGATGCTGATCTTCTGATTTTTAAAGACGTCAGTCACTTTGCGTCGTTTCAAGACCCGGATGCATACACGCAAGCGATCAGAGGCTTCATCGACCAATGACGAAAAACCCGGCGCTGGTGCCAGCGCCGGGTTCAAGGATTATTCGGTGACGGTGACTTTTTTCATCACGTCCGGCTGGCCGATAATGGCACCGTTCTGACCCTCACCGCGTTTGATCGCGTCAACCACGTCCATGCCGTCGGTCACCTGACCAACAACCGTGTACTGGCCGTTCAGGAACGGGCCCGGTTCGAACATGATAAAGAACTGTGAGTTGGCGCTGTTGGGGTCTTGCGCCCGCGCCATGCCAACCACGCCCCGGTCGAATTCAAAATCTGAAAACTCGGCCGGAAGGTCTGCACGGTCGGAACCACCGGTTCCGGCGCGGCGCATGTCGCCACCCAAACGGCCATGTAGCACGTCGCCGGTCTGCGCCATGAAGCCGTCAATCACGCGGTGAAACACCACGCCATCGTACTTGCCTTCATTGGCCAGAGCAGCGATCTGCTCAACATGTTTCGGAGCAATATCATCGAACAGGTCGATGGTGACAGTGCCATTGGCCCCCTCACCTTCGATCTCGACCTCAAGACCTGTGGCCAGCGCAGGGCTCGCCAGCAAGGCAAAAGCGGCGGCCAGCTTATACATCAGCCGCCACCTTGACGCTGATCATGCGGTCAGGGCTCGCCGGCGGCTCGCCTCGTACAATGGCGTCCACATGCTCCATTCCGTCGATGACACGGCCATAAACAGTGTACTGTCCGTTCAGGAAATGGTTGTCGCCGAAGTTGATGAAGAACTGCGAGTTGGCCGAATCCGGGTTCTGCGAGCGGGCCGCGCCCAAAGTACCACGATCATGGGGCAGTTTCGAAAACTCGGCTGGAACGTTCGGCAGAGACGACCCGCCGGTGCCCGCCATGCGCAGGTTGAACCCGTCTTCCATGTCGCCATGTTGCACGTCGCCGGTCTGCGCCATGAAACCGTCGATCACACGGTGAAAGGCCACGTTGTCATATTCGCCATTGCGCGCCAGTTCTTTCATGCGGGCGCTGTGCTGCGGTGCCACGTCAGGCAGCAGCTCAATGACGACATTGCCGCCTTTGAGTTCAACGATGATTGTGTTTTCGGGATCCTTGATCTCGGCCATGAGGCCCTCCTGTCGTTTTATCTTGCGCAAATACCTATGCGCAGGGCGCGCGAATGCCAAGTGACGCATTGACCTGAGGGCAAAATGCAGGAAAAGAACCGCCTAAGTCACTTTCACATTTGTCGAGGATTGCGCGATGGGCTGGAAAACACTGGACGACATGGACCTGAACGGCAAACGCGTGCTGGTGCGCGTGGATATCAACGTGCCAGTGGTCGACGGGGTCGTGACCGACGCCACCCGTATTGAGCGCATCGTGCCGACCGTTAAGGACATCTTGGCCGCTGGCGGTAAGCCCATCCTGCTGGCGCATTTCGGACGCCCGGGCGGAGAGCGCCGCCAGAACCTATCGCTGAAGCAGCTTGTTCCGACGCTGGAGACGACCTTTGGCACCAAGGTTCGGTTTGGCGATGACTGCGTCGGGATCGAGGCGGAAACCGCAACAGCAAACTTGGGCGCTGGCGAGGTGCTTTTACTGGAAAACACGCGCTTTCACGCTGCGGAAACAAAGAACAGCCCTGATCTGGCTGCCGGCATGGCAAAGATGGGCGACGTGTACTGCAACGATGCCTTTTCGGCGGCGCACCGCGCGCACAGCTCGACCGAGGCGCTGGCCCGTCTTCTGCCCGCCTGCGCGGGCCGCCTGATGCAGCAAGAGCTGAGCGCGTTGGAAGCCGCGTTAGGCGCGCCTAAACGCCCGGTGACTGCGGTTGTCGGCGGCGCCAAGGTTTCAACCAAGCTGGACCTGTTGGGCAACCTGATCGAAAAGGTGGATTACCTGATTATTGGCGGTGGCATGGCGAACACGTTCCTCGTCGCGCAAGGCGTAAACGTCGGCAAGTCGCTGGCAGAAACCGCGATGAAGGACACTGCCGCCGAGATCCTGACTAAGGCTGAAACAACCGGCTGCCAGATTGTCCTGCCCCGCGACGTCGTGGTTGCTGAAAAGTTCGAAGCCCACGCCCCCAGTAAGATCCTGCCAGCTGATCAATGCCCCGAAGACAGCATGATCCTTGACGCTGGTCCGGAAACCGTTGCGGAAATCACTGCGATTTTCGACAAGAGCCAAACGCTTATCTGGAACGGTCCGCTGGGTGCATTCGAGATTGAACCATTCGATGCCGCCACCAACGCAGCGGCCCTGAAAGCGGCTGAGCTGACAAGGTCGGGACAGCTTGTGTCGGTCGCAGGCGGTGGTGACACGGTCGCTGCGCTGAATGCGTCCGGTGCTGCCAGGGACTTTTCCTACATTTCGACTGCAGGGGGTGCCTTCCTGGAATGGATGGAAGGCAAAACGCTGCCCGGTGTTGCGGCACTGGATCAGTAACCCCTATCTGTCTGGCAATCGGCATTCATGGTATTCTCTTCGTCAAACCGGGAGATGCACCATGAAAGCTGTTGCCGTCCTTGCCACCACGCTGCTGCCCGTCACGACATATGCGCAATCCCACTGCAACGGGCACACACAGCTCGATCTCAATTTCTGCGCCAAAGAAAAATGGGAAATTGCTGATCAAGAGTTGAACCGCCTTTGGTCAGAGATCAAACCCTTATCGGACACGCGTGGTGATGGCCAAGCCCTGCTGACCGAGCAACGCGCCTGGCTTAAACGTCGTGACGCGACCTGTGACACCGAGCTGGAAAGCGACGGTAGCGCGGCCCCTATGTTTTATTGGGCCTGCATGGAAGAACAAACCCTGCAGCGCAATCAAGCGCTTGAGGCTTGGCGATAGCCACTTTTCACCCCAGCCAAATTCATCGGGCGAACATGTTTTTTCTGCTGATCATCAAAAAGTGCGAATCGAGGGATTCACAAGCCGAATCACCTGTGACATAGTGCAGACAGATGTCCGAAAAGGGCACGTTTTTGAGGCAGACTTCATACGGCGGTAAACAGAGTGTCCCGTTCCCATCGGCCCGGTTTGGGCTCAGTTGTATTCTTCATGGTGGCTTTCACGCTGGGTGTCTATTTCACCTTCGCCGCCGTGCAGGGCGACTATGGCCTGTTCCGACGGGTCGAGATCGCAGCGGAACGGGACGCCCTGTCGCGCGACCTAGCCAAACTTGACGCCGAAATCACAGAAATGGAAAACCTGACGCGCCGCCTGTCAGACAATTACCTGGATCTGGATCTTCTGGATCAGCAGGCGCGGTCCGTGCTGGGCATGATCCGCTCGGATGAGATCGTCATTCGCTGACCCCCCCCAGCTATGGATGCCACCCCACGGGTTAACCGCATGATCACGCGCTGAATTCTGCCCGGCCGGACGCTGCGTCACATTTCCCCTCGCCAGAAAGCAACAAATGCTTTATGAGATAGTTTAACGCTAAACTATCTTGCCGAGAGGGGGAGATCGCCACAATGGCTGCGCGAAAAACCACAAAGAAACCAAATGTTTCTGCGGAGGAACTTACCGAATACTACCGTGAAATGTTGCTGATCCGCCGATTCGAGGAAAAGGCCGGTCAGCTTTATGGCATGGGTCTGATTGGCGGTTTCTGCCACCTCTATATCGGCCAAGAGGCCGTTGTTGTCGGCCTTGAGGCTGCGACCGAAGAAGGTGACAAGCGTATTACCTCTTACCGCGACCACGGCCATATGCTGGCCTGTGGGATGGATCCGGGTGGCGTTATGGCCGAACTGACCGGGCGCATTGGCGGTCTGTCCAAAGGCAAGGGCGGCTCAATGCACATGTTCTCGAAAGAGAAGCATTTCTATGGCGGCCACGGTATCGTTGGCGCGCAGGTTCCGCTGGGTGCGGGTTTGGCCTTTGCTGACAAGTACAAGGGCAATGGCCGCGTAACCTTCACCTATTTCGGTGACGGTGCGGCGAACCAAGGCCAAGTCTATGAGACGTTCAACATGGCCGCCCTCTGGGACCTGCCCGTAGTGTTCGTGATCGAGAACAACCAATACGCCATGGGTACGGCGCAGGCGCGCTCGACCTCGACCAAGGATATCTACCACCGCGGCGAAGCGTTCGGTATCCCCGGTGAGATCGTCAACGGCATGGATGTACTTGCAGTCAAAGCCGCTGGGGAAAAGGCTGTCGCGCACTGCCGTGCAGGCAAAGGCCCCTATATCCTCGAGATCAAGACCTACCGCTACCGCGGCCACTCGATGTCCGACCCGGCCAAGTACCGCACACGCGAAGAGGTTCAAAAGGTTCGTGAGCAAAGCGACCCGATCGAACATGTGCGCGAGCTGCTGCTGACCGGTAAACACGCGACCGAGGATGATCTGAAGGCGATCGACAAAGAGATCAAAGAGATCGTCAATCAAGCCGCCGAATTCTCGAAAGAAAGCCCCGAGCCTTCCGTCGAAGAGCTCTGGACCGACATTTACGCCTGAGAGGACGACTAAGACATGGCAACCGAAATTCTCATGCCCGCCCTTTCGCCCACAATGGAAGAGGGCACATTGGCCAAATGGCTGATCAAGGAAGGCGACACCGTATCCAGCGGCGACATCATGGCCGAGATCGAAACCGACAAGGCGACAATGGAGTTCGAAGCCGTCGATGAAGGCATCGTCGGCAAGATCCTGATCGCCGAAGGCACCGAAGGGGTCAAAGTGAACACTCCTATCGCGGTGCTGGTTGAAGAAGGCGAAGACGCCTCCGCCATTCCCGCAGCTGCACCTGCGGCGGTAGCCGAGGCGGCCCCTGCGGCGGCAGAGTCCGCTGCCCCTGCTGCAGCCGCACCTGCCGCGCCTAAGGTGGATCTATCCCCGGACTGGCCAGCAGATGCGCCGATGGAACAGCAGACCGTTCGTGAAGCCTTGCGCGACGCGATGGCCGAAGAAATGCGCGGTGACGAAGACGTTTACCTGATGGGCGAAGAAGTCGCAGAATATCAAGGCGCCTACAAAATCAGCCAGGGCATGCTGGACGAGTTCGGCAGCAAGCGCGTGATCGACACCCCGATTACCGAACACGGGTTTGCCGGCATCGCCGTCGGATCCGCCATGGCCGGACTGAAACCGATTGTCGAGTTCATGACCTTCAACTTCGCCATGCAGGCGATTGACCAGATCATCAACTCGGCGGCCAAGACGCTCTATATGTCCGGTGGCCAGATGGGTTGCCCCATTGTGTTCCGTGGCCCCAACGGCGCCGCTGCTCGCGTCGGTGCACAGCACAGCCAGGATTACGCAGCGTGGTATATGCAAATACCCGGCCTGAAAGTGGTGATGCCCTATTCAGCAGCCGATGCAAAAGGTCTGTTGAAGTCGGCGATCCGCGATCCGAACCCGGTTGTGTTCTTGGAAAACGAAATCCTTTACGGTCGTTCTTTCGACATGCCGCAGGTGGATGATCTGACCGTCCCGCTGGGCAAGGCGCGTATCTGGCGCGAAGGCACGGACGTGACCATCGTCAGCTTTGGCATCGGCATGCAATATGCGCTTGAGGCCGCCGACAAGCTGGCCGAGGACGGTATCAGTGCCGAGGTGATCGACCTGCGCACTATCCGGCCAATGGACACAGGCGCGATTATCAACTCGGTGATGAAGACCAACCGTCTGGTGACCGTCGAAGAAGGCTGGCCGCAAGGCTCGGTCGGCGGCTACATCTCGTCTGTGGTGATGCAGGAAGCGTTCGATTACCTTGACGCGCCGGTCATCAACTGCACCGGCAAGGATGTTCCGATGCCTTATGCCGCAAATCTGGAAAAGCTGGCCCTGATCACAACCGAAGAAGTGATCGCCGCCGTCAAACAAGTGACCTACCGGTAAGGAGCGACAGACAGATGCCTACAGAAATTCTGATGCCCGCCCTGTCGCCGACCATGGAGGAAGGCACCCTTGCCAAATGGCTGGTCAAGGAAGGCGATACCGTCTCGTCCGGCGACCTGCTGGCCGAGATTGAAACCGACAAAGCCACGATGGAATTCGAGGCTGTTGACGAAGGCGTGGTAGGAAAGATCCTGATCCCTGAAGGCACCGAAGGGGTCAAAGTCAACACTGCCATTGCAGTCCTGCTGGAAGAGGGCGAGAGCGCCGATGACATCGCGGCCACGCCAGCTGCAACACCCGCGGTTGTGCCCACAGCCGCCGCGGGCAACGAGGCTGCCGCGCCAGCGGCGTCCGAGGCGCCTGCCCCGGCTGCTCCGGCCAAGGCGGATGGCGGTCGGATCTTTGCGTCACCGTTGGCCCGCCGTATCGCGGCCCAGAAAGATCTGGATCTGGCGCAGATCGCTGGTTCTGGACCACATGGGCGGATCGTGAAAGCAGATGTCGAAGGCGCAACTGCAACTGCCCCGGCTGCCTCATCCGCACCCGCCGCTGCTGCACCGGCAGCCGCCGCAGCTCCGGCCGGTCCGTCCGCGGATGCTGTTGCCCGGATGTACGAAGGTCGCGACTACGAAGAGATCAAGCTTGACGGGATGCGCAAGACCATCGCTGCCCGCCTGTCCGAGGCCAAGCAGACGATCCCGCATTTCTACCTGCGCCGCGATATCAAGCTGGACGCGTTGCTCAAGTTCCGCAGCCAGCTGAACAAGCAGCTGGAAGGCCGTGGCGTAAAGTTGAGCGTCAACGACTTCATCATCAAGGCCGTCGCCAACGCGCTGCAACAGGTTCCCGCCTGCAACGCTGTCTGGGCCGGTGACCGGGTTCTGCAATTGAAACCCTCGGACGTAGCGGTCGCGGTTGCGATCGAAGGCGGTCTGTTCACACCGGTCCTGCAGGACGCCGACACCAAGTCGCTGTCCGCATTGTCGGCTGAGATGAAGGACCTCGCCGGTCGCGCGCGTGAGCGCAAGCTGGCCCCGCATGAATATCAGGGGGGCACCTTCGCGGTCTCGAACCTCGGCATGTTCGGCATCGACAATTTCGACGCCATCGTGAACCCGCCGCACGCGGGCATCCTCGCGGTTGGAACAGGTGTCAAAAAACCGATCGTCGGAGATGACGGAGAGCTGGCCGTAGCGACCGTGATGTCAGTTACCATGTCGGTCGATCACCGGGTCATAGACGGTGCCCTTGGGGCTGAACTGCTCAAGGCCATCGTGGACAATCTGGAAAACCCGATGGTCATGCTGGCTTGAAATTAAGCGGGCCGCGCTGAAAATCACCAGCGCGGCCCACCCCATTCAAAACTGTGACGTGAGCGTTTGTGATCACCGCATTTGTTGCTCAATCACACGCAGTTACCCAACTTGTTTGTTGAGGAACCTCAAACACAGGTGCGCCATGGTCTCCGACCATTCGACAAAACTCTTGCTGGTCGCGGCCATTGCGATCGCTGTACCAACCGGAGTCTATGCAAAGCCCAACAGCTATTTGGGTGAACATTCTGCCTTCAGCTCTGACCCGGTCGACACCGCCAAGCGTGAAGCCGAGCGCGCCAAACGAAAAAAAGAGCGGAAAATGAGGCGTGAAGAACGGCGTCGCAAGCGATTGATCGAAAAGAACAATCGCTTGAACTGACTTGAGTTACTGGTCTTTGCCCAGCATGTGGTCCATCGAGATCGACGGCTGATCACACCCGGCCTCTCCGACGATCTTCGCCGGAATCCCGGCCACGGTTTTGCACGCAGGAACTTCCTGCAGCACCACGGAACCCGCAGCGATGCGACTGCAATGGCCGACTAAGATATTCCCCAGAACCTTGGCACCCGCGCCGATCAGGACACCGTCGCCAATTGTGGGGTGCCGTTTTTCTTCTTCTTTTCCGGTCCCGCCAAGAGTCACCGAATGCAACATCGAGACGTTGTCCCCGACAACGGCCGTTTCACCGATCACGATGGAATGCGCGTGGTCGATCATGATCCCCTTGCCGATCTTTGCCGCAGGGTGAATATCGATCCCGAAAATCTCGGACGAGCGCATCTGGAAGAAATATGCCAGATCATGCCGCCCTTTGCGCCACAACCAGTGCCCCACGCGATAGGCTTGCATGGCCTGATACCCTTTGAAGTACAGGATTGGCTGCAACAGACGGTGGCAAGCCGGATCGCGTTCATAGACAGCCATCAGATCCGCGCGCGCCGCCTCGATCAGCGAGGCGTCGTTGGCATAGGCTTCGTCCACGATCTCACGCAGCACCATCATCGACATTTCGTTCGAGCACAGCTTGGCCGCAATCCGGTAGGACAGCGCCCGCTCCAGGCTGCGGTGATGCAAAATACAGGCATGCACCAGCCCGCCCATCAAAGGCTCGATTTCGACGGCCGTCTGAGCTTCGGTCGTGATGCGATCCCAAACAGGGTCTACAGTGGTCACATGACTGCGCGTTTCGAACATGGCTTTTCATCCTTTGCTGCGCCTAGAATGCCATTTAGTTGTAAAATCACCAAACGCAAACCCGTGATCTGCAGGGCAACGAAAATGAATGAAACCCAGTTAGAGGATTTCGAAGCCCGTATCCGCGCGCGATTGGACGAATTGGCCGCGCACTCTGCGCTTGGAACCGAGGCGCAGGCAGTTGTTGAACTGGACCAACAGGCCGTCGGGCGGCTCAGCCGAATGGACGCCCTGCAAAATCAGGCCATGGCCAAGGCTCAGCAAGCAAATCGGGATATCGAAACACGCCGATTGTCAGTGGCCCTGACCCGGATCAAAGATGGTGAATTCGGGTATTGCGAGGATTGCGGCGAAGAGATTCCGGTTGGTCGTCTGAACCTTGATCCGGCGGCCAGCAAGTGCGTCAGCTGCGCATCCGGGTAACGCGGAATTGAACCAGGCATCGCAGAACCATCTCAAAACACTGGCAATATTGCAAATCGTCAAAGCTTGGCTCATTGGCCAATGGCCGGGTTCGGGCCACTGTCATCAATGAGCCATTGCCAAACAGCGGGTGTAGCCGGCCTGTATGGCCGACATAGATGTCGGCCAGTTCAGCTTCGTTGATCATTCTGGTGCACAGGCGTTCCCGGTCGGAAGGCGGCGCGTTCAGCAATACCCGCGCCGCGGCACTTACATCGCCGTGCAAAACAGGACGCATACGTGCCTTATCCAACCAGAAGACGTGCGGCGGAACCCGGCCCGTAGCTGGCAGAGATCTGTGCAACATCAACCTCGTAAGTGCCGGTTACGCCATCTGCGGCCTTCATCGTTGATGGGTATGTCCAGCGCGGCTCTGACGTAACCTGTTCGCGTATTACTGACCCGTTGATCCTGATTTTCACCAGATAGGATTCAGTCTCTTCCCCCAGCGGCACGTCAAATCCATCCCAGCCATCGCCATCCAGCCGGGTTCGACGGATCCACGAAATTTCGTCACCCGCTCCGATTTTCGCCGATTTGACATGCACCGGAGCATATGGCCGAAGTCCGTTGCCGTCGAAGGCGTGAACCTGGTGGAGGAAAGAAGGATCGTCATAGGCACGCGTTCCGGGTCCGATGCGATAGTGTTTCGCCACCCGCCTTTCAGACCGAAACAGCCCGGTTTGGAACACTCTTTCATCCAGCAAGATAAAAGTTGAACCTTCAGGCTAGGTTTTAGGCATGACACTGTCCGTCCCCAATTGCCCACGCAGGCGCCCCGATAGGGCGTAGGTCCCCTGACCCACAAGTTCGGCGCTGGCGAACTGGAACAGTTCCCAGTTGCCGAGCGTCCCGTCCCCTATTGCGACCAGATTGGCACCATTCAACAAAGCGTCGCGCGGGCGCGATTCCAGCAAGCCATCGACCAGCCTGACGCGCAGCGGCGCACCGTCGTCACAAACCCCCACGCCGGCGCGCCGCAAAGGCGATTGAGTAAACCCGATAACGGCCTGCGCCGAGATAACCTCTTGCAAGGTATAATCCTCATCATTCACGGCCGAATACACTGCGGCGCTGCTAGGCCAGGGGTCGGCGGACACAGCTAGGTGAGGCGCATGCGGCACCTCTGAGCCGGTTATCAGCGGCAAAGACGATCCTGATAGAACTACCCTTTGACATCTTCGGCATCAGTGGCCCCACGGGGCGTAACCGGGGGCGCTGAGCATCTTTTTCCAACCGGTATCTATCCGGGGCGACGACAGTCTCTGCACCTTCTGCATCTGCCAGAGTCACACTCTTGACGTCGGTGACCGGAGCCACCGGCAGCACCTCTCCCGACTGGTTTCGCCAGACGGTCAGGCTCCAGGAAAAATCGCGCTCGATCAAAACCTTGCCTGTGCGCGCTTCGATTGCCGCAGCGGCTGCGCGCAGAAAACCTTTCAGCACATCGTCCTGTACGCTGTCTTCGGCAAAGCCCGTGCCCAGCCGCAGATGCGCCTTAAACTGATCCACCGGCAGCGCCGCATCCGCGATGGCGGTTTCTTCGATCAACATCATCCATTCACTCCGCAATCTCGGACCCCTCCGGGGGCCTCACTCAGGAAAATGACGGGCACGCGCCGCCCCACGTTGCTCGGACGGAGGGGAGCAGCTAGACAACGCAGGGGATCTCACCCCGGCCCGCGCCCGCGCCCGAGGGGCCAATTGCCCCCCGGATCCGTCACCGCTTAGGCGGTGCCGAATTTCACTAGCTTGATCGCGGCAAAGTCGCTCACGTCGCCGCCCACGCGCTTGGTCGCATAGAACAGAACGTGCGGCTTGGCGCTGAACGGATCGCGCAAGACACGCAGATCAGGTCGTTCGGCAATGGTGTAACCGGCCTGGAAGTCACCGAATGCGATCGAGAAGCTATCGGTGCCCGCATCCGGCATATCCTCGGCAATCAGCACCGGATACCCCATCAGGCGTGCAGGCTCACCCGCAGCCAGACCGTCAGACCAGAGGAAGCGACCATCGCTGTCTTTCAGCTTGCGGATCACACCGGCGGTTTTTGAATTCATCACGAAAGTTCCATTGACGCGGTATTGCGCGCCCAGCGCATAGACCACATCGACAATCGCATCCGCATCGACACCACCGTCAATGCCGGTCGGGACATAGCCCAGATTGCCCCAGGTCCAGACATCATTGTCGACCTTGGCATGGTTCAGAATGCCGTTGGGTTTGTCCGCGCCATCGCCCGAGATGAACGCCGCCGCTTCGGCACGGGCAAACTTGTCAGCAATACGACCGGCCAGCCATCCCTCGACATCAAACGCGCCGTCATCCAGCAAACGTTGCGACGCCTTGGGCAGCGCGCTCAGCTCGTGCAGGGCAATCGAGATTCGATCAATTGACGGGGTCGCTGTCTCGGTGGCCGCTGAGCTTTCATCCGCCCAGCCGGCGCCCACGTCGGTGTGGTCGATCAACACGTCGAACGAATTTGCCTCGACATTCACTACCGAAGCGATCGAACGGATCGAGGCCGTGGATTTCAGCACCGACTTGATCATCTCGGCGGTTTGCGGATCGACCAGATATCCGCCATCGCTGTTAACGGCGCTGGACAGCGATTTGGCTTCCATATCAAGACCACGCAGGCCGTCATCGTCACCGCATCTTACATAGGCGTCGAAAGCCTTCTGATGCGGCGCACCGTCCTCGATTGATGCCGCAAGATGCGGGCGCGCCGCGATGATTGATTTACGATCCAGCATGGTAAGTCGCTCTTCTGTCTGTTGCAGTTTTGTTTTAACTTCAGCCTTCAGGCCCTTGAATTCGTTCACGAAGCCAGTCATCGCCTGCTTCACCTCTTGAACCAGGGGCACACCCTCTCCGGTCAAGGCCGGGGTCTCGGTCTTGCTCATCAGCACTTCCTTGTATGAGTGGGTTTGAGGCGCGCTAGGTTCGCGCCAGCTCCTGCCGGGCGTGATCAAACACCTCGGCAATACAGCGCAGGGTGTCCTCGGCGTCCGGGGTCGACCCCTTTGCCGCCACCCGCGCACTGGGCAGCATCGGAAAAGTCACAAGCGACACCTCCCACAGCTCCAGTTCGGTCAGGACCCGATGGCCCTTTTCATTTTTTATGGCTCGTTTGGTACGATAGCCGATCGACAGCCCATCAATGGCCCCGGCCCGGATCAATTCCGCGGCTTCACGACCTTTCTGCGTGCTTTCCAACATACGTCCCTTGACCCAAAGCCCGCGCTCATCCTCGCGCACGTCGTCCCAAACACCGATGGGCTGCGCCGGGTTGTGCTGCCACAGCATCTTGACCCGCTGACCTGCCGCCTTCAGCCCGGCCAACGACCTGCGATAGGCGCCTTTCTGCACCACATCGCTCCCTTGATCGACCTGCCCAAACAGGCTGGCATAACCCTCGATCACCGCGTCCTCGGTCACCGACAATCCATCGCTAAACCGCGCAAACTTGTGTTCTAAATCCATGAACACCTCCTCATAAGCCTCTGAATTCATGGCGACACCACCAGAATTGACTGAAACGCTTGCGCCAGGATCACCGCAACGACTCCATAGACCGTCAGCCACAACCGTTTCTCCAGCCGCTCCATCATCTCTTCGATCTGATCCAGCCGCCTGCATAGATGCGCGTGCTGAATCTCGGCCACCCGTTCATGCGCAGCCAAGCGCAGGCCCGGCGCACAGTCAAACGGCGGATACCCCTCAGCCATCTGCACGCTCCGGCAGCCCCAGCATCCCGCGTTTTTCAGCGTCTGTCAGGAACTCGGCACCGTTGACTCGCGCCCATTGCGCATCCCGCTCCGCCGACAGCGCCGGCACCTGATCTAGGTCGGGTTTCAACACCAGTTCTTCGCCAGTAAAGCCCGCCAACCATTCCGACACCGCCGCCGCCACCCGCGTCACCAGGGGCAGAACGGTCAGGCGGTAAAACGCCCGGTTGGCCTCCTGATAGTTCGAATAGGTCGCGTCGCCTTGGATCCCCAGCAGCATCGGCGGGACCCCAAAGGCCAGCGCGATCTCGCGGGCGGCGGCTTCCTTGGTCTTTTGAAACTCCATGTCAGAGGGTGAGAAACCCATCGGCTTCCAATCGAGCCCCCCTTCCAGAACCATCGGACGGCCTGCATTGCGCGCCCCGCGATAGTTCTGCTCAATCTCATCGGACAAGCGGCGGAATTGATCCTCGGCCATCACCCCATGTCCATCGCCGCCTTTCCACACCAACGCGCCCGAAGGCCGCGCAGCATTGTCCAGCAATGATTTCGACCACCGCGACGCGCTGTTATGCACATCAATCGCCATCGCCGCAGCTTGCATCGGCGAGAACCCATAGTGGTCGTCTTGCGGGTGGAATAATTTGATATGACAGATCGCATCAGCCGGGAAACGATGCGTCTTGCCGCCCGCCGTATAGTCATACGCCTTGGGCCACCCATCCGCCCCCGGCACCACACTCATCCGGTCCGAGCGCAGGACGTGCAGTTCAATCGGCAATCCATCCTCGGCCTGTGCCGCCTCGACATAGGCGTTCCCCGACAGCAACAACTGTCCGAACAGAGCCTCCATCAACTCCGCCCGCCCCTGCGCCGCATTCGGACGGCGAATTAGGGATATGATCGGATGCACATCATAGCGCTGCGCCTGATCCTGCAGCACCAGAGGCAAAGCGGCTGCCGCCTCGGCAATCAACTTGACCGAGCGAAACCCCACCGGGTTCCCCGAAAACCCAGTCCGCGTCAGCGACACCGCATCTCTGGGGCTCCACGCCGCGCGCCCGCCCGTCTGCCACGCCACCACCGGCCCCGCCGCGCTCGCCTTCGCCTCGGGCGCCTCATCAGCCGATCCACGACGCAAGAAATCGAATACCATCTGTGCTCCTTTCTGCCGCCGCTCTGCCCGGCTTGTTGAAAGGAGTTATGACGGAAAGAAGTTTAGGGCTTGGGAACGGGGCGTACGGGGGGTGGGCAACGGGTTGCGACGTTCAGTGTTGGGAATTACTGGATTCACTCTCGAGCCGCCAGCCGCGCAATAGATTTAGCAAACGGCCTTCAAGTTCTTCGGCGTCTTCGGGGGCGATGGATGGGGATTTGATTGCGTAGTTGAGTTGTCCAAGCTCAGTGTCAGTTGCAACGCGGCACTTTTCCCCATCGCTATATGTGTTACACGAAACTTCACGTTTCCGGCTGAGTTCACGATAAAACGGAGAACTCGTGTGTCGGATACTAAAACCCGTACGTTCGCACTTTTTGTCATCCGGTCTACGGCCCCCGCCAAAATCATGGGCACAGTACACCACCCGCAATCCACCTCCCGGCGGTCCATAGTCCAAACCTACGGCGTATGAACGCGGCACCCTGTATCCTTCGCTTCCGATATGCTGGAACCTCCAAGGTTCGTCTTTGACCACATAATAGCCGACTAGCAGCACCATTGCTCCGCTTACAAAGATTACTAGCGGCGCAAAAACAAACCTTTCGGTAAAACCGAACAAGACTGACGTCATGAGCAGCGAGGCAATTACTGCGCAAGCTTTCGCAACGAAGAACTTATAGGCTAGACCAAAGTTATTGGCGTCATCGTGGAAGTCCCACATCGCGTGGCCGAGGAAATAGATGGCGAGAACAAAGTAAAGTATGCCCGAACCAATCGCCAGCAGAGTCAATTTCTTCTTCACGGGTGCCTCGACGGAATTTGCATGAGAGGGCTACAAGTTTTTGGTTCAATTCGATTGTGAGCATTAAAACCCAAGATAGCTAAGCAAACTCAAATTGCAGGCTGTTTAAACGCAAAAAAATCACCCTACAGTTGAAGAAATCCTAGCGGTCCTAAAGCGACCTCAAAAGTATGGATTTCAAGCCCTTGCCTTCACAACGCCCTTACCCTCGGCCGCCGATACGCCCCCGCAGGCCCCACAACCAACTCATGCAGCGCCCAGACCAGCGCGTCGACCCGGTCGGACGAGCCCTGCCCCTCGAACCCGCGCGCGGTCATCTGGCACATCTGCTCCTCCAGCGCGTCCAGCCCGGCCACATGGCTGACCCGCCCCTGCTCGTACAACGCCGCCACGGGCTCGGCCCGTGCCACCTTGCCGCGCGACGCCCGCACCGCGCGATAAGGCACCAGAGGGTCCACCTGTCGCACAACCTCTTCCACCAGTTGCCCGCCCTGATTGACCTCAGCCACCAGCCGTTCCGCCCCGAACTCGTCCATCGCGTCAATCGCCGCCTGCGCCCAGCCCGCCGGGCCAACGCCCTGCACCGTCCGGTCGGCCAGCAAATAGGCGCGCCACTCCTCGGGCGGCCCTTGCACTTGTGCGCCCACGACAACGATCCCGCAGGCATCCGCATTCGACCCAGCAGTCACCGCTGGGTCCAGCGCCACTACTATACGGTCCAAATCAGGTACATTCTCAACTCGCGCCGCGTCCAGCATCGCCCCGGTCCACAACGCCCCCTCGGCATCCGACAACAGCACCCCGTCCAACTCCTGCCGCCCCAGCCGCGTGCCCGCATAGCGCGCCCGCACTTCGGCCAGAAACGAGTCCGCCAGGTTAGCCCGGTTCGCCTCAGTCGGCGCATGGGTTTGCACGGTGGACGGAGATGCCAGCAATTCCTTCAAGACCTTCACATTCCTAGGCGTGGTCGTCACACAGACCCGAGGCCGCTCACCCAAGCGCAGCGCAAATTGCAGCATATCCCAGGTCTCGCCAGCCTTCTTCCACTTGGCCAGCTCATCCACCCAGGCCGCATCGAACTGAGGCCCCCTCAGCCCTTCGGGATCATGCGCCGAAAACGCTTGCGCCTCGGCCCCGTTGGGCCAGACCAGTTTCCGTTCGGACGCCTTCCAAACAGGTCGCCGATCCGGCGGCGAACACTGTAAAATCCCGCTATCGCCAAAGATCATCACATCGCGCACCTGATCAAAGGTCTCACCCACCAACGCCACACGACGCGCCTCGCCGCGATCCAAGGGCAAAGACCCCTCGACCACCTGTCGCAACCATTCGGCCCCGGCCCGCGTCTTACCAGCCCCACGCCCCCCCATGATGACCCAAGACCGCCAGTCGCCTTCGGGCGGCAACTGATGCGGCAGCGCCCAGAACTCGAACAGGAAAGGGAGGGCGCACAGCCCCCCCTCCCCGATCTCACTCAGAAATCTGTCCCGAACCGCAGCAGGCGCGGAGGCGAGCCAGCCTGCACCCAATCTCAAATCGAGCGCTCTCAAGGTCGAGCGCATATCCCCCTTGGGCAATTCCGGCTTGTCTGTGATGTTGTTCGACAAAGCTTGTCTCCACTTTCTGACAACTTCGGATCAGCCCCTCTAACTGCCCGAGTTGCTTGGCTGAACCAGCAAGATCTGCATCCTCCCCGGCACCGATCTGCCTGCGCAGTTCTTCCGCTGCTTGGCGCAGATCGCGAATGGATCTCTCAAGCGACTGCAACAAATCAGCCGTCTGGGACATCCGCTCTTCCGGGGTAATCAAAGTCATGTGTGCCTGTGACCTCATGCGTGAGTGATCTCCGCACGAGAGAAACGAAAAACGGCCACCGGGTCGCCCCGGGGCCGTCGCCCACCTCTTCTAGCATGACACAACTTATACGCGAGAAAGTCCGCAAAGTCAATGCGTTGCGCAACAACGGCGCAACGGGTAACGTGCGCTGATAGTTAAGAGACCTTTACTGATAGGGCCATGTGGCAGACGGGCGTCAGTGGTTGAGCTCCGTGATTACAACGTTACGTACCGCCGAGAAAAAGAAATGGCTCGGAGGGTTCAAAGCTGGCCGAAACCTCGCCCGCAAGGATGGGCTTTTCGCCAAGTTCCAGTTTCAGGGTAGAAGCCCCATCGGAGAGATCAAGATTTTCGATATCCACCCAAAACAATGTTGGGCTGAACACGCTCTCATAGTAGTAACGACCCAGCTCATGATCAGCGACCGTACGCCAGGTTGTTGATGCGATGTTTGGGCGCTCCGGGTCCGTCACACCAAATGGTACGGAAATTGATCGCACAAGAGAGAACACCGCTGCCGTCGCATCGTTTTTGTCTTCGAACGAGAGAACGGCATTCAGATTCCAACTCAACCGCGCAAACCGGTCGGAAGACCGATGGGTTCCGGGCAAAAACGAAAGACCGTTAACTTCACCCCAATAAGTGGTGATAGCGAGTTGTTCGTTAAAAGTAGGAGAGTTCGTCATGACAGTAAATTCGCGGCCATGGTGGATAACCAACTCGCCATCGAGATACTCGAATATTGCACTGTCACCAGACGCATCAGAAAGCGCAATATGCCCCCCTGCCTCATGTCCGCTGGGCAACATCGGCGCTACAATCACAAATGGCTCTTGCTCCATAGCTGCAACGGCTTCTTCACCTGTTGCAAGGTTATCCAGAAAATACTGCAACCACCCTCCAACAGAAATGAGAGGTTTGTCTCCGGCATTTTCCGTCCCGTAATCCGCTTCGGCAAGATAGAGAGCATTGCCGACCAGCCCGCCATCATTCATGCCGTCAACAGTTGCTCCGTCATAGATCGTTGCCACGACAGAACCGTATTTGGATGTCCATTCGACCGAATTCTCTCCGGCACCACCGTCACGGTCCATGCCCCGCGGGAAGGCCCAAATATCTGTTGAAGTATCTTCGAACCAGTCAAGCGTCCTCCCCGTGAGGAAGGATCCGTCTGCCGTTTCATAGACGATCCTAGAGCGTGCAATTGCTGAAGACGCGGCTAGAACCACGGTCAAAGTGGAAGCTACAAGTATTTTCACGCACATTTATGGATTCCTTTTTTGGTAATACACAAAAAATCATCTCCCCTAAGGATCGGATATTTACCGATGTTATGAAAGCCAAGAAGCACCTCGCGATTTTAAAGCCCGGCCGGACAAGGTTTTTCTATTTGAACAATCCGTTCTCTGACGGCCGCAGCAGGTACATGTTCCCACTTCGCAATTCATGCCTTGACAATTGTTAACAAAACTAGCATGTGCCACCTTAAGACAGCGCTGACGCGTGAGCATTGACGGTCGCAGCAGACCCCACAGCGCATCACTACTTCTCCTAGTTCCCATTCACGCAGGGTTCTTGACGCGACGCCAGATGGCGCAGGGTTCGCCTGCACGTCCCGAGGTTTAGCGGAAACCCTGCCGGTCACGCGCTGCGTGGCCAGACACGTCTTGTCCGTACGGCTATCGCCTTGCGGATTACAAAGGATAGTTATTTGTTCGACTTCGACATGCTGGGTCTTGCACCAGCCCTCAACGATGCACTGAAACGTGCCAATTTCTCACAACCGACCCCTATTCAGAACCAGGCCATCCCGCTGGCGCTGAACGGTCACGACATCCTGGGCCTGGCGCAGACCGGCACCGGTAAGACGCTGGCCTTCGGGCTGCCGCTGATCGACCACTTGTTGGCGCAGTCCGGCAAGCCCGCGCCCAAAACCGCCAAGGCGCTGATCCTTGCCCCCACCCGCGAGCTGGTCAACCAGATCGCGGATAGCCTGCGCAACCTGACCGACAAGACCAAGCTGCGCGTGGCCACCGTCGTCGGTGGCCAGTCGATCGGCAGACAGATTTCGTTCCTGTCGCGCGGCACCGACATTCTGGTCGCCACGCCCGGGCGTTTGATCGACCTGATGGAACGTGGTGCTGTTGACCTCGGCTCGGTGCGACATCTTGTACTGGATGAGGCCGACCAGATGCTGGACATGGGTTTTATCCACGCCCTGCGCAAAATCGCACCCAAGCTGGGCACGCCGCGTCAAACCATGCTGTTTTCGGCCACTATGCCGAAGCAGATGGAGGAACTCAGCCAATCCTATCTGACCAACCCACAGCGGGTGCAGGTCTCGCCTCCAGGTAAAGCGGCTGACAAGATCACGCAGTCTGTGCATTTCGTCGATAGGGCCGGCAAACCGCGGAAACTCCGCGAAATTCTGTCCGCTGACATGGAAGCTCTGACCTTGGTGTTTTCCCGTACCAAACACGGTGCCGAGAAACTGATGAAAGGCCTTGTGGCCGATGGTTTCAACGCGGCCTCAATCCACGGCAACAAAAGCCAGGGACAACGCGACCGCGCAATCAAGGCGTTCCGGGCCGGAGAGATCAACGTATTGGTCGCGACCGACGTGGCCGCGCGTGGCATCGACATTCCAGGTGTTGCCTATGTGATCAACTATGACCTGCCCGAGGTGCCCGACAACTATGTCCACCGTATCGGGCGCACAGCCCGTGCTGGTCGCGAAGGTGAAGCAATCGCATTTTGCTCACCGGACGAGGTGGATCAGCTGCGCCAGATTCAGAAGCTGATGAAGATCGAAATTCCGGTCGCCAGCGGCACCATGCCCGAATTTTCCGAACCCAAGAAAACCCGCAATCGCGGAGGGTTCCGGGGACGAAAACCGCAGGGGGCAAATTCGACATCGAAGCCCGCGTTTTCGAAACGTCGTCGTCCACGCGGACGTCCCGCCGCATGACAAAAAGAAAAAAGGCCGCGTTTTTCGACGCGGCCTTTTTCTTAGTTGCTTGAGCTGTTTCTCTCTGCCTCAATCTCACGCCACTTGGCGACGTTCCGATTGTGTTCCTGCAAGGTTTCCGCGAATGCGTGCCCCCCGGTGCCATCCGCAACAAAGAAGACAAAGTTGGTCTCTTCCGGGGCAACGGCAGCCTCAAGGCTGGCCAGACCTGGGTTGGCAATGGGTGTCGGCGGCAAACCGTCTATCACATAAGTATTCCAAGGCGTTGCACGGCGCAGCTCACTGCGACGCAGACCGCGCCCCAGCGTGCCTTGACCCTTGGTGACGCCATAGATGACCGTCGGGTCAGTCTGCAGCTTCATGCCTTGCTCAAGCCGGTTCACAAAGACGCTTGCGACCTGCCCGCGTTCATTGGGAACACCGGTTTCCTTTTCGATGATCGACGCAAGGATCAGCATTTCCTCTGGGCTGCTGATGGGAAGGTCGCCTTGGCGGTTCTCCCACACTGCGTTGATGCGCAATTGTTGCTTGTCTTGCATCGCCTGCAGAACGGCCGTCCGGTCATCACCCAGTGCCAAATCATAGCTGTCAGGCGCCAACATCCCTTCGGCCGGGATCTCGGCAATCTCACCTGTCAGCGGTTCAATCGCCTGCAAGCCTTGCGCCACCTGCCAAGAGGTCACGCCCTCGGCAACGGACACACGGTATCGGGTATCGGCCTCTTCGCGCTTCTGACCGTATTCGGCAGGAATTTCCTCGTCGGTCACATCAAACGATGCGATCTCGACAAATTCCAGCGTTGCCGGGTCCAACTCGCGTACCCGGGTCTGGATGCGCGTGACACCGATACGGTATTCAATCTCGGACCCGCAGGTGCTGGCACCGCTGCTGGTGATCTCATCGATGATCTGCTCCATCGACGCACCTTCGCGCACCAGAAAGCTACCGGCTTTCAGTTGCTGCGATTTATCCGTGTAGTCCGCCGCCATGCGAAAGATCATGGCGCTGCTGATGGCTCCGTCATCTTCAAGCTCTTGGCTGACACGGGTCATATTCGACCCGCTTCTGACCTGCAGGCACATGGCGGATTCCAGCGGACCCTCGGCCTTGTATTGCGACTGCCCCCACACAACCAGCCCGCCCATTAGGAACAAGCCTACAATCAGCAGAGTCAGCGCGTTCGAAGCAAGAGCCCGCAACATTTAGCTGACCTTTCCGAAGATCACGCTGGCATTGGTGCCGCCAAAGCCGAACGAATTCGACAACGCCACATTGATCTCACGCTCACGCTTGGCGTTGGGTGCCAGATCAATCGGAGTTTCAACGGCTGGGTTATCCAGATTGATCGTCGGCGGAGCCACCTGATCACGGATCGCCAGGATCGAGAAAATAGCCTCGATAGCGCCCGCCGCACCCAAAAGGTGACCGGTGGCCGATTTGGTCGAGGTCATGGTAGCCTTGCTGGCGTGATCACCTAACAGGCGCTCAACTGCGCCCAGTTCGATCGTATCCGCCATGGTCGATGTGCCATGCGCGTTGATATAGTCCAGATCCGAAGGCTCCAAACCGGCGCTGCGCAATGCGGCCTTCATGGAACGCTCAGCGCCATCACCATCCTCGGACGGTGCAGTGATGTGATAAGCGTCGCCGGACATGCCGTAACCCAGTACTTCGGCATAGATCTTCGCACCGCGCGCATTGGCGTGCTCGTATTCTTCCAGAACCACGATGCCTGCGCCCTCGCCCATGACAAAGCCGTCACGATCCACGTCATATGGGCGGCTGGCTTTCTTCGGATCGTCGGCATATTTGGTCGACAGCGCCTTGCACGCGTTAAAGCCAGCGATACCGATCTCGCAGATGCAGCCTTCGCCGCCACCAGCAACCATGACTTCCGCGTCGCCTGCGCGAATGATGCGGCTGGCGTCGCCGATTGCATGCGCACCTGTCGAACAAGCCGTCACGACCGAGTGGTTGGGGCCCTTGAACCCGTGGCGGATCGAAACCTGACCGGACGCCAGATTGATCAGTGCGCCTGGGATAAAGAACGGCGATACACGGCGCGGACCTTTGTCGCGGATCAGGTTCGCCGTTTCAGCAATAGAGCCCAGCCCGCCGATACCCGATCCGATCAGGACACCTGTACGCAGGCGGTCCTCTTCATCCTCGGGCAGCCAGTTTGCATCCTGACAAGCCATGTCAGCGGCAGCGATCGAATACAGGATAAAGTCTTCGATCTTGCGTTGCTCTTTTGGCGACAACCAATCGTTGGGATTGAATGTCCCTTCAGTTCCATCGCCGCGCGGAACTTCGCAGGCATAGGTCGTGGTGACACCGCTTGCTTCGGCATCAAATTTCGTGATCGGGCCCGCGCCGGATTCCCCATCCAACAGCCGCGACCAAGATTTCTCGACCCCGCTGGCCAAAGGAGTGACCAATCCCAGACCGGTTACAACGACTCTGCGCATGAAATGCCTCTTGCCTGCTTCCTATTTGAGAACCGCTCATACCCCGGCCCGGGGTCCGGGGGCAAGAGCAACGGCACATTCCCACCCGGCACCATTTCGCCGGACGGTCCGTCTGTGCGGCTTGTACCAAAACAAATTGCCCCGGCCCTTTCACGGAATTGAAAGGCCGGGGCAATGACGTGCAAGACAGGATTACTGGAATTCAGCGACCGGCTCGTGGGCCTGCTCGGCCACGTTAAGCGCGTCTGCCAAGTCAATCGTTTTGCGGAACAAAGCCCGCCCAACCAATGCGCCCGAGATGTTGTGCACATAGGCCAGACGCGAGATGTCATCTGATGTCCGAACGACACCGCTGGCAATAACCGGCGTGCGTGACAGCTGTGCAAGACCCGAGATCAGACCCAACTGCGCATCGACGTCTTCGATGTCGCTGTCAATATCGGTCACCAGAATCGCCGCAAAGGGCGTGCCCTCGAACGCTTGAATAAACGCTTCGGGCGTAAACGCACTCTGACTGCGCCAGCCTTCAGTCATGACCTGACCTTGCCAGACATCCACGGCCAGAACGATCTGGTCCGGATAAAGCTTGGCCAGTTCTTTGACCAGATTCGGATCCCAAGCCGCCAGTGTGCCAATCACGATCCGTCCCGCGCCTTTGTCGATCCAGTACTCGACCTGTTCCCGTGTCCGCATTCCGCCGGCCAGTTGCACCGACATCTCGGACGTGCGGATAATTTCCTCGACCAATTCGGCGTTAGTATCGCGGCCTTCGATCGCATCGAAATCCGTCAGGTGCATCCACATGGCACCGGCTGCAGACCAGCTGCGTGCCGTGTCCGCCGGATTCACATGCCAGATCATCGCGTCGTCCAGACGGCCTTTGTCCAGTGTTACACACCGGCCGTTCTGCAATTCCATCGTGGGGTAAATCCTCATGAGCATTCTCCTCCGCTCAATCGCTCTGCAATTCCAGAGTACCATACACGCGGAAGATCGGTCCGTTATTACCAGGATCGGCAAACTACGGCCGGTTTGCGGCATTCAGGAAGTCTCAAATTGTCAGTGTCGCGGCGGCGGTCCGTTGCGACGCATAAGCGTGACGTCGCTGCCGTTGAACGCACATTCGCGCATCGGGGTATAGCCCAGCTTGCCCGCCAGATTGCGCGAGACCGAGTTCGCCGAATTCACCATCGCGACCAACGGACCGGGCATGATCCGGTCAAACCAATCATGCGCGGCTTGTGCCGCCTCCAGCCCCAATCCCTGTCCCTGTGCCTCGGGGACCAGAATCCATCCGGCCTCCGGGAAACTGTCGAAATCCTCGCCAATCGAACGGTTACCGTAAAAGAACCCCGCCTGACCGACCATCTGGCGATTCGACTGCTGGACCACGGCCCATTGCCCGAAACCGGCCATTTGCCAGTGCCCGGCATTTCGAAGGAATGAATCCCAAGCCTCTCCGCGCGACCGTGGCTCGCCGCCGATGTGTCGCACGATGCATGGGTTGCGCCAAATCTCAGCGAACCGGTTGAAATCTTCTGGCCGCATGGCGCACAGCGTCAAACGGGCCGTATTGATCATAGGGGTGGATCGTATCATGCCCTGCCCGCTTTGAATTATGTGCCTCGGGCAAAAGGTTGCGAACGAATACGGCACCTTGCAAGGCAGAATTGAACAAGGCACAAAAAAACGGCGCCTCCGTTGCCCGGAAGCGCCGCTTTTTGATTATTTCGAAGCTTTAGGAAGCTTCTGAGATGAATTTGACGGCGTCGCCAAATGTCTGGATGGTCTCGGCTGCGTCATCGGGGATTTCGATGCCGAACTCTTCTTCGAAGGCCATAACCAGCTCAACAGTGTCCAGGCTGTCTGCGCCAAGATCGTCGATGAAGGACGCGTTTTCGGTCACTTTGTCTTCTTCAACACCCAGGTGCTCAACAACGATCTTTTTAACGCGATCTGCGACGTCGCTCATGTCTATTCCTCATTCCGTTTTCAGGGCCTAGTGCCCGGTTCTGCCCTTGCCCGCTCAGGCTGGCTTTGATTTGCCCGGTGCGGGCGGTTGGGTCCCGGATGACCGGGAAAGTAGAAGGCCGACCATTTGGTCGACCCCAGCATTTATGCGCCGCCTATAGCATAGACAACGCGCGAGGCAAACGCTTTCGCACCTGCCCCTGTCCGCGCTCACAACATGGCCATACCGCCGTTAACATGCAAGGTGGTTCCGGTAACATATCCGGCTTCGGGGCTGGCAAGATACAGAACAGCCGCCCCAATTTCCGATGCATCACCCATGCGACCAGCCGGAACCTGCCCCAAAATGCCCGATTTCTGATCGTCGGTCAGCTTGTCGGTCATGGCCGTGGTGATAAAGCCCGGAGCAACTGCATTTGCTGTGATCCCGCGGCTGGCAACCTCATAGGCCAGGGATTTGGTCATGCCTACCATACCTGCCTTGGACGCTGCATAGTTTGCCTGACCGGGGTTCCCGGTGGCACCGACGACGGATGAGATGTTGATGATCCGACCCCAGCGCGCCTTCATCATACCCCGCAGCACGCCTTTGCACAGCTTGGCGGTCGAGGTCATGTTCACGTCGATCACGCTCTGCCATTCGTCATCCGACATACGCATGAACAGGTTGTCCCGGGTAATCCCAGCGTTGTTGACCAAGATATCAACCGACCCCATCGCCTCCGCCGCCTGCTTTGGCAGTGCGGAAACAGCTTCGCCGTCGCTCAGGTTACATGGCAGGACATGCGCCCGCTCACCCAATTCGGCGGCCAATGCCTCGAGGGGTTCCACGCGTGTGCCGGACAACGCAACCGTAGCCCCCGCACCGTGCAGCACGCGCGCAATCTCGCCGCCAATCCCGCCGGACGCACCGGTGATCAACGCATTCTTACCTGTCAAATCAAACATTCGATCTTCCCTTTGCAGCGCAACTTGCGTCGCACGTTGTTCTTATGATTCGCTCTTAACCACATTCTGCACGTCGTCCGGCGTGCCAACAGCCTTACCGGCAATCGCACGGTCGATCTTGCGGATCATGCCCGACAACGCCTTGCCTGCGCCGATCTCCCATGTCTCGGTCACGCCTTGCGCCGCCATATACAGCACGCTTTCGCGCCAGCGCACAGAACCGGTTATCTGCTCGACCAGCAACGGACGGATCAGGTCCGGATCGCTGACGGCCTCAGCGCGCACATTGGCGACCAGCGGAACCGCCGGGGCTTTGATCTTAACCGCGGCCAACGCCTCGGCCATCACATCGGCAGCCGGCTGCATCAGCGCGCAATGGAACGGAGCACTCACGGGCAGCATCACGGCGCGCTTGGCACCTTTTTCCTTGGCAATCTCAGCCGCGCGTTCCACGGCGGCCTTCGCGCCCGAAACAACAACTTGTGTGGGGTCATTGTCATTCGCCGCCTGACAGACCTCGCCCTGCGCAGCCTCTTCTGCAACGGCGCGAACGGCCTCGAGATCCAGTCCCAAAATGGCGGCCATTGCCCCCTCACCCACGGGAACCGCGCTTTGCATGGCCTGGCCACGCGTCCGCAACAGGCGCGCTGTGTCCGCAACCGAAAGTGAGCCGGCAGCCGCCAAGGCCGAGTATTCGCCCAGCGAATGCCCGGCGACAAATGCCGCACCCGTCACGGCAACGCCTTCGGCCTCCAACGCGCGCATTGTAGCAATCGAGGTCGCCATCAGCGCAGGCTGCGCATTCTGCGTCAGCGTCAGTTCGGCAATGTCACCTTCCCAGATTAGGTCGCTCAGCTTTTCACCCAGCGCTTCGTCGACCTCGTCGAAAACAGCCTGAGAAGCCGGATAGGCCTCGGCCAGTGCTTTACCCATACCGATAGTTTGGGCGCCCTGCCCCGGGAAAACGAACGCGCGTGTCATTGCAGCCTCTTGGATGACGTTAGGTTGCGATGGGGTGTAAACCGAGTGAACGAGCGGCACAAGCTCTGCATCCTGACACGCAATCTGTGCGTCAGAGGCTATTGTGTCCGACTTCGCTATACTTAGGGTGGCCATAGTAAACAGTCCGGAGGCCGCACCCTATGTCCCTTGCCAACACCGCCCAACGCTATGGTGGCATTTCCAAAACTTTTCACTGGCTTACGGCCCTGCTTATTCTGACGGCGCTCCCGATTGGTTGGTTTGCAAATCAACTGGCACACGCGATTGAAGATCCCGCCATCTCGACGACACCGGAACAACTGCAGCAAGCTGCCCAGTTATTCTCATTTCACAAAACCATCGGTGTCACGGTCTTTTTTGTGGCCCTTGCCCGTATCTTGTGGGCGATCAGTCAGCCCAAGCCCGGCCTGCTGAACGCTGAAAACAAGCCCGAGGCATTTGCCGCGGAAACCGTGCACTGGCTGCTTTACGGCTCACTTGTTCTGGTGCCCCTGACCGGTTGGATCCACCATGCGGCCACCGAAGGGTTCGCGCCGATCCTTTGGCCGTTTGGGCAGAACCTGCCATTTGTGCCAAAATCCCCCGCACTGGCCGAAGTGACCGGAGGTCTGCACAAGGTTCTGATGTTGGTGCTGGTAGGTGCGTTGTTGCTCCACATCGTCGGCGCGCTCAAGCATCACGTGATTGACAAAGACAGCACTCTGCGCCGCATGCTGCCCGGACGGGTCGAGCTGCCGGAACTGCCGGACCAATGGCACTCTCCAGCCCCCGCCGCCGCAGCAATCGTCATCTGGGCCGCCGCGCTTGGCGTTGGGTGGTTCGACGGAGCCTACTCGGCACATCCGACCGGTGATCATGCATCTGCCGAATTGGAGGCGGTGCAATCCGACTGGCAGGTGCAGGAAGGTTCGCTGGCGATCACGATTACCCAGCTCGGCAGCCCTGTCAGCGGTGCATTTTCCGACTGGACCGCTGCAATCACATTCGACGATCCGGCGGAACCCGGCCCGGCCGGAACTGTCGATGTGACAATCGCCATCGGCTCATTGTCCCTGGGCACCGTGACACAGCAGGCCCTAGGGTCGGATTTCTTTGACAGCGCTCAGTTCCCAACCGCAAATTTCGCCGCAGATCTATTCAAAACCGATTTGGCCTATGAGGCACGCGGCACATTGACCATTCGGGATAAAAGCGTGGGCGTCGTCCTGCCATTCGAGCTGGATCTGCAGGACGGGACTGCCATGATGCAGGGTGAGCTAGAGTTGAACCGTATGAACTATGACGTCGGTACGTCACAGCCCACCGAAGCCTCGCTGGCCTTTGCCGTCAAAGTAGCCGTTGAACTGACGGCTACCAAAGCTGAGTAGTAGAGAGCCGAACAAAAAAACCCGCCGGGGCCTGACGGTCCCGGCGGGTTCTATTTGTCTATTAGGCAGGCCTATTCGGCTTTCTGTGCTTCCACCGAAATGCGAATCTCGACCTCATCGCTTACAAACGGTGCGAACTGGCCCAGGTCAAACTCGCTGCGGACCAGTGTGGTGGTGGCATCAAATCCGGCCCAGGGCTTGCCCGCCATCGGATGCTCGCCAACCTGGTTCAGCTTGGCGTCCAGAACGACCGACTTGGTCACGCCGTTCATGGTCAGATCGCCGGTGATGTTCGCAGTGTTTTCACCGGTGACTTCGATACCGGTCGAGGTGAACGAAATCAGGTCACCCTCGGCGACACCAAAGAAGTCTTCGGTCATGAAGTGATCTTCGCGCGGCTTCCAGCCGGTGATCATTTCGACCACAGGCATCGACACGCTCACGCTGGAATCTGCCGGGTTTTCCTGATCGAACATGATCTCGCCTTCAAAGCCCGAGAACATGCCAGTCGTGGTGGAAAAACCAAGGTGGTTATAGTTGAAGACAACCTGGCTGTGGCTGGGGTCCAAAACGTATTTCTCGGCGCTTGCAAACGCCGAGGTCGCCGATACGGCCAGTGCAGCAGCAAGAAGGGTGGATTTCATGACTATCTCCAAAAATGTTGTGAGTGCAAACCAGTTGGAATGCTCAACAACAAAAATGTGCCGCCCTTGGGCGGCACACAAGACTTATTCTCTAACAATTTCTGTTCCTAAATGAACAGAAGTGAAAATCAGGCGAAGATCGTTACACTTCCGCTCAATTGGCCTTTCAGCGCTCGGCCAACATCCGCCGATTGTAGCGGCAACTTCATCAGCAGGCTGCCGTCCACATCATAGAGTTCGACCTGATCATCATCGAACCGTGCACCACCCAAGGTGTCATAGCTGCGGCGCAGTACTGTCTGAGGACGCCCGTTTTCATTCTTTTGCAGCACGCGTACTTCGCGGCGGATCGGATCAAAATAGGCATCGGGGCGCGCATCAAGCACCTGAATGGTCAGCAGGCTGACGCCGATCAGTAAGAATGTCAGCGACGCAGCCAGTTTGATCGGCCAAACTTCGGTTGCCATCACCGCGCCAGACATCAGCCACATGGAAAACGCGACAACGATCAACAACGCCCCCGCGATGCGTGCCAGAACGGTGCGTGCCCTCCAGTTCGGCGCAAATGCGATAAGAACTGGAACCGATTGATCATAAGTCGTGCTGGTCGCAGACTTCTCGAAGGTATTCGTGTTCATCGCGGTCATTTCTCTGTACCCTAGTTCACGTTGCCGTCTTTGGTTCGGTCTGTCCGGTTAGTTCCCGGTATGCAAAACAACTTTGAGCCGAAAAGCGTCAGGAATTGGGCAGCGCAAAGGAAATAGCGCGACTTCACCAAGGCATGTGTGACGGCCCTTGCCCCCCGACGCGAATGGTGTATATGGGGCCATCCTTCGCAAGAGTTATGAATCGCGCAGCCTCTCGTGGCAGGGTCGCGAAGGACGAACCGGCCCCGCCTTTGAAATGCGCCTTGATAGAAACAGGAGTGCACATGCCACTGTATGAGCATGTAATGATCGCGCGTCAGGACCTGTCCAACGCGCAGGCAGAAAGCCTCGTCGAACATTTCGGCACCGTTCTGGCTGACAACGGCGGCAACGTCGTCGAAAGCGAGTACTGGGGCGTCAAGACGATGGCCTACAAGATCAACAAGAACCGCAAGGGTCACTATTCCTTCCTGAAGACCGACGCCCCAGCTGGCGCCGTTCAGGAAATGGAGCGCCTGATGCGCCTGCATGACGACGTTATGCGCGTTCTGACCATCAAGGTCGACGAGCACAACGAGGGCCCTTCGGTCCAGATGCAGAAGCGCGACGAGCGCGAAGGCCGCCGCGAGCGCCGCTGATCAACGCCTGACGAAAGGACATATACCATGGCCGCAAAACCATTTTTCCGCCGCCGCAAGGTCTGCCCGTTCTCGGGCGACAACGCGCCGAAGATCGATTACAAAGACACACGTCTGCTGCAGCGCTACATCTCTGAGCGTGGCAAGATCGTTCCCTCGCGCATCACCGCCGTTTCGGCGAAAAAGCAGCGTGAACTGGCCCGTGCTATCAAGCGCGCCCGCTTCCTCGCCCTGCTGCCCTACGCTGTGAAGTAAGGAGAGACTGATATGCAAGTTATCCTGCTGGAACGCGTTGCGAAACTGGGTCAGATGGGCGACGTCGTTGACGTCAAGCCTGGCTACGCCCGCAACTTTCTGTTGCCCCAAGGCAAAGCGCTGAGCGCTTCGAACGCCAACATTGCGTCGTTCGAATCCCAAAAAGCGCAGCTTGAGGCGCGCAACCTGGAAACCAAGAAAGAAGCTGAATCTCTGGCTGAAAAGCTGGACTGTCAGCAATTCATCGTGATCCGCTCGGCATCGGATGCTGGTGCTCTGTACGGTTCGGTCACCCCGCGTGACGCCGCAGATGCCGCAACCGAGGCTGGCTTCACCGTCGACAAAAAGCAGATTGCTCTGATCGCTCCGATCAAAGAGCTTGGCCTGCACTCGCTGGCGGTCAAGCTGCACCCCGAGGTCGAAGTCAAGATCCAAATGAACGTTGCCCGTTCGCAAGAAGAAGCCGAACTGCAGGCTTCGGGCAAGTCGATCCAGGAACTGGCTGCCGAAGAAGAGGCCGCCGCTGAATTCGAAATCGCCGAACTGTTCGACGATATCGGTTCCGCAGCTTCCGACGATGACGATTTGGTTGCCGAAGAGGCCCCGGCTGAGGAAGACGAAGCCAAAGCCTGATCCGGCTGCCTTTGAAAGATTGATTGGCCGCGCCGAAGGGCGCGGCCTTTTTTTGTGTTCGAACCCCAGACCGTGACAAAGAGTGACGTCAGGCACGACCAGGAATTTGGATTGAAATTATGCTATCCTACGGTCACGCGGCCCCTGCCGCCCCAGCCGCATTTTTTTTGAAGTTCATTTTATTAGCAATTTGCGTGATCGCACATCTGGGCGGATCGCGATCCGACAGGAGAAACCACTATGGCATCCTTGTGCAACTACATCGTCGTGAATGATGGCTCTTTTTCTTTAAACGCCGGTGAAAGCCAGACCTTCAGCGACCCGATCCCTTCCAACCTGATCATCGGAACCAACCGCGCGAAGCCTATCCTTGCCTTCAAAGCCTGGGCAACGCCGTCCGGAGGGGCTTTTCAGATCGAAATTAACGACACCTTCGTTTATAGCCCGTCCATATCGGGCGGCGACATTCGGGGATTATGGGAGGCCTTTCCCGGAACCGTCCTGAACCCGGGGATCAACAACACCGTTCAGTTTCGCGCGACAGAGAACAAGATCTGGTTTGCCGATATCATTATGTGGTTCCAGGTCGAAATTTAACGACGCGCCTTTCCGACCTGATAATTACGGAACACTCTGGTACCAAGTTATGACGCAACGAGACCCGGCATAAATCAGCGCGCGGGCTGGCTGTCTGCTTGCGGTTGCGTTCGGCGGGACTATCATGCGCCCAACCCCCATCCGGAGACTACACATGCCCCACTACACGCGCCGCGCCCTACTTGTTGCATTACTCGGCGCACCTGCCTTGGCTGCCTGCGGCGGCCTGGATGGCAAGCAGAGCTCTCGCAATGCCCCTTTTGATCCACCGCTATTCCCCAACGAGACCCCTGAATTGCGCGCATCAATCAACAAGTGGGCTGACCATTATGAATTGCCACGCGAGCTGTTGCACAAGCTCGCTATAAGGGAAAGCACGCACCGGCCATGGGCCGTCAACAGCCCCTATTACGGGTTACTGCAGATCCTGCCCGCGACAGCGCGATCCATGGGGTACAAAGGCAACGCTAAGGGTTTGTTGGATGCAGACACCAATCTGGAGTTCGCCGGAAAATACCTGCGTGGGGCGTGGCTCTTGTCAGATGGCGACCAGAAGCGGGCTATCTTCCTTTATGCCAAAGGTTACTACCCCGAGGCGAAGGCCGCCGGGATGCTGGTTGAAACGGGCCTAAGGTCAGAGTGACGTTGGGTAAGGATATAGCGTGTCATTAGCGTAAAGGTTGCAATAATGACTTATGCAATCGCTAAGGTATTCTGTTGCCATAACCACGCATTATGCTTAAGCGATATGTATAATTAGCTTGCGTCAGGCACCACAGTTGACGCAACGTATTCGGTGAAATGGACAGATTTGGCATGTCTTTGGGGAAAGATTTGCCGCCGCAAAGGTTGGACAGGTGAAACTTATAGACTTGGCCGCGATCGACCACGAGGAAAAGTCGGCAGCCGACATAATTAATGCTGTCTGCGATGAATTGGGCTTCGATTACGCGTCTTATGCCACTTTTAACCCTGTAAAGGGTGACGTTCAGGGATATGCCAACTACCCGGACGAATGGAAGATTCACTATGGCAGCCAAGGCTTCCACCATTTCGACCCGACCTTGTATCAATCTGCTCTCAGCATCGCTCCGGTAGACTGGGGCAGATTTAATCACGACGAAAAGTTCCATTCGGTTTTTCGGGATGCACATGATTTTGGTATTACTTCCCGTGGCTTAACCGTTCCGGTACGTGGCCCATACGGGGAATGTGGCCTGCTGAATGTGACCCGCAATTGCTCGGATTCCGAGTGGGCAAAGCTGAAGAAACATGTGATGGGGGACCTGCAGATGGCCGCAGTTACAGCGCATGATACCGTGATGCAGTCTGGCCTGCTGGCCAAAGCGCTGTATTTACCAGCTCTTTCGACGCGAGAGAAAGAGATCCTGCAGTGGGTTGCGGATGGAAAATCGCAGCAGGACATCGGTGATATCCTGTCGATTTCACACCGAACCGTTGAAGTTCACATGCGATCCGGGCGTGAAAAAATGGGCGCTTTGACAACACCGCAAGCCATTGGAAGAGCTATTGGATTGGGCCTAATTGCCCCAGGATAATCAAAAAAGATCAAAAAATACGGGAAACCCCCAATAGTCTTAGCTCAAATCTTAGTTAACGTCATCCTTACGGTAACCAGACTGTAGGGGGATGGAAATGATCATCGTAATTGATGGTATCAACCAGTATAAGTTTAAGCATGTCTTGGACGAGATGTACAAACTGCGCGCGCGCGTTTTTGGCGACCGCCTTGGTTGGGATGTAAATATCGTTGATGGGCGCGAACGCGACCATTTCGATGACCTTCATCCAGCACATGTAGTTAGCATCGACGACGAGGGGGACGTTGTTGGGTGCATGAGACTACTGCAAACGACCGGGCCACACATGCTGTCCGACGTTTTTCATTCAATCCTGGACGGCGAACCGCCGATCCGCAGCGCGCAGGTCTGGGAAGCAACCCGGTTTTGCGTCGACACCAAAAAGCTTGGGCGAGGACGTGGGAAAAACTCGGTATCCTATGTCACCAGCGAGATCATGATCGGCTCGTTCGAATATGCCAAGATGGCCGGCGTATTGGACTCGATTGCCGTGATTGACCCTGTAATGAACCGCGTCCTGCAACGATCCGGCAACGCGCCTTACGACTATCTTGGAACTGCCAAGCCAATGGGCAAGGTTGTGGCCATGGCCGCCCTTATGGACTGTTCGGATGAACGGATCGCTGGAATTCGGGATTACGCCGACATTGAACACGATGTCTTCCTGACCGAAGAACAGGCCCTGGAGCTGTTTGAAGGCGCAAAGGCCAAGCAAAGTGCCGCAAACTACGACCACCAGCCGCTGACTCAGTTGGAAAAGTACTTTGTTGAACAGATGAGTTCGGCAGCATCGAAAACCGAAGTCGAGTCTGTCCTGAAGCTGGCCGAGGCGCTTTCAGACCGCTTTACGCCAGAGCAGAAGACCGCTCTGTTAAGAACCCCCCGTGCTTTTGCTCATGAGGCCTAACCCCCTCACCTCATAGGTTAAAGCCACCCAAGCGGAGCCGTCTTTTTTCAGACGGCTCCGTATTTTTTACGCCCATGGGGATGGGCGAATGAGGATTACTCCTCGTCCAGTGCCTCAACGGCTTTCTGCAGATCGTCTTTGCTGACTTCTTTGTCCGCGACCTGAGCCAGTTCAAAGACATAGTCGATGACTTTGTCTTCGAAGATCGGCGCGCGCAGCTGTTGCTGCATCTGAGCGTTCTGCTGAACGAACTCAAAGAACTGACGTTCCTGACCAGGGTACTGACGTGCCTGGTTCATGATCGCCTGGGTCATCTCGGAATCAGTGACCTCAACCTCGGCCTTCTGGCCCAGTTCAGCCAACAGAAGGCCCAGACGCACGCGCCGTTCGGCCAGCTTGTTGTGCTCGTCTGTGGGCTCAATCTCGGCGTGGTCGTGACCTTCCACTTCCGGGTTTTCCTCGTGCCACAGCTGATGTGCGATCTGCTTGGCTTCGGCTTCAACCAGCGACGGCGGCAGGTCGAACGATACCTTCTCGTCCAGCGCGTCCAGCAGGCCACGCTTCATAACCGCGCGCGATGCACCGGAATATTCCGCTTCCAGACGCTCGGCGATTTGACCTTTCAGCGCGGCCAGATCTTCTGCGCCGAACTTGGTTGCCAGCTCATCGTTTACTTCTGCAGCAACGGGTTCCTTCACCTCTTTGATGGTGCAAGTGAATACGGCGTCTTTGCCGGCCAGATGCTCTGCGCCGTATTCCTCGGGGAAGGAAACGTTGACGTCTTTGACTTCTTCGGCCTTCACGCCAACCAACTGCTCTTCAAAGCCAGGGATGAAGCTGTTGGAACCCAGAACCAGCGGATAGTCTTCAGCCGAACCGCCTTCGAACTCTTCGCCGTCAACCTTGCCAACAAAGTCGATCACAACCTGATCGCCGTCCTTGGCTTTAGAACCCTTGCGGCGCGCTTTGAAGTCCTGCGCGGTTTCTGCCAGGCTGTTCAGCGCTTCTTCGACGGCTGCGTCATCCGCTTTGACAACCAGCTTTTCCAGCTCGACCGATTTAAGGTCAACTTCGGGGATCGCAGGCAGTGCCTCATAGGACATTGCGACCTCGACGTCGTCGCCTTCTTTCCAGTCTTCGTTGGTCATTTTGACCTCGGGCTGAAGTGCAGGGCGCTCGCCGCTGTCTTCAAAATGCTGGTTCATCGCACCATCGATGCTTTCTTGCATCGCTTCGCCCAACAGGCGCTGACCGAACTGCTTCTTCAGCAGTGCCATCGGCACTTTGCCTTTGCGGAAACCTTTCATTTCGACTTCCGGCTGCGCTTCGACCAGTTTCTCGTTAACTTTGTCGTCGAGCTCGGCTGCGGATACGATGATATTGTAGCCGCGTTTCAGACCTTCGTTCAGCGTCTCGGTAACCTGCATTATGGTAGTCCCCATAGGATTCGGGGCGCGCAAAACGGCGCGCCGGGCAAATTTGACGCCTTCTATTTGCCCAGCCGCTTACGTGCAAGAGGCAATGGCCAGATCAGCCTTGTTTTGCCGCCGATTTGAACAAAAAAAACGCCCCAGTCAGACCGGGGCGCCGTTAGTTTACGGGGAAACGTCATCAGAACTTCCAGAGCGCACCCAGTACCCAGGCTTCGTTCTTGTCAAAGTCGACCGTGTCGTCGAAATCATGATTGCGGAATTTAAGGTAGGCGTCTGTGTTGATCGCGTCGATCCGCTGAACAACGGCAATACCCCAAGACTTGGTGCTGGACCCCTGATTTTCGAAATCGGAACCGTCGAAATAGTCGATACCAACGCCGGTTTTACCCCAGGACACCCAATCCCCTTCATAAGCAAGTTTAGTGTACCAATAGTCCGGGTCGCTGGCGCCGGTAGAGGTATCGTCCCGCGTGCCGAGGGCTGCAGTAAAGCTGAATCCGCTGGGCAACAGGACCGACGCGGACCCAATGGTATCCTTGCGTTCGCCGGGTTGGCCGTCGAAATCCCTTACTGCGTAGGCAATGCTCGCTGCGAACTCGACACCGTTGGCGAAGGTGTTCCGGTACTTGACTGCGAGATCGTAATAATCGTCGTCATCGCTGCTGGACAGGATGTTCTGACCATAAGCAATCGCCGCTGAGAAGCCGTTGAAATCGGGCGTGTCATACCGGACCCTGCCCCGACGCGCGCCATCAAAGTTGCTGGCCGAGTCGCCGACGGTGATGCCACTCAGGATACCATCTGCTCCCCGGTAGAAAAACGCGCCGTTTTCATCGTTCGTAAAAGAATACAAAGCCGTCCCGACGTAGGACAAATCAGTCTCGGCAGCCCCGTCCGAGGCCATACTGCCCTGACCGGCAGAGAACTTGCCGTATCCACCTTTGAGCGAGAAATCGACGTGGCGGATATCTTCACGGCTCCAACCGTTTGTGTTGGTACCATCCTGGTTGGCTGTCCCGGTACTTGGCAGACCCAGACCGGTTTCGAACCGGAACATGAACTCATTGCTGCCATAGGGTTGCATGACGCGCAAACCTACGCGGCTGTTGGACAGGTCATTGTCCAGCAACCGGGTCTCGGTCTCCTGGCCGTCATCGACCGATACGATCACCGGATCGAGCTGACCGTACAGCACCACATAACCGCCGCTGTTATTTTCGTACTTCAATTCAGCGGCGGCAGGGATCGCCGTGGTCATCGCCAGAACAGCGGCAACCGATGGGAGTTTCAAATTCACTGTCATTTCATTCACCTTGAACGTTTCGTTTGTGGGAACCATCAAAAGAAAAACCGATGTGGCAGCCCACTCCGCAAGGAACCGAGTTAGTCGCGTTTAGGATTTCTGCCTTACGGCTCAAATCGGCAGAAAGTAAATTTTAATCATATCAAAGATTTGGCTACCAAGACTTCGTAGGCAGGAAAATCTGGGTACAAGTCTGCCACTCTGTCCGATGTCTTTCAAAAGGAATGACATGCACTGATGCGTATACGTGCGGCCATTTCTTGCCGAACGCTGAAAAAAGCGGCCAATTTCCGCCCATGCGTCATTTGGCCAGATGCCGAAAGACCGCGGGTAGTTGCTCGGGCAGATCCTCGGCAATCAACCCGGGACCGAAATGGCGCGCACATTCCACATGCAGCCAGGCCGCCGTTTCCGCAGCCTGCATCGGAGCGAACCCACGCGCCAGCAACCCGGTGATAAACCCGGCAAGCACATCGCCAGAGCCAGCCGTCGCCAACCACGGTGCCGAACGCTCATAATGGGCCGAATTGATCGCGCAGCGCCCATCCGGCGCGGCAATCACCGTGTCCGACCCCTTGAACAGAACGACGCACCCTGCCCGCTTGGCCGCCTCACGCGTTGCGTCAACCTTGGAATAGGCCGGGCCTTCGGTGGGAACAGCCTTGAACTTTTCAGATATGTCAGGGAACAGGCGTGCGAACTCTCCACCATGCGGTGTGAGAACGCATTTATCGTGCAATTGGTCAAACAGAACGGCAGGGTCGTCCCCAAACGCGGTCAAAGCGTCGGCATCCAAAACCGCCGCCCGATTTGCCGCCAGAGCAACCGGCACCAGATCCCGCGCACGCTCCAATCCCAGACCAGGTCCAAGACAAAGCGCATTCAACCGCTCATCGTTGAGAACATCGGACAACCCGTCGCCACCCTCAACCCGCTGCAACATAATGGCCGTGACCTGCGCCGCAACTTCCATCTGCGCGGCCGGAGGGACACCCAACGTTACCAACCCGGCCCCAATCCGCAAAGCACCGCGCGCTGCCAATCGCGCCGCGCCAGTCTTTCCGGAGTCACCAGAAATAATCAGGGCGTGACCATGAGAGTACTTGTGCATTGCTTTGTTCGTTCGGAGATTGGAAGGGTACTTTTCTGACGCTTGCCAGCGGGAATTCCCGGTCTCGTATTGAATGGAAGAGTTCCGTCGAAAAGACGGAACAAAATCGGCAATTCCAATTTCCTTGACTTTCAACGTTTCCGCCTGATCCGCCAAAAGGCCAATTTTATGGCCAAGCCGCTTGCGTTCGAACGTTACAATGAGACCGACGCCCTCGGGTCCATCGTAGAACTGTGTTTCCTCGTCCAGAAACTTCCCGCTATCGGAACAATATCCAGAGGGAACATCGATAGCCACATCAATGCCAGCTTTGAACATCTCAAGGCAAAACGCCTTGGCGTCTCCAGAAAGCGGTCGCGACAACCCCGTTCCGAACACGGCGTCAATAACAAGGTCAAATTCGTTCTGCAGCAATTCGCCAGCCACCGGATTACTGCCTTCGATCTCTCCTATCTTGCTCCACCGTACATAATTCGCCTTCGCATCTGGTGGCAGTGTGCCCGGGTCACCGAACAGATACACCTGAACTGCCCAACCCCACTCTTTCAACAGCCGCGCAACGACAAAGCCGTCACCGCCATTATTGCCGGGACCACACAAAACCACCGCACGGCCTGAGGTTTTTGCCAACTCCGGCCAATTCTCGAAAATCGCCTCGACGACCCCGCGACCGGCGTGTTCCATCAGTTCCAGACCGGTCACCTGACCGGACTCAATCGCCGACGTTTCAATCGCCCGTATCTGCGCCGCTGTTAGCAATTCCGTCATCTCAAATCCTCTGACGATTCAGTTTCGCTTACTTTTTGTGCAAGTTGACCAAAAATTGACCCGACGCCCATTTTCTCAGCGCCCTGCTCGGGCCGATATCGCTATCACATTGCCGCCCGAATTTAGACGTGGTCAGTGCCAAACTGACAAGAGTTAACAGGAGCCCGGAATGAAGAAGATCGAAGCGATCATCAAGCCGTTCAAACTCGATGAGGTTAAAGAGGCGCTGCAGGATGTCGGCGTCCAGGGTCTCAGCGTGATCGAGGTTAAGGGCTTTGGCCGTCAGAAGGGCCACACCGAATTGTATCGCGGCGCGGAATATGTCGTCGATTTCCTGCCCAAGGTGAAGGTTGAAGTCGTGCTGGACGACGATCAGGTCGACGCAGCCATCGACGCCATCGTCTCGGCAGCGAAAACCGACAAGATCGGCGACGGCAAGATTTTTGTCTCGACCGTTGAACAAGCCATTCGCATCCGGACCGGGGAAACCGGCCCGGAAGCGCTGTAACAGAACAAACTCAAAGCAGAGGAATATTAAGTTATGAGCAAGGACGCAGTTCTTCAGCTGATCAAAGACGAGGACGCCGAGTACGTCGACGTTCGCTTCACTGATCCCCGCGGCAAGCTTCAGCACGTCACGCTGATGGCCGATCAGGTTGACGAAGACTTCCTGGAAGAAGGCTTCATGTTCGACGGTTCGTCCATCGCGGGCTGGAAGTCGATCGAAGCATCCGACATGAAACTGATGGTCGACACCAACAGCGCATATGTCGATCCGTTCTACGCGGAAAAGACGATCTGCGTGCACTGCTCGGTTGTTGAGCCCGACACCGGCGAAGCCTATGAGCGTGACCCGCGCGGCACCGCTCAGAAAGCCGAAGCCTATCTGAAAGCATCGGGTATCGGTGATGTGGCCTATATGGGCCCTGAAGCGGAATTCTTCTTGTTCGACGACGTCCGTTTCTCCAACAGCATCAACAAGGTATCTTACGAAGTTGATGCGACCGACGCGTCGTGGAACACTGACACCGAATACGAGATGGGCAACATGGGCCATCGTCCGGGCGTCAAGGGCGGCTACTTCCCGGTGAACCCGATCGACGAAGCGCAGGACCTGCGTTCAGAAATGCTGTCTACCATGAAGCGTCTGGGCATGAAGGTCGACAAGCACCACCACGAAGTGGCGTCGTGTCAGCACGAGTTGGGTCTGATCTTTGACAGCCTGACCAAACAGGCCGACGAGCTGCAGAAGTACAAGTACATCATCCACAATGTTGCGCACGCCTACGGTAAATCGGCCACGTTCATGCCGAAACCGATCGCAGGTGACAACGGCACCGGCATGCACGTGAACATGTCGATCTGGAAAGACGGCAAGCCACTGTTCGCAGGCGACAAATACGCCGATCTGTCGGATGAGGCACTGTACTTCATCGGCGGCATCCTGAAGCACGCCAAAACGCTGAACGCCTTCACCAACCCGGCGACCAACAGCTACAAGCGTCTGATCCCTGGCTTTGAGGCCCCAGTTCTGCGCGCCTATTCGGCCCGTAACCGTTCGGGTTGCGTCCGTATTCCTTGGACCGAAAGCCCGAAAGCCAAGCGCGTCGAGGCTCGCTTTCCCGATCCAGCGGCGAACCCCTACCTGGCATTTGCCGCTCTGCTGATGGCTGGTCTGGACGGCATCAAGAACAAGATCGATCCGGGCGAAGCCATGGACAAGAACCTGTACGATCTGCCTGCCGAAGAACTGGCCGATATCCCGACCGTCTGCGGCAGCTTGCGCGAAGCTCTGGAAGCTCTGGCATCGGATCACGACTTCCTGCTGCAGGGCGACGTGTTCACCAAGGACCAGATCGACGGCTACATCGCACTGAAGATGGAAGAAGTCGAAACCTACGAGCACACCCCGCACCCGGTTGAATACGGCATGTACTACAGCTGCTGATCCGATTTGCGGTTTAAAATTCAAGGGCGTCCACTCGGGCGCCCTTGTTTCGTTTGGTACGATCTCTCACACTCGACCCACCCGGTTAGGAGAGATCGCATGTCATCAGACGCCCCCTTTTCTCAATTCACAGACTTCATGACTTCGAGCGATGAACTGGAGCGCATAACCGGAGCGCCCCTGCCCCAGATCATCGCCAAAGAGCTGTTCGGGCTGGACCAGATGTGCCGCGACTTTATTGCTAAATCCACATTCTGCCTGATCGCATCAGCCAATCCAGGTGGTCATCTGGACATCTCGCCCCGAGGTGATCCAGAAGGGTTCGTAAATGTGTTATCCGACACACTGATCGCAATCCCTGATCGACCCGGCAACAAGCGCGTGGATACGTTCCACAATATTTTGCTGGACCCACGTGTCAGCCTGATTTTCTTCGTGCCGGGTAAGATGGAAACTCTGCGCCTTCGTGGCACTGCCCGTTTATGCAAAGACCGCGACTTGCTGGATAGCATGGCAATAAACAACCGCTCGCCGAAACTGGCCTTGGTCATTCACGTCGAAACAGTGTTCGCACACTGCCCCAAATGTGTGATCCGCGCGAACCTGTGGCGACCGGAGGAATGGCCGGATTCCTCGGACCTACCCAATATGAACGCGATGATGGTCAAACACGCCAAAATCGACAAAACACCAGATGAGTGGTTTGAAAGTTTGAAAGGTACCGGAGAGTTGGACCTGTACTAACGTCTTTTCGGACAGAGAAATGCAGCGTACTCTTTTCCTGACAATGCAATTTTCCGGGTTTCCCTGATGCTTCGCTTCGCTCTCTTGTTCGCCCTATCCCTTCCCGCCCTTGCTTCCGCGGCACCTTGCGGCAACACCAGCAGCGGCTTTGAGACATGGAAGAAGGACTTTGCCAAACAGGCGAAACGTGCGGGCGTCAAAAAGAAAGGATTGCAGGCACTGGCCCAATCCCAATACGCCACGCGAACCATAGCCGCGGACCGCAATCAAAAGAGCTTTAAATACTCGTTAGACAAGTTCATGCGCGTCCGAGGGGCAGACACCATCGTGGCGCAAGGGCGCAAACGCAAAGCGCGCAACCCACAATTCTATGCGGCACTCGAACGTCAATACGGCGTACCGGCCGGGGTGCTGATCGCCATTCACGGCATGGAAACCGGGTTCGGAAACTTCATGGGGGACAGTCAGGTTGTTTCCGCAATCACAACACTGGCCTATGACTGCCGCAGGTCCGAATTTTTCATTCCTCACGCGATCGGGGCGCTGAAGCTGGTCGATCAAGGCAGCATTACGACAGCGACAAAAGGGGCAAAACATGGCGAACTTGGGCACACCCAGTTCCTACCGGGCAATGCCATGCAATACGGGGTTGATGCCACCGGCGACGGTCAGGTCGACTTTTACAATATGACCGATGCATTGGCCTCAACTGCCAATTTTCTGCGTAAGAAGGGCTGGAAACCCGGTCGGGGCTATCAACAGGGTCAGCCAAACTTTGCAGTCATTCAACAGTGGAATGCCGCCTCGGTTTACCAACAATCCATTGCAATAATGGCTGCCCGAATCGACGGTTGAAGCTGGCTTGGGATTCCGGCAGTTACACCCGATTTCGGCCACATTGTCGCCACAGACGCCAAAAGGCCCTTAAAATGCCTAGGTTTCCATAGCGTAATCAATCTGCCCGATTTCTCATTTTTTTCCATTTTTGCCCAAATCTGCCCCAGATCGCTTGCTAGATTGTTTCCGAACACAGGATGCGACAAAGGACAGCGCAGTGACTCCGAAGCACAGCTATCACGGTGGTCTGCAATTCGACGGTAAGACCGAGGACGCGATCGAGCGGTTCAGCGACATCGTTGCCAAGACCCTTGCGGACTATGGTCACCTGGTCGAGCGCAAGTCTCTGCAGAACAGCACCGAAGCCAGCATTGTGTCCAGTCAGTATCTGGTGCGCCTGACGCTGGATACTAAGGTTGCCGAAACCGAAGACCGGTTCGAGCGCCTCAACCGCGCCGCAGGTCTGAAGACAATCCAGAGACCCATCGTCACCCTGCCGAATAACCGGCTGACGATCACTGTGACCCCGGTTTCCCCCCTATTGGATGACAGCGAAGTTTCTGAGCTGATGCTGGTCGTGATCCTTTACAGAATGGTTGACGTCTGCGCGACCCAGCGGGTCGAATGGCTGTCGCCCAACACCGTTCTGACCATCGAACAATTCATGAGCGCATTTGACACGCTGGCCCCAAGCAGGCCGCGTGACAGAAAACAGATTTTCGAGGCAGTGACAGGCCCGTTTGCCGGACTGAATGTTACTGACGCAGAAGACCTGGATGAGCCAGAAAAAAAGGCGCTGACCCCAGTAGCCCGGCCAATCCAGCTGTCGGATGAGCAGTTGCTCAGCATCGCTTTTCGGACAGAACCTATCGAGCAGCCTACCGATCGGGACGACACGCCCCCCCTCGTCCACGAGCAACCCAGCGATATCCTCCGACTGACCAGTTGGGGATTGACGGGTGCCGTGGCAAGCGTGTCCGTCCCGATTGCGGCCTCTTTGGCCGCTGTGAACCTGATAAGGGGCGAAGACTTCCGCCTGAACACTCAGGTGCTGGTATATTCGGTCGCGATCTCCGCTCTCAGCACAAGCGGGGCACTTGCGGGCGCTGCCAGCGCGCTGGGCATGTAGCCTGGTATGAAATGACCCTCCTTGGAGGCCCCGCCGTCAGGCGGGGTTTTCCATTTTTGGCACCTGCTCTGCCGCCAGAACATATGTATGGATCGAGAAAACCACGGCCTGTGTCTCAGGCAGTCGCAACAGCGTCTGCCGCTCACTTCGCAGGAACCGCGCGTGTCCTGGCTTCTGCGGGGCCCGCCGGTCGTTTGCACTGCGGGGTTGATGCAGCTCAGCGTCCTCATACCACAGCGCATTGAACCGCCACAGAGGGCGTCCCGGTTGTATCCCGTCAAACAACCGCTGAACCCGCCGGGCGATGTCGGCGTTGTAGCTGTCAACCGGCAGATGGATGTCGATTAGGGGCCGCATGAATTTCTCGGATAAACGCCAACTGGCAGGAAAACAAAGGATCGCTCCGGTCAGAACATGTTCATCCCCTTGCTTTTGCAAGATGCAGAAATCTTCCTGCACCAATCGGCACAGTGTGTCCAATGGCTGATCCCGATCGATCGTAACACCTATCCCGTCCGGCCGAGCGACGTGATCTGTGCACTCGGGATAGACTTGTTTCAGGACAAGATCCAACAACTCCTGCGCAGCGGGTTTGGCGCCTGCATCCATCGCCAGAACATCCGAACGATGACTGACCAACAGGTCCTCGCGTCTTTGCATCTGGGCGGCGAACGCATCATCGCGCTGCAGCCAGTTGTCCATACTTGCTGGCTGAATGCCTGGCAAAGGGCGCTTGTTCAGCGGGTCATACGGAATTGAAGTCTGAAGAAAGGTCGTCATGAATTTGACGTATCATCAGAATTTCCGCTTGTCGGTCAAAAAGCGACGAACGCACCGTCGCAAACCTTCAAGACGTCGGGAGATTGATTCTTCACGCTCAAAGTACAGGCAGGGAGACCCACCATGAACCGACACTACCGCGACAGCCGCAAGATCGACCCGACCAAAGGTGCGACCCTTGGTGATGGTACCCCGAATGAAAACGACCGGATTCAGATTGGCCCGACGCAACTTGCGTTTTCAGAATGGGAAAAGGCCGGCCTTGCCCTGCCCGATCTGGCCCGGATGCGCGAACACCGGTGGAAACGGTTGACGCAAGCCATTGTCGATCGCGGCTATGGTGGTCTGTTGATGTTCGATCCGCTGAACATTCGTTACGCCACTGACAGCACCAACATGCAGTTGTGGAACACGCATAACCCGTTCCGCGCGGTTCTGCTGTGCGCCGACGGCTACATGGTGATTTGGGACTATAAGAACTCTCCGTTCCTTTCCACGTTCAACCCGCTGGTGCGCGAACAGCGGTCCGGAGCTGATCTGTTCTACTTTGACCGCGGTGACAAAGTCGACGTGGCCGCGGACGTGTTCTCAAACGAGGTGCGCGTTCTGATCGACGAACATGGTGGCGGCAACAAACGCCTCGGCGTGGACAAGGTCATGCTGCACGGCCTGCGCGCACTTGAGGCGCAGGGCTTCGAGATCATGGAAGGCGAGGAGGCTACGGAAAAGACCCGCGCCATCAAAGGCCCGGACGAAATCCGTGCCATGCGCTGTGCCAATCACGCCTGCGAAACCGCTGTGGCGGAAATGGAGAAATTCGCGCGCGCCAATGTGGGTGACGGCAAAACCTCGGAAGACGACATTTGGGCGGTTCTGCACGCCGAAAACATCCGGCGCGGCGGCGAGTGGATCGAAACCCGCCTGCTGGCCTCGGGCCAGCGAACAAACCCGTGGTTTCAGGAATGCGGCCCCCGGATCACGCAACAGAACGAGATCATCGCTTTTGACACCGACCTGATCGGTTCATATGGCATCTGTATTGATATCTCTCGCACATGGTGGATCGGCGACGAAAAGCCCCGGCCTGACATGGTCTACGCTATGCAGCACGCTCATGAGCACATTATGACCAACATGGAGATGCTGAAACCCGGCGTGATGATCCCCGAACTGACGGCCAACGCACACAAGCTGGACGACAAATTCCAGGCTCAGAAATATGGATGCCTGATGCATGGTGTCGGCTTGTGCGATGAGTGGCCTCTGGTTGCTTATCCGGACAAGGCAGTGGCGGGCTCTTACGACTACGCGCTCGAACCCGGCATGGTCCTGTGTGTCGAGGCTGCCGTTGGAGAGGTTGGCGGAGATTTCTCGATCAAGCTGGAGGATCAGGTTCTGATCACCGAAGACGGATATGAGAACCTGACCACCTATCCCTTTGATTCACAGCTCATGGGCCGGAGCTAACGTTTCAGTTCGACCAATGTGACCGCCTGACATTTCCGTGCCAGCCTTCGGACACGGGATCAGCAACCTGCGCCTCAGTAGATGCCACCGGCGGCAGGGTTTGACCAAGCGCAAATCCGATCACCCCAGCCAGAGCAATCACGGCCAGTATATCCGGGCGTAGAACCACGCCCCTTGGATCCATTGCAGTATGTGCCATTTGAACCTCCTGGGCTGCACGTTTGCGATGGTCGTAAGATGGGGAGGTGACGTAAATTAGTAAAACGAATATTTTTTAGAATATACTTCACAAAATTTGATTCTTTAGGTTCACAGGGCGGACAAAGGATTGCGCTCAATCTGTTCGCTTCACTCACCTTCCCGTGACGCTTCTTACAATGGGGTTGAGCGGCCAGTAGGAAGCACACACTATTGGTCATCCCGACGAACAAGGAACTGTCATGCCCACCGAACGCATTACCTTTGCCGGTCACGACGGCAACCAATTGGCCGCGCGCCTGGATTTGCCGGACGGGCCGGTCTTGGCCACGGCGCTATTTGCGCATTGTTTCACCTGTTCCAAAGACATCCCTGCCGCGCGCAGGATTGCGGCCCGACTAGCGGCGATGGGCATCGCCGTTCTGCGATTTGATTTCACCGGGCTGGGTCATTCCGGCGGGGAGTTTGCCAACACAACCTTTACCTCCAATGTCGAAGACCTGATCGCGGCCTCGCATTATCTGGCTGGCCGCAACATGGCTCCGGCATTGCTCATCGGCCATTCGCTGGGTGGTGCCGCTGTGTTGCGCGCCCGTGCTGGCATTCCCAGCGTCAAGGCCGTGGTCACTTTGGGTGCACCCGCAGATCCCGGCCATGTAGCGCATCACTTCGAAGATGCGCTGCCTGAGATCACGCAGGCTGGATCAGCGGACGTGATGTTGGGCGGACGTCCCTTCCGCATTGGCAAGGCCTTTGTGGATGATATTTCCGAAGCGGCCCTGATACCGGCCATCGCAGACCTGAAGGCCGCTTTGCTGATCTTGCATGCGCCTCGGGACGAGACCGTAAGCATCGACAATGCCAGCACAATCTTCCTGGCCGCCAAACATCCCAAGAGCTTTGTGACCCTCGACGATGCCGATCACCTGATTACCCGCGCATCCGACGCGGAATACGCCGCAGACGTGATCACCGCTTGGGTTACGCGCTACGTCAAGCTCTGCCCGCCGGCCCCACCACCTGGCGCACCCGAAGGTGTTGTTCGCGTGACCGAAGCTGATCCGGAAGGGTTCCTTCAAGACATTCAATCCGGTCCCCGGCACCATGCCGTCGCGGACGAGCCCGCCTCATACGGTGGCACCGACCGTGGCATGTCGCCCTACGGGTTCGTGTCATCTGGACTGGGGGCTTGCACATCGATGACTATCCGCATGTACGCGCGGCGCAAGCGGTGGCCGCTGAAAACCGTTTCAGTCGATGTGTGCCACAACAAGGTGCATGCGCAGGACGCGGGGCTGGCCAACGAAGGAAAAGTCGATCAGTTCCGCCGCAAGATCCGCCTTGAAGGTCCGCTGACGGCCGAGCAACGCGCGCGATTGCTGGAAATCGCGGACAAATGCCCGGTCCACAGAACCTTGGAAGGGTCAGCCCAGATCACGACGGAATTACTGGACTGACCCGCTAGCTCAGCGCCGCCCTGCGGGGCGGTGAATAGGTGGCCGTGCCGCCGGGGGTCGCGCAACCGGTGGCCGTGGCCTGTTCGGCGGTCGCGACACCGGCGGTCTGTTCGGCGGCTTGGCGATTGGCGGAACGGGACGAGCAGGTGGGCGGCCATCGGGCGGCCGGGGGCGATCCGGCCGGTCGATGTCAATATCCACGTCTACGTCGTGATAGTAGTCATTCCACAGCATCGAGTCGTAGAAGGGGTCATACCCGTATCCTACGCCAACAGTTACGCCGTCACAGGCCGAAAGCGTCAGACTTGCTGCACCCAATCCAAGAGCAAGGGCTGCGCGTTTGATCAATTTGCGTGTCATGTGCGCCTCCTCACTGCAGGGACCGGAACGACGCGAACACGGCGTTCAGATCGTCCACATAAGCCGGATCGGCGCCGTCGCGCAGGATCGCAACTGCAATGGCCACGCGCCCCTTCGGCAAGTCAATCACGGAAACTGTGAAGTTCACACCGCGCCCTTCGCGACTGCCGGTCCCGCGAATGACACGCGCGGGCAACCCGCCAATGCGCGTCGTGGTGGTCTCGGACACTGTTGGATCCTTGACTAGAAACCTGTCGATATCCTCAAGATACCGAAGACCGCCCTCGATCGAGGCCACTCCAGCAGGCGACACAAAGCCCATCCAAACATTGTCGTCCGTGACTGGCCGCATCCCCATGACCCGGGCCACGGCACGTGCATCGCCCAGCTCGGTATCTTCAATTTCGCGCGGGCCACCGGTGCGCAGCGCCCAGAAGTCGGGTACAGAAAAGCCGAACAGCGCACGCCCGTTATCCAGATAGGTAACCGGAGTGTCGGCGGATGCCGTCCCACCGCTCAGCAAAAGCGAAGCACAAACCGCGAGTGCTGAAGCTAATTGAATACGCATATCTCAATAACCTGATGATTTCATTGAGTGCAGATTGGCCCGTAGTGGCCCCTTTTGTCCAGCATCCCGATCTGCGGGTACAAAAAAACCGCGCCGGGATATCTCCGGGCGCGGCTTCGTCAGATTTGGATTGGTTGGAAATTACGAACGAGCGTCGCCCACCATTTTCCACAGCGCAGGGATCAGCATCGCAGCCAGCGCCAGCTTGATCACGTCACCCACCAGGAATGGTGTCAGGCCCCACTGCAGGATCGGCTGGTCCCAGCCATAAAGCTGACCCAGCCACACAAGACCGGGAACGTAGATCACGACATTGGCCAGAACCAGCGCCAGCGCCATTTTTCCAACCGAACGATCCCAGCCGCGTGCGGCAAGAGCGCCCAGGAGAACGGTTGCCAGCAGGTAGCCGACCAGATAACCGCCGGTTCCGCCCATCATGTAGGTCAGACCGAATTTTTCGGCCGAAGAGCCCGCGAACACGTCAAAGCCCAGCGCGCCGATCAACAGGTAGCCCAGCATGGTGGCCAAACCCAGACGCGTGCCATAGGCGGTGCCGATAGTCAGCACGGCAAAGGTGCCCATCGTGATCGGGACAGGCCACATCGGAACCTTGATCTTGGCGGCGATTGCCAGAGCCAGAATACCCAGAGCGACCAGCACAACCTGTTTGACGCGCAGCGCGGTGCCTTCGCGCGGGCCAATCGCATTGGCCAGTACATTCGCATTCATTCTTATGTCTCCACCTATTTTCAACCGCAGAAATGCCCGCTTAGAGCTCTGACTGCAACATGATTACGCTATCTTAACCGATAATCGGTGCTCATTTCATAAGATTTTCTGGGTCCCGAGACGATCCAGCGCACTGACCAGACTGGCCAGGCCGAAAAATCGTAGACAGCATCGTAGCTGTCGGGCGGGCAATCGTGGTGGTCAGACGCATGTGCCTGACCCAAGGCCAGCCGGTGAAAATAGCGGCCGTCGTCAAAATGTATGGCAATCGCCTCACCCGCCGCGTGCCACAGGTACCTGCGCGTGCCTTTCATCTCGGCTTGCCCCGGCACACGCAGCGTGACTTCTTCGTCGTATATCAAGCCGTCCTCGGTCGGGCTCAGGACCGTGTGACCATCGGCTTGCACCACCTGCCCCGCCTGCGCGTCCAGAATGGTCCGGGTCAGGCTCCACTGGCCTTTGAAATCCGACAGATTGCGCGGCAGGCTCATTCGGCGAGTGTCCCGTCGGTCGTGGCACCGTTATCATCCACGAACCGGATCGCTTTGCCGCTTTGCTGGACCTCATAGCAGGCCCAAAAATCCGAAGGCGGCCAGACCGAGCAATAACGATCCTCGCGCACCGCCCACCGCCCGGCGCTGGGTCCGCCCGAAAAATACTGTGTCAGCATCGTATCGTCGAAGGTCTGCCAGATACCTTTCCCGTAATCGAGCTTCTGGCCGGTCAATGCAGACAGAATTTCATCCCACGTCAGCGTTCTGAACTCCTCAGCCACCAGAAAACCGGGCCAAAGGGCCAAAATCAGGGCAAACCGTCTCATATTCGCACTCGCGCCTTGTTCCTTTGTCTGCGCGGGTTTAAACCCCGCCGCAACGCCTCCTGCCAAATCACAATAAGGTGCCGCTGCCAATGATTCCACGCTATTCCCGCCCCGATATGGTCGCCATCTGGTCGCCCGAATCCAGGTTCCGCATCTGGTACGAGATCGAGGCCCATGCCTGCGACGCCATGGCGGATCTGGGTGTGATCCCACGCGAGAATGCCGAGGCCGTCTGGAAAGCCAAGGATGTGGAATTCGACGTGGCTCGCATCGACGAAATCGAAGCGGTTACCAAACACGACGTCATCGCCTTCCTGACCCATTTGTCCGAACATGTCGGCAGTGAAGAGGCGCGTTTTGTCCACCAGGGCATGACCAGCTCGGACGTACTCGACACATGTTTCAACGTGCAACTGACCCGCGCCGCCGACCTGCTGATCGCAGATCTCGAAGGTCTGCTGGCTGCCCTGAAACGCCGCGCGATCGAACACAAGGACACGGTCCGTATCGGCCGCAGCCATGGTATCCATGCGGAACCCACCACCATGGGCCTGACTTTCGCGCGTTTCTACGCCGAGATGGACCGCAACCTGTCCCGCATGCGCGACGCCCGCGCTGAAATCGCCACTGGCGCTATCAGCGGCGCGGTTGGCACCTTCGCCAATGTTGACCCGCGTGTGGAAGAGCATGTCTGTGACCAGCTGGGTCTGGTGCCCGAGCCGATTAGCACTCAGGTCATACCGCGCGACCGTCACGCCGCCTTCTTCGCCACGCTGGGCGTCATTGCCAGCAGCATCGAGAACGTCGCCATCGAAATCCGCCACATGCAGCGCACCGAGGTGCTTGAGGGGGCAGAGTTCTTCTCGATGGGGCAGAAAGGCTCGTCTGCCATGCCGCACAAGAAAAACCCGGTCCTGACCGAGAACCTGACCGGGTTGGCCCGCATGGTGCGCGCGGCAGTGATCCCGGCTATGGAAAACGTGGCGCTCTGGCACGAGCGCGATATCTCGCATTCCTCGGTCGAACGCATGATCGGGCCGGATGCCACGATCACGCTGGATTTTGCACTGGCGCGACTGACAGGCGTGATCGACAAGATGCTGATCTTTCCCGAGAACATGATCGAAAACATGAACAAGTTCCCCGGTCTTGTGATGAGCCAGCGGGTTCTGCTGGCGCTGACACAAGCAGGTGTCAGCCGCGAAGATGCCTATGCCATGGTTCAGCGCAACGCCCTGAAAGTCTGGGAACACCGCACCGATTTCAAAGAAGAACTGCTGGCAGACGCGGACGTCACCGCCGCGCTGAGCCCGGAAGAAATCGAAGAGAAATTCGATCTCGGCTATCACACCAAACACGTTGATACGATCTTCGCCCGCGTGTTCGGCGAATAAACCACGATTGATAAATTGGTTCGCAGGGCCCGGTTCGCACGACGCGATCCGGGCCCTGCTCTTTTGCCAGACAGGCCAAAACCGGCTATGATGCCCGCGTATGTCCGGACAGGAGAAACACGATGATCCGCACTTTGATTTGCGCTTTGGCCCTTAGTTGTTCAGCTTCCGTTGCCTTGGCTTGTAGTGGCCATTCCAAGCAAACCCAGTCCTGCGCGCCGGGCACGTATTGGGATGCAGAAGCCCAAACCTGCGCCAAAATTGTGAATAGCTGAGAAAAAAATTCCTTATTCGTGAATAAACACGAGCCTTCGGTTGTTAGCTTTTGAGAGAAACGCACTATGCTTTCTGTAAGTAGCTCAGACAACGGAGTAGGAAAATGCGCCTAGTACTCGCTTCAGCCATCGCCCTTCAGGCCTTTGCATTCGCGCCGGTCGCGCTTGCCGCTGGCGGTGACAGCAGCCCGCCAAAGCCGACCAACACGACCAAGAAGTGTTTCTTCGGTCGGGTCTATGACAAAGACGCCGGACGGTGCGTGAAGCCGGACAAGACCAACTTTACTGAAGAAGAGCTGTATGACGCCGTGCGCGAACTGGCTTATGACGGACAGTTCGAAAATGCACAGGACATCCTGCGCATCATGGACCAGGATGATGATCGCGTATTGACCTACTGGGGTTTCACCTACCGCAAAATGGGTGAGCTTGATCTGGCGAATGCCTTCTATTCGAACGCCATTGAGGCAAATCCCGACAACATACTGGCGCGCAGTTACATGGGCCAGGGCTTTGTCACCGAGGGCAAAACCGATCTTGCCATCGCCCAGTGGCGCGAGATCAAGGCGCGCGGCGGTGAAGGCACTTGGGCCGAGGCATCCCTGCGCGAGGCGATCCGCACCGGGCTGACTTACAACTACTAAACTTCAACCTTTCTTTACCCGACTCTCCGTAATCTGCCTGTGGAATAGAATCTTGGCACCACAGGCAGATGCAGGACACAAACTCTTTGGTTCAACTGGTACCGGGGACATCAACACCCACAGCCGACGCCCAGAACGACGCGCCCCGCGTCGGCCCCAAGGCGCTGAGCAGCCGACAAAAAGCCGCTGTCGTTGTGCGCCTTTTGTTGAATGAGGGCGCAGATATCCCCCTAGAAGAACTTCCAGACGATTTGCAAGAAAAGCTGACGCACCAGCTGGGTCAGATGGGCATTGTGGATCGCATCACGCTGGCATCCGTCGCACATGAATTTGCCGAAGCGCTGGACAGTATCGGCCTGTCTTTTCCACATGGGTTGGCCGATGCTCTGGACGCGGTCAGCGACCGGATAGCGCCTGCAGCAACTCGGTTGCGGAAAGAAGCCGGGGTGCGCCAGATCGGCGATCCGTGGCAACGGTTGCGCGAAATCCCGACAGAAGATTTGGCCACCATCGCTCTGGCCGAAAGCACTGAAATTGCGGCGGTCATGTTGTCCAAGCTGGAGACTGCGAATGCCGCGCAACTTCTGGGTCACCTGCCCGGCCCGGTCGCGCGGCGCATCACCTATGCCGTGTCCAAAACGGCCAACATCACGCCCGAGGCCGTTGAACGGATTGGCTGGTCGCTGGCGGCGCAACTTGATCGACGCCCGGCCACGGCCTTTTCGGATGGCCCCGGCGCGCGGGTCGGTGCGATTCTGAACCAATCGGCCGCAGCGACGCGCGACGGGCTTTTGACGGCCCTAGATGAAGAAGACACCGACTTTGCAGCTTTGGTGCGCCAATCGATATTCACCTTCGCCCATATCCCGGCCCGCATCCTGCCCAGGGACGTGCCTGCGATTCTGCGTGGATTGGATCAGGCTGATCTCGTCACCGCCTTGGCTGGCGCCACGGCCGAGAATGACAAAGCCGCGGTCGATTTCCTGCTATCCAACATGTCGACGCGTATGGCGGATAACCTGCGCGAGGAATTCACCGAACGCGGCAAGGTGAAACTGGCAGAAGCAGAAGAAGCTATGACACTTGTCATCGGCTCAATTCGAACACTGGTCGACGAAGGCGCAATAGCGTTGATCGAAGAGGATAGCGAAGAGTGACGGGCTAGTCCGATCCGGCAAGACAAAGCATGGCTTTGTTTTGCAACGCTTGTGGTTGCGGTTTCCGCCTTGTATGTCTTGCCCGGCAAATCGCAACAGCCGGTGAGACCTATTCATGCCCGTCGAAAAGTCGGAACTAAGCCGCACAGAGCTTAGAAAATACTACATCACTGGATTGTTCATGAAGGGCGTCATCGGGACCTTGCGGTTGCTGCCCTATGAAGCTCGCCTGGCCACCATGGGCGCAATCGCGCGTGGGCTTTCACCGTTGATCGGCTTTACCAAACGCGTGCGCAGCAACTTGAAATTGACCCGCCCTGACCTGTCAGAGGCCGAGGTCAACAGAATTTGCAGTGCCGTTCCGGACAATGCCGGTCGCGCGATTATGGAGCATTTTTCGCCCGAAGGGTTCACCGAACGTCAGCGCACGGCAAAGGTAAGCGGTTCGGGTGTTGCCGCATTTGACACTGCCGTCGCCGAAGGGCGACCGATCATGATGATCACCGCGCATTTTGGTCACTATCTTGCAGCACGCATCGCCCTGCAGGAACGCAGCGGTCAACCGATTGGGTGCCTCTATCGCCGCATGGCGAACCCTTATTTCAACGACATGTATGTCGAGGCGTTCCATAAGACCGGCTCGCCGATGTTTGAACAGGGCCGTCGCGGAATGGTGGAGATGGTTCGTTCGCTCAAAAAAAATGGGATCATCGCGATCGTATCCGATCTGCACGCCCATGGCGGTGAAGAGCTGACATTCTTTGGCAAGCCCGCCGTGACCTCAGTCCTGAATGCAGAACTGGCAATGAAATACAACGCCGTCCTGATCCCATGCTATGCGGTGCGGCAACCAAACGGCGTGGACTTTGAAATCGTGCTACACGATCCGGTTCCGCATACAGATCCGAAGACCATGACCCAGTTCACCAATGACGATCTTGAGGCCATGGTAAGACAGCATATGGGTCAGTGGTTTTGGATCCACCGGCGCTGGAAAGCCTGGAACGGTTTGGGCGTGCAGCCCGAGGACATGCCCTGATTATTTGACCCGCGCGGCTGCCACGATCGGGCCGTGCCCTGCCCTTTGCACCAGCACAACTGCCGGATAATCTGTGTCGACGGTTACCGAATACGCCTGAGGCGCGACGCCGTCCCATTGACCTGCCATATGCCAGGCCTCGACAACATTGGCATAGTCCAGATCGTGGCCAGCCAGCTCTCCGCGTCGGATCGAGGCATGGCGCATCGGTGAATACTGAATGACCCGGATGTCATAGGTTTCTCCGGCCGGCAGTTCGACCGGCGTCACATCCACCGTCACATCATCACCTGAGCGCGCGGCCGTCACGGACGCTTGCGGGGCGGCCTTGAGATGCGCATTGATCAGGCGATCCAGTTCCCGCGATTGCGCCCCGACCACATCCTGCTGGCCATTCACCACCATCTGAGGCGTATAGATCATCGACCGCCCCCCTTCCCGCGCATAAGTGCGCTGGCGCAGTGTGTGATCCGGATCGGCATATTCGTCCTTCCACCCGATGTAGTCCCAGTAGTCCACATGCAGTGCCAGGCCAATCACATCGTCGCGTTCGGCTAAATCATGCATGATCCGGTCGGCAGGCGGACAGGACGAACAGCCTTGAGATGTGAACAACTCAACCACAACCGGATCGCCCTCGGCCAGGGCTGCTGTGGAGAGAAACAAGGAAACTAACGCTGTTGCGCGAATGGATCTGAACATTACGGGTCTCGGGCCTTTGGCTGGATGTACCGACCGGTTTAAACGCAAGCCCGTTCAACCTCCAATCAACGTTTCTTGAGACATGCGACCATCGTTACCCTTAAATTATGTGTGCAATGGTATACATAACTCAACAAGCTCACCACCTTGGTCCTTGAACCAAAGACTTTGGTGATGCAGATATCTATTAGCGAATCCCGGGGTCCAAGTCATTTCAGAGGGAGGCCACAGATGCCCATCAAAGTCGGACAAGATACCGCGAAAACACGCCGCAACCTTAGCGTGAATGGCAAATCCATTTCATATTACTCGATCCCTGCCGCGCAAGAGGCTGGTCTGGGTGATTTTTCCGAGCTTCCCGCCGCGCTCAAAGTGGTTCTCGAGAACATGCTGCGGTTCGAGGATGATGGCTTTTCCGTCGCGGTCGATGATATAAAAGCCTTTGGCGAATGGGCACGCAATGGCGGCAAGAACCCGCGCGAGATTGCGTATCGCCCTGCCCGCGTGTTGATGCAGGACTTTACCGGCGTTCCGGCTGTAGTCGATCTGGCTGCGATGCGCGATGGCATCAAAGGGCTGGGCGGCGATGCGCAGAAGATCAACCCGCTGAACCCGGTTGATCTGGTCATCGACCACTCAGTCATGATTGATGAATTCGGCAACCCGCGCGCGTTCCAGATGAACGTGGATCGCGAATATGAACGCAACATGGAGCGTTACCAGTTCCTGAAATGGGGGCAATCGGCCTTTAACAACTTCCGCGTTGTTCCCCCCGGAACCGGTATCTGCCATCAGGTGAACCTAGAATATCTGGCCCAGACCGTCTGGACCGACACCGACCAGAACGGCGACGAAGTCGCCTACCCCGACACGCTGGTTGGTACCGACAGCCACACCACCATGGTCAACGGTATGGCCGTTCTGGGCTGGGGTGTTGGCGGGATCGAAGCCGAGGCCGCGATGCTGGGCCAGCCGATATCGATGCTGATCCCCGAGGTTGTAGGTTTTGAGCTGACCGGCGCGATGCTCGAAGGCACCACTGGCACTGACCTTGTTTTGAAAGTCGTCGAGATGCTGCGCGCGAAAGGCGTGGTGGGCAAATTCGTCGAGTTCTACGGGAGCGGTCTGGACCGTTTGCCGCTGGCTGACCGCGCGACGATTGCCAACATGGCCCCCGAGTATGGCGCGACCTGCGGCTTCTTCCCGATTGATGGTGAGACCCTGCGCTATATGCGTAACACCGGTCGGGATGAGGATCGCCTGGCACTGGTCGAAGCTTATGCCAAGGAAAACGGCCTTTGGCGTGATGAGAACTACGCGCCCATCTACACCGACACTCTGACGCTGGACATGGGCACGATCGTTCCCGCTATCTCCGGCCCGAAACGCCCTCAGGACTATGTTGCGCTGACCGACGCCAAAGCAGCATTTACCAAAGAAATGGCGGATACCTTCAAGCGCCCGATGGGTAAGCAGATCGAAGTCAAAGGTGAAGAATACGGCATGGAATCGGGCAAGGTCGTGATCGCCTCGATCACATCCTGCACCAACACTTCGAACCCTTACGTGATGATCGGAGCCGGTCTGGTTGCAAAAAAGGCGCATGAGCTGGGCCTGAACCGTCAGCCTTGGGTAAAAACATCGCTGGCCCCCGGCTCGCAGGTTGTGTCTGAATACCTTGAGGCGGCTGGCCTGCAGCAACATCTGGATGCCATCGGGTTCAACCTGGTTGGTTATGGCTGCACCACATGCATCGGCAACTCTGGCCCGATTCAGAGGGAGATCAGTGAAGCAATTGCCGAGGGTGATCTGGTCGCTACGTCCGTTCTGTCCGGCAACCGCAACTTTGAAGGCCGAATTTCGCCGGACGTGCGGGCCAACTACCTGGCCTCGCCACCGCTGGTTGTAGTCTATGCGTTGGCTGGCACCATGGATATCGACCTGACATCCGAGCCGATTGGGCAGGACAAGGACGGCAATGACGTCTTCATGAAGGACATCTGGCCAACCCAAAGCGAAATTGCCGAATTGGTTCAGGAAACGGTCACACGCGAAGCGTTCCAGTCGAAATATGCGGATGTCTTCAAAGGCGATGAGAAATGGCAAAGCGTCGAGGTTCCGCAACAGGAAACCTATGACTGGCCGCCGACTTCGACCTATATCCAGAACCCTCCCTATTTTCAGGGAATGGGTGCCGAGCCGGGCACGATCTCAAATATCGAAGAGGCCAAGGTGTTGGCGGTTCTTGGGGACATGGTCACGACCGACCACATCTCACCCGCAGGGTCTTTTGCAAGCACTTCACCTGCCGGTCAGTACCTGATCGAACGTCAGGTGCAGCCACGCGAGTTCAACTCCTACGGTTCCCGCCGCGGCAACCACGAGGTCATGATGCGTGGCACATTCGCCAACATCCGCATCAAGAATGAGATGCTGGACGGCGTCGAAGGCGGCTATACCAAAGGTCCTGACGGCGAACAGGCTTCGATCTACGACGCATCAATGGCCTACCAGGAACTAGGCCTTCCGCTGGTCGTCTTTGGTGGCGAGCAATACGGCGCCGGCTCATCCCGGGACTGGGCTGCCAAGGGCACGGCCTTGCTGGGCGTCAAAGCCGTGATCGCCGAAAGCTTTGAGCGTATCCACAGGTCCAACTTGGTTGGAATGGGCGTAATCCCGTTCGAGTTCACCGGCGGCGACACCCGCAAGACATTGGGCCTGACAGGCGATGAAACCGTATCAATCCACGGCTTGGATTCGGTCGAGCCACTGCAAGAGGTGCCCTGCACCATCATTTTCGGCGACGGAACCGAGAAAACAATCACGCTGAAATGCCGGATCGATACCGCGCCCGAGGTCGAATACATCGAAAACGGCGGCGTGCTGCAATACGTGTTGCGGAACCTTGCCAAGGACGCTTAAAGCAACAAAGCCCCGGCCAATGCGCCGGGGCTTTTTCTTGGGTGCCAGCGCAACTAGCAGAAACAAGAAATAGAGCGCGTGCAGCAGGCACGCTCCGCATGGCAACGGATCAGATCACTGGCCAGCTTTTTCCAATGCCGGGCGTATCCTGCTTTCGATGACGCGCTGCGTAATCGGACCGGCAAAGCGCAGGATGATCGTGCCCTCCCCGTCGATCACATAAGTTTCCGGAACACCGTAAAGACCCCAGTCCAGCGCCATGCGCCCTTGTTCATCCCGACCGATGGCCTCATATGGGTCACCCAGTTCGGTCAGAAAACCTTCGGCATTGGCCAACTGATCCTTGTAGTTGATGCCATAGACCGGGATGCCCTCTTCGGACAGCGCCTCAAGGTTGGGATGCTCGGCCCGGCAAGGGGCACACCAGCTGGCCCAATAGTTGACCAGCTTGACCTCACCATCACGCAGGGTGTCATCGTCGAACAACGTTTTACCCGGAAACTCGGTCAGAACGACAGGTGGCGCGGGCTGCCCTTCGCGTGCAGATGGCAAGGCATCGGGGTCATCCCGGAACATGCCAATGCCGGCCAAAACGGCAAAAGCGCCGAAGATCAACGGCGGCGCAACCATCAGGGGTGAGATTTTAGCCATTGCGTGACATCCTGTGTTCGAGCTTTTCCATTTCCGCCCGGACTTTGCGCCCACGCATGACGCTAAGAGCGACCAGTGCAATCAGCAACCCCAGCGAGGCCGCATAGGACCACAGGACCGCGTCGGCATATTTTCCAAGATCAGGGATCATCCGTTTAGCCTTTCTCGCGCCAGCAGCGCCTTAATCCGTCGCGCCCGGATTTCCGTTCCTGTGCGATACAGAACCAACGCAATGAACAGCAGCACAAATCCGATGATACATACCAGCAGCGGATAGAAATAAATGTTGCTGACTTTTTCTTCGGTATCCGCGCCGGTGACGGCTGCGGCTCGCATCACGGATGCCCCCTGATGCAGGCCTTGGTTCCAGAAGTTCACCGCATAGCGGCTGAGCAAGGCAAAAACCGACCCCACCAGACACAGGACCGAGGTCAGATCAGCGGCTGTATCGGAATCCTCGATCGCTTCCCACAGGGCTACGTAGCCAAGGTAAAACAGAAACAGGATCAGGAACGCGGTTAGGCGCGGATCCCAGGCCCACCACGTGCCCCACATCGGTTGCCCCCAGATCGCGCCGGTTGCCAACGCGATCAGGGTCATCACGATACCGATGGGAGCTGCCGCTCGCGCAGCGAGTGCACTGACATGGTGGCGGCGCACCAGCCAGACCAAAGATGTGGCCAGCATCATCAGCCAGCAATTGATCGCCATCAGCGCCGCAGGCACATGCAGGTAGATGATCTTGACGGTCGAGCCCTGTTTGTAGTCATCCGGCGTGAAGAAAAAGCCCCAGATCAGCCCGACGACCAGACACACAAAAGAAGTCATCCAGAAGAACGGCAGGACCCGCTCGCTGGTCGCGAGGAATTTGCGCGGGTTGGCGTATTCCCAGAGGGTATTGGCTTTGGCTGCGATAGACATGGGCTCTACTTAGTCCGACTCGTGTTTGTTCTCAATTGACATCAGTCAAACTGCGACCGTGTCACCGAAGGTTGATCCGCAGCACGGCCGCACTGGCAAAAGGCAACAGAGCAATCGTGGCCGCCGTGATCCCTGCCAGCATCAACAGCGGTGTCTGCGTTTCCATCCCCGTGGCGCCGCGGCGTGCGACTTCGGCCCCGAAGATCAGCGTGGGAACATACAGCGGCAGGACAAGCAATGACAACAATAGCCCCCCGCGTTTCAGGCCGACAGTCAGAGCTGCGCCAAAGGTCCCGATCACACTCATGGCCGGGGTGCCGACCAAAAGTGAGATCACCAGCCAGAAAAAGCCTGGCACCGGCAAGTTCAGTAGCACACCCAGAAACGGCGCGGCTAGAACCAGTGGCAAACCCGTTGTTATCCAGTGGGCCAGCGCCTTGATCGACACAACCGCCTCAAGCGGCAAGGGCGCGGTGGCCAACAGGTCAAGCGACCCGTCTTCCCAATCCAGCGCAAGCAGACGATCAAGCGATAACAGGCAGGCCAAAAGCGCGCCCAGCCAAAGCACACCCGGCGCAATGGTCGACAGCAGCGAAGATTGCGGGCCGACTGAGAACGGCACAAGAACGGTCACAATCAGAAAGAATGCAAGGCCAAGGCCAAAACCCCCACCCGCTCGGAAGGCCAGTTTCAGGTCGCGCAACAGCAGGGCGATCACAGGAAGCCTCCGTCAAAGTCGTCGATGGATTTTGGTTTGGCTTTGTTGGGACCCACATCCAGAACCGCGCCGTCAAGACCAAGGTCGATATGGGTCGCGATCAGGGCGGAACCGCCCTGCCTGAGATGGGCACGAACGGTATCGGCAAACATCTGGACGGCGCTTTTGTCCAGTGACACGGTCGGTTCGTCCAGCATCCAGATAGGTCGTCCAGTGACCAGCATCCTGGCCAGTCCAAGGCGGCGTTTCTGGCCGGCGGACAGATTTCCCGCATGGCGGTCCGACAGTTCGTTCAAAGCAAAGGCATCCAATGCGGGTTGGATGTCATCTGTCCCAAAGACCGAGGCCCAGAAGGTCAGGTTTTCCACAACCGTCAACGTTGGCTTCAACCCGTCGGAATGCGAGGCATAGGCAATTTGATCCTCGGCCCCGTCAATGGTTCCGCTCAACGCCGGCTGCAACCCCGCAAGTGTACGCAGCAAAGTTGTTTTGCCGATCCCGTTTGGCCCACGCAGGATCAGTGCTTGCCCAGGTTGAAGCGAGAAGTTGAGCCCCTCGAGCACGGGGATACCCCCGCGGGTGATGGCAAGATCGGTTACGGTCAGTGTCATACGGTCCCGCTTATCTTATTGCGCATAGGGGCAAAAGGCGGGATTTGCCGCAGGGCAATACCCGACCCGCTTTCGGATAAGCATGGGAATGAGGGGCCAGCACTCGCGCTCCCCGGGATATTTTTGGCCTGATGAAGCGGATTTCGTCAGGTGGGAAGCAAAGCCAACGCGATGCGGCGGCCTTCGGAGAGCAGTACATTGTAGGTACGGCAGGCTGCGGGTGAGTTCATGATCTCAACGCCCATGCCGGCTTGCTCAAGCGCCGCTCGAAGGTCAGAGGGGATATGGGCCAGATCAGCGCCCGTTCCGATCAACAGGACATCCACATGCCCAGCCAGTGCAAGCAAAGAGGATTGATCGTCGTATCCGCCCCAACCGGTGGTGCCCGATGGACCGGTCAGAACCGCCCCTTCGTAGACCTGGCCACCAATACGGAAAAAGCCGGGCCCGTAGCCATCGACCGGTGTTGCGTTGTTATATGTGATCTCATTCAACCGCATGGATATCTTCTATGCCCCAAAGCGGCAGGCCCGACAAGGCGGCCAGCGCGATGACAACGTAGGCGGCGGTGCGGTAGAGTTTTTCCTTTTCCGGGTTGAACAGCCAACCGCCCAGCCAATTGCCCAAAAGGTTCGGAACCGACAAAGCCAGCCCCAGAACAACACTGTCGAAAGTCACGCGACCCATGGCAGACAAAAAGCCGAAAATAAGAAAGTCGAAGCCGAAAAGGAACAGCAGGATCGTGGCCCGAATGACTTCTACCGGCAGCGGACGTGACATGTAGAACAAGATCACCGCCGGTCCAGGCAACCCAGCGACGCCACCGAGAAAGCCCGCAGCGCCACCGATTGCGGTCACCATCGCGCGCCGCACGCGGCCTTGATAGCGTAATCCGAGGATCAGGATTGCGAGCATGAATAAGGCCAGAAAGCTGACCGCGTATCGAAAAACCTCAGGTTCGACCTGCGTAAGGACCCACAGGCCAACGGGCAGGACCAGGGCGCAGCCCAGCAGTAACCGTGCCAGGTCGCCGCGGTCCACGACGCGCCACGCCCGTCGCAGGTTGGGGAGTGGCCCGAAGATATCCATGATCGTCAGTCCGATCAGCGCCCCAAACGGGCCGAGGAACGGTGTGGCCAGAGGCAGAAAAATCAGCGCGGTGCCAAAGCCGGAAAACCCGCGTACGATGCCGCCTAGCGTCGCGGCAAAAAAGATAATGGCCAGCCCCATGGGGGACTGGCCGAGAAGGTCAGGCATCCACATTTGCGAACTGGTTGCCCGCGTTGTTGGAAGGCTTCGACCAGTCGCGCTTGACGCCCAGCCACAGCAGGATCGTCGAGGCGACAAAGACCGAGGAATACGTCCCCACGATCACGCCCCAAATCATCGCGAAAACAAAGCCGCGGATCACGTCCCCACCCAGCACATAAAGCGAAATCAGAGCCAACAGGGTGGTAACGGAGGTCATCACCGTCCGACTGAGCGTTTCGTTGATCGAAATGTTCAGAACCTCTTTCAGGTCCTTTTTCTTGTATTTCCGCAGGTTCTCACGGACGCGGTCAAAGACGACCACGGTGTCGTTCAGCGAATACCCCACGATGGTCAGCAATGCCGCGATGATGGCCAGATCGAACCGGATTTGCAGTTCCGAGAATATGCCGATGGTGAGGATTACGTCGTGGACCAATGCGGCCACCGCGCCCAAGGCGAACTGCCATTCGAAACGCAGCCAGATATATACCAGCACCGCCCCGATCGCCAACACCACGGCGATAACCGCAGTTTGGATCAGCTCACCCGAGACTTTAGGACCGACGGATTCAACGCTTTCAAACGGCAATTTGAGGCCCGGATCAGCAGCAGCAAGCACCTCGCCGACCTGAGTGATCACGTCCGATGTAACCGCCTCGGTGTCTTCTTGCGCCTGGATGCGGATCATCGCAACATTCTCATCCGGCCCAAAGTTTGGATCGAAGATCTCTGTGATTGTCACATCCCCCAATTCCAACGGGGCAAGGGCGTCACGATAGACACCGACATCAATCTCTTGGGTGCTTTGCGTCCGGATCGTTGTGCCACCGCGGAAGTCGATGCCGAAGTTCAGCCCCTGAAGCATGAAGGACGTAAACGCCACGATCATCATCAAAGCCGAGATACCCAGCCAGATTTTCCATCGGCTGAAGAAATCGAACGAGGTATTCTGGGGTACGAGTTTCAGTCTCATGTCAAACCTCGATCGTTTTCGGGCGGCGGCGTTCAAACCAGATCACGATCATCAGGCGCGTCACGAAGATCGCGGTGAAGACCGAGGTCAGAATGCCCAGACCCAGCGTGATGGCAAAACCGCGTACCGGACCGCTGCCCATGGCAAACAGGATAACAGCGGTGATGAATGTGGTCACGTTTGCGTCCAGAATGGCCGACAACGCCTTTTCATAACCCAGCTCGATTGCGCGCGCCGGGCCTCTGGCGGATTTCAGTTCTTCGCGTATACGCTCAAAGATCAGCACGTTGGCATCCACCGCCATACCAACCGTCAGCACGATACCGGCAATACCGGGCAGTGTCAGGGTGGCTCCGATCAGGGACAACAGACCAAACAGCAAGCCGACGTTGATGATCAGGGCGATGTTGGCAAAGAGACCAAACAAACCATAGCTGAGCGCCATAAAGGCCAGCACCGCGACAAAGGCCACAATAGTTGCGACCTTACCGGCGTCGATGCTGTCCTGCCCCAGTTCGGGGCCGATGGTACGCTCTTCGAGGAATTCCAGCCCGGCTGGCAACGCGCCTGCGCGCAACAGAACGGCCAAGTTGGTGCTTTCCTCAACGGTGAAGTTACCGGTGATGATGCCCGAACCGCCAGGAATGTGGCTTTGAATGACAGGGGCCGAGATGACCTCATCATCAAGAATGATGGCGAACGGCTGGCCGATATTTTCCAGCGTATAGTCGCCGAACTTGCGTGCCCCCGAAGTGTTGAACCGAAAGCTGACCGCAGGGCGACCGTTCTGGTCGAAGGCTGGCTGCGCGTCCACCAGCTCTTCGCCGGTGACGACTGGGGCCGACTCGACTGTGTAAAACAAACCGGTTTCGTCGATGGAGGGGAGGACCTGTTCGCCAATCCCCGGGACCGCGTCCGGGTTGGTGCCCCGCCCCACAACGGGATTGAATGTCAGCTGAGCGGTGGTGCCGATGATCTCTTTCAGTTCACCAGCACTGCCGATACCCGGCACCTGTATCAGGATACGATCCGCACCCTGGCGTTGGATCGTGGGCTCACGCGTTCCGACCTCGTCAATACGGCGGCGCACAATCTCAAGCGACTGGCGCACAGTGCGGTCGTCTGTGGCAAGTTTTTCAGCCTCGGACAGTTGAACGACGATTGTGTCGCCATCAGCCCGCGCCTCGATATCGGTTGCACCTACACCGGTCAGGGTCTGCACCTGACGGGCCAGGCCGCGCACAACTTCAAGCGCGCGGGACATGCCCTCGGGCTGGCTGATGCGCACCCGAATCTCGTCCGGAGCCGACTCTTGTTTGCGGATCGTGCCTACGGTGGCGCGCTCATCCCGCAGCGCATCGCGAATTTCGGGCCACATGGCCTCCATCCGGGATTCGTACACATCGCCGACCTGAACTTCGGCCAACAGATGCGCACCACCGCGCAGATCGAGGCCCAGATTGACCAGCGATGACGGCAACCAGTTCGGCCATTGCGCCGCCTCGGCCTGCATTTCGGGAGTGTCGATACCAAGCTCAATTGCGGCCTTGGCATCATTGGATTGCTCGACGCGCGTATAAAACGCATTCGGCAGGGCAAGGATCAGACCGATCACGCAGACCAGCCAGATCAGAACCCGCTTCCAGGTATCAATTTGCAGCATTACCCTGCCTTTTCAAGGAATTGTGGCGCGAAGTTACTTCGCGGGCTCAGTCTTGTTCAGAACCTGCGCAATGGTCGACTTGACCACACGAACCTTCACACCCTCGGCGATTTCAACTTCGATCTCGTTGTCGCCTTCCTTGACCTTGGACACCTTGCCGATCATTCCACCCTGGGTGACGACCTGATCGCCGCGACGCACGGCTTCGACCATGGCCTGATGTTGCTTCATCTTTTTTTGCTGCGGACGGATCAGCAGAAAATACATGATCGCGAAGATCAGGATCAGCGGGAGAAACTGGGCGATTGCGCCACCTTCCATGGGATATTCCTTTGTTTTGGTGCTGCGGAGATACTCCGCAAATTTGGCGGGAACCTATGCTCTGAATTGCGCCTTTGCAAGCGAAGGCAACGCTGTACACCGCTATGACCTGGCCACAGTGCACAAAGAACAAGCTAGGCGTTGCAGATATGTCCTAGGCACCTCGCTGAAACCGGGTATAGTTCGGGTTAAGGGGGACATATGGCAAGGCAATTCAAGCCCTTCCTTTTGCTGGTTTATTTTCTGACAGCCCTGGCGTCCAGCCTGTGGTTTTCCGATGTCGTACTAGCACAGGAAACACCGGCAGAGTCCCCTGCTTCTGACGGGGCGGATTCGGACAGTTTCGTGGCTCCGGTCATCGTGGACGGGGACGTATTGTTTCAGGTCCGGGGATCCAGTGCCCTGCCCGCACCAGAGCGGGCGGAAGATGTTCAGGACATGATCATCGAAATCGCCGAAGCCTCGGACGCGCTAACGGTTGAGGTGACATACGAAGAGACCGAGTTCGGCATTTGGACTCTGGCCGATGGCGAGAGAGTCTCTATCGTCACCGAAGCTGATGCCGAGTTGGATCAGATGGAGCTGAGCGTTCTAAGCGTTTTGCACGGGAACGCGATCAAACAATCCATCGAAGACTATCGCGCCAACCGCACCGAACGGGCGCGCGTTTCCGGTGCAATTGAGGCGGTGGCGTGGACCGTAGGGTTTGTTGCGTTTGTGGTGGCAATCCTGTGGGTGCATCGTCGGATTCGACGGAAGACATTGAAATTTGTCTCGCGTCACCTCAGGGACGTGGAAACGGCCACAGCTAAAAGCGTTCAGGCCGAAGCGATCGCTGCGCTGGTACGATATGGGCTGAACTTCGTTCTGCTTATCATCTTCTTTCTCGGTTTTTATTACTACCTCTCGTTTGTTCTGCTGGCTTTCGCCGAAACCCGCTATTTTGCGCAGCTGTTGCTGACCTATCTGACAGAGCCAGTATTGCTGATCTTCAAAGGCGTTATCAGCTACATCCCCAATTTGATCATGTTGGGCCTGATTTCTTGGGTGGCGCTGTACATAATCAAGGGGATGCGGGTGTTCTTTGACGCGGTCGAAGCGGGTTCCTTCGACATGGGCGATTTCGAAAAACACTGGGTCAGCCCAACCTTCAACATTGCCCGTGTTGTGGTGATCATGATCGCCCTGGTCTTTGCCGTTCCCTACATCCCCGGGTCCGACTCGGCCGCGTTCCAGGGGTTGACGATCCTGGTGGGCGCCATGCTGTCGCTGGGTGCAAATTCTGTCGTCTCAAATATGCTGGCTGGTCTGTTCGTGATCTATCGTCGCTCGACCTCGATCGGGGACCGCATTCAGATCGGCGACCATATCGGCGATGTAGTTCAGATCAAACTGATGGAGACGCATCTGAAATCCATTAAGAACGAACTGATCTCGATCCCTAATGCGCAACTGATGAATTCGGATGTGGTGAACTTCTCGAAGAAAACAGACGGCAGCGGACTGCTGCTGCACACCACGGTTGGCATCGGCTACGAAGAGCCGCCCGAGAAGGTCGAGGCGATGCTGATTGAGGCCGCCAACCGAACCAAAGGCATCAAGGCCAAGCCTGAACCCTTTGTTTTGTGGACCGCATTGGCGGATTACGCGATCAACTATCAGATCAACGGCTATACGACCCGTGGCAGCATCATTCCAAAAATCCGGTCAGACCTGCATCGCAATATCGTGGCTGTATTCAATGAAAACAGTGTGCAGATCATGACGCCCTCTTACATGGCTGATCCACCTAATCCCAAGATCCCAACGGAACATTGGGATGGCCATCTGGCGCATGAAACACACGAGGATGCCGATAAGTCGTAACCGGCGCTACACCCCGCCTTTCAGATGGTGCATAAGCGGTTTCAGTGATTCACGCATTTAAGGATCTGAACCATGCACGACATCCGCGCCATTCGCGAAAACCCCGCCGCCTTCGACGCCGCACTTGCGCGCCGTGGGGACGCGCCGGTGTCGTCAGATTTGCTAAGGCTGGACGAAAGCCGCCGGGCCAAGATTCAGGCCGCAGAAACGGCACAAGCCGAACAGAACAAGGCCAGCAAAGAAGTCGGTGCCGCCAAGGGGCGCGGCGACGAGGCGGAATTTCAACGCCTGCGCGCACTGGTCGCCGAAAAAAAGGCCGAAATCGCCCGGATGCAGACCGAGGCCAAGGATCTGGACGCGCTGCTGACTGATCAGTTGATCCGCATCCCGAACCTGCCAGCCGAGGACGCACCAGAAGGTGCGGACGAAAACGACAATGTCGAAGTCAACCGCTGGGGCACTCCGCGTGAGTTGGATTTTGCACCGAAAGAGCATTTTGAAATCGAGGCCGTTCAGAACGGCATGGATTTTGAAACGGCGGCAAAGCTGTCCGGCTCGCGCTTTGTCCTGTTGTCCGGCGGCGTCGCCCGCGTTCACCGCGCACTGGCGCAGTTCATGCTGGACACACACATCAACGAAAACGAACTGACCGAAGTGAATGCTCCGGTTCTGGTTTTGTCCGAGATGATGCAGGGAACAGGCCAATTGCCGAAGTTTGGCGAAGACAGCTATCAGACCCGCGAAGGCTGGTGGCTGATCCCGACGTCCGAGGTATCGCTGACCAATATCGTCAACGACACGATGATTGAAGAAAACTATCTGCCGCGCCGCTACACCGCGCATTCCTTGTGCTTCCGGTCTGAGGCCGGATCGGCTGGCAGGGACACGCGCGGCATGTTGCGCCAGCACCAGTTCGAAAAGGTCGAAATGGTCTCGGTCACCCATCCCGACAAGTCGGATGATGAGCAAAAACGCATGCTGCGCTGTGCCGAAGGTATTCTGGAAAAGCTGGGCATCCCCTATCGCACAGTGATCTTGTGCACAGGCGATATGGGCTTTGGCGCGCGCCGAACCTATGACATCGAAGCATGGCTGCCGGGTCAGGATACGTACCGAGAGATCAGCTCAGTCTCGACTTGTGGTGATTTTCAGGCGCGCCGGATGAACGCGCGATTCCGTCCCGAGGCTGGGGGCAAACCGGAATACGTTCACACGCTGAACGGATCCGGTCTGGCTGTTGGGCGCTGCCTGATCGCCGTGCTGGAAAACGGCCAGAATGCAAACGGCACCGTCACCCTGCCGGAGGTTCTGGCCCCCTATCTGGGTGGCAAACTGACGCTGCAGCTGGACGGCACGCTGGCATAAGAAAACCGGCGACTAACAGGGCGCCGGTTCAAGAAGCTGCAAGGCGGAGAAGGCTTACTTCTTCGCCTTTTTCTTATCCTTCTTCTTGTCTTTTTTCTTATCTTTCTTCTTGTCCGTCTTGTCGGCCTTTTTCTTTTTATCTTTCTTCTTATCCTTCTTCGTCTTGGCCTTCACCTTGTCCTTGGCTTTCGAGAAGACAGCTTCCATCTCCTGAAGCTTTTTAGCGGCCTTTTCAGCCTTGGCTTTGGCCTTGGCCTTCTTTTTTGCCTTCGCTTCTGCCAGTTCGGCTGCGACCTTTTCCTCAGCCGCTTTGCGCGCAGCCTCTTCCGCCCGCTTCTCGGCAGCGGCGGCGGCGATCGTTTTGCGGGGCGCTGTTCGGCGCGCTGCAGGCTTTTTGGCAGGCGCGCGGCGCGTACTTGTTTTCGCTGCAGAGCGTTTGGCGGCTGGTTTCGCCGCGGCGGGTTTTGCGGCTGGCGGCTTCTCTGCAACCGCCTCTTTCGCGGCGGCAATCAGGACGGCTGCGCGGGCTTTGCCGATACGAGGAACTTTGACCAGTGCAGCGGGGCTTGCCTTGGCAACGGCTTCAGCGGTTTTGAAACCGTTGGCTGTAAGTGACTTTCCTAGCCCCTCTCCAACGCCATTTATTGCGGTCACTGCGGTCATTCTTTGTCCTTTCCGATTTTCCCTGCGTTATCTTATGTATACCAGATACACGTTCTCACAAGCCAGTGCCCAGGGATGCAGGTCATTTGTGTCAGCTACTGTGTGCGAGGTTACCGGATTGATCCTTTCCGGGAAACGGAACAAGCCGCTTGGCGTCTTCGTCCCACAGTTTCAGATTTAAAGCGGCAACAGCCTCGGGGAATTTGATCCGGCGGGGCGTGAATTCGGGCGGTAGGTTGTAGTGGCATGCACGCAGCCGATAAGACGGAATGCGCGCATTGAAATGATGGATGTCGTGCAGCGTGATGCACGCAACCGCATTGTCGAACCACCACCCGAAATCCAACGCCGATGATCCCTGCAGCGCCGCTAGTTGCGGGTCCAGATCCGGACGACGGTCCCAGTATGTGTCTTCGAAATTGTGCTGCAGATAGACCAAAAACACACCCAGCATTCCGCCCAAAAGCGAAAACACCAACCAGACCAGAATACCCGTGGTGCCAGCTATCAGGTAAAGAAGGCCAAGAAAGACGATGATCGACAAGTTGTGGAGCAATACACCCTTCACGCCAAACCGAATCGTGTTCTTGGGCCACCGATAGCGGATGAAATACGTGAACAGCGCCCCGGCCGGAACCAGGATGAAGGGATTTCGGTAGAGCCTGTAAAACAGGCGCGCTTTCCAATCCGCCTTGTTCCATTCCCGCACGGTCATCGTATGGATTTCGCCCGTCTCGCGGTGCTCGAGATTGCCGATACCGGCATGGTGCAGGTTGTGATTCTGTTTCATCACCTCGAAGGGCGCAAAGGTGAACGGCGAAAGCCCGTGCCCCGCCCACTCGTTTTGGCGACGTGTCTCAAACAGCGAGTGATGCCCGCAATCGTGCTGAAGCACGTACAGGCGCACCGCCGAAAAGGCAAAGACGACCCCGGCCGGGATCATGACATACCAGCGATCCACATAGGCAATCGCCAGCGCCAGCGATGTGAAATACATCGCGAAGGTTCCAAAATAGCTCAGCGCGGCCAATCTGTTGTCCTGAACCGCGTATTGCCGAGTGTATTCCCTCAGATCCATCCAGCCGCTCCCCACGTTGGTTAGGTCCAGTGGTTATCAAAAACTGGTGCGGAAGCTCCGCGTGAAATTACGCGCATACAAAAACAGATGCACGCCAGTGAATGCTAGCGCGGGGAAATGGGGCTGTCACGCCCCTCAGCCGAAAATGCTGAAAATTGGCGCAGTTACGCGCGACCCTTGAGATGTTTGGCCAAGGCGCCCGCGTTTTTCTTGCGGCGACCCTTGTACGGGTTCTTGTCCCCCTGCCCGCGCAAAGTCAGGCGGATCGGAGTACCGGGCATGTCAAAAGATTCGCGCAGACCGTTGACCAGATACCGGGTGTAACTGGCTGGCATCTTGTCAGGGTGCGAACACATGACAACAAAGCCCGGCGGTCGGGTTTTCGCTTGGGTCATGTAACGCAGCTTGATCCGGCGACCTTGCGGGGCTGGCGGCGGGTGCTGTTCCAACATGGCCGTCAGCCAGCGGTTCAGCGCGGCCGTCGGCACACGGCGGTTCCAGATGTCATGGGCCCGCAGAATCGCGGCGCGCAGGCGCTCTAGCCCCCGGCCCGTCTTTGCCGAGACCGTCACCAGCGGTGCGCCACGCAATTGCGGCAGCAAACGCTCGAACGACTCTTTCAGATCCCGCAGCTTTTCCTGTTTGTCTTCTTCGATGTCCCATTTGTTGATGGCGACAACAACGGCGCGACCCTCGCGCTCGGCCAGATCGGCAATACGCAGGTCCTGCTGTTCGAAGGGGATGGCGGCGTCCAGCAGAACCACCACTACTTCAGCAAATTTCACAGCACGCAGACCATCCGAGACTGAAAGCTTTTCAAGCTTTTCCTGCACCTTGGCTTTTTTACGCATACCGGCCGTATCAAAGATACGCATTGGCGTGCTGTCCCCGTCCGGGTCGGCCCAGTCGATCCGCAGACTGATGGCATCGCGTGTAATACCAGCCTCTGGCCCGGTCAGCAGGCGGTCTTCCCCAATGATCTTGTTGATCAATGTGGATTTACCGGCGTTCGGGCGGCCGACAACTGCCACCTGCAAAGGCTTTTCAGCGCTGATCAGGGGCGTCTCGCCCTCGCCGTCTTCATCCAGTTCAATATCGGTTTCCGGCGCATCCTCGACCGCCTGTTCTTCGGCGGCATCGGCCAACGGCATAAGCTGGGAATAAAGATCAGTCATCCCCTCGCCATGCTCGCCCGACAGGCGCACCGGCTCACCCAGACCAAGGTTATAGGCTTCAAGCACACCCGCATCCGCTGCGTTTCCTTCGGCCTTGTTGGCCGCAAGGATCACATGTTTGGAACGTTTGCGCAGAATCTCGGCAAACAATTCGTCGGTCGGCGTGACCCCGACGCGCGCGTCAATCATGAACAGGCAGACATCTGCCATGTCCACTGCACGCTCGGTCAGGCGGCGCATGCGGCCCTCAAGGCTGTCGTCGGTCGCGTCCTCAAGCCCCGCAGTGTCGATCACGGTAAAGCGCAGATCCCCCAAACGCCCTTGGCCTTCGCGCAAATCGCGCGTCACGCCGGGCTGGTCGTCGACCAAAGCCAGACGTTTGCCCACAAGGCGATTGAACAGGGTGGATTTGCCCACATTCGGGCGCCCCACGATGGCGAGGGTCAGCGACATGATACTCAACTTTCAAGACTCAGACGCGCCCTTTAGCGCATCTTGTGGTCAACGGAAAGCGTGCAAATCACCTTTGGTCGACACGACGTACAGTGTTTGACCCGCCACAACCGGTGCCGTGGTCGCGCCACCTGGCACTTCGACACGGTTCACGAGTGCTCCGTCAACAGGGCTGAAGAACCGAACATAGCCGTCATTCGAGGCGATAACGATGCGCCCACCCGCTATGATCGGACCATAATGCGCGTAGACTGGGCCCCGGCGTCCCGGCTTATCCTTGACAAAACCCGGCAGGTCCTGCGCCCAGACAATCGCTCCGGTCGCAGCGTCCAATCGGACCAGTTGGCTGCGGTCGCTGATTAGGAAAATACTGTTGCCAGCGGCCCAGACCGTATCGACGGCCCCCTCGTCTGCGGTCCATATCCGTTCGCCGGAATTGGCGTCAAACGCGACTGTGCGCCCGGAATGGTTGCCGATATAGATCTTATCGCCCGCAACCATTGGTCCACCGGTTACATCGACGATCTGCGCCGCCGCACGTCCGCGGCGTCCCCCGGCCACTGATGCGTTCCAGCGGCGAATACCCCCTCGACGGAACGTCGCTGCGACATCACCCGAGCCAAAGGCAAACACGGAAAAATCTGATGCAATCACTGGCGCCGGCGCACCCAGAACGTTTCCAACGCTTGGGGTGCCCTGAATTTGCCAGGCGATGCGGCCGTCCTTGGTGTTGACCGCCCAGCCAGTTTCGTCACCTGCCACCAGATACAGAAGCCCGTTACTGACCAAAGGCGCGCCGCTACCGGTCGCATTCAACCTTTTTTGCCAACGAACTGCACCGGTTTTGGCATCCAGCGCTGTCAGGCGGCCATAACCGGAAGACACATAAAGCACACCGTTGTCATAGGCCATGCCACCACCCGTGGCATCCGAGTCGCCATCACTTGGCGGAATAAGATCGGTGTTCCAAACAACCTGCCCTTGCGGCGACACTGCAGACACCGTTGCGCCGGCATCAAGCGTATAGATCAACCCGCCCGCAACAACGGGATCAGCCGTGATCCGCTGCTTGCGCGAGTCACCCTGACCGATTGATGCGGACCAGATGCGCTGCGGCGTTGCGCGCAACTGTGCATTGGTCGTCCGAAACGCGGCCGTACCCGGGCTTTGCGGCCAGCTTGCGTTGGCTCTTTGCGCCGGAAGGCTGATCGGTTTTGAGCCGCGGGTTTCCACGGTTTCGGTATCGGCAGCGGGCCGGATATCTTCTCGCGGTCCCGGCAAGATAACCTCGGGTTCCCGGCAGGCGGCGACCAGGGTCAATGAAAGGGCTGCCATCGGCAATCCAATACGGGAGAATAGACTTGCTACCATGATGTTCCGAACTCGCCTGTAAGTTTTCCTGCCGCCACCGGATCAGCCCTGCCGGGCGATCAACGGCTCTGGTTCGCCACCCAGCGCTACAATCAACTGAGCCGCACGCTGTTGCTGATCCACGCCAACTTCTGCGTCCTGACGCAAGGCCTGAAGCCGCGTGATGGCCGCGTCAACATTGCCCTCGGACACATCGATCAGGGCCAACTGTTCTTCGGCCAGCAACCGCAGCGGAGCACCCGGCGCAGCCAACGCTTCGAATTGAAGACGGCGATCGGCTGCGGGCAGAGTTTCGCTCTGCAACAGCAGCGCCTTGAAAGCCGCGATCGCGCGATAGATTTCCGGCAGATCCCCTTGGGACGCAATGGCATTCAGGCTGGCAACCGCATCCTGCTCTGATCCGGCCTCAACCTGAGAGGCCGACAACAGCATGTTAAGAACCGCATCCCCACCCGGCGACTGCGTTTCGACAGCGGCTAGGCTGGCTGCACGGTCTTCCGACTGATTCTGTGCCAGCGCCGCCAGGATTGAATCACCCAAATCCTGCGCCTGACTGGTTGCGCGCGACTTGCGGACTTCATTGAACGCAGCACCGCCCACGATCAGGACAACCACAAGCACACCGACCCAACCCCATCTGCGCAATAGCAAGAACAGACGGTCCCGGCGCACCTCTTCGGTCACCTCATCAATAAAACTGTCGACGTCGCTCATCCTTGCCCTCCGGGGCTGCATCCTTGGTGTATGGCGCCATGTCATACCCCGGCGCAATCGCCAAGCCAAGAGCCCGATTTTTTACAATCCCGCCGGTGGCCTGCCCTCTTGTAGAAAAAAACAAACCGAACTATTCAGTTTAGTGTGGAAACGATACATAGTCGTCCCCACTTTCTAGCATGACCGCAAAAAATATGTGGCGCAGAATTCTGGGAGTAGTCCTGCATGCGATTGATTTCATTAGTAAACGCCGCTTTGGTTATTGTTGTTTTGTTTTTTTTGGTTTTCGAACGGGACAGCCTGTTCTCTTTCGCCGGGCGCGCGGAAGCCGAGGCCAGCCCTGAGGTTGCCAGCGAATCTGGCGAAGTCGCGGACGTGGATCAGGCGACGATTGGCGTCGTTGCCGTTAGGTCAACTGCACGTGAAATTGACAGCGCTGTGTTGTTGCGGGGCCAGACCAAGGCCAATCGTCAGGTCGAAGTACTGGCCGAAACCACATCGACCGTCATCTCAGAGCCCAAGCGCAAAGGCACGTTCGTCGAAGCCGGCGATCTTCTGTGCGAGCTTGACCCAGGCACCCGCCCCGCCAGTTTGGCCGAAGCGAAGGCCGCCAAGTTAGAAGCCCAAAGCCGCATTCCAGAAGCCGAAGCCCGCCTGGAAGAAGCGCATGCACGCGTCGCTGAGGCCGAGATCAACCTGACGGCTGCGAATAAACTGTCTGACTCCGGGTTTGGATCTGAGACACGCAGAATCTCAAGCGAGGCGGCGATGAGAACCGCTGAGGCTGGTATCAAGACCGCCGAAGCCGGTCTTGAGGCCACCCGCGCCGGAATCGAAGCCGCAACCGCCGAGGTCAAAGCCGCGGAACGCGAAATCGACCGCCAGACCATCAAAGCGCCCTTCAAAGGGTTGTTGGAAAGCGATACCGCCGAATTAGGCAGCTTGATGCAGCCCGGCGCGCTGTGCGCGACCGTTATCCAACTGGATCCGATCAAGCTGGTGGGTTTTGTGCCGGAAACCGAGGTGAACCGCATCATTGTCGGAACCGAAGCCACGGCGCAGTTGGTCACTGGCCTCCAGGTTTCTGGTCGTGTGACATTCCTGAGCCGCTCGGCCGATGAAACAACCCGTACGTTTGAGGTCGAAATCACTGTTCCGAACCCGGAACTGGCCATTCGGGACGGCCAAACCGCCGACATCCGCATTTCGGCCGCCGGGGCCAAAGCGCATTTCCTGCCGCAATCGGCACTGACGCTGAGCAATAACGGTCAACTCGGTGTCCGCACCATTGGCCAGAGCAACGTCGTCGATTTCCAACCTGTCGTTCTTCTGCGTGATACCGCCGAAGGCGTTTGGGTCGGTGGCCTGCCGGAAACTGTGGACATCATCGTCATCGGGCAAGAGTTCGTGACCCGCGGCGTCACAGTTGAACCCACATATCGGGAAACTTCGAAATGACCGGAATCGTCAGTTGGGCCGCCGGCCGGGCCAGAATGGTTCTGGCCTTCATCGCCATCTCATTGGTGATTGGCGGCTTTGCCTATGTCAGCCTGCCGAAGGAAGGCGAGCCCGACATTGAAATCCCTGCCCTGTTTGTCTCGGTTCAGTTTCCGGGCATCTCGGCCGAGGATTCGGAAAATCTGTTGGTCAAACCAATGGAGACCGAACTTGCTGACCTTGATGGGCTGAAAGAGATGACCTCGACCGCCGCCGAAGGGTATGCGGGCGTGGCGCTGGAGTTCGATTTCGGCTGGGACAAAACCGCGATCATGGCTGATGTGCGCGACGCGATGAACAGCGCGCAGGCCGATTTCCCCGACGGAGCCGAGCAATACTCGCTGACCGAGATCAATTTCTCAGAGTTCCCCATCGTTATCGTCAACCTGACAGGTGCAGTCCCCGAACGCACTATGGCCCGGGTCGCCAAGGCTTTGCAGGACGACCTTGAGGCGATGGATTCGGTGCTCGAAGCCGGTATCGCGGGCAACCGCGACGAATTGCTTGAGGTCATCATCGATCCCCTTCGGCTTGAGGCGTACAACGTCACCGCCGCCGAGCTCATCGATGTGGTGCGTAACAACAATCAGTTGATTGCTGCCGGTGAGGTTGAAACCGCACAGGGCACATTCTCGGTCAAGATCCCCTCTTCCTTCAAAACCGCGCAGGATGTTTATGGCCTGCCGGTCAAAGTGAACGGCGACAGGGTCGTCACCCTGGGGGAATTGGCGCAGATCAACTATACTTTTGAAGACCGCGAAGGCACCGCCCGTTTCAACGGCGAACAAACCGTCGCGCTGCAGGTGGTCAAGCGCAAGGGCTACAACCTGATCGACACAGTCGAGGGTGTGAAACAAACCATTGCCGCTGCGCAGGCCAAATGGCCACCCGAAATGCAGGCCGCAATCCAGCTGGGCACCTCGAACGACCAAAGCCGCATCGTCGGCTCGATGGTCAGCCAGTTGGAAGGCTCGGTTCTGACGGCCATCGCACTGGTGATGATCGTTGTTCTGGCCTCTTTGGGCACACGCGCCGCATTGCTGGTGGGTTTTGCGATCCCGACCTCATTCCTGCTGTGTTTTGCGTTCCTGGCAGTCATGGGCATCAGCATCTCGAACATCGTGATGTTCGGCCTGATCCTTGCAGTGGGTATGCTCGTCGACGGGGCCATTGTTGTTGTGGAATACGCTGACCGGCGCATTAAAGAGGGCGTCGGCCCGATGCACGCCTATGTCGAGGCCGCACAGCGTATGTTCTGGCCTATCGTGTCATCCACGGCCACAACATTGTGCGCCTTCCTACCCATGCTGTTTTGGCCAGGTGTCCCAGGTGAATTCATGGGCATGCTGCCTGTCACGCTGATCTTCGTTCTGTCCGCTTCGTTGATCGTTGCACTGATCTATCTGCCTGTCATGGGTGGTGTTTCAGGCCGCCTGAGCCGCGTCTTTGAACGCACATCCGACTGGCTGTGCGCACGCACCCGGTGGTGGGTTCGTGCGGTTATGGTGCCGCCATCGCTGTACCTGATCTTCCTTGGTGCGATGCAGCTGCTGAATCCGACCTATTTGTTGCCCGAAGGCGCATTCGGAGCAGTTCTGCTTGGTGCCTTCTTGTTCATTTTCGGAGCATTTGCCGGTTCTGTTACACTGAGTGCCGCGAAAATCGAACGCGCGCCCGATCAGCATGTGCATACGGCGCGCGAACACACGCCCTTTGGCTATGTCATCAAGTTCCTAGTCGGCAACCCGATCATGCCGATTGTTTCGATTGTCGTCATTGGCTTCGCCGTGATGTCAGTCATGACCGCATTTGGGAACAATAATCGGGGTGTGGAGTTCTTCGTCGAAAGCGAACCCGAGCAAGCCACGGCCTATGTTCGTGCACGCGGCAACATATCGCTGGTCGAAAAGGACCAAATGGTACTGGCGGCCGAAGAAATTATCAGTGCACACCCCGCAGTCGTGAACGTGTTTTCCTTTGCCGGGGAAGGCGGGCTGAACCAGAACAATGGAGGTGCTCAAGCACCGGCAGACACTGTCGGTCGCGTCCAGTTCGAAATCATCCCGTGGGAAGACCGGCCGAACGTGTCCGAACCGATCTTCGGCGGGTTGATCGACCGTGAAACGGTTGCCCCGGAATATGACGGTGACTTCGTGCTGGATCAGTTAAACGCCGAACTAGCGAAGATTCCGGGCTTCATCGTGGAAATCCTGCCGCTGGAACAGGGTCCGGCCTCGGCCAAGCCCGTTCATCTGCGCATCAAGGCGGATGGCTGGGAAGAACTGAACTCAGCCACTGCTGCGGCCCGAAAGATGTTCGATGAAACACCCGGCCTGATCAAGATCGAAGACACCCTGCCCTTGCCCGGCATCGACTGGCAAATCGACGTCGACGTTGCCAAAGCGGGTCGTTTTGGCGCAGATGTGGCAACCGTGGGCGCGATGGTGCAGCTGGTCACGCGCGGGCTGCTGCTGGGCGAAATGCGCCCCGACAGCGTGGACGAGGAAATCGAAATCCGCGTTCGCCTGCCCGATGAAGACCGGGTTTTGTCGACATTGGATACGCTCAAGGTGCGTACGCCGGATGGGCTAGTGCCTTTGTCGAACTTTGTCACCCGCAAGCCTGTGGCCAAACTGGCCGAGATCAACCGGATCAACCAGCAGCGCTATTACGATGTGAAAGCGGATGTTGAGCCGGGTCTGAGCAAAGTTGTGATAGATAACGCGGACGGCACGGAACAGCGGCTGGCAGTTGTGCGCGGCGTCGTGGAAGGTACAGAACCCACAGGCGCGATCTTCGCTGGACCGACCGGCAGCAATTTCGAGCTTGTCATGTTGACGGGTGCGGAAGATGTCGATGCGGTGCGCGCCGACCTGGAATCTGGAAACGCCCGGATTAGCCTGATCAATCCCAACGAACGCATTGCAGTGCTGACCGAGTGGCTTGAAACCAATCCCTTCGGCAGCACCGTCAGTTGGGAATGGACCGGCGATCAGGAAGATCAGGCAGAAAGCCAGGCTTTCCTGTCCAGCGCTTTCTTGGCTGCTTTAGGCCTGATGTTTGTGATCCTGCTGGCGCAGTTCAACTCGTTCTACAATTCGGTGCTGGTTCTGCTGGCTGTTGTGCTTTCGACCACCGGCGTTTTGATCGGGATGATGGTCATGCAGCAGCCGTTCTCGATCATCATGACCGGGACAGGGATTGTGGCCTTGGCGGGGATCGTGGTGAACAACAACATTGTTCTCATCGACACCTATCAGGAATACAGCCGTTATATGCCCCGGATCGAGGCGATCATCCGTACGGCTGAGGCGCGTATCCGGCCGGTTCTGCTGACCACCTTGACCACGATGGCCGGTCTGACGCCGATGATGTTCGGATTGTCGCTGGACTTCATCAACGGCGGCTATTCCATCGACAGCCCAACTGCCCTGTGGTGGAAACAGCTGGCGACGGCGGTTGTGTTCGGGCTGGGTATTGCAACGGTTCTGACCCTGATCGTGACGCCATCGTTCCTGGCCCTGCGGGTGTGGGTCACCATATATGCGGTACGGCTGGCCAAGGCGATAGCGCGGGCCACCGCAGGCCGTTCCAGCCAAATCGCCCAGGATATGGCGGTTGGTCACGCTGCCCGTCAGGTACAGGCTACCGAGGTTGTCTGGGGGGATGAAACGCCGACCGCGCCCACACCGGATGCTGGCAAGGACGAGCGTCCTGATCACCCGCCAACGTCACCCCTAAAGGCGGCCGAGTAATACAAATGGCGAACCGCAAGGTTCGCCATTTTTCTTCTCCACGACTTAGTCTCTAAGCCTTAGTCGGTGAATACATATTCACCCAAATCACACAGATTCAGGCCGAAGTCTTCAGCCGACGACCCATCGTCGAACGCCCCCCGAATATCGTAGACACATGCGGTCAGACCATCCGCGATAACAACATCAATTTCATAATCGGGCGCGACATAGCCACCGCTCAGCAGGTTGCCCTCCCAGCTGCCGGAAGACGCAGGTGAGACATTGAACTCGACCAGATCCGCGCTGGACTCATTCACAACCAGAAATTCAAGATCCTCGGCAAATGCCGAAGTCGCCGTAAGAACAGTTGCGGCCAAGGCTGCTGCTGCACGCAATTTCATTAGATATTCCTTTGATTAAAGTCCGGCCAAAGAACCTGGCACCGTGACTTTTGGTGATTTGTCACCAAGGAAAATGAACGTCAAATTAAACTTGGAGGACTGAACGCATTTTTGCAGCGCTGTTCTGCCTGGTCTCTGGAAATACCCTGGTGACCGGATCAGGCGGCGTCCGCTTGCTGACGACTCCAGAGCTGCGCGTAACGGCCCTCGCGCTGCAAAAGCTGGTCATGGGTGCCTTGTTCAAGGATTTCACCGCGTTCCAGAACGACAATGCGGTCCGCTTCGGCAATCGTGCTAAGGCGGTGCGCGATCGTCAGCACGGTCCGTCCCTCACCAGCCCGCGCCAATGCGTCCTTGATGTCCTGTTCGGTGTCCGTATCCAGCGCCGAGGTCGCCTCGTCCAACAGTAGGATCGGCGGGTTCTTCAGAAGGGTGCGCGCAATGCCCACCCGTTGTTTCTCACCACCCGACAGCTTCAGGCCCCGCTCTCCAACCTTGGTGTCATAGCCTTCGGGCAAGGTCACGATAAAGTCGTGGATCTGCGCAGCTTTCGCGGCAGTTTCGACATCTTCCTGAGTGGCCCCATCCCGGCCATAGGCGATGTTGTACCGGATGGTATCATTGAACAGCACCGTGTCCTGCGGCACGACGCCGATGGCTGCATGCAGGCTGTTCAGGGTCACGTCGCGCACGTCCTGCCCGTCGATCTTCAATGCGCCCCCGGTGACATCGTAGAACCGGAACAGCAAGCGGCCTATCGTTGACTTACCCGAACCTGTGGCACCGACAATTGCAACAGTCTGGCCAGCAGGTACCGTCAGCGATACACCTTTAAGGATCTCGCGGTCCGCATCATAGCCAAAGCGCACATTGTCCAATGTCACCTCACCACCACTGACCACCAGATCTGGCGCGCCGGGCTTGTCCTGCACCTCGGTCGGTTGTTCCAACAGGTCGAACATCTGCCCCATATCCACCAGCGATTGGCGAATTTCCCGGTAGACGGTGCCTAGAAAGTTCAGCGGCACGGTGATCTGGATCATATAGGCGTTGACCATGACGAAATCGCCGACGGTCAGCGTACCCTGCTGCACCCCCATGGCCGCCAGGACCATCACGCCGATCAGTCCACAGGTGATCAGAAGGGACTGACCAAAATTCAGGAAGGCCAGCGAATACGCCGTCTTAAGCGCTGCCCCCGCATAGGCCTTCATCGACACGTCGTACCGTGCCGCCTCGCGCGATTCAGCATTGAAATACTTGACGGTTTCGAAATTCAGCAGGCTGTCGATGGCGCGTTGGTTGGCCTCGGTATCCTGATCGTTCATTTCGCGGCGCAGTTTCACCCGCCATTCGGTCACCGCAAAGGTGAACCAGATGTACAGCGCGATGGTGACAGCAACGACAACCAGATACCAGACGTCGAACAGCCACATCAGAATGATCGCGACCAGCAGCAGTTCCAGGATCAACGGACCGATGGAAAACAGCAAAAAGCGCAGCAGGAATTCCACGCCTTTCACCCCGCGCTCGATGATCCGGCTCAACCCCCCGGTGCGGCGCGTTACGTGGTAACGCATGGATAGCTGGTGGATGTGCTGGAAGGTCTCCAATGCCAGTGCGCGCAAGGCCCGCTGCCCTACCGGGGCAAAGGCCGCATCGCGTAACTGCTGGAAACCAACTGTCATCATGCGTGCGACGCCATACGCCACGGTCAGGCCAACAGCGCCCAAGGCCAGTGGCGGAACACCCTCGCCCGCCAGCCCATCGACAGCGCCCTTATAAAGGATAGGGGTATAGACGGCGATCAGCTTGGCCAGCACCAGCATACCCATGGCCAGAACGACGCGACGTTTTACCCAAGGCTCGTCCTCGGGCCACATATAAGGCGCAACCTTCCGGATCGTGCGCCAGCCGGAGCGGCGGTCGTCGGGCGTGGGCGTATCGGCTGAGGTCATTGGCGCTGCTCGTCTCATCACGTACCTGATCTGCGGTCAGAGATAGACCGCTGGCCCACCAAGGGCCAGCAGCAATAGTTCATTCCGGGATAGTAAAGATCTGGCCCGGATAAATCAGGTCAGGATCGCGGATCGCGCCGCGGTTGGCCTCGAACAGTTTCACGTACAGGATACCATCACCGAACCGGTCGCGCGAAATAGCCCAAAGCGTGTCGCCTTCCTGCACGGTCACCGCCCGGATTGGGGGCGTAACTGTTTCGCCCTCGGGCTCATCGCTGGCCTCTGCCGCGCGCAGCACCTCTAGCGGTTCGCGCTTGAACGGGGTTTCCAGGCGGCTGACCACTGTACCATCCGAGGCGATTTCATCGACGCGCAATGTATATATACCGGGATCAATTCCCTCGAGTTCGCTGCGCCATTTACCATCATCAACCGGTGACAGATCATCGACAAGCTGGTTGTCCAGATACAGTCGAACCGCAGACCCGTCCGGGACCCGGCCGGTAAGCTCTACGTCGCCAACGTCGGAATAGCCGATCGTGTCCAAAGCCACCTCGTCCGCAGCGTTGGGTTCGGCAGTTGGAGACTGAACCAGTTCAACCCCGTCCTCGCCGGAACGCAGGATGGCAACTTGTTGATTTTCATCGCCTTCTTCAGTGGCTTCTTGTGCCGTCTCCTGGGGTTGATCCGCAGACGGTTCCGCAGGCGCATCCGCCGTTTCGACATCCCCGGTCGTCGCTTCATCTGTTGGCTCTGACGAGGATGTGTCTTGCGCCCCTGCAGTTTCGTCGCCGGAGGGCGCGGCGTCACCCGTTTCTGCGGCGGCGATCTGCTCGGTTGTCGGTTCAGGCTCAGGTTCAGGTTCAGGTTCAGGCAAGGCTGCAATCAAATAGTCGTCCGAACGAACGGGTTGATCCTGGCCCGCAGTTTCCAAGGTAAGCCCGCGTGCATCGTCTGAGAATGGGATCGAAAGGAACTCGGCAAACTGACCGGTGTTATCGACGGTAAAGCTGTGCACTTGCTCACCATCCAGCAAGACACGAACATCCGTGCCTGGCTCTGCATTGCCGGAAAGAACAGTATTGCCGTCCGGCTCAACAAAGATCTGGTCCAGAGTCGGTGGCGCGACACCCGGGTCGGCCTCAGCCGTTTCCGTCGCTGGTGCGGTCGCGGAATCAGACGTATCAGCGGTTTCCGGTTCCTCAATTGCCGTGCTCTGATCCTCGGACGTGGTGGAAACCGAACTGGCCTCTTCCGTGGTTTGGACGGCGGTGTCTTGCTGCGGTGAAGCTTCCTGAGGACCCGTCCCGAAGACGCCGGACAGGTACAACCCGCCCGCCCCGACCAATGCAACGATGCCGGCAATCACCCCCCAGATGAAAGTACCGGAGCTTTCGCTTCCCGACTTGGAGTTCATTCTTTTCCTTTCGCTCCGCAGCGCAAGTGCTTTGAGTAAAACACATTCTGCCTAACGGTTGAGCCAATCTATCAATCCCGCTATCACGGGTCAAAACACCATATACAAGCCCGGAGAAGCCATCCCATGTCTCAGAAATCTGTCTGTGTGTATTGCGGGTCACGAAATGGCGCGAATCCGGCCTATTCCGACGCAGCGCAACACTTCGGAACCCTTTTGGCCGAAGAAGGCTGGCGGCTGGTCTACGGGGCCGGGGATGTGGGGCTAATGGGTGAAGTAGCGCGGGCCGCGCAAGCCGCCGGTGGTGACACGTTTGGCGTCATCCCGGTGCACCTTCTGCAACGCGAAGTCGGCAAGACGGATTTGACCCGTTTCGTGGTCACCGAGACGATGCACGAGCGCAAGAAGGTCATGATCATGAACGCCGATGCGGTTATTGTCCTGCCCGGCGGTCCGGGGTCGCTGGATGAGTTGTTCGAGGCGCTCACCTGGCGGCAACTGGGCCTGCACGACAAGCCAATTCTGGTCATGAATGTGGATGGCTATTGGGATACGCTGCACGCGCTGTTGCAACAGGTCATCGGCCAAGGCTTTGCAGACGCATCGTTGTCGGATTTCATCACATGGGTCGATGGGCCGGAGGCTGCAATGTCAGAGCTCAGGAAAGTTCTTACTTAGGCTGTCCGGTATACGGGCGGTCAGGACCGCCCGTTTGTTTTCGCCGATTTCAAGTCGCAGGGGCAAGGCGTTGGCGCAACACCTGTTCAACTTTATGCAGCGGGTGATTGGTCAGCGTTTTATCCACCTCGGCAACCACTTTTCCCAGCACTTCGCTGTGCAACCGCCGACGCAGCAACCCCAGAACGTGCGGGCTGGCCACCAGGACCAGACGTTTATAGGCCCCTTTTAAACCCTTACGGTTCAACAGGTTGGCGACATCCTGCACGAACAGGGATTTCGCGTGGGTTTTCCATTTGCTCTCTTCCACGGCCGATTTCTGATGTGGTGCCGTGTCAAAACGACGACCGGCCCGGTCCGAAGGCTTGGTCCTTGGTCCATCGCTTTCTTCTACGGATACGACAACCAGATTGGGATCTTCAGCGTCGGTGATATTCTCCATGAACAGCGCCTTTTCCCCGTCGGCGATGACAACCCATGTTCCCTGTGCAAGTTCGACCATTGTGTTCTCCTGTAATGGCGTTTTTTGGCCATCCCTCATGCGTCAGGCACAACTTACCCGAGACGCACCGAAGTCATTCGGCGCGTTGCCTGACCGTTTTCTTAGTGGTTTACGGCTCTCTCCCTCCGCATACTTTAGCTAGGTATTGCGGGACGGCGTACAATAGGTCTCAATTCGAAAGTTGACGTATAGGCAGGTTTTCTCCAGCGGCGGAGTTGCAGGATAGCACCGGTAACGTCGAATGGCCTTTTTTTTCAGAAGTCAGCTTTGTCCGGATACTGTTAAAAAAGTCCGTTGATTGGTTGTTGTTGCTCTGATTCACTTGCAATGAAAGTGGAGGGTTCGGCATTGATGGGATCAAGGCAGATGGCGCACGGCGCGCTGCTCTATGAATCTCATTGAAGCGTTTGTGCCGCAGGACCACCCGTTACGGGGGATTGATCGGTTTCTTGACTTATCAGATGTACGTCCGTTGCTTTCGCCGTTTTACAGTTTGCATGGCCGCCCTTCGATTGATCCTGAGTTGATGATCCGGATGTTGTTGCTTGGCTATTGCATGGGCAACCGGTCCGTGCGACGGCTTTGCCAAGAGGTGAATGTCAATCTGGCTTACCGCTGGAATTGCAGGCTGGACCTGGCCGATCCAGTGCCGGATTATTCTACCTTCTCGAAGAACCGTCACGACCGTTGCCGTGAAAGTGGCCTGTTCCGGCAACTGTTCGATGCGGTTTTACAACGCTGCATGGATGACGGCCTAGTCGGTGGTCACAGCTTTGACGTTGATGCTAGTCTGATCCCGGCCAATGCGAACCAGATGCGTGGGACTGATGGCAAAAAAGGTTTGCCATCGGATCTGACGTCGCGCGCAGTAGATGAAGATACTGAGACACTCGATCACGTTGCTTTGGGAGCAGCGACAAAGGTAATCCACAAATACATCTCGTCGGTCGATCCAGCTGCTCGTTGGACAGGAGCAGATGGAGTGCCCATACTTTGCCTATTCTACCAACTACTTGGTGGATTTGGACAATGCGGTCATTGGGATGTCGAACCGACGGCCCCAATGCGGCCCGCTGAAGCGCGAGCCGGAAGGGACATGATTGACCGGATACAGGATCGATTTGGGATCAAACCTGATAAGCTTTTGGGTGATACAGGCTATGGATCAGCCGAGATGTTGGGCTAGCTGCTGGAAGATCGTCAAATCGAACCCTACATTCCGGTCTGCGACAAATCCAAACGAACCGATGGAACATTCTCTCGTGAGGATTTTGCATATGATCCAGCGACCGATAGCTACTCTTGCCTAGGAGGCCAATCGCTTCAAACGTACCGAAGGAAGTTCTCAAAGCCGCGTGTTGCGAACCTGGGAAAAGACGGGTTTATCAAATACCGCGGATCCAAACTGGATTGCGAACTATGCTCCTTGAAGCCGATGTGCTGTCCAACACAACCGGCGCGAAATTTGCTCCGCTCGGTTCATGAAGCCGCACGCGATGTCGCCCGGGATATCCGCAAGACAGACGCCGAGATGACCTCGTTCATCCAGCGACGAAAGGTCGAGATACTATTTGCGCTCCTCAAAAGATACATCGGCTTGCGGGTGATGCTGCTTCGCGGCCCCAAAGGTGCAACAGAACAGTCCCAACTCGCAGGAACCGCCCAAAACCTACGCAATCTGGCCAAATCGGGGCCATCACCAGCGCCTGCGTGAAGGGAAGCGCGGCTGGCCTGCTTTTTGATCAACATCAAGCACGCCAAAACATCGCCTTCTTCAACAGTATCCGAACAGAATAGCCATTCAACAAGTTGGCTCAACGTTGACATCAAGGATTCTGCATAGACCATCCAGATCCGGACCTTACCTTATTCGACACCACGGCGCTCAATATGGGGCGTGAGAATGGTTGGTTCAGAGTTCAGTTGCAGTTCCAGGCTGGCATCTGGCATTTTTTGGCATGGTGAACGGTCAAGATGGCAACATCAATGCCCAGTCTTCCTGAAAAGTATTACCCAAACACAATGCAACCGTGGCTTGGTACGTGATATCGCAAAGCGTCCAATTCTTGCCATCATCTTTTGCCACTTAGAGAAAAAGAAAGATAAGCTAGAGGGTTTTGGGCATGACCGTTGCAACTCAGGCAGACCGCAAAAGCGAGAGCTTGCCGTGGATTAGGAACGCACAATTCGATATTGGGTTCATCTTCGGGTTACTCGCACTGTCGCTATTAACCGGGTTAGTCATCCTCTGGGAGCCAAGCTTGTTTTATCCGATCCTTGTGATCGACCTTTGGGTTTTGGGCTATCACCATGTGATATCGACTTTTACGCGCATATGTTTCGATAAGGAGAGCTTTCAGGAACACAAATTTCTGATGGTCGGACTGTTGCCCATTGTTATTGTTGGCACGCTCGGCATTGTTTGGGCGTTTGGGCTCTGGACGATCGTCACCATCTACTTTTATTGGCAATGGTGGCACTACACCCGTCAAAGCTGGGGTATTTCGCGCGCTTATCGTGGGAAAGATCGCAATGCAATATATGAAAATGGCTGGTTAGATCAGGCGATATTTTATTCTATTCCAGTGTTCGGCATTGTCAGTCGCTCAGCTGAACAACATCAGACATTTATCGGCATGGAGCTTTGGTCCATTCCAGTGACGTCTCAAATCTCTGAACTTTTTGGCTATATCGCAATCGCACTGCTGATATACTGGCTGCTTGCCCGTGTGCGAGCAGCTGCACTTGGTCGACTAGCTACTGTTCACACGATGTACTTGCTAAGCCACTTTGCAATTTTCTTTCTTGGTTACTTGGCAACAAGTGACATTACGCTGGGTTGGCTTATGATCAACATCTGGCACAATGCGCAGTACATCTTGTTTGTCTGGATGTACAACAACAAGCGGTTCAGTAATGGCGTCGACCCAAATGCGAAATTTCTTTCGTACATTTCGCAGAACGGGCGGATGTGGCTCTACATGCTCACCTGTCTTGCAATCACCGGTATTGTCTACTGGGGCGTGCTTCGGGCTCTTGATTGGCTGTTTTTTGCGGGCCTCTCAGCGACGATTGTGCTCTATCAGATTGTGAACTTCCATCACTACATGATTGACACAAAAATCTGGAAACTGCGCAAACCTAAAATTCAGCAAACACTCCAGATTGACAGCTGATTGCCGGCCATGGTGGTAAAGCCATTGAGTCCGCGAAGGCGACTATCCGAAGCCTATGTAGCCAACCCGGCTGATAACGCCTAGCTGGATTGCCTGTGCACAGTTGCTATCGCCCTGGACGTCGAATGTCTGAAGGTGCCGCTAACACCAGTTTCAGGGAGGTATTCAAGCTCAATGGATCGGCAGGTGCTGACCTCTTTTTCGTTTTGGGCGGCTACATTGTTACTGCAGTACTGCTACAGGCATTTGCGGACGAGGATTCCATAGAAGTGATGCACTATGCGACAAAACGCATCCGGCGGATCGGGCCTGCCTGTGTTTTTGTCGTTGCGTTGGTCGTCGTCGGCTAAGACGAGGAATGGAGGGCTGTAGAGCATATAAACAGTCATCAAGCGGTAGCAAAGTATGACGCCAAAAGGCAACGATCACCGCCTCTTCATCTTTGCTTGGAACAGTCGATCTCGGCTCCTTTGGTCCTGTCCTCAACCGTTTGGCGCTTTCGCCGTCTGGAAACGGTTTTCACGTTGATTCCAGGTTCGCGGCTCAGCTCCGCATTCAAAGCTTGCGATCGCTGTATTGTTGCGCGGATGACATGCGTTGTCGTGGCGCAGCCGTGACGTATCTGTCCCATAAGATTCCATCGAATGGATCGCACCATCAAACCTTCGGATCAAACACCCAGAAGCAACCATCTAAATAAGGAAAAGCCTGCCAACGTCACCGCCAGCAGGCCTTTGAAAAACCCTTATTAGGTTATTAGTCACATCCGCGATGCAACGTTGTCCCAGTTCACCAGATTGTCGAGGAAGTTCGACAGGTAAGCCGGACGCTTGTTGCGGAAATCGATGTAGTAGGAGTGCTCCCACACGTCGCAACCCAGCAGCGCGGTTTGACCAAAGCACAGCGGGTTCACGCCGTTCTCGGTCTTGGTCACGGCCAGCGAGCCGTCTGCGTTTTTGACCAGCCACGCCCAGCCCGAACCGAACTGACCGGCACCAGCAGCGCTGAACTGCGACTTGAACTCGTCAACCGAGCCAAAGCTCTCGGTCAGGGCTTTTTCCAGGTCACCGGGCATTGCGCTGCCGCCGGGGCCCATCATTTCCCAAAACTGGTTGTGGTTCCACAATTGGCTGATGTTGTTGAAGATGCCGTTTTGCGCGACGGCATTTGCGTCGTAGGTGCCAACGATGATCTCTTCCAGCGACTTGCCGTCCCACTCGGTGCCGGCGATCAGCTTGTTGCCGTTGTCGACATAGGCCTTGTGGTGCAGGTCGTGGTGATATTCCAGTGTTTCCGCGGACATACCCTTGGCTGCCAGCGCGTCATGTGCATAAGGAAGATCAGGAAGTTCAAAAGCCATATCGGCCCCCTGTTAAAAATGTAAGTTGCGGTTCCCAAGGTTAAATGCTTTGGCAGCCGCCGCAGGTCAAGAGCCGAGACAAGAAAACCCGGAGGCAGGCGATGCTTACACAGGCGCGCAAGATGTTTTACCGCGCCCGCGGATACTATGCGGGCCAGTTGAATGGCGAGCCGTTTCGGCTGGACCCTTATCATTCGAAATTTTGGCGCAAGGCGTCTGATGGCAAGTGGGAGCCTGAAACCTTCGCGGTACTCGACAAGTATCTGTCGGCAGATCGGGATTATCTGGACATCGGCGCGTGGATTGGCCCCACGGTCCTGTACGGTGCCCGCAAGGCGCGGCACGTCTGGTGTTTCGAACCGGACCCGACGGCATTTCGGCATCTGGCCTGGAACCTCGAGTTGAACGACATCCACAACGTTTCGGCCTTTGGCGTGGCGTTGTCGGATCAGTTCGGAGTGGCACGCATGGCGTCGGTACGCGGCGAGCCGGGCGATTCCACCAGCTCACTTTTGCATGACGGAACACACGGCAACGACGCCTTGACGATCGCATGGGACCAGTTCGAGGCCGCGAATGACCTGTCGGGTGTATCTCTGGTCAAGATGGATATTGAGGGGGCTGAGTTTTTTGTGCTGCCAACGATCCTGCCCTGGTTGAAACGGACGCGACCTACTCTGTACCTCTCACTCCACTCACCGCTTTTGCCCGAAGAAGACAGGTACCAGCGGACATCGGACCTGCTGGAAAGCCTCTCCTTTTATTCTGAAGTAAGCGACGAAACCGGAAGCCCGCTGGATGTGCAAAAAGCGCTCAGCCCAACGGAAATAACTCGGTACCGCACGGTACTTTTTTCTAACTAGTAATGCGGCCGCTAGCCCTGTCTAAGTGGTTGTTTCCTCACTTACCAATCTGGCGGGTGCTAGTTGAATAGCACCCACGGAAGAGTTTTTTAGAAAGCAAAATGACAGCATCGCCTACGGGGATTGCTGAGACGATCTTTTCCGTACAATCAGTTCTGGCTGATACTGTCGAATACAAATGTGAAATCACGAAGTCGGACGGCCATGGCTGGATCGCGCCAGTTTTGCGCATACAAGCGCTGCCAACAAACCATATGGTTCGGGAGTTTGCAGCGTAACCACCGGGTAAAGAAAACCCCGGCGTAGCCGGGGCTTTTCAGTTCACTTCGGTTCAGTAAACCCCAACCTCGCTGCCGGGCTGCGCCGCAACTTTAAGCAGCTTGAACACGTAGTCCGCGGCCGATCGGAAACAGACAACGCGGAAGGTTTCAGCGTCATCCATCCAGAACGCCCCTGCCACCTGAGCCAAGCGCGAGCGGCGGATCTGACCGGGTTGAAATGCCTCAGCCGACAGCTCGACTGGGGCAAGTTTGCCCAACACCTCACGCGCATTGCTGCCCGAGATACTGAACACGGCGCGGGCGTCCGAGACGTTGACGGCCAACGCGTGTGTACCGCTTAGCGCGTTGGTCATGGCCGCCAGTTTGGCCTCAACCTCGGCGTAAGGAACAAGCACCAACAATTCATCGGTGGACATCCAGCAGACGCCGGAATCACCGTAGACCAAGGCTTCGCGCTGACCGGGCATCTTCTGACCCGTTGCGTCCTTGACGGCCTTGGCCAACACCTTGTCGGACAGGTCGCCGCGCAAGGTAATCATACCCTGCAGGCCACATTCCCGGACCTTGGCGATGCCATCATAGCTTGCGTGGTTCAGTGCGCTGATGGGTTCAGACATTCTGCTTCTCCCCGTCCTTATCGAAGAAGATCGGGTCCACGATCTTAGCTTTGTAGGTTTTGCCATCGGTACCCGGGAACTCGACGATCTCGCCCATGCGGTCGGGACCGTGCTTGATCAGACCCATTGCGATGCCCTTGCCCAGATTGGCCGAGTAATAGGTCGAGGTCACCCGCCCGATCATATTGCGCTGCCCGTTGGCATTGACGCCCTCGCCGACTGCGTAAGCTCCGTCAGGGATGACCGAACCATCCACAGTCTCAAGACCAACCAGTTTCCAGCGGTCCGGATCGGCCATGTGGCTGCGCGAATGGGCACGTTTTCCGAGGTAGTCCTCTTTCTTTTTCGAAAGCGCCCAGTTCAGCCCCAGATCCTGCGGGATCACGGTGCCGTCGGTCTCGTCCCCGATCATGATAAAGCCCTTCTCGGCCCGCAGGATGTGCAGACATTCCGTGCCGTAAGGCATCACGCCGAATTCTTTGCCCGCCTCCGTCAGGGCATCCCAGAACGCCTGACCCTGCGATGCGGGAACCGCGATCTCATAAGACAACTCGCCAGAGAACGAGATGCGGTAAGCGCGGCAGTCAAACTCACCGATCTTGCCATCACGCCATTCCATGAAGGGCAGCGCTTCTTTCGAAACATCCGTACCGCCCAATTTTTCCAACACCTTGCGGGCGTTGGGGCCAACCACCGCGACCTGCGCGTATTGCTCGGTCACGTTGGCGACGTAGACTTTCCAGTCCCACCACTCAGTCTGCAGCCATTCCTCCATATGGGCATGGATGCGCTCCGCTCCGCCGGTGGTTGTGTGGCACAGCCAGGTATCCTCGTCGATGCGGGCCACAACACCGTCGTCGATCAGGAACCCGTTTTCCGAACACATCAGGCCATAGCGGCATTTGCCGACCTTCAGCGTGGACATCATGTTGGTGTACATCATGTCGAGGAACTTGCCGGCGTCCGGGCCTTTGACGATCAGTTTACCCAGTGTGGACGCGTCCAGCAGACCAAGGTTTTCGCGGGTGTTCTTGACCTCACGGTTTACTGCGTCGTGCACGGACTCACCGGGGCGCACATATGCGTAGTTCCGGCGCCAGTGGCCGACCGGTTCCCAATCCGCGCCGTTCTTGTCGTGCCAGTTGTGCATCGGCGTCTGACGGATCGGTTGGAACACGTCGCCACGCGCTTCGCCCCCAATCGCCCCCATCGAAATGGGCGTGTATGGCGGACGGAACGTGGTGGTGCCCACCTTCGGAATTTCCGATTCCAGTGCATCAGCAAGAATCGCCAGCCCGTTGATATTGCTTAACTTACCCTGATCTGTCGCCATACCCAGTGTAGTGTATCGCTTAGTATGCTCGACGCTTTCATAGCCCTCGCGCGCGGCCAGTTGCACGTCAGAGACTTTGACGTCGTTCTGGAAGTCCAGCCAGGATTTCATGCGTAACTGCACTTCGGCGTTGGCGGGCATCAGCCAGACCGCTTGCATAGCGGCCTCTTTCGTGGCCTCACCAGCCGGAGCTTTGGTGTTCTTTGGCTTGAAGCCAGCTGCTTTGGCGGCCGCTTTGCCCGCAGCGTGCGCGTCCGTCAGGACATCGCCCAATGCCAGAGGGCCATTAGACGCACCGGCAGCCACAACAAATCCCTCGCCGTTGGCCCCCAGTGGTGGCCGCGCCGGATCAGGGCGGAAATGCGCGTGCGCCTCGTCCCAAATCAGCTTGCCGCCGCAATGCGACCACATGTGAACAACCGGGGACCAACCGCCAGACATGGCAACCGCGTCGCACTCAACTTCTTCGCGAGCGCCACCGATACCTTCCTGATTGCAGATTTCGACCTTTTTAACGCGCTTGCCGCCTTTGACTTTGGCAATGGCTTTGCCGGGGTCGACCCGGATGCCAAGCTGTCGCGCCTCTTCGGCCAGCGGTCCGGCCGCAGCGCGCGCATCAATAACACGCAGAACATCGACACCCGCCTGTTTGAGGATGATCGCTGTGCGATATGCGTCGTCATTGTTGGTCGCAACGATCACACGTTCGCCCGGGGTTACGCCCCAATTCACCACATAGTCGCGCATGGCCGCGGCCAGCATGACGCCCGGCACATCATTGCCCGCAAATGACAGCGGACGTTCGATTGCGCCTGTCGCAGTGACGACCTGCTTGGCCCGGATACGCCACAGGCGATGACGTGGACCTTGTGTGCCCGGTTTATGGTCGTTCAGACGCTCATACCCCAGCACATAACCATGGTCGTAGACGCCCGCGCCCATGCAGCGGTTGCGCATGATAACGTTGTCCATTGTTTCCAGTTTGGAAACCATTTGTTCCACGAACTTATCCACAGGCTCATCATTGATGGTCCCGCCATCGACCGGAGCACGCCCACCCCAATGCGCGGTTTGCTCGATCAGCAGAACCTTGGCACCGGTCTCGGCCGCAGCCATGGCCGCCTGCAACCCGGCGACGCCGCCACCGATCACCAGAACGTCGGTGAAGGCGTAGAAGTGCTCATAGGTATCCGCGTCGCGGTTGTCCTTGTCGGGTGCTTTACCCAGACCGGCCGACCGCCGGATGATCGGCTCGTAGACGTGTTTCCAGAATGGCTTGGGGTGGATGAACGTCTTGTAGTAGAAGCCCGCCGGTAGGAACCGCGCCAGCGCTGTGTTCACGGCACCGATGTCGAATTCCAGGTTCGGCCAGTGGTTCTGTGAAAGTGACGTCAGACCGTTGAACAGCTCGGTCGTTGTGGCGCGCTGGTTCGGCTCGAACCGGTTGCCCTGCCCCAGGCCAACCAAAGCGTTCGGCTCTTCCGCACCGCTGGCGACAACACCGCGCGGCCGGTGGTATTTGAATGACCGGCCTATCATCATCTGATCATTGGCCAGCAGGGCCGAGGCAAGCGTGTCGCCCTCGTACCCCTGCATCGAGGTGCCGTTGAAGGTAAAGGTGACCTGTTTCGACCGGTCAATCAGCCGGCCTTGTTTTGCGAGACGGGTGCTCATGTTGCGGACCTTTCGCAGGCGGAATTAGGGATGGCAGCGCGGATCATTCGTACTCTCTCCACGTCCAGCCAGGGCGCTTTGCAGTGATCGCGTCCTTGAGTTCTTTCGGCGGCTCGGTGGTCTGGGCGGAATAGGTTCCGAACACTTCGAGCGTTTGTGTGCAGCGAACGGCGTGGAACCACTTGCCGCAGCCGTTGCTGTGGCGCCAGCGTTCGAAATGAACGCCTTTGGGGTTTTCACGCATGAACAGGTAGTCGTGGAATTCGACATCCGACGAGCCGGGACCGAAGCGTTTCAGATGCGCCTCACCTCCGGCGGACAGTTCAGATTCTTCGGCGTCGACGCCGCAATACGGGCAGTTCAGGATCAGCATTTGTTCATCACACCTATTTTCATTGAGTAGGTACGGGCTGTTCTTCGACAGCCAATGGAACCATGTTTTCAAAGTGGAACATGGCTTCGATGGGGATAGTGTTGGCGTTTGGGCGCACTCCGACAATGTCATCCGCAATCTGATACGCAATCATTCCAGCAGCATTTAATGTGGAAACGATCGATCCCTTGGATTCACGATTGCCAACATTGCATTCGATCAAGGCAACCTTGGTTTCGAGGCTGGAAAAGTCGACGCTGTTTAGGACAGCGACTTCGTGTCCCTCAACGTCCACCACAAGTACATCAGCTTTGCGAGTTCCATGCTCAGTCAGAATATCATCCAAACGTCTGGTACGCACTTCTGTGCTGACAACCGCGCTTTCCGGAATAGTTAATCCCTGTTTGCGATTGGCACGTTGCACCGCGCTTTCCATTCGACCTTTTTCGACGGAAGCACATCCACGCAGCCATCCCGGGCAGCTGCTCCTCAGGCGTTCATCCATATGATACAATGCCATCGTACCCGGTGACTCAGAAACCGCAGCGTTCACCAAGACAACGTTTGGATTTTTGCCATGCAAGCCCTCAAGTTCCTTGAAGTAAACCGGATGCGGTTCAATAAGCACACCTGTCCAAGTGTCTTTTGACCAATAGCGAAATAGTGGGTCCTCCAGTTTACCGTCATTTGCACCGACCTGAACAACGTGCATGTGCCCGGCCCGGGCATCCAAACTGGCAAGCAGGAAGTCCCGCATGGCAAGTTTGGATTTGCGGGGTCGCCCCGGCACGGAAGTCGGTAGGTCGTTCAGGTTCACAGGCTTGCTCCTTGCGCCAAACGAACGAAGCCACAAGCGCGACCCGACGGCATCGCAACCAAACTATTGTGTGCAGCGGAATATGCAGGGATGAACATTAGTCCACGCATCAGTGCGCCACCCCGGCGGCGACGCTTTCGTCGATGAAGCGGCCCTCTTTGAAGCGATCCAGCGTAAAGGCTTCGGTCAGCGGTGAGTGACCTGTGGCCATCAGCTGCGCCATGCCCCATCCCGATCCAGGGATCGACTTGAAGCCACCCGTGCCCCAGCCACAGTTGATAAAGCAGCCGCCCAAAGGCGTTTTTGACAGGATCGGAGACCGGTCACCGGTCATGTCCACAATCCCGCCCCACTGGCGCAGCATCTTCAGGCGCGAGATCATCGGGAAGGTTTCGACCAGTGCGCGAACGGTTTCTTCGATATGATGGAAGCTGCCGCGCTGGGTGTAGTTGTTGAAGGCATCAGTGCCGCCGCCGATCACCATCTCACCCTTGTCGGACTGAGACATATAGCCATGCACGGTGTTGGCCATCACCACCACGTCCATGCAGGGCTTGATCGGCTCGGACACCAACGCCTGCAGGGCAATGGCTTCAAGCGGCAAACGGAAGCCCGCCATCTCGGCCAGCTGACCGGAATGGCCCGCAACCACCATACCCAGCTTGTCACAGTCAATCGAACCCTTGGTGGTATCGACGCCAACGACGCGGCCATTCTCAGACCTGACGCCTTTGACCTCGCATTGCTGGATGATGTCCATGCCCATTGCGGAACAGGCGCGCGCATATCCCCAAGCCACGGCGTCGTGACGAGCGGTGCCCCCGCGTTCCTGCCACAATGCGCCCAGAACCGGATAGCGCGGGCCGTCGATGTTGATAATCGGTACCAGCTCCTTAACGCGCTCAGGGGTGATCCACTCGGTCTGCACACCTTGCAAAGCGTTGGCATGTGCCGTGCGCTGATAGCCGCGAATTTCGTGTTGAGTCTGCGCCAGCATCATGACGCCACGGGGGCTGAACATGATGTTATAGTTCAGTTCCTGGCTCAGATCCTCGTACAGGCTACGCGCTTTTTCGTAGATCGCTGCCGAAGGGTCCTGCAGATAGTTTGAGCGGATGATAGTCGTGTTCCGACCGGTGTTACCACCGCCCAGCCAGCCTTTTTCGATCACGGCGACATTCTGGATGCCGTAGTTCTTACCCAGATAATATGCTGTGGCCAGACCATGACCGCCCGCACCAACGATGATCACGTCGTATTTCTTCTTGGGTTCGGGCGAACGCCAGGCGCGTTCCCATCCGGTGTGATAGCGCAGCGCTTCGCGCGCTACAGCAAAGGCTGAATAGTGTTTCATAGGCGAATCCATCCGGTTCGGTGATTGCGCGAAGATATGCCGCGTAACGCCAGCGCGCCCCTGCCGTTCAACGCCGTAATATCGCACTATTGCGACATAGGCCCCATTATTGCGACACGAAGTCGGCCAGCGGCCATTTGTCCCTTTTGTCGGCCCGCCGAGAGGTCTAAGTCAGGGCAGCCACTTCGGAGAAGCCATGTCGTTCTGGGTCCTGATCATCCTAACAGCTGCCGTGACTGCAGTGTTCCTAGGCTATTCTATCCTGCGCTCGCGTGACACACGCGAACCCGCAGCGGCCTATGACCTGCGTGTTTATCGAGAACAATTGGCGGGCGTGGACAAGGATCTGGCCCGAGGTGTCATCGGGGAAGCAGATGCCGAGCGTGTACGCACCGAGATTTCACGCCGTATTCTGGCCGCAGACGCACAGATACAGGCACAGTCCACCCGACCGGGACCGCCACTTTGGGCCTCGGTCACCACGATCGCAGCCGTGGGTCTCATCCTGGTCGGCGGTGCGGCCTGGATGTACGACCGGATGGGTGCGGCGGGGCTGCCGGATCAACCTCTGTCGCTGCGCATTGATCGAGCGGAAACCTTGCGTGCGGAACGCCCCAGCCAAGCTGAATTCGAAGCCACCACAACACCAGCCCCCCTGCCGCAGCTGGAAAAAAGCTATGCGGCGCTTTTGGAGCAGTTACGTGAAACCGTCGAAGCGCGTCCCGATGACCTGCAAGGCCATGTTCTTTTGGCGCAACACGAGGCGAACGCAGGCAACTTTTCGGCCGCTTACAAGGCCCAGCTGCGCGTGATCGAATTGTCTGGCGACGCTGTCCCTGCAGACGCTTATTCGCATCTGGCCGAAATGATGATCTTGTCGGCGGGTGGATATGTATCCCCCGAAGCCGAAGCTGCATTGCGCGAAGCGTTAAAACGCGATCCGCGACATGGCCCGGCGCTGTATTACCTTGGCCAGATGATGGTGCAGGTCGGGCGCCCCGACATCGGGTATCGCATCTGGACCGACGCATTGCGCAACGCACCGGCCGGCGCGCCATGGGTCGACGCAATTCTGGCCCAACTGGATGAGCTGGCCTTTCGCGCAGGGGTGTTCAACGCGCCCGAGGTTTCGGCCCCCGCAGGACCCGGCCCAAGCCAGGATGACGTCGAGGCTGCCGCTGCGCTGACCCCGGAAGAACGACAAGAGATGATCCGAGGCATGGTTAATCAGCTCTCCGACCGGTTGGCCACCGAAGGAGGCGCGCCCGAGGATTGGGCCCGTCTGATCGCTGCACTGGGCGTTCTGGGCGAAGGACAGCGCGCGATCGACATAAGGAACGAAGCCATGGCAGTCTTTGCCGGAAACGCCGATGCGCTGGAGATCATCGACGCTGCCGCACTTCAGGCAGGTATTGCTCAATGATTTACGACGAGTTCGAAGACTTCGCCGCCGCATTGCCCCCTATGACTGCCCTGATGGGGTTGGATCTGGGCGAAAAGACCATCGGCGTGGCCGTGTCCGACCGGATGCGCGGCGTGGCCAGCCCGCTTGAGACCGTGCGACGCAAGAAATTCACCCTGGATTCGGCCCGATTGCTGGACATCATCGCGGACCGAGAGATTGGTGGTGTCGTACTCGGCCTGCCCAAAAACATGGACGGCACCGAAGGCCCCCGGTGCCAATCGACCCGCGCTTTTGCCCGAAATCTGTCACGTCTGACCGAGGTTTCAATCAGCTTCTGGGACGAACGGCTAAGCACAGTCGCGGCGGAAAAGGCACTTCTTGAGGCGGATACGTCACGAAAACGTCGCGGACAGGTTATCGATCACGTCGCGGCAGGCTATATTCTACAAGGAGCGCTGGATAGGCTGCGCTTTCTTTAAGGGCAACGGGGTATACCGATGACAAACATGGTCTGGAAAAGGAACGAGGTCGAGAGCCCTTGCATCCAGATATGCGTCGTGCACCCGACAGAGCGCATCTGTACCGGTTGTTATCGCACAATTGATGAGATCACGCGCTGGTCGAAAATGGACAGCGTTGAGCGTGCCGAAATCATGGAAGATCTGCCTGCGCGCAAACCCCGCCTTGCCAAACGTCGCGGTGGACGAGCTGCGCGTATGAACAAATCCTGATATCTACTTCTGGCTTTTTGGCTGAATTCGCGCCGCTGCGGGTCGGTCTGAACTCCGAGGGGGGATCAAGTTCGACGACATGCGTAAGTGAGTGGCAACCCACAGCGGCGCTCTTCAGCATTTAAGTTCTTCCGAAGTGGTCATACGGAAGACTAAAACACGTTTAATCTTTTTTTGACCGACTGATCAAGAAAAAATAAACAGCCGAAAATTCAACCTTACGTAATGGTAAAGCTAGGCGAAATCTTTCGCTCTGCCGGCCGCCGCCTTACCCGGCTGCAAGCCAGGATTTTGCGTTTTCGAAATCCTCAGAAGGGAAGAACTGCGTGCGGGCACGCAGAACGTGACTGGCGACACGCTGCGCCATATGCTGCCACGCTTTGTCCCCGACGATGGCGGCGCGATCCAGCATTCCCACATGCCCTCGGGCCAGGCGGAAATGCGCGGCTAGTGCGGTCAGCCCCTGCCAGCCGTCAAACTCGCGCAGGTCAATCAACAGACGGAACCCGTTCTTTGAACTCAGCAATGTATCCAGATCACGCTCTGCCTGCTGGTACTCTTCGGGATCCAATTTGCCCATCAGGCTGATCTGCACGCAGGGTCCGCCCAGATCGGTCACATGAATGGCCCCCAGCGACTCGCGCATCCAACGGCGCGCGGCCTCAAGTTCCGAAAGTTCAAACACCTGAACGGGGCATGGCAGAATCGGCGCGGCCAGACGGATGCTGGTCTGCACCCAGCCCTGATCAGCCGCAACTGCGATACGGTCAAACCCGCGCCAGTGGCTGAGACCCAGCTTGGTATCGGACCACGCGGCCCCAAGATCATAGCCTTTGAACTCTGGCTGCACGATCGCCAACAGACGCACCGCATCATGAGCCTCTAACGCCGCTTCGATCGCGGGGACCAATGTCTCGCTGTAATCTTTGCTTGTCACTTCGCCGGACAGCTCGACCTCAATCTGGGCCCCTTCAGAATGCGTATGAACCGTAATCATCAAAAACCTCCAAACCTGAATAATGGCAACAGGTTACGGGGATTCGATCCACTCGGCTACTCCCCCCGCGCATTCCGGACGAAAATAGGCGAACATCCGTCCATCCGGCCCGGCGGTCGCCGCTTTGGCCCAGGGTGCGACACCATGCAGGCAGTGGCGATGCAGCAGATAGGCCTCACCCGGTTTTGCAGGCAGTTCGATACGGGGGCAGGTTTCAAACACCTCACGACGGGCGGTCTGATATATGTCGGTGATGTCAATCTGGTGCAGACTGTCCGTGGGTTGGCCTTCCATGGCACGCTGAAAGGCTACCCCCAGCATCTTGTGGCTGCCTTCCCACAGAACCATCGGTGCGGCATCCGCGCTGGCCTCGGTTAATGGAATACCGAGGATCCATGCGTGTGGCTCATCCACCCGTCGTCGGCGATCCGGCCCCATCGGACGCAAACCGTCCACGTGCGCCGCGTCACGGTTCCGCCGGTATCTGCAGGCGGCTTCGTTTTCGCCACGACGTGGGCGGGGATAACCGGGATAAACGACCGAGACTTGCCCCTTGTGCAGTGGCAACCGCCCGTAATGTTCGGCGATAAAGTCCATCGCCTGTCCTGATAAAAGGTCTGATTGCCCCACCCTGCCCTGTGGATCGTTATCCAGCGCATCCACGCCGATGAACCACGTGCCTTCGCAATCCAGCCACTCCGCATAGGTTGGATCTGTAACCGAGGCGCGGGCTTGCGGCAAAGCGTGTTCGACCCATTGGGCAAGTGTCGGATCGTGTGGAAACCTGATCCAGCCCTTGTCCCAAAAATCGGTCATAGCCCCAGCGCCTTTCGCAGCATATTCAGGGCGACCAGCGTCAGAAACACCGCGAACACGCGCTTCAATGGCTTGGGGTCCATCGCATGCGCCAGCTTCACCCCCCAAGTCGCGGTGATCATCGTCATGGTCACGACAATTGCAAATGCTATCAAATTTACAGCGCCAACTGTAAACGGCGGGCGGTGTTCAGGCGCAATGTCCAAGAACAGAAAGCCCAGAACTGAAGGCACGGCGATGACCACGCCAAACCCGGCCGCCGTTGCAACCGCTCTGTGGATGGGCGTGTTGAACAGGCTCATCAGCGGCACGCCAAAGCTGCCGCCGCCAATGCCCATCAGAACTGAAAGGAACCCGACCGAAGGCGACAAAACGGCCCGCTTCACGCCCTTTGGCATCGCATCACCAAGCCGCCATTCCGATTTGCCCAAGCCCAGATAAGCACCAATGACCATACCCAACACTCCGAACAACGCCTGCAACGCTTCGGTTCGTAGCGCCGAGGCGACCAGCACGCCGACAATGGCCCCCACTGCAATTCCTGGCCCCCAGCCGCGCAGGATATCCCAGTCCACCGCGCCTTTCTTGTTATGCGCCAAGACGGATCGAAGTGAGGTGATGATGATGGTTGCCAGCGAGGTCGCAAGACACAGCTGCATCAACTGTGGGCCGCCATATCCAAGTGTTTGGAACGCATAGAAAAACGCTGGCACCAAAACGATCCCACCGCCAACACCCAGCATTCCGGCCAAGACACCGGCCAGCGCCCCGATTACAAGCAAAAGGCCCAGCATCTGGGCCAGTAACATCGTCTCGGGCATCACCCCCCCAAATCGACCATTTGGCCGTATCCTGTTCCTGTCAAACCTCCGCCAAAGGCGCGATGCTGTCCAGCGCCCGCAGCATCACCTCGGGACCTGCCCCGTCGTGAACCGCCCCCTCGGACAGGGACCGCCTCCAGGCGCGCGCACCGGGACGACCGGCGAACAGGCCCAGCATGTGACGCGTGATCTGGTGCAGACGACCGCCCCCGGCAAGGTGGTTTTCGACATAGGGCACCATTTTGTGAACGACATCAATCGGGTCGGCCACCTGCCTACTGCCGAAGATCATGGCATCCGCCTGGGCCAGAATATCCGTGGGTTGGTGATAGGCCGCACGGCCAATCATGACACCGTCCAGCCCGGCGTCCAGTTGCGCCTTTGCCTGTTCCAGAGACGTGATACCGCCATTGATCGAGATATGCAGGTCCGGGAACGCCGCTTTCATCCGATGCACAAGATCATAGTCCAAGGGGGGGATATCCCGGTTTTCCTTAGGGCTAAGCCCTTGCAACCAAGCCTTGCGCGCGTGGATTGTTACGCGTCGGCATCCGGCCGCATGAATGGCCTGCAGGAATTCAGGCAGAACCTGTTCCGGATTCTGATCATCGACCCCAATACGGCATTTGACCGTAACGTCGACATCAACAGCGTCGCGCATCGCGGCAACGCAATCAGCAACACGGGCGGGATCTTTCATCAGGACGGCCCCGAATGTACCCGATTGCACCCGATCTGAGGGACAACCGCAGTTCAGGTTGATCTCATCATACCCCGCTTGCGCGCCCAACCGGGCCGCCTGCGACACCTCCTCTGGGTCTGAACCGCCCAATTGTAGCGCGACGGGGTGTTCTTGCGAACTGAAGTCCAACAAATGCAATGCGCCACCCCGCACCAAAGCTGGGGCGGTTACCATTTCCGTGTATAGAAGTGTCTGCTGACTGAGCAGTCGGTGCACAAATCGGCAATGCCGGTCTGTCCAATCCATCATCGGCGCAACCGACAGCCTCGCAGCCTTGGCGACAAGGACGTTTGAAGCCGACTGGCGCTGTAAAACAGGGTTTGACGATGCGGTCATGGATGGGTCTCGGTGTACACTAAATAAGTGGCTTACTGCACCGGACGGCGTTTCGCAACCGAGGGCGCACTGTGGTCAAGACGCGCACCAAAAAGACGCTCCGCCAACAAAGAAAGGGCAGGTCTTTCGACCTGCCCTGCGCGATAGCACCGATTGGGAGGAGTGGGTGCGCCTCGCGGCGTTTGCTTACTTGGCAGCAGTTGCCTTCTTGGCAGCTGCGGTCACGTCGTTGGTGGCTTTTTTAACGGCCGCGGTTGTGTCTTCGGCTACGTCTTTGCCAGCTGCCATCAGCAGCTCAACGGTTTCGGACTGAACTTTTTTTGCGATCTCTGCGAAGGCTGCCATGTTTTCAGCTGCAACTTCAGCCGATGCGCTGGCGAAGTCGGTGGCCGCTTTGGCGTAGTCTGCAGGCTCTGCCTTGGCTTTCGACATCTCGGTCAGCTTGGCCAGGGTGTCCTTGGTCCATTTACTCGAAATCTCAGCCGACTTTTCAGCCGCTTCCAGCGCAACACCCGACAGCTTTTCGTTCAGCGTCGCGGTCGATTTGAAAGCACCTTCCAGAGCGGTGGTGTCAACGGGGAACGCGCCCATAACGTCTTTCAGGGTCGCGGTGAAGTCTTGCGTCTTTGCCATGTCTAAAATCCTTTTGCCGAACCGGGCCCACCCCGGTTTTCATCAGCTTGACGACAATATGGATGCCGCATTGCAGCATTGCAAGAATTTTCTTGCTGCAATGCAGAAAATCTTCACAGAATGATTTGGAATCAACCGCTTGCCTTGACCTGCACATAGGTCCCTGGCGCCAGAGCCAGGGCGGGATGCCCCGAATCGCCGGGCGCGCGCGCGGGCACCTGCTTGCCCGACCGCTTCTTCAGCCAGGCCTCCCACCGGGGCCACCAAGACCCTTCGTGATACGTAGCCTCTTTCAGCCAGGTCTCGGGATCTGCCTTCAGATCGGTATTGGTGTAATGGCCGTATTTCTTCTTGCTGGGTGGGTTCACGATGCCTGCAATATGCCCCGATTCCGAAACGATGAAGCTTTTCGACCGCGACCCCATCTGCTGCACACCGCGATAACACGCCTTCCACGCCGCGATGTGGTCCGTCTCACAGGTGATCGCCATCAGGGGCACGTCCACGTCGCGCACATGCAGCTTATGCCCCAGCAATTCGAACCCATCGGTGACGAAGTCATTGCGCTGACACAGGCCGCGCAGGTATTGGACCGCCATACGACCGGGCAAATTGGCCCCGTCCCCGTTCCAGAACAACAGGTCAAACGCGGGCGGTGTCTCACCCATCATATAACTGCGGATCGCAGGCCCATAGATCAGGTCCTTTGATCGCAGAAACGACATCGTGCGCCCGATTATCCACGCTTTCAGAACCCCGTCCTCCGAGATCTGATCCTCGATCCCGTCCACAAAGTCGTTCTGCAAGAAGGGCGTGAACTCACCCTGATCACCAAAGTCGGTCAGGGCCGTGAAGAACGTGGCCGATTTGATCGATTTGTCGCCGCGTTGCTTGAGCAGCGACAGCGTCAGGCTCAGCGTGGTGCCCGCGATGCAATAGCCGACCGCGTTGACCTGTTTGACCTTGCAGATCGATTTGACCTTTTCGATCGCGGTCAGGAATCCGTCCTGGATATAATCCTCCATGCCGATATCGGCGTGAGATTCATCGGCGTTCACCCAGCTGACCACAAACAAGGTATAGCCCTGCTCGGTCACCCATTTGATGAGGCTGTTCTGCGCCTTGAGGTCCAGAATGTAGAACTTGTTGATCCAGGGCGGGAACAGCACCAGCGGCGTTTCGTGCACCGTCTCGGTCGCAGGCTTGTACTGGATCAGCTCCATCAACCGGTTGCGATAGACCACATTGCCGGGCGTCGTCGCGATATTGCCGCCGACCTCAAAGGCGCTGTCATCGGCCAGCTTCACAACCATCTCACCGTCATTGGCCTCAAGATCGGCCACCAGGTTTTCCAGACCCTGGATCAGTGACTGGCCTTCCGTCTCGACCGCCTTTTCCAACGCATCCGGATTGGTCGCCAGAAAGTTCGTCGGCGACATCATGTCGATGATCTGCTGCGAGAAGAACGCCAGCCGCTGCTTGTCCTGCACATCCAGATCCTCGACCGAAGCCACCGCCTGCGCGATGGCATCGGCATTTGTCTGATACTGCTGACGGATGAATTTGAAATACGGATTGGTATCCCACAAGGGGTTGGAAAACCGCTTGTCCCGGGGTCCGGATGCGGCCTCTTCTGCCTCGCTGCCCACCAGCGCCTGCTGCGCCTCGGCAAAGTTCATAACAGACTGGCCCCAGAACTCGATCTGCTGCTCCATAAGCCGAGCTGGATTTTGCATCGCTTCAGCCCAATACGCCGATGCTGCCTTTGCATAAAGCTCTTGATTCGGACCGTCCAAAGCAGGGTTATGACCCTTCTTTCCCGACATCGCATCAACAAGTCGCTTCGAAAGCTCCTCCACCTTGTCCATATTTTCTTTAAGCCTCTCAAGGTGTTCCGGGGATAGCTCCGGCGTCCGGTGTTCACTTGTTGTCATTTTAACAATTCCCCCTTAACCTCGCTGCTATGCAGAATAATCGTCGTGGGCTTGGGGAGCAAAGCGACGAATGGTCCGACACTCACACCGGCAGCCAGGAGGCCCCCTAAATGCGCTACATGATGACCTACGACCTTATGGAAACCATGCGCAACACGAACCAATGGATGGGTGCAACTGCCAGTGCTATGGCGTCTTACCCACTGTTTTCCATGATACCCAATCCTGCGTTCAGCATGATGGCTGCATGGGGCGAGGTGACCGAACGCACGTTTCAGCGCATGATCGCAAAGCCGGACTGGGGTATTCGAACGTTCACGTGTGAGGATGGCAAAGACCACCTTGTTGATATTGTTCCCGTAATGGAGCGCCCATTTGGCGACCTGATCCATATTCGCGTCAATGGACGCGAAGAACAACCCCGCAAGGTGCTGTTGGTGGCGCCAATGTCCGGCCACTACGCGACTTTGTTGCGTTCCACGGTCAAAAGTCTGCTGGTCAATTGTGAGGTTTACGTAACCGACTGGCATAATGCGCGTGATATCCCTGTTTCCGAAGGCAAGTTCGATGTCGAGGATTACACGCTGTATCTTGTCGATTTTATGAAAGAGCTGGGCCCGGACACTCATGTTGTTGCCGTTTGCCAGCCCGCCCCTCTGACGCTTGCCGCAACCGCTTATCTGGCCGAGGTCGAGCCCAAGGCCCAGCCCAACACATTGACCCTGATCGGTGGTCCGGTTGACCCTGATGCAACCCCGACCGACGTGACCGATTTCGGCCGTCGTGTGACCATGGGACAGCTGGAAGAAACCATGATCCAGCGCGTCGGCTTCAAATACAAAGGCGTCGGCCGCATGGTATATCCAGGCTTGCTGCAATTGGCGTCCTTCATGTCGATGAACGGGGATCGCCACTCCAAAGCGTTCACCGATCAGATCCAGCGCGTGATGCGGGGCGAAGCGTCCGATCACGATGCGCATAATCGCTTTTACGATGAATACCTGGCGGTCATGGACATGCCCGCCGAGTTTTACCTTTCCACGGTCGAGCGCGTGTTCAAAGACCGCGAGATCGCCCGCAATGAGTTCGTTGTCGCAGGTCACAAGGTCGATATCGGCAAAATCACCGATGTTGCAGTCAAAACGGTTGAAGGCTCAAATGATGATATCTCAGCGCCCGGCCAGTGTATTGCCGCGCTTGAACTCTGCACCGGTTTGCCGGATGCAAAAAAGGCAAGCCACGTCGAACCCGGCGCGGGTCACTATGGCATTTTTGCAGGCCGCAGCTGGCGGGATAACATCCGGCCGCTTGTGATTGACTTCATGAATGCAAATACGCGCAAACCAAAGCGTCGCGCCGCAAACAAAAACAAAGTGGCTTAAAAATCATGAGCAGGAAAGTGGCGAAAGACACCCCATTTTCCTGCTCTTGCGGTTCCCTACATGGACGGATCAGCGCCGCAGGCGTGAAACACGGCACACATGTCGTGTGCTACTGTCACGATTGCCGCGCGGCTCAGTTGTATTTTGGGCAACCCGATCCTGCCCCCGGTCCTGTTGAAATCCTGCAGATGCTTCCGGAAGAGATCATTTTTGACGGCGGTGCCGAGCATCTCGCGCTGATGCAACTGAGCCCCAAAGGGATGATGCGCTGGTATGCCAGTTGCTGCAATGCGCCACTGGCGACCACACCAACAACGCCGAAGTTCCCATTCGCAGGTTTTATCGTCAAACGTATCCCAGACCCAAGTGGGTTGGGGCCAATCACCACGCGCGGGTTTATCCCCACAGGCCACGGCAAACAGACCCATGAAAAGATTGGGTCGGCCGTATACGGGCTGGTGACCCGCGTCGCGAAATCGCGGATGTCAGGCAGTTGGAAGAACACACCCTTCTTCGGCCCAGGTACCTTCGACCCGGTTGTCGAGCCTGTGATCCTCAGCAAATCCGAGCGTGCAGCCCTTTACCCATAAGTGGTTCGCGCAGGCATGTTTAACCAGTTCTCAAGTGCTTCATTGACAACCTGAGGCGCTTCGAGCGTTGGCAAATGCCCCGCGTCCTCAACCACATTGAGTTCCGCATTTGGGATCAGATCTGCCATAAAGGCGTGCTTTCTTACTGGTGTCAGCAGGTCATGCGCCCCACACAAGACCAACGTGGGAACCTTGATCATCCTCAGCGCACCTTGCTGATCCGGACGCCGCTGCAAAGCGCGCATCTGGCGTTCGAACACATCTGCCCCCTGATCCAATGCCATGGCAGTCACGTCACTCAAAATGGGAACGCGCCTTGGCCCCAGGGCCAGCGTGTCTGACCCAAGGATTTTACGCATAACTTCCTCTAGCCGTCCGGCCTTGGCACCAACCATATACTCTTCTCGTGTCGCCGCGATCTGAGGCGTGTCGGACTGCGCATCGGTGGCCATCAAACACAGGCGCAAAATCCGGTCTGGCGCGCGACGAACAAGTTCAAGAGCCACCACACCACCCATACTAAATCCCGCAAGCGCAAAGCGGTGTGGCAGTTGATCCAAAAGGCCCGAGGCGATCTCTTCGATCCGCTCGCCCAACGAAACCGGTGCAACCGTGACCGCGCGTTGACGGGAAAAGTAGGCGATCTGTGGGGCAAACACCCTAGAATCGCACATCAATCCGGGCAATAAAACCAACGGCTCGATCAATCGCGGCCTCCTTCGTCTCAGCTTCTTGAGTGGCTTTGTTTTTTAACAGGATGAGAGGTTTTTACGGCCTGGGCAAGTTAAACTTCACGGATAGGCAATACCGCGAAACGTGGGAAAATCCGCATAGCGCTTTTGACGAGTCTTCAGGTCTTCGCCCGGATTTTCACCCGCACGCAACAGGCACCCGCGCGGGGCGATGTAGCTGTCGATACGCTTGAGGGGAATTGGCCGCCACACCAGATTGAAAGCACAGAGTTTTGGGAAAAACCAAATCTCGGAATATTCCAAATGATCGTGCATCCACCACGCCAGATCGCGCCAATCCCGGCCTTCCGCGTAACGATCCGCGAACCACGGAATGACAATCGACGCCCCGACAATCCGATCATCGCCGGTGCCCCAATCCCAGATATGGCACTCCAGTGGATTATCGTTTCGGGCGCAGTTCAGCCGGTTTTCATTGCCATATTGATTCAACGACGGCGATCGGTAACCGGACCGGACTGCCACGCGTCCGAACGTCTCTTCTAAAGGGTCCAGCAACGTCTGACAAAAGGCTCGGCCGGTTTCGATGGCAAGATCAGGATTGTCGGGAAGATTTTGTTTTTCATGGAAATTTCCAATCTCGGAATACAAGAAATCACGCATGAAAAAGTGCCGGGACAGGCGCACGCGGCCAAGAGTTTCAAGGCTCCACATGCTGCCCGGCTTACGCATCACCCGTACCCGTTCCAACGAAACGCCCCATCAGGCGCCAAAGGTGAGAACGGGTTGAAAGCGACCTCCCATACCGTGCCGTCGGGCGCGCGGAAGTAACCGTGATGCCCGCCCCAGAACACATCCGAAGCCGGTTTGAGAACCTCGGCACCGGCCTCTTCGACCTTGCTCAGGACCTGCGCGACATCTTCCTTCGACCGGCAGTTATAGCTCAGCGTCAGCGCCCCAAGGCCCAAGGTGCCCACGTCAACACCAATCTCATCGGCCAGTGCCGGCAGCGGATACAACCCCAGCGTCTGCCCGATCAGATCAAAGGCAATCACACCGTCCGGGCTGTCGACACGTTTCCAGCCGATCTTTTCATAGAATGCAGCGGCGGTTTCAGGGTCTTCCACCCCGACAATGATTAGGCTGACGCGCTGTTCCATCATTCGATCCCCTGCTCTTTCAACCATGCCACAATACCAGCGACCGCAGCATCAGTCTGTCCCGGGGACATCAAACGTCCCGCAATAACATGGGACGATGGGTCATCGCCCGGCCCCATCGTAACCGTCTGAACACTTGCAGGTCCGCCCCAAGCTTCGGCCACCTTGTGAGTCAAGTCCGGGCGCACAACCCGATCATCGTCAGAGAACCAGAACAGCGCCGGGACACGCGCCTGCGAGAAGTCCATGGCATAAACAGTCTCAACCAAGGCGGTCATAGGCACAACTGCCTCCCACGGATAAACCGACGACCAGTACTTGTTCTTCTCGGGATCCGGCCCCGAGACGTCCCGTTCTTCCCCCATGATCAATGGCAACCAGCTTCGCGCCCATGGAAGGCCCGGTATCCAGGCACCGGGCGTGTTCACACCAAAGTTCGGAGAGACAAAGACCAAACCGGCTACATTCTCTATAAGCGCGTCGTCCAATGCTGCCGCCGCAGCCAGCGTTCCGCCGGTCGAGGTTGAAATCACGACGACCTGATCGCCCACTGCACGGGCGGCGGCCAACCCTTCGGCCATATCCTGCATCCAGCCCGAGGCGGTGCCTTCGGCCATCGCCTCCCCGCCGCGCCCATGACCCTGCAAGCGGGTGTAGACCAGATTGGCCCCCAACGCATCGGCGACCATGTCCGGGACAGGGCGAATTTCCTCGGACGAGGCGGAAAACCCATGCAAATACAATATGGAAACCGGGGTGCGCTGTTCCTTGAACCCGTCTTGCCAGACAACCCGTTTCTCGACACCGGGAGTGATGTCATTGAAAGTGGACTCGACGCTTTCGAAATAAACCTGCACCCCCTCACCAAACTTGCGTGGCTCGAACGTCGGGTTCAGGTTCACCTCTTCGCGCGGACCGAACAAAAAGATCAGAACGCCAGCCGCGACCAACACCAGAATAACACGGCCGATGGCTTTGCCCACCCCCCGGATCATTGCGCGCCCATCACTTCAAGCACGGCGTTTTCGATGATTTCCAGGCATGGCCCGTCCGAGAACCTGTGGTCTGCATCTTTGAGCAATAGCAAGCGCATGTCGGGGCCAGTGGCATGATCCATCAGCTGCACGGCAGTTGCAGTGGAAACGGCGGTATCCGCAGTTCCTTGCAGGAAACGCACCGGAAATGGCAAATTCATTGCGCCCCGCAAAACCAGCTGCTGCCTTCCGTCTTCGATCATGCGTTTCGTGATGATGTATGGCTCCATATAATCTGAAGGAAGTTCGACATACCCTTCGGTTTCCAGCACCTGTTTCTGCGCGTCAGAAAACGATGCCCAATATCCGTCCTCGGTAAAATCCGGCGCCGCGGCGATAGTCACCATCCCCGCCACCCGGTCTGGGATCGCTTTTGCCAACAAAAGCGCCTGCCAGCCGCCCATCGACGATCCGACAACGATCAGAGGCCCGTCGGTCAGCTCAGTAACGGCCGCGACGGTGTCTTCGTGCCAATCGCCGATGCACCCTTCTTCAAACTTGCCCGAGCTTTCACCGTGACCGGAGTAGTCAAACCGCAGAAATGCCTGTCGACGGGCTTTGGCCCAGGCCTCAAGATGCACGGCCTTGGTGCCCTGCATGTCGGACTTGAGCCCTCCCAGAAATACAATGGTCGGCCCTGCCCCCTCATTCTTGTGATACGCCAGTCGCCGCCCCTGCGCCGTGTTCAGAAAATCCGTCGCTGCCATTTAGCCCTCTTTCTCTTTGCCAATCATCATGCACGGCTGCCAACGGGCCGCAATTGCCGAAATCCAACCTCTCGCTGCGTCAGGCACGGCTTAGTTGGACGCTTGACAGGTCATGCTGCAACTGCCAAATGGATCAAACACCATAACCGGCAACCGGGCGTTCAGTGGGCGCCAAACCGACGAGGAGAGCCGATATGGCCCTGGACTCACAGTCAGTCTCCCTTACTTTTCCCGATGGCAATGCACGATCCTATGACGCAGGCGTCACGCCAGCTCAGGTAGCTGCTGATATCTCGAACTCATTGGCCAAAAAGGCCATCTCGGCCACCGTGAACGGCCAGCACTGGGACCTGCAGTGGCCCATCGAATCTGACGCGCAGATCGCCATCCACACCATGAAAGATGAGGAACAGGCCAACGAGCTGATCCGCCACGATCTGGCGCATGTGATGGCGCGTGCAGTGCAAGAAATCTGGCCTGCTACCAAGGTCACCATCGGCCCCGTGGTTGACAACGGCTGGTACTACGATTTCGACCGGGAAGAACCGTTCACGCCCGAAGATCTCGGCCTCATCGAGAAAAAGATGAAGGAGATCATCAACAAGCGCGATCCCGTGACCACCGAAATTTGGGACCGTCAGCGCGCAATCGAATTCTACAAGGCCAATAACGAGCCTTATAAAGTCGAGCTGATCGAGGCCATCCCGGGTGACGAACCGCTTCGCATGTACTGGCACGGCCACTGGCAGGATCTGTGCCGCGGCCCACATTTGCAGCATACCGGCCAGTTGCCGGGCGACGCCTTCAAGCTGATGAGCATTGCTGGCGCCTATTGGCGTGGCGACAGCGACCGCGCGATGCTGCAGCGCATTTACGGCGTGGCCTTCACCGGCAAGGAAAAGCTGAAAGCGCATCTGCATATGCTGGAAGAGGCTGCCAAGCGTGATCACCGCAAGCTGGGGCGCGAGATGAACCTGTTCCACATGCAGGAAGAAGCGCCGGGCCAGATTTTCTGGCATCCAAATGGCTGGAAAATCTACACCACCCTGCAGGACTATATGCGCCGGATGCAGGAACGAGACGGCTATGTCGAGGTGAACACCCCGCAGGTCGTGGACCGCAAGCTGTGGGAAGCGTCTGGCCACTGGGACAAATATCAAGAGAACATGTTCATCGTCGAAGTCGACGAAGAACACGCCCGCGAAAAGGCGATCAACGCGCTGAAACCGATGAACTGCCCGTGTCACGTGCAGGTTTTCAATCAGGGCCTGAAATCTTATCGCGACCTGCCTCTGCGCATGGCCGAGTTTGGGTCGTGCGCCCGGTACGAACCCTCGGGCGCTTTGCATGGGATCATGCGGGTCCGCGGTTTCACGCAGGATGACGGACATATTTTCTGCGCCGAGGAACAGATCGAATCTGAGACCGCCAAGTTCATTGCGTTCCTGTCCAAGGTCTATGCTGACCTCGGGTTCCATGACTGGACCATCAAACTGTCGACTCGCCCGGAAAAGCGGATCGGATCGGACGAAAGCTGGGATCTGGTCGAAAAGGCGCTGGGTGATGCCTGTAAGGCAGCGGGCTATGACTATGAGGTTCTGGAAGGCGAAGGCGCGTTCTATGGCCCCAAGCTGGAATTCACTCTGACCGACGCGATCGGCCGGACATGGCAGTGCGGCACCCTGCAGGTTGACCCCAACTTGCCCGAACGTCTGGATGCCAACTTTATCGGAGCCGATGGAGCCAAGCATCGTCCGTTCATGTTGCACCGTGCGACATTGGGCTCGTTCGAACGATTCATCGGTATCCTGATCGAAGAGCACGCTGGCAAGTTGCCGTTCTGGTTGGCCCCGCGACAGGTCGTGGTCGCCTCGATCACGTCCGAAGCGGATGACTATGTATTGGAAGTTGTCGAAACGTTGAAGGCCGCAAGCGTGCGGGCCGAGGCGGATATTCGCAACGAAAAGATCAACTACAAGGTTCGCGAGCACTCGGTCGGCAAGGTGCCGATCATTCTGGCCGTCGGTCACCGCGAAGTTGACGAGCGTACGGTAAGTGTGCGCCGCCTTGGCGAAAAACAGACACAGGTTCAATCGCTTGAGGCTGTAACAAAAGAGTTGTCTTTGGCGGCTACCCCGCCTGACCTTCTGTAACATTCGGCGATAATTTGCACGAAATCCGACCCCAAAATCGGGGTCGGATTGAAACATTTTCCATTTTTCATTTCAAAAACAGTTTGTTAACCTTCAAGGGGGCATTACGCTCTTTGACGGGGTTGTGAGACACGGGCTCGTGAATTCACCTGCCCCGATTTAGCTACTACCTTTGTCATTGTCACAAGAAGACATACGCAGTCATCAAAAGGGATTACCGAGATGTCGAACACCGCAAAAACCCTGGTTATCGCAAGCGCAGTTGCAGCAGCCGTAACCGGCGTCGCCACAACCGCCTCCGCACAAGCCAAAGAGAAATGCTATGGCGTTTCGCTGGCCGGTCAGAACGACTGTGCCGCTGGCCCTGGCACCACCTGCGCGGGCACCTCGACCGTTGACTATCAGGGCAATGCCTGGACACTGGTCGACGCTGGAACCTGCGCCGATATCGAACTGCCCAAGTCGGCAGATGGTGCAGCGCGCGAAGGTTCGCTGGAACCGCTGGAGCGCGACCTGCCGGCATAAGCCCAAGCATCTGAGAATCGGAGGGGCGGGCCCTATCGCCCGCCTCTTTTCGTGACCGGAGGATTTGCACATGCTGGATAGTTCACTTCGATCGAACAGGCTGCCCGCGGCACCGGGCGTCGGGTATAAACCCCAGCATTACGACCAGATTCTGGACCATGCGCATCCGGTTGGCTGGCTTGAAATCCACGCCGAAAACTACATGGGTGACGGCGGCAGACCGCTTGCGCAATTGCGCCACCTCTCTGAAAAATTTCCTATTTCCGTCCACGGCGTTGGCCTCTCGATCGGTGGAGAAGGCCCCCTGGACCCCGATCATCTGGCGCGCCTGAAACACTTGGTGGGGTGGCTGAATCCGGCCAGTTTTTCCGAGCATCTGGCCTGGTCGACCCATGACAGTCATTTCCTGAACGATCTTCTGCCCCTGCCCTACACGGACGAAACGCTGGAGCGAATCTGTGCCCATATAGACCAGGTTCAGGAAACCGTGGGGCGGCAAATGCTGTTGGAAAACCCGTCCAGCTATTTGGCTTTTGAAGAAAGTACATGGTCCGAGCCTGACTTCCTGCGTGAAATCGCACGTCGAACAGGATGTGGTCTTTTGCTGGATGTGAACAATGTCTTCGTGTCGGCCACCAACCTGGACTTCTCGCCGCAGAGCTACATCGACGCCTACCCGCTGGACAATGTCCACGAGATACACCTTGGCGGTCATGACGAAGACGAAGACGACCATGGGCGTCGCTTACTGATCGACAGCCACGGTCGCGAAGTCGTCGAGCCGGTGTGGACGCTGCTGGACTACGTGTTGGACCGTTCCGGTCCCAAACCCGTTCTGATCGAATGGGATACGGACGTACCCGATTGGTCCGTTCTTCGGGCCGAAGCAGATCGGGCGCAGGCGGCACTGGACCGCATCCCCGCATGAGCGTTTCGCAAACCACATTCCGCGCAGCCCTGCTTGACCCCTCGGCGGCAGTTCCGGACGGTTTGTGGGATGCCGCAGAACGCCCCGCCGGGCGGCGGTTCAGCGTTTACCGCAACAACGTGGCTGTTTCGCTGACCGAAGCGATGCATCAGGCCTTTCCGGTGATCGCACGACTGTTGGGCACACAGAACATGGATGGGCTTGCCGGGCTTTTCCTGCGCAAACACCCCCCGTCTTCACCGCTGATGATGTACTACGGTGAAGAATTCCCCGAATTCCTTGCTGGGATGGAGCAGTTGTCGCACCTTGGCTACCTTGCCGACGTCGCGTGTCTGGAACTGGCGCTGCGCCAGTCCTACCACTCTGCCGACAGCCAGGCAGCACCGCATGATGCTCTGGCCGTCCCACCGGAAGAGATCGTTCTGGCGAAGCTGGAATTTGCGCCATCCATGAAGTTTCTTCGTTCGGACTGGCCGCTGTATTCGATCTGGCGCTTCAATTCCGAAGAGGGTGCACCAAAACCTGCACCCGGGTCTGAAGACGTCCTGATCACCCGACCCGAATTCGACCCGGCCCCGCACTTACTGCCCAAAGGCGGAGCGGACTGGATCGCGCATGTTCAGGCCGGACTTACCATTGGCGAGGCATTCGAACAAACCTCTACTGTATTCCCCGAATTTGACCTTGGGGCCACTCTGGCGCTGCTTTTGCAGGGCGGCGCAATAACCTCTGTGACTATCGAAAGGCTGGCAACATGACTGCCCTGATCTCATTGCACAATAATACCCTGGGAAGGTTGGAATTGACCTCTGGCTGGTTGACACCGACCCTGGCACGGGTCGTGTTCATCGCGGTTCTGCTGTTCTATTTTTGGAATTCAGCAATGACGAAAATCGACGGTTCGATATTTTCGCCGTCTGCAGGCGCATTTGGTCAGATCTTCCCAAAAGCGGCCGAAGCCGCCTTGTACGATATTTCTCAGCTGACCATTATTCAGCGTATCGTGATTTTCCTGGGTACCGTTGCAGAGTTCGTTCTGCCCGCGCTGCTGCTGATTGGCCTGCTTACACGCCTGGCAGCACTGGGCATGATCGGTTTTATCTGGGTTCAGACCGCCACTGACGTTACCGGGCATGGAGTGAAACTTGGCAGCCTGTTCGATAATGCGATCTCATTGATAGATCAACGCATGATGTGGACTTTCCTGTTCCTGGTCATCGTCATTAACGGCGCAGGTCCGCTCTCGGCCGACCGAATCCTGCGCATTAAGTGACCTAGAAATGTGCCTTGGGCTCGTCCGGTTTTCCCGCGGCCAGCCCAAGGATGCCCGCCACGGCGGCAAAGGCCACCGGAAACATCGTAAAGGCGTTGAATCCAAACGCAAAATACATCCCGACGGCTGAGACCAGCAGCAATATTCCACCGATCAGAGCCCGCGCATGGGCCATTGCGCCCCCCGCGATGGCCAGCAAAGGCGCAATAATGGAAGCAGTCTGGATGAACTGTACGTTGTCCACTTGTTCAGCAAGGCCTTCGATCTCACCGTAATGGTTTATGAATTCGATATAGCCATAGCCAAAAAAGCCAACAATCATTCCGATCAAACCGGCAATGACGCCCAAAATCATTGATGCGTTGCGCATTTAAACCCTCATATTTACGTCAGTCACATAAGCGCCCGATCAGGCAACGCCAAGGCTTGCCTTGGTTTTCGCAGCCCAGCCCAATAACAACGTACCGTCATCCTCGATCAAGGGGCGCTTCATCAAAGTCGGATGTTCCTTCAGCAACTCCAGCGGTGGTCGCGTGCGTTGTTCCGCGTCCAGTCCACGCCAAGTTGTCGACCGGGTATTGAGCAAAGCTTCGCCGAATGTGTCAAACGCCTCTGTCAGGACAGAATCGGGAACACCTTGCGACCGAACGTCTACAAATTCAATATTTTCAATTTCTTTCAGTGCCTTACGGCAAGTATCACAGTTTTTCAGGCCATATAGACGCATTTTGGGACCGTTCCTGTACTTGTATGAATTTTTGGCATTTTTGCCTGCTACATCCAGTTATTCTTGATTTTTTACTTCACCGTGCAATGTTGAAAAAGACGAAACACACAATTCGGGCTGCGTCGTGTGGGCGAAGCGGTGACGCGTTGTGGTTGCGTCAACCACTGCCCCCACCAATTTGTGGGACAACGTGTAAGTAGAAGGAGACACGGGAAATGCCAACTGGCACCGTGAAATGGTTTAATACCACGAAAGGCTATGGGTTTATTGCCCCTGACGAAGGTGGCAAGGACGTTTTTGTTCATATCTCGGCCGTAGAACGGTCCGGTCTGACCGGGCTCGCTGACAATCAGAAAGTCTCGTATGAGTTGGAAGACGGACGCGACGGCCGACAAATGGCCTCTGATTTGAAGCCGTTATAAAACACCCCGTCATCTGCGGGTACTAAAAGCAGGCCAACGGCCAATTTCCGGCCGTTGTCCATTATCGAAGGTTGGAAACCTTACCCTCGTGCTGGTTTGATATCGGCATGAACTTTTCTGTTTTCGCCGAACTCTTCGACTATCGGGTATTCCCAAGTCATACTAAACATCGATGCCATGCGACCTTTGAAGGGCCTCATGACATCAGAGGTAAGGGCTTTGTTGGCGTTAACCCTTGCGGATCACCGCCTCGAACTCGCGCCATTCCCGTGCCGTCATGCCCGAATTTTCCTGCGTCACAGTTTCACCGGCCAACATGCGTCGCAGGCTATCAACCATCTGCGCCGAAAGGTTGACCGCACCCAAACGGTAATCTTCGAACGCTCTATACGCGAAGGGCACCCAGTCGGCGACGATCTTGCACATCATGTCGGCGTAAACGCGGATTTCGTACTGAGCATGTGGATCGGCCCGCAGGCGCAGGAAATGGAACAGGTTGTGCAGGTCCACTTTCCAGTACCACTGCGTGTAGATATTCGCAGGCAGGTTCATGCGCGCCAGTTCTCGCGCCAACCCCTGTTGGCCATTCTGGTTGATCATGGCTTCGTAATTGTCATAGCACCGCGCGCTGTCGGCCTTGAGCATTTCTAGAACGCGGGCTGCCTCTTCGCCTTGCAGGGCGTCGCCGCGGCCTTGATTGTTCACTTCGGACTGCGCGGCCACGTGGTCCGGTGCGGGGATATAGAACTCGCGGTCCAGAATCGAATAGCGGGCCGAGTATTCGTTCACGTTGGCAGTGCGGTGACGAATCCACTGACGGGCCACAAAGACCGGAAGTTTGACGTGCAGCTTGATTTCGCACATCTCGAACGGGGTCGAGTGCCAGTGCCGCATCAGGTAGCGGATCAGCCCCTCGTCATTCTGCACCGACTTGGTGCCCTTGCCGTAAGATACGCGTGCTGCCTGACAAATTGCTGCGTCATCCCCCATGTAGTCAATGACGCGCACAAATCCGTGGTCCAGCACTTGATGCGCGGTATAGAGGTGGTCTTCCATCCCCTCAGCCACAACGCGGCGTGTTGGATGCGATTGCGCCCGTTGCGCTTCGATCTCGGCCAGTTGGTCAGAGGACAGCGGCATGAAAGTTCCTTTCCAGCAATGAGTCGCCCACCACTATATATCGGCAATTCCCAGACCGGAACCGCGACATGTACACCAATCGTCGCAATTTCCAAATTGTGTCCACCCTGCCCCTCGACACGCTTGGCCCGCGCGCTAAGCTGCAGCCCATCACCTGAATAGAAAGGAAGCCACAATGGGGCTGACATATCTTCACACCATGGTTCGCGTGAAGGATCTGGAGAAGTCGATGGAGTTCTACGAACTGCTGGGCCTTAAGGAAACCCGCCGCTATGACAGCGAACAGGGTCGGTTTTCGCTGATCTTCATGGCCCCTCCGGGACAAGAGGATCGGCCGATCGAGCTGACGCATAACTGGGATGGGGATGACACCCTGCCCAGCGACAGCCGTCATTTCGGACATCTCGCTTATGGGGTCGACAACATTTATGAGGTTTGCCAGCACCTGAAGGACAACGGCGTCGTGATCAACCGCCCACCGCGTGACGGGCGTATGGCGTTTGTGCGCTCACCCGACAATATCTCGGTCGAGCTGCTGCAAAATGGTGACGCGTTGGAACCGGCCGAGCCCTGGGCCAGCATGGAAAGTGCCGGTCACTGGTGATCCGCTGGCTGATAGCATTGGGTCTGGCCGCTTTGGCCAGCCCCGTTCGGGCCGAGACCTGTCGCCTTGCGCTGGCGCTAGCCATGGATATCTCGACCTCGGTGGATGAGAATGAAGACGTTTTGCAGCGGCAGGGCCTGGCGGCTGCATTGATCGCACCAGAAGTGGTTGAGGCGTTTTTTTCCTCGCCCGCACCGGTCGCGCTGGCCGTGTATGAGTGGAGCGGCCGCACCACCCAACGCGTTATTCTGAACTGGACCATGATCAACACCGAGGCCGACCTGCTGGTTGCCGCCTCAACGGTGCAGCAATCTGTTCGTTCGGATAGCGGTTCGGCCACGGCAATGGGCTATGCCTTGGCATTTGGCGCAACCTTGATGCAGCAAGCGCCGCCCTGCCTGTTCAACACCATTGATCTGTCAGGGGATGGCTCAAACAATGACGGCTATGGTCCGGACTCGGCATACCGGCACTTTCCCTTTCAAAACGTCGTGGTCAACGGGTTGGTGATCAACGCTGCGGACTTTGAAGGAGAGCTGTTTCTCATACCGTTCTTCGAGAACAACGTTCTGCACGGTCCTGGCGCGTTTCTTGAAATCGCACAAGGGTTCGAGGATTTTGAGCGTGCGATGCGCCGCAAGCTTGAGCGTGAGCTGAAAGGGTTGCAGATCGGTGCGTTGAAGGAGGGTGCACATCAATGATCCGCCTCCTGGCCGCGATATTTGCCATGTTCGCCAGCGCCGCTGCGTCGGAATGCAGGCAAGCACTGGCGTTGGGGCTGGACGTGTCCGGTTCGGTCGACAGCGCCGAGTATAGGATGCAAACCGGCGGTCTGGCTGCGGCCTTGCAACGCCCTGAAGTTGTTCAACTGATCCTGTCCGACATCGGCGCGCCTGTGCGATTGGCAATCTACGAATGGAGCGAGACCCGCCATCAACGCATGTTGGTAAACTGGACTGAGATCCGCACGGCACAAGATCTTGCACGGATCAGCGACCAATTGAAGACCGTCGCGCGTGGTAACGCACCACAGGGCACGGCTGTTGGGTCGGCAATGCGGTTCGGAGCCAATCTACTGTCACAGCAACCGAATTGCTGGAAACGCACATTGGATCTGTCAGGGGACGGCAAGCACAATCTGGGCCCTCATCCACGCAGCGTGAAATCCGAACTGGAAAACACCGGCATCACGATCAACGGGCTCGTGATCGGCGCAGACGATCCCAGTCATGGCGACAAACGCTATGTCCAGGTCGGTGAGCTTTCCGCCTATTACAACACATGGGTTATTCTGGGGCCCGGAGCCTTCGTCGAAGTCGCTTTGGGCTTTGAGACCTATGAGGACGCGATGACCCGAAAACTGATACGCGAACTGGAGGGGCTAACCCTGTCCGACGCCACAGATTCCCTGCGCCCCTGATCAATAGATGTACCGGATTTGGTCCGTCCAATACCGCTCGACCCGACGCAGGGATGTGGCGATGTCGTCGATGCCTTCCAGCCCCAACACGCCCCGATTTTGCAGCCCCTCAGCGTGGCGCGAAAACAGCTCGGATACGACATCGCGTATTTCGCGACCGCGTGGGGTCAATCGAACCCTTACGGAACGGCGGTCGATCTCGCATCTTTGATGGTGCATGTACCCCATTTCGACCAGTTTCTTCAGGTTGTAGCTGACGTTGCTGCCCTGATAATACCCACGACTTTTCAGTTCGCCCGCGGTGACTTCATGGTCGCCGATATTGAATAAAAGCAAGGCCTGCACGGCGTTGATTTCCAACACGCCAACACGCTCAAACTCATCCTTGATGACGTCCAATAGCAACCGGTGCAACCGTTCCACCAAGGCAAGTGCCTCAAGATAGCTGGTCATGAACCCTTTGGTTCCCGGCGCGGAGACCTGCATTTCCATACTCATCCGATCCTCCGATTCAGTCGCGCTGTTTAAGGCAGGATGAATGGAAATCCCGAGAATCGGTTAAGCCGGGTTTTCTTTTATTTTTGAAAGGTCTGCGCGATGTCCGATATCAATTCGGAATAGGTTTCGGGCGGCTGCACCTGCCCTGTGACCCACTGATAAAGATCCTGATCGTTTTCGTGCAGCAACGCATCATAATTATCCAGATCCGACGGCTCCATGGCCGTCAGATTTCGGTCAGCATAGGCCGACAGGATCAGATCCATTTCCTTGATCCCACGCCGCATGGATCGCATCTTCAGCCGCTTTATACGAACGTCCCGTGGTTCGTTCACCGACCCTGCTCCAGCATCAGACGCACCCTTTTCTCCAGCTTCGCGGCCCGCTCGGCGCTGGCGCGCATTTCACCGCGAATGGAACGCAGCTCAGCCACGACATCCGCAAGCTCGGGTGCGCCCTCTTCCGCTTCGACGGGGGCATCCATGCCTTCGCCTTCACCGGTCAGCAACCACATGATCGACACGTTGACCATGCCTGCCATCATGGAAAGACGGTTCGCGCGCGGCTCGGACAGATCATTTTCCCAGGCTGCAATTGTTGTCTTTTTCACGCCCAGCCTGCGGGCCATCTGGGCCTGGGTCATACCAGCCGCTTCGCGTGCCCCTGCCAGCCTGTCCCCGAATGTCGCAGAGTCCGGTCCGTACCAGTCATTCTCGTCGTTCATCGGGCTCTCCAATTCCATTATTCATATCGCTTGATCGTCATTCGAGCGCACCCTATGACAGTCAAGCTGAACATACAAATCGAGGCCGACCATGAGTTTCCTTTCTGCGACACTGTCACGCGTGAAGCCATCGCCCACCATTGCGATAACCGCTAAAGCGGCCGAATTGAAAGCTGCAGGGCGCGATGTCATCGGCCTAAGCGCGGGCGAGCCCGATTTCGACACTCCGCAGAACATCAAGGACGCAGCAGTAGCGGCCATCGCAGCCGGGAAGACCAAATATACTGCGCCTGACGGCATCCCAGAATTGAAACAAGCGGCGTGCGCCAAGATGAAGCGTGACCACGGCTTGGATTACACGCCCGCGCAGATTTCGGTCGGCACCGGCGGCAAGCAAACCTTGTACAATGCCCTGATGGCCACGATGAACGAGGGCGATGAGGTTGTGATCCCTGCACCCTATTGGGTTAGCTATCCCGACATGGTGCTTTTGGCCGGAGGCACTCCGGTAATCGCGGAAACTTCGATCCAGACCAACTTCAAACTGACTGCAGATCAGCTTGAGGCTGCGATCACGCCGAAGACCAAGTGGCTTATCTTCAACTCACCGTCGAACCCGACCGGTGCAGGCTACAGCCGTGAAGAGCTGAAAGAACTAACCGACGTCCTGATGCGCCATCCGCATGTTTGGGTCATGTCCGACGACATGTATGAACATCTGGCGTATGACGGGTTCGAATTCTGCACACCGGCGGAAGTTGAACCCCGCTTGTATGACCGGACGCTGACCTGCAACGGTGTTTCCAAGGCCTACGCCATGACTGGGTGGCGCATAGGTTACGCGGCAGGACCGGTCGAGGTCATCGCCGCCATGCGCAAGATCCAATCGCAATCAACTTCGAACCCCTGCTCGGTCAGCCAATGGGCGGCGGTTGAAGCACTGAACGGCACTCAGTCCTTCCTGGCCCCCAACAACGAAACGTTCAAACGCCGCCGTGATCTGGTTGTTCGCATGCTGAACGAAATCGACGGCATCAGCTGCCCAACCCCAGAGGGCGCGTTTTACGTCTATCCATCCATTGCCGGGCTAATTGGCAAAACTACCCCCGCAGGCACTGTGATCGACTCGGATGAGGCTTTTGCGACCGCATTGCTGGAAGAGGTAGACGTGGCCGTCGTGTTCGGTGCGGCCTTTGGCCTGTCGCCAAACTTTCGGGTCAGCTATGCGACCTCGGACGAGGCGCTGACCGAAGCTTGCACCCGCATCCAGCGCTTTTGCGCATCGTTGACTTGAGTAAGCGCAAATGACGTCGGAACTGCCCGAATATTATTTCCGCGTTCGCGAGAATGGTGCGGCGGTTTTCAGGATCGACACTGAAAACCGCCAGCGCCGGATCGAGATGGATCAGATCGCGGTCATCAACATCCGCAATGGCGAGGTGAAACCGCAAGGCCAACGCACGTTGTCCGACGCCGACAAGGCCGAGATTGCCCGTTGGATGGAGGCGCGAAAAGCGTTGCTGGCCCAGCGCGACATCGACGACATTCACCGCGCGGTTGATTATCTGAACCTCACCACGCAATGGGCGCAATCCAAGGCGACACCAGAGCAGCTTGAGGACGTAACCGACCGGTTGCTGCTGGCCATGCATGATCTACGCTCTGTCCTGGTGCGAAAAAAGGCAGACCGCTTCGGCAAAGACTGACCCGCCGAATCTTACTCGGCGGGCACACCGACCTCGCGGACGGACCGCATCCAGAACCGCGCCATCAGCATAACCGCTGCGCAGGCCAGGCCCAGAACAAGGCCCAGCCAGACTCCGATTCCATCCATGCCCAACACGAAGCCAAAGTAATACGACGACGTGATCCCCACGCCCCAATAGCTGAGCGCGGCCATGACCATCGGGATCTTTGCATCCTGCAAACCACGCAGGAGGCCAAGCGCAATGACCTGTGCCCCGTCCACCAATTGGAACAAAGCCGCCATGGCCAGCAGACCTGTACCGATCTTCAGGATTTCCGGACGCTGCGGGTCATCCGGTTCCATGAACAGGGAAATCAAAGGCTCGGCATAGACTAGAAACAGGATGACAGTCAGGACCGAGATCACCAAAGACATCCCCGTCACCGCAATCGCGCCGCGTTCCAGATGTGGCCTATCTTTCCGGCCCAACGCGTTCCCTGCCCGGATCGTCGCAGCGTTTGACAGCCCCAGATGCACCATGAACGTCGCGGATGCCAAATTAAGTGCAATGCCATGTGCCGCCAGTGGAACCTGACCCAGCCAGCCCATCATGATCGCTGACATTGCGAACAGGCTGACCTCGGACAGGGTCGTCAGGCCAATCGGGACGCCCAGGCGGAGAACGCTCAGAAACATCTCCCAGTCCGGACGCCAGAACCTTTGGAACAGGCTATGTTCGGGCAAAACGCGCATGGCGTAGATCACCACGCAAACCAACGATACGACCTGAGTGACAACCGACGCGATGGCGGCGCCCATCACACCCAGCTCAGGGGCTCCCCAATTCCCGAAGATCAAGGCATAGTTGGTAAACGCGTTAACCACCGCCGCCGCCACAGTGATCCAGAGCACGATCTGGGTCCGCTCTAACGCGGCCAGATAAGATTTCAACACCATGACCAAAAGCGCCGGAATCAGGCCCCACCCGGCGACCCTTAGGTACTGGGACGCAGTCTCGGCGACCTGCGGGTCCTGCTTCAACGCGAGAAAAATTGGGTAGGACCACCAGAGCATTGGCATCATGACGGCCGCATAGATCAACGACAACCACAACCCCATGCGCGTTGTACGGCGAATACTTGTTTCGTCTTCTTCAGCCGCAGCCGTCGCCACCATTGGCATAACGGCCAAACCGAATCCGGCCCCAAACAGGAACAGCACAAAGAAATAGCTGCTGGCCAGGGTCACGGCGGCCAGCGCCTCGACACCGTACCAACCCAGCATGACCGTATCCGTCAGCCCAATTGCAAATTGGGCCAGGTGCCCGCCGATCAGCGGCAGGCCCAGCACAGAAATGGCCCGAAAGTGGCCACCATATGTCATCACCTTACTCATCCGAACAGCCTTATGCCCGGCCCGAGGCCGGGACAAGAGGCGAACGGCGAAATTTCAGCTTGAGACTACATCCGCAGGTTCAAATGTTACCTGAGAGGACTACTGTCACACCGTTTCAGGATGCAGTGAATTGCCCAGAATATGTTCCGAATGCTGGATCACGTGATGCGCCTGCCCGACGATCAAAGGATCGGGGCTGTCGACGATTTCATGGTTCTTGTCCGGATAATCCAGAGTGGACAGGAAGTGGCGCATGCAATTCAGGCGCGCGCGCTTTTTGTCGTTCGATTTCACGATGGTCCACGGGGCATCGGCTGTGTCGGTGTAGAAAAACATCGCCTCCTTGGCCTCGGTATAATCGTCCCATTTATCAAGGCTGGCCTTGTCGATCGGCGACAGCTTCCACTGTTTCAGAGGATCGGTTTCGCGGCTTTTGAACCGGCGTTGCTGTTCGGGTTGCGTGACCGAAAACCAGTATTTGTAAAGTTGGATGCCCGAGCGCACCAGCATCCGCTCCAGCTCGGGCGTTTGACGCATGAACTCGAGATACTCGTTGGGTGAGCAAAATCCCATCACCCGTTCAACCCCGGCGCGGTTGTACCAGGACCGGTCGTAGAAAACCATTTCGCCGACCGTGGGCAATTCCTGAACATAGCGCTGATAGTACCACTGCCCCTTCTCTTCCCAGGTGGGCTTGTTCAGGGCAACTACACGCGCTTGGCGTGGGTTCAGGTGCTCCATGAATCGTTTGATCGTTCCACCTTTGCCTGCGGCATCCCTGCCCTCGAACAGCAGGACAAACCGCTGGCCGGTTTCCTGTGCCCAATGTTGTACTTTTAGCAATTCTGCCTGCAGTTGCGCCTTCTCCGCCTCATAAGCTTTGCGCGCCATCTTGCGATCATAAGGATATTTGCCGCTTTCAAAGGCCTGACGAATTCTCTCGGGGCTTGGCTCGGTCGGTGAGGTTTTGGCTATCGCCGACAGGTTGGCAGGGTCTTGCACATTATCGATCTGCGTCACTACTTCCATCCAAATTCTCCTTGTCTCACTGTCCGGGAAAACGCCTAGCAGTCGGGTTAAAAACACGCTTTGATTGGTGTCAAACTTTTACATCTTTCTGGGCGTGTGCTTCAGGTACAACAAAGGGCTTCGGCTATGGAAAACAAGTTCATTGATCTTAACGGCCAGAGGTTCCTACTGCGCAGCTGGGGCGCCCCCGACCTTCCGCCCTTGTTGATGCTTCACGGGTTTCCCGAATATGGCGGCGCGTGGCAGGACCTGGCCCCGCATCTGTCTTCCCACTTCTATTGCATCGCCCCCGATCAACGCGGTTACGGGCAAAGCTGGGCGCCAGAGGGCGTCGGCCATTATGCCCTGTCGCGACTGGTCTCGGACATGGTGACGCTGATCGAGGGGCTCGCCCGTCCGGTTTGTGTTCTTGGCCACGATTGGGGAGCGTCCGTGGCCTATGGTTTGGCCATGTTCCGCCCGGATCTGGTGGACCGGTTGATCATCGCCAACGGCGTGCATCCGGCGCCCTTCCAACGGGCCATGGCCGCAGGAGGGGCGCAATCCGAGGCTTCGCAATACATCAATGCCCTGCGCGCACCTGACGCGGCAGAGCGTTTGTCGGCGGACAATTTTGCCAAGCTCGAACAGTTTTTTCGTTTTGGGATGGGTACAGACTGGCTGACGGACCAGAAAATGCATGTCTATCGTACAGAATGGGCCCGGCCCGGGCGGCTGGAGACTATGCTGAACTGGTACCGCGCGTCACCGCTGGTGGTTGCGAAACCCGGCGCACCGCGCACGGATCTGCCAAAGTTGCCAAAGGACCGGTTGATGGTTGGCTGCCCCCACCTGTTGCTGTGGGGGCGTGAAGACAAGGCGTTGCTACCAGAATCGACTGAGGGGTTGGAAGACTACGCACCCGATCTGGCGCGCATCGACATTCCGAACGCTGATCACTGGCTGCACCATCAACAGCCCGAAGCGGTGGCGCAGGCAATCATGGGCTGGATTGCGCGCTAAATCCGGTTACCGGTGCCCCCAATCCGCCGGGTCATCCGAGTTGTTGGGCGACAGGCCCAATATGTCACCATCTGTGGAACACCCCAGCCCCAAAACGGTCCGGTTCGCATAAGAGAAATACGCGCAGACCTGATTGATTTCGAGGGTCTCACCATCGTCCCATCCGGCAGTGCGCAGGGCTTCCACGTCTTGCAGTTTCAAGTCCGCCGGGGTCTCGGTCAGTTTGCGCGCGTAACGCATGGCCTCAATCTGAGCCGCATCCAACGGGGCCTCCTCTGGCGTGTCAGCCTCAATCGCCGCACGAATTGCCTGACTACGCTCCGGATCGCCCAACAAGCGCTGCAGGCCACTGTAATGGTGCTCGACACAATAACTGCATTTGTTCAGCGCGCTGACCCACACGCCCAGCACCTCAAGAAACCATTTCGGGATCGTGTTGGACGAATGGTGCAGCACGTTCTTGTACATGGCCATGTGGCCTTCCATCGAATGTGGCCGCAAGGAATGCACCATCATGATGTTGTCGACATTGTTGCCGGGGCCAGTAACACGGTCGTACAGTTTCCTGAGTTTTCCTGTTGCTTCATCAAAAGGGATAGTTCTGATCCAGCTCATCTCTTTGCCTCCCGTATCCATTTGCTTTTGCAGCCAAACCTAAACAGAATGCAGAAACAATGCGAGACCTTGACGGGCACGTTTACCTGGAACATTTCACGTGACTGCAATGAGAACGCTCTGGGCATCCTCCACCGCCACCTGATAAAGAACTACCGACACCCCGTTTCACTATATATATTTTCCAGCGATGCGCCTTCCTCTGCTCTTGTTTGTCCTGTCAATCTGCGGCCTGTTCGCGGCACTGTTCCAACCTGCTCTTTCTGATTGGGTAATGGTCGCAGGGCTTTGCACCGTCGCAAGCGCGATATTGCTGCTTGGAAAATGGTTGCGCAGATCGAAAGCCCCGAAGAACTGGGCCGTGGTTGATGGATCAAATGTTTTACACTGGCGAGAGGGCGTTCCGGACATTGCCACCGTGCGCGAAGTTGTCGACGCTTTGACCGCCTCCGGCCTAACCCCTGGCGTCGTGTTCGATGCAAATGTCGGCTACAAAATCTCAGATCGCTACATGAAGGACAAAACTCTTGCCTCACTGCTTGGGTTGCCCGTTGACCACGTTATGGTCGCACCCAAAGGAACGCCAGCCGACCCGCTTGTTCTACAGGTCGCTCGTGACCTAGGGGCTACCATTGTCACAAACGACCGTTTTCGCGACTGGGTTGACGATTATCCGGATGTGCTACAGGCCAAAGAGCTTGTGCAGGGTGGCTATCGGAATGGGGCTCTCTGGCTGGCGTTGTGACCGTGGGTCCCGCCAAGTCAAACATGTAGCGTGTCAACTTCAGTTCCCCATCGGGGCGCATCAAAGCCGACAAACCGCACACAACACTTCGCGCGCCCCTTCCCCCGGACCACATCCCCTGCCATAATGGGACCAAACCCAAAAACAAGAGCAGCACCCATGCCCGACGATCTGTTGACGCCAGAAGCGACCAATACCTATGACGCCTCCTCGATCGAGGTGCTTGAAGGTCTGGAACCGGTCCGCAAACGCCCCGGCATGTATATCGGCGGCACGGACGAACGCGCGCTGCACCATATGGTCGCCGAAATCCTCGACAACTCGATGGACGAAGCGGTCGCAGGTCACGCCAACCGGATTGAGGTTGAGCTGCACGCAGATTACGCCCTGACTGTGCGCGATAACGGGCGCGGTATTCCGATCGATCCGCACCCCAAGTTTCCGGACAAATCCGCGCTTGAGGTGATCCTCTGCACTCTGCACGCAGGCGGTAAGTTCTCGGGCAAGGCCTATCAGACCTCGGGCGGTCTGCACGGTGTGGGTGCATCGGTTGTTAATGCGTTGTCAGATTCCATGGTTGTACAGGTGGCGCGGGATAAGCAACTTTATGAACAACGCTTTTCGCGTGGTGTACCACTGGGTCCGGTCGAAAAGGTTGGCGCAGCCCCAAACCGGCGCGGCACCACCGTGACATTCCACGCGGACGAAGAGATCTTCGGCCACCACAAGTTCAAACCGGCGCGGCTGTTTAAATCCATCCGCTCCAAGGCCTATCTGTTCTCGGGCGTCGAAATTCGCTGGAAGTCCCATATCGACGACGGCGAAACGCCAACCGAGGCCAGCTTCCACTTTCCCGGCGGGCTGTCGGACTACCTGAAGGAAACGATGAACGGCTCGTCCACCTATGCCGAACAACCTTTCGCAGGCACCGTGGACTTTCGTGAAAAGTTCGGCGCCGCCGGCAAGGTCGAGTGGGCGATCAACTGGACACCCTCGCGCGACGGGTTCATTCAGTCCTACTGTAACACCGTCCCCACCCCCGAAGGTGGCACTCATGTCGCCGGGTTCTGGGCAGCGGTCCTCAAGGGTATCAAGGCGTACGGCGAACTGATCAACAACAAGAAGGCCGCGCAGATCACCCGCGACGACCTGATCACCGGCGGCTGCGCACTGGTGTCTTGCTTTATCAGTGAACCGGAATTCGTCGGCCAGACCAAAGACCGCCTCGCCACGGTCGAAGCACAGCGGTTGGTAGAGAATTCGGTCCGCGACCATTTCGATAACTGGCTGGCCGCGGACACGAAATCCGCCGGTGCAATTCTTGATTTCCTCATTCTGAGGTCCGAAGAACGTCTGCGCCGACGCGCCGAGAAAGAAACACAACGTAAGTCCGCCACTAAAAAACTGCGTCTTCCCGGCAAGTTGGTGGACTGTTCTAGTTCAACACGCGATGGCACAGAATTATTCATCGTCGAAGGGGATTCTGCGGGCGGCTCGGCCAAGATGGGTCGCAACCGCAAAACGCAAGCCCTTTTGCCCCTGCGCGGCAAGATCCTGAACGTGCTGGGCGCGGCCAGTTCCAAGCTGGGCACCAATGCCGAGATCAACGATCTGACGCAAGCGCTGGGTGTCGGTCTTGGCACCAAGTTCAATGTCGACGACCTGCGCTATGACAAGATCATCATCATGACCGACGCGGATGTGGACGGGGCGCATATCGCGGCGCTGTTGATGACGTTCTTCTTCACTCAGATGCGCCCGATGATCGACACGGGCCACCTGTACCTGGCCTGCCCGCCCCTGTATCGCCTGACCCAAGGCGCCAAACGCGTCTATTGCCTGGACGAGGCTGAGCGGGATGAGTGGCTTGAAAAAGGTCTGGGCGGCAAAGGCAAGATCGACGTCTCACGCTTCAAGGGTCTGGGTGAGATGGACGCCAAGGACCTGAAAGAAACCACGATGGACCCGGCATCCCGCAAACTGATCCGCGTCACCATCGACGAGGACGAACCCGGCGAGACCGGCGATCTGGTCGAGCGCCTGATGGGTAAAAAACCCGAACTGCGGTTCCAGTACATTCAGGAGAACGCGCGGTTTGTGGAGGAGTTGGATGTTTGATTCTAGAAAAAAAGGGGGCTTTGAATCATATCCCAGTTGATACCCCCCACAGGACCCCTCATTTTGCGTTTGTCGATGCCGACAATATGCAAAAGAGTTTTGAAAGAAAGCTGAAGGATTTCGGCGTAGACGAAGAACATCTTTCACAGTTTAGTTTCGTAAGTCTTTTCAAACAACTATTGCACGATAGAATCTACTTTTACTCTGCCGCAAAAAATCCCGAAGAGCTCCCTGAGTGGTTGAAAGAGATTCGGGCCCAAGAAGGGTTTGTTCTAAAACTCGGTGTCCTTACTCAAAAAGGTAGGTCAAAAAAACAAGAAGGCGTGGATGTCAAACTTGCAATTGATGCCACTAAGCTGGCTTTTACATCAACAATGAAAACCTGCACACTCTATGGTGCAGATGGCGATTTTATTCCTCTGGTGGAAGCACTAAGCGATGCGGGGTGCATTGTTAACGTTGTCTCTTTTAATGACCCTTCACAAGGAAGGGTCGCACCGAGGCTACAAGCCGAAGCGGACAGCTATAAACGAATCGATGGACCTTGGCTCTACAAAACTGGCGGGTTTCGATTTGCGGTTTCGGAGTCAGGAAACTTAATCCACGGGCAGATGGGTGTCGAAGCCATAGATATTCATGGAGAACATGTCTCACTTCAAAAGCGAGCTGGAAATTGGTTAGCACTAGTCAATGATAAATTAGCGCCCATAGTCTATAGCTGTGCCAGTCGTGAGCAGCTCATTTTCTGGTTGAAGATGCACACTGAAAGACTAGGAGGTCTATAAGTTAACAGCCAATTGAGAGTTATTCCTTCCCAATACCGGACTTGGAGCGCGTTTATGGTGCTAAATCTCATGGGTTAAGTAACTTAAGCGATACGCTTCCACAACGACTCCCCAAACACCCCCCTTGCCTAACCCGTTGATCCCGTTCACACTTGCGCGCAATTGTCATCCAAGAACAAATTCTGAGGATCCGAGCGTCCAAGACCCAATTTGAACGAACAAATTTTTCGAACGGGAGGACGACATGAAATCACTAACCCTCGGGCTGGCCTTTGCCTTGTTGGCCAGTCAGGTAAGCGCGCAGCAGTCGCTGATCGGCGCGTCACCGGTTCCGGTCGGGGCAGAGTTACGGTTCTGCTATTACAACGGCCTCGCTTATTCGGTGGACGCCTTTGTTGTGATCTCTGGCAACAACACCGTGACCGAAACGTCCAGTACGCGCGAAGAACACCTTCTGCGTTGTATCAAAAGCGGCGACGGTGTCATGAAGTGGAAACCGGAGAGCGGTATTCAGGTCAATCGTTGAATTGAAAGGTCGGGCCGCCTAACCCACCTTACCCTTTAGCCAGTCCGCGATCTGGCCGGCGGGATGCTCCCAGCCGGGCTCCATGAACAGGAAATGCGCGTGGTTTTTCACGGGCATAAACGTCGCGCGATCCCCGTACAGATTGGCCAGAGCACGGCAGGTGTCGGGGTTGACGGCGCGATCCTCGGTGCCCGAGACGATCAGCACCGGGCAATCGACCTTGTCGATATCAACCTTCATCGCGTGGTGATCGTCGAACATCCAAAAGAACATCTCGAACATCACCCGCCCGCTCTCTGCACCCAGCTGGTCGAACACCTCATGCTGCTGCGCCTCGGGCATCTTGTTCAGCGCAAAAGGGGCCATCAGGTCGAACTCGACATGCATGGGTTGTTTCCAGAACGCCCCGCCCTCCATCAGCGCGCGCGGGATGGCGCGCTCATCGTCGGTTTCGGGCAAGGTGCCCCACGGCGCGTTCGGGTTGATCAGGACAATAGCACTGGCCAACTCGCGCGCGGCCACTTGCTGCGCCACAACGCCCGCGATGGCATGGCCGAGGATGACCGGCTTGCTGTCCAAGCCCTGCACGAGCTCGGCAATATCATTGGCATAATCCGCGACACTGGTATCCGTAAGTCCGGGTTCAGGTTCGGCCGTGGGGTCCCCACCATGAAAGCGCAGCGCAGGGGTGTGCACCGTCCAGCCGCGCGCGCGGAAGAAACCCGCGTAGTCCGCCATACACCAAGGTCCGGCAAAGGCCCCATGGATCAGAACAATCTCTTTGGTCATCAATACGCCCTCTCGTCACTTGCCCCCACTATGCGAGACGACAGGCGCGCGCGGCAAGGCCGCCGGGATCAGACCGACAAACCGATCAGGGCAACGCCAACGGCCATCAGTAGGGCCGCACCAAGGCGACGCATCCAGTTGCCTTCATGCAGGAAGATAAACCCTATCAACGCAGCGAAGATCACCGAAGTCTCGCGCAGTGCTGAAACCGCACCCAGTGGTGCGAAATTCTTGGCGTAAAGCACCAGACCATAGGCCGTCATCGACACCAGCCCGCCCAGGATGCCGATCATCCAGACCTTTGCAGGAAGGCTGGCCAGTGTGTCCCGCTTTTTGATGCCAACGAACCCGGCGATGAACAGGTGCAGAAACGCGCCCCAGGCCCAGTAGCTAAGCGTATTGCCCGACAACCGCACGCCGATGCCGTCCACAACTGAATAGATCGAGATGCAAAACCCCGTACCCAGTGCAAACCACAGCGCCCAGCGCCCGACGCCGGACCGCAAGGCACTCCAACTGCTGAGCTGAATACCAAGCGCGATCAACGCAATCCCGCCCCATGCCTGCAGCGGCAGAACCTCGCCCACCAGGATCATCGCCCAGAGCGAGACCAACGCAGGCACGATACCGCGGGCGATCGGATAGACGACGCTCAGATCCCCATGCTGATAGGCTTTTCCTAGCATGTAGTAGTACCCAAAATGCACGACGGTCGAGATCAGGATATAGGGAAAGCTTTCAGCACTGGGCAGAGGCAGCAGCAGGATCATCGCTGTCGCAGGGATGACATGCCCAAATGCGACAAGACCCAAAGTGGTCGTTCGGTCGGCGGCTGTTTTGACGATGGCGTTCCACACCGCATGCAGCAACGCAGCCGTCAAAATGATGGCGATGACAAACAGAGTCACGTCCGAACCTTTCGCGCAGAGAGAACCGGCCCAAGATACGGGCCGGTTTCGTTACTTGCACAGAGCAAGACCGATCACAATGCAGCCTTGAACAGAGCGGTCAGATTGTCCTCTGTCAATTCGATTGGGTTACCACCACAAGACGGATCGATGATCGCGCCTTGCACCAGTTCCGGGATTGCAGCTTCGGTCACACCCAGTTCGGACAGCCTAGTTGGGATACCCAGCGAGTCGTTGAACGACTGGACAAAACCGCGGACGCCATCAAAGCCGCCATCAATTCCCAGATAGGCTGCCGCCGACTGAAACCGATCAGCAATAGCTGGCGCATTGAACTCCAGCACTGTCGGCATGCAAACCGCGTTGGTGGTGCCGTGGTGAGTGTTGAAAACCGCGCCAATCGGATGGCTCATGGCGTGGATCGCGCCTAGGCCTTTCTGAAAGGCGGTAGCCCCCATGGCTGCCGCGCTCATCATCTGCGCGCGGGCCTCGATATCCGTGCCATCTGCATAAGCGCGTGGCAGGTACTCCTTGACCAGCCGCATACCTTCCAACGCAATGCCGTGGCTCATCGGATGATAATGCGGGCTGGAATACGCCTCGACACAATGCGCAAATGCATCCAGACCTGTGCCCGCCGTGATGAACTTGGGCATGCCAACTGTCAGCTCGGGGTCGCAGATCACCACGGTCGGCAGAACCTTGGGATGGAAAATAATCTTTTTTGCGTGGGTTTCGGAATTCGTGATGACACTGGCGCGCCCGACCTCGGACCCGGTCCCGGCTGTGGTCGGCACAGCGATAATCGGCGCGATGACATCGGCATCGGCGCGAGTCCACCAATCGCCGATATCCTCGAAATCCCAAACCGGGCGCGTCTGCCCTGCCATAAAGGCAACCATCTTGCCCAGATCCAACCCGGAACCGCCGCCAAAAGCGATCACGCCATCATGGCCGCCCGCATTGTAGGCCGCGACCCCTGCCTCAAGATTTTTTTCGTTCGGGTTCGGATCCACATCGCTGAACAGCCCGCGCCCCAGCCCTGCGGCCTCCATGATATCCAGCGTCGCCGCGGTGATCGGTAGATCGGCCAACCCTTTGTCGGTGACCAACAACGGCATTTTCATACCAGCGGCAGCACATGCCTCGGGCAGTTCCTTGATGCGGCCTGCGCCGAATTTGATAGCGGTCGGATAGGACCAGTTTCCAACAAGTGACATGTCAGGTTTCCTTTGTGATTTGCGACCTGCCCGGCCGAGGGGGTCTGAACCGGGCAGGCCGTTGCCCTTAGCCCGTGACCTTTTTCAGGTGGTAGGATTTAGGACGTGTCAGGTTGTGATAGCCAATGACGGACAAACCGCCGCCGCGGCCGGTATTCTTGCAGCCAGTCCAACAAAGACCCGGATCCAGATAATCGGCGCGGTTCATGAACACGGTTCCGGTTTCGATCGCATCGCCCACGCGTGCGGCCCGGTCTACATCGCGGGTCCATAGGCTGGCGGTCAGACCAAATTCACTGTCATTCATCAAGGCGATGGCTTCGTCGTCCGAGGACACTTTCATAATGCCGACCACGGGGCCGAAACTCTCGTCCTGCATCACCCGCATGTCATGGGTGACGTTGGTCAGGATCTGCGGTGTCAGATAGGCCCCGCCATCGTCTTCGGGGAACGTGCCGATATGAGCCACCGCCCCGACCCCAACGGCCTCAGCAATCTGCGCGCGCACTTCTTTGGCAAAGCGCACATTGGCCATCGGGCCAATCGTTGTATCGCTGTCCAGAGGATTGCCCAGCTTATAGCCTTTCACTACATCGACTGCCTTGGCGACGAAGTCGTCATAAAGGCTTTCGTGAACATAAATCCGTTCAATCCCACAACAGCACTGGCCCGAGTTGAACATGGCACCATCGATCAGCGTTTCGACCGCTGCATCCAGATCAGCGTCATCCATGACATAGCCCGGATCCTTGCCACCCAGCTCGGTACCAACACCGGTGAATGTCCCAGCAGCCGCGCGCTCCATCGCTTGGCCACCACCTACTGACCCGGTGAAGTTCACAAAGTCGAACGCATTGCCTGCGATCAGGTCATTGGTCGTGTTATGGCTCAGGAAGACATTCTGAAACACATCTTCGGGTATACCCACGGAATGAAACGCTTGCGCCATGCGCTCGCCCACCAGCAGCGTCTGCGTGGCATGTTTCAGGATCACTGTGTTCCCCGCGATTAGCGCCGGGGCCACTGTGTTGATTGCGGTCATGTAGGGATAGTTCCAGGGCGCCACCACAAAGACCACGCCATGCGGAGTGCGCTTGATATAGCGTTTGAAGGTTTCATCTTCGCCCACTGCGATATCAGCCAGAGACGCCTCGGCAATCTGAGCCATATGGCTCGCACGCTCGTCAAAGCCGCCAAACTCACCGCCATAACGTACCGGACGCCCCATCATATGCGCCAACTCGGGCACAATCTCGTCATTCATCGCCCCAACCGCAGCCACGCCTGCCATGACAAGATCAATACGTTCCTGCAACGGTCGCGCCGCCCATTCTGCCTGTGCCGCCCGCGATCGCGCTGCCGCTTCAAACGCTGCATCCCGTGATAGCACTTCACGTTCAGCAAAAACCGATCCATCAATCGGCGAGACACATTTCAACATCTGCCCCATATCCACTCCAATTCCGAAAGAAACAGGATCCCTGCTTCATCTGGCCACAAATATCCTTTGGGGGCTGCCATTGGTGCGCCATTGGTTCGAGCGCCAATGGCGGCGGGCAAAGCCCCCAGCCGGACCCAATCTCAAGCCCGCTCAAACCCCCGGGCAATTTCCCAATCCGTCACAACCCGCTCGAATTCCTCGATCTCGACTTCCGCCGCGCGGGTATAGTGTTCGACCACCTCATCGCCCATGGCAGCCCGCAGCATCGACGACCCGTGCAACGCATCCCGTGCTGCGCGCAAATTGCCGGGGATCATGCCGGTGTCACCCTGATAGACATCACCGGTGGTGGGCGATTGCAGTTCCAGGCCTTCTTCAATACCGGCAATCCCGGCGGCCAACATGCCAGCCATCGCCAGATACGGGTTCATATCTGATCCCGGAATACGACACTCAACCCTTACGGCCTTCGTCCCATCGCCGCAAAGACGGAAGCCAGCCGTACGGTTGTCCACCGACCAGATAATCCGTGTCGGCGCAAAGGTACCCTTCATGAACCGCTTGTAGCTGTTGATGTAGGGGGCCATGAAATAGGTATAGTCAGCGGCATATTTGAGCAGACCCGCCATATAGCTTTTCATCAGCGCCGACATACCCAACGCGTCATCCGCATCATAAAACGCTGGCTTGCCATCCGCCCAAAGCGACTGATGCACGTGGGACGAGCTGCCCACCTTGTCACGGTGCCACTTCGGCAGGAATGTCGCCGCGTGACCGTGTTGCCAGGCGATCTCTTTCACCGCGTTCTTGGCGATCGAGTGGTATTCGGCCGTGTCCATCGCCGGTGCATATTTGATGTTCAGCTCTTCCTGCCCGGTCTCGGCTTCGCCCTTTGAGTTCTCAACCGGAATCCCCGCGTTCCACAGATGGTTGCGGATTGGGCGCATCACATGTTCTTCCTTGGTGGTCTGAAGGATGTGATAATCTTCGTTATAGCCCGAGATCGGCTGCAGATCGCGGAAGCCTTCCTTGCGGATCGCATCGAAGCTCTTCTCAAAGAGGAAAAACTCCAGCTCGGTGGCGCACATCGCGTCATAGCCCATGGCCTTCAGCCGGTTGACCTGCTTCTTCAAAATAGACCGAGGCGCGTGTGGAACCTCATCATGGGTGTGGTGATCCAGCACATCGCACATCACCATTGCGGTGCCTTCCAGCCACGGCACCGGGCGCAAAGTGCTGAGATCCGGCTTCATGACATAATCGCCATAACCCCGCTCCCAACTGGTCGAGGCATAGCCGTCGGGTGTCGCCATCTCCAGATCTGTGGCCAGCAGGTAGTTGCAGCAATGTGTCTCTTCCCATGCGCCCGCCACGAAATGGCCTGCGTGAAACCGCTTACCCATCAGGCGGCCCTGCATGTCCACCATGCAGACCAGCACCGTGTCGACCTCGCCCGCCTCGAATTTGGCTTTCAGATCAGCCAAAATCGCTTCATTGCCCATCATTGGTATCCTTTGTCACTTACAGAGACCCCGGTTTCGCTTACCCGCCATCACTCATCGTTGGCTTCTTTTTCCATTTCCATCACCAGGCGCGTTTCCAGAACCTGACCACTTTTGTAGAGGATCGGATAGGCGATGGCGGCGATATGCCCATGCAGATCACGCATTGAACGTAGCGTTTCCAGATGCAGATCGGAGGACTGGAAGCTCTCAGTCTGACCGCGTTCCAATCGTTTGAGGTGCGCCTTGCGGCTATTGCGGGACATCCGCTTGACCTCGGCCTTGTCCAACACCAGCCGGCGGGCACAATCCATGTCGTCCACCAACAGCACGTGACGCGCCAGCGAGAAACTTTCCAGAATCGCCGCGTGCAAATCCTTCAGCTCTTTCCAGCCCTGCGCCGAGAATTCAGAACGTTCGGTATGCTTGATTTGCGCTGTCCGGGTCATCCGGTTCGAGACGACATCGCCCGCAGCTTCAAGACGGATGGCATATTCGACCAACCCTCGTGCGGCTTTGATCTGCCCTTTGCTCATATTCTGCCGCGGCATGCGCGCGACGAAACGGCGGATCTCGGTCAGTTGCGTATTCACCCGCTCATCCTGCTGCCAAAGCGCGGAAATCGCGTCGCTGTCATCCTGTTCGTAGATATCCAAAACGGGGCGGAACATACGCTCAACCTGCGTGATCATCTGCAACAGCTCGTGACGCACCGAGGACATCGCAACGCTCGCCCTTTCGCCGCTGGGGTCCCCCAGCGGTGTCAGCGCATCCGAGAACTGATCCAGCGCATTGGCTTCGGCTTTTGGCTCCGCCATCAGAACGGCCATCGGCTGTTCCATCCTGTTCACGAAGCCTGTGGCTAGCAAGAACACCGCCAAATTGAATCCGATATGTGCAAAAATCAGAGACTGCGCCGGGCTCGTCACCAATAGCGCCTCGTGCAACCCGCCAACGTTCACGACGATCAGCATTACCAGCGCCGCGCTTCCCCGCAATAAGAGGTTGGCCAGCGGGATACGCCGGGCCGAGACGGTCATATCGCGCGTCAGCCACATTGGAATAAAGGCCGAACCCAGATTTGCTCCCAGCACCAGCGACAACCCGGCGGCAAAGGGAATTGCACCGATCTGAACCAAGGCCACGCACATCAGGATCGTCGCGACCGAGCTGTGCATGACAAAGGCCAGCACCGCACCAACGATAAAGGCGCTGAAATAGTCGGTCTCAAGATACCCTGCGATTGCGGGCAAAAACGCGCTTTCGCGGATCGGCTCAACTGCTTCGCGCAGGAACTGAAGCGAAATCAGGATGAAGGCGACGCCCAGAACGATCCGCCCCATTAGCCGAACATTCGACCGTTCGGATTTCAGATACAGCCAGCCGCCCAAGGCCAGCAATGCGGGTTGAAGCCAGCCCAGGTCATAGGACAGAACCTGAATGACCAGCGCGGCGCCCAGATCGGCACCCAGCACACCTGCCAGCGCCATCCCAAACGTCACCATTCCCGCCGCAGCGAAACCTGTCAGCAAGACCGTTACCGCGGCCGAGCTTTGCAGGATGGTGGCCAGAACCATGCCTGCCCCACCTGCAACAAAGCTGTTGGAGTGGCGCGTCAGGATCGACTGGAACAGCGCACCAAAACGCCGTTCGATACCGGTACGAACCAAACGCACGGCAAATAGCAGCAACATGGTTGCGGCAAAAATCTCAATCAAAAAGCTCGCGATAGCCATATGTTCACACCTCGTCTGACCGGTGCGCACAAATGTGCTTCCGGTTTTGTTTTTCTATTCTTGGAACAGACGAGAGCATAAATGGTGTCGCTTATTGATGTCCAATCCCGACGCACGGGGTGCCCCACGCGTCGGGAAGAAGGGTTTCTTAGGTGTAACGATAGGGCCGACCAGCCTTTAGCATCTCGGCGTTGTAACGCTTGAAGATGTCGACAACTTTCGCTTTGGTCTCGGACTCGGCTGCAACTTCGTCCCAGAACTTCACGGCGGCTTCCTCAACGGTTACCCATTCTTCGTCCGGGATAGAGGTCAATTGCATCTTCGTGCCGTTGACGCGCAGGTTGGCCTCACCCCCCCAATACCACCACTGACGGTAGTAATGTGACTGATCACAGCAGACCTTGAACAGGGTCTGCAGGTCTTCGGGCAGCTCATTCCAGCGATCCATGTTGGCAAAGAAGTGACCCGCCCAGGCGCCCGACACGTTGTTGGTCAGGAAATAGTTGGTCACATCGGCCCAGCCGACGGTGTAGTCTTCGGTGATGCCCGACCAAGCGATGCCATCCAGTTCACCGGTCTGAACCGCGACCTCGATGTCTTCCCATGGCAGGGTAACCGGCACGACGCCAAACTGCGACAGGAAGCGACCCGCCGTTGGGAATGTGAAGATGCGTTTGCCCTTCATATCCGCCAGCGAGTTGATCGGGTCCTTGGTCGCAAAGTGGCACGGGTCCCATGCGCCAGCGCTGATGTGTTTGACCCCGACTTTTGAGTACTCCTCATCCCAGATCTCGTTCAGACCCCACTGGTTGAACAACACGGGCACGTCCAGTGAATACCGCGAGGCGAACGGGAAATAGCCACCGAAAACAGTTACTTCGGTAGGCGATGCCATCGAGTCGTCGTCCGACTGAACCGCGTCGATGGTGCCTTTCTGCATCGCCCGGAACAGCTCTCCCGTGGGAACCAACTGATCAGCATAGAACAGCTCGATCTGCATCCGGTCACCGGCGATCTGGTTAAACATCTTGATCGCGGGATCAATCACATGCTCAGCCAGCGCAGGACCTGCATAAGTCTGCATCCGCCATGTGATCGTGTTCTGCGCCAAGGCAGGCGTCGCCAGTGGTGCGGCAGCAACGCCAACCCCAGCGGTTTTCAGAAACTTACGTCTTGTCGTCATGTCAATTCCTCTCCGTTAAAGTTTCTGTGCCCGTTCACCGAGCATTCTTGTTAATTTCCATAGACATACCCGGGCAACCACAGAGCGATTTCCGGGAAAATCATGATGATTGTCAGCGCCATCACCATCACCGCGACAAAAGGAAAGATCGAACCATAGATGTCCCGTAGGGTGATCTCGGGCGGGGCCATCGCGCGCATCAGGAACAGGTTATAGCCGAAGGGCGGCGTCATATAGGCGATCTGCGTCGTGATCGTATAAAGCACCCCGTACCAGATCAGATCAAAGCCCAACTCGCCGACCAGCGGGACATAAAGTGGTGCGACGATGACCAGCATTGCCGTGTCATCGAGGAACGTGCCCATGACGATAAAGCTTAGCTGCATCAAAATCAGGATCATCCAGGGCGACAAGCCCAGTTGATCAGTGAACAGATTGTCGATGGCTTTCACCGCGCCGAGACCGTCAAATACGGCCCCAAAGCCCAGCGCGGCCAGAATGATCCACATGAACATGCAGGAAATGGCCAACGTCTGCTTGGTGCAGTCTTCGAAAATCTTCCAGGTCATGCGGCGCTTGATGACGGACACAGCCAGAGCGGTCAGCGCTCCGATGGCCGAGCTTTCGACCAGCGAGGTCCAACCATTCACAAACGGTACCATCATCGCCGCGAAGATGATCAGCGGCAGCGCCCCTGCCCCCAGCAGCCGGATTTTCTCGGCCCACGGCACCTCATGCGCGTCTTCCATTGCGGGTCCCAGCTCGGGCTGAATGCGGCAGCGGATCCAAATATACAGGATAAACATCGCGGCCATCAGCAGGCCTGGGATGATACCGGCCAGCCACAATTGCCCAACAGGCTGGCGCGCGATCATCGCATAGAGGACCAGAACCACCGAAGGTGGCACCAAAATGCCAAGACTAGAACCCGCCTGAATGACCCCGGTCACCATCGTCTTGTCGTAACCGCGCCGAAGCAGCTCCGGCAGCGCAATGGTCGCACCAATGGCCATACCCGCAACGCTGAGGCCGTTCATGGCCGAGACAAGCACCATCAACCCGATGGTGCCGATAGCCAGACCGCCATTGATGGGGCCCATCCAGACGTGGAACATCTTGTACAGGTCATCCGCCAGCCGGCTTTCGCTGAGCACATAGCCCATGAAGATAAACATCGGCAGCGTCAGCAGCGGATACCATTTCATCAGCTTCATCGCGGCCGAGAACGTGATGTCCTGCCCGCCTGTGCCCCAAAGCGCCAGCGCTGCAATGGTAGCCACCGCGCCAATCGCGCCAAAGACCCGCTGACCTGTGAACAGCATCAGCATCATCAATGCGAACATGAAGATGGCGATATATTCCTGGCTCATGCCCGCACGACCCCGATTTCCTGCCCGTTGATCCGGGCTATGTCTTTGAAGAATTCCGATATCGCCTGCAGCAGCATCAGGAAGAAGCCGAACACCATGATGGTTTTTACCGGCCAAATATACGGCCGCCACGCTGTTGATGAGCGTTCAAGCCGGCCAATTTCCTCACTGCCTGTCAACAGTCCGAAAAAGTAGAAGACCGGTTCATCGCCCCAATAGCCAAGGCTGTAGGCCGTCGACCCAAGCCCGCCATAAAACAATACCCCTAGGTAGAAGATCAGCAGCAGAACGGTGAAGGCATCGAACCAGGCTTTCCGGTGCGGGCTCCAGTTGTGATAAAACAGGTCCATGCGGACGTTCGATCCCAACTGGATCGAATACGGTCCGCCCATAATGTAATAGGTCACCATCGCGAACTGCGCCATTTCCAGCGTCCAATGCGATGGCACGAAAAACGTCTTCGAGATCGAGGACCACAGCAGGATGCCCATCATCACGAACAGGCCCCACATCATGACCCGTCCGATCCGGTAGTTGACCGCATCGACGATCCGGACATATGACGCCATCGCCTTGATCACGCCGCGCCCCCTTTTTGAAACTCTGCAAGGGTCCGCGCGGTCCATGACGCCAGGCAATCGGCCATCGCCTCTTGCTGCTCGGACGTTTGTATCAGGTCATTGCGGATCTCGATCATGACGTTCAACAGCCCTTTCGGCAGGGCTTGCGCGTCAAGGGTATGGGCGACCCCGTCCGCCGCCGAATACGGCTCATTCAAGCGAGTCTCATAGGTTTGGTCGGCGGGTACTGTCGTCATCATTGCCTGGGCGAACCGGTCATCCACCCCGTGTAATATACCCAGTTCCACCTCACGCGTCTGACCATGGTAGACTGGTGTAAAGCTGTGGACCGTCACCATAAGTTCAAGCGTATCACCGTTTTGAGAGATCAGTTCAGACAGCGCCCTGCTGAAGGGCCGGTAGATGCTCTCAATCCTGCTTTCGCGCTCTTCCTCGGACAGATCGACATTCGCTGGGATTTGATAGTCCTCGCTGCGCGCCGGCATGGCCCCGGCAGCTTCGGGCGGGCGATTGCAGTCATAGACCAGCCGGGACACCCCGCCATACACCAGCGTTGCCGACAGGCGTGCTGCCATCAGCTTGGCCACAGCCAATGCCCCCGGATCCCACGCGATGTGGCTTTGAAGCGCGCCCACGGGCAATCCCATATCCCCCAAAAACGCGGGAATGCGACTGGACGCGTGTTCGCAGACCAGCATTACCGAAAGGGGACCATCCACTGTGTCCGTGAGAACGACTGTTCCGAAGTCCAAAATACCGCCTTGCGATTCCAATTAAGATGCGTGTGGAAAAATTTCCACAAGAGACCTTAACCTGTCAATATTTTTCCTGAATAAATTTCACCACTCTTGATCTTGCCGAAAAATTATTCACACTAAGATCGAAAAGATGCAGGAGGAACGCCGCGTGCGGGTGACGGACAGGCTGCTGGCCCACAAAGACAAGATGACCCCATCCGAGCGGCAACTGGTCAGTGTATTGCTGGACGACTACCCCATGGCTGGCCTTGGCAGCATCACCGAGCTGGCCAGCACCGCCTCAGTTTCGACCACGACCGTCGCGCGGATGCTGCAGAAAACCGGCTTTGACGGCTATCCGCAGTTTCAGGCCGCCCTGCGGGGTGAGGTGAAAGAGATGATCTCGGGGCCGGTCGCCAAGCGTGACCTATGGCAGAACGACCTGCCCGAAGAACACATCCTGAACCGGTATTCCCAACAGACTCTCGCCAATCAGAAACGCACGATTGATGAGGTCGACCCCGGTGAATTCGACAGCTTCTGCAATCTGTTATGTGACCCCAACAGGCGCATTTTCATTACCGGCGGCCGCATCACCGGTACGCTGGCACAATATCTGTACCTGCACCTGCAGATGATCCGCCCGGATGTCCGACTGCTGCCCGTTGCGGCATCGTGGACGCATGACTTGCTGGACATACGCAAAGATGATGTGCTGGTGACGCTGGATGTTCGCCGATATGAGAACGCATCCCTGCTGATTGGCCAGCTGTGCCATGAACGCGAGGCTGAAATTGTTCTGTTCACCGATCAGTGGCGCTCACCCATTCATCGGCTGGCCAAACACACATTTGCTGCACGCATTGCCGTGCCGTCCGCGTGGGACTCCATGGCGGCCATTCTGGTTCTGATGGAATGCGTCATCGCCGAAGTACAGGAACGGCTGTGGGATTCGGTTAAAGAGCGCACGGATGAGCTGGAACAAGCTTTTGACCGCACCAAACTGTTCCGGAAATTCGGTCAAAGCTCGGGCTCATAACGGCTTTTTCCCACCCAAACAGAACAACTGAGCGTGAGGAGTGTTGCCAGCCGCATGGCAGGCCGTCACTTTGAAGGCATGAGTTTCGTGACCCAAAACCAACTGCCGCTTTTGATCCTGTTCTTTCTGATTGGATTAATTGGCACTGCCTTTCTTTTCCGTAAACCCGCCGGGCATCGCGCCTGGAAACTCGCGGACCTCGTCTGGGTTGTACTGGGTGGCGTTGGCGCGCTGGTCGCGGTTTTGGCCGGGCTTTATACTTCGGATAGCTCGCGACTGGACCGCCAGATAGACGTCGCTTATGCCGCCGGGCTAGCCTTTGACCGTGATGCCGCGCGGTTCCGGCTGCGGTTCTGCGACCCGGCCTTCGACCCGGATACCGAAGTGTTGTGCGAAAAGGTCGAATTCCTGTCGGCCTCAACCGCCAGCAATGCCGACCTGCCATTGTTCATCGCAGTCACAAATGAGGTCGCGCCGCTACAGGGGTTGCATTTTTTGTTTGGCAGTCAGGCAAAAGACGAACAGGACGAAATGCGCGCAATGGCCGACAAGGCTGATGCGTTCAACATCGATCAGTTCCTAGTCTTTACCACGTTGGACGACGTAACACAGGCCGCGATCGACAACATGCGCCGCAAAGTCCCCGCGATTGCCGGAGATTATCTGATCCTGGCGCAAAGCTATGATGATCTGGTGGAACAGGTCGGCAAGTTGAAGGACGAATGGGAATATCTGCAAGACAATGCGCACATACTAGTGCTGCAGATCATCGCGCTATGTCTGGTCAGTTTCGCGGCGCCTTTCCGGCTGGGCAAATCCGTGGTCGAGCTGCGCGCGTCGCTCAGAGCCGATAGTCCTGTGCCAACTTCGCAGGATCTGCCCCCAGAAAATACCGCGTCAGAGTCCACAGGTTCCGCCCTCCCCGACGCAACCAGCCCGCACGCTCATAGCGATCCGCGCTCGTAACTGCCCGGCTGGGCAGCAAAGTGATGCCACGCAGGCTGCGGACCAAAGCGACGTCCTCCATCAAGGGTTGATCAGGAAAGCCCCCCGCCTTTCGATACATCTCACTCGGGACCAACAGGCCCTGATCGCCATAAGGCAGGCCAAAAAGACGACTGCGCAGATTGGCCCAGCCCGCCACCCATGTCGGCGCAAAGCCTGACGCCCGAAACGCCAGACGAAACGCCGCCGGGGTTCCGGTGCCAAGGTGGTCGCCTACGGCCTTGCTCCACCCCGCTTGCAATACAGTGTCGGCATGCAGGACCAACAGCCAGTCCCCTTTGGCTGCGGCGCATCCTCGGGCCAATTGCCCCCCGCGCGAAGGCGGCCCGGCCACGATCTCAGCCCCGGCCTCATCTGCAATCTTTATCGTCTGATCAGCCGACCCCCCGTCCGAGACGATCAATTCGCGGATCAGCCCCGCATGCAGGCCTTCCATCAAGGCCGCAAGGGTCGCGGGAAGGTTCCCGTCCGAATTCAGGGTCGGGATAACGATGCTAATCGGCGCAGTCACGGCGGAAACCCTCTGGTCATGGCAGCGGAAACCCCTATATCACGAGGTCCGAGGAAAAGACGAGGACAAACCAGATGCCCAACCGCCGTATATTGCGCCTGAGCGGCTCGGACACCGACAGCTTTCTTCAAGGGTTGATCACCAACGATATTGCCGGGTTGGACAATGGGCTGGTCTACGCGGCCCTGCTGACCCCCCAAGGTAAGTATCTGGCGGACTTCTTCCTTAAGCGCGAGGGTGACGCGGTTTTGCTGGATGTTGCCGAAGTCCTTGCCGATGGATTTGCCAAACGGTTGGGCATGTACAAGCTACGCGCAGATGTCAGCATCGAAGATAGCGGCCTGAACCTGCAGCGCGGTACTGGCCCTGCCACCGAGGGTGCCCTGCCCGACCCAAGGCACCCGGATATGGGCTGGCGGACCTATACAACGGACTCGGAAAGCGAAGACGGCACCGATTGGGATGCTATCCGCGTGCGACACTGCATTCCGGAAACCGGAATCGAACTGACCCCCGACAGCTATATCCTTGAGGCCGGGTTCGAGGCGCTGAACGGCGTGGACTTCAAAAAAGGCTGTTATGTCGGGCAAGAAGTCACCGCGCGGATGAAACACAAGACCGAGCTGCGCAAAGGCTTGCGTGGCGTCAACGTCAGCGGCTCAGCAGCGGTTGGAACCCCGATTATGTCGGGCGGAAAAGCGGCAGGTACATTGTTTACCCAATCCAATGGCCGCGGGATCGCCTATTTGCGATTGGACCGCGTGGGTAACGACATGCAGGCCGGTGACGCCACCATACAGTTGGACACTTAACGTGTTGCCGAACCGGCACGGCTGAGCAACCGACTGAATTGGTGTGGTTTGAACATAGCCAACCGCGCTGTCACACTGGTTTGAATTCAGCAATCCGGATGCACGTATGTTCCAGCTATACAGGGCAATCTGGCGCGCCAGCGCCGGACGGCAGATCATCCTCATCGTTCTGTCCATTGCGATCGCGGGTCTGGCTGCAGTTCCGCTGGAGTTTCAGCGCGACATCATCAACCACCTAACCTCAGCCGACGTAAGCACGGACAGGCTGATCTATCTGGGTGCCGGAATGATGTCCGTCATCCTGCTCAGCCTCTCCCTAAAGTGGCTTTTGAGCTATCGCGCGGGAACGTTGGGCGAAGATCTGATCCGCATGATCCGCCAAAGGCTGCTGCTGCGCGCCTCGGATATCAATGTCTCGGGCGAAACGATGCGCAAGGGCACGATGACCACGGCGATTTCAGCCGAGGCAGAAGAGTTGGGGAAATTCGCGGGCGGCGCTTTCTCGGACCCGGTCGTTCAGATCGGCACGTTGATCAGTGTGATCGGCTATATCTCGTCAACGCAACCGGGGCTGGGCATGATCGCCTTTTCGATGATCGTGCCGCAGATCATCATCGTGCTGGTATCCCAACGCAAGGTGAACGTGTTTGTCGCCGAACGTGTCCGGATATTACGCGGAGCCAACGATAAGCTGAATGTCGAGCGGATCAACGAAATCGCGCGCGAGGTTGAGGCGCAGTTCGACGAGATCTACGAAACACGGCGCAAGATGTTCATCTGGAAGCTTTCGGCCAAGTTTCTGCTCAGCATCATAAACGGAGCCGGAACGGTCGGCGTCCTGATGTTGGGCGGCTATTTGGTTTTGAACGGGAAAACAGATGTCGGCACTGTGGTCGCCGCCACAAGCGGCCTCAGCCGCATTCAAGGCCCCACGGCATTCCTGATCGCCTTCTACCGGCAGGTCAGCGCCAATCGCATCAAGTATGAACTGATGCTTGAACTGTTTGGCCCCAACCCCGAACGGTATCGCCAAATCAGACGGGGCAGCTGACAAATAAACCGCGCGGCACGGGTCCACGCGGTTTTTCTCTACTCTGGCAAACGCGTGGTTAGGCGCGTTCGGAATAATCCATGGTTTCGGTGTTCACCACGATCATTTCATCCTGACCGACAAATGGCGGCACCATGACTTTGACACCGTTGTCCAGAATGGCCGGCTTGAACGAATTCGCCGCGGTCTGACCTTTGACTACAGGCTCAGTCTCAACGATCTTGCAGGTCACTTTCTGAGGCACTGTGGCGTTCAGAGCCTCGCTTTCATAAAATTCGACGACAATTGTCATGCCGTCCTGCAGAAACGGGCGGCGTTCGCCTAGCAGTTCTGCAGGCAGTTCGATCTGCTCATACGTCTCGGAATCCATGAAAACCAGCATGCCATCAGATTCGTACAGAAACTGCTGATCTTTCTGCTCAAGACGCACGCGTTCCACTTTGTCAGCCGAGCGGAACCGCTCGTTCAGCTTCGAGCCATTGCGCAGATTGCGCAGTTCGACCTGCGCAAAAGCGCCGCCTTTACCTGGCTTTACGTGGTCAACTTTGATTGCGGCCCATAGCCCGCCGTTATGCTCAAGCACATTTCCGGGGCGAATTTCGTTCCCATTTATCTTGGGCATGACTTAAATCCTTCACAAACGGTTGATGCGTCAGTTCCCGCTCCTATATCTGGCGGGAACACACCTGACAAGATGACGAGACCTAGTGCTGCACCTGCAGCAAGCTATGCAAATGACGCAACGCAACTATGCATTTTAAGTGTATCCGAATCGCACTTAATCGGTCATAAGAACCGTCACGCCGAAAATGCAAGAGCAAGAACAACAAGGAAGACGAGATGAGAGATTTCGTTGACGGCACTGCCTTTAACAACGAGCAAGGCAATCGTGCACGCAAACTTTTCGCGGCTGTCGTACTGGCTGCGCTGGATGACGCTATTGCCGATGACAAAAAATATGGCAATGGCCCGGAACAAATCGCCCGGTGGGCGCGCTCTCGTGATGGTCGCGAGGTCCTGTCCTGCGCGGGTATCGACCCGAATGAGCGCGTTGTTGGCGGACTGATGGAGTTCGTTGGACGTGGTGTCCGCACCTCGGTTGCGCTGTCGCGTGAAGAAAGCGAACGTCGCAACGCGGCCCAACAAGCAGAAGCCGCCTGATCCAAGGCGACTTTCGCATGAAAAAGCGCGCTCCCTAGCTGGGAGCGCGCTTTTCTTATGCCATCAGTCAAAAGAACAACAACCACTGCCGCGCGACCCATAGCTCGGCCATCAGCAGCACGGCAAAGAACGCTTTCGCCCAGATGGGCATGCCGCGACGCCACAAAATGGCGTAACACGCGACACAAAGCACGGCTGAAACGGGCGCCACCCATAAGGCGTGATGCGTGCTGTCCCAATAACTGACGGGGCTGTGAAACACCCAATTGCTGAATGGCCAGAACTGCGGCCGCCCATCTCCGGCATGCAGCAGAAAATCCATCGAAAGATGCAGCAAACCCGCGGACACCCCAACGGTCCAGACTTTCCAGTGCATCCATACCCCGAAAAGCACGGCACCCCCCCAAAGGACAAAGGAATTGTCGATCGCAAACACGGTCTGCCAAACGTCGGAAAAAAAAGTTGGTTGAAGACCACGCTCGGGGGAATCCCAAGCACGTAAAGGGACGTGCCCGCCATCAGGTAAAGCGACAGGTCCGGCAATAGCGAACCCAACAGAGCGGCCCACAGGATACGTCCCTGGGCTGGGCGGGCAAAGGCGGCAGCTCCGATCAAAAGATGCGCTGGCGTGTTCAACTTTGGCTTTTCCTTTGCCCGCAAATCAGGTCATCTGCGCGTCAACATAGGAGACAGGCCATGGTTCGGTCCATCATGATTCAGGGCACCGGCAGCAATGTCGGGAAATCGGTTCTAGTGGCCGGTCTGGCGCGGGCCTTCACCCGGCGTGGGTTACGTGTTGCACCCTTCAAACCACAGAACATGTCGAACAATGCCGCCGTCACCGAAAATGGCGGCGAGATCGGGCGCGCGCAGGCCCTGCAAGCGCTGGCGGCGCGGCGTGCGACGCATACGGACATGAACCCGATTCTGCTGAAACCGGAAACCGACACTGGCGCTCAGATCATCGTTCAGGGCCAACGTGCCGGCACGATGAAAGCAGGCGATTACCGCAAGGATAAATCTAAACTGCTGGGCGCAGCGCTTGAAAGTTTTGACCGCTTGTGCAGCGACGCAGATCTGGTCCTGATCGAAGGTGCGGGCAGCCCGGCTGAAACCAACCTGCGCAAGGGTGACATCGCCAATATGGGATTTGCGCGCGCTGCAGGCGTACCCGTTATTCTGGTAGGTGACATTCACCGCGGGGGGGTCATTGCCCAGATCGTGGGCACCCAGGCGGTATTGGATACAGGCGATCTTGAGATGATCCGAGGCTTTGCGGTCAATCGCTTCAAAGGCGACGTATCCCTTTTCGACGAAGGTCGCGATGAAATCGCTGCACGTACCGGATGGCCCTGTCTGGGCGTCGTTCCCTGGTTCCATGATGCGTGGAAACTGCCAGCCGAGGATATGATGGATATCCGGTCCCACTCTGGCGGGGCCTGCAAGGTGGTTGTTCCGCAGTTGGAACGCATGGCAAATTTTGACGACCTCGACCCTTTGTCTGCCGAACCCGGTGTCTCGGTCGAGATTGTGCCGGCAGGACGCCCCCTGCCCGGTGATGCCGATTTGGTACTGCTGCCCGGCAGCAAATCCACCATCGGCGATCTGGCTTACTTCCGGGCGCAGGGCTGGGACATCGACCTATATGCCCACGTCCGCCGGGGAGGCCATGTTCTGGGCCTGTGCGGCGGCTATCAAATGCTGGGCAAGACAATCGCTGATCCGGATGGCGTCGACGGACAACCAGGGACTGTCGAAGGGTTGGGCCTGCTGGATGTTGAAACCGTGATGGCAGGGAAGAAACAGGTAACACTCACTTCGGCCCGCGCCCTTGGCGGAGGAGAACCGGTTTCAGGCTACGAAATCCACATGGGCCGTACCGAAGGCCCTGATTGCGCCCGCGCTTGGCTAGAGGTCGAGGGGCGGCCAGAAGGTGCCGCAAACGCCTCCGGTAGAATCCGCGGCAGTTACCTGCACGGTATCTTCAGTTCGGATGCATTCCGCGCGTCTTACCTGTCGCAGCTGGGCGTGACCTCGGACTTGACCTATGAAGACGGGGTCGAAGAGACGCTGGACGCGCTGGCGGATCACCTTGAACAGAATATGGATCTGGACCGCCTGCTGGCGCTTGCAGAAACGCCCCAAAGGGCCTGAGCGCTACTCGAGGTCCTGCTCGGCCAGGGCCTTGTAGATTTCGCGCCGAACCATCTTGCGGACGTTGCGGGTGATGCGTTCACCCAAAACACCCTGCAATTCTTCACGAACAACTTCGGCGATCATTTTGCGCAATGCGTCTTCGCTTATGCCAGCTATCGCAGAATCTTCCGCTGCTGCTTCGACAGGGTGAGCAGGTGGTGCTGTGATCACCTCGGGGTCGCGAATGAAAGTTGCCTTGGTCGTTGCCACAGCTTCTTTAGCCTTTGCCTGAGTGGGTTCGGCTTTCTTTCCCCCGGTATCCGAAAATTCTTTGCGTGCGCTGAATTCGAGGGCTTTCGCCGGAGTACCGGAGTACTCGTCTTCGCTGTCGCCGTCCGGCTCCCACTGGTCCTCAGTGCGTGCAATCGCCGCCTCTAGGGCTTCGATCTTTGCGCTCAGGCTGTTGGTCGGGTTTTTGGGCGGCTCTGGCGCGGCTTGTTCTTTGTTGGCGGGATCTTCACGATTTACGATGTCGCACGCGCGCAAAAGCATCGGCTTGACCGACGCGTCGGCCGTGTAGCCTGCTTTGGCTTCGGCTTCAATCTCCGGGCTGTCTTGAATGCTGGACGTTCCGCCGACTCGCAATGCATCAGTAAGCACCAATCGCCCGGGCTTGCGGGCGATTGAAGGCGTCGGCTCTGAGGTTTGTTCACCTCTTTCACTGACCAGCCGTTTGATCGAGGACAGCACGTCCTCTACTCTGCCGTTCACGACTTTTTCCGTCATTGTTCTCTACCGCTCTATCCTCAGGATTGAGTGTAGCCAAACAAGCCGGGCGTCACAACAGATAGTATTGGCCCTTAGTCGCGGCGCAGTGCCTTGAGAACGCGATCCAGGTCCTTGCTTTGTCTGCTGACCTGAGCCGGCGCTTTCTTGACTAGGTTGTAATACAGCGTCGGATCATAGATCTGCACCGCCAGTCCCAGACGTTCGGCGGTCAACAGGCCCTGTGCTTGCAACAGCTGGTAAGCCGCACGCGAACGCTCGATACGCGATGCGACCTCGGCTAGCTGCGCATCCAGCAAATCCTGCTGGGCGTTCAAAACGTCCAGCGTGGTCCGTGCACCCAGAGTGGCCTCTTCGCGGATACCGTCAAACGCCACTTTCGATGCGCGAACCCGTTCGCTCGACGCCCGCAAACTTGCAGATGCCGCTTGGAAACGGGCATAGGCTTCGGTCACACCCTGAGTGATATCTTTTTGCACATTCAAGAGGTTGGCACGCGATGCATCCCGTGTGGCCATGGCGCGGCGCACGCTTGCGGCCAATCGGCCACCGGCATAAATCGGCTGGTTGAAATTCAACGAAACAGTGCCGTCTCTGGTGTTGTCGTCGTTGTCATAGCTCTCGGTGATACCGGCATCGGCATTCAGGCTGACATTCGGACCCAGGTTGGCGCGCTGCTGCGCCACAATCAGGTCGAAGGCACGCACCTGGTGCTGAGCCGAAAGAATGGCCGGGTGATTACGCTGCGCAAGGCTGACGGCCTGCGGTTCCGAGTTTGGCAGATTTGGCAGGCTCGGTTGACCCGCCGTGCGTCCGGGCGATTTGCCAACGGCATTCACATATTCCGCCTGCGCCGTGTCGAGGTTACCGCGCGCAACAGCCAGATCAGCTTGAGAGCTTGCAAGCTGGGCTTGTGACAGCGCAACGTCCGTACGCGTGACTTCGCCTACATCGAACCGGTCCTGCGATGCGCGCAGTTCTTCGGCCGACACGTCGACGTTGTTCAGGCGGATCTGTACGGTTTCTTCCTGCAAAAGAACTTCGAGATAAGCATTGGCACCGCGGAACAGAACCTGTTGTTCGATATCAACTAGGGTCTGCCTGGTCGACAGCACCGTTTCTTGCGCCGATTGTTTGCCCAGAACGGCAGCCCCACCATCGTAGAGCAGTTGGCTGAGGGTCAGCCCTGTGAAGAAGTTGTTCGGGTCGGGTCTTGTCACCACATTGTTGATTTCGCGACGCGTGTAGTCGTGGCTAATTGCAACCGTCCAGTTGATGATCGGTCGAAGCGCCGACAACGCGATTGCCACGTCTTCGTCTGCTGCACGCAACAAGGCGCGGTTCTGTTCCAGCAAACCGCTGCTGTTGTAAGCGCCAATGAATGCGTCAGTTATATTGTCAGCCCAAACGGCCCGTCCCGGCGCAAAGCTAAGTACGACCCCCGCAGTCAGCGCCAGCGCTTTGACCAGCTTCCCTCCCGCCATAGAACCCATAACGAAATCCTCTCAAATCGAAATTACCCTGCTCTGCCTATAGTTTGCGCGTTTGCGTTAAACTAATCAAGGCGGCAGAAAAATCAGCTATCAAACTATAGCGAAAATACACGATTCTTGGAAAATGTCTGCAAAATCGGTGCATTGGCGTTAAACGCATCCCGCCAGGTCACACGATCCCCTGATTTATGACCGATACGGACGATCCCCAGCGCACCTTGGACAAAAAGGCAGGCAATTCGCCCATGATCCTTAAGCTGTGCGATCAAAGCAACCGGAACCTGTTCAACACCGCCCTGGATCATGATCACGTCATAAGGCCCATGTTCGGGGGCACCTAGCTCAAGCGGGCCGACATGGACAATCGCGTTGTCTGCCTCCGCCTCAATCAGGATGGACTGGGATTCGGTCGCAAGGCTCTCGTCTTCCTCTACGGCGACAACCAGCTGTGCCATGCGCGCAGCGACAGCGGTCGAATACCCCAAGGCCGGAGCAATATCCAAAACCGACTCGTCGTTGGAGATGTTCAATATGTCCAGCATCTTAGCCAGGGTCCGCGGCTCTAGCATGCAGCGCCCGTCACCCAGCTCGATCAATCCCTCGACATAGGCGGCCTCGCGCTGCGCATCCGGCACGAAATTCTCGCGCTTGACGGTCAGCATCGCGTCTATGATGGGAAACTTAGTGACATCAGAAGGACGTATCTGCGTATCGACCATCGTCCGGCGGCGGGCTGCGAAATCTGTCATTGGATCGCTCATCTTGCTCCCTTGGGTGATTGAGTTCTGCCACATCCTTGAAAAACCGGCAACGGCTCAGACACGGAAACTTTCCAATCTTCACAAGATACAACGTCGCAACCGAAGACTAAGTTTGCACCCGGCCCTGAAATTTGCGCTCCCCCCTCTGGACGCTCCTGTCGAAAGCTGCTAAAACGCCGGTCACACCACGGCAAGTATTTGATTTTACTTGAAAAGGCGAGTTGGCGGAGTGGTGACGCAGCGGATTGCAAATCCGTGTACACCGGTTCGATTCCGGTACTCGCCTCCATTTTATTCTAAATCATTGACTTAGCCGTGTGGTGCTCGGGTGTGACACAAAGTGGGACACACCTACGATGATGCTGTCATCTTATCTAAGCCTTTCAAGACATGGCGTTTACTACTTCCGCTGGCCTATCCCTCCCTCTACAGAGCAAAAGCGGGCGACCGTAAGAATATCGTTGCGTACCCGCTGCCCGCGCAGGGCTGGTGATCTGGCGCGATTTCTATCATCTTGCGGCCGATTAATACCGGATCAAGAAAACGTGGCACGGCTAAGACAAGACCAAATCAGATCAATGGTGCAACGGTACTTTAAGGCTTCGCTGGACAAGTACTTGGAGCGGCTGAACGACAAAGGCTTTCCAGAAAAAGCCGTCAGTGCAATGCAGCAAGAGATTGAAATCCATGAGAACGCGGCTGAGGGCGAGGACCTACTGTCCGACCTCTATCTCGACAGCGATGCGTTTTGCAAAGCCTCTGACATAGATTCTCAGGACTGGGAGGACAACGCGCTGGACCTTCGCCGCGAAATGCGAAAAGGGCGTAGGGACATGCTGAGACGCGTTCTGGAGGCGGTAGAACGCCTTGAACACTATTCTTATGATGATGCCCCAGCCGTGGCTATCTCGCAGCCTGCAAAGGTCCTCCCCGCCTCTTCGCCAATAGGCACCGCGATAGATGACTTCATCGCGGAACATTCGCGTCAGTGGGCGGAAAAAACAGTCGGACAGAACCGAGCATACCTGAATATTCTTGTTGAGTACTTCGGGCCAGAAAGGTTGCTGAGCACGATAGCGAAGCAGGACGCGAACGAAGTCAAAAAGGTTCTGCAAGCCTTACCCTCCAGTCGGAATACTAAGCCTGCACTAAAAAACATGCCGTTGATGGAAGTCATCAAGCTACCGGGCCAGAAGAAGATCGCCCCCAAAACGATCAATAGCCACATACAAATGTTCAAGGGTTTTTTTGATTGGGCTGAACGGCACGGTTATTCACCGCACAGCCTCTTCGATGGCATGAAGGTGGCCAAAGAAAAAAACAGTACGAACCAGCGCAAACCCTTCTCACCTGAGCAAATCCGGTTTTTGTACACCGAACTCACCACAAACCCGTCCGGGCTGGTGCGTAAGGACAGCCACAAGTGGGGGATGCTGCTTGGCATATTCACTGGAGCCCGGCTGAATGAAATATGTCAACTCGGCATCAAGGATGTGCAGCAGGAATGCGGCACGTGGTTCCTCAACATCACAGACGAAGGTGACGACGACAACAAGAGCGTGAAGTCCACAGCAGCGCGACGGAAGGTCCCGGTACACCCAGATTTGATCCGCCTAGGCTTCCTCGACTTCGTGGACAGCCGCCGGAATGGCACCCGGCTATTCCCCGACTACAACTACAACGCCAACGGCGGCTATGGTCGCGCCTTAGGACGCTGGTGCAACGAGAGTTTCCTACCTAAACTGGGCCTCAAGGAGCCCGGATTGGTGTTTCACAGCCTGCGACATACGGTCGTGACGCGACTTGGTCAGGCAAACGTGGCAGAACCAATCATCCAGTGCATTGTGGGACACGCTCGTTCCGGTGTCACACAGGAGGTGTATCTGCGTGAGGGCTATACACTTGATCAGCTTGGCGAGGCCATTAGGCGTCTAAAGGTTTAACCAATCCCGGCGCTCCTTATCGTTACTAGTAATGAGGGAGCGCCGTAGGGCGTGACCGAACAGGTTAATATCCAGATAAATTTTATTAGCCATGAAATAGCGGTGCTATAGCCCAGAAAATTCAATTGCTACATCTATACAGAAAAGATAAAAAATGGCACTGGACCAGCTTATCTGTCTCCCTTGTTAGACCAGAACTTGGACAACCTTCCCTCATGGCCTGTTGGGTGCAGTAAGTCGTTGATGTTCAAACCAATCGGTGTGCTACTCCCTTCAACTGTTTCACCGACACCCACTTCCACTCCGACCTTTCCATCTATGCCGAACTCTGCGTGGAATGCCCTGTTCATCGCGTTGGCCAAATCGTGCTCCAGCCCATGGTGGACGATGAAGCTGTCGTGGACAGGAAGGCAGGCATAACCCATTGCTGCGAACTGCAGCATGACTGCCTCTGCCAGATCACTATCCTTCCGCTGCAACCTAAGTCCCACCCCTGAGCCGAAGTGATGAGAGAACTCTGGGTATTGTGCTACTATGTACTGCTTGAACTCTGGCCAGTCTCGCCCGGTCAGGTCTGATGTGTAGCCCTCAATCTCACTCACACGGCTTACCTTGTCGGCGTTCAGGAGCGCATTGAAAGTGCGTTTCACCAGTTTGCGTTCTGCCTTGTCACCTGCCCTGGACAAACACCGTGCATAGGGGTCGTTAGGTACGTCTAAGTCCGCTTCGGCGTAGAGCATAGCAGCATGTAACCCTGAGTAGTCCACTTCAACTGTGCGCTTGCCATCTATCAGGATGTGCTGCCTCAACCTGCTAGGGCAACTGATCCACCACGCACCATAGAAACGCCCGCCTTGTTGCCAGTCGCTGTTATTGAAGACGCGGTACACGGTGCGTGCGGCAAAGTCGAAGGACTGTGTTGCCTCCTCGTCTCGTGTCCCTCTTAGGTGCGCCATCTCCTCAGCAAGTTGTTCATCACTCAGCGCCAAGTCTGCCCAATGGTTCGTCAACATATCGTTGATGATGCGCAGACGGTCCCGCGCGCCCGTGGCAAAGGCATTGTCGCCGTACTCGACAAGGGCTTTATCATTATCCTTTAAGCGTATGCCTTCCGCGCTCTGGTGCCTGCGTAGGTCCACTACGTTGGTCCCTGTCTGCACAAGGCCCATCAATAGTCCCGGTGTCGGCACATACCGCGCTGTTCGACTGCTATTACCTGCAGGATCATGCCAATATGCGGTACTCTGCTCCACAAGCCCTGCCCCCTGTAGTGCGTTCATCGCGTCAATGAACGTGCGGGCCGAGATGAAGCTGGCACCATATCGGGACGTGCTCATGTTCTGCAGGTACGTTGTACCCGCCCCTATACCGACTTCAAGCGTCGGGTCGCTTAGGTGTGCCCTATACAGGTCAATGACGATGGACTTAATGGAAGCTTCATAACGCGCCTGTGCTTCTCGCCTCCGTCGACGTTGACCTTCCTTTCTGACAGATAGGCCTGCGCATAGGCTGTTTAGATACGTATTGAGTGTTGGGTTGTCTGTCGTCCACTGTGGGTCAAAAGGTCGAGCATTCACGGCTATGTATCTATCTTCTTTAAATTGAGCTTCACTTCGGTTGAGGGTTCCGTGTATTTGATCATGCGCCTAAGGTGCAATTAACTAAGAACGAGGGCAGACCTACGATCATGGCCGGAAGTTCCGACGGTGCCTCCCATGCTAAAACGTACAGGACCCCAAACAGCAACAATCTTAGAATGGGGTAACGGCAAGTGCTTCTTAATGACATTTTGAAAGAGTATCGGGCTTCCGCGCGAACCGAACGCGAAAAAGGCGACTATTTTGAGCGCCTTGTACGCGTCTTCTTGGAAAACGACGACACGCAACGCCAGTACTACTCCAAAGTTGAGACGTTTGCTGATTGGGCCACCTCCCAAGGCTGGAGCAACGCAGATACCGGAATCGACCTCGTAGGGACTCTATCGGATGGGTCCGGCTACGCAGCTATCCAGTGCAAATTCTATGCGCCCAGTCAGAGTATTCAAAAACCGGATATCGACAGCTTCATATCCGCAGCGTCCAATGATCTGTTTACGCGGCTGGTCATTGCGGACACGACACACAAAGAACTAGGTCGTAACGCGCAGGAAACACTGGATAAGCTCTCCAAAGCATGGAACCGGATCAGTGTCGCCGAACTTGAAGCAAGCCGGATTGATTGGTCTCGGTTCATCCGCACAGGAACTGTCAGCCTTGCGCCGAAGAAACAGCTCCGCGACCACCAAAGGGACGCGCTCCGAGAAGTCGTGGCAGGTCTCGAAACCGCTGATCGCGGCAAACTAATCATGGCTTGCGGGACAGGCAAGACGTTCACAGGGCTGCGTATAGCCGAAACTCTGGCCGGTAAGGGAAAGCGGGTCCTGTTCATGGTCCCCTCGCTAGCATTGATGTCCCAAACCGTCAGAGAATGGAAAAACGACAGTAAGGAAGAGTTAACGGCTTTTTCCGCCTGCTCTGATACCAAGGTTGGGCGTAGAGCTGATGCAGACAGTCTTGATCTAAATGTGCATGATCTGGCATTCCCTGCGACGACTGACCCGGAGAAAATCGCCCGTCAGGTCCTGTCAGCGCCGTCAGATCTGATGACGGTGGTCTTCTCCACTTACCATTCGATTGACGTTCTAACACGCGCCCAGAAAAACTACGATTTGCCTGAGTTCGATCTGGTGATTTGTGATGAGGCACATCGGACGACGGGCGTAACGCTAAAAGACGAAGACGACAGCAACTTCGTCCGGATTCATGACAACGCCTATGTCGCGGCAAAGAAGCGTCTCTACATGACCGCGACACCGCGCATCTTCGCAGACACTGCGAAACGCAAAGCAGACGATTATGAAGCAAAAATTGCATCGATGGATGACGAAGCCGATTTCGGAAAGGACCTGTTCCACCGTGGCTTTGGTTGGGCTGTCGAGAACCAACTCCTGACCGATTACAAAGTCGTCGTGCTTGCCGTTGATCAGCAATTGGTATCGGACACGATCCAGAACCGTCTCAAAGACGGTGCTGAGCTAACGATGGATGACGCGACGAAGATCATCGGGTGTTACAAGGCCCTGACGAAAAGCGACCTTGTCAAGGACTTGGAGTTTGACCCGCGCCCCATGAAACGCGCACTGGCCTTCTGCCAGAGCATTAGGAAATCCGAGATCATCGAAGACGAATTCACGCAGGTGGTCGACGAATACGTTGGCAATGACCTGATCGACGACGACCACCATCTAAGCACCGAAGTCCGCCACATCGACGGCAGCTACAACGCCAGCTCGCGTGAGGAAATGCTGAACTGGCTCAAGGCCGACGCAGGCGACAACACATGTCGCATCCTAACCAACGCTAAGGTACTCTCTGAGGGAGTCGACGTGCCCGCTCTGGATGCCATTATGTTCATGCACCCCCGCAAGAGCCAAATCGACGTTGTACAGTCCGTAGGCCGCGTCATGCGGCGCGCAGAGGGCAAGAAGCTGGGCTACGTCATTCTGCCCGTCGCCATACCGCCCAATACGAAGCCTGAGGAGGCTTTGAACGACAATGAGCGATACAAGGTCGTCTGGCAGATCCTCAACGCTCTACGCGCCCACGACGAACGTCTGGACGCCCGAATCAATCAAGCGGAGCTGGGCGAAGATATCAGCGACAAGATTGAGCTGGTCAGCATTTCATCAGAGAGCGAGTTGCGAGAACTGACAGCTGTTGTCGACGACTTCGACACCAACAAGCAAAAACGCAGCAAGCCCGGTTCCGAGATCGGCAAGGAAGGCTCAGCGCCGCAAAGAACTGACGACGTTGACGCGCAGGGCGCATTCGTCTTCGATGAGTTCACACGCGCCATCATGGCGAAGATCGTCGAGAAATGCGGTACCCGCGAATATTGGGACAAATGGGCCAAGGACATCGCGGAGATCGCCCAGACCCACATCACGCGCATCAAGACCATCGTCGCGCAAGAGGGACCGGAGCGCACCGCCTTCCTCGCCTTCCTCGCTGAACTCCAAGACGACCTGAACCCCGAGATCACCGAAGACGAAGCGATTGAGATGCTCGCCCAGCATCTCATCACGAAACCCGTCTTCGACGCGCTTTTCAAAAGCAGTGATTTTACCAAGGAAAACCCAGTCTCCCGCGCAATGGAAATTGTGCTGGATCAGCTTCATCAGCATAACCTGTCCAAGGAATCCGAGAGCCTCGCAAAGTTCTATGCCAGCGTGGAACGGCGCGCGGAGGGGATCGTGACCGCTACCGGGCGACAAGAGTTAATCCTAAAGCTATACGAGAGCTTCTTTAAGGGAGCTTTTGAGAAACTGACGCAGCGCCTTGGCATCGTCTACACCCCCGTCGAAGTGGTCGACTTCATCCTGCATTCGGTCAACGACGTGTTGAGGGCCCAGTTCGGGCAAACGCTGGGGTCTCGAGGCGTCCACATCCTTGACCCGTTCACCGGAACCGGCACCTTCATCACCCGCTTGCTACAATCCGGCCTGATCGCGCCCGAAGAGCTAGAGCACAAATACCAGCATGAGATTCACGCCAATGAGATCGTGCTTCTGGCCTATTACATCGCCGCAGTGAATATTGAGACGGTCTATCACGAACTGGCACAGGGCGCGTTGAGCGACGATGCCTCATATGAGCCGTTCAAGGGCATCCTGCTGACGGATACGTTCCAAATGTACGAGCAGGACCGCGATATGATCGCCAACCTGCTGCCTGACAACTCCGAACGCCGGACTAAACAAAAGGCTCTGGATATCCGCGTGATCGTTGGGAATCCGCCGTATTCCGCGGGGCAGAAAAGCGAAAATGAGAACGCCAAAAACATCGGCTATCCTGCATTAGATGAGCGCATAAGGGAAACCTATGCAGCCGCTTCCAATGCCCAGCTACAGAAGAATCTGTACGACAGTTACATCCGCGCCTTCCGCTGGGCGTCTGATCGGATCGGCGATGCAGGGATCATGGCTTTCGTTTCAGGCAGTGCTTGGATCGAAAGATCGTTCGCTGACGGTATGCGCAAGTGTTTGGCCGAAGAATATACGGACCTGCATGTATTCCACCTGCGAGGTGATATTAGAAAGAACATGCTCTCGAAGGGCGCGGCAAGGGAAGGTCAAAACGTTTTCGGTTCGGGAAGCATGACCGGTATCTCCATCGCACTTTTGGTTAAGAACCCGAATGCGTCGGCACATGGACACATTCATTTTCACGATGTTGGCCCGGACCTGACTACTAGCGAGAAACTGGGGATCATCCGCAATTTCCGATCCATTGATGGCATCACACAGGCCAAGGGCTGGCGACGGATCACGCCGGACGCCAAGAACGATTGGCTAGATCAGGTGGACCCGAGCTTCGACGAGTTTCCAGTGCTGGGCGCGAAGCGTGGCGAAGAAGAGGGACTGTTCGACAATTATTCACAAGGTGTGCTGAGCGCCCGCGATGCGTGGACCTACAACTCCAGCCGCCGCAAATTAGCAAGCGACATGCGCCGCATGATCGACTTCTACAACGCCGAAGTGGGCCGCTACGAAAAGGAAGGGCAGCCCAAGGACGTCGGCAGGTTCGCGGACGATGATGCGCGGAAGATCAGTTGGACGGGCAACTTGAAAGCCGATCTAGGGCGGATGAAGGCGCTGGAGTATCTCGACGGCGCCGTTCGGCCCGCGATCTATCGACCATTCATGCTGCAATGGCAGTATTTTGATCGTCGGCTCAACGAGCGCGTCTATCAAATGCCGCGAATCTTTCCGCAGTCGGAAACGAAGAATTTAGCAATTCAGGTTGCAGGAACAGGGGCGCGGGCCGGGTTCTCAGTGTTAATGTCCGACGCACTGCCCAGCTATGATTTGGTGGAAAAAGGACAGTGTTTCCCGCTCTATCTCTACGAAGAAAACCAACCCGCTGACGGACTCTTCGCCGCTTCGAGCGATCAGGCCAGCGGCCTTACCCGCCACGATGCGATCACCGATAACGGGCTTGCGCATTTCCAAGCTGCCTATCCGGGGCAGGAGATCAGCAAAGAGGATCTGTTCTATTACATCTATGGCCTGTTGCACTCGCCCGACTATCGCGAGCGGTTCAAAAACAACCTTGCCAAACAACTCCCCCGTATTCCGGCGGTTAAAACCTATGATGACTTCGCCGCCTTCGTTGAAGCAGGCCGCGCCCTCGGTGATCTGCACGTGAATTTTGAAAGCGCAGAACCTTACATGGTTACGTTCAAAGAAGGCGACCACCGCCTTATCCCGGAGGCGCAGGACGACCCTGTCGCATTCTACCGGGTCAAGCACACCAAAAAATGGAAGTGGGGCAGCAAAGGCAAGGAAAAGGACCTGACGACGGTCATCTACAACGAGAACATCACGCTCCAGAACATCCCGCAGGAGGCGTATGACTACGTCGTCAATGGCAAGCCCGCTCTGGAATGGGTGATGGAACGGCAGATCGTCAAAACTGACAAAAAGAGCGGCATCGTCAACGATGCTAACGATTACGCGAACGAGACGGTCGGCGACCCCAAGTACCTGCTAGAGCTGTTCCAGCGCGTGATCACCGTTAGCCTAGAGACGATGAAGATCGTGAATAGCCTTCCACCGCTGGACATCGATACCGGCGAGCAAAAAGGCGTGCGCTCAGTGACTGACCTCAAGTCCGCCATAAACAAACATTGGGCAGGCACACCGGCCGCAGAGACGGCTCTACAGATCGTTGAGGCCGTGTCTTGGGGCAAGGTGGTCGCCGGAGAAACTCTGCGCGTCAGCGGCCTTCTCAAGCTCTTGGGACGCAACGAGCTGGAAGAGGACATTGTCGCAGCACTGGCGATCTTGGTTCAATCGGAATACGCGATCTTCAGCGCCTCAGCCGAGTTTGTGGACGACGACGCTGTACGTCACCAACTCAGCTCAGAAGAGTTCCAACGCGCGCTGGATGTCGACACCGTCTTGCATCCAATAACGAACAAGAAAGTCAAGAACGCATCAAAACATGTCATCCCGTTCTTCCAATTAGACAGTGACTTATTTGAGGTGCCCGAAGCATGACCGCCGAACTTGATGCTCTGGCTGTTCTCCGCGCGAAAGTTGCGGGCACGGAAATGGAGTCCGGAATAGACTTTCTGATGGCACAGGATCATGACGCCAGATTGCGTTCTGTGCGAAAATGCGTGGACTTCGCCTGTAATAAGTTGGTCAAACATCGCGAAAAAAAGCAGAAAAAGGACGAAGACGAAGACAGTTTGACGATTCAAGTATGTGATATGCTGACCCATTCTGGGATCAAGGCGACACACAACGCGTCAGTCGGCGGGCATTGTGACATTGTCGTCGAAGAGCGCGACGATTTTCTATGGCTGGCAGAAGCAAAGATTCACAGCAAGTATTCATGGCTGGACAAAGGATTTCAACAATTGTCGACAAGGTACTCGACAGGCAACCCCGGCCAAGACAATGGCGACGTATTGATCTACTGCTTTGTAAAAGACGCGGTGGAGAAACTATCCAAATGGCGCAAAGCGCTTGAAGATAAAAACCCAAACGTCACAACAAGCGAAGGGGAAGTCGGCAACCCTCTGACATTCGAGTCTACACACAAACACGAGTGCTCAGGGTTAAATTTCCACGTTCGCCACAAGGTTGTTTCGCTCTACTGGCGGCCCAAAGACAAGTAGTCAACGACATGAACGCCCAACAACAAATGCCCTTTGAAAGGGGTGTTGAATACACGGATGCTTAAGGTGCCTGATTAGAGATGTAAATTTTCACCACATTTTTTTGGGCCCATATCTAATGTGTTTGGCGTGAAGAATGCCCCCATACCCCCCGCCCCGATGACGGAACTGCTTCAAAGCTCACATTCGGCTTCGTTAGTAGCCTCCGTGCTGACGGAAATTCCAGCGTCGGTCGCGCCTATGGAAGTCGCTGACCCGTCCGCAAGGTAACTTTTGGCTGAGTCTAGTTGACAGTCGTGTGCACGATTTGCAATGTGTGCAACACAAAGTGCGACACAAACCTCAACCTCGCACTCGATTACTCAAGCCTTCCAATGGCTTAGAAAAATGGTAGCGGGTCCGGTACTCGCCTCCATTTATTTCCAAGCAATCCGCTTTCTGCTCTGCTTTCACAAATTTGGGCGTTTACAGTTTGGTATCAGGAGTTTCCTGGCCTCCGGAACAGCGCAACCGTCGGCGTTGATGTCTGGAGCTACATGCCTAAGTGGTTTGAAAGTATGACCAAAGGTTCAAACCCGCCTGCTTTGAACAAGCGACGTAGCGTATAGTGCGCAGGGTGGTTGAGGGAATTGTTTTGCCTCTGCCCAGTCCGTTCCAGTTTGCTATGTATTTAGCCCAAAGGTTCGCACCAAACGCGATTGCCCTAGGCGTGCCTGTTGTGATTGCGGGTCCAGCGATTCCATTTACACAACCGCACTACCTGATTGCCAAACCCGGAAGCGCTCAATCATCAGCGACGGCCGGGCTGAATTGCGCCTCGCTGCGTGATCGGATCGCATCGGATGCCGCTGACTGACTTCGGCAAGTCGCTTTTCTGACGTTGCGGGTTTTCAATCCCCAGTCGTGCTTGACAAGCCCCCTGCCCGTGCCGCATGTCGCATGCGTTGGTGTCCATCCCCGGATGGATGAAAAGGGAATGTGCCAGCGGTTATTCCGCCAAGCACAGCCGCCCCCGCGACCGTGACCGGAGAGGGTGCCCAAAGCCACTGGCCCAATAGGCCGGGAAGGCGGGACATCCGACAGAGGCTCGCCTCTGACATCCGCAAGCCGGGAGACCTGCCAGCACCCGAAGTTGAAACCGGGCGGGGTGTTCCGGTGTCGGGTCCATGTGCAGACGCGTGGCCCGCATGAAACCCCGTCCCCCGTATAAAAGGATTTAGGGGGATGAGAGACATGACCGAGACCGCACCAGTCGAGTTGCTGGTCTGCACGACATGCCGCCGTGGGTTACCCATCGAAGATGACGCCCAGCGACCCGGCACTTTGCTGCATAAAGCACTTGAACAGGCTGGCTTGCCGGACGGCGTCGACCTGAAACCGGTGGAATGTCTGTCGAACTGTGATCAGGGATGCTCGATCGCTTTGCGTGGCGGCCCGTCACGATGGACCTTCGTTTATGAAAACCTCGACGAAACCGACCATGTCGAGACCATCGTTGAAGGCGTCACCAAGTATCTGGCCGCTGAAGACGGTCTGGTGAAATGGCGCGAACGCCCCGAACATTTCCGCAAAAACTGTGCGGCCCGCATTCCCCCGATTGGAGCCCTGAAATGAGCAACCTTGAAAAACTCCCCGTCACTGTGATCACCGGCTTTCTGGGCTCAGGCAAAACCACGCTTGTCAAACACCTGATGCAGAACCCGCAGGGCAAGCGCCTGGCCGTTATCGTCAACGAGTTTGGCGATGTGGGTGTGGATGGCGATATCCTGAAATCCTGCGCCATTCCGGATTGCCCGGCGGAAAACATCATGGAACTTGCCAATGGCTGCATCTGCTGCACCGTAGCCGATGATTTCATCCCGACCATTGAGGCGCTGATGGCGCTGGAGCCGCGCCCCGATCACATACTGATCGAAACGTCCGGTCTCGCCCTGCCCAAGCCGCTGCTAAAAGCGTTTGATTGGCCGGATATCCGCTCGAAAATCACCGTCGATGGCGTGATCGCTCTGGCCGATGCCGAGGCCGTCGCCGCCGGGCGTTTCGCCCCTAACGTCGAAGCCGTGGAGGCCCAGCGCCTGGCCGATGACTCGATCGACCACGAAACGCCTCTGTCCGAGGTCTTCGAGGACCAGATCTCGTGCGCCGACATCATCCTGCTGACAAAACCCGATCTGGCCGGTCCGGAAGGCGTTGCCAAAGCCAAAGAGGTCATCGCGGCTGAGGCTCCGCGCCCGCTGCCCGTGGTTGAGGTTGCCGAAGGCGCCGTTGACGTGCGTGTCGTGCTGGGCCTCGAAGCCGCCGCCGAGGATGACATGGACGCGCGCCCGTCGCATCACGACGGCCACCACGACCACGAACACGACGATTTCGAAAGCATCATCGTCGAATTGCCCGAACAGACCGATTCGGCCCAGCTGGTCGCCAACATTGAACGTCTGGCCAATGAGCTGAACATTCTGCGCGTCAAAGGCTATGCCGCCGTTCAGGGCAAACCCATGCGTCTGCTGGTGCAGGCCGTTGGTGCCCGCGTGCGTCATCAGTACGACCGCCCGTGGGAGCCCGGCGAAGAGCGCCGCTCGCGTCTGGTGGTCATTGCCGAGCATGACGACATCAAAGAGGCCGCAATCCGCGATATCCTCGTGGGTGTGACCGAGGCCGCCGAGTAAGCCATGCACGTCGTCTTCCGCGAAAGCCACGGGTTAGAAGAAACCGAGACCCCGACCGATCTGGGCCAGAGCCCGGCGGATCTGGTGGTGCTGTCCTTTTCGGACAGCGACCTTGGCGCTTTCGCGGCAGGCTGGCATCGCGGTGGTGGTGCCGAAGGGCGGATGCCGACGATGCGGTTGGCCAATCTGACTGCGTTAAAACACCCGCTGTCCGTCGACACCTACGTCGAACAAACGCTCGAGGGCGCCAAGGGCATCCTGATCCGCCTCATCGGCGGTGTCCCTTACTGGTCCTACGGATTGCAGCAAGTTCTGGCGCTGGCACAGGCCAAGGGCATCGCGCTGGCCGTCCTACCCGCCGACGGGCGCGAGGACACGCGTCTGGATGACTACTCCACCCTGCCCGTCTCGACCCTGCGGCGGTTAGCGCATCTGTGTGACACTGGCGGCGAAGTCGCGGCGCAAGCGGCTTTGGCACAAATGGCGCTTGCGGCGGGGCTTTATGCCGGGCCGGTGATGGGCGCAAAGACCTTGCCAGAGTGCGGCGCTTGGTGCCCGGATCGTGGCGTAATCCCGATCGAAACAACGTTCACGAGCGACGCGAAGTGTATTCTGGTAACCTTCTATCGTGCTTATCTGACATCGGCAGACACTGCCCCGGTCGCAGCCCTGATCCGCCGTTTGCGAGAGCGAGGCATCGAAGCTGTAGGCATGTTCGCCCCCTCGCTAAAAGCACCTGCAGCCGCCGATTGGCTGCGCGAGAATATCGCCTCCATTGAACCGGCGGCCATCATCAACGCAACCTCGTTCTCGGGCAAAGGCGCATCCGGCACCTCGCCACTAGACGCCGCCAATGTGCCGGTGTTTCAGGTTGCTCTGGCCACCTCACGCCGCCAGGCTTGGGCGGAGGCAGAGCGCGGTCTTTCGCCCGCTGATCTAGCGATGCATGTCGTATTGCCCGAAGTGGACGGTCGGATCTCGGCTGGCATTGCCTCGTTCAAGGAACCGGGCAAACGCGACCCCCATCTGGAGTATTCCCGCTTTGCTCACCGGGCTGAACCGGAACGGATCGAGGCCATCATCGACAGGGTCACCGGCTGGCTGAACCTGAACGACAAACCCAAAGAGGATCAGGTACCCGCCTTGGTGCTGTCCACTTATCCCGGCAAAGATTGGCAGATGGCACATGCGGTAGGCCTCGACGCACTGGCATCAGCCGAGGCGATGCTGGCCGACGTGCAGGGCGAAGGGTATGACACTGCGCCTGCAGAGCCGATTTCTGATACGTTGTTGGACGCGCGGATTACGTGGTCGCTTGGCGAATATCTGACTGCGCTGGCAGAATTGCCGGAACAACTGCGCGAAGACCTCGAAACCGTCTGGGGCAAGACCGAAGATGATCCCGCCTTTGCAGATGGCGCGTTCCACTTCACTGCTCTGCGCCGCGGCAAAGCGCTGGTCGCGTTGCAACCTGAACGCGGCACGCCCGAGTTGCGTGATGACGACTACCATGACCTGTCGCGTACCCCGCGCCACAGCTACGTGGCCTTCTACCTTTGGGTGCGCAAAGGTCTTGGTGCAGATGCACTGATCCATATCGGCGCGCACGGTACGCTGGAATGGCTGCCAGGCAAATCTGTGGCGCTGTCCAACGAATGCTGGCCCGAGGTATTGATCGGCGATCTACCTGTCATCTACCCCTTCATCGTCAACGACCCCGGCGAGGCCGCGCAGGCCAAGCGCCGGATCGGGGCGGTCACGCTCGGCCATATCCCACCGCCAATGAAGGAAAGCGGTACCCCGGATCGGATGGTTCGGCTGGAATCGCTGCTGGATGAGTTTTCGAATGCCGACGGGCTGGACCCCAAGCGCCGCGATCGCCTGCAAGAAGATATTCGGGACGAAGCGCAAGCCATCGGGCTGGAGAACGACCTCGGTCTCGATCAGGCCACCTGCATCGCCGAGGCGATCACCCGGATCGATCGTTTCGTCTGTGACATCAAGGAAAGCCAGTTCGGAGACGGGCTGCATATCTTTGGACGTGTGCCCGAAGCCACCGCCAATTTTGACACGGCTCCTTCTGCCCATGCCGAACGCATGGCATTGATCGACGCGCTAGCAGGAAAACGGATTGAAGCAGGCCCGTCCGGGTCTCCCTACCGCGGACGGTCAGACGTCCTGCCCACCGGGCGCAATCTGTATACCACCGATCCGCGCTCAGTCCCCACCCGTGCAGCCTATACCCAAGGCGTGAAGCTGGCCGAAGAATTGGTGCGGCGACACCTGCAGGAAGAGGGTGATTATCCCAAGGGGCTGATCGTTGATCTCTGGGGTTCAGCCACGATGCGCACAGCGGGCGAAGAGTTTGCCATGGCGCTGCACTTGCTGGGCGTCAAACCCGTTTGGGACAAAGGGTCCGAGCGGGTGTCGGGCATCGAAGTGCTACCTATCACTGACCTCAGTCGCCCACGTCTGGACGTGACCTTGCGCGTCTCAGGCTTGTTCCGCGATGTGTTCCCGACCCTTTCAGCGCTTTATGGTCAAGCTGTTCGCGCGTTGTCGGATCGCGATGAAGCCCCGGACTGGAACCCTTATGCCGGACAGGCCCCGGCGGCGCGCGTCTTTGGCCCGGCCCCGGGCAGCTATGGCGTGAACATGACCCAGCTGTCCGAAATCTATACGGATGAGGCCCGCGCGCAGGCGGGTGAGGCATGGCTTGAGGCCAGCTCTTTCGCTTTGGAAGGCGAACACATCACACAGGATATGGACGGCATCACCCAACGGGTCACGAATGCCGACAGTTTCGTGCACCTGCAGGATCTGACCGAAACCGATCTGCTGTTGGCCAACGACTATGCCACGCACGAGGCTGGTTTCGCCGCTGCCAAGACAGTCACCGGTGGTACGGCGCAGCTATACCATCTGGACAACACCAACCCGGATAACCCGCGCGCCCGAACGCTGCCTGAAGAAATCAGCCGTGTGGTTCATGCCCGTGCCGCCAACCCGAACTGGATTGCAGGCATGCAAAGGCATGGCTTCCGGGGCGCTGCCGAAATTGCGGCGACACTGGATCACATGGCCTCTTTCGCCCATCTGTCAGGCACGGTCGCGCCGCATCTGTTCGACCTCTATCACGACGCCACTTTGGGCGACGCCGAGGTCGAGGCGTTTTTGCAAGAGGCCAACCCGCGCGCGTATCAGGCGATGCAGGACAGGTTCCGCGCGTTGTTGGACGCGGGCCTTTGGAACACCCGCCGCAACTCGATCCGGGCCGATCTGGAGGGGCTGGGATGAGCGCCCCGGTCGTTCAGGGTTGGTGCCCCGGCGCGCATCGGCCGATGATGTCGGGCGATGGTCTGGTGGTTCGGGTGCGCCCGCGTCTGGCCCGTTTGAGCGCCGAACAAACACGTGGTCTTTGTGAGTTGGCCGAGCGATTTGGCAATGGCACAATCGACCTGACCAACCGCGCCAATATACAGCTGCGCGGGGTAAAAGAAGACGATCATCAAGCATTGCTGACCGAGCTGGCCGCGCTGAACCTTTTGGATGCTGAGCCCGGTATTGAAGTGCGCCGCAATATCCTGGTGTCGCCCCTATACAGATCAGGTGATCGAACCGCACAGCTGACACAGGAACTGATCGATCGGTTGGAGGAATTGCCGACTCTGCCCGCCAAATTCGGCTTTGCCATCGACACTGGCCCGAAACGCCTGTTGGCGGCGGATTCGGCCGATATCCGGGTCGAGGCAGGCACTGATGGCCTCATCTTGCGCGCCGACGGGGCCAAGACTGGCTGCCGGGTCACAGAAACCAACGCAATTGACCGGCTTATCGCTCTGGCCGGATGGTTTTCCGAACGTTTCACGCCGGAAACCCGCCGCATGGCGCGGGTGGCCGCGACGCAGGATTTCCCTGCGGAGTGGCAAGGCAGCGCGCCCGGTGACATCGGCACACCGCCGCAGCCCGGCGTCTGCGATCTGGGGGTGTTGTATGGCGCGGCGTTCGGACAATTGCCGGCGCGACAGCTCTCTGACCTCATTGCAGAAAGCGGGGCGTCTGCCTTGCGGGTCACCCCATGGCGGCTGATCCTGCTGGAAGGCGGGGCGGCGATACAAGCACCGGACTTTGTCATAGATGGCACAGACCCGCTGATGACAACCGACGCCTGCCCCGGCGCGCCGTTCTGCCCGCAAGCTCAGGTGGAAACCCGCGAAGTTGCCCGCATCTTGGCCGCCCAAATCCCTGGAAGTTTGCACGTATCCGGTTGCGCCAAAGGCTGCGCGCGCATGGGTCCGGCAAATGTCACACTGGTCGGCAACGACGGACGATTTGATCTTGTCAAAAACGGTCGCGCGGGGGATGAGCCGTCCCAACGCGGGCTGACACCCGAAACACTTATGACTATGGACCTCACCTGATGCCCTATGAATACGAAACCGACGGCGCAGCGATCTATAAGCAAAGCTTTGCCACAATCCGGTCCGAGGCCGATCTGGCGCGTTTTGACGCTGATGAAGAGCAGGTTGCGGTTCGCATGATCCACGCCGCCGGAATGGTCGGTCTGGAAGAATTCGTACATTTTTCGCCCGGTTTCGTGCCAGCCGCACGGACAGCACTAGAGAACGGCGCGCCGATCCTATGCGACGCGCGAATGGTCAGCGAAGGTGTGACCCGGTTCCGCCTGCCAGCGAATAATGAGGTAATCTGCACTTTGCACGACGAACGTGTGCGCCCGCTGGCGGCCAAGATGAGCAATACCCGCTCTGCCGCCGCGCTGGAACTGTGGCGTCCGCATCTTGAGGGCGCTTTGGTTGCTATCGGGAATGCGCCCACCGCTCTGTTCCACTTGCTGAATATGCTGGAAGACCCCGACTGCCCACGCCCGGCCGCTATCATCGGGTGCCCGGTGGGCTTTGTCGGTGCCGTCGAATCCAAGGACGCATTGTGGGAGGCGCAGCCAGTACCCTCTTGCATCGTCAAAGGCCGTCTGGGCGGCAGCGCCATCACCGTGGCCGCAATCAACGCCATTGCGAGCCGCACCGAATGAGCGGCGGCAAGATATACGGCGTGGGCCTTGGTCCCGGTGATCCGGACCTGATGAGCGTGCGGGCCGACCGCCTGCTCCGCAATGCGCGCCACGTCGCGTTCTTTCGCAAGCCCGGTCGCAGCGGTCAGGCGCGCAAGATCGTCAATGGGATGATCCCGGACGGCGCTGTTGAGTTTCCCATGGAATACCCTGTCACTACGGAAATTCCACTGGATGATCCGCGCTATAACGAATTGCTCTCGGCCTTTTACAAGGACTGCGCCGGGCACTTGAAGGCTCTGTCGGATCAGGGCGAGGACGTGGTGGTTTTGTGCGAGGGCGATCCGTTTTTCTATGGGTCTTTCATGCACCTTTACAGCCGCTTGCGCGATCAGGCTGATGTTGAGGTCGTGCCAGCCATCACCGGAATGTCCGGCGCGTGGACCGCAACGGGTAATCCGATCACTTGGGGCGATGATGTGCTGACAGTACTAGTCGGCACCTTGCCCGAAGAAGATCTGGCAATTCGCATGGCGCAGACTGACGCTTTGGTTGTCATGAAAATCGGGCGCAATATCGACAAGGTGAAGCGCGCGCTGAAAACAGCCGGTTTGTATGACCGCGCATGGATTGTCGAGTTTGCTCAGATGCCGAACCAGGTGGTGACGAAACTGTCCGAGGCATGCGAAAAGGTGACGCCCTATTTCTCGATCATCATCGTGCATGGTCAGGGACGGCGGCCATGAGTGGTTGGATCAAGATTGCGGGCCTGGGGCCTGGTAACGAAGATCTCGTAACCCCCGAGGTTTCAGCCGCGTTGACGGATGCCACGGACGTGGTCGGGTACATCCCCTATGTCGCGCGCGTGGCCGAGCGCCCTGGTCTGACGTTGCACGCCAGCGACAACCGGGTCGAGATCGACCGATCCCAACACGCGTTGCAGATGGCGGCTGAGGGCAAACGCGTGGTCGTTGTCTCCTCGGGCGATCCCGGTGTGTTCGCCATGGCGGCTGCGGTGTTCGAAGCCTTGGAAAACGGTCCCGCCGAGTGGCGTAACATCCACATAGACGTCCTTCCCGGCATAACCGCGATGCTGGCGGCATCCGCGCGGGCCGGGGCACCGCTGGGTCATGATTTCTGTGCCATCAACCTCAGCGACAATCTGAAACCCTGGTCGCTGGTTGAAAAACGTCTTCGCCTAGCAGCGCAGGCGGATTTCGCGATGGCGTTTTACAACCCGCGCTCAAAATCCCGCCCGGAAGGCTTTGTAAAAACACTGGAAATCCTACGCGAAGAATGCGAGCCCGAGCGCCTAATCCTGTTCGCGCGTGCCGTATCCCGCGCGGATGAGGCGATCCGGATTTCAACACTGGCCGAGGCGACGCCTGACATGGCTGACATGCAAACCGTCGTCATTGTTGGGTCATCCCTGACGCGCGTCATCAACCGTGACAGCGCGCCGATCGTCTATACCCCGAGGTTCACCCCGGAATGAACCAACCAGTCCAGAACCTGCGTCACGTTCGACAATTCGGTCCTTTGCGGAAGGGTCGGCCTGTCAATCATCAGCACCGGTACGCCCAGAGCGCGCGCGGCATCCAGCTTGGCGCGTGCACCGGTGCCGCCAGAGTTCTTGGACACAACCAGTTCAATGCCATGCTGCAGCATCAGCGCCCGGTCCCCTGCTTCGGTGAAAGGTCCGCGCGACACGATCGCCTCGCAATCGGGCAGCGGCAGTGCATCCGGTTCATCCACCAGCCTCAGCAAGAAGTGATGTTGGGGCTGAGCCGCGAAATCTTCAAGATGCAGGCGGCCAACGGCCAGAAAAACGCGCCGTTTTGGACCGCTCAAGGCGGTAACCGCCGCGCCTATATCAGAAACGTGCTGCCAACGATCTTCGTCCTGCGCGCGCCATGCCGGGCGCGTCAAAGCGGCCAGGGGCACCTCGGCCTCGCGACACGCAGAAATGGCGTTTGTGCTCATTTGCGCGGCAAAGGGATGGGTGGCATCGACTACATGAGTGATCGCGTGGTCCGTCAGGTAACGGGTCAGGCCTTCGACGCCGCCGAACCCTCCAACACGCACCGGCAGGGGCTGCGGTCTTGGATTGTCTACCCGACCGGCATAGGAATAGGTTGCCGGGATGCCCTGATCGGCCAAGGTTTTGGCCAGTGCATTTGCCTCGGTCGTGCCACCAAGGATCAGGAGGTTGGTCATGCATGAAGCTCCGTGGCTAAGCGTTTTGGGCTTGGGCGAAGATGGACTGGATGGCCTGTCACCCGCAAGTCGTCAAGTGCTGGAGCGTGCCGAAATCATCATGGGCCCGCCGCGCCATTTGTCACTGATCCCCGACACAGGCGCACAGCGCGTAGATTGGCCCGTGCCTTTTTCCAACGGCCTGCCGATCCTGACCGGGTTTCGCGGACGCCCAACGGTTGTTCTGGCCTCGGGCGATCCGTTCTGGTTCGGCGCGGGTTCGGTAATCGCGCGCAATTTCGACGCCGGAGAATGGACAGCCCATCCGGGTCAGTCCACGTTCTCGCTCGCCGCCGCGCGTCTGGGCTGGCCGTTGGAAAGCACGCAGACATTTGGTCTGCACGCCGCCCCGCTGACCCGTCTGCGCCCGCATCTTTCGCCTGGATTGCGCGCCATCCTGCTGCTGCGCAACGGCGCTGCGGTGGCCGAGCTTGCGACATATCTGAACGAAACTGGGTTTGCCGATACGCAATTGCATGTCATGGAAGCCCTTGGCGGCCCCCGCGAACGGTCGCGCAGCGTGTCGCTGACCGAAGCCCTGCTGGGCGGGTTCGACCATCCGGTCTGCGTTGGGCTTGAAGTTGCGGGTGAAGGACAGGCGCTGCCCAAGGCCTCGGGTAAGCCGGATGATATCTTCGAGAATGATGGCCAGATCACCAAACGCCCCGTGCGGGCGCTGACCCTGTCGGCGCTGGCCCCCAAGCGCGGCGAGCATCTGTGGGATATCGGCGGCGGCACCGGCTCGATCAGCATCGAGTGGCTGATGTGCGACCCGACTCTGACCGCAACCACGATCGAACCCCGCGAGGATCGCGCGGACCGCATTCGCCGAAATGCCGACACGTTAGGGCAAGACCGGCTGCAAGTTGTGCATGGCACAGCGCCAACCGCACTGGACGGCCTTGGGTTTCCGGATGTGGTATTCATCGGCGGCGGCCTGAGTACCGAATTGCTGAATTGGTTGCACACCGCCCTGCCCGCCGGCACCAGGTTGGTCGCCAATGCTGTGACGCTGGAAAGCGAAGCCTTACTGGCGCAATGGCACGAAAAACTAGGCGGAGAACTTTTGCGCATCGAACTGGCGCAGGCTTCGGCACTGGGACCTCGGCGCGGCTGGAAATCTGCATATCCGGTGGTGCAGTGGAGCGTAATCCTATGATCATCGCAGGTTTGGGGTTTTCATCAACTGCGACTGTGGACAGCCTGCGCGCTGTATTTGAGCGGGCCAGCGTTGGGCAAAACGTCGACGCGCTGGCCACTGTTGCCGACAAGGAAGGTCACGCCGCGCTGTCGGAGTTTGCTGCAGAGACCGCCCTGCCCTTGCATTTCATCGCTGCTGCCGATCTGGCGGGACAGCGCACTCTCACCTGCTCGAACCGCAGTCGAGCCATCTATGGCACCGGCAGCGTAGCTGAAGCATCCGCCCTTGCCGCCGCCGGAACAGGCGCGCGGCTGACCTCACCCAGACAGATTTCGGACGACCGGCTTGCAACCTGCGCCGTCGCCATCGGAGGACAAACATGACCGTTCATTTCATCGGCGCCGGACCCGGCGCTGCCGACCTTCTGACCCTGCGGGGGCGTGATATCATCGCGTCGTGCCCGGTGTGCCTGTATGCAGGATCGCTGGTGCCCGAAGAGATTCTGGTCCACTGCCCCGAGGGCGCAAAGATCATCAACACCGCGCCAATGGATCTGGATCAGATCATGGCCGAGATTGAGGCAGTGCATAAGGCTGGCCATGACATTGCACGTCTGCATTCCGGCGACCTGTCGGTTTGGTCGGCGATGGGCGAACAGATCCGGCGATTGAAAGAGATGGGCATTCCGGTCAGCGTGACCCCCGGTGTACCGTCGTTCGCCGCAGCGGCTGCTTCGCTGGGAACGGAACTGACCTTGCCCGGATTGGCGCAATCTGTGGTCCTGACCCGGACGCCCGGCCGCGCATCTTCAATGCCCGAAGGCGAAACTCTTGAGAACTTTGCCCGCACCGGCGCAACTCTGGCCATTCACCTGTCGATCGGAAATCTGGACAGTGTGATCGCGGACCTTACCCCGGCCTATGGAGCTGACTGCCCGGTGGCAGTGGTATATCGCGCCAGCTGGCCGGACGAACGGATCATTCGCGCCACGTTGGCGACCCTGAAAGACGCGCTGGGCGAGAGTATCTCTCGCACCGCTCTGATCATGGTTGGCCCAGCACTTGCGGGCGAAGGCTTTGACGAAAGCTGTCTCTATTCAAAAGATTACGACCGCAGGTATCGCCCGCAAAGCGCGGACAGCCCGTGGTCAAGCTGGAGCCCCGAGAATGAATGACGGGATGACCAACCCTCCGGGACTACTGATTTCTGCGCCGTCTTCCGGGACGGGCAAAACCACCGTCATGCTAGGTCTTCTGCGTGCGCTTGCCGAGGATGGCCTGACGGTGCAACCGTTCAAGAGCGGACCGGACTATATCGATCCAGCCTTTCACCGTGCGGCAGCGGGGCGGGCTTCGTTCAACCTGGACAGCTGGGCGATGGCCGATCCGTTGCTGAACGCGATTTCAGCGCAAGCCGAGGGCGCGGATATCGTCGTGGCCGAAGGGTCGATGGGCCTTTTCGACGGTGTTGCCAAGCCCGGAGAGATTGGGCATGGATCTAGCGCCGAAACCGCACAGCGTATGGGATGGCCTGTGGTCCTGGTGCTGGATGTGGGCGGTCAGGCCCAATCTGCGGCGGCCACTGCGCTGGGATTTCGGATGTACAATCCCGACCTGCCCTTTGCCGGTGTGATCCTGAACCGCTGCGCCAGCCCGCGTCACGAGCGCCTGACCCGTTTGGGAATGGAGCGCGCGGGCCTGCCGGTACTGGGCGTGTTGCCTCGGCGTGGAGATCTGACCCTGCCCGAGCGGCATCTTGGGTTGATTCAGGCGGTTGAGCACCCGGATCTGGAAAGCGCGATTGCCGGATACGCCACATTCTTGCGCGAGCATGTGGATCTTGAGGCGATCAAGGCGGCGGCTTCCTCAGGCCCCAATGGGCCATCGTCAGCCGCGCTGCCGCGCCCCCCGGCACAGCGGATCGCGCTGGCACGAGATGCGGCGTTTTCGTTCACCTACCCGCATTTGCTGGAAGGCTGGCGCGCAGCAGGGGCGGAAATTCTGCCGTTTTCACCGCTGGCCAACGAATCCCCGGCTACGGATGCCGATATGGTCTGGTTGCCCGGTGGCTATCCTGAATTGCACGCGGGCACTTTGGCTGCTGCCGACACATTCCTGAGCGGTCTGCGCAAACATGCAGAGACAAAACCCGTTCATGGTGAGTGCGGTGGGTATATGGCCTTAGGCGAAGCTCTGGTTGACAAGGAAGGGGTCCGACATCAAATGGCGGGTCTGCTTGGGCTCGTGACCTCCTATGAGAAGCGAAAGTTCAATCTTGGTTATCGCAAGGCGCAATTGTTGGCCCCAATGGCAGGTTTTGCCGCCGAAGCTACATTGCGTGGCCATGAGTTTCACTATTCTTCGATCCTCGAGCAACCCGACGCACCTTTGGCACGGGTGTTCGATGCTGAAGGTGTTGAGGGACCACAAACCGGATCAATTCGCGGCAACGTGACCGGAACATTCTTTCATCTGATCGCTGAGGCCCAGGCATGAGCGGTTTCGTTTCGTTCATTGGCTCTGGTCCCGGGGATCCGGAACTGCTGACGCTTAAAGCCGTGGATCGGATGCAAAAGGCAGACGCGGTGCTGTTCGATGACCTCAGCAGTGGCCCAATCCTGAGCCATGCGCATCAGGACGCAGACCTTGTTGGGGTCGGCAAACGCGCCGGTCGCCCGTCACCGAAACAAGACCACGTCAGCCGCCTGTTGGTGGACTACGCCAATAACGGTGCCCGCGTCGTGCGACTGAAATCAGGCGATGGCGGTCTGTTTGGACGTCTGGAAGAAGAACTGGTGGCGCTGCGCGAAGCAGGGATCGAATACGAGATTATCCCCGGCATCCCTTCGGCGGTTGCCGCAGCGGCGGCGGCTGGCATTCCCCTGACACGGCGGCTCACGGCGCGCCGCGTACAATTCGTCACCGGCCACGATGTCAGTGGCAAGCTGCCCGATGATCTGAATCTGACCGCCCTTGCCGACCCAGATGCCACAACCGTTGTATTCATGGGCAAGCGCACATTTCCTTTACTGGTCAAGGCACTGAATGAACATGGCTTGCCGCTGGAGACACCGGCGCTGATGGCCGAATCCGTTTCGACCCCGGATCAGGTGCTACACCGATCCACGGTTGGTGAGTTGGCGGACAAGCTGGGCGCTGAGATCGGCACGGCCCCTGCCCTGATCCTCTATGGCCCTCTGGCAGAGACCGACAATGTTTGACTTAACTCTGATCGGTATTGGCACCGGCAATCCGGACCACCTGACGTTTCAAGGCGCTAGTGCCATTCGGGACGCAGACCTGATCCTGATCCCGCGCAAGGGCGAGAACAAGGCCGATCTTGCCGGGCTGCGGGAAGAGATTATCGCTCAGGTTAGCGATACCCCTCCACAGATCGCATATTTTGATATTCCCAAACGACGCGCCGATGATGGGTATCTGCGTGGCGTGGATGAATGGCACGATGCAATCGCACTGCGGTGGCAGGAGGCAATCGCGGCACATCCTGATGCTAAACGGGTTGCTCTGTTGATCTGGGGTGATCCGTCGCTTTATGACAGTTCGCTGCGCATCGCCTCGCGGCTGCAACCCCAACCGGAGACGCGTGTAATCCCTGGTATCACCGCGCTTCAGGCACTGACCGCGGCGCATGCGATACCAATCAACGATCTGGGCGCCCCGTATGTCGTGACCACCGGTCGGCGCATTCGGGATGAAGGCTGGCCGCCTAACGCCTCGAAAGTGGCTGTTATGCTGGACGGCGAATGTTCGTTCCAAAGCCTTAAGATGGCAGGCTATGATATCTGGTGGGGCGCTTATGTGGGGATGAAGGAAGAAATCCTGATCCACGGTCCTTTGGCTGATATGGCGCCGCAGATAGTCGAAACGCGCGCAAAAGCGCGGGCGGATCACGGCTGGATCATGGACATCTATCTCCTGAAAAGGCGCGTGGAGTGATCCGAAGGCAACTTCTGCGGCTGCTACCCACGGGATTGTGACTGCGCGAAATACGAGTTTCTGGCATCAATTTCGTACCCATACCCATGAGGACAGCACGATGAAGGCTATTTCGACCGTACTGTATTTGCTGGCCCTTCCCGCGCTGGCGCAAGAACCGCTGTCGGGCTGGGCCGTTCATTCCACCGACAAAAGCTATGATGCGTTGGTCGCGGATACGAAGGCCGCTGTCAAAGAAAATGGTCTGATTGTTGTAACGCAGGCTGGGCCCACCAAGGCGGCGGCAGCCCGTGGCATCATCATTCCCGGAAACTTAGTGATCGGTGCCTTTAACAACGACTACGCGGTGCGGGTTCTGGAAACCTCGATCAACGCGATGATCGAAGCGCCCATCCGGTTCTACGTGACCGAAAATGCGGACGGCACGGCGACTTTGGCCTACAAAACCCCAAGCCACGTCTTTGCCCCCTATGCCCAGCAAGGCGGTGAGCCACTGCATAAAATTGCGACGGAACTGGATGAAAAGTTTCAGGCAGTAGCGGAATCCGCAGTCAATTAGTCACACTGCCGTGAACCTGCTTGCGTCCGGACGCGCCCTCAGCAATCTGCAAAGACGCATTATTTCGGAGCATAACTGATGCAGGACCTTTCGCGCCGCGCCGCGGACCTTTTGGCCCAAAGACTTTACGAGGCCGGATGCCGCCATGCCTTTGGTATGCCCGGTGGCGAAGTTCTGACGTTGGTGGACGCGCTGGAGCAGGCGGGGATCACCTTTCACCTGACCAAGCATGAAAACGCCGCCGGATTCATGGCCGAAGCCGTTCATCACCGCGACGGCGCACCTGCTATTCTGGTGGCGACGCTTGGCCCCGGTGCGATGAACGGGATCAACGTGGTCGCCAACGCCTTGCAAGACCGGGTGCCGATGATCGTGCTGACCGGTTGCGTCGATGCGGATGAGGCGCTGACCTATACCCATCAGGTCATGGATCACGCACAGGTCTATCGCTCGATCACCAAGGGGACATTTACCTTGACGGCGCAGGGCGCGGATATCGTGGCAGACAAAGCCGTATCGCTGGCCAACCAGCCCCGCCCCGGCCCGGTGCATATCGACGTTCCAATCTCGGTTGCGGATATGCGGGTGTCTGGCGTCAAGAAGCGGCGACTTGTCAAGGCTGCAGCCGTCGCGCCAGAGGGTAATTGCCTTGAGAAAGCGCGCCGTTGGGTGGCTGATGCGGAACGACCCATTGCGATTGTCGGGCTGGACGTTTTGTATGACGGGTCGCGCAATATCGTGCAGGCGTTTCTGGAACATTTCGGCATACCCTTTGTCACCACCTACAAAGCCAAGGGAGTTGTGCCCGAAGATCACCCTCTGTGTCTTGGCGGGGCCGGACTATCGCCACTGGCCGACAAACACCTTTTGCCGCTGGTTGAACAGGCCGATCTGGTCTTGTGCCTTGGTTACGACCCGATCGAGATGCGCCCCGGCTGGCGGGAGGTCTGGGACCCCGAAGAAAAGCGTGTCATCGACATCTCGGCCGTGGTAAACGACCACTATATGCATCAGGCCAGCCTGAATATGGTGGCCGATACCGGCGCCACGTTGGAGGCTATCGCAAAGGGCAATGCTGCCCGCAAGACGTGGCCGAGCGGCGAACCCTCACAGGCCAAAACCGCGCTGGCTCAGGCATTCCCGACCGATGAGGAATGGGGCCCCGCCGCCGTCATCGCCGAAGCCCGCGCAACCCTGCCTGCCGAAACACTGGCCACGGCTGACAGCGGCGCACATCGCATTCTGCTGAGTCAGATGTGGGAATGTTCTGAGGAACGCGGGCTGATCCAGTCCTCGGCGCTTTGTACCATGGGCTGCGCCGTTCCAATGGCGATTGGCCTGAAACTGGCAGAACCGGACCGCCCAGTCATCAGTTTTTCGGGCGACGCCGGGTTCCTGATGGTAGCCGGAGAGCTGTCGACTGCCGCCGAAATGGGCGGGAACCCGATCTTTCTGGTCTTTGTCGATGCCAGCCTCGCGCTGATCGAGCTGAAACAGCGTCAGCGCCAGATGGGCAACAGGGGCGTGGATTTCGACCACCACGACTTTGCAGCCATGGGCCGGGCGTTTGGCGGCAACGGTCACACCGTTCGCAACCGCGAGGAGCTGCGCACTGCCCTGAATGAGGCGATGAAGGCCAACTCTTTCACCGTGATTGCCGCAGAAATTGACCGTGGGGGCTATGATGGCCGGATCTGAAGGACCGCTGAAGGGCGTCAAAGTATTGGACCTCAGTCGCATTTTGGCCGGACCGACCTGCACGCAGTTGCTCGGCGATCTGGGGGCCAGCGTGATCAAGATCGAAAACCCCGCAACCGGCGGGGATGACACCCGCCAATGGGGCCCTCCTTACGTCGAAGATGCGCAAGGCAACCGGTCCGATCTAAGCGCTTATTTCATGTCGGCCAACCGCAACAAGAAATCCGTGGCTATCGACATCACCACGACCGAGGGACAATCTGAAATCAAACGGTTGGCCTCGCATGCGGACATTCTGATCGAGAACTTCAAACCCGGCGGATTGGCGAAATACGGTCTGGACTACGCCACGTTGTCGCAAGACTTTCCCAGCCTCGTCTATTGCTCGATCTCGGGTTACGGTCAGACCGGGCCGAACGCGTCCAAGCCGGGCTATGACCTGATGGCACAGGGGTACGGCGGGATCATGTCGCTGACAGGCGAACCCGATGGCGCGCCTATGAAGGTGGGCGTGGGCATCGCCGATGTAATGTGCGGAATGTACGCAAGTGTCGGCATTCTGGCCGCCCTGCGCCACCGCGATCAGACCGGCGAAGGCCAGCAGATTGATCTGGCGCTGGTAGATGCGCAGATCGCGTGGCTGATCAACGAAGGTGCGAACTATCTGACCTCGGGCACCGTACCCCAACGGCGCGGCAACGGGCATCCGAACATCGTGCCCTATGACGTTTATGAAACCGCCGATGGCCACGTCATTCTGGCCGTCGGAAATGACAGTCAGTTCCGCCGGTTCTGCGAATTCATCGATCACTCCGATCTGGCGGATGACCCGCGTTTCGCCACCAACCCAGCTAGGCTGGAAAATCGTGACGCGTTAAACGCCGTGCTGCGTCCGGTGGTGAAGACCCACGCTTCAGAGACCATGATTGCGCAGCTCGAAGCCCGCAAGGTTCCGGTTGGCCCGGTACAGACTTTGGATCAGGTTTTTGCAACCGATCAGGTCGAAGCCCGCCAGATGCAGATCGCGATGCAGGCCGCACCGGGCGACGTTCAACTGATCGGGAATCCGCTGAAACTGTCGCGCACACCTGTAACATATCGGGCTGCTCCGCCCGTCTTTGGGGCCGATACGCAGGCCGTTTTACGCGCTGAAAACCCCTTTGACGATTGAAACACTGTGCCCGTTTCGGCGGCATGGTGCTGAAACATGCCCTTGAATCGGCGGTTTTTTTCAATTTTTGTCCACACGGCATTTCACCAATTCGAGAGCAGGGCCGATACTGATACGACCCGCCCACAGTCTCTGATACATCAAGTGCTGTAGATATTCTCGATTGGATCGGAACATGAACATGAAGCAAGACGTTTTCGGACAGATGAACACCCTCAGCCACCCGGCAAGTGCCGAGGCCTGGGATGGTGTTCTGCTTGGGTTCATGGCCCATGCCGCCGTGACGCCGCAGCATCTTGGCAAAGTTCTGGAGCTTGAACCCGATTTTGCCCTAGGTCACGCAATCAAAGGCTTGTTCATGGTCCTGCTGGGCCGTCGCGAGATGATGCCGGTCGCCGTCGAAGCGATGGCAGCCGCCAACAGCGCCATGGAACGCCAGCCGGTTTCAGCGCGCGAGCGGCTGTATGTCGAAGCGCTGGGTCTGTATCTGGCTGACCTGCCCACGCAAGCCATTCAAAAATTCGAAGATATTCTACGCGACCACCCTCAAGACTCGCTGGCAATGAAACTCAGCCACGCGACGCGATTTGTGCTTGGCGACGCAGAAGGCATGCGCCGGTCGATCGAGCGGATTCTGCCGGCATACGAACCCGATCATGCAGGTCGTGGGTATTTGCTGGGCTGTCATTCCTTTGCGTTGGAAGAAACCGGTGCCTACGAAAAGGCCGAAATCGCAGGTCGGCAGGCGCTGTGGATGGTGTCGGACGATGCCTGGGGTCTGCACGCCGTTGCACACGTGCATGAGATGACAGGCAACGCGCAGCTGGGCCTTGATTGGTTGGCAGGACGCGAAGAGGCTTGGACCCACTGCAACAACTTCCGCTATCACGTCTGGTGGCACAAGGCGCTGATGCATCTGGATCTGGGTCAGGTCGATCAGGTGATGGAGCTGTATGACAACTACATCCGTCAGGATAAAACAGACGACTACCGCGATATCTCGAACGCCACGTCCCTGCTGTCACGGCTTGAGCTTGAGGGCGTCAATGTGGGCAACCGCTGGGAAGAACTGGCGGATCTTAGTGCGGCGCGGACCGAAGATGGCTGCCTGATTTTTGCCGATCTTCACTATCTTCTGGCTCTGACCGGCGATAACCGCCCAGAGGCAACCGGCAAGATGTTGCAGCGTATTCAAAAAGATGCGCAGCGTAATCAGGGGGACACCCCGATCCGCATGTCCGATCCGGGCATTGCAGCGGCCAAAGGGCTTGAGGCCTTTGGCGAAGGCCTTTACGGCGACGCCTTCGACTTTTTATCGAACGCCCGAGCAGGTATGCAACTGGCAGGTGGAAGCCACGCCCAACGTGATGTATTCGAGCGCATCACAATTGATTCCGGCCTGCGCGCCGGCCGTCTGGATGCTGTCGAGCGCATCCTGGATGACCGTCGCGCCAAAAGAGCCGGGGGCGAAGACAATTACGCTCTTGCGCGCCGCACATTGATCGATGCGGCACGCGACAACGGAGACGCACAAAGCGTCCCGGCTGAATAAAAAAACTAAGACCAAGAAGGACAGAATACGTATGGCGACAGTTTCGCCCGCTTCTGATTTTGCGCCAGTGTCTGCCTCTGCGGCGGCCCCTGCCCGCACGCGCGACCCGCGCCTGGATTTCTATCGCGGTATCGCGATGTTCATCATTCTGATCGCGCATATCCCGAACGATCCATGGGCCAAGTGGATTCCCGCGCGGTTTGGATTCTCGGACGCGACCGAGATTTTCGTGTTCTGCTCGGGCATGGCCTCGGCGATCGCTTTCGGCGGAGCGTTCCTGCGCAAAGGGTGGTGGCTGGGCACGGCCCGCGTGTCGTTCCGTATCTGGCAGGTCTACTGGGCGCATATCTGCCTGTTCTTTTTTGTCGCCATGTCGATGGCGGCGTTGGATCAATCGGGGTTGTTTGAAAAGACTTACGTTTCGTCTTTGAACCTACAGCATTTCTTCAACGATCCTGCGCCTCAGATCGTGGGTCTGTTCACGCTGACCTATGTTCCGAACTATTTCGACATCCTGCCGATGTATCTGGTGGTTCTGGCAATGATGCCCATGTTTATGGGCCTCTACCGGTTCGGTTTCTGGGCCGTCGCTGCGACATCCGTCGCGATCTGGCTGGTCGCACAGACCGACATTCTGGACCTCCCAGCCGAACCGTGGTCCGAACGTCAGTGGTTCTTCAATCCTTTCGGTTGGCAGCTGCTGTTTTTCACTGGTTTTGCCTTCATGCGCGGCTGGATACCTGCCCCCCCGGTATCGAAAACCTTGATCTGGGCGGCAGCACTGTTCCTGATCTTCTCGATGCCCTTTGGTTCGTGGAAGGTGTTCACATGGATCAACGCGGCGGCCCCCGATCTGGCTGACGAAATCCGCAAGGTCTGGCCGGTCACGAAAGAGTTCCGCGACAAAACCGATTTTGGCCTGTTCCGCTATCTGCATTTCCTGTCACTCGCGTATCTGGGCTGGGTTGTCGCCGGGGAACACGGGCATCGCCTGATTGCAACCGGTCAGGGCACAGCGGCCAAAGTCTGGCAGTTCCTGCTTACCGTCATCACCAAAGTTGGGCAGCAATCATTGGCAGTGTTCGTATTTTCGATGGCTGCAGCACGACTTATCGGCGTCGGTCTGGACCTGAGTGGGCGGGATGTTGCCAGTGTTTTCGTCGCCAACATGATTGGCTTTGCGATGATCATCGGCGTGGCATACATGGCCGCTTGGTTTAAGTCACAACCTTGGAAGTTTAAGAAATGAATTTTACACGCCGCGCATTTCTGGTCTCAACGTCGGCGCTTGCATTTGCGCCCGCGACCTTCGCCACCGGCGGTGAGGTCCCATTTGACCGCAATGTCGTCATTGAGATGGCCCGCGATCTGGCCAGCCGACCTTATTCGGAACGCGAGATGGTGCCGCAGGAATGGCAGGATCTGACGTATCAGCAATATCGCTCGATCCGGTTCCGGCAGGACCGTGCGCTTTGGTATGAAACGGAAACGCCCTTCAACGTCGACTTCTTCACACCAGGCCTATACTTCCCGCGCACTGTTAAAGTTGAAACCGTTGAAAGCGGAATGGCTACTCCGGTCGCGTTTGATCTGGAGATGTTCGACAAATCCGAGGACGTCCCGGAACTGCCAATCGACGACACGCTGGGTTTCTCCGGCCTGCGTCTGCGCACCGAAATGCACCGTCCCGGCCAAACCGACGAGTTCTGCGTCTGGCAAGGCGCCAGCTATTTCCGCGCTATCGGCCTGCGTGAGGTCTATGGCCTCTCGGCCCGTGGTCTGGCCCTGAAAACCGGCGACCCGGATGGAGAGGAATTCCCCGAATTCATCCGGTTTTGGCTGGAACGCCCAAAACCCGGCCAGCGCGACATGATCGTCCATGCGCTGATGGACAGCCCCAGCGTGACTGGTGCGTATCGGTTCAATGTCACCGCCGGTGCGGACTGTGTGATGGATATCGAAGCCACGCTGTTCCCACGCGAAGAGCTGACTCATGTGGGTATCGCCCCCGGCACGTCGATGTTCCTGTTCGATCAGACCAACCACAGCCGGTTCGACGACTTCCGCCCTGCCGTACACGACAGCGATGGTCTGTTGGTGCGCAACGGTGCTGGAGAGGTTCTGTGGCGGCCATTGGCGAACCCGACCCGCCTGCAGATTTCGTCGTTCGTCGACACCAACCCGCGCGGCTTTGGCCTGTTGCAGCGCAAGCGTGAATTCTCGGATTACGCAGATCTTGAGGCAAATTATCACAAACGCCCCAGCCTGTGGGTCGAACCCGGTGCGGATTGGGGCAAAGGTGCGGTCACGCTGGTTGAAATTCCGGCGGATCAGGAAATCTACGATAACATCGTTGCCTACTGGCGCCCTGCCGAACCCTATACGGCTGGCAGCCAGGTCGACCTGTCCTATCGCCTGATCTGGGGGGATGAGCCCCAGCGCACACCGATGGCGCGCGTGATCAACACCGCGATGGGCGACAACACGTTTGGTGAAGGGCGTCTGGCCGTCATCGATTTTGAAGAAAGCGAGCTGTTTGACGACCCCGAGGCGATGACCGTTTTCGTGGACTCGCCGCATGCCGAAACATCCGAAGGTGTGCTGCAACGCAACCCCGACACAGGCGGTTTGCGGCTGGCGTTTTCGTTCGAGCCCGGCGACCGCGACCATGTCGAATTGCGCGCGCAGTTGCTGAAAGACAAACAGCCAGCCTCTGAGGTCTGGCTTTACCGTTGGACCTCATGACCAGAGATCTTCATATCATGCCGCCCGAAACGCCTCTGGCCATGCCTGCGCAGGATTTCAGCGCAGGGTTTCGGGATGCACAGGTTCCTGATACCAAACGTCCCTCGGCCGGGTTCTGGCGTGCGCTGGCGTTTTCGCCCGCAATGGCGGCGACGCTGGGACTGTTATGGGTGATGACGGACTGGTTCGACGCCGAAGGCATCAACCTGATCGAGGCCATCCTTCTGGCACTGATTTCATTCAACTTCTTCTGGATCTCCTTCACGGTCTGCACTGTGTTGCTGGGCATGGTCTCCCTGTCCCGGCAGGAGCGTCCCGTACGTCAGGGTCGCGCCCAGCCGTTGCGTGTCGCCCTTTTGATGCCGGTCTATAACGAGGTTCCCTGGAACGTGCTGGGCAATGCCCGGACCATGCTTGAAGATTTGCAGGCGCGCGGTGGGCAGCATCACTATGCCATGTTCATCCTCTCGGACACGCGCGACCCCGAGATCGCGGCACAGGAGCAAGCCAGTGTCGAGGCGCTGCGTACCACCCTCGCCCCCGGGCTGGAATTATATTATCGCCGTCGCGAACAAAACACCGACCGCAAGGTTGGCAACATCGCCGACTGGGTCAGCCGCTGGGGTGCCGAGTGGGATGCGATGCTGGTTTTGGACGCAGACAGTCTGATGACCGGTCGCGCCATCGCCCGATTGACCGATGCGTTGGCGCGGGACCCGGGCGCTGGATTGATTCAGAGCTATCCTCAGCTGATCGGTGCACAATCGGTCTTTGCGCGGATGCAGCAATTCGCCAATGGCGTCTATGGGATTGCTTTTGCCGAAGGGCTTGCACGCTGGTGCGGGCAGGAAGGCAACTATTGGGGTCATAACGCCATTATCCGCACCCAAGCATTCGCCAATTGCGCGGGTTTGCCAAAACTGCGGGCATTGAACGGTCAGGAAAAACTGATCATGAGCCATGACTTCGTCGAGGCCGGTCTGTTGCGTCGGGCCGGTTGGGGTGTGCGGTTCCTGCCCCGCATTCGCGGGTCCTATGAAGAAACGCCGCCGACACTAATTGATCACGCCCTGCGCGATCGGCGCTGGTGTCAGGGCAATTTGCAGCACCTGAAACTGTTGGGCTCAGCCGGGTTCCAGTCGGTGTCACGGTTCCACATGTTCCACGGCGCAGTCGGATATCTGATGTCGCCGCTGTGGTTTGCGCTGCTGGTGATGTGGGCACTTATTGGTCAGGGTGAGGATGCCTCGGTCCTGCATTATTTCAGCCCAGACAATCCACTGTTCCCGCAATGGCCTGAGATGACGGAAACCCGCCATGTGCTGATCATTCTGGTCATGTATGCGATGCTGCTTGCGCCAAAGGTCTTGGGTGTTCTGGCCCTGCCACTCAGCGGAGTGCGCTATGCCGAATTCGGTGGCGGGCGCAAATTCCTGACCTCATTCCTGGCCGAGGTTGTTCTGTCGATCCTCTACGCCCCTATTCTGATGGTGCAACAGATGATCGCCGTCATTCGCACCACGTTTGGTATCCAAAAGGGCTGGTCCCCTCAGGCGCGGGATGGCGGCAGCTATGGTCTGCGCACGCTGATCCTTTGCCACACGGTCGAAACGATCAGCGGCGCGGCCCTTAGCGTGGGCATCCTGTCCGGTCTTGTATCAGTCTGGTTGGCCCCGATTGCGATCAGCCTTGCCTTTGCGATTCCTTTGTCCGCGCTCAGCGGCGTATCGGCCGGAGCAGCCCGCCGTATGGTTGGTATGAAAGAGGACTATAACGAGCCCGCAATCACACGTTCAGCCCGCCGCTACAGGGATGAGCTGAAGAATGTGATCGAGGGAAAGGGCGTAATGACCCCCGCCGAGTGATCACCCACCCGGCAAACCTTCGTACCAATCGATCATCATATCGGCCCAGCCTTTGGGAACCGTATGACCACCGGGAAACAGCGCAAATTCCAGCGCGCTGCCGTCGTCACACCCGCTCCAATATCGGCGCATGAAAGGGCCGGTGGTCGAGAACCCGCTGGGCTTGGTATCGACACATCCATTTGCAACGCGCCAAATCTCAAGTCCGGCAAAGATATCGCCCTGATGAAACCGGCCACCGCCCAGCAAGCGCCCTTCCAGCGGCACCACGTTATCCGTCCAGCCATGGGTGTGGAACATCCGAACCGGGCCATCGCAAGATTCAGGATCCGGACGCCAGAACCCTCCAGAGACGGGCACATAGGCCGAGAACGTATCGGGCGCGGCGCAGGCAAGGTAGTAGACCATGAACGCCCCTGCCGAGAATCCGCCCAGAACGACCCGGTCCGTATCCACGCCAAACCGATCCGCGGCATCCTCAACAGCCTCGGTCAAAAATGCGGTTTCATCGCGCCCTTCCCAGCCCGGAAAGAAGTTCCAGCTTTGCCGCCCGTTGCGCTCCGACCCTTCTGGCGCCATTACAGCGTAGCCGCGCTCCAGCAGCGGTTCCACCATTCCACGGTTTTTCAACGTACCGGTGGCGGTGCCACCATAGCCGTGCAGAAACACCACCAGCGGTGGATTCTCATCCTTTGGCAGTTCGATATGGTATCCGCCCGAGGCGGTTTCGCACATACCCTCCAGATCGGCACAGGCGGCCAGCCCCGACTGCCCGACCAGCGCCAAACCCGTTGCCAGTGTTAATTCCCGGATCATACTGCACTCCTGTCGTAGTCGCGAACCGGCAATCCGGTGCGCACCCATCCCGGCCCAGCGGCCGACCCCAACATGCCTTCGGGCACATCAATAACATTCGTAAATCCTGCCTCGGTCAGCCGGTTGCTCAACCGCGCCGAACGCACGCCCCGCGCACAGATCAACGCAATTGCCGCGCCCTTGTGACCTTTGACGAGCTGCGTCAGAGCGGGAATGAAATCATCACGGCGCATGTCCAAAGATTGGGCGCCCTCTCCGATCCCGGTGGACTGCCATTCCTTCGGGGTGCGAATGTCCAGCAACAACACATCTCCGGCCACGGCCTGCGTATGTGCATCCTGCACGCTAAGTTGCCGTCCCGAATAGTCAGGCGGAATAAGCCAGTATTCGCGTATCGCAAATCCCCCCGCCACTGCGGCACAGCCTCCAATCAAGATCCACCTGCGGGATCGGTTTAAGTTTCGGGCCACGTCGCACCCTCCTGACCTGACACCGGGTTTCTATCACAGCGCAGATTTGGAATCCGCGCCGAATTTATCCTGGCAGTTCAAGTTCACGTCATTTTTGCAGGCAAAAGCCGCAACCTCGCTGTGTTGGCGCGCGGCAAATGAGTTGTATTAGCTGGACAGTAAGAAAATTATCCTTACAAAATCAGTACTACTTGACCGCCCAGAACGGAGTATCGCACTTGTCCCTATTCCTCATCGCGGCCCTTCCTTTTCTCGGCGCTGTTTTTCCAGCTCTTCTGATCAGGGCAGGACGAAATGCAGCTGCTTCTGCTGCTGGGTTGACCACATTTCTGGCGCTGATGGGTCTGTTGATCCACATCCCGTCTGTGATGCGAGGCGATGTTGTGACCGCCCGGTTCGAGTGGATACCAGCGCTTGGATTGAACGCAAATTTCATGCTGGATGGCTTGGGGTTTTTGTTTGCCTTGCTGATACTTGGTATCGGGTTACTTATCATCCTCTACGCACGATTTTACCTCTCGCGCGAAGACCCGATGGGGCAGTTCTACACCTATCTTCTGCTGTTTCAGGGTGCGATGGTCGGGATTGTTCTGTCGGACAACATACTGCTTTTGCTTATCTTTTGGGAGCTTACATCGCTTAGCTCCTTCCTGTTGATCGGATATTGGAAACACCTGCCCGAAGGACGTCAAGGTGCGCGGATGGCGCTTGCAGTGACCGGCTCTGGCGGGTTGGCGATGATCGCCGGGATGCTGATCCTGGGCAATATCGTCGGGTCTTATGACCTAAGCGTAATTTTGCAGAACAAAGAGCTGATCCAGGCGTCACCCTATTACCTGCCCGCGTTGATCCTGATCCTGCTAGGTTGCTTTACCAAGTCGGCGCAATTCCCATTCCATTTCTGGCTGCCCCACGCCATGGCGGCCCCGACACCGGTTTCTGCCTACCTGCACTCGGCCACCATGGTGAAGGCCGGGTTGTTCCTGATGGCCCGGATGTGGCCCGTTTTGGCCGGCACCGACGCTTGGTTCTACATTGTTGCCACAACTGGACTTATCACCATGCTGATGGGCGCGGTGATTGCGCTTTTCAAGGATGATCTGAAGGCTTTGCTGGCATTTTCAACCGTGTCGCATCTGGGGCTGGTCACCATGTTGCTGGGCTTTGGCACAAAGATCGCCGCCGTGGCTGCAATCTTTCACATCATCAACCACGCCACGTTCAAGGCAGCGCTGTTCATGACCGCAGGGATCGTGGATCACGAAACCGGTACGCGGGATATCAAACGTCTGGGTGGCCTACGCCATCTGATGCCGATCACCTTTACGATTGGCACAATCGCTGCCCTGTCGATGGCGGGCATACCACCCCTGAACGGGTTTCTGTCCAAGGAAATGATGCTGGAAGAGACCGTTCACACCACATGGCTGCACTCTCATTATCTTGTGCCGGGTCTGGCATTGTTGGCGGCGCTGTTTTCAGCGGCCTATTCCTTCCGGTTTGTCAGCCACGTGTTCCTGGGTCCGGAGCGTCATGATTACCCGGCCCATCCGCATGATCCACCCGTCGGTCTGTGGCTGGCGCCTGCCTTCCTTGTCGTGCTGGTGGTACTGATCGGGCTGAACTCTGCCGCCATCGTGGGCCCATTGGTCGCTGTTGTGTCCAGCGCGGTCATTGGCGGTGAGAAGCTGCCGTATTATTCGCTGAAATTGTGGCACGGCTTTACGCCTGCCCTCTATATGTCCGTGGTCGCGACACTGGGCGGTTTGTTCCTGCTGAGCTTGCATCGGCATGAAGAGAAAATCTGGAATGCCCTGCCACGCCCCGAGGCCAAGGTGATCTTTGACACTGTGATCGGCGTGCTGACAAGACTCAGTCGGTTGATCACCGATACTTTGCATAACGGCGTCCTCAGCCGTTACGCGATCATTATGATCGGTTTCACCCTCGCGCTGGGTTATTATGCCTATACAACCGGCACGATTGGTCCCGAAACGCGAGAACCGTTGCCACCGCAGATCATTCCGATCATCGGATGGATCTGCCTTGTGGGTGCAACGCTGGCGATTATGTGGTTCCACCGCAATCGCCTGTTGTCGCTGGTGTTGATTGGTGTTGTCGGCCTGATCGTTTCGATGGCCTTCAATTATCTGTCTGCCCCGGATCTGGCGCTGACGCAGATCTCGGTCGAAGTGGTCACGATGATCCTGCTGCTGCTGTCACTGAACTTCCTGCCCACGGATACGCCGTGGGACAGCAGCGCCGCGCGCCGCTGGCGCGACGCTGCAATCTCAGTCGTGGCGGGCATTGGTTCGGGCGCGTTGATCTATGCGCTGCTGCTGCGGGATTTTGCCTTTCCGACGATTTCGGAATTCCATCTGGCGAATTCTTACAAAGGTGGTGGCGGCACCAATGTGGTCAACGTCATCCTCGTGGACTTCAGGGGCTTTGATACCTTTGGCGAAATCATCGTTCTGGGCATTGCCGCGCTTATCATCTTTGCCCTGACCGAGGCCGTTCTGGGCACCAATGTCCGCAGCTACCTGCTGAACCGGAAACCGCATTGGCCACAGTCGGGGGACTCGCATCCGTTGATGATGGTGGTCGTGACCCGAATGATGATGCCCATCGCGCTGATGGTCGGGGCTTATATCTTTTTCCGCGGCCACAATCAGCCGGGCGGAGGCTTCATCGCGGGCCTTGTCGTCGCGATCGCCTTCCTGATGCAATACATGGCCAGCGGTTATACTTGGGCCATCGAACGCCAGAGGTTCTACTACCATGGCTCCATCGGCTGGGGCGTGCTGATTGCCGCCGCTACTGGTCTGGGTGCGTGGTTTAACGATCGTCCGTTCCTGACCAGCGATTTTGGCTATATTCACTGGCCACCGCTGGAAGAGTTCGAATGGGCCACCGCCATCCTGTTCGACACTGGCGTTTTCCTGGCTGTTCTAGGGGCCGTGATGCTGGCGCTGGACAGCCTGTCCCGATTTGCGTGGCAACCGGGTATGGCGCAGGAATTCCCGATGGATATCAACCCATTGCGAGACAATCCGCCGCAAGAAGAAGAAAGCAAGGAGCAGGTCTGATGGAAGCGCTCGTAGCCTCTGCCGTTGGCGTCATGACTGCTGCCGGGATATTCCTGATCCTGCGCCGCCGGACCTTCCCTGTCATTCTGGGCCTGTCTCTGCTGACTTACGCCGTGAACGTGTTCCTGTTCGCAACGGGCCGATTGGCTTTGGACGCGCCTGCTGTTTTGAACAAATACAAAGAGGTGCCCTATACCGATCCGCTGCCGCAGGCTTTGGTGCTGACGGCCATCGTGATCTCGTTCGGAATGACCGCTGTGATCGTGATGATCGCACTCAGCGCCTACCTGTCCTCGAAGGATGACCATATCGACATGAACGCCCATGACAGCGTTGACGCGCCGGGAGAAGACGCATGAACCATTGGATCGTTGCGCCAATCGTCCTGCCCGCGATCCTGGCCCCGTTCATCATCATGGTCCTGCGCTTTCACCTGGACCTGCAACGCATCTTTTCGGTCGCTGGGGTGGTGGCCCTTATTGGTATTGCCCTGACCATCACCGCGCAGGCTGCGGGTGGCGACATTCAGGTCTATGAACTGGGTAACTGGCCTGCGCCCTTTGGCATCGTTCTGGTGTTGGACCGGCTATCGGCCATGATGGTGCTTCTGACAGCGCTGTTGGCTTTGCCGATCGTGCTGTATGCTATCGCCTCTGGCTGGGACGACCGGGGTAAACATTTTCACGCCCTGTTCCACTTTCAACTGATGGGTGTCTGTGGCGCATTCTTGACCGGTGATGCCTTTAACCTGTTCGTGTTCTTCGAAGTTCTGTTGATCGCGTCCTATGGCCTGATGACGCATGGGGGCGGTGCAGTACGGCTGAAAGCCGGGGTGCAATATGTGGCCTATAACCTGCTGGGGTCCACCCTGTTCCTGTTTGCTTTAGGCACGCTTTATGCTGTGACCGGAACGTTGAACATGGCCGACTTGGCGGTGCGGGTGGCTGAGTTGCCAGCGGATGACACCGCCCTGCTAAGGGTTGGTGCGGTTTTGCTGCTACTGGTGTTTTGCATCAAAGCCGCTGTCTTGCCGCTGCACTTCTGGCTACCGGCGAGCTACGCCAGCGCGCCCATGCCTGTGGCCGCCCTATTTGCGATCATGACCAAGGTCGGTGCCTACTCGATCCTGCGGATGTACACGCTGGGCTTCGGCCCAGAGGTTGAGGCTACGCAGGGGCTTGTTGGCGCTTGGTTGCAACCCGCCGCTTTGGTGACGCTGGCCGTTGGTGCCATCGGCATTCTGGGAACACAGCATATTGCGCGCATGGTAGCGTTCTGTGCTATCACCTCGATGGGAACGTTGCTGATTGCGATCTCGCTATTCACTGAGACGGCCACAGCAGCGGCACTGTATTACGTGTATCATTCGACCCTGGCCACAGCGCTTATGTTCCTGGTCGCCGATCTGGTGATGGAACGCCGGGGCGGCGCGATTGCCCCAACTGCACCAATGCCACAAACGGGTCTGATATCGGCTCTGTTTTTTGTGGGGGCCATTGCGCTGGCGGGCATGCCGCCGCTATCGGGTTTTGTCGGCAAACTGCTGGTGCTTGACGCCGCACGGGACGCACCAGATGCAAACGCCATCTGGGCCGTAATCCTGATCGGTTCCTTCGTCACCATTGTTGGCCTTGCCCGAGCGGGCTCGTTGATCTTCTGGAAAAGCCATGATGCCCAGCACAACACGGAAATGGACCCTGAAAACGAAAAAGAAACCCCGCCCGCGCCAGCGCCCGAGCCCAACCCCGGGCTGGCTTTCACCGCCGTATGCGCAATGGCGATCGGCCTTGTGCTGCTGACCCTGTTTGCGGGACCTACGCTGGAGTATACCAATAAAACGGCCGAGCAATTGTTCACACCTGAGAACTACATCGCAGCCGTATTGGGAGGCGACACATGATCAGACTTCTGCACCGAATATTTCCGCACCCGCATCTGACATTCCTGCTGACCATCGTGTGGGTCCTGCTGGCCAATAACTTGACGCTGAATTCGCTGGTCTTTGGCCTGATCCTGGGCATCATCATTCCCTTCATCACACAGCCCTACTGGCCTGATCGCCCAAAGCTGCGCAACTGGCCCATGGTCGTTGAATACATCCTGGTTGTGCTTTGGGACATCGTGATCGCGAACATCACCGTTGCCCGGATTATCCTGTTCAAACGCGACGCAGATCGACAGCCGGCCTGGATCTCGATCCCGCTGGAATTGCGCACACCTGAGGCTATCACAGTGTTGGCAGGTACGATCACCATGACCCCCGGCACCGTCAGCAGCGACCTGTCAGCGCAAGGTCACAATCTGTTGGTTCATTGCCTGGATGCCCCCGACCCCGATGCCGTGCGCGACCAGATCAAAAGCCGCTACGAACGTCGCCTGAAGGAGATTTTCGAATGATCGACATTGCAATCGCTTTTGCATTCGCCTGCTTCGGCGCGGCCATTATGATGTGCCTTTGGCGGATCATCACTGCGGACGGCGTCGGCACCCGCGTTCTTGCGCTGGATACGATGGTCATCAACACGATCGCGCTTTTGATCCTCTATGGTCTGACCCTAGGAACCGAGGTATTCTTCGAATCTGCCATGATCATTGCCATGCTGGGCTTTGTCTCAACGGTTGCCTACGCGCGCTTCATGCTGCGTGGCAATATCATCGAGTGAGGGTGGAATGGGATTCATCGTAGAACTTCTGATCGCCTTCTTCCTGGTCATCTCAGGCATCTTCGGCTTTGTCGGGTCCTACGGTATGATCAAGCTGAAAGATCCTATGTCGCGCCTGCACGCACCCACTAAGGCGACGACCCTGGGCGTGGGTGGCGTGTTGCTGGCATCGATCTGCCACTCGGTTCTGATCGAACAGCACTTGTCGCTGCACGAGCTTCTGATCACTCTGTTCCTGTTCCTGACCGCGCCGATCACGGCCCTGTTCATTGCCAAATGGCACATTCACCGTCATGAAAAGCCCAGCGATCTGCCGGATGCGGGCGAGGATGAACTTTGGGCCACGCACGCGGTTGAGCAAGTCGAAGACGTCCCTGATCACAGCAAGTCCTGAGTTTGATGCACCACCCACCGCTGCCCCTAACCCGCGATCTGGTTCTAATCGGCGGCGGTCACACCCATGCATTGTTGCTGCGCAAGTGGGGCATGAACCCCCTGCCCGGCGCACGGGTGACGGTGATCAACCCCGGCCCCACCGCGCCATATTCGGGAATGCTGCCGGGCTTTGTCGCCGGGCACTACGCACGTCAGGACCTGAACATAGATCTGGTCAAACTGGCCCGCTTTGCCGGCGCGCGGATCATTCTGGGCGCGGTTTCCGGCATCGACCCAGACCGGCGCGAGGTTCATGTGCCAGACCGTCCCCCGGTGGCGTTTGATGTAGCATCGGTCAATGTGGGGATTACATCGGACATGCCCGCCCTGCCCGGCTTTGACCAGCATGCGGTTCCGGCCAAACCGTTGGGCCCGTTTGCTGCCAGATGGGCAGAGTACCTGGAAGGATCAGGTGATGCTACGGTCGCGGTGATCGGCGGCGGGGTGGCCGGGGCCGAGCTTATCATGGCTATGGCCTTTGCCTTGCGCACCAAGGGGCGCAGCGCGCACCTGACCCTGATTGACAATGCACATGCCCTGACGGCGACAAATCCCAAGTCCGCGCAGACCATTCGCAAAGCGATGGCTGATCTGGGCATCGAAGTGATCGAACGGGCATCTGTTTCGCACATCGCTCAGGATCACGTCGCGCTAGAGGATGGTCGCCAAATCCCGGCCAGCTTTGTGACCGGCGCAGCCGGTGCAAAACCGTATGACTGGATAGCGAATACAGGGCTGGATCTTCAGGATGGCTTCATCCGCGTCAACGCGCAATTGCAGTCCAGCGACCCGGCCATTTTTGCGGCGGGTGATTGCGCACATCTGACCGAAAACCCCCGCCCCAAAGCCGGAGTTTACGCGGTGCGCGAAGCCCCCGTACTATTCCAAAACCTAAGGGCCGCCTTAGGGTCAGATGCCATGCGGCGGTATGAGCCGCAAAAAGATTACCTCAAGCTGATTTCATTAGGCAGCAAGTCTGCACTGGGAGAACGGCTGGGGACCTCGTTCAGCGGGCCGTTGATGTGGAAATGGAAAAACCACATCGATCAAAACTTTATGGACAAGTTTCGCAACCTGCCGCAGATGAAGCCTCCGTCCTTGCCCCGCCATCACGCGGCCGGTTTGACCGAAGCCTTGGGCGACAAACCCATGTGCGGGGGCTGTGGTGCCAAGGTCGGGCGCGGCGCGTTGCAATCCGCGCTTGCCGATCTGCCCACCCCTGTTCGTGCGGACGTGACACCACTGCCCGGCGATGATGCTGCCCTGTTGCAGACCGGGGGTGCCCGGCAGGTCATGACCTCGGACCATCTGCGCGGCTTCGTGGACGATCCCGCCTTGATGACGCGCATTGCAGCGGTTCATGCCCTTGGGGACATCTGGGCCATGGGTGCCCTCCCGCAGGCCGCCACGACGACGATCATCCTGCCCCGCATGTCGCCGACCCTTCAGCGTCGCACCATGGCCGAGATTATGACCACGGCCAGCGACGTCATCCGTACCGCCGGGGCCGAAATTGTCGGCGGGCACAGCTCGATGGGTGACGAGATGACGATCGGGTTCACCCTGACCGGTCTGTGCGACGCCGACCCGATCACACTGACCGGCGCCAGACCCGGTGATGCCCTGATCCTGACAAAACCGTTAGGCAGCGGCGTTCTGATGGCGGCAGAGATGGCGGGCGCAGCAAAGGGCGAATGGGTTGCGGCGGGCCTTGCAAATATGGTGCAGCCACAAGGCCGGGCTTCGGAAGTATTGGCAGATGCACATGCGATGACCGATGTAACGGGATTTGGTCTGGCGGGGCACCTGCTGGGCATGACCGAGGCCTCGGATTGCGGTGCCGCCCTGGATCTTGCGGCAGTTCCGGTAATGGATGGCGCGCGGGAACTGGCCGCGCAGGGTATCCGGTCAACCTTGTTCGAAGACAATCGAGCGATTACGCCCGAATTACCGACGGGCGGCAAAGCTGACCTGCTGTATGATCCTCAGACTGCCGGAGGCTTACTGGCCGCGGTACCAGCGGATCAAGGACAGATGATCTGCGAAGCTTTGTGCGAAGTGGGATATCCTGCCGTAATCATTGGGCACATGACCGATGCACCGGGGCTTCGGGTTCAAACCTGATCCAGGATGGCATCGATCTGCGCTGCTGTTGCAGACACGCCAGCATGATCCAGCGCCGACGCATGGATATTCGCGATAACCTCTGAACTGCGCACTCGGGCAGATTTGGCATATGCAGGATCATAGTGCTGCTCGATCAACGCCTGTGTCAGTGCGCGTTTGTTACCAGCCTCAATCATGTCCAGCCAACCGTCCACCACGTCATGCCCGCGGTGAAACCGCAGCGGGGAAAGGCGGTCGCGCAGGCGGTCAGAGTCCGACAGAACGTCATCATAGGCGGATACCAAGTAGTTCGAACGCGCCTGAATGGAGGCTGTGACCTGGATGCGCGGGGCTTGGCGCAAGGCCGCCCAAAGCGTCGGCGGCAGGATCAAAGACCCGATTTTGGACGACTCCGCCTCAACCACCACGGGGCGCGACATGTCCAGACGGCACAGCGCAGACGAAAGGGCAGACTCGAACGCCTTTTGGCTGGGTTGTCCACCGGGCATATCACCCAGCAAGGACCCACGGTGGTTGGCCAGCCCCTCTAGATCCAGAATCTGAACGCCGCGAGCCGCAAGATGCACTAATAGTTCGGTCTTCGCCGTGCCGGTATATCCGTCCAGCGCAATCAGGTGATGCGGCAGCGGGTCATCATAGAGATACCGTTTCACCAACCGGCGATAGCTGCGATAGCCACCCTCGACCACTTCGGCCCGCCAGCCGATCTGTTGCAGCATCCATGTGAACGAACCCGATCTTTGCCCGCCGCGCCAGCAGTAAACTAACGGCCGCCATCCGCCCTCATGATGGGACAGGTTGTTCTCGATGTGATTGGCCGCATTCCGAAACACCAGCGCAGCCCCCAGTTTACGGGCCAGAAACGGACTTTCCTGAACATAGATCGTGCCGACGCGGGCGCGTTCTTCGTTGTCGAGAACGGGCAGGCTGATAGCGCCAGGAAGGTGGTCTTCGTCAAATTCCGCCGGGCTGCGCACGTCGATCACTGTATCGAATTCATGCGCATAGAGATCGGGCAGGCTGTCGAATTTCAGAACCATGTCAGAGATCTATCCCGCAATGCCGTGAATGAAAAGGCAGGGCTAAACTTCGATCGGTTCAATCAATTCCGGCCCGCTGGCGCGGTTCGAATTCACGGCCGGGCTGACGCGATGATAGCTGAGGACATCTTCGTCCCCTGTCTGCATCAGACGCGCGGCCCCTTTTCCGGCCTCGCCCAGCCAAAAGGGCCAGTCATCAGGTTCCAAGATCAAAGGCATTCGGTGATGGATTGCGCTGAGGTGACGGTTGGCCTTCGTCGTGACAATCGCGCAGGTGCCCTGCCGCGCATCTTCAGGCCCCCAATCCTGCCAAACACCGGCAAAGGCAATCAGTGCGTTGTCCTGACGGAAAATGTACCGCGGTAACCGGTCGCCTTGTTTCGTCTTGGTCCATTCATAGAACCCCGTCGCGGCGATCAGGCAGCGGCGTTCCCGGCATGCAGCGCGAAAGGCGGGCTTTTCGGCAAGCGTTTCCGCCCGCGCGTTGATCAACAGAGGTCCTGCGTTTTCGGCCTTGTACCAATGGGGCAAAAACCCCCAGCGCAGCGGATCAAGCGTGCGCCCGTTTTCGCCCGCGCGCACCACATGCACCTGATTGGTCGGGCAGACGTTGAAATTCGGCACCGCTGGCAAAGTGTTAGCTGGGCGCGCCGAAAAAAGCTGTGCCATTGCATCGTTGGGAAGTGTTACGGCAAACCGTCCGCACATAGGCCTTGTCCCTTTTTCAGAAATTGTAGGTTAATGTCGCCCGCGCCGATACCGAGTGGAACACCATCAAGCCGTTTCTGTCCATAAGACTGAAAAGGCCGCGTCAAACGCGGCCTTTTAGTTTGTTTATCGAAGCAGATTTACTTCTGCTTGATCCGCCCATCCAGATAGGGCGTGTAAGGCGCGTTTTCGGCCAGGTATTCCGCCGTTACATCTGCCAGATCGGGGCCGAAGTCATAGGCGTTCTTGTCGTCGCCCGAGAACATCTTGTAGCCGTCACCGCCATTGCGGACGTAGTTGTTGGTGACCACCAGATAAGTCGCGGCCGGATCGATGGGAACAAACCCGTCTCCGTCGGCAACCATGACCTCAGCGATACGCCCTTCGTTCGGCGCAACGGCCGGGTCCCAGGTGAAGGTCAGGCCAGCAACCTGCGGAAAGCGGCCTTTGACCTCTTCCACCTGGCTGACGCCGTTTTCCAGCGCATCGATGACGCCTTGGCCGCTGATCTCAAAGGTCGACAGCGTGTTCTGGAACGGCAGCACGGTCAGCACTTCGCCCATGGTCACGTCGCCCGGATCGATCGAAGCCCGCAGACCGCCCGAGTTGGCAATCGCAATCTTAACGCCCTGATCCGCGACGCGTGCCAACATTGCGTCGGCCACAAGGTTGCCCATCTGGCATTCCTGGACGCGGCAAATAGCGCGGTCGCCTTCGATGGCATCGGCAGAGTTTGCAACCACCTTGTTGCGGATTTCATCCAATGGCACGGCCAGTTCGGCAATACGATCCAGAGCGGCCTGATCCTCGGTGACCGTGTTGTCCATGATCAGCGGCTCGCCAGCAGCCTCGACCACGTTGCCGTCATCGTCAAAGGTCACATTCAGCTCACCCAAGAATTTGCCGTAGGCATAGGCCTGAACGATCTGCACGCCGTTTACCACGGTCGGGTACGGGCCGGCGGCCTTGTCCGAGGTGTTCGACAGGTATGTGTTCGAGTGGCCACCTACGATCACGTCAACTCCGGTGGTTTCCTGCGCAACGCGCTGATCCACACCGTAGCCCGAGTGGCTGAGAACGATGATCTTGTTGACGCCTTCACCGGTCAGCTTATCCACCTCAGCCTGAACCGCAGGCACCGGGTCCGAGAACGAGATATTCGGACCGGGCGAGGCAAGCTCATCAGTGTCGATCGGTGTCAGGCCAATCAGGCCGATCTTTTCGCCACCCACTTCGATCACAGTGGATTTCTTGATCTTGTCGGTCAGCAACTCTTCGTCCGCAATATCCGCATTGGACATTAGAACAGGGAAATCGACCGAGTCGATAAAGCCGCGCAGAACCTCGGGGCCGTCGTCGAATTCGTGGTTACCCACGGTCATCGCGTTGTAGCCCAGCTTGTTCATGAACTCGGCCGCGACCTTGCCCTTGTAATAGGTATAGAACAGCGATCCCTGGAACTGGTCTCCGCCATCAACCAGAATCGAGTTTTCGGCACGGCCACGCGCCTCCTCGACCGCAGTGACCAAGCGCGCGGAACCGCCAAAGCACTTGCCCTCGGCGTTGTCTTCATCACCGCAACCGCTGTCGTATTTGTTGATCGGCTCAAAACGCGAGTGGAAATCGTTGGTGTGCAGAATCGTCAGCTTGTACTCGGCAAATGCCATGCCTGCGGTAAGGCTGAGCGCGGCGGCAGATGTCAAAAGACGGGTGAGCATAGTTTAACTCCCTATTGTTAATTGCGGAGATGTTGCGACGCGCAACGCCGAGAGTCAAAGGGGGAAATCCGGCTTGATTCTGCCCGTGGCCCGGTGCATCACGACCGCATGCTGATTTACAAAATTTTTCGGGCCGATGAATGGGCCACGCTACAGGCACAAGGTGCATCAGACGGGGCTCCGATAGATGTCTCTGACGGGTTTGTTCATTTCTCGACCGCCAAGCAGGCCGCAGAAACAGCCGCCAAACACTTTGCCGGTGTCGAAGGGCTGACCCTGCTGGCATGCGACGCTGATGCGATGGGCGACGATCTAAAATGGGAGGTTTCGCGCGGTGGCGCGCTTTTCCCGCATCTATACCGGCAGATCAAAATGACCGATATTGTCTGGTCGCGCGCCCTGCCCTTCGATGGAACCGCTCACCAGTTTCCGAAGGATATGGAATGACCAATTTTGTCGATCCGGACCGCGCCCAGTTTGAGGCCTTCAAGGACCTTGATCGGGACCACCCGATCGAGATGCTGAACTTGGTGAAGTTCCGCGACGCTGCTGAGTATCCCGCAGGGCACAAACTCGCAGATGTCGGGCTGACCGGCGCGCAGGCTTACGGCAAGTACGGCTCGGAAACCGCTCCGATCATAGCGCGCCTTGGCGCATCAATCTTGTGGCGTGGCGTGTTTCAGACGACACTGATCGGCCCGCAGGACGAAGACTGGGACGCAGTGTTCATCGTCCGCTATCCCAGTGCGAATGCGTTTCTGGAAATGGTGACGGACCCGGTTTACCAAAAAGCTGTGGTGCACCGCCAAGCCGCCGTCGAAACCTCGCGCCTTATACGATGCGCCCTTACGGGTGGCGGAGAGGCATTCGGATGAAACTGACTGAAAAACTGGGGCTGGCAGCCCTGCACCGCTTGGATCCTGAGACAGCCCACGGATTATCGATCAAGGCGCTAAAGGCCGGATTGGCCCCTGCGCCGGGTCCAGTGACCTCCAGTCGATTGCGCACCGAAGTGGCGGGATTGGACCTGCCGAATCCCGTTGGCCTGGCCGCAGGATTCGACAAGAATGGTGAGGTTCTTGCGCCTCTGTCCCGCGCAGGGTTCGGGTTTATCGAGGTCGGCGCCGTGACCCCACGTCCGCAGCCCGGCAACCCGAAACCGCGCCTGTTCCGCCTGACCCAGGACATGGCCGCCATCAACCGGTTCGGATTCAACAACGAAGGCATGGAGGTCATGGCCCGCCGTCTGGCTGACCGTCCAAAGGACGCGGTGATTGGCTTGAACCTGGGTGCCAACAAAGACAGCGACGACCGCCCCGGCGATTTCGCCAAGGTCCTGGCCCATTGCGCCGCGCATCTCAATTTTGCCACGGTCAACGTCTCATCCCCGAATACGGAAAAACTACGTGATCTTCAGGGCAAGGCGGCCCTGAGTGCTTTACTCAGCGGCGTGATTGAGACGCGCAACGCACTGCCCCGCCCCTTGCCAATCTTCCTGAAGATTGCCCCGGATCTGACCAAAGGCGAATTGCAAGACATCGCCGATGTGGCCCGCGAAACCGGCGTGGATGCGGTGATTGCCACCAACACGACCCTGTCACGCGAAGGTCTGCGCAGTGCCCATAAGGGTGAAGCAGGCGGTCTGTCCGGCGCACCGTTATTCCAGAAATCGACCCGCGTTCTGGCACGTCTTAGCCAGTTGACCGACGGGCAAATCCCATTGATTGGCGTTGGCGGGATCGGGACGGCAAAGCAGGCTTACGCCAAGATCTGCGCCGGGGCTTCGGCTGTGCAGTTCTATACGGCCATGGTCTATGGCGGCATTTCATTGGCCGCAGAAATTGCCGAAGGTCTGGATGAACTGCTGGCGCAAGACGGGTTCACTTCGGTCGCAGAGGCGGTTGGCAGCAAAAGAGAGGACTGGCTGTGATTGAATATTGGCATAACCCGCGCTGTTCAAAATCCCGCACAGGTCTGGCGTTGCTGGAAGAAAAAGGTGCGACCGTCAAGGTTCGGAAGTATCTGGAGGATGCGCCGTCGTCTGATGAGCTGCGCGCGGTGCTGTCCCAATTGGGAATTCCGGCCATCGAGATGATGCGAACAGGCGAAAAGCGGTTCAAGGAACTAGGCTTGACGAAAACGACACCCGATGATGACCTAATCCAGTCTATGGCGGAAAACCCCATCCTGATCGAGCGTCCTCTGGCCATTGCCGGTGACAAGGCCGCGATTGGTCGTCCGCCCGAAAACCTGCTGTCGCTGCTTTAAGCGATCTGCGCTTCCAGCTTAGGGTAACGCCAACCCAACGTGACCCCGCGCACGATGTTCAGGACCATCAGCGCGGCCCAAAGCCCATGGTTGCCGAACGTCGGCACCAGCAGGAACAGGGCCACCACATAGATCGCGACGGACTGGATCATCGCCTGTCGCATGGCGCAGGTCCAGGTCGCCCCGATATAGATACCGTCGAACATCCAGCTGGCTACGCCGATCACCGGTGCAAGGGCCGCCCAGAGCAGAAACTCGCGCGCGGCAACCCGTACTTCAGGTGAGGTTGACATCAGATCAATCAGGGATGGTCCGGTCAGAAAAAACACAAGACCCAGGGCAAACGCACCTCCGACGCCCCATTGCGAGGCCATGATCGACGCGCGCCGTACCTGGGCCCGATCACGCGCGCCGACCGCACTGCCCACCAGCGCCTCGGCAGAGAAGGCGAAACCGTCCAAGGCAAAAGCCGTGATCTCAAGAAATTGCAGCAGCACCTGATTTGCCGCCAGATTGACGTCCCCCAGATCGGAACCAACAAACAAAAAAGTGGTAAATGCGCCGGTCAAAAGCACCGAACGCACCATTATGTCGCCGTTCACCTGCATCATTCGGCGCAGACGCGCTGGGTCAAAGATCCTGGGCCAGTCGCGCCACTGATTTCCAGCGAAAGCGTCGTGGCACAACCAGAGACCAAGCGCCAACCCGGTCCATTCGGCGATCAGCGTCGCGATGGCGACACCTTCGACGCCCCAGCCAAGGCCAAGAACAAACCAGAGATCCAGAACGATGTTCAGCCCGTTCATCCAGATCTGCAAAACAAACACACCCTTGGTGCGCTCTACCGCGATCAGCCAACCTGTCACGGCAAAAAGCGCGATCGTCGCCGGGGCACCCCAGATACGGATCTCCAGATAGGCGCGGGTCAGCGACTCGACCTCGGGACTGGCTGGAGACAGGGCGAACGCCCCCCAGAACAACCAGACTTGTGTCAGGATAAAGAACAAACCTGCCGCGCCGCCCAACAATAGCCCGCGCATCAGCAAGGCTCCGGTTTCCGCCGTGTCCCCTGCACCACGTGCCTGGGCAGCAAGACCGGTTGTCCCCATACGCAAGAACCCGAACACCCAGTAGATGGTCGCTAGAATAACGGCTCCCATGCCGACCGCACCGATTGGGGCCGCCTGACCCAACTGCCCCACAACACCAGTATCCACCGCCCCCAGAATTGGCACCGTCGCATTGGACAATACGATCGGCGCTGCAATCCGGAGCACCCGCTTATGCGTAATGGGTGCCGAAGCGTCCTGCATAGCGTTCTATTTTCCGTCAGTAGTGGGCTGTGGCATCAGGAAATGCCCCGAAGCCTGTGCAAAAAGCTTCGCGTGATTGTCCTGCCAGGCCTCGACCCTGACAGAGGCATAGCGACGCCCGGCCCGACTGATAAACGCGCGCGCGTAAGCATCACGCGGCAGGCCTGACCGCAGATAGTCGACGGTGAAATCGACGGTCTTTGGAAAACGTACTTTTTCGTAGTCGGCGATATCACTGGCATTCAGTTCCCCGCTTTCAATCTTGGGCAGCAAGAACTCCCAACTCAGCGTGATGACGGCCGTGACTTCTAGAAACGCCGCCGTGACGCCGCCATGCAATGCGGGCAGTAACGGATTACCGATCAGTTTCTGATCAAAGTTCAAAACACCAGTCAGTTCATCACCGCGGCGATCAAAGCCGATGTCGAGGAACCGAATGTAGGGCACACCATCGACAATCGCGTTCAGCGCCGCATCCCGGCGTTGTTTTACGACCTGGACGGGTTCCGGGCGAGTACGCGCCATTACAGACCCTCCACCGTGAATGACCCTGCCGCTGTGGCCACCGGAAGACCATCGTCTTCGTCCATCGCCGTCGCGCGCACAAAGGCGACATTCCGTGTGATGTGGTAGCATGTCGCCTGGGTCGTTATCGTCTGTCCCGGTGTTGCCGCCCGCATATAGTCGATCCTCAGGTCAATTGTCGCCGTACCCCCTGGGGCCGACGGATGGCTCATGACGGCGGCACCACAACAGGTATCCAGTGCGGCGAAAACAGCGCCGCCATGAATCACCCCAGTGCGCGGATCGCCAACAAGCTCTTTGCTGTACGGCATTGTAATACCCGCTTCGCCATTTCCGATTGAGGTCAGCTTCAGACCCAACGCCCTTGCATGCGGGATCGCCTCGATGAACTGGCGCGCAATTGCGGCTTTGTCGACCATGTACTTGAATCCGTTCTTTTGGTTTATCCCTTTATGAGCCCGTGTCCGCCAAAAGAGCAAGCCCGCCGGTTGCGCTTGCCGCTGACAGAACATAGGCTGCGCCAGAGGAGATCAGGAATGTCCGACAACCGTTTGTCATTCAAAGAGATGTGCGCCGAGTACGATGTGACTCCACGTACCCTGCGCTACTATGAGTACATCGAATTGCTGCAACCCGATCGGGAAGGCAGATCGCGATATTATGGTCCGCGGGAATGCGCACGCATGACTTTGATCCTGCGCGGCCGCAAATATGGGTTTTCGCTGGAAGATATCCGGCAGTGGCTGCTGATCTATGAAAATGAAGGCAACGAGATCCAAATGCGTGCATTTGTCGACGTCGCGGATAAGCAGATCGTCGAACTGAACCAGCAAAAACAGCAATTGGACGAGGCAATTGATGCCCTGACCGAGATGCGCGACCAGACTGCCAAATCGCTCGAGTGATTCCGTTGGCGCACCATCGCGCACTCAAAAAATGAAGCGACTCTCGCACACTTCGGCCATGCCTTAAGGTGTGTTGGGTCGCTCTGCGGGAATTGGCACCCACAAATTCCGTTACGTTAATTCCGAAAAAGTCGGAAATCCGCGACTTGACGCGCGCGGAAGTTACGTAAACTTCTGTTGTGACGCAGCGTTCACATTACGTGAACGTCATCTACATGTTGTAACGTGCGCATCGACTGCGCAACTGACTTTCATTGACGCCAGTGACGAGAGTGCTGAAACCATGACCGAAGATCTGATGACCATCCGAGAAATGTGCGAGACATATGATGTCACGCCCCGCACGTTGCGGTTTTACGAGGCCAAAGAGCTTTTGTTTCCGATCCGTGAAGGTCAGAAACGGCTGTTCACCAAAAGTGATCGTGCCCGCCTGAAACTGATCCTGCGCGGTAAGCGCTTTGGGTTCAGCCTGGAAGAAATTCGCCAGCTTCTGGACCTTTACCATGTCGGCGACCAACAGATGACTCAGATATCACGCACCTATGAAATTGCGTGCGAGCGTCTGGAAGACATGGAAGCGCGCCGTGAGGAACTGACCCAGGCGATCGACGATCTGAAAGAACAGTTGCGCTGGGGCGAGAAAGTCATCGCCTCGGTCAAACAAGACAAAAAGGCTGCCGAGTAACCCCCTCGCCTGCCTATCACCCGGACATATGAATTAAAGGGAGCTTCACATGCCCGTCTACAACGCGCCAACCAAAGATACGCAGTTCATTCTGCACGACGTACTGAAAATCTCGGACTCCGACGTTCCGGGGTACAACGAGCTTGAAGCCGAATTCACAGGCGCCGTTCTGGAAGAAGCAGGCAAAGTAGCCACCAATGTTCTGCACCCGCTGAACGTGGTTGGGGACACCGAAGGATGCCGGTTGGAAAACGGTATCGTATACACGCCCACCGGGTTCAAAGACGCCTTTGAGCAGATGAAAGAAGGTGGCTGGACTGGCCTCGACATGCCGGAAGAGTATGGCGGTCAGAATATGCCATACGTCCTGGGCACCGCCGTTGGCGAGATGTTCTCGGCTGCGAACCAGGCATTCGTGATGTATCAGGGCCTGACGCACGGCGCGGCGTCAGCGATCCTGGCGCACGGAACCGACGAACAGAAAGACAAATACCTGCCCAATATGGTCAGCTGCGAATGGACCGGCACCATGAACCTGACGGAACCGCATTGCGGCACCGATCTGGGCCTGATGCGCACCAAAGCAGAACCGCAGAGCGATGGCAGCTATAAGATTTCGGGCCAAAAGATATTTATCTCGTCCGGCGATCACGACATGGCTGACAACATCATCCACCTGGTGTTGGCCAAGATCCCCGGCGGCCCCGAAGGCATCAAGGGCGTCTCCCTGTTCATCGTGCCTAAATTCATCGTCAATGAAGATGGCACGCCGGGCGAGCGTAACGGTGTCTCGGTCGGCAAGATCGAAGAGAAGATGGGTATCCACGGCAACTCGACCTGCGTCATGAATTATGACGAAGCCACCGGCTGGCTGCTGGGCGAAGAGCACAAAGGCATGCGTGCCATGTTCACCATGATGAACGAAGCGCGTCTGGGTGTGGGCATGCAGGGTCTGTCGCAGGCAGAGGCCGCGTACCAGAATGCGGTAGAATACGCCAAGGACCGCCTGCAGGGCCGTGACGTGACTGGTGTAAAGAACCCAGACGGCCCCGCCGATCCGCTGATCGTGCACCCGGACATCCGCCGCAATCTGATGGATCAGAAAAGCTTCACCGAAGGTGCGCGTGCGTTCATCCTGTGGGGCGCGACCATGATCGATAAGGCGCATCGGTCTGACGACAAAGATGCGGACGGACTGATCTCGCTGCTGACACCGGTCATCAAAGGCTTTTTGACCGATCAGGGCTATGACATGACCGTTCAGGCACAGCAGGTCTATGGCGGTCATGGCTACATCGAAGAATGGGGCATGTCGCAATACACCCGCGACGCACGCATCGCGATGATCTACGAAGGCGCCAACGGCGTTCAGGCGTTGGACCTTGTCGGTCGTAAGCTGGCGCAAGACGGCGGCAAGCACGTCATGGCGTTCTTCGACATGGTCAAGACATTCTGCAAAGACAACGCTGGTAAAGACGAAGCCTATGACAAGGCCTTCATCGAACCGCTGAAGGCTGCGTCCAAAGACCTGCAGGCCGCTGGCATGTACTTCATGCAGGAAGGCATGAAGAACCCCAACAATGCTCTGTCCGGTTCTTATGACTTCATGCACATGTTCGGACATGTTTGCCTGGGCTTGATGTGGGCGCAGATGGCCAAAGCCGCGCAAGATGCGCTGGATGGCGGCGCGTCGGACAAGGAGTTCTACGAGACCAAGATCAACACCGGGCGCTTCTACATGGCGCGCCGCCTGCCTGCTACAGGCATGCATCTGGCACGCATCCAGACGGGCGCGGACACGGTTATGGCACTGGACGCGGCGAACTTCTGATCTCAGTCTGGGTCCGGGCGATATTGCCCGGGCCCAGCTTACCGGAGGAACCACATGCCAAAGCGTTTTCGACTAACCCGCCGCTTTCCCGTTGCAATGACTGAAGACGGGTATCGCAAGCTCAAAGCGTTCGCGCGTGATGCTGGATTGGACGAAGGAGAGGCGCTGTCGTTTCTGTTCGAGAATTTCAACAGCGTGATCAACGAGGACAACCTGACCCATCGCCTGCGAATCTTCAATTCCGAGTTAGATGACCGCAAGCGTTAAACACTACAGCCACCTTCACTCAGGTGGGCGTGTTTTCAGCAAGACAATGCCCTTTGGCGCTCAGCCAAGCGGATCGTCTTTCTCGAAATACGCGAGTTTCGACTTCGCACCGTACGCCTTGGGAGGGGCGATCGCATGACAATCGAACTTCATTGCTTCGGAGAAAGCGGAAACAGCTACAAGGCTGCCTTGGCCCTGGAAATGTCCGGGCTGGACTGGGAACCGGTTTTTGTAGACTTCTTCAAAGGCGTGACACGTACTCCCGAATACCGCACCGAGGTCAATGAAATGGGCGAAGCGCCCGTGCTGGTCGATGGCGATTTCCGGACCAGTCAATCGGGCGCCATTCAGGCCTATGTGACTGAGAAATCCGGCAAGTTCGGCGGCAAGAACCGGGATGAGAAGTACGACGTTCTGCGCTGGGTGCTGTGGGACAATCACAAGCTCAGCTCAATGGCTGGCTTGACCCGTTTCTTGATCAACTTCCTACCGGAACAACACCGAAATCCTGATGTCATTGCCTTCAATCAAGGTCGCCTGAAAGCGGCTTATGACATTCTGAACAATCATCTCGCCGGTCGCGATTGGATTGTTGGTGATGACGTCACGAATGCCGATCTCAGCTGCTGCAGCTATCTGTACTATCCTGAACCATTCGGCTTTGACCGTGCCGACTGGCCCCATATCGACGCCTGGCTGACCCGCTTGTCGGAACAGCCAGGCTGGAAACACCCCTATGACCTGATGCCCGGCAAACCGTCGGATCGAGCTTAAGGAGAGACCCCATGACCGAAGCTTATATTTATGACGCCCTGCGCACCCCGCGCGGCAAGGGCCGCAAGGATGGCAGCCTGCACGAGGTAACCTCGGTACGCCTGTCCGCCCTGACCCTGAATGCGATGAAAGAACGCAACAATCTGGAAGGCCACGCCGTTGAGGACGTGATTTGGGGAAATGTCACGCAGGTGATGGAACAAGGCGGCTGTCTGGCACGTTCCGCGGTTCTGGCCTCGGACCTGGACCAGTCGATCCCCGGTCTGGCGATCAACCGTTTCTGTGCGTCCGGCATGGAAGCTGTGAACTTGGCGGCAAACCAGGTCAAGGGCGGCGCTGGCCAAGCCTACATCGCAGGTGGCGTGGAAATGATGGGACGCGTTGCCATGGGCAGCGACGGCGCAGCGATTGCCGTTGATCCCTCGCTGGCGATGGACACCTATTTCGTGCCGCAGGGTATCTCGGCCGATATCATCGCGACCGAATATGGCTTTAGCCGTGACGACGCTGATGCGTTGGCGATGGAATCGCAGCGCCGAGCCGCGGAAGCATGGGCAGACAACCGTTTTGATAAATCGGTTATCACAATCAAGGATCAGAACGGCCTGACCATTCTGGACCGCGACGAATACATGCGCCCCGGCACTGACATGCAAAGCCTTGGTGGCCTGAACCCAGCCTTCCAGATGATGGGCGAACAGATGCCCGGCTTCGACAAGGTGGCGATGCTGAAATACCCGCATCTGGAAAAGATCAACCACATCCACCACGCGGGCAACAGCTCGGGTATTGTGGATGGTGCTGCGGCGGTTCTCATCGGCAACAAGGAATTCGGCGAGAAATACGGCCTCAAGCCACGTGCCCGCATCAAAGCGACTGCCAAGATTGGCACCGACCCGACCATCATGCTGACTGGCCCGGTACCGGTGACCGAGAAGATTCTGGCGGACAACGGAATGAAAATCAGCGATCTGGACCTGTTCGAAGTGAACGAAGCTTTTGCCTCGGTCGTTCTGCGGTTCCAGCAGGCGTTTGATGTCGATCCCGGTTTGGTCAACGTCAACGGCGGCTCGATCGCTATGGGCCACCCACTGGGCGCAACCGGCGCGATGATCATCGGCACTCTGCTGGATGAGCTTGAGCGTCAGGACAAGGAATCCGGTCTGGCAACGCTCTGCATTGCATCCGGCATGGGTGCTGCAACAATCATCGAGCGCGTCTGATGCCCAAGCTGGATCTCTCTCAGATCCCGTTTCTGGGCGGCTCGTCCTATCCCGGCAAACTGGCTGAGGCGACCGCGGGTCGCTTCGTCCAGCGTGTGGGCGATGCGGGCGGTCTGAATCAGTACGGGGTCAACATCGTGCGGCTTGAGCCGCAAGGCATGTCCTCACTGCGCCACTACCACATGGAGCAGGACGAATTTGCCATCATGCTCAGCGGTACCTGCGTGTTGATCGATGACGATGGCGAGCATGAGATGCAGCCCGGAGATTGCGCTGCTTGGCCAGCAGGTGAGGCCAACGGCCATCACCTTGTGAACAAAACCGATGCGCCCGCGACCTTTCTGGTGGTGGGCACACGGACCCCGACCGAGACCGCGTATTACAGCGACTTAGACATGATGGTGAAGGATGATGAGAACGGATTCTCCTTTACCCGCAAAGATGGCAGCCCGCTGACGGCTGACCAGATTGGAGATGACAATGACTGATTTCACTCTGAGCAAAGACGCAGACGGCGTCGCCATTATTACCTGGGATGTGCCCGGGAAAACCATGAACGTGATGTCCTTTGACGGCCTGGCGCAACTGAGCGATCTGGTCGATCAGGCGCTGGCGGATGACGACGTCAAAGGGATCGTTATCACATCCGGTAAGGACGGGTCCTTTGCAGGCGGCATGGACCTGAACCTGTTGGCAGTGATGAAGGAACAGGCGGGCGACAACCCGGCAAAAGGCCTGTTCGAGGGCACGATGCAGATGCACGCCCTGCTGCGTAAAATCGAGATGGCAGGCATGGACCCCAAGACCAAGAAGGGCGGCAAGCCGATTGCCACCGTTCTGCCTGGCACCGCTGCGGGCATTGGCATGGAACTGCCCCTGTCCACGCACCGCATCTTTGCGGCCGAGAACCCCAAGGCAAAATACGGCCTGCCCGAGATCATGGTTGGCATCTTCCCAGGCGCTGGTGGCACCACCCGGATGGTCCGCAAGGTTGGCGCGATTGCGGCGGCACCGCTTTTGCTGGAAGGCAAGATGCTGGACGTTAAGAAAGCCAAGGGCGCGGGATATATCGACGAGATCGCAGCCGATCCGATGGCCGCAGCCAAGGAATGGGTGTTGAACGCCAAGGACTCGGATATCGTCAAACCCTGGGATGCGAAGGGCTATAAGATGCCCGGCGGTGCCCCCTACCACCCTGCCGGTTTCATGAACTTTGTCGGCGCATCGGCGATGGTGAACGGCAAAACCCAAGGCGCCTTCCCTGCGGCTAAGGCTCTGCTGAGCGCGGTTTACGAAGGCGCGTTGGTCGATTTCGACACCGCGCTGAAGATCGAAGCGCGCTGGTTTACGTCTGTTTTGATGAATCCGTCCTCGGGTGCGATGATCCGGTCGCTGTTCCTGAACAAGGAAGCGCTGGAAAAAGGTGCCGTTCGCCCCGCAGGCGTTCCGGATCAGCGGGTCAAAAAGATCGGCGTTCTGGGCGCGGGCATGATGGGTGCCGGTATCGCGCTGATCTCAGCTCAGGCCGGTATGGAAGTGGTTCTGATCGACCGTGACCAAGAGGCGGCGGATAAAGGCAAGGCCTACACCGAGAGCTACCTAGACAAGGGTATGAAGCGGGGCAAGGTCACCGCTGAGAAGAAAGAGGCCATGCTGGGTCGCATCACCGCGACGCCAGATCTGGACAACCTCAAAGGCTGTGACCTGATCATCGAAGCTGTCTTCGAAGATGTGGGCGTAAAGGCCGAGATGACCAAGAAGGTCGAGGCGATCATTCCCGAGGATTGCATTTTTGCCTCGAACACTTCAACCCTACCGATCAGCGATCTAGCCAAGGCGTCGGTGCGTCCGGATCAGTTCATCGGCATCCACTTCTTCTCGCCAGTCGAGAAGATGTTCCTGGTGGAGATCATCAAGGGCAAGGAAACCGGTGATCGCGCGGTGGCCAAGGCGCTGGACTATGTCCGCCAAATCCGCAAGACGCCGATCGTGGTCAACGACGCACGCTTCTTCTACGCCAACCGCTGCATCATCCCCTACATCAACGAAGGATTGCGCATGATCACCGAGGGCGTCAGCCCCGTGTTGATCGATAACGCCGCACGTCAGTTGGGCTTCCCGGTCGGACCGATCCAGCTGAACGATGAGACCTCGATAGATCTGGGTGCCAAGATTGCCCGGGCCACCAAAGCCGCCATGGGCGATGCTTATCCGGAAAACCCGGGCGACGATCTGATCTTCTGGATGGAGGAAGAGGGTCGCCTGGGACGCAAGGCAAACGCGGGCTTCTTTGACTATGACGAAAAGGGCAAGCGCACCAAGTACTGGAATGGTCTGCAGGAGAAATACCCGCATGCCGAGGACCAGCCTGACCTGATCGAAGTGCAGGAACGACTGATGTTCGCGCAGGTTCTGGAAGCGGTCCGCGCGCTGGAAGAAGGCGTTCTGGAGGACATCCGCGAAGGCGACGTTGGCGCAATCCTTGGCTGGGGCTTTGCACCTTGGTCGGGTGGTCCACTCAGCTGGCTGGACATCATCGGCACGCCCTACGCCGCCGAGCGTTGCGACCAGTTGACGGCACAGTATGGCGAACGCTTCGCCTGCCCGCCGCTGCTGCGTGAGATGGCTGAGAAAGGCCAGAGCTTCTATGGTCGCTTTGACCCCGAAGCAAAAGCTGCTTAAAAAAATTGACGCTGGTGCGGGTTACCGCGCCAGCGTCATACTTTAATCAATAGCTTTAAAAAAATTAGAATATCGGAGCAGGCCGCCCCGGCCGCCCAGGACGTCGCGCACCCATGACAGGCCGCGCCGGAAATATCGGGTTCTGCATGATCGGCGCCGGTAGCGCGCCCAGTGAGTTCGCAATCACTGCAATATCCCTGCTATGCGCGACCATGTCGATCAGATCTTCGGTCCGCTCGGCATCGACCACCTTGTATGAGGCGTTCGCGGGCCGGCTGTTCGACCCAAAGCGGCCCGCAGGACAAAAGGCCCGCAGGCCGCCCTCAATGTAGATCACTTCGTCTTGTTCAAAGAACAACGAACAAACCTTAAACAGCAATGATGGCGCGCTGGACGAAAATCGAAACGTTCCACTGAGAACCCGCGCAGGCACCACGGGCATGCTGATCGGCAGCGTGATCGGACCCTGGCTCAGCTTGGTGTTGTCCAACGCCACGCCCTGCTCTGGCATCAACCAGACCGGATCGCCGTTGTACAAAGTGTTCGACGGCACGCGGACAGGTAAGTTTTCCGACCTGGACTCGCTGGCGGCGATTGCTATGCAATCCGTCGCAACCCGCGAGACTTCTCTGAACCCGTTGTCCATCGTGCGGATCAGATCGCCTACTTGCAATCCTTCAACAGATTTCCATCCACGATCCGTCGCAATCTTAGTTCCGTGGACAAAACCACCCCGGCGCGCGTTTAGCGAAATCGCGGGATTGTCCTGCACTTCCTGGTTCGGAACGGCCTCATAACTCAAAACACTCTGTACATTTAACACGTGTCGCACCCATTTTTGACACAAAAACAACTACTCATAACGACTAGCACGACTTAACCATGGGCGACTTAGTTTCGACACATTGCCGCCCAATTTGGGTTCTTAAAGCCGTGAAAAATAACAATTCTTTGAACAACACTGCGCTATTGGTAAATATTGGCGGGTTTTTGGAAACTATAATTACCACCAGCGCTCATCCGTGCCGCCGAATCTGTCTGAGCCCGTCGGCTGAAATCGCCCGGGTCATGTGACACGCATCGGTATCAGGTCTGAATGATCCCCGCTTGCCCACCCAAAACATTAGGCTGACCTCAGGATACGGCTAAACCGGTTCTGGCCGGGCAGCCTCGCGCCCTGCACGCCATCCCAACAGGGCACCTGCGATTGCAATCAAGCCAATCCCGGCAATCTGCATCGGCCCGATCGCCTGCCCGAAAGCCGCAAAGGCAAAGAGCGGACCAAAGATCATGACCGAGTACTCAAAGACCGCGACATAGGACGGCTCGCCCACCTGATAGGCCTTGATCAACATGAAGACGGCAATCGTGGAACCAACCGCCTGTATTGCGATCCACGGCAATGCGGGTTGCATCTGCCAGACCCAACCCCGGGCGGCGAAACCATCGGGGCCATCCGGCGCGGCCACCGGAATCAAATCGAGAACCAGAAGACCGATCCCCCCGGCCGCCCCCAGCGTGATGATCATCGCGGCCAACAGAGCGACGGTGCTTTCATCCGAACAGTGGCTGCGCGTGATAACGGCACTCAACGCGTAGAACAGGCCCCCGGCGACCGGGAACAGGCTGCGGGTATCGAAATCGTAGGGGTCAAGCTGCAGCACGCACAGGATCCCTGCAAACCCCAGCAAAACCGCAACGATACGCCAAGGGCCAATCCGTTGTTTCATTGCCAGGGCCGAGATCAACAGGACAAAAATCGGCGATGTGAACAACCCGGCCAGCGCCTGCGCAATCGGCATGACCGCAAGCGACGCGAAATAGAACAACATGGCCAGGGTGATCAGTACGCTGCGCAGAATCACCGGGCCAAATCGTTTCGGGCGCATACTGCCCAGCCCCAATAGCGACAGACCAAAGATCAGCGGCAACATCAGCAACGCGCGGCTCAGGTGGAATTGCCACAGGCCAACCGTTTCCGCCAACAGGATCACTACGTTGTCTATCACCCCGATGATGGCCATCGCGCTGATCATCAGCACTGATGCCAGTATGGGTGACGTCTGAGTGTCCGCCTGCATCATTCACCTCGGCATAACAGTGGAGCACGACTGGCCGATCCTTGGCGCGCCGTTGTATCCAGCACATTTACCGCAGACGGCGCAACTGATTTGCGCCCTTTGAATTTACCATGTTAAGCTGGGGCAAAATAATAACGAGCAAACTTCACCTTGATGACGGCTCTGAAACAGTACGAACGGATCGAAGCCACCGGTCTGTGGCGCCCCTCGCCCGACGTGCAGCGGCGCGAGGTTGTGGTGTCGATTGGCGAAGCAACGCTGACGATTTCTGATTTCAACGATCGGGCATTGACCCATTGGTCATTGGCTGCGCTGGAACGACAGAACCCAGGACTTTATCCCGCAATCTTCAACCCGGACGGAGACCCCGACGAAACGCTGGAACTGGAGGAAACCGAGACGACGATGATCGCGGCGATCGACCGTTTGCAAAAGGCAATTGATCGGTCGCGCCCGCATCCCGGGCGGTTGCGTTGGCTTAGTGTTGCGGGTGTGGTTGCTGCAGTTGCCGCACTATTGCTGCTTTGGGTTCCGGCCGCACTGCAAAACCACGTCGTTTCTGTTGTCCCCGAGATCAAGCGATACGATATCGGGGATGCGATCCTGCACCGAATTGAACGGGTTTCAGGTGTCTCGTGCTCCTCAGAGGATGCACAGGCTGCGTTGGACCAACTGGCAGCCCGAACCGGAGTGCGAGAGGTCGTTATTCTTCCTGCGGGGGTGCAAACAAGCCTCGGCCTGCCTGGTGGGATCATTCTGTTGAACCGCTCATTGGTTGAAGATCACGAGGACCCATCCATCGCCGCCGGTTACATCATCGCCGAACGCGCGCGGGCCGCCGCACAGGATCCCTTGGACGAGGTACTGGACCGGACCGGTCCAACCACGGCATTCCGCCTGCTGACAACCGGAGAGCTGACGCCGGAAATCGTTGACGCCTATACCGAACAGGTCTTGTCAGAACCGCGCCCAACTTTGTCCGATCAAGCTTTGCTAGAGGTATTCGCCCAGGCGGCGCTGCCTTCAACGCCATATGCCTATGCTGTGGATGTCACGGGGGAAGACACTCTGGGCCTGATCGAGGCTGACCCGATGGCCGGGCGTCCCTTGCCGCAAGTGCTGCCGGACCGCGATTGGGTCCGGCTGCAGAATATCTGTGGCGAGTAAACCGATTACTTGGTGCCGAACATCCGGTCGCCAGCATCGCCCAACCCAGGCATGATATACCCTTTCGAGTTCAACTCGCGATCCAGCGACGCCGTGACGATGTTCACGTCAGGATGCGCCTCTTTCATGCGGGCGACGCCTTCGGGCGCGGCCAACAGGCAGAGGAAACGGATATCGGTCGCCCCGGCTTCTTTCAGCAAATCAATCGCTGCGGCCGAGCTGTTGCCGGTGGCCAGCATTGGGTCAACGGCAATGACAAGACGGTCTTTTAAGCCTTCGGGCGCTTTGAAGTAATACTGAACCGGTTTCAGCGTTTCTTCGTCGCGATACAACCCGACAAACCCGACACGGGCCGAGGGGACCAGTTCCAGCACCCCGTCCAGCATCCCATTTCCCGCCCGCAGGATCGACACCAAGGCCAGCTTTTTACCGGCCAGAATGGGGGCGTCCATTTCCTCCATTGGGGTTTCGATGTGCCGGGTGGTCAGCTTCAGTTCACGCGTGACCTCATAGGCCAGCAGCAACGTTATTTCGCGCAGCAGCTGTCGGAAAACAGCGGTCGAGGTGCCCTTGTCCCGCATGAGCGTCAGTTTGTGCTGCACCAGCGGGTGGTCAACGACGGTCAGGTGTTCGCTCATGTTCTCTCCAGTCTTTTCTTGACCCGTTCACGGGTGTCATCATCGCAGAAAGCCGCGTTCAGGGCTGTGTTGTTCAGGGCTGCAAAATCCTCGGCGTCCCAGCCAAAGGCCTGATGCAGCATCTCATATTCGCGCCGCATGGTGGTATGGAAAAACGGCGGATCGTCGGTGGAAACTGTGACGTTCACACCCTGATCGCGCAACCGGGCAATCGGATGTGCCGCAAAATCGGGAAACAGGCCCAGAACTACGTTGGAACCGGGGCAGACTTCAAGCGTGACTTCGCGGTCGACAAGTTCCCGGATCAGATCGTCGTCCTCGATAGCCCGCACGCCGTGGCCGACCCGTTCGACACCGAGGTCCCGTACAGCATCGCGTACGCTTTCGGGGCCGCCGAACTCTCCGGCATGGGTGGTCAGGCGCAGCCCAGCTTCGCGGGCGCATTCAAAGGCCCATTTGTAATCGCCCTGCGTCCCGACGCCCTCATTGCCGCCCATTCCGAACCCGGTGATCCAGTCACCGGCGGTTTCCGCTGCGCAATAGGCGCTTTGTTTCGCTTGTTCAGGTCCGAAATGCCGGACGCACGTGACAACGCCGCGCAGGGTGATATCGAACTTGCGCTCGGCCTCGTCTGCCGCTTCCTGAATGGCGTTCAGATAGTCACGCCAGGCGTGCACATCCCCGCCGCCGCAGAAATCAGGGCTGAGGAAGGTTTCCGAATAGACCACCCCATTCGCAGCGCTTTCCTCCAGAATGGCCAAGGTCAGGCGACGGAAATCCTCGGGCGATTTAAGCACTTCGCAGGCGGCCTCGTAGACACTGAGAAAGTGGGCGAAGTCGCGGAAGTCATAGCTTCCGTCTGATTTAAAGATACCGCTCAGGTCTATGCGCTTTTCATGCGCAAGCTGACGGATGAATTCAGGCGGCGCTGCCCCTTCATGGTGCAGGTGCAATTCGATTTTGGGTAGGTCTGCGACGGTCATAGAAAACTCTTCCCCGGCCCTTGGGCCGGAATGTTCAGATGGTGTGCGATACTTGCAGCGACATCGGCAAAATCGACTGCCCCGATTTGGCCCGTGCCCTGCCCCGCGATCAGAACGGGCACCTGTTCGCGCGTGTGGTCGGTTCCGATCCAACTGGGATCATTGCCGTGATCGGCGGTCAAAAGCATAAGATCGCCCGGTCGCAGCCTGTTCAGGATCACACCGATTTCGCGGTCGAACCATTCTAGCGCTCGGGCATAGCCGCTGATATCACGGCGGTGGCCATAGAGGCTGTCGAATTCGACAAAATTGGCAAAGGTCAGGCTGCCTTCGTCGGCCTGATCGACCAAATCGGACAAGTGGCCCATCAACTCGGCATCCGGCCCTTTGCGTAGCGTGTCGATCCCCTGCATCGAGAAGATGTCACCGATCTTGCCCACTGCATGGACACGGCGCCCGGCATCCTGCACCCAATTGGTCAAAACCGGCGCTGGTGGCAGGATGGCAAAATCCTTTCGGTTCGTGGTGCGGGTAAAGCCCTGATCAGGTGAGCCTGTGAAGGGTCGCGCGATGACCCGACCCACTTTCATCTCATGCAACCGCGGGGCAAGCGCCTTGCACATGTCCAGCAGGCGGTCGAGGCCAAAGCTCTCTTCATGTGCCGCGATCTGGAACACGCTGTCGGCGGAAGTGTAGCAGATCGGCCAACCGGTCCGCATATGCTCGGCCCCTAGTTTGGCGATAATGGTCGTGCCCGAGGCGTGGCAATCACCCAGAATTCCGTCTGTTCCAGCCGCCTGTGCCGCAGCACGGCTTAAATCGGCGGGGAAGGTTGGCGTGGTATCCGGGAAATAATGCCAATCCCACGGCACCGGCAGACCGGCCAGCTCCCAGTGGCCCGAAGGCGTATCCTTGCCAAGCGAATGCTCTCTCGCGCACCCCCAGCGCCCAGACGGATCGACCTCTAACCCCGGCGTTTCCGACCCCGATGCCAACCGCGTTGCGGCCCCCAGTCCCAGCGCATCTAAGTTTGGCAGGTACAGTGGGCCTGAGCGCCCGTCTTCAGCCCGCCCTTCGGCGCAGGCCTGTGAAATATGGGCCAGTGTGTTTGCACCCGTGTCCGGCACATCGCCATTAAAAAACCGATCAGCATCCGGCGCGCCGCCGATGCCAACCGAGTCCATCACCACAAGAAACGCGCGGGTCACGGCGAAATCCTTTCGTGGACAAGAGTGGGCTCTGCCGGGGCATCGGCACCTATCGTGATCGCGCTGAGAACGCTCTGGGCGGCTCGCCGCGCGGCATCTTCCCGCGAAGCGTGGATTACCGCCAATGGCGCGCCCTTCTCGACTTTGTCGCCCAGCCGGACGATGTCAGACAGACCCACGGCCGGGTCGATGACGTCGTCTTCAACCTGCCGTCCGCCGCCCAGTGCAACAACTGTCAGGCCCAGCACCTCACCGTTAATGGCAGTGATGTGTCCGTTGGTCGGTGCCGGAACTTCAAGGATCACGCTGGCCTCTGGCAAGTACCGGGACCAGTTTTCAACAAACTGCAGCGGCGCGCCTACGGCTGCCATCATACGCCCAAAGCGTTCCGCCGCGCGACCGTCGCGGATGACATCCGTGATCTTGTCGCGCCCTTCTTCGGCGGTTGCGAACATCCCGGCATCCGCCAGCAGAACCCCGCCCAACTCGGCCGAGATTTCCGCCAGCGGGGCATAGGGGTCTTGCGTCATGACCTTCATCACCTCGGCCACTTCCAAAGCATTGCCCAGCGCAGGCGCTAAAGGTTGGTGCATATCGGTGATGACCGCCGAGGTCCGGCAACCTGCTGCATTCGCAGTTTCCGACAAGGCCCGCGCCAGTTTGCGCGCATCATCCATCGTCTTCATGAACGCACCGCTACCCACCTTGACGTCCAGCACCAAAGCCTCGGGGCTGGCGGCCAGTTTCTTGGACAGGATCGACGCGGTGATCAGGTCCAGGCTTTCAACGGTCGCCGTCACATCACGGATCGCATAAAGGCGTTTGTCTGCCGGGGCGATCTGCCCCGTGGCCCCGACAATGGCCGCGCCGGTTTCGCGCAAAATCTGCGTCAGGCGGTCCTGACCGATCTGGGTGCTGACACCAGGAATGGCCTCAAGCTTGTCCAGGGTACCGCCAGTATGACCCAGACCCCGCCCCGAGATCATAGGGACATAAGCCCCCATCTCGGCCAGTGCAGGGGCGAGCACGAGGCTTACGCTGTCTCCCACTCCACCGGTCGAGTGTTTGTCAATTACCGGGCCATCGAAATCCCAGCTGAGCACATCACCACTGTCGCGCATTGCGATCGTCAGATCGGCGCGCCCTTTGGCACCCAATCCGCCCATGCAGACGGCCATGGCAAAAGCGCCCGCTTGGGCGTCGCTGACACCACCATCGGCCAAACCTTGCGCGAACCAGTTTAGCTCATCTCCAGTCGGCACCTCATTCCGGCGCAGTTTTGCAATGATCGAACGGGCGTCCATGGGGTCACACGTCCTCCATGTGCGAGGCGTCGAAAGCGCCCGGCAGCAATTGCCCAATCGTGGTTACAAACTCGGCGCCATCCACGGTCGCCAGCGTCACCTTTACGTCCCGCTTGCCAAATTCGGCTAGCTTTTGCCGGCAACCGCCACACGGCGGCACCGGTTGCGGACTTGAAGCGACGACATAGACCTCGGACAGTTCCTGTTCGCCCGCAGCGACCATCGCGGCAATAGCTCCGGCCTCGGCACAGGTGCCCTCGGGATACGCCACGTTTTCCACGTTGCAACCCGCGTGGACCTCGCCGGATGCGGACCGGATCGCCGCCCCAACCTTGAAGTTGGAATAAGGCGCATAGGCTTTTTCCCGGACAGACAGTGCTGCATCTTTCAAAGTCATGGCGATTCCCCATTTTTGATCAACTGGTCAGAAAATCACACCCTAAAGGAAACTGCCCGGGGAGTTGAACCCCCGAGTACAAGATTCCCAGGCAAATTCTCACCTAGCCCAGATCGGTATTGAAGACCCCCGGAAGGGTGACTTCAAGCAATTCGACATCATCAGAAGGTTCGGACAGTTTGGTGCGCATACCGGGCGGGATCACGAACGCATCCCCTTGTTCCAGACGGTAGGGGTCGCGCCCTTCACCTTCCAAAGTTACCTCGCCCGTCATGACGAAGGTAAAATGGATATCCGTGTCATGCGTCGCCCAGACCGGTTCACCCTGCCCTTTTCGTACGACCTGCACGCCAGCAACACCCTTGGTATTCTCGGCAATCGTCGTGTCGCGACAGATGTATCCTGGCAGGCGGAATGGTCCCCACTCTGAATTCTCGGCTTTGTTATAAACAAAACGCTGCCCTTGCCATTCGCGGCCCGGGCGGAAATTCGGCGTAGGCAGCTTCATCTCGTGGTCGATTTCGGTGACGTGTTCGGCAGGAACACCAATTTCGATCACCTGAACATTGTCCGATGCTTCAAGAACCCGGTGGCGAATTTCAGGGGGTTGGATAAAGCAATCCCCGGCTGTCAGGCGCAGTTTGTCACCCTGATCCTCGTAAACAACGTCGACCCAGCCATGAATGCAGAAGATCAGCTGAAACCCGACTTTGTGGAAATGCACCATATCCGGCACCGGGCCGCCATCGGGGATACGGATATGGCTGGCGATGATCGATCCACCCAGCCGATCTGGCACCAAATCGCGGTAATGCATCCCCGCCCGCCCGATGATCCAGGGCGCCTGATCCTTGAGCCTGCGAACCACAAAGGAATGCACCGTTTCTGGCATCACCAATGGGGGATTCAGCTCATCAATCTCAACCCGTGTACCATTGGGCGCGACCAAAGTCCGCTGTCCGCCCGCAAAACCGTCAGGATCGTCAGTCAGGATGCGGATCGTGCCTGCCGCCTCAGGCGCGTCCCTCTCAACCCGAAGGCGCAACCCGTGGCCTGAAAACACGGCAACACTCGGATCGTCGGCGGGATAGATCATATCCATCCTCATTCCGAGGGTCTTTGTGAAAAACGGGATGTCGTCGCGCAGTTCGCTGGTAGGCAGTCGGATTTCAGCGCGCGTCTGGCTGTTGTTTCTGGTCGAGGTCATTCAGCGTCTCTTCGGCATCGGATTTTGGCCATCCGATCAGAACAGAGGCCAAAATGCCAATCGAAAAGAACATCTCAAGCGTTTCTTCCAGCACAAAGAACCGCACCGTCATAAGTGTGGACAGATCTGCCTGGTAGATTCCGGAAACTTCCTCGAGCAGCTGAGCGGTTACCGCCAGCAATCCCGCCAGCACGAAAATTACGAAAAAAGGCGCCCGTCGCTTTACCGCCCGCCATGCCGTCGGGGCTCCATGCGATAGGGCACCTCCGATAACGATGACGGCCAGAACAACCCGGACCGACGTCATATCAAGCACACTGTCCAAACCGTTAAGGACCCAATATGGCAGGCTTTCGACTGGATAGATTTCCGCCTCAAGCTCTCTTTCCGCCAGCAACAGACAGACCAGCGCAATATAAAGACGGGTTATGCCGGGATAGCGCCAGAGCGCGGCTAGGCCCGCGGCAAAAAGCGCAGCGGCCGAGATCGTTTCGAACAATCCCCCCTCTTCGTTCAGAGCAAGGGCTTGAACCGGCCAGATACTGACGGCGGCAAGGACAAGGATGGCGATCAGCAAAACCGATACGTAAACGGCGCGATCCGGGCCAACAACGACCTGGTCCACCGGGAAGGCGGTCCCGGCCTGAATTTCATCTTTATAGCTCATTTATGGCTTTCAGTGCTCGACAGGTCTAAGTTGGCTCCAAAGTTGCCCGAATGTAAAAGCAATGCGACGCTTTTCAACGGGATGTCGGTGAACTTTAGCGAAACTGTTGCAAAATGACGTAGCGTAGCCAAAGCCGGGGAAATAGTTTAACACTAAATCAAATTTCCTGAGGAGTTGAGTCGCCGATGTCGGACACACCCAGCCTGCGGCAGGCCGCGCTAGAATATCACGCCCATCCAAAGCCCGGTAAGCTTGAAATCAAAGCGACAAAACCGATGGCGAACGGCCGCGATCTGGCGCGCGCCTATTCGCCCGGTGTGGCCGAAGCCAGCCTGGAAATCAAAGCGGATCCTGCAAATGCCGAGCTGTATACCGCACGCGGGAACTTGGTGGCGGTCGTCTCGAACGGAACGGCGGTACTGGGGCTGGGGAACATCGGCGCACTTGCATCCAAACCGGTGATGGAAGGCAAGGCCGTCTTGTTCAAGAAATTCGCCGGGATCGATTGCTTTGACATCGAGGTCGATCAACCCGACCCCGAGAAACTGGCGGATATCGTTTGCGCATTGGAACCGACCTTTGGCGCGATCAACCTTGAAGACATCAAGGCGCCGGACTGTTTTATTGTCGAAAAGCTGTGCCGGGAACGGATGAACATCCCGGTCTTTCACGACGACCAGCACGGCACCGCGATTGTCGTGGGTGCCGCGGCCAAGAATGCGCTGCACGTCGCCGGCAAAAATTTTGAAGACGTCAAAGTGGTCTCAACCGGTGGCGGCGCGGCGGGAATTGCCTGCCTGATGATGCTGGTCAAACTGGGCGTCAAACGCGAGAATATCTGGCTGTGCGACATTCACGGGCTTGTCTATGAAGGCCGTGAAGAGGACATGAACCCGCACAAGGATCAATTCGCACAAAAAACGGATTTGCGCACGCTGGACGATGTAATCGGCGATGCAGACCTGTTCCTTGGCCTTAGCGGGCCGAACGTCCTGAAGCCCGAGATGGTTGAGAAGATGGCCAAGCGCCCGATCATCTTCGCGCTGGCCAATCCAAGCCCGGAAATTTTGCCACAAGCCGCACGCGAAGTCGCGCCGGACGCGATCATTGCCACCGGCCGCAGCGACTTTCCCAATCAGGTCAACAACGTGCTGTGTTTCCCCTTCATCTTCCGGGGAGCGCTGGATGTGGGTGCGACCGAAATCAACGACGAAATGCAGATCGCCTGTGTGGACGGGATCGCCGAGATGGCACGCGCCACGACCAGCGCCGAGGCGGCTGCGGCCTACAAAGGTGAGCAACTGACATTTGGCCCCGATTATCTGATCCCCAAACCCTTTGACCCGCGCCTTGTCGGCGTCGTGTCCTCGGCCGTTGCCAAAGCCGCGATGGAAAGCGGTGTGGCCAAGCGCCCGATCGACGACTTCGAGGCATACAAAGAACGGTTGAATCAGTCTGTCTTCAAGTCTGCCCTGCTGATGCGCCCGGTCTTTGAGGCCGCGGCCGTGGCCTCGCGCCGGATCGTATTTGCCGAGGGCGAGGACGAGCGTGTTCTGCGCGCAGCTCAGGCTATTCTTGAGGAAACAACCGAAACCCCAATCCTGATCGGCCGCCCCGAAGTGATCAATGCACGATGCGAACGGTTGGGGCTGACGGTCCGTCCCGGCAAAGACTTCCAGATTGTAAACCCGCAAGACGACCCGCGATATTACGACTACTGGAACTCGTATCACGAGATCATGCAACGCCGCGGTGTCACGCCGGACCTGGCAAAGGCGATCATGCGGACGAACAACACCGCCATTGCGGCCATCATGGTGCAACGTGGTGAGGCAGACAGCATGATCTGCGGCACCTTTGGCGAGTATCGTTGGCACCTCAACTACGTCGAACAGGTTCTGGGCGATGTCGATCTGCACCCGCATGGCGCGCTGTCGCTGATGATCCTCGAGGACGGACCGCTGTTCATTGCCGATACCCATGTTCGGCAGCTACCAACCCCCGAAGAGCTGGCCGAGTCGACCATTGGCGCCGCGCGTCATGTTCGGCGTTTCGGGATCGAGCCTAAAATCGCCTTCTGTTCTCAGTCGCAGTTTGGCAATCAGGCTGAAGGATCGGGCAAAAGGTTGCGGGCGGCACTGGATATCCTCGACGCCGAGCCGCGCGATTTCACATATGAAGGTGAAATGAATCTGGATCTGGCCCTCGACCCTGAACTGCGTTCGCGGATCTTCCCGAACTCACGCCTGAAAGGAACAGCAAACGTTCTGATCTTTGCCCATGCGGATGCGGCGAGCGGAGTGCGCAATATCCTGAAAATGAAGGCCGATGGCCTGGAGGTCGGCCCGATCCTGATGGGCATGGGCAACAAGGCGCATATCGTGACGCCGTCAATCACAGCGCGCGGATTGCTGAATATGGCGGCGATCGCGGGTACACCCGTAGCGCATTACGGTTAATTAACCTGAAACAGTATTCAGGGCGCCAGTATAGGCGCCCTGTTTGATTCAAAGCAGGTGAAAATTTGCACACCAAATTATTCAACTTTGCAAAAGCGCAAAATTGATCGTGAAAAGTCAGCAAAAAGACGATGGTTTGCAAAAATTTGCAGACCAATCTGCGGACTCTTGCAAATTTTTTTGCGATAAAGTGACGCTCCGTCAAAGCGCTCGCTTGTGCGGTGCCCCCTAGCCACATAACACATTTCTCAAGGAGATTTAGGAGGAGTTCACCGTGGCATATCAGGACATTTACGAAGGCTGGGAATCGGACCCAGAGGCTTTTTGGATGAACGCCGCAAAGGCAATTGACTGGGTTCAACCGCCGACCAAAGCCCTGTTTGACGACAACGCCCCTTTGTATGAGTGGTTCAGCGATGCCAAGGTGAACACCTGCTGGAACTCGGTCGACCGGCATGTCGAAAATGGCCGCGGCGAGCAGACTGCCATCATCTATGACAGCCCGATTACCCACACCAAGCGCGAGATTTCATATGTCGAACTGCGCAACCGCGTGGCCAATCTGGCCGGGGCATTGCGCGCCAAGGGCGTCGAAAAGGGAGACCGTGTCATCATCTATATGCCAATGATCCCCGAAGCGCTGGAGGCCATGCTCGCCTGCGCCCGTCTGGGGGCCGTGCACTCGGTGGTGTTCGGCGGCTTTGCCAGCAATGAACTGGCTGTCCGGATCGACGACGCCAAGCCCAAGGCGATCATCGCTGCATCCTGCGGGATGGAACCGGGTCGCGTCGTGCATTATAAACCGCTGTTGGACGGGGCCATCGACATGGCCAACCACAAGCCCGAGTTCTGCGTGGTCTTCCAGCGCGAGCAGGAAGTGGCGCAATTAATTGAAGGGCGTGACTACAACTGGCATGGATTCCAATATGGTGTCGAACCGGCGGAATGCGTTCCAGTCGATGGCAATGATCCGGCGTACATCCTGTATACTTCCGGCACCACCGGCGCGCCCAAAGGTGTTGTACGCCCGACCGCAGGCCATTTGGTGGCGCTGAACTGGACAATGAAAAACATCTACGATGTCGATCCGGGCGATGTGTTCTGGGCGGCCTCGGACGTGGGCTGGGTTGTTGGACACTCTTACATTTGTTACGCCCCCCTCATACACGGAAACACGACGATTGTGTTTGAAGGCAAGCCCGTCGGCACGCCCGACGCGGGCACTTTCTGGCGGGTGATTTCCGAGCATAAGGTCAAAAGCTTCTTCACCGCCCCGACCGCCATCCGCGCCGTGAAACGTGAAGACCCCAAGGGGGAAATGCTGGCGAAGTATGACCTCTCCTGCTTGCGCGCGTTGTATCTGGCGGGCGAGCGCGCAGACCCCGATACGATCGAATGGGCGCAAGACGCGTTGAAGGTGCCGGTGATCGATCACTGGTGGCAGACCGAAACCGGCTGGACCATCGCCGGCAACCCACTGGGAATCGAGGAACTGCCGGTCAAGCTGGGTTCACCCGCGAAACCGATGCCTGGCTATGATGTGCAGATTTTGGACGAAGGCGGTCATCCGATGAAACCTGGTGAGCTGGGCGCAATTGCGATCAAACTCCCCCTGCCCCCGGGCACCTTGCCAACGCTGTGGAATGCCGAGGATCGGTTCAAAAGTTCATACCTGAACCAATTCCCCGGTTATTACGAGACTGGCGATGCAGGCATGGTGGACGAGGATGGCTACCTATACATCATGGCGCGCACCGATGACGTGATCAACGTCGCTGGCCACCGCTTGTCGACCGGTGGGATGGAAGAGGTTCTGGCCGCCCACCCCGACGTGGCCGAGTGTGCAGTGATCGGTGTGACGGACCAGTTGAAAGGTCAAATGCCAGTGGGGTTCCTTTGCCTGAATGCAGGCTGTGACCGCGACCATGGCGAGGTGGTTCAAGACGTCGTCAAACTGGTGCGCGAAAAGATCGGGCCGGTCGCTGCGTTCAAACTAGCCGTGGTGGTAGACCGCCTTCCTAAGACCCGCTCGGGCAAGATCCTGCGTGGAACGATGGTGTCGATTGCGGACAGCAAGGACTACAAGATGCCAGCCACCATCGATGACCCGGCTATTCTGGACGAGATCGCCGACGCGTTGAAAACCCTTGGCTACGCTCAGTAGCAGACATGCGGGCGACGATCCGTCGCCCGCATGTCTTTCTCTTGCAACCTGAAACAAGCCCCCTACTGTCATCCCAAGACAGCGAGGGCCCATGACACAAACCGATATCTGGCGTCTGAACGCCACCGACCTGACTGCCTTAACCCGCAGCGGTGAGTTGAGCGCATTTGAGGTCACCCAAAATGCCATCGACCGGATGCACCAGGCGAATCCAAATCTGAATGCGGTGGTTGAGGACCTGAGCACCGAAGCGCTGGAACGCGCACGTGATCTGGATGCGTCTGTGGCGGGCGGCGCCCCTGCCGGTCCGCTGCACGGTGTTCCCGTCACCATCAAGATTAACGTCGATCAAAAGGGGCACGCGACTTCAAACGGTGTGGTGGCCCTGAAAGATGTGATCGCACCCGAAGACGCGCCTGTTGTGCGCAATCTGCAGAATGCCGGGGCCATCGTGATTGGACGGACGAACACGCCGGAATTTTCATTCCGCGCCGATACAGACAACCCGCTGCATGGCCGGACACATAACCCGTGGGGCCGCCATATCTCGCCTGGTGGATCTTCGGGCGGGGCCGGTGCGGGCGTGATGGCAGGCATCGGTGCGCTGGCGCATGGCAACGACATTGGCGGCAGTCTGCGGTTTCCCGCGGCGGCCAATGGCGCGGTCACAGTCAAACCAGGGCTGGGGCGCGTCCCTGCGTGGAACCCCAGCCAACAGGTCGAACGCGGAATTCTAGCACAATCCATGTCGGTCCAGGGGCTGATCACCCGCTCGGCCGCCGACTTGCATCTGTCCATGCCCAGCCTGATCGCCGCCGACCCGCGCGATCCGTTTCACGTTTCAATGCCGTGGCGCGGGGAAGCCATGCATGATCCGATCAAAGTGGCCTTCACCAAAAACACCTTTGGCTATGCGCTGCACCCCGAGGTCGACAAGGCGCTGGACACGGCCCGCGATGCGCTGGTCGACGCCGGTTATATGGTGGAAGAGATCGACCCGCCGGATGTCTTTGAGTGCGGCCGGTCAGGCTATCGCGCCTTGATGGGCGAAGTCCTGACCCTGATGCAAAGCGACATCAAGGCCACGGGATCTGAAACCATCCGCGAGATCTTTGACGTCTATTTTCAGGAATTCCCTCCCATAGTTGAAACCGACCTGATCCGAATGTTGGCCAAGCGGAGCCACTATGCCCGTGAATGGTCGTTGTTTATGGAAGACTATGCTTTGGTCTTGTCGCCCTTCCTGCCGCAACCATTCTTCAAGCCGGATCGGGACACCGAAGGTGCCGAAGGGGTGCACGAGGTTCTTGGCTGCGCCGTTTATTCCTATGCGATGAACTTCCTTGGCCTGCCCGCCGCTTGCGTTCCGGCCCGGCTGGCGGATTTGTCCAGCGGCCCGCAGCCGATCAATGTCCAGATCGCTGCCCGCCGCTGGCGTGAAGATATGGCCGTGGATGCCGCCGCCGCAATTGAGGCGCGCGTCGGTCAAATGTGCTTCCCGTTGTGGGAGAAGATGGGCACGTAGTGCGACCCAAAACGAAAATAGACCCCGGGGTTTTGTGCCCGGGGTCAGCTTACTAAAATAAGCCCAGATATCATTAACGAGCGTAGCACCACCTACCCTCGCCAGCGCGTAAACTGCGCAATCGTTCGAAAACGTCGTTTGGTGGCCACTCACTCCCACCGAGACGTGTTCTCCGGGCAAGATCAGATTAGCGGAAAGTTAATGAAGCTCATGTGAACTGCTTCACACAAGTTCTAAAAAATTCGTAAGTCCCAAAATTTAGGTGAATTGCTCGGATATCAGGCGCTCTTCCAACCCATGCCCAGGGTCGAACAAAATGCGGTGCTGGATTGCAGGTTCAGAGCGGATCTCGACCCAGTCGATATCAGGGAATGAAACCGAATCTGCATCGGCCATGACTGGGCGTTTGTCCGCATCCAGCACATCGAAACGCACCTTGGCGATCTTGGGTAACAGCGCACCGCGCCACCGACGTGGCCTGAATGCAGCAATAGCCGTCAGGGCAAGAACATCTGATCCAATTGGCAGAATCGGGCCGTGAGCCGAGTAGTTATAGGCGGTCGATCCGGCAGGCGTGGACAACAACGCGCCATCACAGACCAGTTCATCCATGCGAACACGGCCATCGACACTTATCCTGAGGCGCGCGGCTTGTGGCCCTGCGCGCAGCAGCGACACCTCGTTGATCGCCAGCGCTTCGTGCATCTTACCTGACTGATCCATCGCACGCATGGCCAGTGGGTTGATGACTTCTTCCTCGGCTTCGCCCAGACGGGCCATAAGGTCGGCTTCGTGGAACTCGTTCATCAGAAAGCCGATTGTTCCTCGGTTCATGCCATAAACCGGCGTATCCAGGTGCTGCATGCTGTGCAGCGTATGGAGCATGAACCCGTCACCGCCCAGTGCAACGACCACATCGGCATCCCGCGGTGCCGCGTTTCCATAACGTTTCACCAGCACGTCGCGGGCTGTTTGGGCCACTTTGACGTCGCTGGCGAGGAAAGCGATTCTCTGGATCATTTGTTGCGGTTTCCGGTCTTGCACATTTGGTTCCGAAACAACCATACCTTTCCCCGATAAGCCAGACTTGACGCCGCAGCGGGCCAATTCGTCGCTTTAAAGCTTTTGCGCATGTACCGTTTCCGATAGGAAATCCGCAAGATTCTTACCCAGCCATGTGGAGCCCCCATGAACGCCAATCTCCGTGATACCGGATTTTTCACCCAGTCCCTTTCTGACCGTGATCCCGAGCTGTTCGGCTCGATCACATCCGAGCTGGGTCGTCAGCGCGACGAGATCGAGCTGATCGCATCTGAAAACATCGTCTCTGCCGCCGTGATGGAAGCACAAGGCTCGGTGATGACCAACAAATACGCCGAAGGCTATCCCGGTCGTCGCTATTATGGCGGTTGCCAGTACGTGGACATCGCCGAGAATCTGGCCATCGACCGCGCCAAAGAGCTGTTTGGGTGCGGCTTTGCCAACGTACAGCCGAACTCTGGCTCTCAGGCCAATCAGGGTGTGTTCCAAGCWC
>NZ_FREZ01000003.1 GCF_900143525.1 Ruegeria sp. Alg231-54 | reverse complement strand
ACCCTCTGGAAGCGGTGCCCTACCGTATCCACACCATCTAGACTGACAACGGCATCCAGTTCGCAGAGCAACCCCGGAACCGGAACACTATCTATTCCAGGCCGATGCGGTTCGACATGATCTGCGAGGTCAACGGGGTTGAACATCGTCTGACAAAGCCGAACCACCCATGGACCAACGGTCAGGTCGAACGCATGAACCGCACCATCAAGGACGCAACCGTCAAGCGGTATCACTACGAAAACCACGACCAGCTTCGCCCGCACTTGGCCGACTTCCTCGATGCCTACAACTACGCCCGTCGTTTGAAGGCACTAAGCGATCTCACGCCATGCGAATACATCTGCAAAACCTGGACTTCAGGACCAGATCGATTCATCGTCAATCCAATCCACCAGATGCCGGGACTTAACGCCTAACAGTTGCGTGAGATTCCGGGTCTGGGTCTAAGAAAACTTTGCTCTCTTAGCTGTCTCAATTCAATACTGAAACAAGTAGCTTTTCGGCGGAGATTTAATTGCGATTTAGTGTAGGCATTGCGGTGTCAATTCTGGTGGCTGTGTCTATCGGAGTGTCGACGTTTATTGTTCATTCGCTGTGGTGGACAACAGCGCGCGACAATAGCCGCATGCTTGCAGCAGAAATAAACGGCCAGATCGCAAACACAGTGCGTATCGAAGTTGGTGTGACACTCAGGTCGGCCGAGGCCGCCTGGGCGGCCGTTCGTACGATCTTTGTTCAGAACGTCATCGCGACGCGACAGGCCGACAAGCGGGAGTTTGTTTTCCTGTCACAATTGCAGGCGCAGCCGAATATCTCATGGATGTTCTTCGGTTGGCCTGATGGAAATTTCTTCGCGTCACATCGCTTGGGTGACGGTGGGCTTGAGATGATTGAAATCGATGAGGGAATCCGCGACCGAATGCTGCGGAAAGACCGCTACATCTTCATTCCCGGTGACATACAGTTCGAAGAGCGGACCTTTACTGAAACATCTTATGATCCGCGCGAACATGCCTGGTTCAAAAACTTCATGGGCCTCAATTCTTCTGGGTGGATCGAAGCGCGCGACCTTCCGGATAGTGACAGAACCGTTTACGCCTTTGCCGGTCCGATAGACGTCAATAGAGCGCGACAAGGCGTTCTGGCAGTTGCGATCGAAACGGATCGTTTGTCACGGTTTCTTGCCACGCTTGCGCCCGGCGAATTTGGCGCGGCGTTTATCTTGAATGCCGATGGAAAGGTTATTGCGGTCCCCGATGCCGAAGCGGATGAGGTTACTCCGGCGCGCATGGGCGAGGGCAAGCTTTATGAAGTCGCAACGATCTCGGGCGAAAGGCTGTTGGCTGACCCACAAGCAAATGCCTCTGGTACATTGACGAAACGTGTCGTCATTGAAGGCGTGCCTTATGCGGTGGCGCTGACGCCCCTGGGGTTTTACGGCTGGCGCGTTGCCACAGTCATACCTGAAGCGGCCTTTCTTTCGGGGATCGACGAGACGCTTATCAATCTGATTTACGTTTTGATCATTGTGGTAGTTGTCGCAACCGGATTAGCGATCTGGCTGATCCGCAAAGTCGTGGCAAATCCGTTGGCCCGCATCGCCGAAGACCTCGGTAAGATTGAGCGCTTTGACGTCGAACAAATTGAGCGCAGACCGTCCAAACTGTCTGAGCTTGCCAATCTTTCTGCGGCCACTGCTAGCATGGCGGCTGGTTTGTCGGCATTCCGAAAATACGTACCCACGGATCTCGTGCGCATGCTGCTTGCTGAAGGTATCAAGATACAGCCAGGCGGAGAGATGAAGCAGATCTCTGTTTTGTTTTGCGATGTCAAGGGCTTCACTGGTTTGTCCGAGAAACTTGGCCCCAAGATTACCCAACTGATGGAGCCCTTCTTCAGCGCGGCCTCGACGGCCATCGCTAAAAATGGTGGGACGATCGACAAATTCATGGGTGATGCTGTGATGGCGTTTTGGGGGGCGCCGCGCAAGGATGTAAACCACGCTGAAAACGCTTGCCGCGCAGCATTGGACCTTGTCGCTGCAGTGGAATCGTCCGGAATTAAAGATGATGACGGCACTCCCTTGCGTGTCAGGATCGGGCTGAACAGCGGCGAGGCTTTGGTCGGAAACATCGGATCAGAGCAGCGGTTGAACTACACCGCGATTGGCGATGTTGTGAACGTTGCCAGCCGGTTGGAAGGAGCCAACAAAGATTATGGCACGCTGATCCTCATTGGGCCGGAAACGAGACAACAGGCTGCCGGCACAATCGTGGTGCGCGAACTGGACACGCTTACCGTATTCGGACGCCTTGAAGAGCTGGTGGTCTACGAACTGATAGCGATGGCAGATGGGTGTGACGGGTCATTTGCTTGGATAGAGGCCTATGAACAAGGCCTTGCGCACTACCGGGCAGGGCAGTTTGAAAAAGCTGTTGCCGCATTTGAGGTTGCGGACCGAACACGAAACGGAGATCCAGCGTCAGTCGCCATGATGGCCCGCGCCCAAAGCCTGTTAGACAGGCCTCCACCGGAAGACTGGCGCGCAATTACAAGCACCAAAAAATAGTAGTAGTCAGATCCGGTCAAATTAAGATGTTTAGGTCTTGGGGTATTTCGCGGTCATGATATCCATTGATTGCGCGAAAAAGGGGCAGTGATTTGGGCAGCGTTTCGCGAATGTAGGCTGCGACCGCAACACCTCGGTTGGTTGTTGGATTTCGGCTCTGGGCCGTAAGATAGCTCCCGGTGTATATGCTACTATAGGCAGAGGTCTGGTATCACATGGAAACCAAAGTATCTGCGTCTGTTAATCAAGGTTTCGTGCCACCCGAGGCGGTAACTCTGCATAAGATGCGTCATAGAAATAGGTTAGCCAAATTGACGACCCATCGAAGAAAATATCGGAAATCCCGCGCGAATTAGAGCCGGCACTCAATGGAAGAACGGTACCATCGGTTTCAACACGCAAGAGCTTCGAATTTGGGTACTCTTCGTGACCCCGATGTCGGCTTTTTATGAGGACCCCTTCACGTTGAACTATCGCGGCCACACCGTGTGCAAAACCGGACCGTGGGGTCAGGGTCCGGTGCTGTTGCTGGGGTTGGCACTTGCCGAACAGCTTGAGGATCACCTGCGCAACCCAAACAGCGTTGATTTCTATCATACGCTGATCGAAATCATGAAACTGACCTGTGCCGATCGGGAAACCTACTACGGTGATCCAAAAGTGGTGCAGGTGCCGATGGAACAATTGTTGGGTCGAGGTTACGCACAAAGCCGCGCGAAACTGATTTGCGATCAGGCCAACAACGCCTAGGCGACCTGGCGACATCCCTGGATTTGGCCATCCCGTAGACTATCACAGCGCCGCCACTAAGGTATTCGACGCCGAGGCGCTGGCCGCGATGGGCCTGGGTGAACCGACATCTAAAAGCGACGGCGGCAGCGGTGATCCGGGGCCCGCAACCGGTGATACCTGCCACATCAGCGTGGTCGACCGCTGGGGCAACTTGGTGTCGGCCACCCCGTCCGGTGGCTGGATGGAATCCTCGCCAGTGATCCCAAACCTTGGCGTGTGTCTGGGTACCCGCCTTCAGATGATGAGCCTAACGCCAGGTGCGCCCGATATGCTTTTGCCGGGTAAACGTCCACGCAGCACGTTAACCCCGACGATTGTTCTGAACGACGCTGGCAAGCCCTATATGGCAGTTGGCACACCGGGCGGTGACAAGTAGGGTCAATGGCAACTGGCGTTTCTGGTTCGCCATCTTCTGTGCGGAATGTCTCCGCAACAGGCCAACGATGCGCCAGGGTTCAGCTCGATCCATTGGCCGGGCTCGTTTTACCCGCGCAACGCTGAGCCTGGGCATATGAAAATCGAAGCTCGCGCGGACCGCGAGATTATTGCCGCGCTGAAAGCCCGTGGTCACGTTGTCAACGCAGCACTGCCTTGGTTAGAAGGATGGAATTGCAGCGCAATGAACACCGCTGAGGGAACGTTGACTGGGTCTGCCAGTGTCAGAGGAATGCAGGCCTATGCGCTTGGGAGATGATTAAAAGGCGACGACTGCTAATTGGTAGCAAAAGGTGAGGACCGGTCATTTAGACAGATGTAGTAGAAGGTAAACTTGTTCTGGGTCTCTTTATTGACACTATTCCCAGCTTTGCGTTCACAGACGAATGTCTGCAATGAGGGCTATGACTGCAGCATTTTAACTTGGCGCTCAAGGTCGGCCGTGGGTCGTGAAAACAACGTGGTTGGTTCAGCCGTTGAACCAAATCGGAGCGTCGCCTTCTGACCAAGTTGCGTATTTACTCATCACAAGCAAAAATACCTCACTGTCTAGGAATTGATCCAGCCACGCTGTTAAATTCGGCCACTCCTGCACGTCAAACCATGCCCGATCTATATGCGCAAACTGGCGCACAAATGGTAGAATCGCCAGATCGGCAAGGGTGGGGCGATCTCCGAAAAGCCATGCCTGCCCAACTATCCGCTCGTCGAGGCTGTGCAAATAGCTTGCCGTTTTCCTGCGTTCCTCTTTGGCGTCTAAATCCGGATACCGCGTGGTGTATTTTGTGTGATCTAAAGCCGCCTTGAACGGACCATCATTTACCGTAATCAGACCCCAACCTTCTTGAGGCATTTCCAAAAGCCGCTGTGGATCACTTTGTTGGAGCGCCCAAACCATGATTTCCAGACTTTCATCAATAACTTTGTCTGGAAGTCGAAGCGTGGGCACTGTTCCGGATGGGGATGTTTGTAAGAAGGCCTCTGGCTTGTCCCGTAAGAGAATTTCGCGCAGCTCGACTGTAACTCGTGAACTCGCCAATGCGAGGCGGGCCCTTATCGCGTACGGGCAGCGACGGAACGTCCATAAGATAGGGTAGTGAGCCATATGAGAATCTATCTCCAATCTACCAGCTTGGTCAAATCACACATCGTTTCCCAGTAGGTACTCCTGCTCAAACGCAATAGTATTATGATTTGGATGTCATGTGACACTAAATGCGGTGATCCATTGATTTTTCTCGATTGGAAACAAGTCAACGCATCCAACCGCTGACGGCGTCATACCCATGGTGTGCTGAGATCCGCGCGCCGCGCGAAGCTCACATTGATCAATTGACAGGGCAGGGGGTCGACGCGCCGCAGCGCGCTCACCCTGACCCTAATTTTTGCGATAGCTGGCTCGCTTTGCGGTCTGCGGTGCTTGTTTTCCCGGAAGCCAGGGGGCCGAAGATCTCTCGTATCTGATCCGGTCCAGGTGGAAGGCGCGAAGAGAGAGCCGCACCACGGGCGCTGCTCAAGCTTCACTTGTTTGGACGCCTCAAGACGGGCATTCGTGCGGTTTGGACCCCAACGTTCGAGAACTTTTTCAGCCGCATTTCCGGCCCTTATCTAACGAGATTTGGAACACCGTTCTGGGCTTAAAAAAGACCCAAGCGCAGGCGCTGAGCTTCGAGGCGCTCAAGGTTGGCCAGAAGTGCAAGAAACTGGATACGCTGTTCAACGATGCTGACACGCGCAATGCGATGAAGCTGAACAAGGCGGTGAAAAAGCGGATCGACACATGGTTGCCCGAAGCAATGGGCTGATCGACGCGGAGCAGGGCGCACAGGCGCCCTGCTCCATCAGGCTAGAGAAAGAACCCCGACTTATAAATCGGCGCTAACTCTGGGCATATCTGACGAGGAAAAATCGGGTCAAAGAAGTGCATGATGTATTTGTTGTTGGGCAGGCGGCTGCACGCTCGTTTACGCCGAGCACCGGAACCGTCCAAGTGTTTCGCTGGGTCGAACATCTGCAATATGAGGACTGGCAGACATGACCAAATCAACCAATTCGGCCATAGCTGAGACCGCCATCCGCCGTGTCTGGAAATCTGCCCAGATGTTCGTTGGGTTCCACAGAGACCAGAGCGGCAAGGATCGCGTCGAGCCGAAACTCTGGCCTCCGAAGAATGGTAGCGCATCAATCCATGATAACCCGAAGGCGCAGGAAGCGGTTGTTGTCGTCAAAGCCTCTGATCCAAAGGACACGCAGGATATCGAGATCAAGATGCATCCGAACCGCATCATCGTGCGTCTGGAAACGGACAAATGGTGGCAGGGTGTGGCCGTCGAAGAGGACACGATCCGGGTTCGAATGGCTGATGGCACCTACATAACCATCGAATACGACGGTCGCATCAAGCGCTATGGTCATAATGATCACACTTATGTTGAGGCGGATGGCAGCATCTTCAAACACACGGCCCATGCCGAGTCACATATGACAGGAGACGGGGTCCAGATGACCTGCGGCACAGCGGACCGGATTGCCTCGATTACACGTGGCTGCGTTGTCGATAGAGGGCGGAAAGGTTAGCAAAGGGTCAATACCTCGAGACTTCCTTTGGTAGACCTCAGGGCCCGCATTGGCGGGCCATTTTTTTGATGCGGAACGATCCTTTTTTCGCCCGCATCCTTGGCCACGCCGGTCAAGGGGCCAGCGCCGCGCGGAATGCGCGTCGTCTTCTCGTCAAAATCCCGGTTCCTCCCCCGCGTGAAGTAAGAGCGGGTCCCTCCCGGATTTGGCCGGTCCGACCCCGTGACAGTCCTGTGGAACGTCACAGACCTTTTACTCAATCGACGACCATAACCTCAAGAATCGAACAAATCGCTACACTCTATTCAGACCTGAACGTCAAGCATTTCTAACCCAAAATGAGTAGCTAACTGTCACCAAAGGTGCAGGCAAACTCCCAAAGGCGCTGTATGACACGTTCGAACCAGTCCCCGTTATCCGCCTCAAGCGATGCTCTCGTTGCAAGGCCCACAAAGACTTTAATAAAGACCGGCGACCTTTGCCCTCAGTTTGATCAGTGATGCTACGGTATCGATTGTGGGCGTTGAGATTCCCGTAAGGTGCCCCAGTTCTTGCACTGAAGTGACCAAGGCATTAATTTCCATCGGTCGGCGCAACTCCAAATCCTGCCACATCGAGGTTCTGTGCGCACCGACAGCCGCTCCGCCGTCGAGGCGTTTTTCAACATCTATCGGGAACTTTACACCAAGTTTTTCACCGACTTCTTGAGCCTCGAGCATCATTCCGCGTGCCACGGAGCGTGTGCCTTCGTCGGCACACAGGACATCAAGTGTTGAGTGGGTAAGAGCGGAAATCGGGTTGAACGACAAGTTACCCCACAGTTTCAACCAAATTTCATCCCGGATTCTTGGTCTGACGGGCGCACGCAGTCCGGCGGCGGATAGCGCAGCCGAAAGCTTGGCGGCACGGTCTGATTTAGATCCATCGGGCTCGCCCAACGAAAAACGATTGCCTTCGATATGCTTGATTGATCCCGGAGCAATGACCTCGGCGGCAGGATAAACAACACATCCGAGGACACGATCTGGCCCAAAACCGTCCCATTGCACATTACCCGGGTCGACTGACGCCAACCGCGTCCCCTCGTACGGGCCGCCCAGTTTGTGGAAGTACCACCAGGGCACCCCGTTCACTCCACTTACTACGGTTGTCTCGTCTGCAATCAACGGCTGCATTGAGTCTACGACTGCCGGGACAGAATGCGCTTTCAGTGTGATGAAGACATAATCTTGTGGGCCGAGATCGGCAGCATTGTCTGAAGCGCGTATTGGAACGCTAACCGGATCCTGCCCTTCCTCAACAAGGGTCAGCCCTTTTTCCTGCATTGCCGCCAGGTGGGGGCCACGCGCGACGACACTGACTTCTGTGTCGGTCTGTGCAAGTTTCGCGGCAACGTAACCTCCGATAGCTCCAGCACCAAAGATACAAACTTTCATGTGTCTAAGCCTTTGCCAGTCCCAATTTAGCAGCTAGTCCGATCCTTTGTATCTTGCCAGTCGCGCCTTTTGGAATTTCTTCAAGAACAACCACCGAAGTCGGCACCTTGAATTTTGCGAGCCGCGCGCCAACAAAAGCCCTGACTTCCTGACCTTGGATCGTCGCTCCTTCTGAAAGCACCACAGCTGCCGCTATGTCTTCACCCAGTTTTTCGTGGGGAACGGCAAAACAAACTGCCTGAGCGACTTCTGGGTGGCTTAAGAGTACAGCGTCAACCTCAAGTGGACTGATTTTCTCTCCACCGCGATTGATAAGCTCCTTTAGACGACCGGTCAGTCGCAGATAATTCTCTTCGTCGAATGAACCTTGGTCACCAGTGCGAAACCAAGTTTTTCCGTCCACTTCAAAGAAATTGTCGGCATTTGCCTGCGGGTTGCTTTCGTATCCCGGCGTCACGTTCGGACCGCTGATAACGATTTCTCCGACGTCCCGCGAAGAGATCAGAACATTTTCGTTCTCGTCTGCAATTCTGACTTCGGGGCCTGCTGCTATTCCAACAGATCCGGGTTTTTGCGTTAGGGGAGTAAGCGGGTTGCAACACATTTGATGTGTCGCCTCAGTCATACCGTAGGCTTCGATGACAGGCGCATTAAAAGTTGCCACCAACTCTTCCATTACCGGGCCCGGCAACGAAGCAGAAGAAGACCGAAGAAAGCGCAACCGCGATTGCTCAATGATCGATTGGTTTCGTGCAGCTCGGGCAAGTATAGCTTGATGCATTGTCGGAACTGCGGTGTACCAGGTCGGATCAACTTCAGCGACCTGTGAGAAAAAGCTAAGAGCGTTGAAACCGGGGGCGCAGCTAATTTGAGATCCAGCACCTAAAGACGCGGCAACAGCCGCAATCAACCCGTGGATATGAAACAGCGGCATAATACTCAGACAGCGATCGTCGATTGTCAGTTTCAAAGACGAAGCCACATTTCGAGCGGATGCGTAGATATTAGCCTGCGTCAGAGGGACAATTTTGGGACGCGACGTTGTTCCTGATGTGTGCAGTATCAGGGCGACATCATCTTCACCCGGTGCGGATTTGTCAGCCGTGCCAATTGGGTCACAGGACAATATGGAGAACTGTCCGGCCGAATGTAAGCTATCGTGAGAGGCCCTCAAGATTGCGATGCCAAGGTCCCCAGCAGCCTTTACGGCAGGTCCATCGTCATTTTCGTTTACAAGTAGGGCCTTGGCCCTCAGGTCTTTGAGGTAGAAAACGTATTCTTCGTAAGTATACGCCGGGTTCAAAGGTGCCGTCGTCGCCACTTGGGCAACCGATATGAAGGCCGTCGCCATTTCGGGGCCATTGGGCAGCACAATTGCCACTCGGTCACTACGACCTACTCCGATCTGATGGAGATCTTTTTTGACCTTTGCGCAAAGCTCACGCAGCCCGAGGTAGTTCAACCATGATCGACCTGGGGCACCGATAGCATTAGCAGTGCCAGAATGGGGTGCGATCAATTCGGCAACTAAGTGGGGCATCTGGGATCCGTTTACAAAAGCGTTGGCCTATTTCGCGGAGAGGGTTTGGTGTGGTTGCTAAGTTACCTTGACAGTTAGGCTACCCAATTTGTCGACCGACAGCACCAATACATCGCCGCGGTTTACTGGACCAACTCCAGAGGGCGTGCCAGACAGGATAACGTCACCGGCGGCAAGTTCGAAGTAATCGCTCAGGTAAGAGATCATTTCAGGGACTTTCCAGATCATCTGGTTCAAATCACCTTCCTGCCGAATTTCTCCGTTCACCGATAGGCGAATTGCGCCTTCGTCGAGTGGCCCAACATCTTCTGCTTTGTGCACCGGTCCGCATGGAGCTGATCGCTCAAATGCCTTCCCGATTTCCCAAGGACGACCCATTTTCTTCATTTCGCCCTGTAGATCTCGACGGGTCATGTCTAGTGAAAGCCCGTAGCCGTAGACATGATCCAGAGCATCTTCCACGGAAATTTTCGTGCCGCCGGATTTAAGCGCCACATACATTTCAGCTTCATGATGTACGTCCGAGCTGTGAGCCGGATATGGAAATTCTCCGGATGGATCGAGGTTGTCGGGGTTCTTTTGGAAGAAAAATGGGGGTTCACGATTTGGGTCGTGGCCCATTTCTATGGCGTGCGCCGCGTAGTTTCGACCAATGCAATAAACCCGACGTACCGGGAATATGCCACCGCCTTCTACCGGTATTTCGTGAACCCTCACCGCGGGAATTACAAGATCGTGCATCGCTATCCTCCTGAACACATCGTTGCCAAAGATCGGTTTGCCAATCTGTGGCCTTGTTCCGATCGATGCTGTGCCACACCCGAAAAGACGTAGCTCTTGTCTCAGTCATCGCCAATGTGACCGTCGATTTGCAAGAGGTTCAGCCGCTGCTTGGCCCAACCATTTCCCAAATTGGTCGGGCGCTAGTTTAGTGGTCGGCCTCAAGACTAGCTGGCAACACGCGGGAGTAAACGGACCTCAGATGCGCCAACATGGCCTGCGCCGCCTGTTCTCCGTCTCCACTCGATATCGCCGACAGGATTAAGTCATGCTCTCGAAAACTGGAATAATCATCGGGGGGTTTATAGGTTTTACGAGGTTGCCCCCACACAATGGACCTTCGAACAGAGTTCAGAGTCTCGAAGAAATACAGGAAAAGTTGGTTACGCGTTGCCCGGGCGATCGCGTGATGCAAATTATTGTCCCATGCTTCATATGTGCGCCAGTCTTCTGCGGCTCGGCACCTCTCAACGCAGAGCCTCATTTGCTCGCGATCCGAACGCGTAGAATGAAGCGCGGCAAGGCGGCTAAGCTGCGGCTCGATGGTAAACCGAACACCCACAACTTGTTCAGGCTTAATCTGTGCACCCAAATAGGTCACGTCCGTCAGATTTAGAACCGGTCGGGCGCCAACGAACGTGCCCCGACCCACATGCCGCCAGATAAGGCCCTGCGCCTCTAGTTCGGCCAATACGCGCCTCAGCTGATTTCTGGTTGTGCCTAGCCATTGGCACAGTTCCCTTTCAGGTGGAAGTCTATCGTTGTGCCGGTATCCCGCATTGTCGATCAGGTCCCGGACACGTTGCGAAAGTTCTGAAGGCTCACTCACATTTCCACCCAATTTGCTGATTGGTTGATTGATTGAAACGCCAAGTCAGCAAAAACTCAAGGGCAAGTGACAACCAAATCTGAGTCGCCTGCCAAGATCGGTGACCTAAGTGGGCGCCAGCATGTAGGAGGAGAGCCGAGTGCGTTTAGCGACTGTTTCATTAGATGGCCACGCCGTTTGTGTCGCAATGCTTTCCAACGGAAGCAGGTTGGATGTTTCGCGTGCGATTAAGATGTTCATGCCGGGTACGGCTCTTGATGTAAGCACGATGCAGCTGATTATCGAGGGCGGTCAGACCTCACTTGAAGCGTTGAAGGCCGTTGTTGCTGCGGGTGAGGCAGGCGAACTCAAGGACTTGCTCGTCCCCGAAGACACGCCTCTTATGTCGCCCATTCCCACGCCACGTAAGAACGTGTTCTGTGTGGGGCGGAACTACGCTGAACACATCGCAGAAGGCGAACGGGCGCAAAAAGAGAAAATCGGCGTCACCGAACATCCGGTTTTCTTTACCAAGCCGCCGACCTCGGTCGTTGCACCAGACGCCGACATCCTACTTTTCCCTTCAGTGTCGCAGTCCATCGACTACGAAGTCGAGTTGGCAGTCGTGATAGGGAAGCGCGGGCGTAACATCACCAAGGCAGATGCGTTTAATCATGTCTTTGGGTATTCTATTCTGAACGACATAACCGCCCGTGACGTACAGCGCCGCCATGGCGGCCAGTACTTCAAAGGCAAAGGGCTTGATGGATCTTGCCCAATTGGTCCCTACATCGTGACCGCCGATGCCATCGGCGATCCACAAGCTCTGTCGATCGGACTGACAGTTAACGGTGAGCAGCGCCAAAACGGCATGACGTCGGACATGATATTCGACATTCCAACGTTGATCGCATCCTTGTCAGAAGGCCTGACACTAGAACCGGGAGACATCATTGCGACAGGTACGCCATCAGGCGTCGGATACGCAATGGAACCGCCGCAGTTTTTGAAAAACGGGGACGTCGTAGTTTGCGAGGTTTCCGAAATCGGCACGCTAAGGAACACAGTGCGCGCCGTATAATGGCTCCTACGCAGCAATCACTGTGAGGCGTCAACATTCAAGGGAGGAAGACTACAATGATGAACAGAAGGACTTTCACAGCGTCCCTGCTTACTGCTGTTCCGGTAGCAGGAGCACTAGGAACAATGGGTTTTGCGCAAGACTTGCGTGAAATCACCTTCGTGCAACCAAGCCCTTCGGCAATCAACTCATTTCCTGTGTTTGTCGCCATAGGAGAAGGGTACTTCGCAGATGAAGGGCTGAACGTGACCGTCGAGGCGATCAACGGCTCGGGAGCCGTACTTCAGGCATTGTCCGCCGGGCAAGCGCATTTCGGTCGCCCTGGACCCGGACCTCTGATTGCAGCGCGGTCGCGCGATGTGGATGCAGTACATATCTACAACGTTGCGGCGCGCAGCAACTTCGGCATCGCAGTGCCGGAAGACTCTGAAGTCCAAAGCGTTGAGGAACTGCGCGGAAAGGTCATCGGAACCGGCACTGCAGACGGTGCCGAAGTGGGTTTTGCACGAAACGTCTTGACCGGTGCAGGCATGAAAGAAGGTGAGGATTTCACATTTCTTACCGTTGGCGACGGCGGTCCCGCGACTGCAGCTTTCCTGAACGGTGAAATTGACGCTTATTCTGCTTCGACGGCAGATACAGCAATCCTGAACCAGCGCGGAATGAAGGTGCGTGACATCACGCCTGCGGAATTCGGGCGTTTCTTCGGAAACGGTATCGCCACAATGGCTGACACAATCGCCAATGATCGCGAATTGGTCGAGGCCTGGAGCCGCGCGTTCGCACGTGGCCATGCCTTTGCTCTCGATGATGCTAACCGTGAAGCTGTGCTGAAGCATCTGGCGGACGGCAATCCGCAGGAAGGCGAAGATAAGGAATTCCAGGCCGCGCTGTTCGATGCCGTACGCTCGAAGACCATAGCAGCGGATCCAAGCAATGGTCTGGGATGGTACCCCGCCGAGGTTTGGCAAGAATGGCAAGACGCACTTGTCGCAGGGGGCGAAATTCCGGGACCGCTTGATGACTTGAGCGCCGCCTGGACCAATGAATTTGCCGCCATTGGCAACGAGGCCGCCAGCAAATGAACGCTGCAGCCGCACAAGAGTTTTCCGGCGCGCCCTTGGGCACGCCGGTCTACGAATTGACCCATTTAAGCAAGACCTATGCACGCAACCTTGTTGTTGCGCTTGAGGACATTAATCTGACGCTACGGAAAGGCAGCTTCACTTCTGTCATTGGGTCCAGCGGGTGCGGGAAATCCACTCTGCTAAAGATCATGGCGGGTCTGATCCCTCCCACCAAAGGGCGTGTGATCCTACAAGGTCTGCCAGTGACCGGTCCCCGTCGAGACATTGGTATGATGTTCCAACAGGCAACACTATTTCCCTGGAAAACGGCAGTGGAAAACATCGTGTTGCCAATCGAGATCCGCGACGGAAAGGCAGCTGCCAAGCAAGCAATGGGCAAGGCTCACGAACTTTTGGACATCGTGGGTTTGAAGGGATTCGAAAACGTATATCCGAACGAATTGTCTGGCGGCATGGCTCAGCGCGCCTCAATCTGCCGTATGCTGATCACAGAACCAGCCGTGCTTTTGTTAGACGAACCATTCAGCGCGCTGGACGAGCTGTCACGCGACATGATGAATATGGAACTGCAGCGGATTTGCCATGAACAGGATGCAACTGCTTTTCTTGTAACGCACTCTATTCAGGAAGCCGTGATATTGTCCGACGAAATCGTCGTGCTGAAACCACGCCCGGGCAGGATTGCTGAAATTGTGAAAGTCGACCTGCCACGCCCACGCACGTTGGATATGATGACCACGCCCAAGTTTGGCGCTATTGTAGACTACATTCGCGGCCTCCTGGATAAGGGAGAAGAAATGTGAGCGACGTTCATAACCACTCACCTTCCCTGAAGGATTCTGACACCGCAGAAGACACTGTATGGGAACAGAAAATTCACTTTATTGACTCGGTCCCGCGCTGGCTGGCGATGACCTTTGTCTTCGTGGTTTTCGTGGGCACATGGCAAAGTGTCACGAGCCTTGGGCTGGTTTCCCCAATCATTTTGCCGACACCGATGGAAACCCTAAAAGATATGATCTTCGTGGGACAAAATCTATTGACTGGCGGCTATATGCTTGGGGCGCTGTGGATCACAATCAAAGAAGTTATCTATGGTTTTGCGCTGGCAATCGCGATCGGTTTTTCGCTGGGCGTATTGGTGGGGGAAACGGCATTTGGTGAAAAGGCAGTGATGCCTTACCTGGTGGCCATAGATACCATGCCAAAGGTGGCATTTGCCCCACTCTTTGTAGCGTGGTTGGGTTTTGGCATTGAATCAAAGGTCGCGCTTGCTGCGTTTATTGCGACATTTCCAATCGTTGTTGGTACTGCGGCCGGGCTTCACGCTGCCGACGAAAACGCGCGTATGCTTTTCAAGACGATGGGCGCAAGTCGTATGCAGACATTGATCAAGATGAAACTGCCAACTGGCCTACCGCAGGTTTTCACTGGCCTCAAGATTGGAGCGGTCGGCGTAATGGCTGGTGCGATCACAGGAGAATTCCTGGGTGGTGGCAAGGGATTTGGCGAACTTATCCGAGTTGCGGCCTCGCAGCTCAACACGCCGCGCGTCTTCTCGTTGATCCTGTATCTCAGCCTTGTCGGTCTAGTGGTATTTGCGTCGGTGGTTTGGACACAGCGTAAATTGGTGTTCTGGCACAAGGAACAGGTGGGAAGAGATGACTTCTGAGCCTGTGAAAATAGACTGCCACACCCTGCGTAATTTTGTGGCGGTCGCGCTCGAAACTCGAGGTGTGCCAAAAACAGATGCGGACAAGGTCGCCTCGTTGATGGTCGAGGCCGACATTTATGGCTACGGCACGCACGGTGTCTTTCGCCTGCGACAGTACCTAGCCCGGCTGGCGGGAGGTGGCTCCAATCCTACGCCAAAAGTCACGGTAGTACATGAGACTGTCGCAACCGCTTTGATCGACGGAGACGATGGCCTCGGCCATCTGGCTATGTCGGCGGCGCGGGATCTTGCAATTGAAAAGGCAAAAGCGGCCGGTATCGGGTGGGTTGGTGTTCGGCGCGGCAATCATGCGGGACCACTCGCACTTTATGTAGGTCCACAAGCTGAGGCTGGGTTGCTTGGTATGGCCGCGGCAGTGGGCAGCGCAAACCACGTCCCGCCTTATGGCGGTAGCGATTTGCTTCTTGGCACCAATCCCATTGCTTTTTCCGCCCCTGCCGATGGTCCCGACCCGTTTGTGTTTGATATGGCGACGACCGTAGCCGCGATGGGTAAGATCAAAACCCTGTTGCAGCAAGGCAAGCTTATGCCCGAGGGCTGGATGGTTGGGCGTGATGGAAACCCATTGACGGACCCCGCCCTCAAGTCAGAAGGATTTCTGTTGCCGATTGGGGGTCCGAAAGGGTTCGGTCTTTCCGTAGCTATCGGATTGATGGCTGGGGTCTTGAACGGCGCGGCCTTCGGCTCTGATGTGGTTAACTTCACCTCAGATACGACCTCGTCCACAAACACAGGGCAATTTGTAATGGCGCTTGATCCGGCGGCTTTTGGAATGGACAAAGACTTTGCTTCGAATGCAGCCCGCGTGTTTTCTGAGATGCGTGCGTCCCCACCCTTGCCCGGTCATGATCCCGTGCGGCTGCCGGGCGACGGCAAAACTGCCGCCGCTGAGGCTCGCCGCAAAGACGGTGTTAGGCTTAACCCAGCCCTATGTCGGGACCTCAACAAACTTGCCTTGAACTGTGGGCTGAAGCCCCCGTTTCCTGGTCTAAAGACTGACTAGCAGCGTATCTGTGGGTAGCTGATAGGCGCATTCGACCAGTCGTTAACTAAGCAACTCATCCTCAGCCTCCAGCGCTTTCACAAGGGCCGAAAGTTTGTTCATCATGTGAAGCTTCATGGATTTTCCAAGCCCATCTGCATCCCGGGCCCTGAGTAACTCCATCATAACTTCATGTTCGTCAATAGCCTGCGCCCATCGCTCGTCCGACAAGTTGGCCATAAAACGTGCGCGGCGGACCCGTGCGGCAAGCAGCTTGTGGTGGCTTTCAAGGATATCGTTTCGCGCGCCACGTATCAGTGCCTGATGAATGTCCTGATTGGCCCTAAAATATGCCTGTCGGTCATGTGACTCATAGGCTTTCAGCATATCGGCGTGGCGACGTTCGATTTGTTCAATTTCAGCGGAATCCATGTGCTGACATGCCAACTCTCCCGCCAGTTGCTCAAGCGTCGCAAGCACTGGAAACGTATTCTCCAATTCATCTCGCGTGACACTTGCGACGCGGGCCCCCCGGTTGGCTTGAAGTACCACAAAGCCTTCTGATGCAAGCACCTTTAAAGCTTCTCGCAAAGGTGTCCGTGAGACCCCCAACGAGTCGCAAAGCTGTTTCTCGGGCACTTTTTCACCCGGCTTTAGAACATCTTCGACAACCAGGTTACGCAGCCTTTCGACCAATTCTTCGTGAAGGGTCGGGCGATTAATGCTGTCCGTCAGGTTCATTTCCATTTCCTAAACATCAAGAACCATATCCAACAGGCGCGCGACATGCATAGCTTGGCGTTGCGTACCTTCGGCGATTTGGTGGCGGCAAGATGTTCCGTCTGCCACGATAACTGCATCTATAGGCGCTGCTTCCAACGCCGGGAACAAGTCGAGTTGTGCCATCTTTATCGAAACATCGATAGTGTCAGGCGCGTATCCAAACGCCCCGGCCATGCCGCAACAACCGCTTTCTATCATGTGAACTTGTGCCCCAGGAATACGCTTCAAAAGGTTGAGCATCGGTGTGACGGCATCGTGTGCTTTCTGGTGGCAATGCCCATGCACATAGATCGGGCGATCCAACGAACTCAGGGGCAAATCCGGCTGCTTGGCCAAGAATTCCTCAAAGGTGTGGGCTGCGTTCGACAACATCTCCGTTTCCGCCCCCGGGCAAAGCGCCATAAATTCATCCCGGAAAGTGAGGATAGAGGACGGTTCGAGCCCGACTACTGGAACACCTTTTGCAACCGCCTCTCGCGTCGCGTCAATCACGCGTTGTGCCTCGTAACGAGCTTCATCCACGCAACCCAAAGCTAAAAGAGTACGTCCGCAATCCAAGGCCCTGTCAGATCGATCGTCTCGCGCCACAGCCACCCGAAGTCCTGTTGCCCGTAATACCCGAACTGCAGCGCGTAAATTTTCTGGCTCGAAATACCGGTTGAACACATCGGCAAACAGCAACACCTGCGGATCATTGTCCTGAGCCTCGGCATCACGGAACGGAGCAGAAGACCACACTGGCAGATTACGTCGCGCTGAAATACCAGTCGGTCCCTCCAATAGCTTACGCGAGGGTCCAATTTTGTTTCGTAAATTCACAAGCCACGCGATCTTCGCGACTTTTGGCGCATATCGGGGCAGGTGAGCTATAAATTTGTCTGCCAACGTCAGCCCATCTTTTTTACGTTTTGCTGACAATACTTCGATTTTCATTCGCGCCATGTCGACGCCGGTCGGACATTCCCGAGCGCAAGCTTTGCAGGACACGCAGTACTTCATTGTGTCCAACATGGCATCGGACGACAAACCGCCCGGCATCTGCCCGCTGATCGCAAACCGCAGCGTATTTGCCCGTCCACGCGTAACATCACGCTCGTTTCGGGTAGCTCGAAAAGATGGGCACATAACCCCACCCTTGAGCTTGCGGCATGCACCGTTGTTGTTGCACATCTCGACGGCACCCTGAAACCCTCCTCCGGAACCCGGCCAAGCGGACCAATCCAGCGTCGTTTCGAATTCAGGAACCGAATAGTCCTGACCATAGCGGAACAATCGCCGGTCATTCATCGCAGGCGCGTTAACGATCTTGCCCGGATTCATCACCCCGTTGGGATCAAACCGGTTTTTAACCTGCTCAAACGCAGAAACGATACGCTGACCGAACATCTTCTCATGAAATTCTGATCTTACGATCCCGTCACCATGTTCACCTGAATGAGATCCTTTATATTTTTTGACCAGATCAAATGTTTCTTCGGCGATCGCCCTCATTGTTCGGACGTCTTTGTCCTGCCGCATGTTCAGCACAGGGCGCACGTGTAAACACCCCACCGAGGCATGTGCGTACCATGTGCCCTTTGTGCCATGCCGGGCAAATATTTCGGTCAGGCCAGCGGTGTAGTCGGCGAGGTCGGGCAAAGGGACGGCGCAATCTTCGACAAAAGAGATCGGTTTGCCTGCCTCCTTCATCGACATCATGACATTCAACCCGGATTTTCGGTACTCGGCGATAGAATTCTGCAAAGAGTTGTCTGTAACAGAGACAACGCCGCCCCACCGGTTTTCCGCACCGCTGAAAGCAAACCCGAGATCTCCCAACAGTTGCGAGAGCTCGACCAGTTTTGCGGCATTGGCCTCGGCGCTGCCCTCGGCGAATTCCACCAGCAGCAGGGCTTCGGGATTGCCTTCAACAAATGCATTAATCGTTTCGCGAAACAATGGGATTTCACGCCCCAATGCAATCATGGTGTCGTCGACCAACTCTACCGCCTGCGGGTTGAGTGTCACGATGTGCTGGGTGGCTTCCATTGCAGCACGGAATGTCGGGAAATGGCACACACCTGTAACTTTCGCGCCCGGCAGTTTTGCCAGACTTAATTCCAGTTCTGTGAAATAGGCCAATGTGCCTTCTGACCCCACCAATAAATGGGACATGTTGATGTCGTTACCTACAAGGGCGTCGATATTGTACCCGCCCACACGGCGCTGGACTTTGGGAAAACAAGCGTCAATTTCAGCAGCCTCGCGACGCCCAAGAGCGCGCATGTCACCAACAAGATCCGCATAACCGCCTGATGCAGCCGTATCAGCGCTGAACCGCGCTTCCGTGCCGTCAGCCATGATTGCGTTTATCGCACGGACGTTGTCTCGCATGATCCCGTATCGCAGAGACTTTCCGCCTGAAGAATTGTTTGCCGCCATCCCCCCAAGAGTGCACCGAGACGCTGTTGAGGGATCCACAGGAAACCACAGGTCATGCTGCTTCAACGCTTGGTTCAATTGATCCAGAACAACACCGGGCTGAACGCGCGCGATACGTTTCTCAGCGTCTACGTCAAGAATACGATTCAAGTGTTTTGTGTTGTCCAGCACAACGCCCTGATTGACCGTTTGCCCGCATTGCGACGTGCCGGCGCCGCGCGGCAGAACCGAACATCCTTCGTCCCGCGCAATGGACATCACGGCTTGGACATCTTCTGTGGACCGGGGGATCACCACAGCGTCCGGTATCATCTGATAGATTGAGGCATCGGTCGAGTATCGAGCAAGCGATGCCGGATCTGACATCACTTCCCCCCGCACATCAGACAACAGTCGGCGGCACAACGCTCCATTCTCTACCATCAGGTACGCCTTCTCTTCCGTGTAAGCCTAATTAGACCCCTCACTTCATCGTTGACTGAATAATGAATTCATAATTAACTTTTGCAATAGGTAATAGCGCCACTTTTTTGGCACCAGCGTAAGGATCAGTTCAAATGCGTCAGGCGGGTAGACACTTTTTGCAGATTCCAGGGCCAAGCGCTGTGCCAGATCGAATCCTGAGAGCCATAAGCACGCAGACTATTGATCATCGAGGACCCAATTTTGCAGAAGTCGGGAATAAAGCCCTCAATGGTATGAAGACGATTTTCAGGACAAAACAGAACGTCTTTATCTATCCTTCATCCGGCACTGGTGCATGGGAAGCCGCACTTGTGAACACGGTTTCGCCGGGCAAAAAAGTTCTGATGTTCGAAACAGGGCATTTCGCTTTCATGTGGTGCAACTTGGCTGGAAAACTAGGGTTGCACCCAGAGCTGATTGAAGGAGATTGGCGTAGCGGCGCGGACCCCAATCAGATTGAAGACCGTCTTCGTGCGGACGAGCAGCACGACATCAAGGCGGTTTGCGTCGTCCACAACGAAACGTCTACCGGGTCAGTCTCACCAATTGAGGAAGTGCGCAGGGCCATAGACGCAGCCAAACACCCTGCACTTCTAATCGTGGACTCCATCTCCGGCCTTGCGTCGATTGATTTTCGGTTCGATGACTGGGGGGTCGATGTGTGTGTCTCCGGCTCGCAAAAAGGACTGATGTTACCGCCTGGTCTGAGCTTCAACGCCGTGAGCGATCGGGCGCTGAAACACTCAAAATCCGTGACAACGCCGCGAAGTTACTGGGATTGGCATGATATGGTCGGGCCAAATCAGAAGGGGTTTTTTCCCTATACACCCAGCACCAATCTTCTCTATGGATTAAATGAGGCCATAGACATGTTGCTCGAGGAAGGGTTGGGCAACGTTTTTGCCCGTCATGCCCGACACGGAGCCGCTACACGGGCTGCCGTGCGCGCCTGGGGTCTTGAGGTTTTGTGCACACATCAAGGTCAGGAATCGGGCGTCTTGACTGCGGTTAAGGTCCCAGAAGGTCACTCCGCCGATGCGTTTCGTGCTACGGCGCTTGAGCACTATGACATCTCACTAGGAAATGGTCTGTCCAAGGTAGCCGACAAGGTGTTCCGCATTGGTCATTTGGGCGATTTCAACGACCTAATGTTGATGGCCACCCTTTCTGGCGTAGAAATGGGGCTAGCCAAGAGCGGTATGCCTCATGACGGAGGCGGCACTCAAGCTGCCTTGGAACATCTCAAGGCTGCGTAGCGCTGGACAGAGTTTCTTAAAACGCAACCAAACCAAGACTCATAGACCGGAAAATAGCGAACCTTTTTGACTGCCAACTCATAAGGAGACTTACAATGACCCGCATGACGGCAAAGGACTTCGACCAGGAACTTCTGGACCTGTACGACTTTTACGCGCACGGCAAAATCACCAAGCGCCAGTTCCTGGACCGCGCCGGTAAGTTCGCGGTTGGTGGTTTGTCAGCGGTCGCATTGCTGAGCATGCTTAGCCCGAATTATGCTTTGGCCGAGCAGGTTTCATTCAACGATCCCGATATCCATGCAGACTACATCACCTATCCCTCACCAAATGGAACTGGCGATGTAAGGGGGTACCTTGTCAGACCGGCCGGTGTGGATGGGCCCTTGCCAGCAGTGCTGGTCATCCACGAAAATCGCGGCCTGAACCCCTACATCGAGGACGTGGCGCGCAGATTGGCGAAAGCCGGATTCATGGCACTGGCCCCTGACGGCCTAACATCAGTGGGCGGATACCCCGGCAACGACGCGGATGGGCGCGAGCTGCAAAAGACAGTGGACCGGGTCGAATTGATGAACGATTTCTTCAATGGGTTCGCATACCTGTTGAACCGAGATGATTGCACTGGAAAGGTCGGCGCTGTTGGTTTCTGCTACGGCGGCGGTGTGGTCAGCGCAATTGCCGTGRCCTATCCCGAACTGACCGCTGGTGTCCCGTTCTACGGGCGCCAGCCAGCGGCCGAGGATGTGGCCAAAATCCAGGCGCCTTTGCTTATTCAGATGGGAGAGCTTGACGAACGCATTAACGCGGGCTGGCCAGATTTTGAGGCTGCTCTAAAAGCCAACGATAAGATTTATGAGGCCTATATCTACGAAAACGCCAACCACGGTTTCCATAATGACAGCACGCCACGCTATGACGAGGAGATGGCAAACCTGGCCTGGGACCGCACAATTGAATGGTTCAAAACCTATCTGGAGTAATTGGGGTGTGCTGCGAAGCCAACATTGGGTTGGTATCGCTTTGACGACACCCAAAGTTCTCCGAGAACAAATCCAGTGATGTTAGAGCATTCTAACTTACTAGTAAGATACTGCCGCGTAGTTGTGGAGTGTCAGGGAGTGCTATTTTTCACTGTTGACAGACTTGCCGGAGTTGATCCGTTGCCGGCATTGCGCGGAAAGCGGGCTGTGCAATTTCGCCGTGGATTGTACAGCCTACCACAACGATTGTCTCTTGGGTATATCGTGCGTGAAGAATGACTTAGCTGCGGCGAACCTTAGTGCGTTTGACCTTTCTGCATGGTCAATTTCTGGATCTACCCAATGAGAACGAATTCCAGTACGTTGCAGTAGACAGGTTAGTTTTCGCGGGGAAATTCCGGGACCTCCTCGGCTTATTAGATGTTTTCGTCCAAAGGCGCACGACCTCTTCGTAGTTTCGGTTCATGAATTGCGCTAGAGCCAGAAACGAGACATCCCGGTATATCTTCACGGGACTAAGACGTTTGGCGATCAACAGATAGTCCACGGCACTTGCGGCGTCCCCCGCAAACTGGAGAAAGAATCCCATGAAGAGGTTTGCCTCGTAGCCGTTAGGTTCGAGGATAAGTGCCTGATAGACAGCGTCGACGGCTGCATCTGCGTCGCCGCTGGCGACATACACGCCTCCCAGGGCAATGTGCCCCCACGCAAAATCCCTGTCGAGCGTCATCCGAATGCCGTGGCGAGCGCCGAAACTTCTGAAAGTGGCGGATCCTCCCAGTAGCCCGAATGGCAGGTTTCGGGATCAGCCGAGAAAATCGAACCTTTGGCTCAGCGTCGGCTCTTGACCGTCAGTTTCGAAGGACGTCATTGAGCTATTGGCCGCTGCGGGACAGCGCAAAACACGATCGACAAGCTGTGGTAAGATCCCTCTATGTTTTGGCGCATGACGAAAACGGTGCTTATCCTTCCGGGTACAGCACTGATTTACATCCCGATATTGATCCAATGGTTCAGCAATCGATGGCCATTTGGCGCAAGTGTGGGAAACTTTCTGCATTGGGTTGTGGCGACGATGTTGGTTGTCCCTGCGTTTGTCCTTGCCGCCAAGTCGATGAAACTGTTTGTTCTTGAGGGGCGCGGAACTCCCGCGCCGTGGGGCCCACCTCAAAGATTCGTGGTCAGCGGACCTTATCGCTATGTGCGCAACCCCATGCTATCATCGGTCATTCTAATGATAATGGCGGAAGCAGTGGCACTGAGTAGCCCACTCCTGCTGCTTTGGGCGATAGTGTTCTTTCTCCTCAACACACTCTATTTCAAATTTATAGAGGAGCCGGGGCTGGAACGACGCTTTGGAGGGGACTATTTACGGTACAAGGCAAAGGTTTCGCGATGGGTTCCCATGTTTTGGCCGTATGAGCCCCTAGGCGCCAACGACAGTTGAATAGCAGGCTTTCTTGCGACGTATGAGTTTGCTTGGACTTGTTTTCGCTGTTGCCGCGAGTTCCTATCAAGACAAACCTCACCGAAGAAGCAACAGCCTTGCCATGCATGGAACTATTTTGTGGCCTCAGTTAGGTTCGACACTAAGGGCTTTGCCACCAATCGGTAGGCTTGGCGCGCTTGCCGCGGTTACGGTCAAGCCAGAGTGCAAATCTGCGAAACCGAGAGAACGCCATCTTCAACCAAAGACGGTGCTGCCATTGTGTGAAGTCGCGGTTGAATGGGCAGACGCGCATGCAGATGGCACAATCAGAGGACAGTTTGGCCCAGAACCCGAAGCACTCGGCTGCGTCGGAAGTCCACTTGCGCACACCTTTTATGGCCGATTGGTCCTTGGAGGTCTCAGGTGGGCCGTAGGGGAGCGCATTGACTGGACAGGCATCAGCGCATTTGGTGCATATGTTACAGAACGCACGCACACCTAAGGATTTGGGTGGATCATGGACTAATGGAAGGTTGGTGAAAACCTTGGAGAACCGCAAGCGCGGCCCGTATTCAGGTGTTATCACCATTTGATTGCGGGCATATTCGCCCAAGCCCGCCTTGATCGCATAGGGATCACGAGGCCGGTGTCGTTCATAGAGGCCGTGGCCTCATAGCCCAGGTTCCGGACATAGGCTGCAAGCTGCATCACGATGCTGGCCTCGTGGGAATATTCACGTCCGGTGGCGGCCCCCGCGAGCGCGGAAGGATAGGTGGCGACGAGGTCCTCATCCATCTGATGGCCCATCACAATGACAGATGTCATGCCTTCTGGCAGGTCGTTGGGCGCGTCGGAGAAGTCACGGGTGTCAACGCGGGTTGCGTAAAGCCAACGGTCATCCATATCAGTGATGCCGCAGAGATCGGCACCAAAGAATTTGGCGATGAGTTTGATTTCCTTGGCCATCGCGGCGGGATCGTCAATCGGTTGCTGTGTCGGGGCGACGGGTGTGTCGTTGTCGATGGAGGCCTGGAAGCCCTCGCGTTTCCCGGTTTCGCCAGCCCTTTCCGAGATCAAGTCTGAAATTAGCCAAGAGGCGTTTCTAAGCGCGAAGTCTCGTTGGGTGAACCCGTCTCCACGACGAGGCATGGCCTCCATCCGGTACGAGGCAAAGAAAGCGTCGGTCTGTTTGCTGCGGATACGCTCGTCCCAGAAGGCGCGGGTGAAAATGTCATTACGTTGGTTGAAACGTTCGAATTCGTCTGTGACATCAATGCCTGCAGCAGCGTCGTCCGCTCGTTGGGGTTGGTTGGAGGGGTAGGCCATGATGAGACGATGCGGTGAGGTGAAGCAGTTGTCAAAGGTTAGCGCGCGAAAGTCGGTGTTGGGGACCGACTGAGTGTTGATAGACACTGCCAAAGCCGGCCCGGAGCAGCGAAAGCGGCTGACGACGGTTACTTTTTCAATATGATCCAAAAGTTTTTAGGCGCAGCCCTTTCGAAAACACTCATGTAGGTCTCTAGCGAATTCACACCCTTTCCAGCGTTGCTGACTTCTAGCAACGTTGGAACGGTGCACATGCAGCGAATGACGGCAATGCGGGCTGCGACCGCAGCATCTCGGTTGGCTGCTGGATGTCCGCAATGGGCCGTCCTCGCGATCAGCTAATGGCGGGGCAGGGGGCTTTGCTGCAAGGGCGCCGAGGTCCGCATCGAGCTCAAAGCGGAAAATTAGATTCCCCGGTTCTCCTCAGTCATCCGTGATATCGTTTTTAGGCTTGCGGCTGGAAAGCGGAGCACATTGGGGGAATTGGGAATGACAAGCGACATTACAGTTGTTGGACTAGGTTCAATGGGAACTGCTCTGGCAACTGCGCTCTTGGACTCTGGGCGTAATGTTACCGTCTGGAACCGCACGCAGGGCAAAATGAAGTCCTTGGTGGATCGGGGTGCGCGGGGTGCCGATGAATTGGATGAGGCCATTTCGGCAAGCCCTAGGACATTGATCTGCCTTCTCAACTATTCAACCACAAACGCTCTTTTTTATACTCCTCCAGTCTCAAAGGCTGCCGCCGGTAGCAACATTATTCAGCTTGGCACTTCGTCGCCGCAAGAATCTGAGGACAGAAAAAAGCAATTTAACAATTGGGGCGCAGGTTACCTTGACGGTACGATCATGTGTTGGCCAGGCGATATCGGAACGCCAACCGGTCGGATAGCGGTCGCCGGAGACGAAATCGCATTTTCAGATAGCAAGGCAGACCTTGGCGTACTCGCCGGCGATTTACGCTACTTGGGTTTCAACGTCCGCTCGGCAGCGACATTGGAGCTTGCGTTTCTTTCGCGACTCCTTGGCATAATTTTTGGGAGTATACACGGATCGCTTGTCTGCGAAGCAGAGGGATTGCCTGTGTCTGAGTTTACGTCCATCCTTCCCGCAGGTGACAGGGCTATCCCGCTTACCGAAGCAATCCATGCAGGTTCTTTCGACGAGATTTCTGGCGGCGGCGCATCAGTTGATGTGGCAGGAGAGGCGGTCATCGGTTTCTACGATCACGCTGTTTCCATGGGTATCAACACTGAACTACCGACTGTGATGCGCAATTGGGTCAAACGTGCGCAGGACGCTGGCTTTGGAAAACAGGAAACTGCAGCAATCATCAAAGTGCTTCGGAAAAATTGAGGCGCCAATTGTCCGCTACGTCCGCAATCTGTGAGTTCGGCCTGGCCTGGAGCTCACACTAGTAGCAAAGGGCGGCTTTCGCAGGCTACACCGCAACAACGGGCGGGCTAGATGAACGGCAGGATTGGTCGTCCACATCGTAGCTAGGCGGTTCTAACCAACAGTTGCCGCGTTCTCTCCTATGTCAGCATCGAGCCCTTAATTTCCTTCTGCCGTTCGCAATTGGGAAAGCATTGGGCACGAAGCATTTCCGCTGTCACAGTTTGCTGTCAGTTCATCTAGCGCGGCCTCCAAACATCTCAGCTCCTCAATCTTGTCGCGCACATTGGAGATATGAATCTCGGCCATCTCCTTCACGGATTGACAGTCTTCACCGTCGCCCTCCGACAGGTCGAGCAGTGTCCTTGCGTCTGTCAGAGGGAAGCCCAACTCCCGGCACCGCTTCAAGAATCGCAGCCTTCCAACATCATGCTCTGAGTACAATCGACGATTGTTAGAAGCCCGAGCGGGCTTTGGTACAATTCCTTCGCGCTCATAGTAACGAATGGTTTCAATCCCGACCCCACTTTGCCGGGACGCTTTTCCAATTGCGATCATGTGACATTGTCCTTCTTGATCCTGTAGCGACGACAGGAGTTATACTTCACTTGGGTCATCGCCGCAAAGCCGTGCAGTGAAGACTGATGGAGAAGTGGAATGCAGAAATACCTTAGCCTCAGCTATTTAGGGTCGGTTTCAGCAATTGGCGTGGCAACCTGCTGCGTTTTGCCCATGGCTATGATGTTGCTTGGGTTGGGTGGCAGTTGGCTGGCAATATTCGGAAAAATTGTGGCAGCAGGTTTCTATGTACTGGCAATATCAACTGCGCTAGTCGTGCTATCTTGGTTGGTATCGCACCGACGCGGGTCAATCGCGCGGCTGAAGTGGTGGCTTGTCGGAAGCACCGTCATCACCGGAATGGCATGGGTTATCGTGTTCAATGAAGCCCGGATCAACGACTACCTAATCATGCAGATGTGAGACGATGACAGAACAACCCGTGGTGCTTGAAAGCACATTGACGTGTCCTAAATGCGGGCACATTGAAACTGAAGTAATGCCGACAGACGCCTGCCAGTGGTTTTATGAATGCAGGTCCTGCAAGGCCGTATTGAAGCCGCTCGAAGGCGATTGCTGCGTTTATTGCTCCTATGCCACTGTGCCGTGCCCACCCATACAATTGGGCGATAGCTGCTGCGGATAAGGCAAAGGATCTCTTTGTCCGCACAGCCGCCATCCGCTCCTGATTGTTGACTTCAAATGTCCGCTGTGAGCCCAAAGCGGCAGTGGTACGCGACGAAGCGTTGGCAGAGACATCAACACAAACAACTGTGGCGGCGGCAACTTCACGGAAATGAAGGCGGCCGGTTGTTGAGTGCGCGACAAGTAATTGAGTTTTAATGCTGCAATTGCAGGTGTATCAGTGTTAATCTTCTCATGCAGGGGTTATTAAAACTGTCGAACGGGCTGACAGAATTAACCCACCAAGCTAATGTCCCCGAAAACAGGAGATGTGAATGGGACGACGTCTCACCACGGTATTGGCCGCCGACATTGTTGGCTATTCCGCACTGATGGATCATGACCGAACTGGCACAATCGCAGCGCTGAAGACGTTCCGCGAGAACACGTTTCTCGCGATCCTTGCAGATCACAATGGTGCATTGATCAAAAGCATGGGTGACGGCTGGATAGTCGAGCTCCAATCACCATCCGAAGCGGCAGCCTGTGCCATCGCGGTTCAGTCTGCGCGGAAACCTGACCAGATCAAACTGCGCATCGGGATTCACACAGGGGAAGTGGTGACCGATGGCGATGACATTTTCGGCGATGGCATCAATGTTGCCGCGCGTCTTGAGGCCCTTGCGAAGCCCGGGCAAGTCCTCCTCTCAGACACGTCCCATAACAGCCTTGATCGCAGCGATGCGGAGTTTTTTGACGGCGGAGAACAAACCGAACTGAAAAACATTACGCGCCGTGTCGGAATTTGGTGTTGGCCAAAGGGCACGAAAGCCAATCTAGCGGTGAAAGCGAATGTCAGGCCGGGAATAGCTGTGCTCCCATTCGACAATATGTCAGGTGATCCGGAGCAGGAGTTCTTTGCCGATGGCATCACGGAAGACATCATAACCGAGTTATCGCGGTTTCGTTGGCTTATGGTGGTCGCACGAAACTCTTCTTTTACCTATAAGGGGAAAAGCACGGACATCCGCGAAGTTGGTCGCGACTTAGGTGTTCGGTATGTACTGGAAGGCTCCGTTCGGCGCGCCGGGCAGCGCATTCGCATCACTGGACAGCTCATAGATGCCGAAGACGGTAGCCATTTGTGGGCGGACCGCTTTGACGGTGTGCTCGACGATATTTTTGACCTTCAAGATCAGGTTACAGAGGACGTGGTTACAGCTATTGAACCGTCTTTGCGGCACGCCGAAACAAATCGTGCGCGGGCAAAACCCACCAAGGATTTGCAAGCATACGAGCTCTATCTCCGAGCTGTATCACATTTCCACTTGCTGACTGACGAGGACAACAAAGAGGCAATAGGACTGACAAAACTGGCTTTGGATCGAGATCCGGACTACGCGTCCGCGGCGGGCTTGCTGGCATGGCTTCATATCCAACGTCTCGTGCAAGGTTTGGAGTCGGTGGATCAGGGACCCAGATCAGCCGTCGCAGCGGCAGAGCAGGTCCTTAGAAGCGATCGCGCGGACGGTATTGCAAAGGCCTACGCCGCACATTCGATCTCTATGCTGGCACAAGACCTGTCTCGCGCGCGGACGGCCTTTATAGAAGCATTGTCGGAAAACCCCAACGCGGCGACGGTCCACATGCTTGCCTCTGCAAATCTCCTTTTGCTGAATCGTCCTGACAAGGCGCTGGAACATGCAACCCGGTCTGTCGAACTTAGCCCAGGTGATCCATTGCGTCACGCCTCTTTCATGTCACAAGGTGCTGCCTTGTTTCACCTAGGACGTTATGAGGAAGCCGTGCTGGCTTGTCGCGAAGCTTTATCAGTGCGTTCGGCCTTTCTTATGAGTCACCTGATGCTGATTGCCTCGCTCGCCCAACTTGATGACATCGATGCGGCAAAAACAGCGGCTGCCGATTTGAAAGAAATCGCTCCGAATTTGGCTTCGATAACCGAAGCCACTCGTTTGCCAATATTTTCTATCCCAGCCTGCGCTGGTCGCTGGCGCGATGGGTGGGAAAAAGCCGGGCTGCAGGTGTGAGAGCAAATGACACCAGACCGCTCGGGTTCTGACAGCCGCGCATTCGTTGCACGTTATCTCGCCTTTGCCCTGAAGCTCAGTCGCTGACCAAAACTCTTCCAAGCTGGCCCTCTTCATGGATTCGGAACACCAAAATGGTAGCCCCTGCATCCCCTGAGTGGGCGGTATGCACTTTTTTCATTGGCACGACAGCTACATCACCTGCAAAAGCTTCTTGCTCGACTTCGCCGTCTAAGATGAGGGTCGCGCTGCCCTGCAGAACGTAGGCAAATTATTCGCCAGGATGCCAATGCGTCGGCAAAGTGAAGTTAGGCGGCAGCGCAACATGGCTCACGATCACCTCAACGCCCTCAGCGCTTTTGAGCGCCGTCGTAGACAAGTCTTGGATATTCGGTTCATGCAGTGTCGCTAAATCCCGTACGTCGTGCGACAATGCTACTGTGACACCAGCGCAGGTCGTCAAAAAGGCAAATACGATTGGTTTCCACATCTAAAACCCTCCCACATTTAGAAGATGATGGCATTTGTACCTTTTTGAAATCAATGTTGGAGTACGTACGATCCAAGGTGTGTTTCGAAACTATAATGCCTAATGCTGTTTTAAGGTCCGCAAAGTCCGCGTGTTGTGAATTCGTAGGGCTTTAGATATTGCGCTCGCAGCGAATGTCCCCTCTGACGGGCCGCACTGCGGCATCGAACCTCTCGGACGGATGGCCGCTTTGGGCCGATGTTGTCAGCCTTGTCAGATAGGCTACCGTCGATGGGCATTTGTTGGTCGAAAGACAAATGACGAGTCTTTTCCGGATTTCGTACCACGTAAACAGCTGTAATCACGTCGCATTCGATCTCCAAAGATGTTGTTTGCAAAAGGCCGCCCTCTTCGTGGCTGAGGATCGATGGCAGATTGTTCAGGTGGCAGAATTGCCATTGCTGTTCAGGTTGATCAGAATACTTGCGCGCCAGTCCAGACAAAAGCCGCATCACCTTGTCTCGGCCCAAAATCGGATTAAGTGTCGCCAGAACTTGGCCGCCGCCATCCGAAACAAATCTTATGTCTTGCGCAAGCAATTTGGTAAGAACGTCGGTGTCACCGCTTTTGGCTGCCATGAAAAATGCCTTCGCGATGGCTTCGCCCTGTTGCGGCTCTACCTGCGTTCGAGGTTTGTTGCGTTGCACATGTTTCCGGGCACGACTGACAAGCTGTCGGCAGGATTCAGGTGTGCGTTCCGGTGCCTGTGCAAGTTCGTCATATGACTGCTCAAACACATCGTTGAATAGAAAGGCTGCCCGCTCGAAAGGTGATAGTCGCTCCAGCGCCAGTAGGAGCGCCACCGAGACGTCACGATCCAGTCGCTCGGTAGCCTCATCTGTGATTAGTGGTTCAGGCAACCACTCGACGGGATATGTTTCGCGTCGAGTACGCGCGGCCCGCATGTGATCCAAATACAACCGCGTGACCGTTCGGATCAGAAACCCCGTCGCGTCCCGCACACTGGTATGATCAACCTTTTGCCGACGCAAAAAAGCGTCCTGTACTACATCCTCCGCGTCACTAAAGGTGCCCAACATTCGATAGGCGACTGCGAACAAGCGCGGTCGCAGATCGACAAATGTCTGGTCGTTGACGAGTGAAGTTATATGGCTCATGAAGCCGAGGCCTCCTTGGCGGCAGGATATGGCGTTGCAAAGTCAATAGTTCTGCTCGATGCGGGTCAGCGTTTTGGCCTAGGCAAGAGCGGCGCATTCACGCTCGGAATAAAGAGACGACTCTCGCCGCGCATTCAGTAAGTGAAGCCTGTCTTCGCTCTCACCCTGCGCACGCGCGTCATGGGTGTGCATATGGATGCAGAACGCGCAGCCATTGATCTGCGACAAGCGCAATTTTACCAATTCGATGAGGCTGTGCTCAAGGCCCGATGTATTGAGGCATTCCTCCATATAGAGCATTGGCTGCATCAGTTGCGGGGCAACGGCGAAATGGTTGAGACGGGATTTCATGTGGTGCTCCTGTTTTCGGGGTGTACAGAAACAGGACGAAGCAAGCTTGGAGTTTGTGACATGGGCGTGCAACGAATCAGTTTTTATTGCGCAGGGTGTATAGTTGAGCCTTAATCGAGTTGCGCAATGTTCACCTGCGTTTTGCAAAAGTTTTGCTCGAGTGCGGGTGTCTTGTTTCCAAGGCACGCCATGTTCTTAAAGTGTGATGGTTTTTTGGGAAGCGCTTAATTCACTAGTGATTTATTTCGTATCTACGTCAACCGTTTCGCCCAGTGCTCTAAGCAATGAATTTAAGTTATCGCGCTGCGCGGGTGATATACCGTTCATAAGCCGATGTTGCGTTATAACGTGATCTGATACGGCGTTTTCGATTTTTGAGAACCCGGCCCTCGTCAATCGGATCAAGAAGCCGCGTTTGTCTTCCGGATTTGGAACGCGCTCGACCAAGCCTGCTTTGACGAGCTGGTCAATCCGGTTGGTCATCGTCCCCGACGTCACCATGGTCAGGTCAAGCAATTCCCCGGGCGACAAGCCTTCCGGCTTTCCGGACCTGCGCAGAGTCGCCAGTACATCAAAGCTGGCGAGGTTGAGCCCATAAATCTTCCAGGTTTTGTCCATCTCTTTTCTGAGCTGAGCCGCCAGGCGGGAGAGACGCCCAATCGTTTCCATCGGTCCGACATCGAGGTCAGGTCGGGCTTTGTTCCATTGCGTAATGATACGATCGATGTGGTCCATGGAAGCATATTGCGAAGAATTATCTTGACGTCAAGAGAATGAAATGTATCTTGACGTCAAGATATATGGAGATTCCTCATGAAGCATCATGTCGACATCGCGCTCACTGCCATCGCGCCGTTGGTCTGGGGCAGCACGTACTATGTTACGACTGAATTCCTTCCTGCTGGGTATCCAATCACAATGGCTGCGCTGCGTGCGTTGCCTGCTGGCCTGCTTTTGCTCGTTCTTGCTCGGCAACTGCCGCAGGGTATCTGGTGGATACGCGCTTTCGTTCTTGGTGCGCTCAATTTCACCGTGTTCTGGACGTTGCTATTTGTGGCGGCGTACCGGTTGCCTGGAGGTGTAGCCGCAACGGTTGGAGCGGTTCAGCCTTTGATTGTCGTGTTCTTAGCTGGGATGCTGATTGATACGACGGTCAAAGTATCTGCGGTGATCGCGGCTCTGATTGGTATCTTTGGTGTCGGACTTCTTGTGCTTGGTTCGGGGATTTCACTTGATCCGATTGGGGTTATTGCAGGCATAGGAGGGGCAGTCTCCATGGGGGCGGGCACAGTTCTGACTCGGAAGTGGCAAGCCCCTGTGCCGCTTTTGACCTTGGCGGCCTGGCAGCTTTCGGCAGGGGGGCTGTTTCTGATACCGCTGGCACTCCTGTTTGAACCTGCGCTTCCGCCATTGAATACGCAAAATTTCACCGGAATCGTCTATCTCACCCTGATCGGGGCTGCGCTGACATACATCTTATGGTTCCGAGGTGTTTCCCGGATCGAGCCCGGCGCCGTTTCAGCCCTTGGTTTTCTCAGCCCGCTTTCCGCAGTCATCATTGGGTGGATGTTTCTTGATCAGACTTTGACGCCCACCCAGATCGCCGGAGCCGGAGTTGTACTCACCGCAATCTGGCTTGGGCAGCGTGCCGGGCGTTTAGGCACTTCCGTACTTTCAAAAACCGCCAATTCACACTTCATCTCAAAAGGAGAATGCTCATGAAACTTGTCGTATTTGGTGCCGCTGGCGACGTCGGTTCTCGTGTCGTGACTGAGGCGATCTAGCGTGGCTATGACGTTACCGCGGCTGTTCGAAACGAGGCGGGGCTCGAAAAACTACCCAAAGGTGCCAAGCCGGTTGTTGCGGATGTTACGGACCCGGCGGCTTTGGCCACCGCCATGGCCGGTCAGGATCTGGCAATAAGCGCTGTGCGCACACCAGCTGGGCGTGAGGGCGAAATTGTTGCGTTGACCCGATCCATCCTGGACGCCGCATCGCTTGCCGGTCTTCGAGTGATCATTATCGGTGGCGCGGCACGTTTGCATATGCCTGATCGCAGCCCGCACACCGTCTTGTCAGATCCAGATTTTCTGCCCGAAAGCATAGTCCCAACCGCACGTGCGTCCATGGCGCAGTGGGAACTCTGTTCATCTGATGCATCGGCAAACTGGACCTATGCCAGCCCGTCTGCATTATTGCAGCCCGGTGAGCGCCTGGATGTCTTCAGAACCGACACAGATAACCTGATTGTTGATGACGCGGGCAACTCGCAAATTTCTATGGAAGATTTTGCGATCGCTATTTTGGATGAGGCTCAGTCAGCCAAGTTTCTACGCGCTGCCTTTACCGTTGGCTACTGATACACCATTACCTGTTTCGGGGATGGTTGCGTGCCTTGCGTTCATTGCCGCGTTTGTAGTTTCCGGTGAGGCGGGCCAACTCTTGTTGCTGGCTTTCGAAATCCAGCACGTCCATGCCTTGCAGGAACCATTCTGCTTTGTCGCCCCGAAGAGTCGTGGCGCGCTTACCGCGATGGTCGACCACCACCTCACCGTTCTTTGATTGCCTAAAAGTGAAGCCAAGATCGCTCATTCTATCCTCATGGAACCGTGTCTTCGAAACCTTTAAGACAGGAATTTCAGCAAGGGTCAAATCCATCTTGGGATCGACCGCTTGCAAAGAGTAGTGCACATGTTTTGCCAAGTCTGATCATGGAATTTAGGAAGAACCCCGATCATTGGGCAAACGAGCGGACCAACGGCGATATCCACTTGTGAGTGATCACGGAGAGTTCCATAAGAAGCTGATGCAGCCAGTGGCGTTAATCATCGGACTAAACCAATCTTGGCAAATTCATATTGACTTTGGCATGCCAACCAACAATGCGCGCATGGTTTCAGGGGCTGAACTTGGGCAAAAAGCCCCGGTGTCACTGTAGCAAGCTGTCAAGAACTGGAATTTGTGATGAGCGAGAGAAATTTAAGAAAGTCGGCGCTTGCTGCCCAGAACAATGCCGATCTTTGTGCAGCAGTGTTTGCAGCGCACGGTCTTTCTGTGCGACTTGACGGGACCGCATTGGTGTGCGCGGGCATGCCTCCGCCCCTTTACCCCAAGGTGGTTACTTTGCGACCGGAAATCGGTGCCGATCTTTTTCGGTCCGAGAACATGGCCGCTCAATCCGCATTTGCCGTAAAGGACAGTTTTGCCGACTTACCACTAGAGCAACTTCCGGCAGAAACACTGTTTTCCACGACGTGGATCAGGAAAGAGGCTTCGGCCGAAGTGCCTTCCGGCGCTCCTTGGAAAAGGATCGCTACCAAAGAAGACCTGACACGATGAGAAGTCGCATGGAGCGCATCGAACGTGCAATCTGAAACATCGATGTTTCCTGCCAGCCTGTTGGATAGCACCAACATCGCGTTCTTTGTAAAAGAGGGCAAAGAGGGAATGCGGGCGGGTTGTATTGCAAATCAGTCGTCCGAAGTGGTTGGCCTGTCTAATGTGTTTGGGCCGGCTAACGATCGCTCAGTTGCTGATGCTGCTATTCAATGTACGGAGTGCTTTGGCGCAGGGCGCCCCATCGTCGGATATGAAACTCACGAAGATGCCAGACCATTCGTCGACCAAGGGTTCGAAAAAACAGGAAATCTCCGGGTGCTGTTGATAGATCAGAATATGCAAGATGAACGGGTTAGCGCGTCACAGTAGACAATTTCGGCGCCCAAAGTGTTCCTTTCCAGCCCATTGTGATCAGATGGTCGGAACAGATCGTCAAAAAAGTCACGGCATGTTGTTAGATAATCATTTTCCGCAACCTCCGACCTGACCAAATCGACGCCGGTTGTCCGTAGACTGCAAGTTCGCCCACCGCCAAATCTTGAACTCGCAGCGAACGTCCGGTCTGATGGGCCATACCGTAGCGGCAACAGGTGGTGATCAATGACTGGAACGGGCAGCGTTTTCTCCGTCAAAGTGCGCCACTCGCCTGCAACAGCGCTATTACGCGATCGTTCATGTTGGCGCATCGTTTTCCGCCGGATGGGAAGATTGCATCGAAACCGCCCCGAACCCGGTGTTCGATGGTGGTGCGCAATCGGCGACGGGCGCGGAATAGGCGTGTTTTCACGGTTATCGGATTGATCTGAAGCTCGCTTGCAATGGCAATAACGCTCATATCCTCAGCCTCACGCAGAAGAAACGGCAATCTCAGATTTGGCGGCAGCTCGGAAACGGCCGTTTCGAGAAATTCTCTCAATTGCGCGCGTCCAAGCCTTGCATCGGGGAGCTCAGAATATTGCCTGGGGAAAGTTATAAGTGAGCTTGATTCGTCCACTGTGTCATACTCTTCAGCAGTACGTGCTCGTCTGCGCTGCATTCGCGCGGTATTAATCACGATCCGGGTGATCCAGGTAGAAAAGCTGGCATGTTCACGAAACCCCTCCAGTTTGCTGAATGCCGAAAGATAAGCCTCCTGCAGCGCTTCTTCAGCCACGGCGTCGCTGTCCACGATACCTCGGGCAACGCGAAACAGGCGAGGGTTCAGGCGGCGGATGAGTTCCCGGACGGCCAGTTCGCTACCTTCACGCGCAGCTTTTACAAGCTCTGCTTCCGATTTGGCCGCATCGGTCGAGGCTTGTTGTCTGAGGCTCAAATGAACTTTCATGATCCGTCTTCCTTACGAACGGTGCCTTCTGAACGGATCTTTTGGACCAAAGGCAATGCCGTTAGGACGTCCTCCGACACATCGCTTTTGTCGTTTGAACTTCCCTCCCAGCCGGTGTCGTTGGGTGTTCCAAACAAAATGCGACCGACCACCGCCGCCATCTCGTTCGGTAGACAATAATAGTCATAAACGCCGGGTGCGGTAAGGGTGAATTCAAAATACTCATCCGGAAGCAAAAAGTCGCTGTTCCATGGGTCGGCCTCAGCGGGGATGCGACGCATTCGATTATAGTTTGCCGGATGATAGGCAGTTACCGTATGGCTGTTCTCGGGATTGCGATTGATGAACCGGATGGTGGTGCCCGGAGACACCGCAATACCAATAGGATCATACCAGATGCGCTCACCACGCGGGCTTCCGCGCATCTCAATCGTAGTGGACAGATGCGCTAGCGCGACCCGGGAACTAGCGATAGTAGCAATTGCATAACCACCAAGCCAAACGGCGTGGCGTCGCGTACAGATCATTCTGCCAGACGCTCTTTGGCGGTATCATCGTGGAAAAGAACGACATGCGTGTGCGGCTTATCCACACCGGGATGCCCGGCATTGAAATAGATATCTGTCGAACTGACGGTGTGTGATCCGATTTTCAGGCCGTCAAACGATGTACCGTGTTGCAGATCGTCGAACGGTGTCATGTAAACCGTGGCTGACAATCGACCATCGCGATCATAGGCGAGGAACGGGCCAGCGGGCAATGTGGCCGAATCCACGAAAAGCGTTCCCAGACCTGGGATGAATTCGGGCAAGGGGAGAAAGTCGCTCACTTTCACATAAGGATCCCCAATTGGGGCATTCGCGAGGGCCAGCTCATCATGAGCTTTGGCGGTCGATGCACTAACGACGATGAATCCAACAGCAATTGCGGTTTTTCCAAACATGGTTGGGTCCTTTCTAAGGTTTTCTTCGAATGCGCGTTTGTGCGCACCTAGTTACTTGGATGCAGGAGGTGCAGAAAGGTTCCCGAAATTCCACGAAATCGAGCAAAAAAATCGTAATGCGCTGAAGGCCGGCTTTGTCAGTGATGTATGAATTCAATTGTTTCCAGGTTTTGCGCTCGCGGCGAATGTCCGGAAAGCAGGCTGCATCCGCAATATTGCCGGGGTACATCCAAGGTCGCCTTTGGGCCGTCCGTGTGATCAGTTAATAGCCGGGCAGGGGCCTGTGCCGCAACGGCTCTGAGGTCCTGTTTCAGCCCTATGTGCACTTGTCTGGATGTTGGTTTGACTCCACAGAGGCATTCCAGATTTCATCAGCCTGCCGCAGTTCCGGAGGCTTTTCGGGGAGACTCGCAAGCCCGTGGAAACATTTTTGGCGGTATCGGGCGTTCACTTGAACTTCTGGCTGAGCAAGGTCCGGATTATCCAACGCGCCAATCGCAATCTCAACTACACCGTCAAACTCGTATGGAAGAGGTGTCCCACAGGCACTACAAAATCCCCGCCAATTTGTTCTCGAGCTATGAAATATGGACCGATTTCCGCGTGTCCAGGTGATATCATAGGCCTCAACTAATAGTGCAAAGAGGCTTCCAAAAGCCTTCTGACACATCCGGCAATGACAGATTGACGCCTTCCCAAGTCTTTCAATTGAGAGCCGGACTGCACCACACTGACTCCCACCAGTGACGGGGCCCGCCAACGGAGCGGTGCTATTTGTTTGAGACATAAAATAGAAATCCTTCTAGTGACCTAAACTTCAAAGACACGTCCCGAAGAAGTCAAGGTCAGCATTGTCCTCATGGCGGACCTCCGTCCGGCTTCCAGCCTCGCTGCAGTAGCAAAATTTGGTGGCTGCCGAATTCACAGCCTGCGCAACAAGGCAGTCATAAGCGCCCCGTGGCGCTTCTGACAGCTTTCGGTACGATCTTCGCGAAATGTTAGAACGAATTGGATATGCAGTTTGCCGCAATCCAAAGCCCAATTCCAAAGCTGAGATGTGCAAAGACGCTCTTGAGCCGCGCAGCTCGTGGGTCGAGCGTCAACCGTGCCGCCAGCCCCGCTCCCATGCCCGGCTGAAGGATCAGAAAAGGCGCGAGCACTGTAATAACTCCAAATGCAATCGCAGGCAGCAGGCTCGGCGCTTCAAGCCAGCCCCGACCGACAACGGCCAAAAAAACCAGCGCAAACACGACGCCCGTCAGATAATGTGCGCTCCAGCCCAACAAACGCTCCGCCGGAACAGGGTCGCTGGCCATGATGTGCCTATGAATAAACCGCCCCTGCGCGACATTGCCGAGCCAACGGCCCACCATCGCGTAGTTGAGCGATTGCTGAGAGAAGATCAGCTTCTGGGTAAAGGCGACCATATCCATGAAGGCTGTCGCGCCTATGCCGATCAGAACAGCGCTAAAGAATATTTCTGTTGTCATGGAGGTATCGACCTTAGTTTCTGTTGATGTTTTAGAGTGGAGGGGCAACATGCAACTTCAAGCCCACTTGAGGTCAAGACGATGTTCGACATTTCTGAACTTTCTCGCGCAAGCGGATTTTCACCATCAAAACTCCGCTATTATGAAGAGATTGGCCTGATCCGGTCGGCGGGCCGAAGGGGGTTGAAGCGTTTCTATGAAGATGAGGTGAAGACGCGGATTTCCCTCATCTCTCTGGCGCAAACCGCCGGGTTTTCACTCGGCGAGATCAAAGAGACGATGGGTTCAGAAGGCAGGCCCGATCTGGATCGTAATGTTTTGGCAGCAAAGGCCGATGCAATTGACGTGAGGATCAAGGAACTGACGGCCTTACGGGACGGCCTTCGCCATGTCATGAATTGCACCGCCGAAAACCATCTGGATTGCCCTCGGTTTCAGCGCATCATCCGTGTTGCACTGACGAAGAAGCAGGTCGATGCGAAACGTTCTAAAAGGAATCCCGACAAAGGGTGAAGGGATTAAGCGTGGACCCCGATCCACCATTTCGGGGCTGTTGACGGGTCGAGATACTGGAACCACTGCCGCTCGGACGTCACGCGTTCCTGGTGATCAGCGCGGTAATTCACTGAATGGACAGACATCGTCCTCGAACGGAACATGCCGTCTCCGGAACGATGTTCCCTCGACGATCTCGGGGCGGCTGATCCGATCCATGCGAAAATGCCGGAATTCCTCGCGGCTGGAATCCCAGGCTACGAGATACCAGAGCGGCGGCAGGATGAGCATAGCTTGTGGTTCGACTTCGCGACTGGTCTCTGCGCCTTTGGCGTCCCGGTAGCCGAAGCGCAGGTTTTGCCGTAGCAGAAACGCGGTCTCGAAGGCAGGCAAAAGCGCGGGGTCAATCGTGCCCATGTCCGAGATGTCCTGTTTGGGCGACAGCTGACCGACATGTAGACAGTCAAGGAACCTGCGCAGATCCCGCACCTTATCCGACGGCAGGGCCTTCTCGATCTTGGCAAGCCCTGCGTCGGCGAGACCGGAAAAGGGAAGGCTTTGCGCCGCACGCATGGCTGCGACACTGACGAGAAGAGCAAACACCTCTGCGACCGTGAGACGGGCAGTGGTCTGCACGGATTGCGGATCAAGTTGCACGCCCCCACCGCGCCCACATTCGGAATGGATGACAAAACCCTGATCACGCAACGCCCCGATATCGCGCAATACCGTTCGCCTGGACGCACCGACCTGACAGGCCAGTTCGTCGACCGTTGCGGTTCCGTTACGGCGAAGGGTGCGCACGATGGCATCATGTCGGAGACGAATGTTCATTTACTCACCTTAGCAAAAACGGTGACAAATTTTGTCACCGTAGGGTTCTAAGTCAATCTCAGACCACTCAGCAAGGAGAATGAACATGACGTCCCGAGACCAGAATACATCCAACGGCGCATTGCCGATCATCGTCAATCCACCGCATCTGCATGATCCCACGCCAAACGGTTATTGTACGGCAGTCGTGTCTCCTGCTGCAGGACGGCTTGCTTTTGTATCAGGACAGGGCGGACAGGATCAAACCGGAAGCCTATCGCCGGAGTTCGACAATCAGGTTGAGCAAGCCTACTTCAATCTGGCTGCGGTCCTTGACGCACTCGGCGCTCTCCCCAAACAGGTCGTGAAGCTGACCGTGTTCGTGGTCGACCACGATATGTCGAAGCTGCACGTGCTGACCGAAAACGTGAAGCGGATGTTCGGCGATACGCTGCCCGCGCAAACGCTGATCCCCGTTCCGAAGCTTGCCATCGACCCGATGCTCTTCGAGGTCGAGGCCGTCGTGTTTTTGGATTGAGCGCTCGATTGCGACGGCGACTTACCGCCGCAATCACAAACCCTACCTGGTTTGCGAAGTGGAAGCCGACGTTCCCAAACTGCGAAGCATCGGTTTCTATGGGCTCGATGCTGACACCGCTGCTATCGTGGCATCTTTTCGACTGCCCGACCTCGCTTAGGTGTGAGCGGTCCAAAGTGGCCCGTCGGTACAACTTCAATCGCTGCGATGCAGCGTTCTCTAAAGAAAGCCGACGTTGGTCATGAGCAACGTGCGGCTCCACTGTGTGGAAGTGAATGAGCGCTTTAATAGGGATATTCTTTCGACAGAAACTCATTTGACGCGAAGAAAGTGGATTTTAGCCTGACAAACACTGTTTTGTTTTCCGACACCCCTTCCCGTAGACGTGGTGATGCATTCAGCAGGAGGCGAGCCGACCAATGCATAACATCATTGCAAGAAGAAACTTCGCTGTCGCGGTAGCCGAAGAGGCGGGCGCACTTGCGCTAGAGTATTTTGCTGCCAGAGACACCTTGGTCATTGATCAAAAGGGCGCGCAGGACTGGGTTAGCGAGGCGGATCGCAACGTTGAAACCTTCATTCGTCAAAAGATTATGAACTCTTTTCCCGATGATGGGATTTATGGCGAAGAACACGCCGAAAAAGCTGGCTCCAGCGGTTTTGACTGGGTGATCGATCCGATTGATGGGACAACGAACTTCGTCAATGGCATTCCGGCCTGGACGATTGTCTTAGCGGGCGTTTCAGACAGTCAGACGCAGGTCGGCGTGATTTTCGAGCCAAACGTTGGTGAAACTTACGTGGCGGTTCGAGGCGAAGGCGCCACTTTGAATGGACATGCCGTGCAGGTTGCCTCAAGCGTGGAACTTGCAAGTGGAACCGTCTCAATTGGCTATTCGAACCGGGTCGAAGCATCAAAGGTCATTCCGGTGATTGCGGCCCTTATCGAACGTGGCGCCCTCTATCATCGCAATGCAAGCGGTGCGCTTTCGCTGGCCTATGTCGCGGCGGGACGTCTTTTGGGGTACATTGAAGAGCACATGAACGCCTGGGATTGCCTCGCCGGTCAGTTGATGATTGCCGAAGCAGGTGGCGAGATCGAGGATCAAGACGCCGACGAGATGATCCGGGACGGCGGTCGCGTGATCGCTGGTACGCCAGCTGTGTTCGATACATTGAAAATGATCTGCGAAGACGCTTGGAACGAATAACGTCTTTCAGGCAATCGGGCGCCACCCGAATTCGGGTTGAAGAGTTTTAATATCCGCGCGCCAGAAGTGGCCCTGCCCAGGTTTATCAAACCGCCGGTCGATTTCCTTCCCTGCCAGATGGCACCAAAGCAGCGTTCCGACCGCGCCGTGGGTTACAATGGCCAGGTCTCTTCCGTTGTGGTTTTTGACGATTGACAGGACTGTTCGAACGATACGCAATTGAGCAGCATGGGCTGTTTCCCAGCCACGGAAACTGGAATTGGGTGCAACGAAGAAGGTGTCAGCGGCGGACTCGAATATCGAGGGAGGAAGGAATCCGGTAGTGCTTCGGTCGTTCTCTCCCAGTTCAGGATCGGATTTCGCGACCAGCCCCAAAGGCTTTGCAAGGATAGCCGCTGTCTCGGACGCTTTTCGCTCGGTGCTGGACCATATTTCTGTCACGCACGACATTGTCTGACTTTGTGCAAACGTGTCGGCTCGGGCGCGGCCAATTTCACTCAAACCCCATTCGGTGACCGGTGTCTCAGGTTCGACGACGACCTCCGGGTGAGAGACGACTAAAAGCTTACCCACGTCACCCTTCCGGCAACAGAACGGGTCCACGTTCGGCAAAAGACATTTTGACTTCCGAGCCGATTTCCAACGGTTCGTCCACGTCGTCCTGCACAGCAAACACCTGTCCGAAGGCACCGGCCAGAGTGTACTCCATCCTCACACCAACATAAGTCGCCTTGGCGACTTTGGCCGGGATGCCGGTATCAGATCCAATCAAAACCCGTGACGGGCGCACGGCCAGCGTTGCGGGACCAGGCGTCAGATCGCGAGAGGGGAGCGTGTGTTGATAGTTCTCGATCTCGATCGTGGCTAAATCGCCTTCAACAGAAAGGATTGTACAATTGATCAGGTTTGCCTCGCCAATGAAGTCCGCCACGAACCGGTCAACCGGCGCATCATAGAGTTTACGCGGTGTGCCGATCTGAGCGATGGCAGCGTTGCGCATGACGACAATCTCGTCTGAAACGGCAAGGGCTTCTTCCTGATCGTGTGTCACATAGACGACGGTCAAACCAAGATCTTGCTGAATGGCACGGATATCTTCGCGCACTTGGCGACGCAGTTTCGCATCGAGGTTTGAGAGAGGTTCGTCAAAGAGCAAAACCTGCGGTTCCAAAACCAATGCACGAGCGACTGCAACGCGCTGTTGCTGCCCGCCGGAAAGTTCGCTTGGCAAACGATTGTCGAAGCCCTTCAGGCCAACCAAGTCTAACCCATGTAGCGCGCGCGATCGGGACTCGTGTTTGTTGAAGCCGGAAAAGGTCAACCCATACATGACGTTTTCTAGCACGCTCATATGAGGAAAAAGCGCGTAGGATTGGAATACCATCGACACGTCACGGTCGGTAGCGGGTAATTTGGTCACGTCTCGGTCGCCTATCAGAATTCGGCCCGAGGTCGCCATTTCCAGACCTGCGATCATGCGCAATGTCGTCGTTTTACCGCAGCCTGAGGGGCCTAAAAGCGTCACCAGTTTGCCCGCCTGGACGTGCAGATCGATGCCGTCGACGGCCACCACATCCTTGCCGAACACTTTCGAAACACTGTCGAAACGAACAGGCGCGGCCTTACTTGCTATAGTCGTTTCGGTCATGTCGTTTTCTCTGCTCCGAGTTGTGTACGTCGCCCAATCTGAACACGGCCTACGAGGATTTGTAACATCCCGACTGCCGCCAACATCACGATGATCAGCGTTGTGGAGTATGCGATTGCAAGACCGTAATCGTTGTTCTCGACCCGACCGATAATATAGCTGGTGGCCATGTCATACTCGGCGGAAACAAGGAATATCACCGCCGAAATCGCCGTCATTGCCCGGACAAAGCTGTAGACCAGCGCAGCCAGGATTGCCGGCCGCAAAAGCGGGAGGATCACTCGCCTGAATGTCTGCCACGAGTTCGCACCAAGCGTTAGCGAGGACTCGTCGAGGGATTTGTCCAACTGCGACATCGACGCGATACCCGCGCGAACCCCAACCGGCATATTGCGGAAGATAAAGCTGACGACCAAGATAACGCCTGTGCCGGTGATCTCGATTGGGGGCACATTGAATGCCAGAATATAGCTGACGCCAATAACGGTGCCGGGAATAGCGAAAGAGAGCATCGTGCCAAACTCAAACGCATTCTTTCCCGCAAAACTTTGCCGCGTTAGCAGATAGGCGGTGACCAACCCCACGGCGGCCGTCAGAGGCGCGGCAATGCCGGCGATGGTGATTGTGGTCCAGAAACTGTCCCAGGCGGCTCCGGTCCAGCGAATACCCTCTTCCTCGAAGCGGACCGAAAAGGCAGTGACGTAGTGCTTGAACGTCAGCGAGTTATCGACGCCCCACAGTTCGACAATACTGCCGTAGATGATCATCCCGTAAACCACAGCAGTGAAAACCGCCCAGGCAACTGCAATGCCCAGAACCGGTATGGCAAGACCCCTTGGCATCAAGGGATGTACACCCGCGTCGCCTTTGCCGGAAACGGTGGTATAGCTCTTTTTCCCCAACCACGCGCGCTGCGCATAGAAGGCAGAAAGTGTGAAGAACAAGAGCACCATGGCTAGAACAGCAGCCCGGCCCTGATCGTACTGCGCACCGACGATGGCAAAAAATATCTCAGTCGAAAGCACATCGAAGTTTCCGCCCAAGACAAGTGGGTTGCCAAAATCGGCCATAGATTCGATGAACCCCAGCAAAAAAGCATTAGCCAGGCCCGGTCGCATCAGAGGCAGGGACACGGTTTTGAAGGTTTGCCAACGATTGGCTCGAAGGGTTTGGGCGGCCTCCTCCATCGATGGTGACACCCCTTCTACCACCCCGATCAAGACCAGAAAGGCGATTGGCGTAAATGCCAGCGTCTGAGCGATCAGCACCCCGGGCATGCCATATAGCCAGCGCGTCGGCTGCACGCCAAAGATCTCGGCAACAAATCTGGTGACCGACCCGGAAAGCCCAAACAACAGGATCAGTGCCAGACCAATCACGAAAGGCGGCGTAATAATCGGCAAGACTGTCAACGCGCGCATCCCGCGTTTAAAGCGGAATCCCGACCGTGTGACGACAAGCGCAAAACAAAGGCCAAGCACGGTCGTGATGAAACCCACAAGAATTGCAAGAAACAGAGAGTTCCACGCGGCACCGCATTTGGCACCGGCAAAACAACCCAAGCCCCAAAGTCGGTCATCAAAGAACTTCGAGGCAAAAACCGAAACTGAATAGGCACCGTCTTCAGTAACGAAGGCGGCAAACAACATCTTCGCAATTGGAAAGAAGACGAAAACTGTAACAATGGTGATTACGCCACCAATAGCGCTGACGACAAAAACGTCGCCATTGATGGCGCCGCGCGCCGCAATACCCTGAGTTAAAAGGAACAGGAACGCTGTGGCGCAGATCATCGCGCCGTATCCCATGCCGAACTGGCGGATCTTCGGTTCTCCGAACAGCGCCTTCATCCAGACGAAATTGAACCCGCGAATACCAATTGAGAACCCTTGCGCAATCAGCCAGCCAAAACCCAAGGCACCAGCCAAAATCAGGATGCGCGCGTATTGCGGATTGGACTTCGGTTTGCCGAGTACCAACAAAGGCAACGCAAGCGGGACCAAAAGCGGCGCAAGCCACAGCTTTTCGCCTTGTCCGACCAGAAAAGCGGCGGGCGCATAATCTTCATCGAACGGATATCCATCGACCAGCCATAGGAATGACCAAATGCCATCCTCTACCATGAACCATGGCAGCAGGCAGAAACCAATCCACCCGGCAGCAATCCAGAAGATTAGAACCGGGTGGTTCGTTTTTGACGTGATTTCAATCACTTACTGAGGCAGCACAGAGACCTCTTCGTCCCATTTCTGCAAAAGACGCTTGCGTTCATCTGACGAGCCATACTTTTTGAAGTCATAGTCGATCAGCTTAATCTGGCTCATGTCAGGTGCGCTTTCAGAGGTTTCCGCATTTTTGTTGGACGGAACCTGGAAGGCGTTTACCTCAAGCGCAAGGTTCTGGGCCTCGGGGCTGAGCGCCCAGTCATAAAACTTTTTGGCTTCTTCTTCATTTCGAGCGCCGTCAATGATCGACATCGAGCCGATCTCATAGCCTGTGCCTTCGCATGGGGCCACGACCTTGACCGGAAAACCTGATACGGCCTGCTTGACCGCATCATGCATGAAGACGATACCGATGGTGTTCTCACCCCGACCGGCGGCCTTGATTGGGGCTGAACCCGACTTGGTGTATTGGTTGATGTTCGAATGTAGGCCCTTCATGAACTCAAAGCCGTCGTCTTCGCCAAATATCTGAACCATCGAGGCAAGCGTCGTATAAGCGGTGCCCGAGGAATTCGGGTTCGCCATTTGCACGTGCCCTTTATACTCGGGCTTCAGCAAGTCTTTCCAACATGCGGGCTCAGGCAGGCTGTTCGCGGCCAAGAGGTCGGAGTTGTAGCCGTAGCCGAGTGCGCCTGAATAAATTCCGATGGTTTTGTTACCTGCACTTTCAGCCTGCGAGATCGCCCAGTCGTGAAGCTGGTCACGCATCGGCGACACGTATTCCGTCGTCAGGCCTTCTTCGGCAGCTTGCAAATGGGGATCACCGGTACCGCCCCACCATACATCGCCTTTAGGGTTAGAACTTTCCGCGCGAATTTGTGCAAACGTCTCGCCCGACGACTTGCGGGTCATATTGACGTCTATGCCGGTGGCATCCTCGAAACTGCGCGCCATGAGTTGACACCAATCTTCCTGTGCCGAGCAGTAAAACGTCAGCTTCTCAGCTTGGGCCGCACTTACCGAAGCCGCAAATGCTATCAGCGATCCCGCCAGCGTTGTCGTCAGATTTTTCAATTTCTTTCCTCCCCTATGTGTCGTGCCGAAATTCCCAGCGCGATACTCGTCAATTCGTCGTTGGAGGCGGTCGCTCAAAGTCGCTAGTGGATCTAATTGCGTTGGCCAAATCAATATCCGACCAGCCTCCCAATGACAGAAACAATCTCAACACCGTACTGTTAGTTCTGCAAGGAAATTCCACGAGTACCATTTTCTTGCACCGTTAGCTTTTGAAGCACCAAGCCAGTTTACAGCACCAAGTGAGAGGATCGGGAGTGTATTTTGATGCCGCATTGTTTAGATGGCCTTTTGCTGAAGCGACCTTTCTCGCCAATGTAGAGCAATCATCGTATTGCGAATTTAAGGTCTGGTTTTCGCCTGCAATCTGAGTCCCCGTGCGGCTGCAGCGAACTTCCGCTCTCCGCCCTCCCGGTGGATGGTTTTGCGCTTGCAGTAGACTATTCGCGTATGCAGAGAACGGCAGTTTTGTGGCCGTTACCGCCAATAGATTTGCGTTAGTGCTCCACGAGCGACAAATGTCCGGATAGGGGAAGCCGCACCGCGGCCTCATTGAGACGATGAATGTCGGTTAGCTTCGGTTCAATGACTTGTAGACGTACTGGTTGAACCCAGCTTGATTGCGCGTATCGTGATCGGCCAGTATTTCAAGGTGGTTGAAGACAAGTCTCGCGTTTCCTCTCGTCTGCTCGGTACCGTTTCTTCCGCCTGCTCACAGAGTGCCCTATGATGTCCACTTTCGATGGTGGATATTTTGACACCCTTTATCAAACGCATTAGCTCAGCCCCACAGGACAATCATGGTTCAATATGTATTCACTTCTGCTTTGCGGCTGTGTTTTCCTGACGTCAGACAGAAATCGCAAAAAATTGCGGAAGATGACGGCGATGACAAAACCTGCATGGATCGCGACATTGGGAACAGACTCTTGGCGGCTTTAGCATCCCAGATTTGCCCGCAAAACTGACGTTTGTGATTGCGACAGTGAACTATTAGCACAAGAATACTAGCCTGTCTGAAGCACAGGATCTCGGTCCTTTCTGGCTCAAAAATGGGTCCCATCGCATTGCCACAACCTTTCCTGAACCAGGGATCACGGCCTTCCCGGGCTTTGCCCCTCAGCCTCCTCTGATTGGGCGTAGCGCTCAGGAAACAGCTCCTCAACTGGCTGATTTAACACAGAAGCCAAGTACTTTTCGATTTTCTCCGAACGGCTTTTCCAAGCGACACAGAGCTGACGGCGCTGGCTCCGACACCGATCCGTTGCGCTAGGTCCGTGAGCTTCAACCCTCTGATTTCTAGTTCACACTTGATCCGCGCATGCCTTGCTCGGTCGATGGGGATATAATTGTGTCTCATGACTTGACCTCGCGAATGGAGTCGATTTTTCAACTATCCCAAATAGATTTGATCGTGCGCGCGGCAGTCAAATCTTTTAAACGCTGCCCCAAATTGCAAAAGTACCTTCTTGGAAGTAGAAACATAGAATTGGCGAATTGAAGAGAAAGTCGCATGTAGCTTGCCCGCGATACGTGGATGGTTAAGAATGACCACAAAACTTTCAGAAAAATAGACCCGACGGCAGTTACACGCTGTCATATTCGTTTGGAAAAAATGGTGATCTCTGCGCGACGGTCTGGTTGAAAGCCAAATCAGGGCTGTCTTTCCAGTTCTCGTCGAAGCATCTCGTTGAAGACTTTCATGCCATAGAAATGCTCAAAGATTTACGTGCACGGTACTATAGTTCTCGCAAGTCTCTTTGGAGGCTGCTTGATCAGCTGGGTTTGGATCCATGGGAACGCGTCATCAAATACTATAAATCGCGCATGTCCTTGGCGCAGGTAGCAAAGCGTCATGGTTTGAAGTCAACCACGCTTTCGGACGGGCTGAAGCATCGCGAAGTTCCAATTCGCACTGGAAGGCCTCCTATTCAATTCGATCGCACCGAAGTTCAAAAAGCGCTTCAAGACTGTCCTTCAGTCAACGAGTTGAGCAGAAGGCTAGGGGCTTCTTGGGACAAAGCGAAAAAACAGATGAAGTCTTTTGAAGGATAGGCATCCGTTTGATGCTCATTGCTCCAGAATTGCGATACGCGGCAAGACAGATCGCTAGATCTTTGTACTCACAGAGCGATTACGGACCTGCGATAAGAGCCTTGAGCCGCCATTGTTATGAGAACTGAGTGCTGCGGGAGCATTAGTCTGCTCTCCGCGCATTGTCGACCTCGGCCGCCCAGATACCCGTAATTGTCTGAGTGAAATGATCGGATGTCGGCTGCGAGCCTAAAGAGACGATGCTGCACGACGAGCGAATGACGGCTTTCTGGCGGTTTATGAAAGCAACGAAACGACTTGATGGGTTTCGGCCCTCTGCTTGGAGGGCTCTGGAACCTGACAAAAAAGAAAGCGGCCGGTGTTGCAAGAGTGATCGCTTGCCGGTTTGAGTGCATTATTAACCAGTGCATCCTCGACCAAACACAAGTGTCCCATCAAAGCTCCGGCGCCCGCCTTCGCCTCCTCAACCGCCAAACTATAGAGCGAATAATGAGGACCGCTTTGGGGCTCACTCAGAGGTACGCCAGTCGCCTTGGACCAAATGCTCCAGTCATCGGCCCATGTCTGGTCGTGGAGCAGGGTCATGGAGTCGAGAGTGTCCACTCGACCCAAAAGAGCTGGAGAGCAAACCGGAACGATTTCATCAGCACAGATGGGGATTTGAGTGTCTGCTTGCTCGGGAACTCCGATGAAAATAGCCAGATCGAACAGTTCCCGCGACAGGCTTGGCGGGTGCTCCATCGCTGTGACCGAAAAGTTGATCTCAGGAAACCGGGCTCTGACCTTGCTCAACTTCTTCGGCAACCATAGCTGAGCGACGGACGGCAGGGCTGCGATGTGAAAGTCTGCATTGGGCTTGAGATTGCGTAACGCGCGCGTGGCATCAGCCAGCCCGTCGAAGGCGGAGGTGAAGCTTGTTTCCAAAGAAGCGCCTGCCTTGGTCAACGCGACGCCCTGAGCGTTGCGGCGAAATAGCGGGGCGCCCGCCCAGCTTTCAAGTGTTTTGATATGCTGCGAAATGGCGCCGGGCGTGACGTTCAACTCGTCTGCCGCGGCGACAAAGCTGACGTGTCGCGCCGCGGCCTCAAAGGCGCGCATGGCATTCAACGGAGGCCCTTTGGGGCGTTTGGGCGCAACACTCATTTCTCTAGCCCCAGTTTTTCTACGCCAAGAAATAGCAAATCTGATTTGCGCTGTCACGGTTCCGCCGTCACAACATCCTGAGGAGGAGGGCGGCCAATGATACTTGCAGAACGAGACTGGGTACCCAGCATAAGCGAAGTACTGGTTCAAGACATCGCTCGGAAGACGATTTCGGCCAGGTCTGATGTTTTATTGACTCGGCTTGAGCAGCTTGCTGAACAGAACCGTGTGATCCATGAAGAAGAGTGCTTCAATCTTAACCCAGCAACAAACGTGATGAACCCCAAGGCTGAGGCGCTTTTGTCTTCCGGCATCGGGTCACGCCCGTCTTTGGGCTATCCGGGCGACAAATACGAAATGGGGCTGGAAGCAATTGAGGAGATCGAGGTGATCGCGGCGCAGCTGTGCGCTGACGTCTTCGACGCCAAATATGCTGAAATTCGCGTTCCGTCTGGCGCGATTGCCAACCTCTATGGGTTCATGGCGACCTGCAAGCCAGGGGACACGATCATTGCGCCACCCGCATCGATTGGTGGCCATGTCACGCATCATGTAGCGGGCTGTGCAGGGCTTTACGGACTGCGGACGATTGAGGCTCCGGTCAATGCGGATGGATATACCGTTGATTTGGAACGGCTTCGAGTATTGGCTCTGGTTGAGAGGCCCAAATTAATCACGATTGGCGGCAGCCTGAATCTTTTCGAACATCCGGTAGCCGAAGTTAGGGCGATTGCCGATGAAGTTGGTGCCCACGTTATGTTCGACGCCGCTCATCAATGTGGGATCATAGCCGGACGCGCTTGGTCAAACCCATTGGCTGAAGGTGCACATTTTATGACTATGAGCACCTATAAGAGCCTTGGCGGTCCGGCAGGAGGATTGATTGTGTCAAATGACGCCGAGATCGCGCGGGCCCTAGATGCGATTGCTTTTCCCGGTATGACTGCCAATTTCGACGCAGCAAAAACCGCTGCATTGGCTGTGACCATGCTCGATTGGAAAGATTTTGGCGCAGCCTATGCCAAAGAAATGATTGCACTGTCGCAGGCCTTGGCTACAGCGCTGGACGCGCAGGGTGTGCCTGTCTTTGCGGATGGCCACGGGTTCACCAATTCTCACCAATTTGCAGTTCTGGCCGAACGCTATGGAGGCGGGCAATCGACCTCGAAGGGTTTGCGCCAAAATGGCTTTCTTGCATGCGGGATTGGCCTTCCAGCGGCGACGGTTGATGGCGACATGAACGGATTGCGAATCGGGACGCCCGAACTTGTCCGCTGGGGCATGACGACGGCAGATGCGGAGCGACTGGCCAGTCTGATTAAGCGTGGGCTGGATGGCGTGAAAGTGGCCTCTGAAGTGGCATCCTGGAGACGCGAGTTTTCAAAGCTCTCTTTTGTCCACTGATTGAACGCAGACATTCGCGCAGCCGCAGCGAAAGCTCACTTTGTCTGCGGTCCAGACCTCGTTTGGCCTTCCGGTTTTGCGCTTGCAGCGAATGTCTCCTCCGACGGGCCGCACTGCAGCATCGCTAACCCGCACGCCGATATTGTGGTGATGTCAGGGGTGCGACCCCGATCGGCACGCATCGGATTTCACTGTTCCGGGATGAGCTGATGTTCATCTTTCCGCCCAATCATACGCTTGCCGGTAAGGCCTATATTGATGGGCACGACATCGAAGGTGAGGACTTTATCACCTACACTCTGACGCCAGAACCTGATCGCGAGATTGCCCGCCTCTTTCGCCCATCAGGCAGGTATCCGCGGTGGACGGCGATGGTGGAGATGCCCGAAGCCATCGTTGAGTTGGTCGCTGCCGGTCAGGGCAGCAGTGTCCTGGCAGGTTGGGCAGTGCGCCCTGCAATCAATGCGGGACGCATCATCGGCGCGCGGGTCGGCAAAGACGGCATAAAGGTGCCCTAGAGTGCGCTAATGCGCTCAGAAGATAAGCATACAGGACCCATTCTGGATGTGGCCGAAGCCCTTGCCCAATGGTCATCGATCAATGGTGGTTTTGGCTAGGATCGCAATCTGTCGTTGCCCGGATCGTAGACATGATGCGAGTGGCGCGTGGCAGCGCGCATCTCTGCGAACGCCTGAACGAAACAGGTGCCGCCCATCTCCAGCGTGCCGTTTTCCACGTATCCAAGTGCCAGGAGTTTCCCCGTTCGATACCCCATCGAGATGGAAGTGAGATAGCCAATGACCCGATCCTCTAGGATGATAGGGTCCGAGGGCAGCGGCTCTGGTCCCGGATCGTTGATTTCCAACCCTATGAAGGCCCAATCGGCCTGTTGCTTTGCTTGTTGCACGACAGCAGTGCGACCCGCGAAGTTAACTTTGGCCATATTGGCGAACCTGGATAAACCTGCATCAAACAGCGTGTATTCGGTTCCAATATCCGCACAAATTCTCTATCATCTGACCTCAGGAGAGAAGACTGTTACTGAACTCCAGACGGCCCTTACTTTCCTACAATCCTGGGTTTCCCAGCAGTTGTCGCGCCTTCGGCTGAAGGGATTGGTTAGTCCGCGGCGGGACGGCAAATCAATTTACTATCGATTATCAGACGATCGGGCTCAAAGTATTTTGGCGGCAATACAGGATGTTATTTGCGGAGTTGCAATTGAGACATAGCCGGCCGGAGATAGGTTGAGGAGGCCCGCTATCTTCTCCACTTGGAATTGGCCGATTGAGTGCAGCTGTATATATGGGACTGCTGCGTAAATCGGATCGTTTGGCCAGCTTCTTGCCGTTGAGGTTGGGCATGTCGCGTAGATCCCCTTTCAAGCGCCACCGCTTCCCGCGTGAGGTCATTCTTTGTGCCCTGCGTTGGTACTTGCGCTAACAGCTATCCTATCAAGATGTGGTTGATTTTCTGGCGGAGCGTGGCAATCTTGGTAAATTGATCGACAGTGTACCGGTGGGTTGGCGCCTGTGTGGCGAACGGCATTAACCGCTTTGGTCGTCACTTCATCAATTGTATCAGGCGAGACCAGCCAAAGGCGGCCAACAAATGGCATTTGGACGAAGTGGTCATCCCGATCAACGGCCGAAAGTGCTGGCTCTGGCGGGCGGTGGACGCGAGCGGATATGCCCTTGATATTCTCGTTCATCAACAGCGGAACGCCAAGGCGGCCCCGTATTTTTGTGAGGCGATTGCTTTCGCAAAATGGCGAACCCCATGTCCTGATCACGGATAAGTTGCGAAGCTATTTCAAGCCGATCCGAGATCTCGCGCCGGGTGCGGATCACCGAGCACATAAAGGGTAAAACAATCGGATCGAAGGATCATACAGACCCACGCGAAAGCGCAAGAAGCTGATGGGCCGTTTCAAATCCCCGAGGCAAGTTCAGAGTTTATTATCCGCGAATGGCTAGATCAACCTGATCTTTCGCCCTCGCCGCCATCAACTCTCCGCCGTCTCATTTCGTCGCGCCAGGACCGAAGCTTTCGACCCATGGGACGGTCACTCTCTCGAAATGACCGCCTGACGAACACAGATCAGGCCGCAGTCTGCGCGTGCAAATAACTTGGCAATGCCTTCAAGAATCCCGAAGGTGTTTCCTGACAGTTGGATCGATCCTGTTGCTCTGGGCCGGGTAGATCCCGCAAGCGGCAATAGCCTCGCGGGCTGTCACACGCTCATGCAAGCGTTTCCAGATTGTCTTGGCAGCATAAGGATGCGGGTATGGTCGCCATGCGACACCCATTGTCATGCCCCGCAGGTACTTCAGCTGCTGACGGTGTGCCGAATACAATATGGTGGTGGCAACGCTACCTTCGCGCGCAAGCTCGTGCTCGGTCACGAATATCCTGTTCCCACGCATTGTCACCAAACCCGCATAGCGCGAAATCTGGTGCGTGCTCTTGTCTGGGGATATGGCAATTTCCCTGGATCGGATCGTGAACAACCCATCAACTTCCTGAATCCGGATCAATGAGCAGAAAATCTTTCCTTCCCAAGAAGGCGTGCAGAAATAGGAATGATAGAAGCCTACATATCGCCTCAGGTTTTTCTGTTGGCTCCGAAATGGATCCAGAAATGCGTCCGTGGGCGCTGTCCCGGATTGGGGCAGGGTGCCTTTCAGCATTCGTTCAAAAGCATCGGTTTCAGCAAACAACTCTGCTTCTGTCAGGCCGAAATGACGCGCGATGCGACGCATGTTGTGGGCAGAGGGCAGACTGGAGCCATTCAGGTAGCGATTGAATTGCTGTCTGTTGACGCCGATATCGCGGCAAATCTGTGAAATGTTCCCATGCTCTGCGCACAGCGACCGCAGGTTGGCAGAAAAATTCTCTGACACAGGCAAAACCTTTCGCGTTCTGACGCTATATAACTGCAAAATGCGTCAGTTCGCGTAAGATCGCACAATTTGTTTTATCTGCAAATCGGTTTCTTCTTCAGCATGAACTCGCAACAGACAAGCGCCCAGATGCCAATTGAAGCCATCGAGAACACATGGATCACGCTCGCCGATGGGCGACGGCTGGCTGCGCGCATCTGGTTGCCCGAAACCGGTCCTGCCCCCGCAATTCTGGAATATTTGCCGTACCGCAAACGTGACGGCACCGCGCCAAGAGATGAAACGACACACACGGTATTCGCCGAGGCAGGCTATGCCTGCATCCGCGTTGACATAGCTGGAACCGGGGACAGCGAAGGGCAATTCGACGATGAGTACTCTGAGCAGGAACTGCATGATGGTGAGGAAATCATAGCCTGGATCGCCGCGCAGGATTGGTGTGACGGCCATGTCGGGATGATTGGGATATCGTGGGGCGGATTTAACGGCTTGCAGCTAGCCTTTCGACAACCACCAGCATTAAAGGCCGTCGTCAGCGTCGCCTCGACCGTGGATCGCTATGCGGATGACATCCATTTTATGGGCGGGTGCCTGCTGAGTGACAACATGAATTGGGGCAGCCAAATGTTTGCCTACCTGACCCGACCCGCTGATCCGGACCTTCGTGCAGATTGGCGTGAGGATTGGCTAACCCGACTGCAAAGCGTCCCATTTTCTGCTGCGGATTGGCTGCGCCATCAGACACGTGACGCGTTTTGGAAACATGGATCGGTTTGCGAGGATTGGTCTGCGATCCAAACGCCTGTTTTGGCTATCACCGGATGGGCAGATGCTTATGTCAATGCGCCCACGGCATTGGCAGCCAACCTAACCGTGCCTACCAAAGCCGTCATTGGGCCTTGGGAACACCGCTATCCTCATATCTCGAAACTCGATCCTGCAGACTTTCACTCCGAAGTGATCGGCTGGTTTGACCGCTGGCTGAAAGGACAGGAAAATGGGGCCGAGGACTTGCCTGCGTACAGGACTTACATGCAGGAACACTTCAATCCGACGGCGCACAACTCTGCTCGGCAAGGTCGTTGGACTGCGGAAACCACGTGGCCGTCGCCGCATGTGTCTGAACAGGCTTGGCATTTGGCGCAAGGCGGGTTTTCTCGGGAACCGGCTACAGGCACGGTCGCTGTCACATCACCCAGTCATGTCGGTGGGGAGGGCGGATATTTCTGTGCGGGCATGCGGATCGACAATGAACTTGCAGGGGATCAGGCAAGGGATGATGCCCTTTCGGTTTGTTTTGACAGCGCGCCGCTCCAAGCCCCGCTGGAGCTGCTGGGCCGAGCAAAGCTGAAGTTTCGGTTTTCGGTAGATCGACCTGTTGCCCAATTTGTCGCGCGGTTATGCGATGTCTCGCCCGAAGGTTTATCGCAGCGCATCAGCTATCGTCCACTGAACCTGTGCCACTACCGCAGCCACGAAACGCCTGAAACCCTGCAACCGGGTGAAATCTATGAAGCCGAAATTGTTCTGAACGAATGCGCGCATTATTTGCGCGAGGGTCACGTGTTGCGACTGGCGCTGTCGACGTCATACTGGCCGATCGTCTGGCCAGCACCGCACTCGGCCGAGGTGACAATGCACTTGCAGGATTGCACCCTGCATTTGCCGGTGCGGGAAGTCACGCATGACGTTCAAGCTTCTGAACCTGGCCCGGCACAGAACTATCCAGTTCTTGCCGGTGAACAATTGCGTCCACCATCCGCGCAATCCGAACGCACCGTGACCAAAAATGGTCAGGTGGTTCTGGAGACATTTGATGACTACGGAAAATCGCGCGACCCGTATCATGATCTGATTGTCGGCAGTGACGTTCGTATGCGCTACTGCATTCACCCCGATGATCCGACAACCGCGCATTTCGAGACCGCTTGGAGTTTTTCGTTCGAGCGCGAAGATTGGCAAGTCGCCATCTCAACCGAATGCCGGATGACCTGCGACGCGCAAAATTTCTATCTCTACCGCAAACTACGCGCCACTGAAGGTGCAGATGAAATCGAAGTTTTGACGAAGGAATGGTCAGAAACCGTTCCGCGCGGACTTCTCTGACTTAATCCAAGGGAGGATACTATGAAGATTGAATGGACAAAGGCCAATGTAGGTCGGCGGAGGTTCCTGAAAGGTGCAACCGCGCTTGGGGCCGCCACGGCGCTTCCGATGGGATGGACGAACCGTGCGTTTGCGGCAGATGACGGCGTGCTGCGGGTGCGTGCCTATGGAGATGCGCAGAACATGGATCCGGCCCATTCCGTCGGTGTCGTTGAAGAAGAGGTTCATGCCTCGATCTACAACAAGCTGATTCAGTACAAACCAGGCGAGGAATGGGGCTGGCAGATGGATGCCGCCACGATGATCGAGCAGGTTGATCCGACCCATATCAAGTTCGCACTGCGTGACGATATCGGGTTCACCAATGGATTTGGCGCCATGACCGCCGAGGACGTCAAGTTCAGCATGGAACGGATCGTGGACGACGCGACCGACAGTCCGAACAAACCCGATCTGGGGCCATTCAGCCATGTTGAGGTCACCGGAGAACGTGAAGGCACGATCGTGCTGAACAAACCGTTCGCACCGATCTGGTCTATCGCCCTTCCGTACATTACCGGCAACATTGTCTCGAAAGCCGCAGTCGAAGCCGCCGGCGGCCGGATCGGCGCTGATCCGGTTGCGGAATCCGGTCCTTACCTGCGCGACAGCTGGTCGCCCAAGGAAAAGACTGTTCTTAAGCGTAACCCCGACTGGAAAGGGGATGCGCCCACCTGGGACACCGTCGAGATCTATCCAATTGACGATGAAAACACTGCCGAGATTGCGTTCGAAGCGGGTGAACTGGATGTAACCCGCGTGTCGCTGGGCTCGGTCGAGCGTTACCGCGCCGGGGTTCCCAATGGTGGATCGCTGGTCGAAAAACCCTCGCTTTATTATGTCTGGATGGGCATGAACGTCGAGCATCCGAAGCTGCAAAATCAAAAACTGCGGCAAGCGATTCAGCACGCGGTGGATGTACCCAGCATTCTGGAGGCCGCCTATTTTGGTGCTGCCGAACCAGCGACCGGCATCATCGCACCGGGCCTCGCCGGGCATCGGGCTTCTTCGCTGGTGCCACCGGCGGCGGATTTTGAGAAGGCGGCACAGCTGCTGGCGGAATCCGGTGAAACCAATGTCACGCTGACCCTAGACACGCTGAACAAAACGACCTTCACGACAACTGCTCAGATCATTCAGGCGACGCTCGCGCAAATTGGGATCACGGTTGAAGTCAACGTTCTGGAATCCGGTGCATTCTGGGCGTCCGGCGACAATGAAAACCTGCAGCTCGTTCTGAACCGTTTTTCGATGACCCCAGACCCGTATTATGCGACGTCGTGGTTCACGCCCGAACAGATCGGAAAATGGAACTGGGAACGCTTTAACAGCCCTGAATTCAACGAGATTCACGAAACTGCGGCTGCTGAAACGGATATCGCAAAGCGGGCGGAAATGTATCAGCGCGCGCAGGATCTGATGGAAGAAAGCGGCGCCTATCGCTTCATTACGCACGAGGCGACACCGGTCATTCACAGCGCCCGGGTCATTCCTGCATTGCGGCCAGATGGCCTGTCGTTGCTTCGCTATTTCGGCAAGGCGACCTGACCTCCCCTGGTCGACCGGGTACGGCGAGCGCGTGACGCTCGCCGTGCCAAATTGAACGCCATCAAGCCACAAGGAGCCAGTTGGCCATGCTAAGTTTTGCAACCCGTCGCTTCGGGCTGTCGCTGCTCATCCTGTTCGTGGCGGTCACCGTCATGTTCCTGATGATCCGCGCCGTGCCTGGCGATCCGGTCCAGATCATGCTGGGCCCGCGTGCCACGCCCGAACTTCAGGCCCAACTCACAGCGGCGCTGGGGCTTGATCAACCGATCTGGAAACAGCTTTTGATCTTCTATGGGAATCTTCTGCAAGGAGACCTGGGAACCGATGTATTTTCGGGTCGGTCCGTGACGGACATCGTGTTCCAGCAATTGCCATTCACGCTAGAACTGATTTTTGCGTCAATCCTTTGGTCTGCAAGCCTGGGCATCGCACTTGGTGCCTATGCTGCGGCACATCCCAACACGCTGATCGATCGGATCGCCGCAGCAATTTCCGTCAGCTTCGTGGCTGCCCCGGCCTTTGTTGTCGCACTTTTGGCGCTGCTGGTATTCGCCGTGCATTTGCAGTGGTTTCCCGCCATCGGCGCCGGAGAGGGGTTCTGGGACCGCCTCGACCATCTGGTTCTGCCCGCCTTTGCCATCGGCCTCAGCTGGGTTGGCTATATTGCCCGGCTGGTACGCGCCTCGATGCTCGAGGTTATGGGCGAAAGCCATGTGCGCACGGCGCGCGCCTTTGGCATCGCCGAGCGTCGCGTGGTCATGGTCTACGCGCTGCGCATTGCCATTCTGCCGGTCGTTACGGTGATTGGGGTAGGGATGGGCTTTCTTCTCAGCTCCGCCGTTTTTGCTGAAATCGTCTTTGCCCGACCGGGTTTGGGTAAGTTGGTTATCGATAGCATTACCACCAGAAACTACCCGATTGTTATGGGCTCGGTCCTCATATCAACGGCGTTGTTCGTGGTATCGACCGCATTGGCAGACCTGATCAATGCGTTGCTCGACCCACGCGCACGCACGGCTCATTGAGGAGGGAGCGTTATGGAAAAATCTCATTCCGAACTTGGTCAGATCATCGTCGGCGTCGCCCGCGACCCGCTTGGCCTAATGGGCTTGATCATCGTCGGTGTCATCGTGTTCTGTGCCATCTTCGCCTATTGGATTGTACCCTATGATCCGATTGCGATGGATATCAAATCCCGCTTGCAAGGACCGTCCTCCGCACACCTGCTAGGTACAGATCAGTTGGGGCGCGATACGTTTTCGCGGGTTATCGCCGGGGGGCAAGTTGCGCTCAAGGTGGCATTGCCTGCCGTGTTCGGCGCAATGGCGATTGGCCTGACGCTGGGCATGATTGCCGGGTATGGGCCGAAATGGCTTGATAACCTTCTGATGCTGTTCTTCGATACCATCCGATCCTTTCCGACAGTGATGTTTGCGCTTGCCGTTGTGGCGCTGATCGGACCCAGCCTGCAAACCGTGGTCTTCGTCGTCATGGCGACCTCAATCCCGACCTACGGTCGCGTCGCGCGAACCCAGACACTGACGCTGCGCAACTCTGAATTCATTCTGGCAGAGCGGTCGATGGGGGCCAGCATGGCGCGCATTCTGGGTGTGCATATGCTGCCCAACATCATCGGCGTTCTGGCTGTGCTGGCGGCTATGGATATCCCCACGGTTATCGCGCTGGAGGCGGGGCTGTCCTTTCTGGGGCTGGGCGTGAAACCTCCGACCCCCAGCTGGGGGGCATTGCTGAAGGACGGGTACTCATTGATCCGCCAAACCCCCTGGTTGGTGGTCGGTGGTGGACTCCCGATCATTCTGGCGACGCTCGGGTTTACCTTCCTGGGTGAAAGCCTGCGCGACGTGGTTGACCCAAAACTGAGGAAACAACGATGACCGACACACTTCTGGAAATCGACCACCTCAGCGTCGACTACGAAACCGGCCGTGGTGACCTCAAAGCTCTGAGGGACATTACATTCGACGTCAACAAGGGCGAAATCGTTGGCATCGTCGGGGAATCCGGCTGTGGCAAATCCACCTTGATCTCATCCATCCTGCGCCTGACCGCGCCCAATACGCGGTTCCGCGAAGGAGAGATCAGGTTCAAGGGGCAAGATTTGCTGCAGGCCTCAGAACGACACATGCGCGACTTGCGCGGGGCGGACATATCCATCGTCTTTCAGGACCCGATGCAAACGCACAATCCGGTTTTGACCATCGGGCAGCAGATGCTGGACATTCAGCACCGCTCCAAACAGTCAAAAGCGGACAAGCTGGCCCACGCGGCCAAGATGCTGGGCGCTGTTGGCATCCCTGATCCCGAAGCGCGCCTAAAGCAGTATCCGCATGAATTCTCGGGCGGGATGCGTCAACGGATCGCCATTGCGATGGCGTTGATGTCTGAACCTGATCTTTTGATTGCGGATGAGCCAACAACAGCACTAGATGCGACGCTTGAGGTGCAGATAATTGAGCGTCTGCAAGAGCTGCAGCGCGAGTTTCACTGTGCCATCCTGTTCATCTCGCACCATCTGGGCGTGATCGCGGAGCTCTGTGACCGGGTGGTCGTGATGTATGCCGGTGCGGTTGTCGAAAGCGGGGAGGTGCGTGAGATTTTCCACAACTCGAAACACCCCTACACACGTCGCCTGATCGAATGTGATCCCGGTCATATCAAAGAACGCGCGCGTGTTTTGCCGACCATTCCCGGTGAAGTGCCTGATCTGGCCAACCTGCCGGGTGGCTGCATCTTCCGGGATCGTTGTGATCAAGCGATGGCACGGTGCGCCACCGAAGTGCCACCGTTGGATCAATTGAAAGAAGGCCATCACGCCGCATGCTGGCTGAACCACGAGGAGGTCACAACATGAGCTTGCTGAACGTCGTGGACCTTAAAACCAGTTATGGCCCGGTCAATGTTTTGGCGGGTGTCAGCTTTACCGTGCAACCCGGCGAGACATACGCTCTGGTTGGTGAAAGTGGATCCGGCAAAACGACCGTGATACGCGCCATTTCGGGTCTTGCGCCTGCGCAGGACGGCTCGGTTACTTTTGAGGGTCAGGAAATTCGCGGCGCGCCGGAACGTGTCATGCGCCCGCTGCGCAAAGACATGGCAATGATGTTTCAGGATCCGGTGGGAAGTCTGTCGCCGCGTCTGACAATCCGCAGCCTGATCACTGAGCCTTACCGTATTCAGGGTATGAAAGACAAAGATCTGGATGCAGAAGCCATGCGACTGCTGGAAATGGTCAATCTACCCACGCATTTCGCAGACCGCTATCCCTACCAGTTGTCGGGTGGGCAAGCGCGGCGAGTAGGCGTGGCCCGTGCGCTGGCGTTGGAGCCGAAATTGATCCTCGCGGATGAGCCGACCGCAGGCCTCGACGTGTCGGTGCAGGGTGAGCTTTTGAATCTGCTCAACGATCTGCGCGAAAGGCTGGGTCTGGCGATGGTAATCATCACCCATAACCTCAGCGTTGTACGCCACGTGGCCGACAGAATGGGCATCATGTATCTCGGCCGGTTGGTAGAAGAAGGCACAACCGAGACGATTTTCAGAGATCCGCGCCACCCCTACACCCGTTGCCTGTTAAGCGCCAACCCAGAGCCGGACCCGGATGCGCGGTTGGAACGGATCGCCTTAAAAGGTGAACCCCCCAGCCTGCTCAAACGCCCCTCTGGATGTGAATTCCGTGAACGCTGTCCTTTTGCAAAGGACATTTGCACCCAGACCCCGGAATGGGAAGTGGACGGCGGCCATGGGCTGCGTTGTCTGGCGCCGTTATCTTAGTAGGAAGCCCAATGCCAAGTACACTTTTTTTCAACGGCACAATCCTGACTATGGATGCGCAGAATTCTTCGCCGGAGGCAGTTTTGACCGAAGGAGACAGGATCAAGGACGTTGGAACCGAGGCCGATCTGCGCGCTTGCATGCCTGCGGATACTCAGGAACGCAACCTGCGGGGGCGCACCCTGATGCCCGCGTTTATTGACCCGCACGGACATTTCCCGGATCCGGGATTCATCCGGCTGTTCCGTGTTGACCTGTCGTCGCCTCCTTTAGGAGATTGCCGGACCATGGCGCAGGCGTTGGACAGGCTTTGGGAAAAGGCCAACACAACGCCTGAGGGTGAATGGATCATGGGGGTGTCGATTGACAATACCTCTATTCTCGAAGGTCGCATGCCGACGCGCGCCGAGTTGGACGACGTATCGCAACGTCATCCAATCTGGGTAATCCATGCCTCGGGCCACAATGGTGTGGCCAATTCTCTTGCGCTGGAAAGGCGCGGTGTAACCCGTCACACACCTGACCCAGAGGGTGGCCGTTTTGGCCGTGATCCTGAAACCGGAGCCCTAACGGGATTGATCGAAGGGTTATCGGCCATGGGAGAGATGGGCGATACCGATTTCCTGATTGACCGCGAAAGGTTCTGGCAGGGCTTTGATGCCTGCCGTAACGAATATCTGACCCATGGGGTGACCTATGCCCAAAATGCCTGGACGTCGCAAACCATGCTGGATCACTTCGCCAGCCTACCCGCAGATCAGGATCCGGGAATTGATATCGAGCTGCTACCCGTCGGAAGTCTGGAGCCAGAGCTAAGTACCCAATGGATCGGCACGAACTGGCCCAGCAACCCGCATTTCACACTAGGACCGCGCAAACTGTTCACGGATGGAGCCTTTCAGTTGCAGACCGCGTATCTGACTGCCCCGTACTTTAAGCCGGCTGATCCAGAACATCCACGTGGGATGACTTACACCTCGCAAGAGCAGCTGGATGCTGATGTTAGCAAACTCCATAGCAAGGGATTACAGATTCATTGCCACTGTAACGGCGATGCCGGCGCAGAGATGTTCATTGGTGCAGTTGAAAAAGTACTGCGAGCCTACCCCCGTAAAGATCATCGTCACACCATCATTCATGGCCAGGCCCTGCGGGATGATCAGTTAGAGCGTATGGCCCAACTTGGCCTTACCGTTAGCTTCTTTCCCGCCCATGTTTATTTTTGGGGGGATCGCCACTACGACACCTTCTTGGGCCCCGAGCGGTCCGAGAGGATATCCCCGGCAGCATCAGCCGAGCGGTTTGGCGTGCGTTATACGATCCACAACGATGCGTCGGTCACGCCAACACGTCCAATCCACCTGGCCCATTGTGCGGTAAATCGGAAAACCTCTTCAGGCCGTGTGCTTGGCGAGGATCAAAAGATCAACGTTCTGTCAGCTTTGCGTGCCCAAACCATCGACGCCGCCTGGCAGGTATTCAAGGAGGATCGGCGCGGATCAATCGAAACAGGTAAAGTTGCAGACTTCGTTGTCCTTTCGCGCAATCCCCTTCACGATCCGAACCGTCTGAAGGATACACAGGTGCTCGAAACGATCCGTGCCGGTCAAAGTGTTTTTGCCGCAACGCATGCCAAAAAAGAAATCGAGCACACCTAATGAAGACCAAGCGTATTGCGATTGCGGGGTTTCAGCATGAAACAAATTGCTTTGGTGTGACAAAGGCCGGTCTCCCCGAGTTTGAGATGGCAGATTCCTGGCCCGGCATGTTGCGCGGTGAAAAGGTCTTGTTGGAAACGGAGGGCATGAACTTGCCCGTCGCAGGATTTGCGGCGGCTGCTCAAGCCGCAGGGATTGAGGTTGTTCCAATCCTTTGGTGTTCTGCCGAGCCGTCTGCGCATGTAACCGATCATGCATTCGAAACGATTTGCGGGATGTTGTTCAATGGAATCCGAGATGCCGGCCACATTGACGGCGTTTATCTGGATCTCCACGGGGCAATGGTCACTGAAAGCCTTGCTGACGGTGAAGGAGAGCTTCTGCGCCTTATTCGAGAGCTTGTGGGTCCCGGAACTCCAGTGGTCGCAAGTTTGGATCTGCACGCCAATATCTCTGCTCAGATGGTCGAATATACAGACTATTTGTCTGTTTTCAGAACCTATCCTCATTTGGATATGGCGGAAACCGGCGCACGATGCGTTCCTGTCCTGCAGCAATTGCTGGCGGGCGAAACACTATACAAGGTGTTCCAGCCGGTGCCATATCTCATCCCCTTACATGCGCAACATACGGGCTCTGCGCCATTCGACGAAATCTACCAGTTACCAGTTAGATTTGAGCGGCAGGAAATCTTGGCCGAAATCGCTCTGGGTTTCACGGCGGCGGACTTCCCAGACACCGGCCCGTCCTGCCTTGCCTACTCAGCCACAGCCCAGAAAGCCGCCGCCGCCGCCGAAGAAATCGTCAACTTGTTTATGTCCCGGGAAGCCGATCTTGATTGTTCGATGCTGTCGTTGGAGGAAACCGTTTCGACATGCCGCGAAAGACGGGAAAAACCCGTTGTTCTCGCAGATGTTCAGGACAACGCTGGCGCGGGCGGGACGTCTGATACCACAGGGTTGCTGGCCGCACTTATTGAGGGTGGGGTAAAGAGTGTTTTGATGGGTCTGTTCCATGATCCTGAATGTGCAATGCAGGCCCATGAAGCAGGAGAGGGTGCACAGATTGAGTTGGCAATTGGTGCAAAGTCCAACCTGGCCGGACACGTTCCGGTCAAAGCAGAGTTTGAGGTCCTGGCTTTGGGTGATGGCACTTGCCGTTATACTGGAGAAATGTATGGCGGTGGCGTGGCAACGCTGGGCAAAACAGCTGCTCTACGATTGGTTGGGCATGAGGCCGATATTGACCTTGTTGTGACGAGTATTCGCAACCAATGCCTTGATCGTGCGCATTTTACTCACATAGGCCTAAATCCCACACGATATTCAGTGATTTGCGTAAAAAGCACGACGCATTTCAGGGCAGATTTTGGACCTATTGCAGGAGATATTTTTGCGGTCTCGTCACTTGGTGACTTTCTCTGCGATCTGAAAAAAATCCCTTACACCCGTATCACCAGAAGGCTACCTAACACCGCCATTGTAAATAGAAATTCACCACGTGCGGGACCGCGTTTTTTGTAGGTGCAATCCTGTGCGCGAGGTCATTAAGCCGCGACCCATTCAAGACTAACTTTTCCGGTCTATTCCAGTGGCTTTGTCGCATTCTTTTCTGAAGCGTAAATTCATCATGAAAGTTGCTGTGCTTAGATGGCAAGTTCCACAAATGGCAACACCAAATGGTGGCATCCGATCCAATTGGTGAGAAAAAAACGGGGTGATTTTGAAGTTCGTATTTTCTCATATCGTGATCGAGTGATGGAGGCCATGCAGAGAGCTGGGCGTCAGCCTTATCGCACAGCTGGTTTGATTATGCCACATTACTCTGTCGGTTCGGCGTTTAGTCCAGAGGGTGTTGTCACGTTAGCTTCCTGGCCACCAAAGAATGCTGATGCCGGATTTCATGCAGCTCGAGTCGCGGCATTCCAGGCGTCAAAGGCCTCAAGGTGGCTATATCGAATTGTTAAGGCCGAGCGGCGGCGAGCTGGGATGCTAAAGCAATTGCGGATGGCAGAGTGGGTCGCCACGAACCTTTGCAACCCTCCTGGAGAGCGACGGCTCTTGCATCGTCCTTTCCCGCTTTCGGAAAGGGAGGTGGCTGTTCTCGTCTCAATTGTTCAAGCCCTTGTGCGACCAATGATCCAACCCCGGCGCGATCTCACGCTTGGCGGCACCATACGAGCGCAGTTTGTCCGTGATGATCCGCTTGGGAATACGAAACCAAGGCGCTTTATCAGGCGGCGCAACAGCCGTTTTGCGGCCCGTTTGTCCCGTTTCGATTGGAGGATTTCGTCCAGCATGACGCCATGTTGATCGACCGCGCGCCAGAGCCAATCGTTGCGACCTGAGATCCTCAAGGCAACTTCATCCAGATGCCAGACATCACCTGGACTTCCTGTCTCTGCCGCAGGTTTCGAGCTACCGCTGGCCCGAATTTGATGACCCAACGCCGGACAGTTTCGTAAGACACATTGATCCCACGCTGCAAAAGCATCTCTTCAACTTCTCGCAGACTCAGATTGAAGCGAACGTACAGCCACACAGTATGCGCGATTATCTGAGGAGGAAACCGGCTGCGCTTGTAGCTGATCGGCGATGACTTCATCGATGCCACCTACGACCAATTACGGGCTTGAGCAACCGAACGACAGTGAACGTGATAACACCACAAAAACCGTTGCAGTATAGACATCTGCCAATGTTCTCCACGGGTCGCTATCCGTCAGTAGATAGTTTCCCTCAACTACGATAATTGGAGTTTCTGGGTGAAGAGCAAGCGCGTTGGCATTGGCCGCTGTCCGTCGTCAGAGATTTTTGGAACAAAAAGCAAATTAAATACGCCCGGTAAGAATCTTGACTAGGTCGGGTTCCGCCTTCTGCGTCTGCTCTAAATCCAAACTGTTTTGAACGTGCAGGAGGTGATCACGAATGGCTTCTTCAGCGGAATGTGGATCTCCGCAGACGATGGCGTCGATTATTGATGCGTGCTCATCATCTGGGCACATTGAGGCTTGGCTTGTTCCGAAAAGCGCGACGATCAGAGAAGTTCGGGTTACCAATTCGCGCACAACGCGGGTCAGAACCGGGTTCTCATGGCGCTTAGCTAGTTCGACATGAAATGCACCCGAAAGGCGGATGATTTCGGTTCGGTCATCGCTTTTGCGGGCAACCTCTTCCTTCTCGACATGGGCGCGCAGGGCCTGAATGCCAATTTCGCCAATGCCGCGTGCCAGTTCCCGCACGATCCCGGTTTCAATCATCAGGCGGGCAACAAAAACTTCGCGGGCTTCGTCAGCGCTGGGGCATGCAACATAGGCGCCTCGATTAGATTGGAGATCGACGATTCCCTGACTACTGAGCAAAAGCAACGCGCGGCGCACGCGCATTCGGCCAACACCAAAGGTCTCACACAATGCCAGTTCGCTCAGTTTGGTTCTGGGCGCAAGCTTTTGCTCCATAACGGCTGAGTAAATCCGGTCGACGATCATTTGTTCGTCGGGATCGGTTCGCAAGGTGTCGAGCTTGTCTTCAGCTTCGTTTGTCATCTGGTTCCATGCCGGTGGAATACGCTTGAAAATTGTTAATAGCTGTAAGGCTTTCTCCTTACAATATATCGGGTTTGTGTCGACAATATCAATCTTGTTGAGAACAAAATATGTTGACAAGAATTGTTAACAATGCAGGAATTATCCTGATCACCGGGATTCGACCTGTGACACGGTTTAGTTATTCAAGCGCCCCAAAGAGGCGCCGAGACCTCAAAAGGGAGGAAACAATGAAACGCAGAAATCTGATGAAATCATCGGCTGCTTTGGCTTTGGCCGCATCCGTTCTGGGATCGGCAGCCTGGGCGGAAAACCCGGTGCTAAAAATAGGCTTTGTTGGAGTAACCTCTGGTCCGGCTGCGGCCTGGGGGATTTCCAATCAGCGCTCAATGGAAGCGCGGGCAGATTGGATAAACGAGGCCGGTGGATACAAGATCGGCGATACCACGTACGACATCGAAATCGTTTCTTTCGATGATCAGAAAGACCCCAAGCGCGCAATTGCCGGTATGGAGAAGATGGCGCAAGAGGGTATCCACTATGTGGTGGGGCCAAACGTGGATGATGGTGCTGCAGCGGTGCGCCCCGTCGCCGAAGCGCAGGGGATCATGTATTTCCCCTATGCCTTCCCGAAAGAGTTGTACACCGCCCCGGCATCGAATGCGGTGCTTGGCATGGTCGCAAACTATCAGTCTGGCCCAGCGATCTATAAATACCTGAAGGACGAAAAGGGCGTATCGTCCGTTGCTTTCGTTGCCGCGAACGAGTCCGACCCACTGAGCCAACGGGATGGTGGTGTCGAAGCAGCCAAGTTGTTGGGTCTTGAGGTTGTTTCTGACAACGTGACCTACCAGGTGGATACCACTGATTTCACGCCGGTGCTGACACCGGTCATGCGCACGCAGCCTGACTTGCTGGTTTTGTCCGGTGTTTCTCCGGCTAATGCGCCTCAGTTGATCCGGTCGGCGCGTGAGCTTGGATTCCAGGGCCTCATCTCAACCGAAACCGCGCAGGATGCGACGGTACTGCGCGAAGGGGCAGGGGACCTGGCCAACGGGTTCATTTCCGTTGGCGGCGCGTCAACCCCTGAGATCGCTTCGGATGATATGAAGGAATTCGTCAAACGCTATACCGATATGTTCGGCGAGTATAACGACGAGTCCAACACCAAGGTTTACGCGCTGGAGTACATTCTTGCGACGTTGAACGCCAATCCCGCAGGTATCGAGGATGTCACAGCGTTCCAGACAACCATGGATACCTTTGAAGCGCCAAACCCTTTTATGAAAGGTGACGCTAAGATGCGGTATGTGGGTTCGACGTCATTCGGGCAAAAGCGCCAGATCGCCGTTCCCTTGGTGGTGAATGTCTATCAGGATGGCGCGTTTGAGACGCTGTTTGTCGCCGAAGTCGACTGAGGCAATACTCCCAATCAAGACAGAACCTAACGTGCCACTCACTCTCCCGGGCTGATAATCGGCCCGGGATACCCGAAACTTAAGCGGGACACTCATGGAACAAATATTAGCAAATGGGATCTATCTGGGCGCGCAATATGCGATGATCGCCCTTGGACTGACGCTGATTTTCGCCCTGATGAACGTGCTGAATTTTGCCCATGGGCAGATGTATGTTCTTGGCGGTTTCGTCACCTATACATTTTACGGCCAACTCGGTTGGCCGTTTGTGCTGGCTCTCTTGGCGTCCTGCCTCACCCTTGCGGTTCTTGGCGCATTGATCGAGCGTTTTCTGTTTGCGCCGGTCATACGGCGATCTTCGCGCGAGGAAAGCACAATGCTGCTGGCGGCCGGGTTGGCCTTTTTCTTCGACGCGGTCATCCTGCTTGTTTTTGGCGAAAAACAGCGCGGCGTCCCCAAAATTGTTGACGGGGTTTTCAATTGGGATTTCCGATTGATCATGCCCTATGATCGCATCCTGATCTGTGTTCTGGCTATTCTGTCGATCGTCTCGTTTATCTTGTTTATGCAATATTCCAAAACCGGCCGAGCGCTGCGCGCGCTGGCGCAGGATCGGACGGCAGCGCAGTTGATGGGCGTCAACGTCGCCCAGTATTCGATGATCGGGTTCGCGCTTGGCGCCATGCTGGCAGGTTTGGTTGGTGGATTGCTGGTGACCATCACGGGCGTCAATCTTGGCATGGGCGGGCCGACCTCGATCAAAGCCTTCATGATGGTGATGATCGGTGGTGCAGGGGTGATATCCGGCGCAATTGCAGGTGGGATCATTCTTGGGTTTCTCGAAGCCATCGGTCTGGCTGTTCTCTCGCAATATGGCGACATAACCTATCTGCTGATTTTCGTATCGCTTATGATTTTCCTGGCCATCCGCCCACAAGGGCTGATGGGTAAACCGTGGGGATAACGCAGTGCCAAAATTCCAAATGATCCAATGGACCGGATTGGCTGTGTTCCTGATGGCGATTTTTATCGCAGTGCCCAGCTTTATCGCGGCCGCTGGACGATCGGACCTGTATTATACCCTGACCGCGGTGGCGTTGTTGTCTATCGCAAGTGCGGGTGTCTGGCTGACCTTCTATATCGGTCGTATTAATATCGGGCAGGGCGCCTTTGCCCTGATCGGGGCCTATGTCTCGGCTATTCTGGTAACGAAGGCGGGCATGTCCTTCTGGCTGTCCCTGCCACTTGCAGGGCTGTTTGCCGCCGGGGTAGCGGTCGTGATCGGGGTTCCGATCTTGCGGCTGCGCGGTGTCTATTTTGCGATGATCTCGCTGGTTCTGACGCAGGTGGTCACGCTGACCGCGCTTGCGTTGCCTGTCACCAATGGGGCAAAGGGCATCACCTCGATCCCGTTGCCCGGTGGTGTGTCGATCCTGGGGCTGACCTTGGTCCCCGATTTCGCCACGCTTGAGAACCCGAGGCTGGCTTTCTACTACGCGGCTTGCGTGTTGATGGTGCTGACCTTCGGCGCGATGTACCGCCTGGTGAATTCGCGGCTTGGTCACCTGTGCCGGTCGATGCAGCAGAATGAGGAACTGGCAAGCTCTATCGGCGTCAACATCTCGTATATCCGGGTCATTGTGTTTGCGATCTCATCCTTTCTGGGCGGTATCGGCGGGGCCATGTTCGGCTCAATCGCACAGTCGGTCTATCCCTCCAGCTTTCAGGTCGCCGACAGTGTGAACTTCATGCTGAACTGCTTTCTTGGCGGGTTGGGCTATGTCTTTGGTCCGATGCTGGGCACCTTAGTGCTGTATTTCGGCTGGGACCTTTTGTTCGAACTCGGCCGCTTCCAGCTTCTGGCCTATTCCAGTTTGCTGATCATCCTGATGCTGTTTCTGCCGAACGGGCTGCTTAGCATGCGTTTGCCGGGCAAAAAAGGAACGGACAAATGAGCCATATTCTGGAAGTCCGCCATGTCACCAAAAAGTTTGGTGGCCTGATCGCCAACAGCGATATCTCATTTAATGTCAATGAGAACGAAATCCTTTCGGTTATCGGGCCAAACGGGGCGGGCAAAAGCACCCTGTTCAAGATGATCTCGTCTTTTTTGCCCACGACGACGGGTGAGGTACTGTTCAACGGTGAAAGGATTTCAAACCTGAAACCTCACGTGGTGGCGCGCAAAGGTGTTGTTCGCACGTTTCAGGAAACGACGATTTTCAAGTCGATGACCGTGCGGGAAAGCATAATTGTCGCCCAGCACCTGCGCGCCCGGGCCTCTCTGGCGGGATATTTCTGGGGCACCAGAACAGCGCATGAGGATGTCGACAGTTTCGGGCAATATGCCGACGACCTGATTGAGTTCCTCGCCATGACCGAGATCGCGAATGAACAGGCCTCGAACCTGCCTCAGGGCAACCTGAGGGCGTTGGGAATTGCTATCGGATTGGCCACCGACCCCAAAGTTTTGCTGTTGGATGAGCCCTTTGCGGGCATGAACCACGACGAGACCATGAAAATGGTCAATCTGGTCCGCAAGGTCCGCGATGACCGGGGTGTTACGGTGCTGCTGGTGGAACACGACATGCCAGCGGTAATGAATATTTCCGACCGGATTGTGGTGCTGAACTTTGGTGAAATGATTGCCGAAGGCGTGCCGGCGGAAATTCAGAACAACGAAAGGGTTATCGAAGCCTATCTGGGCAGCGCAGATGACGAGATCGGGATCTGAGCCATGACAAAAATGTTGGAATTCAAGGATGTCGAACTCTACTACGATCACGTTTACGCGCTGAAAGGCGTGTCGATTGATCTGGAGCAGGGTGAAACCGTTGCTCTGATCGGTGCCAACGGGGCGGGCAAAAGTTCGATCTTGCGCGCAATCACCGGGCTGGCCAAAGTAAAGTCCGGTTCGGTCGCGTTTGAGGGTGAACAGATCGCCGGTACTAACCCTGCCGAGATTGTGTCCAGAGGTATTGCTATGGTACCGGAAGGGCGCCGGGTTTTTCCCTACATGACGGTAAAAGACAACCTGCTGATGGGCGCGTTCACCCGGTCGGACAAGGCCGGAATTCAGCAGACCTTGGAGTCTGTATTGGAACGGTTTCCGCGCCTGAAGGAACGGTTTTCCCAATCCGCCGGGACCCTTTCAGGGGGTGAGCAGCAAATGATGGTAATCGGCCGGGCATTGATGGCGAAACCCCGTCTGCTGCTGCTGGATGAACCGTCGCTGGGCATCGCGCCCAAACTGGTGCAGGACATTGCCCGTTCCATTGTGGCCATTAACCGCGACGAAGGGGTTTCGGTTCTTTTGGTCGAACAGAATTCGCGTATGGCGTTGTCAATTTCGCATCGCGCCTATGCGTTGACGACCGGGAACGTAGTGATTTCAGGAAATTCCAAGGAACTTCTGACTGATCCGAGGATCAAAGCTGCCTATCTGGGCGGAGAAGTGTGAGGATGTCGTGAAACTGCTTGTCGTCAACCCCAATACCACAAGTTCCATGACCCGAAAGATCAAGGCTGCAGCGCGGGCGGTCGCACATGCCGAAACCGAGATTGTGGCCGTCAACTCGCACGATGGCCCGGCTAGTATTCAGGGATACCTCGATGTTTCGACCTGCGTTCCGGGCTTGCTGGAAGTTGTTTCGCAATACCCGGACGCGGACGCGATTGTCGTTGCCTGTTTCGACGACACTGGCGTTGATGCGGTGCGCTGCGTCACATCTGCCCCGGTGATCGGTGTTGGTGAAGCGGCCTATCACGCCGCGTCCATGATTAGCCCAAAATTTAGCGTTATTACGACATTGTCCCGGTCGCTTGCGGGATTGGAAGCGAACCTGTTGCGCTATGGTCTAGACCGCCGATGTGTCCGGGTTCGCGCGTCAGATGTGCCAGTTTTGAAGCTTGAGGAAAACGACCCAAAGACCGTCGACAAAATACGGTCCGAAATTCGTGCCGCGATTAATGAAGATAGGGCTGAAGCTATTGTACTAGGTTGCGCGGGTATGACGGATTTGATGTCGCTGCTTTCAGAGGAGTTCGGTTTGCCCGTGGTCGACGGGGTAGCGTGTGCCGTCGCGTTTTCTGAAGCCTTAGTAAAAGCGAAGCTGACGACATCGAAACTGTGTTCTTATGCCTAAAAAGAGCGTTGGAGATTTCGCTTTTTAGAGGTCTGGAGGGTTCTAATGGAATGGACATCCCCTGATTGCACATCTGGTAGGATTTGGAGATGGAATCCATCGGAACCACTGACCAACGACGGTTTGACAATGGCGACCAACACGCGTGGTGTTCAGGCGAGTGCGCGTGAACATACAGATGCAAGACACCAAAATTGGCGCGCTGTCTGGAGCGCAAAAGGCGGGTTTGGCGATGTTGATATTACGGCTCAAGTTTCCAAGTTTTTACTTGCTTGATAAGCCGACAAGCCACCTCGACATTGAAGGGTAATAAGCTCTTGAGAACGAATTGATTAGGCAAAATGCTTCGTGTCTGCTCGTTAGTCACGACCGCAGCTTTTAGCGCAATGTCGGCAATCGGTTTTGGCTGATCACAGGTAAAGGTCTGGAAGAAATGGACAGCCCTGAGCCGTTTCTGGTGTGTAAGATGTGCTTTTAGTATGCCGTCGGGTCTAGAATATTTATGTGGGGCTAATGGTCTCGAAACAGGCTTTTGTGTGCTTGCAGCTTACCCTCCATTCGCTGCGCAACGGAGCCATCTGTAATCCACAAAGCCAATGCCCGGTCTGCGCGGGTTGCGACGCAGCACCGCGATCCGCCGACGAAAGTCTTGTGTAGATGGCTCCTGCATTGCCAGAGATTTCTGTGATTGCGATGGTCCTTCAGTTCAGTCCTGTGTCCGGCCTGTTTGCTTGGCAGTTGCCACTGGCCCTGATGAGTTCCGCGAGCAAGGTTCCTATCGGCTAAACGACCTCAGGGGCCACGACATTCGCCGGGCTTTCGTTACTCTTGGTTGACTTCGTTTCGCATCATCACATCAAGCGTCTTGCATCTCGTGGCAGGATCAAGCGATCGGCTGCCGGTATTCTTCCTGTTTCGTTAGTGGCGCCCAGATGATCCGGGCGGATTTGTTCGCCATGGCGACCGTTGCCAGCCTGAAGGGTTTCTCGTCGAACAGCTTGGCGGTCCAAATATCCGCTTTCTCAGGTTTGTTCTTCGCCATAAATGCACGCGACGTCATTCCGATGATCAACAGTTTTCGGATGTAACGGTCACCCTTCTTTGTGATCCGCCCGAGGCGCTCTCGACCGCCACTGGATTTGTTCAGCGGTGTCAGCCCCAGCCAAGCCGCCAAATTTAGTCCGGTCTCGAACTGTTTTGCATCGTCAATGGTGGCGACAACGGCCGAAGCGGTGATCGGTCCGATCCCCGGCATTCTCATCAGACGTCGTGCATCGGGATCATACCATGCGTGTTGTTCGATCAGTTTGGTAAGCCCATCAACCTGCGCATTGAGTCCGTTCAGTTGATGACACATCACGCCAAGAATTTCGTCCGCGATCTCGGGCATTTCCAACTGCGCTTCGGTGCCGTGTTCCCGAGCGAATTTAGAAACAGCCTCGATACCGGTTGGCAGAATATGTTGAAATTCCCGGAGGATGCTGCGGATCATATTGACGACCTGGGTGCGCTGCCTAACGACCAGATCCCGGGCGCGGTGTATTGCAAGAACGGCCTGCTGGTCTTCGGACTTGATCTCGAAAAAGCGCATGGTTGGTCGACGCACTGCTTCACAAATCGCCTCGGCATCCGCTGCGTCTGTCTTGCCGCGCTTCAAATAGGGTTTGACATAGGCTGCTGGCATGAGCCGAACGTCATGGCCAAACTTGCTCAGCTAGCCCCCCAGTGATGGGATGAACCGCAAGCCTCTGTCCCAACCACACAGCGCGGCAATGTCTCGAAAAAGGAGATCAGCTTCGCGCGTTTGATCTTCCTGTTGATGATCCGACGCCCCATGGCCGAAACACAGTGCACTTGAAAACGTCCTTGGCCAAATCCAGGCCCACAGTCTTTACCGTCATTGGGTGGCTTCTTTCCTGGCAGTTAGTGACAACTGTACTTTCGCACGTTCGATACAGGTGGTGCAGGAACCATCCACCTCATCCGCTAACGTTCACCGCGTCGATAGGGTACCATCAACGCCGCGGGTATTTCGGCTCTGCGGGCGACAAGGACGAGCGCGACGATAGAAAGTACGTAAGGCGCCATCAGGAAGAGCTGGTAGGGTACGCCTTCAATCGCAGTCTGCAGCCGCAGTTGGTATGCATCAAAGAATGCGAATAATACGGCGCCAACCAGCGCCTTGCCGGGCCGCCAGCTGGCGAAGACGACCAGCGCAATGCAAATCCAGCCACGCCCCTGAACCATACCCGGGAAAAAGCTGTTAAACGCAGTTGTCGTCAGGAAAGCCCCGCCCACCGCCATCAAAGCCGATCCGACAACAACTGCGCCGATGCGGATGCGGATGGGGTTCAGCCCCTGTGCCTCAACCGCATGCGGGCTTTCACCGGTCATCCGAATGGCTAGCCCTAACGGTGTACGGGCAAGAACATAAGCCATCGCAGCCACAGCAAAGAGCGCCAGGTAAGTCGGAAGGGCTTGGGAAAACAGTATCGGACCGAGAACAGGTATATCGGAAAGCCCCGGAACATTGAGCGGCTGGAAAGGCTCTATCGTTGGGGGCAAGTCACCCACTTCGACAAGTAGCCTGTAGAGGTAGTAGGCCAAAGCAGATGCAAACAGCGTAATACCAAGCCCCGATACATGTTGCGAAAGCCCAAGCGGAACCGTCAGCATGGCATGCAGCAAGCCCATCACGGCGCCGCAAAGGGCCGCAATCATCAGGCCCACCAGCAAAGGTGCGCCCATATAGACGGCAAGCCATCCGCTCATCGCGCCCATGGTCATGATCCCCTCGATTCCCAGATTGAGCACGCCCGAACGTTCGCAGAGCAATGCGCCAAGGACGCCGAATATGAGTGGCGTGGCAATACGCAACACGGAAGCCCACAGGCTGGTATTCAGCAGCAGATCAATTGCATCACTCATCGGCGCACCCGGTAGGTTGTGAAAAGAAGGGCCACGATCATGGTAAGCAAACAGAGCGCTACAATCACATCGGCGATGAAACTGGGAACACCGGTCGCGCGGCTCATGGCGTCGGCCCCGACGAAGACTGTAGCAACGAAAACAGCGGCAGCAACGACGCCGGCCGGATGCAAGGCGGCGAGCATGGCGACAACGATGCCTGCATAGCCAAAACCGGGGCTCATGGTGGTGGTGACCCCTGCTGTAACACCCATGACTTCGACAGACCCGGCGAGCCCCGCCAGGGCGCCCGAAAGCAGAGCTACGCCCATGATCGTTCGGGGTAGGGATATTCCGGCAAAGGCAGCGGCACTGGCGTTCAAACCTGCGGCGCGCGTTTCAGCGCCAAAAACGGTGCGCGCCAGGATCAGCCAAACGGCGCCTGCTGCTGCGATGGCAAAAAGCAGCCCGATATGCAGACGCGTGCGCGGGATCAGATCCGGGAGACGAAAATCTCCGTCTACGGGCACTGAAGAGGGCCACCCAAAGGCCAACGGATCGCGCATCGGGCCTTCAATCATGAGGCCCACAAAAAGGATTACGATGAAGTTGAGCAGAAGGGTCGTCACCACCTCATCCACCCCGAAACGCAGGCGCAAATAGGCAGGTCCCGCCAAAAGAGCCGCGCCCGCAGTCATGCCTGCTAGCATCAAAAGTGGAATACCAATCCATCCCGGAACCCCGAGCGAATGCCCGATCCAAGCGGTGACCAGCGCACCAACAAAGAACTGTCCCTCACCTCCGATGTTCCAAAGCCGTGCACGGAATGCGACGGCCGCGGCAAGTCCAGTGAAAATGAGCGGCGTGGCGCGGGTCAGCATCTCGGTGATCGAAAGGCGTGAGCCAAGCGCACCGGCCAGCATTTCGCCATACGCCGTGAGCGGGTTTACCCCCGCAGCTGCGATGAGACCCGCAGCGAGAAGTAACGCAGTAAAGATCGCGGCCAGCGGCGCAATGACCACAAGGTGCAGCGGCACATGTGTGCGTCGTTCAAGCCGCATTATCATTTTCCTTCCAAACACCCGCCATCATCAGGCCAAGACGTTGCGGGTCAGCCTCGTTGGCGGATATGGGCTCCGACAAGCGCCCTTTAACGATGGCCTGTATACGGTCTGACAGGGCCACGGCTTCTTCCAGTTCTTCAGAGATGAGCAAAATTGCTGCGCCTTCGGCCCGTGCAGCCAAAAGCTCGGCATGAACGGCGGCAATTGCCCCTTCATCGAGGCCTCGCGTCGGCTGGTTGGCGAGCACAAAACGCGGTCCGTTTGTCAGGACCCGACCGAGGATAAGCTTTTGCATATTGCCGCCAGACAACAGCCTTGTTCGCGTGTCGGGACTGGCACCACGGATATCAAAACGTTCTATCAGCCCTGAGGTGTAATCGCGAGCGGCGCCTTGCCGGACAAAGCCGCGGCGCGAAAACTCTGGTGTGCGCAGCCGTTCGAGCACTGCATTTTCCCACAGGCTCAACTCGCCTACTACGCCTTCCGCGTGTCGGTCTTCTGGTACTCTACCAGCCCCCGCACGGATCATGCCGCGCGGCCCCAGATGGCCGATATCTTCGTCCAGAAGTGTCAGCTGCCCCGCGCTTGGGTGAACCAACCCAGAAAGCAACCCGCCGAGCGAAGCCTGACCATTGCCTGAAACGCCAACGATACCAAGGATTTCACCAGTATGGACGGTGAATGACACGTCATCCAGACGCAACTCACCGTCCTCTTCCACGCGCACATTGTTTGCAATCAGAACTGGCGCGCCAATCTTATGGTCATGGCGTACGGGCCGTTCCACTTTGCGGCCAACCATCAGTTCCGCCAGCTCTCCTGGGTTGGTTTCAGAGGTTTTGCGTTCTGCAACCATCTTGCCGCCGCGTAGCACTGCCACACGGTCAGAGGCAGCCATGACCTCATGCAGTTTGTGGCTGATGAAGATAAGCGAAAGACCCTCTTTCGTCATGTCGCGCAGGGTCTCGAACAGGCGCATCGCCTCGGGCCGGGCCAGAACGGCGGTAGGTTCATCCAGTATCAATATACGCGCGTCGCGGTAGAGCGCTTTAAGAATTTCAACACGCTGGCGTTCTCCCACGGAAAGCGACCTAACTTTGGCCTCGGGGTTCACGGGCAGGCCAAACCGCTCTGCGATCTGCAACAGCTTTTCGCGCGCCTCACCACGAGCGGAACGCGCGCGCGTCAAGGGTTCGGAGCCAAGCATGACGTTTTCAAGAACGGTGAGGTTGCCCGCAAGCGTGAAGTGCTGGTGAACCATTCCCACACCCACCTCGATCGCTGCGCGCGGAAGGCCCGGAGGCAGCTCTTCGCCGAACACCCTGACAGTACCTGCGTCGGCTGCGTAGTGGCCAAACAGGATATTCATCAGCGTCGTCTTGCCAGCGCCGTTTTCACCCAGAAGCGCAAGGATTTCCCCCTCCGCCAGTGTCAGGGTCACATCATCATTTGCGGTAAGCGTTCCAAAACGCTTAGTGATGCCGTGAAGCTCAAGAACCTTGGTCATGCGGGTAGGCCTGCGATTGGGGACGGAAAGGAAAGTGCGGGCGCGCGGGTCTCGATAAGTGCACCGAGTTTTAGCAGTGCGAAATCGGCGCCGGCGGGACCAATCAGTTGCACACCGAGAGGAAGGTCATTTGCCATGCCAAAAGGCAGCGCCAGGGCTGGCAAGCCCGCAACATTGGCAAGTGCTGCGTTTGGGGCAAAAGCTTCCAGCCGCGCCATGTGTTCATCGGGGGAAGTGCCAGACAGATCCAAAGTGCCGACTACGGGTGGTGCAGAGGAGAGGACCGGCATCAGGATGGCATCGGCGGATTTAAAAAGCTTGCGGGAGCGATTTGTCAGGCGTGCCAGCTGTCGCGAGGCCGCAAAAAGCGCGGTAGCAGGTGTCGCACGACCCTCAGTAGCCATGGCGGCTGCGAGCGGTGGAACCTGGTCGTCAGAGATCTTGAGTGCGGTCAGCCACTCAGCCAACGAAACAGCCAGTATGGTTCGGGCGATTTCATGAGCCTCAGCCCCAATCCGGTCGGGGGCACGAACATCATGCACTTCACAGCCTGCGTCGCGCAGCGCGTCGGCAGCACCTTCCGCAGCTTTGCGCTGATCAGGTCCACAACGTTCCGGCAATGCCACCGCGACACGGGGACGTTTTGGGAAATGCACCGGGGCCATAGGTTGGACAACAGCATGAAGGGCGGTCTCCACGTCGCGAACCGAGCGCGCCAAGACCAGCTCAGATGCTATGCCCATCAGGTGATTGGCAAAATCAGGGCCTCCGGGCACCGCACCACGAGACGGCTTGAGCCCGGTCAAACCGCAACACGCAGCAGGTACTCTGATGGATCCGGCTGCATCCGTGGCATGAGCAATTGCTACGATACCGGCTGCAACCGCAGCCGCAGCGCCGCCAGATGAACCACCAGGTGTCAACGTGGGATTCCATGGATTTCGGGTCGCAGCCATGCCATCTGGTTCGCATGACAGGGAAAGGCCGAATGCGGGTGTTGTAGTCAAGCCAAATGGGATCAAGCCAGTTTGGCGCAAATCTTGCAACAGGCGGCTGTCACTTTCGGGTTTACGCGCTTTTGCGCGGATTGCTGCGGATCCGGCCGCAGCGGGTAGCCCTTTTGCGAAACCACCAAGGTCTTTCACCAAAAACGGAACCCCATGAAACGGGCCGCGCCGGTCAGATGGCAATGCGTCTGCTGCACTTGCCCCGGCGCGCGCCATGTCTTCGTCCAGAAATGCCACGGCCCCCAAATCCGCCTGCCCATGGCAGGCAGAAAGACTTACCTCCATCACGTCGACGGCAGTGATCTGCCTTGCCGTAATGGCGGCCGCAAGAGCCGTGGCATCGGTCACGTCAAAGCCCGCGGGATCAGGAGGGCTCGCTTTCGTCGATCGGAACATCCCATTCGCCGGATTGGATCGCTGCCTGTTTAGCCTCCATCGCCGGGATGGCGTCAGCAGGCACTTCATCGGCGACATAGATCAGTTCATTGCCGCCATGGGCCATGAAGGAATATTCCGTGTAGTTGCGCCCCGTTGGATTACCGGCTTGAACGTCCGCTACGATGGCCTCGATAGTAGGACCGTAATTCCAGATCGCGTTGGCAAAGACTGTGCCCGGATAGCGAGGCGTATAGTCGATAAGCGAACCGATGGCCTTTACGTCCCGCGCTTGGGCGGCATCCGCAGTGCCTATGCGCTCACCAAACAGGACATCCGCGCCCGCATCGATCTGGGCAATCGCAGCTTCCTGCGCGCGGGCTGGATCAAACCATGCACCAATAAAGCCGTTGAGGAAGGTGGCCTCCGGGTTCACCTCGGTTACGCCCATACGGAAGGCATTGATCAACAGGTTCACCTCGGGGATGGGATAACCGCCGACCGAGCCGAAGACGTTGCTTTCTGACATTTGGCCCGCAAGCATTCCGGCCAGATAAGCCGCTTCGTGGTTGCGGGTGCCGAAGACCCCGAAATTGTCCCCTTCCGGCCCACCGGAAGAGCCCATGAGGAAAGCGGTATCCGGGTAATCGCCCGCCACTTCGCGTGCTTCGCGTTCCACGGCGTAGGACTCGCCCCAAATGATTTGCGCACCACCTTCGGCATACTCGCGCATCGCGCGGGGATAGTCAGTCGGAGCCACACCTTCCGAGAATTCATACTCGATCAGACCAGCATCGGCGGCCTCCTGCATCGCTACGTGGATTCGACTGTTCCACGCGTTTTCGACCGGAGACATATGCACGCCAGCGACTCGGGTCGCAGATTGTGCGTTCACGCGACGGACATAAGCCGGCAGGGCCAACGTGGCCGCAGCGCCGACCATCAGTTGACGGCGGGTTGTGGTGAGTTTCATTGGTAGATCCTCTTCTGTTGGTGGCAATTGTTCTTGTTCTTAAGCTTCCTGAGTATTGGGCCTGGGCGCGTAATCTGCGGGATCCAGGGTCGTGGGGCGGCCGGGCAACGAAAGCGCGGCCATTCGGGGTTCTGTACGGGCCAATACCTTGCCGTTTTTGATTACGGCAAGGCGGGTGGGTTTCATGCGAACAGCTTCAATCGGATCACGCGCCTGCAGCACAACCATACTGGCAGGGCCGCCCTCGCGGATTGTCGGGTCGGGCAAGCCCATGGCTTTGGCACCATTCTGGGTGACGGAAGTAAACGCCCATTCCATCGCTTCTCGGGATGTCATCGGTACCGCGTGCACACCCATATGAGCCACTTCCAGCATGTCAGCGGACCCGAGCGAATACCACGGGTCCATTGTGCAATCCTGCCCGAAGGCAACGTTTACACCGGCCGCGCGCAGCTCTGGCACGCGGGTCAGACCTCGGCGGCGCGGATAGGTGTCCGAACGCCCTTGCAGCGTGATATTAATCAGAGGGTTGGGTACCGCGTTCATACCGCTTTCTGCGATGAGCGGGATCAGCTTCGATGCATAGTAGTTGTCATAAGAATGCATCGCAGTGACGTGGCTTGCAGTTACACGGCCCCCAAGCCCAAGGCGCGTAGTCTCAAAGGCCAACGTTTCTACGTGGCGTGACATCGGATCGTCGCTTTCGTCGCAATGCAGGTCCAGCATCAGGCCCCGGTCCGCCGCTATCTCGGCCAGTCTCGTGACCGATCGAGCCCCTTCCGACATCGTGCGTTCAAAATGCGGGATCCCGCCCACGACATCGACACCCATATCGAGCGCCTGGATCAGGTTTCTCTCTGCGTTTTCTGATCGGTAAAGGCCATCTTGCGGGAATGCCACCAGTTGCAGGTCGATATAGGGGGCAACCTGTTTACGTACCTCCAAGAGCGCTTCAACGCCCACCAACGGGGCGGATGAAACATCCACATGCGAACGGATAGCCAGCAGCCCCTGCGACACAGCAAGGTCGCAATAGCGCATGGCCCGCTCAATCACCGCTTCTGGTGTCAGCAGGGGCTTCAATTCCCCCCAAAGCGCGATACCCTCCAAAAGCGTGCCCGAGACATTCATGCGCGGCAACCCTAGGCTCAGGGTCGCATCCATATGGAAGTGCGGGTCCGTAAAAGGAGGGGAAACCAAACGCCCAGCCGCCTGTATCTCCTCATGCGCCTCAGCCTTGATATCAGGCGCAATTTCCGCAACGCGGTCTGCCTTGATCGCGATATCTACCGGCCCGCTGCCATCTGGCAGGCTGGCCTGTCTGATGATTAAATCGAGCATCCAATTCCCCCAAATTTGACCGCATGGTAAAAAGTATTCTGCAAGAATGCTAATAGTTTTTGTTGCACTTCCGGGTCCAGTGTTTCCGCTAGTCTCGGTGTGTGCCTATATCCAAGGCTTGTGTTGACCTTTCTTGGCAGCTGAAGCTGACACAACGATCAACTTTCGCTTTTGGGATTTTGCGTTGCAGAACTGCTAAATTTTGCAAAGGTCGGTTCACGCTGGGAATCTGTCCGTTTCAGCAGATTGCCGATCTGGAACCTTGATCCAGCGGATCCGCAGTTTTCTGGCAAGCAGAAAAAATCTTCGCAACGGAATCAAAACACTGGGAACCGGGATTTCGTCAACTTCGGCTTTTAGTGTGCAAAACAACCTGCATAAGGATGGCGAAGATCAGTGCAGGCAAATGTCGTTGCATATGAAACAAAGCGGGATTATAGTTTCGTATGCAACTAGATTCCTTCTTTCCCTATCGCCTCGCCGTGGCATCCGAAGCGTTCTCACGAAACCTCACGGAAGTATACCAGCGCGAATTCGGGCTATCACGGGAGGAATGGCGCCTGCTTTTTCTACTTGCCAATGCCAAAAGCCTGACCTCTCTGGAACTCTCGCAACGCACCACTCTGGATAAGGTTCAAGTCAGCCGAGCCGCGCAGAGGCTTGACGATAAAGGTTTGATAACCAGAGCAATTTCCGAAGAAGATCGCCGGATAAGGGTTTATCATTGTACGCCGGAAGGCCATCGGTGTTTCGAACAGTTGCTGCCACAAGTCGATGCTTGCGCGCAAGGGATGCTGAATTCCATGTCGGCCGAGGACCGTGCAGCACTGGACCGAGGCGTGACTGCGCTGCTTAAGGCCGCGTCGGTGACATAGGTACATAAGCCAATCTGGGCAACTCAAGCCATCTGGAGCGCTGGCTGTCGACCGGCGTAGAAATCCGTGTAGTCGGTGACGCGGAAGAGCATTGCCTTCTTGGTTGGGCTAAGGCCGTCGACCTACAATAGAATGAGGTCTGCCAGTGTATTTCTCTCAGGAGGCGTCGGCCTGATTTTCAGGTCGGGCGGCGTCGAAAGCGGGCAGGGTGAATGCGCGTTCTTCGATCTCAAGCAGACGGTCGAATGGAGCCATATCGACGCCCCAGCGATGTGCATTGTAAAGCTGTGCGACAAGGCAGATATCGGCAAGGTCCGGCTTGTCACCAAAACTGAAGGTGGTGTTAGCTGGCAAAAGCGCTTGGTAGGCATGGAAACCTTCGGTCATCCAATGCCGGAACCACTCGATCCCATCCTCGGCCGCAAGCCCGTACCGGGTCTTCAGATGCACAGTTACCTTAAGGTTGTTAACCGGATGAATGTCCATCGCGATGGTATGGGCCGCAGCCTGTACCCGCGCACGCTCGAACGGGTCCTCCGGCAGGAACGGAGGTTCGGGTATGGCAGCGTCGAGATAATTGATGATCGCAAGCGATTGGGTGAGTACACGACCGTCCTCAAGGATCAGCGTAGGGACGCCCTTGCCGGGGTTCAGCGCGACATAGTCCGGCGCGCGTTGCTCTCCGGCAACAAGGTTGACCGGAACTGTTTCATAGGAAACACCCTTGAGATTTAGTGCGATCCGGACCCGAAAAGAGGTCGTCGAGCGCCAATAGCCGTATAGTTTCATGACTTCCTTGTTTTGTGGTAAACCGTCTCGGATTTTGCCAAAGATAAGTTCCCGCGCTGGAAACCGATCCGGCACGGGACGCCCGTCAGGCAGACTTGTTGAGTTCTTTGGCATGCAGCCAATCGGCATGTTTCGGAGCTTTCTTGGTCTTCGACCACTCGTCCAACATAAGCCATTTCACTTCGTCCATGCGCTCCAGCAGCGCTTCTTCTTCCGGGTCCGGGCAGGCCAGTTCGATACGATGGCCGGAAGGATCAAAGAAGTAGATAGAGTGGAAAATCGAATGGTCGGTCACGCCGAGTACTTCGACGCCATTAGCTTCCAGATGGTCCTTGAACTGAAGCAGCGTTTCACGATCCTTCACCTTGAAGGCGATGTGCTGCACCCAGATCGGGGTATTGGGATCCCGGCCCATTTCCGGCTTCGTGGGCAGCTCGAAGAAAGCCAGAACATTCCCATTCCCGGCATCCAAAAACAGATGCATGTAGGGGTCCGGCTCATGCGTAGATGGGACATGATCCTCGGCGATGGCCAGGATAAAGTCCATGTTCAGCATTTTCCCATACCATTCGACCGTCTCTTTTGCGTCTTTGCAGCGGTAAGCGACGTGATGGATCTTCTCGATTTTCATCGATTTCTCCTTTCCGAGGGTGCAGTTTTCAAGACCAAGGCAACGTACGGTCGCCTCAGGCGTTCACATCAACCCCACCAGCCAGAGTGACAGTGAGGGTACAAGGATGAGCAGGGTCAGCCGCAGGATGTCCGCGATCCAGAATGGCAGCACGCCGCGAAAGATCGTTCCGAGTGAGACATCTTGCAACACGCCCTTCAGCACGAAGACATTCATTCCGACCGGGGGCGTGATCAGGCTGATTTCAGTGGCCACAACAACCACAATGGCGAACCAGATCAGGGCGTTTTCGGGATCGAGCAGGAGTTCATTGGCAAACTCAAGCTCAAACATCAGTGGGTAAAAGACCGGCACTGTTAGCAAGATCATCGACAGGCTTTCAAGCACACAACCAAGAACCATGTAGGTCAGCATTATGAACAAGATGACCGCCCAGACCGGCAATTCATTGTCGACAACAAAGCCTGATAGGGCATCCGGCAGTCCGGCGTAGTTTATGAAATTGGTGAACAGCTCGGCACCTATAATCACTGCAAAGATCATGGCAGTAGCCCGGATCGAATCCAGCGTAGTTGCGAAAAAGCTGCGCCAGGTCATCGTTCTTAGGGCAATGGCGATCAGGATCGAAGCACCTGCACCCATTCCGGCCGCCTCAGTCGGTGTGAAGAACCCACCATAGATGCCAACCATGATGAAGAGAAAAAGGCCCAGCACACAGATCACGCCTATGACGTCAGCCCGACTCATGGGTTCGGTGTTTTCCTCCTCCGGAGCCAGAGAAGGGTTCAACCGTACCGCAACCATGACCGCGCCAAGATAAAACAGCACACCAATGATACCTGGCACAATTCCCGCGATAAAAAGCTTGGCAATATTGGTTTCGGTCAACAGGCCGTAGATGATCAGGATCACCGACGGCGGGATCAAAATGCCTAGTGTCCCTCCCGCGGCGATAGAGCCTGTCGCCAGCCGGTCATCATAGCCAAAACGACGCATTGAAGGCATGGCAACTTTTGACATCGTGGCAGCAGTGGCCAGGGATGAGCCACACACCGCGGAGAACCCGCCGCAAGAAAAGACCGAAGCCATGGCAAGTCCACCGCGCAGCCTGCCAAAAAGCCGATCGGCACCGGCAAACAGCCCGTGTGCCACGCCTGAGCCGGCCAACACGTTGCCCATGAAGATAAACAGAGGGATGACCGAAAGGGAGTAAGACAAAGAAGTGTCAAAGGCCACTTGCCCTGTCATAGCCCAGGCAGGCTCCCAACCACGCATATAGGCAAACCCAAAGCCGCCTACAGCCGCCATTGCGAACGCGATGGGCACGCGCAGTAGAATAAGTCCCAGAAGGATCGCAAAGCCGATCAGAGATTCAATCATGGGGCGCCCTCTAGGTGATCTTGATCGGTGTCGTGTTCGATGGGAGGTTGTAATCCGCGCAGGAATGCGATGAACGCCGAAACCATGCAGGAGACCCCAGCCAGATAGCCGAATGGTGCCAGTGGAATCTCAAGCGCGTTGGTCACCGCGCCGTCATGTGCGGCCTTGGCCGCATGGGTGAAAAGCCGCCAAGAAAAGGTGGCTAACAGGGCTGCAGAGAACAGGCCAGCAAACGCAGACAAAAGACGTTGCGTCTTGCGTCCAAGCGCCAGATTCAGCAGGTCGACCTCGACATGTTCGCGGCGCTCTGTCGTCAGTGGTAAGGCAAGGAAAACGAGCGCTGCCAGCAGTATTTCAGTGAGTTCGAAGGCGCCGGAAAGCGGTGCGTTGAACAGGTAGCGCCCAACTACATCCACACAGGTGATGAGGACGAGGCTGAACAGGATCAGTGCGGCCCCGACACCCAGAGATCTGTCGAGCAGCAGCCCGATGTCCAGCCCCTCATCAGGGGGCTGGTCGGGGAAACGATGGCGAAGCCGCTCCATGGATCAGAAGTCCACGCCAGCTTGTTTGCGCATTTCTTCCAGAGCAGCAGTGCCGTCATAGCCGTCCGCCGAGATGGCTTCGGACCACGCTGTTTCGGCATCTGCGGCTTGGGACTTGATCGCATCAACGACTTCGGCTGGCGCTTCGTAGATTTCGATCCCGGCCTTTTCGGCCGCGGCACTGCCTTTCTTGTCTGCACCGACCCAAGCTTCGCCAACCAGTGCTGCAAAAGCTTCACCGGAAATCGCCTCGATGGCTGCCTGATCCTCTTCAGAGATCTCGTTCCATTTGTCTTCGTTCATGACCATGAACCAAGTGGTGTTGTAGATGCCGCCAGGGACTTGCATCGTGTACTTGACGTCTTCGGTCAGCTTGAACGCAGCCAGAGCATCGTAGGGGAACGTCACGCCATCGATTACTCCGCGCGAGAGCTTTTCATACACCTCACCCGAAGACATGAAGAGCGTTGTGGAGCCGAGACCAGACATCAGGTCCGAGATGTAGCCACCAGGAACGCGGATCTTGAGACCCGAGAAATCGTCTGTCTTTTCGATCTTGCGGACATTGTTGTGCAACATGCCGGGGCCATGCACGAAGAGCCCCAGAAGTTTGGTGCCCTCATGTTCTTTCTGCGCCTCCAGCGGGCCGGAATAGACATTCCAGAATGCTTTGGAACCAGCAACGGCATCGTCACCAATGAACGAGAACTGACCGATCCGAGAGCGGGTGAAACGGTCATCTGTGGTAAAGGAATGCAAGCCATAGGTGATGTCAGCGATACCTTCGGCAGCCATGTCGTAATGTGCAGGGGGCGGGCCCATGGGCTTTGCAAGCACACGTACGGTCACACGGCCATCGGTGACTTCCTCCACTTGCTTGGCCCAGGGTTTGATTGCCTCAACAACGATCGGATGGCGCGGCGGCAGCCAGCTCGAAAGCGCCAGTTTGGTTTCTGCCACGGTAGTCGTTGCGATAGACATTGCAGCGGTTGCAATGCCGGCGAGCAGCAGGGTGTTGCCCTTCAGTTTGATATTCATGGTATCCTCCCTTGGATTACGTGATGTTGGCGGCATTGAGCGCCTGGCTCAGGACGTTCCGGTCGCCGATGTGGTTGGCCAGAATCAGAATTAACCTTGCGTTGATTGTATCGCTCTCGGCCTTGGTTTTGCCCTCATGCGTTGCCAGCAGGTCGGCGTAGAAATCGTCGGTTCCGTCGATATTCGGTGTCAGGGTCAGATCGCTCATTGGCTTACTTCTTTACCGGCCGCACGGCGCAAGGCGGTGCGCATCAGGGTTTCGTTGTATTCCGCTCGGCGGGCAGCGACATGCTGATCTGGGCGGATCAGGTAGACCGCCGAACTGGCTTCGCCGAGATAGCGTTTCCTGAGTTGACCGGTCGGGTCGTCGCGGGTTGAAAGAGCCAGGCGGCGTGCCGTAATCCCGTCCTCTTCCAGAATTTCAGGTGCTTCTGCATCGATTGTCAAAAGGATGAACTCATCACCCAGCTTCGACAACAGGTATTCATCGCCCAACGGGGCATCAGGGCAGGGGGCGCCGGGCTGCGTCCGTTCGGGACCGCCTGCCAGTGCGTCAGCGGAATTGAGTCCCGATCCACTGTACACGCATGGAACCGAGAGCCGACCCGAGTTGACCATCGGTCGTGCGAATTCATACGTTCCGCTCAGGCTGAGCACGGCATCGCGGAAGATCCGGCTTGTTTCTGATTTCGGTGTGATGAAATCGGTGGACCGTGTAGAGTTCAGAATATTCTCGTCCGCGCCGTGAACCCGTTCGGCATTGTAGGTGTCAAGCAGGCTCTCCGGCGCTTTGCCTTGAATAACCAACCCTAGTTTCCAACCAAGATTGTCCACGTCCTGCATGCCGGAATTGGCACCACGCGCACCAAAGGGCGAGACTTGGTGCGCCGCATCACCAGCAAAAAACACCCGCCCCGAGCGGAAACTGTCCATCCGCTTGCACTGGAAGGTGTAGATAGAGGACCAGACCATTTCATAATCCACATCCCCCAGCATCGCATCCAATCGGCGACGGATATTCTCTTCTTTAAGTTCTTCTTTGCGGTCAACATCCCAGCCGATCTGGAAGTCGATCCGCCAGACATCATCAGGTTGCTTGTGCAACAACGCTGAGGCGCCAGAGCCGTGGGTCGGTTCAAACCAGAACCAGCGCTCAGTAGGGAAGTTCAGATCGCCTTTCAGTTTGACATCGGCAATCAGGAAGCTGTCCTGAAAGACGCGACCGCTGAAATCGAGACCAAGCATCCCGCGCAGTGGTGAGTTGGCGCCGTCGCAACCGATAAGCCAGTCCGCTTCAAGGGTGTATGGCCCATCCGGTGTCATCACCGTCAGGGTGACGTGATCGTCGTGTACTTCAACGCTGTCCACACGGTTCTTGCCACGCAACTGGATCGGGGCACCCTTGTCCTGCAGCTCGCGCAGGCGATCGATCATGTATTGCTCGAAATATGGCTGTTGTAGATTGATGAAGGCGGGGTATTTATGCCCGTCTTCCGGCAACAGGTTAAATTCGAATACCTTGTCATCGCGATGGAATACCTTACCGAGATTCCAGACAACGCCTTTTTTGAGCATCGGTTCGCCGCAGCCATAGCGGTCGGCCACTTCCAGGCAGCGCTTTGCGAAACAAATCGCCCGACTGCCCATGCCGATGCCCTCATGATCATCAAGCACAACCACCGGAATACCCTGGCGGCCGAGGTCCAGGGCTGTGGCGACTCCGATCGGCCCGCCGCCCATGACCACAACCGGGTGACGCACCGGCGCGTCAATATCCTGATCGGGCGATTTCTCGTATGGATAGCTCTTGTAGGCGAGCGTGTAACGGTCATCAAACATTGGAAAATCCCCTCCCTTCAGGCGTTCAGCCTTGCAGTTGCTCCCACATTTCCAGATCCCGCTGCGCCGTCCAGATACGTGGTGTGTCGATGCCGCGGGCTTCGTCATAGGCGCGCGCAACATTGAACGGCAGGCAGTGTTCGTAGATCGCGTAGTCAGCGAATTTCGGGTCGCATGCGTCACGTACAGCGTCCCAGGCATCTTTCAGGGTGCCGCCGCTAGCGGCGACACGAGCGGCCGGGCGATAGGTGCTTTGGACAAAATCCCGGGTGGACTCAATTGCTGCTTCAACCATGTCTTTTCCGAGCAGAGCATCACCGCGGCCGGGCGCGATAGCATCGACGTCAAATGCGCCGATATTGTCCAGAGTGCCACCCCAATCGTTGAAATGGCCGTCGCCGCAATAGCAGGCCGAGTGGTACTCGACGATGTCACCGGTAAACATGACGTTCTGATCGGGGACGTGAATGACGATGTCACCGGCAGTATGGGCGCGACCAAGATGCATTAGATCGACGCGCCGGTTGCCGAGGTATACACTCATGCGATCCTTGAAGGTCGTGGTGGGCCAGGTCAGTCCGGGAATGCTTTCATGGCCTTCGAACAGACGTGGAAAACGCTGAAACTCACTGTCCCAATCTTCCTGACCGCGTTCGACAACCTGCGCTCGGGTTGTTTCGGACATGAGAACCTGATCTGCGCCATACGCTGAAGCGCCTAGAACGCGAACCGCGTGATAGTGAGTTAGCGCCAGATGTGTGATCGGTTTGTCGGTAACTTCTCTGACCTTCTCAATCACCTTGCCAGCCAGACGTGGCGTGGCCTGCGCCTCGACAATCATGACACTATCATCGCCGATGATCACGCCGGAATTGGGATCACCTTCAGCAGTAAAGGCCCAAAGCCCTTCACCCACTTCGGTGAAGCTAACCGTCTTTTCACCCAAATCTCCCTGAGATGCGAATGCCTTAGCCATTGTGTTCTCCCGAAGTATGTCGCTCGCGTGACTCGTTTTGTTTCATTTGCAACGAATATCGTTACATATGAAACTAAAGTCAATGCCGTTTCGTTTGGAGTCACGTGTTTGAACTATTGTTGCTGAGTGCATTCGAAGATTTTTCCGAAGTTGCCGGCGTAGAAAAATGTTGTCCATTCCAGCTATTATTGCCGCCAATCCTGCCGACCGCCGTAAAGAACTGCTGTTCCAAAAAACGTCTGATGGACCCAATGTGGTGGTTCAAGGCTTAGCGATGACGGCGATCATGGTTGAGAAGCTTTTTAAAAAAGAAACGACATCGGCGACGCCACATTTTTACGCCATGTGAGTCAGAGTCTGTCTCAGTGGGTCACAAGTCTACGCCCACCAGCATCCAGTACCCAACACGTGGTGCCTTCGAACACGGCGGCGGTCAGGGCTTGGCCATAGCCTGCTCCTGTATCCAGATTGATACGGTTTCCATGATGTTCAGGTGCGGCCACGTGGCTGTGGCCGTGGACAACCAACCATGGATGTGGATCTTTATGGTTCAGGAATTCCTCACGAATCCATATCAGATCGTCGTGGTCTTGCTGCTCCAGTTTCACCCCGGGTCGAATACCTGCATGCACGAACAGCAATGCGCCGTCCTGATGGAACGGTTTTAGCCCGTTCAGAAAATCGATATGAGCCTGAGGGACGGCCTGTTTGGCTTTGGCGTGAACTTGATAGATTCTGTCCACGTTGGTGGCTTCAACCCCATAGGACCGCAGCGTTTCGATCCCGCCGATCCGAGGATGAAGCCAGTGATACCCGACCAGCAGGCGCGCATCATTGCGCGGATAGTCCTCCAGAAACATTGCGCACATCTGGTCATGATTGCCACGTAGAAAGACCCAGTTCTTACCGTCGGCGTTCCCTCGGACCAGCAGATCCAAAACCCCGCAACTTTGCGCACCCCTGTCCGTATAATCGCCAAGAAACACGATCTTGGCGTCTGGCCCTCCATCCCGTTCGATCCGGTCCAGTGCGTCTTCAAGCATCCCCAGTTGGCCATGGATATCGCCAATTACATAAACCGGATCTGACATGAGTGTTCCTTGTAGTCGTCTTCAGGCGGTAGTTGATTTGGGATCAGCCCACCCAGTCAATGCTAATGTCTTCGCGAAAAGCAAACCGTACCAGATGCGCTTCGATGACTTCCTGCCAGCGGGTCAGATCTCCGCGAGGGCCGGTTTCAGCCGTCAGCGAAAGGCTGGATTCACCTGCGACCAAGGTCAGCCGGTTTCCGCCCGGAAATTCCACGCTGCCGTGGGTGTCGTCGAAAGCCACCTGGGCCTTGTGGGACCAGTGCTTGCACAATTGCTGCAGGTACTTGCTGGCCGCTTCCGTTTGGGCAACACCCGAAACGCTTTGGTTAGGTAGCAACGCCAAGGCTTCATCGGCAGCCCGGCGCACCGCCTGCGCGAACAAAGTAACGTCGATGTTTGTGGCCAGGAAGGTCGCCCCCAGATCCAGACATTTACGCTGCATGGCCGGATCAAGTGTCAGTATCCCGGCAAATTTGCCTGCCGCGACGACCCGAGTTATCGCGTCCAAAACGGCCTCGACCACTTCTGTATGACCAACATCACCGATATGGCCCATGTCAGCGGCCAGATCGGAGGGACCGAGAAAGACCCCATCAACGTCAGAGGCAAGAATATCGTCTAGTGCCTCTAACCCGGCGCGGTTTTCCACCTGAACAAGCAGGCAGATCTGTTCATCAGCCGTTTTCAGATAGTCCGGGATCGCCGCAAAGCGCGAAGCCCTGGCCAACGCTGATCCCACGCCCCGAACTCCGTGGGGCGGGTATCGCACCGCCCGTACCAAATCCCGCGCCTGATCTCCGCTTTCGACCATCGGCACCAGAATATTCTGAACGCCGGCATCGAGGTATTGCTTGATCATCCAGGTTTCACCTATCGGCAAGCGTGCGACCGGTTGGCTGCCGCTTCCTTCGATGACCCGCACCTGTTCCAGGATTGAGCGAAGATCGTTTGGGGCGTGCTCTCCGTCAACAAGCAACCAGTCGAACTGGGACGTGGCCGCGATTTCAGCGGCATAGGTGTCCGCCATTCCAATCCAGCAGCCAACCTGCGGTTGACCAGCCTGCAGCGCGGCCTTGAAAGCGTTTAGTGGCGCGGGCATCCCGGCCTCCTTCAGGCAAAGTTGATATCGACCGAGCCAAATGGTCCGAAATCAGCATGGATTTCGGTGCTCGGCGGGCATTCGACGGGTCGAATAAAACTACCAGACAAGATCACCTGGCCCGGTTCTATCCTCTGGTCGTACTGCGCCATGCGACGGGCCAGCCAGACGACGCTTTCGACTGGGTCGTTCAAAACACCCGCGCCCAGACCGGTTTCCTCGATCTCACCATTGCGGAAGGTCAGTGCCCCGACCCAACGCAAATCACATGCATCTATCGAATGACGTTCGGGGCCCAACACGATGCCGGCATTGGCGGCGTTGTCGCTGATTGTGTCATAGACGGTACGTGTTTGTCCGGTCGCGGGGTCGACACGCTGAATACGCGTGTCGAGGATTTCAATCGAAGGCGCGACGTAATCCGTGGCGGCAATGATGTCGTCACGGGTGACGTTCTCTCCGCCTACAGCAGATTTCATGACAAAAGCAATCTCGGCCTCGATCCGGGGCTGGATGAACCGGCCCGCAGGAACGGTTTCGCCGTGATCGAACTTCATATCATCGAACAAAATTCCGCTGTCGGGGATGTCGATATTCAGCGCATATTGCATCGCTTTCGAGGTCAACCCGATTTTCCAGCCGATCACCTTGCGGCCTTCGGCCAATTTTTGTCGATAAATGGCGTTCTGCACCTCATAGGCGTCGCTCATTCCCATTTCGGGATGGCGCAGTGTCAAAAGGCCAATCTGTTCGTGCGAGCATTCAGCTTGCAATAAGTCGGCTGCGGCACGGGCATGATCTTCGGGGGTCATACCTGTTCGTCCTCGACTGTGTTGCGCAGCGTTCCAATGCCCTCGACTGAGATTTCCACTACGTCACCCGGTGCCAGGTACTTCGGTGGATCAAACCGCGCGCCCGCACCCGTCGGGGTGCCGGTGACGATGATGTCACCGGGCAGAAGCGTCATGAAGGTCGAGATATATTCGATCTCGCGCCGGATCGGGAACATCATGCGATTCAGCGTATCGTCCTGACGCAACTCACCATTCACATGGGTCTGAATTCGGGCATCGTCCAACTGGGCCGCGTCGGTGAATGGCACTAGCCACGGACCGATGGCACCGGAATTGTCCCAGTTCTTTCCCTGTGTGACGTTGAACTTGGCATGGCGGACCCAGTCGCGGATTGTGCCTTCGTTACATAAAGTCAGGGCTGCGATGTGGTCATAGGCATCTACCTGCGAAATTCGCCGACCGGATTTGCCAATCACGATAACGACCTCGCCCTCGTAATCCAGCGTGTGGTTTTCCGGAGGACGGATCAGCGGGCGGTCGTGCCCGGTGAAACCGCTGGCAAAGCGCGGAAACAACGACATGTATTTCGGCTGTTTGCTGCCGTCTTTGTATTCCGCGTTGCGGTCGGGAAAGTTCACCCCGACGCAGAGGATGCGGCGGACATCTGGCATCACCATTTCGTAAGTGAATTTTTTGTGGGTCACTTCGCGGCCTGCTGAGGCCTCGGTCAACTTTTCAAACGCGCCCGCGGCGATCACCTCGTAAAGGCTGGCCTGATCGGGAAAGGCGTCGTTCAGCGCAATTGCACCGTCATTGGTGATCGCGCCGAAAAAAGTTGCTCCGTTTGCGGTGAAAGTTGAAAAGCGCATCAGGCCTCCTCGGCGGCGTCAATGCCACCCATGCACAAGTATTTGAGTTCCATGAAGTCATCCAGCCCATGGCGCGACCCCTCGCGCCCCAGACCTGACATCTTAACGCCTCCAAAGGGCGCTTCGGCAGTTGAGATCAGGCCGGTGTTGATCCCGACCATGCCATATTCCAATGCTTGGGACACGCGCCAGACACGGGCCATGTCGCGCGAATAGAAATACGAAGCGAGGCCGAATTCGGTATCATTGGCGGCTGCGATAACTTCGCTTTCCCTGTCGAATTTGAACAAAGGCGCGACTGGGCCGAAGGTTTCCTCGGTCGCCACCGCCATGTCTGCGGTCACGCCAGTCAGGATGGTCGGCTCGAAAAAAGTGCCGCCAAGGGCGTGCGGCTTGCCGCCCAGTGTGACTGTTGCACCCTTGGCGGTTGCGTCTTTGATATGCTCAGACACTTTCGCGACTGCGGCTTGATCGATTAGTGGGCCAAAGACGGTGCCCTCGTCAAAGCCGTTTCCAGTCGGCAGTTTTGCGACCTTAGCGGCCAGTTTTTCGGCGAACGTGTCGTTGATCCCAGACTGGACATAGATGCGGTTGGCGCAGACGCAAGTCTGGCCGTTGTTTCGGAACTTGGCGATCACTGCCCCTTCGACTGCCGCGTCCAGATCTGCGTCGTCAAACACGATGAACGGCGCGTTGCCGCCCAATTCTAAACCTAGTTTCTTGATCGTAGGTGCGCATTGCGCATAAAGCATCGCGCCGATTTCGGTGGACCCGGTAAAGGTCAGTTTCTGCACGGTTTTGCTCGAGGTCATCTCACCTCCGATGGCGCGCGCTGATCCAGTGATGACCGAGAACAATCCCGCAGGCAACCCGGCTCGCTCGGCCAGAACTGCCAGCGCGATAGCCGAGAATGGCGTCTGGCTGGCAGGTTTGAGCACCATGGAGCAGCCTGCCGCCAGTGCCGGTCCCGCCTTTCGCGTGATCATGGCATTGGGGAAATTCCACGGCGTGATCGCGGCAACAACCCCAATCGGCTGTTTGATGGTGATGATCCGCTTATCCGGCGCGTGGCCGGGGGTGACGTCGCCATAGGCGCGGCGGGCCTCTTCAGCGAACCATTCGATGAAGCTGGCGCCATAAGCGATTTCACCCTTGGCCTCAGCCCACGGCTTGCCCTGCTTGGCGGTTAGGATAGTGCCAAGATCATCCTGGTTTTCGATCATCAGCTCCTACCAGCGGCGCAGGATTTGACTGCGGTCCTTCGCTGTGCGCTTGGCCCAGCCCTTCTGTGCACGGTGCGCTTCGGCGATTGCTTCGGCCGTTTCGGCCGCCCCAAGATTTGGGACTCGTCCGATTAGATCACCAGTTGCCGGGTTGGTCACTTCCAGAGTGGCGGATACCTCAGTGGCACCGACCCATTTGGAGCCAACCCGCGCCGCTTCGATAAGCAACGTGGGGTCGTTGAGACGTAAGTCTGTCATTTGCAGGATTCCCGTGTCTCGGCCTCAGACCGAAAAGCTGATATTTGCCTGACCCGTTCCGGAACTACCGAAATACGGGGTGTAGATGTCGATCTCGCCTTTGTAACTGCCCCATCCCAACGCACCGAACAGCAGGGCAGTGTCGTTCATCGCACACTCGCCCGTACATTTTTTGGCGTAGTCAGGCAAAAGGTCCAGGAACTCTTCGAAACGGCCCTGCTGCCACAATTCGAGAACGCGCATATCCATCTGGCGGTTGAACTCGCCATTCACTGCGTTCAGACCTTCGACAGAGCGCTCATTCGGCGTGAAGTCATGACTTAGAGACCCGGAGGCCAGAATCGAAACATTGCGGTTCGAACGCCGGATGCCTTCGGCGATGGCTTCACCCCAAACGCGGTTCTCGGCGATAGACGAGAACTGGTTGACCGCAACTGGCAGCACCCGGGCATTCACACCTTCATTGATGAAATGCATAGGCAAAAGGGTACCGTACTCCATTCCCATGTCGGGATGCGAATGACCCAGAGCCCGTTCCCCACGCTCTCTCAGAACGTCGAGGATGGTTTCACCAAGTTCGTGATCACCGCGGTAATCGAACTCCATATCCGCCAGCATGTGCGGCAGTTCGTGGCTGATGAATCGGCCCTTGTGGCGCTCTTTTGTGTTCAGGTGAAAACCCTGATTGGTGATCCAATGTGTATCGAATACGATGAAGGTGTCGACATCGCGGTCAATCGCGTCCTGCCGCAGACGCGCGTAACCATCTATCGCAGGTTGCCGGATACCTTTGTATTTCGGCATCGTGTGGGACATCCAGATGCTGGGCACATGTGTGATCTTAGCAGCCTGTACAATCTTTCCCATGACAGTTCCTCCTCATATAAGGTGGCGTCTGACCGCTTTGTAAGGGAGAGCGGACGACCAGACGTCGTTTGGTCCGACTCTCAAAGAGTTCATGGACCATAGATGTGCGCACGTATTCTATCTTTTTACGAGCGGCACCTTGACCAGACGTCGCTCGGAAGGCGTTACTTTCCCAACTGCATAATCTTGTGCTGACCAGTGGCAAAGCCCACGTGTTTCTGCTCCATATAGAAGTCAAAGCTCCAATCACCGCCGTCGCGACCGATACCTGACGCCTTTACCCCGCCAAAGGGCGTGTGCAGGTGGCGAACATTTTCCGAGTTCACCCAGATCATCCCAGCTTCCAACTTATCGGTAAAGCGCAGGGCGCGTGTAAGGTCGTTGGTCCAGACATAGCCGGTTAACCCATAGGGCGTGTCATTGGCGATATGCAGCGCTTCTTCTTCGGTCGAGAATGGAATGGAAGTTAGCACGGGGCCAAATATTTCCTCTCGCGCGATGCGCATGTTGTTGTTGGCATTGGTAAACAATGTCGGGCGTACGAAAAATCCGACATCACCAACCTTGACCCCACCGGCCGCGACGGTCGCACCATCCTCTTTGGCGATGTCAAAGTATGAGGTCACCTTGTTGTAATGCTCCTCAGTGACTAGCGGGCCGATCTCGGTCGCAGGGTCCAGGGGGTGCCCGACCTTGATGTTGTTCACACGCTCGACCAGTTTGGCCTCGAATTCTTCCTTGATAGTGTCCTGCACCAGCAGCCGCGAGGACGAGGTGCAGCGTTCACCGTTGATCGAGTAGATCATGAAGATCACCGCATCCAGAGCCCGGTCCAGATCGGCGTCATCAAACACGATAACGGGGTTCTTGCCGCCCAGTTCCAAGTGCATCCGCTTGAGCGTATCGGCACCCTGCTTTGTGATGATGCTGCCTGTCCGGCTTTCTCCGACAAAAGCGATGGCTTTGATCAAGGGGTGCTCTGTCAACGCCTTACCGGCATCAGGGCCAAAACCGTTCACGGTATTCAGCACGCCCTTGGGCAAACCCGCTTCTTCGGCGATTTCCACCAACAGGCGGGCGGACAAAGGCGAGTCTTCGGCTGGCTTGTGGACCACGGTGCAGCCCGCGGCCAGAGCGGGCGCGATTTTCCACGTCGACAGCATGAAGGGCGTGTTCCACGGAGTGATCACACCAACCGGGCCGATAGGTACACGGGTGGTGATATTCATCAACGTCGGCGATTTCAGGTGCTGCCCGTCGCGAGCCTGCACGACCTGATCCGCAAAGTAGCGAAAATTCTCGGCACCGCGCAGCGCCGCCTTGGACATGAATCGCAGTGTTTGGCCGGTATCCCAACATTCACACAGCGCGATTTCTTCGGCCCGGGATTCGATGGCGTCGGCAACGTTTAGCAGGATCCGGCGGCGTTCGGTGGCGGGCATGTCGCGCCATTCAGTAAAGGCAGCATGGGCCGCTTTGACCGCCGCGTCGATATCGTCGGACGTACCGTGCGCAACGTTGCAGATTACTGATTTGTCCACCGGAGAGGTGGATTGGAAAACGCCCGCTGCGCCATCCCGGTCTTCGCCTGCGATACGGTTCTTGATGCCCGTTTCTTTGAACCGGGCCAGAAAGCCTGCCAGTTTCTCGATATTCGTATCCGGTACGCTCATGTGTCAGGTCTCCTGCTTTGTCGCAGCCAAATGATTCCGGATTGTGCCGGTCTTGGGCGAAAGGTCTGGGTCGATGTCACGCATCTCTAGTGAAAGTGCGATAGAGTGTTTCGAGAAGGCCTGTTCCAGATACGCCTCAACCGCATCAAAGATACGTTGTGTTGCGTTCTTCTTAACGTCGTCAGGACGGCCAGCGCGCAGGCGGATTGAGATGTCCACAAAGCCATGCTTGGGATCTCCATCCGCAATGGCAAAATAGTCAACACGCGTGGCGCGGACGCGAATTCCCGGCATTGGAAAAGCCTCAATCCCCGCAGCGGTGTCTCGTATGCATTCGCACAAGCCACCGATGTCGACCCGATCGTCCAGATTGCCGGAGTATTCGACGTGGAAGTGTGGCATGAGCTCTCCTTTACTACTTAACATGTTTAGTAAATTGTATCGCGACCGTCAAGAACTTGCTTTGTTAATCTTTGCATTTCCTGAAATGGCGTTCTAGAAGGCTGGAATGAACCGACAAAGCCATACCACGAGAACCTCTCGCGCTCTTCCGATCGCCCTGCTACGCGCACGCGAAACCGTTATGGCCCCAATTCGGGATATGCTGCAGGGGATACAGCTGACCGAGCAAAAGTGGCGTATCCTTCGTGTTCTGGACGAAATGGGCGAAGTGGAACAAAGCACTATTGCAAATGAGGCCTGCCTTTTGCTGCCCAGCCTGACGCGAATTCTACGCGCGATGGAGAATGATGGGCAGATATCCCGCCGTCAGGGCAGCACGGATAAGCGTCGCACCATGGTGAAGATCACCGATGAGGGGCGTCAAATTCTTGAAGAGAACCTTGCGACCTCGCTGGCGATTCACAATACAATCGAGGCACAAATGGGACAGGAAAAAATCGACAACCTTCTGGATCTACTTGAGGAATTGCAGGCCGTAAAGGTTTGACCCCGACCTTGAAGGCCGGGGCCAGTGTGATCACTACAGGCTCGCTAGTCCTGTATCCAGGGCTGACAGGATCTTGGCTACGTCATCAGACGTGATGACCAGCGGCGGAGACAATATGATGTTGTTTCCAGATACACGGACCATCACGCCATCTTCATAAGTAGCTTTTTGAACCTGCAGCGGAAGATGTTTGGCGATTGGTGCCTTGGTCGCACGGTCCGAAACCAGCTCGAGCGCGCACATTAGACCTTCACCCCCTCGCACGTCACCGACTACGTCGTATTTGTCGGCCAGTTTTTTCAACCCGGCAAACAACTCATCCCCCCGTGCAGCTGCGTTTTCCCAAACTCGCAGGCGGTTGATCTCGGCAAGCGTGGCCAAGGCTGCGGCCGCGCCAACCGGGTGCCCGGAATAGGTGTAGCCCTGATCGACAGAAGCTCTGCCGGTAGTGTCGCTTTCGAACACCTCCGCAACCGCGCCAGAGATCATTGCCGCGCCGAATGGGAAATAGCCGTTTGTGATGGCTTTGGCCGTTGTCATGATATCGGGCTGCACCTCCCAATGTCGCGCGCCACTTTCGCTGCCTGTACGCCCAAAGGCAGTAATGATCTCGTCCGAAATCAGCAGAATTCCGTGCTTCGAGCAGACTTCACGCACCATGGGCATGAAGCTCTTGTGCGGCGGGATCACTCCACCTGCGCCCAAGATTGGCTCCATGATGAATGCGGCGACGGTGTTTGCACCCTGGAATGCGATTTCGGCCTCCAGCGCTTTTACGCAAAGCTGCGCAAGACGCTCGGGGTCCGTCTCATCGAACGGATTGCGATAGGTCCAGGGCGCGGGCACGTGGAAACATCCCGGCATCATCGGCTCATAAGCCGCGCGGAACTTCTGATTGCCATTGACCGAGGCAGCCGCGAAATGGGTGCCGTGATAGCCCTGTTTCAGGCTGATGAACTTGGTACGGCCAGCCTCGCCGCGTACTTTGTGATACTGGCGCGCCAGTTTCAGCGCGATCTCAACCGAATCCGATCCACCCGAAGTAAAGAATGCACGGGTCAATCCGTCAGGCGCAAAGAACTGAGCCAACTCGTAGGACAGTTCGATCGCCTTGTCGTTGCTGGTGCCGCGAAAGGTTGAATAATAGGGCAGCGCGTTCAGCTGATTGGTGATGGCCTGCTTCACAGGATCACAGGAATAGCCCAGATTGACGTTCCACAAGCCACCTACTGCATCCAACGCCTTGTGGCCATCCACATCAATGATGCTGACCCTTTCACCGCCGGTCAGAATGGTCGGCGGGTTTTTCTGGCTGTCGGCCGGGTGCGCCATTGGTTGCCAGAAATGTCGGGCGTTGTTTTCTTTCAGAAAGTTGGAGTCTTTCATGTAGCGTGTCTCCGGAGATTTAGTCCGCCCGTCAATCATGGGTGGAATTCGGTTGGAAAAGTTTCGGGCATCTGGCCGCCAAAGTTTGCGGTCAGGTCTTTCGAAAGAGTGTGGAGTGAGGTCAAAATCAGCGGCTGCCGCGCGCTGGTTGCACGAATTTCGGGAACGGCAATCGCAATGGTTCCAATCGCGATCTGATCAATACCGAAGATAGGCGCCGCATATCCGAAGACACCATCTTCAAAGCTGCCATTACTATTGGCCCAGCCCGCCTGGCCGATTTGTGCAACCCGGTCACGAATAATCTTTGGGTCTGTCATTGTTGCCTCGGTAAATCGGGTGAGTGTGTCGGATTCCAAGCGTTCCAGAAGGAAAGCGGGACCGAAACTCAGCATACACAATCCCGAAGCAGTCGCGTTAACCGGAATAATTTCGCTAGGGTCGAGACTTACGCGAACGCTGTGCTGCGTGGTTTCAACCACCAACGCGGTTTGTAGAGTGTCTTTCTCAAGCAGCGTAAGGTGCAGACTCTCGCCAACCTCATGCATCGCGGCCTGCATTTTCTGGCGTGCACCATCAAGGCCCGGCTTGGCAATTTCGCGCAGGGCGGCCAACCGTAGAGCAGCTGGTCCGATGGCATATGATTTCGTCTGCGGATTCTGCTCGATCAGGCCGAACTCTTCCAGTGCCCGTAAGTGGCGGAGGGCGGTCGCCTTGTTCAAACCAGCCAGGCGCGCAATGTGACTCAGCCCGATTTCCGGCTGAGAGCTTGAAAAGTACTCTAGCATTTTCAAGGCATTAAGTGCGGTGCCCATGTGTTTTGCCTCCTCCTGGTCAGGTAATACTTGACAGAATTAACTTAACAACGCAACATTATTATTGTTAACGCGGTTCATTTGTTGAACCACTAACGGGAGGTGTCAATGAAGAAATTTCTAGCAACCGCCGCATTTGTAGCGTCAGCAACCGCTGCACTGGCAGAGTATCCAGAGAAACCGGTAACCTTCGTGGTTCCATGGCCTCCGGGCGATCTTGAGGACGTGCTGACGCGAATGATCGCGGACGAATTTCAAGCCATGTACGACGTCCCGGCCGCGGTCGTGAACAAGCCTGGCGGCGGCGGCGGTCCGTTCCCAGGTGCAGTCGAAGTCGCCACCGCCCCGGCGGACGGATACACTATTGGTTCTTTCGTCATTGGCGTTCCCGTCATTGGACCGGAAATCGGTATCCCTGAACTGAACCCGAACCCGTTTGATCCGATCGGTATTTTTCTGACTTACCCATTCGTAATCGCATCCAGCAAGGATGCGCCGTTCTCGAACTGGGAAGAACTGGCAGAACACGGCAAGGACAACGATTTGGCGCTTGGTCATTTCGGCTCGGTCTTGCCGCCCACGCAGGTCACCTTTGCTGCTGCTGTAAGCAGCGGATTTGATTTTGCAAGTGAAGCAGCCTTTGACGCGTTGGATTGCAACACGTTGGCATCGGGTGATGTGGACGTCATCAATACCACGTTGCAACTTGTTCTACCTTGTTTGGACGACGTGAATATTCTGGCGAGCATTGGTGGCGAGCGGATTTCGCTGATCCCCGATACGCCGACGATCGTCGAGCTCAACCCGGATCTGCCGCTGGCATTGTGGAACGGCCTGTTCGTTCACAAGGATACTCCACCCGAGGCACGCGAAAAAATCACTGCAGCAGCACAAAAGGCGGTGCAGTCGGACAAGGCCAAGCAGCTTGCTGAGGAAACCGGTGCTTTGATCTACTGGCAGGACCCAGACGCATCCAACGCTCAGATTGAGCAAGACAAATCCTCTTTCGCTAAGATTGAAGAAATTCTGGGCGAGTAAGATCCAGATTGGGCGTGGGGCACAGCCTCACGCCTCTTTCAGGTTGGGAGGAAACGATGATTGCAAAGACTTTACAGGACATGTTCAAAAGGTATCGCCGACCCGGCGATGTCGTTTTCGCCGTACTGTTTCTGGCATTCGCGGTGTTTCTTTTGTCCCAGCTGGGTGATCAGACCAAGGTCGTCAAACGAACCAAATGGTTCGCGCAGCCGGGTCTTTGGCCCACAATTGCAATCTGGTGCATGGTGGTGTTCGGGTTTCTGCATTGGCTTAGCTCGGCCTTGTCAGACCGGATCAGTGGCCGCTGGACCGAGGTCGGGTTCTGGGTTCGCTCGTTCGAATATGTTGCCTATTTCCTGATCTATGTGCTGGTGGTTCCGCAGCTGGGATATCTGCCCTCAACCATGTTATTCGCAGTCTTCCTGACCCTTCGTGTAGGGTTTCGTGGTGCAAATGCTATCGGAATAGCTGCGTTGTTCGGCTTTGTGGTCACCATCGTTTTCCGTGGCTTTCTTCAGGTCAAAATCCCCGCCGGAGCGGTCTATGAATACCTTCCGGATTCCGTGCGCGCCTTTGCGCTGACCTATCTGTAAGGGGCCACTATGGAAACGCTTCTTTCCGGCATTTCTATCCTGCTGCAATGGCAGGTAATCGTCGCCCTGCTGATCGGCTCGATCGGCGGCGTCATCATCGGTGCATTGCCCGGCGTGGGTGCGGCGGTGGCCATCGCAATCCTGTTGCCTGCCACCTTTGCGTTCGAGCCCATCGTAGGACTAACCCTGTTATTGGGTATCTACGGCTCGTCCATGTATGGCGGAGCCATTCCTGCGATTCTGATCAACACCCCCGGCACAGCGGTGAACGCGCTGACCACTTATGACGGATATCCCATGACCAAACGGGGGCAGGGCCACCGTGCGTTGTCTCTGGCGTATTCGGCCTCGTTCTTCGGGGGCGTGTTTGCGATCATCTGTCTGATGGTGTTGTCACCGGTTCTGGCCCTTGTCGCCCCACACTTCGGCAGCCGCGAGATTTTCCTGGCCGCGCTATTGGGCATCATTCTGGTTGTGCTGGCCCACCGGGGTCAGATTTTTGCCGCTGGTATGCTGGCCGCCTTCGGCATTTTCCTGAATTCGGTGGGGCTGGAGCCCGTGAAATATACCCGCCGGTTCACCTTTGATCAAAGCTGGCTGGCATCGGGCGTCGATCTTATTGTTGTCGTGCTTGGTCTGTTTGCGATCAGCCAGGCATTTCTGCTGCTATTGGAAAAGAACCACGCGCCAGGCGACACCCATGTAAGTGGCAATATCTTTGCCGGCCTCAAAGAACTTCTGGGCGTGAAACGCGTTGCTACCGTGTCCTCAAGTATCGGTGTTTTCATGGGCATGGTGCCGGGCACCGGTGAGTTTACATCGCAATTTCTGTCCTACACCTATGCTCAAAAGACGTCAAAAAACCCAGAAAAGTTTGGTGATGGCTCTCCCGAGGGACTTGTAGCGTCCGAGGCCGCGAACAACGCCGTTCCAGGCGCTGCGATGATTCCTCTGCTGGCTCTGGGTATTCCCGGCGAGGCGCTGACGGCGATGATGCTGTCCGTGTTTTATGTCCACAACGTGATCCCCGGACCCCAGCTGTTCGAAAACCAGATGGATTTCGTATTGGCCCTGTATATGGCGCTGATCCTGCTTAACGTGATCGTTCTTGTTTTCTTGTTGTTTTCGACGAACCTGCTGTTGAAGATTATCCAGATCCCGACCCGGTTCCTTGGTGTCATGATCCTGATTTTGGCATTCGTGGGGGTCTATAGTCTGCGCAACTCGATCACAGATTGTGCCATTGCTGCCGGGTTCGGGGTTTTTGGGCTGATCCTAAAACGGCTGGACCTGCCGATTGTTCCAATCATTTTGGGCATGGTTCTTGGCGGGATTATGGAAACCAAGTTGCGCAGCGCAATGGCACGGGTCAAAACGCCGCTCGACTTCATCGACCGGCCCATCGCGGCCATTCTGTTTGGCCTGATCGTTCTGATCCTGATCCTGCACTGCCGAACGTTGTATTTCGAATTCAAAAACAAACTGCGGCCGGAACCTACGATGCAACCCGTGGATTCCGATAATCCGAACCAGCAAGGATAAGCGACCTATGGATCAACTTGCCATCGATGCGCTACGTGGTCAGCCCGTACCGGCACGGAGCCTTCTGATTGATGGGCGTCACGAGGCCGCAGCGGCAGGAGGGCAACTGGATGTCCTTTCTCCAATTGACGGTCAGGTTCTAACTCAAATTGCCGAGGGCACCCCCGCGGATATGGAGCGGGCTATTGCGGCGGCCCGCACGGCGTTTGAAGACGGACGCTGGTCGCGGGCTGCACCTTCTGTACGCAAGAAGGTGTTGTTGAAACTGGCCGATCTGATTGAAAAACACGCTTTGGAACTGGCCGTTCTGGGCGTGCGGGACAACGGCACTGAGATCAATATGGCCATGAAGGCAGAGCCGATGTCGGCTGCGGGCACGTTCCGCTATTATGGCGAGGCCATTGACAAGATCTATGGTCAGATTGCGCCCACAGCTGAAAATGTGCTGGGTCTTGTGCATCACGCGCCTGTCGGCGTTGTGGGGGCGATTGTACCTTGGAACATGCCAATGATGATCGGTGCGTGGAAGATCGCGCCGGCGCTGGCGGCGGGTAACTCGGTGGTGTTGAAACCTGCGGAATCGGCCTCACTATCACTTTTGCGATTGGCCGAATTGGTGCTTGAGGCAGGTGTGCCGGACGGTGTCCTAAATGTCGTCACAGGCAAAGGCAGCGTGGTTGGTGAAACACTGGCCCTGTCGATGGATGTAGACATCATGGTTTTTACCGGCTCGGGTGCGACAGGGCGGCGGCTTCTGGAATATTCCGCGCGCTCGAATTTGAAACGCTGCTACTTGGAGCTTGGCGGAAAGTCCCCCAACATCGTGTTCAACGACGCCCCCGATCTCGCGCAGGCGGCTAAGGTCTCCGCCTCAGGTATTTTCCGAAATTCAGGTCAGATTTGCGTCGCGGGATCGCGCTTGCTGGTTCAGGAGGATATTCACGAAGATTTCGTCGCCGAGATCGTTAAACACGCGCAGGCCTTCCGCGTCGGCGATCCGCTGGATTTGAGCACTCAGATCGGCGCAGTGCACTCATTGCCGGAATTGGAAAGCAATCTGGATTTTGTCGCCCAAGCCGAAGCGGAAGGTGCTGAGCGCCGTGCCGGCGGTGACCGAATTCTGACGGAAACGGGCGGTTATTATATGGCACCCACTGTAATGAACGGGGTCAAACCGACCGACAATCTGTTCCGCAATGAGGTCTTTGGTCCGGTTCTGGCCGTGACATCGTTCAGAGACGAAGATGAGGCACTGCGCCTGGCAAATGACAGCGTTTATGGACTGGCCTCAGGCGTGTGGACTGCAAACCTGAGCCGTGCGCATCGCATGGTGGCGGGCATCCGCTCTGGCGTTGTTCACGTCAACACTTATGGCGGTGCGGACGCCACTGTGCCTTTGGGCGGAGTAAAGCAGTCGGGCAACGGTCACGACAAATCTATGCACGCAATGGAAAAGTATTTCGATCTGAAAACAGCCTGGATTCAGCTGTAAGACGATAGCCTGCAAGGAGAAGATTACCATGGGCGAAAAGATTATCTTGCTGATCGGCACCTATGATACCAAAGACCCCGAGATGCGCTACATCGAAGAATGCATCACTGCGCAAGGTGGCAACGTGCTGACCATGGACGTCTCGGTTCTTGGGGATCCAACCACGCCCACAGACATTTCCAAACATGATGTGGCCGCGGCCGGTGGTATGACCATAGATGAGGTGATCGCGCTCGGTGACGAAAACAAGGCTTTTCGCGTGATGTCGCAGGGCGCTGCAGCACTGGTTGCGCAGGTCTACGCCGAGGGAAAATTTGATGGGATGATCGCAACTGGTGGCACGATGGGCACCGATCTGGCGCTGGATTGTGCGCAGGCTTTGCCAATGGGTGTGCCGAAATACATTGTCTCTACCGTTAGTTTTTCACCGCTGATTCCGCCACACCGTTTGGCGCCGGATATACAGATGATCCTGTGGGCTGGCGGGCTTTATGGTATGAACTCGGTTTGCCGCTCATCGCTAAGCCAGGCCGCAGGCGCTGTTTTAGGTGCAGCCCGCGCGGTTCAACGCCCTCAACGCGGTCGCCCGATGATCGGAATGACCTCGTTGGGCTCATCCTGCCTGCGTTATATGAAAACTCTGAAACCTGCTTTAGAAGAACGGGGATACGAAGTGGCTGTGTTCCATTCTACGGGCATGGGCGGTATGGCATTTGAGAAACTTGCGGGAGAGGGTGCGTTCTGTTGCGTAATGGATTTCTGCATGCAGGAATTTGCCAACATGCTCGCAGGTTCGCTGGTGTCCTCGGGGCAGGACCGGCTGACAAATGCTGGACGCGCGGGCGTGCCGCAAATGGTGGCCCCAGGCGCGCTGGATCTTTTGGATTTTGCCGGTTGGCAGGACATTCCCGACCAATATGCCGACCGCCCGTTCCACGAACATAATCGCCTGATCAAAAGTGCAGTGTTCAACGCAAAAGAGCGACGGGCCGCTATTCGGGAAATGGCCGGTCGTCTGAAACAGTCTACCGGCCCTACCCATTTTTTCCTGCCCACCGGCGGTGTTGAGGAATGGGATCGCGAAGGTCAGGAAGCGCATGACCCGGAAGCGCTTGCCGAAATGGTTGACGAGGCCCGCAACGTGATGCCTGCGGTTGCATCAACTACGGAAATTGACGCCCATATCAATGACGACGTATTCTGCGATGCTGTACTCAAACAGTTCGACAAATGGATGAATGACGGGGTGGTTAAGGCGCCATGACCAGAAAAGCCAAAAACATCCTGTTTATCATGTTCGATCAGCTTCGGTACGACTACCTGAGCTGCACCGGACATCCGAGTTTGAACACCCCCCATTTGGATGCGCTTGCGGCGAAGGGAGTGCGGTTTTCCCATTGCTATGTTCAATCGCCCATCTGCGGGGCCTCAAGGATGAGCTTTTACACAGGGCGTTACGTACACAGCCACGGCGCTGCCTGGAATAATTTTCCGCTCAAGGTCGGAGAGGTCACTCTGGGCGATCATCTGCGCGAACGTGGGATGGATAGTTGGTTGATCGGAAAGACGCATATGAGCGTGGATCAGGCAGGGATGGACCGTCTGGGCATTTCGCGCGACGGAGTGATCGGAGCACGTGTCGCGGAATGTGGTTTTGATGTCTTCCTTCGTGATGACGGCTTATGGGGTGAGGGGCCGCAAGGCTTTTATGACAAAAGACGTTCGCCCTATAACGAGTATCTGAAAGGGCAGGGGTATGAGGCTGAAAACCCCTGGCAGCACAATGCCAATGCCGGGCTAGATGAAGAAGGTGGTGTCGCTTCGGGTTGGTTTATGCGGCACGCAGATAAGCCTGCAAACATCAAGGAAGAAGATAGCGAAACGCCGTGGCTGACGGGACAGGCGATTGAATTTATCAAAACGCAGGATGCAAATTCCGCTGGGCCATGGATGTGCCACCTTTCTTATATCAAGCCGCACTGGCCTTACATTGTTCCAGCGCCGTATCATGACATGTACACGGCAGAGGATGTTTTGCCGGTGGTTCGCTCGGATGGCGAGTTACATAATCCTCACCCTGTCTATGAACAATTCATGCAGAACGAAATTGGCCAAACCTTTAGCAAACCGGGTGTGCGTGAAAAGGTGATACCTGCCTATATGGGGCTGATCAAACAGGCTGATGATCAGATGGGTCGCCTGTTCAATTGGCTAGAAGAGAATGGCCACATGGAAGATACTATGATCGTCGTGACCTCCGACCATGGGGACTACCTTGGCGATCATTGGATGGGTGAAAAGGATCTCTTCCATGATCCGTCGGTGCGCGTTCCACTGATCATCTATGATCCGTCACAAGAAGCAGACGCAACACGTGGCACTGTTTGTAGCGCGCTGGTCGAAAGTATTGATCTGGCGGCAACATTTGTTGATCTGGCAGGTAGCGATGTCCCGGATCACGTTATCGAAGGCCGCTCGCTACTGCCGTTCCTGTATGGCCAAAACCCCAAGGCATGGCGCGAGTATGTGGTTAGCGAATATGATTATTCTGCCACGCCCGAAGCCGCGGCTCTGGGCCTTGACCCCAAACAGGCACGCCTGTTCATGCTGGCGGACAAGGATTGGAAATTCATCTTTGCCGATGGTGGGTTTCGCCCGTTATTGTTCGACCTGAAAAACGACCCTAAAGAGTTGAATGATCTCGGTGCCGATTTGGGCCATGCCGAGGTGATTAACATGTTCATGAAGCGCATGTCAGAATGGGCGCGCCGTCCATCGCAACGTACAACAGTTTCAAATGAAACGTTGCTGAAGAAGCGAGACGGGAGTGCGGCTGATGTCGGTATTTTTATCGGTGTTTATGATGAGCGTGAACTGCCCTACGACGTAATAGAGAAAACGATCAGGCGTCGGTGAAACATGCAGGGTTTTTGTCATGTTGTGGGTCTTTTGCGGATGTTTCGCAAAGTTGTTTAGGTAGTTGCGATGACCCCATTCAACTACCTTAAAGGCAACAACACAAACAACAACAACGAAAAACGAGCGTAAACGGCCTGGATCCAGAATCTTAGTTAATCTGCACCAGGCTATTCAACTTCGTCGGATAAATGGGTGGTATAGCCAGTAGTTGTCTTAAAAAAACGAACCACAGGTCATACCGACGTTTGTCGGACGGAATTGTCGGGGTAGGGCGGAATGCGGAAGTTCGCTGCGGTGCAAAGCAAATGCTACACTACTCCAAAGCGGTCATTGAACCGGACAAACTGCTTAAAAGACCCGGATGATAGTGATCTATCAAAGTTCGCTTCATCTGTTCTCCCCGCATTGAATGAAGTCCGATTTTGTCTGTGGTAATAGGCCAATGGTCGGGCGAAAAAATATGACCTGTTTTCGCGAAACCAAATTGAATGGCTGCGACTGCAGGGGGCGTTAGTAGTAATCGATCTTTCAGGAAACGATACTCGTGTCGGAAGATCACAATGCGTGAATGTCGAATGGATCGGAGAAGCCCTTGATCTGGGTCCCGCCAAATGTCTTCTGAATATCAACCCCGTTGAGCAGATCCAGGGTCTCTTGATCAACCAAGATCCTGCTTCCGGTGTTCTGGGTTTCCGCTTCCAATCGGGCTGCGAGATTTACCGCGGATCCGATACAGGTATAGGTCGCCCGGTTGTCAGTGCCGGCATAGCCCGCGACGACTTCGCCTGTAGCGATACCGATGCCGATCCTGAGGCTCTCTTCGCCATCAGCGAGTCGGTCGTGATTCAACATCTCGATCATGCTATGCATTTCATGTCCTGCGGCAACCGCACTTTGCGCAGTATTGTTCAGCGGTTGTGGAACACCGAAGAGAGCCATCAATCCGTCACCCAGCATCAGGCTGACAATGCCGCCATTGCTGGTCACCGCCTCGAACATCAGCGTGTAGAAGGTGTTGAGCAGATCAATTGTTGCCTCAGGTGCAAGGTTTTCCGACAGGGTCGTGAAACCGCGAATATCACAAAAGAGGACTGATGCGTTTGCACGTTTGCCGCCGATGGCAAAACCGGACTCTTGCAGGTCTTGCGCAACCTCGGTTGTTGCGAAGCGTTCAAGCAGGCGTCTTTGTTCGTCCCGCAGTCGCTTCTTTTCAAGGCCGCTGGAGACGCGGGCGCTGAGAAGTGTCTTGTTCACTGGCTTGGGCAAGTAGTCTTCTGCGCCTAACTCGATGCAGCGCACAATATTGTCGAGCCCTTCGACCGAAGAAGTCACAAGCACCGGCAATTCGCGCAGGTCGGGGTCCGCATTGATAGCCTCCAGAACCTGAAACCCGTCCATTTCGGGCATTTCGATATCAAGTAGAAGCAGGTCAAATGACTGACTCGACAGCATCTCCATGGCGACGCGGCCGTTCTCCGCGACAGAAGCTTTGTGCCCCAACAGTTCAACATTGCGAGACAAGAGCAGCCGATTGACCTTGTTGTCATCAACAATGAGGAGATGGCCGGGTGCATCAGTCATTGTTCAGGGTCCGCAGGGCCGCAGCAGCTTTGGCGAAAGAGGCCTCCAGTGCTTTGGCATCCGTAAGGTCGCCAGTTGCGGGTATGCCCCCGAGTTCGATTTTCCTTGCCAACTCAGCCAGCGCAGTCGCACCAAAGGTGTTTGCATTCGATTTGATGGAATGAGCTGCGCGGCGATATCCATCAGCGTCCGACGCGTCGGCAGCCGCTTTCAATTCGGCAATCATGCCGGGGGCCTCGTCGAGAAAGGTGTTTACAAGCTCGGCGGCAAATTCATCGCCTGTCGCGTCCTTGAGCTCAGCGAGGATATCAAGATCAATTGGTCCGTTTGTCATGGGTTACTTGCATTTCCTGGGGACATTCAAAAGGGCTTCGATAAGAATAGGCAGGCGGATCGGTTTGGCGATGTAGTCGTCCATTCCGGCATCTAAACACATCTCGCGGTCACCTTGCATGGCGTTAGCGGTCATGGCGACTATACGCGGTCGGTCTTCTCCGGGGAAATCTTTGTTTATGCAGCGTGAGGCTTCGAGCCCATCCATTTCGGGCATCTGCACATCCATTAATACAACATCGTATGTTTGCCGCTTCACGCTTTCGACCGCCTCAGCGCCGTTGCTGGCCAGATCAGCGCGATAGCCCATCTGTTCAAGAAGGCGAAGCGCAAGTTTCTGGTTCACCAAATTATCCTCAGCCAGCAGAATACGCAGAGGGTGGCGTTTGGCCATCTGTGGATCAGTCTGGGGTTTGTCTGCGGGTTTGGTCGCTTTCACGGGAGTATCTTCGGTTGAAAACAACGTGACCAGAGTATCGAAAAGATGCGACTGACGCAGCGGCTTGGTGAGGTTGGCAGCAAAGAGACCGTCTTCGAGGTCAATTTCACGTGGACCAAGAGAACTAAAGAGGATCAGCGGTAAGTCCGGATGCATGGCCCGAATGTTCTGGGCAAGTTCCTCGCCATCCATTTCTGGCATGTGCATGTCGAGAATGGCCAGATCGAACTTTTGAGCCTTCTCGAGTGTCGCCAGCGCATCGGACGGGGTTTCGCAGGTAGTGGTTTTAGTGCCCCATTTCTCGGTCTGGAGCGACAAGATTTTTCGGTTGGTGGCGTTATCATCCACCATAAGAATGCGCTTGCCTTCAAGCTCGGACTGAATGCCTACCAGATCACGCGACGACGATTTGACAGGTTTGGAAGGTTTGGTCTGGATTGTAAACGTAAAGGTCGAACCGTGCCCCTCGCCGTCACTTCGTGCCCACATGGTGCCGCCCATGAGTTCCGCAAGACGTTTGGAAATCGCCAGACCAAGACCGGTGCCGCCATATTTACGAGTTGTTGAGCTGTCTGCCTGACTGAAGGACTGGAACAGACGGCTCATACCTTTTTCGCTCAGGCCAATACCAGTGTCGCGGACTGTGAAAGTTAGCTCAAGCGATCCGCGTTTCTTGGTGGTTTGTTCAACAGATAAAACCACTTCCCCGCTTTCGGTAAACTTCACGGCGTTGGAAAGAAGGTTCAGCAGGATCTGCCGCAACCGGGTCAGGTCGGCACTGATCGCAAGGGGCAGAGCGTCGTCAAATTCATAGGCCAGATCAAGCTTCTTTTCGGCGGCCTTGCCGCTGATCAGATCTAGCGCGCTTTCGATACATTCACGCAGGTCAAACGGATGGTTCTCGATGTCCATCTGCCCGGCTTCGATTTTCGAAAAATCGAGAATTTCGTTGATGATGCCAAGCAGCGCGTCGCCACTGTCGCGGATCGTGTTGGCATAATCGCTTTGTTCGGCATCTAACTTGGTATCCATCAGGAGCCCACTCATCCCGATAACGGCATTCATCGGTGTACGGATTTCGTGGGACATGGTGGCGAGGAACGCGCTCTTCGCTTCGTTAGCAGACTCGGCCACCTCACGGGCCTTTTCGGCCTCGCGGAAAAGGCGCACGTTCTCAATGGCAATAACAGACTGATCCGCAAAAGACTCAGCCATAGCAATATCGTCGTCCGAAAACGGTATTTTTGATTTCCTGATGAAATAGAGTCCGCCCAAACACTTGTCTCCGCGCATTAACGGTATGCCAAGAAAAGCTTCAAATCCGTTTTCTTCGTGAAGCTTCTTTGCTAACCGAGGTAAGCCCTGCGACGTCAAATCGTGTACATGCATGGTTTTCCCGGACAGTAACACGGACGACAGAAAATTATCCTTCGGGTCCAACGGGTGTCGGGTTCGTCCGAAATCACGTAATAGGCCTTTTGGCGTCGCCAAAGCCACTTGCCACCAGAAACTGTCATCTGACAAAGCGGCGCCTGCCATGTCGCATGAAACAAGCCGTGTCGCGGAATTTACAATCGCCTCAAAAACAGGTGTGGTATCTGAAGGCGATTGGCTGATCACCCGCAGTACATCAGCACTGGCAGTCTGTCGCGCTAAGGAAGCCTGAGTTTCATTGAACAGACGCACGTTTTCCAGCGCGATGATAGCCTGATCCGCGAAAGATTCGGCAATGGCTACTTCGTCATCACTGAAAGCCTTCGACGTTTTCCGAATAAAGACGAGAGTGCCGAAACAGTCTTTCCCTCGCATCAAGGGTACCATCAAGAACGACTTGAATCCTTGTCGCTCTACGATTTCCGTGTCCCGCGGAGATAGTTCATCAAAGCGCGATTCATCCAATTGCAGCGTCTTGCCGCTCTGGATGACGCGGGATGGCAGGTTGTCGTCGGGATCAATTGGCAGGCGCTCAGTCCAAGTGATTTCCTCTAAACCATCCGGAGTTGCGGCCGCCACTTGCCAGTATTCAGTTTTGTTAGCCTGCATGGCAATCGACAAGTCGCAATCGATGAGAGCTGTAGCCAGTCCGACAATCTTCTCAAAAACCGGTTTGGTATCTGTCGGGGATTCCGAGATCACTCTGAGAACATCCGCACTTGCCGTTTGGCGAGAGAGTGCGACTTGCGTATCGTTGAACAATTTAGAGTTTTGAATCGCTATGATCGCCTGCGAGGCAAAAGTCTCCATCTGCTTGATTTGCTTGTCCTCAAAGGCGGCTTTATTTCGGCTGCCCATACTGATGACACCAATCGTGTCACCGTCGCGTATCAAAGGTACAGAGAGAACCGACCTGTATCCTTGCGAGTTGGACCTAAGGACCGGATCATAGTTAGGGTCCGCTTGAGTATCCTCAACGTAGTCGGCGCGCCCATATAAAAGCGCCCGGGCGGTCGCCGACGTTTCCCCTGGCTCAAATGGATGCGACTCGAGGAATTTGGCAAAACTCTCTGTGAGATTGTGCCCGGCAAAGAAATGGAATTTTCCGTCCTCGGGTTTCTTTAGCGCCACAAAAGCATCCTGTAGGCGGCAGATGCGCGACGAAACCGCTACCAACGCTTCCAAAACCGGCTCTAAAGCGTCAGGGGAACGGGAAATAACCTCGAGCACTTCGGATGTCGCCTTCTGATACCCCAGTGCCTCTTCAACTTCTGCAGTGCGGGCCTGCACTTCTTTGAACAGTCGCGTATTGTTGATGGCGATCACGGCCTGGGACGCGAAGGTTTCGAGTAGGCTGACTTGTTTGTCGCTAAACGCAGCTGCCTGCCGATGCGCCATAACAATAACGCCAACGGTTACGCCATTGCTGACCAAAGGGACACCAAGAGTAGTAAGATAGTCCCCGATCTCAGCCGCTTTTTTCCATGTGTAGGACGGATCTCCTCGGGTGTCTTTTATATAGACTGTCTTGCCGTGCAGTGCTGTACGCCCAATACAAGAACCTTCCTCGGGCGCGATAGGGTTGTGGGACAGGAATTTGCGAAAAGCGTCACTGACGTTGTGGGACATGGCCACGCGGTATAGGCCATCGTCAGCATCCTTCATTGCAAAGAACGCGTATTCCGGTGAACAGATACGCGACGAGACCTCCAGAATGGCGTCCAAAACCGGAGGAAGATCGTTCGGTGAGCGCGAGATGACGTCGAGCACTTCAGACGTCGCCGTCTGATACTTCAGCGCCTCCTCGACTTCAGCAGTACGTTCCTGAGTTTCCCGGAACAGCCGTGCGTTCTCGATGGCGATGCTGACTTGATTTGCAAAACCCTGAACGAGTTCGACGCTGTTTTGTTGCGGCGGTCCGGCCTCTGCCCAACCGACAATTATGACGCCCCAAATCCGCGCCTCTGCCCGGATCGGTACGGCCATCAAGCGCCGATACCCAGCCTTTCGGGCAAGCTCTGGACTGAAATACTCGGGCCCCCGCGCATCTGCTAGATGCTGGACTTCGCCGCTTTCCACGACCAATGGAGCCAGATGACCCTTGGAAGGTCCCAAGGGATAATCCGAAGTCAGTGCCTTCAAAGTAGCCTGCGGAAACCCGTATTGTGCGCAGAAATGATAGAGGTTGCCGTCAAAGCGCTCGAGGACGCAGAACTGCGCTCCACAAAGCTCAGCGGATTTTTGCACGACAAGGTCAAACACAGGCTGGATGTCGGAAGAAGCTTCGTTGATCAGGTGCAAGATTTCAGCACTGGAACGTTCGCGCACCAATGCGTCTTCAACCTCGGTCGTGCGCGCTCGTACTTCCTCGAAGAGCCGTGTGTTATTGATAGCAATCAACGCTTGGGAGGCGAACGTTTCCAAGAGCGCGATCTGTTTTGAATTGAATGGTGCAACTTTGTCGTGGCAGAGCACGATCACACCGACTACAACCTTATCCTTGACCAATGGGACACCCAGAAGCGAGCGATACTTGCCAATACGCGCCGCTTCCTTCCAGGCGTATTCGTCAGCTTCAGTGTCCTCGTAGTAGACTGTTTCTCCTCGTGCAGCTGTTTGGCCAATACCGCTCCCATGACCTGCCGCCACTGGGTGTGCCTTCATGAACTTCATGAAATCACTGTCAAAGTCGAGCATGATGTCAGTATGGTAAAGGTTGTCTTGCGGATTCAGAATCGAGATTGCCGCATATTTTGGCTCGCAAATTCGGCTGGCGACTCTCAGTATCTCCTGCAGCACCGGCTCCAGCTCATTCGGAGATCGCGAGATCACAGACAACACGTCTGACGTGGCGGTCTGATACTCCAGCGCCTGCGTGACTTCTTCTGTCCGCTCCTCCAACTCGTGAAAAAGGTTTGCGTTGGTAATCGCGATAACGGCCTGATCCGCAAAAGTTTCCAGCAGTTTGATCTGTTTGACGGAAAAACCCGAGACCACTGGCGCCCCAAGAGAGATAACGCCTACGACTTCACCGTTTTTAACCAGCGGAAGCCCAAGCAATGACTTGTAATCACCTACGCCGCTTTCTTCCAACCAGGTGTAGGTGTCATCCGCTTCGACATCTTCGACATAGCTTGTGCGTTTCGACAGGATCGAACGCCCACTTACACCGTTCTCCACTGGTGAAATCGGGTGAGCTTTGACGTACTCTGCAAAGGCCGTATCCTGTGTGAGCGTCGAGTGCACATGAAAAAGCCCATCGTCCGGGTTGAGCATCGCGACATAGGCATCCTGCAATTCGCAGATGCGCGACGCTTCTTTAAGAATGGCGTCAAGAACGGGCGACAGTTGATTGGGAGAGGCTGAGATCACACGCAGAACTTCGGATGTTGAAGTCTGATACTCCAAGGCTTGCGTGACTTCCGCCGTACGGTCTTGCACCTCTCGGAACTGGCGTACGTTATCCATTGCGATCACGGCTTGGGCCGCAAAGGTTTGGACCAGAGCGACGTCATCATCCGAGAATGGCGAAACTTCACGGCGGTAGAGAACGATCACCCCAAGACCCGTGTCGTCTTTCATCAACGGCACCGCAAGGACCGAGCGAGCCCCTTCGACTTCAACCATCTGAACCCGTTTTGGATCGCGATCCTGATAATAAAGCGGATCATCTGCAATATCGTCTTGCCGGATGACCTGGCCATCGATCATAGGGCGGATTGCAACGAGTTCCGTGCGTGTCAAGGGCTCCACGAACCCCTTCAGGGCCTCATCAAAATCCGTTCGCGCACCGATATTGGTCGGAATTGTTGCAAGGCCTCGTTCGTGATCGGCGACACACAGAAAGGCCAGCGGCGCTTTGCACAAACGGCTGGCATTTTCGAGTATGCTATTGAAGACAGGGCTATCGTCATCGCGACTGCGGCTGATGACTTCGAGGATTTCACGCGACGCTTCTTCCCGTTCAAGTCGTTCCTGAACTTCACGAAACTGGCGCGTGTTTTCGATGGCAATGACTGCATGTTTGGCGAATTCTTCAATCAACTGCACGTCAGGGTCAGCAAATGGCCGCACCTCACGGCGGCTGACTGCGATGGCTCCGATGGCCTGATCTCCTTGCATCAAGGGGACTGTAACGCGTGACCGAATGCCTTCGATCTCAACCATCATGGCAGCTGTAGGATGGCCCGAGCGATAAAAATCCGTGTCGGTCAAATCATCGATGCGACCAACCTTACCTGTTCGTATCGCAGTGGCTATGGGAATCGATTCGTCTAACTGCCACTCGTCTCCGACATCAAATCCGGTTCTCTGATGTCCCCAATTCGCGGCCAACCGCCCGTGGGTCCTGGCAGCGTTGATAAGAATAAGTACAGCCTGATCTGCATCACATACCCTAGTGGCCTGCTGAAGCACTGAATCAAAGACGCGCGCATCGTCATCACGGCTTTGGCTAATGACCGTTAGAATTTCTTGCGTTGCCGTCTGACGCTCCAACTGAGTGTGCAGTTCATTCAATTGACGCGTGTTGTCCAAAGCGATCACGGCTTGGGCGGCGAAGCCCTCAACCAGAGAGATCTCGTCGTTTGTAAATGCGCGAACCACACGTCGGTAAATCCCGATGACGCCCACGGGCGTGCCATCTGCCGACATTAGTGGGACCGTCAGAAATGACCGGACACCTTCTTCGTCTACAAGTTGACGGCGCCATGGGTCGCCTTTGATATACTGGTCAGTCAGGCGCAAATCGACATTGTGAATGACGCTTGCCTCGCGCATGGATTCCGCAACCTGGAGATGTGAATCCAGTGACCAGCGATCTACGCCAACCTCGTAGGTCGCCAACTGATCACCGAAATGGGCCGCATATTCAAGGTGGGTTCCTGCCTCATTCAACAGGCTCAATGTGGCGACATCTGTTTCGCAAAGCCGGGCGGTGTTTTCCAGGATCGTCTGGAACACCGGCGTCTCATCCTCCCGCGATCGGCTAATAGTCTCGAGAACCTCACGCGTGGCACCTTCGCGTGCCAGACGGATCTGCAATTCGCGAAATTGGCGAACGTTCTCAATGGCGATTACCGCTTGGGCGGCAAAGGTTTCGACGAGCTTGACCTGATCGTCGGTATAGGGCCGCACCTCGTCTCGCGCCAACATCAAGCATCCGATTGCACCGCCATCCACCTTTAACGGAACAAACAGATTGCTGCGGCACCCATGTTTGTCGACAATCAGCTTGAACCGCTCATCGCCGGACTTGTGGAATTCAGTGTCTCCCATATCCTCAACACGTTTGGTCTCGCCGCTGAGGATTGTTTCAGTCACCAAAGAATTGCCCGGCTCCATCGTGTATTTTCCGTCGCGCCAGAGCTGCTGAATGTCAGGGTGCAGGTTAACACTGGCCACGAGCCGCTGAAGTGTGTCGCCTTCCTGTCCAAGAACCAGACCAGCAAAAACAGCGTCGCAAAGGTCTTTGGCAAGCGCAACAATCAGATCGCAAACCGGCTGAACGTCGTCCTTGGTCACAGAGATCGCCTGCATCACCTGAGCGGTGGCTTCAAACCGCGCCTGTTGATCAGCTGCGCTTAACTCCGAACTTGGCGCAGATGATGGCGCGGGACTTATCGGGGTCCCTGATGCCTTTTTGTCGCCCAACTGAGCCCAAACTCCCACGTCAATTCTGACTAACAACTGCCCGGAGTTTAGAGAGCATGTTATAGAAGTCACTGGAATTCTTTACGGATGATGCCCTTTGCATTCATGCACGCGCGAGCACGGCCCACTTTGCTCGGATCATCCGGCTGGTCAGCGCGATGAATCAAAAGTGCAGTGCCAAGGCGCAGGATAGCCTTATAGGCCTTACTGTTCTGGCACACCATATGCGCCTCGAAATCGTCAGGACGTTCGATCTCTGAGGCGCTCCACCGAATGCCATTGCCAAAGCCCAGACTTCAGTTGGCGAAAGGCAGCATGTTCTGGGCACGCAAGCCCTTGTGAACTCACTGGGAAGATGCATTGCGAAGTGTACTGCTCGCTTAACACGACGGCAGACATGTTCCCATGTCAGCCATCGAAGCAAAGGAAATGTTGCAAATGTCGGAATGGCCGCTTTCAGGAAGCTGATTAGTTAATCATGGTTCAAGCTCAATGTCCGGTTTGGGCCGCAGATTACCGTCATTCGATTTGTGGTTTCTCTTTTGAATTTCTAAGTACCCGGTACTCGATAGGCGATTGTCCGTAGACCCGTTGGAATGCACGATAGAAGTTGGAACGTGCCAAGAACCCTGATTGAGCAGCGATGTTGGCAACGCCTTCATCAGTCTCTGCAAGCAACCGGGCCGCATGAGTCAATCGAAACTCGTTCACGTATTGCGACATGTTAGTTCCCTGAGTTCTGTTGACAGCAGACGAAACAGTGCGGGCTGGAAGGCTCAGGCGTTTGGCAAGTCGTTGGGCGGTTATGTTGGGGTCCAGAAAAGGCTGTTGTTCATCCATCAATGCCTTCAGTCGCTCTACGACTTCCGCATCTTCAGTATTGGCTACTGGCGCTGCGTTTGACACCGCGTTGGCTTTGGAGAACATCACTGGGAGCGTGATTGACGTCGCAAGAAGAAAGATCAACGGAACAGTTCCGTAAGAAATCAACATTGAGGCATTGGCCCCCTTGTTGACTGCAAAGTCGATTGCTATCGCGTTATCCAAAACAAGTACAAAGACGAGAAATCCAATGCCGCATAAAAGCCAGTTGGAAGGGGTCTGTCTGACAAAATCCGGATCTTCCGGACCTGGCCTGTGGCACAGGACCAGTTTGTCGCCTTGGTTGCCGCCGACAGTACTTTGGCCAGGCAATCTTCAATCCGATTGGAGCAACTGTGCGAAATGCCATTCATCATGCCGGAATCTGGTTCTGCCCGGATCATTCGCCGTTTGTTCACGCAGGCCCGATTTAGTCCAAATGTGCGGTATCGGACATCGCAGATGCTAAGTACATTGACCATGGTGGCACGCAACCAGGGCGTCTCGGTTGTTGCCGAGATGGCCTTGCCGCCAACGAATGGTAAAGAGGGCTGGGTCAGCAAACCGCTGAATTCAGTCAGGACACGAAAAATTGGTCTCGCGATGCATCCGCACGCAACGCCATCCCCTGCGGCGGTCGCTTTTGTTGAGGTTGCAAAAGAAAGTAGAGACGATCTTTGACGACGTGTGCAAGGGAAAGTGGCGACATACCGACTTGAACTTTTGAGTTCGAATCTGACATTAGAAAACACTTCGTGAATTGCTGGTTTGTTGCGTATATGTGAATTCGACCAGCCCGAGATTTGGCGTGCGCAGTAAATCGCCGGCTTGGGAAGGCCGCGCCGCAGCGCCGGGGATAGTGACGAATGTCGGTAAAGGGCCGTCTACTATAATAGCGGGCAGTTCGTGAGGCAAGCAAGCGGTGATCGGTCTGATGAGCGCAAAGAACCCAAAAGACCTTGTTAATTCGGCCTTACATTGGCCTATATCAATCTGCTCATGCGAAAACTCCCAGAACTATCTGACCGCCACCACGACCCTAACGCCTTTCCTCCGGGTGTTGCTTTCATGGATGGGCAATACCTGCCGTGTCCGTCATCAAATGAATTGGAACAAGGGCGTTTGATCGGTTGGGAGGATCAGGTTCGGCGTAGCTTCTGTAGATATGCGCGGACTCTCGGGACATTTCCTGTAAATTCCTTGATTTGGGATGGAGAAAAATCGGGTGCCCTAATTGACGAAAAGCTGACTCACACGGTCAAAATCAACGGTTGTACCGAGGTCAGTTTACCGCCCTTACCGCAGTGTAGAGTCGGCGAAACAGCCTCAGTCTGTCGTGCAGCGCACCGGGATTAACGGGCTCAAACCTGTCTTTTGTCTGGGGCTGAACCGCCAGATCGGCAATACAAAATGTACCAACTCCACACGCGGACAACAGGGCTGCGCCATAGGCGGGGCCAGAATCCGATCCTTCTGAGCGTATTACCGGCTTTCCTGTCACCGATGCAATCAGGCCTAGCAAGAGGTCCGATTGACTGCCACCGCCGATAGCTGCCAGTTCAGGGAGATTTTCTATCGTGTCTCCGAAACTCTGCGCGGCGTCAGCAAAACAAAAAGCAATTGCTTCGACCACGGAACGGCAGAGATCCGCGCGCGTTGTCGAATCCTCAAGACCAAAGAAACAGGCGCGAATATGTGGATCCCCAAGTGGGCTGCGTTCACCCGTCAAATACGGCAGGAAAATCGGCCCGCGATCACCGCTGACCGTTTCAGCAAGCGCAACAACTTCAGGAGCGGACAGCCCCAGTTGACCACCAACCCACGAAATCGGCCTTGCGCCGTTCAGCATAGCGGCCATTTGATACCAACGGTCGGGCAATGTGTGCGCAAAAGCGTGCACATAGCGTTCAGGATTGGGCTTGAACCGACGGTCCGCCACGAACAACTGGCCAGACGTCCCCAGTGAAATGAAGCCACGTCCCGGTTCGGTGGCGCCCAGAGATATCGCCCCGGTTGCCGCGTCTCCTCCTCCGGCAACGACGGGCACGCCGGGTTTCAGCCCGGTTTCAGCTGCGGCTTGCGCCGTCACGGCTCCAACGACGACGTGGCCGTCGAAAACCTGCGGTAGCCAATCGGGCGCTACATCAGTGGCTTCGGCAATTCCGGCGTGCCATTTTCGCGATGCCTGATCGAGCCACATTGTACCGGCTGCATCGGACGTGTCGGTTGCCAACTCACCATGCAGGCATAACCCGATGTAATCCTTGGGCAGCAGGATATGAGCAAGTCGGGCATATTGTGCCGGCTCATGTTGTTTCAACCAGGCGATCTTGGGTGCCGTGAAACCCGGCAAAGGGAGGACGCCAGCGATATGCCCAATCTGCGGCTGGGCTGCGCGAAGTTCATCGCATTCACGTACCGCTCTGCTGTCATTCCACAGGATCGCCGGGCGGATCGGGCGCAGATCACGATCCAGCAAAACGGCCCCATGCATCTGACCGGACAACCCGATGGCCTGCACATCCGACAGCGTGACTTGTTTTGCAAGTTGGCCCAATGCATCGCGCGTCGCCTGCCACCAAATATCCGGGTGCTGCTCTGACCAACCGGGCTGCGGCGAGGAAGTCTTTATGTCTACTGAAGACGTTGCAAGAATTCGATCGGTATCTGCACAGACAAGTTTGACCGCAGACGTTCCGATATCAATCCCGAGAAACATTCAATCCCCTTGCCCGCAGAAACGCCCGGACCTTGCATGGCTATTGATTTTTTAGCGCGCGCAAAGAATATGTAAAAATATGATAAGATCAAGGCGGCTCAGATCCGCAGGCAGACTGACATGACCAAAATAAAGAATATGGAAGAGTTCGCAGCCCTCAGTGGCATCTCGCGGCCTACGGTATCCAAGTACTTTCACGATCCCGACAGCGTTCGCCCAACAACGCGGGCCCGTATCGAAGAGGCGCTGGAGCGGTTCGACTATCGCCCCAACATTTATGCGGTGAACCAGAACCGGAAGCTGACCAAGAATATCGGCATCGTCGTGCCCTATCTGGCTGATCCGTTCTTTGCCGAAATCGCGCGCTATTTGGAACAAAGCTGTATCGCAGCTGGGTATCGTCCGTCCCTCTTTAGCTCTCATGGTGAACAAAAACTGGAAAACGACATTCTGGACGGGCTGCAATCCTTGAAGCCTGCCGGGGTTTTGTTGGCGCCATTGGGACGGACCTCAGATCAATCAGTGATCGAAAGGTTCTGCGCGAATGTGCCGACTGTATTGTTCGACAGTAACCTAGAAGGTCTGGGTGCCGCGTTTATCGGGTCGGACAATTTCAGCTTTGTTTCGCAAACCGTGGAATACATGATCCGGACGGGCGAGCCCCCGTCATTCTTCGAAATGCGAACGCCTGCAAACCCGAACGCCAATAAACGCCGAAAAGCCTATATTGAAGTCATGGAGCGTCTCGGGTTCGAGCCGCATATCATCAGAGTCGACGGTAAGGGTTGGGCGTTTGAAGAGATCGGTCACAAGGGTGCGCTGAAAGTTCTGGCGGAAAATGGGCTGCGAACTAATTCGGTCCTGTGCAGCAATGACCGGCTGGCAATCGGTTTTCTGGCGGCCTGCTACGAGCAAGGGATTCGGGTCGGGCGACGGGACGATTGCGCGCTGCGTCTGGCTTCAAATGACGATCATCCCTTCGCAAAATTTACGTGCCCCTCTCTGACCACGGCTGCCCATGATTATGACAACGTTGCCGGGCGTAGCGTCGAAACTCTGTTCGAACTCATTGAAAGTGGAGGGAAATTTGAAACGCGGTCGGAGACGTTGTTCCCTGCAAGGTTGGTTTTGAGGGATTCCGCGTAATCTTAAAACTTAACGCGCGTAAAGTTTTCATTGACGCCGCGACAATTTTTGTATTACGTTCTCTGTACGACATCCAAGCTCAGGGAGGACAGGGATGTATTTGAGAAACGCACTTCGTGCGGCGACTGCAATGACACTCGTCGCGACGGCAGCAGCTAATGCGGATACCTTAACAATAGCGACCGTGAACAACGGCGACATGATCCGGATGCAGGGCTATACCGATAAATTCACCGAGGCGACCGGCATTGACGTCGAATGGGTGACGTTGGAAGAAAACGTGCTGCGTCAGCGCGTAACGACCGACATCACGACCAAAGGCGGTACGTTCGACATCATGACAATCGGCATGTATGAGACGCCGATCTGGGGCGCGAATGGCTGGCTGGTGCCGCTGGATGGCCTGTCCGAAGAATACGACGTTGGTGACATTCTGCCAGCGATGGCAGGTGGGTTGAGCCATGACGGAACGCTTTTTGCGGCGCCGTTCTATGGTGAAAGCTCGATGATCATGTACCGCACTGACCTTATGGAAAAGGCGGGCATGGAAATGCCGGATGCGCCGACCTGGCAGTTCATCAAAGAGGCCGCCGCCGCGATGACCGACCGGGACGCCGAGATCAACGGCATCTGCCTTCGCGGCAAAGCCGGTTGGGGTGAAGGCGGAGCCTTTATCACTGCGATGTCCAATTCATTCGGCGCCCGCTGGTTCGACGAAGAATGGAAGCCCCAGTTCGATCAGCCCGAGTGGGCAGACACACTGAATTTCTACGTTGAAATGATGAACGAATCCGGTCCTGCCGGCTATGCCACCAATGGGTTTAACGAAAACCTGTCGCTGTTCCAGCAGGGCAAATGCGGCATGTGGATCGACGCGACAGTTGCCGCGTCTTTCGTGACCAACCCTAACGACTCTACGGTCGCAGATCACGTAGGATTTGCGCTGGCACCCGACACCGGATTGGGCAAGCGGTCCAACTGGCTTTGGGCGTGGGCACTGGCTATTCCTGCTGGCACACAGCAAGAAGATGCTGCCAAGCAATTCATCGAATGGGCGACCTCAAAGGACTACATTGAGTTAGTGGCCGAAAGCGAAGGCTGGGCAAACGTTCCCCCGGGTGCACGTACGTCTCTGTACGAGAATCCGGAATACCAAAAGGTTCCGTTCTCCAAGATGACACTGGACTCAATCCTGTCAGCTGATCCGAACAGCCCGACGGTAAAACCCGTCCCGTATGTTGGCATCCAGTTTGCCGCGATCCCGGAATTCGCAGGCATTGCCACACAGGTGAGCCAGGAGTTCTCGGCGGTATATGCCGGACAGCAAACGGTTGAGGAAGCACTTGCCAAAGCGCAGGCTTTCACAGCTGAAGAAATGGAAGCCGCCGGTTACTGAGGCATCCTCCCAACGGGTGGGCAGAGGTCTGCCCACCCGTTCAACCCTTCCACAATTCGCGTTTTTCTCGCAGGCTGAGTTACGCCTGAACAGAGAGGGTTTGCCTTATGGCTACTCAACATTCCCGATCAGTTGCCCGCCTGATGATGGCACCCGCAGTGGTCCTGCTGCTTGGCTGGATGCTCGTGCCTCTGACGATGACGCTGTATTTTTCTTTCAAGAAATACCTGCCGCTGCGTGGAGGTGATCTGGGTTGGGTCGGGTTCGACAACTACGTTCGTTTCGTATCCTCCAGTTCCTTCTGGCCCGCGGTTCAAGCAACATTGGTAATCGTTGGCGGCGTGCTGGTGATTACGGTCATTCTGGGCATTCTGCTGGCCATGCTTCTGGATCAGCCCATGTGGGGGCAGGGCGTTGTCCGCATCCTTGTGATCGCGCCATTCTTTGTCATGCCGACCGTATCAGCGCTGGTCTGGAAGAACATGTTCATGGATCCGGTGAACGGTTTGCTGGCCCATCTATGGCGCTTTTTCGGGGCCGAGCCGATTTCGTGGCTGTCCGAGGCTTCGATGACCTCGATCGTTATGATCGTTTCCTGGCAGTGGCTGCCCTTTGCGACGCTGATCCTGCTGACGGCTATCCAGTCTCTGGACAGTGAACAGCTGGAAGCGGCCGAGATGGACGGCGCGCCGGTTCTGAAGCGCTTTTACCACATCATCCTGCCGCATCTTGGTCGCGCCATAACGATTGTGATCCTGATCCAGACGATCTTTCTACTGTCGATCTTCGCCGAGATTTTCGTGACCACCGGCGGCGCCTTCGGCACCCGTACACTGACCTACATGATCTTCCAGCGCGTGTTGGAAAGCCAGAACGTTGGCCTCGGATCGGCCGGTGGTGTCTATGCAATCATCCTTGCCAACATCGTTGCCATCTTCCTGATGCGCATTGTCGGCAAAAACCTGGACGCGTGAGGAGACAAAACCATGGCCCGCACCGTCACGACACAACGCAAAACACTAAACACTGCCCTTGCCTGGGCCGTAGGTCTGCTGATCTTCTTCCCAATCTTCTGGACGATCCTGACCAGCTTCAAGACCGAGGCGCAGGCGATTGCAAGCCCACCGATCTTCCTCAACTTCGAATGGACGCTCGAAAATTACGCCATCGTGCAGGAACGCTCTGACTATATGCGGTTCCTGTGGAATTCGGTCATCATCGCAGGCGGATCGACCGTTCTGGGTGTGATCGTCGCGATACCCGCAGCCTGGGCGATGGCGTTTGTTCCGTCCAAACGCACCAAGGACATTCTGTTGTGGATGCTATCCACAAAGATGTTGCCTGCAGTTGGTGTTCTGTACCCGATTTACTTGCTGTTCATTCAGCTGGGTTTGCTGGACAGTCGCGGTGGGCTGGTCGTGGTGCTGATGCTGATCAACCTGCCGATCATCGTCTGGATGCTCTATACCTATTTCCGCGAAATTCCGGGGGAAATCCTTGAAGCGGCACGGATGGACGGAGCGACGCTGAAAGAGGAAATCCTTTATATCCTGACGCCCATGGCCATCCCCGGCATCGCCTCGACCGTTCTGTTAAACTTCATCCTGGCCTGGAACGAGGCGTTCTGGACCCTAAACCTGACGGCCGTCGATGCGGCCCCGCTTACTGCATTTATCGCCAGCTATTCCAGCCCCGAAGGCTTGTTCTTTGCCAAGCTCAGCGCGGCCTCGACCATGGCGATTGCACCCATCCTGATCCTTGGCTGGTTCAGCCAGAAACAACTTGTCCGCGGCCTGACTTTCGGCGCTGTGAAATAAGGAAGACTTCGCATGGGACGTATACAACTCAAGTCCGTGACCAAAAGCTTCGGCGACGTAGAGGTCATTCCCCCGCTGGATCTGACCATCGAAGATGGCGAGTTCACCGTATTTGTTGGCCCCTCGGGTTGCGGCAAGTCCACTTTGCTGCGCCTGATTGCGGGACTGGAAGACATGACCTCTGGCTCCATCGACATTGACGGCGCCGACGCAACAGACGTGCCGCCTGCCAAACGCGGGCTGGCGATGGTGTTCCAATCCTACGCCTTGTATCCGCACATGACCGTTCGCAAGAACATCGCATTTCCGCTGCGCATGGCGAAACTGGATCAGGCTGAGATCGACAAGCGGGTTGAAGGTGCGGCGAGCGTTCTGAACCTGACCGACTACCTGGACCGTCGTCCCGGCCAACTGTCTGGCGGGCAACGTCAAAGGGTGGCCATCGGTCGGGCCATTGTACGCGAACCGGCTGCGTTCCTGTTTGATGAGCCGCTGTCGAACCTGGACGCCGCCTTGCGCGTTGGCATGCGGCTGGAAATCAGCGAACTGCACGAACGTCTGGCGACTACGATGATCTACGTCACCCACGATCAGGTCGAAGCCATGACTATGGCCGACAAGATCGTTGTGCTTCAGGCAGGTGTGATCGAACAGGTTGGGAGCCCGCTGGAGCTGTACCGTACGCCGCGCAACCTGTTTGTTGCAGGCTTCATCGGTTCGCCCAAGATGAACTTCATCGAAGGCCCCGAAGCAGAAAAGCTCGGTGCCCAGACCATCGGAATTCGCCCTGAACACATTGCGGTGTCTGAATCTGAGGGAGACTGGTCCGGCGTCGTAAGTGTCTCTGAGCATCTTGGCTCGGACACTTTCTTCCACGTCCACGAAACAGGGTTGGCCGAGACCATCACCGTCCGAGCAGATGGCGAGGTCAGCTTTCGCCACGGCGACCGTATCCACCTGACGCCACGCTCGGATGCCATCCACCGGTTTGACGCGAAAGGTCTGCGGTTCGAATGACGCGTCTGACCGGAAAAACTGCCCTGATCACCGGGGCCGGGCGGGGCATCGGACTGGCGTTTGCCAAGGCTTATGTGGCTGAGGGCGCGCGCGTCGCCATCGCGGACATAGACGGGCAGCGCGCGCAGGACGCAGCAACTGAGATCGGCGCAGCCGCGTTGGCCGTCGAGATGGATGTGACCAGCCAACAAAGCATAGAAGCCGCCGTTGCACGAACGGCTGAACATTTTGGCCCAATCGACATTCTGATCAACAACGCGGCCATCTTCTCCGCCGCTCCAATCGTTGAAATTGAGCGTGCTGACTACAATCGCGTTTTTGATATCAACGTTTCTGGCGCGCTGTTTACGATGCAGGCCGTTGCGCGCCACATGATTGATCAAGGGACCAAAGGTCGGATCATCAACATGGCATCGCAGGCAGGGCGTAGGGGCGAGCCGTTGGTCGCCGTGTACTGTGCCAGCAAAGCCGCGATCATATCCTTGACCCAATCGGCCGGGCTGAACCTGATCTCTCATGGGATCAACGTAAACGCCATTGCACCTGGTGTCGTCGATGGCGAGCACTGGGATGGTGTTGATGCGTTTTTTGCAAAGCACGAAGGCAAACCACTGGGCCAGAAGAAACGCGAAGTGGCTGCAGCCGTTCCTTATGGCCGAATGGGTCGGGCCGAAGATCTGACCGGGATGGCAGTATTTCTGGCTTCTGAAGACGCAAAGTACATCGTCGGACAAACCTACAATGTCGATGGCGGAAATTGGATGAGCTGATGGACCCTGTGGCGAATGCAAAACCTTCGGTACGGCTACGGCGTGACAGTCTTTCAGACCTGCCAGAGATTGTCAGGACTCCAACCTATGCCCGCTCTGACCTGACACCGGGCATTGTCCATATCGGACTTGGCAACTTTCATCGCGCGCATCAGGCCTGGTATATTCACCAGTTAATGCAGCTGGGCCAGGCCCATGACTGGGCAATCATCGGGGCAGGTGTCCGAAGCTATGACGCAAACATGCGAGAGCGACTGTTGGCGCAGGACTGCCTGACAACGCTGATCGAACTGGACCCAAAAGGAATGTCCGCCGAAGTGATTGGTCCGATGATCGATTACCTGCCGATTGAAGACAACAATGCCGCGCTTGTCCGGACGATGGCGGACCCTGCCATACGAATTGTGTCGCTGACTGTAACTGAAGGTGGGTATTTCCCGGACGCCAACACTGATGCGTTCGATACGGATCACGCAGACATTCGGCACGATGCCGAGAACCCGGACCAGCCGCGTACGGCTTTCGGAGCTATTGTCGCGGCGCTCAAGCAACGGCGTACAAATGGCTTGAAACCCTTTACCGCGCTCAGCTGCGATAATCTTCAGGGCAACGGTGGAATTCTGCGAAACTGCGTTGTTGGTTTGGCGCGTCTATCCGACCCGGATCTGGCCGATTGGATCGATCAGAATGGAGCATTTCCGAACTCGATGGTGGACTGCATTGTTCCCGCAACGACCGAGGATGTCGTAGCGCAATGCCGGGCACTGGGCGTCGACGACCGTGCGCCGGTCACGCATGAGAACTTTCGCCAATGGGTGATTGAGGACAATTTCTGCGAAGAACGACCGCCCCTTGAGCAAGTTGGAGTAACACTGACGCAGGACGTCCACAGCTATGAAGCGATGAAACTGCGCATATTGAACGGCGGCCACCAACTGCTCGCAAATGTCGGGGAGATTCTGAATGTGCCCACGATTTCAGACTGCATGCAGGACCAGGACATCGTGGCGTTTTTCAGGAAAGTTCAGACGGAAGAAATTCTGCCTCAGGTCGAAGCCGTCCCCGGAACCACTGCCGCCGAATATCTTGGGTTGGTTGAGAGGCGATTTTCCAATACCACTATCCACGACACAACACGACGCGTGGCGTTCGATGGATCTTCACGACACCCGGGTTTCTTACTGCCGTCGCTGCGAGATGCACTTGCGTCCAGGTCGTCCGTAAATGGGCTTGCGCTGGCCGAAGCATTCTGGTGCCGGATGTGTGCGGGTGTTCGCGAAGATGGTTCAGAAATTGCCCCAAACGATCCCCATTGGGAGCATTTGCAAATTACTGCGCTGGCTTCTAAAGCCAATCCGATATTGTGGGTCGAACAAAGCCAGTATTTTGGTGACTTGGGCCGAGACACGCAGTTCACAGACGCTTTTTCCACCTGGCTAGCCGCGATATGGCAACGTGGTTGCCGCGAGGCGATAGCTGACTTTACCGCTCTTGAGCCAAAGTCCCGCTGATTCTGCGGCAGGCATGTTTCAAGCCAGTCTCTGTGGTAGAGGCCAGTTTGGTATGAGGTTTAATAATGGCCCAAGAATAGGCAATCTTTGAGCGTTCTATTCTGGCTGTCCATGGTGCGTAAGCGCCGTAGGCCATTGCCTTCGACATGCCCGTGTAACTTATGGAATCTGACCATCTTATACAGGTTAGCTCCTGGCATGGATAAGGAAGGTCATGAAATGTCCAAAATCACTTGTTTGCGCATAGCATCTCACTGGCTTTTTCACCGATCATAATCGCTGGAGCATTAGTGTTGCCGCTGACGATTTCCGGCATGATTGAACAGTCGGCGACGCGGAGATTTTCGATTCCCTTGACCTTCAGGTTTGGGTCCACAACAGAGCTTTCCGAGGTGCCCATCGCGCAGGTTCCTGTCGGGTGATAGATTGAGACAGAATTCGAGCGCGCCCAATCCAAAGTGCCTTCGTAGTCATCGCGGGATAAATCCGAGGTTGGTCGGAACTCTTCAGAGATCTTAGAAGCCAGTGGATTATGCCGGGCGATGTCCCGCGCGATGTTCACGCCGTCAACGATGGTTCTGCAATCAGTTTCCGTCGACAGGTAGTTAGGAATGATCTTAACGTAGTTGGCCGGATCGGGGCCATCTAGGCGCAGTTCTCCGCGGCTTTCCGGCCTCAGTTGACAGACGGACATTGTGAAGGCAGAAAACGGGTGCACGCCCTCTCCGGGACTGTCGGCAGACCAGGGTTGAACGTGGAATTGAATGTCGGGTGTCTGAACCTCGGGGCGGGTTTTCAGAAATCCGGTGGCCAGGCTGGCCGCCATTGTCATAGGTCCTGCCCGGAATAGTGCGTATTTCAGCGCGATCCGTGCCTGATTGAACAGGCTGCGCACCTCATCATTCAGCGTTGGCTCGTTGCATTTGAAGACCAGGCGTGCCTGCAAGTGATCCTGCAGCCCTTTGCCGACGCCGGGCAGCGAATGAACGGGTTCAATGCCGTTGGCCTTCAACTGATCCGGGTCTCCGATGCCTGACAACATCAAGATCTGAGGTGAGTTGATGGCACCACCGGACAAGATGATTTCGCGGCGCACTTTGATCGACTTCACTTCACCCGATCGGTCGCGATAAAGAAGTCCGGTTGCTTTTTTGCCGTCCAGTTCGACCTTGGTTACCAATGCACGGGTGATGATGTTCAGGTTCGGCCTGTTCCTGATCGGTTTGAGGTATGCAACGGCGGCACTGCAACGACGACCATTCCGAGTGGTCAGTTGAAAGTAACCAACGCCTTCCTGATCGGCCCCGTTGTAGTCAGGATTAAACGGGTAACCCGCTTCTTGGGCGGCGGCGACCCAGGCGTCACAGATCGGTCTTTGAATGCGCATGTTGGATACCGACAGCGGGCCGTCTGTACCGTGAAATGCGTCTTCGCCGCGCTCTTGATCCTCGCTGCGTTTGAACAGAGGCAAGACATCATCCCAACCCCAACCGACATTGCCCATCTGACGCCAGCGGTCATAGTCCTCTTTCTGACCGCGAACATAGAGAAGCCCGTTCAACGAAGATGATCCGCCAAGAACCTTTCCGCGCGGCCAATCAATCGAGCGTCCATTCAAACCTGGGTCTGGTTCAGTGCGGTAACACCAATCCAATGAGGGGTTATGCATGGTTTTGAAGTATCCAACCGGTATGTGAATCCACGGGTTGGTGTCAGTTCCGCCAGCTTCCAACAATGCCACTGTTGTGCTGGGGTCAGCGCTTAGCCGATTGGCAATGACGCAGCCCGAAGAGCCTGCTCCGACGACTGCATAATCCACCTCCATGACGGTCTCCTCCCAAGGTAACTGAAAAAAACACTATGCAAATTGCCGGAACTATACTAGCATTTTTTGATACAAAACGTCTCAATAATTGTGATCAGGGAGGTAAGCAATGGAGATCGGTAAGAAACTAAGCGGTGTCTCACGGCGGGATTTTTTTCGTGTAGCCGGGCGTTATGGCATGAGCTCAACGCTGCTGGCAGCGGGTGGCTTTGGCGGCGCGATGAGTTTGGCCAATTTGGCCCAAGCTGCAGAATCAACTTATGAAAAAAGGTTCTCGAAAGAGCCCAAACACACGCTGAAATTCGGTGCATCAGGCTTCAATACGCGCAACCTGCTGATCGAACGGGCAGGGGCCATCGAATTCGCCCGAGATCTGGAAGAACGCACTGACGGTGAGATTCGGATCGAGTTCATTGGCGACAACCAGATCTGCGGACAACTGAGCTGTGTAGAGAAGACTCAGCAGGGAATCGTCGACATTTATGCGGCGTCGACCCAAAACTCTGCTGGCGGTGCGCCATATCTGAACGTGCTGGACTATGCCTATATGTTCCCCAGCAGGGCGGCCCAATATCATTTCTTCTACAGCCCCGAAAGCCAGCGCATATTGCGAGACCCCCTCGAAAAGCGCCACGGGCTGAAATTCCTGTTCACCCACTGTGAACTGCGCGGCCTGCAAATGGGCTCGACCTTTGCTGACAAGCCAACAGTCACCAAACTGGAAGAACTGTTCGGGACCAAGAACCGTGTGACAGGGACACAGCTTGGCCGGATCGCCATGCAGCTACTGAACCTGAATCCGGTACCGGTGGCATGGGAAGAAACGCTGGACGCGCTCAAGACGGGCCTAATTGATGGGGCCGAAACCTGGGCCTCGGCTGTGGCTTATGCCAACATGTCACCTGTGGTGTCGCAATCGGTGAATCTCAAGTTCTTCTGTGGCACTGAACATACGTCGATGTCGGCCAAGGTGTTCGACGGACTTGGTGGTGAACTGCAGGACGCTGTTATGGAATCGTCCTACTTCACGCAGGCCTTGATTCAGGGTGCAAATGAGGCAGCGTTGCTGAATACCGTGGGATTCTCGGAGCCGCAATTGCCTAACACGATCTTCGCAGAAAACGGTGTGCGTCCTGCCTTCCTGGCGGATGATCAGATCAAACTGGCCGAGGAAATGTGTGCGCCGAACTTCAATCCTGAACCATGGGCGCAGTGGCGCGAACGGCTGAATAAATGGGCTGGTGGCATCGACACATACCAGGAAATCTACGACATCGCGCGCGAGATTCCGGCAGACACACTGCCCGAAAATGTTGAGCCCCGCCGTTGGTGGAAGGGCGCGGCCTGATCTAACATTTAGAGCCGGCCCTTCACGGGCCGGTTTCACTAAACACCGACTGGGAGGACGGGGTTCATGTCTTTATGGGCAGATATCGGGGCAATTTTTGGCGCCTTGCTCAGCCGTGATTCATTCGAGATTCAATCCGCATTGGAATCTGACGCTGCCTGGGTTGTCGGCACAATTTTCGCCGCTCTTGGCGGCCTTCTGGTGATGCAGATCTATCGCAAAGTGCCCTTTGTTGAACGCCACTTTGAACGGTCGGTCATGGTGTATTCGTACCTCGCCATTGCGCTGATCATCTTCTGGGGTGTGATCGACCGCTTTGTCTTCAACGATCAGGAACCCTGGTCCACCACCATTCCCCCGCTTCTTTTCATGATAATGGCCTGGTTTGGTGCGTCCTATAATGTCCGCTTGCGCACCCATCTTAGCTTCAGCGAGTTTCGCACCGCGATGCCGCGCGGCGGTCAACTGGCGTGTTTGTTTTTGGATGCCATTTTGTGGTTCATCTTTGCAGTAATCGTCATCGTGACTACAACACGCCTCGTTGCGCTGTCAGCCTCGAACTTTCAGATCGTGCTTGGGACAGACAACATCATGCAATGGTGGTTTCTGTTGGCCGCGCCTGTGTCCTTCTTTCTGATGGTCGGTCGTGTGTTTCAGAATCTTGCTGACGACCTGCACAACTGGAAAACCGGAGAGCCGCTGATCAAGCAGGCCGTGATAGGGGCAGACTGATGACAGACGGAACTTTGGTTACACTAATTTCGCTGGGCGTCACGTTTTTGTTCATGTTGGGCGTACCGGTACTGCTGGTCATCGGCTACTGGGTGATCGGATGCTCATTCGTTCTGGGTCTGACACTCGACAATATGGGTGCAGAGCTGCTGAACGTGTTTAACAAAGGCTTCGCCCTGTTGGCGATGCCGCTGTTCATCCTGACCGGCGACCTGATCAACAAGTCGGGGATCGCGCGGCGGCTGAGTGATTTTGCCTATTCCTGTTTAGGCTGGATACGCGGCGGGCTGGCTATGGCATCCCTTGGGGCATGTGGATTGTTTGCGGCGATTTCCGGATCGAACTCTGCAACGACCGCAACTATCGGTTCAATGCTGCACCCTGAGATGGTTAAAGGCGGCTACGACGAACGCTTTAGCGCGGCCACGGCGGCTGCGGGCGGTACGGTCGGGATCATCATCCCGCCATCCATCATCTTCATCGTCTACGGGTTCTTGATGAACCTGCCCATTTCCGAGCTGTTTGTCGCCGGTATCATACCTGGTGCGCTTATGGTCTTTGGCATGCAATTTGCGTGCTGGATCATCTGTCGGATCAACGGGTGGGGGCACCTGATCCCACTGCAACTGAACCGGATTCTCAAAACGGCATTTGGTGCATGGCTCGGCTTTTTCGCCATCGGCCTCGTGCTTTGGGGCATCTATACAGGCAAATTCTCACCGACCGAGGCGGCGGGTGTTACCGTTGGCTTCTGTGTCATCGCGGGCTTGGTGAGCTATCCGATCAACCGGATCATGGGCGCGCGGGATAATATCTCGCCCACAGACAAAAGCTTTGCCGAAATGCTGGTTGTCGAAGGTTTCACGATCCCTGAGATCCCCTCGATCGTGATCCGTTCGGCTCAGATCACGGGTATCCTTGCGCCGCTGATTGCGATCTCGGTGGTCATGCAGCAAATTCTGTCGCTGCTTGGAGCACAACAAACTATCGGAGATTTCGTGACTTCGATGGGGGGATATTACGCGGTTCTGTTCACATCGATGGTCATCGTCTTCTTCTCAGGCATGGTGCTGGAAAGTCTGCCGGTCACGATTATCCTTGCGCCGATCCTCGCGCCAATTGCTGCGTCGGTAGGGGTCGATCCGATCCATTTTTCGGTGATCTTCCTTGTGGGTGCGTCGATTGGCTTCATCACGCCGCCTTATGGCCTGAACCTCTATGTTGCGTCCGGTGTGACAGGCGTGCCTTACTTCCGGCTGCTGCGCTACACTGTGCCGTACCTTGTGGCTTTGCTGTCTGTGTGGATTTTGGTCTCACTGGTGCCTGATCTGGCCTTGATCTTGTTGCCAAACAACTAGAGTTTAGCGGGATGGCAAACGCAGACACGCGAGACAGAGAATCCCAAATCCCGACGAACCTGCGTTTGCTGGTTATTCTTGAAGAGGTTGCAAAGCGCGGGGTCGCAGTCAAACCGTCAGACCTGATTGAATCATTGGGTCTGGCGAAGCCGACAATCCACCGCCTGCTTCAAACGGCTGAGACTGAAGGGTTCCTTCAACGTGATCTGGATGGGCGGTCTTACGGTCCCGGGCCACGTTTGCGGCAGCTTTCGGTAAACACGGTGTCGTCGGAGCACCTTCGGACAGCCCGCCTTGCGATCCTTCGGGGCATCGCCGATGAAATTGGCGAGACCTGCAACCTCGCCATCCCGGATAGGGAAGGAATGATATATCTGGACCGGGTAGAAACGAAATGGCCCCTGAGGATTCAATTGCCGATTGGCACTCAGGTTCCGTTTCATTGCACGGCCAGCGGCAAGATGTATCTGTCCACGCTTCGTGAGAACACGTTGGACGGGTTTATGTCCGCTCGTAAGCTGAACCCAAATACAAAAAAAACTCTAACTGAACCTGAAACTCTGCGCGCCGAAGTCATCAATGTTGCGCGAAAAGGATATTCGACAGACAACGAGGAGTTTATGCCGGGAATGGCTGCTGTAGCTGTTCCTGTACTAGATAAAAACAACAGGCTCGTGGCCACTCTGTCAGTTCACGCTCCAACCCAGCGCCACAATTTGGAAAGTTTAATGCAGTTTGTTAAATTGCTGCAGGTCGGAGCCAACAAAATATCGGGATTGCTCGTATCATAAATACGTCTTGAAAGAGTTATCACTTAGAGAACCATCAACAATATTCTGGATTGCCCGGCCAGTGACAGTACTTGCATCAGGATCAGACGTGGACTTTCCTTCATTTCGGGAGAAAAACGCACTCTCTATGCGTCTAACTTCAAAACCATCGCCTTTGGCTATAGCGCGAGGCTGAATGGTCAGAAAAACTTTTGATGATTGTGGCGCACGGGCTGCGGGATAATTGTTTCCGCCCGGTAAACCTGATCAGACGCGTTTGATAGCGAGAGCCTAAGTGCCTGCTATCAATAGTGGATACCCTGAGGCATTCTATGAGCAAGCGGAAGACGTGGTTAAAGGCCATTGCTTTGCCGCGTGAAGCACATGCAAGATTATTCGGCGATGGCGACCTCCGCATAGATTACGAAGCATGAGGTGCCCCCAGAGTTGTAGACGCTGTGCCGCCGATTTGTGAGGAAACCGTCAAACGGCATCGCTGCGAAAGCCAAGACCAGGTTCGCTCGAATCTGACAGACTGCCTTGATGCCTTCAACTACGTCCGCCATTTGAATACACTGAGTGGCCTCAAGGCAAACAAATACATCTGCAATATCTGGACTTAAGAACCGTACCGATTCACGTATCGATACGTTCCGCAAGATGCCTGTAATAAATGTCTGGTTTCGGCATCTGGTTGTCCTCAAACATGAAAAGGACTAATTGGAGACCTTGGTTTGAGAGGATGGCTGTAATCGGTGATCTTCGTTATTAGGATCGGCAAAACAACATGATTGACTTAAGTAAAATTCGGCCATTGCGAGGAAGCCGCAACTACGAGATTTATCAGCATCCGTTTATTGAGCGCGCGCTGTTGAAAGTCAGGGTGGATGAACCGGTGCGCAACCACGTGATTCCTCGTTATGCCGAGAGACGCTATGGCAACCTGCGTCAGTGGAACCGGGAAGCAAACGAATACTTAGCCGCGTTGACACGAGGCTGCCCCGAGATTGAACGCCTTGCGGATTTTATGGGGTACGCTGCAACATCTCAAGGACCAGCACTGGTGGTCGAAAAGATGACCGGTCCTGATGGCGATTTGGCGCCAACGTTGGAATCGGAACGGGCCGCATTGGGCGATGACCTGTCAGAGCGCAAGCAGCTGCACGGTGAATTCATGGAACTCATGGACGACCTTGAACGTGGCCGGATTATCGTGGGCGATCTGGGTTTTGAAAACATTGTACGGGCGCAAGAGCGCAATGGAAAACTGGTCGTTATCGATGGCTTGGGCGAAAGAGTGTTGTTTCCGCTGACGCTGGTTTCTGACTTAGCATTCCGCAAATCCATCGAGCGCCGCCGCACGCGCATGGGCCAGTCATTTGGTCTGGGTTAATAACACCCGCTCTACGGCAATCAACTGGCGTCGATTTGGCTTCGCTGCATAAGCCACCAGCTGAATAGGCGCCTTCCCAGCCGAACCAAACAAGGGCCTGTTGAACCCAATCAACTGGTCTAGTCAGACGACTAGCCCTTTGCAGCGTCTATCAAGTCAAAGAACTTTTTTCGAACTTGGCCGAGCTTGCGGTCATTGTAACTGCGAACCCATCTTCGCAGAGGAATGACTTGTTTAGACCCAAAGCTGTCAATCCAGACCCATCGCCCGGATCCGTCGGGCCATGTTTGATAGACAAGATTGCCAGTGTTCTTGTTGCTTATGATGACACGTTCATCTGACAGTTGGTCGAAGTGTTTATTGAGATCGCTCAAATGCTGAGGGGTGAGGCGACCTTCGGCAATCAACTGACCCAGACTTGGGGAAAGCTGTCCATCCGGATCAGAAATGCGTTCATAGACCAACGCCAGACCCTTGTCTGTCGGTGCGGTGCCAAACACCCTACAAACGGGCATCACGTCCGGGCTATCCTGATGGCGGACCATCAGAAAAAAGGCTTCATCGAACTCACGCATGAATCCCTTAAAAGCGGTAGCTCTGCGAAAAAATCGGTCATACCACTTGTCGGTTACAAGCCTCGAACCTTCATCCATCGTGTGAGGTTGCGGAACCTTTAACAGCAACCCCTTGTCAAATGGGTGTTCATATACGAATTGCCTGTTTCCCTTCGCGATAACAGGGCTGTTTCCTAGTTCAAGCAGAGTGGGATTTTGGTGGAATTTCATATTTTCTGTTTAAGTTGATTCCGGACCAGCGCAAGTTGTTTTTTGATCATTGATATTGTTACGTTAAACGCGGGGGACAATTGCGATCATGATGCTTGGAATTCAAGCTGCACAGGGGCGGTCACCATCTTGATTGTTGCCGGGAACCTATGGGGTCGCCGCAGTATCCGTCGCTACGCCCCTGCAGGCGCGCATGATCTCTGGAAAGGTCATGCCCTAACAATGACCACCTAGCTGCACCGTCCGACACTCTTTGCAAGCGATGTCACACAACTTGAAAATACTGGTGCGGTGTCCTGAATTTTCAGATCTCGCGACCCTTTCGGGCGCCCCTAGTTTTCCGTTTCGCGGGGTTTTCGACAAACTCCTTTGGGGTTTTCAGGTTCAGCGCATGGCACAGATCGCCCGTCATTGCCTTCAGCTCTGCGGTTGGGGCCGCGACCTCACCGATGATCCGGTCGATCAGCGCCACAGCCAGCGCCTGGTCTTCGGGTTGCGAAAAAAGATTCGGCAAGGTCTCTACTGCGCCATCCGTGTCGAGCGTTGCTATTATCGATTGTTCATACAGCAGATGCTGGCGGCGTTCGACCAATAGATCGGCAAAGGGCTCTTCCCGAGTGAGGATATCAGACCGCCGATCCAGCATCTCGGAGCGATAGCCGCGGTTGCTGCCCCTAAGCAGGATCAATATCCGGACCACCGCTTCGGCTACGTCGGCACGCGGCTTGCAAGCCTCGGTACATTTCAAATGCGGTGCCGCAAACCCGGCCGAACCTGCGACGGACCGGAAAAATCTGCTTGGACGTATCGAACAAGTGTTGGAGTTTGCTGAACGGCCCTCGTCGACACGGGTGTATTGCGATACGCTTGCGGATATAGATCGTGGTTACTTCGTAAGAGTTGGCGCAATTGATCCCTGTGGCAATCCGACAGATGTATCTCGTCGCATTGCCGCCCACCACCAGATGCGGTTGCGTTCGGAACAATGACGGATCTGTTGAGAAGCATTTGAGCTGACCTTTGCGGGCCATGTGCGCATATGAGCTATCCCTTTAGATCTCCGGTTTGAAATCTTCTTTGCCGTACGTCACAGGCACCCGAACAGGTCCGTCTGAGGTGCATAGCCTCACCGACGATACGCTGGTGATCTATACGTCCGATCATAGCATGGCGTTGGGTGAGCATGGCTTTTGGGCTCATGGCGAAGTTAGCTGGCCGTCAATTACGCATTGCGAGGCCAACCGCATCCTGATGATCATCACATCACCGTACGCGCCGCGCTGGGGACAGGTTTGCGATCATCTGGTTGGGATAACGAACATCACTGCCACGGTGCTTGATTACATTGGCGCTAGACTATTGGGGTGAGGGAAAGCCTCGCGGGTACGATGCGGCCTCTGCTTGAACAGGATACGGTCGATTGGACCGATGAGATTTTCATGGAGCAGGAGGAAAAGCGCTCGATCCGAACCCGCCGATGGAATTTCATGCGCCGCCTTCAGCCCACCTATTATGGGTTTGGACATACGCTCAATAATTTGGCGAATGACCCTGATGAACGTGTGAACGTGGCAGATGATCCGGAATATGCGTCTGTTGTGAAAGAACTTTTTGCTCGGGCGGATCAGCAGCGGCGGACATATTCGGATCCGAAATGGGGCCTTTGGATTGGCCGGCACCGCAAATCGAATTCGACCTGATCTTTCCTATGGCGTGAGGTCTAGGGAGAGGATTGGACGCCCGTTTTTTATGTCGGGACAGGACGGTGCCGTTTGAATTCATGCAATGTCTGGCTGTCCTATAGCGCGGCATTCCACCTGATGCCGAAATCCGAAAGATGTCTTTGAACCCGTCCGGGATAATCCGACACGATTGCATCCACACCAAGATTGATCATCCTGTCTATGTCGTCGGGTTCGTTGACTGTCCACACTGCAACACACAGGCCCAACGATTTTGCATAATCAACATTTTCAGCAGTCACATCCGCAAAATACGGACACCAAAGCGCACCGCCGGCTTCCTTGACCAACTTTGGAATTTCATCGTGACGGCCACGAAAGTCTGGACAAACTGTTTTTGATGAGTCTTCGCCCACATCGTCCGCGTTATCGGGAAGCTGCGTCAGGTACGAAGATGGCATATCAGGGGCCTGTCGCCGACATTCTTCCAATAAAGCCCAGTCAAAGCTGTGCAGAACCGCACGCGACGACAAATCCTTGGCGCGAACGTCTAGAAGAACCCGCCCGACGAAGTTCTGTCTGTAAAACGCATCATGTGCCAAATCGGGATCTGACTTTAGTTCGAGCATCAGACAGGCATCGCGGTATTTTGGGTCATCGACCAGTTCCAGCAGGTTCATCAGCGTTGGAACACGAACACCGTCCATTTGGGCCTGGTCTGGAAAACGACGACCGTAGGCGGAGTGCCCGTCCAACCGTCCGATGTCGAATTGCCGAATCTGTTCGAGGGTCAACAAGGAAACCTTTGGCTCTTCTCCCACCAAAAATCGACCATTGGCGTCACGAAATGTCGGCGCGTGCAGCCGGTGGTTATGGGTTATGACCGGAACGTCATCTGCCGTCAGAACGACATCAAACTCAAGGAGCGGGACGCCGATGGACAGCGAAAAGTCAAAGCCAATCATGCTGTTTTCAGGTAAAACGCCGCGTGCACCCCGGTGCCCTACAACCCGGATCAGGTTTTCACCGCCACGAAAGGCTTCAACCTGTGGAAACGTCATCAGCTTTGCAGCCTTTCGCCGGTTGAGTGGTCAAACAGGTGCATGTTCTCTGAGGCAACCAAAAACCGCATGTTCGGATGCTGGCCTTCGATTGGGTGGACACCTGGAAGGCTTATCGTAATCGCGCTGCCAGAGCCTTTGAGCTGACCGTGCAATAGTGTGTTTGCCCCCAACGGTTCCGCAATCTGAATCGTAGCTTCCAGCGGACCGTTTTCATCCAACAACAGATGCTCTGGTCGTATCCCCAACTTTACTGCGATATCAGGCCCCTGAGATGCGCCAACCTCAATTTCTTCGATCTTGACCGTCCCGTTTTCACGGCGGGCATCAAACACGTTCATCGCAGGGCTGCCAATAAACTGCGCCGCGAACAGAGTTCTGGGTGTTTCGTAAACTTCCAGTGGCGTTCCAATCTGCTCGGCGATACCGCCATTCATCACGATCATCCTGTCCGCCATCGTCATGGCCTCGACCTGGTCGTGCGTAACGTACAGGGAGGTGACTCCAAGCTTTTCCTGGAGCTCACGGATTTCCAGACGCATCTGAACACGCAGTTTGGCATCGAGGTTCGAGAGTGGCTCATCAAACAGGAAGACTGCCGGTTCGCGGACAATGGCACGGCCCATGGCCACCCTTTGGCGTTGACCGCCAGACAGTTGTCTGGGCTTACGATCCAGCAAAGGTTCCAACTGCAATAGCTTTGCCGCGGCAGTCACCTTTTGATCGATCTGATCTTTGGGAAGTCCGGCAATCTTCAGGCCGTAACCCATATTCTGACGCACGGACATGTGCGGGTAGAGCGCATAGTTCTGGAACACCATCGCGATGTCCCGATCCATTGGCTCTTTGTCGTTGGCCCGTTCCTCGCCGATCCGGATTTCCCCGGACGTAACCGTTTCCAACCCTGCCACCATCCGCAGCAGTGTGGATTTACCGCAGCCGGAGGGGCCGACGATCACAATGAACTCTCCGTCTGCGATATTGACATCAATACCGTGGATCACATCCGTCGGGCCAAAACTCTTTTTGACGTTCTCTAGGGTTACTGTTGCCATTTCTTATTTCTCGCTATCGACAAGGCCGCGGACAAAGAGCTTTTGCATCGACACCACCACGATGACCGGCGGGATCATTGCCAGAATTGAGGTCGCCATGATTGTGGGCCAATGCGCAAAATCATCACCCGACGGGAACATCTGCTTGATGCCCATCACGATGGTGTTCATTTCAGGGTCTGTCGTGATCAGCAGCGGCCACAGGTATTGGTTCCAGCCGTAGATGAACAAGATCACGAACAGCGCCGCGATATTGGTCCGGCTCATGGGCACCACGATGTCGATGAAGAACCGCATCGGGCGGGCTCCATCCACGCGGGCAGCTTCGGCCAGTTCATCAGGGATGGTTAGGAAGAATTGACGGAACAGGAAGGTCGCCGTTGCCGAGGCAATCAGGGGGAAGATCAGACCGTAGTAACTGTTGAGCATGCCAAACCCGGCAACAACCTCGAAGGTTGGAACAATCCGCACCTCGACCGGCAGCATCAGGGTCAGGAAGATCAGCCAGAAAAACGTCGTACGGCCGGGAAACTTGAAGTAGACAATCGCAAACGCTGACAGCAGGGAGATGATGATTTTGCCCACCGCGATGCCAATGGCCATCACCAGGCTGTTGAAAAGCATCGTTGCGACGGGCACGTTTACCCCCGAGAACAGCGCCGCTTTGTAGTTCACCCAGAACTGATCACCTGGCACCACGGGCATAGGTGGCGAGACGATATCGGCCTGGGTCACGGTTGAAGCAACAAAGGCCAGCCAGATCGGGAAAAAGATGATCAAAACGCCTAGGATCATGAATGCATGGGTAAACCAGATGCCTACGCCGCGTTTTTCGACCATTCCGTGTTGTTGGGCTGCCATCAGTAATGCACCCTCTTTTCCACGTATTTGAACTGAATGACGGTCAGTAGGCCAACAACAATCAGCAAGATTACAGATTGTGCCGAAGATGACCCAAGATCCTGCCCGACAAACCCATCTGAGAAGACCTTGTAGACTAGGATCGTCGTCGCCTGTTGCGGGCCGCCGCCAGTGATCGTGTGGATCACTCCGAAGGTCTCAAAGAAGGCATAGACAACATTCACCACCAGCAGGAAGAATGCAGTCGGAGACAGCAGCGGCAGCACAATCGTGAAGAACCGGCGCCAGAAATGCGCGCCGTCAATCGCCGCCGCTTCGATGACCGAGCGGGGAACGGATTGCAGCGCTGCAAAGAAAAACAGGAAGTTATAGCTGATGCGGCCCCAGGCCGAGGCGACGACAACCAACCCCATAGCTTCGGTGTCGTTCAGGACATGGTTCCAGTCATAGCCAAGCTGGCTGAGATACCACGCCACCACACCGACGCGTGTATTAAACATGAACAGCCACAGCACACCAGCCACGGCGGGGGCCACGGCATAAGGCCAGATCAGCAATGTGCGATAAACACCCGAGCCTTTAATGAGCCTATCTGCGATAACTGCCAGAAATAGCGCCGGAATCATTGAACAGAGCGTCACGAGCGTCGAAAACACGGCGGTTGTGACGAAAGATGCGCGATAATACTTGTCGCTCAGCAGGAACTCAAAGTTGCCGAGCCCCACAAACTGCGACGACAGACCAAACGGGTCGGGAATGAACAGGGACTGCCACACCGCCTGACCGGCGGGATAAAAGAAGAAGACGGCGGAAATGATGACCTGTGGGGCGATCAGCGCCAATGGCAATAGCCAGCCGCGAAAGGTGACGCGTTTTTCCATCCTGAATTTCCACCGAAGAAAGATAATGCGGGCCCGAAAAGGGCCCGCATGAAGTTATGACTTATTGATTGGCGGATTCGAATCGGCGCAGCAACGCGTCACCGCGTTCCTTCGCGCTATCCATCGCTTCCTGAGCAGTTTTCTCACCGGCCCAGACAGCCTCAAGCTCTTCGTCGATGATACCGCGGATCTGGTCGAATGACCCCAGACGAAGACCTTTGGAATTTGCGGTCGGCTCTTTCGCGGTCATCTGGATCACAGCGATGTCGGTGCCGGGGTTTTCGTCATAAAAACCTGCCGCACGTGTCGCGTCACCCGCTTCGGCCGTGATCGGAAGGTAGCCGGTGTTCTGGTGCCAGGCCGACTGCACGTCAGACGATGACAGGAAGCTTAGGAACTCTCCGACGCCCTTGTACTCCTCAGGGTCATGACCTTCCATTACCCAAAGGGATGCGCCACCGATAATGGTGTTCTGCGGTTCACTTGTGACGGCTTCCCAGTAGGGCAGCGGGCGGACGTCAAAGTCGAATTCGGCCTCTGCCTTGATGCCCGCGTAACCTGCCGAACTTTCAGTGAACAATGCGCATTCGCCGGACCGGAAGTTCGCGCCACCTTCGTTTCTGCGACCGGTGTAGATGAACTTGCCATCCTTGGCCCAGTCACCCATCGCGGTCAGGTGTGCCACCTGCGCCGGACCGTTCAGCATCAGTTCGGTATCCAGTCCGGCAAAACCGTTGTCCTGAGACGCGAATGGAACGTCGTGATAGGCCGACATGTTTTCAAGATGGATCCAGCTTTGCCATGCTGTGACCAGCGGGCACTCTTCGCCGCCAGCTTTCAACTGCTCAAGCACGTCACCAACTTTTTCCCAAGTGGACAGATCCGTGTCTGGATCAACGCCTGCCGCTTCGAACGCATCGCGGTTGACCCACAGAACCGGTGTGGATGAGTTGAAGGGCAGCGAAAGCATGTCCCCGTCAGTGGTCGTATAGTACCCTTTGACGGCACCGATATATGCGTCGGGATCAAAAGACGCGCCACTTTCAGCCATCACTTCGTAGACCGGTCGGATCGCACCTTCGGCTGACATCATCGTTGCCGTGCCGACCTCGAATACCATCAGGATTTGCGGCTGCTCACCGGCGCGGAAGGCAGCGATCCCCGCGTTCAGGGTTTCCGAGTAGTTGCCCTTGTGGCTTTCGACCACGACAAACTCGTCCTGACTGGCGTTGAATTCTTCCACTTGGGCTTTGACAAGCTCACCAAGGCGGCCGGTAAAGGCGTGCCAGAACTGAACCTCGGTTTGTGCCATTGCCGCCACTGGGGACAAGGCAGTTGTAACGGCAAGAGCGCCGAGAAAATTCTTTTTCATGATTCCTCCCATGCATCAGGTTCGATGCTTCGTTGAATACCGACCGCAACGGGTAAACGGCACACATGACGATTTCACGACGTTAACGTTACAGAAATATAATTCAAGCCCAATTTACTGGATAAAAAAATAACATAATGTTATGAGGCGGGGGCGGCAGATTGGGATCGGTAATGAGTCAAATTCTTAGGGTCCGGCAGTTAGAAGCCCTTATGGCTGTCACCACCAACGGCTCTGTCACGGCGGCAGCGACCGACCTGGGGGTGAGCCAGCCAGCCGTCAGCAGGTTGCTTTCGGATCTTGAAAAGTCACTTGGGTTTCAGCTTTTCGATCGCCGCGAAGGCCGGTTGGTGCCAACGCAGGAGGTTCGGTATCTTTTGCCCAGCGTCGAGCGTGTTCTGGAACTGATGAGGCAAATCTCTGACGTCAGCCAGGACATCACACAGCGCAAAGCAGGGCACATCCGTGTTGCATGCCTGCCCGGGTTCGCCACCAGCCATTTGCCCGATGTTGTCGCCAGATTCTTGAAGGATCGGCCCGGCGTCACCCTGACGATCGAACCTGACAGACCTGAGCGCATTCTTGAATGGATGATCGGCGAGCAGTATGATTTCGGGATCACCGACAGCTTTAACGGTCATCCCGCCGTTGAAAGCTGGGATATCGAGGTCCGGACGGTTTGTGTGTTCCCCACTGGAAGTGAATTGGAAAACCTCTCTGAGGTCACACCGGCGGACCTCGTGAATAGCAAAATTATCCACACACGACGCGACAGCGACTTTTTCGGACGGCTCTCAAAAGCATTTCAAAGTGCCAATGTGGAATTGAATTCCCATATTGAAGTCAGGCAGTTCACGGCGGCATGTGAATTGGCCGTGAAAGGCGTTGGCGTTTCCGTCGTGAGCGAACTGGACGCCGTCCAATACGCAGCGCACGGATTAAGCTATCGACCGTTCAAGCCATTCTTGCCGCATACTCTCTCGCTTGTTCGCCCGATTTTGAAACAACCTTCACTAGTGACGCTGGAATTCATCGAGCAGTTCCGAGACAGCCTTGAGCCTTTCAAAGCAGAATAGGGCCGTCGAAATTAATTCTTGCAACCGGTTGCAAAAATATTGATTGTGTCACCTGAGAATTGATTCGGGGGACCGTATGTTGAAGATCGGATTGCTGGGGGCCGGACGTATTGGTCGCGTGCATGCGGAAGCGATTTCGGCACACCCCAAAACCGAATTGACGGCTATTTCAGACGCGGTGAATGATGCCGCTGTCGGTCTGGCTGCTGAGTACGGCGCCAGGGTGCAAAGCTCTGACGAGATTATCGGTGATTCAACGATTGATGCGGTTCTGATCGCAACGCCTACAGATACGCATTCCGACTTGATCGAAGCGGCAACGCAGGCCGGCAAAGCAGTCCTGTGCGAAAAACCCGTAGATCTGGACCTTGAGCGAGCAAAAATTTGCCAAAAAGCCGCGGGCGCGACTAGTCAACCGGTCATGCTTGGTTTCAACCGTCGCTTCGACCCAAATTTCCAGGCGCTGAAAACCACCTATGATGGTGGCGAGGTCGGGAAAGCTGAGTTGTTGTGCATAACGTCGTTTGATCCGGCGCCGCCTCCGGTGAGTTATGTCAAGGTATCGGGCGGGTTGTTCCGGGACATGATGATCCATGATTTTGACATGGCCAACTACCTGACGGGGCAAATTCCTGTCACCATTTCAGCCGTGGGAACCTCGATCGTCGATCCGGAAATAGGGCAGGCCGGTGACGTAGATACGGCTGTGGTAACAATGACTTATCCGGATGGTAGCCTCGCTGTTATCAAGAACTCGCGGCGGGCAGCATACGGGTATGATCAACGGGTCGAACTGCTGGGCTCAAGGGGCCTTTTGCAAGCGCATAATGTCCTTGAGAATTCGGTTGTTAAATCAACGGCTGACGGCGTGACCGGAGCGAAGCCAACATATTTCTTTCTTGAACGCTACATGGCCGCTTACCGCGCCGAATGGGATGCGTTTACGCGCGCCATTCAGTCCGGCTCGGACGTGCCGGTAACACTTGAGGATGGTGTCGCGGCGTTGGCGATGGCCGAAGCTGCAACGCGCTCGGCAAAGTCCGGAAGGCCGGTTGCGATGGAGGAAGTTTTTTGAAACCGGTTGCAAAATGATCGGATATCCGGAAACTGAAGGAAGCCCGATCACCGATCGGAGCAGACGAGATTCGGTTTAGCCGAATGGCCGGGCAGACCCGGCACCAAGATTGAATTTTCTATTGGGAGGAATGGAAATGAAAAAAATCGTAAAAGGTGTGCTGATGGCCAGCGCAGTCGCATTTGCCGGCGCCACAGGCGTTGCGGCAGAAGGCGAGAAGTATATTCTGGTCAGCCATGCTCCGGACAGCGACAGCTGGTGGAACACCATCAAGAACGGTATTGCCCTGGCGGGCGATCAGATGGGTGTCGAGGTTGAATATCGCAACCCGCCCACCGGCGACCTTGCCGACATGGCGCGGATCATCGATCAAGCCGCCGCTTCGGGACCCAATGGTATCATCACTACGCTGGCCGACCCGGACATTCTGGAAGGTCCGATCAAAGCCGCCGTGGATTCCGGTATCGACGTCATCATCATGAACACTGGCACGCCGGAAAAGGCGCGCGAAGTTGGTGCGCTGATGTATGTCGGCCAGCCGGAATATGACGCTGGATTGGCCGCTGGCCAGCGCGCCAAAGGCGATGGCATCAGCTCGTTCCTGTGCGTAAACCACTATATCGTGCAGCCATCCAGCCAAGAACGCTGCCAGGGCTTTGCAGACGGTCTGGGCATCGAACTGGGCGAGCAGATGATCGACGCAGGACAGGATCCGGCCGAGATCAAGAACCGCGTTCTGGCCTACTTGTCAGCAAACCCCGACACTGACGCCGTTCTGACGCTTGGCCCGGTTTCGGCTGACCCAACCATTCTGGCGCTGGAAGAAAATGGTATGGCAGGTGACATCTACTTCGGCACCTTTGATCTGGGTGGTGAAATCGTCAAAGGCATCAAAAGTGGTGTGATCCAGTGGGGCATTGACCAGCAGCCCTTCCTGCAAGCCTACCTGCCAGTTGTCGTGATGACGAACTACCACCGTTACGGCGTGCTGCCGGGCAACAACATCAACTCTGGTCCCGGTTTCGTGACCGCTGACGGGTTGGAAAAGATCGAAGAGTTCGCGGGCGAATACCGCTGATCTTCAAAACGGTGCGGACGCATGACGTGTGTCCGCACCACCTGATGCAAGCATTCAGACGAACGCGCCAAGGAGGCAACAATGGCTGAGTCAGCGCAATCCGCAGTCGGTGGTGACGAGCGGGTAAAAGAGATATCACCTCTACGCCAGGCCCTGATACGCCCTGAATTGGGCGGAATGGTCGGCACAGTCGCGGTATTCACGTTTTTCCTGCTGTTTGCTTTTGACAGCGGCATGTTCACCAGTCAGGGCGTGATGAACTGGTCCGTGGTCTCCGCGCAGTTCATGATCATCGCTGTTGGAGCCTGTTTGCTTATGATCGCGGGTGAGTTTGACCTTTCCGTCGGCTCAATGATCGGATTCGCGGGCATGATGATCGCAATTTTCTCGGTCACTCTTAGCTGGCCGGTTTGGATTGCCATCATGGTGACCTTTGTACTTTGCGTCTCAATTGGGGCGCTGAACGGCTTTATCGTCGTGCGCACCGGATTGCCCAGCTTTATCGTGACGCTGGCCTTCCTGTTCATCCTGCGTGGCTTTACCATTTTCCTGCCGCAAACCATCGAGCGGAAAACCATCATTGGTGGCATCCGGGATGTGGCCGAAGGTGACTGGTTGGCATCGGTGTTTGGCGGCAAGATTGGGCAGGGCTTTTTCGCCTGGTTGGGCGATAACGGCATAATAGAAACTTTCGAACGCGGTACGCGCGAGGGTCAGCCGGTGGTTGATGGGATCCCCATGCTGATCATTTGGGCCATCGTGCTTATCATCTTCGGCCATGTGCTTCTGACCAAAACAAAATTCGGCAATTGGATTTTCGCCTCTGGCGGTGACGCTGAGGCTGCCCGAAACTCGGGTGTTCCGGTCAACAGGGTCAAAGTTCTGATGTTCATGTTTACCGCATTCTGCGCGACAGTTTTTGCGACCTGTCAGGTGATGGAATTCGGTTCCGCTGGTGCGGATCGCGGGTTGTTGAAGGAATTCGAAGCAATCATCGCCGTGGTCATTGGCGGTGCGCTGCTGACCGGCGGATATGGCTCCGTCATTGGGGCGGCACTTGGTGCCCTGATCTTTGGTGTGGTGCAGCAGGGGCTGTTCTTTGCCGGGGTCGAAAGCTCTCTGTTCCGGGTGTTTCTGGGCATGATCCTGTTGGGTGCCGTGATCCTGAATACCTACATCCGTCGCATCATCACAGGAGAACGCTGAGATGACCGAAGATACCAATTTCCATCACGGTGATGTGCAGGGTCAGGATCCGATCATCCGGATGATCGACATTGAAAAGCACTTTGGCTCTGTGATCGCTCTGGCCGGGGTCAGCTTTGATCTGAAACCGGGTGAGTGTCACTGCCTTCTGGGTGACAATGGCGCGGGTAAATCGACCTTCATCAAGACTATGTCCGGGGTCCATAAGCCGACAGCTGGCGAGATCATCTTTGAAGACAAACCTATGCATTTTGAGGACCCGCGTGATGCCATCGAAGCCGGGATCGCAACGGTGCACCAACATCTGGCTATGATCCCGCTGATGAGCGTTAGCCGCAACTTCTTCATGGGCAATGAACCCACTCGCAAGGTCGCGGGGATCAGCTTTTTCGACAAGAAGTTGGCCGACGAAATCACCATGGAAGAGATGCGCAAAATGGGCATCAACCTGCGTGGTCCCGATCAGGCTGTGGGTACGTTGTCAGGTGGTGAGCGTCAGACGGTTGCGATTGCACGCGCCGTGCATTTTGGCGCGAAAATCTTGATTTTGGACGAACCTACATCGGCTCTTGGCGTGCGCCAGACTTCGAACGTTTTGGCGACCATCGACAAAGTGCGCAGTCAGGGTGTGGGTGTGGTGTTCATCAGCCACAATGTTCGTCATGCGCTGGCCGTCGGTGATAGGTTTACGGTGTTGAACCGGGGTAAAACTCTGGGCACCGCCAAACGGGGTGAGATTTCGCCCGAAGAACTACAGGACCTGATGGCAGGTGGTCAGGAATTGGCCCAGCTGGAAGGGTCTTTGGGCGGAACGGTCTGACGCGGTCCCGCGCAGACCCAGCTTTCGAAAAACTGGTATTCAACGGACTGGCCGGGTGGCCTTGAGTTGAAAGGGATCAATATGGGCAAAACTATCAGACTGACCGCAGCGCAAGCTCTGGTTCGCTATCTGGGCGCGCAGATGAATGAGGCCGGAGAACCGTTTATCGCAGGCGTCTGGGCTATTTTCGGCCACGGCAACGTGGCTGGCCTGGGCGAGGCGCTGCATGCTGTGAAAGACAGCCTGCCGACCTATCGCGGCCATAACGAACAGACGATGGCGCATTGTGCTATCGCGTATGCGAAGCAGATGCGGCGCACGCGCGCGATGGCAGTGACCTCGTCCATTGGGCCGGGCGCGACCAACATGGTGACAGCCGCCGCCTTGGCACATGTGAACCGGTTGCCGGTGTTGATCATCCCCGGGGATATCTTCGCGACGCGCGGTCCTGATCCTGTGTTGCAGCAGATCGAGAGCTTTGGGGACGGAACGGTCAGCGCGAACGACTGTTTCAAACCTGTCAGCCGTTACTTCGACCGCATCTCAAGGCCGGAGCATCTGCTAACCGCACTCCCAAGGGCTTTCCGCACGATGACGGACCCGGCCGACTGCGGACCGGCAACACTGGCCTTCTGTCAGGATGTTCAGGCCGAGGCCTACGACTATCCTGCAAGCTTCTTTGAGCCCCGCGTCTGGTATCAACGTCGTATTCGCCCTGACGAAGGTGAACTGTCCCGCGCCGTCGCTGCCATCAAAGCGGCAAAGCGCCCGGTTATCGTGGCGGGTGGCGGCGTTCACTACTCTGGCGCTACGAACGCACTGCAGAGTTTCGTGGAAACGCACAATATCCCGATCACCGAGACACAAGCAGGCAAGTCCGCGCTGGCATGGGATCATCCACTGAACCTTGGACCCGTGGGCGTGACCGGTGGCGAACCGGCAAACTCGGTCTGCGCTGAGGCTGATCTGGTATTGGCGGTTGGCTCTCGCCTGCAGGATTTCACGACCGGCTCGTGGGGTCTGTTTTCGAACCCACAGCGCGAAATGATTTGCCTGAATACCGCTGCCTATGATTCTGAAAAGCACGGCGCGATGCCCCTGCAGTCAGATGCGCGCGTTGGGCTTGAGGAGCTGGGTTCGGCTTTGCAAGGATACCGTGCCGATCCTGTGGCAGATACACTTAAGGGTGATTGGTATGGCAAGGTTGACAAGTTGACGGATGCCCCCGGCGACGGCAATGCGCTGCCGACCGATATGCAGGTGGTTGGTGCGGTTCAGCGAGCCTCGAACAACGATACTGTTGTCATGTGCGCGGCGGGCACCATGCCCGGAGAACTGCACAAGCTGTGGAAAGCGCCGCGCCCGGGTGCCTATCACATGGAATATGGTTTCAGTTGCATGGGGTATGAGATTGCCGGTGCGATGGGCATCAAGATGGCGCAACCGGATCGAGATGTGATCTGCTTTACCGGCGATGGCACCTATATGATGGCGAACTCGGAAATGGCTTCGGCTGCGATGATGGGCATCTCGTTCACCGTGGTCATTACCGACAATCGCGGCTTTGGCTGTATCAACCGTCTGCAGATGGGCACAGGTGGAGCCGAGTTTAACAATCTGCTGGATCATGCTGTGCACGAGAACCCCTCGGCCATCGATTTCGCGGCCCACGCCGCGGCAATGGGCGCGACCTCGGTCAAGGTCAGCTCGATTGCGGAACTGGAAGACGCGCTTGACAAGCGTGGCGATATCAAAGGGCCTTATGTGGTGGTTATCGACACCGATCCGTACCCCTCGACCGAATACGGCGGCACTTGGTGGGAAGTGGCGGTTCCGGAAGTCAGCATCCGCCCCGAAGTGAACGAAAAACGCGCGGCCTATGAGCTGGCGATCAAGGAAAGAAACACGAAATGAGCGTGAAAATCGGGATTTCTCCGATCGCCTGGCAGAATGATGACCTGCCGGACCTGACGGCGGCGTACACGATGGAACAGGCGCTGAAAGAGGCGCGCGAGATCGGATACACCGGTGTGGAGCGTGGTCAGCGGATGCCCAGCGATACCGAAGGGTTGCGTGCCTATCTGGAAGGCAAGGACATCGCGCTCTGTGGCGGGTGGTGCTCGGGTGCGTCACTGGTCAACGATTTCGAGGCGGAACGTGAGGCTGTGCGGGAACAAGTTGAACAATTCGTGGCCCTGAACAGTCCGTGTATCGTCTATGCGGAATGCTCGAACACCGTGCAGGGTCAGGCTGGTACGCCGGTGAACAACCGGTCCAAGCTATCTAAAGACGAAGTGTTAGCCTATGCCGCCAAGATCACCGAGCTGGCCAAGTGGATGGCCGATCAGGGGATGCCGATGGCCTATCACCATCACATGGGTACCATCATCGAGACCGAAGATGACGTGAACTGGTTGATGGAAGGTTCGGGCACGGAGGTGAACCTGTGCTTTGACACTGGACACTTGTTGTTTGGCGGCGGCGATGTGATGGCGACCCTCAAACGCTGGGGCGACCGTGTGCATCACGTGCATTTCAAAGATATCCGCCCGGCTGTGGTGCAGGACGTAAAGGAGAATGATCGCAGCTTTCTCGATGCGGTCGTCGCTGGAGCATTCACCGTGCCAGGTGACGGATGTATCGACTTTCAAGCCGTGGCGAATGCCCTCAAAACCTTGGATTACAACGGATGGATCGTTGTCGAGGCCGAACAGGACCCGGCCAAGGCACCGCCATACGAATATTCCAAGAAAGGCTACGAGCAAATTCTCGACGTCTGTGGACAGGCAGGATTGGAGGTCCAGGCGTAACAACGCTCCCTACGGGGTTAACACCTAAGCCATGAAAAAGGAGAACTCTCATGGTAGATCAGCAGCTAGGTTTTGTCGGCTATTTCGACCGGGAATCCTGTGATCTGGATGAATTCAAGGTGTTGACCTCGCAGAACCTTACAGCCGATGTCGCCCCGTACGCCGCCACGATCGAAAAGAACGTTCCAGTCTATTACATGGACGAATTGCGCCCTGCGCTGGAAAACGTAGGTAAGCGCAAGGCTCTGCTGGCTGAGTGGGGCCATGTGTTGGACAAATCGTCGGGCGTAATCGTTCTGAAACGTGCGTTCGCCGATACGTCCGTGATTGACCGCGCAACCGATGTCTTTCGCCAGATCATAGTTGACGAAAGACAAAGCGGCGCGGGAGAGGGCGACCACTTTGCGGCGTCCGGGGCCAATGATCGGATCTGGAACGCCCTCCAAAAGCAATGTCTGCGCGACCCCGAGGGTTTTGCCCTTTATTTCGGGAACACGGCTGTTGCTGCAGCCTGCGAGGCGTGGTTGGGGCCAAACTATCAGGTCACGGCACAGATCAATCAGGTGCGACCGGGTGGTAAAGCGCAGCAGGCGCATAGGGATTACCATCTTGGATTCCAGAGCGCAGAAAGTGCTGCGCGCTATCCAGTGCACGCACATCTTGTGACGGCATCACTGACATTGCAGGGGGCTATTGCCCATTGCGACATGCCGGTCGAAAGCGGGCCAACCAAGCTGCTGCCGTTCTCGCAGCTTTATCCGCCGGGCTATCTGGCGTTTCATGACGAGGGTCATCGCGAGTATTTCGAAGACAGCTACATCCAACTGGCGCTGGACAAGGGCGATGCAGTGTTCTTCAACCCGGCACTGTTCCATGCGGCTGGTGAAAATCGCAGTGCGGATATCGACCGGATGGCGAACCTGTTGCAAATCTCCTCCGCTTTCGGTCGCGCGATGGAAACCGTTGACCGGCGGTCCATGTCTGAGGCGGTGTTTCCTTCGCTTATTGCGTTGAAACAACGCGGACAGATGAAAGGGGCCGAACTGGATGCAGCCATCGCGGCCACGGCAGAGGGATACCCGTTCCCGACCAATCTGGATACGGACCCACCGGTCGGCGGCAACGCACCGGAAAGTCAGGCCTATATTTTGCGACGTGCTGTGTCTGAAGGCTGGACCGAACAACAACTGACCGAAACATTCTCGGCGCTGCAAACAAGGCAAGTTGCCTGAAGGAATACGGGCGGGCCTTCAAAGCCCGCCCCACACGGAGAAAAACACATGGCGGACCTGCTCAAAAAGCCCTTTGGGACCAGAGGTAAAGTGCATGACATCACTCCGGCAAGTGCCGGGTGGAGGTACGTCGGGTTTGCGCTTTACCACCTGCGGGCAGGCGATACAGTGGCCGAGGCGACGGGTGATCGCGAGGTCATTCTGGTCATGGTCGAGGGCAAGGCCCGCATCGCCGGAGCTGACCGAGACTGGGGTGTTCTGGGCGATCGGATGAACGTGTTCGAAAAGACGCCGCCGCACTGCCTGTATCTGCCGAACGGCACAGAATGGACGGCCACAGCCGAAACGGATTGCGTGATTGCGGTGTGTTTAGCCCCAGGCAAAGGTGGCCACACCGCGCGCCGCATCGGCCCCGAAGGGATTACTTTGACCGAGCGCGGCAAGGGTGTAAATACGCGCTATATCAACAACATAGCGATGGAGAATGAGGACTATGCCGATAGCTTGCTGGTGACCGAAGTGTTTACGCCAAGCGGGCATTGGTCATCGTATCCCAGCCATCGACATGATGAAGATGATTTTCCGCGGATCACCTATCTGGAGGAGACCTACTACCACCGTCTGAACCCGGCGAACGGGTTCGGGATTCAGCGCGTCTATACCGATGATGGGCAGTTGGATGAGACTATGGCTGTTTCCGATGGCGATGTTGTTTGCGTGCCCCGCGGTCATCACCCATGCGCCGCACCCTACGGGTTCGAGATGTATTATCTGAACGTTATGGCCGGACCGCTGCGCAAATGGCGCTTTGTTCCGGCCCCCGAAGTCGAATGGATCATGGAGCGCGACGCGTAACGCCCACGCCTACCTCTGCGCGGGCGCACCAAAGGCCCGAATGACCATGCGGGTTGCGGCCTCGACCGGGTCGTGGGTCTCTTTCAGGATCGTCACGCGGTCAAATCTGTCAGGGTCTCGGTTGACTGCCTCGCGCAGTGCGTTGCCAAACGCCATACGCAGTTCTGTCCCGATATTGAACTTGCAGATCGACGTTTCCCGCGCCAACCGGCTGCGTTGTTCTACAGGCACGCCAGAGCCGCCATGAATAACCAACGGAACATTTGTCGCAGCGTCGATTTCGGCTATGCGAGCCTCGTCCAATCCGCCTTCTTTGTCTTGTTGCAGATGGACGTTTCCGACTGAGATGGCCATCGCGTCCACGCCGCTTTCACGAGCGAACTGCGCGGCCTCGTTTGGGTCTGTCCCGTTCGATCCTTCGCCGCCGGAATAGCCGACAAAGCCGATCTCACCTTCGCAGGAAATACCGGCCGCATGGGCCATTTCGGCAATGGCAGCAGTTTCGTCGATGTTTTGCTGCAGCGGCTTGCGTGACCCGTCAAACATGAGCGATGTGAACCCGCTGTCCAATGCGATCTTGCAGTCCTCGAATGTATAACCGTGATCCAGATGGGCCACGACCGGAACCGAGGCATTTTCGGCCAGGTAGCGAAACATCTTGCCCAGAACAGGCAGGGGGGTGTGTTCGCGGCAGCTTGGACCAGCCTGAAGGATCACCGGCGCATTTTCCGCCTCGGCGGCGGCTACATAGGCGCGCATATCCTCCCATCCCAGCGTAACAAGCCCGCCAACAGAGTAGCCGTTTTTGTATGCGGGGGTGAGGACGTCTTTGAGTGTGGCGAGGGTCATTTGAATTTGGCAATCATGTCTTTGATGCCTGGAATGGTCTCGACCTGATAGGCATGGGTTGGTTGGAAGTACTGGACCAGCGAACGCTGAGTCAGACCGCCAAGGATGGTGAAATAGTACATCTCGTATCCAGGCAGAACACAGCAGGGGTGATAGCCCTTGTCGATGCAGATCGTTGAGCCGTCGACGATGTGATAGGCGTCGCCCGGTTCGTTGTCCTCACGCTGCAACATCTGAAGGCCCGACCCCCAGTTGGGTTTGAAACGGAAATTGTAGGTCTCGTCGTGCCGCGTCTCGTCGGGCAGACGGTTTGTGTCATGCTTGTGGCTGGGGAAGCCGGACCAGCCACCCTGACCCACGGTGAACAGCTCACTGATCAGCAGGCGACCCACCTTGTCGTGCTGTTTCTGGCCGAGGATGTGTTTGATTTTGCGATGCGTTTTAGTGTCGTCGCTGCCGTATTGCACAAGGTCATGTTCACGCACATCGAACGGATCCAGCACCTTGTCGTACTTGGCGCCCGCTATGAAGATTTCGGTTTCATCCGACACGCAGACCAGTTGGACCTTAGCGCCGACCGGCACATAAACGCCTTCCGGATCCCCATCCCAGACGTCTTCGCCCCGCTTGCCCAACTTGGCGAACTGCTCGCCTTCGACTTCGACATCGACACTGCCCGTGGCGGGCACGATACACGTCTCATAACCGGGCACCTGATATTCAAACGCTTCGCCCTTTTTCAGTTTGACGATGTTGAAGTAATTCAGGGGAACCGTTGGATCATCGGCGTCGACGATCGGTTTGTTCTGATTGTCATAGGGAGCGATATGCATGAGGGTTTCCTATGTCGTTGGGCCGGGTTGGGACGCAAGAAACGCGTCCAGTTCCGACGTTGTGGGCATAGCCGGGGCGCAGCCGGGCTTGGACACGACGATTGAGGCGCAGGCTGAGCCGCGCATAACCGCTTCTTTAGGCTCGCTTCCAGCGGCGATCGAGGCCAGCAGGCCGGCCATGAAACTGTCGCCAGCACCGTTGGGTTTGACGGCCTCTACCGGATAGATGCCGGTTTCGATTTCCTGCCCATCTACCAGAGTTACCGCGCCTTTTTCGCCCATTTTGTAAATCACGATCCGTCCCGGTTTCGCCGCCAACTCCTTGGCTTTAGCGAAGCCTTTGTCGATGCCGCCAGCCATGAACCCAAATTCTTCGTCATTGCCGACGATTAGATCGCTTGCTTCGCCTGCGCGCGACAGGACTTCGGCAGCAACCTCAGGTGATGGCCAGCTGTAGGGGCGGTAGTCTATGTCAAAAATTACCGGCAACCCCGCCTTGCGGGCGTTGTCGAACGCGCGAAACGTGGCGCTGCGCGAGGGTTCGGCGGCAAACACCGTTCCGGCAGATATCACGGCTGAAAATTTACCGTAGTCGACCTTGTCCATGTCATCCTCGGTCACCTGAAAGTCGACTGCACCATTGCGGTAGATGACATTCTGAAACTCTTCGATCCGGCTTTCGTAAACGGCTAGCGACATGCGGTATTCACCGCCGACGACGCGGATAAAGGACGTGTCTACACCGTAATGAGCAAGTTTATTCAGGCAGAACCGGCCCACAGCATCATCTGAGACCGAAGTGATCAAGGATGCCTGGCTGCCCAGTTTGACCAGCCCCGCGCAGATATTTGCCGATGATCCACCCAGGTCGGCGTGGAAAGAGTCGGCGTCTTCGCTTTTGACACCAACCGGATCGGCATAAAGGTCCATACCCGCGCGTCCGAAGACCGCAAACCGGTTTCCTTTGATGCCGTCTATCAAAGCGCTCACGTGATGTCCTCCGGCAAAAATGGGCTGGCGAGGATCGTTGGTCCTTGCGTTGAATCGATTCACACGATACTGATTTTGCAACCGGTTGCAAATACATTGTTCGGAGCCGTTGCAGATGCCTGAAATCGGAATTGGAATAATCGGCGGTGGCTATATGGGCAAAGCTCATTCAGTCGCGATGTCAGCCGTAGGCGCAGTTTTCAACACAGCCTTGCGGCCACGACTTGAGATGATCTGCGCCTCCACGCCCGAAAGCGCCGAGCGATACCGCGCGGCTTACGGCTTTCGTCGCGCGACCTCGGATTGGTCAGTGCTGGTCAATGACCCGGCAGTGGATGCTGTCGTGATTGCCTCGCCTCAAACAACGCACAGACAGATTGCAGAGGCCGCGTTAGCCTTGGGCAAGCCTGTGTTGTGTGAAAAACCCCTCGGATCTTCTTTGGATGATGGGCGCGCAATGGTTGCTGCGGCCGAGGCCACGGGCGTCACCAATATGGTCGGGTTCAACTACGTCAGAACGCCCGCAACACAGTTTGCCCGTCAGTTGATAGCCAACGGTGAATTGGGGGACATAACCTGGTTTCGCGGCGAGCATACTGAGGACTTCTATGCCGACCCTGACGCCCCGGCCACATGGCGGACGTCCGGAATGGCCAACGGCACGATCGGAGATCTTGCCCCACATATGGTCAACGGTGCTTTGGCCCTGATCGGTCCGATTGTCGAGGTTATGGCCGAAGTCGAAACGGTTCATACTGAGCGCCCAGGCGGCACCGTCACCAATGATGACCACGCGCAAATCATGTGCCGGTTTGCCAGTGGCGCGATGGGCAATATCTATGTCAGCCGCATCGCGACAGGTCGAAAGATGGGCTATGCCTATGAAATTACAGGCACCAAAGGCGCAATCCGGTTTGATCAGGAAGATCAGAACGCCCTGTGGCTCTATCGGCGCGAAGGACCAGAGGAAGAAAGGGGCTTCACTAAGATCCTGACGGGTCCGGCGCACCCCGACTACGAGCATTTCTGTCAGGGCCCCGGTCATGGAACAGGTTATCAGGACCAGATCATCATCGAGGCCAAAGATTTTCTTGAGGCCATTCACACGGGCAAAACGATTTGGCCCACATTCCGTGATGGGCATGAGGTCAACTGCGTTCTGGCCGCCGCGTTGAAATCGTCAGAGCAGCGGCAGTGGCAGGACGTCAGTACCGTCTGAACACAAAAACTAAGAGATCATCTAAGAGAGACGAGAACCATGGCAAAGCTGAAATGGGGCATGATTGGTGGTGGTGAAGGCAGTCAGATCGGACCCGCACACCGGTTAGGAGCGTTGGCGGACGGGATGTTCGAATTCGCTGCGGGTGCTTTGGATCACCGACCCGAAGTCGGGCGGGAATATGCGCGACGACTTGGAGTGGCATCGGATCGTGCCTATGGCGACTGGCAGGAAATGCTGGCCGGGGAAAAGAACCGTCCCGACCGGGTTGATCTGGTGACCATCGCCACTCCGAACTCCACCCATTTTGAAATTGCCAAAGCGTTCCTTGAAGCCGGGTTCAATGTGCTTTGCGAAAAGCCAATGACAATGAACGTGGAAGAGGGCCAAGAGATCGTTCGCGTTGCAGAGGCCTCGGGCAAGATTTGTGCCGTGAACTATTGCTATTCCGCTTATCCGATGGTGCGCCAGGCGCGTGCGATGGTTCGCGCCGGGGATATTGGCAAGGTGCGTCTGGTTGTGACGAATTTCAGCCATGGCCACCATGGCGACGCGACTGACGCCGATAACCCGCGCGTACGCTGGCGCTATGATCCAGCGATGGCGGGTGTGTCTGGCCAATTCGCCGATTGCGGTATCCATGCGCTGCACATGGCCAGTTTCATCAGTGACGATGAAGTCAAAACCTTGTCTGCAGATATGGCGTCTACGATTTCAAGCCGCGAACTTGAGGACGATGCCATGGTCAACTTCCGGACCGAAGGCGGTGCTGTCGGGCGGTTGTGGACCTCTTCGGTGGCAATTGGGCGTCAGCACGGGTTTGATATTCAGGTGTTTGGCGAAACCGGAGGTCTTCGCTGGACGTCCGAGCAACCCAATCAATTGATCTATACGCCTGTCGGTGGCCGGACACAGATCATCGAAAAAGGCGAGGGCGGTCTTCACGACGATGCGCAACGATTGTCCCGTGTGGCGATTGCCCATCCCGAAGGGTTCCCGCTGGCCGTGGCCAACATCTATTGCGATCTTGCCGACGCTATTCGCGGAAAGGCGCGTGATGGTCTGCCTACACCTGCCGACGGGGTGCGGTCGATCGCAGCCGTGCATGCCGCAGTGGCGTCGGCGAAAAATGACGGGGCATGGACGGACGCGCGCCCGCCGATGTTTCGCTGATCAGGGTCGGGGTCGCAATGTGCCCCGCTCGATCACACGGCAGGGGAAAATACGGGCCTCGGGGTAACGCTCGGGGTCTTTCAGCATCTCTTCGACCAGATCGACGGATGCAGTAATGATTTGCTTGATAGGCTGATGGATCGTCGTCAGGTCCACGCTTTCCCAGCGCGACATCTCCATGTCGTTCAGGCCGATGATGCCGATATCTTTACCCGGTTTCAGCCCGTGATCGGACAATGCGGACAGGGCACCTATGGACAGAATATCGTCGCCGCAAAAGTACCCTTCGGCAGGGCCTTCCGCCAGTTGCTGAAGCATTTCTTCCCGCCCGGCTTCAAAAGAATAGGCGCCTGCGAAGCAATGCGTGACTTCGAGTTCCGGGTGCTTTTCAACTTCTTCCATGAAGCCGCGATACCGATCCATCGCCGATGTCGCATCTTTCGGGCCGCCCAGATAGCCGATACGACGATACCCCCGCGACGACAGCTCCCGCGCGGCCATGCGCCCACATTCAACATTGTCGATGCCTACAACATGTACCTCTGGCGACGTCGCTGATCGACCGAAAGTGTGCACTACCGGAACGCCTGCATCGTGGAACGCCTTGGCAAAACTGGGGGGCAAGGTAGATGAGGCGACGATGGCAGCATCCACAGAATACTGTCGCAGCATTCGGACCGAATTTGTCGGCTCGGTTTCGTCGGTCAGGTTCACGATCAGCGGACGCAGGCCGCGTTCCTGCAGGGCGCGGGTGAACTGGTCAAAGACCTCAAGAAAAATGGGGTTGTGGAAGTTGTTGGAAATCAACCCGATCAACTTGGTGCGTCCGGTTGTCAGCGAAGAAGCCAACGCGTTTGGGCTGTACCCCAGTTCGGCCGCAGCCTTTTCCACCTTGCTCCGTGTCTTTGGCGAGACGGATGCGCCTTCGGTAAAGGTCCGCGATACGGCAGAGCGAGATACACCGGCCAGTGCGGCCACTTCTTTGAGTGTCACACTCATGGCTGGCACCGATGGGTTCGGGGATGGCTTTCAGTCAATTTCATGGGAAAATACTACGCCCTATTGCGTTGGGTTTGCAATCGGTTGCAAGGCTGTGCTGAAAAGACGTTGGGTTCCTTGCAGAAGGGCATGCCAAATCCCAGACATTCCGACTTGGATGCAATCTGTAAGTCTAGGCGCTGTATCGAAGGGGGTTTCGGCAGGCGCATCGCACTTAACAACCCTGACATTGCGTGGCCAGCAACCTGAGAATACCCCTTTTTCGACCTCATTGAAGCAATGACCATTCAAGACGGTTATCTCCGCACACTTCAGCCCGAACGCGCATTGCCCCGCTTTTGGTGGGCGCAGTGACGATTGTGCCTTCTTTGACCGGTGACAAGGGTGTTGCCGTCCATCGCAGTCTCTGTTCAGGGGTAACATGCCTAAGAGGGCGCTGCAGGCTGGGTTCTTCGTAAAAAACGGGGCGGTTTGGTGCATAAACATTCAGGGATGTCATCCTGTAGGCGGTGAACACATCAAACGGCTTGCTCCGTTTTATGGCCGCCCGCATGGAATGCCGCCACGCCTCAAGGCCTGCTGGTGACACATAGAGAATAGCGATTGCACCGGCCATGGAGTGCAGCTTCAGCCAATCGCTGTTCTCAGTCGAAGCGAGTGCAAGGTTGTAATGCGCGCGGTGCCCGAAGCGTTGAACATAGCGACGTGTCCGGGGAAAGCAGCCGAAGGGTGAAACCCCCAAATAAACGATGTCCGCATCTTTTGGAATTTCGGGAATGGTCAGATCTTCGGTCAACGCGGAGACATCATCCTCCAGAACCAATACCGGGAGCGTTTTGATTGACTTAAGCGCTGCAAGATGGGCGTGGGCGCAGTTCCGGGCATGGCTTTGTCCGGTGCTGCCTTTTGATAATGAAAAACTGATGCCAAGCTTGTTCATCAAGTTGGTCATATGAAGCCGTCTGCTATTGTTATCGGGTAAATTGATGACCCGGCAGTCTGCAACGATTGCGCTCAACTTCTTCATTCTGGTGTCCGTCAGCTACGCCGCGCAATTCGCGCAGCCGATGAATGATCGTGGATCGGAGATTTCAAGATGCTTGAGCATCGGATCTGTTGCAATCGTTGCTTTGGCCTAGGCGGGGCATGGGACATGGACCTGAATCCGCCTGACATGGACTGTCAGGCAAGAGCCAATGTTGGGCTGTTCTTGCATAGCTCGGACGCCTGCCAAAACAGAACATCCTCAAAATCCTGAAGCGCCTGTGACTTCTCCTGCGTCGCGGGGTACAGCAGGCCAAAGGTCATCCAACGCTCTGGTGCGATCGGAACCAGGGCCAAACGTTCTTTTGTTTCCTGTGCTGCGACCAGTTCGTCGGCAATCGTGATGCCAGCACCTTCTGCGACAAGCGAACAGGCAAGCTGGGACGCCGCGACTTCACAGGTATGTCTGGGATTGACGCCCGCAGACCGGAAGATGTCATCAAGCTGTTCGCGCAATAGAAGCCCGTTCATCAGCCGAATGACCGGCTCGCGGGCGAGATCGGTGGCGGTTACCGATTTGCGATCAGACAATGCATGAGCAACAGGCAAAACAGCCTGCGCCCGGACCCGCAGCAGGGGTTTTGTCCTGACACCCGGATGCTCGACCGGCAATGCCCCGATGCCGATGTCATATTCACGTCCGGCAAGCCATTTGCTGGCCTCACGTCGTGCCCGGATGTCCAGGGTTACGTTTGTATCAGGGTGGGCTTGCAAAAACATCGCAAGTGCAGGCGCCGAAATTGCCCGTGCGATACGCGGCATCGTGACCACGCGCAGTGTTTCTGTACGTCCGGCTTTAATCTCTGCAGCGATGCGGGGCACTTCATCAAGGTTGTCCAGGATACGCCCGGCTTCGCGGTAGAATGCCAACCCTTCGCGTGTCGGTGTCAAGTTGCGGCCACTGCGATCAAACAGGGTCAGGCCCAATTCTGCCTCAAGCCCGGAAATCAGTCGGCTGATTGCAGGCTGACTCAGGTGCAGGATTTCAGAGGCAGCAACCAGCGTTCCTTCGGAAAGGGTGGCACGAAAGGCGCGAAGGGCTTTGATATTCATCAGGCAGACTCTTTACTATTTTGCAAGATAAGATAACACCTTTGCATTTTTATTAACACTGAATTTAAGCTAGATTAGATCGCATCTTAGGGAGGATGCTATGAAGCGTAGATCAATTCTCACTGCTGTTCTGGCGGCAGTAACCGTGACTGCAACAGCAACAGCAAGTTTCGCAGCCGACTGGCCGAAACGTCCGATCAACCTGGTTGTTCCATACAAAGCTGGCGGCGGTACAGACGCTTATGCCCGCGCTATTTCGGCAGCAGCCGAAGGCATTCTGGACGTTCCAGTTGTCGTCGTTAACAAACCCGGCTCGGGCGGTCTGAATGGTGCGAACTCGGTCGTGGGTGCACGCCCTGACGGCTATACATTGATGATGACTTCGGGCGGTTCGTTCCTGTTGTCGACCATGACACGTGACACCGATATCGATGCGCTGGACAGCTTTGAGTTTGTTGCTCAGGTCGGTCAGCTGCAAACGTCGCTGATGGTGCCGCTAAACAGCCCGTTCGAGTCCGTTCAGGACGTGATCGACGCGGCCAAAGCCAACCCCGGTCAATTGCGTTGGGCCCATTCGGGACGCGGAGGCTTCCACCACGTTGGCGGCATGGGCTTTCTGGCCAGTAACGGCATCGAAGCTCAGGACGTTCCGTTCAAAGGTGGCGGGCCGACCCGCGCTGCACTGATCGGTGAACAGGCTGACTTTGGTTTCCTGGGTGTTCAGCAGCTGGCAGGGTTTGAAGAGCAGCTTCGCGCCTTGGCGGTTAACAGCCAAGAACGTGATGGCATCATGAAAGACGTGCCTGCGTTTGGCGAACTGGGCATTCAGTTTGCCGCTGTTTCTTCGCCAGTGATCGTGTTCGCCCCGAAGGGCACACCGGCCGAGGTTGTTACCGCGATGGAAACTGCGCTGGAGCAAATCGCCGCGAAACCCGAATTTGCCGAATTGCTGGCCTCGCGCGGAACAGGCCCGGTCTATCAGAATGGTGCGAACGCTAAAGCAACGCTGTCCGCCATGAAAGAGGACGCCGCTCCCCTGGTCGAAAGCCTGACCAACTAAAGTCCTCGGGGCCGGGTGGATTTTCTTCCCCCGGCCTTTTTGTATCTAACGCAATCAGGGAGGAACGATATGCGCGCCTATGCAGAAGGCCTTGTGCTTGCCCTAATTTCCATCGTTGCCATTTTGGGCGCTTGGCAAGTGCCAGCAGCCTCGCCGGGGGATACCTGGGCTGGCATCGTACCATTTTCAGCATCCATCGCACTGCTGTTTCTTTCCGGCCCGTTACTGTTAGGTGCCGTTCGTCAAACGGCGGGCGATACCGGTCAGGAACAGGATAGCGGAGCAACCCTGCAGATCATCGGCTTGTTCGTCATCGCCCTGATCTATCAGCAGTCATTCCGGTGGTTTGGCTATCTTTTGCCAACGGCGATCGCTGCGCCGGTCGTTTTGTGCTTTTTCGGAGTTCGCAGCTGGATCGGTCTGGCGGTTTCCGTCGTTCTGTGCCCATTGATCTTCCACCTCATCTTTTTTGTGCTGCTTGGTGTGTACCCGCCTTATGGCGAGGTCTTTGACCTGCTCAGCTGGATACAGGGGTAAATCGTCATGGAAATTTTTCCCGCACTTCTTTCGGTCATAACCGACCCCAGTTTGCTGTTTGCCATCGTGCTGGCCGCAGCTGTGGGCATGGTCGTTGGGGCCACGCCCGGTCTGACCGCATCGGCGGCGATTGCCATGCTGCTGCCCATCACATTTTACATGTCGCCACTATTCGCACTCGCCTTCCTGTATGTGATAGGTAAATCCGGTCGCTATGGTGGCTCGATCGCGGCTATTCTGTTCAACACGCCGGGCACTGCAGCCAGTGCCGCAACACAGATTGACGGCTATCCTCTTGCACGCGCCGGTCAGGCCGGAAAGGCGATGAAGGTCGCGACTATTTCATCAGTCATCGGTGACTTCATGGGGGATATCCTGCTGGTCGTCGGCGTCGGTTTCATTGCGGCTATCGCCCTAAAGCTTGGCCCGCCAGAAACCTTTGCGATCTACTTTGCAGCCTTCGTGGTCATCGGTTCGGTCATTGGCAGCTCAATCGTCAAAGGATTGGCATCTGCCCTGATGGGTATCTTGATCGCCATGGTCGGATTGGACCCAATCTCAAGCGAAGAGCGCTATACCTTTGGCTCGTTCGATCTGTCCAACGGGATTGGCCTTGTGCCCCTGATGATCGGTGTATTCGTTTTGGGCGAGGTCTTTGCCCAATTGGAAACGCGCCGCAAAGCAACCGGTGAAACCAAAGAAAATGAAAGCACGGAAGACGGCAACAGCCTGACATGGGAAGAGTATAAACCTTGCTTGCCTCATGCGTTCCGTGGAGGTTTCATCGGTGCAGGTATCGGTGTGCTCCCAGGTTTGGGTTCGGCTATTGCGGCCTTCATTTCGTACGGTGAAGGCAAACGCCGCGCCAAAAACCCCGAGAAGTGGGGCAAGGGCGCGCTGGAAGGTGTCGCAGCACCCGAAGCCGCAAACAACGCGGTGTCGGGTCCGTCGATGGCCCCGCTGCTGACGCTGGGCATTCCGGGTTCGACGATTGGTGCAATCCTTTTGGGTGTTTTCCTGATCCACGGCATCCAGGTAGGACCAACCCTGTTCCTGACCGACAAAGAACTGGTCTACAAACTGTTCGCCTGCGGGATGCTGGGTATCGTGGCCTATGGTCTGATCGGTTACTTCGGTGCCACTCAGGTTGCACGAATTATCCTGAAGATTCCGACCAATGTCCTGTACCCGCTGATCTTCCTGACCGCGTTTGTCGCAGCCTATTCTGCACGTGGATCAATGTTTGACGTCACGGTCATGACCTGTGCGGGCTTTGCTGGCTGGCTGATGCGGAAATACGACTTCAACGTAGCGGCATTTGTCATTTCGTTCGTGCTGGCCAAAGGTGCTGAAGAGACATTCCGTCAGTCGTTGCTGATGTCGGATGGTGGCGCTCTGATCTTCGTTGAACGTCCAATCGCTTTGGCTTTCCTGGTCATCGGCGCAGGGGCAATTGCCTTCCGCGTCCGTGGGATCATGAAAGAGCGCAAGATCGCAAAGGGAGCGTTGGAAGATGCTTGAGCACTCCCTTTACCGCGACTGCTTTTCCAGCGCCGATATGCGGTCCGTCTGGTCGGAACACGCCACGATCTCGGCCTGGTTGATGGTTGAACAGACGCTGGCCCGTCACCAGGCGCTGGAAAACCAGATTCCGCAAGAGGCTGCAGATGCGTTGGACGCGGTGTCAGTCTGCAATCTGGATACCGAACGGTTGCACGAAAACATGATGCTTGTCGGGCGCCCGATCGTTGGTCTGGTCGAACAATTGCGAAGACATGTCGGTGACCATGCAGAAAAGGTCCACTATAGGGCGACAACGCAGGACATTATGGACACTGCACTGGCCCTGCAAATGAAGATCGGTCTGGAGCACATCCAGACCGGACTGCAAAGACTGACCACCGCTATTGAGCAACACATCGATCAGCTTGGTGATACTATCATGATCGGTCGCACGAATGGACAGCATGCCTTGCCTATTCGGGCTGAAACCAAACTGACCGTCTGGAAAGTTGAACTGCAGCGGCGTGCACAAGCGTTGGAAGAAGCAGCCGTTCGCGGACTGAATGTCCAGATGGGTGGCCCTGTTGGGGATCTGCGCGGATACGAAAACGGGACCGGACATCGCATCAAGGAAGGCGTGGCAGCCACTTTGGGTCTGAATGTAGTTGAACCCCATTGGCAAAATGCCCGTGACGGGCTTGCCGATGTTGTAACTGCGCTGGGAGGGCTGTGTGCGACGCTGTGCAAGATCTCGCATAATGTCAATCTGTTGTCCTCATCTGATATTTCCGAATGGTCCGAGGTGCATGAAGCCGGTAAAGGCGCATCTTCGGCTATGGCGCACAAACAGAACCAGCGCGCGTCAGAATTCGGAGAGGCCGTCGCCCGGCTTGGACGACAGCGGGCCGAACAGATCGGCGAATTCACCACCCATCAACACGAACGTTCGGGTGGTATGTGGATTGGCGAATGGATCGTCATCCCAGAGACGTTTTTGCTGACATCCGGCGCTTTGTCATGGGTCGAAACTATTTTTGCGAACCTGGTTGTGGATTCTGAATCCATGGCCCGCAAGATTTCAGACTTTGAGTATAGCACGGCAGGGAAAACGCACTGAAGCGATAAGACTGGTCATATCACCGCTCTTTTATCGAGCGGTGATTGACGATGCGGGATAAGATCACTGGGTCCTGCGCCTGAATTGGGGCTTTCGCTTTTCCAGAAAGGCATTCATGCCTTCTTGTTGGGCCGGCAATCCATAAAGCGCGTGATACATCTGCCGCTCGAACCGCACACCCGATTCAAGTGTGCTTTGGTCGGCCATGTTTACACAGGTGCGCGCCATACTGACGATATCATCAGCATAATCCGCAATGGTTTCGGCCACCTCTTGCGCGGTGTTCAAAAGGGTGTCCTGCGGGACAACCCGACTGACCAGACCCATCTGCAGGGCCTCTGACGCGTCAATCATGCGCCCGGTCAGGATCATGTCCATAGCTCTGGCACGGCCGACCAGCCGTGTAAGCCGCTGCGTGCCGCCAATTCCGGGAATGCAGCCGATTTTGATTTCGGGTTGACCGAATTTGGCAGTGTCCGAGGCCAGAATGACGTCACACATCAGCGCAACTTCACACCCGCCGCCCAGGGCATAGCCACTGACCGCTGCCACCTTGGGCAGGCGAAGCGCCGCAAACCTGTCCCATTCGGCAAAGTAGTCACTTGCCTGCATGGTCGCGTAAGTTTGCACCGCAAGCTCGCCGATATCTGCCCCGGTGGCAAAAGCACGATCATTGCCCGTGAGGATCAAGCATCCGATGCCGGGGTTCTTGTCGAATTCGGTGGCGGCGGTTAGGGCTTCGTGCATGAGTTGCGTGTTCAACGCGTTCAGCTGATCAGGCCGATTGAGGCGGATCGTTGCGACCCGCCCCCGTGTTTCAGTTTCGATTGTCTCAAACATGATCAGCTATCCCAAATTGCGCCATAGGCGGGAATGCCAAGGCTTTCCAAGTCATGCACAACCTTGCGGGTCAGCTTTTGGTTCGAGATCACGATAACCGCTTCGGCCCCGCTGTCGCGAACGGCTTGCAATGCCAAGGCCGAAAGGTTTGGTTTGCCATCTTCGTCGGTGTCCCAGATCAAAGGCTGCTCGGTATTTGCTTCGATCTCGTCAACCAGCGCGTCACCATAGGTTTTGCGCGGGCTTCGGGTGGACCAGATCAGGCGGTTCGGCACCTCTTTGGCCAGCAGATGCGGCAGGATCGGCCCAATACCCGAACCGGTGCCCACATACACCACCTTTTTGAAAAGCACCTCGATCCGCGCCACACCTGATGTCGTAATACCTTTGACCCAAACTTTGTCTGGCGGATTGTCGATAAAACGCCCGGTCCAGTCCCCGGCGCGGCTGATGGCCAATCGATAGCCCGACCGGTCCGGAGCGGGGATATTGGCGAAAGAGTGATACTCACCAAACGGGGTGTGGCTGATCGCGTTCGAGCTGCCGGGGAATGGCGTATCCCCATAGTCAAAATGCGCAATTACCGCGTGGTTTGACGGCTTTTCAATCCTGACATCGACGCGTTTCAGTGTCAGCCACGGCGACAGGATCGACAAGGTGATCAGGCAGAGCATCCAGAAGGCCGGGCTGTGCAACAACATGCCCCCCATGTCATTTATGATCGAGATCGTCTGCGCCCAGAACAATCCCAAAACCGTCCAGCCGGCAAAGCGGTGCGTTTTCTCGAACGCATTGTGGAACCGCGCGCGGATCGGGCCGAGGGCCGATATCACCATCAATGTCATCAAGACGACCATTGTCGCGCTCAAGCCCAGTGTCAGGTCTGAGGGCACGGCGGCTCCGTTGGTGCGGTTCCAAATTATCGCAAACAGAAGAAAGCCGAACCAAATGGCCCCAGTGACGGTGCCGCCGGAATGCAAACCGCCAAAGTGGAACACCTTGCCAGCCCCCCAGCGGATCCATAGTGGCCATGATGTGGGAATGCGTGTGGCCAGCCAGAACAGGGCGTTGACCACCCGCTGTTGCCGGATCAGGATGCCGAGGCTGACGTTGATCAGCGCCATATCCCCAATCGGGCCGAGCGTGAATGCATTCTCATCGAACCAAGCCCCATCGCGCAATCCAACCACTAAGACGGCCAGGTTCACCAATGCAACAAGCATTGCCAGGCGGCGGTATTCCATCAGGGCCGGGTGGCGGGTCACCCGCCGCCAATTCATGCCGCCTGTGTCAAGATTTGTCGTCTGCGTCGTCATCAGTTCAACTCCGCACCAGTTTTCGCGATATGGTTGCGCGCCAGATCCAGCAAGAGACGCTTGTCCAGCTTGCCGCGCGGAGTGCGAGGCAGCGTGTCCATCGGGACCACAACAGCGGGGCTGCAGTAGTATGGTAAACGATCCGAGACGGATTGCGCCGCCTGCTTGGGGCAGGCCGACAACGGTGAGATAAAGCTGACCAGATTGCGGCTGTCATATTGCAAGGTCACAGCCTGCTGACAGCAGGGCGAGGCCTCAAGCGCGGATGTAACACCGTCCAGCTCTACCCGGAATCCGCGCACCTTGACTAAGTCGTCAACGCGCCCGAAATGCTCAAGCTCACCGGTCCTTGTCCAGCGTCCCAGATCACGGGTGCGAAACATCATATGCCTCGGCCGAAATGGGTCGGGTTGGTAACGCTCGGCCGTCAGTTTGGGGTTGGCGAGGTAACCGGCTGTGACGCAATCGCCGCCAGCCCACATCTCGCCCTTTTCGCCGATAGGCAAAGGGCGCAGGTTTTCGTCCAGAACATAAACCGTGTTGTTCGGTGTTGGGCGCCCAATCGACAGAAACGGTTTGTCGGGGTCATGCGGCTCGGCCGTATTTATGATGGTGGTCTCGGTCGGACCACAGGAATTGTAGAAGGTGCAAAAGGTTGACCAACGATCGGCAAGCGGTCGGGGGCAGGGTTCGCCTGCTACGGCGACAGCTTTGACCTGCGTGCAGCGGGTCTGGTCCAGCGCATTCAGGATCGAAGGCGTGGCGATCAGCACATCCACCTTCTCGGCCGTTTCCTGAAACGATTTGCCACGGATCACCAAAGTTGCGCCATTGGACAAAGCGCCAAGGATCTCCCACGCGGCCATGTCGAATGAGATCGACAGGATCTGTCCGACCCGCAAGCCCGGTCGCATCCCTAGATCCCCGGGGGCGGTCAGCAAGATATTGGCCAGGTTCCGATGGCTAACTTGTACGCCGTTTGGAACGCCGGTTGTGCCGGACGTGAACAATACCATCGCCAAATCGTCGGGGCTGGCCCGATAATCAGGGCCGGGGGCCGGGGCGTTCAGCATCGGGTCGAACATCGTCGTATCAATTGTGATCAGGGTCTGGTCCAATCCAACGGGGATTTGATCAGCCAGTTCGCTCAGGCTGAGGATGATTTTTGCACCAGTTACATTCGCAACATGGCGTAAGGTTTCCGTCGGCGCGACACCGACATGTTGCGGAATATAAGCGGCCCCAAGCTTTATGGCGGCGACGATACCTACGACCATTTCGACCGAACGATGCAAGAACAGGCACACCGCGTCGCCGCGTTTCACGCCATGGGCGCGCATGACATTCGCCAATCGGTTCGAGGCCTCGTCGAGCGCCTGGTAGCTAAGGTTATGGTTCGCACATTCCACCGCGGTGGCATCGGGCTGAATCAGCAACGTCTGGCGCAGCGCGTCGGCGATGGTGGCATGGCGGGGCGGAACCTGCGGCCCCCAGCCAAAGGATAGAAACAGCTTTTGATCTTCGGGGCTGAGCACGTCCAGCGCACCCGGTTTTTTTGTGCGGGTAAAATCGGTTTGAGACAGGGGGGGGTAGTTTGTCTGGGGATCGGTTGCGATAAGGTGCATGGCATTCTCCAGTTCAAGAAGGGGTCACACCTTAGTGATAATGGGAAAAATTCCCATTAAAGGTCACATTCGATCACATTTTGAACACGAAAGCGTTGAATTCGTTAATTCTAGGAAAATGTTATCAACTACCAATCCGTGACGAGTGCCCAAATGTCGAATGATCCCAAACCTCCTCTTGAAACCGCGCTGTCTGCGTTGCTGGTCCCACTGGCGCGGGCAATGGTTGCGCATGGGGTCACGCTTGGCTCCGCGACCGAAGCTCTAAAACTGGCCTTGCTGACGGCAGCTGAGCAAAGCACGGACGGAAAGCTAAGCGACAGTCACGCCAGTCTGTTGACGGGTCTGCATCGCAAGGATGTCAAAAGGCTACGCCACATCGACGATGATGCCCCGTTGAAGCGCAGTTGTAATGCGGCGGCATTGGTCATCAGCTATTGGTCGACGACGCCCGAATTTCTGGACGACTTGGGCGCGCCTCGGATTCTGAGCCGTAAAGGCGACGCAACTGGGCCGGGATTTGATGATCTGGTGCGGCGTGCGCGTGTGGACATGGCCCCAGGTACCGTTCTGGAAACCTTGGTCGTTCAAAAAAATGTGGAACAGGTCGGAAAAGGCGAGCTTCGCCTGTTGTCCCAAGCCTTTCTTCCTTCAGTTGGTAGCGCTGAACAAGTGGCGGCCTATGAGGCGACGCTGTCTGCGCATTTGGCAGTGGCAACACAGAACCTGCTGGCAGAACCGGATGCCCCACGCAATTTTGACCGTGCGGTGCGGTATTCTCATCTGTCGTCAGAATCGATTGAAGAGTTGCGTCAATTCTCGTCAGACCGGGCGCAAGCACTGCTGCAAGAGATCAATTCCCTGGCCCGCGAGCTGCAGGATAAAGACAGTGATGGCGATCACAGCGGTCGATTTGCAGCGGGCGCTTTTGTCCTGCCCTCGCCGCAGAAAGCGCAAAGTAGAAACCCGAAAGAGGATGAGTAAGTATGGGTGTTTTTTTTCGTGTGCTCGCGGCGTTTTTTTTGATGTCTTGGCTGCCTGCTCCGATTCAGGCCGAAGACAAAGGTGAAACTGATCGTGAAGGTGGCATTATCGGCACCGGTATCGTGGGCACGATCACCCATCTGGGCAGCATCCATGTGAATGGGCAGCATATTCTGTTCGATGGCCAGATGCTGGTTGCCGACTCGGTTCCTCTGATCACTGCGGGCGAGTTGAAGCCGGGTCATACCGTTGCGGTTGTTGTAACTCAGGAAAATGGCGGGTGGCACGCAAAACATATCCGTCAAGTCCTGCCTCTGGTCGGACCAGTGTCCAGCGTGCAGGACGGCAAGATATCGGTTCTTGGAACTGAAGTTGCGTTTGAGCGGCGTGAGGACATTCAGGTCGGCGATTGGGTCGCGATCAGCGGATTGTGGCAAGGTCAGTCTGTGCGCGCTTCACACATCGAAAGACTGACAAACACTGGGCACGAAGTGCGTTTGTCGGGCACATATCTTGGGCCTGACCTTCAGGCCCGGACTGTGATCGGGGCAAGCGTTGTCAGTGGGCTTGAGCCGCAACATCTGTCGCCGGGTGATCTTGTCCGGGTCGTTGGACAGCCAACACGCGACGGGATCAGGGCCGAGCGTCTGGAAGCCGGGCTGTTCGCCGAGGCCGTTGGCGTTGTACAGGTCCAGGGCTATTACTCGGAACCCCAGCCCGGCGGGCTGTATACGGTGCTGGGAAGTGGCTTGATTGCCTATAGCGATCAGCCTGAGATGATAGACCCGAACACCCGTGTTATTCGCTGCGGCGATGGCAGCGGGCTGGTGAATGTAGGCAGCATAGGTGTTTTCGCTCAGCTGGGATGCTGAAACGTGAACTCTGGTTTTGGCTTTCGGGCGACGCGTTTGATCCGGGAGAGTTTGGTCGTGCCCTCAATCTAATAAAAGGGTCTGATCCGTGTGGATTAGGCCAGAGTTTTGAAAGCACGAAAGCGTTTCAGAAATGAAACGCGAGGTGACTTGCCCCAAAGGCAAAGCTGAACTTATCGTCGCAGATAGGATAAGCGCCCTGCGGGCAGCGCAGGGTAAAACTCTGGGAAAGCAAGTTTTCGAGAAGGTATACCAGATGTCTGAAAGCACCCCAACGCGTGATGTCGTACTTAGCCAGGCGCAATCCGACAAATATTGGGAGGATGGGTTTCTTTTCCCGCTGACCATCTTTTCCGAAACCGAGGCCACCGAAACCCGCGCTGAGCTTGAGCGGATAGAACAGGACTGGCTTGAGGCGGATCTGCCCTTGCCGTTGAACACCTATAAACGGGTAAACGCACATCTGGTGATGCCGCTTGCGGCGCGTGTCGCGACGGATCCCCGCGTATTGGATGTGGTCGAGGGCGTATTGGGGCCGGATATCATGGTCTGGTCAGCTGAATTCTTCATTAAAGAGCCGGACACAGCCCATACCGTCGGAATGCACCAGGATTTGACCTACTGGGGTATGGGTGAAACCCCGGATCAAGTCACCGCCTGGATTGCGCTTTCGCCGGCAACGGTCGAAAGTGGATGCATGGATTTTGTGCGCGCCAGCCACAAGAACCCGATCCTTCCGCATAACGATACGTATTCAGACACCAATCTTCTGTCGCGCGGACAAGAGGTTGCAGTGTATGTCGCCGAGGAAGACAAGACCCACATCGAATTGGCACCGGGGCAGATGTCCCTGCATCACGGGCTGACGATCCACGGTTCAGGTCCCAATCAATCGGGCGACCGGCGAATTGGTCTTGCGATCCGCTATCTCAACCCGAATGCCAAGCAGCTGGTGGCCGAGAGAGACTATGCCATGCTCGCGCGCGGGCAGGACGGCCAAAGCAACTTTGTTCACGTTCAGCCACCAGCCGAGTTGTTTTCTGCCGATGCGCTGGCGCTGTATGAAAAGGTTCGCAGCGATCAGAGCAAAGCGCTTTCGGAAGGCGCAAAGGGATCGGTGCCTCTGTACGCGTCGACCTGAAACTTTTGCGCAGGCGTGGGTCTGCTCATGTGAAATCAAAGCCCGACCGCGGCGCAGGGTTGCATTCAGGAGTTTATTGCTGTTTCAGAGGCTGCAAAAAGCAAATCAGATATTCTCGGATCGCGGCTATGACAAAAACAGCATTGGTGACTGGTATTACAGGGCAGGACGGATCTTATCTTGCTGAGCTTTTGCTGGAAAAAGGATATGAAGTCCATGGGATCAAGCGCCGTGCATCTTCGTTCAACACACAGCGCATTGACCACATTTATCAGGACCCGCATGTGCCCAATCCGCGCCTGCACCTGCATTACGGTGACCTAAGCGATACATCGAACCTGACGCGCATCATTCAAGAGGTTCAGCCGGACGAGGTGTATAACCTTGGCGCTCAGTCCCACGTGGCGGTCAGTTTTGAATCGCCGGAGTATACCGCTGATGTCGACGCGATCGGTACGTTGCGCCTTCTCGAGGCGATCCGCTTTCTGGGTCTTGAGAAAAAGACACGCTTTTATCAGGCGTCCACGTCCGAACTGTACGGATTGGTCCAAGAAACACCGCAACGCGAAACAACGCCGTTTTATCCGCGTTCCCCTTATGCGGTGGCCAAGCTGTATTCCTATTGGATTACAGTGAACTACCGCGAAGCGTATGGCATGTATGCGTGCAACGGCATCCTGTTCAATCACGAAAGCCCACGCCGGGGCGAAACCTTTGTGACGCGCAAGATCACCCGTGGTCTCTCCAACATTGCCCAGGGTCTTGAAAGCTGCCTTTACATGGGCAACATCGACAGCCTGCGCGACTGGGGGCACGCCAAGGATTACGTCCGGATGCAATGGTTGATGCTGCAACAGGACGCCCCCGAGGACTTTGTTATCGCAACGGGTGTACAGTATGCGGTGCGGCAATTCATCGAATGGTCTGCCGCTGAACTGGGCGTGACGCTTGAATTCTCAGGTACAGGCGTCGATGAAATCGCGATGGTCAAATCCGTCGAGGGCGATAGTGCACCTGCGTTGAAACCCGGCGACGTGATCATGCGCATCGACCCGCAATATTTCCGCCCGGCCGAAGTGGAAACATTGCTTGGCGATCCTTCGAACGCCAAAAACAAACTGGGCTGGGAGCCGGAACTGACGGTTCAGCAGATGTGCGTTGAAATGATCACCGAGGACCTGAAGACAGCCAAACGGCATGCCTTGCTGAAACAGCATGGTTATGAATTACCGGTCACGCTTGAAAATGGCTAACGCAGGGGGCATGCGCAAGATCTACGTCGCCGGGCACCGCGGCATGGTCGGCGGCGCAATCCTGCGTCGCTTGCAAGACCGTCAGGCATCAGGTGAGGCGCTGGAACTTGTAACACGGACCCGTGCGGAACTTGATCTGACCAATCAAGCCGCTGTCGCCGATTTCATGCAAGCCGAGCGCCCAGACGTTGTCATTCTGGCGGCGGCTAAAGTCGGCGGTATCCATGCCAACAACACCTACCCGGCTGATTTCATTTACAAAAACCTGATGATCGAGTGCAACGTGATCCATCAGGCGTTTGCCGCGGGGGTCAAAAACCTGCTGCAGTTGGGCAGTTCCTGCATCTATCCGCGCGCTGTGCCGCAGCCAATGCGCGAAGATGCCCTGCTGACAGGTGTGCTAGAGCCGACAAACGAACCCTATGCCGTGGCAAAGATTGCCGGAATCAAGCTGTGTGAAAGCTACAATCGGCAGTACGGCCTGGACTATCGTTCCGTGATGCCGACAAACCTGTATGGTCCTGGCGATAATTTTCACCCTGAAAACAGTCACGTCCTACCCGCCCTGATCCGCCGATTTCACGAGGCACGCCGGGATGATCTGGAAGAAGTTGTCATCTGGGGCACAGGTAAGCCCCGGCGCGAGTTTCTGCATGTTGACGACATGGCTGAGGCGTCTTTGTTCGTAATGGACCTGCGCCGTGCTGCATATGAGGCGAATACCCAACCCATGCTGAGCCATATCAACGTGGGATGTGGTGAAGATATCTCAATCGCGGAACTGGCAGCGATGATTGCAAAGATCACCGAGTTCACTGGGCGGATTACGCAAGACGTCAGCAAGCCGGACGGTACCATGCGAAAGCTGATGGACGTTTCCCGGCTGGCCGACATGGGATGGCGCGCGACTATCAGGATCGAAGACGGTATTCGCGAAACCTATGCCTGGTTTCTAGAGCAACCCGAGGCAGAACTTCGCGCGAAGTGACCGCCCGGGCACAGATCCGGGCAGTCTGGCGGATCAGAACCAGCGGCCAATTGCTATGGCCGATGGTGGCAAGGCCGCCGCGTCGGAAGCGGACGAAAGAATTTTGTACGCGGCCTGAGTGTCGGTCGGTCCATCAAACCCGATAAACCTGCCGATTGAACCTCCGCTGCCGCTGAGTGCCGGCGTCGTGCCCGCAGCAAAAGCAGTTGGAAAATCCCATGTTTCCGACGAGCTTGCATACAGTGCACCTTCTGTGTTTGTGCATGTCGTTGCATCCAGTGAAGCGGTGCAAATCTGGGTACCATCAGCAAACCGGACGAAATCACCACTCGGTGTGACTCCTCGTTCAATCACAGCGCCGGTCGGGGTTCCGTCACTTTGCGTGACCGCCCCCAAAAGATTTCCGGGCCCATAGCCATAGTCAGCCCGCATCAGGCGGCCCGCAGTTGTGTCTTCCGCGCTGTTTTGCACGGCCGTGCCAGAGGCCACCCCGGACGTTGGATCAAAGCTCGGCGCTTCGGGCCAATTGTTCCCATCCGGCGAGACCTTGATGGAAAAGCCTGTGCTACCGGACAGACCCATTTCCGCATGTCCGGTCCAGTTGGATTGAAACAAAAGGGATGCGGTCTCACCCGTATTTGCCTTGTTGATCTTCAGTTGATGCCCGGCACCCTCGTGGCTTAGCAAGGTTGCCGGCGCGCGTACTGAAAGACGATCGGTCGTGTCGTGCCCGGTGGCAATTCCGACGCCTGGCAGGTTCTGCGTCGTGGTCGGGGGTTCGACCCATGCTGACCCGTCCCAAATTGTCAGACGATTATTCTCTTGGTCCCACGCGCGCCAGCCCGATTTGGGCGTTATGAAATGCCAGCAATTGTCTAACCAAGCTGCAAGTTCTCCCGCATGATCCGACCAATCGCCGGAGGGCGTCGACCCAAGGGCATAAAGCTCACCCTGCGCCGGAACTGCGGGCGGGGTCGAGGCATTAGTAGACTCAATTCAAAGCTGGACGACCAGATCAAGGCGTCTCTGGGCTTCATTATGCGTGACGTGCTTTTGCGCTTGCGACGATTGCAGGAATGGCAGGTTCAATTTGGGCGAACTTTGGGACAAAGGGCATTCTCCGTTGGCTGTCTGAACGACAATTGCGTTGCGCGCCAGACTGCCGCGCCTCACATGAATCCCGCCTGACCGATACGAACGCTCGGTTAATGCCGTGCCAACACTTCGCGGGAGTGAAGGTCTGCTCAATTGCCCCCAGGGCTTTTCATCCACATCGAAAGAAAAAGGCAAACTGCAATGCCCGCAGTTTGCCCTTAAATCGATGCCGTTTACCTCGTCGTCAAGGCTGCAATCTTGGTTACTGAGCTGCCTGACCCGTTGCGACAACGTCGTGCAGGTATTTCTGCAAATCCTCTCGAAGGTCATCGCGCGCCAGCGCAAAGGCGACGGTCGCCTGCAGGAAACCCGCTTTGGACCCGCAGTCAAACCGCTGGCCGTCGAATTTGTACCCGAAGACCGGGACACCGTTTCTGATATCTTCGGCGATTGCGTCGGTCAGTTGAATTTCGCCGCCACTGCCCTGCTTGTTCTGATTGAGGTTATACAGCACCGACGGACGCAGAATGTAACGGCCGATTACCGCCAGATTGGATGGTGCTTCCTCGGGTTTCGGTTTCTCGACCATGCCGCGCGCGCGCACGACTGTGCCGATGTTATCGCCGACATCTAGAACGCCGTAAGAGCTTGTCTTTTCCGAGGGAACTTCCATGGTGGCAACCATATTGCCGCCGGTTTCTTCATAGGCTTCTATCATCTGCTGCAAGCAGGGCTTATCCCCCGCGATGACGTCGTCGGGCAGCATGACCGCAAATGGTTCGTCTCCGATCAGGCGGCGTGCGCACCATACGGCGTGACCCAAACCCAAAGCTTTGTGTTGCCGGATATAGGCGATTGCCCCGCTTTCCATGTTGGTCGCATTTAGCGTTTCCAACAGGTCGTCTTTGCCCTTTTCCTTAAGCGTTTGTTCAAGGATTTGGTTGTGGTCAAAATAGTCCTCAAGCGCCGATTTTCCGCGGGACGTTACAAAAATGAATTCGGTAATCCCGGCCGCCCGAGCTTCGTCGATTGCATATTGAACTAGCGGGCGATCGACAAGGGTCATGATTTCCTTAGGTACCGATTTTGTCGCGGGGAGAAAGCGAGTACCAAGACCCGCAACCGGAAAAATCGCCTTTGTGACCTTACGTGCCATGCTACCTCTCAGCAAAAAGTCTTGTCCGTATGAAAGTGTTTTGTCGACGCCACCTCATAGTGTGCGCAGCTAGAACAATCAACGCAAGTAGGCAGTGCCGGTCTATTGGGAGAAATCGTGCTACCGTTGAAATAGCAAGTCCAAACGCTCAACTCATGTGGTTAAGTCATAGCTTCGAAAGTTTCGGTTTAGGGGGTAAAGAGGATGAATATGCGCGCATTAGGCAGAGTAGGGAAACAAAATAGAGTCGCTGAAACACCCAAAAACTGCCCCGAAGGCAATTACTTGCTTCGGGGCAGGCTGGTTTATGCCTTTGCCATGATCGCCTCGAGCGGGTCGTGCTCGGCCACAAAATGATTGGGCTTCACTTCACTCAACAGAGGAACATAGTCATTTTCACCAGCCGCCAGACGACTTGGGAGGAAACGCAACGCGGCTTTCGGATCCATCGGTGAGGGCAATTCGCCCGGCAGTTTCAGGCGCGTGCGGCTGCGCTCCACGTCCGGGTCCGGAATTGGCACGGCCGAGATCAGCGATTTGGTGTAGGGGTGGATCGGATCAGAACAGATCACTTCTCCGTCGCCCAGTTCCACGATCCGGCCCAGATACAGCACCATGATCCGGTTAGATACCGCTCGTACAACCGACAGGTCGTGACTGATGAAGATCATCGACAGACCGAACTCCTGCTGCAACTCGCGCAGCAATTCCACGATCTGCGCCTGAATTGACACGTCCAGCGCGGACACTGCTTCGTCGCAGATGATCAGCTTGGGTTTGTTGATCATCGCCCGTGCAATGCCGACGCGCTGGTTCTGACCGCCCGAAAGCTCGTGCGGATAGCGGTTGATCATGTTGGCCTTCAGGCCGACCCGTTCCATCATTTCGGCAACCAGTTTCTTGCGTTCACGCTCCGTCAGGTCAGGGCGATAGGTCTTCAAGGGTTCCGCAATTGAGGCCGAGATGGTCATACGCGGATCGAGGCTGGCCAGCGGATCCTGGAACACGATCTGCAAGTCCTTGCGGTACTTGTTCAACTCGGCCCTTCTAAGACCGACAATTGGATGGCCCAGCCAGCTAACATTGCCCGCGCTGGGTTCGATCAGCTGCAGAACAGCCCGTGCCAGAGTGGACTTTCCGCAACCGGACTCGCCCACAACCCCCAATGTTTCGCCCTTGCGGATGTCAAAACTGACACCATCGACGGCTTTCAAAGGTACTTTGTGCCCAAACAAACCGCCCGAGACGTGGATTGGGAAGTGCACTTTAACGTCGTCGACTTTCAGTAGCGGCTCATCGACTTTTTCCAGCGCCTTGGGTGCGTCACCGGCGTCGATGCGGGGCATCGCGGCCAGCAAAGTCTTGGTGTAGTCGTGTTTAGGCGCCCGGAAGATTTCGCGCGTCTCGCCGGCCTCGACGAATTGACCCAGTCGCATGACCTGAACGCGGTCGCACATGCGTGCGACAACGCCCATGTCGTGCGTAATCAGCGCAATCGCGGTGCCTTCGTCCTTTTGCAGGCGTACCATCAGGTCCAGAATGTCGGCCTGAACGGTTACATCCAGCGCTGTCGTCGGTTCGTCCGCGATCAACAACTTTGGATTACACAGCATCGACATGGCGATCATGACCCTTTGGCGCATGCCGCCAGAAAGCTCATGCGGATATTGGTCCAGACGCCGTTTAGCCTCAGGGATGCGTACACGGTCGAGCCATTCAAGACAGCGCGCCCGAGCAGCCGAACCTTGCAGCCCTTCGTGAACCTGCAGAACTTCGCGCATTTGTTGGCCAATACGCAGGTGCGGGGTCAGGGCTGTCAGGGGATCCTGGAAGATCATGCCGACATCGTCGCCACGGATCTGGTTCAGCTTGTTCACTGGCAGGTTCAGAATTTCCTGACCGTTCAGCATGGCGGAACCGGTCGCCTGCCCGGCAGGTGGCAGCAGGCCCATCGCTGCCATAAATGTCTGGCTTTTGCCGGACCCGCTTTCACCCACGATACCCAGGCATTCGCCGGGATTGATGTCAAAACTGATGCCTTTTACGGCCTCAACAACGCCGTCGGCGGTGTTGAACTGGACGCTCAGGTTTTTTACGGAAAACAGGCTCATATCAGCGATCCTTCGGGTCCAGAGCGTCGCGCAAGCCGTCACCAATGAAGAACATGGTGATGATGATTGCGACGTAGAATGTCAGTGGGAACAACAACTGCCACAGTGTGCCATAGCCCATCGTCCCGGCCCCTTCGGCGATCAGTCGACCCAGCGAAGTGTAGGGTTCAGAAATCCCAAGGCCGAGGAACGAGATGAAACTTTCAGTCAGGATCATCTCAGGCACCAGTAGCGAAGCATACACAATCACCACGCCCAGAAGGTTGGGCAGGATATGGCGGTACATGATGGTGAATTCGCTGACCCCAGCGGCGCGTGCGGCCTCGATGAACTCTCGGTTCTTCAGGGTCAGGGTTTGCCCCCGGACAATTCGTGCCATCGTCAGCCAACCAACCGCACCAAGTGCGATGAACAGCATGACGAATGATCGACCCGCAACAACCAGCAACAGGATGATGACCAGAGTTGCCGGAATGGCCAGCAGGATATCGACGAAGCGCATCATTACGCCATCAGTACGGCCACCGATATACCCTGCAGAAATACCGTAACATGTACCGACGATCAGGGCGGTTGCGGCACCGATCAGACCCACCAGCAGCGATGTCGTCGTCGCCTGAATGATGCGGCTGTATAGATCGCGCCCCAGATCGTCGACGCCAAAGAAATGTCCGGTCTCTGCCGACGGCATTCCCATGCCGCGCACGTCGCCCATGACATTCCAGTCGATTTCCTCGTTGCTCCAAACGGCAAAGTAGGGGCCAATGATCGTGAACAAAACGATCATAGCCAGAATGAATAGGCTCGCCATGGCCGCCTTGTTGCGAACAAAACGCATCCGTGCGTCCTGCCAAAGTGAACGCCCCTGAATGACCGTGTAATCGGTGATGTCTTCGGCCAGGTGGGCGGCTTTTTGTGATTTACCAAGCATTGCCAGCCCCTCAGTAACGGATTTTTGGATCGAACCAGGCATAGGCCAGGTCGGTCAGCAGGTTTACGAGTACGGTAAGGACGCCATATAGGATAGTGACACCCAACAGCACCGCGTAATCACGCGACAGCGCGGAACCCACATAGGCCTGCCCCAGTCCACCGGTCGAAAAATAGATGTCCACAAAGACCGAACCGGTCAGTACGTAGACGAAAACCGGACCCAGATAAGACACGACGGGCAGCAAGGTTGGTTTCAGTGCATGGCGCCAGATCACCGTTCTTGTCGGCAGACCTTTGGCGCGGGCAGTGCGGATAAAGTTCGAGTTCAGAACTTCTAGCATCGATGACCGCGTGATCCGCGCAATGGACCCCATGTATGAGGTCGCAAGCGCGATAACGGGCATGATCAGGTACGGCCACTGACCGCCATTCCAGCCACCGCCCGGCAGCCATCCCAGCCACAAGGTGAAGGTCAAGATCAGGATCGGACCCATGATGAAGTTCGGCAGCGCCTGCGCTGCGATACCCAGGCCAACAGCCAAATAGTCGATCCAGCTGTTGTGCTTGATCGCCGCGGCAATCCCCAGCGCGACTCCGACGGTTGTTGCGACCAGAAAGGACAGCGAACCGTAGGTCAGCGAGATCGGGAAACCTTGCGCGATGATATCATTCACGTCCCGGTCCTTGAACTTAAAGGACGGGCCGAAATCAAAATGCACGACGATGTTGTACAGATAGTCCCACAGCTGTTTCCACAGCGGTTGGTCCAACCCGTACCGCGCCTCGATATTGGCCAGAACCGCGGGCGGCAGTGGCCGTTCCGAGGTGAATGGTCCACCTGGCGCGAAGTGCATCAGAAAGAAACTTGCAACGATCAGCAAAAGGATCGTTGGGACGGCGATCAGCAATCGCCGGACGATATAGGCAAGCATTTGATGCCCCCATTATTGGCTTTGCCCCGGAATGAACCCCGGGGCAAAGCTTGGTCTAAGGAAGATTATTCGGCGGTTTTGTAGAGGTTCTTGGAATACCAGTTCTGCTCTACGTTTTTGACCGGCCAGTTACCGACATCGCTGTCCATCATGTAGACGCCAGCATAGTGATAGATCGGGATAACGGGCGTCTCTTGCGCGATGATACGCTCGACCTCGGTGTAGAGAGGAGCGGCATCGTCAGAGGTTTTGGCTTCGGACAGCAGTTCATCAACGCGGGCGTTGTTGTACTTGCCGTCGTTATAGCCGGAATCCGACTGTAGCAGATCGAGGAAGGTCGAGGCTTCGTTATAGTCGCCACACCATGCGCCGCGTGCCATATCGAAGTTCTGGTTGCCACGCTCTTCCAGAAAAATTTTCCATTCCATGTTGGCCAGCTCGGCATTGACGCCCAGCTTTTGCTTCCACATCTGGCTCAGGGCCACGGCAACTTTTTTGTGCGCTTCCGAGGTGTTGTAAACCATCTCAAAGCTCAGTGGGTTGTCGGGACCATAACCGGCTGCGGCTAGCAGTTCCTTGGCCAGTTCGTCGCGCTCGGCCTGCGACATGGCCGCCATTTCTACGTCTGGAACGTCAAAGCCAGCGGTTGCTGCCGGGGCAAAGGTATAAGCCTGCGGCTGCCCACCTGCCATGATGTTCTCGGTGATGATCTTACGATCAACTGCCAGGGACAGCGCCTGACGGACGTTCGGGTCCTTGAAGGCTTCGGGGCCACCATCGGACAGGTTGAACGTGTAATAATAGTTACACAGGCGCGGGAAGCTGATTGCTTCTTCCGGGTGCTCTTTTTGCAAGCGTGGGAACTGACCTGCGGGAACTTCTGTGCGGTCCAGCTCACCTGCCAGGTAACGGGTCAGCGCGACGTTTTCGTCGTTGATGACCAGTGCCACGACTTTTTCGATGATCGTGTTGTCGTTGTCCCAGTAGTTTTCGTTCCGCTCACGAACCGAACGTTCCTGCGGCAGATGCTCGGTCAGGACGTATGCACCGTTCGATACGATGTTTTCAGGCTTGGTCCAGGCGTCGCCAAACTCTTCGACAACTTTCTGCGGGGCAGGAAATGTGGTCGAGTGTGTAGTCATTTGTGGGAAGTACGGCAGCGGTGCGCTGAGCGTCACTTCAAGCGTGTGGTCGTCGATGGCTTTGACGCCCAAGTCGTCAACCGACTTGTCACCTGCGATGATTTCAGATGCGTTATCGATCGACATCAGTTCCATGAACCAAGCATAGGGCGAGGACAGGGCGGGATCGACGGCACGTTTCCAGGCGAAAACAAAATCGCTGGCGGTTACCGGATCACCATTCGACCACTTCGCATCGTCGCGCAGGGTAAAGGTGTAAACGTCTTTAGAGTCGTTGGTGGTGTAACCGGTGGCAACACCGGGGACCAGATTGCCGTCTTCGTCCTGGTTCATCAAGCCTTCGAACAGGTCACGCACGATCTCGGCGCCGGAAACATCTTCAACAACCTGAGGATCGACCGAGCTGTGTTCGTCCAGAATACGATAGGTAAAGGTCTGGTCATCCGCCAACGCTTCGCCGGTAGTCGGATGGGTTCCGGCGGCAAATGCAGCACTGGCTATCATGGTCGAGGTCAACAGCCCCGCAAGAGATGTACGAATATACTTGTTCATGTTTTTCAACTCCCGTTTTTTATTCGGCAACCCACGCGCATCCCTTCAGGATGGCTGAAGGCCACCATGTTTGTCCGACCCAGAAAGAGACCGGGACTGGTTCGAATTTTGCTTTTTCAGATCGCAATGAACACCGCGTCGCAGTCTTTCGGTTTGCAGTCGGGAACGTGTTTGCAAAAGTCGCCTTTCACTGAGGTCGAACGTGGCATTATTTCAAAAAAGGTTAAAGCCTTTGCCTGAAAATTGGGCAACCAGAGGTGGATTGTGAATGGAAACGGGGGTGCAGTGGAAATTTTATGTTGAAACTCGGAGGCTTCGTGACATTTTCGTGAAAGGCGACAATTTTCGTTTGGCTGTTGCCGTCGGGTCAAACAGCTGAGGGGGCTCTGGATCAGGGCGAATCGCTACTGTTTCAGGCTGGCCTTCATGCCCGCGTCAGGAAAGCAGGTCGGAGCCTGGCCGATCGATTCTTGCCAGCGTCCGATCGAGCGACGGGTTTTGAAACCCGGTAGGCCATCTGCTCCGCCCACGTCGTGTCCTTGTTGTTCCAGTGTGCGCTGCATGGCAGCGATATCGGATCGGTACATGGCGTCGATCTTGCCCCAGCGACCAGAAAAATCGCCAACGCCATATTGAATGCGGTCTCCGACGTGTCCAACGAACAAGGCATAAAGATCGCTTTTGTTGTATTCCTTGAGGACATAGAAGTTCGGCGTGACGACAAAGGCAGGGCCGTTCCGCCCTGCGGGCATCATCAAATACCCATCTCCGGCCAGTTCATGTTTTGGAAACGGCTTGCCTGACACGCGCGCAATTCCCATTGCGGCCCAGTCCCTAATGGGTCTGCCTTGGTCAGGACCTTCCAGTGCGCAGGATATGGTCTCAGGAACTATGACCTCGAACCCCCAATCTCGCCCGGTCCTCCAGCTATGCTGCGCCAGATAGTTCCCGATAGAAGCAATTGTATCTTCGGCTGAGGTCCAAATGTCAGCTTTTCCGTCCGCGTTTCCGTCGGCCGCATAGGTCAGGAAATTGGAGGGCATGAATTGCGGCTGGCCCAAAGCGCCCGCCCAGCTGCTTTTCATTGTGCCCGGCGGTGCATCGCCCGCCTCGGCGATTTGCAGCGCCGCGATCAGCTCTTTGGTAAAATAGTCAGCGCGGGTACTCATGAACCCTTTGGTGCCCAGCACCTGGAAGGTGTTGTGCCGAATGGGAACTTGCCCATAGCCGCTCTCACGACCCCAGATGGCCAGAATGATGCGGGCGGGCACGCCTGTTTCGGCCTCGACACGCGCCAAGGTTGCGGCGTGTCGCCGGGCCATCTGGCGCCCGACAGATGTCGCGCCCTGAACGGAACCCGCGTTGAAGTATCGACCCGGAGAGCCAAATTCAGCCTGTTTTTGCCGTTTCGGGGTTTTGATCGGTTGCCCTGGCGGCACCAGATCCGGCAATTTCCAGTTCAGCGTCACACCGTCAAACGCCTGTTGCATCGTGCGCCTGGAAACACCCTTGGCTCTGGCCTTTGGCCAGATGGTATCTTGCAGCCAAGACTGGAATTGTCTTTCAACCGCAGCACGATCTTGCGCGGTTGCACTTGTGGACAGGCACCAAAGACCCAGGACGAACATGATCCATCGCATCGCTTAAGGTCTGGCTTGGTCAAAGCCGCAAGTCAACAGCGGTTTTCCCGTGGTTTTGTCTGCGCCTATCCCCACCGTTGATCAGGGTCGGTGGCAGAGCACCGACCTATTTGGGAAAAAGCCTTGAGAAATTTCATTTGTCTGCCGATAGTTGGCGCGAGAGCTTGCTTTAGGAGGACAATCAGGCGTGGCCCTATTCCGAATGTCACCAAAGGCGATGCAAGTTGTGATTGCCGCTGCGGCTCTCACTGCTACGGCGCAAGCTGCCTGTGCAAGTGACAGTTTCATGGACCCACAAGGCCCGATTGCCGCTGTCCAAAAAGTGCACCTTTTCCGGGCAACTATCCTAATCCTATTGGCGGTTATTCCGGTTCTTGTTCTGGTGCCGCTGATTGCCTTTCGGTATCGCCGCCGCAAAGAAGGCGGAGCCATATACCGGCCCAAGTGGGATTTCTCCGGTCCGTTGGAGTTCGTTATGTGGGGCGTGCCGGTCCTGATTGTTGCGCTGCTGTCTTTCTATCTGTGGAAGGCGACCCACCGATTGGACCCATATTCGGATCGCTTTGGCGAAATGCCTGCGTTGAACGTTCAGATCGTCGGATTGGATTGGAAGTGGCTGTTCATCTACCCCGATCTTGGCATCGCCAGCGTCGGAGAGCTTGGCATCCCCGTCAAACAGCAGGTTGCAATGACGCTGACGACCGATACTGTGATGCAGTCCTTCATGATCCCTGCTTTGGCAGGCCAGATTTACGCAATGCCCGGTATGACGACAGAGTTGCATGTCGTGTCGGATGTAGCTGCAACAATGCAGGGCGAGAACACCCAGTATAACGGGCGCGGGTTCACCAAACAGAAGTTCCAAACCGTTGCCATGTCCGCTGAGGAATTCAACGAATGGGTCGACATGGTGCGCAGTAACGGCATTGCGCTGAATGACGAGACCTATCGCATTTTGGCCATGCGGACGGACCGGGACGAGGTGCAAGCCGCGTTGGGAACCGCGCAAATGCCAGATAACGCGTTGTATTTCACGCTGGAGGACAGCAACCTGTTTCATTCAATTGTGCATCGGTATCACGGCAACAATGCTCTGACCGCCGACCAGCAGCCGGGGACGGTAGAATTCGGGCAGGAGGCGCAGCAATGACCACCAATGGTTCTGGCTTCTTCGGCCGCCTGAATTGGGACGCGTTTCCGATTACAGGGCTTATTCAGAATCCCAACACGAACGAGATTGTCGCCAACACTGCCGCTGCGATAGTGATTGTCGGTGTCATCGTCGTCGTTGGATCATTAACGTGGTTTCGCCTTTGGGGACCATTGTGGCGCGATTGGCTAACCAGTGCGGATCACAAGAAGATCGGCATCATGTACATCGTCTTTGCAATCGTCATGCTTGCGCGCGGCGTTTTGGAAGGCGTGGTAATGCGGGCGCAGCAGGCGGCCGGTCCGGGCGATGGATTTCTTGAGGCCGAGCATTTCGCCGAGCTATTTAGTACCCATGGCACGATCATGATCTTCTTTGTCGCCGTTCCGTTTGTGTTTGGGTTAGCGAATTTCTTGATACCGCTGATGATCGGTGCGCGCGATGTGGCCTTTCCTGTGATGAACCAGATCAGCCTTGGTCTGACCGTCTCAGCCGGGATGATGCTGATGGTGTCGCTTGTGGTGGGCGAGTTTTCGACCGGCGGCTGGACAGCATATCCGCCATATACCGGTGCGGCGTTCAATCCCGGTGTTGGCCCTGACTACTGGATCTGGGCGATCGTGGTCTCTGGTGTCGGAACCACACTGACGGGCATCAATTTTGCTGTCACGATCTATAAGTTGCGCGCACCTGGCATGAAATTCATGCGGCTACCGATGTATTGCTGGACAATCATCTGTAGCTCGATCCTGATTGTCTTTGCCATGCCGCCTCTGGGCGTTGCCGCACTGATGCTGGCAGCGGACCGGTATCTGGACTTTCATTTTTTCACCAACGACCTTGGCGGCAACATGATGAACTATGCCAATATGTTCTGGCTGTTTGGTCATCCCGAAGTCTATTTGCTGGTTCTGCCGGCCTACGGTATCTACTCTGAGGTCTTCGCAACATTCTCGGCCAAGCGCCTGTATGGCTACAACTCGCTGGTTATCGCCACCATGTCGATTGCGGTGTTGTCATTCACTGTCTGGCTGCACCACTTCTTCACCATGGGTCAAAGCGCGCTGATCAATGCCGTTTTTGGCATCGCGACAATGCTGATCGCTATCCCGACCGGCGTGAAGGTCTATGACTGGATGGCTACCCTGTTCCGCGGGCGCATCCGGTTTTCGGTGCCGATGCTCTACGGGTTATCTTTCTTGATGTTGTTTGTCATCGGCGGGCTTTCCGGTGTGATCCTCGCAAACCCAACAGTGGACTATCAGGTCCACAACACGCTATTTCTTGTCGCCCACTTCCACAATGTCCTGTTGCCGGGTGTGCTGTTCGGACTGCTTGCCGGATACAACTATTGGTTCCCCAAGGCTTTCGGGTTCCGCCTGAACGAATTCTGGGGCCGCGTCTCGGTTGCGTTGTGGACCGTCGGGTTCATGCTGACATTCCTGCCGCTGTATTTCGTCGGTCTGATGGGAATGCCACGCAGGTCTTTCAGTTGGGAGGACCCGAGCTTCCACCCGTACATGATCGTCGCCGTCGTCGGCGCGCTGATCATATTGGCGGCTTTGCTATCGGTGATCGTGCAACTGTGGGTTAGTATCCGTGATCGGGAAAAGGCACGCGTTCCAGTCGGTGATCCGTGGGATGCGCATACGTTGGAATGGTCGATCCCGGCCCCGCCTCCTTCCTACAATTTTGCCATCATCCCCCATGTGACCGATCGCGACGATTTCGCTGCCGCGAAAGAGCGCGGCAACGCGTATCCGTCGCCTGATGCCTATGAGGATATCTCGGTTCCGCTGAACACTGGCATAGGCTTCAGTCTCTGCGTGCTCAGCGGGGTTTGGATGTTTGCGCTGGTCTGGTTGATCTGGTGGCTGGCGGCGCTGGTGACAATCTTTATGCTCGCCACCTTTATCGCATGGACGTTCAAGGCCGAAACAGAACGGGTCATTCCGGCGGAAGAGGTGCGAAAACAACACGAAGCCTGGTTGGATCTGGTTCACAATTCTACGCCTGTTGACCGCGATCACGAAACAGCCCCGGAAAATCGCGGGTTGGCCCGCCCTGATCTGGAGGCCGTGACATGAAACGCGCGCCCACCCACAGCTATCCCGGCCTGAACCTTGGACGGCGGCACGCAAGTGCCGACAAGGCAAGCGAAGTCGTCACCTTCGGTTTCTGGGTCTTTTTGATGAGCGATCTGGTCTATTTCGGGCTGATGTTTGCGATCTACATCACGATGATCGACGCACAGGCAGGCGGACCCGGGCCGCACGAATTGTTCGACCTGAAAAGCATCTTTGCCCAGACGCTGATCCTTTTGACCAGCAGTCTTACCGTGGGTCTGGCGATGCTTGCGCTCAAATACAATCTTCCGCGGTGGCGGATCGTATTCTGGTTCTTCGTGACTCTGGTTCTTGGTCTCAGTTTTCTGGTTCTGGAGATCCGCGATTTCATGGCGATGGCGGACAAGGGCGGTGTCCCTCAGCGCAGTGGGTTTCTATCCGCGTTTTATGGGCTGGTGCCTTTGCACGGTCTGCACGTCACGGCCGGGTGCATTTGGTTGATCGTGCTGGGTATTCAGCTACGAATTTTTGGGCTGACCGATCTCCTGATGTCACGCGTCGTGCGGCTGGCGCTGTTCTGGCACTTTCTGGACCTGATCTGGATAGGCATCATCACGATCGTTTATTTCGGAGGGCTGACCTATGGATAAGCGCAGCGAGATGCATCGCCGCGAGCGCCGCCGCTATGTGATCGGTTATGGTGGGTCGCTTTTGTTGACCTTTGCAGTTTTCGGAATCGCTTATCGTTACGGCATTGAGACACCGGGCGTTTACCTTGCAATCAGCCTGCTTGGGTTGGCTCAGCTGATCGTACAGCTGGTTTATTTCCTGCACATCGACCGACGTCGCAGTAGTCGCGAAGATCTGGACCTTATCCTGTTCTCCACGATGGTGCTGCTGATCATTATTCTTGGAACTGTTTGGATCATGGGTAATCTGGCGGTTCGGATGCACACGTTTCCAATGTGACGTCTGGCCAAGCCAAATGAAGGGGGCAGGTTCATGAAATCTCTTAAGGTTGTTGGCGCGGTGGTCATCTTGGGCGCAATTGCCGTCGGGCTGCTGTTGTACTGGCGCCATCAGGAACGATACCCTTCGACCGATGACGCCTATGTGGGGGCGAACATCATATACGTGGCCCCACAAGTCACCGGTCAGGTTGCCGAAGTGCTTGTGATTGAGAACCAGCCAGTCAAAACTGGGGACTTGCTGTTCACAATCGACGATACGCAATTCAAAGCTTCGGTTGATCAGGCCAAGGCCAACCTCGATAGCGCGGTGCAGCAGGCGCAGTCTTACGGTACGCAGATCGCGGCCGCACAAGCGGTGGTCGACAGCACGCAGTCGGCCTACAATACCGCTCAGAGCAATCTGGAACGTGCTAAGGCGCTGTTTTCAGATGGTGATCTGGCACAGGCGTCACTGGATCAAACCAGTTCGGAATTTGCGCGCGCCGCGGCGCAGCTTACCACAAGCCAATCCGCCCTGTTGGCCTTGCAAAGCGGTCTGGCGGCCAAACAGGATGATATTCTGTCATCGCAAGCTCAATTGGAAATTGCGCAGGCCAATCAGAATTGGACCAAGATTTTCGCATCGGCAGATGGGTGGATCGCCAACCTGACCCTCAGGCCTGGATCGTCGGTTTCAGCTAACGCGCCGCAGTTTTCCATCGTCGAGTCGTCTGATTGGTGGGTAGACGCCAATTTCAAAGAGACTTCTCTGCCACGAATTCGTCCGGGTCAGCAGGTCACGGTAAAGATCGACATGATGCCGGGCGTCACCCTGACGGGCAAAGTTGCGTCAATCGGGCGGGGGTCGGGGGATACGTTCTCGCTTCTGCCGTCCGAGAATGCCAGCGGGAATTGGGTCAAGGTCACGCGGCGCTTTCCGGTGCGGGTTGAACTTGACCCTACGGATGCCCCATTGCGGGTGGGTGGCAGTAGCAAGGTGACCGTGGATACCACACCGCAGGCCCAAAAATGACATCCCCGGCAGCAGGCCACATCAATCCGGTGATTGTGGTTGCTGTTGTCCTCAGCGCTATTCTTGAGGTGCTCGACAGTACAATCGTCAATGTCGCGCTGCCCCATATTCAGGCGGCGTTCGGCGCAACAACCGATCAGGCCACGTGGATACTGACCAGTTATATTGTGTCGGCCGTTGTGGTCATGCCACTGACGGGCTTTGTCGCCCGCCGTGTCGGCCGTCGACGTCTGATCCTGACCGCTGTGACCGGGTTCGCGACGATGTCGGTCATGTGTGGCCTGTCCTGGAGCCTTGAGACCATCGTCGCCTTTCGCCTGGCCCAAGGCATGTTTGGGGCGTTTCTGATCCCGCTGTCCCAATCCATTCTGTTCGACGCTTTCCCCCGCGAAAAACGCGGGCAGGCGATGGCGGTCTTCGGTTTGGGAGTCGTCGTGGCCCCAGTGTTGGGGCCCACAGTAGGGGCGATCCTGACCGAATATTTCTCGTGGCGGATGGTGTTCTTCGTGAACCTTCCGGTAGCCGCGATGGCACTGCTATTGTTGGCCGGAGAGTTGCCAGACGACGAAACCGAAGAGGTTCGCATCGATTGGAAGGGTCTTGCCCTACTGGCCATTGGCATAGGCTGCCTGCAATTTGTTCTGGATCAGGGAGAGACCAAGGACTGGCTGTCATCACGGATCATTCAGGTTGCCCTCATCGCGTCGGTTTTGGGCGCGTTTGGGTTCATCATTCACGTGTTGACCACGGAAAAGCCGGTTGTCGATCTGCGCTTTTTTGCGGATCGCAATTTCGCGCTGTGCAATCTGGTTATCGCCGGATTTGCCATTTCCCTGTTCGGCGGTATCGCGATCCTGCCGACTTTCGTTCAGAACTTGCTGGACTATCCAGTCATCACATCGGGCCATTTGTTTATCCCGCGAGGGGTCGCCGCCGGGCTGTCGATGGTCCTGACCGGCGCTGTTCTGGTTACGCGTTTCGATCCGCGTGTTCTGGCCGGGCTGGGTATGCTTTTGACGGCTGTCAGCAATTTCATGATGGGGGCGCTCAACATGGATGCTGGATTTTGGGAGCTTGCCTGGCCAGGGGCGGTAAGCGGTCTGGGAATGGGGCTGGTGTTTGTGCCGATGTCGATATTGGCCTTCGAAAGCATCTCCAAATCGCGGCAGGACGAGGCATCCGGCCTGTTCAATGTTACCCGTCAGCTTGGCTCATCGGTTGGAATTTCCTTGGTCGGAACTTGGGTCGTTCGGGGCCTTCAAACAAACACGGCTGTTCTCAGCCAAAATGTGACGCCCTATAACCCGGCCGCGCACGCCTATCTTGCGCCACTGAACCTGACGCCAGACAGTGCGCAGGGGGCGGCCATTCTTGGACAGGAGATCGCGCAGCAGGCTGAACTGATTTCATATCTGACAGTCTTCAACAATCTAGGGCTTTTGGCCTTGGCGACCATTCCGCTGCTGTTCTTTTGCAAAGCACCTAAACCTAGAACGCAGGCGTCAGTGCCTGCACATTAATGCATCAGGAACAAGCCAAATGCCAACGCCGCCCAGCAAAGACCCAAGCTGAGCAATATATTGCCCGCCGCCAGCGCGATGGTCCGCTCACGTCTTAGTTCCAGCGATTGATAGGCAAAACTGGAAAAAGTCGTGAAGCCGCCGCAAAAACCAAAGACCAGACGTCTTTGTTCTTCGCCCATCTCTATTGATCCGCCGAGATAGCCGATCCACAACCCCAGCAGCAGGCTACCCAGAACGTTTACAATCAGGGTCGAAAACGGCAGGTCATGAACAATCCGCAGTGCGATCCAGTGGCGCAAAACGGCCCCTAAACCGCCGCCGAATCCGAACATGGCGTGCAGGAACAATTCGCTCATTCAGTCGCCCTCGGTGGATGAAAGCGCCTTCCGATAGCCTCACCCAGAATAGCAGCGGCCAGTCCCGCCGCGATTTCCAACGCTGCGGCCGAAGCCGCAACCCAGATGTTGGACAATGCCAACCGCTCCAATTCGGAAACAAATGAGGAAAAGGTCGACAGGCCACCACAAAAGCCGACTGCGCCAAGATGCAACACATGGGCATGGACGCGGTTTCGAACCGAATACAGCCACCCCAGTATGAAGCAGGCCACTATATTGATGCCAAAGGTCTGCGTTAGAAATCCGGCATGCGGTATGCTCACCGAGAACAACTCGCGCAGCAGCGACCCAACTGCGCCACCAATGAACACGGCTCCGAACATCAATGCCGTGGTCCGAACATGCGTTCGTTTCTGTGTCACAGCCTGCCGTCCTGCCCCTATCCCGTTTCTTCGGGCATAATGGCTGACGTTGCCCGGATCAACAGTGACCAATGTCCGCGCCACATTTCACATCTTCGCCCGATTACGTGAAGGCGGGCACAATCGCTTGCAATCTAACAGCGATTTGCCCCACGTTTGGCAAACACCTCGGCTGCTACCGCAGGCCGGAAAGCACGCGACCCTGGGAGAGCACGAATGATTGTACGCAGACTCTATTACTTCATTACATATGCGTGTCTGCCGCTGACCCTGTTGTGGGGTTTTTTCTGGCCGCCCGCCCATTGGTTGCTGGTTGTGCTCATTCCATATGCCTTGATCGGCCTCTATGACATGTTGTCGACCAAGCATAACGTTTTGAACAACTATCCGGTCCTGGGGCATTTCCGGTACATGCTGGAATTCGTAAGCCCGGAAATCCGACAGTATTTTGTGGAAACCAACGAAAGCGGCCGCCCATTCAACAGGATCGTACGATCTCTTGTCTACTCGCGCGCTAAGGGGCAGGTGGATACGCAGGCCTTTGGTACACAGTACGACGTTCTGTCAGTCGGATATCATCGTGCCAACCACTCACTCGCGCCCAAACATGTGGATGAAAGCGAAGAACGGATCATATTGGGTGGCCCGCAATGCACGCAGCCATATAGTGCGTCGCGGCTGAACGTCTCCGCCATGAGCTTTGGGGCGCTCAGCGCCAATGCGATCCGGGCACTGAACGGCGGCGCCAAGGACGGAGGATTTGCGCACAACACCGGGGAAGGCGGCCTGTCCCCGCACCATCTGGCCGAGGGTGGCGACATCATTTGGCAGATCGGAACAGGCTATTTCGGCTGCCGCACGCCCGAGGGTGGTTTTGACAAGGACCAGTTTGCCGAAAAGGCAAAAAAGGACGTTGTCAAAGCGATTGAAATCAAACTGTCGCAGGGGGCCAAACCCTCGCATGGCGGGGTGCTGCCTGCCGCAAAAGTGGATCAGGAGATCGCTGAAATCCGTGGCGTGCCCGAGCATCAGGACGTGATATCCCCGCCCACCCACTCTGCCTTCGAAGGCCCGACCGGTCTGATCCATTTTGTGCAGCATCTGCGGGAAATGTCTGGTGGTAAACCAATCGGGTTCAAGCTGTGTATTGGCAGACCGTCCGAATTCATGGCGATTTGCAAGGCGATGCTGGAAACAGGAATCCTGCCGGACTTCATCACAATTGACGGTGCCGAAGGCGGTACCGGCGCCGCCCCGGTCGAATTCACCAACCGTTTGGGCATGCCGCTGAACGAGGCGCTGATTTTCGTCAACAACTGCCTGCGCGGCGTGGGATTGCGAGACAAGATCCGGATCATCTGCTCAGGCAAGGTGGCCACCGGTTACGATATGGTCGAGAAATTCTCGCTGGGGGCGGACATGTGTAATGCAGCGCGCGCAATGATGTTTGCCGTAGGATGCATTCAGGCCCTGCATTGCAATACGAACCGCTGTCCTTCCGGCGTTGCCACACAGGACCCGATACGGGGCAGGGCGGTCAATGTTCCCCAAAAACGCCAGCGCGTACACCGCTTTCACGATGCGACCTTGGAAAGCTTCCGCGAACTTTTGGGCGCTATGGGCAAAGACAAAGTGTCAGACCTTCACCCGATAGATATCCGCCGCCGCACGGCGGACGAGCGGGAACGGTCTTATGCCGAACTCTATACCATTATCGATGAAGGCGTTTTTCTGACCGATTCAATTCCGACCGACTTTGCCGTGGATTGGAAACTGGCTTCAGCGAACCATTTTTAGACTTTTTTGACGACTTCGCCAAGGATTGACGTTTTCGATCCGTCATACTCAGTGTGATGCGTATGAAAACATCGGATGAGGACTTGGCCAGGGCCGCCGCGGACGGGGACGCTGATGCGTTTGCAACCCTGTTGCAGCGCCATTACGACCGGGTCTTTCGTCTGGCTTTTCGTCTGACCGGACGGGCTGATCAGGCCGAGGATCTGACACAGGATATATGCGCGGCGCTGCCCGCCAAAATCGCGGGTTTTCGGGCGCAGGCCAAGTTCACGACCTGGCTCTATCGCGTTGTCGTCAACGCGGCCGAGGACGCCCGGCGTCGCCAGGCAAGCCACAGCCGCGCCGCCGCAGGGTGGGGTGATGTGGAGCAATTGCGACGGGCAGAGGCGACCGAAACGGCCCAAGCAATGGATTGGTTGCAGCGCGCCATGCGGTCTCTGCCACCTGATTTGCAAGATACTCTGGCCCTGACATTAGAGGATGAAATGACACACGCCGAAGCTGCAGCAGTTCTGGGCGTGTCCGAAGGCACCGTGTCCTGGCGCATGTCCGACATTCGCAAACGTCTGCGCGCCCTGCGACAAGAGGAATTGGCACCATGACCGATGATCTTGATGACTTCAAAGCCTTGATGGATGCTGCGACGCCGGCACCAGATGCCGAACGGCGGGCGCAAAACTTGAAACGGGCTCAAAAAAATTTTGCACACAGCCAAGGATCGCATGCAGCGATGCGTCCGACTGTTAAGCGAGGCCCAATGGCCCGCATGACAGAAGGAGCGAAATCCATGTTGAGTGCTTTGTCCCATCGCGGTGCCCTGACCGCGACAACCGCAATTGCCGCTGTTGCGCTGATTATGTTCGTGCCGCAATCCCGCGACATTGTTGTGCAGCCCCTATCGCGCAGCGAAAGCCCTGCGCCCGCACCCGAAGCAGATTCTGCCGCATTGGAAGAACCCGTCGTTGAGGCCCCGGTCGTAGTTGAAGACTATGCCGCGCCCGTGCGATCCAAAGCGGCCGCCCCTCAGCAAGGCGTTGCGGGCTTGGTTGCTGAAAACACTGCGCGACTTGGCGTCACTTCGGGTGATGCCACTCATATGATGGTTGAACCAGAGGTGGGAATTCTGCCCCTCCCGGATACCGAGGCGTTTTCAAACGCTGAAGCTAATCCTCTGAAAGTCACCAGTGAAGAGCCTGTTTCCACCTTTTCAGTTGACGTTGATACGGCCTCATATTCGATCGTCCGGTCCTCTCTTATGCGCGGTCAGCTTCCACCCAAGGATGCCGTCCGTGTCGAAGAGATGGTAAATTATTTTCCTTACTCGTACCCCGCACCAGAAGGGGACGCGCCGTTCCGGCCGACGATCACAGTAACACCGACGCCTTGGAATGAGGGTACTCAGCTTGTGCATGTCGGTATCCAAGGGGCATTGCCGCAGATTGAGGACCGATCACCGCTTAATCTGGTCTTTTTGATCGATACCTCGGGATCGATGCATGATGCCAACAAGCTACCTCTGTTAAAACAATCGTTCCGTTTGATGCTGTCAGTGTTGCGAGATGAGGACGAGGTCTCGATCGTGACCTATGCCGGAAGCGCGGGGCAGGTTCTGGAACCCACCGCGGCCGTGGAACGTGACAAAATCCTCGGCGCGCTCGACCAGTTGGAGGCAGGCGGTTCGACCGCAGGTCAGGTCGGGTTGCAACAGGCATATCAGGTAGCCGAAAGCATGAGGGCCGACGACGAGGTCACGCGGGTCATCCTAGCAACGGATGGCGACTTTAATGTTGGCTTGTCTGATCCTGATGCGCTGAAAGACTTCATAGCAAATAAACGAGACAGCGGTACGTTTCTGAGTGTTTTGGGTTTTGGCCGGGGTAATCTGGACGATGCCACGATTCAGGCACTTGCCCAGAACGGAAACGGACAGGCTGCGTATATCGACACGCTGAGCGAGGCGCAAAAAGTCTTGGTCGACCAGTTGACCGGCGCATTGTTCCCAATCGCAAACGACGTCAAAATCCAGGTTGAGTTCAACCCGTCACAAATAGCCGAATATCGCCTGATCGGATACGAGACGCGCGCGTTGCGTCGGGAAGATTTCACCAATGACAAAGTTGACGCCGGTGATATTGGAGCAGGCCACTCGGTCACGGCGATTTACGAGGTCACGCCTGTTGGCTCAGACGCCATCCTGAACGACCCGTTGCGCTATGGTGCCCAAGCGGTGCGCGATGGTTCGGATGAGATCGGGTTTTTCAAGCTGCGTTACAAAACGCCGGGATCTGACCAGAGTCAGTTGATCGAACAGCCCATTGCGGCGACGCAGGGCGAGGCTACAGACGATGTCCGCTTTTCCTATGCCATCGCCGGATTCGGGCAGTTATTGCGCGGTGCAGAGTATCTGGGGAACTGGTCCTACGACGATGCGATCGGATTGGCAAACGCTGCGCGTGGCGAAGATCCCTTTGGGTACAGGGCCGAAGCTGCCACGCTCATGCGCCTTGCACAAACGCTGTCACGGTAACAGCGGGCAATGGGGCGCTGCGTTGGGCAGCGCCCGTGTCCCGTCAATACGATCTTTGGTTGTTGGCCGCATGTGTGTTGATCCGGCGCACGCTCCACTCTACGGCGTCGCGCATGGTCCTGCCCAAAGCATCGTCAAAGGCTTTCACAAGGTCAGGCGTCGCTTCGCTGGCAGAGGCAACAACTTCCCGAAATGAACTAGACGCGATGATCTTGTCTTCGTACTCATCAATGATCTTAATGTTCATGCGCACTTCGACGCGGATGGTTTTTGTCCCTTCGACATCACTGACGACGAACCCCTGAAATTCGCGCAGGTCCGGAACGATGACATAGTCGGCACGCAGGCCCACGGTTGAGCGACCAACAGCGGCCACCTTGCCGCTGTTTTCATAGCTTTCGACCAGTAACGCCTGCACGATAAGCGGTGCACGGTCGACCCATCTGGCGCGCGGTAGGTATTGCACCTGCAATGGGGTCGGCTGAATGGCGATCTGATCGGTATTGACCGCCGCCGTTGCGGTTGGTTCCTGTACAACGATTTGTTTTTGGACGCGCGGTAACGAAGGCGAAAAGGTGCTTTTCGGCGTTAAAAGATACAGGTCGTTTGGCTTGGATGCCTGTCTCAGCGTGCCCAACCCGGTGCATGCCCCCAGCGACCCCAACGCCAGAACTAAAAGAAACAGCCTGATCATTGGCGAAACTCCGAAGCTTGGGTTCCCAGTAAGAAGCGTGCCGGGTCACGTTCGACCTTGTCCACCAGCCGATCCAGGCTGATTACCAGTCGTTGGGACTCTTCTACGAAACGTGTGAATTGCGGCAGGCCGACGCGGAGGAAGTCGGACAATTGCCGCCGATTGTCCTGGACGATGCCGTCAATAGTGCCCAGCAACTCGGACGCCGATCGCGATGCATTGAGAATATCGGCCGAAATCTCGTCCAACTTGCTTGTGACATTAGACACCGTTGAAGCGACCTGATTGGCCGCATTGCGGATATCGTCCATGACTGCGCCGACGTCTTTGTTTATGACTTCATTGGCCGAGTCAAAAGCGCGTTCTGCAGAAGCCAATGTGGTGTTTGCTGTATCCATCGCTGCCGTGATCGACCCCAGTGTTTTGTTTGCATTTACAAAGGTCTCGGTCGCGGTCGCCAAGGCAACGCTGCCTTCGTCAGACAGGTCGGTCAGACGTTCCGCCAATGTCGAGGCGCGATCGATGAAGGGTTTCACGTCGTCCTGCATCATGCGATCGGCGGTTTCAATTGTGGTCTTGGCGCTGTTCAGTGTTTCTGTTGCGGACTCGGATGCAGTTTTTACGCTTTTGAGTGTGTCTGTCCCTGTCGTCAGGGTGGTTTCGGCTGTGTCGGCCAATTTATCAAGCCGCGTTGTAAAGTTGCCCAGTTGCTTGGCCGCGCCGCCAAGGTCGGTGGACAAGCTTTCGAAATCTGTCAGCGTTTTGTCCAGCCGGCCGGACGCAGAAGCCAGATTGTCCAAAATTTCGCTGACGGATTGGCGGTTTTTGTCGTCAACGACCGAGTTCAAGCTTTCAAGCAGGGTAACCGCCTCATCCAGAACTTTCGGGGCGCCTTCGAACAAGGATTGAATCGCGCTACGCTTGCTTTTGATAACGCTGTTTTCGGGTAAGGGTTTGTCACCGCTTTTGCCACCCGTCAGCTCAACATAACTGACGCCTGTAACACCCAGAGATTGTAGCTGCGCGATGGTATCTTCGGTGACGGGTATGTCGGCATCAACTTCAATCTTCACGCGCACTTTTGACGGATCGTCCTCGTCCAGATTCAACGAGATCACCTGGCCAACGGGTAAGCCATTGAAACTTACGCCACCTGCGGAGGAGAGGCCCGATACGTTTTCGAACAGAACGTCGTAATATGCGTATTGGCGCGACACCTCGAATTTCGCGAGCCATAGGAAAAACCCGAAGGCACCAAGGATACCCGTGATTGTGAACGCGCCGATCAGGATATAGTTTGCCCGGGTTTCCATAGCCTCTACCTGTCCTGCCCCTTCTCTTGCGCCGCGCGGGCCCGGGGGCCGGTGAAATACTCTTGAACCCAAGGATGGTCGACTTTGGTCATTTCTTCAATCGGACCTTCAACCAGAACCCGGTTTTCTGCGAGCACTGCGACCCTATCGCAAATGGCATAAAGACTATCGAGGTCATGCGTAACCATAAAGACGGTCAAGCCTAAAGCATGCTGCAATTCACTGATCAACTCGTCATACGCAGCCGCGCCGATTGGGTCGAGGCCCGCGGTTGGCTCGTCAAGAAATACGATCTCGGGGTCCAACGCCAAGGCGCGGGCAAGGGCAGCGCGTTTGCGCATCCCGCCGGACAATTCAGAGGGTAACTTGCCGCAACTTAGTTGCGGCAATCCGACAAGGCTGATCTTCAGGTTGCCAAGCGCGCACATCAGGCTTTCGCTCAGCCCTGTATGTTCGCGTAGCGGGGCCATCACGTTCTGCAAAACCGTCAGTGAGGAAAACAAAGCCCCGTCCTGAAAAGCAACACCCCAGCGGCGCTCAATCCGGCGGCGTTCCTGTTCCGGGCCGTTCAACACGTCGACACCCAGCACCTCGATGCTGCCCGCCGCGGGTCTGTTCAAGCCCACAATCGTGCGCAGCAATACCGATTTGCCAGTTCCCGATCCGCCGACAATGCCCAGAACTTCACCACGCCACACATCCAGATTTAGGTTCTGATGTACAACTTGCGGACCGAACTGGTTTGTAAGATTGCGAACGCGGATCACCGCTTCGCGCTGAGCGCCCGTATGGGATGTCTGTTCCAGCGTCGTGCCGTCCATCTCAGACCTCCATCACCGAAAAGAAGATCGAGAACAAAGCATCCAAAGCGATCACCAGAAAGATGGATTGCACAACCGAAGCCGTGGTTCGTTGCCCGACGGATTGGGCAGACCCCTTGACCTGCATTGCCTGCCAGCAAGCAATAACGCCGATGACCAAGGCGAAGAAGGGGGCCTTGATCATGCCGATGGCGAATTGCCAAATGCCGGTGTTTTCTTTCAGACGCGTGACGAACATGCCGGGGCTGACACCCAGATCAATCCAACTCATCAATCCGCCGCCTATCAGGGCGGCAAGGTCGGCGATGAAGCCAAGGATCGGCAGCATGATCAACAGGGCAACAACACGCGGGATCACCAACACCTCGATTGGGTCCAAACCCAATGTGCGCATTGCGTCGATCTCTTCCTGAACCTTCATCGAGCCAATTGAGGCGGTAAAAGCCGAGCCTGAACGCCCCGCAACGATGATCGCTGTCAGCAAAATGCCGAGCTCACGCAAAACTGAGATCGAAATCAGTTCGACCACGAAAATCTCGGCGCCGAACTGCTTTAGCTGGGTCGCGCCCTGAAAGGCCAAAACGACGCCGATCAGGAACCCCATAAGAGCAACGATCGGGATGGCCTTGAGTCCGGTCTCTTCCATTTGCGAGACCAAGGCCGCTTTCCGCAAACGGCGCGGCATCAGAATTGTACGTGCGAGGCGATGCAGCGTCAGACCCAAGAACCCCAAAAGGGAAAGCATATCTTTTCCAGCTTGAGTTGTGCGTTCCCCGACGCTTGCGACCCAATCAGTGAAGCTGCGGCGTTCTGCCGCCACGCCGGGGTCATCCGGTATGTTTTCCGCCACGGTTTCCAAAAGCGCGGAATGGGCGGGCTTTAACCCTTCGTAATGTACGTTGGCGCCACTTGCCTTTGCGCGTCGCGCAACATCGGCAATCAGCCATGCGCCACCGGTATCCAGTGCTCCGACCTTCGAAAGATCGACAGTTAGTTCGTTACTGTCAGCGCGAAACCCTTCAAACGCCTTTTCGATCGTGTCCAGGGATTGAGTCACCAGATCACCCGAAACCCGCAGGTAAACGCCGTTGGCGTCACGGTCCGACTGTATCACTGGCTGCGTCATGAGCGTATGTGATGGCAAAGGACATTGACCTGCAACGGATTTTTGCGAACTACGTTGTATTTCTTGCCGCTCAATAGCGTCTAAGTGACATCTCCAGACACCAAAGCCATGGTTGGGGTTGGTTTTGCGCTCAACTGGGCCGACCGGTGCAAGATCATTTCAAATTAATCTGTTGCTTCTGTTGCAAGGGCGCGCGGGGCGAAAATCCGATGGGTCGTGACTCAGGTGTTGCGGGGTTCCGCGAACCAAGACAGAGTTCGCTCTGGCGCCACTGACGTGGAATCAGGGAGAGCGAAATGCGGCACGCTAAGAATGTTTTGTTCATCATCATAGATCAGTTGCGCGCCGACTGTCTGAACGGCGCTTTAGCGGCCCATGTCGATCTGCCAAACCTGCGTGCATTCATGGACGAGGCGGTGACGTTTGACCGGCATTTTTCGGTGACCAACCCCTGTGGCCCTTCGCGTGTGTCAATCCTGACCGGGCAATATGCGATGAACCACCGGTCGGTTCGCAATGGAACCCCGTTGCGGCATGATACCCCGAACATCGCGACCGAAATGCGCAAAGCCGGCTATCTGCCCATGCTGTTTGGATACACGGATACATCCGCCGACCCTAGGGTTCATGACCACAACGATCCGATCCTGAAATCCTATGAACACCCAATGGCCGGGTTTCATGAGGTCCTCGAAATGCGGTTGGAGGAATCCTATCCTTGGCGCGGACATCTGATGCAAAAGGGTTATGCGTTCGAAGACTATTGGGACGTTCACAAGCCGGTCGCGCCGAATGGGGTTGATCCCCGGTTGAATGACCCTGCGATGTATCGGGCGGAAGACAGTGATACTGCGTTCCTGACGGACGTGTTCTTGAACAGCATGGCGCCTTATGTTGGCCAAGACTGGTTTGCCCATCTGACCTATATTCGACCACACCCGCCATTGGTCGCCCCGGCACCCTACAATGATATGTATGACCCAGCGACCCTGCCTCGGCCCGAAGGGTTCTCTGATCCGATGGATGAGCGGGCGATGCACCCGTTTGTTGGCCCGACAATTGACAATACGTCCGCCGGTGATTTTGTTCTGGGCTTTGACGGGGTTGAGCCGACGCTTGAAAACACCCAATCGCTACGCGCCGTTTATTTGGGCCTTGCGACCGAGGTTGACCATCACATCGGGCGTGTCGTCCAGTTCCTGAAGGATAGTGGCCAATACGACAACACGATGGTTGTCATCACTGCGGATCACGGAGAGATGCTGGGCGACCGACACAGCTGGGGCAAGATGGCAGTCTTTGACGCCGCCTATAAAACGCCACTGATGATTAGGGACCCCAACAATCAATCGCATGCCGGGTCGGTGATCTCGGTACCGACGGAATCCATTGACATAACGCCGACGATTTTGGATTGGGTCGGCCAGCCGATCCCGAATTCCATGGACGGCCGGTCGTTGCTGCCGCTGTTGCAAGGGAAAATCCCCGACGATTGGCGCACATATTCCTTCAGTGAATTGGATTTTGCCGAACCTGAGCAGCCAACAATCTGGCAGCAGGTTTTGGGGACGGGCAATAGCGACTCGTGCCTTGGCATCCTGAGGGATGAGCGTTTCACTCTGGTCGAATTCGCCGCAGACCTTCCGCCCATGCTGTTTGATCAGCAGGATGGTGGAGAATTGCGGAACAAAGCAAATGATCCCGAATGTATGTCGGTCTTGATGCGCCTATCCAGACAAATGTTGCGCCACCGCATGCAAAATATGGATCATACACTGTCCCTGGATTCCATTACGGCGGATGGTCCCAAGACCAAATCCAGGTATTGAACGCAAAATAAATGCGACTCGTTTTTCCAACCTGTCGCGCTGTTGCCCTCTACACCTGTAACAGATCCGGTGTTACGCATGTGTCGCGGGGAGGATGGATTTGGAAATAACCGAGCAACAGATAAAATCCATGACGACGGCTGGCCTGAATCTGATCGGCCAGGCCCTGTCAATTTATGACAGCCAGCTTCGGCTGGTGGTCAGCAATCGACCGTTTCAGACGATGTTCGATTTGCCGGACCATCTTGTCCAGCCCGGCGCGTTGTTCAGTGACACAATCCGACACCTCGCATCCAGTGGCGAATACGGCGATGTCGATGATGTCGAAGCGGCTGTCGATCTGCGTGTCAATCAAGCTCTTACGTTCGAATCTCACTATATCGAACGTGTTCGGGCCAATGGCCAGGTCATATCGGTCGAAGGGGCCCCTCTGCCCAAAGGTGGATGGGTAGCGGTCTACACGGACATCACCAATACCAAACAGGCTGAGGCCCTGTTGCGCGCCCGTTCCGAGGAGCTGTCTGGTCAATTGCTTGACCGGGCAGAGGAGCTGTCAGCAGCGAACAGAAAATTGGCGGCCACAAACTCGGCTTTAGAGGAAGCCAAACGCCAATTGACCGAGATCGAAGCGCGCACCCGCATGACGACCGAGATGATGCCGGCCCATATTGCACATCTGGATGCCGAAGGCCGTTACGATTACTCCAACCGGCGGCTAAACTCGGTCATGCCAGGTCGCCCGTCCGAGATTTTGGGTATGCATATTTCTCAGGCATTGGGATCTGCCGCTTTCACACGCGTCCAGGCGCATCTGAAAAAGGCCTACGCCGGGGAAACCTCTGTTTTTGAATTTACCGAAGATCAGGATTCCAGGCGCATTCGCGTATCCTTCACACCTGATGGCGAAGGTGGTGTTTACATCATGTCCGTCGACATCACCGAGGAAACGCAGGCGCGTGTCGCGCTGCAACAGACCCGCCGCCGCGCGATGGCCGCACAGATGACGAGTGGGTTGGCACATGATTTCTCGAATTTGTTGACCATTATCTTAGGCATGCAGTCCCGATTGGAAAAGATGGATCTGCTGGAAGACGCACGTGAGTTGATCGACGCGACCAAGCAGACAGCGCGCAGAGGCGGACAATTGCTGAATCGCATCGCCGACATGACGGGTAACCGGACGCCTCAACCCAAAGCGACGGACATGCGCGGGTTGCTCGAGGATTTGCGCATTCTGGCCTCTCCATCCTTGCCGCGCGGGGTTGGCCTTTCGGTGGTCAATACGTTGCCGGACAAAGCCCTTATGCTGGATCCTGGGATGGTTCAGGACGCCTTGCTGAACCTGGTTTTGAATGCGCGCGATGCTTGTGGTGAAACCGGTCAGATTACAATCAGCGCCCACACAATCGGTGAGATATGGACGGAAATAGCAGTGTCAGACACGGGCCCCGGGTTTTCGAAAGATGCGTTGGATAAGGCGCTGAACCCATTTTTCACAACTAAAGGAGACAAAGGGTCGGGCCTTGGTCTGCCGATGGTCTACGACACCGTCAAGCTGGCCGGAGGCGATCTGAGTCTGCGCAACACCCCGTCAGGTGCGTCGGTCATTTTGCGATTGCCTTACCGTGCGGCCCCGCCGGTACAGGAGGGGTTGGTTCTGTTGGTCGAAGACAGCAACGATCTGCGCAGTCAGTTCCGCGATATGTTGGTCGACATCGGGTTTGCAGTGATTGAAGCGACGTCTTGTGACGAAGCCATCGCCCTGGCAAAAGATGTCAAAGACATTGCTTTGGTGCTGTCCGATATTCGCCTTGAAGGGCAGGAGACGGGTTTGGATCTTTTGGCAAAACTGGAGCCCGCCTTGCCCCGTATCCTTATGACATCCTTGCCTTATTCCGATCCGTTGTATCGCGAGGCGCTGAAACGTGCGCCGGTGCTGCGGAAGCCCTTTACCCGGGCGCAACTGTCCGCCCTGATCCGTGACGAGGCTGCCTGATGACTCAACCGCTGGTGACCATCGTCGATGATGAGCCCGAGATCCGGCGCATTCTGACCGACGCGCTTGAAGAAGCAGGCTTTCGCACCCAGAGCTTTGCGCGCGCGCGGGAATTCGAAGCGTCGCTCAAACGGGTCACGCCGGACGTATGTCTGGTTGACTTGTCATTGCCGGATACGGACGGGTTGGCACTGGTCCATCGGCTGGCGCTGGAGCAGGGGGCTTCGGTCATCATCATATCCGGTCGTGCTCAGGTTCAGGATCGTGTCACCGGTTTGGAACTGGGGGCGGATGACTATATTACCAAGCCATTCGACCCTGCCGAAGTTGTGGCGCGCATTCGGGCGCGGTTGCGGTCCCCCAAGGCGCAGACCACACAGTCTGACGTGGCGCGTTTCAACGGTTGGACGGCTTATTTTGATCGCTACATCCTAGAAGACGGATCCGGCGCCGAGACCCCGTTCAGTCATGCAGAGGGAGAAGTTCTGAGGCTGTTTCTGGAAAGTCCCAAGCGATTGATCAGCCGCACTCAGATGCAAGATGCCCTGGGTGGCGCTGCCGGCGACAGTTTCGATCGTGCGATGGATGTTAGAATTTCCAGGTTGCGGACCAAACTGGGCGAAGACCCCAAAAACCCTCGCCTGATCAAGACTATCTATGGTGCCGGATATATATTTTTGGGTGAGGTTGAATGGTAAACAATGGTTTAAACGACGCCCTGCCGCGTTAATACTTGGGGCACCAGTTTGTCGTTTGACGCCGCGCCTTATTATTCGCGCAGAGCGCGATCCTTGATCTTGATTACGGGTTGCAAAAGGTAGTCTAGAACCGTTTTCTGCCTGATAAGATATCCACTTTCGCAACCATCCCGGGGATGATCTCGACGGCAACGCCGCTTGCGTCCAGAATAGTGTGACGTGTCTGGATTTCGATGACGAATACCTCTTCATCATTACGTTCCGGCCTTGTCACCGTGTTCGCGCCTATGCGGGTGATCTCACCGTCCAGCGCACCATAACGCGCAAAATCATAGGCCGTAATTTTCACCTTGCGGCAATATCCTTCCGACGACCCTTATTGGTGGGGCCGGTGATGACATATTGATTGCGGGTTCGGCCGCGACCACAATGACGGGCGGGTCCGGTGCCGACATCTTTGTCATGCAATACGGAGCGGAAACCACCACAATCACGGACTTTCAGGCCGGTATCGACCGGTTGGACACATTCGACTATCCGCTGCTCAGAACGCCGGGACAGTTGACTTTTACCGTGACGGCGCAAGGCGCCCGGATTGAATACTTCAATGAGACAATATACGTGAATTCCGCCTCTGGTGGTCCGCTGACCAGCGCTCAGGTTTTTGGCGCGGGTTTTGGCGGCCCCGATCACATTCCCGTCGATTTCGGCGATTTCGTGGGGCTCGATCCGGGCAGTTCCGATGGGGTTTTGGGGGATGTTTCAATTAACTCACAAACCGCCAACCCCAGCCTCAGCGACGCAGAAATCAGCTTCACCCCAAATGGCGGAGCTACAATCACTTTACGTGCAGACAGCAATGGACGGTTCGATTTGAATTTACCGTCCGGCACTTTTGGGGGCGAGTTCGACGTCATCAAGACCTATTCCACTGCGAGCAAGGACATCAACGCATTGGACGCGCTGCAGGTTTTGCGAATTTCAGTCGGACTGAACCCGACATGGGGACCGGCCTCGAAGGAGAATTTGATAGCGGCAGATTTCAACCGGGATGGCTCGGTGAATGCGCTCGATGCATTGTCGATTTTGCAAGTGGCGGTCGGACAGCCCACTGCTGTTCGCCCGGAATGGGTTTTCATCGACAGTGACGCGGACCTTTCAGGGATCACGCACACTGACGTTTCTTATGATACCGGGGCCAATGTGGTGGCTATGGATGGCGTGATTGCCTCCGACATGACCTCAATCCTGCTGGGCAACCTCGAAGCGCCTTAGTGCGACCGGGCGGTCACTCTCGGAACGCCCGGTTGAAGTAATCTGCCAGTGGTTTGACCAAATAAGACATTGGCGTACGTTCGTCCGTCTTGATCAACGTTTCCACTGGCATGCCGGGCAGCAGTTCCTGCCCTTTCAGACGATCAACTTGCCCGTCTTGTGGAACGACTTCGGCGCGATAGAATGTCTGGCCGGTGTTTTCGTCGGTAAACGTATCAGCCGAGACATTCATAACCTGTCCGTCAATTTCAGGCGTTTCACGCTGATTGAACGCGGGAAACCGCAACAAAACCGGCTGGCCAACATGCAACTGGTCCACGTGAATTGCATCGACGCGCGCGGCGACGACCAGGGGCGTATCCTGCGGTACCAGATACATCATAGGTTCCGCCGGTTGGATCACGGACTGCAGGGCAAAGACCTGACTGCCGTACACCGTTCCCGAAACCGGGGCGCGGATATCCAGTCGCGAAAGGCGGGTGTCCAATGACAGACGGCGCTCGGCCAATTCAGCAATCTGGGACTGAATATCACGCAGGGTCGTGATGGCCTCTTCTCGCCGCGTCGCCTCTAGCTCGACGATCGCGATTTCAGTCGCTGAAATCTCGCCTCCCAGACGAGCAGCCGCGGCTTCCAGGCGACCAATATCCCCGGTCAGGCTTGCCTCTTCGCGTTGCAGGGCTGAAACACGACTGGCCTGAGTGAGGCCGCGCTGAAGCAAGCTTTGCTGATCGTCCAGTTCGGTTTGGATCAATTCAACCTGACGCCGCAACGAGACAAGCTGCGCTTCGGTACCGTCGATTTCACTTTCGATTTGAACGGTCTGTTTGCCCAGTTGCTCAGTTTGCTGGTCCAATGTATTCAATCGCGCCTCGAACAGGCGTTGCTGACCGGCGATCAGATCAGGGTCGATGTTTTCCTGTTGCTGAATCTCAGCCAACCGGGCGGCCAAAGCTTCGGCATTTGCGCCATCGCGCTCGACTTCCAAACGGGCCCGGCGGGCCAGCAGTTCGAAAAGCTGGGCTTCAACAATGGTTTTCTCGGACGACAGAAACGTATCATCCAACCGCAGCAGCAATTCGCCGCTGGTGACGGCATCGCCATCGCGCACATAGATCTCACCAACAACGCCGCCGTCGGGGTGTTCAATCACCTGACGGTTGCTTTCGACCTCGATAATGCCCTGAGAGATAATGGCACCGGCCAAACGCGTGTTGACTGCCCAAACACCCAAACCGCCAACAAGGATGCCAAGGGCCGCAAATCCGACCAGGGCAGGGATCGTAATGCGCCATACAGGGCGCGGATTATTTGTTTTGTCCTGCATCAGTTGCTAGCCTTGCTAAGGTTGCGCTTGATCGATCCGGCATTTTGAACGACTGCGCCCAAAACCTCATCCCTTGGGCCGGATTTGACAACCTGTCCTCGTTCGACAACCGCAAGATCATCACATTCCGAGATCGCTTGGGGACGGTGCGTCATAATGATCGTAGACTTTCCCGCGGCCTTAAGATCGCGGACAGCGGCGTTCAGCGCCTCGGTTCCATCGGCATCCAGCGCCGAGTTCGGTTCGTCCAGGATCAACAAAACGGGGTCTCCGTACAGCGCGCGCGAGAGCGCGATCCGCTGCTTCTGACCGCCTGACAGCTGACTGTCATTGCCTTCCAGAATGGTATCGTAGCCTTTTTCCAGCGTCAGAATCAGCTCATGCGCATTGGCCTTTTTGGCTGCTGCTACAACAGCTTCAGGGTTTGGGTATTCCGACATGCGCGCGATGTTTTCGGCGACAGTTCCGTTGAATAGCGTAACTTCCTGCGGCAGGTATCCGATATGCTGACCAAGATCAGTTGGATCATATTGATCTAGCGTTGCGCCTCCCAACCGGATCTCGCCTGCAGCAGGATGCCAGATACCCAAAAGCGCTTTGGCCAAAGTGGATTTTCCTGACCCGCTTTTTCCGATGACACCAAGTGCCCGCCCCGGCTCAAGGTTCAATGAGACGTTACGCAGGGTTGGAGTATCCGCTCCTGGCGGGATGACTGTCAGGCCCTTGGCTGTTAGCCGTGCCTGGGGCACAGGCAGCTTGGTGCGCTGTGCTTCCGGCGGCGTGGCATCCAAAAACCGGCTCAACGAGGTCCACGCAGTTCGGGCACGTTCAACGACAGCCCATTGCCCAACGACCTGTTCAACAGGAGCCAAAGCGCGGCCCAGTAGGATTGATCCCGCGATCATCGCGCCGGGTGTCAGTTCGTTACGCAGAACCAGCAATGCCCCAAGTGCCAGCATTGCAGATTGCAAAAACAGCCGCAGCGATTTCGTCACTGACGTAAAGCTGCCGGTCCAGTCACTGGCGGCGATTGTTTGTTTCAAGGCGTCTGTTCGTTGACGCTGCCATCTACGCGTGATGTCCTCTTGCATGCCTTGCGAGCGTACGACTTCGGCTGCCTGTCGGGCATGTTCGGAAAAGATGTTGGCTTTTGCCGACGCGGTTTGCGCCAAAGCGACCTTGCGACGAGTCAGTAATTGGTTCAGCAACGCGATCACAACCAAAAGCGAGCCACCGCCAACAGCCAGCCAACCCAGAAGCGGATGGAACAGAAAAATTGCGGCAATAAAGATAGGCGTCCAAGGTATGTCCATGATGGCCAGCAGAACCGGAGAAGAACACAGGTTTTGGATTGATTCCAGATCGCGCAACGCTGTTGCGGGCGCAGCCCGGGCGTGCGGGTGCAGCGATCGGCGCAGGGTCGCATCAAAGACGCGTTCGTCCAACTGCGACTGAAATCGCGCACCGAAACGGGCCACAATTCGGCCCCGCGCGAAATCGAGCATGGCCATAAGGCCGTACAAAAGTGCCACCAGCAAAAACAGCGCAGCCAACGTTTCTACCGCTCGGGACCCAAGAACGCGATCATAGACCTGCAACATGAACAAAGGCCCGGTCAGCATCAGTAAGTTGACAAAGATACTAAACAAAAACGCCAGCACCAGGAACGTGATCCCCTGGTTGCGCGCCGATTGCATTTCACGTCTTGGCTGTGCTGCCATGTGGTTCTTAATATTCACGAACGAAGCTTCTCGTGTTTGTTGCTCGGGTTTCGAATGGGCTAGCATTCGCGCGCATCCTAGACTGATGTCCCAACAGTGGAAACACATGTCGTCGCGGATGGTCCATATGCCGCCGACCGAGCTTCGAAATCGGCGTTTTCACTATGGTTTATTAGCATTAACTCGCACGTTGAGTGAAGGGATACTCCCCTGACCTTCAAATAGCGCATTCGGGACAGAGTCCACATGACAAGTACCTCAGGCCCTAAGCCGCGTTCTTGTCATGGTCGCGTCCAGCTTTAACCTCGCCGATACAATGGGGCTTATTGATCCGTTTCGTGCGGTCAATTGTCTGGATGGCAAACCCTATTTTGAATGGAACTTCGGGTCCGAGACAGGCGGCTATTGTGTTACAAGCAATAGCGCGGGGATAAGCATAGTTGCGCTTAGTGACGTCGATGTGACCGATACAATGGTGGCTTCAACGAGCTGGACACTTGAACAGTACCTGACCTGGAAAACGGACAATGCTCTTCGTCACTGGGTGTGCTGAACCCAAAGGCGTTGTCTCGGCCGACTAGGCGGTCCGCGGTGGGCCAACAATGCTGTTCAACTTTGGGGCAGGTTTCAGGCTTTTTGCGCTCACTTGCTCAAACCTTCAACGGATTGGGGATGACTCGGGCAATGTTCACCTGACCGATGATGTAACCCGACAACTGGATGACAGAGTTGCAGCGGAAACGTGTGGAAAATTGTTGGGCAGGCTGTCACGGAAACGTGATGCAAGGATCGTTGCCCGGCTAAAGCGGATTGCAAGATTGCGCTGACATTTGGTGTGTTCGCAAAGGTTCACCAGGGCCATCATCGTGCTGACGCCGATCGTGTCTTTGCTGCGATTCTGACGGCGCTCGGACGCGCGGCAGAACGCGGCGCGCTCGTTTATGTTCACCAGCCCGTCAGCCGTTTTCACCCAATACCTTGATGGCCCCAAGCAGACGGGCGATTTCCTGTTCCGTGTTGTAGTGACAGAAGGAAATGCGGATGCAATCCGACAGGCCGAGCGGTGCAAGGACGTTGCCGGAATAGTGGTCGGCCTTTCGCGTATGGGTACGAATGCCTTGTTGATTCAATATCTCGACCACATCTTCGGATGCCCGCTCCTTGATCACGACCGACACCAGCCCTTCGCGGGCCGGGTTGTCGGCACCCGCCAGAACGGTCACGTGATCCATATCGCGCAGCCCAGGCAGATTGCCTGTGCCATTAATGGCAGTATTGGTCAGGTGGGTCTCATAGGCGTAAATGGCGCGACCCGCAGCCTCGATCCGCTTGCGCGGCTCGGTCTCATCCGAAACTTCGCCACCGAGCCAGTCAAAATACGCTACTACGTCTGATACGGTTGCATACGATCCCGTATCGCGGGTCCCGAACTCCCACCCGGTTGCGGGTGCGTCGACCAACATGTCATGCGGCAAAGCGCTGAGTTTGTCAGAAATCCAGGCGATGCCATATCCGTGACGCGAAAACACTTTATAGGGCGAGATCGCGTAGCCATCGACATTATAGCCATCCAGGTCCAGTTGCCCGTGGGCTGCGTGCTGAATGCCGTCGACGATGATCAAACAATCTGGTGCCACTGAGCGGATCGCCGCGGAAATCGCAGCTACGTCCATGCCCATGCCTGTCACGGGCGACGCATGCAGGATCGTTGCCACTACGACATCTGGCGTCATCAGCGCGGTATAGTCATCGGCCGTCACCAATCCGGTGTCGTTGCCGTGGGGCACATTCACATACTCCAGCCCTGCGATTTCAGCCCAACGGTGTGCTGCGCTTCGGGTGGCCGGGTGCTCGATGGATGAACCTATCACTTTTGACCCTTTGGGGGCGACCAGACACGCGGTGCGGATCATGCGAAACAGCAACTCGGTTCCGCTTTCACCTGCGAAGAACTGCCCGGAAGATGCGTTCATGAACACGGCCAGGTCGTCCTTGGCCTTGTTAATAACGCCTTGGGTTCCCTGACCTGCCGGATTTATGCGCCCGGGATTGTCCGGGATTGCTGCATAGAAAGCCGAGGTTTCAGCGACGGATTTCAATGTAAGTGCTCCGCCCGCATTCTCGAAAAAGATGCGTTCCCCCTGAAACGGGCAAGTGCCAACATGGGCGAACCGGTCGCGGATGGCGTCGATGAGGGCAGGGTTGTCTTGGATCATAGATTTGTCCTGTGCATAGTCAGAGCGCGGTTCACGATCGTGCGGCGGAGCTTGGCCACCGCGATAAGGCATTTTTCGGAAAACCGTCGACAGAGTCATCGAAAATTCCGCGAATTGAATTGATAAGGCCGTATGCTGCCATCCTGCCAAGCGACAACGCGACATGATTGCGCTGCACCGTCGTTTTGTGTCGCTATCGAACTATTCTTTCCTATTAATTTTCGCGCGTTTTACCGTGAGATCCAGATGAGAATGGCGTCTTCTGTTGGCTCGTGTGTGTGGTGAAGCAGTCGATATGTATCGTGAACGGTTTCATATCCTCGACAAAGGTTTTTGTCAGCTTAAGCATTCTTCCCGCAGGATGATTTTCACGATGATCGGGCACTATCCTGTCGTTGGTAGATACGCTAGTTTTCTAAAAAATATAATACTATCAAAAAGTTGCGCTAGATTTATCTATTTACTAAAAATTTAGTTTGACAGGTGCGCAGAAAATCGCTGATGCTGTCTGCTATCCGGTTTGCGCCGGAAAACCATAATTTTTTGGGAGGAAAGAGATGCGGAGACATCTACTTTCCGCAGTGGCGGCTGTTGCCGTCATTGCGGGGCACGGTCCCGTTTGGGCCGACGAAGCCGCAGCACAACGTTGGATCGACGATGAATTCCAGCCATCGACCTTGTCGAAAGACGAACAGATGTCGGAAATGCAGTGGTTCATCGAAGCTGCACAGCCTTATGCTGGCATGGAAATCAACGTCCTGTCCGAAGGCATTCCGACCCATTCCTACGAATCCGAGGTCCTGACCAAGGCGTTCGAGGAAATCACCGGTATCAAGGTCAATCACCAGATCCTTGGTGAGGGCGAAGTGGTTCAGGCGGTTCAGACCCAGTTGCAGACAGGCCGGAACCTGTACGACGGCTATGTCAACGACAGTGACCTGATCGGCACGCATTCGCGTTTGCAGCTGGCCTATCCGCTGACCGATATGATGGGTGGCGACTGGGCCGGTACGACCTCACCGACGCTGGATCTGGATGATTTCATGGGCATTCAGTTCACCACCGGTCCGGACGGCAAGCTGTATCAGCTGCCGGATCAGCAGTTCGCAAACCTCTATTGGTTCCGCAAGGACTGGTTCGATGATGAGGCCAACAAAGCCGCGTTCAAAGAGAAGTACGGCTATGATCTGGGTGTTCCGGTCAACTGGTCAGCTTACGAGGACATCGCAGATTTCTTCACCAACGACGTGAAAGAAGTCGACGGCACCACGATCTATGGTCACATGGATTACGGCAAGCGTGCGCCCGACCTAGGTTGGCGTATGACTGATGCATGGCTGTCGATGGCTGGTGCAGGTGATAAAGGCGAGCCAAACGGTATCCCCGTCGACGAATGGGGCATCCGCATGGAAGCAGGAACCTGTAACCCCGTTGGTGCATCCGTATCACGCGGTGGTGCGGCCAACGGTCCGGCCGCGGTCTATGCGATCCGTAAGTGGGATGAATGGCTGCGGAACTATGCACCTCCGGGTGCGGCTTCTTATGACTTCTACCAGTCACTGCCGGCGCTTAGCCAGGGCAACGTGGCCCAGCAGATCTTCTGGTACACCGCCTTTACCGCAGACATGGTGAAGCCCAAGTCCGAGGGCAACAACACCGTGGATGACGAAGGCACGCCGCTTTGGCGGATGGCACCCAGCCCGCACGGCCCCTATTGGGAAGATGGCCAGAAGGTCGGGTATCAGGACGTGGGTTCCTGGACATTCCTGAAGTCGACCCCTGCGGATCGTGCTCAGGCGGCTTGGCTCTATGCTCAGTTCGTGACCTCCAAGACCGTCGATGTGAAGAAGTCCCACGTGGGTCTGACCTTCATCCGCGACAGCTCGGTCAACCACGAGTCGTTCACCGAGCGCGCACCTAAGCTGGGTGGTCTGGTCGAGTTCTACCGCTCGCCTGACCGTGTGGCATGGTCGCCGACCGGTATCAACGTGCCGGACTATCCGAAGCTGGCCCAGATCTGGTGGCAGCAGATCGGTGACGTGAACTCGGGTGCCTTCACCCCGCAAGAGGCGATGGACCGTCTGGCCGAAGAGATGGACATCACCATGGCCCGCATGCAGGCCGCGGATGAAAGTGCTGGTGTCTACGGTGGCTGTGGTCCCCGCTTGAACGAACCGCAGGATGCGTCGTTCTGGTTGGAAAAAGCAGGCTCGCCCAAAGCCAAGCTCGAGAACGAAAAGCCGCAGGGCCAGACCGTCAACTACGACGAACTGGTTCAGCGCTGGCAGTCTCAGTAAGCCATTGAAACCCGGGGATGCCGTTTCAGGCATCCCCACCTCAAGACCAGTGCGACGCACTGAAGAACCGGAACCCACGGACATGATCGAACTACAAGATGCCACCAAACGCGTCGGCAACGTTATCCATATCAAGCCCACGACCCTGACGCTGCAAACCGGCCATTTCAATGTGCTGCTGGGCGCGACGGGATCGGGCAAAACCTCTCTGATCAAGATGATGGCCGGGCTGGACCCGGTCGCCTCCGGCAAGGTGCTGATGGACGGGCAGGACGTCACAAGGCTGAACACGCAAAAGCGGCAGATCAGCCTCGTGCACCAGTTCTTCGTGAACTATCCGCATATGACTGTTTTTGACAACATCGCCTCGCCGTTGCGTGTGGCTGGGATGGCGAAATCCGAGATTGAAGGGCGCGTGGAAGAGGCCGCCGACTTGCTGCAACTGCGCCCTATGTTGCATCGTCGACCGCATGAGTTGTCAGGCGGCCAACAACAACGTACCGCGTTGGCCCGTGCCATCGCAAAAGAAAGCCGAGCCGTGTTCCTCGATGAACCGTTGGCCAACCTGGATTACAAGCTGCGCGAAGAACTGCGCGAGCAACTACCCGACCTGTTTGCCGGTCGTGGGGCGGTGGTGGTTTACGCCACCTCGGAACCCGAAGAGGCGCTGCTTTTGGGTGGGTATACCGCCCTTATGGAAGACGGTCGCGTTACGCAATTCGGCCCGACTGCTGATATCTATCGCAACCCTGAGAATATTGCCGCTGCGCGCGTGTTCTCAGACCCGCCGATCAATGTGGCCCGCGTCACCGTGTCCGGCGCACAAGCGCGATTGGCGGGTGGAGGTGGCTGGCAGGTCGCGGATATGACCGATGGCGAGTACATGGTCGCAGTGCGGCCGCACCGAGTGACACCAATCCGCACCTCGGATGCGGATGTGGAACTGACCGGTCGGGTGATTGTAACCGAATTGTCAGGGTCGGATTCCAGCGCTCATTTTCAGCATGGGGACGATGCGTGGGTCTCTTTGGCAGCTGGTGTACACCCCTATCAGGTGGGCGAAGACCATCGTTTTTTCATGAACCCGGCCCATTGCCGGTATTTCGGCCAAGACGGCAAAAGGGTAGCCTGACATGGCACAGATCAAGCTTTCAAACCTCAAACACAGCTATATGCCGACGCCAAAAGGCCCGGATGACTACGCGCTGAAGGAAATCGACGTGACCTGGCGAGATGGTGGAGCTTATGCCCTGTTAGGGCCGTCCGGCTGTGGGAAGTCCACGTTGCTGAACATCATTTCCGGCCTTCTGACACCGTCTGAGGGGCAGATCCTGTTCGATGACCGCGACGTGACTGCCTTGCCGCCCGATCAACGCAATATCGCGCAGGTGTTCCAGTTTCCAGTGATCTACGACACGATGACCGTGGGTGAAAACCTGGCTTTTCCGCTGAAAAACCGGGGGGTCGACGCCGCGACAATCAAACGCCGCGTCGATGAGATTGCCGAGATGCTGGACGTCACCGAGTTGCTGAAAACCCGCGCGTCGGGCCTTAGCCCGGACAACAAACAGAAGATCTCGATGGGGCGCGGTTTGGTGCGTGATGACGTGAATGCGGTGATGTTCGACGAACCGCTGACTGTGATCGACCCTCACCTGAAATGGAAACTGCGGTCGAAACTGAAGGAACTGCATCAGCGCGTCAAAGCCACGATGATTTACGTGACCCACGATCAGACCGAGGCGCTGACCTTCGCGGACGAAGTGGTCGTGATGCAAGACGGCGAAGTGGTTCAGATCGGCACACCTGTCGAGCTGTTCGAGCGGCCCCAGCACACTTTTGTTGGTCACTTCATCGGCTCACCCGGCATGAACGTCTTGCCATGTGAAGCTAGGGGCGACCGCGCCGTTTTCGAAGGCCACGAAGTGATGCTGGAAGGTCCGACCCATGGTGACGGCGGTCGCACCGATCTGGGCATTCGCCCCGAATATGTTGGGTTCGGGGACACCGGTATCCCGGCACATGTGACAAAGGTTTCGGATATTGGCCGTCACTACGTGGTAAGCGCCATGGTAGGTAACACGGCCCTAAAAGCAGTAACTGAACACAGTGTTCCGGAACCGGGATCGCAAGTCTTCCTGCAATTCAAACCTGAACAATCGCGCGTCTATCGCGACGGCTGGATCGCAAGCGAGGAGCGGGCACAATGAGAACGGAAAACCAAAAGGCATGGTTCTTTGTCTTGCCGGTTCTGGCACTGGTCGCGTTCAACGCGCTGGTGCCGATGATGACGGTGGTCAACTACTCAGTGCAGGAGACCTTCGGCAACAACCAGTTCTTCTGGGAGGGACTGGGCTGGTTCGAACAAATCCTGCGGTCCGACCGGTTCCAGGCCGCACTTGGACGGCAGTTCCTGTTCACTTTCCTGATCCTGCTGATTGAGGTGCCCCTGGGCATCATCGTGGCCCTTTCGATGCCGCGCAAAGGGTTCTGGGTTCCTGTCTGTCTGGTTCTCATGGCTCTGCCGATGCTGATCCCGTGGAATGTAGTCGGGTCGATGTGGAATATCTTTACCCTGCCCAAGATCGGCTTGCTGGGCTATTTCCTAAATGACGTTTTGGGCATCAACTATGACATGACACAGCAACCGCTGTCGGCGTGGATCACGGTCGTCATCATGGATGTCTGGCACTGGACTTCATTGGTCGTACTGCTTTGCTATGCGGGTCTCGTATCGATCCCGGACGCCTATTATCAGGCCGCCAAGATTGACGGCGCCAGCCCGTGGTCGGTGTTCCGCTATATTCAGCTGCCCAAGATGAAAACAGTCCTGACCATCGCCGTGCTGCTACGATTCATGGACAGTTTCAACATCTATACCGAGCCCTTCGTTCTGACCGGAGGCGGCCCCGGCAATTCAACCACCTTGCTGTCGATCGACCTTGTGAAGATCGCATTGGGACAGTTCGACCTTGGCCCTGCAGCGGCGATGAGCCTAATCTACTTCGCAATCACGCTGCTGGTGTCTTGGGTATTCTACACTCTGATGACAAAGGATGACGCGCAATGAAGAAGCGGTCCCTTATTCCGATCCTCTATATCGCGTTTCTGATGCTGCCGATCTATTGGCTGGTGGCGATGTCCTTCAAGACCACGAACGAGATTCTGTCGGGCTTTTCCCTGTTCCCTCAGACCTTCACGCTGGAGAATTACATCACCATCTTCACAGATCCGACGTGGTATTGGGGCTACATAAATTCGATTGCCTACGTGACGATCAACACGGTGCTTTCCGTTTGTGTGGCCTTGCCCGCTGCCTATGCGTTCTCGCGGTATCGGTTTCTTGGTGACAAACAGTTGTTTTTCTGGTTGCTGACCAACCGTATGGCGCCGGCTGCGGTGTTCGCGCTGCCCTTCTTCCAGCTATATTCATCCATCGGTCTGTTCGACACATACCTGGCCGTGGCACTTGCCCATACACTGTTCAACGTGCCGCTGGCCGTTTGGATCCTGGAAGGTTTCATGCGCGGCATTCCCAAAGAGCTGGATGAGACCGCCTATGTGGATGGCTATTCGTTTCCACGCTTCTTCGTGACGATTTTCCTGCCGAACATCAAAGCGGGTGTCGGTGTCGCGGCCTTCTTCTGTTTCATGTTTTCGTGGGTCGAGATGCTGTTGGCCAAAACCCTGACTGCGGTAGAGGCTAAACCCATCGCTGCCGTGATGACGCGTACTGCCTCCAGCGCCGGGTACGAGCTGGGCCTGCTGGCCGCTGCTGGAACCCTGACCATCATCCCCGGAGCCATCGTCATTTGGTTTGTCCGCAACTACATCGCGCGCGGTTTCGCGATGGGTCGTGTGTGAGGTTCGATATGCGTAAACTTCTTCTTATCCTCCCCTTCCTACCTACGACGGCCTTAGCTCAGGCTCAGACCGGATGGGGCAACGTTGGCCAACAAGAGGAAAAGGGATTTTCCTGGACCGACCCTCTGTGGCCCGATTTCTGGATGGCCTGGACGCCTGCGACACTTGCAGTTTTCGTTGGGATATTCTCAGCCATCGCGCTGATTGGCGTTCTCGAAGGCATCAAGTATCGCGACGGGATTGAGCGGAGCGGCGTGTTGGGTTTGACCACCACGCTCGGCGATCGTCTCTTTATCACGCTTCTGGGCTCGGCCTACATCTTTTTGGCCTGGCTCGGATTGGTTGGGCAACCGGTTTGGACGCCGCTGTTTTTGTCCATCGGTTGGGGCATCTTCGTCTTCTGGAAAGTTTAGGCTTTGCGAAATAGTGAAAGGATGCTTGTCTGTCAGGCATACTAAAAAATGGCGACACCGAGACTGATGCGAAAGAAAAAAACTACAAACTTGCTGACCGAAGTGGAACTTGAGTTCATGAACGAACTCTGGGCGCTGGGTCAGGGCTCGGTCCGTGATGTTCTTGATCGTTTGGCGCCAGATCGAAATCTGGCCTACACATCCGGCGCAACAATTTTGCGCATTCTCGATGAAAAGGGATTTGTACAAAGCGAAAAGAACGGCAAATCGTTGATTTATAGGCCACTTCTGGAAAAAGACAGGTATCAGTCGCGTTCGTTGCAAAATCTCTCCCGGACGTTATTCGACGACACCCCCGCAACTTTGGTTGCAAGGTTGGTCGACGATGCGGGGCTGACAGAAGATGATCTTGAGGAAATTCGAGCACTGGTAGAGAGGAGACTGCAAAATGACGGCGGTTAAACCGGTTCTCGACGCTTTTCTCGAGTTAAATGTTGTACTTGGATTGTCGGCACTTATCTGGCTGGCGGTGCGCGTCGTGTTCGCGCGATCGTCTATGCGATATGGGTTTGTTGCACAACTTCGATCGCTCAAAGCACTTTGTATTTGTGTTGTGCTGAGCCCGGTGCTGGCCATGGGTGTCTCGGCCTTTATCGGTTTTCTGTGGCCTGGACGCGCAGTCGCGCTGGGGGATCTGGCCGTGGCTGCCTACTTGCGTGGTGATATTGCCATGCCGGCTGCGCAGTTCGAAACCCTGCTGAACACGCGTGAACGTTGGCTTGATCACGTTCTTTCTGGTTCGTCTGTCCTTGTAACATGCGTTTTGATTGCATTCGCCCTGGTGTCGACTTTCTTGACAATTCGTGTGCTTCGCGATGCATGGGCAATTCGCAAAACCGTGAGATCCAGCTTTCTTTGGCGGCGGTCGTCGAGGGTAGACATCCGTTTGTCGGACCGGATAACCGTACCCTTCGCTGTGCGCGGCCTACGTCGCCGCCACGTCGTCTTACCCAGCCATTTGCTGAATACACCGCGTGAATTGCGGTTCGCTCTGGCACACGAATTTCAACACATCCGTGCCATGGATGTGGAGTGGGAGCTGGGCTTTGAGCTGATGCGCCCGCTACTGTTCTGGAACCCGGCATATCTGGTGATTAAGCACCAGTTTGACCGACTGCGCGAGTTGGCCTGTGACCAATCCGTTGTCTCGCGTAAGGGGATAGACGCCAAAGACTATACGGCCTGTTTGCTGGATTACTGTTCGCGATCTCTTACAATGAACTGCCCACGTATTCTTCATGTGGCCTTGGTGAACGGGACAAAAGCAAAGCACGTGTTGCGTTTGCGTGTGATTGCCTTGACCGAAGCGTCGACGGCAAGTCCTCCTCTGCCTGCCGTATTTCTTGGGATGACCCTAGCATTGGCAACCATTCTTGCCATCAGCTCGGCGTCAGTACGCCAAACTCAGGATTGGAGCCACGATCGCTTGATGCTGTCGACAGTTGTTAATCTGGAACGACTTGAGGCTCGCACTCAGGGGAATTGACTCGCGGTGACGATCTCCAGCCAGGGTTGGAGAGACGGATTGCGGTGTTATGCGCATGTGTTCAGTGCCGGGCATTTTTGGCCCGAGGCTGACGCATGTTGAGTTCCTGATGTGGCAGGGGTGCCTCTTTTTCATGCAATCAGGCAGAGGTAAGTCGTTAAACAAACGTACAACCGCTTGCGCAACTGGCACGGTGTTGTTGTGCGGGCCCGAATCCAGTGCCGGTTGCACAAATCCCAAAGAATGGATCAGATATCAAACGAGAGTCTGACGGCAAATAATCAAGCTCTGTATTAATCTCCTACAGGTTGTATATTTGTTGGCACAGCGGGACAGTCAAACCCGAACAACCATGCAGTCAGATTGACTATAGAGACCAATAGAATTGAATTGGATCAAAATTTTTGGTTTTCTAGCCGAACAATTGAAAGATAGCGATGTAGATCAGGGAAATAACCAGTGCAAATGCACCAACGATCTGAGTAATTCCCGATATTGCTTCCCATAGCATGGGTGTTCTCCTTCGTTTCGGCCTATCGGCGATTCCGTTTTGAGATACCCGGTCTATGAATCAACGAAGTTCAGCCGCTGGCGTAAACCGTGCAAGCCAGACAATGCACCGCTGCGCATCGCGATCTTCATACGTGTCCAACGCGCCCTCGGGGTCCAAAGTGAACGCATTTTCGGCGCCTTCACTAAGAGTTGTCAAACGCATCGAATACCATGCAGTCACACCTCCGCGCGGGGGGCGTCGAATATTGGAAACTCAGGGTCGCCGCCTTGCTCGTTTAGCCAGGTATTCGCAAGCGATGGGTTCAAAACCATTGCGCGGGCAAGACTGATGGCATCTGCCGCGCCGTCCTTCAATGCTTGCACCGCCTGCGCGCGAGTTTCAAAGCCGCCGGTTAGAACGACGGGAATGGATGTCACGTCCTTGGCAAGTTTGCCAAAGTCGATGAAGTAAGGTCCGGGCGAGCAAGCACCATCGGAGCTTGATACAGCACCCGGGAAATAGGTTCCGCCGCTGACGTCGACCAGGTCAGCCGATGTTGTATCAAGCAATCGCACAACTTTCAGCGTTTCGTCCTGCGACAAGCCACCTTCGAACATGTCGGTAGAGTTGATCTTGATGCCAATCGGGTAAGCTGGTCCGACAGCTTTCCGCACCGCGTCAATCACTTCGCCGATGACACGGAAACGCCCGTCAACTGCGCCGCCATAGGCATCGGTCCGGCGGTTGAACAGAGGTGACAGAAACGGGCTGAACAGAAAACCGTGACCGGCATGGATCAGGACGCCGCCGAAACCGACCTCCTGAGAAAGAACAGCGGCTTGAGCATAAGATTGGGGCAGGTCTTGGATTTCATCCAGATACATGCCGTCGCATTTCAAACCCTCGACATCCAGATGGTACAAGGCCACACGATACATGATCGGCGGCATCAATATCCTTCAGCGGAGCGCAGATCGCGGGGCTTCTGTGAAGGTGCTTGATGAGCGCTGGCTCGACCTACCACTCCGATGGGCAAGAGCATCCTCGCTTTCCTTAGGGCATTGGACGAAGGCGAACGGGAACGAATCACTCGGCGCGCGAACGAGGGTCGTGCCGGCGCTGCGCAACAGGCGTTATATTTGGTCGGCTATCGCACTCGATCTCGGCGTGGCGCACACTACGATCTCAAGGCTGCGTGAATCTGACAGGCTCCAACGTCCGCAAGCAAGAGGTTTCCTAAAAACACTGTAAGTGCCACAAAAACCATAGTGTTCGGAACTATGGACGTTGCCGCTCAACTACTCGGTTTCATTATCAACGTACTCCGACAGGCTATGTCGGATCACCTAGTTTGCGAGGCTGAGTTCGAAATAAAATCAAGTACTTAGGTTTTTGAGTTTCGGAGACTCAAAAATCTACCGAGACATACCTAGTTCGAGAGCCAGACTTCCGATCAACACGCAAAGAGTACTAGAGCGAGCCCAACCGAGACGTTGACAAGGATGCAGCGAAAGTCAGTAGTCTCAGACCTGTTGAAGACCGTGTCAATAAAGCTGCGAAGGTTTTAGGTTCTTTGTATTGCTTTAGCGGATCGAGCCCATACCGGCAAACTAGGGATCCTTGCAGTTATGTGAGACGCTAAAGTAAGAAGGCACTTGCTCTTCGCCCCAAATCTTGTTGCCAACTTTCTTTGGGTTGTTTCTTAAAATAGCATTTCTCACTGCAAAATACCGGTCGTTTGCCTGTTTTGCTTCATCAACGGATTGGTAGTTGCTGTTCTGTATTGCAGATTGCGACAGCCCACTGAAAACAGGCTCGATAACGTTGAGGAACTGTGCGCGTGCTGGAAGCGGGCGCAGCTTAACTAACGGAGACTGGTAGGTGTTGCGGTATTCTCGTTTGTTGACGCGCTTCACTTCTGCGAAAAATTTTTTGAAAAATGCCACGAAGCTGCATCCCATGACAAAAAGAGCCTCCTACAATCAAAGTACTCATGCAGAAGAACATGCAGAAGCTTAATCATCTCATCTGTGTCTTTCTTCTTGGAGTAGAAATGGGTGATTTGATTGCTGCTCAGTTCCAAGGCAGCAGATACAATCAAAAAGCCTTCCGAGTGTTGGTATTGGGGAACAGTTGGCCGTGTAGCACGTTTCACCAAGCGCCGGCCGCCTCGCTCGCGTGCAGAGATTTGGCCGTACTCATCCATCGAGAAGAATCGGTCCATGGGGCCAAATCGCCGCAAAGTGCGCGTGATCTTGACAAGTCTTTCTCGATAGTCGGGGTCGTTGCTGGTAAGCACCTCGCGTGTTTTGCACTGTGAGTAGCCTGTCTCTGGGAATATCTGACCCATTGTGTTCTTGTTGACTAACGTCCCTTTGGCTTTCAAAATACGATGCAGCAGATCGATGGCCCACGTGGTTTCAAAAAGCTGATCTCTCAGCTTTTGATCGTCGTATTTGCGAGAGTTCTTTGGAAATCAATCAGGCCTTCGTGATCGCCGATCTCAAAACGCCTGACTAACAATCTGATCGTCCACCAGGTGTAGCCTATGAACTCGGCGATTGACCGCGACACGTCCAGATTTCAGTGAACGTTCCAACGTGTGCTGACGTCGACTTGTAATGCCTAGATCGTCGAAAAATGCAAAGAGCACAAAAATCTTAAGGTGTTGAATTCAATGCGAGGCGAGTCTCGTTAATTCGTACTCCGACAGGTTATTTTAGCACATTTGGGGATACGCATAAACAATCTTATGGTAAATAAAATTATTGAGATTTACCGCCAAGTTAGAAAATCAACGCCAGACACCTGCAAGGTTGACCCACGCGAATTCATCTACCATCCTATTTGCGTATAGCTTGTTATATTGTGCGAACCTGCACGTTTGTTTTGGCAAGGTCGATGAAATGACCGATAAATCACAAAAGACCTACGTGCATGACACCCACCGTCTGCGCGACCCCGCGCACACCTTAAGCATCGTGCAACCATTTCTTCGGGAAATGGGCATAACTCGGATCGCAAATCTGACCGGCCTGGATCGGATTGGTTTGCCGACCGTTATGGTTGCTCGTCCCAATTCCCGATCTGTTGCGGTGTCACTTGGTAAGGGACTGTCGTTGCAGGCAGCGCAAGCTTCAGGCGTTATGGAAGCGATCGAATCCTGGCATGCGGAACGTGTGCGACTTCCGCAACGGCTTGCCAGACATACCGATATGGCTGATGAAGCAACCGTTGTGGATGTGGAGCGATTGCCTAAGGTCACCGGCGCGCAATTTGATCCCAATAGCAACATGTTATGGGTCGAAGGCCGGGATTTGAAAAGCCAACACGCCTGCTGGGTTCCGCTTGAGATTGTGGACACAGATTACACCACTGCTCCTCTCGCCGGACAGCGCGCCTTTCCCAGAACAACAAACGGTTTGGCTTCGGGCAATAATGTCGCCGAGGCAAGTTGTCATGCGATTTGCGAATTGATTGAGCGCGATGCAACGACGTTGTGGTCTCATCAAACCACGACCGCGCGTATTGATCCCGGCACTGTCGACGATCCACGATGTCAGACGGCCATTGGAAAAGTCATCGCCGCAAATCTGGAGATCGGACTGTGGAACACCACGTCGGATACTGGAATTGCCAGTTTTCGGTGCGTGATCTGTGAGGCCGGCGGGCAACCTGGTCACATCGGCATCGGCGACGGATGCCATCCGGATCGAGCAATCGCGTTGCTGCGCGCGGTGACAGAAGCTGCTCAGACCCGGCTGACCTATATCTCGGGCGCCCGCGATGATCTGGATCCGGCAGAATTCACTGACCAGGCGCAATCTGACCGGTGTAGATATGTACGGGATCTGATCGATCGTGCCCCTCCGACAGAGAATTTCCAGGACTGCCCGACGCATTTAACCAAGACATTCGAGGATGACCTAGCTTTGCTGTTGAACAGGTTAGAGGCCGTCGGGATTTCTCAGGTGGTGATCGTGGACTTGTCTCGGCCTGAATTTGATCTATCGGTCGTTCGGGCGGTCATACCAGGCTTGGAGGCGCCACATGACGATGCGGATTATATTCCTGGCTTAAGGGCATTACAGATCAGGGACGAATTTACATGACCGTCGTTGTATTTGTGGGCCCTACCCTGCCAGCACAGGAAGTCACGGCACAATTGAATGCTGCGATCCTGCCCCCTGTTCAGCAGGGTGATGTTTATCGTGCAGCCAAGGACCAACCGCACGCCATCGGGATCATAGATGGGTTCTTCGAAGGTGTGCCCTCGGTCTGGCACAAGGAAATCTTGTGGGCGATGGAGCAAGGGATACCGGTCTTCGGCAGCGCCAGCATGGGCGCCCTGCGTGCCGCGGAACTTGCCGATTTTGGAATGATCGGTGTTGGCGGGATCTTTGAGGACTACCTCAGCGGCGTTTTGCAGGATGACGATGAGGTCGCGGTTCTGCACAGCCCGGCCGAGTTGGGATTTCAACCGCTCAGTACACCGATGGTGTCTATCCGAGCCACAGTCAAACAGGCGCAGGCCCAAGGGATTTTGCGTTCTGAAAGCGTCGCCACTATCCTAGAGCATGCGAAATCCAGACACTATCGGTACCGCATCTGGCAGAACATCGGCAAAGAGTTAAGCGGCCTGCCGGGAATAGCGGCCTTCTTAGATTGGCTGCCCAACGGCCAAATTGATGCCAAGGCAGATGACGCCCGCGCGATGCTGGCCCTTATGGCGGATTGCCTGTCGCAGGGCACCCTACCCCCAAGTCCCGTAACACGGACCGAGCCAACATTAGTCTGGAAGCATTTGCGCAAACGCATCGACACCAACGAGGCCAAGAACCATGCGGTGATCGACGAGTTGAGGTTAAACCCGGAACTTTACGCCGAATTGCGCAACCGCGCAGTGCTGAGCGTGATGGCACAGGAAGAAGCCGCCGAGCTGGATCGGCAACCTGATCGTGACGCCCTGATCCGGCAGATGACGGACCACAGGGCCAAGGCTGGATTGTCTCATAAAACGCATTTGATGGAATGGCTGGCCGCCAATGATCTGAACCTTGCAGAATACGAGGACATTCTGGCAGATGCCGCCCGGATCGATGCGACGGTCGTCGCGCGTTTGGCCCAATTGGATGTGCCATTGCTGGCCGAATTGAAACGAACCGGAAAGTATGCCGATCTACGGGAACGGGCGGCCGCCAAGGAAAAAGCTGCGATTGTGAATGGGCACCTCTCGGGCGCGGATCGTCTGCGTATGGTCGTGTGGTATTTTGAAACGCGCCTTGACCAGGACGTGCCGGATAACTTGGACAGCTACGCAACCTCGCTTGGCCTATCCGGGCGCGCGGAGCTTGGTGAGTTGATCGAAGCAGAGTATTTGTTTTGCCACAGGAGTGCCTGTGCGGACGTCCCAAAAAGCAAGGTGACTTCCGCCCGGCACGAGGGGTCGATTGATGAACACACATGAGACTGTAAGCGACGAAGAACCCGGCACACGGTTCCTGCTATATCCGCAATCACCTTTTCTGGAGCCGGGTGCGCAACCGGAGCTTGTCGAAATTTCGGCTCCGCAAGGCAGCATCGGACCGGGCCCATCCGGACCACGCATGTACACTGTAAATCCTGTCGGCAAAACCACACCTTACGGCGCCATCGTTCCGGGGCCAAATGGACCGGGTATGTATCTGCCACCTTGGGACGGATACTTTCAACCGCCCGCGATGCCTGATGAGTTAGGGAACTTCTTTCATATTGCCCCGTCGGACCCCTCATTTGAGGCGGCGCATTTGTTCGGGTCAGCTCACTTTACAATGGATGTTTGGCAAGGGTATTTTGACCGGCCGATCCCATGGCATTTCTCACGCGATTTCAACCGGCTGGAGCTGTCGCTGCTGCCCAGCCTGGATAACGCCCATATTGGCTGGGGATTTCTGGAAACAGGCGGCACACACGAACATGGCGATGAGTACCGCCCATACAGCCTGAACTTTGACGTTGTCTCCCATGAAATTGGACATGCCATTATCTATAGCGTCATTGGTATGCCGTCAGACGGGGATGCGTCGGGAGAATATTACGGTTTTCACGAGTCCGCTGCCGATATGGTCGCCCTTCTTGCGTCGCTGCATTTTGGTTCTGTTGTTGACGCATTGTTGAAAAACACGCGGGGCAACCTGTACACCTTCAATCGTCTGAACCGGTTTGCCGAACTGGGGGAAAACGCGCAAATCCGAATTGCCGCCAACACACGGTCCATGTCAGAGTTTGCGGCCGGATGGACCAGCGAACACGATCTGTCCGAACCATTGACCGGAGCGATGTTCGACATTTTCGTAGATATTTATCACGAACGCCTGCTGCTGCATGGGCTGATCTCACCTGAAGAAGAACACCTGTCCGATCAACTGGAAGACTCTCCGGATTACAGCGAGGTTATGCAGGGTGTGTTCGATGCCCGTTATGCCGAAAACCCGGAAGGTTTCCGGATCGCTTTGCTTGAAGCGCGCGATTTTCTGGGAACCTATCTGGCCGACACATGGGAGCGGCTGGATGCCGATATCCTCAGCTATTTCGGCGTCGAAAAAGCACTGCTGGCGGTCGATCAGGAAATCACTGGCGGTGCGTTTCGCAACATCATCGAAGGCAACTTCCGCATGCGTGATATTGGTCTGACATCTGCCGGTCCACGTCTTCCCGATCCCGAAGAAGACAGCCACTCTGCTTCGGTTCGTACGCAGGTGCCGGAATGACGTGTAAAATCCTTTATTTTTAAGCGGTTTTATGGCATGCAATCGGAAGAAGATTATTGGAACGCATTTGCTCGAATATTTTTCGAGTTTATTTTGAGGGGGAGATGAGGGTTCTGGCTTCGTCGATCCCATAATTGGGAGAGAGAGATATGCCTGAATCCTTGCTCAGTTTTTCAGAAGTGTTGATATATGGCCGTGAGCTCGAAGATTTAGAATACAAACGTATCCCGTCCAAAGGAAAGGGCGCCAACAAGCATCTCGACGATCAATTTGGGGTGGAAAAAGGGGAGAAAGGTCCTCGGTTCGCCAAGATTTATGGCTTTGCCTTTGAGGGCACCTATTACGATATGCCGGAGCCGGTGATTTTTCTGGTTCATGGTAAAGGTGAGCTGGTCGCTGATCCCAATAAGCCTACAGACGACGCATCCCGAGCGCCGCAAGACCCGAGTATTGGCGGCGTCGCAGCGGCCGACTATCAGGTCGCCGATGGCATCCGCGTCTGGCGGTACGACAAATCTGACCAGACCATGCGTATGGACGTGATGACCGGCCAGTTCGAACAAGTCCTGTTGGACATCTATTTCGGTTTTGACAGCCCAGCTATTAGCGGTGCCAAAGTCAGCGGCGCGAAAGTAAGTGGGGCCAAGGTCAGCGGTGCCAAAGTCAGTGGCGCGAAGGTGAGCGGTGCCAAGGTCAGCGGCGCAAAGGTACGCGGCGGCGACTAAATCCAGTTTTCGAAAGTAAGCTCAGGGGCACCGGAACGCGGTGCCCCTTTGCATTTTAGAACCCGGCCTTTTTCAGACCTTCCACAAAGTGCTGCGTGTCTTCCTCTAGCCGATCCGGTTGAACGGTTGTCCACCGGGCCAGCGAAAAGTTCGGATGCGCCTCGCGGTGCTTTTCCCTTATGAGGCGGGCCATGTCCGTTTGACCCAGCTGAGCATAGCTGGCGGCCAGCATACGCTGCCCTTCAGTCGGATTGTTCATCTTGTTGACTGTCTCAATTACATCCTCATAGCGTCTGAGGTTGTAATACGCTCCGCCCAAGTGCCAAAGGTATTGATCCGGGAAATAGGGATTTAGACGCATTGCTTGCTGAAGATGCGTTATGGCCGTCTCGTTATCGCCCGAATGGGCCAGAGCATCGGCAAAGTCAGAATGCATATCTGCGTCATTTGGGTTTAACGCCAGCGCCCTCTGATAGGATTGGATGGCTGCGTCATGCTCTTTGCGGTACAGGTGCACATAGCCCAATTCGCCGAAACCACGCGCGTCGGTCGGGTCCAGCTCAATCGCGCGCTGCGCCAACATCAGCGCCTTTTCCAGGGATTGTGACGGCTCTTCGGCCCAGGAATAACGCCAGTCGATATTTAGAGTTCGCGACAGCGCTGCTGCAGCACGGGCATATCCTTCGTCCCGTTCAAGGGCTGATTGATAGAAATTCTGTGCCTTGCGGTTGTCGTTTCGGGTATATTTGAAGATGTGGTGCTGACCTTGAAGGACCGAACCATAGGCCTCAAGATCGTTTGGAATCGCCTGAATCATGCGCTGTTTTTCATGCGACTCGATCATCACCGCAGTGGCCGCCACAATGCACTCCGTGACCTCATCAAGAATGTCGAAAATATCGTCGATCTTGCGATCGAACCGTTCGCCCCAGATCGTGCGCTCGGTGTTGGCATCAATCAACTCGGCGGAAATCCTGATCCGACTGGCTGACCGACGTACACTGCCGCGCGCGACATAGCGGACATTCAGCTTTTGCGCGGCCTCTTTCGGAGGCATCGACTGTGTCCTGAAGAAAAATGACGAATTCCGGGCGATGATAAAAAGGTTCCGGAACTTGGACAGATTCATGATGATGTCGTCCGTCAGGCCTTCGGCGATCCAGCTGTCGGACTCATCGCCGCCAGAGCTGCTGAAGGGCAGAACGGCCACCGACGGCGTATCCGGCCGTTCGAATATGTCCCCTTTCAAATCCGGGCGCATCGTGCCGGCCATGGTCGCGCCGGCCACTTCGCTGCGGACGCAGTAGGTCGAGACAGGATTCATGATATTCTTGAGCTGTTTTGGCCCCAGAAACTCGTACCCAAAGCGCAGGCGATTGCAGACCTGATCATACACGGCAGAGCTGACATAGACCCGCTCAGGCTCGGCTATTTCTTGCAACCGGGCCGCGATATTGACGTTGTCGCCGTGAATGCCGCGCTCGTCTATCAGTATCTCACCAAGGTGAATCCCAGCCCGGAACGTGATTCGCTGATCCTGCGCGCGGGTTTTATTCTGATCGCTTGCGATTTGATGCAATTCGACCCCGAATTCCACTGCGCTGGTGGCAGTTTCGAACAGGGCCAAAATCCCGTCCCCACGTACCTCAACCACTCGGCCGTTGTACTTTGCGCACGATGCCTCAAGCAAAGAAATCAATGCTTTCAATTCATTATAGGTATCCAGCTCATTCTCGCTCATAAGCCGGGAGTATCCTACGACATCGGCGAACAATACTGCGCCAAGCCGTTGAGTAATTGGAATGTCAGAAATTGTCGTACTCACAAGTGTTACTCTTTTTTCGGATTCATAGCGGACCCGTAACCAACATATATCAAAAAACGTTTTTGACGACCGAAGCAGTTTTGATTGGAACTGATCACACCTCTGCGATCTGAGGCGGCCATGACCAGGCGGCGCAATCATTCGGCCCCAATGTCACGACCGTAGTCGCATCAAGTTCCTGTGCCAGAACGTTTCGGCGAACCATCCACTCGGACTTCAGAATGCCCACAACAACCATATCCTGAAACTCACCTTCAGCGAACCACGCTTGACGCATCGTCCCTTCAATCTGGAATCCTATCTTGGCAACAAGATCACGGCTGTGATGATTGTCCTCACGATAATAAGACGTTATGCGGTTCAGCCCCAGTTGTCGAAATGCCAGATCCAGCACCAAAGCGGATGCCCGGAGCCCGACGCCGGATCTGCGCATTGCCTTGTTAACGAAAACTGCAACCACTGCATCGCGATTGATGTTCGAGATAGACTCGAGCCCGGCCAGTCCAACGGCCTCACCTGCGGAGGACTCGACGACAAACCAACATTTGCGGCTGGCATCGGAAGACGTAAATGAATCTCTCCAAAATTCTTCGGCATGCGATGTATTGAGGGGCACGCGCGTTGTACGATCGAAACGCGCAAGGTCTTCAACGTCCTGAAACCAACTCAGAACGGAATCCAGATCTGCCCTTTCCATTGGGCGCAACCTGAACGTGTTTTGTGAATTGTTGCTCACGATAAATAGTACCTTTGAAAGAAATCAGTAAAATCTGCTCGGACACTAGCACAAAAAATTAAAAATTACGAAATGAGATTACAGTAACTCTGTCCTCTGTTTAATTCGCTGCAAGATTTGAGTTTTTGATGCAGTGGGTCGATAATTTTGCTGTCCGGTCAAATGCAACGGAATTTCCCATCCACACCTCTGTTTGCTAATGATGGCCCCGGAAGCTCTGAGCAATGGGAACACCATCAATGAAAATGCTGCGTTTCGGTCCCAAGGGCGCCGAAAAGCCTGGTCTAATGGATGCCAAAGGCGCAATTCGCGATTTGTCGGGTGTGATTGGTGATCTCACAGGCGAGTCGCTTGGCGATGAGGCCTTGGACCGATTGCGCAGGTTGGATACGGCAAGCCTGCCTCTGGTGGATGGTCAACCGCGGATTGGCGCTTGCGTCGGTCAGGTCGGTAAGTTCGTCTGCATAGGTCTGAACTATGCCGATCATGCGGCCGAAAGTGGGATGGAGCTGCCGCAGGAACCGGTGATCTTTTTCAAGGCGACATCAGCTATTGTTGGCCCCAACGATACGGTTGAAATTCCACGTGGATTGGTCAAAACTGATTGGGAAGTCGAGCTGGGCGTAGTGATCGGGACAGAGGCCAAATACGCCTCGGAATCCGAAGCCTTGAACCATGTCGCCGGTTATTGCGTCGTCAACGACATATCAGAACGCGATTTCCAACTGCACCGTTCGGGCCAGTGGGTCAAAGGCAAATCTGCTGACACTTTCGGCCCGATAGGCCCATTGCTTGTGACACGGGATGAGGTACCCAATCCGCAGGACCTGCAAATGTATCTTGAGGTGAACGGGCAACGGTTTCAGGATGGATCGACCCGAACGATGCATTTTAGCGTGGCGACTGTAATCTCTCATCTGTCGCAGTTCATGTCGCTGCAGCCGGGAGATGTGATTTCAACAGGCACCCCTTCGGGCGTGGGCATGGGCCAATATCCGCCTACCTATCTAAAACCCGGCGACAGGATGGAGTTGGGCATCAAAGGCTTGGGCGTGCAACGGCAGAACGTTATGCAGGGCTGAGCCCCCTGTTTGTGCAATTGTCACAATTTCCCGCAACAGAAAGAGGGCTAAAAAGTCACTCGGGCCAGGGCAGTGAATAAGTTTTGACGTTGGTGAAAAATTTCATCGCCTCGATCACGCCTTCCTTGACGCCGTTGCCGCTGTCCTTGATGCCGCCAAAAGGAGACATTTCGATCCGGTAGCCGGGCTGTTCCCAGATGTTGCAGGTGCCGACGTTCAAACCGTTGATGTAGGTAATCGCCCGGTTCAGATCGTTAGTGCAAACGCCCGCCGCCAAACCAAATGCGGTTCCGTTTGAGATCACCATGACTTGCGCATCGTCATCTGGAACACGAACGATTGGCACGATTGGGCCAAATGTCTCTTCCATTACCAACTCGCTGCCATGGGGCACCTTGTCGACAACGATCGGTGGCAACAGTGCACCGACGCGGCCGGGGTGATAGAGGATTTCCGCGCCCTCTTGTTCAGCCTTCAGCACGCGGTTTTCGAACAACTCCGCGGCTTGTGCGTGGATAACGCAACCCAATTGCGTTTCCGAGTCCTGAGGGTCACCAAACCGGATCGCCTTGGCCTTTTCCAGGACAAGTGGCACAAATCTATCTGCCACACTTTCCTGAACCAGAATGCGTTTGATCGCGGTGCAGCGTTGCCCCGAATTCCCTGTGGCCCCGGCCACAGCTATGCTGGCGGCCTTGTCCAGATCGGCGTCATTCAGATCATTCAGCACGATCAGAGGGTCATTGCCGCCCAATTCCAGTGCCTGCCGTTTGTAACCTGCCTTGGACGCGATCATCTTGCCCACCGGCACACCGCCCGTGAAGGTGACTATGTCGATGTGTTCATTGGTGATCATCTCATCGCCGATATCTCTCGGCCAACCTGTCACGACGTGAAACATTTCGGGCGGCAGCCCTGCCTCGTACAGAATGTCCGCCAGCGTCAGGGCCGTCAGTGGGGTCAGCTCGGTCGGTTTGCAGACCATGCAATTATTGGTGGCAATGGACGGCGCAATCTTGTGACTGACCATGTTCAGAGGGTGATTGAACGGTGTAATCGCGCTGATGGTTCTGACCGGCTCGCGTTTGGTGAAAATCTTGCGCGCCTTGCCGTTGTGGGTCAGATCGCACGAGAAAACCTCACCATCGTCCTTCAGGGCCTCGGAGGCAGCGAACTGAAAAACGTCCTGCGCGCGCCTGGTTTCATAGATCGAGTGCTGATGGCAGATGCCAAGTTCAAGCGTCAGCCATTTTGCGAGGTTTTCGCGATTCTCACCAATCAACGCGCCGGCGCGCCGCAAAATCTCGCTGCGTTCGTAACGCGTCAATTTGGGCGTGTAATTTGCGGCGATCTCAAAAGCTTTGCGTACATGTTCAGAAGTGCCGGCAGGGACGGTACCGACAACTTCACTCGTGTAGGGGTAGTGGACCGGGATTTTAGCATCGGTAAAGACAATCTCGCCACCAATACGCATGCCTTCGTTGCGGATGCCGGATGTGTTCATGATATTGTCCATGATAAAGGGGCCAACGCTGTGCTGGCAAACAGCGGTGCTTCAAAATTGCGCAATGGCGGGCCCTGCCAAGTGTCGATCACGCAACTGAAGATGAAGGGAACGCCCCGCTCGGTCAATCCACTGTGTCAGTCCAGTGCTGGAATGAAACTCGATATCCAAGTTACACCAATAGTCTTAGCTGCCACTTTCGTGCGACCACGATCTGCGGAAGTTATGCGGCGAAACCTTGTACCGGCCTCGGAAATGAACCGAAAGCCTGTCCGTACTGGAAAACCCGGATGCAAAGGCAATCTCGGATACGCTGAGGTCGGTTTCATTCAATAGGGCGAAGGCGCGATCCAGCCTGAGGTTGTTGTAATACTGGCCGGGCGACATCTTTGTGTACTGCTGGAACAGCCGTTCCATGTGGCGTCTGGACAGTGACGCCTGATCCGCCACCGCCTCAAGGCTGAGCGGCGATTCAATGTTGTCCCGCATGATTTGGACAGCTTCGACCAGCTTGCCGTTGCGCGTCCCCAAAAGGGCCGAGACGGGCGAAACCTGATTGCTGCCACTTTCACCGACGCGCCGATGCAGACACATCTCGGACACGTTGATGGCCAGGGCGTTGCCGAACAATTCCTCAATCACTTCCAGCATCATATCAGTGCTGGCGTGCCCTCCTCCGCAAGTGCGCAGCTTGCCGTCTATCTCATACAGGCTCTGGGTTGGTGTCATTGTCGGAAAATACTCGCAAAACCCGGGGCGATTTTCCCAATGAACGGTGAACTTTCTGTCGCCGATCAGGCCTGCTTTGGCCAAAGCAAATGCCCCGGTGCAGATACCGCCAAAATCACATCCATGTGCCTTTTGCCGACGGATCCAATTCAGAACCCGGGTGTCAAACGAGGCCATCGGCTCAGTGCCGGAACACACGAAGGTATAGGCCCCCTGCTCCAGATCGTGCATGGGTTGGTCGGCTTGAATGCGGATTCCGTTCGAACACGTGACCGGTGCGCCATCTGCGGACAGGACGTACCATTCGAACAATTGCTTTCGTGCCAGTTGGTTTGAAATACGCAAGGGTTCAATCGCTGCGCTAAACGCCAACATCGTGGTATTAGGCAGCAACAGGAAATGAAAGGCCTTGGGGGGTCCATCATAGGGAACGTCGACGGAAATCGCCCCCCTGGGCAGGAAACGTTGGCTGTCCACTACACCCCTCCTTCGCGTTCGAATACCGCATCGTCGCTGGCCTGCTGAAACGCTCGAGCAACTTTAAGTTATCAATAGATGTAAGACCCTTGGAAATCGAACGCTCATTTTGTATTTTGGATACAACTTACACCGACCGAGACCACTCTTATGCCCAGAACCCGCGCGATCGCACGTCAAAGTCTTCCAGAAGTCATCACAAATGATCTGCGGGAACGTATCCTAAGCGGAGAGATGGCCGAAGGTGAAACCATCCGGCAAGAGGCCCTTGCCGAGGATTATGATGTTTCGCGCATGCCCATCCGCGAAGCACTGAAGCGGCTGGATGCCGAAGGCCTTGTGCAGCTGACAAACAACCGAGGTGCATCGGTGACCTCGCATTCGCTTTCGGAAATTGGCGAGATTTTCGACCTTCGGGTTCTTTTGGAGGTCGACTTGTTTAAACGGGCCATTCCGCAGATGACGGAAGCTGATTTCGCCAGATGCGAGAAGCTGCTCGATGACATGGAAAGGTCTTACGAAGCTTATAATGTCGGGCGGTGGGGCAGTCTGAATTACGAATACCACAAAGCCCTTTATGCGGCTGCTGATCGTGGGCTGACCAATGAGATCCTGCAAAGGGTTAATCTGCAATCGGACCGCTATGTCCGCATGCATCTGAGCGTCATGGAACAGCGCGAGCCCGCCAAGCAAGATCACCGACAGCTTTTGTCGCTGGCACGCAAACGTCAGGTTGATGCAGCAGGTAATCTGCTGACCAAGCATATTCAACGGACCAAGGATCAGTTGTTGGCGATGGTGATTAAGACACGGAAAGGCGACGCCAGCTGAACGTCGGTATTCCTACCCCAGTGGATGCAGGCACGCCACTTTGTGGTCTGACCCGCTCAGTTCTGGCGGCGCGGCGCGGCATTCTTCGGTTGCAAGCCAGCACCGTTGTGCAAAAGCACAGCCTTTGGGGATGTTCATCGGGGACGGAAGCTCGCCTTCCAGTTTGATCCGATCTTTTCGCGCGTCAGGATCTGCGCGGGGCGTCGTCGACAAAAGAGCCTTGGAATAAGGATGTCGAGGGGCCGCAAACAGCTTTTCTTTCGGAGCTTTCTCAACCGCGCGGCCTAAATACATAACGATCACATCGTCGGCAAAATGCTTTACCACCGACAAATCATGCGAAATGAACAGATAGGCGAGGTTCAGGCGTTCCTGCAGTTCGACCAGCAGGTTCAGAATTTGCGACTGGATTGAGACGTCCAGTGCTGAAACCGGCTCATCCAGCACCAGCACCTTGGGGTTCAGCATCAGGGCGCGGGCGATTGCAATCCGCTGGCGCTGCCCGCCCGAAAACATGTGTGGGTAGCGGTCGTAATGTTCGGGGCGCAAACCCACAAGGTCGATCATTTCACGCGCGCGCGCCTCGCGGTCGGCTGCGGACATCTCGCGGCGGTTAATTATCAATGGCTCTTGCAGGATTTGACCAATCCGTTGGCGCGGGTTGAGCGAGCCGTAGGGATCCTGAAACACAATTTGCACAGTTTCCCGCATCTGGGCCCATTTCGATGGAGATATTTCAACACCATCGATGGTCAGACTACCCGAGGTCGGTTCTTCGATCATCGTCACCACCCTTGCGAGGGTCGACTTCCCACAACCGGACTCTCCTACGATCGCCAACGTTTTGCCCGGCCGCAGTTCGAAGTCCACGCCAGACAAGGCCTTTACCGTTGCGGCCTTCGACAACAACCCGCCTTTTACGGTGTAAAACCTGGCCAATTCACTGGCCTGAACGATGGGGGCGGTCATGCCAGCTCTCCGGTTGTTATCTTTTCAACGTAATGGCAACGAGCCTTGCCGAACTCCGCACTGTGCGGAGTTGGGGGCAACGATCGGCACAGATCATCTGCATATTGGCATCTGGGGCTGAACAGACACCCTTTTGGCCGGTCAAACTGCCCTGGAACGACGCCGGGAATAGTAGGCAGCATCTTCGACGTCGCCCGTTCCGGAAGCGCGTTAAGCAACGCAGTTGTGTAGGGGTGACGCGGGGTGCGGAACAGGTCTTTGACTGCCTGCTCCTCGACCTTTTGGCCAGCATATTGGACTTGAACCCGCTCGGCGGTCTCGGCGACAACACCCATATCATGAGTGATAAGGACCAAACCCATGCCCTGTTCGTCCCGAAGGCGAACCAACAGATCAAGGATTTGCGCCTGAATTGTCACGTCCAGTGCCGTCGTCGGCTCGTCTGCAATCAACAGCTTGGGTTTGCAGGCGATGGCCATCGCAATCATCACCCTCTGGTTCATGCCGCCGGACATCTGGTGCGGAAACGTGTTCAGACGGCTTTCGGGTGCGGGGATGCCGACCTGATCAAACAGTTCGATGGCGCGCTGGTGGCGGTCCTTTCGGTTCAGGCCCAGGTGGATGCGCAAGGCCTCCTTGATTTGGAAGCCAACCGTAAAACAAGGATTCAGTGACGACATCGGTTCCTGAAAAATCATGGCAATGTCTTTGCCGATGATCTTGCGACGGTCACGGGCCGAGATTTTGGTCAGGTCAATGCCTTCAAAGCTTAGTTGGTCGGCCGTAATTGTGGCCGTCCAGGGTAGCAGGCCCATCAATGCCAACATCGACACCGATTTGCCCGAGCCGCTTTCGCCGACGATGGCCATCAACTCGCCCTTGTCGACCGACAGGTCAACACCATCCACAGCCCGGAACTGACCCGAGGCAGTTGCGAATTCGACAGTGAGGTTTCGGATATCCAACAGGCTCATGTCGTCAGCTCCGCTTTAGCTTAGGGTCCAGCGCGTCGCGCAGACCGTCGCCCATCAGGTTGATGGCCAGCACCGTGACTAGGATGGCCAGGCCGGGGAACGTCACCACCCACCAAGCGCGCAGAATAAACTCACGCGCTTCGGCCAGCATGGTGCCCCATTCCGGCGTGGGCGGTTGCGCGCCCATGCCCAGAAAGCCAAGGGCTGCAGCATCCAGAATGGCGGTTGAAAACGACAGTGCCGCCTGAACGATGATCGGAGCCAGACAATTCGGCAGCACGGTCTTGAACATCAGCCGGGCCTTGCTGGCACCGGCAACGCGAGCAGAGGTCACATAATCCTTTTGCCGCTCTGCCAACACAGATGCCCGGGTCAAACGCACGTAATGCGGTTGAAACACAATGGCGATGGCGATCATCGCGTTGGTCAACGAGGGACCAAGGATGGCAACCAGAACCAGCGCAAGCAGCAGTGAGGGGAAGGACAGGATGATATCCATTACCCGCATGATCATCGTATCGACCCATTTGGGCGCGAAACCCGACAGCAGGCCGACAATCACCCCGCCCGTGACGGCCACACAAACCACCACGATGCCGACAAAGAAGGAATAACGCGATCCCATGATCAGCCGCGACAACATATCCCGACCCAGCGGATCGGTGCCCAACGGGAAGGCCCAGCTTCCGCCCTCTTGCCACGCAGGGGGTTGCAGGATGTGATTGCGGAATTGTTCAGTCGGGTCGTAGGGGGCCAACAAAGGCGCAAAGGCCGCACAGAAAACAAAAGCGGCAAAGACCCAAAGGCCCATCACCGCACCGCGGTTTTCGCTGAAATAGAACCAGAACTCTCGCAGGGCGCTGGGGCGGTCTTCGGTTTTTGGTGGGGTCGCGGACAATTCAGCCATCATCGCCTCCGGATTTTGGGGTTGATGACGCCGTACAGGACATCGACCAGCAGGTTCACCAGCATGACGATCACGGCGATCATCAGCAGGCCGCCCTGCACCACCGGGTAGTCGCGACGGAAGATGCTGTCGACCATCCACTTGCCGATACCGGGCCAGCTAAAGATTGTCTCGGTCAGGATCGCCCCAGCCAGCAAAGTGCCGACCGACAGGCCGATCACTGTAATCACCGGGATCAGCGCATTGCGCAGCGCATGCAGCCCATTGATCCGTGCGGGGGCGAGGCCCTTGGCGCGGGCCGTGCGGATGTAATCCTCACCCAACACTTCCAGCATGGCCGAACGGGTCTGGCGCGCAATTACGGCCAAAGGGATCGTGCCCAAAACGATGGTCGGCAGGATCAGATGGCGTACAGCCGATCCAAACGCCCCCTCCTGCCCGGACAGCAGACTGTCGATCAACATGAAGCCCGTGACGCTTGGAAAGTAGTACAGCAGGTCGATCCGACCTGAGACAGGCGTCCAACCAAGGTTGCCGGAAAACACGATGATCAACAACAGCGCCCACCAGAAGATCGGCATGGAATACCCGATCAGCGCGGACGACATCAGCGCCCGGTCGAAGAATTTGCCCCGGTTCACAGCGGCAATAACGCCCGCAGGCAGCCCCAAAGCCACAGCAAAGATCATGGCGCAGATCGACAGTTCCAGCGTGGCGGGAAACAGGGCAAAGAATTCGTCCCAAACCGGCTTCTTGGTGACAAAGCTCTCGCCCAGATCACCATGCAACACGCCAACCAGATAGTCCCAGTATTGCTCTAGCACCGGTTTGTCGAAACCCAGTTTCTCGACCATCTCCTGATAGCGTTCTTCGGACATTCCGCGTTCACCGGCCATGACGATGATCGGATCGCCTGGAAGCACCCGAATGAACATAAACGAGATCAGTGTTACGCCCAGAAATGTCGGAATGAACATGCCGAGGCGGGTAAGAAAATAGCCAAACATCAGCGGCCTATGATTGTTAGTTCTTTGGGAAAGCTGGTCAGCGACCGGCAACCGTCTTTGGTCACCAGTACGTCATCTTCGATCCGAACGCCGAAATTGTCCAGATCATAGAGGCCCGGCTCGTTGGTCCAAACCATGCCCGCGCGCATGATCTGGTTGTTTCCACGCATAATATAGGGCGCTTCATGAACGTCCCGTCCCAGCCCGTGACCCGTCTTGGTGCGGATGCGATCCGCATAGGGCGAGGCCTCGAGCACGCTGGTCACCGCGTCGTCAATATCGTGGGCCGTTACGCCGGGTCGGCAAGCTTCGAACCCGACCAGGTTGGCGCGCAAAACCGTGTCATAAACCGCCCTGCCCTCATCCGAGGCTTCTGCGACAAAAAAGGTGCGTGTGATGTCGGCAGCAAACCCATGTTTGCGTGCGCCGAAATCGAACAGCAGCGCGTCGCCTGCTTTGATCTGGTAATCCGCACGCGCTTTACCATGTGGTTGAGCCGAGTTTCCTCCGGCCGTCACGATGGGCGAAAATGCCAGCGACGCGGCTCCTTCGGCGAATAGCGCCTGGATCAAGGCTTGCTCGATTTGTACTTCTGTCTGACCAACACGAACATCCGCAATGACTCGTTCCAGTGCTCGTTCCGAGATATCAATCGCCGCTTGCAGCGCTGCAATGTCATCGTCCGTCTTGATGATGCGCAGGCCGGAAATCTCGCGCTCAGCATCCACGATCCGCAAGTTGGGCAGGGCTCTGGTAAATGCCTTGGAGACAAAGACGCGCATCACCTGCCCTTCGACTGCCAGAGATCGTAACGATAAATGTTCAGCCAGCGCCGCGAAGGCATCGTCATAGCCCGTCTGATCGCGCCAGTCGAAGACAGCGCCGTCAAACCCGACCAGCGCCCAAGAACCCAATTCTAGGTTCGGCACAATCGCTGCCGGTACGCCTTCGGCCGGGATCACGACCACAAAGGGCCGCTCGTTGCTCATGAAGGGTTTTACCAAAGCGCGGGTAAAATTCGGGCCGGGCACCAGTGCCACGGCATCTACTGACATGTCCTTTGCCAGTTGTTGGTACTCGGACAAATCCGGCATTCGCGCCGACCTCCCAATAAAGAAAACCGGAGCCGCCAATTGGGCGGCTCCGGTCGTCGAGTGGTGGTTTATTCGACGCTCACACCGTAGAAGATGTGGCCGCCCAGCGGGTGCACTTTATAGCCCTGAACCTTATTGCTCATCGGCATATACACGACCGAGTGCGCAATGGTTGCCCACGGGGCCTGCTCTTTGAAAATGACCTGGGCATCTTCATACAGCTTGGTGCGTTCAGCCTGATCCGTGGACTGTTTGGCCTTCAGGATCAGATCTTCGAACGGCTCATGGCACCATTGTGCTCGGTTCGACGCTTCGCGACCGTCACAGCCCAGCAGAACCGCCAGGAAGTTGTCTGGATCGCCATTGTCACCGGTCCAACCCAACAGAACGGCACCGTCACGGTCCAGATCTTTCGAACGCGACAGGTACTCGCCCCATTCGTAAGACACGATCTCGACGTCCACGCCGACCTTCGCGAAATCCGCCTGGATCAGTTCAGCCATACGGCGTGCATTCGGGTTATAAGGACGCTGCACCGGCATTGCCCATACCTTCATCGATAGGTCGGAAACACCTTCGGCTTCCAGCATCGCCTTGGCCGCTTCGGGATCATAAGCGTCGTCGGTGATCGCGTCGTTATAGCCCCACATGGTCGGTGGGATCGGGTTCTTTGCAACCTGGCCCGAGCCCTGGAACACCACGTCGATGATCGCGTTCTTGTCGATTGCCATGTTCAGCGCCTTGCGGACGTTCGGGTTGTCGAACGGCGCCATTGTGGTGTTGTAGGCCAGATAGCCCACGTTCAGGCCTTCCTGCTCCAACATGTTGATGTCGGCATCATCCTGCATCGCCTGAATGTCCGCCGGGTTCGGATACGGCATGATGTGACATTCGCCGGCCTTCAGCTTCTGATAGCGCACGGATGCGTCCGGAGTGATCGCAAAGATCAGGTTTTCAACATCCGCCGGGTCTTTCCAGTAGTCGGCATTCTGGGCGTACCGGATTACGGCGTCCTTTTGATAAGCCAAGAACGAGAACGGGCCGGTGCCGATGGGTGCGGTGTTCAGCTTTTCAGGTGTTCCGGCTTCCATCATCGCATCTGCATATTCTGCAGACAGGACCGAAGCGAAATCCATCGCCATGTTGGCAACAAACGGCGCCTCAGGCTTGGTCAGCGTGAATTTGACGGTGTAGTCGTCGACCTTTTCAATGGACTCGACCAGATCGGGCATACCCATACCCTTGAAGTATTCCCATGTACCACCAGAGACCTGATTATAAGGATGGCTGTCATCCTTCTGGCGCATGAATGAGAAGATCACGTCATCCGCATTGAAATCGCGGGTCGGTGTGAATTCGTCATTCGAATGGAATTTAACGCCCTGACGCAGCTTGAATGTGTACTCCAGGCCATCATCACTGGCTTCGACGCTTTCGGCCAGACCGGGGATAACGTTGGTCGTGCCGGTTTCGAACTCCAGCAGGCGGTTGTAGATCGGGTGCGATGAGGCATCAAATGTGGTTCCGGCTGTAAACAGTGCGGGATCGAACCCCTCGGGTGAGCCTTCTGAACAATAAACCAGCGTGTTGGCCTGCGCGGCTGCGCTGGACAGGGCAATTGCCGCTGTTGCAGCCAATAATTTAAGTTTCATGATTGTCTCCCAGAAAAAATATCAATCGGCTTTCGCGTTGCTTTTGTTGACCAAGCAATTTCTGACGACTCTCATCGCCGCGAAATCTGTGCCCAATGTATCCAAAATACAAAATCCATTGTCAACTCACTTTGAGTGCTCTTGCACAGCTTGACCAAATGCAAAGGAAGCAGCCGAAAGACTGCCTATCTTCATTGCGTTGGCTGACCAAAGGAATCGACGTGTATTTATTGCGAGAAAGTTGGCGTCACACCAACCGGTGGCCGGTCCTGAATATATGCGCCGACACGGTTCAGCACAGGGCTTCTGGGGCACCCCGGGCGCGTCGCGGCGCCAAGGTTGCGCAGGTTCCCCGGACCCTCAAACGGAACAAAGCACAAGGGCCATTTGTCCCGCTTGAATTGCTCGGCAGCCAGGGCCGACACAATTGTACAATCATCAGAATGACAGATGTGCCGACAAATCGTTTCAAACCTCAGCGCGCTTAGATCAAACCGTTTGGCGACCCGGATCGCGGGATCTGCCTTGGGCAGCCGGTCTTCAAGCTCATAGCCAAAACTGTGAGGAAGCCGGATAAAGTCATGCGGGGGAACGTCCTCAGGTACTATTGAGGGCAGTATACACAGCGGATGCCCCTCGCGCATGGCCAGAAACAGGGGTTCGGACCAAATCGACGTGAAAGCCAGAGCGTTGCTGTTGTTGACTTTGGCCACCAGCGCCATGTCCAGCTGATGGTCTTCAACCATCTGCAACATGTTCAGCGGAAGATCCTCAATCATTGTCACGCGCATACGCGGAAAAATATCGCTGAACAGCTCTGAAAAATACTGTGTCAGGTACGGGGCAAGCGTTGGCGTCATGCCAATCCGATATGCAACGGCCTCGGGATCGCGAAATTGGGTGGCAGAGTCGCGGATCTTTTGTGCATCTGACAGAATGGATTCAGCGATACTCAGGATACTCTGACCAAACGCGGTTGGCCGCACTTCGTTATTCAGCCGCAGGAACAGTTCAACACCCAGTTCCTTTTCCAGCTTCTTGATCTGGTTCGACAGTGCCGGTTGTGAAACGTTGCACATAACCGCCGCCTGGCTGAACTTGCCATGTTTCGCAATGGCAAGCACGTACTCCAAATCTCTGAAATTCATCCGCCCAATCTCTCTGCGGTCATACAAAAGACGGCACTGGACCGTTCTCTTCTCTAACGTAAAGCGGGGAAAGGTGCATGAAATACTGATCAATTTTGCTGACAAAACTGTTAACCAGCGCTTTCGAATAGAACGTCATGTGGGGCGAATACGCCGTAACATATTGACTTATATAGAGTGAACTTCCCAGACTCTCACGGAAACCGTGATTATTAGCATTGGTTATACAACCGATTTGCAGGATGAATTTCAGCTAACCCGGGGTGCCGTCTACCCCTTTGCTACGTGGAATGCCCGAAACACCGGGCGAACTGCCAAACGTAACAATTTTTGACGGAGTACCCCATGCTGTCCCAACTTCTGACAAGCCTGCGCACTCGTCTCTTGACCACGTCTACAATAGCGCAAGAGACTACCCGCGACGGTCAAACCCTTTTCAATAACTTTTTCCAAAGCACAGTCGTCGATGACACTCCGGCCTTTGTTCTGGCAAACGACTTCTCGCGTCTGCTGAACTTTGGCGAGATCATCACCAACAACGCCGTCGCTGCTGTTCAGGCGCAGGGTCAGGATGTTGACGTGTTCAATTTCCGCTCGGGCCGGATCGAGGCGAACAACGGCCCCGACGCACTGGCCACTGGCGTTCAGGTCACCGGCAGCGCAAGCGTTCGCAACTTTGGTGAGATCGCGGGTGAGTTCAACGGTGTACAGTTTGCCGGCGCTCAAAGCTCGGGCGGCCTGGACAACTTCAGCGGTGGTGTGATCAGTTCGGACAGCCGTGCGGTGGACATTCAGGGCCAGGGCATTGATGTACGCAACTTTGGCGACATCATCGGCACCGGCGATCAGCGCAATGGTACGATCTACACCAACAGCACCGCCGAAGACATTTCGATTTCGAACTTTGTGGGTGGCACGATTGACGCCGGTGAAGGCAATCAGGGCGCTGGCATCTCGTTGCAGATCGGTGACGAGGTCGGCGACCGTGTGGAAACCGACATCTTCAACGGCTTTGGCGCTACGATTCAGGGCCGTGGCCAAGGTGCGGCCAATACCGGGCTGGCCGGAGACGGCATCCGCATTGACGACGGTGCCGAAGGAGCCACGCTGGAAACCGAAATCATCAACAGCGGCCTGATCTCGACCGAAAGCAACCAAGGCACGGCCGCCGGTATCCGCATCGCGGATGGCGTAAACGCCGAAGACGAGATCCTGAACACGTCCACCGGCGTGATCGAAGGCCCGCGCAATGGTCTTTACATCGGCAATGGGGAACATGATCTGGACGTGCTGAACTTTGGCACCATCCAATCCGGAAGCCGGGCGGTGAACATCGACGGCTCGGGTGTCAACCTGATCAACGGCGGCGACATTCTGGGAACCGACAACCAGCGTAACGGCACCGTTTATGCCGACGGCACCGCAGATGACTTTTCGGTCCGCAATCTGGCCAATGGCACAATCGACGCGGGCGAGCACAACCAGGGCTCGGGTTTCGCAGCAGAAATCGGTGGAGCCGCAGACGGTGCGAACACGTTCTCGTTGGAAAACGATGGCCTGATCCAGGGTCGGGGCAACGGCGCAGCAAGCGCTGGCCTGGCCGGAGATGGTATCCGCATCGGCAACCCGGGAAATCAGGGCATCGCCGAAGCGACCATTGTCAACCGTGGCGAGCTGCGTTCGGAAGGTGCCAACGGCACTGTAGCCGGTGCGCGCGTTGTGGATGGCGTGAGCTTTCAGGGCGAATTTACCAACTCCGGCACAATCTCGGGTGTCCAAAACGGCGTCTACTTTGGCAACGCGGATCATACAGGTGGTCGTTTCGTCAACGAAGCAGGAGGCGTTGTGTCCTCGGACAGCCGGGCGTTCAACATTGATGGCACGGGGCTTGAGGTCGACAACCAAGGCAACATCTTTGGCACCGGAGATCAGCGCAACGGTACGGTTTATGCTGACGGAACTGCGGATGACTTCTCGGTACAGAACTCAGGTCTGATCGACGCTGGTGACGGCAATCAGGGTTCTGGCTTTGGTGTGGAAATCGGTGGTGCTGAAGATGGTGCCAACACATTCACACTGGAAAACACGGGCGTAATCAACGGGCGCGGAAATCCGGGTGCGGCCACGCCGCTTTCCGGTGATGGCGTTCGCATCGGCAACGTTGGCAACACCGGCACTACCGATGCGACGATCTCCAACTTTGGCGGGGTTTTCTCTGAAGGTGCCAACGGCACGGTCGCCGGCATCCGAGTTGTCAATGGCGTGAACTTCCAGGGCACATTGCTTAACGCGGGTGCTGTCGAAGGTGTGCAAAACGGTGTCTACTTTGGCACTGGCGACCACTCGGGCGGGTCGTTTGTCAATAGCGGCACCGTTTCCTCGGACAGCCGGGCACTGAACATCGATGGTAACGGGCTTTCCGTTCAGAACCTGGGTGCCATCTTAGGTACAGGCAATCAGCGCAACGGCACGGTCTACGCTGATAGTACGGCAGACAACTACGCCTTCAACAACACTGGTCTGGTGGACGCAGGTGAGGGCAATAGCGGCTCGGCTGTTTCGCTGCAAACAGGTGACATTTCAGGCGATGTCGTCTCGGCAGCGATTGTAAACGAAGGTGTCTTGCAGGGCCGCGGCAATGCAAGCGAGGGCAATCAGGTCGGCGACGGCCTGCGTCTGTTCACCGGACAAAATGATGCGTCCTTTGCCGGAGTTGTTATCAACGAAGGTCTGATTGCCGGGTCCGAACAGTCGGATGCCGCAGCCGGTATTCGTATCGATGGCGGTTTGAACCTTCTGGGTGCGATCCTGAACGAAGGCGAAATCCGAGGCACGGTAAATGCGATCGATGCATCGGTTGCTGGTGACGTTACCATCGTCAACGACGACGAAGGTGTGATCAACGGCAACGTCCTGCTGGGCAACGGCAATGACATTTTCGTCGATCTAGGCACCACTAACGGCGATATCAGCGGTGGTGCAGGTGATGACGTTCTGATCGCAGGCGATGCAGACAATCTGCTGACCGGTGGTCTGGGCAATGACTTCATCGATGGTGGAGAAGGCATCGATACCGCCGATTTCTCGGATCTTGATGTCGCGGTCGAGGTCCGTCTGGACGCCAATGGCAACGGCACCGCCACGCGCGATACCGGGTTCAACGTCTCGATCGTGGATGCGGCTGTTGTGGCTCCGGACCAGTTTGGTGCGAATATCCCGGATGGAGGCTGGTTTGTAGAAGAGGCCGTTCTGGGCAACCTGTACTACAACATCCACACCGCCGACTTCCCTGGTGGGGAAATTCGCGGGCAGCTTCTGGTCGACGGCGACGTGACCGAGAACGGTATTCGCTCCGTAACGCTGAGCGGCGGTCTGGACGCGGCGCAAGAGCCTGGGCCGACATCGGACAGCGAGGCCTCTGGCAACGCAACCGTTGTCATCACTCAGAACCTTGCAACCGGCGAAGTCACCTACTCGAGCGCGCTAAGCATTGTGGGCCTGAACGAAACCGACCTGAACACGCCGATCCCCGGTGCTGTATCGGCAATCCATCTGCACAATGCACCAGCGGGCGTAAACGGCACGGTCGTGCAGGACACGCTGGTGGATGCGGGCGCAACTCTGGATGTTGACGCAACAGGCGGTACCGGTGTTGTCGGGCTGGACGTGATCGACAATCAGGTTGAAACCGACGTGCTGGTCTCGATCGAGAATGTCATCGGCTCCAATGATGGTGACGTGATCGTCGGCAGCAATCTGGAGAATGTTCTGAACGGCGCGGATGGCGACGACCAGCTGAACGGTGAGGGCGGCAATGATGTCCTGATCGGCGGCGAAGGCGCTGACACCTTCCTGTTCCAGGGCACCTTCGGTGACGATACCATCTCGGACTTTGAAGCGGGAGTGGACAGAATTCAGATCGGAGATCTGGATCCCGACTTCGCCGGTGGTCCGAACCCTGTTCAGGATGGTGAGGACACGGTGATCAGCTTCGGCGACGCAGGGTCCATCCGTCTGACCGGTGTCGATGCTGCTGACCTGACCGAAAACGACTTCATCGTTTAACCAAACAACAGCGGGGCGGCCAAGGTCGCCCCGTTTGTCAAACCGGAAAGGGTTCCCTGATGTCCCAGCAAACCAATCCCGTAAAAACCGCCTGGGGGTCGTTGCGCAAGGGTTTTGTCGCAGTTGCCTTCTTCAGCTTGTTTCTGAACCTTCTGATGCTGGCTGGTCCACTTTATATGCTGCAGGTCTATGATCGCGTCCTGACCAGCCAGAATGTCGACACCTTGATTGCACTGTCTGCATTGCTGGCTGGTGTTTTCGTTGTGGTCGCCTGCCTTGACCTGATGCGGATGCGCATTTTGGGACGTCTGGCCGCCCGCTTTGAGCTGAACGTTGGTGCGCCGGTCCTCGGCGCTGCGATGCGCCGCCGTGTCCATGGCGAAGCCGAGGCTGGAGAAAACCTTGTCGAAGACGTGAACGGCTTTCGTGAATTCATCTCGGGAACCACGCTGACCGCGTTTTTCGACGCGCCGTGGATCCCGCTCTATCTGTTGGTCCTTTATGCCCTTCACCCCTATCTGGGTCTGCTTGGTCTGGCCGGGGCCGTCATGCTGACGATCATGGCCCTGATCAACAACTCGCGCGCCCGGGAACCGATGCGGTCGGCTTCGCAAGCGCGCGGTCGTTCAGATGCATTGTTCAGCATCAGTGACAAAAACGCCGAGCTTGTTCAGGCACTTGGCATGAAATCCGATTTGCTGCGGCGCTGGACCTCGCTTCAGGCTGAGGCCCATCAGCACAAGACCCGTGCCGCTGACCGGGTTGCCAGCTTTTCTGTTGTGTCCAAGACCGTTCGGATGGGTTTGCAGTCGGCCATTCTGGGACTTGGCGCGGCGCTGGCCATCACCGGAGAATCCACGGCTGGCGTCATGATTGCGGCAACCATCGTGCTGGCCCGTGCACTGGCCCCAATTGACCAATTGATCGGTCAGTGGCGCAGCTTTCTGGCCGCGCGCGGATCGTATTCCAAGCTGGCAAAACTGACCGAAGAGTTTGCTGAAGCCCCACCCAATCTGCACCTGCCGCGCGCGTTCAAATCTCTGGACGTTAAGATTGCGCAGGCTGGCCCCCCGCGTGCCGTCAACGCCTCGCTCCGCCAGATCGACTTTGGCCTTGTGCCCGGAGACGTGCTGGCGGTTATCGGGCATAGCGGTTCGGGTAAGACCACTCTGGGCAAGATGATGGCCGGTATTTGGCACCCACAGCGAGGCGAAGTCTTGCTGGACGGCAGCCCGATGTCCAAATGGAACCACGAGGATCTGGGCAAACAGATCGGTTATCTGCCACAGGAAATCGAGTTGTTCGACGGCACGATCCGCGAAAACATCGGGCGCTTCTCGGTCGCCATAGATGATGCAGAGGTGCTGCGTGCCGCCCGCGAGGCCGGTGTGCACGAAATGATCAGCGCCCTTCCTGACGGATATGAAACGCGCATCGGTCGAGGGTTTTTCCTGTCAGGTGGTCAACGTCAGCGGCTGGCACTGGCCCGGGCGCTTTATGGCGATCCGTTTGTGTTGATTTTGGACGAACCGAATTCGGATCTGGATGCCGATGGCGAACAGGCTCTGCGCGATGCGATCGTGTCGGCGCAGGCCCGCGGTGCAATTGCCATCGTCATGACCCATCGTCCGGCAACGCTGCAGGCCGCCAACAAGGTGATGGTCCTGCGAAACGGCGCTCAATCTCAGTTCGGAGACAAAGAGGACGTTCTGAAGGTCAATCGCCGGAACGTTCTGGACAACCCTACCCAATCCGCGGCGAAAAAAACCGACACGACCCCTGCCAGTGAAACTCAGATCAGCGGAGCTGCCCAATGACCCAGTTGATGAAACGCTCGCAATCTCAGAACGCGCTTGCTGCCCACGATGTACACGCCTTGGACATCACGACCGAGACCTCTGAGATCAAACGCTATGTCCTGTTCGGGTTGTTTACCCTGCTGGCCTTCGTTGGCGGCAGCGCCTATTGGGCCTTCGCCTCGAAACTGGACGGGGCGGTGGTCGCGCCGGCCTCGTTTGTGGTGGAAGGTGACCGCAAGACGGTCGAACATCTGGACGGTGGCATCATTGACTCGATCCTTGTCACGGATGGTGAATTTGTTCAGGCAGGTCAGCCCCTTGTGCGACTTGACAGCTCGGATATCGACGTAGATCTGAGCATTCTGGGCAGCCAATTGGGCGAATTGTCGGTCCGCCGTGCCCGCTTGCTGGCGCAGATCAACGGCACGGACGGGTTTGACGAGCCAACAGCATTGGCCGGTTTCAGCGATGGGATGCAGCGGCTGCATTGGTTGTCGCCTTACCTGACGCAGAAACAACTGTTTGACGCCGAAGCCCGCGCCCGCCGGACCGAAGCTCAAATCAACGCGCAACGCATTCAGGGGCTGCGCAATCAGATCGCCGGCCTGAACGAACAACGCCTCTCGACCCAAAACCAGAAGGACATCACGCAGATTGAGCTGTCCAATCTGAAATCTTTGTTGGACAAAGGACTTGTGGCCGTCACACGGGTCAGCGCGCGCCAGATCGAAATGGAACGTCTGGGCGGTGTCGATGCGTCGTTGCGCACCCAGATTGCGCAGGCCCATGACCAGGTGCAAGAGTTGCAGCTGTCCCTGCTCAGCCAACAAAAGCTGCGCGACGAGGTGATCGCCGGAGAGCTTGCGGTTGTGGATGCCCAGCTTGATCTGATCCGCTCACAATATTCAGGGGCATCGGAACGGTTGAAACGAACACAGGTCCTGGCCCCCGCCAGCGGGCGGGTCGTTAATTTGGCAGTATCCACAACCGGCGGCGTCATTCGCCCCGGAGAGGCGATCATGGATATTGTTCCCGCCAATCAGGCCCTGATCGTCGAAGCGCGTATCAAAACCGGCGATATCGACAAGCTGCAGATCGGTCAGGCAACGGGCATTCGCCTGTCTGCCTTTACGCAGACCGATGTGCCCGAAGCCAGCGGTCGGATATTTGACATCTCAGCGGATGCGCTGGAGGACGACCGTACCGGCGAGCCCTATTACAAAGCACGTGTGAAACTGGACGCCAATCAACCCACCGAAGTCGCCGCACTGGATCTGTTGCCAGGAATGCCCGCGGATCTGTTCGTAAAAACCGGCGAGCGCGCAGTAATCAGCTACCTGTCACAACCAATCAGTGACCGGCTCGCCAAGACTTTTATCGAGTAACTTGTTTTGCCCGCATCCGGCTTGCCGGGTGCGGGTCGTTCACGTCTTTCTCGTGATTAAATGCAGCAGGTTAGACGCCGTATCGCGCCATGAACATATCAACGGCCTGCGTCGCAATTGCATCCAACTCTACTTTGGAAAAGCTCTTTTGAACGCCAATGGCAGCGCGGGTCCAAATCCGAACCTTGCATAGTTCACTGAACTGTTCGGCTGCCAATTGCAGGTTGTCGATGGCCAACTCACCCTTGTTGACCGCCTTTTCCAGATACTCGACCATCTGGCGCTGACCGTTCTGCGGCCCCGCCTCGTAAAATGTTTGGCCCAACTCCGGGAACCGGTCACGTTCGGCGATGCAGATGCGGAACATCTGCTGCGAGAAGTCCGAGACCAAAAAAGTTGTCAGCTCTGTTGCAGCGATTGTCAGAACTTCGCGTGCAGGTTTGCAATCGTCGACCATCGCCACGACGTTTTCCGCCATCCGTCTACACTCGACCTGCGCCACTTCCATGAAAAGCAGACGCTTGTCGGGGAAATAACTGTATAGCGTGGCCTTAGACACCCCGGCGGCACGGGCTATATCATCGACGCTTGCACCTTCGAAACCATCCGCCATGAAAACCTCTCGGGCTCCGCGCAGGACCTGATCAAATTTTCGGCCGGTACGCAGAATGACGGCTGCTTCGGTCATGTACTCTCCTTCGGTCGATTGGGTGACAAATGTTTAAACCGTTCAGTTCAGATACAACAAATCGCACAATTAGCAGGCATCTGGCAACACAGATGACGTTAGGTTTTCGATTAACCAGTTAAGTTAATTTACAACGCGCGTCCCCAAAACCCTATAATTGGCCCGTCATATCTTGCAGCCTGTGTGTTACGTGCTACCACTTTGCACATGGTCGATATCTTTCTGCGCACACTGCCCTTTTTTGCGATCATCGGCTTGGGATACTGGGCTGGGCGCAGTCGATTTTTTTCTGAAGAAGCAACGGCGTACCTGACGAAATTCGTTTTCTATTTTGCGCTGTCGGCCATGCTGTTTCGCTTTGCCGCCACCCTGCCCTTTGCTGATATTTTCAATGCAAGGCTAGTCGTTGGATACTTGATCGGAACCGCCGCTGTGTACGTCTTGGCGACGGTTGTCGCATGGATACGTCGGCTTGATATCCCGACCGCAGCGGTAGAGGCGCAATGCGCGGCCATCGGCAATGTCGGTTTTCTGGGCCTGCCCATGCTGGCGCTGCTGTTTACCGAAGCCGCGATTGGCCCGGTTATGCTGGTTCTGACGGTTGATCTGGTGGTTTTTTCATCCCTGATCGTCATCTTGATAAATGGCGGGCGCGACGGGCGGTTGACGCCTGCAACCTTCCGACTGATCGGGATCGGGTTGATCAAGAATCCGATGATCGTTTCGATCTCGGCGGGAATGCTCTGGTCCGCGTTGCAGATTCCTGTTCCTGTCCCATTGAACGATTTCCTGACAATTCTGGGCGGGGCAGCCACACCGGGTGCCCTGTTCGCTATCGGAGCTTCTCTGGCCAGCAAATCCGCCGAACGCGTTCACATTGCAGGCTGGCTGAGCTTTTGCAAACTTGTCGTTCACCCTGTCTGCGTTGCCGTTGTGTTGATTTGGATTTTGCCCGTGGCAGCATTTCCTGCTTCTGTCGCAATCGCCGCCGCGGCACTGCCGGTGGCGGGTAACGTGTATATGCTGGCCGCCCATTACAGGGTGGCCCCGCACCGTGCATCAGCTGCGATACTACTGTCCACAGCGGCCAGCATTCTGACGGTGCCATTGGTCATCGCCTGGGTCGGAACGCCTTGATCTAAGCCTTGTGAAAAATGGCACACCAAAGCCGCGCAGCCTTTACGTATCGAGCGTGTAAGGATAGCCATGTCGCAAACCCAACGTAAGGACGAAACCAAATGGAAACCCTTTCGGAAAATGCATGTTTTGGAGGCGTTCAGGGCGTCTATCGCCACGCCTCGACTGCCTGCCAGTGCGACATGACCTTTGGCTTGTTCCTGCCAGCCGAGGCCAAGGACGGCCCGGTTCCGGTTTTGTGGTATCTGTCAGGCCTGACCTGCACCCATGAAAACGCGATGACCAAAGCAGGTGCTCAGGCCTGGGCGGCCGAACAAGGCATCGCGGTGGTCTTCCCGGACACCTCGCCGCGCGGTGAGGGTGTTGCCGATCACGATGATTACGATCTGGGCCAGGGCGCCGGGTTCTATCTGAACGCCACGCAGCAGCCTTGGGCACCGCATTTCAATATGTGGGATTACGTGGCCGAAGAATTGCCTGCTTTGCTGACCGAAAACTTCGCAATCGACGCGGAGCGTCAGGCCATAACCGGACATTCGATGGGAGGGCACGGAGCGCTGACTCTGGCCATGAACTTGCCGGGGCGCTTCCGGTCTGTGTCTGCTTTCGCACCCATTTCAAACCCGACGGGTGCGGATTGGGGTCGCAAACAACTTAGCGCCTACCTAGGCGATGATCAGGCAACATGGGCCAATCATGACGCATCGGTCCTGATGAAAGAAAAAGGCTTTGACGGCCCCATCCTGATTGACACTGGTGCCAATGACCAATTCATCGACCTGTTGCGCCCCGAAACTTTGGCGCAGGCGATAGCGGAACGTCGTCAGCAGGCAATCTTCCGTCTTCAACCAGGCTATGACCACTCATACTTCTTCGTGTCGACCTTCATGGAAGACCACATCACCTTCCACGCCGAGGCACTGTACGGAGACTGAGGCATGAGCAAATTTGACTATGACCTGATCATCATCGGGTCCGGCCCCTCGGGTCGTTCGGCCGCGATACAGGCGGGCAAACTGCAACGGCGTGTTCTGGTGATCGATCGCAAGGATCGGTTTGGCGGCGTGTCCGTCCACACCGGAACGATCCCGTCAAAGACCCTGCGTGAAACGGTACTGAACCTGTCCGGGTGGCGTGAGCGCAGCTTCTATGGCCGCTCGTACCGCGTCAAAGATCAGATCCGGGCCGAAGACCTGAAGGCACGTCTGCATATGACGCTGGATCATGAAGTTGACGTGCTGGAACACCAATTCAACCGCAACCATGTGGAGACCCTGAACGGGTTGGCCAAATTCGTTGGGCCTCACGATATTGAGGTTGCCACTGATGCCGGCGAGACAACGAGACTTACGGCGGCCAAGTTCCTGATCGCAACCGGAACAAAAACCTATCGCCCGGATTATGTGCCATTCAACGGAAAGACCGTTGTGGACGGTGACGACTTTCTTGAGATGGCAGAGATCCCGCGCTCGCTGGTCGTGATAGGTGCCGGAGTGATTGGCGTGGAATACGCCACCATGTTCTCGGCATTGGACGTCCGGGTGACGTTAATTGAACCTCGTGAAACCTTCTTAGATTTCATCGACACCCGCCTAATCCATGATTTCACCCATCAGATCCGCGAAAACGGCGTGGACCTACGTCTGGGCTCAGCCGTTCAAAAGATAGAAGACGCTGGGGGCCATGTCGAAGTGACTCTCGAGAATGGCCGCCACGTGCGAGCTGAGATGCTACTGTTCGCCGCCGGGCGCATGGGGGCGACATCGGCATTGAACCTGCAGGCCGTTGGCTTGGAAACCGATCATCGCAATCGGATCGACGTGGATCGCAAGACGTATCAAACTGCAGTGCCGCATATCTACGCGACTGGCGATGTGATTGGGCACCCATCATTGGCCTCAACCTCGCTGCAACAGGGCCGTGTGGCTGCATGTCACGCGCTGGAAACCCCTACCCTGCCGGAAAGTCCCTGGTATCCTTACGGCATTTATTCGGTCCCCGAGATCTCAACTTGCGGCATGTCCGAAGAGGAACTGCAAGAACGCGGCATCCCATACGAAGTCGGCGTGGCGCGGTTCCGGGAGACTTCGCGTGGGCATATCATGGGGTTGGAGCACGGCATGCTGAAGATGCTGTTTTCACTGAAAACCCGCCGGGTGCTTGGCGTGCAGATCGTGGGCGAAGGTGCGACAGAGTTGATCCATATCGCGCAGGCAGTCCTGAATCTGAAGGGCACGGTGGATTACTTCGTGCAGAATACGTTCAACTATCCAACCCTTGCCGAGGCCTATAAGATCGCTGGTTTGGATGCATTCAATCGGATGCCAATCCCGGACGAGTTCAAAGTGCGCAAGAAACCCGCTGAAAAGACCGAGAAGAAGGCCGGGAAAGCGTGACGACGCTCTATATCGATGGCGATGCCTGCCCCGTGAAAGCCGAGGCTGAACGGGTTGCAACCCGGCACAAAGTTCCGATGGCACTGGTGTCAAACGGTGGCTTGCGGCCGTCTGCAAACCCATTGGTGCAGGTGGTCATCGTGTCTGAGGGTGCGGATGAGGCAGACAAATGGATCGCCGAACGATGCGGCGCAGGGGACGTAGTGGTAACCTCGGATATCCCGCTGGCCGCAAAATGTGTTGAGGCCGGCGCTCGGGTCCTCCGTCCAAACGGTGAAGCCTTTACCGCGGCCAATATCGGCCAGCAACTGGCCATGCGTGATTTGATGGCCGACTTGCGCGCATCCAACCCATTGGGCGCGGGTGGCGGCGGAAAACCCTTTGGCAAAGCTGACCGATCCCGGTTTTTGGACGCCCTGGAACGTGAGTTAAGGGCTGCGCAGCGGGGCTAATCCTCCCGCTTGCCAGCGACGCATCATAGATGCGTCTTTGACAATTGGGCCGGGCAGCGCTGCGCGCTGCGGTTGTGCCTTGAACAATCCCGTCGCGCTTGGTTCAGTGGCACCAACTAAGGAACAAGAAGACAGGTACGTACATGTCGGTGAAAGCTGTTGTTTTTGACATCGGGAATGTTCTGATCGAATGGCAACCCGAACGCTATTACGACCAGGTCATCGGGGAAGAGCGCCGTCGTGCCATGTTCTCGGAAGTTGACCTGCACGGGATGAACGACCTGGTTGACCAGGGTCATCACTTCACTGACACAATCTATGATTGGGCCGAGAAATACCCGGAATGGCGGGATGAAATCCGCATGTGGCACGACAAGTGGATCGAACTTGCCGCGCCCGAGATCCCCCACTCGATCCGTCTGCAACGGGCCTTGCGGGCCAAAGGCGTGCCGGTTTTTGCATTGACCAATTTCGGGGTGCAAAATTTCGACTATGCGACGACGGTTTACCCGTTCCTCAACGAGTTCGACAAACAATACGTGTCGGGACGGATGCAGACCGTCAAACCGCATGTTCCGATCTATGAAATGGTCGAAGCGGATTGTGGACTACCGCCCGAGGCGCTTTTGTTCACCGACGACCGACTCGAAAATATCGAAACGGCGCGCGCCCGTGGATGGCAGACGCACCACTTTACCGGCCCACAGGGTTGGGCGGACCGACTGCTGCAAGAAGGTCTACTGACGGTCGAAGAGGCGCTGTAGCTCAGGCGGTGACGGGCGTTGGGCGGTTTTCGCGAATGGGAAGGTGGACGATGGCACTGAACGCCCCAATCGCGACTCCGATCCACCAGACCATAGTGTAGTCGCCGTACTGGTCATACATGCGCCCGCCCAACCAGACGCCCAAGAAACTGCCGACCTGGTGGCTGAAAAAGATGATCCCATACAGCGTTCCCATATAACGCAATCCGTAGAGATGCGCGACCAGCCCCGAGGTCAGCGGTACCGTGGCAAGCCACAGCGACCCCATGACCAGTGAAAACACGATGACCGACAGCGGTGTGATCGGGAACACGATGAAGGCCGCCGCGGCGAGTGTTCGCGCGGTATAGACTCCGGCCAGCAGGTATTTTTTGGGGAAATGGTTCCCTGCCCAACCGGCCATCAGTGTACCCGCAATATTTGCTAGGCCAATCAATGAAATTGACACGGCCCCCAGTGCTGATGTGGTTGTGATGCCAATCGAATGCAGTACGCCACCGGGTTGTATGGGTCCGCACATCTCTGTCACGAAAGCGGGGAAATGTGCGGTTATGAAGCCAAGCTGATAACCGCAGCTGAAAAAGCCCAGAAAGATCAGCGTATAGGATGGATCGCGGAAAGCCCTGGTCAGGATCTGACTCATGCTTTCTTCGATCTCTGCTTTACTGGCAGCCTGAGGGGCGCGCATGAACGGCAGTGTCAGCACCAGTGCCAAGATCGCTGCAGCGAATACAATGAACACCTGCTGCCAAGGCATAAAGCTCAGCATCCATTCGGCTGTAGGCGCCCCCAGAACCTGACCGAAACTGCCAGCAGCTGTAATAATCGCAAGCGACATAGAGCGGTTTTCGTCCGACGATGCCCGCGCCACCACGGCAAGCACCACGCCAAATCCTGTTCCCGCGATACCGAACCCCACAAGCCATGCGTACATCTGGTGTTCGAACGGAGTGACGGACCAGGCCGACAAAACCATGCCCGCCGCATATGTCAGAGCCCCTAGAATAATCGCGCGCCTATCGCCGACCTTTTCGGCGATGGCGCCGAAAATTGGCTGCCCAATGCCCCAGGCCAAATTCTGAATTGCGATTGCCATCGAGAAGTCCGAGCGCAGCCAGCCGAATTCATCCTCGATGGGGATCTGAAACACGCCAAACGATGCGCGCACGGCAAAACTGACGGTGATGATGATACATCCGACGATCAGGATCGGGTTCAGCAAGCGCGTGTGTTGGGGCATAGCGACCTCGGGCGTTCGAAGGGCAGACGTTACCGTGTTTGGATCATGCGTCAATTCAGGAGTTTTGCGATCACGGATAAGCAAATTTGATGTGTCTGAGAAATGGCTGCTTTTCAACGGGCAAACCGGGCGCTATGCCTCAAGACATGACGGGTTTGATTTCGCTTTATGACACGCAGGTGGCCGATGGCACCCTGACCAGAGACGACGCGCAAGAGGCTGTTCTTCCTCATTTCGAACGTATCCGGGCGGCATTGGCCGAACCGGTGAAGCGCGGGTTCTTTCGAAAGGCCCCGCCGCCACCTAAAGGTCTATATCTGTGGGGGGGCGTCGGCCGCGGGAAATCCATGCTGATGGATATGTTCGTCGACTCTTTGGCAGACATCCCCGCTCGTCGGGTGCATTTTCATGCCTTCATGCAGGAAATTCACGCAGGCATGCACAAGGCCCGTAAGGACGGGGTCGAAGATGCACTGGCTCCTGTAGCCGCCTCGGTGATCAAGTCCGCGCGCGTACTGGCATTTGACGAAATGCAAATCACCGATATCACGGACGCGATGATTGTTGGTCGTCTGTTCGATCTGCTGCATGAAGGTGGCACCGTGGTCGTGACGACATCGAACCGCCATCCGGATAATCTGTACAAGGACGGGCTAAACCGTCAGTTATTTTTGCCCTTCATTGCACATATCAAAGAACAGCTTGAGGTGTGGGAGCTGATCTCACCCACGGATTACCGGCAAAACCGACTGGAAGGCGCGCCTGTTTATTTTACGCCCATAGGTCCCGAGGCGCGTGAGAGCATTCGCAGTGTCTGGAATGACCTGGCCGGGGGCGCAGCGGACCCGCTGATCCTGCAGGTCAACAGTCGTGCGGTAGAACTGCCCGCCTTTCGAAATGGCGTGGCGCGGGCCAGTTTTTATGACCTTTGTGGAAGGATGCTGGGCCCGGCGGACTATCTTGCCATCGCGGAAGGGGTCAAAGTCCTGGTGCTTGAGGACATCCCGCGCCTGTCGCGTAATAATTTCAACGAAGCCAAACGGTTCGTCACGCTGATCGACGCACTGTATGAGGGAAAGGTCCGGTTGATCTGTTCAGCTGCGGCAGAGCCCGAAATGCTGTATGTCGAAGGTGAAGGCACGTTTGAGTTTGAGCGTACCGCGTCGCGCCTGCGCGAGATGCAGGATCAGGATTGGGGGAAATAGGGGCTTTGCCCCTGCCTCGCTTTGTGCGGCCCCCCCCCCCGGGATATTTTGGCCAGATGAAGCTGTGCGGATGCGCCTTTTTCAGCCGTTCTCGCGCAAAATATTACCGGCCAGGTATAGCGATCCACAGATCAGAACCCGCACCTGCGGGTCATCTTCAGTAATTTTTTTCAGGGCCTCGGCCACACTATTGGCAGTAGACGCTGCTAGCCCAACCCGAGAAGCGGCTTCAGCGGTGTCGTCAGCGCTCAGCGTATTGACTTCGCCCGGGATAGAGACTGCCGTCAGGCTTTGCGCCTGTGCGGCCAGCGGAGCCAGATACCCGGTGACGTCCTTTGTGTTCAACATCCCACAGATCATATGGGTTGGACGTGCAGGCAGCTTCGCCAGTAGATCGGCCAATGCCAAACCCGCGGCCGCGTTGTGACCGCCATCCAGCCAGAGCTCGGCCTCGGGGGCCTGTTCGACCAGAGGGCCGGTTTTCAATCGCTGCATGCGGGCTGGCCATTCAGCCTTGGTCACCGCAGCCTCATAGGCGTCTTCCCCAAGATCCAGATAACGCAAGACCGCTAGCGCAGCACCGGCATTTTGATACTGATGTGCGCCCAACAGATTTGGCAGCGGTAGATCGCGCAGGCCAGTTTCGTCCTGATAGACGAGCCGCCCGTTTTCTTCGGTGACGTGCCAGTGTTGGCCATGCATCAACAAAGGTGCACCCAGACGCGCGGCAGTGTATTCAATGACCTCCAGCGCCTCATCCTGTTGCGGGCCAACGATGCAGGGAACACCGGGCTTGATGATGCCGGCCTTTTCTGCGGCGATCTTGCCCAAGGTATCGCCCAGAAATTGCTCATGGTCGATTGAAACCGGCGTGATGACCGTTACCGCTGGGTCGTGAATGACATTGGTCGCATCCAACCGGCCACCCAACCCGACCTCAAGCAACGTGTAGTCCGCCTTGGACCGGGCAAAAGCCAGCAGGGCCGCGCAGGTCGTGATCTCAAAATACGTGATGTTCTCGCCACCGTTGGCGGCATAACATTCGTCCAGAACCGCCGTCAGATCCGGTTCGGAAATGAGTTCACCCGCCAGACGAATACGCTCATGAAACCGGGCCAGGTGGGGCGAGGTATAGGCATGGGCGGTCAGCCCTGCCCCTTCCAGCCCCGCTCGGATCATGGCCTGGGTCGAGCCCTTGCCGTTGGTTCCCGCGATATGGATCACCGGCGGCAGTTTGTTTTGCGGATTGTTCAGCGTGGTCAGCAGACGCCAGACACGATCCAAGGTCAGGTCAATGATCTTGGGATGCAGCGCCATCATCCTCTCCAGAATGATGTCCGATGTCTGAGAGGTCATTTTTCTTCCGCGTCTTCAGCCGGGGCTTCTGCCACTGCATCTTCGGATTCGGGCGCAGGCAGATCACCTTTGACCGCCGGAGGCTGGTTCATCAACATCCGCGTGATGGTGATCAACTCATCGCGCATTTCGGTCCGCTTGGTCACACGGTCCAACATGCCGTGATCCAACAGGTATTCCGCGCGTTGGAAGCCTTCGGGCAGCTTTTCCCGGATCGTCTGTTCGATCACGCGTGGACCGGCAAAACAAATCAGCGCATTGGGCTCTGAGATATGGACATCACCCAGCATCGCGTATGAAGCCGTCACACCACCTGTCGTTGGGTGAGTCAGCACTACGATGTAGGGCAGATTTGCCTCTTTCAGCATTTCTACTGCCACGGTTGTGCGGGGCATCTGCATCAGGCTCAGGATACCTTCCTGCATCCGCGCGCCGCCAGCGGCCGAAAACAGGATCAGCGGGCGCTTTAGCTTCACCGCCTCTTGCGCGGCCGCGATGATCGCGTTGCCGACATACATGCCCATGGATCCGCCCATGAACGAAAAGTCCTGCGCAGCTGCCACAATCGGGGTTCGGCCAATTTCACCCAGAGCGACCAACATCGCCTCTTTCTCGCCCGTTTTCTTTTGGGCGGCTTTCATCCGGTCGGGGTACTTTTTCTGATCGCGGAACTGCAGCGGATCGTCTTTGGGCGCGGGAACCTCGACCTCGGTAAAGATCCCACCATCGAAAAGATGATCGAACCGCTCGCGCGGAGTGATCGCCATGTGATGATCGCACTGGGTGCAGACATTCTGGTTTTCTGCCAACTCACGGTGAAACAGCATGGTTCCGCATTCATCGCATTTGTGCCAAAGATTCTCCGGCACTTCTCGGCGCGAGAAGATCGAGTTGATCCGTGGGCGGACGTAGTTTGTAATCCAGTTCATATCGGAACCTTGGCTTGTGCGGCTTTGACGTCAAATAAGACGCTACGGAAAGAAATGCAATCAACGCCTGAGCGCAACCCGCGCTGTTAGCCAACTGACGATCATCACAGCAAAATCCACATACAGCCATTGCCGCAGCGCCCCGGTATCCGACATGTCGTAAGGAAGCAGATACAATGCCAGACCACTTAAGCCATCGGGTAAGGAAACAAACAGGAGAGCGACCATATTATTGAACAGGTGCAATGCGATAGCAGGCCCCAACGTCCCTGCCCGTGCCGTCAGATCCGCCGCCATCAGGCCAAACATCCCAGACCACACAGCAACCAATAGCGCGTTGTCTCCGGCCGCGCCGGGGGCATAGTGACCTGCCGCGAACAAAATCGACGGTACGCCCAACCAAATAACCGGCGATCGGAATCGCGCTGCCAGACTTTGCTGAATGTATCCCCGAAAAAGCACCTCTTCTGCGCTTGTCTGAATCAGCACTGCAAAAAGCGAGAAAGGCAGAAACAACAGCCAGGTCGACAGTGCCAAATTCTGCGTCAGCGTTGCGCCCATGCCATATGGCGGCAAGATGGCCACGACGATCCCAACGATCAGCAATGCCTTAAAAACATTCCAAAATTGCCCAATGCCCTTGCGCCATGGACCACAGATTGAGCTCAGAGTTCGATGTTGTAGGCGTTTTGCAGCGATGGACACGCCCAATGTGATGAAGCCAAAGCTTGCCAGTAGAACCAAAAGTGCAACCGGGGATGCGCCGGTCAGCAAACCTTGGGCCCATTCGACGGATCCAAAACCCGCAACCAATCCAAAAAGTAGAAAGTTCAGAAGGATGCCAACCACGCCAACAATGGTCAGCCCGACCAGCAGGCGCCAAAGCTCTGGCCGTGCGCGCGAAGGTGCAACAAGTCGTTCATGCGCTATGTACCTGCCGGGGCGGGCGTCAGGCATTGTCGGCCGTTTCCCGGTTCGGCTCGTCATCATCGAAGATCAATGAGGTTGCATTGGCGGCGTTTAGCCTTTCGGAAATCGTAGTCAGATAGCCGGCAACCGTTTGCAGCAGCTGCATTGCAACACCTGCGTCACTTTCAATAACCGCGCGCAATTCCTCGGCCCCAATGCGCAGGAACGAACAATTTTTGACCGCAACCAAATCAAATTGCCGAATTTCGCCTGTGATAATCGACAAGTCTCCGATCAGACGCCCCGGCTCGATGACCGAGATCGTACGCGCGGTTCCGTTCCCTTCATTCCAGATCAGGTCGGCTTCGCCCGAAATACACAGATAAGCGGCATCTGGCGTTTGCCCTTCGGAAAAGATGATCTGCCCGGCTGCGGCATCGTACCATTGCGCCGAAAACGCCAGAAGGCGCTGGTTGCGACCGTCAATGCCGGAAAACAGCTCGGTCGACGAGATAATCTTGAGCTTACGGCTCAGGTCATCCGTTGAGCTGGCCTCCTCTTCTGGACGGGTCCGCGAGACGCCGTCAATTCGACCATCCTTGATCTCGACGAACAGATCATAGGCTTCGGGATGGGCGAAGTAATCCTCCATGAAGACCATGATGGAATCCGGCAACAATTCCCGCAGTTTCAGCCGGGTTCTCAGCCTGCTCTCGGAATCATGGCTGGCCAGAGCTTTGTCCAGGATCAACACATCAGGACGCTTGATTCCCGCGCGTGAGAATGCGGCGCGTTCCTGAAACACTGTCGGCAGGTTATTCCCGCCAAGTCCTGACGGTAGGTCATAGATAATGGCTGCCGCCCGGCGGCGCAGGCCAGCTTCGTTCATGGCTTCGGCGACGACATCTTCGATTTCATCCGCGTGCGCCCCGGCCATCAAAGAAACCCGCCCGAACAGGGCATTTTCCATGACAGTCATGCGTTCAATATATGCATCTGGCGTGACCGGAACGAACATCCCGTCCATCGAGGCACGCAGCTGTTCCGCCTGCCCCCTTCGAATGGCCAAGATCTTATCCTTGTACTCGTCCGGAAAATCAGGTCCGATCTGTTCCGCCGTCAGCAGGAACGGAACGGTCAGCAACAAGGCACGCTCGCCCTCGCTGATTGCTTCATCCCCTTTGGCTTTGCGCCGATCCTCGATATCAAGCAGACGGTGGAACATTTCCTTGGCCATACCCAGACGAAGAAACAGCGGGTGATCTGCCCCGTCCCGCCCAAACGTCTGGAGCAGTGTTTCCAGCACCGCGCTTGCAATGCTCATTGCGTCATCATCCAGATCGTGATGGCGCAGCATCCACATGAACCGATCATCGCCCGCCAGAATATCCGGTGAGATATCGCGAGACGGAGCGGCAAACAGCAGGTTGCCCCCCAGTGGAACCGCCGGGTTAAAGCGGTCCGGTTCGAACCGATAGACATACCGCGCCAGGTCTTTTTCTTCCAACCTCTGCGCGACCGTATCGCGCAGATTTACGATATCCCGCGCCAGGGCAGAATGTTGCAATGGATCGAACTGGGTACGTAATGTTCGGCGAAACATGAACTCGTCGATGCCCATCGCCTCGACCAGCTGGAACCACCAGTTACGGATATCCTCGATGTCTTCCAGCCCTGCCAGGCCGGGATCAATCCACTCATCCAACAGGGAATCCGGTGGGTTCCCGGCCCGCACCGCTTCGATCTGCCACCGGCTTGGGGCCCTCTTCGCGTCGGGTTCGTGTTGTGGGCGGGTTCGCAACGGCATCAAGAGGTTGTCACCCAAAGTCCCGTCAAACAGATAGGGCCGCGAATAGGCATAGCCGATCCGCGCCGCAATTACCGTCTGATGGAGTTTTTGCAGATCATGACCCGCAATTGTGACGCTGCCTTGTATCGGCAAAAGCTCTCGTGTCAGCAGTTGTGCCAACGCGCCGCGTTCGGCGGCGCTTGAAGACTGAATAGCAACGCGGGCACCCTTGGGGATGGTCAGGTCGATATCTTCAAGGATGGTTTTCCCGTCATCATCGCGCACTGTTACATTGCGCAGTTCGATATCTCCGCTGAGATGCGGAATAGACTCTGGCTCACCCACAAATAGCTCTTCAGGGATCATGTTGTCCGGGGCAAAGCGTTCAATGACGATTTCCCAGCGCAAAGACATATCCTGAACCTGGTTGTAATAGGTCAGCAAATCTTTCCATGGGCCACTTAGGTCCTTGTATGCCCCAAGCGCCGCGACCAACGCGCCCACTGTCACCTCACCCGTGATCGCCAGATAGCCACCGACCGAATAGAACAGGAACGGTGTCATCTGAGTGATCAGATTGTTGAGGAACTTCATAAAGAACTTCTTGTTGTAGATCTTGAACCGGATCTCGAACAAGGTTCCCAACCGGTGGCTGAATTGTGCCAACCGATAGCGCCAGCCACCATTGGCCCGCAAATCGCTGATGCCCGCCGCGCTTTCGCCAATTTCCGAGCTGAGGTGGCGGACCTGCTGAATACGTTCCTTGTTCAGCAGGTTGATCTGGCGCTGCAGTTTTGGGATCAGCCATGCCTGCAACGGAATCAATGCGATGCTGGCCAGACCAAACCAAACGCTTTGCATGAACAGAAAGGTGACAATGGTCATCATCTGACCAAACTGAAACACCGGTTGGGCAATCGCATCACCCATCAGACCGCCCATCGGTTCGGCCTCTGAGGTGATCATTGAAACAAGTTCACCTTGGCTGGTGGTGGCAAAATACGATTTCGGGAATCGCATCGCGCGGTGAATCAGCGTGAACCGAAGCCGGCGCAGCATACGCTCGGCCAATATGCCCTTCATCGTGTTGATGCGCATCTTCATCAAGCCGCTGGCGATTACAGTGGCCAAAAATGCAAAACAGAGGATTAGCAGATATTGGACCTGCGTGAAGGTGAACCCAAAAAGCGTAACGCTATCGTTGGGCGCACCAATTGCGTCGTTGATGATCTGTTTTGGCAGCTCAAGCGAGGCGTAGAGAAACGGAAACGACAATACCGTCAGAAACAACAGCACAAGTTGCTGCTTTTTTGAGTGTTTCCAGATGAACGAAAATAGTGTGGGTTCCATGCCCCGGCCTTGCCTCAAAGAAATTAGTACGCGGTTTTTCGGATAATCCAAAGCAATCAGGTGCCGGACGGTACGCACAGTCCCAGATGATTGCAAGAACGGCGATGGGGGCCTTAGCAGACACAACCAAAACCGCCCAGTCACAACAACGTTAGTGTCGGATAGTTTTATGCGGATTTCACCAATTCGGCCTTATCCTCGCCGTTGTCTTTGACTAAAGAAGGTCAAGTTCAGACGATGGGATCATGGGCAGACTTCTCGAACGATATCTACACCGCAAAACTATTGCGCGTTGGCAACGGGCCGTTCAAGACGCGGCCAGGGCCACGAACCCCCAATTGCGTCAACAGCGCGATGAGGCGCGCAAACTGCGCGCGCAATTGGACCGTTTGCTACGTGAAGCAAACGAAAGACTGACGCTGCCCCTGATTGGATCAAGGCAATTCCCCAAACCGCTGGGTACTGACTGGTGCTGGCGACCTGATTTGTGGCGGGGTCCCTTGCCCCGGCCCGGTCTCGCCTCAATCCCGCGCAAGGTCGAGTTGGATCAACAGGTCAAGATCTTCCATGACTGCGCCTTGTCTGAGATCAGCGTGCGACAAGCGCGCAACATGGACGAAAAGGATCTGGCCGCTTTTGGACTTGGCGTCGAAGTGTTCGGTTTTGCAGGGTCATTCCTTTCCGTGTCGCTGGATTTGCCGCCTGAGGCTGTGCAAGGTCTGACGCGGCAGCACCTGATGCGGGTCGATGCCCAGATTGAAACAGAACGCCCGCTGGACGTGACCGCGCGACTGAATATTCAGCACGGCCCAAACACCGATTCCGTTCCACGATCTCTGGACTTATCGACAAGTTCGAATGTTCTGGATTTCGATCTTGCCAATTTGCCGCTGAACGAACGGCGCATAGACAAGATTTGGCTGGACCTGGTTCTGACCAATCCGGCTATGAACCGCATAGTTCTGCGGGACCTGACCCTTTGCCGCCACCACCGCGCCGACCTGTGAGAGCATTGGCCATGACACAACCAACCTTGACCCCAACCCTGTTCGAAAACGGCATCTGGCGCGGGTACCTGCAGGCCGACACTGAACCGCATGTCGAAGTCCGTTATATGGGCCAGGCGCTGGAGGGTGTGTTCATTACCGCCACCGATGGTGGTTGGGACCTGAGTGTGCCGGTGCCATCAACCGCGATTGCCGACGGGGTTCATTGCTTTGTAATAGCCGATGCAAACACATCACAGAAGATCGGTGAATTCACAATCATTGCGGGTGCATCAGCCGCGGATGATTTGCGGACCGAAATCGCTTTGTTGCGGGCGGAGCTGGACTTGTTGAAACGGGCATTTAGACGGTCTCAGGCACCTTCGGACTGATCCGGGTTTTCTTCGTTTCCAAGGCTTTGTCTATCTTTCAGGCGGAATCCGTGCATCATAAATGTCATCCGAAGCAACCCGGGTGCGAAAATGGACCGCAGCAGTATCGTCAAGGTCATCGCTCTGATGGTAACAGGGTTCGGGATCGGTATCGACTTTACCGGCGCTCTTATTCTTGTCCCGGCCATCGAAAACAGCTTTGACGCTGATATTACCAGCACCCAATGGGTTCTGAATATCTACGCCTTGTTTTTTGCCATGACCATGGTCGCCGGGGGGCGCATGGGGGACATGTTCGGGCATCGCAAGATGATGATCATCGGGCTGGCGATCTTTCTATTTGCATCCGTCATGTGCTTTGTCTCTCCCAGTCTCGACTTCCTGATCGCCGCGCGTGCTTTGCAAGGGATTGGTTCGGGTTGCGTCTGGCCCTGCACACTTGCTTTTGGCGCCACCAAAGTTTCGCGTCCTGAATACCGCGCCATGATCATGGGTATGATCCTCGCCGGTGTGACCAGCGGCAATGTCTTTGGTCCTCTCATCAGCGGCGCCGCAGTCAGCTTTGGCGACTGGCGCTTGTTCTTTCTTGCAAACGTGTTGTTTTCGACCATTTCGATGGTTACGGCCCTGATCCTTATGGAGCGTGAAACTCAACACAAACAGGGCGAACATATCGATTTCGCCGGAATAGGTATTCTTTCGTTTGCCGTTCTTTTGCTGCTTTACGGGCTGGACATCGGTGCGGACTGGGGCTGGACGTCTGTCCCGCTGCTGATGTTGTTTTTCGTCAGCGCCGCGCTGTTCTTCTTTTTTCCGCAGGTCGAGAAGCGCGTGAAAGAGCCGCTTATACTGCCTCAAATGATGCAGAACCGCGAGTTTCGGATCACGCTGGGACTGAACATGTTCAACGTATCGGCGGCCTTTGTCGGGCTGCTATACTTCCCTCAATACATGCAAAAGGTCCTTGGGTGGTCCGTGTTTGAATCCGCGATTGGGCTTGCCCCACTGACACTCCTGCTGGCCGTCGGCTCGATTGTTTCGGGCACTCTTTATAATGATTTCGGGCCAAAGCGCCTGCTGTTCTGGGGGTATTTGATCGCAACGACTGGCGCTCTCAGCATTATCATCTTGCCGGCGGGGCTGGGCTATTTTCAGATTTTGCCCGGCATGGCGATGATCGGGCTGGGTGCAACGTTGACGGTTGGGCCGTCAGGCACTGCAGCCGTGTGCGCCGTCAAACCTGAACGCGCTGGCCTTGTCGGCGGGCTGAGCTTTATGACCCATCTGGTATACGGCGCTATATCCGTCGCCTTCGCGACCGCAATAATGTATGTCGTCAGCCTGTCCAGCCTCAGCAAACAGCTGGTTGCGGATGGGATCAACATGTCCGTAACCGATCAAAAGGCGATCAACGGTGGAACGCTTACGACCGGTGCAGCCCGCGCTGTTATGGAAAAACTAAGCTCGGAAGAGGCTGAAAAGGTCAAATCTGCCATCGGCGCCGCATTTGATGCAGGTATGAACATGGCCTTTGTTTTCGCGGCCATCTCGGTCTCGATAGGCATTGTTCTGGCGATGATGCTTGACGAAGAGAAACTGCACAAGGTTGAGGTCTGATCCCGGCCTTTGCAGAAAGGGCCGCCGGTATCGGCGGCCCTGTTTGTCTTACTGAGACGGTCTGTTGGGGTTGAACGCCGACAAACCTTTGAGGATGTCGATGGCGTAGGCCAGCTGATAATCCTCTTCCCGCAATTCAGCCGTGGCTTCGGCTTTGGCGCGATCCTCTTCGATTTGGCGGATTTCATCTTCGCTCAGACTGTCATTGTTCAGGCTGCCGCGCAGGTCAGCTTCGGACCGCGTGCGGGCGTTGGCTTCCTCTTCCTCGGCATCCGGCGCAGGGCGCGGTTGTTCGACGATGATGTCGGGGCTAACGCCAAGTGCCTGAATTGACCGGCCCGAGGGCGTGTAATAGCGCGAGGTCGTCAGACGCATCGCACCATCGCCACGCAGCGGCATGACCGTTTGCACCGACCCTTTGCCAAAGCTCTTGGTGCCGACAACGATCGCACGACGGTGATCTTGCAACGCGCCAGCTACGATTTCCGAAGCTGATGCCGAACCACCATTGATCAGTACAACGATCGGCTTGCCTTCGGCCAAATCACCCAGCGTTGCATTGAACCGCTCGCCATCGCTTGGGTCGCGACCACGCGTGGACACGATCTCTCCTTCGTTCAGGAATGCGTCCGAAACTTTGATTGCCTGGGTCAGCAACCCGCCGGGATTATTCCGCAGGTCAAGGACAACACCATTGACCTTGTCCAGACCACCGGCTTCTTCGATCTGCTCATTCAGGCCCTCTTGCAGGTTCGGGAATGTCTGATCGTTGAAAGTGGTGACGCGCAGGACAACGCTGGTGCCTTCAGTCCGGGCACGCACGGCTGTCAGTTTGATGGTGTCCCGGATGATGGTGATATCAAACGGCTCTTGCTCGCCCTCGCGGACGACGGTGATCACGATTTCCGACCCGACCGGGCCACGCATCAGATCGACGGCCTTGTCCAATGTCAGGCCAAGGATGCTTTCCCCATCGACATGCGTGATGAAATCACCTGCTTCGATCCCCGCCTCATCTGCCGGGGTATCGTCGATCGGCGAGACAACTTTGACATAGCCTTCCTCTTGCGTGACCTCGATGCCCAACCCACCAAATTCGCCACGTGTCTGCACGCGCATCTGCTCGGCATCATCGGGCGAAAGGTAGCTGGAATGCGGATCAAGCGACGTGAGCATGCCGTCAATGGCCGCCTCAATCAGCTCTTCCGGCTCGACGTCTTCGACATACTGGGCGCGGATACGTTCGAAAATATCGCCAAACAGATCCAGTTGCTCGTACACGCTGGCCTTCCGGTCAGCCTCTTGCGCCAGCAAAGGACCGGCGATTTGTGTCGTTGCGATTACACCTGCCACGGTTCCGGCCAGGCCGGCCATCAGAAATTTCTTCATACTCGTTTATCCATCCTTGTCGGTCCGAAACCATGATTCCGGGTCCACGGGGCTATTATTCTGTCTTACCTCTATATAGAGCGTTTCTGACCGGTCAGTTCCAGTGCCATCACCGCTTGTTGACAAAATTGCGCCGATTTCGGGCGATTCACCCGGCATCAAACCCACTGGAGTGCCTTCGGGGATCACCTCGCCCATGTCTCCGTAAACGTACTGCAGGCCGGCGAACACGAACAACAAGCCCGGTTGCGGCTCGAGGATCATGACGTTCCCAAGCTCCAGCAATGGTCCACGATACCGGATTGTTGCCGCGGTTGGCGCTGTAACAATCGCCCGCGGGCGGGTGGCCAGAACCACACCGGGGCGCGTCACACCTGCCGCGTCAGTCTCATCCGCGCGGTGCAAAACAACGCCTTGGGTCGGCAATGCAATCCGCCCCTTGCGATCAGAGACATCCGCGTCTGTTTCGGCTATTTCGCCTTCCGAGATTTCGGACAATCCGCTGGCAAACCCGTCCAGCGTCTCGGTTGATGAAATCAGGATGGCGGTGCGCACCGGATCTTCGACAAAGCGACGGGGCAAATCCGTGCGGTCGGCGATGGCCTCACTGAGGCTGGCGCGCGCGTTTTGCACACCGGTTAACCCTTCGACCAGGGTATCCGCAGCACTTTGCTGCAGTTTCCGAAGGGTCTGAACCTCTTGCAGATCATGGGCCAGTGCCTGCGCACGCGCGTTCAGACCGGGAGTGACTTCGGACAGCATCATGCCCGCCCGTGCGGAACCCAAGGGACCAGACGGATGCAGCATCAGAACGGGTGGCGCCGTGGTCTCAATGGTCTGCAATACACCCAGCAACTGCGCAACCTCCTGTTCCCGCGACCGCAATTCTGCCGTCAGCTGCGCCTCGCGGGTCGCTGCCATGCGCAACCCGTCACGCATCGCCGAAAGCCCGGCCTCATAAGCCTGGATAGTTTCGGTCAGGGCGCGCACGCGGTCGCGGGCACCATCCGCTTCGGTCAGGTTGATCGAGGCCTGTTCCAGTATGCGCGCAGCATTCAAGGCCGCCGTGGACGGATCATTCTGCGCGCTGGCAGGCGACGCAAGACATATCGCAAAGATAAGCGCGCGCATCCTCATGATAGCAGGCTCTTCCCCGTCATCTCGGGCGGTTGCTCAAGACCCATCAGGTCCAGCAGCGTCGGGGCCAGATCGGAAAGGCGGCCGTTTCGGAGCGATGCATCTTTTGGTCCGCCGACCAGCGCCACGGGAACCGGGTTCAGAGTATGCGCGGTGTGCGGCCCGCCGGTTTCGGGGTCAACCATGACCTCGCAATTGCCGTGATCCGCAGTGACGATCATCGCGCCACCGACCTTGTTCAGCGCCGCGACAACCAGTGACAAGCCTTGATCGACGGCCTCACATGCCTTGATAGCAGCTTGCAGATCGCCCGTGTGACCGACCATGTCAGGGTTGGCATAGTTGGTGATGATCAAGTCGTATCCGGCCTCGATCGCCTCGACAAACTTCGCCGTCACTTCGGCCGAAGACATCTCGGGCTGCAGGTCGTAGGTGGCCACTTTGGGCGACTTCGGCATAAACCGGTCTTCGCCTTCCTCGGGCGTTTCCTTGCCACCATTGAGGAAGAACGTGACATGGGGGTATTTTTCGGTCTCGGCCAGACGGAACTGACGCAACCCCTTCTTGGCAACCCACTCACCCAAAGTGTTCACAATTTTCCGCTTGGGGAATACGGTTGTCATATAGTCATTGTGACCATCGGAATATTCGACCATCCCCAACAGAGCGGAAAGTTGCGGGCGCGGGCCGGTATCGAAGTCGGAAAAGCCCGGTTCGCCAATTGCACGCAAGATTTCCCGCGCCCGGTCCGCACGGAAATTCAGGCAGAAAACCCCGTCACCATCCTGAATGCCGTCGTAGCCTTCCAGAACAGTGGGAACGACGAATTCATCGGTTTCAGACTGGTTATACGCGTGATCCACAGCGCCATGCGCGGTTGTGGCTGCCCGACCCTGGCCTTTGACCATCGCATCGTAAGCCTCGCTGACGCGTTCCCAGCGGTTGTCCCGATCCATTGCAAAATACCGCCCGCAAACCGTGACGATACGCGCCCCGTCGGGCAAACGATCTTCAAGCTCTGACAGGTAGGTATATGCCGATTTCGGAGCGACGTCGCGCCCGTCCGTCATGGCGTGCAACGCCACCGGAACGCCTGCATCAGTAATAGCCTTGGCAGCCGCGACGATGTGGTTCAAATGGCCGTGGACGCCACCGTCCGAGACCAAACCCATCAGGTGCGCCGTTCCACCTGCAGCCTTTACCTTTGCGATGAAGGTCTGCAATGCGGTATTGTCGAAAAAGCTGCCGTCTTCAATCGCCAGGTCAATCTGCCCCAGATCCATCGCAACAACGCGGCCCGCGCCAATATTGGTGTGGCCTACCTCGGAATTGCCCATCTGGCCGCTGGGCAAGCCAGCATCCGGGCCATGTGTAATTATGGTCGCGTGCGGCCTATTGGTCATGATCGCATCAAAGGTCGGAGTATCTGCAAGAAATGGCGCGTTAGACCGCGTGTCTTCGGACAGGCCCCAACCATCAAGAATGCACAGGACGACGGGTTTGGGGGCGGTCATTTCGGCTCTCCGGATTTCTGCTCTGTTCGGTCTTGTATCGCCTGCCCTCGGGCAATTGAACTGTATTTTGTGCGCGGTTGTGCAGATTTAATACTTAGGCCGCTCAACCCTTGTTTATCAAATCCGTATACGGACGCGCCGTGCGACCGCGATACTTGACTGTCAGGTCCAGCGGCGCATCGTTTTCATCATAGACCCCGACCACGATCCCCCTGCCCCGGCTTTTGCTCCGCATCTCAATCAACTGCTGTTCCGACCGCGTCGTGCGCTGCGACTGGCGGCGTGTCCAAACGAACAGGTGGTCGTACATTTGGGCAATAATATCGGCGTGATCGGCACTGTTCCCCAGATCGACAAGCTCGTTAGGGTCATTTTCCAGATCAAACAGGATAGGCCGATGGCCGCCTTCGCAGTGTATCAGCTTCCATTTTTTGTTGGCTGCCATGAACATGACTGCGTCCCGGACAGAGGCATTCAACATGTCTGCAATTGGTGATGCAGAGTAATCGTACTCACAAATCACCACGTCGCGGGGTGTTTCGTTCTGCTGCCCATGCAGGATCGGAAGCAAGGAGTGCCCCTCAAGGATATGCCCTGCGATCTCACCACCCGCCACATCCACACATGTCGGAGCAAGGTCGATGGATTCGACCAGTGCATCGCTTACGGTGCCACGCGTTCCGTCTGCTTCGGGTGACGGGTCATAGATGATCAGTGGCACCTTGGTTGATGCGTCTTGAAAGAACGTTTTCTCGCCCATCCAGTGATCGCCCAGAAAATCGCCGTGATCGGATGTCAGCACGATCATCGTGTCCTCCATCCGGCCGGTTTCCCCCATCCAGTCAAACAGTCGCCCCATCTGGTCATCGGCCTGTTTGATCAGCCCCATATAGGCCGGGATCACCGCATCACGTACATCCTGCCGCGAGAATGTCTGCCCGACTTTAGTATCCATGAATGCCTTGAGCACCGGATGCGCATTCTGACGTTCCGCGTCGGAGCGCACGACCGGCAGAACATGTTCCGGCCCGTACATCGAGGCATAAGGTTCCGGCACGATGTATGGCCAATGCGGCTTGATAAAGCTCAGATGACAGCACCACGGGCCATCATGGGTGTCCATGAATTCGATGCCACGTCCGGTCAGATAAGGGGTTTCGCTGTCCTCTTCCGCTATGTTGGCCGCCTCGGTTGAGTTCTTCAAAAACCAGCCGGACAGGACATTGCCGTCCTCATCCAGCCCCGAATTGGCAAAGTCGTGCCAGGGGTTGTCGCTCTCATACCATTTATCAGCCAGATGCTTATTGTATTCCTGCGCGCCATCCGGATCATTAAATCCGTCGGGTCCTTCAGGCAGCATACCGTCATCGCGTTCATATACATCAAACCCGCATTCCGCGACGCGCGCGCCGATCAGACTGTCAGGCTCCAACCCCAGCCGCTCCATGCCTTCCGCATCTGCGCGCATATGGGTTTTGCCGACCAACCAGCAGCCCATGCCTGCCTTGCGCAGCTGGTCCCCCATCGTGATTTCACCGACCTTCAATGGAATGCCATTCCATGAGGCTCCGTGTGAATGCACGTAGCGGCCGGTATAAGTCGACATGCGCGAACTGCCGCAAATCGGGGACTGGATGTAGGCCCGATCAAAGCGGACTCCGTCAGCAGCCAGCCGGTCAATGTTGGGGGTGTGCAAATGCGGATGCCCGTAACAGCTGAGGTAGTCCCAGCGCAGCTGATCGAACATGATAAACAGGATGTTTTTGGCTTTGGCCAAACGCGCGCTCTCCCCCAAGTCACCTCAGGGGTCTATTTAGCCATTACCATCACTATAGCGAAGCGCAATCTGCGTTCAGGCCTGACGCTCCATCTGCTCAAGCATCTTTTTGGCACGTTTGCATTGCAACTGATCACGCAAGGGCGAATTGGGATCGACATCCTTTTTGCAGACCACACATTTGTCCGCGCCAGAGATTGCGTTCAGACCACCACAGCTGCCTTTGATCGTCTTGCCCATCAGCATGACGCCCAGCGACATGCCAACCACGATGATCAAAAGCAGAAAAAAGGCTATGATAAAGGTGCTCATCCCGGTTCCTACCTATCAGTTGGTGCCCAGTGCGTCTTTGAACGCAGTGCTGTGAACCGTAATATAGGCATCGTCGCCACCTGTCACATCCCGCGAGATAAAATACACGGCAAGTTTATGTTCTTCAGCCAGCCCCAGGCCCTTATCCTGACCCAGCGCTAACATCGCTGTCGCCCAGGCATCCGCCATCATTGCATTTTCGGCCAGAACCGTGACCGAGGTCGTGCGATGCGTGATCGGACGACCTGTTGTTGGGTCGATGATATGCGAATACCGCACGCCGTCCTGTTCAAAGAAATTCTTGTAGTCGCCAGAGGTCGCCATACCGAGGTTGTCCAGCTCAACTACCAACTGCAGGTTTTGGGCCCCCGCTTCGGGCTTTTCGATCCCGATCCGCCATGCCTCACCTTTGTCGTTCTGGCCCATGGTGACCAGATCACCACCGATCTCGACCATATAGTTTTCGATCCCAGCGTCGCGCAGCGTCGCAGCCACCGCGTCGATGCCATATCCTTTGGCGATTGCTGACAGGTTGATGCCCACGCCAGCATCTGATTTGGCCAAAGTTCCGTTGTCGCTGTCCAACATCAGCAAGCGTTCCTGACCAACGCTTTCCAACGCCGCCTGTATCTCGGCATCTGATGGCACCGGATCTTCTGGCTTGCGCGGACCAAAGCCCCACAGTTCGATCAGCGGGCCAAGCGTTACGTCGAACGTGCCTCCCGATTTTTCATGCACGTCATTTGCTGCGCCTAAAACCAGCGCAAATTCTTCGGAAACCTCAGTGGGTTCAGTGCTGGACGCCGCCGAAAATGTCGAAACCTCTGAGTTGGGGTCCCAGTTGGACATCTTGGCGTTCACGTCTGCCAACGTCTCTTCGACGGCAGAGCCCAATGCAGTCTCATCCACATCCGTGCCGATAGCGGTGATGTTGAATGTGGTACCCATGGTCTCACCGGACAGGCGCACAACCTCGGGTTCTTTGTCAAAGAGACATCCGGAAACAAGTGTTGCAACAGCCAGAACAGGCAAAAGGCGCATCGAGAGACCTCCAGAGGAAAACCGTGCCCGGCATATGCCAGCGGCCCCTTGCAGAGTCAAACCGACTTCACAACTTTAGCGGCAGGAAGCCCAACATAAGCAGTCCGATGCCGGCAGGCACACCAAATAGCCAAGCTTTCTTTTGCCAGCCGACAGCCTGCTGTTTCCAGGCCATTCTAAAGTTATGCCCGCACACGACCACGGCAAAGAAAATCAGCACTGCGACGGGCGGGGTAAGGTACAAGTCAGACAACAGGCCGGATATCCTTGTTTAGCGGCAGTTTTCCCCGGTTTGGGCATTTGTACCCTATACAGACCGCATTGCTGCGGTAAGGTGTAAGGGAAGCCATCTCAAAAATAAGAGGAGATTGCCAATGGCCCCAACCTCATATCAGCCCCCTACCCGCGGCGACAAGACCGATACAAGCACGCACAGCCAATCGGTTGAATCCAATCTGTCGCACTCGCAGACGACGGTGGCAAAATTGCTTGCGGGTAAAGGGGATGCTGTATTTGCGGTGCGCCCAAACGACACGATCCATTCGGTCGTGAATACCCTCAGTGAAAAGCGGATTGGTGCCGTGGTCGTGACCGACCAGAACGGCACCCTTCAGGGTATTCTGTCCGAACGCGACATCGTCCGGCGCATGGCTGACACGCCCGGCCAGACCCTGCCGCAATCCGTCGAGGATCTGATGACGCGCGAGGTCAAGACATGTTCACCAGACGATCTGTTGAATGATGTCCTGAAAACCATGACCGAAGGACGTTTTCGCCACATGCCCGTTGTTGGCGACGGCAAACTGCGCGGCGTCGTCACAATAGGTGACGTTGTTCATTTCCGGCTGAAAGAACTGGAGTATGAAGCGTTGCGTATGAAACAAATGATCGTAGGCTGATCCTTCCGGCAGAAATCCCTTGACCTTGGCTGACTGACAGTATCCTTGATGCCAAAATTTGTTCGGTTATAGGTCGAGGGTAAAATGAAGCACGTTCTGGTAACGGGTACAGCGGGTTTCATCGGGTTCCATCTTGCGAAACTGTTGCTTTCGGAAGGATTCCGGGTGCACGGCTATGACGGGATGACCGATTACTATGATGTCGCGCTAAAAAATCGCCGGCATCAGATGCTGCTGCAAAACCCTGGGTTTTCCGTCACCGAGGATTTGTTGGAAAATCACGAAAAGCTCAAACAGGTTGGTGATGAATTTCAGCCAGATGTGATCGTGCACCTGGCCGGTCAGGCAGGCGTGCGTTACAGCCTGGAGAATCCGCGCAGCTATATCGACTCGAATATTGTCGGTACATTCAACGTGATGGAGGTTGCCCGCGAACATAATGTTGAACACCTTTTGATGGCATCCACCTCGTCGGTCTATGGCGCGAATGAAGTGATGCCCTTCACCGAGGTGGATAAGGCCGACGCGCCACTGACTATTTATGCGGCAACCAAAAAGGCCAATGAAGCGATGGGACATTCCTACGCGCATCTTTGGAACCTTCCGACCACAATGTTCCGCTTCTTTACCGTATATGGCACTTGGGGCCGCCCCGATCTGGCGTATTACAAGTTTGTAAATGCCATTCTGGAAAACCGCCCAATTGACATCTACAACCACGGTGACATGTACCGTGATTTCACCCATGTAGATGATCTGGTGCGCGGAATCAGGTTGCTGATCGACGTTCCGCCAGTGCGCCCGGACAACGCAAACGACATCGAAGACGGAGACAGCCTTTCACCCGTGGCGCCCTGGCGCGTGGTCAATGTAGGTAATGGCGACAAAGTTCGGTTGATGGATTTCATCGATGCCATCGAAGAAGCCGTTGGTAAGAAAGCTATCCGCAACTACATGCCCATGCAAAAGGGCGACGTGCCCGCGACTTGGGCCAACAATGATTTGCTTCAGAAACTCACTGGCTATCGTCCCAAAACCGACTTCAAAGACGGGATCGTTCGTTTTGTCGAATGGTTTCGTGAGTATCACGGGAAATGAACTGAGTTTCTGCATGTACGAAACAAATCTCGGTTCGCGAAAAAATGTCGTCATTGGGTTAGCTTTGGCGATCTGCCACTGGCTGTGGCTTTTGCCGGCGAAAGCCCGGTAGTAGGGTTTGATATCAATGCCAAACGCATTGACGCGCTGCGCGCGGGGCAGGATAGCACTCAGGAAGTTGAACCCAATGATCTGAGCGCTGCGAAAGGTTTGCCCTTTATTTCGGAACCTTCCGATCTGGCAACATGTGACACCTTTGTCATAACCGTTCCAACGCCAATCACGGCGGGCAAATAACCGGATTTGTCGCCTTTGCTGAGTGCGTCCGAGGCGGTCGGGCGTATTCTAAAAAAAAGTTGACTTGGTGATTTACGAGTCCACGGTTAATCTAGGTGCAACCGAGGATGACTGTGTGCCAGTCCTCGAACGGGTTTCAGGACTTACATTCAACACGGATTTCTTTGCCGGATACAGCCCAGAGCGGATTAATCCGGGTGATAAGGCCCATCGGATCTCGGACATTTGCAAGGTGACCTGGGGTTCGACACCCGAAGTTGCTGATCTGGTAGACGCGCTTTATGGCCGGATTATCACGGCAGGTACGCACAAAGCGGAAAGCATCCGCGTGGCCGAAGCAGCGAAAGTTATCGAAAACACGCAACGCGACATGAACATCGCGCTGGTCAATGAATTGGCGATGATTTTTGGACGTCTGGGCATTGATACCGATGCCGTTCTGCGCGCAGCGGGTACCAAGTGGAACTTTTTGCCCTTCCGTCCTGGCCTCGTTGGCGGACACTGTATCGGCGTTGACCCTTGCTACCTGACACATAAGGCAGAGGCGATCGGCCATCATCCATAGATCATTCTGGCCGGGCGACGCCTGAACGACAGCATGGGCAGTTATGTAGTGTCGCAACTGGTAAAGCGTTGGCCGAGTATGGGATTCCCCTTGTCGACACCCCTAAGGAACACGCCTATGACGGCGTCGTTTTGGCCGTCGCACATCGAGAGTCTTTGGATGTCGAGTCCGCGCAAATCAGAGCGTTCGGAAAAGACACAAGCGTGGTCTTCGACGTCAAGTCGGTCCTGCCGATAGAGGCCAGCGACCTTCGTCTTTGAGCACAAAAGAAAACCGGCGCATGTAAGCGCCGGTTCTTTGTTTCTTACCCGCCGAAATCGTCGAGCATGATGTCTTCGCGGTCCACGCCCAGATCCAGCAGCATGTTGATGACCGACTGGTTCATGATTGGTGGGCCACACATATAGAACTCACAGTCCTCAGGCGCAGGGTGGTTCTTGAGATATTCTTCGAACAGAACGTTGTGGATAAAGCCGGTGTAGCCTTTCCAATCGTCCTCTGGCTGCGCATCCGACAGGGCAACATGCCATTCGAAGTTGTCGAATTCCTCGGCCAGAGTGTCGAAATCCTCGACAAAGAACATCTCTTTCTTGGACCGTGCGCCGTACCAGAAGCTAATTTTTCGGTCGCGATTTTCAAGACGCTTGAGCTGATCGAAAATATGGCTGCGCATGGGGGCCATACCGGCACCACCGCCGATAAAGACCATCTCTTTCTGGGTGTCGCGGGCAAAGAATTCGCCAAACGGGCCCGAGATGGTGACCTTATCACCCGGTTTTAGGTTGAAGATGTAAGACGACATCTGACCTGCTGGGATACCTTCGGAACCCGGAGGTGGCGAGGCAACGCGGACGTTCAGCATGATCATGCCTTTTTCGTCCGGGTAGTTGGCCATTGAATACGCGCGCTCGATCGGTTCGTTCACAACCGACTCATACTGCCACAGATTGAAGCGGTCCCAATCTTCGCGGTATTCCTCTTCCACGTCGAAATCAGTGTATTTCAACGCATGCGCAGGGGCTTCGATCTGGATGTATCCGCCAGCGCGAAAGTTCACGTCCTCCCCTTCGGGCAGATCCAGAGTCAGCGCCTTGATGAAGGTTGCCACGTTTTCGTTCGAGCGAACCGTGCATTCCCATTTCTTGACGCCAAAGACCTCTTCGGGAACTTCGATGTTCATGTCCTGCTTGACCGCAACCTGACAGGACAGGCGGTCGCCGCAAGAGGCTTCGCGCTTGGTGATATGGCTTTCTTCGGTCGGCAGGATCGAACCGCCACCTGAATGCACACGCACACGGCACTGCGCACAGGTGCCACCACCGCCGCAGGCAGAAGGCACAAACAGCTTTTCGGCCGCCAGTGTCTGCAGCAATTTGCCACCTGCGGGAACGGAAATGGTTTTTTCGCCGTTGATTGTGATGTTCACATCGCCAGTCGATACCAGTCTCGAACGGGCGGCCATGATGAGGGCCACCAAAGCGACAACGATCAGGGTGAAAAGGACGACGCCCAGGCTAAAAGTTTCCATTCGTCCCTCCTTACAGCTTCACGCCCGAGAAAGACATGAAGGCCATCGCCATCAGTCCCGCGGTGATGAAGGTGATACCAAGACCCTGCAAGCCATCCGGAATATCCGAGTACTTCAGCTTTTCACGAACGCCCGCCATCGCGGTGATCGCCAGTGCCCAGCCAAAGCCCGAAGACACACCGTACGTGGCTGCTTCGGCAAAGTTATAGTCACGCTCGACCATGAACAGCGATCCACCCAGAATGGCACAGTTCACTGTGATAAGCGGCAGGAAGATCCCAAGCGCGTTATAAAGCGGCGGGAAATACTTATCGAGAACCATCTCAAGGATCTGCACCATCGCCGCGATCACGCCAATATAGGAAATCAGACCAAGGAAGGTCAGGTCCACATCGGGGAAACCCGCCCAGGCCAACGCACCGGGCTTCAGCAGATAGCTGAGCAGCAGGTTGTTCGTGGGAACGGTGATCGCCTGAACGACCATGACCGAGATGCCAAGACCCAGCGCGGTCGAAATCTTCTTAGACACGGCGATGAATGTACACATCCCGAGGAAGAAGCTGAGCGCGAGGTTTTCAACAAAGATGGCCTTTACGGCCAGTGAAATCAGACCTTCCATCAGTGGGCCTCTACCTGCTGAATTTTGTATTCACGTTCTTCGACCTGGTTCGGCTTCCATGTGCGGAAGGCCCAGATGATCAAGCCGATGATAAAGAACGCGGACGGCGGCAGCAGCAGCATGCCGTTGGGCACGTACCAGCCTCCATTGTTCACGGTTTCCAGAATGGTAACGCCAAACAGCGATCCGTTGCCGAACAGCTCACGAATGAAACCGACCAGCAGCAGGATCAGGCCGTAGCCCATTCCGTTGCCCAGACCGTCTATGAAGGACGCGACAGGCGGGTTCTTCATCGCAAATGCCTCGGCCCGGCCCATCACGATACAGTTGGTGATGATCAGACCAACAAAAACCGACAAGGTTTTTGAAATCTCAAAGGCATAAGCCTTGAGAACCTGGTCCACCAGGATCACCAGCGAGGCGATGATCACCATCTGCACGATGATCCGGATCGAGCCCGGGATCTGATTGCGCAGGCATGAGATGAAGAAGGACGAGAACGAGGTCACGAAGGTAACCGCCAGCGCCATCACGAAGGACACTTGCAGCGAAGAGGTTACCGCCAGTGCCGAACAGATACCCAGCACCTGCAGTGTGATCGGGTTGTTGTCGACAAGCGGGTCGACCAGCATCTCTCTCTTGGTCTGGGACATCAGAACTCTCCTGCTTGCAGTTTGGCCAGGAACGGAGCGAAGCCCGCATCACCCATCCAGAATTTCACCAGGTTATCAACACCAACCGAAGTCAGCGTGGCACCGGCCAGCGCATCTACATAAAAGTCGGGGCCAGCGGCAGGTTGCGACTTGGATACTGTGATCTGCAGATCACCGGCATCGTCCCGCAGCTTCTTGCCGTTCCACAACGCTTTCCAACGCGGATTGTCCACCTCGGCGCCAAGACCGGGAGTTTCGCCGTGCTGGTAAAATTGCAGGCCGTAGATATCGTTGCCGTTATTTTCCAGCGCGATAAAGCCATAGAGTGTCGACCAAAGGCCATAGCCGTGCAGCGGCAGGATAACCTTGTCCAACGCACCGGAATCGTCGCGCAGCAAGTAGACAACGCGGTACAACGCCTTTCGGCCGATACCGGCCGGGTCATCGTCCAGCGCGACGCTCAGCTCTGGATCGCTTGCGGCGGCCAGATCGTCGAATGTTGCGGGATCGAACTGGTCGTCGACGAACTCACCCGTCGAAAGTTCAACAACGTGCGGCTCGAACGCGGCGAAAGCCTCAGACACGTCGGTGCCGGGTTCATAGACACCAGCAACCTGCAGAACGTTGATCTGCTTGTCCTTCAGCGCGTTGGCTTCCTGGACCGGGCGCAGGCTAACGGCTGCGGCGGACACAACCATCGAGGCCACTAGGCAAACAGCGACGGCGATAAAGATCGTTTTGCCGACCGAGTCCGGCGAGGCCGCCAGAAACTTGGCAATCGCGCCCTTGGGTTCTGGGGATTGCGTATCAGACATGGCGACGCGCCCTCCGTTTGATGTTTGCCTGAACGACGAAGTAGTCGATCAGCGGTGCAAAGACGTTACCGAACAGGATTGCCAGCATCATGCCTTCGGGGAAAGCGGGGTTCACCACACGGATCAACACAACCATGATACCGATCAGAGCACCGTAGATATAACGGCCCATGTTGGTATGGCTGGCTGAAACGGGCTCGGTCACCATGAAAGCCAGACCGAAAGCGTAACCGCCGGCGACGACGTGCCAGTACCATGGCATCGCGAACATCGGGTTGGTATCCGAGCCAATGAGGTTGAACAGCAGCGTCAGGCCTATGGTCCCGGCCAGACAGCCGACAATCAGTCGGAAATTGGCGATGCGGGTCGTCAGCAGGAATGCCAGGCCGATCATACAGGCCAGCGTTGACGTCTCACCAAAGCTGCCCTGCATCTGACCCAGAAACGCATTCCACCATGTCAGCCCCTCAGTGGCCAACGCCTGATATCCTTCTGAGGCGGATACCGACAGCGCTGTAGCGCCTGAAAAGCCATCAACCGGGGTCCAGACTGTGTCACCTGACATGTTCGCCGGATAGGCAAAGTACAGGAACGCACGACCGACTAGTGCTGGGTTCAGGAAGTTCTTGCCAGTACCGCCAAAGACTTCTTTGCCGATCACCACCCCGAAGATGATGCCCAACGCAACCTGCCAAAGTGGCGTGGATGCGGGCATGATCAGCGTGTAAAGCATTGAAGTTACAAGGAAACCCTCGTTCACCTCATGGCCGCGAACAGTCGCAAAGATGACCTCAAAGATACCACCCGCAACCAGAGTGACGATGTAAATTGGCAGGAAATACATCATCCCGTGCATCACATTGGCAAAGATGCTGGCGGGGTTCAGCGAGATGCCGAACATCTGCAGGATGGCGATCCGCCAGCCGGTGGCTGAATCCGGACCCAGCGCGGCAATGGCTGTGTTTGCTTGACAGCCGGTATTATACATCCCCCACAGGATACAGGGGATCGTAGCGATCACGACATAAGTCATGATCCGCTTCATATCCACGTAGGACCGCGCATGGGGTGCAACGGAGGTTACGGTTTTCGGAGTGTAGATGAAGCTTTCGACCATCTCGTAGATGGGGAAATACTTCTCGTACTTGCCGCCCTTAGTAAAGTTCGGCTCGATCCGGTCAAAGAAGTTGCGCAAACCCATTCGGATCAGCCCTCCTTTTCAATCTTTGTAAGGCAGTCGCGCAGCGCCAGCCCATATTCATATTTCGCCGGACAGGCAAAGCCGATAAGGCCAAGGTCCTCTTCGTCCAACTCGAGCGCACCCAGCGCCTGTGCAGTATCGGTGTCCATTACCAGCAAAGCGCGTAGCAATTGCGTCGGCAAATAGTCCTGCGGCATCAACTGTTCGAATGTACCGGTCGGAACCATCGCACGGCGTCCACCATTCAGATTGGACGTGAATGCAAACAGCTTCTTGGCAAAGGCCGAGCCAAGAACCGGCTGAACCGCGTATTTCGACGGCATCGGAAGAATCCAGCCCAACGTATGCTGATCATGGTCTTCGCGGATGATGCTGATCTGACGCGCGAAACGGCCCAGGTAGGCTTGTGGCCCCTCTGCATGACGGCCTGACAGGATCGAGCCCGAGATTACACGGGCCGTGCCGTCCACATTGATTTCGTCACGGGTAAGATCATCGGTCGATGCCCCCATGACGGTGCGGATCAGGCGGGGTTGACGCGCGCCGGGGCCTGAAAGGGCAACCACGATGTTCGGATCCAGATGGCCCGTTTGCATCAGACGGCCAATCGCGATGACATCCTGATAGCCGATTGTCCAAACCTGCTTTTCACCGGCCAGCGGCTCAAGGAAGTGGATGTGGGTTCCAGCCAGGCCTGCGGGATGCGGTCCGGAAAATGCTGCGGCTTCAACACCCGGAACGTCGGTGCCCGGCAGGGCTGCGCCCTCATTTTGGCACAGATACGTCTTGCCCTCGGTCAGCTTGGCAACTGCGCTCAGGCCGACAGCAAAGGCGTCACCTGCATCCTGGATAATGATCGCGGCATCAGCGGCCAGAGGCTCGCTATCCATCGCTGTCACGAAAATTGCCGTGGGCTTGGTACCCGGTGCGGGCATCTTGGAATAGGGCCGCGTGCGGAAAGCGGTCCACAGGCCAGCCGCACATAGACGTTCGGTCACGCCCTCGGCGGTATCGGCATTGCCCACAGCCGAGAAATCCAGACCTGTGTCGTTGACGTTCGAGACTTCGATCACGACACTCTGCAACACCCGACGCGCACCACGGTTGATGGCCACAATCTTGCCGCTGAGCGGGGCGACCATCATCGCCTCGGGCACGTCCTTGTGGCAAAACAACGGTGTGCCCCGCTGAACCTCTTCACCCTCTTGAACCAGCATGCGCGGTTTCAGGCCCAGATAATCAGCCCCCAAAACCCCGACAGACCTGAATTCAGGACCCGGTTGGATCGTCTGCTCTGGCGCGCCTTGCACCGGCAGCTCCAACCCTTTTTTCAGTTTGAAAGTTTGCATGTCGCTACTGTCTTCCAAGCCTCTTTCCTGCAACACATCGTTCCCACCACTGCATAGTGGCACAAAACGATCTGTATGTGGGAGCCTGAGAGCAAAAAAGGCGCATAGCACCTGTTTTCATTCCAAGCTTCGTTTTGATCACGGTCCCTTTACGCGGGGATGTTGCCAAACGCAAACCCGTTGCCGCCTAAATTGCCGATATTTTGTCAAATTAACTTGAAGGGCTGCATTTTGGACCTGTTGAAATTGCATATCGCACCCACAACACTTCCGGTGTAAGCACCCGGGATGGAACCAAACAACGATTTAGAGATTTTTCTGGTGGCAACGCCCGGCCTTGAAGCCCCGCTGCATGCCGAAGCGGTCGAACAGGGATTCGCAGATGCAAAGCCCGTACCCGGCGGCGTCACCTGTCGCGGCGGCTGGCCTGAAGTTTGGCGCGCGAACCTGTGTCTGCGCGGTGCGAACAAGGTTCTGGTGCGATTGGGTGGGTTTCCCGCAGTTCACCTGGCACAACTGGATAAACGGGCCCGAAAATTTCCCTGGGCCGAATTTTTGCGCCCCGATGTGCCCGTCAAAGTCGAAGCGACAAGTCGCAAATCCCGAATCTACCATGCAGGGGCCGCCCGGCAACGTATCGAAGTGGCAATTACGGAAACTCTGGGCGCACCGGTTTCGTCCGATGCGGCCGTGCGCGTCCTGCTGCGCATCGAAAAGGACCTGTGCACATTTTCGATCGACAGTTCCGGCGAGCCTTTGCACAAACGCGGCCACAAACCGGCTGTCGCCAAAGCCCCGATGCGCGAAACGATGGCGGCAATGTTCCTCCGAGAGTGCGGATTTGATGGGTCCGAGCCAGTTCTGGACCCGATGTGCGGCTCTGGCACCTTTGTCATTGAAGCGGCCGAAATCGCGCTGGGGCTGCGCCCCGGCCGTACCCGCAATTTTGCCTTTGAAAATCTACCAAGTTTCGACCCCAACGCCTGGTCCTCGATGCGCGAGCAACATCCTTTGGCTAAACCGGACGTGGTTTTTTATGGCTCGGACCGCAATAGCGGAGCGATTGAGGCCTCGACCAAAAATGCTGACCGCGCAGGGATTGCCGATCTCACCATGTTTCAGACGCGCTCGGTTAGCGACATAAAACCCCCGTCGGATGCCGCGGGTCTTGTTATTGTCAATCCACCCTATGGTGCCCGGGTCGGGGATGAAAAACGCCTGCGATCAGTTTACGGCAGCCTGGGCAAGGTACTGCAAACCAAGTTCAAGGGCTGGCGTGTCGGCATAGTGACCAGCAACGCAAGCCTGGCTCGATCTACCCGTCTGCCTCTGCTGCCCCCGGGGCCAATTGTGGACCACGGTGGCACCAAAATCCGACTGTATCGAACCGGTGTGCTGGCCTGACCTGATGTTCGGAAACGACGAACGCAATTCGCACAAACGACACGGAAAGCCCCTTGCACATCCAAAAATGCAAGTATAAATCACGCGCCACGGTCGGAGTGTAGCTCAGCCTGGTAGAGCACTGTCTTCGGGAGGCAGGGGTCGGAGGTTCGAATCCTCTCACTCCGACCAATAAAAAAAGGCGCTCTAGGGCGCCTTTGTTGTTTACAAGACAGTGCTCTGAGGTTCAATGAACCTGCCGAACCTGAACTTGGCTGGTTTGATTGGCGACAACGCCTGGAAAACAGGGCTCCTTTGACTAAAATTCAATAACTTGGCCCTCTGCACCGGTCTTCGGGAGGCAGGGGTCGGAGGTTCGAATCCTCTCACTTCGACCAAATAAGTCAAGGCGCCAAAGGTGTCTTTGACGATCTTCTCGCCAGAGCTCTTCGTTGGCTTTCTCATGTCCCACTCCTCAATGGTTACGATGAGCCAGAAACACCTTCATATCAAGTATTGCTTTTTGGACCGGTAAGCGCTGACGTCAGACAGGTTTACCTATGTGTTGGCGTCTGTCGCATTCAGGGAACGAGTTGTTGGGCCGTCTCTCATCCCGGTGCCGACAGGTTGCCAACTTAGTAGTCGGCCTCTGCGTCATCGGGATATTTCCCGAAGAGGCAAACACCAAAAATTTCAGGATATTCGACCGCAGAAGAGTTGACCGCCAGAACATTTTCGACAGTCTCCAGTCCCAACATTTGTCAAATGAACCCATTCTCGAGACCGGCCCTGGTGCTCATTTTGGTGGCCTTTCGTTTGAAGGCCCGGCGGAGGCTGTTCTGTCCCAGAGCTGAGTGTCGCCGTCGCGGATCACAAAATCCGCTGATGTTTGCAAGTATGGCGATCTAGGTTTTATGGCGCGGCTGCGAGGATCGTTGCACCAAAGTTGGACCTCAATCGTCTTGAAGAAGGTTTGGTCCGGCGTTCTGGATTTGAACTGTGTACCGTTATCAAACAAAAACCGGTAAATTTCCCAAGCGGTATCTTGAAACCTTGGCGGCAAATGTATACCGGTGCATACAAATGCGATCGAGCGGGTTGTCCGACGCCACTCAACAGCAGCAGATTCACACAAAGCGGAAACAGCCATGAGCCAGTATTCAGATTATTTGGATGAAATTGAAACGCGCAAAGAACAAGGGCTTAGCCCAAAACCCATCGATGATGGCGCGCTGGTCGAGGAAATCGTCGAACAAATCAAGGATACCGGTCATCCACATCGCGCAGATTCGCTGCACCACCTGATTTACAACACGCTGCCCGGCACAACCAGTGCTGCGGGTGCGAAGGCAACGTTCCTGAAGGCCATCATCGTCGGCGAGGTTGCAGTCGAAGAAATCTCGCCCGAATTCGCGTTCGAACTTCTGTCCCACATGAAAGGCGGACCGTCGGTTGACGTGCTTTTGGATGTTGCATTGGGCGACAAGCAGGACACAGCGGTTCAGGCGGGTGAGGTTCTGAAAACTCAGGTATTCCTGTACGAGGCTGACACAGACCGCCTGAAAGCCGCTTATGAGGCGGGCAACAAGATCGCTGCGGATCTCCTTGAGAGCTACTCCAAGGCCGAATTTTTCACCAAGCTGCCCGACGTGGACGAAGAAATCCAAGTTGTCACATATATTGCAGCCGAGGGTGACATCTCCACTGACCTTCTGTCGCCAGGCAATCAGGCGCATTCGCGTTCCGACCGCGAGCTGCATGGCAAATGCCTGATTTCCGAGGCCGCACAAAAAGAGATTGAAGCGCTGAAGTTGCAGCACCCCGACAAGCGCGTGATGCTGGTTGCGGAAAAAGGCACAATGGGCGTTGGTTCGTCGCGGATGTCGGGGGTCAACAACGTGGCGCTTTGGACCGGCAAACAAGCCAGCCCTTACGTGCCCTTCGTCAATTTTGCACCAGTCGTGGCCGGCACAAACGGCATTTCGCCCATCTTTTTGACAACCGTGGGCGTCACCGGTGGTATCGGTGTCGACCTGAAGAACTGGGTCAAGAAAGTGGACGAGGATGGCAAGGCGATCCTCAACAACGATGGCAACCCGATTCTGGAACAGCGCTATTCGGTTGAGACCGGCACCGTGCTGACCATCAACACGAAAAAGAAAAAGCTCTATAGCGCGGATGGCAGTGAAGAACTGGTCGACATGGCCGGCTCATTCACCCCGCAAAAGATGGAGTTCATGAAAGCCGGCGGCTCTTATGCCATCGTCTTTGGCAAGAAACTGCAGACATTTGCATGTGAGACGTTGGGCATCGAACTGAAGTCGGCCTTCGCCCCTGCGAAGGAAGTCAGCCATGAAGGTCAGGGGCTAACGGCTGTCGAAAAGATCTTTAATGCAAATGCGCGCGGAGCGACCCCGGGCAAAGTGTTACATGCCGGCTCTGACGTGCGCGCCAAAGTCAATATCGTGGGCTCTCAGGACACCACCGGTCTGATGACCAGCCAGGAGCTTGAGGCTATGGCTGCCACCGTCCTGTCACCCAGTGTCGATGGTGCCTATCAGTCCGGCTGTCACACAGCTTCGGTCTGGGACCTCAAGGCGCAAGCCAACACGCCGCGCCTGATGGCGTTCATGCACAAATTCGGCCTGATTACTGCGCGTGATCCCAAGGACGTGTACCACGCGATGACGGACGTCATTCACAAGGTGCTCAACGACATCACCGTGGATGACTGGGCAATCATCATCGGCGGCGACAGCCATACGCGGATGTCCAAAGGCGTGGCCTTTGGTGCGGACTCGGGCACGGTTGCGCTGGCGCTGGCCACGGGTGAGGCGACAATGCCTATCCCGGAATCCGTCAAGGTGACGTTCAAGGGCGAAATGGCACCGCACATGGATTTCCGCGACGTGGTGCACGCGACGCAGGCGCAGATGCTGGCGCAACACGGCGACAACGTATTCCAGGGTCGCATCATCGAAGTGCATATCGGTACGCTGCTGGCGGATCAGGCCTTTACCTTCACCGACTGGACGGCCGAGATGAAGGCCAAGGCGTCGATCTGTATCTCGAACGACGATACGCTGATTGAATCGCTGGAAATCGCCAAGTCGCGGATCAAGATCATGATCGAGAAGGGCATGGACAACGATGTTCAAATGCTGCAGGGCCTGATCGACATCGCCGACAAACGTATCGCCGAAATCCGCTCGGGTGAAAAACCGGCCCTGCGCCCTGATGACAACGCCAAGTACTTTGCCGAAGTCGTTGTGGATCTGGATCAGATCGTCGAACCGATGATCGCCGACCCCGATGTGAACAATGCCGACGTGTCTAAGCGCTATACTCACGACACGATCCGCCCGATCTCATATTATGCGGCCGAAAAGAAGGTTGATCTGGGCTTTGTGGGCTCCTGCATGGTGCACAAGGGTGACATCAAGATCGTGGCCCAGATGTTGCGCAATCTCGAAGACGAGTATGGCAAAGTCGAGTTTAAGGCCCCGCTTGTTGTTGCTGCACCGACGTACAACATCGTTGATGAGCTGAAAGAAGAAGGTGATTGGGCAATTCTGCAGAAGTATTCAGGCTTTGAATTCGATGACCTGTTCCCCAAGCAAACCGCTCGGACCGAGTACGAGAATATCCTCTATCTTGAACGCCCGGGCTGTAACCTTTGCATGGGCAACCAGGAAAAAGCTGCCAAAGGCGACACTGTTCTGGCCACGTCCACCCGTCTGTTCCAAGGCCGTGTTGTAGCGGACAGTGAGACAAAGAAGGGTGAATCCCTTCTGGGTTCAACTCCGGTTGTTGTTCTGTCAGCCATTCTGGGTCGTACGCCGACGCTGGAGGAATATAAGGTTGCGGTCGAAGGCATCGACCTGACCAAATTTGCACCACCGATGGAAGTTCCCGGTACTGCCCGTTCTGTGCATTTCTAGTAAAATAGGGGGCGCGGCGAATGTTGCCGCACCCGCTTTACCCCAACCTGCCCGAAGCTTGGTAAAAACGGCGCATTACAATGGGGGTCAGGTACATCGGGATCTGATAGGCCCCGATGAACACCAAAAGTGGCGATGTCACCTCGGGTGGTAACGCAATCAGGAAAATCGCGACATTCCGGTTTCCGGCGACAATGGACAACGCGGTGGCTTTTTCGGCAGCCACTCGGTTGCGTGTCAGAAAGTAGATCACCAGTTGCGCGCCGAAATTGGCCAGACATGCGAACCCCACCCAAAAAGCCGCAAGCCCGGGATCAACAAGCGCAGTCGCGGTCACTGATGGCATCAGGCCGATCACAAAGACAGCGAGGGTGATCGTTGCTAATCCTTCAAGATTTTTAAGGGTAGTTTGTGACGGGTTTCTCAGAAACGCGAGGCGCAACAAAACGGCTGCAACAGTCGCCCCCGCGATTGTCCGAAACAGGCGAAAGACGGCGATAAGAACGGATTGAAAGTCGCCCAGTTCGGGCATCAGCACGAATATGGGAAATACGGTCAACGGCAATACGGCGGTCCCGATCACCATAAGGCGCATGGCTTGTTCTGCCGGATGTCCCATCATCAGGCACATGTTGGCACTGCCCGAGATGGACGGAGCCGCGGCCATGATCAGCAGAGACAAAAAGACCGGCGTACCGGTCCACCCACCGATTATGCCAATAGTCACAACTAGTAGCGGTAAAACCAGCTGGAATGCGATCACTGTGTTTGCCACCTGACGTAAATCGACCAAGGACCCCAACAACATAGCAGGCTCAATTCTAAGGACCGTCAGAAACAGCAGCAGTGCGACAAGCGGCGGTAAGATCGCTCGCATCGGCTCGGCTAGCGCGGGCAGCACCAATCCGGCGGCCAGCCCTGCGACCAGAACATAAGGACCGTTACGTGCCGCCAGATGAAGTGGGTTCAAAGCCCCCTACCCGCCCGGGCTTTGCCTAAGGTTTTCCGGCAGCCAGGTGGCCAGATCCGGGAACCAGATCAAGACGAAGACCATCACCACCATGATCAGGAACATCGGGATTGCCGCGCGGGCGATATAGCTCATCTCATGGTTCGTCATGCCTTGCATCACGAACAGGTTGAAGCCGATTGGCGGTGTAATTTGCGCCATCTCAACGACAACCACGATGAAAATACCGAACCAGATGAGGTCGATACCCGCGTCCCGGATCATCGGTTCCACCACGGCCATGGTCAGCACGACCGAGGAGATACCATCAAGGAAGCAACCCAGAATGATGTAAAAGACCAGCAGAACCATCAACAGTTCGAACCGCGTCAGCTCCCACCCTGCGATCAGATCAGCCAGACCCCGCGGCAGACCCGTAAATCCCATGGACAATGACAAGAACGCAGCCCCAGCAAGGATCAGGGCGATCATCGCACTGGTCCGGGTGGCCCCCATCAGGCTTTCGGTGAAGGTCTTCCAGGTCAGCGACCCCTGTCCCGCTGCGAGCAGCAGACCACCGATCACGCCAAAGGCGGCGGCTTCGGTCGCGGTGGCATAGCCCAGATACATCGACCCGATCACCACCATGATCAGCAGGATTACGGGCAACAAGAAGCGAGAGTTCTTGAGCTTTTCAGAAAAGCTCAGCTTATCTTCGCTGTTTGGGTTCCAGTCTTTCCCGAATTTCGAATAAATCGCGACGTATCCCATGAACATCGTCGCCAGTACCAATCCGGGCAGGATGCCCGCAAAGAACAGCTTGGTGATCGATTCATTGATGGTCACGCCATACACGATCAGCGTCAGCGATGGTGGGATCATCAGACCCAGTGTCGCCGCGCCGGTCAATGTTCCGATGATCATTCGTTCGGGGTAATTGCGTTTTCTCAGTTCAGGGATCGACATCTTGCCCACGGTCGTCAGTGTCGCCGCCGACGACCCGGATACGGCGGCAAAGACTGTGCAGCCCACGATATTGGTGTGCACCAATCCACCGGGCAAAGGTGCCATCCACGGCGACAGACCTTTGAACATATCCTCGGATAATCGCGTTCGATACAGGATTTCGCCCATCCAGATGAACATCGGCAGAGCTGTCAGGGTCCAGGACGAGGACGCCGACCAGATGGTGGTGATCATCACGTCGCCGACGGGCCGTGTAGTGAATAACTCCATCCCGACCCAGGCAACACCCATAAGCGCCAGACCGACCCAGACGCCGGTGCCCAACAGGGTGAAAAGAACAAAGAGGAAGAGGATGATAACAGACAAGTTTTCCATGCGCTTACTCCCCGTGGCTCTGATCGGCCAGATCACGGACGATACGGTGATTGCCACGGAAGATGACGTGGACCAGATGATCGGTCAGAGCGATTGCAAGAATGACCCCGCCGATCAGCATCGCAGACTGCGGAATCCACAGCGCGGTTTTGTCCTGACCCTGGCTGATGTCGTTGAACTTCCAGCTCCAATAGACAAAACGATAGGCATACCAGCAAAAGTACCACATCACCGCTGCACCCACGGAAAAACACCATATTTCAAGGATGCGTCGGACCCGATCGGGAACCGCATTGAGCAGGATCGACACACGAATGTGGCTGCCTCGGTTCAGCGCATTAGCAAATGCCAGAAAGGACGCGGCGGCCATGGCATAGCCTGCGTAATCGGGGGCGCCGGGAAAAACCTCACCGGTCCAGCGGGCCAACATTTGCACAACGATCAGCAGCAAAATGGCGATCAGGCTAAGCGCTGCCAGAACCCCTGCTGCCTGATAGATGAAATCTAATACGGACCTGAACCCTCGTAGTGCCGCCATGCTGTCCCCACTATTAGTTATTCTATGGAAACGGGCGGCAGGTTGATCCGCCGCCCATCTTTGGCCAATTACTGAGACGAATTGAACGCATCGACGATGGCCTTGCCCTCGTCACCTGCGGCCTCAAGCCACTCATTGGTCATGGTGACACCGATCTCTTTCAGCTCGTTTGTCATCTGTTCGGAGGCCGGACCAACTGTCATGCCGCCATCGCGCAAGCCTTGCAGGGTAAAGCCGGTGTATTCCTTGGCGCGCCAGTTGCCGGCATATTCGGCAAGCTCAGCACAGGCCTTGATGACGTTCTTGTTGGCATCAGAAACGCCAGCCCAGATGTCAGAGTTGACCATGACGTAGTTGCGCGGCAGCCACGCGTCCACCTCGTAGAAATAATTCAGGCTTTCCCATACTTTGCGGTCATATCCGGTCGATCCCGACGACACCATTGAGTCCGCGACACCAGTGGCAAAAGCCTGGCTGATTTCTGCAGCCTCGATTGTCACGGGCAGCATGCCGGTTAGTTCCGCCAATCGCGACGTGGCATTATTGTAGGACCGGAACTTGATGCCCTCCATGTCGGCGACCGAGTTCACCTCGTCTTTGAAGTACAGCCCTTGCGGCGGCCAAGGCACAGCATAAAGCAACGTAAGGTTCTGTTCAGCCAGCAGACTTTCAATCGAGGGTCTCGCCGCCTCCCATAGCTTGGCGCTGTCATCGAACGACGTTGCCAAGAATGGGATCGAGTCGAACCCAAACAGTGCGTTTTCGTTCTGGTGACCGGACAGCAGACGCTCACCAATTGGTGCTTGCCCGGTTTGAATGGCACGCTTGATGTCGGCACCTTTGAACAGCGACCCGGACGGATGCGTGACGATTTCAACCTCACCACCGGTGCCTGTTGTCACGCATTTGGCAAATTCCGCACCCGTGGCCGAGTGGAAGTTCGATGCCGAATATGCCATAGGCATATCCCATTTCTCGGCCATCGCCGGTGCGGTTGCTGCGGCTGTCAAAGCGGTTGCCGCCAGAAGGCTTGTCAATTTCTTCATCTTTTTCTCCCTGTTTAATTTTGTGTTGCCGGCTTGTGTTACCGGACATTTCTTAAGTCGCGTAGCGAGACGGCGCATAGACGCTCATATCCGCGTTTGGGGTCCTGCCCGTGATCATCTGCGCCAACAGACGCCCTGTTTTCGGCCCGCCTGTCAGGCCGATATGATGGTGGCCAAACCCCATATATGCCCCGTCAATTCCCGGCACCTCGCCGATGATCGGGATCGAGTCTGCCGGTGCGGGCCGGTGCCCCATCCATTCTACTTCGTCCTTCCATGTCACGCCCGGAAAGGCCGCCCGGGCATATTTGCGCATAAGTTCGAACGGTGCCTTCGAAGGCGGCGCATCCAGCCCGCCGAATTCGACAATCCCAGCCAGCCGGATGCGGCCGTCCATCGGCGTGGCAACGAACTTGCCCGAAGCAACCATAACCGGACTTTTCGGCATCGCGGAAGGTTCCACCAATTCAAGATGATAACCACGTTCTGTCTCCAGTGGAACAGAAACGCCCAATTTGCTGGCCAAAGGTCCCGACCAGACGCCCGCAGTGACAATTGCAGTGTCACACGGGATGGTCTCACCAGCCACCCGAACGCCTGAGACTTTACCGTTCTCGTGTACGACATCCTCAACAGCAGCACGGATGACCCTGCCGCCGTTGGCCTCGACATGTGCGGCGAGGTCTTTCACGTACCGCCCGGGATCGGTAATGTGTCCGTGATCGGGAAGTTTGGCAGCAAACCCGATATCTTTGCTGTAGATCGGGTCGTAGGCGTGGAACGCGGCACCCTCTAGTTCTTCCCACTTGAACCCGTGTTTGCGCCGAACACCCCAACCAAAGGCATCGCCTTCAAAATGCTGGCGGTTTTCGTAGAGGAACAGGTAGTCGGATGGCACAATCCATTTCTCGGCCGTCGTACCCTGAGCCAGGGCCTGATGATCGTTTAGGCTGTCTCCGACAATGGGGGTTAGCGCGGCCGCTATACGTTCGACGTCGCCTGCGTTTGCGTGTTTCAGATAGCGCGTCAACCACGGCAAGAGCTTGGGTACATAGCCCCATTTCATGAACAAAGGTTGCGACGGGTCAAACAGCATCCTCGGCGCTTTTTTCAAAAGCCCCGGCACCGTGACCGGAATAATCGAGCAAGAGGCCAGCACACCGCCATTGCCATGCGAGGTGCCCTCTCCGGGGCCGGCCTTGTCGATCAGGATGACATCATGTCCGTCACGTTGCAGCCAGACGGCGGTCGAGACACCAACGATACCGGCACCGATAATGGCAATTGTCTTTTTCTCGCTCATGCCGCCACCGCTTTGGAAACAGCATAGTGGTTCAGCTTTGCCTCGTCCGGCTTCCCGCCAAGACCCGGTGTGTTGGGGACAACGACTTGACCCTGTTTCACCTCGAAAGGTTTTTCAAGAATGTCTTCGTTAAGGAAGTATGAGGCCTGATAAAACTCGCAGCCCAGCGTAATTTCCGGCGTCGCGGCGATCATATGAGCCCCGGCAAGATGTGCCAAACCGGCCTCAAACATATCTCCGCCATACGCGCTGAGACCATGTGCGGCGGCCATGCGGGCGACTGTTTGCCCGCGCGTCAGACCGCCGGATTTCATGATTTTGACCGAGACACCGTCGCAGATCCCTTCGCTTGCAGCGCGTTCCATATCCTCGGGGCCAAAAACGCTTTCATCGGCCAGTAGCGGCACATCCGTCATTTGCCGTAGCTTCGCCATCATGCCGTAGTGATGTGCGCGTACCGGTTGTTCGATGAAATCGGGATTGAACGATGCCACGTCCCGTACCTGCGCCGGTGCGTCCTCGATCGACAGACCTTGATTGTAATCAACGCGGGCCGAGAACTGTGGGTAATGCTTCGCCAAATACTCGAGCCGCATGATATCAAAAGCATGATCCTTAAACCCAGTCTTCAACTTCACGATCCGCACACCGTCGTCCTGCAAACGGGCCAGAAGATCTATATCCTGCGCAAAATCAGGGTTAGCGATGGAGCAGCTTAGCGGGATCGCGTCGCGGCATTTCCCTCCCAACAAGGCCCAAACAGGAACGGCGCTGATCCTGCCAGTCAAATCAAGCAAAGCCGCTTCCAGCGCCGCCTTGGCCTCGGTGCAATGCGCAACCGCATATGCGGCCTGCGCCATGATAGCGGCTCTGTCAGCAACCCTCGCCCCCATCACCAACGGACGCAGATACCTATTCAATGCGGCGTAAGTCGCTTCGGGCGTTCCGGTGAATACGGACCAGGGTGAGGCTTCGCCATATCCGTGGCTACCATCCTCGGACGTCAGGCGCAGGACAACGACCTCGCACACGCCTTCGACAGATCCAATACCGTGGTCCCGGCGGGATGTGACGGGCAGTTCAAGGTGCCACAGGTCGTATCCGATGATTTGTTGTGACAGATCGCCCATTCGTCCTCCCCAGCGGTAGGTGGAAGCCTGCCTTGACCGGCATATCATTTCAAATACTATGTTTTCGTAAGTCCATCATAAGAAATGATAGGTTGAGCTATGTCTCTGCGCTTTCGTCAGTTGCAGGCGTTCCACGCCATCATGGAAACCGGCACTGTGACGGGAGCCGCGTCAGTCCTGGGAATCTCCCAGCCGGGCATCAGCAATCTGTTGGCTCAGTTGGAACGTGAGGCCCGGCTGCCTTTGTTCGAACGCAACAAAGGACGTCTTTTGCCGACGCCAGAGGCAGAGCTTTTGTATCGAGAGGTCGATACCGTGGTCCGCGGGCTGGATCACGTTGCGCAGGCCGTGTCGGACCTGCAGAACAAGCACCCCGGGCAATTGCAGGTCGCAGCGCCGCATTTATTGTCGTTCGGTTTCATGCCGCGAGAGATAGCACGCTTTGCCAAGTCACGCCCCAATCTATCCGTCAGCTTCCAGTCGCAGTATTCTTCAAAAATACAGGAATGGGTGACCTCGGGCTTGTTCGAAATTGGTATCGTCGAGATGCCAATTCTCCACGACACGCTGAACTATCAGGTCTTCCATTTTGAAACGATGGCCACGTTCCCCGAGGGTAGCCATTTGGCGACCCATGACGTTCTGACGCCAGAGCTGTTGGAGAATGAGCCGTTCATCGTCATGGGCCCCGAGCACCAAACCCATCGCAGGACCCGCGACATTTTTCAGACTGCAGAGCGTACCTGGCAGACGCGAATTCACACACACTTGTCGGAAAACCTGCTGAGCTTTGTCAAACAGGGCATGGGCGTGGCGATGATTGATCCGTTCACAGTGACCTTCGATGAAGAGGGCGGATATCAAACCCGCCCTTTCAGACCAGCCGTTACGCTGGATCTTGCGATAATCACTGCCAAAGGACGTCCTTTGTCGATGATTGCACAAGAGTTTCTTGCCCAGTTGACCCCGTCAATCGCGTCTTATGCCACCCATTCCGACACCGGTGCCGCAGCTTCGTGAAGCTGTTGTGAGTGGATGTCGACCAGCGTCGGGCCATCATGCTCAACAGCCTGCTTCAAAACTCTGCGCAGATCATCCGGGTCTTTCACTGTCCAGGATTTTACCCCAAATGCCGCTGCAACAGCGGCGTGATCGGTCCGATTGAAATCGACGTTGTAGTAACGCTGCCCAAAGCCTGCATCCTGACCCGCTTTGATCCAGCCAAAGACTGAGTTCGAGAATACGATCGAGGTAATCGGCATTTTGTGCCGCACCATCGTTTCAAACTCACCGCAAGTGAAGCCAAACGATCCATCCCCCATAACGGACAATGTCTTGACCGATGGCCGACCTACATGGGCGCCCATCGCCGCACCAAGCGAATAACCCAACGCGCCATGCGCCCGATTGGTGATAAAATGCCGCCCCGGTTTGCGCCAGCGGTAATGGGCGCTGAAGTAAGGGCACGGGGTGCCCGGATCAGCGACAACAATCGCATCATCGTCCAGGATGTCTGCAAGAGCCGCCATTACGGCTTCGGGCCGGATCGGGGTGTCGCGACTGGCCGCAAGCGGTGCGAACGCTTGCAACTTGGCCTCCCAGGCGGCACGGGCCTGGGCCGCTCCACCAAGGCCTGGCAGATCGCGCCGCGTTTTCAGTGACTGCGCCAAGGCCTCTAACGCTAGCCGGGCGTCGGCGCAGATGGCCACCTCTGTCTGATAGTTTGCGCCGATCACCATCGGATCGCTGTCTATATGGATGATGTTAGCATCCCGCCCGGGGCTGCGCCAGCGTTCGGTCGTGACCGACCCCGCGCGGCATCCGACAAATATGACCACATCGGCCTGATCCACAATGGCGCGCGTGGCCGGAACACCACCGTTCGAGCCAACGACGCCCAAGGCCAGCGGATCCGTTTCGGCAATGGAACCCTGACCGGAAACTGTTGTGGCAACTGGGATATCCAACAGGGTGGCAACACGGTGCAATGCCTCTTCGGCCCCGGACAGAACCGGCCCGCCGCCGCAAACGATGACTGCTGATTTGGCTTTGGCCAGGATATCCGCGGCCGCTTCAATGGCATCCAGATCCGGTCCAGCCCGTTCAGCGGGATAGCTGCGGTGGCGTGCATCTGCCCAAACCTCAGCTTCGTCCACCGGACCTTTCTGCGTATCAAAGGGCAGCGCCAGATGTGTGGCGCCCGGAGTTCCGGTCGTCATTGCACGAAACGCAGCCCGCACCATCGCAGGCAAACGCGAGGCGTCGTCCAGAGACGCATTCCACTTTGCCAACGGCTTGAACAGCGCAGCCTGATCCAACTCAGTCAACGGGTATTTTCCGCGGCTGGTCGTCGCCACGTCAGAGGTGATCGCCAGAATGGGAACCGAGCTTTCGCTGGCCTCGATCACCCCCGGCAGTATGTAGGTCGCCCCGCCTCCGGACGGGCCTTCGCAGACGCCCGGCTTGCCAGTGACGCGTGCGTATCCATCCGCCATATAGGCCGCGTGACGTTCATCCCGGGTCAATATGTGCTGAATACCATGATCCACCCGCGCTAACGCGTCATAGAAGGGCAGCGTTGTATCACCGCACAGGCCGAACATGTGTTTCACGCCGTGTGCCTCCAGCATGCGCACCATTGCCTCAGCACCTGTCAGATAATTCGTCCCGGTCATCGCTGATTTCCTTTGATTTCGATCTGCATGCAGATCTGTATACAGTTTTGTATATTGATTTCAAGAGCAGCCTGTGGCACGCCTTAGCAAACGGAAAAAGGCGGCACTTATGGCAGGTCCACGCGTTGACGACATCTATGATCAGGTAAAGGCGATGGCCGTCTCGTTTCACCTTCGACCAGGTGATCGGTTGAACGAGGTGGCGCTGTCGAAGGAATTGGGCGTCAGCCGAACCCCCCTGCGCGAGGCCCTGAACCGGTTGGTGGCCGAACACCTGTTCGACTTTCGCCCCGGTCTGGGGTTTTTCTGCCGCCCGCTGGACCCGCAGAGCGTGTTTGATCTGTTCGAGCTGCGCCAAATCATCGAATCCGCCGCCGCGCGCGTTGCTTGCGCAAAGGCGTCTGACAAAGATCTACAAACACTTCGGGATGAGCTTTACGCGACCGGCATCGACATCACCGGCCTGACCGTCGAAGAAGCCGTCAGCAGAGACGAAGATTTTCATCTGGGCATTGCGAGGCTATCGGGCAACAATGAGCTGGTGCAAACCCTGACCCGGATCAACGAACGCATCCGATATATCCGCTGGGTTTCCATGAGCTTGGATCGGGTTCAACGCTCGAAAGACGAACATAAACGGGTCATGCAGGCCTTGCTGGATCGCGACGAGGATGAGGCCGCGAGCGTACTGGGCGCGCATATTTCCAAGCGAATGGATCAGGTGCAGGACGCCGTGCGCCACGGGATATCCAGCATCTACATGGAAGGGTCCGAAGACATCTCGGCCCGCATTATCGAGGAGGCGCACGGATGATCGCCCAAGGTGGCAAATCCATTTACGGAGCGTCAGTGGGCATTCTGATGCTGGACGCCCAATTCCCACGCATCCCCGGTGATATGGGAAATGCGCTGACATGGCCTTTTCCGGTGCTCTATCGCATTGTGCGGGATGCCTCGCCGGACCTAGTCGTTCGACACCGGGCCGAGGGCATGTTGGACGCATTCATTGATGCCGCGCGAGAACTGGTCAAGGACGGCGCGGATGGCATTACCACCAATTGCGGGTTTCTGTCCCTGTTTCAGAAAGAGCTGTCCGAGGCTGTGCCGGTTCCTGTTGTGACCTCATCTTTGATGCAGGTGGAGATGGTGAACGGTATCCTTCCGGCCGGAAAACGCACGGGGGTTCTGACCATCTCTGCCTCCACTTTGACCCGTGAACATCTGCGCTGTGCTAAGGTTCCGGACGATACACCCATCGGATCCACCGAAGGCGGGCGCGAATTCACACGCGCGATACTGGGGAATGAACTTGGCCTGGATGTTGATAAGGCCCGTGCCGATAACGTTGATGCCGCAATTGCGCTGCAGTCCGAAAATCCGGACCTTGGCGCGATTGTGCTGGAATGCACGAATATGTGCCCATACGCGGCAGATATTCAGCGCGCTACCGGTTTGCCCGTCTTTTCCATTGTGACATTGGTCAGTTGGTTTCAAGCTGGACTTGTGCCGCCGCGCTTTCCCAATCCCTAAAGGGCGCGGCGGTCAGGCCTAAGGTCTCTTTTGTCCACCAATTCGTGCATTGCGCTTACCGGAAAAAGACCGTAAGCGTCCCGCCCGCCGGTCGCAGCCTACCCGGTTATCAAAACAAGGACTGAAAACATGAAAACTACATTGGTCTGCTCCGGCGGGCTGGATTCCGTGTCGTTGGCGCATGTGCTGGCCGCGGAAGGAAACCTGTCACGGCTTGTGTCTTTCGACTACGGCCAACGCCACACCAAGGAGCTGACCTTCGCGGCCCTCTGTGCAAAGCGGCTAGGCGTGCCTCATCACGTGATCGACCTGCGTTCTGTCGGAGCGTCGCTGACAGGCTCGGCCTTGACCGACGATGTCGACGTGCCTGACGGGCATTACGCGGAAGAAACGATGAAGGTCACGGTTGTCCCCAACCGCAATGCGATCATGCTGACCATCGCTTATGGCGTGGCAGCAGCGCAGGGTGACGACGCAGTCGCGACAGCTGTGCATGGAGGCGACCATTTCATCTATCCCGATTGCCGTCCGGCATTCACAGATGCGTTTGACACCATGCAGCGCGCCGCGTTGGACGGCTACGCGGATGTGGCGCTGCATGTGCCATTCGTGCACCGCAGCAAAGCCGATATTGTCCGCGAAGGCGCGCGCGTGGATACCCCGTTCGATCAGACGTGGTCCTGTTACAAGGGCGGCGACGTGCATTGTGGCCGTTGCGGAACATGCGTTGAACGGCGCGAGGCGTTTGATCTGGCCGGTGTGCCGGACCCAACGCAATACGAAGACGCCAAATTCTGGAAGTCGGCCATCGCGGGGGCACAGGTCTGATGTACCGGATCACCAAGGAATTCCACTTTTCCGCCTCGCACCAGCTGACCCACCTGCCCGAAGATCATCAGTGTGCCCGGATGCATGGACACAACTATGTCGTCGTGGTCGAATTGGCCCGGCGCGAGTTGAACGCGGATGGGTTCGTGCGGGATTACCACGAGCTGAAATCGCTCAAGACCTATATCGACGACGAATTTGACCACCGGCACCTGAACAATGTGCTGAACGTCGTGTCGACTGCCGAAAACCTCGCGCGGCACTTCTTTGACTGGTGCGCGGCCCGCTGGCCCGAAACCGCTGCGGTGAAAGTGTCCGAGACGCCCAAGACATGGGCCGAGTATCGCCCATGACCCTACGAATATCCGAAATATTTGGCCCCACGGTACAGGGCGAAGGCGCGCTGATCGGTCAGCCGACAGTATTTGTTCGCTCGGGCGGATGCGATTTTCGGTGCAGCTGGTGCGACAGCCTCCATGCTGTCGACAGCACCTATCGCCACGATTGGGCAGCAATGGAAACGCAGGCCGTCTGGTCTGAGGTTCAGCGTTTGTCAGGCGGGCGGCCACTGACCGTGTCTCTGTCTGGCGGAAATCCCGCCATTCAGGATTTTGGTCCGCTGATCCGACAGGGCAAAGCGGAAGGTTATGCCTTTTTATGCGAAACCCAAGGGTCAATCGCAAAGCCGTGGTTTTCCGACCTTGCTATGCTTGTTCTCAGCCCGAAACCCCCCAGCAGTGGCGAGGATATGGATTGGACGGCGTTTGGCGCCTGCCTCAACGTGCGCCCCGTGCAGACTGTCCTCAAAATCGTGATCTTTGACGACACGGATTTTAACTGGGCACGCAGCGTTGCCGACCGGTATCCGGACCTTCCGCTGTACCTTCAACCAGGTAACCCGGAAACCGATCCGGCCAGCCCGGTTGATTTGAACAATGCCACCAGCCGCATGGAATGGCTGATCGACAAGACTTTGAATGCCGGTTGGTTCGCGCCTCGCATTCTGCCCCAGCTACATGTGCTGATCTGGGGCAACAAACGCGGCGTCTGACTGCAGGAGAGATAACATGACCGATAGTATCTACAGTAACCTCACCCAGTTGGGCGGAGACACCAAAATGCCAGCCAGCCCGGAAGAGGCGGTTCTGGAACGCGTGCAGAACCCGCAGGCTGATGTGGATTACAACGTGCGCTTTACCGCGCCCGAGTTCACCTCGCTTTGCCCGATGACGGGCCAACCGGATTTTGCCCATCTGGTGATAGATTACGTGCCCGATCAGTGGTTGGTGGAAAGCAAGGCACTCAAGCTGTTTCTGGGCTCGTTCCGCAATCATGGTGCCTTTCACGAAGATTGCACCATCTCGATTGCCCGCCGGCTGCAGGAGTTTCTGGAACCCCGATGGCTGCGTATCGGAGGGTACTGGTATCCGCGCGGGGGCATTCCGATCGACGTGTTCTGGCAAACTGGCCCAACGCCCGAAGGCGTCTGGATCCCGGATCAGGGTGTGCCGCCTTACCGTGGGCGTGGTTGACCACGATGATTTGAGAGGCGTGTAGGCCCCAGCCTGACAAGCAATCAAAGGGGCCCCTACACCGGTTCGAAACGTGGCGCTTTGGCAGTGGTGGTAATTTTGTTTCGTCCAAGCTTGTGGTTTTGAAACATCATGACAATTCAGCGTTGATGGGTTAGATGTTCTTTTAATGTAAGAACGAATTCCTGGTGACGTTTGTGGAACAGGTGGCTTTTAACTTTGAGATGGGTGTTGTTTGCGCCCTTCTTGCCTTCACCGTATTTCTCTTTGTATCCGAAATCGTCAGAATTGACCTTTCTGCCATACTTGTTCTGGTCCTTATCGGCCTTCTCAGTTACGCGCCCGGGCTCGAAAAACTCGCTGACGTGCCGCACCTGTTTGATGGATTTGCATCCAATGCGGTGATTTCCATTATCGCGGTCATGATCGTCGGCGCGGGCCTCGACAAGACCGGCATAATGAACAAAGTCGCCGCTGTTATTCTGAAATATGGCGGTACGTCCGAGAAACGCGTGCTACCTATTATTTCGGGCACTGTTGGGGTCATTTCCTCGTTCATGCAGAACGTTGGGGCCGCTGCGCTGTTTCTTCCGGTCGTCAGCCGAATATCTTCCCGATCGGGCATCCCGTTGTCGCGCTTGCTGATGCCCATGGGGTTCTGCGCCATCCTTGGCGGAACAATGACGATGGTCGGATCTTCGCCTCTTATATTGCTGAACGATCTGATCCAGTCAGCCAACAATAGCCTGCCCGACGGTCAGAAAATGGAACAGTTCGGCCTGTTCTCTGTGACGCCGATCGGGATTGTTCTGATCCTGACCGGCATCGCCTACTTTCTGCTGCTGGGTCGGTGGGTTTTGCCGGGTGATGAGGGATCGGAAAACACCGGGACCGGACAGGGAACGCAGGAGTATCTGCAACGTGTCTACGGCCTGAAAGCCGACGTTTTTGAAGTAATCGTTCCAGCCGAAAGCCCGTTGGTCGGGCAGATTTTGGCCGACATAAACCACGAAAACCACCTGTACATCATTTCGACATTCTATCGCGGTAAAACCTCGATGGTTCAGGTTCTGACAGCTGAAATTGCTGCGCCTTGCCGATTGGCGATCATTGGTCGGCGCTGGGTCGTAGAGGAGTTCGCGCAGAAATACGGGCTGACCGTGCTGCCGGCGCTGGACATCTTTGTCGAAGAATTCGCGCCAACCAATGCAGGCATCGCCGAAGTTGTCATAACACCCGACAGCAAGCTGATCGGGAAATGCCCTCGCGAGCTATTGTTCCGCAAGACATACGGCATGTCGTTGCTTGCCATCCATCGCGGCGAGGAAACGCTTAGCCATGTTGAATCCGAAACGCACGAGTCCACTCAAATCGGGCTTGAGGAGTTTCACGCAGGCGACATGCTTGTTGCCCATACACGGTGGGACAACCTGATGCGGATCAAGCGCGATCCCGATTTTGTGGTCGTCACCACCGACTTCCCACAAGACGAACTGCGCCCGCAAAAGGTCGGTTGGGCGCTGGCGTTTTTCGCCGTTTCCTTGTCGATGATCCTGTTCACCGACATTCGGCTCTCGCTCTGTCTGTTAACCGGCGCCGCGGGAATGATGCTAACACGTGTGTTGAGTGTCGATGAAGCCTACCGTGCGGTCGGATGGAACACAGTCTTTCTGCTCGCATGCCTTATTCCACTGGGTCAGGCGGTACAGAACACCGGCACGGCTGCGTGGATTGCACAACAGATCATGGTCATTCTGGACGGCTGGCCGATCTGGTCACTTCAGGCCGGCGTTGCGATTTTGGCCACGGCGTTTTCATTGGTGATGTCCAACGTCGGGGCCACTGTTCTGCTTGTGCCATTGGCCGTTTCCATTGCGGTGGCAGCTGGCGGAAATCCGGCTGTATTTGCCCTGACAGTTGCCATATCAACGTCGAACAGCTTTATAATTCCGACCCATCAGGTAAACGCCCTGATTATGGGTCCTGCAGGGTATAAAGTCATGGACTTTGTGCGCTCAGGGGGGGTTATGACGATCCTGTTTCTTGTCGTTTCACTCCTTATGCTCAATTTGCTGTACTGACCGCGCCGGCAAGCAGGAATGGTCCATAATTACAAGACCTTACAGCTGTAAACTACCGCTCGCTGAATGCGCTTTCCATTGTCATCTGCACCAGCTTCAACAAGTAGGAAAGCAGCGTCTATTGGCCGAAGCGGTACTGACCAACCCGGGCTCTGAGATCTCGTGTATCCAAACCGAAGCCTATGAGGGAATTGATTGGTAGCGGCACTCAGCCATGTTTGCGAGCCACGATCCAAGTTGGGTTATATGTCAGGGACACGCCATCATCGTCGCCAAAGTGTCGGACATATTGTTCCGAGAATTGGGCAAGACTGGTTTTGGTCCAGACCTTCTGCGCGCGCCCGTTGACCCCAGTTCTTCGAAGGTGATTGAGAACGCCTCGGGGCGTATCAAAGTGCAGTGCAGAAAGGTTTTCGCCGCAACTGATAATCTCTAATTGGCCTTCGACTGCCGCGGCCAAATCTTCAGATCGGCGCAAGCCCGGCGCTTTGGCAGTTGACCCTACTTTCACCAGCTCCCGATATTGTTCCGGTCCAAAGCCTGAAACCGCCAACCACCCACCTGGAGCCAATGCTTTGGCTGCGCGTTGTAGAAAGGTTGCAGGGTCATGCAACCATTGGACCATAGACGCTGACGTAATTAGGTTTGGCTGAAACGGCCATTCAACAGTTTTGGCATCACCACACAAAAAGTCTGCGCCGACCGCTGTTGCGGTCTCAGCTGCTTCGGGCGACAGGTCATTGACCGTCAACTGGCCAATATCGAATGCGCTACACACCCGATGCGTGAGGTGGCCGGTACCACAGCCAAATTCCAATCCGGTCGCGAAACGATGCGGTGCGCCGCCGGCCCGCATCTCATGGACCAGCCGATCCGCGATTTTGGCCTGCTGGCTGGCCGAGCCGTGATAGCTGCGGAAACTGCGGCTGAAACTGCGCTGGACGCGGTCCGCGATCTGCACGTTCATGAGATCCACTCCTGCCAGTTCTGGCTGTCGCGAAACGGAACATGCGGGGCGGCAATACCACGCACGGCAGATTGTTGGTGCGCCCATGCCGCCTCTTGCGCGGGGGTCGGGATAATACGGTCCCGCTGGGGGATCCAAATCCGGTCAAACGCCACTTCGGGTGCGCCACCACGGTCGATCACGGCGTGAAGCTCTGCCTGCGCAGCCTCCAGATCAATTTCAGGAACCGGCCCGTTCAATCCGGCACGGCGGCAGAACTTTGAGAAACTGGCTGCGGTCAGGTTTTCCGCCGTGGCGCGGATCATATCCGGCGCGATTCCACGCTCGGGGTCAGCCGGACATAGCGTGCCACTGACAGCAATCAGCCGATCGGGACGAAACCCAGTTTGCGCCAGCCAGTGGCCCGCAGATGCGACGCCAAAAGAAAAGGCAATCAAATTGACGCGGTCATATTGCGCAATATCAGGCAGAGGATCGTCAAAGTGGCGGAAGTCGTCGACGAATAGCACATCGCCGCGCCCTGTAAGTCCAGTAAAAGGCGCAGCCCCCAGCGCCCAACCACCAAAAATCAGGATCAATTCATCCGTTCCCGAACGCGATAACCACCGCTGTTTCATGACATGCCTTTGACGAGCGAGATCATGGCCGATGTTACACGGCTCAATTCATTCGCAGAGATGATGTAAGGCGGCATGCAATAGATGTTGCGGGCAAACGGGCGCAACCAAACGCCGGTATCGGGTGCGAGCGCATGCGCAACCGCAGGATCAACCCATCGCTCCATTTCGATGACCCCGATCGCGCCAAGCACGCGCACATCGGCAACGCCTGGCAATTCACGTGCGGGGGCAAGCTCTTGCTTCATCTGGTCGGCGATCGCGTGCACTTCGGCGTGCCAATCTCTGATCGATAATTGTTCCAGACTGGCCACCGCGGCAGAACAGGCCAGCGGGTTGGCCATATAGGTCGGGCCATGCATCAAAACGCTGGCTTCGCTTTCCCCAATTCGGCGCGCGACATCTTCAGTCGTGGCGGTCGCGGCCAGAGTAATATGGCCGCCAGTCAAAGCTTTGCCCAAACAGATGATGTCCGGAACCACTTCGGCGTGGTTCATCGAGAACAGTTCGCCCGTGCGACCAAACCCGGTCGCGATTTCGTCAAAAATCACAAGAATTCCATGTGCTTTACACAGGTCTTGCGCGCCTTTTAGCCACTTGGGGTGATAGAAGTACATACCACCCGCGCCCTGCACCACAGGCTCAAGGATCAGGGCCGCGATTTGATCGGCCTTGGTTTCCAGCAGCTCTTCCAAAGCATCCAGCCCATTCAGGGTTGGATCATCCGTCCATTCCTGCTCAAACGATATCGGCGGGCGTGGCAGGAAATGTTGGATTGACAGCGCGCCACTGAACAGCCCATGCATCCCATTCTCGGGGTCGCAGACGCTCATCGCTTTCCATGTGTCCCCGTGATAACCGCCGTGAATGGTCGCAAACTGCGTGCGCCCCGTGTGACCCAGCGCCATCTGAAACTGCACGGCCATTTTCAAAGCGACTTCAATCGCGACCGATCCGCTGTCGCTGTAGAAAATGCGATCCAGTCCGTCAGGCAACAGCTCGACCAGCTTGCGGCCCAGGTCAATTGCGGGTCGATGCGTCAGGCCACCGAACATGACATGGGGCATTTGCCGCAGCTGTTCCTGCATCGCAGCAGTAATGCCCGGATGACGATGCCCGTGCACCGCACACCACCACGACGACATTGCGTCGATCATCCGAGTGCCGTCTTCCCGGGTCAGCCATACCCCTTCGGCCTCGGTGATCAGATGCATCGGACCGGGGTTCAGAACATTCGTATAGGGATGCCAAAGGTGGCGGGCATCAAACTCCAGAGCGGTCACAGAGCCCTCCGAATTGTTGCTGTGTCAATCGCATCGAAAGCATCCGACAGCGTTCCCCGCGACAGGGTTTCAAGATACGGCAAGCGTCCCAAATGGGTAACCTGACACATCTCGGCGATGGTTTGTTCAACCTCCGGCTCGGCGTCGCCTACGAATGCTACGCCGACGACGTTGCAACCTGCACCCCGCAAGGCCATCAGGGACAGGGTAGTGTGGTTGATCGTGCCCAACGCGGTTCTGGCCACCAGAACCACGGGTGCCTGCCACACCGAGATGACGTCAAGGAAAAAGGTCTTGCGGTTCAGCGGCACCATGATCCCGCCTGCCCCCTCGACGACCAAGGGCCCGTTGACCTGCGGCAGCGCAAGCCGATCCGGCGAAATCTCGACGCGCATGTCTTCGGCCGACAAATGTGGTGAGGCTGGCATGTTCAGCCGATAGGCTTCCGGCAAAATTTCGGCACCGGAAAGTGTCGCGACGGTTTCTGTGTCCGTTGCATCTTCAAGCCCGGATTGCACCGGCTTCCAATAGGTCGCGCCAAGCGCGGCCGTCAGGCCTGCAGCAAAAACCGTTTTTCCGACGCCGGTGTCGGTGCCCGAGACAATAACAGCGCTCATGCCGCCTCCGTCTGTTGATGCGCCAGCGTTTCGAACAGGGCGCTTATGTCATCCTTGCCCACGTTGCCAGTGATCGACACGCGCAGGCGCGACGTGCCCCGTGGCACGGTCGGCGGCCGGATACCACGGACATCAAAACCTTTGGCCTGTAACGTCGCAGCCATTTCCATTGTTTTGGCGTCATCGTCCAGAATTATGGGGATAATCTGGCTGTTCAGCGCCACTTGGGGTGTTCCGATCTGACTTGCGGCGGCATGCGCGTGGCGAATGCGGGACAGGGCATTCTGGGCCAGCAAGCTATCTGTTTGAAGATGCTGTAGAACCGCACGAACGAGGGCTGCGTTGAATGGCGATGGGGCCGTGGCAAAGATAAACGGACGTGCGCGGTTGATCAGTGTTTCGATCATCACCCGAGGGCCGCAAATCAATCCGCCCGAAACCCCCAACCCTTTGCCGCATGTGTGCAAAGTTAGCAACTCAGCCTTGATGCCATGCGCCAGACCCTTACCGTTCGGGCCAAATACTCCGGTCGCATGAGCCTCATCCACGACCAATATGGCACCGTGTTCACAGGCCAGATCAGACAGCGCGGCCAAGGGCGCAATGTCGCCTTCCATGGAATAGATGCTTTCCACGGCGATCCAGATTTGGCCAGACCCTCCTTTTGCCACCCACGCCTCAATGGCCAGACGTGCTGCGGTCACGTCATTATGAGCAAAGGCACGTGTTTGGCCGCGTCCCATCCGCATGCCTTCATGCGCACTTGCATGAACCAAAGCATCGTAAAGGATCAGATCTTCGGCGGCAGGAAGGGTCGAGAAAATCGCCTGATTGGCCTGGAATCCTCCGCCCATGAACAAAGCAGCCTCAGCATCAAAAAAGGCGGCGGCCTCGTGTTCAAGCGCCTCATGTTCGGGATGATTGCCCCGCAAAAGACGGGAACCACCGGATCCCAGCGGCACGCCCTGCGCCAATGCCGCTTGCGCGGCATCGCGCAGGAATGACGATTGCGCCAATCCGAGGTAATCATTGGACGCAAAATCCAGGCCGCGCGGTGGTGCCAACACCCGGCGGCGGTGTCGGGTGTCCAACAGTTCAAGCATCGAGTTCAACCGACTCAGTGCTTTCATTCAGCAGCATCCAGACAGGATTTTTCAACCGACGTTTCTGCCTGCAACCCAAGCTTGGCAAACAAAATGGCATCAGTGTCTTCTTCGGGGTTTTCTGCCGTCAAAAGCGTTTCACCAACAAAGATCGAGTTCGCACCGGCGAAAAAGCACATGGCTTGCAATTCCTCACTCATATCGCTGCGCCCGGCGGAAAGCCGTACATAAGACTGTGGCATCATGATCCGCCCAACGGCTATTACCCGCACAAAGTCGATCGGATCGATCGGTTTGGCGTCTGCCAGAGGCGTGTCTTCTTGCGGCATCAACATGTTGATCGGCACCGAATCCGGTGCCGGGTTCATATTGGCCAAGGTGACCAGCATATCGACACGGTCCTGAACCTCTTCGCCCAGTCCAAGGATACCGCCGGAACAGACCTTGATACCCGCTTCCTGCACGCGGTTCATCGTGTCAATGCGGTCCGCAAAGGTGCGAGTGGTGATAACTTCAGGATAGTACCGCTCGGACGTGTCGATGTTGTGGTTGTAGTAGTCCAGCCCGGCATCACGCAAACGGATCACCTGATTATCGTCCAGCATGCCAAGGGTCATGCAGGTTTCCATCCCCATCTCGCGCACACCTTCGACCATTGCGACAAGCGCATCCATGTCGCGGTCCTTGGGTTCGCGCCATGCGGCACCCATGCAGAAACGGGTTGCCCCGCCGTCGCGGGCCTTGCGGGCTTCGGTCAGAACGCGCTGAACCTCAATCAGTTTCGAGGCCGACAGCTTTGATCCGTTCCGTGCTGATTGCGAGCAATAGGCGCAATCTTCGGCACAGCCACCTGTTTTGATCGACAGCAGTTTCGATGTCTGGACCTTGTTTGGATCAAAGTTCTCGCGGTGCACTGTCTGCGCGCGAAACAGCAAATCCATCAGCGGAAGGTCATACAGAGCTTGAGCAGCCTCACGGGACCATATCGGGGCAGTGTTTTTCATTTTATAGATACTTTTCGAAAACTCTCATGGCTATGCACTCTTTTATAGATAAAGACCGCTATCACAACCAGAATCTACCTTCTGCGTCACTCAGGCGGAAAAACGCGGATGCTTGCGATAGCCCGCTGTACCAACGACGCTTTGGCAAACGATACGGAGCATTCTGCCCCAATGCGGATGCCGCCATTTCCGCAATATGCGCCGCGCGATAATCCACCGTCTCAAAACGACATATGTTGCCATGATTGGGCAAGCAGATCACAATGGGCATCAGTACCGAACATTCCCGCATGCGCCGCGCCGCTGCAAACGCGTTGGATACCGGTGTCACAAGATTGTTTTGTAAGTCATGCAGAAGGCGCGTTAGCCAACATATTGAAAGGTTCCGAATGACCTCCTCCAGCCATTTTTCGATGTCTCGCCGCCAGTTCCTTGCCACAACCACGGCCAGCGCCGCCGCAATCACCCTGCACCCTTTTTCGGCCGCCGCTGCCGACAATCAGGCGCATCTTCGGATCATGGAAACCACCGATATCCATGTGCATGTCTTCCCTTATGATTACTACGCAGACAAGCCGCGCGATACGGTGGGCCTGTCGCGCACCGCATCGATCATCAATGACATTCGGTCAGAGGCAACCAACTCGTTGCTTGTGGACAATGGCGACTTTTTGCAGGGCAACCCAATGGGCGATTACATCGCTTATGAGCGTGGCATGAAAGAAGGCGACAGCCATCCGATCATCGCCGCATTCAACACCGTGGGCTATGACGCCGCGACCTTAGGCAACCACGAGTTCAATTACGGCTTGGATTTTTTAGAAAAGTCACTCGCCGGTGCAGATTTCCCGGTCGTTTTGGCCAATATCGCCAAGGAGCAAGGCGCAGGGCCACGCGACGACAAAACTTTGGTCAAGCCTTACGCCATTCTCGACCGCGAGATTGAAATGGGCGACGGCAGTAAGCATCCGATCAAGGTTGGCGTCATTGGCTTTACCCCACCTCAGATCATGAATTGGGACCGCAAGCATCTGGAAGGCAACGTTCAGGCCCGCGACATCGTCGATACGGCGCAAGCGTATGTGCCAGAGATGCAAGAGCAAGGCTGCGATCTGATCATCGCCCTGTCGCATTCTGGTATCGGTGAGGCAGATCACACTGATGGCATGGAGAACGCCTCGGTCGTGCTGGCCGGCGTCGATGGCATCGACGCGCTGGTCACGGGCCACAATCATCTGGTCTTCCCTTCGCCCACCTTCGCGGATCGCCCGGGTATTGATGTCGAAAAAGGCACGCTGATGGACAAACCAGCGGTCATGGGCGGTTTCTGGGGCTCGCATCTGGGTCTGCTGGATTTGCTGTTGGAACGCGACGGGAATGAATGGCGCGTCGTGACGACGACGTCCGAGGCGCGCCCGATCTCAAAGCGCAACGAAGATCGTTCAATCACCGCGCTGGTGGGCGACGACCAGACCGTGCTGGATTCGGTCGCCAAAGATCACGACGAAACACTGGCATATGTTCGCCGCGCCGTTGGGAAGACGTCCGCGCCTTTGCACAGCTACTTCGCACTAGTCGCGGATGATCCGTCGGTGCAAATCGTGTCGATAGCACAAAAATGGTATGTCGAAGAGATGATGAAGGGCACCGAGCACGAGGGGCTACCCATCCTATCAGCCGCTGCCCCGTTCAAGGCCGGTGGCCGTGGTGGGCCAGAGTATTATACCGACGTTCCAGTGGGCGATGTGGCTATCAAAAATGTGGCTGACCTGTATCTCTATCCGAACACCGTGCGGGCGGTCCGCGTGAACGGGGCACAGGTTCGAGGCTGGCTGGAGCGTTCGGCAGGCATGTTCAATCAGATCGAGCCGGGCTCAGCCGACGCAATCCTGCTGAACCCAGAGTTCCCATCCTACAATTTTGATGTGATGGACGGCGTGACCTATCAGATCGACCTGTCCCAACCCTCGCGATTTGGACCAAAAAGCGAAGAAGTAAACCCAGACGCGGCGCGGATTGTGAACCTGTCCTTCAACGGCACGCCGGTTACGGACGATATGGAGTTCATCATCGCCACCAACAATTACCGCGCGTCTGGCGGCGGGTCCTTCCCGGGCGCATTGGGCGACACGATTGTTTTCGAGGCCCCAGACACCAACCGCGACGTCATCGTGCGCTATATTGTTGAGCAGGGTACAATTGATCCAAAAGCGGACGCCAACTGGTCCTTCGCCCCGCTTGCAGATACCACGGTGCTTTTCGAAACCGGCCCCAAAGCGCGCGACTATATGAGCGATGTCAAAGGAGTGGTGATCGAAGACGCAGGCGAAGGCGCCGATGGTTTCGCCGCGTTCCGCATTAAACTTTAAACGCCAAAGATTTTTAGCCGGCCGCCACCCCGACTAACGGGTGGCGGTCGCGCACCGAAGATGGCGAATTATTTCAGCACCTAAAACCGGGCTTGGGGGCAATCAGTCAAGTTCGCCGCTTTCTGACATCAAAATCGCCAGCGGTCGCGTAGAATGGATTTGCGACAAGATGATCATCACCACGGCAGTCAACGGTATCGCCAATATGGTGCCTGCCAGACCCCACATCGCGGTCCAGATCGTCAGCGAAAACAGCACCATAAATCCGCTCAGGTTCACCGAGTTTCCGACCAAGCGGGGTTCAAGGAAGTTTCCGACAAACAGCTGAGCGGCCATAAGCGCGATCAGCGCGACACCGGCGTGCCAGATGCCGCCGAATTGCACAAGGCTCAGCATGACGGGAAACAGAACACCCACGATTGAACCCAGATATGGGATATAGTTCAAAAGTCCGATCAATATGGCCCAGAACATTGCGAACTCGATCCCAAGCAACAACATGATCACATATGAGATCACAGCCAAAATGACGTTGATCAGGGTCTTTGCGCTTAGGTAGCTGCCAATCTTCTGGTTGATCTGGGCGACGATTTGCAGCGACCGGTCAGCTGTTTCGGCATCACCCAATGCCTTTCTAACTTTTTCCGGCATGTCATCCAGATCGGACAGGATGAACACAATATAAAGGATTGTCATCAACATGACCGTCCCGAAACCCTGCACTGTGGAAAGCGTCCCCTGAACAAAACCCAAAATATCGAACTTGCCGGCAATCGTCTGCTCGATCGTGGACCAATCTGGCAGTTTTTTGACGCCCAACATCGCCATTGCCGAGTCAATCAGCGCTTTTAAATTGGCTTGGTAACGCGGGATATTCTGGGCGACCGCTTGTGCGTTTGCCTCAAGAAAGACCCCTATCAGAACCAGCGTTAGAAATATGGCAAGCAGCGCAAGCAAACGGCGCCCGCGGCGTGGTATGTGGCGCAACCCCGGAACTCGGCCAATAGTCGAAGCGGTCGAGTCCAGAATGTATATTCCGATTATGCCCAAAAGCACCGGAAGAAGGATGCTTTTGCCCAGCACCAGCAGCCAGCCGATGACAACAGCGACGATCAGGCCAGATGCAAGTTTTGTCACATTAAACTGCAGCATATCTTCGCTTTCGGTCGGACGGGTGGTTTCTTTTGTGCCGGGTTCAAGGCTTATATTCAACTTCTTTCAAGCGATCTGCGGCCCCGAGCGCGGTGACGGCTACCCGGTGCAGGAGGCGTTTCGCGACCACCGGCAAAACACTGCGCGATTGACATCCATTCGGCAGCAACCGGTCCCACCACCTTCAGCGATGTATCCGCGATGTTACGGGTTTGAGCTGAGACCTGTGCAAACTCCACCGCGAGGCCCGCTATCAGATTTCCCCCCGGCTCACCGAACTCCCATAAGGCTCCGGATGGCGCGGTCAGTTCAAGCCGCGGCATCGCCTCGGGAACAGGTTTGCCGTTGACCTGATAAGCCCAGCCAAAGGTGTTCACACCCAGAATGACGATGTTCTTAACCCGGTCTTGTTCGACGCGCTCGATACCGAGAACGTCAAAAACCTCTTGCCCGTGTGCCCAAGTCTCCATCTGGCGGGCCGTGATCGACGAGCGTACGGACATATCCGGACCGGCCCATTGCACCCGGTGCTTTGGATCGAGATCGGCCCAACGCGCGCCAATATCTGTGTAAAGTGTCCGCCAGGCATCGCGCAGCTTGTTCCCACGCAGCAGGATCGCTTCGTTCTCGGCTGCGCGCAGCCCTTCGGCCTTGGCTTTGACAAACAACGCGCCAATGCGCGCAGTGAACGCGGCGGGGTCGTGAAGCGACAGATCTGCCATCTGGTTCCAATAGTGCAAATGCACCAGAACATCGTTCAGCGTCCAACCCTTGAACTGAGTTGGTACTTCCCATTGATCGCCCGAAATATCGTCCAGAATGGCAAACAATGCCTCGCTTTCTTGCAGAAAATCCGTTGCCTGTTGCACTGCTTGTTCCCTCGATTTTGTGTTTGCCTATTCGATGTCCCCGGATGCAGTGTCTGAGCAGCGGTGGCCGACACACACCCAATTCTATCTATATTTCGTCAATCTCGATCATCACATCCCCCGCGCTCAGCTGTTGCCCGACCTCAACGTGGACAGAGGTGATGACGCCTGCGACGGCAGCGGTGATCTGGTGTTGCATCTTCATGGCTTCGAGAACGGCCAGACAGTCGCCTTTGGAAACACTTTGACCGGTTCTTGCCGCCACCTCGACCAGGGCACCCGGCATGGGGGCGGTGACGCGACCGCTAGCGATCGTTCCCGCATCCAATGCACCGGGGCGCAGGTGTCGAAACGTCAGGCGCTCGGCGCCGATGGCGATCTGGGCCGTGTCCCGGGTTATGTGTGCGGTGGCGTCGACGGTGTTGTCATTTATGCGTGCCCGGACCTTCCCGCTGCTGTGCTTGATAAACGAGACATCATACGCGTTGCCCTCAACCCTTACCGTCCATCCATCGGGGCGGGCGAGTGCGCTCGTTTGTATCTCTTCGTCGCCATAGGCAAGCGTCACGGCGAACGGCGGCAACGCCGCGCTGGACCAACCCAACTGTTCGGTTGAGACATAGCCCGACGCCGCCCTTGCGCGGGCCTGATCCGCATCCAACAACAGCGCGGCCGCCAACGCGATGTCCGGCGCAGTTACCTGGTACGCAGGAATGCCCTGGGGGTAGGTCCGATCCAGAAATGTTGTCGTTGCATCGCCGGCAATGAAATCTCTGTGCTGCAGCACATCTGCAAGAAACCGCGAATTTGCCACCGTTCCCAGCAGAATAGTTTCATCCACAGCCTTGATCAGCCGCGCACGTGCAGTTTCGCGGGTTGGACCTTGCGCGATGATCTTTGCAAGCATGGCGTCATAGAAAGGCGATACCTCTTGCCCCTGCTGAATGCCTGAATCCACACGCACACCGGGTCCAGTCGCAGCCTGCCAGAAATCAATTGGACCGGTCGCCGGCAGATATCCGTTAGCAGGGTCTTCGGCATAAAGCCGCGCCTCGATGGCGTGGCCGTTCATGGTGACGTCTTCCTGAGAGATTGGAAGGGCGTCACCCTGCGCGATTGCGATCTGCAGCGCCACAAGATCAAGGCCGGTGACCATCTCGGTCACAGGATGCTCAACCTGCAGTCGGGTGTTCATTTCAAGAAAAAAGAATGCGCCGGAGGGTTCCAGAAGAAACTCCACTGTTCCTGCACCGCGATAGTTCACCGCACGGGCCGCCTCAATAGCCACAGCCCCCATTTTTGCGCGCAACTCTGGCGTCATGGCAGGGCTTGGGGCTTCTTCGATGACTTTTTGGTGGCGACGCTGAACCGAGCATTCCCTTTCGCCCAGATGAATTACGTTCCCATAGCTATCGGCAAAAATCTGAAATTCGATATGGCGCGCGTCACCGATCGCTTTCTCAAGGATCAGTTCGCCGGATCCAAAAGCGTTCTCTGCCTCGGATCTGGCAAGCGCGATCGCCTCAGAAAGAGCATCGGCGGATTGGACCACGCGCATTCCACGTCCACCGCCACCAGCTGCGGCTTTGACCATGATGGGAAAACCGATTTTGCTCGCTTCGGCGACCAGCGCAGTATCCGATTGATCATCGCCTTCATACCCCGGAACGCAGGGAACGCCCGCGCCGATCACAAGGCGTTTGGCGACGGCTTTGTCGCCCATCAGCCGGATCGCTTCAGGGTCAGGTCCGATAAATGTCAGACCTGCGGCCTCGACCGCGGCCGCAAAACCCGCATTTTCGGACAAAAAACCATAGCCCGGGTGGATCGCCCCTGCCCTAGCTTTCTGAGCGGCGGCAATGATCTTTTCTGCGTTCAGATAGCTGTCACCTATCGGCCCTTCACCGATCCAAACCGCCTTATCAGCAAGTTCGACATGAGGTGCCCGTTCGTCAGCGGTTGCAAAAACGGCCACTGTGCGCAGGCCAAGCGACCGAGCGGTTCGCATGATACGCGCGGCTATTTCCCCACGATTGGCAACGAGAAGCGTGTCGAATGTCATGCCTCAGCCTCTGTTATCTGTCTTGGATGTGGATATGGCGAGTAATGCAGCATGGTCAGAACCTGTGCACCCCGTACGAACTGGGATTGACCGTTCGCGAACGGCCCTCAAGGCAAGTTTCAAGGCAAAAACCTAACACACGCCGCGTGTCGCGGGGGTCAATGACGCCATGATCGATACACCGGCCCGAGGTGTAAAACGCATTCTCTTGTCGTGTGAAATGCGCAGTGATCGCTGCCTTCTGCGCAGACAGTTTGGCTTCGTCGGGGTCGATCCCTTTGCGTTTAAACCCTGCGCGCGCGACCAGTTCCATCGTCCCGGCGGCTTGCTCGCCGCCCATCACGCCCGTTGCCGCATTGGGCCAGGCGAACAGGAAGTCCGGGTCATAGGCGTAGCCGCACATCCCGTAATTGCCAGCCCCGAAACTTGCCCCGACATAGATTGTGATCTTGGGCACATCGACTGACGTAACGGCCTGGATCATCTTGGCCCCATGTTTGATCATGCCGCTTTGTTCATATTGGGTTCCGACCATGAACCCAGTGATATTATTGAGAAAAATAAGGGGAATATCGGCCTGACCACATAACTGAATAAATTGCGCGGCTTTGTTTGCGCCTGCAGGTTCCAGTGGCCCGTTGTTTCCAAGAATACCCACTGCGATACCATTGATTGCGGCCTGCAAACAGACAGTCGCCGAGCCATAGTCGGGTTTGAAATCCTCAAAGTCCGAGCCGTCTACTATGCGGGCCACGACCTCGCGGACGTCATAGGGAACGCGATAATCGGTTGGAACAATGCCTGCGATCTCATCCGCATCATAATTCGGTGGCTGCACTTCTTTGCAGCGACGCTCAGGCAAGGATTTGTTCCAATCCAGCCGGGCCATCACGTTCCGCGCCATTTCGATACCGTGCGCATCATCCTCGGCCAGATAGTCGACCAGCCCGGATGTGGCGGCATGCATCTCGGACCCGCCCAGATCACGGTCATTGGCCTTTTCGCCCGTCGCCGCATGAACCAAAGCAGCTCCGGCCAAGGCGGCCATGCCGTTGTTCTTCACACCAACGACATAGTCTGCAAGGCCGGGCATATAGGCCCCACCGGCGGTTGACGGGCCGTGCAGCACTGCAATGTTGGGCAGTCCTGCGGCCGAATGGCGGGCCAGATTGCGGAACAGTTTGCCGCCATTGGCCCAGAATTCGACCTTGTATTCCATCAGGTTTGCACCGGCGCTTTCGACAAGATGCACAAAAGGCAGGTTCTGTTTCAATGCCATGTCTTGCGCGCTCAGGAAGGCCGCAGCTGACATCTCGACCATCGCACCGGCTTTGATCCCTGAATCGTCGACGATGATCATGCAGCGCACGCCGGAGATGAAGCCGATGCCGATGACCAATGACGCGCCCGGAACCGATTGCTCGGGATCGTTTGTATCGACGCAGTAGCCCGCCAACCCGTGCAGTTGCAAAAAAGGCATTCCGGGATCCAACAGTTGGACCAAACGGTCACGGGGTGTGATCTGCCCCCGGGCCTCCATCCGTTCGCGCCGTTTCTCTGACAGGGCGACAGGACGCGCTTCAAGCGCACGCATCTCGTCGACAAGAGCCAGCATATCGCCTCGGTTCTTGGAAAAGCTGTCAGAATCGCGGACGACTTTACTGACAAAACCCATCAGTGTTCTCCTCGCTCGGTGTATGAGGATAACTCTGCAGGAATCCTGATCGGTGTGGCCAGCAATATCTGGGCATAACTCTTGCCTTGCGCGTCGTTGCGCAACGAGGCGACGCCACCGCCACCCAGCGCATTGTGCAGCAGAATGTTCATGGAATGTGTTCCTGGAAGATAGAACCGCTCGACCCTGCCGGATAGATGGTCAGAAAAAACATCTGCCAGCGTCGCTTCGGTCAGCGCAGCCCAAATATAGGGCAAAAAGGTAGCATGGCGCGCAATGACCCCAATGTTTGCGGCGTCGCCTTTGTCCCCAGATCTTGCCCAGGCCAAATCTTCCAAAGGGCATGTGATCCACTCGGTCACCTTTTCATCGGTTATTTCCGGGGCTTTTGCCGGGACAGGTTCCGGGTCTTGCAGGAACGTTTTCGGCTGATTGTATGCGATATCGTCCCCATCCATCGTTACGCAATAGGTCAGCGTGTCGTTTGGCACCAAGAAGGAAAACAGGGCAACGACTGGCGAGGGCTTTGGACGCCCTCCTCCGGTAAAGATGTGCAACCCCGGCGGAGCGGCCAGTGCGCACCCGGTCATTTCACGCAGGAATACGCCAACCGCGCGAGGGTCGTCGTGTTTCACGGCTGCCTTGAGCGAGATCTCTTCGTAATCGCCGTCGCCAGGCCGACCTCCGAAGGTTTCAAACGATACCTCGCGATAGTCGGGAGCACCGATCCGGTGCAGGACAGCGCGCGCGCGATCCAACCCCGCTTGGGCAAAAGTCTTCGCCTTTTGTCGTGCCTCACGCCCGTTGATCAGAATCGTCATGCCCGCGCGATAGCCATCCGCCCAGGTGGCGGACACTTTGAACTGTCCGGTCGGCGCGCGGCCTTTTGCTCCGGAAACGGTTACATGGTCTGGCTCGGATTGCTCAATCCTGACATCGGAAAAGTCGCAAATCACGTCAGGCAGAATATAGGACTGCGGGTCGCCGATCTCATACAGCATCTGCTCGCAGACCGAAGCCGGGGTCACACATCCCGCCGTGCCCTTCGGCTTGGTCAGGACCAACCCGCCATCTGTGCTTACCTCGACAATCGGATAGCCGATTTGGGCGATATCCCCCGCCATTTCCCAGTCCGTGAAATTCCCGCCAGTGGCTTGGGGTCCACATTCCAGCAGATGCCCCGCAAGCGACCCGGCAGCCAGTAAGTCGTGGTTTTCTTGTCGCCATCCAAAATGATACATGCACGCCGCCAACGTCAGCGCGCTGTCGACGCAGCGGCCTGTGATGACGATGTCAGCCCTGGCGTGCAGCGCCGCCAATATCGGCCCTGCCCCAACATAAGCATTCACCGAGGCGATCTTTTCGGTCGGTGGCATCGGCGCACCGGAAAACATCTCAGTCCGATCGACAAACTCAGCAACACGTGGCAGCAGGTCGTCGCCTTCGACCACTGCGACTTTCACGTTCAATCCCAATTCAGCAGATTTGCGACGCAAAGCAACAGCACAGGCCACTGGGTTGACCCCACCCGCATTTGACAACACCTTGACGCCCTGCTCGGCGATCTGGGTTAAATTGTTGGCTATAACGTCAGAGACGAAATCCACCGCATATCCCTTTTGGGGGTCTTTAAGGCGGGCGCGGGCCATGATCGACATGGTGATTTCGGCCAGGTAGTCGTAGACCAGAAAGTCAATCTTTGGGGCACGCAGCAATTGCTGTGTCGCATGAGGGGCATCCCCCCAAAAACCACTTGCTCCTCCGATCCGCAGAGAATGTGTCACGCCACGTCTCTCCCGCTTGGGTACGATCTGCAGTTTACAGACCGACTGTTCTGTTTTTATGATCTACTGACCTCCTTGGTCAACGAAGATTTGCCACTGCGACGCGACGGAAGATGACGGATACGATGCCAAAAAAACCCTCGGTCCAGGATCAAAGGTCCCGGGATATGCAGGCCAAAATCTGCAATGCGACGGTCACCTGTCTGGATCACCTTGGGTATGCCGAGACTACTTTTGCCAAGGTGCAAGCCAAGGCGGGCATCTCACGCGGGGCAATTACGCATCACTTCCCCACGAAACAGGCCCTGGTCGCAGCTACCGCGATGCGACTGCTGGGCAATGCGCAAAACCCGCTCTGGCCACATGATCGCGCCCCTCAGCCCGTCTATGATCTGATTATGTCCGCCTGGGCCAATATCGTAAATTCCGCAGGCGGACGTGCCATAGTCGAGATTCTGGTTGCTTGCCGAACCGACCCAGCACTGTTCGGAATGCTTGAACAGAGCCTAAGAGAATGGGACAAATCGAACCTGAGCCTGATCTCAGCCCGGTATGTCAGCGCAACAGGCAACCGTGACGACACTGAATTGTTGTGGAGCATCGCCCGGAATTTCCTGCGTGGTCTGTTGTTGCATGAGAAATTTGTTTCGTCGCCAGAATACCTTACGCAGATGATGGATCGCTTTGCTCGCATGATGGAAAGCCAGCTTCAGGTATTGCCCGAAAATGACGTCGAGGAGGTCGAATGACCCTGCCATCCCCTTTCATGACCCCTGAACGCGAAGCTTTCCGCGGGAATTTCCAGCGGTTTGTCGATGCCGAAATCAAACCTAATATTGAGCAATGGGAGGCGGATCGCAACGTCCCATGGGAACTGCATGCAGCAATTGCTGAGTTCGGAGTATATGGCTTTGGGATCGATGAGGAATACGGCGGCCTGGGTTTCGACAACGCCTTTATGCGCCATGATTATAGTGAAATCCTGTTTGGCTGTGGGGCATCTGGTATCGGAGCCGCCGTAGGGGGACGCACGATTTCAATCAGCCCAATTGCGAAATTCGCTTCCGAGGAGTTCAAACAGAAAGTGCTGCCCGAGATCATCTCGGGGCGCATGATGTCGGCCCTTGGGATCACCGAACCGGGCGCAGGGTCGGACGTTGCCAATATTCAAACAAGGGCCGAGTGCAAAGGCGGCAAATGGATTCTGAACGGGGAAAAGACCTATATCACCGGGGGAATGGATGCCGAATGGTTTGTGGTTGGTGCCCGCACTGGCGTCCCAGGGTTGACCGGCATTTCGTTGTTCTTGGTCCCTCATGACGCGCCCGGGTTCAGCCGCACTCCGTTGGGTGGCAAGATGGGCTGGCACAGTTCACAGCAAGCGACACTGCATTTCGATGATTGCGAGCTGGATTCTACTGCCCTGTTGGGGCCTGAGAACAGGGGCTTCATCGCAATCATGAACAATTTCAACTTTGAACGGCTCGGCCTGACATCCGCTTCGTTGGGAATGATGAAACTATGCTACGATAGTGCGCTGGACTGGGCACGGGAACGCGAGACATTCGGCAAGCGACTGGTCGAACATCAGGTCATTGGCCACAAATTTGCAGAAATGTCCGCCCGGATAGATATGAATGAGGCATATATCGAGCGGATCTGCTGGGCGATTGAGCAGGGCTTGATGCCTGTCGCCGAAATCGCCAAGGCCAAAGTTCAGGCCACGACGTCGCTGCAATTTGTTGCTTCCGAGGCGATGCAGATCTTTGGCGGCGCCGCGTACATGCTGGGTAACCCTGTGGAGCGTGTATGGCGCGAAATCAAAATCATGGCGATTGGCGGCGGATCCGAAGAGATATTGCGCGATCTGGCCGTGCGGCAGATGGGATTGGCAGGGCAATAGCGGCGACGTTGTGGGTCCGCATGCGCGTGCTATGAACGTGATGAGGTCGCCGACAGGCCGGCCTAAAACAAGTTCTTTGCCCGGCAATTGCCCGTAAATGATCAATGCACAATTGCGCAATCATTTATGACAACCTAAGTTGCGCCAAACTCATCACGCGAGGGAATTATGGATATTTGGTTCTATGTGGGGCTTGGCTTGTTGATATGGGCTATCAGAGACTTGGCATTTGGTTCGACCTACTGGTGGGAACGGGTAGCCCTTGCCGAAAATCCGGGGACGTACTGGGTTTGTGTTTTGGTTTGGCTTGTCGCTGCGTTGGCTATTTTGGCCACGTCGCCAACGACCTACTACCTGTTCTCCTGACAATGCGTTCCGATAGGCAGGCCATGTAACCAGCCTTTCCACAACATCGAGACAGGTGTTTTCACAATGGATGCAGTCACCTAATCGTTCGCTTGGCGAGCGTACCCGACTGTTCAAACGTCAAAATCCAATCGGCTTCCCAGTACATAATTTTGGTGATTGCCTGAAAGCCCGCAAAGGTGAACCGGAAAAGAAAAATCTGCGAAACGATATGGTGCGGGTGGAGGGACTTGAACCCCCACGCCTTGCGGCGCCAGAACCTAAATCTGGTGCGTCTACCAATTTCGCCACACCCGCATCCCAAGCACTCTGTGCCGGAATGTCGGGGTGAATAGCAAAGCTTGCAGCGGAGTGCGAGAGGGAAAATTGAGTTGTGCGCAAGATTATTGATGACATCGGCGCAATATGCTTCTGAACTGACCGCCGTGCACATATGGTGTCTGCCGGACGCTGCTGCTAAGCGGGATGCGGGATGTTCTCACGTCGTGCTGCTCGTCGCGGGAAAGCAGTCTGATTTTGGGCGTTCTCCGAGCAGATAAAATAGATTCTTAGGTCAAATTTGATTAATTTCATTGTTTTGCATTTGGCAACATTCGGGTCCTTTTGGTGAGCAGTATAAAACTATCTAACGTTGAGTAAAGCGCTTCTCATCTAAGACCCGGCAATAATGAGAACCCAAAGTCGACTACAACAGACATATATTTTGCAGACGTCCTCTGGGTAGATTTGGTGTAAGGTTGGTTTCAAAAGTTAGTAAATTTTTAATTTAATAACAAACCACTATACGGATCACCAAAAGTACCACACGTGCGCATCGTGACAAATTTTCTGGTCTTGAATGCTGCGGACAGTAAATGGCGTTGTTTACATTGATGCCGAAAATACGCCCGGAGGTTGTGGTTGAAAAATACCGCCAAACACAATTGCGCCACAATTCAACCGCCAAAAAATCTTATTCGCGTCAAAATAAGACCGCCTTGAAAGTCACTTATAGGCAGAAGGAGTTAATGAGTCTTTTTTGCCTTCGGGCGCTGTACGAGTTTTTTCGCTCAACTCCAGTACAAGGGTCTGAAACGTGACCAATATGATGAACTCCGCAGCTGCCGAGCAAGAAGCCGTTGGTCTTGCGCGTGAAAGTTTTCTTGGCGAACTCAAATCCCTGAATCGAGACCATCCAAACACCGGGTTTGGCGTCTCGTTGCGTACGCGCTCGGGGCGGCGGTACTTGCTTGCAAACTCGCGTATGCCGCTGCCCGAAACCAAATCCGAGGGTTTTCCGACCGGACGCCGCCTTGCCCGCCTTGAAAACAGCGAGCGCTTCAGCTCGATCGAAGTTTTGGCGGATTGCCACACGTTTGAGTCGATTTCGCCGGGTGCCGAAGCCGCTATCCTGGGCAATGCGCTGAATCTGATCGCCCGAATCGACACCATGACCAGCACGCCAACAGACACGTTGGCCGCGACAGGAACCGGAGGCTGAACATGGCGCGCAACGACCATCTTTTATCAGTTGGCAATGAGGCACTGACGCCCATGACGTCAGCGATGAACTCGCTGACCGCACAGATTGATCAATTGACAGAGGTGGCGGATGCGCGCTCGTCCGCCCGCCTTGCCACGCTGAAGACGCGGATGGAGAATTTCTCGGCCAGCGTTACGATGGTCGGGCAGGTCAAGGCCGGCAAGTCTTCGATCGTGAACATCCTAGCCGGGCGCCCCGCCCTGCTGCCATCGGATGTGAACCCGTGGACATCGGTGGTGACCACGTTGAACATCAACACCCGTACCGAAGGCGACAAACGCGCCAAGTTTACTTTCTTTGAACAAGAAGAATGGGACAACCTGATGGTCGGCGGCGGCCGTCTGGGTGAGCTGGCAAATCGCGCCGGCGCCGATGACGAGATGGATGACATTCGTCGCCAGATCGGCGAGATGAAGGCTAAATCCGAATCCAGATTGGGCCAGCATTTCGACCTGATTCTGGGGCAGAGCCATCAATATGATTACTTCGACGAAGAGCTGATCCAGCGCTATGTCTGTCTGGGCGACGAAGATGACCCGGACATCAACCCCAAGACCGGGCGGTTCGCCGATGTAACGAAGTCGGCAGAGTTGTATATGGACATCCCGCAATACCCGATTGCGCTCAAACTGTGCGACACGCCAGGCGTAAACGATACATTCATGGTCCGCGAGCAGATCACCCTGCGAAGCTTGCGCGGATCTGAGGTCTGCGTTGTTGTTCTGGCTGCCAGCCAGGCGCTTACAACGATGGACATGGCGCTGATGCGGATTATTGCCCAGTTTGAGAACCGGCAGATCATCCTGTTTGTGAACCGAATTGACGAACTGGCTGATCCGGTCAATCAGGTCCCGGAAATCCGTGACCGTATCCAGGACACGCTCAAGCAGAACAATATCGATGCCAGTACCAGCGTTGTCTTTGGCAGCGCATTGTGGGCCGAAGCCGCGTTGACGGGCAACCCCGAGATTCTGTCCGATGAATCGCGCGAGGCGTTGAACACGTTCTATCTGGCTGCTGGTTTTGGTGATCAGGCACCCTCGCTCGACAAGATCTGGGCACTGTCAGGCTTGCCCGATTTGCTGTTGGCCATGAACGAGCGCATCGCCGAAGGCGCAGGCACCCGTTTGCTGGATCGCGTCCGCCACCGCGCCCGCAACATAGCCAGCCAAATCCGCGCCACGGCCGTTGCCAAGACCCTTTCAGGCGGCGAAGGTCTTGTGCGTGATCTGGATGGTGTATCGCCAGAGGACGCGATTGCCACACTCTCGGATCAATACGAAAAGAACGTAGCTGAACTGACCGCATCCTTACGTGCGAAGGTGTTGGAGAGACTGAATTCAGCGGAAACCAACTTTGTCAAACGAGCAACGGATTCGCTGATTGCCCACCTTGAACGGAACGGCGAACAAGGCACGTGGCAGTATGACCCGGCGGGTCTGCGGACCTTGCAAAAGGCCGCGTATTTCAGCTTTGCGCGGTCGATGCGCAAAGAAGCAGGTGCGCTGTACAATACGGCGGCCGCAGATATTGAGACGCTGTATCAGAAGATACTGGGCAACCACTTGGGTGAGTTCAGTATCGAAGCGCCCATTGTTCCACGTGTCCCACCCCCACTCGGTATTGGGCGAACAATCGCATTGGACTTGCAAAGCACCTGGTGGCGTCGCTGGTGGCAGCGCCGCAAAGGGTTCGAAGCCTATGCAGCCGACTACACGCGCCTGATCGCGTCCGAGGCGAATTCGATCACCAAGGATATCGAGGAAAATCAGGTTGCAGCCGTGTTGGAAAACGTGCGGGCGATCCTGTCGGATTTCATGCGCGAGCAGAAAGAGACGTTGCTTAGCATTTCGGCTTCGGCCGAGGGTGATCCAAGCCGCAACGCAGCTCTGATGGCAGGGCTGACACCACAGAAATCGCGTGACGATATTCTGGGCGACATCCTGAAAGATCTTAGTAACGAGGCAGCATAAGTAGCGATATGGCAAAAGACTCACAAACCCGTTTCGTCTCGCCCAAGGCATGGGAACGCATTGAGCAGTGGTCCCGCCGCAAGCCGATCTTTGCGCTTATGGGAGAGTTCAGCGCCGGCAAATCCACGCTGATCAACTTTCTGCTTCGGTCGCACACGCTGCCGACTCAGGTGACTGCCACGCAGTTGCCGCCCGTCTGGTTCAGCTGGGGCAAGAAATCTGCGTATGTGCAGCGCCATGACGGCACACGCGAAAACATCGAATTGGATGCCTTGGAGTCTGTCGGCGTCAACGACGCCCAATTCGTGCGTATTTTCCTTGAGTCCGACATTCTCGAGGCGGTCGATCTGATCGATACGCCCGGCATCTCGGACCCCAAGATTTCAACTGATGTCTGGCGTCGCGCCGTGGGTCAGGCCAATGGGGTGCTGTGGTGCACACACTCTACCCAGGCCTGGCGCGAGACCGAACGGGCGACATGGGTCGCGCTGCCGGAGCGGTTGCAACACAACTCGCTGTTGTTGGTCACCCGCGCGGATACACTGGGCGCGAAGGACCGCCAGAAGGTGTTGCGCCGGGTCAACCGCGAGGCAGGGCATCTGTTCAATCGGTCGATTTTGTTCTCGGCCCGCGATGCGATTACCGCACGTGACAAGAGCGGTGATGCCGAACTGTGGGGACGCAGTGGCGGCGGCAAGATGGTGGACAGCTTTCTTGAGATCACCGAACAGATCATGGACAACCGGGCAGACATGCTGGCGCGTTACCAGATCGACAACAGCCTTGCTCATATGCCCAGTGTGCAACCTGTCCGTCCACGCAAACCCGCCGAGAGCGCAGAGCAGCCTGCCCCGCTAAAGCTGGTCGATCCCGTTCAGGGCGAAATTCTGCAGGACGAAGTCGTAACGAGCTTTCCGGTCCGTCCTGCCCGGGTCGAGGCACGCTCAGGCGATACTGAACGCGCACCCCGCATTGACGCAGACGAGGCCGAACGGTTGCGGGCTGAAATGACCGCGATCTCGGAAGAGACCACTCCTGAAACCGATCAGGATGAATTGCGCTCTTTTTTCCGGGAAACGCCCAGTCAGCCTCTGAATTTGGCCGATGTTGCCGAGATCCCTTCGGAAGAAAACGCGTTTCTTGAACTGGATGACGAGGATTTCGACGAAGAAGAGACCTTGGAACTGGAAGCCGAGGGTGAAGGCGAGGCTAATCAGTCTGACACCGCCTCCGATGGTCAGGATCACCTGTTGGCGTCGATCGAGGATAAGCTGGCTGACGCAGCTGAAGATACTGTATCCGAAAACCCCGAAGCAGACGCACAATGCGCTGACACATCTGTGTCGTCAATCGTTGCATTGCTCGCCGAGCAATCGGATGGTGCAGCCGATGAGTTCGAACTGGAACCCGAATCCAACGGCCTGATCGAAACACAGGTCGTGCCTATGTCAAACGGAACGTCCGAGACAGGGCCCGAGGCTGAATCCTTAGAGAAATTGCTGAATGCGGACGCCGGATCAACACTCAGCGCATCGGCGATGTGGTGCGAGATCACCGCTGGTGAGGATCTTCCCGAAGACCCGGAAGGCCTGAAAAAGGTTTTTGTGGCCTTCCTGGAAGAGTTCGACAAGATCGCCGCTGAACACGGCGCTCGCGACGCGAAAAAAGACGTTTCAACGCTTCCGAAAGCCGGGAACAAGGGCGGGGCTGAATGGCATGTTTTATAACGTGAAACCAAGGTAGAAGGACGGGAAGCCCGATGTCTATCGAAGCCGCACTGAAATCTGCGATGGAAACGATACCCGACTGCGTCGCAGCCGGGTATATCGACATGGAAACAGGGATGTTATTGGGGACCAGTGTCCGCGATCAAGAGGACGCCGAAGTGCTGGACAGTCTCGCGCTTGCAGTGGCGAACCTGTTTCAGGGCGGCGGCGTGGGTGCTTTTGAAGCATTGCTGCGGAAATCGGGTAATGCTGATACCGAAAATCCGGGATTTGGGGAAATCGCGGTGTTTTCAAAGGATCGGTTGAACATTTTCTTGCGGACGCAGGCCTATCCGGATCATGTGGTCTGCTACATCTGTCGCAACAGCGCGAATGTAGGGTTGGCACTGACAAAATCGCATCTCAGTCTGGGGCCCGTCGCGGCCGCAGTTTAGACGGGACCAGAGGGGGTCACGGCATGATGGATACAAACATACTCGATTTGCTCGAGGACATTGGGCGATCATCGGTCGCGCGGCTGGAACCAGCCGTCGCGCTTGCTGGTGACACTGCGCTTGAGCGTCGCGAAAAGGTATTGCAGTCCATCCGTGGCACTGTTTTGCCGCGTCGGTTGGAGTTTACGGCTGCCAATGGCGATTGTCTCGCGATCGAGGTCAACAGCTCTCGGGTTACTGATGTCTTTCGTGTCCGGTCCGGCGTTGCGCCTGATTTTGAAACCGAAGAGCGCGATACGCTGGCGGGTCAATTGGCGCAGCTGGTAACCGATATTGCCGTCGCGCCTGCACCGCTCAGCCTGATATCTCTGCGGCCGGACGCCACGCTGGAAGCGGACGATGTCGGAATCACTTTTAGCGAAATCGCTAGTGCTTGCACGATGATCGCAATGCCAGCTGAACCCGTCATAGCGGTCGTTCCGGACACTGCCGAGCCCGCAAATGACGCGGCACCAACAGACGATGCCAGCGATTTGGCCAACCAGTTCTATCTCGGCAGCCAGCGTTTGGCTGTTGGTCGCATCCAGGTCAAAGCTGAAGGCGGGGAAATGGTTCAGTCTGACGGCGATTGTAGTGAAGGTCAGCCATTACATGCAGATGAAACTTTGCTGGCGCAGTTCGCACGTGACCTGTCGGGCTGGGATGATGACGCTGCCGCCGCGCTGGATCATCCGCAACTGATCGTCATGCGTCCGTCCGGCGGTAAAGGTTCTGGTTTGGCCGTCCTGAATGACGGCAAGGAATTCTCCATGGTCGTTCACGAGGCGCGCAAGCTAGGCGCCATTGTGAATCTGTGGACATCTCTGACGGAGCGTTCCGAATGAGCGCGCCCGTAATATTCAATTTTTCGACTAATTCAATCTGTGATTGCAAGTACCCAGGGTAACAGTATGAGTGAAAATAACCGTCGTGAGTTAATTCGAATCGCCGAAGACATGAACGGGGTCAGCAACGACGAGACCCGCCAGTTTATTTCACGCATTGTAGGCGATCTATCAAATCTGAAACCGTCAATTGCATTTGTCGGGCAGATCAAGGCTGGCAAGTCCCGCCTTATCAACGGGTTTACGGGGCAGGCCGAATACCTGCCCTCGGATGTTAATCCGTGGACGACCGTGATCACCGATATGCATTTCGGTCACCCCTCGGGTCGAACCCAAGGGGCCGAATTTCATTTCTTCGATAACCGTCAGTGGCAAGCTCTGATCGCCGAGGGCGAAGAGCTGCGCAACATGTTCCCCGATGACGAGGACAGCTATAAGCGCGAGATGATTGAAGAGCAGGTCGACGCGATGAAAACCCGCGCCCAACTGCGATTGGGCGACAGCTATGAGCAGTTGCTGGGTCAGCATCACGATCTGGAGCAGCTGAACTCGGACGATCTGGCCCGTTATGTTTGTGCGGGTGACGATCCGACCGACAGCGAAGAATACGACCCCGGTTCAGATCGGGGACTGTACAGTGACATCACGCGCAAGGCCGAGGTCTACTTTGACATTGGCCATTTTCCGTTCCCGCTGACGGTCACGGACACGCCGGGCGTCAACGACCCGCTGCTGATCCGCGAGGAAATCTCGCGCCAATACCTCAAGGAATCCGATTTCTTTGTTGTTGTATTGTCCGCGCATCAGGCCTTGTCGCGGGCGGACTTGAAGCTGTTCCGCCTGATGCAGGCGTTGGAACTGGGACAGATTGTTGTTTTCATCAACCGTGTGGACGAGTTGGGTGGTGGGGCCGAGGATGCCGGAAAAGTCAGAGCCGACGTTTTGGATGGCCTGGAAAAAGCCCTGGGCAATTCGGACATTGATGTCCTGATGGGTAGTGCCCAATGGGCCCACTATGCCTTGACCGGTGACGATACCGGCGTGAACCACGATCATGTTCTGGCTTGGCTGCGCGCCCATCCTGAGCAGATGAAGCAATATCTGGACGGAGTAGAAGAGATAAAACAGGGCCCCGGCCCAATCAGCCGTGAGGGCGTTTTGCGCTTTGCCGCAATGATCGCCTCTGGTCTGCCCGATCTGCGCCGCCACGTTACGCACGCCTTGACCCAAGGGCCCCGTGACGAACAGCTCAAGATGGCCTGGCAGCACCTTAACAGTTTTGCGCAAGGTGAGCTGGAACGGTCCAAGGCCCATCTGCGCGTAATTGACGACGAAAACTCCGCCGACGTGACCGACGGCGACGAAAACGACAAAACATTGGCCGAGCTGCGCGCGCTGGTTTCGCAAAAAACCACACAGATTATTGACGATATGGATGATGTGTTGGCCAATCTTCGCGGCGTCATGGATGACACTGTATCCGAAGCCGTCTCCGCCGTTGTCCGCGGACCGAATGGCGATTCCCCTTTGTTGGCCAAGGGAGGTGACACTGAATTGAACTTTTCACCGCTGCGGGATCGCATGCGCGAGCTGGTTCAGGGTGCAACACAGGTGGTGCGGCAGCGAATGCTCAGCGAACTTTACGCCGTCGACATGAACAGCAATGCCGCGCTTCGCGCCCTGCCCGGCTGGCAGGACCCGGCCGATAGCCGGATGAACACCAGTGCAGTTCGATGGTTCCGTCCTGATACCACGGCACTTACCCGGGGCATCACCGTGGAATTGCGCGTCAGCTGGTTGTCCCGGCTGATTTCGCGCAAAAGTGTGGTCGCTCGGGCCGAGCGGATGATCGTTCAGGAATTCGAAATGATCGGGGACGATCTGGTGGACACGGCGCGCGCCGATCTGCTTGAGCGTCTGAACACCGTTCTTGACCATTATCTGGCATTGTTGGCTGGACATCTTGAACAACGGGTCGGAACCGGCCAAACCAATGTTCGTGCAGAAGCACAGGCAGCATTCGATCAGGCGCAACGTGTCGCAGATGATCTGGATGCGGTATTCGGCGGCAATAGCGCCGACAAGAAATTAGCAGAGGCTGCGGAATGATTGAATTTCCCGGAACCGAACAGGAAGTACGCAAGCTTGAACGCTTCCTGACCGCCACCGAAAACCTGCCATCAGAGGCCGGTCTGGACAAGATGCGCGAGCGCGCCTTGTTCCATGCCGAACGGCTTTCGAATGCGGTCAATATCGGTTTTGCCGGGGAATTCGGGGCCGGGAAATCCAGCCTCGCAAACATGCTAGCCGGGGCGGACATTCTGCCCACGGGTCCGCAGCATCTGAAACTGCCATTGGTCATCGTGGCCTATGCGGACGCACCGGAAACCACGGTTGGCTGGTGGGACAAAGAGCCCAAAGTCTATTCCGGCATTGCGCTGGAAAAAGCCGCGGCTGATAACCCTGATTTTATCTCGGTTGGGTTGAATACCCCTGCCCTGCAAGAGATCTCATTATTCGATCTGCCGGGAACCGGCGCACTGGATGACACCTACAAGTCCACTCTGGACCTATTATCCTATGTCGATTGTGCCATCTGGTGCACGAACGGAACCAATGCCTGGCGTGAGACTGAGCGCCACCTGTGGGCACAAGTTCCGCAAGAGTTGCGCTCGAACAGTTTGCTGGCCGTAACCCACGCGGATCTCCCCCCGGTTCGGGACGCGCTGGACCGTGTTCTGCACCGGTTGGAAAAAGAAAAAGGTAAATTCTTCCGGTCTGTCGTGCCCATTGGCACACCGGTCGCCGTCAAGGCTATGGCGCAAGAACCCGAGCCTGATTTTGATTTGTGGGAGACCTGTGGCGGTCAAAATCTGGCCGAACAGGTCCTGCAAGTCGCATCTGAGCGGCGTTTGAAGGATTTGGAAGCTGCCCAAAATGACATCGAGCAGGAGTTTCTTCCGTTTCTGGCCAGCCTGAACATCGCAGAAGCTGAACCAGCGCAGGTCGAAGCCCCCTCAATTCATGCGACGCTGGAATCCGCCCTTCCCCCGCTTGAAAACCCGATCCTTGAAGACTGGCTGGCGGCAATTGCTAGCATCTATGACGACTTGCGCGAGACATCGGATATTGAACCCGCCGCGTTCCTGAACAGCTGTCAGGAAATCGTCGAAGATTTTGCAGAGCGTCTGGAGCAAGGCGGCGAAATCGCCACTGAAGCCGACTGGATTCCCGGTGAGTTTGAAAAGGCCACTGATCTTCTTTTGCTGCTGCAATTCGAAAGCGGTGACGCGCCACTGAAGGACGCGATCAGCATCCTCGCCCAGCTCAGCGACAACCTCGCCTGGGCCGGCAGCCGCGTCGATTCAGTTCAGGCAAAAACCGGAACTTGACGCCTACCCGTTTTAATTGAGCCGCAATGCAGCGATTCGAAGCCCTCAGAATCGCGCGCTTATTGTTTCGGATTTAGTGACCAATCCGCAAAAAACAGGCACTCAGTCCGCAAGTATTGCCGCTAGAAAATCTACATTTAGATTTTCTCATGGGAAAGAACACGATATATAGATTTTCTTTGCGCTGGGTTCTTAGTGAAGCCATCGGGCGGCCCCAATAAAGTCAAATTTGAAACGTCTAACGTACATGAGTGTCCTGCGGTTGTGTTTGGTTGTGAGTTCGCGGGCTGAAAGCCCAGTTAAGTAAGCCGCAAAACGATTAGAACGGGCGGAAAGAAATGAGCCACAACCAGGCCGTCGGCGCGACGCACGACGAACCGAAAATTGAAGGTCTTCAACCAGGCGCCAAGCTGCTGCGCGGGCAGTACGAGATCCTGCGCTTTATCAGCAATGGCGGATTTGGGATCACCTATCTTGCGCGGGACAGTCTGGAACGCGAAGTTGTGATCAAAGAGTGCTATCCCGGTGCCCTTTGCCGTCGTAACGGCGATATGGTTGAACCGGTCGAGCCGGACTACAAGGACGATCTGCGCGCAATCATCGACTTGTTTATCCTCGAAGCACGCAATCACGCTCGCTTGGTACACCCCAATATCGTCGATGTTCATCAGGTGTTCGAAGACAACGAGACCGCTTATATCGCGATGGATTTTATCCGTGGCTGCGATCTGCTGGACTATGTTGAAGATTCCAAAAACAAAGCTGGTCCGGACTTTATCGTTCAGATCACTGAAAAAATGCTGTCGGCGGTGTCTTTCATCCACCAAAGCGGCATGCTGCACCGCGATATTTCGCCCGACAACATCCTGATCGACGAAAATGGTGATCCGGTGCTGATCGACTTTGGCGCCGCGCGCGAACAGGCTGCGCACCAGTCCGCCGCGCTGATGACCCTGCGGGTTATCAAGGATGGTTATTCGCCGCATGAGTTTTATGTACGCGGTGCGGAACAAGGGCCAAGCAGTGACCTCTATGTTCTTGCGGCGACCCTGTATCACGCCATCAGCGGCGAACGTCCGATCGACGGTCAGACCCGCCTGAACGCATTCAACAACGGTCAGACGGACCCCTACACACCGCTGGCGGGGCGTTTCGAAGGTTACCCCGACGGGTTCCTGGAAGCCATTGACAAGGCAATGGAAGTTCACGCAACGGATCGCCTTCAGACTGCATTAGATTGGCTACGCATGTTCCGCGGCCCCGGCGTTATGTTCGACAGCTTTGACTATCGGCCGGTGTCGGTGATCGTGGCAATGGACCAAAAAGACGAAGAAGAAGAGAAAGCCAGGATCAAGGCTGAAAGCGAAAACGCCGAAGCCGTTGTCACCGCATTGCTTGCCGGAAACACTGACATTGCCCTGGGCAATGAGGACAAGAACGACGACGGGCTCGCCACGTTCACAGCGAAGGATGAAGTTCCGGTCGCGGTGGATACCGTGGTCAAAAGCGGATCCAATGGCGCAGGCAAAATTGTTGCGGGTGTGGCCGTGGTCGCCGCTTTGGCGGCAGGCGGGTTCTTTCTGATGTCCGGAGAGGAAACTCCGGTCAAGGATACCGCATCGACGCAAGCGCCCGTAGTAACGGAAACGGTGGAGGAAACCGCCGCAGTCGAAACATCCGAGCAGGACCCGGTCGAACAAGTGACCGCAGCCGAAGTGGAGCCGGCATCAGAACCAATTGAGACCACGCAGGCCGAGGTCGCATCCACTCCAGAGCCTGTCGAGCAGGCGCAAGAAGATCCGGTTGTCACGGAGCAGGAAGAAGCTGCGGCGACGGAAACGGCTGAAGCCGCGACCGTCGAGCCGACGCCGCCTGTTCCGGCGGAACCGGTAAATCTGGCAGAACAACAGATCGCATTCTCTCACTGGGACGTAGACATCCCGTTTCAGACATCACGCCGCCGGGCTTCGACCGGCAACGTGATTGCGATAACTGGTGTTGACCAGGATATGGACGCGTCAATTGTGGGTGAGTGGGTCACGCGCGGCGCCACGATCTTCACTCTGAACGGCAAGCCAGTGCAGGCAGATACGACTTTTGCTGCTCAGGTGTTGAACGATCTGAATGTGGACCCGGACGGCTACATCCGCGTTTCTGCCCGCTATCGCACATTGGGTGAAACCCGCCCTCAGAACGGATTGTTGGCACTGCCCGCAATGCGCGTGATCGGCTTGGAAAATGGCTACGTTTTCACAATTCAGAACAAAGACGGTGCGGGTTGGACAACAGTTCTAAGCTCGGTTCCGCCAGAGGCATCAGGCAGCTTGCAGGAAGGGGATGTCCTGGTCTCAGAGACAATTTCTGGCACTGGCATTGATGGCTCGGACAGCCTTGATGTTTTGTTGGCCAAACTCGTTTCCGAAGACCAGCCGCAGGCCCGTTTCAGCGTTTTGCGCAATGGCGTCGAGACGGATGCTGACATGCCATTAGCGCAGGAGTGATCTGACCGGTTCGTATGTGATCTGCCAGTATGTATTTGCTGAGGGTAGCGCCAAATTCGGCACCCCTGACGGGAACCGGCCCGTCGCGGAAATAGAAAGTGACCTTGTTGTCACAAATATCCGTGCCGTTGTGCAACCGCGCACAGAGGTAAGAAGCAGCCCCATAGGACCATTGTCCTGTGCCAAGGAATAAAGGTGTCGACACCATGTTCAAATACAAAAGCCCTCTTAGCCGGCTTCTCGAAGGTGCCGGCAAACCGAAAGAGAACGAAGCCGAAGAAGCGGTAGCGCCAGAGCCGGAAAAGGCCGAACCAATCGCCGATTTCAATGCCCTGCGCGAAGCGCTGGCAGGCGGCAATATGTCCTCGGACAGCTACGAAGAAGCCGATGAGTTGGTGCCCGAAGAGAAAATGCCGGAATTCTCTGAGGAAGACGTAGCAGATGCAACTGAGGCTGAAGATGAAGTCGTCGTCGCTGAAGTTATCGCAGAAGTTCAGAACGTGGCAGACGAAGTAACCGCGCTCGAAGAAGAAACCGTGTTGACGCTGCACTCGGCAATTGAGGAAGAAGTCGAAGAGGTTGTCGAACACGAGGTACTTGAAGTCGAGGAACCCGAGCCGGAACAGATCATCGAGGTAGTCTCTGACGAACCCGCCGCAGAACCGGTGCCAGAAGCACCGGTCGCCGAAGAACCACTGGCTGAAGTTGCCCCGGTTCCGCAGCCCGCGGCTGCCGAAGATCGTCGTGGTCGCGTCAAGACAACCTTCCTGGGTTTCGAACGCGCCGACACGCATGTGCAGGACCTCATCGAGACAGCGGAACCTGCAGCCAAGACAGACAATGCCGAACAGTCTTTCCCGGTTGGTTGGCTGGTCATCACTGGTGGTCCGGGCCGGGGTGCGAGCGTAACGCTGACCGAGGGCTTGATGCAGATTGGCCGCAACGACGATCAGGCCATTCAGCTCGACTTTGGAGACACTGGTATTTCCCGCAGCAACCATGCGGTGATTGCTTATGACCCCGAGGACCGCAAATGTTATCTGGGACACGGCGGCAAGGCCAACCTGGTGCGTCTGAACGGCAAGCCGGTTCTCAGCACCGTCCCACTGTCCAGCGGGGATCTGATCCGCATCAGCGAAACATCAGTCCGCTTTGCCGCCTTCTGTGACGACGGCTTTGACTGGCGGGATTCCTAATAGATGCTGGCGACACCGGCATATGATATTGCGCTGATCCTGGACAAGGGCCAGCGTGACACGCAGGAGGACGCGGTTGCTTCGCGCATGTTCGATGCGACGAATGCAAGCTATGTCGTCGTCGCTGACGGCATGGGCGGGCATGCGGCAGGTGAAGTCGCCTCGGACCTTGTGATCCAGGCCTGGCGTGACGCGTTAGATGCCGAGCTTGAAGGTTCAACGACACCCGAGTCCGCTTTGATCGACGCGTTGCCCCTTGCGGCAATGCAAGCCAATGCATCCATTGCCGGTTATTCCGAGGAACAAGGTACTGGATTCAACATGGGCTCAACCATGTTGGGCACTTTGTTGTTGGGCCAGCGGCTGTTCTGGATTTCGATCGGCGACAGCCCGCTTTACCTGTTCCGGGACGGAGAGCTGTCGCAGATCAACGAAGATCACTCGATGGCACCTATGATTGATGCGCAATTGGCCGAAGGGACTTTGACCGAGGCCGAAGCCCTGGCGCATCCTGACCGCAATCAACTGACTTCGGTCATCATGGGTGCGGCAATTCCAAAGGTCGATTGCCCGGAAACCCCGCTGGGCCTGACACCTTCGGATGTTTTGGTTCTGGGAAGCGACGGCCTCCAATATCTCAGCAACGCTGAAATTCAGTCCATTCTTCAATCCAATGCCCGCGGGCTTGCACAAGACATAGCCGGGGCGCTGCAGGCCGCGCTGAACGCTAAGGGCGACCCAGATCAGGACAACATCTCAATCGGTGTTGTCAAACTTACAAAAAACTAAACAAGGCAAAGCAACAGGACCCATGAGAAACCATCTGATCATATCAAGCCTGGCACTTGCTGCCGCTGCGGGTACCGCCTCGGCACAACAGGCATGCTCAACCTACGAAATTCAACGAGGCGACAGCCTGCGCGAGTTATCCATCGAAGTTTATTCGACCGAAGACTTTCGTATCATTTACGATGCAAACCGGGACGTGATCGGAAACAATCCGAACATCATTCGGGTAGGCGACGTTCTGACCATGCCTTGTTTGGAAGAGATCGGGCGCGCACCGACCGCGCCGCAGACTGAAGCCGAAGCCATGGCCGCCGAAATGGCAGCCGAGCTGGTCAAGGCCGCCGAGAATCGCGCGGCGAAAGCCATCGCAGAGGCGGAAGCCCGTGTTGCCGAAGCCGAAGCCGAAGCCAAAAAGGCAAGCGAAGATGCGGTGATCGCTGCAAAATCGGCTGCCAAGGATGAGATCGAATCCGCGCGGGCAGAAGCCGCAGCGCTGATCCGTAACGCAGACGCCGGCGAACGCCCCGAAATCCGCGACCGTCAGTTGTTGCTTATCACTGGCGGTAATTATGCGCCTTTCACCGACGAGGCCCTGCCCAATCGCGGGCTCTACACCTACCTTGTCGAAACAGCGATGCTGCGCGCCGCGCCCGAACAGTCCTATAAGATCCAGTTCGTCAACGACTGGCCGTCGCATCTGGATCTTCTGATGCCGACACTCGCTTTCGATGCCACCTTCCCCTGGTCGCGTCCAAACTGTGAAGAGGCCGAGACGCTTTCTGAAAAAGACCGCGCGCGGTGCGATACATACAACTTTTCTAACCCGTTCTATGAAGTTGTCGACACGTTCTTTGCCCGCGAGGGCTCGGGCTATGAGCAAACATTGACCTACGCGGACTTCGCCGGTACAACAATCTGTCGTCCCGAAGGTTGGTCGCTGTCGCACATGGACGCGGTCGGACTGTACCCACCGGCGATCTCGCTAATGCGCCCGGTTTCACCCGATGATTGCTTTCACGCGCTTATGAACGGGACAGCCGATATCGTCGCGATCGAAGCTCATCTGGCCTTCGAAGCAATCGGACGGCTGGGGTACGAACACCGTATTGTAGAAAACCCCAATCTGGCGGCGATCAAGTCGCTTAACGTCATGACCCATAAAGATAATCCGGATGGGGAAGCGATCCTTGAGACGCTCAATCAGGGTTTGAACATCATGCAGCAATCCGGAGAGTGGCGAGACATCGTTTCAACCGCTCTGCGTCATCAAATGGAAAATGGCTAAGGCCCCATGTGGCCTAACTAAAAGAAAAGTCTGGAGGAAGTGGACATGTTTGAATTGAACCTAAAGAAAGTTGTACTGTCGGCCACCGCCGTCACCGCTCTGAGCGCCGGTGCCGCCGCTGCGCAAGAAGCTTGTACCAATTATACAGTTGCGGACGGCGACACGATGGCGACGATTGCGATCGCGGCATACGGCACGTCGAACTATCAGCCGATCTTTAACGCGAACCGTAACATCATCACCAACCCAAACGCACTTGAGCCAGGCCTGGTTCTGGCCTTGCCCTGTGAGGATGGTAGCCTGCCGAACGGTCAGTCCGCGCAGGAACTGATCGCAGCGGAAGAGCAACGCGCGGCAAGCGTCAAGCGTTCGAATGTCTATGCCCCGCCGATCAAAATGGTTGCGGGTAACGGCTGGGAACCCTTTACCAGTGAAGCACTGGGCGGCGGCGGCATCATGACCCGTCTGGCTACGACCAGTCTTCAACGTGCCGGCAACAGCCGCGACTACTCGGTCAGTTTTGTCGATGACTGGAGCTCGCATCTGGACACATTGTTGCCGCTTGGCGCGTTCGATATTTCGATCGCATGGACCGTTCCGGATTGTACGAACCGCACATACGAATGGTCGTCAGAAACCGAAGCGCGTTGTACGCAATTTGTGGCTTCTGTCCCTGTATACGACATCGTAGGCGGCTTCTTCACATTGCCGGAAAGCGACTACGCCAGCGCGACCAAATTCGAGGACTTCGTAGGTTCTACCATTTGCCGCATGTCAGGCTGGAGCATGGTTGTTCTGGAAGAAGTCGGATTGAACCGCGAAAACACAACTGTGGTCCAACCCAACTCGGCCCGCGAATGTCTTGATGCTGTTTTGACCGGCACGGCGGATGTCGCCGCGTTTGAGGTCGATCTGTTCGCTTCGACCATGAACGACATGGGACTGACTTCGTCTGATCTGGTTGAAAACCCATATGTTTCGACCTTGTCCTCGATGAGCTTCCTTGCGCACCGAACCAACCCGTTTGCTCGCGAATATATCGCGATGATGAACAAGGGCCTGAACGAAATGCGTGAGTCGGGCGAATGGTACGCGATTATCTCGGACACCCTTCGCGAACAAAATGAAAAGCTGAACGCAGCATCTAACTGATCATTCGACTTTTAGCACGAATTGGGCCGGTCATTTGACCGGCCCTTTTTCGTTTAAAACAGGCGGTTTAGCTACAGGTTGCACCCAAATTCCCAAAAGTACGGGAATCCCCTAATTTCCAAAACTCGTGGATTAGTTAACGTGAATTCAACTACACCGGTGAGGCTTCGGCCTGACCACTCACTCAAAAAAGGGCCGACTTTGGGGGTCGGCCCTTTTTTCTATTGATCTCATCAATCCGAAAATACCCACGCCGCAAAACGTGGGTACTGTTTATCAGCCGATGATCGCGTTCAGTGTCGCGCTGGGGCGCATTACTGCTGCGGTCTTGGCAGGATCGGTGTGGTAATATCCACCGAGATCCGCGGCAGCACCCTGAGCGGTCGCCAGCTCAGACAGTATCTGATCTTCTTTATCCGCCAGCTCTTTTGCAATCGGCGCAAATTCTGCTGACAATTCAGCATCACCCGATTGCGCGGCCAGAGCCTCAGCCCAATAGCGTGCGAACCAATAGTGGCTGTCACGGTTATCTGGCTGCCCAACTTTACGGCTGGGCGATTTATTGTTGTCCAGGATGCCTTGCGTGGCCGCTTCGGCCGCGGCACCCAGAACACCCGCTTTGGCGTTGCCATTATTGTCGGCTAGGAAGTTCAGCGATTCACCCAAGGCACAGAACTCACCCATCGAGTCCCAGCGCAGGTGGTTTTCCTCAACCAATTGCTGCACGTGTTTTGGAGCGGACCCACCCGCACCAGTTTCGAACAGACCGCCGCCATTCATCAGCTTAACAATCGACAGCATTTTTGCCGATGTGCCCAGTTCAAGGATCGGGAACAGGTCAGTCAGGTAGTCGCGCAACACGTTGCCCGTGATAGCGATGCTGTCCTTGCCTGCCGTGATGGTTTCCAACGACTGGCGGGTCGCCTCGCGCGGAGCCATGATCAGGAACTTGTCGACCACACCAGCCGCCTCAAGCGCTGGTTTGACGTATTTGATCAGTTCCGCATCGTGGGCGCGGTTTGCGTCCAACCAGAAGATCGCTTCGGACCCGGTCAAACGCTGACGGTCCATGGCCAACTGGATCCAGTTTTCGATCGGAGCCTTCTTCACAGTGCAGGCACGCCAAATGTCGCCCTTTTCAACGTCATGCGAATGCAGCGTCTCGCCATTGGCCAAAACGATACGGATGGTGCCGTCGGCCGGCGCTTGGAACGTCGTCGGGTGCGAACCGTATTCTTCCGCTTTTTGCGCCATCAGGCCGACGTTGGCGACAGCACCGACAGTTGCAGGGTTCAGCGCGCCATTGGCTTTGAAAAAGTTGATGCTCTCATCATAAACCGATGCATAGCAGCGGTCGGGGATCACACAATTGGTGTCGCCCTTGGCACCAGCCTCGTTCCAGCCTTTTCCGCCTGCCCGGATTATGGCGGGCATCGAGGCATCGATGATCACGTCTGACGGCACGTGCAGGTTGGTAATACCTTTGTCACTGTCGACCATATACATGGACGGGCGATCACCTTTGATCGCTTCGATGGCAGCCACTATATCGGCATTGCCCTGAACACGTTCCAGTAAATCGCCCAAGCCGGAATTCGGGTTCACACCTAAAGCGTCGAGTTCAGCACCAAATTTTTCGAATACCGGGGCCAGCCAGGCTTTGACCGCAAAGCCAAAGATGATTGGGTCCGAGACCTTCATCATCGTGGCTTTCATGTGCAGCGAGAACATCGTGCCGTCTTTCTTGGTGTCCTCAATCGCATCTGTCAGGAAGGATGACAGTGCCTTGACGGACATGAAAGTGGCGTCTGCAACTGTGCCCTCAGCCAGAGGCCAGGCGTCTTTCAGGACAGTGACGCTGCCGTCTTTGCCAACAAATTCGATCTTGGCATCACCGGCCTGAGCGGCGGTAATGGTGGCGGACTTCTCGTTGGCATAGAAATCATTGCCAGACATCGACGACACTTTGGTTTTGCTGTCCGACGCCCATTCCCCCATCGAATGCGGGTTCTTCTGAGCATAATTCTTCACCGCACGCGCCGCGCGACGATCCGAGTTACCTTCGCGCAGAACCGGGTTCACGGCCGAGCCTTTGATCGTGTCATAACGCGCGCGGATTGCTTTTTCCTCATCGGTCGATGGCTCTTCGGGGTAGCTCGGGATGTCGTAGCCTTGTGACTGTAGCTCTTCAACGGCTGCCACAAGTTGCGGAACCGATGCCGAGATGTTTGGCAGTTTGATAACGTTGGCGTCCGGCGTTTTCACCAGTTCGCCCAATGCGGCCAAATCGTCGGTGATGCGCTGTGCATCAGTTAGTTTTTCTGGGAAGGTCGAGAGAATACGACCTGCCAATGAAATATCCTTGGTGCCAACACTGACACCCGCTGCCGAGGCAAACTTGCGAATGATGGGCAGGAACGAGGCGCTGGCCAGTTCGGGCGCTTCGTCTACAATGGTATACAATATGTCGAAGTTTGAGTTATCTGCCATATTCTTTTACCTTTTTAAGCCTTTCGGGGCGTGCGATCCAAGAGTGTGCCACAAACGGGTGACTAAGGATGGGCGTGTTTAACCTACCGCCCAACAGTGACTCTGCGTTGACTGGGCCTCCCATAAATCACGATTGGCTTGGGATCAATCGTCTTGTGGCCGCGCATATTGACACGGGGCACACAAAAGCCCTCGTTTCTTGAAGTAGTGCTGAAAAACTAAGCGCCCCAAGTGTCTCGGACACGGTAGCCATCCGGCCACGGGTCGTCATGATCAAGCATGTGCTGATGGGTTCCGGTGATCCAGCCGCGCCCGCTGATTTCTGGTATGATAGCGGGTTGGGCGCCAACCTGCGTTTCCTGAACAATTCGCCCGGTAAAGCGCGAGTCGATGATCGAGACGGCCTCGAAGGTTTGCCCTACGGCCATCTGCCCTTTGGCCGCCATTAGCGCCATGCGCGCAGATACCGCTGTGCCAGTGGGCGAGCGATCCACCTTTCCGGGCTGGATCGCAACGGCAGATTTACCGCGCCAACCAGTCGGGGTCTTTTCAAGCGGGCCACAAAAAGCGCAAAAGGAAATGTGGGTCCAATCCGGGTTCTCGGGATGCGAGAACCCCAATTGGGCATTGGCGGCATTCGTAATTGTAACGCCGGTACGGGCGATTTCACGCGCTTCGTCTTGGGTTATGTCAAACCCCAGCTTAGCGGCATCTACAACCACGAAACTGTCGCCTCCAAAAGCCGTATCAACAGTCAGCGTGCCAAAACCCGGAACCTCTAACGGGACAGAGAGCTTACCTGCAAAACTGGGGAGGTTCTGCACGTGGATCCGTTCTGCCTTACCGCCCCGGCATTCAGCGCGCACGCGAACCAGGCCTCCGGGCGCTTCAAGCGTCAGAATTGTCTCGGGTTCTTGCATCGAGATGATCCCGCTATCCAACAATACCGTGGCAACACAGATCGAGTTTGAACCGGACATGGGCGGAGTGTCCTCGGGTTCCATAATGATAAAGGCGGCGTCAGCATCGGGATGTTTGGGCGGAACCAGAAGATTGACATGACGAAACACGCCGCCTCGCGGTTCATTCAGCACAAAATTCCTAAGCGTCTGATCGTTGGCAATATGCGTCCGTTGCTCCCAGATCGTGTCACCGGGCGGCGGCGAGACGCCGCCAACGATGACGTCGCCGACCTCGCCTTCGGCATGGGCCGACACGACATGAATGGTCTTAATGCTGCGCATATCCCCTCCTTAAAATCGGGTGGCGGCGTAAGGCGATAATGATATTGGTGGGTCTTGCCCATCGACCAGCGCCCCGACGAGTTCCGCAGTTCCCGCAGATTGGGTCAGGCCCAAATGCCCGTGCCCGAATGCGTAAACGACATCCGCCGATTTACGAGACGGGCCGATCACCGGAATGCTGTCCGGCAACGATGGACGATACCCCATCCATTGCGTGCCACCTTCGGTTTTTAGTCCAGGCAGGAACGCCGCCGCCTTTTCCAACAAAATATCGGCGCGCTTGTAGTTTGGCGGTAAGGTTAACCCGCCCAGTTCGACCGCCCCTCCGACGCGCACGCCGCCATTTATTTTGCTGGCAACAAAGCCGTGGCGCGAGAATGTTAGGTGCATACGCAAATCAAATGCGCCTTCCGGCAAAGTCGTATTGTATCCACGCTCGGTTTCCAGTGGAATGCGATCGCCCAATGTTTGCACGATGTGATGAGACCAAGCACCTGCGGCAACCACCACCTTGCTCGATTCGATTGTTCCGTCCGCGCATGCGACCCGCACACCATTTTCCTGCGGTGACAGGGTTCGGATATCTTTCCGTTCAATCCGACCGCCGCGACCCTGAAAGACCTCAGCAAGGTGTTCGACCCATCGTTTTGGATCAACAGTGTTCAGCCAGTTCGGCGTAAATCCGGCATGGGTGAACCGAGGGCTGAGTCCCGGCTGCATCTCGGCAATTGCGGCCGGGCTTTCAAGCAGTTCAAATTCGATCCCGTGTTCGCGCCGCAATTTCCATGTCGGCAAACTGGCGCGATATTCAGCCTCGCTTTCATACAACTGCATCTGCCCATCGCGTTGCAGCAAGTGCTCGCCATCGACGGTAGATATCAGTTGATCAAGCGCAGTTTTGGAAAACGCCATCAAACTGGCTTGTGCACCAAGCAAGTTTTCATAGCGGTCCGGTCGGCTGGCGCGCCAAAACCGGTACATCCACGGCGCAATTTTCAAGGCGTAGGCCGGCGGGATAGATAGTGGGCCCAACGGATCCAACAACCACTTCGGTGCTTTGCGCATGATGCCGGGCGTGGCCAGTGGTTCGACCTCAGAAAAGGCAAACGCCCCGGCGTTACCGGCTGATGTTTCAGCCGCGATGCCCTTGCGATCCAAGACAAGCACGGAATGGCCCCGTCGTTGCAGTTCGAGCGCGGTCGTAATCCCAATTACTCCGGCGCCGATGACAACGACTTGTAAGGTCATGTTTCGATCCCGGCTCTGAAAGGATCGTTATCGTTGAACAACAACGTCGCTTCGGCCATGACGAATGCTTGTCCGGTGATCGAGGGGATAACACCCCCGTTTAGCCCGGGCTGGTAGGACAGCCGATAGGAACTGCCAATCACGCTTTGCTGGATGATCTCCTGACTCGGCGCTAAGCGCCCGTCCGCCGCCAGACAGGCCAGTCGGGCCGAGCTGCCCGTTCCGCACGGTGAGCGGTCATAATTGTCATCGGGGCACAGAACGAAATTGCGACTGTGAACTGACGGATCTGGTGAATCATCTTGAAAGATAACGTGGTCAATTGGTTCGCCTTTTTCGCCGCCAACCCCGCGCGTGATCGAAGCCTCTCGGATGGCGACCGTCATATCCGTCAGTTGGCGAATATTGGCAGGCTCGACCGGGATCGGGCTGGGGTCAACGATGAAGAACCAGTTGCCGCCATATGCAACGTCGCCTGTGACATGGCCATAGCCCGCGACATCCAGGGTAATGTCCTGATGAACCCTGCGGCTTTCAATGTTGGTCACGGTAACGGTGTTTGCATCGTGCAACTTGACCGTCACCACACCAGCGGGCGTTTCGATCCGGTGTTGGCCCACGTCGATTCGTCCCAAATGAGCCAATGTGACCGCCAGACCGATGGTTCCGTGCCCGCACATGCCCAAAACGGCATCTACATCGAAATAGATCACACCAGTCACGCATGTCGGATCAATCGGCTCGACCAGTAACGCAGCGACCATGGCTGGCTGGCCGCGCGGCTCTAACATGACAGAGCGATAGAACGCCTCATGCTCAATAGCCAGCCGCTGTGCTCGTTCCGACAACGGCCCAGAGCCCAAATCGGGCGCGCCATCCAGAATGACACGCGTCGGCTCGCCGCCTGTGTGACTGTCGATCACGTGCATTCAGCGATCACCCCACCCTGTTTCGACCAATCGGCATACCAAGTCTGGAAAAGACCATATTGCTGTTCGCAATAGTTACGTTGTGCATCCGTCAACTCATCCGTCTCATTAAAGTGCAATCGGTATTCCTGTTCCCCGTTCAGAACCAACAAGTGCTTGTAATACAGCACCAGATCCGGGCCTTCGTCAAAGCTGGAAAGCACCTGAATCGCTTCGGTCAGTTCCAGCGCGCGCCGGCGGGCCTCAGCATGGCCTTGCGCCGCTTTTTTGGACAAAGCAGCCAGCAACAGCGCTTCGCGCGGCAAGGCTGTGCCAATCCCGGTGATCGACCCGGTTGCGCCGCAGTTTACGAAACCGTGGTAAACCTCAGTATCAACACCCACCATCAGGGTTACCTGATCATCCTGACTGGTAATGTTCTCGGCCGCATATCGCAGGTCGTCTTTGCCACCAAATTCCTTGAAGCCTATCAGGTTTGAATGTTCTGCGCGCAGAGCAAAGAACAGGTCGGCGCGTGTAGCAAAGCCATAATACGGACTGTTGTAGATGATCGCCGGAACATCGGGGGCGGCTGACAAGATCGCTTTGAAGTGGTTCCTCTGCGCGGCAGGTGAACTGCCGCGGGACAGAACGCGTGGAATGACCATCAGCCCAACGGCGCCTACCTTTTGTGCATGGGCCGCATGGGCCACCGCGGATTTGGTATTGATGGCTCCGGTCCCGACCACAACGGGCAAACCCGCGTCGACCAAACGCTCGACACCTTCCATCCGCTGTGCATCGGTCAACAAGGGCCAATCCCCCATCGAACCGCAGTAGACCACCGCGGACATACCCGCCTCGATCATCTGCTTTCCTTTGTACACCAACGCATCAAAGTCAGGCGTCCGGTCGGGTTTGCATGGTGTCATCAGAGCGGGCATCGTGCCGGTGAACACATTGGTCGACATTGGTAAATTCCTCGATGGCTGGGCGGTTACACACGCTTTTGGAATCGCCATAACGGATATTGGATACAAAATCCAGAAAAATTGAAGACGCGCCGGATCAATGGTCGGGCGCGCTCAAATTACAAAATGGATTTTTCAGCGAAGCCTGTGTCCTGTTTCGGGATCAAACAGCATCGCGCGTTCCGGCCGCACTGACAGCCCGATTCGTTCACCTTGTTTGCTGCGCTGATCTTCTCGTTCCTCGACGATCAGCTTATCGCCATTGGGCGTCAGCAGATACGTATAGCTAACACCGCCAAGTGCTTCGGTCAGATCAACCGTGCAGGTATCGCCTGCGCGATCCACTGCGATGTGTTCCGGACGTATGCCAAGGGTCACTTTGTTCATCCCAGCCGGTACGTTTACAGGCACATCCAACGGTTCGCTAAGGGCTGGGTGCGAGACCTTCCCATCGACAATATCGCAGTCAAGGAAGTTCATAGCAGGCGATCCGATGAACCCCGCTACAAACCGATTGTCCGGGTTCCGATACAAGTCCATCGGCGCGCCGACCTGCTCGATCCGGCCATCGCGAAGCACCACGATCTTGTCGGCCATTGTCATCGCTTCGACCTGATCGTGGGTAACATAGATCATGGTCGCGCCAATTTCATTGTGCAGCCGCGCGATCTCGACCCGCATTTCTACGCGCAGTTCCGCATCGAGGTTGGACAGTGGTTCGTCGAACAAAAACACCTCCGGACCCCGCACAATGGCACGCCCGATGGCGACCCGCTGGCGTTGACCACCAGACAGGGCTTTGGGCTTACGCTTGAGGTATTGATCCAACTTGAGGATGTTCGAAGCGTCTTGCACTTTCTTGTTGATCTCGGACTTTTCCACGCCATTCATGCGCAAACCAAAACCCATATTCTCGGCCACGGTCATATGCGGATAAAGGGCATAGGTCTGGAATACCATGGCCACGCCGCGCTTAGCCGGGTCCATATGGGTTACGTCGCGTGCGCCGATATGGACTTGCCCTTCAGTTGTTTCCTCAAGACCCGCGATCATCCGCAGCAAAGTGGATTTGCCACAGCCCGACGGGCCAACGAAGACACAGAACTCTCCATCTTCGATTTCCAGATCAATGCCGTGAATAACCTGCGTCTCGCCATACCGCTTGATCGCCTGGTTCAGAGTCACACCTGTCATGTTGCTTGCATCCTGTCTGTGTCGGCGCTTGGGCGGGTCTCGGGGAACCGCCAGGCCTGTGCTTCGGCTCCAATTTGTTCGGCCACACGGCGAACACGGGGAACCCAGGTTTCCAATTGGTCGAAATTCATCCGCTCGGTCGATCCAGTCACGGAAATCGCCCCCAACATTCGCCCGCCTGAGGTGAGGATTGGACAGGCAATGCAGATAATGCCGGGCTCATGCTCTTCGTCATCGACGGCATAGCCACGGCTGCGGATCAGGTGGAGATCGGCGCGCAACGCCGCCTCGGATGTCAGTGTTTTGTCGGTAAAGCGGTGGTAGCTTTGCTGAGACGCGGCGCGGTCCAGCGCGGCCTCATCCAGAAACGCCATCATGGCTTTACCGACGCCGGTGCAATAGGCCGGGCCGACCTTGCCAGCCTGCGAATACATCTCAATCGGCTGGGCCGCATTGCGTTTATCCACGTACAGCACCTGATTTGAATCAAGCTGTGCCAAATGCACCGTTTCCCCGGTTTCCCGGCTCAATGCATCCAGAAACGGTCGCGCAATCGGCGCGAGCGAGCTTTGTGTCCACGCTGCATGAGCCAGCCGAACCAATCGCAAACCAGGCGTATATGTCTGTCGGTCCGGATCATACGACAGCATTCCCTGATTGGTCAGCGTTTGCAGGAACCGATACAGGGTCGCCTTGGGGAAATTGCTGCTTTCCAACAGCTCTGCGAATCGAACCGGGCGCGCGAACGCAGCCACCTGATCCAGCACATCACATGCTTTTCCTATTGTTCCGTCACCAGCCACGGATGCCTGTTCTCCTCCAATTAACCCATCGCAATCGGCACGAGGGACTTGACAAGACTAACCGAGTTGATGTGTAGTTTTCAATATATAAAACACAGTTTCATTATTTGGAACTGAAAAGTATAAAATGGAAGCTAAGGGAGGAAACCATGCATTCCATGTACAAGCGCACTGCCGCCGCTTTGGCAGCCAGTGTCGCACTTGCCGCACCTGTCGCCGCCGAACTGACCGGCGAGCTGCGAATCTTTCTCGATACCTCCAACCCGGCGCCACGCGCGACGATGGAGGCAATGATCGACCGTTTTGCGGAACAGCATCCGGGACTGGAGATCGAAACCACGGTAATCGACCGCGAGGCGTACAAGACCCAGATCCGCAACTTCCTGACTGCGGATACACCGGACGTGGCAACGTGGTATGCGGCGAACCGCATGAAGCCCTACGTCGAGGCGGGCCTGTTCGAAGATGTATCGGATTTGTGGGCCGAACCTGAGATCGCCGAAAATCTGGCATCGACCAAAGGTGCGATGACCATCGACGGCAAGCAGTGGGGTGTACCCTACACCTACTATCAGTGGGGTGTTTACTATCGCAAAGACATCTTTGACGAACTGGGCCTGACCGAGCCAACGACTTGGGAAGAAGAGCTGGCGAACTGCCAGAAGATCGTCGATTCCGGTCGCGCCTGCTATACGATCGGCACCAAGTTCCTATGGACCGCTGGCGGCTGGTTCGACTACCTGAACATGCGCACCAACGGGTTCGACTTCCACAACCAGCTTGCCAATGGCGAAATCAGTTGGGAAGACGACCGGGTCAAGCAGACCTTCGCCAACTGGAAACAGCTGATCGACATGGGCGCGTTCGTCGACAACCATCAGACGTACAGCTGGCAAGAGGCCCTGCCCTTCATGGTGAACGGCGAAGCCGCCGCGTACCTGATGGGTAACTTTGCTGTTGCTCCGCTGCGCGAAGCGGGACTGACCGACGACCAATTGGACTTCTATCAGTTCGTTTCTATCAACCCGGATGTAGAATTGGCGGAAGATGCGCCAACTGATACCTTCCACATCCCGGCCAACGCATCGAATAAAGAAGCCGCGCGTGAGTTCCTGCGCTTTGCCGTTTCCGCGGATGAGCAAACTCAGATCAACAACGGCGCAAACCTGGGCCAGCTGCCTGTGAACGCTCAGTCGTCCGTCGATGCCGACAAGTTCCTGCAGCAAGGCTTTGAGATGCTGTCCGCCAACAGCCCCGGTGGCGTCGCCCAGTTCTGGGATCGTGACGCACCTGCGGAAATGGCGAAGGTGTCGATGGAAGGGTTCCAGGAATTCATGGTCAAGCCGGACAATGCTGACCGTATCCTTTCCAAACTGGAACGCGCACGTCAGCGTATCTACGAAAACTAAACCGGTCGGGCCGGGCTTTTGACCGGCCTGTACCACTTCGTGCGTAAGGCGGGTGCATACCCGGCTTACTCCTTTGATCCAAAACCGAGTGAGCGCATGTCAGCCGTCGATGTCCCTGAACAAGAAAGCTGGTTCCACAGAAATCAACAGCGCATAGCGCCCTGGCTATTTTTGGCCCCGGGTCTGCTGTTCTTCATGGTCTATGTGATCATTCCAGTGTTCCAATCGTTCAACTTGTCCTTGTACGAATGGGATGGGCTTGGCGCTGCGGAATATGTAGGTTTTCGCAACTACGAAGACCTGTATTGGGAATTGGCCGATCGCGACGCGTTTTACATATCGCTGAAGAACAACCTGATCTGGTTGATCATGTATCTGTTGGCAATCCCCGCGGGCCTGTTCATCGCTCTGTTCCTGAATCAAACCGTCTGGGGCATTCGGCTCTATAAGTCGCTGTTCTTCTTCCCCTTTGTAATCTCTCAGGTCGTGGTTGGACTCGTTTTCACGTGGTTCTATGACCCTACTTTCGGCCTGTTGAACGAATTCCTGGGCTTTTTCGGCTTCGGCCCGCTGAATGTTCTGGGGGATGAGCGTTTCGTCACCTACGGCATCATCTTTGCCGGTCTCTGGCCGCAAACGGCCTATTGCATGATCTTGTATCTCACAGGCCTGAACGCTGTGGATCCTGAACAGATCGAGGCCGGACGTCTGGACGGTGCAAAAGGAGGGCGGATGCTGTGGCACATCATCCTGCCCCAACTACGCCCCGCCACCTTCATTGCTTTCGTTGTCACCATCATTGGCGCGCTTCGGTCTTTCGATCTGATCTCGATCATGACCCAGGGTGGCCCGTTCGGTTCGTCCCGTGTGCTTGCCTATTACATGTTCGAAGTCGCGCTGTCAGAATACGGCTTCCGCATGGGATATGGCGCCGCCATCGCGGTGATCCTGTTCCTGATCATGCTGTGCTTCATCGCCTATTTCCTGTGGTCGATGTACCGCGAAGAAAGGGGGCATTAAGATGTTTCCCAAACCCATCGAAAAACAACCCCGCGGGGCTCAGATCACCTACCAGGCGATGCTGCCCCTGGCACTGCTGCTGTGGCTCGGCCCCCTGCTGGCGGTAGCGCTGTTCTCGGTCAAGCCGGCAGCCGACTTTACCAACGCGAACTACTGGGGGATGCCGTCCAGCTTTGAGGGTGCCTACAACTATGGGCAGGTATTCTTCAACTCGGACATGCCACGCTATTTGCTGAACTCGTTCATGATCACCATTCCAACAGTGATCGGTGCCGTTGCGCTTAGTTGCATGACCGGGTTTGCACTGGGGATCTATAAATTCCGCTCAAACATCTGGATCTTTTTCATGTTTGTTGCCGGCAATTTCGTACCATTTCAGATCCTAATGGTTCCGGTGCGAGATCTGACTCTAGAACTGGGTCTCTACAACACCAAAACCGGCCTCGTCTTGTTCCACATTGCTTTCCAAACGGGCTTTTGCACGTTGTTCATGCGCAACTTTATCCGCGCCCTGCCCTTCGAACTGATCGAGGCGGCTCGCGTTGAAGGCATCAGTGAATGGCGCATTTTTTGGTACGTGGTCCTGCCGCTGATGAAACCGGCGATCGCGGCCCTCAGTGTATTGATTTTTACCTTCATCTGGAACGACTACTTCTGGGCTGTTGTCCTGACCCAGGGTGCGGAAAGCCAACCCGTGACAGCAGGAATAACCAGTTTTAACGCCCAATTTCGGGCGGCCTATCAATTAATGAGTGCCGGCTCTATCGTCGCGGCTCTGCCGCCGGTGGCCATGTTCTTCCTCATGCAGAAACACTTCATCGCGGGCCTGACCCTCGGTGCCGTAAAATAACGTCAAACCAAAGGTTTGCCTCATGACCAAGATCACCTTTATCGGGGCGGGTTCCACGATCTTCATGCAGAATACCGTGGGCGACGCCCTGCTGACCCCTGCACTGGCCGACAGCCATTTTGCGCTGATGGACATCGATCCCGTGCGCCTTGCCGAAAGCGAGGCCGTCGCCCAGGCAATGATCCGCTCTGTCGGAACGGGGGCATCCGTCTCTACCCACACTGACCGGCGCGCAGCGCTTGAGGGCGCCGATTTCGTCATCACCGCCTTCCAGGTCGGCGGCTACAAACCCTGCACGGTGACGGATTTTGAAATCCCCAAACAATACGGCCTGCGCCAGACTATCGCCGACACCCTAGGCGTCGGCGGTATTATGCGCGGCCTGCGCACGGTTCCTGTGTTGTGGGATGTTGTACAAGACATGATGCAGCTCTGCCCAAACGCAACGCTGCTGCAATACGTGAACCCAATGGCGATCAACACATGGGCGCTGGCAGAACGTTTCCCGGCCTTGAAACATGTTGGACTGTGCCATTCGGTACAAAACACCGTCGAAGAATTGGCTCACGATCTGGACCTGCCCAAAGACGAGTTTCGCTACAAGGTGGCAGGCGTGAACCACGTGGCCTTTTTCCTGAGGCTGGAACACGAAGGGCGCGACCTCTATCCGGCCTTGCGGCAGGGATACACCAGTGGGAAAATCCCCAAACCACCGCTTTTGATGCCACGTTGCGCCAACAAGGTGCGGTATGAGGTGATGGAACATCTGGGCTATTTCTGCACGGAAAGTTCAGAACACTTGGCGGAATACGTTCCATGGTTCATCAAAGAAGGCCGCCAGGACCTGATTAAGCAGTTCGGCATCCCGCTGGATGAATACCCAACCCGCTGCAAAGAACAGATCGCCAGTTGGAAAGAACAGGCCAAGACCCTGACCGACGGGCGTGATATTGAAGTGATCCGAAGCCATGAGTTCGCCGCCGACCTAATGAATGCGATCGTGACTGATACGCCCTACGTGGCGTATGGGAACCTGCCCAATACTGGACAGATCCCTCAACTCCCCCTTGGCGCGGCTGTCGAAACACCTTGCCTTGTAGACACTAACGGTGTCCAACCTTCGGTCGTAACAGATATTTCGCCCCAGCTGATCGCGCTGATGCGCAGCCAGATCAACGTGCAGGAACTGACTGTGCGGGCATTGGTTGAGCAGAACCCCGAACACATATATCACGCAGCCATGATGGACCCGCATACCGCCGCCGAACTGGACTTGCGTCAGATCCGCAGCCTTGTGACCGACCTGCTGACCGCTCATGCCGACTGGCTGCCGGACTGGTGCCGCCCGGCCCGCGCTGCCTGATCTTCATCTTTTCACAAATACTCAATTGCAACCGCAGCCAAAAAAGAAACGCCAGAAATGACAAAACGCCGCTCGCAGCATTGGTACGGAAAGCTCGACAAAGACGGCTTCATCCACCGGTCGTGGATGAAAAACCAGGGTTTTCCCGATCACGCGTTCGATGGTCGCCCGATCATCGGTATCTGCAACACCTGGTCGGAACTCACGCCGTGCAACTCGGGCCTGCGTGATCTGGCAGAAGGTGTCAAACGCGGCGTGTGGGAGGCCGGAGGGTTTCCGGTCGAGTTCCCGGTGATGTCACTGGGCGAAACCCAAATGAAGCCAACTGCCATGCTGTTCCGCAACCTGCTGGCGATGGATGTCGAGGAATCCATCCGCGCCTATGGCATCGACGGCGTGGTGCTGCTCGGCGGTTGTGACAAGACTACGCCGGGGCAGCTGATGGGTGCCGCGTCGGTCGATCTGCCCTCGATCGTAGTCAGCTCTGGCCCGATGCTGAATGGGAAGTACCAAGGCAAGGACATTGGATCCGGAACAGATGTCTGGAAGTTTTCCGAGGCCGTTCGTGCCGGCGAAATGACCCTCAAGGATTTCATGAACGCCGAATCCGGCATGTCACGCAGCGCAGGTGTTTGCATGACCATGGGTACGGCGTCCACCATGGCGTCTTTGGTCGAAGCGATGGGTATGTCCCTGCCCACCAACGCCGCCCTGCCCGCCGTTGATGCCCGCCGTATGGCGCTGGCACACCTGACGGGTAAACGGATTGTCGAGATGGTGGACGAAGATCTTAAACCGTCGGACATCCTGACCAAGGAAGCGTTCGAAAATGCCATTCTGGCCAATGCAGCCGTTGGCGGCTCGACCAATGCAGTGGTGCATTTACTCGCGCTGGCAGGCCGCGTGGGCATAGACCTGACGCTGAAAGACTTTGAAATCGGGTCGGAAATCCCGCTGCTGGTGAACTGCATGCCCTCAGGGAAATACCTGATGGAGGATTTCTGCTACGCGGGCGGTGTGCCCGTGGTTCTGAACGAGTTGAAACCCTTCCTGCGCCCCGCAAAAACCGTTCTGAACAAAGATATCTCGGCCCATTTCGAAGGGGCTGAGTGCTTTAACCCCGACGTCATCCGCCCCTTCGACGATCCGGTGAAACCCGCCGCGGGATTGCGCGTGCTGCGCGGGAACCTCGCGCCCAACGGGGCCATTGTGAAACCCTCGGCCGCGACGGATGCACTGCTGGAAACAGAAGCCGAAGCCTACGTTTTTGAAAGCATCGAGGACTTGAAAGCCAATATTGACCGGGATGATCTGCCAGTAACGTCTGAAACCATTCTGGTCCTGAAGGGCTGCGGCCCAAAGGGCTATCCCGGCATGCCCGAGGTCGGCAACATGCCGATCCCGGCCAAACTGGTGAAGGAAGGCGTCCGCGACATGATCCGCATATCCGACGCCCGCATGTCCGGCACCGCCTATGGCACCGTCATCCTGCATGTCAGCCCCGAGGCACAGGCAGGCGGCACGCTGGCACTCGTCAAAACCGGGGACCGTATCCGGGTTTCTGCCAGCAAAGGGGAATTGGAGCTGCTTGTCGCCGATGAGGAGCTGGAAACCCGCCGCGCCGCGTGGCAACCGGATGATCCGCACTACACGCGCGGTTATGCGAAACTTTATGTCGACCACGTGCTGCAAGCCGATCAGGGCGCGGACCTAGACTTCCTCGTCGGCAAAGACACCCGCCTTGTGACCAGAGAGAGCCATTGATGGACCATCCAGCCACTTTTCACGATTTAAACGGCGCCTCGGTCTATATTACCGGCGGCGGCTCTGGCGTAGGGGCCGCCCTGACGGACGGTTTTTTGGCCCAAGGCGCAAACGTTGCCTTTATCGGCCGCTCGGACGCCAGCGCATTCGTTGAGGAGATGCGCGACAAACATGGTCGCGCGCCACTGTTCATGCAGGGCGACATGACGGATACCGAACTGCTGCACGCCACTATGCAAAAGGCTGCCGAGGCACATGGTCCTTTGGATGTGTTGGTCAACAACGCCGCTAACGACAAGCGTCACTCGCTTGAGGAAACCACCGCCGAGTTCTGGGACTGGATGATTGAGGTGAACCTCAAAGCCTATTACTTCGCCTGTCAGGAAGCCGCACGCCAAATGGCTGGCAAAGGCGGTTCAATCGTCAACTTCAGCTCGATCAGCTACATGATGGGGAATGCAGGGTACCCTATTTATACGACGTCAAATGCCGGGATTACCGGGATGACGCGATCTTTGGCACGCGAATTGGGGCCGCAAAAAATTCGTATCAATGCGCTGGCTCCCGGATGGGTTTTGACGCAAAAGCAACTTGATATGTGGGCTACGCCGGATGACCTGGCAGCGCATTTGGAGCGCCAGTGCCTGAAAGAACACCTGACGCCCGAAGACATGATCGCACCGACATTGTTCCTGGCCTCGGATGCCAGCCGCGCGATGACCGGACAGTGCATGGCCGTCGATGGCGGCGTTGTAGTAACGGGGTAATGCCATGAATGCAGAGTGGATAGCCGTCGACTGGGGAACATCCCAACTACGGGCCTGGGCCATGCAGGGCGACACCGTACTGGCGCAAAGGCAGTCTGACCGCGGCATGGCTCGTCTGAACAGAGATGCGTTTGAATCTGCCTTGCTTGACCTGATCGCAGATTGGTTGGGCGCTGAACCAGTCGATGTTGTGGCTTGCGGCATGGTCGGTGCGCGGCAAGGTTGGGTCGAAGCACCCTACTCGGCCGTCCCGTCAGCGCCGCTGCCGGATGCGCCTATACGGGTACCCGGTACCGTTGCCCGGATACGCGCATTCGTGGTGCCTGGTCTCAAACAGAACGCACCGCCGGACGTTATGCGCGGTGAGGAAACTCAAATATCTGGCTTTCTGGCAACCCGCCCGAACTGGGACGGGGTTATCTGCCTGCCCGGGACGCATTCAAAATGGGTTCAGATCAGCGCGGGAGAAGTCGTGAGCTTTCGAACGTTCATGACGGGTGAGATGTTTGAACTGCTCTCCGAGCAATCAGTACTCAAGCATTCGGTCGGTGACGGCTGGGACGCCGACGCCTTCGCAGAAGCTACGGCAGACGCGTTGTCCAAACCCGAACAATTGGCTGCGCGCCTGTTCGGACTGCGAGCGGCGGATTTGTTGCACGATCAGGACAAGGGAACAGCACGAGCCAAGTTATCCGGGCTTTTGATCGGGGCTGAACTGGGCGCAACACGCCCCTACTGGTTGGGGCAGCAGCTGGCAATCATCGGTGCTGAAGGGATGTCCCAAATCTACGCACATGCGCTGCAACTACAGGGCGCTTTCGTGGACACAGCAAACGCAACTCAATGCACATTGGCTGGTCTGGCACAGGCCCGCAAACTAACGAGGCAAACCGCATGAGCCGCCCCATCATCGCCATTTTGCGTGGCTTGCAACCGGCAGAAGCCGTCAATGTGGGCAATGCCCTGATCGAAGCCGGTATCGACAAGATCGAGGTGCCGTTGAATTCGCCTGACCCGCTAAACAGCATTGAATCGTTGGCCAGCTCATTCGGCGATCAAGCATTGATCGGCGCTGGCACGGTTCTGACCCCCGAGCAGGTAAAGGCCGTTTCGGAAGTTGGCGGAAAGCTGATCGTTTCCCCGAATTATGACGCCGAGGTCATTGTGCGTTCTGTCGCGCTTAACATGCAAAGCTGGCCGGGCGTCTATACCCCGACCGAAGCGTTTGCTGCGCTTAAGGCTGGCGCGACGGGATTGAAATTGTTCCCGGGTGTCACCGCCGGACCAAGTGGTTTGGCCGCACTGCGACCTGTATTGCCATCGGGTACTTTGGTCTATGCCGTTGGTGGCGCTGGACCTGAGAACTTCGCCGAATGGATCAAGGCTGGGGCAGACGGGTTCGGCATCGGATCGGCCCTGTTCAAACCGGGGATGTCGGTAGCGGAAATTGCCGGTCAGGCCAAGCGGATCGTCGCTGCCTATGACGAGGCTGCTGGATGAGCTTTGTTTTTGATGATCGCCCTTGTGAGCTTGGCGAAGGACCCCTGTGGCATCCTGAACGCAAGCAACTGTTCTGGTTCGACATCATCAACAAACGATTGATGACGCAGACAGGGGGCGAGCAACACAGCTGGCAGTTTTCGGAACATGTCTCAGCGGCAGGTTGGGTGGACCGGGATACGATAATGATGGCCTCGGAAACCGGTCTGTGGCGGTTTAGTTTGGACAGTGGTCAAAAAGACCTGATCGTCTCGCTTGACGCGGACAACCCGGTCACCCGCTCCAATGACGGACGCGCAGACCCTTGGGGCGGGTTCTGGATCGGGACGATGGGAAAAAACGCCGAACAAGAGGCGGGCGCGATCTATCGGTACTGGCAGGGCGAACTACGCCTGCTTGTGCCCGAGGTCACAATCTCGAACGCGATCTGTTTTGCCCCAGACAAGTCCCGCGTCTATTACACCGATACAGTCACACAACAGGTTAGGCGCTGCTCGCTGGAGCCTGAGACCGGGTGGCCCGAAGGCAATAGCACGGTGTTTCTCGACTTGCGCGCTGATGACCTTTTTCCCGATGGCGCTGTGGTCGACGCAGAAGGCAATATCTGGATCGCCCAATGGGGGGCAAACCGTGTCGCTTGCTATGATCCAAATGGGCAGTTTCGGCATGCCGTCTCGTTTCAAGCTGCACATACATCTTGTCCCGCCTTTGGCGGCGACGATCTGACAACGTTGTTTTGCACCACTGCCCGTCAGGGGTTGGACGCAGACACTGTTGAAACACAAGCAACCAATGGTATGACCTTTGGTGCATTGGACGCTGGCACAGGCCAAGCAGAACACAGAGTCCTTCTATGAAACCAGAACTTGGTGTTTGCTATTACCCGGAACATTGGCCCGAGGCCATTTGGGCCGAAGACGTGGCCCGTATGGTTGAAACTGGCATAAGCTGGGTCCGGATCGGTGAGTTTGCCTGGAGCCGAATGGAGCCGGCTCCAGGCGATCTGCAGTTGGATTGGCTGGACCGTGCAATCGAAACGCTTGGGGCGGCTGGGCTCAAGGTTGTACTGGGGACGCCCACTGCGACACCTCCGCGTTGGATGCTTGAGAAACACCCAGACATGCTGGCAGTGGATGTTCTGGGGAATACACGAAAATTCGGCTCACGTAGGCATTATTGTTTTAGCCATCCGGGTTATGTCCAAGAATCCGTCCGCATTGCCCGGATCATGGGTGAACGCTATGGACGAAACCCGCATATTGCGGCCTGGCAAATCGACAATGAATATGGCTGTCACGATACGACCGTCAGTTACGGCCCCGCCGCTCTGCATGCCTTTCAGCTTTGGCTAAAGGATCAATACGGCAGCATTGAAGCGCTAAACGAGGCATGGGGCAACATATTCTGGGCGATGGAGTATCGCGATTTCGACCAGATTGATCTGCCCAATTTGACAGTGACCGAACCCAACCCGGCACATGTTCTGGCGTTCCGCCGCTTTAGCTCGGATCAGGTCGTTGCGTATAACAAGGCCCAGGTGGATGTGCTGCGCGCTTTGACCGATGCGCCTTTGTTGCACAACTATATGGGCCGAGTGCTGGATTTCGACCATTTCAAGGTTGGCGAAGATTTGGATATCGCCACATGGGACAGCTATCCAATTGGCTTCCTCTCTGACCGGCTTGAGGCGGATGAAGCCCACAAAACTGCCTTTCTTCAGCAGGGCGATCCGGACATGCAGGCTTTTCATCATGACCTGTATCGCGCGGTCGGGCGTGGGCGTTGGTGGGTGATGGAGCAGCAACCCGGTCCGGTGAATTGGGCACCATACAATCCGGCGCCACTACCCGGAATGGTTAAGCTGTGGTCGCTTGAGGCAGTGGCGCACGGGGCAGAGGTCGTCAGCTATTTCCGCTGGCGGCAGGTCCCGTTTGCGCAAGAGCAAATGCATGCGGGGCTGCTGACACCCAACAACCGACCTGCCCCAACTCTGACCGAGGCAAAGCAGACTTCGGACGCATTGTCAGAGATCGGCAACGTTGTGCAGACACAGGCCCAGGTTGCCATCCTGTTCGACTACGCCTCGGATTGGGCTTGGTCGACACAGCCTCAGGGCGCGGGATTTGACTATTTCCGTCTGGTCTTCTCGGCGTATCGCGCCTTGCGGCGGGCGGGCTTGTCTGTGGACTTCGTGTCCTCAACCAACCTTCCGCGTGTTTGCTACAAGTTCATCCTTGCTCCGGGGATTGCCACCGTGAGCGATAATTTGGAGCGTCAATTGGCGGAGACCTGTGATCTGCTCATCATGGGTCCACGCAGCGGGGCGATCACACATGACTTCCAGATTCCGCGGGCGCGACCCGGCCTGAACGGTCTGAAATGCGACGTCGATCTGGTCGAGACCCTGCCGCCCAACATCCGCCGTGGCGTCGATGGCGGCGGCGCAGCGCAACATTGGATCGACAGGGTTTCGGGGGCTGCCCCCAATTTGCTGACATTTGCAGATGGCACCCCTGCGCTTTTGGGTGAAAATCGCCTTTGGTATCTTTCAGGTTTCCCGGATGACATATTGTGGGACCGGGTCGTTGAAATGGCCGCGCGCAAAACCGAGGTTACCCTATATCCGATGCCCAAAGGGCTGCGCCGTCGCGAGACGGCCACGCATGTTTTCCTAATAAATTACAATGCGCAACCGGTCGCATGGAACGGTGACGTCGTCGACGCCTGTGACGTTGCTGTCACGCAGAAAGATGCGCCCGAAGAGGGATAACGTCTCCGGGCGCACGTTTAGGATTTAACTTCGGAACCTACTGGTCAGTCTGCAGGCTGTTGGGATCGAACACGCCCCCGAAGCCACCGTTGTTTGAAGGCGGAGTTTCAGTATCTGAACTCTCCTCCTCGGCGTCCCCACCCAGAGTATTCGGAGCGAAGACATTGCCAAAACCACTGTTGTTGGATGGTTTCGGTGTGGATTGCTGCGCACCACCTTGTTCGGCTTCTTCTGCCTCGCGCTTCTTACGCTGTTCTTCGCGCTGCTTGCGCAGCTCTTGAATGCGTTGTTCCGCTTCCAGGCGTTTCTGCTCTTTCACATTGGCGATGCATTGGCCGGGATTGTAGGCCGTTGCGGTGCCAACGACAGTGATCGTCGCAACCGCAAACACAACCAGTAGGACAGCCGCCATGTTGCCAGCAAATAAGCTGGGCAGCTTAACCTTGCCGGCCAACTCCTCAACTGTGGCGCTCTTGCGGGCTGCGGCCACCAGCTCCTGACGCTTCAGCTTGGCTTCGTTCAACAAGGCAAAGAACACTGTCAGCGCCACGATGATGAAGGCCAGAGCCGAAATGGCGGGCGTGATACCATACCGGACCTTTTGCGCCAGTTCGATCGTCAGCGTCGGGTATTCACCAAAGGTGAAAGTGGTGGTGTTGTAGTTCTCGAACGAAGCGAGGAACGCCAGAACCGCCGCCGACGCAATCGCAGGACGCATGAAGGGCAACAGGATCTTGCGGAAAGCCTGAGCATGCGTTGCACCAAGGTCCAGCGCCGCTTCGGTCAATGCCACATCGTAACGCTGCAGGCGCGCCACCAGAACCAGCATGCAATAGCTTGCAATAAAGGTGGATTGGCCGATTACCGTCAGAAAGATACCGTTGGACAGGAAGCTATCTGCACCCAGTCCCAGCATCCGGTTGATCCGATCCCAGAACACCAAAGTCGAGATGCCCAGAACAACACCTGGGATCAGGATCGGAGCGATGATGATCGTATAGTAGGTCGCCCGCAACTTAGGCCAGATCTGCGTCAGCATCAGCGCCCCGGCCAGACCCATCGCCACCGACAGAACTACCGTTCCGGCGCCAATGATCAGCGAGTTCTTGATGCCGTTCAGAATGCGTTGATCCTGAAACAGCTCGCCGAACCACTGGAAGGTCAGACACTCCCACGGTGTCATCCGTGGGAAAGCCGACGAATTGAAGGCCGTGACCGACATGATCACCAACGGACCCAGCAGGTATAGGAAGAAAATGACCAGATAGACCCAGATGCTTACACGAAGGAAGGAATTATTCATTTCCCGATATCCCCCATGTTCACCTTGAACAGGCGCATCATCGCCAGCACGAACAGAATACAGGTCACCAAAAGAACGATGGCGTAGGCGGCACCCTGCGGCCAGTCATTGTTGTCATTGAACTGCTGGTAAATCAGCTGCGTAAACCACAGGCTGGACGGTCCGCCCAGGATTTGCGGCGCGGCCAGCGCACCAGCGCTTAGCATGAACACCATGGTACAGCCCGAGCTGATGCCCGGTTTGGCGTAAGGAATGACCACACGCCAGTGAATCCGCCACCATGGCGCACCAAGATCGCGCGCGGCCTCGATCTGGTTTTTGTCCAGACTTTCGATCACGTTGTACATCGGGAAGATCATCAGCAGGATGTAGGCATAGCCCAGACCGGCATAGAGCGCGATGTCATTGCGAATAAAGTCAAACGGTGTATCCCAGATGCCCAGCCCCACGAACAGGGTATTCAAAACACCGGTCTCACCAAAGATAATCCGCAAGGCAAATGCACGCAAAATCTCGTTGATCCAGTAAGGGATGATCAGCATGATCGCGAAGATGCGAATGTGGTTGCCCTTGGACTGGCCCAGATAATAGGCAATCGGATAGCAGAGGATCAGGTTGAAGACCGTCACACAGACTGCGGCCAGCAGTGTGCGGAAAAAGACCCTCAGGTCGACTGCATTATAGGACTGACTACCACCTTCAGGGCCATAGATCAGGTACTTGTAGTTCTCCAGCGTATAGACGTCCTTGGGCCCGCCAATCTCGGGCGGTGGCAGGTTCGGACGGAAGGAAAAATCCAGCATCGACAGCTGGGGCAGAATGATCAGGCCAATAGTCCAGAATAGGACAAGACCCAATATTGCGGCGCCCATGCCGATGCCGTTTCGGTTAAAGAATTCTTTCAGGAAGCCTGGCATAGTCGGCCCCTTATTCCGCGGCCAATTCACCCGCCGGAACCAGAACCGCATTGCGGGTCTCATATTCCAACGTGATGTTTTGGCCTGTGTGGTCATCGAAGGATTGGCCGAGGTTTGGCAAGGACACCTTGATCTCTTTTCCGCCGTCACCTTCGGTAAAGATGTTGAAGACGTTACCTTCGAATTCTTCGTGGTTCACCCGCGCGGTGACAAAGTGATCGCCTGACGCACCATCGGAGGCGATCGCAAAAGCCTCGGGGCGAATGAACATCATGGCGTCATCACCCACTGCCAGCTTTCCTTGGTTGGCGGTCGAGATGCGTGCAACCAATTCACCAGACCGGTTCGTTGAAATCAGCGCTTCGTTCCCCATAATCTGTTTAATTTTGCCGCGGAATACGTTGTTTTCACCTACGAAAGAGGCCGCGAATGCAGTGTTGGGATCATTATAGATAGTCTTGCCATCAGCGATTTGATCGATCACACCAGCCCGCATGACCGCAATATTGTCTGACATGGTCAGGGCTTCACCCTGGTCGTGGGTGATATAGATGAAGGTGATGCCGACGCGCTTTTGAATCTCTCGCAGCTCGGTGCGCATATGCTGGCGCAGTTTGAGGTCCAGCGCGGACAACGGTTCATCCAGCAGCAGCACGTCCGGTTCCGCACATAGCGCGCGGGCGATGGCAACCCGTTGGCGCTGACCACCGGACAACTCGCTTGGCAGCTTGTCACCCTGGTCGGGCAGTGCGATCATGTCCAGCAGCTCATCGGCACGCTTTCGGCGCTCTTTTGCGCTTGCGCCGCTGATCTCCAATGAGAAGGTGATATTTTCCCACACTTTCATCAGCGGGAACAACGCGAGGTTCTGAAAAATAAGGGCGGTCGGGCGTTTGTTCGGGCCAATGCCCCGCATATCCTTGCCGCCGATCAGAACTTTGCCTTCGCTTGGTTCCAGAAAGCCCGAAACGGCCCGCAGGATCGTTGTTTTGCCACACCCCGAGGGACCGAGAAACGAAAAGAAATCGCCCCCGTTGATGTTCACGTTTGCATCCCTCACAGCAACAAAATCACCGAAACGGATCCACAGGTTCTCAAGATCTACACCGACCCCTGCACTCATTTTTGGTATCTCCGTCAGGTACGGTCCGTGACCGCACCGAAATAGCGTCCGTCACGCCGTTGTGGCATGCGGGTTGATAGCCCTCCGCACAGTGGCGGAGGGCACCTTGTCAAAGCAATCAGGCGCTTTTGAACTTGTTGACGAACTCGGTCCGAGTTTCGGCATACCACGGAGCCTCAGCAGGCCATGGGTTCAGGTTTGCCAGTGAGTCGCCCGGATAGGCCTCGGCGAAGTTCTTCTTGTAGGTGTCGCCCGCATATTGGTCGGCACCCAGAACTGGCGAGTTGTAGCCATGGCTATCGATGGCGACACCAGCAGGCTTGGCCTGATAGGCAAAATCGATGAAGGCATAAACCTGATCGATGTTCTGCGCACCGGTCGGCATCGACATACCGTCGACCCATGCCATCGCACCTTCGACCGGAGCCTGATAGTGCACCGGCTCACCAGCTGATTTCAGCGCCAGCGGCGGACCATCCCAGGTCTGGCCGACAATAACGCCTTCGTTCAACAGACCGTTTTTCTGGGTGTCAGCGTCGTTCCAGATCAGCTTGATCCGGTTCTTCCGCTCGACGCACCAGTCGGTGATCTGACCCCAGACCTTGCGCATGGTGTCTTCGTCGCCGTACGCGGCCCAGACAGAGCCAGGCTCCATCTCTCCGGAGGCTTCCATATACAGACCCGCGCCCAGCATCATCGAGTGTGCGCGACCCATGGTCTTACCTGCGTTTGCTTCGGACCAGACGTCCCCATAGGACGGGGCGTCGCCCTCGGGCAGCCACAGGTCGGTGCGGTAGGCAATGCCCTCGGTACCCCAGATATGCGGCAGCCAGTGCACGCCGCTGTCAGCAAAGTTCCAGGCGTCGGTGCCGATCTGCGCCATCGCAGGGTTCACCAGATCAATCGGAACCTTGTTCATGTCGAAGGGCTGCAACAGTTCCAGCGGCCCCCACTGCAGCGAGCGGTTGTTCGTCGGCGATACGATGTCAAAGCCTTGGCCTTTGGTGGCCTTCATCTTGTTGATGATTTCTTCGTTCGACCCGATACCGGTATAGTTCACCTTGATTCCGGTCAGAGTTTCAAACTCTTGCAGGAATGCGGGCGGCAGATAGTCCGACCACATCAAAATGTTGATTTCACCCGAAGATGCCAGCGCGCTTTTGCTGTAAAGCGGTGCTGCCAGTGCTGCTGCGCCCGCGCCTTTCAGGACCGAGCGTCTGGAAACGGTTTTCCGTTCAGCCATATTTTAGTTCTCCCGTTATTGGACTGTGTTGTTTTGTTATTATGGTTGCCACGCTAGAACTTTGCGGGGGCATTGTCAGGCCAAAAGTGACGGATTGGCAATTTCGTATGTCCAGATTGCGATTTAATCTAGCAAATATGGCTAGTTAACCCCTGGGTCCGCAGTCACATATTGAGACCGAAGCAGCCTATTTCTGCAACGTTTCTTAAGAAATTAACACAGTTGCCCGTCCGGTCCGGGACCAGATTTTGGGCCGCAATCCAATTGGGGAAAAGCGGGTTCTGTCATGCCAGACCGAAAGAAATCACGCCAAAAACAGTCGTAAACTGCATGCTTTTGGCAACGCACACAGATCCCGGGACTTGCTGCCGCGGGGCCCAGACAACTTTCCAAGCTGTATGAAAAGGGGCATTCGCGTACTGCATAGCACCCTTCGATCCATCAGGTATGGGTTACAGTTATTTTCTCATAGACAGACCTTGGTGAAAAAGGTGAACCTTGCCCGGATCTGCCGAAACGGCAACCGTTTGACCCCGCATGTTTTTTTGGACGCCCGGCAGTTTTGCGATTGTGGCGTCCTCCCCGTCTTTTGCCGCAAAATACAACAGCGTGACCTCGCCAAGGGCTTCGGTAAAGTCCACAATCCCTTCCATAATCGGATTGCTTTCAACGGGATGAAAGTCTTCGGGACGCACTCCGATATTCACCTGTTTACGCTCGTCAGCTGCATCGGTTGGGATGCTGGTCACCGCGGTCCCACCACCATCCAGTTTTACGACGGTGCGCTCACCAGTCTGCGTGATGACCCCCGGCAAAAGGTTCATTGCAGGTGAGCCAATAAATTGCGCGACAAACTCATTGTCAGGCGTTTCATACAGTTCGAGAGGGGTGCCAACCTGTGCGATCCCCTTGTTGGCCAAGACGACAATCCGGGTGGCCAATGTCATCGCCTCGACCTGATCGTGGGTGACATAGACCATCGTGCTGTCGGGCATCGCCTCTTTCAGGCGTGCGATTTCGATGCGAGTCGCGACGCGAAGCGCCGCATCAAGATTGGAAAGAGGCTCATCAAACAGATAGACTTTGGGGTCGCGCACGATCGCCCGGCCGATTGCAACCCGTTGCCGCTGACCACCGGAAAGGGCCTTAGGAAGTCGGTCCAGAAACGGTTCCAACTGTAGGATACGAGCTGCGCGGTCAACTGCTGCGTCGACCTCGTCCGATGGCATTTTGGCAATTTTCAATGCAAAGGCCATATTCTCGCGCACTGTCATGTGCGGATACAGGGCATAGCTTTGGAAAACCATCGCAATGCCCCGTTGCGCGGGTGGTACGTCGTTCATCACCTGACCTTCGATCTCAAGCGTTCCACCAGTGATCTTTTCAAGCCCTGCAATCATGCGCAGCAATGTGGATTTACCGCAACCCGAAGGCCCGACAAATACAATCAATTCACCGCGTTCTATGTCGAGGTTAATGTTCTTTAGGACATCGACATTGCCATACGTTTTAGCGACATCCGTGAGATTGAGTTCAGACATGACTTACCCCTGTACCCGAGCCATCAAACAGAATTGGGCCGCACCGAGGGTTATTGTCCCCGCCCCTGCGACGCCGCCCAACTCCTCCCCGATAACCTGCCAGTTACCGTCGGGCAGTGTGATTTCCGCGCTGTCAGATCCCAGATTGAATGCGCAGAATATCTGTTGGGCATTGTCCTCACGCAGGAAGGTAAGGATCGATCCAGACTGCGCCATCTCGCGCTGATGGCCAGACATCAATGCGGAATGCGCGTGGCGCAGCGCGATGGCACGGCGATAATGGTGCAACGTCGAATTTGGCTCTTGCTCTAGCCGGTCTACCGCTTGCTCGGCCTGAGCTTGGCTGACGGGCAACCAGGGGGCACCAGTACTGAACCCGGACTGTTCGTCCTGCGCAGCCCAAACCATCGGAGTGCGGCAGCCATCGCGGCCCTTGAATTCCGGCCAGAATTCTATGCCGTAGGGGTCCTGCAGATGATCAAAGGGCACATCCGCCTCGGGCAGGCCAAGTTCTTCGCCTTGGTACAAGCATGCTGATCCGCGCAGGCACATCATCAGCACTGCATGTTGACGGATGGCTGCGTCGTCCAGACCCCACCGCGACGCGTGGCGCTGAACATCATGGTTTGAGAACGCCCAGCAAGGCCATGCATCGCCAGCCTTTTCTTCCAACTGATAAAACACCTGCTTGGCATATGCGGCGGTCAAAGCGCGTTTTTCGAGAAACTCAAAGGCATAGCACATATGCATGCGTCTATCACCGCTGGTGTATTCTCCCATGATCTCAAGACCGCGCTGAGCGTCGCCAACCTCTCCCAAACAAGCACGACCTTCGTATTCGTCCGTCAGCGCACGCAACCGTTCGAGGAAGGCGATGTTTTCAGGCTGGCTTTTGGAATAGAGGTGATCCTGATGGTTATAAGGGTTCACCATCGGCGCGATCGAGGCATTGCGCTGATTCATCGGCAGGCTAGGATTGTCGCGCAGTTGTTTGTCGTGGAAGTAGAAGTTGATCGTGTCCAGACGGAAACCATCCACGCCCAAGTCCAGCCAGAACCGCGCCACATCCAGCAATGCATCCTGCACGTCCGGGCAATGGAAGTTGAGATCCGGCTGCGACGTCAAGAAGTTGTGCAGATAGTACTGTAGGCGTCGGGAATCCCACTGCCATGCAGACCCGCCAAAAATCGACAGCCAGTTGTTTGGCGGCGTGCCGTCGGGCTTGGGATCAGCCCAAACATACCAGTCGGATTTGGCATTTTCTCGACTGGACCGGCTTTCCTTGAACCATGGGTGCTGATCCGACGTGTGTGATAACACAAGGTCGATCATCACCTTCAGCCCAACTGAATGCGCCTGATCCAAGAGATCTTTAAAGTCCTCCATGCTGCCAAACATCGGATCGACATCACGATAGTCGCTGACATCGTATCCAAAATCCTTCATCGGCGATTTGAAAAATGGCGAGATCCAGATCGCGTCGACGCCAAGCGAAGCGATGTAACCAAGCCTTTGGGTGATACCCCTAAGGTCTCCGATTCCATCGCCGTTGCTGTCCTGAAAACTGCGTGGATAGATCTGGTAGATCACCCCGCCCCGCCACCAGTCGGCGGATGCTTTGGTTGCTGTTTCGAGTTTCACGGTGTTCTGCACGTTCATCAGACGCCTCTACTTAACGGACCCGGCCAACAGACCGCGGACCAGGTATTTTTGCATTGCGAAGAAAACAATCAGCGGGACGATGATCGAAACAAAGGCCGCTGTGGCAAGGATTTCCCAATTCCCGCCGCGCGTGCCCAAAAGCTCGACGATACGGTTGGTCATGACGGTGGTCTGTCCGGATGCGTCGATCAGGAACACCTTGGCGACCAGCAAGTCATTCCACGTCCAGAGAAACTGGAAAATCGCGAAAGACGCCAATGCAGGAAAGCTGAGCGGCAAGATCAATTTGGTAAAAATCTGAAACTCGGTCGCGCCATCGACCCGCGCGTTTTCGATCAGATCGCGGGGCAGACCGGCCATGTAATTGCGCAGAAGATAGATCGCCAGCGGCAACCCGAAGCCGGTATGCGCCATCCAAACCCCCAGATATCCTTTACCAATCCCGATATTCAGGTGGAATTTCAGCAACGGGATCAGGGCCAGTTGCAGCGGGACAACCAACAGACCAACGACAGCCGCAATAATCAAAGCGCGCCCGGGGAAATCCATCCAAGCCAAGGCATAGGCTGCAAAAGCCGCCACGAGGATTGGAATAATCGTCGCCGGGATTGTTACGGTCAGCGTGTTAAAAAACGCCCGCCCCATGCTGTCGGTACTGTCTTCCGCCAGAAGAACCTTGTGATAGTTGTCCAAGGTAAACTCAGGCGGCAATTCCGCAGTTGCGAAAACCCGCGACCCACGGCTGCCGGTGAACTCTTCCGGGTTCTCCATCCGGTAATTACCAGTGGCGTCTACTGTGATCGTGCCGCCCTTGCGCAATTCCGCTGTATCTCCTGGGGAAAAGGCATCAACTGCACGAGAGCTGACGCCCCATTTTGAGATTGTCGCCTTCGTCCCTTCGTCAAACAGATTGCCTTCGATCACATACAGCCCGTTTTCTAGAACCTGGGTATCCGGGGCAGCGCTGCGCAGGGTCAGATTTTGTTCGGATGGGAAAAGCGACCGCCACCAGCCGCTGGTTGCGATCTGGTCCGCTGTGCGAAAAGACGAAATCAGCAAGCCAAGCGTGGGTACGACCCAAAGGACCACCAGAAAGAGAACCGAGGCATGGACGACCCAGCGAAGGGCGGGTTTGGTTCCTGCAATATCGCTCATGACCCTACTCCATCTCTTTCCGCGCGTTGCGCACATTCCAGACAAGGATCGGAGCCACCAGGAGCATGATCACCATGGCCGAAGCGGACCCGACGCCCCAGTCGTTGGCGCGGAACAGCTTGTCATACATGTAGTTGGCCAAGACCTGCGTTTCCCACTGGCCATTGGTCATTGCAAAAACGATGTCAAAGACCTTGAGGACGGTGATCGTAATCGTGGTCCAGACGACGAGGATGGTGGTTTTGATCTGCGGCACTTTGATCCGGAAAAATATCTGAAACGGGTTGGCGCCATCCAGAATAGCGGCCTCAATCGTTTCCTCGGGGATTCCGCGCAGGGCGGCCGAAAGGATAACCATGGCAAAACCAGTCTGGATCCAGATGAGGACAACCATCAACAAGAAGCTGTTCCAGAACGGTATCGTCAGCCAAGTCTGCGGCTCAGTCCCGCCAAAGAAAACATAGAGCGCATTGAGCATGCCAATCTGGTCTTGCTCAGCCGGACGAGTGTCATAGACCAGCTTCCAGATAACCGATGCCCCCACGAACGAGATCGCCATTGGCATAAAAATCAGCGACTTGGCGAGATTGCCCCAACGAATGCGGTCAGTCAGCTGTGCCACCAACAGGCCAAAGGCCGTCGACATTGCAGGCACAATGATCAGCCAGAACATGTTGTTGCGCATCGCTTCCCAAAACTTGGGCTCCTTGGCCATCTGGATATAGTTGTCCAGCCCGACCCATTTGTAGCCGCCGCCCGGGACACGATCAGTCAGTGACAGGCGCAGGGTTTCGACAACCGGATAGGCCAGATACAAGCCCAAAGCAGCCAGCGCTGGAAACAGAAACAACCAAGGTCGGATCATGTTCGCGCGGTTGATATTGCGGCCAGCATTCGGCCCCCGAGGCGGGAAAAGAACTCTGTCCAGAAACTGATTGGATAGATAGAAGTAGCCCACGCAACCTGACACGCCGATGGCGATGGTCAGCAGGCCTTGAAATGCCGGGTGCATGCCGCTCTCCCTTGCGACGATGGGTTCGGGCAACCCGGCAGAGCGGGTTGCCCAATCTCAGACGCTTTAGTCCAGCGCGTCCCACGAGGACTGGATTTCGTCGGCGACGTCTTGGGCAGGTGTTCCGCCCGTATAGTCGACCATACCAGTCCAGAAGGTGCCTGCACCCACGCCGCCCGGCATCAGGTCGGAACCGTCAAACCGGAAGGTGGTGGCCCCCAGAAGAATGTCGTTCATCTTCTTCAGCGTTGGGTCTGAGAAGACCGAGGTATCGACGCCTTTGTGCGGCGTCAGGAACCCGGTCAGAGCCATCCAGGCTTCATGCGCCTCGGGCGTTTCCAGGTATTTCATCAGCGCATGCGCGCCCGGGCTGTCATTGGTAATGGCCCAAACTGTGCCCGCGCCCAGAACCGGGCTGCCGAGGTCTTTGCCTTCATAGGCCGGGAAGTAGAAGAAGTCAGCATCCTCGCCCACAACCGTACCTTCGGGGAAGAAGGCGGGAATGAACGAGGCCTGACGGTGCATGTAACACTGCGGAGGCGAGCTGAACATACCCTTCGGGCTGTCGCGGAAGTCAGTTGTTGCAACCGCACCGGCCCCGCCGGCCACGTAATCGTCGTTGCGCGCAAACGCTCCGAATTCTTCAATCGCGGCGACAACCTTAGGATCGTTAAATTTCAATTCGTTGGCGACCCAGGCGTCATAATCTTCGGGCGGCAACGTGCGCAGCATCATGTCTTCAACCCAGTCAGTCGCTGGCCAACCGGTCGCTCCGCCGGACCCCAGCCCGATGCACCATGGCGTTTCGCCATCTGCAACGATCTGATCGGTCAGCGCCTTCAGTTCTTCCATCGTGGTCGGGATTTCATAGCCGGCGTCTTCGAAGTTCTCCGGCACAAACCAAACCAGCGATTTCACGTCGACCTTGTAGAAAAACCCATACAGATGGTCCTGCCCGTCCGGGCCCTGATAGGTTCCCAGATCCACCCACGACTGACCGGCCGCATAGTTGTCGCGAATCCAATCCGCAGTTCCTTCACTCAGGGGCGTCAGGAATCCCGCCTTGGCCATATCTGATGCCAGACCGGGTTGGGGAAACACTGCTACGTTGGGCGCCGATCCGGCTTCGGCATCAATTCTGATCTGTTGCTCAAAGCTGTCCGAGCCGACATAGCTGTACTCATGCCCGGTCGCTGCGGCAAAGCCGTCCAAAACCTTTTCGACATTTTCCTGATCAGGCCCCAGCCACGGGCCGAACACGGTGACCTTGTCGGCATACGCCGCGCCCGCCATCAGGGCGAACGTGGCCGCGCCTGCATAAAGCGAGTGTTTCATGAAGTTTCCTCCCAACTTTGCTCGCGCCTTTGAGACTCATTTTCAAAGCGCTTTGGATAACGCACTTTATCCGCTAACATTCAATTTTTGTCAATAATCTGTTTACTGTTGCCTATATTATTAATATTCAGGGCAGTGCCAGCAAGATGTGGCAGTCGGGCGGGAGGCGCCCGCAAATCTGAAAATGATCAAATTTGAAGGCGCTTTGAGGCAAAGATGAATCTAAAGCAGCTCTCAGAAATCCTTGGTTTATCTCAAACCACTGTCAGCCGCGCGCTGAATGGTTACCCCGAGGTGAACGAGGATACGCGCCTGCGCGTCCAAGCCGCCGCTGCCAAGCATGGCTATCGACCGAACAGTCGGGCCAAGGGATTGGCAACAGGGCGCTCGATGGTGATTGGGCACGTGATTCCCTCCTCATCCCAGCATGAAATGGTGAACCCGATTTTTGGTGATTTTGTCGCCGGTGCTGCACGCAAGTATTCGGATCATGGATATGACATGATGTTCACTAATGCAGATGACACCTCGATCGAGGAAGCCTATCGCAGTCTTTTCCAGCGTGGCGCGGTCGATGGTATTGTATTGCAAGGCCCCAAGGTCAACGAACACCGGATCGAGGTCCTAACCAGAATGGGCGTGCCCTTTATCGTTCATGGCAGATCAACCGGGGTGGACGTGCCCTATGACTGGATCGACGTGAACAACAAAAGTTCCTTCCTGCGCGCCACCCGTTTTCTGATCGACCTTGGGCATCGCCGCATTGCCCTGATCAACGGGCTTGAGGATATGGATTTCGCTCAACGTCGGCGTGACGGATATCTTGAAGCCCTGCATGAGGCAGGTCTGTCCCCCGACCCGGAATTGATGCGCAGCGCCGAGATGACCGAGGTTTATGGCCACCATGAAACCCGCGACATGCTTCGCCTCGATGACCCACCTACGGCCATCCTGACAGCCTCTATGATTTCCGCTATCGGAGTGCGTCGCGCGCTTAACGAAGCGGGTTTGAAGATGGGCAAAGATGTCTCGGTCATCGCCCATGACGACGACTTATCTTACCTCAAGAACGGTCAGGACGTACCGATTTTCACCGCTACACGGTCGTCTGTACGTAGGGCCGGAGAAATGGCGGCTGAAATGCTGATCGAACGCATCAAATCTCCGGAAGACCCGGTGAAAACTAGATTGCTGGAGGCCGAACTGGTAGTTGGCGGCTCAACCGGCCCCGCTCCAGACAGGTTCTGAAAAATGAAATACACTCGTTCGGACTTCCCCAATGACTTTCTCTTTGGTGTCGCAACCTCGGCTTATCAAATCGAAGGGCACGCACAGGGTGGCGCGGGAAAAACCCATTGGGATAGTTTCGCGGCCTCGCCCGGAAACGTGGTGCGAAACGAAAATGGAGATCTGGCCTGTGACCACTTGAACCGCTTCCCCCAAGACTTCGATCTTGTGCGTGATGCTGGTTTTGATAGCTACAGATTCTCGACCAGCTGGGCGCGCGTTTTACCCGAAGGGCGTGGCCCGGTAAATCAGGCAGGTCTGGATTATTACGACCGACTTGCCGACGCCTTGTTGGAACGCGGCATTCGCCCCTGTGCGACCCTCTATCATTGGGAATTGCCCTCTCCACTTGCTGATCTGGGCGGCTGGCGCAACCGGGACATCGCAAACTGGTTTGCCGACTTTGCCGAGGTCATCATGAGCCGCATCGGCGACCGCATGTACAGTGTAGCGCCGATCAATGAGCCGTGGTGTGTCAGCTGGCTGAGCCATTTTGAAGGCCACCATGCACCGGGAATGCGCGACATTCGCGCGACGGCACGGTCCATGCATCATGTTCTGCTGGCCCATGGCCGCGCCATTGAGGCGATGCGTGGTCTGGGCATGTCAAACCTGGGCGCCGTGTTCAATCTGGAATGGGCCGAACCTGCCGATGACAGCCCCGCTGCGCGCAAGGCGGCTGATCTTTATGACGGGATCTACAACCGGTTTTTCCTAGGTGGTGTGTTCAAAAAAGCCTATCCGCAAAATGTTCTGGACGGGTTGGAACGTCATCTTCCATCCGGCTGGCAAGACGACTTTGACACCATTGGTGCACCCGTCGATTGGTGTGGTCTGAACTACTATACCCGCAAACTGATCGCGCCTGCCGATACCGCATGGCCAAGCCTGGAAGAAGTACCCGGCACGCTTCCCAAAACACAGATGGGGTGGGAAATTGAACCCGATGCCCTGGCCCGCTTTCTGACCCGTACGATGCGCAATTATACCGGCGACTTGCCGATATATGTCACCGAAAACGGCATGGCGAGCCCGGAACGCAAGCAAGATGACGACCGCATTGATTACCTCAACCAGCACCTTGGTGCAGTTCAGACGGCGCTGGACGAAGCTGTTCCGGTCAAGGGCTACTTCATCTGGTCGCTGCTGGACAATTACGAATGGTCCTTTGGTTATGAAAAGCGGTTCGGGTTGGTTGATGTAGATTTCGATACGCTCGAACGGACGCCCAAAGCCTCGTACAACGCGCTGAAATCGGCATTGTCCGGTGGGTCTGTTTCTCTGCCGATGGCTCAGCCTGCCGGAACCATGCACGAGCATTGGAACCTTGTCGCGGACATCGGTGGCACAAACACACGACTGGGTGTCATCTCGAACGGACAACTGACGGACCTTCGCAAATACCCAACCGGGTCGTTGCAAGAGCTTCTGGATGCGTTTCACAGCCTGCGCGACGAGATTGGCACCGATCCACGCGCCGTCGTTGCGGCCGGAGCTGGACCCGTCAAGGACGGGACAATCCGGTTGACGAATGCGCATCTTGACCTGTCTGAACGCGATATCGGCAAAGCTACGGGCGCCAAGCATACGTTTGTTATCAATGACTTCACCGCCGCCGCCTGGTCGGTCGCCGAAATCACCGGTGATCATGTCGAGGTGCTGCAAGGGGCTGAGACACCGCCAGTCGGAACGCGGCTGGTTGTGGGCCCCGGCACAGGCCTTGGCGTCGGCGCATTGCTGTATTCCCAAGGGCGATACCATACCGCGTCGGGTGAAGGTGGCCATGTCGGCCTGTCCCCACGCCACGAGGATGAGGTCGAAGTCTTCAAAGCGGCACGCAATATCGCGCCCGAGTGCTTCTTTGATGACAGCCTAGTGATCGAAGCGGAAATGTTCCTCAGCGGCACTGGCCTTCCCATTCTGTACCAAGCCGCCTGCATGGCCGCTGGACAGACCGATGCTACAAGGCGCAGCGCTAAGGATATACTGCAGGACGCGCTGGCGGAATCCGACCCGATTGCGGTCAAAACTGCGCATATGTTCAAAACCCACCTTGGGGCTGTTATGGGCGACTTGGCCGTCGCCTACATGCCGACAGGAGGTGTTTTCCTTGTGGGTGGCGTGGCCGAGAAAAACCGCTGGCTCTTCAAAGAAGCGTTCCGGGATGCCTTTAACGCCGGTGGGCGGTTCAGTGACTTGCGGCGCTCAATGAACTTGTATGTGTCAGAGCAGGATGAATTTGGCATTGTTGGCGCTAACAATTTCTGTAAAAGTGCGCTCGCGCGGTAAACTGACCGCCTGACCCTGTTACAGAAAGGACCACGGCATGATTTTGTGCTGCGGTGAAGCCCTGATCGACATGATCGCCGAGCCAACCGTTTCTGGGTCGCGCGGTTTCGTACCCCATTCCGGTGGTGCCGTCTTCAACACAGCCATTGCTTTGGGTCGGCTGGGCGCGCCGGCGGGTCTGTTGACAGGCTTGTCGACAGATATGTTCGGACATCAACTGGCAGACGCGCTGCAAGCCAGCCATGTGGAAGCAAGCCATGTGATCCGATCGGATCGCCCCACGACACTGGCCTTTGTACAGCTAGTGGACGGCCATGCCACCTACAGCTTTGTCGACGAAAACTCGGCTGGGCGCATGTTGATGCCTGAGGACATGCCAAAACAGCTGCCTACTGTATCCGCCTTGTATTTTGGTGGGATCAGTCTTGCATGTGAACCCTGTGCGGACGCCTACGCGGCCCTGCTGGAGCGCCACGGATCAGACCGGGCAGTCATGCTGGACCCAAACATCCGACCCGGATTTATCAAGGATCAATCACGGTATCGTACACGATTGAACCGTATGATCGCTCAATCTGATATCGTGAAAGTCTCGGACGAAGATCTGGACTGGATCGTTCCAGGGCCTGAAACACTGGCCGAGAAAGTCCCGCTACTCCTGCAAGCAGGACCTTCCGTAGTTATCGTAACACGCGGCAGTGATGGGGCGTCGGGATATCTGGTGGACGGGTCCGAAACTTCGGTGCCTGTCAAAGCGGTCGAGGTGGTCGATACGGTGGGTGCCGGTGACACTTTCAACGCTGGCGTTCTGGCTGAGTTGGACCGTGCAGGTCGATTGACCAAGGCCAATCTTCGGACGTTAGACCCAGACGTCTTGCGCGCGGCGTTGGCCAAAGGTGCAGACGTCGCCGCCATCACCGTTTCCCGCGCCGGCGCAAACCCGCCTTGGGCGCATGAACTTTGACCCCCTAAGGGACCGAGATGAAAAGATCAGATATCAACGACATCAAAACCGAAGCCGAGGCCTTCATTCGCTCGTTCGGGGCCGTCCTGCCCCCCTTTGCAAACTGGTCGCCAGAACAAATGCGCAGCGCACAGGCACAAGGCATCCGTGACCGCGGGCTTGGGTGGGACATTACCGATTACGGCCAAGACCGATTTGATGAGCTTGGCCTGTTCCTATTTACCCTGCGCAATGGCGATGTGCAGGATCTGAAAAAAGGTCGCGGCATGCTTTATGCAGAGAAGCTTTTGGTTTCTCGGGACAAGCAACTCTCCCCGATGCATCGCCACATCATCAAGGCCGAAGACATCATCAACCGGGGCGGCGGCGATCTGGTTATGGAGATTTATGCCTCGGACTCGGACGGCGGTATAGACCGGGATAACCCGGTGGTTGTTCCCAGCGACAACTGCCCTGTCACCATCAAACCTGGAGAGCTGCTAAGGCTGAAACCCGGTCAGAGCGTAACCCTGATGCCGGGTATCTGGCACGCATTCTGGGCGGAACAGGGCGACTGCCTGATTGGCGAGGTGTCAACTGTCAACGATGACCGGACCGATAATGTGTTCGAGGATCCCATTCCGCGCTTTGCAACGATTGAAGAAAACACAAAACCCAATTTCTTGCTGGTATCAGACTATTGATAAACGGATAGCGCGTGCGCAGGCTTGATCACATCCGGGCCGGGTGCTGATCGCTGCATCGGGATAACACCCTTTCCCGAATTCAAAAAATCGAATTAACATGGCCCTCGACAAAGGAAAAAGTCGCGAGCCTGATTTTTGCGCGACCATCGAAGGACCCAAGTGATGGTAACCAAAGCACAGCTAGAAGCCGAAGTCGCAGAGTTGCGGCGCCAGTTGGCCGAACAATCCAGCGCACGAGAAGGCATCTCAGCTTCGAACAGCGGCAAACAAGCTGATTCACACAAATCGATGACGGACGGAATTGTCGAAAGCCTGGATGAGTGGTCAACGCAATTAGAAGAAGTCATGACAGAGCTTGAGGAGTTTCCACATAAAAGGCCGATCCTATTCGCCCTTGGGATTTTCACACTTGGCTATCTTCTAGGCCGTTCCCGGTAGGAGCCCGAACATGAACCGCATTTCACGCAACATTTCGATCATCCTGCGAGCCGAGCGTCTTATTGCTCAAAGGCAACTGTCCGTCGCGGCGAAACGCACAGGCTTTTACGCTGCTGCCGGGTTAGCCGTTGGGCTTGCAGTAATCATGCTGAACGTCGCCGGGTTCTTTTGGCTGTCCGAGGCCATGTCAAAGTCTCTGGCCGCGATCATAGTGGCCGGTGTGAACCTTGTTCTGGCCGTGATCCTCGCGCTGGTTGCAAATTCCATGACCGCCGAAAGTGACACTTCGGCTGCCGTCGAATTGCGGGATATGGCGCTGCACGACATCGAGGACGAAGTCCGGGACAACTTGGCCGAGGCGCGCAACACAATCGTCGGCCTAAAGCGCGATCCGATCGGGATGCTGTCACCCGATATTATCAGCACGGTTCTAGGCGTTCTGCTCAGATACGCGCGGCGTGGAAAAAACAAACCGGATTAGAAGCGATCATGCCATTCTCGCCGCTGCACGCGCGATCACCATCTCTTCGTTTGTGGGAATAGCCAGAATACGCACCCGGCTGAAATCAGTGGACAGAACCGTAGCGTTGTCGGCATTTCGGTTCGGATCCATATCAATGCCGATCCAGCGCATCCCTTCGCAGACCATCTGACGGATGCGGGCGGCATTTTCGCCGATGCCTCCGGTAAAGACCAAAGCGTCAATGCCTTCCAGCGCGGCAGACAAGGCGCCCAGTTCACGGCGGATGCGGAAGACATAATACTCAATCGCTTTGCGCGCATCCGGAGTATCTGCAGCCAACAGGGTGCGCATGTCCGAGGACATGCCGGACAGGCCAAGCAAGCCGGACTTTCGATAGAGAAGCTCGGCGATTTCGTCTGCCTCCATCCCTTCTTGCTGCATCATGTAAAGCACGACCCCCGGGTCCAATTGCCCGCTGCGGGTGCCCATGGGCAGACCATCGAGCGCCGAAAACCCCATGGTCGAGGCCACGGCCCGACCGCCCGACACCGCACACATCGACGCGCCATTTCCCAAATGCGCAATGACGACGCGGCCGTCGTACAAACCCGGCGCAATTTCTTTCAGCTTTTGCGAGACGTAATCATAGCTGAGCCCGTGAAACCCGTATCTGCGCACGCCCTTTTCGTAGAATCTTTGAGGCAATGCGAAGGTATCATTCACCCAAGGGTGTGTCCTGTGAAACGCGGTATCGAAGCACGCAATCTGGGTGGTACCCGGAAAGGCTGCCGCGGCCGCCTTGATACCCGCAAGGCTGTAGGGTTGGTGCAAAGGCGCGAAGGGAATGAAACCGCTTAGCGTATCAAAGACTCGCTCGTCCACCACGACAGGTTCCGAATAGACTGGCCCTCCGTGAACGACGCGGTGGCCCACGGCCCGGACGTGAATGTCCGGCAGGTATTCGCGGGTAAGTTCAAGAAACGCATTGATGGCCTCGTCATGAGTTTTAGCGCCAGACAGCTGGCGATCGACAGATCGCCCCCCCGCCGATTGGGCCAACAGGCGTGGGGCATCCCCCAGCCGCTCGATCTGACCGCGCCAGCGCATACTGGGGCGTCGATCCCCGACCAGTTCGTACAGCGCAAATTTTAACGAGGACGACCCGGCATTCAGCGCCAAAACATGTTCAGCCATGGATTTTGCCTTCATTCGCAATTGCATGCAGCGCCGCGACAGCACAAGACGCCAGCCGCGAAGCATCATCATCTGCCCGAGATGTCAGGATAATCGGTGCAGCAGCACCTATCACGACGCCGGCAGCCTCGGCATGAGAGATATATGTCAGCTGTTTGGCTACCATGTTGCCGGCTTCGATATTCGGAACAACCAGAATGTCTGCGACCCCCGCGACTGGTGAGGTGATGCCTTTTGTCCGCGCCGCGTTCAGATCAACCGCGTTGTCCATAGCCAATGGGCCATCGACCAGCCCGCCGGTGATTTGTCCACGCTCGGCCATTTTCGACAACAGCGCGGCATCGACAGACGACGGTAAATGCGGGTTGATCGTCTCAACCGCTGACAAGACGCCAACCTTAGGCATCTCGATGCCAATAGAATGCGCAAGATGGATGGCGTTCTGAACGATATCGGCCTTGGTTTCGAGATCCGGTGCGATATTCACCGCCGCATCTGTAACCATGATGGGCCGAGACATGCCTGGCACGTCCATCACGAACACATGCGACAGCCGCCGCCCGGTTCTCAGACCTTTTTCCCTGCGCAGAACGGCGCGTAACAAGACATCCGTGTGCAAATGACCCTTCATCAGCATCCGGGCCTTACCTTCGACGACAAGCCGGACCGCGCGTTGGGCAGCCACTTCGTGGCCTCGCGCTTCAATGATTTCAACTCCGGACAAATCGGCCCCAAGCTGGTCGGCAGCGGCGGTGATTTTGTCCGGGTCGCCCACCAAAATCGGAGTAATGATACCGTTTTCCAAAGCGAGTAATGCCCCGCCTAGCGAATTCGCCTCTTCCGGCGCGACGATCGCTGTAGGCATCGGGTCCAAAGGACGTACCCTTTCCAACAAAGCGTCGAAATGCCGGTGACGCTGAACGATCAGTCCCGGCACCTCGACCGAGTCGAAGGTCAAATGCCGCGACGGTGGCGTGACCTGTACGGTGCCGCTTAGGATCAATGCGTTATCCCCGACCCGGCGCACTTCGGCGGAACAGGTCAGGTCGCCGTCTTCACGCTTTTCGGTAACAGCCACAAAGGCGGTCAGTTCTTCGCCCGCCATAACCGGAGCATGAAAACTCAGGTCCGCCCGACGTGTTTGCGTACCGGCCCCCGGTAAGATGTTTCCGATAACCGCAGCCACCAGACCCGCGGGCCACAAGGCGGGCGCGACAGCCTCGGGGTGTCCATCTCCATCTCCGTCATAGGCCGCCAGATTCAGCGGGTTGTGATCACCCGAAGCCGAGGCAAACGCGTACAAGTCGTCCACGGTGCACAATCGGGTGACCTGCGCCTTGTCGCCTACCTTCAGTTGAGAATAGGTTCTGTTTTCTTGAATTTTCATCTCGACCGGCTTTGTTTACGAATGCGTGTTCGTCGTTTTAAACATTGGATGTGCGGTCCCCCCAGAACCAGAACATATCCACCTTTGTCCCTACATTTCTGCGACGCAGCGTAGTCAGATCGTTGGCAAATGACAAATGACCTCTGTGCGTGGGGCGCTAAGTATTATCGCTTGACCCAAAATCGGAACTCGGGCAAGCATCACCGCGATGGTTCCCTGTGGTTCGCCAAGGGATGAAAAGGGAATACGGTGAGGTTGCCAACAAGCGCCAAGTCCGTGACTGCCCCCGCAACTGTAAGCGGTGAGCGACGCCAAATACCCACTGACCGGAACGGGTCGGGAAGGATGGCCAAGCCACGACCCGCAAGTCAGGAGACCTACCATCCGATGTTCAACCAACCCGGGGCGGGGCGTCCTGGAAGGAGGCTTTATGACACGTCTAAGACATGATGACATGATTGGCACCTTCTGTCCGCGCTTGGCAACAGGCGGAGTGGGCCATGTCGATCAGTCCTGATCATTTCCTTCTGATTTGCGAGACCTGCGAGGGCTCTGACCGGGCGGATTCATTGCGCGCTGCGCTTGCAAGCAAGCTTCCATCCAGTTTTGACATCCAAAGCGTTTCCTGCATGGCCGGTTGCGGTCGGCCCACAACTGTCGGGTTTCAGGCATTAGACAAAGCGCAGTACCTTTTCGGTGACATCAAATCGGCTGAGGACGTGGATGCTTTGGCCGAATTTGCACATCAATACCATCGCAGCGGTGACGGTTGGACCAACGCATCGCAGCGCCCGCCTACCCTTCTTGAAAAAACCCTGGCGCGCCTACCACGGCTAAAGCTGGAGACAAGCGCATGACCTGCGGAGCTTTCCTTGAGGCGCGCGGGCTGGAGTTTTACGCCCTGAACGGCGACGTACTGCTGCAAAACATCAATTTCGAACTGAATGAAGGGGCAACCCTGGCAATTGCCGGCCCAAACGGTGCGGGCAAAACAACGCTGCTGAATCTTTTGTGCGGCGGCGAAGAGATTGTGCTGGGGGACGTTTTGGTAAAGGGGCGCAGCCTTCGGCAGCTATCGGCGATGGACCGCGCCCGAATGATCGCCGTGGTCAGCCAGCAAGAGTCGCCGGACGGGCGTTTGTTTCTGCGCGACTACGTGGCCCTTGGGCAAATCCCGATCCGCGCTAATCGGTCTGCCGCTGAGCACGCCTTGGAATTGGACCGAATCCTGAAACTGACCGGACTCGTCGCCCTTGCCGACAAGCGGATGGCCGTGTTATCCGGCGGGGAACGCCAGCGCGCTCATATCGCAAGGGCGCTGGCGCAGAACCCCTCGCTGCTGTTTTTGGATGAGCCGACGAACCATCTGGACCCGGACGCCAAGGGACGCATGTTGTCGCTGGTCGCCGAGCTGGGCATTACGGTAGTCATGATCGTTCATGATCTGGTCATGATCCCGGAATTCGCGACCCATGTCGCGTTGATGAAATCCACGCGTCTGACCGGTTTCGGCCCGGTGCACGAAGTGCTGACACCCGAAAGGGTCCGGGAAACGTTTGGTGTCGATTTTCTTAGCTTTCAGCACGAAGGTCGCATGATCCCGGCACTGGATATCCGAAGAACCATTACCTCAAACTAGGAAAAATAACATGAACAAAACTCTCTGGTGCGCTGCACTGATCAGCGGCATTGCAAGTGCCGCAACAGCGCGCGAGATCACTGTCGACAATTGTGGCGAGCCCATGGTGTTTGAAACTCAGCCCCAGCGGCTGGTCGTACACGACATGAACATGACCGACATGGCCTTTGCGCTGGGTTTGCAGGACAAGATCGTGGGCCTAACGGGCATCACTGGCTGGTACAAAACCAGCCCCGAGTTTGACACCCTGCGCGGCGACATCCCGGAACTTGCGCCTAAGTACCCGACAGTTGAAAATCTGGTCGCTGTCGAACCCGACATTTTCTTTGCGGGCTGGTACTATGGCATGAAGCCGGGCGGTGACGTGACCCCGGACACTCTTGCGCCGTTTGGCATCAAAACGATGATCCTGACGGAAAGCTGCGTACATCTGGATAAGGATCGCCCCGAAGCCAGCATGGACTTGCTGTTCACCGACGTCCTTCGCTTGGGCAAAGTCATGCACGTTGAAGACAAAGCAGAAGAGCTGGTTTCCGACTGGAAAGAGGAACTGTCCGCGATTGAAACACAGACAGCCGACCTGCCAAAACCCCGCGTTTTCCTGCTGGACGGTCCCGCCGATGCCCCGTTTACGGCTGGTAAGTTTGCCATTCCCGACGCGATGATTGCTGCCGCTGGCGGCGAGAACGTCACCCATGATATGGACACCAGCTGGGGACGTTCCTCGTGGGAGGCTGTTGCCGCTTCGAACCCGGAATTCCTGGTTTTACTTGATTATCAAACTGGAAATGGCGCCGCAGATACCTTCAAGTTCCTGCAGGACCATCCCGTGATGTCTCAGACGGATGCGGTCAAGAACGAACGCTGGATTGGTCTGCGCTACGAGGAACTGACACCCGGACCGGCAAATATCGAAGCAATTTCGAAAATGGCCAAAGCCATGCACCCGGGCCTGAACTGATATGGGCCGACTTGGCCTTACACTCTTGCTGGGGGCGGCTGTATTGGCTGCCCTTTTGCTAACCTCGACGGTCTACGGAACCACATCCATTCCGGCCTCTGACGCACTGGCCGGTGTCTTGTTGGGCACGGGAATGGTGGAAGGGGAAATGTCTCCGCTCCACCGCATCGTGTTTGACCTGCGCTTACCACGCGCGCTGTTTGCCGCCGTGATCGGTGCCGGGCTGGGCATCGTCGGCGTTGTCCTGCAAACCACCACACGCAACGATCTGGCGGACCCGTTTCTGTTCGGCCTGTCCTCTGGCGCTGCGGCGGGAGCTGTCTTTGTCATTACAGTAACCGGAGATGTGCTGGGCTTTTGGACCCTGCCACTGGCCGCGTTCTTCGGAGGGCTTATCGCATCAGGCATTGTGCTGGCTTTGGTTCATGGGCTGCGCACAAGCGCGCCCGAAAAACTGATCCTCGCGGGGCTTGCGGTTTCGTTCTTGTTTTCAGCTATTACCAATTATCTGATTTTCGCGGGCGACAGCCGTGCGGCGCATTCTGTTATCTTTTGGATGCTTGGGGGTTTGGGTCTTGCCCGGTGGGAGACATTCCCTCTGGTCTGCGCAGGTTTAGCATTGATCCTCGCCTATGCATTGTACCGTAGCCGCTGGCTTGATGCGCTGCTGACTGGTGATTTGACGGCCGCCACCCTGGGTGTGCCCGTTCAAGGCTTACGGTTCCGGATGTTCTTCGTGGCCGCTCTTGCGACTGCTGTGTTTGTGTCCGTTGCGGGTGTGATCGGTTTTGTCGGCTTGATGGTTCCCCACATCGCGCGCGGTATCGCAGGACCATTGCACAGCCAGCTTGTGCCTACCGCTGCAATTGTTGGGGCAGCTTTGCTTACAGGCTCGGATATCCTGAGCCGTCTGTTGCTTGCCCCGCAAGAGCTGCCTGTTGGGATTGTCACGACATCGCTGGGATCGGTTTTTGTTTTTCTTCTGCTGATCCGAACCGCGCGCCCTCGCAGATGATCTCAATGGGTCGCTTCGGCCAAAAAATTAAAGTTTCCTAAATGACTAATATTTAACAGGCAAAATGACCTACATCAAAAAAGGCCCCCACAGATCACGGTATGCGATACACTCGATTACAGGAATCGAGTGTAGCCAGGTCGCATGCAATGCAACAACTGACCAGCCGACGCGCGTTTCTAAGCGCAAAGATCAGACCAGAGGACGGCAATATCGCCAGACCTCCGGGCTCTGTTGAGCTGTGCTTTGCTGAAACATGCAGTAAATGTGGTGATTGCGCAGATACTTGCCCCGAAGATGCAATCGTCATCGGAACAGATGGATACCCCCGATTCCAGCCCACTGACAATCCCTGCACCTTCTGCGGTGACTGCGCCCGGATTTGTCCAACCGAAGCGTTATCGATTGACCGTCTGCCAGATTGGCCATGGCGCGCCGCGCTTACAGCGGACACCTGCCTATCTATGAACGGCATCAGTTGCCGTATCTGTCAGGACAATTGCGAACAAAGCGCGATCCGTTTCAAACTGATGGCCGGTGGCCGCGCAGAGCCGGTGCTTGACCTTGATACATGCAACGGCTGCGGGATTTGCACAAGTTTATGTCCCGCCGATGCCATTGCGCCGGAACGCCAACCTCAACCACAAATGGAAGCTACTCAATGAACATCTGCGGTTGTCTCGCCCATGTCGCACCTGATCACACGAGCGCAGCAGCGCGCGTGATGAAGGACACGCCGGGTGTCGAAATTCACGCCGAAACAGAAGATGGGCGTTTTGTTGTCGTCGTCGAAGACACGCCATCGCGCCTTGCGTCCGAGATCATCATGGATCTGCACCAGATCCCGGGCGTCATCTCACTGACACTGACTTATCACCATTTCGAGGATCCCGCGGACGCCCATCCGCAGCCCGATGCCCCAAGCCCAACCCCCAGCCGGAGGCCCACGCAATGACACATTCTGAATCCCGTCGGACTTTTCTCAAGGCCTCAGCGGCCGCAGCAACGGCGTCAGCCGCTGGTATTCCGCTGGCGGCCGGTCAAGCCAATGCCCAGGCCGGAGCGCCGGACATCCGCTGGGACAAGGCGGCCTGTCGGTTCTGTGGTACAGGCTGCTCTGTTCTGGTTGGCACCAAAGAAGGTCGCGTCGTTGCGACGCAAGGTGACCCAGACGCGCCTGTGAACCGGGGGTTGAACTGTATCAAGGGTTATTTCCTGTCCAAGATTATGTACGGCAAGGATCGACTGACTACGCCTTTGCTGCGCAAGACCAATGGCGAATACGACAAAAACGGTGAATTCGAACCGGTAAGCTGGGACGAAGCGTTCGATGTCATGGCCGCAAAATGGAAAGAGGCGCTGGCCAAGAAAGGCCCGACCAGTGTCGGCATGTTTGGTTCCGGCCAATGGACTGTTTGGGAAGGCTATGCGGCCTCCAAACTGATGAAAGCCGGGTTCCGGTCTAACAATATCGACCCCAACGCACGGCACTGCATGGCATCAGCCGTTGTAGGCTTCATGCGGACGTTCGGCATTGATGAGCCGATGGGCTGCTATGACGATTTTGAGCACGCGGACACGTTCGTTCTGTGGGGTTCGAACATGGCCGAGATGCACCCGATCCTGTGGTCGCGCCTCACCGATACACGTCTGACCAAACCGGATTGCGAAGTGCATGTACTGTCGACGTTTGAGCATCGCTCGTTTGAACTGGCGGACAACGGCATCGTTTTTGAACCGCAGACCGATCTGGCGATCCTGAACTACATCGCCAACTACATCATTCAAAATGGCGCGGTAAACGAAGACTTCGTCAAGAAGCACGTCAACATCACCAAAACCGCCACCGATATCGGCTATGGCCTGCGCGACACCAACGCGCTGCAGCAAGAAGCCGAAAATCCGAACTCGGGCAAGATGGATCCGATCAGCTTTGAAGAATACGCCGAAGCCGTCGCGCCCTACACGCTGGAATATACTTCTGAACTGTCTGGCGTCCCTGCAGACAAGCTGGAGAAACTGGCCCAGCAATATGCCGACCCGAACCGTAAAGTGATGAGCTTGTGGACCATGGGCTTCAACCAGCACACCCGTGGGTCCTGGGTGAATTCGCTGATGTATAACGTGCACTTGCTGGTGGGAAAGATTTCCGAACCCGGAAACTCACCCTTTTCGCTGACGGGTCAGCCTTCGGCCTGTGGTACGGCGCGTGAGGTGGGGACCTTTGCCCACCGTCTGCCGGCGGACATGGTTGTTACGAATGATAAGCACCGCGAAATCTGCGAAACCGCATGGAACATCCCCGAGGGCACTATCCCACCCAAGCCCGGCTTCCACGCCGTGTTGCAGCACCGCAAACTGAAGGACGGCGAACTGAATGCCTATTGGGTCCAGTGCAACAACAACATGCAAGCCGCGCCCAACATCAACGAAGAAGGCTATCCTGGTTACCGTAACCCGGAAAACTTCATCACAGTCTCGGATCCTTACCCTACTGTCACCGCAGTTTCGGCCGACTTGATCCTTCCCACGGCCATGTGGGTTGAGAAAGAAGGCGCCTATGGCAACGCCGAACGCCGTACGCAATTCTGGCGTCAACAGGTGCAGGCACCGGGTGAGGCCAAGTCGGACCTGTGGCAACTGATGGAATTCGCGAAACGCTTTACCATCGAAGAGGTCTGGGGCGAAGAACTACTGGCCAAGATGCCCGAGCATCGCGGCAAGACCATGTATGACGTTCTTTATGCCAACAGTAAGGTCGACCAGTTCCCGCTGTCGGAAACGGCGGAAGGGTTCCACAACGACGACGCGGAGCATTTCGGCTTCTACGTTCAGAAAGGTCTGTTTGAAGAATATGCCGATTTCGGACGCGGCCACGCGCACGACCTTGCTCCCTTCGAGATGTATCACGAGGCCCGTGGCATGCGCTGGCCTGTCGTCGACGGCAAGGAAACACTCTATCGCTTCCGCGAAGGGTATGATCCGTATGTGCCGGAAGGCGCAGACGTTAAGTTTTACGGCTACGAGGACGGCAAGGCCAAGATCATCTTTGCCCCCTATGAGCCCGCCGCCGAGGAACCGGATGAGGAATTCGATCTGTGGCTGTCCACCGGTCGTGTGCTGGAACACTGGCATTCGGGTTCGATGACCCGCCGCGTGCCCGAACTGCATCGCGCGTTTCCGTCAGCCGTTGTCTACATGCACCCGGAGGACGCCAAGGATCGCGGTCTGCGCCGGGGGCAAGAGATCGTTCTGTCCACCCGCCGGGGCGAGGTCACCAGCCGGGTTGAGACCCGTGGCCGCAATAAGGTGCCGCGTGGATTGGTGTTCATGCCGTGGTTCGACGAACACCAGTTGACCAACAAGCTGACACTGGACGCAACCTGCCCGCTGTCGAAAGAGACCGACTACAAGAAATGCGCCTGCAAGGTCGAGCGCGCGTAACGGACAAGCGAGGCAAAGGTCGTCCCCATGCCCTTTGAAGGTAAACCTCTTTCGCCGCAAAGGCGTCGCTTCCTGCAGGATGCGGCGCGTGCGTCGGGCGGCTGTGTGGTCGCCGGGTCATTGTTGGCCTGGCTTGCCCGCGATGCCCGCGCGTTGCCGGCCGAAGCGTTGCGCCCCCCCGGCGCACTACCGGAAGAGGCGTTTCTGTCTGCATGCATTCGATGCGGGCTTTGCGTGCGAGATTGTCCTTACGACACATTGAAACTGGCAGAATTGGGCGTGGATGCGGTTGCTACTGGAACGCCTTATTTCACAGCGCGGGATGTGCCTTGTGAAATGTGTGACGACATCCCTTGCGCAGCCGCTTGCCCCACCGGTGCATTGGATCCGGCCCTCGACAATATTGATGATGCCAAGATGGGTGTTGCCGTCCTTGTCGATCAGGAGAATTGCCTGAACTTCCTCGGCCTGCGCTGCGATGTCTGCTATCGCGTCTGCCCCGTGATTGATGAGGCAATCACGCTGGAAACGGCCCATAACGAACGTTCAGGCCACCACGCACTGTTCATCCCGACAGTTCATGCGGACCACTGCACAGGCTGCGGCATGTGCGAGAAAAGCTGTGTTCTGCCCGAGGCCGCGATCAAGGTCCTGCCTGCGCGTCTGGCGCGCGGCAGCAGTGCCGATCACTACCGCAAAGGCTGGGAAGAGAAAGAGGCCAAAGGCGGTCCCCTAGTCGAAGGCATCATCGATCTGCCGGACCGTCTGCCCGGTCCGGGCACTGACAACCTTGCCGCGCCGGGCGGGTTCGCCCCCACATATGATTTGCCGGGGGTCGGGCAATGAGTACACGCACACATATGCCGGTCGGAATGGAGGCTATCCAGGAAAAAGGTTGGGTGCGCGCGCACAAGTACCTGCTGCTGCGCCGCGCAAGCCAGTTGCTCTTTCTGGCGGTCTTCCTATTGGGGCCTTGGTTCGGCATCTGGATCGTGCAAGGCACGCTCGCGGGTTCTTTGACGCTGGGCGTGCTACCGCTGACCGACCCATTTATCTTACTGCAAAGCGCGATCGCCGGACACTGGCCGGAATGGACGGCCCTGATCGGGGGTGTAATCGTTCTGGTCGCGTACGCTCTGATTGGTGGGCGCGTCTATTCTTCGTGGGTTTGTCCGATCAACCCAGTCACCGATGCAGCCAACTGGTTACACAGACGTTTGGACCTGCCCAAAGGCTGGCAACCCAAGCGCAGCACCCGCCTTTGGTTACTGGCCACTGTTTTAATCGTCTCGGGCATGACAGGCGTGATCGCCTGGGAGCTGGTCAACCCGATCACCATGCTGCATCGCGGGCTGATTTTTGGCGCGGGGTTCGTGTGGGCCATGATCATTGCCATCTTCGTGCTCGACCTGTTCGTTTCGCGCCACGGCTGGTGCGGTCACATCTGTCCGGTTGGCGCATTTTACGGCCTGATTGGTGCCAAAGGTTTGCTGCGGGTCAGCGCCTCAAATCGCGCAGCCTGCGATGATTGCATGGATTGCTATGCCGTTTGCCCAGAAAATCAGGTCATATCTCCTGCGCTGAAGGGTAAGTCGGGTTCCACACCACTGATCCTTTCCCCTGACTGCACCACCTGCGGTCGCTGCATCGACGTGTGCGCCGTCGACGTCTTCAAATTTACTCACCGGTTCGACGACAAGGTCGCCGCACCTACTGATCCAGTTCCCGCGCCCGATCCGCGCGCAGCCAGACCTATCTGAGGGAGTGCCAAGATGAACAAGCCAACCCGAACAGGCCTTATAGCCCTTATCCCCGTTTTACTCTTGGGTGGATTCGCCCTTGCCCAGTCAGCTCAGGTAGAATCCCTGCGGGGTGCCGATGTGGATGAACTGATCCCTCTGGAACAGATCCACAAGAACGTCGAAGGGCGCATGCAGCGCAACTATCGCCAACAACCGCCGCTGATCCCGCACTCGGTCGAGCAATATCAGATCGACACGCGCACAAATCAGTGCCTGTCCTGCCACGACTGGACTAAAGCCGGCGAACGCAACGCCCCGACATTGTCGATGACTCACTATCTGGATCGCGACGGCAACGAGTTGGATCACATCGCAGGCACCCGCTATTTCTGCAACCAATGCCACGTACCACAAGCAGACGCACCGCCATTGGTTGAAAACGTCTTTCAACCGTCCTCGGGCAATTAATCCAACGCAAGAATGAAAGGAGCACCAAGATGGCAGACTCTCCTGAAAAACGCGGGTGGATTGGCCGCATCTGGAACTGGATCTGGACACCGGCGGTTGCCTTTAGCTCGGGTTTTCTGATCCTTGCGGGTTTTCTGGCTGGAATCCTGTTCTGGGGCGGCTTCCACTGGACGCTTGAGCTGACGAATACCGAGGAGTTCTGTACTTCGTGCCATACGATGGAGACTAATCTGGGCGAGTATCGTGAGACGATCCACTACAACAACCACTCCGGTGTGCGGGCTATCTGTTCCGATTGCCATGTGCCACATGAGTGGAATCACAAGATCAAAGCCAAGATCATGGCAGTCAAGGACGTCTATCACGAGCTGGCAGGCACGATCAGTACACCCGAGAAATACGAAGAGCATCGTCTGAGTATGGCGACCGCCGTCTGGAAGAAGATGAAGGCCTCCGACAGTCGCGAATGCCGGAATTGCCACAACTTCGACTATATGGATTTCACGTTGCAAGAAACGCGCGCTGCCTCTGAGCACCAACGCGCCATTGATGAAAACATGACCTGTATCGATTGCCACCAGGGCATCGCCCATAGCCTGCCGCCCGGCTATCAGGAGCGGTATCAGGAAGTGACCGAAACTCTGGCCAGCAAAGCGCAGGGTTCGTTGCAACAACAGGCCGCAGCTGACGGCGATGACATCAAGTCATTCCTGAGTACTCGGGCAGACTGAAAAGGGACACGAAATGCTGGAAATTCTGGGAACAATCGGGGCCAACGTCATCAGTCTGCCGGGTATCCTTGGGCTGGCCCTGGGAATGATGACTCGCCGCGTTTGGCTGGGCGCATTGATGGGGGGCATTGTCGGGGTGTTGGCAACCTTCGTATTCGCTCATGGTTCATTTGCCGCGGTCGATACATTTGAGCTGTTGATCGCAATTGGCATTGGCCTTTGCGCTGGTAGCGTGGGATCGGCCATACGCATCAAGGGGGCAACGGTCTGACACTATTGCCAATCTAAGATCCAATTACATTTACTTTGCCGCATGTGAAACTGCGGCAAACAAACCCAGCGGTGCCTCAACGTAACAGTTCAGGAAACACGACAAACGAAATCAATTCAGTAGTATAACCCTGTTAAGGCCTTTGGGCTTGGCGTGATGGTCAATCAAAGCAAACCATTCAGACGGGGGAACCTATGCTGCGAACGTTACAAAACTACCGTTTTTTGACCTGTGTTTTTGCGGCTTTTATTGCGTTTTTGTTTGCTGACCAAAGTTTGGCCCAGTCAGATGCAGCAGCGCCCGGCGCGACCATTGACGACAAGCTGGAAAATGCAGACTGGGCCAACGTGCAGGATATCCTGAACCACCGCTGCGTGGTGTGCCACAGCTGCTACGACGCGCCCTGCCAACTCAAGCTGACATCCCCTGCCGGCCTTTTGCGCGGTGCCAGTAAAGAGGCGGTTTACCACTCCGAACGGCTAAAAGATGCGCAACCAACACGGCTTGGCATCGACGCGCACACAATTCCCGGGTGGCGGGCTCTTGGGTTTTTTTCCATTCTTACGTCATCCGAGGTGACCGGCGCGGGTGGATCGGTGTTAGAGCGCTCTCTTAAGCTCGGCAGGCAGGCCCGTTTGACGGCTAACACGCCTGTCTCAACTCAGCTTGGATTGTCGATTGATCGCCCCTTGACCTGCCCTACAACGCAGGAATTCGACGCCTTCAGCACAGCAAACCCAAGGGCGGGAATGCCCTACGCCACGGCCCCTCTAAGTGAACAAGAATACCAGACCCTCATGTCATGGCTTAAAAAAGGTGCGCCCTTGCCATCGACTTCACAAGAAATCCCTCAGGACATTCAGGATCAGATCACAAAATGGGAGGCCTTTCTGAACGCGCCCGACCTGCGCCATCAATTGATGAGCAGATATATATACGAACATCTGTTTCTGGCACGCCTCCACTTTCCAACCGACAATCCAAGACAGTTTTTTCAACTGGTGCGGTCCGCCAGCCCGCCAGGATCAAAGATCGAGATCATCGCGACACGCCGTCCCTTCGATAGTCCCGGCCCAAGGCCGTTTTATTATCGCCTGCAGGCATTCGACGAAACGATCGTGCACAAAGATCATCTGGTCTATAGCTTTGGGCCGGATCGTTTGGCGCGATACAAGCAGCTATTCCTTGATTCGGCCTGGTCCGTCACTGACTTGCCTGCGTACGGAGAAGACGAAGGCGGCAACCCCTTCAGCACCTTTGCCAACATACCGGCCCGCAGCCGTTATCAGTTTCTTTTGGACGACGCATTGTTTTATGTGCGCAGCTTCATCCGCGGACCGGTCTGTCACGGCGAAACCGCTGTTGACGTGATTGAAGATCGGTTCTGGGTCAGTTTCCTTGATCCGGATGCCGATCTGTCCGTCACAGACCCCAGCTTTTTGGCGGACGGGGCGGCCTTTCTGGAATTGCCAGTGAGTACTGCAGATATAGGGTTCTTGGGGGACCTTCACGGAATGTCCCACGAAAACCAGATCAAATACCTTGAGTTTAGGGATGCCCGATATCGCAACAGCGCGGCGCACAAAAACGGGTTTGGATATGACGTAATCTGGGATGGTGAGGGCACCAATCTCCAGGCGCTGATTACCGTGTTTCGGCATTTCGATAATGCCTCTGCTATGACCGGGTTCCACGGCGGCATCCCCGAAACCGCATGGGTTATCGATTATCCGGTGTTCGAACGTATTTATTACGACTTGGTCGCAGGCTTTGATGTTTTCGGTCGGCTCGAACACCAGCTTTCAACCCGGTTATTCATGGACGAACTGCGGATGGAGAGTGAGGACACTTTCCTGAACTTCATGCCGCGCGGCGACAGGCAAAGGATGCACAAGACCTGGTACCAAGGAGCTCTGGCCGAGCTGCACACGTATTGGCACCGGCGCCGTGTCGATGACAGTTTTCCGACTGGCATAGATTTTAAAACGGAAACGCCAAAGCAAGAGTTTCTCCTAGAACTTCTAAATCGTGGCAACGGACTTTGGGCTATCGAGGACACGATCAACAGATGCAAAGGGGCCGACTGTTCGAATGGGAGTTCAGAAGTTGTGGACAACTTGCGGGCGCTCGCGGATCAAACCGGCGATTGGGTCAGGTATCTGTCAGATGTTTCCCTGCTTTTGGTGGAAAACGAAGATGGTTCCACATCTCTCTATTCGCTGCTCCACGACAAGGCCCATTACAATGTGGCGTTCCTGTTTGAAGAAAAAGATCGCAGGAATCCGCACGCCGACGTGCTGACCATTCTGCCGGGGGTGATCGGAAGCTATACGAATTTTTACTTTCGACTTAAGGAAGCCCAGCTGGCGTCCTTTGTAACCGAACTCAAATCGGTGCGGTCGCAGGCCGGATGGATCGATATCGTAACCACTTATGGGCTGCGCAGGACAAGCCCGGGGTTTTGGGAAACCAGCGATCAGGTGATGACCATGTTTTTGGCAAGCGACCCCATTCAGGCAGGCGTGCTGGACCTGAACCGATATAAGGACCCTCGATCCGATAGCGATCCTGAAAACAACTAAGTCAGCCCATTGCAATAGGGGTGCCTGATCATTCCCACTCTATCAACGTGACGCAGAAAGAAAACCTAACACCTAGGCCACGTCATCGGGCCAAACTGAAGTAGCAGTAAGCACAGAAAACGCGGTTGGTGCAGCATTTGCAAAGCCATTGCGTCATCGTTTTATTTATTTTTTGTTATGACAATATACTGCATGCAAGAGCTCCATCAGCCAAAGATAATCGGCGGAAAACCGTGCCTACAACCCGAGCGGAAACAGAACGAACATACGCCCCGGCAAGCGAATAGCGAGACGGCCGAGTATTGGTCCGTAACTTACTTTTCACCAGTCAGGTAACCTATAATGCGTTTTAGGTGCTGCGCGATGTCCTCGGCCGTGATTGGCATCCCGGCTATGCTTTGCTGGATGTAATACCGAAAGGCGCCGTCCAGCATCACATAGATTTCCACAGCACGCACATCATCGACAGCAAATTTCTTACCGAGCTCGTCACAAATTGCGACAAACCGGGCCTCGACGTCAGCAACTCGCGGCCTGAGCTGGCTATCGAACATAGCCTGATTGCGGATGTCATACCAAAGCCTGTGCAGATGCGCATAGTTGATGATCGACTGGGCAAACAGCTCGATATAGGCACCGCGCGCCTCGCGTGGGCTGAGTTCTGCATCAAGAATTTCGTTCAGCTGTGACGTGAACCGGTCGACCGACAGATCTACGCAATACAACAACAATCCCTCTTTTTCGGGAAAATAATACTGTATTTTGCCCAGCGATACGCCGGTAGAGGCCGCGATATCCCGCAAGGTGGTATTGGCATATCCAGCACGCGCAATTGTCGCAATCGCGTTCTCGGCAAGTTCCCGTCGCTTCTGTTCTCGGTTCCTGTCGCGCTGTTTGGCCCGATTCTCTGTCAAATTTCGCGTCATCTGCCTTTCCTAGCGCAAATCCCGCAAAAGTGTGAGCGGAACCCTGGTGTTTGTGGGAACTGGATCAAAGCCCTGAAAATACAACGTTTGCCGCGAAATATTATTCCAATTCTGACGTACAATACAAACGTATTGAAAAGTTGTCTGCCATGTGCAACAAATAATTGTCATATCCGACAAACAACAAATCGACGGGTAAACAGCAGGGGCAGATCCATGACCAATCCAGAGCACATTCGGGTCATTGATGAAGTTCGTGCAAGACAGTTGTTCGGTAACGCGGCGCAGACCCAAGAGGAGCGTGCCAATCAAAACATCTAAACAACGAGGAGGTGTCAGCCCGGGGATACTCGCACCGCACTAACCAGATCAAAACCCGGCCTAAGACTGGGCTGCAATAAACGACAGGGACTATGAAAAATCGCGCAGTCGGCTTGTTTGCCGAACCAATTGGTATTGCCTGCTGCAAAGCGGCCGACATCAGGGTCGAGGCATTGCATTCAACGGAAGACAACGTTCCGCCATCGCACCTAATTGCGACGGCCTCACGCTGCGCGCCTCCCTGCTGCACCACAAACAGTTTCACAGGCCGGAAGCGCAACCATTTGAAGACACGTCATTCGATGGTTGCACGACCATGCGCAAACCACGGCGCTTTCAACAGGCCGCCGCGCCCTAGCGCCACGGTCACATCAGGTCCCCTCGGCACAATTGAAGACACAAAGCCGAGGAAAGGGAGGGAAGAATGAATAAAATTGCAACATTGGCATTGGGCGCGTGCTTGATTTCAAGCCCAGCATTTGCCGGCGGAATCGAGGGGTTCCCATCGGTAAACCGGTTCCTTTTTGAGCAGGGCCGTTATGTCGAAATCACCGGAGGATGGGCCGATTCAAAAACCGAAGGCACTGAGTTCGGACAGCCAACAGGTAATGTTACACCCAGCATTAGCGGCCTGTCCCTGGCTTACAAACAGGATGTAGGCGACAAATGGGCAGTCGCAATCCACGGCTTCAACTCGGTCAACTATAAGCTTCTATACCCAACTGGTACGGGCGCCCCGTCTGCTGGCACCAACGTCCGGTATCGCGGCACCGAAGTCGCTTTGATGGCGCGCTACAAATTTAATGAGAATTTTAGTGCCTTTGCCGGGGTACGGTTTGAAAAGATTAACGATTTCAGCGGTGCACTGATAAATCCCTCTCTCAGCTACTCGCTGGATTCCGAGGGTGACTTCAATCCCGGTTTCCTTGTGGGTGCCGCGTATGAGATCCCGTCGATCGCGTTTCGCGCCGACCTGACATACTACTCGGAAATCGATCACGATCTGGATGGCGTCGAACAGCTGCAACCCCTTTCGCCATCTGACGTGACGACGCAATTGAGCACCCCTCAGACAGTCGCACTGAACGTGCAAAGTGCGATCAAGGGCCCTTGGGGTGCCTTTGGATCGATCCGCTGGAGGAACTGGGATGATGTCGCCGTACAGTCTCCGGTTCTTGGCGGTCCGCTTGCGGAATTTGCGGAAAACTCGGTCGACTACCAAATTGGCGTCGGCTACCTACTGAACCCGAAATGGTACTTCTACGGCATTCTGTCCCGCTCTGAACCTGAAGGCGGTTTTGGTGGCTTTGACTACGAAGGCGGCGGCAAAGGTATCACACTGGGTGCCGTGCACTCGATCGGTCAGACCCGAATTCTGGTTGATGTCACGTATGGCACGCTTGGCGATGTGAACGAACCTGACGCGGGCCTGCAGATCCGGGATGTTTCCGGCACCGCTGTACGTGTGAGCCTGTCGCATAACTTCTGATCAAGCACCCGACCGCGAACGCGGTCGGGATTCGCTCTCCACTACGCGAATGGCCCCTGCTTGTTGCCTGTTGCTTCGGCGGTCATTTGCTTCTCAAACGCGGTCGTTAGGCACCTTTTCTAACACCTTTGACAAAAAACGATCCTTGTGATCTGTTTTGAGTGATCGTTCACTCACCGTATTGCTGCAACCAAGATCCGGAGGAAAAATGAACACCAGTACTGAAAGCCCACCGGTCAGCATGCAGTTGTTTTACGGGGCGGGCGGCATAGCCAACGGCATCTTGTCGAACGGGCTGAGCTTTTTCCTGCTTATCTACTACAATCTGGTCATCGGTCTTCCGGCCGAGACGGTGGGGTTTGCCCTTTTCATTGCTCTGATGTTCGACGCTGTGTCCGATCCTGTTGTCGGTTACTTGTCGGATAACACACGTTCTCGGGCCGGCAAGCGCCACCCGTTCATCTACGCGGCGATCATACCTGTCGCACTCCTGTTCTGGTTTATTTGGAACCCACCTGCAGCACTGACCTCAGAGACCCAGCTGTTCTGGTTCCTGCTGATCACAACGATCCTACTGCGGACGGCGATGACGTTGTTTGACGTTCCACACAACGCGATGGTGCCAGAGTTGACCAAGGACTATGGCGGACGAACCATGTTGTCTGGCCTCAAGGTCTCGGTCACCTGGATTGCCGGTCAGATCATGGTCATCGCGATGTATGTGATCTGGTTGGTTCCGACCGACACGATGCCTTACGGCATCCTAAACCAGGCCGGCTATCAGGAAGCAGGCCTTGTCGGCGCAATCCTCATAGCGCTGGCTATCACTGTCACCGCCTTGGGCACGCGCAAATGGCAGAATAGAATGCTGGATATTTCGCATGTGGCGACCTACAGCATCTCTGGGTTTTTCAGACAGTTCTTCGCAGCGTTCAAGCTGCCCGCATTGCTCGCCATCTTTGTCAGCTCGGCCGTTTTCGCGGTGGGCGCCGGGATCGGAGCAGCTTTGTGGACCTACCTGACCTCGTTCTTTTGGGAGCTAAACAATGACCAAATAGCTCTGATTCTGATGGCCAACCTGATCGGCGCTTTGATAGCGGGCGTAACCCTGAAACCTATCGCACGATCCGGCGACAAGAAATCGAGCGCCATATACTTGTCGATTCTCTCGGCAATTGTCGGTGTCGCCCCTTACGTGCTGCGTGAAATCGGGTTCTTCCCTGCAAATGGCACAGAGCTTCTGATCTGGTTGCTGTTTATTCACGGCATTCTGCAAATCATCCTGATTGTCTGGACCACATCTTTGCTGACGTCGATGACCGCGGACGTCGTTGAATTGGGTATCAGCCAGAACGGTTTCCAGAACGAAGGGATCATCACATCGGTCATCACATTCGTGCTTAAGGCGGGCACGGCTGGCGGGTTAGCGATCTCTGGAATGTTCCTGGCATATGTTGGCTTTCCGGAAGCGCCAGATCAATCGAATCTGACCCCCGAGGTCACCCGTGCACTAGGATGGAACTATGCCTGCCTTAGCCTCGTCATATACATGGCCTCGATTGTTGCCCTGATGTTCTACCGGTTGGATAAAGCGCAATTCGACCAGCTTCAGGCAATCCATGACTAAAGAGTTGGCACGTCGCCCGCGTGGACGGAACTTCAACTGATCAGCAATGGCGGCAAGCCAGAATAATACACAGCCTCTTCAAAGCCACACAGTTTTTTGAGGCATAGGTAACCCTTCGTCGTGCCCACTTTGATGCGGGCACAAACCCCGAAAATAGATAGAGAAGTTCAATGCAGTATCTCAAATCCCACCCCCTTTCTTGGATCATCTTCTTATGCTTGCTGTTGGCCACATGGTTTCAGGTCTACGCGATCTGGGGGTTGCTGTTTATGTGGTGGGCCGCCTCATCCTTCATGACCGGTCAGGCCTTTTTGATTGAAACAATCGACAGCCGAGAAAACCCGCCGCTTTTCTACGCCATCACGATCATGTGGTTCGCCTTCGGGCTGCTTTACGTCGTGCAGGATCTCGCATGGCGTCTGTTCGGAATTTACATTGGTTAACTGTTCTGGAGAAACTCAATGACCAAGATTGCATTCTTCGCTGGCCTTATGGCTCTGGCGACCTCTCAGGCTACGGCTGGGGACATACAGATCGATATCACTGGTGTCGACGCCGGACGCGGGGGCGTCATCCACGTCCTGGCATTTGACGATAAGGCCGCATTTGACCAAAGCCAGATGGCGAAAATCGTGGGCTACGCGAAGATCCCGGCCTCAGGTAGCACAGTTTCCGGAACGCTCGAGAACCAGAAGCCCGGACAGCTTGCGATCATGATACACCATGACCAGAACGACAACGGCCAGTTCGAGATGAAAGGGCCGATCCCGCAAGAAGGTTGGGCTTATTCCAAGGGCGCAGGCGTCAGATCGTTGCCGGCGTTCGAAGACGCGGCGATCGAATACGATGGCAATACCTCATCGCTTGGTTTGAAAATGAATTACGCAAACTAAGGCTACCCTACAAGTTTAACCCCAACTGCCCCGGAAACGGGGCATTTTTTTTGCGGATATCGGATTCTTTAGGTTGAAACAGCGGGGCTAAGTTTTATTTTGTCGTATATGACAGTTTATTGAAGTCGCAGCCGCTGTCGTCAGATCTAAAGGACCGCCATCCACCATGAAGTCATCCCTGGAAGACACCAGTCGATTCTTGATGCAGGCCACGCTTGGGGCCGATCAGAGGTTACTGCATCAGGTTAGCAAGACCGGCCCGGAACGCTGGTTGGATGATCAGCTGAACGCCTCGATCGGAAACAAAGGGCCGTTCGAAAAATCCACTCGCAAGATTTGGAAGAATTTCAGAAAGCGCCTGAAGCGCGCGCATGGCGAATGGGCGATCAACGGCGACGGAAACAACCCCGCCCTGCCCTATAAATGGTATTTCCAAATGGCTTGGTGGAACCACACCCTGACGCAACGCGACGACCTGCTGCGCCAGCGTGTTGCGCAGGCACTGTCCGAGATCCTGGTCATCTCGGACGCCTCATCGCTAGAGCTGGATGCCATCGGGATGGCGAATTACTATGACCTGCTCTATAAGCACGCGTTCGGCAGTTATTCAGACCTTTTGTACGATGTGTCGATGCACCCGATGATGGGTATCTACCTGTCGCATATGACCAGTCAAAAGGCGAATGAGTCCAAGAACATCCATCCGGATGAAAACTATGCGCGTGAGATCATGCAGCTGTTTTCGATTGGCTTGTTCGAGCTGAACCCCGATGGCACGGAAAAACTGGATGCCAGTGGGAATCCGATCCCGACCTATGACAATCGCGACATCAAGGAACTAGCTCGGGTCTTCACCGGCCTGTTGCCCGCAGCCTATAAGTACGAGTGGAACACATCGTTCTGGGAAAACAGCTATAACGGCTATCCCGTTCAGTTTGATGACGGGGTTGAAAATGCCTATAAGACAGTGCCCTTCATTGACGCCACAAAACCGATGATCGTGGAAGAAGCCTTTCACGACCGCGGCGCAAAATCCCTGTTGAACGGTCGTCTGACCCTGCCCGGCGATCAGCCCGGCCCAACGGAAATTCGTTCGACCATCGACCAACTGGTTGCCCACCCTACGACCGCGCCGTTCATCGCAACACATCTGATCAACCGGCTGGTCACCTCCAATCCCTCGCCCGCCTATGTCGAAGCGGTGTCCCGGGCATTTGGTCCAAACGGAGATCTGAAAAGCGCGGTTCGCACAATCCTGACCTACCCATTGACCAATGAGGTTGCCGCCAAACGTCTGCCTTCGGCATACAAATCCCCGACACAGATAGTACAATCCCAAAAGCTGAAATCGCCCTTGCATCGCGTCACGCAGGTTCTGCTTGCGTTTGGAGCACATAACCAAACCGGCAAGCTGTGGCTGCTGGGTGATGACATTCAAGAGGCGCTGCAGATGCATCCGCTGTCCGCGCCCACGGTGTTCAATTTCTACAAACCCGACTTCACCCCGCATGGCGCATTGCAGAAGATGGGCCTTCGCGCGCCCGAGTTCGAGCTGCACACGGCCGCGACCTCGGTCGCTTATGTCAACAACATCTACTATTGGTTCTTTGGCGGCTACTTGCCGCTGGTCTCGACTCAGATCGGCACGGGCCCTGAACAGATGATGGTGATGGAATTTGACCCCGATACACTATGGGCCAATTCCAAGAACGCGCTGCGCTTCGACCTGAGCGAAGAGATCAAAATCGCACAGAACCGAGGCCGTCATGATGAGCTGATAGATCGGATTTCGGTCCTATTGACCGGTCGGACTGATGCCGAAGTGCGCAAACGGATCAAGCAGGCCTATGTGCAGTATGCGGACAATCCCGAATGGGTGGTGCAGACCATCGCCTTCATGATTGCCGTTTCCCCAGAATTCACCGTGCAGGAGGCCTGAGCCCATGCTGATCAAATCCTTTACGCGCCGGCAGTTTTTGGCCTCGACCGGTGTTGCCGCAACTGGCGCAATGATGGGTGCCGCCCTGCCCGGTTTGGCGCAAGCTGGGACGGGAATGATCAAGCCCGCCCGCAGGGCGCTTGTTTTTGTTATGTTGGATGGTGGCAATGACAGCTTCAACATGCTGGTACCAAAAGACAAAATCGCGCACGGCCAATACTCGAAGACGCGGGCCAATCTTGCCCTTTCGCGAGGTGAGCTGCTGGACTTGGATACGCCCAAAGATCGGCTGGGCCGCAGCTTTGGCCTGCACCCGTCGATGCCCGAGGTGGCCGAGCTGTTCGATCAAAGGCGCCTCTCTTTTGTCGCCAATGTTGGGCCCTTGGTCGAACAGGTCCGGAAAGAGCAGTTCTATGACGGCTCGGCCGCACTCCCCCTGGGACTGCTGAGCCACGCGGACCAGTTCAAACACTGGCAAACCTCGCGCCCGGATCTGCGTGTGAATGACGGATGGTTCGGGTTCTTTGCTGATGACCTGCAGCCCTCAAAGTCGGCGCACGAGATCGGAATGAACATCTCGCTGGCCGGAAACAACATTGCGCAAAACGGCAAGATAGACTTGCCATATTCAATCACAGACAAGGGCAGCGTCGGTCTATACGTGAAAGAAGAGAAAAGTCCGCTCAACGACCTGCTTTTGGACAGTTTCAACCGAATGATGAATGCCGATCAAAACGGCGATCCCTTCCGCGAGACATATCTGAACCTGACCCGCGACGCGCAGTCCAAACACGACACGTTCAAATCAGCAACCCGCGGGATCAAGATACCCCGGTCCTTCCCGTCTTCGGACCTCGCGCAACAATTGCGCATGGTCGCCAAAACGATTGCCGCCTCGGACCGGCTGGGTCACGAGCAGCAGACGTTCTTTGTGCGCTATATCGGTTGGGACCATCACGATGAGCTGTTGACGAACCATGCCCGTATGCTGCGCGTATTATCCGAAGCCCTCGGTGCATTTCAGGCAACGCTTGACGACATGGGGTCAGCTGATCGTGTTGTGACGTTCACCGGATCAGATTTCGGCCGGACGTTGACGTCGAATGGCAACGGTACGGATCATGGTTGGGGCGGCAATACTCTGGTTATGGGCAACGCTGTCAAAGGCGGGCAAATTCTGGGGGATTACCCCGAACTTGGCCTAGCCAGTGACAACCAGCTTGATGTGGGCGACGGTGTTTTGATCCCAACGACCTCGACCGATCAACTTTATGCTGACCTGTCTATTTGGTTTGGTGTGCAACCTTCGGCACTGAACACTCTGTTCCCAAATCTCAACAGATTTGCGGATGTGGCGGGAGGAGAAAGGCTTGGGCTTTTCACCTAGACCCACCGCCCTCAAACACTTCGCCCCACCGGGAAGCTTGAACATTGCTTGCGTTAGATTATCGACTGGAACGATGGGCACTAATGCAGAAAGCGCTGAAGAGCGGTAGGCAATCTTAGTTTAAATTGACTGTCAATCTTGACAGTCAATTTAAACTAAGATATCACTAAAATTCCGTTTCTGTGTAAGGGTAATCGCATGGGTCGCCCCTCGGTACAAGATCAACGTAAAAAAGAAGTCCTCGATGCCTTTATGTCGTGCGTCGTTCGCTACGGCGTCGAAGGGGCCACACTTGAACATATCGCGGCACAAGCCGGGCTGAAGCGCCCACTGATCCGCCATCATCTTGGCAACCGCAAAGCAATGGTTCTGGCGCTAGGTGAGCATGTCGTCGAAACATTCAGCAAACAGACCGAAACATTGCGCGTTGCGCTGGACGAACATCCCGATGTCCGCAATCTGATCGAGGCCCTGTTCAACTCTGACGGTGAGATGGATCCCCGGATCAACATTTGTTACCAGGCTCTCGTCAACTCGATTGAGATCTACCCAGAGCTTCGCAAGCCGCTACTGGAATCGATGGAGGCTTTTTACAAGGTCGCGATAGACATCGTTCTTGCCTCACACCCAAAAGCCGACAAACAAGCCTGTGAGATCGTCGCGCACGGAATCATAAACCTGTTTATCACCACGGATGCATTCATTCCGCTCAAACCTCCAAAAACATGGGGTTATTCGTCCTATTTCGCCGCGCTGAAATTGGCTGAAACACTGGAAGACAAAACCTGACGGCGACGGCCTGGCCAATGGCCGGGTTAGTCGTAACTGACCGCAAGCTTGTCCATCGTGGCAACGGCCTGGCAGGACAACACGGCACCTTTCGCGATCTCATTATCATCTAAAGCGGTGCGCGCCCGCATATGAACCGAGCCCTTTTTCAACTGGCAACGGCACGCGCCGCAAACCCCAGACTGGCAAGAATATGGCGGCTCCAACCCCGCGTGTTGTGCAGCCTGTAAGATCGTCTGACCAGATGCCATCTGAACCGATTGTCGCTGACCGTTCAGCGTTATGTCCACAACAGCATCAACGCCCTTGATACTGTCATCGGTCTCTTGCGCGCCGCCGTAGCTTTCCATGTGAATCCGATTGGCGGGCACATCCAAAGACATAAGCGCGTCTTTAACAGCTTTGTTCATCCCGCCGGGACCACAGATATAGTACTGGGCATTTTGGGCATACGGCGGATTTTCTGTGATCAGCGCCTCGATCGCATCCTTATCGATGACACCCCTGCGCCAATAGGCGAAACTGGACCACATTGAGGGCTTGGACAGAAGGTGATGCACTGTCAGGCGTACCAGGAACGTCTGCTGGTATGCGGCAAACTCATCTTTGAACAGGATACTGTCCGCGTTCGCATTACCATAGGCCAAATGCGCAACCGACCACGGTTCGGCCAAAAGCACAGACTGAAGCATGGAATGTAACGGGGTGATGCCACTGCCTGCCCCAAAAAAGTAGTGTGTGCGCCGTTCTTCCGGGTCTGTATCCAAACAAAAACTGCCGAATGGCGGCATGACGTCGATCACATCACCCTGTTGAACCGCATCGTTGATATGGTTGCTGACGAGCCCCTTTTTCACCCGCTTAACTGTGATACGCAGCGGATCCCCTGAAACGGGTGAAGACGAGATCGAATAGCTTCTGCGCACCTCTTCACCTTTGATCCAAAAGCGAAGGGTCAGGTGCTGACCAGCACGCCAGGCAAAGTCTTGGGCCAGATGTGGCGGCACGTCGAACATGACGGATTTGGCCTGCCCGCCGATCTCATTGCGCGTTTCAAGCACCTCAAGCGGGTGAAAATCTCTGGTCATTTGAGCCTCCGAAATTCGTGCCATGCGAAAGGGCAGGATGTGTGATGATACCCGATATGGGCCGGGCGTTTGAATTGAACGGATTAGGCATTGGCACCCTGTTTCGATGCCGGTGCGTTGATCCGCTCGGTGATCTCGGACAAGCGCGCGAGGCTTTGCAGGACCATTGGTAAAACCACGACCGATTGCACAAACTCGAACGAATACGTGACAACCGAGAAGATCTGCCCTGCCGTCGCCCCGCTTTGCGTCGCTGCAAACCACAGGTTGAAGGCCAGCATGCTGAGCAAGACAGCAAAAATCGCAGCGTAGACAAGTGCCTCGGAATCCGACAACCGAACCTCATGCTTGCGCAATCGAAACAAGTGCTGGCCGATCTTTTTCAGATCCATGCTTTGCAACGCAGTCACCTGTCTTTCTGACTGGTGGTTCAACAGCCCATTCAGGCGGAAGAAGCGACGCGAAAACAAGGTAAAGATGATCATGATAATCACCGCAGCGGCCCCTGCAGCGGTGGCAAGTGCCCCGTGAAAGGACATTAGAATACCGACCGAGACCATAACCTGCACGACTGCACCCATCGATTCAGGGGCCTCATTCTCCAAAAAATCAACCAGCTCGCGGGCCATCAGCACCCGCGCATTTAGCACCGAAACCCCGCGCCCCGCATCCCGTTTGGCCTGAGCCTTGCCCAATTCGACGCGGATCGTGCCATAGGCCCGCGTGTCGTAAATACGCCGCAACGTCGACACAACCAACAGCGCTGCCATCGCAACACCGAAATGGATGAACGACTTGTAGTCCCCACTCGACAGACCGTCGATCGAATAGCCGATCAAAAGGGGAAGAAGGGTAAACAACGCCGTTTCAACCAGGGTCAGACCCCAGGTCGTTGCGATTTTTGTGCGGAAGACCCGCAGCAAGGTCGCAATCGACAACCGGTCGTCTGGGTTGATCATTCTTCTTGCAACCAATCGCGAACGACCCCTTGGTGCTGAACCACGGGGCTTTCCCCAACTGCGGCTGGACCAACCTCGAAATAGGGCGAGGTCAGGGATTTCTGTTGCTGTTCACAGGCATAGATGTCCTCTTGCGTGAAATCGCCCGAGGCCATTGGATCGTTTTCATCATACGCATCATCACCGTCATATTTGCCTTTGATACCAAAATTGTTCCAGAAGGACGCCGACCGGGTGGCCTGTTTCGAAAACTCCCAGCCCGAGGCATTGGCAACACGCGTCCGGTTCAGAATCCGCGTCCTGTCCGGAGCAAGCGGGGTAATGATAAAGACGTTCCACACGTCCTCGGACGCGCCAATTCCGACCCCGGGAAACAGCATCGGCACCCATGCACCATTCTGATCTTCGGGAACGACCCGCGGCATCTGAAGCTTTTTGTTCTGATCTTTGGCGAACTCTTCGACCGGCGGCTCCCAAAAGATGTAGTGCGGCCCGTACCAACCATATTGCGCATTGGCGTGGTCATACATCTGTAGGGTGTTCGAATGCAGGTGGCTCAGATGGTAGACGTCGATGTAATTCTCGACGACGATTTTCCAATTGGCCTTGATTTCATAGGTGTTCGAGGTGTCCTCGTGTTCCACCAGTTCTTCTGGCACGTGTGGTCCGACCTTATCGTCCACGTCGCCAAACCATTTCATGATCGACCCTGCGTTCGGGTCGGGATGCACAAACAACATACCCTTCCAGATATCGACCGAAGCAGATTTCAGGCCAAGGCAGGATTTGTCGACGGACTTATATTCGCGATGCTCATCCGGGACCGAGATCAGGTTGCCCTCAAGATCATAGGTCCAGTCGTGATAGGGGCAGGTCAGCGCTTTTTGGGTCTTTCCCACGGCGCGGATCAATTGGGTGCCCCGATGTCTGCAGATGTTGTGGAAGGCCCGCAGCCTGCGATCGCGACCCATGACGATAAACAGGTTGTTCAGTCCTGCCTGAACCGAAAGGTAGTGCCCCGGCTCGGGCAAGTCCTCCATGAAGCCAGCAAACCGCCATGTTTTTGAGAATATCTCTCGCTGCTCTCGGTCGAACCACTCCTGCGATGTATACGCCTCTGCAGGTAACTCATGGTACATTTGCGGCATGCTGTCCTCTCCTAGGGCCGTCGTCTTCACGGTTGGCAAGCTAAACGTTTTGACCTCAGCAACAGTGGTTAACACATGCCCGATCTTACGGTGCTTTGAAACGAGATAGGCAAACAGCAAATGTCTGTCAATAGTGACAATTTAAAGAATGAGATCAGCCGAAACACGTAAGCGTATTTTTGCAATGTCTGCCTTTCCGATCGGTGTCATCTCGCACAAGACCTAACGATACAACCAGATTTAGGCACCTGCAGAGATTTGGTACTCAACAAAATATGCTTGGTACTATACAGAGCGGCACCACTTTCAAGACGGACAATTCACCAATGCCTTCATTAAAGATTTGCGTCAATTTAGCCGTCGTGCTGATGCTAATCGCCTGTGCAGGCAGCTATGATCGGTCAGCACTTACGCCGACTCCCGAGAATTACGAGGCCTTTCTGCCGGTTGGCACAACCCCGGACAGCCGGTTTTTCGAGGATGACAGCCGCGACCGTCTGGCAACTCTCAATGCGGAAATGCGCAAGACGCTGGCGCAGGTTCCAAGGGGACAAGGCCTGAACATTCTTGCGCTGTCAGGCGGCGGCCAGCACGGAGCTTTTGGAGCCGGCGTTCTAAATGGCTGGGCCGACAAGGGCACACGCCCATCCTTTGATGTGGTCACCGGAATCTCCACTGGCGCGCTGATTGCGCCCTTTGCGTTCCTCGGTCCAGATTATGACAGCCGTCTGAAGCGGTTCTACACCGAAACCGCGACCCAGGATATCGTGCGATTAGACGTTTCGGGTGCCGTCTTTGGGCGCGGTTTCCTGACCAAAGCAACGCCGCTGAAAGCGGCGATCAGGCAAGAACTGACCGACGATCTGATCCGCGAGATCGCGGAGCAGCACAGATTAGGCCGCCAGCTTTTGATCGGCACCACCAACATCGATGCGGAACGTCCGGTGCTGTGGAACATCGGAGCTATCGCCCAAACCGACACGCCGGGCGCACGGGATCTGATCCGGGACGTAATTTTGGCTTCGGTCTCTATACCTGTCGTATTCCAACCAGTTACAATCAAGGTGACCAATGGCGACGTACAACGCGAAGAACTGCATGTGGATGGTGGGCTTGCCCGCGAGATTTTTACCTATCCATACGACTTGCAGATGCGTCAGCTGTTGCGGGACGCTGGGCTGAGCAACCAAAAAACCGCATTTGGTTAATCCACAACAAAACGCTGGAACTGAGTTTCGATCCCTTGCCCGGAAATGCAACCGCAGTGGCTAACCGCGCGTTCGAGATGCTGATCCGTTCGCAAAGCCTTGGCAATATCGAAAGCATCCTGACCCTCGCGAACCGGGACCAGTTTCAAGCCAACATCACCTATATCCCCAAGGAATTTCAAAGAAAGCCGCAGGAACCCTTCGACCCTGAATACATGACCGAACTGTTTGCGATCGGTTATTGAGCCGGACAGCATAAGTAAGGGTGGATCTATGATGCGCAGCAGTGGCAGTGACGAGGACTTAAGGCCCGGCCAGTTACTGAAGCAGACAATCAACAAGATGTTTGAACAAAGCGCAAATAACTGCAAGATAACGGGGCAATTCATGAGCAGACCGCATAGATGGTAACACCACGCCGCCTTTTCCCCTCAATCTCATCACTCCGCGCCCTTGAAGCGCTGGATCGCTTGGGTTCGGCTTCTGCGGTCGCGGATGAGCTTGCCCTGACCCAAAGTGCCGTCAGCCGGCAATTGCAAACACTGGAAGCCCAACTAGGTGTCGATCTGATCCGTCGGGATCGCAAACGCCTGCTGCTGACACCGGTTGCGCAGGAATATGTAGCCGAGGTTCGGCAAGGCCTGAACCAGATCGCTCAGGCCTCGCTAAAACTGCACATGGCTCCTATTGGTGGCACCTTAAACCTTGCGATTTTGCCGACGTTCGGAATGCGGTGGCTAGTGCCCAGATTACCCGAATTTGCCCGAATGCACCCGGAAATAACCATCAACATGTCGACCCGCCTGCGTCCGTTCAGTTTCACCGCTGAACCCTTCGACGCGGCGCTGCATTTTGGAGAACCCGATTGGCCCGGCACGGATCGGCTGTTGCTGCGTGTGGAAAGTGTATTGCCGGTTTGCGCGCCATCCCTGCTGCCCAAAGGCGCGCCGCCATCACCGCGAGATCTGCTGAAACTACCATTGCTGCACATCCAGACCCGGCCCCACGCCTGGCAAGAATGGTTCAGTCATATGGGGACAAGCCATCCCGACGCATTGCCCGGAACGATTTACGATCAATACACAACGATCAATCAGGCGGCGGTTCACGGTCTTGGCGTTGCGTTGTTGCCCAACTATTTGATCGAACAGGACCTCGCGACAGGCAAACTGATCGCTGCCTTCCCGGACGCGGTTGAGATGATGGGCGCCTACTATCTTGTTTGGCCTAAAACCAAGTCGGACGACCCGTCGCTGCGCAGCTTTCGTCACTGGCTGTCCACGCAGGCCCAAACCGAAGAGGGCCTGCCGCGCTGACGTCGTCGGATGCGACCCGACTTGGCAATCACAAAGTTTCCGTCAGCAATGAAGCCGCCCGCCTCAATTCGGTGCGCCAATTTGACGGCGCATCAAGTGCGGCCAGTGAATCGAGGGACAGGAAGATCGTTGAAATGCCCTGCGCCACGGCCTTCACCCGTTCTGGTGTGGCGTCGGGCGACACGCGAGCAAAGAACTTCTCAAGAACCGCCACAAAACGTGCCAGGACTTCCAGCAACGCCTCCGCAAGTTCGGGATGATCCCCGACTGATGCGGATAACCCCTGCCACGCAGCAGCAAGCCGTGGGTCGATCTCTTCATCTTCGGCAAATAGGATTTCCAAGAGCTGATCGCCTGTTTCGATCTGCGTAAGATGACAGTCCAACTCCAATGTCAGCGCGTTGAACGCGTCTGCGACAAGCTGATTTAGCGCTTCAATCATCTGGTCACGATTGCCAAGGTAGTGCCGTAACAATGGTCGCTTCACACCAGCCTCGGCCGCGACACGCTCTTGGGTGGCGCCATCAAGCCCGTACCGGGCCACGCAGGTCATATAGGCATCAAGGATTTCTTCTGACCGTTGCGGTTTTAAACTCGGGCGCGGCATAGCGTTTCCAGTCTCTCCATCAGGCTCAGGACAAGAGCCCTTGAAATCTTGATTAACCGCAGTTTTTGCGGCCAATTTCTTCCAAATCGTCAAAATTAGTGAACGATCACTTTGCATTGACATATGCCGCGTTCAAGGTTACCTGTCAACAATGACAATTATGAAAACTTAGCAGCCATTTGTGAGATCATTCATGCAACAGCCAAACCAAATGCCAGAGGTCGCCACCCAGGAATTGCCACCCGAAGCCTACACATCAGATGAATGGCTGGCACAGGAAAACAAAAAGTTGTTTTCGCGCAGCTGGGTGTTCGCTGGCGTAGAGTCAAAGGTTGCCAATGCGGGCGATTACATGACGGCCAAGGCAGGGCACTTTACCCTGGTCGTAGTCCGCGGAAACGACGGCGAACTGCGTGCGTTCCACAACATTTGCCGCCATCGCGGAACCGAACTGTTGGACCACGGCTGCGGAAATGCGGGCAAGACGATCGTGTGCCCCTATCACTCGTGGACTTTTGGCCTGGATGGCGCGTTGCGTGGTATCCCCGACCAGCAAGCCTGTTTCCCGCACATCAACAAAAAAGAAAACGGCCTGCACAGGGCTTCGGTCGCGGTCTTCAAGGGCATTGTCTTTGTCAACCCCGAACCCGATCAGGGCTTGTCAGAATGGCTCAGCGGATTGGAAAATGTCGTCTGGCCGCACGACATCACCAGCCCTGAACTGATATCCTACGGTGAACCTGTGACCTATGAAATGCAGTGCAACTGGAAAGTGTTCTTCGAGAACGCCATCGACGGATACCACCTGGCCTATCTGCACAAGAACACTCTTGGCGGCCCAACTCAGGACAAGAACATCTGGGACCCTTATGGCGACAATCAGGTTTGGTACTCGACCGAGAACGAAACCGTGCGTTCGCGTGTTCCGAATTTCGTGTCAACGCGCATGGACAAATGGAACGCGAAGAAAATCCCGCATGCTGAGAAAGAAGGCTATGGCGGCGTCTACATGTTGTTCCCGACGACCCTGATCGTGGCAAGCCCCTGGTCTTTTTCGATATCCGTGATGGAACCTGTAAGCGCCGGTGTGACACGGTTGCATGCTTATGTCTGGGCCGCAAAATCATGGATGTCGAGCCGCGGATCCGTCAAGGATATCCCCGGCTATGACAAAGTATCCGGCATGATCAAAAGCTCGCACTGGAAAGTGCATCCGCTGGAAACGCAGGACTTCCAGACCGAGGATGTATATGTCGTCGAGAAAATGCAGCGTGCGATGATGTCGCCCAAATACACGGTCGGCAAAATGGCCTCTGGTCCGGGCGCTGAATCTCCGCTGACCTTCTTTCAGAGATCGGTTCTGCGCCACATGGAAGCGTAGGTACACGCGGCAAGCGACAGAGATTTCACTGGGTCACTTGCCCAACCGGATGGCCTGCTTCATTTGAGGTGGGCCATTGAAACGACGAGGCTTGACCGCATTTCAGGATCAAGCCTCACACTGTTTTTCGAACCTTCATTCCCTGACCAAGAGCATTCGGTCAGGAGGGGCGCTCAGGCGGCGCCGCTTTGGTCGTCGCGACTGCAAATCTCGATAATTTCGCGTTTTTGAATTTTACCTGTCGGGCCTTTGGGCAATGCGTCCCAAATCTCGATATCTTTCGGGATCTTGAAGTTGGCAATCTTACCCCGGCAGTACTCACGCAGTTCCGCGCCGCTAACAGGGGTATCCGAGTTCAGGGTGACAACGGCATGAATCCGATCCCCCCATTTTGGATCGGGCAAGCCGAACACACTGACTTCGTCGATTGCATCATGTTCAGCCAGACAGTTTTCGACCTCGACCGGGAACACGTTATAGCCGCCGGACTTGATACGGAACTTTGCCCGGTCCTTGAGATGCACGTAACCCTCTGCATCGATCACTGCGATATCCCCGGTATGCAGCCAACCATCGTGGACAGTTTCCGAATACTCCACCGCTTGGTTCCAATAACCCGGTATCACATAGGGCGAGTGTATCAGCAGCTCACCCGCCTCTCCGCTGGGAAGGTCATTGCCCTGCTCATCCACCACACGGACGTCCACGTAGTAAAGTGGTCGACCCGCACTTTCCAGACAGTTGTGCCCGTCTTTCAACGCGCGTTCGTGATCGGTTGCGGTCAGCATCATACCCATGCCCATCAGCTCGGTCGTGCCAAACATCTGCAGGAATTTGCACCCGAAAGCCTTGAGCGCATCCCGCACCGTCGCAGGTGGAATTGGCGCAGACCCATACCCCAGCTGCCGGATCGACGCGCAATTGTATTGCGTGATCAGGCCGGAAGACAGCAGGTCGTTCAGCATCGTTGGCACCAGAACGCAGATCGTCGCCTGCTCACGGTCAATAAGCTTAAGCGCCGTTTCAGCATCCCATTCGCCGACAATAGCGCATTTGGTGCCGTGGAACATGTTGCGCAGCAGGTGAATGATCGGAACGCCCGATGCCGGCATCGCGTGCAGCCAGACATCATCCGGACCCGCACCTTCCGTCAGAGCGATTACACCCATCGACTCGATCATCAACGCGTGAGGATAGATCGCACCTTTCGGCAAACCAGTTGAACCGGTGGTGTAGCAGATCATCAATTGCTCATACGGGGTATGGATGAAGGCTCCGCGATCAGATGCTGATGCGATCAGGGTTTCATAATCCCGCTCCAGCGTATGCTGCGCACCAACTCCCACCAGCACCGGCTGGCGTTTGCTGAAGGTCAGTGCCTCTTGGGCGATTGCAACTTTCGTGTCCTGCACGATCAGAACATCCAAGCCTGCGTCGTCAATCAGCGCGCCAATCTCGCGCGGGGCAAGGCGATAGTTCAGACCCACTCGAATCGCACCGGCCTTGGCGCAAGCGCCTATGGTTTCCGCAACCTCGATGCAGTCAGGCAGGATCACCCCGACCCTGTCACCCTTGCGGACATCCAGCGGCCGCAACGCATGCGCCAGCGCATCTGTTCGCTGGCCTAACTCGCGCCAACTGCAACGGCGGTCCAGTTCCACATAAGCATCTTGATCCCCAAAGCGGTCTGCGTTTCGGTCGATCAGCTGTCCAAGCGTCGGCATTGGTGTCTCCTCCCGGGCATCATCACGGCAAATTACTAGTTACGTGATGGTCGTTTTTAGTGGCGGTTTTTGGTGGTGTAAGACGTGCGGAGGCAGGTGAAAATTCACTTTAACCCTGCATCAGCCTTCCAGCGGTGTGAGTTTGTGAAATCCCTTGCGCCCATAAATTAGCGCCGACTTTTCCGGGTTCAGGTGAACTTCTTTTACCATACCGAAGAACACCGCATGTGTCTTCGTGTTTGCCCAGTTGTCGACCACGCATTCAAAGGACACGACGGACTCTTTCAAAACAGGCAGACCCAGATCTCCGTTGATCCATGTCCCGGCTACCTGGAACTGTTGTTCCTTGTCCATTTTCGACGAAAAGGCACCGACAACCTCGGTCATGTCATCGGGTATGAGGTTTACGGCAAACTTTCGGCTGTCCATCACGACGCCATATGTTCGCGCTGTTCGGTTGATGCAAACCAACAAAGCTGGCGGATCGGCCGTTAGCGAACATACCGCCGTCGCCGCCATTCCAGCGCGCGAATCCTCGAATTCTGATGTGATGATGGTCGTTGAGGCCGCCAGCAACTGCATGCCGGTCTTGAACCTGTCTTCTGTGGTCAGGGTCATACTGCGCTCTTGATAATTAGTGAACGATCACTTACCTTCCACATCGCCGGATAAATGTCAACGCAGACTTCGCAGCCCGGCGGCAAAGAAACGAAACCCGAACCTTGTGACCAATGGGACAGAACGGGCACACAGACCAACAGGAAGGCGGTTGCGCACCGCAAAACCAACCGCAGGAGACGCGTATTGAACCAGCATAGCCCCAACCCCGCCGAGAGCCTCGCGACGCTTTTGGAGACACAAAAAGCCCACCAGGCCGAACATGGCGCGCCAAACGCGGCTGAACGCAAGGATCGCATCACGCGCTTAATCGACCTGGTATTGGATAATCGCGATGCCCTGATTGACGCAATCTCGGCTGATTTTGGCAACCGATCACACCACGAGACGGTCGCGGCCGACATCGCTGGCACGGTGAAACAGTTAAAATTCGCGCGGGGCAACCTTGATCGCTGGATGCGCCCTGAGAAGGCAAAAGTCGAGTTTCCGTTGGGCTTGTTGGGCGCGCGCGGTCGCATCCATTATCAACCCCTGGGTGTCATTGGGATTGTCAGCCCCTGGAACTTTCCGATCTATCTGGCCATTGGCCCTATGGCCGAGGCCTTTGCGGCCGGCAACTCGGTCATGCTGAAGCCGTCAGAGTGCACACCCCGCACATCCGACCTTTTGAAGTCGCTGATAGAAGCAAACTTCGCCCCACACGAAGCCGTGGTTGTGACCGGAGGCGTCGAAGTCGCACAGGCGTTCACTGCCCTTCCTTTTGACCACCTGCTATTTACCGGCGCCAGCACCATTGGCCCGCACGTCCTTCGCGCAGCAGCTGAACATATGGTGCCGACGACGCTGGAACTTGGAGGCAAGAACCCCGCCATCATCGCCCCCAGCACAGATATGAACCTTGCGGTCGCCCGGATTGCGGCGGGCAAAGGATTCAATGCGGGTCAGGTTTGCCTGGCACCGGACTATGTCTTGGTCCCACGCGCAAAGATGGAAGAATTCGCCACCCAGCTTGCGGCAAAACTTGCCGAGGCCTTCCCGACCCTGTCCGGCAACCCGGATGTCACCCATATTGTGACCGACCGCCAATTCGATCGGCTCAAAGGCCTTGTGGAGCAAGCACGCTCGGCAGGGGCGAGGGTCGTTCAGGTCAATCCCGCCAACGAAGATCTCTCAGCCACAAACGAGAAAATTCTGCCTCCGACACTGATCGTCGACGCCGATCCGGCGCTGGACGTCATGCAGGATGAAATCTTTGGGCCGATCCTGCCAATCCTGCCTTACGACTCGCTGGATCAAGCGATAAGCTTTGCCAATGCCCGGCCGCGCCCCCTGGCGGTTTACGTATTTGCCAAGGACGCGGGCGAGCAGGAGCAGGTGATGGAAGGCACCGTTTCCGGCGGAGCGTGCATCAACGAGACCATCATGCATTCGACCCAGAACACCCTCCCCTTTGGCGGTGTCGGAAACAGTGGCATGGGCGCTTATCACGGCCTGCATGGCTTCAAACGGTTCAGCCACGCAAAAGCTATTTTCAAGCAGATCAATATGGATGGTGTCTTCAAGGCTCTTCGCCCGCCCTATGGCGAGAAGTTCTTTAAGACAATGGCACCGTTCCTGAAAAAGTAATCTGGTGCACCAATAAGGAAGGGAACTCCGCATTTACGAAGTTCCCTTCAATCTTTTTGCGGTATTGCTGTCAGCGCGGCTTACAATGGGCGAAGTGCCTACGGCGATGCTTCAAACCTCCAGCCATTCCTTCCGGATTTCGTCATTTTCGCGCAATGCCTGCGGGGTGCCTTCGTAAACCATGTGCCCATGACCCATGACGTAAACTCGATTGGTCACACGCAAAGCGATGGTTAGCTTTTGCTCGACCAACAGGATCGAGACGCCACGCTCGGCAATCTGCAGCAGCAGATTCCCTACCTGCTCAACAATCTTCGGGGCTAGGCCTTCGGTCGGCTCGTCGATCATGATGAAATCGGGGTTGCCCATCAAGGCGCGGCAGATGGTCAGCATTTGCTTTTCGCCGCCCGACATAACCGAGGCATCGACATCCGCACGATTGCGCAGGTTCGGAAACATCTCGAACATATCCTCGATACACCAGCGGCCATCGCCGTCCTTTTGGCCAGGTTTCAGCCCCAATATCAGGTTTTGGCGCGTTGTGAGACCGGGAAAGATATCCCGGTTTTCAGGCACGTAGCCAATCCCGGCCTTGGCAATCTCAAAGCTCTTGCGGCCAGCGATCTCCTGGCCGCGGAACTGGATCGACCCGTGCGGGGCGACCTCGCCCATGATGGCCTTGCAGGTGGTAGACCGCCCAACCCCGTTCCGCCCCAACAGCGATACGATTTCGCCCTCGCCCACCTTAAGGTTAACACCCTGAAGAATGTGGCTCTTGCCGTAATAGGCGTGCAAGTCGGTGACCTGAAGCATTACACAGCCTCCTCTTCCAAACTTGCGCCCAGATAGGCTTCTTTCACTTTCGCCGATGCGCGTACAACATCCGGCGTGTCGGATTCGATCACTTCGCCATATACAAGGACCGAGATCTTGTCCGCCAAATCAAAAATCACGCCCATGTCGTGCTCAACAATCAAAAGCGTCTTGTCCTCGGTCACGTTGCGGATCAGGTCGACGATCAGGTCGGTTTCCGAATGGCTCATCCCGGCGCAGGGTTCGTCCAGCAGTATGATATCCGCCCCGCCTGCGATCGTGATCCCGATCTCAAGCGCGCGCTGTTCGGCATATGCCAGCGTGCCAGCCAGTTCATTCCGGCGCGAACTCAGATTGATCCGCGCCAGAATACCGTCAGCCTTTTCGGTAACGTCCAGTTGGCGGCCAATCATGTGCCAAAAAGAATAGCGATACCCCATTGTCCACAACAACCCACACCGAATGTTTTCGAACACGGTCATGTTGGGAAATATGTTGGTGATCTGGAAAGATCGGCTGAGGCCACGGCGGTTGATCTCGAAGGGCTTCAATCCGGTGACATCTTCGCCGTGCAGAAACACCCCGCCCGAGGTCGGCGCGAACCGCCCGGTGATCAAGTTGAACAGGGTCGATTTCCCGGCCCCGTTTGGCCCGATGACCGCATGGCGTTCACCCTTGGCGATCTGCAGGTTCACACCCTGAATGATCTTGGCCAGACCGAAGCTTTTTTCGAGGTTTCTTAGCTCGATAGCAGGAGCGCTCATGCCCGGTCCTCCGCGTGGTTCGCATTGTCCCAGGCTTCACGGATTTCCGGCAAAACGCGGGACACAAGGAATAGTGAGATCGCGGCGATGATTGTTGCAAACGCTACGGCCTGATAGCCGCCACTGTCAAAGGCAATACCATAGAGGTGCATCTCGTGATCTCCACCGTATCCGTGGCGCTTGTGGAAAAGAATTTCCAGAATGGCGGCCAGGGACAAGACACTCGTGATCGCGGGGATTGCCACTTTGAGATACGGCTTGATCAACAAATTCAGTTTACCCAGGGCAAGTGGTCGTCGATGCATCGCGATCAACCCGGCAAAACCAGACGGGAAGAACATCACACAGGCCACGAACAATATGCCCAGATACAGCGCCCACAATTCGGTATGCAGGCCAAGAACCGTTTGAAGCAAGGTGAACACGACCGCCCCGATGATCGGCCCGACAAAGAAGCCGGCACCACCAATGAAGGTGATCAGCAGGATCGAGCCTGACGTCGCAAGGTTCAGGTTTTCCTCAGTCAGAATTTCAAAGTTGATCGCGAACAATGACCCGGCGACACCGGCAAAGAAGCCCGAGGCGCAGAAGGATATCCAGCGAACGTTGCGCTGGGAATACCCCAGAAACTCGGCGCGTTCCTCGTTATCGCGTACTGCGTTGGCGATCCGCCCGATTGGCGTGCGCGAGAACAGATACATCAGCAGTGCTGCCACCAAAAGCCACACGACCGTAAGGTAATAGACCTCTTGCTGTGTAAGGAATTCATATCCGAACACTGGCGGACCCATGGTCCGGTCGCCCGAGATGCCTTCTTCGCCGCCAAAGAACACGACGATGATGACGGAACAGGCGGCGATCAGCTCTCCGACACCAAGCGAGATCATAGCGAATACAGTGCCTGCCCGACGGGTCGAAAAACTACCGATCAGGAAGGCGAAGACCATGCCGAACAAGCCTCCAACAATCGGAAGAAACGGCAAAGGCAACCATAGCCCGTCCTCAACCATGTTCATCGCGTGCATGGCGAAGAACCCGCCAAGGCCCATATAGACCGCATGACCAAAGGACAGCATCCCGCCCTGCCCCAGCAACATGTTGTAACTCAGCGCGAAGACGATGGTGATTGCCATCTGGTTCATGATCGTCAGCGCCGAACTGGATTGGAACACAAATGGCAGGCACAACAGGAACAGAGCGGCAAAAGCCCAGGGCATCACGTTCGATAGCGATATCAGCCGCGTAGTGCCCGCAGTCAAGGGCGTCTTACTAGCGATACTCATGATTCACGGTTCCCCATAAGACCTTGCGGGCGCAGAACAAGAACGATGATCATCAGCAGGTACGGCAGGATCGGGCCCAGCTGAGGCAATGTTAGTGTCCACAGGTCCTGCAGCGGATGATCCCAGATCAGCTCTGGCTTGGTAAAGCCGATCGCGGTCAGCACCTGTTCAGCCGTGACGTCATAGGCGGTGGCAAAGGTCTGAAGCCAGCCGATAATCAGGGATGCAACCAAGGCGCCCCAAAGCGAACCCAGGCCGCCGATCACAATGGTCACAAAAACGATCGAACCCAGCTGCAAGGCCATGCCGGGGAAAACCCCCAGAACCGGACCAGCGATGACGCCGGCCAGCCCGGCCATCGCGGTTCCTACGCCAAACACGCACATAAAGACCAACGGTACGTTGTGACCCAGGTTCTGCACGGTTTCGGGATAACTGAGCGCGGCCTGAATGGTCATGCCAATACGGGTTTTGGTCAGAATGTATAGTAGCGTCAGGAAGATCCCCATTGCAACGGCGATCATGAAAACCTTGTAGGCAGGAAAGGCATTTCCAGCGATGGCGAAAGCTGCAAAATCCAGCGCGGCAGGTTCCGAGAATGGAAGCTGACTTTTGCCCCAGAAGAATTGAATTGTTTCTTCAATCAGCAGCGCAAGACCAAAGGTAAAGATCAGTTCCGGCACATGCCCGTATTTGTGAACTCGTCTTAACCCGTATCGCTCGATCAGAGCTCCGATCAAACCGACAATCAATGGCGCGACAAGCAAGCCGACCCAGAATCCGGTGACGAGGCTGATCTGATAGGCGAAATAGGCACCCAGCATGTAAAAACTGGCATGAGCAAAGTTCAGAACGCCCATCATGGAAAAGATCAGTGTCAGACCGCTGCATAGCATGAACAGCAACAAACCAGTCACAAATCCATCCAACACGTTCACGAGGAACAGCGCCATTACGTGTCTCCCTGCATTTATTGAGTGGTAGCCTGGCGGCCCGCCCGGATTTCGGACGGACCACCAGAGTGGTTAGAGGGTTATGGGCGTTTCATCTCACACGTGGTGGGCGAGTCATTGGACGCCAGTTCGACAACCGTTTCTGCAACCATACCGCGGCCAGAATTGTCATAGTCGAACGCAGCCTCGGGTGTCTGCCCTTGCACGGTCACGGTCTGGATCGTCTGGTGATCGCTTTCACGCATCAGGGTCTTGCCAGTGACAATACTGTCGTATTCCATACCTTCCAGCGCGTAGGCGATCGCCTTGATATCCGTAGCATTGCCAACTTCGTTGATCGCGGCTGCCAGCATCGGTGCGACATTCGCCATCTGAGGCTGACCGAAGTCAAGATCCGGGAAGCTTACATAGAAGGCTTCGATGAACTCCTGCGCTTCAGGAGTTGGGGCCGGATTGACCTGACCTGCTCCGACCAGCTTGACGATACCGTCGCCTTCTTCACCAAAGGCCGCGGTGATGCCCGAGGTCGCGCCATAGTAGGTGTAGATCGGCTTGTCGAAACCGGCACCCATGACCGCTTTACCCAGACCGACCATATCGCCGCCCCAGTTACCGGTGATCACGGCATCTGCGCCCGAACCAACAATCTTGCGCGCGTAAGGCGTGAAGTCTTTGACTTTGCCGATCGGGTGCAACTCATTCCCGACAATCTCAATATCGGGGCGCTTTTCCTGAAGGAACCGCTGAGCTGCCGCAGCAACAGCCTTACCGAACGAATAGTCCTGACCGATCACATAGACTTTTTTGATATCCGGGTTGGCTGCAATGTCATCGGTCAACGCGTCCATTTTGATGTCAGCATTGGCGTCAAAGCGGAAATGCCAGAACTGGCACTTGTCATTGGTCAACGCCGGGTCAACGGCCGAGTGGTTGAGGAAGATAACCGGATCATCAGGGTTGCGACGATTGTGCTTGGCAACCGCTTCGGTCAGCGCGTTCGCCACACCGGATGATGCGCCCTGAGCGATGATGCGAATGCCCTGATCCATGGCAACCTGCAACTGGATGAGCGATTCCTTTGCGCTGATCTTATTGTCGAAAGGCACCATCTCGAATTCGGCAATTCCATCCAACAGCCCGCCAGGTTCGTTCACCAGCTCTTTGACGCTGTGGCGATAGATCGCCAGGCCTTGTGTGCCCGTCGTCGCAAATGGTCCGGATAGCGGATCAGTGAAAGCGATTCGTACTTTTTCCTGTGCCGCAGCGGCCCCTGCAACAAGACCAGCAGCAAGTGCGGTCGCCATCATCAAATTGAACTTGTTCATTTCTTCCTCCCTATTGACACCAGGCGGTAGGTTTCAGCCCGTTGTAAGATCAACACGTTGGTGAGTGATCGATCACTATATTCATGGCTGTTTGTTAGTGTGTCAACGAATTACTGACCGAATTTGGAACTTCTGGACATTCGTGAAACAAAATCGGTATTGCGCCGTCACATCGCCCAATTTTATCGCGACTAGAGTGGCTGCTCCTCAATTAGCTTTGAAAATTAGGGGAATGATCAATCGACTGAATATCCGTGATCCAATCTTCTGCCAGCGCTCATGATAAACAAGAACCGGCCCAAACAAATCGTTGACATTTTTTTTGTTCGCGTAATATCATTTGTGTACTAACGAGAAATTTCTCATCAGGATAGGCACTTTGCGGTATCTCTCTCCCAACACCCTCGATGATGCATTTGATTTGCTGACCAGCAATGATCTGACGGTTGTCGCTGGCGGAACTGACTATTTTCCGTCCCGGCAGCGTCATGAGTTGCACACTGACATATTGGACGTCACACGCATTAATGGCCTTACGGGCATCAATCTTGTGGACGGCCGTTGGAGAATCGGGGCCACGACAAGCTGGACAGACATTGCCCGAGCCGATCTGCCCGTCGCATTTAGGGGCCTGCAAATGGCCGCGCGGGAAGTCGGTAGCCTGCAAATCCAGAACAGCGGCACAATTGCAGGGAATCTGTGCAACGCCTCGCCGGCTGCTGACGGCGTGCCGCCACTGCTGACGCTGAAGGCCAGCGTTGAGCTTGGCTCGGCCCGTGGCTTTCGCGAGGTTCCGCTGTCAGAGTTCATCACTGGCGTGCGCAAAACGGCGCTGTCCGCCGATGAGATTGTGACCGCGATCTACCTGCCCGATCCGCCCAAAGGAACTGTTGGGCACTTCGAAAAACTCGGCGCGCGGCGATACCTTGTGATATCGATCACGATGACTTCTGTCATCATCGGCCTCGATGAAAACCGCCGGATCAACTATGCGCGCGTCGCTGTGGGGGCCGCATCAGCCGTGGCACAAAGACTGGAACAGCTCGAAGCCGATTTGATCGGGGAATCCCCTGAAACGGCTGGCGTTTCATCAGAGCATTTGGCTCCGCTCAGCCCCATTGATGACGTCCGTGGGGACGCCGCATTCCGACTGGACGCGGTGGCAGAACAATGTGTCCGGGCAATCGCAGAGGCGGGAAAACACCATGGATAAACGCGCTGATGAATTCACGACCGAATTCACCTTGAACGGCCACCCTGTCAGCACGGTGCCGCGCGTGGGTGAGCGCCTGTCGGAAATGCTGCGCGAGCGGCTGTCAGCACGCGACGTCAAGATCGGATGCAATGCTGGCGACTGCGGTGCTTGCACCGTTCTGGTCGATGGTGATCCGGTCTGCGCCTGTCTGGTTCCGGCGCAACAGGCTGCTGGGCGGTCCGTGGAAACGGTGTCGGGGCTGACGCAGGATGACCAGATTGCCAAACGTTTGGCAGACAGCTTTCAGAACCACGGCGCGGCGCAGTGCGGAATCTGTACACCCGGCATGATGACCGCCGCCGTCGCATTGCTGCGCGAGACACCTGAGCCAAACAATGAACAGGTCCAGGATGCCCTTGGCGGTGTTTTGTGCCGCTGCACCGGGTATCGCAAGATTATCGATGCCGTGGTCGCCGCTGGTGCGCCTGCCTTGCCAGAAGCAACACTGGGACACGCGGGCGACGCCATCTGGCGCGTGGATGGGCACAACAAGGTTACAGGCACAGAGCTTTTTGGCGATGATGTTGCCCCGGCAGGTACGTTGGAAATCTATGTCATCCGTTCTCCTTACCACCGTGCCCGATTTACACTTGGCGATCTGGACACTTGGACCAATAAGACCCCAGGGATCGAAGCGGTCCTGACTGCGGCCGACATTCCCGGGCGCAACAACTTTGGCGTTATTCCCGACTTTGCCGACCAACCTGTCTTCGCGGAAACCGAGGCTCGGTTCCGTGGCGAGGCTGTCGCCGCCATCATTGGCCTGCCCGAGGTTCTGGCAACCTTCGACCCAGCAGATTTTCCGGTAACGTGGGAAGAAAGACCCGCCGCGCTGGATTCACTGGACGCCATGACGCCCCAAGCCGCGCAGCTGCACCCAGATCGCGACGGCAACGTAATGTGTGCCGGTTTCGTGAAATGCGGAACCCCAGAAACCGCGTTGGCCAACGCAGATGTTGTGGTCGAAGGCCATTTCCGCTCGGGGTTTGTGGAACATGGGTATATCGAGCCTGAGGCCGGGTTCGCCGAGATCGTGAACGGGCGGGTCGAAGTCCATGCCTGCACGCAAGCTCCGGTGATGGACCTGGACGCGCTGGAGATCATCCTGGGAATGCCGCGCGATCAGATCCGTATTGCCCCGACCGGGGTCGGCGGCGGGTTCGGCTCAAAACTGGATATTTCGGTGCAGCCTTATTTGGCTCTTGCCGCGCTCAAAACCGGTAAGCCGGTGCGACTGACCTATTCCCGAACCGAGTCGATGCAGTCCACCACCAAACGCCACCCTTCCGACCTGCAGGTCAAGATCGGGGCAACCAAAGACGGTCGTATCAGTGGGATGACTTTTGATGGGCTGTTCAACACAGGCGCCTATGCCAGCTGGGGTCCGACCGTAGCCAACCGGGTGCCCGTGCATGCCTCGGGTCCCTACAGAATTGCCGACTACCGCGCCGAAGCCAAAGGCATCCATACGCATTGCCCGCCATCGGGCGCATTCCGCGGCTTTGGCGTTCCGCAATCAGCCATCGCGCAGGAATGCCTGTTCGACGAGTTGGCGGACAAGCTGGGCATCGACGCGCTTGATTTCCGCATCAACAATGCGCTGGAGAATGGGGTCCCCACCGTTTGCGGGCAGGTCTTCGATCAAGGTGTTGGCATTCGCGCCTGCCTCGAAGCGCTGCGTCCCGCGTGGGCTGAAGAAAATAAAGCAGTTCAGGCACACAACGAACAAAACAATACCTTGAAGCGCGGCGTTGGTCTGGCGGCAGGCTGGTACGGGTGCGGCAACACTTCGTTGCCCAACCCGTCGACGATCAAATCGGGCATCCGGTCAGATGGTAGTTTGGTCCTGCACCAAGGGGCGATGGACATCGGCCAAGGGGCAAACACCGTGATCACGCAGATCTTTGCCACGGCGCTTGGCGTCCCGGTTACGCAGATCGAAATCATCGGGGCCGATACGGATGTCACGCCAGACGCGGGCAAAACCTCGGCCTCACGTCAGACCTATGTCTCTGGCAGCGCTTCACGTCTGTCGGGCGAAGCGATGCGGGCGCAGATTCTGTCCCGCGTGAACGCCGGGCCTGACGCCGTGATTACCCTAAACGCAGGAACGATTGTGGTGGACGACAACGGGCAACAACACTCTATCGACCTGACCGTGCTGGAACCTGACGCAGAAGGTTACGTGCTGTGCGCCGAAGAAACTTATGACCCGCCCACAAAGCCGCTAGACGAAAACGGTCAGGGGATACCTTATGCTCAGTTTGGTTATGCTGCGCATCTGGCGGTTGTCGAGGTGGACACAAAACTTGGCACAGTAAAACCGATCAAATTCGTGGCCGCCCATGACGTCGGCAAAGCGATTAACCCGATGCTGGTCGAAGGTCAGGTACAGGGCGGTATCGCGCAGGGTCTTGGCATGGCGTTGATGGAAGAGTACCTGCCCGGACGCACCGAAAACCTGCATGACTATTTGGTCCCGACCATTGGTGACATCCCTCCGATTGAAACCCTGATCATCGAAGAAGAGGATGCCCACGGCCCCTATGGCGCAAAAGGTCTGGGAGAGCACGTGCTGATCCCTACGGCCCCGGCCCTATTCAACGCAATCAAGCGCGCCTGCGGCGTTCGACTGACCCAAGGTCCCGCCACGCCAGCAAAAATGCGTGCAGCAATCAAGGAATTGACAGATGGCAACTGAGCGCACTACACCGGAAAAAATCCGCTGCGACGCCTGCCCGGTGATGTGCTATATCGCAGACGGTAAAATCGGAGCCTGCGACCGTTATGCCAACCATGGCGGCGATCTTGTCCGACTGGATGCGCTGACCATCATCGAAAGCACAGAAGACACACGGCTTGTCCCCTTTTTAAAGGATGGCAAAGACCCCGAAGATTGGGACGGCGACATCGTGCAGGGCAAACGGCCCTTTGTGACGGCCGTCGGCGCAGGCACGACCTATCCCGATTACAAACCCGCGCCCTTCATCGTCAGCCAGGACGTGGCGGGCGTGGATATGGTCACCGTCGTGACCGAGGGGATATTCTCGTATTGTGGAGTAAAGGTGAAGATCGACACCGACCGTCATATCGGCCACGAACGCGATGTCGTCCGCGTAAATGGTGAGCCGGTCGGGCACGTCATGACCTCGGAATACGGATCCAAGATGTTGTCTCTGGGCGGTGTGGAACACCTGACCGGCGGCACCAAGAAAGAAGGCCGGATCACCTGCGATGCCCTGCTTTGGCTGTGCAATCGTGAAGCCGTCGAGATGGTGATCGGTGATGAAGGACATGAGACCACGGTTGTTGTTCAGGCCGGCAAAGCGCCCATCATTAATGGGGTTAAGGAAAAACTGATGCGGGTGGGCTGCGGCTCGGCCACAATCGGAATGTTCGCCAAGCAATGGATTGAACACGTGGATGACGTGGTAGTGGTCGACGACCACATTACCGGCGTTCTGTCCGAGCATCAGGCCGGTAAATTGCTGGATGTCGAACCAACGGGCATCAAGATCAATGGTCGTCGTTCCACCCCGGGTCGGTATTTTCAGGTTGCAGAGCCCGGCACCGGCTGGGGCGGTACTGATATCGAGGACCCACTGAAAATTCTGGGCGATTTCAATCCGAAATTTGCGCGTGAAGGTATGAGCCTGTTCATGGTATCCACCACGGGTGAGCAATATGGCTATTTTGAACTGGATGCAGAGCTGAAACCTCAGCCCGTCGAGATTCCTGCGGCGCTGAAGGCGTCTGCCGAGCTGATTGCCGAGAACTGCGAACCTTCGGTCTGCTCGGTTCTGTTCATGGGAGGCGCAGGCGGCAGCCTGCGGGCGGGCGTCACGGAAAACCCGGTGCGGCTGACGAAATCGGTCAAGGACTCGCTGACCTTTGTATCCTGCGGCGGCGCCGAGGCTTATGTTTGGCCCGGTGGCGGCATCACCGTGATGGTGGACATTCTGGACATGCCCACGGGATCGTTCGGATACGTTCCGACCCCAGCGCTGGTCGCCCCCATTGAGTTCACAATGCGTGTCAGCGACTATGGCACGCTGGGCGGGCACATGGATGAGATTAAGCCAGTTGCAGATGTCATCTCGGACGAAACCCGCAAGGTAAATCAGTTCGAAAACCAACCCGACCCCATGTCCTCGAAAAATTACCGCTGGGCGAAAGGAGCATAAGGTCAGATGCCCCCCGTCTCTGCCATATTGCCGTGTGGTCGCAGATTGCATCTGCAACACGGCCCGATCGACCTGATCGTCGAGGCGGATGGCGCACGAGATATTGCATTTGAAGCTGCCCAGTTACGGTTCCAATCCTTGCTGCAGGGCTTGGTCGATGAACTCGGTTTGCTGAAAATTCCCATGACCGCTGAATGCGCCCGCCCTCAAGGACAGGTAGCGCGCCGTATGGATGAGGCTGCGCGCCCTCATTCCAACGTGTTTGTTACACGCATGGCCGCCGTTGCCGGAGCCGTTGCAGACGAAGTATTGGCGGCCATGCTACAGGCCACACCTTTGGATCGCGCGTCTGTCAACAATGGCGGAGATATCGCTGTCCATCTGGGCACGGGTCAGGACTATCGCATCGCCATGAGCGGGCTTGACGGGTGCAACTTGGGCCGCATTGCTATCCGCGCAAGCGACAAGATTGGTGGCATTGCCACGTCGGGTCGCGGTGGACGCAGCTTGAGCCTTGGCATCGCCGACAGCGTTACAGTGCTGGCCAGCAACGCAGCAATGGCCGATGTGGCAGCGACGCTGATCGCTAACGCGGTTGATCTGCCCGGGCATCCGGCCATCCGGCGCCTTCCGGCCAATCAACTGCGCAATGACAGCGATTTGGGCAACTTGCCCGTTCCGGTTTCTGTCGGCCAACTCTCTGCCCAAGATATTCAAAATGCCCTGTCACACGGCCTGAACACTGCCGAGACCATGCTTGGGCGTGGTTTGATCTCTGCCGCCCATCTGTCTCTTGGCTCTCACTCCTGCCAGACGGGCGCGTCCCGATTGGTGATTTCAACCACTCAGAAGGTTCCACAATATGCCTGACGTTCAACTGCGAAAGAAGCTGTTTTCGCTTGAAGAAATCTATCACGAAGGCGGACCGCTGTCCGACACCCCGCTTATGCGGGTGGCTGCCATGGCCGTGATCGCCAACCCGTTCGCAGGCCGCTACGAACCTGAAATTCAGGGTTTTATGGATGACCTCAAACCTTTGGGTTTGGAAATGGCGCAAACCCTGATCGACATGTTGGGCGGTCCGGAAAACGTCCAAGGGTACGGCAAAGGGTCCTTGGTTGGCGAAGGAGGCGAGCTGGAACACGGCGCGCTGTGGCACGCGCCGGGTGGCTATGCAATGCGCCAGTTGCTGGGCACCGCCAATGCGATTGTGCCTTCATCGAAAAAAGTTGGCGGCGTGGGTGCGCGGCTGGATGTGCCGATCACGCATATCAACGCCTCATATGTGCGCAGCCATTTCGACAGCATGGAGGTGGGTTGCAATGACGCCCCGCGCGCAGGCGAGCTGGCTTTCTCGCTGGTCATGACAACCGGGCCGCGGGTGCATTCGCGTTCGGGCGGGCTTGAGGCGTGGGACATCAAAGGAGAGGACGGCCTAAGATGACAAAGATCCGCAAGATCGCAGTCAACATTGAGGAAACCCATATCGAGGCGGGCCGTGCGATCTCGCCCGCCACGCGCAAGGCGGTGGCCGTGGCCGTGATCGAAAACCCCTTTGCCGGGCAATATGTCGAGGATCTGACCCCCTTGATGGACACCGGGGCCGAGCTGGGCGCCCTGCTGGGTCGCCGCTGCGTCGAGGCCCTTGGCATCACGCCGGAACAGGCTGAAAGCTACGGAAAATCAGCGATGGTGGGTGAGAATGGCGAGCTGGAACATGCCGCCGCCATCCTGCACCCCAAACTGGGCGCACCACTGCGCAAAGAGGTCGATAAAGGTGCCGCTTTGGTGCCCTCGTCAAAGAAGATGGGCAGCCCGGGGCAGGTACTGGACGTACCGCTTGGTCACAAGGACGCGGCCTATGTGCGCAGCCATTTTGACGGCATCGAAGTGCAGTTAAACGACGCGCCCCGCGCGAATGAGATCATGGTGGCAGTTGCGGTCACCGACAGCGGACGACCGCTGCCGCGTGTAGGCGGACTGACGAATGAGGAGGCAGAAGGCAAAGACGGGCTGCGCTGAATGTAGCAGCTGCGCTCTTTAGGGCTGACAACACATTAAGAAGCCGGGATAACTGGCCGTGAACAATGATCATTGGGAGGAATTTGAAATGAATCTGATCAGACGCACGGTACTGGGCGCGCTTGCGGCGCTGCCCTTCACCGGTTTGACGGCTGGGGTCAGCCTGGCCCAGGACACCATCGTTTTGGGTGAAGTAAACAGCTATACTCGTCTGCCCGCCTTTACAGAGCCCTACAAGAAAGGTTGGCAACTGGCGGTCGAACAAATCAACGCCGCAGGCGGGATCGACGGCAAGCAACTGGAAGTGATCAGCCGGGATGATACCGGTGATCCAGCCACGGCAATCCGGATCGCCGAGGAACTGGTCTCAAAAGACGGTGCAGTTCTGATCTTTGGCACCTTCCTGTCCAATATCGGTCTGGCCGTTTCCGATTTTGCCAAGCAGAAAGAAGTCCTGTTCATCGCTTCCGAGCCTCTATCCGACGCGATTGTCTGGTCCAAAGGTAACAAATACACCTATCGCCTGCGCCCCTCGACCCACATGCAAGCCGCGATGCTGGCCGAACAGGCCGCCAAGTTGGATGCTGTGAAATGGGCGACTGTCGCGCCAAACTACGCCTATGGGCAGGATGCGGTGAAGGCCTTCAAATCCGAACTGTCCAAATTGCGCCCCGACGTGGAATTTGTCGAAGAACAATGGCCACCGCTGTTCAAGATCGACGCAGGATCCACTGTCCGCGCGCTTGAGGCCTCGAAACCGGATGCGATTTACAACGTGACCTTCGGCGGCGATCTGGCCAAATTTGTTCGCGAAGGTTCGCTGCGGTTCCTGTTCGAGGATCGCGACGTGGCATCATTGCTGACCGGAGAACCAGAATATCTCGACCCGCTGGGGGCTGAAGCTCCTGAGGGTTGGATTGTCACCGGATACCCCTCGACCGACATCACAACGGATGAGCATAAAGCGTTTGCTGATGCCTATATCGAGAAGTTCGGCGAAGCACCCAAAACCGGTTCTATCGTTGGATATAATTCGATCCTCGCCATCGCCGCAGCGTTGGAAAAGGCCGATTCCAAGGACACTGACGCCCTGCTGGCCGCGATGGAGGGCCTGACCGTCGACAGCAGCCCAACCGGCCCTTTTACCTTCCGCGCCGCTGACCATCAGTCCACGATGGGCGCCTATGTCGGCAAGACGGGAACGGTCGACGGCAAACCATCGATGGTCGACTGGTCCTATGCCGACGGGGCTGATTACTTGCCCAGCGAAGACGACGCAGCAGCCTTGCGTCCGGCGGAATAAGCCGACTTTGGCGGGGCAATAGCTGCCCCGCCCCACAAAAAGAACACGAACAAGGGACGGTGGCCCGATGGGGTTCTATTTTGCACAGCTACTGACTGGATTGGCGAACGCTTCCTCGCTTTTCCTGATCGCATCCGGACTTTCGATCATCTTCGGCGTCACGCGGATCGTGAACTTTGCGCATGGCTCGTTCTACATGGTCGGCGCTTATCTCGCTTACACACTGGTTACACACTGGAGCGGCAGCGTCCTTGGCTTTTGGGTCAGCGTCATTTTGGCGGCAATGATCGTCGGGGTGATCGGCCTGATCATCGAACTCACTATCCTGCGCCGCATTTACCACGCACCTGAGCTGTTCCAACTGGTCGCAACGTTTGGCGTCGTATTGATCTTTCAGGATGGCACGCTGGCGATCTGGGGCGCAGAGGACCTTTTGGGCCCGCGCGCGCCGGGATTGGATAGCGCGGTTCGCATCATGGGTGAACCAATTCCCGAATATGACCTCGCCTTGATTGCTATCGGGCCGGTCGTATTGCTGGCCATCTGGCTGCTGTTTCACAAAACGCGATGGGGGGTTCTGGTGCGTGCTGCAACCCAAGACCGCGAGATGGTCGGGGCGCTAGGCGTCAACCAAGCCTGGTTGTTTTCGGCAGCATTCGTATTGGGCTCGTTCTTGGCTGGATTGGGTGGCGCACTGCAAATCCCGCGCGAGGCGGTATCGCTGCAGATGGATCTGTCCATCATCGGTGAGGCTTTCGTCGTGGTTGTCATTGGCGGTATGGGCAGCGTGTCCGGCGCGTTTGTAGCGGCGGTTCTGATCTCGGTCCTGAACGCTTTTGCAATCCTGATCTTCCCGCAAATCTCAATCGTTTTACCCTTCGTCATTATGGCGATTGTCCTGATCTTCCGGCCCCATGGCTTGTTCGGCAAACCCGGCAGCGAAAAGGGCGCGCCGGAAGAACCGGACCAACCACTGGCGCTGATGGATCAGAAATCAGCAATGGTGCTGATGGCCGCGCTGCTGGTGCTGGCGCTTAGCCCCTTGTTCACTGCTGATTTCACTTCGGTCCTGATGGTCGATGTGATGGTCGCGACGTTATTTGCCGTATCGCTGCATTTTATGATGGGTGTTGGCGGCATGGTCAGCTTTGGGCACGCCGCTTATTTCGGCGTTGGCGCCTATGGCGCGGCGATGGCGGTCAAATTCCTTGGCCTCGGCATGATCTCGGCTATGCTTTTCGGCCCGGTTTGCGCGGCCATAGCAGCGCTGTTCTTCGGCTGGTTCTGTGTCCGGCTGTCGGGCGTTTACCTCGCCATGTTGACCTTGGCCGCAGCCCAGATCCTATGGGGTGTCACGTTCCAATGGCAGGAATTCACCGGCGGGGATGATGGCATCCTTGGCGTATGGCCTGCCAAATGGGCCAGCTCCGACAAGGTTTATTTCTACATCGCCTTCGTCCTATGTATCGGCGGAATATGGGCTTTGCGTCGTGTGGCCTTCTCTCCGTTCGGCTATATCCTGCGCGGCATACGCGACAGCCAGACCCGGGCTGAATCGATCGGCATCGATACCCGGTTTCATCAATGGATGGGCTTTGTGCTGGCGGGTGGCTTTGCCGGTTTGGCCGGGGTCGTCTTTGCATTTTCAAAGGGCAGCGTCTTTCCTGACAGCCTCGGCATCGCGCTGAGCATCGACGGTCTGATCATGGTTCTTCTGGGCGGCATTCACGCGCTGGCGGGTCCGATCCTTGGGGCCGGTGCCTTTGTCCTGATCGAAGATTGGGTCACGCGGTTAGACTACTGGCGCTTTATCTTCGGGGCCATCATTCTAATCGTTGTCCTAGTGGCACCTGACGGGATTGCGGGCGGTGTCCAGCGCCTGCTGCGCGGCCTGAAAGGAGGCCGGGCATGACCAACGTTCTCGAAGTCCGTAACCTGTCCAAATCCTTTGGCGGCGTGCAGGCCGTGAAGGATGTGAATTTCGATCTGAAGGAAGGGGAATTCCTTGCCCTGATCGGTCCCAACGGCGCGGGCAAAACCACATGTTTCAACATGCTGAATGGCTACCTAAAACCGAATACAGGCTCCGTATCCTTGCGCGGCCAGGCCCTGATCGGCCACCCGCCGCGCAAGATATGGCGTATGGGTGTCGGTCGAACGTTCCAGATTACGGCAACCTTCCTGTCGATGACCGTTGTGGAAAATGTCCAGATGGCGCTGATCTCGTATCACCGCCGGGTGTTTGACCTGTTTTCACGCGCAACGCGGATGTATGTGGACGAGGCAATGGCGCTTCTGGAACTGGTCTCGATGCAGGACCAGGCCGGACGGGCATGTTCGGAATTGGCTTATGGCGATCTAAAAAGGCTGGAACTGGCGATTGCCCTGGCGCATGAGCCCGCCCTACTGCTGATGGACGAACCGACGGCGGGCATGGCACCGTCCGAACGGCTAGCCCTGATGGCGTTGACCGCGGAAATCGTGGCCAAAGGCGGCGTGAGTGTGGTGTTCACCGAACATGACATGGACGTCGTTTTTGCCCACGCCCATCGTATTCTGGTCCTGAACCGGGGTGAGTTGATCGCCGAAGGCACAGGGTCTGAAATCCGCACCAACCCATTGGTCCAAGAGGTATATCTGGGCGGTGGCTCAGTCTTTGAAGCGGAGAGCGCCCATGCTTGATGTCAAAAACCTTGGGGCCTGGTACGGCCGTGCGCAAATCCTCAACGGTGTTTCGCTGAGCGTCGGCGAAAACGAGGTGGTTGCGCTGATGGGCCGGAACGGCGCGGGCAAATCAACCACCATGAAGTCCATCATGGGATTAGTGCGCCACATTAATGGCACCATCCGCTATGCCGAACGCGAGGTTCAGGGGAATACCCCTCATGCGATCTGTCGCCTTGGCATGGGTTATGTCCCCGAAGACCGTCGTATTTTCGGAGATCTAACCATCGAAGAAAACCTCGAAGTCGGACGCCGCGAACCACGTCCAGATGCACCCGAATGGACACAGGAACACTTGTTCGAGCTGTTCCCAAATCTGGCTGAGCGTCGCAAGAACCTGGGCAAACAACTTTCGGGTGGGGAACAACAGATGCTAACCATTGCCCGCACGTTGATGGGCAATCCCAAGCTGGTCCTGTTGGATGAGCCATCAGAAGGGATTGCGCCGGTCATTGTTGAACAGATGGCCCGCGTGATTGCGGAACTGAAACGAGAAGGGCTGTCGGTGCTGATCAGTGAACAGAACCTGCACTTTGCGCGCATCGTGTCAGACAGGGCTTTTATCATCGAAAAAGGCGAAATGAGGTTTGAAGGCAGTTTCGCTGATCTCGACGAAAACCCAGAAATTTCAAATACCTATCTTGCCGTCTAATACCTTGGTCTTGTGGGAAGGACATGGCTTTGATTATTATAGTACGAACAATTGAATCAGGCAGGAGCCGTCATGACGGAATCGATTGAAAGCTATGCGCTTGACGAGCAAGTCGGCTATCTTTTGCGGCTGGCCAATCAGCGCCACGCGTCGATTTTCCAGTCACACACATTGGACGGCCTGACGCCCACCCAGTTTGCCGCCCTGATCCGCATTGCCGATTTGGGCAAGTGCTCTCAAAACCGATTGGGGCGGCTGGCGGCGATGGATGTTGCGACGATCAAAGGGGTCGTTGATCGCCTGCGTCAAAAAGGATTTGCGGTTGTCGAACCCGATCCGGACGACAAACGACGCACGCTGATTTCGCTATCCCCCGAAGGCGAGGCCATGGTAGCGCGGATGAAGGATGTTGGTCAGCAGATCACCAACGAAACGCTCAAGCCACTGACGGCCGCCGAACAGCGCAATCTGATCCGGATTTTGCGCAAAATCTCATGATTTGACGGGCCGTTTGGCAGACGCCTTGTCCAACTGCAATTCAGACCGGGAAAACCGGATCGGAGTGCGCAGACCGGGCACACCTTCCGGGTTGATCTGCATCTCGCGATGCTGAATCTGCGGGTCGCTCAGCGCCTCTTGCACTGAATTTATCGGACCACCGGGCACGCCGTGTTGTTCAAGGGCCGCCAACAGATCGGTCTTGGTCCATTCCAGACAGGAACTCGTCAGCAATTCAGTCAACGCAGCGCGATTTTCCACACGATCCGCGTTGGACATGAACCGTGTATCGTCGATCAACCCCGGCAGGCCCAGTATTTCGCACAGGCTGGCATATTGCCGGTCGTTTCCACAGGCGATGATGATGTGCCCATCCGCCACCGGAAACACCTGATAAGGCACGATATTGGGATGGGCGTTACCCAGTCGCGTTGGGCACGCACCCGAGGCCAGATAATTCATCGCCTGATTGGCCAGAACGCCCGTCATGCAATCCAGCAAGCTCAGATCCACGTGCTGTCCCTGCCCCGAGCGCTCTCGTTCAGCAAGTGCAGCCTGAATGCCGATCACCCCGTAGAGGCCTGTGAAGATATCTGCAAAAGCGACGCCGATCTTTTGCGGCTCTCCCCCGGGGTCGCCCGTCAGGTCCATGATCCCGCTCATACCCTGGATAAGAAAATCGTACCCTGCCCGATGGGCATAGGGTCCATCCTGACCGAACCCAGTTACGGATGCGTAGACCAGGCGGGGATTGATCTGTTTGACGCCATCATAATCCAGACCGAATTTCTTCAGCCCGCCAACCTTGAAGTTTTCGATCAACACATCCGCATCGCGGATCAGATCCAGCAACTTGGCCCGATCACCCGCATCCCGGAAATCCAATGCAATACTGTGCTTGCCCCGATTGGCCGCGTGGAAATAGGCGGCTGTCTTATCGCCATCGCGCTCGATAAACGGAGGGCCCCATTTTCGCGTATCATCACCCTCGGGGCTTTCGATCTTGAGTACATCTGCCCCCAGATCAGCCAATGTCTGCCCGATCCAGGGCCCGGCAAGAATGCGGGCCAGCTCGATCACTTTCAATCCGTGCAAGGGTGTGCTCATGGGTTGAACCTTTCAAAACTCTGCTGCGATCGGCCAACTTGTGTCCGGGATCGAATCCTGCATCTCCCCCAACAGCATAAGTCCGATGTTTCGACAACCAGCTTGTCAATCATGCCACCCTGTCGAAGTGCCGTATTTTCGTTAGTACACTAACTTTTTTAGCATTTGGGTCAAGAGTCCGACCCAGGAAAATTTCATTCGTACAGAAACGTATTGACAGGCGCGTATTTCTCACGAATATTCATTCGTATACTAACGAATAGGCACTCCATGACTTACGTCGTCACCGAAAACTGCATCAACTGCAAATTCACCGATTGCGTGGAAGTTTGCCCAGTGGATTGCTTCTACGAAGGGGAAAACACACTGGTCATCCATCCGGACGAATGCATCGACTGCGGCGTGTGTGAACCGGAATGCCCCGCCGACGCAATCCGCCCGGACACCGAGGATGGGATGGAAAAGTGGGTCGAACTAAACGGCAAATACGCAGAGGCGTGGCCCGTCATCACCGAAAAGAAAGACCCGATGCCTGCCGCGGACGACTGGAACGGCAAAGAAGGCAAGCTTGCGCTCTTGTCGGATGCCCCGGCAGAATAGGAGACTAATATGTCGCTGGATTCTACGACCAAAACTGAATTCCCCATTCCGGCGGGCGTGTTCGCCCAAACCGTTACCGAAGTGAAGCATTACACCGACCGGCTGTTCAAATTCCGCATCACGCGCCCGGCTTCATTCCGGTTTCGGTCAGGTGAGTTTGTGATGATTGGTTTGCCGAACGCGGAAAAACCCGTGTACCGCGCCTATTCCATCGCATCACCCAGCTGGGACGAAGAGATCGAGTTCTATTCGATCAAGGTCCCCGACGGCCCGCTGACCGAACACCTGCAGAGAATACGCGAAGGTGATACGATTTTGATGCGTAAAAAGCCCACAGGCACGCTGGTCAATGACGCGCTGTTGCCCGGCAAGCGGCTTTGGATGTTTTCGACCGGCACCGGCATAGCGCCCTTTGCATCGCTGATCCGCGACCCTGAAACCTATGAGAAGTTCGACGAAATAATCCTGACCCATACCTGTCGGGAAAATGGCGAGCTGGACTATGGCAAGGAACTGGTTGCGGCGCTCAAATCCGATCCGCTGGTTGGCGAGATGGCACAGAATTTGCGGCACTATTGCACCCTCACGCGTGAGGACTATCCGTTCAAAGGTCGGATCACCGATCTTATGGCATCGGGCAAAGTGTTCGATGATTTGGACCTGCCGCTAATCTCACCAGAAACAGATCGCGGAATGATCTGCGGCTCGATGGCGATGCTGCAGGATACCAAGGCCGCGCTGGAAGGGTTCGGCCTGGAAGAGGGCGCGAACAACAAACCTGCAACTTTTGTGGTCGAACGCGCCTTTGTCGATTGACCAACCGGGGCTCTGCCCCGCCCTACACCGGGATCTGGTGAAACGCTCTCACACCAGATCCCGCGTGTCTCGGGACTTACTGATTGTCCCGCTTTCCTGTCTTGTTCAGAAACGCCTCCATCCCGGCCCGCGCTTCGGGTGAGGATTGGGCAATCGCCGCAGCCAGGCTTTCGGTAAAGAAGCCATCACTGGCCGACATGTCATTGATGCGCGTGATCGCCTGCATCATCATGTAATTTGACAGCGGCGCATTCTCGGTCACACGCTTGGCCAGCTCCATCGCTTTGTCGAACACAGTTCCGTCCGGCTCAACATAATGCGCCAGACCCAGTTGCAGGCCTTCGTCCGAGCCATAACGGCGACCGGTCAGCATCATCTCCATCATCCGGCTGGCCCCGATGATCCGGCCAACGCGAACGGTTGCGCCGCCGCCTACAAAGATCGCGCGGCGTCCTTCGGGCAGTTCATAGAACGTATTCTGCTGCGAGACCCGAATGTGGGCGGTCATAGCCAGCTCCATCCCACCGCCCAAAACACCACCGTTCATTGCGGCGACAACCGGAACACGTCCGTATTCGATTTTGTCGAAAATCCTGTGCCACAGGCGACATTCATGCATCGCCCCTGCGGCGTCGCGCATCGAATGTTCGAACAGGTCCAGCCCGGCACAGAAATGCTGACCGGAACTGCGGATCACAACGGCGCCAATCTCGTCGGGAAGGGTGTCGAAGTAATGCTCGATCTCGAACAGTAGCCCGTGATTGATCGCATTGAACTTGGCTGGTCGGTCCAGCGTCAGGATACCGACCGGACCGTCTGTCTCTGGGGTGATATGTGTATATTCCATTGCAAAGCCTTACTTGGGTTCCAGACGGATCGCGCCGTCCAGACGCACGCATTCACCGTTCAGCATGGTGTTTTCGATCATGTGCCCTGCCAAGCGCGCGAACTCAGCCGGCTGTCCAAGACGCGACGGGAAGGGAACCTTGGCACCCAGACTGTCCTGAATCTCTTGCGGCAGCAAATCCATCATCGGGGTCGAGAAGATACCCGGTGCAATCGCCATGACCCGAACGCCCGAGCGCGCAAATTCCCGCGCCGCAGGCAAGGTCAGACTGGCCACCCCACCTTTCGAGGCTGAATATGCCGCCTGCCCGATCTGCCCCTCAAAAGCCGCAGCCGACGCGGTGTTGATGATAATCCCCCGCTCGTTATCCTCAAGCGGTTCATTTTGAATGATCCGCTCAGCCGCCAGGCGCATGACATTAAAGGTGCCGATCAGGTTGATCTGAACCGTTCTGGCGAACCCGTCCAGCGCCGCCGGGCCGCTGCGCCCCACGATCCGCTCGCCATGTGTGACGCCGGCGCAATTGACGACAACGCGGGGCAAACCATTGGCGGCAATTGCCGTGTCCAGCGCCGCTGTGACCTGCGCCTCATTGGTGACGTCGCAAGGAGCGGCAATTGCCGCCAGTTGCTTTGTGGCCTCATCCAGCTTGTCGCCGGGCAAGTCGAACAGGGCTACTTTCGCCCCGCGTGATGCCAGATACTCGGCCGTCGCAAACCCCAACCCCGAAGCACCGCCAGTCACTATTGCGGATGCGTTTTCGATTCTCATTTCATGTCTCCCTGTGTGTCCCGCACGCCATGACGCAACAAAATCAGGCTTTGGTCTTGCGCGATTTCCTGATGCATCATACCCGTTGGATCGGAACTTAGTGAACGATCAATAATACATTTGCATACTAACAATTTTTTGGATAGCCTGATTTTCAAAATATGCATCATGTCGCGCCCATAGCGACCAGATGACAGGGAGAGGAAAGATGAGCAATTCAGCCCGGCAAATTGAAGACGGTGTTGTGCCTATCCAAAAATTCGCACCCTCAAAGGTGTTACGTGAAGACCTGGGCGATGGCGCCTTTGTTTTGCGTAGCCCATACCCGCTGAATATGGATGTACAGTGCGTTTCTGAATATCTGGAACGCTGGGCGGAAGAAGCACCTGATCTCCTGTTTCTGGCCGAACGTGGGCCAGACGGAGAATGGATCAGCGTCACCTATTCCGAGGCTTTGGCGCAAACCCGCTCACTGGCTGCGTTTCTTCTGAACAAGGGACTGGGTAGAAATCGCCCGCTTTTGATTCTGTCAGGCAATTCGGTCCGGCACGGTCTGCTGATGCTGGCTGCTATGCATGTGGGCATTCCGGTGGTGCCGGTTTCTGTCCCTTACTCTCTGTACGACGAGTCCCTGGCTAAACTGCGCCATATCGTCAGGACCACAAATCCCGGTATGGCCTATGCCGATGATGCCAAGGGCTTTGCCCATGCTTTTGAGTTTCTCGCCTCGGAAGGCATCGAACAGCTGTCGGACAATGGCGCACTGACTTTTGAACACGCCCTGGAAGCCACAGCTGGCGAACCGGTTGCCCAAGCGCGGGCCACGATTGACCATGACACGCTGGCCAAGATTCTGTTCACCTCTGGCTCAACCGGGTTGCCCAAGGGCGTCATCGTAACGCAGCGCATGATGTTGGCCACTCAAGAAGCCGTGGTGCAGGTTTGGCCGTTTCTGGAAAGCGCCCCACCTGTCGTGGTTGATTGGCTGCCCTGGAACCATACGTTCGGCGGCAATTTCAACTTCAACATGATGCTGCGCAACGGCGGCAGCTTCTATGTCGATGATGGCAAGCCCGTGCCGGGTGAAATCGAAAAGACAATTCGCAACGTACGCGACGTATCACCCACTCTGTTCTTCAACGTCCCACGCGGCTTTGACATGCTTTTGCCGGTCCTGCGCGAGGACGCAGTCTTTCGCAACGTTTTTTTCAAGCGGCTTGATCTGATCTTTTTCTCTGGTGCGGGGCTACCCGACCATCTTTGGGAAGGTCTGGAACAATTGGGCGTGCAGGAACGAGGCGAGAAAATCCCGTTTGTAAGCGCGTGGGGCCTGACCGAGGCGATGATGGCCACCTGTGTACACTTCCCCATCGACAAGGCCGGCGTCATCGGGGTGCCGGGTCCGGGATCCGAGCTGAAGTTTCTGCCCAATGGCGGCAAGCTGGAAATGCGGGTCCGCGGACCGCATGTGACAACAGGTTATCTGAACAACGCCGAAAAGACCGCCGAGGCGTTTGATGAGGAAGGGTATTTTCTGACCGGCGACGCGGGTCGACTGCAAGATCCCGATGACCCGTCAATGGGCATCGTTTTCGATGGTCGCATATCTGAGAACTTCAAACTGATGACCGGCACTTGGGTCGCCGTCGGCAACTTGCGTGTTGCGTTGCTGCAGGCTCTCAGTCCGATTGCCTCGGATGCCGTCATTACCGGCCATGACCGGACTGAAATTGGTGCCTTGCTGTTCCTGAATGCAGAAGAATGCAGGGCCCTGACTGGACGGGACGACACTTTGGCCGGCTATGCCGATGATCCGACTGTGCGCGCCTTCATCACCGAACGTTTGGCTGCGTACAATGTCGGGCAAACCGGCAGCGCCACACGCGTGAAGCGCGTTCGCATCGAACACGACGCCCCGGCGGTTGAAAAGAATGAGATCACCGACAAAGGCTATATCAATCAACGCCTTGCGCTAGAGCTTCGGGCTGACGCAGTCACTGGATTGTATGAAGGATCCGAGGATGTGATCGCATCAGGAAAGGCCTCCTCATGATAGACTACACCGCCTCTGAAGCCGAGATTGCATTCGTCCTCAAGCATATCGGTCGGCCCGAGCGGCTGCCAGATTGGAGCGACGATCTGGCCGAGGCTGTAATCCCCGCCTTAGGTCGCTTCATCAACACCGAAATTGCCCCTTTGGACATGATCGGCGAGGAACAAGGCGCGCGTCTGGAAAATGGCCGTGTGCGGATGCCACCAGGCATGGTCGCCGCCTATAAGAGCTATGCCGATGCCGGTTGGCCGGGCCTTTGCGCGCCTGAAGAATATGGCGGGCAAGAACTGCCGCACATTCTGGGCGCGGTTCTGGCGGATATGCTGGCTGGCGCGTGTATTTCCTATGAAATGGTGCTGAGTCTTGCGCAGGGCTGCATTCGAACCCTGAATGCCTCGGGCAATGACGATCAAAAGGCGCGGCTGTTGCCGCCGCTGGTGTCGGGCGAATGGATGGCATCGATGTGCCTGACCGAACCGGATGCGGGGTCAGATCTGGGCCGGATCAAAACAACCGCTACACACGATGGCGAAGGTTATGTGCTCAGCGGCACTAAAATCTTCATCTCGGCCGGTGACCACGACTATACCGACAACGTATTGCATCTGGTGCTCGCCCGCACTCCGGACGCAGCGCCGGGTGTGCGGGGACTGAGCCTGTTTGCCTGCCCCGCCGTTTTGCCGGACGGTATGCGCAATCAGGTGCAAACCGTCCGTATCGAAGAAAAGATGGGTATGCATGCCTCACCCACCTGTCAGATGGCGTTCGACGGCGCAAAGGCCGAATTGTTGGGCCAGGAAGGCCAGGGTCTGGCCGCCATGTTCACTATGATGAATGCCGAGCGTCTGGATGTGGCCCTGCAGGCCGTGGGCCAAATGGACGTGGCCTTTCAGCGTTCGCGTTTGCATGCCGCAGGTCGGCGCCAGGGCACGACATCAGAAGGCACGGCGCTGATCACCAAACACGGTGACGTTCAGCGAATGTTGCTGGATATCTATGCCTACACCCTGGGATGCCGGGCGATGGTTTATCGCACCTTTGTGGATATGGACCTGGGCGCCGATCAGGGGTTGCTGGATATCCTTACTCCGACCTGCAAGGCCTTCGCGACCGACGCAGTCAACGCGTCCTCAAGCCAGGCGGTGCAAATCCACGGCGGCTATGGATTCTGCAAGGAATACCGCGTTGAGCAGGTCATGCGCGACAGCCGCATCATGGCAATTTACGAGGGCACCAACGGCGTTTTGGCGACCGGAGTGGCCCGCCGCGCGATCCGCGCAAATGGCGGTGCGGCAGCGCAGGCTTTTGCCGATTTGGCCTCAACGGGCCCCAGCTCGATCGAGCTGGCCGATGCGATCGACGCCTGGAAAACCGCAACCCAAGCTATGCAAAGCTATACGGATATCGGTCCGTCGGTCTCGGACTATATGCGGCTGACCGGGCTGGTATATTTTGGTCGCGTCTGGGCGGATCTCGAGGCTGCCGCGGACAACGCTCCGGAACCCGATTTGTTGCGCGCCACTGCGGCCCATGTCCGGGCGCGCATCCTGCCCGAAGCCGGTTTGCTGCGGCACCGCATCCTTAATCCAGAACCCACGCATTCTGCGGCGATCTTTGCCGCGTGAACATCAAGGACGACACATGACTGACTTTACTCTTCCCGAAGCCAGCCCTCAGGCCGACGCGGCATTCTGTTCCGGTCTGGCCACTGGAAAATTTCTGATCCAGCGCTCAAAAACCACGGGTGCATACAATTTCTACCCACGCGCCATTTCCCCATCCACCGGAGCAGACGATCTGGAATGGGTCGAAGCCTCGGGCCGCGGCACTGTCTTTGCCTCGACTATCATCCGGCGTCCGGCAAAATACGGCGGTGACATCAACAACGTGCTGATTGATCTGGACGAAGGTCCGCGCATGTTCAGCCGCATTGTGGACCTGGACAACGAAGCGATCACCATCGGTATGAAAGTACAGGCCGTTGTCATGACCCCCGACTTCGGACCCAACGCAAAATCCGGCGAAGCCGCCGTGTTCTTCAAGCCTGCGGAATAAGGAATTCAATCATGGCACATGCACTTCGCGGCAAATCCGCAATCGTTGGCAAAGGCTATTGGGGCCTGGGCAAAACGCCCAACACCTCACCAATGGAACTGATTGCCAAAGCAACGCAGAACGCGCTGACCGATGCAGGCATGGACCTGTCCGAGATCGACGGCGTCTGTGGTGGAACATTCTACCACTTCTTCCCCACCCTTTCGATCGCCGAGTATCTGGGCATCAAGCCAACCTGGGCGAACTCGGACATGGTGGGCGGATCGTCCTTCATGTCCTATCTGGTCGAAGCGACCATGGCGATTCAGGCGGGCTTGTGTAAGAACGTGCTGATCTGCTACGGCTCGAACGCGAAATCCGCGCGCGATCTCAACGGGTTGATCGAAACCCCGCAATGGGAACGCGCCTATGAACCAATGGTGCCGGTGCCGGGATATGCCTTCACCGCGCAACGCTATATGCACGAGTTCAACGTCCCCAAAGAGCATTTCGGGCATGTCGCCATCTCGGCCCGGAAATGGGCCCAGCTGAACCCCGATGCGACAATGCAGGATGACCTGACGATGGAGGAGTATCTGAACTCGCCCATGGTTGCCGATCCATTGGCGGTTCTGGATTGTTGCCTGATGTCGGATGGCGGTGCCGCGATCATCGTGACCTCAGCCGACCGCGCAAAGGATTATCAGGAAAAGCCCGCCTATTTCCTGGGCGGCGGCAACGCGATTTCCCACCGCGAGATCAGTCAGGCCGCCACGCTGACCACCACCTGTGCCACCGAAAGTTCGAAACGTGCGTTCGAGATGGCCGGCGTCACTACCAAAGACGTTGACGTCGTCGAGCTTTATGACGCCTTCACGATTAACACGCTGCTGTTTCTCGAGGACATGGGCTTTGTGAAGAAAGGTGAGGCCGGGGCCTTTGTGGCCGATGGCAACATCGCGCCGGGCGGCTCGCTGCCGGTAAACACCAATGGCGGCGGGCTAAGTTGTGTGCACCCCGGCATGTACGGCCTGTTCTGCCTGATTGAGGCTGCAACCCAAATCCGGGGCGACGGCGGCAATCGTCAGATCGATGATGTGAATATTGCGATTGCCCATGGCAACGGCGGCACGTTCTCGAACGAGTTCACGACCGTTCTGGGCAGCGAAGCGGCGCTTTAAACGATCAAGGGGGCTAATGCGTCCCCCCGCCCCAAAGTTTGAGGCTTTGCCAATGCGATAGAACGCAACCTACCGAAGACGAACCCTCGGCAAGGGTCAGTTAGCGTCAGAAGCACACAATCCAATTTCGTATTTTTGGGAAAGCCCTAAGACCGCCTATCTGGCGGTCGGGCTTAGGCATCAAACCTAGGTTTCCCGTGTCTTTAAAGTACGGGTACGCGCGCTGCAGGAGGGGTCGAACGTGACCGTCCAGTTCGCATTTTACCATCAATCATAACGGCCCCAACTCCGGGGATGTTGCCGACCGCCATGCCCTCCAAAACGTTCTTACCGTCCGATCCTTCTGGGCGGTCCATGAACACCAGATCGGCTGGGCGGCCTCGTGCGACGATGCCTTGTGCAAGATCCCGTTTCTTTGCCACGTTTCCCGTGCCACAGCACCACGCCTGTTCGGCAGGCAATCCGCCAATACTGGCCAGCAGAGTTGCCATTCGCAGCATTCCATTCGGCTGTACACCAGACCCCGCTGGGGCATCTGTTCCAATCAGGAAATCGGCAAGGCGACCTTCGGCCAACGCGCCTTCCAGCGTCACTATTACCGACTTCTCGTTGCCATTGTGTACCGCTTCAAGCGCCCCTTTCGCGTGGCGGCAAAGCTCTCGGATTTCATCCTGGGAAATTGAGGTTGGTCCGCCATTGATATGACTGACTACGTCCGGTTGCGCCTCTAGCACATCTGCTGCTCGAACATCGTGAGAGCCCGCAATCGAAGGGCCGCCAGTATGCATAATGGTTTCTATTCCCAATTCCCGACACCAGCCGGTGACGCGGGCCGCGTCGGGACCTTTGGCAACTGTCCCAAGGCCGATCTCTCCAATATGCCGGATACCGGCCGCCTTTATTGCCGCATAGAAATCGCGATCAAAATCAAGTTCGGGCACTGGCGCTCCTGCCAAAACCTTGGCACCGGACGGGCGGAAATTTGAATAGCAACGTTGTGCCACCATCGCCAAAGCCTTGACGCCTTCGGCATCCTTGGGCCGACCAGGCAGATGGACTTCGCCGGCGGAAATAAAGCTTGTGACGCCGCCGTTAACATTCATTTCGATCCAGCCAATCTGGCTTTGGCGCGGGGTCCAATCGCCGAAAACCGGGTGGCAATGGCCATCAATCAGGCCCGGTGCGACCGCACAACCAGAGGCGTCAATGACGCGATCCGCGTCGCCGGCCGCAAGGCCCACAATCACTCCGTCTTCGATGAGAAGGCAATCACTGTCGGCAATAGGCGATTCCAGATCACCGGTTAGAAGCAAACCGATGTTACGGATTAGTGTGCGACCCTGTTCCGGTGTGTCTTTTGGTGCGTCAGCCATCTGATCCCCCATTTAGCGTGTGATTTCTGGTTCATATTTGGATCAAAAAAAGCACGCCAAGAAATCGTTCGGTCGTCGTGCTTCCTTCATCCATTTTCATTAGTATACAAGCGATATTAGGACGCCTGTGTCAAGACCTTCTAACTGGCGCTAGGCCGGGAATGGCTACCCTTGAACGGTTGATTGACCAGAGCCGACCAATCCTCGCCTGTTATTAAGAAACCTGCATTCGGCAAGCCACCGACTAGTACCGCGGCTTGGGCGCTGTTGCCCCTATTACCGCGGTTCACGAAAACGCCTTGACGACTTTGGCGTAGTTGTCCAGTTTCTCAAGCTCTTCATCCTGCGTGAAGTAACCGACGTGATGCCAGACGACGAATTCTTCGGTCCCGTATTTCTCTTCCAGCGCACCAACCTGATCGATCACCTGGTACACGGCGCCTTTCCAGACCCGCCACATCGGCACATGATATGGCGGGGCGTTAGAGGCGAAATTGAACGATTCCTCAAAAACGCGATAGTACTGCCCGGTCTGCGCTTCGGTCGATCTGATGGTCAGATTGGGTTGTGATGATATCAAGATGCTGCGCCAGTGTATTCAGCCAGCGCGGCGTGTTGTCCCGAACAAAACCGCGGCGTGTTGTCCCGAACAAAACCACAGAACAGTCGGCCACCGGGCATGTAATCGATCGTTGCCAGATCCTGGGCCAGACGCATCGGGTGATGCGCCGTCAGCGCCATACCCACCTGCCCCACCATCGGGTTTTTGGTGTTTGCAGCGATGTGCATATTCCACAAAGGCGGATTGGTCATGGTTTCGATCCCTTCCACCTGAAAATGATGCTCGGTCATGCAAAATCCGGCATACCCGTTTTCGTCGGCAAATTTCATCTACCCGGTTGTCCGTTCTAACAGCGTTTCATACCGATCCGGGTCCGAGCCGGGCAGAACGACATCTTCGCCCTTTGAATGCATATTAAGTTGCACAAGGTTGTGGGTTTTCAAGACTATACCTGCCTTTAGTGCCCGTTCACGAAATTCTACTGCTGACCGCTCAACGGAACTTGATTTGGGTCAAGAAACGCAAAAAGGGCGCCCTGTTTCCAGAACGCCCTTTAGCGCCGCTGTCTGTGAAGAAGGAGGAGTTACAGACAGCGATCAGCCCGACATACAACGCCGGGTTCACCGGCCTGCATGATTAATTCGTGGCTGACAGCACGGGGCAATGCCCGCGCCATAAAGGCGCGCGCTGCATCCACCCGATCCGCATAGTACTCTGACGATTGAGCGCCCGCTGCTGCCTTGGCCACCCGTGCAATCCGGGCAGACATCCAGGCCGATACGCTGAGAGCTACAATTTCCAGATAGTCACAGGCCCCGGACAGCACGTCACCTTGCGCTGTGCCCAGCACCCAATCCGTCGAACGCCCAAGCCGTGATGCCGCATCGCGCAAACTTTTCTCTAAGTCAGAGAGGTCGTTGCCCAGTTTGCCCGCCTCGTCCAGCATATCGGCCACCAGACCCTTGATGACGGCACCATTGTCGCCGCGCACCTTGCGCATAACCAGATCGCGGGCCTGAACGGCATTGGTACCTTCGTAGATTTCGGTGATCCGCACGTCACGCACCAGCTGTTCGACGCCGTAATCCTTGATGAACCCATGCCCGCCATGCATCTGCACAGCCTCATTCGCCATTCGCGATCCCATGTCGGAAAGGTAGGACTTGATGACCGGCGTCAGTAGCGAAAGGCGCGCGTCTGCAACTTTGCGCTGCTCGGGCGTTGCGGCACGATGAACTTCATCCAACAGGCCCGCTCCGAAATAGGCCAGCGCGCGGGCAGCATCCATCTCGCCTTGAGCGGTCAGTAGGCGGCGGCGTACGTCCGCATGGGCAATCAGCGGATCGGCGGGACCGTCCGGGTTCAACGGTTTCCCATCCGCGCGCCCCTGAAGGCGTTCGTGGGCATATGCCGACGCGGTTTGCACAGCGGCCTCAGCCACGCCCAACCCTTGCAGGCCAACCGACAGGCGCGCGGCGTTCATCATCACGAACATCGCGGCCAGGCCCTTGCCCTCTTCGCCGACAATCCAGGCTTTGGTGTCCTCGAAGGAAATGGCGCAAGTGGGTGATCCGTGAATACCCATCTTGTTCTCGATCCCGGCAATGGTGATCGTGTTCTGCTCGTCCGTCGTGTTGTTGTCCGCATCCAGCATGTATTTCGGCGCCAAAAACAGTGATAGTCCGCGCGGTCCGGGCTCAGCGCCCTCGACCCGAGCGAGGATCAGATGGGCGACATTTTCCGACATGTCATGGTCGCCCCAGGTGATGAAGATCTTGTTGCCGGTGATGGCATAAGATCCGTCATCATTTCGAACGGCCTTGGTGCAGATCAGGCCCAGATCGGTGCCGCAATGCGGCTCGGTCAGGTTCATGGTCCCGGCCCAGTTGCCAGACGTCAGATGAGGGCAATAGACCGCCTTTTGTTCGTCCGAGCCATAGGCCATCAGCGCTTCGACAACGCCGAAGTTCAGTTCGTGGATCAGGGCAAAAGCCAGATTGGTTCCGGCCATCCCTTCACGCAGGGCGGCATGCAGGACGAAGGGCAGTTGTTGGCCACCATATTCTTCTTCCAGTGCCAGCGCGTTCCAGCCGTCTTCGCAGAATACCTTGTAGGCGTCGCCAAAACCGGGCGCGGCATAGACCTGACCATCTTCAAGCCGTGCGCCTAGTCTGTCGCCCGCCTCATTGCAGGTTGCCAGATTGTCGCGCACAAACCCGTTGATCGCGTCAACGATCGCAAAGAACGTATCTTTGTCGCAATGCTCATATCCAGGCAGCGCCAGCGTCTTGTCGAGGTCAAGAACCTCGTTCAACAGAAAAGTAATGTCCCGCTGCGGGAGTTGATAATCCATACCTATGATCCCTCAGTTTTTAAGCGGCTTGCCGGTCGTCATGGTGTGGCGCATCCGTTCAATTGTCTTATCCTGTCGGATCAGGCGCATCATGCCTTCGGCTTCCAGCCTGTGCAGCGCTTCTTCATCCAGAACGCCGCCCTCACCCCCGGCCAGTACGTGCGCCGTTTCACGCGCAATCTCGACCGTGTAGGGCGCGTCGGGCATCGCCTCGGCCAGTGCGGCCAGCTTTGGCTCCAGCGCGGCGTTGATAGCTGCGGCATCCAATGTGATCTCGGCCTTAGGCGCGGATTTGTACCCGTCGACCAACGCCAGAGCCGCCGCCTTGGCTTCGGCCAAAAGGCGGTCGCGGTTCTTCACCACGCCATCGGTTTGCCGCAAGTAACCCGCATGCTGCGCCATAGGGGCAGAGCCGGTCATCAAAGCGACCGAAATCACATCGAACGCTGCCTCGGCCCCTTTGACAGCATCACCCAGTTCCGCCGCTTTGAGCAGCAACAGCGCGGTTGTTCCGCCCCATGCAGGCAGCAGACCAACATTGGCCTCGACCAATCCGACATTGCTTTCCAAAGCGGCCATAACCCGATCCGAATGCATTAGGATTTCGCAGCCGCCGCCAAGGGCAAGCCCACAGGCGGCCGAGACAACCGGGAACGGCGCGTACTTGATCTTGCGCATCGTGGCCTGACCGATGGCCAATTGCTCTTCGACTAGAACCAATTCCCCCGCATCAGCACGATCCAGCGCTTTTTTCAGGTTTGCGCCCACTGAAAAGTGGTTGCCGTCCGACCCGATGACCATCGCTTTGAAATCTCGGGCCACGACGTCCAGTGCTTCGCTTACACCTGTCATCACCTGATCGTCCAAAGCCGCATTAGGTGCGGTGATCGTCAGCAGAGCGACACCATCACCCATATCGCGCAGCACAACAGCCTCGGCCTGGAACACCGGAGCATCCGTCAGATCAGATGCAAAGATCACCCCGGGCCCACGCGGCACATCTGCCTGTTCGCCCGAAGGCAACAGCACCTTACGGTCACGGCCCTGACCTGAATAAATCCCGCCGCGTTCAGCGGCCAGCGCCAGCAAGGGCGGCACATCCTGACCCTCGGCCTTCAAGCGAGCCACAATCTTGTCCGCACCAATCTTGTCGATCAACTTGAATGGGCCCATGCGCCAATTGTATCCCAGCTCCATCGCTGCATCGATATCCGCCGGGTTGGCGGTAATCTCGGGCACGCAGTAAGCTGCGTAAGACAAAGTCGGCCCCATTACAGCCCAGGCATAATCAGCCAACCGATCACTGGCCTGATCAATAAAGTCGACACCAAAGCTTTTGGCCAACTCCGGACCCTTGGCCTGCGCACGATACTCTAGCGTTCCCAGATCAACGGCTTCGGCGATTGTTTCGCCATTTTCGTCCTTGGATCTGCGATAGAAACCCGCACCGACCTTGCGACCGGCCAAACCCTTGGCGGCCATCTGATCGAACAGCTCCAGACCGTCGGTGTGGAATTGCTGCGGATCATCAGCCTCAAGCAGATTGCGCATGGACAGGCGCGATTTGCCCATCAGGTCGATGCCGATCAGGTCCATCAACGCGAATACACCCGTTCCGGGCACGCCGAAGGGACGGGCCAGCACTGTATCAGCCTCTTCAACTGTGATGCCACGCGCCACGGCCTCGCGGGCAGCGGCGTTCATCCACAGCCCGCCCAGACGGTTGGCGATGAAACCGGGGCGGTCGTTGCAGGGCACGACGGTTTTGCCGAGGCGTTCATCGCTGAACGCACGCGCACGTCCCGCAGCAGCCGGATCTGTGTCCGGTCCGGTCACAAGCTCAACCAAGCGCATATAGCGCGGCGGGTTGAAGAAATGCACGATGATGAACCGCTTGCGCAGGCTGTCATCCATCTGGCTGACCAAATCGGCCAGCGGAATGGTCGAGGTGTTCGAGCTCAGCAATGTATCGTCGCGCAGGTAAGGCGCAATTTTCGCATAGAGCGCGTGTTTGATGGCGAGGTCTTCCAGAACGACCTCAACCACCCAATCACAGGTCGAAAGCTGATCCAGATCATCATCCAGATTGCCCGCTGTCAGCCGGGCCGCATAGGCCGGGTCGGCCAGTTGCGGCGCGCGGCCCTTGGTCATGCGTGCAACAGCACCTTTGGCCAACATCGAGCGGTCTTCGGCATCCTTTGGGACGATGTCCAGCAAAATGACTTCGGCACCGGCATTGGCGAAATGGGCGGCAATGCCTGCCCCCATCACGCCCGAGCCGATGACAGCAACTTTGTTGATCGCAGTCATTTAGAGAACCTCGAACAGACCAGCAGCACCCATGCCGCCGCCGATGCACATAGTGGCAACGATGTACTTCGCGCCGCGTTTCTTGCCCTCGATCAGCGCGTGACCGACCATACGCGTGCCCGACATACCATAGGGGTGGCCCACGGAAATCGCGCCGCCATCGACGTTCAGGATCTCATTCGGGATGCCCAGCTTGTCACGGCAATACAGGGCTTGCGATGCAAAGGCCTCGTTCAATTCCCAAAGGCCGATATCGTCCATCTTGAGGCCATTACGTTCCAGCAATGTCGGCACTGCAAACACCGGGCCGATACCCATCTCATCGGGCTTACAACCCGCGACGACATAGCCCATATAGCGACCCAGCGGCGCAAGCCCGCGCTTTTCAGCCAGTTTCTCTTCCACCACGACCTGCGCCGAGCCACCGTCGGACAATTGCGAGGCGTTGCCAGCCGTGATCCATTTGTCCTCACCCATCACTGGGGTAAGACCCTGCAGGCTTTCCAGCGTGGTCGAAGGGCGGTTGCACTCGTCCTGCGTCAGCGTGACCTCTTCATAGGTGATCTCGCCAGTTTCCTTGTTCTTGTTTGCCTTGGTGACCGTGATTGGCACGATCTCGTCATCAAACTTGCCCGCAGCCTGCGCCGCGGCGGTGCGCTGCTGCGATTGCAGGGCAAACGCATCCTGCGCTTCGCGGCTGATACCATAGCGTTCGGCCACAGTATCGGCGGTCTGGATCATCGGATCGTAGAACCCACGAATGTTCTGCGCGATCCAGTCCTCTTTCAGGCGATAGGTGTTATCGCGACCCATCACCAGCGAAATGCTTTCTGCTCCGCCGCCAACGACAACGTCACAGCCGTCCACCATGACCCGAGAACAGGCGCGCGTCAGGGCCTCAAGACCGGACGAGCAGAACCGATTGATGGTCTGGCCCGATGCGGTCACGGGCAGACCGGCGCGCATGGCGACCTGACGACCCAGATTTCCGCCGTTTGCACCTTCGGGGACGGCATTGCCGATGATCACGTCCTCAATTTCAGACGGGTCAACACCGGCGCGTTTGACCGCCTCGGCGACGGCATGGCCACCATAAACGGCGGGGTGAGTGTCGTTGAAAGCACCACGAAAGGCTTTGCCAATTGCAGTACGGGCGGTCGAGACGATTACAGCAGAACGCATTAGATTGATCCTTGAAGGAAATATTAAATGTCAGTGGGCAGCTTGTAGTCGGCGTATTGCTCACGCAGATGCAGCTTTGAAATTTTGCCGGTCGCGGTGTGCGGAAGCTCGGCGTGGAACACCACGTCGTCGGGCGTCCACCATTTGGCGATCTGGCCGTCATACAGCGCCAGAATGTCCTCGCGGCTGACATCCGATCCGTCACGCTTGACAGCAACGATCAATGGGCGTTCGTCCCATTTGCGGTGTTTGGCGGCGATACAGGCGGCCTCCAGAATGTCCGGGTGGCTCATGGCGATGTTTTCCAGATCAATCGAGGAAATCCACTCGCCGCCCGATTTGACCACGTCCTTGGTTCGGTCCGTCAGGCGCAGATAGCCTTTCGGGTCGATGGCCGCGACATCACCGGTGATGAACCAGCCGTCGTTGGTAAAGGCATCAGCACCGGCCCCACCCCAATAGCTTTCGGCAACCCAGTGACCACGCACCTGCAACATACCCGAGGCAACGCCGTCATGCGGCAGCAACTCGCCTTCATCATTAACGATGCGCATCTCGACCCCATAAAGCGCACGGCCCTGTTTGGTTTTCAGCGCAAGGCGGTCGTCGATTGGCAGTTTATCCTCGCCCCATTTGGGCACCGAAAGCGTGCCGACGGGGCTCAACTCGGTCATACCCCAGCCATGCACCACCTCGATACCGTGGCCTTTTTCGATCTGCTCGATCAGTGACAGAGGTGCCGCTGAACCTCCCATCATCGCGCGTTTGACTGTTTTTAGCGTGGCGCCCTGCTGATCCAGATATTCGAACAAGCCCAGCCAGACAGTCGGCACACCCGAGATCATCGTGACCTCTTCATCGTCCATAAGTTCGCGCAGCGGGGCTGGATCCATGCCCGGTCCGGGCATAACCAGTTTGGTGCCGTTCATCAGGGCTGCATACGGAATACCCCAGGCACAGGCGTGGAACATCGGCACCACCGGCAAAGTGGCATCACGCGAGCTGAGCGCCAGCCAGTCGCCGCCGGACACTCCCATGGCGTGCAACACGGTCCCACGATGGGAATATAGAACGCCTTTTGGATTGCCTGTTGTGCCAGATGTGTAGCACAGCGCCATGGCAGCGTTCTCATCCAGTTCGGGCCAGTCATAAACCTCGGGCTTGCCCGCGATCAGAGATTCGTAGTCACTGACCAGAGTCTTCATCTGCGGCACCTGATCCGGGCCAGTCAGACTGAACCAGGCTTGGACGCTGGGACAGCGGGCCGAGACAGCATCGATCAGCGGCGCAAAAGTCGTGTCGAAGAACATATGCGTGTCTTCCGCGTCGTTGATAATAAACGCGATCTGATCGGGATGCAGGCGCGGATTGATCGTGTGGCAAATCGCACCGATGCAAGCCAATGCATAATAGAGTTCCAGATGCCGATTGTTGTTCCAGGCCAGCGTCGCGACGCGGTCACCCGGCCCCACACCCAATTCGGTCAAAGCGTGGGCCAGTTGCTGGGTCCGTCGCCCCATATCCGCAAAGCTGTAGCGATCAATCGTCATGTCCGAGTTACGCCAGACAATCTCCGCCTCGGGATGCGCACGCATGCCATGACGAAAAATGCTGGTCACCGTCAGTGGCATCGTCATGATCTGACCGGGAATCGTCGTTTTTTCTGCGCTCATTTTTTGCCTCTCAATGTGGTTCTCTGCATCTGCGTCCGTCACAGAGGCGCAGGCGGCATTTCTCCGATGTCCCGTTCGATCCGCCACGACATTTGCAAAACGCCCAGATCGTCAAAGCGGCGTCCGACCAGTTGAATACCGATCGGCAACCCGTTGCGGTCTAGTCCGACCGGAATGCTGGATGCCGGTTGCTCAGTGAGGTTGAACAGGAAGGTATTGGCCCAGCTTTCGAACGGCTTATCGGGGTCAGACCCCGGCAGGTCGGCAGCAAAGGCGGTGTCCGGTGTCGATGGCAGCAGGACAAAATCATGGCCGTCAATCAGCGCCAACGCACGTTCGCGTAACGCCTGCGTGTGATCGAAGTTCCGCTGATGCTCAACAGCGGACAATGCGCGTGCATTGTTGGTCCAGTCGCGGATATAGGGCGTTTTCGCCTGTTCGGCCACGGGTTGGCGCATCAGTTCGGACAGGGTACGTATTTTGTAGAACGCCTCGGCGGGTCCCCAGTCCGCTCGACTGAACGGTGCGGTTTCAAGATAGGTGACCTGAACGCCCATATCCCGCAAAACCTGTGCCGTCCGTTCCAGCGCTGCCTCAACATCTTCCGCCACCGGTTCGCCCAAGCCCAGCTCGGGGATAACCAGAACCGACATGCCTTTGCGGTCGCCGCGCGTCAGGCGCGAGACATAGTTCACACCGTCCCGTGCCAAAGCCGCGAAATCGCGCGTATCCTCTCCGGTCAGAACATTCATATGCAGCGCGACGTCGCCAAAATTGCGGGCCAAAGGCCCCGCCGTGATCGCCGGACTGTTGCAGACGTAATAGGGCACTCGCCCTTGGCTGGGCTTCAGCCCGGCCAGGCCGCAATACGAGGCCGGCAGACGAATGGATCCCACGATGTCGGTCCCAATCGAAACCGGCTCGATACCAGCGGCAACACTGGCCGACGCGCCCGAAGATGATGCGCCTGTCGTGCGCGAAACATCCCATGGATTGCGGGTAACCCCGTGCTTTGAGCTCACTCCGCCTGCAAGAATGCCATAATCGCACATGGTATTCTTGCCCAGGATCACGGAACCGACCTCACGCATGCGTGCTACCGTGGGATGATCGGTTGTGCTGACCGATGCCTCACCCGCCGCGGATCCACGATAGGCAGGCATACCGATGCAATCCATTGCGTCTTTGACTGTTGTCGGCACGCCATCCAGCGGCCCCATTGGTATGTTGTCGTGCCAACGTTTTTCGGACGCCCGGGCCGCTTCAAGCGCGCCCTCGACATCCACGTGGTAAATCGCATTGATCCTAGGGTTAACCGACTCAATACGGGCCAGCGCTGCCTGCGTGACCTCGACCGGAGACAGCTCTAGCCGGGCAAAGGCCTGCACCATGGCACACGCCGAAAGTTGGGAATAGGGGGCGGTCATTCGGGGGCTCGATCAGATAAAGGGGATCAGTCTTCGGTGCGCTGGACGTAATAGACCTTGGCCGCAATCTTCCAGCCCTCGCCGGTGCGGACCAACGACAGGTAGTCGATGAAGTATCGGGGTTGCACGGCGCAGTCGATCTTGACAAAGGCTGTATTCGGCCCTGATTGATCGATCGAGATCGTGTGACCATAGACCGGATAGCCTTTGGATTTTGGGCTTTCGCGACCGCCGATGACCTCTTTGTATTTCTCCAGCGTCATGTGGACATAGCTGCCATCCTCGTTGGCACAGCAAAGATCACATTCTGGCAGAAATATCTGGTCGGTCTTGCTGATGTCTCCGTCATGCAGGTTTTCGATATACGCCTGCATCAGGGCTTCGATCTCGGCAAATGCGGTCATAGGATATCCTCGGTCATGAGTGTCTTGAAACGCAGGTGGTATTGGCTGTCAGGCGGCCTTGTTGGAAAGCAGGTCCTGGCGATACCGTTTGAGGTCTTCGATTGTGCCGACCTTAAGGCCGTGCCGGGCCCCAAATTCCAGCAGATCCGGCAGGCGCGCCATTTCACCGTCATCATTCATGATTTCGCAGATCACACCGGAATCCCCCTGCCCGGATAGGCGGGCCAGATCAACTGCGGCTTCAGTGTGGCCTTCGCGTTCCAGCACGCCGTGCGGTTTCGCCACCAATGGGAACAGATGCCCGGGCGAAACAAGATCTGCCGAAGAGCCGCTGTCGGACACCAAAAGTGCAATGGTCCGCGCCCGGTCGCTGGCGGAAATGCCGGTGGTCGTGCCTTCATTCGCATCCACCGAAATGGTGAACGCCGTATGATGTGGATCCGTGTTCAACGCTGTCATGGGACCAAGGCGGAACTGCTCGGCCCGCTCGGGCGGAATGGCCATGCAGATCAAACCTCGACCAAAGCGTGCCATGAAATTTACCGCGGCCGCATCCGCACAGGCCGCTGGGATCACCAGATCGCCCTCGTTCTCGCGGTTTTCATCGTCGACAAGAATTACCATACGGCCTTGTTCGCAATCCGTAATGATCTCTTCGATGGGCGACAGCTGACAAACTTCATGCAGATCGAACACGGTCTTCCCCTTATCAGTTAAGAGGCTTGATGACGCCTTCGGCGAATTCGATCAGAGCTTCCTGCTCGATCTCGTCGCCAAAGTAGTTCACGTGGTGCCAGACAAAGAATTCGTCGATCTGATACCGCTCGGCCAGTTCACCGACCTGGTCCAGAACCTGTTGACGCGAACCATCCCAGACGCGACCCAGCGGCACATGATACGGCGGCGCGTCATAGGCCGAGAACCAAAGGTTATCGAACATTTCGCGATACTGTTTGGTCTTGGCTGGGGTCTTGCCCATCATCAGATGCGCACCCAGTGCCAGAACATCGTTGTTGGTGGTTTGCGGCAGCCCGTTTTCATGCGCGGCCTTCAGACAGTTCTCAAGGATCACCGGCATGAATTCTTCTTTATCGGCGGTTACGAAGGATACCATCTTGGCCCCTTCCGACGCCCAAAACTTGGCGGTTTCCATCGAGTAGGAGAACGGCGCGTACACTTTCGGGTGTGGCTTCTGCAGCGGGCGCGGAACGATGCCCGACTTGCGCAGGATCTTGTTTTCATCAACCGGGCTGTCACCACCCCAAAGCTTTGTCGGGTTGAACTCCCACTCGACGTTCGACGGGAAGTTCCAGAACTCGCCCTGATGTTCGGTCAGGTCGTCAGTCCATAGCGACCTGATCAGGCGCCAGTTTTCATACAGCGCGCGGCGGTTGCGCTGGTCGGCCTCGGACTTGTCGGATTCAGCCGAGGTGATGTCCAGGTGCTGCCCCATGGTCGCCGTCCAGCGCGGCGTGTTCCCGCGCGAGAACCCTGCGAAGACGCGGCCGCCGGTCATGTGGTCCAGCACGGCGATGTCTTCGGCCGTCTTGATCGGGTTCATCGCGGTCAGGTTCATCCCCAACTGACCAACTTTGAAGTTCTTGGTGTGCTGGGCGATGTACATGTTCCAGAACAGCGGGTTCGTGGTGCATTCAACGCCTTCGACCTGCATGTGGTGCTCAGTCAGGCAGAAGCCGTCATAACCCAGCTCTTCGGCAAGGACCATCTGATCACGCATCGTGTGCATCATCTTGTTGAACCGCGCAGGGTCACGTCCAGCAAGCTGAGTGTCCTCGCCATGCTGGCGTGCGAATGGAATGGCGAGAATCTTGAACTTCATGCAGGCGTCCCCTGGTGCGTTATTGAACGTTCACTAACTTTCCCATACGGCCGGCAATTTCGTCAAGCCCCGAATTGTTTTTCCCTACGTCGCAATGACACTGCGACGATTTCCAACTGGACAAGAGATAGGGATTTCAACATGTTGCCCTCAGGTAGGGTCCTATGGAGGCAAGCCGCGTGTTTTTGTATTCCGCTGCGCAAGTTGATGAATTTATTAATAAATCGCAGCTAGATGGCGTGTGCGTTGCGCTGGCGATTGATGCTGCGCGCGAGGAACTCAGACGTCTCGGCGACACTTTGCATCCAATACTGGTCAATACCTCGGCCACGAATCTGGCAACCCCGGGACAGGGGCAAATCGAGGCTCAGGCCATACGCATGTCGCCAGAAGATTCGCTGCTGACCTCATACCGTGTCTCGATCGTTCAGGCCGGGCACAATCCCGGTGAAGCCGCCACGCTGATGGAAGTGACCTGCACGTTCTCAGTCGAAGCGCAACTGGCGGAAACGCCAAAATCCACTCAGGCAGAAAAGCCGCCCCGCGCCCTGTCCGACACCGCCGAGGAACGGCGGCGACAGATCTTTGAAGGCGCGTGCAAGGTGATTGCCAAGCATGGGTTCGGCAATGCTTCGATGCGCGAGATTGCCAAAACATCCGGGCTGTCGGTTCCGCTGATGTACAAGTACATCAAGGACAAGGATGATATACTGCACCTGATCACCACGATGTGCATGCAGGACATCATCGACTTTTTCGATACCGGAGAGCTGTTCATCGGCCCCGCCGATCAGAACCTTGAAAAAGCGGTTGACCGATACATCGATTACATTGGTGAAAATCGCCGCTATATCAATCTGGTCTATTCGGAAACACGGTCCATGTCTGCCGAGAACCGCGCGCGTGTATTTGATATGGAGCGTGAATTCATGGGCCGCTGGAAAGGCATTCTGGATAAAGGGGTCGAGCAGAAAGTGTTCCGCCCCATGAACACAGAGCTGATGGCCAATTATCTGTATTTCCTTTGTAATGTCTGGTCACTCCGGCATTGGAGCATCGGAAAGTTCCCGGAAAGCGAGATCCGGACCAGTCTGAAGGCGCTTATAATGGATGGCGTTTTGGTCAGGGCTGCTCCTTCCAAGAAATCCTGAGCGAACCATCAACCACTCTGGGTGGTTGATGCACAAACGCTTAGGCAATCAAGTCGCACATCTCTGTCGCTTCCGGGCGATTTGGTCGCAAACCAACTTGCGACACGTCTTGGGCGTGTCAAACTGCGTATATGACAACGCTCTGTAGTCCTAACCCTCTGGATCGCCGCGCAACCGGTTGTGACCTCGTCGTGAGTGGATGATGTCTGGCGCTCTGCGCCCATTGCCATCTGCCCAGACAACGGACAATTCGGACACTCTCATGACATCTCAAACCTTACGCCTGGCCATTGATGTCGGCGGAACCTTTACCGATACGGTACTCGTCTCGGGCGATGAGACCATATTGGCTTCGACCAAGACGCTCACGACGCACAAAAATCCTGCAGATGGCGCGATGGAGGGCGCAAGACGTGTCATGGCGGAATCCGGCCGGTCGTTGAATGAGGTGACAGGCTTCATCCACGGAACGACGCTGGCGACCAATGCATTGATCGAACGTCAAGGCGCTGTTGTGGCGACCGTGACAACCGAAGGGTTTCGCGACATTCTGGAAATCGCGTATGAGCGGCGATATGCGCAATATGACATCAACCTGGAAAAGCCGGACCTGCTGGTACCACGCGAACGTGCGCTGACCATTCGCGAAAGAATGGCTGCCGATGGGAATGTGCTGATCCCGTTGGACGCCGGTTCGATAGACGCGCTGTTGGCCGCACTGGATGCCAGCGGCGCAGAAGCGGTCGCAATCTGTTTGATGCATGCTTACGCCAACCCCTCGCACGAACGCAGGCTGCGCGACATACTGGCCAAACAGCGCCCGGGCCTGACTATGTCAATTTCCTCTGATGTCAGCCCAGAGGCGCGCGAGTTCGACCGGCTTTGTACCACGGTCGCCAATGCCTACATCCAGCCCCTGATGGAAAGCTATTTGGCGCGTTTTGCCTCACGGTTCCAGACAGAAGGCGTGACCTGCCCAATCCTGGTGATGACAGCTGGTGGCGGCATGTGTACCGTTCAAACCGCCTCACGCTTTCCGATCCGGCTGGTCGAAAGCGGCCCGGCGGGCGGAGCAATTTTGGCCGCACGGATCGCAGCGCGGTCTGGGATTGACGAGGTTCTATCTTTCGACATGGGCGGGACAACTGCGAAGCTCTGCCTGATTGACAATGCACGGCCTCAAACCTCGCGCCAGTTCGAAATCGCGCGGGCCGCGCGGTTCATCAAAGGGTCGGGCATGCCGGTACGTATCCCTGTGGTCGAAATGATCGAGATCGGCGCGGGAGGCGGCTCAATCGCCGGGGTTGACCGGCTGGAGCGGTTGACTGTGGGTCCAAAGTCGGCCGGATCAGAACCCGGTCCGGCAGCCTTTGGACGGGGTGGCACCGAGCCAACCGTGACCGACAGCGACATCACCCTGGGCTATATCGTGCCGGACACATTTGCCGAAGGGTTTATCAAGATTGACCCCGCAGCGTCTGAAGCCGCGCTGTGCCAGGTCATAGGCACGCGTTTGGACACGAACGCCACAGGGGCGGCCGACGGCGTCAGTCGCATCGTCGATGAAAGCATGGCCAGTGCGGGTCGGATGCATGCAGTGGAATCGGGCAAGGACCTTGGTTCGCGCACAATGATCGCTTTCGGCGGCAACGGCCCCCTGCACGCAAGTCGTGTGGCCCGATCCGCAGGGGTCCGTCGCATCGTGATCCCGCCCAATCCGGGCGTCGGATCCGCGGTCGGCTTTCTATTTGCTCCGGTCAGTTTTGAGATCGTTAGATCACGCTACTCTCTACTTGAATCCCTGGATCTGGAGCGGGTCAACGCCCTGTTTTCCGACATGATCAACGAGGCAAGCCGTGTGGTTGCGCAAGGCGCAGGTGATGCACCCACCGAAACGCAACGCACGGCCTTCATGCGTTATAACGGTCAGGGCCATGAGATCGAGATTGCCCTGCCCGATCGCGACCTAACATTCGAAGACATAGAGCCGCTGACTGATGCGTTCGAGGCGGAATACCGTAAACAATTCTCGCGTCCCGTGCCGGGAATGCAAATCGAGATCCTGAACTGGGCTGTCCGCGTCGCAACCCCAGATGCGGATGTTCCAGATTTGCCGGAAACACCAGTTCTGAAAACGATCATGCCGATCCAGACCCGTGCCATCACCTGCGATGTAGATGGTCAGACAAAGCAGGCTGGTTTTGTGCCACGCAACAACCTGAACCCCGGCGACAGGGTTTGCGGCCCGGCGCTGATCACGGAACCGCAAACGACGACTTTGGTCTCATCCGACTTCTCGGCGCATGTGGATGCCATTGGAAACCTCATCCTTATCCAAGATCAGAAAGGAGGTGTATGATGACTGCCGATCAGTCCCCCGCCCGCCTGCAAGTCATGTGGAACCGCCTACTTGCGGTGGTTGAAGAACAAGGTCAGACTCTGATCCGCGCCGCGTTCTCACCCATTGTGCGCGAATGCGGCGACATCTCTGCCGGGATCTTTGACGCCGGGGGTCGGATGCTGGCACAGGCGGTTACCGGAACGCCCGGACACATCAACACGATGGCCGAAGCCGTGATGCATCTGCGCGGTCATTTTCCGGCGCAGCACATGAAGCCCGGCGATATCTACATGACCAATGATCCGTGGCTGGCTTCTGGACACCTCAACGACTTTCTGCTGATGATGCCTGCCTTCAAAAACGGCAAGGTCGTCGGCTTTACTTCATGCACATCGCATCTTGTAGATCTGGGCGGCCTTGGAATGGGACCCGAAGGGTCGGATATCTATGATGAGGGCCTGCTGATCCCACCCTGCAAACTGGTCGAACAAGGTGTCCCGAACGCCTTGCTTTTGGACATTGTCCGCGCCAACAGCCGCGAGCCCATTGCGAATGAGGGCGACATATATGCACTGATCGCTTGCTGCGAAGCGGGCGTGAACCGGCTGCTCGGTATGATGGATGAATTCGGAATCGACGATCTTGATCAACTGGGCGGCTACATCATCGACACCTCGCGCCGAGGCACGCTTGAAGCCATCGCTGAAGTGCCCACAGGCACCTATAGAAACGTTCTGAGGATGGACGGTTATGAAAAAGAACTGGAACTGCACGCCACCCTAACGGTCAGCAAAACGGGCATGCATGTGGATTTCACGGGAACGTCGGGTTGTTCGGGCAAGGGTATCAATGTGCCGCTGAACTATGCGACCGCCTATACAGTCTTCGCCCTGCGCTGCATCGTCGGGTCTGACATCCCCAACAACGCCGGATCGCTGGAGCCGTTTACCGTGGACGGCCCAAAAGGCTGCATCCTCAATGCACAACGCCCCGCCCCGGTGGCAATGCGGCACACGCTAGGACAGGTAACACCAGATCTGGTGCTTGGATGCCTGCATCAGGCCCTGCCAGATCAGGTCCCCGCCGAGGGCGCATCTTGCATGTTCGATCTGCCGATGCGGCACGCACCCGAAGTGGCACGCGATGGAGGTCAGGAATTTGCGGTCGAGCCTGTGCACAATGGCGGCACTGGCGCACGGCCACATGCGGATGGTTTGTCTGCCACAGCCTACCCCTCGGGCGTGTTCGGATCTCAGGTCGAGATCACGGAAAGCGTGGCCCCGGTCACAATCTGGAAACGCGAACTACGCCAGGATTCAGGAGGTGCAGGCAAGTATCGCGGCGGTCTCGGCCAACGGATCGAGATGACCTCTGCGAACGGTGCACCCTTTCTGGTGTTCCTGTCGGTTGAGCGCCTCAAATTCCCCGCCCTCGGACGCATGGGTGGAAAACCCGGCGCACCCGGACGCATTCGTTTTCTTGGCGGCGAAAATGATATCCCAGGCAAAGGAGAACTGCGCGTTGAAGCTGACGACTACCTGATCTTTGAAACCCCTGGGGGCGGTGGTTTTGGCAACCCGGCCGAGCGGGACCCGCAGGCAATCTCCCTAGACCTCAAGCGCGGTCTGATCAGCGCAGAAGGCGCAAAATCCTATGGGGGCACATCATGATCCGCCCGGTTCCCCACATAAGTGCAATGGCGGCCTATGCGCTGGCCGACCTCGGCGGCGAAAACACTATCTCGTTGGCCCAGAACGAAAGCGCCTTTCCCGCAAGCCCCGCTGCCATCAAGGCGGGTCGTGACGCAATGGCCGATCTGCAATTGTATCCTGATCCGGAATGGTCGGAACTGCGCACAGCAATTGCCGATGTGCATGGGCTCGATCCGGCCAGGGTGCTGTGCGGAGCAGGCTCGATGGAGCTGATCGGCTGTTTGATCCGCGCCTATGCCGGACGCGGTGATCGGGTCCTTGGCACAGATTACGGATATGCGTTTGTCGCCTCAGCAGCAGCTCAGGTTCAGGCCGATTACGTCAAGGCGCGTGAAGTAGATCTGACCGTATCCGTCGACGATATCATCGCCGTGGTCACACCTGAAACGCGGATCGTCTTTGTCTGCAACCCTGGCAACCCGACCGGCACCCTGATCCCCAATTCCGAAATCCTTCGTCTGCGCGATGAACTGCCCACCGATGTTCTGCTGGTCGTCGATCAGGCTTATGCCGAGTTTTCCGATCACATACATGATCCGGCCGACATCTTCGCGCTGACCGATCAAGGGGACACCGTGATCCTGCGCACCTTTTCCAAGGCCTATGGCCTGGCGGGAGCGCGTATAGGATGGGGGTACTTCCCGCCCGAGACTGCGGCTGAACTGCGCAAATTGCTTAATCCAAACAATATTTCCATCGCTTCACAGGCGGCGGCAACTGCCGCGACCCGCGATCAGGCGCATATGCAAAATGTGGTTGCCCGCACGACTGAAATCCGTGAACGATTTGCCGTGGAATGTCGTGCGTTGGGCCTAATCGTTCCTCAAAGTCACACAAACTTTGTGCTATTGCGCTTTGCCTCAACGCAGGATGCGCAACGGGCAGACGCGGCGCTGCGGGCGGACGACCTACTAGTGCGCGGCATGGGAGGATACGGCTTAACCGACTGCTTGCGCGCCACAATCTGCGAGACGCCGATCATGGATCGGTGCCTGACCGCCCTGAAGGGAGCATTGAAGTGACCGAAACACGAACCGCAGCCAAAATCGGTGTTCTGGTACCCTTCACCAACACCAACCTCGAACCGGATATGGAGTTGTTGAGGCCACCCAACACCACAGTCCATTTTCAACGCATGGGCGGGTATGACGTGGATGAAATCCCCGGCTCGGATCAGATGGCGGGGTTGGGCGCATCGGATATCACTCACGACCTGCGGATGATCTCGGGCATACGCCCCGATGTGGTGTTGTATGGCTGCACCTCGGCGACGCTGACCCACGGACCGTCTTTTGATGCAGAGCTGGCCCAGCAGATCAAAGTGGGCTCGGGTGCAGTTTCGCTGACCGCTGCAGGGGCGTTGATCACTGGGATCAAGGCTGTCGGCGCAACAAAGGTCGGCTTTTCATCGCCTTATTTGGGCGAGATCAATGCCCAGGCGATGGATTTCATGGCCCTCAACGGCATTGAAACCGTCAAATGTGCCGATGTCGGCCGCGAGCTTGGCAATTATGGCCAAGGTGAACTGACCCCGGACGAGGTGTTCGATCTGGCGTGCAGGGCTGATCACCCGGAGGCGCAGGCAGTCGTCCTAAGCTGCACAGACATGCGCTCGGTCGAGGCGATTGAACGGATTGAGGCCGCGCTGAACAAACCCGTCATTACCTCCAATCAAGGGATGGTCTTTGGACTGCTTAAAGCGCTGAACCTACCGCGTCACGAAGCGCTGCCTGGGCGTCTGTTCGACAACTTGTGATCCCGGCTGGTGAGCGCGACTTGCGTAAGATCGCTCAGAGTTCTTGCTGCCAGAGGTCGGTCGCCCACTGCAGCGCGTCTTTTGCGCCAGCGGCCTGCCAGTTTTTCGATATCACCCTTAGCGCAGCATTTCTTAAATCGCAGGACGTCCGCGACATCACAGCACGCGTGACAGGAACGCCTTGGTGCGCGGTTCGCGTGGTTGGGAAAAGAGCACCTCGGGCGGGCCTTGCTCCAGGATGCGTCCGGCATCAAGGAAACACACTTTGTTTGCCAGCTCGCGTGCAAAACCCATTTCATGCGTGGCAAGTACCATGGTCATACCCTGCTTTCGCAGGTCCCTCAGCACGTCCAAAACCTCGCCTACCAACTCGGGATCCAGCGCGCTTGTAATCTCGTCAAACAGCATGATCTGCGGCTCCATCGCCAGCGCACGGATGATAGCCACTCGCTGCTGCTGACCGCCCGATAGCTGGTCTGGATAGTGTTCCATCCGGTCACCCAGCCCAAAGCGCGTGAAAAGCTGGGTCACCTTCGGGCGTAAGTCTTCTCTGCTCAGTCCGTGCACACGACGCGGTGCGAGCATCACATTTTCCGCCGCCGTCATGTGGGGAAAAAGGTTATAGCTCTGGAACACAATGCCGATCTGTTGACGCACTGGCTGTGGGTCCAGTCCCGGTTCAGAGATGTCTTTCCCGTCCAGCCAGATCTCGCCGTCATCGATGGGTTCAAGCAGGTTCATGCAGCGCAAGAGTGTGGATTTGCCAGAACCTGAAGCGCCAATCAGGCACACCATCTCGCCCTCAGCCACATCCAGGTCAATGCCCTTGCATACCTCGTGATCATCGAACCGTTTCCGCACCATTCGCAAGGATAACTTTGCTGTCATGTACGGGCCCTGTTCTGCTTGTTCATAAGGTAGTCCGCATACCGTGTGGCTGGTATGGTCAGCGCAAGAAAGATAAGCGCTGCGCCCACATAAGGCGTAAAATTGGCATAGAGCGATTTGTAAACACCAGCCTGACGGAAAATCTCAACCGGGCCGATAAAGGACAATAGCGCCACGTCCTTCTGCAGAGCGATGAACAGGTTCATATTGGCAGGAACGACGTTTCGTATGGCTTGCGGCAGGACCACATAGCGCATGGTGTCCTGATCGCTTAGCCCCAACGAGGCTGCGGCGGATCGCTGCGACTGATGGATCGAGTCAATGCCCGAGCGGATCACCTCGGCCACATAGGCCGAATAGACCAAAACCAGCGCCAGCGTGCCCCAAATGTAGGGGCTGTTCCAAGGCCTCGGCAGGCCCAACCCGGGCACGCCAAAGCCAATAATGTAGATAACAAGAACCACCGGCAGGCCACGGAAGATGTCCGTATATGCAATGCCGAACAGCCGTAGCGGAAAAAGTGCAGGTGCGCGCGTGTCTCGACACAGCGCGATAACCAGTCCCGTGATCGCGATAAGCGGTGCGGACCACGCAAAAATCATCACGTTCATCAGAAAGGCTTCGAGCAATCCGGGAAACGTCTCGGCGAAGACCCGGCCGTTGAAAAACGAGCGTTGTACGGCCTCCCAACCGGGGGCGAGCGGGACGAGGACGAAGATGGCAAGGGTCACGCTGACCACCGAAATCAGCGCGATGCGATTTGAGCGACGCCGTACCTCAGCTTCATAAACCTCGCGACGCGTTGGCGTCGCGGCAGAGTGCTCAACCGAGTCTTTTTGCAATGACGTTTCTTCCATCTACTCGATGACCGGCACACCTGTAGCCTCGGACAGCCATTGGGTTTCAATCGCCGCAAGCTCGCCGCTTTCGGTCAGTTCTGTGATGGCCGCGTTGACGCATTCCTTCAACGCGTTGCCGTCTTCCATCAAAACGCCGAACTGATCAGGACTTTCGGATTGCCCCGCAGGGAACTGGCCAAGCAATGCACCGTTTTCGACCACGACGGCCGACAGATAGAGTGCCGTAGGCAGGTCATAAATTGCGGCATCGATCTGGCCGGCCATGATGGCCGCATTCACATCAGCATTGTCGTTGTAAAGCAGCGGTTCACTCGAAGGTTGGATCACGTCCTTCAGCATTGGGATCGCTGTTGTCGTGGCCACAGCGCCCCACTTTAAATCCTTGAGTCCGTCCAATGTTGCTTCTGCGCCTGCATCGACAACGTTCTGGGTTGTCAAAACCGCCATGGCCGAGGTGTAATATGGCAGGCTGAAATCAACCATTTCTTCCCGCTCGGGAGTAATCGAGTACTGCTGCATGTTAAAGTCAAAGTTCTTCGCGCCGGGCTGAATAGCCTCGTCAAAACTTGTGCGAACCCAGGTGACATTGTCCTGGCCGAAGCCCATTTTTTCGGCGATGGCATAAGCAACGGCAGCTTCAAATCCTTCACCGCTTTCGGGCGCGTCATTCATAACCCAGGGATAGTAGGCCGGATTACCTGTTGCGATTGTCAGGTTGCCCTCTGTAAGGGTCTTACCCTTTGCGCAGGTCCCATCGCCCGCAGCAAGCACCGAGGTTGTTGAGAAAAGTAAGGCTAGAGCTGGGCCAGCAATCAGTTTCATCAATCTTCTCCCTGTTTTTGTTTGGTCACAGGTTCTTATGCGCAGGGGGATTTGTCTAGGTGTTTGATCCCGCGGTGTGATGGCGGGATTAAACAACTGTATCGACGGAAACACAATGCGATTGGCGCGTCACAGCAACGCCGTGCACGGTAGCCACACGGTTTTCTTGAACCGCAAACCCGCCGAGAAGGGGCACGCGCAAATGTGTCAAGACGGCGAATTTGAAAGTCGACCATCTGACACCGAGGACAGCGTGCACGAGGACGCCACCTGCGGCATCCTGTTGGTTCCGTCATTGGGCTGCTTTCAGGACTTATTATGACGCTGCCAACCAAGCAGGCTGAAACAGGCAAACAAAATGGCGGCGACACAGACAATCGAGGGCCCGGCCGGCGTGTCGAATACATAAGCCGCCCGCAACCCGGCCACAGCAGACGTCGCCCCGATTGCCGCTGCAATCAGGGCCATCGTTTCCGGTGACCGCGCCAGATTGCGCGCCGCAGCGGCTGGTATGATGAGCATCGCCGCTATTAGCAGAACACCCACGACCTTGATGGCGACTGCCACCGTGATAGCCAATGCGAGCGTCAATATCAGTTGTTCGCGCTTGGGGTTGAACCCGCTGGCATAGGCCAGTTCCTCGTTCAACGTCGCCGTCAACAGCTGGGACCAACGCCAGGCAATCAAAATTACGACAAGTGCAGCACCACACCAGATGACGGCCAGATCCGAACGGGATACGGCCAGAATGTCGCCAAACAGATAGGCCATCAAATCAATCCGGACACCGGAGAGGAATGAAACCGCCACAAGACCAAATGCCAGGGCGGAATGTGCCATAACCCCCAGCAACGTATCCATTGCGTACCCACGACCTGCCAACAGCGTTACGGTCAGCGCCATCAACAAGGCGACGGCCAGCGCACCTGTAAAAACCGACATCTGAAATGTCAGCGACAAGGCTACGCCAAGAATGGCTGCGTGCGCTGTGGCATCGCCGAAATAGGCCATACGGCGCCACACCACAAAACACCCCAACGGCGCCGCAGCAAAGGCTACGCCTACACCGGCCAGCGTGGCTCGGGTCATGAAATCATCAAGCATTATTCTGCGGCTTCCTGTGAATCTGTTCCATGGTCATGATGATGATCGTGGTTGTGATCATGATCATGGCGGTAAAGGGCAAGCGCTCCACCTGTTCCGGTTCCGAACAACGCGCGGTATTCGGGGGCCGAGGCCACAACCGCAGGTGAGCCCTCGCAACAGACATGGCCGTTCAGGCAGATCACCCGGTCCGAGGCGCTCATCACCACGTGGAGCTCGTGGCTTATCATGATGATAGCGCACCCTGTTTCCTGACGCACGTCTTCGATCTGGCGATAAAACGCAGCCGACCCGGGCTGATCCAACCCTTGCGTGGCCTCATCCAGCAACAGGATTTCGGGTCGGTTGATCAAAGCCCGCGCCAGCAGCACGCGCTGGAATTGCCCGCCCGAAAGCTGTGACATCTGGCGCTTGAGCAGATCGGGCACACCGGCCGTTTCCAGCGCAGTCGCGCAATCTTTCTTCGACGCACGATGGGTTAGCCGCATAAACCGTTCGACGGTGATCGGCAGGGTCGGGTCGATATGCAGCTTTTGCGGGACGTAGCCAATTCTCAGCCCCAGCTTTCGCTTTACCTGCCCGACAGACGGTTTGATTGCACCTATTATGGCGCGCAGCAGACTTGTCTTACCCGAACCGTTAGGGCCGACAATGGTCACGATTTCACCAGGTTCGACCTCCATGTTAATGTGCCGTAACACGGTATTGGCCCCATAGCTAACGCTGAGGTCTTCTACGGTAATCAGGTTCATTTCTACGCCTTTTCGGTGCAGTCGGGGCAAACGCCTTCGGCTTCTACGACGGTCCGCTCGATCTCGAAACCCACTGCCCGCGCGGCTGCGCCCAGCTCTCCCTTCGCGGGTGTTGAATGTGTTTCGGCCACGGCATCACATTTCCTGCAAATCATGAAGGCCGGGGAATGCGTTGCCCCGGGATGTGCGCAGGCGACAAATGCGTTCAAACGTTCGATTTTGTGGACAAACCCGTTCTCGACAAGAAAATCGAGGGCGCGGTAAGCCACTGGTGGCTGCGATCCGAAGCCTTCGTCGCGCAATCGATCAAGAATTGTATAGGCACCCAAGGCCCGATGTTCCTGCAGCAGCATCTCCAAAACCTTGCGCCGCACGGGAGTCAGCCGCAGACCTTCTTCTTTGCACCGGGTCTCGGCAACGGTCAGGCTACTTTCGACGCAGTGCGCGTGGTCGTGCTTTTGGAATCCGACAAGGGCGGAGTCTTCAGCAGGTGCAGGTCTCATCTCACTTGTCATGTTATTCCATATCATATATGCCACTCGCAACGTTATAAAATCACATAGAGGGTTTGATGTCCAGAAAGCTTCTTCCTGTTTCGGTCACGGCTGCGTTGATGGGGGGCACAGCGAAGGCCGATGTCCCAAATGTTGCCGTTGATATTGCTCCGGTGCACTCATTGGTGGCGCGCGTGATGGAAGGTGTTGGCGCACCGAACCTGATCGTACAAGTCGGCGCGTCCCCGCATGAATACAACCTCCGCCCTTCCGAGGCGGCTGCCCTGCAGAATGCGGATTTGGTATTCTGGATGGGCGAGGACCTGACCCCATGGATGGAAGGCGCAGTCGAGAACCTGGCCAACGGAGCGACAGTCACCCCCCTGCTCGAAACGGATGGCACCGTCCTACTGGATTTCCGCGAGAACGCGCTGTTTGAAGCGCATGATCATGGCGATGAAGATCACGCTGAAGAGGAGGACCATGACGATCATGGTCACGAGGATCATGCCGACGACAAAGACCATGACGATCATGACCACGAAGAGCATGCCGCGGATGAAGACCACGATCACGAGGATCATGCTGAACACGACGACCACCATGACCACGCGCATGGCGATCATGATCCGCATGCCTGGCTTTCGCCCAAAAACGCCGACACCTGGCTGAACGTGATTGCCGCGCAGCTTTCCGCAGCGGACCCGGACAATGCGGGTGCATATTTCGCAAACGCGGCGACTGCCCGCGAAGAGATGGCATCCCTCTCCGCTGAAGTGAGTGCAACTCTGGAACCTGTACGCGGCAGTAACTTCATCGTTTTCCACGATGCTTATCAGTATTTCGAAAACGCCTTCGACTTCCCCGCGTCGGGTGCGATTTCGCTTAGTGACGCGTCAGATCCAAGCCCGGCGCGGATTTCTGAGATTCAGGGGCGCATTCGCGAAGAAGGGATCAATTGTGTTCTGTCAGAGCCGCAATTCAACCCAGGCATCGTCGCCACTGTCTTGGACGGAACCGAAGCGAATACCGGTGTGATAGATCCACTAGGTTCTGATCTTGAACCCGGGGCTAAGCTGTACCCGCAAATGATCCGGAACATCGCAAAAACATTGGCGGAATGCCTATGACCTGACAGGGCAGCCCGTTTTGGCATGGAAATCCAGAGCGGGCTGAACATCGCCGGGGGCACAAAGGTTTCTCGGAAACTTGGTTTTTTCGTTTCGGTGCTCGCGGCATTCGCCCGTTTGGAAACTCAGCCAGATTTCTTCTAGAATTCCCAACAGAACGACGCAGTCAGAGGCTGTAGCGGTGTCGGGATCAACGATCCGGACACTAGTTACGGGTCAGGCATGCGCAATCCCGGCTCACGACGCGCGCCCGTAAAACCCGATGCGTTCTTCGTGTGTGAACTGAACGTTTGGCCGATCATAAAAGGAAAACACGGCGATCATACGGTCGCGGTCGCCTTGAACAGGCGAGACGCGGTGCGCCGTGTTTTTGCCTTTGAAGATATTCAAAGTCCCCGGCTGCAGTTTCATGAGCGTGGGCTTGCGCCGGCCTTCCAGCAATTCAGCCACCCCATCGTAATTCGGGTTGTCATCACTACGCAGGTCCTTTTCGTACTCGAATTCACCCCCCGCAGACGGCGCTTGCAACAGCAGCGTTGTGGTGAATTCGGACCTGTCGAAATGCCAGTTCAGGGCCTGCCCGGCTGAGTAAGCCATGACGTTCACGCGGGCCAGCGGATCATCCATCACAAATAGCTTTGGCTTTTTCATGACCGCAGCCAGAAACTGCGCAAATGGCGGCCAATCGTAGAGGCGGATCACAATGGCCTGCCCCAACTGATCGGCACAAATCGTTCTGTTAGACGTCTCAAATTGGGTGAGGGCCGGATGGTCGCTGCCGAGGCCTTCGATAGACGTCCTGAAATAGATGTTGTGCCGCCGCGCGTGGACAAAAGCCTCTTCGGCAAAAACCGGTTGCAGCTCAGACACCGCCGATTCCAGCGCACTGTCGCGAACAAAGCCAGGCAGGTTAAATAGTCCATTCTCAGAAAGATCGGCTTTGCAGCGTTCGATCAGGCTGTGCCAGGCCGTGCTGCCCGGCTGGTCCAGTGGATACAAATCCAAGTTTAAGACATCACGCATCTTCGACCCTCCCTTCCTGTTATCCTGAGCAGGGCTTGAAACAGGGTTTTATAAATGGATAGCCTTTTTGGAGAGCATAAGAAATTCAAAAACTCTGACCGAAAACGGATTGCCCGGCGGAAAGCGCCTATTCCTGAGGGCGCTTGTACAGTAGAAATGGCGGCGATGGATTTAAAGTCGGAGACCCTCATAAGGATGAGCATGTCGCCGATCCCTTTGCGGCAGGGTTACCGGATAGCTTACGCAAAAAGACGTAGATCTCCACCAGATGTAAAAAAATTCGTAACTGCGCTGCAAAGTTAAGGCACCACTGAATTCAGCAGTGGGGATCAATCTGGCACACTCACCCGGCGACGTGAGGTAACCGCCCTGATTTGTTGACGCAGGCTATTTGCCCGCATACGAACTTGCCCACATGCAGGAAACCCACAGCCGACGCGGCACAAATTCCGCCGGACATCCAAGGAATAACGCCATGAGCGAACATATCATCGTCAGCACTCAGGATCGCGTCACCACAGTCACGATTTCTCGCACAGACAAGAAAAACGCTATCACTTTTGCCATGTATACCGCGATAGCTGAAGCCATCGAAGAATACGGTCAAACCGATCAAGCCCGGGCGCTGGTCATCACTGGTGAAGGCGATATGTTCACGGCCGGGAATGACCTGCAGGACTTTATGACAGGCGGTCTTCCGGCGGGTGACGCTGAAAATCCGATTATTCGGTTCTTGAATGCGATCCGGGATTGTCCGAAACCCCTGATCGCTGCAGTCAACGGTTCTGCAATTGGTGTTGGCCTGACCATGCTGCTGCACTGCGATCTGGTCTATTCCGCGAACAGCGCTACATTCAGCGCTCCATTTGTCCAACTGGGTCTGGTGCCCGAGGCCGGTTCTTCGATGTTGCTGCCTGCGTCCCTCGGTATGGCTGTCGCCAATGACGTCTTGCTGGCCGGGCGAGTTCTGACGGCGTCCGATGCCCTGAACCACGGGTTGGTCGCGCGGGTCTTTGCCGACGGTGAGTTGATGAGCAAAGTCCAGGAGATCGCAAAAGCCATTGCAGCCTCATCCCCAGTTGCGCTCAAGCAGTCAAAGGCCCTGATCCGCAATCAGCGTGACGAAGTGGCCGGACACATGGCCGCAGAAATCAAGATTTTTGCCGCGCAGCTACAATCCCCGGATTTCGCCGAAAGCGTTGCGGCCAAACTGCAAAAACGCGCACCGAATTACAGCTGACCCGCGCCTTTGAGGGACTACGGCTTTCCTCGCCTCGAAGGCAGCCCCGGTTATTTCGGAAACGAAAGCTGAGGCACAAAACGCCTCAGACGCAAACCCAAGCTGAAACCAACCTTCCGTTATTGGCCTACATTGCGAATAACGGAAGGATAACAACTTAATTTCATTACCGGGCTGGTCAATTCCGCCCGGCAATGGAATCAGTGCGCATCAACAAATTTTGATTCGCCCTGACACGCTTTAACAAGCCGAAAAAGGGCGTGCCCTGTGGCTGTTGGATGGCGTTTCACCCGATAGCCGCGTGAAGTCAGAGGAAAAGCATGGGCCTAACCTGCTATGACGTGATGGTACCGCCTGAGGTACAAAAGACCATTCTGCCGGATGAAAGCATCGCCACGGCTTTCAACATCATCAGGGGCAGCCGGGCACGGTTTCTGCCTGTCGTGGCTGAAGACGGAACTTATGTTGGCGTCTTTACCGCCCCGACGCTGCTGAAGCTGATTCTGCCGAAGGCGGCGACAATCGGTCTGAATGATGATGCGTCGCGCGTCGCGATCGACTCGCTCAGCTTCATGAACCTGACGCGGGAAGATTTCGAACAACAGATGGAGCGGCTGAAGACCGAAAAGGTTCGCGACAACATATCGAGGCCCTCGAACATCCCCGTTGCTGCACCTGACACGCCGGTGATGGAAGGTATCTTCCTGATCTACAAATACAAACGGCACGTGATCCTTGTTGAGCCCAAAACCAACCGTTTCGTTGGCACCGTAAGCGCCAACTCGCTTTTGGATCGCGCACTCAGCTAACCCTATACAAACCGGACTAAAACTTTGGCTACGCATTCGACGTCACACGGAGAGGCCGCTCTCTCTGTTCCGCAACTATTGGGTATTGATCCGCTTTGGATCGCGACCGGAATTCTGATTTTGGTATATGCGGTCCTGATCACCGAAAAGGTCAACCGCGCCATTCTGACGATGTTGGGTGCATCGCTGATGGTCTTGTTTGGCATCATCAATCAGGAACAGGCCGTGGCGGGTGTGGACGCCAACACTCTGGCACTGCTCATCGGCATGATGGTCATCGTGGGGATCACCAGCAAATGCGGATTGTTCCAATACGTAGCGATCAAGGCCGCAAAAGCGGTGAAAGCCAATCCAACCGGCATCTTGATCATGCTAACGCTGATTACGGCGGTGTTCTCGGCCCTGCTGGACAACGTAACGACAGTTTTGTTGATCGCCCCGATTACGCTGCTGATCACTGAAGCCCTGGAAACACGTGTGTTCCCGTTCTTTGTCGCCGAGATCCTGGCCTCGAACGTGGGGGGAACAGCGACGCTGATCGGTGACCCGCCCAACATCATCATTGGCTCGGCCGCAGGGCTGAGCTTCAACGATTTCGTGGTGAACCTGGCGCCTATCTCGGCCATATGTCTGGTTGTCCTGACCGGCATTATTTACCTTATGAACCGCAAGGAACTGGCCAGCATTCCGAAATCGGCCAGCGATCGGATCATGGGGTTCAATGAATCCGAGGCGGTCACCGATGTAGTCCTGATGATCAAATCTCTGGCCGTTTTGGCTCTGGTTTTGCTCGGGTTCACGCTGGGCCATGGCTACGGCATTCAGCCCGGTACGTCAGCATTGGCAGGTGCGGGCCTGTTGATGCTGCTGGCTTATGGCCATCAAAGTGGTGAAGAACAGTCGGAGTCGGTTCACCACATTTTTGGTGAGGTTGAGTGGGTCACAATCTTTTTCTTCGGCGGGCTGTTTGTCATCGTTGCCGGTGTTGAACATGTTGGCCTGTTGGCGTTCTTCGGTGAGAAAGTGCTGGAGCTGACCCAAGGCGACATGATGTGGACCGCGTTCTTCATCTTCTGGGCCTCTGGCATCCTGTCGGCCATTCTGGACAACATCCCATTTGTGGCAACGATGATCCCTCTGATCGAATCCACCGCGGACACATTTGGCGGCGAAGACGCGATTGAACCCCTTTGGTGGTCGCTGGCGCTTGGCGCCTGTCTGGGCGGCAACGGCACACTGTTGGGGGCAAGCGCCAACCTTACAGTGGCTGCTTTTGCAGAAAAGGCCAAGCAGCCCATCGGCTTCATCGCCTTCGCCAAAATTGCATTCCCGATCATGATCCTGACCCTGATGATCGCGAACGTCTATATTTGGCTGCGTTACTTCTGACCCTATGGCCCTTTGAACCGAACGTATTACAGGTTCAAAGGGCGTCCGACTCCGGACAGACTTACTTGCCCGCATACGACACGCACCGCGCTGAGGCACCGAATTTGGTTGTCTTTCTAGCCAATCCCCCCTAGTGACGGCCTCACCTCGGGGAGCACGGCCTGCCGCGCTGAGATGCTTATCAAGCGAACCCGTAGAACCTGAACCGGCTAGAACCGGCGGAGGGAAGGGTTTCGGTATCATCCATCCTTGCCCTCTCGCCGCAATGGAGGATGACATGAAACATCTGCTAATTGCTGCGGGACTTCTGAGCGCAACTTCGGCCATCGCCGCCGACAAGCCTCAGCTTACCGTTTACACCTATGACAGCTTTGTATCCGACTGGGGCCCCGGCCCGCAGGTCAAAGAAGCTTTTGAAGCGGTCTGCGACTGCGAGCTGAACCTTGTTGGCGTTGAAGATGGTGCCGCGCTTTTGTCGCGTGTCCGGCTTGAGGGGGAAAACTCTGACGCGGACGTCGTGCTTGGATTGGACACCAACCTGATTGCGGCGGCCCGGGAAACCGGCCTGTTTGCGCCGAATTCTGTCTCAGCCGACTTCGCACTGCCGATCGAATGGACCGATGACACGTTTACCCCGTATGACTGGGGCTACTTCGCCTTTGTTCACAAAGCGGATGCGACAGCGCCTGCGAACTTCCGGGAGCTGGCGGACAGCGACACCAAGATCATCATCCAGGACCCTCGCTCGTCCACGCCCGGTCTGGGTCTGCTGATGTGGGTTAAAGCGGCCTATGGTGATGATGCACCCGAAATCTGGGCTGGTCTTTCCGACAATATCGTGACGGTCACAAAAGGCTGGTCCGAAGCGTACGGCCTGTTCCTTGAGGGCGAGTCGGACATGGTTCTCAGCTACACGACATCTCCGGCCTATCACCTGATTGCCGAGGACGATGACAGCAAGGCCGCGTCCGCCTTTGACGAGGGCAACTATCTGCAAGTTGAGGTTGCGGCAAAGCTGGCCGCAACAGATCAGGCCGAATTGGCGGATCAGTTTCTGCAGTTCATGGTCTCGGACGCGTTCCAGCAGATCATTCCAACAACCAACTGGATGTACCCAGCCGTAACGCCGGCAGAAGGTTTGCCGAAAGGGTTCGACACCCTGACAGTGCCGGCAAAGTCGCTTCTGTTCTTTCCCGATGAAGCCGCCGCCGTGCGGGATCAGGCCCTGGCAGAATGGCAGAACGCGCTCAGCCAGTAAGCCCATGGCCCGGTATCGGTGCGGCGGCTCTGGTCGCCGCGCTGATTCTGGGCACCCTTGCGGCGGTTGCGCTGCGCGCTGAAACCAGCGGCGGGTTCAGTCCCGCCGATTGGGCTGCGCTGCGGTTCACGCTGACCCAGGCTACGCTGTCCGCATTGTTCAGCGTGGTGTTGGCAGTGCCGGTCGCGCGGGCTTTGGCACGTCGGAGGTTCCCCGGCCGACGAGCTTTAATTGCGCTTTTGGGCGCGCCCTTCATCCTGCCGGTCATCGTTGCCATTTTGGGTCTGCTGCAAGTTTTTGGCCGGTCGGGGTGGATCTCGGACTTCCTTGGCATTTTCGGCCTGCCGCCCATACGCATCTACGGCTTGCATGGCGTCGTACTGGCGCATGTGTTTTTCAACCTGCCTCTGGCCACACGCCTTGTGTTGCAAGCCTGGCAGGAAATTCCGGCAGAACGGTTTCGCCTGGCCGCACAACTGGGATGCAACGGCATGGCCATGTTTCGACTGATCGAGATGCCCATGCTGAAACGGACCCTGCCCGGGGTTCTTGCAGTAATCTTCGCCATTTGCCTGACCAGCTTCGCCGTCGCCCTCACCTTGGGCGGAGGGCCAAGGGCCACAACGATCGAACTGGCAATCTATCAGGCCTTCACCTACGATTTTGACCTGGGCCGCGCCGCCTTGTTATCCGCCCTGCAACTTGCCCTGACAGCTGCGACCGCTTTGGTGGCGCTGAAGTTTTCGCGGGGGGACGGTTTCGGAACAGGTCTTGATCGCGCCTTGCGCCGCTGGGACGGGGGCGCGCCATCAATAGATGTATTGTGGATCGTCGCAGCAGCCGTCTTTTTGCTACTACCTTTGGCATCAGTCGTAATTTCGGGAGCTGCCGGATTGTTTGACATGCCCGCAATCGTTTTTCGGGCCGCGCTGATCTCGGTTCTTGTTGCTGCGGCAAGTACTGCAGTCCTGCTTTTGCTAGCTTTGCCTATGGCCACCGCCGTCGCGAGCGGCCGGTACGGGCTTGTGGAACTCAGTGGCATTTTGGGTTTGGCGGCATCACCACTGGTCATCGGTACGGGCCTGTTCATCTTAATCCGGCCTTTGGCAAACCCGACGACATTGGCTCTGCCTGTCACTGCTTTGGTAAATGCTGCGATGGCCCTGCCCTTTGCTTTACGCATTCTGGTCCCCGCGGCGCGCGACATAACCGCCAGGCACGGACGTCTCGCGCTTTCATTGGATATGGCAAAATGGACGTTTTTCACGCGCATCTTGCTACCACGCATGCGTCCGCAGATCGGGTTCGCCGCTGGTCTTGGGGCTGCCCTGTCGATGGGTGATCTGGGTGTGATCGCGCTGTTCGCCGACCCGCAGATCGCGACCCTACCCTTGCAAATTTACCGCCTGATGGGCGCCTATCAGATGCAGGCGGCTGCCGGCGGCGCATTACTGCTGTTGCTGCTGTCCATGGGCGCATTCTGGCTTTTGGACCGAGGAGGGCGCTGGCATGCTGAAGCTTGACGACTGCGTGATTGAAAACGGGAATTTCACCCTAAACGCCGATATCCAGATCGAGGTTGGCAACAGCATTGCCATTATTGGCCCGTCCGGTGCAGGCAAGTCCACATTGCTGGAGACCATCGCCGGATTTCGGGATCTGAAGAAGGGTCAGATTTTTTGGGGTGGGCAACAGATTTCCAATTTGCATCCGGGTAAGCGCCCTATGGCGATGCTGTTTCAAGACGGAAACCTGTTTCCGCATCTGACGGCTGAACAAAACATCGCCCTGGGCCTGCGCCCAAATGGTCGGCTGTCAAGGGTCGAGGATGCACAGGTTCAGTCCGCTCTGGGCAGGGTTTCTTTGCATGGTATGGGCGCGCGCAAACCCTCGGAACTATCCGGAGGACAGCAAAGCCGGGTTGCCCTGGCCCGCGTACTTGTGCAGCGGCGCGAACTGTTGCTTTTGGACGAACCGTTTGCAGCCCTTGGGCCAGCCTTGAAAGCCGAAATGCTGGATTTGGTGGCCGATCTGGTGGCCGAAACCGAAACGACCCTGTTGATGGTCAGCCACGATCCGCAGGATGCACGCCGTATTGCCGACCAAACCGTACTTGTTGCAGACGAAACGGTGCATGCGCCCGTTCAGACAGCGAAACTCTTTGACAACCCGCCGCCAAGCCTGCGTGCCTATCTTGGCTAGCGGTGATCCCGCCTCAGACATCAACGAGGCGTTGTAACGGGTCGCCAAGCTAAATATCGTTCAAAGATGGTCAACGAAGACAAGCATACGCAGCACACTGGCGTGATCGACAAAAGCGCCCGGGCGCAAAGCAACCGCCAGACAAGGTTGAAAATCCGAATTTCCACTCTGCTGGCGCTGACCATTGGCGGACTGGTGGCAATATCGGCTGGCGCAGTTCTGTTGGTTTCGACTTATGCCAATTTTCAGAACACGACGGAACTGTTGAATACGTCTGCCGCGATGATCGTCGAATCCATCGAAGACGATATCTTTAGCCTGACGACACCGATCGAGGAACTGGCACAGTCCCTGCAGGAAGACGCAAGCACTGGCGAAGTCGATCTGCATGACACCGATTTTCTGAAAGCCTACTTCAAAGGCGTGGTGGCTTCAGTCCCGTATCTGACAGATCTTGCCATCGTGTATCCTGACGGCAGCCTGTTCATTTCAACACATATCACCGATGTTGAGGGGCCACGTTTAATAACGTCATACGAGCCTCCGGCTGCAGGCACGCTTCAGTATCTTAAAGATGTTAAAGGATATGATGGTTTGTTCTGGAACGAACCCTTCTTTGACCAGGGCCGGACACATATCTCAGCGACTGTACCTGCCTATAAAGACGGTATTTTCCTCGGGGCCGTGCTCGTATCTTCTACCGTTCACCATTTCTCGGGCCTGGTCGACGAGTTAAGTGGGAAATACGGGGCAACCGGTTTTGTTCTGTACGGTGACAACCGCGTTCTGGCCCATCCCAAATTGCTGAACCTGTCTGCCAACACGTTAAGCTCAAACGCCCCCTTGCATTCGGTCGCAGCACTTGATGACGCGGTAATTTCACAAATGCTGACGCAGCCACCCGAGTTTCAGGGCAACGATGGAACATTTGTCGGATATGTGGTCGAGGCGCTGGACGGAGAACACCTGGTTTTGACAAGCATCGTCAACGGCTTCGGATCTGAGCCGTGGGTGATCGGGCAGTATTCTCCGCTGAGCGATTGGAGCAACCAATGGTCCCGGCTGAGTGATGCCGCCCTGGTCAGTCTTGGTTTGCTGATCGCTTCGGTCATTGCGGCGCTTGTGTTGGCAAGACGATTGGCGGCACCCATTCACAGGTCGACCGAAGAAGCCATCAAAATCAGCGAGCTGAATCTAAACCAGATCGACCACCTGCCCCCCTCTCGGGTCTCAGAACTGAACCTTCAGGCTGTTGCCTTCAACAAGATGCTCGACGGGCTGCGCTGGTTTGAAACTTATTTGCCCCGAACCCTTGTACGGCAAATGCTAAAGACCGGAGACCCTAACCTTGTGTTGCCGCGCGAAGTCGAACTGACCGTCATGTTCGCCGACATCGTGGGGTTCACACCCGCATCCGAGGCCATGACGCCACAAGCCACGGCAGCAATGCTGAACCGGCATTTCGAAATCCTGAACCGCTGTATCGAAGCCGAGGGCGGAACGCTCGACAAATACATCGGCGACGCGGCGATGGCGTTCTGGGGCGCACCCCAGGACCAGACGGATCATGCCGAGCGCGCCTGCCGGGCCGCAATGGCAATCAAGCGATCTCTGGCTGAGGCTAGCGTCGAGTACGGCGTCAAAATCGCGGTGCACACCGGGCCGCTGATTGTCGGCAATATCGGGGCCGTCGACAGGATGAATTACACGGTGATCGGCGACACGGTGAATACCTGCGCCCGGATCGAAACCCTGGTAGGCGAACTGCCAAGTGACGAGCAAACCAGGATTTTGATCAGCGATGCCACAGCGCGACTGATCAGCCCGGCTTTTCATCTGATCGACTGTGGCGAATTCACTGTCAAAGGACGTTCAAGGAAGGTGAATGTCTACCGTCTTTGCGATGCAGATAAGACCCTTGGCCCCTCAGCATAACCTGCCAAACTTTCGGAGGCCGTATAATGGTCACTCCGTGCGCCGCAGTTGTTTTGGTGTTTTGCCGTATTCGGCCTTGAATGTCTGGGCAAGCGTAGAGGTTGACGCAAAACCGCAAGCAATGGCGATATCAATGATCGGCATTTGCGAGTTCGAGACCAGGGTAAACGCCTTTTTCAACCTGATCTTTCTATAAAATTTTCCGGGCGATGTGCTCAGGTGCAGCATGAACTGACGCTCTAACTGCCGGGTGGATACGCCCACGCGGCGGGCAAGACTGGCCGTTGGCAACGGGTGTTCGGTGTTTTCTTCCATGATGCGGATCGCGTTTTGCAGCCGCTTTTCCAGGAAATTCGGGTTCGCGCTCAGACCTTTGGGTTGCTCTTGCGCGTGGCCCCGAACGTCGTTCAGCATCAATTGACAGGCCAGTTCAGCCCTGTCCTGAGGCTCAAGAACCTCAGCCAGAATGCCGATGATCGCCTCCGCGGTATGACCGTACCCGGCGCAAGTCAGCACTGTTCCATTTCGGGCAACAAGACTTTCAGAAAGCATGGGGAAATCCCCAATCTCACGCAGCAAACCAATGTCGCGCCAATGTGCCGTGACCGGCCCGGATTGTTGCACTGTCGCCTTGATATATTCGCGTGCCGCGTCCGAAAACAAAGCAACCGGTCGTTTGTGTTTTTGCATTGCCCGGACGCGTCGCAGCCATGTGCTGACATCTCCCAACTGACCGCCCACAACACACAGGCAGTCGCTCAGATACTGGTCAGAGATGGCAGGCGTTGCCCGCACAATCAGGTCTGAACTGCTGGACACCAGACCGGGCGTGTCCGACGTAATCTGCCACCGAAAAAGATCGCGGTTGAGAACATCATTTGCCGTCTGCAAAACTGCAATGATGGATGACAGCTCCAGATAGGCAAATTCCGCCTGAACAAAAATCTCGAAAGCTATTTGCTGTTCGGTCTTCGATTTGTCTGTGGGTGCTAACATTCGACGAGATCTTGTTGTTCTTTATCAGCGCGATAGCCCCTTATTAGACCCGCTTCGTCTTTAGGGCAGCCGAACATCAATTGGCGAGGGCTTAGTTTGAACCGATCACAGGAATGAAAGCAAGGAACAAGTCCGCGTGTCTGGTCGCAGAGGCTATCGCGACCGAACTTTTCCGACCACAACCGTACACGCCGAAGTGCGGGAACCGGACGGCCCTGCGACCGATGGGGTTACGATGGCTTATGCTGTCGCCATCTGGCTGGTTCTTTCGACCAACACTTCTGCCTGACGGATCGAAGCGTAATCGATCAGCAGGCCGTCCAAGGACGCAGCCCCTTTCCCGGATGCTTCGGCATGGGACGTGGCAATAAGAATGCGTTGAGCCTTGGACACCTCGGTGTCAGATGGGGATATGACCTCATTGACCAATGCAATCTGGCTCAGGTGGATTTCCCATCTACAATCATAACCCAGAACGGCTGCACCTTTTGCTGTCGCGCAATAACCGTCAGGATCCCGAAAACCACCTAGGGGCCCGTCGACCTGACGTAACCCGTTTGCGCGTGCTGCGCCGACTTTTTGGGCCAATACATAGTGCCGAATATCGCCCCAATGGATCAGACGGCCACCAATCGGCATCCGAACGAATCTGTTTTTGCAGAATAATACGGGTTCACACCGCAGATGATCGTCGTCCGTGCGCGGGTTGATGCGGCATAGTCGGCAACACTAATATGCAGGTTTTCATTGACTTTCGAGACTGCAGCGATCTCACCGACATTCTGGAATCGTGATGGATTGAAACTGCCCCCAGTGCAGCCTTATCCAAACTTGGCAAATGGTGTCGACTTGCAATGTGGCATCGACATCCAGCAACAACGTCATAATATCTTCAACTGGGAACATCACTACAACCGGTGACAATGCGGTTGGAATTATTGTCCGCGACCAAAACGCTGATGGCATTGAGATCAATAACTCCGGGAATATCTCGACGAGAAACATTCAGTCGGCTGGGATAGTCGTTTTGAACGTAGCGGGCGGTGATACGACAATAACTTCAGAAGATAATATCGCTACACTGGCAGATAGGTCTAATGGCATTGTTGGCATCAGTCCTAACGGCAATGGCAATCTGACAATCCGGTCTGGTGGAACAATCAGCACTGCAGGAACAGATTCGACTGGAATTGAGGCGTCCAAGATTTTTGACTCCGGTGACGTTGTTTTCGCCAATACAGGTGAGATTGAAACCACCGGGAACCGTACCAGGGGGCTTATTGCAAAAAAACATAGGCAGCGGAGATATCGAAATTAAGGCTTCGAATACCATTCGAACGAAAGGCACTCAGGCCGAAGGTATTTTGGTTCAGGCGACCAATGCGTCAACGGTCAACAAAATCTCTGTTTCTTCAGCGTCGGGCATCTTAGAAACCGGTTCGGATTCATCCAGGATCGAAATAGAAAATGGCGGCGCTGGTTCGGTTGAAATCGAGACGACGCGCGAAATCTTGACCTGTGGTGCTGAGGCAAACGGGATCAAGGTTTCAAATTCCGACCGCAGCGACACTGCGATCCGCGGCAGCATCACGACTGAAGGGAGTAACGCAAGCAGTGTTCGAGTAGCTGGTTCAACCTTCAATACGTTCACAGTCTCTTTCACTGAGACTACCGTTCAGGGTGGCACGGGTGAAAGTTCGGCTGTACGTTTTTCCTCGGATTCTGGTACAGGGAACGTGTTAGAAATGTCGGGTGAGGTCGTCCTTTCATCGCAATGCGGATCTGGCGTATTCGGAGGTGCCGGTAACACCCTGACCAATGACGGGGTGCTTTCTCCGGGCGGGCGGGAATCGATCGCAACCACAACCGTTACGGACCAGCTGGTGCAAGGGGAAAGCAGCAGTTTCGCCGCTGACCTCGACCTTGATACAGGTGCCGCGGACCGCTTGAACGTTACAGAAACCGCTACTCTGGACGGTGCTGTTGGCGTCAACGTGCCGAGCGGATCGGGCTGCACCCAGCAATTCACGATTTTGTCCGCCGCAGGCGGCACGACGAACGAGGGTGTGACGCTGAATGGCTAGACACTTAGCCCAGTCCTTCCGGCCGAGCTGCAGTTTTCCAAAGCGAACGATGTGGTCTTGGCTGCCAACGTAAACTTCGCCATACCCTGTGCCGGGCTGAACGGCAACCAACAGAGTACCGCCAATGCGATTGATACAGCCTTTGAAGGCAGGGACGAGGGCTTTGCTCTGGTAACCAATGCCTTGCTTAGCGAGGTTTCCAGCGCGGGCGAACTAAAAGAGACGTGTGATCAGCTCGGTGCAGAAGGGTTTCTAAAAAGTGAAACTACCGCACTACTGAACGCGCAGAACTTCACCAATCAGCTGTCTTCGTGGCAGGTGACCGGCGTGGAATACGCCGCCATCTCGGAAGACAACTGCATCTGAGAACGCCCGCGGATCCGGCAGTTTGACCAAAATGGCACTTCTGATTCAATCGGTTAAAACAGCCGCTCTTACGGGATCAGTGTTAGTGGCCAGCTTGAGTTCCGGCCGGATTGGTTTGCCGGATTTGCTCTGGCTTACGAATCCGGCAATATCACTTCAACATCCAGTGTCGACAGTGACTTTGCCTCTTACTCAGTTGCCCCAACCTGAAACACACGTTGGCGCGGTTGGCTCTGTCCGGGGCTATCTCGGGCGGTGTGGGTGATTTCGACGCGACGCGCGCCGTCACTTTCGGCGGCCTGAACGCATCGAACACATCTAAGTACGACGTCGAATATCTGTCGGCACAGTTGCGGGACGCATATTTGATTGAACACAGCACCGGTTATCTCAAACCGATGCTGAATGTGAACCTGACGGGCGTGAAACGTGACGGTTTCACGGAATCCGGGACTTCAACAACCGGGCTGTCCGTGGACAACAACAGTAAGACCTATTTCTCGCTCAGCCCTGCACTGGAGTTTGGTCGGGATCGGCAGATCAGCGAGACGCTGGCACTGCGTGCATACGGGAAAATCGGGGCGACTATTCCAACAATACGGACACAACCGTGACAGCGCGCCTTGGCGATGGGCCGCATTTCACCAACTCGACAGGCGTCGACACCTGTTCGCCAATGTTGAGGCGGGTGTGACGTTCTTTACTAAAGGCAAAAAGGCCATTCAGATCGGCTATCAGGGTCGTTTCTCAGACAACAAGCGCATCAACATCACCTTCATCAAAGGCAGCATCAAATTCTGAACGAATAAGTTGTTCCATCGACCGCTTACGCGACAGGGTGAAGGGCTCTTTCCCCTGTCGCAACACCAATGCCGAATTGTTTCCCGGCGCGGAGATTGCCAAGTTGCCCTGAGGAACCGCTAGTTTCCTAGACACCTCCCTGTTTTCATTTGCGCTATCTGATTTCGAAGTCAACGAGCGACGATGGAGCGTATATCACCGCTGGTACCGCGTCGAGACTATATGCGTTGGTTGAAACTGTTGGCACAGAGTCTCATGGTGCGGGACGCGACAGGCAGGTGGCGGAGATCGAGATGCGCTTTGCCGTGCTCAAACGCAAAACCGCTCTTGGCATACCTGTCTCTGAGCCCCTGAGAAAAATCCGTAAGGAAAAAGGGGACGTGTGATCCTCAACCAATTTGTACAATGAATCGGAAGTTCGAAATAGTTGCGCTCGATATCAGTCGCTTATCAGGTTCTTTTGCGGATCATGTCCGCCGCTTTCTCTGCAATCATCACAACCGGTGAAGCTGTATTGCCGGATACGATTTTTGGCATGATAGATGCGTCAATCACCCGTAATCCCGACAGTCCATGCACCCTGAGATCCGCGCCGACCACAGCTGATGCATCCGAGCCCATTTTGCAAGTACCGACAGGGTGGAAAATAGTCGTAGCGATATCACCTACACCTTTCACAAGGTCTTCCTCTGTCTCCATCGCCGGGCCGGGCAAGATTTCTTCAGGCTGATAGGATTTCAGAGCGTTCGCCGTCATAATCTTCCGCGCCTGTCGCACGGATTTCGCTGCAACGCGTTTGTCGTTTTCTGTCGACAGGTAGTTCAAGCGAATATCAGGCTGTGCTTCGATGTCTTTCGACTGAATATGGCAAGTGCCCACACTTTCAGGTCGCAAGTTGCAGACCGAAACGGTAATCGCCGGGAACGGGTGCAGTGGATCACCCAACTTGTCGGTGGACAGCGGTTGCACATGGTATTCCAGGTCGGGTGTGGCCAGATCGGGATTGGATTTTGTGAACATCCCAAATTGGCTGGGGGCCATCGACATTGGCCCGGATTGCGTCAGGCCGTATTGCAATGCAATTTTTGCTTTCCCGAGCAGAGAATTCGCCATCGTGTTCAGGGTTTTTGCGTTCCGGACCTTGAATACTGTGCGGATTTGCAAATGGTCCTGCAGGTTCTGCCCGACGCCCTGACTTTCGTGATGCAAGACGATGCCATGTTCAGACAGCACATCGCCCCGGCCTACGCCTGACAATTCCAGAATTTTAGGCGTGTTGATCGCGCCCGCCGCCAGCAAGACCTCGGACCCGGCATAGGCGTCATATTGAACGCCCTTGTGCACGTAGCGCACGCCCGTCACCTGCTTGCCGTCGAACAACAGTGTCTCGGTTTCAGCATGGGTGAGAACGCGCAAGTTGGGCCGTTTCATCGCTGGGCGCAAAAAACCTTTGGCCGTGTTCCAACGCACACCGTTGCGTTGATTGACCTCGAAAAACCCGGTCCCCTCGTTGCTGCCATCGTTGAAATCTGCGCGCGGTTGGATGCCAAATTCCTTAGCGCCCTCCTGCGCGGCTTTCAGAATGTCCCATTCCAAGCGCTGTTTCGAGACCTTCCATTCCCCTCCGTGCCCATGCATGTCTGCGGGCCCGGCATGGTGATCCTCGGATTTCAGGAAATAGGGCAACACGTCATCCCAACCCCATCCGGCATTGCCCAGCTGCCGCCAATGATCGTAGTCCGCCGCCTGTCCGCGCATATAGATCATGCCGTTGACCGAGGTGCATCCCCCCAGCACCTTGCCACGCGGATAAACCAGCGAACGTCCGTTCAAGCCCGGCTCGGGCGCAGTTTTCATCATCCAGTCCGTGCGCGGGTTGCCAATGCAATAAAGATATCCCACCGGTATATGCACCCAGTGGTAATTGTCTGAGCCGCCGGCCTCGAGCAACAGCACCCGCGTTTTGGGGTTTTCTGTCAGGCGATTGGCCAGAACGCACCCGGCCGTGCCCGCGCCGACTATGATATGGTCGTAATCCCCATCAAGTTTCCGGACGTCTGTCATGGAGTATTGGTCTTTCTGATTAATATGCGACGACGAGTTTGCCGATCATGCGGCCAGATTCAATGATCGCGTGGGCTTCTTTAATCGTGGCCGCTGACAAGCCATGAAGTGTTTTTTGTTCGGTTGTCCGGATGATGCCATCATCAACCAGACGGGCGACACGCGACAAAATCCGCCCTTGGCGCGCCATATCTGCTGTGCCGAATAGGGATCGTGTGAACATCAGCTCCCACATCAGCGCGGCGGACTTACCCTGTAGGGCCGAGATGTCCAGCTTTTCGCTTGTCTCTACTATGGTCCCAATCCGGCCTTGCGGCGCAATGAGTTCACACATTGCGTTCCAATGCTGCGCGGTGTCGGCGTACTGGGTGATGTAGTCCACGTTTTTGTGCCCTGCCGTCCGAACTTGGGCAATCAGATCGTTGTGGTTGACCGTCTGATGGGTACCCATTTCCCGGCACCATTCAACCGTTTCCGGACGTGAGGCGGTCGCGATCAGGTGCAGTCCGGTCAGCTTGCGCGCCAGTTGGAGAGTTATCGATCCGACCCCTCCGGCCCCTCCAATGACCAACAAGCTTGAAGGCGTTTCGTTTGTCGGCACTTGCAGTCGCTCAAACAACATCTCCCAAGCCGTCAGTGAAACCAGAGGCAAAGACGCCGCCGCTTGTGGTCTAACTGAACTCGGAGCCAACGCGGCAATACGATGGTCGACGGCTTGAAACGCGGCGTAGGAACCAGGACGATTGACGTCACCCGCATACCAGACCCGGTCGCCTTTGGAAAAACCGGAGACCTCTGCGCCAATGTCACGAACAATACCCACAGCGTCATATCCCAGAATGAACGGCTCGGAGTGGTCCTGTTCAGCGGCTGTTCGAATGCGGCGCTTGGCATCCGCCGGATTTACCGAGATCGCCTCGATCTCGACCAGCAGATCGTTGGGCTGCGTGATTGGTTCGGGCAGATTGACGTCCAACAGACTATCGGCGGCTTCAATAGGAAGCGATTTCAGAAATCCCACGGCTTTCATCTTTGCTGCCTTTCGATCGAATTCTGTGAAGTCTCCCAAAACCCGCGCATCGCTTCAATCAGCGCAAGGTATTGTGTGTAACGCAGGTCGTAATGCGATTGCATGGCCGAATTCGGCAGGAACTCGGATTTGCGACGGGTCATCTGGCCAATCGCCTCTTCATATGAACCATATGCGCCGGTCGCCACCGACACACCGATGGCCGCACCTAAGGCACCGGTTTCTTGTGCCTCGGCCAGGTAGATAGGGACGCCAAGACAATCGGCGAACATCTGCGGCCAGACCGGGCTGCGCGACCCGCCGCCCGAAAGAACTGCCTGATCGAAGCTGACGCCCGCAGCCTTCAAAACCTCGATATGACGTCGGTGCTCGAACAAAACGCCTTCGAATAACGCGCGCAGCATGTGGCCTTCGCCATGCCAACCAGCAACGCCATAGAAACCACCCCTGAAAGACGCCCTCTGCCCCGAACCATAAAGGAACGGATGAAAGAACGGATCATCTGCAACCGGCTGGACCTCGGCCACCTTGGCGTTGCAGTAACCGAAAGGGTCGTCGTGATGTGCGCCGCGTTCGACGAATTCGCGAACGTACCATTCCAGATTGGCAGCTGATGTGGCGCTGGACTCGATATTCACGAACCGTTTCGACCCAAAGCCAGACACCATGAACAGGTCATCATTGACAGCAGGCGCGTCCGAAAACACCTGATTGATGCTCCATGTGCCTGCGATGATTGAAGCCTCACCCGCGCGCACAACACCTGAGCCCATTGCGCTGGAGACGACGTCAAAAAAGCCCCCGATCACCGGTGTGCCCGCGACAAGCCCTGTTGCAACCGCAGCTTCGGCGCTGACGGTTCCGGCAATTTCAACCGGGTCTATCAGGCGGGGCAGCATCTCACTTGCATCACTCAGCCCATATACCGCCAATAGACCATCGTCATAGGTGCAGTCGGGCATACGCGTCAGACCACAGCCTGACATGTCCGAGATATCGCTGATGCGCTCACCGGTCAGCTTGTAAGTAATAAAGTCCTTGCACAGCATAACCGTACCGGTCTGGGCATAGATCTCGGGCCGGTGACGTTTGATCCAAGCCAATAGAACAGGCGTCTGTGACGGCCAGGGCTTTTGCAGGCACAAGCTGTGCAGAGCATCACCTTCCGCGTCGGAAAATTCTTCGGCCAGCCCTGCAGCACGGGTATCCAGAAATTGAATGCCCAGCAAGGCTTCGCCTGCTTTGTCCAGCAGATAAAGTCCGTTGCCGTGGCCTGCGCACCCAACACCTATGATGTCGGCTGCGTCAATATCGGCAGTGTCGATGCAGCTGGTAATCACCTGCCGCGCATTGACCCACAACTCATTCAGGTCGCGTTCCACATGCCCCGGTTGCGGGATCGTGGATTGACCGTCCAATGCCTGCATCGCAACGGGGCGCCCCTGCAAGTCGAAGAGCAAAGCCTTGATGACCGTGTTTCCAGCATCCAGCCCCAATATGTATCGGTTTTAGCCACAGTTATAAATGTCCCATGCTTCTTCGCCGCCCGCCCCGTTGTGGATCATCGCCATCAAAGTCGCCACAACCGCCTTCGGATTGTCATGCTGATAGATGTTGCGGCCATAGACCATCCCTTGCGCGCCCTGCGCCATCAGGGCCGCTGATTTCATCAACACATTCTTCAGGTCTTCCTTGCCGCCGCCACGCACCAGAACCGGCACACTCGCGGCCTCGATGACCCGATGAAAATCTTCTGGGTTCTCTGTCGGATCAGCCTTGATGATGTCGACCCCCATTTCCGAGGCCAAACGCACCAGCGTCACAATCTTCTCGGCATTGCCGTCCACCTGATAGCCGCCGCGAACATCGTTGGGCAGCATGACCAGAGGCTCAATCATCAGCGGCATTCCGTATTTGTCACAAGCCGCGCGAACCCGGCTGATATTCTCGACACACTGGCGGAAAAGCTCAGGTTCATCAGGCAACATGAACAGGTTGACGACCACGGCCGCTGCATCCATCTCAAGCGCGCCGATGAGTGGCTCGTCGGCGTTTTGCAGCATCGACCACATCACCCGATGCCGCTGATCATTATAGGGGTTGCCCATGTCGATCCGCATTACAAGCGCGGGTTTGTCTTTTTCGGGTCGTGACTGCAACAGATCAGCCTGCCCATAGGCGCATTGGATCGCATCCGGCTTGGCCCCGATGAGCGTGTCCATGACCCCTGCCATATTCTCAAGCCCAACCATGAAGCTGGGCTCGTTGCAAACCCCGTGGTCGATTGCGACGTCCAGGCATCCACCGTTGTTAAACATCCGGTTCATCCGGGCTTTGGTGCTTACACGCATTCTGTACTCCGTTCCTTGTTTCGTGCGGTCAGAGTTGCGGCTGAGACGCCAAAGAACTCGGACAATTCATGGATCAGAGTTTCTTTCTGATCGGTGATTTCTTGCGGGCTAAGCTGGCGTTCTTCGACAAAGATGCGACCCAGCCGGTCCAGCAATTCTTCGGAAACCTGGCCTGTTATAGCCAGCGCGGTGCGGCGCAGAACGATGTCGGACAGTGTCTCGACAAACTCGGTGTGCATCAGCCAGATGATCTCGGCCACGGTGTAAGGGCAGTCGACAATCAGGGGTGTGTCCAAAAACGATTGACAGAACAGCGCAACATCGTCGGCCTGACTGCCATAGTGTCCAATCAGGTGCTGCGCCCGGTCCTGCGTGACGTGAAATTCATCCACCAACCGGTTTAGCAAAGTGATCGGGTCATCGGGAAACTGAACACCGCCGCCGATGGCCAGCCCAAGGGTGGACGCCCGGCGTGTCGTGCCGAGCTCGGCCAGAACCTCATCACCGGTTTGCTCGCCGAAGGCGCGGAAAGTTGTCCATTTTCCACCAATCATGCAGAACTGCGGAATTTTCCCACCCAGACGCCGCGTGTAGTGGCCGCGCGAAATCCGGCCGGTGTAATCCTGATCACTGCGTGGTAACGGGCGGATGCCGCTATAGCTGAACACCACCTGATCGGCCTTGATCTCAACCCCTGGGAAAACCAGCCGAAGCGAACCGAGGATGTAGTCGAATTCCTCGGGTTCGCACCGCACACGCGCAGCCTTGTCGACACGGATATCGGTGGAGCCTGCCAGCACCTTGCCTTGATACGGGAACACAATACAGACCCGCCCGTCGGTGTTTTCGAAATAGACCATATGCCCGCCAAGCGCCTGCACAAGGGTCGGGTTGTCGATGATCAGGTGCGAGCCTTTGGTCCCCGAGACCATTTTTTCGTTCGCGCCGTCGCCAAAGGCTTGCACAGTATCGTCAAGCCACGCACCGGTTGCGTTCACGATCACTTTGGGCTCAACCGGTAGATTTTTGCCGCTGCGCCGATCCGTGACGGAGTAGGTTTCGCCGTCCCGCGTCATTTCCGCATAGTTCAGGGCGACACAGGCCGGAGCCGCAGCCTGCATGTCTCGGATCATCTCAACGCAAAGCCGCTCCGGATGGGTGATCTGCGCATCGAAATACACTGCCGACCGCGTGGCCTTGGTCGTCAATTCGGGCCAGTCCGAGCGGGTCCGGTTTGCACTATTGAAGTGATGCTTTGGCAGGATACGCCGCTTGCGTGTGACCCAATCATAAAGCGTCAAACCAAGTTTGATCGGCACCGCCCCACGGCTCGAGGGCTTGCCCTGCCAACCGACAAAGCTTGCCGCTGCATTTAACACGCCCGAAAAGACCGAAGTAATCGGAATGACCGTGGGCAAGGGCCGCACCATATGCGGAGCGTTCCGCAGCAAAGCATCGCGTTCCCGCAGGGATTCTCGCACCAGATCGAATTCACCGTTTTCAAGGTATCGCAAGCCGCCGTGGATCATCCGCGATGGGGCCGCGCTGCACCCCGAGGCGAAATCGTTCCGCTCGACCAGCAACACCCGAAGCCCCTGCAAAGCAAGTTCACGATAGACCCCTATTCCGTTCACACCCCCGCCGATCACCACCACGTCAAACGCAGCGTCTTCGCGCAACCGTGTCAGGTTTTGTTGTCTTTGATCTGACATGATGGTCCTGTTCGTAACCGGGCGTTGAGGCTTAGCTGTCCAAATTGCTCAAATGAGCCTGGGCTTGCGTGTTGATCTGGGAAATCTCGGCCTCGGTAAGGCGCAATTGCCCCGCCTTCGCGTTCTCCACCGCCTGCGCGGCATCACGTGCCCCACACAGCGAAAAGGTGATACCGGGTTGCTGAACCGTCCATGCGATCACGGTCTGCGCCAAAGTTGCGCCGTGCATCTTTGCAATTGGAGCGATGGCAGCCATCAGGTTCGCTATTTTTTGACGGTTCGCCATAGAAAAGCGTGGATTGTCATTGCGCTGATCGTCACCCGTGAATTCGCGATCCGGCCCGATCTTGCCGCTGAGCAGACCCAGCGCCAGCGAGGAATAGCTGAGCACTGACACGCCATTCTCACGACAAACCGGCAACAACGTGCCTTCGATGTCGCGCTTGACCATCGAGTATTCTTCCTGAATGGCATCCAGTTGGCCGGCAGCAACATAGGCCTTCACCTCATCGACCGAGGTGTTGCTGGCGCCTATGGAACGGATTTTTCCCTGCTGTTTCAAAGTATCCAGCGCTTCCATCGTCTCGGCGATGGGTGTCGTCGGGTCCTGCCAATGGGTGATGTAATGATCGATGTAATCGGTGCCCAGACGGGTCAGGCTTTGCTCGACCTCATGGATGATCGCATCCTTGCCCAGATAACGATGCACCGGTTTTCCGTCATAGTCGAAGAAATGGTTGCCCTTCTGTGTATGCCAGACCAGCCCGCATTTAGTCGCCAGAACAACCTTTTCGCGACGCCCCTTAAGGGCTTTGCCCACGATATCCTCGGCCACGCCTTGCCCGTATGCCGGAGCCGTGTCGATCAGGGTCACTCCCGCATCAACCGAAGCCTGAATCGCCGCGATGGATTTGGCTTCATCCGTACCGCCCCACATCCAGCCACCGATAGCCCATGTGCCCAGCCCGATGACCGAGGCTTGGATCCCCGACGCACCGATTTCGCGTGTCAGCATGTCATGCGACATCCTCATGTTCCTTCCATTTCCTGTATGACTGCGGTCGCTGTGTCTTCGTCTAGGATCAGCGAGTTGAGAAACTTGCCGTTCAGCACCGCCTTGATTGGCAAAACCTTTTCCGCCCCGGTGCTGACACCTATTACCCGCGCACATTGCGCCAGATCGTTTGGAGCCACCGAAACCAATCGAGAATTCAGCGCATAGTTCGACACCGAGCCGTCGGTTTGGATAAGATGGGCCAGAAACTCTCCGATCACGCCCATTCCCACCAGCATCTTACGGTCGGCCTCGGGCACCGGATGCAGATCGTAATGGCTGGAACCTTCAGGTTCGATCGAACCGATCCCCACCAACGCGACATTGGCGCGGCGGGCGATATCCAAAACTTCACGGATGGAGGACACCTGTTCCAGCATATCGCGCTGGTCGCGGCTTTCAGCAAATAGCGGCGCGTGCAGCAACATGGTCTTGCCGCCCAAACGCTCGGCCATCTGCGTCGCAAGATGGTTCACGTCGGTATAATACTTGCCCTGAATGCCACCGGTCAGAGGCACTACTGTCACATCAAATGCGCGTTCAACTTCCAGCGCCGCAACCGTTGCGCTGATGGCTTTTCCTCCGGTGATCGCGATAACGTCACCATCCCGCAGGGTTTCGACCAGATGATTTGCCGCGGCACGCCCGACCTGTTGCAAGGTCGTCTCGGCACTTCCTGCGACCGATGGGGTTACGATGGCCTCAGTCAGGCTCGTCGACCGGGTAAGATCACGCTCTATGCCCATCAGTGTTTCAAACGGGCTTTCCACGTCGATCTTGACCATGCCCATCTTGCGGCCCTGCGTGATCAGGCGATTGACCTTCGAGTTCGATAGATTCAGCGCCCGCGCGACATCGGCCTGTTTCTGCCCTTCCAAATAATGCAGCACCAAGACGGTATGGATCTGGCGGATCAGTTCAAAGTCTTTCTTCTTGTCCAACATCACCCGCGCCTCTTGTTTAGGTAATGGTCGATGGTGACCGCTGCCAGAAGGATCGAGCCGCGAATAATGTCCTGCCAGTAGACCGACACATCCAGCAGCGCCAACGAGCTGGAAACAAGTGACAGAAGGATCACGCCGAGGATCGCACCCAGGATCGACCCCGAACCGCCATTCAAACTGGCCCCACCAATGACCGCAGCGGCGATGATAGTCAGTTCAAGTCCCAACCCGAATGTGGGCTGTGCCGATCCGAACCGCGCCATGTAAATGATGCCGGCCACACCGCAGAGCGTCGAACACAAGGTCGTGGTCAGAAAGATCACCTTTTTGGTGCGAATGCCCGAATAGGCGGCGGCCTTTTCGTTGCTGCCGGTATAGAACACCTTGCGGAACATGGTCGTGCGCCGCAGCATGAAATCAAAGGCGATGACGAATACCAAAAATATCACAATCACAATCGGTATCGGCCCGATGGACCCCTGCCCGATGAACTTGAATTCCGTAGGAAGGGTATACAGGCCCAGCGGTCGCCCTCCGGTGAACAACAAACAGGCACCTCGTGCAATCACCATGATGGCGAGTGAGACGATGAAGTGGTGCAGGCCGACACGGGTGACAAAGAACCCCATAAATGCACCAATGGCCGTACACAGGGCTATTGCCATGGCCGAGGCCACCCACGGATCTATCCCGCTGAGAAAGAGCCATCCCGCGATCACCATCGCAAGCGCGGTGACCGATCCAACCGACAGATCGATCCCTCCGGAAATCAGCAGGATCGTCATCCCAATTACCAGCAGACCATCGACCGCAAAGGCCATGGACATCGCACGCATATTGGCCCAGGTCAGAAAGTAGGGCGACGCGAATGACATAATCACAAACAAACCCAGGATAATGACGATCAGCCCCGTCTCACGCATACGCAACATGCGCTTTAGCAGCGGTGCGCTGTCGGATGATCCCGCCGGGGTCAGATTTACAGTGTTGTCCATTTTCGTGTCTCCGCTCATGCTACCGAGCCCTGTGCGTCCATGACCGAGGCTAGGTGCATGATGTTTACTTCTGTCATCTCATCGCCGGTGACCTGCCCGCTGATGCGCCCTTCGCGCACCACCAGCACGCGGTCACAGACACCAATCAGTTCGGGCAACTCTGAGGAAATCACGACGATCCCCACGCCTTCGGTCGCTAGTTCGCGCAGAATGCGGTGAATCTCGGATTTCGCGCCCACATCGACCCCGCGGGTCGGTTCGTCGAAAAAAATCAGGCGCGGGTTCACTGACAGCATTTTGGCCAGCGCTACCTTTTGCTGATTGCCCCCCGACAGGGACGACACCGGATCGCTCAGCGATCCGCATTTCAGGTTCAGCTTGTGTCCCAACGCCTTGGCTTGTGCCTCTTCCGTACCGGATTGAATCAGGCCAATCCCATTAGCCACATGCTCCAGATTCAGAGCGGAAATATTGGCGGCAATCGGAAGATCGAGGAACACGCCAACCCCCTTGCGGTCCTCGGATAGATACACCATCCCATGCGAGATACTGTCTTGATAATTCCGCAGTTTAAGCTTTTCACCGTTCAGCCAGACCTCACCCGTGACATCCCCCTCAAGCTGGCAGATACCCTTGACGATCTCACTGCGGCCCGCCCCGATCAGACCAGCGACGCCCAGAATTTCACCCTTGTTCAGCGTGAATGAGACATCGCGAAATCGCGTTGCTTCGGTCAGGTTGCGCACGTCAAGGATCACTTCGTCTGACGGCGCTTCTTGCTTTTGGGGATAGAGATTGTCGAGCACCCGTCCGACCATGGCGTTGACCACATCGCTGGGTTGAATTTCGGCAACGTTTTGCGTGACGATATGCTGCCCGTCCCGGAACACCGAAACCCGGTCGCAATTGTCGAATATCTCGACCAACCGGTGCGAAATATAGATGATCGAAATCCCCTGATCCGCCAGTTTGCGCATGATCCCGAACAAGGTTTGGGCTTCGGCTTCCGTGAGTGCGGCTGTCGGCTCATCAAGGATCAAAATGCGGCATTCCAGCGTCAGGGCTTTGGCGATCTCGACCAGTTGCTGGTTCGAGATCGAAAGGTGTTTCACTAGGACCGACGGATCAATATCGCTGAGCTGCCGAAACACATCGACGGCATCGCGTTCCAGTTTTCGATAGTCCATCAGCCAGGACCGGCTGACATTGGTCTTGGCCATAAAGATGTTTTCGGCCACCGACACATCAGGACACAGGGCAATTTCCTGATGGACAAAACCAATACCTAGCTGTTGCGCCATTGTGGGTGACGAGATTTTGACCGGGTCGCCGTCCAACACGATTTCGCCGTTGTCAGGTTGCAATATCCCATCGATCACGTTCATCAAGGTCGACTTGCCTGCGCCGTTTTCCCCTGCAATGGCGTGGATTTCCCCCTTGCGAAGTTCAAAATCAATCCCGCGCAATGCTTTGACCGGGCCAAAGGACTTGCTGAGGTTCGATATCCGAAGGATCACGTCATCTTGCATAGCACCACCGTTTCGGGGACTTGTATTGGTTCGGGTAGAGAACCGCCCGCGAACTCAATTGGAATTGCGCGGGCGGTTTGTCGGAGGGGGTGCTCCGATCAGGCCGGATCGCGTCCGTCCATGTAGACATTCAGATCAAAGCTGTCGGCATTGTCCTTGGTGATGACTGCAAAGCCATTGTCCATGAACGGGATCTGAACCGGGTTGAAGCCGCTGGTCTTCCAGTCGTTGAAAGGATCAAAAACGTCTGCCCGGTTCGCCAGGTGCACCGCCATGAAACCCATGAAGCCTTGCACACCCTGATTGGGGTTCAGAGACATGTGGATATTGCCGGCACGGATATGCTCCAGCGTGGTCGGCGTCACATCCGCATGCATGATCAGAATATTAGATTCCGCTTCAAGTTTGGCGGCAACCGCGCCTTCCGCCGAGCCGGCTTCGGGGATCCAGATCGCGGCAACATTCGGGTTGGCCTGAATGATCGATGCAGTCGCGCGATAGGCTGCGTTGCTGTCCTGGTTTGTGGCCTGACGCCCAACCAGTTTCATGTTCGGATAGTTATCCTCCATATACGCGATCAAGGAAGTCACGCGCAGGTCATGGTTCGACTGACCCGGGTTTTCCAGAACCGCATACTCGGCGCTGTCACCCACCTGTTTCACAATCTCTTCCGCGGCAAACTTGGCCTCGGCATGGTTGTCTGACGTAATGTATCCGGTACGTTTAGAATTTGGGCTGTCTGCAGCAAAGGTCACGATTTCAGTGCCGTTATCGATGGCTCGGTTGATTGGCTCGATGAAAGGGTCGGACTGCATCGGGTGCAGCAGAACTCCAGCAGGCGATTTCACCAGATCCTGCTCGAAAGAGGCGATCTGCTTGGTGATGTCATAGTCTGGCGTGCCCGAGAACACGGTCTCGCATCCAAAGGCTTCGGCTGCCTGTTTGAAGCCCTGATAGACTGGTACCCAATAGGGATGACCCGAGACCATGACGTTCATAACATAAGTCTCACCCGGCTCGCACACTATGCCCTCGGCCTGCGCTGAGGTGGCTGTGATGCCAGCCACCGCCAAAGCAGCGGACGCGATAATGTTGTTTGCTTTCGAAAAGTTCATGAATTTCCTCCCATCGGAATGCACTTGCTATCGCGATGCGTTGCTCCTCCAGCACCACTATGCAAGAAATTTCGCCATTTGGTTTTTTTTGCACAATTGGTTTCTAGAGGTGTGACGAAAGGGTCGTCAACATTCTCATGGAAAATTATCAGTTCGCGAAATAAATTTCACTTCGTGGTGCATTTTGGGATTGGCGCACTTGACCTAGGTACACCCAAACCCAATTTCTTGCCATTCGCCTCAGGTGCAAATGCAATCTTTCTCCAGCGCACTGCGGACGTCGAGTTTCTTCAAATGCGGGGTGGATGCCGTTTAGTGGCAAGGGGTCTCACCAGTACCAGTTGTCGGCTTTCCAAGTAGGGGCTTTGTCTCTACATCAATTTCGAGCGTCGCTAAGCCTCATAGAATGAATTTGCCGGGAAAAAGTCCGGCTAAGAATCTTCGAATAAGTTCAGCAGAGCGTCGTCGCGAAAAAACTTGCATATCGGTAAGGTAATTTACCCACATACCTTCCAGTAAGGCCAACGTTCCGCTGGTGGCATCATTCACCAAGTTCGGATCATGTCCGTTTTGTTGGGCTATCTCCGTGAACGCACGACGCAAAGTTTCGACAAGTTTGGGATCCTGAGTGCTGCTGTATCGGGCAATACCTCGGTGTGAGCTCGCGATGCCTCGGAATGCATGCCAGATTTTTGTACTTCGTGGATTCAATAAAGCTTCAGACAGATCAGCCTCAATCACAGCCATCACTCGGTCTTCGGGCGATGCATCCGAGCCCAGATCGGTCATTCTGTCCATCTCGGCATAATACTCAGTACTGAAATGCTGGGCCGCTGCGGTCAGCAAATTGTCCTTCCCCCCAAAATGCAAATGGATCATTCCGCGCGACAGACCTGAGCGCTCGCAGATGCGACTGACCGAGGTGTCGGTAACTCCGATATCAGCAATCGTGTCCAAAGTCGCCTTGATCAAAAGCTGCCTATTGGCCTCTGGATCGCGCTTCGAGCTACGCTTTCTCCCTTTTGGATCTTTCACTCTATTCAATGATTCCATCAGCTTAGGGTCTTCTCATATGGGTGGCTCACAGGAAGATTGACACGAAAGGCCTTTCTGGCGCAACATTAAATGGACGATCGTCCATTAGAGACTCGTAAATACCGAGATGGGAGATAGGGTGATTTTTCGTAGCGAAGCGTCCCGGGGTTATACCCTAAGCGCACCAGCCACGGCATACGTGGGGTTTCTGGTGGCGGCGCCTTTGGTGATCCTGATCGCCTATTCGTTCTGGACCCAAACCTACGTTACGCTCGACAAGACACCGACGCTGAAAAACTATAGCGACGCGTTTGCCGATCCGCTGGTTCGACACTTAATGCTAAGGTCGATCTGGATTGCCGGAGCAGTTACGGTAGTCACTGTCGCACTGGCCTATCCCATCGCGTACTTCATCGCGATGAAGGCCCGGAAAAAGACTATCTGGCTTCTGCTCATCACCATTCCGTTCTGGTCCAGCTATCTGCTGCGCGTATTTGCCTGGAAACTCATCCTTGGGTTCAACGGGGTGATGAATTCTGCACTGATGATGCTTGGTCTGATAGACGAACCGCTCGACTTCCTGCTGTACAACGAATTCGCTGTCGTGCTGACGCTTGCTCATGCGTGGGCACCTTTTGCGATCCTGCCGATCTATGTCTCGTTGCAGAAGATCGATCCAAGCCTTTTGGAGGCTGCCACAGACCTCGGCAACAGTCCTTTGCAACGCTTCATGCGGGTGACGCTGCCGTTGACCATCCCAGGGATCATTGCGGCTTGCCTGATCATCTTCATTCCGACTGTCGGTGACTACGTGACCCCAGCGCTGGTCGGCGGATCGGACGGGAAGATGATTGCCAATCTTATTCAGGTGCAGTTCGGGGCCGCCAACAACTGGCCGCTCGGCGCCACACTTTCGCTGATCGCGATGCTGTCAGTCGGTTTCGTCGCCATCGTGTTTGTCATTACCGCCACCCAGATTGGGAGGAGGATCAGATGAAGCGTCCCTCGACCCTGACAGCCTATGCTTTCCTGTATTTGGTTTTTCTGTACCTGCCGGTTCTTTTCCTACCTTTGTTCTCGTTCAACAGCGGAACAATCGTTGCCTTTCCGATCAAGGGCTGGACGCTGGACTGGTATCGGAAGCTGGGCGAACAGGATACGTTGATCCAGGCCCTTTGGAATTCGCTTGGTGTTGGCACGGTCGTCGCACTTCTATCCACCGCCATGGGGCTGTTCGCTGCGCGCGCCTTTGTTCGATACCGTTTTCGGGGTCAGCGTGCCGCTGAAGGTCTGGTAATGCTGCCTTTGGTTATTCCTGGCATTATCGTGGCCTCGTCAATGCTGGTCCTGTTTCTGTTTCTCAGTCTCAAGCCGTCTTTGCTGACCGTTGTTCTGGGCCATACGTTCCTAGCGTTGCCATTTTCCGTTTCGATCTTGAAGTCCGCGTTTGATGACTTTGACGGGTCGCTGGAAGAGGCATCTTACGATCTGGGCGTCGGCGTGTTCGAAACCTTCCGCCGCGTGACGCTGCCGGTCGTTTCCCCCGGTATTGTAGCCAGCATGCTGGTCACTTTTACGGTCAGCTTCGATGAGTTCGTCCTCGCCTTTTTCCTGTCAGGCAACCAGCCAACCCTGCCGGTCTATATCTGGAGCCAGATCCGTTTCCCCGCCAAGCTTCCAAACGTTTTGGCTTTGGGCTCTATCCTGCTGCTCACCTCGGTTTTGCTTCTGGTGCTGGCCGAGTATTTCCGCCGCCGCTCATCCGCATCAGAGGTCCAATGACAGTCAATAACATCATAGAACTCAGGGGCGTCGAGAAACGCTATGGCACATTCCTGGCGGCCAGCGGGATCAATCTCGATCTCAAAGAGGGCGAGTTTTTCTCACTCCTCGGCCCATCGGGATGCGGCAAGACCACGGTATTGCGGATGATTGCGGGCTTCCAGGAACCGACCAAGGGCACCGTGCTGATCGACGGTCAAGATATGGAAGGTGTGCCTGCCAACAACCGTCCAACGAACATGGTCTTTCAGAGCTACGCGATCTTCCCGCACCTGAACGTCGGGAACAACGTGGCCTATGGCTTGCGGGGCAAGGCGCCCAAGGCCGAAATCGAACAGCGCGTAGCCGAGGCCCTGGAAATGGTCGAGCTGGGCGGTCTTCAGGATCGCGGCGCAAGTGAGTTGTCGGGTGGGCAGCGGCAAAGGGTGGCGCTCGCCCGCGCGTTGATCATGCGACCCAAAGTATTGTTGCTGGATGAGCCCTTGTCGGCGCTCGACAAGAAGCTGCGCGAACAGATGCAGTTTGAAATGCGCAATCTCCAGCAATCGCTTGGCATCACCTTTGTGATGGTCACCCATGACCAATATGAGGCGATGACCATGTCCGATCGTATTGGCGTGATGTTCAATGGACGGCTCAAGCAGGTGGATACACCAACCACGCTTTACGCCCGTCCTTGTGATCAGCAAGTGGCCAGTTTCATCGGAGAGATGAACATACTGCCTTCCAAGTTATTGGGCGAAACCGGCAATATGTTGTCTATCGATGCAGCCGCCTTCGGGCGGATTGAGATTGAGAGAAATCCCAACGTTGCGACCAGTTCTAAAGACATGAACATCGGTATTCGCCCGGAACAATTGGAAATCGCTGCTGAAAAGCCCGAAGACTACCCATCAACGGTTCAAGGCACTGTCAGCAATGTCGCCTTCTATGGCGAGAACATTCACTACCACATTCAGGTGGCGGGAGCTGAAAAACCAATCTCGGTCTCAGTTCCAAACTATTTTCACACGGTCGATTTCAAACGCGGCGACGCAGTTTGGCTGGGGCTTCAGGGGGCAAGCGTGATCGATCTAGGTACAGACATAGAATAAAATAGTGGGAGGATAAAATGAGACTACAGGGAATTGCGGCCTTCGCATGTGCGACGGCGATAAGTACGGGAAGTGCCATCGCAGGTGGCGCCGATCTGACGGTTTTTGACTGGTCGGGATATGAAGATCCCGGATTCTTTGCCAGCTACATGGAAAAATACGGGAATGAGGCACCAAGCTATTCCTATTTCGGAAGTCAGGAAGAAGCCTTTACGAAACTGAGTTCGGGTTTCACGGCTGATCTGGCGCATCCTTGTTCTGACGCGGTCCGGAAATGGGTCGCAGCCGACCTGATCCAGCCGCTGGATGAAAGCAAACTGACCAACTGGGCCGATGTTCTGCCCGAGATCAAGGAAGTCGACGCCATCGTCCTAGACGGCAAGCTTTACATGTTGCCGTTCGAGTGGGGGAACACGGGCCTTATCTATCGCACCGACAAAATCTCAGGCGACGATATCTCGCTGCAAATGCTGGCGGACCCGGCTTATGCAGGCAAGATCGCCGTCCCGGATGCCGCGTCATCTGCGTACGCCCTGGCTGCGCTGGCCACTGGAAACGCCGACGATTACACCAATCTGAGCGACGAGCAGTTCAAGGAAGCATCTGATTTCCTGCGCTCGATCCACCCGAACATGCGCTTTTACTGGTCCGATGCGGGTCAATTTGATCAGGCCATGACCAGCGGTGAGATCGAATTGGGTTGGGCCTGGAACCAGTCAGAACTGAACCTGATCTGGAACGAAGTGCCTGCCGCGATGATGCGTGATGTCGAAAAGGGCATCGCGACTTGGGCGTGCGGTTACGTGCATCTGAAGTCTTCCACGACTCCGGTCGATCAGGTCTATGATCTGTTGAACGCGCTCACTGACCCTGCCAGCGGGCAGTACATCATCGACAACTGGGGCTACCCACATTCCAACGCAAAAGCGTTCGAAGTTGCCGATCAGGCCAACATCGAAGCCTATGGTTTTGCTGACCCTAAAAGCTTCTTCGAAGGCAGTTTGTTCTTTGATGCGGTGAATCCCGAGCTTGAGGCGAAAATGCTGGCAGAATTTGAACGGATCAAAGCCGGCTTCTAACACAACCACTTTTCCGGGGCCTTACGGCTCCGGATCCCAGAAATAGGAAAACGCGTGAACATGTCGAACGCGAACCCATATGCTCTGCTTTTTGAACCGGTTCAGATTGGACCAGTCACAGCCAGAAATCGCTTTTATCAGGTGCCACATTGCACCGGGCTGGGGCATGTCCGACCGCGGGCGGATGCCGCCGTTCGTGGGATGAAGGCCGAAGGCGGGTGGGCGGTGGTTTCCAATCAGGAGACCGAGATTCACCCAACCTCAGACCTGTCTCCTTACGCCGAGGGGCGGCTATGGGACGGGCGCGATGTTCCCGCATTGCGGCTGATGACGGATGCGGTACATGCGCATGGTGCGCTGGCAGCTATCCAGCTGGTGCACAATGGCAACCATGCGCAGAACCTGCTGACCCGGGCTCCGGTTCTTGCACCTTCTGAGATGTCCGTCGATACGACGCATCCCAAGCAGGCGCAGGCCATGGATAAAGCTGATATTCGCGAGTTCCGCCGCTGGCACCGCGAGGCCGCCCTGCGCGCGAAAGATGCCGGATTTGACATCATTTACGTCTATGCCGGACACAACATGACTTTGGCGCAACATTTCATGCTGCCGCATATGAACCAGCGTAGTGATGAATATGGCGGGTCGCTTGAAAATCGCGTGCGCCTGACACGCGAACTGCTGGAAGATACCCACGAAGCTGTAGGTGACAGCTGCGCTGTGGCGCTCCGTTTTGCCATTGATGAGATGGTGGGCGCTGACGGCATGCAGGCTTCAGAAGAAGGCCGTGCCGTGGTCGAGCTTTTGGCCGATCTTCCTGACCTATGGGATGTGAACGTTGCCGACTGGTCCAACGACAGTGCCACAACCCGCTTTCAACCGGAGGATGGCTATCAGAACGCATTTCTGTCGCACGTCAAACAGATCACACGGAAACCTGTGGTTGGTGTCGGTCGCCTGACGTCCCCCGATATGATGCTGTCGATGGTCAAGAAGGGAATTGTCGACCTTATCGGAGCGGCGCGACCTTCCATCGCGGACCCATTCATTCCCAAAAAGATTGAAGACGGCCGCATTGACGAAATCCGCGAATGCATCGGCTGTAATATCTGCGTCTCATCTGACAATCTGGGCATCCCGATCCGCTGCACCCAAAACCCGACCATGGGCGAGGAATGGCGCCGCGGTTGGCACCCCGAGATCATCGCGCCGAAAAAGAGCAACGCGGATACTTTGGTTATTGGCGGTGGCCCTGCCGGTCTTGAATGCGCCACGCAATTGGCAAGGCGAGGATACCAGGTGACCTTGGCCGAAGCCTCAGCTGAATTTGGTGGACGTGTTGCCAAGGAAAGCAAGCTACCCGGCCTCGCGGCCTGGTCGCGCGTTGTCGACTATCGGCTGAGTGATCTGAAACAGCGCAACAACGTCCAATTGTTCACTGACAGCAGACTTGATGGCGATCAGGTAGCAGAGCTTGGCGTCGAACACGTCTTTGTCGCGACCGGCAGCCATTGGCGCACCGACGGCATCGGCCGTAGCACACAGCGCCAAGTGCCTCAGATCGAGCAAATCGCAAATGTGCTGACGCCTGATGACATCATGAATGGCATTCTGCCCCCGGATGGACCGGTGATGATCTATGATGATGACCATATCTATCTGGCAGGGGTAATCGCTGAAAAACTGGCGACCGCCGGATACCAGGTGGTCTTCGTCACGCCAGAGAGTTTAGTTTCAACTTACGCCGTCAATACTTTGGAGCAGCCTCGTATTCAGGCCCGCCTGATCGAGCTTGGTATCGACATTCGCTGCAATCAGGTGCTGACGGCGGTTGAAGGTGACATCGCGCGCATCGGGTGTGCCTTTACCGGTCGCGAAATGGATATTCCGTGTGCCTCGACAATTCTGGTTACCGAACGCCATCGAGAAACAGCGCTTTATGACAGCTTGCACGGGATCGGTTTGAAAACCCTCGAACTTATTGGCGATGCCGCGTCTCCGGGGTTGATCGTGGACGCAGTCTTCACAGGTCACCGCGCGGCACGCGATTTTGAACGCCCAAAGGCAGAAGCGGACAAGGATTGGTTTCGCCGCGAGATAATCGATTTGGAGGAGACGTGATGAACAGCCGACCGTTTGAGTTAGATGCTTTGATGGCCTCGCACCAGTACGGCCACGCGCTGCCGCGTGAATTCTATACCTCGCAAGACATCTATAACTATGACATTGCCCAGGTTTGGAACCGTAACTGGCTTTGGGCAGGGCATGTCAGTCAAATCCCAAACCCCGGAGACTATTTTCTGTTCGATTATGGCCCGGAGAGCATCATTATTGTTCGCGACCGTGAAGGCGAAGTTCGCGCTCATTTGAACGTCTGTCGCCATAGGGGTTCTCGCGTTTGCACTGAACAGTCCGGCAACGCCCGTGTTCTTGTTTGCCCGTATCACGCTTGGACATATGAGCTTTCGGGAAAACTTCGTGCGGGCCACAACATGGGGGAACACTTTGACCCATCCAAATTCGGGCTATTCCCCGTTCAGGTGAGTGTCTTCAAAGGTCTGATTTTTGTCTGTGCCGATGCAAACACGCCATCGCTCGATCCTGTCCTCAGCCAACTTTCGCCACTCGTCGAACCCTATGGTTTAAACGATTTGAAAATTGCGCATACGGCGTCATTTCCGGTTCCAGCGAATTGGAAACTGGCGGTTGAGAACTATCTTGAATGCTACCACTGCGGACCAGCACACAAAGAATACTCTCGCTCTCATAGCCTGAAATCGCCACAAGACATGGCTGGCTTGGTCGAGCCGCTAAATGCAAGGGCTGTAGAAGTCGGGCTGACGCCTGATGAATTGGCGCTTGTTGGCGAGGCTGCGCCCACCCCATTCACCAGCGGGTACTATCGGCGCTACCCGCTTTACCAAGGTTACAAAACCGGCAGCAAATCGGGCGAGGCGCTTGCGCCATTGCTTGGAACGCTGAAAGGCTTCGACGGTGGCGCAACTGACTTTGATATTGGTCCATTGAATTGGTTCCTGATTTATTCGGATCACATGGTGGGTTACCGCTTTGTTCCACGTGGTCTGCAGGAAACCGACATTCAGGTGGTCTGGCTGGTTCGCGCTGACGCCGAAGAAGGCCAGGATTACGACAAGGAAGACCTGACCTGGCTTTGGCATGTCACATCTTTGGATGACGAACGCATCATTCGCCACAACCAGTCCGGTGTGAATTCTCAATACTTCCAACCGGGGCCCTTGGGCGAAATGGAAACCTCGATCCAGGATTTTTACGATTTCTATTTCGCCCTGATCAGTCAGGAACCAGAACAAAGGATGGCCGGTAATGGCTGAGGTAAAATCACGCCGTCGCGGTGGTGGTGGGCGCGCCGCGCGCATAAAGGTGCAACAGGCGACCACGGGCAACGAGGCCGTGCGTGGAGGCTTAAGCGGCGGACGCTATAAGCCGTTGACCCAAACAGATATGGAGAACATCCACCAAGCGGCCCTGACCGTTCTGGAAAACACAGGCGTTACCAACCATTTTCCGGAATTGCTTGATCTGGTGCTGCCCAAGGGCGCGGTGATGAATAACCTCAATCGGCTGTGCTTCCCACGCGCCCTGATGGACGACATCCTTGCTGGTGCTGCCAAGGAATTTTACGTCTATGCCCGCGGAGAGCGTGAAGGCAAAGACGACATGCATTGCTCGGCAGAAAGCGTTTACTTCGCCAACTCTGGCACTGCCGTCACCACCTTCGATTCCGAGACCAAAACTTATCGCCCTTCGGTCCTGCGCGACGTCTATGACTTCACCCGTCTGGTGGACTGTTTGGACAACATCCATATGCTGGGCGACACGGTTTTGGCCACCGATGTGACCGATGATTTCGCTCACGACATGAACACCATATATGCAATGCTCGCAGGTAGCCAAAAACCTGCCTGTCTGACCTTTCGCGACCGCAGCCATATCCCGCATGCCATCCGCATGTTTGACTTAGCGCAGGGTGGTGAAGGCGCTTTCATGAAAAAGCCAAGCGTCATTTTTGGCGGCTGCCCAATGGTTTCCCCCTTGCGGATCGGCAAGGAAAATATGGAAATCCTGATTGATACTGCCAAGTTGGGCCTGACGGTCGATCTGGCTGTGCCTCCTCAGGCCGGGGCCACAGCCCCTGCGACGCTTGCGGGAACGCTGGTACAAACCGTGGCCGAAACGCTGGCCTGCGTTGCCATTGTAAACCTCATCAACCCGGGCTGTCCGGTCTGCTTTGCCGCCTGGCCCTTCATCACTGACCTACGCAGCGGGTCGTTCACCGGCGGCAGCGGCGAACAGGCTCTCATCGGGGCAGCAGCCATTCAGATGGGCAATTTCTATGGCCTGCCCACATCAGTTGGTGCAGGCATGACCGATGCCAAAATACCCGACGCGCAATACGGGTTAGAAAAGGCGCTGACCTTCACGCTTGCCGCCCATGCCGGTGCCAATCGTCTGTGCGAGTTTGGCGGTATGATCGGCAGCCTGATGGGATGCAGTTTTGAAAGCATGGTTATCGATGACGAAGCGGGTGGTATGATCCTGCGATCGTTGCGCGGGATTGAGGTCACAGATGAAACCATGGCGGTGGACGTGATCCACCAGTGTGCCATTGATCCTGGTCACTTCCTCGGCAACCCACACACGCTGAACTATATGAACACCGAATTTGTCTACCCGCGGCTCATGGATCGTGAGCGTACAGATACATGGGAAAACGAAGGCAAAACTGATCTGTTGGACCGCGCCCGTGACAAGGCCAATTCCATTCTCGACAGCCATTTCCCCAACTACTTCGGCGCTTCAGACGCTCAGGTGCGCGAAGAGTTTCCAATTGTGATGAGCGCAGAAAGCATGGCCCGCCGTGGATAACTCTAACGCCAAGCACTGGGATAACGACCACTTCCTGCACCCGTGGGAAGGGATGGCAACTTTGGGCGAAAACGACCGGACATTTATTGAAGGTGCCAGCGGCATCCATGTCATGAACGAAAAAGGCGAACGCCTGATCGACGGACCGGGAGGCATGTGGTGCACCCAGATCGGTTACGGGCGAGAGGAAATGGCCGAGGCCATGGCTGAGCAGGCTCGAAACCTTGCTTATTTCTCGCCCTTTAACAACTCCAACTCGACTGCTGCGCGGTTCGCACGCGAAATCGCCAAACGTGCGCCGGGCGACTTGAACAATGTCTTTTTTACCACCGGCGGTTCCACTGCGGTTGATACGGCCATCCGGTTTGTTCATTTCCGCAACAACCTCTTGGGACGCCCCAAGAAAAAGAAAATCATTTCAAGGCAAAAAGCTTATCATGGAAGCACTTATCTGGCGGCCAGCATCAGTGGAAAAGAGCGTGACAGGCTTTGGCTCGACAAGGCGGATGACCTCGCACATTTCCTGCCAGACGTGAATCCGCTTTATCGTGCGTCAGGTCAAAGCGAAGAGAGATTTCTGAAAGAGAAAGTTTCGGACCTGGAAAACGCCATTGCGACGCTGGGCCCAGAAAATGTTGCCGCGTTTATCGCCGAACCGGTTCTGGCTTCTGGCGGCGTGATCGTGCCGCCAAAAGGATATCACGAAAGCTGCCTAAACATCTGCAGGAAGTATGATGTTCTATACATTTCCGACGAAGTAGTGACGGCTTTCGGGCGATTGGGCTATTGGTTTTCGTCTGAGGAAGTTTTTGGCATTCAGCCAGACATAATCACCTGTGCCAAAGGAATGACATCTGGGTATGCACCGATGGGCGCCGCGATTATCTCGGATAGATTGATCGCCGATGTTGCAGGGAAAGATGCTACCTTCTCAAATGGCTACACCTATTCTGGCCACCCGGTCAGCGCGGCCGCTGGTCTGAAAAGTATGGAAATTATTGAACGGGAACAGCTTCTCGAACACGTTCGAAAGGTCGCTCCGATTTTTCAGGATCAGCTACAGAAGCTGCGTCAGATTGATATCGTTGCGGATGTGCGCGGCATGGGGTTGATGGGATGCGTTCAATGCTCAGTCGATGGTGATCACCAGAGCGACCTGGAATGCGACTACGAAATTGGCGGTCAGATCGATATCGAATGCCAGAAACGTGGACTACTTGTTCGACCTGTGATCAACATGTGTGTTCTTTCACCGCCCCTAATCATTAGTGAAAGTGAAATTGAGCATATGTTTTCTGTCTTGCGCAAAGGGCTTGAAGCGACAAGTGCGTGGCTCGGCGGGATCAGAGGCCAATGAATTGCATGCGCTTTTGTTGAAAATGCCCGGAGATCGGGACGCCACCGCAGCATCTGCATTCAGCGATCAATGCTTATATTGGGCCGAAAGTGACTTTCGCAAAACCGCTGTCGTTGTTGCTGCGAGGGTTTTATTCCCATATCTCGTCAGTAAAGGCTTTCGCCGGCTTCGGAACCGGCTGCAGACGCTCAATCAGCGGCTTGAAATAGTGATGGTCTTGCAAAAGTGAATGTAGCTGCTCCCAGAGGTCTTCAGTCTCCTCTATAAGCAAACTTTGCGGGAGGGGGATTTCTCATCTGGCCCGGTATCGCTCATGCAGTTCTAGAAGTGTCCGCTCACTTTAGCATCTCCCCAGGTGACCCTCGGAAGACTTTTCCGATGTCAGGTCCGCGTTTCGAAAACGGTCCACTTCTTCGCGTTTGTCCAGCTGGTGCCCCCGACGTCAAGCGAGCTAAGCTCACTTCTTTTTATCCACACTGGACCCATACGGCCCTTCGCAAACCAGCGGGAGGGCACCGATTTCTGGTAACGTGAGCGTGACCGCGGTGACGGGTTCGTCACCTTCGACGGCTGTTGTCAATCGAACCGAGGTAACGTTCCGGCTGTATTCGGGATCAGCGACGTCGAATATTGTGCGCAAATCCACATCGGCCCTCTGCGCTACGATGATTGGTATCGCCCCATCGGCCTCTGTTAGGCTCTAGTGTTTGCCGTTTGCATGAATGGTCGCATTAACGACAGCGAGACCAGGAATAGTTCCCAATCCGACACCAACAACTGCGCCTGATCAATCAGAGGCTTCGCAATACAACCCGACAATTGCGTATGCCGCGGATGCCGAGAGGAGCCATTGCAGTTGTTCGGATCATGTACATTCCCCTTTTGTTCGCATTCCAGTCAAAATACTTCCTAGGATCACAGTTCTCAACAAGCGTGTTTCAACGCGGGTCAAAGAAACGGAAACACCAACCCCCGCAGGCCACTATGCCCAAGAACCTTTTCATCACATGACTGGAACTTGACTGGTTCCGGTAAGAATCTGCGTATTGGAGCGGAGGCTCAACTTCCGCACAGCAACCGAAGCACAAATGCCCCAGGCTGCGACGTGACAGGCCCAGACCTGCCGTTCGTGGATCGTGAGGCGAGCGTCCGCTACCCACCTTGTCCGAAGAAGTTACAGCAATTGCATTTCTTGGTCTGGTCGTCATTTTGTGGATCAGTGTCGGAAACAGTGAACTCTCTCCCCGTACTTCCCAAGTAGCATAACTTTACCAGCGAACGTCAGTCACACAGAAGCTGGCAAACGAGCCCGACCCCGGGGCTATGTGTCGTTACCGAAGGGAGTTGATCATGGCGAAACTACTTGATCCGTTTCAGCTCAAGCACCTGACGCTGCGCAACCGCATCGTCAGTACATCTCATGCACCCAACTATGTCGAAGACGGTCACCCTCGAGACCGATACAGGCTGTATCACGAAGAGAAGGCCAAGGGGGGTGTAGCCCTGACCATGATCGGCGGGTCAACCAATATTGCCCCTGACAGCCCTTCGGTTTTTGGCCAGCTCTATGCTGGCAATGACAGTATCATTCCGTGGTTCCGGAAGCTCACCGATGGCGTTCACATGCACGGGGCAGCGGTCATGTGCCAGATCACCCATATGGGGCGTCGAACCGCTTGGGATGACGGTCATTGGCTGCCGGTTTTGGCGCCATCCGGCGTGCGCGAACGCGCGCACCGTGCCTTTCCCAAAGCAATGGAACAAGAGGACATTGAACGAGTGATCGGCGATTTTGCCGCTGCGGCGCGACGTTGTCAGCAGGGCGGGTTCGACGGTATCGAGCTTCTGTCCCATTCGCATTTGCTGGGCCAGTTTCTTTCTCCGCTTACCAACCAACGCGACGATGCCTTTGGTGGAACGTTGAAAAACCGCATGCGCCTGACCCTGCAGGTTTTGGATGCGGTGCGCGCAGAGGTCGGTCCAAAGTTTATACTGTCCATGCGTATTACCGGCGATGAGTTGATTGAGGGCGGGCTTAGCGCCGGGGATTGCGTTGCCGCCGCCCGGATGCTGGAAGAAAGTGGCCATGTCGACCTGCTCAACATCCTGGTCGGGGCGCCCTACGATGACCTTGGTCTTGCTGAATGGGTGCGCCCAATGGGTCTGCCAGCCACCCCGCATATTACTGTGGCCGGGTGCATTCGCGAAGCCGTCAACTTGCCGATCCTGCATGCAGGCGGCATCGCGGACATTGCAACGGCGAGACACGCGGTTACCGGCGGTCATGTCGATCTTGTGGGCATGACGCGCGCCCAAATGGCTGATCCTTATTTGGTCGCAAAACTGGCACGCGGGGAAGAGAAACGTATCCGCATCTGTGTTGGCCTGGGGTATTGCGTAGACCGGGTCAATCAGGGCAAGCCCGCCGTGTGCGGACACAATGCCGCCACCGGGAGGGAGCAAACTTTACCCCATGTTATTCCTGCCAGCCGCACACGAAGGAAGGTGGTTGTCGTCGGTGGCGGGCCTGGCGGGCTAGAGGCGGCGCGGGTCAGTGCCTTGCGCGGTCACGATGTGGTTTTGTTCGAGGCATCAGATCGACTGGGCGGGCAGCTTGTTTTGGCAGCCAAGGGGGGGACACGTAGGCAGGTATGGGGTGTTGCCGATTGGTTGATTTCCGAGGTGACCGCCCTCGATGTTGATCTCCGCATGAATACCTATGTCGAGGCCAGTGACGTGCTAAGAGAACTCCCGGAGTTGGTCATAGTTGCTACCGGCGGATGGCCCGAGCCATTATCCATTCCGGGCGGCGATCTGGCGCTCTCCAGCTGGGAGGTTCTGTCCGGAGAAGCACGTGTCTCGGGCGAAGTTCTGTTGTTCGACGAGGTCGGAGACCATCCCGCGGCAGTCACGGCCGACACGTTGGCAGGCTCCGGCCACAGCGTCGAACTTGTGACCCCCGACCGTGCGCTTCTGCATGACCTTGGCCCAACGACCTCTGCCGTTGCTTTGCGCGATCTGGCAGCAAACGGGGTGACCTTTACCTGCCTCCACGAACTCCGTGCTCTAAGCCAAGAGGGAAACCGGGTGTGCGCCAGCCTGCGCCATACCTTGACCGGTGATATCACCAAACGTCTTGTCGACCACGTTGTCGTCGAGCATGGGCTGACCCCGATGGACGCGCTCTATCACGATCAAAAGCCAGGTTCGCGAAACCTTGGGCAGGTCGATCACAAGGCGCTGATCAATGGTTCATTCCCGTTCAGGGGCGAAGAACCGGATGGCCAGTTCTATCTGGCCCGAATTGGTGACGCGATCGCAGGCCGCAATATGCACGCCGCGATCCTGGACGCTTTGCGTATTTGCTGTTTAGCCTGAGCTACACTCCGAGCATCTTTCATCAGTTGCGGCACAAAGCGGATGAGGTGGATGGTTCCTGCACCACCTGTATCGAACGTGCGAAAGTACAGTTGTCACTAACTGCCAGGAAAGAAGCCACCCAATGACGGTAAAGACTGTGGGCCTGGATTTGGCCAAGGACGTTTTCAAGTGCACTGTGTTTCGGCCATGGGGCGTCGGATCATCAACAGGAAGATCAAACGCGCGAAGCTGATCTCCTTTTTCGAGACATTGCCGCGCTGTGTGGTTGGGACAGAGGCTTGCGGTTCATCCCATCACTGGGGGGCTAGCTGAGCAAGTTTGGCCATGACGTTCGGCTCATGCCAGCAGCCTATGTCAAACCCTATTTGAA
>NZ_FREZ01000022.1 GCF_900143525.1 Ruegeria sp. Alg231-54 | reverse complement strand
GTCTGACAAGGTACCCCCTTACATCGCCAGTTCCATTTGGTGAGGGATAGGTGATGTAGTCTGCATGGATATCGGGATCGTTGAATGAAACCTGCTCGGCCAAAGCATAATTCGGGCTAAGCATGCTCAGCAATGCGACCGCTGACAAACCACCAACCGCGAACTTACCGGCGCGGTCCAGGAACTGGCGCTTGGTGATTTTGCCGTGCGCGTAAAAGTCGTACAGGTCCAGAAGTTCCTGGTCGAAGTCCTTTGCCGTCATGCGAGTCATGGTGAATCTCCTAATGAGTCGGCAGATCAAAGGGTCGTGGTTGGTCTGAGTTTTTCAGCGGGCTGCTAGGACACACCCATTGGCAATTCTTTTTGCGCGTACTGTTCGCGCAGCACGTTCTTTTGAACCTTTCCCATTGTATTGCGCGGCAGGTGCGGGACAAGTTCGTAGCGACGCGGATGTTTGAATCGCGACAGCTTGCCTTTGATGGTCCCCGCGATCTGTTCCATGTCAAGTTGCGAGCTGGGCTCAGCAACCAGAGTGGCAATGATAGCTTCGCCAAATTCGGTGTCGGGAATGCCAAAAACTGCCGATTCCAAGATACCATCAATGTCGTTCAGGACGTCTTCAATTTCTTTGGGATAGACGTTGTAACCACCTGTGATGATCAGGTCTTTTGACCGTCCTACAATCGACAGATAGCCATCCTGGCTGTACTGGCCCAGATCGCCGGTGATGAAGAACCCGTTTTCCCGTAGCTCTTCGGCGGTTTTCTCGGGCATCTGCCAATAGCCTTTGAACACATTGGGCCCTCGTACTTCGATCATTCCAACCTCGCCCCGGGGCAGCGGTTCTCCAGATTCAGGATTGGTGACGATGACCTCGGTGCCAGGTAGCGCCATGCCGACAGTTCCTGCGCGGCGTTCGCCTTTATATGGGTTTGAGGTGTTCATGTTCGTCTCGGTCATGCCATAGCGTTCAAGTATGCGGTGGCCCGTGCGCGTTTCGAACGCCAAATGGGTTTCGGCCAGCAATGGGGCTGAACCGGAAATGAATAGACGCATGTTCTTTGTAATTTCTTTGGTGAAACCGTCATCCGCCAGCAATCTGGTGTAGAAAGTGGGGACACCCATCAGAAGGGTCGAGTGGGGCAACTCTTCCAAGATCATACCAATGTCGAACTTTTCCATAAGCCGAACTTTGGCACCTGCGAGCAATGATGTATTCATCGCCACGAAAAGCCCATGTGTGTGAAAGACTGGCAGCGCATGAAACAGGCGATCGGCGCTGGTGATAGCCCACAAATCCACAAGAGCTTGGGCATTGGACAGCAGGTTTCGCTGACTTAGCATTGCACCCTTCGAACGGCCCGTAGTGCCTGATGTATATAGCAAAGCCGCAAGGTCGTCCGGTGCGCGATCCACGGTTTCGAATACGCAGGGTTGTGCGTCAGCCTCTACGCTTAGGCTTGGACTATCGCCGCCGAGGGTCAGCAGCTTTGCGCCCGATTGGGCTGCCATTTTTTTGATTTCAGCTTCATCGTCGCTGTCGCAAATGATCATCTCCGGTTGAGCATCAGAGATGAAGTAGTCCAACTCTGCCATGGTGTAGGCAGTGTTAAGTGGCAGGTAGACAGCACCTGCCTGAACCGAAGCAGCATAGAGCGCAATCGTATCAGCCAGCTTGGGGGCCTGCACTACGATGCGATCCCCAGGAGAAACTCCGCTGTTCTGCAAAACATGCGCGATCTGTGCGGCGCGCTTCAGAAATGCGTCATAGGAAACCACCTTGCCATCATCGAGTTGCAGGAATGGAGCTTTGTTGCCCTCGTGGCGGGCAAACAAGCTGTCGTAGAGGGTATTGGTCACGCTGTATTTTCCCTTGGTTTGATCGCAAGCGCCGCAGTTGAAGCCGCACGAACTGAACGCGAGGCTTGGATCGTAGCACGTGTCGCGAATTCTTCGTGGTGACGTTCTGTTTTGTTCAAATCGTAAAGGTAGTTGACCATCGCGCCTCCGGACTGGGCGCGCCCATTTGGCGACTGATCTGCGTCAGCGTGCAGCTCATGAAGTTCAGCACCATTGCCCAGATGAAAGCGGGCCACGGGATCTAACGGCATCCCGTCTTCGCGCTTCGCAAGCAACAAATACCGGGCGGCCATCGCGCGCACGTCTTGCGCTGAGGCCGTCGCTGCCAGTACGGCCTGGGCGGTATGGCCGTGCTCTGGATGTTCTGTTTCGCCGGCCAGCCAACGGCTAAGCCCTGGTATAGGCGATAAGGTCACAAAGGTGTCGAGACCTCTAAGCTCTCGCGAAAGTTCGGTCACAACCTGTTTGATCAACAGGTTCCCAAAACTGATTCCTGCTAAACCCTTTTGGCAGTTTGAAATGGAGTAGAACGCCGCGACTTTTGCATGCTCGGCTTCAATCGGTTCTCGAGCTTCAGACAAAAGCGTATCGATCGCGCCCGGGATTTCAGTTGTAAGGGCCACCTCGACAAATATCAGCGGCTCATCGGGCATTGAAGGGTGGAAGAACGCAAAACAACGACGGTCAGGTGGGTAGAGCCTGCGCCTCAAGTCGTCCAGATCGTTGATCTGGTGAACCGCCTCATATGCGACGATCTTGTCCAGAACGCGGGCAGGCGTATCCCAGCTGATTTGCTTGAGAACAAGAAAGCCTCGATTGAACCAGCTTCTCAACAAATGGACAAAATCAATATCGGTTCGCTTGAGTTCGGCATCAGATTTGAGAAATCGCAGTAGATCAACGCGCATAGCCACAAGTTCTTGCGTCGCACCAGACGGCTGGTTCAGCCGACGCAATAACTCTTGCCGCCTGGGTTCTGCGGATTCACTAAGCTTTTGATACAGATCGACACTTCGATCATTGGCATAGAGGCGCGCCGTGTCAGCGAGTTTTTCTGCGTCTAACTCAAGCTGGTCATTCAAGTAGACAAAAAAGTCCAGTTTTCCCGCGTCATCCAGGGTCTGGTAGCGGTCAAGTATGGTGGACGCGAGCGTGAAGCCCGATACCTCACCTTCTGTGGACAAAAGCGCCTCGCAAAGTTCAGCAATGGATCGTTTGTCATCCTTGCCACGCCTTTTGTCAGGACGGTCCAGCAATTGGTTTAATAGATCGCCCAGAAACCAATTCCGTTGCATTTCAGGTATCCATCTGGCTGCTCAGGTACTCACCCGTTCGACGGTAGTGATCGATCAAGTGCTTGGTCGCGCTGTCTGCGTCATGATCTAGTGCGGCGTCCAGAATGTGATGATGTTCGGCGGCGATGTCCCGCTTTTTATAGCTCGAACCGCCCGCCGCCAGATAGCGGTAGCGAATGTTCAGGTCGTAAAGCTGCGAGCAATATCGCAGTAGCAATGGCAGTTTCGAATTGTCCAACAACGCCATGTGAAACGCTTTGTGAGCGTCTTCAAAGTCGTGTGCCCCATTTTGGCTGGCCTTTTTCATATGGTGGTGACGCAAAACAAGTCGATCCTCCCAGGCCGCATCCGCGTTGGCGATGGAGGCACGCAACGCGGTTTCCTCGAGGTTGCATCGCAACAGAAGAATTTCCTCGAAGTTACACTTGCTCACTGGCGCAGCCCTAAACCCGCGCTGGTCCATCCGTTCGACCAACATGTCTGAGGTCAAAAGGCTAAGAGCCTCGCGAACTGGACTTGCGCCAGTGTTCAGAAGGCTGCGGAGTTGCTCGATCTTAAGTTTTTGTCCGGGTGGCAATTCGCCGGTCAGGATCATTTCGCGCAGCCTTCGATACGCGCCATGAGTGGCTGATGTCTCTTTGCCCTCGGTATCAAGCATGGCGTCCATATCTGACTGTTCCTTTTTGGCGGCAAAAACTCTTGAGTGCTCTTAACTGAGGGCGCTCGTGCCAGTCGATAGACCAACTGAAAGGTTCAGCGATCCCTCGTTTATCATCCAGCGCCGAAGTACAAAGCTGCGCGCCCCGCTTTTGTGCATGGGGTCGCCCTCGGCCAACTTCCGCGCGGCTTCAAGACTGTCAGCGCGATAGATGATCAGGCCAACCCCTTGCATATGCTCACCGGTCTCATCCGACATCGGCCCAGCAAAAGCCAACTTTCCCGCGCGTTCAAGATCCGCCTGATACGCCAAGTGATCCGGAAGGGATGCTTTTACGTCTTCTGGCGCTTTGGTCGGGGTGCTGAGTGCAACATAAAGCTCCAGTGCCAGCGCGCCACGGCTTTTCGCTTCTGATTTATAATCTGCCCAAGCAACCATCGCGGATCTCCAAAAATATCGATATTATTTGACATATGGCAAAATAGTCGGCAAAAATCAAGCGAACTGACATGGATGGTGAAAATGAAATACCTGGTGGGAGAAACCTCGGAAGGCACAGCGGTTTTTGCTGTAAACGGCGAAAACGCAGTGAATTTAACGGCTTTGGACCCTGTCGTCGGTTCGGATTTGATGGGTTTGATAGCCAAGCCTGAGCTGGCCGACTCACTTGCCAGCAAAATTGACGCGGCAGACAGTGTGCCCGTGTCTTCCATCACTCCGGCATTGCCCGTTGCCGCTCCCGGAACGATCATTTGCATGGGATTGAACTACACCGACCACATCAAGGAAGGCGGGTATGATATCCCGGAGTATCCGACGCTGTTCATGCGCGGGAAGAACTCGATCATGGCGGCGGGGCAGCCCATGGTGCGGCCTACCTGTTCTGAGAAGCTAGACTACGAAGCCGAGCTTATGCTGATCGTTGGAAAAAGAGGTCGGCATATCTCGGAAGAGGACGCACTGGATTATGTCTTTGGCTACACCGTGTTCAACGACGGGTCGCTGCGGGACTATCAGCGCAAAACCGTTCAATGGACGCCGGGCAAAAACTTCGATGATACGGGCGCGATCGGTCCTTTCACCGTAACGCCGGACGAACTGCCCGAAGGGGCTTCCGGTCTGAAGATCGAAAGCCGCGTGGGCGATGAAATCCTACAAAGCTCGAACACGGCCAACATGATCTGGGGCGTTCGTCAGGTCATTGCGACGATTTCGGAATACACCACTCTGGAGCCCGGAGACCTGATTGCGTTGGGCACACCACCGGGTGTCGGTCACGCCAAAAAGCCCAATCCACGTTGGCTGAAGCCGGGTGAAACCGTGGAGATCGAGATTGAAGGTATCGGCATTTGCTCCAACCCGATCATCGACGAGAAAGACGCCAAGTCAAAGGTGGCCGCAGCATGAGCGCACCAACCGGGGCAGAACTGGAGGCACTTCGCGCCAAGGCGCAGCAGGATCATCGCGATCTGCGCGAACGGATTCCACGTTTGTCGGATGACGCGATCGCCTTGATCCTGCGAGAATCCAGATCGCACTACGCGTGGACCGACAAGCCTGTTTCCGACGACCTACTTGAAGAGATCTACGACATCACGATCAATGGCGCGACCAGCATGAACACGTTGCCCGCGCGCTTTATTTTCGTGAAAAGCACTGAAGGCAAAGAACGGCTTGCCAAGTCGCTAAAGCCGAAAAACGTGCCAAAGATGATGGATGCACCCGTCACGGCGATCATTGCCTATGACTTGGACTTCTGGAAGGAACTGCCGTTTCTTTTCCCGCACGAAGATCGGCGGCCTTTGTTTGAAAACAAACCCGAATACGTAGCGGACACGGCCTACAGAAACGGCACTCTGCAGGGCGCGTACTTCATGATTGCGGCCCGGGCTGTCGGGTTGGACGTTGGCGCCATGTCAGGCTTTTCGAACAAGATCGTCGACGAGGAGTTCTTCGCGGGAACAACGCTCAAATCGAACTTTCTTTGCAATCTGGGCTACGCGGATGAAACCGGTTTGTTCCAAAAGCTTCCGCGTTTCCCATTCGAAAAGGTTTGCTCATATGTATGAGGAGGTAACCCTGTGGCCATGAAAGTGAAACCTGTTGTGACTTACCGCACGACAGCTCAATGCCCGACACATGCGCGTACCGAGATCCCAATTCGCGATCTTGATGTGGTTGTCGACGAACCCGTCGAACGCGGCGGAACAAATCTTGGCCCGTCTCCGACCGAAACCGCAATGGCAGCCTTGATCGCCTGTACGAATGTCATCGGGCACAAGAATGCGCACCGTTTGGGAATTGATCTTGGCACGGTGACAATCGACGCGAAATGCAGGTTGGATCGGCGCGGTGTCCTGATGGAGGAGGAAATCGATGTTCCGTTTCCTGAAATCGAACTCACCGTGAAGTGTGACACACCCGCCAGTCAGGAGGAACTGACACGGGTGGGCGAAGAAACAGCCAAGTATTGCGCCATCGCAAAACTATTTGAAGCGGCAGGCACGGACCTGACCGTCAACTGGGTCAAAACAAAAAAATAAAGATAAAAGGCCCGACTTTCTGGGAGGAGAGAAATGAAAATCTGGACCAAACGCAGCCTTATCGGAGCTGCTCTGGCAAGCGTCATGGCGCTGCCTACCGCAGCAGAAGAAACTATTTCTGCCGTTGTCATCGATGGCTACCCGGACCGGGCATTGTGGGTGAAAGAATTCACCAACTTCTTCATTCCGGAAGTGGACAAACGACTGGCTGACGCCGGCAACTACAAGATGAACTGGCAAGAGAATTATGGCGGTTCAATCGTAAAGCCGAAAGGCGTTCTGGAAGGTATCCAGTTGGGCCTTGGAGACATAGGCATCGTTACAACCATCTTCCATTCCTCGAAGCTGCCAAGCCAGGGTATTTCGGGATCGACACCCTTTGTGGCATCGGATTCCCGTGCCGTGGCCAAGGCTGTAGATGAAATCGCGCGCGAATACCCGGCGATGCAGAACGAGTTTGCCGCACAGAACCAGGTCTATCTGGCCACGGGTGTTGTTCTGGACACGTATCAGATTTTCTGCACGGAACCGGTTGCCTCGGTTTCGGACCTTGAGGGGCGCAAGATTGCCGGTGCTGGCCTCAACTTGCGGTATCTCGAAGGCATCAAGGATGCGGCAGGTGTGCGCGGTGGGCTGACCGATTTCTACAACATGCTTCAGACGGGTCTGGTTGATTGTGGAATGCTGTGGCCCGAAGCGGCGAAGACGTTCAAGATCGCTGAAGTGGCGCCCTATATGCTCAAGGCCGATCTGGGTGCTGTGAATTCAAAAACCATTACGGTCAACGCTGACTATTGGGCAAATTTGCCGGACGAGGTCAAAGACGTGTTGACGGCGGTTGCCATCGATTACCGTGACCATGTCGCCGGTATCGCGATGGACAGGGCTGCTGCTTCGCGGGATGCTTACGTTGAGGCCGGTGGAACGATCGTTGAGGTTTCGGACGAAGACCGCGCCGCATGGGCAAACGCCATGCCGAATGTCGCGCAGGAATGGGCAGCGACACTGAATGACAATGGTGAACAGGGCACAGAGATGCTGGCCGCCTATCTTGGCAAGCTTCAAGACGCCGGTTTCACCGGAGTGCGCGACTGGACGGCCGAATAACCGTCTGGCGATCCACGAAAGGGGCCTTTCATGCTGAAGACCGCAGTTTCCGGCCTGTCGCGGGTCGCCAATTCACTTGCAATCGCCGCCAACGCTTTGGGTACGCTCGTCGTCCTGGCGTTGGTGGTTGTTCTGAATGTCGACGTTATTGCACGTGGTCTGTTTTCAGCCCCATTGCGTGGCACATATGAGATGGTGCAGTTTTCGGTCGTGATGATCGTCTTTCTGCAGTTGGCGGACGTGGTCAGAGTTGACCGGCTAACACGCTCGGACGGGTTCCTGAACCTGCTGCACCATCGGCGCCCGGGCCTGACAGCCAACCTGAGGCGCATCATCAATGCCATCTCGGCGATCTTTATGGCTTTGATTGCGTATGTGACATTTCCTGAATTCCTACACATGTGGCAGACACAGGACTACTTCGGGGTGCCCGGTCTTTTCACATTGCCATGGTGGCCAGTCAAACTGGTCATAGCGTGCGGTACTGCGCTTGCCTGCGTGATCTTCCTGCTAAAGGTCGTCACGGCGCAGGACCGTCCGCAACTTATTCGCACCCCTGAACATGACGAGGCCGCAGAATGACGCCGATTGAGATTGGCCTGATCTCGGTCGTTGCCATTGTTTTCCTGATTTACGCGGGTGTCTATATTCCGATCGCTCTGGGCGTCGTCTCGTTCGTGTCGATCTGGTTGATGCGGGACAACTTCACGCTAGCGCTTAACCTGCTGAAAGTGGCGGTCGGCGACAGCGCGATGGAATATAGCTTCGCGACTATCCCGCTGTTTACCTTTATGGGGCTCATCGTTTCAAAAGCCGGGTTAGGCAGGGACATTTACGAAGTCATGACCATGCGGTTTCGCAAGGTCAAAGGCGGGATTGGAATGGCGACGGTTGGAGCCAACGCCGTCTTTGCCGCCGTGACCGGGTCGTCCATTGCATCCGCATCCGTGTTCACCAAAGTCTCGGTGCCGCAGATGATGGCGCAGGATTACAACCCACGCTTTGCTGTTGGCGTGGTGGCCGGGTCCTCGGTTCTAGGTATGATCATCCCACCTTCCGCGATGCTGATCATCTATTCCTTTGTCGCCGAACAATCGGTGGGGGACATGTTCCTGGCGGGGATTATTCCGGGGATCATGTTGGCGATCGCCTATGTTGGTGCGATCTGGGCCATGGGCCGATTCACACCGGCGTTCGTCGGTGGCCGCATCGTGGCAGATACCGAATGGATGTCCGGGCGCGAGATTGCGTCCAAAACGCTACCAACCCTGTGTATCATCACTATCGTTCTTGGCGGTATCTACACCGGTTGGCTTACTGCGGTCGAGGCAGGAGCAGCCGGTGCCTTCGTGGCTTTGATCATCGCTGTCCTACGCAGGTCCATGTCCTCAAAAGCGTTCTGGGACGCGCTGCTGGAAACCGGTCATATCACAGCGGCGATCCTGTTCCTGATCACTGCGGCTTCGATCTACAGCCGCATGCTGGGCCTGGCGGGGCTGCCCAACCAGTTGCAGGACCTGCTTGCAGGAAATTCGGCGTCCTTCTGGTCGATCATGCTGCTCTACGTGCTTTTGATGCTGTTTTTGGGAACATTACTCGATACCGCATCCATCATTTTGATTGTTGTCCCGTTGTTCCTGCCTATGGCCGAAGCGCTGGATATGTCGCTGATCTGGTTTGGTATCATCACCGTGGTCGGCGCCGAAATCGGGCTTTTGACCCCGCCACTAGGCATATCCTGCTTCGTCATCAAATCGACGATCAATGACGACCGCATCTCGCTGAAAGACGTGTTTATGGGCGCGCTGCCCTTCGCCTTTGTAATGCTAATCGTTCTGTTCATTCTGATCGAGTTCCCGATCCTCAGCCTTGCCCTGATTTAAGGAGGCCAAGATGCGCTCTGTCACCAAAGACAATATCACCGATGTGTTCATGGGATACCTGTCCAAGGATACTGATCCGCGGATGCGTGAAATCATGGGGTCTCTGGTCAAGCACCTCCACGATTTCGCCCGTGAAACCAACCTGACGCATGACGAATGGCGCACGGGAATTGCATTTCTGGAGGAGTGCGCCGCTGTGGAAACCGAAGATAGGCATGAGTTTGTCTTGGCCTCGGACGTGTTGGGACTGTCATCGCTGGTGGATATGCTCCATTCAACTCCAGATGCCACAAGCTCGTCTGTTCTTGGGCCTTTTCACGTTTCTGGCGCACCGCCACTGCCATTCGGTGGTGATATGAAGCGTCACTACGGTGGGCCGGTTTTGCTGGCCGAGGGCGTTATCTGGGATGCAGAGGGTAATCCGATTGGCGGTGCAGAGCTCGACATCTGGCAAACGGCGCCAAATGGAATGTATGCAAGCCAGGATGAAGAACAGGACACCTTTTCTTTTCATGGCCTGATGACAACTGGTGAGGACGGTAAGTATGCATTCACGACCGTCAAGCCAGTCGAATACACCGTGCCGTCAGACGGGCCTGTCGGGGACATTCTGCGCGCCTGCGGTCGCCATCCTTGGCGACCGTCGCACCTGCACTATATCGTTAAGGCACCCGGGCACCGTTCCTTAGTTACCGAGATTTTCCCCGACGACGATCCCTACCTGGATCAGGATACAGTGTTTGGTGTTCGGGATGACCTGGTAATGACTTATGTTGAAAGGCCGGCTTCAGAATTTCCCGAAGGCATGGAACTTTCTGGCAAGATCACTGAACCTTTCTTGCACGTAAAGTTTGATGTGAAGCTTGCCAGAGTTTGAATGCTATTGAGGGTGGTGCGGTGCTGAAACATACCTTAATTTTAGGTGCAACGCTTCTTTGTGGTACTGCCATCGCAGAAGAGCGACCGATCTTCGATGCGCATATTCATTACAGCCATGATGCCGTCAAACAGGTTCCTCCCGAACAAGTTGCCAAAATCCTTCGGGACGCAGGCGTGCGCAAAGCACTGGTTTCCAGCTCGGATGACAACGGTACCCAATTACTGTTGGCCGCAGCGCCGGACATTGTTGTTCCAGCCCTTCGCCCCTACCGTCGCCGCGGTGAGATCAACACCTGGATGCACGATGAAACGGTAATCGGTTATCTGGAAGCAAATCTGGCGAAGAACGAATACAAAGCCATCGGCGAGTTTCACGCTTATGGTGATGATATCAAAACACCGGTCATCCAGCATATGATCTCGCTGGCAAAAGAACGGAACCTAATTCTGCATCACCACGGCGATCGAGAGGCCGTTGACCTGATTTTTGAGGCCTGGCCCGAAGCTCGTGTATTGTGGGCCCACTCTGGCTTTGACGACCCGGCCAGTGTGACTGATGCCTTGGAAACCTATCCAAGGCTTTGGACCGATCTTGCGTTTCGCTCTGATATGGTCTCGCGGGGCCGTGTTGACCCAGATTGGAAGGCTGCGTTCGAAGCGCACCCGGATCGGTTTATGGTTGGTACGGATACGTTCGCTCCAGAGCGTTGGTACTACGTAGGCCCTCATGCTGATTTTTCACGGGAGTGGTTGGATTTGCTTCCGGACCAGATCGCAGACAACATCGCATACGCAAACGCAGAACGTTTACTGGCATCAGAATGATCCGCTGGGTTGTCTGGTTTCTAGTATCATCTGGCGCGGCCGTCGCTTGTGAAACGGCAGGGCAACGCATGAGTTCGGAAATTCAAAACGCACCCAAGGTGCATGTGGCGCTCGACGAAATTCGATTGTCCCAACCGTTTTCTATTCTTCTGACAGTCTGTGATGATGTTGCCGTGAGTGAGGTGCGCGTCGATGCAATAATGCCTGCTCACCAACACGGGCTAAACTACGCCCCCAAAATCACCGCATTAGGCGATAGGGTGTTTCGTGCAGATAACATGCTGTTTCACATGCCGGGGCTGTGGGAACTGCGAGTTGACACCAACTTTGGCAGGCGATCGATATCCTACACTTCCGATGTCGTGCTAAAATGAAGGTGCTGGTGACAGCGGCGTTTGTAGTCCTAGCAGGGGCCGTTCGTTCTGAAGTCCTGTTGTCTGATGACGAAATTCAGCAAACGTTGTCCTTCGGACCATGGCCAATTTCGCTTCAGTCGGATCCAAGCAACAGGGTTTCAAGCGATACAAGAGCGATTGCGCTAGGAGCGGCCTTGTTCAACGATCCGGTGTTGTCAGCCGACAGCGCATTTTCTTGCGCAAGGTGTCATGACCCTGAACAGGCATTTACCACGTCCGACGCGCGAGCATTTGGTCGCGTCCTGGTAGATCGAAACACTCCATCCCTGCGGAACCTTGCTGGTCTCCGCTGGTACGGTTGGGGCGGTAAGAGCGATAGCCTGTGGGCAGCTAGCTTGCATCCGATCATCGAAGAACAAGAGATGGCGCACAGTAAAGAAAGCCTAAAGGCAGCTATCTCGGAAAGTATCTACATTGATGATTTTGAAGCCATATTTGGCGACATCCAGATTCAAGATCCAGAACTTGTGCTGGTGAACACTGCCAAAACGCTATCCGCTTACTTGGAAACATTGGCAACCGGCCGGACGCAATTTGACGATTTTCGCGATGCATTGGAGAACCAAGATTTAGCAGCCGCTGCGAACTACCCCGAAGCTGCCCAGCGAGGTCTTCAGCTGTTCATAGGGCGTGGAAACTGTGTTTTTTGCCACAATGGTCCGAGATTTTCCAACAATGAGTTCCATGACGCAGGCGTTCCATATTTTCTGAGCGAAACCGAGGTCGACGACGGGCGGTTCGGTGGATTGAACTTTTTGCTTTCAAATGCTTACACATTGGACGGCAACTGGAGCGACGATGCAGAAAAGCAAGGTGCATGGGTGGTTCGCAGTGTCCGCAGGAGCCACTCAGATTTTGGGACCTTTCGTACGCCAAGCCTACGGGGCGTGGCCGAAACCGCGCCTTATATGCATGACGGCAGCCTGATCGACTTGGATGCGGTAATCAGGCACTACAGCGAAATTGATACGGAAAGGTTGCACGCCGACGGTGAAGCCATTCTTTCGGAGTTGAGTTTGTCTGAGCAGGAGATTGCAGACTTAACTGCATTTTTAGAGTCACTGTCCAAAGTGCCTTAACACAGCGCTTGTGTTAACGGCTTGGAAATGGGCTATCTGGCTTGCGGTTTTGGAGACCGTTGTAGACCTTGGTGTCTGAGCATTTTCTCTTCAAGAAAGTGCTCTCCCGAGTCTTTTCCAATTATAGTGTACGATTGAGTCAGTCGGGGTACACGGTTCAACCGAACCCAAACTTCGCTTGTCAGGTCATTGAAAAGTTTGGTGGATATTGGCGGCTGTCTCAAGAAGCGCTTGTTCAATAGTTTCTTTTTGTCGTGAAAACCGTGTCGTTGGCACCGGGATGGAGATTGCGTGCAAATCTCCAACCCAATCTACGAAGGAAAATCCTATTGCCGACACACCGGCAGAATGCTCGTCCATGTCATAGGCAAGGCCTTGTTCTCGGATCACGGCCAGTTCGGACAAAAACTCATCTAAGTTCCTCTGGATTCCGTTCCGGTCCCATTCGTTTCGAATTAGCTTGATCGCATCTTCTTTACTGAGTTTGGCAAGACATGCTTTGCCATTCGCCGTGGTGGTCAAAGGAAAAACCTCGCCCACTTGCGAAACTGTCGTCAAACGGTATACGCCGGGAACCTGATCCAGAAAAACCATACCGATACCGCGCATAACCGCTAGGTCAGTTGTTTCTCCGGTCTTTTGTGTCAGTTCAGTTAAAAGAAGCCGGCAGTGCTCGACAATGCTGTATTGGGCCGCTCCGGCAAGGGCGTTCAGTTCAGGGCCGAGCCGCAGACCGCCTCCATTCGCATCGGAAATAACAAACTTCTCTTCCGCAAGGGCACTTGTGATTCTCTGTACCGTAGAGCGGGGCAGGTCAACGCGTTCGGCAATTTTCCCCAGGCTCATTCCGGACTGGCTTTCCTTCAGGACACGCAGAATCGAAGCTGCCCTTGAAATGACCTGAATGCCACCTTTGTCATTTTTATCAGGCATTTACACCTCCTCTTCGTTTCTTGGTTCTGCCGCTGCGGGTGTCAGGCGCACCGGCAAGCTGTACCACTATGCGGTGCAAGTCAACCGTAATGTGAGTTTTAAGTTGACCGCATTGCGGTGCGTATGCATCATGATACGGGACAGGTGGGGAGGCCACCCATTCAATTCAAATCGACCAACGCCGCTTCGCCGGCGAACAGAGGAGATATGCCCAATGGTTGAAATCCGCGGCATTGAGTTTCAGGCAAACACCGACAATGACATGGGGTTGGAGTTCTATAACCTGAGTCACAGATACGGGTTCCAGTGTCCCAACTGGCCCTATTTCAAAGACGTCCAGATCGACCGAAAACACTATATGGCCAAGTCGGGCGTATTGTCGCAAACGATTACCACGACCATGCACGTGACCACGCATATCGATGCGCCGGCGCATGTTGTTCAGGGAACGCCGTTCATCGACGAGGTACCGCTGCCGCATTTCTTCGGTTCGGGCCTGGTGGTTTCTGTCCCCAAGAAAAAGTGGGAGCAAATCACAGGCGATGATCTGGAAAAGGCTTGCGGGCATGCGATCCGCAAGGGCGACGTTCTGATCATCAATACCGGTTGGCACAAGCAGTACGAAGATGGTGACTACTTCGCCTACTGCCCGGGTCTTGTCCCTTCAGCCGCCGAGTGGATGATCGAAAAAGGTGTGAAAGTTGTCGGGCATGACACCCAGGCAAACGACCACCCGCTGGCAACAGCCATCGGCCCGCAGCGAAACGGTCCGATCATGCCGCATCTTGAGAAGGAATATCTTGAGTGGTCAGGTGGAACTCCTTGGGAAGTTGACTTCCCTGAGTGGGAACCGGTGCACAATATGCTGTTCTCCAGAGGTATTCTTGGAATTGAAAATGTTGGCGGTGACCTTGATGCGGTGACCGGCAAGCGATGCACCTTCGCATTCTTCCCTTGGAACTGGGACCGTGGTGATGGCTGCATCATCCGCTTGGTGGCGATGATCGACAAGAACCAGTCCTATCGCATCGAAGCTGGCGAAGAATTCTGAACACTCACGGACCGGTCGCCGGTTCGCCGGCGGCCACCATTACTATAATCCTGAGCGGAGACGAACATGCATCTGAAGCGGTTTAAAGACGCCCAACCCTACGAAGCACCGAACCACTTTGGATGCCACGGGCTTCGGTTGCAGGGGTTCGAGGAAGGCGGGCCGACAAATCAATGGATCGGCTTTAGTCAGTTCCTGCCGGGTGGAGGTGCGGGCCCGGACTCTACGCCGTTCGAGAAGGTCTACGTGGTTTTGGACGGCGAAATGACCGTCATCGTTGATGGAGTGGGAACCACCCTCGGACCCATGGACAGCTGCACGATTGTGCCTGGCGAAGTGCGCAAAATTGAAAACCGTTCGAACCACACCTGCAAGATGCTTGTCGTCATTCCGTACCCGCCAGAAAGCTGAGGACGAATAGTATGTCTAATCCACTCAAGATGTTTGATGTTAAGGACAATGTCGCACTGATCACGGGGGCCTCTGGGGCTTTTGGCATGGTGGCCGCACGTGTTCTTGCCGGGGCCGGTTGCAACTTGGTTTTGGCAGCAGGCAACCAACAAGCGCTCGATGAGATTGCCAAAGAGTGCGAGGAACTCGGAGCTGCTGTTGTAACAGTGAACACACGCCCAAACGATGAAGCGTCATGCGACGCGTTGGTCGATGAAGCGGTCAACAGTTTTGGCAAGCTGGACATTCTCGTCGTCGCGTCCGGTATGAACAAAGTCGCTCCAATCAACGAAATGGCTCCCGAAACCTTTGATGCGGTGATGGATGCCAACGTCAATCAAAGCTGGTTACTTGCGCGTTCGGCTGCGAAACAGATGAAGGTCAGCGAATATGGCAAGATCATCTTCGTCAGTTCCGCTCGTAGTATCCTTGGCCACCCGGCTGGCTATACTGCGTATTGCGCATCAAAGGCTGCAGTAAACGGGATCACTAAAGCCTTGGGGTGTGAGCTAGGGCCGACTGGAATTACCGTCAACGCGATCGCGCCGACAGTGTTTAGGTCTCCTTTGACAGCTTGGATGTTCGAAGAAACCGACGAGGCCAAAGCGGTGCGCGATGGCTTCCTTACCCGTGTTCCCAAGGGGCGACTGGGTGAGCCAGAAGACCTTGCCGGTCCTCTACTGTTTCTCGCGTCGCGCGCATCTGATTTCTACACCGGGCATATCCTTCATGCCGACGGTGGATATACGGCGGGCTAAATGATGGTGCGTAAAAAACAGCAGATGGCAGTGATTGGCGCAGGCCTGATGGGCCATGGCATTGCCCTGACTTTAGCGAAGGCCGGTCAATACGTCGCCATCACGGATCCGGTGAAAGAAGCCCGGGATACGGTGTCAGAGCGCATTCGCGCCAGCATGGCGGCGATGGGGGATGACGAGGATAAAATCACAAAGACCCTCAAGATGATTGAGATCTTTGCGACAACGGAAAGCGCGGTCCGAAATGCGGACGCGGTTTTCGAAGCGGCGCCGGAAAAATTGGAACTTAAGCAAGCGATATTTGCTGAAATCGAGGCGCACGCACCAGAGACTTGCATTCTCGCATCCAATACTTCGGTCATGCCGATCACTCAGATCATGTCTGGTTTGCGGCTGAAAAACCGGGCCATCGGAACGCATTGGTGGAACCCGCCGCATATGATCCCGTTGGTCGAGGTCATCAAGACTGAGTGGACAGACCCAGAGACTGCACAGACAATGTACGATCTATTGAAGGATGCCGGAAAAACTCCGGTGATGGTCGAAAAGGATGTGCCCGGCTTTATCGGTAATCGCCTTCAACACGCGTTGTGGCGGGAAGCGGTCAGTCTGGTGGAAAACGGTATCTGCGACGCAGAGGCGGTTGATACCGTGATCAAGTCCAGCTTTGGCCGCCGGCTGGCAGTGCTTGGACCGTTGGAGAACGCTGACCTTGTTGGCACCGATCTGACGCTCGATATCCACGAAAACGTGCTGCACGATCTTGAGGCGCACAAGGGCCCTTCATCCTATCTCAGGGCGCTTGTCGATGCGGGCAAGCTGGGCATGAAATCCGGAGAAGGGTTCAGGAAATGGGCCGAGGGCGAGGCGGATGAAGTTCGCCAGCGTGTCGCAACGCATCTGAAGAATCTCGAGAAGACTTTGTAAGATCAATCAAACACTGGCGGGAGGCCGGTGAAGGGAGGACGCAATGACAAGGACTTTCAAAACAGCCACAAGGCGTGGTTTCATAGCCGGTGCCACAGCGGCAATCGCTGCTCCGGCCATCCTTCGGGCAACGCGAGCCTATGCCGCGAACCCGACGCTGCGGATCGGCAATGTCAGCCCGCGCACCGGACCACTGGCCGGTTTTGCCGAGGCCGACGAATATGTGTTGCAAGCTATCCAGCAGGTCTTTTCGGCCGGGTTGAACAACAATGGCAAGACCTGGAATGTCGAGATCATTTCAAAAGACAGCCAGTCCAATCCAAACCGCGCAGCCGAGGTCGCCGCTGACCTGATTCTGGGAGATGAGGTCGATATCATTGTTGCGGCTTCAACGCCGGACACGGTGAACCCTGTCGCCGATCAGGCAGAGATTAATGAAGTTCCCTGCATCACAACCGACTGCCCATGGCAGCCGTACTTCTTTGGCCGCAACGGCGTTCCGGGCGAAGGGTTTGAGAACACCTATCACTTCTTCTGGGGTCTTGAAGACGTTATCGCCGCGTTCCTCGACATGTGGGACAAGACAGGCGTGGCCAAGACCGTGGGCGGTCTTTTCCCCAATGATGCCGATGGCAATGCCTGGGGTGATGCGGAACTGGGTCTGCCCAAACCGCTTGCTGCTGCAGGATACACGCTGACCGATCCCGGTCGCTATCAGCCGTTGTCTGACGACTTCTCAAACCAGATCGCAGCGTTTAAGGCGGCTGGATGTGAAATCGTTACCGGCAACATGATCCCGCCGGATTTCGCAACGTTCTGGAGCCAGGCCGCACAGCAGGGGTTCAACCCCAAGGTTGTCACGATCGGCAAGGCGCTGTTGTTCCCGTCTGTCATTGAATCGCTCGGCGATCGTGGCGATGGATTGTCGACCGAGGTCTGGTGGTCTCCACATCACCCGTTCTCGTCCTCGCTGACCGGCATTTCGTCGAAACAACTGGCAGAAGGGTACACAGCAGAGTCGGGGCGTCCGTGGACGCAACCGCTTGGCTTCAAACACGCTCTGTTCGAGGTCGTCGCGGACGTGATCAAAAGGGCTGATGATCTGGAAGACCCGTCTTCGATCATCTCGGCAATCACATCCACGAACCTAAACACAATCGTCGGGCCGGTGAACTGGGGTGATGGGCCGATCAACAATGTCACCAAAACACCGCTGGTCGGCGGTCAGTGGCAGAAGTCCGGAGACGGGTTCGAGTTGCAGATCGTTGCAAACAGCACCGCGCCCGAGGTTCCGGTGACGGCAGACATGAAGCTGCTGGGCTGACCAATTGTTCGGCGCCGATCTTGGCGCCGAACCCTTCATCCGAGAAAAGCATGACAACAATCCTGAATCTCCAAGACCTAAGCAAAGCATTTGGCGCAGTCACTGTCGCCGATGCGCTGAACTATCAGGTCCAACAAGGTGAGGCACTTGGGGTGATTGGCCCCAATGGCGCCGGTAAAACCTCGATGTTCAACCTGATTACAGGAACGCTGAAACCGAATTCCGGACGTATCGACTTTGATGGTCAGAACGTCACCAAATGGAGCGCCGCAAGACGCAGCCATGCAGGGATCGCACGTTCGTTTCAGGTCCCGCAGCCGTTTTCGGGCATGACCGTTTTCGAAAACGCCATGATCGCTGCCACGCAATCGGCTGGGCTGCGTGGGCACCAAGCTGAACGGTTTTGTCTGGAAGTACTGGATCAAACGGAGCTGCTGCCAAAGGCAAACGTTCTTGCAGGTAGCCTGACATTGCTGGAACGAAAACGCCTGGAACTGACGCGCGCTCTTTGCGCCAAGCCAAGATTGCTGCTGCTGGATGAAATCGCCGGTGGGCTGACCGAAGCCGAGTGCAAATCACTGGTTCAAACCATCAAGGACATTCATGCCTCCGGCGTCACCATCATCTGGATCGAACACGTTGTGCACGCCCTGTTGGCCGTTGTGGACCGCCTGATCGTTATCGACTTCGGAAAGAAGATCGCCGAGGGCGAGCCGCAGGCAATCATGGAAAGCACTGAGGTCAAAGAGATATATCTGGGGATCGAAGCCGATGCCTGATCCAATTCTCCAGACACGCGGGTTGAACTCTTTCTACGGCGACTTCCAAGCGCTCTACGACGTCGAACTGGACGTGGGCGAGGGCGAAGTCCTTGCCATTATTGGTGCAAATGGTGCGGGAAAAACCACCTTGATGCGGTCCATCACAGGGTTGCTGACGAACGGACCGGGTCAGATCCACTACCGGGGGCAGGATGTCAGCCGACTTCGAGCGGACGAGGTTGCCGAACTTGGCCTCGCCATGGTTCCAGAAGGTCGTCAATTGTTCCCCTCTTTGTCAGTCAAAGAAAACCTGATGATAGGTGCGCAAGTTGGCCGCAAAGGCCCCTGGGATCTGAAAGCCGTCTATGATCTATTTCCAATTCTTGAAGAGAGAAAAGATCAGGCCTCTACTTCGCTCTCTGGCGGTCAACAGCAGATGGTTGCTATCGGGCGCGCTCTCATGGCCAATCCCGATTTGATCCTCTTTGACGAAGTTAGCCTCGGGCTGGCGCCGATAATCATCAAAGACATCTACGAAGCGCTGCCCGGTATTATTGGCGAGGGTATGAGCGCGATCATCGTTGAACAGGACATCACCAAGGCACTGTCGGTCTCGAGCCGGGTCTACTGCTTGCAAGAGGGACGCGTTTCGCTGGAAAGCGCGTCTGACACCGTTTCGCGCGAAGACATCTCGCGCGCTTATTTCGGGATCGAATAACATGGAATGGCTGAACGCTATCGTGCAGGGAACTCTACTCGGCGGGCTATACGCCCTGTTCGCGGCAGGGTTGTCATTGATCTTTGGAGTCATGCGGCTGGTCAATATTGCCCATGGTGACCTGATTGTGCTGGCCGCATATCTCGGGCTGACGGTTACGACCGCGACGGGAATGCATCCGATGGCCGCGTTGGTGATCGTTGTTCCCGCCATGGCGTTGATCGGATATGCCCTTCAGCGCGGCCTTCTGAACCAAACTTTGGGCGACGATATTCTTCCGCCCTTGCTTGTCACCTTCGGCCTGAGCGTGATCATCCAGAACGGGTTGCTGGAGGTCTACACCGCAGACCCCCAAACATTGAATGCCGGTGCGCTGGAAACAGCAAGCGTTGCCGTGGGCGGTGTGGCACTCGGAATCTTACCGCTTCTCACTTTCGGTATCGCCATCGCGGTGATCTGGGGGCTGCAATGGACCTTCTATCATACCGCTTTGGGGCGCGCGTTCCGTGCCGTTTCGGACAATCAGGACATCGCCCAGCTCATGGGCCTTAATCGTCGGCACATCTTTGGTCTGGCCATGGCTCTGGCCCTGGGTGTGACTGCGATTGCCGGTATCCTGCTTGGGATTCGGACTAGCTTTGATCCCTCAATCGGCGGCGGTCGTCTGATCTTTGGCTTTGAGGCCGTCATTATCGGGGGGCTCGGCAACCTGTGGGGTACACTGGTTGGCGGCGTGATCCTTGGTGTTGCGCAGACCATCGGTGCCAAGATCGATCCGGGTTGGCAGGTGCTTGCTGGCCATATCGCCTTTCTTGTCATTCTTGCCGTTCGTCCGAACGGCCTCTTCCCGAGGATTTCAGGATGAATCTGCAGGACTATTCCGTATCTCGATCGTCAAAAGCAGCCCGGGTTGCTGCGATCCTTGCGGCGGTCACTCTACTCGTTCTGATAGCAGCGCCCTGGTGGGCGGGCCGCGCTGACATGCGTCTGATGGGCGAGTTGTTTCTCTACCTATCCCTCGCCACCCTTTGGAACCTCATGGCGGGTTACGCCGGTCTCGTCTCGGTTGGTCAGCAGGCCTATGTGGGCTTCGGTGGTTATATGCTCTTTGCGTTGACGATGTTGGGCGGGCTGCACCCGTTGGCCGCCATCGCAGCGGCGGGAGTGCTGGGGGCTTTGATCTCAATCCCGGTTGCTGTTCTGATCTTCAGGCTAAGGGGCGCCTATTTCGCCATAGGCACCTGGGTCATCGCCGAAGTCTTTCGATTGAGCTTCGCGCAAATCTCAGCGCTTGGCGGAGGATCGGGGTCTTCGCTCCCCGTTGCCATCGTGAAATCGCTGGCGTCGGGTCGTGCGATGCGAGAAGCGCTTAGCTATTGGCTGGCGCTCGGGGCCGCTGTTCTGGTGGTGACAGCCGTGTATCTCTTCCTACGCTCGCGGCAAGGGTTGGCGCTGACGGCAATTCGCGACAACGAACTGGCTGCCGGTAGTCTTGGCATTGATATCTGGCGCACAAAGTTCATCGTATATGTCGTCACATCGGCATTCACAGCGATGATCGGCGCGCTCATCTTTTTGCAAAAACTGCGCATTTCGCCGGATGCGGCGTTCAGCGTCAATGACTGGACCGCCTTTGTTATCTTCATCGTGGTGATCGGCGGCATCGGAACCATCGAAGGGCCGATTATCGGTACGTTGGTTTTCTTCGCCCTGCGCGAAACACTCGCAGACCTCGGTACAACTTATCTGATCGTTCTCGGCGTTGTCGCAATCGTTGTCATGCTCAAGGCGCCAAAAGGCATCTGGGGCGTTATCCGCAGCCGTTATGACCTGCAACTTTTCCCGCTGGGCTATCGCGTCAAGCACATCGGACAATCCAAGGAAAACTGAACCCATGGCCCGTCAGAAAAAAACGATCATCACATGCGCCGTAACCGGCGCTATCCACACGCCAACCATGTCGGATGCACTTCCGTACACCTATGATGATATCGCGCGTCAGGCGATTGACGCTGCCGAGGCCGGCGCGTCGATCCTGCACCTGCATGCGCGCAACCCCGAGAATGGCTCACCATCGGTCGACCCGAATGACTTCGCACCTTTCCTGCCGCGCATCAAACAAGCGACAGATGCTGTCGTGAACCTGTCGACCGGTGGATCGCTGACTTTGTCTATTCAGGACCGGATCAAACCGGCCAAGACCTTCAGCCCCGAAATGTGCTCGATGAACATGGGTTCGATGAACTTCTCGTTTCATCCGCTGGCTAACCGGTATGGCGATGACGATTGGAAGTTTGATTGGGAGAAGGACTATGTCGCAAATTCCGATCAGAACATATTTCGCAATACATTCCGGGACATTCGCGAAGCGGCAGAAACCCTGGCCCCACATGAGATCAAATTCGAACACGAATGTTACGATGTCGGCCACTTGTACAACCTGAAATTCTGCATGGATATCGGGTTGTTCAAGGCACCCATATTCATTCAATTTATCTTTGGCATCCTCGGCGGCATCGGACCCGAGGTCGACAACCTGATCTTCATGAAACGCACCGCCGACCGGCTTTTTGGTGACGATTATCGGTGGTCGGTTTTGGGGGCTGGCGGGGCACAGATGTCGCTTGCCACGACGGCAAGCCAGATGGGTGGCAATATTCGTGTAGGGCTGGAGGACAGCCTATTTATTTCTCGAGGCGAACTAGCCGAGAGCAATGCTCAACAGGTGTCCAAAATCCGCCGCATCGTAGAGGACTTGGGCAGTCGGGTAGCTTCTCCCGACGAAGCCAGGGAAATTCTGGATTTGAAGGGGGGCGATCGGGTAGCATTTTAGCAGAAAAGGCGGCCGGTACTTTAAAAAAACTAAATGTAGATTGGGTCAGGTTTGGGTTTCGACATTAGCAGCGGTGTAGGTGACTCGTTGATTGCAAAACTTTCATTGTCAGCGCACCGTTTCTCGCTCGTGACTTTATCTCGGTATTTTCGCAGCACTTCACCAAATGTCATCTCGGATGCGCTCACACCGAGGGTTGGGGTTAACAATCCTCTGTCAGCGTTCAACTCCTTCTCTCGCACCTACTTCGCCGCATTAGCACGCTTTAGAAAGGACTTAGATCGAGATTGACCGTCATTCCGAACCGTCGCTTGCCACTTTCCGCTAGGGCGTTTTACGATTGTTGCCATGGCCCATATCTCCTGTGTTGGAGACATCTTTTCCGTTTAAGTGCAGCGGAGGCGTAGCGGACACAGTTTCACGCACAACACTGCAATAGGTGCTAGTCGCGTAAAACCTTGATACATTGCTGGGAAAGGATGGTGGGTGATGAGAGACTCGAACTCCCGACATCTTCGGTGTAAACGAAGCGCTCTACCAACTGAGCTAATCACCCGTGACGGTGCATTTAGCTAAGCCTGCGCCCGGGTGCAAGAGGGTCTGGCAGAATTTCTTTCCCAGAATCTGATTTGTTAGCCACTGACAATTCAATCGGGCGGGAAATTCGTCGTGCCTTGTGTTGCGGGGTCGTTTCGATTGTGAGGGGCCTGTCGTTTTGCGTTCTACGTCGTGGGTGATTGCAAAGGCGCTTGCGTGTCACCTGCCGCCTCAGATATCCCCAAAGGAACTGCAACTTTCCAGGCGGGAGAAAACCGATCCTGTCCCACGCGCGCCGAGTTCTGATTGCGGCCCTGGTTCTGGGCGCTTTGACGCTGGCCCCGCTTCGAGCAGGGGCCGAGGGGATTTTGGTGTTTGCAGCGGCCAGCCTCAAGACTGCGCTTGATGAGGTGGCATCTGAATTTGAGCAGGAAACTGGGCGGGGCATAACTGTATCTTACGCGGCCTCGTCCGTTCTGGCGCGCCAGATTCAGTTGGGTGCCCCGGCAGACCTGTTCATTTCCGCCAACGTGGATTGGATGAATGTGCTGCAAGATCAGGGCCTGATTGACCCCACTACACGTGTAGATCTGCTGGGCAATGGCCTGGTTCTGGTCGCTGGGGGCGAAGGGGCTGACATTGGCGAAATGCGGCCCGGGGTCGCTTTGGCCTCCGCACTGAAAGGTGGATATCTGGCCATGGCGCTGGTTGATGCCGTGCCGGCAGGGATTTACGGAAAGGCGGCGTTGGAAAGCCTGGGGCTGTGGCAGGGCATTGAGGGTCAGATCGCACAGACGGATAACGTGCGCGCAGCCCTTGCACTTGTTGCCACAGGTGCTGCCCCAATGGGGATCGTCTATCGATCCGATGCGCAGGTCGAGGGGCGGGTTCGTGTTATCGCAGAGTTTTCGCCCGACCTGCATCCGCCCATCATCTACCCGGCGGCTCTGACGGCTGCCGGCGGTGAATCCGCGCGGGTGTTTCTGAACCACCTGCAATCTCAGGCGGCGCGGGCTGTGTTTGAAAAGCAGGGTTTCACCCTGCCGAACGGATAGCGGTATGGGGTGGTTGGGACCTGCAGAGCTTGAGGCGCTGAAGTTGTCGCTACGTGTGTCGTTTTGGGCAACACTGGTGACATTGCCGTTGGGCATATTCGTTGCCTACGCGCTGGCACGTTGGCGGTTTCCGGGTCGGCAGGTCTTGAATGGGCTGGTGCATCTGCCCTTGATCCTGCCACCGGTGGTGACCGGCTATCTGCTTCTTCTGACTTTTGGGATTCAGGGGCCGCTGGGCAAGTTGCTGGCAGAGATCGGAATTGTCGTGGCGTTTCGTTGGACCGGGGCTGCCCTTGCCGCGGGTATCATGGCATTTCCGCTGATGGTGAGGGCCATACGCCTGTCGATCGAAGCTGTGGACCCCAAACTGGAACAGGCCGGGGCCACACTGGGTGCATCACGCCTTTTTGTGTTTGCCACGGTGACCCTTCCGGTGATCCTGCCCGGCGTTATCGCCGGGGCAATACTGGCCTTTGCCAAAGCGATGGGAGAATTCGGGGCAACGATTACCTTTGTGTCGAACATCCCGGGTCAGACGCAAACCCTGCCGTCAGCAGTCTATGCCTTCCTGCAAGTTCCGGGCGGCGAAGCGGCGGCCACCCGTTTAGTGGTCATCTCGATCGTGGTTGCCATGAGCGCGCTGCTGTTGTCCGAGTTCATTGGGCGGCGCGTTGCGGCGCGGGTGGCCGGATCATGAGCCTGTCCGTTCGCCTGCAGCACGATCTACCCGACCTCAAGCTGGATCTGAGTTTTGATGCCCCACCCGGCGTGACGGTTCTGTTTGGGCGGTCCGGGTCTGGAAAGACAACAATCGTAAATGCCGTCGCCGGTTTGGTGAAACCCATGGCCGGTCGGGTTGCTGTAGACGGGTGGGAGCTGTTTGACACCGCGCAAGGCCTCTGGTTGCCACCGCACAAAAGACGGCTGGGTTACATCTTTCAGGAAGGTCGTCTTTTCCCACATCTCACTGTGCGCCAGAACCTGTTCTACGGAAAATGGTTCGCGCCCAAGGGTGCGCGCCGCGAAAGCCCGGACAAAGTGATCGAAATGCTGGGGATCGGGCACCTGTTGAACCGGCGCCCCTCGGGGTTGTCCGGCGGGGAAAAGCAGCGCGTTGCCATTGGCCGCGCTCTTCTGGCCAGTCCACGGTTGATCCTCGCGGATGAGCCTCTGGCCGCATTGGACGACGCGCGAAAGGCTGAGATATTGCCGTATTTTGAACGGCTGCGGGACGAGGTTTCGGTGCCGATTTTGTACGTCACACACTCGGCTGCGGAAGTTGCGCGCTTGGCGACATCGGTTGTCGCGTTGCAAGAGGGCAAAGTTTTACGGCATGGCCCGGCCTCTGATGTACTGGCCGATCCGTCGGTCGCACCGGCTGGTGTGCGGGCTGTCGGTGCAGTGTTGCAGGTTCGGGTCGTCAAACATCATTCGGATGGGCTGACCGAGCTGGACGCGGGCGGGTCGCCCTTGTTTCTGCCCCGGATACCTCTGCAAATTGCGGAAGAATTGCGCATCCGCATTCCCGCGCAAGAGGTTATTCTTTCCAGCAAACGCCCCGAGGGTCTTTCGGCTTTAAATGTTCTGGAAGGAACAGTCGACACGATCCGCGCAGGCGAGGGGCCGGGGGCGATTGTGTCCGTAAGAACACCTGCGGGTTCTGTTTTAGCCCGGGTCACCCGCCGTTCCGTCGAAGCGTTGGGATTGGAACCGGGCAAACCCTGTTTTGCGGTCATCAAAACGGTCGCACTGGCACCGCAAGACGTGGGTGGGCACTTGCGCGGGGTCTAAGCCAGCGCGCGGGCTTCGAATTCTCGCAGGATCAGGCGGGCTGCTCGGCCGAATCCTAGCCCATTCGGCATGGCTGTGTCCGGGAAAATGGCGGCGAGCTCCTGCAATGCGTCCGAGGACAGAGTGTACAGGGATTCTTCGCCGAGATAGAGGCTTTCAGCCAGTGCGCCCTCGGCTGTCAGTATTTCGTGGCTATCCAGCAGGATGTGAAAATACTCGACCGGGTCATCCGAGGTGTCAATCGCGATACCTGGCCAGGAACAAAGGTGCTTGGCCGCAACCAGCGCGTCGGGCGCGCCGAACAAAAGCTCGACCTTTGGTCCGCTGACCAGAATGCGGTGTTGCTGTGATACCAGCAGATCGCGTTCGGGCCGTCCTGCGCCAAGGCTGCCAGCTTTGATCCGAACCGGGCGCATGGCCGGATTGTCTCGCAATCGGTCCGGCGATAAGGCGCTGCTTTCCACCCACCGGATCGGTTGCAGCCCGCGATCTACGGTCATCACATTGTCGCCAACGCTCAGGGTTTCTATCTTTTGATTGCCTTTTTCAGCCAGGATCAAGGTGCCTGCAGTAAAGCACACGCCTTCAAGGGTGATGGTGATCTCTTGGGTCAGGTCATATGGTTGGAATAAAAAGTCCAATCCGGTGACCTGTACCGTGAAGGTATCAGTGACCGTAGTCCCGAACGGGATATCGTCAAAATCGCTTTGATTGACCGTGTAGGTCCATTCGCCGGTATTTGGGTTAATGGAGGCCACGCCCAGTGATGGCTGATCAGAGATCGACCAGGATTGCGTCCGAGGAAAGCCGGTCAAGCCAAGATCGCCACTGGCCTGATTAGGGGGATCTCCGGTTACAAAGCCAGTTGTTGTCCCTACGATCGATACCATTTCAAGACCCCTCCATTTTCAGGACCTCACGAAATTCTTTCTTCCGGTAAAGCTTCATGTGTACGTCCCCCGCGTCGTCGCGGGTCCACTCCACGATGCGATTTCGGGTCAGGTCGCTGTCCATCCGATTGGTTCGAACCCGAGGGTGGGGGGTTTCTTTTTTCAGTATTTCGACGATCTGGTTGGTCTGTCCAAACGGGGCCACAAGGTCGACGATCCAGAAGGACGTGCCGCTGGCAAAGTCCGTATCTTTCAGCGGTTTTTCCTGAATGGCGTACCGACGCTCGGCTTCGGGGCTGAGGCCCGCGAAGGTCACAAACCCGCGTGGGAAACCGTTCTGCCGGAAAATGTGGTACTGGTTCAGCCGAAAAGGCGTTTCAAAAGCATAGAGCACCTGCCCGAGGGTGCGCGGCCTGTGTGTATTGGTCAGCGATGCAAGATAGAACATTGCGCCGAAATCCGCGTATTTTTCGGACGGGATATCAAACCAGTCATTTGGAAACGCTTTGCTCAAAACAAACCCCAGCCAATATATGCCTTGATCCTAATTGCTTATGACCCAAAATGATACTGTTTTGCCTGTATTCTTGTGTCGGGGTCCTGTCGGCCAAATTCCCGAAAATGGTGCCGCTTTACTCGGACCACGTGTCCGGTATGATCTTGAATAAGTGTTTCGAAACAGGAATTGCCATTATGCGAGTTTTGAAAATAGCGGCCCTGGCAACATTTGCGGTGTCGCCTTTATTTGCACAGGGAATTGGGATCGGAATCGGCGCTTACCCGGGTTTTAAAACCACAGTCACTCCTATGAACAACGGTGTTTACGAGGTAGCCGTCAGTGGGTCTTCGGCCCCGGTCGCGTATTGGTGCGGGATAGGCGACTTTGCTATTCGCAGCCTGAGAACAAAAGCAACCCAGCGTATCTATATAGTTCGGGCCTACGAAAAAGGCGTGCGCACGGTGCAGTTTTCACTCACCCCACCCGATGGTGTCGATACCACGCCGGGATATTCGATTACCGTAAAACGTGTGGGTGAGAACATGTCGGCGGGGTCCGCGCAGGGCTATTGCTTTGACAACTTCCTGGATTTTGGGTTCCGCTAATCTATCAGGCCCATTTTGCCATTGGCGGAAGGCTCATCAGCACCGCATCCGGGTCATGGCCGGTTTCCAGCCCGAATTTTGTGCCCCGGTCGTAGACGAGGTTGTATTCGGCATAAAGGCCCCGATGCACCAGTTGCGTGTCTTTGGCCGCTTCGTCAAAACCCTGGACTCGGCGCTTTTCCACCAATGGCAGGAAAGCAGGCAGGAACGCGCGACCGATATTCTGGGTCAGCGCGAAATCTGCGGCCCAGTCGCCGGTGCAATAGTCATCCATGAATATCCCGCCTACGCCTCGGGCGCGCTTACGGTGGGGGATATAGAAATACTCATCCGCCCAGTCTTTCAGGCGGGGGTAATGGCCGGGACCATGCGGGTCCAGATGCGCCTTTTGGGTGGCATGAAAATGCGCTGTGTCCTCATCATATTCGATGCAGGGATTCAGGTCTGAACCACCGCCGAACCACCATGCGTGCGGGGTCCAGAACATGCGGGTGTTCATATGAACGGCCGGTACATGCGGGTTTTGCATATGCGCGACCAGAGAGATGCCCGACGCCCAGAAACGCGGATCTTCGGTCATCCCCGGAATCCCCTTACGCGCCGCCATGGCCTGTTGCGCTCGCGCACCCAAAGTGCCGTATACGGTCGAAACATTGACGCCGACCTTTTCAAAGACCCGCCCGCCACGCATCACGGACATCAACCCGCCGCCCGCATCGCTGCCGTCTTCGGATTGGCGTTTGGTTTCCTTGACCTCGAACCGGCCAGGTGCTGTGTCTGCAAAAGGGCCAGAGCTGTGGGTGTCTTCAAGTGCCTCAAACGCGGCGACAATCTCATCGCGCAATTGGCGGAACCACGCGGCGGCGGTTGATTTTTCGGTATCGAACATAGGGATTAATGAGCCGGAGCTGCGACGGGGTCCAGCAAGGTGCGGCCGCCATCAATTGTCAGAATTTGTCCGGTGATGAAGCCGGCTGCGTCCGAGGCCAGGAACTGTGCCGTTTCGGTCAGTTCGTTCGGGGCTGCGATCCGGGCCAAGGGCGTATGTCTCTCGATATCGTTGCGAAAGTCCCGGTTTTCCTTGAGCGTGGACTGCAGCGAGGCGCTCATGACCGATCCCAGCGCGATTGAATTGACGCGGATCCGTTTCGGGGCAAGGGCAACGGCCAGCGAACGTGTCATCTGATCCAGTGCGGCGGTGGATACGGAATAGGCCATCAGATCGGGGTGGGTGCGCCGCGCCGCGATTGAAGACAGGTTGATGATCGACCCGGCGGGGCCTTCGTCAGTGTCACCTGCTTGTTTTATCATGCGTTTGGCGACCGCCTGGCTTAGACGCAGCGAGGGCATCAGGTTCTGATTGAGCAGCATGCGCACGGAATCGTCGTCCGCGTCCAGCGGATCGGACGGGATCACCTGCCGCGCGCCATTGATCAGGATGTCCACCTGATCAAACGCATCAAGCGTGGCAGACAGCAGGTTCGCGATGGTCAGCTTTTCCCGCAGGTCGCCGGCAAAAAACCGGATGTTGCTGTCATCGGCCTGTTCGCCAAGCTCGTCGGACAGCCGTTTTTCGTCCATGTCGGCGAACATGACATTGGCCCCGGCATCCGCAAAGTGGCGCCCGATGGCCAGTCCGACACCATTGGCGCTGCCTGTGACAATGGCGGTCTTGCCGGCTATGGAAAAGGACATGCGTTGTCTCCTGATTTGCGGCAGAGGTTAACCGGGATCACCGTCGAGGGCGAGAGGCGTGAAACACCTTGAACCGATTGTCGCCGGACACCTCGCGAACCTGTGCGAAATTTTCGGCCAGCGTGACCTCGTAGGGCAGGTGGCGATTTGCGACCATCCACAGATTGCCGCTCCGGGTCAGGTTTCGAGCTGCGGATTTGATAAAGCCCTGACCCAGCTCAGGGTCGGCGGCACGCGACGTGTGGAACGGAGGGTTCATGATCACCGTGTCCAACGGTTCCGGCGCGCTCCACGTGACGGCGTCGGCCCAGTGAAACTGCGCGCAGGTCTCGGCCAAATTGATGCGTGCGCAGGTAAGGGCGATCTGGTCGGCCTCGACCAGATGCAACGCGCGCGGATTGGCGGCCTTTAGCGCACCGGCTGCGAGATACCCCCAGCCAGCGCCCAAATCAGCGATCCTTGCGCCCAGCTTTTCGGGCAATGCGCCCAGCAGCAGGGCCGAGGCAGGGTCAATCCCATCAGCCGAGAACACACCGGGCGCGGTCTGAAAGCCATCGACTGTCTGATTGTCCGGGGCGGCCCAGTCGGCAAAAGCTTCGGGCGCGGAGTGGAACCAGAATATCTTGCCATGCGCCTTGGCGATGGGCCCCTCGACGTCAACGCGTTTGCGGATGTCTTTCAGCAGGCTATCGACGCCGTCGGTTTTGACGCCGTCTATGACAATCAGTCCGCTGGCCCGCTGACAGGCCTGATGCACCATGCTGCGCGCCAGGGCCTTGGCGCGGGGCAGGATCACGATGGCATCCTGACAAGGGTCGTGGGCTTCCGGCACAGCGGCAAAGCCCTGCCCGGCAAAGTGGTCGTGAAACGGTTTGAATGGCTGCACCACCTGCGTTTCACGCGGCAGGGCCGACAGATCGCTGTCGGATGACGGTCCAAGCACGCTGAGTGATTGCGACAGCTCAAGGCCGCTTTGCAGGGCAAGATCAAGACGAGGGGACATCGGCAAATATGAGAGAGAAGGCTAAGGTGGCCTTACTCTTCCCGTTCCATTGTGCATTGCAGGGGGTGCTGGTGCCTGCGGGCAAAGTCCATGACTTGGCCCACTTTGGTTTCGGCGATCTCATGGCTGAACACGCCAACCACGGCGACGCCTTTCTTGTGGACGATCAACATGATTTCAAACGCCTCGGCATGACTCATGCCAAAGAAACGCTCCAGCACATGCACCACGAATTCCATCGGCGTGTAGTCGTCGTTCAGCAGCAGTACTTTGTACAACGGCGGGCGCTTGGTCTTAGGGCGCGTCTGCACCAACAGCGACGGATCATCGTCGTTGTCCGGTTGGTCAGACATCATCCATTTGTGTTCAGTCATTGCGCCTTTGTCCGATTCAGGCTTCGGTTTGTCTGATCGGTTATATAACGTGCATGGGGCCAGAGAAAAGAGCCAGCAGGACGTAATCGAAATGGAAAAAGCGCTGACCACAATTGGGTTCGACGCCGACGACACGCTTTGGCACAACGAGCGGTTTTTTAAACTGACGCAGACCCATTTCACGGAATTGCTGGCCGATCACGCTGATCGCGATCACCTGTTGGATCGGCTGCTTGCTGCGGAAAAACGCAATATCCGGCACTACGGCTACGGAATCAAAGGCTTCACCCTGTCGATGATCGAAACCGCAATCGAAGTGACCGACGACCGTGTTCCAGCCTCGGTTATCCGCCAGTTGGTCGAAGCGGGGCAGGACATGCTGGCCCACCCGATCGAGCTTTTGCCCCACGCGCGCGAGGCCATCGAAGCGGTGACTGATACGCATAAGGTGATTCTGATCACCAAGGGCGACCTGATCGATCAAGAGAGAAAGCTGGCGCAATCCGGTCTGGGAGAGTTGTTCGACGAGGTCGAAATCGTGTCCGAAAAGTCAGCACAAACCTACCGCGATATCTTTGCGCGGCATGGTGACGGGCCCGAATCTGCAATGATGGTAGGCAATTCGATGCGGTCCGATGTCGTTGCCCCAATTCAGGCCGGGTGTTGGGGCGTCTATGTGCCCCATGGGTTGGTTTGGGAGATCGAAAAGGCCGAAACCCCTGCGGGCAATCCGCGCTATCGCGAGATGCGGGATTTGGGCGAACTTGCCGATCTGGTTCAGCGCCTAAGTTGATGTTGCCAATTGGTCTCAGTTTTCAAAAAACGGGGCGGGAATTACGCTAAGGGGTTCAATTTGCGTGGATGTGGTAGGTTGCGGGCTGCGCGCGTCTACATGTAGTGCCGATTCGGACGCTTAACAAAACAGCGAATTTGCACGCTTTCGGTTTATTTCATTGGGTCTCTGTGTTAGCCTTGTAGGCAATAAAAAATAATTAACGCTGACCGGGAAAACCCGGCGGCCTGAGGTAGACAGAGGCAAAGATCGTGCAGGTTCGGCGGACAGTTCCGGCCCGGATGGGCTTATTTCTTATAGCATTCTTGTGGCTGCTCTCCTTCGCGCCGTTGCAGGGATTTGCGGCACCATATGCGGCGATGGTCATCGACGCCCGGACAGGCGAGGTTCTGCATTCGCGCAATGCTGACACCCGACTGCATCCGGCCTCTCTGACCAAGATGATGACACTCTACATTGCATTCGAGGCGGTGCGGAATGGTGAGATCACCTTAGACACGCCCGTTCGGATTACAAAAAAGGCCTCTTCTGAACCCCCCTCGAAACTGGGCCTTCGCACCGGGCAAACCATTGCGTTCCGATATCTGATCAGGGCGGCTGCCGTGAAGTCCGCCAATGATGCGGCCACGGCGATTGGCATCGCGATCAGTGGATCCGAAGCAGCATTCGCCCGTCGCATGACGCGCACGGCCAAGGCCATGGGTATGAGCCGCACAACGTTCAAGAACGCACATGGCCTGACGGAATCAGGTCACTTGTCGACCGCGCGGGATATGACCACGTTGGGTCGCCACCTGCTTTATGATTATCCGCAGTATTACAACCTGTTCTCACGCCAATCCACTCATGCGGGGATCAAGACGGTTCCAAACACGAACCGTCGCCTGTTGGCGGCCTATAAAGGCGCGGACGGGATCAAGACCGGATACACGCGGGCTGCGGGCTTTAACCTGGTTGCATCGGCCAAGCGCAAGGACGAACGCATCATAGCAACTGTCTTTGGCGGTAAATCCGGCGCATCGCGGAACGCCAAAGTGGCCGAATTGCTGGATATGGGCTTTCGCCGCGCCCCCTCGCGTGCCCCGATCCGCAAGCCGGCGCGCCCGACCTATGCCGGAAACGCAGGATTGGGAGCGACAGTCGCGGCCCTGACTATCGCGCCAAAATCCAGTCTGCGCCCCGTTCTGCGCCCCGGACCGGGTGCTGCAGTTCAGGTTGCTGGCGCCGTGGCTGAGACGGCTGCCAAAAATGGCACGCGCATCAAGGATGGTATCGCTGCAGCAATCGCGGCCGCCGACATTCAGCCCTCTGGTGACGGTGACGCACCCCGTCCCGCTGCGCGCCCGGCTGACCTGGTACTGGCCTCGACCGATCCGGCAGTGCAGCCCGAACCCGAGCAAGAGATCGTGACCCGACTGTCAACATCGGGCGGACGGCTATGGGGCGTGAACGTTGGCCGTTATACCACCCGATATGAGGCGGAAAAGATTTTGCTGAAAACGGCCCTGTCGGAAATGACCACTTTGGAAGGCACGCTGCGCAAGGTGAACCAAAGCTCGCGCGGCTTCGACGCGACATTTCAGGGCATGACCCGCGAACAGGCCGATCTGGCCTGCCGCCGGTTGCAGGCCCGGAATGTGACTTGTTTCATGATCGGGCCGTCATAAGGCTCGACATACTCTCCTGAATGGATCTGGGCTGCGAGGAAACTCGCAGCCTTTTTTTGTCAGTCGAAGACGTGGCCGTGTTCGTATTGTTCATCCTGACCCGCCGCAGCGGTCAGCGCGGCAACGTTATCTTTGGTAAAGAACCCGTCATAGTGGTGGCAGCGTTCGATATACTCGGTGATCAACAGCGTGTACTTCGAGTGCTTTGAGAAGATCTGTTTGAGGTTCGGATCATCCTTACACTCGCCCACCACATGGGCTAGGAACGGCACCCCTTCATCCTTGAGTGTGTTGACCACAAAATCGACGTTCTTTTCACCCGCGCCGTGGTCGCCGTCCTGAATCTCGATTGCCATGTGGTGCAGGCGACGGCCAAAGTTCCGCACGAAATCCTCGGTTGGCATCGGCAGCTGTTCAAAGGAATTGACGAAGGAGGGCGTGTTGTTCGCGGTGAAGACCTTGGCGGGGGATTTCTTGTCATCGTCCACATTCGCGTTTCGGTTCACATTGGTAGACGAGTTCATCTCAAAGATGTTGTACGCGCCCCAAAAGTAATAGGGCACCATGGTCAGAAACTCGAGGATCGCGTCCTCACGCTCGCCGGCCAGAATGCGTGTTGCAAGGTGGTCGACCCCCAGCATCAAAGGCGCGATTTTGCTGTCTGCCCCGAACGCCGCCGCCTGATCCAGTCGCGCCTGTTCGTCATTGCTCAGCAATATCCGGTCACCCAAACCGAGGCTGTCGGTGTCGTTGAAATCCAGGGATGAGTATCCAACCCTGTTACAGGTGAAATCGGACGGCGACGTAAATCTGAACCCGTCCGAAGTGTAGAACGGGTTTTCGGTGTCTCCCTTGTACTCAAACCTGATGTTCTGATCTTCAAGCGTTTTGGTCAGGGTCTTGAGGTCCGTGGCGCCATAAATCTCTCCGACATAGCGGGTCTGGGGGGTGTTGCGGGCCAGCGGGTACATACGGTTGATGCGCGGGATATAGTCTTCGAAGGTCGGGCTTAGTGGCGCCATGACGATAATCGCAGGATAATCGGTGTGTGAGTGCATGACCGCAAATTTGTGCGTCTGACCCAGATAGCTGGCCGTATGTCGGTAGGGTGTCATGACATAAAGCTCGATCAGCGTGTCGAACATCGCGTCCGGTTCGACCTGAATGACGATCGCCTGCATCGCCCCGACCTGATCAGCCACGCCCGAGCTTTGGCGGCGTTCGTAGATCATCGGCAGATATTGGTGGAAGAACTCAGAGTTCTTTTTGTCGCCGCGTGGTTCGTAATTCATCAGATCAAAAGACATTGGCCAACCTCCTTGCCTATACCGGTCCGGCATGGCGTTGCTTGGAATTGTGGTATTCAGAACATGCACTTGTCAGGCATGCTAGGGTCTGTATTCCGTACAGGCAACAGTCAGAGGATAGATCGTCAGGATTACGCCCTTCTTTCTACCGCATGAATTTTGTCACATCGACCCCGCCGTCGATCAGGGATGTGCGAACCGAACGGGCGATTTGTACCGCGGTTGGACCGTCGCCATGCAGGCAGATCGTGTCGATGGATGTCTCAAGCCGCTGGCCGCTTTCGGTGATGATGGCACCTTCGCGCACCATGTTCAGGATGCGCGGTCCGGCAATTTCGGGGTCATGAATAACCGCGCCGGGCAGGCCGCGGTCGACAAGAGTTCCGTCGCCGTTATAGGCCCGGTCCGCAAAGATCTCGCCGACCCACTTGCACCCCAGTTCGCGCACGGCTTCTTCTTGTTTGGTAACGGCCAAAACCATGATGATGATGTCCGGATCGACATCCAGCGCGCCCTGATAACAGGCTCGGGCCATGTCGATATCGACCGAGCACATGTTGGCCAGCGCCCCGTGAAGTTTCAGGTGCCGCACTTCGGTGCCAACGGCCTTGGCCATTCCGATTGCCGCCCCCAGTTGATACCGAACCAAATTGCGCAGGCTGGCATGGGGCACTTTCATGTTGCGGCGGCCAAATCCTTGGAGATCGGGGAAGCCGGGATGCGCGCCTATCCCGACGCCGTTTTTGGCGGCCAAGGTCATCGTCTTGGCCATGACGTCCGGGTCGCCGGCATGGAAGCCGCAAGCGATATTGGCGGATGTGATAATTTTCAGCAGACTTTCATCATCGCCCATATTCCAAGGGCCAAAGCTTTCGCCCATATCGGCATTCAGATCGACGCTTGGCATACGTGGTACTCCCTAGTCGGTGGCAGAGATCATTCCGCCGATCAATTGGTAGGACAAGAGGTCCGGGATGTCATGCGGATCACGGACCAGCGGTTCGACTTGCGCAGGTAGGCGGGCAAGTTCGGCATTGTGGGCGGTTTGCAGGGACGTAGCCTCGTCCAGTGACACGAATTCGAATTTGATCTGCCCGCCCGCCGGGGTTTGTGCCGCGCGTGGCAGGTCACAGGGCAGAACCGTCGCGATACGGGGATAACCGCCTGTGGTCTGACATTCAGGCAACAGAATAAAGGGGCTACCTGTTCCGGTCATCTGTATGTCACCGGGGGTAATGACCTCGGACAGAATGTTCAGCTGACCCCGAGCCGCGAAACCTTCGCTCTCGCTATCCAACTGCATCCCCATTCGGTTGGCCCGACTGCCACGCCGAAACTCGGTTTGCACAAAGCGGTCCAACGTTTCCTGATCGAAAAGGGGTGTCTGAAAGCTGGAGATCACGCGTAGAACGCCACCCGAGAAGCGATCATCCGGGTTGAGTTTCATGCCCGTCACGCCTGATCCGTCGGCGACTGGCAATGTATCTCCGGTTTGAACGGTGCTTCCGATCTTGGCGGTCAAATGCGCTGAGCGTGATCCCAGAAAGGCTTCGGACGCGATCCCGCTGCTGACATGCAGGTAGCCATAGGTCCCGCGCGTCGCAGCACCAATCACCAGCCGCTGTCCGACTTCCATCTGGTGCGACGCATTCCAGACCACAGGTGCGCCATCAATGCTGGCTTGCATCGGAGCACCTGTCAGAGCGATGCCGAGAGATTGCGTTGCCTCGAACTCGCCACCCATTCCAGCCATTTCCAAGGCTGCAAGCTCCGGGCTTTGACGCAGCAACGCTGCGCCCTCGTGCAGGGCCAGCTGATCGGCGGCGCCGGATCGGGACAGCCCCTGTTCCAGATACCCGACACGACCCTGGTCTTGTATGGTGCAGGCCGGGCCAATGCGATGAACAATCAGACTCATCCCGCGATCTCCTCGCAGGTGGCCCCGCCTGAGCCGTCCGAGTTGTTGGCACGGATGCTTTCCAGTTCGTCGCGCGAAACGGACAGGAACTGCATTTCATCCCCTGGCTTCAACGCAAAGCTCCGCGGTGCGTCAGGGCGAAAGCAACGAAATGCGGTTTGGCCCACGTGCCGCCAGCCGGTCGGAGTGGGGCCCGAGAACAGTACGAATTGGGAAATTGCCAATACCAAGGCCCCCTCTGGGACCATAGGCGTCAGTTCCTTCAGGCGCGGAATATTGAATTCAGGACCAAGCGGACCAAGATACGGCTGCCCCGGTGCAAAGCCGATGGTCAATACGCGTACCTTTGTGTCGCTCAGCCGCCGAACGGCTTCCATGGAATCCAACCCCGCCGCCGCCGCTGCCTCGTCCAGTTGCGGAGCAAGCTTGCCCCCATAAACTGTCGGGACCCGCCACAACCTGCGACCGGCAGGCAGTGGTGCCTCAAACCAATTTTGCTGGGCAAGTAGGTGTCGCACTTTATCCTGGATTTCAGTGCGAGGCAGTTTGTCGGGATCGAACCTCAGATAGGCCGATGCAAGGGATGCAGAGGTTTCGACAACACCGTCCCAGGATGCCGCGTCGATTGCGCCCCTAAAGGCCAGCGCCGCCCGGTTCGAGGGTTCGGCCATGGCATCGGCAAAGGAAACAAGAAGGCCGTCATAGCCTACGGTACTTATGCGTGGAAACATGTCGGCTGTATTGGTGGTCATTTCACGGCTAACCCGGGCATCTTACAGAGGCGACCACACAGCATCCCGGGCCAATGCGCAAGCCCGGCGAGGGTAGAGATGCGCGGATTCTATACCTGAGTTGAGTGCCAGCATGGTTTTTGGGGACGATTCCGACTCATTGAATCGCTTCCGACTCGGTTGAGTCTTGTGGTGTGATGGGGCGCCCTGTCTATATATAGGGGTACGATTACTGGAGGCGCAGGCAGGTGTAGGTCCGACTTGTATTTCAACTGATGAGATCGCCGTTCGAGGGCGCGCGTTGCTCCAATTAAGCCATTGATAATAAATTATTAAGTGGGGGAGTGGAAAAAAATCGCCCTAGACGTCATTTTCTGCTTGCGGGTTTGTTTGGTAAACCTTAGAACCCCCTTCACCGGCGCTGCTGAGGCGGCGCTGACGGGTCGGAGAGACGGCCGGACGGGTTGGAGAGACAGCCGGACGCATCGGAGAGACGGTGGGCATCTTAGGGAATGATTTAGGCGGGCGCGCTGATGTTATTGGCGCAACGGTCTGATTTTTGGCTCTTGGTGTTTTGTTCTTTGACATTGATGGATAACTGAAGAGATATGTGGGCGGTTTGGTTCGTTTCGACGGATTGAATGTCTGTATATCGCGCTGGTAGGGCTTCGGCTCGATGATCCAGTGTCAGCTTCACTGTTTGAGTGGTTCACTGATTTCTTAGGAAATCTGTGTACATCAAACAGAAGACTTCATCAGGATTAGCCTCCTGATG
>NZ_FREZ01000020.1 GCF_900143525.1 Ruegeria sp. Alg231-54 | reverse complement strand
CTGCAGGGTTTCCTGGKTGAGCAGGACGCGGACAACTGGCTGCGGTTCGACACCTATTCCGATGGCAGCACCCTGCGGGCCTTTGCCGCCGTCACCGTCAATGGCAGCAGCAGCCCGAGGTTCAATGTCGTTATCCCCGGTGGCAACGCTGAATTCCTCGATCTTACCCGCTCCGGAGACACCTGGACCTTCCGCTATTCCACCGACGGTGTGAACTGGACCACCGCCGGCAGCTTCACCCATGCGCTGACCGTCACGGCGGTCGGACCGCTGGCCGGCAGCACCCAGACCAGCGCAGGCTACACCGCGCAGGTGGATTACTTTGAATTTGCCAGTGACCCGATCGCCGATGAGGATGCAGGATTTGTAACGGTGCCTCAGCCGCCTGAGGCAAGCGACGACGCGCTGGCCGCCCTGCCCGATACTGTGCTGACCATCAATGTGGCCAGCGATCTGCTGGCCAATGACAGCGATCCGGATGGCGATGCGCTGAGCCTGACCGCCTTTACCCAACCCGCCAACGGCACGATTGCCGATAATGGCGACGGCACGCTGACCTACACCCCCAATGCCGGGTATGAAGGCAGTGACAGCTTCACCTACACCATCACCGACGGGCAGCTCACCGACACCGCAACCGTAAACCTTGAAGTGAGCGATCCGATTGATGTCTGGTACGGGGACGTACAGACCTTTGGTGCACCGGGCGCGTCGCAGCAATGGGTAAACATCCTGGGCAATGCTCATACCACGGATTTAGTTTCTCTGACCTATTCGCTGAATGGCGGCCCGGAACAAACGCTTTCGATCGGGCCCGATACCCGGCGGCTTGAAGAAGACGGGGATTTCAATATCGACCTCGACTTTGCTGCGCTGGACGGATCGGCCACTGATGACGTTGTGACCATAACGGCAACATATTCAAACGGAGACATCCACACCCAGGATGTCACGATCGAATATGAGAACGGCACGACCTGGGCCCCCGATTACGTGGTCGACTGGTCAGGTGTCACGAACATCCAAGACGTAGCTCAGGTAGTCGACGGGGAATGGACGATTACCCCGGATGGCGTACGGACCGCAGAACCTGGTTACGACCGTATTCTGACTTTCGGAGATCAGTCCTGGGACAACTACGAGGTCAATCTGTCTCTGACAGTCAACGACATCAACAACGGCACCCCGAGAGATGGCGCGGGGCTTGGCTTCGGAATGCTCTGGGGCGGGCATACAGATGATCCTATTTCGGGCTGGCAGCCACTTTCCGGATACAACCCGATTGTTGCGCCGTTTTACGATATGAATGACAGTCAGTTTGAACTCCATGAGCATCCAAACTGGAATTTCCTGCTCGACACAGCGCCTTTCACCTTTACCGAAGGCGCAACATATAACGTGACCATCCGGGTAGAGCAGGCCGACCTGATCAACAGAATCTATCGCTTCAAGATTTGGGAGGAAGGCAGCGGCGAACCTGTGGAGTGGCTGCTGGAGGGGACCGATGTGATGACGGATCCCCTTAATGGTTCCTTCGCACTGATCGCGCACCATTGGGATGTCACCTTCCACGATCTCGACTTTGCCGAGATCAAGGGTGACGATATCATCTTGGGGACCGATGGCCCGGACCTGCTGGTAGCTGTGGATACCAACGCGGCGCTGCCCGGATTGGGGGAACGCGATGTGCTGGTCGGCAATGAAGACGCGGATGTTTTTGTCTTCGGTGATCTGAGCGGCAACTACTACGATGACGGCGACGGCAGCACCGGTGGCGTCAACGATTTTGGCTATGCCTGGGACTTTGTTTCCGGAACGGATCAAATTCAACTGGCCGGGATTTCGGCGGATTACGTGCTGACTGAAGACGCGGCTGGTCTGCCTGAAGGGACCGCAATCTGGCTCGTGGGCTCCGGCGGGGACGAGGATGAATTAATCGGTGTGATCAATGATGTATACGGACTGTTGTTAACCAGTGATGACTTCCTCTTCCAAGGTGATTTGGTAACCTGAAGCGTAGAGATCACGGTTTGAACGCTTTTGACAAAAAGGTTGAATTCTGGTAGCGGCCTTGTATTCAGATTGTACGATTTTGATTAGATTTCGCCCTCGCTGTTGCTTTCAGTTACACTCCGGAAACCCGGAAAATCATAAAGCGATGACCTTTGCCGGGGCGAATATATTTTAATGAAAGCCGCTGGGTTCGACAGCATCAGGTATGCAGTGTCGTTTCGGACCAGGGGTTGTTTTAGGAGGTTGGCGAGTTGCGTATTCTGGTTACCGGTCATAACGGGTATATTGGCGGGGTTCTGATCCCATTTCTGCAGGAACGCGGGCACCATGTGACCGGGCTCGACAGTTACTATTTCGAACATTGTGACATGTCCGGGATGCCCGAGGCGGACGCCGTGATCCGCAAGGATATCCGCGATGTGGGACCTGCCGACATGGAAGGTTTCGACGCGGTGATCCATCTTGCCGGTTTGTCGAACGATCCGATGGGCAACCTCAATCCGCAATGCACCTATGACATCAACGCGGACGCGACGCTGACCCTTGGCCGTGCAGCCAAAGCCGCAGGCGTGGGGCGTTTCGCCTTCTCGTCGTCATGCTCGATCTATGGGGCCGCCAGCCCCGAGGACGTGCTGGACGAAAGCGCCGAATTCAATCCCGTCACGCCTTATGGTGAATCCAAGGTCCGCAGTGAGGCGATCCTGTCCGATCTGGCGGATGACAATTTCTCGCCGGTCTTTCTGCGCAATGCCACGGCCTATGGGGCGTCGCCCAAGCTGCGGGCGGATCTGATGGTCAACAGCCTGGTCGGATATGCCTTCTTGCAGGGTGAGGTTCTGATCAAAAGCGACGGCACACCATGGCGGCCATTGGTTCATATCGAAGATATCAGCCGGGCCTTCCTTGCGACGCTCGAAGCCCCGCGGGACCTGGTCCACAACACCGCTTGGAATGTTGGCCGCTCCAGTGAGAACTATCAGGTGCGCGACGTTGCGGAGCATGTCGAGAAACTGGTTCCGGGCAGCCGCATTGCTTACGAACCAGGCGGCGGGCCCGACAAACGCTGCTACCGGGTGGATTTCTCGAAGATCGAAACCGGGCTGCCGGGTTATGATCCGCAATGGACAGTGCCCATGGGCATTGAGGAACTGCACAAGGCTTATGTGGATAACGGGCTTGAACTGGCGGATTTCGAAGGCTCGCGCTTTATCCGCCTGAATACCCTTCAGGATCACATGGCCAGCGGCGCGCTTGATGGGGAGCTATTCTGGACGGAACGCCGCGCTGCTGTGGGGTGATCCGTGACATCTGCGAATATCACCAAGGACGGTGAAGCGTCGGCTAAAAGCACACCGGGCACAATCTGCCCGTCCTGCGACCAGTCCGGGAATACACTGTCGATCTACGATCTGACCTGCATTCCGGCACAAAGCACGTTGCTTTTGCCGGACCGCGCCACCGCGCTTGGCTTTCCAACCGGAGACATGGCGCTGTGCTGGTGCCCCGAATGTGGGTTGGCCTTCAACGCCCGGTTTGATCTGGCACGGGTCGATTACGGTACCGGATATGAGGACGCGCAAGGCGGCTCGCCCACATTCAATGCTTTCGTTTCCGATCTGGCACAGGGCTGGATCGACCGGTTCGATCTCAAGGGTGGACATCTGATTGAGATTGGGTGTGGCAAGGGCGACTTCCTACGTATGATCTGCGCCCAAGGCAGCTGCAGTGGCACCGGCTATGACCCGGCCTACGTGCCGGGTCATAGCCCGGAACCCGACGGGCTGACTTTCCATGCCAAGGATTTCACCAAAGCCCATGTACCGGTGGACGCGGATTTCATGATCTGTCGGCACACGCTGGAACATATTGGCGACGTGGCCGGTTTCCTGAACCTCATGCGTCAGGCTGTCGGAGATGGAGCCCGTCTGCGCTTTGGTGTTGAGGTGCCGGACCTGCGGCGGATCCTGATCGAAGGCGCGTTCTGGGACATCTATTATGAACATGCCAGCTATTTTACCGCCGGGTCTCTGGCGCGGGCCTTCCGGCAGGCAGGCTTCAATGTGATCGACCTGCGCCGGGTTTATGGTGAACAATACCTGATCATCGAAGCCGTGGTGTCGGATCAGCCGCCACCGCTGCCGGAACTGGCCAACGATCTGGGCGAGACCACAAAACTGGTCGCAGAATTCCGCGATACCGCACGGGCCCGCATCGACGGATGGCGGCAGCGCTTTGCCGCCTGGTGTAGTGCGGGACAGCGCGTGGCGCTTTGGGGGTCCGGCTCGAAGGCGGTGGGGTTTCTGACCACCGTCGGCGATCCCAGGATCGTCTCGTGCGTCGTCGACATCAATCCTGCTCGACAGGGCCATTACATGCCCTGCTGCGCCGCGCCCATCGTGGCGCCCGAAGTCCTCACCGCAGAGCGCCCGGACGTCGTGATCGTGATGAACAGTATCTATCGCGACGAAATCGCCGCCCAGATTGCCAGCATGCAACTGTCCCCAGAAATCCTGACAACTGACACCGCCCCGAAAATGGAGCCAACGCAATGACCGCCCACGCCACACCCTCTGTGCCTGCCTGTCCGGTTTGCGGCGGGGACCATGCCGCGCTGTTCTTTTCCTTGTCCGACCAGCCCGTGCTGATCGGCGTGCTATGGCCGGATGCGGACAGCGCCCGCGCCTGCCGTCGGGGAGATATCGATCTAGCCTTCTGCCCCGACTGCGGATTTATCTGGAATGTGTCCTTCGATCCGGACCGGATCGAATATGATCAACAATATGACAACTCGCTGCATTTCTCGCCAACCTTCCAGAACTATTCGCAAAAACTGGTCGATCGTCTGATAGACACCTATGGGCTGCATCAGCGCACCGTGGTCGATATCGGCTGTGGAAAAGGTGATTTCCTGGCCATGCTCTGCGAGGCCGGGGGCAATACCGGGTACGGCTTTGACCCTTCATACGAGGGCGAGCGGGTCAGCACATCGGCCGCTGACCGCATCACCTGGTCGAATGACTATTATGGCGAAGAACACGCCCGCCTGCAGGCCGATCTCCTAGCCTCGCGCTTTGTCTATGAACACATCCCGGCCCCGAATGAGTTCCTGCGGATGATCCGGCGCTCGATCACCGATCCGGACCGTACGGTGATCTATTTTGAAGTGCCGGACACTGATCTGATCATCCGGCAAGGTTCGGTTTGGGACGTGATTTACGAGCATTGTTCCTATTTTAGTGTCGAATCCCTGACTCGGTCCTTTTCTGCCTGCGGCTTTGATGTGCTGCGCGTGGAAGAGACCTTTGAAAAGCAATTTCTGACAATAGAAGCACGGGCTGCGGGAACAGATACCGGCAACCCGGGCAACGACACCGGCAATCTCGGACAGCTGGCGGCAGATATTGCGGCATTTGGCGAAACGCAGAGCACCAAGATGTCCGACTGGCGTGACCGGCTGACGCAATGGCGTGCCGAGGGCCGCCGGGCCGTCGCCTGGGGGGCCGGCGCCAAGGCGGTTGGCTTCCTCAATATGCTGGGGGATCGCGACACGATCACCCGCGTGGTCGACATCAACCCACACAAACAGGGCAAACATCTGGCCGGAACCGGCCAGCAGATCATTTCGCCACAGGCACTGACGGAAGATCCGCCCGATGTTGTCGTGTTGATGAATCCTATTTACCGTAACGAGATAGCGGCACAATTGGCAGAGCTTGGGCTTACGCCTGAATTGATCAATTCCTGATACGAAACGCATTGAAGCAACAAGAAAGGCCCCGCATGTCAGCTCCTACCGGATCCTTCCCCTGTCGGTTTTGCGGCACAGATCTCAGACATACGCTGGTCGATCTCGGCATGTCGCCATTGTGCGAAAGCTATGTCGCCGAAGAAAACTACTCGAAGATGGAGCCGTTCTATCCGCTCCATGCCTTCGTTTGTCACGAATGCCACCTAGCCCAGTTGGACGAGTTCGTCCCGGCCGAGGAGATATTCACCGAGTATGCCTATTTCTCCTCCTACGCAGACAGCTGGGTGGAACATGCGCGCCGCTATTGCCATGACATGAAAGACCGTTTCGAACTGGGCTCTGACAGTCAGGTGGTCGAAGTAGCCAGCAATGACGGCTACCTGCTGCAGCATTTCGTGACGCTGGGCATCCCCTGTTACGGGGTGGAGCCTGCAGAAAACGTGGCCCAGGTTGCCATCGACAAGGGCGTTCCGACCGAGGTCGAGTTCTTTGGTGTCGCAACAGCTCAGAAGCTGGCCGCCCAAGGACGACAGGCCGATCTGATCCTGGGCAAGAACGTATTGGCGCAGGTGCCCGATCTGAATGATTTCGTGGCCGGGCTGAAAATCATGATGATGCCAGGTGCGGTAATGACGATCGAGTTCCCGCATCTTCTGGCCACCATGGAAGGTAACCAGTTCGATCAGGTCTATCACGAGCATTACTGCTATTTCTCGCTGATTGCTGCGGAACGGGTCTTTGCCCATCACGGCATCCGGCTGTTCGACATCGAAGAGGTATCTACGCATGGCGGGTCACTGCGCATTATTGGCCGCCACGAGGAAGACGACACCAAACCGGTGACGGAGCGTCTTGTTGCCTTCCGCAACCGGGAATTGGCCGCAGGGCTGGACCGGATGGAGACCTATGCCTCTTTCGACGAACAGGTACGTGAGACGAAACGCAAGGCACTGGAATACCTGATCGCTGCGGCGCGCGTCGGCAAACAGATCGCCGCCTATGGTGCGCCCGGCAAAGGGAACACCTTCCTGAACTATTGTGGGATCAAGACCGACCTCATCAGCTATACGGTGGATCGTAACCCCTACAAACAGGGCCGCTATTTGCCCGGGTCCCGGATTCCGATTCACCATCCTGACAAGATCGCCGAAACCAAGCCGGACGTGATTGTCATCCTGCCCTGGAACTTCCGCGACGAGATCTCTGAACAGCTGGCCTATACCGCCGAATGGGGCGCAGAACTGGTGGTTTTTGTTCCCGAAGCCACGGTGCTGACATCACAGGAAACCCGGGCGCGCGCCTAAACAAAAGGAAATGGACCAATTATGAAAGTCGTTCTGTTCTGCGGTGGCCAGGGAACCCGGTTGCGGGATTATTCCGATCAGATCCCCAAACCGCTGGTGCCGGTGGGCGGGCGTCCTATCCTGTGGCACATCATGAAGTATTATGCGTCCTACGGGTACAAGGATTTCATCATCTGCCTTGGCTACAAAGGCGAAACGATCAAACAGTTCTTCCTGGACTATGACGAGCGGGTGAATAACGACTTCGTCTTCGAGAATGGCGGCGCCAAGATCGACGTTCTGCAAAGCGACATTCAGGACTGGCGTATTACCTTTGTCGATACCGGTCAGAACACCAATATCGKMKGCCGTCTTCTGCKCGTGCGCGAGCATCTGGAAGGCGAGGAGATGTTTCTGGCCAACTATGCCGATACGCTGACCGACCTTGATCTTGACGAGATGGTCCGCGGGTTTTCCGCCACCGACGCGGTCGCAGGCTTCTGTTGTGTGAAACCTCCCTACTCCTTTCACCTGGTGTCTTTCGGCGGCGACAACCGCGTGGCGCAGATCTCGGATATCAAAGATTCAGGCATGTGGATGAACGGCGGCTATTTTGCACTGCGACCTGAGATTTTCGACAATCTGCACGAGGGCGAAGAACTGGTGATCGAGGGCTTCGAACGTCTGGTTCAGAAAAAGCGGCTTTATGCGCATCAGCATGAAAGCTTCTGGACCTGCATGGACACGTTCAAGGAAAAGCAGGCGCTGGATGATCGGGTCGCCGCCGGGAATACGCCCTGGCAGGTTTGGAAGGACGACTGAGACGATGCGTGAACTCGGCCTTGGAAAACTCGGCACGGTGCTCTGCCTCGGCGCCCATAGCGACGATATCGAAATTGGTGCGGGCGCAACCATTTTGCGGCTTGTCCGCGACAATCCAGATGCCCATATCGTCTGGGTGGTCTGTGCCGCCTCGGGCGTCCGCGGCGAAGAGGCCCGGGCCAGCGCTGAACGCTTTCTGGAAGGTGCGGGATCGTCAGAGATCATTCTGAAGGGTTTCCGCGACGGCCATTTCCCGCATCAATGGGCTGAGGTGAAGGCGTTTCTGGAAACGCTGAAGGTGCATAATCCAGACCTGATCCTGACCCAATACAAGCAGGATCTGCATCAGGATCACCGCATCCTGTCAGAACTGACCTGGAACACGTTCCGCGATCATACGATCCTGGAATACGAGATCCCGAAATGGGATGGCGGTATAGGTGCACCCAACGTCTTCGTTCCTGCCTCTATCGCAGATACAGACGCAAAGATCGCATTGCTGATGGAATGTTTTGCATCCCAGGCAGGCAAGCACTGGTTCGACGACCTGACATTTCGCGGCCTGATGCGGCTGCGCGGCCTGGAATGCAATGCGCCGGACGCACTGGCCGAAGCGTTCTATGCCCGAAAGCTGCGGCTGGGATAGGAGAAACCTACCACAGACTCAGAACAACCAGTATGCCCCGGAATTCCAGGACATGGTCTCATTTGGGGGCAGCCTGAATTACCCGGGGCGAATTTCCGAAGTCTGGCCGCCTGAACGCAACAAGCCGCCAGAAAAACCTCTGACGGCTTGTATGTTTTAAGGCACGTATGTGCTCAGTATCAGGCTAGCAGATCGAAGGTTTCGACATGCAGCGCTTCGTCTAGGATCTGAACATCAGACACCGTGCCATTGAAGGCATTTCTGACAGAGTCGCCGCCGTTGGAACTGCTCCAACCCAGACCACCAATCTGCAGGGTCTGTTGGTTTGCGGTCAGGTCGAAATCAAACTCTTGTGTTTCCACAAGTTCGCCATCCACAGACAGGCCGATCTCTTCGCCATCGAACCAGACCTGAACATCATAGTCCTGATTGGCCTTGATGCCTTCTACCCTCATATACGCATCGCTTTTTGTCTCGGCATCCTGGAAACGCAGAACCAGGTCGTCACCCTCCAGCATAACAGACAGGTGATCCCCACCGTCGTAGTTCTTGGCATCCTTGGACAGCAAACCCTGGCGGCCGTTCAGGTCATCTGCGTTGAAGGTAAAGGCGATTGAGCCTTCCTCCAGTTCCAGCGCCTGATCGTGGTCATGGTTGATGATGCTTCCTGTCTTACCGTTGAACTCAGCCTCGCCTTCTTCGAAAATCGTTTTGGCTGTGCCGTCCGAAGGTGCTTCCGGCTCGGTCACGGGTGCTTCCGGCTCGGTCACGGGTGTTTCCGGCTCGGTAACAGGCGCTTCCGGTTCAGTAACCGGAGTCTCAGGAAGCGGCTGAGAACCGTAGACAAGCTCCTGCATTTGCTCAGGCGACCATTTCCCCTCGACGATCACAACGTCGGAAATTGTGCCATCAAACGCATTGCCAAAGCCTGCGCTGCCCGAGGCGCTGCCCCAGCCAAGCCCGCCAATCTGCAGATGTTCGACGTTGTCTGCCAGGTTCATTGAAAAGTCGGCGGTATGTACCTGCTGGCCATTCAGCCAAACTCCGACCTCGTTGTCACCGAAAGTGAGTTGCAGATCGTAATCCTGGTTTGCGTTTATCCCAGGGATACGGACGATCTCGTCACCGGAACCGTCCTGGAAGCGCACGACCAGCGAGCCCTTGTCGATATAGACAGCCAGGTGATTACCGCCACCTGCATAATAGCTGGCATCCTTGGTCAGCAGACCATACCGGCCCGAAACGGTATCCGCATTGAAGCTGAGCGCGATGGTCCCGGTTTCCAGCGACAGATCGTTGGTGTGGGCGACCTCGACCACATCACTTTTGGAGCCGCTGAATTCCTGCGTTCCCAGCATGCTGAAAGCGGCGCCCTCAAGCTTGTCGGGCACGTTTCCGCCCGGTGTCTCTCCGCCGGTATCCGGAACGGTCGGCTCGGGATCAACCGGCGCAGGTTCAACCGGTGCCGGGTCTACCGGTGCGGGTTCAACCGGAGCTGGCTCGGGAACATAGGAGGTGCCGTCAAGCAGTTCCGCAAGCCGTTCATGAGCACCGAATTCTTCGGCAGGGCTTCCGCTGACGGGGCGCAGATCTTCAAGCGTCAGACCAAGGCGGATATCACCTTGAAATATCTGGCCGTAGTCGTCCGTATCAGCCTGGTAATTCGACCCGGCCACCTCGGTATAGGAAGTGACAAGGTTCCCCGAACCGGAATTCGCACCGATGATGATCGACGCCTTGTGAACGGTGTCGGGGATGTTGACCACAGTATTGTCACGTATGACGATACCAGACGATCCCCCGGTGCTTTCCACCTTGATGCCGTTAAACATGCCGGTGGCAATGATGTTCTGTTCGATCAGGATGTCGTTGAAGGTCCCGCCCTTCATGAAAATCCCCTGCGACGATACAGCCGCATCGGTTTGGGGAAGAAACACGTTGCCGCGAACAACCCCGTCCGATGATCCGGTACCCTGGAACTGCATGAAGTCCAGGTGCCAGCCAGCGCCCTCGAGCGGGTAAACGTGGCCACCGCCTRTGTTGTTCTCGATCAGGAAGTCAGTAATCCCGATGAACTTGAACGCGTCGCTTCCGATATAATCGACGTAGTTGTCGGAAATCTCGATCCCCTGGTTGGGATAGATGACCAGACCGTTTTTGACATCATGGACATAGTTGCCGCTGATCTTGATGTCGGTGTTGCCGTTGGCATAAATCCCGTAGTGGCCGAAGTAATCATTGTCTTCCAGACCATGAACTTCGGAATTCAGAAATTCCACATGGTGGCTGTTCTCAATCGAAACAACTTTGGAAGCCGCCGCCCCGTTCCCCGGATGGGCAACAGTGATTCCGTCTATATGCAACCCGCGAACAGTGTCGATCTGCAGCGACCGAAAGCGCGCTGCATTTTCGGGATCGATTGACCTGATCTGCACAGGTTCCCGGAAATCGAGGTTCGACAACACGACATCCCCGTAATCGCCAGCTGGCAACCGGATCATCTCGCCGCCCCGGGCCTTAGCCAACTCCTTCAGGAGTTTGTCACCATCGGCAAATGCGGGTGCGGGCGGGATGATTAGCGAACAGAGGCTTCCCGCGAGAAACAACGCCATGCGGAAGCGAAACATCACGTGTCCGTCCTGCGCGAATGCTTAGCGTCATAACGGGTGTATCGCGGAGCTGAGTCAGTGCGCCTGTAATTCCGGTCTTTGCGACCAGATTTATCTTCTGCCGAATCCGCCGTGTTTTGATCATGCCGGTTGTCATCGTCGAGAATCCATGCGCCGGCACCCAGCAGGAAAATGAATAATATATAAACGACCTTCCAGTAATGGACGGTCCAGCCTCCCAAGAAAAAACCCATCATGCAGACCAGATATCCTGTCCTGAATTGGGAAGACCGGTCACTCAGCCCGGACTTGAAAATAATCGGAAGAAACAGCCCAAAAAACGCCAGCTGCATGAAAATGGCAGCGGGCAGGCCGCTGGTGACTGCAGGATGCAGCCAGAACATGTCCAGACTGCTACTCTTCCATTCGGGCCGGAACCATTCTCCCAAGCCAACACCAAAAAGCGGGTGCATCTGGACAGAAATGGTGCCGAAGTGCCAGATCAGGATACGCGAGTAGGCGGTTGACGTATTGAAGGCGAAAAGCGAAATGAAAATCTCTGGCGTTGATCGGTTGGCCGCGATCTCGATCGCAACGACCATTGACAGAATACCGCTGCTGAGGATGACCCAGCGCTGCCGGACCTTGCGCAGCCCCCGATCCCAGATAATCAGTGCAATCTGTGCGATAACCGCAGTCAGGGGGCCGGAAGACAAGGCCAGAAACGCTGTTCCGGTAACCAGAATGGTCTGAGACCAGCGCCGCACGAAAGATTTCCCGTAGCCCAGAACATAATAGGTCAGGGCGATCAGCCCGCCGCAGAACACTCCGAAGTGGATCGGATGCTGGAAAACGCTCTGCACCCGGTCCAGGCCCCAGCGCGGTTCTTTCCACACATTCCAGCCCGAGAACGTGATCTTGTTTGCCATTTCCAGCAGAATGTTATGCGTCGTCAGGGTTTCATAAAGGGCAAACGGCATCAGCACCATTATAATCCAGAAAAACATCCGGACGACCGCATAAAAATCATCCGCATTCCGGATGAAGCAGCGCGCCATGAAATACGCGCCCATAGTTTCGATAAAATAGATACCGGACGGCTCAATCGCGAGCGACGGGCCATGCAGAGCAAAGTAACTTATCGCCGTCCACAAGCACAGCCCCAGCAAGGCCAAGTCAGCGACGCGGATACGTCCCGCTTTGCCCTGCATCCACATGATCAGTCCCGGCACGATCCAAAGCGTAAGCAGGAAGCGCGAGGCACTCATCTGTATCGGGCCAAGCTGAAAGAAGAACGGGATCACCAGAGACAGAATGAACAGGCGAAGTAACCACGGCATGCGATGTCCGCGAACAGCACCGGCAGGCTCTGCCGAGTTAGAGAAGGAACTGCTCGTTGTTGCCGTCATCGCTCACACATTTCCTCGTCAACGTATAGATAGTATACCAATCGGGTGCGCGCATACACCTATCTGGAAAGTATGTGTTTTTTGGGTGATATTTACGAAAAAGTCATGGAGTTGCCAGGAGCTTCTGGGAAAAGGGCTTTATCGAGAAGGGCGGAGATGCCAGTCTGATCCCGGTTTTTGGCACCATGGATATTTTTTGAGATGAGTTTGTTTGGAGACGAGTGGAATGCGGGTGAATTGGAAAAGAACGCCTCGACGGAATTGTGCGCATGCTGCGCTCTGACCGCTGCAGTAGCAAAACCATAGATACTGTGTTTCAACCTTCCCCGACACTGCAAACGATTGCGCGCGGGCAGCTGTGCGCCGGATGCGGCGGATGTGCGGCAGTAGCCCCGGATGCTGTCACTATGGAATACTCGCAGGACGGGTTTTTGAGACCCGTGCAAAAGGCCGGAATATCTGAAGAGGCTGAGGAAAAAGTCGCTGCGGTCTGCCCGGGGCTTGGGCTGACGCAAGACCCCGGCGGGCGCTGGGATCATCCGCTCTGGGGACCGATGACCGGCCTGTATACAGGATATGCAACAGATCCGGCGTTACGCCAGAACGGATCGTCGGGCGGTGCGCTGTCAGCCATTCTTGTACATCTTCTGGAAAGTGGAACGATCGATCACGTCCTGCAGACCGGAGCAGCCCCCGACCTGCCATTCGGTAACCGCACGGTAACAAGCATCAATGCCGAGCAGGTTTTCCAGGCAGCCGGTTCGCGATATGCGCCATCGGCGCCGCTGGACGGGCTGGAACGCTGGCTGACAGGGGGGTGCCGCACCGCATTTGTCGGAAAACCCTGCGACGTCGCGGCGCTGCGGTCACTAGCGCAAATTGATCCGCGTGTGCAGGAACGGTTCCCGGTGATGCTGTCATTTTTTTGCGCCGGCGTGCCCAGCATCAACGGTGCCAGAAAGGTCGTCGAAAAGATGGGGGGCGATCCCGATCAGGTCGTGGCGTTCCGTTTCCGCGGAGACGGATGGCCCGGATTTGCCAAGGCAACGATGGCGGACGGATCCGTCTGGGAGATGAGTTACGCCGACAGCTGGGGTGGTATTCTTTCGGGACATGTTCAGTTTCGCTGTCGTATCTGCCCCGATGGCACAGGCGGTTTTGCCGATATCGTGTGCGCCGACGCGTGGGAAACGGATGAGCATGGCTATCCCCTGTTCGAAGAGCGCGAAGGGGTGTCGCTGATCGTCAGCCGAACAGAGAACGGAGAACGAATTTTGCAGGACGCCATGGCTGGTGGCGCGATTGAGGCTAAACCATTCGATGCAGAGGGCATTCTGGCAATGCAACCGGGGCAAAAGGGAAAGCGGCGCTTTACCCTACCCAGATTGCTCGCACTGAAACTGGCTGGAAAGCCAGCACCCAGATATGACGGGTTTCATTTGCTGCGAAACACGTGGGATGCGGGGCTATTGCTGACAGTGCGTAATTTTTTGGGTACTTTGCGGCGGATCGTGATGCGATAAACAGAACGGATTCAGAACAGTTTGGCAACCCGGTTGAAGGGGGAAAGGCCAAGCAGGAAAGCCGCCTTATCAATCAGCTATAGATTTTTTTCTGATCGCGCTGCACCCAGCGCTTGCGCAAGGCGCAGAGCCCCAGAATGGGTAAGATAACCAGCGGAATACTGGCCAGACCAGCAAGGACAAAAAACGCCCCCGCAGCCATCCATCCGTATCCGGTCACCAATGCCACAAAAGCAGCGATACTACCCATCATAGTGGCTAGCACGAGAACTCCCATGACAACACTCCTTAGCTGCGGATCGAATATTTGCATCTTAAAGTAGAGTTAATTTAACGGGCGTCTATTAAAAAATCGTTACTGTACTTTACTGAGCGGATTTTTGACCAAAAGCCTGGCCCGGCCAAATCTGCCACGGCAAAGAAAAAAGGGTGCCGTTAGGCAACCCTTTCCTTGTAAGCTTATAAATCGCTGATATCAGACAGCGATCTTGCGGCGTCGGCGCAGAAGGGTCAGCCCCCCCAATGCCCCCAGCAACATCAAGCCCGCTGCAGGAATCGGAACTGGTGACGCGGTAACCAAATTCTGGCGACGATAATAATTCTCGTTTTCCAGATAGCTGAGGTTCCATTTCTTATCGCCCGCATAGGCGCTTGCGGCCGCCAGATATTGGTTTGCCAGACTAAGTACGCCGGAGTTCCCCCATGCAACGAAGGAACCGCCGTTAACACTGTTGTCAGTGTCATAAATGGCATTCCAAAGCGCAACCTGAAATGCTGCCGATGTTTTTGTATTGTCCGTCGCAAGACCGGCGGTGTATACGGCATCGAACAACGACTGGATACGGTGTATCGCACCGCTTGCAATCAGGTTGAGGCTTGTAAACGGTGTATCGGTCACACTGTAGTAATTGTACCGCCCATGGGGAGACCTGGCCGCAAGATCCAGGCAAAACGCGACGAAGTTCCCAAACACGTTGTTTGGCGCAGGCGTTCTGTCTTTAAGGGAAAACGCGCCGGCTCCGACGCCTCTATACGTGGCGACCCCATCCGCATGGGCCCCCAGATATTCATAAGAACCTGCTGCAGGTCCCTTCATTTTCACAGTTAAAGCAGATGCCGCCCCACTCAGAGTTAATGTGGCTACGGCCGCAACGGCTATAAGTTTCCTAAGTTTCATCTCAAACGTCTCACATCACAAAACTTGTTACCGGCTGAAAAACAGCCACACATGCCCAAGGGGGTCTTCACTATGCAATATATCTTTTTTTTCAGTATCTTGGAAGAATTTTGATGGATTTGACACTTTTTTGCCAAAATTCGTTTATTTTAGCATAGATACGCGTCAAATATCGCCCTTCAAGACGCATGAGATTCACCGAAAACAACCAAAAGGTAAGCGTCTCCGCCGTCTGAGAGCCCCTGTTCCTCAGCGATTCTTCCTTGTTCGGATTACAACGCTTTCGATCACGTTGTTTCCCCTTTAGAGACAGTTAACAGTTGAAAAATAGGGGTTGCGCGCCCAAGAGATCCCTTAAATCGGAACGAAACGCGGCAGTCTGCTCATGCTGTGGCCCATGAATTCGATCAAACGGGCATCCGCATCGGCTTCGCTTTCGTCCGGGGCGATCGGTGTGGCGTAGCGCACCAGCGCTCCATCCGTGCGGCCCATCGTGACACTGTCAATGACGACACCCATTTTAGCCTGGAAATCATTGGTCTGCCGTTTGCCCCGCTGTTCGAACCAGTAATAGACCAACTGCTGGGACAGACCTTTCTGAATCACAGCGCGATTTACCGTGAAGGTCCCATACTCTTCCAAACCAGACGTGACCTCATGGGGATTCAGGCTGAAGATTTCCCATCCCCCCACCGGTAAGCACACTTCCGGAGAGTGGATACCCGAGCCTTCCGTTTGCTTGTCATAAAAAGCCACGAACATGTTGATATAGCCTGCCTCCCCGGGCCGGGCATAGGTCGCGTTGAGATAATCGGTGGCCCCAAGCACGCGTTCTACATTGGGGTCCAGCTGCGCGGATGACCCTGACCAGTCACCCAACTGACGCGGAAACAGAGAGAATGGATCGCGGTCAACCGGCCGGGCGTCAGGCTCGGGCTGCAAGGCCCAGGCGGCCGATATGGTCAATGTCAGCAGGGCTGCCGAGGCCAGCGCAAAGGACGGCCGGATCGCCAGAATCTGAACAGCAATTCGGCCAAACCCATGTGTATCAAGATCAATCGCCTCGGAAAGGGGTTTCGGGTCCGACCCCAGACGCTGCAGAAAGATGGCCATGGCGAACAGGATCGCGATGCAGAACAGAAAGATCACCCAGCCTTCGAAGAAGTGTAGAAATCCTTCGGCGGCTCCGATCCCGTAACTGTCCACAAGAATGCCGATTACTCCGATCCGCACCGAGTTCATCAATATGGTCAGGGGCACGGCAGCCAGCAGCAGCACCAGTTTGTGCCAGATCGGCCCGCGATAGAGCAGAGCGAAGAGATAGGAGAAGCTGAGGATTGGGAACAGATAGCGCAACCCGGAACAGGCTTCGGCCACCTGTAGTTTATAGACGCCCAAATCAATCACGTTGCCTTCAAGGAAGACGGTCACGCCTGCCAGATCGACCAGCCAGACACCAATCGCCGAAGAGACCCACTGCAAAAATATCGTCAGTTTCCAATACAGGAACTGCGGCAGGGGCAACATGAACACCAGATGTATGACCGGCAACTGATGATACCGGCCCCGTTTCCAGCCAAAGATGGCCAGAACCACACCACCCACCCAGATGATCATCGCATAAGTGACGATGTCAGGGATACGGGTCAGGTTGCCAAAGACCGCCAGCATCAAAGCCAGAAAGACAACAATGATCCCGGGCCAGCGGTCCGTCACATTTGCGTCGGGCGGTGGCATCCCGCGCATTTCGCGCAGAAAAAGATATAGCGAGATGATCGGGATCAGAGGGCCATGGCTGTATTCCGGTGTGGCCCAGGCCTGCCCCAACGACACAAGACCGATCCAGAATATCGGAACAGATCCTGCCAAAAGAAGTAAGAACCACGCCAGCCCTGCGGGGTTTATGGTCGGCAAATCGCGAAAAATCGCAGAATAGGCACGTGTATCAGCCATAAAATCTTACCGTTCTCAAACTAACAAAAGGACACTGGTAAACGGGAACGCATCGGACTTTTCGGAGCGTATCATAAAGTTTCGCTGACAGGAATTCGGCGCGGCAGATAAATCAACGGGTCGTGAAGCTTCGCGAAAGCGTAAAGAATACCTCGTTGGAATTTGCACGCGGATCGCTTTCGGTTTCGTAGTCTATGTATTTGTAGCCGACTGAGAAATCCCAATCGGCTGTCAGGTCGCGTACATATGCTGTGCGGAACGTCCCGACCTTGTTGTCTTCTGCGGTGCCGTCACCAATCGACGATACGCTGGCGTAGTCGAGATTGAAGGTCATGAATGAAATCGGATTGATCGTGAACTCATATCCCAGGAACGCGCGGGTGCGACGGGTTTCTTCGCTGCGATCATTGGTCTGGTAGCTGCGATCAAACCCAACTGTCAGCCTGGAACGCGGACGTTCATGAGTATATTGCAGGTTACCGATCGGATTAGTCTCGCCCAGCGGGCCGCGCGTAAGTCCCAAACCTGCCTCAAGCCCGCCCAACGGCAATTCAAGGGCGCGCTCGAAAAGAATGGTGTTACGGCGCCCGTTGATGCTCAAATCCGACCCCAGCTCGACCCCGGCGTTTCCGTTGGGCATCTCGCGAACCAGACCTAGGCTTCCGACCACTCCGCGCTCTCGGGAATCCACCCCGACTTCCTGAGTTTCATCGATGTCAGTGTAGCCGATCGTGGCTTCCAGAAGGGTTGCAGGGTCAATGTCGTATGTTAGCGAGAAGTTCGTGAATTTGCTGGTCCTATCTGTACCTTCAGCGTCTTCTGCCTGGTAATCTGACTGCGCAAAGCTCAACCGACCTTCCAGCACCGGGGAAAATCTGAAGCGCCCGAATACCTCGTTGGATATTGTCTCGCGTTCAAACAGAGAGGGGTCAGTGGTGTCGTCATAATCGACGTGTAAATAATTTGAGGACAGGCCAAAGCCGAATGGATCACTTACCCCGGTTTCGAACTCCAGCCCCGCGTTAGTCGTTTTACGGGTCCCGTCGTCCAAAATGAGATCGTCGTCAGTGCTATCAAAATCTTCGTCAATACGGCGCAGCGGGTCTTCAAAATTCAGGTCAATTTCACTATAGCCTAAATTCAAATCAAGCAGGCTGTTGGCTCCGAAACGGCCATAATTGAACGCTGCCGAGGGAGAGTCGAACTCAAATTCGCTGGACTGTTGAGGTACATCAGAAAACCGGAAGATACCGCTTAACCCCAGCGACAGTCGATCCAGAGGGGTTTCTTTCAGCAGGTCGTAAGTAACAGTATTGTCCCACAGCGTGGTTGTTCCCAGCGATGGTTCGTCCAGCCCGAAATTGTCATTCACCCGCACCGACGAGGAAATCCCAAAGCTTTGCGTCAGCCCGGTCACTTCGGCCTCTTGTGGCGTGGCCACGCGCGGCACCGCATGAATTGCCAAAGCTGCCGCGACGAAGCCAGATACTCTGCTGCTTGCTCTCATTGCGATTTTCCGCCTGTTTTTCTTATCTATTCATTACCGCCGTTACGTCAGGAAATCATGCAAGAAGCGTTTTCCCCCGTTCCAGTCTCGCCAGACGTAACGCCAAAGCCACAATGACCCCGGCTTTGCCAAGGAACCGATGCGATACAGGAGGTAAATGTTCCTTCAAACAGGGCGGGATGCTAGAAGATAACTGGCCGTTCCGGCGCTGATAGCGCAGTATTTTCAGAGTTCATAATGTCATTTTTTCAAGATAACAGATCATGACCGTTTCCGTTTCCGTCATTCTTCCTTCATATGGCCGTCCCGACAGTCTGAAAGTGGCCTGTGAGAGCGTCCTGTCGCAAAGTTATCGGGATCTGGAACTGATCGTGGTCGACGATGCGTCCGAGATCGACCTGCGGCCCGTTGTCGAGGCGCTCGGAGATGACCGGGTGCGCTATGTCCGTCACGAGGTCAATGGAGGCCCCGCCAAGGCGCGTAACACTGGTCTCAAAATGGCGCGGGGCCGTTTTGTTGCCTTTCAGGACAGTGACGACATGTGGCTGCCTGACAAACTATTCCGACAGATAGAAAAGCTTGAATCCCTGCCCGATGAGGTGGGCGTTGTGACCGGGTCAAAGATCCTGTACGGACGCGACGAATTCCACAATTACGGCCCCGGCAAGGTCACGTGCGCTCCGCCGCCAGATGGGCAGATCAAACTGGATGATGATCAGGTTCGGAGGTTCTTTTTCGGCAACCGGATCAGCCTGCAAAATGCAGTCTTCCGGCGTGGCTGCTTTCCCGACAGGGAGTGGTTTGATCCTTGTGCACGGGCAAATGAAGATTGGGACTTTACGGTTCGTCTGGTGCAGCACACGAAAGTTTATGAAGCTCTCGATCCGGTTGTGCTGAGTTTCATTTCCCCGGACAGTATTTCCCGCAATACCCGTAAGCAGGCAATTGGCACAATCCGGGTTCTGAAGAAAAACCAGCGCGTGCTTGCCGCATATCCGGACGCACATACCCGCATCTTACTCTACCTCGCGCAGGCGCTCATGACGTTGGGGCGAAAACGGGCAGCTAAAAAGATGTTGCGCAAAGCGCTACGTATACACCCCGTGAAAACACTGGCGTTCGTAACAGCGCGAATTCCCAGGGTTCTAAGGAAACGGCTTCCGTTTTAGGCCTTTCGGCCGGGATCACGAGATTCAGAAGAACGGCAAGGGCTGCAAGGCGATCCTGCCCTGCTGTCATAAACCGCGCAGAAGAAAACCCCTGCGCCGGTTTGCATACCCGAGTTTTATTCGAATAGGCGCCGTTGCGGGACGATGACGACATCCCCGGGAACCAGGACAGTGCTGCCACCAACGCTGGGTTTTTTCCCGGTGCGGAAATAGTCATAAAAGAGAACCTGTTCGCGTCGGCGCAATTCGATGCGTTTACCAGCGGCAAATCTGGTCAACCCGCCAGCCTGCGCCAGGGCCTGCAGCAGCGTCGTGCCTGGCCTTGCATCAAGCAACCCGGGCGTGTTGACCTCACCCATGACATAAATGGCATCCGTATCAGGAGCAGCTTCCGTTCCCACAATTTCGGGTAATGCGGTCGCGGCGACAGCAACATAGACATTAGGCTCGGCCGCAAATTGTGGCGAAAGCCCAGAGGTCAGCGCATCACGGATCGAACCTACTGACCGTCCACCCGCCTGAATCGTTCCAACAAATGGAAAGCTGAATGTACCATCAGGCAAAACCAACACTCTTCGGTTGAGGCTTGGATCCTCCAGAACTTCAACCTGAATCGTGTCGCCGGGCGAGACCCTATACCCGCTCTGCGCCTGAACAACGGTTACCGAAAGGATCAGGCCGAGAAGACCGATTAATGTTCTTAGCATCTTTTAAGCCCTCGAAAAATTGAGTTTCTTGTTGAGCCTAGCGTGGAAGATGAGTCCATGTAAGCCACCTGTGGAGCGATGCGTTCACGCTGTGGTGAAATTGTGCCGCAATCAGAATCAGTTACCATTTTCGGCTGGTGTGGTCAGGTCAGCGATTGCAGCCTGTATTTTTTGCGCCAGATCTTCAGACACCTGCTCCAGTTCAGTGACCTTTTCCAATGTGGCGCGCGCCTCTGTGTTGCGGCTGAGCGCGGCATAGGTGGCCCCCAGATGATACAGCACCGTAGGTTCCCCGGGCAGCTGCCGGGCTGCAAACTCCAGATGTTTCAATGCTGCGTCGTAATCCCCTCTCCGATAGGCGATCCAGCCATAGGTATCGCTGAAATGGGGCACCTGACTGTTCCGCAGGCGGCGGGCAATGCGATAGGCCTGATCGAGGCTTTCCGCGTCATCCCGGGCCGCAACAAGCAGACTGGCGAGATTGTTGGCGACGACGACCGAGTTGCTGTCGGCTTTGTACAGAGCCTCATAAACATCAATTGCGCCCTCGATATCGCCCTGCGCTTCAAGCGCGCCGGCCTTTATCCATTTCAGAGCAGCGCTGTCCGGCAAAGCGGAAAGAGCCTGACCCAGAACTTCGTCAGCCTGTGCCGTATCGGTTCCGGACAGCAAAACATAAAGCGCTATCCAGGTACGCTCACTCTTCGGTCGTTCCTCAAGAAGCGTCCGATAGACGGCGACGGCCTGGTCCTGCTTTCCCATCCCGGCAAGAACAGAGGCCTGAAGAAAACGCAGCACGACATCCTCTGGTGCATCTTCGAGCGCCCGGTCGAGATAAGCCTGAGCTGCCTCCAGATCATCATTGCGCACATGGGCCCGCACGATTCCGATCTCGGCCATGTCGCCAACGCTGCCCCCCTCGTCCGACAGGTCTTCTAGATAACTCATCAGGGTTTCTACATAGCCCTGCGCCGCAAGCAGGCCGGCGGTCAGCGCCTGGACCTGGGCAGCAGTGCCGTCCCCCTGCGCCTCCAACCTGTCGATAGATTTCTGCGCACTTCTCCAGTCCCGCCCGAGTATATGAATCTGCCCCAGACGTGTCAGCAGTTGCACATTGCCGGGCTGGCGGCCAAGTGCGTCGGTCAGAACCCCCGCAGCCAGGTTTGCGTTGTCTTCACGCACCAGATATTCGGCATAGCGCAAAGATTCCTCCGGCGCGCTTCCTGACGCTTCGACAGCCAAAGACAGCATTTCCGCCATCAGGTCGCGATTGCCGTCCCGTTGATGGGCATTTGCGAGCAGGGTCATCAGTTCGGCATCCCGGGGACTGTCCCCAAGGGCCGCCCGCAGCAGAACGATCGCATCCCCGGTTCGGTCATCCCCGATTAACCAGCCCGCTCTGAGCTTGACTGCGCCCACATGGCCGGTATCCGCAGCCAATACCTCGTCGACAAGCGCGCGCGCGCCGATTTCGTCATTGGTTGCCAGCAGCATATGCGCCAACACCACCCTGGCATCGTTCAGATCGGCAGACGGCTCAGAGGCCGCAATAACGGCCTGAAGTTCGGCGATGGCCGCATCGGTTGCACCAGCCTCAAAGCGCTGCCCGGCGCGCAACGCCTGATACAGAGGCCGGTGCGCCAGTTCTCCGGCCAGCATTCTGTCAATCTCGGCGATGGCAGCGTCCGGGCCGCTGGTGCCCGCAAGAAACTGCAGCAGTGCCATCCGGTTTTGCGGATCGTCCTCATCCGGGTCGATGCGCCGGCGCAGAAAGGATTCGGTCGCTTCCAGATCATTGCGGGCCATGTACCAGGAGATCAGACTGCTCTGAATCCCGGGATCGGCGGGAAAGCGCTCCACCATCTCTTCCAGTGCCGCTTCGGTTTCGTCGTCCCGGCCCAGCTGGCCCAATACTGCGAGTCTGATATCGTGAAAGCGCCGCGTTTCGGGCGAGACAGCGAGCGCGGCCGCCAGCGCTTCAAGCGCCTCGGGCCAGCGTTGCTGACGGCCCCAATCGTTCACCACGATGAAATGCGGGATCACCAATTCAGGCGCTTCGACAATCAGGGCCTCCGCCTGTTCGACGGCCTGGCCCATGGCGGCTTCATCCTCCGCCTCCAGCGCCTCGCGATAGGCAAGGCTGGCCAGAACCGCCCGCACCACCGTATCCTCGGGGGCCTGTTCGGCGGCCTCCCCGACATGGCGTTCGGCTTCTTCCCAGTCTCCGGACAACGCCGCCATCTGCGCCAGCGCGCGGCGGCCCTCGAGATTATCCGGATATTGTTCGACCAGACGCAGATACTGCCCGTAGGCCTCGGGCACGTTACCGGCATCGCGGCGCATTTTGGCATAGGTCAACCGGGCTTCTTTATGCTTGCCGTTCAGCTTGAAAACATTGCGGAACTCGATGGTCGCCCGAGCGAAGTCACCATTTTCCAAATATTCCAGAGCTGCCTGAAAATGCTTCTCGGCCCGTTCCTCGGCAGAGTCGCAGGCGACCAGAAGAATAAGGGCGACACCCAATGCAACGCCCCTGAAAGCTTTTTGAAGCATCTTAACCGTCATTGCAGGTTGCGTGTTTAAAGATGGGATGTGTCCGCAAACTGTTCAAGCAAAACCTGATGCGATCAACAGCCCGTACAGCGCAGAACGACCCAGATAGTGCGGGCAAGTATGGACAAATCCGTCCCGGGCGACAGCTCCGCCAGATATTGCGCGTCATAGTCTGCGCGGGCGGCAAAGCTGGTCTGATTGCGGTCGGAAACCTGCCAGGGGCCGGTAATACCCGGACGCAACGCGTAATATGCAGTACCAGGATATAGCTTTCTCTGCTGGGTCATCATCGGGCGCGGCCCAACAATGGACATATCACCCAACAGAACATTCAAAAGCTGAGGCAGCTCATCCAGAGACGTGCGGCGCAACCACCAGCCAATCCGCGTGATGCGCGGATCATTCTTGAGTTTCTGATCGCTTTCCCATTCCGCGCGGGCACTGGGATTTTTGGCCAGGTAGGCCGCCAACCGCTCGTCGGCATCCGCCACCATGGTGCGGATTTTGAACAGGCGAAAGGTTCTGCCCTCCCGCCCGATCCGTTCCTGGGTGTAAAACGGGCGTCCACCGTCGCGCATGACCAAAAGGACCATGATTGCGATCAGGCAGAGCGAGATCGGTGCGGTTAGCAGGACAAAGAGAATGTCAAATGCGCGTTTTCCCCCCCGGGAGTATACAGATACCGGTTCCCATTGAGACTGAACCGGTGCGACTGTATCAACTGCACTCACACTTTTAACGTAACTCGTCATAATCAATTTTACTCCGGCACAAAACAACGCCACGAAAACTGTGGCCTGCCCATCCTCATTACATGAACCAAACAACTCTAACTGTGAGGTCCGTCACATTTTTGCCCAGATTATTATTGGGACTCTGCTCAAATACAGGCACGGTTTTAGCCGATTCCCACCATATTTCAAAGACAATTCAGGAATATCCGCCCGCCCAAAACGACACCGCCCACAAAATGCCTTATTTTGAACGGCAATGTCAGAGATTCTTTGGGTGGGCTGTTTTCACCTAAGAACCAAATCTCGATTTTGCCCAGGATTGCCCACCCCTGAGACCCAATGATTCTGCGCTATCACTCGGAAAGGTGCGTGGTGCCCAATGTGCAACCGGACACAGGTTTCATACCGCGCACCGCTGTTGCGACAGTCGCCGCCCGGGGCGTAATCCGGCTCACCATCTCTTCTGCCCGTTCGGAAAATGGTAGGCCCTGTGCCGACTTTGTCTTAAACCTGACAATGCAGTTCATAGAATGTACAGAAACCCGCGGATTTGTTTGATGCGATTAAGATATCTATTGCCCGGAGCCTCCCCATGAGCCCCCCCCCCCGCGTTCTGGCGGTTGCATCAGGTGGCGGGCACTGGGTGCAGCTTTGCCGACTGATGCCGGCATGGGACGGCTGCGATGTGACATATGTCACGACAGAGCCCGGCTTCAGGGCCAAAGTAGAAGCCCTGGCAGCTGAAAGGGGCCAGCCGAAGCCCGGTTACCGGGTCATGATTGAGGCCAACCGGTGGCAAAAGCTGAGGCTGATCCGTTCGGTCTTTCAGATTGCCGCTATTCTCATCAGGGTCCGGCCGGATGTTGTCGTAACGACGGGCGCTGCGCCTGGCTATTTTGCATTACGGCTCGCATCCATGATGGGGACCCGTACCATATGGATCGACAGCATCGCCAATGCCGAAGAGCTGTCTCTTGCAGGACAGAAAGCCGGAAAGCACTGTGATCTCTGGCTGACACAGTGGGAGTATTTGGCTACCCCGGAAGGCCCATGCTATGAAGGATCGGTCATTTGATTTTTCTGACAGTTGGAACCCATGAGCCTTTTGACAGGCTGGTACGCTGCGTTGACGACTGGTGCGGTGCCCGCGGCGTCGGAACCCGCGTTTTCGGACAGATCACGAAGAACGCCCAATACAGTCCCCGCAACTTCGAGACCGTTTCCACGCTGGAACCGGACGACTACAGCGAACGCTTCCGAACGGCCGAATTTGTCATTTCTCATGCCGGTATGGGAACCATCATCATGGCGCAAAGCATGAAGAAGCCAATCGTGCTCCTGCCGCGGCGTGGACATCTGCGGGAAACCCGCAATGACCATCAGTTCGCCACAATAAAGCGCTTCGGTAACCGGGACGGAGTGTTTGCAGCACAGGAAGAAACAGAGTTGACGGAGTTGCTGGATCGAGTTTCTAAAGGGAATGTATTGGCCGGGGGGGAAGTTCCTGCCTTTGCCGATGCGCAGCTCATTGATGTAGTTAAAGATTTCATCCACGCCGGAAGCGGAAGAAGCCAAGGCGATTGATTGGGACGGTATTTAAGATGGATATGGAAAACGCGACTGACGCCAGGCTTTTGGCGTCGCTGAACAACCAAACAGCCAGGATTGGGGTCGTCGGCCTTGGATATGTAGGCCTGCCTCTGGCCGTAACGGCGGCTTTGCGCGGCTTCGCGGTGACCGGTTTCGACATCGATCAAAACAAGATTCGCGCACTGGATGCAGGCAATAGCTATGTCGCCGCGGTAACGCACGAGATGCTGCAAGAGGTTTCAGACGGCAGCCCTGTTATGTGGACAGCAGACTTTTCGAAACTGTCCGATTGCGATGTAATCATCATTTGCGTGCCGACCCCTCTTACCCGCCACCGCGAGCCGGATCTGTCTTTCGTCACTGAAACCGGCAAGATCATTGCGGAAAATATGCGGGATGGAGCGCTGATTGTTCTTGAATCGACAACATTCCCCGGGACGACAAAAGATATTCTGACGCCGATTTTAGCCTCGGGCGGGCTGGAGCCCAACAAGGATTTCTGGGTTGCCTTCAGCCCGGAGCGTGAGGACCCCGGCAACAAGACATATCGCACGCATTCCATACCGAAGATCGTGGGCGGCGATTCCGACATGGCCCGGACCCTAGCGGTGACTTTCTACAGTAAGGTCGTCGACAAGGTGGTCCCTGTTTCTTCGGCCAGTACGGCCGAGGCGGTTAAAATCACCGAGAACATTTTTCGGGCCGTCAACATCGCGCTCGTGAACGAATTGAAAATGATCTACGGCGCAATGGGGATCGATGTCTGGGAGGTGATCGACGGGGCCGCCACCAAGCCGTTCGGTTTCATGCCCTTCTATCCGGGCCCCGGCCTTGGCGGCCACTGCATCCCGATCGACCCGTTCTACCTGACATGGAAGGCCCGTGAATACGGGCATGCCACTCGGTTCATCGAACTCGCCGGCGAAATCAACGTGACAATGCCGCATTACGTTGTAGCCAAGCTGCGTGAAGCTCTGGACCAGAGATGCGGGAAGGGCCTGTCGAAATCACGGGTTCTGCTGGTCGGCATCAGTTACAAAAAGAATGTCCCGGATATGCGGGAAAGCCCTTCGGTGGTTCTGATGGACATGTTGTTGAAAAACGGCGCAGAAGTCGACTTCCTGGACCCTCATATCGACAGTATTCCCCGCATGCGGGAATTTCCACATCTGCTGGATCGCGAAGCCGTCCAACTTGGCGATATCAGGCCGGATGGCTATGATGTCATACTGATTTCGACGGATCATGATGCCATCGACTATGAGGAGTTGATCCGACTGGGGCTTCCGATCGTCGACACCCGCAACGCTATTGCATCGCGTGGGCTGCCGATGGATCTGGTGACCAAGGCCTGACGGTGCCTGTTCCGATACCGTTTCACTTCGGAACAGTTCGGGACATTTGCTCACGGCCGCCCTACCCCATACCTGATCGTTCGCGAAGCATGCGCCTTGTGCCGTCATCTGGCACGGGGCATTTCCGATCTGATTGGGTGCAGTGATATGCGTTTGCGGACCCGCAACCCACGCGTTCAACCTGATCCAGAGCGGTCCTAAAAGGATGGCTTTGAGGTGTGTTTGGAGGTGAGGCGCTGGATATGCCGGCCGCAATCAATGTTTCGCGTGCGAAACATTGATTTAACCTCCAGAACGCCCGGAGCGGACCCTTACCGAGATTGCAGCCAATCCTGAAGAGCCTCGGCCAGACGGTCTGAAACCGCCTCGCCGACCAGTTCGATGCGGCACTGCCCCGGAGTGAACCGCAGTTCTATACCCTCGCTCACCGAAGTGACAATCTGTTCACCCGGAGTTGCGCTCGGCCCGGGAGAACGTAACCGACGCGGCATGGGTGGTTTCGGATCGGTGCGGTCTTGGGGCCCCTCCAAGGCCAGGGACAGAATTTGCATCTCGGCCTCTGCACTCTCACGGGGGGTCTTGCACAATCGCTCTTTCAGTGAATCTGCAAAGCCAGGGTCCCGTCCCATTTCTCGGACCAGCGCCAAACCCAGCTTTTCGCTGATGGCAGATGGAAACCAAAGTGCTGCATCGAAGGATTCGACCAGCGCGATAAAGGAACCGATCTTAGACCGCTTAGACCGTGCCGCATTGCCAAATAGACCCTGTAACGCGGCTTTCTGTGTTGGATACACACCTTCCTTCATCGCCTGAACCGCAATGCGCGCCCGTTCGTAGTGAGAGAGGTTCACTCTGATCTCGTTCTCTTCGACCATCGCCAGATAGGCGTCCTGTGCGGTGTCGGGAGTGATCACCATTGCCCGGATATGTTCGAATTCAGAGTCCCCTGTCTCTTTGAAAAGGCGCCGCAACGCCGTCAACCGCCGCCAGCCAGAGATCAGACCATAGCTGCACCCGCCCACTGGAGTGGGCAGTGCAACCACTTCAACGGGCATCTGCTGGCCGCGCAAACGCAGCGAAGCGACAAGCGCCCCCATTTCCTCTTCGTTTTGTTCCAGGCGGTCGCGAACCAGATGGTGCCCATCGATTTCCGCCAGTGGCAGCAGTTCGATCATCCGTCTGTCGGCCCGGGCGTTCTGGAGAGCCTGGCTGACTTCCTGCAGTGCCGCCGTGGCAGCAGCTTCGCCAGCCATTTGCGCAATCGGAGCCGGGTTCCGGTCCGGAGACACAGACCTGACCTCGGAAGAAGCCTTCAGATAATCCAGTCGGGCCGGGGTCAGTCGCTTGCGTTTTGCCATCTCTGCTCCTCCTCACATACGCTGGGGTCAGTGCGCGTCACGAGACGCTATTCCGCGGCCTCTTGCGCAGCCAATTCGCCGCGCCTCCAGACGCCCAGCAACAACCGTTTGAAAGCCGCATAAGTGGCGTCAAAGGTTTCGCGGCCGCGGGCATAGGTTTCTCGGTTGAAATCGCGATAATCGGCTTCGTAGATTCCATTCACCTGTTCGCTTGCCTGACCGATCAGCGCGGTGAAATCCTGCCTGTGCGGTGATAGCGTCTTGCCTAAATAAGCCTGCATCAGAGCCGATAACTCGCCTTGCTGCGCCCCGTCATAACGTGTGATTACTGCGCGAACAGCATCCCATTCAAATGCCATTTCGGGCCGCCCCAGGGCTCGGGCAGCAACATTTTCACCCTCTTCGATACTGGCAAAGGTGGAATGCAGCATGTCAAAGAACCGGCCCGTCGAGTCAAACTCCAGAAACGAGGCCCCAAGCGGCACCAGCAAAATATCAGCAGCGGCCAGCCCGTTGATGGTCAGGTATCCAAGCGCGGGCGGCGTATCGATGAAGACCAGGTCATATTCGTCGAGCACGCCATCAGCTTCAAGCCGGTCGGTCAGTGCATCCCACAACTTCCAGCCCCGCGCCTGCATTCTCCAGACGGGAATTTGGAACTCGGCCCAGTAGAGGTTCAGCTGTGCCCCAATAAGATCGATGTTTGACCAGTGGGTGCTTTGTATGACATCCCGCGCTGTCATTTCCATGGCTGCACCCAACGCTTCGTCCAGCGGTTGAGGCGCGTCGCCCCGGTCCAGACGGCGTTGGTTCTCGATCCGCAGATATTCTCCGTAATGACGAGCCAGCAACGGAAAGGCGGTTTGCCATTCATCCTCAACCTGACCGCCAAAGATAGAAGTCATTGACCCCTGGCTGTCTAGATCAATCACCAGCACCTTGTACCCGTCAAGGGCAGCGGACATCGCCAAATGAGCTGCTGTGGAAGTCTTGCCGACACCACCTTTGAAGTTGGCCACAGCCACCATCTTGGCGGGCTGTCCAGCAGGACGGTAGGACAGGTAGTTTTTGGCCTTCGATCCTTGAGCTCCAAAAAAGGCGCGTAGCCGTAGTACCTCATCCAGTGTGAACCATTTGGCTCCGCCTTCGGTCTCGGACTGGCCCTGCGGCAGATCAGGATTTTGTTTCAACACGCGGCGGAAATGAGCTTGGGCTACAGGGATCAGATAGCGGGTGATTTCCCAGGTGGAAAACAAGCGCAGCGACTTGCTCCCGGTTTCATTCAAACCCCGGCTGGCCAAATCCGAGCGACCGCGGGTGCAGGCTTCGGCAATGTCAGAAAAGTCCTGCGAACCTGTGGGTAAATCCAGATCCGTGAGTGCTGCATCGGGATCTATGTTGAAATAAGGAGGAAGGGGAGTGCCGACCTTTGCCATGATGAAAACCGCTCGATGTGCTGTGTTTTCCTCATGATAGCCAAAAAGGCAGTACATGGAACAAAAAGAAGCACAAAGACGGTTTTTCTCAGCAAAATAAGGGAATCGTGATGCGGATTTAGCGCAATTCCGGAAGGCTTTGGGTTTTTTTGATCTGTTAGATTCGTGTTATTTAATGTTACTTGATATCGATTTTCCAAGATTTTCTTTTTAAAAAAACAGGTTGCGTTACTTTTGACGGGTATTTCCGACTCTGAAACCACGATGAAACGACTCTGAAACCCCGGTTGGGTGACTCTGAACCCCCGTTGTGCGAGTCTGTGGATAACTCTAGGGTGGGTGTCACTGAAACCACGAAAAAATGAGTTCGGTATTAGGTGTCAGCAAGACCCCGAAAACGAGGGCGGCAGGAAGACAAGGTCATGGACAGGTCAGTTACAGAAACGTCGGGGAGGCTTCTTCCGGACCGCAGACAGCAGGGTGACTTTTTCGTCTGCGATGTGTTCGATGCGATCCCAAAAGATGACCTAGCCAGCATGGAGCATCCGCTGTTCTCGCTGGCGACCCGGCCGGATCGCCGTATCCTGAATTATGAGCACAATGGAGTGGAAATCACAGTGACGCCTTCGGTGAAAGGGCTGGCGACGATTCATGACAAAGATATCCTGATCTTTTGTATCAGCCAGCTGATGGCGGCGATCAATGCGGGTCGTCAGGTCAGCCGTACGTTGCAGCTCAAGGCGCATGACCTGCTGGCGGCGACCAATCGGGAAACCAGCGGCGACTCCTACCGACGGCTGCGTGAAGCCTTTGAGCGGCTGGCGGGCACCCGTATCACCACCAATATTGTCACCGGCGAAGAAGAGACCACCACCGGGTTCGGCTTGATCGAAAGCTGGGAGATTGTGCGCAAGACACGCGGGGGACGTATGGTCAACGTGGCGGTGACGCTGTCCGACTGGCTGTACCGGGCGGTGCTGTCGAAAAGCGTCCTCACGCTTTCCCGCGACTACTTTCGGCTGCGTAAGCCGCTAGAGCGGCGGATCTATGAATTGACGCGCAAACACTGCGGACGCCAGCCCGGCTGGACGGTGTCGGTGGATACTCTGCTCAAGAAATCCGGTTCAGCTTCGCCGCGCCGGGTGTTCCGCAAGATGCTGCGCGACATGATCGAAGCCGATCACCTGCCCGATTACGAAATGCGGGAAGAGCCAGGGGATCTGATCCGGTTCACCCCGCGCAGCGGTTTGATTGAACCGGACCGCCCTCCTCCGATCCTGAGACCGGAGACACTGGAGGAGGCACGGCGCCTGATGCCAGGAGCCGATGTTTATGCGCTTGAGGCGGATTGGCGTGGGGTCTGGGCGCGCTCGGGCGCGCCGCGGCTGAGAAAGCCGGACGCGGCTTTCCTCGGCTGGGTGCGCAAACGGATTGGAGGATGAGTGTTCAGCTTTCGCGCGATGCCGTGTCCTACTGCGCCAACAGGCAATATACCGAGACCGGATGTCCACTTGTTCTCTGATGCAGGGTCGACCCTGCATAGGTTCTGATCGTGTGGCTGTGTGTGGTGCTTGGGCTTTCTTGCTTTTTACAAGCGTTTTCGGTTTGTGACCCTTATTATCTCCCGATTTTGCACATTAGGTAGATGGAGGGTGAACTTTACAATCACATCCGATAAGTATCGCTTATTACGTATAATTGAATTCTTACCTGAATTGGCGCAGGATACACTTCATGAAGCCCTCTGCGCCCTATCTCCCCGCCGCCTCCCCTGCCCTCTCTCAGGCAGACCAGGATGCGTTGACTGATCTCTATGTGCGCGGCACGCCCGCCAATACACTGCGGGCGTATGAGAGGGATTTGCTCTATGTGACAGCGTGGAAACAGGCACGGTTCAACGCCGCATTGGACTGGCCTGAGGCCGAGGCCACTGCGCTGGCCTTCCTGTTGGACCACGCTCGGGACCTGAATGATGTGCCCGAGGATGATATCGCACGCAAAACCGCCGAAGCGCTGATTGCGCAGGGGCTGCGAAAAACCCTCACCTGCCCGGCCCCGTCCACGCTGGACCGGCGCATCGCCTCCTGGCTGGCCTTCCACCGGATGAAGAACCTGACCAGCCCCTTTGGTGCGCCACAGGTGAAACAGGCCCGCGCCAAGGCGCGCCGTGCCGCCGCCCGTCCTCCTGCCTCGAAATCAAAGCACCCGATCACCCGCGATGTGCTGGAGCAGTTGTTAGCCACCTGCCATGGATCGCGGCGGGATTGCCGGGATCGAGCGCTCCTGATGTTGGGCTGGGCCTCGGGCGGCCGCCGCCGGTCCGAGATCACCGGGTTGATGCGCGCGGATGTCAGCCTGAAGGAGTTCGACAAGACAGGGCTGATCTGGCTATCGCTGCTGGAGAGCAAGACCACTCAAAAGGGCGAAACACCGCGGCTGGTGCTGAAGGGTCGGGCAGCGCAAGCGCTGGTGTTTTGGGTCGAGGTGGGTGAGATCACCGACGGCCCTCTCTTCCGGCCCATCTCCAAAGCCGACCGGGTTCTGGCCCGCCGCCTCTCCCCGGACGCGATTTACCAAATCGTCAAACACCGGCTGAAACTGGCGGGATTGCCCGAGAGCTTCGCTTCGCCACATGGGCTGCGATCGGGGTTTCTGACCCAGGCCGCGCTCGATGGCGCGCCGATCCAGGCCGCCATGCGCTTGTCCCTGCACCGTTCCATGGCCCAGGCGCAGAAATATTATGACGATGTGGATATTGCCGAGAACCCGGCCACAGATCTGCTGGGGTGAGGTCTGCAGAAAAGAATACCGGGCTGAAGGCCCGGCGTTCCCTTCCCACAAAGCTGCAAACCAGAGCTTTACCCGTGGGTAAGATCACCGTCCTCCAGCAAATCGTCGATCAAAGTTGCAATAGCCTTTTCCAGCTTTGCGCGATCCACGCGTGTGAAATCCAGGTCATAGCGCAGCTCGATCCGGCCGCTGGAGGCCGAACATTTGGCTACCCCTGCCCGGCCCGAAACCTGAAAAGTAGTTTTTGCACGGCGGGTTTTCCCGCTCGCGGATGGCGCAGGCTTCTTGGCTGTGCTGCGGTCGGTCTCGATAAAGGTTCGCAATATCGCAATTTCACGTGGGCCGTCCCGATCCGGTTCGGTCAATACGGCGGTGCTGACCTGGCGGATCAAGCCCGGATTGGCGTTCAGCTTGCGCTTCAGTTCGACCCCCAGATTGCGCGGAATTTCGTTGGGATGCATCAGCACCTTGTCCAACATCATGAGCAAGCTGGCAAAGGACCGGATGTAACTGCGCTTGGTATAACTTGCAGACTTGAACAGGATCGCAACAGCCTTATCCACTTCGGGGCATTCGTTGGCAGGATCTTCGGCATAGGCTCGCGCCAATGCGCCCATCTCGGAGAAAGAGATATCTTTGCGGATCAGGTTCTCATCAACCATGCGCCGATAGCTGTCATTTATGTCGCTTGCATTTGAGATACCGGCCGGGATTTTGGCGTAGATGTCATCACCCGTTTCCTCGTGCAGCGCTCGATAGGCCGACAACCGGCGCATACCCTGGATCAGATCAAAGCGGCCATCCGTCCGGCGTTCAAGACGGATTGGGTTCGACAATCCAATGTCACGGATAGAATCCTTCAATTCGTCCAGTTCGGCGTCGGGGCCAGCCTTGCGATCCCGGGTGAGCTTTCCGGTGACGACATCCGACAGGACGACGTGTTCCGTCACCAACCCTTCGGACCGCAGCCGTACCAATTCATGCGCCAAACGGTCGTTTTCAGAGCGAATGGTTTCTTCGGTCGATTGTTGATTACGCAGGGCATCCGCATTCTCGGATATTGCCGCGGCCATTGGCCCGCGCCGCTTCTCCAGAACTTTGTCCGGAACCTTGCCAACCGGGATGTCCTCCATGGCTGGCATATCGATGTCAAACATTCTGCGTTTGCGGCTCATGTGTCATCCTCCAGCTTATCCCAGGCCGCCAGCATCGTGCCTCGGAACTCTTCATAGACATTATCGAAAGTCGAGCGTGCGCGACGCCAAGTTTCCCGCGTCATCTCGCGATAATCCATCTCGTAGACCGAACTCAGGAAACGACCGGATTGTTCGACAGCACGCGTCATCTCGACCGGATGCTCCGCGACGTGGTCACCGAACACTTTCCTGAAAGCATCAAACATGGCGAGGTGCAGGGCGTTGCCGGGCTCATAGCGGGTCAACAGGAACCGAAGTTCGCAGAAAGTTTTGGGAAGGCCAATCTTACCCGTGGGTAAGGTTTTGTCGAACCCATAAGCCAGATCCTCCAGCGCCTCAGCTAGCTGACCGATGAAGGAGGTAGTCGAGTCATATTCCCAATATCCGGGGCCAGACGGGATATAGAGCATGTCCGCCGCGAACACTGCGTTCATCGACTGGTAGCCAATCGCCGGGGGACAGTCGAATAGGATCAAGTCATAGGCATCATCTGGGATCTGATCCAAATATCGCGACACCGCTGCAAAAAAGGACCACTCGGGGTTCAGATGCCGGTACTGAGCCGAAGCGAACTCTACGAAGGCCGCGTTGGCGCAGGAAGGGATCGCATCGATGCTGGACCAGGATGTCTGCTTGATGAAATCCGCGATGCGCAGATCGCCCAGACCCATGCCGGTGACCGATGGCGGCAGCTCGCGGCGGGGCAGGGCGGTGCCGGACTCGGCAGCAACGGGGCGATTGTTCATGCGTTCGGTTTCGCGGATCAGGTCCCGCGCCATGATGCCCCAAACGGTAAAATCTTCAGTCACGTCTGTCAGACCCATGGAATGACTCAACGTGGCCTGCGGGTCAAAATCCACGACCAGCACGCGATAACCATCGAGCGCCGCCGCATGCGCAAGGTGGAGCGCAACGGTGGATTTTCCGGCACCACCCTTAAAGTTGGCTACCGCTGCCCGAATGGCGCGTTTACCGGCAGGGCGGGGCGGCATCAGGGACTTCCGATTTACCTTGAGCCGTCGACGCAGTTCATTCACCTCTTCCAGGCTGAACCAGCGCTGACGACCATCGGGTTCAACCTCGCCACTGGGCAGAGTAGGATCCGCCGCAAGCTTGCCGCGAAAGGTCGACTGGTTGACGCGAAAGATCAGCTCGGAGACTTCCCAACTTGAAAAGCGACGTAGGGTCTTCTCCATTTCCGGGCTGAACGTTTGCTGGCGGATCCATCCCTGTAATTTGAGGGACTGGTTCCGCAGAGTATTTAGGTCTTCGTGCGTGTACATGCCTCGAGTCTCGTTTCTTAGGACGCTATTTTTAGATATTTTTGTATTTACGCTGAAATTGCGTTTTACGCAAAAGAAAATATGATGCCGGTATGATCTTACCCACGGGTAAGAAAGCAGGGGAAAACAGCGCCGGAATCGATTCGGAGCAATGGAATAAAAGCCCCCCTAACATTGACCCTCGCCCCAATACTTAGGGGGCCACGAGGCTGGAAACTCCCCTATATAGGGGGGCAAAAGAGATCAATAGGGGGACATTCAGGATGCCCCCCATCACCAATACTTCACCAGTTTTCTTTTGAATTTTGATGCGGGCCTGACCGCAAAACGATCTCGTCGCAGACTCCGCTTGACACAACCGATCATTTGGACGTTAATTGTGTCACGATAGTGAAAAGCGTTGGGTGAACAGCGTAAGACTGGCGGCATAGCTCCGCACGAGGCAGGCAGAGCGGTGAGAATGGAAATACAGGTTGCGAAACCGGCTGGACGAAATGCGCCGGCTTTCAAGTATGATATTCTGTCTGCATTGGCCGTATACGCCTTGTCAGGCGACAAGCACAGACAGCGCAGCATCCTGCGCGTCGTTGCCCTAATCACCACTCGGTATAACTGGCGCAACAATGAGCTGTCGATCGGACGGGAAGAAATAGCCCGGCTCTGGTCTGTGAATGAGCGCACGGTCAAACGCGAGATGGCAAAGCTTCGTGCGATGGGATGGATCGCCGTCAAACGCCCGGCCGTGCGGGGGCGCGTTGCCGTCTATGAGTTGGATCTGAAGCAGCTGATGATCGACACGTCGGATATCTGGCCCACAATCGGATCCGATTTCCTGTCGCGGATGTCGGTTGAACCGGAAGAGACAACCAACGTCGTCCCTTTCAAAGCCAAGGATTTTTCGCCTGATGCGGCTGGTGACGTCTGGAGTCGGGTTCAGGCAGTCCTGCATGGGCGCGATCCGGAGTTATGGAGCAGTTGGTTCCAACATCTGACTGAAGCTGATAGGGCAGGGGGGACAGTGACCTTGGTCGCGCCATCACGTTTCATGGCTGATTACATTGATCAGAATTGGTCTGGACGATTGCTGGCAGCATATAGCCGCGTAGACCCGGCGATCAGAGTCCTCCGTATTGAGGCAGGCAGTTAGAGTCGCTTCTTTGGGTTATTCTATGAGGTCTCTGCTGTTTCTGAGGAACAGCAATGTAGCAACCGCGATAGCCGAACCATGCCCCGTTATTTTTCTATAACGCCCAAATATGCACATTCTGTTCAGTTGGGCCTTGGGCAGGTTCAAGACGTGTTTTGCAGGTTGGTGCGCGCTACTTTGATTGACTGTGTGTGAGTGATGACAGTTGCCAAGAGGAAAATCTTGATGCACCCGATGCATCTTCACAGGGCAGAATATCAGACACGTCGCTGATCCGTTCCGAACGATGAAATTTGCTTCCAACAAAATTTCAGCGGGTTCTGAGACTAATATCCATACCCATACGCGCCCTCTGTATAATGGGCCTTGTTCAGAACGACACCCATCACATTCGTTAACTCCGACAATTGGCGCTCGGCCACATCGATCTGGTCGATCGTGGTGCGTTCGGCTTCGATCAGCAACAGGGCGCAATCCACATTCCCCAGGAAGCCGAAATTGTCATCCACCTCCATCAGCGGGGGCATGTCGAACAGCATAAGGTCCGGTTCGAACCCGGCCTGGAGTGAATCCAGCACCTCTCCGGCTTTCGTGCTTTGCAGGACTTCGGCGGCATTTCGAACAGTGCTGCCGTTTAACCCCAGTGCCACGTTTTCGCCAAGCCGCTGAGCATGCTTGGAAAACGGGACGTCTCCCCGCAGCACATCGGCCATCGTGTGCTGGCAGTGCTGGCTAAGAATTTTACGCAACCCACTGCGACGCAGGTCAAGATCCAGAACGATCGTGCGCAGATCGGACTGCCGTCCGAAGCTAAAGGCGAGGTTGGCTGCTGCGGTACTCTTGCCGCAAGCACTGTGTGGTGAAACCAGCGCAACCCTTTTCCACTCCCGGCTTCTGGCCTGTTGCAGAATACGGGTGCGCAGCATGTCGAACGGCCCCGCTGCGGGTCCGTCGGCGCTGGCGACAAGTCGGTTGCGGCTAAGGGCAGACTCGGGCACGTCGATCTGCGTCAGATCTTTCCAACGTTCCCTCAGGCTCTCATCCGTCGGCTTGACAGGTTTTACCACCGGTTCGGTAGCAGGCCGGGGGTTACCGGCTTTCTGCCGCTGCGACCGTGCCTTTTCTATGGCAACCTGCAGTTTCTCCATCGACCGCTATCCTTCCCGATCAAAGCTATTCAGGCGGCGGATCACCAGCGCGTCCCGATTTTTTCCATAACCCTCTCGGCCATCAGATCCAGAGGCTGATAATAGGTGTGTATCGCATATACCCCGGCCGACACGCTAACGAGTATGATCGTCAGCCGCGCCAGTTTGAACCCCCGTCGCCGCCAAATTTCCCCCGGTGTTGAGATGTATGGAATGGTCGCCAGAGGCGTGATGTCCAGGCGCGCGACCAGATCTTCCGGCCGCCGGACAGATCGGTTCAGCATTTCCAGCAGCACAACCAGACCAAGCCCCGCGAGAATACCCAGAAAGCATCCGCCGGCAGCGATCAAAGTTCGGTTGGGCTTGGACGGCCGGTTCGGCACAACTGGTGGTTCGATCACGGACACGCGCTGGCCCTGTGCCGTCACTTCGATCCGTTCGCCGGTGCTGGCCCGGGAAAGCCGGTCAACGGCCAGATTGTACTGTTGTTGCAGGTTGTCCCGGTCTTGGGTCAGTTCTTCGATCTGGATCGATGTGGCGGGCGTCCGGTTGATCGTGTCGGTCACTTTTTCCAGCCGTGCCTGTGTCGCGGATTGTTGTCCTCTGAGCACATCAATACGGGTTGCGATCTCGGCCAGCTGTACATCAAGCAGTGCGTTGCCCGTGGTATCCTCGTCGTCCTCAGGACGGGGCTGTACCGTCTTTTCCATCTCGGCAATGCGCGCTTTGAGCACCTTCACACGCGGGTTCTGTTCGGAATAGATGATTAGCGCTTCGCCGAGCTGGCGGCGGAGTTCTTCAAGTTCCCGGCTTTCCGGAGACTGCTGCGTCCTTTCGAACCCGTTCACGCGCCCGGTGGATTCGAAAATCAGGATCAGGTTCTGGCGCTGATCCTCAAGGCCCGCGATTTCGCGTTCGAGCATCGCCTGACGCTCCTGCAGCAGCGTTTGCTGGCTGAGCTTGTAATCGAGGCTTTCCGGCAGTGCATCGGAGTTTTCGGTCTTGAAGGCTAGCAGGCGGGCATTGCGCCTAGCCAATTCCTCACTCAGGCGCGCCACTTCCTGTTCAAAAAATTCAAGCGTTTGCGCTGCGCGCGCGGTGCGGGACCGGACGTCTTCCTGCTGGATCAGATTCAGGTATTCATTGAGCACCCCTGCCGCGACCGCGCCTGATCGCGCCTCGAAACTGATCTGCATCAGCGGCACCGGCGCCCTGTGGTTGCTTGCACGCACTGTGGTGCGCGCCCGCATCGCCGAGACGATCCGGTCCGGCAACATTTCAGAGATATCCGGGAATACCCTTTGCCGGTTGGCGATATCGATCAGGTTGGCCCGGGTCAGCAGCCTTTGTTCAAGAAGCTCAAGTTGCTGTTGCGCCGGGGTGCGCACCGTCGATGCGGCCAGATCGTCGGGAATCCGAGGCGCTTCGACGATCAGTTTCATCTCTGACACATAGGCTGGCGGCAGAGAGAAAGCGACGATGATCGACGCCGCGCTGATCACGGTTGCGACAAGCATGAAATACGGCAGCCGCCGCGAAAAGATCGACCAGTAAAACCGTAAGTCCACGTTCAGTTATCCCGTTTTCCGTCGAACTGAGCCCGATTGTAATCCAACACTGTCACCCCGCCTTTTCCTTTGGCAGGATTCGCTCTTCCTGATTTAGCGTCAGAACCTGAAGTTTTTTTTTCTCGCCGCAATCCGGCGTAGAAAGCGCTCCGAAGAACACGTCATCGTCCAGAACGTTTTGCACAATTCTCTCCGACACAGTCATGCTATCGTCGCTCCAGGCATATAGCAGGCCAAATTCGCAAAGCTGGTTGACGAGGCGCGGAATGCCCGCAGTCGTCTCATACACCATGGCACAAGCCCCGGGCGTGAATTCCTCACCAGTGCCGCCAGCGACCTGCAACCGGTGTGCGATGTAGTCGGTAACGGTTTTCCGGTCCATGCCTGGTAGGTGAAAGCTGGCTGCCACCCTCTGGGCTAGTTGGCGCATGTTTGGATCCAGAACCATGTCCCGCAACTCGGGCTGCCCGACCAGAATCAACTGCACCAGTTCGTCTTTGTTAGAGTTGATATTGGTCAGCATCCGCAGTTCTTCGAGGCCTTCGCGCGACAGGTTCTGTGCCTCGTCAAAAATCAGCGCCACCCGTCGACCGGCGGCGTATTCTGCAATCAGGAAATCCAGCAGCGTCTGGAAAAGCTGCACATAGGGAACCCGCGGATTGACCGGGACATCCAGCGCATTCAGAACCCATTGCAGCATTTCGCCACGCCCGCGATGCGCGTTCGAGATCAGGCCAGTGGTGATATTATCATCCATCTGGCTAAGAAGTTTCTGGATCAGGGTCGTTTTTCCTGATCCGATCTCGCCGGTGATCAGAGTGATGGGAGCCCGGGACAGGATACCAAACTCTAGCACCATGAAGGCGCGTTTGTGAACCTTTGACCAGAACAAAAAACCTGGATCCGGCAGCAGCGTGAACGGCCGCTCGGTTAGCCCGAAATGCTCGACATAGAGATCATTGCTCATGCGAACGACAACTTTCAAAAAACATCAACACTCGACACAACAAAACAAACTCGGAAACGGCTATGGAACAAAGCAACCGAGCTCATAATACGATTCAATCAGATCACGATTGTAGCGGTCACAACTCTCCCCGCCTACCCCTTGGGGCGAAACTCTTGCAACGACCGTCACACCAACTGGTCAGTCTTTTGATCTATGTAAGGGTTCATCACCCTTTTTCCAGACTTTCCGACAGGAACGATTAATCAATTACAGGCATCAAAATTGACGTTCCGTATGGAACTGTATCCATATTCAGAACAAATCTGATAGTGACCTGATTTTCGAATCGTTATCGTACATATGCAATTACCGACGGATCAATCGTAAGGTCCGTTACTTCTTTCCCAGGCAAGTGCAGGCTCTCTGACTGGACTCTTTCTGAATTAGCCATTTCACTTTACCACGGACAAACCGGGATTCTGATTTCTTATTCGCGGGGAAATGGCAAATACGGATGTATCATAGGGTTGAAGCAGATCAGTCCACGCCTTTCTGGATTGCGCGGCATCTGATACCTTTTCATCAAATTATTTTCGAGATTGCTTTATGCTGATTTCCGTCATCATTCCGCACTACAATCAACCCGAGCATCTGCGCACCTGCCTGGACGTGCTCCATCGGCAAAAGAACCATGGATCGGATGTGGAAATCCTCGTCGTGGACAATGGGTCAACGCAGAGCCCGCAGGATATCTGCAGCGTCTACCCAGAAGTACGGCTTTTGTTTCAGGGGATACTTGGCCCCGGACCTGGCCGTAACCTTGGCGCAGAACAGGCGCACGGAGATATTCTGGCGTTCATCGACGCGGATTGCCATGCCCATGAAAACTGGCTTTTTGTGATTGAGGCAGCATTTCGGAATCCCGACACGCAAATTATTGGCGGCGATGTCCAGGTGCAATATGCCATTCCCGGGCACCCCACCTTTCTGGAGCCATATGAGCGCATCTACGGTTATCGTAACCGCAAATATATTGCTGAAGGATATTCCGGCACCGGCAATCTCGCCATGCGTGCGGAGGTGTTCGAAAAGGTCGGCCTCTTCGCTGGGCTGGAGGTTGCGGAAGATCGGGATTGGGGCTTTCGGGCAAAATCCCTCGGCTATACCACAATTTATTTTGGAGACATGATTGTCCATCACCCCGCCCACAAATCCTTTGTGGAACTGGCCCGAAAATGGGACCGGCATATCAGTCACGACTACTCGGACTATTACATGAAACCTTTCGGCAGGTTGCGCTGGCTGGTCCGGGCCATCGCCGTTGCCGGCTCGCCAGCAGGAGAAATCGGAACGGTGCTGATGTCCAAACGCCTGCGGGGAACCCGGGAACGGGGTCTGGCTTTGGTGTGCCTGGTTAGAATTAGGCTCTATCGCGCACGCAGAATGCTGCAGATGGCTTTCACGCCACGCTCCATGCACGCCGAAGGTGACTGGAGCCGGTAACGATCACCGGCTATCAGAGCGTCCTGGCGGATGTGTTTTTCTGGTTTTTGATATAGCTGAAAATCCGGTCCATCTGACTCTGGGCCTGGCTTTTGACGCCCGGCAAATGCTCGGCCAGGGTCTTTGCCGCACTGACCCTGTGTTCCCAGGCCTCCCAGAGACCATCAACACATTGCTCAAGCGTTTCGCTGCGCGGGTCGACCACATGCTGACCCTGCCCACAGGTTTCAAAGACACCCAGAGTTTTCTTGCTGTATGCGATGGCGGCTGTCGGCACTCCGGATGATAGCCCCGCGATTGTCGAATGCATGCGGGTGCCGCAGAAGAAGTCGAGCTGGGAGATTACCCATTTCATCTCCATGGCATCGTAACGTTCATCCAGAACAAGCAGCCGCTCTTCGTTGTTCAGCGCCCGGGCGGCATCCCAACAGGCTTCGGGGTCGGTATCGTGATTGTTCTTGGCGGCCAGGACGTGTGGGATCAGCACGATATTCGCTTCGGTCTGTTCGAGATACCGGGACAGAGTCTGGTGGATGATATCGCGATAATCGCTTATGAAGCCGAACTGCCGGGAGCCTTCCTCCCCCCGATTGTGGATCAGGCCGCTGACATTGATGCCAATAAGCGGGCGCGGTCTTTCCGGCTTCATCCACTCCACCAGCTTGTCTGGCATGGTTTCGGGTTTATTGTGTGGCAAGGCAAAGGCAACGTCGACCCCGGTGTCATGCCGCGCGGGATCGAGATCCGAACCCAGCAAATCCTTCAGTGTTTCAAAGCTCCGCTCGTCGCGCGCCCAGGCCATGCCGCATGCACGCACGATGTCACCGGCGATGCGCCGTGCCAAAGGCGCGCTGAACGGGCCGTAGGTCTGAGGCAGAAGGATCAATGGTGTGTTCTGGTGCAGGGCGAGTTGTTTGGTCTGCGTTATGGCATCAAACCTTTTTTGGCCGTAGATGTCTGCGAAACTGTCGCCCCCGCTGATGTCGAGAACGGCGTCGGCCTGTGCGATTGCCCGCACGCCGGGATTTCCCAGCCCGCCAAGTGCCGCGCTCATGCGCATGTTGAACAGGCTGTCCCGACGGTAATAGCGGCGGGACAGATTGGCACCGATGCGGGTGAAGTGGAACGGCTTTCCATCAAAGTGAAGGGTGGCGACACGCGGTCCGGTGCCATAGTCGAAAACCGTCACCTGTGCGTTCGGATGACGGGTTGCAATCGCGTGCATCACTGAAAGAAACAGGGCTGAAACACCAAGGTTTGCCGTATCCGGAGAGGCCCCAAAAAGGCAAAGCCTGATGGGCCTGGATGAAGTGTTAGCTGCAAAATCCTGCATTTTGATCAATATCCCTGTAGCCAAGTACGTCGCCGTGCCCAGACATCGTGCCAGACGTTAAAAGAATCCGCAGACCTCTGATCCCGCCGGATGATCCTCTTGAGGCTGAACCCCAAGAGCCGAACTATGACCAGCGTCCTGAAAACCAGCCGAAAAACAAGGGCATGGAACGAATTCGAATGAATTTTGGAAAAGGCGACTTTCGCGCGCAAAAGGCGCTCCATCTTGTCGGCGCGGACCCTTTCGGATCGCCCCCCATAGTGAATGATTTCGGCATTCGGGGTCACAATGGGTCTGGCCCCTGCCTGACGGGCCCGACAACAAAGATCCGCGTCTTCGCCATACATGATAAAGGTAGTGTCGAAGCCATTCAGCTTTTTCCACAGATCCCTGCGGATCAACAGAAAGCTACCGGAAACGGTTTCAACCTCTCGAATATCGGCCCTGTCCCATCCACCATAGCCGTCATAGTTAAACAGCCCGTTGTCAGGAAACATCTTCAGCAAACCCAAGGCCCACATAAGTTGTCCCCAGATTGTCATTTGCCGCCAGCACGACGTCGTGTTCAGGCTGAGATCGGAATAAAACTGACGACCACCCCAGATTCCGTTATCGGGATATACCGTTGCAAAGTCGACCAGCCGGTCAACAGCCCCCCCCAGCGTGACTGTGTCAGGGTTCAGAAGCAACAGGAAGTCACCTTTCGCGTCAGCGGCTGCCAGATTGTTGGCCTTTCCAAAGCCAAGATTCTGTTCTGACGCAATCAATCTTATATTCGGAAATTCGGCACGGATCGCGGCGGCTGATCCGTCTTCGGATGCATTATCGACCACGATTATTTCATACGGGACGTCTCGGGTCTCTTTTACGACCGAACGAAGCGCCTCCAGTGTTTCATCCTTGGTATTGAAACTAATGACCAGGATAGAAACCTTGACCGTTTCACTCATACTCTCACCTGCTATACCATTCATATTTCGCGCGGTTTTATCATTATTGTGTGTCATACCGGCAACCGTGCGTATCAATACGCCTCACCTGCAACTGTAACCTGATCGTCATCAAAAATCCTCTGCAGCGCTTCTGCATATGATTCAGAAACGCTTCCGGCATTGAAACGGCGAAAGAAGCCTTCGGCCTGATATCTTGCAAGTTCGGTTTTCATATGCTGCTCATTCCCGGTCAGCCGAAGCAGGCCCGATTCAATGCTCTGAACCGACTTGGGGTTGCAACGAACCCCAATATCCATGTCGTCAAAGAACCCGTCCACCCCCCGTTCTTCGGAGTAGAGAATTGGCAATCCCGCTGTCAGCGCTTCGATGTAAACCATGCCAAAAGTTTCGCGTAGTGTGGGCAGCACAAACCCCGAATACGTGTTCAGCCGTGCCTGAATTTCAGTATGAGGTATGGCCCCGACCAGCCGAACCTGATCTTCCAGATTATGTTTTTCGATCTGCTTCTGAATGGCCCGGCTATGATGCTCATCGCCCCCACCGATGATATCGAGTTGCACCAGAGTTCCGGCCGCCCTTAGCCCCGATATCGCGGAGAGGAGGTTGGGGATTCCTTTGAGGCGCCACCCGGCCAGGTGAAACGCGGCAACCAACCGACCGTTCCCCGGTTGTGGCGAAAGCAATTCGGTACTCTGGCTGATGGTGGGCAAAAGCTGCCTGGGCGCCCGGTCTGCTCCAAGGGTCCGGTCCACATAGCGTTCGATCCAGGGCGTCACAGGAAGCAACAGCGCGGCCCCCCCGACCAATTGTCGATAGGTTTCGCGCTTTTGCAGTTTCAGGCGGAGGTACTTTTGATCCGTGTTCCCACGAATTGTGCAAATATAAGGAATTTGTCCCAATGCTCTCGACACGCGTTGCGCCACCAGACCTTCAATCGAAAGCTTGTGCGCATGCAACAAATGGACCTCTTCATTCGTTTCGCGAAGATCATTGACGATCCAATCCGCCACTCCGGACAGAAACGTTTCCAGAAATATACTCAGGGGCGGTGCCTTGTAACAAATTGTGGCGACACCGTTCTGACGACCAATCAGTTGCAGGCCGCCAAGACCGGATTTTCGGTTGATCGAGTAAACGAGATGACGAAAACCATTTGTGTTTTCCAGCAGATTTTTGATCGCCAGCGTTTTCCTCTCATTATACAGATCGGGATAGTCGGCGGTGATATGCAGGATGGTCTTCACTATTCCTTCCCTCGTGCCCGAACGTTTCCGGGTATACGTACAAGGCGGGTTTTCAGTCTGGCAATATAACTGGTCATTTTAAAAAATCCTGAGTTTGAAAACCGTGCCCAGTATCTAGGTCATCAAAGTTCCGTCAAGATGGCAGCAATGCGCTGATCTTCGTTCAGGATCAATCCGAAGAGTGTCAGGTGTATCTTCCTGAAGGCGTCCGGTTTCCTGATCTGGGTTTTGAGCAGACTTTCAGAGCGGGCGTGACCGACGAAATGTTTCCAAATGGAATTCAAATAATGGGTTTCTTCCAGAATATACGCCAAATTATCAAACAATCTGGGCAGTAGGTCAGCGGTCGAATCGTCCCCGGGCATCCCATACATCAGAGCACCGGTACCAGTTGTGGCGCCCTCATCGGAGTCGCCACGCTGCCTGCAAAAAACTAACCCTGAAAACCCGCAGAACAGGTGTGTTTACCCGTAGCAATGCCATAAACGCGTCAAGATACATTGGCAGAGGCTCGTGACGCAGAACTTTGGTGTCCGATCGCGAAATCCCGGACCCGAACTGCCTTGTCTGACCGTTATACAGATCTTGGCATACGCATCACAGAGACCATAGAATAACTCTGTCCGAGGAAAGCGGCACTGCAGCCATTATTAGGTTTGTGCAATAAAGCCAGACTACGGTAAGAATTCATATTATTGGTATTAGGACATAAAGAGTGGACACATCCAAAGCACGCCGCAGCGCAAAGCCGTACCATATTAGGTCACTTGATGATCTTGGTGATATGGGCGCAGTTCAGCCCAAGGCACCCTCGCTACTTTCGCTAGATGTTTTTGATACAGTTTTAACCCGGGCGTGCGGTCGTCCACATGATCTGTTCATCTGGCTGGGTCGCCGTCTGGCGACCAAAGGAATGATAAACTGTTCTCCTGAGCTATTCGCGCAGGTCCGGGCGAACGCCGAGCAGGCCGTATGGCGGCGCGAAGGCGGATTAGATTCCAAAGCCGGGCTCCGGGATTTTTATGTCGAAGTCGCAAGTCGACTTCATCTGGATGAACAACTGGTCCCGCAATTGGCAGAGGCCGAACTTTCGCTGGAAGCTGAGATGTTGCGTGCTGTCCCTGCGGCCCAGCGATTGCTTGACCGTTGCCAGGCACAGGGACTTCCTGTGGTGTACACTTCGGACACGTATTTTCCTGCCACCTTTATTGAAGACAGACTAAATTCGGCCGGGCTCTGGTTTTCCGACAGCCGTTGCCTGGTGTCATCTGAACACGCTGAATCAAAAGCTTCCGGCCGACTTTTTGAGCGCCTTACGTCAGAAAACAATTCACCGGGCCAAATTCTGCATATGGGCGATCACCCCCACTCGGATGTCGCTGTTCCGTTGAGGAGGGGGATTGAGACGCGCTGGTGTACCAGCGGGCGTTTGAACAAGTATGAAGAAATACTCGCCGACGCCGCTACGACCACTGCGGGCTTTGCATCTTCTTTGGCTGGCGCAAGCCGGATGACCCGTTTGGCAACGACGGCAACAGATGACAGAGAGGCCGCAATCCGCGATGTAGCGGCTGGTGTTGCAGCCCCGGCCCTGCTGGGGTACGTGCTCTGGATCCTGAAAAGAGCTCAGGAACTTTCGCTGGAACGCCTCGTGTTTCTTGCCCGAGACGGTCAGATTTTAGCTGAACTGGCCCGCACTTTGGTGTCGCGGTTACAGCTGCCAATTGAAATCGGCTATCTGTATGTCAGCCGGAAATCTACCAATCTGGCGGCGACATTCAGTGCCGACGAGGAAGAGACAGGCTGGATTTTCCGGGATGTCCCAAGTTTATCTATAGCTAAATTCCTTGCCAGATTTGATCTTCAGTGGGATGATATCGCGCAGTTTCTGGATGAACCCGAAGATGTGGATGTAACGCATTCTGCCTCGCAAATTTCAGAAGCCTTACGCGCCCAACTAACTGAAGGGCCACTGCGCGAGTTGATTTTGGAGCGTGCATCCCGGCGGCGCGAAATCCTAACCGATTACTTCAGGCAGGAAGGCCTTCTGGATGATGTTTCTCAAGGGATAATTGATTTCGGAGGTGTGGGCAGCCAGGTTCGCGCTGTACATGCCCTAGTAAAAAATGCCGGTGGCCGGGCGCCGCGTATCTTTCTGATTGGACTGGATAACCCGAAGGACGCAGGCTTGCCCATGCCAGCTCAAGAGCCCGAGTGGGTCGCTGATACGGATTGCTATCTCTATGATCACCGCCGAAATCAGGGCATCAAGCGATCCCGGGGATTTGGAACCTGTGTCCAGATGTTCTGTGCAGCTGACCATGGCACTGTAACCGGTTATCGCCGAGAAGATGGTGCTGTGGTGCCCGATCTCTCCGTCCGCGTTAACAAGCCTGTGATTGAATGGGGGCTGAACCTTTACAACACAACACTGTCTACGTTTTCCGAGCATCTGGTGCTGGATAGTGATCTGGTTGACCCCTATGCGGATGTGCGTGATGTAACCTGCGATTTGATTACAGCGCTCTGGACACAGCCGGATCAGAATGAGGCGGCGGCTTGGGGCAGCTTCCCATTCGAGGGGGCCCAGGCTTCTGAAGAAACATCCAAATCCCTAGTGCATCGCTACACGGTGCTGTCAATTTGTAATGAAATGATTGCAGGAAAGTTTCCAAACCTGGGATGGCAACATTGGTACGAAGGTTCGCTGGCGATAAGCGGGCCAGCAATCAGAAAGGGTCTGAAGCTTGCAGAATCTGCTTATCGTAGCTCAGAAAAAAAATCTGGCACTGTACATACCGCTCTGGTGGCCGGAATCCGTAAGTTATCTGGCCGATGAGTAGTCGACTGATCCGCGTGCTCGAAAACTTGATGCCTCACGGTGTCCGGCGTGCTCTGTTGCGCCAACGCCTGAAAAAGCGGCATGGCCTGCGCTCATTGGGTCCGGAGTTCGATTATTGGATTGCTGACAACAACACGTTCGAGACCGGTTGCCGACTGGGCGGTCCGGCATATGTTTCCGGTTCCAATTTCGGGGCCTTCAGCTATGTCGAGGTTGGATGCCGGGTCAGCCTGACGGATATCGGGCGCTTTTGCTCAATCGGACCATTTTCGACGATAGGTCTGGCTGATCACCCAGATCATTTTGTCTCGACGCATCCGTATTTCTACCGCTCCTTGCCCCATGTAGGCTACGATCTGGTGGCTGAGGACGCGCATCAGGACATCACCAAAACAACGCTTGGACATGATGTGTGGATTGGACATGGCGTTATTGTGAAGGGGGGCGTGAACATTGGGCACGGGGCTATTATTGGTGCCGGTTCGGTTGTTACGCGCGATGTTCCGCCATACGCAGTAGTTGCGGGTGTCCCGGCCCGGATACTGAGATATCGGTTCGATGAGCCAACGATCGATGCTCTGCTTGCGTCACGATGGTGGGATCGCGACCTCGAGTGGCTAAAGAACAATGCAGACAAGTTAAGAGATGTAAAAGCGTTCTTGGCTGCTTTGGAGCAATAAAATCAGGGTGCCAGTGTGGACCGCCTTATTTGGCGCCTCCACTTTCCTGCCGCGACTCGAAGTTTTCTCTCGGCCATTGCGGGAAGGATGACGCTGGCACAGGCCAGCTTGGTGGTTGTGGGCACATCCGCGACGAAAACGGAACGGTAATACTCCAGCATAAGTTTAAGCCGTGGCGAAAGAACGGACTTGCGGTCACTGTTTCCACGGAACCATTTCTCGACATCGGCAAGTGTCGGATTGGCCTCATGCCGCGACCCCTCGGAATGTTTGCGTCGCAGCAAAAGCCTTTCATCCAGCCTGCTGAAACGACCCAACATGGCAAGCTCAATCATCAGGACATAATCGGAGGCCACAAAGGGACCAATGAGACGAGTCCGTCTGAGATGTTCACTTCGGATCACTCCAAAGGTCGCATTGGCCAAGCTTATATATCGCAACGTGTGTACGACGCGTGCGGCGGCGAATTTACTGCTTGGCCGCAGCGTGTCACCGTTGGCGTATGGATCAGGAATAATGGCTTCTCCATCTGAGTCGATGGTGGTTGCGGTCGTGTAAGCCAGAACAGTGTATTTCCCGGCCTTGTCGAGAGCATCAACACATTTTTCAAGGAACGTTGGCAGGCAGGCATCATCATGTGCTGCCCATTTGAACAACTCGCCCCGGGCCAGTTCGAATGTTCGATTGTAGTTGGCCGCCGCGCCCTGATTGGTCGCCTGCCGCTCATAGCGAATTCTGATGTCTTTGGCGGCGTATTCTTCGCAAATCCCCTGTGTTTTGTCCGTCGAAGCATTATCGGAAATTATGATTTCGAAATCTTCGAATGTCTGCGCAAGCAAGCTGTCCAGAGCAACCCGCAAATACTTTTCGCCATTGTAAACAGGGATTCCGATACTCAATCTTGGACTAGGCCGTGTTCCGGTCACAGTAATATTCCATGCAATAAATTAGACCCTGATTTAATCGAAACCAGAGTGCTCAAAACATGTAATCACCCTTTTGATTTGTAAAGGGTGTAGCAGCAATGTGCCTACCTGGTGGGCTTGGGGCAGGCACCATGCGTTGCCGCCGCCCGCGCCTGAGCGTGTGGTACGATCCCTTCAGTAGAGTTGTTTGGCTTAGCCCCAGGGATTCGGGCGCTTCATCAAACGCACTTTACAAAGCTGAGATTGTGGATCAGGTAAATGGCATGGATTTGAAGTCTGATTTTGCAGTAGTAACCAAATCGAGAATTCTGTGTGGCTGAACACAAGAACATCGTTGTTTCGAAAAAGCTGGTCGCTATCAACTCGGCAAGTTCGGTCCTTGCCAAAGCACTCAATGTTACCGTCCTTCTGTGGATGTATCAATATCTTCTGCACCGCATAACGGCCGAAGAATTTGCGATCCTTCCGATCGTTACGTCCCTGATGGTGTTTGCACCGCTTTTCTTTTCTTTTTTTACCGGAGGCATAAGTCGCTATGTGGTTGAAGCATATGCAAAAGGGGATTTTGCGCGCATACCTGTCCTGATTAGTTCCATATTTCCTCCGCTTGTTGTTGTCGGCGCTATTTTTCTGCTTGGTGGGGCAGCGTTCGCCCTGAATATAGAAAAGTTTCTGAACATCGCGCCCGGCATGGTGAGTTCAGCGCAGTCAATGTTGCTTTTATTGGTGGCAAGCTTCACGTTGCAAATGTTAGCTTTGCCCTTCCTTTCCGGTTTTCATGTTCGCCAGCGGTTTATTGAATTAAATCTTTTCGGCATCGCCCGTGATTTAATCCGTATGGGGCTTCTTCTGTTTTTCCTATTGTATTTTGGACCTCAGGTTATCTGGGTGGTAATAGCTACTGTAATTTCTGATACGATTTATTCCATCGTGTTAGTCATTCGCGCAAGGTTTCTGGTTCCGGAATTACGTCTTCAGCGCGGTAAGTTTCGCTGGAGCCAGGCCAAAGAGTTGACGAGTTTTGGTCTTTGGACCACAATTGGTCGTTTGGGCGGAATAATGTACACAAACGCAGCGACCATATTGCTGAATATTTATGGCACAGCTGTAGATGTGACCTGCTACCATATTGGGGCGACGTTTTACCGGCAAATCGACAGTACGGTAGGGCTTGCCGCTCAAACGCTGCAGCCAGCCCTGACGGCAATGTATGCCTTGGATGACAAGCGGAGACTGGCTGAGACTGTACTTCGTGGCGGGCGATATGCGTCATGGATAACGCTTTTGGTTGCGACACCTCTGGTGATCTACTCGGACAGCTTCGTTCACCTTTATCTGGGTGAAGAGTATTCGCAGGCTTCCATGGTTATTATCCTGTTTATGATTATCTATCCCTTTACGTCGCCAATGGCCTTACTTCCATTGACAGCAATAGCAACAAAACAGGTAAAGGCTTTCTTTTCGGCCGCATTCATCTTTCAGTTTTTCGGGCTGATCCTGATGATTTCTTTCCTGAGCTTTACCGAATTGGGCGCAGTTGGAGCAACCTTGTCGCTGACAATTATCACCATTCTTGCTCAGATCCTATTCTTTTGGATTCTCTGCCTTAAGATTATTGAAAGATCGTTTGCCGATTTGTTCCGGCGCGTTTTGGTTCCCGGTTACTCTCCGGCGATAGCCGCCAGTATTGTCTGGATTGCCCTGGACCTAAACAAACAGCCGGAAAGCTGGCATATGTTGATAGCCTATTCCGTTTACGGTGCATTGGTTTACGTTGCGGTTTTATTTGGGTTTTGCTTGAATAAAGGTGAGCGTGCAGATTTGAAGAAAATTTTGGTGAGATCATAAATTGTGCCGGCAAAAATATGGCATCTTTATTCGATAGTATCATGTTACCGTAACTCGGTTGACCATAGTTTAAGCCCACCGAGGTTTGTTGCACTAAAGCAGGTAGATTATGGGAATGAAACGCTGGGATGAATTCCTGGCAAAGCTGCTCGCGCCACCATATCTTGGGCCAGACCGAGCCTAGTCTCACTGTAGTTACCGACTTGCACAAGGGTAGTGCACAAGTTGAACATGCCGTTCTCTGGTTGTCACAGGTGGCATGTAACCCGGTGCCCCCTTCTTATGCCCCTACCCGCGCAGAAAGGTGCATCGCGCCATTGTATACTGCTACGACTAAACAGGATAATGCTGCACGATGGAAAACGGTGGTCTCTGAACCTGAATTGCGACTGTCGGATTGCAGCGGCTTCCCAGATTAAGGTCTCAAACCCTTGTCTTTGTTTCCACATGTATAACAGTAATCACTTTGGGGTGTGGCCTTCGACAATTTTGGTGACCCTCTCAGGATAGTATGTTAGAATTCTCCACGAAAAATGATGGTGTTTTTCGCAAAGAGTAATGCGTCGAAGTTTCCCGCTCTTTGTGTCTGATTGTCGGTGTTTGGTTTTTTGGGGGCTACGTTGAAATCCCGTTTTAGAATGTAAAATACACTGGGGCTTTCCTGTGTATTTTTTATTATTTTTAGGGTTTTAAGTCATTTTTGTCTGAGCATTTTGTATTGGAGCATGGTGGTGAGTTATAGCCGAGATTGTTCGGTGGGGGGGCGTATTGAGCATTTCTGACGATTTTTCTTCTGGTTCAATTGATCCGGCCTGGAACATTACTGGTCCGCAGGGGACTTCTGTGGGGCTTGGGGTGGCTGGTTCAGATGCTTATCTGGAACTTGTCACGCCGGACGGTGATCACAATGTCTGGGGCACCAACAACAGTGCGCGGGCGATGCAGAGTCAGGCTAACGCGGATTTTACCCTCGAGGCCCGATTTCTGACCACGCCAACCGAGCGATATCAGATGCAGGGCCTGCTGGTTGAACAGGATGCAGACAACTGGATCCGGTTCGACACCTATTCGGACGGCACTGATCTGCGCGCCTTTGCGGCAATCACCATCGACGGCAACACTTCGATGCAGTTCAACGTGGTCATCCCCGGCGGCAGTGCCCCGTATCTGCGAGTGGACCGGACCGGCGATACCTGGACCCTGGACTATTCCCAGGATGGAGAGAACTGGACCACCGCCGGCAGCTTTAACCACGCAATGACCGTCAGTCAGGCGGGTGTCTTTGCCGGTAATACCGGCCCGGCAACAGGCTACACCGCGCAGGTGGATTACTTTGAATTTGCCAGTGACCCGATCGCCGATGAGGATGGGACGATCACGCCGGTGAACGATCCGCCTGTTGCAACCGACGATACTCTGGCAACAGATGAGGATGTGGCGCTGACCATCAATGTGGCGGGCGATCTGTTGGCCAATGACAGTGACCCGAACGGCGATGCGCTGAGCCTGAC
>NZ_FREZ01000025.1 GCF_900143525.1 Ruegeria sp. Alg231-54 | reverse complement strand
TATCCACACCATCTAGACTGACAACGGCATCCAGTTCGCAGAGCAACCCCGGAACCGGAACACTATCTATTCCAGGCCGATGCGGTTCGACATGATCTGCGAGGTCAACGGGGTTGAACATCGTCTGACAAAGCCGAACCACCCATGGACCAACGGTCAGGTCGAACGCATGAACCGCACCATCAAGGACGCAACCGTCAAGCGGTATCACTACGAAAACCACGACCAGCTTCGCCCGCACTTGGCCGACTTCCTCGATGCCTACAACTACGCCCGTCGTTTGAAGGCACTAAGCGATCTCACGCCATGCGAATACATCTGCAAAATCTGGACTTCAGGACCAGATCGATTCATCGTCAATCCAATCCACCAGATGCCGGGACTTAACGCCTAGGCATTTGTCGGTTTTTGAATCCTAAACCTAGCGCATCCCTCACTAACTACACTCCATTTTTGGTTGCACAACTCCCGTCGATCCGAAATCATAAGACAGTTTGGAGAATTTTTGCTAGTTTATCTTATTGTCACTGCACTCGACTTTGCGTGGAGGCGTTGGTCTTTTGAAGAATTCAATTTTAACGGCAGCGGTCATTTTGAGTACATTCTGTCCGCTTGATCCGAATAGTGTTGCGGCGCAAACCGCAGAAGAAGTTGAGACGGGAAACCGACTAGCAGCGGTGTTGCGAGCCGGTAGAAGTGTCGTGTCGAACAGTCAGGACCTAATCAACAATCCGGATGTCACGGACAAAGGGCTGTCCGGTGAAGTGTTTTACGAGAAAGTTATTGAGGCCTACTTGGAGGCTAACGGTGAACCTCCTCTGCATGATGGGTTGGACCCACTGGAGCGCAAACTTACAGAAACGCAGTTGGACGCTATGGTCACGGTGATCAACGCAAACCAAGAGTTAATAAATGCCGAGGGAGTTGCATTCAAAGGATTTATTCCAGCCGTTTTTGCGCGGCTGGTAAATGAACAGTTCGCAGATGAAATTGGCACATCTGCAGTGGTCAAGGTAACGGCGCCCTCGGAACTTGTCCGCAATCGCATGGCCCGTCCGGATACTTGGGAAAACTCGGTCATCGAGGAAAAGTTCAAGGACTCTTCTTGGGCGGAAGGTCAGCCCTTTTTTGAAGAAACTAACGTTTCCGGGATGCCCGCATTCCGGATGCTGATCCCAGAATACTATTCTGAGTCTTGTCTTTCATGCCACGGATCGCCAGCGGGTGAAACGGATGTGACCGGTTTCCCAAAGGAAGGTGGGCAACTTGGTGATCTGGCAGGTGCAATTAGCATAACCCTTTTTAGATGAAACAAGAATCTGGTGTGAGTAACAATTGGCGGTGGGTGTCCGAAAACACTATTCCGGTGCGCATAGGATCACTGTCGGCGCTATTGTTAGCTGCTTTGGTCTTGAGCACCATCGTGATGGTCTACGATCTGGCGCGGAACCAAGCCCGCATACAAGACGCAAATACTGAGTTTCACCGGCTGGAAGTGGCAGGCCAGGCAGATCGTCAATTTGGAGAGATGAGGTACTGGCTGACGGATCTTTCTGTCAGCTTACTGACCCTTTCTGAGCGGCGCGCCAACGAAGCAAGTACGAAGCTGAATAGCAGCCTCGAACAGCTCGCCGCTTTTGCACCGGAGTCCGCAGCCAGTGTACAAGAACAGGCAAACTCCTATTACGAAACTTCTATGCTAGCGGCCGATGCTTACACAGATGGTAACAGGGTGCTGGGAAACACTTTACTTGCACAGGCCCGAGTGGCCAGTGACGCCGTCGACAAGACGCTGACGCAATTGGTCGATCATCTATCTGAAAGCGCCGACCGAACCAGAAATGAAGCAACGGTTTCCGCCAAGGCAGCGATGAACCGAGCTATCATTGCATGTGTTGTCATTGTGATATTGGGAGCGCTTCTTACTTGGCGTGCTCTGAGGTCAATCGTTGTGCCACTGCATGCAATCAACATTGCGATTTCAGGGCTAATCCGGGGTGAACGGGATGTCACGCTGCCGCCCGAAGGCCCTGATGAGCTAGGCCAGATGTCCCAAGCGCTAAGAGCGCTTCGCGACAGTCAGGATAAGCGGCGCGAACTAGAAGAAGAAGCGCGTGCGCAACGCAATACAATCCTCACCGCGATTGAAACAATCCCAGACGGATTTGCGCTGTTCGACAACGAAGACCAACTCATACTCTTCAATGACCGGTTCCGCAGCATTTTTGCACACGTAGACGACTTACTTGGGCCGGGCACTCGGTTCGAGGATATCTTGCGGCTGCAACTGGAACGAAAATCGGTTGATACCAATGGTGTGCCTGACGAAGAGTGGATTAGCAGCCGGCTTGCACGACATCGCAGACCTGACGGGGATCGCCAAGAAGTCTTGCTGGGTGGCGCATGGATTCAGGTGTCAAAACGCCAGACACCCGATGGGGGCACGGTCGCTGTTTACAGCGATATTTCTGACCTCAAGTCCAAACAGGAACAACTTGAAGAAGCCAACGCACAGGCGATCGCGGCCAGCTCGGCTAAAAGCCAGTTCCTGGCTTCCATGAGCCACGAGTTGCGCACTCCTTTGAACGCGATCATCGGTTATAGCGAAATGCTGTCCGAAGATGCACAGGATATGGGTTTCGAGACAGCGACCGATGATCTGGAGAAGATCATGGCATCCGGGCGGCATCTGCTCTCGCTTATTAATGACGTTCTTGATCTGTCCAAGATCGAAGCGGGCAAAATGGAAATGTACCCGGAACGCTTCACCCTCCGGCCCTTGTTGGACGAAGTTGCTTCGACGGTGGTGCCCTTGGTGAGCAAGAATGGAAATGAACTGGTTCTCTCTTGTGATCTCGCAGACACTGACGAGATCGAAACCGATAAAACCAAACTCCGACAGAACCTTTTCAACCTGTTGTCCAACGCGGCAAAGTTCACCGAAAGTGGTAAGATTGAGCTTCTTGTTTCCAAACTTGAAAAAAACGACACAGACTATTTTCGATTTTCAGTGACAGACGAAGGTATCGGCATGACTCCGGAGCAACGCGACAAGCTGTTCCAGGCGTTCGTACAAGCTGATCAGTCAACTACGCGGAATTTCGGAGGCACCGGGCTGGGGCTCGCCATTGCGCAAGAATTTACGCGTATGATGGGCGGGCACATCACCGTCGATAGCAAAGAGGGTGTTGGATCAACCTTCTCTTTTGAAATTCCGGCGCGCTACGATGCCGTTTCTACCTTGGTTGACGATCAAAGGGAGGCGTCACCAGGCACTGGTCTGGGCAGCGTGCTGATCGTAGATGATGAAGAAGACGCACGGAACGCGGTTGCACAAATCGTGCTTGAGGAAGGGTATGATGTCTTGCTGGCATCGAATGCGGAGGCAGGCATGGAAATCGCGCGCTCGCAAAAGCCTGACGTTATACTTCTGGACGTTATTATGCCCGAACGCGACGGTTGGTCCATGTTGAAAGAACTCAAGGCAGACTCAAAGCTGTGCGAAACACCCGTCGTCCTGGCCACGATTGTCGCGGATCGCGACATGGGCCTTGCTTTTGGAGCGATCGAGCACCTGATCAAGCCGATTGATCCAGCTCGGCTGATCGCAACGCTAGATTCAATCGCCTCGGGTCGCGACAAAGACGTGCTGATCGTTGACGACGATATGTCAACGCGGAACCTGTTTCGCCGTATTTTGACGCGCAATGGTTGGACAGTGCGCGAGGCGGCAGACGGTCACGGCGCGCTCAGCCAGTTGAAATCCAAAAGGCCGACTCTGATGGTATTGGACATTATGATGCCGAATGTGGACGGTTTCGATGTGCTAAAAACGGTTCGCACAACTGATGGGCTTGCCGATTTGCCGGTTATCGTAGCCACGTCTAAGGATCTGACGCGGGACGAGCTGGATTGGTTGAAAGCCCATTCAGATGAGGTCATCCGCAAAGGAGATACGGGTCGAGGTGATCTGATTGCGGCACTGAAACGCCAGTTACAAGATTATTCATAAGTCGGAAAGATTAAGGCGATGGCAAAGATACTTATTGTGGAAGACAACGATATGAACCTCGATATGCTGTCGCGCCGGCTGCAGAGAAAAGGCTACGATACCGTATCGGCCCGCGATGGTCAGGCCGGCGTTGAACAAGCCCTATCGGATAAACCAGATCTGATTTTAATGGACATGAGCCTGCCCATAATCGACGGTTGGGAGGCGACAAGACAGATAAAAGCAAACCCAGACACGAAAGCTATCCCAGTTGTCGCTTTGACCGCCCATGCGATGCAGAGTGATCGTGACAAAGCCATGGAGGCAGGTTGCGATGAATTCTATACCAAGCCGATCGAACTGCCTGGGTTGCTGGAGATTATTAAAAAACTGCTGGACGGGTAGCGCGGCATGGTTTCCAAGAACCGAAAAGACAAGTTGGCACTAGCCACCCGCATTTCCCAAAACCTCAATGGGCCGTCAGAAGCGATCGTAGGGTTTCATAACCTGCTGATCGAGGAGGTGCGCAGAACTGGGCCAGAAGCTGCGTTGGAGGATTTGCAAAAGATTGGAGTCGCCGCCAGAAACCTTGTTCAGATGATCGAATTGTTGGGGAAAAGTGCGCACCAAATCTCGGCCGACAAAGACGCTCAGGCAAAATTACGGCATGATTTGCGCTCACCGATCAACGCGATCATTGGGTATTCGGAAATGGTGCTGGACGATTTCAAGGAAGATCTGAAGCCTTCTACTCGCAGCGACATAAACGCGATCCTGAGCGAAGCGCGCAAGCTGGCGCTACAGATCGATAGCACCATCAGTGATGCGGACATTCCGCAAAGCGCTGAGGACAGTAACAGGGATCAGGAAATTGCAGCTAGCCTGGAACGCAGTCTTGCGAACTTTGATGCCGGTCGCGAAGCCCTGACCGGACGCATCTTGGTGATTGATGACGAGGCGGCCAATCGGGAAATCCTGACCCGTTTGCTGGAGCGCCGAGGACACAGTGTGCGATCGGTCGGCTCGGCTAGCGAAACTTTTGAAGCACTAGATCGCGAGGGCTTCGACCTTGTTCTGTTGGATATCCTAATGCCAGAGGTAAATGGCATCGACGTCCTCGAAAGAATGAAAAAAGATCCCTCTTGGTACGAAATACCCGTGGTCATGGTTTCCGGTCTTAACGAGACGGACGCAATCGCCAAATGCATCAGTGTAGGCGCCGAGGACTATTTGCCAAAACCTATCGACCCGGTATTGCTGCATGCGCGCGTCGATGCCTGCATGGAACGAAGCCGCTGGCGCGCTAAGGAATTGGCGCTCGCAAATGAGATAAAATACGAACGTGACAGGGCAGACAAATTGCTACACTCGATGCTGCCCGCGCCAGTTATCAAACGCCTAAACGATGGTGAGATAAACATCGCTGATCGCTTCGCTGGCGCAACCATAATATTCGCGGATATCGTAGAATTCACTCCGCTGGTTGCCCGCATGGACGCTGGTGACTTAATCTTGGAATTGTCAAAGTTGTTTACTGCATTTGATGACCTGGCCACCCTGCACGGCATCGAAAAGATCAAGACAATTGGAGACGCCTATATGGCGGCATCCGGGATCCCCGTGCGTCGCGAAGACCACGCGCAGGCGGCAGTAGGCTTTGCACGAGACATCCTAAGGACGATGTCTGACAGCACAGTAAGCAGCGCGGGGCTGCAAATCCGCGTAGGTGTCCATTCCGGACCAGTCATTGCCGGTCTGATCGGGCGAAAACGGTCAATTTATGATGTGTGGGGAGAAACCGTGAACCTTGCCAGCCGTCTCGAGGCCACAGGCAGGTCGGGGCACATCCACATCTCTGCCCAAACCAAGGATGCGCTAGGTGATCATTTGCCCAACACGGAAGCGCAAACTCATTTTGTCAAAGGAGTGGGTGAGATAACATCCTACTTCGTATCCTAAGGCTTGTGATGCAGCTTTGCGTCCTAATCGTTTCGAAAGTTTTATAGCTGAAAACTTTGAATTGGACCTTGGCCGTTCGGCCCAAATTTGTGTTGCGAAAGGCGGATGACTTCGCTCCAGAACCCTGGGACGTGTTGACAAAAGGAACTCAAAAAATACCGACCGACATGATTCAAGCTGGTAACTGTAATGGAGACCAGCTAGGCACGCGATCTAATGGTGGACGAATAAAGCGGCTTCTTTGAGCAATCCACGACCATTATAAGGCAGAAGGCGCTGAAGGGGCATTCCGCAACAGGGCTTTGGCCGCTCAAGAGATGGCTTCGCGACCAAGATCCACCTGTTCGTCAACGCACACGGCTTGCCTATGAGAACCGAGATCACGCTAGGCCAGGCATCTGACTATCTTTGCTTCGACTTGGTCATGGCAAACAATCTGCCTTAGCCGAGTGTGTTGCTAGCGGATCGGGGTTTCGTTTCCGATAGAATTGGAAAATCTTTGGACTTGAAAAACGTGCTGCCAGTGATCCCAATGCGCAAGCCACGCTTAGATCGCATCGGTGTAGATCGTTCTCTCTACGGCCTGCGGACCTGGTTCGAGCGCTGTTTCTACAAGCTCAAGAACGCCCGACGTTCCGCAACACGCTATGACAAGACCGCTGAAAGCTTCATCGGCATCACGTCGAACCGGCTGTGGTTTCGCCATTTGTCAACATGACCTCAGGTCAATGGTCAAAAATCAACAACTGAGCCACGTTGGAACCTGCGTGATCGTCAATCCAGACAAAAGTTTTTGCGGCACAACCCCTAGTCTGACGCAGATTTAGCTGAATAATAAAAGGCGATGGCTTGCGCCCGGTTTCTAACAGACAACTTTTCGTAGATATTCGAGAGGTGGAATTTCACCGTATTGGTGGAAATTTGTAACTCTTTTGACAGTTCTCGGTTGGACATTCCCTTAGACAGCGCCTCAAGGATAGCCCGCTCTTTGCGCGACAGGGTCTGAAGAGGACTATGTTGCACCGTGCGTACATCGATGAATGGGAAAACCATCTTACCTTTGGCAACATCAACGCATGTCTCCAGCAGGCCTTCAACCTCACCGGAACGAGGTGCAAACCCTGCGGCGCCTGCTTGCATGGCCAGCCGTGGGACATCACCTGCCTCGTCACCATAGACCACAAAACGCGGTGCATTTTCCTGTTCGCGCAGCACTTCGATCAGTTTGGCTGCACCCAAAGCTGGAAGCTCCCAGGACACCACGCAGACCTTTACCGGCACACGCATGACGGCCCCAAGGAAACCTTCGGCAGTTGCAGATGTCGCTACCAACGAGAATCGCTTGTCTCTCTCGAAGATTTCAGACATCGCCGAGAGGACGAGAGAATTGTTGTTGGCGAGCATGATGTCGATCGGAGGGGGCGTTGTGTCGAGCATTGATTTTCCACCTAATTTACCCAAGAACTACCATGTTGGGTAGGTAAGTTTCCGGTATACATCGGTATATTTGCCAGAATGGGTAGGTTTTTTCCCACCCAAATAGCTACCCTAAAGCAGTAGTAAGTTACGTTGCGCCCTGACGCAAGGATCGGCTTTTCTTTTCGGTAACGCGACAGACGGGGCGCATTACGGACCCCGTCGCCGAGGAGGATCGCCAATGACGTTTCAAATCTACCCGACGCTCGAAATTCCGGAAACACTGGCTGCGGGGCCTGGACCAGGCAATACCGATGCCCGCGTTCTGCATGCCTTCGCAAATGCAGGTGTTGCGGATCACATGCAGGGTGACGTCCTGCGCGGCATGATTGAATGCAAGCACATGCTGCGCAAAATCTGGGGCACCTACAATACCTATACCTTCGCGGTTGCTGGCACCGGCTGGAGCGCACTAGACACCATGTTCTCGGCCGTTATGCCTGGCGACAACGTGGTTGCGTTCACCAATGGCACCTTTTCCGGCATTGACGCGCTGACCCTTCGGATCAAGGCAGCTACTCCCGAAGAGCATGCCGCCAATCCACTTGATCCCAATTCGGCCAGCGTCACCGTGATCGAAATTCCGCATGGCCAGCACGTGACCGGTGAGATGGTCGAGGTCGCATTGGCCGAATACAAGCCGAAATGGGCTTTCATGGCGCATTGGGAAACCGGTTCCGGCCGTGTCAACGATGTACAGGGATTCTCGGATGCGTGTGAAAATCATGGCACCATGGGTCTGATTGATGCTGTGTCTTCGCTGGGTGTTGCAGACTTTCGTATCGACGATTTCCCCGGCATCGCAGGCTGGGCTTCGTGCCCGCAAAAAGGCCTATGCTGCCTGCCCCTGACCTATGCGCCTGTCAGCTTTACCGACGCCTTTATCGAGGCGCTGAAGACAACCGGTGCTTACTCTTACGTCCACAACCCGATTTTCGAGGCCCGCCATTGGGGCATTGTCGACGGTCAGGATGTTGAGAAAGGCACCTATCACCGGACCCATTCGGGCTATGCCGTCGCCGCGTTCCATGAATCTCTGCGTCTGACCTTGCAGGAAGGGCTAGCTAAACGCGCGCATTCCTACAAAACGCATGAGGCCGTCCTGCGTGACGCCGTCACCGCGATGGGCTGCGATGTCACTTCGGACATGCCAAGCCTCGTAGTGCTCAACCTGCCCACAGAACTGGCTGGCCGCGAAATGGAATTGGTACAGAACTGCCGCGCGCGTGGCTTTGGCATCTGGCCGACACTCAGCGCCCCGGTACAGGTGCGCATCGGCATCCTGAACCAACTGAACCATCAGTCGATCAGCCGCATCGTAAAACTGTTTGGCGAGGCGATCCGCGAACTGGGCGGCACAGTGGATTTTGAAGCCATCGAAGCGCTGCTGGAAAGCCGCTACGGCACGTCGATCGCGGCCTGACCGCACTGCATGAACGGGAGGAAGATTGCAGATGGATATTCACGAATATCAGGCGAAAGAGGTTCTTTCGAATTTTGGTGTCGCCGTGCCTTCGGGTGCGCTGGCCTACAGTCCCGAACAAGCGGCATATCGGGCGCGCGAGCTGGGGGGCGATCGTTGGATCGTGAAGGCTCAAGTCCATGCCGGAGGCCGTGGAAAAGCCGGTGGTGTCAAACTGTGCAACACCGAGAACGAAATCCATGAAGCCTGTGACGAGATGTTCGGACGTAGGTTGGTTACGCATCAAACCGGTCCCGAAGGAAAGGGCATTTACCGTGTCTACGTTGAATCCGCCGTGCCGATTGATCGCGAGATCTATCTGGGCTTCGTGCTGGATCGCTCCAGCCAGCGGGTGATGATCGTGGCCTCGTCGGAAGGCGGCATGGAGATCGAAGATATCTCGGCCGAACGCCCCGACAGCATCGTGCGATCGATCGTCGAACCAGCCGTGGGCCTGCAGGAATTCCAGGCGCGCGAAATCGCATTTCAACTGGGTTTTGAGGCGAAATTGGTTCAGCAAATGGTGCGCACGCTACAGGGCTGCTACGCCGCCTTCAGCAATCTGGACGCCACCATGGTCGAGATCAACCCGCTGGTCATCACCGGTGACGATCGGGTTCTGGCGCTGGATGCCAAGATGAGCTTTGACGACAACGCATTGTTCCGGCATCCGCAGATCTCAGAGTTACGCGACAAAAGCCAGGAAGACCCACGCGAAAGTCGCGCTGCGGATCGCGGCCTGTCTTATGTCGGTCTTGACGGCAATATCGGCTGTATCGTGAACGGCGCCGGGCTGGCCATGGCCACGATGGATACGATCAAGTTGGCGGGGGGCGAACCTGCGAACTTTCTGGACATCGGCGGTGGCGCCTCACCCGAACGTGTGGCCAAGGCCTTTCGTCTGGTCCTGTCAGACAAGAACGTGCAGGCGGTGCTGGTCAACATATTCGCCGGGATCAATCGCTGTGACTGGGTCGCAGAGGGCGTCGTTCAGGCGCTACGCGAACTAGACCTAGAAATCCCTGTCATCGTGCGGCTGGCCGGCACCAATGTCGCGGAAGGTCAGAAAATTCTGGCCAAATCCGGATTGCCGATCATCCGCGCCACCACCCTGATGGAAGCCGCCGAACGCGCTGTTGGCGCGTGGCAAAACGATCTGACCCAAAACACCAAGATGAGGGCTGTCTAATGAGCATTCTTCTGGACCGCGACAGCCGTGTTATCGTTCAGGGCATTACCGGACGAATGGCACGGTTCCATACCAAGGACATGCTGGACTATGGCACTAATGTCGTCGGCGGAGTTGTCCCCGGCAAGGGCGGCGAGACCGTCGAGGGTGTTCCGGTCTTTGACACCGTAAAACAAGCTGTCGAGGCCACCAGTGCCGATGCCAGCCTTGTTTTCGTGCCGCCACCATTTGCCGCCGATTCCATCATGGAGGCCGCAGATGCGGGTATCCGCTATTGCGTCTGTATCACCGACGGTATCCCGGCGCAGGACATGATCCGGGTCAAGCGGTACATGTACCGCTATCCCAAAGACAAGCGCATGGTGCTGACCGGGCCCAACTGCGCGGGCACCATCAGCCCCGGGAAGGCTCTGCTGGGGATCATGCCAGGCCATATCTACCTACCCGGCAATGTCGGCATCATCGGTCGATCCGGCACGCTCGGCTATGAGGCCGCAGCCCAGCTGAAAGAACTCGGCATCGGCGTTTCAACCAGTGTCGGGATCGGTGGCGACCCGATCAACGGGTCTTCGTTCCGCGATATCCTTGAGCGGTTCGAACAGGACAAGGATACCGAAGTCATTGCCATGATCGGCGAGATCGGCGGCCCGCAGGAAGCCGAGGCCGCAGAATACATCCGCGACAACATAACCAAGCCCGTCGTCGCCTATGTTGCAGGTCTGACCGCGCCCAAAGGTCGGACTATGGGTCATGCTGGTGCGATCATCTCGGCCTTTGGCGAAAGTGCCTCGGAGAAGGTCGAAATCTTGTCGGCGGCGGGGGTGACCGTTGCTGAAAACCCGGCGGTGATTGGAGAAACCATTGCCCGCGTCATGGGAAAGGCCGCGTGATGACCAAACCTTCAGTCCTTGTCACCCGTCGCTGGCCCGCCGCCGTCGAGGCGCGACTGGCCGAAGACTACAACACTGTACTCAATACCGGGGATACTCCGATGTCCCCGGCTGAAATCCGTGACGCCCTGAAACACTATGATGCGGTGCTGCCCACCGTTACCGATACACTCAGCGCCGAGGCGCTGGACGTCCCCACAGCGCAGACTAAAATTCTGGCAAATTACGGGGTCGGGTACAGCCACATTTGCGAGCCATCAGCCCGCGAACTAGGCATGACCGTGACAAACACGCCTGACGTTCTGTCTGAATGTACCGCCGATATCGCGATGACATTGCTGCTGATGGTAGCGCGCCGCGCCGGCGAAGGCGAACGCGAGCTGCGCGCCGGAAACTGGACCGGTTGGCGGCCCACGCATCTGGTCGGCACCAAGGTCAGCGGTAAGACCCTGGGCATCATCGGCTATGGCCGCATCGGGCAGGAAATGGCCCGCCGCGCCCATCATGGCTTTGGTATGGACGTCGTTATTTACAATCGCAGCCATGTGGCGCCCGACGTTCTGGCTAAGTGTAATGCAACTCAGGTCGATACTGTCGATGACCTGTTGCCACTATGCGATTTCGTCTCGCTGCACTGCCCCGGAGGGGCCGCAAACCGGCAGCTGATCAACGGTCAAAGACTCGACCTGATGAAACCCGACGCCTTCCTGATCAACACCGCGCGCGGCGAGGTCATCGACGAACACGCCCTGATCCAAGCCTTGATGTTCGACACAATTGGCGGCGCGGCGCTGGATGTTTTTGACGGCGAGCCCCGCATTAGCTCGGACCTGCTGCAATGTGACAACCTCGTCATGCTGCCACATCTCGGAAGCGCGACTAAAGAAGCACGCGAAGCTATGGGGTTCCGCGTCATTGAAAACCTCAATGATTTCTTCAATGGCAAAAATCCAAGAGACAAAGTGATCTGATGCAAGCGTTGGCTCAGGATACCCAGCCGTCCCTTCCACCGTCCGCGTACGCGGACGGTCTTCGGACTGAATTGCGCACGCTATGGCGAAACATCCTTTTGAAAAGAGCGCCACATGTCGCGTCTTGGGCCGAAGCCGAGCCGCTGCCCCCCATTCCAACTGGCCAAGCCGCAACTCCGTATTTGCAGGCCCTGTCGATCTGGTTTCAGCTTTTGCGCATCATCGACGAAAACGCAGATGTGCGGAACCGTCGACAAATCGAAACCCAAAAAGGTGCCCAAGCGGTTGAAGGTGGATTTGCCGAAGTGTTGTCGGACCTTAATCTGAGTGTTGGGGAAACCGAAAAGTTGGCAGGTAGTTTAATGACTGGCCCAACGCTAACGGCGCATCCGACCGAAGCCAAACGCGTCACCGTTCTTGAAATTCACCGCCGAATTTATCGTATCCTGGTCAGCCTCGAAGCTCAGCGCTGGACGCCAATTGAACGTTCAACATTGGTGAATGATGTGGAAGGCGAGATTGATCTGCTATGGATGACCGGAGAATTACGCTTGTCCCGCCCCAGCTTACGTGACGAGATCGAATGGGGTTTGCAGTTTTTCCGCGACGCAATATTCGATGCTGTACCACAGGTCATCGACCGGTTCGATCACGCCTGTTTGCAGGTTTTGGGTCAGACTTTGAATGTGACGCCCAATGTCCGATTTCATAGCTGGATTGGCGGTGACCGGGATGGCAACACGAATGTAACCTCCGAGATGACCAAACTGGCTCTGCAACGTGGGCGCGAGACAGCGATTGATCTCTACTGTCAGGCTCTTGATAAAGCCGCGCAAAAACTGAGCATTAGCGCCCTGATCCTACCACTGCCCGAACCTCACGGTGAACGGTTGCAGGCAATCATCAACCGCGCACCCAAGAATGACCGCAACCCGAACGAACCGTTTCGGCAGGCCCTGAATGCCATCCGCCAAAGACTGACAAGTGCCGGTTATCAGCATATCTCGCAGTTCGAGTGTGATCTCGACGCGCTTGATGAGGCGCTTTGTGCAGTAAACGCCGATATTCTGACAAGGCGGCATATCCGACCTCTTCGCCGGGCGGCAACCGTTTTCGGGTTGCGTACTACAACCTTGGACATACGGCAGAATTCGACTGTCACGACCAGCGTTCTGGCAGAAATCTGGTCTGCATTCGAACCTGCGCCCAAATACGGAACACCCGAATGGTCGACCCGTCTACGCACCGAGTTGGCAGACCAGAACCTGCAGTATCCTCAGCGGGACGGGTTGAGTGATCAGGCGCAGGAATTGCTAGCCTTACTAGCCCTTATGCACGCTATTCGAACAGGGCCGGATCCCAAAGCTATGGGACCATTCATTTTGTCGATGACACGTTCGGCAGACGACATCCTGGGTGTCTATCTTCTCGCCCGCTATGCCGGGTTCGGATCAGAGACACTGGATATTTCTGTGGTGCCGCTGTTCGAGACGATCGGTGATCTGCGCAACGCCTCAGCAATTCTGCTGGATGTTCTGGATGTTCCGCTTGCCCGCCGCAGCCTTAAGTCAGGTGGCAATGTTATCGAGGTGATGTTGGGATATTCCGACAGCGGCAAAGATGGTGGATATTTCTGTTCGACCTGGGAACTGGACCGTGCGCAGCGCCGGATCGTTACAGCACTTGCGTCGCAAGGATTTAGTGCCGCGTTTTTTCACGGACGTGGTGGTTCTGTCAGCCGGGGTGGTGCCCCCACAGGCCGGGCCATAGCCGCACAACCAAGCGGCACAATTGCCGGACGGTTACGTGTAACGGAACAGGGCGAAGTAGTGTCTGCCAAATATGCCAACCGCGGGACAGCCGCGGCGCATCTGGAATTGCTTTTGTCCAGCACGCTACGCCACACGGCTAGTCACACTAAAACGCCGGACCGCCCGGAATTCGATGATGCGCAGGATGCGTTGTCCGAGCTTTCTCAGATGGCTTATGTTTCGCTGCTGCAAACGCCGGGGTTTCTTGAGTATTTCCAACAAGCCAGCCCGGTTGAAGAACTAGCCCGCCTGAAAATCGGATCGCGCCCCGCCCGTCGGTTCGGAGCAGCCAGCCTTGATGATCTGCGTGCCATTCCATGGGTGTTTGCGTGGTCGCAAAACCGCCACCTGATCACTGGCTGGTACGGGTTCGGCGCCGCCATGGTCAATTTTCGAAAGTTCCGCGGCGCACGAGGTGATGAAGTGCTTCGAGATATGTTTCGGCAGTCCCGATTGTTCCGCCTTGCGGTCGATGAAATGGAAAAGTCTCTGTACCAGACCGATATGACAACCGCGGCGAAATACAGCGAACTGGTCTGCGACGCCAACACACGCCAACGCATTCTTCAGGCAATCACCTCGGAATACTGCAAGGCTTGCGACGCTGTGAAGTTTTTGAACGGCGGGCAAATCATTGGACAGCGTTTCCCACGACTGTGTGAGCGCGTCGAACGCAAGCGAGATGAACTTGCCCGCATTCACACTCTGCAAGTCGACCTACTACGCCAGACCCGCAGTGAACAGCAGGCAGGAACGGTTCCGGTCGCTCTGCTGCAATCCATGAACGCCATTTCCGCCGGCCTTGGCTGGACCGGTTGACAATTTCAGGAGATTACAAATTGAACGCCCCTCACCGTACGCACGGATTTTTCACCCAGTCCCTTTCTGACCGTGATCCCGAGCTGTTCGGCTCGATCACATCCGAGCTGGGTCGTCAGCGCGACGAGATCGAGCTGATCGCATCTGAAAACATCGTCTCTGCCGCCGTGATGGAAGCACAAGGCTCGGTGATGACCAACAAATACGCCGAAGGCTATCCCGGTCGTCGCTATTATGGCGGTTGCCAGTACGTGGACATCGCCGAGAATCTGGCCATCGACCGCGCCAAAGAGCTGTTTGGGTGCGGCTTTGCCAACGTACAGCCGAACTCTGGCTCTCAGGCCAATCAGGGTGTGTTCCAAGCACTGATCCAGCCCGGCGACACCATTCTGGGCATGAGCCTGGACGCAGGCGGCCACCTGACCCACGGCGCGCGCCCCAACCAGTCGGGCAAGTGGTTCAATGCGGTGCAGTATGGCGTTCGCAAAGAAGACAACATGCTGGACTATGATCAGGTCGAGGCGCTGGCAAAAGAACACCAGCCCAAACTGATCATCGCCGGTGGTTCCGCGATTCCGCGCCAGATCGACTTTGCCCGCATGCGCGAGATCGCCGACATGGTCGGTGCCTATCTGCACGTCGACATGGCGCACTTCGCCGGTCTGGTGGCAGCGGGTGAGCACCCCAGCCCCTTCCCGCATGCGCATGTGGCAACCACCACCACGCACAAAACCCTGCGTGGTCCGCGTGGCGGCATGATCCTGACCAATGATGAAGATATCGCTAAGAAAGTGAATTCGGCCATCTTCCCCGGCATTCAGGGCGGCCCGCTGATGCATGTGATCGCAGCCAAGGCCGTGGCCTTTGGCGAGGCGCTGCAGCCCGCGTTCAAGGATTACATCAAGCAGGTCATCGTGAACGCACAGGCGCTGTCGGACCAGCTGATCAAGGGCGGTCTGGACACGGTGACCCACGGTACCGACACCCATGTGGTGCTGGTCGATCTGCGACCCAAAGGCGTGACCGGCAACATTGTCGACAAGGCTCTGGGCCGGGCGAATATAACCTGCAACAAGAACGGCGTGCCGTTTGACCCGGAAAAACCGACCATTACATCGGGCATCCGTCTGGGCTCCCCCGCCGGCACCACCCGCGGCTTTGGCGAGATCGAGTTCCGCCAGATCGCCGACTGGATCATCGAGGTGGTCGACGGCCTAGCTGCCAATGGCGAAGACGGCAATGGCACCGTCGAAGCCAAAGTCAAAGCCGAGGTTGCAGAGCTTTGCGCAAAATTCCCGATCTATCCAAACCTGTAATCCACACAGGGATCACAATTCAGAACGGCGTCCAATGGGCGCCGTTTTTTTGTTGGGAATGCAGTCAGATGTAACCGCGCCAGCGCAGAACAAACACGGCCAAAGCCGCCAGCGCCAGAAATCCCAAAGCAAGAGCCCCCAGAAAGTTCAGAAACCAGCCCCAGCGGCGATCGGCCAAGTTTATACCGCTCAGATGGGTCTGAACCTCTTCCGATGCCTTGGCCAGTTTCGGAGTGTCCAGCACCAACCGCAGTTTAGGGTGCGAGGCCATCTGCTCCGCACCGGCCAACATCAAAGCCTGCTTGTATATGCGGCGCGGCAATCGGCGCTTGGCCTTGCGGACAGAAGCCGTCAGCGTCTGGTCCTTTACACCCAGCTTTTCACGCAGCAATTGCACCGTCTGCGCGATCTGGCTTTGGATATCTGTGGTTTGCGACATGACGTGGCCTCCTGCCTGCGCAATCTAACCTCAGCCCGCAGGGGCGACAATGGGGGCTGGTCGTTTCAAACGCACGCAGGTATCAAACCAGAATGCTGAACACGATCATTCACGGTGAACCGACCTCGAACCCTCCTCTGTTGATTGCGCATGGGCTGTATGGATCAGCCCGAAACTGGGGGGTTATTGCGCGCCGACTATGTGACGAAAGGCAAGTCGTTGCAGTCGATATGCGCAACCATGCCTACAGCGAATGGACCGACCAGCATGGTTATCCCGATCTGGCCGAAGATCTGGCCGAGGTGATCCTGCAACTTGGCGGCAAAGCGGATGTTGTCGGGCATTCGATGGGCGGTAAGGCTGCGATGATGCTGGCGCTGATCCACGGAGAATTGGTGCGCAAACTGGTTGTGGCTGACATCGCGCCCGTTACTTATACGCACAGCCAAATCCAATTCATCGAAGCCATGCGCGCCGTGGATTTTTCAACGATCGAAAGACGCTCGGACGCCGAGGGACAGTTGGCGGCGCAAGGCGTCGAAAAAGCACTGCAGAGCTTTTTCACGCAATCTCTGGACGTCAAGGGGAAGCTTTGGCTTCTGAACCTCGACACGCTGGCGGCCGAGATGCCCAAAATCATGGGCTTTCCGGAAACTGATGCATCCTGGGACGGCCCGGCCCTGTTTTTGTCCGGCGGCGATTCCGATTACGTCCTGCCCGAACATCGCAGCACCATCCGCGCGCATTTTCCCGCCGCACGATTTGCGAAAATTCCCGGCGCAGGCCATTGGCTGCACGCCGAGAAACCTCGTGAGTTTGAAGCTGCCGTCAGGACGTTCCTGAACGCCTGATCAAGCTGCGTTCTGGTACAGTTTCTTCGCCACCAACCAAGACACCGGCAAGGCAGCCACACAGCCAGCCGCAGCTGCTGAAACGATTGCAACCGTAGACACCAATCCTGCGGACAGGACGGCAATAACGCCCGACCCAGCCAGAGCGGTTGCGATCAAAGTATACAGGATAGAGGCAAGGCGTAGCATCGTCAGTTGTCCTTTTGTCAGAAGCCCGATTATCGCTTTAGGCAACTGGTATGCTATACGCCTTGATCTGCGTCAGATTTCAACGGGCAGAGGTCAGAAATCAAGTCACTTCGCCGCCTCCGTTTACCCAGTCCGGTAAGCCACCGATGTTGTAGACCTTTTCATACCCCATATCTTTCAACAGCTTGCCCGCCAGTGCCGCACGACCACCAGCCGCGCAATACAGCACGATTGCGCGGTCCTTGCGCAGCTCGGGGTCATGAGATTTCAGTGCATCGTCAGCGCGGAATTCCAGCATACCGCGCGGGATATGATGCGCGCCTTGCGCACGGCCGGATTGCTGCAGCTCGACCGCGTCGCGCACGTCCAGCAGCAAGGCACCCTGCCCCATCAATTCCTTTGCTGTGTTTGTATCAATCCGTTCGACGGCAGCGTTTGCTGCCTCCATCATCTGGCCTACGGTTAATGGCATAAAGCGTCCCCTCTGGTGAATCTCACCAGAGGCTAACACGGTAAACCGGGAAAGAGCAGGTCTATAGAGTGATCAGTGCTCGCGGAAGGCGCGCGACATACTGTCTGTCACAGGCTTTGCAATATAGGCCGCAAAGGTGCGTTCCTCGGTCTGGATCATGATCTCGGCGGGCATTCCGGGTGTGGGAACAAACCCACGCACGCGGTCCATCTCATCGGGTTCCAGCGAGATGCGCGCCAGATAAACCTCTTGCGGAATTCCTCCAGAATCTTCCACTAGCGCGTCCGCCGAGACATAGTAGACCTCGCCGCTCAGCACAGGAGTGGTACGCTGGTTAAGCCCGACCAGTCGAACCGTTGCTTGCTGCCCCATCACGACGCTGTCGATTTCCGTTCGGGGGATCTGCGCCTCGATAATCAGGGGCGCATCGGAAGGCAGGATTTCCGCGATTGGTTCACCAGTTTCGATAACACCGCCAGCCGTATGATAGTGCAATCGCACTACGGTTCCCGTGACCGGAGCGCGCACAACCGCACGGTCCAGAACGCTTCGGGCCTGCCGGGATTTTTCGCGCACGCTCTCCAGATCAGCTGCAATCACGCTCAATTCATCCAACGCAGCCTCGCGATAGGCCGATCGCGTGCGGGAAATCTGTTCTTCGTATTTCAGAAGCATCTGGTTGATTTCAGCCGTTTCAGCCGTCAACCGCGCAAGTTGGCCCTCGGCCTCGGCCTGCACGCGGCGGATCGTGTTGATGTCGCCCTTACGCACCAGCCCTTTTTTGAACAGTACTTGTTTGGTTTCGAACTCTTCCTGCAAAATTTCCGAACGCCGAACCATACTTTCCAACTGCGCCTCAAACCCGCTTGAGCGAATTTTCAGCGCTTCCATGTTGCGTTCCAGCAAAGCGATGTCGTTCAGCAACGTCTTACGGGATACATCAAAGCTGATTTTTTGCCCGTCAAGGATCGCCATCACCTCGACATCGTTCGACGCTTCAATCAGTTCCGGCGAGAACTCAAGCCGATCACGCTCATTGTTTTCAGCCGACAAGCGTTGGGACATGGCTTGCAGACGAATTTTGCGGATGAACAGTTCGCGTTCATTTGACTCGGCCGAGGTCTGGTCGAGGGTCATAAGAACCTGTCCCTTGATAACGGATTGACCCTCGATAACTTTGATATCTTCAATGATCCCACCTTCGAGGTGCTGAACAATCTTATTTCGGCCTGTGGCAACAAAGCTGCCCTGCGCGATTACCGCCGCGGCCAATGGCGCACTAAAGGACCAAACGCCAAACCCGCCAAAGCAGACAACCAGCAAGATCAAGCCGACAGTAACAAAGCGGTGGATCGACCGCGGCACCTCGGCATACCAAACTGCTGGATCCTTCGGGTCATTGTTTACGGGTACAATTTCGTTCATGTTGGCCCCCCCTGCTGCGACTGAATGCCTGGTTTGTTTCCACGTGAGGCATTCAACTGTTGCAGCACCTGTTCACGGTGACCAAACAGCGCCACACGACCATCTGTCAGCAGCATGATTTTGTCGACAACGCTCAACAGCGTCGGTTTCTGAGTGATCACCACGACGGTAATCTTGCTTTCCTTGGCCTGTTCAATCGCCCGCGACAGCGCCTGATCACCGGCAACGTCCAGGTTCGAGTTCGGCTCGTCCAGAACCACCATGCGCGGATTGCCAAAGAAAGCGCGCGCCAGTGCTATCCGCTGTTTTTGCCCGCCCGACAGCGGAGATCCATCAGCGGAAACTACAGTTTCATATCCTTGCGGCAAAGTGGCGATCATGTTGTGGACATCAGCCAGAACAGCGGCGTCGTGGATTTGTTCATCTGTCGCATCGACACGCATCCGGCCGATATTGTCCTTGATCGTACCGGGGAACAGCTGAACATCCTGCGGCAAATAACCGATGCTCTCACCAAACTGACGTGGGTCCCAGTTGCGGATATCCATCAGATCCAGACGAACACTCCCGGATGTCGGCAAGATCGACCCAACCAGCGTTTTGCCCAACGTGGTTTTTCCCGCCCCAGAATTGCCGATAACGGCAAGTGTTTCACCGGGATTAAGCGAAAAACTGATGCCGTTCAGGACAACACGTTTGGTGCCACCCGGAACATAAAGAAGGCGCTCCACATCCATGCGTCCCTCGGGACGCGGCAGGCGCAACTTTTCAAATTGCAGGGCCGAATTGGACAAAAGGTTCTTGATGCGCCCAAAAGCGGCGCGCGTCAGCAGGAATGCATTCCAGCCTTCAATCGACCCTTCGATAGGTGCAAATGCGCGCCCGGCGATAATCGAAGCGGCGATGACCATACCGCCAGTGATCTCGCCCTGCAGCGCCAGATAAGCGCCCCAGCCCAGAATGGCAATTTGTGTCAGCAGGCGTATCGCACGCGAGATGGCTGCGAAGATCACGTTCCTGTCCTGCGCCCGTACTTGCCATGTCAGAGATTGTGCCGTGTCGCGACCCCAGATGCGTACCGCCTCGGGGATCATCGCCAGAGCGTTGATGATCTGGCTGTTACGCGCCATCGAGTCGAGGTGCAAGTTCGCCATTGATTGGGATCTGTTCGCCTCGGCAAATGGCTTGGCAGTCATTTTCTGGTTAATCACCGCGATAATCATCAGCAGCATCGCGGTTACGATAACGATTGATCCCAGCTGCGGATGCACCAGAAAAATCATCAGGATGAACAGCGGTGCGAAAGGAACGTCAAGGAATGAAATCAACGTCCCCGACACCAAAAATCCGCGCACTTGCTGAAGATCGCCCAGCGTCTGGTATTCCCGGCCGTTGCCGTGCAGCGACGCATGTGCCGCCGCACTTAGAACGGGCGCGCCCAATCGCGCGGCAACCTCGACCGCTGTACGCATCAGAATAAAGCGGCGCACCGCGTCAAATGCCGCCTGAAAGATCACAGCCCCCGCAACAATGGCGGTCAACATGATCAGTGTATCCAAAGACCGGCTGGTCAGCACCCGGTCACTGATTTGAAACAGGTAGATCGGGATCGCAAGGATCAGGATGTTGGTTGCGCAGGTCAGAACCAGGACAAATGCCAGATTGCGCCAGATCGCCTTTAGAGAGGTGCGCAGAGTATTTTGGAAATCCTCTGGCGGCGTGCGTTTGTGGAATGTCTGGGGTGGCCCGTTGCCGTCACCTCCGCCCGTTTGCCGGAGTTGCATCGGCTCGTTCGCCTTGGCCTCAATAGTGGCACCTAAGTGTTCACCGCCCTTCGAGCGCGTTTGGGGGGTCACCCGCGCAGTCGTTTCTGTGGCGGTGTTAGGATCGGGGCTTTGGGCTTCTTTGGCCACCCCAGCGTCGCGGCCCTGGACATTCTGATCTTGAGCGGGCTGCGACTGTTCGCGCCGGGGTGAAGCCGCGGCACGAGTTGGTGGTTCCGACCTGGTTTTGGTCGTCTGCTTTTTGGGCTTCACAGCTTTTGCGGCAACCGCATCGTCCTTTTTCGCAGTCATCTTGGGACTGTCCTCTGGATCTGGTACACGCATTTCTTTGTTCAAACGCAAACTTGGCGTCTTAGCTGCTTTTGGTAGGGAATCATCGCTGCCATGCGGCTGCGTGGGCGTGCCAACGCCCTCAATATCAAGCGGGCTGGCATCAGAAGAACGACGCGACGAAAATACAATCGACATTTTAAAACTTTCGGAACACTCGTAACAAATACAGTTATTACGCTAACACGAATTGACCAAATCAGGTAGAAATTTCACGCCAGCATCGTTTGCATTGCATCATCGGTGCTAGCATTTTCAGAAGGCGTAAGGTTCGATTGTGCCTGTGCGATAGCGTTTTCGCCAATCCCAGCCGTCTCTTCCATTATTATGGCAATGGCTTCATTGGCCAACTCTGAAGCGTCCGGCACTTCGGGGATGTCAATCAGTGCTGCCTGATGCAACAGCAGGTCCGAATATTCGCCGCCCGCTGCCATAATGGTTGAGTCGACACCAGTCTTGGTGATGTTGGCTGCATTCAACAGGGCGTTTCCAGCACCGTTGACCGCGGCATCAACAGCAGCTGCTGCTTCAAGCGAAATATCGTCTTGATCCTGCAACAATGTGACCTGTTCGACCGAATTGACCTGCAAAAGATCGCCGTCGATCTTCAGTACGCGAAGCAACTCCATGCCGGCATAGTCCGGATTGGATGTCAAAGCGTCCTCAAAGGCCTCGCGATCAATCTGCTGCAACGGCATAGCCTCGGCATGGGCCATGTCCAGTTCTTCCACCGTGTCCTCGCCGGTCGTCGTCAGAGAGGCCTGGTTCATGACCAGATTGTCATCACCTTCTGCTGGCTTGCCGCCGCCATAGACGTCATCGTCCAACAGCGCGATGGTCTGATGCAGCATATCGACCGAAACCATGTTTCCGCCGATCATTATCAGATCATAGAAGTTACCCAACTGAACGATATTGGTGACGTTGCTCAAAACGTTGTCACCCAATGTGAACAGGCTGGTCGAAGCCGTGATTTCCGTGTTGATCTTGTCGATATCTGTGGCGTCGATCACCTGCTTGATGAAGTTCGTGACCCACAAATCGCCTTGTATCCAAGTGACCGAAACAATCGGCTCCTCACCTGGCTCGGCTTCATTGTCGTCCTGCCACCATTCTTCGCCGGCTTCGGTCCCGATAAATGACGCCTGAACCACATTGGTGTCGCTTTGCACGCCGGGTTCACCCTGGTCGATGTCAGACACCACCGCCACCTGGCTGACCACAGTCAAGCTAACTGATTTTCCGCCCACCGCGATGACCGGCGCGTCAACCCAGGCCACAGTGATGTTAACCTCGTTAATCGCAAGGTTTCCGCCTGCGATAACCGTATTGCCCTCGCCGAACTCATCATCATCCGAGCGGTCCCATTCGTCCGGCGTCATGTCCGGCGTATCGTCTTCTTCCTCGTCTTCTGTCTGGTGATGCGCGGGCAGAAGATCGTCCCAATCCGGAATTTCTTCGAACACTTCGCCATTCACAATAACGCCCAGTGCGTCCTCGCCGTGGAACTGGTGAATGGTCACGCCTTCGATTTGCGATATCATCGGCGACTGCATCTGTTCAGCCAGACTTTCGAGGTATTCCAGCGACTTATAGTCTTCAATGTTCAGAGATGGCGTTGCAATAGCGTGCAGCGACAACGCGACATCCAGCATCTGCTCGCCTTGCGCAATCTGGATTTCGATATCGCGAAAATCGCCATGACCTATGACATCGTTGTCGTTCAGGACAATCGCCTGGAATGTGTAGGTTACGGCCGAGCCGATGATGAGTGGTGGGACTTGTGGATCTAGAATCAATACTGCCGTCTGTTCCGTCCCCAGCTGAACATCCGGTATATAGGGATCGGGACCGAAGCTGGGACCGACATATATCTCTGACAATTCAAGCGGCCCATCGGGCACGGGCGGCAACGGAAGATCGGCAGGAGGAGGCAGAAGTTTATAAGGGAGTGGATCATATTCGCCTGGTGGGAGATCTAATTCAGCAGCGATCTGAATGGATATCGGATCGTCGAGTTCATCCAGTTCGACTTTGCGCCGTAGCGCGGTAAATTCTTCGTACTGATCTCTCAGCCGGGTCTGTTCAATCGTAATTTCAAAGGTTCCAACAAAATGTGCAATCGTTTCTGAAATACTGTCGAGAGACATATCGGTTTCCTTTTCCCTGCCACGGAAAGAAATGTCCGCTTTGGGTTTGCTGCGCCGAGGCCGCTTGGCGCGGCCTCGGTGGTTTTGTCAAATGGATCAAGACCCGTTAATTCGGGTCCTGACTGCGACTTACACGTCAGTATCGTCGCTTGCGAAGCTCGAATTCATCGCACCGCCAACCATCGTGGTGTCGACCGAGTTGCCAAGAACATTGGCACCCATGACGATCGACTGGTTGAAGGCCGAAGTATCAACAACTGCGGCTGCAGATGCATAGGACTCGCCGTTGACGATACCGTCGCCACCGTTGTTAGAGCCCCAAGTTCCTGCGTTTCCGCCAGCTCCGCCGTCGCCCGAGTATGCGCCGGCCGAGCTACCGCCCATGCTGTCACCACCCATGGAGTCCCCGGACATAACGTCGACAGTGGCCTGGCCGCTTGAGCCGCCCGTTGCCGTTCCGGCACCGCCTGCACCGCCAGCACCGCTAGTAGCAGTACCCGTGGCTTCGTTCATAGCGGACGAATCCGAGTCATTATCGGATGCCGACGCGCCGCCGTACCCGGCGATTGCTTCAGCCAAGCTGTCTGCCGAACCATCGGCTTCGAACACGGAGTCGAGTGCACCTGCACCACCACCGCCGCCAACCGCGTCAGATTGTGCTGTACCGGCGCCATCAGCGTCAGCATCAGCCGCCGAAGAGCCTGTTCCACCTGCACCACCATCACCGTCAGCTGCTGAGCTACCGGTGCCAGTTCCATCGCCGGCACCGCTAGCTGTATTGGTTCCACCGTCGCCACCATCTGCATCCGCATCAGTAGTGTTATCGGCAGCACCAGCAACGTCGCCCGAGGTCTGGTCGACATCCGGGCCAGAAGCGGATTGATCGCCTACACCCTGGCCATCGACATCTGCAGCGGCGTCTCCAGCATTGCCATCACCACCGTTGCCATCACCGGCTGTCGACGAACCGCTACCAGAATCCGCTTGGGAATTACCGGTGTCGGCATCTGCGTCGCCTCTTCCGCTTTCCGAGATTTCCTGTTGGAGGCGCGCAATGGCTTCTTCTACGAGACGCGAGAAGCCGCCTTCTCCGTCACCGCCGGCCGCCGAGGTATCGTTGTCGGATTCACCACTGCCTGTACCGTCAGCAGTATTATCACCCGCATCATTGTCACTGGCGTCGGTGTTGTTGTCGCTGGCGTTGTCAGCAGAGCCGTCTGCATCTGCGTCACCATCGCCACCATCTGCTCCGGAGGCGTCACCATCGTTGTCGGTTTCGCCGTAGCCTTTGGCTTTGGACGCGGACTCGTTGTCACCACCATCGGCTTGTGCATTCGAGTCGCTGTCGGCATCAGCAGTCCCAACTCCCTCTGCGTAAGAGTCTACATAACCACCGTCACCGCCTGCATTGTCTGCATCGTTGTCAGCGTCGGTCGAGTTGTCAGCGTTCGAGTCGCTACCCGCTTCGCCACCATCGCCACCGCCGCTTTCACCATCCGCTTCTGAATTCGAACGCGCTTTACCGGTGTTTTCATTGTCGGCATCGCCAGTATGGCCACCATAACCGCCTTCTGCGTCTGCATCTGCGTTGCCGGTCTGACCGCCTTCGCCGTACGCATCGCTACCGATGGTTTTGCCACCATAGCCGTCGCCACCGCGGCTGTCGCCGCCCATGCCGGAGCTCGCGCCATTTGCTGCGGAACCGATACCTTCCTTAGCGTTGGCTTCACCACCATTGGCATCGCCATTCTGCTGGAAGTCGCCGTAGTTTCCGACCTCAGCGTTGTCGAGGTCGTCATTGTCTTCAAGGCTTGCCAACTGATTGCTGACAAAAGACATATCGTTTCCTTCGCCATCCAACGAAATGTTGAGGTTCATGTCGTCGCCGGGATCATAGTCAAGATCGCGACCAGCAATTATTACGTCACCCATGCTGGCGTTGTCGCCCAGATCCAGGTCGACTTGATCGTCATCACGCGGGATCCACTCGCCACCACCAAAGTCAATGTTCACAGCATTGCTGTTCGAGTTGTCGTTGCTGTCGTCACCACCGTTTTCATTTGATTGCGACTGTGTTTGATCCTGGTCTTGACCCTGATCCTGATCCTGACCCTGTTCGTTTTCGACCTTGTTCTTTTGCTGTTGTTGCTGGTTCTGTTCGTTGTCGACGCTGTTGTCGTTGGTTTGCTCTTGCTCATTTAGATTTGCGTCAATCTGAGCTTCTTCGACTGTAATATCGGCATCGATATCAACATGGGCCTCTTCGACCTCAACTTCACCGATTGCAGTAATGTCGTTGTACGGTTGGTTGCGTCTACTCATAATAGTTCTCCACTTATGAAGCGCGCTGACCGTCACTCATCTCTAAAACGGTTACTGGCGCAGTTGAATAATAAGGGCCGCACTCATACGCAAAACGCGCGTGTGCGGTTTCGTTCAGTGAATTTTACCCACCCTCCTTTCTCGGCTTAGCCGACACCGTGTCTGCGGAAGTAGCTCGCGTTAATGCGCGATTCGCAGACACATCAGGAATTAAGGCTTCAAAATAGAAGCGGGGTCATGGTTACAGGCGGAGCGCGTCGTGAATAGCTACCTTAAAGGACTAGAACGCCCAGGGCCTTGATTTCATTACTGTAATGCTCTTGTGATCGAATAGCGGTCGCAGCAACGGCCAATTGCGCGGGTCAAATCTCACAATTTGGGAAACCCATTGTTTTCCACCACTTACGCGAGAGGAAGTACTGCCGACCTAAACGAAAGCATTAGAACTGAATTTTCGGAACGGCGCACATCATTGATAAAACTTGTACTTTCAGCTATAGTTGTGCCCCAATAGCGTAAGTTACTTTAATTCTGTTCTACCAGTACTGGTTACAATTTCGCCGTTATTTTTCGCGGCGTGGGTTAATTAAAAGGGGGCGTGGCAATGGGCATTCCGATTCAGGAAGATGCTGGTCAAAACGATTACAATCCCGAAGAATTCTCGATCAATTTCGTCGGCAAAGAACTCTTCTATTCAAATCAAACGATCCATGGTGTCCAATCCGAGTTTGGCGTGATCACGCGCAGGATCGAAACAATTGACGCGCTGTCTGCGCCAAGCGGCTCGGACGTTGGGGCCGGAAAAGTGGTCGTCGTCGACCAGATGATGCTGGACGACCTGTTGAACCGACCGCAGACCTATATGGAAATCGCGGGATCGGGCAGCTTGGCCTTTGCTTATCGCAAGGAAGAAGCTGCCCGGCTTGCATTCGAAAAGTGGGATCGCAGCAAATTCGGCGACATCGGATACCTTCCGATGAACGTCGCGCCGGATGTATGGCGATCTATTTTGCGCCTGCTGTTGCATGAAGAACTGTACCTGCCATGTTTCCTTGCGGATTGCGTGGCACATTCACTCACGCCGTCGAATGGTGCGCCAGCAGCGACTTCAAAGCCCAGCGACCTCCACCCGACATACTCCAAGCTGACACGCCGGGAAAAGCAGGTGCTGAAACTGGTGTCGAAAGGTCAAAGCAACAAGATCATCGCATCGAACCTGGGCATCACCGAACACACGGTCAAACTGCATATGCACAACGTGGCGGGTAAGATCGGTGTCAGCAACCGGACTGCAGCCGCGCAATTCTATTTCGAGGTTGCGCCGGACGAAGCGCGAGAACTGCCGGTTGACTGACGATTTCGAAGCCCGGTTTGACCGCCTGATCCTGCTGGTCGGCAAGTTGAACTACATGTGGACCAACACGGAAAGCCTGTTGATTCACCTAATCGCCGGGTTGACCCGCACCAACAAGGATACCTCGGTCATTATCTTTCTGACGCTGAACACGACCCGCGCCAGAATTGATCTGGTCGAGCGGCTGGCCAAGATGGAGGGCCGCCCGCCAGACATCCGTGACCCAATCCTTGAGCACACGAAACGTCTCAGCAAGCTTTCGGGAATTCGGAACAGATACAACCATTGCATCTATTCCTTCGACCCAGACAGCGGCAATCCGAAGACAATCCTGATGCGCATTGCGGACCGGAAGACGGACATCAAACTGGGCCGCCAGGATACGGTTGACGAAGGTGCGATGAAAGAAATCGAAAAGGTGGTCGACCAACTTTCAGTGGCGAACCGGGAAATGTGGAAACTGATCAACGATCTTGGGTTTCCAGCTTAGAAATGCGTTGTTCGGACGGTGCGCACTGTAATATCTATACCTTCCAACACCTTGTCGACAACCAAGCGTAAAACATGCGTGACCTTAATCGGCACAGTTCGCCTTACTTTCCTGGGTATACGATGGATTTAGTGGCAGGTATGAGCCCTTTCCTGCCGTTCCCATTCGCCTGAGATGCTGCGAGCGCATTTGGCAGGTCGCAGCCCGAAGCGGACCTTCACAACTGGACTTTGCAATTCTAGCTTTGCGGGACCAAGCGCCAATTCGCTGCGCTCACACAAACGGCTGCTTAGTATTTTTTTGGTACCTCGAAGCAAACACGTCGCCATCAAATGCGGTGCAATGGTTTTGGATGGAAAAAGGGAGAAGGCGTCATTTTGTGATAGCGTCACTCAACGCTCGACAATTTGACTGAACCGAACAGCAGAAAGCGAATATTCATGTTTGAACCGACACAGATCCGAGAAGAGATATTGAGCCTCCCCAACTGAACTGGTCCACCGTTATGCTTAGGAAACGGAGGACCACGAATGGCAAACAAGAGACCGAAGCCCGAAGAGATTGTCTCGAAGTTACGGCAGGTTGAAGTTCTGATGGGGCAAGGCATGTCCCGACTTGATGCGATCAGACAGATCGGCGTTGTTGAACAAACCTATTACCGCTGGCGCAAGAAGTACGGCGGAATGGGCGTAGATCAGTTGAAAGAATTGAAGCGGCTTCAGAAAGAGAACGAACGATTGCGACGTGCGGTTTCTGATCTGACGTTGGACAAACTGATCCTGACGGAAGCCACAAAGGGAAACTACTGAGCCCCGCTCGTCGTCGTGCTTGTGTTAACCATGTACGCAACCAGCTGAACGTTTCTGAGAGACGCGCCTGTCGCGTGCTTGGACAACACCGGTCCACGCAACGACGCATCCCAAGMGGCCGCGCGGACGAGGACAGGCTGGTCGCCGACATGATCGYGCTGACCCGTCAATATGGCCGATATGGCTATC
>NZ_FREZ01000019.1 GCF_900143525.1 Ruegeria sp. Alg231-54 | reverse complement strand
GCGGTCCGGAGTTCGGCGATGTCGATATGAAAATAGCCGATTGGATACCGCTTGAACTTCTGCCGCTTCGGCTTGTCCCCATCCATATCAGGCAGTCGTGAGATGCCGTGTCGCTGCAAACAACGATGCAATGAAGATCGTGTAAGATGAGGAATGGAGGGCTGTAGAGCATATAAACAGTCATCAAGCGGTAGCAAAGTATGACGCCAAAAGGCAACGATCACCGCCTCTTCATCTTTGCTTGGAACAGTCGATCTCGGCTCCTTTGGTCCTGTCCTCAACCGTTTGGCGCTTTCGCCGTCTGGAAACGGTTTTCACGTTGATTCCAGGTTCGCGGCTCAGCTCCGCGTTCAAAGCTTGCGATCGCTGTATTGTTGCGCGGATGACATGCGTTGTCGTGGCGCAGCCGTGACGTATCTGTCCCATAAGATTCCATCGAATGGATCGCACCATCAAACCTTCGGATCAAACACCTGGGTCCTACCTAAATCGTCGTATGACCGGTGTGAGCCCAGAGCGGACCTGACCATTGGGCAGTCTAAGTCAACTGGTTTTGCAGAAACAGTAAAGTATTGGCATGGCGGCGAACTGCAGCGATTTATGATATAATTGGCGCAGCTACGACTTACGGAGGATTTCTTGATGCGACGTTTCAGTATCGCCAATTAGTTCCTTTTCCCGGTTCCAACGGTGGCTCTGTATTCGCAAATTGCTCTGGCAGACGATATTTTGCGGGCGGCCAGTAATGGTGATGCCGAGGCGCTTGAGGCGTCGCTCGCCGCCGAAGCAAGCGTTGATCCAACCAGTTTGGAGCGCCCTTTGTTCTTTGCCGCTCAATCCGGCCATACTGACATTGTTGCAATCCTTCTCGAACATGGCGCACATGCCAACTCAACGCTCGACTTTGGTAGTCCTTTGCAAAAGGCAGCCCGTGGCAACCATGAAAAGATGGTTGAACTTTTACTGAAGGCGGACGCAGACCCAAGCGCTCAGGCCGGTGATAAAGACTATACGCCGCTTCATGATGCCGCCGAGAGAGGCGCACTGGACGCCGCCAAAGTTCTTGTCGCTTATGGTGCAAACGTTAATGCACGAGAGTTTTGGGGTGTGCCACCAATCAATCTGGCCACAAAATGATAAGGCAGATATGAATTCGTTTCTCTCGGAAAGTGGTGCACAACCAATCGAACCGCCGCCCGTTTCCGAAACTAAATTGGCGACTGCCAACCTAGAGCTCGGGCTGATTTCAGCGATTGGTTGCACGCAATGCCATATTATCGAAGAAGGAACCGCTCCATCCGGCGCACACAATCACGGTCCGTCGCTCATAGGTGTGGTCGGACGCACTAAAGCCGGTGTTGAAGGTTACAAATACTCAAACGCAATGGCATCCCTATCCGGTGATTGGAACATCTCAGAACTCAATCAATTCACCGCCGACCCCGCAGGGCTTGTTCCCGGGACACAGATGGCATTGATGCCGGATCTTTCGGACGCCGAAAGGGTCGTTTTGATTGTGTTCCTTAGCACGCTTCGAGTGCAATGAGCCAATATCACACGCCAGTACAGGTAATCGGGCTAAGGTCCGCTTTTGTCCCGCGGAGCTGCCGTTGCTAGTTCCATTCGCTGCAAAGGTAGCGAAGGTCTGTTTGGTGGCTGTTGTGTCCGGATATCGGCTCAGTTTGCTGCCAATAACCGCGTGCCTGTCTGCCAATAACCGCGCCGCATTACACTAAAGTGTCCGGAAAACCCCGCCAAATTGTCCGAAAGCTGCGTCCGGCTATAATATTTCTGTCTCTTGCTTATTCATACCGGTTCATAGTCGTTGATAAACTAAAGACTATTGACCGAAGAATAGTGAAAATGATGGTGCGATGCGTTTAGCTTAACGGAAAGTTGAATGATTTCAATAATTTGTGTTGTGATTTTGGTAGCGGAGGAGGGACTTGAACCCCCGACACGCGGATTATGATTCCGCTGCTCTAACCAACTGAGCTACTCCGCCATGAGTGAGAGGCGATTTAAGCGACGGGCCGAGGCGGGTCAAGGGGGAAAACGCCGCCGGATAGGGATTATTTTGCCCCGATCAATCTGCTTTGGTTGCCTGTGGTGGGGCGACCCCTGCAGTATCAGCAATTCTACGAATGAAGGCCGCGCAGGCGTCGGGTGCAGTGATCGGAATCATATGGCCCAACCCTTCGATCTGTTCGTCGCTCAGTCCGAACCGGGTCATGGGGGCACCGTTGGCGGTGGGTGAAAGTATGGTGTCTTGTGCCCCGTACAGAATGCCGCCGGGTACGGACAAGCCGGTATAGCGGTCTACCTGGGCTCCGATACTTTCATCCACCCCTACAACATCCTGCGACGCGGTAATGAAGGCCGTAGGGCGCAACCCCAGCGCACCGCCGGCGCGGTCCAGAAAGTCATCTGGCGCGGGTTCCGGATAGAAAACGGCTCCCAATGTATGCGGGGCGGTCTTAGCCGATATGGGTACAGCGATCGTGTTGCCGATAAAGTTGCGCAACCACTCGGTACGTATTTCCAGCGGTTTGAAAACTTGCGGCGTATTCGACAGCTTTTGCGTCAACGGGGCGAGCAAAGCGAGCGCTTTGGTTTTCTCTGGGTGTTCCAACGCCATGGCCAGCGATACGGCCCCGCCTAATGAGTGCCCGACCAAAACGGCATTTGAAATGCCCTTGGTGTCCAGAAATTCTTGTATCATGCTGGCCTGTTCGGGCAGGCGTCCAAGATCTGCGTTATCGCGGGTAGAATAGCCACAGCCCGGGCGGTCGACAACGACGACGTGGTAGTCACCCGCCAACAGGTCCATCAGGGAATAGGTGAAATGCTGCAGCTGCCCCGCAAGCCCATGGATCATAACGATTGTCTGCTTGGTGGGGTCGCCCTTTTCCACGTAATGAATGCTGCCGCCCTGCACCGGGACAATCTGCCCAAGTTGCGGGACGCACTGCAACCCCTGCCGGGTCAGTCGCCGGGTCCACAGGTTCATGCTGACAAAGAAGCCGCCGACCAGAAGGACGATAACTAGGATAGTGGTCATCTCATCTCACTCCGCCTGAGGAAGGGGTAGGGCGGTACTGTTCCAGCCCGGATTGCGCCATACGCTTTTCATACTCGGAAACGGTCCTGGGCCAAAGCGTCGTGTTCCGGTCTTTTGTATTTCCTGTTCGAATGCAGCCTGTTTTTTGGGCAGGGCGTTACGGCCTGCAGCCCGTCGCGACCCATTTGATCCAGCGCTCGGCCGATATGGCGAACCTGTGCCTCGATCATAAGAACGACCGATTTGCGGCCGATGCAAATATGTGGACCGAGAAGGATGATGAAATTCGGGAAGCCTGCGATGCCGGTGCCCAGATGCGCTTTCATCCCGTCCGCCCAGACCTAGCGCAAAGCCAGGCCATCGGACCCTGTTACATCCAAGCGCTCTACGACATCTGTAATATGAAACCCGGTATCCCAGATTAGGATATCGGCCTGTGTTCGGCTTCCGTCCGCTGAAATGATCTGATCGCCATCAATTGATGCCACACCGTGCGGGATCAACATCACGTTTTCGCGCGCCAGTGCCGGGTACCAATCGTTTGAGCTGAGGATGCGTTTGCAGCCGATCCTGTAGGGCAGCGTCAGGTGTTTGCGCAGATTCAGGGCGCGATTGGGCCCTCCGGGCGTGGCAGCACATGGGGTGCACTGCGTAGAAAGACGGTGATGTGGGCGGCGGTCTTGGCAATCTCTGGTGCAAACTGGACGGTGGGTTTACTTGTTCCCACGACCGCTACGCGTTTTCCCTCAAGCACCGTGTCGTGATCTCACTCGGCACTGTGAAAGCAAGGCCCCGGAAAGCTGTCCGCCCCCGGAATGTCGGAAATACTGGGCGTGTGCAGCGCGCCTATTACAGAAAAGAGAAAACGCGCCGACCAGCGTTGCACGCTTTCGGTTTCCACCTGCCAGCGGGAGCCGTCCCAACGGGCAGATTTCAGTTGCTGGCCAAAAGGGCACAGATCGTAATTCCCTTCGTCAAAACAGACTTGTTTCAGATAGGCCTGAATCTCGGCACCACCTGCATCAGCCCGGCTCCAATCCGGGTTCAGATGCGTCGCCATGGAATAGAAATGCGAGGGGATATCGCACGCAACATCAAGATACGTGTTTTCACGCCACGTCCCGCCGATCTCATTCGCTTTTTCAAGGACCGCAATGTCCTTGATGCCGCGTTTGCGGACCTCAATCGCTATGATCAGGCCGGATAACCCGGCGCCGACGATCAGCATATCTGTGCGATTTTCCGTGCGCCCACCCTTCGCAAAACGACCGTTATGGTTTGGTCAGCCTATAGGCGCAGAGGTGGGGGTGAACAGCTCCCCGTCGAGTCTGGGGCTGTTCACAGTTCCTTTAGCCGCGCAGGATTTTGCCTTTTGGATCAAAAGGTGGCTCAGACAGAATGGTCGCCTTGTGCGGTTGTCCCAGCACCATCACCTCGACCTCTTCCCCCGGTTTGGCACCAGTCACAAAACCGAGCGCCAATGACATGCCGACCGAATAGCCATAGGCCCCAGAGGTCACGCGACCGATGCCCCGTCCGTCTTTAAAGATCGGCTCGCCTCCGGTCGCGTCGGCGTTCGACGCGGCCGTGTCGGCCTCATCCAGATGCAGAAGGACCAGCTGTTCGCGGGCGGGCTTGGCCAAAATGGCTTCGGCGGCATTCTTGTTCAGGAAGTCCTTACCGAACTTGCACAAACGGTTCAGCGCAACCTCATGCGGCCAGTATTCCGGGCTGTATTCGCGGCTCCACGAGCCATACCCTTTTTCGACGCGCAACGACATCAGTGCTCGGCTGCCTATTGGGCCTGCGCCAAACTCCTGACCTACCCGAAGCAGGGCGTCATACAGGCGGGCCTGATCTTCAGTGGCACAGTGAACCTCCCACCCCAGATCACCCGTGAACGAGACCCGTAGGGCCAGTACTTCGATTCCGGCCAGTTCGATTTTGGCGGATCGCATGAAAGGGAAATCCTCGGTGGCCAGCGAGGTATTGGTCAGGCGCTGCAATAACTCGCGCGATTTTGGGCCAGCGACGTTGAACCCGCACACGGCCTCGGTCCGGCTTTCGAATGTGGTGCCATCGGGCAGGGGGACTTGTTTGAAGAACCGTTTGTGATACCGCTCGGCCATTCCGGATCCGATGATCCAGAATTCGTCATCCGCCACACGGGTTACGGTGAAATCCCCCGCGATGCCCCCGCGCTTCGAGATCAGAGGCGTCAGGCAGGACCGGCCAACCGCCTTGGGCATAGTGTTGGCGAAAACGGCGTTGAGCCAATCTTCGGCCTCGGGGCCCTGGCATACATATATGGCGAAGTTCGAGATATCGATGATCCCCGCATGCTCACGCAACATCCGGCACTCTTCACCAACAGGTCCCCACCAATTCTGACGGGTAAAACCATTAGTGTCGGTGGCTCCGGATGTGTCCGCGAACCACAAGGGGTGTTCCCAGCCGGCGTTCAGGCCGAATACGGCCCCCATTTCCGCCTGTGCATGATAAATCGGGCGCGTGCGCGCTGGGCGCCCTGCGCTGCGTTCGTCGTTGGGGAAATGGATGGCGAAACGGTGTGCATACTGATCATGTACCCGGGCCATCGTGAAGTCTTTGGTCGCCCAGCTGTCGAACCGCGCCATGTCCCACGCGAACATGTCGTACTGCGTTTCCCCTTCGATGATCCACTGCGCTGCCATCAGTCCCATGCCGCCAGACTGCGAGAACCCTGGGATGATCCCGTTGCAGCAGAAATACCCGTCAACCTCGGGTACCGGGCCCATCAGCACGTTGCTGTCGGGCGACCAGATCATTGGTCCGTTGATGACGCGTTTGATCCCGGCTTCACCAACAGCGGGCAGGCGTTCAATGGCGTTCATCATATTCTCTTCGATCCGTTCCAGATCGTCGGGGAAAAGGTCATGCGCGAAGTCCAGGGGCGTGCCATCCTCTGCCCAGAACTTCATGTCTTTCTCATAGGCCCCGACTAGCAAGCCTTGGCCTTCCTGTCTCAGGTAATACTCACCATCTCGGTCGCTGACCGAGGGCAGGCGGGTGCCATGCGCTTCGACATCGGCCATTGTCTCGGTCACGAAGTACTGGTGCTCGGTCGGTTGCAACGGCAGCTCGATCCCGGCCAGCTTGGCGACTTCGCGGCCCCACAAACCGGCGGCGTTTACGACCCAAGGTGTGCGGATGTCACCTTTGGGTGTCCTTACGATCCAGGTGCCGTCGTCCTGTTGGTCGGTCGCAGTGACGGGGGTAAAGCGATGGATCTCGGCTCCGCGTTGGCGCGCGCCGACCGCATAGGCGTTTGTTACGCCTGAAGGGTCCACGTTTCCGCCGTCGGGTTCGAACATGACACACCGAATGCCGGCATAGTTGACCAGCGGGTTCAGGCGCTGGGCCTCATCTATGCTGATCTCAAAAAAGTTCATGCCGTATAGCTTGGCCTTGGCGGCCTGCAGCTTCAGTTGATGTTCACGCTCTTCGGTTTGGGCGAGGTAAAGCGAGCCGGGCTGGAACACGCCGCAGCTCTGGCCGGTTTCGGCTTCAAGCTCTTTGTACAGGTTCATCGTGTAGTGCTGAATGCGGCTGATATTGGTGCTGTCATGGAGGCCGTGGATGTTTGCCGCCGCATGCCAGGTCGAGCCTGATGTCAGCTCATCCCGTTCCAGCAGCACCACATCCGACCATCCCAGTTTGGTCAAATGATAGAGGATCGAGCACCCGATCACCCCGCCGCCAATCACCACCGCCTGTGCATTCGTTTTCATGAGCCTGCCGTATCAAAGTTGATTCCGCAGCCATGTGTCATCATCGCAATGGCCCCGGCAACGGACATAAATTTCATGTTGGGTTGAGTGGGTCTAACCTGAGGCTAAACTCAGAATTCCAGCTTTTGGGCGCGGTCATATGCGACTAGCCGCTGGTTCAGCGCGTTAGCCTCGGGCGCGCCGGATTCCAGCGCGAAAACAAAAGCATGCGTCAGGTAGAAACAGGCCGCGTCAACGTCATGTGCCGCTTCGCGCTCATCCGCAGCCAGGGTGTATAAGCGGATCAGATCGGCATGATCATTGCGATCATGTGCGTCCAGTAAAAGGCGATCCAGCTCCTGTTTGTCCATGGGCGTCTCCTTCCACGGGCAACCGGTCAGCCACCCGGCGGCTGACCAATCCAAAAGGGTTACTCCGAGCGGCCGTTTTCAACTTGCGTCGCGACCCAATGGTGGAAGTTGTGCGTCGGGCCGTCCATCGCGGGCGAGAACCGACCGCCATCGAATAGCATTCCATGCCGGCCCTTTTGCATGCCTTCGACCACAAAGACATCCTCTTCGAACACGGTTTTCCACAGCTGCGCGTTTGAGGCGCGCAGCCCGTCATGTTGCGGCGTGTCTTCGAGGCTTTTTGCGTAGTATAATTCGATGTGTTCTACCGTGTTTTCCTGATCGACCGGCTCCAACACGATGGCGAAAGCATGGTCGCGCTGAACGCCCAACAGAACATTCGGGTACAGCGCTATGTACTCTGCGCCTTCGTCCCATTTGTCGCTTAGCCCATCGAAGTCCGGGAACGTTGCTCCGTCCTGATCTGTCAACTGGCGATAGACCATTGTGCCTTGTCCGGAATACTGGCCGCGTACCTCGATGTTATAGTGATCCTCGAGCCTGGAATAGCTGTTCAGACCGGGATGCACCCACGGCAGGTGATAGCTTTCGCAATAATTCTCGACCGCCAGCTTCCAGTTGGTCTTGACCTCAAGCTTGAACGACGAGTTTTCACCGCCGTGAAAGACGGGTTTGTCAAACTCTTCCCATCGCTCCAGCAGGGCGCCGTGAACCTCTTCGAATTCCGGCGCTGTGCCGTCAACATTCACAAAGATCACGTCGCGCCAGACGTAAGACCGCACGCGGATCAGGCCCAGGTCTTCGCGATTGACGTCTTCGTGCTTGTTCTGGCCGGGGCCACCCACATGCGGGGTTGCGCGCAGCTCACCTTTCAGGCTGTAGCACCAGCTGTGGTAGGGGCAGCGGATTGCGCCGCCGATTTTTCGCGGCGTGTCTACCAGGATCATCCCGCGGTGGCGGCAGGTGTTTTGGAAAACGCCAACCTCGCCGTCTTTGTCCCGGACAATCAGCAGCGGTATGCCCAGAAAGTCGACTGGTTTTGCATCGCCTTCTTCCGGAACATCCTTGCCGAAGCCGATCCCAGACCAGTTGGTATACAGCACAGAACGCTTTTCTTCGTCGAAAACGGTCGGATCGATGTAATGTTCGTTCGGCAGGCCATTTGCGACGTTTACATCGGCCAGAACGGAAGACAGCGCGCTATGCTTGTTCATCGGGCTCTCCTGAGGTTTTGCTGGATGCTATTAATCCCTATTGGCGGATTGAACCTGTTGGTCTCAATATCAGAAAAGCTCATCAGAGAGTGATTTCACCTAAACCGAACCTTCCTGAACCTCTTGAACGATCCAGTTCTTCAGGGCGCGGGCACTGTCTGAGAGCTCATCGTCCGGGCGTCCGACCAGGTAAAACTGGTTCGGAGCGGGCACTTGATGTGTGCCGATAGGAACCAGTTTGCCTGATTGCAGCATGGGTTGGATCAGCCGCTGCCAACCCAGCGCCAGCCCGGCACCCTTGCGCGCAAGCTGCAGCGCGACGGAATAGCTGTTGACGCGGGATTCAATGGGCACTGTGCCATTATATCCCAACTGCTGGAACCATTCGGGCCAGGTGGTCCAGGTGCGGTCTTCTGACTCCAAATGGATCAGCCGTTCAGAGGTCAGATCCTCAAGACCGGCATCCGCAAGCCTTTCTGCCATCTCTGGGCTTCCGACCGGGACTAGCTGGTCGCGAAACAGCGGAGTGTGTGACAGGTTGGGATCGCTGTCCCGCCCATAGCGAATGAAAAAGTCGACGTCAGGCCGATCGCGAAAGGGGCGATCCTGTGACAGTTGATCAACATTGACTTCGGGCATGTCCCGCCAGAACCGAATGACAGCCGGAGACAACCACATCGCGGCAACCGCGGTTGTCGATCCTACGGTCACCTTTCCGGCTGTCGATCGGTCGCGGATCATGCTCAGCGTTTTCGAGATGCGCCCGAAGGACGTGGACAGCGCGTCATAAAGCGCCTTGCCATCCTCGGTCAGGTCAACGCCGCGATGCTTGCGTTGAAACAACGGTGTGTCCAGATCGCCTTCAAGCGCCTTGATCTGGTGGCTGACCGCGCCGGGTGTGACAGACAGTTCAACGGCGGCGTTCTTAAAGCTCAGGTGGCGGGCGGCGGCCTCAAAAGCTGACAAGGTTGTCAGCGGCGGCAGGTTGTAGTGGCGTCTGGACATGGAAGCTGGTGAATCGTTTTTCGGGTTAGTTTAATTTTTATCAACTCAGTTTTAGTTTTTTTGAAGGTGAAAGCTATAGCGCTTTTGATGATTTGATGTTTTTCTGGCTCAAGTTAAAGGCGGATGTCGCATTTTTCGTCAATGCGTCGGTTCTGGCCGAATTTAGAACGGAGCGCCACTATAGTCAGTTCTACCAACAAACGTTGTATTTTTCGGGCTTTTCGAGAGAATTTTCCGGGCGTCGCAAGACGGTACTGCGACACAATGATGTCCCGAACTGACAAACGGGAAAGGTCGAAAGGGGACGTGAAGGAGGCGCGAACCCATTCCCAGTTGGTAAGACCGAGTATCGCCTGATTGCACGGTGTGTTGAATTCAATGCAACTCAGAAGGCGTAAGACCATGCGGCGGTGCCGCATTTCTGAAACACAGAAACGAAACAAGAAAGAGCCGATACGTCTGCTGCAGCACCTTCCCCATCGTTCGAGGCGATTGGGCGAATTGCGTGAAATGCAGAGGCAGTTTCGCAATTGATACAGCACCACGGAGGAGCAACATGTCGATACCCGAACCCTTTACGGATCTGGAGATAGAAACGGCCGATGCCGGATTCTATGAAAATTACAGCGTCCCAATCGCCCTAATCAGTAAGGGCATCATGGTTGCCCTTGTGCTATGGGCACTTGTCTTTCCGGCCAATGCCAATAGCACACTTGGCAGCTGGAACGGAAAGTTGCTGGAAGTCTTCAACAGCTTCTACGTGGTCATTGTCGGCCTGTTTGTCATCTTCCTCGTCATTGTTGCCATCCTTCCAACGACCGGAAAGCGGGTTATGGGAACAGCGGGCGAAAAACCCGAGTTTTCGAACTTCTCCTGGTTCTCGATGATGTTCGGAGCGGGTCTGGGTGTCGGCCTGATGGTTTTTGCCACCGCTGAACCGTTGGGTCTGTGGGGATCGAACCCCGAGGTCGTTGCGGGTGCAGTTGCGGGCAATGATCCAGAGTCCGTTCAATCCGCGTATCGGTATACCTTCCTGCACTATGGCTTTCATGCCTGGGCAATTTACGTGGTGACCGGCCTGTCGCTGGCCTACTACGCCTATACTCGTGACATGCCTCTGACCATTCGCGCGGCTCTTACCCCGCTTTTCGGTCGTCTGATGAACGGTTTTCTCGGCCACGTCGTTGACGTTCTGGGCGTTGTTGCGACGATCCTGGGTGTGTCCGTTACGATCGGGTTTGGTGTCAGCCAGTTCATCGACGGTCTGTATGCAATCACCGGCATGGAATGGATCATGGATTTTGGCGGTGAAGTACCCACACCAAGCAAAGTTGGTCTGATCGCAGGTCTGGTTGTCATCATGGGTCTGTCGATAATTTCGGCGGTCTCGGGTGTTGGTCGCGGTGTTAAATACCTGTCGAACCTGAACCTTGTTCTGTCGATCATCCTGCTGGGCACCTTTGTGATCTTTGGCTCGTTCGTATTCGCTATGACGACCTATGGCACAGCACTGTTTGACTACCTGCTGCACTTCCTCTCGCTGAGCTTTGGTGCATACGGTCCGTTGTCGACCGAAGCGTTTGCAGCGGCTCTGCCTGCAGAAGCGCAGGCGCATGCGGCTGATCTGGTAGGTGGCGCAACCAACGCATGGGGCAGCTTTGACGGCTTTAAAAGCGGTCTTGAAGGTGCTGCGGCTGAGTTGAGTGATGACACGCTGGCGGCTGTTTACGCCGCAGGCGAGCAAGGCCGTCAGTTTGGCTGGCAGTCGGGCTGGACCACCTTCTACTGGGCTTGGTGGATTGCGTTCTCGCCGTTTGTGGGCCTGTTCCTGGCGCGCATCTCCAAGGGTCGGTCTGTTCGTGAGTTCATTCTTGGCTGCGTACTGGCGCCGGCGCTGGTTTGCTTTGCCTGGATGACTGTTCTGGGTGGCACTGCGATTGATCTGGAATTGGCTGGTGCAGCAGAAGGCGCGATCATCGGTGCGTCGAACACCAACAAGCTGTTCGTGACGCTGTCTTACATGATCGACGGTGGGCTTCTGTCCATGCTGAACGTCATGTGCGTGATCCTGATCATGACCTTCCTAGTGACTTCTGCGGACTCAGGCATTCTGGTTATGAACACCATCATGTCCGGTGGCAGCCAGGAAACCGGCGTCAAGCACCGTATCATCTGGGGTGTTATCCTGACCGCCGTGATCGGTGCGCTGATCTTGGCCGCTGGAGAAAACAACCCGATGGACGCGTTGCGCAATGCGATGATCATCGGTGCTCTGCCCTTTACGGTTGTTATGGGGCTGATGATGGTTTCGCTGACCAAGGCGCTCTATCGTGATGGTCGGCGCGACAAGCATGCTGATGCAAGCACGCAGGCTGCTGAATAAGCGCAGGTCTTAATGCCAAAACAGACGCCGCCCCAGTTGGGGCGGCGTTTTTCGTTCCGGGTTCCCGTGTCGTTTCCTGCAAACAGATATCGCAATCAGTGAGGCGCGCCGCCGCCGAATCCGTCAATCTGAAAAGTAAGATTGGAGGATTGCCCCGTGAACATTCGTACCGCGACACGCTCGGGCGGACGCTCTGCCCGTCGCGCCCTGCGCACTGCCCCGAACTTTGAAATGCTGCCCGGCCTGACCAGAGGTATCCCCTTGTGTGAGGTGATGGATGGTGCTCAGGTCGAACGCATCGACACTGCTTCGATGGATATTCTGGAAAATGTCGGCGTTCAGTTTCGCGACCCGATTGCGCTGAAAGACTGGAAAAAAGCCGGAGCCAAGGTCGAAGGGGAGCTGGTTTACCTCGACCGTGGTTTGGTGCGCGAGTTGATTGCCACCATACCCAGCGATTTCACATATCACGCGCGGGACCCGAAAAAGAATGTGCGGCTGGGAGGGAGGCACTCGATCTTTGTGCCGATGACCGGCGCACCATTCCTGCGCGATCTGGACGACGTGCGCCGAAATCCGTTGCTGGAAGATCTGGCGATGTTCCACAAACTCAGCCACATGATGCCCGCGCTGCATTCCTCGGCGCATCACATCGTGGAACCTTATGACCATCCGATCAGTCAACGCCACCTGCGCATCACCTATTCGTCGATGAAACACTCGGACAAAACGTTCATGGGCATGACCACCTCACCCAAGAACGCCGAAGATGTGATGGATATGTGCGCGATCCTGTTTGGCGAGGAATTCCTTGAAGATCACCCGGTGACCACCGGTAACTGCAACGGCAATTCACCACTGGTGTGGGACGAAACCATGCTGGGTGCGTTGCGGGCATTTTGCCGTCGCAATCAGCCGGTGCTCTGCTCACCCTTCGTTCTGGGGGGCGCCAATACCCCCGCATCTGTTCCGGCCACGGTAGCCCAGTTGAATGCCGAGGCGCTGAGCGCGCTGGCCTACACGCAGGTCATCCGCAAGGGGGCTCCGGCGATCTATGGCCACTACCTGTCGACCGTGTCGATGAAATCCGGTGCGCCGATGGCGGGTACACCCGAGATCAGCCTGATGAATTTCATGATTGGCCAGATGGCACGGCATTATGACGTCCCTTGGCGTACTTCGAACACGTTGGGTGGGGCCAAGACTTTTGATGCTCAGGCCGGATATGAATCTGCTACCACCTTGCAGGCAGTCATGCATGCGGGAGCCAATTACATCTGGCACTCGGCCGGGTGGAATGAGGCCGGGATGCACTGTTCCGTGGCCAAGTTTATCGTCGACGCCGAACAATGTGCGATGGCGTACCGCATGGCCGAGGGGCCAAAGTGGCACGATTTCGATCAAGCCCTCGCTGCGGTTCCGGAAGTTGGGCCCGGCGGTCACTATCTTGGTCACCCACATACACAGGACAATTTCCAGAGTGCATTCTTCATGCCCGAGCTGTTCGACAACAACTCGATCGAACAATGGCAGGCAGAAGGCAGCATTGAAATCACCGCGCGCGCCCTGAACCGCGCGCGCGCGTTGCTGGCCGAGTATGAAGAACCCAAACTGGATGAGGCGAAAAACGAGGCCCTGCTGGACTACATCGCCCGACGTGAGCGTGAAATCCCGGCCGCTGATGAGCTGAACCAAAGTTACTGAAGTTAATCCCCCGTTTTCCACCCGCCCGGCCAGTTGGGAGAGTTTATCCCTTCAATAGCAGTACGGAACACAAGTCGTGAAAATCGCTGAAATTCAAATCTATAGCCACGATCTGCCTGTCAAAAACGGCCCGTACACAATGGCCAATGCCGAGGTCTGGGCCCTGGACACCACATTGGTCAAACTGGTGGCCGACAACGGATTGGTCGGATGGGGAGAGACCTGCCCGGTTGGCCCCACCTATGCTGAGGCCCACGCCGCTGGTGCTCGGGCTGCGTTGGCTCAGATGGCCGCAGGACTATTGGGTGCCGAGGTCTCTCCGCTAGGGCTGCACCGACGGATGGATGGCCTTTTGAACGGACACAACTATGCCAAGGCGGCTATCGACATCGCCGCACATGACCTGCTGGGCAAGAAATTTGGGATCAGCGTGTCGGAACTGCATGGCGGCGCTGCGGTCGGCAAGGTTCCCTCATACTATGCGACGGGGGTTGGGGCGCCTGACGATATTGCGGTTCTGGCAAGGGAAAAATTGGCCGAAGGTTACCCACGCCTGCAGATCAAGGTTGGTGGTCGGCCGGTTGAAATTGATATCGAAACCATCCGCAAAGTGTGGGAGGCAATCGGCGCGTCAGGCATGCGCCTGGCCGTGGACGGAAACCGCGGCTGGACAACTCGTGATGCGTTGCGTGTCAGCCGCGAATGCCCGGACATTCCGTTTGTCATGGAACAACCCTGCAATACGATCGAAGATCTGCAAAAGATACGGTCACAAGTGAGCCACCCGATCTACATGGACGAAAACGCCACCAATCTGAACACGGTTATCACTGCGGCGGGCACTGGTCTGGTGGATGGGTTCGGTATGAAGGTCACGCGGATCGGTGGCCTGCAGCCCATGCGCGCGTTCCGAGACCTCTGTGAGGCGCGTAATCTGCCCCATACCTGCGACGACAGTTGGGGAGGGGACATTATTGCCGCAGCATGCACACATATCGGCGCGACTGTTCGGCCCGATCTGCTGGAAGGCGTTTGGCTGGCTGCGCCATACATCGAAGGCAATTACGATGCCCAGAATGGAATTCGCATTGAAGGCGGGCATATCCAAGTTCCAACCGGACCGGGGCTGGGTGTCGTGCCCGACGAAACCCGCTTTGGCGCGCCGGTCGCATCTTTCTGAAGGAGCATATTATGGAGTTTGCAGGAAAATCGGCTTTGGTCACGGGCGCTGCGGGGGGGATCGGAACCTCTCTGGTGCGCCGCCTACGTGCCGCCGGCGCGCAGGTTGCTGTTGCTGACCGCCTGACCGACGGGATCGAGGCTGATGCCCATCTGCCCGGTGATCTGCTGGACCCGGCCTATTCCGATGCACTTCCGCAAAGGGCAGCAGATGCGCTGGGCGGGCTGGACATTTTGGTCAACAATGCGGGTGTCATTACGCGGGGTGCCGTCACCGAAACCTCGGATCAGGATTGGTCTCTGTCTCTGGGCGTGAACGTCGAGGCCCCCTTTCGCATTTGCCGCGCTGCGATCCCGATTATGGCTGTGAACGGAGGCGGGGCGATCGTAAACACCGCATCCTGCTGGGGCCTGCGCCCCGGTCCAAACCACGCTGTCTACTGCATGACCAAGGCCGCGATTGCCTCTCTGACCCAATGCATGGGGATGGACCACGCCCATCAGGGCATCCGCATCAACGCGGTTTGCCCGAACGAGGTGAACACACCCATGTTGCGATCCGGTTTTGCCAAGCGCGGGTTCGACCCGGACACAGCTGTCGCTAAGCTGGGGCAGACTGTTCCCTTGGGGCGAATTGCGGAACCCGAAGACATTGCTGATGTGATCCTGTTTTTGGCCTCGGATGCGTCGCGTTATATCTGCGGCGCGGTGCTTGAGGTGAACGGAGGCAAGCCAGTATCATGACCCGATTTGAAGGCAAAACCGCCCTTGTCACTGGCGGACGCAGCGGGATCGGTCGGGCCATTGCTGAACGACTGCGTCAGGACGGGGCAAGGGTTTTTACTGCACAACGCGGGCAAGATCCCAAGTTCGAAGGGATCGAGGCAGATTTTGGTGATCCGAGCAGCCCGCAATCTGTAGTCACTCGGGTTGTTGAGCGGGCAGGGCGTCTGGATATCCTCGTCAACAACGCGGGCATGATGCAAGAAGCCCTTGTCGAAAACATGAGCCTGGAGGATTGGCAGCGCAACCTGACAGTTAACCTGACGGCCCCTTTTCTGCTGATCAAGGCGGCGCTGCCCCATCTGCGGCAGACGCAAGGGAACATCGTCAACATCGGCTCGATCGAAGGGTTGGGCAGTAATCCTGGCCATGCGGCCTATTGTGCGACCAATGCCGGATTGCACGGATTGACCCGTGCCGTCGCCGTGGATCACGGGGCAGAGAGGGTCCGGTGCAACGCGGTGGCGCCCGGCTGGATCGACACTGAACTGAACATGGGTTTCATCGACGCTCAGCCGGACCCGGATGCATTTCGCCGCGACATTGGCCGCATTCATTCCGTCGCCCGGACTGGCCGACCAGAGGAGGTCGCGGCAGTGGTAGCGTTTCTTGCGTCTGAAGAGGCCAGTTTTGTCACCGGTCAGGTCTACACCGTGGACGGCGGTCGCATGACCAAGCTCAGCCTGCCCTGACAGGTCATTCCTTTCCTGAACGCCACTCTTTCCAAATCAGATAGCTATTTGCACCCAATGATGCGAACGGCTCGGGTGGTAGGCGCGGCGGCATCGGTTGGGCCAGGAAATGATCCGCAATGTCCGATCCGCCCTGCGTGACCAATTCCGCCACTGCCATGCCCTGCAACGTCCCTCGGGCAATTCCCAAACCGTTCTGACAACAGGCCGCGAAGACGCCCTTGTCCAACTCTCCGAACGCCGCTGATCCGTTTCGGCTAAGGCAAAGCATTCCGGCCCAACGATGCTCCATTTGCACATTGGGCAGATGCGGGAACCGTTCGCGAAATTTGCGGTCGTGCACCCAGCCTGCATTGCGCAGGCGCATGGGGCTGGTTTCGATTGTCGGGTGAAAAGTTGAACAGGACCGGATCAGAATCCGGTCGCCATAGCTGCCCGAGACCCGCCGAACCGAGGTTCCCATCGGATCAGCCGGAGTGACGGCCCAGCGGGATTGACCGCCCAATGTCGTGATCTGTTCAGGCGTCAAACGCTCGGTGATCGACGCGTAAAGGCAGATGTGCATCAGTCGGCGTTCGTAAAAGCCAAAGCTCTCCAGATGGCCGTTATTGGCCAGAATGATACGGCCCGTCGAAACCTGCGCTTCAGGTGTTTTTACCAGCCATCCCACGCCTTGTTTTTCAAAGCCGGTAACAGGAGAGTTTTCGAACAGATCAATATGTGGCGATAGGTGAGAGGACAGAGCCCGAATGTAGCCGGCGGGCTGGATCATCACTGTGCCGGGTGCGTAGAGGCCCGAGCTGTAGTGCGGGCTGCCCGTGATCTCTTGCATCTGTTGGCGGTCAAAAAGCGTGCTAGGCTCTCCCAACCGATCCAGATGTGCGGCGAATTCGCGGTTGTGCCTGTCCCCGGCTCGTGTGGCGGCTGCGTTGAACTTACCGCAGGGGTCGAACATTTCCTGCGGCAGCTCGCATTCTTCAGCCACGTTCGTTGCAAATCTTATTGCGCGGCGGTTTAGGGCTATGGTTGCGCGGTCTGCTTCCAGCCCGCCTCCGGCGTAATTGTCCGAGGCCAGATCATGGGGCAGATCGATCATGAAGCCCGAATTGCGGCCAGCGGAACCTTCGGCGAAACGACCGGCCTCCAACAGAACAACCTTGAGCGCTGGGTCAAGCTGGCGCAACCTGCGCGCAGCGTTGAGCCCGGCAAACCCGCCACCGACAATGGTGACGTCGGCTGAGATGTTCTGTTCAAGCCGGGGTAGCGATATTTGGGGCGGCAGGATGGCGGTCCACCCCGCCTGCCCGGTCTGTCGTGGCAGTCGTTTTGCAGTATAGGCCGTCAATCGATCGTCTCGTCCGCGTCATCGGCCAGATCAATCCAGATGGTTTTCAACTGGGTGTACTGGTCGTGGGCGTGGACCGAGTTGTCGCGGCCACCAAAACCGGATTGTTTGTAGCCGCCAAAGGGGGTGGTGATGTCACCCTCGCCAAAGCTGTTCACCGTCACGGTTCCGGCGCGGATCGCCCGCGCGCCGCGGATGGCTCGCTTGGCGTTAGCCGTAAAGATCGAAGCACACAGGCCATAGTCGGTGTCATTGGCAATCTTGATGGCCTCGTCAAAGCCAGACACTTCGATCACCGACAGAACGGGACCAAAGATCTCTTCGCGCGCCAGAGTGCTGTGATTGCCGGGTACTTCGACCACGGTCGCTTCGACAAAACCCTTGTTGGCATTGCCACCAATCACCACGTTTTCGGCTTGTTCCAAGTAGCCGCAGACCTTGTTGTAGTGGCCTTCGCTGACCAACGCACCTATTCGGGTTTCCGGGTCCAGCGGATCACCGATGTTCCACTGCTTCGCGTGATGGGCGATCCGCTGCAGCAACTCGGCCTTTACGTCCTTGTGCACGATCAGACGGGACGAGGCGGAACAATTCTCACCCATATTCCAGAACGCGCCATTCACGACATGGGCCGCCACGCGGTCAAGGTTCTCGGCGTCATCCATCACGATGGCCGGGTTCTTGCCGCCCATCTCCAACACAACCTCCTTGGCGTTGCTTTCCGCCGAATAGGTCAGGAACCGTTTGCCAGTGACGGTCGAGCCGGTGAAAGAGACCATGTCGATTTCCATGTGTCGACCAATCGGCTCACCGACATCAGCACCGCCGCCCGGAACGATGTTCAGAACGCCGCGCGGCAGGCCCGCCTCCATCGCCAGTTCCGCGAGGCGCAGGGCGGTCAGCGTGGTTTCGGTTGCTGGTTTCACCACCACCGAACAGCCCGCCGCCAAGGCAGGTCCGATCTTCCACGCCAGCATCAGCAGCGGGAAGTTCCACGGCAGCACCAACCCCACAACTCCGATGGGTTCGCGAACCACCATGGCGATGTGGTCGTCGCTGGCGGGCGAGACCTGATCATAGATTTTGTCGATCGCCTCGGCATGCCATTTCAGGCAGTGGATCGTTTCGGGGATATCCACGGTTTCGCAGTCATAGATGGTCTTGCCGCTGTCGATACTCTCCATCACTGCCAATTCACGGGCATTGCGGATCATCAACTTGGCCAGTCGGATCAGTATGCCCTTGCGATCCGAGGGGTGCATCCTGGACCAGCGCCCATCGTCAAATGCCTCTCGCGCTTTTTCGACGGCAAAATCCACATCCGCCGCGTCGCAAGCGGCAACATCGGCCAGTTTCTCGCCTGTAGCGGGGTTCACCGTCTCAAAGGTCTTGCCTGAGACAGCCGGGCGGAAAGCGCCGTCGATGAAGGCCCCGGTGGGCAAGGTCAGGCCCGCAGCGATGGATTTGTATTCGTCTTGTGTCAGCAATTCCATGCCTTAGCCCTCCGCCACGATATCTGCGATTGTTTTCTTCATCACGCGCGTCACCTGTTCCAATGCGCGTTTGTCATCCTTGTTCAGCCCCTTAAGCGGGGGCCGCATCGCGCCTGCGTCGACCCCGTTCATGGTGACGCCATGCTTGATGGTCTGGATGAACTTGCCGCCCTGTTCCAGCACCCGCATCAACGGCATCATGGCGGACATGATGCGGCGGCCCTTGGCGAAGTTCCCTTCGACAACGCAGGCTTGATATAGTGCTACATGTTCGGCTGGCAGGAAGTTCGACCCACCGCAGACCCAGAACGGTGCGCCCCAGGCGAAGAATTCCAGCGCCTGATCATCCATGCCGCAGCCAAGCTGGATATGCGGGTAATCCCGCGCCAACAAATGCACCCGGTTGATATCCCCTGAGCTTTCCTTGATGCCGCAGAAGTTTCGGCTGCGCCCCACGCGGTCAAGGAATTCTTCCCCCATCATTGTACCGGTGCGGTGCGGGTAGTTGTACAACATCACCGGCAAGTCAGCGGCCTTGTCGATAGCCAGCGCGTTCAGGGCGTTTTCCCGATCGGTCGGCACAGAATAGGGTGGGCTGGCCAGCAGGATCGCGTCTGCGCCAATCTCACGCGCGCCCGAGGCCAGCGCGATGGAATCCGGCGTCAGCATCGCTCCAGTTCCGACAACCAGAGGCAACCGGCCTTTCAACTGCTTGTGCGTGAACGACGCCAGTTCCAGCCGTTCTTCGACGGTCTGGGCATAGTTCTCACCCGTTGACCCGCCCGAGATCAGCCCGTGCACACCATTCTCGATCAGGTATTCGATCACGTGGGACAGGGCATCCCAGTTCACGCGGCCATCTTGGTGATAGGGCGTGACCACCGGGGTATAGATCCCCTCAAATCTGAAAATCGGGTTCATTCCGTCCTCATGCAGGTTTCGAAAGGGGCGGGATACCCATCGGGATATCCAGCGCAGCAGGCATCACGAACAGTTCGATTTGGTCGCGTGACAGGTTCCAGTGGTCCTCGGCCAGCTGCGCAGCAGCCGCCTCATCGCCCGCCTCGATGGCGGCGATGATGGCGTCATGCTGGCGACTTGCCTCGGACAGGTTCTCGGCCTTGTGCGCGGATTGGGGTCTATAGAAGGTCATCCCGATCCGGGCATGGTCGATCAGCAACCGGTTGAATGATGGCCGCAAGTAGACATTGCCTGACATCTCTCCGGTCACATCATGAAAGCGGTTATTGGCCAGCGCCCGATCTTCGGCGGATCCGGATTGCAACGCAGCCTTGAACGCCTGTTGCGAGTCTTTCAGGTCGTTGATCTGAGTTCGTGTGGCGTTCTGCGCGGCAAGTCGCAAAACCGCGCCATAGACCATGGGTGCAGCCAGAAAGAAGTCACGCAGGGTGGTATAAGACATCTCAGACACCCGGGCACTGCGATTGGTGCGCAAGTCCAGATAGCCTTCTCCCGCCAGTTGCCGGAACACTTCACGCAATGGCGTGCGGGACAGGCCGAAAGCGTCGGACAGATGCGCTTCGTCCAAATCTGTGCCTGGTTGCAGGCGCAGCGTCAGGATCGACACTTTCAGGTGCTCCATCAACTCGGCCTTTCGGGATTTGGCGTCGTCTTTCATCCGTTCCTCCAACAGTCGCTGCGCGAATCGTGCCGGCTATTTCGTTCATTCTCTGTATTCCAATAAAATACAAGTTGTATACAGAAAAGAATCGTGCAGCATAGGCCGTCGACCACGTCAAACTGAATCGGACGTCTATGCGCCAACCCCGCCACATCACTTTCATCCTGATCGAGGAATTCTCGCATCTCGCCTTTTCCTGCGCGGTCGAGCCGCTGCGCATTGCCAACCTCGTCAGCGGTCAAGATCTGTATGAGTGGTCTTTTGTATCCGAACACAGCAAGCAGGCCGTCTGTTCCAACGGGTCGGTGACTTTGGTTCATGGGGGACTGGACGCGTTGCCAAAGACCGACCAACTGTTCGTGCTGTCAGGTATTCATATGCGCAACCATGTCTCGCGCCCTTTGCTTGCAACCCTGCGGCGCGAGCGGGCGAGAGGTACGGCCATCGGCGCCTTGTGTTCGGGCGCGTGGTTGCTGGCCGAGGCAGGATTTCTGGACGGGATGCAGGCCGCCATTCACTGGGAGTACCACGATGCCTTTATGGAGGCCTTTCCCGAGGTGAATCTGGTGCGCAGTGTCTTTGTCGCCGATGAAAAGCACATCACCGCCTCGGGTGGCACGGCGACCGCCGACCTGATGTTGCACCTGATTGAAAGGGACCACGGCGAAGAGTTGTCCATCGCGGTTGCTGACCAGATGGTCTACAACGCCGTGCGCAATGCCACAGCCAAACAGCGCGTGTCCCTTCAATCGCGCAACGGGATGCGTAACGCGCATCTCGCCAAGGCAATTCATATCATGCAGGACTGCATCGAGGCACCGGTTTCCCCATCTGATATTGCCGGGGATCTGGGGATTTCAACACGCCAGTTGGAACGGTTGTTCGGTAAATACCTCAACACGTCGCCCAAGAAGTACTTTATGGAGCTTCGGCTGGAGCGCGCTCAGAAGCTGTTATTGCAAACCGAGGCATCCGTGACCGAAGTGGCAATGGCCTGCGGGTTCGAAAATCCGGGACATTTTTCGCGCGTTTACCGGTCGAGTTTTGGTGTGACGCCACATGCTCAAAAGAACAAGATAGACTAAGTGATAAGGACGGGGGGAGCGTCTCTGTCCTAAGGCGAGCCTGGCTGAACAGGCGCTCACCCCCTGATCCTGCTTCGTACCCCCTCGTTAAAACTTTACTGGTAAACTGGTCAGCAGGATTGAGTATTCATACATATCGAAGTGGGCATAACTATTACAAGATCGTGTCAGATATGTGTGCTTTTTGTTTAAAACATTAACGTTTGCGGTGTTCACCAGTTGACCAAATGGCTCAAAACAGGCCAACTTTAGGGTGAAATGTATAGACAGACTCTGAAGTTGGCCAAAAAAGACGACAAATCGGGAAATTCTGACCGCAATTCCCATGCGGGCGATGCCGTCAGATTTTATATCTTCATCACAATTTGACGGTGGAGGATACCAATGCACTTGGAAATCGGTAAATCTGACTCCCGCTTCGCCAACGGCGCGGTTTCTCGTGCCAGTCGCGAGCGTCAGATTTGCGATGCGGCCAAATTGGCCGAAGCTGCCTTTTCCGAACTGACCGCTGTTGCGGGTCGCGCGCCGGATATGGCGGCGTCCAACGGTCAGGTTTTTCAGGTGTTCCGTTGGTATTTCTTGTCGGCTTATTGCACGCGATTGCTGACCAACGCCGCCCATCGGCTAGAGCGTCAAACTTTACAGGTCTCGATGGACGTGTTCAGCGCCGTTAGAATGATCCTGCCGGACACAGAGGTTGAAGCATCCATGGCCCTGGCTCAGGGTGAAGTGACAACACCGGCCGCGGCGCGCTTGAACAAGATCGGATGCCGTGGACATTCTGCGGGCTGGATCGCCGCAAAGCTGAATCAGCAAGGTCGGGACACCCCGTCAGAGATCAAGAGCTCGCTTGCGGGCGCATTGTCAGCGTCGGAACGGCGTATTTGACGCGACCGGGGATCCCACACGCGCTGGGTGATTTCGACAAAAAATAATTCAACACACAGTCGGTTTCTCAATGGGAGAGTGGATCGACAAATTCAAGTTTCTCTCGGCAAGTGGGTTTGCATACGCCAAGTCCCAACCCCAGGCGGCGTCCCATCTTCACCATCCGATTTCTCTGGTTATTCGATCCGACACTAGGTTCTGGTTTTTGACGTGCCTCTGTGCATCGGCCTCCAGCCCCATGCATCCGGCATACGGCCCACCCAGGGCGACGACATCGTTTACAGCGCTTGCCACTACGTTTGCTGGTGGCAGTGCATTGTAGGTGGGGATACTTCGACGGGGAAAACCTAAACTCGGTCAATTCGCGATCCAACGTGTTGTCTGCGCAAGAACACTACCATATCTCTGGGTGACCAATAAGTATGGTGTCAATAGAACTGACGCCGGTTGGAAAGTGAACAAGTTTAGTGCGGAGTATTCACCGACCGAGGTAATTCGAGTGCCGATTGCGTTGGACAATAAATGGCGGCTTTGTCCGCAGAGCAGTTGTTCATACATTGCGCACCGAATGACTGCATTGAGCCCAACGCAGCCTCAAGTCAGCAAGAAAAAGCTGTCAGCTTGAAACTTTATACAAAGGCCACTCGTCGGGAACTCCCTTTAGTTGCCGTTCTCCCAATGACTCAAACTGTAATCCCGATCCAACGACGAGACTTCTTACAACGCCAGACACCCAAGCCTCGCCACCCGGCACTAACTCAAGAATTCGCGCGGCGATAGTTACTGCCAAACCGGAAACATCATTGCTCCGGCGCAAACACTCTCCTGTATGGATGCCCGCGCGTATGGTGAGACCAATATCAGATGCTTGGGACTTTATTGCCTCCGCGCATGCGATAGCCCGGCTGGGACCGGCAAAAGTAGCAAGTATTCCGTCACCCATTGTCTTGATCAACGTTCCGTCGTGGCGGGCAATTGCACGCGCTGCGAGAGCATCATGTTTCTCTATGATGTGTTTCCATTCCTCATCTCCGACGCGTGTCGCGATGGCGGTCGACCCTTCAATGTCGGTCATGAGAATTGTCGAAAGCACACGGGTTTCTTCCTTCTGAGGTGCTTCGCTGCAAACGAAATCGGTAATTTGCTTTACAATGGCACGCGTGTCGCCAATCCAAGGCAGATGATCTGAGTTCTTTACGAACTCAAAACGGGCATTGCGAATGTTCTCCGCAAGGTACCGCCCGTCTTCCACCGAAATGGAAATATCCTTTTCAGGGTGCAAAATGAGAGCAGGAGCTTCAATTGCGGGAAGAATTGACCTGTAGTCCGTATCATAATTCAGACGCGTGATGGCAATTGCCGAACGGGGGCTAGCAGACAAAGTGAGCAGTTTATTAAAAAATGCCTGTTCTTCCGGATCATCCTTAACTGAAGGGGCTGCCCACTCCAACTCGCAACCAAGGTTTCCCCAATTGGCTTCGAGGTGTTTAAGGTCCTCTTCGAATTCAGCACGTCGCCTACCTCTCGGCCAGTCTGGTTTCCATGCGTCGCAGGGACGGCTGCCAATCATTACGATTGAACTCACTTTTTCCGGATAGCACGCTGCGAACATTGCTGTCATCGCGCCTCCTTCGCTGATTCCGAAAATTGCTGCTTTTTCACCGCCTACGGCAGCCATAACAGCACGAATATCTTCCGCGCGTTCTTCCAGCGTGGGTGCTCCGACATCACGATCGGACATTCCTGTTCCGCGTTTATCGAACATGATGACCCGGCACTTTTCTGCCAGTCCGCGAAGGAAGTCTCGGTAACCCTGGTGCTCCCAGACCACATCAATGTTGTGGAGCCAGCCGGAGATATAAATCAAATCGACCGGCCCTTCGCCGACGACTTGATACGCGATTGCAACATCGCCCGCGCGTGTGAATTGAGTGGGTGGTTTTATAAAAGTGGTCATGGCGCGTTCCGAATGCGTTTCGCTGCCGAATATGACTCACTCATGGCAAAAGCCAAAACCATTCGTTCAGTTTGATATTGTAGCCAATAATTCTGACGGCTGCTGTGTCCGCAAAGGAGCCATTCTCTCTGCAGTACATTAATGACTGCGATGCGGGACAAACCTGTCTTACAGTGTTTTTCGCGAACGTTCGCTTTCCGCGCTTTGCGGAAGCCGCTAACAAACCAACAGGGCGGATAAACAGTCTCCTTTGCCCAACAAATGGTTGACCAATGATAACCTAAGCCGTCCGTTCAATCTTGGACGTAGAAGCATGCCTAGCGGCGCGCGCACGGTGCCGCTCACATAGTGCTCCCGATCAATAGATCGAGCTTCAAGCTACCGGCTTGCCAAGTCGAAAACGTTTTCGTCCTGCTCACCAATCATTTGCTTCGGCTTTGCAATGCTAAAGCTCTCGACTTGATTTCGGCTGTCAAACACGTCCGCCCTGATCAAAGTATGGGTCTTTCGATCTCCGTCGATGGTCTTCTCCAAACGGACCAACAGACGGTATTTGCTGCCTTCCGCCATCAGGTCGGGGAAGATCTCGAACCCTTTGTAAGAGAGCGGGTCCGGCTCGGACTTCTCAACGCCGCCGAAGAGTTTTGAGTAGAGGGACAACGGGCGGCTCCTTTCAGCCGGCTCTAGTCGGCGACTAGTGCCACTAAATGCCGGGCTGAAGAGCAATTCACGGTCAATTCGTTGGTTGCCCGATGTGAAAGTACTCACTTTACAAGGTCAAAATGTCCCTATCAGCAGTGAAGAACCAACCCAAAAGAGTGACGTCTGACACTACGCTGGTGTCGCAACAATCCTAGCGGCGTATCAGCTTCCCAGACACACTGATTTGACCTCTCGCAAATGCAATCCGAGCATCAGTAAGGTCGGCCAGAGTAGATAGGTTTGGATTTCAACGTTCTCTCCAAAGGTCAGCAGGAGAACTGTGAGCAACAGCCCGAGCGGCAGCCTCCCGCGTTCCGACTTTATGGCGTCCAGGGTGACGATTGCTAAATGACCGAGGAAAGGAACGATAAACGCGGCAAATCCGGTCAGCCCTTTCACGAATAGCAATCCGTACCAGGTGTGATGGCTGCCGATCGGCATGTACTCAACAAGATGCGCACCGGGTCTGACTGTGCCGTGCCCGAAAACCATCGCATCCGATTGCCAGCGCTCATACGCTATACGCTGCAGAGTTTCGCGTACGCGGGTACTATCGGCGCGCGCGGATTTGAACCTGTAAAGGGCTCGGTTGCCGAATTCGACAAAGACTGCGCCCCAAACGGCTACGGTGGTGGTGACTGTAGACAATAGAATCCACCCCAAGCTGCGGGCGACAAGTGGCAAGAGGCGGGGTGACAGCGAGCAGATCACCAATCCGACCATACCCATTCGGGACTTGGACATAAGGATCATCAGAACTCCGGCAGCCAAGCCGATGACCTTCCAGCTGCTGTGCTTTTCTTCCAGGGCAAATAGGACCATGCAGACACCCAACAAGGCTGCGAATGGCGACCAGGGCGCAAAGAACTGCCACCGCGGCGTGCCGCTGGCGGGGTCGATTGTATACAGGTAGACCGAGAAATATTCAGGTCCCGGGCCGCCTACTGCTTTAAGGGGAGATGTAAACAGCAGATGCGGCAGACCGGCATAGGGGGCGGCAATGAGCAACGGCAGAAGGCACAAGGTCCAAAGGCCCACCACACATTGCCCTCTGACCAAAACCTCGCGCCGTATTGGCAAAACCGCCCCTGCTAGGATAAACAACGGGATCAGCGCCCAACCCTTTGCCCATCCGATACTCGATTTGATCGTTTTGGTGGTGCCGAGGTTCCAGTCCGCGTGGCCTGCCCAAAGTGAGACCAGCATCACCAGCATGCCAACGCTCCAGATCCAGACCAGAGCAGGTACAGGGCCCGTTGCACGCATATCCAAACGGATCACCGGGCCGAGAAAAAGTGACACCCCGGCTATCGTAGCCAACATCCAACCTAGCACCGGACCGACAACATACAGCGCGCCAAGCCCGTAGAACGGCCATGTCCAGATCAGCGTACACCAGACGATCTTTTCGGCTGGCGTTTGAGGGGCCACACGCGTCAAACTGCGGCCTCTTTCTGGTCTTTCAGCAGCTTTGAGATCAGCGGGTTCCGGATCCATGCCAGAACCAAACCCATCAGCAGCATAAGGCTTGCAACGATCCCGGCGGCAATCGAGATCTTCTTGTTCGGCGAAGACTGGCGAGTCGGCAGAGACGGGTTCTCCAGCACTTGGATCAAGGGATAGGAGGCATAGACATCGGTCTTTTTCGACTCGGACCGCGCGATGGCAGAGGCGAACACGGCTTCTGCCACGGCGAAATCTCTCTGCCGGTCCTCCAATTCAGCGGCGATAGGGGCGAGGTCTGACAGGCGCAGGGTTTCCAAACGAACTTGCGCGCGCTGTGTCGCGACATGCTCTTCCAATCCGGCGCGCAAGGCATCTTCGCGCACCAACTCGCTGAGCAACTGCGCCCGTTGCCCTTCCGGCGCGCGATCCAGACCACCGAGCTGCTCGACCTCAAGACCAGTCACCTGCGCCGCGCGTTTTAAAGCAACCGAACGCGCCCCTTCATATTCGTTTTGGGCATTCACATAGATTGGGTGGCGCGATCCGTAGGTCGCGTCGGCTTGCGCCAGCTTTGCAGCCCCCACCGACACATCCGCAAGCAACGATAGGTACTGCGCATCAGCATAGAGTTTCAGCGTTGCCGCCGCTGCGTCAGAGGGCAGATTCAACGCGACTTGAAGCGCGGCGACACGTTCCGATTGGCGTGCCAGCTCGCTCTCCTGCGTTCGCAGCTCCTGCTTTGCACGGTCATTAGCGGCGACCTGCTCTTGGTATTGCGCGACTGATATCAGACCGCTTTGCGATTGCAGCTGTTTGATCTCGGCCCGCGTGGCCTGAATTGCGCTCGTGTAGTCTTCGATCGCGCCGGTATTGCTGGCCTGACGGGTGGCAATTTCATCGGCGCGCAGGGCGTCAATCTCAGCGAAAAAGGCGGCCACCAAGGCGTCTCCATATTGCTGAGCGTCTGCCGGAGAGGCCGCCTGAAGCTCGATATGGATCAGGCTGGTTTGATCGACCAGTTGCACCCGCGGCTTTCCAAACGCGTCCCGGTCAGCCTCTACCGCCTTGGCTGCCGCGTCGAGTATACGGTCGGCCGACAACAAACGTTTATACGTCTCGGTCGGGCTGATTGACCCGTTGGCAAAGGCGGAATTCGCGTACGAGGATGCCTGACCGATATTGGCCAGATTGACCGATGCCGAAGCGCCAGATCCTGGCAGGATTAATGATGCGTGAGAGGTGTATTTGACAGGCGCGGTCGCCAAATAGCCGCTGATCGGGGCCCAGATGCAACTCGCCCCAAGAAGGTATAATGCCACGTAACGAGGCAGGCGGCCTACATCGCTAAGGCGCCCGCCCTTTACGATGCGGCGCCACCCGAGCGTTCTGAAATTGGACCGGGAAATGCGCACCCAATGCAGAAATTGCATGTCGCGCGTGGACTCAGAGGAGTTCGAAATCTGTTGCGGCATGGAAGAACCCTTTCTTACAAGGGTGATACACCGCATCTGATTGCTGATCATTCGCTCAGCAGGCTAGGGGCCGAGGGGATTGGGAGCGTCCCCTATCCCTTCGGATAGTTAGGCCTAGAACAACCCAGCCTCGCGCGCGGCCAGGGCGGCCTGCGTTCGATTGCTGACACCAACTTTTCGGTACAAAGTCTTCATATGCAGTTTGATTGTCGGCTCTGACAGATCCAGATCACGAGCGATTTCCTTGTTGGATTTGCCCTCAGTCAGCCCTTTCAGAACTTGCCGCTCACGCTCTGTCAGTTTTTGAGCCATGGGGTGGGAGTCTTCCGGCTGCTCTGCGTTCATGAAACCCGCAGGAAGGTATTGTTCCCCCATCGCCATAAAGCGGATCGCGTTGACCAGAGATTTAGCCGGTAAAGTTTTTGGGACGAAACCGGCTGCACCAAGCTCTAGCGCGCGTTGCGCCAGATCACGCGAGGTGTCGCCGGTAAACAGGGCCACATGCTGGGCACTGTCCAAAGCGATGCAGGTTTCAAGTCCGGCCAACCCGTTCATGCCGGGCATGTTCAGGTCCAGAAGAACCAGATCAAAGGCTCCGTCGTTCTCAATCAAAGTTTTCGCGGCTGGGAAATCCGGCGCGGTCTCCACCTCGATCCCGCCTGCTGCATCTATGAAGGCAACGAGCGTATCCAAAATAAGGTCGTGGTCGTCAGCAATAAGAACTTTCATCTCAAATCTCCGTCTGCCCCCAACCACACCCATATGCGTTAGTAAAACATTGAACCCATGGCATGAAGCCTTCCTGACGGACAGGTGAATATCCAATCGGATAGGTCAGCGGGCCGTTTTCACCACGCTATGTGCTGCGGGGTCGTTTGAATAGACCTATTCTCCGATCCCTCTCCGGATGCTCGCCTATCGGTTGCAGGGTCTCATTGGCAGTCTGAAGCCACAGATTGTCATCGTTGATCGGAGAGTTCCATGCAGTTCCTGTCAGTCCAAGATATGCATAAAGGCGCGCAGCCAACACCCATACCAACTTTGGAAAAGCCTGAGATTTTGGGTCTGCCAGTTGTGAACGCCCGATCCGGACAGGTGATCTCAAAACTGCTGGATGGGACCCGCCGGACTGTGTTTTTCCTGAATGCACATTGCGCAAATATAAGGACCCGCAACCATACATATCGAGCAGCTTTGGCCCGGGCAGATATGATCCTACCTGACGGAATTGGGGTGGAGGTCGCGGCGAAGTTGCAAGGCGTCCCGTTGGCCGAGAATCTGAACGGTACGGATTTTGTTCCAAAACTACTAAAACGTGCCGCGCGTCTTGGCCAGTCGGTCTACCTGTTGGGGGGAAGTCCCGGAACAGCTCAGGCTGCGGCGGCGCGGTTGCAGCACATGATCCCCGATTTGGTCGTGGTTGGTACGCGCGATGGCTATGAAGGGGCAGCGCGGGTTGATGAGGCGATCGACGATATCAACCAATCTGGCGCGGACATTCTGTTGATCGCTATGGGCGTCCCACTGCAGGAGCTTTGGATTACGCAGAACCGTCACCGGCTTGACCCTGGAATCGCGCTTGGCGTGGGTGCTTTGTTCGACTTCCTGGCCGGGAATGTGCGTCGGGCACCGCGCATCGTTCGGCGCGCCCGGATGGAATGGGCATGGCGGTTGGCGATGGAGCCCCGCCGTATGGCCCGCAGATATCTATTGGGTAATTTCGAATTCCTCGTGCGTGTCGCGCACAATTCTGTTCCCAAGGTCTCAGCATGTCGCCTGCTGGACCTCACTTTGGCGGTGGTCGCGCTGTCTCTTCTGGCCCTTCCCATGGCCGCAATCGCCGCATTGGTGCGATTGGACAGTCGCGGCTCCGCCTTTTTTCGGCAGACACGTATTGGTCGAAACGGGGTGCCCTTTACGATGTACAAGTTTCGCTCGATGACGCAGGACGCCGAAGCGCGACGTGCGGATTTGCTCACCCATTCGGATCGTAAGGGCGTGTGCTTCAAAGCCAAAAATGACCCACGCATCACCCGCGTTGGGAAGGTTCTGCGCCGGTTCTCGCTGGATGAATTGCCGCAAATCTTCAACGTGCTAAAAGGGGATATGTCGCTGGTCGGCCCGCGCCCAGCTTTGCCCGAAGAGGTTGCTGCCTATCCCGAACAAGCGCTGGAGCGCCTGCAGGTGCGTCCCGGCATCACCGGCCTCTGGCAGGTTTCGGGCCGCGCCGGCATCGGCTTTGACCACATGATCGCGCTGGATGCAGCCTATGTCCGCTCCCGCTCGCCCCTTCTGAACCTCATCCTCATTGCAATGACCGCACGTGCCGTCGTGTCAGGTCGCGGCGCTTACTGATCAAACCTAGGAGCATTGAAATGACAGGTATTCGCAAAGCTGTTTTCCCGGTCGCGGGTCTGGGCACAAGGTTTCTGCCCGCCACCAAATCTGTGGCAAAGGAAATGTTGCCGCTGATCGACCGCCCTTTGATCCAATACGCTGTGGACGAGGCTCGCGCCGCCGGGATTGATGAATTCATCTTCGTCACCTCAACCGGACAATCCGTGCTCGAGGCGTATTTCGGGCGCAACTCAGGGCTGGAGCGCAAACTGAAGGATGGTGGCAAGACCAACCTACTGAACCGTTTGCGCCGATCGAATCTTGATGATGAGACATACAACTTTATCCAACAAGACAGCCCGCGTGGTTTGGGCCACGCGGTGTCTCTGGCGCGCGACCTTGTCGGTGACGATCCCTTCGCGGTGATCCTGCCGGATGATGTGATCCACGCGCGGCGCCCGGTCCTGGCGCAAATGGTCCAGAACTTTCAAGGCAGCCACATGATCGCAACCGAGGCCGTTCCATCCGACCGGATCAGCGACTATGGCGTGGTCGATATCGCGCATGGGACAGGGCAGGTACAGCATCTGAAAGGGTTGGTCGAAAAGCCCGCGGCCGATCAGGCTCCGTCAGAGTTTGGCATTGTCGGGCGGTATCTGCTGCACCCTTCGATCTTCGATCAGCTGGACGGTTTGGCACCCGGCGCGGGTAATGAAATTCAACTGACCGATGCGATTGCGGCCGATATCGAAGCGACCGGATGCTGCGGTTTCGCTTTTCAAGGAGAGCGCTTCGATTGTGGGTCAGTCGCCGGATATCTTGAGGCAACGACCGTCTTTGCGCTGGAACGTGCCGAGCTGCGTGACGGTTTCAAATCCATGTTGCGTCAGCGCATGAACCTCCTGTCTGCCGCGGCATGAGACCTGCGCACCTATCCGTTCGGATAGGTGCGTATCCCCATGCCCATCTGTCGCGGCGGATCTCTTTCTGGTTTCTTGAGGTCAATGAAGTGGAGACTACGATGCGTATGTTTTTTGCGATCCTCACAGCGGCGTTCACCATTTGCCTGACGCCTGCGCAAGCCGCAGACTTGGGAACTCCGACAGGAGGAGTGGTCCTGACCGTTTCGGGCAACATTGCACAGACCGGCCCCGACGGGGCGGCGCAGTTCGATATGGAAATGTTGCAGGCGCTACCGCAGCGCAGCTTTGAAACCTCGACGATCTGGACTGAAGGCGAGACCACCTTTGTCGGCGTTCCCCTCTCTGTCTTGCTGGAACAGGTCGAAGCAGAAGGTGCTACGATCCGGGCAACGGCGATCAACGACTACGCGGTTGAGATACCTGTGGGCTCAATATCGGCGCAAGACCCGATTGTCGCCTATGAGATGGACGGCGCGGCGATGTCCCGGCGGCAGAAAGGTCCGCTATGGATCGTATATCCATATGACAGTGACACCAAGTACCAGACCGAGGTGATTTACTCTCGCAGCATTTGGCAACTCGACAGGTTGGAAATCGTTAAATAGCGTGGGGTTACAACACAGTGTGAAGTGGGTGATACGGGCAAGACTTTGACAAGAAATTTCCAATACCACTCGCGGCGCCGGTGGGCTCTCGGGCTCATCGGTATCGCCGTTTTGGGCGCCCTTGCTTTGGTCGTGTTGCTGTCCGTCAAGGTGATATCTGACCTAAGCGACCGGCAGTCAGCCCAGACAGATAACGTGCAATGGACGTTGACGCAGGTCGAGGTCGAGTTCCTGTTCTACCTCAACGCGCTTGAGACGGGTGTATCGGACGCAGAGCCAAGCACAGAAAACCTGGACCTTGTCCGGCGCCGTTTCGATCTTTTTTACAGCCGTATCGATATTCTAGACACCTCGCGTCTGTTTGAAACGCTGCGAAGTGACCCGAAATTCGCTGAACCTCTGAACGACGTCTCCGCATATCTGGAGGTCTCGGTGCCTACAATCGATGCTGAGGACCCTGGGTTGAAGGCGGGGCTGCCGGTTCTCTATGACGGCGCGCAGGGGATCGCTCAAAAAGTGCGAGAGCTTTCGGTCTCGGCGATCTCGTACTTTGCAAGCCAGTCGGATCAGCGCCGTGAAGAAACCGCGCTCAGCCTGTTTCAACTGGCCGTTTTGTCCGGGGGATTGTTTCTGACGCTGACCGCGGTCAGCGCCTATCTCTTGGTGGTCAATCGCAAGGCAGATCGACGCGGTGGGGCAATCCAGCAGGCCAACCAGCGCATGAATACGATCCTTTCTACCTCATTGGATGCCGTGATCGTGGTGAACGCCGCCGGCGAAGTGCTGGAGTTCAACCCAGCTGCACAGGCGATTTTCGGGTATTCCGAAGATGAGGCCAAAGGGCGTTCGATCGGCGACTTGATTGTTCCTGCGCATCTACGCGCGGCGCATGATGCAGGCATGGAGCGGATGCAGAGCGGGGGCGACCGCCACGTGGTTGGCAAGGGTCGCGTTCAACTTGAGGCGTTGCGCAAGAATGGCGATGTATTTCCCGTCGAACTCGCTTTGCAATCCGCTCAGGCCGGGGAGGAGGAAATTGTTATCGGTTTTGTCCGCGATATCTCACAAAGCGTTGCGGATCAGAAAGAGCTTGTCTCGGCCCGCGACCGTGCCCTTGCCGGGGAAAAGGCCAAGTCGGATTTTCTGACTGTTATGAGTCATGAGATCAGAACCCCGTTGAACGGGTTGCTGGGCAACCTCACCCTTCTCAAGAATACACGCACGACCAAACAGCAGTCTCAGTTTGTCCGCAACATGGAGATCTCGGGCCAGGTTCTGCAAAATCATGTGGATGCAGTGCTGGATATTGCTCGGTTCGAGGCCGGCAAGCTGTCTGTCGCGCACGAGCCAACCGACCTGAACGCGATGTTGCAGGACCTTGTGGATGGTCAAAGCGGCAATGCGGCCTCGCGCGGCAATTCAATCTCGTGGCAATGGGTGGGCGGAGCCTATCCGCATGTCGCGACTGACGTGCAAAGGTTGCGGCAAATTCTGCTGAACCTTGTGGGTAATGCGATCAAGTTTACCGAAAATGGCCGTGTGTCGATCGAGGTCGAAAGATGTGAACCTTGCGGTCAGGGTAAGGCGCATGTCTACGAAGTGCGTGTGATCGACAGCGGGGCTGGCATCGCCGAGGATGAGATCGACGCCATTTTTGATGACTTCTACACCAGCGATCCCTCTATCGGTCGAACGGTCGGAGGGACCGGGCTTGGCCTGGGAATTGCCCGCAGGTTCGCGCAGGCCATGGGTGGTGAGATGGGGGCGGAAAGCACATTGGGCGAAGGAAGCGTTTTTTGGCTGCGGATACCGTTACAGCCGTCAGCGCGCGACCAACTGCTAGAAGCTGCTCAGATCAATACCGAGACCGCTCTCCCGCTGAACTTGTTGGTGGTCGAAGACAACGAGATCAACCTCGAGGTCATCTGCAATATGCTTGCGCTGGACGGGCACCGTGTAACTACGGCGGAGAACGGGCTGGTTGGCGTCGACAAGGCCAGCAGTCAGAGGTTCGATGCGATCCTGATGGATATCAGCATGCCAGTGATGGATGGGCCAACCGCTGCGCGCCATATTCGTGGCGGTCAGGGGCAGTCGACCGATGTGCCGATTATCGCTGTGTCGGCCAATGTCCTGCCAGATGCGGTTGAGACCTTTCGCGCCGCCGGTATGACGGCTTTCATTGGAAAACCGATTTCGCTGAATGCCCTGCGCAGGGCGCTTTCGGTGGTCACGCGCACCGACGGGCAGATTTCGGAGCATGCGCAGCCAGATCCGTTAGCGGAGTTGAAAGGCAGCCTCGGCCCTGAAGTCTTTGCCCGCCTGCATGCCAAGTTCATTGCCGAAGGGGATGAATTGGTTGAACAGCTAGAAACCGGGGCATTTGACCAGACAGATTTAAGTCAAATAGCTCAGGCCTGTCACAAATTGGCTGGGAGTGCAGCAACCTTCGGCGTGGAAGAGTTTCGAGAGGCGTTAGTTGCGGTAGAGACTGCAGCCAAAGAACACAAAGACATCACTAACAAACTCGCTGCAGTCTCCACTGCTTGGGAGCGGGCGAAATCATCGCCCGCTTGGGATTGACTTAGGGCGCCAGCAGCGCCGCTGCGCCGACGATGCCAACTGCGCGGGCGACCTCGGTCAGGCCGGTAACCTTACTGTCGTAGCATGCAATCGCATCTCCTGGCAGAACATAGGGGTCATAGTCATCGCGATCCCCACGTCGCAGCAGCTTTTCGATATTGCGTTCAATAACGATCGAGTTCCCGGTCATCGGGTTGCGGGTGAACAGGACCGCGCTGCGATTGGCATTGGTGGTCTTGGCCCCACCGACGCAATTGGTATCGACTACGGCCTGCAGGTAGCGCGTGCCATAGGGTACCTCACGCACGTCTCTTCCAATGGCTGACTCTGCGTTGCCGGTGGCAGGTTGCGTGAGGTTGGACATATAAAGCGTTACGCCGGGCGGGCTGATCGGGCTGGGACGCATCAAATCATCCTGGAAACACCCTCGGCTGTTGATCACGATCTGATCCCCGGTCAGCAGCATGATGTCGGTCGGATCCGAGCCTTCGAACACCCCGCGCAGGTCCATCCGGTAGATCGTGCCCTGCCGGTGCAGCTCAACTGCTGACAGATCCGCATCCGGGCGCACACCTCCGGAAGCGCGAATGGCGACCGAGAGGTTGCGCGCCTCGGTCGAGGCACCCAGCACGCCCTGACGCCCTCGATCCAGTGCGTCGCCGGGGATGCCTCCGATCTCGACCGAATGGGGTTCAAACACCGCGCCTTTCACGCCGACAGTGACCGAGGCGAAATCGCTGATGCGCGCCGTGACGCGCGGGGTACTGTCGTAGAACTGTGCGGCTACCAGAACCCGGGCCACGTCCCGCTCGACCTGCTCGGTCGTTCTGCCCTGCGCGCGCACCGGCGGCAGGTACGGCAGCTTCAGGTCGCCATCGCGGGACACAACATAGGTGTCGCTGAGAAGCTCATCTCCGTCGATTGTGATCTGTACCATATCATTGCGCGAAAGTTTCTCGCCCAGCAAAGGGCTAAGCGCGGGTTTAGACCATTTGGCAAAGGCGTCTGTGCCCTGATCCCCGGTCGGAGGCATACAGGCGCGCCCGTTCAAGTGTTCCGCTTGCAGCAAGGGCGCATTTGCCCGGCGCCGTGATGGGGCACGGTACTGGGCCTGATAGCTTTCGCCTTTTGCGACGGGTTCGATGTTGCGCGGGGTCTTCATGCTGCTGCAACCCGACAGAGCAATCGCGCTGACGGCCCCTAAAACCAAAACTTTGAAATGTCGTTTCATTTTGAACTCTCCTGAACTGCATCCACAGCTACAGCAGTGTCTTGATGTGTGTCAGACCGGCATCGGGATTGCCGTTTATCCCAATCGGATAGGTCGCTCGCCCGATGGTTCGTCTGGCTGTCCGCCCGCGTCTGGGACAGGGATGTTGCTGCCAATTAGAACTGATCCCAACACTGTTTTTGGACACTTGGCGATATGACTCAGCGATTGGTACATTCCAGTTTCCTGCGGCACCTGCTAGCCTATGCGGTGTCCGAAGTGGCGGCAAAAGCCTCACGTCTTGCGGTGGTCGTGGTTGTGGCCCGCACTCTCAGCCCCGAGGCTATAGGGCTGGCTGCCGCTGCCCTCGCGGCAGGGGATATCCTAAAGGCGCTAACCGAGAACGGCGTGGGGCAGAGGATCATCCAAGCCCCGCAGTCCGAGCTGGAACAGCGCTGCAACACCGCGCATCGTATCTTCTGGGTCTGGTGCGGGGCACTGTTTTTGCTGCAGGTGACCATCGCCATTGCCCTCTATGCGATAGGGCACCAGACCCTGGCGCTGCTGCTCGCTATTCTGGCCGGAGAGTACCTGTTCATGCCCGCCGGTCTGGTGCAGGCCGCGCTTGCGATGCGTGAGGGCAAGCTACAAAAGACAGCCGCTGTTGCCGGAGGGCAGGTGGTTGGCGCAAATGCTATGGCCGCGCTACTGGCGCTGCTCTGGGCCTCGCCGCTGGCTTTGGTGCTGCCCCGATTGCTGGCCGCCCCGATTTGGCTGGTCCTGATGCGCCGTCTACGTCCCTGGGCATCAAACGCGCCGCGCGGGTTTGCCGCCCTTCGCCCCTTTGTTGACTTTGGCTGGGCTGTTCTGGGGGTTGAGGTTGTCAAAGTTCTGCGTTTGCAGGCCGACAAGCTTGTGGTTGGCGCGATGCTGGGGGCCGAGAGCCTTGGCATCTACTTCATGGCTTTCAACGCTGGGCTCGGCTTGGCGACATCGTTCACGCAGGCCTTTTCAGTCGTTCTTTTCCCACATCTTTGCGCAGCCCCGGATAAAACCAAGGCGCTGCGTCATGGGCTCGGCACGTCCCTCCTGGTGCTGAGCCCGTTGGTTTTGCTGCAAGCCGCGCTTGCACCGATCTACGTGCCGCTGCTGCTGGGTGCTGAGTGGCAGCAGATTTCACCGGTGGTTTCGGTCTTGTGCCTTGCCGCATTGCCCAGCGTCATCTGGTCCGCCGTGGCCGGCTGGCTGCGGTCCGAGAACCGCGCGATCACCGAGCTACGAGTCAGCACGGCCCTTGCATTCGCATTGATCCTCAACACCGCGATCATGGCGCCGTTCGGGCTGATGCCGGTGGCGATTGGATACCTGATGACCAGTGCTGCCCTCATGTTGATCGCCTCTTGGGTTCTGCTGCCTCGGGATCAAAAGACAACAGAGAGGTTCGGCTTCCAATGACCCGCTTTACCATCATCGTGCCGTTTCACACCGATGCGGACACAATTGCTGACACGCTGACCAGCATTCGCGCGCAAAGCTTCACGGAATGGGAGGCGATCTGCGTCGGCGATCGTCCCTCGAAGGCGTGCCTGTCCATTGTGCTGAATCACATTGCCCAAGACCACCGTATCCGGATCGCAAGCAGCCCCTTCGATGGCCCAAGTGCCGCCCGCAACTATGGGGCCGAACTGGCCAAGGGAGACATGCTGGCGTTCTGCGATGCAGACGATCTGTGGCACAAGGACAAGCTGGCGCAGCTGAACGAAGCCTTCCAATCCTCTTCGACGGATGCGGTTTTTGGGCAGATCAGGTTCTTCGCCGATCAGCTCGGAGATTCTCAGACATGCTCGAGGGTTCCTAACGCACCACTGACCATTCAGGACCTGTTGGCTGAGAACCCGGTCTGCACCATGTCCAACCTTTCAATCCGTCGCGAGGTCTTTAACGCCGTTGGCGGGTTGGACGCGAGAACGGTGCATAACGAAGACTTGGAGCTGTTGATCCGCCTCGCAGGCGAAGGGTTCACCATCAAAGGGGTGGATCAATTTCAGGTCTGGTATCGCACCAGCGCCCGGGGCTTGTCCTCGGATTTGGCCGCCATGCGCGCTGGGCGGGCCTACGCGGTCAAAACAGCCGCATCATATGGCGTGTTCCCGTCGCGGTCGTCCGAGGCCGTCTATCTGCGCTATCTCGCCCGCCGGGCGTTGCGGTTAGGGCATCAGGGTCAGGCGCTGTCTTACACACGCAAAGGCTTGAGCCTGCATGCGCGCAGTTTTCTGCTGCCCCTGCGCCGAGGACTGCCTACCGCCGCAGGGGCCGCGCTGGCCCCGATCCTACCGCAAGCGATCAAAAGCGCGTTGTTTTCTTAAGAATTCTGAAGGAGATCACCATGCCCACAGCATCCATCGTCGTACCCGCTTACAATGCCGAAGCAACCTTGGCCGAAACGCTCGCCTCACTGCAGGCGCAGACCTATGACGATTTCGAAATCATCATCGTCGACGATGGATCGCAGGACGCGACCTCCGAGATTGCTCGCGCGCACCAAGGCGACACACGCGTACGACTTGTCGGGCAAGCCAATCGTGGGCTGGCGGGGGCAAGAAATACTGGCATCGCTGCCGCGCGGGGTAAATTAGTCGGCTTATGCGACGCCGACGATCTGTGGATGCCCGAGAAGCTGGCGGCTCATATTCACCATCTCAAGGCCGAACCGGACGTGGGGGTTAGTTACTCCGGCAGTGCCTTGATCGACGAAGCGGGGTGCATGATGGGGATCAAACAAGCACCCCGCCTGAAGAATGTGACCGCAGCACATGTTCTGAACCGCAACCCGATCGGCAACGGATCGGCGGCCGTTATTCGAAAGACAGTGCTGGAGGCTTTGGCCTACCGCCCGAGCTTTGAAACCGAGCGGGATTGGGTCTTCGATGAGACCTTCCGGCAGTCCGAAGATATCGAATGCTGGATGCGGCTGATGTTGAAGACCGATTGGCAGATCGAAGGTGTTCCGGGGCTGCTGACCCACTACCGGATCAATGCAGGCGGGCTTTCGGCGGCTTTAGATCGCCAGTTAGAGGCGTGGGAGAGGATGGTCGCGAAGCTGCGCCCGCTGAACCCTGAATTCTTTGCCCGGCACGAACCCTCGTCCCGTGCTTATCAGCTGCGCTATCTGGCGCGGCGGGCTATCACCAACCTCGATCGGGACAAAGCTTGGGAGTTGTTTGCACGCAGCGTCCAGGAAAGCCTCCGCCCGGTGTTTGAGGAACCTGTGAAAACGTTCAGCACTTTCGCCGCAGCTCTTGTGTTGAAAACGTTTGGACCCGGCCCAATCACCCGGCTGGGACAAATGAAATCCAAACTGCAATCGATCTGAGAGAGGCGTCATCATGGAACAGAAAAAGATACTCCACCTGGTGGACGACACGACAGCGGGCGGCGTGATGCGGATGCTCGACCATCTTTTGGCGCAATCAGATCTGTCCGAAACGGTCGATCAAAAGGTGTTGAAGGTCAAACGGACTGCATTTTCTTGGGGCAAACTGAATGCGGATGTCATCGTGTCCCACGTCGTACCAAGCTGGAGAAGCTTACCCGCGTTCTCGGCGCTTCGCGCAATGCATCTGGACACTCGACTGGTCCATGTCGAACACAGTTACACCCGGGCATTCACCACTCTGAATGTCCCACACAAACGTCGGTTCTTTGCAATGCTGAGGGTGATCTATTCCTTCTTCGATCAGGTGGTCGCGGTCAGCCATTCGCAGTCGGGCTGGATGAAGGAAAGACGCCTGGCCGCCTCGGAAAAGCTGACCGTCATTCCTCCGACCGTTGATCTTGAGCAGTTGTCGCGCAACACGATGCCTCCCAAGTCAAAGACCACAATTGGTGCCATCGGGCGGCTCGAGCAGCAGAAAGGCTTCGACATCCTGATCCAAGGCTTTCGGTTAACCCGAACGCCGGGCGCGCGTTTGTTGATCTTTGGCGAAGGCAGTCAGCGTTTATACCTTGAGACACTGGCAGAGGGTGACCCGCGCATAGAATTTCGGGGCCACGCCGAGGACCCTGCAGAGGCCTATCAAGCCGTCGATATTGTTGCGATTCCGTCGCGTTGGGAGGCTTACGGACTTGTGCTGGACGAAGCGCTTGCCGCGAAGCGCAATGTGATCGCCAGTAAAGTTGATGGGTTACGTGACCGTGAAGGAGATACGAGAGTTTCATTCTGCAACCTTGACCCTTATGATTGGCGACTTGCGATCAATAATTTTCTGCTTTCCAACACTATTGAGAAAAGCAGCTGAATCAAAATTTGACACTGGATCTTTTGCGTTATTGCCGAGCCATTCGCTGCAAAATCAACTGTGATTTCAAAGAAATTGCCTGAGGCCAGCTTTGCGTTTTGTGCGCGAGCCTACTTAGCGCAGTACATCTTGGTGCCCTCTGTGGACTGCGAGCGGTTATTGCCTTGTGCCAAGTGGACGGCAGCTATGTCCGCACCTCGGACCTAGCTCCGTCTTGTGTGAACGTCCACTGTCGGGCTGAAGCGGGCATTCGTCCCGAGCCCCCAATCCGACAGCCTTCAAAGAACACCGAGAGCCTTACTTCAGAAGGGATGGCCCTTTGAAAATCATGCCCCGCAAAGTCGGCGAGCCTCAATGGCACACGCAAGGCTGACTGTGGGGGTAGGCCGGGGGGCGGGTTAGTCAGGTAGGTGCAGCCTATCATCGAATGCTCAAGCCAATCGGCGCAACGTAGCCATCGGATGAGCAATCCTGTGCGATGGCCCCCATGTGGTCGCCTGTCCACTGTGGGCGCACGCGGACAATCCTATAAGTCTTTGATTTTATGGTGCTGCTGGAGAGAATTGAACTCTCGACCTCTCCCTTACCAAGGGAGTGCTCTACCTCTGAGCTACAGCAGCGCTGTGGGCGGGTGATTAGACTCAAACGAAACGCGGCGCAAGGGTGTCTGGACGGTTTTTTTCGTCTCCTGTAGAGAAAGACAATGGCAGACAAAAATTCACCTAAAAAAGACGGTAAATCCGGGGACGCGCGCGAAGAACGGCTTAAGGCCGCGCTTAAGGCGAATATGGCGCGGCGCAAGGCGCAAGCCAAGGCGCGGGCGGCATCCGAGGACAAGACCGGCAAGGACGAGGGATAAGAGCAGATGGATTCGATTTTGGTAACGGGCAACGGGCCGCTGAACGGTCAGATACCGATTGCGGGGGCCAAGAACGCATGCCTGACGCTGATGCCTGCAACGTTGCTCAGCGAAGAACCGCTGACGCTGACCAATGCGCCGCGACTGAGTGACATCAAAACAATGACTGCGCTGTTGCAATCGCTGGGGGCAGAAGTGTCTTCGCTGCAGGACGGGCAGGTGCTGGCGATGTCCAGCCATGACCTGACCAGTCAGACGGCGGATTATGAGATCGTGCGCAAGATGCGGGCGTCCAATCTGGTGCTGGGTCCTTTGTTGGCGCGTTTTGGACAGGCTGTTGTGTCGCTGCCCGGTGGCTGTGCCATCGGTGCGCGGCCGATGGACCTGCACGTCGAAGGGCTTGAGGCGCTGGGCGCCGAGATCGAGCTTAAAGACGGTTACTTGCACGCCAATGCCCCGGGTGGGCTGAAAGGCGCAGTGCATGAGATGCGCTTTGCCTCGGTGGGCGCGACTGAGAACATCGTCATGGCCGCCACGCTGGCCAAAGGCACGACCGTTCTGAAGAACGCCGCGCGCGAGCCTGAGATTGTCGACCTGGTCGAATGTCTGCGCAAGATGGGCGCGCAAATCTCGGGTGAGGGGACCTCGACCATCGAGATTCAGGGCGTTGATCGCTTGCACGGTGCGACGCATCAGGTGGTGACCGACCGGATCGAACTGGGCACCTATATGTTGGCCCCCGCGATGTGCGGTGGTGAGGTTGAGTTGTTGGGTGGTCGGATGGCTTTGGTCGAATCTTTTGCGGCCAAGCTGGATGCGGCGGGAGTGCAAGTCGAAGAAACCCCAAAAGGCCTGAAGGTTGCCCGTAAGAACGGCCGTGTTAACGCTGTGGATGTTGTGACCGAGCCATTCCCCGGTTTCCCGACAGATTTGCAGGCGCAGATGATGGCTTTGATGTGTACGGCCGAAGGTACCTCGGTTCTGGAAGAGCGTATCTTTGAGAACCGCTTTATGCATGCCCCGGAATTGGTGCGCATGGGCGCGAATATTGAAGTGCACGGTGGCACGGCGACCGTGACCGGGGTTGAACGTCTGAAGGGAGCGCCCGTGATGGCGACGGATTTGCGGGCCTCAGTCTCGTTGATTCTGGCCGGAATGGCGGCTGAAGGGGAAACGACAGTCAGTCGGGTCTATCATCTGGACCGCGGATATGAACATGTGGTGCGTAAGCTGGAAGGCGTGGGCGCAAAGATTGAACGGATCAAAGGCCAATGACAGATGCAAGTTTCGAAGACGGACGCGAAGCCCCACTGAATCTGGGGGCCGAGGACGCCGATGATCTTCAGGTGATTTCGACCCTGGCGCAGGATGCGATTTTCCCAATCACCGAGATGACGTGGCGGCCCTCTGAGCGTCGCTTTGGCCTGTTGCTGAACCGGTTCCGCTGGGAAGACAAGGATGCCGCTGCCCGCCGCGACCGCCCGTTTGAACGGGTGCAGTCGGTTCTGGTTTTCGATTCAGTACTATCTGTGGCGAGCCAGGGGGTCGAACGCGGCGACAAGGAAATGGTGATGTCCCTGCTGTCGATTGATTTCGAAGCAGGCGAAGACGGTGCCGGGCAGATCATGCTGACACTGGCGGGAGACGGTACGATCCGCTTGTCGGTCGAGGCGCTGGATGTCACCCTCAAGGACGTGACCCGACCGTATCAGGCCCCATCCGGTCAGGCACCGCACCATCCGGAATAAGCGCGGCATAGCGCAGGCATTCACCGGACCCCCACGGGGTCTGGTGCTGCGCCGTGCGACCGTTTTCGACGTGTTCGATCTGAGCCGCGTTCTGATCCGGTCAATTACCGAACTTTGTAAGGCGGACCATCAGGATAATCCTGAGGTGATCGCACAATGGGTCGCTAACAAGGATCCGGAGACGATCAGAGGCTGGATCAGGAACGGGGCGCAAATCTGGCTTGCTGAGAATAACGGGCAGCCTGCGGCAGTCGGTGGGCTGACCGAAGCCGGAGAAATCACGCTTTTGTATATCGATCCAGATCACATTGGTTGGGGTATTGGCGGCGCTTTGTTGAAGGCGCTTGAGCAGGAACTAATCGCCCTTGGCTGTACCGAGGGGCAGCTTGAAGCCACCCAAACGGCACAGGGTTTCTATGCGCGGCACGGCTGGGAAACCACCGGAGGTTGCAGTCAGCGCAATGACGTGTCCTGTCTGGGTATGCGCAAATCGCTGCACCTACGGGACTGAGGGTTGAGGCCGGCCCATCTGGGCGGTATGTCCCGATCAAACGCTCCGGAGTGCCAGAACATGCCTGTTTTCCTCGACACGACGTCGTCTGAATTCGAGACCGCCTTCAAAACACTGTTGTCCGCCAAGCGCGAGGACAGCCCGGATGTGGACGCCGTTGTCGCCGGGATTATCGATGACGTGCGGAAACGTGGCGATGCGGCGGTGATCCAGCTGACCGCCAAGTTTGACCGGCTGGAGCTGACGCCCGAAACAATGGCCTTCAGCCCTGAACAGATCACCGAGGCTGTGGATCAGGTCTCGTCCGAAGATCGGGCTGCTTTGGAATTGGCCGCTGAGCGCATCAGATCCTATCACGAAAAGCAGTTGCCAGAGGATCACGAGTGGACAGATTCGTCGGGCGCAATGCTGGGTTGGCGTTGGTCAGCTGTGTCGGCTGCCGGTCTCTACGTGCCCGGCGGGCTGGCATCGTACCCGTCTTCCGTGCTGATGAACGCAATCCCCGCGAAGGTCGCTGGGGTTGAGCGTCTGGCCATTGCCGTGCCGACACCAGACGGGCAAGTGAACCCGTTGGTCCTGCTGGCGGCGCAGCTTTCCGGTGTGGACACGATCTATCGCATTGGCGGGGCACAGGCGATTGCCGCACTGGCCTATGGCACCGACACAATTGCAGCGGTCGACAAGATCACGGGTCCGGGCAACGCATTTGTAGCCGCCGCCAAGCGCCGCGTATTCGGTAAGGTTGGCATCGATATGATTGCCGGTCCGTCCGAGATTCTGGTCATCGCCGACAAGGACAACGATCCTGACTGGATTGCACTGGACCTTCTTAGCCAGGCAGAACATGACGAAAGCGCGCAATCGATCCTGGTTACAGATGACGCAGGATTTGGACAAGCTGTCGCCAAAGCTGTCGATAAACGCCTGGAAACTCTGCAGCGCCGCGCCATCGCGGGCGCAAGCTGGCGTGATTTTGGCGCGATAATCACCGTACGTGATCTGGACGAAGCAGCGGCATTGTCGAACCGCATCGCGCCCGAACACCTGGAGCTGTGCGTGGCGGACCCAGTGACGCTGAGCGCTAAGACTGTCCACGCCGGGGCGATCTTCTTGGGCCAGTACACACCGGAGGCCATTGGCGATTATGTCGGTGGTCCCAATCACGTGCTGCCAACAGCGCGTTCGGCCCGTTTCTCGTCGGGCCTCAGTGTGATGGATTTCCTCAAACGTACGACCCTGAGCCAGATGACACCTGACGCCCTGCGTGCGATTGGACCCGCAGCCGAACAGCTGGCCAACTCCGAAAGCCTCGAGGCGCATGGACTTTCAGTAACGGCGCGGTTGAAGCGTCTGAACGGCTAAATCCTTATGGCCTAAGGGTCACACCCGCCGCGAACCTGCACGGATTATCTAGGTAGGGACTTGAAACAACCTGTTGTTCAACGGCGCCTTGACCGAAGGACCTGACACATAGGAGCCAGACTTGGAACGCGTGGCAACACTCTGGATCGGCAAGCGGTTTAGTTTTCTGGAGCATTTGTGCCTGAAGTCCTTTGCAGATGTGGACCAGAAGCCGATCGTCTACCACTATGGCGACCTAGAGGACATTCCGGACTACATTGAGGCGTGCGACGCACGCGAAATTTTTGACACGTCCGAGATTTACTGCGACCCGATCACCCGATCCGTTGCCGTTCACGCGGATTTGTTCCGCCTGAAGCTTATGCAGGATACCGACTATATCTGGGTGGATGCCGATGCCTACGCGCTCAGACCGTTCGAGACCAACCAAGGTTACTTGTTTCCGCAAGGAAATCGAAAGAAAAAACGACTAATGAATGGCGTACTGGCCTTTCCGTCTGAAAGCCCGGCCTTAAAGCAGATGTGCCATTTCGCATTCGAAAGCGATCTTATTCCGCCCTGGTGGCCAGAAGAACAGAAGCAAGCGTATCTGCGCATTTTTGGCAGGTCCACGTATTGGAGTTTGCCCTTGTTCAGTTTGGGGCCCCCAATGCTGTATCACTTCGTGTCCCTTGGCGATGAGAGTGCGATGGCAACGCCCCGTACCGAGCTGTATTCTATTCCGCCTCGCTTCCGCGCATTGTGGAACGACCCTGACATTTCAAAGCTCGATTTTCTCGAGTGGCAGGACAAGATGTCGATTCACTTTTATGGATCGTGGTTCCGACGGATGTTTTCAGGTGTTAAAAGCTTCAATGAAGGCTCTCTGATCGATCAGCTTCTGAAAAATCATAAAATCGACCCTGCGGTGTTTCCGATTTGATCTGCTCTTGCGTTGTTCATTAATTTTTATTGCTATAAGTCTGTCCAGACCTGAACGGACCACGCATTATGACTCGTATCTCGTACATCGAACTAGATGACCGAAACCTGCCTCCGCCGACCCCCGAAATCGAGCAGGAGCGTAAGGTTGCGATCTATGATCTGCTGGAAGAAAACAGCTTTGCGCTGCCTGTACGCGATGACCGTGTCGTGCCCGACGGACCTTACCGTGTGCAGCTATCGATCCGCGACAAACGGCTGGTTTTCGACATTGCCACAGAGGCCGAAGAAAAGGCGGCAGAGTTTCATCTGTCGCTGGGGCCGTTTCGCCAGGTGGTCAAAGACTACTTTCAGATCTGCGAAAGCTATTTCAACGCGGTAAAGACCCTGCCGCCTAGCCAGATCGAAACCATCGACATGGCCCGTCGCGGCATCCACAACGAAGGCAGCCGCGTCTTGCAGGAGCGACTTGAAGGTAAGGCCGACATAGATACCGATACCGCGCGTCGCCTGTTCACGCTGATCTGCGTGCTGCATTTCGGGGGCTGACGCGTGAAGCCTTTACCGCAGTCGGTCCTGTTTTGTTGCGACCATAACGCGGTTCGGTCCCCTATGGCCGAAGGGCTCATGAAAAAGTTCTATGGTACCGGCACCTACGTACAATCCGCCGGTGTGCGAAATGACCTTGAGATTGACGGGTTTTGCATCGCGGTCTGTCAGGAGGTTGGCGTTGAACTGTCCCGCCATCGGTCCCGCTCGTTTGATGAGATGCAGGAATGGGGTGACGACCTCAGCTCGTTCGACCTGATCGTTGCGTTGTCACCGGCCAGTCAGCGTCAGGCGCTGGAATTGACCCGCATTTTTCACCTGGATGTCGATTATTGGCCAATAATGGACCCTACCGGACTGGGCGAAAGCCGCGCAGACAAGTTAATTCACTACCGACAGACCCGCGACCAGATCATTCAGCATCTCAAAGGCCGCTGGGGCAAACCTACGGAGTGACCATGAACCAAACCGTCAAGACCTATTTCGACGCTTTCAATGCTGGTGACGTCGACGGCATGCTGGCATGCCTGTCAGATGACGTGGCGCATCACGTGAACGAAGGCCAGATTCGCGCAGGCAAGGAAAAATTTGTAGCCTTCTGCGCCCATATGAACCGCTGCTATAAGGAACACTTGACGGACATCGTGGTGTTTGAGGCCGCAGGCGGTACTCGCGCTGCGGCCGAGTTCACTGTGAACGGTACCTATCTGCAGACGGATGAGGGTTTGCCCGAAGCCCGCGGTCAATCCTATCGCTTGCCCGCCGGGTCCTTCTTTGACGTGAAAGACGGCAAGATCACCCGCGTTACCACGTTCTACAACCTCGCTGACTGGACCAAGCAGGTTTCGAATGGCTGAGGTCACAGCTGTCCGCCCCCTGACCGGGGCGGCGCTGACAGATGCCTTGGACGATGTGGCGCGTTTGCGGATTCGGGTGTTTCGTGCGTGGCCGTATCTGTATGACGGCGACGTCAACTACGAGCGGAAGTACCTGCAATCTTACCGTGACAGCGACAAAGCAGTCGTTGTTGGAGCATTCGATGGTGACCGCCTGATAGGCGCTTCGACCGGTGCCCCTCTGACCGATCACGCCGACGATTTTGCCGCCGCCTTTGAAGGCTCGGGCCTAGATCTGGCCAAAATCTTCTATTGTGCCGAATCCGTCCTTTTGTCGGATTATCGGGGGCAGGGCGTTGGGCATAAGTTCTTTGACCATCGCGAGGCACACGCGCGCAAGCTGGGCTACAGAAAATGTGCCTTTTGCAGTGCACAGCGCGCGCCCGACCACCCAATGCGGCCCGATAATTTTCGCCCCTTGGATACCTTCTGGCGCGCGCGGGGATATGAGCCACTGCCCGGTGTGATCGCGCAGTTTTTGTGGAAGGATGTAGGGGAAGAGGGCGAGACAGCAAAGCGACTGCAGTTTTGGATGCGGGATTTGTAGATAGTTTTCGTCTGCTCTGCGGACGATATCGACGTTAGACCTCCCCGCGCAAACGGTAAGTGCTCGCTATTCACGGCCGAAGCAGGAAACGCTCGTGGCGCATTCCGATGCCTTGCGGCAGACGCGAAGAGAAATTGAGCTACCCGTCATCTTTCGGATAGATAAACCCGTTCACTGGGTAGAAATTGCCATACCGGCCCGGCTGAGTTTCGACCCGGACCAAGGTCCAATCATTGTGTTTGGATACGTCCCTGACGCCCATTTTCAACGATACCTTGTTGCGGTGCCAGTTGGCGTGATTCACAATGACTTCCCGGTCCGTGACAATATCCGACACGACAGCCACATGACCCAAGGGCATCCCGCTGGTTGCTCGAAACGACATCACAGCACCGACAGCTGGTTCATTGCCGCGTTCAAATGCACTGCGCGCCCTTCCCCACCAATCCTTGGCGTTGCCGCGAATTTGGATGCCGCTGAGGTTACGTGCGTAGGGCACGCACCACACCCTTTGCCCCCGGGCTTGCTTTTGCGCGACCTCCCGCAAAGCCATTGACTGACGTTCCGGATTGAGGTCCGCATCGGTTGGACGCTCGGAGCAGGCGGAGACAATACAACAAACTCCCACCGCAATCGCGGTTCGGGCGGTGCCGGACACGCGCGGCCAAATCGTATTTGTTTTGTGGGCGCTGTATTCCAAGATGCTTCATTGCCGCTTCGAAGACTAACGGGGTTCTACGATGATTTGACCGAAATTGAAAAGGGGCCTGCCAATTCTCCAGCAAGATTTTGCCAGTTCCCTGTGCCGTTATTAACTCAATGGCTGAGATGGAAGACGCATATGCAATCGTTGTGATGGATGTTGCGCTTGAACAAGAAGTCAGCACTGGGCTCACAGTGGTGTTGTTCGTTCAATACACATGTTGACAGGATGGGGCTATACAGACCGCGAACTCACACATAAATTCGCCCGAGTTTGGACCGCAAGGATAGCCCATGAAAGTCGCTACTGCCGCCTATAACCTCGATTGGCTCGACAGCTGGGCGCAGTATGAGGACAAGCTGGACCGCTGGATCTCAGACGCCGCGGGGCAGGGGGCGGACCTGCTGGTTTTTCCTGAATATGGCGCGATGGAGCTGTCGACGCTCGACGGGGCCGAGGTGGCGGGTGATCTGGGGCGGTCAATCCACGCGGTTTCGGATCGGATGGAGGAAGTGCGAAACCTGCACCAGCGCCTCGCACAGGAGTACAAGGCGTACATTCTGGGCGCATCGGCCCCGGTTGTGGATGGCCCCGAGCGACCTGTGAACCGGGCTGCATTCTATGCCCCAGATGGCAAACAGGACCACCAGGACAAACAGATCATGACCCGGTTCGAACGCGAGTCTTGGGATATTGCCTCTGGCGGCCCGCTGAAGCTGTTTGATACTGCGCTGGGCAAAATCGGGGTGCTGATCTGTTACGATAGTGAGTTTCCGCTGTTGGGTCGTGCTCTCAGCGAGGCAGACCTTATCCTTGTCCCGTCCTGCACCGAGGCGTTGTCAGGCTATTGGCGTGTGCGTATCGGCGCGATGTCCAGAGCATTAGAAAATCAATGCGTTACGGTGATGTCGTCCCTAGTGGGCGTTAATGATTGGTCCGAAGTCGTTGACCTGAACACCGGCACTGGCGGTATATTTGGTCCACCGGACAAGGGCTTTCCCGCGACCGGAGTGCTGGCCGAAGGCACCCTGAACCAACCCGGCTGGACTTATGCTGAGGTCGACATGTCGGCCATCGCCTGTGTGCGTTCCGATGGCCATGTCCTCAACCGAACTCATTGGGATGAGCAATCACCCCGAGTCGATTCGGTCACAATATCCGCCCTATAGGTGATTCCGCCCTTGAAATAGGGCCAAAATAGGCTCATTTAAGCGCACATCCCCGCAGATTCTGCGGGTGCAACTTAAATGTGGAGACAACATGGCCAAGGAAGATACGCTCGAATTTCCCGGTGTCGTGAAGGAACTCCTGCCTAATGCGACGTTTCGGGTCGAGCTGGAAAACGGCCATGAGATCATCGCACATACGGCAGGCAAGATGCGCAAGAACCGCATCCGTGTTCTGGCCGGCGACAAAGTTCAGGTCGAGATGACCCCCTATGATCTGACCAAGGGTCGGATCAACTACCGCTTCAAGTAACGCCTGCCGCAATGGCGTTTATCTTAGGATCGGGCAGCCCAAGGCGGCTGGACCTGTTGGCCCAGCTTGGCGTGCAGCCCGATGCCATCCGTGCACCCGACATTGATGAAACGCCGCTGAAAGGTGAGCTGCCGGTGCCCTATTGCAATCGCATTACGCGGGCAAAAGTGCAGGCGGTACAGGCCGATGGCGACGATGTAACTCTTTGTGCGGATACCACTGTCGCACTGGGTCGCCGTATTCTGGGAAAACCGGAAGACGCGGGCCAGGCGGCTGAATTCCTGCATGCTTTGTCCGGTCGACGGCACCGCGTAATCACCTCGGTCGCCGTACGATGCGGGGACCGCGTTCTACAGCGTGATGTTGTGTCTCAGGTCAAGGTCAAACGCCTGTCAGACGTTGAAATCAACGCTTACCTGGCGACCGGAGACTGGCAGGGCAAAGCAGGCGCTTACGCCATTCAAGGCCCTGCCGGGGCTTTCATCCCTTGGATTTCTGGTTCGTTTACCGGCATCGTGGGGCTCCCCCTGTCCGAGACTGCCGCGCTTTTGCAAGGCATCGGCTATCCCCTGTATCGTGAGGTGTCATGAAGGGTCGAACCATTGTTCTGGATCACATCGAAAACCGCGAAGCTGCCGCCCTTATGGTCGACGGTCAGCTGGACGATTTCCTGATTGCAGCTGACGCGCCCGCGCCGGGTACGATTTACCGTGCCCGTGCCGACCGACCGGTCAAAGGGCAGGGCGGCATGTTCCTGACCACACCTAACGGTCCGGCTTTTCTACGACAGATCAAAGGGCTCGCACCCGGTGCACTGATGTTGGTTCAGGTGACGGGCTATGCCGAACCCGGTAAGGCGCTGCCAGTGACCGATCGGGTTCTGTTCAAAAGCCGCTATGCGATCGTCACGCCTGATGCGCCCGGTTTGAATATCTCACGTTCCATCCACGACGAAGATGAGCGTGACCGCCTTCTTGAAATCGCTCATGAGAGCATGGAGGGCAGCAGCCATGGCCTGATCCTGCGGTCCTGTTGTGAGGGCGAAGGCGCGGCTGAAATCGCCGAAGATATCGGCGCGATGCTGGCCCATGCGGATCAGGTTTTGAACGATCTGGGAACTGAGCCCGAGCTGCTGCTGGAAGGTGACGGACCCCACGTTCTGGCTTGGCGCGACTGGACCTACCCAGCTGAGGTTGTGACACAGCCGGGCAGTTTCGAAACGCATGGCGTAGTGGATGCATTGGACGTGGCGCGTGGTATTTCCGAGCCACTGCCCGGAGGCGGGTATCTATATATTCAGCCCACCCGGGCCTTGGTCGCTGTGGATGTCAACACCGGGTCCGACACGTCGATGGCAGCCGGAACCAAAGTAAATTTCGCCTGTGCCAAGGGGCTTGCCCGTGCCTTGCGCGTTCGCGGTCTTGGGGGGCAAATCACTCTGGACCTAGCACCAATGCCCAAAAAGGATCGCCGTGGGTTCGAGGCCTCTCTGCGCGCTGCGTTGAAGGCAGATTCGGTCGAAACCACGCTGGCAGGCTGGACCCCTCTTGGCCACTACGAGCTACAGCGCAAACGCGGCCGTATCCCGTTGTCGGAAGTTCTGAAATGAGCTGCCCGATCTGCGCAGAAAAGTCTGTAACCGAGTTTCGGCCATTCTGTTCGAAACGGTGTGCTGATATTGATCTGGCCAAGTGGCTGAACGGGTCCTACGCGGTTCCATCGCAGCGGGAAGAGGACGTTGAAACAGAAGTCTCCGATCCCGAACCAGAGCAACAACGTCCACATTGAAAAAATGTGAAAAAGCCTCTGGACACTGCCTGTAGCAAGTCATAGAAGGCCTCCACCCAACGGCAAACGCCGTTCCCGTGCCCGGGTAGCTCAGGGGTAGAGCAGTGGATTGAAAATCCTCGTGTCGGTGGTTCGATTCCGCCCCCGGGCACCATTTATACTTTCAGCAGCGTCCAGCACTGTCCGATATTTTCGGTAACGCCATGATTTTGCTGCATTCTGAGTCCAGCGTCGTTCAGGTGATTCCGGGGGCAGCCAGACGATCTGGGGGTATTTCCGGGGGTATTTTCAAAACCACATTAATTCGATTCCTGTTCCTATGCCGTTGACCGATACAGCCATCCGAAACACCGCAAGCCGCGAAAAACCTTACAAAATATTCGATGGGGGCGGTCTGCACCTGCTGATCAATCCGGGCGGGTCCAGGCTCTGGCGGCTCAAGTACCGGTTTGGGGGTAGAGAAAAGCTCCTGTCTCTGGGTCCTTACCCCCTTGTCAGCCTCAAACTTGCACGCGAAAAACGTGATGCCGCGAAGTTGCTTTTGCTGGAAGACAAAGACCCGGGAGAGGAGCGGAAACTGGCACGGATTGAGGCCGAACGGGAACGCGCAGTGACCTTTGGCGTGGTGGCCCGGGAGTATGTCGCAAAGCTCGAAAAAGAAGGGCGGGCGCCTGCCACTCTGAAGAAGCTGAACTGGCTCGTCAGTCAGACTGAGCCGGTGCTTTCAGAGCGCCCTGTTGCGCAGATAGAGACCCCGGATGTTCTGCGCCTGCTAAGGCAGGTTGAGAGCAAAGGGACCTATGAAACAACCAGCCGGCTCCGGAGCACGATCGGCTCAGTGTTCCGCTATGCAATTGCGACCGGACGGGCGCAAAAGGATCCGACAGAGGCACTTAAGGGCGCGCTTATCCGTCCTCAGGTGCGCTCCAGATCAGCGATACTTGATCCGAAAGAGCTTGGCCTGCTTCTGAACCGGATCGACGCTTTCTCGGGTCAGCCTGCGACTAAACACGCGCTACATCTCCTGGCCCTTCTGGCCCCGCGCCCCGGAGAGCTCAGACTGGCGACATGGGATGAATTTGAGTGTCAGGAGGCGACATGGCGTGTCCCGGCGGAACGAATGAAAATGCGCCGCCCTCACCGTGTTCCGTTGCCGCAGCAGGCGCTGGATCAGCTGAAAGAACTGCATTGTCATACGGGAACAAGCGATTATCTGTTTCCCTCCGCGCGGTCCTGGAAGAAACCCATGTCGGAAAACACTCTGAACGCTGCACTCCGGCGGATGGGGTACTCGTCCGATCAGATAACCGCACACGGCTTCAGGGCAACGTTCAGCACCTTCGCAAACGAAAGCGGTCTGTGGGCTGCAGACGCGGTTGAACGTGCTCTGGCCCATGTTGAGGGCAACGACGTGCGACGCGCCTATGTTCGGGGAGAACACTGGGAGGAACGGGTGAGAATGGCAGACTGGTGGGCGGGTGAGTTATGCAGAATGAAAGAGGCGGCTCAGAATGATCGGTGAAGTGTTGAAATCTGAAAAGTTTATTACCCTGAGTCAGGAATCGATCGGGTGGCGAAGACTCCTGACCTTTGTTGATGTGAAGAACATCATCGTGAGCAGCCTCATCTGACTGGTCCAAGTTGATTGTTAGTGCATGATCGGCCTGTGATCCATCGGGATGATGGTTTCGGGCGCTGGCGGGCGATAGCCCAGAGCACTGTGGGGGCGTTTTGTGTTGTAGTGTCTCCTCCATTGTTCGATCAGGATTTGTGCTTCGCGCAAACTGTAGAAGATCTCACCGTTGAGCAACTCGTCCCTGAACCTGCCATTGAAACTTTCACAGTATCCGTTCTCCCACGGGCTCCCAGGTTCAATGTAAGCCGTCTGGGCGCCAAC
>NZ_FREZ01000015.1 GCF_900143525.1 Ruegeria sp. Alg231-54 | reverse complement strand
GCGCAGTTTGGGTCTAGCCGGCCCTGTCTGCGTATCGCGACTGAAACGAACAGAGTTGTCCAAGTCTAATATACTAACCCGAGCGACCTGCGTTGATCAGCTGCACGGCTGAGAGACCATATGGGGTTGCTCATTTGTCCTCGTCCAAGTGGCGGGGGCGGGAAATGTATGTTTTTGGTTCAGAAGAATGACTGCCTTTAGTTACCAGCTGGGCGGTCTCGATTGATTTGATTACTAGCGCAGCTTCGGTTGTGTGCGGTCAAACGCACGCAAGTAGCCGAATAGGCGGTAGTGCCAATATCAAGTCTTTCTTTTTCTGGATCAAATCAAGCGCGAGAAGGGCGTTTGGTGAATGCCTTGGCAGCAAGAGGCGATGAAAGACGTGATACTCTGCGATAAGCCATGGGGAGCTGAGAATAAGCTTTGATCCATGGATTTCTGAATGGGGCAACCCACCTGAATGTTTGTTATTGTTAGCTGTGCTAATCAATAATGGGCATAACCAGGTATTTATGACCTGAATACATAGGGTTATAAAGGCAAACCCGGGGAACTGAAACATCTAAGTACCCGGAGGAAAGGAAATCAATTGATACTCCCCTAGTAGCGGCGAGCGAACGGGGACCAGCCGAGCCAGATGAGTGAGAAGAACATGTTGGGAAGCATGGCCATAGCGGGTGACAGCCCCGTATTCTAAGCTCTGATGGACGTATTAAGTAGGGCGGAACACGTGAAATTCTGTCTGAAGATCGGAGGACCACCTTCGAAGGCTAAGTACTCCTTGCTGACCGATAGTGAACCAGTACCGTGAGGGAAAGGTGAAAAGCACCCCGACGAGGGGAGTGAAACAGTACCTGAAACCGAACGCCTACAATCAGTCGGAGCCTCCTTGCGGGGTGACGGCGTACCTTTTGTATAATGGGTCATCGACTTGGTCTCACGAGCAAGCTTAAGCCGTTAGGTGTAGGCGTAGCGAAAGCGAGTCTTAATAGGGCGAATGAGTTCGTGGGATCAGACCCGAAACCGAGTGATCTAGGCATGGCCAGGTTGAAGGTAAGGTAACACTTACTGGAGGACCGAACCCACATCCGTTGAAAAGGATCGGGATGAGCTGTGCCTAGGGGTGAAAGGCCAATCAAACTCGGAGATAGCTGGTTCTCTGCGAAATCTATTTAGGTAGAGCGTCATCCGAATACCCCGGGGGGTAGAGCACTGGATGGGTAATGGGGCCCCACAGGCTTACTGATCCTAACCAAACTCCGAATACCCGGGAGTACTAGATGGCAGACACACTGCGGATGCTAACGTCCGTAGTGGAGAGGGAAACAACCCTGACCTACAGCTAAGGCCCCCAATTCATGGCTAAGTGGGAAAGCAGGTGGGACGACCAAAACAACCAGGAGGTTGGCTTAGAAGCAGCCATCCTTTAAAGATAGCGTAACAGCTCACTGGTCTAAATAAGTTGTCCTGCGGCGAAGATGTAACGGGGCTCAAGCCATGAGCCGAAGCTTAGGATGCCGTAAGGCATGGTAGCAGAGCGTAGTGTGACATAAGACTTATCCTCTTTAGTGTCTTTCGGGGCACCTTGGAGGATCGAGTCTTTTCGATGAAGCCGGCGCGTGAGCGATCCGGTGGAGAGATCACTAGTGAGAATGATGACATGAGTAGCGACAAAGAGTGTGAGAGACACTCTCGCCGAAAGTCCAAGGGTTCCTGCTTAAAGCTAATCTGAGCAGGGTAAGCCGGCCCCTAAGCCGAGGCCGAAAGGCGTAGGCGATGGGAACTAGGTTAATATTCCTAGGCCGTGGAGTGGTGACGGATCTCAGAGGTAGTTCATCCTTATCGGATTGAATGGGCTGCTGAGAGGTTCCTGGAAATAGCCCTCCTATAAGACCGTACCCTAAACCGACACAGGTGGACTGGTAGAGAATACCAAGGCGCTTGAGAGAACGATGTTGAAGGAACTCGGCAAAATACCTCCGTAAGTTCGCGAGAAGGAGGCCCGGTTCCTAGGCAACTAGGGGCTGGGGGCACAAACCAGGGGGTGGCGACTGTTTATTAAAAACACAGGGCTCTGCGAAGTCGCAAGACGACGTATAGGGTCTGACGCCTGCCCGGTGCCTGAAGGTTAAAAGGAGAGGTGAGAGCCTTGAATTGAAGCCCAGGTAAACGGCGGCCGTAACTATAACGGTCCTAAGGTAGCGAAATTCCTTGTCGGGTAAGTTCCGACCTGCACGAATGGCGTAACGACTTCCCCGCTGTCTCCAACATCGACTCAGCGAAATTGAATTGCCTGTCAAGATGCAGGCTTCCCGCGGTTAGACGGAAAGACCCCGTGCACCTTTACTACAGCTTCGCACTGGCATCAGGATTGTGATGTGCAGGATAGGTGGTGGGCTTTGAAGCAGAGACGCAAGTCTTTGTGGAGCCTCCCTTGAGATACCACCCTTCGCACTCTTGATGTCTAACCGCGGTCCGTTATCCGGATCCGGGACCCTGCGTGGCGGGTAGTTTGACTGGGGCGGTCGCCTCCTAAAGCGTAACGGAGGCGCGCGAAGGTTGGCTCAGAGCGGTCGGAAATCGCTCGTTGAGTGCAATGGCAGAAGCCAGCCTGACTGCGAGACTGACAAGTCGAGCAGAGTCGAAAGACGGCCATAGTGATCCGGTGGTCCCGAGTGGAAGGGCCATCGCTCAACGGATAAAAGGTACGCCGGGGATAACAGGCTGATACTGCCCAAGAGTCCATATCGACGGCAGTGTTTGGCACCTCGATGTCGGCTCATCTCATCCTGGGGCTGGAGCAGGTCCCAAGGGTACGGCTGTTCGCCGTTTAAAGAGGTACGTGAGCTGGGTTTAGAACGTCGTGAGACAGTTCGGTCCCTATCTGCCGTGGGTGTAGGAGACTTGAGAGGAGTTGCCCCTAGTACGAGAGGACCGGGGTGAACGATCCACTGGTGGACCAGTTGTCGTGCCAACGGCAGTGCTGGGTAGCTATGATCGGACAGGATAACCGCTGAAGGCATCTAAGCGGGAAGCCCCCCTCAAAACAAGGTCTCCCTGAGGGCCGTGGAAGACCACCACGTCAATAGGCCGGAGATGTAAGCGCAGTAATGCGTTCAGTTGACCGGTACTAATCGCCCGATAGGCTTGATTTGATCCAGTAATGGAAAGACAAATCAAAAACATACACCTCATTAAACATGGATAACTTCGCAGCAACACGCTGCGGTGTTGATTGAAACAACAACCGTGCGGCAACGCGCGTCGCCTCTTTGCAAAGCAAAAGCCGCGACGGGGATTTTCCTCGGTTTGGTGGTCATAGCGCAAGTGAAACACCCGGTCCCATCCCGAACCCGGAAGTTAAGCACTGCCGCGCCAATGGTACTTGGGCTTAAGCCCCGGGAGAGTAGGTCACCGCCAAACCTAGAAAAATCCCCCAATCAAACTTCTCTCTTACGATCAAAAAAACACTACCCGGTCTCAACTAGCCAAATAGGCGGTAGACCAACGCAAGGCCTCAACTAGCGTAAGCAATAGGCCAACGCAAACTGTCGCGGGATGGAGCAGCCCGGTAGCTCGTCAGGCTCATAACCTGAAGGTCGTAGGTTCAAATCCTACTCCCGCAACCAACTTTAATGATTACCAATCAAATGCTTAAGCACCGCCTCACGGCGAAGTTGCAATTTATTAAATGAATCAAACGCTTAACGTCGTCAAGCGAATAACCTGCAACGTCAAAGACACAAATCACTCCTGCGTAAACAAAATCAAAAAAAACTGGGCAGAAAAAGAACAGTCCAATGAACCGTTGGCCGTGCGTCTGAAGCTGTAAGAAGCGGGGCCATTGTAGTAACGACCGTTGACTCACCTCTACCGCGCGACTTCTATTGTCGATCAGCGATAGGAACGAATAACCTTCCTGCACAGGTTCACGCTCTTGTCGAATCAAATCAATTCGTATTTTGTCCTCGCGATGGTTCCCGACTGTATTTTGCGGTCAGGGATAAAAGGGAATACGGTGCGGTTCTGTAAAAAGGCCAATTCCGTGACTGCCCCCGCAACTGTAGGCGGCGAGCGACCCGAGATCGTCCACTGGGCAATAGCCTGGGAAGGATCGGGATAGCGTTGACCCGCAAGTCAGGAGACCTGCCATCCGAAATTTATGAACCTGGGCGGGGTGCCCCAGAGGGAGATGACAATGTTTCAAGCGGTCCGTACCGTGCACGACCTTGCGCTCGCTTTGCCCCTGTCCAAACACAGGAGGCGTTGTCATTGCAAAAAACTGACACCCAAAGGGGTAAGTGTCTGACAGAATTCAGCGTTCCGGTGCTGGTCGCGGGGGCTCTGGCGCTGTCGGCGCTCTTGTGGCTCGCGATTTACGCGGTGATTTGATGTTGGCCGTTTTGCAAATCCGCGATCTGACGTTGGGCTACCGCGACCTGACATTGTTTCACCGCCTCTCCATGGATATCGCGGCCGGAACGACCCTTGCCGTTCTTGGTGCAAACGGGTCGGGCAAGAGCACATTTGTAAAGATGCTGCTGGGCTTGATGGATCCGCTTTCAGGCAGTTTGACTTGGCCGCAGGGCCGTCCTGGTGACATCGGGTACCTGGCGCAGATGACCGAGTTCGACCGCCGATTTCCCATCCGCGTGAGGGATCTTGCCGCAATGGGGGCCTGGCGCGGGTTTGGTTATCGTACCGGGCTGGACGCTGCCGCGCGCGACCGGATGGCCGCCGCGCTGGATGAGGCCGGGGTACTGGATATCGCTGACCGGCCTCTGCATATGCTATCAGGTGGGCAACTGCAGCGCGCGCTGTTCGCGCGGGTTATCATGCAGGACGCACCGCTGATCCTGCTGGATGAACCGTTTGCCGCAGTCGACCAAAGTACCGAAGCACATCTGTTGTCGATTATCCGCCGATGGCGCGATGAGGGGCGCGCGGTGGTTTTGGTGGTGCACGATCTTTCCTCGGTGCTGGATTATTGCAGCCACGCGCTGCTTTTGGGCGGGCAAGAGGCGACCCACGGACTGGTGAATGACGTTCTGACACCAGACCGTCTGGTTGCACAAGGATACCTCTCGGAAAGTCAGGCGTCCTGGATGTTCCGTGGCACCCATTCAACAGCGGAGCACGCCAATGTATGACCTGATCGTCGAAATGTGGAGCTTTGCCTTCATGCGTCGCGCTTTTGTGGCAACCACGGTTTTGTCGGCTTCGGTCGCGCCGGTGGGGGCATTTCTTGTTCTGCGTCGCCTATCGCTGGCTGGTGAGGCCATGGCCCATGCGATTACGCCAGGCATCGTCATCGGCTTTGTCACGGCAGGCTTGTCAGTCATGTCACTGCTGGTCGGAGGGCTTATCGCGGGTGTCGGCGTCGCCATTTTGACCGCCTTTCTAGCACGCCGGACAATCCTGCGCAGCGATGCCAGCCTTGCCTCGCTGTATCTGATCGCATTGGCGGTGGGTATCTTTATCCTGTCTGCAGCAGGGTCCGCAGTTCCACTAAAAAGCTTCCTGTTTGGATCAATCCTTGGGATCGACGACGCGTCGATGATCCTTGTCGGAGGGGTGGCGACAGTCACATTGTTGGCATTCGCCGTTCTGCTTCGTCCGCTGATTGTCAGCACCTGCGATCCGGTTTTCTTCGAAACTCAGACCCGCCGACCGTGGTTGGTAGATCAGGGTTTTATGCTGCTGTTGGTTCTGAACCTGCTGGCCGCGTTCAAAACACTGGGAACGTTGATGGCCGTTGGCTTGATGATCCTGCCCGCAACTGCGGCGCGCTATTGGGCCAGTACGATCACCGGGCAACTGGTCCTGGGCTTTGTGTTTGCCTTGTCCAGTTGCTGGATCGGCCTGACTCTGTCCTACCTGTTCCCGGACACGCCGTCCGGCCCGGCGATCGTTTTGGTTGCCGGTGGGTTCTTTCTGTTCTCGGCCATTTTCGGTCCCCTTGGTTTTGGCAGACGGATGCGCAAACCGTCTGTTTCCAAAGACATCCCCATTGCCCAAATTCAACAAGAAGAGAGAGCACAATGACTCTTGTAAAGTCACTCTACACCGGCATCGCCTCTGTGTCGTTTGCTTTGGCTGCATTGCCGACCGTTGCGGCAGAAGACAACGTCAAGATCGTCGCCAGCTTTTCGATCCTCGGCGACATAGTCGAAGAGGTCGTCGGCGATCTGGCCACGGTTACGACAATCGTGGGCCCGGACGCGGATGCGCATGTGTATCAGCCTTCGGTTGCAGACGCGAAGGCCGTTGCCCAGGCGGATATCATCTTTGTCAACGGTCTGGGCTTTGAGACATGGTCCGATACCCTGATCGCTGAATCGGGCACTGACGCAACCGTGCACGTTGCCACCGATGGTATCACGCCTGTCACAGTCGAGGGCAAAATCGACCCCCACGCCTGGAACTCGCTGTCGAACGGCATGATTTACGTGACCAATGTCGCCGACGTGATGACAGAGGCGATGCCCGAGCACGCCGAAGAAATCGCTGCCAATGCTGCGGCCTATATTGCGCAGCTTGAGGCGCTGGATGCAGAAACCAAGACAAAGCTGGCAGGCCTGCCTGCCAATCGCCGCACGGTTGTGACTGCACATGACGCATTTGGTTATCTGGCAGACGCCTACGGACTGACTTTCCTTGCGCCGGTTGGCATCGATACCGAGGCGGAGCCATCAGCCAAGGATCTTGCTGTTCTGATTGATCAACTGAAGGCGGATGGCGCTGCGGCGCTGTTTGTTGAAAACATCACAAGCCCCACTTTGATTCAGCAAATCTCGGATGAAACCGGCATCGTGATTGGTGGACGGCTGTTCTCGGACGCCTTGTCGGAACGCGGTAGTCCGGCCACCAGCTATCTCGCGATGTTCCAGCACAATCTGAACACTCTGTTGAACGCGCTTGGGAACGCAACCGCAAGCTAACTAGTCTTTAGGTACGGGGCGGCGCCTGAACCGCCACCCCGTACCGTGCATTGGAGCAGCGGGTTCTTGGAAATCGTCCCCTAGTCCGGCTTCCATCCATCTTCGTATTCTCCCAAAGTTCGGGAAAGATCCAACAGCGAGGCGAACAGTCTTGCGTAAACGTCCCGTGACATCATGGTCTTGTTGTCATCCAACACTTGCAGAAGATCGACGACGCCCGAGGCAAAGGCATCATAGACCAACTGGTCCGCGGGCGTTGGGTCCAGGGTCCATATATCGTGCGTGTCGTAATACCCTACGGGTTGGGGATCGTCGTCTATCATTTGTCCGCCTCATTTTGGTGAGGCGCATGTAAGTGATAAGAAGGCGAGCACCAGTGATGTGGCGGAAAGTCACAAGCTTTTGGCAACGCCAAAAAGGCGAACCTGATTTCGCGTTTGGCTTTTACAGGATGTGTCGAAGCACGTTTTCACCACAGTTGGCTCGTGTTGTGCCAGCTCGGCAGTTGTCAGGGTTTCGAATGTTCGCTCTGCAAAACTTCCAGAAACAAGTTTGTCACCCGTGTTGGTTCAGGTTGCTTTCTGGTCACTGCTGCAAACCGGGTTCGATATTGCGTTTCGCCCGGCAACACCATCCGCATCTTTTCCTGGTCCACAAAATCCTGCGCAAGGTGATCAGGCAAATAACCTATGTATCGCCCTGACAGGATTAGTATGGCCAGCGCCTGCTCGCTTTGAACTTTTGCTGACCGTTTGAAACCCAGTTGCTGACCGACGATCAGGTTCGGAGAGTTCACGCTGAGCCCAACATAGTTGTACCTGAGCAGGTCACTGGTCCTGAGTTCCCGGTCTGGTATTTCAAACAGGGGGTGTTCTCGGCCGCAATACAGGAACATGTTCTCGCCATATAACGGAGCATAGTTAAGACTCGTCGAAGGGCGATGCAGCGCAATAATTCCGATGTCGAGCTGGCCACTGATGACCATGGTCTCGATCACGTTTGGCGGCTCAAGAGACAATTCAATCTGGACCGAGGGGGCGGCTTCGTTGAACCGATGAATGGCGCGGGCAAGCCGGGAATCCGGGTTTGACGCACATTGATCAAATAGCGAAATGCGGATCGTTCCCCCCAACTGTTCCTTGATTTCGCTGACCTCGTTCCGAAATTGCGACACGGACACAAGCAAGTGATCTGCTGCTTGCAGCACTTTTGCGCCGTCTTCTGTCAGGGCGAAACCCGCAGGACCGCGCGTGCACAGTTTTAAGCCCAATCGCAGTTCCAAATCAGTAACATGCTTTGAAATGGTGGATTTGCCGATATTCAGCTCAACTTCGGCTGCGGACAGACCACCACTTTCCACAACCGTCTTGAAAACGCGCAGCAATCGGATGTCGCTGTCGCCGATGCGTGAGGCAACCATTTTCTACCCAATTCGTAAGGTTCGATATATGTGAAACCTATCGCGCAAAGAATGGCAACATAGAAACACATTTCACAAGCTACTCTGAAAAAGCCGAGGTAGAATCGGACTGGCCATCTCTCCCCAGGTCAGCGCGCACCTCGAAACATGATAAAACTGGGAGGACATCTATGTCATTCATCAAAAAGCTTGGCACCATGACTGCTGCCGTTTCGGTCGCGGCACTAATGGTTGCTGGCGCAGCCGACGCGAAAAACTTCAAGATTGCTGTTGGCGATAGTGCAGGCAGCGCACAAGAAGCCCTCGGATTGGCTTTCGTTAAGGCACTCGAAGAAAAATCGGGTGGCGCGCATACAGCTACACTGTTCCTGAACGGTCAGCTGGGTTCCGAGCAGGACACCGTCAACGAGGCCGCAATCGGCACGCTGGACATGTCGCTGCTGGCGATCAACAACATCACGCCGTTCTCGCCTTCGGTTGGTGTATTCACTCTGCCTTATGTGATCCTGTCGCTGGAAGATGCTGAAAAGCTGACCCAAGGCCCGATCGGTCAGGAACTGGTGGAAAACACCATTCGTGACGCAGGTGTGCGCATCATCGGCTGGACCTACACAGGTTTCCGCCGTCTGACCAACTCGAAAAAACCTGTCAGCTCGGTTGCTGACCTGCAGGACCTGATCATCCGCGTTCCCAAGAACGAAATCATGATCGAAACCTACAAGTCCTGGGGTATCAGCCCGACTCCGATGGCATGGTCCGAGACCTTCACCGGTCTGCAAACCAAAGTTGTCGACGGTCAGGACAACCCTTACCTGACGATCAACGCAATGAAGTTCTACGAGGTCCAGAACCACGTGACCAACCTGCGTTACATCTTCTCGATCGAACCGCTGATCGTTTCGGAATCTGTTTTCCAGGGTCTGAGCGAAGAAGACCAGAAGATCATCCTGGAAGCCGGTCAGGAAGCAACTCAGATTTCCGCTCAGTTCCTGCGCGACTCTGAAGCTGCGATCAAAGAAGAGCTGACCGAAAAAGGCATGGCAATCATCGATCCTGAGAACGATGAGGCCGAGTTCATCGAACTGGCAACCGGTGCAGTATGGCCTCAGTTCTATGAGTCCATCGGCGGCGTCGAGAAACTGAACACGGTCCTCGAGGCCATCGGCCGCGAGCCCGTCCAGCAATAATCGCCAATGAGCGAAAAGGAAAAGAGCGCTTCGGCGCTCTTTTCATCTCAGGGAGGAGGGAATTCCGCAATGTTCTGGAAATTTCTGGACAATATCGAAAGTATCATCTGCCGGATCCTGCTATCCGGCTTCGTCTGTCTGCTGTTTGTACAGATCATAGCGCGTGAAGTCTTTGGCTTTTCGTACAGCTGGATCGAAGAACTATCAGTCTACATGTTCGTCTGGTTTGTCTACTTTGGCGCCAGCTATGCGGCATTGAAAGGCGCGCATAACCGGGTGACCTTCCAGTTCAAGTTCCTGCCCGAACGCTACATCAAGTACATAGAGGCTTTTGCTGATCTCTTCTGGCTCTTTTTCAACGTCTACTTCCTGTATCTGGCCACGGACTTTGTCTTCAACAAGATGAACAAGTTCTGGAAGTCCCAGACTCTGGGTATCGAGATGAAGTATGTCTACATGGTTCTGCCTCTCGCCTTTGCGCTGATGACCGTGCGCATCATTCAGGTGAACTATCGCCGCCTGATCAAAGGCGAAGACATCCATGATCCTGACCAGATCGACCTTGATGAAATCAAAGCTGCCACCGAAGCAGCTAAACGCGACTGAGGCAGGGAGGAAAAACCATGGAATCCGAAATCGTCACAATCCTATTTGGATCGTTTCTTTTACTGCTGCTCATCGGTGCACCGATCACGGTTGCGCTGGGTGTGGCATCGCTGTTCTCGTTCCTTTACCTGGGCGAAAACCCAATCAAGTTCGTGCAGATTGCATTTACCTCGGTGGGTGCGTTCCCACTGATGGCTCTGCCTGCATTTATTCTGGCGGGGGCTCTTATGGAGGCCGCCGGTATCTCAAAACGCCTAATCAATGTTGCTGAAAGTCTGGCTGGTCCATTCACCGGCGGTATTTCGGCTGCAACGGTTATGGCCTGTCTGTTCTTTGGCGCCATTTCGGGCTCGGGCCCGGCAACAACCGCGGCCGTGGGGATGCTGATGATCCCAGCAATGATCGACCGTGGCTATGAGCGCGGCTATGCCTCTGCTATTACCGCTTCTTCTGGCGGCCTCGGGATTATTATTCCTCCCTCCATCCCGATGGTGATCTTCGGCATTGCCGCGCTCGGTATGGCGCCTCCGCTGGAAGCAGTTGAAAAGTTCGGCACCTTCCAGTCGGTTTCGATCTCGAAACTGTTCATCGCGGGTTTTGTTCCGGCCTTCCTGATCGCCACCAGCTTGCTGATCCTGAACTACTTCATGTCGAAAAAGCGTGGGTACAAAGGTGTTGCCGAAGGCTGGTCGATCCGTCACGTGGGCTGCGAGATGTATCGCGGGTTCTGGTCGCTGATGGCGCCGCTGGTGATACTGGGCGGTATTTACACCGGCTTCTTCACCCCGACCGAGGCCGCTATCGTTGCGATCTTCTACACTCTGTTCGTTGGCGTGGTCATCTACCGTGAACTGACATGGCAGTCGCTGTTCCAGTCGCTTGAAGCCACCACGTGGCTGACGGGCCGTGTTCTGCTGATCCTGTTCACCGCGACTGTGTTTGGCCGCCTTCTGGTGGAAAACCAGATCCCGGCGATCATCGCGGACTCGATGCTCAGCTTTACCGACAACCTTTATGTGATCTGGGCGCTGATCATCTTCTTCCTGCTGTTCGTCGGTATGTTCATGGAGACACTGGCGACCATCCTGATCCTGGTTCCGGTGATGCTGCCTGTGGCCTATTCGGTCGGTATCGACCCGATCCACTTCGGTGTGGTGATGGTCTGTACGCTGGGTATCGGCTTCCAGACGCCGCCGCTGGGTGAAAACCTGTTCATCGCATCGGGTATTTCGAACATAACGATCGAGCAGATCTCGATCCGTGCATTGCCCTTTGCAGCGGCCAACACGATCGCGATCTTCATCATCGCGTTCTTCCCCGAGCTGTCGCTATGGCTGCCAAGGCTGCTGGGCTACTGACCTGAAAGGATGATGCTATGAAACAAATGGTGACAAATATCCTGTTCGCCACCGATCTGTCGGAAAACTCGGGTCACGCCATGCGCAATGCGGCCAGCATTGCGATGGCAACAGGGGCAGAAATTCACGTCCTGCATGTGAACGAACCCCTATCGGACGACGCGAAGATCACGATGGACATGTTCATCCTGAATGAAGAGACGCGTAAAACCGCGGCCCAGCGTCGCCATGAAATGGTGCGCAAGGTGCTGGCCGAACGGCAAGCCAAGTTCTGGGCGCAGTTCGAAGGCGATGACGCCAAGATCCGTGATCAGGTGACCTCGATCGAGGTCACCGACGGGCACCCAGCCGAGGTGATCCTGCGGCGCTCGGTCGAGATGGGGTGCGATCTGATCGTGCTTGGCGCACATGACCACGGCTTTTCGCACACCTTCCTCGGAACGGTGGCGAAACGTGTCTTGCGTCGGTCGAATATCCCGACACTGATCGTTCCGAACCCGGACGAAGTCTAAGAATTTCCATGGGCCGCTGCGATCGTAGCGGCCCATGCTTTGCGCTGTACCGAGAACCAATTTGGTGATGCCCGAACACCGCCTGTTCCGCATCCAACGGCTCTACGTTCATCACGGGCCAAAGCTTTCCAAGCTACAAACCTCGGCCTCAAATCATACACAGAAAGCTTCGTTAACAGAGCTTAATGAAACGGTGTTCTCTCCTTAAGAACCGGTTCCTTTATTTGAATTGTGACCACAACCGCAATCCAAATTCAGGAGGAGAAGACCATGGAAGCGACACAGACAATAACCCCGAACGGTAACGTTTTTTCCACGCTGTTTGCGGATTATGCAGAGGCCCGAACCGAGCATTTCCGCCGCAGGATTTTCGCCAAAACAGTCCACGACCTGGAGGCGCTAAACGATTGCCAACTGAGCGACATCGGCGTCCCTCGGGCTGAAATCAAGCAACGCGCGTATCAAAGCGTTTATCACGGCGCACCCTATCGGCAGTAACCAAGTGCCGAAAAAGAACCCGCGTAACCAGTTATGAGGTAGTACCCATGTTTGATGTCATCCCGCCAAGCAAGCAATTGACGCCCACGACCAGTGCCCTGCAATTGTTCGACCGCGCCATGCAACTACGTGCGATCAGCGCCGATATCGTGCGGGCCGCACAGTATTTGGACAGCTTTTCCGATCAGGAACTGTCCGAGCTGGGCATAAACCGCAGCGATCTTGACGATACGATCCAACGGTTCACCTGAAGCTGTGGCGATAGCCGAGTTTGATACCGGCGACAGAGACGAAGATAAAAGCCACTCCGACATACAGGAGTGGCTTTTTAATGCGAATTTAGGCAGTGTGATCGACCACCTGTAAATGCTGCGCCAGCTTGTCGATCTCGGCCATCCAGCCCTGCACCAGTTTTGGATCGCTGGGTGCTGCATGGACACCGACGGCGATCGCACGATTCAGGACCGCTTCGACCGCCAGCGAGACCGGGATAGACACCAGTCGCGCCATTGCCGTGCCGCGCGCGTCGCCCCAGGCGTCCATGACATAGGTTTTGTGCCAGACGGGTGTTCCGTCTTTCTCGGCCTTCAGTCCTACGCACAGAACCACACGGTCCGGTTCCCCTTCGTCATAGGCGTTTTCGTCCCAGAACTGGTCCGACATTTCCTTCAGGCGCGCGTCTCCCTCGGGTCCGGACAGGGTTTCAATCTCGCTGAACACATCCGACCACGCATCGGCCCAGCCATTCAGGCGCAAGGTGCCGCGGACGAATTCCTTGACGGTCCAGTGATCCTCGAACTGATATTCTTCCATGAAAGGCAGAGAGTCGCGGTTCGGATAGACCTCGAAGCTTTCAGGTGTTGGCAGGGGGGCGATATAGCTGCTGATTGCATCCCATGGGCGCGCGACATCCAGCGGCGCATAATCGCGGATCGACTTCGACGGTGAACGCAGCGCTTTGAGCACACCCAAAGGCGACCAGCTGAACTTGTAGCGGAACGGGTTGGGGTTCTTCGGAATGCCGCCGCAATACGAGATAAAGCTCAGGTGGTTCTGCGCATCAAACGCGTCCGAGGCGCGATAATCGGCGATCAGGGCGTGTGCCATCAGGTGGTCAATACCCGGATCAAGCCCGACCTCATTCACCAGCGCCACACCGGCCTCGCGGGCCTTGTCATCCAATGCGCGCATCTCGGGCGCAATGTAAGAGGATGAGACAAAATTGGCCTCTTTGGAAATCGCAAGTTCCGCCAGCGGAACGTGCCAATCGCCCGGCAGCATTGAGACGATAACGTCGCCTTTTTCCAGCACTGCGCCCAGTGCGTCGATGTCAAAGGCACGAATGTCGTCGGTCAGGTCTCCGATTTCGGCCTTGGCCTTTTCAATGGTCCGGTTCCAGACAGTGACCTTGTGCCCGCCTTCAATCAGGCGACGCAGGCCGGGGATGGCCGACAGGCCGGTGCCACACCAATGGATGGTCATGCTTAAGCTCCTCTATGGCTGTTCAGCCGAATTTCAGTTTCGCGATCACGATCGCACCGACAAGAAGGATCGATATCACGTTGCCCAGGATCAGAGGCCATGCAGCGATCATTAATCCGTAGGCCAACCACAATGTCAGTGTTGTCAGGATCAGCAGGTTTGCAGGCAGAGACAGGTCCTTGGTTTCGCGGCTACGCCACGTTTTCAGGGTCTGCGGTAGCCAGCAGATCGTACCAAGAACCGCTGCCGCACCGCCGATCAAGTATTCCATGTGTGCACCGGCTCAGACATGTTTGCGAAACTCGTCCTGTGCTCGACCCCAAACACCGCTTTCGATCTCTTTCAACGTCAGCAGAGTTGTCAGCAATTGCGCGGCATAGTCTTCCGAGCTTTCGACTGGCAGCATCGAGGGCAGATTGTCGATTGCCATGACATCCATCACCGGATCCGACGCGACGCGCAAGGCGGGGGCGTCCCACGTGGTGGCGCGGTCGTAAACGGGTACCGGGTTGTAATCGCTGTCCGGGTCGCAGGCGACATCACCAATGGCGGTCAGGTTACGCTGGCTGGTCAGCGACTCTCGCGGAACAAAGATCGGGGTGCCCGGGCGGGCAAAAATGCAGTTCAGAAACAGGTCATGTTCCAGAATTTCGGGGAAAGGCCCGCCGCTGGCGGTTTCAGCCATGTCCCATTTGGTGACACTGACGCCCATGGCCTCGCACAGGTCGGCGGCGCCTGCACCCACGCGACCCAGCGCGCCGATCACGATGGCGCAGGGACGATTGGCGCCTGTGGCGTTCAACTCGGCCAGTAATTCAGCATTCAGCGCGTCCTTGCCCGAATACACACCAATGGGCGGGCATTCCTCATTCCGTTGCTGCGCCGCCCATGCTTTCAGGGTGACAGCTGCGCCAGCATAACCAGCCCAATACCCGAAGGCCGCGACGCGACGGCCGTTCTCGTCCACAAGGTATTCCAGATCATAAAGCGTTCCGCCCCCGGCCTTGAACCGCTGCAGTAGGGCGCGGCCAGAATGCTGACCCTTATAGGCGTGGCCGAACATGATGTGGCGATGGGGCAGGGGGGTGCCGTCCTCTGGCAATTCCTTCAAACCAAAGACGATGGCATCAAGGGGGGCATCGGGCCAGGAATTCTCGGGCGCAATCTCGCAGCCTGCGTTTTTGTAGCCGTCTATCGGAATAGCGCGGACATGGCTTTCCTCGACGGTTACCCGGATGCCTGCCGCAATCAGGGACGCCGCGCCTTCTGGGGTCAATCCAACCCGTTCTTCATTCGGGCGTTGCTCTGCCCGGACCCAAAGATGTGTCATGCGTCGTCCTTTACTCAAATCATCCCGGCGGCGCGCACCGCCTGAACCGAGGCGCGCGCCTCCATCGCCTCGCGGAAAGCGAGGATTTTGGGAAAGGCCGACACGTCCACACCGTCACCTTCCAGCCAGCTGCACACCACGTACAGATAGGCGTCCGCCAGCGAGACCGTATCGCCCAACACAAAGGGCCCGCGCAATCCGTTTGATACGATGTACTCACAGGACGTGGTCATGGTCTGGGCGACCTTGGCGGTCATGTCTTTCCAGCTGGCTTTCTTGTCGGCCCAACGGGCCCCGCGCAGCTTGTGTGCGTGGTTCACATGCATGGTCGAGGCCAGATAATACATCACTTCGCGCATACGGGCCGCCATGACAGGATCGGCGGGGACAAGATTTGCGTCAGGCGCAACCGTAGCGACATATTCCAGCAACGCCCCTGTTTCAGTCAGGATACCGCCATCAACCGCCAATGCAGGCACACGGCCTTTTGGATTGATCTGTTTGTAGGCCGGTTTGGTCTGGTCGCCTTCGGCGAAGTCCAGACGTACCGCTTCATAGTCCAGGCCGGCCTCCTCCAAGGCGATGGCAACGGCGATCGAAATGGTGCGGGGTGCATAATAAAGCTGCATCAGAGTGCCTCCGGGCTTGGATTACAGATGCGTTTGGGCAAACTGCCTGTCTGGCGCTTCCAGATGCGGGACTGCGTTGAACAGAACCGGGCTCAACTGCGCGCCTATCGGGTGCAGACGATGCATTGAGGTGTTCATGATGGCAAGAGCCACCCGCGCCATCGCCTGTATGTCCAGTCCCATCGCCTGCCGAACCACCATCGAAATCAACCCGCCCGATGTCACGACAATCGCTGGCCCGCCCTCGGTTCCGATATCGCGCAAAGCGTCCGAGACGCGTGTTTCGAACTCCTCAAAGGTCTCGGGCGTTTCCTCGATCTCGCCTCTGGCCCATGCGGCAAAAGTTCGGGGCAGATGGTCGACAAACCCTTCCCGGTCGGTCGGTACGGGGATGCCATGTTGCTCTTCATACAATTTCGCAATGTTGAAGTATTCGATCTCATTGAGGCGTGGATCACGGGTAGGTTCGGGCAGTCCCATGCTGGCGGCGGTTTCCACATGGCGCGACAGGGTTCCGCAATAGACGCGCGGGTAGAACGCTTGTGTGTTCTGCAGATGCGCGCCCAGCCAACGGGCTTGCTGATGGCCCAGATCGCTGAGCTTGTCATAGTTTACTTCGTCACGTGCGGTGGTGTTGGCCTGCCCGTGACGCACCAGTGTGATATGTGCCATTGCGTCCCCTCTTGCGCGAAGTCTTAGGGTAGGTTCAGGGTTGGTGCCAGAGCCCTTTAGCAGAAAGCGGCTAAAAATCAGTTTGATGGCTCGGCTGTCTTTTGTTCGCCGCAGAAATTTGCCCATGGCACGTCGCATGCGATGTTGCCTAACGGAAAAAAGTTTCCTATAGGATACAAGGTCGCTGCATGCGGCCGTATACATGCCTCTGCAACGCCGCCCTCGGGGGACCAAAAGACCGCCAGCAGTCGAAGCCTGTTGACTCGCTGCACAGTCCTAGGAACCTTGGTGTCAATTGGCGACAATACAGAGATAACGTTGCAATCCATGCGGCAATGTTGCCAAGGTCTTAGGAAAGGTCTCTGCCATGTCTGACGCACCCAAACGCACCCCATTGCATTCTTTGCACGTTGAGTTGGGAGGTAAGTTGGTTGATTTTGCTGGGTGGGAGATGCCTGTTCAGTATCCTTTGGGGATTATGGGGGAACATAAGCAGTGTCGTGAGAAGGCGGCGTTGTTTGATGTGTCTCATATGGGCCAGGTGATCCTGCGCGGTGAGAATGTGGGTGAGAAGCTGGAAGCTCTGTGCCCGCAGGCCTACGCGACCCTGAAGCCGGGCAAGGCGCGGTACGGTTTCTTTACCAACGCGGATGGCGGGATCATGGACGATTTGATCGTGTCGAATGCGGGGGATTACTATTTCGTGGTGGTGAATGCAGCGCTGCGTCATCAGGACATTCCGCATATGCGTGAACACCTTGACGGCGTCGAAGTGGTCGAGATCTTTGACCGCGCGCTGGTGGCGGTGCAAGGCCCTGCGGCGGAAAACGTGGTTGGGGATCTGTGCCCTGCCGCCCGCGACCTGAAGTTCATGGAAACCACTGAGGCCCCGATCAACGGCGTAGACTGCCGCATCTCGCGTCTGGGCTACACCGGTGAGGACGGATATGAGATCTCGATCCCCGAGGACAAGGCGATCGAAGTTTCGAAAGCCTTCCTGGCGCATGAGGATTGCGAAGCGGCCGGTCTGGGCGCGCGCGACAGCCTGCGGCTGGAGGCGGGTCTGTGCCTCTATGGCAATGACATCGACCAGAGCACCTCGCCGATTGAGGCCAGCCTCGGCTGGGCGATCCAGAAGCGCCGCAAGGAAGAAGGCGGCTTTCCGGGCGCAGACCGCGTGCAGAAGGAACTGGCCGAAGGCCCTGCTAAAAAGCTGGTTGGCATCAAGCCCGATGGCCGCGCACCAGCGCGTCAGGGCGTGGAAATCCAGTGCGCCGAGGGCAATACGATCGGTCAGATCACCTCGGGCGTATTTGGCCCCACGGTCGGCGGACCGGTGGCGATGGGCTATGTTTCCAAGGGCCACGGTGAGCCGGGCGAGACGGTGAACCTGATCATCCGGGGCAAGCCACAGCCGGCGCAGATCGTGGCGCTGCCCTTCGTCAAACAGAATTACAAGCGTTGAAGTCAGGAGAGAGACAAACATGGCAACCTATTATTCCGAAGAGCATGAATGGCTGACCGTCGAAGGCGACACGGCCACTCTGGGCATCACCAAGCACGCGGCTGAACAGCTGGGCGACGTGGTGTTCGTGGAGCAGCAGGAAGCAGGCGACGAGTTCGAAAAAGGCGGCGAGATCGGCGTGATCGAATCCGTCAAGGCCGCGTCCGAGCTCTACGCCCCGGTCGATGGCGAGATCACCGAGGTCAACGAAGCGCTGGCCGACAACCCCGGCGCGCTGAACGAAGACCCCGAGGGTGAAGCCTGGATCTACAAGATCAAGATCGCGGATGCCGCGCAGCTGGAAGATCTGATGGATCTGGACGGCTACAAGGCCCTGATCGGGTAAACCCAAACGGCGGGTCCTTTCGCGGATCCGCCCCTTCATCTGGCTAAAAATATCCCCGCCGGAGGCTCCTGCCAGAGCGGCCGGGCGAGACATTCCCTGAGGAGCATGACCTATGGCCTTCAAACTGACCGACTACGAAGCCTATGACTTCGCCAACCGCCGCCATATCGGGCCCAGCCCGACGGAAATGCGCGACATGCTCAAGGTGATTGGCTTCAAGACGCTGGACCAGCTGATCGACGCCACCGTCCCGCCTGCGATCCGGCAGAAGGAACCGCTGGATTGGGGTCCGGCGATGACCGAACGCGATGCGCTCTTTTACATGAAAGAGGTGGCGAGCAAGAACAAGGTTTTGACCTCGCTGATCGGCCAGGGGTACTATGGCACCACCACGCCTGCGCCGATCCTGCGCAACATCCTGGAAAACCCGGCCTGGTACACCGCCTATACGCCCTATCAGCCCGAGATCAGCCAGGGCCGTCTTGAGGCTCTCCTGAACTTCCAGACCATGGTCAGCGACCTGACCGGGCTGGACGTGGCCAACGCCTCGCTTCTGGACGAGGCGACTGCTGCTGCCGAAGCCATGGCGATGGCCAAACGCGGTGGCCGGTCGAAGGCCAACAACGCGGCCTTCTTCGTGGACAAGAACTGCCACCCGCAGACCATCGCGGTGATCAAAACCCGGGCTGAGCCTCTGGGCATCGATGTGCAGGTGGCCGACCCGGACACGCTGGACGCAGGGTCGGTCTTTGGCGCGATCTTCCAGTATCCCGGCACCCACGGCCATGTGCGCGACTTCACGAACGAGATCGCCGCCCTGCACGAACACAAAGCCATCGCCATCGTCGCCGCCGACATCCTGTCGCTGGCGCTGCTGAAGTCACCCGGTGAGATGGGCGCGGATATTGCCATCGGCTCGACCCAGCGCTTTGGCGTGCCGATGGGCTATGGTGGCCCGCACGCAGCCTATATGGCGACCAGTGACAAGCTGAAGCGGTCGATGCCCGGCCGGATCATCGGCGTGTCGATCGACGCGCGCGGCAACAAGGCTTACCGCCTGGCCCTGCAGACCCGTGAACAGCACATCCGCCGCGAGAAAGCCAACTCGAACGTCTGCACCGCGCAGGCGCTGCTGGCGGTGATTGCCTCGATGTATGCCGTCTATCACGGCCCCGATGGCATCAAAGCCATCGCGCAATCGGTGCACCGCAAGACCTCGCGTCTGGCCGCCGGTCTGGAAGAGGCAGGCTTTGCCGTCGAGCCGGAGGTGTTCTTCGACACCATCACGGTCGAGGTCGGCCACCTGCAGAATGTCGTGATGGAGGCCGCCGTGGCCCGCGGCGTCAACCTGCGCAAGGTCGGCGACACCAAAGTGGGCATCAGCCTGGACGAACAGACCCGCCCCGAGACCATCGAGGCCGTCTGGGGTGCCTTCGGCATCGATCGCAAGGATGACAGCTCGAACAAGCTCTACCGCCTGCCGGATTATGCGCTGCGCGAAAGCGCCTATCTGACCCACGAGATCTTCCACAAGAACCGGGCCGAGGCCGAGATCACGCGCTATATGCGCCGTCTGGCCGACCGCGACCTGGCGCTGGACCGGGCGATGATCCCGCTGGGGTCCTGCACCATGAAGCTGAACGCCACGATCGAGATGATCCCGGTCACCTGGCCCGAGTTCGGCAACCTGCACCCGTTCTGCCCGCAAGATCAGGCGCAGGGCTATCATGAGATGATCGACGATCTGAACGACAAGCTGTGCCAGATCACTGGCTATGACGCGATCTCGCAGCAGCCCAACTCGGGCGCGCAGGGCGAGTACGCAGGCCTGCTGACCATCCGCAACTATCACGCCGCGCGGGGTGAGGCGCACCGCAATGTCTGCCTGATCCCGACCTCGGCGCATGGCACCAACCCGGCCTCGGCGCAGATGGTGGGCTATCAGGTTGTGCCGGTGCAAGCCGATGACAAGGGCAATATCGATCTGGCCGACTTCCGCGCCAAGGCTGAAAAGCATTCGGACCATCTGGCCGCCTGCATGATCACCTACCCCTCGACCCATGGCGTGTTCGAGACCACCGTTCAGGAGGTCTGCCAGATCACCCATGACCACGGCGGTCAGGTCTATATCGACGGCGCCAACATGAACGCCATGGTTGGTCTCTCGCGCCCCGGCGATATCGGCGGCGACGTCAGCCACCTGAACCTGCACAAGACCTTCTGCATCCCGCATGGCGGTGGCGGCCCCGGCATGGGCCCGATCGGCGTCAAGGCACATCTGGAAGAGCACCTGCCCGGCCACCCGGAATACGGCACCGCCGTGGGTCCGGTCTCGGCGGCGCCGTTCGGCTCGCCCTCGATCCTGCCGGTCAGCTGGGCCTATGTGCTGCTGATGGGCGGTGCCGGTCTGACGCAGGCCACGAAAGTGGCAATCCTGAACGCCAACTACATCGCGGCACGCCTGCAGGAGGCCTATCCGATCCTCTACACCTCGGACACGGGCCGGGTGGCGCATGAGTGCATTCTGGATACCCGCCCGCTGGATGAGGCGGCGCAGGTCAGCGTCGACGACATCGCCAAGCGTCTGGTCGATTCCGGCTTCCATGCGCCCACCATGTCCTGGCCGGTGGCCGGCACCTTGATGGTCGAGCCCACGGAATCTGAACCCAAGGACGAACTGGACCGCTTCTGCGACGCCATGCTGTCCATCCGCGCGGAAGCGCAGGACATCATCGACGGCAAGATCGACGCGGAGAACAACCCGCTGAAAAACGCCCCCCACACGGTGCGCGATCTGGTCGGCGACTGGGACCGGCCCTATAGCCGCGAACAGGCCTGCTTCCCCCCAGGATCCATGGGCGTCGACAAATACTGGTCCCCCGTAAACCGCGTCGACAACGCATACGGCGACAGAAACCTAATATGCACATGCCCCCCAATGGACGCTTACGAAGAAGCCGCAGAGTAAGCGGGCTGAAACTCACGACCGACCCCCGAAACTATGGGGGTCGGCCATAAGAAATGTGCGGTGCCCCGAAGGGCAAAGCCGAAGACCATCAGGTGGAGGAACAATGAAACACTATGTCCTCAAAAATGCCCGTTCACGGCAAGCCTGCGTTGCCAGGCAAACACCCAACAGAAATCATCACGTCGATGTTGTCCTCTCTGGCGCGGACACCGAAGCATCTGCACAGATCGTCCTGGATTTCTTTGATGCCTTGAACAGGTTGGTCGAACATCATTCTTACATCATCAACATTCGCAGGTTGGCTAAAGACCCGGTCGAAGGGCCGCTGTACTGGTCTGGGCGAACGGCACTGTTTTGGGGGGATATCCACGAAAACTGGCGGTTGGATGACTCTGAGAAAACCTGGACCTCACAGGTTGTGAACCTGTCGTCGCGCACAATACTTGTCGGCAGCGCCGTTTTGCTGCTTGCTCAGATCGGGCGGGCAGAAAAAACAGTCGCCGCGGTGCATCCCAACTTCACGGCCGCAGCGCAGGAAATCGGACTGATCGAAGATGGATCGGGTACCCACTTAGCCTATGATAACCGTTTGCACAGCGCATCGACCCGGTTAAGCGCATTACGGTTGTTGTCCAATTTCGTGTCGATCGATCACGGAGAGCACCTCGCAGACACTCTGCGCGGATACATCGGCCTGTCCGAGCCAAAAAAGACCGCCAAGAGCCATCTTGCAATCCGGCTTTTCCAAAGGTCCGAGGCCGATCCACAAGTGCGACGAGCCATCGAAACGATGAGTGATAATCTTGAGGAGCCATTGCGGATCTCTGATCTGGCGCAAATACTGGGTACGTCTACCCGACAGTTGCAGCGTCGGTTCCTGAACAGAACCGGCACAAAGCTTTTGACAACGTACAGAGAGCTGCGTCTGGAACGGGCTGACACGTTGCTTCGGACAACGGATCTGTCGCAGCGAGAGATTTCGGCGGCCACCGGATTTTCTTCTGCCGTCGCTCTGGGTCGCGCCTTTCGCGCCCACTACAAGACATCCCCGGACGACATCCGAAATCAACGCTTTGCGGGACAATTATCCGTCAGGTAGGATGAAAAGGACCGCGCCCCGGCAAACAGTCGGTTCGTCACACTCACCTCAAATCAAACACACTCGCTGACCCACGCATCGGGTGAGTTGCCGTTCCCATTGGACCGTCATCAGCTCGGGCGCTGAAACCGTTTTGGTTGGCTCGGTCTATTAGCTTGCAGGCGCGCTTATCGTTGGCACATTACCGCCTGCCCCCGTCTTTTGAAGTTACGACGGGCGCAACTCCCTGCATTTGTCAGGGATAGGGTGCACAAACGTGAGGCGCCGCCCGGCTTTCGACCAGACGCGCCAATTCAAAGGCCGAAACGCGGGTTCCTATGCCTTTCAGATCGAACGGTCCCGCCGGGGTCATATCTATCCGGACCTGACGCGCAGTTGCATTTGAGACAAGCACCTGACCGTCCTTGGCGATTTCACACAGGCGTGCCGCCAGATTGGGCGCAGGCCCGATGGCCGAGTAATCCAGACGACCCTCAAAACCAATCCGACCCAAGGTTGCTGCGCCCGTTGCGATCCCAATGCCGAGGCCAAGACCATGCTGCGCTATACCGGCCCTGTATGGGACCATCGCCTTTCGAACATCCACTTGCATTTTCTGGGCCAGTTCAACGGCTCGCTGCGCAGCATCATCCAGCGGCACCGGCGCGCCGAACAAAACCATCAAACCGTCGCCAAGAAACCGTTCCAATGTTCCCCCGCAGGCCTCAACAAGCGGCCCGCAAGTGCCGTGAAATGAGTTGAGCGCCGCGACAACCTGATCCGCATTGGCAACGGTGGCGAAGGCCGTGAACCCGCGCAGATCAGCAAAAAGAACCGTGATCTCGGCCTTACGGGTTCTCAAGACATCCGCCTCATCCGTCGCGCCGACAATCATCGCTGCCACCTGCGCCGGCAAGAAACGTTTCAGACGATTGGTGCGCTCGATCTCTTCTATCTGGTTGGCGACCCGAGTTTCCAGCGCTGCATTCAAATCGGCCAGCTGGGCTTTTTGCACTTCGACTTGACCGTAGAGCGCGCCCAGTTTTTCGCTGGTTTGGTTCACGTGGTTTGCCAGCTCGCCCAGTTCGTCCCGATTGGGAACCGTAATCCGGTTGTCGAACCCACCCCGGGACAGCTTGCTGAGCACCGCGTGGATGCGTTCGATCGGCCACAACAGGGACGACGAAATCGAATATCCCAACAAAAGGGCAATCCCAATCGCTGCGATCGCCGCAGCCGTGATGCTTAGGCGTGAGGTCAAATATGCCTGTTCTGTTGTCCTCGCCAGTTCGCGCACTTCCTGTTCGACATCCTGCGCCACGGTATACGCCTCGCGCTGCATGGCTTGGAGCGGCTCGAACATGTGGTCGATACCGTGTTGCGCAGCGGCTAACAGATCGCCTTCGCGGTTCAGACGGCGCAGTTCAGTGAGTGCCGGTAAAATGTCCTGAAGGTCAGATCGAAGGTTCGCGATCGCCTGCGCATCCGGCATTCCCGGCTGTCCGAAACTGCGAAAACCAAGGGCAAGGTTACGCTCCAGCGCCGCCGAAACGTGAAGTATCGAACGCGTAGAAGCTCCCAGAATTCCGTTCTGACGAGGAAAGTCTTTCAGGTTCTGCGGAACGAACAAGGACAGTAGATGTGTGTTCAGGTTCGAGATCGTCGTGTGGGTGTCATTAAAAAACGCAATACGCTCCTGATCGCGCATCATCGTCTCGGACCGCAGATTGGCCTGATGCAAGGCATATAGACCGAACAACACCAAACAGACCAGCAGACCGGTTATTCCTAGAAAAGCCACCAGCAGCTTGGCCCGAACCGAAAGAGCGACCTTGGCGACGCTGAGCGCAACCAAGGGCGGCCTGTCAGGGCCACCGTTGCGGTCGTGTGTCATGCTGCACCCCCCGCCGAAATACGCGGCAGAACTGGCATCATTGTACACAAATATGCGAAAAAACGCTAGCAAATATGCCAAAATGTCTGCGCTAATAACCCTATCGAAGCGGAATGTGCGCTACTTCTCGGACGAGTCGCGTTCGGCATAGTCACGCAGGCCTTGGATATCCGCGATTTCGGCGTGATTGCGATTGATCTTCACACCCACCGGCTTGAGTCGCGAAAACGCTCTGCTCAGACTTTCGGGTTTCATGCCCAGGCGCCCGGCAATCAGCATTTTATCATAAGGCAGCTCAACCTCGCAGCCGCCGGACACCTTGTCGGACAGGTTCAGCAAAAACTCGGCCACTCTTTGCGCGCCGGTTTGGGCCTTGAGCTGCTCCAGCTGCGCGACCAGTGAATGCAAATGGGTAAAGGTCGAAGCCAGGATCGACACGCCAATCTCAGGGTCTTCGCGCATTAGGGACAAAAGAAGCGGGCTGGGAATATGCATGATTTCGCAGGCCGAAACAGCCTCGGCAGAGACTGGGTAAGGCACATTGCGCAGCGCGACCGCCTCACCAAAGCTTTCGCCACGGGTAAAGACACTGACGACGGCCTCGGCCCCAGTGGGCGCCATGCGAAACAGCTTGACCCAACCCGCCAGAACCACGTGTACGGCTTTGGCCTCTTCCTCCTGCAGAAAGATCGTCTCACCCCGGTCGTAGCGCCGCCAGATCGCATGGCTGAGCAGTTTGTCGATATGGTGCTCTGGCAGGCTTTTCAGCAGTAACGACTGTCTGGCGATTGCCTTTTGTGTTTCATGGGCCAAGAAGTGCCCCCTTTTTCCCTGGCCAATCTCTCAGCCGGTACATTCGTTGCCTTATGGCTATGCCAAACCTGAATCCTCTGCACCAGCTTTTTCCTGCGCCACAACTTGACAATTGTCATGTCATCGCACCGCCACCATGCCTAACCTCAGGTCAAAGCCAGTATCCCCGGGAGTGTGTGAGATGGACTACCAGCGATTTTTCACCCAAAGCCTTAATGATTTGCGGGATGAAGGAAACTATCGCGTTTTCATAGATCTGCAACGGAACTGCGGGGCCTTCCCGAACGCGCGCCAGACTGATGGAGCGGTGCAGCGAGATGTGCGGATCTGGTGTTCCAACGACTATTTGGGCATGGGGCAGCATTCGGAGGTGATTGGTGCGATGCATGACGCACTGGATCGCTGCGGTGCAGGTGCGGGTGGCACGCGCAACATCTCGGGCACAACACATGACCACGTGCTGCTGGAAAATGAACTGGCCGATCTGCACGGGAAAGAGGCCGCGCTGCTGTTCACTTCGGGCTATGTCTCGAACTGGGCCGCGCTGGGAACTCTGGCGGCCAAAATCCCCGGCCTGATCGTTTTCTCTGATGCGTTGAATCACGCGTCGATGATCGAAGGCATCCACCATTCGCGCGCGCAAAAGGTCATCTGGAAGCACAACGACCTTGAAGACCTCAAGGCGAAACTGGCCGCGGCCGCCCCCAACGCGCCCAAGATGATCGCGTTTGAATCTGTCTATTCGATGGACGGCGACATCGCTCCGATCAAGGGTATCTGCGATTTGGCCGACAAATACGGCGCGATGACCTATCTGGATGAGGTTCACGCCGTTGGTCTGTATGGTCCGCGTGGCGGCGGCATTGCCGAGCGTGAGGGGCTGATGGACCGGCTGACCGTGATCGAGGGTACGCTGGGCAAGGCATTCGGCGTGGTCGGCGGTTATATCGCTGCCTCGGCTGCGCTTTGCGACTTTGTGCGCAGCTTTGCCAGCGGGTTCATCTTTACGACGGCCCTGCCCCCCGCGATTGCAGCTGGTGCTGCGGCCTCGATCCGGCATCTGAAACAGTCGAATGCCGAACGTGATCTTCAAAAAGTACGCGTGGGGCAGGTACGTGCCCGACTGGATGCCGAAGGGATTCCTCACCTTCCTAACCCCAGCCATATCATCCCCGTGATGGTAGGCGATCCGATGAAATGCAAATTCATCTCGGATACGCTGTTGGAAGAGTTCGGTATCTATATCCAGCCGATCAACTACCCAACTGTGCCCAAAGGGACCGAGCGTTTGCGGATCACCCCTTCGCCTGTGCATACGGACGAGGATATCGACCATCTGGTCGGCGCCCTGTCGGCCCTGTGGCACCGCTGCCAGATCGCGCGGATGCCGATGGCCGCTCAATAGCCATGGTGCCCAATCGCACCTGAGAACTTGCCGCTCTTGAAGGCGGCTTTTTCCTTGGTCACATGAGGTAGAGGGAAAAGATGACGAGCACAAAGCCCGTCAGCACCGCTGTGAACCCGCGCAGCCAGACCTGACTTTTCGCAAGGTCCAAATACCGTGCGAGGACAATGCGAGCTTTGATCAGTGCGAGGATCAGGATACCGGCGCCCAGAAGCTCCGGTAGTACCGGCAGCATAGTCAACAATGCGGAAACAAGGCTTAGCGCGAGCAACGTAAGCCAAGCACGCGGGAGTGAGTTCAGGAGCCTCCGGCGGGAGTTTTTGAAAAAAGATGAAGCCTGTGACACGGTGCCTATCCCAGAAGGTAAATCACTGGAAACAGCATGATCCATACCAGGTCGACCATGTGCCAGAACTGAGCGCCAGCCTCGATATTACGTGCATCGTCGCTCCAAGCAACGAGCAGCAGGAAACCCACCCCTGCCAACACATGTGCTGCGTGAAACCCGGTCAGCAGGTAGTAGAACATGAAAAACGGGTGGGTCTCAAACGTGATCCCCTGCGCCGCTTTTCCCGTGTACTCGACACCTTTGATGATCAGGAACACTACTCCCAGCAGGGCAGCACCGATCAAGGCAAGACGCGCGGCACCACGTCGTGCCGCCTTGCGCCAGTGCAGCGCCTGCGCGGCGAGGTAACCTGACGTGACCAGCACTGCTGTATTGAAGGCCGCACCCGTGCGATACAGATGCGACTGCGCCTCGGCAAAGCCCGCCGGGTCGGTCAGGCGAACGGCCATGAAGGCGATCAAGCCTGCCCCGAATACCAACAGCTCCGAGATGATGAGCACCCACATCAACAACTCACCTGGAAGCTCGTCGATCAGGGAGGTATCGCTCATGCGCCAACCAATTGGCGGTAGATCTGCGGCAGCGCCATGGTCAGGCGGTGCGGGTCGGGGATGACCGCAAACCCACCTTGTCCGAACATTCGCGGGAACCAACTTTTGCCGGTTTTGTCGATGGTCACACCGAACACCGAATGCCCGGCGCGGCGCGCCTCGCGGACGGACATGCAGGTATCTTCGATACCATGGCGCCCCTCGTAATGGTCCAGATCGTTAGGCTTGCCATCGGTGATGACCAACAGCAATCGGCGCTTTCGGGTTTGACCTGCTAGATCGGCCGAGCAATGGCGGATCGCGGCCCCAAGCCGCGTGTAATGGCCCGGCCGCAGCGATGCGATGCGCTGTTCGACGGTCGTACCCATCGGCTCATCAAAGCGTTTGCAGCGCTGGACGTAGACGCGCTGGCGTTTTAGCGAACTGAAGGCGTGGATGGCGAAATCGTCACCACAGGCGTTCAGGCCCCAAGCCAGCGCGGCCAGTGCCTCGCGCGCGATGTCGATTACGGCCCGTCCTGTGACGGCGCTTTCAGTGGAGCGGCTGACATCCAGCAGGATCGAGACGGCAAGGTCGCGCGCCTCGGGACGGGATTGCATCCAGATACGCTCGGTCCCTTCACCATTTGCGCAGCGATCAACCTGTGCCCGCACGGCGGCCTCGATATCCAGTTGGTCGCCATCCAGATGGCCGCGCGTCATGACACGACCGGGGCGCAACGCCTCGAACTGGCGCTTGACCGCGCGGATACGGCGGGCGGTGGCTGGGTCCTTGCCAAACTCCGCAGCGTCTTCGCGGATATCTGCATCCGAGAGCAGAACATTGACGTGATCGGGCAGATACCGACCCGTACGCACATCCCATTCGGGATAGAGGATACGGCCCGACAAACGCTCTCGGTTCACATCCTCAGGGGCGAGGTCCAGATGCAGTTTCAGCTTGGTGGGCGGGGCTTTTGCGATTTGTCCAAGGCCAATCTCTTCTTGGTCGTCGGCAGCCTTTTTGGCGTTGTCGGGATCATCGTCATCGATACGGCGATTGATGTTAAGAAACTCAGCCCAGCTGAGGATGGCTTCGAACTTGTGCAGGATGAAACTGTCACTGCGAGATGCCTGATCCGATTTGCGGCGGCGGGCGCGATGGGTTTTCTCGCCAGATTCTTCGGGCGGGCCTTCAGTGTCTGGGTTTTCGACCTCATTGTGTTCGGAAAAGCCGACAGCGCGCAGTTCGGGCCACAAGGGTATCGGGCGCATCGGCTGATAGCCGCGCGGGGCGACCACGTCATCGTCCAGCTTCAGAAACTGTTCGGCTTTTTCCGACAACGGATGAAGTTCGCCCAGGTTATATCGGATCAGCTCTTCGACCGCCGCCTCGACGGGTGGAAGGCTGGGTATGTCGCGTTGATGCAGCACCCCTCTGCAAAGCTCGGCGTAAAGTGGGCGCAAGCCGGGGGCGTCCTCCAGTGTCGCCTCGACCATGTGTCGAGCGGCGATCAGCGCAGTCAAGTCGGCGCGTAACGGATCATCGTCATCAATTCGGGTTCCGGCATGGGCGGCCGCGGCCGCCAGCCAGACGTACAGTGCGCCGTTGGCCGCGCGCACGGGAAACACCGCCAGACGATCTGGCAGGCGCAGAACCTCGCCATCAAACGAGGCGCGCGGCATCAATTCAGTCTCGGTAGCCAGCCGGCGACGCCAGCTCAAACGATGACGGGAAACCTCGGGTGAGACCGGACGCAATTCAACGCCCGGACTACCTCCCAGCCCTCGGAAAAGGACTGCCAGCCGCCCCGCGACCTCAGAGAGGTCGACCGCGGCTCCTACGTGCACCTCAGGTGCATCAAGGCGGCTGGCGAGGGTGTGCCACAGTTTCCCGATCGTTTCTTCGGGTTCCCATGGCTCAAAGTCGATCTTGACCATCGGCCGGCCTCACCCAAAGACAGCCGTGACAAGATCGAGGAGCCCGCGTTTGATATCCTCGTCATCCGTCAGAGGTTCGATCATTGCGGCAAGGATGGCGCGGTCGGTGGACATGCCCTGTGCGATCAGCGTCGCGGCATAGACGACCAGACGGGTGGAAACGCCTTCCTCCAGATCCTGACCCTTGAGGCCCCGCAGCTTGCCTGCAAGGCGCACCAGTGGTTTGCAGCGCTCCAGCGGCAGACCGCTTTCCTGGGCGACAACTTCGGCCTCCATCTGGGGCGACGGAAAGTCGAACTCCAGCGAGATAAACCGCTGCCGGGTCGAAGGTTTCAGGGTTTTCAGGATATTCTGATAACCGGGGTTGTAAGACGCCACCAGCATGAAGCCGGGCGCAGCCTCAAGCTCTTCACCTGTGCGGTCGATCGGTAGGATGCGCCGGTCGTCGGTCAACGGGTGCAGCACGACAGTCACGTCCTTGCGGGCCTCGACGACTTCATCGAGGTAACAGATTGCGCCTTCGCGCACCGCGCGGGTTAGCGGGCCATCGACCCAGACGGTTTCGCCACCTTTCAGTAGGTATCGCCCGATCAGGTCGGCCGCGGCCAGGTCGTCGTGGCAAGCCACTGTGTAAAGTGGACGGCCAAGGCGCGCGGCCATATGAGCCACAAAGCGGGTTTTTCCGCAGCCTGTCGGACCTTTCAGCAGGACCGGCAAGTTGTTGGCATAGGCGGCGGTGAACACATCGCATTCATCGCTTTGGGGCAGGTAGAAGGGGGCGTCAGCCGCCCCCGTTCCCATTTGAATGGAGCCATCCATTTGCATCACTCCGCAGGGGTTTCAGCTGCGCCCGGCTCGATGATCTCTTTGCGAGGCACCCAAACCGAGTAGATGAACAACAGCGCACCAAGGACCACCACGACGCCAGAGCCAAAGCGCATCCAGTAGAAGATCGCGATCTGGTCTTGCACGTCCATGAAGTAGTCTCCGACCACGCGCTGCATGTGCGTCTGCACGGTTCCGCCGAAGGTCAGCACGAAGGTCATGAAAACCATACCGCTGGTCATCAGCCAGAACGACCCCATGTTCATCACCTGATTGTACGGATCGCGGTTCTTGAGGATCGGCATCGCATAGCTGAAGATCGCCAGGTTGAGGCAGACATAGGCACCGTAGAAGGCCAAGTGACCATGTGCGGCCGTGATCTGCGTACCGTGGGTATAGTAGTTCACCCCGTGCAGCGTGTGCAGGAAGCCCCAGACGCCAGCGCCAAAGAAGGCCAGCGTGGCACAGCCCAGCGACCACAGCAACGCGGCTTTGTTAGGATGGTCACGACGGCCTTTCCAGACCATGACGAAGGCAAAGGTCATCATCGCGAAGAACGGGATCACTTCGAGGCTTGAGAAGATCGACCCGATCCACTGCCAGTAGGCCGGTGTCCCGATCCAATAATAGTGGTGGCCGGTGCCCAGGATGCCTGAGAACAGCGCGGCGGCGACGATGACATAAAGCCATTTCTCGACCACCTCACGATCGACACCGGTCAGCTTCAGCATCAGGTAGGCCAGGATTGAGGCCATGATCAGCTCCCACACGCCTTCGACCCACAGGTGGACAACATACCACCAGTATTGCTTGTCCAAGGACAGGTTGCCCGGGTTGTAGAAGGCAAAGAGGAACAGCAGCGCTAGACCCCAAAGACCCAGCAACAAGATGTTGGTGATCGCGGTCTTCTTGCCCTTCAGAACGGTCATCGACACGTTGTACAGGAAGATCAGTGCGGCCACGACTATGCCGGCCTTGACCCATTTGGGTTGCTCAAGGAACTCGCGCCCTTCTTTGCCCAGCAGCCAGTTGCCTTCAAACAGGTTGAACGTATAGGTCAGCACCACGCCCAATGTACCAACCACAAGGATGATCAGCTGCAGATAGGCCAGCATGGGCGAATGGATCTCACGCTCGGCCTCTTCCGGGATCAGAAAATAGGCTGCACCAAAGAAGCCTAGGATCAACCAGACGATCAGCGCGTTTGTGTGCAGCATCCGCACAATATTGAACGGCAGAAGCTCGCTCAGGAAATTAGGCGATACGTAAATCCAGCCGGCGATCAGACCGCCGATTACCTGGATCGCGAACAGGCCCATCGCTACGGCAAAGTAGGCATAAGCAATTTTTTGGGATTCGTATTTCATTACTCTGTTCCCTTCCTCAGCCAGCCTCGTTCGGCGGCCAGTCCTGAGCGTCGATATTGTCCGTCCAGATCAGGAAGTTGGTCAGATCACGGATTTCTTCGTCGCTGAGGTTGAAATTAGGCATCTGCCGACGGCCCTCGATGCCCGTGGGCTGTGCCTCCATCCAGCCCTTGAGGGCATCAAAGGCCGATTCCGGGTCATCCAGAACGTCCCAACGGGTCATCACGTTGCCGACCTCAGGGGCAAAGTAAGCCCCTTCACCCAGGATCGTGTGACAATTGATACAGGCGTGTTTTTCCCAGACGTGTTTGCCCCGCACCACGCTGTCATCAAGATTCGCAGCATTCTCGGAATTCACGATGTACCAGTGGGAATGGGCCGACAAAGCCAGAAAGATAAGAATAAAGAACAGTGACCCGCCATAGAAAATATTGCGGGCCATGCTCTTGGTCATGACTTCTCGCATCGCGCTCTCCTTTGCGCAGATTAGCTTGTGAAGATCAGCATGCGTGGCGGGCCAGTGCATCGCCTTAACGAAAGTCAAGACCGGCAAAAATCGCTGATGAAGCACCAATATCCGGCGGAAATAGTCGGCCTAAGTGTGGCCTGAGGGAAACTAGTGCATCTGCAACAAGCCCCAAAACCCTAAAATTCCCCTTTTAGCGCCTTGAAAAACAACATCGGACTCAGCAAGTGTTTTCGCGAGTACTTAGTAGCGTCGCTTTGTGCATGACATCGCAAAGCCAAAGCACACAAAGGTTAAGGTAACGATGGCAATCAGTATCTACGGCGCATTCCGCGCGAACTCGACGATGTCGACCAGTCAGGCACAGCTTTATCAGGTCAACACCACATTCCAGATCTCGCAATACAGCCAGATTACGATTTCCGACGGTGCCGATGGCACTATTATCGACGGCGACAACGTGGTCAACGAAGTTCCAAACGACCCAACCCAGACCTATCTGGACCGCGCGTTTGACTGGGATTACACCATCCGGGTCCTTGATGAAGATGGCAATACTTATGAAATCGGCGTCATGGATTGGGACATCAACAACAACGGGTCTATGAATACCAACTCCGCTGAGCAGGGTTACTTCCTTGGCTTTATTGGCGGCAGCGTCCCTCCTCTGAACACGACGCTCACTATTATCGAATTGACCGACAATGGCCCGGACATTCCGGTTGATACGGTTGTGCCGTGTTTCACAAAGGGTACGCTGATCGAGACGCCAGATGGCATGCGCCCTATCGAGGCGCTCGCGGTCGGGGATGAGGTGGTGACGATGGACAGGGGTCCGCAGCGTATTCGCTGGATCGGCGCACGCGCATTGACCGGCCAGGAGCTGTCGGAAAAGCCCAAACTTCGCCCGATCCGCATCGCGGCTGGAACATTGGGCAGCGGACTGCCGCAGCGCGACTTATTGGTATCGCCACAGCATCGGATGCTGGTGCGCTCGGCCATCGCGATCCGAATGTTCAACACCAGCGAAATTCTGGTGGCTGCTCATGCGCTGGTTGGCGTTCCCGGCATAACGGTCGAGGAAAACGCAGAGTCGGTCGAGTATTTTCACATGCTGTTCGAACAGCATGAGATCGTCTTTGCCGAAGGCGCCCCATCAGAAAGCCTGTTCGCCGGAGCCGAAGCGCTCAGAACCGTGCCACTTGCAGCCCGGGCAGAAATGCTGGAGATGTTTCCTGCCCTGGCCACCGAGGATTTTGTGCCGCCATCCGCGCGTCCGATCCCGAGCAAAGGCAAACAGGTCCGACACATGGTGCAACGCCACATCAAAAACAGCCGCTCATTGATCGAATGATTTCGATCGTTTGAAACGATAAGGTACCTAGTCTTGCTTCGCGCGCGGTCTTGTCAATGCGGGCCACATCGCAACCAGATACAGCGCAAAAGCCGTGACCCACAGACCGTCAGACAACAGCATTGCGACCAAATAGCCCGTGTCCATCTCGGCCCCGATCCAACGCGACAGCGCCGCCGCCGCCATCAATCCATAGGCCACAACCATCGGTCCGGGTGCGACCAGCGCGCGACCGCTATGTCCGAGCGCGGCGCGACTCATGACCGCCAGTGTCATGCCACCTACGCAACCGATACCCAGGACATGCAGGGCGGCAACCTCATTGCCAAGACCCAGCACCGCCAAGCCCCACAGGATCAGACCCAGTGCCAGCATGCCCAACCCCAGATGCAGCGCCAGCAGGATCGGTTCACGCGCAGCCCAAATTGTCCGCCACCGAGCCATGCGCAGGATTTGCACAACGCCCAACGTTAGGGCAACAGCCCCGGCAATTTCCCAATCGCCTGATGCCAGAACGCTTAGCGGCAGGATAAGCGACAATCCCATTCCGGCCTTGTTCAGCGCACCGACGGAAACGGGCCAGTCAGCCTCAGACACCCCGGCGCGTTTCATGGCGTTGCGGGTAAAAGCCGGCGTGATCCGCCCGCCCAGAATGGCTATCATCGCGCAGAGCGCCAGCAAACCCATCCGCAGCCCGGATTGCAACGTGTCATCCGTCATTCCGATCCACTCAAAATGAGTCAGCAAGTCCGCGATCCAGATCAGGCTGAGCAACAGTAGGAAAATCATGTTCTGCGGTTTCGGCCGACGGATCAATTGCGTCGCTATCTTGGCTGCAAGGATCGGAACAAACGCAAGGTCGATCACGGCAACCATAACCGGCGGCAGCATACCGGAAAACCACATTGCCATCCGGCCTGCCAGCCATACCCCTGCCGCAAGGGCGATGAACCGCGCGCGCGCGTCAGGTGCACCGGTCCAGTTTGGCACCGCCGTCAGAAAGAACCCGCCCAGCGCTGCAGTGGCATAGCCAAAGATCATCTCATGCGCATGCCACATAGGCGGCGTCATGCCGTAATCCGGCGCCATGTAAGGCACCGTCAGCCACAATCCCCAGACTAGTCCGACAAAAAGGCCATACAGCCCGGCGGACAGAAAAAACACGCGGAACCCCTCACCAAAAATACGGGTGATGACTGCGGGCATGGCTGCTCTCCTAGGTCGTTTTTCCAAGCCCTAGCAGCCTGCTTGTTCACGGCACTTAACCAAAATCAAAACCGGCGGAAAACATGCCCCTAAAACACAGATTTTCTGAGGTTTTTTGGGGCAAATTTTTGCATCTCTACCCCGGTTTACGCCCCATCCGTTGACTTTCGTCAAGGAGCCGAAGGCTGCGATGCGCCAACCTTGGCCCTGCCTCACCAGCAAATGGAGAGTGATCATGTCACTTGGAATCAGCTACAAAAAAACTGGCCGTGCCTTTGGGGTCGGTTTGGCGATGCTGCTGGGCAGCGTCGCTGCTCCGACACTCGCCGAAGAGCCAACCCTTGATAAGGACGCCTTTGAATCGTCAAAACAATTGTACTTTGAACGCTGCGCTGGCTGTCACGGCGTGTTGCGCAAAGGGGCGACGGGCAAAAGCCTTGAACCATTGGTGGAAACGAAAAACGCCGACGGCACCGTGACCGAATCCGGCACGCTCAAACTAGGACAGGAACGGCTCGAAAAAATTATCGCATGGGGCACCGAAGGCGGGATGAACAACTTCTCGGACGTGATGTCCGAGGACGAGATCAGCAATATGGCGACCTATATCCAGATGGAGCCACCCAAGCCGCCGGAAATGTCGCTTGAGCAAATGATGGCGACCCGTAAGGTCTATGTCGAACCCGAAGATTACCCAAGCGAGCCGCTGCATGGCCGAAACTGGGAAAACTTCTTTGTGGTTATCGAACGTGACGTAGGCAAGGTGGCTGTGATCGACGGCGACACCAAGGAAGTGCTGGCGCATATTCCGACAGGCTATGCCGTGCACGTTCTGAAAGCGTCCGAGCACCATAAATTGGAAGAGCCGGAAAACCCTGGCCGCTTCTGGTACACCATGGGCCGCGACGGCAAGATGACCAAGATCGACCTGTGGCAGAACCCTGAGAATATGCTCGTGGCCGAGGTCACCATTGGCTATGACGCCCGCGACGTGGCCGTTTCTGGTGATGGTAAATACGTGATCGGTGGGGCCTATTGGCCGCCGCACTTCGCAATCGTCGATGCCGAAACGATGGAACCGAAGAAGGTTGTCTCGACCCGAGGCTACAACGTGGACGGGGACTATGTGGAAGAGGCGCGTGTTGCCGCGATCTACACCACTCCGAACGAGCCAACCTGGATCGTAGCTGTGAAAGAACTCGGCCAGCTCTGGCAAGTGGATTACTCAGACCTGGACAACCTGCGGATCGACAAGATCGACAGCGCCAAGTTCCTGCATGACGGGTTCTTTGATCCAACCGGCCGTTACTTCCAGATCGCCGCGAACGCGTCGAACAAGATGGTTGTGGTCGATACCGAAACCCACAAGTTGGAAGCCATGATCGACACGGCGCCGCTGCCGCACCCCGGCCCGGGCGCCAACTGGGAAGACCCGAATTGTGGCCCGGTTGCCGGTACGACCCACTTGGGCGAAGGCACTGTCACCGTGTGGGGCAACGACCCCGAAGGTCGTCCGGATGACGCCTGGAAAGTCTGCTACGAGGTGGAAACCGACGGACCCGGTCTGTTCATTCGGACACACCCGGAATCGGACTATATCTGGGCCGACCAGACCAAGCACCCCGAGCCTGAGGTTCAGCAATCGGTGCAGGTCATCGACAAGGCAACCGGTGAGATCGTGAAAACGATCCAGATCACAGAAGAGGAAGGCAACGTCGCCGTCCACTTCGAGTTCAACCAGGACGGTTCCGAGGTTTGGGTTTCCAAGTGGAACCGCTCGACCTCGAAAGAAGCGAACGGTGAGATCGTGATCTACGACGCCAAGACGCTGGAAGAGATCGGCCGCGTGAAGGGGCTGTTTGCACCGACCGGAAAATTCAACGTCTACAACCGGTCGAACCACGTCACCTGACGGGTTCTCTACCAACTTCGGAAAGGGCGGGCCCCTCGCCCGCCCTTTCCTCGTTTGTTCACTCAGCCAAACTCACCGGCCTGCCATCCAAGGCCAGACAAGACAGCCAAAACGGAGCCCGGACATGACTTCCGAACCGGATAAGAAAAAACCGATCTGGCGCCGGTATTTCCTGTGGGGAATGCCCGTGGCCGGTATTGCCGCAGCCTTTGTCGGCGGCATCATCTTCTGGGGCGGATTCAACACCGCCATGGAAGCCACCAACACCAAAGATTTCTGTATCTCTTGTCACGAGATGCGCGATTTTGTCTACGAAGAATACACCGGCACGATCCATGACGTGAACCGGTCCGGTGTCGGTGCGGTCTGTTCTGACTGCCACGTGCCGAAGGACTGGACCCACAAGATGATCCGCAAGATCAAGGCGTCCAAAGAGCTGTACGGCAAGGTGGTTGGCACCATCAACACCCGCGAAAAGTTCGAAGCCAAACGCGTACATCTGGCCATGAACGAATGGGAGCGGATGAAAGCCACCGACTCGCGTGAATGCCGCAACTGCCACGACTTTGAATCGATGATGCCTGAATTCCAGAAACCCCGCGCACGTCAACAGCACCTTAACGCGATGACTGTGGGCCAAACCTGTATCGACTGTCACAAGGGGATTGCGCACTCGGACGCCCGCGATCGGGCCGACGAAGAGTATCTGGAAGAGCTTGAAGCGCCGAACCCGGACTTTATCCGCCAGATCCCGCCGGAATATATGGCGAGCCTTGAACGGATCGAAGCCAAGGAAGCTGCAGAATCCGAAACCGAGAAAGCCGCCAATCAGGCGCGGCATGAAGCCGTGCAGGCTCAGATCGCAGCCGCGGTGGATGCGGCCGTGGCCGAAGAACGCGCCAAATCCAACGGTGAGGAAGCCGCAGCGCCCGCAAGCGGGGGTGGTGATGATGTCGGCACGGATATCGACTGGAACGCCGTTGCCACCGCCGATTTGAAACTGTTCTACCCCGGTCAGGCTTCGTTTGAATGGGTCCAGAACGGTAAATTCCACGGTGGTGCCCGTCCTCTGACCAAAGGTGGAGACCAGTGTACAACCTGCCACGCCAAAGAGCTGGACACGATCGGCAACAAGATTGTTGCAGGCGGCGAATTGGAACCGACACCGATCCCCGGCAAACGCGGCGTAATCGACGCAACCGTTCAGGCAGCATATGATGACGAAAACCTGTATGTCCGCCTGCAATGGCCGGATGCAGGCCACAACCCTGCTCCCTTCGTGGATGGCGGCAAAATGGATCCCGACAACCAGATAAAGGTCGCCATGATGATCACCGGCACCGGAATCGAGTTGGGTGATCAGGTAGGCTGCTGGGCTTCGTGCCACGCCGACAACAGCTATATGCCCTTTGACCCTGGCGCGGATGCGATTGCCGCCAATGGCGACGTCGCAGGTCGCATGTCCGCGCAGGACACCGTGACCAAATACATCAGCGAAAGCCGCACGGATGTCGAAATCAAAGGCCGCCGTGGCAAAGCACTAGGCGGTTGGGACAAGCTGGAGGCCGTAGCACAGATCGAGCAGTACCTGGCCGATGGCACCTATCTAGACCTGATGCGCGTCTACGCCGATGGCAGCGCGACAAACGGCTATCTGCTGGAACAGCGCGTGGTCAATGACGGTGAAATCGCCGCCTCGGCGAACCTGTCCGGTGGCATGTGGACCGTGGTCTTTACCCGGCCGCTGAACTCGGGCGCGCCGGGTGACGTCCCGCTCGAGCCCGGCCAGACCTATACGGTTGGTTTTGCGATCCATGACGATTTCGCCGCCGCCCGGTTCCACCATGTCACGCTGGACACCAGCCTGGCATTGGACGACGACGCCGCCTTCATCAACGTGGTCAAACAATAACAGATCGGGGCCGGGCACTCCGGCCCCACCCCATTTTGGAAAGGAGACTTGGACGATGAAACCCCAACACCTTCTTCCTGCCCTGCTTTTTCTGTCCGCGCCAGTATGGGCCGAGGACACTGCCGAGCTGTGCGCCGAAGCCGAAGACCGTTATCTCACGCTTTTTGGCCAGCCAACCTCGGCGGTCGAGGATGCCGAGGTGGTGCTGATGTACAAGTACAACTTCTGCCCATCCGAACTGACCGTGAAGGCCGGCACCACTGTCCGCTGGGTCAATGTCGACAAGCGGACCAGCCACTCGGTCTTGATGAAGGATGGCGGCAAGCCGGAAAGCGACCGGTTGTTCCCTGAAGAAACGGTCGAGATTACCTTCCTTACCCCGGGTCCGCAGGAATACCTGTGCGGCCCGCATTGGGAAACACAGAACATGATCGGAATGATCACAGTCGAACCCTGAGCCGAGGCAAAAATACAGGCAGAAAGAAAGGAGCGCGGGCGCAAATCCCGCGCTCCTTAACTTTAGTCAAGGAAACAGCGCAGTTAATGCGCAAACCTACCAGCATGACACGCCCGGTTGGCCCAGCGACGTCCTCAATTCGCCGAATGGACCCGGGTTTCGAAGACATTCAGACCAAGCGAGTTTGCACATGAGCGGTAAGGTTTTTCTGATTGGTGCCGGTCCCGGCGACCCCGAACTCATGACCCTGCGCGCACTGCGCATGCTGCAAGAGGCCGATGTGGTTGTTTATGACCGGCTGGTTTCGGCCGACATTCTGGACCTGCATGCCCCCGGCGCGCGGCTGATCCCGGTCGGCAAAGAGCCCAAGTGCCATACGGTGCCGCAAGATCGGATCAATGACATTCTGGTAAAAGAGGCCCGCGCTGGTCACACCGTAGCGCGTTTGAAAGGTGGCGACCCGATGATCTTTGGCCGCGGCTCTGAAGAGGCCGCGTATCTGATGGCCCACGGTATCGCCATTGAATACGCGCCAGGCATCACAGCGGCACAGGGGGCATCCAGTTCCACTGGGGTGCCGCTGACCCATCGCGGCCTGGCAACATCAGTTCAATATGTCACCGGTCACAGGCAAGCCGACAAAGTGCTGGACCTGGATTGGAAACGGCTGGCCGATCCTGACGCGACGCTAGTCATCTACATGGGAGTCGCAAATATCGGTCAGATCGCCATGGGCCTGATGACGGAAAACCTGCCTGGCTCGACGCCTGTTTTGGCCGTAGGCAAAGCGACAACCCCAGACGAGCGTCGGCTTGTTTCAAGACTGGACAAATTGGCGGCGGATGTGCGCGAGGCGGATCTGAAGGCCCCGACGCTGTTTATCGTCGGGCAAGTGGTTACCCTTTATGCGGATCAACCCGTGACGAACCTGCTGGAGCAGGCCCATGGTTAGTGTTGTCCAATCGAATGGCGGGCTTCCGGCATGGGCCTCACGCGCTTTACTCACAACGGTCGTCCTCATCGCAACGTCGGCCCTTGCCGCCGATGTGCTTGATGGCAACGCGCTGAAACGGCTTGTGCATCAGGATTGCGGCTCTTGCCACGGGTTGTCTCTGAAAGGCGGTCTTGGGCCGGATCTGCGGCCCAAATCGTTGGAGCATTACGATGCAAGTGTTCTGACCTACGTCATCCTTGACGGTATCCCCGGCACTGCAATGCCCCCGTGGCGGCCCCTGATCAGCGAAGAAGAGGCCGAATGGATCGCCCATTACCTGCTGGAACAGGAGGAACAATGAAACACTTTTTCCTTGGTCTCGCGGCCATCCTGATGATGACAACGGCGCAAGCCGAACCCACCGCCACCGGCGACTTAGGCCTGGTGATCGAACGGGCCAAGGGCTCGGTCTTGCTGATTGATCAATCAGACCGTGTCGCGCTGGCGCGGATCGAAGGGCTGGGCGACCTGTCCCATGCCTCGCTGGTCTATTCCCCTGATGAACGCTTTGCCTATGTTTTTGGCCGTGATGGGGGCCTGACCAAGGTCGATATCGTCACACGCCAGATCGTGAACAGAGTCGTGCAGGCGGGCAATGCTATTGGCGGCGCGATTTCGGATGACGGCCAATTGGTAGCCGTATCGAATTATGAACCCGGCGGTGTGCGAGTCTTTGATGCCGATACGCTTGAAATGGTTGTCAACATCCCCACCGATAGCAAAACCATCGGTCTGGTCGATGCGCCGGGCCGTCGGTTTGTGTTCACGATGTGGGACACGGGCGAGACTTGGATTGCCGATTTCTCGGCGGGCAAGCCGCAAATCACCAAGATCTTCGACATGGGCAAGAACCCCTACGACGCGCTTATCACCGCCAATGGTCGGACCTACATCACCGGGCTATTCGGCGAAGACGGGCTGACAGCGCTGGACCTCTGGGCCGACAACCCCGAACCGATCCGCGTGTTACCCGGCTATGGTCGTGGTCAGGAAGAGATGCCCGTCTACAAGATGCCCCATCTGGAAGGCTGGGCACTAACCGGGCGCGAGTTTGTGCTGCCCGCCGTCGGCCATCACGAGGTGCTCTGGATCGACGCCGATACCCTGACGGAAACCGGGCGCACCCAAACCCATGGCCAGCCTGTCTTTGCCATGTCGCGACCGGACGGGCGAGAGGTCTGGGTGAACTTTGCCCACCCGCTGAACGACACGATCCAGGTGATCGACAGTGTCAGCAAAGAGATCATCCACGAGTTCAAACCCGGGCCTGCCGTGCTGCATATGGAGTTCACCCCGCGTGGGCATGAGGTCTGGATCAGCGTGCGAGATGCCAACAAAGTCATGGTTTACGACACGCACAACTTCGAAAAGCTGCGTGAGATAGAAGCGGACAGCCCATCTGGCATCTTCTTCACCGCCCGCGCGCACAAAACGGGACTGTAGGCGATGGAACATATCACCGACCCGATCGATCGCCGCCTACTGGATGAATTTCAACGCAATTTTCCGGTAACGGACCGCCCTTTCCAGGTTTTGGCTTTCACGTTGGGGCTGGACGAGATTGAAGTGTTGGATCGCCTAGCCCGAATGCGGGCGACCGGCCGGATTACGAGAGTCGGCGCGACCATTGCCCCTGGCGCGGTTTCTGCCAGCACTCTGGCCACCGTCGCTGCACCGGGTGAACGCCTGGAAGAAGTGGCCGCTATGATCGACGCCGAACCGGGTGTGAACCATAACTACCAGCGCGAGGACAAATGGAACCTCTGGTTCGTGGCAACCGGTCCAGACCGGGCGCATGTAAATGACACGCTGGCTCGGATCGCCCAGCGCACAGGGCTGCAGGTTCTCGACCTTCGGTTGGTTCGTCCGTTCAACGTGGATCTGGGGTTTCGCATGTCCGGCAAGACCCGAAACGTTCCAAGCCCGCGCAAGATAGATCGATCGGTCTTGAAAGACGGCGATCGCGCGTTGCTTCAAGCCCTTAGTTCCGGTTTGCCGCTGGTCGCTGAACCCTATGCCGTACTAGCCCAGTCAATAGGTCGCGACGCTGCGGGTGTGATGGATCGGATCGAGGTACTGCACAGAGCCGGTATCATCTCGCGCCTGGGCGTGATCGTGCGCCACCGTGCGCTCGGATGGTCAGCCAACGCAATGGTTGTCTGGGACTTGCCATCCGAACAGATCGACGCCGCCGGTCCTGCCCTTGCAGCCCACCCCGGTGTGACCTTGTGCTATGAACGGTGTCCGGTCGAAGGGGTCTGGCCTTATCGCCTTTACTCAATGATCCACGCCCGCACCCGCAGCGAAGCGCTGGAGATTCTGGCCAGTGCGCGCGCGCTGCCGGACCTGTTTGGCGCGCAGCACAAGGTTTTGTTCTCGACGCGTTGTTTCAAACAGACCGGCGCGCTGATCCAACCGAAAGAGGCCGCCGCATGAAATTGGATGGAACCGACCGCGCGATCCTGAACCTGATGCAGGACGATCTACCCTTGGTATCGCACCCTTATGCAGCCGTGGCAGAGGAGTTGGGCATTCCTGAAAGCGAAGTGCTTAACCGCCTGACCCGTATGAAAGACGGCCGAGTGATCACGCGCTTTGGTCCGTTCTTCGACGCCGCCGCCATGGGGGGCGCTTTTTGCCTGTGTGCAATGGCGGTGCCAACTGAAGAATTCGAAACCGTCCTGACCAAAGTCAATGCGCATGCTGAGGTTGCCCACAATTATGAACGTACGCACCGGCTGAACATGTGGTTCGTGCTGGCCACTGAAACTCCCGAGGGGATCGTGGGCACTGCTGATGCAATCGAACGGGAAACGGGGATCTGCGTTCTTCGTTTCCCCAAATTACAGGAATTTTTCATCGGCTTTCGGGTGGCGGCATGATCGACGCAAGAGATCGAGAGATTATCGAGGCGCTGCAAGGCGGCCTGCCCCTTGTGCCCGCGCCTTATGCGCAGATGGCCGAGATACTTGGCATGGATGAAGATGCCCTTTTGTACCGCTTGGCCGAGTTGAAGTCGCGCGGTGTGATCCGTCGCATCGCTGCCGCGCCGAACCACTACAAATTGGGCATGACATCGAACGGGATGACCGTCTGGGATGTGGATGACGACCGGATCACCAAATTAGGCGTCCGGATCGGCGCGTTGCCCTTTGTCACCCATTGCTATGAACGTCCCCGCGCCCTGCCCGATTGGCCATACAATCTGTTCGCCATGGTACACGGCGCTGATCGTGACGAGGTCGAAGCAAAGCGCGCCGAAATTGCTGCCATTCTGGGCGATGCCTGCCGGGTCAAAGATATCCTTTATTCCACGCGCATCCTGAAAAAGACCGGGCTGCGCCTGAAAGCGAAAGGCTGAGACATGTTCCGCCTGACCGAATACATGCACCAACTGGTCAATCCAACCTTGGTGCGCAAACGCCGCTCCGGCCCGGTGAAACCGGTGGTTATCTGGAACCTGACGCGGCGCTGTAATTTGAAATGCCGCCATTGCTATACCGTTTCGGCGGATGTGGCCTTCCCCGGTGAGCTCAGCCATGAGCAAGCCATGGTAACCCTTGAGGATCTGGGCCAATTTCGCGTCCCGGCCCTGATCCTCTCGGGTGGAGAACCACTGGACCGGTTCGATTTCTTTGACATCGCCAAACGGGCCCGCGATCTGGTGCCGATGCTGGCACTGTCGACCAACGGCACGCGGATCTATGACGAAACAGCCGATATGATTGCCGATGTGGGATTCAACTATGTGGGTATCTCGTTGGACGGGATTGGAGCCACGAACGATTGGTTTCGCGGTGTCGAGGGTGCCTTTGCCGACGCCCTGCGCGGTGTTCGCGAATGTAAGAAGCGCGGCATCAAAGTGGGTCTTCGGTTTTGCCTGACCGAGGGCACGCAACACCACCTGCCCGACCTGCTGCAATTGTGCGATGACGAAGGTGTCGACAAGTTCTACCTGTCCCATCTGGTCTATGCCGGTCGTGGAGACAAGAACCGGGGCGAAGATGCTGAACATCTGCGCACACGGAACGGGCTGGACCTGCTGCTGGACCGCGCGTGGGAGGCTGCCTCGAGTGGTCGTCCTCTGGATATCGTGACCGGTAATAATGACGCTGACGCGGGGCATTTCCTGAACTGGGTCCGCGCACGTTTCGATGCTGAAAAAACAGCTCATGTACGCGAGCATCTGGCGGCATGGGGTGGCAACTCCAGCGGCCAAGGCGTGGCCAATATCGACAATCTAGGCCGGGTCCATCCTGACACATATTGGTCGGACTACACGGTCGGCAATGTGAAGACCCGGTCGTTCTCGGAACTTTGGACCGGCGATGATCAAATGCTGGCCATGCTGCGAACACGTCCCCGCCCCTTGAAAGGGCGCTGCGGCGCCTGTCAGCTCAAGGATGTCTGTGGTGGCAACACCCGTATCCGGGCTTTGCAGGTGACCGGCGACCCGTGGGCGGAAGATCCGGCATGCTATCTGTCAAACCAAGAAATCGGCGTGGATGACGCGGGCGAACGCCTGCAGGTCACGCCGTTCCGGGGGAAACGCCATGATCCGGCGCATCAGTTCTTCTAAGACGCTCAAACTCGGCGCTCTCTGCTCGCTGTTGTTGATCGGAACCGCGTGGGCCGACGCTCCTTCTGATTACGTTGAATTTTGTGCGTCCTGCCACGGCGAAAACCGCTTAGGCGGCGTGGGGCCGGCGCTTATCCCTGAAACGCTGAAGCGGATGCGCGGTCCTCGCGTTGCCGCAGTTATCGCCGAAGGGCGGACCGCAACCCAAATGCCTGCCTTCTCGCATGAGCTCGACGCTTTGCAGATTGAAGAACTGGCGGGTTGGTTGAAATCACCGCTGGAAAGCGATCCCGAGTGGGGTGAGGCCGACATAATGGCCAGCCGAATTCTGGACGAGAATTACGTCGCAGTTGAAGCACCCATCTGGGACAGCGACCCGATGAACATCACTCTGGCTGTTGAGACCGGGGATCATCATGTCAGCGTGCTGGACGGTGACACTTTCGAGGTTTTGGATCGGTTCGAAACCCCCTTTGCCGTCCATGGCGGCCCAAAATTCAGCCCCGATGGCCGCTATGTCTTCATCATGTCCCGCGATGGCTGGGTGCAGAAGTACGACATTTGGGCGCTGAAACAGGTTGGCCGCGTGCGCGCGGGCCTGAACAGCCGAAACATTGCCATGTCGGGCGATGGCAAATGGGTGGCCGTGGCCAATTACCTGCCCAACAGCCTGACCCTGCTATCGACCGAGGACCTGTCGGTTGCCAAAGTCGTCGAAGTTAAGAGCAAGAAGGGCGTCCCCAGCCGTGTCTCGGCGGTCTATCAGGCCCCCCCACGCGAGAGCTTTGTTCTGGCCCTCAAGGATGTGCCCGAGATCTGGGAGGTCTTCTACGGGTCAAATCCTCCTCAATTTGGTATCGGTCATGATTTCCGCATCGAAGGACAATTCAAAAACCCTGACCCTTTCCCGGTGCGCAAGATCACCACGCCGGACTATCTGGATGATTTCTTTTTCGACCAGAGCTATGAATACGTCATGGGCGCATCCCGCGGCGGCGAGGGCGGTCAGGTGATTGATCTGGTCATCGGTCAGAAGGTCGCCGATCTGGATCTGCCGGGGATGCCGCACCTGGGCTCGGGGATCACGTGGAGGTATGGCGATACGACCGTGATGGCAACGCCGCACCTGACCGATGGCACCGTTTCCGTGATCGATATGGAGACCTGGAAAACTGTTAAGCAGATCAAAACCGAAGGGCCGGGGTTTTTCATGCGCAGCCATGAGAATTCTCCTTACGTCTGGGCCGATGTGTTCTTTGGACCCAACAAGGACGCTATGCATGTGATCGACAAGCAGAGTCTTGAAATCGTTAAGACTCTGCGCCCGGCCCCCGGTCAAACCGTGGCTCATGTGGAATTCACCAAAGATGGCAGCCACGCACTCGTGTCCATCTGGGAAGATGATGGCGCGGTTATTGTCTATGACGCGCAAACATTGGAAGAGGTCCGCCGCCTGCCGATGCGCAAACCTTCAGGGAAATACAATGTCTGGAACAAAATCACCTTCTCGGAAGGCACCAGCCACTGAGGGCAATTGGCCGGTCTGGAAACTGGCCATCCTTTTGTATCCGGCCACGGCTTTGACCGTGGCCATCAACCTGTTTCTAGCGGGGCTGATCGCCAACAGCGCCGGGTTTGGCGTGATTACGCCTGTAGCCGCGATCCTGTGGTCAATTCCCCTGGGCGTACCCGCCGCGTGGTTGGCAGGGCGTTGGTTGCGCGGGCTGATGGATGAAGCGGACGAATAACGCGAAATTTCCTGCAGCCTAACCGAAGTCAAGTATCACCAAGCGAGAATCCCCTACGACTTAGGAACGATTTCCGAGTTGGATTCTCCATGCCCGCCCTTAGCCCTCTGCACAGCCTCCCTGTTCGCGCGTTACGTGCGACGTGTGCGTTGGCGGGTATCCTTATGCTGTTGTTGCAAACGATCGGTCCGGCGCTGGCGAGTCCCGGCCAAAGCATGTGGGTGGAAATCTGCTCGGAGGCAGGGGCGGTCTGGGTCCAGATAGACCTTGAGGAGGAAGACCTGGACCCAACCGCGCCCTGCCCCAAATGCGCCGATTGCGCCCTGTGTGCGGTCACCTCGGCGGCCCCGGTGCCGAACTTGCCTGTCCTGGCACGGGACAACGTTATTCACACCGAACACCTTTCGCCCCGCCATCTGGTTGAGGTTTGCAGCTTGAAACGATTGTGGCCTGAAACCCGTGGCCCCCCGACTGCGCCCAAGAAATACATCGAACGCGCCCAGCGCGCGTCCATAGCGTCAATCCAAGTATCCGGAGGTGCGCTGTGGCCGTAAGTCGCGCAATCCAATTCCTGCTGGCCCTTACCCTGTCCTGCCTGATGGCGATCAGTGCCCATGCTGACAGCCTCGCCAGCTTCCTGCCTGACATCACCCCTTCTGAGTTGGTCCCCGAAGCCGATGCCTTTGGTCCCGTGCGCGATGACATGCCCGTTGCCCCGGTTCTTAAGGGTGGCGCGACTGTCGCCTGGGCCTTTTTGACCTCAGACTTCGTCGGCACCACCGGTTACTCGGGCAAACCTATCCACGTAGTGGCCGCCATCGACGACGACGCAGTTCTGACCGGTGTGAAACTGGTCAAGCACTCGGAACCCATTGTTCTGATCGGCATTCCCAATTCGCGCATGGTCGAACTGACCGAGGGCTATGCCGGGCTCGACCTGAAAGTCGAGGTTGAAACTGGTGGTGAGGGGCATGACCTCGACATCATCTCGGGCGCGACGGTCACGATCATGGTGATTGATGACAGCCTGGTTCGTGGCGGCATCAAGGTAGCCCGCGCGCTGGGTCTGGGTGGTCTGTCGCCGTTACAAGCCGATGGTCCCAAGCGCGAAATCGATATGGCTAAGAACTCAGTCTATGACTGGACCACTCTATCCGGCGATGGCTCGGTCCGACGCCTGACTTTGGATGTCGGTCAGGTCAATGCCGCCTTTGCAGCCACAGGCGATCAGCGTGCCATCAAACGCCCGGAACCGGGCGAGCCGGATGACACGTTCATCGACATGCACGTGGCGCTGGTCTCGGTCCCTTCGATCGGCAAGTCCCTTTTGGGCGAGGCTGAATATCAGAACCTGACCGAGCGGCTGGACGAAGGCGAACAGGCCATTCTGGTGCTGGGGCGTGGGGCTTATAGCTTCAAGGGTTCAGGTTATGTGCGCGGAGGTATTTTCGACCGCATTCAGCTGATCCAGGGCGACAATTCCGTTCGGTTCTTTGACAAGCAACAAGAGCGTCTGGGCAAGGTCGCAGCCCCCGATGCGCCCAGTTTCACCGAACTGGATATCTTCAAAATCCCGGCCGAGGCCGAGTTCGACCCGGCCGAACCGTTTCGCCTGCAACTGCTGGTACAGCGTGCCGTGGGTGCGGTTGAGAAAACCTTCCTGACCTTCGATCTGGGCTACAAGCTGCCTGAACAGTACCTGTTGCCGGTCGCCGCCCCTGCCGTCGTCGATGACGCCACCAGCGAAGCCGCCGCCAAGGCCGCCCTCTGGAAGCGTATCTGGAAAGACCGCACGGTCGAAATCGTCGGTTTGGGCGTCATGCTGCTGGTGTTGACCGCGACCTTCTTCTTCCAGTTCCACGCCACGATGAATGCACGGACCTTCTATTGGTTCCGCATCGGATATCTGACGCTAACCCTGTTCTTCATCGGCTGGTACGCCAATGCACAGCTGAGCGTGGTGAACCTGATGGCACTGGCAGGCAGCCTGCGCACGGGCTTTTCATGGGACGCTTTCCTGCTGGACCCGCTGGTGTTCATCCAATGGTTCGCCGTCGCCGCAGCGCTGCTGTTCTGGGGTCGTGGGGCCTATTGCGGCTGGCTGTGCCCGTTTGGTGCCCTGCAAGAACTGACCAACAAGATCGCCCGCGCGCTGAAAGTGCCGCAATGGACGCTGCCCTGGGGTCTGAACGAACGCCTCTGGCCTGCAAAATACATGATCTTTCTGGGTCTCTTCGGCCTCAGCTTCGTGTCGATTCCGCTGGCCGAGAAATATGCCGAGGTCGAACCGTTCAAGACCGCGATCATTCTGAAATTCATGCGCGACTGGCCCTTTGTGGTCTTTGCGCTGGCCCTGCTGGGGATCGGGCTGTTCATTGAACGGTTCTACTGCCGCTACCTCTGCCCGCTTGGCGGAGCGCTGGCCATCCCCGCCCGAATTCGCATGTTCGACTGGCTGCGCCGCTACAAGGACTGCGGCACCCCCTGTCAGACCTGCGCCAACGAATGCCCCGTTCAGGCGATCCACCCAACCGGTGAGATCAATCCGAACGAGTGCGTCACCTGCCTGCATTGTCAGGTGCTCTACCAGTCCGAGGACAAATGTCCCGTCGTTATCCGCCAGCTCAAGCGGCGGGCCAAGACAGGGTCGGTCGATCTCAAGACCCCACTCGGACAACCACCGGCGAACCATCCGAACGCCAAACCGAAAACCGTTTCCTAAAGGAGGAACGATCATGTCGGAACATGACAACAAACTGAACATCACACGTCGCGGGATGCTGGGCGCAACCGCAACCGGCGCCGTGCTGGCCGGGACCGGTCTGGGTTCGACCCTGATGACCGCAAAACAGGCCAGCGCCGCCGCCAATGCCAATCTGCAGCCCGGCGAACTGGACGAATATTACGGCTTCTGGTCCTCGGGTCAGACCGGTGAACTGCGTATCCTGGGCTTCCCTTCCATGCGCGAGCTGATGCGGGTGCCGGTCTTCAACCGCTGCTCGGCCACCGGCTGGGGCCAGACCAATGAATCGCTGAAGATCATGACCGACGGCCTGCTGCCGGAGACCAAAGAGTTTCTCGCCAAGCGCGGCCTGAAAACTTATGACAACGGCGACCTTCACCACCCGCACATGTCGTTCACCGATGGTACCTATGATGGCCGCTATCTGTTCATGAACGACAAGGCCAACACCCGCGTCGCCCGCGTGCGCTGCGATGTGATGAAATGCGACAAGATCACCGAGATTCCGAATGCCAAGGCGATCCACGGTCTACGTCCGCAGAAGTTCCCGCGCACCGGTTATGTCTTTGCCAATGGTGAGGATGAAACGCCGCTGGTCAACGATGGCACAGTGCTGGACGATCCGTCGCAATACGTGAACATCTTCACCGCGCTGGACGGCGACACCATGGAAGTGGCGTGGCAGGTGATCGTGTCCGGGAACCTCGACAACACGGACTGCGACTATCAGGGCAAATACGCCTATTCGACCTCGTACAACTCGGAAATGGGTATGAACCTGGCCGAGATGACCGAAAACGAGCTGGATCATGTCGTTGTCTTCAACCTCGCAGAAATCGAAGCAGGGATTGAGGCCGGTGACTATCAGGAACTGAAAGGCGTCAAGGTTCTGGATGGACGCAAGGGTCAGAACAAGAAGTACACCCGTTACATCCCGATCCCGAACTCGCCGCACGGTATCAACACTGCGCCTGACGGCAAGCATGTCTGCATCAACGGTAAGCTGTCGCCCACCGTTTCGATCATGGACATCACCAAACTAGACGCCCTGTTCGAAAGCGATGCCGACCCACGCTCCTGCATCGTGGGTGAACCGCAGCTGGGTCTTGGCCCGCTTCACACCGCCTATGACGGTCAGGGCAATGCGTTCACCACGCTGTTCCTCGACAGTCAGATCGTGAAGTGGAACATCGAAGACGCCATCAAGGCCTATGCCGGTGAGGACGTGGACCCGATCATCTCGAAGGTTGATGTGCACTATCAGCCGGGCCACAACTCGACCACCATGGGTGAAACCAAGGAGGCCGACGGCAAATGGCTGATTTCGATGAACAAGTTCTCGAAAGACCGGTTCCTGAACACGGGCCCGCTGAAGCCCGAAAATGAACAGCTGATCGACATCTCATCCAACGAGATGAAAGTGGTTCACGACGGTCCGACCTTTGCTGAGCCGCATGACTCGATCATGGTTCGCGCCGACATCGTCAACCCGGTCAACGTTTGGGATCGCGCCGATGTCACATGGGAAGACGCCCGCAAACAGGCCGAAGCCGATGGCATCGATCTGGAAGAAGGTGCCGAAGAACCCATCCGGGACGGCAAAAAGGTGCGGGTCTATATGACCTCGCAGGCCCCGACCTTCAGCCTTGAAAAGTTCACCGTCAAACAGGGCGACGAGGTGACGGTTTACATCACCAACCTGGATGACGTGGACGATGTGACCCACGGCTTCTGCCTGGGCAACTACGGCATCGCGATGGAAGTGGCTCCGATGGCAACCGCATCGGTCACCTTCACCGCCGACCGTCCAGGCGTGCACTGGTTTTATTGCCAGTGGTTCTGCCACGCGCTGCACATGGAAATGCGTGGTCGCATGTTGGTCGAACCGGCGGGAGCATAACCCATGCGTTGGCTCCTGCTCATACCGCTCCTGCTCGGCTCGCCCCTTTGGGCAGCGGACTGGGATGTGCCCAACCGGGCGGGGGCCATCAATGAAACACTGGCGCAGGCGGCGGATAGAGACACCCTTCGCCTGAGCCCCGGTGTCTACACCGAAACACTTGTGCTGGATCGGCCCGTCACCATCGACGGGCTGGGACAGGCCACCATCGACGGGCAAGGTGAAGGCAGTGTCATCACCGTGACCGGGCCCAGTGTAACCGTGCGCGGTCTGACAGTGATCGGTTCGGGCTCAAGCCATGATGGGATCGACAGCGGCATCCAACTGACCAAAACGGCCACAGCGCCCGTGGTCGAGGATAATGTGCTGCTGGGCAATCTTTATGGCGTCGACATTCATGGTGCCAAGGACAGCATCGTTCGTGGTAACCGCATTGAAGGTCGCCAAGACCAGCGAATGAACGACCGTGGAAACGGCGTCTACGTCTGGAACGCGCCCGGTTCCGTGGTGGATAGCAATGACATCCGCTATGGCCGCGACGGGATCTTTGTGAACTCGTCGAAAAAGAACACCTTCACCGGTAACCTGTTCCGCGACCTGCGTTTTGCGGTGCATTACATGTATGCCGACGACTCAGTTGTCAGTAACAATGTCTCGATCGGCAACGATCTGGGTTATGCGGTGATGTTCACAACCAATGTGAAAGTCGCAGACAACGTCTCAATCGGTGACCGTGAACATGGCGTGATGCTGAACTACGCCAACAAGAGTCAGATCACCGGCAATGTCGTGATCGGTGCCAAGGAAAAATGCACCTTCCTTTATAACTCCAACAAGAACGAATTCACCGACAACTGGTTCGAGGGATGCGGTATCGGCATCCACTTTACTGCCGGGTCCGAACGCAACCGCATCGTTGGCAACGCGTTCATCGGGAACCGGACGCAGGTGAAATACGTCTCGACCAAATGGGTCGAGTGGTCCGAAGAAGAACGCGGCAATTACTGGTCCGATTTTGCCGCCTATGACGTGGACGGCGACGGCATCGCCGACGCCCCTTATCGCCCCAATGACAGTATGGACCATGTGCTGTGGACCCAACCCGCGGCCAAACTTTTGCTCGGCTCCCCCGCCGTGCAACTGGTGCGCTGGTCCCAATCGGCCTTCCCGGCGCTGTTGCCGGGCGGTGTGATGGACAGCAACCCACTGATGCAAGCCCCTGAACCCCCAGCAATGAAAAAGGTGCCTCATGACGGATAAGGCCCTAAGTATTACCCAAGTCAGCAAGGACCGAGGTAAAGCCCGTGTTCTCGACGATATCACCCTGTCTCTTGCCCCTGGTCAGCGCGTGGCGCTGCTGGGCCATAACGGTGCGGGCAAGTCGACCCTGATCAAATCTATCCTCGGTCTGACATCGATCCATGTCGGAACCATCCGGATCGGAGATGCCACTCCCGGCAGTGCGCAGGCGCGGCGGGATACTGCCTATTTGCCTGAGGCGGTGTCGTTTCATCCTGCGCTGACGGGCCGCGAACAGTTGACCTTGTTTGCGCAGCTCTCCGGGTCCAAGGCCGATGTTCGCGGCCTGCTGGACCGCGTGGGCCTTGGCAACGCTCTGGACCGCCGGATCGGAACCTACTCCAAAGGCATGCGCCAACGCCTGGGTCTGGCGCAGGTTCTGCTGGGTCAGCCGAAAGTGGCGTTGTTGGATGAGCCAACAAGTGGTTTGGACCCGATCTCGCGGCAAGACCTTTATGCCATCATCGATGAATTGGCCGGGCAAGGCACAGCGGTCCTGATTGCCTCCCACGCTCTCACCGAGGTCGAAGCCCGCACCGACCGCATCGCCATCATGCGCGAAGGCCGAATGGTCGCGGATGACACGCTCAACAATCTGTCGGCCCTGGCTGGTCTGCCGATCCGCCTCAAAGTGCTTGCCAGCGCGAACCCCGAAGCACTTGCCGCCGAACTGGGCGGCAACCGGATCAACGGTGCATCTGTTGAACTGCTCTGCTCGCCGGATGACAAGATGGAGGCCTTGCGCCGCATCGCCGGACTGGGCGACGCCGTGGCGGATGTGGAAATGACCCCGCCCAAACTTGAAGACCTCTACCGCCATTACGCACAGGAGGAGATGCAATGACCCGCTTCCTCGCCATCACCCGCACCGAAATGTTGATCCTGCGCCGCAACCGCTGGCTGTTGATGGCCACGCTGATCATGGTGCTGTTCGCCTTGGCCCTGACCTTTGCAGGCAGCGCGCCGACCGGCACGCTGGGCGTCGATATGCTGACCGTCTCGGTCGCCTCGATGACCACGCTTTCGGTCTATCTTGCGCCGCTGCTGGCGCTGATGATCGCTTTCGACGCCATCGCAGGCGACGTGGACCGGGGCAGCCTGTCGTTGTTGCTATCCTACCCCGCCGGGCGCGGAGAAATCATGCTGGGCAAATTCACCGCCCATCTGGCGGCATTGGCTTTTGCCATGACCGTCGGTTTTGGAACCGCAGGTGCAGTGGCCGCATGGTTTGGTGGCGCTGGTCCAGAAAGCCTGCTGGCTCTGGTCCGTCTCATCCTCACATCCATCCTGCTAGGCGCCGTCTTTCTGGCGCAGGGATACCTGCTGTCTGCTCTGGCAAGGGGCGCTACTGCGGCGGCAGGTCTGTCGGCCGGGCTCTGGCTGGTCTTTGTCGTCCTCTATGATCTTGGCTTGTTGGGAGCCGTGGTCATGGACAAGGGCGGCACCTTCACCCAATCCGTCTTTCCATGGGTGATGGTGGCCAACCCGGCCGACGCATTTCGTTTGTGGAACATCGCCGCGACCGAGGGCGTCGCGATGGCGTCAGGCATGACCGGGGCCGCGCAGGCGCTGCCGGTCTGGGCCGCGCCCGCCTCGCTGCTGATCTGGCCGGTACTGGGCTTTGCCCTTGCCCGTGCAGCCTTCCGGAGGGTTGAACCATGAAACGTCTTGCGCTGATTGCGCTGATTGCCTTGACGGCTTGCAAGGAGGAGGTCGCCGTTGCCCCCGGCCCGGTTGATCTGACTCCCGATGCGCTGAGCTTCTTCTGTCAAATGAGCATTGCCGAGCATGGCGGACCCAAAGGGCAAATCCACCTGGAAGGATACCCCACGCCGCTGTTTTTTGCGCAGGTGCGGGACATGGTAGCCTATCTCAAAAGCCCCGAACGGGACGCTGATATCACCGCCGTCTATGTCAGCGATATGAGCGTTGCAACCAACTGGCGTCAGCCGGGCATCTCGAATTGGATCGACGCCGACGGCGCGACATTTGTTGTCGGCTCCAACGTGGCAGGGGGCATGGGTGCGCGTGAGGTGGTGCCGTTTTCCAACTCAGACGATGCCGCATCATTCATCGATCAGTATGGCGGTGCCGCCCTGCCCTTGTCCGAGATCCCTGATTCCGAGGTGCTAGGCCCGGTCGATCTGGGCTTACTACTGGAGACACCCGCATGACCTTTCTGTCCCGCCGCCGGTTTCTGACCATCTCGGCTGCAAGCGCGACCTGCCCTGCAATCGCTAGCCCTGCTACAGCGGCACGGTGGCGCGGTTCCGCGTTGGGCGCACCGGCAAGCATGCATTTGGTCGGTCTGACAGATGTCCAAGCCCGACCGATTTTTGCCGCCATCGAAGTAGAAGTCACACGGCTTGAGGATATCTTCAGCCTGTACCGCCCGGATTCCCAACTCTCACGCCTGAACCGCGACGGGTATCTGTCGCATCCGGCACCCGAGATGTTGGACCTGTTCAGCCTGTGCACGGTTTTGCACGAGAATTCCGGGGGCGCATTCGACCCAACAATCCAACCTTTATGGACTGCTTTGGTAAGTGGTACCGACACCGTTACCGCCCGGAAAACCATCGGATGGAACAAGGTCTCGGCTAACAGTGATGCCGTGCGCCTGCCCTATCCCGGCCATTCGGCGCTGACTCTGAATGGAGTAGCGCAAGGGGCAATCACAGATCGCATCGCTGCCCTGCTCAGATCAAAGGGGCTACAAGACGTTTTGGTCGATATGGGGGAAGTCGTGGCCCTGGGACAACGTCACGATGGGAGCGATTGGCAAGTCGGTTTGGCAGGCGTCGAAAGTCAGATCACAAAGCGTATCTCTCTGTGCGACCGAGCTGTTGCGACCTCTGATTCCGGTAACCTGATGCTGACTGACGCTCACGGTCACATCCTCAGCCCCACCGGGCAAACACCAGCGCGCCGGGTTTTGTCGGTATCTGCAAATTCTGCAGCGCTTGCCGATGGACTTTCAACGGCCCTGTGCGCACTGTCTGACAAAGATCTGCCAAACGTTCTGAACCGTTTCCAAGATGCGCGACTAGAGATGAAAGTCTAACCCGGACCGCACGCGTCGGACAAAAAACGTCGCGCATTATCGGCAACAAATGAGTTCGCGATTACGACCGATTCAGAGTGTAATGGCGGTGCTGTCAGACGGATTCGAACTCGTCTCTGTTAGGCCAGTAACGCTGTCCTTTATCCCGCGCCCAGTTCGCGCCACTCGGCAAGAGCGGCGCTTCGGTTCAGCTTAAAGTTTTCTCGTGAGTAGAGGTGGCGTTCCTGATTGAAATGGTTGTGAACGGAGGAATGGACGGCGGCGAATTTCTGCAAGCTTCTCGCCAAAGCTTTTGGTTGGATATCTTATGTCCCACTCCTCAGTGGATACTGATGAGCCAACAAATCTCTCTTATCAAATCGCCCTATTTGGACCCATAAGCGCTGACGACGGACAGGAATAGTATTTTAGCGAAGTCGACATTGGACCATTCGCTGTTTTCGCTAAAGACTCCTGCTCACGGACAAGCCAATCATAAGTGGCTCTGTGCTTGCTTTGCGATGTCTCTTCAACAATCGTGCTTTCGCCACGTTGAGCTTTACCTCACACGGCTGCCCATAAATTCCGGGCTCAGGTTCCCGGGCGTTTCAAGGCCTGACAATTCTTGCCGGTATCATGGTCTCGTTGGGATCTAACACAGTTGTATCGAACATGATGGCAGGTCTGTTTGTCATCTATCGGCGCAGCACGAATGTTGGTGATCGAATAATGGTCGGAGACAAGATTGGGGACGTAACCGAAATCAAGCTCATGGAAACACTTATCAAGTCCATCAAAAACGAAATGATCAGTATTCCAAACGCTCAGTTGTTGAACTCAGAGGTCGTGAATTATTCGCGAAAAGTCGATGGTCGAGGCCTTCTCGTTCACACGACGGTCGGGATCGGGTACGAGGAGCCGCCAAAAAAAATCACGGCAATGTTGATAGAGGCGGCTCATCGCACACAGAGTTTGAAGAAAAACCCGGAGCCATTTGTACTTTGGACACAGTTGGCTGACTATTCCATCAATTACGAGATTAACGCATACACGTCTCGAGGGTCGAGTTTGCCTAAGATTCTGTCTGATCTACACCAAAATATCGTGGAAGTGTTCAACGAGAACGGTACGCAAATTATGACACCGTCCTACATGGCTGACCCGCCAAGCCCTAAGATTCCCACTGAGGAATGGGATGGAAAGCTTGCTCATATAGCGAAGTAAAAGAATACCAAGTCCACTCTGGGTCCATTTAACCCGGCCCCTGCAGGTTGTCGGATTAGTTTGATTGATCCAGAGCAATGGGTAGGATTAATGCAATAATTTTCAGAACGTTTTGGGGTTCCAGATGATCAATTGGACATTTACCGCAATAGTAACGCTTCTCGCGAGTGGCGCTCTTGCCGCAGGTATGGAGCGGTGGGGTGGAACCGGCGACTGGACAATTCTAATCGACCCCGAGAAGGGAAATGGCTGTCTCGCTTGGAAGCCCTTCGAAGGCGACATGACAGTTGAGATTGGCGTCGCGCCCAATCAGGCTGGCGGTTTCTTCGCCGCTTACAATCCGGCCTGGGTTCAGATTGAGGACGGATCAACCGGTATCGTGAACTTCGATTTTGGTGACGCAAAGTTTGAAGGCGAAGCCGTAGGTGTTTTTAAAAATGGCGTCCCCGGGGGGTATGCCTTTTTCGACAACCCTGCGTTTGTAACCGAATTCGGGAAACGCCAAAGCGTCACGATAATTGGTGAAAGTGGGGCTGAAGTAGAACTTGATCTGAGTGGGTCCTCAAAAGCCATCGAGGCCGTTTTGGCATGTCAGGCAGAACAGCCTGAACCACTCAAGAACTAGGTCGTGACCGACTATTAAAGCTGATTCATGTCTGGCACGCACGGTTGCCTGTCTGCTGGCATCGCATCAGCACCTTCCGGAGCCTTGTTTCTGGATCCACCCACATCCAACTTGAACTTCGGTGACGAAAGTTGGCCAGTCACATCAAACGGCCACGCGCTACGGGATAACGGTTTGCCAACTCGACGGGGTTCTGCCCTGATCGCAATGAAATCTTTGACCCAATCCACTTGGCCCTTGGCCACCAATTGAACAGAACCCGTTTCAACCACGATGGAGTCTGAGCTTACCCGGCCGGCTTCGATGCTAATTGGTGCCACAACGCATGTTATGTCCGTGTAACCTTGACGGAGTTCCTCTGAAAACAGCCATGGGAAAATACCAAGCCCTGCCAACTCCAGAAGGCTGGTGCTGACATAGCCTTGTGACATCGATAAAGAAGCAGTGCCGCGCATGGAATTCACAAACGCTTTGCCAGACGCGGTATTGCCTGAAACGTTGAACTCACCACTCAATAGCCCATATGCATCTATCCCGATACCCAGTTCATCGAGAATCTCTCCGAATTCCCATCCTGAGGTTGACCCCGACAAGGAGAGCCAATCAGGTGAGTCAATCAGATCCATCACTGCCCGTAGGCTGAAGTTTCTACCGCCATAAGCCATCTGGAGCGGGCCAAAATCTACGGTCCCTTCTTTTGCAGACAATTGGCTGGAAACAGAAGTTACGCCTTGTTGGCCAACAATCTCCTTAAAGTCGATCTGTACCTCGACGTCAGCCTCTCTCAGTACGCGCTGCACATCCAGAAGATCGGCTGGCTTTCCTTTCTCCTTTGGTAAAACCAGGGGCTGTACGTTGGTTTCCTTCGGTAGAACCAAGGGCTGTACGTCGGTTTCAGGATCTTTTGAAGCGTCGCCTACCAAGCTTTTAAGCTGGTCCAGCGTAGCGGTCAGGTTTTTTAGATCGTTTAAATCGAGCCTTTTACTCGCAACGTTTCCGCGAATTACAGAAGCGCCCTCGGGAAATTTTGCATCCAAAGCGGCCAGAAGGTGTGACGAACCGGCTTCAAACTCGATTGAGGCAGTGAAGTCCTCGCCCTGCTTCGACGTCACTGCATCGACGGCAAGTGCGCCAATCTCGACAGGTTGCAATTTAAGCGCAGTCAGAAAACTAGCTCCGTCGCTGACATCCAGTTCCACGTCAAAATCAAGGCCTGACAGCCCTTTCAATTCGCTGACCGATAGCGCGAGGTCAAGCGCCCAAATATCTGTGCCATAGGTGGTTGCATTAAACCTGTTGAGCGAAACAGGCCCTCCTTCATTGGACAAGCTGAAGTCGGCATTTATGCCACCTAGCTGATCGACAAAATCTTCATCCATATTTGGCAAAATCAATTTGGCCGGCCCGTTGAGTGTGCCTTCGAAAGTCACGTCCTGAAGCTGAAGCAGGTCGAGAATTTCGCCGTCGGCCTTTAGAATTGGGTCCGCAATGGGTCCAGCCTGTAAGGCGATGCCCAGCATCGCAAGCCGACCATCGGGCATGCGGCGAATGCGTTCGATAGAGGCTGGCCCGATCACGTCCAGGCCTTGATCAAATGCGTTAGTTTGGAACAGAAGTTTCTCGAACTCGAAAGACGCAAGTGATCCTACCATGTGCATTTCAAAGGCTGTGAACTTCAGCTCCTGGAAACTCTTTGCTGCGTTCGGCGGCTGCCCCTCAGGATAAAGCCGCGCGTCGAATAGCAGATCAACGCCCCGAGCTGTGTAGAGGTCTTCTATCGATCCATCTGCTGTAAGTTGCTGTCCGTCCTCAAGGTTTACGGTGGTCGTAAAGGTTTCGATTTTCAGAGCATCCTGAGAAACAAGCTCTGCTTGCAACTGGCCATTCCCTTCCAGAACTCGCTCCAGCCCAATGACTTCAAGAAAGTCACCGAACTCACCAGTGTCCATCTGCAAGATGGCACGATAGCCGCCTCCCTCGCTTTCCGAAAATGGTTCGCCGTCGTAGCTCACCGTCATTTCGCCAAAATTGGCGCGCGTCGTAAACGGTGCGCTATGAGGATAGTCACCCTCGATTTCGAAACTTTGATTGTTGACGGAACCTGTCCCCGAGACCTTTGTTCTTTGCCCTTTATCTACCTGTTCCAGAGCGAGAGACTGGAGGTCAAACACGAACGAAAAGCCAGAAGTTTGATCATCAATGTTCAACCCAATGGATGTGAAAGCTACATTCTTGTCGCTAAGGAATGAGAGGATCCCGCTACCTTCTGGGTCGCCCTCATTGGACCCGCCTGTCTCAGCTATAGCCTCTTGATTGTCCTCTTCCGTGGCGTTTTCGGGTTCAGGTTTTGGCGTCGGTCGGCCTTTTCGCCAACTTGTAGTGCCGTCAGCAGCTGTAAGGAAATTCGCCTGGAGACCGTCAACGACGAGGTTGTCAAAGTGCAGACGACGATTGGCCAAAGCGGCAACATCCAATTCCAGTTCCAGAAGGTTCAATTCTGCAAGAGATGTTTCCGGCATTGATTGGCTCGGGATAACCAAACCACCGACGTAAATGTGGGTGATGCGTCCAAGCGCGACACTTACATCGTCGTTGACTACAATCGGTTGTCCGATTTGTTCAGAAAGGACTTTTTCGACCAGGTCACGTCGCATCTCCGAGAAAAGCGGCGCAGCAAGTAGCAACCAAACAAGTGCGATTGTTGCAAACACAAGTAGTACGACAATCCCAATTGTTCTAAACAGCCAAGTCCTCATGCATCCCCCTGTCGTCGCCTACGCCGTTTTGTCTATCTGCAATTCGGCGTTCGCCAATCTGCTGGACTAGATGGGCACATAATTCGGTTCGCGCGCGCCGCGCATTTCGTGCTCATCGGTCCAAAGCCGCCAGGATACGAGCATCCCGCTCGTATGGGTCCTCGCGGAAATGAACGACCCCGTCTTCGACCCACGCTGTCCAATATGTCAAAAGAACTGGCATTGGCTCAGGTAGATCAACGCGCGTCGTCTTTCCGCTATCCAAAATGGACTGCATCTTCTGTCGGCTCCAATCTGGCTCTCCCTCCATCAGAAGGCTCGCGAACTCGAACGGATACTCAAGGCGAACGCAGCCGGAACTGAGATTTCTCTCGTTTCGGTCAAAAAGGGTTTTGTCGTTTGTGTCGTGCAAGTATACAGCATATTTGTTTGGAAACATGAACTTAACCAAACCCAGCGCATTGTCTGGGCCCGGCTGCTGAACCAGGGTCACGCCGGGGTTCTTCGCCCCCCAGTTTACAGCGTTTGCGGGGATTGTCTTGCCATCCTTGTTCCGAACGACATAGTTGTTGCGTGTCAGATAGGCTGGATCCTTGCGGATGCGCGAAAGTTTGTCTTTACGAAAAATCGAGGCGGGAACGGTCCAGGTGGGATTGAATTCCATGTACTTGATTTCGTCTCGGAACACTGGGGTCTTTCGATAGGCTGACCCCGTGATTGATCTAGTGGTCCAAAGCGTGCCATCCGATGTGACCAAATATGTGCGGGCTCCTGCAATGTTCACCAGCACGAATTCGTCGTCGACTTCCCGCATAAGCCAGCGGCCACGTTCCAAGCTGAGACGCAGCTTGTTAATGCGATCTTCCACCGGTTTGTTTAGCGATGCGAACGTCTTACCGCCAATGACCCCATCGGCTTCTAACCCATGCCGACTCTGAAAAGATTTGACTAATTTCAACAATTTATCGTCGTAAACCCAAGCTGGATTTATGCCGTTTTCGCCATCTTCAGAAGAACTGCTTGTTTCAACGTAGCCTTCTGCCGCCAGCCTTACGCGCAGCTCAGCGACAGCAGGGTCCACCATCTCTGGTTTAAGAACGGTTTCATCCGAAACATTGGTCCAACCGCCCTGTAAAGCAATGGCCCTATACTTACTCAGTGCTTCGACAAGCATCGTATATTGCGCATTGTCGATATCGATGCGTTCGATTAACGCGCTAAAACCTTCACCTTGAAGAAACTGATTTAGGACAACGGCTGGGTCTTGTTGAATTACCGGTTTTGAGAAGTTCCAATCGTCGTCCAGTGCATTTGGGTCGACTTTCCCAAACACTAAATGATGAACCAGTTTCACAGCAGCGTCGGTTGCCAGAATATCGAACAATGCTTGATTAGAGACATCCCCACTTTGGGCGGCCTTAAATGCGGCTTGAAGCTCCGCTAAGTCAAAATCTTCCGGTCTGAAGCCCTGTTCTATTGCACTATCCAACTCATCAAAGAGTTCGTCTGACAATTCATCGCGTGTCCACGCAGGAGTGAAGTCCCTCTCATCGTAGAAACGCGGCACTAGGATTTCAGCATCCAAGCTCTTTCTGTCAGGTAGCGTGCTACTCACGTCCAACTTGGCACCGAGTAGAGAAGCAATCTGCTCTGATATCTCGTTTGCGACACTTGGGTTGGGGAATATTGTTACCAATGCAGTTAGCGAAATCGCGACTAACGACTTAACGTGACCCACCAATACCTCCTGCGGCTTCGCGCTATATGCTGTCTCTATGTGGGAGGATACTCGTACATAATGTATAATCAAATCGTAATTTATGATTTTAGCATGGCCATTTGATTGGAGGGTTCGAGAGCTGTGTGTATATGCAGGGGATCGGCGCTGAACGTCCAAACGATGCTGTGGACGAGGCGGCCCTGTTGAATCTAATGTCATTACAGTATCGGCGGAGTTGGGCGGGTTATGGCGACATTTGTATTGGTCCATGGAGCGTGGCAAGGGGGATGGTGCTGGGCTCGCGTAGCCGCCCTTCTGCGCAAGGAGAGCCACGACGTTTTCACCCCGACACTGACAGGGTTGGGTGAACGTGCTCACCTCGTGAGTGACGAAACCGATCTGGCCATGCATATCGAAGATGTCCTAGGGGTAATCAAGTGCGAAGAACTCTCTGACATTGTTTTGTGCGGTCATAGCTATGGCGGCATGGTTGTCACCGGAGTGGCGGATAAAGCGCCCGACCACATTCGCTCACTTGTGTACCTCGATGCGCTCGTGCCGGACGATGGGCAGGCGGCCTTGGATGTTTTGCCTGCGGATATCGCGGCAGGGCTTCGTGATAGTGCCGTCGATGGCAAAGTCGCGCCGGGCCCAGCGGAGGCTTTTTCGGTGAATGGAGCAGACTGTGCGTGGGTGGACCGCCGAAATGTCGCCCAACCAATCAAGACATTTGAGCAACCGATTCAACTGGTGAGCGGCGGAGCCGAGCTGTCAAAGCGGACCTACATCTATGCCACCGACTGGGTCCCAGGGCTTGGCCAACCGTTTTTTGAGCGATACCAGCATCAGTCGGGGTGGACAGAGATTTCGGTGCCATTCGGGCACTACGTGRTGATCGATAGGCCTGACGACTTGGCCCGAATGCTAATGTCCGCGATTTGAATTTGGCCGCCGGATCCTGCACGAGCGCGCGGACAGCGAAATCGCCCGCGTAGGAATAGTTTTTGCTTCCATCCCGATTGTCCTACTTCAACCAGCGCATCGGGAAAGATGCGCCGCAGCGCCGCAAGTGATTCCCCGTCTCGACTGAACAGCTGGCACTGACCGCTGTTAGAGCTGCTTTGGGGCGAGTTCTCTCCACTCATCCGCGCTCATGCTTTGCCAAAGCTTCAGCCAGGATGTTGGCACTCAGACAAACTTCAGGGCGTGTTGTCCGTCGCTGAGCAGCCGCATCTAACTGGTACAATTTGTTTATCAGTGCATGGTTGGCTTGTGATCCATCGAGTCGACGGTTTCAGGTGCTGGTGGACGTTAGCCCGTACCACTAAGCGTTCGGTTCTGATGGGCGTGGAACAAGGAAGATGAAGGCCAAGCAAGCTGTATCAAATTGCGGAAGTTATCGTAGCGGTATGAGCTTCATTTTCTAGCGATCAAAATTCGGGGATTCTAAAATCATACAGTCGCGATTTCTTGGCATCATCTGTCAGGATGAAGAGAAGTCTGTTGGGCTCATCCAAAGCGATCCCTTCAGGATGCTTCACGACCTTATGGTCGCCATTTTTCAAATAAGTTAGCTCTATCGTCCCTGCTGTTCGCGTCTCTGAATCGTACAAAAAGATTTGGCGCTATTTGTCGCTCAGAATCCAAAGTAGACCTTAGGACAAGCTGGGCATTTTACGCGCGTAGAAGCTCCCTATGAGCGCATCCAAATGGATAGCACGCAGGTCGACCTGTTTGTTGTTGTGGATAAGGCTGGCGCAGTACTTTGTCCTTGGATATGTGCTGCCGTTGATTGCGCGACCGGGTATTGTGTAGCCCTGCAAATCAGCCTCAAAGAGCCGGCATCCATCCTGACAGCTCAGGCCTTGAAGGAAACGATGTCTCCCAAGCATGTTGAGTTCTTTGAGGAATTCGAATTTGAGAAAAGTTTTCAGTATTTTGGCCGCCCCTGGATGTCGTCACAGATCAGGGCTCCGAAAACTCAGGAGCTATTATTTAAAGTGCAGCCAGAACTGCTGCCTCGAGATGGGCCCGAACTTGCCCTCACATCCAGAAAGAAAACCCTTCATTGAACGATTTTTTAGGTCGTTAAATGAGTTCCTCATAACATTACCCGGCGCCGCTGTTTCCGCTGAGATGAAGAATAAGGAACGTATCAAGAATGGGCTAAAAGAAGCGCGCCTCTCGCTTCAAGAGTTTGAAGCTGTCCTGCAAAGACGGCGCCATGATCTTCTTGCAACAAAGCGGCTGCGCAGGGTTGAGGCAGCTCTAAGAACAAACGAAAGCCCACTGAAGGCTGCTCAACGGCTGACGGAAGATTTCTTTGTTCCGGAACCACCATCCCCGATGAAATGAACCAGTTGTTTTTTTGACGGCCGTGCATCTCGTGAGCTGCATCACTATGGAATCGAATTTGGACGTATCCAGTATTCGTCACACGCGTTACGAAAACTGTTTGCTGACATAGGTGGCGGCCAAGAACTGGCTATCCGCAATGATCCAACGGATATCTGTGCAATCGGGGTCATCCATCCGGCAGACGGCACGTTGTTAATTGTTTCTGCCATAGATGAGAATACCCCGCCCATCTCATTTCATGAGCTGATTCTTAAGTTTACTAATGTGTTGAATGTAACTGTTGGTCTTGAACTCAAGATACGCAGAGCCCTCGTGGATACTCTTTTTAGGGTCCCCGCCCGGTGAGTAACGATAAGGATACAATTGAATTTTGTGGGTCGTGAACTCAAGGCCGCTCCAACGGGTTCGTAGTCGCTTAATGTTTTGGAAGTGCAGGAAGTAACACCGCTTTTGCCAAGTGCAGGTGAATCGAATAGCGACGGCGTTTTCCTCTCAAGTGGCTCAAAGTTAACCGACGAAACACTTCCAACAAAGGTTCAAAACTTGATCCGAAAACTGGCGCCTTGCTTTGGGGTCATTGTTTCAATCGCTACACCTGCCTGTTTCAAAACAGCGGTAACAATGGATAGGCCCAAACCAGTGCCGCCTTGGTCCCGTCTGGTTGTGAAGAATGGTTCTGTGATGCGTGCACTGTTTCGCGGGCAAATGCCCGAACCATTGTCGGAAACGATCAGGCTGTTTGAAGCCGCGTCAAAACTTATGTCGACACGTGTTGCGCCGTGTTGAAACGCGTTTTGAAGAAGGTGATGCAGAACGATATGGCCCTGATCTTTGGACAAAGGCAGGTACGTTTCTGGCGGCGCCTGTAACTCGACAACCTTTTCTGAAAACGCGGCTGACGCCGCCTGGACCATATCCGCCAGTAACGTTGGGGTAGGGTCAGTTCGAATACTGGCCCGTGCCAGTTCGCGAAGACGGCTCAGCAAGGCGTTCATACGCAGACCTTCTTGCTGAATGTTATGAACCAGTTTCTGGTTGCGATCACCGGATACCGCTGACGGCCCATCAGACAACAGCTCTGCCGCACCCAAAATTGCCGTGACCGGCGATTTCAACTCATGGGTTACGTGGCTCGTGTAAGTCTCGATCGCAGTCGACCGCTCTGACAAGGTTGCAGCCATCGAAACGACGTTGTTACCCAGTTCCGCCAGTTCCTTCACGCCATAGTGCTGCACGGGATCGGGGATCGGTTTCAACCCGCTGGCGACATCCTGGCTTTGACAGCTGAGATCGCGAATTGGCTTCGAGATCAGCCGCCACATCATCCAACCGACCACAGCTGCAGACACCAGCATGAACACCACGACAGAGCCAAGCGTGAACCGTTCCTGAAACAGGAATTTCCGAAGGTCCATTGGCGTACGCGACAGGTAAACGGCCCCGATGACCCTGTCATTCAACACCACCGGGTGGGCGACAAACACGCGGTATAAGGTATCGCGACTGATCGAGTTCAGCAGGTGCCGATTGGACGTGTCATCGCGCTGTCGCAGCAATGAAACGGTTTCACCCTCCAACGCTTGCGACACTTCGGGTACATGCAGAAAAGACCCGCTGGCTGATCCACTGCTGGCGATGATCCGCCCAGAGTGATCCATGAAAACATACCCCGACAGAGTGGTTTTCTTAGCCGACCTCGCCAGCTGTGACAGTGATTGAGAGATCTCCGAATACGGCGCGTCCAGCGGTTCATCACTTGAAACCGGGTCGGGGCGCGGCGGCGAGACCTGACCGCGAAACAGATCCAAACTGGCTGGGATGGGATGAAAGTCCTGAGTAAGGCGTTCCATCTGCTCAGTGGATAAACTGTGGCCGACATCGGGTGCGGCCTGGATCTCAGAAAAGGCCGTGGCATAGATTTCGCCAAAGATAACGGCCTGAGACAAAAGACTGCGTTCGGTTTCGCGTGCGAACTGGTTGCTGGACAGGCGGGCACCCAAAACACCAATGATCGGAAGGGTCACAAGGGCGATGCAGACCAGCGAAATCACCAGCGCAAGCGGCGGTCGCCATTTTTGCGTTACGGTCAGCACTGGCAAACGCCCAGCTTCACCCCAACCCCGTGCACGGTTTGAATCAAATCTGGATATCCCAAAGTGCGCGCCTTCTGACGGATATTACGGATATGGCTATCCACCGTGCGACCAGACAGATAGGTGTTGTGGCCGTAAACCAGCTCGATCAAGTGCGCGCGCGCATAGACGCGGCTTGGTGTTTTGGCCAGGATCGACAGGACCGCGAATTCGATCCCGGTCAGCTGGACCTCGGCCTCGGCAAGGGTGCAGCGATGCGCGCTATGATCCAGTTGCAGATCCTGAAAGACCGTCACGTCGTCCGGCGATTTAATGTCGGCTGAGCGGGCAAGGATGGCCTTGATCCGCAGCACCAGTTCACGCGGACTGAAGGGTTTGGTGACATAGTCATCGCCACCAAGCTGAAACCCCAGAATGCGGTCAATCTCATCATCTCGCGCCGTCAGAAACAGGATCGGCACGGTTGAGCTTTTGCGCAATTCCCGGCAGGCCTCCAACCCATCCATTTCGGGCATTCCGATATCCAGCACGACCAGATCGGCCGGGGTATTGCTAAAAACCTCCAATGCGTCCTGACCAGTGGATGCTTCGGTTGTTCGAAAGCCGGATTCTTCCAGCGCAAAGCGTACGACATCGCGAATACGGGCATCATCATCTACGATCAGGATGTTGTTCACTGTATGCGTCCGCCGTCGAAATATTACCGAAGTCACGATCAGAGATCATACTGCCATTGTCCGGGTCAAGTGGAGCTTGCACCTGTTGTCTGCGCCAGGTGAAATCATCCCCCAGCCACCAGGCATCGGTGCGCAGTTTGTAGGGTATCGCTCTCATGCCGAAACCCTCCGGCCTCGGCTCAGGCGCAGCGCGCCCAAAGCCATCAGCATTATCAGTCCGAAAATCGTTTGCGGCTCGGGTGTCGAAGACCCGCTGAACGCTGTTTTGGGATATGCTGCTGGGCCAACGCCCGCCACCTGCGGCAAGGCCACCGGCTTGGCATCTGCTGGCGCGTCGTCGGGGTTTACGACCATTTTTGAAACCGCAACAAAAGAGGTGAACTGCGTCTGAAGGTTGAATTTCAGCCCAAGATCGGTGATTTGCGCTTCAATCTTTCTGGGATCGCCGGCCTGCACCGCCATGGCGCGGTCAAGATCTGCGATTTTGGAACGTGCCCAGGTCAGTGGGATCGCAGTGTCCTGATGCGTATCACTTTCTGGACCGGATTCTGTTGGCAGGACTGTCGAGAGTGACATCTGTGCTTTTCTACCTTGCACCAGGCCATTGATCGTGATGTCCGCAGGCCCGCCACCTTCGTACCGAGCCAAAACCCGAATTGAGCCGCCATCGAACAGGTCGGGAATATGTTGTGGCACCACTTCGGTGACATTCAACCCACCCCAATCAATGGATACATCCGTCAGCACCGGCGATTTCAGATCCCGGGCCAGTGTGTCGGCGACATCCGAGGCGTGCTGGGTCGGATCAACGTAGCGGGCATAACCGCGCCCTTCTTCGGCCATCGCGTCCAACAGATAGCGATTTACTGCAGTACCCACGCCAAAGGCATAGATACGCGCATCGCCGATCTGTTGCCGGATTGTGCGCAACACGCGGGATTCCTGCCCAATATACCCATCGCTAAGGAAGACGACGATGCGCAATGTGTCGGCAGGTTGCCGCGTTGCAAAGGCATGACGGATTGCGTTGTCGATTTCTGTACCACCCCCGGCGCGCAGACTGCGCACGTAGCGTAAACCGGACTGGATGTTACCGCGTGTGGCAGGAACGGCTTGGGACGCGAACTCGGACGCGCCCGAGGAAAACCGGATCACGCGGAAATAATCCTCGGGGCGCAGACCTTTCAACGCGGCCTCCATAAACCGCTTGCTGGCATCCAAAGGCGCGCCGCCCATAGATCCCGAGGTGTCCAGCACAAAGACCAGCTCTCGTGCAGATATCTGATCCGACTGCGGGATTTTTGGCGGCTCAACCAGCACCGATACAAAGCCACCCCGGTCATCATGGTGGGCCAGCACTCCGGCTGTCGTCTCATCACCACCAAGTGTGTAGCGCAGAACAAGATCGCGGTTGTCGATCACCCGCCCGTGCTTAAAAGAGGCGCTGATTACCCCCTCCGACTCCTGGACTTGTAGATCATGCGTGGCGCTTGTCAGATTGGAAACGGGAACTGCACCGCGCAGATTGAGGTTCAGCGAGACCCGCGCGGGTTCAATTGTATCGGGGTTCGTCAGGCGCGGAACCAGAGGGTATTGCGGTAGCTCGGAAACCGTCCAGCCATCGACTTCGGTTACGGTAGAAGTGACCTGTTCTTCACTATGGAAATCAGCCAACTCAACGCCCTGAGACGTTTGGTCAAAATTCACCGCCCCTTGATATCGCGGCCCGACGATCAGAGGGAGTACCAGCTCATAAGCTTCGTCTATCTTAGGGACGGCCTGCACATAACTCAGCGTCACGGTAATCGGCTGCCCCGGCATCAGATTGGCGACGTTCTGCGTGAACATGTTGGGACGATGCTGGGTCAAAAGAGCAGCGGCTTTGCCCTCTTGCTTTGCTGTCTCAAAGGTTTGTTCGGCCTCGTGCTTTTGTTGGATCTGCGCCTCAATCACTTCGTCGCCCACCTGCATCTGCATCGCGTAGACGGCGGCTTTTTGGTTGAGGGGGAACAGATACTCCGCCGACATCGGATCGTCCGAAGGGTTTATGAACACCTGCCGCACCTGAACGGTTGCCATATCGCCCTGAATATCAACGGAAAGGTCCGATTTCAGCAGGGGCAGATCCAATTGACCAATAGCTCCGCTGCCGATCAATCGACCCGCGATGTCGTCTTCCGGCTGGGTGTACGCAACCGCGGGGAATAGCAGAAAAATAAAAGCAAAATACCGTATCATATGTCCGTTCCTTTGATGGTGTGAATGTCGAGCGCTGCAATCGCGGCAGCGTCGAGTTGGGCGCGCAAGCTCGTGTCCAAGGCCCATGGGGTGATCCTTTGCACGCTGCTCCAGGTGCCGCCGGACCCGTTCAGCCAGCGCCAGATCGCTTCGCCCACGCTGGGTGTGACTTGCCCGTTTTGTGCGACGTAGCTGACCGCAATCAGCCATTGGTCCCCGTCCGGGCCGGTGGCACGGTAGTAGGCGCTGGGCGCGCCGTCATAGCGTGTGCCCAGAAACCGAACCTTGTAGCCAAGACCCCGCAGGCAGATTTCAGGGGCGTGCAGATGTCGCAGCGGCGCGCGCGTGCTGACCACATTCAGCCCCAGTGGACCGAATTGAGCCTTTTGCGCGTGTCCGCCATAGGCTTCGAAGTAATAAGCTTCCATCTGTGTCAGGGGCACTTTCTGCCCCAGATATCCTTGGATTTGTGCGGGCAGATTCGGAGTTACGACACTGCCTGAAACATCCACTGGGTTTGCCTTGAGAGACACGATCGCAATGCTGCCGATCAGGCATGCAAACCCCGCCAGTGCCCTGATGGGTTTGGGCAGAATGAACTGCTTGGGATGTGCGTGGCTTTTGTGCGTGTTTCTGGTGCGGGGCCGATAGAACAAGGCAAAAGGCGCAACTGTCAGGCCAAGGGTCACCAGCCCGATAAGGCTGTGCCAAGGCTCGGCCATAACATCCAGACCACGTGCAAGCCCAATCGCCAGCAGCGAAATGCGCAGGCTATTGCCCAAGGTGGCGCATCCGATCACGGCCAACAGGCTAAGGCCACCGACATGCCATCGCGGGCGCATAACTGCGTTTTGCGTAACCACGAAGGCCAGCGACAGCAAAAGCCCCGAGGCTCCGGAACACGGCAAGTCCACCAGAATATCTCTCTGTTCCAAGGTGATGCGCACGCCGTCGCAGACAACATTCGAGAACAGTGCACTGAGCATGTGGCAGGACAGTTCCGCGGAAACCATCTGCAACGGGAACCCAAGTGTGCGCTGCAAGACCATTTCGGTCGGCAAGGAAAACAAGAACAGCGTGGCCATCCAAAACGGCGACAGCGCAAAAGGGCGCCGATTCAGCTGCAGCAACCCGACCAGCGCAAAAACATCCAAAGCAAGCGCAAGAGCGCTGAGAATATTGATCGCCAAAACCTGCCCCAGAAACCGGATCAAAGCCGCCAAGAGCAACAAGGCAATCGCTGGAACGTCAGAGCCTGCCTCTTTCCGGCAGCCGCTCAGCAAGCTCATCCCGGCCAGGCCCAAAATCAGTAGGACATAGACATACCCAAAAGACCCATAAGCCGGACTAAGCCAGCTTCGAACAAGCCATTGCAAAGGTTGCGCGGCCAGAATTGCTGAGGCAATCGCGAAGGCGCCCCATGCCAGTGTATCTGCGGTCAAGTGTTTCATGCCGCCAGAAGTGACAGGTGAATGCGCAGTTCCCCTGCCCAAGATGTGCAGATTTTGATGAGGTCCTCTTAGCTGAGGTCCTTGCCGCGATTGTTATCTAGGCTGAAATACAAGGTTGCGGACCAGCCTATTAACCAATGCGTCAAATCTTGAATTAAGTGAACTGTATGGCGTATCGCAAAATGCCACTATTTGCCGTTTTTGATTCGAGTTCAGGTTCTTTTAAGGTGCTGCTGTGTTTAGGCGCTGCCTGTCCGAATTGCCTGAGCGTTTGCTCTTTTGCACGTCGCCTCTTGGGTCAGTTGTGCTTTGATCCATCAGGTCGACGATCTCAGTACGAATTTCCAGATCTGCCATAGCTCTCTTAACCAGGGGCCTTGTCAGCTCTGCCAGGCAGGGTCGCGCACCTGCATTCACGTTGTCATGTTCTCGCAGGATCGCGCGGCACATGACACCGGGAACAAAAGGACCGTGCCCCTTTTCCGCGATCAGCTTCCATTTTCGGGTCAGGCTCTGCCCGGCGCGCTTGCCGGAAACACTTACCTGCATACCGCCTCGGTCACTTCCGAAGGGATAAAGCGCTTTTGAAAGAATGTAGAGCGCAGAATAGGCAATGGCCGGTAATTCAAAGTGCCCGTGCTGCCTGAGTTTAGCCAGCAGATGTAATGCCCAGTTCATCAACGGAAGTTCCAGACCTGCACGAAACATGACGCTCTTCGCGCCTGTCTTTTCCGGCAGCAGTGCGATGTCGGGAACTTCGACGCTGTATCCGGCGCGCCTCATACCCGGTTCCAACTCATACAACTTGCGATCCGTCCATCCGCTAGTTGTTTGCCAGGCACCATTGCGCCACACCTGATGCCGCCGTCCGACACCGCTGACAATACTCTTGATAACGGACATGCCTCGCGGTGCCCGGTTACCTGGCAGGATTGCGATGTCGATAACATCAACTTCATCCAGATCTTCGATCAAGTCTTCGACGATACAGGAAGACAGACCGGGTACGCTGGACGCACCGGAAAGGGCAAAAACACCTGCGGTTGTTGCTTCGGTGTTCAAAGCACCAATACCCTTCGTGAATTTGGCGCTGTCAGACAGATCAAGATAGTGGCAGCCATGAGCGATACAGAGTTTCGGGACTTTATACGGATCATCACCATAGTGTTGGAACGGTCCTGCCGCATCAATCACAACGTCTGGCTTAACCTCGAAAACAGCCTCTGGTGCTTTGCCAATGTCCAACTTCAGGGTTTGCGCCCCGAGTTCCTGAGCCAGAGAGCGGCCTTTTTCAGGGTGTCGCCCGGCCAGCCAAAGCTGATGCCCATCACGTGCCAGCAATCGGGCCGTCAGGGATCCGAAAACACCATATCCGCCTATAATCACGACGTTCATGACAGGACACCTCCGATAATCTCAGCATCATGAAAGGTTGCGTCCTGCCAGATCAGCTGGCCAAAAAGCGGATGCGCCAATTCCAAGGTGAACCGGAACTGCCCACCCCCGAGTTCTTCGTGGCCGACCACAAGCCCCCCAGGACAGACCCACCGTGGCAGAGGCAGTCGGTTTTGCCCCAGTTTCAGGAAGTAACGGTCGCTGACGAAATAGAGACCGTTCGCTGTGCTTTCGAGCCTTAGCGAGATGCCGATCCCAAAGCCGATATATTCTTCCAATCCGGTTGGCCCGGCAAAGCGTTTGGAGCTGCCGACCATCTGTGGAAACCCGGCCGCCCGACCATATTGCCGGATCCAAAACTGCCCGCCCGTTGCCGCATCTTCGGTGACGGTGACCACGGCGGATCGACCGACAGAGGTGCGATCAAACGGCAGCGGTGCCCCGATCACGCGCAGGGCAAAGGCCAGCGCGCGCCCTGCGGGGTTCATCCGCATTTGGGTCACGCGGCCCTGATAGGCAAGGCTGGCATCCCCCAGCAGACGCTTGCTGAACCGGCGCTGAATCGCTTTGGGCAGGCGAAACCATGCCGAAGCCCCCAGCAAGTTCTTGAACCGATCATCCAGACTGCTGACCGCATCGGATTGCGGTTGAGCCGGCTTCGGGCCTGGCGGCGCTATCTTTTTGCTAATTTCGATCATTCTGTTTTTTCCGTCAAAAGAGAAATTATGGGACAAATTTTTAGCTGCTTTTTTTGCCTCCGGTGAAGCTGAGCAGGGAAACGACTTTGGTTCCCATTTTCATCAACATCACTAGTTTCGGACGGGGCACCGTAAGCATGTCGCTGAACCACGCATCGGCGGTTGCCAGAAACTCTTGCATGTCCTGCATGCGCCGCAATGCTGTTGGGTCAAGACTGCTTTCGGTTTCAGCCTGGGCCACGCACGCGCGCAGGGCTTGTGTCGCCGGATCAATCTCGCGTTCCTTGCGCCCTTGGGCGATTCGGATCCCCATTTCCCAGACATCCACTTCGGCCTCATAATGCTCGCGCCGGTCGCCTGGCACCGGAATGCGGCGAATGAGGCGCCAGTTCACCAGCTCTTTGAGCGAGTTGGACACGTTGGATCGCGCAATACCCAACGACTCGGCGATCTGCTCGGCATTAAGAGGTTTGGAGCTAAGGTAAAGCAGCGCGTGAATCTGCGCCACAGAGCGATTGACGCCCCATTGATTGCCCATATCACCCCAATAGAGAATGAATTGGCTGGCAGCGTCAGATTTCGTTATGTCATAAATTTCTGTCATGACAGAAATATCAGACGAGGTGGAGCGAAAATCAAGACCTTTGTTGATTCAATGAAAGCAAATCTCGTGCTGACGCGACGGCCCAATGTCCAAAGACGATTAAACAGCTGATTTAATGAGATTTCTCTTCACAGCATTCATGCAGCCGCTCAGCGTCAAAACCTGCGCCGGTAAACGACAGGTAGGGGTTTGGCGGTGGACAGCAAGAAATGACATGGAAAACAACCGGTATGAGCGTCGAAGAACTGTATCAAGTGATCTTGAATTATAGGTTCCGGCTAACAAAGGAAGAAAAGGTGGATGTGTCAGGGCGATCGCTTGATCAGATCGGCCGGCTAGAAGCACCAGCTGGTGATCCGCTAACAGCGCAAGATTTGACGCGTTTCTAAACAGCCTGCCGAAAGTAGTCCTAGGTGCGGGCACATGGTTAGATCTGACTTTTTGCCCTTCTGGTGCGCAAGCAAGGCGTGGCGATCAATGACGAGCATTCCGTAAAAGACCATCGATCCGAAACTCGGGATGCCGGAATTGGTCGGGCAGGTCAGTAGTGTTTCGCAGACCTATAAAGTAATGGGATACAGCCGGGACATTTTTTACCCGGTTCAAGGAGCTCCCAATGCTCAAATTGTACTTTGTCAGGTTGGCGAGGTTTGAGCGCGACCCGACAATAAAGGATGACATTCGGACGTGCGGCTTTGGCAGAAACATCGCCGCCGACTTCCTTTGCTATCCTGCGGTACAAGCGGCGGATATGTCGACCACCTTGCTGACGGCGGAAAGAGAAGCTGGTTGGACGCTGGCGGAATTCAGGACTTGCGCCGAAAAGAAAAAACCGGTTGATGACGAAGCGATGCGACTGCAGGCAAGGTTGATTTCAAACATTGGCTTTACCGAAACATAGTTCGGATCCGGAGTTGAGCAGACATAGCCGGTAACCTCCAGGTCGAAACGGTGCCATCCTCCGGTGAACGTTCCGTCTGGGGGTTCGAATACGGCCTCGGATCGCCGAAGTTACTCGAACTGAATTATGACGGCTTCAAAGTCCTGATCGCTTGTGACCTTGGTGTGGTGACCCTTTCCCACCTTGTCTTCCATGTGCCACACGTCGCCGGGGCCGATGTCACGATAGTTTCCGTCACTTGCAGTGACGCGGATTGTGCCTGCAAGGCATATCAGCCTTTGCGCCACCGGGGTCGGATGGATGGGCTCGTTCCAACCGGATCGAAGCCGCAGAAACATTGTCTGTTTGACGCGCTCTGGCTCGGATACCTCGATGGCCTGCGCGGGAGGGGCGAAACTCCGGTCCTCGAGGTTGACGTCAATGTCATCCCAATGGCTTTCGCCAGCAGCATCGGCATAAAGCTTGTAATACTTCACAGTGAATGTCCTTTCAGCCTTTTGCAGCGGTAAACCTAAGAATGATCGGTCGCGTTTGTCGTTACTTGCGGGCCTAAAGCTGTGATCCGATCGGCAAAATACCCAGAAAACCAGAGACGATGTGATCCCAGACCGACCCTGTGGGCTCGGAATCGTATTCCAGTATTTCCCCGTCCGCTCCTCGTGTTCTCCATTTAAGCTGGCCTGCGCGTTCCAACGTCACCTGGTATGTGTAGGCGGGCAGGGCCGCGTCCAATGCACCCATCGTTTGAACGGCCATCGTGGGCGAGTCGATCAGAATGCCCATTTCGGTATTGATGTTCACAGATCGCGGGTCCCAATTGAATGAGCCAACAAAGAGGTAACGGTCGTCGATGGCAAAAGCCTTGGAATGCAGGCCGGACCGGGATTGCGCCCAGTTGATACCGCGACGCTGAACCTGATAGGCATCTGGCCGCAATTCATAAAGCTCAACCCCACCGCGCAGCAACGCCCTGCGTTTCTTGGCGTAATGGGCATAGACCGGCACGACGTCGTTCGACCCTAAGGAATTGGTCACGACCTTGACGTCCACACCGCGATTTTCCAACTCGGTCATCCATCGGACGCCATTGTTGCGCGGCACGAAATAGGCCGAGATGATATTTACCTCGCTGCTGGCAATTTCAAAATACGGCAGCAATTGCGATGCAAGAATGGGGTCGGACGTTTCAACGCCCGCAGCTTTTGAAGGCGGGTCCGCATACAAACGCGCGGGGACCCAATTCAGCCGCAGCGCGCCGTCGGCAAAATTCTCTTGTGCGGATTTCCTGAGCGCAGCGCCGTACTGGGTCTGTTTTGCTTCCTCCACCAACTCATTCAGCCTTGCGCGCGCATCGTTCAGGTCAAACGAATCCGGTTGTCCAACAACCACGCGTGCGGGAACGGCAAATTCACTGTTCCAATAGGAGTCAAAGCTCTGGGAAACTTCAGTCACGACTGGGCCTGCCGCCAGCACGTCCAGATCGGCATAGTTCATTTCTTCCCGGGCCAGGAAATACTCGGCCCCAATGTTGCGCCCCCCGACGATCGTGAAGATGTTGTCTGCGGTCATGGATTTATTGTGCATCCGGCGATTGATGCGTTTGAAGTCTGTCAGACCCGCAATCAGCAGGCTTTGATCCCGCCAAAAGGGATTGAACAGCCGGATCTCGATATTCTCGTGATAGTCCAGCGCTGCGGTCATAGCGTCGTAGCTGGACGTGTCCATGTCATCCAAAAGCAGCCGGACACGAACGCCCCTGTCTGCCGCCTGCAAAAGGCTGGCCGCAAACAGGTGGCCCGTGGGGTCATTGTGCAAAAGGTAGTACTGCGCGTCGATGGTATGCTCGGCCGCAGCGGCCAGCAAAAGCCTTGAAACCAGCGCTTGTTCCCCATCACTGATCAGTTTTACCCCGGACCGCCCATCCTTGGGATCGCCAAGCCGGTTGGCCGCGCGCACCAGGGCGCTGTTTGCGGGGGTCGCAAAGGACGACGAAACAGATTTTTCATAGCTGCGCGTTTTGGGGGCGCATGCAGCAAGAGCCAGCGTACTGCACAGACAAACCACGATAGCCCATGGCTTCATCGACATTCTCCCCCCCCGTTCCATCTCAGGTGACTACGCTTGTAGGGGTGATTGCAAGTTTGTTTCCGTATTCGCCGGGCCGTTTCCCAAGCCTGTGTTGTTTGGGCGAGACCCTAGAAGGTCCGGGCAGCGGTGTTCGCTGACCGCGTCGTTTTCAATTGAGGACGGAGTCTCGGATACCAAAGCTGGAGGAGTGTCGCGGGTTCTTGCAGGTCCGATAGGCCCCCTATTCTGATCATAAAGCACCTAACTGAGACATGGCACCGTCCCACAGATGGGCGACAAGCATCAGGTTCGGGGTTTGCGGCTCAGCAACCCGTATTTCATGGCCCAGGATCGGAATGAACGACGTTTGCGTTTTTCTGATTTCACTGCGCGCGTGGACTGTGCGCCGCCTTGCCGATTGAATTCGAACACATCAATCACCCTCTCGGCACAGCCGCAGGCTTCACCCATGCCAACTTTGGCAAAGTAGAACTTCTCGAAACTTTCCGGGTTTTTCATGACAAATCTCCTGACACGATTGAACCCGTTTCGGGGTAAAATACCAAATCACATTCGGGATGGTCGCTGAAAACGTCATCGCGACCGAGTGTTTCCAAAATACAAGTCCTCAGAATTCGTGGCCGCGAAATCGTTGTTTTAGTTTTTCGTAAGCAAAGACTGGGTTACGATCTGTCAAACGCATTGCGCGTCAATAACGATGTGCTTGGCAGTCGACAAAAAACCGACAGGCGAACCCGCGATTGAAAAGACTTGTTGCGTACTCATCGTTTTTGATCTGGAGTTTCGCCCAGCCTGCCACCGCGCAAAACCTTGATCCCGACGCCTCTGAAGCCGCCGCCCGGGCCGCGCTTGCGGTGCTGAGCGTCGCGGCTACACCGAACGAAACACTATCGTCCCTGTCCTTTCTGAGCGCATCTGGTGACGCGAGAAATCTGCGGTCCACGCAACTTCGCGGCGGGTTCAAACCGTTGGGCAATGGCCTGTATCTGGAAGGCCAGTTTGCGTATCAGAATTATAACCCGCTGGTGATTTTTCCCGAGATTGGCTCTGATACCGAGCTGGATGTGACATGGTCAAGCATCGCCGCGACCCTTGGCGTCGGGTGGGAGCTTCCGCTTACCAATAACTGGTACATCCGGCCAGTTGCGCACCTGTCGCTTGGCCATGTCACCACCGATGCGGTGTTTTCCAATTTTCCGCTGTTTCCGTCCCGTTCGAATGGGGCAGGCGCAGTGGACGGTAACCTTAATGCCTTTGGTGTCGGGGCGTCCCTGAGCGTCTTTCGCGAGGCACAATTCGGCCGTTGGGAGGCCGAGTATAGGTTGCGTCAGACGTTTTTGGAGTTCTATCCGATAAACGAACCGCAAGCGGGGGATGCCCGCGCCAATTCGAACCAGACGACGTTGTTTTCGCGTTATCGTTATCCACTTGATAAGGTCAAGCTGCTGGGCCGTCCGTCCAAGTTGGTTTTGGATGGGGGCGTTGTGCTTTACCACGGCGACAGCGCGATGGTGTTGGATACGGATTGGCTGGCGACGGTCGGTGTCGGAATTGAGGTCGATACCACAAAGATCGGGTTGCCCGCCGTCGAGGGCGCGCGCGTCATGCTGAACGGTGTTATCGCCGATTCATTTTCCGGGTTTTCAGTTGGGTTTGGGGTGCGGTTCTGAACCAACCACCAAATGAAAGGGCGCAGAAAACCTGCGCCCTTCATACTGCTCTGGTTTTTGCCTGGATTATTTCCAGCCGGCTTCGTTAAAGATCTTTTGTGCTGTCGGCAGGTTTTCGGCGACGTCGGACAGGACGACCTCATCCGCTTTGAACTCACCCAGCGATTTCACCGAGTCCGCAAGTGCGACGCCCTCAACCGCGGGGAATTCGTCATTCCCGGCCGAGAAATATTGCTGGGCGCTGTCGCTTGCCAAATATTCGAGGAAGAGAACGGCATTCTCTTTGTTCGGTGCATTTGCGGCAACACCTGCACCGGACAGGTTCATATGCGCGCCATAGCTGTCCTGGTTCGGGAAGACCCAACCGATTGCGTCGATATCGGCCGAAACACCTTTGACATCTTTGCGGATTGCACGGGCAAAGTAATAGGTGTTTGAAACCGCGATGTCGCATTCGCCGGATACGATACCCCGCAGCTGATCGGTGTCGCCGCCCTGTGGTTCGCGTGCCATGTTGGCCACGATGCTTTCGGCCCATGCCTTGGCGGCCTCGGGGCCTTCATGGGTGACGATCGAAGCCAACAAGGTCTGGTTATATGTATTGCTGGACGACCGGATGCAGACCTGACCCTTGTATTCGGGCTTGGCAAGATCGGCATATGTCGCCGGCGGGTTGGCGACGTTTTCCTTGTCGAAGAAAATAATGCGGCCACGTTGCGAGAAGCCGAACCATTCATTGTCGCTATCCTGGAGGTTGTTCGGGATGCGCTCTTCCAGAACGGCGCTTTCGATCGGTTGCAGAATGCCAGCATTCTTGGCCCGAGAAAGGCGCGAGGTGTCGACGGTCAGCAAAATATCCGCGGGCGAGTTCGCACCTTCGGCTTCCATCCGCGCGATCAGCTCGTCGGCTTTGCCTTCGATGCGGTTGATGGTGATGCCGGTGGCCTTTTCGAAATCACTGTACAGGTTTTCATCGGTGTCATAGTGGCGCGAGGAATAGAGGTTCAACTCACCCTCAGCAGCGGCAGAAGTGGCGATTATGGCCGACAATGCGGCGGCGAAGCAGGTCGAGGATTTGAGCATCATAACTCCCAACATTGAAATGTGCGGCGTAGTAATCCGACTGAAATTGTCAATTAAACGATTCCCGAGAGGATGCAAGGAAATCCGACAAAATTAGTTGGTCAAATGGTCGCCATTGCCCGGTGGGGGAAAAGTGCAGAAAGTACGATGCAGACAAAGGTGGTGGGTAGGACTGTTAAGAGCCCTTCTACGACATAGGTTTATCGGAGTAACGTGAAACGCTATGCTTGAATCTTTAGTATGGGTTTTCTACTTTGAGTGGATGCGGAATGTAATCCTCCGGACCATCTCGATAGTCGTCGGCATACTCGCTGTGGTAGCCGCCACGTCCCGGTCAACCGCTGAAATCTACGATGCGTCTACTTTCGAGCCATCGCCGTTCATTTGCCCTTCGGATCACTCGACCAATCTAACTGTTTTTCTTGAGTTGCAGCCTGGCGCAGAGAAAGTTCGCCTTAGCATTCCACGCGGTTATTTCGATCCACTACTTAAGTTACGGGACGACACGACGCGGGAAGGCCAGGTTCTGCGGGTTCACGGTGAGAGATTCACGCCCTGGCCACCTGAACTTTTGCTAAAACGTCAGGAGGGGCCCTATGTCGGTATTTTGTTGACCGACTATAGGCCGATGGTCACTGTCGCTGAGCATTTCGCTACTCAAGTTCGAGGCTACACTGTCGCTGATGTGCCCGATTTTAATGCGGTCGACTCTATACTTGGACTGGAAACGCTTGTATCCGATGCGCCGCCCTACCGAGATCCGGAAACCAGCGTCTACAACGATACAGAGTTGTATATTTCCCGCAACTCCAGCGGTCAGATCACCGATGTGATAACGTGCAAAAAGCCCGGTTCAATCCCGTATCCGGGCTGTCGGCATTACATGGAGTCACCGTTGGTCGACTTCGACATCGATTATTCCCTGAAGCTTCTACCCCATTGGCAGCACATGTCTCGCAATGCGCGAGCGTTTGTGTCCTGCATAACCTCAAATTTCTTATAGAAGGCTTCCCTTAAAGGTCCGTTTTGTCCGCATCGCCGACATTAGCATCGCCAACAAAAAAAACCGCGCTCGAAAGCGCGGCTTTAATATTTGGTAGAGTGCAGTTCTTAGCCCTGGCGAGCTTTGAACTTGCGCTGCGTCTTGTTGATCACGTAGACGCGGCCTTTGCGACGCACAACACGGCAATCACGGTGCCGGTTCTTGAGCGAGCGGAGCGAGTTCTTGACCTTCATGGGTCTGTCTCCAATCTGCGGCGCCTTCATCAAGGACGTGGCCAGCGCCTGGGTTTGCGGGTGTCCCGGGTCAGACCCGAAACAGTGAATAGATGGTGGGCGGTACAAGGATCGAACTTGTGACCCCTTCGATGTCAACGAAGTGCTCTACCGCTGAGCTAACCGCCCACTTAACCTTTGCGTTGCCCTGCCCCATAACGAAATGGGGCGCGGAACCCCGCGCCGGTAGCGGGGTCTATAAAAGGAGTCGCAAAGGGGTTCAAGGGGTTTGGCAGAACTATTTTCCGGTCTATGTTCAATGCGAACAAGGAGTCACCATGAAGAACGCTGCTTACGTATTGGATATGCCCGTCAAGCGCACGTCTTGCGTTGTATTTTCTTCTCCTCACAGTGGCCGGAACTACCCCGAAGCGATGCTGAACCGGACAGTTCTGAGCCAGAATGTGATTCGATCTTCGGAAGATGCATTCGTGGATCAGTTGTTTTCCGCAGCGACTGACCATGGTGCGCCCCTGATATCCGCAACAAAATCAAGAGCCTATCTGGATCTTAACCGCAGTGCTGAGGAGCTGGACCCGGCATTGATCCAGGGCGCGCGCCGCCACGGCCATAACCCGCGTGTCGCTTCGGGGCTGGGCGTGATTCCCAGGGTCGTCGCCAATGGGCGCGCAATCTATCGCGGGAAGCTAACGATGGATGAGGCGCGTTTGCGCATCGACACCTGCTGGCGTCCTTATCATGCGCGTCTCAAGTCGCTGCTGGCCGAATCGCACGCCGCTTTTGGTCAGGCCATTTTGATTGATTGCCATTCGATGCCGCATGAAGCGGTTTCGATGGCCAGTACGACCACGTCCCAGCGCCCGCAGATCGTGTTGGGTGACAGATTTGGCGCTTCAGCTTCGACCGAGATTGTAGACCGGATCGAATCCGCGTTTGCCTCGGCGGGTCTGATCGTGGCGCGCAACGCGCCCTTCGCGGGCGCCTACGTGACACAGACCTACGGGCGGCCCGGGCGCAATCAGCACGCTATCCAGGTTGAGATCGACCGATCTCTGTATATGGATGAGGTCAAAATCGCGCCGAACGGCAATTTCGCTGCGTTTCAGGACGTATTGCGGCAGGTCATACGGGAAATCTCGGGTATTGGCCGCGATCCGTTGCGTCTGGCGGCTGAGTAACCTCAGCGCAAAGCCCGGCCTTTGACAATCGCATCCGTTCCGAATCTGCGCCGGATTTCATCCGTTGCGCGTTCCGCCTGAGACCGCCTTGACGCGTCGGGATCCAAAAGGTCTCCCGAGATGTCCGCCTGATCTTCGGGGCACAGATCGGATATTCCGCAACCCAACAGACGATATGGCCCTTTGTCGCCGACCTGATCGAATAGCCCACGTGCGGTGCGGTAGATGCGGTCCGCGATCTGCGTGGCGTCCCGCAACGAGACACGCCGGGTGATGATCTTGTGGTTTGCTTGTTTGAGTTTCAGGGTTACGACCCGTCCGGCCAGCCCTTTGGCTTTGGCGCGATCCGCAACTTTTTCGGACATGCGCCACAGATGCCCGTCAAGGATGTCCAGGCTGGCTGTATCCTCGAAAAACGTGGTTTCGTTGCTGATCGACTTCATTGGCTCGTGCGAAGACACGCGCCGTTTGTCCTGACCGCGCGCCAGATGCCATAGCCGATACCCCATAGATCCGAAGCGGGATGTCAGTGCCTCCTGATCCCAGCGTAATAGATCCGAGAAGGCGCGGATGCCGGCACGATCCAGCGATTCCTGTGCCGCCGGGCCGATACCCCAGATCAGGCGCACCGGTTTGTCATACAGAAACTCGGCGGTCTCAGCTTCTCCAATAACTGAAAACCCACGCGGCTTGTCCAGATCTGAGGCGACTTTGGCTAGAAACTTGTTGTGCGACAGACCGATCGAGCCTGTTACACCCAGTTCGTCCTTCATCCGCTTAACCAACCTTGCCAGCATGGCCGCAGGTGGCGCGCCATGCAGTCGCTGCGTACCGGACAGATCCATGAATGCTTCGTCCAGTGACAGCGGTTCGATCACAGGGGTCAATTCGTCCATCATGGCTCTGATTTGGCGTGACACCTCGGCGTAGACCGACATGCGAGGCTTGATGACAACGGCGTCCGGGCACAGTTGCAAGGCTTTGAACATTGGCATCGCAGAGCGGACGCCGCGAATACGCGCCACATAACAAGCGGTCGAGACAACACCGCGTTTGCCGCCTCCGATGATCACCGGTTTGTCGGCCAGATCGGGATTGTCCCGCTTTTCAACCGAGGCATAGAATGCGTCGCAATCCATATGCGCGATGGACAGGTCGAACAGCTCGGGGTGTGTCTTGATCCGCGGGCTGCCGCAGGAAGGGCAGCGCGCTTCCTGTTCCAGAATCGAAAAGCAGTCGCGGCATAAAGCGGGCATTACATTTACATCTCAGTTTTATGCGCTTTGTCATATCAGGCGTTACTGGCTAAAATTTATCTGGTCGGGCAGCAAAGAGAAAGCGCTCATGCAATTCACGGGGGCGAAGGTCGCACTGTTTCTTGGATCGGACCTGTTGGTGATTCAACGGGACGACAAGAAGGACATTCCATTCCCGGGCTATTTCGACTTTCCCGGCGGTGGGCGCGAAGGGGCAGAAACGCCGCTGCAATGTGTCAGGCGCGAAACACTGGAAGAAGTCGGGCTGCACCTCGCCAAGGCTGATTTTGTCTGGTCGCGCATGTATGGGCAAAACTGGTTCTTCGCAGCACACCGGCCACCCAGCGACGTCAACCTGATCAGTTTTGGCGATGAGGGGCAAGGATGGTGTTTGATGTCGCCGGATATTTACCTTGAGAATGCATTGGCGGTGCCGAATTTCGCGATCCGCCTACGTGACTACTTGGTCCAAGGTAGGCCGTCTTTTGACATGTGAGGTTTTTAGAAGAAGACCCCCCGCGATTGGCGGGGGGAGGTGACGGACCTCAGGAAGAGATGGTCCGCGGGGAGTATCACGTCCCCAGAATCGCGCAAATTCCCGGATTTAGATAGGATCTAGGTCACACAGCCAAAACTCGCATATCTCATGTGTGTTTTGGGGCACAGGGACGATTTGGCGCGGAAATGGCAAAAAGTGACGTAAGGTCAACTGCTTGAGTCGCAGAAACCGACAGTAATTGCCTGCGCGGACGCGGCCACCCGGCATCAAACCTTAAAAATTTTAACCTGCAAGGCGTCGAGAATTAAGCCCTGTTCGGTGCTTTTGCCTGCGGTGAGGCCAATTCGGCAAGGATTGCCTCGGCAGCAGCTTTAGGGTCGTCAGCCTGATAAACAGGTCGGCCCACGACGATGTGGTCCACGCCATCTGCGACGGCATTTGCGGGTGTTGCAACGCGTTTCTGATCGCCAAGCGCGGCACCTGCGGGGCGGACGCCAGGGGTCACGATCAGGCGGTCTTCGGCCTGGGGCAGGGCACGGATCAGCGCGGCTTCTTGTGGGCTGGCGATGACGCCGTCGGCACCAGCCTCAAGCGCGCGTGCAGCGCGTTCGACAACCAGATCCTGAACGTTGCCCTCTTTAAGAAGGCTGGCATCCAGGTCGTCGCGGTTCAGCGAGGTTAAGATGGTAACGGCCAAAATCTTGAGGTCTTTGCCAGCTGCCCCTTCTTTCGCGGCCCGAACCACATGCGGATCACCATGCACCGTCAAGAAATCCAGATCGAACTGCGCCAGCCCGCGAACGGCGTTTTCGACGGTGTTGCCGATATCGAACAGTTTCATGTCCAAAAAGATGCGCTTGCCGTGTTCCTGTTTCAGTTCATTGGCTAATGCCAACCCGCCACCGGTCAGCATGCCCAGCCCAATCTTGTAGAAGGAAACGCTGTCGCCCAGCTGTTCGGCCATGGCCAGCCCCTGCAGGGCGTTGGGAACATCTAGGGCTACGATCAGGCGATCATCGGACATGGGGCAGGCTCCTTTTTGGCAAACGTCTGCGTCCTAGCGGTTTCGGGCGGCTGTGTCCATGCAGGGCGCGCGCGTGATCGAGATCACGCAGCTTTGGGCCAACTGTGATATGGTGCCGACCATCCACAAGAATTTTCGATGGGGGAACTATGAAACAGGTTTTTGGTGTTGGGATTATTCTGATCTTGGTGGGATGTCAGGATATGCCACTAGAAAATGAGGCGGCAGATACGGTCATCAAATCTCCGACCAATGACAATTTGCGGTTGGTGGGGGGGTACCGTTCGACCGACGATGACTGCCAATTGACGGGTGAGACGTCGTTCACGGTCAATTTTCTGGATGATGCAGCAGACCTTGTTTCCTGCCCGACGGGCAGCGACGCCGCGCAATCGCTGATGGACATGTACGCCGCGCGCGAGGTTGCGCAGACCGGAGGCTACACCGTCTATTCCATACCTCGACGATAAGTCTGAAATTGCGCGCCAGCCTCTTGAATGAACGAAGATATTTCCCAGATTGAATGTGAGGCCCAGACCGACGCGTGCCGCCAAGCGGGCGCATCACATTCAGGGCGCTTAGGAAAAGGAGAATACTATGGACTTGAACAAGTTCACCGAGCGGGCACGGGGATTCGTGCAGGCGGCGCAGACGATTGCGCTGCGCGAGGGGCACCAGCGACTGATGCCCGAACATCTTTTGAAAGCATTGATGGATGACGATCAGGGGCTGGCCAGCAACCTGATCACACGCGCCGGCGGCGCTCCGACCCGCGTGGTCGAAGCGCTGGACGCCGCGCTGTCTAAGATTCCGAAGGTCAGCGGTGATGCGAGCCAGATTTACATGGATGGCCAGACCGCCAAGGTTTTTGCAGAAGCCGAGAAAATCGCGACCAAAGCAGGCGACAGCTTTGTGCCCGTCGAGCGCGTTCTGATGGCGCTGTGCATGGTGAAATCCAAGGGCAAAGAGGCGTTGGAAGCCGGTGCTGTATCCGCCCAAAAGCTGAATGAAGCGATCAATGACATCCGCAAGGGTCGCACGGCTGACACCGCATCGGCGGAAGAAGGCTATGACGCGCTCAAGAAATACGCGCGTGACCTGACCGAAGCCGCAGCTGAGGGCAAGATCGATCCGATCATCGGGCGCGATGAAGAAATCCGCCGCTCGATGCAGGTTCTGTCGCGTCGCACCAAGAACAACCCGGTTCTGATCGGGGAGCCCGGCGTGGGTAAAACCGCGATTGCCGAGGGCATGGCCCTTCGCATCATCAACGGTGACGTGCCGGAGTCGTTGAAAGATAAAAAGCTGCTTGCGCTCGATATGGGTGCGCTGATCGCCGGTGCGAAATATCGCGGTGAGTTCGAAGAACGCCTCAAGGCCGTTCTGACCGAGGTCACCGAGGCTGCCGGTGAAATCATCCTGTTCATCGACGAGATGCACACGCTGGTCGGTGCCGGGAAATCCGATGGCGCGATGGACGCCGCGAACCTGATCAAGCCCGCGCTTGCGCGAGGTGAGCTGCATTGTATCGGCGCGACCACGCTGGATGAGTATCGCAAATACGTGGAAAAAGACGCGGCCCTTGCGCGCCGGTTCCAGCCGGTTGTGGTACAGGAGCCGACTGTCGAGGACACGATCAGCATCCTGCGCGGCATCAAGGAAAAGTACGAGCTACACCACGGTGTGCGCATCTCGGACTCGGCGTTGGTATCTGCGGCGACCTTGTCGCATCGCTACATCACTGATCGCTTTCTGCCCGACAAGGCCATCGACCTAGTCGATGAAGCGTCGGCTCGCTTGCGGATGGAAGTGGACAGCAAGCCAGAGGAACTCGATCAACTGGATCGCCAGATTCTGCAGATGCAGATCGAGGAACAGGCGCTGAAGCTCGAAGATGATGCGGCCTCAAAGGACCGCCTGGAAACCTTGCAAAAGGATCTGGCCGATCTGCAGGAGCAATCCGCTGAGATGACGGCCCAGTGGCAGACTGAACGCGACAAGCTTGCTGGCGCGCGCGATCTGAAAGAGCAGCTCGACAAGGCACGCGCTGATCTCGAGATTGCCAAGCGTGAAGGCAATCTCGCCAAAGCGGGTGAGCTGTCTTACGGCGTCATCCCAGAGCTTGAGAAAAAGCTGACCGAGGCCGAAAATGCCGAAAGCAGCCAGATGATGGCTGAGGAAACGGTGCGTCCGGAACAGATCGCTTCGGTGGTTGAACGCTGGACTGGTATCCCGACCTCGAAGATGCTGGAAGGCGAGCGCGAGAAGCTGCTGCGGATGGAAGACGATCTGCATTCCCGCGTGATCGGTCAGGATGCGGCGGTCACAGCTGTGGCCAATGCTGTACGTCGTGCGCGTGCGGGCCTGAACGACGAAGGCCGCCCGCTGGGCTCGTTCCTGTTCCTCGGGCCCACGGGTGTAGGTAAGACCGAGCTGACCAAAGCTGTGGCGAACTTCCTGTTCGACGACGACAACGCGATGGTGCGTATCGATATGTCCGAGTTCATGGAGAAACACGCGGTTGCCCGTCTGATTGGCGCCCCTCCGGGCTATGTCGGCTATGACGAAGGCGGCGTGCTGACCGAAGCCGTGCGGCGCAGGCCCTATCAGGTCGTGCTGTTCGATGAGGTCGAAAAGGCGCACCCGGATGTGTTCAACGTGCTGTTGCAGGTTCTGGATGATGGCGTTCTGACCGATGGTCAGGGCCGTACCGTGGACTTCAAGCAGACGTTGATCATCCTGACGTCGAACCTCGGCTCTCAGGCGCTGAGCCAGTTGCCCGAAGGTGCGGACAGCGCGCAAGCCAAGCGTGATGTGATGGACGCGGTCCGGGCGCATTTCCGGCCCGAGTTCCTGAACCGTCTGGACGAGACGATCATCTTTGACCGGCTTAAGCGGGAAGACATGGATGGCATTGTCGATATTCAGATGGCGCGTTTGCAGAAACGCTTGGCCGCCCGCAAGATCGAGCTGGTCTTGGATGGCGCCGCCAAGGAATGGCTTGCCGACGAGGGCTATGACCCAGTCTTCGGTGCCCGTCCGCTCAAGCGGGTGATCCAGCGTGCCTTGCAAAACCCGCTGGCCGAGGCGTTGCTTGCTGGTGAGATCAAGGACGGAGAAACCGTCCCTGTAACCGCCGGACCCGATGGTCTGATCATTGGCGATCGGCTGGGCACGTCCGAGCGTCCGCGTCCAGATGATGCCGTGGTGCATTGATCCGCTAAGTTAGTAAGAAAGACCCGCCAAATCGGTGGGTCTTTTTTTGATGACGTTTTCCGGTGACATTTCCAATTGTTCCAAAAGCGCTGCGGCTAGTACTGTAGGCTGAAGAGATCAAAGGAGATTTAGCTATGCAAACTGTGTTGTTGACCGGTTTCGAGGCCTTTGGAACGACGCCAATAAATCCGGCGGAGCAGGTGGCAAAAGCTCTGGACGGTGAGGTCATCAGCAACGCAGCACTCACTTCCAGAATTGTGCCGAATACCTATTTCAAATGCATTGAGTTTGTGAGCCACGCAATAGCCGAGCTTTCGCCGGATGTTGTTGTCATGATGGGCGAGTACGGTGGGCGGTCGATGATCACTGTCGAACGGATCGCGCAAAATCTCAATGATGACGCCAGGTATGGCGTAGCGGATAATGACGGCGTGATTCTGCAAGACGTTCTGACGGCACCTGAAGGACCGACGGCCTATCTGTCCAGCCTGCCCATTCGTGCAATGGTACAAGCCATGCGTGCGGCAGGTGTGCCGTCCGATATTTCGGATGCCGCTGGTACCTTTTGCTGCAATCACCTTATGTACGGAATTCTCCACCACATTAAGGAAAACAATCTGGACGTTCGGGCTGGCTGGATACACTTGCCGACTTTACCAGAGGTTGCCGCACTGGATCGAAATCTGGGTGTGCCCAGTATGTCGGTCGAGACGGCCAAATGCGGGGTACGTGCAGCTATTGCAGCGGCACTAGCCAATCAGCATGACACTAAGGAGGTTATCCAATCCAGATTGCAGATTTGAGTTTCGACAAGTCTGTGCCGAAATCGGTTAGCGATATGAACCCATTTGTTTGGGATACAAGATATTGGCCGAATATAGCCCAAATTAAGGAATTGGATGTGGCCCGCCAAATTGGCGGACCGCTTGTGATCTGATCATTCCATTAGATTAGTGCAAATATCCGCGCGGGTCCCCCGGTGCCACCAGCATGCTTAGGCGCGCCAATCACCAACGTCGCGCCAGCGGCCGGCACACGATCCAGACCGGCGATATTCTCAATCCCGAAACGTCCCGTGGGCAGCCATGCATAATGGGTGGCGAAGTCGGTTGAGATGCCGTGGTCAAGAGACAGCGTGTCTGATGCAATGGAGCGCGCGCCGGTCTCTTCGATCAACATCATTGCGGCTTCGGGGTGGAAGCCGGGGTAATGTTGTGCCTGCCCGTCGAAACCGCGATATGCGTCGCTGTCGGCTTTGGCGGCCCAACCGGAATACAAGGCCACGCAAGCGCCATCAGGAATGTCGCCGTTGGCAGACATCCATGCCTTCAGATCATCCGGGGTTAGCAGCGTATCAGCATCCTCGGCAGCCCGTGCCGCGATGTCGATGACGCACAGCGGCGCGACAAGATCAGAAACCGGGATTTCATCCACCGAGGCACCGTCCGCCGAAAAGTGCAGTGGCGCGTCGATATGAGTGCCCGTGTGTTCATTGACCGTCAGGCGCTGCAGGTTAAAGCCGTGTTCGCCGAAATTGAAAACCTGTTCGGACGCATATCCCGGCTCACCAAAAAAAGTTGGGAAATCGGCGCTGAGCGTGTGGGTCATGTCCTCAACCTTACCCACGCCAGCGGCCAGGGCAATTGGTGCACTGGCTCCAGTGGCGGCAACGGCCACACCAGTGGCGGCGGCGGCTTTGAAGAACCTTCTTCTAGACAGCATACGGTCTTTGACCGCGTTCATCACGCAGATGTCACACATTCGTCTTCTCCCTTTAGTCTTGCCCGACAATCGGGTGGACAGCGGATCTAAGGGCCTGTTGGCCAATCCTGGCAACAAGACTGCAAGTTGCGTGAAGCAGTTGTAAAGATTGAAGGTCCGGGTATTCCGCCTGAATTGGGCGTTGCGAGTTCAACTTGGCGTGACAGGTACTAACGGTTTAGGCGCAATTCGCCCTCGGGGATGTCTGAGGTGGTTTGGTATGGACTTGGCGTGAATCGTTACAGTCTCGTCTCCCAATCGTGACGCATGTTGCCTTGGCGGTGTGGTATCAGCGGATTATCTGGAATCTCAGGCTAGCTTACCAAGGAGACTTAAATGGCGCATCGCTGGACCAATACACTGACACATGCCGACGTCACGCCACGGGTGGCGTTTTTGAATCGGCGGCAGGTGATGGCCGGCCTGGCGGGTGTAGGATTGGCGGGGCTGGCCAGACCGGCAGCGGCGCAGGAAGCACTTGAACCCAACACTTGGGAAGAGATCACCTCGTACAATAACTACTACGAATTCGGGACCCGCAAGGACGATCCCGCGAAATACGCGCATACCCTGTTGACCGAACCCTGGAGCGTCACGATCGACGGTCTGGTCGACAAGCCGGGTGAATATGACTTCAAGGACATCATGTCCGAGATGACGGTCGAAGAGCGCATCTACAGATTCCGCTGTGTCGAGGCCTGGTCGATGGTCGTCCCGTGGAATGGCTTTGAACTGGCGGACCTTCTGAATATGGCTGGCGTACAAGAGGGTGCCAAGTATGTGGCCTTTGAAACGGCATACCGACCCGATGAGATGCCGGGCGTTCAGTTCCCGATCCTCGAATGGCCCTACCGGGAAGGTTTGCGCCTTGATGAGGCGATGCACCCGCTGACGATCATGGCGACCGGTATATACGGCAAACCTATCCCGAACCAAAACGGCGCGCCTCTGCGTCTGGTGGTGCCGTGGAAATATGGTTTCAAGTCCATCAAATCGATTGTCCGCATCACCGTTTCGGATGTTGAACCGCCCACCAGTTGGAACATGTCTGCCCCGCGCGAGTATGGCTTCTATAGTAACGTTAACCCCAACGTGGATCATCCACGCTGGTCGCAGGCTTCGGAACGTCAGATTGGCGGCGGACTCTTTGCCAAGCGTATCCCGACGCTGATGTTCAACGGTTACGAAGAAGAGGTCGCCGGACTTTACGAAGGTATGGATCTGAAGGAATTCTACTAAGACCATGCAGACGCTGAATCAGATATTGCGCCGCATTCCGGTGTGGCTGGTCTACTTGCTAGGAGCGCTTCCGGCCCCCTGGCTGTTTTACCAGGGACTGACCGGCGGTCTGGGCGTGGATCCGATTGAGGCGTTGGAACACCGGTACGGCGAACTGGCACTTCAGCTGTTGATCGTCGTGTTGGCAATTTCTCCGCTGCGGCGGTTTTTTGGGCTGAACCTGCTCAAGTTCCGCCGCGCGCTGGGCGTGCTGACCTTTGCATATGTCAGCCTGCATCTTTTGGTGTGGCTGGTGTTGGACGTGCAACTTCCCAGCCAGATCTGGGCGGATATCTTGAAGCGTCCTTATATTACAGTCGGCATGGCAGCGTTTATCCTGATGATCCCTCTGGCGGTAACGTCAAATAACTTGTCCCTGCGCAAATTGGGGGCCCGTTGGCGCATCCTGCAGCGGCTTGTCTTTCCCGCCGCGATTCTGGGCGGGCTGCACTATGTTATGCTTGCCAAAGGATTTCAGATCGAACCGCTGGTCTACTTGTCTCTGACCGTCAGCCTGATTCTGCTGCGCATTCCGGTTTCCGGCCTGCTGACTCGGTTCCGCCCAGCCGATTCCGCCTGACTCGGCGCCTAGTCTGTGGGTAACTCTATCGAAAGCTCCAAATTCGCCGCCGGTTGCTCTGACGACCGCTTTTATTGGAATGGTTGTTATATCATAAACTATTGTTTTTGCGACATAAAATATGATTTTTCGGTTTTTTGCAAGTTTATCGTATTTTCTGCTTGCGGGTTTGTTTGGTAAACCTTAGAACCCCCTTCACCGGCGCTGCTGAGGCGGCGCTGACGGGTCGGAGAGACGGCCGGACGGGTTGGAGAGACAGCCGGACGCATCGGAGAGACGGTGGGCATCTTAGGGAATGATTTAGGCGGGCGCGCTGATGTTATTGGCGCAACGGTCTGATTTTTGGCTCTTGGTGTTTTGTTCTTTGACATTGATGGATAACTGAAGAGATATGTGGGCGGTTTGGTTCGTTTCGACGGATTGAATGTCTGTATATCGCGCTGGTAGGGCTTCGGCTCGATGATCCAGTGTCAGCTTCACTGTTTGAGTGGTTCACTGATTTCTTAGGAAATCTGTGTACATCAAACAGAAGACTTCATCAGGATTAGCCTCCTGATGAGATGTGCAGAGGTTCGAACGTCAAGGATAAGCAGCAATGCTTTTCAACTTGAGAGTTTGATCCTGGCTCAGAACGAACGCTGGCGGCAGGCTTAACACATGCAAGTCGAGCGCACCTTCGGGTGAGCGGCGGACGGGTTAGTAACGCGTGGGAACATACCCTTTGGTACGGAATAGCCTCTGGAAACGGAGAGTAATACCGTATGAGCCCTTCGGGGGAAAGATTTATCGCCAAAGGATTGGCCCGCGTTAGATTAGGTAGTTGGTGGGGTAATGGCCTACCAAGCCTACGATCTATAGCTGGTTTTAGAGGATGATCAGCAACACTGGGACTGAGACACGGCCCAGACTCCTACGGGAGGCAGCAGTGGGGAATCTTGGACAATGGGGGCAACCCTGATCCAGCCATGCCGCGTGAGTGATGAAGGCCTTAGGGTCGTAAAGCTCTTTCGCCTGTGAAGATAATGACGGTAGCAGGTAAAGAAACCCCGGCTAACTCCGTGCCAGCAGCCGCGGTAATACGGAGGGGGTTAGCGTTGTTCGGAATTACTGGGCGTAAAGCGCACGTAGGCGGACTGGAAAGTTGGGGGTGAAATCCCAGGGCTCAACCCTGGAACTGCCTCCAAAACTATCAGTCTAGAGTTCGAGAGAGGTGAGTGGAATTCCGAGTGTAGAGGTGAAATTCGTAGATATTCGGAGGAACACCAGTGGCGAAGGCGGCTCACTGGCTCGATACTGACGCTGAGGTGCGAAAGTGTGGGGAGCAAACAGGATTAGATACCCTGGTAGTCCACACCGTAAACGATGAATGCCAGTCGTCGGGTAGCATGCTATTCGGTGACACACCTAACGGATTAAGCATTCCGCCTGGGGAGTACGGTCGCAAGATTAAAACTCAAAGGAATTGACGGGGGCCCGCACAAGCGGTGGAGCATGTGGTTTAATTCGAAGCAACGCGCAGAACCTTACCAACCCTTGACATCCTAGGACCGGCCCAGAGATGGGTCTTTCACTTCGGTGACCTAGTGACAGGTGCTGCATGGCTGTCGTCAGCTCGTGTCGTGAGATGTTCGGTTAAGTCCGGCAACGAGCGCAACCCACATCCTTAGTTGCCAGCAGTTCGGCTGGGCACTCTAGGGAAACTGCCCGTGATAAGCGGGAGGAAGGTGTGGATGACGTCAAGTCCTCATGGCCCTTACGGGTTGGGCTACACACGTGCTACAATGGCAGTGACAATGGGTTAATCCCAAAAAACTGTCTCAGTTCGGATTGGGGTCTGCAACTCGACCCCATGAAGTCGGAATCGCTAGTAATCGCGTAACAGCATGACGCGGTGAATACGTTCCCGGGCCTTGTACACACCGCCCGTCACACCATGGGAGTTGGTTCTACCCGACGACGCTGCGCTAACCTTCGGGGGGCAGGCGGCCACGGTAGGATCAGCGACTGGGGTGAAGTCGTAACAAGGTAGCCGTAGGGGAACCTGCGGCTGGATCACCTCCTTTCTAAGGATGTATCTAGTTAGATTTGTTCGCAAATCTCGTGATACACTTAGCAGAAGATCAACAAACAAAGTTGATCAAACTCATGGACCGAGCCGTCCTCATATCTCTTCAGAACATATCAGGCCCGCAACGCTTTGACGTCTGACCCTCCCGGCAGATTTTGC
>NZ_FREZ01000034.1 GCF_900143525.1 Ruegeria sp. Alg231-54 | reverse complement strand
GAACAGAACATCGTCGCCACCGGCATGTTCAACGGCATTGTAGTGAGTGGTGACCCGGGCACTTCGGAAATAGTTGTCCGCGACAATACTCTGATCAATATCCCGGACACCATTCACAAGGCGACAGTTGTGCGTGTGAAAGAAGGATCGGATGTTTCGGTTACCGGCAACTTAATGGGCCATGAAAAGGGCCGTCTAGTAGACGGCAATTTGTTGTTGCAGGCCAAACAACGTGGTCAGCCGTATCATTACAATACGGCTTTCGCGAAGGGTTTGCCCCATCTTGGTATGACGATTGATGACTTAACACCTGTCGAAGGCGGCCCCGCAGAGGTTTTTGGGGCGCACAAGCGCCTCCGGGACTTGTTGAATCCGTAGGGTGCTCTGAAGTCCAAAACCTCTGTCGGTTATGATTATTGATTTTCGGGGCGAATCTCTTGCCGGGAGAGGCCGGAAGCAACCAAAGCATCACGGTTTGCGGGTGCTCAGAAGACGTTTTTTTCATCACATGGTCTTATCTTCCGGATCAGTGTAGCTTTTATCTAAGTGAATAAATTACAATAAAACCAAAAGCATAAGGGGCTACGGAATCGATTTTAAATTGACCGAAATTGAACAGCAAAATGGGTGAAACTCCACCTTCTGAGCTGGCCTGAAAGGGCTGTTTTCTAAGGATTGGGGGGGGGGGCAACTGAGCACAACAGAAGTGAATTGAATTCCTCGCCTGATTTAAGCTGGGCTCTTCCCTCCAAAAAAATAGCTCGGGGATGGCAATTTTCTGCCAATAGGGTCTTTACCCAAGGGAAGTCCATGACTTGTATTGTCTAATATCATGTAAATAAAAGAAAATTTATGATGATTGCTCCACATAAAAGAGGTCTCTGAGGGGGCCGAAGCCTAAATCGCACAGGATATTCAAAGATACCATGCGGGATTAATGCCGATATTATTTGTGCCGCTTGATGGGGAAAGTTCTACAAAGTAGTGATTGAATGACGTCAATAAATAACCACAAAAATAACACACTCACGAGGCCGGTAAATCTCGAAAAGACCACATAAATAACACACTTGCAGTTCAGCGTGACCGACAAGTCAAGTGTGAGTATCCGCATTTTGGCGTCTGAACATAGCGCCAAATGCCTGTCCTGTGCCGTGAGACTAAAGGGATGATCCGCGGCGCGCTGAGTTAAAGAGTTTCCAACCGCAACCACTCACGGCGGCAACACTGCTTGCCGCATGAAGCCAAAATGAGGCACTATCATAATGGCAACCATCAACGTATCAAACGCGTCACAGCTTTTGTCGGCCCTTTCTTCTGCTCAGGGCGGAGACACGATCGTTCTTGCATCCGGAAACTATGGCTCCGTTGATCTCAAGAACCTCAGCTACAACAGCATGGTCACTGTCAAATCGGCGAACCCGGATCAACCGGCGTTTTTCTCGAATCTTGACGTCGACAACGTCAGCCACTTGCGGATTGACAGCATCGAGGTCGGAGATAGCGGGAATGGCGGTCAGGCATCCACAGTTGTTTCGATCACGAACAGTGACAACGTGGAATTTCTGAATTCCGAAGTTCATGGTCTGGAAGACAATGATTACTTCGGCCACTACGGGATTTATGCCAACGGCAACACCGACATCAAGATCAGCGGCAACTATGTCCATGATGTCAAAAACGGTCTGGTCATCTATCCCAACCAGGGGATCGAGATTTCCGACAACTACGTCGATTATATCGGAAGCGACGCGTTCAAGTTCATCGGGATTACTGACTTCCTGATCGAGAACAACAYAGGCGGYGGCCACGTTTACCCGCTCGAGGGCGCTGGCTGGCACCTGGACTTCATGCAGTTCCAGGGTACCGGATCATCGGACGGGGTTGTTCGCGGCAACGTGTTTCTTCCCCAAACCGATGCGGCTGTATCGTCGCAGGGGATTTTCATGAAGGGCGGGACCTTCAACGACATCCTGATCGAACAGAACATCGTCGCCACCGGCATGTTCAACGGCATTGTAGTGAGTGGTGACCCGGGCACTTCGGAAATAGTTGTCCGCGACAATACTCTGATCAATATCCCGGACACCATTCACAAGGCGACAGTTGTGCGTGTGAAAGAAGGATCGGATGTTTCGGTTACCGGCAACTTAATGGGCCATGAAAAGGGCCGTCTAGTAGACGGCAATTTGTTGTTGCAGGCCAAACAACGTGGTCAGCCGTATCATTACAATACGGCTTTCGCGAAGGGTTTGCCCCATCTTGGTATGACGATTGATGACTTAACACCTGTCGAAGGCGGCCCCGCAGAGGTTTTTGGGGCGCACAAGCGCCTCCGGGACTTGTTGAATCCGTAGGGTGCTCTGAAGTCCAAAACCTCTGTCGGTTAT
>NZ_FREZ01000006.1 GCF_900143525.1 Ruegeria sp. Alg231-54 | reverse complement strand
GCACTACCGTATCCACACCACCTAGACTGACAACGGCACCCAGGTCTCAGAGCAACCCCGGAACCGGAACACTATCTATTCCAGGCCGATGCGGTTCGACATGATCTGCGAGGTCAACGGGGTTGAACATCGTCTGACAAAGCCGAACCACCCATGGACCAACGGTCAGGTCGAACGCATGAACCGCACCATCAAGGACGCAACCGTCAAGCGGTATCACTACGAAAACCACGACCAGCTTCGCCCGCACTTGGCCGACTTCCTCGATGCCTACAACTACGCCCGTCGTTTGAAGGCACTAAGCGATCTCACGCCATGCGAATACATCTGCAAAACCTGGACTTCAGGACCAGATCGATTCATCGTCAATCCAATCCACCAGATGCCGGGACTTAACGCCTAGGCAGGTCTGAGACTTTTCTCTGATGCGTATCACCCAATTATTTAGGCGTTTTGACAATTCAAAACCGCGAAGTCGCCCGAAACCTGCCACCTTTCACAGACACGATCTACTCAAGGTTGGGCGTCTAAAGATGATCAAGGAACAATACGGAGGGCGATGAATGGACAACAATAAGCGCCTCAGCAACGGCGTGCAATCAGACGCAAAGTTCCTGTCTTGTATCTCTCATAATGAACGCATGTGGCTTTATAATTTGAGGGATATTACCATCACCGGTGTCGTCTACTGGTGTGCGTTGCGAACCATTGACGGGTTGTTCTTCACCGGTCTGTCTGCCAAGATAGTGCTTTATCAGATTGTCAATTTCCATCACGATGCGATCGACAGAAAAATCTGGTATCTGAGCAAGCTCAAGTTGCAAACGACACAGAGCATAGACGTCAGTGCCTGACACTAGGGTACATGCCACCCAAGTATTACCAACTGAAAAACGGCCTGAGCCTTCTTGTTTTGATTCCGAACAGGCCACGCATCAGAACCAGACCAAATCCGCCAGACGCCGGAATCTTGTTCTGGCGTTGCGTTTCGCCGGTTTGAGTGCGTTGCTGCTGGCCCTTTTTAGTTTGGTTGATCTTGATCTTGTACGTCATCATATCGCTTCCGTGCCATGGGCTGCCATAGCCGCGATGATTACCCTGCAGCTGGGGATTATCATGCTGGCGTCATGGCGATTTGTCATCATTGCGCGGGCCGGCGGTGCCCGCATAAAGCTTGCTGACAGCGCCAGCCTGACATTTGGCACCACTTTGGCCAATATGACTTTGCCCACAGGTTTGGCTGGCGATGTGGGGCGGGTAATTTTGGTCCAACGCTTCGGCCTGGCGCTTAAATCAGCGACAGCGATTGGGATATTCGACCGGGTTATTGGATTGGCATCCTTGAGCGTGCTGGTCTTGGTTGGTATCCTGGCTGAGCCGGCATTGATTCCGATCTGGGTCATCGTTTTCGTCTGTTTGCTCTCCCTTGCATGCCTATGTGTGCTGCGCTCACCGCACTGGTTTCGCACGGCACGCCAGCGGTCCGAAGACCGGCCTGCGCCGGACCTCAGGCCGATTGTGCCCATGGCGGCAGCTCTTTCCTTGACGGCCCATGTAATATCCATTTTGATCGCGGCGGTGTACCTTTGGGGACAGGGGGCCGAGGTTTCGTTTGCTCAGCTTCTGGCCCTGTTTCCGGCTGTCATTTTGGCGGCATCATTGCCTGTTTCAATTGGGGGATGGGGCGCGCGCGAAGTAACGGCGGCGGCAGCCTTTGCGACAATTGGGCTGTCTGCGCCTGTTGCAGTGACGCTTGCATTCCTGTTTGGCCTTACACAGTTGATCGCAGCCGGGTTGGGAACAACCGCATTTTGGATCATCGCGCAGCGTGGTCATAGCCAAACATGAGTTCAACACATAAGCAAATATCGGCCATCGCCGTTGCCACGCTGGGCGTTGCAGCGATCATGGTGTTGTTTCACGATCAATATTGGTGGCCGGTGGACGAGGGGGTTTATGCCTATGTCGCGCAGCGCGCGCTTGCGGGAGATGTGATCCACCGCGACATCATCGACCTGCATGCAGGCTACGGAAATCTTTTGAACATCCTTGCATTCCGGCTTTTTGGTGAAGACCTCCTGAGTCTGCGGTATCCACTGGTGGTGCTCAGCATAGCGCAATCCGTAATCGCCTATATCCTGCTCAAGACACAGGGTAACTTGCTTGCTTGCGTAGGTGCGATTTCGATGGCCGCATTCTCTTTCGTGCAGTTCCCAAATCCAAGCGCAAACTGGCATGCGCTGTTCGCGTTCTTCGCCATGTGTCTCTGTCTTGAGAAACTGCCGCGCGGAACAGCGCTTCGATTGCTGACAGCCGGTATTATTCTGGGGGTATGCTTTTTCACGCGTCAGCTCAGCGGCGTATTTCTGACGCTGGGTGTGGTCTGCGTCCTGTTGTCAGAGCATCGCGGTGACAAAGACTGTGGTCGCGCACCGGCGTTATTGATTGGTGGGGTGTGTTTTGCTGCTCTACTGCTTTTCTTGAACTCCAAGGATCACTTTTTCGGGTTGATCTGGGGCGGCGTCTGGCCGCTAGGGTTACTACTGATCGTCACCATCCAAGCCAAACTGGCTTGGGGTGCAGCTCTTCGCACGACGCTTTTGTTGTTTGCGGGATTTGCTCTTGCGGGTCTCCCACTAGCGATCTTCAATGCGTCTCAGGGGGCGCTTGGCGACTGGCTATCAGATGTCCTCTTTACGGCCCTCCTGATCCACGGACAGGACTTCATCAACCAAGCAAGTTTTCTCGATGCGCTGATCCTTGCGTGGGGGAATATAACCAACTTGGCTGGACCCGTTGCCATAATCTCGGGGGTGTGCTGGATCACATTGATCCTCAGCGTACCGCTACTGGGGGCGCTGGTCGGATATCGCCTGACGCGTAATATGGCACTCCATCCGACAGCAATACTCGCCGTGTTCTGGTCCACCTTGGCACTGCACTATCAGATTACCATCTACCTGATGTTTGTTTTGCCGGCTGTAATCTTTGCATTCCTGTTGACGCTCCCCAGCCAACGGATGGCGATTGCAGTTGCGTATCTTTCAGCTTGGGCGTTGTTTTTTCAAGCCGGACAGCCTATTGAACGGGGGCTAGCGGGCACAATCGCCGGAATCAGAGCGCCACAGAACATCCTGTCGGACTTGCCACGCGTAAGTTTACGCATACAACCCGATGATGCCGCTATCTATAAAGCCGTCATTGCCGTTATAGAGGTACGCGCCCGTCCAGATGAACCGTTGATGACATTGCCGATGGATCCTGAATTGAACTTCATGACCGCCCGGCCCAGCCCTACACGGTTTTATGCAACGCCGCTTGGATTGCGTCAGCCGGTGGATGTCGCCCAAACCGTGGCTGCACTGGACGCCTCGGCCCCCCTCTTTGTGGTGCATCGGCGGCACGACAAATACCTGACCCAGCTTAGCGCGACACTTCTCGAATATGTACAGGCGGGTTCAGGTGTGCCGCTTCGCCTTGGTCCATTTGACCTCTATCGATATCAGGGCCAGTAACGGGGCCAGCCGCGCGCAGATGCGTCATTTGCTGAACAATGAACTCAGGGCGGCGTTTGACCTCTTCGTAGATCTTGGCGATGTAGATACCAATAATCCCGAGCCCGATCATCAGGATCGCGCCAATGATAATCTGCAGGAGGATGACCGTCGAGAATCCGGGAACAGCTGCACCGGACAGCCACAACCAGATCGTTCGTGCGGCAAGCCCAACGGCCAAAACGGCAAAACATGCCCCAAGCGTTGTCATCAGATGCATCGGTGCGGTGCTGAAGGACACCATTGAATCCAGCGCCAGACGAAAAAGCTTGATGGAGGACCAATTGCTCATTCCAGCGATCCGAGGCGCGACATCAAACAGCAGTGTTTCTTGCTTAAACCCAAGCCAGCCAACAAGACCTCTGTAAAATCGTTCGCGCTCTGGTAGAGCTATCAAACAGTCAACAACCTCGCGGTCGAGCAGCTTGAAGTCTGACGCGTTGTCCACATTAATGCCGGACAAGCGCCTGAACAGGCCAAAGTAGCGGCCCGTCATCCAAGCCTTCAAAACGCTTTCATTTTCGCGGTTCCGCTTGACCGTGTTGATGACTTTCGCACCAGCCTGCCAGCGCTGAACCATCTGTGGTATCAACTCTGGCGGATGCTGCAGATCTGCGTCGATAGTGATCACCGCCGCGCCTCGCGCAGTTTTTAAACCAGCCGCGATGGCCGCCTCTTTGCCAAAATTTCGAGACAGCTGCACACCTGTGACACCGGGAATGCGCGCTGACAGCCTCTGAATTTCGCGCCATGTTTCGTCAGGCGAGCCGTCATCGACAATGATGTACTCTATAGCGCCCAAAGGCTCGGCATGTTGTCGAATAGCTTCAATGGCTTGCGCAATGCCATCCGCTTCACGATAAGCAGGAATAACAATCGACAAATACGGCGAGGTGGTCATCAGCTATTCCGATGCTTGGCTCTGAAGTTAAATATTGCGGCCCGCAACGTCAGGTTCATACGGTCTTTCCAACCCGAACGACGAAGGCCAAATTTCGACAACACCACGCCCCCTTTGTGTGGCAGCGACACAAAGGGGGCGTGGTTTCCTCTACAAGCCCATCGTGGGACTGCATCGGTTTTGCGACGATGTCTTTCATGTTCATTGCCTCATGCCTGACGCGTTTATGCCATATCCAGCCAATAGCTCAAAAAGGTGAGCTCACCCAACGCCTTAAGCTTCAATTAGTTGCAAAATGCAGGGCATTCATGTCAATTTTGCGGCTTTGGTTGGGGAAAACGCATCTTCTTACACAAGAACTGAATTGATGAATCAAGGTCGAAACGGGTCTGGAATGTGAATCACCGGCTCGATCTCCGGTTGCTCCAAACCAGCTATTGGATGCACTGCAATAAGTAGACTCTTAGGTCCGCAAGCATAATTTAGACGAGACATTTCAGTTTTGTTCGGCAACGCGGGTTGACGGTGATAAAATGGTTTTGGACAGCATCAACAACATTGGTTTTTCTGGAGGACCAGTAGTCTTTTTTAGAAATGGATTGCACCACGTCTGTGGAATTGTGACAGGTTACAGAGAAGAAGTCCGCCAAGTCGAAATGTCTGACGAAGATTGGCGTGCCGAACTCGATGCAATCTACAAGGAAAACACGGGCATTACCTTTGCCACGGACACAAGCACGGTCCAAAAACTAATTGACAGCGTCTAACGCAAGCTGATTAGTCAAGTTGCTTTTAAGAGACTGAGATACTGACTGAACTGAGTTCAGTTATCTTACACCCACTCAAATCTAGCATCACCCCTTCATGTTGGATCGGAACACCTTCACAAACATGAGTTAGCAATGGTGACCAATCGGCTAGCGACGCCGTCCGCTTTCTTGGAACTTTTGGTGAATGCCTTCAAAAAACTCGGCATGGTTTAGGCTGAGGGGTGCCCTGCTACGCCCTCTGACACCTAGGGTTGAATAAGTATTGAGCGTTATACCTGAACCGAAAACGAAGTAATTGCCTTTGTCCGTTATGTCCCCAGAAAGCAGTAACGCTCCTTGCAGCAACCTGAATGCATATGCCACTGGGATAGCCATTCCCCAAGCATCCTTGTGTACGCGATAGTCGGCAACGGTTTCAGCAATAATCCACTGCTCTCTTGTTAGGGGCAAATCATATAAAACTCCAACGCTTGCGACGATTGGGTCTAGACCATCATTTATTGGAAAACCGGCGACTTCCTTGGGGGAATTATAGTTGTCCGCTGCAATGATTAGATCGCGGAGCTTCCCATACGTTTCCAATGCCAGAGGGGTTGCGGTAGTGCTCTGACCAGGGCCAAAGACAAACTCATAGAAGTTTTGAGTGACGTGTTCGACATCTGCATCGGCAACAGTGACACCTTCATAGGTTGAAGCTACAAAGTAATCAGGAAGCCCTGTCACGTCTTGTTCTACCATGTGTTTCAACAAGATTGGATACCCAGCTCTCTCTTGCACAACGATTTTGACAGGATCATGAAATCGTTCAATGAATTTGGTGTGGAACTCAGAATAGCTCGGAGCTCCGATAGCTTCTTGAACGTTGTCTAGACCAAATCTCAACTCTTCCGCGCCCTTTTCTCCGACCTCGCTAACGTGATTGAACAACTCTCTCTTATCCGCGTTACCCTGACGTATTCCGTCAAGGTGCATCAGCCCAGTTCCGATAAGGGTTAAAAGACCGCCAGCGAGTGTTATCCAGGCCCCGAAGGGAGCCACATACGAAAGAACAGGCCCAAACATCTATCGAAACCACCAAAGCAACCATTTTTGACAATTTTCAGAACCTATTGCTGTGCTTTGCAAGTTTCAATGCAGGTTTTTGGTGCTTTGAGCTTGGTTAAACTTCACTGCATGTTACTGATATTGCGACTAGCCTCTCTTTTGGATGCTTGCGATCGCGAGTTTGGGCTACTTTTGCCCCTGATAAATTGTCGGAGCAAGAATGCCACATTGCGCGAAATCAACCGTCACAAGAAGCCGATCTCAAGAACCGAAAAAATCCGGACACAAGGCGGACACAAACAGACCTTGTGGCAGCATTAATTTCTGCGCCACCATAAGTCATTGTTTGTATTCAAGTATCGCAGTCGGCCAAGGTGTGGGTCTTCCGGTCATCGGCCGCTTGCTCGGCCATGCGCAAACCCAAACAACTGCGCGCTATGCACACGTTGACAACGATCCTGCACTATCGGCCGCGAATGCCATTGGAAACGTTGTCGGGGTGTCAATCGGGTAGATGCAAGGGTCATCAATGATCGAGATTGTGACAACCAGTGAGGCAGACAGCTTGGTGCGAACCTGGTGGCCCGCCTATGCAGCAGGTCATAAACGGCTTTCATAGCCGGAATGGCTTAGTTCACAGCATTGCTCATTCTCTACTGGGTCAACGCGTCATCGCAGGTCAATCGTGATCCTATGCTATGTCGAGAACAGTTGTGTATCACAACCATCTAAGGCTCTAGAACCAAACAAATAATAGCCGTACGAATTTGGTCGAAAGCAAATCGGCCTAAAAATGGTGACCGCGAAAGATTATTTCAATACGCTCGGAAGAATCGTTTATCTTGATGTGTTGTTTTGACTAGTTTTGAGGTTGGGTATGGTTGCCATCAATTTTTTTGTGAACCCCGATGAAGTTTCCGGCGATATCAGGGTCACCCAAGGAAGTTTTTTGACCGGCACATCCGATAGCCACGCCTCGGGATTGGATGCCGCAGCAATCGACTTAGGTTTAGCGGCCGGTACAGATATTTATCCTTTTGCAAGCGGTCGCGTTGTGGGTGCCTATTCAGGGTATACCGATGCAGCATTTCCCACTGCACCGACCACCGGACCTGCCACGTTCTCGAACTATGTCACCGTTGAATACAGTCTGCCCGGCCCTTTAGCTCCTTTCTACGTAACCTACGCCCATCTCTCGCAAGCAACGGCTGGTTTTTGGGTGAACCAACTTAACGCAGCTGGCAGCCCGGTGAGCATCGAATCCGGTACATTGATAGGAGAGGTAGCCGGTCCTTCTGAAACTCGGGATGCAACCCACCTGCACATGAGTTTCGCAGTATCTTACGGAAACTACAGTTTTCCGAATGGAATAGCCGAAGCCACGGCCAGCCCTCCAAATGGAGTTTTGCTTTCCCAGCTTTCAATTGGTGATCGAGATTTGTCGTCGCTGGTCGAAAACGACTATATTCCCAGCACTCCTTTGTCCGAGCCGCCATCTTCCGAAGCATTTGTTGTTTTAGAAACCGAGGCAGTACTTTCGTTTGATGGTGTCGGCTTTGACGCGACGCGGGTGTACCATCCAACATCCGTAACCGTTGAAGATACGGAATACCTCTATTACGCAGGCCTTCCTTTCAACAATAGGCTGTCAGTTGGGGTCGCAACAACGGATGGAGGCGACTTTGTCAAACTCTCCGACACCGATGCCCTGATTTCTAACTTCGGTTCAACCCCATTCACGAATCTGTCTATCAATCCGGTAAGGGTGTTCTACGATGAGGAGTCCAGCCTCTGGACGATGTACTTTGGGGGTCAGGACAAAAATCTGATAACCGACAATGGAACTCGGGGTTTCGGAATTGCCACGTCGCAAAATGGCTTTGACTGGGACCTGCAACAATCGCCGTTGTTGGCTGAAACAGGCCCGGGCGAAGGGTATACGCTGAACGAGATCGTGAGAGTTGGCGGGCAGTATGTTGCTTATGTGACAGATGTCAGTCCAAACGGCTCAATCGAGGGGATTTCAACATCCGCAGACGGCGTCAACTTTACTCCGCTTGTGGACGCCAACTATTCCAATGCCGAGCGTTTGTTAACTGCAACAGAGTATGGAAATGGCATTATCGCTCTGTTCAGGACCGCTGATAACACTGTTTTTCAAACAGCCTCTTCCGAGGACGGTATCAACTTTACGAACGGTCAAACTGTCCAGATGCCGGACGTCTATCAACCGTCAGACATGGTTGTCGACGGTGAACAGGTGAAAATTTACGCTAGCCACTCTGTTGGAAATGTGAACTGGTCCTACACAAATATTGTTACCGAAGCGTTCTACCTACCGGTGAACACCTTTAACGCTTCACCCTCTGCCAGCGGCGATACCCTTGTATTCTTTGACGATTTTGAACGCCCCGACAACACTGTTGTTGGCAATGGATGGGTTGAGCTTAACGAAGCACAGCCGGAGGACCCAGCTTATACTGGCTCTTCAACGTTGAACGTCGTCGGCGGCAGGTTGGAGATAAACTTCGACACCGAGGGTAATTCGCCCAGGACTGCCACCAAGACGCAACCATATATGAAGCACGCGTTGCCGATGAACATCGCAGATAGCGGCTTTGAAATCAGCTACACTTTTCAGCCCAACGATGAAGAGAGACCGTTTCACTTCGTGGGGCTCGCAGATTCGAGCGCGGGCGAATACTCTTCTGGAAGCCGTTTGCACCCAAGTTCGGGAATTGGCGTCGAGCTTATTCGCTCTGACTACCTAATCTCCAATTCCGGTATTCGACTACTGAGGTTCGACGGCGACAGGGTCGACGAGTACGACGACCCGACTGACGAGGAATTGATCGTTTGGGAGAACACTTCCTTTCAATTCGAAAATACCGATCAGATCGACGTCAGTTTTAGGATGGAAGCAGACGGTAGGTATACTCTGACGGTATCCAATGGAACGGAAACCGATATTTTCAGTGGAGCAACTCAGCCACTAACCGAAACGCTTGATGAAGTTGTCGTCAGCACCACCTCTGCAGGCTTCACTTTCTATTATCAAGACAACAGCGAAATTCTCAGGTTCGATGACCTTGCCGTCTACCAACTGGGTGGGGCTGATCCCATACTTCAAAATGCGTCTTCGCTTGAATTGGAGTATTTTGCCCGACAGTCTGCTTATGGATACAGCCCGTACTTGTCAGACGAAGGCGACTCCGTTCTACTTTCTTCGACCGACAGCCTTTTAAATCTTCTATCTGGTTGGGTTGTTTCGGATGTATTTGAATACGAGGGAGACACGTTTCGTGCGGTCGTGTTGACAAAGGAGGGATTTGCACCCGTCCTTGCGGTCAGAGGAACGCTGCTCAGTCCACAGGATTGGCTTGAGAATACACCCGAACGTGGCGTCGGCATTGACGAAGTTGAAAGGGCGATTTCCAGCGACTTGGCAGGCTGGCTTACAGACCCTGAAAACGCTGGATTCACCATTACCGGCCATAGCCAGGGAGGTGCACAAGCTCAATTGCTTGCACTATGGGCGGCGCGTGAGGGAAACACGCCGGGTCAAGTGGTTACGTTCAATGCTGCAGGCATCACATTACCGCTCAGCATCGGCAATGAAACCTTTACGCTCGCCGATATCAATTCACTGGTTCCTATGGATGCAGTGCAACACTTTGTCAGCCGAGATGATCTGATAAGCCAGGTGGGTGATTCATTCCTTCCTGGTACCGTCAACTATTACGACACCCCTATTCCCGTAAATGGTGCGTTCCCGTTTGGCTTCATCCTGCAAGGGCACACCGGGCATTGGGCCCAAAGTGAACTTTATTCAATTGCTGCAGAAGTCGGGTACGAAACCAGGGAGGTTTTTCTTTCGTCTGAAAACCTATCAACAGCAGCGCTTTCCGATAGTGGTTTTAGCCACATCCAGTCAGTCGGATCAAATTTCGATGACGACTACCAGAATTTCGTGGATGCCTCAGTAGCCTTCTTTTCGAGCCACCCACAGTTAGGAATACTATTGAGTCCCATCACCGGAGGTGTAGGGCCTAATCGTATTCGCGAAATCCTTAGTTCGCGCCAAGCAAGTGAGGATGCACGTACGAACGAACTCGCCAACTTGATTAAGGTTGTAAACGCGGTCGTAGCTGCGGCTGAAGCTGTTGTGGCTGCGGGCGAGCAAGCACCTGATGCCTTGTGGGTGACAGGCGATGATGCATTGGAGATTGGCGCTTGGTTTGTCGCTTCTCTTGTTGACGTGTCGTACACCACAGGTGACGAACTCACAGATTTTACAGACGATTTGGTAGAAATTGTGCGTGATGTGTCCGTGTTTGCCATTGATGGAGGAATAGATTCGGCTGACGCATTTTTTGACTACACCAGATACTACGTTGTGGAGTCGGTAAGCGACTTGATTTCACTGGGTAACTTCATTCGCGATTCCTTTGTAAATGGATTAGATCGTCTAATCGAAACCGCGGACGATGCCTTTGATTGGATATCGGCCAGATTTGAATCTCCCGACGATATCGTAGTTGCCCAAGGCACTAACCCAGATTCAACCCCGGCCGTCGTTTTGGACCGCAGTTCTGGTGAACCGGAAACACTCTCCAGTTCGTCGGGCAATAGCATCTTCTTACTTACTGACCCAGATACAGAAGTGGTTCAAACTGGGGGCAACAATATCGTTTGGGGATTTGCTGCGGACTTTGACGGAACAAATGTGATCGGTGATGTGAGCACTACAGATTCTATGTTCGTGCAAAATGAGTTCTTCAATACAGAAGATATGGCACGCAACCCCGGTTCAGCGATCATCAATGTTGATCTAAATCAGGATGGCGAGGGCGACATCACCATCACTTGGGAAGGAAACTATCGGCTTGAAAGCATCGTGGCAGAACAAGGAGTTGACGGTACATACATCCGCTACCTTGGAAATACACTGCCAGAGGCGACTAGCGATTTGTTCTCAACAACTGAATCCCAGCCATTTACAACCGGAAACGTGTTGGCAAATGACACAGACGGCGATGGCGATGTTTTGTCATTTTCCGGCCTCGACATTGAGGGCACCCAAGGCATCGTGATCGACAACGGCGACGGTACTTTCAAATATGACCCCAATGGTGCTTTTGATGATCTACGGGAAGGAGAGACGGCAACCGATACATTCGGCTATTTTGTAAGCGATGGCGTCGATACAGTCAGAGGTGAAGTCACTGTGACAATCACCGGCGAAGATCATCCGGATAAAACCGAAAAGGTCGATATCGATTTTATCAAGCAGGGCCCCTTTGGACGTACAATTGCGGAAGTCACGGTAACCCAAGCTGATGGCACCAGCCAAACTGACACCGAGACTCTCGGGTGGTTTTCCCGTAAGATCGGCCTCAATGAAGCTGAGGTTAAAATTACATCTGGCGGCCCGGGACATGATGTAGTGAGTGCGATCTATGGTGGGCTCGGTGTCTCTTCGCGCGCCGATGGCTTCTCTTTCAAGGACCGTTTAGATATCGACCGCAAAGAGAGTCTAAAGCTCAGCCTAGTCGACGAGGACCAGATCGCAACTCGGCTCTTGCTAGATTTTGCTGAGCAGGAAGGCGATGTGCAGCTTGTGTTCTTCAATGATGGCGAGCGCGTGGCGAAAGACACTTTCAGCTACGACAACGGAATACTTGAACTAACGGATCTGGCATTTGACAAGGTTAAGATTTCGGGGTCTGGACGCGACGATGTGCGTATAACCGGTATCGAATTTGATCGGATTGAAGAAGCCGATTTCTGGATTGGCGGAGTTGATAGCTTTGATTTTGTTTAGGCACAAAACCTAAACACGTCCGCTTTCTGCGCGACCAAAGGCTAATCGACGTGAGAGCGCGGCACTGACGCGCGAACTTAGCAAACAATGCCAACAACGTACATAGATTAGCCGAGCGGTCACGCTCTGCGCATTAAAGCGCCGCTCAGCGTGTTTTCCGCGCTCAACATATGTCAGCACTTTCGTTGCCGTCTCTCTCAGCGCGGGATTTTGAAGTACCGCACAGCATCAAAACAACAGTTCTAGAAACTCAAGCCATGCTTGCCGGTCGCTGTTCGACTTTGAGTATTCGACCCGGCTGTTGTGATTGGTGGTCCAAGTTGCACGACCGATATAAGTGACTTCTCTAAGAGACTGAGATTCTGTCGATATGTTCACGAGGTCTCTCATGGCGATCCCGTTGTTTTGCGGAGCTTGCTGTTTCGACAAGGCGACGATTTCATCTTGGATGCTATCGCAGTCCAGATTCACCTGCAATATTTGGCCCGCCTAAGCCTTGATCATTTGTGAGACACAGACACGTTCTTTTCCGCGCGACCTTCCGGCTTTTTTACTCTACGCATACTTTGCTTCGGTCATCCCAAGCTTTTTTGGTTGGCATCGAAAATTTCCTCACAGCGATCATGGACTGCTTGTAAAATGCGGCAAGCGGCGTCGTACGAGCGGCACTCGACACGCCGCAGTTCGCGGATGTTTTGCGTGATCGGTCTTTTCGTGAAGGGGAACAGTTCGGTAAATATAGCAGCTAAGATGGTTTGCTCCAGCAGTCCCTTTTGGATGTCGGCAAATGTCGAATGAGCGCGTTGTGCTTGCGCTATGAAGTTCTTTGCGATCAAAACGGCTGGCACGAGTTCGCAATACGTCGAGGCATTCGCTATGTCGTCGATCAAGGCTGGTACAACGCCACCGACATATTCAGAGTAACAGCCGTCGTCCTTGGCCCTATTAATCGGATTGTCGAAATATGAGAAAGCGGAGGTCATTTCGCCCAATATATCCTTGGCATCCCCACCATGCGCGTTGGTGACAGTGAAGAAGCCTAGCTCGTTGATTGGTCCCTCAAAGCTACGCCGAACGTCATCAAGATCGGCGATCGTGGCTTGGTATTTTGCACGAACCTGATTGCGCATTTCGGCGCTATTCTTGCGAATTACGGGCCGGGTCCAGACAAACATCGCTGCAACCAAAGCCCAATAGGTGAAGGCCGCCCCCGCAGCAAGCCACCTGGCATCTTCGAGGTTCAAGCCTAGCAGGTTTTGGCCGGCAAAAAAGGCAACGGAGGCTATGCCAGCGGATATTATGATTAAAAGGATCATTGGTTCCAGTCTTGGATTAAATTGAGAAAACGCTTCCTATACAAAACTTATAGCAACTTTCACGCAGTGCGGCCCTGTCTGCCACCTCGTTAGTCCAAGACACCGAACGTGTTTAAGGTCTCTATCCACACGTCCGTTCCCATGGTTCCGTCCATGCGCTGTCGCAGCGCAATCAGGAACCGGTCATGGTCGGCATCGGGAACCCGGACAGCCCAGTTGCGATGGAACTCTTGCAAGATTTCCGGCGGAAGAACCTCGACCATTGAACGCGCTGCACGCCGTGCGGCCTTCACCATGCGGTTCCGCTCATTCTTTGGCCCGGTCGGCAGCATCGCCTTCTGTCGATCCTTCGGGTTCCTGCCTCCAGCGCCATGGATGGCGCAGACCGTCCAGCCGGGGATACGACACCGGCGGCATTGCTCCCCTGTCCGCTTGGATGTCGCAGAGCAGCGCAGATCGGGACGGGAATCCGCCGAGTACCGGTTCAATTCGAGCGACAGGGTTCCGATCTGGGCGAAGGTCTCGATGTCCATGTCACCGCCGCCCATTCCGCCGTGCATAGGGCGTCGGGTTCTTCCACTCGTACTTAACACCCGCCATTCGATGCCCCTCCATTTCGTCTTTGAACCCAAGTAAGAACCGCATCGGACCTATATCACGAAACCTGTCCAGCCCGAACAGGTAGAGAACCCAAACAATCGTTATATCTTGGCCCGTCGCTAAGGGGTTCCCCAATCTCGGGAACCCGTTCTTCTTCCTTTCCCGGTTCTCTCCCAGAACCGTTTTGCGGTTCCCCAAAAAGTAACCGGCATTAGCAACTGGCGAAGGCGCGTTTCCGTTACTTCAAAAAATCCCTGTGCATTTTGTGTGGGGGCGTGGCCCAAGCATACAAAGACAGATCGGGGGGTATGCCGGGGTGGGGGTCAGTCACCCAGTCTACCCTCTCCCCAGAGGTTATTTCGTCTCCAACAGGTAGCCTAGAAGTAGCCTAAACATCCGGTACGGCTGCATAGTGCGAAAACCGCCAAGCTATCGCTCGTCGGTTTTTCGTTTCCGATCAATCGGATGAAGTGGTGAGCCGTGCAGGATTCGAACCTGCGACCCACTGATTAAAAGTCAGTTGCTCTACCAACTGAGCTAACGGCCCACTCTCTTGTTGGATCTTGTCGATCCGTGGCGCTCTTTAAGTCATTTTCCCGACCGGGTTCAAGACCTTATTTGCACCTCGTTTCGCCAAAGTAATCAGTGTTTCCGGCGACCCGATAGGCGGCCTAATTAGGCAGGTGGCGCTGGGGGGTCAACCCCCTTTTTAAAGGAATCTGCGTCGCAGGGTGGATTCCTTTCAGGCGCAGGGTTATATGCGCGCCATGCAAGGATTACAGAACACTGGTTTGCCCTTCATGAAGATGCACGGGCTGGGCAATGACTTTGTCGTTGTGGACGCGCGCGCGTCTGCGACGCGGATTAGCCCGGCACTTGCGCGGGGAATTGGGCATCGTCAATTCGGCGTAGGTTTCGATCAGCTTGCCGTGATCGAAAACGGCAGGTCGGACGCGCATCTGGTGTTCTACAATTCAGATGGATCTACCTCGGCAGCATGTGGAAATGCCACCCGTTGCATCGCCCGTTTCCTGATGGAGGAATCGGATAGATCCGACCTAACACTGACGACCGAACGCGGCACCCTTTACGCCAAGGACGCCGGGGACGGCCTGACCTCAGTGAATATGGGACACCCCCAACTAAACTGGAACGAGGTTCCGTTGTCTGAGGAGGTCGACACGCTGGAACTGCCCATTGAGGGGGCTCCGACGGCCACCGGGATGGGCAATCCGCATTGCACTTTTTTTGTCGACGATGCCGAAGCCATCCCTCTGACCGAGTTCGGTTCGCGTTACGAGCACCATCCACTCTATCCTGAACGAACCAATGTCCAAATTGCGCAGATCATTGGACCGGACCACATCCGCATGCGCGTGTGGGAGCGTGGCGTGGGCATCACCCTGGCTTCGGGATCATCCTCATGCGCCACAGCCGTTGCTGCTGCGCGTCGCGGCCTGACCGAGCGCAAAGTACAAATTGAGCTGGACGGCGGGACGATCTGGATCGACTGGCGCGACGATGGCGTTTGGATGACCGGGCCCACTTGTCACGTGTTCTCGGGCACGTTGACACCTGAATTTCTGGAATCACTGGAATGAGCGCGCCGAAGTTCACCACCCTGGGCTGCCGCCTGAACGCCTATGAAACCGAAGCGATGAAAGAGCTGTCAGCGCAAGCCGGGCTCACTGACGCGGTGATCGTGAACACCTGCGCCGTCACGGCAGAAGCGGTGCGCAAAGCCCGGCAAGAGATTCGCAAGCTGCGGCGGGAAAACCCTGACGCGCGGCTAATCGTGACAGGCTGCGCGGCCCAGACCGAGCCTGACACCTTTGCCCGAATGGATGAGGTCGACGCGGTCATTGGCAATACCGAGAAAATGCAGCCCGAGACCTGGAAAGGCATGGCGGCGGACTTTATCGGCCAGACCGAGGCCGTGCAGGTCGACGACATCATGTCCGTTACCGAAACCGCAGGCCACCTGATCGACGGTTTTGGCACCCGCTCACGCGCGTATGTTCAGGTCCAGAACGGCTGTGACCATCGCTGCACTTTCTGCATTATCCCCTATGGCCGCGGGAACTCGCGCAGCGTCCCTGCCGGCGTTGTCGTGGATCAGATCAAGCGGTTAGTGGATCGGGGCTATAACGAGGTCGTACTGACCGGCGTTGACCTGACCTCATGGGGCGCCGACCTGCCTGCGCAGCCCAAGCTGGGCGATCTGGTCATGCGTATCCTCAAACTGGTGCCCGACTTGCCACGCCTGCGGATCAGTTCGATCGACTCGATTGAAGTGGATGAGAACCTGATGCAGGCCATCGCGACCGAACCGCGCCTGATGCCGCATCTTCACCTGTCCCTGCAACATGGCGACGATCTGATCCTGAAACGGATGAAACGCCGCCATCTGCGCGAAGACGCCATCCGGTTCACCGAAGAAGCCCGCAAGCTGCGCCCCGAAATGACCTTTGGCGCCGATATCATAGCTGGCTTCCCGACCGAAACGGATAATCATTTCGAAAACTCGCTGAAACTGGTGACAGATTGCGATCTGACCTGGCTGCACGTTTTTCCCTATTCCAAGCGCGAAGGCACCCCGGCCGCCCGCATTCCGCAGCAGGTGAATGGGAACATCATCAAGGACCGCGCCGCCCGCCTGCGCGCGGCAGGTGAGGCGCAGGTCACACAGCATCTGCAAGCCCAAATCGGCAAAACTCATCACATCCTGATGGAAAACACGCATATGGGCCGCACCGAACAATTCACCGAGGTCGCTTTTGAGGCACCACAGCCCGAAGGGCAAATCGTGAAGGCAACAATCACAGGCGCCACCGGCACGCAGCTACAAGCCTGATCCGGCCTTCATCTGGCCCCCTACCCGATTGCTACAAAAAAACCCCCGCAGCCGGTGGCGCGGGGGTTCAAACATTGCGGGACTGTGAAACTCAGTCTCGTTTCTTGCCTTTCACGCCTGCCCACAGGCGCTTGTTGACAAGATACAGAAGCACCGACAACAGCGACAGGAACAGCACGCCGACGAAGCCCGAGTATTTGCGCTCCATCATCTTCGGCTCGGCCGTCCACATCAGGAAGGCAGCGATGTCTTCGGACAGGGCTTCGACAGTGGCCGGGTGGCCATCGGCGAATTCAACCTGATCTTCGGACAGCGGCGGCGCCATCGAGATCCAGCCTCCGGGGAAGGCCTTGTTCTCATACAGGATGGTGCCTGCTTCTTCTTTTTCTTCACCGGTATAGCCGTCCAGCAGCGAGGCGATGTATTCCGCGCCACCCATGCCTTTGAAGAACTGGTTGATCCCCAGACCATAAGGCCCGTGGAACCCGGCGCGGGCCTTGGCCATCAGGCTCAGGTCCGGTGCGCCAACACCGTCATTGACCGGGAAGTGGTCGGTCGGGATTGCCGGGCGGAAATCGTCCAGCTCCGGATCGAACACTTCGAAGTTGTCTGCTGAATAGGCGATGACTTCTTCTTCCGAATAGCCCAGCGCTTCGAGATCACGCAGAGGCACATAGCGCAGGCCGTGGCAGGCTGCACAGACCTCGGTATAGATCTGAAGGCCGCGCTGCAGCTGGTTTTGATCCCAGGTGCCAAAGGGGCCTTCAAACGAGAAGTGGAAGTCTTCGATGTGCTGCTCGCCCCCACCTGCTGCGAAGGACGCAGCAGGGGTAAGGGCCAAAGCAAACGCGGCACCGATTGCAAGTTTCTTGAACATGTTTCCGGTCCCTCTTCTTACTCGGCCGGCGTGGCGTCGGCGTCAGCCTTGCCATAATGCGCGTTGAAGTCTTCTTCGATGGTCTCTGGCTGTGGCAGCGGTTTTTCAATTACACCCAGGATCGGCAGGATCACGAAGAAATAAGCGAACCAGTAGGCCGATGCGATCAGCGAGAAGGTCGCATAGGGCTCTTCCGCGGGCATCGCACCCAGCCACATCAGGGCAAAGAAGTCGATGATCAGCAGGTAGAACCACCATTTGAACATCGGGCGGTATTTGCCCGAACGCACGGTCGACGTGTCCAGCCAGGGCGCCAGCGCCATTGCCAGGATCGCACCGAACATCGCAATCACACCAAAGAACTTGGCGTCGACGATGCCACCGGTGATGAAGCTGGCGAATTGTACAACCCAGACCTCGCCGGTGAAGGCGCGCAAGATCGCGTAGAAAGGCAGGAAGTACCATTCGGGAACGATGTGTGCAGGCGTTACCAGCGGGTTGGCTTCGATGTAGTTGTCCGGGTGGCCCAGATAGTTCGGCATGTAGCCGACGATGGCCCAGAACACGACCAGGATCACGGCCAGAGCGAACAGGTCCTTGATCACGAAGTACGGCCAGAATGGCAGCGTGTCTTTCTCGGCATCGGCTTTCGACGTGCGGCGAACTTCAACACCTGTGGGGTTGTTGTTGCCGGTGGTGTGGAAGGCCCAGATATGCACGATGACCAGCGCCGCGATAACAAACGGCAGCAGATAGTGCAGCGAGAAGAAGCGGTTCAGCGTGGCATTGTCCACCGCGGGTCCGCCCAGCAGCCAAGTCTGGATCGCGTCACCCACAAACGGGATCGCGCCAAACAGGCCGGTGATCACGGTTGCACCCCAGAAGGACATCTGACCCCAAGGCAGAACATAGCCCATGAAGGCAGTACCCATCATCATCAGATAGATAAGCATACCGATGATCCACGTGATCTCACGCGGGGCTTTGTATGAGCCGTAGAACAGGCCACGGAAGATGTGGATGTAGACCGCAACAAAGAACAGAGACGCGCCGTTCATGTGAATGTAGCGCAGCATATAGCCGCCATTCACGTTGCGCATGATGTGTTCGATGCTGGCGAAGGCCAGATCGACATGCGGGGTGTAGTGCATCACCAGAACGATACCGGTGACGATTTGCAACGCCAGGCAGAACGCCAGGACGATGCCCCAGATCCACCACCAGTTCAGGTTCTTGGGGGTGGGGATCATGATGGTGTCGTAAATCAGGCCGACGATGGGCAAGCGGCTGTTCAGCCACTTCTCGCCGTTTGTCTTCGGCTCGTAATGATCGTGGGGAATTCCGGACATAAGTTTGGGTCTCCCTTAGCCGAGTTTGATGGTGCTGGCGTCGGTCCACTCTGCGGGCGGAACGGGCAGGTTTTCAGGTGCGGGACCCTTGCGGATACGTCCGGCCAGATCGTAGTGCGATCCGTGGCAGGGGCAGAACCAGCCACCAAAGTCGCCAGCATCGCCCAGCGGCACACAGCCAAGGTGCGTACATACGCCCATCTGAACGATCCACGCGCCCGGCGCTTCGCCCTCGGGCGACGGCATCACGCGGTTGGCGTCGGTCGCCGGAGCATCCGCGTTCAGGTTGAAGTTACGGGCCAGCGGATCAGGCAGTGCATCAACGCCTTCGGCGTCCTGTTCCTGCGCTTCTTGAATTTCGGCACCTGTGCGGTGGCGAACAAACACAGGTTTACCCAGCCATTTCACGGTCAACTGCGTACCGGGTTCAACGCCGCTCACATCCACGCGGATCGAGGACAGCGCCTGAACGTCTGCCGATGGGTTCATTTGATTGATCAGGGGCCATACGGCTGCACCCGTCGCGACGACACCTGCGCCGCCTGCGACGTAGTAGAGGAAATCTCTGCGGGTGCCTTCGTGGTCTTCTGCGTGGGACACGAGGTTTTCTCCGATTCCGGCGCCCGGGGGTAACCCGAGCAAACATGCATCAGCACCGCATCAAAGCGGCGTCTCATCGCGGCTATCTATCCGGGAGAATTCGGTTCGTCCAGCGGTCATAGGCGCGCAGTGCGCCACAACAGGGCATTCATGTCACAACGAGGGGCGAAAGTTTCAAGATACGGACCTGTTTTTTGGCAAAAACACTCCGGTCCCCCGGCTTTTTTTCAATGTGATTCGATTCGCTTCGACGGTGTAGAACGGTACTGCCCAGACCCAGTCCCACAAGGTTTTACAGAATGCCGATCCGCCCACCTTGAACTTTTCGTCATATTCGGGAATATTTCCGTATATGAGAAATTCCATGGAAGCCACCTCTGACAAACTGGCCACGCATTTGCGTGGATTGCGAGAGCAGCACAGCATGACCCTCGACACTTTGGCCGGAAGAACTGGTTTAAGCCGCGCCACCCTGTCGCGGATCGAGAAAAACGAAGTCAGCCCGACCGCCGAGACGCTAGGCCGTCTGGCAACGGTCTATGCAGTGCCGATCTCTCAGCTACTTGCCCCGCTGGAGCAAGGTTTCCAACCGATCGTCCGGCGGCACGACCAGCCGTTCTGGACGGATCGTGGGCGCGCGTTTCAACGTCGCAGCGTTTCGCCCCCCAGTGGGCAGCTTTCGGTTGAATTGATCGAAGGAACCCTGACCGCACGGCAGCGCATAGCCTATGATGCACCCGCAGTTCCGGGGCAAGAGCATCACCTGTATGTCTTGTCCGGGCAGATCGAAATCACGGTCGAGGGGAAAGCTTATGACCTTCGACAAGGGGATTGCCTGCGGTACATTTTGTTTGGCGAGACAGTCTTTGAAACGACCCATAGTCCCTGCACTTACGTGATCGCATTGTCATGACCATTCAGACACCCAACGTCTCCCGTCTTACCCCGGCGGATATCGACAACAATCTGACAGATCTATGCCGCACGCTTGTTGACAGCGTTGCCGACGGTGCCGCGATCAGCTTCATGATGCCGCTTGACCATGACACCGCCGCGCGGTTCTGGACGGATGACGTCAAACCCGCCATCGAAACAGGCGCGCGGCACTTGTTTGGCGCATATTATCAGCGTCGCATGATCGGTACGGTCCAGCTGTTGCTTGCCATGCCCCCAAATCAGCCCCACCGGGCAGAAATCTCGAAGATGATCGTTCACCCTGATGCCAGGCGTCGCGGTTTGGGCAAGGCCCTGATGCAAGAGGCCCTGAAATCCGCACAAGAAGCCGGGAAGACACTCATTACACTAGACACGCGCACCGGAGACGTCTCGGAATCCCTTTACAGGTCTGTCGGGTTCAAACCGGCAGGTGTCATCCCCGATTTCGCATTCGACCCGGACGGAAAATCCCGTCACGCGACGACCTATATGTACCGATACCTTTGACTTAAGCTCGAATTTACGGTGACGCCCGACATAGTAAGACGCGCCGCTTCTGCAGGGCATATAGATGTAGAAAATCTGAGTTGAAAATAGATATTTTACAACGGCTTAGTCATGTTTGATTTCGATTGAACTTTAGACGCAAATGATCGAAATGCGGGAAATCCCAATCTCTGCAGGACGTCTCTTATGTCAAAGCTTTTTGCACCAACCCTGATCCTCGCACTGACCGTGCCCTTTCAGGCGATAGCGGCCGGTGATCCGGCGAAAGGCGAAAAACTCTACAATCGCTGCTCTTCTTGCCACGCAATCATCAAAGATGGCCAAGTTCTGGTCAAAGGCGGCATCACTGGCCCGAATCTTTACGGCGTCGTCGGTCGCATCGCCGGAACCGAGTCAGATTACCTGAACGGAAGCGAGCGTTTGCCCATCGGAATGTTCACCGACGACATGATCCGGGCGGGCCAGGAAGGGCTGGTCTGGACGCAAGAGAATATCGCCACGTATTCCAAAAACCCGATCGCATTTATTCAGGAATATCTGGATGACGAAACCGCGCGCCCAAACATGAGCGTCAAACTGAAAAAGGGCGCCGATGACATCGCGGCCTATCTTGCGACGTTCAACGAATGATGTCTGTCGCTGGTCGTTCTGCCGTCAGAGCGACCAGCGCATTGATCCCCGATCAGGCCGGCGGTTGCGTTGCGACCATGCTGGGGCGTTCGACAAACTTCTCGTACCAAGCGGCCAGCGCGTCATTTCCCTTGCGCCACCCACGCGCATCGTGGCGGAAATCGACATAGCCCAGCGCGCAGGCCACTGCGACCTGCCCCATATCCAACGGTCCGGACAGATGCGCCATCCACCGTTGGTTCAACGCGGCGCAGGCGCGTTCTATCTTGTCCCATTGCGCATCGGCCCAGCCCTCCCATTGCTTGTCTTCGGGCCGCATCCGAGCCTCATAGGTGATCAGCAACGCCGCATCCAGAATACCATCCGCCAGCGCCTCAAGCGTCAGCACATCCCAATGCCGGGCACCGTCCTGATAAAGACCGGCCTGCCCGCGCGCGTCCAGAAACGCACAGATAACTCGGCTATCGAACAGGGTCGGTCCATCGGGGCGCTCTAACGCGGGCACCTTTGTCAGCGGAGCCTTGGCCAATAGCGGCTCGGCCGGGGACATTGGCGTCGTTGCAACATTCAGCAGTTCGACATCCTGCAACTGGTTTGTTTCATGCAACAAAACCATAACCTTACGGACATAGGGCGAAGTGGGGCTGAAATAGAGTTTCATAAGAGATCTCCCTGAATTGCCGGAACTCTACAGCACCAAATTTAAAACAAAACCCGTCAATTGGTGCGCCAACCTCACCCTCTCATAAATTTTTGCAGAGCATCAAGCTCGGACCCGATCCCGTCGTTTGCGATGTGTTCTGCCGCGCTCAGGCGGACTGCATCGGGCTTGTTTTGATTCAGCTTCCAGGTGCCTTGAATGTCGTCAATGCGAAACCCGAACGGCACAATCATACGCATCATCTTATCCAACGCGTCCTTGCTCATCTTGCCGGTAGTCCAAGGGGATTTGGGCAGCAGACGCGCCTCATAAAAGGCGGACTGGCGATTTAGCAGGTCCAGCAACTCTTCTTGCGGGCGCTGTTCTAACTGACCGATCAGATGCACAGCGACATAGTTCCATGTCGGAACCTGATCGTCGATCCCGTACCAATCCGGCGATACGTAACCATCTGGCCCCGTGACAGCGATTCTGGCTGGTTTAGGGTCTTTCAGCATGCGGACGATCGGATTGGATCTGACAAGATGCAGCTCGGCCAGCGTGCCATCCTCAGACAGCAGAAACGGCACGTGGCTAATCAACGGCGCTTCATCCGTCGACACCGCAAGAACCCCGAACGCGCGGTCACGCGCAAAGGCAACATGGCGCTCGGTCTCTTCCGCGCGAAAGGCTGGATTGGGATGCATGGCTGTCCTCCTGCAAAATCTCTTGCAGAACCGGCCGCACCTTGGCAAGGTCCGCCCGTTCTCAGGGCGGGGTGAAATTCCCCACCGGCGGTATGCGGGCGATGATCCGTAAGCCCGCGAGCGGCCCCGGTGTGCGGGGTGTCAGCAGATCTGGTGAGATGCCAGAGCCGACGGTTATAGTCCGGATGAAAGAGAACGTGCAGCGCGTCGGTCCTGGCTTGCGCCTGCCCGTGATCGCCTTGGGTGACGTGTCTGTTGCGAAAGGAGATCATGATGACACACACCCGCTATGCTTTTGTGAAAGCCAACTGGCATTCCGATATCGTTGACCAGGCTCTCGAAGGGTTTCTGGAGCTTGTCCCCGCCGAACAGGTTGACGTTTTCGACGTCCCCGGCGCGTTCGAGATGCCGCTGCTGGCCCGCGATCTGGCCCAAACCGGGCGCTATGCCGCGGTCGCCTGCGCGGCGTTTGTCGTGGATGGTGGCATTTACCGGCACGATTTCGTCGCGCAAGCCGTAGTCGATGGGTTGATGCGCGCCAGTATGGACACCGGTGTTCCGGTACTGTCAGTCTCGCTGACGCCGCACCAGTATCAAGAAACCGATCACCACAATGCCATCTACCGCGCGCACTTTGTCGAAAAGGGTCGCGAGGCTGCACAGGCGGCCCTGAAGATCACCAAAACCCGTGCGTCGTTGACCCGTGCCGCATAGGCACAGCTGGTTGGGGTTCCCCTGCCCCAACCGCAAATCCGCTTGAGGCCAAGGGCCTTGCCCGCTAATCACGACGCGCAAAGGAGCATGCCCCATGTCGATGAACAGTTTTGGCCACCTTTTCCGCGTCACCACCTGGGGTGAAAGCCACGGACCCGCATTGGGTGCGACCGTCGATGGCTGCCCTCCGGGTGTTACGATCGACGAGGCGATGATTCAGCAGTGGCTGGACAAGCGCAAACCGGGTCAGAACAAGTTCACCACCCAACGGCGCGAGCCAGATCAGGTCAAAATCCTGTCGGGCGTGTTCGAAGGCCAAACAACGGGCACACCGGTGCAGCTGATGATCGAGAACACCGATCAGCGCTCAAAAGATTACGGCGATATCATGGACAAGTTCCGTCCCGGGCACGCCGATATCACCTACTGGCAGAAGTACGGCATCCGTGACTATCGCGGCGGCGGGCGCAGTTCGGCCCGGGAAACCGCATCGCGTGTGGCGGCGGGCGGACTGGCGCGTGAAGCGATCAAGCAAATCGCGCCCAATGTACAGATTACCGGATACATGACCCAGATCGGCCCGCACAAGATTGACCGGGGCAATTTCGACTGGTCCCAGATTGAACAGAACCCGTTCTGGACCCCGGACGCACAAGCCGCCGAAGACTGGGCCAACTACCTAGACGAATTGCGCAAATCCGGGAACTCGGTTGGTGCGATTGTCGAGGTTGTGGCCCGCGGCGTCCCGGCAGGCATAGGCGCGCCGGTTTACGCCAAGTTAGACACTGATTTGGCCGCCGCGATGATGTCGATCAACGCGGTGAAAGGCGTTGAGATCGGCGAAGGCATGGCTGCAGCAGAACTGACGGGCGAAGCCAATGCGGACGAGATTTTCATGGGCCAGAACGGCCCGCAATACAGCTCAAACCACGCGGGCGGTATCTTGGGCGGTATCTCGACTGGACAAGACGTTGTTGTGCGGTTTGCTGTCAAGCCTACCTCATCCATTCTGACCACACGCAAGACCATCACCAAATCAGGCGAAGAGACCGAGATCATCACCAAAGGCCGTCACGACCCCTGCGTAGGCATCCGTGCCGTTCCGGTGGGTGAGGCAATGATGGCATGCGTGATCCTCGACCACCTGCTGCTACATCGCGGCCAGATCGGAGAGAACCGTGGACGGATCGGCTGATCTGCGCACGCGCCTGCGGGCCGTCGTTGCGCAACGTATGGAAACCGACCCTGCGCATGATCTGGCCCATCTGGACCGGGTCTGGGTAAACGCACAGGCCATTGCAAACGACAAGACCGACATGCCGGTGCTGCTGGCCGCCGCTTATCTGCATGATCTGGTAAATTTGTCCAAGGACGACCCAGACCGCCATTTGGCATCGCGCCGATCGGCCGAAGAATCAGAGTCTATTTTGCTAAGCTTGGGCTATTCTGCAGGTCAGATACACGCAATCAAGCATGCAATCGAGGCACATAGTTTTTCGGCCAACATCAAGCCGGAAACGCTCGAAGCCTGCATTCTGCGCGATGCCGACAGGCTGGACGCGCTGGGCGCGATTGGAGTTGCCCGGAATTTCTCAGTCTCCGGTGCTTTGGGACGGTCGCTTTATGACCCGGCAGATCCCTTTGCTGCCAGCCGCCCGCTGGACGACCTGCATTTTTCAATCGACCACTGGAAGGTCAAACTACTGGGCCTTCCTGGCGATATGCTGACCGAGGGTGGCAAAGAGATCGCGCAGCGCAGAATCACACGCATGATCCGCTTTCTGGAAGAGTTCGCGCAAGAGATCGGCAGCCCACTGCCGACCGATTGGACGAATCTGTAAACGACGCGTTGATCTTTCCCCGCCAAAAGCGCAGTTTCGCGCCGATGGCAAAACCCTTAACATCGCATCGACCTTTGCTGGCCGTCGCTCTAAAAACGAGCGCGGTGTTTTTGTTCACGGTCATGGCGGCGATAGTCAAAGCGCAGTCCAACCACTTCCCGCCCGGCGAGATGGTGTTTTTCCGATCCCTCTTTGCCATTCCGGTGATTGTCATCTGGCTCATGGCGCGCGGAGAATTGGCGCAAGGGTTCAAAGTCCGTAAACCCTCGGGTCATTTCTGGCGCGGCGTGCTGGGCACCACGGCGATGGGGCTTACTTTTACCGGCCTTGGCTTGATCCCGCTGCCCGAAGCGACAGCGATTGGCTATGCCACCCCGATTTTCACCCTGATCCTTGCCGCTGTGATGCTAGGTGAACGTATCCGAAAGATCAGGATCGCCGCCGTGTCCATCGGGCTTTTGGGTGTCCTGATCATGATCTGGCCCAGACTGGGCGGCAACAACATGGAAGCTGCTGCGACCTTCGGCGCATTGTGTATTCTGGGCGCAACCGTTGCCCGGGCCTTTGTGCAGATCCACATCCGGCAGTTGGTGCAAGTCGACCATCCTGCGGCCATTGTCTTCTATTTCTCGATGACCGCGACCATCCTGTCCGGGCTGACCATCTTTTGGGGGTGGGTCATGCCAACATGGGAACAGGCAGGCTTTTTGATTCTGGCTGGTCTGATCGGAGGTGTGGCGCAGATTCTGGTGACTTCGTCCTATCGGTTTGGGCAGGCTTCGATGCTGGCGCCCTATGATTACACCTCGATGCTGTTTGCCATCGTCATTGGCTATGTCTGGTTCAGTGAACTGCCAACACTGGTCATGCTGGCCGGAGCGGCGCTGGTGATTGTCGGTAACGTCGTGGTGATCTGGCGCGAACATCAACTGGGCTTGGAGCGCGGCAAGGCACGCGCGGTCACGGATCCCAAAGCCTGACCTTTACCTTTGCAGAACTTCCCCTAGGGTGAGCCCAACACAAGATGAGGGTTTCCCATGAACGACGCACAGGATCACAAGGAAAAGATGCAAAAGGTGCAAGCCCAGCACCGCAAGAAAGTGTCCGAGGCAGTTGATCCGGACCGCGGGCTGGTGCTTATCAACACTGGCAAGGGTAAGGGTAAGTCCTCGGCCGCGTTCGGGGTCGTGATCCGTGCGCTGGGTTGGGGCCAGAAGGTCGGCGTTGTTCAATTCATCAAGGGAAAGTGGAAAACCGGCGAACGTCTCTTTTTCGAAGAACGCGGTCTGGTGACCTGGCACACGATGGGTGAAGGCTTCACCTGGGATACCCAGGACCGCGAGCGTGACATCGCCGCCGCAAACTCTGCCTTTGACAAGGCACGCGCCCTCATGTCCAGCGGTGACTACGATCTGGTCGTACTGGACGAGATCAACATCGCGCTTCGATACGAATACCTGTCGGTCGAACAGGTGATCGATGGACTGAAAGAGCGGTCTGACAAGACCAGCGTGTTTCTGACGGGTCGGGATGCGCCGCAGGGGCTGCGCGATTATGCCGATCTGGTCACCGAAATGACCGAGGAAAAGCACCCGTTTCAGGCCGGAATCAAAGCCCAGCGCGGCGTGGATTTCTGAGGATCAAAGTCTAAACAGCCCCACTCAGGGGCTGTTACGCTGGCGGATTTTCGTTGAGAAACCTAACTGACCCGCGTCGGCAGGCGGCGCTGTCCGGCAGTGGTTGCGCATCCCCGTCGCCTTTGGTTGCCTTGGGCTTGTCGACATAGGCGCAGTAATCGTCGTCACAGCAACATCCACAAGCGGTGGCCGCTTCGTGCCGTGCCATGATTTCGTCAAGTGGGTCACCCATCGTCATTTCCTGTTGCGCGTGTCGTTTCCGAGGCGGTGGCGCGCTCTCACTAGGCTATACGCTAAGTCCGCAGACCGCCTCGAAACCTAGTGCTGGATGCTAACACATCTGGCCTTGTTCTTTATCTGATTATTTTTGTCGGAATTTGCAAGATCAAAATAACACTTCCTGGATTGCCCCGCAGTTGAACGGCGGTGAACGAAATTATTCCAGGCGTTTTGCGAAAACCAATTTCCTGAAATCTCCCTTTTTAGGGCCTTATATGCCGGTACACGGCGCAATAAACAAACCAGAGAGCCGCCTGCCGGTGAAACAAGCGGCTCTGGGATTTTGAAATTCACGTTGTTGCGGTGAACCCAACGTGCGTCAGGTTCAAGCAGTAACACCCTGCTCTGGCGCGCTAAGCGAGATGACGGCGACCACCGCAGCTCCGTTCAGCCAGTAAAAGATCGCATCCATTCCCGAAAACCCAAACAGGCTGGGCGCGGCCAGGAAAACGACGCCGACCAGCAGATCGACCGCCAAGTGAAAGTTGTAGGGAAGAACGCGCCAGATCCCCAAATGGTGATCCGTCAACACCGTCAGGACAAACGCCGCGACGCCGGTAACGACCGACAGCCACAACGCCATCGGGTTGGATTGCCCCAGTCCAAGCAAAAAGGGCAGCCCCATCAGCGCAAAGGCAACAGGGTAATCCAGATAGGCGTGAATATTGCGGGTGACAAAGCGGAGAGACATGAGAGTTCCTTTCCTGATATGAGACAACCTCAAGCTAGGAAAGAAACTCGGAACGTTTAATTCCGGATCGTTCGTGAAACGTTGCAGATCGTCCAGAGCTTCAATTCGATCAGTGCATTGATCGATAGGCGGCTGGCGATACGCCAACCTGCTTCTTGAATACCCGCGAAAAGGCGGCTTCCGAGGCATAGCCGACCTCGGCCGCGGCATCGGCCACGTTCCAACGGGCCTCAGTCAATCCGTGACACGCAATCTGCATCCGCCAATCGGTCAGATATTGCATGGGCGTTGTCCCCATCTTTTCTGAGAATAGCTGTGCGAACGCAGTGCGAGACATTCCGGCCTCACGTGCCAGAGACTCGACGCTCCACTCTTGCGCGGGCGAATGATGAAACGCAGTCAATGCACGCGAAATGCGGGAATCAGCAAACCCGGCAAGCGCGGTGTCGCTGGGGCTTTGATGTTCAAGATGGGCGCGGATGGCCTGCGCGAACAGGACTTCGGACAGTTTCAGCGCTATGAGGTCACCACCAATCCGCGCGCCGTTGATCTCGGACCCGATCATACGCAGGGTGGCTTCGATCCAAGCTCCGGCTTCTTCGCCATAGTTTTCGATCAGGATGTATGGGGGAAGCCGATCAATCAGCATATGCCCTGTTCCCTGTCGCCCCGGAGGTCCGGTGAAAGAGAAATGACCGCAGATCAATTGCGTGTCGCGACTTTTGTCTTCGCCACCATAGATCAGCACCCCGTCGCCCTTGTACCCGGCCTCTTTCAACACCTGTTCAAGCGGCAGGGCATCCAGCGGTTGAACCTCATTGCACAGTAGTGCATGGGCGGATCCGTGCGGGATAACGATCAGGTCGCCTTGCTTCAATCGCAAGGTTTGTCCTGTGTTAGAGACGAATACTTTCAGCTCTCCGCGCTGTACAAAGTGAAATCTGGCCACATTTTGATAGGCCGGCACCTGTATACCAAAGGGCGGCGTGAAAGAGGTTCGAAAGTAAAACGTGCCCTTCAAGGACAGACGGGTGAGAATATCGCTAAGCAGATCCAACATTGGTTTAAGATAGACGCGGCTACGCGTTCGTCCAGCCATGCGGACGATCTGCAAGTCTTTATGCACTAGCGGCAATAACAAAGCCCCCGCGATAGCGCGAGGGCTTCTGTCAATGCATCTGAGTGTTATCAGGCGCGGACAAGCGCCTCATAATCGGCGGCGATCTCCCGGGTCAGGTCTCCGACCTCAAACGTATAATCGCCGATCTGGCCCACCGGGGTCACCTCAGCTGCGGTCCCGGTCAACCAGCACTGTTCGAAATCCGCCATTTCCTCGGGCTTGATGCGGCGCTCGTGGACGGTGATACCTTTGTCTTTCAGCATCTGAATGACGGTCTGACGGGTGATCCCGTTCAGGAAGCAATCGGCCAGAGGCGTATGAACCTCACCATCTTTTACGAAGAACACGTTTGCGCCTGTCGCCTCGGCCACGTAACCGCGCCAGTCCATAAACAGCGCGTCCGAGCAGCCCTTGGCCTCGGCCTTATGTTTCGAGATGGTGCAGATCATGTAAAGACCCGCCGCCTTGGCGTGCACCGGGATGGTTTCCGGGCTGGGGCGTTTCCATTCCGCGATATCCAGCTTGGCGCCCTGCATCTTGGCGTCACCATAGTAGGCGCCCCAAGGCCACACGGCGACGGCCATCCGGACTGGGTTCTTGGCTGATGCCACCCCCATGTCTTCCCCCGAGCCACGCCAGACCAGCGCACGGACATAGGCGTCCTGCAGGCCGCTGGCTTTCAGCGCTTCTTCCTTGGCGGCCTCGATGTCGTCCACCGAATAGGGCATAGGCATGTCCAACGCTTCGGCCGAGGCAATCAAACGCGCAGAATGTTCGCGACTTTTGAAAATCTTGCCGTTATAAGCACGCTCACCTTCGAACACCGAAGACGCATAGTGCATCGCGTGGGACAGGATATGCACATTGGCTTCGCGCCAGGGCACCAGTTTGCCATCCAACCAGATGACGCCATCACGATCATCATACCCCGCCATGCGAAACCTCCTGACATGGGATCAATTTTCGATTGTTGCGTAAATTAAGTCCACATCGGACATAAAGTTGCGCAAAAACAGCGATTCGATACCCGTCCACTCTTGGAATGTCAATAACGCTGACATAAACTCGGGTCGAGTAACGAATGAGGCATACTATGTCGGAAACCCGCCCCGCCCCAGCCTTTGGTGGCGAGAGCCTTTTATTTTTGACCGACGAGCAGTTGCGGCAGGGGATCGAGGCGATGTTTTTCGCCTATCGCGGCTTTACCGCAGATCCTGATCGCATCCTGACCGAAATGGCCTATGGACGGGCGCACCACCGGGCAATCCATTTCATCAACCGCGCGCCGGGGACGACGGTCAATAACCTTCTGGCCATTCTGGGCGTGACAAAACAGTCTCTGAACAGGGTTTTGCGGACGTTGATCGACGACGGTCTGGTCGAAAGCCGGGTCGGATCAGTGGACAAACGCGAAAGACACCTATTTCTGACAGAACAGGGCAAGGCGCTAGAGGCCAAACTGTCTGAGGCCCAGCGCGTCCGAATGCGCGCCGCGTATAAAAAGGCGGGACCCGAGGCTGTGTCAGGGTTTCGTAAAGTGCTTGAAGCGATGATGGATGCTGATATGCGTCATGCCTATACGAAACTGCGGGATACCACCTCATGAACGAAATGGATGCCCATCTGCTGATCGTCGACGATGACGAGCGCATTCGCGATCTATTGAAGAAGTTTCTGATGCGGAACGGATTTCTGGTCACGGCTGCTCGGGATGCAGCACATGCGCGGCGAGTGCTTTTGGGGTTGGATTTCGACATGATCGTGCTGGACGTGATGATGCCAGGCGAGGATGGGGTCAGCCTGACCAAAGCGCTGCGCGAGACCCATACCACTCCGATCCTGCTGTTGACCGCGCGCGGCGAAACCGAGCATCGCATTGCCGGGCTTGAGGCCGGTGCAGATGATTACCTGGCCAAACCGTTCGAGCCGAAAGAGCTGTTGTTGCGGATCAATGCGATCCTGCGGCGGATGCCGGAAACCCCGGCGCAGGATGCGACGGCGAAGATACTGCACCTTGGCCCGATCCGGTACGACATCGAACGGGGCGAGATGTGGCAAGGCGAAGACCCGGTACGTTTGACGGCGACCGAAAGCCAGTTGATGAAGATTTTCTCGGCCCAGCCAGGAGAGCCGATCAGCCGCACCAAACTGGTCGAGGATCTGGGTCGCGACAAGGGTCAGGCGCAAGAACGCGCGGTGGATGTTCAGATCACCCGTCTGCGCCGCAAGATCGAACAGGACCCAAAGCAGCCGCGTTATCTGCAGACCGTACGCGGCGCCGGATATATGTTGGCGCCGGATTGATTTAGCCGCTGCGCGGCGCTTTCATGCCTTCGGCGAGGATATTTTTGGCCTGATGAAGATGAGATCCTGATGACAACCGCCCTTTTGACCCACGCCGATTGCCTTGATCACGTGACACCGCAAGGTCACCCCGAGAGGGTGGCGCGGTTGGAACATATCCTGCATGCGCTGGAAGGGCTGGACCTGAAGCGCGTGACGGCCCCTATGGCCGCAGATGACGACCTGCTGCGTGTGCATCCTGAAAGCCACGTCCGCAACATCCGTGAGGCAAGACCTGCCGACGGGTTCAAACAGATTGACGGGGACACGTTCATGTCTCCGGGATCGGTGGACGCGGCTTACCGGGCTGCCGGTGCGGTTGTGCGTGCGGTAGACATGGTCTTAGGCGGCGAAGCTCAGAATGCCTTTTGCGCGATCCGCCCGCCCGGTCACCATGCCGAAACGGAAACAGCGATGGGCTTCTGCCTGTTTGGCAATGCAGCGCTGGCGGCCAAGCACGCATTGGATCATCACGGATTGAAGCGTGTTGCTGTTGTGGATTTCGACGTTCACCATGGAAATGGCACACAGGACTTACTGTGGGAGGAGGCCCGCGCGTTGGTGATCACCAGCCAGCAGATGCCATTGTGGCCTGGTTCGGGTCGTCCGGATGAGACCGGTGCCTATGAAACCGTTTTGAACATCCCGCTGGCGCCCGGCACAGGTGGGGCCGAGATGCGGACAGCTTACGAAACGCAAGCCTTCCCGAGACTGCGCGCATTCAAGCCGGAACTGATCATCATCTCGGCAGGCTTTGACGCACATCAGGACGATCCGCTGGCCAATCTGAACTGGTCCACAGGCGATTTTGCATGGATCACCGCCGAACTGTGCAAGATCGCCGATGACCTGTGTGAAGGCCGTATCGTCTCGACTTTGGAAGGCGGGTATGATCTGAACGCCCTTGCCGAGGCCACTCGTGCCCATGTGGAAGAACTGATGAAGGCAGCCCGATGACCGATACTCCTGTTGATCAGATGACATTCGAACAAGCCATGAAAGAGCTTGAGGCCGTTGTCGGCCAGCTGGAGCGTGGGGACGTGGCGCTGGATCAGTCCATTGCGCTGTATGAGCGCGGTGCCGCGTTGAAGAAACGCTGCGAAGACGAATTGAAGCGGGCTGAAGAAAAGGTCGCAGCCATTACTTTGGATGCCAATGGGCAGCCAACCGGGACGACGCCTGTCGAAGGTCAGTAAATGTTCAAGGAAATTCTGGCGCAGGATGCCGCGCGGATTCAGGCTCAGTTCGATCTGGTCCTGAGCGCGTTGGACGAATTGGATGTTACCCGGGCGATGGCCTACACCACGCAGGGCGGCAAGCGATTGCGTGGGTTTCTGGTGATGGAAAGCGCGCGGATGCATGGCATCGACACAACTCAGGCAATCTGGCCTGCGACAGGAATCGAAGCCCTGCACGCCTATTCGCTGGTCCATGATGACCTTCCCTGCATGGACGATGACGATCTGCGACGTGGACGTCCGACTGTGCACGTAAAGTGGGACGAAGGCACCGCCGTTCTTGCCGGTGATGCCCTGCAGACATTGGCCTTTGAGCTGTGTACCCGGCCCGAGGTCGGAAATGCAGAGGTTCGTGCTGAATTGGCTCTAACCCTGGCCAAAGCAAGCGGTGCGCAAGGAATGGTGCTGGGGCAAGCGCTGGATATGGCGGCTGAAACAGCAGCCGCGCCCCTGACACTGAAGCAGATCACCACACTTCAGGCTGGCAAAACCGGTGCTCTGATTGAATGGTCCGCCTGCGCCGGTGCGCGTTTGGCCCAGGCAGATCCCGAACCCTTGCGCCAATATGCCCAGGCGCTTGGCCTTGCTTTTCAGATCGCTGATGACATTCTGGATATTGAAGGTGATGCCGAGAAGGCCGGCAAACGATTGCAAAAGGACGCCGAGGCGGGCAAGGCCACGTTTGTTTCGCTTTTGGGCCTGAACGCCGCGAAATCCCGCGCCGCAGAACTGGTTGATCAGGCCTGCGCCGCGCTGGATGGATACGGTGCCAAGGCTGAAACCTTGAAGGACGCGGCACGCTTCGTTATTGCCCGGGACAGCTAAGCCAGGAACGCCACATGTCTGACCGCCCGAATACGCCCCTACTGGACCTTGTGAACCGCCCTGCGGATCTCAAGCAGTTTTCGGACGCGCAGTTGCATCAGGTGGCGCAGGAATTGCGGACCGAGACAATATCGGCCGTGTCCGTCACCGGTGGACATCTGGGCGCGGGTCTGGGCGTGGTCGAATTGACGACCGCCCTGCACGCCGTGTTCGACACGCCGCGCGACAAGATCATCTGGGACGTTGGTCATCAGTGCTATCCACACAAAATCCTGACCGAACGGCGCGACCGTATCCGTACGCTTCGCATGAAGGACGGGCTGAGCGGCTTCACCAAGCGCAGCGAAAGCCCCTATGACCCGTTTGGCGCAGCACACAGCTCAACCTCGATCAGTGCCGCGCTGGGGTTTGCCGTTGCGCGCGATCTGGGCGGTGTGACGCCCGAGGGATTGGGTGACGCGATTGCCGTGATCGGTGACGGTTCAATGTCTGCAGGCATGGCCTTTGAGGCGATGAACAACGCCGGACACCTGAAGAAACGCCTGATCGTCATTCTCAATGACAATGAAATGAGCATTGCACCGCCGGTTGGTGCCCTGTCCAATTACCTGTCCCGAATTTACGCTGAAGAGCCGTTCCATGATCTGAAAGCCGCTGCCAAGGGTGCGGTGTCCCTGTTGCCGGAACCCTTCCGCGAGGGGGCAAAACGCGCCAAGGAGATGCTCAAGGGCATGGCCGTGGGCGGCACTTTGTTTGAGGAGCTGGGCTTTTCCTATCTCGGTCCGATCGACGGGCACGATATGGATCAGCTGTTGCCTGTCCTGCGCACGGTCAAGGCCCGCGCCACGGGCCCGATCCTCATTCATGTGCTGACAAAGAAGGGCAAGGGGTATGCCCCAGCCGAGCAGGCCCGCGACAAAGGCCATGCGACAGCGAAGTTTGACGTCGTCACGGGCGAGCAGAAGAAAGCACCCTCAAACGCACCGTCTTACACATCGGTCTTTGGCAAAACGCTGGTGGAAGAGGCCGCGCGCGACGACAAAATCGTTGCTGTCACCGCTGCGATGCCCGACGGCACCGGGCTGAACTTGTTTGCGGAACGCTACCCTTCACGCTGTTTCGATGTGGCGATTGCCGAACAACACGGCGTGACCTTCGCCGCCGCACTTGCCGCCGGCGGGATGAAGCCCTTCTGCGCAATTTATTCCACCTTTTTGCAGCGCGGGTACGATCAGGTCGTGCATGATGTAGCCATTCAGCGCCTGCCTGTTCGATTTGCGATCGACCGTGCAGGGTTGGTGGGCGCGGATGGCGCGACCCATGCGGGGTCGTTCGATATCGCCTATTTGTCCAACCTGCCCGGCATCGTGGTCATGGCCGCGGCGGATGAGGCCGAGCTGGTGCATATGGTGGCCACAGCCGTCGCGCATAATGAAGGCCCGATTGCTTTCCGCTATCCTCGCGGCGAAGGTGTCGGCGTCGACTTGCCGGAACGTGGCGAGGTTCTGGAAATCGGCAAAGGCCGGATCATCCAAGAAGGCGCGCGGGTCGCACTATTGTCCTTCGGGACACGGCTGGCCGAAGTACAGAAGGCGGCCGAAGCTTTGACTGCGCGTGGGATCACCCCCACTATCGCTGATGCTCGATTTGCCAAGCCCTTGGACCGCGACCTGTTATTGGATCTGGCCGCCAACCACGAGGCGCTGATCACTATTGAGGAAGGTGCCATAGGCGGCTTTGGCAGCCATGTTGCCCAACTTTTTGCCGATGAAGGCGTCTTTGACCAGGGTCTCAAGTATCGCTCGATGGTTCTGCCTGATACCTTTATCGACCAGGCCAACCCCGCAGATATGTATACAGTAGCGGGCCTGAATGCCGAGCAAATCGAGGCCAAAGTGCTATCCGTTCTGGGTGTGGCAACCATCGGCGAAAAACGCGCCTAAGGCACGACGCTAACCAACTGAATTTCACCGTTGTTTGAAAATCCGTAAGCACCGTTTTGGCGTAATTTTCGGAAAGCCGTCGAATTCATCCGGTTTCGGGTGAGTCCTTGAGAACACAGAAACCACTTGCGTCCCGGCGCGCCGTTCCTGCACGCCCGCTTTTCTGATAATGGTAAGAAAAACGAAAACTCCACCCTTGAGCAGGCGGGCGGATGAGAAACACGATAGCAGCGTTGGCGACGCTCGTTCTGATGAGTATGCCGGCAAGTTCAAAAGAGATTCAGGTTGGCAATGATCCGGGTGGGCGGATTGTGGATCGCATGGTTCAGATCGAAATCGCCAACCGGACAAACGCGCAGTTTCAAATCATCGGAGATTTTTGCCACTCTAGCTGCACCATGCTGCTGGGTGCGGACGAAGTTTGCGTTTCGCCCGAGACGATCTTTGGCTTTCATGGCCCCCATCGCTCGAACCGAAAGAAGATGACGGCAGATGAGTTCGACCGGAAAAGCGCGTCACTATCCAGCTACTACCCAAACCCGGTCAGAAACTGGTTCATGTCCAAAGCGCGGTTCGCCGGACCAAATGAGCTTTTGTTCGTGACCGGTGAATACCTGATAGGTCTCGGCGTGCAGGAATGTGCTTAGGGCAACGACGCCCTAATCCTGCAGCCTCCCGCTGATAGGAACCCCAATGCCCGCGGCCACCGTCGCCAACACGACCAACTATTCGGCGTCTTCCATTTTGGTTGCATTGAGTTGCGCGAAAAGCTCGGGTCCGACGCGATCATACAGTTCGATCTGAGTCTCCAGAAAGTCGATATGACCTTCTTCATCCGACATCAGGCTTTCGAACAATCCCATCGAGACATAGTCTCCTGCCTCTTTGCAGACATCCCGCGCCTCTTTGTAGAGCGCGCGCGCGCTTTGTTCCGCCGCCAGATCGCATTCCAGCGTTTCCCGGGGGTTTTCGCCGATCCGCAGGGGATCAAGTTTTTGCAGGTTGGGATGACCTTCTAGGAAAATGATCCGCTCGATCAGTTTGTCGGCGTGTTCCATCTCTTCAATGGATTCTTCTCGACTTTTCTTGGCCATGCTGCCAAGGCCCCAATCGTCTTGCAGGCGATAATGCAACCAGTATTGGCTGACGGCTGTTAGTTCGTGGCGCAGAGCTTTGTTCAGGTATTCAATTACCTTTTTGTCACCTTTCATGATGAAACTCCTTGGCTTTGTCTAAGAATTGGCGTGGAAACAACTTTTTAAGCTGAATGCTACCACCAGAGCAGCTTAACCCAAAACCTTCAAATATCTGTTTTAAAACAGGTAATTGAAAATTTCCTGACGATTCTCGTTTGAATCAGAACCCGTCACTTGAAAGCGTTTTTCCACCGCACATACGATTCCCTGATACCTGCTTACCGATCGCAAGCATGGCCCTTGCGGATCAAAATCACGCAGGCAAATAGCTACGGAGATTGAGCTGCGCTAGCATCCGATGATAGCCCGCAGGATCAAACCAAAAGTGAGATACGAGGTAGGCCGCTAGTTTAGCTTAACTATCCAAGGGAAAGTGGTGCCTCAAGAGGGACTCGAACCCCCGACCTTGTCCTTACGAAGGACCTGCTCTACCAGCTGAGCTATTGAGGCAAGCGACGGTTCCTTTAAACCCTCGAGCAGATGCGTGCAAGTCTCGATATCCTCGGACGCCTACCGGTGTGTGATGGTGATTCCCGCAGCTCAGATCGCTTGAAGCCCATTCCATCACCACGCTCCAGCAAGAATATCACGCCTGTTCCAACGCTTACGCGCACCTTCGATGGCCATGTATTTTCGGTTGACTGGGTTGTCTTATTTTAATATTTCATGAAATATGATAGAACAGATAACAGACCAATTGGCCATCCTGGGTCATCCGCAGCGTATCCTTGTGTTTCGCATGCTCATGCGACGTTTTCCTGACGGTGTTCCGGCGGGCGAGTTGGCGGCGGAGCTCGACGTGAAGGCCAGCACCTTGTCGAACTATCTGAACGCGCTTCAGCGTTCCGGGCTGGTCAAGCAGGAACGTTCCGGGACATCTCTGCTCTATTCGATTGAAATGAAAAACGTGCAGCAGATGCTCGACTATCTGATTGTCGATTGCTGTCGCGGTCGCCCTGATATTTGCATGCCGTTTGCCCAGGGAAATAAGGCGGCGACAGATCGGAAATTCAACGTCTTGTTTGTGTGTGTGGGCAATTCTGCCCGGTCGATTTTTGCGGAATCCCTGCTGCGCACGCTGGGAGGTGGCCGGTTCAACGTTTTCTCGGCCGGCACGCAACCCACATCCGAGCTCAACCCGATGGCCGTGCAAGTTCTGGACGACAAAGGACATGACACATCCATCCTGCGATCCAAGAACATGTCCGAATTTGCAACCCCCGGCGCGCCCGAGATGGATTTCGTCTTCACGGTCTGCAATCAGGCCGCGAATGAGGAATGCCCCGCTTGGGAAGGCCAGCCAATCAGTGGCCATTGGGGCATGCCGGACCCGGTCAGGGCCGAGGGAACGGATGCCGAAAGAAGCCTTGCATTTCAACATGCATATGGCGCGCTCAAGCGCCGGATTGAGGCCTTTACGTCTTTGCCGGTCGAAAGCCTCGACCGGATCGCATTGCAAACTGCTGTTGATGATATCGGCAGGACGCCCACTGAGGACATGAAATGACGACTTATGCTGTGAATGGGTTGGGCCGGATGGGAAAACTGGCCTTGAAACCGCTGCTCGACAAAGGCGTAAAGATCGCCTGGATCAATGATGCAGTCGGTGACCCCGAAATGCACGCGCACCTGCTGGAGTTTGACACCGTACATGGCCGCTGGGATGCCGCATTCGCGCATTACGCCGACAGCGTTACGATCAACGGCACCCGCCTACCCTTTATCGGCACCAGGGATCTGGCGGAACTGCCGCTGGACGGTGTCGATGTGGTGATCGACTGCACCGGTATCTTCAAGACCGAGGCCAAGCTGGCCCCCTATTTTGAGGCAGGCGTGAAGAAGGTTGTTGTCTCGGCCCCCGTCAAGGATGGCCCGACCGCCAACATCGTTATGGGCGTGAATGAGGACACTTATGATCCGGATGTCCACAGCATCGTGACGGCGGCCTCCTGCACGACCAATTGTCTGGCACCGGTGGTCAAGGTCATCCACGAAAACCTTGGTATTCGCCACGGGTCGATGACCACAATTCACGACGTGACCAACACGCAAACCATCGTGGACCGCCCCGCCAAAGATCTGCGCCGGGCGCGGTCTGCTTTAAACTCTCTGATCCCGACCACCACTGGTTCGGCCATGGCAATCACGCTGATTTACCCGGAACTCAAGGGGCGGCTGAACGGTCACGCAGTGAGGGTGCCGTTGCTAAACGCCTCGCTGACGGATTGCGTCTTCGAGGTTGAGCGTGAAACCACCGTCGAAGAAGTCAACGCGCTTTTCAAGGCCGCCGCCGAAGGTGAGTTGAAAGGCATCCTCGGCTATGAGACGCGACCGCTGGTTTCGACCGATTACACCAACGACGAACGGTCCTCGATTGTGGATGCGCCTTCGACCATGGTGGTGAACGGCACGCAGGTGAAGATCTATGCCTGGTACGACAATGAAATGGGTTACGCCCATCGCCTGGTCGACGTTGCCCTAATGGTTGGTGCCTCGCTGTGACCCAAAGGCCCGAAGGTATGCCGGCCTATATCACGGTCACGGCAGCCTATTGGGCCTTTATGCTGACCGACGGGGCCCTGCGTATGCTGGTGCTGTTACACTTTCACAGCATGGGATTCTCGCCGGTTCAGCTGGCGTATCTGTTTGTTCTGTATGAGATCGCCGGCATGGGTACGAACCTTGCCGCAGGTTGGATCGCGGCGCGGTTCGGGCTAACCTCGACGCTTTATGCGGGGCTGGCACTGCAGATTGCAGCGTTGCTGGTTCTTACGCAATTAGACCCTAACTGGGCAATTCCGGCGAAAGTTGTGTTTGTGATGATCGTGCAAGGGGCAAGTGGGGTTGCAAAGGACCTAGCCAAGATGTCCTCAAAATCCGCCGTCAAACTGCTGGCCCCGACCGAAGGCGGAGGGTTATTCCGCTGGGTCGCGATTTTGACCGGCTCCAAGAACGCCGTCAAAGGATTTGGGTTTCTGATTGGGGCGGCACTGTTGGCCACTATGGGCTTTATGTGGGCCGTTCTGGCAATGGCGATCATACTTGCCGCAATCCTCGTCGCCGTCATTCTGTTCATGCCGACCGGGTTTCCCAAAGGGCGCAAAGGCGCCAAATTCTCTGAGGTCTTCTCGAAATCCGCCAACGTGAATTGGCTGTCCGCCGCTCGTGTCTTCTTGTTTGGCGCGCGGGACGTGTGGTTCGTGGTCGGCATACCGATCTATTTCTACGCGGTGCTTTCGGATGGAACCGAGGATGGCAACCGTGCCGCATTTTTCATGATCGGTACATTCATGGCCGTTTGGGTCATACTTTACGGCGCTGTTCAGGCCAGCGCGCCGAAAATCCTGCGTGCAAAGGAACGCCCGGAAGGGGATCTTATCCACGCCGCCAAGAATTGGGCCGCGGCGCTGTTCTGCGTGCCTGCTGCCCTGACCATCGCGGTTCTGCTCTCATCCGGCCCCGAGACATGGCTGACCGTTACGCTGGTTGTGGGCCTATTGGCATTTGGGGCAATCTTCGCCGTCAATTCGGCGCTGCACTCATACCTTATCCTGGCCTTCACCAAGTCCGAGCGTGTGACGATGGATGTGGGCTTTTACTACATGGCCAACGCGACTGGCCGCCTGGTCGGCACTGTCCTGTCGGGACTTACCTATCAGATTGGCGGGCTTCCACTGGTTCTGGGCACCGCTGCTGCTATGGTCGCGCTGGCCGCCCTGACATCCGGCAAACTAACCGACCAGACGAATGAGGCATATACATGAGCATCTTCGAACGCTACCTGACCGTCTGGGTCGCGCTGGCCATGGTTGGCGGCATATTGATCGGACTGGTTGCACCCGGCCTGGTTCAACTGATCGGCTCGGCCGAAGTGGCCAGCGTCAATCTGGTCGTGGCCTTGCTGATCTGGGCAATGGTCTACCCCATGATGGTCGGCGTCGACTTCGGCGCAGTGGCGGGCGTTGCACGCCAGCCACGCGGGCTGATCGTGACGCTGGTGGTCAACTGGCTGATCAAACCATTCACCATGGCCTTTTTGGCAGTGCTGTTCTTTGAGCATGTCTTCGCACCATGGATCGAACCTGAAGACGCGGCTCAATACACCGCCGGGCTGATCCTGCTAGGTGCTGCACCGTGCACCGCTATGGTGTTCGTCTGGTCTCAGCTGACCAAGGGCGATGCGACCTATACGCTGGTGCAGGTTTCCGTGAACGACTTGATCATGGTGGTGGCATTCGCCCCAATCGTGGCCTTTCTGCTGGGCGTGACCGACATTCAGGTTCCATGGCAGACACTGGTTCTGGCAACTGTGTTGTATGTGGTATTACCGCTGATCGCCGGCCTGATAACGCGGCGTACCTTGGGATCGCCCCAGGCCATCGACGCATTTTCCGCACGTGTCAAACCGTGGTCGGTCATGGGCTTGATCGCCACTGTCGTCATTCTGTTCGGCTTGCAGGGTCAAACCATTCTGGCAAAACCGATGGTGATCGTCCTGATCGCCATACCAATCCTGATCCAGAGCTACGGTATCTTCGCCCTGGCCTACGGCGCAGCATATGCCCTAAAGGTGCCACACCGGATCGCCGCACCCTGCGCGATGATCGGCACGTCAAACTTCTTTGAGCTGGCCGTCGCCGTGGCCATCAGCCTGTTCGGACTGAACTCGGGCGCGGCTCTGGCGACTGTGGTCGGCGTTTTGGTAGAGGTCCCGGTGATGCTGTCGCTGGTTGCCTTTGCAAACCGTACGCGGGCGCGGTTCCCAGAAGTCGAAACGCAATACTCTAAAAAAACACTCAATTCTAACTGACAAATGGTCAGTCGCGGAGATCACTCAAAAGCGTAAAGTGAACCGAAAACTCGAGTTCACGAACGCTTTGTCTTGAAGTACTATTCGTGCTTCAGTAGCTGTTGAAAACGGACGACTGTCAGTTTCAGCTTGATAAGTCGTCTGCATTCACCGAGTTTCTGCGCAAGAATGAGTCAGTGCTTTTGCCGATCCCTGACGCAAGCATCAAGTCAGACAAACCTAATTATCGTGAGATTATTTTGGCTCTTTTAAGCAATCGCAAAAAAAAAATGAATGTGTCTTCCAGTAGCGCAGTGCTTTCCAAGATCGGAGATTACGATTTCCTGTCTGTTGACATCTTTGACACCCTCCTTTTTCGCCATTGCAACTCTCCCATCGATACATTTGGTTTCATGGAAGGGCATGAAAAAACAAAGCAGGTAACCGAGTTTTTTAAAGACTACCGAGTCGCGGCCGAACAATTGGCCCGGGAAGACGCAGAGCACAATGGGCTAGAGGACGTTTCGTTAGACGAGATTTATCGATGTTTCCAACAACTCACGAATTGCAGCGGTGAACAAGCGAAGCAGATCAAACTGCTCGAGCTAGAAACAGAAATGGACTTGCTTCACGCCACCAACTTTGGACACAAGTTGGTAGACCAGCTTCAAAACACTCAAAAAAGGCTTGTCGTAACATCGGATATGTACCTTCCCCAAGACTATCTTGAGAAAGTTCTGGAGGCAAAAGGAATAACAGGCTGGGAACGCGTCTTCGTTTCGAATGAGCAAGGGAAGACCAAACACACGGGCAGCCTGTTCGCAGACGTGGTTGAGCACTTCGGTGTTCCACGAGAAAAAATTTTACATATCGGCGACAACGGACATGCCGATGGCAAAATGGCCGCCGGCGCAGGTATACAGTCTTACGTGTTATTGGCTAGCAAGGACGTACCTGCCAGATCTCCAAAGCCAAAGCACCATTCCAATATTCTTGCAGGAACGCGCCCAGTCTCTCAGATTTTTTCCGCAAATTTTCTGGAAACACATCATTACGATGCTGAAAAGTTAGACTTCCGCACTTTATCCGAGGACCAGTACTTTGAAGCCGTCGGGGCCGTAATGGTCGCGCCATTGATCACATCGATGCTTATCTGGATGAAGCAGGTGATGGACAAAAAGGGCATCTCGCGAATTGCCTTTCTTGCACGCGATGGGATGTTTCCCAAAGCTGCGTTCGAACTGCTGTGGCCAGACAAATATGACACGCAGTACTTAGCTGCGTCTAGGCGATTACTCACGCTGCCATTCACTGTTCTGGAACCCGACACTATTGGTGGTATGCTTCATACGACCTTGGCGAATTCGGAAACATTGCAAGACTTCCTGAACAAGATCTCAGGCGGACCAAGCCTAAAAGGAATCTTTGCAAATCACGGCTTGAGTGAAACAGAGCCACTCACGAGAAAGACACGCAAACAGGCCTTGGGTCTTCTCAGGGAAAGCCCCGAGGCTTTTTATCAATCTTTCGCGCATGAGCGCGACGTGCTGACAAAATATTACCGTTCAGCCTTTCCAGCAGGCACGAAGACCGCTGTGTTTGATGTCGGCTGGCGCGGTAGCCTACAGCGTTCAATTTGCGAGATCGTGGGCACGGAAGCGGATGTCTTCGGTCTGTATTTCGGAACAAGTCCGCACGCCATATCAATCCTAAGGCGCGGCGGTCTGAATTATGAAAGCTATACAGCATCAAATGGGCTTCCGTCCCAATTGGCCTCCTGGTTTACCGATTTTCGGGATATCGTTGAGTTTTTCTGTTCAGCAGATCATGGCAGCGTCCTTGGATTACAAGAAAATGCCTCTGGTGAGATATCTTGGAGCACTGCTGATGTCAGCGACTTGGAAGCGGCCAACCTCCGGCGCGCGAAAATAATTCAAGATGCCGCGCTGAAAGCTATCGAGTCTGTACTCCAGGCAATGTCGGCCGAGACGATATCTAAATATACCAAGCCGAAAGATGAACGCGACTTGCGTCAATTTCTGAGAAAGCCGCACCGCCTGGACGCCCATAGATTCAAGAATGTCAGAATCTTCGATGGAGTGGGAGACACAACTGGTGAGAGCCTGACCCGAATTGGTGAACGTAACACGCATTATCGCAACGCCAAAAATAGTCGGTGGCGAGCAGCATATGCATCTCAACTCAACCCCTTTTCGTACGCCCTACTGAAGTTTGTGTTACGAAAAAGAAAGAAAATTAAAATATAGCCACCCACATTCTTCGAAAACTCCAACGAGATTGCGATTGTGGGTATTACTTGCGCCTTTCTTTGGCCAGTAACAATGAATGTCATACGGGGCTAAATGACCTGCTACGTATAACCGCCAATTAGGGGCGTTTTCTAAATAATCGCAAAGCCTTAAAATAGTTTCGGTTTTTCTTCGCCGCTCTATCACGCCTTTTTTTTCTGTTAGCTGGAATATCATAGGTATAATGGGTTTCAAGCTCTTGCGATTTCCCCCCAATAAACGAACAACTTCCGGGCACACCAACATTTGGGTATTTTTCGCCCAGATGTTTTATTCCACGCCAATAACGCTCTGTAACATATCCCTTAGAGTAGTGTTGAAACTCAACGGGCAAAACCATGACAGGAACGCCAAAATTCTCCTGTGCATTGATACAAAAGTCTTCGGCATAAAGGTCGAACGTTAGGGCCTCATCAAACCGCAACCTAGGTCGATCCCTCAACAGCCGAGTGTGTATTAAGATCGCCACGCAATCCAATGTTTCAACCCAAGTCGGTGACGTAACCGGCAGACCAACCTGTAGCACCGAGGAGCCATCTTTTTCACTACACTTATGCTGTCCAAACCCGACCGGCGCATGCCCGTCCAGCCTTACTCCAAAGGTCCCGTAGACTGCTTCGTGTGCCAAGTTCTCTGTGCCAAACAACTCTCCCTGAACTTCAAAGTCTTCATGAACGAAAAACAGCCACACATCCTCATTCAAGTGGTTTTCTATGATTTCGTTGTATAGCTTCGGCAAGCCTGCCGATCGACCGCGATTGTCAAATAAGTAAATATCCATATTCAACAAAAACTTGTTTTCAGAGAACAGTTCAGTTGCCATCTTTTCATTCACAAACGGAACGAAAATCTTCAACGGGTCGCCGTTTGAAACTGTCATTTCTGACCCAGTTCATTTTGTTTTTGACGCTGAAAACGCCGCACTGAATTCCAGTACGAGATTTTCAGCGGGTGGCGGTACATTATACGGCGCCAATCAAGTTGCCCTATGTCGTCTCGCATAGATAAATCCTTAATGGAATTTGGCAGCATACGGTCGTAGTTGTGCAGCTGCTGCTCGTGAATCTGCCGACGAAAATCGGTCAGGTATTTTGACGAGATTGACTCAGGCTTCCAGTAAGACTCGATCGTTCTCCATTCAGTCTCACCCTTGCACCACGGAAACGGAACGTTTTCGAATGTCCGGTATTCCCGTTCAGTTGGCGTTGTGACCAGGCGCGTAAGACAGAAATAGTTGAAGTCCTTCAGTTCCCGGCGATCTAACGTATCCTTTATTGGCGCGATCATACGGAGGAAATCGAGAGCCCCTCGTTGGACGCAAATAGAAGCGAGGAGTCCAACATCAGTGATCGCTTCAGCTTTGCCATTCAAAGTCAAAGATATGTCCTTCTTAGAATTCAGATTGGGAAAGGACGCTTTAGGGTTGGCAAACAACAAGTCAAAAAGGACTGTACCTACTATTACCGACACATCGGTGTTAGTCGCGTTCGCACCGTCAAGCAAATAAGCTGAAGCTCTTTCCTGGCGAACCGGAGAACTTTGATCAAAAATACAATACCGATGCACTTGTGGCGAAGTCAAAAAATCAAAGTCCAGAACGCTGCCATCGACATCCACAATAGCAATGTTTTTTGAATCTTGAGATTTCCATGCTTCAATACGATGCCGCAACTGTTTGCGTTTTTCGGCAGAGACGTTCGAAAAATCACTGGTTATTACTTCTTTAACATCGCTGATCGAATAACATGATAATGGCAGTTTCAGAGTACTTAGCGATTGCTCAATAATGTGGATTTGGCCAGGAGGAAGAAGTAGCTCATAGAACCCATCCTGCATTGAGTGTTCCGCAATATAGTCACAAAACCCCAACAAAAGCGGCCCACAAACATTGAAGCCGCAACTGTAAAGATCGGGTTCCTCAGGATCGACATGAGGCAATCGCGCTGCGATCTGGCCCAAAATCAAGTCCGACGTGAACGTGTATTCTCCGCGACCTTGATCAACAAATGGGGCATCATCCTGCCATAGGCAATCGCTGTGTTGAATTACATGAATTGCAGTTATGGAGCTGTCCACGTCTTCGTTCATATTCGTGGGTTTGCGCTGGCTGAAATGCAGGGCACGGTTTGGTGCAGCCTCCTCATTAGCTGCGGCTTTCAAAAGAAAGTGATGACCATCCAAAGGGCTATATAACGCATCCAGTTCAATCCCGAGTGCCTCCAAGAGCCTCGATACTTGGTCTTTGTTCATTTGCGTGTCATTGATACCGATCAGTCGCTTCCCCTTCTCCCGAGCAACTGCGGCAATCATGACAAAGGCTTGATTTGAAAAGTGGAACTTTTCTTCGCACTTCCTTTCATCGTCAGGCGTCACGGTGCTGTCCGGCAGAAGTACTGCAAGCAGGCTGTAAATCTCGTTTAGGCTGATCTCGGATGCTTCATTAGTTCCAAAACGCCGCTCGGCAAGCTGCTCCGCCTTTAGTCTTGCGCCACAGAAACCTTCGACACCAAGTGACTGCTCCATGAAACGAAAAACGCCATCCGAGCTTAGCACGCAGCGCGACAGTAATGTTTTAGAAACATCGAATGCAATAACGTCATGGTTTTCAATTAGGTTCGAAATTGCGGAAAACGCGTATCCCGTCCGTCGAACGACCTCAGCCTTGTTTCGTTCCTGCGACAGCATATTCCCTCCAACACGCGGTGAGTGAAAGTTCGGCGCCGTTGATACCAAGCATTGATCGCGGCTGCCAGTAGTCACCTAGACTGAACGAAACTATATCTCTGATGGCCTCGAAGATTCCAATGCAGCGAACGGAGGTACAAAACAATCAAGCATCACGACTTAGTATTAACTAATTGATAAATAATTATATTATGCCCATACTGAGGTGTGGGCATTGACCAACGAAAAGCCCCGACAACCAAAACTGCTTAGTTGACCGCAATTGGTCTGCCGCTCCGAGGTCACCTGTCTTGCAGAATGGCTTGCTAACCCGCAACTTTCCACATTGAGACATTCCCGGCCCGCAAATTTTGAATATTTGCCTATTTGGATATTGTCGAGCGATGGTGATTGCGCTAGCCCATTCTTGATCCTGCTTGCACTGCAGGGTGGCATCTATAGGTAATGTCTATTATGGAATTCTTGTCCCTCTCTATCCCTGAGGTGAAGCTGATTACGCCGAGGCGATTTGGCGACAACCGAGGTTTTTTTGAAGAAACTTACAACTTTGATGAGTTTACCACTGCAGGGATCGAGACAGTTTTCGTCCAGGACAATCACTCTATGTCCAGCGAACTTGGAACTGTCCGCGGCCTCCACTTTCAGGCGCCACCGAAGGCCCAAGCCAAGCTCGTACGCTGCGGACGTGGAAAACTCTTCGATGTTGCGGTAGATATTCGTAAGGGGTCACCAACCTTTGGTAAATGGGTCGGAGCGGAACTGAGTTTCGAAAACGGGCGCATGCTACTCGTCCCGGCAGGATTTGCTCATGGGTTTATGACGCTGGAACCCGACACCGAAATTGTTTACAAGTGTTCTGATACTTACGCTCCTGAAACCGAGGGGGCTGTTCACTGGAGCGACCCCGAAATCGCCATTGAATGGCCGCTTAAAACAACCGAATTAAAGCTATCTGATAAGGATGCGGCTGCGTTGCGCCTGTCAGAGCAGGAATCCCCTTTTATATTTGAGGACACCAAATGAAACTTTTGCTCACCGGAGGCGCCGGTTTTATTGGGTCCGCGGTTGTCCGTCGTGCAATTGCCCAAGGTCATTCCGTAATTAACGTGGATTCGTTGACTTATGCGGCTTGCCTCGACAACGTTGCAACAGTTGCTGATGCGGATGGTTACGCCTTTGAACACGCAGACATTCGCGACCCGTCGGCGATGAAGTCTGTGCTCAAGAAACACAAACCTGATGCGATCATGCATCTGGCTGCTGAAAGCCATGTTGACCGTTCAATCGACGGCCCCGCTGCGTTTATTGATACAAACGTAACTGGTACATACGTTCTTTTGGAGGCGGCGCGCGCTTACTGGACTGATGCGGGCAAGCCATCTGGATTTCGCTTTCACCATATCTCGACCGATGAGGTTTTTGGAACTCTGGGAGAAACCGGATATTTCACAGAAGAAAGTCGTTACCAACCTAATTCGCCTTATTCGGCCTCAAAGGCGAGCTCGGACCACCTTGTTCGCGCCTGGCACGAAACATATGGATTACCTATTGTTTTGACAAACTGCTCAAACAATTATGGTCCATATCAGTTTCCCGAAAAGCTGATACCGGTCGTTGTCCACAAGGCATTGTCTGGGCAGCCGATACCTATTTACGGTAAGGGAGACAACATCCGCGACTGGCTGCATGTCGAGGACCATGCAGAGGCTCTGCTGCTTGTTCTGGAAAAAGCGGCCGTAGGTGCAAGCTACAACATTGGTGGCGAAAACGAGATGACAAATCTTGAACTCGTCAAATTGCTCTGCAGTATTCTGGACCGGCTTCGACCGGCAGAGAAACCTTATGCTGAACAGATCACTTTCGTTACTGATCGCCCTGGCCACGACCGCCGCTATGCGATTGATCCAACTCGAATTGTTGAAGATCTTGGCTGGCACCCGACTTATACTCCTGAGACGGGATTGGAACAGACCGTCCAATGGTATCTGGACAACGAAGCTTGGTTGAATGCGCTTCTGGCGCGCGATGGTGTTGGTGATCGCCTTGGTATGTCCAAATGAAAATACTCGTCTTCGGTCGAAGCGGGCAGGTCGCTACAGAACTACAACGGCAAGCGCCTGCGCGTGGTATCCAATTAGAGGCGATGGGTCGCGAGGACGCCGACCTTTCACATCCGAAAAATTGCGCTGACCACATTAGGAAAACCAATGCGGATGTTGTCATCAACGCCGCTGCTTATACTGCGGTCGATAAGGCTGAAGGCGAGAAAGATATCGCTCGGCGCGTTAACGCTGATGCGCCTGGTTCTATGGCCCATGCGGCAGCCGAACGTGGCATTCCTTTCATCCACATCTCGACGGATTATGTCTTTGATGGATCGGGAACGTCCGCACGAACAACAAACGACCCGACTAGCCCGCTTGGAGTATACGGTAGCTCCAAACTGGAAGGCGAAAAACAGGTGGCGGCAGCCGGAGGCTGGCACGGTATTCTTCGTACAAGTTGGGTGTTCTCTGCGCATGGAAGCAACTTCGTCAAGTCGATGCTTCGATTGGCGGAAACACGCAACCACCTGACTATAGTTGCCGATCAGGTTGGGGGGCCCACACCTGCAGCGAACATCGCAGCTACATTGATTAGAATGGCCGAGGCAGGGTCCAGTGTGGAGGGTGGCCTGTTTCATTATGCAGGAAGCCCAGACGCAAGCTGGGCAGATTTCGCACGCGAGATTTTTTCACAGGCAGGCTTAGATATTTCGGTTGAAGATATCCCGACCAGCGCATACCCGACGCCCGCTGCCCGCCCCAAAAATTCTCGCTTGGACTGTTCCCGGATTGAGAAAACGTATGGGCTTGTTCGCCCTGACTGGAAGGCCGGGGTGACCGAGGTACTGAGGCAATTAGGCCAGACTCCAAAATGCCAATTTTGAAAGGTTAACACATGCAACGTAAGGGAATTATTCTTGCCGGAGGCTCTGGAACGCGTCTTTACCCGATAACGATGGCCGTGTCCAAGCAGTTGCTGCCGGTTTACGATAAGCCAATGATTTTCTACCCACTCAGTGTATTGATGTTGGCACAGATCCGCGAAGTTGCAATTATCACAACACCGCAGGATCAGGAACAGTTCATTCGCTTGTTTGGCGATGGCAGTCAATATGGGCTGTCACTGACTTGGATCATACAAGACTCTCCTGACGGCTTGGCGCAAGCTTATACTCTGGCGGAAGATTTCCTCGCCGGCGCTCCTTCGGCATTGATCTTGGGCGACAATATCTTCTTCGGCCACGGTCTTCCAAGCCTTCTGGCCCAGGCAGATGCCAATAAACAAGGCGGTACGGTTTTTGCATATCGCGTCGCCGACCCAGAGCGGTATGGCGTTGTTGCTTTTGAGGGCCAAAAGGTTCACCAGATTGTTGAAAAACCACAAAACCCGCCGTCAAACTACGCGGTCACCGGCCTTTACTTTCTCGATGGTGACGCACCGGCGCGGGCTAAAGAAATCCAACCGTCTGAGCGCGGCGAGCTTGAGATTACATCGCTTTTGCAAATGTATTTGGACGAAAACCTGCTTGATGTTCAAACTATGGGTCGAGGCTTTGCGTGGCTGGATACTGGGACGCACGGTACTCTGTTAGAGGCCGGAAGTTTTGTAAGAACGCTAACGGAACGTCAGGGTATGCAGACCGGTAGCCTTGATGAGATCGCTTGGAGCAATGGGTGGATCGATGACGCCGCCCTTGAGGAGCGCGCGAAACTGTTCGCAAAATCTACGTATGGCGCCTACCTTCATTCGCTGCTGAGCGATTAAGGCTAACACCACAAAAGCGCTCCTGAAAATCCAGTATGATTTTGATCCAAGCTTGTTCCGGAACACCGACGGATCCATCCGATCAGCTAAAAATTGAAGCGGGTAAGAGCTGGACCGAAACGGTCCAGCGTGCGCCTAAACTGGCGCAACGTAAAACGGTTTCAGGATTTGTTTCGCCGCGATCGCGGCTGAAGAAGCGCGCGCAGTGTCGAGGGCTTCGCGGATGGTGACATCCATATCCAGATACCGATAGGTGCCCAGACGGCCAACGAACGTGACGTTTTGGGTGTCTTCGGCCAGCGCAACATACTCACTCAGCAACGTTTTTTCCTTTACCTGACGGATCGGGTAATAGGGAATATCATCCGGACCCGCCGCGCGGGAAAACTCGCGATAACAGACCGAGCCGTCATGCGTTTCCCAAGGGGCAAAGTGCTTGTGCTCCGTGATCCGGGTATAGGGCACCTCTTCCTCGCCATAATTCATCACCGCGCAACCCTGATAGTCGCCGTCATAGGTGAACCGTTCGAAATCAAGGGTGCGGTAGCCCAGGCGCCCTAGCTCATAGTCGAAATAGCCATCCAGCGGACCTGAGTAGAACACGTGGTCGAAGCCATCCGCCATGTTGCGGTCGAACATGGTATTCAGCTTCACCGTGATGCCGGGGTGATCGAGGATACCGGCGATCATATCGGTATAGCCGCTCTCGGGCATGCCCTGGAATTTATGGAAAAAGTAATTGTCGTCGTAGTTGAACCGCACCGGCAGGCGTTTCAGGATCGACGCCGGCAGCTCGGATGGGTGACATCCCCACTGTTTGATCGTGTAGCCTTTGAAAAACGCCTCATAAAGGTCGCGACCGACGAGCCGCATCGCCTGTTCCTCGAAACTCTGCGGGTCGGTGATGGATGTATCAGCCTGTTCTTCGGTGATAAACGCGCGGGCCTCGTCCGGGTGCATGGTCTTGCCAAAGAACTGGTTGATTGTATGCAGGTTCACCGGCAGCGAAAACACCTCCCCCCGCGAGGTGGTTTTGACCCTGTTCTTATAAGGCAAGAAGTTGGCGTATTGGTTCACATACTGCCAGACCTCTTCGTCATCCGTATGGAAGATATGTGGCCCGTACACATGGACCATCACGTCGGTATCGGCATCCCGTTCTGTGTGGCAGTTTCCACCGATATGGTCACGGCTGTCGACCACGGTGACATCATGCCCTTGTTCCGCAAGTTGCCGACCGATCACGGCTCCAGACAATCCGGCCCCAACCATCAAAAACTGCATATCAGGGGCTTTCCTGTTTCATCGAAATCGTCGTCATGTCGAGGGGTTTGATCAGCTGACGGCGGGCAATTTTGAAAATCCCCGACCGCGCCTCGCTGGCACTGCGGAACTTCGGCAGGACCGACATCCACGCCCGACACATGTGCCATCCCAACTGCAAACGACCCGAGATGGGTTGCCCACCTTGCAGGATCGCGGCAAAGACGACCGGAACGGTACGCCGCGACAGATCAAACATCTGCTTTAGAACGGCCTCTTCTTCCTCTGAGCTGAGGTTATTCGACTCGGCCATCGCAGCTTTCAGGTTCTTTCCGATCGGCCGCGTGTGGTGCATCGCAATTTCGTCCAGAATGGCGGTTCGAAACGCGCCAGCCTCGGCCCATCGGCACCATATATAGTCCAGACCATAGCCGCTCATGGTGCCCTGAAAAAGCGGCAGTGCTTTCTGCAGGATATCCTTGTGCAGGCACGGGGCCATGATCTCGATATAGTTTGTGTACCGCAGCACGAAGCCCGGGCATTGGCTGAACACAAAATGCGAGAAATAGCTTTCGGGGGTCAGCGACGGTTGTGCGATACGCAATCCGTGAACCTGCATAGCATCAAACAGCGCGTTTACATCCGTAGCGCTGATGTCCAGATCGTCATCCGGCAGCCAATAGTAGTCATACTTATCAAGGTCACGGTCGGCGAGGGTTTTGAACAACCCGTCCCATTTACCGCCTTTTACCAGCACAGCCTCGACACCGGGTTCAGGTTTGAATGCCGCAAACGCCTCGTCTGAGAAATAGCTGATCAGAAGATCGTAGTTACGATCTTCATAGGGGCTTTCTTGCCACCGACGGTGCAATGACTTGTTGCCCGCACGGACAACCACAAGGCTATTCTTCATGCGCGGTTCCGAACCCGATTGCCGGCCTGCATCAGGGGGCCGAGCCCTTCAATCATATCTGGGTTCAACGGGTGGCTCAATCGTCCGTAAGTGTACTTTGTCTGGTACATTAAGTTTCGAACAAATCTGGCCATGGGTGAACCCGGTTTGGTTTTGCTTCGGCAATGATCGATGGTGCTGTTGATGTCTTCGCGTTCTGTAATCATCTTTTGCCCAAGGGTCAGGATGGGTACGTTATGCTCCCAGTAGAACTTTAGGTCGATGTCAATCGGTCGCGCGATCGGCGCGCTCAGCGCCAATAGGCGCTCGGCGGCGCGTCGGCCGATGATGTAGCCGGTAGTTCTTGGCGGCAGACGGTCAGACAGGATAAGATCCTGATCTGCAACGGATTTAATCACCATCCCATTGTTCCTCGAAATGCCATCCAGCTTGATCATAACGTCTTCGAAACACTCACCACATTCCAAGAGCCCTTCCAAAAAGGGCCTAGGGTCCTGCACAAAGGCGGCGTCATCCTCCAAAACAAGACTGACATAGTCTTGAGATTCCACAATCTCTTGCCATATCTTACGATGACCCAACGAGCAGGCGACTTCATTTCGGCTGAGCGGACGTTTGAATTTGATGCGGTTCATGTCCGCATCGTAAAATTGCCGCAACTCCGAGTTGTTTATCTGTTCGCCAGCAATGGCATCGCTAAATTTGTGGCTCAGGCCGAAGCGCGCAATTTCGCTTTCGCAGAAACGTCGCCTTTCTACATCGTTCGGTAGACTCAAAATGACGGTCTTGATGGACACTAAACTATTACCAATAATTTTTTTCACGGCGTTACTATGGGCCGTGTTTATCAGTTACAAGTGCAAACGGTCGATCCCTATCTACGTGTTGCATCGACGCTTTCCTGCGGTAAAAAATCGATCAGGGTCTACAATCAGACAAGCGCCACAAAGATCGTCCAAAAAGCAGAACATTGTTGTGACTCCGCATTCTTATATCACAATGAAACTACGAAGAAAATCATTTGTCGACACCAAATTTCCCTGTGGGGGATTATGCCGGTCGCACCCTAGGTTATTGCGATTGTGGGGCTGCGGCCACAATAATAACACGCAGCGCACCCAATAATTGTGGAGATGAAAGTGCTCGCCAGAGAATTTCGCGTAAAGTATGCATGCCCGCGCCCGAAACGCAGCAAAGGTCGCATGCTCCAGTGCCGGAATATGCGGCATCGCTAGCCTTCAATTTTGCAGCAGACACTTGCTCAATCCCGCGCGCAAGCATATTTGGCGTAGACAATAGCGCAACCATTCGAATGGGCAACTCTGTCGCGTCATTTGATCTGCCCTTTAGACAGGAATGATTTTAAGTTATCTGAGCGAGCGCATGATTTCATGATTTGGAGAGTGCAATGATTAAGCGTGCCTGGACCGAATGGCGATCAGGCTATATGGGTCGTCTCATCGGTGAGAGCTTTTTTGCCCAAGGTCATCTATATGCCGTTGCCATCGTTGCAATGATTGCCGTTGCTGCGACCACTGCAGGCTCTGCATTCATGATGGAGTACATCGTTGATGCGATGACCAGTCCGGAAATGCGCGACTGGGCTATTGCGATCGCGCTCGGAGTTGTTCTGCTATTTCTGTCCAAGGCAGTCGCATCCTATATCCAGTCTATATACCTAGCGCGCGCGGGCAACCGGATCGTTGCGATGCAACAAGACCGAGTTTATCGTAAACTACTGAGGCACGGTGTTTCGTTTTTTGCCGAGAATGAGTCTTCGGACCTGCTGATGCAAACGACAATGGGTGCTCAATCTGCCCGAACTCTTATTGACGTAATCGTCACCGGCTTCGTCCGAGACGCCTTGACCCTGGTGGGTCTTGTGATTGTCATGGTGTACCAGCAGCCCGTGCTATCCATCATGTTTTTTGTTGTCGGACCCGTGGCCTTGCTAGGCGTGCGCTACCTGCTGAAAAGCGTGCGCTCGATCATGCAGCAAGAGTTCAAGTCGCTGGCAGAGATTATTCGTGTGCTGCAGGAAACCTCGGCCGGCATCAAAGTCATCAAGGTATTCTCTCTTGAGGATCGGATGATTAATCGTATGGAAACGGCCATCCTCAAAGTCGAAGAACGCTCGAATGATATTGCGCGGCTGCAGTCGATCGCCAGCCCGCTGATGGAGTTTCTGGCCGGGTTGGCTATAGCCGGCGTTCTGGTTGTTAGCACTCTCGGGATTGCAGGTAGCGAACAGCCAACGGCTGGTCAGCTGATGTCCTTCATCACAGCACTGTTAATGGCCTATGAACCTGCAAAACGTTTGTCGAAAATGCGCGTTCAGATTGAAGCTGCTATGGTCGGTGTCGGCATGCTTTTCGGATTACTGGACCAAGAAGACACAATGCAAGAGGACCCTGATGCACGCGATCTGCTTGACGGGCCGGGTGAAATCGCACTCCGCGATGTAACCTTCGGGTACAAAGGATCGATTCCGGTAATCGAAAACATGAATGTAACATTCGAAGCAGGGAAAACCACTGCGCTGGTCGGCCAGTCAGGCGGGGGCAAGTCGACAATATTCGGCCTGATTATGCGATTCTATGACCCCGACGGAGGGAGTGTCGAAATCGACGGGCAGAATCTGAAGAACGCTAGCTATTCTTCGCTTAGGCGAAAGATCTCATATGTGGGCCAAGACACCTTCTTGTTTTCCGCAACTGTGATGGAAAACCTGCGTTGCACGGCGCCGGATGCAACGGACGAGCAGGTTATCGAAGCAGCGAAAGCTGCACATGCGCATGACTTCATCTGCGGATTATCGGGTGGCTATGATACGCATGTCGGCGAGAACGGAACGTTCCTGTCAGGCGGCCAGAAACAACGCATAGCCATAGCCCGTGCAATTTTGCGCGATGCCGAGATATTGTTGCTGGACGAAGCCACCAGCGCACTGGACGCTGAGTCTGAGGCGCTGGTGAAGGCGGCGCTGGACACGCTGACACTGAACACAACCGTTATCGTGATTGCGCACCGCCTGTCGACAATCCTTGAGGCTGATAAGATTATGGTTGTTCAGGATGGTGCCGTGGTCGAGCACGGCAACCTGGACGAACTGATGCAACTCAATGGTCAGTTCAAGAACCTTTTTAATCAGCAATTCAAGAAACGTGATGTTGATACCAAGGTGGCTGAATGACGAAACAAATTCCTATTTCTTCATAAGGTGGGGATTCCCAAGATCGGAGAGGGCGGCGTTCTTACATTGCTGAGAGATAGCGAACAACTGTGCGCATGGGCAGCCTACGTTTAGGACGCATTGATTTCCATCAGTCAGCATGATTCATGGTATTGAAGAATATGTCTGATCCCTTCTGGTTTACTGGTGCGCAGATGGCGCGTCTTGAGCCCTTCTTTCCCACATCGCACGGCAAACCTCGGGTTAATGATCGGAGCGCATTGAGTACGATTAACTTCATCAATTGCAATGACTTACGCTGACCTGATGCGCCCACCGCCTTTAGTGTCTGACTTCAGCGCTTATGGGTCCAATTAGGGTGATTTGATAAGAGAGTTTTCTTGCTTCATCGTAACCACTGAGGAGTGGGCGCTGAGAAAGACAGCAAAAAGCCCAAGTGGTAAGATCGTCAATGATTTTCGGCGGACGACGCTAAAAACAGTATTCCTCTGAGGGGAAGATCAGGATCTTGTTGGACGACCTGCGCGGCGAATACAGTATCGCTGAGCTGTGTCGCCAGGAAGACATATCGCAGGGCCTCTACTACAAGTGATCGAAGGGCTCCATGGAGGCCAGAAAGAAGCGTTTGGCCGGCGATACAGCGCGTGCAGCGAACACGGACGAGGTGAAGGAACAGCGCCTTGAGACAAGGGGTCTCAAGGCGCTGTTGCGTAGCAGACGCTTGAACTGCGTCTGTTCAAAAAAGCATGACAGGCGATGAGGGTGACCACTAAGGAGGTACCTCGCATCTGAGAAACTGGAGATCATCCGATTGGTCGAAGACAGCCATTTGTGAGCGCGTCGGACACTCGCCAAGCTGGGTATTCCCCGCACCACATTCTACCGCTGGTAGGATCGATATCTTCAGCGCAGTGAGGCTGGGTTGCAAGATAAATCTCCCAGACCCAATCACGTTTGGGAATGTGTTACCACAGAAGTGAAACGCAAGGTTGTCGCCACGTGAACTGGCCGACACGTTCACCGATCAAGAACGCTATTTTGTGTTGGGACTTACAGTGTATCGCGCGCTCAAAGCCCATGACCTGATCACCAGCCCGGTCTTTATCGTTTTGAAGGCAGCCGATTAGCTCCAGCACAAGACGACAGCGATCAACCAAATTTGACAGACGGACTTCTCCTACATCAAGGTTCTGGGCTGTGACTGGTTCCATCTCAGTACGGCCCTAGGCGAATACAGCCGTTACACCGTCCCTTGGAAGAGGTGCACGAACGTGCGTGCTGGGGACGTCACCGATACGCTGGACATGGCATTACAGGCATCCGGCTGTGATCAAATCCACGTCGTACTCAAGCCACGCCCGCTCAACGACAGCGGCTCAAGCTACGTTTCGGGGATTTAGCAGAATGGCTGGAAGACAAACGCCTTAAGCACTCTCATGGCGCACCGCACCATCTGCAAAAACAGGGCAAGATCGAACGATGGCATCAAACCCAAAATAACCGTATCTTGTTTGAAAACTACTTCCTGCCGGGTGAACTTGAAGCGCAGATCAAAGCCTTCGTCGATCATTATAACCACCAGCGCTATCACGAGAGCATTAACAACGTTGCACCTTCCGACGTCTACTTTGGGCGGGACAAAACCATTCTACAACAGCGGGAAAGGATCAAACAAAAGACCCTCGAAGCGCGGCGCTTGCATCACAGGCAACGCGCCGATGAGGCGGGCGTACTCCCGCAAGGTGTATTTTGGGATCTTCTTTTTTGCGACGACAAAGGACACCAGCCTACTATCGCTTTTCGATCTCCATTTGGGTTTGCCGCTAGTTCAGTGACAGGTCGATTCCAACCAAAGTAGTGGGATGACGGCTCATTCCATCGGCGTTGTGATGTGCCTATGAACTGCCGGGCACCTTATTGGGTTGGTGCCAAACATATTCGCAATAAGCAGAGAATTTCCTTGGCCTTCGAAGCCCTTGCCGTGTAAACGAGGCACCGGGGCAGCATCTAACCACGACAGGTACAAATGAAAAATGATTCACTTTACGACCTATACCTCGAACATGAGGGGAAGGTGAGCGACAAGTGGCATTCCTATCTCGAGATCTATGACGAGCAGTTTGCATCGCTTCGTGAGTCACCCATTCGTCTGCTTGAAATCGGAATTCAGAATGGCGGCTCACTTGAGATCTGGTCCCGTTATTTTCCGAACGGTTCGCTGTTCGTCGGATGCGATATCGATCCGAAATGTTCTGGTCTTCGTTACGATGACGATCGGATTCATGTGATCATTGGTGATGCGAATACGGACGAAACACAGAACGAGATCCGCCAGAACTCTGACATGTACGATTTGATCGCGGATGACGGGTCACACAGATCATCCGACATAATCACCACTTTCTCCCGATATTTCAGCATGGTTCAACCCGGGGGGACCTATGTGATAGAGGATCTTCATTGTTCCTACTGGGAGGCCTGGCAAGGTGGTTTGAACGCGCCATATTCCGCGATGTCGTTTCTTCGGAGGCTAGCCGACGTGGTTAACGCGGAGCATTGGGGAGATGGCGGGGATATTCGGTCGCAACTGAAGGGGTTTGAACGCCATTGGAATCTGACGCTGGATGAGCACCACATCGCCCTGATCCAATCCGTTTCTTTCCACAATTCCGTTTGCATCATTCGAAAAAGTGTCAGCGGACCGCCGCGGGTCGGCTCGCGTGTTGTAGCAGGCCAGGAACGTATGGTGGCGGACGACCCGCTCCTCCGATCCGGACATGAGGTTGGCGCGATCAAACTTGATTTGGATAAGAGGCTCCTTGGCGAAGCTGCGGTGGTTGATCGTCCGCCGTCATCCATGGGCGAGGGAGCCAATCCGTGGGGAGCTGGAGCAGAGCCGATGGAAGAGGTGGCTTCGACAATAGGTGAACTGCGGTTGGCTGGGTACGACCCATTCAAAACATCTGATTTTGTGTCAACGATCAAGGATGTGCGTGCACTCTACCCCGAAGAGCAGAATCCAATTCCCCATCTTCTCGACGACGCAGTCATGCTACGGGAGCGTGCCGAAGTTCAGGCTACGAAAATATCCGAACTACAACAGGTCCAGGGTGAATTGATTGGTGACGCGAGCAAGCTCCGGGAGCTTACCGAAACTCAAGAAAAGAAGATATCCGAACTGCGCCTGTCATACGAGCGGATTGCCCGCAATCCATTGCTTGGCTTTTTTCTCTGGCTGAAATTCATGGTTCTCTCAATGCTGTTGCGCATCCCTTTTCTCTCAAGTTCTTCCCGTGAGAAAATGCGCAGGTCCGCCGAAAAAAGAGCCCCCCAACGCTTCAGGGCCAAATCAGAGACAGCAAACTCAGATTAAAAGAAGTGATCAAGGCAAGGATTGGAGTAGCGGCTTGCGGCTGTGCTGTCGCGGCGACTTGCCTTCATCAGTCGACGTCGCGGGCCTCGTGTGATCTTTCGCCGCCTCTGCAATCGCCTCGTCTTTTTCTAAGGTCAGGCTGAGTTGATCCAGGCTCTCGGAGCGTACGCCAAACCGGCGCCGGTGCTGTCCTGCCAGTAGATGCTTGGGCTTCTCGATAAGCAGCGCTTGAGACTTGACCTCATTTGCCAAAAGCTGGTTCAAGGCCCACACTTCTTACGGGTTATCCGGCATGATATCGAAGCACTTCAGCATTGCCGATCCTGTGCCAGGAAGGGGACATAACGTGAATCCTCAAAGCGCTCAAGACCTTGTATTTATTTGACCCACCTGGCCTTCAGCGGACGCCAGGTCTTTTGCGACATCCGCCAATCGATCCCTTCAAGCGGCATCGACAGCTGGGCTGGCGTGACATTCCCTTTGCCGTCCTTTGCAGCTGGCCAAACAAAGCGCCCTTTCTCCAACCGCTTGCTGAACAGGCACGCGCCTTGCGCGTCCCACCAGATAGTCTTGAGCAAGTCGCCACGCCGCCGTTCAAATACGAACAAATGGCCAAATACGGGTCCAGTTCCAGAACCTTCTCTCCCTGAGCCGCCAGCATGTTGAACTCTCGCCGCATATCTGCGACGCCATCCGCCAACCAGATGCGAGTGTCGGATGGAACAGGGATCAATCCGTCAGCCGCTGTACAAGGCTGACTACAGCAGTTATTGCCGTCGGTCCTTCGACCAGAATGCGCTATCCATCCGAAAGGGTGGTATCAACCCGGCTGGCAGAAAGAGGGGCTGGTGAATACAGCTTTGTCCGCGCCTGAAACTAGGGCTTTCGTGCACAACGTCGGCTTCAATCTCAACCGGCAGAAACGTTGTCCCTTGATCGATCGCTTCCGCCTCCAGAGCAATGTGCGGGTCTTTGAGCCAATTGAAAATAAGGTTCGCGTTGGCTGCGTACCGCAGCGCGACCTGTGCCACCTACATGCCTGACGTCGTCGACTGCGCGCAAATCTCCCACTTCTCGTCATCCGCCCAAAATCGCTTCTTAAGCGTGTTCATAGAGTGCCCCGCAGTGTCCACAAACGACGGCGGACACTTAGATCACTCTCCCTGACGCCGTTAGGCCAGTTCTATCGAACGCTCACGAGTGAACATATTGCATGGGCTGTTAAAGCCGCAAACCGCCGAAACCGACAAACGCAATATGCGCCATAGCTGTTCATGGTTGTAGTCCGTCTGTATGCATTGCAAACAGCTTGTGTCAACCTCATAGCAAGGTAGATCCGGTGCCGAACTCTCTAGTTCTCGGCTCGCAGGGCGCGAGCGACCTCTGCCGGGTCGAACTCAGGAACATTCGATGCGGGACGGATGATTTCTGATGGTGCCACGATCTTGCCGATCGGAGCGGATGCAGTCGCATGGTCCAATGCGTCAGCTATGCGATCAGGCGCGATAGAAGGCAAGCTGATGATGTTCGAATTACGTTCCGACATTGTCTTGTGGTCGTAGTCATTCGTGATCACCCGTGCACCGGCAATCGCCAGCTCAAGAGGGGGGTAACTCGGATGCGGGCTCATCATCAGTGACAGTCCAACGCCTGTTTCGCTCAGCAGAGCGGCGTAGTCCTCCAAGCTAAGTTTGCCGACGCAGGAGGCATTCTCCAGTTCGTCGATCATTTGCGGGGGAAACGGTTCGCCCGCAAAGACGATTCGCCAAGCGCAATTGGCACCCGGATCGCGTGCCTGCCAAATGCGCAGGCCCTCAACGAGAGCTGCAAAACAGTTTCGCGGCGTATTGGGGCGGCCATAAGCAAAAATCGTTTTGCTTTTCGGGATAGGCGTGAGACGAGAGGCGATCGCCTGATTAATCTCAAATGGCAGGCGTGAAACCGATGAAAAGCGATACTTTTCAGTCATGAAATTCGCAAGCTCTTCAGAGTTGATGATTGCGATCGTTTCTTCGCCTCGACCATAGGTCGCTTCAGCGCCGGCAAATGTGTCTCCCCACTGATAAAAGCCGGGTTCGTAGTCTTGTATCAGATAGACGAGCGGGGAACATTTTCCGAACATGCGACGTTGATCTGCCATCAGTCGAAAGGCAAGATCTGCGGTCCACCAGGCGGTTGAAAAGTAATAGTCATTTTTTCGAAGCCTGATCGCATCATAGCGATCACTGCTGGTGGAGATTACGGTGGCTCCTGAGACAATATCGCTTGCCCGTACTCTTAGCACCGGGCAGTCAACTAGGCCAGCGGCTGTTTCCAGAGAGGCTTTGTCGATGTCAGTCGAAGTGACGACGAAACGTATATCCGCGTCGCCCAATTCCCTGTAGATTCGCATTGCCACTTTCAACGCCGTTGATATCCCGCCAAATGTATGCTCGGGCTTTAACGATGGGATCAGCACATTTAGCCTCGGGCGATCTGTCTGCTCCGGGACCGACGCTACAGGATAGACCTCCGGTACGGCATTAAAGTATTTTGATCCCTGTCGTTTGCCCCGGAGATTGAGCTTGGAAATTCGTTTCAGGAGTACGGAGAGTTCTGATGGGCGAACTGACATAGCGATTCCCGAAGTTAGGTCTGTTTTGCTTTCTGCTACAACCGGCACACTTACGTATCCGAGGCTTTCGGCGACATAAGTGAACGAACGCTCGATTGCGTGTGCGAGTGTTCCGTCCTCCTGACCCGCCTCGGGTAGAAAGTCGTTTGGACAAAGGCCAAGATCCACTAGCGGACGCAGAACCTCCGGTCGAGCCCAAAACATCGTCCCAGCTGGAAAATCGAGGACCTGATCCGCGGTGATGCGAATGCCGATCTTTTCCAGTTGGTCGCGCGCCGCAGGAAAGTTGAAACCCCAATTTAACCGACCTGCGATAGTCGTCGTATGTGCGGGATGGACAAGGCCGACGCCTTTTTGCCCCAAGATGGCAAGGTTGGATGCAATGATCTCTGCTGAGCCAACAAGGCTTTCGAAAAGGTATTCTCCCCAATTGCTGAGTTTATGATCATGAGGAGATTTTTTAGTATGTAGGTGCAAAACGAAGTCAGCATGATCGAGATGCTGCGCACAAGCAGCCAGAAACGGCATAACATCGCGCCCGCGATTCTCATGAAGCTCTACGATGACCTTCATTCCTTCGCGGTCAGCAATGTCTGCCAATTGACCCACCTTCTGCTGCGTATCGGTGGTTAGCACAATTCGCGCACCGGTGCCCAAAGGTTTCAGTCTTTTGAGCAATTCCTCGGCAACGTCCACATAGAAGCAGTGGACGATTGCAAGGACACGTGCTTGTGAGGACGCCGGAAGGGCGGTATTTCCCGGCTCTTGCGCCAAGGGCACTTTGAGAATGCCGCAGGAACTCGGGTGATGATTCCACGAAACCTGAACGCCGTGCGTGTCAAGCAACCCTGCGTGGGGCGACGTTGGTGTGGGCGGGATGTTTCGCTTCAGTTCACTATCGTTGTCGGAACTCTGGCGGCTTTCAATGTGTTTTTCCAGAAGATCGAGCACTTCAATGGACAGTACGCGCTTCAGGCGCGGGTCGTCGAAATCCAAACCGCCTTCTGTAACAAGGGTCGCCTTCACGAACGGGAAACCGCGTTCGACCATTTCCTCGAATCTGTGAACCGTGACGTTGCTGGGGTCATCAAGAAGATCCTGATCGTCGAAAACGGCTCCGACCGTCAGACCAAGCGCTGAAAAGTGGTCGGATAGGTGAATCTCGACCTCATTAATCAAATCCCACTTCGAAGTGTATTCGGTCATATCCGAAAGCAGATCGAGCGCGGAGCCTTTCATTGCCTGGTTTCTGAGCGTGAAAAAGTAGCTTTGCTTATGCGGGCGCAACTCATTGTTGTTTGTCATAAACAGCACATCGTCATCCCGTCGGTCAGACCGCACCAACAAATCACGCAGCGCGTCAGCCGAGGTCGGAATGATGGAGTCGTTGGTAAAGCTCACTTCTTTGCAATTGCTCAATCCGCCGATGGAGCGGACGGCGCAGGACCATGCTCCGAAATCGAACCCGCGATTCGGTCGCGACAAGACGCAGACAAAACGGCTCAAATCTTGCTCAGAGCATTTGAACTCACCATTGGAGTTGGCAACAAGAACGACCGAGAAACCGGCCTCCCGATAACAGTCCACTTGGTATCGATGGAGATCAGAAAGACGATTTTCAGCCGCATACACCACGTAAATCAAAAGGCGCGCGCGCTCTGGGAACGGCTCTGCGTGGATTACATGGTAGTCAGTATTGCTTGTCACAAGCGGTTCTGTGCTCTGTACGCCATCGAATGCTCCCTCGATAAATGGCGCAAAGCGCGCCCGGGGTTTTCCTGATTTATGAAAAACCAAGCGCTTCGCGTAGGGTCGTGCGGTTCTGCCATCAAAGAGCAGACTACGAACCCAGCCGCGTGGCTTGCCACTAGCATGAAATGCAAATCCAGACATGGTGAGGAGACTTCTGAGGTTTAACGGAGATATGCACGTAATTGAGTCGCGCGTGAACAATCGACAGCTTGAAAGTATTAGAAGCCGGCGGGGAACTCAACCCCGCGATGACGTCCGAAGGGACTATTAAATTAATCGCCAGGTTCGGCTACGTTTGAGTTTTGAGGTTGCCATCGGGCAATCGAAGTCTTGTGCACTCAGCTGGTCAATTGGCGACCAATCGGTTTTGCATTGTTCCGAAACCCGATTTCATGGACACTTATGGTTAGAGTTTTTTGTGTTTGAGGTACAGGCCAATTGAACGGTGGTTGATCCAATTGCATCTGGAGGAAACATTGACGTACGGCAATAAGTCAAATAAAGAATGCCAGCCTACAGTCAGGACCCATTGATTTCCATCAGTCAGCATGATTCACGGTTTGAAACGGAGCGATGAATATGCCTGATCTCATCTGGTCGACGGATGCGCAAATGACGCGCCTTGAGTTCTTCTTTCCCAAATTGCACGGCAAACCTCGGGTCGATGATCGACGCGTGTTGAGTGGGATTATAGTCATAGATTGCAGTGACTTACGCTGACGCAATTCGCCCGCCACCTATGGTCCACTCAAGACATTGTACAACCGTTGGACGCGGTGAAGCGATAAGGGTATCTTCGCCCGTATGATGGCCGGTCTTGCCGCCGAACACGGCGAGCAGAAGACAGTCATGATCGACGCCACCTATTTCAAGGCACATCGCACGCATTTCAAGGCACATCGCACGGCTACCAGTTTGGTGGCAAAAAGGGGCGGACGTGGACGCCTAATCGGTCGGATCAAGGGCGGCATGAACACAAAGCTGCACGCCATCTGCGACAGCTAGGGCCGACCGCTCAACCTCTTTGTCACAGCCGGTCGGGTCAGCGATTAAATCGGCGCACGAGTATTGCTGAGTGGTCTGCCGGATGTAGATTGACGATTGGGTGACAGTGGCTATGACGCTGATTGTTTCAGAGAAGAGTTGAAAGACAATGGGATACGTGTTTGCATCTCTGGTTGGATGCAACGGAAGAAGCCAGTAGAGTACGACAAGCGTTGCTACAAACGCCGAATCCAAATCGAGATCATGTTCGGTAGGCCGAAAGATTGGCGGCGTGTTGCAAGCCGATATGACAGATACCCGAAGGTATTCCTATCAGCAATCACACTGGTTGCTCTCGTTATCTACTGGCTATAAGTCCTGACCCTAGATAAATTTATCATTGGAATGAAACAGATGGACAGTAACCCAAGTAATAGCGAAACATCAGTCGACCAATCTCCGACATTCGATTATCACGGCTATGATGTGCCCATCCAATTGGCCGAGATGACGGGCGGAGGACCTGACACCTTCCCGCCAATCGCCGATCATCATCAAAGACTTCTACGTCATTGGATAGAACTTGGGCCTTCGGACCGGGTGTTGGAGTTAGGTTGTGGAATTGGCCGCGATGCTATTCCATTGGGGGAATACCTGACCTCCGGAAGTTATACCGGGGTAGATGTTATCGCACCGTCAATCGAATGGCTAAAGACTAACGTCGCGCCCCGGAATCCAAGATTTACATTCCATCATTCGAACGTGTCAGACGACCTGCACAACCCTACAGGTAGCCAGATTGCGGAGAACATTAAGCTTCCGGCGAAAAACAACTCGATCGATAAGATTTTTTTGTTTTCCGTTTTTACCCACATGTTTAAAAATGAAATCGAGCACTACCTTAGTGAATTTCGTCGTATTCTGGCTCCCGGCGGCCTCGTCTTCGCCACCGGTTTTACATATACGCCAGCCGTTCTAAATAAAGCACGCCAAACGGATCTCACACCATGGCGTCTTGCGTTCGAACACGAGGTCGAAGATGGAGTCCGCATTAATTCGCCAGAATCGCCACGCGGCGCAGTTGCCTTTAGAAACGACGTTTGGCGAGACATCATGGAGTCGTCCGGGCTCGAGGTGCAGGCTTATTTGAATGGCGGTTGGTCGGGATATTTTGACGACGCCGTCGACGGACAGGATGTCGTTGTACTTCGGATGCCACACCGTTCCCTGGCAGAACGGATATTTCAGCGAAAGCGGCGAAAGTAAATCTAACGCATAGTTGGACTGACAAGAAGAGTAGTTCTCTCTCTGTTCACGTGCATTTTTGTTCCATATCGCGTGATGGCGGACAGAAGATCTTGCCAGTCGTCAGCTCCAGGCGCGGCGTACAGAAGTGCAGTTGACAGGGCCTTCGTGGCGATTGCGAACCCAGAGCACCTCATATTGCTCGGGTTCCTGCCCCGCAAAGGCGAGCCGCTCGAACTGGTCCATAACCTCGGCCTGCTGATCCTCGGTCGGTTTGTCGGTGTCTACGAAACTGATCACGCTTGCGCGGTAGGTCCATTGGTGGCGGTTGGCGTCGAACAGGGCTTCGGTGCGCTCTGGGTTGCCGCGCAAGACCTCGGACAGCGGATCGCGAGTGACGGTGACGAGCTGGCTGTCAGCATCGCGGTTCAGGTCGCGATCGCCGTCAAAGGCCAGCACGCGCTCGGCAACGAGGTTACCAACCGGCCTTGCACCCGCGCCTTTGCAATTGGAGAAGAACTTGATCAGCACTGCCGCGCCTCATCGAGGATGACAAAGGAAGCTTCGAGTTTGCAAAACAGCCTCATGTTGATGAATTTCCTCAAGAAGCTCAAAGAGTCAAAGTGGCCGCTCTGGGTCGGCATGTTGCCGTTTGTCATTCTTCCGCCGCTCGTTGTTATCGATGGTGTGGCTGCGCGCGGCGTGGGCATCATTGCGTTTTTGCAAGCGCCTTTCTTGCCGTTTTCTTGGGCGGCAGGCTCGGGGCATTCATTGCCGAGCGGGTTCTCAAAGCCTCCGAGAACCTCACCAGCAGGATCGCCGCGGCGTTTAGGGCGTTCGCCTTCCTGTTTCTGCCCGTTCTTGTCGGAACATACACAAATGCGAACTTGTGTACTGACAGCGACATGCATTCGATTGGTGCACATTTCTTTTAGGTTTTCTCGCGGTGCCGCCTTGTTCTTTTCGGTTTAACTGTACACTCATTACGTACCGCATGGCAGCAGTTTACCGCCTTGATTGCCGGTTGCTTCCGCGACGGAATTTGAGGTAAATTCGCGAGGAAAGCTGGAGGCTTTTGCTTTAGATTTTATCCCGGTTTCGGCCGCCGCCGAGCCCGGATTTTTCAAAATTTGAGGCCTCCAAAGTTCTCTATCCGGCGGGCCGGACTGTGCGGGATTTGTACCGGTGTTCTTTACATGTTCCAGTGCAAAGGCGCAAAATCCTGCGTGATGGGCGATGTCGAAAGCCGCAAGTGTTTGTATTTGTTTGTGTTTTTGGCGACCCCGGCAGAATTCGAACCTGCAACCTGCCCCTTAGGAGAGGAACATGTTGCCGATTTTTTGTATTTAATTTCATGTAGTTAAAAGGAATCTTTGGATTTTTGTGTCAAATTTGTGCCACGAATTTCGCCGTTTTTCGAACTTAACTCCGCTTGGCCGCCCGATAGTTCTCAGTTTGTTCTCTTAGTCTAAAACATAGTCACGTTCATTTGCTCAAATCTCAAAATGCCAATTCTTATTGCATTGCACGAAAAAAGCGGCTGGCACTTCAGTAGCGAGTCAACGGATCGATCCCAAGCCGGAAAACCTGGGGTCCTTGCAGTTGTGAGAAACACTGAAGTACGAAGGCACTTGTTCTTCGCCCCAAATTTTGTTCCCAGCCTTCTTTGGGTTTGATTTGAAGAAGGCGTTCCTCTCCGAAATGTACCTGTCGATCGCTGACTTAGCTTCCTCAACCGATTGGTAATTGCTGTTGTGTATTACGGACTGAGAAAGTCCGCTGAACACCGACTCAATAACGTTGAGGAACTGCGCTCGCGCCGGTAACGGCCGCAATTTGATCATCGGTGACTGGTAGGTATTTCGGTGTTCACCTTTATTAACGCGTTTCACTTCAGCAAGGAATTTTTTCGAAGAATGCCATGAGGCGGCATCCCATGAGAGATAGAGCCTTCGACAGTCAAAATACTCTTGAAGAAGTAAGTGCAGCAGCTTAACCATTTCTTCTGTATCCTTCTTCTTAGAGCAAAAAATGGGTTATTTGATTGCTGCTCAACTCCAACGCAGCAGTCACAATCAAGAAACCTTTCGAGTCCTGATATTGAGGCACGGTAGGTTTTGTACCGCGTTTGACCAAACACCGGCCACCTCGTTCGCGAACAGAAACTGGGCCGTATTCGTCAATCGAGAAGAAACGGTTCATGGGACCAAGCCGCCTCAATGTGCGGGTGATCTTAATTAACTTCTCGCGGTATTTTGGGTCGTTGCTTGTGAGTATTTCTCGAGTGCTACATCGGGAGTAGCCTTCCTCTCGGAATATTTGCCCCATTGCATTTTTGTTTATTAGCGTACCCTTGGCTTTTAGAACGCTGTGCAAAAGATCGATTTTCCAAGTGGTTCTGTTGATGCCGTAAGCACTTGGGGGTTCGTGAAGCGTTTTAAAAAGTTGATCTCTTAGTTTTTTGTCGTCGTATTTTCGGGGCTTCCTACGAGGTTCAAACAGACCCTCGTGATCGCCGTTCGAAAACCGGCGAGCGAACCTCCTTACAGCCCATCTGGAATAACCTATGAACTCGGCATTTAGTCCCTCATTCACCCCTAGTAGGCTAAAAGTGAGCACTAGCGCTCGGTTCCGGTAGTACCGGGACCTGTTGGCCAGTCCGGGCGCAATGCTCTTAAGAAAAATTTTGCGACGATGCTTCGGCACGTGCTCAACTAGTTGATCCGGTGTGTAGTGCCCCTGCGCAATATGAGCCATCAGAAGTAATACTGACCTTTCTTTTTCGCGCATTTCCGAGTTTTCCCGGGCGAGTGACATCACTCGGTCAAGCAACTTGGAGAAGTCCGAAGAAGGAAAGTTGTTCATTGATCTTACTCCTAAAGTAGCTCCTCCAATACTAATCTATCGCCCGACAGTGGTCGCATTAGTCAACGAAAAGCATCGTAAATCTGTCGGACAGTTTTTCCGGCGGTGTAAAAAAATTAACTATCTTTTGGGATGAAGCAAATAATACCCCAAGTTTTGTGTCGAATTTGTGCCACTTTCTTCTAAAAGTCGTCGAAAATCAGCATTATGAAAAAGAGATCAAAACCAGAAATTTACAGGATTTTCTAATTATTATAGATGGTTATGGTGACCCCGGTAGGATTCGAACCTACAACCTGCCCCTTAGGAGGGGGCTGCTCTATCCAGTTGAGCCACGGGGCCGTGCAACGCTCTTTTTAGCCCGGTTTTTCAACCTTGTCATGGCCTTTGCGCGACGGTTGTAAAACTTGCGCTGTTCACGCTACCATCGGGCAAAACAACATCGCAGGTGCCTCAGTGACAACAGAAACCAAACGCCCGCTTACCCTTCGTGATGTTTCGGAAGCGTCCGGAGTGTCGGAAATGACGGTCAGTCGGGTTCTGCGCAACAGGGGCGATGTTTCGGACGCCACGCGCACCCGCGTCTTAGCCGCCGCGAAAGAGCTGGGATATGTGCCCAACAAAATTGCGGGCGCATTGGCATCCAGCCGGGTGAATTTGGTGGCGGTGATCATCCCCTCGCTGTCGAACATGGTCTTCCCTGAGGTTCTGACGGGCATCAATCAGGTTCTGGAAGACACTGAGTTGCAACCGGTTGTGGGCGTCACCGACTATATGCCTGAAAAAGAAGAGAAAGTGCTGTACGAGATGCTCTCGTGGCGGCCATCCGGGGTCATCATTGCCGGCCTGGAACATACGGAAGCCGCGCGGGCGATGCTGGATTCAGCTGGTATTCCGGTGGTCGAAATCATGGACACAGACGGCAAGCCGGTGGACGCGATGGTCGGGATCTCTCATCGTCGTGCCGGGCGCGAAATGGCGCAGGCGATCCTGAAGGCTGGCTATGAGCATATCGGGTTCATGGGCACCAAAATGCCGCTGGATCACAGGGCGCGCAAACGATTCGAAGGCTTCACCGAAGTTCTGGGCAAACACGGGGTCGAGATTGAGGATCGCGAATTCTACTCTGGTGGATCGGCTCTGGCAAAAGGGCGTGAGATGACCCAGACTATGCTGGAACGGTCCCCCGATCTGGATTTCCTCTACTACTCCAACGACATGATCGGAGCAGGTGGGCTTTTGTATCTTCTGGATCAGGGTATTGATGTTCCGGGGCAGATCGGCCTGGCCGGGTTCAACAACGTTGAGCTTTTGCAGGGTCTGCCGCGCAAGCTGGCCACAATGGACGCCTGCAGGTTGGAAATCGGGCGCACAGCCGCAGAGATCATCGCGGCGCAATTGGCTGATCCCAATGCCGAGGTCGACACGCGTGTGACCCTGACCCCCAAGATCAGCTTTGGCGACACCCTAAAGCGGCGCTGAACACGTGGCGCTGCAACGGCTGGACAACCGAACAGCTCGCGCACTGTTCATGGATCGTCATGCATTGGCCGAGCCGCCATCGGGCGGCGCAAAAGGCGCGGAATTGCTGGACCTGATCCATCGGCTTGGATTTGTGCAATTGGACAGCATCAACACCGTTGCACGCGCGCATGACATGATCCTGTTTTCGCGGCGCCCATCCTATCGGGCCAACGGCCTTAAGCGACTGTACGAACGTGACAAGGCGCTGTTTGAACACTGGACCCATGACGCCGCGGTCATTCCGATGGCGTTTTATCCGCATTGGCATTTGCGGTTTCAACGCGATGCGGATCTGCTGAAGTCCCGATGGAAGAACTGGCGCCGTGACGGGTTCGAGCAGCGATTTGCTACCGTTCTGCAACATATCCGGGATCACGGGCCGGTCTCTTCGTCCGATGTTGGCAAGGACGAGAAAAAGGGATCCGGCGGCTGGTGGGACTGGCATCCGTCAAAAACGGCGCTGGAGTTTCTTTGGCGCTCGGGCGCACTGACGGTCATAGGGCGGCAAGGATTTCAAAAGCGTTATGATCTGACAGAACGGGTGATCGAAACGCATCTTTGCCCGGGCAATATGCCCTGTAATGCCGAGGAGACAGTGGATTGGCTGTGCAACGCGGCGCTTGACCGGTTGGGGTTTGCAACCTCAGGCGAATTGGCTGCGTTTTGGGACACTGTCACGACAAGCGAGGCAAAATCCTGGTGTGAACACGGTCTAATTCAGGGAAAATTGGAAGAGATCGAGGTGACCTGCGCGGACGGCAAACTGCGCAAAGTGATCGCCCGACCAACCATTTCCGAGGATGCAGAGGCTGCACCCCGTCCCCCAGGCCGCATTCGGGTCCTTAGCCCATTTGATCCCATGCTGCGCGACCGTAACCGTGCCGAACGGTTGTTCGGCTTTCACTATCGCATCGAGGTTTTTGTACCTGCCCCAAAGCGCACTTACGGTTACTATGTGTTCCCGTTGCTTGAGGGCGACCGATTGATCGGGCGGATTGACATGAAAGCCAACCGGGATTGCGGGGCGCTGCAAATCAGCGCCTTATGGCCGGAACGATCCGTGCGCTGGTCAGATGCCAGAGCCAAAAGGTTGCAGTCAGAGCTCGACCGAGTCCGACGATTTGCCGGGCTGGACAACATAGAATTCGCGCGTGATTGGTTAAAAGACCCTAAATAGGGTCTTTTTTCAGATCAGACTCAGGCTGATAGACTGTAACCCGTCAATCCCGCCTTCCAGGACATCGCCCGCCAACACCGGGCAGACCCCAGCCGGTGTACCAGTCAGGATCAGATCACCGGGCCGCAGGTGATAATATCCGGACAAATGGCAGATGACCTCATCTATCTTCCAGATCAGCTCTTCCAGCGTCGCGTCCTGCCGCGTTTCCCCGTTCACGTTAAGATAGATGCGTTTATTGTCGTCCGGGGACCAATCTGCCGCGCGGGTCAAAGCGGCCAACACAGTGCCGTTTTCCAGATCCTTGCCCAAATCCCACGGGCGCTGTTTATTCCGTTCGCGGATTTGCAGGTCACGGCGCGTCATGTCCAGCGCACAACCATAGCCATATACCGAATCCAACGCATCGGCACGCGTCGCACGGAAAACGGGTTTACCGATCGCGACCGCCAGTTCCATCTCATGGTGAAAATTCTCAGTTCCCGGCGGATAAGGCACGGTTGCACCCGACCGAACCGCGTTCGGGGCAGATTTTGTAAAGTAGAAAGGCGCCTCACGATCGACCTCATTTCCCATTTCTTCCGCATGGGCCGCATAATTGCGGCCAACACAAAAAATGCGCCCAACGGGATAGGTCGACAATTCACCCTAAACCGGGATCGAAATCGGGTCGGGTAAGGAAAACAAGCTGTCCGGTATCAAAGCCCCCTAACTGCAACTTGCAGCTTGTTTCTAAGTTGGCGGGACCAGTTGAACAAGCCATGCAGGTTCGCGCCAGGCATCACCATCACGCGAACTAGCCCCGTGGCTGGCTGTTCACAATTCAAAGTTTTGCCTTGGAAAGCCTTGGGTGCGCGCTACCTTTGGTTGTATCATGAATCACGCCACCATCGTTTTGACACTCATTCCCTGGCGATATCCGAAATCCACTCGTCGCTGATCAGGTGATTTGCCTGTAGGCGAGTGCAACTGAATCAGAGAGCGACGGCCAAAGACCTGTACCCCCACACGGTCTTTGCGTCCGGATGTCCGCTTATTTTCAGGTGGCTGTTTCTCTGAGGTGTGAGCCGGATAAATCCATCCGGCCGCGGGCCAGACACGCAGTCCAGTCAAAGTCTGGCCACCCCGCCGGAGGATACCCATACTTCTCTGGCGGGGACAAAAGCCTTTGCATGCGCGACGTGCGATCAGGTCTTCAGATCATGCAGATCGTTCAGTAAGTCCAGCAGCGCTTCGTGCCGACCCGGGCCCAGCTGGGTCTTGATATCTTCAGCCAAACGTAGTGTCACCTGCATGTTGTCTTGGATGATCTTCTCGCCTTTGGCCGTGATATCGATGATCTGACGACGCTTATCCTCGGGATGGACCCGGCGCCGGATCAAATCCTTGGCTTCCAGTTTTTGCAGAATGCGCGTCAGACTGGGCAGCAAAAGGCACGATCGATCCGCTATATGTGTTGGCTCTTGAGGGCCTTCTTCTTTCAGAACACGCAGAACGCGCCATTGCTGTTCCGTAACACCCGCATCAGCCAGCATATTTCGAATGGGCCCCATGACCCTTTCGCGCGCCCGCAGCAGTGCAATCGGCAATGAGCGGGACGTATTAGGCAGGTCTCTGGTCATATTGGAATTTTTGCCCAAATTGGATCAAACTACAACTGTCCAAGAATTTTAGTTATGATATCAGTAACTTGAACGTGCAATATACTACCCTTTTAGGCACACCGCAGCTTCGAGCCGCATCTCAAAATTAGTAAACAAAGCAATTAATATTGACGTTTTCTTCAGAATGACGATCACTGGACGCACAAAGAAACTAAGTCCCGGTCCGATCCCGGGGTTGGCAGAAATCTGAGGGTTAAGATGAAGTGGGATGAGTTTTCGGATTGGGGCAAACGAATTGCTGAGTGGACGCAGGATTACCATCTGACTGTAGGTGACAAACCGGTCCGCGCCCGGACTGAGCCAGGGGATATCCTGAACGCCCTGCCCGCGCGGCCACCCGAGCAGGCACAGCCCATGGAGGATTTGTTCCGGGATTTCGAGCAGATCGTGATGCCGGGGATCACCCATTGGCAGCATCCAAGGTTCTTTGCCTATTTCAACTCAAACGCCTCTGCCCCTTCGGTTCTGGCCGAATTTCTGGCCAGCGCCATCGCACCGCAATGTATGTTGTGGCAGACCTCACCAGCCGCGACCGAGATGGAAACGCGGATGATGGACTGGTTGCGCCACGCGCTGGATCTGCCTGAAGGCTTCGCTGGCGTTATTCAGGACTCCGCCTCGTCCGCGACTCTGGCTGCCGTGCTAACCATGCGGGAGAAAGCGTTGGTATGGCAGGGCAATCAACAAGGTCTGTTCGGGCAAAAACCCCTGCGCGTTTATTGCTCGGCCGAAGTTCACACCTCGGTCGATCGCGCAATTTGGGTTGCGGGGATCGGGCAGGACAATTTGGTGCGTATCCCAATCAAGGGCGATTGGCGCGGGATGGATCCCGCAGCACTGGAAGCAGCGATTCAGGCTGATTTAGACTCTGGTTTGCATCCGGCAGGCGTCATACTATGTGTTGGCGGAACCAGTAACGGGGCCGCCGATCCGGTGGATGAATGCCTGAAGATCGCTCAGAATTATGGGCTTTATTCCCACGTGGATGCGGCCTGGGCCGGATCGGCGATGATTTGCCCGGAGTACCGGCATTACTGGCCCGGCGTGGATCAGGCCGACAGCATCGTGTTCAACCCGCATAAATGGCTGGGTGTGCAATTTGATTGCTGCGCGCATTTTCTGAAAGACCCCGATGATCTGGTGCAGACGCTGGCGATCAGCCCCGAATTCCTCAAGACCCACGGCAAGGATGGCATCATCAACTATTCGGAATGGTCGGTGCCTCTGGGTCGCCGGTTCAGGGCGCTGAAACTGTGGTTCGTGATCCGGGCTTATGGGCTGGAAGGGCTGCGCGCGCGGCTGCGTAATCACGTGAACTGGTCCGTGGCGCTGCATGATCGACTGGCCGCCGAGGCGGATTTCCAAATCGTGACCCAGCCCATGTGGTCGCTTTGGACGTTCCGCTATGCACCCAGGGGCCAAACAGATCTGGACGATTTGAACCTGCGTTTGGTGAACGCCATCAATGACGACGGCCGCATCTATTTGACGCAAACCCGCGTGGATGGTGATCTGGTGATCCGTTTTCAGGCCGGTCAGTTCGAAACCACCGAAGACGATGTTCGAATAGCCTATGACGTCATAACTGAAATCGCCCGCTCACTGACATAAACAGGAGGTCCGGCCATGCCAGTCCCAAAAAACAGCTTCAAACAGGCTCTAATACAGGGTGATCGGCAGATAGGCTGCTGGATGAGTTTTGCGGAATGCATCACTGCCGAAATTATGGGCACCGCCGGATTCGACTGGCTGGTCATTGATGGTGAACACGCGCCGAACGATATCCGATCAATCCGTGATCAGCTTATTGCGTTGGCTGCCAGCTCCTCGCATCCGGTGGTGCGGGTTCCGGTTGGCGAAACCGCTTTGATCAAGATGGTGCTGGATGCCGGGGCGCAAACCGTTCTGGTACCGATGGTCGAGACCGCCGATCAGGCGCGACAGTTGGTTCGGGACTGCCACTATCCGCCATCAGGTGTGCGCGGCGTTGGGGCCGGTGCGGCCCGGGCGACAATGTACGGCTCAATCCCCGAGTACATTCAATCTGCAGACGATCAAATTTGCCTTTTGGTTCAGGTGGAAAACCGCACCGGGATGGACGCTCTGGATGATATCCTGAAAGTCAACGGCGTCGACGGAGTGTTTATCGGCCCTGCAGACCTGTCCACCGACATGGGGTTTCAGGGAAACAGCGCAGCACCCGAAGTGCGCGTTGTCATTGCGGATGCCATTACAAGGATCAGGGCCGCGGGCAAAGCGCCCGGCATTCTGGGCACCAATGACGAGGCCAGCCAAGCCTATTATGAAATGGGCGCACAGTTTCTTGCGGTCGGCATTGATGTGATGTTGCTGGCGCAGGCATCCCGAGCGCTGGCGGCGAAATGGAAGGCGAAATAGCGCGTCAGGCCTACATGGTGGCCGCGGCCTGCGCATAACCACCCGATGCCCCATCCACAAAGTGAACATGATCGTCGCGCGTCGCCGAGGGGACGATACAGGTCATCATTGCCTCGTCTTGCGCATGCAACCCATAGCGGATCTTGCCCTGTCCGCGTGCCTGTTCAAGCATCATCCGGATTTGCGCCAACGTGGCAGCGTCACAATCCAGCGTCATTTTCAGCCCATCATCGAATTTTCGGTAATCGGCGTTTCGGCTGACCATGCGCTTGTAGTGCGCGGGTTCGAAATTGCCCAACCGTTTGCCCGATGTGAACAACAAGGCGATCAAAAAGTTCTGGCCCAGCAATTTGATCCGCTGCAGCAACAAATTGTTCCCGGCTCGTGATACGCGGGCATCCAGGCCAACATCCGGCGGGGGCCAGCTGATCGGCGGGCCATCTTCTGGTACTGGATGACCCGAACGCTCCAACCCCTCCGAAGCTGACAGAACCGAGCGGGCCAAATCCGCAAAGTCACTCTCGGTCGCATTTGCTGTGGGCTGAACCACGACCGAGACGATCTGACCATTGCGTGCCTTGCTGTTGGACCACCGGCAGGACAAACCGGTTAGGTCGGGCTGTGCACCAGGTTTGGCAGGCGGCACCGTAAAGGTACCAGCCTTCATCTGCGCCTCGGCCCAAGCCAACCCGCCACCCGAGAACATGGCGTAATCCACCCCATCCGACGGCGCATAGCGCGCGACCCGCAGGTCCTTACCTGCCTTACGAATTTCGGCAACCGGAACCAACGCCGCGCGTAGCGTGATCGAGAATTCTTCTTCCGCCCAGCGCCTGAGGTCCGCCAATACCGCTTTGGCGGTGTCGATCTCACTTGCGGGCACGGCGAATCCGGCTCCGTCGCCGCCAAAAACATAAGGAAACTCCTTGCCGTGGAGCGCGTTGATCATGGCCGAGATCACCGCCGCGCCGACCATATTCACCGTCTTGTATCGCCCTTTTGCGATCTCACCGGTGGAGTCGACGATATCTGCCACGCCCAACGCCCAATCGCCCGGAACAGCAGAGAAACGCGCCGGATCCACCAAACGGGTAAAGTCCCGCAACAGGGGAAGACTGTCATAGAACGCGGCCTGGGCGTCTTTCATTGGCACCTCGGATAATCGGTAAGAGCAAGGATAGCCCGAATGTGATCACTGTCCGGCAAAATCAGTATAGCACACGCGCTTGTGTGTGGCACCGTGACGTGCCAAGCATTTCTTCGCCGGTTTGGGGGAGAAGGTTTTCATGAAGGCAGGTCTGGTGGTGTTGTGCCTGGGCTATGTGCTCAGCCAGTTCTTTCGCGCCTTTCTCGCGGTTCTCAGTGTTGATCTGGGGCGCGATATCGGGGCCACACCCGAGGACCTGGCCTTTGCGTCCGGTCTTTGGTTTCTGATCTTTGCCGCCATGCAGTTGCCCGTAGGCTGGGCACTGGACCGAGTTGGACCGCGCCTGACGGCGGCGGTCTTGCTGCTGGTCGGTGGTGCCGGCGGAGCGGCATTGTTTGCCCTATCCAGCTCCCCTTTTCACATCGCCATCGCCATGGGGTTGATCGGGGTCGGCTGCTCACCGGTGTTGATGGCATCTTACTATATCTTCGCCCGCGAATTCCCACCTGCCCGCTTCGCCACTTTGGCGGCTGTCATGCTGGGCGTTGGATCGGTCGGCAATCTGGTTGCCTCGTACCCTACTGCGCTGGCGGTTGAGCTGATGGGATGGCGGGCCACGATGGGGACGCTGGCCGTTTTTTCCGCCGCGATCGCGTTGGGCATCTGGTTCAGCGTGCATGATCCCAAACGTGTCGAGACCGAACACAGGGGATCGGTGCTGGACCTGCTGAAAGAGCCCGCCCTGTGGGCGATCTTGCCGCTGATGCTGGTGGCCTATGCCCCGTCGGCGGCAACGCGCGGCCTTTGGGCCGGGCCATACCTCAGCGATATCTTCGGCCTTAGCACCACCCAGATCGGGACAGCGACCCTGATCATGGGGGCGGCAATGATTGCAGGTACCTTTGCGTATGGGCCGCTCGATCGAATGCTGGGCACGCGAAAATGGGTGATCTTTGGCGGCAACGCGCTGGGCACAGTGGGGCTGGTTCTGATGTGCCTTTGGGTCGACAACGCAATTTGGCTGGCGGTTGTCCTGATGGCAGCGATCGGGTTTCTTGGGGCCAGCTTTCCGGTCATCATGGCTCATGGACGGGCCTTTGTGCCACCGCATCTGGTTGGGCGCGGCATGACCCTGCTGAACCTCTTCGGCATTGGCGGTGTAGGACTGGCGCAATTCGTCACCGGCCGCATCCATGCCGCCACGGTGGACATCAGCCCGACCGCGCCCTACACAGCGATATTCGGCTTTTTTGCGGTCACGCTGGCCATCGGCTGCGTGATCTATTTGTTCAGCCGCGACAGCGTCGACTAACGCTGGAACTGCCAGGAGTGTCCATGTCCGACCCGCGCGTCATTGCCCCCAACCTCAAACGCAGACTTTCGGGTGTGACCGCGACGATTGCCCGGTTGGTGCCGCTGCAAGTGCAATGGATCGACATCGCGGCCACCGGGCCGGGTCTGCCGGATGACATCCCACATATCCCGCTGGGCCGCCTACCCTTTTTGTCGCGCAAAACACTGCGCGTTTGGCACGCGCGCCGCAATACAGAGATGCTGCTGGGCCTGATCCTGCGCAATGTGCTGCGGCTGCGATTGAAGCTGCTGTTCACCAGCGCCTCGCAACGCGCGCATAGCGGCTACACCAAATGGCTGATCGACAAAATGGACGCGGTCGTCGCGACTTCGCGCAAAACCGCCGAGTATCTGGAGAGAGATGCGCAGGTCATCATGCATGGCATCAACTTGCAGGATTTCACACCGCCCGAAGACAAAGCAGCTGTTCGGGCGCGACTGGGTTTGCCAGATGGTCTATTGCTGGGCTGCTACGGCCGCATTCGTCACCAGAAGGGCACCGATGCTTTCGTCGATGCAATGATCGAACTGTGCGGCCGCTTTGACGACGTCCATGGCATCGTCATGGGCCGCGCCACGGAAAAGCACACCAGCTTCCTGACCGAACTGAAAGACAAGGTCGCCAAGGCGGGCCTGTCCGACCGCATTCTGTTCATGCCCGAGGTGACCGTCGATCAGATCGCCGAATGGTATCAGGTGCTGGACCTGTTCATCGCCCCGCAACGGTGGGAAGGGTTCGGCCTGACGCCGCTGGAAGCAATGGCCTGCGGCGTGCCGGTTGTTGCGACCGACGTGGGCGCGTTTTCCGAGATTGTCACCGACCCGTCGCTGGGCCGCGTGGTCGAACCCGGCGATATCCCCGCGCTGGCCGAAGCCGCCGCCGAAATGCTGTCCGACCGCGAATCCCTTGCCCGTTCCAGTATCGCAGCCCGCGCCCATGTCGAGCAGAATTTCGACATCAATGGTGAGGCAAAGACGCTTGTCGCGCTCTATGAACGCCTTTTGACCGACACCTGAGGCGATGCGCCACGTCAAATCGGTGTCATTGCGCGAAATAAACCCCGAAAACTCTTTTTTATTTGCTGCAACGCGGCTATGAACGCGCGTCCTTAACATTGGAGACATGAAATGGGCTATCGCGTCGTAGTCGTCGGCGCCACGGGTAACGTGGGCCGCGAAATGCTGAACATTCTGGCTGAACGCCAGTTCCCCGTCGATGAACTTGCTGTTCTGGCAAGCCGTCGTTCGCTGGGCACCGAAGTAAGCTTTGGCGACACGACACTCACTACCAAGGATCTGGACACGTTCGATTTCACCGGCTGGGACATGGCGCTGTTTGCCGTGGGGTCCGAGGCGACCAAGGTATACGCCCCCAAGGCAGCCAAAGCTGGCTGCGTGGTGATCGATAACTCGTCACTCTATCGCTATGACCCGAACATTCCGCTGATCGTGCCGGAATGTAACCCGCAGGCGATCCACGACTACAAAAACAAGAACATCATCGCCAACCCCAACTGCTCGACCGCACAGATGGTTGTCGCGCTGAAGCCGCTGCATGACCGCGCGCGCATCAAGCGCGTCGTCGTGTCGACCTATCAGTCGGTGTCTGGCGCCGGTAAGGAAGGCATGGACGAGCTGTGGGATCAGACCAAAGCGATCTATAACCCCACCACGGACGTGCCGCCGAACAAGTTCCAGAAGCAGATCGCCTTCAACGTCATTCCCCAGATCGACGTCTTCATGGAAGACGGCTCGACCAAGGAAGAGTGGAAGATGGTTGTTGAGACCAAAAAGATCGTCGATCCGGCGATCAAGGTCACAGCCACCTGCGTCCGCGTTCCAGTCTTTGTTGGCCACTCTGAGGCCGTGAACATCGAGTTCGAAGAATTCCTGGACGAAGACGAAGCCCGCGACATCCTGCGCGAGGCTCCGGGCATCATGGTGATCGACAAGCGCGAACCCGGCGGCTACGTCTCACCGATCGAATGCGCGGGCGATTTTGCCACGTTCATCAGCCGGATCCGCCAGGACTCGACCGTGGAAAATGGTATCAACCTGTGGTGCGTTTCGGACAACCTGCGCAAAGGTGCAGCGCTGAATGCAGTGCAGATTGCGGAACTTCTGGGCCGTGAGGTTCTGAAGAAGGGCTGATCATACACCCCAAAGACGTTATGTCAGAAGAACCCGCCGACCCGGCGGGTTCTTTTTTGCGTATAGCCAATTCACGGCCACCAGCTTCGGACAAAGGAATGGAAGACGGCAGGCGTTTTGAACCTGTGAAGAGTACGATCAAAGTCTTCAGAGAATGACAGCATCCAACGACTTTGGATGTTCGGTTACAGCTTCCCAGCCATCTTCCGTAACAATGAAACTGTCGCCTACCTGCGCACGAAACGTATCCACTGTTACCGACCCATCTACGGCAAAAATCATTCCAGGCTGCAAGACGGTCGTGTCGCCAGTAACCAACTGCGGTTTCTCTAAATAGCTAAATCCCGTCGCACGTCCACATCGAAACGGATACTCATACCCCGCGCTCTGAATGGCCTCTGCATAGGCAGCATGTACGCTTTCGGCGGTCACGCCCGGACGCAGAGCATCTAACGCTGCCGCTTGGCTGGCAACAGCAACTTCGTAAATGCGTTCTTGTTCCTTATCCACGATCTCGCCGATCCAGAAAGTGCGGTCGAAGCCCAGTTTGAAACGGTGGAAATTGGTCATTCCGCAGAAACAAAGAAATACTGGCTCGCCTCGTCTCATGATCCGGGTGGTCGCGCGATGATGGGTTTTGGTGATGGTGTCTCCCGAGGCCATGATTTGCAGAAAATGAGTGTTGGGAGACATATCTGCCGCATCGTAATGCGCAGCTAGAAGCTCTGCAGCCTTTCGTGTGCCCGCCTGAGACGTCGCGAGCGCGACTTCAAATTCCGGTACTCCATCTCCAATGGTATTGCGTCCGGCCTCCATCATCGCCATGGCCACCTGCCCCGCATGGCGGGCCAACTTGAGTTCATCGACGGACTTAATCATGCGCATCTCAGCGAGTATTGGCGTGACGCTGACCATCCGGTCTACAGGAACAAGTTTTTCCACAAAGGCGCGAACAACCGGTGGCATAAGATCGGGTTCAACCCCGACACTTAACGCGCCCTTTACTGCGGTGGGAAGTTCGGCTCTCCACTCGTCGCCCATTCCGTCGTTCCACGCGGCGATACGCCCGACTTTTGCCAAAGAGAGGGCTGCGTTCAGATCAATGGTGGGCGTGATCAACAGGCATTTCCCATCGCTGTGCACGACCAGGATCGTTGGTCTGCCGAACTCCATGTGAAGGTAGTCGTAGTAACCGGTCAAATAGTAGACGTTGTCGTCGTCCGTAACGAGGGCAACGTCGATTCCGGATTCACACATATGGCTCTGGAACTTTTGCATCCTCTTAGCAAACATCAACGGCTGCCTCCTGAGGTTTTACGGTGAGCATTTTATGAGACTTCGGGCTTTTGCCGCTCACCCCTGCTGCTCAACCAATGCCTTGAGGTTTGTCAGACCGCGCTCGTAATCTCCGCCGATCCATTTATCCATCATCAGGCCCATCCAGCGCGACATGGGGTTCATTCCAAGATCGGATTCGAACCCCCAGGTCACCTGAGTCTGTTCACCCTCGGGCGTCAGATCGAAGGAGGCCGATGCGGACCCCATCGGACCGAAATCAAGCGCCGTTATGACGGTTTGATCCGGAACGCTTTCGACGATTTCCTGTGACCCAGTACCAACCTGCGGGTGATCAGATGCCCAATTCAAGGTGTTGCCAACGCCCGCCTCAGGGCCGCTGTAGGACAGCTGGGTTTCGGGATCGCGCGTCAACCAAGGTGACCATTTTTCAGTTTCCTGCATCGAATTCACGTAAGGAAAGATCGCGCTGGCGGGTGCGTTGATCGTGATGCTGCGAGACAGTTCGGCCTTGCCGGGCAAAAGATAAGACACGCCAACCAGAACCAGGATAAGAACAAGCAGAGTGATGAGAATACGTTTAATGAATCGCATGACGCGCTCCTGATCGAAAGAGTGTGGTTTCGATCATAGCAAAAAATGGCGCGAAATCAGAGACCTGATCCGCGCCATTCGAAAACTCTCAGATGTCAGCCCGTTTAGACAACCACGAATTTCTTCTCGGCCGGGTCATAACATTGCAGGCCACCTTCACCGATGTCGGTCCACAGCCCATGCAAGCTCAACGAGCCGTCATCTACCGCAGAGGAAACGAAGGGAAATGTCATCAGGTTCTCCAGCGATGCAACGACTGCCTGCCGTTCAAACTGCCGTGCCTGATCGACGCTGTCTTCAACATCGGCAACCAGGTCATATTTCGGTTTCAGGATATCCATCCAGCGGCCAACAAAGCTTTCTTTCGCCTCCAGTTGCGGGGCTTTTCCCTTGCACATGTCGATGCAGCCCTGAACACCTCCGCATTGCGAGTGGCCTAGAACGATCAGGTGCGCGACTTTCAGTGACGTGACCGCATATTCGATTGCCGCACTGGTGCCGTGGTGATCGCCATCAGGGGCGTAAGGCGGCACAAGGTTTGCGATGTTGCGGTGAATAAAGAACTCGCCCTGATCGGCACCGAAGATCGATGTCACATGAACCCGGCTGTCACAGCACGAAATCACCATAGCACGTGGGCGCTGCCCTTCAGTGGCCAGGCGGCGATACCAGACCTGGTTCTCCGAATAGGTGGTGGCTTTCCATCCGTGGTACCGCTTGACCAGATAGGTCGGCAGAGGTTTGGCTAAGTCCATTCTCATGTCCCCGTTCTTTTGTCTGTCGGCTGCTGTAACCTGAATTCGCAGAAAATTCGACCCATTTTCCAGCATCGGCGCAAGGTTTTGCAAAGCATTCTACCGCCAATGTCCAACTATGCCGTGGGGGCGTAGAGAATTGGGGTAGATGTGGTGGATAAAATAGTCACGCTTGAACAAAAGGAAACCGTTCGGCTGGATACGGACCGCTTGAACGGGCTGTATCGCCAATTGGGCGACAAGAACGCATTGGATGTATTGTGCCGCACGGTCGAGGAATTGGCCGTGCGCCTGTCAAACTGCGAGCGGTTTTGGCGTCAGCGCGACTGGGCCGGGCTGCGGAAATGCGCGCAGTCACTGGTGGCCATTGCCGAACAGATTGGTATGACCGCGCTGGCCCGTGTCGCCGGTGATGTGGCGCAATCTGTGGATGCCGGGGATGCGGTCGCGACGGGGGCCACCCTGTCGCGCCTGATCCGTGTAGGTGAGAAATCTCTGACCGTGATTTGGGATCAGCAGGATCTTTCCCTCTGACGGGGCTTGCGGACGGATCGTGGGCGACTAGGCTGGGCACAAATCGAACCAGCCGAGATGTCCATGACCCTGTCCTTCGCTTCGCCGTCCGAACCCTTTGTTCCGCTGCATGTCATTTCGCAACCCAATCTTGACGATTGGTTGAAAGACCAGCCAAGCCACATCGCATCGTGGGTCGAGGCCAATGGATTCACCGGGGCCATGGGACAGGCTCTGCTGATCCCTCAATCGGATGGTGCGCCCCAAATGGCTTTGGCAGGTTACGGAAAAAGCAGCAAGCGCACGCGCAAACGGTTCCCGCTGGCAGCGGCAGCCGAAACCTTGCGGAAGGGAACTTATCACATCGCGTCCGGTGTGCCCGCAGATGCGCTAAGCAACGAGTGCCTTGGTTGGCTACTCACAGGATATGCCTTTAACCGTTACGCCAATCAATCACCCGCCAAGGCGCGACTTGTTGCACCCGAGGGTGTTGATGCCGCGCGAATTGAGGCGCTGGCCAGTGCCGAGGCGCTGACCCGCGATTTGGTCAACACACCGGCCTCGGACATGGGACCGGCTCAGCTGCAGGCCGCAGCCGAGGATTTGGCGCAGGAATTCGGCGCGTCCTGTTCGGTAATCAAAAGCGACGACCTGTTGGATCAAAATTTCCCGCTGATTCACACGGTCGGACGCGCCGCCGCGCAAGCTCCGCGCTTGATCGAGATGACATGGGGCAACACCGGGCCCAAACTGACCCTTGTCGGCAAGGGTGTGTGCTTTGACACTGGCGGACTGAATCTGAAACCAGGGAATTCGATGTCCCTGATGAAAAAGGACATGGGCGGTGCGGCCAATGTGCTGGGTTTGGCACGGATGATCATGGCAACAAAGCTGCCTGTGCAACTGCGCGTGCTGATCCCAGCGGTCGAGAATTCGGTCGCGGGGAATGCCTTCCGTCCGGGGGATATCCTGACGTCGCGCAAAGGTCTGACGGTTGAGATCAACAACACCGACGCCGAAGGGCGGCTGGTTCTGGCTGACGCATTGGCTCTGGCGGATGAGGGTGAACCTGACCTGATCATCTCGATGGCGACGCTGACCGGTGCCGCGCGCGTCGCGGTTGGCCCCGATCTGGCGCCCTTTTACACCGATGACGATGGCGCGGCAGACGCGCTGGCCAACGCTGGTCGGCAATCGGCCGACCCTGTCTGGCGGATGCCTTTCCATGAACCCTATGAGGCGATGATCGAACCCGGCATTGCTGATTTGGACAATGCTCCATCAGGTGGGTTCGCAGGCTCAATCACCGCGGCCCTGTTCCTGCGCCGCTTTGTGGGTGACAGCCGCTATATGCATTTCGACATCTATTCCTGGCAGCCCAGCAAGGCCCCCGGACGCAGCAAAGGCGGTCTGGGCCAAGGGCCGCGTGCCGTGCTGACCGCCCTGCCCGAGATTCTGAACCTATGACCCGCCTGCGCGTCATAAAGCCGGTTGTTGATTTGTTGCGCAGCCCGAATGGCCCCAGGGACCGGCAGCTGTTGTTTGGCGACCCGGTAGATGTTGTTGACGAAACCGATGGGTGGAGCCGGATCACCTCGGACAAGGACGGTTATCCCGGTTGGGTCAGGTCCGATCAGCTGGGACCTGAGGCGCAACAGACCCACTGGGTCACCGCGCCCGCGACACATGCCTATAAACAGCCCGACATGAAAAGCCAGGACCGCGTATCGCTGAGTTTCGGTAGCAAATTATGCGTGCTGTCGGAACAGAATAGATTTCTGGAAACAGAACTGGGGTTCATTCCGGCGATTCACGCCAAACTCAGCGCAACGCACCTGACCGATCCCGTAGCGGTGGCCGAGCTGTTTCTGGGCACACCCTATCTTTGGGGGGGAAACAGTCGCTTCGGTATTGATTGTTCCGGGTTGGTTCAGGCCGGTTTGCTGGCCTGCGGCATACCCTGCCCCGGTGATAGCAACGATCAGGAACGCGAACTGGGTACGGCGCTGCCTGCCGGAACTGAACCAAAGCGCGGGGATCTGTTGTTCTGGAAAGGCCACGTGGCATGGGTCTATGGCGAGAACATGCTGCTTCATGCCAACGCCTACCACATGGACGTGACGTTCGAGCCGATGGATCAAGCAATCACACGGATTCTGGAGCAGGGCGACGGGTCTGTAACAGCCCACAAAAGGCTCTAATCAAGGTCAACCGACCGGATCAGCTTGCGTTCCAACACGCGCAGCACGGTGCGCAGGTCATGGCCTCGCTTCAAGATACGCCCGTCCATGCCGATCACCGAATACATCCCCTGTTTGGACCGCAGACGAGGGTGTTTTTCGACCCGGTAGATCGGATGCTCTGCCGTACGTCTGAAAATGGAAAAAACCGCCATATCGCGCAGGTTGGAAATGCCATAGTCACGCCATTCTCCGGCGGCGACCATCTTGCCATAGACAGACAGTATATGTGACATCTCGCGCCGGTCGAACGCGACGGGCATCTGGGCCGAGTTTGCAGAAAACCGGCTGGGAGGCTGCATGTTCATACCCTCAGCCTTGCCGGAAAACGCATTTGAATCAAGTCCGGTGCCAACAGGTGTGGTAAATTTGAATCGTTTCGTCCTACCGCCGCCCAACTTGCCGACAGATCAGAATCACCGGCAAAAGCCCAACCGCCAGGATCACAAGCGAGGGAACCGCTGCGCCCTCCAACCGTTCGTCTGAGGCCAGACGATAGGCCTGGACCGCAAGCGTATCAAAGTTGAAGGGGCGCATGATCAAGGTCGCGGGCAGCTCTTTCATCACATCCACAAATACGATCAGCAAGGCTGTCAGCAGCGAGGGTGTCAAGATAGGTAGATGCACACGTCGCAAGGTGCCCAGAGGCGATTGGCCCAAAGACCGGGACGCAGCATCCATATTGGCGTGCACAGTACTCTGCCCGCCTTCGTAAGCGCTGAGCGCTGCCGCCAGAAAGCGCACCATGTAAGCTGCAACCAGCAACCAGATCGACCCGGTCACCAGCAGACCCGTCGAGACGTCGAACGTCTGGCGCATCCACAAATCCAGCGCGTTGTCGAATCTGGCGAAGGGTACCATCAGGCCAACGGCGATTACGCCCCCGGGCACCGCATAGCCCAACCGCGCCAGATAGCCTGTGGTCGATGATCCCCGACCCGGGCGAAGGCGCTGAAAGAACCCAACACAGATCGCGGCGCAGACCGTAACCACGGCGGCCACTCCTGCAAGTGTCAGCGAGTTTTGAATGAACCCAATGTAACGCCGCGACAGCAGGTTTTGTTCAGAGGTCAGGCCCATCTGGATCAGAATAAATACCGGCAACAAGAACCCCAGCACCACTGGAATAACGCACAAGGTAATGGCTGCTGCGGATTGCCAGCCCTTAAGCTGCGCCGAAGGCAGGGACGCATGGCTTTTGCCTGCCTGATAGTACTTTGCCTTGCCGCGCTGCGTCCGCTCGGCCACGGCCATGACCAGCGCAAAGCCCAGCAGGCACAAGGCCAACTGCGCCGCACCCGCCCGGTCGCCGATCGAGAACCAGCTTGTGTAAATACCGGTGGCAAATGTCTGAACGCCGAAATAGGCGACGGTTCCAAAATCGGCGATGGTTTCCATGATGGCCAGCAGAACACCACCGGCAATGGCCGGGCGGGCCATCGGCAAAGACACGTGCCAGAACGCCAACCACGGGCTTTTGCCCAGCGCACGGGCGGCCAGAAAAGCGGTGGCGCTTTGCTGCAGAAACGCGGCCCGCGCCAGCAGATAAACATAAGGATAGAGCACTAGGATCAGCATCACCGCCGCGCCCTCGGTCGAGCGGATTTCCGGGAACCAATAATCGCGCGGGCCCCAACCCGTCACGTCGCGCAGCGTGGTCTGCACGATACCGGGGTGATCCAGAATGAACGTATAGGCGTAAGCCAGAACATAGGCCGGGAAGGCCAGCGGCAGGACCAGTGCAATTTCCAGAAAGCGCACACCGGGAAAGCGTGTCATCGTCACCAGCCACGCCGCGCCAACCCCGATAGAGAACGTGCCCATAGCCACCAAAACGACAAGGATCACGGTTGTCAGTGCATACCCGGGTAAAACCGTCTCGAACAGATGTGAGACCGTATCCGTACCCCCCGTCACCGCCGCCAGAACGACCGCAACCATCGGCAGAAGACAAGCCGCTGCTACCATATAGGCCACAGTGGCCACCAACCGGGTGCCCAGCGCGCCGCGATTGCGTTTCCCGTGTTCTGAATAGTCGATTTCGGCCATGGACCCGGATTGTAACTGGCGTTGGCTATTGATCAGCCTTTAATCGACCAAAATGCTAAGAAACACCAGTGCAGGGGAAAACAAATCTGCGACACATACTGCCGCAGACATGGCTCGGGGTCATTCGTAAACGCGCTGATCCTCGATCACCAACCCGTCCTTCGGCAGTGATCCGGGGGTTACGACCTCGATCGCGCCTTTCAGTTTCAGCACCTCGACTACGGATTTGGCATAAGCCATGTCGTCGCCTCCCGCGCTTTCGATCTGAACGGTCATGGTGTCCATCTCACCCTGACGGGCGGCGATAACACGGGCTTTGACGATTTCCTCGTGCTTATCGACCAATGCTGCCACCTGTTCAGGGCGCACAAACATGCCCTTGATCTTGGTGGTCTGATCTGCGCGACCCATCCAGCCTTTAATACGCAGATTGGTCCGCCCACAGGGCGACACTCCTGGCATGATCGCGGATAGATCACCCGTGGCAAAGCGGATCAGCGGGTAATCAGGGTTCAGAGAGGTCACCACAACCTCACCCACCTCACCCGGCTCTACCGGTGTTCCGGTGCCAGGAGTGACGACCTCGATAATGACATGTTCGTCGATGATCATCCCTTCCATCGCGGCGCTTTCGTAGGCGATGTTGCCCAGATCGGCCGTGGCATAGCATTGCAGGCAGGAAATACCCCGATCAGCATAGTCCTGACGCAAAGATGGGAACAGCGCGCCGCCGCCCACAACAGCCTTTGAGAAGTTCATAGCCACGCCCATCTCATCTGCTTTGTCCAGAATGACCTTCAGATAGTCCGGCGTGCCCGCATAAGACGTGCAGCCCACATCACGCGCCGCAGTCACCTGCAATTCGGTCTGGCCGGTACCCGCTGGCAGCACGGCGGCCCCTACCGCGCGCGCGCCGCTTTCAAAAATCATACCAGCTGGCGTGAGGTGATAGCCGAAACAGTTTTGCACGATATCTCCGGGTCCGACTCCGGCGGCGTTCAGGAAACGCCCCATGCGCCACCAATCATGATCCGTGCTGCCGGGCTCATAGATCGGACCAGGCGACTGGAACACATGATGGAAATGCCGGGCAGGTTTGACGGTGAACCCGCCGAACGGCGGGCGCGACGCTTGTGCAGCTGCCAAATCCGACTTCCGAAGCACCGGCAATTTGACTAGATCTTCAAAGGACGTCACCGCGCTGGTATCTGCGTCCGCCAAATGCGCAGCAAAGCCCGGAGCGGACAGGGCGCGGTCAATCTGAGTACGCAGCGCCTGCGCCTGGTCCGCGGAGCGTTCATCGGCTGATCGGGTTTCGAGAGCGTCGTAGTAGGTCATCGCCAGATCCTCCATTCGCTTACAACCACCTCTTGCGGCGGCGGTAAGATCGCACATCACGGAAGCTTTTGCGGCCTTCGTCGGACATGCCCAGATAAAATTCTTTCACGTCTGGGTTTTCGCGCAAATCTGCTGCCGGACCATCCATCACGACGCGCCCGGATTCCAGAATATAGCCGTAATGCGCAAACCTTAGAGCCACATTTGTGTTCTGTTCGGCCAGCAAGAAGGACACACCTTCTTTCTCGTTCAGGTCCTTCACGATACCGAAAATCTCTTCGACCAGCTGCGGCGCAAGTCCCATCGAGGGTTCGTCCAGCAGGATCGTTTCGGGTCGGGACATCAGCGCCCGGCCCATTGCAACCATCTGTTGCTCACCACCCGAAGTGTAGCCTGCCTGCGACCGGCGGCGTTCTTTCAGACGGGGAAAATATGTGTAGACCAGTTCAAGGTCCTGCTGAATGGCGGCCTTGCCATCCTTGCGGGTATAGGCGCCCGTCAGCAGATTTTCCTCAACAGTCAGGTGTTCGAAACAATGGCGGCCTTCCATCACCTGGATGACGCCCTTTTCCACCAGATCGGCAGGATCGCTTTCATGCACGCTGGTGCCGCGATATTCGATCGTTCCCTTGGTGACTTCACCGCGCTCGGAATGCAGCAGGTTCGACACAGCCTTGAGCGTCGTCGTTTTTCCTGCGCCGTTGCCGCCCAGCAGGGCCGTGATACCGCCCTTGGGCACAGTCAGGCTGACGCCTTTCAGAACGAGGATCACGTGATTGTAGATCACCTCGATATTGTTGACCTCAAGCAGGGTTTCCGACTTGGTGTCAGTGGTTTGTGCCGCATCCAGCATCTGCGCGTGTCCTTAAGCGAGTGTGGGGTTCGGGACGGCGGTCTGCCGCCGCCCCGGTTTGTTCAAAGCGCTGTATCAGCAACGCCCTTCAATGTTGTTTTCTGCTGCATAGGCCGCAGAATCTTCATCGATCAGCGCGCCGATCACTTCACCATCGGTCTGCTTGAAGTCCGAGATCAGCGTCCAGGTCTTGTTTGCTGCATCCCACTGCGTCACACCCACAAGGGCGTCACCGCCATGGTTTTCGCATGAGACCGAGAAGGTCGGACCAAAGTTCGCCAGGCCCAGTTCGGCCATCTTCTCTTCTGTCATCTCCAGTGCTTCCATACCGGCACGCATCTCAGACGGGGTAATTTCCGCATTGCCCGAGATTTCCTGGGCTTTCTTGATGGCTTCGGCAGCCAGAACAGCCGCATAGAGACCACGGTTATACAGAACCGTGCCAACCTGATCACCCGCGCCTGCAGCCTTACCTGCATCGACAACGTGTTTCTGCAGATCGTCAAAGACCGGGAAGTCCGTGCCAACGTTGTGGAAAGTTAGTGCTTTGTACCCATTGGCAGCTTCGCCCGCTGGCAGCACGTCGTTTTCAGAACCGGACCACCAGATGCCGATGAAGTTTTCCATCGGGAACCGGATGTTGGCGGCCTCTTGCACGGCAACCTGGTTCATAACCCCCCAGCCCCACATCAGGACATAGTCGGGACGATCACGGCGGATTTGCAGCCACTGCGACTTCTGTTCCTGACCCGGGTGATCGACCGGCAGGGCGACCAGTTCAAAGCCGTGCTTTTTTGACAGCTCTTCCAGCGTACGGATCGGTTCCTTACCATAGGCCGAGTTGTGGTAGACCAGCGCGATTTTCTTGCCGCTCAGATCGCCACCATTCTCCTCAAGCAGGTAATTGACCGCGCCCGAGGCCCCGTCCCAGTAGTTGGCAGGATAGTTGAAGGTGTGACTGAACACATCGCCGTTCTTGGCCGAGGTCCGACCATATCCCATCGTGTGCAGCGGAATGTCGTCTGCAGTGACTTTTGGGATCAGCTGGTACGTAATACCTGTGGACAGCGGCTGATAAACCAAAGCGCCTTCGCCTTTGGTGGCTTCATAGCATTCCACACCTTTTTCGGTGTTGTAGCCGGTTTCGCATTCGACCATCCGGATCGGAACACCGCCGATGCCGCCATCGCGCTCATTCAGCAGGGTGAAATAGTCATTATAGCCATCCGAGAACGGAATGCCGCCAGCGGCGTAAGGCCCGGTACGATAGCTCAGATCGGGGATCACAAGATCCGCCAGAGCGGGTCCTGCAGCCATCAGGGCGCTTAGCGCCGCGGTTGCCAGTTTCAATTTCATCGGGTGTCTCCTCCCTTGGTTAGTCCGATGTTGCATTCAGGCTTGTTCCGCCCGTTTTTTCATTGGGCCGATCCCTTAGTGTGGGAACGGCCATAGTCTGAGTTTCTCTTTCGCCACACGCCACAGCTGCGCCAGCCCGTGCGGTTCCAGGATCAGGAACATGATGATCAGCGCGCCGACGATCACCAGCTGCAGATGTGCCACGATATCCGTGGGCCAGCCCAGAACGTCGACGCCCACCACTTTCAGGACCACCGGCAGCAGAACAAGGAAAGCGGCACCGGCGAACGATCCGAAAATAGACCCTAACCCACCGATAATGATCATGAACAGGACCAGGAACGACTTCTGGATGCCAAAGACTTCGCCAACCTCGACCGCGCCGAGATAGACCGCGAAGAACAACGCGCCCGCGATACCGATAAAGAACGAGCTGACGGCAAAGGCGCTCATCTTGGCCTTCAGTGGGTTAACCCCGATGATCTCGGCCGCGATATCCATGTCTCGGATTGCCATCCATGTCCGGCCCGTCGTGCCGCGCGTCAGGTTGCGTGCGATCAGGGCGCTGACGGCCAGGAAAATCAGGCAGAACAGATAGGTGGCCCATGCCGGTGCATTCGGACCGGTGATGATGATGCCAAACACATCCCGTTCCGGCGCATTGATCTGACCCGAAGCGGAATAGTTGTAGAACCACGGCACCCGGTTAAAGAGCCATACAAGGAAGAACTGCGCCGCCAACGTGGCCACCGCAAGATAGAACCCCTTGATCCGCAAGCTCGGCAGGCCAAACAGCACCCCGACAATGGCCGTTATGCCGCCGGCCAGAATGACATGAATGAACATGCTGACATCAGGGAACGAGGTCATCAGCTTGTAGCAGGCATAGGCACCCACAGCCATGAAACCACCGGTACCCAAGGATACCTGCCCGCAATAGCCCACAAGGATGTTCAACCCGATTGCCGCAATGGCATAAATCAAAAAGGGCAGTAACAGCGCGTTGGCCCAGTAGTCATTGATGACGAAGGGAATTATTCCGAAAGCCACCGCCAGAACCACATAATACCGATACCGGTCGAACTTGATCGGAAAGGTCTGGCTGTCATCTGTGTAGGAGGTTTTGAAATCCCCGGCCTCACGATAAAACATGTCTTACTTTCCCCATTCTTCCTGCGCCCGGTTGCGGGCCTCGGCGTCCAGCTGCCTGGAGCCTTTTGCATATCCGCTCGCCTCTGAGGCGCGCACAAGTTTCATATAAGCCAGTATGCCCATGACCAGCCCGGCAAACGCCAGGATCGCCGCAATCACCAATTGTCCATCGGTCAGGTCGTCGGAGGTGAACGCAATGTAGCCAAAAGCCCAGAACCCGGCCCACGCGATCACGTTGATGATGGCGATCAGCTTAGTCACGTCCTACACCCTCTCAATGATCTTTTCACCGAACAGGCCCTGCGGCCGGAACACGAGGAAGATCAGCGCCAGAACATAGGCGAACCAGTTCTCGGTCGCACCGCCCACCAACGGGCCGATGGCAAACTCGAACAGTTTTTCGCCCACACCGATGATCAGTCCGCCGACGATGGCACCGGGGATCGAGGTGAACCCGCCCAGCATTAGAACCGGCAGCGCTTTGAGCGCGATCAGGGACAGAGAGAACTGCACGCCTGACTTGGTGCCCCACATGATGCCTGCAACCAGCGCGACAAAACCCGCAACCGACCACACCATGATCCAGATGAAGTTCAGCGAGATGCCGACCGACAGAGCCGCCTGGTGGTCATCCGCCACGGCGCGCATCGCCCGGCCCTGCTTGGTGTATTGGCTGAACGCGACCAGTGCGGTCACCAGCAGCGCGGCTATCACCGTCGCCACAAGGTCCAGATTGTCGATAAAGAAGCCGTAGCCAAAAATGTTGAACGTGGTCTCATCGATCCACAAGTTGATACCCTGCGGCAGTCCGACATCCAATGTCTTGATCTCGGATCCCCACATCAGGTCAGCCACGCCCTCAAGGAAATAGGCCAGGCCGATGGTCGCCATGAACAAGATGATTGGCTCTTGCCCGACCAGATGCCGCATCACAAAGCGCTGCACCGCCCAGGCCAGCAGAACCATGACACCCATCGTCAGGATAATCGCCACAAACGCAGGTACATTCCATCCGAACTTGTGGATATGCGTCCCGAAAGTCGCGTTGATCAGGTGGGCAAACGGTACCTGCCCGTTCATGATCCCGACTAGCGTCATGGCGGCAAACAGGGCCATAACCCCTTGGGCGTAGTTGAAGATTCCGGACGCCTTGTAGATCAGAACAAAGCCCAGCGCGACCAGAGCGTACAGCACACCGGCCATAAGACCGTTGAGGAAAACCTCCATCGCGAAAATCAGCTGATCAGGCATGTGTGCCCCCTCTCATGTCTGTCAGTTGCTCAGTCATGGCTCACCCCCAGATAGGCGTCGATGACTTCCTGATTGCTGCGCACCTCGTCCGGGGTACCGTCGCCGATCTTTTTGCCGTAATCCATCACGACCACGCGGTCGCTCAGGTCCATCACCACGCCCATGTCATGCTCGATCAGGGCGATGGTGGTGCCGAACTCGTCATTCACGTCGAGGATAAAGCGGCTCATGTCCTCTTTCTCTTCAACGTTCATGCCGGCCATTGGTTCGTCCAGCAGCAACAGTTTAGGCTCGGCCGCCAAAGCGCGGGCTAACTCGACCCGCTTTTTCAACCCGTAAGGCAGGCGGGAAACCGGCGTCTTGCGGATGTGCTGAATTTCGAGAAAGTCGATGATTTTCTCGACCGCTTCGCGGTTTTCAACCTCTTCCGCCTCAGCCTTGCCCTTCCACATGGCCTGCTGAAAGAGGTTGGTTTTCATATAGTTCAGCCGCCCGGTCATGACGTTGTCCAGCACGCTCATGCCTTCGAAAAGGGCAATGTTCTGGAACGTCCGGGCAATACCTTGCCGCGCAACTTCATAAGGGCGCATCTGCGGACGCTTTGCCCCATGGAACCAGACCTCGCCCTCCTGCGGGATATAGAACCCTGAAATCACGTTCAGCATCGAGGATTTACCGGCGCCGTTCGGACCGATGATCGCGCGGATCTCGCCTTCACGAATGTCGAACGAGATATCCTTGATCGCCACCACACCGCCAAAGCGCAGGGTGATGTTCTTCATCTCCATCACCACGCCGCCGATCTTGCGGCCATCTTCGGTGACATATCCTTCGGAGTTATCCAGCATCAGTCACTCCCTGACTTGCGGAAAAACGGGACGGCGGGCGGGGTGATGACCACAGGTCGAGCGGCGCATGACCGGCCCTCATTCCGCCGCCACCTTGTGCTGAGCAACCGGCACGACCGGTGCATCGATAATCTCAAGCGTTGCGCTGATCGAACCCTTTCGCCCGTCCTCATAAGTCACTTCGGTCGTGGTCGAGACCTGCTTGGACCCGTCATAAAGCGCATCGATGATGTCACTGAACTTGTCCTCGACAAATCCGCGACGCACTTTTCGCGTACGGGTCATCTCACCGTCATCCGCGTCCAGTTCTTTGTGCAGCACCACAAAGCGATGCACCTGGCAGCCCGACAACATTTCGTCAGCGGCCACAGACTTGTTCACCTCTTCCACGTGATTTCGAATCGTCTCTAACACACGGGGATTTGCCGTCAGTTCCTGATAAGACGCATAGGCTACGTTGTTGCGTTCCGCCCAGTTGCCCACTGCTGTCAGGTCGATGTTGATAAAGGCCACGCAGCGGTCCTTGCCGTTTCCGAACAAAACAACCTCAAGGATGTCGGGATAGAATTTCAGCTTGTTCTCGACGTATTTCGGCGCAAACATCGACCCGTCGGCCATCTTGCCCACATCCTTTGCGCGGTCGATGATCCGCAGATGCCCCGAACTTTCCTCGATGAACCCCGCATCCCCAGTGGCCACCCAGCCTTCGGCATCTTTGGTCGAGGCGGTTGAGTCCGGGTTGTTGTAATACTCAACGAACACACCGGGTGAGCGATAGTGAATCTCACCCTTGTCGTCGATCTTCAGTTCCACATCCGGGGCAGGCACGCCAACTGTATCGGCGCGCACTTCACCATCCGGCTGAACCGTGATGAAAACTGTCGCTTCGGTCTGACCGTAAAGCTGTTTCAGGTTGATGCCGAGCGAGCGGTAGAAATCAAAAATCTCCGGGCCGATCGCCTCACCCGCCGTATAGCCAACGCGAAAGCGGCCATAACCCAGCGTATCTTTGAGCGGCCCGTAGACCAACATACTGCCCAGCGCGTATTTCACGCGGTCGCCAAAGCTCACCGGCTTGCCGTCCAGCAACAGGCCACCCACTTTCTTGGCATGCGCCATGAAGTGGTGGAACATCCGTTGCTTCAGTTTGCCAGCGTCCTCCATCCGGATCATCACATTGGTCAGCTGAGTCTCAAAAACCCGCGGCGGAGCGAAGAAATAAGTCGGCCCGATTTCGCGCAGGTCCGTCATCATCGTGTCGGCGCTTTCAGGGCAGTTCACGCAGAAGCCGCACCAATAGGCCTGACCGATGGAAAAGATGAAATCGCCAACCCAAGCCATCGGCAGGTAAGACAGGATGTCTTCGTTCCGGTTCAAATGATCAAATTCGGCGGAGTTCTTGGCGCTTTCGATCACGTTGCGGTTCGACAGCACTACACCCTTGGGTTTACCCGTGGTGCCCGACGTATACAGCATGACGCAAGTTCCGTCGTATTCGATCTCGGCAATCCGGCGGTCCAGTTCCGCATCGAAACGCACGTGACCGGCGTTGCCTTCGGCCATCAGATCGTCCAGTGCGTTCATCTGGCTGTGATCGTATTTCCGCATCCCCCGCTTGTCGGTGTAGAGGATGTGTTTGACCTGATGCAGGTTCTCCTGAATCTCGATGACCTTGTCGACCTGCTCCTGATCACCACAGACGACGTATTTTGCGCCGCAATGATCCAGCACATAGGCCATCTCTTCGGCGACTGCGTCCTGATAAAGCGGCACCGGCACAGCACCCACCATCTGAGCCGCAACCATCGACCAGTAATGCGCCGGACGATTACGCCCGATCACTGCGATGTGGTCGCCTTTTGTGACGCCAAGTTCCAGAAAGCCCAGGGCAATCGCACGGATTTCCTTGGCCGTTTCGGCCCAGGTCCAGCATTGCCAGATTCCGAATTCCTTTTCCCGGTAGGCCGGGGCGTCCCCGAACCGGGTCGCATTGCGGTGTAGCAGCGCCGGAAGAGAGTGCATCCCTTCAGCGCCCGACTGCGTCTGAGCCAATATCTTTCTCCTCCCCATCCGACCCCTCCTCCGAGCCGGAAATGGCAAACCCGAGGATCAACCCCGGACGCCAACGCCCCGATAAGGGACGCAGGAAAGATCAGCGTCAACTTTTTCCTGATGTTTTCTCAATTCTTACGAATTGTAACAGGGGTAGAGACGTAATCTTCCGGTTTGTACAAGTTGCACAAACTGCAAAGTTAGGTGCTTCAAAAAGCTAGCTTGAGTTTGCGCTCCACTTATTCGCCAAAAGGCTGCTGAGTTTGAGAATATGGCCATGGGTATGCGGCGTGCATGAAGGGCATCTTCAAGCCCAAATGGACAGTTTCAAAACAAACACATACGTTGATCTAGTAAGCTGTGTTGCAATGCTTGGATAAATGCCAGTTCGACTTTTTCAAACTGTGTCAGTTACATTTATGCTTTTTTTGGCAGGACTTGCTTGTTCTCCGGCAATTGGGGAGAAAAGCAATCAATCCGAAATCGTAATAAGCTGCACTCTCAAGAGTACAGAAGGAGAAAAAGTAGAGGTCATTCTCACAGAAAAAGAAGGAGAACTAAATTTAAACGTTAATGACTTGGATTTAATCGGCGTAGTTCCACTTCGAGGCCACAGTCATTCACCGACCATTGCTGTCGCCAGCAACATGGACGATAGAGGTGTGTATACCCTGGCCATCCATAGAGCCTTTTTTCGGCATTTTTCTATCGGATTTGACCCGAACAATCCCCCGGCCACGCTGACTGTGCAACAAGCTGAAAACGATTTTGTCCCGACAATCTTAGTGTTCCAAGGAAATTGCAATTTCGACTAAATCTGAGGCATCTGCTTTGTCCGAATACACTATATCCGGGCTTATCAACTCGAATGCCTTTGTCGTTTTCTGCTATAACCAATCCCGCAAAATCGGAATCAGCGGCACATCCGCCGCAGGCATCGAATAGTTCCGCAACTCATTCGCACGGGCCCATTTCAGCGCCTGCCCCTCTTTCGACTGCGGAATACCCTCCCATTTACGACAAGCAAACAGCGGCATCAGCAGGTGAAATTCGTCATAGCTATGGCTGGCAAAGGTCAGCGGGGCGAGGCATGAGGCCCAGGTGTCGATGCCCAGTTCCTCGTGCAATTCGCGGATCAGGGCGGCCTCGGGGGTTTCGCCGGGTTCGATCTTGCCACCGGGGAATTCCCAGAGACCGGCCATAGATTTGCCCTCGGGTCGTTGGGCCAGAAGCACCCGGCCCTCAATGTCGATCAGGGCGACAGCGGACACCAGTAAGGTCTTCACGAGCGATAATCCGCGTTGATCTCGATATAGCCGTGGGTCAGATCGCAGGTCCAAACGGTGGATTTGCCTTCGCCCAGCCCAAGATCGACCGCAATCACAAGGTCTTGACCTTTCATATAGGCGGCGGCGTCATCCTCACGGTAATCCGGGCTGACCCAGCCCTTTTCGGCAACCAGAATATCCCCGAAGGAAATACTCAGCAGGTCGCGGTCAGCGGCGGCACCGGATTTGCCGATGGCCATAACGATCCTGCCCCAGTTCGGGTCTTCACCAGCAATAGCCGTTTTAACCAGCGGTGAGTTGGCAATCGCCAGCCCATGCACCTTGGCGTCCGTATCCGACGCGGCACCGGTTACACGAATTTCCACAAATTTCGTAGCACCTTCACCGTCGCGCACCACCTGTTGCGCCAGATCCAGCATCACGCTTTCCAGCGCCTCGACAAACGCCGGGTTGCCGGTGGCATCTACGCCCGAAGCTCCAGTTGCACAGAGCAACAGGCTGTCCGAGGTCGAGGTGTCGCTGTCCACGGTAATACAGTTGAATGTCCGGTCGGTTTGGGCGCTCAGCATCGCCTGCAGGGCGGACTGTTCGACCTGTGCATCGGTAAAGATGTAGACAAGCATCGTCGCCATATCCGGCGCGATCATGCCTGACCCCTTGGCAATCCCTGCGATAGAGACTGTTCTTCCGTCAATCTCGACCTTTACGCTGGACCCTTTTGGAAAGGTATCCGTGGTCATGATCGCCCGCGCTGCGTCCTCGATCGCGTGTCGGCTGAGGCCCGCCTTCAACGCCTCAAGCTGTGCCACGATGCGGTCGTGGGGCAGCGGCTCACCAATCACGCCGGTGGAAGAGGTGAAGACGCGTTCGACTGCAACGCCGGTCGCTTTGGACACTGCTTGCGTGACCTCAGCCACCGAGGTTTGACCATAATGACCTGTAAAGGCATTGGCATTGCCCGAATTCACCAAAATCGCCGCTGGCCCATCGCTGGACCCGCCGATCTTGTCCTGACAGTCCAGCACGGGGGCAGCGCGGGTGGCCGATCGAGTGAACACCCCGGCCACAGATGTGCCTGGATCCAGAACCGCCAACATTACGTCGGTGCGGCCCTGATAACGCACGCCAGCCTCGACGGTGGCAAAACGCACACCGTCAATGGCAGGCAGATCGGGAAAACCCGCTGGCGCGAGCGGCGAAACCTTGGTGATCGCGGCCACTGGGGTTACTCCTGAATCAGATCGATCTGACGGATGACCTCGGGGCCAACACCGTCCAAAGCGGGACGTTCGATCTGCGACTGCTGCGTCAGCTCGTCAATCTTGGCTTGAATCGCGTCCTGCTGAAGAGACTGGGCCAGCTGTTCACGGACGGCATCAAGCCCCGGCGCTTCGGATTTTCGCGTGTCGTTGAGAATGATCAGGTGCCAGCCGAACTGTGTTTGCACCGGATCCGAGATCTGACCCTTTTCCAACGAAACAACGGCGTTTTCGAATTCCGGAACCATCTGGCCCTTGCCAAACCATCCCAATGACCCGCCATTCGGACCCGATGGGCCGGTCGACTTTTCCTTGGCCGTCTCGGCAAAATCGCCGCCGTCATCCAGCAGGGTTTTGATTTCCTTGGCTTCTTCTTCGGTAGCTACAAGAATATGGCTGGCGTCGAACTCATCTTCGCCTTCGAAGTTGCCGAATTCCGCGTCATAGGCTGCCTGAATTGACTCTTCGGTCACAACATCGCCCAGCAACGCATTTACTGTCTGCACCGCCCGCATGGACCGGCCTTCGTTTTCCAGTCCCAACTGGTTCAGCCGGTTCAGATCGTCCTGCTGCTGCGCCAGCAATTGCTGCTGGATCAATTGCTCGATGACGAATTCGTACAGAACATCATCTTCGACCTCGGAGTAATTCGGCGGCAGCGCCGCGACAGATGCGATAACGTGACCCAGTGTGATTTCATCCCCGTTCACATTGGCGACAACCGTATCCGCGTCCGGCTTGGTTTCGGCAGCAACCGGCATCACCATCACAGCAGCCAGAGCCAGCGATGGCAGAAAAGTGAGGCCTTTGGGCATGGAATCATCCTATTTCTTTGCCGCGACGGGGCGTGGCGTTGACACTCTGGGACCTGCCGCTTACATCGCTTTGAAGCCTTGGACAGGGCCGCCTTTCATCCCCCGTATCTATGGGTTGCAAGCAAGGTGGGCAAGCCTGTCGCAACCAAGACAAGAACAGATCCGCTGGAGTGAACATGCTGGGACTCGGAACGCTCGCCAAAAAGGTGTTCGGAACACCGAACGACCGCAAGATCAAGGCGACCCGCCCGCTGGTCGAAAAGATCAATGCGCTGGAACCTGAGTTCGAAAAACTGTCCGATGAGGGCCTGATCGAAAAGACCGCCGAACTGCGTAAACGCGCACTTGATGGTGAGGCGCTGGACGACCTGCTGCCCGAAGCCTTTGCCAACGTTCGCGAAGGTGCCAGACGCGCGCTGGGTCTGCGCGCCTTTGACGTACAGCTGATGGGCGGCGCGTTCCTGCATCAGGGCAATATCTCGGAGATGAAAACGGGTGAGGGCAAGACGTTGGTTGCCACTTTCCCCGCCTATCTGAACGCACTGACCGGCAAGGGCGTGCACGTGGTCACGGTAAACGAGTACCTGGCCAAGCGTGACGCCGAATGGATGGGCAAGGTGTTTGGTGCCCTTGGCATGACCACCGGTGTGATTTGGTCTGGTCAGCCGGACGCCGAGAAAAAAGCCGCCTACGCCTGTGACGTCACCTATGCCACCAACAACGAGTTGGGCTTTGATTATCTGCGCGATAATATGAAAGCGGAACTGGATCAGATTTACCAAAAGTACCACAATTTCGCGATTGTGGACGAGGTCGACTCGATCCTGATCGACGAGGCGCGGACGCCGCTGATCATCTCGGGCCCGTCCGAGGACCGCTCGGACCTGTATACCGCCATCGACGCCCTGATCCCGTCGCTGCAGGATGACCATTTCTCGTTGGACGAAAAGTCCCGGAACGTGACCTTTACGGATGAGGGAAACGAATTCCTGGAACAACAGCTGAACGCCAACGGTCTGATCCCGGAAGGCCATACTTTGTATGATCCGGAAAGCACCACAGTCGTTCACCACGTCAACCAGGGTCTGCGCGCACACAAGCTGTTTACACGTGACAAAGACTATATCGTCCGTGACGGCAACGTCATTCTGATCGACGAATTCACTGGCCGGATGATGCCAGGTCGCCGCCTGTCCGAAGGCCTGCATCAAGCCATCGAAGCCAAGGAAGGCGTGCAGATTCAGCCTGAAAACGTGACACTGGCCAGTGTGACCTTCCAGAACTACTTCCGCCTGTATGACAAGCTGGGCGGCATGACCGGCACCGCGCTGACCGAGGCCGAAGAATTCGCCGAAATCTACGGTCTGGGCGTGGTCGAGGTTCCGACCAACAGGCCGATTGCCCGTCTTGACGAAGACGATCAGGTTTATCGCACTGCCGATGAGAAATACGGCGCGATGATCAATGAGACCAAAGAAGCGCAGGAAAAGGGCCAGCCGGTTCTTTTGGGCACAACCTCGATCGAGAAATCCGAACTGCTAAGCCAGCTGCTGCAAAAGGAAGGCATCGAACATAACGTTCTGAACGCCCGCCAGCACGAGCAAGAGGCACAGATCGTGGCCGATGCCGGCCGGTATGGTGCGGTGACCATTGCCACCAACATGGCTGGCCGCGGCACCGACATTCAGCTGGGCGGCAATGTCGAGATGAATGTGCTGCAGGCGCTGGCCGAAAACCCCGAGGCCGATCCTGCCGAGCTACGAGCCAAGGAAGAGGCCCGCCACGCCGAGGAAAAGGAAAAGGTTCTGGCGGCCGGTGGTCTTTACGTCATGGCATCCGAACGTCACGAAAGCCGTCGGATCGACAATCAGCTGCGCGGTCGTTCGGGCCGTCAGGGTGACCCGGGCCGTACCGTGTTCTACCTGAGTCTCGAAGACGACCTGATGCGCATCTTCGGATCAGAGCGGCTGGACAAGGTTCTGACCACGCTGGGCATGAAAGAAGGCGAGGCAATTGTTCATCCTTGGGTGAACAAGTCGCTGGAACGCGCACAGTCCAAGGTCGAAGGTCGCAACTTTGACATGCGCAAAAACGTTCTGAAATTCGACGACGTGATGAACGACCAGCGTAAAGTGGTGTTCAGCCAGCGGCGCGAGATCATGTCGACCGATGACTTGTCCGAGATCGTCTCGGACATGCGCGAACAGGTGATCGACGATCTGATCGACGAACACATGCCGCCAAAAACCTATGCCGATCAGTGGGACACCGACGGTCTGCACGAGGCGATCAAGGAAAAGCTGACCATCGATGCGCCCGTACAGGACTGGGCCGCCGAGGAAGGCGTCGATGATGAACAGGTGCGCGAGCGTCTGGTCAATGCTGCCGATGAGATGATGGCGCAAAAGGCGGCGGCCTTTGGTCCCGAAAATATGCGCAACATCGAAAAGCAGGTTCTGCTGCAGACGATCGACAGTAAATGGCGCGAGCACTTGCTGACGCTGGAACATTTGCGCTCGGTCGTTGGATTCCGCGGTTACGCCCAGCGCGACCCGCTGAATGAATACAAGAACGAGAGCTTCCAGTTGTTTGAGTCCATGCTCGACAGTCTGCGCGAAACCGTGACTCAGCAATTGTCGCGCGTCCGTCCGCTGACCGAAGAGGAACAGCGCGAGATGCTGGCACAGATGCAGGCACAGCAAGCACAGGCACAACAGGCGGTGGATCAAGCTACCGATAAGGCCGAAGCACTGGCCGAAGCTCAGGCTTCAGGCGATGCACGCCCCGGCTTTGTCGAAGACGATTCCTCGACTTGGGGGAACCCGTCGCGCAACGATCTCTGCCCGTGTGGATCGGGCAAGAAATTCAAACATTGCCACGGCCGACTGACCTAACGTCACCTTGATCAAAACACATTGAGTCCGTTTCACGGCCACATATTGGCCGTGATTCAACTTCAGGATGCGACTCGCTCCTTCAACTGGGGAGGGTGTTTTGTTTGTAATAAAGAATTACGTGACCACTGGCGGCACCGTCGCTTGTGCCTTAGCCATTGGTTACCTGATGCAAAATGGATCGCCAGCGCAATCGGATGGCGCGCAGGCTCCTGTAACTGTGGCTGCCGCCAATCAGTCCTCGGTGATTGCCGGGCTGGAAGGAATTGTTCTGACCTCCTCGCTTCCGGCCGCTGATGCAACCACCGACATCAAGGCATCGCGGCGAGCCCTGCAACCCGCCCGATCGACCCCCTCTGATCAGAAAAGCTGCACTCTCAGTGCCCGCGCAAAATCCGTCCCCGGCGCTGCGGCGCGCCTGACCGTCAAAGCCCCCTGCCACGGCAATGAACGGATCGAAATCCATCACAGCGGACTAACAGTTACCCAACGAACGGACAAAAACGGCGCTTTGGATCTGACGATCCCGGCCCTGTCGGAATATGCGATCTTTCTGATCTCGGTAGATGATCAGACCGGGACCGTAGCCACCACTCACATCCCCGACCTGGCCAACTACAACCGCATCGCACTGCAATGGCAGGGTGAGACAGACCTGCAGATCCATGCGCTGGAATTTGGGGCCAGCTATGGAACCGCCGGACATGTATCGTCGAACCCTGACGCGAAAGGTGCGGGTAAGGTCGTGCATCTGGGCCAACAGGCGTTCGGCGACGCGCAGAATATCGAAATTTATTCCTTCCCTGCAGGCGAAACCAGCCAGACCGGTTCGATCGAACTGACGGTGGAGGCCGAAGTGACCGAGGCAAATTGCGGCCGGGATTTGGCCGTTCAATCACTCGAGCTGCGTGGCGATCGCCGCCTGCGGTCGCGCGATTTGACGCTGCCCATGCCGGATTGCACGCAGGCCGGTGATTTTCTGGTGTTGAATAATCTGCTCCAAGACCTGACAATCGCGGCAAATTAAACCGCAGGCAGGCTCGACTTTCTTATGACATTTTTTCGTGTGGCAGTGGCCACACTGATTTCGGTGACTCTGGCGTCATATGTGCACGCACAGGATATCACGCTGACCTCGCAAGACGGCAAGGTCGAGGTCACAGGCAACCTGCTGAGCTTTGATGGCGAGTTCTATCGCGTGGATACGCAGTTCGGTGAGCTGACAGTGGATGGGTCGGGTGTGACCTGCGAAGGACCCGCCTGCCCCAACCTTACGGATTTCGTGGCCGAGGTTCGGTTCTCTGGTTCCTCCGTCATGGCGGAAAAGGTACTGCCGGCCCTGATCGTTGGTTTCGCCCAGCAAGAGGGGATGTCGGCGACGCCGCAGCGTTTGGATTCGGGCGCATTCACCTACGAGCTTCACCAGACCGGGCGCGATGCTCCTGTGGGACGGTTCTATTTCGCCCCCAACAACACAGGTAGCGGCTTTGCGGATCTGATCGCCGATGAGACCGATATCGTCATGGCACTGCGTGAAATTCGCCCATCGGAACAGGAGGCTGCGCAGACCGCTGGTCTGGGTGATCTGGCAGATGCAAGGCGATCCCGGGTCATCGCGCTGGACGCGCTGGTCCCAATTGTGGCCCGGGAAAACCCGGTGCGGCAAATTTCGCCCGCAGAACTGATGAGCGTGTTTTCCGGCGAGATCCAAAACTGGTCTGAATTAGGAGGACCTGATGCGCCCGTTTCCCTGCACTTACCAGACGCCGGTTCAGGTTTGGCGCAAGGGGTTGAGGATCGGTTGCTGGCCCCCGCTCAATCCACGCTGGCCGAGGGAATCGTCCGTCACACCCGTAGCAGCGATCTGGTTCGCGCTGTTGCTGACGACCCCTTTGCCATCGGTATCGCCAGCCATGCCGAGGTTGGGCCTGCCCGGGGCCTGCCTTTGACCGGCGGTTGCGGTCACGCGCTGACCGCCACGCGGCAATCCATCAAGACCGAAGACTATCCGCTGACATCGCCGATGTTCCTGTATCTGCCGGAAATCCGCCTGCCCCGCATCGCACGGCAATTCCTGGCCTATTCGCAAAGCGCCGAGGCACAGATGGCGATCCGCGATGCCGGATTTGTGGATCAAGAACCCGAAACCATGCGGATCGGGTTGCAAGGAGATCGTCTGGCCAACGCAGTGGTTTCAGGTGGTGCCGAGGTCGGGTTGGAAGAGTTGCAGCGCATGATCGACACGCTGCGCCCGCAATCGCGCCTGTCGCTGTCGTTCCGGTTCGAGGCAGGTTCCTCAAGACCCGATGCGCAGTCACGCTCAAACATCCGGCAATTGGCCCATGCCCTTGAAACCGGAGCCATCGACGCGCGCAAACTGACCTTTGTCGGTTTCAGTGATGGTGACGGCGCGGCCTCATCCAATGCCAGAATCGCATTGCTGCGGGCAAAAACCGTGCGCAACGCGGTGCTATCGGCGGTAGAAACAGCCATTCCGGATAGCGTCGAGATCGCCGTGGACGCATTTGGCGAGGCGATGCCTATGGCCTGTGATGACACGGACTGGGGTCGCAAAGTCAATCGTAGGGTCGAGGTCTGGGTTCAGTAACCCTTACAAATAGCCCTCGGACCGAAAGCTCAACTCATTCGATTTGCCAATAATCAGATGGTCATGCAGCGTCAGGCCCAGCGCGACGCAGGCATCCTGAATTCGGTTGGTCATATCGATATCCGATTGCGAAGGTGTCGGATCGCCCGATGGGTGATTGTGTACCAAGATTAGCGCCGAGGCATTCAGCTCCAGCGCGCGTTTGGCTACCTCACGCGGATAGACGGGAACGTGGTCGACAGTGCCTTTGGCCTGTTCTTCATCCGCGATAAGTACGTTCTTGCGGTCAAGGTAGAACACGCGAAACTGCTCAGTCTCGCGATGGGCCATCGTCGTATGGCAATAATCCAGCAGCGCGTCCCAGCCAGATACGACGTGCCGTTGCATGACCCGCGCGCGGGTCATCCGATGTGCACAAGCCTCAAGGATTTTCAGGTCGGTGATCACCGAATCACCGACGCCTTTGATTTGCCGCAGCCGTTCTTCGGGTGCGGTCAGCACGCGGTTAAAGTCGCCAAACGTATCCATCAGCGCACGGGCCAGGGGTTTGACATCCTGCCGGGGGATCGAGCGGAACAGGGCAAGTTCCAACAATTCGTAATCCGGCATTGCCGCCGACCCACCAGACATGAACCGTTCGCGCAAACGTTTGCGGTGATCTTTGATATACGACGGCAAGCGACCAGACGGCAGCGGTTGCACCGGGGCTTCGTCGGTTTCAAACAGCATCGGGGCTTCGGCAAAGGCGTCCTGAGTCATGGGACCACCGTGCCGCAGAATCGGTTTCTGAATGGTTAACGCGTCTCACCCGCAATGCCTGCAGTTGCCCGTCGGACAACCATGTGCAACAGGATCGAAAACACCCCCAACGTCAGCATCGCCGCAAACATCAAATCGGTTTTGGCCCGCCCATTGGCCAGCAGCATCAGGTACCCCAACCCTTGCGACGACCCGACCCATTCGCCGATCACCGCTCCGATCGGGGCATAGACGGCCGCCAGCCGCATGCCCGAAGCCAATGAGGGCAAAGCTGCGGGGATACGAATGTGCCACAACACGGCGCGCCGGCTGGCCTGCATCGTCCGCGCAAGATCAAGATATCCGGGCGGCGTGCGCATCAACCCGTCGAAAAAGGAAGAGGTGATCGGGAAATAGATGATTAGCACTGCCATTGCGACCTTGGACCAAAGACCATAGCCCAGCCAAAGGGTCAGCAACGGAGCCAGAGCAAAGACCGGCAGCGCCTGCGTAAACACCAGCATTGGCTGCACCAGCACCCGCGCAGCGCGGGAATTCGCCAGTTGCAGCGCGGTAACGACCCCCAATACTGTCCCGCAGGCCAGGCCGATTATGACCTCAACGGCCGTGACCCATGTGTGTTCAGCAATGATCCAGCGGTTTTGCCACCAGGTCTCAGCCACCAAAGCAGGGCCGGGAAGAATGAATTTCGGAAGGCCGGTTGCCGAGACGATTGCCTGCCAGATTGCCAACGCGAACAGAGTGGCGGCAAGGCCCGACAGCAGTTTCATGCCGCCTCCTCCCGCAACAGCCGCAGTAGCGCGCCTTGCGTTTCCAGCGTTTCCAGATCGTCCACCTTGCGCGGGGCCGGTGCGTGTGGGGGCTGGCAGGGCGTTATGCCGTTCTGCGTCATGACCACGATGGATTGACCCAACCGCGCAGCCTCGCCCGGATCATGGGTGACCAGCAGAACAGTTCGGCCCTGTAACGCTTCGGCCGCAAGGTCCTGCATATCCGCGCGGGTGCGGGCGTCGAGGGCCGAAAACGGCTCATCCAACAAAACGATGGGCCGATCCTCCATCAACGTGCGAGCCAAGGCCACGCGTTGACGTTGCCCACCAGAGAGTTCGCCGGGCTTCTTCGTCATATGATCCTGCAGGCGCATCCGTTCGATCAGCTGATCACAGCGGCGCAAATCTGGCTTTTCTCCGCGCAACCGCGCACCCAACAAGACGTTCCGCGCCACAGTCGCCCAAGGCAGCAACAGATCGTCTTGCGCCATGTAGGCTACCCGCTCCCGCACAGATTGCCCGTCACTGGCGGTAATCTGACCGGTGAACTCTGCGCCAGTGTCCAAGCCAGCAATCAGGCGCAGAATGGTGGTTTTGCCGACCCCCGATCCACCCAGCAGACACGTCCACCGCCCTGCTGCAAGCGTCAGGGTCAACCGCGCGAACAATAGCGCGTCGCCAATCGCAGCCGAACCACGGACGGTCAGATCGGGGGCTGGGGTCATGGGGTCAGGCCCATTTGCCAAAAATTGACCTCTAACTCGGTCGCGGTACGGAAGGTGTGGCACAGACGAGTCCAACGCGGGGATGCTTCGAAATTCTCGCCAATACGCCTCGTTAGAGCCATATCCAACAATTCCCCAACCGCCACGCAGGCATCTTGGTAGTCATCGCTGGCATAGGTGGCGATCCAATCGCGATAGGTGTCAGACGTCGCCTCGGTCGCCAGTCTTGTGCCAATCTCACCATAGCCCATCACACAAGGCGCAAGCGCCGCCAGCAGGTCCAGCAAATCGCCGCTGAAACCGGCCTCAAGCACGAACCGCGTATAGGCGAGGTTCTCGGCACGTTCCGGCGTGGCAAACAGCTGGTCCTGCGGGATGCCTTCAGCCTCGCAGATCCCGATATGCAGCTTCATCTCTTCGCTGATCAGCCCATTCACGGTGCGCGAGGCTGCCAACATTTCCGCATGTGTTTCCGATTTCACGATTGCCAGCGCCCAGGCGCGCGAGAAATGAATCAGGAACACATAATCTTGCCGCAAGTAATGCAGAAACGCCGCACGCGGCAGAGTTCCGTCCTTCATCCCTTCGACAAAGGCATGACGGGTGTAATCCCGCCATGGCCCCTGCGCGGCATCGCGCATAAGCGCAAATGCTTTGCCATAGTCGCTCATTGCACGGTCACATCTACTGAGATGTCGCTGACCGGATTGATGCTGTCGATCATGCCGCTGTCTTTCAGGAACGCCTCGAAACGGGCATAGCGACCTGCATCAAACCCCGCCGGGCGCAGCGCGAAGCGGGGCAGTGTATCCACCCAAGCGCGCGCGTTCAGTTCATCCTGCAGTTCGGGTGAGGTGGCGGCAAAGATATCCCAGCTTTTTTCCGGGTTGTTAACGATGAACTGGGTCGCTTTTTCGGTAGCGGCCAGGAAACGGGCGACCTTGTCGGCATCCATCGTGTCGGGATTGGCGACATAGATCAGCTCATCATAAGACGGTACCCCTTCTTCCTCGATGTAGAAACAACGGCCCGCGACGCCTTCGATGTCCATCTGGTTCAGCTCAAAGTTCCGGAAGGCACCGATCACCGCATCCACCTGTCCCGTCATCAGCGAGGGCGACAGCGAGAAATTGACGTTGACCATCTCAATATCATCCAGCGCGACATCATGGGCGTTCAGCATGGCGCCCAGAACGGCCTCTTCAACGCCCGCGACCGAGAAGCCGATTTTTTTGCCCTTGAGGTCGGCGAGCGTTTTGATCGGACCGTCCTGTAGCACCAGCAGGCAGTTCAACGGCGTCGCGACCAAGGTGCCGACGCGCTTCAGCGGCAGGCCCTCATGGATTTGCAGGTGAAGTTGCGGCTGATAGGACACCGCCAGATCAGCCTGACCGGCGGCAACCAGACGCGGAGGGGCCGATGGGTCGGCGGGTGGCACAATCTCAATCTCCAGCCCCTCGTCGGCAAAGTATCCGTTCTCTTGCGCCACGATGATAGGCCCGTGGTCGGGGTTAACGAACCAATCCAGCAGAACGGTCATCTTGTCTTCGGCCCAGGCCGGCGCGGCGGCCAGCAGGGCAATTGCTGTCATCAGCTTTTTCATATCTCGCGTATCCTTTTCATTCACGAGGTTGAGGCCGCGACGAGAACGATCTCGACCGGCCAATCCGGTTGCAATTTTTCGGCGGCACGCCACGCACGCAGGCCGGTGGCACAGCAAAGTACCAGCCTTTTTCTTTTGTTAGGCTCATGTCTTGACGATTCAGGAGACCCGCGGAGCGCTTTGGGATGAATGGGTTCAGGGGCCTCATCCGGGCTCCGCAACTCGATGATCAGATCATCCGTGGTCAGTTGGCAGACCGACACAAACGGGAAGTGATGGTTGGGCTCAGGCGCATCGTTAAAGCGGAACGTGCTGCTTCGCATCGTCCGGGCATCGAACTGAACAATCTGCCCGAGTGGCGAAGGGTCCAGCCCGAGAATAACGCTCAGCGTCATTTGCGCCTGCATTGCGCCAATCATTCCAACGACCGGACCCAACACTCCGGCGGTGGCACAGCTTGCACCGCTGACCGGCGCGTCGGGAAAAACCGCGCGCAAAGATGGAGCGCCGCCACAGAAACCGCCAACATAGCCGGACAACCCCAGCACCGAGGCGCTTATCAGCGGTTTGCCCAGCGCGCGACACGTATCCGACAACGTATAGCTTGCAGCATAACTGTCTGCGCAATCGAGAATGACGTCGGCTTGTGAGACAAAATGTTGCGGATTTAAACTAGTTAGAGCCTGATTTTTTGTGGAGATCGTAATTTCAGAGTTTAAGGCCTGACACCGCTCAGCCGCGACTTCGGCTTTGGGGCGGCCACAGTCCCCTTCGACAAACAAGGTCTGGCGATGGAGGTTCGACAGGGCGACTTCATCGGGGTCTATAATGGTCAAAGATCCGACGCCAGCACCAGCCAGCAAAGGCAAAACCGGCGCTGCCAGCCCCCCGGCCCCCACCACAAGAACCCGAGCGTCGGACAGGCGAGCCTGTCCACTCACGCCGACCTCCGGCAAGATCATCTGACGGGCGTAGCGGCTCATCTGGTGGCCTCGATCCACGCACGTAAGCGGGTTTCGGGATCTGCGTTCAGAGTGATGTCGGTCACGACCGAGACGATATCCGCCCCGGCCTGCAAGACGCCCGGCGCGCGCTCGACGCTCATCCCGCCAATACCGACCAAAGGGATATCCCCAACCCGCGCTTTCCATTCAGTTACCCGAGGAAGGCCTTGTTGTTCCCATTTCATCTTTTTCAGGATCGTTGGGTAGACGGGACCAAGCGCGACATAATCGGGGGTCATGGCCAGAACACGCTCAAGCTCGTCATCGTCATGGGTCGAGACACCCAGTTTCAGCCCTGCGCGTCGGATCGCCTTTAGATCTGCGTCATCCAGATCCTCTTGTCCCAGATGAATCCAGTTGCAGCCTGCGTCGATGGCAACCCGCCAATAGTCATTCACCACCAGAACAGCACCATGCGCACGGCACAGATCCCGCGAAATCGCGATCTGTTCGTGCACGACCTTGTCCGGCTGGTCCTTGATCCGGAGCTGAACCAGCTTCACGCCCAGGGGAAGCATCCGGCGCAGCCAGTCGGAATGGTCGAAGATTGGATAAAACCGGTCGAGGTTCATGACAAAAACGCCTTTCCGATAACGGGGGTCGAGGCTTCGGCCATATCGCGCGCTTCGATCGGGTCGGCCTGATAGGCCAATCGCCCGGCCTCAATGGCCAGCTTCATCGCCTTGGCCATTGCGACCGGATCTCCGGACCGCGCTACGGCGGTGTTCAGCAGAACGGCATCATACCCAAGCTCCATCGCATGTGCGGCGTGGCTGGGCAGGCCGATACCAGCGTCAATCACCAGTGGTATTTCGGGAAACTCAGCGCGCATTGCGCGCAGGGCGTATTCGTTGTTCAGACCGCGGCCCGAACCAATCGGGGCCCCCCAAGGCATCAGAACTTCACACCCTGCCGCCAAAAGGCGCTCACCCACGATCAGGTCGTCCGTGGTATAGGGAAACACCTCGAACCCGTCTTCGGTCAAAATGCGCGCGGCTTCGACCAGTTGGAACACATCAGGCTGGAGGCTGTCGGTATGCCCGATCAGTTCCAGCTTGATCCATTTGGTGTCAAACACCTCACGCGCCATGTGGGCCGTCGTCACGGCTTCTTTCACCGTATGGCAACCTGCTGTGTTGGGCAGAACAAGAACGCTCAGATCGCGGACCATCTGCCAAAAGGTTTGCCCTGCGCCAGCTTCGCGTCGCAAGGACACAGTGGCCACACCGGCCCCGCTGTTCCGAAATGCGTGTTCCAGAATTGCAGGGCTGGGGTATTGCGCGGTGCCCAGCATCAACGGGTTCGACAGAGGTGTGCCATAGAACGTCTTCATCGTTCAGCCCCCCTGCATCGGGGCGACGACTTCGATCCGATCGCCATCCTTGATTTTGCGAGCTTTGCGCAGGCTTGAGGGCACAAAACCCTCGTTCACAGCCGTCGCCACCCGGCCCGAAAACCCACATTCCTGTAATAGGTCGGCAAGAGTTCCGGCCTGCACCTCGCGCATCTCGCCATTAAGTACGATCTTCATCAACCATCTCCGAATGCTTGTTGTCCAACGCCAGGTCAGCCACACCCTTTGCCAGTGCAGGAGCCAGCAGGTAGCCGTGGCGATAGAGTCCATTGGCGTAAATTGTCGGTCCCAGCCGCCGAATACGCGGCAGGTTGTCGGGGAAAGCGGGGCGCAGATCGACGCCGATTTCCAACACTTCAGCCTCACCAAAGGCGGGGTTCAGGGCGTAGGCTGCGCTCAGCAACTCAAGCATCGAGCGTGCGGTAATTCGGCTGCTGTCCTCGGATTCGATCATCGTGGCGCCCAGCATGTAGACGCCGTCGCCGCGTGGAACGATATACAGCGGCACGCGTGGATGAAGCAGGCGTATAGGCCGGGTCAGTGTCACGTCTGGGCACCGGATCACCAGCATCTCACCCTTCACGCCGCGCAAGTCCTGCAGGTATTCGCGCGCGTGCAGACCTCGGCAATCAATGGCGTGGTCCAATCCCGTCGGCGCGCGCGCATGATGGAACTCAACACCGTGATCCTGAAGCTGGTGTGACAGATCCAACAAGGCCTGACGTGGATTCAATTGGGCTTCCGCATCAAAGTAGAGACCCTTTTCGAAACCGTGGAGATCAGGCTCTAATAAGGTAATTTTTCGGTCATCAACTTCAGAAAATCCCTCCGTTCGTCGGGCGAAACGACGTAGATCCGGCAGGTCCCGTGGGTTAGCAACAACCAGTGTGCCACGCCTGTGGACCTGAGTTCGCTTGGCCCACCAGTCGATTGCCATTTGCCCCAGACGCAGGACAGGTTCCTCGGCGTTTTCATACTCGCACCAAGGTGCCAACATTCCGCCCGCCCACCAGGAGCAGCCATGCGGCCCAGGTGCACCACCGGGATCAAACACCTGAACCTTGGCCCCGCGCGCGACAAGTTCCGAAGCAACGGCCAACCCGGCCACACCTGCCCCTATGATCGACCAGACGGTCACGCGGGCCAAACCTGATGGAAGTGATGAACAGGCCCGTGACCTTGTCCGATGTTCAAAGCATCGGCCTGAGCGATAGCGCCCTGCAGATAGTCATGTGCTTGCGCCACGGCCTCGGTCAGCGAAGAACTCTTGGCCAACCCGGCCGCTATGGATGAGGACAGGGTGCAGCCGGTTCCGTGGGTGTTGCGGGTCTGTCGGCGCGGCGCTTGAAACTGAGCAATCACGCCCGAATGTGAGATCAATATGTCATGGCAGATGTCACCCTTGCCGTGACCGCCCTTCATCAGAACCGCGCCAGCGCCAAGTGCACACAGATCTTGCCCTTGTGCGATCATCTGTTCGAGGCCATCCTCAGACTCAGAGCCCAGCAGACAAGCTGCTTCGGGCAGGTTTGGCGTCAACACGGTCGCGCGTGGCAACAATACGTCGCGCAGGGTTTGCACCGCCTCTTCTGCCAACAACGCATCGCCGGATTTCGCAATCATGACCGGATCCAAAACTACCGGCCCATCAAATTCGGCGATACTGTCTGCGACACATTGGATGATCTGAGGGGTCGCCAGCATTCCGATCTTGATCGCACCAACATCCAGGTCGGTCAGAACAGCCTCGATCTGGGCTGCAATGACGTCCAGAGGGATGCCATGCACCGCCGTAACCGCGCGGGTATTCTGAGCCGTCACGGCGGTAACCACGCTGGCCCCGAAAACGCCAAGCGCCGACATGGCCTTGAGGTCTGCCTGAATTCCGGCCCCGCCGCCGCTGTCAGATCCTGCGATTGTTAAGGCAATGGGTGCCATGTCGTTGCTCCGGTTCAAAATGGGCAACGGGCATGGAAAACGTCTAAGCACTATAAGACCGTTCCCTACGCCGGTATTGCCCGGATCAGGTTCGATGGGTTAGCGCGTTCACGCCTCTCAGCCCCCAAACAGGGCACCCCAACGGTTGGGGCGACACTCTCAGGGGAAGGCGGGGGAATCAAGCGCCAATTTTGGTGCAGATCACGGTCAAACTGGACTTATAAAATGCAAAAGCCGGCCTCAACGGACCGGCTTTTGTTTGATGTTCAGATGTGCGGGCTCAGCCCTTCATACCGTCCCAAAATGACTTGACGGAAGAGAAAAAGCTTTTTGATTCCGGGTGGTTATCTTCGCCCAGATCGTCGAACTCACGCAGAAGCTCTTTTTGACGGCTGGTCAGATTGACCGGAGTTTCGACGGCCAGTTCGATGAACATATCGCCAACGCCGCCGCCGCGAAGGGCGGGCATGCCTTTGCTGCGCAAGCGCATCTGACGCCCTGACTGGCTGCCAGCTGGAATTTGCACGCGACCGCGGCCACCGTCGATGGTGGGTACTTCGATCGAACCGCCCAGCGCTGCCTTGGCCATGCTTACCGGAACGCGGCAATACAGATTCACACTGTCGCGCTCGAACAGCCTGTGGTCCGACACCTCGACAAATATGTATAGATCACCCGGAGGGCCACCGCGCATCCCGGCCTCACCTTCACCCGCAAGACGGATGCGTGTACCGGTTTCGACACCGGCCGGAATGTTGACCGACAGCGCGCGTTCTTTTTCGACGCGCCCGGCGCCGCCGCAGGACTTACAGGGGTTCTTGATAATTTGACCCAGACCCGAACAGGTCGGGCACGACCGTTCGACTGTGAAAAAGCCCTGTTGCGCCCGCACTTTACCCATGCCGGAACAGGTCGGGCAGGTTGTGGGCTCAACCCCGCCTTCCGCACCTGAACCATCACAAGCTGAACAGGCCACGGCGGCAGGCACGTTGATCGTCTTTTGCAGACCGGAGAATGCTTCTTCCAAGCTTACGCGCAGGTTGTAACGCAGGTCTGACCCGCGCGCGGCCCGTCGACCACCCCCGGTAGCACCGCGCTGGCCACCCATGAAATCGCCGAACAGGTCGTCGAACACGTCCGAGAAGGCACTGGAGAAATCGCCCTGTCCGCCAAATCCGCCACCTGGACGGCCACTGCCGCCCATACCGTTTTCAAACGCGGCATGACCAAAACGGTCATACGCGGCCTTTTTTTCGGCATCGCGCAAGACGTCGTAAGCTTCGTTCGCTTCTTTGAACTGAGCCTCGGAATCCGGGTTGTCCTTGTTACGGTCGGGATGCAATTCCTTGGCTTTCGTTCGAAAGCCCTTCTTGATCTCGTCCGCTGATGCGCCCTTGGACACGCCGAGCACATCATAGTAGTCGCGTTTTGACATCAGTATTTCCTTCTGCCGCAACGTAATCGGGCCGGCCCGGTGACCGGACCGGCCCGAATTGGCCCGGTTTCCCGTTACTTACGCTTTTCGTCGTCAAGATCTTCGAATTCGGCATCGACGATATCGTCTTCACCAGCCGGAGCAGCATCCGCCGCCGCAGGCTCATCCTCGGTCTCTTCAGACTGCGCCTTGTAGATGGCTTCGCCCAGCTTCATGGCGGCTTCGGTCACGTTCTGAATGCCTGACTTGATCTTGTCGGCATTCTCGGTTTCCAGCTCGTCCTTCAGCGCGACAATCGCCAGCTCGATGGCTTCGATGGTGGTCGGGTCGACCTTGTCGGCATGCTCTTCCATCGACTTCTCGGTCGAGTGGATGAGGCTTTCCGCTTGGTTCTTCGCCTCGATCAGCTCGCGGCGTTCCTTGTCCGCCTCGGCGTTCTCTTCGGCGTCCTTGACCATCTTGTCGATATCTTCGTCCGACAGACCACCCGATGCCTGGATGGTGATCTTTTGCTCTTTGCCGGTGCCTTTGTCCTTGGCCGAAACCGAGACAATGCCGTTGGCGTCGATGTCAAAAGTCACCTCGATCTGAGGCATGCCGCGCGGTGCCGGCGGGATATCTTCAAGGTTGAACTGACCCAGGATCTTGTTATCCGCAGCCATTTCGCGCTCACCCTGGAAACAGCGGATGGTCACGGCGTTCTGATTGTCCTCGGCGGTCGAGAAGACCTGAGACTTCTTGGTCGGGATCGTGGTGTTGCGATCGATCAGACGAGTGAACACGCCGCCCAGGGTTTCGATGCCCAAGCTCAGTGGGGTTACGTCCAGCAGAACCACGTCTTTGACGTCGCCCTGCAGAACACCGGCCTGAATGGCGGCGCCCATGGCAACAACTTCGTCCGGGTTCACGCCTTTGTGGGGCTCTTTGCCAAAGAATTTGGTGACCTCTTCGATCACCTTGGGCATGCGGGTCATACCGCCGACCAGAACAACCTCATCAATGTCGCCCGCCGACAGACCGGCGTCTTTCAATGCGGCCTGACAGGGTTTCATCGACTTCTTGATCAGATCGCCGACCAGCGATTCCAGCTTGGCACGGGTCAGTTTCATGACCATGTGCAGCGGCTGACCGTTGGCGCCCATCGAGATGAACGGCTGGTTGATCTCGGTCTGCGAGGTCGAGGACAGTTCGATCTTGGCTTTTTCCGCGGCTTCTTTCAGACGCTGCAGGGCCATCTTGTCGCTGGACAGATCGACACCGTGTTCCTTTTTGAACTCATCCGCCAGGTAGTTGACGATGCGCATGTCAAAGTCTTCACCACCCAGGAAGGTGTCGCCATTGGTCGATTTGACCTCGAACAGCCCGTCGTCGATTTCCAGAATGGTCACGTCGAACGTACCACCACCAAGGTCATAGACCGCGATGGTTTGGGTTTCTTCTTTGTCCAGACCATAGGCCAGCGCAGCCGCTGTCGGTTCGTTGATGATCCGCAGCACTTCCAGACCGGCGATTTTGCCTGCGTCTTTGGTGGCCTGACGCTGGGCGTCATTGAAATACGCGGGAACGGTGATGACCGCCTGAGTGACTTCTTCACCCAGATAGCTCTCGGCGGTTTCCTTCATCTTGCCCAGAGTGAAGGCCGAAATCTGGCTTGGGGAGTATTTTTCACCGCGGGCTTCCACCCACGCGTCACCGTTGCCGCCATCCACGATGGCGTACGGCACCATTTTCTTGTCCTTCTGGACTTCTGCATCATCCACACGACGACCGATCAGACGCTTGACGCCAAAGATCGTGTTGTCGGGGTTGGTGACCGCCTGACGTTTTGCAGGCTGACCGACCAGACGCTCATTTTCGGTGAAGGCGACGATCGAGGGCGTGGTCCGCGCCCCTTCTGCGTTTTCAATGACCTTTGGCTGAGAGCCGTCCATGATGGCCACACACGAGTTGGTGGTGCCGAGGTCAATACCGATTACTTTTCCCATATGTTCAATCCCTTTCTCTTCAAGGCGATGTCTCGAGGTCCGGACCCGTTATGGCATCCGGTCCCGATCTGGTTTGCGCAACAGCACTACACCATCGCGCGTCCCGGCGTATATAAGGGCGAGATCAGAGGCCTGCAAGCGGTGTAAAAGGCAGGTTTTCGGGAATCTGCGGCCTTTTTGGCAAGGTTTTGGCAAGGATTGGGGAATCTTCGATGGCGCGGCTGCATTTGCGCGGATTTGACATCAGAAAAGCCTATCTGGACGTTGCGGCACAAACGCAACTGATTGAGGCGTTGCGCCCGATTCTGAAATCTGCGCCGCTGTTCCGGCCGGTTACGCCTTCGGGCAAGGAAATGTCGGTGCGCATGACCTCAGCCGGAGCGCTTGGCTGGGTCACAGACAAAGGGGGCTATCGATATCAGGCGCAGCACCCTAAAGGAACGGTGTGGCCAGACATTCCTGATACGATACTGGGCATCTGGCGCAAGCTTGCCAGCACCCAACGCGATCCGGATTGCTGTCTGATCAACTATTACGGCGAAGGTGCGCGCATGGGGTTGCATCAGGACAAGGACGAGGCAGATTTTTCTTGGCCCGTCTTGTCGATATCCCTGGGCGACGACGCCCTTTTCCGCATCGGAAACGAAAGCCGGGGCGGCAAGACCGAGTCGATCTGGCTGAACTCCGGCGACGTTGTGGTCATGGGCGGCCCCGCCCGCCTGACCTATCACGGGGTAGACCGCATCCGTTTCGGTTCATCCAAGTTGTTGCCCAAAGGCGGACGGATCAACCTGACCTTACGGGTGGCAAACTAGCGGCGCGCGCCCCAACTAGCCGACACATGTTGGCGGGTGTAAAAAATTCCCAGCAATCCAATTGTCAGCAAGGCCAGCCCAACCCAAAGCGCGTATTCCCAACTGGAGTTACGCGGAAAGTAGTTACGAAAGATAAAGCCACGGCATTGGTCAATTATGTGAAACAAAGGGTTCCAGGCAAAGAAACTCAGCAAAAAGCCACCCAACGCATTCCCTACAACCATTTTTCCCGAAAAAATCATGTTCATGCGTCGGTACAAGTTTTTGAGAATTTCAGAAGTCCCGGGGAACCACGGCTTGAGCGCCATGAAAACAACACCCACCGCACATCCCGTAAACCAGGCCAAGATCAGCATATAGAACGCACCGCCGGGTTCTTGGATCTCCAGCGGTTCAATCATAACGCTGTAGGCGAAGAGGATCACAAGGATCGAAACCAATTGCGTATAAAGCGATCCGAAGGCAGTCGCCAACAATGCGACCATCATATTCATCGGAGAGTGCAGCATCATCGGGTTGTTTCCTGTAGCCACGCCAGCGACGGTCGCGACGGCTTTGATGTGAGTCAGGAACAGAAAGACACCTGATAAGAGAAACAGGATAAAGTTACCCCGGATCTTGGCCACACGTGTGCCCAACATCGACAAGATCAGATAAAAAACGGTCACAAGTGCGAGAATTTGCACGATATTGATGATGATCGCGATCACGGCATTCGCGTGTTTTGATCGTATCCCTTGCACAACCGCATGATAGATAAGCTCAGCAGTCGTGAAAGCGCTGCCTAAAAGCGTCTGTTTTCGCTTAAAATAGAACACTCCGTGCACTCTTTCCCGCTGAACTGCCTGCAAACTGCCACGAAATTCTTGCCGTTCCGTAACCGCCGCATCATAAGGCCCACAAGGATTTCGATCAACAAACTACAGCAACGGAGCATTTTTGTGACCTATGATGCCCTTATTCCCGTAATCAGACGTCTGGCACTGGAAGCCGGGGACATGATCATGCAGATCTACGAGGCGGATGATTTCGACGTCAAAGTCAAATCCGACGCCAGCCCGGTGACCGAGGCGGATGAGGCAGCCGATGCCCTGATTTCGGCAGGCTTGCGCGCGGCATTCCCGGATATTTTGCTGGTGACCGAAGAACAGGCCGCATCACATTCCGAAAAAGGCGACACATTTCTGATCGTCGATCCGCTGGACGGCACCAAGGAATTCATCAACCGGCGCGGTGATTTCACGGTGAACATCGCACTGGTCGAAAACGGAGTGCCAACTCGGGGCGTTGTGTATGCACCGGCCAAGGGGCGCATGTTCTACACGCAAGCAGACGGCCAATCGGTTGAGGAAACCGGCGCGCTGAACAAAGTGCAGGTCGGCGACGTGACCCCGATTTCGGTGACTGAACCGGACAATTCGGCACTTTTGATCGTCGCGTCAAAATCACACCGCGATCAGGCGACCGAAGATTACATCAACAAATATCAGGTCAAGGACAGCAAAAGCGCAGGCTCGTCCCTGAAGTTCTGTCTGGTCGCGACCGGAGAAGCGGATTTGTATCCCCGCGTTGGCCGCACAATGGAATGGGACACCGCCGCAGGTCATGCCGTGCTGGCTGGCGCTGGCGGCAAGGTTGTTCGTTTCGATGACCACTCGTCATTGACCTATGGCAAGGACGGCTATGCAAACCCGTTCTTTATCGCCTACGCTCCGGGCGTTGACCTGAAGGAGGCCTGATGTCCGTATTAATCGCCATCCCCGCCCGCTATGCCTCGACCCGCTACCCCGGTAAGCCGCTGGTTCCGCTGACCGGGGCAAGCGGCAATGCGATGACCCTGATCGAGCGATCCTGGCGCGCCGCATGTTCCGTTTCGGGCGTGGACAAGGTGGTTGTCGCCACCGATGACGACCGCATCCGCGACGTGGCCGAAGGTTTCGGGGCCGAGGTGGTGATGACATCTGAGACCTGCGGCAATGGCACCGAGCGCTGCGCCGAGGCCCATACTGCTCTGGGCGCGGGCTATGAGATCGTGGTGAACCTGCAAGGGGATGCGCCACTGACACCACATTGGTTTGTCGAAGACCTGATCGCCGGTCTGCGCGCCGCACCCGAGGCAGGTGTCGCCACGCCGGTTCTGCGGTGTGACGGAGATGCTTTGAACAGCCTGCTGAACGATCGCAAAAACGGGCGGGTCGGCGGCACAACAGCCGTATTTGCCACCGATCACAGCGCAATGTATTTCTCGAAAGAGGTTGTGCCCTTTACCGCCGAAACTTTTGCTGGCACCGAACCGACGCCGGTGTTCCACCATGTCGGCGTCTACGCCTACCGCCCCGATGCGCTGGCAGCCTATCCAACCTGGCCAGTGGGACCTTTGGAACAATTGGAAGGGCTGGAACAGCTGCGCTTCATGGAAAACAGTCGCAAGGTTCTGTGCGTTGAGGTTGAGGCAAAGGGCCGCCAATTCTGGGAATTAAACAACCCGCAAGATGTGCCGAAGCTCGAAGAGATGATGGCCGCTATGGGGTTGGATTGACCCATTTTCACCTGAACTCCTGTCAAGACGACGTCTAACCGGGCGTGGCACCGCAATTTGGAACGATTATGAAAAACATTCTTGTCACTGGCGGTGCCGGGTACATTGGATCTCATGCCTGTAAGGCGCTTTCTCAGGCTGGTTACACGCCTGTGACCTTCGACAATCTGGTTACCGGCTGGCAAGATGCGGTGAAGTTTGGCCCGTTCGAACAGGGCGATCTGTTGGATCGTGCCCGGCTGGATGAGGTGTTCGCCAAATACGAACCCTTGGCCGTGATGCATTTTGCCGCTCTCAGCCAAGTGGGTGAGGCCATGTCCGAGCCTGGCAAATACTGGTCCAACAACGTGACCGGTTCACTGACTTTGATCGAAGCCGCCGTGGCCGCCGGATGTGAGAACTTTGTATTTTCGTCCACCTGCGCCACCTATGGCGAGCATGACAATGTGGTGCTGGACGAAGACACGCCGCAACTGCCGCTGAACGCATACGGCGCCTCAAAACGTGCCATCGAAGATATCCTGCGCGATTTCAAGGCCGCGCACGGGCTGAACCACGTGATCTTTCGGTATTTCAACGTGGCCGGTGCCGATCCCGATGGCGAGGTGGGCGAATTCCACCGCCCGGAAACCCACCTTGTGCCGCTGATGTTGGACGCCATCGACGGCAAGCGCGATGGGCTGACCGTTTTTGGGACGGACTACGAAACACCAGACGGCACCTGCATCCGCGATTATGTACATGTTTGCGATCTGGTCGATGCCCACGTTTTGGGATTGAACTGGTTGGAGCAAGGCAAAGACAGCCGCGTCTTCAACCTGGGCACCGGATCGGGGTTTTCGGTGATGGAGGTGATCAGCCACTCCAACGCCGTCACCAACCGCGACGTGCCCTATACAATCGGACCGCGCCGAGCTGGGGATTGCACAAAGTTGGTTTCTGGTTCTGTGCGCGCTGGGGAAGAACTTGGCTGGTCCCCCGAAAGATCAACGTTAGAGACAATGATTGCCGATGCGTGGCGCTGGCATCAGAACGGCCACTACGATAAATGAGCCTGTTGTGACTGGTTCAGGGGAAGATGCACTTCCGCCCATCTCATGGGTGCAAATGTACAAGTTGCGGCTAAAACGACAGCGGTTGTTGTGGCGGTCCTTTCGCAGCCGCCATCAATTGTCTTGTCTGAGCGACCGCACGGCGAACATTAAACCCGGTGGCATTCTGGCTTTCACTACGCTGCGCAATGAAATCACCCGCCTGCCCTGGTTCCTGCGCCATTATCGTGCATTGGGGGTTGATCACTTTCTGATCGTCGACAACGACAGCGACGATTGCTCGGTACCCTTTCTCAAGGAACAGCCGGACGTGTCACTGTGGCAGACTCGGGACAGCTATCGCACGTCGCGCTATGGGCTGGATTGGCTGACCTGGCTGCAAATGCGCTATGGGCACAACCACTGGACCCTGATGGTCGATGCGGATGAGTTGTTGATTTACCCCAATCATGACGCCCGGCCTCTGCGCGATCTGACTGACTGGCTGGATGATCAGGGGCGGGTGGCATTCGGCGCGCTGATGCTGGATCTTTATCCCAAAGGCCCGCTGGGGGAACAAGGCTACGATCCTGAAACCGACCCGGTCGAGGTGGTGAGTTGGTTTGATGCCGCCCCCTACCGGGCACAACGGCAAAGCCCGCTGGGCAACCTTTGGGTGCAGGGCGGCGCGCGCGAGCGCATGTTTTTTGCCGACACCCCGCGTCGATCTCCGACACTGAACAAAATCCCGTTGGTCCGGTGGTCGCGGCGCTACGCCTATGTAAATTCGTGCCATTCCGCATTACCACGCCATCTGAACGCCAGTTACGGAGGCCCCGGCGACACAGCGCCTTCCGGTGTATTGTTGCACACCAAATTCCTGCCCGAAGTTGTGGAAAAATCAAAGATCGAGAAAGAGCGCCGGCAACACTTTCACGATCCCGAACAGTTTGCAGACTACTATGACGGCATCACGGATCGCCCCGTCATATGGGCGCCAGAGTCCAAGCGATACACCGGTTGGAACTCATTGCAGCAGTTGGGTCTGATGGGAACAATTGACTGGGAAAGCCACAACTCAAACTAACGGTTTTTAAAGTCGTTGCTTCGAAAGATGGAAAAATGGCATAAAACGGCAATTGTCCGGCACCACTCTGGCTTGTACAGCCTCCGGGCACGCTCGCGTAAATAACAAAGGTTGGGCAGTCGCGTGGGCCTATTGGATTCATACCGAATGAGATTGCGGCGCAAGCGCCGTATATTGCGTTGCCTTCGAAAGCTGCGCGACCTTGTTCCCGTTTCCGTAAATACAAATTTGATAACGCGGAAAGACGTCCTGCTGGTCAGCGTCATACGGAATGAGAAAATTCGCCTGCCGTATTTTCTGGCCTACTACCGGCAACTGGGCATCAACCATTTTCTGTTCGTAGACAACGCCAGCAATGACGGATCACTTGAATATCTGGCGGGTCAACCCGACGTGTCGGTCTGGCGAGCCGATGCAAGCTATAAGCGTGCGTCGTTTGGGGTGGACTGGACAAACTATCTGTTGCGCAAATATGCACACCGCCACTGGGTTCTGACCGTTGATCCGGACGAATTCTTCATCTATCCGTTCTGCGATACCCGACCGATCCGTGCCCTGACCGACTGGCTGGACGGCTGCGCCGTGCGCAGCTTCAGTGCAATGCTGATCGATATGTATCCCGAAGGGCCGGTCGAAGACGCCATCTATTCCGAGGGGCAAAACCCGTTCGAAATCGCCAAATGGTTTGATGCAGGCAATTATACGATCACAAAAAACCCGACCTACGGAAATCTCTGGATTCAAGGCGGACCCCGCGCGCGGGTATTCTTTAAAGACACGCCGAAAAAAGCGCCTGCGCTAAACAAGATTCCATTGGTGAAATGGGACAAGCGCTATGTCTATGTCAGCTCGACCCATGCGTTGTTGCCGCGCGGATTGAACCAGGTATTTGATGAATGGGGTGGTGAAAAAACAAGCGGTGCGTTGTTGCACGCCAAACTCATCAGCACATTGGGCGAGAAGGCCCAGGAAGAGATGGAGCGCGGCCAGCATTACCGCAGCTCTGACGAATATCGCGCCTACGCCGAACATCTGGCGGGCATGCCCGAGTTCTGGTGCGACAAATCCGAAGCCTACATCAACTGGCGACAGCTTGAGATTCTGGGCCTCATGTCGAAAGGAAACTGGGCATGAGCAACCTGGGCATCATCATGCTGGTTCACACCGCGCTGAACCGGGCCGGCCAAGTGGCTCGACACTGGACCTCTTCGGGGTGCCCGGTGGTGATCCATGTGGATCGCAAGGTGCCAAACAAGGTCTATGCGGAATTCGTTGCCGCCTGTGCAAATGACCCGCTGATCCGGTTCTCTGACCGTCATGTCTGCAACTGGGGTGGGTGGGGCATCGTTGCCGCCTCGCAATCTGCTGCCACGCTGATGCTTGAGACGTTTCCAGATGTCCGCCATGTTTTCCTGACTTCGGGCTCCTGCCTTCCGTTGCGGCCAGTGGATGAATTGGTCAACTACCTCGCGGACCGGCCGCGCGTGGATTTCATCGAAAGCGCCACAACCTCTGATGTAAGCTGGACTATGGGGGGCTTGGATCAGGAACGCTTTACCCTGAGATTTCCGTTCTCGTGGCGCAAGAACCGTAAATTGTTTGACGCCTATGTGAAACTGCAACGCGCATTGCGCATTCGACGCTACATACCCGAAGGGCTGGTGCCGCATATGGGTAGTCAATGGTGGTGCCTGACCCGCCAAACCCTGTCAGCCATATTGCAGGATCCAAAGCGCAAGACCTATGACCGGTATTTTCGGCGCGTCTGGATCCCCGACGAAAGTTACTTCCAGACACTGGCGCGCCTGTATTCCACCCATATCGAAAGCCGGTCTCTGACCCTGTCCAAATTCGACTATCAGGGTCGTCCGCATATTTTCTATGACGATCACCTGCAGCTACTGCGCAGATCCGACTGTTTTGTTGCCCGCAAAGCCTGGCCCAACGCGGATCGCCTGTATCAGGCCTTTCTGACCGATCAGGCCGGCGCCATGAAACCCACAGAGCCCAACCCAAGCAAAATTGACCGGGTGTTTTCCAAAGCGGTCGAACGGCGCACACGTGGGCGTGACGGGTTGTACATGCAAAGCCGGTTTCCAAGGCACGGCAACGAAAACGGGCTGACGTCCTCTCCGTATTCGGTTTTTCAGGGCTTTGCCGAAGTGTTCGAAGATTTTGAACCCTGGTTGAGCAACATCACCGGCGCGCGTGTCCACGGGCATCTGTTTGACCCGAAGCGCGCTGAATTCGCCGGCGGAGAAACCATCGTCAACGGCAGTCTCAGCGATTGCGCAAAGCTGCGGGATTACAACCCAACGGCTTTCCTTTCGAACCTAATCTGGAACACGCGTGGCGAAAAACAGTGTTTTCAGTTTGGCCCCGCTGACACGCAAGAGATCAACTGGCTCTTGGCTCGGGACAAGAATGCACTGATTTCCGTCATAACCGGGGCTTGGGCAATCCCGCTGTTTCGATCAAACCTGAACTTTGCCGATATCCGCGCCGAAGCCGCCCGGCTGCAGCAGATCGAAACCAAGCAACTGGAAATTCTGTCTTCTGTCTGGACCAAGGCGCGAGTTCGCAGGTGGACGTTGGCAGAATTCGTTGAATCTCCGGTCGAGCCTTTGCAGACCGCGGTCGAGGATACCGGAACCACACAAACCAGCCACCTGACCGAAGCACCAAAAATGGTGGATCTGTCCGGGTTTGGCCAGTTCCTGCAAAACCTGAAGAACCAGGGCATGCACCCGTATCTCATGGGCGATTTCCCACCGGACGACAGCTTTGCAGACCGGGTCCGGCCATATCGAAAACCCTATCTGGTGCAGTAAAGATAAATGACGCCCCAATTTGACTATTTTATCATTCTTGCAGCCATGCGGACCGGTTCCAACCTGCTTGAGGCGAACCTGAACGGTATCGAAGGAGTCACCAGCCATGGCGAGGCGTTCAATCCCCATTTCATCGGGCGCTTAAAATCCGACACTCTGCTGGGCATCTCGGTGGAAGAGCGGGATCGTGACCCTGCCACATTGCTTGAGGCAATTCGGCAGGCACCAGGAGAACTGAACGGGTTTCGCCTTTTTCAGGGACATGATCCACGTGTGTTAGAGCCTGCTTTGGGCAATCCGCGTTGCGCCAAGATCATTCTGACCCGAAATCCTCTGGACAGTTTCATCTCATTGAAGATTGCGCGCGAAACCAAGCAGTGGCAGCTGAAAAACATCAAGCGTCGTCGCGAAGCACGCGTTGAGTTCGATGCCGAAGCGTTCATGAAATACCTGAACCGGCAGCATGAATATCATCTGATGCTATCGCAGCGTTTGCAGCAAAGCGGCCAGACCCCTTTTTACATTGCTTATGAAGACCTTAACCAGGTGCGCTTGTTGAATGGTCTTGCCGCCTGGCTGGGTGTGTCCGGCAGGCTGTCGGCAATCGACGAAACACTCAAACCGCAAAACCCCGAGCCGGCCCTGGCAAAGGTGACGAACCCTGATGAGATGGAGCAGGCGTTGTCACAAATCGACAGCTTCAACCTGCACAGCACTCCGAATTTCGAACCGCGCCGACGCCCCTTGGTGGCGAACTACGTTGCCGCACCAAAGACGCCGCTGATGTACATGCCCATCCGCGGGGGAATGGAAAGCCCGGTAACAAGGTGGATGGCCGCGCTGGACCATGTTGATGTCGAGCAATTGCTGACCAATCAAAACAGAAAGCAGACGCGTCAGTGGTTTTTATCCAATCCCGGGCATCGAAAGTTCGCCGTGCTGCAACACCCAATGGCGCGCGCGCATCGGGCTTTTTGCAGACATATCCTTAACACGGGTTCCGGCGCCTATCCGAAAATCCGACACGTCCTGCGCAACCGGCTAAAGATTCCGATCCCCGGACAATTGCGCGATGGAAATTACCCGGTTGAGCAGCATTACGAGGCGTTTTCGGCGTTCCTGAAATTCCTGCGTCAAAACCTTGCCCAACAGACCGCCATACGCGTGGATGCGGCATGGTGCAGTCAATCGCAGGCCCTTGAGGGGATGGCGTCCTTCGCATTGCCCGACCTGATCCTGAGGGAGGATGAAGTCACAACCGCCCTGCCCGCTCTGGCGCGCCGGATGGGTCACAGCACAGCGCCCCTACCCGAACTCAGCGAACCGGATACTCCGTTTACCCTGGCCGAGATTTATGACGACAAACTGGAAACGCTGGCCGGGCAGTCGTACCAGCGTGACTATATGCAGTTCGGATTTGGGCCCTGGAAACCGATTAGGGACGCAGAGTAATCAGCGTACCCCGGTTTACCATTGAATAGATCTCTTCGATCTCGTCATTCTTGACGGCGATGCAGCCCGCGGTCCAATCCGACGTCTTTTTAGCGCGCCTACGCTCTTTGCGACGGTTCGGTTGTCCGTGGATAAAGATATCGCCGCCCGGATCGACACCCATGGCCTTCGCTTTCGCAACATCTTCAGAATTCGGGTACGAGATCCCCAGAGACAGATGATAGCGGCTATTGGGATTGTGCCGATCAATCAGGTAGCTGCCTTCCGGCGTACGCCCGTCGCCTCGCTTTGCTTTGGTACCGTTGGGCGCAAATCCAAGATCAACCCTGTATTCTTTCAGGATCTTATCATTGTGCAGAAGATATAGTTTCCGCGTTCCCTTGTTGATGACCAGAGAGGTCACTTCGGGTCCGTTGTAAGTTAGAATTCTGGGGTTGGCCGAGGCACAAGCTGAGAGGCTCAGCGTTGCCATTGCACCCAATCCAAATGCTCGACGATCCATGTTCACTGCCTGCTGCTCTTTTTTTCTGTATTATGCCAGAAAATGTGAAAACTGAAATCACTTTTTGATGTTTTGCTGCTCTGTCAGGCGACGTTCGATGCTTTCAAGCCGCTCCAGCACTTCGTCACGATAGGCGTCGGTTTTGACTTCGTCCTCGGCATGGTGCGCGTCTTGCATCGAATTCACGATCAGACCAACCAGTAGGTTTACCACCGCAAAAGTGGTCACCATTATGAACGGCACAAAAAACAGCCAGGCGTAAGGATAGATCTCCATTACCGGGCGCACGATCCCCATAGACCAGCTTTCCAGCGTCATGATCTGGAACAGCGTATAGGCTGAAAGGCCCAGATCGCCGAACCAGTCCGGGAAAGTCTGCGAGAACAGTTTGGTTGAAATCACCGCGCCGATGTAAAACAAGATCGCCATAAGAAGGAACACGCTGGCCATGCCAGGCAAGGCCGAAATGAACCCTTCGACCACGCGGCGCAGGCGTGGCGCGACCGAGATGACGCGCAGAACCCGCAAAATCCGCAATGCCCGCAGCACCGACAGGCCGGACCCACCCGGTACAAGAGCGATGCCGACAATCACGAAATCAAAGACATTCCAGCCGTTGGTGAAAAACCTGCGCCCAGTGGCCAGAAGTTTAATCGAAATTTCAACAACGAAAATGGTCAGGCAAAGGCTGTCCAATGTCACGATCAATGGACCTGCAACATCCATAAGGGTGGGTGATGTCTCCATTCCCAGCAGCACCGCATTGAAGATTATGACACCGGTAATGAACTTCCCGAAAGCTGGTGCTTCGATTAGGGTCAGCAGGCGTTGGGTGATCCCCATTCGGGTGGTCTCCTGTAAGTCTTAAGGGTTCAGGGTGAACCGTGCCGCAAGTTCGGTGTGTGACGACCATCGAAATTGGTCAACGACCTGTACCCATTCAAGGGTGTAGCCCGCATTAACAAGAATTTTCGCATCGCGGGCGAAGGTCACCGGGTTGCAGGACACATAGGCAATCACCGGGCGCAGGGCTTGCGCCAGTTCGGTCACTTGCGCCTCGGCCCCGGCGCGTGGCGGGTCGATCACCACAGCGTCAAAAGACTTTAGCTCATCCGGCATCAGCGGTCGCCGAAATAGGTCCCGTGCCTCGGTCGTTATCCGTTTGAGGCCCTGCGCCCTGCGCCACCCCTGATCCAGCGCTTGCGTCATCGCAGCTTCGCCCTCGACGGCGTGAACCTCGGCCCCTTCTGCCAGAGGCAAAGAGAATGTGCCGCTGCCGGCAAACAGATCCACAATGCGTTTGGAACCGCCCACAGCTTCGGAAACGGCCTTTAACAGAGCCTGTTCTCCGTCCTTTGTCGCCTGCAGAAACGCGCCGGGCGGCAGAACAACATCTGCATGCCCAAATCGCTGGACGGGTGGCCGGCGCATGGCAATTACTTCACCATCCCAGCTGAGCCGGGCAAGACCGTGTTTCTCGGTCGCTTGTGCCAAAGCTGACTCAAGCGGGCCGTCCAGCGGTTTGCCGCCTTTGACCGCCACATCAAGCCCGGATTCGGACAAGGTTAGCGTCACCGCCAACACGCCTTTACGGCTGCCACCCAGAATCGCCAGTGCTTCGGCAACCGGAATGGCCGCGATCAGCGCCGGGTCGAGCAAATGGCAATCCGGGATCTCGGTGATCGTGTCTGACGCACGGCCATGGAACCCGGCCAGAGCGCCCTTTTTCGTCCGTCGAACCGCGATCGTCGCGCGACGGCGGGACCGTTCTGGTGACGTATGGATCGGGCGCATCGACGCCTCCAACCCCTGAGCGGCCAACGCGGTGCGCACCACCTCGACCTTCCAATCCGCAACGAATCCATCTGTCGCGTGCTGCAACTGACATCCACCACAGGACTTGTAGTGACGACACGGTGCCTTGATCCGCTGGTCCGAGGGCGTCTCGACACGGATTTCTGTCAGAAATTGATCCAGCAGCGTGCCGCTGACGACCTCACCCGGCAAGGTACGCGGAGCGTAAACGGGGCCATCAGCGATGCCATCGCCTTGATGACCAAGGCGGGAAATAGTGTAAGTTTGCGTCATGGGGTGCCTGATACCGGGGCTTGGCCGGCAACAAAACCCTTATTCCGCAGCTTCAGCCTGAATGAACCCGCCTGACTGACGATGCCAGAACCGGGCATACAGCCCACCCTGGTCCAACAACGCGTCATGTGTGCCGGTTTCCACGATACGCCCTTGGTCCAGGACAATAATCCGGTCCATCTCGCTGAGTGTGGACAACCGATGCGCGATAGCCAGAACCGTCTTGCCTTGCATCACCCGATGCAACGCCGTCTGGATCGAGGCCTCAACCTCGGAATCCAGCGCCGAGGTTGCCTCATCCAGCACCAATATTGGCGCATCCTTCAAAATGGCGCGCGCCAGCGCAATCCGCTGTCGCTGGCCACCGCTAAGCTTCACTCCGCGCTCGCCCAGATGTGCTTCATAGCCGGTGCGTCCGTGGGCATCCTGAAGGCTGAGGATGAATTCATGCGCCTCGGCCTTTTTGGCCGCCTCGATCATTTCCTCTTCCGAGGCGTCAGGGCGGCCATAAAGAATATTCTCCCGCGCCGACCGATTGAACATCGCGGTTTCCTGCGTGACCATGCCGATCTGACGGCGCAAGCTGTCCTGCGTTACTCCGGATACGTCCTGACCATCTATCAAGATCGTGCCCTTTTCACCGTCGTACAGGCGCAACAGCAGCGAAACCAAGGTTGATTTCCCTGCCCCCGAAGCGCCGACAATGCCCAGTTTCTCGCCGGGGTGCACGGTCATGTTCAGGCCTGATACACCGCCAACATCCCGACCGTAGGCAAAGCTGACATGGTCAAAGGTGATCTGGCCTTCGGGCACGGACAACTCCGCCGCGCCCGTTTGATCCTCGACCCGTTCGCGCTTGGCCAGCGTATTCATGCCGTTCTCGATCTCGCCAACATTTGCGTAAAGACCCATGAGGGTGAAACTGACCCAACCGGTCATCTGGGCAATGCGGATCGAAATGGCACCCGCGGCCACAATGTCACCGGCTGTCGCGGATCCCACTTGCCACAGCCACAGCGTTGCACCTATCAGCAAAACCGGCAGAACCCCGGCCAACAGCATTAAGATAAAGCGGAAACTGGCCGACAGGCTTCCGAACGCCAACATCTTTTCTCGCAGATCAACCATGGAATTCCGCGCGGCCTGATCTTCGAAGTCAGAGTGGGCAAACAGTTTAACGGTTTTGATATTGGTGATCGTGTCGACGACTTGCCCGGACACCATCGCGCGAGCGCCTGCCCGCGCCGCTGAGCGTTTACGGATGCGCGGCAGATACCAACGGACAAGCAGGAAATACACAACCAGCCAAGCCGCAAATGGCAACATAACCAACGGATGAATAGACCCTAACAAAAGCAATGAGCCCGCCAGCGAGGCCAAGGCAAACACGATCGCACTGATCGTCTCGGATACCACCGACGCCATCGCGTTGGATGTTTGCATCTGCTTCTGCGCGATCCGCCCTGCAAAATCGTCGTCAAAATAGGTGACCGACTGGCCCAGCGTCCACCGGTTCAGCTTGGCCAGAACCAACGGCGTGATATTGGGCATGACGATATAGTTGTTGGTCAACGACGAAAGCCCGAACAGGGCTGGCCGCAGTAGCATGAAAAACGCAACGACCCCAAGGATCATCCAGACGTTGTTGGCGGTCAGAAAGTTCTCGGGTCCGCTTGTGGTTGCTGCGTCAATGACCAGGCCCAGCATCCACGCAGTGCCCGCCTCCATCGCACCCGCAGTAGCCGAGAAAAACGCTGCGACGAAGATCATTGGCCATGCGCCAGACAGGCACCAGCGAATGAACGCCCCCAGCGATTGCGGCGGGGGCGTTTCGATGTTTTTGAACGGGTTTATGAGGTCGGCAATCCTCATTAAGCGGCCTCCGGATTCAGGAAGCCCCCAGATTGCCGCGCCCAGAACTGGGCGTAAAGCCCACCTTGCGCCAACAGTTCGGAATGCCCGCCCTGTTCAACGATCCGACCACCATCCATGACCAGAATACGGTCCATCTGCGCGATGGTGCTCAGCCGGTGGGCAATGGCGATCACGGTTTTTCCTTGCATCATACCGTAGAGAGTTTCCTGAATTGACGCTTCGACCTCGGAATCTAGAGCGGATGTCGCCTCGTCCAACAGCAAAATGGGTGCGTCCTTCAGGATCACCCGCGCCAGCGTCACGCGCTGCCGTTGACCTCCGGACAGTTTCACACCTCGCTCGCCCACATGCGCATCATACCCCATGCGCCCTTCTGGGTCTTGCAGATCAAGGATGAACTCATGCGCCTCAGCCTGTTTGGCGGCGGCAATCATCTGTTCTTCGGTGGCATCGGGGCGACCATAGAGGATGTTGTCACGCACCGACCGATGCAACAGGGCGCTGTCCTGCTGAACCATACCGATATGGCTGCGCAAACTGTCCTGCGTGACCCTGGAAATGTCCTGATCGTCAATCAGGATCGCGCCCTGTTCAACGTCGTAAAACCGCAATAGCAACTTAACTAGGGTCGATTTTCCCGCACCGGACCGCCCGATCAGACCGATCTTTTCGCCCGGATTGAGGGTCAGATTGATGTGATCCAGCCCGCCGGTCTTGCGACCGTAATGGTGTGACAGATCACGGATGTCGATCTGGCCCTTGCTCAGCTGCAAGGGCTTGGCATTCGGCACATCCAACAGGTCAACGGGCTGGGCAATGGTCTGCATGCCTTCGGCCACGACACCAAGCTGACGGAAGAAGCTGGTCAGCGCCCACATGATCCATCCAGTCATCGCGTTCAGTCGCAGGGTCAAAGCAGTCGCCGCCACAACGACACCCACAGATGCGCTCCCTTGCATCCACAGGGAAATGGCCCAACCAACCACGCCGACGATCAGCAAACCGTTCAGAGCGACCAGTACCGCATCCATTATGGTGAAAATCCGCATTTCGACCTGAAAGGTACGACGCGTTTCTTCAATGGCTTCGCGGGCATAGTCCAACTCTTGTTCGTTATGGGCGAACATCTTGACCGAATGGATGTTGGTATAGCTGTCCACCACCCGACCCGTCACGGCCGAGCGCGCATCGGACGCAGCCTGCGAAGCCGGACCGACCCTTTTTACCGTCCAGCGCACCAGAATGGCGTAAAGCGCAAACCAGATCAGCAGCGGCAACAGCAACCGTGGATCCGCCGCCATCAACAGGATCGCCGCGCCAATCAGATAGGCTATTGAAAATGAGATGGCGTCAAACACCTGAAACACAGCCTCGCCTGCGGCGGGCGGCGTTTGCATGATCCGATTGGCAATGCGTCCGGCAAAATCATTCTCGAACCAACCGACGGATTGGCGCAGAACGTGTTTGTGGGCACGCCAGCGGATCAGGGTGCCAAAGTTCGGCAGGATCGTGTTGTTTAACAACAGCACATCCACGACATGCAGCATCGGGCGCAGCAGCAGCACAAACGCCGCCACCAAGATAAATTCGGTGCCGTGGTTCTGCCAGACCTCGGCCGGTGGACCCGACAGCAGGTCAACCACCCGGCCCATGTAGTAAATCAGGCCAACTTCAACTGCCGCAACAACGACAGAGATTAAACCAGCCCAGAAGAACACCCGCATGAATGGTTGCGAGTAATCCAGCATGAATGGCCACAACCGCGTCGGCGGCGTGTCGGTTTCCTTGTAGGCAATAAAAGGGTCAACGAGGTTTTCGAAATAGCGAAACATGGAGAGTGCTCCGGTTGAGCAAAAAGTAAGTCATGCGAAGAAAGATGGCGTCAGAACACCACCCTTACGGGTCAAAGTGTTCCAGCCTTAGCTGTCCCAGATCCCGTAATACATTCGCATCCCTCCATTCATGTGACAGGGGCAAATAATCATAAACTCTTTTACTTGTCATCCCCTTTTGAGACTTCCTTTATCCGCCAAGCAGATCTTCGCGGCCCAGTGTGAACCCCGAGGCGATCCACTTCGCCTCAAGATCGGCCAGTTTCTTGCCCAGCGCAGGGCCGGTAAACTCGGGGATCAGATCAGTTGCCCTGATCGGGAAGGTCGCGCCCGCACCAACGTTGAGATCGTGCTTTATCGAGTCTAACCAAGGCTGTTCCAGAAAGGCACACCGCAAAAGCGCTTCATGAAGCCCGTCTGTTTCACCGTACCGAAATCCCAATTCGGCAAAGCTGGCCGGGCTGGACGCCTCATCCCGCATTCGGGTCAGGCGCTGCAATTGCGCGCGGCTCAGGCGCAGGGTTTTTGCGACTTCCGGCGGCGCAATCGCAGCCAGTCGCCGCACCGGTTCCGGATCAGCGCCTGCCTGCTGTTCCAATGCAATCAACGGGGCCAATGCACGATCATCAGCGCCCGGCAATAGTTGCACCAGTACCCCGGCGCTGCGCATCGCAGCAACGGACGGCGCAGGGTCAGGTGCGCCAAGCAGTTTCAAAAGCTCTGCCCCTACGCGTTCACGGGACAAGCCGGCCAGACCATCCAGGTTGGACGCAATGGCGGCCAAAGCGTCGGTATCGAACCCCGCCTCGGCATCGCCATACCAGGCGTGAAACCGGAAATAGCGCAGCGAGCGCAGGTAATCCTCGCGAATACGGTTGGCGGCAGTGCCGATAAACCGAACGCGACGCGTCTTTAGGTCAGGCAAACCGTTCAGAGGGTCCAGTACAGCGCCATCGGGCCGTGCATATATCGCGTTCATCGTGAAATCGCGACGCGCGGCATCCTCTTCGACCTTGTCGGAAAAGGCGACGACGGCGCGGCGGCCATCAGTTTCCACGTCACGGCGAAAAGTGGTGATCTCATGCGGGATGCCCTGGCTAACCACGGTGACTGTGCCGTGATCGATCCCAGTGGGTATGGCCTTGAGCCCAGCTTGCTGCGCCAACTCGACCACTTTGTCGGGCCGCGCATCTGTGGCGATGTCAATATCCGACACCGGAGCGCCCAACAGCGCGTTGCGCACACATCCACCCACAAACAAGGCTTGGTACCCGGCATCGGTCAGGGCAGCGCAGACCTGTTGCGTTGCCGATTCCGACACCCAGTCTTCTTTGATTTGCGTCATTCGTTGATCCGTGCTGCCAATCCCCGCAGAATTCGAGCTGTTGCGCCCCAGATGTAATAAGGGCCGAAAGGTACCGTGAAGTAATACCGCCTTTGCCCCCGCCAGCGGCGCGATTCAACGACATAATTCGCGGGGTTGAGCACATGTGCAAGCGGAACCGAAAACACCTCTGCCACTTCACCCGGTTCAGGCACCGGTTGGAAAGGTTCCCGCAGGATCGCCACCACAGGTGTGACCGTGAAGGAGGTCACCGTTTCATGCGTTGGCAAGTGGCCAAGAATTTCCGGCATTTCCTGCGGCAAGCCGATTTCTTCGCGCGCCTCACGCAGTGCGGTGGCGGTTACATCCACATCGCCGTTATCCTGCTTGCCGCCTGGAAACGCTATCTGCCCCGGGTGATGCTTAAGCGCCGAGGATCGCTTGGTCAAAATCAAGCGCGGGGCGCCATCGGCTACTGAAATCGGAACCAAAACACCGGCGGGGCGCAGTTTGCGACCCTCAGGCAGGACAAATTCGGGGTTCAGATCGAAATCACTGGACCCGTTGCCGGGGCGGCGCAAGGCCGCCCGCAGCTGATCTGTTGGATCAGGCGTTGTCAGCATCAAATCCGACCGTAGCAGGATCCAGCACGTAATGTGCACCGCAGAACTGACAATCAGCCGTCACGTCGCCTTCGGGCGTGGTCATCTTTTCGATGTCCTTGGCCGAATAGATCGACAGGCTCTGCCGAACACGGTCTTCTGAACAGGTACAGCCGAATTGGACTGACTGCGCATCGTATACCCGCGGCTGTTCCTCGTGAAACAGCCGGACCAACAGATCCGTAGGTGCAATCGACGGACCGATCAGTTCCAAATCGTCGACCGTATCCAGCAGGATGTTGACGCGGCCCCAGTTTTCACCTTCTTCACCATCGACAAGGTCATCCGCTGTCAGGATGTTCCCGTCGCCCTCGCTGGATGCCACGAAGGGCGAAGCCTTAGGCATGTGCTGCAGCATGACACCACCGGCGCGCCAATGTTTGCCAACGCCGGGTTCGGTCGATTTGCCAAAGCTCAGCGAAAACCGGGTCGGCAACTGTTCTGATTGGGCAAAATACGCCTCGGCACAGGCACTCAGCGAACCACCGGCTAAGGGGGTGATCCCCTGATACGGCTGGGTCCCCTCACCCTGGTCGATCATGATGGCAAAATACCCCTCGCCCACTTGATCAAAGGGCGCACCATCGGTCAGACGGTCGCGGTCAAAGCTGGCATAGGCGCGAATGCGGGCCGGCTCCCCCTCTTGCTGAGGCGCATAATAGTCGGTCGCAATCATGCGCACCGGACCTTTAGACTGAACCTGCAGGGACAGCTTCCAGCGCAGCGCAACTGTCTGGCCGATCAATGCGGTCAGCAGGGCCATCTCGGCCACCAGAGCCTCGACCTTTTCTGGATAGTCATGCTGGCTCAGGATGCCATCAAGCACACCATCCAGACGGGCCACGCGGCCGCGCATATCCGATACATCAAGTTGAAAGGGCAGGACGGTGTCGTCCCACGCGATTTTTGTTCCAAGAGACATGGGGTTTCCTTACACGCCACAGGTTGGCATACCGCCAGCATATAGGTCGAACTATTCGGGTTTTAAGGGGCCATACATGATCAGACGGTTTGGTGAAACCCCTCAGGCCGGGCGAACATATACACGCCGGGTGGGGGTTTATGCGTTGTTGCCCCGTGGCCGCAGCCTTTTGCTGACCTGTCAGACAGAACCCGGGCCCGATCTGCAATTGCCCGGCGGCGGAATTGATCCGGGCGAATCACCCATCACTGCCCTGCACCGAGAAGTGTTCGAGGAAACCGGCTGGTTGATCGCGTCGCCCCGCCGCATCGGTGCTTTTCGTCGCTTCACTTATATGCCCGAATACGATTTGTGGGCCGAAAAGCTGTGCCATATCTATCGCGCGCGTCCCATCCAGCGCATGGGTCCACCGTCTGAGCCGTTCCATGAAGCCATATGGATGGACACCGCCGATGCGGTCCAATTGCTGGGCAATGACGGAGATCGCCACTTTGCCGGGCTGCATGAACAGCGGCTTTAGTGTCCGTTGTATTCAAAGAAAACAGCCGAAACATCATCATCCATACCTCGGCCAGGTGCCATCGCTTGCGTCAGCCGCCAGAACATATCGTCCAGGAACTCCGTCCCGTTTCGATCCGGCCCGCAATCCAGCGCCATCTGCCGCAAGCCATCCTCGTCCAGCAGGCCACCGTCGGCGAGACTGCATTCTGTGAACCCATCGGAATACAGCAATAGCCTGTCGCCGGGTTGCATGTAGAATTCGGTCCGCTGAAACGTGACGTCCGGTAGCAATCCGATAGGTAACCCGCCTTCGCCCAGAAATTCCGTTCTGCCGTCCTGACTTAGCAGCAGCGGGTGCGGGTGCCCGGCCTGCACCATTTTCACATGCCCGTTGCGCAAGTCTACGATGGCATAGACCATCGTGAAGTACTCTTCGATCCCCGTATCCGCCATCAGTCGCGAGTTCAGGGTTTCGGCTACTTCTTCCGGCGGTAGCAGAGCATAAAATTTGTCGAACCGCCGCGCCATCGCCACGTTCTGATCAAAATGATTGCTGGACAGATAGCCCCCCAAACGCGCGGTCATCATCGCAGACGTGATGCCATGCCCGGACACATCGATACTGTAAAACCCAAGCCTGTTCACACCCGGAGAGAACATCCCCACCAGATCGCCGCCGATATGGCCGCAGGGTTTCAGCAACATGCTGACCCGGGACTTGCCGAAATCGCGCGTCAATTCGGGTACTAGCGATTCCTGTATCTTGCGTGCCTGGATCAGGTCCTTGTCGATCGCGTCATGGGCGACGCGCAGCTCCTCAAGCGCGGTTTCGATCATCTGATTTTTCTTGGACAATTCGCGCTGCATATCCAGAATACGCGCACCAGCTGATATACGCGCTCGCAGCTCATCTGCCTCAAGCGGTTTGATCAGAAAATCATCCGCGCCGGCATCCAGACCGCGCGCCACTTCTTGCTTTTCGCTTTTGGAGGTCAGAAGGATGAAATAGCTGTATTGCTTGTTGTCCAAGGCGCGGAACGCCTTGCAGAAATCCAGCCCGCTCATCCCCGGCATAACCCAATCGCTGAGTACAAGATCCGGCGGGTCCGCCGCGCACATTTCAATCGCAACGTCGCCGCTATCGGCCTCAAGCACGTCGAAGCCCCATTTTTTGAGCGAGGCGACCAGAATACGGCGCTGCAGGCGGCTGTCATCGACAACAAGCACCTTTTGGATCACACCAAAATCCAGATCTGATCCACTGTCTGCCTGACTGACCCTCGTCACCTTAACCCTCTACCCAACGGCGCTTATCGGAATGGGAAGACCCTATCGAGCCGCAGTTTAACAATGGGTGAAAGCCGAAATTCATTCCGCTTAACCTGCTCTTTACCGGTTCCGCGATACCAAATCCCCGGGCAGATAAAGCGAGGATGGTATGATCAACTGGTCCAGGGTCCGGCAACTAAGGGACGTGGTTGGCGCCAATGAGTTTGATGAAGTGGTGCAGATCTTCCTTGACGAGGTGAACGAAGCCCTTACCCGGCTTCGGAACGACACCGCCCGCACAGAGTTTGAACAAAACCTGCATTTCGTAAAAGGTAGCGCGCTGAGCCTTGGATTCGAGGCTGTGGCCAAGCTGTGTCAGGACGGGGAACGACAATCGGCACAAGGGGACAGCAAGGCGGTCGACTTTGCCAATATCCTCAGCATTTTTGAACGCTCAACCGCCGAATTTAAGGCGGGGCTCGGCAGTCTTTAGCGAATGTCAGCGTGGCTTCTTCTTGTTCGCGACGCTACATTTCCCGGCAATTCCAGAAATCGAAATGAAGATTGAACAGGCCGGAGAGACACACAAATTGATCGTGGCTTCAGATCACGAACTGCGCCAGCGTTTCGTCTTCGGTAATGTCGGTATAGGTAAAGCCCGCATCATCAAGATGCGCAAACAGGCGCACAAAATTCTCAGGCTTTCGCGTTTCGATACCGATCAGGACGGATCCGAAATTGCGGGCCGATTTTTTCATGTACTCAAAGCGGGCAATATCGTCCTCAGGACCTAGAATGCCCAGAAATTCCTTCAATGCGCCTGGACGTTGTGGCAGGCGGAGGATGAAGTATTTTTTGACGCCCGAATACCTCTGCGCCCGTTCCTTAACCTCGGGCAAGCGTTCGAAATCGAAATTGCCGCCCGAGGTGACGCACACCACGGTCTTACCCCGGATAAAGCTTTGCACGTCGCCCACAGCCTCAACCGCCAGGGCCCCCGCTGGTTCCAGCACGATGCCCTCGACGTTCAGCATTTCGATCATGGTGGTACAGATGCGATCTTCGGACAGAACCAAAACGTCGGACAAATGGTGAGATTTCAACAGCTCAAACGGCTTTTCACCGATCCGACCTACTGCCGCACCGTCGACAAATGTATCTACGTGATCCAGAGCCACCGGATGGCCCGCCGCCAAAGCCGCGCGCAGACAAGCGCCACCCGCCGGCTCCACGAACAGACAATGCGTCCGACCCTCGAACCATGTGGCCACGCCAGACGACATGCCACCACCACCCACTGGCAAGATGACATGATCGGGAACCTGTCCAAGCTGTTCCTCAATCTCAACCGCTAAGGACGCCTGACCTTCGATCACGTCCTCATCATCAAAGGGCGACAGAAAGTACCCACCTTGCTGGGCGCACCAGTCTTGCGCGGCGGCCAGCGTGTCGTCGAAATAGTCTCCGGTCAGGTGGATCTCGATATTGTCGCCGCCGAAAATCCGGGTCTTCTGGATTTTCTGCTGCGGCGTGGTCACAGGCATGAAAATGACACCGCGTACGTTCAGATGTTTGCACATATAGGCAACGCCCTGCGCATGATTGCCCGCACTGGCGCAGACGAACAGGTCCTGCCCTTGCTGCTTGCGCATGGCATTGAACGCGCCGCGGATCTTGTAAGACCGCACTGGGCTGAGATCCTCACGCTTAAGCCAGATATCGGCGCCATAGCGGTCGGACAGATGGGCATTCCGTTGCAGCGGCGTTGCAGGAAACACAGAGCGCATTGCCTGTTCGGCAGCGCGGGCGCGGGTCACGAAATCGGTCATGATCGCTTCACTGGCTTATCCCGACTAAAAGGGCAAGGAATACATATGTGTACGGGCGCGGTCAGGTGAGTTTCCGCTTTTCGATGAAGATTCCGTACATGGTTGTCAGGATGCTGACGTTGATCATCGGGAGAACCAGAGTTCCAAAGAACACCGTCAACAAGATTCCCAGCACCGGAATGATCGCCAGAGCCGTAAAAACAAGCTGCACAAGAAATTGGAACAGGAACGAAACAACGAGCAGCACCAATATCGAGCCTGCGATACCCTGCGTTTTGGTCCATGCTTCGCCGAGTGTGATGGGGACCCCAATTGCGGCTGCAGGCAGGATAATCGACAGCCGGTAGAAGCACACCAACAGAAAGACCACGTAAACCAAAAACAGGATGATCGACAAACCTGCGAGGCTTTCCCCAAGCAATGCAAAGACCAGCCCCATCGGCATCCACGCGATTACCATCAGTATTCCCAACATCAAGGCGCGTCCCAGATAGGCGAGAATTCTATCAAACCGAAAGGTTGGGAAGATACCAGTGGGATATTCTTCGAGTAGGATATAGCGGTGCCAAGAAACCGCGATCCAGAAGATTGTGACAAGAAGCACGGCGATCAGGCCAATAACGAATAGAAAAATACCACCTACCGACGCTCCCGGTGGCAATTCTCCTGCGCCTTCGTCAAAAGCTTCCAACGGAATGCCTGACACCATGAATAGCGCTACGATCAGCGCTGTTGCGATCAAGGCGGGACCTACAGTGATCTGCAGCACCTGTTTGATATTTCCAAATACCATCCGCACGGAATGGACAAAAATCTGCCAACCCAACATCTTTGAACCGCCCTCGCAACCAATCCTTGTTCTCTATCCGACCGTTTCACCCCAATTCAGACCCTGCGTCAACGCAGATAACTTGCCCCCGCTCACAAAACCCGTTAGGGGCCAATCGTCTTATGAATAAGGGGAAGTCAGATGTCCGCGCCCAAGAAAGTTGTTCTGGCCTATTCCGGTGGCCTTGATACTTCGATCATCCTGAAATGGCTGCAGACCGAGTATGGTTGTGAGGTCGTAACCTTCACTGCCGATCTGGGTCAGGGTGAGGAACTTGAGCCAGCGCGCCAAAAGGCCGAGATGCTGGGAATCAAGCCCGAGAATATCTTTATTGAGGATGTCCGCGAGGAATTCGTCCGCGATTTCGTCTTCCCCATGTTCCGCGCCAATGCGCAGTATGAGGGCCTGTATCTGCTGGGCACCTCGATCGCGCGCCCGCTGATCTCGAAACGTCTGGTTGAGATTGCCGAAGCCACCGGTGCCGACGCGGTGGCCCACGGCGCGACCGGCAAGGGCAATGATCAGGTGCGGTTCGAACTGGCGGCTTACGCGCTGAACCCCGACATCAAGGTGATCGCGCCCTGGCGCGAATGGGACCTGACCAGCCGGACCAAGCTGTTGGAATTTGCCGAAGCAAACCAGATCCCGATTGCCAAGGACAAACGCGGCGAGGCACCCTTCTCTGTCGATGCCAACCTGCTGCACACCTCGTCCGAGGGTAAGGTTCTGGAAGACCCCGCCGATATGGCGCCCGACTATGTCTATCAGCGCACCGTTCACCCCGAAGATGCGCCGAACAAGCCCGAATTCATCGAGATCGGTTTCGAAAAAGGCGACGCGGTCAGCATCAATGGCAAAGCGATGAGCCCCGCGACCATCCTGACCAAACTGAACGAATACGGCGGCAAACACGGCATAGGCCGTCTCGATCTGGTCGAGGGTCGCTTTGTGGGAATGAAATCGCGCGGCATCTATGAAACGCCGGGTGGCACCGTTCTGCTGGAAGCGCACCGTGGCATCGAGTCGATCACCATGGACCGTGGCGCGATGCACCTTAAAGATCAGCTGATGCCGCAATATGCGGAAGCAATCTATAACGGCTTCTGGTACTCACCCGAACGCGAAATGTTGCAGGCCGCCATCGACAAGTCGCAGGAACACGTCACCGGTACCGTCCGCGTCAAACTGTACAAAGGTCTGGCCTCGACCGTTGGCCGCTGGTCGGATCACTCGCTGTATTCAGAAGAGCACGTGACTTTCGAAGACGATGCCGGGGCATATGATCAGAAAGACGCAGCCGGGTTTATCCAGTTGAACGCTCTGCGCCTGAAATTGCTGGCCGCGCGCGAAAAGCGTCTGTCCAAGTAATTCACGTCATTGTTGGAAGACGAACCCGGTGTCCAAGAAGGCGCCGGGTTTTTTTGTCTTCGCTGACCAGTCAGTTCCAGTAGCGTCACCCTTGCCTGTTTCGCCCGTTTTTCTTTACGCAAAGGTCAACGGGGAAAGGACATACCATGCTTCAGGACATCGTCGACGGGATCCAGAAAGGTCTGAACGGCAAGACATTTGACGGCTCTCTCAAGTTCGATTGCGGTGATGACGGGGTGATCGTGCTGATCGACAATCAGGCGACGACGCAAGATCAGGATGCAGACTGTACGATCAGAATTTCACAGGAAAACTTGACCAAGCTGCTGACCGGCAAGCTGAACCCAATGACTGGTGTGGCGCTGGGTAAGCTCAAGATCTCGGGCAATATGGGTGTGGCTATGAAACTGGGGCAATTGTTGGGCTAAGCTCCGATAAACTCGTCTCACCAGCGCGTGACAAACCATGTCAGCGGATTGCAACAGCAGAAAAGTCGGGGCAGCCTGATCTCAGAAGGAGATCTGCCATGACCCGGACCGCATACCTCGATTTCGTTAAACCGTCGCTTCTGTTTGTCCTGATCACTCTGGCCGCGATGCTTCGCGCCCTGCCCGCACCAGCTGCCGGCACCGAAACTCTGACCGTCGCCGGAGGGTGTTTCTGGTGCGTTGAATCCGATTTTGAATCGGTTCCCGGCGTGATTGGCGCCGTATCCGGCTTTACCGGCGGTAAGACAGCCAATCCGACTTATGACCAAGTGACGAAAGGTGGCACCGGACATTACGAGGCTGTTCAGATCACCTTCGACTCTTCGCGGGTTTCCCGTGAAACGCTGCTGAGCATGTTCTTCCGTTCCGTTGATCCAACCGATGCAGGCGGCCAGTTCTGTGATCGCGGCAACAGCTATCGCACTGCTGTATTTGTCTCTAACACAGGCGAAAAGACGTTAGCGCAGAAAGCCAAAGCCAATGCGCAGCAAGCGCTGGGTCAAACCGTAGTCACGCCCATCTTAAACGCGGGCACCTTTTACCCGGCCGAAGCTTACCATCAGGATTACTACAAGGGCGACAAGCTGGTGCTCACCCGCTTTGGTCCGAAACGCCAGAAAAACGCATACAAAGCCTACCGCAAAGCCTGCGGTCGGGATGCGCGGGTCAAGCAGCTCTGGGGTAGCAACGCACCATTCGCCGGGTCCTAACCGAACCGGGCCTCCAGCACCTCTTTGAGGTCGGGAATAACATCCGCCGTGCCGTGCCGCGTGACCATCAGGGCCGCGGCACGATTTGCCTGTGCAATCGCCTGCGGCATCGGCAACCCGCGGTCCATTCCGGCCAGAACGTAACCGGTGAAGGTATCCCCCGCGCCGGTCGTGTCCACGGCTTTCACTTTGTGTGCCGAAATCTCAAGTGCCTCACCATCCTTGGGTAGGTAGCGCGCGCCTTTAGACCCCAACGTGACCAGTACATGCTTAACAGGCAAGCCAGAGATGGATTGGCCCGTACTTTCGCGCAGCTGTTCTGCCTCGACCTCATTCAGGATCAAGAAATCCAGATAGGGCAGCACCGCCTGCACGGCATCAGCCTGAAACGGCGCGGCGGCATAGCAGACGGTCAGTCCAAGATCACGGCCCATGCGGGCGGCCTCGACCTGGGCGTTGGTCTCATTCTGCATAACCAGCAGATCACCGGGAACAGCCTGCGATAAGGCCTGTCCCAGCTGATCCTGTTCGATGGCGTGGTTCGCGCCGGGATACAGAATGATCTGGTTCTCACCCTGCTTGTCCACCGCAATGATCGCGTGACCTGTAGGCACGTCGACCTCGGCAATGAACCGGGTGTCGACGCCATATTCGGTCATGCGATCCAGGGCCCAGCGCCCGTCCGGCCCAATGCCACCGATATGCGCCACACGCGATCCGGCACGCGCCGCTGCAACGGACATGTTGGCCCCTTTGCCACCCAGAAACCGCTCCAAGTTCGAAGCGGCCAGGGTTTCACCGGCAGTGGGTAGATGCGGCAGGGCATAGACCATGTCCGCATTGATCGAGCCTAGGTTCCAGATCGTCACGGTTTATCCAATATCGCAAGAGGCCAGAATGGCCATGTTCAAAATGTCATTTGCTGTCGAGCCAGTCGAACAGATCTGAATCGGCTTATCGACACCGGTCAGGATCGGGCCAATGACGTTCGCGCCACCCATCTCTTGCATCAGCTTGGTCGAGATCGAGGCCGAATGCCGTGCGGGTACAATCAAGATATTGGCTGGGCCCGTCAGACGCGAGAAGGGATAAGCCTCTTGCTGTTCCACGTTCAGCGCCACATCCACGGTCATCTCGCCATCATATTCAAAATCGACGCCGCGCTTATCCAGAATCTCGGGCGCTACGTGCATTTTCTCAGCCCGCTCAGATACCGGATAGCCGAAGGTGGAAAAGCTGACAAAGGCAACGCGTGGGTCCAGCCCCAAATGCCGCGCGACCGAGGCCGAGCGTTCTGCGATATTGGCCAGATCATGCTCATCCGGCCATTCATGGACCAGCGTGTCACCAATCAAAACGATCTTACCCTTGTGCAACAGCGCCGTCACACCAACGGCCCCATGTTCGGCATCAGCGTCAAACACATGATTGATGCGTTCCAGCACATGTGCCGATTTCCGCGTTGCACCGGTGACCATGCCATCGGCGTGGCCATGCGCCAGCATCAAGCAAGAGAACACATGGCGATCCCGCGCGGCCAGACGATGGATATCCTTGCGATCAAAGCCACTGCGCTGCAGACGCTTGTAAAGGAAATCCTTATAGGCTTCGAGATGCGTGGTTGTGGAGGCGTTAATCACCTCCAACTCGCGCACCGCGTCCTCCAGACCGGCGGCTTCCAGCTTTTCCTTCACATCGTCAGGGCGACCAACAACAAGCGCCTTGCCAAAACCCGATCGCTGATACATCACCGCCGCGCGCAAGACGCGTGGATCGTCGCCTTCGGCAAAGATCATCCGGCTTTGCGCCTGACGTGCACGGGCGTTCAGGCCGCGCAGGATGCTGGCGGTCGGGTCCATGCGGGATTTCAGGCTCAGCTCATAGGCGTCCATGTCAATGATCGGGCGGCGGGCTGCTCCGGTGTCCATCCCCGCCCTGGCAACGGCAGGCGGAATACGGTGGATCAGGCGTGGGTCAAACGGCGTCGGAATAATATAATCCCGGCCAAAGGTTAGAGATTTGCCATAGGCCATGGCAACCTCATCCGGCACATCCTCGCGCGCCAGATTGGCCAGTGCATGGGCGCAAGCGATCTTCATCTCGTCATTGATAGCGCGGGCGTGAATGTCCAGCGCACCGCGGAACAGGTAAGGGAAGCCCAGAACGTTGTTCACCTGGTTCGGATAATCGCTGCGCCCGGTGGCGACGATGGCATCAACACGAACCTCATGCGCCTCTTCTGGCGTAATCTCCGGGTCCGGGTTTGCCATGGCGAAAATCACCGGATTGTCCGCCATGCTGGCAACCATATCCTGCGTCACTGCCCCTTTGACCGACACACCAAGGAATACGTCCGCGCCCTTCATGGCCTCTTCCAATATGCGCAACTCGGTGGTAATCGCGTGGGCCGATTTCCACTGGTTCATGCCCTCGGTCCGGCCTTGGTAGATCACGCCCTTGGTGTCGCAGACGATGCAGTTCTCGTGTTTTGCGCCCATCGACTTGAGCAGCTCGATACAGGCGATACCCGCCGCACCCGCGCCGTTCAGCACGATTTTCACGTCTTCGATCTTTTTGCCCGAGATACGCAGCGCGTTCAGCAGACCCGCCGCACAGATCACCGCCGTGCCGTGTTGGTCGTCGTGGAAGACGGGGATGTCCATCTCTTCTTTCAGGCGCTGCTCGATGATGAAACACTCGGGCGCCTTGATGTCTTCCAGGTTGATGCCGCCAAAGGTCGGTCCCATCAGACGCACAGCGCGGCAGAATTCGTCCGGGTCTTCGGTATCCAGCTCGATATCAATCGAGTTCACATCAGCGAACCGTTTGAAAAGGACTGATTTGCCCTCCATCACCGGTTTCGAACCCAGCGCACCCAGATTTCCAAGGCCCAGAACCGCCGTGCCGTTCGAGATCACCGCAACCAGATTGCCCTTGTTGGTATAGTCGTAAGCAGTCTCTGGGTTTTCGGCGATAGCTTCACATGGAACAGCGACACCGGGGCTATAAGCCAGCGACAGATCGCGCTGCGTCGTCATGGGAACAGTGGCCTGAACCTCCCACTTGCCGGGTGTCGGGTCGAGGTGAAAGGCCAGCGCCTCTTCTTTGGTGATCTTCGCTTTGGGCATGTGATGGGTCGTTTCTTTACATCTGCGGGACTTTTGCCTCATAGCGCAGGCAGGCGCGCGCCTCAACGAGAATACTTTTCACCTTTCGTCGAGATGGGTGGATTTGTAAGGTCGCGACCGGAATACGCCAAAAGGGGTCAGCCTTGTCCACAGTCACGCCGATGATGGCGCAATATCTCGAAATCAAAGAGGCGCATGCCGATGCCTTGCTGTTTTACCGCATGGGCGACTTTTACGAGATGTTCTTTCAGGACGCCGTCAACGCCGCCGAAGCGCTGGACATCGCCTTGACCAAACGCGGAAAGCATAACGACACCGATATTCCAATGTGCGGCGTACCGGTCCATGCGGCCGAGGGGTATCTGCTGACGCTGATCCGAAAAGGGTTTCGCGTAGCCGTCTGCGAACAGATGGAAAGCCCGGCTGAAGCCAAGAAAAGAGGCTCTAAATCAGTTGTAAAGCGCGATGTTGTGCGTCTGGTGACACCTGGGACGTTGACCGAAGATGCCCTGCTTGAGGCACGCCGCCACAACTTCCTGGCCGCCTATGCCGAGGTTCGCGACGAGGCCGCGCTGGCTTGGGCCGATATCTCAACTGGCGCATTTCACGTGATGCCTTTGACCTCAGTGCGCCTCAGTCCCGAACTGGCCCGGCTGGCACCATCCGAGTTGATCGTGGCCGATGGTGTGCAGGACAAACTGAACGAACCCGTTATGGATCTGGGTATCTCGCTGACCCCAATCGGGCGTGCCAGCTTCGACAGCACTGCGGCGGAAAAGCGCATCTGCGGGCTGTTTCACGTGGGCGCACTGGACGCGTTCGGCAGTTTTGGCCGCGCCGAAATCTCGGCCATGGGTGCGCTGATCGACTATCTGGAAATCACGCAAAAGGGTAAACTGCCGCTTCTGCAAACCCCATTGAAAGAATCCGAGGACCGAGTCGTTCAGATCGACGCCGCCACACGGCGCAATCTGGAACTGACCCGATCTCTGTCCGGTGGCCGCGCTGGTTCGCTGCTATCTGTGATGGATCGCACTGTCACACCGGGTGGCGCAAGGCTTTTGGATCAACGGCTTTCCAGCCCATCCCGCAATCTGGACGTCATCCATGGGCGGCTGGATGCCGTAACTTTTGCGGCCGAAGACAGCATGATCACATCAGACCTGCGCGAGGCTTTGCGCAAAACCCCGGATCTGGACCGGTCGCTGTCCCGCCTGTCACTGGATCGGGGTGGCCCACGGGATCTGACCGCCATTCGCAACGGTCTGACACAAGCCGCTGCAATCGCCGAACTCTGCGCGGGTCAAGACCTGCCGGTTCTTCTGGCCACCGCCCTGCAAAATCTGGTCGGATTTGACGACCTGCTGTACCTGCTTGACGAAGCGCTTGTGGCCGAACCCCCATTGCTGGCCCGGGACGGCGGGTTCATCGCCCCGGGTTATGATGCCGAACTGGACGAAGCCCGCACCCTGCGCGACGAAGGTCGTTCCGTCATTGCCGGGTTTCAGCAGAAATATGCAGAACACACCGGCATCACGTCGCTCAAGATCAAGCATAACAATGTGCTGGGCTATTTCATCGAAACAACGGCTACCCATGCCGAGAAAATGCTGAATCCTCCATTTTCTGAGACCTATATCCACCGCCAAACAACCGCCAACCAAGTCCGGTTCACGACAGTGGAGCTGTCCGAGATCGAGACCCGCATTCTGAACGCCGGAAACTTGGCGCTTGAGATAGAAAAGCGGCTCTATGCAAGACTTTCTGGCGAAATTCTGGATAAAGCCGCACGTCTCAACCAAGCAGCGCGCGGTTTGGCTGAACTGGATCTGACCACTGCTCTGGCCGATCTGGCGCGTGGTGAAAACTGGTGTCGCCCGCAAGTTGATGCCTCACGCGCGTTCGATGTTCAGGGCGGAAGACACCCGGTGGTCGAACAGGCATTGCGCCAGCAAAACGGCGACGCCTTCATCGCCAATGATTGCGATCTCAGTGCTGACAAAGGCGCGGCGATCTGGCTGCTGACAGGTCCCAACATGGCCGGTAAATCGACCTTCCTACGCCAGAATGCCCTGATTGCCCTGCTTGCCCAGATGGGCAGTTACGTGCCTGCGGAACAGGCGCATGTCGGGCTAGTCAGCCAACTGTTCAGCCGCGTCGGAGCGTCGGATGATTTGGCCCGCGGACGCTCGACCTTTATGGTCGAAATGGTCGAAACCGCCGCCATCCTCAATCAGGCTGATGACCGCGCTCTCGTTATTCTTGATGAAATAGGTCGCGGCACGGCCACCTATGATGGCCTGTCCATCGCCTGGGCCACGCTGGAACATCTGCACGCCTCCAACAAATGCCGCGCCCTGTTCGCAACCCATTACCATGAACTCACCGCACTTGCCGGCAAACTGGAAGGCGTGGAAAACGCCACCGTTGCTGTCAAAGAATGGGAAGGCGAGGTGATCTTCCTGCACGAAGTCCACAAAGGCGCGGCTGACAGGTCCTATGGTGTCCAGGTCGCCCAATTGGCAGGACTGCCAGCTTCAGTCGTTGAACGTGCTCGTATCGTGCTGGACCAACTTGAAAAAACCGAACGTGAAGGGGGGAAGCAAAAGACCCTGATCGACGATCTGCCTTTGTTTTCAGCCGCCCCGCCACCGCCACCACCAACGCCCAAAGCTTCTCCGGTAACCGGCATGCTGGACGATATTCTGCCGGATGAGCTTACCCCGCGAGAAGCGCTAGACCTGATCTACAAACTGAAAGAGGCGGCCAAAACCTGACCGCCCCTTCATCTTTTATAAAATACTCTCGCCGAAGGCTTGGCTTCAACGAGACCAATCAACTTGCCGGTGTTGATGACACCCCAACCTGCGCCGGCCGCAGCAGGCGATCATGCAGCATGAAGCCTTCTGCAGACACCTGAATAATGTCACCAGCACGGGTACCCGGCACAGGGGCCTCGAACATCGCTTCGTGCACATTGGGATCAAACCGGTCGCCAACTTCAGGCGTGATCACTTCCATTCCATGCTTCTGGAACACGTCCTTCAGCGCGCGCATTGTCAGTTCCACGCCTTCCAGAAGGGGTCCTGCCACTTCTTTTTGCTCATCAGTCGCGGCTTCAAGCGCACGTTTCATGTTGTCGTAAACCGGCAGCATGTCGCGGGCCAGTTTCGATCCGCCATATTGTTCCGCATCGCGGCGCGCCCGGTCACCACGCTTGCGCGCGTTTTCCGCATCCGCCAGCGCGCGCATGAACTTGTCTTTGAAATCGTCCCGCTCAGCGCGTAGCGCATCAATTTCCAGCGCTTCTTCACTGATCTCGGCAAATTCCTCAGCCAGCTCTTCCGCCTCGGCGGCTGCGATATCGTCCAGAAATTCTTCGTTCTTGGGCTCTGCCATCTCTTACCCTCTAGCTCCGGTCGGAAATCAGTTTGCCGACCAGTTGCGCCGTATAATCCACGATCGGCACGATCCGCCCATAATTCAGACGAGTGGGTCCGATGACCCCAACCGCACCAATTATCTTTCGATCAGCGTTCATATATGGAGACACCACCAAAGAGGAACCCGAAAGTGAGAAAAGTTTGTTCTCAGAGCCGATAAAAATGCGCACACCCTCACCTTCTTCGGTCAATTCGAGGAATTCAGCAATGTCTTGCTTACGCTCCAGGTCGTCAAACAACGTTCGGATTCGGTCCAATTCCTCGGCTTCACCGGGCTCCCCCAGCAGATTCGCCCGCCCACGCACGATCAAACGGGCCGAGTCTGTCCCATCCCCATCCCAGGCCGCCATACCGCTTTCGACCATCTCGCGCGCTAAAACATCAATTTCCTGCCTGCGCGCGGTAATCTGGGTCTGCATCTGACGCAGCACTTCGCTGAGCGTTCTTCCTTCGATCAGGGAATTCAGAAAATTCGCCGCCTCGCGCATCGAACTGGGCGTCTGGCCCGGCGGAGGTGTAAACAAACGGTTTTCCACGTGCCCATCCGCAAAGACCAGAACCACCAAAGCGCGGTCATGGGCCAGCGAGACGAACTCGATATGCTTGATCTCGGACTCTTGCTTGGGGGTTAGAACCAGCGATGCGCCATGTGTCACGTGTGACAAGGCCGAACCAACTCGGTCCAGCATCCCGCCCACATCACCCGCGTTAGAGCCTAGTGTTTCATCCAGCTTCTGCCGATCGTCGACACCAAGATCACCCACCTCAAGCAGCCCATCGACAAACATCCGCAGCCCGATCTGCGTGGGCACCCGACCTGCACTGACATGCGGGCTGTCGAGCAGACCCAAAAATTCGAGATCCTGCATCACATTGCGTACAGTGGCGGCGCTGACCTTTTCCGACAATGTGCGGGTCAGCGAGCGGCTTCCGACGGGTTCACCACTGTCCAGATAGCTCTCAACGATCAACCGGAACACCTCGCGTGACCGGTCATTCATTTCGTCCAGAACTCTACTTGCTTTGCTCATCGGCAATCCTCTGCTGGATTGGCATTAAATCGCAGACATCTGAAAGGTCAATCGGGGTTGCATCCTAAGGCACGGTGACGTTATCCCCAACCCAGCAAACAAAGGATTTTCCATGCGACCCTCAGGACGAGATTTAAGCGAAATGCGCGCCGTTTCAATCGAAACGGGGTTTACCAAACATGCCGAAGGTTCCTGCCTGATCAAAATAGGCGATACCCATGTCCTGTGCACCGCCACGATTGAGGATCGCGTGCCACCGTTCATCAAGGGCTCGGGCTTAGGTTGGGTCACTGCCGAATACGGTATGTTGCCCCGCGCAACAAACACCCGCATGCGGCGCGAGGCGGCCAGCGGCAAGCAAGGTGGCCGTACCGTAGAAATTCAACGCCTGATCGGTCGCTCGCTGCGCGCAGGCGTGGATCGGGTTGCATTGGGTGAGCGTCAGATCACCGTGGACTGCGATGTTATCCAGGCTGATGGCGGCACCCGCTGCGCCTCGATCACCGGTGGCTGGGTCGCGCTGCGTCTGGCCGTGAACAAGCTGATGAAAACCGGGGACGTCATTTCCGACCCGCTGGTCGATCCCGTCGCGGCCGTATCCTGCGGCATCTACGCGGGCCAGCCGGTTCTGGATTTGGACTATCCTGAAGACAGCGAGGCCGGTGTGGATGGCAACTTCATCATGACCGGATCAGGCAAACTGATCGAAGTGCAGATGAGCGCCGAAGGCTCTGTTTTCAGCCGTGATCAAATGAACCAGCTGATGGATCTGGCAGAAAAAGGCGTGGGTGAGCTGGTTGCGGCCCAAAAGGCAGCCACCGCATGACCCGCAAGTTCGACGGCGACAGGCTGCTGGTGGCTACGCACAACAAAGGCAAGCTTGAGGAGATGACCCATCTCCTTGAGGCCTTCGGCGTGACGGTTGTTGGCGCGGCAGAGATGAACCTGCCGGAACCGGAAGAGACCGAAGATACATTCGTCGGTAACGCCCGGATCAAGGCCCATGCGGCGGCACAAGCTACTGGCCTGCCTGCCCTGTCGGACGATTCCGGCATCACCATAGACGCGCTGGACGGTGCGCCCGGTGTCTACACCGCCGATTGGGCAGAAACCGGCAATGGCCGCGATTTCCTGATGGCGATGACCCGCGCACATGATGAGCTCGAGGCCGCACAGGCGCCTCATCCCCGCATTGCACAATTTCGCTGCACGCTGGTTCTGGCCTGGCCTGATGGTCATGACGAAGTGTTTGAGGGCGTCATGCCCGGTCAGCTTGTCTGGCCCATCCGTGGGGAAAACGGCTTCGGTTATGACCCGATGTTCCAGCCGGACGGGCACGATGTGACCTGTGCGGAAATGGTTCCGGCGGAAAAACACAAAATCAGCCATCGCGGACGCGCCGTAAATGCCTTTGTTCAAGGCTGTTTCGGTGGATGACTGGCGGCATGGAGGTTTCGGCCTCTATGTGCACTGGCCTTTTTGCGAGGCTAAGTGCCCCTATTGCGATTTCAACAGCCATGTTTCGAAAAATATTGATCAAAAACAATGGCTTAAAGCATATTTAGCTGAACTGCACCGCTCGGCATCTGAAACCCCAGATCGGGTTTTAAGCACGATCTTCTTTGGTGGCGGCACGCCGTCCCTTATGGCACCAGAAACGGTGGCAGCCATTATCGACGAGGCGCGCAAGCTTTGGCGCCCCGCAAATGACATGGAAGTCACGCTTGAGGCCAACCCCGGATCGGTCGAGGCAGGCCGGTTTGCCGCCTATCGCGATGCAGGCGTGAACCGAGTTTCCATGGGCGTTCAGGCCCTAAATGACGAAGATCTGCGCCGGTTGGGTCGTATCCACACGGTCTCAGAGGCCCGCGCCGCCTTCGACATCGCCCGCAACTGCTTTGACCGTGTCAGCTTTGACATGATTTACGCGCGTCAGCATCAAACCCCGAAGGCCTGGCAAGCAGAACTGACCGAGGCGCTGTCGATGGCCATCGATCACCTCTCGCTCTATCAACTGACGATCGAGGAAGGCACCGCCTTTGGGGACCGCTATGCAGTCGGCAAGCTGCGCGGACTACCCGAGGATGACCACGCCGCCGACATGTATCTGGCCACACAAGAGATCTGCGAAGCCCACGGCCTGCCCGCCTATGAGGTTTCCAACCATGCCCGTCCGGGGGCAGAATCCCGGCACAACTTGATCTATTGGCGTTACGGAGATTACGTCGGTATCGGCCCCGGCGCGCACGGGCGTATTACGCTGGACGGCCAGAAGATAGCGACAGAGACCTATCTGTCACCCAACGCCTGGCTCAGTGCTGTTGAAAAAGGAAACGGCGAGAAAGAAAGATCATTGCTATCTACGCAAGATCAGGCAAGTGAATACCTTATGATGTGCATAAGAATTACCGAAGGACTAGATGTTGATCGGTTCAATGCGCTTTCCGATCTCACACTGCCAGAAAACAAACTGAGAGCTCTGGAAGAACTGGGTATGATACACCGGTCAAACGGCCGATTGATCGCCACCAAAGATGGTCGCGCAGTCCTGAATGCGGTCATTCGAGAGTTATTGGGATAAACGATGCAGTACCTCTGGGCCGCAATGGGATTGATCTGCGTCGGGTTGGCTGTTGTCGGCATTGTATTGCCGCTGCTGCCGACAGTCCCGTTTCTTTTGCTGGCCGCGTTCTTTTTTGCCCGATCTTCCTCCCGACTTCACACTTGGCTGGTCAGTCATGGAACCTTCGGGCCGATGATCTTGGATTGGCAACGCTCGGGCGCCATTCGTCCGGCCGCAAAAAAGGCGGCCACCCTGTCGGTTGCCGCCGTTTTTGGATTGTCTGTCGTTCTTGCGCTTCCAAGCCACGTCATGATCATTCAGGCAGTTGTCCTTAGCGGGGTTATGATTTTTATCTGGACCCGCCCTAACGGCTGAGCTTGGCGCAAAGATCGTCCAATTGATCAAGGTTTTCGTAGGTCAGCACGACCTGCCCCGTTTCCGATCCCGCTTTGTGGTTGATGGCTACTTTCATCGCCAGAATGGCCGAAAGATCCTTCTCCAACGCGCGCGTATCCGCATCCTTGCCAGCATTCAGATTTCTGGACCGCGGCGCCGCCTGAGGAGCATCCCCCTGCTGTTGTTTTTTCACCAGCGCTTCAGTCGCACGCACGCTCAGCCCGTCCTTGACGACGATCTTCGCCAGCTCAGAGGGGTCTTCAGCTGTGATCAGCGCCCGGGCATGACCGGCAGACAGTTTTCCTTCAACAACAAGCTTCTGAACATCCATAGGCAACGACAGCAAACGTAAAAGGTTCGCAATATGACTGCGGCTTTTACCCAGCGCTTCGGCCAGTTTTTCCTGTGTATGGCCAAAACGGTCCATCAACTGCTTGTAACCCGCGGCCTCTTCAACAGCGTTCAGGTCTGCGCGTTGAATATTCTCGATAATGGCGACTTCCAGAACTTCGGTGTCGTCAAAATCCCGCACGATAACCGGGATATCATGCAGCTGCGCCATCTGAGCCGCACGCCAGCGGCGTTCGCCCGCCACGATTTCATAGTCGCCGCCGCGAACCTCACGCACGATCAGCGGCTGAATGATGCCCTTTTCCTTGACCGAGGCCGCAAGTTCATCCAATCGCTCTTGCTGAAAGGTTCTACGTGGCTGGTTCGGGTTCGCTCGCAGTTTTTCAATTGGGACTTTCATATCCGGACGGCGCGGGTCTGTGGGCATAAGCCCCCCGGTATCCTGCGTCACATCCGCCATCAAAGCGGAAAGCCCCCGGCCCAAACCTCTGGGTTTTGTTTTTTTGGCGGCCACGGTGCCCTCCTCACTGTCGCTTAGGCGGCGACTTTCTTGTTCTTGTGCATGACTTCCCGGGCCAGGTGCCGGTAAGCCATCGCCCCCAGTGATCCCGAGTCGTATTGCAAAACGGGCAACGCGTAAGACGGAGCCTCGCTGACCCGCACATTTCTGGGTATCTTGGTTTTAAATACCATCTCACCCAGATTGTCACGCGCGTCTTTTTCGACCTGGCGGGACAAGTTGTTGCGGTTGTCATACATGGTCAACACAACACCTTCGATTCTGAGGTCCGGATTCGCAGTCTGGCGCACCTCTCGGATAGTCAGCATCAATTGCGATAATCCTTCCAACGCAAAGAACTCACTCTGCAACGGCACCAGGACAGAATGTGCAGCAACCATAGCGTTGACGGTCAGAAGGTTTAGTGAAGGCGGGCAGTCGATTAGCACAAAATCCAGGTCAAACTGGTCGATTGCGGTTTGACGCAGTGCGTCATGCAACAGATAGCTGCGTTTTTCATTGGATATCAGCTCAATATCTGCCGAGCTTAGATCAACCGTCGCCGGAACAACAAACAACCCCTCGATTTCGGTTTCCTGAACAACCGCCTCCAAAGGGGCATCATCCAATATCAGGTCATACGTCGTCCAATCTCGATCTTCGACCCCCAATCCGGTGGACGCGTTCCCCTGAGGATCAAGATCGACAACCAGCACTTTGCATCCAGCCTCAGCCAGGCCGGCCGCAAGGTTGATCGCTGTTGTGGTTTTCCCAACCCCGCCCTTCTGATTGGCTACCGCAATAATCCGGGGCCCTGAGGGACGAGACAAATCAACCACGTGATACTCCTGTGATTTTAAGGATAACGGCCTGAGGCTCAGTTAAACTTGTAATCGGGTCAACGTCGAAATTCCATTCTTCCTGCGCCTCTTCCAGCTCTTTTTTCCACCTTTCGCCTTTCGGCAACAGCGCCAGCCCCTTTTTGCTCAAATGTCTGTCGCAAAAGGACAATAGCGTAGGAAGATCAGCAAGAGCCCGCGCAGAAAGGATATCAGCGCTCAACGGTTCAACCACTTCGATTCGCTTGGAAACAACAGTGCATTTCGCGCCGCACTCGCGTGCAACGTTGCGCAGAAAGGCGGACTTTCGTTGGTCACTTTCAATAAAGGTGAACTGGGCATCTGGTGCGTCTTCAATGGCCATTATGGCACAAACCATCCCGGGGAATCCGCCTCCGCTACCCAAATCCACCCAGTTTTCGAATGGGCCTGCGCTTTTATAAACTTGTACGGAATCCTTTATGTGTCGAACCCAGATGTCATCCAAGCTTTTCCGTGAAACAAGATTAATCTTCGGGTTCCACCGCTTCACAAGCTCTACATAGGTTGTGAGACGCTCGAATGTTTCACGTGAAACATCCAAATCATCAATAGTGGTCCCATTCATACCTTGCGGACCTTCTGATCGCGCCGAAGCTTAGCCAATAACAACGTCAGTGCCGCAGGGGTAACTCCTTCGACACGCCCCGCCTGTGCAATGTTCTCCGGCTTTGCATTTGAAAGCTTTTGCTTCATTTCAGAAGATAGCCCTTCCATCGAAAAATAGTCGAAACCCCGTGGAATCTCATATGATTCATCGCGTTTCATTGCCTCAACATCTTTTTGTTGCCGGGCAATGTAGTTTGCGTACAAAGCGTCCCGCTCTACTTGCAGACGGATCTCCTCCTCAACACTCTCAATCTCGGGCATCAGAGGAACAAGATCACCAAAGTGAACATCCGGGAATGCCAGAATAGCCATCCCGTCCCTGCGGTTTCCATCTTGATTGACATTGATACCAGCTGCTCGAACTTCTTTTGGAGTAAAGGTTTTTTCTGTCAGCTGGGACTTTGCGGCGGACAACCTCTCCATCTTGCTTGAAAACATGCTGCGCCGCTCACCGCCAACACAGCCGATTTCCAGCCCAATTGGCGTAAGGCGCTGGTCTGCATTATCCGCACGTAGTGACAAACGGAATTCTGCGCGTGACGTGAACATGCGATAAGGTTCCACAACACCGCGTGTTGTCAGGTCGTCGATCATCACGCCGATATAACTGTCAGCACGTGTAAAATGCAGCGGTTCCCGGTCAAGCACCTTTAGCGCAGCATTCAACCCCGCAACCAAGCCTTGCGCAGCTGCCTCCTCATATCCTGTGGTTCCGTTTATTTGCCCTGCTAGATATAGTCCTTCGACATCTGGTAGTGCGAGAGTCGATGTCAAAACACGCGGATCCACATAGTCATACTCAATCGCATAACCGGGCTGCAGGATCTCTGCCGCCTCAAGACCTTTGATTGAACGCACATACTCAAGCTGCACGTCCTGAGGTAAAGAGGTCGAAATCCCGTTCGGATAGATTGTGTGATCATCGACACCTTCGGGCTCCAGGAAAATCTGATGTGATTCCTTATCAGCAAAACGTACGATCTTATCCTCGATGGATGGACAATACCTGGGGCCCACCCCATCAATATGTCCGCCATACATCGCCGATCGAGACAAGTTTTTTTCAATAATTTCGTGCGTCCGCGCGTTTGTATGCGTGATTCCGCAGGAAATCTGTGGGGCAATCACCTCTGTTGACAAGAATGAAAACAAGGTTGGGTCATCATCCCCGTCTTGCTGTTCCAGATCACTCCAATCAATCGTCCGACCATCCAACCGCGGCGGTGTTCCTGTTTTCAAACGCCCCAGGGGTAGTTCGAAACTGTCGAGCCGTTCTGCCAATTTGACTGACGGGCGATCACCCATACGACCGCCGGGTTGAGATACATCCCCAATATGAATGACACCGCGCAAGAAGGTTCCGGACGTCAGGATAACCGTTTTACTCTTGATTTCAGAACCGTCAGCCAGTTTCACAGCGGAAACTTGGTTCCCGTCCATTAGAAAATCGACAACTTCCCCGGTAACGACGAACAGATTTGGCTGTTTTTCCGTCTCTTTCTGCATGGCCGCGCGGTACAGCGCACGATCTGCCTGCGTTCTAGGGCCTTGAACAGCTGGTCCTTTACGTCGATTAAGCAAGCGGAATTGAATGCCGGCCTGATCGGCAACACGTCCCATGACACCGTCCAGGGCATCAATTTCACGGACCAAATGGCCTTTACCCAGCCCACCAATTGCCGGGTTACAGGACATGACGCCTATATCTGATGCGGACAATGTGACCAGTGCCGTCTTGACACCCATACGCGCTGCCGCATGAGCTGCTTCTGTACCCGCATGGCCTGCGCCAATTACAATCACGTCGAAATCTGAATGTTTCACGTGAAACACTCCTTACTTACCCAGGCAGAAACTCGAGAAGATTTCATCCAAAAGGTCTTCAACACCGATCCTGCCAACCAAGGTTTCTAGGGCACGGATTGCCGTGCGTAATTCTTCTGCTGCAATATCATACAGGTCTGGACCCGATTCCAGAACCGCCATAGCAGAACTCAGGGATTCCCGCGATTTGATCAAAGCAACCCGGTGCCTTTCCCGTGTCGCGATACCACTGCTTGTGGTTCGGGTACCAAGTACATCCGAAATCTGGGAAATAAGTTGATCTATACCCTGCCCGGTTTTTCCGGATATTCCACCTTCGGACAGATCTCGAAGGTCAGATTTTGGCAAAACCTGTATATCGCCATTCACCATCTGAACACCCAGGTCCTTCGGGTCATCCGTCAGGAACACACGCAGATCAGCTGAATCCGCCCGCTTTCTTGCCAGCTCAATTCCCAGGCTTTCGACGTGATCCTCAGTTTCCCGCAATCCTGCGGTGTCCAGCAATGTGACCGGAAGTCCTGCAAGATCCATTCGAACCTCGATTACATCGCGAGTAGTTCCGGCATATTCCGAAGTAATCGCCGCCTCTCGCCCTGCCAGAGCATTTAGCAAGGTTGATTTTCCGGCATTCGGAAGACCAACAATCGCGACTTCAAACCCTGTTCGAATGCGCTCTGCGATCTTTACGCCATCTGCTTCACGTTGCAGATCAGCCATAACGCCGGTCACAAGAGAATTTACCTCGGACGTGACGTCTGTTGGGACGTCCTCATCCGCGAAATCAATGACAGCTTCCAGCAAGGATGCAGCACGGATCAGATCGCGTCGCCACCTTTCCGCCAGAACACCTAAATCACCAGCCAGAATAGTCTGTGCCTGTTTGCGCTGCGCCTCGGTTTCTGCATCAATCAGATCAGCAAGACCTTCGACCTGTGTCAGGTCCATCTTTCCGTTTTCCAGCGCGCGTCTGGTGAACTCACCAGGCTCCGCCAGCCGCAGCCCGTCCATATCGGACAGGCACCGCATCACGGCGTTCACCGAAGCGGTGCTGCCATGGATCTGCAGTTCGGCCACGTCTTCGCCGGTAAAACTGGCCGGGGCTTGAAAGGTCAGAACCAACCCGTCATCCAACCGCGCGCCATCGGCGGCGTACAGCGAACGGACCCGCATGCCACGAGACGGCAGCGGGCTACCGGTTAAGTTGGCAGCTGCGGAATGCGCGTGTAGTCCCGAGAGGCGCATGACCGCCACCCCGGCTTTGCCCTGTGCGCTGGCCAAGGCGAATATCGTATCCATTCGAAGGCCTCGCGTCGTTTTAGACCTGTGTCAGGTGTTCATCGAATCGAAGAACTCACCGTTCGTCTTGGTCTGTTTCAACTTGGACAACAGGAACTCGACTGCGTCGGTTGTGCCCATCGGGTTGAGAATCCGACGCAAGACGAAGGTCTTGGCCAGATCGCCCTTGTCGACCAGCAGGTCCTCTTTCCGGGTGCCGGACTTGAGGATGTCGATGGCCGGGAACACCCGCTTATCTGCGATCTTGCGATCCAGAACGATTTCCGAGTTACCGGTGCCTTTGAATTCTTCGAAGATAACTTCGTCCATCCGACTGCCGGTGTCGATCAGCGCGGTGGCGATGATGGTCAGCGAGCCACCCTCTTCGATATTCCGCGCGGCACCAAAGAACCGCTTGGGACGCTGCAGAGCATTCGCGTCCACACCACCGGTCAGAACTTTGCCCGACGATGGCACCACAGTGTTGAAAGCCCTACCAAGTCTTGTGATCGAATCGAGAAGAATAACAACATCTCGTTTATGCTCAACCAGACGCTTGGCTTTTTCGATCACCATCTCGGACACGGCCACGTGGCGCGTTGCGGGTTCGTCGAAGGTTGAAGATACAACTTCACCCTTCACCGAACGCTGCATGTCGGTCACCTCTTCGGGGCGTTCGTCGATCAGCAGGACGATCAGATAGCACTCTGGGTGGTTCTGTTCGATCGAATGCGCAATGTTCTGCAAGATCACCGTTTTACCGGTCCGCGGCGGTGCCACAATCAGCGATCGCTGGCCTTTACCGATAGGAGCCACCAGATCGATCACACGGGCCGACTTGTCCTTGATGGTGGGATCCTCGATCTCCATCTTCAGGCGTTCATCGGGATAGAGCGGCGTCAGGTTGTCAAACGCGATCTTGTGTCTTGCTTTTTCAGGTTCTTCAAAGTTGATCTTGGTGACCTTGATCAACGCAAAGTAGCGCTCATTGTCATCAGGCGCTTTGATATCCCCTTCGACCGTATCACCGGTGCGCAAGGAATGCTGGCGGATCATGTCGGGTGAGACATAGATATCATCCGGACCTGGCAAATAGTTTGCCTCGGGCGAGCGCAGAAAGCCGAAGCCGTCTTGCAGCACTTCCAGCACGCCGTCGCCGCCAACGGTCCAGCCTTCATCCGCGCGTTCGCGCAGAATCTGGAACATCATTTCGCCTTTCCGCATGGTCGAGGCGTTTTCGATCTCCAGCTCTTCGGCCATCGCCAGAAGGTCTTTGGGGCTTTTGGCCTTCAGGTCGGCCAGATTCAGGGATTCAGTGGACATGATATATACCTTCGCCGCTGACATTGCGGCACGAAGTGGAATTTCAGTACGGAAGATACGCCGCCCGGACGGGCGTGTTGATCCCTTCATAAGCGCGCGGGCCGTCGGAGTCAAACGGGCCCTCAGAACTTCACAACGACCGCCAGGACGATGATAACCATCAGAACGGTCGGGACCTCGTTCATCATGCGAAACTGTCGCCCAGTGAGCTTATTTTGGCCCTCAAGGAAATCCTTGCGCCGAGCCATCAGCCAATGATGGAACCAGGTCATGCCAATTACGGCAGCACCCTTGATCCAGGGCCAGGACCAATCCCACCCGACAATGCCGGGCGTGAACACCATGATCAACCCGCAGAGCCACGCTACATACATCGCGGGTCGCATGATCACACGCAGCAGCTTCTCTTCCATCTCAAAGAAGATGGTTTCTGCGCCTTCGACCTTTTGGGCTTTCTCAACGTGATAGACGTATAGTCTGGGCAAATAGAACAAACCTGCCATCCATGAGATCACAGCCATGATGTGCAATGACTTCACCCACGGGTAAATCGTGAAAAGAAGATCGGTCATTCTGGCTCCGGACGTTGGTTGGAACCCTCCCTAATAAAAAAATAGGAAAAGAAAAAGGATGATGGTTTTGTAGGGTGCGTAAATTCCGTGGATTACTTTTTTACGCATGTGTTTTCCCCAGGTGGATAGAATTGTGCCGCAAATAGGTGATTCTGTTGATTTCAGCTTTTATAATTTAAGATCAGTATCTTAGCAAGAATTCATCCAAGCTTGTTTGGGGATAACTCGTTGGGTAAGACAGGAAATCCCAGTTTTCCCACGCTGCAAAGTTATCCTTGTCCCAAAAGGACGATCTTCGAACGACTCATGGAAGTTTCAGGCGAAATTCCCGGGGTTGCGTGTCAACCGGAAAACCATACAAACCATCTTAGAACGCTCAACGATTTGCTCAGGGGTTTTCCACATGTCTGTCCCCATCATCCTTGCCTCGGGGTCATCTATCCGCGCGCAGCTTTTGCGCAATGCGGGCGTGCCGTTCACGGTGGAAACCGCGCGCGTGGATGAGGATACTGCCAAACGCGCCTTGTTGGCCGAAGATGCCCCCCCTCGGGATATCGCAGACACTTTGGCCGAAATGAAGGCCCGCAAGGTTAGCGACAAGAACCCTGGCGCGATGGTTCTGGGCTGTGATCAGGTTCTGGACTTCGATGGCCAGCTTTTGTCGAAACCAGAAACGCCCCAAGACGCGCTGGCGCAGCTGAAGGCAATGCGGGGCAAGCAGCATATGCTGTTGTCGGCGGCCGTGATTTATCAGAATGGTGAGCCGATCTGGCGCCATGTTGGTCAGGTACGTCTGCGCATGCGCATGAGTTCCGATGCCTATCTGCGTGACTACATAGACCGCAACTGGGACAGTATTCGCCATGCGGTCGGGGCTTATAAGCTTGAGGAAGAAGGTGTGCGCCTTTTCGCGACCATTGACGGCGACTATTTTAATGTTTTGGGTATGCCCCTGTTAGAGTTGCTGAATTTTCTGGCTGTTAAAGGGGTGATTGATCAATGACGGATAACCAAATTCCATTGGCCGGCGTAATTGGGCATCCGATTGGACATTCAAAATCCCCTAAACTGCATGGACATTGGCTAAAGACTTATGGGCTGCCCGGGCACTATATCCCTATGGACGTCGCACCCGAGGATTTGGAGAGTGTTCTGCGGACCCTGCCCAAAGCCGGGTTTGTCGGCGCAAATGTAACCGTCCCCCATAAAGAAGCCGCCTTGCAGATCGCGGATCACGTGTCAGATCGGGCGGCAAAGGTTGGTGCGGCGAATACACTTGTCTTTCAGCCTGATGGCTCGATTCATGCAGATAACACCGACGGCTACGGATTTATGGAAAATCTGCTTGCAGGGGCGCCCGACTGGAACCCGCAGGACGGGCCAGCCGTGGTTTTTGGCGCGGGCGGGGCTGCGCGCGCCGTTTTGCAGGCCCTGGTAGAGGCCGGTGTGCCCGAGATTATGCTGACCAACCGCACGCGTGCCCGGGCCGACCAATTGAAAGAAGAATTTGGACCGCGCATAACCGTGGTTGATTGGGTCAAGGCCGGCAATGTGATCGAGAATGCGGAGCTGGTGGTGAACACCACATCGCTGGGTATGCAGGGGCAGCCCGAATTGCGTGTGCCGTTGGATGGGTTGCAGCCGGGCTCTGTGGTTACTGATCTTGTCTACGTCCCTCTGAAAACCAGGCTTCTGCAAGCGGCCGAAGAGGCCGGGTGCACAACCGTCGACGGTCTGGGCATGTTGTTGCACCAGGCGGTTCCGGGCTTTGAGCGTTGGTTTGGAAAACGGCCCGAGGTAACGGATGAGTTGCGCGCCACGGTGCTGGGATGAGCTTTGCTCTTGGCCTGACAGGCTCGATCGGAATGGGAAAAAGCACCACGGCGCAAATGTTCGTGGATGAAGGCTGTGCGCTTTGGGATGCGGACGCGGCTGTGCATCGGCTGTATTCTGCAGGCGGTGCGGCGGTAGAGCCGATGCGTGATGCGTTTCCTGAGGCAATTGTTGATGGCGCGGTCAGCCGGGATGCCTTGAAACAAGCCATATCCTTGGATCCGGCGGCATTGAAAGTGATCGAAAGCATCGTGCACCCTTTGGTGGCCGCCGACCGGGCGGGTTTTCGGGATAGCGCCATGGCGGACATTCTGGTTTTCGACATCCCCTTGTTGTTTGAAACAGGCGGCAATGCGTCGATGGATGCGGTTGCTTGTGTTCAAGTCCCGGCGGACGAGCAAAAGCGACGTGTGATGGAGCGCGGAACGATGACTGAGGCGCAGTTCGAACAGATCCGGTCCAAGCAGATGCCCAATGAGGAAAAATGCGCCCGGTCGGACTTTGTGATCGTGACGGACACACTGGACCACGCCCGCGCACAGGTGCAGGATGTGGTCAGACAGATACGGGCGGGGATGGCTAATGCGTGAGATTGTACTCGATACCGAAACCACGGGGTTTGATCCCGAAAGCGGTGACCGGATCGTAGAAATCGGCGCAGTCGAACTATGGAACCATATGGCCACGGGTGAGACCTATCACGTCTACATCAACCCCGAGCGTTCGATGCCCGAAGAGGCATTTGGCGTGCACGGTATCGGCCCCGACCTGCTGGACACTCCGCGCCCCCCGGAAAAGGGTGAGGTCACGCTGAAAGACAAGCCGGTTTTTGCCAAGGTGGGTCAGGGCTTCCTTGATTTCATTCAGGATTCCAAACTGGTAATCCACAACGCATCCTTCGACATGAAATTCCTGAATGCGGAACTCAGATGGATGGGGTTGCCCCAACTGCCGATGGATCAGGCATTGGACACGTTGGCAATTGCGCGTAAACGGTTTCCGGGCTCGCCCGCGTCATTGGATGCGTTGTGTCGGCGGTTCAACATCGACAATACGAACCGGGTGCTGCACGGCGCGCTGCTCGACTCGGAAATTCTGGCCGAGGTTTACCTGGAACTGATTGGCGGGCGACAGCCGGACTTTGGCCTGTCTACCAGCGCGGCATCTGCCGGTGGCGGAGGGGACGATTGGCGGCCAACAGCGCGCCCGACGCCGCTGGCGTCGAAAATCACCGCGGAAGAACGCGCGGCACATGAAACATTTGTGGAGAAGCTGGGCGAAAACGCCCTGTGGACCCGCGCCTGAGCCCCTGCCCGGCGCGGGTCGTACCGATTAGGCTTCGGTTTTTTCGGTTTCGGCCTGACGGCGCATCAGCTCGTTACGGTACAGCGCAACAAAGTCGATATTGTCCAGGTTGACCGGCGGGAAACCACCGTCACGGGTGATGTCGCTGACAATGCGGCGCAGGAACGGGAACAGCATGCGCGGGCACTCGATCATCAGGAACGGGTGCAACTGGTCTTCTGCCACGCCTTCGATGTGGAACAGGCCGCAATAATCCAGCTCGCACAGGAACAGAACGTCTTCCATGCCCTTAGCTTTCGAGGTCAGGTTCAGTTTGACGGCAACTTCGTACTGATGCTCGGTCGGGCGCTTTTTGGCGTCCAGGTTCACCTGAACGGCAATCTCGGGCTGAACGTCACCAGACACGCCTTTTTGCGCCATCACGTTTTCAAAAGACATATCGCGAATGAACTGTCCCAGAACGCGCATCTGGATCTGAGGGGCGGTCTGTGCCGCGGTGTTTTCTGCAGGGCTTTCGTCAGCCATGGATCTACTCCGAAAATGAAATTTGCCACTGCTTAGCAAGTTGGGCGCGGCACCTCAATGCTGGGGTGGACCTTCGACCCATTTGGATGGCTTTGAGGGGTTCTGACGCGGGCGAACCTCAGTAAAATCTCCGTCGATCACGTCATCCTGATCAAACTGGGTGGGACCAGTGCGGAACTGTGCGCCGGTGCCCATCTGGAAATGCGTGATGGTCGCCTTGGATTTCAGGTATTTGAATACGGCCACTCGAATACCCGGAACAAGCAGTGCAAAGCCAACGGCATCGGTGAAAAATCCCGGCGTCAGCAGCAAAACACCAGACAGCAAGATCATCGCGCCATGGGCCAAAGGCTCGGTCGGGTCATCCAGTTCAGAAAAGGATCGCTGCAAATTGACCAGTGCCATGCGACCTTGTGTCCTGACCATAAAGGTGCCGATAACGGCCGTCAGAACGACGATCGCCAGCGTAGGCCACAGGCCAATCAGGCCGCCGACCTGTATGAACAGGGCGATCTCGATGATCGGCACCAACAAAAATGCCAAGAACAGGTACATCTGCGTTATCCTTTCCCTTAGGCCGGGCTGTGGACTTGCCACGATCTGTCACCTACATAGTGGCATGAGGCCGCGTATACAAAGTCGCGGTCTGAAAAGAGGATGAAATGAACGAACCGATGATCCAGTTGCTGGTCCTGGCCGGAATTGCCGTTTTCCTGATCCTGCGCCTGAAAAGCGTGCTGGGTACACGTGAGGGTTTTGAGAAACCCCCTGTTCAACAGCAACCCGAGGCGGACAAGTCGCGTCGCGGCTTCGAGGTGATCGAAGGCGGGCCGGATCATGACATCACAGACCATGTCGCCGAAGACAGCGAACAGGCGAAAACGCTGGCCGCGATGAAGCGGGTCGAGCCCGAATTCTCTGTTGGTGAATTCGTGCAGGGTGCCCGCGGAGCCTATGAGATGATCGTCATGGGGTTCGAAAAGGGCAATCTGGATGAAATCCAGCCCTTCCTGTCCGAAGAGGTGTTTGACACATTCGTTTCAGTTGTGGCGGCCCGTGAAGATCAGGGCCTGACCATCGAAGCCGAATTTATCGGCGTGCGTGAAACCGCGCTGGCAGATGCGACCTTCGACAAAGACACAAACCAGGCGGAAATCACCATGCGGTTTGTGGGTGAACTGACCTCGGTCGTACGCGATCGTGGCGGTGATATCATCGAAGGCAACCCAAACACTGTAAAACGCCAAAAGGACAGCTGGACCTTTGCCCGTGTTATGGGCGCTGATGATCCAAACTGGCTGCTTGTTGCCACGGACGCATGATTGGCGCGCTCCGGTCGCTATTTCTGGTGGCAGTTATGACCACTGCCGCCAGCGCTGAACCGACGCGATCAATTCTTTCTTTTGACGATCTGGATGGATGGGCTGCCGACGATCACGGGACGGCCCTTTCGGTATTTCTGAACACTTGCGGTGATTTGAACGATCCGGATTGGCAGGCATTGTGTCGCGTCGCCCAAACCTACGACGCAGACGCGGCGCGCTCGTTTTTTGAGCTGTTCTTTCGTCCGGTTCTGGTCGAGGACGGAGAAGAGGCCCTGTTCACCGGCTATTTCGAACCTGAACTGGACGGGTCCAAAACCCGGACTGACCGGTTCAAATACCCGATTTACAAAATGCCGCCAGAGGCGCGGTCCGAAGGGCTTTGGCTCAGCCGCCGTGAAATCCTGACGGGCGACGCAATGCAGGGCCGCGGCCTTGAGATCGCTTGGGTGGATGACCCGGCTGAGCTGTTCTTTCTGCAAATTCAGGGCTCGGGGCGTGTGCGCCTTCCAGATGGCAGTGCCTTGCGCGTCGGCTATGGCGGCGCAAACGGTCACCCCTATCGTTCCATCGGGACTGAGCTGATTCGTCAGGGGGCGCTGGGTGCGCATGAGGTTAGTGCCCAGATGATCCGCGCTTGGGTGCGCAAAAATCCCGAAGCCGGGGCCGAGCTGTTGTTTCACAACCCCTCTTACGTGTTCTTCCGCGAGGTTTCGCGCGTCGCGCCCGAGCTTGGGCCGCTGGGTGCCATGAACCGGTCGGTCACCACGATGCGCAGTATTGCAGCTGATCCGTCTCATACGCCGCTGGGTGCCCCTGTTTGGGTGGAAAAGGACGGCAAGACCCCGTTGCGACGGTTGATGATTGCGCAGGACACCGGTGCCGCCATCAAAGGGGCGCAGCGTGCGGATATCTTCTTTGGCACTGGGGACGAGGCCGGAAAGGCTGCCGGGCGCCTCAAGGATCCGGGGCGGATGGTGCTGTTGCTGCCGATCCAGCGGGCCTATGCCCTGTTACCGGACGAATTCTGATGTCCCGACGCAAATTGACGGCAGACGAGGTCGAGCTGTGGCGCAAGGTTGCCAAACAGGCTGAGCGGCTGCATCCCGAAATTCCACAATCGGTCCACCCGGTCACACTGCCCAAACCCAAGCCGAACAAACCCCCAAATCCCCGGTTTGAGGCATTCGAGGTTGGACAAAACGCGCCCGGTAAACCCGTACGAAGTGCGTTAAGGCCCTCGCTCAGTGAAAATTTACGCACCAGCCCAGTGCAAATGGACACCAAGGCATTTGGCCGTATGAAACGCGGCAAGATCAAGCCTGAAGGGAAACTGGACCTGCACGGCATGCGCATGGACACCGCGTATCCGGCGCTGACCCGGTTTATTCTGACGGCCCAGGCGTCAGGTAAGCGCCTTGTTCTGGTTGTCACCGGAAAGGGCAAGGACAGGGATGAACCCGGCCCAATCCCAACCCCACGCGGCGTGTTGCGCAACCAGGTGCCGCAGTGGTTGGCGTTGCCGCCACTTGCGCAGGCCGTTTTGCAAGTGACCCCGGCCCATATCAGCCACGGGGGCGAAGGGGCTTATTACGTCTATCTGCGCCGGACGCGTTAAAACGAGCGCATAGCGCGCGTAATTCCGATTTTAGCCGACAGGCATACAAGAATGAAAACACCGCCGATCCACAGGAACTGCGTGCTCAGCGGCATACCGGCGTCGATCAAAATCCCGGTCAGGCCGGGGCCGATCGCTGAACCTAAAACCATAACTGCTGTGGCCATCGCCTTGATCGCCCCAATGTGCCTGGTGCCGTAGAATTCAGCCCAAAAAGCGCTTGGTAGCGTGTTGTTTGCTCCAACAGTCAGGCCCAGAAAGATCATTGCGATCAGGGCCCCTCCGATCGAGTTTGTCATTCCCGCGATTACAAAACCAATTGCGATCGGGATTTGGTAAAAAGGCATCAGCCTCGCGGTGCCCCATTTGTCCAACGCCCAGCCGGCCGCAAACATCCCAATCAAGGATACGCCGGTGAAAACCGGAAACAGGGCGACCAGTTCGATATGCTGCCAGCCCTTGACTTGGGCAAGATGCACCTGATGGAAGAAAAACGTGGTGATAAAGGCCGATGGGGCCAGTATAGTCGGGGCCATGAACCAAAACAGCGGATGAAACAACGCGTCTTTCCGGGTCCAATGGCGGCCCTGCATCCCTGTCGCTGAGTACGCATCCGCCAGACTTTGCGGCGTGCGCTCCTGACGCAAAAGTCGCGTCAGAACGGGTATCCCCATCAGGACGACCACTGCGGACAACACCCACAGCCATCGCCAGTCCAGAAACGCCATCGCGGCCACAAATGCCAGCGGCAGCAGTGCTTCACCAATCGCGTAGCCGACCGATGCAATCGACAGGGCTTTGCCACGTGTAACGATGAACCATCGCGCCATGGCGACCTGTGCCAGATGGACGCTCATCCCCTGTCCGAACAGGCGCAATAAAAAAACCACCAGCGGCAACAGGACAAGCCAGCTGTTCACAGCCATGGCCACCGCCGCCACGGCCAGACCAGCCAGAACGGCGGGTCCCAATACGCGGACGCGGAAAACATCTGTCAACCCGCCGGCCCAGATCATAACGATGGCCGAAACGGTGGTCCCCAGAGAGTAAAGACCACCCCACGCGCCGTGCCCAAGACCAAATTCCGCGCGAATGTTTCCAGCGAAGATTGAGATGAAGAAGGTTTGCCCAAAGCTGGACAGAAAGGTCAAAAGGACCCCCGCGCCCAACCAGGTCGCGTTGTCCTGCAGGTACTGACGCAGGCTGAACCGCATCACGGGGTAGTGACCTGAGCCTGCCCTGTTTCTGTCAAAACGATTTCCGTGGCGCCGTCTGGATTACGCTCGCTGGGCGGCACCAGTATATCGATGCCGGGCCTGTCTTCTCGACCAAAGGTATTATTGACGCGTCGCAACGAACTGAGAATTGACAAGAGTGCCGGAGAAGTGGCGGCAACGAAATGCGAAGACTCGGCGTCTTTGTTGAACGCAGTTGTATCAATCACGTTTATCGGGAACTCTTCGAGTGTTTCCAGCGAACTGATCTTGCCCAATCTCTCGCCCTCATCCGTTCCGCGAAGGCGAGCGGAGATATTCAAAATTTTGTCTTTTTGCGAAACCATAACCAGGAAAGGATCTGGTGGGTTCTTAATACGCTTCATCTGCGACCGAAACACGTCGACATCCAGATCAGGGGAAATCAAGATGACCCCTTCGATGTTCCTGTTGGCCCAACCCGGTTCTTGTAGTTCAGCTTGTCGCATCATCTCCATTGACAGGGCACCACCCATCGAATGCGCGACCAGAATAATGCGTTTGACACCCATTGATTTCAGGTCACGGATCGTCTGCTCCAACCCGTCGCGGGCAAACAACATGCTGTCCAGATCATAGGCATATCCATACCCGGTCGCGCGGCTGGGCCAGGAGTAAACCAGCGTGGAGCCCGGAAGACCAATGTCATGGGTCAGCTGAGCCGCGCGGAAAATCGTTTCTGTCTGGGTCGAGTTGTAGCCGTGAACAAAAATCGTCACATCGTCTTCGCCGCGCAAATGTTCGCGTAAACCTTTTGGCCCGCCCAACTCAGTCACATTTGTAAGAACAAATTCTTTTTTCGGGTTCGGATTCGCATAAGAGAATTTCAATGTTCCCGGTGTGTGTGATGGCGGGATCGACACTGTTGTCTCCAAAAACTTCAGCGCTTCCCCACGCTTGAATCCATAAGTTCCATCTGCTTCACGCGCTCGCGTTGTGGCTGCGAATATCTTTTCAGGCGCTCCGACAGTTACGGCCGAGGGAACAATCTCGGTTACGGTCCGATCGACACAGGCGCTTAGCGGCAGGGACGTAATCAGAATTATTAAATAACGCAGCACTGGTCAGCCCTCTGGGTGAATTGCGACTACGCTATCTCATTCTGGCCCGGCGTCCAGCGGCACAACGCTGTCAAAGCGGCAAAAACCGGCTGGCGATGTTACAAAACGTAACGGCTGAGGTCGGTGGATTTGGTCAATTCGCCCAGATTGTCGTCCACGAATTGGGCATCAACCGTGATCGAAATTCCGGCCTGATCGGGCGCGGTAAAGGACAGCTCTTCGAACACGCGCTCCATCACCGTGTACAAACGACGCGCACCGATGTTTTCGACGCTTTGGTTCACATCAGCTGCGATACGCGCAAGGGCCGCGATTCCGTCATCGGTAAAGCTGACCGTGACTTCTTCGGTGCCCATCAAAGCGGTGTATTGACGGGTCAGGGCGTTGTCGGTTTCGGTCAGGATGCGCACGAAGTCTTCTTCGGTCAGCGCCCGCAATTCCACGCGGATCGGCAGGCGGCCCTGCAGTTCCGGCAGCAGGTCCGACGGTTTGGCGATATGGAACGCACCCGACGCGATGAACAGGATATGGTCGGTTTTGACCGGGCCATGTTTGGTGGATACTGTCGTGCCTTCGATCAAAGGCAACAGGTCGCGCTGTACCCCTTCGCGGCTGACATCGCCGCCCCGCGCGTCAGTGCGGGCGCAGACCTTATCGATCTCATCCAGGAACACGATGCCGTTCTGTTCAACGGATTCCAGCGCGATGCGGTTAACGATCTCATCATCCAGCAGCTTGTCGGCCTCTTCCCCGATCAGTGCTTCATAGCTTTCCGAGACGGTCATCTTGCGTTTCACGGTACGCCCGCCAAAGGCCTTGCCGAAGATATCGCCCAGATTCATCATCCCCATCTGGCTACCGGGCTGGCCGGGAATATCGAACATTGGCATCGGGTTCGACGAGTCGGACAGCTCCAGCTCGATCTCCGTATCATCCAGCTCGCCCGCTTTCAGCTTTTTGCGGAACATCTCGCGCGTGCCTTCGCGGGCATCCGTGCCTGCAATGGCTTCGATCACGCGGTCTTCGGCGGCTTGATGCGCCTTGGCTTTGACATCCTCGCGCATATATTCGCGGGTTTGCAGGATGGCGGCGTCCGCCAGATCGCGCACGATCTGTTCCACGTCACGACCGACATAACCCACTTCGGTAAACTTGGTGGCTTCGACCTTGATAAAGGGCGCGCGGGCCAGTTTCGCCAGGCGGCGGCTGATTTCGGTCTTGCCGACACCGGTGGGGCCGATCATCAGGATGTTTTTCGGATAGACCTCGTCCCGGATGTCGTCGGCCAACTGCTTGCGCCGCCAGCGGTTGCGCAGCGCAACGGCCACGGCCCGTTTGGCATCCTTCTGCCCGATGATGAAACGGTCCAGTTCCGAGACGATCTCGCGCGGGGTCAGGTCGGTCATGTGAGTTCTATCCAATTGTTTCGCACCGGAACCTAATCATAAGCCACAAAAACACAAGCTGATCACGAAAAACTCACGCCAACACACGGTCTGCACACGGAAAATCGTGGTGATGTGAATCGCCAGACAGAAAATAGCTGCGCATAGTCTGCGTCGACGGGCAAGTTCGCCTGCACTTTGAAATGGAGACCCACATCATGATGACTCGTCGTTCGCTCTTTTTGAATACCGCTGCAACGGGCGCCGCTCTGACTCTGGCCAGCGCCAATGTCGCTGCCGCCGGCGGTGCCAAGAAAAAGGGCACATTCGAGGGCCGCTCGAAACATATCACCACCGGTTCGGTCAAAGTGATCAAAGACGGTGAGCGCTATATCGTTGAGCTGGGTGATGACTTTTCGCTGGATAACGGTCCGGACCCGCGCGTGGCCTTCGGCAAGGACGGCACCTATGACCCGAACTCGAAGCTGGGCGCGCTGCTGAACCTGAAGGGCAAGCAGTCTTATGCGGTACCGCCGACCATGGATATCTCGGGCTATAACGAAGTTTACATCTGGTGTGACGTCGCCGGCGTTCCGCTGGGCGTTGCAGCGCTTTCGTAACCCAACGACGAATTGCGCCCAGAGGCCGGTAAAATACCGGCCTCTGACAAGGCGTTAGGTGCCTTAGCGCCTGTCTGTTACACTTACCTCAAGGGACCAGTTCCGAGGTGTGTATCATGACGAAGATTGCCAAGATTACGTTATTGTTCGTGGTATTCGTGGATCTGATCGGACAAGGGCTGGTCTTTCCCATCATCAACTCTCTGATCATGGAAACAAAATCCGGGTTCCTACCGGAAAGCACTTCTATGGGTCAGCGCCATTTCTACTATGGGCTGGTGATCGGGTGTTTCTTTCTGTCCTGGTTTTTGGGTGTGGTCTATGTCTCAAAGGTCTCGGACTCCATCGGGCGCAAGAATGCTTTGCTGGTGTGTTTAGGTGGGGCGCTGGCCGGTTATGCCATCACCATCACGGCACTTTACCTTAACAGTTTGCTTCTGCTGATCGTTGGTCGGTCGATCACCGGCTTTACAGCGGGCAATCAGCCCATTGCGCAAGCGGCGATGATCGACGGCAGTACCGATGCCGCCGACCGTGACCGCAACATGGGGTATATCATCACCGGCGTCAGCTTTGGTCTGGTCGGCGGCCCGATTATCGGAGCAGTTCTGTCTGACGTGGCGATACTGGGCAGCTATGCCACGCTCAAGATGCCGTTCTACGGCGCGTTTGTTCTTGTGATGATCGCCATCTTTCTGGTGAGCGTTTTCTTCAAGGACACCCGAACCGAGCGGGCTGCGTTTGTCTTTCGCCCGCGCGATATCACCGACAGCCTGATCGCGGTGCGTGAACACCCGTTGGTTCTGAAAATCCTGCCCGTCTATGCGCTGTTCATGATTGCCAATGTCACGTTCTACGTATTCGTCGACAATTTCCTGACCAGTGCATGGGGCTACGGCGTGATCGGTGGCAGCATGGCAATGGTGGTCATCGGCTTTGCGCTGGCGTTTTCCAGCACATTCCTTGTGAAACCAGCGCAAGAGCGGTTCAGCAAACACTCCATCATCCACACCTCATTGGTGGTGATGGTGATCTGCGGCTTTGGCTTCGCCTTCAGCCCCAGCGGCGTCCTGAGCTATGTTCCGGTCTTCTTCTTCTATTTCTTCTTTGGCGTCGCCTACCCGACCCTGCTGGGCCTGTTTTCGTCCAGCGTTGGCGAAGCGGATCAGGGTTGGGTCATGGGCGTCACGACAGCAGTCTTCTGCCTTGCCGGTGGTGTCATGTCCCTGGTCGGCGGCGGATTGATGAGCATCGACATCCGCCTGCCCTATTACATCGTCATCGCAACCGCCATGCTTGGACTGGTCGGCATGTACCGGCGCTGGAAGGGGAAAGAAATCACGGCGTTGTTGGCCTAGATCGTCTCAACCGTTAGATTGCCATTGGTGTAGACGCAGATGTCTGCAGCAATCGCCATGGCTTCGCGCGCGACTTCTTCGGCGGGCTTATCGCTGCCCATCATTGCTCGCGCAGCGGCCAGGGCAAAGTTCCCGCCCGATCCAATAGCGGCCACGTTGTGTTCGGGTTCCAGCACATCCCCGGCCCCTGTGATGACCAATAGGTCTGTGCCGTCGGTGACGATCAGCATCGCCTCAAGCTTTTGCAGGTATTTGTCGGTGCGCCAGTCCTTGGCCAACTCGACCGATGCACGGGCCAGTTGGCCGGGTGTCGCTTCCAGTTTCGCCTCAAGCCGTTCAAGCAGCGTAAATGCATCTGCGGTCGAACCGGCAAATCCGGCGACAACTTCAAACCCGCCCGGCGACAAGCGGCGCACTTTGCGCGCAGTGCCTTTGATCACGGTCTGGCCTAGGCTGACCTGTCCGTCCCCGGCAATAACGATTTGCCCGTCTTTTTTGACACCAATGATCGTGGTCCCGTGCCATCCGGGAAAATCGCTGTCCGCCATGAAAGCCTCCGTATTCTCAGTCGCTATATATGGGCCGGGCGCGGGATCGGCGCAACCCGTTGCTCAACTGCCCAAAAGATATGCACAAAACGCAAACCGGGGTTACCAGACCAGCAATTGTGAGTCCCCGCGCTTGGGACTACATGAGGCTCACAACCGACAACGGGTCGGCTGTTTCAGATATAAGGACTGGGAACATGGCAACAACTGCAAACATCCATGCCCCACTCGGAGCAGCTACCATCCTGCACGTAGTGGATGCATTCATCAATGTCTTCGAATCCGCTGTTGAGTGGAACGAAAGCCGCAAGACACGCAAGATCCTGTCGGGTCTGACCAACGCACAGCTGGAAGACATCGGTCTGGCGCGCGCGGACATCGCAAAAATCTGATCCCGCAATCAGAACCAGAATTTGAAGCAGCCGCCCGGGTATCCGAGCGGCTTTTTCTTTGTCAGCTTTGCACGTATTTACCAGCCTGATCCGGCAAATACGCCTCGATCGCGGCGGTGGCGATGACATGGCTCGTGCCTGCGGCGTCATCCACAACATCCAACCCACCTTTGACGGCCCGCACTTCGGCGCGGCCCCTTGGCAGATCGGCGGCGACCTTGTCACAGTCAACCTCATCAGGTTGTTGAACGGCGATGGTCACCCGAACCCGCATCTCCGTGTGGTCGATTCCAAGCTTGGAAAACAGCGTGATCGACGAATGATGCAGGGCATCCTGCACGGCACGACACGCCGCCTTGGTGTAGTCCTGCCCGTACAAATCGTTGCCGGTGCCCATTTCCAGAATGATGCGTTTTTCGGTCATTGGGCGGGCTCCATGTCGAATGAGACGATGACCGCCGCATTGGCAATCACAGTGCGGCCGTCAGTATAGGGCTTTTCGATGTCCAGACCACCCTGCTTTACCGTGATGTTGGGTTGGCCGTACGGAAAGATCGCCTTCAGTGTATCGGTATCGACCTTGTCTGGCTGCTGCACGCCCACCTCGGCGTCGATGATCATCGCCTCTTTCGGAAACCCGAACAGCTCGGCCATGTTCACCGAGTTATGCCACAGCGCGTCTTTGATCGCCCGCAGCGCGGCTTCGGTATAATCCTCGCGCCGCAGGGACGTGCCCATCCCGAATTCCACCAGAACCCGTGTTTTTGCCATTTGCTTTCCCTGTATTGATGGCCCAATTGAGCCAATCACAAAAAAGGGCGCCCAAATTCGGACGCCCTTGATCAAAACCGATCACATCGGATCAGATGGATTCGTCGATCCAGCTTTGCAGGGCGGCCTTGGGGGCCGCACCGGCGCGGTTCGACACAACCTGACCGTCCTTGAAGATGAACAGAGCAGGAATGCCACGCACGCCCATGGCGGCAGCGGCGTTCGGGTTGCTGTCCACGTCTACTTTGGCAATTTTAATCTTGCCGCCGTATTCGTTGGCCAGCTCTTCCAGAGCGGGGCCGATCTGTTTACAGGGGCCGCACCATTCGGCCCAGAAATCCACCACAACGGGGACATCGGAATTTTTGACTTCGGCGTCAAAGGTATCGTCGGTAACGGCAACGGTCGACATATTCTGTCTCCTGAATGGGGTATCTCGGGAACAGAACGTAGGGGTCGGGCAATCCAAGGTCAAGATATCTGGGTGCGCGACAGGGCGTGCGTCACAAGATCGTGTGGCAGCCACATCAGATCTGCTGTCCTGGTCCATAAGATCGCGGTGCGGATTTCGTGGTTCGGATAGACCTGCGACAAGGCGTTGGCATACGCCCCCATCTGTCGCAAAAGCCCCTCAGGGCATGTCTCAGCACCGTTGGGAACCGTTGCATTTGTTTTGAAATCAATGACCTGAACCTCGGTATCGGTGATGATCAATCGATCAATCACCCCGTGCATGCGGCGTCCGTTCAGGTCGGCTGTCACGGGCACCTCAGCCAAGGCGTCGGCGGCAAAGACAGGCCGAAGATGCGCCGCAGTCAAAACGTCGCATGCCTCGTCCATCAGCTCTTGCCGTTCCGCGTCCAGCATATCGGGCAGAACCCGTTCGCAAAGCTGCGGCCAGTTGTCCCGCGCAATCGAGGGCAAGAGTTCCAGCAGTAGGTGCAACCGCGTGCCGCGCAGCTTTGCCGCCTCTTCGTCCTGACCTGCATCGCCGGGCAAAGCCTTGGCGCCGCCCAGATCGGAAGGGCTGAGCGTCTCCGCTTCAGGCTCCGGTGGTGTGGCGGGCGACAGGAACGGGGCTGGCAGGTCCGTCACGGCAGTTGAGGTCTCTTCGGATTCAATAATCGACGAAACGTTCCAATCACCATGTGACAATCGCAGCGTTTCTGAACCGGGCAGTGCCACCGCCCCTGCCCGCTCCATCGCGGCCTGAACCATCTGATACCAGCTGGTCCCATCCTTACCGACATCGCCGGCAGCCGCCACGATTAACCACTTTTCAGCCCGTGTTAGAGCCACGTAGAGCAAGCGAAGCCGCTCATTTTCTTCCCGCGTTCGGGCTTCGTCGCGCGCACGCGCAATCAACGCCGGGGACGCGTCAGCCGGAACTTTCCAAAGTGGTGTGCCTTCGGCCACCATGATCTCGGCATCGCGCGGAGCTTGCCGTTTGCCCGTATCCGGCAGGATCACAATCGGCGCCTCCAACCCCTTGGAGCCATGCACGGTCATTACCCGGATCATGTTGCCTACACCGCTCATCTGCCGTTTGATTTCCAGATCGTCGGTCTGCATCCACACCAGAAATCCAGTTAGGCTGGGGATATCCGTACGTTCATAGGCCAGCGCCTGCGACAATAACGCGTTTATCCCGTCTTCTGCCTCGGCACCCAGCCTGCCCAGCAACTTGCGCCGCCCGTCGTGTCGGGTCAGGATGCGTTCAATCAGGTCGTAGGGGCGCAGAAAGTCGATCTGTCCACGCAGGTCGTGCAGAACGGCCAGTGTTTCAGGGTATTCTTCGGCGCGTTGACGCAGAGCCGCCCAAAGGAACCGTTCTTTGCGCCGATGTGCTAGGTCGAACAATTGTTGTTCGCCCCACCCGAACAGCGGCGATTTCAGAACTGTGGCAAGCGACAAGCTATCCTCGGGTGTGGCCAAAAAGCTTAACAGAGCTGCCAGGTCTTTGACCGCCAATTCCGCGCCGACCTTCAACCGGTCTGCTCCGGCGATCGGCAGGTCAGCGGCCTTGCAGGCGCGGATGATTTCGGCAAACAGGTCCGAACGACGCTGAACGAGGATCAGGAAATCCCCCGGCTGAACCAGACGTCGCACAAATGTGCCGGGCGTTTCGCCATCCTCAGGGATCGTCTCACCCTGTTCGATCATTGCCTTGATCGACTGCGCCACCTTCTCGGCCAGAATGACGGTATGATGCCGTGCGCCGGGCCGATCTACCGGATCGGTCCAGTCGGCATCGTCATCCTCTTCGACCTTTTCGACCACGGGCCACAGATCAACTCGCCCCGGCAGATCCGCTTTGAATGCGCGGTGCTGGCTTTCCTTATGAAATCCAGCCTCCGCTCGGTTTTCAAACAGGATGTCGACCAAGGACAAGATCGCACTGGAGGATCGGAATGAGTATTCTAACGTGAAATCCCATAGTTTAGAGCCTGATTCAGAGAGCTTCTGCCCAAACTCAGCCTGCATCAGATCGAATGCCTGCGGATCGGCACCCTGGAACGAATAGATCGACTGCTTTTTGTCACCGACCACGAAAATAGTGCGCTCAACCCCGGACCGGGCCCCTTCTCCGCTGGTAAATTCCTGCGCTAGTTTTTCAACCACGTCCCACTGGTCGGGACTGGTATCCTGCGCCTCGTCCACCAGAATGTGGTCGATGCCGCCATCCAGCCGGTACAGCACCCATTCGGCAACCGCCGGATCATTCAGCACCTGCCTCGCGCGTAAGATCAGGTCGTCAAAATCCAACCACCCGCGCAGTTGCTTGCGACGCTCATATTCCGGCAAAAACGCCGTCGCGAAGCGATGCAGCACCATTGTCTTGCGCGCGGCCACCAGTGCCAGCCGATGTTCGCGCGCGGCCTCGACCCGCAACATCAACGCTTCGAGTTGGGGCATCTGACCCACCAACGCCCCTTCGCGCAGGGCTTTGGTCGGGAAACTGTTGATTTTGGCCGTAAAGGGTTCTTTGGCGGATTTTCCGGTCAGAAATACACTTTCCAGAATTGGTAAGCTACTGACCCGAGTCTCGGAAAATGCTGCCAGCTTATCGGCCGCCTTGGCGTTATTGCCGCCGCTTTCGGAAAGCGCCGGCAGGATCGACCGGATCAATTCCACTTCGCCGCCCAGAAACACACGTCCTATCAAAGCGTCTTCATCGAATCCGTTGGCCAGTTCAAACCGCTGCAGCACATCGGCCCATTCCAGCGGCTGCGCAAACAGGTTGCGTTTCTGGGTGATGGCCGCGGTAAGTTTGTCGAACCCGGTATCGGTGACAAACCGCGCGACATCTTCGATCAGAGTGGCTTGGGGACCTGCGGCGAAATCCTCGACAATCTCTTCACGCAACAGGGCTGCTGCGCGGTCCTCCATCTCTGAAAATTGCGGGCTGACACCGGCCTCAAGCGGGAAACGTCGCAGCAGTGAGGCGCAGAATGAGTGGATCGTCTGGATCTTCAGGCCACCAGGTGTTTCGATGGCGCGCGCAAATAGGGTTCTGGCCTGTGCGAGCCTGTCTGAGTCGATCTCGCCGGGTACGCCCAGATCGGTCAGTTGGGACATCAGACCGGCATCATCCTTCATTGCCCATTGTCCGAGGCGATCAAACAACCGGTTTTGCATCTCACTGGCGGCGGCCTTGGTGTAGGTCAGGCAGAGAATGTGCTGAGGTTGGACGCCGCCCAACAACAGACGCGCCACCCGATCAGTCAGAACCCGCGTTTTTCCTGAGCCTGCATTGGCCGCCAACCAGGTCGAGGCGTCGGGCCGTGCGGCCTGTACCTGCCGCTCGGTTGCGTCGTTGCGGGCGCTCACGTCAGGTCCTCAGGTATTGTTTCATCCGTGCGGTCCCACTCACCGAAACGGGCTAGTTGATCGTAGTCACCCACATCCGAATCCTTGTGCAACATTCGACGGGATGAAAACCCCTGTTCAGGCTCTAAATAGGCAGATACCAGCTCTTTGAGCTCGGCCAGAACCTTGTCTGGCGGCTCTTTCGCCAGCGGTGCGGGTACTTCTTTGTAAGTGCCGCCCATGCCAATGAAAATCGCCTCGGCCACGGGTGAAGGGTCGAACCCATCGATACCGCCCTCTTCAGCCATCGCGGCTTCGATCAGTAACTGTTTGTCGAACTTGGATTGCTGGCTTTCCGTCGGAGGCGTTCCTGTCTTGTAGTCAACTATCCGTAATGCACCGCGCTTGTTGCGATCTATCCTGTCGGCGCGCCCCACGATGGTGAAGTCCAGGGGCGTCAGCACAAGCTTCACCGCCGCCTCGAAAGCGACTGGTCCCCCGTCCCCTCGCCGCGCGATTTCAGCGGCTAAAAAATCATCCGCGATGCGTTCCAACCGCGCCAGCCACAATTTACGCGCCGTGGGCCACGCAACATGTTGATCCAACAAGGTTTTCGCGCGTTTCAAAAAGTTTTCGCGGGTCAATAAGGCGGTGTCCAGAACACTGTCTTTGACGAAATGTTCCAGAATTTCGTGGATCACGATCCCGCGCAACAAGGCATCCGGCACTTGCACCAAAGGGTCCAGCGGTTTCAGGCGCAGCACATGTTTGGCGTAAATCGCATAAGGATCGCGGATCAGCCGTTTGACTTCCGTCACGCTCAACCGGTTCGGGCGCGATGCCACTGGCGGCCGCGGAGACGGGCGCGTTGCCGGTTCGATATGCGGCGCGATTTCAAGCTGTTCCGCCCATTGCAGCCATTGCCGGCCTTTGTTGCGCATTTCTGACAGTGCCTCACGCCCGCCCTGCCCTGGCAAGCCGTGCAGCAGGTTCGTAAGGCGGTTCAGCCAGCGTGATGGAACGGTTTCTGCGTCATCGGACCGCTTGGCACGGGTCAGCCAGACCTCGGGCGCGCCGATGGCTTGTTGAAAGTCATGTGCCGACAAGCCGATCCGCCGTTCGGGCAGCAAAAGTCCGGCCTTGTCGCGCATCTGGCGGTTCAGCCAGGGGTCTGGCGCGGCGGCCTCAGGCCAGCTGCCTTCATTTAGGCCGCCCAAGATAAGCAAATCTGCCCCTTGCACGCGCGCCTCGAGCGTGCCCCAGATCATGATGTGTGGATGCGGGGCGTCGCGATCCCGGACCTCCTCGCCCGCGAGCAAAGCACCCAACAGGTCGGCGAAATCATTGGCGGTCATCGGGCCGCCGTGTTGCGCCTCTTTTTCCAGTGCGCTCAGGACGCCTTGCGCCTTTTGGCCTGCGTTCTTGTCCCAGAGCGTGCCTGTTTCCCCAGACGCGCCCGCCGAAATCGCCTCAGCCAAGACGCGCAGCCTGGCAACCCAATCCGTCAATGGGAGTTGGCCCGCGATCTGTTGATCGCAGAAATGGGAGTTTAGCCAACGTACCCAGTCCTCGGGAACTTCTTTGCGGATTGCAAAAGCGGTCAGGCTAGCGCTGTCCGGGAAAGGCGGGCCATGTCGGCGCAAATCTAGTTCAAGGTCCCGCGTGTGCAGCAAATGCGCGCCGCGCTTGTCACCATCATGACACAGCGGGTGTTTCAGAAGGGTCAGCAATGCCTCGCCATCCAGACGCCGTGCGAAAAGCCCCGCCACGTGACGCAGAAACCGGCCGGGCGGCGATAGTTGCAGCGGCAGACCAGCGCTGTCATCGGGAAGGATGTTCCAGCGATCCAAAGCAGCGCTGACTTGGCGGGTCAGCATCCGGTCAGGTGTGATTAGCGCGGCAGTTTGGCCGGTTTCGGCTGCCTGGCGCAAGCGCAGCGCGATGGCCAGCGCCTCGGACCGGGGCGATTGCGCCTCGACCAGTGTCACGTCTTTTGTGGCGCCATCCAGATCGGTCAGTTGCGGGCCTTCGGACATCCAGGCATCCGTGATCGGCGCTGGGCGTAAAGCCAGTGAAACCAAACGGTTGCGAGCAGGCGAGGGTGGTAGATGACCCGTCCAAGGCATGACCTGATCCGGCTCCAAGCCAAGCTGTGACATCAGCTTGCGGAACCGGTACTGCGGGTGATCTTCCGATGTCAGCGCATCGTCCAACCCGCGCCAAACGCGGTCGGGCTGATCGAAATCGTAACCCGGCAGGATCAATGCGCCTTGCGGCAGGCGCGCAATCGCCTCCATCAGCATCAGAGTGGTTCCGCGAGACCCGGTTGACCCGGCAAGGATAACCGGATGCTGCGGCGGAGCGACTTGCCAACGTTCTATCAGGTTTTCCACCACAAGCCGCTGCCGGGCCTGAACATCCAGCGCATCTGGGCCTGAATCTATGATTTGATCGGCAATTCCGATGAACTTTTGCGCCCTTTCCCAATGCCCGGACATGTCACTGACATCCAAATTCCGGATTGCATCAGGCGAAACGCCTTCGCCCTGCATTTCATCAATCAACGCGGCCAGACTATCGGACAGATCAAACAGTGAGGACCGCGCAGCCAGATCTGGCTGTTGTTCCAACAGCTTAGCGATCAACTGCGTCAACTCTAACCTGCGCCGCAGAGGTGGAATCGCCGGAGGTATCTGCGCAAGATCGACGCTTTCCCCCAGATCGGTAACCAGTGAAAGACACGGCAATAGGCAAGCCGGGCCCTGATCAAACAGGTCGCGGACACGCCGGGCCATTCGCCTTGTATTGACGACCAGTTGAACGCGCGCCAACGCCTCGGGCGGATGCGTGGCACTTCGATCTCGTAGCCCTTGAACTAGCGTTTGCGGGAAATCCGAACCGGGTGGAACGGCAAAAACGCGCGGAGCTGGGCTGGGTTCAAACATCGGCAATCAGCCCCTCGGCGAGAGTAATCCCTTCGGGGTGGCCGACATCGCACCAGCGACCGGGATAGGTGAGGGCAAACAGGCGATCTTGTTTTTGCATCCGGTCCCACAGGACATTCAGCGAAAATGCCTTTTCTGGGATATCCATCAACCCCTCGGTCTTCATGATCTGCGCACCGCCATAGATCAAACTACCGCCGCGCACGATCCGTCCGTTCTCTTCTGCTGTGAAATCGCCTTTGCCCGTGTGCCCGACAGCCTGATCCACCGGTACGCACATCAACAGCGCGTCCATGTGATCGGGATTCCACGCCTCGCGGAGCATCGTCAAAGGGTTCGGTCCTGACCAGATCGCGTCTGGGTTCAGGGTGTAAACCGGGTGCGATCCAAGCAGGGGCAAAGCGGCGCGTATTCCGCCGCCAGTCTCAAGAATTTCCGGCGTTTCATGGGAAAGCAGAACACCTTTTGGGACGAGATGAGCTTCAAGCTGATCTGGCAGATAATGTAGGTTGGCCACGATACGCTTGGGTTGCAGGGCATTCACCAAATCCAACGCGTGATCAATCAGAGGCCGGCCGGCGACCTTGATCAGTGGTTTGGGCCGATTTTCGGTCAACGCGCCCATACGGGTGCCAAACCCGGCTGCAAACAGCATGACGGCTTCGGGGTCTTGGGTCATTTCTGTCTGAGCCTGTCCAGATTTTCAGGGGTGGGTGCGGGCAGGGCGTCGCGCAGCAGGTCTGCGACAGCAACCAGTGCGGGATGTTCCAGATCCCGCATCACATGCGCCCAGGTTGACGGGATCAGATCGATATAGCTGGGCTTGCCGTACTCGGTTGCCAGTCGGGCAAAGACGCCCAAAATGCGCAGGTTTCGCTGTGCACCCAGAACAGCGTAGGCAGTGCGAAAGTCATGATCATTCACCCCGGTCGCGGCGATATAGCGGTTCACCATTTGCATCTCGGTTCCGAGTGACACATCGCGACGCACATCCTGCAACAAAGATACCAGATCATAGGCCGGATGGCCCAGCATGGCGGTTTGAAAGTCCAACAGACCAGCGCGCTGAACCCCGTCGCGATCCGGCAACCAGATCAAGTTTTCAGCGTGGTAATCGCGCAGCACAACAACTTTGGACCCCGAAGTTTCCCGGTGCAGAATGTCTGAGAACCGGTTTTCAAATCGGTTACGTGCATCGGCGTCGTGCGTGCCCTGCACGGCCTGCGCGTATTTAGTAAAGGACAACGCGGCCAGCTCGGTCATCAAACTCGGATCATAGGATCGCAAAGAAAGGCTTGGCGCGTTGTACAGGTCGATCAGAACATCCGTTGCGACCTCATAAAGCGCACGCTCCATGCTGGGGGTCTGCGCAAGCACGCGCGCGAAGAGGTCGTCGCCGAGATCTTCGAGCAGCAGAAAGCCGTAATGCGTATCCTCGGCATAAATCTCGGGCGCGCTCAGACCAAGGGACCGCAGGTATTCGGCCATGCGGGCAAAATCTTCGACATTTTCCGCCTTGCCCGGGGGTGAATCCATTAACACCGCCGTCTTGCCGGTTTCCGGATCGGTCAGCCGCTCGTACCGACGGTTCGAGGCATCCCCAGCCAACGGCGCGTGCTTTGCATTTGACCATTTGGTCTGCGCGATCAACGCTTCGGCCAATACCGCGCGGTTTGTCATGCCGGAATCCTTAGTTTCACGGGCCATTTCGGGGCAGACCAGGAAAGGGTCAGATGGCGTGTTTCTGTCATGTTAGGGTCTGTTTCGAAGGATATCTTCGCGGCAGAATCCGGCGTCAGCGGGCCCAATTTATCCGGCCATTCAATCAGACAGATTGCGGTTTCGAAAGCCTCGGTCACGCCCAGTTCTTCGACCTCCTCAACCGCGCTCAGGCGATACAGATCGCAGTGCCAGATTTCCCCGGCTGTCGTGTCATAAGCCTGAACCAACGTGAAAGTCGGCGAAGGCACATCTTCGGGCTCGATCATCAGCGATTGGATCAGGCTGCGGGCAAAATGGGTCTTTCCGCTGCCAATCTCGCCCTCAAGCAACAAGATGTCTCCAGATCTCAATTCTGCACCGAGGCGGGCAGCGAATTCCGCTGTTTCCTCGGGCGAATTCAAAGTGATCGTGCAGGGCGAATTGGTCATGGCGCCACAATGGCCTTGCGCCCGGTTGGCTGCAACCCGGTTCAGGCGCTGATTTGCTGCGCCTCTTGCCGCATCAGCGCATCCCGATCCACCGAGAAACGAACAATGGTGGCCCCGTTCTGCATCGGGCTGACAGTGCACAACACCTGGATACCGTTTCGCAGATAGATCACACCGGACCATTCCGCGCGATTTTCCCGCGCCTCTACAAAATCGCGAATTTCGCCAAGAATCGGCGTTGCGGTGCAATGTTCCTGCCAGCTTTTGGTCACCTCAAGAGCGGAGTCCGCGTCAAAGCCTGCGTCGCCTGTATCTACCCAAAGCTGTTGGTAGGCGAAATTGGTAAAAGCCAGTGTACCATCGTCACTGAAGACAGCGATGGCATCGGCCAGTTTGTCCAGAATGGATTGCATCAGATCCATTTCTGACCGGAACCGACGGGTCAGAGTGATCTCGGCGGTGATGTCTTCAAACAAAAAGGCAACCGCTCCGTCCGGGTGCGGGCGCCCACTGACCGAGTAAACCGAGCCCGAGGGCAGAGACCACGTCTCTTGATAGTTCCCGTCCTCTGCCGCTTCGAGAAGGTCGTTCATCTGACTGCGCCAGCTTCGGTAATTCTTGGGCTCGGGCATCATGTGCTGATCCCGCAGGCGATCAAAAAAGCTGGATAGGCTGGGGCGGCAGCTTAGGAAATCCGGGGGCAGGGTGGTCAGGTCGATCAGAGCCGGGTTGAACAACGCCAACTGGCGGTTGCGGTCAAAAATAGCCAGCCCGATGGGCAATTGTGCGAAGGTCTTGGTCATGGTCTGAACGAATTTGCGCTGCGCCATCTCCGCCTCGACGATTGCGTTGATGTCCACGGCATAAGACAAGTGCCCTTCGGGGTGATCTACCAACGTCAGATCGAACCACAGCTTGTTTTCACTGAACTCGGAGGAAATTGAGACCCGTGCCTTTGCGCTTAGCCGTTGGTCGGCATCGGGGACCGGAAACAATGGTGCGGTCAGGTCCGTGTCCTGATCCCGTACTTTGCGCACCAACGAAACATAAGCAGCATTGCACCAGCGCACATCACCCTGATGATCCAACAGCCAGACAGGGTAGGGCGCTTTTTCCATGGCAAGGCGGTTTCGATCATTTGATGCGATTTGAGTTATCGAGGGGCAATCGGTACGGTCTCGCAGCTGAACGCGTACAATTCCGTCTATCCATTCGCACAGAACATCGCGTTCAACCGTGCAATCGATGGCCGGGATGACCAGGTTGCCTTCACGCCGGATCTGATCAGGTGTTTCGGGGAATGTTGGAAAATCCCTGTGCAGCAGCCGGCACAGATCGGCCCAATCGCGGACCTGCTCGAACCCTTCCAACGCGATGTTCGAGTGACTGATAAGCCGGTCACCATCAAACAAGAAGGCTGCATCAAACAAGGAGGCAGGTGAGGACAGCCCAAAGTTGTCCCCCCGTTCCCGCCTGCGGGGCAACAGCCACTGAACGGCAAGTCTTGCTGAAACAAGGCCGATGATGGCCAGAATGATCCAGTCGACCATGCGCCCTCCGGTGCGCGAAACCAAGAAGCGGTACTATGCGCCTTAATGGTTAACGGGGTCTTAACCAATGTTAGCCCGTGTCAGATCAGGTTTGGAAACGCTGGTTTACACCCGAAGGCACAGGCGTATCACCGGTTTGCGCATCCACAAGGTTACGGGGCCAGGTCACCTTGACGATCGCGCCCCGGCGTTCGGGGTTATCCGACAGGGTTTGGTATGGGTCCGATCCGTTGGCGAAATCCAGCTCGGCTCCGCTGCGTTCAAGCAGCGTTTTGGCAATGAAAAGACCCAAACCCATGCCTTCATATTCCGGACGGGTCCTTTTGTCGGTCTCACTGCGGCGGCGACGCATGAAGGGATCGCCGATCCGGCCGATCATCTGCGACGGATATCCACGACCGTCATCCATGATACTGACGGTGATCTGTTTGGTGGACCATTCCGCCTCGACCCAGACATTTCCGCGCGAAAAATCCACCGCGTTCTGGATCAGGTTGCGCAGGCCGTGAATGATCTCGGGCTTGCGCAGGATCGAGGGCTGCTGCACATCGCCATCCTCGGCCGGGCCTTCGAAGAAATGAACGGTCTTGCCTCGGTTGATATGCGGTTCGGCGGCTTCATGCACCACGGTAGAAAGCGGGGCTTGACGCAGATGCAGGTCGTCTTTGCCCGCCCGGCCCATGTCTCGCAGGATATCGCGGCAACGGTTCGCCTGTTCGCGGATCAGGGCGGCGTCCTCGATAAGGTCGGGCCGGTCATCCAATTCCTCAATCAACTCGGAGCTCGCCAGTTTGATCGTTGCCAGCGGCGTGCCCAGTTCATGCGCGGCGGCGGCGACCACGCCGCCTAGATCGGTCAGCTTCTGTTCGCGTGCAAGCGCCATATGGGTGGCGGCCAGCGCTTCGGACATAGATTGTACCTCTGAGCTGACGCGATGCGAATACGCGCCCAGAAAGACAATTGCGATGACGATTGCGGCCCAGTTTCCGAACAGTAGAATATCTGGGATGTCCAGTTCCGCCCCAAGTGCGGTGCGCAAAGGCAGGTGGAATTCAGCCAGAAGCGTTGTCAGGGCAATGGCAACGCCGCCGATTATCAGGGTTGACCGGGTGCTCATGACGTTCGCGGAAATCGTGACAGGCCCCACCAGCAACAGCGCAAAGGGGTTGTTTAGCCCGCCGGTCAGGTACAGCAAAATGGTCAGCTGAAGCAGGTCGAACAGCACCATCAGGAAGTTCTCGAACTCGGACAGGCGCTTGTTGCGCGGAAACAGCAGAATTGCAGTCAGATTCCCCATGACCGAGACGCCAATCGCCAGATAGCAAAGCGTTGCGTCCAGCTGGATGTCATAAGTTTGCTGCGCGACGGTGATCGCTGTGATCTGGCCGAAGATGGCCACCCAGCGCAACAGGATCAGGGTGCGCAGCCGAATCCAGCTGCTGCGTTCCTGACCGCGCCATAATGTGATGTTGGAATTTGCCATCGGTCGATTATGTCCTGTTGCATCGGCTGAACTTCTTGATAGGTGTCCCGGCCGAAACGATCAACAACCCCTCTTATGTCAGGATTGATGTCATGGTCCGTCTTTATGCCATCCTCGCAACCGTTGTTCTGGCCGTGGGCCTGGGGGCCATGTGGCTGCTGACGCGCGGTGCCGGATCTGATGACAAGTTCGCGCAATGCCGGACCAGTCAGATTGCAGGCGGAACGGCAGCCATCGGCGGGCCGTTTGAGCTGCTCAACGGCAAGGGCGAAACAGTCACCGACACCGACGTGATCACAGAACCGACGCTGGTCTATTTCGGCTATACGTTCTGCCCCGATGTCTGTCCGTTCGATATGTCCCGCAATGCCGATGCCGTGGACATTCTGGCCGAGCGTGGCCAGTCCGTGACGCCCTTGTTCATTTCAATCGACCCGGACCGCGACACGACCGAAGTGATGGCCGACTATGCGTTTAATCTGGGCGGCAAGACCATCGCGCTGACCGGCACGCCTGAGCAGGTCAAGGCCGCAAGCCAAGCCTACAAAACCTACTACAAGGCGCATGACAAAAGCGATGAGTACTATCTGGTCGACCACTCGACCTTTACTTATCTTGTCACCCCCGAGGATGGGTTCATCGAATTCTTCAACCGGGACGACACCGCCGAGCAGATGGCCGACAAGGTTGGCTGTTTCCTCGACAAAACCTAGAAAACGACGGGTTGTTTGACCTTTGGGATGGCGCTGCTATTACTCATGGTTAAGCCAAAGGCGTGAAATAGCGGAAAGAACAGAATATGGCGGACAGCTCTGACCTCGACATCGGCCCCGATAAAACGCTGCTTTTGGTGGACGATGACGAACCGTTTCTGAGACGTCTGGCAAAAGCGATGGAAAAACGCGGGTTCGAGGTTGAAACCGCAGGTTCCGTCGCCGCAGGCCGCGCCATTTCCACCGCCCGCCCGCCCGCCTATGCGGTCGTTGACCTGCGACTCGAAGATGGCAACGGTCTGGATGTCGTCGAAGTGCTGCGCGAAAAACGTCCTGACAGCCGGGTTGTAGTTCTAACCGGTTACGGGGCCATCGCCACTGCCGTCGCAGCGGTCAAAATCGGAGCAACCGACTATCTGTCCAAACCCGCCGACGCCACCGACATCACCAACGCGCTGCTGGCCAAGGGCGATGAACTGCCCCCACCACCAGAAAACCCCATGAGTGCGGACCGCGTCCGTTGGGAGCATATCCAGCGGGTCTATGAGCTGTGCGACCGGAACGTCTCCGAAACCGCGCGGCGCCTGAACATGCACCGTCGGACATTGCAACGGATATTGGCGAAGCGCAGTCCGCGTTAAATCTCTTCTGGTCGGACCAAAGCGGACCTTTGCATCGCTCTGGACGTGGAGACAGAAAAAAGCGCACTATTTCGGGGGTATCGGCAAGGGTTGCTGATGCCCTTTCTCTTGTTTTCTGCGGAACGAGGAGTCTCTAAAAATGTCTGCACTAACCTTTTCACACATCGGAGTAACCGTTCCAGACCTGGAAAAAGCGGTAGAATTCTATTCTAAGGCATTTGGACTCGATGTGCTTATGGAGCCCACCGAAGTGCTGCATGACGGTAGTGCCATAGGTCAGATGTGTGACGATGTTTTTGGAGAAGGCTGGGGTTCATTTCGGATTACTCATCTTTCGATGGGGGATGGTATAGGTATTGAACTCTTCGAGTTTCCAAACACGATCGAAGAAGAGAGGCCGTTCGAATATTGGCGTCGCGGGTTGTTCCATTTCTGTGTTCAGGATGACAACCTTGAAGAACGGGTCAAGATCATCGAAGAGCTCGGTGGAAAACAGCGAATGAAGCAGGTTCGCAAATACTACCCTGGCGATAAACCCTATCGCATGGTCTACATGGAAGATCCGTTTGGAAACGTATTTGAGCTATACAGTCACTCTTATGAACTGACCTATTCGGCCGGGGCATACGCGTGACTTGTTTGTTGGCAGACCACCAATCTGGTAGTTTCCGTGTTAAATAATTTGAAATAGTGATATGTGAATGCCGTCCAATTGCGCAGGATGACATGAACAATCTCACGACGGCATTTCGAAGGGCTCTGTCAAACTACGCCAAATTCAATGGGCGTTCTTCGCGCCCGACGTTTTGGTGGTGGGTTCTGGCCGTTCTTCTCGTTCTTCTGGTGACGCGAATAATTGATGGCGCTTTGATCGCTCCGATGCTCGGATTTGGGGTGTTTGAGCCGAACGCCGGACAACCGCTTTCCGTTTTGGTTTCGCTTGGGCTTTTGCTTCCCAATCTGGCGATTGGAGCCAGACGTTTGCACGACATCGGACGAACTGGTTGGTGGCTGTTGATTGGCTTGATTCCGATAATCGGAACTCTGGTCCTGTTGTACTTCTACATTCAGCCAAGTGAGAGTGGTTCAAACCAGTTTGGAGAATCCGACGTTTTCCCCTGATTTGAGGGATGAAAGTCGTCGTTTCAGGCTACAGTTTCAACAGCAGTTCTTCGTGCCGTTCAGTGTATGCCTGCCGCACCTCTGTCGGCGGGCGCAACGTGATCCCCAACCCCTCCATCACCGCTTTGTCCGGCCGCCCAAAAACCTTGAATGCCCTGGCCCAGGAAAAGTCTGCAATAGTGCGCCGGTCCTGACAGTTTAATGACTTGATACCAGTTCCACTTTGCCCGAGGTTCGGGCAGGGAATTCATCTTTCGTCACAATGGAGTAAATCAATGATCGGCTATGTGACCATCGGCGTTTCGGATTTGGAGCGCGCCAAAAGTTTTTATACGACACTGTTTGCCGACAAGGGCGCAAAGGTTGTGATCGACGCTGGGCGCATCGCTTTCATCGGCAATGACCCTTCGGCGCCGATGCTCGCCGTTTGCACACCCTACGATGGCGAAGCCTGCGAGACCGGCAATGGCGGAATGGTTGCTTTTGCAGCTGACTCCAAGGATGAGGCTAAGGCGCTTTACAAGAAGGCAATCAGCCTTGGTGCTACAGATGAAGGAGAACCCGGGCAGCGCGTCCCTGATAGGTTCTACGGCGCTTATGCTCGCGACCTGGACGGAAACAAACTGTGTTTTTACGTCTTCGGCTAAAGCTGCGTCAGCAGAGCCATATGACGTTCCATATACGCCCGCCGCACTTCAATCGGCGGGCGTAACGTGATCGCCAACCCCTCCATCACTGCTTTATCTGGCCGACCAAAGAATTTGGTCGCCTCAGCCTCAGAAAACCCAGCAATCTGTGTCGCCTCCATCCAGGCGCTGATCTTGTCGGCTTTTTTGATCTGCCGTTTCACTGTTTTCGGCACTTCCGCCGGCAGGCCGAACCGAATGTGGATGGCCGTTGCCAGCCGGTCATCCAGCGCGCCGTAATCCGGGCCAACGGCGGATTTAACGGGCGAGATCATATCTCCGATCACATATTCCGGCGCATCGTGTAACAGCCCGGCCAATCGCCATTTTGCCGGGGCCTTGGGTACAATCCGGCCGAAAAGCTCTTCAACCAGTAGGGAGTGCTCGGCCACGGAATATGCATAATCGCCAGCGGTTTGCCCGTTCCAGCGGGCCACAAAGGCCAGACCGTGCGCGATATCTTCGATCTCGATATCCACGGGCGTCGGGTCCAGCAAATCCAGCCTGCGACCGGAAAGCATTCGCTGCCATGCTCTGGGTTGTGTTGCCATTCTGCCATGCCTTGTGAAGTAGGACACGTTAACTTCGCGCTTTTGTGCTATGATGTACCCGTCTGGATCACAGGCTGCCAACAATTTATTGAGCTTTCGTGCTTTGAACCTGCACGTTTTGATCCCGACATATGGACTGAGGGGGGCGTACTCCTTTCAGTTGTGCCCCTCTCGTACTGAAACGCGTATCGAAAGGAGCATGTTATGTTCAAACGCCTATTTGCTATAACCCTGACCTTCGGCATGGCCGCCACTGCGCCGCCTGCTTTCGCCAAAAGCTGTGCACAGCGCGAACATGTGATCGCCAAACTGCAGGACAGTTATTCAGAAGAACTGGTCTTTGGCGGATTGCAGAAAACGCGGGGCGCACGGGCTGTTATGGAGGTTTGGACCTCGAAGACAACCGGAAGCTATACGGTTTTGGTGACCCAGGCGAACGGCATTAGTTGTATTGTCGCCGTTGGCACAGATTTTTTTGAAGCGATACCAAAGTTAGAGCTAAAGGGTGAACCAAGTTGATTTGAGTCACAGGTTCACTCGGTTTTCGGCCATTTGCGTTGCCACCTGCCCCAAGGAATGCTAGGGGCTGCCCGGACTGTGATTTACCGGAAATGGAGCACCTGATGGCCGGGGACTATATCGTTAAAGACATTTCATTGGCTGGGTTTGGCCGCAAAGAGCTGGACATTGCCGAAACCGAGATGCCGGGCCTGATGTCCCTGCGTTCCGAATATGGCGAAAGCAAACCTCTGGCGGGTGCTCGTATCGTCGGTTCGCTGCACATGACCATTCAGACAGCTGTTCTGATCGAAACTCTGGTCGCGCTGGGCGCGGACGTGCGCTGGGCATCGTGCAACATCTTCTCGACTCAGGACCACGCGGCGGCAGCAATTGCCGAGGTAGGTATTCCTGTATTCGCCATCAAGGGTCAGACTCTGGAAGAGCACTGGGATTATCTGGACAAATCCTTCCTGTTCGACGATGGCCCCAACATGATCCTCGACGATGGTGGCGACGCGACACTGTACATTCTGCTGGGCGCACGTGCCGAAGCGGGTGAGGACATCATCGCTGTTCCGACGTCCGAAGAAGAAGAAGTCATTAAAGCTCAGATTGCCAAGCGCATGGCGGCATCACCAGGTTGGTTCACCAAGATGCGCGACCAGATTCAGGGCGTGTCCGAGGAAACCACCACCGGTGTGAACCGCCTGTATCAACTGGTGAAAGACGGCCAGCTGCCATTCCCGGCGATCAACGTGAACGACTCGGTCACCAAGTCGAAATTCGACAACAAATATGGCTGTAAGGAATCGCTGGTCGACGGCATCCGCCGCGCCACTGACACCATGATGGCCGGCAAGGTTGCTGTGGTCTGCGGTTACGGTGACGTTGGCAAAGGCTCGGCAGCGTCGCTGCGCGGGGCTGGTGCCCGTGTGAAAGTGACCGAAGTTGACCCGATCTGCGCCCTGCAGGCCGCGATGGACGGTTTCGAAGTCACGCTGCTGGAAGACGAAGTCGCATCTGCCGACATCTTCATCACCACCACTGGCAACAAGGACGTGATCCGCATTGAACATATGCGCGAGATGAAGGACATGGCGATCGTCGGCAATATTGGTCACTTCGACAACGAGATTCAGGTGGCCAGCCTGAAGAACCACAAGTGGACCAACATCAAAGAACAGGTGGACATGATCGAACTGCCCTCGGGCAATCGCATCATCCTGCTGTCCGAAGGCCGCCTGCTGAACCTCGGCAATGCGACCGGTCACCCATCTTTCGTGATGTCGGCCTCGTTCACCAACCAGGTTCTGGCGCAGATCGAGCTGTTCACCAAGGGCGACCAGTATAACAACGACGTCTACATCCTACCCAAGCATCTGGATGAAAAAGTTGCGCGTCTGCATCTGGACCGTATCGGTGTCAAACTTACCAAGATGGACAACGAGCAGGCGTCTTACATTGGCGTGAAGCCCGAAGGCCCCTACAAGCCGGAACATTACCGTTATTGAGTGCGAAAGAACGCATGAGCAAACACTCCGGACGCCGCCGATTCCTGTTATCGGCGGCGTCTTTTGTTTTTAGTATCGCTGTTGTAGCCATCCTGTTCGGAGGGGGCGGATGGTGGTTGCTGGCGCATCCGGAAACACCCGTGCCATCGCATTGGAACCCCTTGCGAGAACTGAAAATAACTGCACCGGTCACGCCAATTACCCTGTTTCAGCTTAATCGCGCGCCGTTGAACGAAGTACAGTGCCGCGCCGCCTTGGTCGACGCCGGCGCGAACTTTGAGGCGATGGATGATCTGGTCGTGGATGAGAATTGCGGCATCACCGGGCGTGGTCTGTTGTCTGCGCTGGTGACATCGGATGTAAATGCGGTTGAAACCAGTTGCGCGACCACTCTGCGGCTGGCCATGTGGGAACATCATGTCGTTCAACCCACTGCGAGAGATCTTTTGGGCACGCAGGTCAGCCGGTTGCGGCATGTGGGCAGTTACAATTGCCGCCAGATGCGCACCGCTCAGGGTCAGAGCAGCGGTTGGAGCAGCCATGCCAAGGCGGATTCCATTGATATTGTTGGTTTACAGCTCGCCGATGGGCGCAGCCTGACCTTGCTATCCGATTGGGGCGCCGAAGGACCTGACGGTGTATTTCTGCGCCAGATCTGGCGCGGCGGATGTGATTGGTTTCGTGTGGTATTGGGTCCTGATTTCAATCGCCTGCACGCGGACCACTTTCATCTTCAGGGTCCCGGTTGGGGTTATTGCCGATAGTTTACCGTGATGGGTATTTAACGCAGGGACGGAAAGAAATCTCCGCGTCCTTGTGGTGTAAAATCCAGAATATTCCACAGGGGCCACGCTGCATCTACGTGCCGCGGATGCCAGTCACTGGGCTCGAAGAACAGCTCGGAACTCCAGAAATGGCTTATGCCGTCCGCATCGCGCTGAAAGACGTTCAGGATCGGCAGTTGGCTTCCATCCTCGGCCTCGGCCAGATAGTCGCGCTGATAGTCTGTGCCCAATGCAGAAAAAAGCGGTAGATCATCCCACGACATATCCGCTTTTAGCGCTGCCAGCCTTTCACAGGTGTTTTGCGCCACGACCGCAAAGGCGATTTTCTGCGATATATGGGCGATCTGTCCATTCAACCCGTCCAGAAAGGCAGAACACATCGGGCAAGGTGCCTCTGCATCCGGCCCGTACATAAGCGAGTATATTGCCAAGGTGTCATGTGATCCGAACAAAGACGACAGCGGCGTCGGCGCACCTCGATCAGACCGAAATGCATAGTCCCGCGGAACTGCCCCGCCTTTGGGCAAACTGCGACGCAGCTTTGCAACCTTTTCAATTTGAGCCCGCAGTTCAGCCTCAGCCGACAGCAAGGTGTTTCGTGCGGTTCTGTATTGCGAAGTTTCGTTGGGTAGCGACACGGGCATTGTGACCTCCTGATTCCAAAACGAATGATATATTTAACCTTATTGTTAAATAAAGGTTCGTCAAAATCAAGCCTCAGATCAGACCGGCAGGGTTTAGGGGGAATGCCGCTAATTTTTCCCTTTGTGCAAATTCCCGCTCCCGTTACCGTGTCTGCGGCGCTGGTAAGGCCAAAAACGAGTTTCAACCGGGAGATAACCATGGGAAAACGCGACGACCTGATCGCTAAATATGCCGAGGACCTGAAGTCCAAATGCGGTATGGACGCAGATATGGATCTGCTGACTAAAGTCACAATCGGCTGTGGCCCTGCAATTTATGACGCCGACGCATCGACTGTCGCGGCAACTCAGGAAGGTGAGTTGGAAACGGTCAAGAACAACTTCCTCATCAAAAAGCTGGGCCTGTCGGACGGACCGGAACTGATGGAAGCGATCAACAAGGCGCTGGAAACCTATGGCATGTCCGAGCGCAACAAATACCGCGCTGTCGTGTATTACATGCTGACCAAGCATTTCGGCAAAGAGGCTGTTTACAGCTGATCCCGCCACACCTTTTTTGCAGCGCCCGTCAGATCCCTGGCGGGCGTTTCCAATTTTAAGTACTTGCCGTTTGAACCGCGCCGCGAGGATCGGTTAGTGTCAGGACGTGACCAGGACGGTCAGAGCCAAAATTTCCATACGCGTGTGGTGAGTCGGGAGCACGCGGGGTAGGGAAGGTTCTGCATCTGTCAGGGCCTTCCCTTTAATCTGGTATTAAGTAGCCTGTGTGCCGCCCAGGTCGCAGATCACCTGCCATTCCGCATCGCTGACCGGCTGAACAGACAGGCGCGAGTTTTTGACCAGCACCATTTCCCCCAAACGTTCGTCAGCCTTGATCTGGTCCAGCGTGACAGGGGTTGTAAACGGGCGAACGGCCTTGATGTCCACGCATTCCCAACGCTCATCATCCGTGGTGCTGTCGGGGTGCGCCGGCGCGCAGACCTCGACAATACCAACAATCGCCTTGTCCTTTTGCGAGTGGTAGAAGAACCCGCGATCGCCAACCGCCATCTGACGCATGAAATTGCGCGCCTGATAGTTGCGCACGCCGTCCCATTCTTCGCCCGCATCCCCTTTGGCAACCTGTTGGTCCCACCCCCAAGTCGATGGTTCGGATTTGAACAGCCAATACGCCATCAGCCTATGACCTTTTTCCACGCAATCAGGTCAACCGATTGGAACAACCCGGCTTTTGCGTAAGGGTCATTGTCCGCCCAGTTTTGCGCGGCGGCCATGTCCTCGACCTCCAGAATAATCAGCGAACCGATCATCGCTTCCCCTTCCAGCAAGGGACCCGCCTGCGCAACGACACCCGTTTCCTCGATATAGGCCAGGTGGGCCGAGCGGTTGTCCAGCCGGGTTTGCAGCGCGCCGTCCTTGTCACGGGCAATGAGAGCGATCAGCATATTATTCCTCCTTCAGGGGTCGGTTGAGCAGGGTTTGAATGGCTTCGGTCACACTGTATGCGCCACTGCTTAGGTCTGCCACCGTTGTACTGATAGGCATATCCAGCCCTTCGGCGGTGGCAATTTCCGTCATGGCGCGCGCAGTGGCGACGCCTTCAACGGTTGTGTGGGTATCGAACTGGATATTCCGACCCAATGATAGGCCAAAGCGATAGTTTCGGGATAGTTCGGACGAGCAAGTCAGGACCAGATCCCCCAATCCAGACAATCCCATAAGCGTATCGGGTCGCGCCCCGCGCATCAGCGCAAAGCGCTGCATTTCTGCAAACCCGCGTGTCATCAAGGCGGCGCGCGCGCTGTCGCCCAACCCGGCCCCGATTGCAGCACCACATCCAATGGCGATCACGTTTTTCAAGGCGCCGCCCAATTCGGCCCCGATCACGTCAGACGTGCGATAAAGGCGCAGATTCGCTGTGGTCAAATCTTCCTGCAAAGTCCGGCCAAGCGTGTTATCGGCGCAGGCCAGGGTCAGCGCGGTCGGCAGTCCGCTCGCAATGTCGTCGGCAAAGCTGGGCCCGGTCAGCAAAGCAGGTCGCGCATCCGGGACCGTTTGCTGGATCACTGAAATCGGCCCAAGTCCGGACGAAAGCTCAATACCCTTGCAGCATGCCACCAGGGTTTTTCCGGCGAGAGCTGAGGCATGTTCAAGCAGGGCGTCGCGCAATTTCTGCATGGGGACGGCCATCAGCAGGACATCAGCCTCGGTTGCCTGATCGATGTTCGATGTTACCGTGATATCAGTAGGCAAGGCCACGCCAGGCAAACGCTGGGTGTTTTCACGCGCTGTTTGCATATGCTGGGCCTGATCCTGATCCCGAGACCAAAGCGTAACCGACCCGTTCCCGGTCAATGAAATGGCCAGGCTCGTGCCGAATGCGCCGGATCCCAGAACGGAAACGCTCATGCCTTGGCGCCTTTCTTACCGCCGCCCAACATCGCGGGGCTGGTTTTATCCAGCGGCCAGCGTGGGCGGGCGGTCAGGTCCAGCCCGTCGCGTGCGCCTATGCGAAACCGTTCTATTCCGGCAAATGCGATCATGGCGGCATTGTCGGTGCAAAGGTTGAGTGGTGGTGCGGTAAAGCGCGCGCCTTTTTCCGCGCAAACAGTCTCTAACGCGGATCGAATGGCGGTATTGGCGGCCACACCACCAGCGACGGCAACAACCGGGTCTGTAGGGTTTTCCTCAAGATACCTGTCAATTGCGCGGCGGGTTTTTTCGGCCAGAGTATCGACGATGGCTTGCTGAAATCCGGCACACAGATCAGCGCGGTCCTGACGGGTCAGGCCGCCCTTTTCGGCAACAATCTGATCCCGCATCCGCATCAACGCGGTTTTCAGCCCCGAAAAGGAGAGATCACATCCCGGCCGATCCAGCAGAGGTCGGGGAAACCGGAAACGCTTGGGATCGCCAGAACGTGCTTCAGTCTCCACAAAAGGACCGCCGGGTTGCGACAGGCCCAGCAAGCGGGCGGTTTTGTCGAACGCCTCGCCGGGGGCATCGTCAATTGTTCCGCCCAGTCGCGTAAATTGTTCCGGCCCGTGCGCGATCAGGTACTGACAGTGCCCGCCTGAAACCAACAACATCAGATAGGGAAACGCGATACTATCCGTCAGGCGCGGCGTCAGCGCATGACCCGCCAGATGGTTTACGCCTATCAGGGGAAGCCCGGTCGCGGCACTCAGCCCCTTGGCGCACATGACGCCGGACATGACCCCGCCGATCAGGCCGGGACCCGCAGTGACGGCGATCGCATCCATATCGGCCAGTGTCAGTCCTGCAGCCTCTAACGCCTGCACCACGCAAATATCCAGCTTTTCGGCATGGGCCCGCGCTGCGATTTCGGGCACGACGCCGCCAAATGCGCTGTGCAGCTCGGTTTGACCGTGAACGATAGACGACAGAACCTCGGCACCCGCACCATCGGATTGGCGCACAACAGCGGCGGCCGTGTCATCACAGCTGCTTTCCAATCCAAGAACGGTAAGTGTTTGCACCATAGGCCTGATCCGTTGCATCATGACACTCAAGCGGGGTATCACCCTGCGCGGACGCAAACAATCCCAAGGCCGAAGGCCCCGCCATTGTATTTGTTGATGACCCGCCCTCGCGCCGCCTCTGAAAGGTTTGTGGCACAGCTGTCGGACCGCGTCAGGTCGCGGGTGGATGTCATCTATTCTCCGATCCTGGAAATCCGACCCCTGAGGGTTGCGGTCGAAACGGACGGAATTCGCGGATTGATCTTTACTTCGGCCAACTCGGTCAATGCCGCCGCGTCGCTGGGCGTTAAGCCCGATCTGCCCGCCTATTGTGTTGGTCCGGCGACCACTGGAACAGCCAAAGGGGCTGGATGGGATGCATTGATGGTGGGCAATACCGCCGAAGAACTGGTGGCCAACCTGTTGAAACACCGGCCTGAAAGCCCATTGCTGCATCTCAGGGGTGAACATACGCGGGGAAATGTTGCCGGGCGTCTGACCGAATCGGGGCTGACGGTTCACGAACAGATTGTTTATCAACAGCGTTTGTTACCGCTGACATCCGAAGCGGCTGCGGCCACATCCGGTGACAGACCTGTTCTCGCACCGCTGTTTTCGCCCCGAACGGCGCGACAATTTGCCGAAATTTGGACCGGAACCGCGCCCTTGTGGCTGGTTGCCATTAGCGAAGCCACGGCCGAGCCCCTTTATTCCTTGGACTATGAGCGCCTGAAGATCGCCAAAGAGCCGACACCCAAGAAAATGCGGAAAGTCGTGAAAAAGCTTGTCAAACACGCGATGCGGGTTGAGCGTGGAGGGACCACTGATTAACTTAGAGCGGTCTGTTATTCATATGAAATTGGATTCGATAAGGGGAACGTCGCGGTGGCTCGTAAGAAAAAAACCGATCAAAAGCCGGTGGAAGACCCCAAGTCGGACGAAACGGTTGAATTCACCTCGCAGCGTGATGAGACTGTCGTTGACGCAGATGAGCCGGTAGAAGAGACACTTTCCGAAGCCGAAGCCGAAGCCGAAGCCGAAGCCGAAGCCGAAGCCGAAGCCGAAGCCGAAGCCGAAGCCGAAGCCGAAGCCGAAGCCGAAGCCGAAGCCGAAGCCGAAGCCGAAGCCGAAGCCGAAGCCGAAGCCGAAGCCGAAGCCGAAGCCGAAGCCGAAGCGGCTGTGGAACTGACCCAGGAAGAGAACTCCACTCCGCCGGAAGAAGCGCATCGTGAAGAGCCGCAGCAGGAAGAAAAACGAAGTGGATTCGTTCCCGCTTTGCTCGGCGGTGTTATCGCGGCGGGAATCGGGTTTGCAGCCGGCAGCGCGGGCTTGTTCGGATCTGGTGATACAGATGCGCTTTCGACGCTCGAGGCGAAGCTCAACGATCAGTCCACTCAGATCGAGGCACTGACAAAATCCCTGTCCGACACATCTGGCGTCGACAGCAAGATTGCAGCGCTGACCGATCAGGTGACACCGATCACAACCGATCTGGATACGCTCAAATCCAGTGTCGATGAACTGGCGGGCAAGATTGATCCTTTGGCCAGTCGCCTAAGTAAAATTGAAAGTGACGCTCTGACCCAAGGCGCGTCCCCCGAAGCGTCGGCAGCCTTTGAGGCCGAACTGAAAAAATTACAGGACTCACTGGCGGCGCAGCGGGCCGAAGTAGAAAAAATGGTGTCGGACGCACAAGCGCTTGAGGCGAAAGCCTCGGCAGAGGCTCTGGCAGCGACCAACGCGGCGATCCTGTCGCGCCTGCATGGTCAACTGGATGCTGGTCATCCTTACGCAGACCTTGTCGCCGAACTGAAGGCAGGCGGCGTTGATGTGCCTGAGGCGCTATCGGGCCCCGCCGATAAGGGTGTTGCAAGCGTGTCGACCTTGCGGGCATCGTTCTCACCCGCTGCGCGAACCGCGTTGGCGGAAGCACGGGATGCGGACAAAGCCACCGGTCTGGTGGCGTTCCTGCAGCGACAGACCGGGGCGCGTTCGGTCACCCCACAAGATGGCGATGGTCCGGATGCGATCCTGTCTCGTGCCGAGTCGGCTCTGTCCAGTGGTGACGTCTCAACGGCCCTGACCGAACTTAAATCCCTGCCCGAAGCGGCGCAGGCAGCTATGGCTGATTGGGAGCAGGCAGCCCAGGCGCGGGTTTCCGCGGTGGATGCCGCCAATGCGCTTCAGCCTAGCGTGAACTCGAACTGAAGGACCTGCCATGCTGTGGTCACTGTTTAAGATTCTAGTTTTTGTTGCGATTATAGGTCTTCTGGCCGTGGGTGCGGGTTCCCTCATGGAAACCAGCGGTGGTGTACAGATCACAGCCGGCGGGACGGAGTACACTTTAGGGCCGTTGCAATCGGTCATCGCACTGGGCGTTCTGGTTTTTGCAGTTTGGCTTTTGTTTAAGCTGCTGACCCTGTTGATCGCCACGCTGAAGTTCCTCAACGGAGACGAAACCGCACTCTCGCGCTATTTCGACCGCAGCCGCGAGCATCGCGGGTATCAAGCGTTGTCCGATGGTCTGATGGCGCTGGCCTCGGGTGAAGGGCGCGTGGCTTTGAACAAGGCCACCAAGGCGGAGCGGCTTTTGAACAAACCCGAGTTGACCAACCTGCTGGTGGCTCAGGCTGCCGAGATGAACGGTGACACCCAAAAGGCGGCTGACACCTACAAAAAGCTGGTGACGGACAATGCAACCCGCTTTGTCGGTGTGCGCGGTATCATGAAACAGAAACTGGCCGAAGGGGATGACGAAACCGCCCGCAAACTGGCCGAAAAAGCTTTGGCCATGAAGCCGCGCCACCTGGAAACACAGGACATTCTGCTGGGTCTTCAGACCAAGGCACAAGATTGGGCAGGCGCGCGGTCGACATTGACTGCCAAGTTGAAATCCGGCCACCTGCCGCGCGACGTGTTCAAGCGCCGCGATGCTGTGCTGGCCCTGTCCGAGGCCAAGGGGATTCTGGACGAGAACGCCACGGTCGAACAGCAAGAGCGCGCGATTGAGGCGAACCGCCTGTCTCCTGATCTGGTGCCTGCGGCCGCAATGGCAGCGCGCGCTTACATCGAAAAAGGCAAACCGCGCAATGCGACCAAAATCGTGAAAAAAGCGTGGGAAGTACAGCCGCACCCCGACCTCGCCCATGTCTTTGCCGAGATTGCGCCGGATGAAACGCCACATGAACGGATCAAACGCTTTACTGCGCTGACCCGCATTCACCCTGAGAATATGGAAACCCGGCTTATTCTGGCGGAATTGAACATCGTGGCCGAAGACTTCCCCGAGGCGCGTCGCGCGCTGGGCGATGTGGTCGAAAAGCAGGCAGATGCGCGCGGTTACACGTTGATGGCGGCCATTGAACGGGGCGAGGGGTCCTCGGACGCGGTAGTACAGGGTTGGCTGGCCAAGGCGCTGACTGCACCGCGCGGGCCACAATGGGTCTGCGACAATTGTCACGACATCCAGCCCGAGTGGGCTCCGGTCTGTCAGAACTGCAGCAGCTTTGACACGCTCAGCTGGCAAACGCCGCAAACGCCGGAAATCGCAAGCGCGACGGGTGTTCATATGCTGCCTCTGATCGTTGGTGCGTTGGAAGACAGCAGCGAGCCGGAAGCTGAGGTCGAGGTTGAAGTGGAAGACGTCGAGGAACCGGTTGATCCCGAGATCATCGAATTGGATGTGGAACCAGTCCGCCCCGACGTCGAACCCGTGGTCGAGAAACAGGCCTGACGCGCTATTCCTCAGGTGAGTTCCTGACATAAGTCCAGCGGTACGTCGGAGGTGTGGGGCCTTTGTTGCGGCCACCTTGCTGCATTTGCTCCCACGCATGTGCCAGTATGCCGACTGACCGGGAGAGGCAAAACAAACCACGCGCAAGCGGTGGTTCGAACCCAAGCTCTGCGTAGATGACAGCCGTGGCCCCGTCGATGTTCATCGGGAGGGGTTTGCCTTTGCGACGTGCAAGCTCTGCTTCGATATCCAACGCGATTTTCCGGAAACGTCCGTCACACACGCCGCGTTCTACTGCCTCACAGACCAGGGCCATCAATCGCGGTGCGCGAGGATCGGTGGGTGTGTGAAACCGGTGGCCGAAACCCGGCAGTATCTTTCCGTGGTCGCCGACCCAGTCGTCAATCGCTGCACCGATCCCGCCCGTGTGCGAGCCAATAAAGTGGTACAGCTCAACCGCCTGCTCACCGGCCCCGCCGTGGATGTCGCCCAGCATGTTCACCGCGCTGGCCATTGCGTTGTTCAAAGGTAAACCGCAGGTCACTGCCATCCGGGCCGTCGCAATAGAAGGCGCCTGTGGTCCATGATCCACGGCGGCAACCAGGGCCGCTTCGAACAGATTTGCCTGCGCGGGTAACGGGCGGCTGCCGCGAACCAGAAACCAGATCATTTCAGCGAAACTGAGGTTGCCGATCAGGTCCTCGATGGGTTCACCGCGCAGGGCGATGCGCCCGGGTTCCATGTCAATGATGGATGTGCTCCACCAGTCGGAAACATCGCTCATATCACACCATCCTTGGCCAGCTCCTTGATCTCATCCGGTGACAAGCCAAGTTCGGACCAGATTGAATCGTTGTCCGCGCCCAATTCCGGCGGTGAGACTTTCGGCATATTTCGCTGCCCGTCCATCACCACGGGGCTGCCTGCCAGCTGCATGTCCTCTCCTTGCACGTGCAGAGATCCAATCAGCCCCCGGTCAGAGAGTTGTTCGTCCGCCAACGCCTCAGGGACTGTCAGCACTTGCCCCGTGGGTACGCCCAAGCCATTCAATTCGCTGACCCACTCGCTCGCGGGACGCAATATTAGGGACTTCTCCAGCTCATCCCGCAAAGCGTGGCGGTTTCGTTTGCGATCTTCGCGTGTTGTATAGTCAGGGTCATCCAACAGGTCCTCGCGGCCAAGTTGCCGGGCGAGGGCTTGCCATTGTTCATCGCGATTGGCGGCGATGTTGATCGGGCTGTCGGATGTGGCGAAGGTACCGGACGGTGCCGAGGTTGTGTTTTCATTGCCATGCGCGCCGGGCATCACACCGCCGACAAGGTAGTTGGACACAACCCATCCCATGGTCGAGATCATGGCCTCGGACATGGCAATATCCAGAAACGCGCCACGGGGATTTGCGTTCAATGCGGCACTCACCGCAAAGGCGGCCGTCAGCCCCCCGACCGTATCAGCCAGCGGATAGCCAACGCGGTAGGGTGCCGTGTCCGCCGCGCCGGTGATCGACATGACCCCGCTGATGCCCTGAACGATCTGGTCATAGGCAGGGTCATCGCGGCGCGGACCGTCCTGCCCGAACCCGCTTATTGCGCAATAGATCAAGGCAGGGTTTTCGGTACGCAGAACGTCATACCCCAGACCCAACCGACCCATCACGCCGGGCCGGAAGTTTTCAACCAGAACATCCGCCGTTTTCACAAGCTGCTTTAGCAGAGCCTTGCCCCGACTGGATTTCATATCCAGCGTGACCGATTTCTTCTGCGCGTTCTGCGCCAGAAAGCTGACCCCCATACCGGCTTTATTCCGGTCAGGATCAGCCCCAAGCACACGCGCCAGATCACCGCTATTGGGGCGTTCGACCTTGATCACCTCGGCCCCCATCAGAGCCAGTTGGTAACAACAATACGGGCCAGCAAGCACGTTTGTCAGATCAAGAACCCGAACACCGCTGAGCGGTTCAGTCCCCATCAGCCACACCAGCGGCCCGTGCCCGTGCACGACGTGCGCGGTAGCTGGGCAGCAGAACCAGCAGGACGGCAATGGCAAGCAGTCCCAAGGTCATCGGACGTTCCCAGATAAACGCGATGCCGTCATAGAGTTGCATCGAACGCGAAAAGTTATCCTCCATCATGCCGCCAAGGATGAACCCGATCAGCAGGGGTGCCAGCGGATAGTCTGCGAACTTCAAGGCCGTTGCGCATACGCCGAAACCCACCAGGATCAGCAATTCAGTGGCATTGTTCTGCCCGATATAGGCACCCATTAGTGTGAAGAACAAAATGAACGGGATCAGATAGTTGCGCGGAACGGCCAGCACTTTAGCAATGTAGGGGATCAGCGGCAGGTTCAGGATCAGCAGGACGAGGTTACCGATGAACATCGACATGATCACCGCCCAGAAGATCTGAGGCTCATCCAGCATTAGACGCGGACCCGGGGTGACGTTCAGGGCAATCAAAGCACCCAGAAGGATCGCGGTCGTTCCGGAACCGGGAATGCCCAGTGTCAGCAGCGGCACGAAAGATCCGGTGCAGGCCGCGTTATTCGCCGATTCAGGCGCGGCCAGACCTTTGATCGAGCCTTTGCCGAATTCCTCCTGCTCATCCTTGGGGGCAATGTTCCGTTCCACCGCGTAGCCGAGGAAACTGGCAATGGTCGCGCCCGCGCCGGGCAGGACGCCGATAAAGAATCCCTGCACCGATTGGCGACCGATGACCGGAGTGATGGCCTTCGCCTCGGCCTTGGTAATGCGCAGATCCTTGATCTTGCCGTCATCACCTTTCAGGTCCTTGGGTTTAAGCACCAGGAACAACGCCTCGGGCAAGGCGAACATCGCCATGGCCAAGGTGATGAAGCCAAATCCGGATTGCAGGTCCATGATACCCATTGTGAAACGCGGAAGATTGAACAGCGCTCCCTCTCCGACGGTGGCCATGATCAATCCCATGGTCGTCATGATGATGGCCTTGGCCACCTGCCCCGAACCGGCAAAGGCTGCGATGGCCGAAAGACCCACCACCATCAATGCGAAATATTCGGCTGAATGGAACAGCAGAGCGACCGAAGACAGCGCCGGAGCAAAGACCATCAGCAAAATGGCACCGATCGTGCCGCCTGCGAAACTGGCGATTGCCGCGATGGTCAGGGCCTTGCCTGCCTTGCCCTGCCGGGCCATTGGATAGCCGTCAAAACTTGAGGCCACGGTCCCCGCGACCCCCGGCGCATTCAGCAGAATGGACGACGTCGAGCCACCGAAGATCGCGCCATAATAAACCCCTGCCAAAAGGATCAGTGCGGCGGATGGGTCACCCATCGAGATCGCGACAGGGATCATGATCGCGATGATCGACATCGGACCCAGACCCGGAAGCATGCCGATAAACGTGCCGATCAGGCATCCGGCAACGACCATTAGCAGGTTTTGAATTGAGAATGCCGTTTGCAGGCCGATCAGAAGTCCTTCTAGCATGTCAGCCTCCGAACACGCCTGGCAGGGGGCGCATATAAATTCCAAGAACTTCCTGAACCAGATACCAGACGGATCCGGTTGCCACGAACGCGACAGGCAGCATGATGTGCCACTTGCGTTCACCCAGAATGAAAGACCCGAGGATCAGGAAACTGGATGTCGCGATCAGAAAACCGACCGGGCGCAGGCACAGGGCATAGACAACCATGAGCACCAGAAGAGAAATTGCCTGACCTAGGTGATATTCACCAAGTCTGCGGTAATCGATATCGGCCTCTTTGACCTCGCTCTTTTCAAAGCCAAGCAGGATGATCGAACACGCGACCACGCCTAGAATAGACAGCACCTTTGGAAATGTGCTGGGCCAGATCGGATTTCTCTGCATGAAAGGAGGAAGACTTCCGTCCATCGTGAACCAGGCGGTGTACCCATATGTCAGGCAAACACCCAGCAAAATAAGCGCGATCCAGCGATCCAGCGCCATGACGTCCCCTCCCATGTATCTTGTTTTTTGGGACAGCAGAGCGACCAAACGCTCTGCCGTAGATTGCCTTAGAGAAAGCCCAACTTCTTCATCAGGTCGCTGATCTGCTGTTCCTGGCCTTCCAGAAACGCCTCGAAATCGGCACCCGAGTTGTGGATGTTCACCCAACCGTTACGGGCACGAACCTCTTCCCATTCGGGCGTGTCGTACATCTTGGCGATGGCTTGCTGATAGGCTGCCAGCTTGTCCTCGGGCAGGCCGGGGGCAGCAAAGAATCCACGCCAGTTCACGAAAGTGGTGTCGATGCCCTGTTCTTTCATTGTCTGTGCATCAGGTGCTGCATCAACGCGTTCCTCAGCGGTCACACCGATGATTTTAACCTCACCCGCGTTCGCCAGATCGACGGCTTCGGAGAAACCGGTCGACAGTGCGGCGATCTCACCCGACAGCAGGGCAGCCATAGCTTTACCGCCCGCGTCATAAGGGATGTACTTCACGCCCAACGCATCCTTGCCTGCAGCTTCCATGACCATTGCGGCAACCAGATGGTCCATGCCGCCAGGAACCGAGCCGCCACCGATCGCGGTTGCGCCCGGATCCGCGTCATAAGCCGCCAGCAGGTCCGCCATCGAGTTGATCGGGCTATCTTTGCCTACAACAATCGCTGCGTAGTCGCCGATTGTGCCCGAGACCAGTGTCAGGTCACGGAAGTTATGCGGGAACACACCGGTCAGCGAGCGGATCACGATGGGCGTCGAGTTGACCATCAGCGTGCCGTGGTTGCTGTCGGCGTTTTCAATCAAGAAGCCGATGGCTTTACCGCCGCCGCCGCCCGACATGTTCTCATAAGACGCTGTGCCGACCAGACCAGCATTGGTCAGGGCCTCGCCAGTTCCGCGGGCGGTACCGTCCCAGCCACCGCCGGCGCCGCCGGGGATCAGAAAGTGGATGCTGTCGACGACTTCTTCGGATGCGGCAGGTCCAACCAGACCAATTGCTGCAACAGCTGCTATCAGGGCCCGACGGCCCAGGTTAAATGTTGTCATTATGTCCTCCCATTTGACAACTGGCCGCTCAGCGGCACAGATTATCCTGCACCTAAACACGCCAACCTGACATCAACCTGTCATGCAAAAAGAAACTGATTTTCACCCATGAAATTTCTGCTTGTCGAAGACAATCTCGACCTCGCGAACGCGATCAGTTCCCGCATGCAGCTGGATGGTCATGTTGTTGATAATGCAGCGAATTTGGAAGATGCACGCGCTTTTGTTACGACCGAGGAATACGACCTTATCCTGCTGGATATCATGTTGCCCGATGGGGATGGCCGCGAGTTCCTAAGGCAGCACCGCGCAAGCCGTTTGGACACGCCGGTGATCGTTCTGACCGCGCGCAGTCAGGTTTCGGATCGAATCGGTTCGCTCGATCTGGGGGCGGACGACTACGTCACCAAGCCTTTCGATCATGCGGAACTTGAGGCCCGCTGCCGCGCCGTTCTGCGTCGGAAGTCCGGAAGCTCAAAGTCGACGATTGAAGTTGGCGGAATTATCTTTGATCCAGTTGCTGGTCATTTGACCGTCGATGGTGTCACGCTCTCCCTACGCAATCGCGAGCTGAGAATGATTGAGCTGTTCATAAACGCGCCGGGACAGGTGTTTTCCAAGCAGAAGCTGGCGGACAGGCTGTTCTCTTATGATGACAACGTGTCGGACAATGCGATTGAGGTCTATGTCGGACGCCTGCGCAAGCATCTTGAAAAATCCGGCATGAAAATCACCACGTTGCGCGGGCTGGGATACAGGCTGGATCATGACGACTAGCCCAACAGTTTCGGGATCCCTGAGGAATCGTCTAGTGGTGACGCTGATTGGCGGAGCGGCGGTTCTGGCGATCCTATTGTTCCTGACAGTGCGCAGCTATGCCGCAAAGGTCGCCCAACAGGGACAGGACGATATATTGGGGGCGTCTGTCTCTTCAATTCTTGATGCCGCCGCACTCAGGGATGGTCAGCTTGAGGTGGACATCCCCTATGCCGCGTTTTCCATGCTCAGCACGCCGTCGGATGACCGGGTATTCTATGCCATTTATCAGGATGGGGAATTCTTGTCTGGATATGAGGATTTGAACCTCGCAGATGGCCCGATTGAAGGCAGGTGGGCCTTTCAAACCGGTCAGGTGCGCGGCGAGCGTGTCCGTCAGGTCAGTGCCAGCCGAAAGCTGGTCGGTTTGGGTCGCCAGACCGAGATTGAGGTCGCGTTGGGGCAAACGCAGGATGCGTTGTCCGATACGCTGGATCAGATTTCACGCAATGCAGCGTATTTGGGGATCGGGTTCTTTCTGCTCACCGCCGCTCTTTCATTCTGGGTGACATCATCAACGATCGGCCAGTTGAACAAACTGACGAACTCGGTCACACGCAGAGGTCCGCAGGATCTAAGCCCGTTCAAGAAACCCGTGCCAAAAGAGATGGCACCGCTGGTGACGTCGCTGAACTCGCTCATGGGTCGTCTGGACCAATCGCTTAGCCAATCCGAGGACTTTATCGCCGAAGCCGCGCACCGGGTGCGAACGCCGCTGGCGACGGTCAGGTCTTATGCCGAGGCAACCCTTCACCGCGTGGAACGGGAAGACAACCGCGAGGCCTTGAAGGCCATGGTACGTGCCATCGACGAAAGCTCGCGCGCGGCAGGGCAGTTGCTGGATCACGCGATGATCACCTTTCGAGCGGATCATCTGGAGCGCGAGGACATTGATCTTGTTGTCCTGATCCGCGATCTGGTGCAGCGCCTGATCCCGATTGCCGAAATGAAAGAACTGACGCTTTCATTGTCGGGTGAGCCGTCGGTGCCGTACTCGGGCGACTCGATCCTGATCCAGAATGCTGTGCGAAATATGGTCGATAACGCGATGAAATACGCACCATCTGACAGCGCTGTCGAGATCACGATCATCGCGCATCCCGAACCCCAGATTCAGGTGCGCGACTCGGGTCCAGGCTTTCCGCCTGATGAAATCGACACGCTGACGCGACGGTTCGAACGCGGACAGAACGCGGTTGGGACCATTGGTTCCGGTCTGGGGTTGACGATCGCACAGGATGTGGCAACGGCGCATGGGGGTTCGTTGATCCTCAAGAACCGATCAAAGGGGGGCGCATGCGTTATCTTATCGCTTTAGTATTGTTGGCTGTTCCCTGCCTCGGGTGGGCCGACGACTGGGAAGACCGCCTGATCTTTAATGAAAGCGCCGAAGGTCCGCGCCTTCGTGTGATTTCCAGTACCGATACTGTCTTATTCGCCCCGGTGATCGAGGGGTTTGTTGCGGAGAACCCCCGGATTAGTGTCGAGTACCTCGTTTCCGGAACCGCCGACATCAACCGTCGTGTCCGCGCAACGCCCGATGCCTTCGATGTGATCATCTCGAGCGCGATGGACCTGCAGTTGAAACTGGCAAATGACGGCTTTGCCCTGCCAGTCGACGATGTCCCGGTGCCACACTGGGCGCAATGGCACCACAGCCTTTTTGCATTCACCTCGGAACCCGCGACAATCGTGATCAACCGAACCGCGTTTGAAGGGCAGCCCATCCCCCAGACCCGGCAAAGCCTGATCGAGGCCTTGCGCAAACGACCCGAAGAATTTCGGGGCAAGGTCGGTACCTATGACGTGCGCCAGTCTGGTCTGGGATATCTGTTTGCAACCCAGGATGCGCGCGCGTCTGAGACGTATTGGCGCTTGATGGAGGTTATGGGCGGCCTGGATGTGCGGCTCTATTGCTGCTCGGGCGAAATGATCAATGACCTAGCGGATGGCTCGATCCTTGTTGCTTACAATGTTCTGGGCAGTTACGCCGCCGTCCGAGCCGAGGGTAAAGACGCCCTTGAGGTCGTGTTACCGTCTGATTTTCAAACAATTATGATGCGTACGGCAATGGTGTCGAAAGCCACGCCAGAACCCAAAGCAGCCGAGTTGCTGCTACGTTACCTCGTAACAGAGCGACCAGCTGTGGCCGAAGAGGCCAGCCCGCTTCCTCTTTTGCAGCGGAATGATGGTTCAGACGGGCGCGAGACAATCGGTCTTGATCCTGCGTTATTGACCTTTCTGGACGGGTTGAAACGAACAAAGTTTCTTTCTGCATGGGAAGATGCCGTTATTCAGTAATAAGACCGTCACCTAAGCCCGGTGGGTCGGTAAAAACCGAAACCAGCGCCGATGCTGTTGGAATTCCTTTTCAACATCAATTGTCGCAATCAATTCCGTTTGCTAACGTCATCCACGCGTCGGGGAGGGCGTGTAAATCCAAATGTTGGACTATTCTCATAACGCTTGGCTTGTGGCGGCGTCTCTCGCTGTTGCGATGATGGCCGGATTCACAGGGCTTTATCTGACGCATGGGGCCTCAAAACTGGACGATCAGAAACGCAAACTGGTCGTGGCGTTGGCTGCGATCATTCTGGGTGGTGGGATCTGGTCGATGCATTTCGTGGCCATGCTGGGCCTGCAATTGCCGATCCTGTTTTATTATGATGCTTTGATCACCCTGATCTCAGCCCTGGTCGCGATCCTGATGGTTGGTCTGGCGCTGCTGATCCTGCATTTCCGTCCCCGCACAATGGGAACAATTGTTGGTGCGGGCGTGATCGTGGGTCTGGGGATTGTTGTCATGCACTACGTCGGTATGGCCGGGATGGAGCTGTGCCGCCCCGTTTACAATCTTTGGGACGTGGTGATTTCGACCCTGGCCTCGGTCGTTCTGTCGGTGCTGGCAATCTGGGTTGCCTATGATAACCGAACGCAACGCAATATTTTGCTGGGAACGGTGTGTTTCGGGTTGGCGGTCTTCACCATGCATTTCGTCGCCACCGGTCTGACTGATTTTGTCGCAAGCGATACCGCCGGTCGCGCCGGACCTGCGCTAAACAATCAGGTGCTGGCGATGGGGGTCACGGTTTCCGTGTTCCTGATCTGTGGTGCATTCCTGCTAACGGGCATCACCTTCATCGAACCTGCGGCAACAAATATATCGCCCAGCGCGCCGGAACCTGCCCCGGAACCAGAGCCCACATTGCGGGCCGGGGTTCCATTTGAGCGGGAGGGACAAACATTTTTCGCCCAGCCTTCCAATATCGCAGCCATCCGGGCCGAAGGGCACTACACCGTTCTCTATATGAACGCCGAGAAACTGTTTTGCCCGTGGTCCATTACCGAAGCTGAATCGCGCCTGGTGCCTGAAGGGTTTTTGCGGGCTCATCGCAGTTATCTGGTGAACCCCAAACAGGTCTCGCGGTTCGAGAGGCATAAGGATAACGGCACCTGCTATTTCGATGGTGTCGATGCGCTGGCCAAGGTGCCGGTTAGTCGATCCCGCCTGACGGACATTCGCGAGGCGCTGGGCCTTTGATCGCAGCTCGTGCAGCGCATTCGCATTTCGTGAAATAAGCCGCGCTCTCCGTTTCCACTGGCTGGAACAGATGGCTTCAGCGTTCTTTCCTTACCGCAGGTCCCCCAAGGCATACCGCTTGGACCCAGGGAGGAAAAACATGATACCAGCCGGTTTTGAGTATCACCGGCCAGGCGATATTGCCTCGGCCATTGGCATTTTGCAGGAACACGGAGATGAGGCACGCGTGATCGCGGGCGGGCACAGTCTTATCCCGATGATGAAGCTGCGCATGGCCGAAATGGGCCATCTAGTCGATCTGCAAGCGATCGAGGAGCTCAAAGGCATCGAGATTGGTGCCGGCACGGTTTCGCTTGGCGCAATGGTGACCCAGCATGAGCTGATAACCCATGACGGCTTGGCTACAGCCATTCCGTTGATCCGAGAGGCCGCGCTGCAGATTGCGGATCCTCAGGTGCGATATGTGGGAACCGTCGGTGGAAACGTCGCCAATGGTGATCCGGGCAATGATATGCCGGGGTTGATGCAATGCCTGAACGCAACGTTTGAACTGTCTGGCCCCGATGGCCGCCGCAGTGTCGCCGCGCGTGAGTTTTATGAGGCCGCTTACTTCACTGCGCGGGACGATGAAGAAATCTTGACCCGTATTTCGATCCCGGTGCCGGGCGCAGGTGTGGGTCAGGCCTACGAAAAGCAGAAACGCAAGATCGGCGATTATGCGACAGCGGCAGCAGCAGTGATGGTGGGCAATGGTCATGCCTCGGTCGCGATGACCAATTTGGCGGACACACCAGTCTGGTCTGAAAGCGCAAGCAATGCGCTGGCGGATGGGGATGTCAGCGGTTGTGTCGCCGCGATGCTCGATGCGATCGACCCGGTGGCCGACAATCGCGGCCCGGTCGAATTCAAGAAACACGTGGCCGCTGTGATGCTGCGCCGCGCCATCGAACGCGCGCAAAGCCGCGCGGGTTGAGGGGAGGAACAACGATGTCAAAAATGCACGTAAAACTCACCGTGAACGGCAAGCAGGTCGAAGGCCTGGCCGAGCCGCGCACGCTGTTGATCCATTTCCTGCGGGAAGATCTGAAAATCACAGGCCCGCATATCGGATGCGAAACCAGCCATTGCGGGGCCTGTACCGTGGATATCGACGGCAAGTCCGTGAAATCCTGCACGACCTTTGTGGCCCAAGTGAACGGGGCCGATATCGCTACTGTCGAAGGGCTGACCAATGACGACGGCAGCCTCGGCGTTCTGCAAGAGATGTTCCGCGAACATCACGGGCTGCAATGCGGTTTCTGCACGCCGGGCATGATCACCCGCGCGCATCGTCTGCTGCAGGAGAACCCGAACCCGACCGAGGAAGACATCCGCTTTGGCATGTCCGGCAACCTGTGCCGCTGCACCGGATATCAGAACATCGTCAAGGCGATCGCGGCATCTGCCGACATGCTGAACGCTCAGAAGGAGGCTGCGGAATGAACGACCAGACTCTGACCCCCGAAGAACGCGTCGCCAATCTCAAAGGGATGGGCAGTTCGCGCAAACGCGTCGAAGATGTGCGCTTTACCCAGGGCAAGGGCAATTATGTCGATGACATCAAGATGGACGGGATGCTGTTTGGCGCCTTTGTCCGCTCTCCGTATGCCCATGCCCGCGTCGTCAGCGTGAACAAAGAGGCGGCGCTGGCGATACCTGGCGTTGTTGCGGTTCTGACCGCCGAAGACCTTGCGCCATTGGGATTGCATTGGATGCCGACGTTGGCGGGCGACAAGCAAATGGTGCTGGCCGATGGCAAGGTTCTGTTCCAGGGCCAGGAAGTTGCTTATGTCGTCGCTGAAAATCGGTATATCGCGGCGGATGCGGCCGAGCTGGTCGAAGTTGACTATGAAGAACTGCCCGTTCTGACCAACCCGTTCGAGGCGCTGAAATCAGATGTTGTCCTGCGCGAAGACCTTGCGGGTCAGACCGAAGGCGCACATGGGCCGCGCAAGCATCACAACCATATCTTCACTTGGGAACAGGGCGACAAGGACGCGACCGAAGCGGTTCTGAGTCAGGCCGATGTCGTGGCCGAAGAGATGGTCTATTACCACCGCACGCATCCTTGCCCGTTGGAGACCTGCGGCTGTGTCGCGTCAATGGACAAGGTGACCGGTAAGCTGACGCTCTATGGCACGTTCCAGGCCCCGCACGCGATCCGTACCGTTGTATCGCTGATCTCGGGTCTGGCCGAGCACAATATCCGGGTGATCAGCCCTGATATCGGTGGCGGCTTTGGTAATAAAGTTGGTGCCTATGCGGGCTATGTCTGCTCGGTTGTCGCCTCGATTGTCACCGGCCAGCCGGTGAAATGGGTCGAGAACCGGATGGAAAACCTTATGTCCACCGCCTTTGCGCGTGACTATTGGATGCAGGGCAAGATCGCGGCAACCAAGGATGGCAAAATCACCGGTCTCTGGTGCCATACGACAGCGGATCATGGTGGATTTGACGCTTGTGCCGATCCGACCAAATTCCCGGCCGGTTTCATGAACATCTGCACTGGGTCCTACGACATCCCGACCGCCTATTTGGCCGTAGACGGTGTCTATACCAACAAGGCACCGGGCGGGGTGGCTTATCGTTGTTCGTTCCGTGTGACAGAGGCCGCATATTTCATCGAACGGATGATCGAAGTACTGGCCATCAAACTGAACATGGACGCGGCCGAACTGCGTCGGATCAACTTTATCCGCAAAGATCAGTTCCCGTATCAGTCCGCGCTGGGCTGGGAGTATGACTCGGGCGATTATCACACCGCCTGGGACAAGGCGCTGAAGGCCGTCGACTACGAAGGTCTGCGGGCGGAACAGGCGCAGCGGGTTGAGGATTTCAAGGCTGGAAAAACTCGCAAACTGTTGGGCATTGGCCTGACGCATTTCACCGAAATCGTCGGCGCCGGACCGGTCAAGAACTGCGATATCCTCGGACTGGGAATGTTCGACTCGTGCGAAATCCGGATTCACCCGACGGGTTCCGCCATCGCGCGGCTGGGGACAATCAGCCAGGGTCAGGGCCACGCCACAACCTTTGCCCAGATCATCGCCAGTGAGATCGGGCTTCCTGCGGACGATATCACGTTGGAGGAAGGCGATACCGATACCGCACCGTACGGGCTTGGAACCTACGGGTCTCGGTCCACACCGGTTGCCGGTGCCGCGACAGCCATGGCCGCGCGCAAAATCCGCGCCAAGGCGCAGATGATCGCGGCCTATCTGCTCGAGGTCCATGACAATGATGTCGAATGGGATGTCGATCGGTTTGCCGTCAAAGGCGCGCCCGAGCGGTTCAAGACCATGAAAGAGATCGCTTTTGCCGCCTACAACCAGGCGATTCCGGGGCTGGAGCCCGGTCTGGAGGCCGTCAGCTACTATGACCCCCCGAATATGACTTACCCGTTCGGGGCCTATATCTGTGTCATGGAGATCGATGTGGATACCGGTGAATGGGATGTTCGGCAGTTCTATGCGCTGGACGATTGCGGCACGCGGATCAACCCGATGATCATCGAAGGGCAGGTCCATGGTGGGGTGACCGAAGCGCTGGCCATCGCGATGGGGCAGGAGATTGCCTACGACGAGATGGGCAACGTCAAGACCGCGACGCTGATGGATTTCTTCCTGCCAACGGCTTGGGAGACGCCGAACTACACCACCGATCACACGGTCACGCCATCTCCGCACCACCCGATCGGTGCAAAAGGTGTTGGTGAAAGCCCGAATGTGGGCGGTGTACCTGCGTTCTCGAACGCGGTGCATGATGCGTTCCGGCCCTTTGGGTTGGTGCAAAGCCATATGCCACATGATCATTGGCGGATCTGGAAGATCGCCAATGGGTTGGGGATGCACGGGTAAACGGTTTCGAACCGGCTTTTGCCGGTCCGACCGAACGGAGGGGGTTCTACCCCCTCCGAACCTCCCCCGGGATATTTTTGGCCAGATGAAGATTGGATCCTGGTTTTGACTTTGAGTGATGTTCAGAACGGATTGGCCGCGCAGGGCTATGTTTCCGATGACCGGTTGGCGATGGCGCTGCATTTGGCACAGCAACTTGGGCGGCCATTGTTGTTGGAAGGTCCTGCTGGCGTTGGAAAGACTGAAGTGGCAAAGGCCCTGGCCGCGTGGCAGGACGCCCGGCTGATCCGGCTGCAATGTTATGAAGGGCTCGATGCCAGTCATGCCATTTATGAATGGAACTATCAGCGTCAGCTTCTGGCGATCCGAGCGAGCGAGGCGCAGGGCGGAACGAGCGAAGCACAGCTTTTCTCAGATGAATATCTGCTGAAACGTCCCTTGTTAGAGGCCATTTCGCAAGATGCCCCTCCGGTTCTGCTAATTGATGAAATTGACCGGGCCGACGAAGAATTTGAAGCGTATTTGTTGGAAATCCTCTCGGACTTTCAAATCACAATTCCCGAACTGGGCACGATCCCGGCGCGTACAAAGCCGACCGTTATTCTGACGGCGAATGGCACGCGGGACTTGTCCGATGCACTGCGCCGCCGGTGCCTGTACAGTTTCCTTGACTACCCGTCGCGTGAAACCGAAATGGCAATCTTGAAAGCCCGCATGCCCCAAGTTGAAGGGCAGTTGGCACGCCAGATTGTTGGCGTCGTGCAGGCTTTGCGCAAAGAAGACTTGGAGAAGACTCCGGGCATTGCCGAGATGCTGGACTGGGCGGCAGCCCTTTCCGGATTGGGTGTCAACGACATGGCGCAGTCTCGCGAAGAGGTTCAGGCGACTCTTGTCTGTCTTCTGAAAACCGCAGCCGATTATGACGCGGCCCCGCCTGAAGTGATGGACCGCCTGATTGGAAAGGTGGCGTGATGCAGGTCACCCGGTTCCCTTCTCGTGCCTCTGGCCTGGCGGATCGCATGTCTGGCTTCATTGCACATTTGCGGATGAACGGGATGCGCGTCGGACCGGCTGAGACCGGGGATGCATTGGCGGTGCTGGCGGAAGTAGAGGCGACGGATTTGCCGCAGGCCAGACAGGCGCTGTGTGTATTGCTGGCCGGTGACGCAGAGGACTGGCGACGGTTTGACGATCTTTTCGATGCATATTGGCTAAATGCCGGGAAACAACGGACCGGAGTGGCGCAAACCGCGCATGTTCGGGTGCAATCCGCCAAGCCGATGATCTGGCAGCAAGAAAGCCAAGACATTCAGGAGACCAGTTCCGATTCGGATCAGGACGCAACCCCTGATCCGGGCGACGAACAGGCTGTGGGGAGAGACGGGAAGCTGATTGCGACCCGTACGGCCAACCTGTCGCGTCGGGATTTGCGTGAACTGATGGATGAAGACGCACTGAAGCAGGCCGAACAAGCGGCGACAGCGCTGGCGCGCGCCATCCGCGACCGCCGCTCGCGCCGGCGGAAAAAAGCGCTGCGGGGGCCTGCTCTGGACATGCGCCGGATACAGCGCGCCAGCCTTGCACGGGGCGGCGAGCCGATGGACCTGTATCGCCGCGCCCGCCCACCGCGTCCGATGCGGATCGTTGCACTGTGCGATGTAAGCGGTTCGATGACGGTATATTCGCGCGTCTTTCTGGCTTTCCTGAAAGGCTTGATTGGCACAGGAACCGAAGCGGACGCATATCTGTTCCATACGCGCTTGATGCGCGTCACGGATGCGTTGCGCGACCACGATTCGCTGCGCGCAGCAGGGCGGTTGTCGCTGATGGCCGAAGGGTTTGGCGGAGGCACGGATATCTCAGGCAGTCTTGAGCATTTTCTAAATGGATATGGCGCGCGCGCACTGAACGGTCGGACCATCGTACTGATCCTGTCTGACGGGTATTGCAGCTCGGACCCGCAAGCTTTGGGCGATGTATTGGCTCGGATTCGACGCAAAGCCCGGCGGATTGTCTGGCTGAACCCGTTGAAAGGCTGGCGCGACTACCAGCCCATTGCCGCCGCAATGCAGGCAGCTGAGCCGTATCTGGACGCGCACCTGCCCGCAAACACGCTTGAGGCGCTGGCGGCGCTGGAACCGCAATTCCGTAAGCTGTGAAAGGAGCCCACATGGCAAGCTTCGACATATTCGACACGATTGAGCAGCTGCGCAAAACTGATGAAGCCTTTTGCGTGGCCACGGTGTTGCGGACTGCGGATGCAACTTCGGCGAAAGCCGGGGGCAAGGCTGCGATTACAAAAGATGGACGGATCCTGGGCCATTTGGGCGGGGGCTGCGTTCAACGTGCGGTTCGATCCTCGGCCCAGCAGGCGTTGGCCAGTGGTTCGCCGCAAATGATCCGGGTCAAACCTTCGGAAAAGGTGGTGAACATGGCCGATCCTGATGGCATTCAGACGTTCAAAAGCGGTTGCCCGTCCGGCGGCACTGTCGATCTGCTTGTCGAGCCGTATCAGCACGCACCGCGATTGGTGATTTTTGGCGAGTCGCTGATTGCAGAGGCACTGGCAGTCCATGGGGCACTGGCTGGGTTTCGCGTGTGTCTCAGTGACGCGTCAGAGACAGAAGGTGACTGCCAACGGTTCACTCTGGATTCCGTCCAAAACCTAGGGGTTGAGCCGCGGGACTTCGTTGTCGTGGCTTCGCAAGGACAGGGCGATGCCGCCGCCCTGGCCGCCGCTCTGCAAACGGACGCCAAGCGGGTGTCGATGGTGGCCAGCCATCGCAAGGCCGAAACGCTGGTGGCCAAGCTGATATCGCAAGGTTTGGACCCGATACGAGCTGCGCGGCTGAAGTCACCGGCAGGTCTGAACATCCACGCGATCGACCCGCATGAGATCGCCGTGTCGATCCTGGCTGAAATTGTGCTTTGGCGAAACAGTGACAAATCCAAAACGGAGTCCCATGATGAGAAACGTGCTTAAACGCCTGAGGTCCCTGTGGCCCGCGCGTCCCGAACAAACTCCGGAAGAGGCGACAGAGACCGCGCTTCTGGTATATCCAAGATGCTGTTGAACAAAGGAAAGTTGAATGGAACTGAGTGACGAAGTCCGCATCTCTGCGCCGCGGGATGTGGTTTACAAGGCTCTGAATAATCCCGAAATCCTGCAGGAATGCATCCCAGGGTGCGAAGAGCTGATCCAAAATTCACCCGAAGATCTGGAAGCCAAGGTGGTCTTGAAGATCGGCCCCGTCAAAGCCCGGTTTGCGGGCGCTGTGACGCTGGACACTGCCAATGCACCGGACGAGTTTTCCTTGACCGGGGAAGGCAAGGGCGGTGCCGCCGGATTTGCCAAGGGTGGTGCAGACGTGACGCTGACTGAAGATGGGGACGAAACCGTTCTGGCTTATACAGCCAAGGTCGAGGTTGGTGGAAAAATCGCCCAGCTGGGCAGCCGCCTAATCGCTGGTACGGCGAAAAAGCTGTCGGGCAAATTTTTTACCCGGTTTGGCGAAGTTGTTTCAGAACAATCCGTCACTTAAGGCGCGTGACAGGGCCGGTGAATGGACCGGCCCGCGTCAGATCACATCCCACGGAAACTCAATTCCGGTAAGAGAATATCAGTGGTTTGATTTTAAGGAGATTTGGTGCCCAGGAGAGGACTCGAACCTCCACGTCCATACGGACACTAGCACCTGAAGCTAGCGCGTCTACCAATTCCGCCACCTGGGCAGGTGTCGTGGAGGGGCGTTTAAGCCCACTGGCTGGAAGGGTCAACCAGATTCGGGAAGATTTTTAAAAGTTTTTTTCGCACATCCAAATTCAGTTTGAATTGGTTGGTCTTTTCACTGACGCGCGGCGTTATTGCGCCTTGTTTGACAAGCCTCAGAGCGCTAGATCGATAGAGGACCCACAAGCAGGAGCCATCTCATGTCGAAAATGGTCACGATTTACGGCGGATCGGGATTTGTCGGCCGGTATATTACGCGGCGCATGGCAAATGAAGGGTGGCGTGTCCGGGTGGCGGTGCGGCGCCCGAATGAGGCGATGTTTGTCAGGCCCTATGGTGTGGTCGGCCAGGTCGAACCCATTTTGTGCAACATCCGTGATGATGCCTCGGTCGCGGCGGCGATGCATGGGGCAGATGCGGTGGTGAATTGCGTCGGTGTTCTGAACGAGCTGGGCAAGAACGCCTTTGACGCGGTGCAGGCTGATGGGGCCGAGCGGATCGCGCGTTTGGCGGCCGAACAGGGCATTTCCCGGATGGTTCATATCTCAGCCATCGGAGCGGACGCCGAGTCCGACAGCGAATATTCGCGAACCAAGGCGCATGGTGAGGCCGGTGTGCTGACCCATATGCCAGATGCAATTATTCTGCGGCCGTCTGTGATTTTCGGAACCGAAGATCAGTTCTTTAATCGTTTTGCCGGGATGACCCGGATGGGACCTTTCCTGCCGCTGGTCGGAGCCGAAACCAAGTTCCAGCCGGTCTATGTGGATGATGTGGCCAAGGCCGCTGTTCAAGGTGTCCTGGGCCAAGCTGAAGCCGGTGTGCATGAGCTGGGCGGACCCGAGGTGAAAACCTTCCGTGCACTGATGCAGCAGATGCTTGATGTGATCCACCGACGCCGAGTGATCATCGGAATGCCCTTCTTTGTGGCCCGGATCATGGCGGGCGTGTTGGACATCTTGAAGTTCGTCAGCTTCCAACTGTTCCCGAACCACATCCTGACGCGCGATCAGCTGAAGAACCTCCGCCGCGACAATGTTGTGTCCGAAGGGGCCAAGGGGTTCGCGGATCTTGGGATCGAGCCAGCGACGTTGGAATCGGTGCTGCCAGATTACCTTTGGAAGTTTCGCCCATCGGGTCAGTACGACGACATTCAGAACTCGGCCAACAACCTGCGGACCTGATCAGCTATAGGCGATTACAAGCAGGATGGCGCCCAGGATCACGCGGTAGATGACATAAGGTGTAAAGCTGACACTGCGCAACAGGCGCATCATCAGGGCCAGAGCCAGCAGAGCTGAAATAAAAGCAAAGAATGCCGCGATTGCCCCGTCTCGGGCCAATTGGGCGTCTGCTTCGCGGATCACGTCTACCGACAACAAAACGCCTGAGGCAAGAATCGTCGGGATCGACATCAACATCGCGATCCGCGCGCCATCCTCTCGCGTATAGCCCAGTTGGCGCGCGCCGGTGATCGTAATGCCTGATCGGGATGTTCCGGGTATCAGGGCGAGAACCTGCCACAGCCCCATGATCAACGCATCGCGCAGACCCCATTCGCTTGCTTCTTTGGTCTGTGGCCCTTTTTGATCGACCCAATACAGGACAAGGCCAAAAACCAGCATGGTCCAGCCAATGACCGCCATTGACCGGAAGGCCTCGATCAGGCCGGTTTTGAACAGGATAGCCCCGACAACCACTGTGGGAATCGTGGAGATGATCAGACCCATGGCCAGCTGCGCCTGTGGTGTGTCGACCCGGCCGGTCAACGCCCGGGGAAGACCGGAGACGGCCTGTTTCACATCGGACCAGAAATACAGAACCACGGCACCCAAAGTGCCCACATGCACGGCCACGTCGATGGCCAGACCTTGATCGTCCAGCCCGGTCAGGCTGGGCAGCAGTATCAAGTGACCAGATGAAGAGATCGGCAAAAACTCAGTGATACCCTGAATAATCGCCGCGAGAATCAATTGAAAAAGACCCATCTGCCCCGCCGTGTTGTGGTCACGTCTTTGTTTGCCCAATGGGTATAAGTGCGCTGTGGAAAAGGAAAGCGTGCATATAGGTCCGAATCGGAACTAAAAATCGCATTTAAATTCAAATGACCGCTAAATTTCTCTCCATTTTTCGAAATTAGGTCAGTACAGTTGACTTTTCATCCAATCTCGCATCTCTTAAAGAGACGTGACCAAGCCAATTCATGGAGTTTGACCCGTGGCCAAGCAACCGATGCTGAAATTTGTGCAGATCGACCGCGTCATGCCCGAAAAGCGCGCCGCCGATGACCGCAGAGAAGATTTTGATGAAATCTACGCCGAATTCGCAGCAGAAAAAGCCAAGGAACAAGCCAGCCGATGCAGTCAGTGTGGTGTTCCATACTGCCAGTCGCATTGCCCGCTGCACAACAATATCCCTGACTGGCTGCACCTGACCGCGACGGGGCGTCTGGAAGAGGCCTATCAAACCAGCCAAGCCACCAACACATTCCCCGAGATCTGTGGCCGAATCTGCCCGCAGGACCGTCTGTGCGAAGGCAACTGCGTGATCGAGCAATCGGGCCACGGCACGGTCACTATTGGCACGATTGAGAAGTACATTACCGACACCGCCTGGGACAAAGGCTGGGTGAAACCCACCGCTCCGGGTGCCGAGCGCAGCGAAAGCGTTGGCATCATCGGTGGCGGCCCCGGCGGCCTGGCTGCCGCGGACATGCTGCGCCGGGCGGGCATTCAGGTCACCGTCTATGATCGTTATGATCGCGCAGGTGGTCTGCTGATGTACGGCATTCCGGGGTTCAAGCTGGAAAAAGACATCGTGCAGCGCCGCAATGACCTGCTGGCCGATGGTGGAGTCGAGTTTGTGCTGAACTGCGATGTGGACGCCGCCAAGTTCGAAGAAATCCGCACCAAGCATGATGCGGTGATCATTGCGACAGGTGTGTACAAATCGCGCGATCTGTCTATGCCCGGCAGCGGTCTGGCTGGAATCGAAAAAGCCATCGATTTCCTGACTGCCTCGAACCGCAAAAGTTTTGGCGATGACGTCGAAGATTTCGACAATGGCCGCTTGAATGCCGAAGGCAAGAAGGTGGTCGTTATTGGTGGCGGTGATACCGCGATGGATTGTGTGCGGACCTCGATCCGGCAAGGTGCCACGTCGGTCAAATGCCTCTATCGTCGTGACCGGGCGAACATGCCGGGTTCGCAGCGCGAAACCCAAAACGCCGAGGAAGAAGGCGTGGTGTTCGAATGGCTGAGCGCGCCCAAGGGCTTTACCGGCGACGACACCGTCGCAGGCGTGATGGTGCAGAAGATGCGTCTGGGTCAGCCCGATGCGACCGGCCGTCAAGCGCCAGAAGTGATCGAAGGCGCGGATTATGTCGAAGATGCCGATCTGGTGATTAAGGCGCTGGGCTTTGAGCCCGAGGATCTGCCCACCCTGTTCGGCCAGCCCGACCTGCCCGTCACCCGTTGGGGCACCGTCAAAGCAGCGTTCGAGACTGGCGCGACCGAGATGGATGGAGTCTATGCCATTGGTGACATCGTGCGCGGTGCCTCTTTGGTGGTCTGGGCCATTCGTGATGGTCGCGACTGCGCCGATGCGATTATTGATCGCTTCAACGCCAAGGCTGCCATCGCAGCCGAATAACCCTAGCCCAGCGACAGGAGGGTCTGATGCCCGAATTGCAAGGTCAATGCATGTGCGGCGCGGTCACGGTAACCGCAACCCCGGCGCGGGAATCGCTGGGCGCCTGCCATTGTGATCAATGCCGTCGCTGGACCAGTTCGATGCTGGTGACCTTCGCCGCCGAGCCCGGCTATGCCGCCTTGGGACCGGTCAAGACCTACACCTCGTCGGATTGGGCCGAACGGGCATTTTGCTCGGACTGTGGTTCGGTGTTGTGGTACCGGATCACTTTGCCGGGCGAGATGCACGGACAAACCCAAATGGCTGCCGGTCTTTTCGACGACACCGGCAACCCGCTGAAACTTGAACTTTACATAGATAAAAAGCCCGAGGGCTACGCGTTCGCAGGAGAGCGCCGGCAGATGACCAAAGCCGAGGTCGAAGCCATGTATGCCCTGCCGGAAGAAGGAGACAGCCAATGACCAAATATGATGCCGATTGGGTGCGGGCCGAAGAAGCCAAGCGCAAATGGATGGCCGAAAATGGTCTCTATTCCGAGGATGAAGAGCATTCTTCATGCGGTGTGGGTCTTGTGGTTTCGATTGACGGCAAAGCGTCGCGTAAGGTGGTGGATGCCGGGATCGACGCGCTCAAGGCAATCTGGCACCGGGGCGCGGTGGACGCAGACGGCAAGACCGGTGACGGCGCGGGTATCCACGTGCAGATCCCGGTTCCGTTCTTCTATGACCAGATCCGCCGGACCGGACATGAGCCACGACTGGATCAACTGATTGCAGTTGGTCAGGTCTTTTTGCCACGCACCGATTTCGGTGCGCAGGAACAATGCCGGACCATCGTGGAAACCGAAGTCCTGCGTATGGGCTATTACATATATGGCTGGCGTCATGTGCCGGTCGATGTGACCTGCTTGGGTGAAAAAGCCAACGCCACTCGCCCTGAGATCGAGCAGATCCTGATCTCGAACTCAAAAGGTGTGGATGAAGACACGTTTGAGCGTGAGCTTTATGTGATCCGTCGCCGCATCGAAAAGGCAGCACTGGCCGCCGGGATTTCAGATCTGTATCTGGCCTCGCTCAGCTGCCGGTCGATCATCTATAAGGGCATGATGCTGGCTGAGCAGGTCGCGGTGTTCTACCCCGATTTGATGGACGAGCGCTTTGAAAGTGCCTTTGCCATCTACCACCAGCGATATTCGACCAATACGTTCCCGCAGTGGTGGCTGGCACAGCCTTTCCGCATGCTGGCCCATAACGGTGAGATCAACACGCTGAAGGGCAACATCAACTGGATGAAAAGCCATGAGATCCGCATGGCGAGCGGCACCTTTGGTGACTATGCCGAGGACATCAAGCCGATCATCGCAGGTGGTTCGTCGGATTCGGCTGCTCTGGACTCTGTTTTTGAAGTTCTTGTCCGTGCAGGCCGGTCTGCCCCGATGGCGAAAACCATGTTGGTGCCGGAGAGCTGGTCCAAACAGGCGGTCGAGCTGCCGCAGGCGTGGCGCGATATGTATTCCTACTGCAACTCGGTGATGGAGCCGTGGGATGGCCCTGCCGCGCTGGCGATGACGGATGGTCGTTGGGTCTGTGCGGGTCTGGACCGGAACGGTCTGCGTCCGATGCGGTATGTCGTGACGGGTGATGGCCTGGTCATTGCAGGGTCCGAGGCCGGGATGGTGCCGATTGATGAGGCCACCGTGACCGAAAAAGGCGCTCTTGGCCCGGGTCAGATGCTGGCCGTCGATATGAAGAAGGGCAAGTTGTTCCGCGACACGCAGATCAAGAACAAACTGGCCCGTGCGCTGCCATTTGGCGAATGGGTCGGCAAGATTCACGATCTGGATGCCACGCTGGCAGGCGTGACCGAAGCTCCGATCTTTTCAGGTGAAGAACTGCGCAAGCGCCAGATTGCAGCGGGGTATTCAGTCGAAGAATTGGAACAGATTCTCGCCCCGATGGCGGAAGACGGCAAAGAGGCGCTGGCCTCGATGGGTGACGATACGCCCTCGGCGGTTCTGTCCAAGCAATACCGCCCGCTCAGCCATTTCTTTAGGCAGAATTTCAGTCAGGTCACCAACCCGCCAATCGATTCTTTGCGCGAATATCGCGTGATGTCTTTGAAGACGCGGTTTGCGAACCTCAAGAACGTGTTGGATGAAGACAGCAGCCAGACCGAGATTGTAGTTTTGGAGAGCCCCTTTGTCGGCAACGCGCAATGGGACAAGCTGGTTGAAAGCTTTGATGCCCCGCTAGCCGAGATCGATTGTAGCTTTGAGCCCGGTCAAGGCGCACTAAGCGACGCATTGGCCCGTGTTAGAGCCGAAGCAGAAGAGGCCGTCCGATCTGGCGCTGGGCATCTGGTTCTGTCCGACATGAACTCGGGCGAAGGTCGTGTGGCGATGCCCATGATACTTGCCACAAGCGCGGTGCACTCGCACCTGACCCGTCAGGGCCTGCGGACGTTCTGTTCGTTGAACGTACGCTCAGCGGAATGTGTCGACCCGCATTACTTTGCCGTTCTGATCGGTTGTGGTGCGACTGTGGTGAACGCCTATCTGGCCGAGGATTCGCTGGCCGACCGTATTGATCGCGGCCTTCTGAACGGGACTCTGACCGAAAACGTCGCCCGCTTCCGCGAAGCGATCGATCAGGGCCTGTTGAAGATCATGGCCAAGATGGGAATCTCGGTAATCTCGTCCTATCGCGGTGGCTTGAACTTTGAGGCCGTTGGCCTGAGCCGTGCGATGGTGGCCGAATACTTCCCTGGAATGACCAGCCGGATTTCCGGCATCGGCGTCACCGGTATTCAGACCAAGGCCGAGGAGATCCACGCCAAGGCATGGGTCAATGGTCTGGACGTGCTGCCCATCGGTGGGTTCTACAAAGCGCGGAAATCGGGTGAGACCCACGCGTGGGAAGCGACCTCGATGCATATGATGCAAATGGCCTGTAACCGCGCGTCCTATGAGCTGTGGAAGCAGTATTCGGCCAAGATGCAATCGAACCCGCCGATTCACCTGCGCGACCTGATGGACTTCAAGCCGTTGGGCAAGCCGATCCCGATTGAAGAGGTCGAGTCGATCACCTCAATCCGCAAGCGCTTTGTCACGCCGGGCATGTCGCTGGGCGCGCTGTCGCCCGAGGCGCATAAGACGCTGAACGTGGCGATGAACCGGATCGGTGCGAAATCCGACTCCGGAGAGGGTGGCGAAGACCCGGCACATTTTGTGCCGGAACCCAATGGTGATAACCCATCTGCCAAGATCAAACAGGTGGCTTCCGGTCGGTTCGGTGTGACCGCCGAATATCTGAACCAGTGTGAAGAGCTGGAGATCAAGGTCGCCCAGGGTGCAAAACCCGGTGAAGGCGGCCAGTTACCGGGCATGAAGGTCACCGACCTGATTGCGCGACTGCGCCATTCGACCAAGGGGGTGACGTTGATCTCGCCGCCGCCGCACCACGATATCTACTCGATCGAGGATCTGGCGCAGCTGATCTATGACCTGAAACAGATCAACCCGCGCTGCAAAGTGACGGTAAAACTGGTGGCGTCCTCGGGCGTTGGCACGATTGCCGCCGGTGTGGCCAAGGCCAAAGCGGACGTGATCCTGATCTCCGGGCACAATGGCGGCACCGGTGCGTCGCCCGCGACCAGCATCAAATACGCGGGTCTGCCGTGGGAAATGGGCCTGACCGAGGCGCATCAGGTTCTGGCGATGAACAACCTGCGGGATCGCGTGACCCTGCGAACCGATGGTGGCTTGCGCACGGGTCGTGACATCGTCATGGCTGCGATGATGGGGGCCGAGGAATACGGTATCGGCACCGCTGCCCTGATCGCGATGGGCTGTATCATGGTGCGTCAGTGCCAGTCGAACACCTGCCCGGTTGGTGTATGTACGCAGGACGAATCCCTGCGTGCCAAGTTCACCGGCAATGCGGATAAGGTGGTGAACCTGATCACCTTCTATGCGCAGGAAGTGCGCGAGTTGCTGGCCAGCCTCGGTGCACGTTCAATTGACGACATCATCGGTCGGGCCGATCTGCTGGCGCAGGTCAGCCGCGGTTCGGCGCATCTGGATGATCTGGACCTCAACCCGCTGCTGATCACGGTCGATGGTGCCCATAACATCGTATATAACCGTGACAGAGACCGGAACGCGGTGCCCGATACGCTGGATGCGGAGATTGTGCGCGATGCCGCACGGTTCCTGAAAGACGGCGAGAAAATGCAGCTGTCTTATGCGGTTCAGAACACGCATCGGACCGTGGGCACGCGAGTCTCCAGCCATATCGTGCAGAATTTCGGGATGCGGAACACATTCCAGCCGGACCATTTGCACGTGAAACTGCAAGGCTCGGCCGGTCAGTCGCTGGGGGCATTCGCGGCCCCGGGTTTAAAGCTTGAGGTGTCGGGTGATGCCAACGACTATGTCGGTAAGGGCCTGTCCGGGGGCACAATCGTCGTGCGTCCGCCGCAGGTCAGCCCCCTGAAAGCGGACGAGAACACCATTATCGGCAACACCGTTCTTTACGGCGCAACCGATGGTCACCTGTTTGCGGCTGGCCGCGCGGGTGAGCGGTTCGCGGTGCGGAACTCGGGCGCCACTGTGGTGATCGAGGGCTGTGGCTCGAACGGTTGTGAATACATGACCGGTGGTATCGCGGTGATCCTGGGTGGTATCGGTGCCAACTTTGGCGCAGGCATGACGGGCGGTATGGCTTATCTGTACGACCCCGAAGGCAAGGCCCAGCAGCTGATGAACATGGAAACGCTGGTGACCTGTCCGGTGACCGTCGACCATTGGGAAGATCAGTTGAAATCGCTGATCGAAGCACATCAGGCTGAAACCAACAGTCGCAAGGCGGCCGACATTCTGCAGCACTGGGAGGTCGAAAAGACCAACTTCCTTCAGGTTTGCCCCAAAGAGATGCTGAACAAGCTCAGCCATCCTCTGACAACCGAGGCAACGGCTGTTCCCGCCGAGTAAGCGGAAATATTTAGACCAAATCAGAACCCCTCGTGTCACCAAGGACACGCGGGGTTTTCAATTTACGTCCCGGACTTGCCTCGGATTACTTACCCGCGCAACGCTCGGGCCACGTAACATAAACCGTTCCAAACCCGTCCACAGCGTCGTATAGCAACACAATGGCAAGAAAAGCAGCGCGCAAGTCGAGCAAAAAGAAAAGCAAGGCGTCAAAAACAAAAAAGCCACTGATCCCGCGGATTCGTCGTTGGGTCACACGCGCCGCTTTGGGCGTCGTGGCCTTTATCGTGGGGTTGGTTCTGCTGTACTCGGTGGTCAATCCGCCGGTGACTCATACGATCTGGTCCGAATGGCGACGATTGGGAAAAGTAGAGCGTGACTGGGTGTCGATAGAGGAAATTGCCCCGGTTATGGGCAGATCTGCGGTTGCCGCCGAGGACGCGAATTTCTGCCTGCATTGGGGCTTTGACGTTGAAGCAATCCGCGATGCGCTGGAAGATGGCGGCAGCCGGGGGGCCTCGACCATTACCCAGCAGGTCGTGAAGAACGTGTTCCTGTGGCAGGGGCGCAGTTGGGTGCGCAAAGCGTTTGAAACGTCGATTACGCCCGTCGTCGAAATCTTCTGGAGCAAACAGCGGATTCTGGAGGTCTATCTGAACGTTGCCGAGACCGGTCAGGGGGTTTTCGGGGTCGAAGCTGCGGCACAGCGATATTACGGAACAAGTGCGGCCAAGATGTCCCCAGTACAGGCCGCACGGCTTGCGGCGATCCTGCCGTCTCCTCGCAACAGATCCGTCACAGACCCATCGGTTCGGACCCGCAGACGGGCGGCATCCATACTGGATGGGGCGGCCACCATCCGCGCAGATGGTCGCGCGGATTGTTTCGAGGATTGAAACCCTATGCCTCTCAAGGCTAAAGCTGGGGGGTATTCACTGGTTCGATTGGAAGATTATGGCGCGTTTGTTTCATGTTCCCCTGTCCCCGTATTGCCGCAAGGTGCGCCTGTCGCTTGCAGAAAAGAAGATCGAGGTTGAGCTGGTCGAGGAACGATACTGGGAACAAGACCCGGATTTCCTGCGCCGCAACCCTGCCGGAAAAGTACCGGTATTGCGTCTTGATGGGCAGGTCATGGCGGAGAGCGCCGCCATTTGTGAGTATATCGAAGAAACCCGCCCGGAACCTCCGCTGATGCCCAAAAAGCCCGAAGCACGGTATGAGGTGCGGCGCCTGGTGGGGTGGTTTGATGACAAGTTTCATCATGAGGTCACATCGAGACTGCTGTATGAGCGGGTAAACAAGAAGGTGACGGGCGAGGGTTATCCCGACAGCAAAAACGTCAAGGCGGGCGCGAAGGCGATCAAATATCATCTGGATTATATGGCATGGCTGCTGGATCATCGGCGCTGGCTGGCGGGGGATCAGATGACGCTGGCCGATTTTGCCGCTGCTGCGCACCTGTCGGCGCTGGATTATATCTCAGACGTGGATTGGAACCGATCTCAGGCGGTCAAAGACTGGTACGCCAAGATTAAGTCGCGGCCTGCTTTCCGTTCGATTTTGGCGGATCAGGTCCCTGGGTTCCGGCCACCGCCGCATTACGCCGATCTGGATTTCTGATAGGGTGAGGGTTCAGGGGGCTGTCTGCCCCCTCTTGGCCCGTTGGGCCAATTCACCCCCGAGGATATTTGCAGCCAGATGAAGAGCGGATCAGGTCTAAAAGAAAAGCTTGTGGCACAGGCGCTGAGCGAGGGGTTTGTATCCTGTCGCATTTGCCGGCCTTGGGACGTGCCGGAGGTGCCGTCGCGTCTGCAGGCGTTTTTGGATGCCGGGTATCACGGGCAGATGGCGTGGATGGACGAACGGACCCATTGGCGTGGCGATCCGGCCGCATTGTGGCCCGAGGCGCGGTCAGTGATCATGTTGGCTGAGAGCTATACGCCTGAGCATGATCCGACCGACATTCTGAACCATTCGGACAAGGCGGCGATCTCCGTTTATGCGCAGAACAAGGATTACCATGATCTGGTCAAGAAGCGGCTGAAGCGGTTGGCGCGCTGGTTGATTGCGGAAGCTGGTGGTGAGGTAAAGGTCTTTGTTGATACCGCGCCTGTGCCAGAGAAGGCTTTGGGCCATGCGGCAGGTTTGGGTTGGCAGGGAAAACACACCAATCTCGTAAGCCGTGATTGGGGAAATTGGTCCTTTATAGGCTCTGTTTTTACGACGTTGGACCTGCCTGCAGACATGGCTGAAACAGACCATTGCGGCAATTGTCGAGCTTGTTTGAGCGCCTGTCCGACGGAGGCGTTTCCCGCCCCGTATCAGTTGGATGCGCGGCGTTGCATTTCGTATCTGACGATCGAACATAAAGGGCCGGTTGACGAAGAGCTGCGCCAAAAGCTGGGAAACCGGATTTACGGATGCGACGATTGTTTGGCCGCGTGCCCGTGGAACAAATTTGCGGTTGCCGCGAGCGACGTGCGTTATGCCGCGCGTGATGATCTGAAAGCGCCACCCCTGTCCGAGCTTGCCCTGTTGGATGATGCGGCGTTTCGCGCGAAATTCTCGGGCTCGCCCATAAAGCGGATCGGGCGGGATCGGTTTGTGCGCAATGTGCTTTACGCGATTGGCAACTCGGAACAGTCGGATTTGATGCCCGTCGCGCAGTCGCTTGCCGATGATCCTGACCCAACGGTGGCGGATGCAGCGCGCTGGGCGGTGAAACGATTGTCATAAGTGACGCAAACAGGCTGGACGTGTCGGTCCAAACCGCTACACCCATCGACAGCGAACAGGAAGGAGATCCCGATGGCGTTGGCTTTGGGGGTGGATACGGGTGGAACCTATACGGACGCAGTGCTGATCCGGGATGAGAAAGAGGTAATTGCCTCGGCCAAATCCCTGACCACACGCGCCGATCTTGCAATTGGCGTCGGCAGGGCGATCTCGGCCGTGTTGGATCAGGCGCAGGTTTCGCCGGACCAGATCTCGATGGCGTCCTTGTCGACAACATTGGCGACGAACGCCTTGGTCGAAGGGCAAGGTGGCCGCGTTGCGCTGATTTACATCGGGTTCAAGGATACGGACCTTGAGAAACACGGTCTGCGGGACGCGCTGAAGGGCGATCCGGCGCTTGTGATCGGCGGTGGGCATACACATGCTGGCGGTGAAGCAGCGCCGTTGGATGTAGATGCATTAGAAACCTTTTTAGCCTCGCAACAGGACGTTTCCGGTTTTGCGGTTGCAGCGCAATTCGCCACACGGAATCCTGCACATGAATTGCAGGCTGCGCGCATTGTTGCTGAGAAAACCGGTGCTCCGGTGACGTGCTCTCATCAACTCTCGGCCAAGCTGAATGGTCCGAAACGGGCGGTGACTGCCGTTCTGAACGCGCGACTGATCGGGATGATCGACCGTCTGATCGGGCGGGCGCAGGATCGGTTGATTGATCTGGGTATTAAAGCGCCGATGATGGTTGTGCGTGGTGACGGCGCGTTGATGAGCGCAGAACAGGCGCGGGAGCGGCCGATTGAAACCATCCTTAGTGGTCCTGCAGCCTCGATCGTCGGTGCAAGCTGGCTGACTGGGGTTCAAAACGCGCTGGTGTCAGATATTGGCGGTACGACCACCGATGTCGCGCTGATCCGGGACGGCAAACCGGCGATTGACCCAGCGGGCGCGCAGGTCGGCGGGTTTCGTACGATGGTTGAGGCGGTTGCCATGCGCACTCACGGATTGGGTGGAGACAGCCAGGTGCATGTGGTCACCGAAGGGCTGGGTGGCGGTGTGTTTTTGGGGCCGCGACGGGTGCTGCCGGTTTCCCTAATTGCCGCCGAGGCACCTGAGGTCGTTCACGCCGTTCTGAATACCCAACTAAGGGCGACGACTGTGGGTGAGCATGACACGCGGTTCGCCCGCCGTGTTCCCGGCATCAACGCCGACGGGTTGGGTGCGCGCGAAGAGTCGCTGTTGGAGAGGCTGGGCGAGAACGTCATGCCCCTAAGCGACCTGCTGCGCACCCGTATGGAAAACGGAGCTTTGTCGCGTCTGGTGGATCGCGGTGTCGTTCAGGTTTCGGGTGTGACGCCATCGGATGCCAGCCATGTTTTGGGCCGATTGGATGCCTGGGATGCGGACGCAGCCCACAAGGCGTTGGAGCTGGTTGCGCGCAAGCGGGTGGGGACTGGCGACAGATTGGCCGCCACCCCGGAACAGTTGGCGCAGATGATCGTGGATCAACTGACCGAACAGACATCATTGACTTTGTTAGAGACCGCTTTTGCGGAAGAATCCGATGGATTTGGTCTACCGCCTTTTGACCTGGCTCGGCATGTCCTGATGCAGAAAGGGCTGGCGCGGCATCGCGGTTTGCTAGCGCTGGACGCATCGCTGAACGTGGATGTGGTGGGTCTTGGCGCTTCGGCTCCAAGTTACTACCCGGCCGTCGGGGATCGTTTGCATTGCGCTATGATCCTGCCGGAACACGCAGGCGTGGCCAACGCGATTGGGGCAGTTGTTGGCCGGCTTACGTTGCGCAGATCGGGAACGGTGACGTCCCCGTCCGAAGGGCGCTACCGGGTTCATCTGGAAGAAGGGCCGCAGGATTTCACGGAATCCGACAAGGCGCTGGCGTTGCTGGAAACGGTTCTGAGGGATCAGGCCGAGGGTGCAGTGCGACAGGCCGGAGCAGCAGATATCCGGGTGGTTGTCGATCGCGACATCCGCACTGCGCGCATCGAAGCGCAGGACGTGTTTGTCGAAGCGATGATCACGGTCGAAGCCAGCGGGCGCCCTAGGATGGCGTCTGGTTAGCCCCCCGCTAGAAAGGGGGCCAACCGGTTACTCAGCTGCGTCGCGTTTGGGCAGAACCCAATCGGGGCGTGGGAAGTGGCAGGTATAGCCGTTGGGGATACGTTCAAGGTAATCCTGATGTTCAGGTTCGGCTTCCCAGAAATCGCCTACGGGTTCGACCTCTGTGACGACTTTGCCCGGCCAAATACCGCTGGCATTCACGTCGGCAATCGTGTCTTCGGCCATCTGTTTTTGCGCAGAATTTACATAGTAAATGGCCGAGCGATAGCTCATTCCACGGTCGTTGCCCTGACGATTCACTGTTGTCGGGTCGTGGATCTGAAAGAAGAACTCGAGCAGATCGCGATATGTGATCCGCGAGGGGTCGAAAACGATTTCGATCCCTTCGGCATGAGTGCCGTGGTTACGGTAGGTGGCGTTGGGCACATCGCCGCCGGTATAGCCGACGCGGGTGCCAGACACACCGGGTAGCTTGCGGATCAGGTCCTGCATGCCCCAAAAGCAACCTCCGGCAAGAACAGCGCGTTCAGTGGTCATTGGATGTCCTCCACATGGATCAGGTATTCGCCATACCCTTCGGCCTCCATCTCATCGCGATGAATGAACCGCAATGAGGCAGAGTTGATGCAGTAGCGCAGGCCGCCGTGTTCGCGCGGGCCGTCGGGGAACACATGCCCCAGATGACTATCCCCATGTTTCGAGCGGACCTCGGTCCGGATCATGCCAAGCGTGCGATCTTCGATTTCTTCGACATGCTCGTGCACGATGGGTTTGGTAAAGCTGGGCCAACCGCACCCGGATTCGTATTTGTGGGCCGAGGCAAACAGCGGTTCGCCCGAGACGATATCGACGTAGATACCCGGTTCCTTGTTATTCAGCAATTTTCCGGTGCCGGGGCGTTCTGTACCGCTTCGTTGGGTGACGTGGTATTCTTCGGGTGAGAGAGCGGCAATGGCCTCGGGGTCTTTGGTGTAGCGGGTCATGGCTTCTCCGGTGTTGATGCGATCTGTGTTTCTATTTGGGCACAGTGGCGCGGAAATCAAAATCATATTTCAGCCGGCTCGCGTTCTCGTGCAGGTGATCCGAATGCCAGACGCGTGCGTAATTCAGAATAAAGGAGGTGACGCCATGTTCAGACTGCATCTGTTATTCACCCTATTGCTGTTGGCCCGCGTGGTTCAAGCAGCACCTTTGACCGGTGAATTTGTCTCGATCGACGGTGGCACTTTGTCCCTTGAGGATTGGCGAGGCAAGCCGGTATTGGTTGTGAACACGGCATCCCATTGCGGATTCACAGGGCAATATGCTGGCTTGCAAAAGATTCATGACACCTATGCTGATCGAGGTCTCGTGGTTTTGGCCGTCCCTTCGGATTCGTTCAATCAGGAATTGGGCACGGCGGCAGAGGTCAAACAGTTCTGCGAGATGAACTATGGCTTGACCTTGCCCATGACCGACATCACGTCGGTTAAAGGCGCCGCGGCCCATCCGTTCTACCGTGCGGTTGCTCAGCAGACGGGATTCGTACCCAAGTGGAATTTCAACAAGATCCTGATTGATCCAGCAGGTGAAGTGATTGCGACCTATGGGTCGAACGTGAAACCGGATTCACCGAAACTGTTGCGTCAGGTTGAGGCCTTGCTCCGCTGATCGGTTTGCCGGGACACCTGCACCGCCAGAATACCCAGCGTCGTGATACCGACACCTACTGCATCCATGGGCCCAAGTTTTTCGCCCAGGAAAACTGCGGCGACGGCCACACCAAACACCGGGTTCAGAAAGTGAAAAGTCGCGGCCCGGATGGCGCCGATACGGTTCAACAGCATGAACCAAATTAGCGTCGCCAGCAGGCCGGGGAACAGCGTTGTGTAGGCAAACGCCAGCAACCAGGGACCGTTAGGATGGATGTAAATTGTCTCGAATACGGGGGCCGCGAGGAACAGAATTGCCGCGCCCACAAGCATCTGCAGCCCGACCACCATCATGAAATTGCCGCCGGAGGTTGCCCCGCGCACAGCCAAGGTCGCAAAGCTGAGCGCCAGTGCCCCAAGCCCGCACAACATGACGCCAAACAGGTCTGCGCCCGCGCTTATCCGGCTGCTCATGATCAACGCGACGCCCGCGAAACCGGCCAGCAACCCGAACACGCCCAGCGGTCGAAGTTTTTCGTGGAAAAGGGTCCAGCTGGCCAGCGCGACGATCAGGGGCATTGTTGATGCAATAATCGCCGCAACAGATGCCTGTACGGTTTGCATTGCGTAGAAATTCAGACCCAAATACAGGGCATTTTGGCATATTCCGAACAGGATGGTTGCGTACCACTGCGCGCGAGTCAGACGCCAGCTTTGGCCCATGGCCCGCGCAATCGCGACCCCCAGCAACCCCGAAATCAGAAATCGCAGCGCCAGTGAGAACAGGGGCGAGGCATCGGCGACGATGATCCGCGCCGAGGTAAAGGCTGACGACCAGATGAAGGCAAATGCCAGCCCCATGGCTATGGCGCGCAAATCCATGGTGACCCTTTCCCAAATGCCGCGACTGTTTCCGAAATTCCTGAAACGCGCAAGCGCCGCGCGTCAAAATAAACACAGGTTTCGCCTGTTGCATTCAGCATTGGCAGTTTTATTGATTGACCAGTCAATTAAAGCTATACGATCCGCACTTTGACTAACCAAGGGAGGAATGTTGGTGCTTTTGGAGTATATTCTGTCTTTCGGCGTCCTGCTGGCATTGGGCCTGGTCGCTTTCTTCGTCGTGAAATGGTGGAACCTGCGTTGTGTGGGCGTCACGCCTGTGCATCTGTTCACTTTCATTGCGATCCTGTTCACGTCCGGTCTGGATGTCGGCCTGATCATGTTCCCGCTGACCGAGTTTGGCGGCTATGCCGAGGAACCGGCCTATGCCTTTGCGAACCCGCTGGCCATCGAGTTCGGCTTCTGGGGTTTCCTGATCTGGGCCTTCTACTTCCTGACAGCGTTCTATTTCTGCGTCATCGAACCCCGCGTGAAGTTCTTTGAGATCCCGCTGGTCAAGCTGATCAACAACGTAGTCATCATTGGCACCTGCGCCTTCACCGCCAGCCTGTTCCTGATCTACCTGCCCGGCTATCTGCCCGAGGTCGGAGACGGCGAATCCGTGGTCACCACTTTCTATGTCATCGTATTTGTGGTCATTCTGGCGGCGGCTTATTCGTCAACCGACCTGAAATACGTCCGTATCCTGTCTGTAGGTTCGACTATCCTGTTCCTGACGCTGATCCTTGGAATGTGGATTGCCGCGGGCATGGGCATGACCGGAATTGTTGAAACCGGCAGCAATATCGGTGCCTATTTCGCCAATCTGCACAAGTTCGTGTTGCCGCTGACTGATTATCACGCCTTCTACCTGTTCTGGTGGTTTGCGTGGTCGATCATGATTGGTCAGTTCACCTCGCGCTTTGTTGGTGGGCTGAAAACCTGGCAATTGCTGGCCGCGCTGCTGATCTTCCCGTCGATCCCGTTGGCGATCTGGTTCACCGTTCTCTACTACTATCACCTGAACGGAATCAGCACTGCGGGCATCACCAACATCGCGATGGTGATTGTGGGTGTGACCTTTGTGATCAACTCGCTGGACTCGCTGATCCGCCTCTATACCGACAACCTGAACATGACGGTCGAGCGGTTCGGCAAGGCGATCTACGTGGCAGGCAACGTCGCGCTGCTGTTCGTCCTGACGCTGCTGTTCCAGAGCCAGTGGCTGCAGATCCAGTGGATCGGAGCGGTTGTCGTCGGCTTGTATCTGGGCTGCGTGGTCTACATCCTGATCACCAAACGCAAAGAGGTGTTGAGCATCGATTCAATGCCCGAAGGCCGCGATCTGGACTTCCACAAGGTTGAGACAGTTCACTGAGTGATCTTGGTAATGAAACAGAAACGGGCGCCTCGGCGTCCGCTTTCTTTGGCACGGTTTCTGGCTGCGACTGTGTCCGCAATCCGGGACAATGCTGACGTTCAGGGCTACTGCATGTGTTCGTCATATTCTTGTGAGAAACTGCTTGAGCGGACCGACCAGTCCTTTTGCTGTGAAGCCGGAAATCGCTACAAGGCTCTCATTTTGTTTGACGTACTCTCTGTCCGCAAAAAGTCGAAGCAGCTCCCAACTTTTGTCGGAAGCCGCGTTATTGAAAATGAGGGTATTTGGAGTATCAGGCGTGTCCACCACCGATCAAGCCGATACCCGAAGTCAGACCGAACCAAGCTTTCACCCGCAGACCAACGGCCTTGATGATACCCATGGCCTGGATCCCGTGAGCAACAATTGTGCCTTCCATGTCACCTTCAAAATTGGTGGTGTAAGATTGGACGATACAACCACTGCCTGGTACCAAAAGATCGCGGTGCTCTGGGTGCTCCAGGTCAAGATGCACAACGATCTGACCCCGTTTTGCCTTTTCACTCGGCTCGATCAGGCGACCGCTGGGCGCAAGCTGACCGGAAGAAATCGACTCTTGAATTCGTACGATTCGTGCGGGAAGAACGGTATTGCGCATCGAGATGTTGAAGTTGCTTTCGCATGCCACTTCTGCCGCCATTCCCTCGTACAATTCCGTGCGTGAAACTTGCGAGAAACCAGCAACGATACGTCCTCGCTCGGCATCTTTCCGATCGGGCACGATCAGCATGGCGGGGCTCATTGCAGCTTGCGCTGCGCGCGATCCGACATTCAGGGTGACTTGTTCAACGACACCGTCGACAGAGCTGAGCGTCAACGTCTTTGACAGTTCCACTTGAGCCTGCTTCAACGACGCGCGCGCCGATGCAAGTTGGGCAGGCAGAACAGCATTAGCTTGGACTTGTGCCACGCCTAGTTGGGTTTCAGCAGCCTCCACCTCTGCTTCCCGAGTACTCAAGGTTGCCTGAGCTCGTTCCAGCTGGCTCACTTGAAATGCTGCAGAGTTCTTCGCTCGCAGTGCCTCGTGATCCATCAACACCAACTCGGCCTGCTCTCTAGCGGTAATCGCAGCATCCAGCACAGCCTGCGCGGTTTGGACTTGCAGCTCAGCTGCCAGTTTCGCGCTTTCAATTTCCTCTACTTTACGAGTCGCGAAATCCACGGCGGCTTGTTCAGACGCATTCTCGACTGCAAAAAGCGGATCGCCCGGTTCTACGCGATCACCGCCCTTTACATAGATATCTGTCACTGTTCCGCCGTTCTCGGCGACGACTGGAACAGTTCTGAAGGGCACAAGACCCGTGTAGGATTTGGGGTAGTAATAGAACACAGCAAAGAACACGATCAGGGCCAGAACGAACCACATGAAAAGAGCCCGGTGAACATTGTACAGGGTTACAGGCAGCCCGCGCCATTTAAGGTAGATCACGCGCAGGACAAACGGAAAAGAAGTGACGAGCAATTCGATCATTTTACCAACTCCTCTTTCGAAGGACGCCACCACAACATGAAGTCGCGGGCGATTGCAGTCAGGATCAGGGCGGCTGGCAGTAGAATGCTGAAGTGGCTGAGTGCGGGCATCAGTTCGTACGCCAGGGCTATGGTAAGCATCATCGGAACGGTTGTGCGCAGCGGAGTGCCGATTGATTTGCGCTCTGTATAACGTTCAAAGCGCGCATAGAGGTGTACGACCAGTAGGATCGCAAGGAAGAGGACAATCAGACCGACCCAAGCATAGGTGTCAGTCTGATTGGGCGCGACCCACCATCTGGGATCGCCGCCAGCGGCGAAGGCAGGAGTTGAGATGATGCCGAGTACAGGCGCCATCAGGAACGCGGGTGGTTTCATGTTTCAGATCCTCGATTTACGCAGTCACGCGGTGCGTGAAGATTTTCGGTGTCTTGAGAACGTCAGTTCTCGGTCGGTTGTTGTGATGGTTCTGAGGGTTGTTCCGGCGGGGCGTAGGGGGGATCCCAGCGACGCCCGCTCGGTGTTTTCTCGCCAAGCGACGAAGCGTGCAGGCAGTGAATGTTGCCTCCGGACAATTCCTGTCTGGCAGAATCGTTGATTGCCTTAAAAACGCGGTAGTACCTTGCGAAGTAGATCATTGCCTTGTCCTTTCTGATGATCGGGACCTAACCGTCATCGCCCCCGCGATCCTTAGGGTTCTGGACATTTGTTGTTGGCTTTTGGACAATTGCGGGAATTACAGGGCGGTGTGTGCCCGCCAGGGGAGGAAGCAAAAGTGCCACGGATCAGTGCTTACAGGCTGCAAAGTGTCGGGTTACGTTATTCACAAGAGCCCGATGCGCGCATTCCGTTTCCTGAAATTCTGGAAATGGCGGGGGCACCTTCGGATATCGTCAACAGCCCAGACGCCACTGTCGAACTGCTTCATGAAGCGGGCGCCGTTGAAACTGTGTGTCGTGTATTGGAAGACAAGACCTTTGCCGCGCGGGTGGGGCTTTCGGCGCAAGGTCCCGGAACGCTTTTGGCTTACATTGTGCGGGCAGCAGAAACGGTCGAAGACGCGCTGGCATTGACACAGCGCTTTTATGCAATGCAAGACCCTGACCTGCATCTGGATGTTGTAGGGGCGCCTGATGAACCCAAGATCACGCTGGAAAGTAGCGTGATCCCGGCACATCAATACCCTCGCCATCGCGAAATGCTGGTTTTTGGTCTCTATAGGCGCGTTCAACAGATCACCTCGGGCGGATTTGCCCCTATCTCAATCGAGTTGGAAACGGACGACGTCGAGCATTGTAAGCTGCTGGCCGAGTTGGCCGGTTGCGCCGTAGAAGGGTTCAAGTCCGGATACGCGTTGGCTCTGCCCCCAAACGGTATGAGTTTTCGGATCCCGACTGCAGACCCTACTTTGTTGGGGCATTTGCGACGGCATGGGGAAGAGCAGCTAAAGGCTCAACCTGATGCGGTCCGAAGTCTGTCCGATCGCATTGTAGACATGCTCGGGGAACGTCTTCCCGGCCCAATTCCAAACGGCGATCAAATAGCCGGAGAGCTTGGATTGACGCGACGCACAATGACCCGGCACCTGTCAGCCGAAGGAACAAGCTTTAAAGCACTTTTAGAGGGGGTGTTGTGCGACCTGTCCAAACGGATGCTTCGTAGTGGTGAGGGTGTTGCCCGCGTTGCCTTCATGCTTGGGTTTGCGGATCAGGCGGCTTTTTCAGTGGCATTCAAGCGATGGACAGGTGAAACGCCAGCCAAGTTTCGTAAAGCTGGCCGCTAAGTCTGCTGACCTCTGCAGCGCGCGGGGCCGTAAGATGTCCAAGATCCACAAAACCTTGTCCTGTCCCCAAAAGAAAGCAGGCCATGGGGTCACCTAGTTCAATGGCACACAGCAGCCGCGGTGGTTGCTGACCCAGAACAAGGATGAAACCTATGAAAACCTCGAAGAAATTCTTTATCGCCCCGATCTCCGGCGCACTTCTGATCACCATGGCAGCCACAGCTCATGCTGATTATGTCACCGATAAAGCCATCAAAGGCGCAGTTGTCGGCGCTACTGTCGCGGGCATTGCTGGCGAAAGCATCATAGGCGGCGCGGCTGCCGGCGCTGCGGTTGGTGCCGTGGGCGGTGCGATCCAGAAGGACAATTTCGAAGACGCGCAGGACGAGGCACAAGAACGCCGCGACGACTTCAAAGATGACCATAAGGACTGGAACGAGGACTGAAACGCCATCCCAAACGCAACGAAAAAAGGAGGAAACACAGCCGAACAAAACTGACCGGTCAGCATAAGGTCCATCGGCCCTGCGCTGTTAGCATCCAGACGCAACGTGACTGACCACCCCGAACAGAACTCGCACAGTTTCTGATAGGTTGCCACCCGGCTCACAAACGAGCCGGGTGGCAACTTTGTTTAGGGCATTTGAACACCAGCCGTGCTCTGACTTCGCGGTTCAAATTCCGCTTTAGCCTCAAAGCGGACAAACACAAAAGACCGGTTTCAAGGGGGAAGCAAAAGAAAAAGGGCCCCCAAGCGGCGGCCCTCAATCGTTTGCAGTGAAAGCTGAGATCAGCCGTTCACGCTGTCCTTCAGAGCTTTCGCAATGGTCATCTTGACCACTTTGTCGGCTTCTTTCTTGAACTGCTCGCCGGTGGCGGGGTTGCGCACCATGCGCTCGGGGCGCTCGCGGCAGTAGATTTTGCCAACGCCAGGCAGGGTCACTGCGCCGCCGGCGGAAACTTCGCGGGTGATCAGGCCGGTCATGGCCTCCAACGCTGCGTTCGCAGCTTTCTTGTCAGTTCCCATTTCCTCAGCGAGAGCAGCCACCAGCTGAGTCTTTGTCATAGGCTTTGCCATTTCTTGGTCTCCTTAACGTGCCCGATACATAGGGCCTCACCGCGTAACTGTAACGGGATATTGTGGTCGAACACAACGAATAGTAGCGCTGAAAACCCTAAAAATATGGGGAAATCGTTGCTTTTTTGCGTCAGAGAAAGGCTGTTTCGTCGAATGAACGCAATTTCCGGCTGTGCAGGCGCTCTAACGGCATGCCGCGCAGATGTTCCATCGCCCGAATTCCGATTGCAAGATGGCGACTGACTTGGGTGGTATAAAAGGCAGATGCCATGCCCGGAAGCTTTAATTCGCCGTGCAGCGGTTTGTCAGAAACACACAACAACGTGCCGTAGGGAACCCGGAACCGATAGCCATTTGCGGCGATGGTTGCGCTTTCCATATCCAGTGCAATGGCGCGGGATTGACTGAGCCTTTGCACCGGGCCGGACTGATCGCGCAGTTCCCAGTTGCGGTTGTCGACCGAGGCGACGGTGCCTGTGCGCATGATCCGCTTAAGCTCGTATCCTTCCAACTCGGTGACCTCGGCCACCGCACTTTCAAGCGCGACCTGAACCTCGGCCAGTGGCGGGATCGGAACCCAGACCGGCAGGTCATCGTCCAGCACCTTGTCTTCACGCAGATAGGCGTGGGCCAGAACGAAATCCCCCAGCGCCTGCGTGTTGCGCAACCCGGCACAGTGGCCGACCATCAGCCAGGCGTGGGGCCGCAGAACGGCGATATGGTCAGTGGCCGTTTTAGCGTTCGAAGGCCCAACGCCGATATTGACCAGCGTGATCCCGGATCCGTCCTCGCGTTTCAGGTGATAGGTTGGCATTTGCGGCAACTTCAGTGGTTGGAGCAACTCTTCCTCGGAGCCCTTGATCTCGACATTCCCGGTCGAGACGAAGCTAGTGTAACCGCTGTCCGGATCGGCCAATTGCGCGCGCGCGTAATTCTCGAACTCAGAGACGTAGAACTGGTAGTTCGTGAACAGGACATGGTTCTGGAAATGGCTGGGATCCGTCGCGGTATAATGCGCAAGCCGGGCCAGCGAATAGTCGACGCGTTGGGCAGTAAACAAGGCCAGCGGGCCGGCTTCATCTTCGTGGTCGTACACCCCGTTGACGATATCATCGTTGGTCGTAGTCAGGTCGGGAACGTCAAAGACATCGCGCAACGTGAACCCGGCCGCGCCCTGTTGCGGAACGTGCAGATCGGGATTGTTGGCAACCGCGAAATGCACCGGGATTGGTGTGTCGGACGGCCCAATCGTAACCGGCTGGTCGTGATTTTTGATCAGCAACGCGATCTGCTGGGTCAAATAAGACCGAAACAAATCCGGTCGCGTAACGGTCGTCGCATGTATGCCGGGTTCCGAGACGTGGCCAAAACTCAGGCGGCTGTCGACATGCGCATAGGACGACGTTCTGATACGAATTTCCGGGTAATAGGCTCTGAACCGCGCAGTTGGTGCGCCGTGTTCAATGGCTGCCGAGAAACTGTCGCACAAAAAGCGGGTTGCTTGTTCATAGAGCGCTTCCAATCGAGCGACCGCTGCCTTGGGGTCGGTGAATTGTTCCGGTTTAGGTGCGTCGGGTGTTTTTATTATTGTCATGCAAGTGGTTCCAGAAGATCAATCTTTTCAAAAGTGCGCACATCCACCAGACCCAGGTCAGAAATCCGGAGTTCCGGGATCACGACCAGCGCCAGCAATGAGTGCTGCATATATGCGTTGTTGAGGGTGCAGCCGCAGGCCACCATCGCGGCAACCAGGTCGTCGGCCTTGGCAGCAACCTGTGATGCAGGGCTGTCAGACATCAGGCCCGCAATGGGCAATTCGACCAGCGCCAGTTCTTCCCCATCGCGGAAGATGGTGATGCCACCACCCACCTCGGCCAGCCGATTTGCGGCCAGTGCCATCTGTTCGCGGTCCGTGCCGACTACGATCATGTGGTGACTGTCATGTGCCACGGTCGAGGCCATGGCCATTTTGCCCTTATATCCGAATCCGGAAACGAAAGCGTTCGTCACGCCGCCCGTCGCCTGGTGCCGTTCAACCAGCGCGATCTGGCAGACATCGTCGTCGCCCTCGACCAATCCTTCGATGATCGGCAGTTCAGCCTTCAGAGCTTTGGTCGGAGCCTGGTTTTCCACCACGCCGATCACGTTGGCCTGCACGCGGTTTGCCCCAGCGGGTGCTTCGATTTCGAAATCTGTCGATGTGAGCGCGTGACCCAGATGCACGGTGTTTCGGGCGGTATCAGGCCAGTTGAGGTGCGGGCAATCAACGGTGATTTTACCGTTTTCGGCTACGATCTGACCGCGCGCAATCACTGTCTCGATGGGCAGCTCTTTCAGGTCCGAGCTGAGTATGACATCCGCGCGCCGCCCTGGCGTGATCGAGCCGATCTCACGTTCCAGCCCGAAATGGGTCGCCGTGTTGATCGTTGCCATTTGCAGGGCAATCAGCGGATCACATCCGCAAGCAATGGCGTGCCGAACCACGCGATTCATATGGCCGTCATTGACCAGCGTGCCTGAGTGGCAATCGTCGGTGCACAAAATAAAGTTGCGCGGGTCCAGACCTTTTTCCGTGACTGCCGTGATCTGACTTTCCACATCATACCAGGCCGAGCCCAGCCGCATCATCGACCGCATGCCTTGCCGAACACGCGCGATCGCGTCTGCCTCGCAGGTACCTTCGTGATCATCCGCCGGACCCCCGGCAACATAAGCGGCAAAATTAGGCCCTAAATCAGGCGAAGCGTAATGACCGCCTACGGCTTTCCCGGCGCGTTGCGTGGCGGCGATTTCCGCCAGCATCTTTGGGTCGCCATTGATCACACCCGGAAAATTCATCATCTCGCCTAAGCCGATGATGCCCGGCCAGTTCATCGCTTCGGCCACGTCTTCGGCGGTAATTTCGTACCCTGTGGTTTCCAACCCTGGTGCAGATGGGGCGCAGGACGGCATCTGGGTAAAGATGTTCACCGGTTGCATCATCGCCTCGTCATGCATCATGCGTACGCCGTCCAGGCCAAGGACATTTGCGATCTCATGCGGGTCGGTGAACATGCTGGTGGTTCCATGCGGAATGACAGCGCGGGCAAATTCAGCCGGTGTCAGCATGCCCGATTCGATATGCATATGGGCATCACACAGGCCAGGGATCATATAGCGCCCGGTGGCCTCGATGACCTGAGTCTTTGGGCCGATGCAGTGTGATGCATCGGGTCCGACGTAAGCGATGCGCCCATCAGCGATGGCAATGTCATGGTTAGGAAGGCTTTCGCGGCTGTGCACATTCACCCAGATTCCGCCGCGAATGACCGAATCTGCAGCTTCGCGACCTGCGGCTACGGCAATCAAACGGAGGGCGACATCGGGCCAACTAGGGAAGGGTGTGTGTTCCATGGCCCAACTTTCCCGAATGCGCAGGAAGGTTCAACCCCTTGTGAACAGGTATCATCAAACCGTCACGCAGCGCGTCAGCGCTGCACTGTCCAACCAGAAGAGACGCCCGGCAGGGCATCGATGATGGGCGGGAGCAAGCCTCGGTTATTTCTGTGTATCATGCTCCAGCTCGCGGCGAACCCAATTGGCAAACGCTATAGCACCGGGGCTTTCTTCGGCGCGCGGTGACAGAAGCAGATAATAGGCTTCAGGCATGGGTGCGCGATGGGCGAACGGGGCTACTAAACGACCTTGCGCAATCAGGTCACTGGCAATTGTGTCATGCGCCAGACACAGCCCTCCGCCAGCCATGGCTACGGACAGGCTGACCAAGTAGGTGGTCGAATAAGTAATTGCAGGATTTTCCCAATTTAGACCCTGTTCCTCGGTCCACCCCAGCCAATTCGACAGCAGGTTCGAGCAGTCAAAAAGCGGGTGCTGTTGCAGGTTGTCCAACGTCACGTGATAGCCCGGCGCACAGACTGGATAATAATGATCCGTTCTCAGCAATTCGGTCCTAACTGTATCTGACGGCCGTAGTGAATAACGGATTTCCACGGCGGCCCCTTCGGCCATTTCGCGCGGCTCCCAAAGCTCAGTAAAGATATTCAGTTGCACCTCGGGATGCTGTACCCGAAATTTCGGCAGTCTGGGCGCCAACCAATTCACGGCAAAGGTGATGTTGCTTTGAACCTGAACCGCGTTCTGCTGGGCGCCGGTCACGGCCTGAGTTCCACGTACCAGTGTCCGAAATGCCTCGCGCACCACCGGAAGATACGTGATGCCCGCTTCGGTCAGTTCCAACGCACGTGGTCGACGCAAAAACAAAGGCTGGCCAAGGTACCCTTCCAAGGACTTGATCTGCTGGCTGACCGCGCTTTGCGTCATGTTCAGATCCCGGGCTGCGCCGGTAAAGGACAAGTGCCGCGCCGCTGCCTCAAACGTGCGGAGCCAACCCAGCGGAGGAAGTGGTTTTTGCATGCGTATAACCTTGCCATTAGTTCAGCTAATGGAATAGTTGCGTTTTTTTCGTTGGTCAATTTTTGACGCTACAGGCACGATTTCCGAAAGTTCTCAGCTATCCGCAAAGGAGCCCGGAATGACTGTTACAAACCTGCCCGCCAATATCGACCACTGGGCCGAACGAGTTGATCTGGCTGCAACCTTTCGCTGGGTCGAGCGATTGAACATGCACGAAGGCGTTGCCAATCATTTCAGCCTTGCGGTGAACCCGGAAGGTACGCAATTTTTGATGAACCCGAACCAGATGCACTTTGCACGGGTCAAAGCGTCAAATCTGCTGTTTCTGGACGCAAATGATCCCGATGTGATGAACCAACCCGGTGCCCCGGATCCGACGGCTTGGGGTCTGCACGGATCAATCCACCGCCACTGTCCGCATGCGCGCTGTGTGATGCACGTGCATTCGATCTTTGCGACGGTCCTGGCATCTTTGGCGGATAGCACCTTGCCGCCGATCGATCAGAATACGGCCACGTTCTACGACCGATACGTCGTGGATGAAGAGTTCGGAGGCCTCGCCTTTGAAAGCGAAGGTGAACGCTGCGCGTCGATGCTGTCGGACCCCAAGAAAAAGGTCATGATCATGGGCAATCACGGTGTCCTTGTGATCGGCAGTGATCCGGCAGATGCCTTTAATAGACTCTATTATTTTGAACGCGCAGCGGAAACCTACATCCGCGCGCTGCAGACGGGACAACGATTGCGCGTGCTGCCGGAAGAGGTTGCCGAGAAGACCGCGCAAGAGTTGGAAGACTATCCTGATCAGGCCGAAGCACATCTGCGGGAGATCAAAGCCTTGCTGGATGACGAAGGCTCGGACTACGCCACCTGACCACTTCAACTGGGTAACCGCCATGACCGACACGACTCAGAACCCCGAATCCGCCCGTTGGCACTATCACCCCGACGGCCCGGTAAGTTTAAACCCTTTGTTTAAGTGGCCGCCGCGCCCAGCTGAAGTGCTGAAATGGTACAGCGGGGCGTGGCTGCAGATCACGGCATTAACCTTGTGCCTTGCGCTGGCGGTTACCGCCTATGCTTTCTTTTTTCCGCCTTTGGAAAGTATGCAAAGCTTTGCCCCGGGTTGGATGTTTCGCATTTGGCTGCTGAACATGGTACCCCAAATACTCGTCGCAGGTGGGCTGCACTGGTGGCTGTACATGCGAAAAGGGCAGGGCATGTACAAAAAGTTCGACCGCCGCGACCTGACCCGCAACAATGGTACGTTCACATTCCGCAATCAGGTTCTGGACAATATCTGGTGGACGCTGGGCAGCGCGATGACCGTCGCGACCGTTTATCAGTGGATCATCTACTGGGCGATGGCCAACGGCTATGTACCAACCATCACGTGGTCCGGCGCGCCGGTCTGGTTCGTTGTGTGGATGGTGTTTATCCCGATGTGGTCAGGTCTGCACTTTTACTGGGTGCACCGGCTGGAACATCACCCGAAGCTCTACAAATACGTGCATGCTGTGCATCATCGAAACGTGAACATTGGGCCTTGGTCGGGAATCTCGAACCACTGGTACGAGAACTTGCTGTACTTCACGACCTATTTCATCCACCTGATCGTTCCGTCGCACCCGTTGCATGTGCTGTTCCACGCCTCCTTCCAGCAGATCAGCCCTGTGTTGTCTCATTCCGGGTTTGAAAAACTAAAGGCCGGGGATACGGATGCCGCCCGTGCCGGTGATTTCTTTCACCAGCTTCACCACCGGTATTTTGAATGCAACTACGGCACCTCTGAAATTCCGTTCGACAAGTGGTTTGGCACATATCATGACGGATCGGCCGAGGCGACGACCCGGACAAGGGCCTACAAGAAACAGATGTATACCTAGCTGGCCCGAAGCGCGCGCGGCGTGACCCCGAATTCGGCTTTGAAGGCACGGGTCAGGGCGCTGGGGTCGTCATAGCCCGCGCGCAGGGCAACCTCACTGATGCTCAGGTCGGTTTCTGCCACCAGTTTGCGCGCAAGGTTCAGGCGCAGGCGGCGGTAAACCTGCGCGGGACCCGCGCCCAGCTCGGACTGCATGCGGACGGACAAGGCTTTCTGCGATCGGCCAACCCGGCTTGCGATTTCGGACACTGGCAAGGGGATCTCAAGGTGTTCCTGCATCAAGGCCAGCGCCTTGTTCACGTAACCGCTGGTCGCGCCGGCACCGCCCGCATGTGAGCGCGCTGAATCGCGGGTCATGAACAGTTGCGACACTTCCAGCGCCAGGGCCTGTCCCTGATCCCGTGCAATCAGATGAAGCACCAGATCAAAGGCCGCCATGGCCCCGGAACAGGTGATGCGATTGCGGTCGATGACATAGCGCTCGCGGTAGGCTTCGACATCGGGGAACCTTTCTGTAAATCCGGTCAGCTCTTCCCAGTGTATCGTGGCGCGATGCCCGTCCAGCAGCCCTGCTTGAGCCAAAAGCCAGCTGCCAGTGTCGAGGCCCGCCAGCACTTTGAACCGCTGATCCGCAGAACGCAGGCCTGAAAGGGTGCGCCACCCGCCATGCGCGCGGAATCCATAAGATGGCATGACCATCAGCATGTCCCCACTGGCGATCTGGAGTGGGCGATGCGGCGCGACCTGCAGCCCGGATGAGGATGTCACCGGACCACCCTCCAACGCAAGGAACTGCCAATCGTACAAATTACGTCCGGCCAGAGTGTTTGCAGCGCGCAGCGGCTCGACCGTGTTGGCCAGGCAATGGTTCGAGAATCCGTCGAACAGAAGAACCCCGATTTGCTGCGGTGCAGAGGGTGATTTAGTCCATTCTTGCATGGTAAACTTCTATTTCTGCACGTTTCAAATGACAAGCCGCGTCAGAATATGCCGCAACGCCAGATGTGGAGACGCCCGATGCAATATGGATTGTCCGACGAACAAGAGATGATCGTCTCTACCGTTCGCAGCTTTGTGGAAAACGAAATCTACCCGCATGAGGCGCTGGTCGAGCGCACCGGCGAAGTCCCGCAGGAGATCGCGGATGAGATCAAGCGCAAGACGATTGAACTGGGTTTTTATGCCTGTAATTTTCCCGAAAGCGTCGGTTGTGCAGGGTTGAACCATCTGGAGTTCGCGCTGGTCGAACGTGAGCTGGGCCGCGGGTCCATGGCGCTGAATCACTTCTTCGGGCGTCCTCAGAACATCCTGATGGCGTGTGAGGGCGAGCAGGTCGAACGATACCTGATGCCCGCCGTGCGAGGCGAAAGGATGGACGCGCTGGCAATGACCGAACCCGGTGCCGGGTCAGATGTTCGTGGAATGAAGTGCGCCGCGGTGCGGGATGGCGGTGACTGGGTGGTCAATGGCACCAAGCACTTCATCTCGGGTGCGGAGCACGCGGATTTCATCATCGTTTTCATCGCGACCGGAGAGGATCAGACGCCAAAAGGCCCCAAAAAACGCATTACGGCGTTTCTGGTGGATCGCGGAACGCCCGGTTTCACCATCCGGGACGGGTACAAATCGGTCAGCCATCGCGGCTACAAGAACATGGTGCTGGATTTCGACGATTGCCGTCTGCCGGACGCTCAGGTTCTGGGCGAGGTCGATGGCGGGTTCGAGGTGATGAACACCTGGCTTTATGCAACGCGTATTACCGTCGCTGCCATGTCCGTAGGTCGTGCGCGCCGCGCTTTCGACTATGCGCTGGACTATTCCGCCACGCGCGAACAATTCGGCCAGAAGATCGGCAAGTTTCAGGGCGTGTCATTCCAAATCGCGGATATGATCACCGAGATTGACGCGGCGGACTTGTTGACGCTGGCCGCAGCCGACCGTCTGGACAAAGGGCTGCCCGCAAATCGCGAAATCGCTTCGGCCAAGCTCTATGCTTCGGAAATGTTGGCGCGGGTCACCGATGCCGCCATCCAGATCCACGGCGGTATGGGTCTAATGGACGATTACCCGTTGGAACGGTTCTGGCGCGACGCGCGGGTCGAACGTATCTGGGACGGGACCAGTGAAATTCAGCGCCACATTATCAGTCGCGATCTCCTGAGGGCACTCGGTGCGTGATGGTGGGGGCCGCCTGATGTCTTCCCTGTCACGCGTTTTGCACCCCACATCCATCGCTGTGATTGGCGGCGGCGCCTGGTGCGTCTCAGTGATCGAACAGGCCCGGAAATTCGGATTTCAGGGCGACATCTGGCCGGTCCACCCAAAAGCCGGTCAAATCGCGGGTCTGACTGCCTTTGCACGCCTTGAGGACCTTCCAGCGGCCCCCGACATAGCCTTTGTTGGCATCAACCGTCATGCAACGATCGAGACTGTCGCGATCCTTTCGGCCATGGGGGCCGGGGGCGCAGTGTGTTTTGCCTCGGGATTCACCGAAGCGCATGCCGAGGACGATCAGGGTGCAGATTTGCAGGTCCGTTTGGTGCAGGCCGCAGGCGAGATGCCGATCCTCGGGCCAAACTGTTATGGCTTCGTCAACGGGCTGGACCGCGCCGCTGTTTGGCCCGATCAGCACGGCATGCGACCGGTAGATCGCGGTGTGGCAATCCTGACGCAAAGTTCGAACATAGCGATCAATATGACGATGCAGCGCCGGGCCTTGCCGCTGGCCTTTATGCTGACCAGTGGGAACCAGGCGCAGACCCATCAGGCCGACATCGCCTCAGCCCTGTTGGAAGACGACCGGATCACAGCGATTGGCGTCCATATCGAGGGGTTCGGTGACCTGCGCAAATGGGAGGCGCTTGCCAAAAAGGCGCGGGATCGTAACGTGCCGATTGTTGCGCTGAAAGTGGGCCGGTCCGCCCATGCACAGGCGGCGACGATTTCTCACACAGCATCATTGGCCGGAGGCGACGCGGGCGCGCAGGCATTTCTGGATCGCCTTGGGATCGCGCGTTTGGATGACATTCCCAGTTTCCTGGAATGCCTCAAGCTGCTGCACGTGACCAGGCGGTTGGATAGCAACGGTTTGGGTTCGATCAGTTGTTCGGGTGGTGAGGCAAGTCTGACTGCCGACATGGCCGAGGGGCGCGACCTGCACTTCCCGCCGTTGTCGCATGCACAAAAAGCTGACCTGCGCGATGCCTTGGGACCGATGGTAGCACTGGCAAACCCGCTGGATTATCACACCTATATCTGGCGGGACACGCAGGTCATGACACGGGCATGGTCCGCAATGATGAGCCCTGAACAGGCCCTGACCATGGCTATTCTCGACTATCCGCACACGGACGCCACCGATTGGGAATGCGCTACGCAGGCTGCGTTGAACTGCGTTGCTCAGACGGGACGCCCCTTTGCAGTAACAGCGACTCTACCGGAGCTTTTACCCGAAGACGTTGCGCAGCGATTACTCGATGGCGGTGTTGTCCCGTTTGCCGGGTTGCACGAAGCGCTTGCGGCAATTGAGGCAGCCGCGCGACCGCAAACAACGGAGGCCGAACCGGTCCTGTTGCCCTCGGATACGGTTGCGGATCATGTTCTGACCGAAGCAGAAGCCAAGCAGGCTCTTGTGGAATTCGGTGTGCGTGTACCGCACAACGTTGTTGTGTCGGCGGAGTTCGCGAAACAAGCCTCTGCCGCGCTGACTGGTCCTTTTGCGATCAAGGGCGTCGGGCTGGCGCATAAGTCAGAACATGCGGCCGTGCGCCTCGAGGTTCACGCCGACGCCGTGGCTGAAGTCTCGGTGGATATCGGAACCGAAGAAGTCCTTATTGAGGAAATGGCTGTTGGCGGCGTGGCAGAATTGTTGGTCGGTGTGACCCGAGACGCGGCCCACGGGTTCGTTCTGACGCTGGGTGCAGGGGGTGTGTTGACTGAAATCCTGCGCGACACGGTTTCACTTTTGATCCCATCCTCTCGCGCCGCGGTGAAAGAGGCGCTGGGTAATTTGAACTGCGCCCCTTTGCTGGCGGGATATCGCGGCAAACCAGCGGCAGAGATTGAGGCCATCCTGGACGCCGTCGATGCGGTGCAGGCCTACGTCATTGCCAATGCATCCCATGTCAGCGAAGTTGAAATAAACCCACTGATCTGCACACCGGACCGTGCCATAGCGGTGGATGCTCTGATCCGAAAGGCAAGTATATGAACCCGGTCAAAACCAAGCGCGATGGCGCAATTCTGGAAGTCACTTTGGACCGTCCCAAAGCGAACGCGATTGATTTGGCGACCAGCCGCGTCATGGGCGAGGTGTTTCGTGACTTCCGTGATGATCCCGATCTGCGCGTCGCAATCCTGACCGGTGGCGGCGAGAAGTTCTTTTGCCCCGGCTGGGATTTGAAAGCAGCCGCTGACGGAGACGCAGTCGACGGAGACTATGGCGTTGGTGGCTTTGGCGGGCTGCAGGAACTGCGGGACATGAACAAGCCGGTCATCGCAGCCGTCAACGGGATTGCCTGCGGCGGCGGGTTAGAATTGGCCCTGAGCGCCGACATGATCCTTGCTGCGGAACACGCCAGTTTTGCGCTGCCGGAAATCCGCTCAGGCACAGTGGCCGATGCCGCAAGTGTCAAACTGCCAAAACGTATTCCGTATCACGTGGCGATGGAACTGCTTTTGACCGGACGCTGGTTCGACCCGCATGAAGCGAAGAACTGGGGGTTGGTGAACGAAATCGTTCCAGGTGATCAGTTGATGGATCGGGCATGGGAACTGGCGCGTCTTTTGGCCAGCGGCCCGCCCTTGGTTTATGCCGCGATCAAGGCAATCGTACGCGATGCCGAAGATTCCAAATTTCAGGATGCCATGAACCGGATCACCGGGCGGCAATTGCCGACGGTTGATACCCTCTATGGCTCTGAAGACAATCTGGAAGGCGCCCGCGCTTTTGCTGAAAAGCGTGATCCTGTGTGGAAGGGGCGGTAAGTCGGCCTAAGCGCGTTCGAACAGGGCTATCAGCGCTGTGTCATCCTTGTTGGGGCCAGATGCAAGATCGCCATAGATGCGAACTTCGGGCAGGGTCAGGTTTCGAATCTGGCCTTGCGCTAACCGGTGCAGGGCTTCGGCAAATCCCAGCTTTTCATAATGTTGGGCATTGATCGACAGCGCGAATTGAGCACCGGGGCGGGCCGCACGCAGCAGTGCAGTCAAAGCTTCTGGCCCGAGGTGGCCATGGGTGAACGAACCGGATGAAACGATTCCGGAGTAACTATCGCGCGGCACCGGGATGCCTTCGTTCAGATCGGCCTCAATGGCGTCGCGGTAGATATCCTTGCGCATGGCCTGATCCAGCATCTCGGCGCTGATATCGGTGGCATCTATCGGTCCCACACCCAGCCGGGCCAGAACCGCGCCGCACAGGCCAGTGCCTGCACCTACATCAAGCACAGGCCCTTGCCCGCCGGCGCCGACAAAGGCGCGGGCGGTATGGATGTGCAGCTGATAGTCCTCGCGCGTGGCAAAGCCTTCGTCGTAATCCCCGGCCCATTCAGCATAGAGACGCTTGTGGTCTTCCGGGGAATCCAGCGCGTAGGCGGCATGCAGGTCTGGTGTTTTGTCACTCATACCCAAAAGAAAGGCGCATTGGGGGATTCGAATCAAGTATCCTTGGCAGAGTTCTTGCATCTGGCGAAATTGCGGATCATCTAAGAGCGTATGACAGGCACACTATTTTCCTTCGGTCACGGGTACTCGGCACAGGCTTTGTCCCGTCAGTTGCAACCCCATGGTTGGCGTATCTTGGGCACGACGCGTGATCCGGCCCAATCGCAGGTGGTCAAGGCGTCCGGCGCAGAGCCGGTGATTTGGCCGGGGCAAGTGCCACAGCTGGATGGGGTGACGCATCTTTTGATCTCGGCTGCGCCAAACGCGGACGGAGATCCGGTTCTGGCTGCATTGGCGGATGAGATTGCGGAACGGGCGGCGCAATTCAAATGGGTTGGCTATCTTTCGACCACGGCCGTGTATGGCGATCATCAGGGCAACTGGGTCGACGAGGCCACCCCTGCGACGCCAACGGCGCAGCGCGGCAAATGGCGGGTGCAGGCAGAGGAGCAGTGGCAGAGTATCCCCGGCTTGCCGACACACATCTTTCGCCTTGCGGGCATCTACGGTCCCGGTCGTGGGCCGTTTTCCAAGCTCAAGCGCGTGGGTATGCGACGTATCATCAAGCCCGAGCAGGTCTTTTCCCGAATTCATGTCGCCGACATTGCCCAGGTTCTTGCCGCGTCCATGTCCGCGCCTAATCCGGGGGCGATTTACAACGTATGTGATGATGAACCCGTTCCACCGCAGGATGTCATCGCCTATGCGGCCGAATTGCAGGGATTGCCATTGCCGCCCGAAGTACCGTTCGACGAGGCCGACATGACCCCCATGGCGCGCAGCTTTTACAATGAGAACAAGCGGGTCAGGAACGATCGGATCAAGGATGAGCTGGGTGTAAACCTAATGTATCCGAACTATCGGGTCGGATTGAGGTCGCTGATGACCGATGACTGAGCTATCGGCCTGATTTCCGGCGATGCGCACTGGGTGCTTAGTGATAGTTTTTGGTTATCATAACCATCCATAAAGAAAACTTATTTGCATGGTTCGAATTTGCTAGGTCTGGCGGCGACAAGACAAGAGTCGCCGATATCTTTGACAGAATGCGCGCAATCCAAGCCGCGCATCTAAAAGAGGTAAAAGTGTCATCTATATATGTTCTTGATCGCCCGCGTTTCTCACCGCGCGAACGAGCCGGATTTTAGCCAGGATTGGAGATCGACATGGACGGAAGTGATAACCCCAAAACGGGCGGATGCCCTGTAATGCACGGCGCAGGAACCCGGTCGAACCGGGATTGGTGGCCGAACCAGCTGAACCTTTCGATCCTACATCAGAACGCGCCCGCGTCGAACCCGCTGGGGCCTGATTTCGACTACGCTGAAGAATTCAAGAAGCTGGACATGAAGGCGCTGAAAGAAGACCTGTACGCGCTGATGACCGATTCTCAGGATTGGTGGCCTGCCGACTATGGTCATTACGGCGGTCTGTTCATCCGGATGGCCTGGCACAGCGCCGGTACATATCGCACGGCGGATGGCCGTGGCGGTGCCTCGACCGGGAACCAGCGCTTTGCGCCACTGAACAGCTGGCCGGATAACGGCAACCTTGATAAGGCGCGCCGTCTGCTGTGGCCGATCAAGCAGAAATACGGCAACCAGATTTCCTGGGCCGACCTGATGATCCTTGCCGGCAATTGCGCCATTGAATCCATGGGCGGCAAAACATTTGGCTTTGCTGGTGGTCGCGCAGATATCTGGGCGCCAGAAGAAGACATCTATTGGGGTTCCGAAACTGAGTGGCTTGCCCCCACCGACAACCCGCACAGCCGGTACACTGGTGAGCGCGACATGGAAAATCCACTGGCCGCCGTTCAGATGGGCCTGATCTATGTGAACCCCGAGGGCCCGGATGGTGAACCAAACGTGCTGGCCTCGGGCCGTGATATCCGTGACACCTTTGGCCGGATGGCGATGAATGACGAAGAAACCGTCGCATTGGTTGCTGGTGGCCACACCTTTGGTAAGGCGCACGGCGCGGGCGATCCTGATCTGGTCGGCCCCGAACCCGAAGCCGCACCAATCGAAGAGATGGGTCTTGGCTGGATCAACAAGTTCGGTTCGGGCGTCGGTGACGATACCACGACCTCGGGCATCGAGGGCGCATGGACCGCAAACCCGATCAAATGGGACAACGGATACTTTGACCTGCTGTTCGGATACGAGTGGAATCTGACTAAAAGCCCCTCGGGCGCATGGATTTGGGAACCAATCGGCGTCAAAGAAGAAGACATGGCCCCGGCGGCCGGTGATCCGACCAAGAAGGTCAAGACCATGATGACCACCGCCGACATGGCGATGCGCATGGATCCGATCTATGGCCCGATCTCGAAACGCTTCCACGAGAACCCGGAAGAGTTCGCAGATGCTTTCGCACGCGCCTGGTTCAAACTGACTCACCGCGACATGGGTCCGCGTTTGAACTATATCGGTTCGGAAGCCCCGACCGAAGAGTTGATCTGGCAGGACAACGTGCCTGCGGTGGATCACGACCTGGTTGATGATGCCGATGTATCGGATTTGAAAGCCAAGATCGCTGCATCCGGTCTGTCGGTGTCCGAGCTGATCTCGACCGCATGGGCCTCGGCCTCGACCTTCCGTGGGTCGGACAAGCGGGGCGGTGCCAACGGCGCCCGTATCCGTCTTGCGCCTCAGAAGGATTGGGACGTCAACGAGCCAATGAAACTGTCCAAGGCGCTGGATGCGCTGACAGGCGTTCAAGAGGCGTTCAACGGCACGCAGTCGGGCAATAAGAAAGTGTCGCTGGCCGACCTGATCGTTCTGGCCGGTGCCGTCGGCATTGAGCAGGCTGCCAAAGCTGGCGGTCAGGATGTCGAGGTTCCGTTCACCCCGGGCCGCACCGATGCGTCGCAAGAGCAGACCGATGTGGACAGCGTCGCAGTCCTGGAGCCCGCAGCAGACGGATTCCGCAATTACCAAAAGGCCGACTACACGGTCTCGCCCGAGGAGTTGCTGGTCGACCGTGCACAATTGTTGACCTTGTCCGCACCAGAGATGACGGCACTTGTCGGTGGCCTGCGTGTTCTGGGCGCCAACTTCGGTGACGCCAATCATGGGGTGTTCACGGATAGTGTGGGCGTACTCAGCAATGACTTTTTCACCAACATTCTGGACATGGGCACCGAATGGAAACCTGCCGGCAAGGGCGTCTATGAGGGTCGTGACCGCGCCAGCGGTGAGGTCAAATGGACTGGTACACGCGTCGATCTGGTCTTCGGTTCCAACTCGCAACTGCGGGCGCTCGCTGAGGTCTACGGTCAGACGGGTGCGGAGGGTAAATTTGTCTGCGACTTTGTCTCGGCCTGGAACAAGGTGATGAACGCGGATCGTTTTGATCTGAAGTAAACCGACGATCATCGCAGAGATAGCGCCGCCCGAGGGGACTCGGGCGGCGTTTTCTAAGGGCCGGGTCCCGCAGGCATACCAACCATTGGGTACGATTCCGCCTGAAGCTCTGACAAACCCCCGCATCACGCAGCGCCCGGTCGAGTTTCTTATCCAAATTATTAAGCTAACCTATTGTTTTCATTAATATGGGTGAGGTTCAGCAGAGAAATGTGAAGTTTTTTCAAAATGGGGGTTGCAGGTCCCAGACCTAATCCGTAAATACCCCTTCACCGGCGCTGCTGAGGCGGCGCTGACGGGTCGGAGAGACGGCCGGACGGGTTGGAGAGACAGCCGGACGCATCGGAGAGACGGTGGGCATCTTAGGGAATGATTTAGGCGGGCGCGCTGATGTTATTGGCGCAACGGTCTGATTTTTGGCTCTTGGTGTTTTGTTCTTTGACATTGATGGATAACTGAAGAGATATGTGGGCGGTTTGGTTCGTTTCGACGGATTGAATGTCTGTATATCGCGCTGGTAGGGCTTCGGCTCGATGATCCAGTGTCAGCTTCACTGTTTGAGTGGTTCACTGATTTCTTAGGAAATCTGTGTACATCAAACAGAAGACTTCATCAGGATTAGCCTCCTGATGAGATGTGCAGAGGTTCGAACGTCAAGGATAAGCAGCAATGCTTTTCAACTTGAGAGTTTGATCCTGGCTCAGAACGAACGCTGGCGGCAGGCTTAACACATGCAAGTCGAGCGCACCTTCGGGTGAGCGGCGGACGGGTTAGTAACGCGTGGGAACATACCCTTTGGTACGGAATAGCC
>NZ_FREZ01000008.1 GCF_900143525.1 Ruegeria sp. Alg231-54 | reverse complement strand
ACAACGGCATCCAGTTCGCAGAGCAACCCCGGAACCGGAACACTATCTATTCCAGGCCGATGCGGTTCGACATGATCTGCGAGGTCAACGGGGTTGAACATCGTCTGACAAAGCCGAACCACCCATGGACCAACGGTCAGGTCGAACGCATGAACCGCACCATCAAGGACGCAACCGTCAAGCGGTATCACTACGAAAACCACGACCAGCTTCGCCCGCACTTGGCCGACTTCCTCGATGCCTACAACTACGCCCGTCGTTTGAAGGCACTAAGCGATCTCACGCCATGCGAATACATCTGCAAAACCTGGACTTCAGGACCAGATCGATTCATCGTCAATCCAATCCACCAGATGCCGGGACTTAACGCCTTAGCAACCATGCTGGATTCACAAGATGAATCCCCTAGGCCGATTTATGCAACAAAGCCGCGTTGAGCAATTTGCCCCAAAGCTGATCATTCGCTAAAAACACAAAAGAAATCCTCATTGTGCCAAAATAAGTTCACCATCGATCTTTGAAAAGCTTTTCAAGCCTATGGTCAGGATTCAAAACCAGTAAATGACAGATGCCGCGAGTGCGATGGCTGAAAGAAAAACTTTGGGACAGAGGTCATATCGGGTCGCCGCGTGACTCCAGTCTTTGAGCCTGCCGAACATGATCACAATGCGGTTTCGCCGCTAGTATCTGTGCTTGTCGTATTTGATCGGTGTCTTGCGCTACATACGGTCGTGGATGCAGGCGCATATCCCTTTGTCTTTCAACGCCACTCTGAACCAGTTGGCGTCATAGCCGCGACCCCTTAGACTTCAATCCACGTTTGGCAGGCTGCCAAGCAGAGCCCGAGCACCTTTGTGCTCATTGACCTGCCAGGCAGTCACCAAGAGGTTCAAAGGCCGCCCTTTGCTGGCACAGATGGCGTGCAGTTTGGTATTCATACAACCTTTAGTTCGACCGATCAGGCGGCCATGCCCCCTTTTTGACGCCCCAACTGGACGCCGTGCGGTGGGTTTCTAGAGAGGCCGCCATTATCATAGCCGTCCTCTTTTCGCCGTGCTCGGCGGCTAAACCGGCCATCATTCGTGCGAAGATGTCTTTCTCGCTCCACCGGCTATGAAGAGTCTTGTGCGGGTCATGGGCTTCAGGCACGTCTCGCCAACGCAACCGATTGCGGTTGATGAAGATAATCCCATTCAAGACCCACCAATCATCGACCCGAGGTTGGCCGTGGAAATTCGGACAAAAAAGGGGCTAGCTTGGTCATCTGTTCGTCAGTCGGCCAGTAAAGGTCGCTCTTGTCACCGTTGCGTTTTTTGGACCGGGGATCCAACAAATTAGTTTCAACCTCCTGCCGGGCATTGTCCCTGGAGCTGACTTTTCCGCTTTTAGTCACAAGCGATCGGCAAAATGCCTCTTGCCCTGGCGATCTCGTTTGCGGCACGCAAAGGTTCGATCAAAGATGCCAGGCTCGCTATCGGAAAGCCGGCAAAAAGTGGAATTCTGATCTCTGGCCTTTTTTTCTGACAGCATGATTATTTTACTATCAGGAAAACTTTGATGCTATGATGCTCCGAATGGATTGGGTTTTCCGCTGCTCCTGCTTGCAGAACCGGTTTGGACAAGTGTAGCAAGACATTGAAAGAGTGAAATTGAAAAAACGCGATAAAGAAATGGCGGCAAATCTGACTCAGGACCCACATTCCGTTCGTTCGGGTAACAGAGAAAAAGTTCTTGAAGTTGCCATCGGCCGCGAGGTTCGCGCCTTTCGCAAGCAGCAGGAAATAACCGTCGCGGAGCTTGCACAGCTAACCGGATTGTCGATCGGCATGCTGTCCAAGATCGAAAATGGAAATACGTCACCGTCCTTGACGACCTTGCAGTCATTGGCGGATGCACTGTCGGTTCCTTTGACAAGTTTTTTCAGACAGTTCGAAGAACGCCGGGAGGCGGTTCATACAAAAGCAGGTGAAGGTGTCGAGTTGGAGCGTGAAGGAACACGCGCCAACCATCAATATAATCTTTTGGGGCACATAGGCGCCAACGGATCAGGCGTAATCGTGGAACCCTATCTGATCACCTTGACTGCTAAATCCGATGTGTTTCCAACATTCCAACATGGTGGCATCGAGACGATTTACATGCTGGAAGGTGAAGTGGATTACCGCCATGGAGACCAGATTTACGCCCTGAAACCAGGTGACACCCTGTTCTTTGATGCGGATTCACCCCATGGCCCGGAACGGTTGGTTAATCTGCCGGCCCGCTACATATCGGTGATCAGCTATCCACAGACAAACTGATCGGCTTGCGCAATTGGAAATCCGTGGGTCTGTTATAGCCTTCATGGCTGCCCGTATTCACGATCGTGAACCCAAGCCTTGAAAAAACGCGATGGTTTTCAGTAAGTTCCACGCGCGTTTCCAGTTCCAGCGCAGGCAGACCAAGCTCAGTTGCACGGCTTGCAGCATGATCCACCAATGTGCGGCAGATACCTTGCCCCCGCAATCCTTCCTGAACTGCAAGCTTCCCCAAGTACAGGCAGTTGGGTTTGGGCGTCAGAAACATACATGCGAACAGCGGTCGACCAATGGCCCAGATTTCACCACCATCCTGACAATGCTCCCGCATCCCTTCCACCGTCAGTCTATGGATAGAAGACGGCGGGTCGATCCGGGCATCCATGAATTGAAATGACGCACGAAGCAGCGCAAGCGCGTCATACAAAGCAAAGTCATCGCTTGGAATAAGCCAAGGCGTGATGTCCGGATCAGTCATTTGAGCAAGGGCACTTCACAATGCTCACTTCGACAAAGGCGGTTCCGTTTCCAAGTCCGGCCAAATCCCTGGCGAAGTGGGTAACCCGTCGTCGAACTGGCTGAGATAGTCCAGCATCATCGGACGGTTGTCAATGAACCCCTTATACGTTGCCAGCTCTTCAGGCAGGTCCCGAATAACCCGGTGCAGACGGCGACCCCATTTGGGAACAGTCATCAGATCCTGAAAACTGCACAGATAGCAGCGGATCGGGAACACCAGCGCATTGGAGCGCGGCAGACGGAAGAACGTCTGCAACTCGACCCGCAGATGCTGCTTGTGGGCGATGTTTTCGGGCGTCAACGTGGTCTTTTGAATGCCCCATTTGTGATAGTTTTCCGGACTTGTATCCAGCAAAGGATTCACCGTCATGGTCCAGTTGAGACGCCGCACAGGGGCGCCCTGTTGGATATTCAGCAAGAACTTCAGCGCGCGCTGGAAAATACCCATTTCATGGGCCTTCGGAACCGGCGCATGCCATTCGAAAAAGTTCATGCCGATGTCGAAATCCAGACTCCAATCGGCTTGCGTCGTCACCATACCAGCATCCATCCACAGCATCTCATCACGCTGATCCAGCACAGCGAAATCGCCCTGAGCCTGTCGCGTGATGTATTCCATCGGCCCATAAGGCAGCGTGGTTTCATCCATGAAGGTAAAGCTGTGATCGATGCCCATTGGCTTGTTGATCCAGCGCCACTGATTGCCGTTGCGATGCAACTCGAACAGATCAGGATAGTCTTCGGACTTACTGACCATGATCAGTTCCAGCAAGTCCCAACCAGCCAATGTCATATGCGGCAACGACTGACAACGCAGCGGGTCCTGATCCAGAACCATTGCGCGGTCTTTCATTTCCGAGACATAATGCTCGTCCACATCGAACCGCATCTCATAGACTGATCCCTCTGGCCCGCCGCGATGTTGTTCCATGTTGACCGAGTACATGTAGCTGTCTTCGTGAAATGGGAACGGAAAACGTTTGATCGCCCAGTCCGAGTTGTGGAACGTATAGTCGTCGCGGAAGGACTCGTCGTTGAATTGAATGGTCATGGTGGGCCTCCTCTCAGCGGTCCAGCACGAGGGACTTGCCCTCGAAACGCGATACGCAGGGCATGATTTTCTTGCCCGATGCCTTTTCTTCGTCGGTCAGCCAGTGATCGCGGTGCACAAAGTTGCCGTCGTGGTCTAGGACCACGGTTTCGCACTGACCGCAGGCTCCGCCACGACACAGATAGGGCGCATCCACGCCTTCGCGCTCGATAGCTTCCAGCAGGCTTTCGTTCTCGCCGACATGAACGACTTTGTCTGACGCGGCCAGACGCACTTCGAACGGTTTGCCGGGCTGTGGGGCCAGAAACTCTTCGTAATGCACGCAATCATCGGGCCAGCCTTCAGCAGCGGCCGTGTTGCGTACCCAGTCGATCATGCCCTTGGGGCCGCAGACATAGACATGTGTGCCCAAAGGTTGCCCGCTCAGCAGGTTCTTCAGATCAATCTGCTGGTTCTGGTCGTCGTAGTACAGATGCGTCTCATTGGGATGCCGGTCGGTCAGTTGATCCGCATAAGACGCCAGCGCGTGATTGCGGCAGGCATAGTGCAGCTCCCAATGTTCGTGCAGCAATTCAAGTTGTTTGATCTGCGCCAGAAACGGGGTGATCCCGATGCCACCGGCCAGAAACAGGTGCTTGCGGGCGCGTAAATCGAGCGAGAACAGGTTGACCGGATAGCTGATGGTCATCTCGTCGCCCAGCTTGACCTGGCGGTGCATGAATAGTGACCCCCCCCTGCCCTCATCATCACGCCGAACCGAAATGGTGTAGGATGACTGATCAAACGGGTCCGACATCAGCGAATAGGGATTAAGCCGCGTGATGCCACCATCCTGCATTTCGACAACCGTATGAGCCCCGCCCGAAAAGGTCGGCAACTGACCTCCGTCGATACGTTCGAACCGGAACCGCGTCACCAACTCGTTCAAGGGAGTGATTTCGGTCACTTTGGCTTGGATTTTCTCGGCACCACTCATTCGTAGATCCCCTTCGGCTCGGGCACGTTGCCATGGTCTTCGGCATCGACACGGACGCCCTGATAGGCGGCAAGACGGCGGGAATAATGATCGCGCACGAACAGGTTCAGCCCGCAATGCGCGCAGACAAAGGGGTCAACCTCAACATCTTCGGTGATGCCTTTGCAATGCACACATTGCATTCGGCGCGCAACCGATCCGCGATGTTCGGTCTGAATTGCCGTGTGCGGCAGGCCTACGGCCATCACCTCGTTCATGGCCTGACCCATCATGCCTTCAGAGCCGGTCAGGTAGACCTGCAACCCCATATGCGCGTCTTCCAAAACGCGGCGAATGCGCTGCAGCGAGGCTTCATAGGATGGACCTTCGTAGAATTGCGCAGGCTTCAGTGCCTGCAGTCGCTCAACGTAATCCGTTCCCTTGGGAATGTAGATCAGATGGGTTTTGGCCATCAGGTCGGGTGTTGCGATGGCAAGAACGGCTTCGACCCCTTCGGCCTCAGCGATCATGAGATGGTGTTCGCCCGGGCGGACCTCTAGCGTGCCCCAGACTGGGCGGCTTGCGATTGACTTGGGAAATTCGAACTTTGACATTGTGCCCTCAAATAGGAAAAGGGCGCCACGGTGTGTCCGTTGCGCCCCCTGAAACTCAGCCCTTTGCGGTTCGGATAGATTTGTCCTGATCGTAGAACGGCATCTCTTCTGCAGTCACCGCTATTTCTGTCCCATCACCGTTGCGCACTGTCAGCTTGGTGCCGGGTGAGGCACAGGCGACCGGCATTCGCGCGATACCTACGTTGTGCCCGTTGATTTCGGAATACATGCCAAAGGTGACAACCCCGACCTTTTCGCCGTTTTGCAGCAGGTCCGCACCCTCATCCGCAGGGGTCGTGCCGCCAAGCTTGACGCCGTAGATCTTGAACCGTTCTTTGCCTTGCGCGGCATAGTGGTTCTCGGCCCCAATAAATCCGGTTTTACCGGGTGAGACTGTAAATTCCAGGCCCAGTTCCCAAAGCGTATCACCGCATGTTTCATCGTCGAAGGGATAGGTTTCCGAGTTGTCACCGGGGTAAAACAGCAGATAGCTCTCGGTGCGCAGCAGATCGAGGGTCGAGAACTGTACCGGGACGATCCCCATATCCTTGCCTTCCGCCAAAATGTTGTCCCACAGGTGTACTGCGTGCTTGGCCTGACAGAAAATTTCGTATCCGCGCTCACCAGTATAGCCCGTCCGCGAAATCATCACGGGGCAGCCATAGAGTTTGGTTTGCATGATGCCGAAATAGGCCAGATCCCGAATTCCGGGAATGTGGTTGGCCAGGAAATCAACGGCCACCGGTCCCTGCAGCGACATGTCGTGCATGTCGTCGTCAAAAATGACCGAGCAGTTCTTTCCAGCCGCAACCGACGTCAGCTGCTCCATGCCCGTGCCGGTGCCGTGCACCACAAGCCATGTGTTCACCGACAAGCGATAGATGATGCAATCGTCAACGAATTTACCTTCGGCATTCAGAATCGAGGCATAGGTCGAACGACCCGGCATGATCTTTTCCACGTTCCGCGTGGTGACCCGATCAATGACATAAGCGGCATCTTCGCCGACCACGTGAACCTTTTTCAGTCCGGAAACATCCATGAGGCCCGCCTTGGTGCGGATTGCCTCATAATCAGCTTTGGCGCGCTCCGGGCTGTGGTCATAGAACCATGCGGTTCCCATGCCGTTCCAGTCCTCAAGTTCGCCGCCGATCTCGGCATGGCGCTGCGCAAGGGCGGACGTCCTCCAAAGAATGGCCATGGTTCAGCTCTCCCGTTGATTGCTTTTTGTTGCCCATATTGAGGCCGATGTCAGATTGAAAATCAACACCTCTGTGCAGATTATTTTCCTGTTGGGAATATTTGCCTTCAAATTCTGAACCCTTAGACGGGGGCTTAGAGTTAAAGAAAACCCCTTATTTTCATGAAGAAAAGCCAGTTTCCGACCCTTCAAATTGAGTATGCGACACCACCGTTAAAGATGTTTGCCCCACATATCTATTGACAGGTGCCCCACGAGATTGTCCCCTGAGTAGATAAAATTTCCCAGCAGGAAAACTCCACAGAGAGACCTCCTGCTGCAACAACAGGGAGACTACGAAGTGGATGGCAATCTAAATGCTCTCACGACGATCTTTACCGAGTTCTACTACTGGGTAACGGTCGTTTTCATGTTCCTCATCCATGTGGGTTTTTGCATGTACGAAGTCGGCGCCAGCCGTGCCCGTAACCATATGCACACATTGATGAAAAACATCATGATCATCCCACTGGTGACGGTCACGTTCTTCTTCTTTGGATGGTGGATCTACTGGGCTTTTCCGAACTTTCCGTTCTGGGGCGGTCTGGACGCAGAAGCGGGCGCAGCGAATCTGCCTTGGGCCGACACGATGGCAACCAATGTTAGTGACAGAATCACCGGCGTTTTCTGGGCAGCATTCCTGCTGTTCTCTTGGACGGCAGCCTCGATCGTTTCGGGTTCCGTGATCGAACGGATCAGGTCTTCGGCGCTCTGGGTACATGCGGTCATGATCGGATCGGTCTGGTGGATCATCGACGCTGCATGGGGCTGGCACTACGGTGGCTGGATGGTTCGAATTCTCGGCTACCATGATGCATACGCTTCCGGTGTAATTCACGCAATTGCAGGTGGTTACGCATTGGGTGTAATCATGGTTCTTGGCCCGCGCCTAGGCAAGTTCGCCAAGGACGGGACACCACGGGACATTCCTCCGCACAATCCGTGGCTGCTGACGATCGGCATCTTCCTGATCTACACTGGCTTCTGGGGCTTCTATGCCGCGTGCAACGTGCCTGTGATTTCACCTGAAGGGATCGATGGGCAGATCACTGGCGTAACCTGGACAGCTACCAATATCTATCTGGCTCCGACGACCCTGTCGGCGATCACCTTCAACTTCCTGATGTCGCTGTCCGGCGGTCTGATGGCGGCTTATGTGATCTCGAAAGGTGATGCGTTCTGGACCTTCTCAGGCGGGCTTGCCGGAATTATCACTGCCTCGGCCGGAAACGATTTGTATCATCCGATTCAGGCAATGATCATTGCCGCGATCGGCGTCGTGATCGTGTACAAGCTGCACTACTGGGTTGAACGCCGGTTCAAGCTGGATGATGCGGTGGGCGCCGTTGCTGTGCACGGTTATGCCGGGGTTGTTGGCCTGGTGATTTCAGGCTTTGTCCTCTGGGGTGTGCCATCTTCGCCGTACGAAGGATACGCAACAATCAACCCGATCGGTCAAATCACCGGCGCGGTCATCATGTTCTTTGTTCTTGGCTTCCTACCCGGCTGGGCTCTGGCCAAGATGCAAGCGGCCGCAGGTGTGCTTCGCATCCCGGAAGAGGTTGAACTTCAGGGCCTCGATTACGCCGAGCACCACGCCTACGAAGATGCCAAGACAGCGATCATTGAAGCTGACAAACAGGAATTGGCTGCCCGTGCTGGCGCGGCAGCGAAGTAAAGGAGAAAGACATGTCTACGAATGGATACACAAGCTGGGCTGTCGATCTTGCCGAGGTCGGTCCGATCTACCCCTTCCAAGGTTACGAAGTTCTGATGGTCATCATTGGTGTGGTCTTCTGGATTGGCTGGCATCGCATCCAGTTCGTCCGGGAAGGTGAACACCTTGAGAAGGCCCGCCACACTGGCGACGAAGAGAAGGTGAAGGCACAACTGGAACGATACTGATCCAGCTTTAAGAACTGGCAATGGGCGTGAAATCAGAGATCGCGCCCATTGCCTCTTAGGAAAAAAACTTTCCTACTATTATTGATGTCCCCCAGTTTTGTTGATACCGTCGAATCATAGTGAAACACACAAGGAGATCTGCCAGCCATGTGCGGAATTGTTGGATTATTCCTCAAAGACCAGTCTCTTGCGCCCCAACTGGGTAACATGCTGACGGACATGCTGATTACGATGACAGACCGCGGCCCCGATAGTGCCGGTATCGCGATCTATGGCGCAGAGTCGGCAGGCAAAACCAAGATTACAGTCCAGTCGCCCAACCCCGATGCTGACTTTGTCGGCCTGGCTGATGAACTGGGTGAAAAGCTGGGCGCAACGGTTGGTCAGACAAACAACGACACACACACCGTTCTTGAAATTCCCGCCGGTCAGTTTGAAGCCGCACGCGCTGCGCTGGCCGACATCCGCCCGTCGGTTCGGATCATGAGCCGCGGCGAAAGCCTCGAAATCTACAAGGAAGTTGGCCTGCCTAAAGATGTTGCAGACCGATTTAACCTCAACGGTATGAGCGGCACCCATGGCATTGGGCATACGCGTATGGCGACCGAATCCGCCGTGACGACAATGGGCGCACATCCGTTCAACACCGGCCCCGATCAGTGTCTGGTCCACAATGGATCGCTGTCCAACCACAACTCGTTGCGCCGCAAACTGCGCCGCGAAGGTGTGGTTATCCAGACCGAGAACGACACCGAAGTGGGTGCAGCATATCTAACCTGGAAAATGATGAACGGCGCAACACTGGGTGAAGCTCTGGAAACCAGCATCGATGATCTGGACGGCTTTTTTACCTTTGTTGTTGGCACCAAAGACGGGTTTGGCGTCGTACGAGACCCAATTGCCTGTAAGCCTGCGGTGATGGCCGAAACAGACCAATATGTGGCCTTTGGTAGCGAATACCGTGCTTTGGTAAACCTGCCGGGCATTGAAGACGCCCGGGTTTGGGAACCTGAACCTTCCACCGTATATTTCTGGTCGCACAACGACAGCCCTACAACCCACGAAAAGGCCGCCTGATATGCAGACCTATGATCTAGAGGCAGACGGGCTGCGCGGATTGAACTCATCCCTGCAGGCGCAAAACGCCGAGACCAATCAAACCCGCTGGGAAATTGTGAACCCTAAAGGCAGCCACGCAATCGCCGTCGGTCTGGACGCGCCGATTGAGGTGACGGTCAAAGGCTCGACCGGGTATTATTGTGCCGGGATGAACCAGCAGGCAACCATCAAGGTTGAAGGCTCTGTTGGTCCGGGCGTGGCCGAAAACATGATGTCCGGTCAGGTCATCGTCGATGGTGACGCCAGCCAATACGCCGGAGCGACAGGCCATGGCGGATTACTGGTGATCAAAGGTAATGCCAGCTCGCGCTGTGGCATCTCAATGAAAGGGATCGATATCGTCGTTCATGGCAACATCGGCCACATGTCCGCCTTCATGGCACAGGACGGCAATCTGGTAGTCTGCGGGGACGCAGGGGATGCGCTGGGGGATTCACTCTACGAAGCCCGGCTGTTCGTGCGTGGTTCGGTCAAGAGCCTCGGCGCGGATTGCATCGAGAAGGATATGCGTCCCGAGCATCTGGATATCCTGAGGGATCTGCTGGCCCGCGCGGGCAGCGACGCCAAACCGGAAGAGTTCAAACGCTATGGTTCGGCTCGTCAGCTTTATAATTTCGACGTTGATAACGCCGCCGCTTACTGAGGAAGAAGGGTATGAAAGATATGGACGATCAGATCCCCCGCACCCTGCCGATCCAGTCGGCGACATTTTCCAACCCGATCAATGCCGAGATCCGTCGCGCCGCTGCGACCGGCATCTATGACATTCGAGGTGGGGGGGCCAAACGGAAAGTACCTCATTTCGACGATCTGCTGTTTCTGGGTGCGTCGGTATCGCGCTATCCGTTGGAGGGTTATCGCGAACGTTGCGATACCTCAGTAACGTTGGGCACACGCTTTGCCAAAAAGCCGATCGAGCTGGATATCCCGATCACCATTGCGGGTATGAGCTTTGGCGCATTGTCCGGTCCGGCGAAAGAGGCTCTGGGCCGCGGCGCATCCGCAGCGGGCACGTCAACCACCACCGGTGACGGTGGCATGACACCAGAGGAACGCGGCCATTCAACCAAGCTGGTCTATCAGTATTTGCCTTCGCGTTACGGCATGAACCCGAACGATCTGCGCAAGGCTGATGCAATTGAGATTGTGGTTGGCCAAGGTGCCAAGCCCGGCGGCGGTGGTATGCTGCTGGGTCAGAAGATTAGCGACCGCGTGGCCGAGATGCGAACCCTGCCCAAGGGTATCGACCAGCGCTCGGCCTGTCGACATCCCGACTGGACTGGCCCGGACGATCTTGAGATCAAGATCCTCGAACTGCGCGAGATCACTGACTGGCAAGTGCCGATCTATGTCAAAGTTGGCGCGACACGCCCCTACTACGACACTGCTTTGGCCGTGAAAGCTGGAGCCGACGTTGTTGTCATGGATGGAATGCAGGGCGGCACCGCTGCCACGCAGGACGTTTTCATCGAACATGTCGGTCTGCCGACGCTGTCCTGTATCCGCCCCGCCGTGCAAGCGCTGCAGGATCTGGGTGTGCATCGTGAGGTGCAGCTGGTTATCTCGGGCGGTATCCGCACCGGGGCCGATGTGGCCAAGGCTTTGGCGCTGGGTGCAGATGCGGTTGCTATCGGCACCGCCGCTCTGGTTGCCCTCGGGGACAACGATCCCAAATGGGAATCCGAATACCAAAAACTGGGCACAACAACCGGTGCATATGACGATTGGCACGAAGGACAGGACCCGGCTGGTATTACCACGCAGGACCCCGAACTGGCCGCACGTCTGGATCCGGTCGATGCGGGCCGCAGGCTGCGTAACTACCTGAAAGTTATGACGCTTGAGGCGCAGACCATTGCGCGCGCCTGTGGTCACAATCACCTGCACAACCTCGAGCCCGAGGACTTGTGTGCCCTGACAATGGAGGCCGCCGCAATGGCGCGGGTGCCGCTGGCGGGAACCAGTTGGTACCCCGGTAAGGAAGGGTTCTGAATAGATGCTGCGCGGCTCCCTGATGGGGGCCGCGTTTTTGCTTTGAAAAACTAAAATTCAACAGGGAAAGGAAAGCAATCGTGACGATAGATCTCGCAGCTTTCGCAAAAGAAAAAGGCGTCAAATACTTCATGATCTCGTTCACCGATCTGTTCGGTGGACAGCGGGCTAAACTGGTGCCTGCACAGGCGATTGCTGACATGCAGGAAGATGGCGCTGGCTTCGCAGGGTTCGCCACATGGCTCGACATGACACCGGCGCATCCGGACATGCTCGCGGTACCGGATCCGTCCTCGGTCATTCAACTGCCGTGGAAGCCCGAAGTGGCTTGGGTCGCCGGGAATTGCGTGATGGAAGACAAGGATGTCGCGCAGGCCCCGCGCAACGTTTTGCGCCGGTTGATTGACGAAGCTGCAAGCGAAGGCATGCATGTCAAAACTGGTATCGAGGCTGAGTTCTTTTTGCTGACCCCGGACGGCGAGCAAATCAGCGACCCATTCGATACAGCAGAAAAGCCCTGTTATGACCAACAAGCCGTAATGCGCCGCTATGATGTGGTACGCGAGATCTGCGATTACATGCTGGAACTGGGCTGGGGCCCCTACCAGAACGACCACGAGGACGCCAATGGCCAGTTCGAGATGAACTGGGAATTTGATGATGCGCTGCGCACCGCAGACAAGCATTCGTTCTTCAAGTTCATGACCAAATCCGTGGCCGAAAAGCACGGGCTGCGGGCGACCTTCATGCCGAAACCGGTTGAAGGCCTGACCGGCAATGGCTGCCACGCCCACATCTCGGTCTGGGATGCGCCGGGCGATGCGGCCAAGACCAACGTCTTTGCAGGTGAAGGCGACGGCCCCACCGGAGAGGTTGGCCTGGGAGAGCGCGGCAAGCACTTCCTTGGCGGCATCATGAAACACGCCTCGGCGCTGGCGGCAATTACCAACCCCACTGTGAACAGCTACAAACGTATCAACGCGCCGCGGACAATGTCGGGCGCAACATGGGCGCCCAATACAGTGACCTGGACAGGTAACAACCGGACGCACATGGTTCGCGTTCCCGGGCCCGGCCGGTTTGAGTTGCGTCTGCCCGATGGGGCAACCAACCCCTATCTGCTACAAGCGGTGATCATCGCCGCTGGTCTGTCCGGTATCCGGTCCAAAGCTGACCCGGGCAAACGTTGGGACATCGATATGTATGCAGAAGGCCACAAGGTGCGCGGTGCGCCGAAACTACCGTTGAACATGCTTGATGCCCTGCGCGAATACGACAAGGACAAGGAACTGAAGGCCATGATGGGTGCCGAGTTCTCATCCGCGTTTCTGAAAATGAAACATCAGGAATGGAACTCTTTCGTCTCTCACTTCTCGCGCTGGGAAAAAGACAACACTTTGGACATCTAAGCCGGGTTGCAGGGTTGCATCTCTGGGCCGCTGCAAAAGCTGCGGCCCCGTTTTTTGAGGTCCCAAGAGGCTCGTCAGGAACGCTTTCATGTTTCAGCATGCGCAAGGCGGGTCCCAGCTTATTTTGCAACCACATCACCAAGCATCAAGACGACCCGCAGATCGTACATTTCTGCAAAGAGTAATCTATTCCGCAACTAGACGAATTTGACCTTTTGCGCGTGATGCGCAGCCCGTTGGACGTTTGGGAGTTTAAGGCCAACCCTTTGCAAAAAATCGAAAAGAAAACCATCAGAATGTGGGTGCATGTTCTCGACCGACCGTATTTTGGAAATAGTCATTGGCATCAGCTTTAATTGGAACCGCAGAACACGTAACGTGATTTCCGCAAAGCGTCTTTACGTATACCCAGCATCTGCTTCCAACCGCCAATCTGGAACGTCATTGACCAGCATAAGCGCAGCCCTACGAAGCGTCGCGCGCATCTTTTCCACAACCGGACCGGTCAATTCGCAATCCGCCAATGCGGCATCGAAAGTATCCAGCCAAAGCTCTGCGTCGGCCTTCCGGATGGGAATATGCGCATGGATTTCGCGCAGGTCCATATGGCCGAAACGTTCTCGATAGTAGGCGCGTCCGCCGAGAAACCCGCTGAGAAATTCAAATTGAGCTTGTCTGGTGTGGTTTAGCCCATGTCCCCGAAAATGCAGCCTGTGCAACGAATGCGCTGCCGGATCCGTTTCCATCCGGTCATAGAAACGCTCGACCAGAGCGCGCAGTTGGGTCTCACCACCAAGTTGCTCTATCGCAGATTCCATGTGCTGCCTTTCTGTATCTCCGGCATCTGAAATATTGCATAGCAGGAAAATAAGTTTATCAACAGTGACATACTCATACTCAGAAGCGGAACCAGGTGAAATCAGTGATGGTGATGACGGAATGAACGCTCTGGTGCTTGGCCTTTTGGCGGCACTTTGCTGGGGGGTACACGATCTGGCAGTGCGCTATATCAGCCAGTCAGTCAGCGTGATTGCTTCGCTCATGGCTGTGCTGGTTTCGGGTGCGGTACTGCAACTTGGTCTGGTTGCGATGATGGGTGAAGTCGACCCAATTCCTAGCACGGCATTGATCAGCGCTGTTGCTGCAGGGGGGTGTTATCTGTTGGCGGGCGTCTGCATGTACGCCGCTTTTCAGCGCGGCCCCGTCCGGCTGGTTGCTCCGATTGTTGCAAGCTATCCGGTGTTGTCTGTCTCACTGGCCATCTGGCGCGGTGCAACGATCAGCCCGTTGCACTGGCTTGCCGTTATCGCGATTGGTGTCGGCGTTTCTGTTGTGGCTGCCCAATCTGAACGCGACGCAACCGAATACCCAGCAGCTGGCCCGACGGTGGTGCTATCGATACTTGCAGCAATCGGGTTCGCCGCCACCTTTGCGCTAGGACAATATGCAACCGAGCAAAATGACGAATACTCAGTCTCTCTGGTTATTCGGCTGACGGCAGTTTTTGCCCTAGGCATGATCGCCATGGCATCCCGCAGATCAATCTGGCCCAGGCGGCGGGCACTGCCTCTTCTCTGTGTCATGGGTGTTCTGGATGCTGTTGCCATCCTTTGCGTGATCGCGGCCGGCGGGTTGCCGAATGCGCAATTTGCCTCGGTGACAGCGTCCGTCTTTGGGCTGCTGACGGTTGTGTTGGCTTGGGCTATTTTGCGTGAAAAGATGTTGCCACGCCAATGGCTTGGATGTTTGGTTGCGTTTGCGGGCATAGGCTATCTGGCGCTCTGAGGCGACCATTCCGAAAGCTATTTTAAACAGGTCAGGCTGTGAGGCCTTCTGGTTCTGGCAGTTTGTTTGCGCGGCAGCAGGCGGTGAGTGTGTTGGCCAGCAGGCAGGCGATGGTCATGGGACCTACGCCGCCGGGGACCGGGGTGATGGCGCCGGCGCGTGTTGCGGCGCTGGCGTAGTCGACGTCGCCGACCAGCTTGTTCTTGCCGTCGCGTTCAATGCGGTTGATGCCCACGTCGATGACGGTGGCGCCTTCCTTGATCCAGTCGCCCGGCACCATTTCTGGGCGGCCAACGGCGGCCACGACGATGTCGGCGCGGCGGACCACGTCGGGCAGATCCTTGGTGCGGCTGTGCGCGATGGTCACGGTGCAGCTGTCGCCCAGCAGCAGCTGCGCCATCGGCTTGCCCACGATGTTCGAGCGTCCGATCACAACCGCATCCATGCCCGACAATGAGCCATGGTGGTCGCGCAGCATCATCAGACAGCCCAACGGGGTGCAGGGCACCATCGATTTCTGGCCGGTGCCCAACAGGCCCACGTTGGAGATATGGAACCCGTCCACATCCTTGGCCGGGTCGATCGAATTGATCACCAGATCCTCGTTCAGATGCTTGGGCAGCGGCAATTGAACCAGAATGCCATGCACAGCCGGATCGTTGTTCAGCTTTTCGACCAGCGCCAGCAGGTCCTCTTCCGAGGTATCGACATCCAGCTTATGCTCGTACGAGTTCATGCCGACCTCGACGGTCATCTTGCCCTTGGAGCGGACATAGACCTGGCTGGCCGGGTCTTCGCCGACCAGAACCACGGCCAGGCCGGGGGTGATGCCGTTTTCCTCTTTCAGCTTTGCAACCTGATCGGCCACTTGCGCACGGACCTTGGCCGCAAAGGCCTTGCCGTCGATAACCTGCGCTACCATCCTTTGATCCCTTCTTTCAAAAACGGATCGGGCGCGTGAAGCGCCCGGTCATTCAGTCCGGGCCGAGAACACGTTCCTCACGTGCAATCGACCAGTCAATCAACATGCGCCACAGTCTTTCGGCCAAATCCGGATCCATTCCCAGCTCGGCCGAGCTTGCGCGCACGCGGTGCACCACGTCTTCGACACGGTCCGGAATACGGGCAGGCAGGCCCTCGCCCGGCTTCAGCTCGGACGCGCGGTCAATGTAGCCTGCGCGCGCCACCAACATTTCGATCAGTTGGCGGTCCAGCTTGTCGATCTGAACCCGCAGATCCTGCATCGTTGCACAGTCTTGCGGCGGTGTCAGAGTGGGCATCGCGATCTCCTCATGGCCCGGGAAAACCCCGGACCACGAGATGTCCTATTCGGCGGCTTAGAACAAGCCCTCGATCTCACCTGCGTCATTGAGGCAGATGGTTTCCGCAGCCGGTTTGCGTGGCAGACCGGGCATGGTCATGATCTCACCGCAGACAACCACGATAAAGCCGGCCCCCGCGCTCAGGCGTACCTCACGCACCGGAACCGAATGACCGGTGGGCGCGCCGCGCAAGGTCGGATCGGTCGAGAACGAATACTGCGTCTTGGCCATGCAGACCGGCAGATTGCCGTATCCGGCCTCTTCCCATTCACGCAGCTGGTTGCGGATCTTGTTGTCGGCCAGAACCTCGTCGGCGCGGTAGATGCGCTTGGCGATGGTTTCGATCTTCTCGAACAGCGGCATGTCATCGGGGTAGATCGGTGCGAAGTTGGCACTGCCGCCTTCGACGATCTCGACAACCTTCTCGGCCAGCGGCGCAGAGCCTTCCGAGCCCAGTTCCCAGTGACGCGACAGAACCGCCTCAACCCCATGCTCGGCGCAATAATCGCTGACCGCCTGCACTTCTGCATCGGTGTCGGTGACGAAGTGGTTGATGGCAACTACAACCGGCACGCCAAAGGATTTCACGTTCTCGATGTGACGGCCTAGGTTGGCACAGCCTGAGTTGACCGCGTCGACGTTTTCCGCACCCAGATCGACCTTGGCAACGCCGCCGTTCATCTTCATCGCACGCACGGTGGCAACCAGCACCACTGCAGACGGCGCGATGCCCGCCTTACGGCACTTGATGTTCATGAACTTCTCAGCGCCCAGATCGGCCCCAAAGCCAGCCTCAGTCACAACGTAGTCAGCCACTTTCAAAGCAGTCTTGGTGGCAATGACCGAGTTACAGCCGTGCGCGATATTGGCGAACGGGCCACCGTGGACGAATGCCGGGTTGTTTTCCAGCGTCTGCACCAGGTTCGGCTGCATCGCGTCTTTCAACAGCACGGTCATTGCGCCTTCGGCCTTGATGTCGCGGCAGTAAACAGCGGTCTTGTCGCGGCGGTAGGCCACGATGATGTCACCCAGACGCTTTTCCAGATCCTTCAGGTCGTTGGACAGGCACAGGATCGCCATGACCTCGGACGCCACGGTGATGTCAAAGCCGGTTTCGCGCGGGAAGCCGTTCGACACACCACCCAGGGACGCCGTGATCTGACGCAGGGCACGGTCATTCATATCGACCACGCGACGCCATGCGACGCGGCGTACATCGATCTCGGCTTCATTGCCCCAGTAGATGTGGTTGTCGATCATCGCCGACAGCAGCGAATGCGCCGAGGTGATCGCGTGGAAATCCCCGGTAAAGTGCAGGTTCATTTCCTCCATCGGCACAACCTGCGCGTAACCGCCCCCTGCAGCGCCGCCCTTCATGCCGAAGTTCGGGCCCAGCGAGGCTTCGCGAATGCAGATCATCGCATTCTTGCCAATGCGGTTCAGACCATCACCCAGACCAACGGTTGTGGTCGTCTTACCCTCACCCGCAGGCGTCGGGTTGATCGCGGTGACCAGCACCAGCTTGCCGTCTTCTCGACCCTGAACCGAGTTGATGAACTCCTGGCTCACCTTCGCCTTATCATGGCCATAGGGCAGCAGATCAGCAGAATCGATGCCAATCTTAGCGCCGATTTCCTGAATAGGCTTCTTCTGCGCCTCGCGCGCAATTTCAATGTCCGATTTATAGCTCATTGGGCAAAACCCCCGGTTGAATTCCCTGCAAACCGGCGCAGCTGGGCCGGTGCTGGTCAATCCATACCGTTGTGTACAATCCCGATGGATAGAGATTCCGACATATTCAAGCCATGAAACGGCGTAGCGTCATTTCACCGGTTTCAAATCGAAAACGCTTGACGCTTAGGGCGCCCACGCCCGCTGATCCGGAACGAACAGGCTCATCTGGTCCCCCAACCGCAGTTGTCCGGGTCGTTCCACCCACGCGGTCACACCCCTTCGGCCCTGTGCTGCGGACTTGAAGGACGCCCCGTACCCGGGTTGATCGGCTTCGATCTCACGCCCGGGAATGACGCAGGGGCGGTTTTCCATATCCACGGTTATCGTGACACCGTCGCGGCCCTGCAAACGCGAGGATGGCGGAAGATGTGTAAAGTCCGGAATGCCGCGCAACAAGATGCTGACGCCCAGAAACGACGGGTCCAACCGATCCAGCCCCATCTCGTTGGCGGTGGAATCCATTTCCTCGGCGGACAGAACAGACAATTGGCGCACGTTGCGGATTTCAGTGCCTTGCGGATACAGATTCTTGACCCTGACACATGAGGCCCGGTTGAGACCCTCGTGCCGTTCGCCTTTGTCCCCTGAGAAATCCAGATCCAAAACATCGACCGCTTTGGCCCGGATTGAACCACCCGCGGGCACATGACCCAGCCAAGCAACTTCATCCGTGAATTCTGTTTCTCGCAATACCGGCATTTGAAATCCCCTTAGGCTGCGGGCCGTCAAAATCGTACTAAAAGTCAGACCGGGCCAAATGAAAAGCTGAAAAGAAAAGACCCGGGACTTGGCCCGGGTCTGATTTCTTTATGCCGAAGGTTCCGGCTCCATCCCACCGTCGGGCGGGGTCTTTTTGACCTTGGTCTTGGGAATGGCCGTAACGCTGGGCGCGCTGCCCTCATCCGGCTTGTCACCCTCGTCATCACCATCGGTCGGCGATTCGCCATTCATGACACGCTTAATCTCGTCCCCAGTCAGGGTTTCGTATTCCAGCAAGCCTTGCGCCAGACGTTCCCATTCCTCGTTCTTGTCGGACAGGATCTTGTGCGCGCGCTCATAACCCTGCTGGATCAGGCGTTTCACCTCTTCCTCGATCAGCTCTTTGGTATGCGCTGAAACCGAGAAGCCAGCAGTGTTGCCCGAATAGCCATCATGCGCCTCGGCATAATCAATGTTGCCGACTTTGTCAGACATACCCCAGCGCATCACCATGGCACGGGCCAACTGGCTGGCCTGCATGATGTCACCGGCGGGACCGTTTGAGACGTGGTCTTCACCGTATTTGATCACCTCGGCGGCTTTGCCTGCCATAGTCATGGCCAGCTTTTGCTCGCATTCGTCGCGGTGATAGTTCAGACGGTCCATTTCCGGCAACGACACCACCATACCCAATGCGCCACCGCGCGGAATGATGGTCGCCTTGTAGACCGGATCGCACAACGGCAGCGACAGACCGACGACCGCGTGACCAGATTCGTGATAAGCGGTCTTTTCTTTTTGGTCTTGCGTCAGCACCATCGAACGGCGCTCGGCCCCCATCATCACCTTGTCCTTAGCGTTCTCAAAGTCTTCCATGGTGACGAAGCGACGACCAACACGGGCAGCCATCAGTGCGGCCTCGTTCACGAGGTTCGCCAGATCAGCGCCTGAGAAACCCGGAGTACCACGCGCGATGATGCGCAGGTCGACATCGGGGCCCAGAGGCGTCTTGCGCGCGTGCACGCCCAGGATCTTCTCACGGCCTTTGATGTCGGGGTTGCCGACGGTCACGTTGCGGTCAAAACGACCGGGGCGCAGCAGCGCAGGGTCCAGAACGTCCTTACGGTTGGTGGCCGCCAGAATGATCACACCCTCATTGGCCTCGAACCCGTCCATCTCAACCAGCAACTGGTTGAGTGTCTGTTCGCGTTCGTCGTTCCCGCCGCCATAGCCGGCACCACGATGGCGACCCACGGCGTCGATTTCGTCGATGAACACAATACAGGGTGCATTCTTTTTGGCCTGTTCGAACATGTCACGCACACGGGATGCACCAACACCAACAAACATCTCAACAAAGTCAGAACCTGAGATGGTAAAGAACGGCACACCCGCCTCACCAGCAATCGCACGGGCCAGCAGCGTTTTACCGGTGCCCGGAGGGCCAACCAGCAGCGCGCCTTTCGGGATCTTGCCACCAAGACGGCTGAACTTCTGCGGGTTGCGCAGGAATTCCACGATCTCTTCCAGCTCTTCCTTAGCTTCATCGATGCCTGCGACATCGTCAAATGTCACGCGGCCATGCTTTTCGGTCAGCATCTTGGCCTTGGACTTGCCAAAGCCCATCGCGCCGCCTTTTCCACCGCCTTGCATCCGGTTCATGAAGTAAACCCAAACACCAATAAGCAGCAGGAACGGCAGCAGCGTGATCAGGAACGACTGGAAACCGGATTGCTGCTGTTTCTCGGCGCGAACGGGAATGTTCTCGTCGATCAGCAGTTTGGTGACCTCAGCATCGCCGGGTTTGATGGTGACATAGCTGGCACCGCTTTGCGTGGTATAGCGAATCTGTTCGCCATCCAGAGTCACATTCTTGACTTCGTCGGCTTGAACGGCCGTTACGAAATCAGAATAAGTTCTTTCATTGCTCTGAAGCGTCCCGCCTGGTCCGCTGAACAAATTGAACAGTGCAAGGATCAGCAAAAACAGAACGACCCAGAAGGCGATGTTACGAGCGTTGCCCAAGGAAAGTCTCCCAAAAGATTTCGGCAGATGGGGGTCTGCCGGGTTGCTCTATAAAATAGAGATGATTCAAGGAGGTTCAATGCGATAAAAAAGAAGAATGAAACTCGGGCGTTCCTGGGGCCAATTCAGCCGTCCATCCGTTTACGAACCCGGCAGTTGGCGCTGACACCAGTTCATCCGCAAGCCAAACAGCGGGTGAGGCCAACAAGACTTGACGCGGTTTACCCAAATCCCGCCAATCTGGAACCCTTGGCAGGCCCTGCTCGCCTAACGGGCGGATTTGCATACCAGCAGTCGAAGGTCCTGACAGAATCCAGCGTTTGTCCCACGGCTCGCCTGGGCGCGCGATTTCGCCCTGAACTACGTTTAGTTCTCTGCAAACCCACGTTTTATTGACCTTTGGGACAAGCAAACAGCCATTGATCGACGTACCGGTACCCTCTTCAACAGCCTTCACAGCCTGATCCACCGACGTTTGGCGTGGTGGATACCCCGCTCCGGCAATCCATGCGATGCAGCCGATCACAAGCCGGCGCTGGATTTCCTGAGGCAAAGACTGAAAGGCGGTGCGATCCAAGCAAACATCACCGGTTTCCACCACGGCGATTTTTCGGGCGGATTCCTGCGTAAAACGCTCCAACGCCTCACGCGCCTGCGCAAGGTTTTCTGCGACTCGGGTCAAAGAACTGGCCGTGATTCCCAAATCCTTGAGGTCAGACAAGGCCTGCCGTGCCTTGATCCGGTCAAACCGGAGGTCCTGATTCGAGGGATCTTCGATCCAGCCAACTCCCTCACCAGACAGATAGCCACGCAATGCTTGCCTTGTTATACCAAGCATCGGCCGCAACATCGTCACGCCATCCAAAATCCGTTCAACCGGCATGCCCGACAGACCCGTAACACCAGCTGCGCGGCCCAGTCGCATCAGGAAGGTTTCGGCCTGATCATCCGCGGTGTGGCCTAACGCAATCGCGCTGATCGCATTGCGTGTGGCCCATTCGGTCAACATCCGATAACGCGCCTGTCTGGCCTGATCCTGAAGGTTCCCCTGACCGGCCCACCCTGTCCATTTCAACGTTTGATGCGTGATACCCATACGCGCGGCAAGCTCGCTTACTTCCTGCGCTTCGACTGCGGACTCGGGGCGCAAACAGTGGTCAACGGTCGCTGCGAACAGCCTAACCTGCTCGTTTTGGGCAATATCATTCAACAGCAAAAGCAGAGCGACAGAATCGCCCCCGCCAGAGACAGCCACACCCAGACGCGAAGGAAGGGTCTTGGGTAAACGCGCCCGAATCTCGGCCCGCAGTTCTTCAGCGTTTTCGGTCAAGAACAGCCCAGGCTTGCCATTTCCTGTGTGGCATTGGTGGCCGAGGCCGAAGACGGGAAGCGCACGCCCACCTCGCCAAGGGTGATGCAAGCCTGATCGGTCTGACCCAGACGCCCCAGCGCCGAGCCCAACTCAAACAGCGCCTCGGGTGCGAATGCACCTTCGGAATCGCCGGTAAAGCTGGCCAGAAAGGCCCGCGCGGCCTCACGCGTGTCACCGATCCCAACAAGCGCCCGCCCTCGTTTCAGGTTGGCTTCGGGGGCCAGCGGACTGCCGGGATACGAGGTTTCGAATGTGGCGAATTGCTCCGCTGCGGCCTGATAGTTGCCATCTGCCAGCGCCTGTGATGCGGCATCAAAGTCCGCGCGCTCACCCACTGCAAGTTCACCTTGTTCGGTCGGTGCCGGTGCCGTCGGGTTTGCTGGTGTTGCGGGAGCCGCAGCGGTGATTTCGGTTTCGCCACCCAGGGTCGAGGTCTCACCAAGCGTGCTAAGATCGCCGCCTTCCAGTTCCACCAACCGGAATTCCAGATCGCCGATCCGATTGGTCCCGTCGGTGACGATGTTTTGCACACGCTGGTTCAACTGTTCGGTCTGACGGGTCAGGCGCTGCAATTCAGCCTCAATGGCGTCAACACGTTCCAAAACGGAACTGCCAGCCAGATTGGGTGCCGGAGATCCGGTCGTTGAAAACTCGCGCTTGAGGCGTTGAACCTCGACATGCAGCACCGTAAGCTCCTGACGGATATCCGCCAGGGTTTGCTGATCCTGTGCACCTGCCACGCCCGCAGTCGCCACGACCACAGCCAGAACCCATCCTGCAATTCGCATCATCTTACCCCAAAGTTGAACCGGTCAGGACCGTCACCGAACGACGGTTTTTGGAATAGCATTCCTCGGTGCTGCAAATCTCGATCGGACGTTCCTTTCCGAAACTGACGGTGGTCAACCGGTTGCCCGCGACCCCACGTGAAATCAGGTATTCACGCGCCGCATTCGCGCGACGCGCGCCCAGAGCCAGGTTATACTCGCGAGTACCCTGTTCGTCCGCGTGACCCTCGATCGTGGCGACGAAATCCGTATTGGCCAGTAGCCAGTCTGCCTGTCCCTGCAATATCGTCTGCGCCTGCCCGGTCAGGGTCGATTGATCGACCTCAAACAACACGCGGTCACCAACAGTTTGCTGGAAATAGGCCGGTGACTGAGGGTCGCTGGGCGAACCCGGCAGGATCGAGCCGTTACCGCCCGCGCCACCGCCCAGTGCCGAAGGATCGTTGTTGGTACAGGCGGCCAATACACTTAGCACGCCCAATGCTATGACTTTGCTCAATACATTCATTTCAGGTGCCTCGTCGTTTTATTGCTTTATTGCTGTCTCTGTTATCACAGTGCAGGAAATTTGTGAACTTTTCCAACCCCCTGCCCCGATCACTTCTGCAGTGGTCCCCAGGATGGATCGCTGCCACCATCCGGTGTACGTACCGGGCGCAGGTTCCGACCCGAGATATCCACCGAATACAGTGTCGCCCGACCGCTTGCGCCCTGCGATTCACGGGTGAACATGATGACGCGACCATTCGGCGACCATGTTGGCCCCTCATCCAGGAAGGACGAGGTCAGCAGGCGTTCCTCGCTGCCATCCGTCCGCATAACACCGATATGGAACCGGCCCTTGTTCTGTTTGGTAAAGGCGATCAGGTCCCCACGCGGCGACCAGACAGGTGTGCCATAACGCCCCTGCTTAAAGCTGATGCGGGTCGCCTCTCCGCCATTTGAAGGCATGATGTACAGTTGAGGTGTGCCAGAGCGGTCGCTTTCAAACACGATCTGCGACCCGTCCGGAGAATAGCTGGGGGCGGTCTCAATGGCAGGCGTGTTCGTCAGGCGCACGCTTTGCCCCGAGGCCAGATCCATTTTCCACAGGTCCGTGTTGCCACCCTGAATCAACGAATACAGAATGGAACGGCCGTCGGGCGAAAAGCGCGGCGAAAAGCTCATGGTACCGTCTTGTGTCTTCAATTCGGTCCGTTTGACGCGATCGACGTCCAAAACATAAATGCGCGGCTGACCGGTTTCATAGCTTGTGTACAACAGCCGATCGCCCGAGGGCGAAAAGCGTGGCGCCAGAACAATCGCGGCACTGTCGGTCAGGTACTGAACGTTTGCGCCGTCATAATCCATGATTGCCAGACGCTTCAGACGCTGGTTCTTGGGGCCGCTTTCGGACACAAACGCGATGCGGCTGTCAAAGTAACCGCTCTCGCCGGTCACACGGCTATAAACCTGATCGGCCACTTTGTGCGCCATGCGCCGCCAGCCGTCTGTAGTGCCGGAAAACTGCAGACCATTGCCCAATTCCTGACCCGAGAACACGTCCCAAACGCGAAACCGCACAGTCAGGCGCTTGCCCGAGACATTGACTGCTCCCGTCACCAGGGCCTCAGCATTGATGGCCTTCCAATCGGCAAATTGCACTGGGGCTTCGAAACTGCTGACCCGACTGATGAACGCGTCTGAAGAAATTTCACGGAACAGTCCGGTTCCCGTCAGATCCGCCGCTACGACGCGCGATAAGTCGTTTGCGTATTGTGTGGCTGCTGGCCCGTCGGGCACGAAATTCGGCACCGCAAAAGGCAAGGGTTCGATAATCCCCTGATCCAGCTCAAGACGCAGTGGTCCGCTTTGTGCATACACAGGCGCCGCCAAAATTGTCAGGCCAAGCAACAGGCTGGTCAGAAATCTCATCATTTGATCCGCATCCTCTCGGGATTGAATGTAATCTCAATATCCCGCCATTGTTCGTATTTGTCAGCAGGCAGGGTGTATCCTTTGGCCCCGCAGCGCAAAATCGCTCGCCGGGCGGCCTCGTAGGCTTGTCTTGCAGACGCATCATTACCGCCGGAACTGTCCAGCATGCGCAGGCTGCCGCCGAGCACCTTGCCATCCGGCGTCAGCGAGAACCCGACCACAACGACCGTTTGCAGTGCGTCCGTGGACAGAGAACCAACGTTCCAGCACTTCGACACAGCCAGTCGCATAGCATCCTTCTCACCCGCAGTCAGGGGTGGACCAGACGATTCGCTGCTCTGCCCCAGCGCCTCGGCCAGTGCGTCGTTGATCGCGGTTTCATCACTTGGCGCGGGCTCTGGTTCGATCGGTTCTTCGGTCTCGGCCACTTCGGGCTGCGCCGGCGGCGTCGGCCGGTTCGGCCGCACCAGCGGGCGCGGAGAGCTGCGCGGCGCATATTCCTTGGCTTCTTCCGCCTCGGTCACGATTTCATCCGTGGCCTCTTCGGGTGCCGTTTGATCCTGCTGTTCTTGCTGAGTTTCAGCTCCCTCGTCCAGCGATACAGCCGGGGATTCAATATCATCTGGCGTGGCCTCGGGCGGCGGCGGCGCAACAGGTTCAGGCGCTACTTTGTCCGCAGGCTGCGGCTGTGCCTCGGGCCCTGGCGGGGTGGGCAAAACGACGGCCTCGGGTTCTGGGGGGGCCAATTCGGGGGGCTGTTCGATCGCGACCGGTTCGGGAGGAGGGGCCAGCGGTTCTGGTTCCAGCTCTGGCTCTGGTTCATTTGGCTCAGACACTTCAGGCGTCGGAGGTTCCTGCTCCACCGGTTCAGGGGTGGGGATTTCTTCCTCGGGCGCATCGGGCTGTTGCAGGGCAGTTGGCGTAGGCAGCTCAGGCGCCTCACTCTGAGCCGTCATTGCTGCGAACTGTTCAGCCGAGATCACCGAGATATCCTGAACAGGCATAGGCAATGGTTCGGACCGAAAGGTGCCGCCAAACAGAGCCCACGAAATCAAACTGACATGGGCAATTGCCGAGATCTTGGTGCCGGTATCCACCGCGCGGCCTCACTCTCCACCTTCGTCCAACGCGGGGCCGCCGGTATCGGTCACCAGCCCCACATTGGAAAACCCACCTGCATTCAGCGCACCCATAACCTGCATAACCTGCGCATAAGGGATCGCGCCATCCGCGCGCAGGAACACCCGGTCACTGCTGCGTTCTGCCGCAATGGCGCGCAGCTTGCCAATCAACTCTTCGCGGGCAACATCGGTGGTTTGAATCTGAACGCGCCCTTCTGCAGTCATCGTGACTGTCAGCGGTTCTTCGTTATCGCCCGGCAACGCGCTTGCCGCCGTCTTGGGCAGGTCCACCGGCACGCCAACGGTTAGAAGCGGTGCCGCCACCATAAAGATAATCAGCAAAACCAACATGACGTCTACAAAAGGCGTCACGTTGATCTCGGCCATCGGCTGCGCCCGCCCGCGACGACGGCCGCGTCTGCGCCCGTTCCCGCCTCCGTTCTGCTGAACCGCCGCACCCATCTTAGCTGTCCAACTGACGCGACAGGATGGTGGCGAACTCGTCGGCAAAAGCCTCGTAGCCACCCACGATCCGATCACTGTCTGAACTGAGCTTGTTGTAGAAAATTACCGCCGGGATCGCAGCCAACAGACCCAGGCCCGTGGCCAAAAGCGCTTCGGCAATGCCGGGTGCCACAACGGCCAGGTTGGTGTTTTGCTGCTCGGCAATCTCAATAAACGCGTTCATGATGCCCCAAACGGTCCCGAACAGGCCAATGAACGGCGCGGTCGAGCCCACCGTCGCCAAAATGGGCAAGCCTTTTTGCAATGTCTCGGACTCTTTGGCGATTGCCACGTCCATCGAACGGTCAATCCGCGCAGTGGCCCCCGCGATCAGCCCACCATCCGTTCGGTGCGACCTGCGCCATTCGATCATGCCAGCGGCAAAAATCTTCTCGGAACTGCCGTCGGGCTGCGATCCGGTATGTTCGAACAACTCATCAAGCGGGTTGCCAGACCAGAAGGCCTCGTCAAACACCTGCGCCTCGCGGCGGGCCGCGCGATAGTTGATCAATTTCTGAATGATAATCGCCCAAGACCAGATGGATGCAGCGATCAGCATCAACATCACCAGTTTGACGACAAAGGTCGCGCGGGCATACAGCCCCCACATGGAGAAATCGATCTCCTGCGCCAGCGCCAGCGTTTCAGCTTCCATGAACCTGCTCTTTGTTTTTTGCCTGACGGCCGTTCGTTTGGCCTTGTTTTTCCAAACGCTATCGCAGTTGGTTATGAAAAGCCAACATAACCACCCCTGACCGACAAATTGTTACATCAATGCGCGAATCTCTGCCGGAAGGCGGACCGGCTTGCCTTGCGCGTTCATGCAAACAGCAGTCACCGAGGCGCGAAATATCTCGGTCTCCCCCCTCTTGACCAACTGCCCCATGGTCAGCCGCACACAAGAGATTGACGACAGCCAAGTTTCAACGATCAGCTCATCATCGAACTTTGCCGGGACCAGATAATCGGCCTCGATCCGGCGCACGACCCAGACGATCCCGCCATCGCGCATCGCGTTCTGATCATTGCCCAGACGGCGCACATAGTCAGATCGCGCGCGTTCGATAAACTTGAGGTAATTCGCGTGGTATACGACCCCGCCCATATCGGTGTCTTCATAGTAGACCCGGATCGGAAAGATATGCTTGTGGGGCGCATCAGCTTCATTGGCCATGTTATCAAGTCCGGTCTCTCAAATATGTAACGCGCGGGGCAAATCCTGCTTTGAAACAGATGCATGGTTGCCGCGGGTCCTGCAATCCCCATGTGGGGGCAAATTCCGCACCTTCCCAAGTCTGCTATCGAATTTCTACGATTTGCCCTCTAGAATTTCAACCAACCCACGTGAATTCAACAGGAGTTTCAATGGCTAAAGGACAAAAAGAAGAGAGGATGTTCTTTCTTCCAGTCCTTCAAGGCGTCTTGCCATTCAACCGCGCGACTTTGCCTGCGGAAATTTTAGCAGGCCTGACTTTTGCCTGCCTCGCGATCCCCGAGGTCATGGGCTACACAAAGATCGCAGGCACACCGGTTGTGACTGGGTTGTACACCATCCTTATCCCAATGGCGCTGTTTGCGCTGTTCGGTTCGTCCCGCCATCTTGTTGTGGGCGCGGATTCTGCCACGGCGGCGATTACGGCCTCTGCCCTGGCTGGCATGGCAGTGTCGGGTTCGTCCGAGTATCTGGCGCTGGCCTCCCTGTTGGCGCTGATGGCTGCAGTTTTGTTGATTGCCGCACGCATCATCGGCTTAGGGTTTCTGGCTGATTTCCTATCCCGGACAGTTCTTGTCGGGTTCCTGACAGGCGTGGGCATTCAGGTCGCAACCGGTGAAATACCGGGGCTTTTGGGGATCGAAAGCGACGGTCACGGGACCATCGCCAAGCTTCAGGCAACCATTCAGAACATCGACCAGACAAGCTGGCCCACATTGGCGGCGGCGGCGGCAGTTCTGCTGATCGTCGTCGGATGCCGGCAGCTGTCACCGAGACTACCCGGCCCGTTATTCGCCATACTTGGGGTAATCCTATGCAGCTGGGCGTTCCAATTCGCAGCATCCGGCATCGCGGTACTGGGCTCGGTTCCCAGCGGCTTGCCTGCGCTCTCTGTCCCGAACGTGGATTGGAGCTGGACCCTGTTCAAACAGCTGCTGCCAACCGCGCTGTCAATCTTCGTTGTGATCCTGGCCCAAAGTGCTGCAACCTCGCGGGCCTATGCGGCGCGCTACGAAGAGAAGTTCAGCGAGAACACAGACCTTGTCGGGCTGGGTCTGGCCAATCTGGGAGCGGCATTTACGGGCACATTTGTGGTAAATGGCAGCCCAACAAAAACCGAGATGGTGGCCAGCGCCGGTGGCCGCAGTCAGGTGGCACAACTGACTACCGTCTTGATCGTCTTGGTGGTCATACTGTTCCTGACCGGCCCACTGGCCTACCTGCCGAATGCGGCACTGTCTGCAGTCGTGTTCCTGATCGGCCTGAAGCTGATCGACCTGAAAGGCCTGATTGCAATTTACCGGCAAGCCCGGTCCGAATTTTGGATTGCTGTCGCCACGGCTACAGTTGTCGTTATCGTGGGGGTCGAACAGGGTATCATCTTTGCGATGGTACTGTCATTGATCGACCATACCCGCCGCGGGTACCGCCCCAAAAATTCAGTGATCGTCAAAACCAAAGACGGTGGTTGGCATTCGAAACCCATTCCTGCACCGAACCAATTCGAACCCGGGCTTGTCATCTATCGCTTCTCTCACAGCCTTTACTACGCGAATGCACAGCGGCTTTCGGATGAGATTGCGACAATCACCCATGATTCAGATAACAAAGTACGTTGGTTCTGCATCGAAGCCTCGGCCATCGATGACGTGGACTTCACCGCAGGCTATACGCTGCGCAATGTTCTCAATCTCATGCAGGAGAAGAACATCAGGCTGGTTTTCCTCCTGGTCGAACCGCATGTCCGGTCAGAGTTGGACAGGTACGGCGTGACCGATTTGGTGGGCAACGACGCTTTCTTCGACACGGGAAGCGACTTGTTAAGCGCTTTTCAACACCGCAACACATCCAAATCGTAGATGATCTCAGCTTAAATCACTGCGACTGCTGCATTCGTGCAAACAATCGCAAGCCATGCGCCGGATCCTGCGCTGCCCCCGGCAAAACCGGATCATAGGCTGCCCTGATCAGCCCAGCGATGTCCGGGCGCAGGATCGTCACCCCCTCGGCAACCGCCAGCGGCGATTGCGTTCTGAACGCAGTGTCCGACCACAGCAAAATGGTCTGCACCACCTGGCTGAGCGCTAAAGTCTCTGCCGGAATCTTGGACAGCTCTTTGTCCATGCGCAGGAAGACAAACGCAGCCCGGATCGCACCGTCCTCTTCAAACCGGACCACCCGATACTGATTGGCATCCGCCGCGATCAGTCGATCGACTAACGGCGCAAGACCGGGAACCAGCCGATCCAGATCGGGAACTTCCAGCAGTTCCTTCCAGTCGCGGAAAAAGAACACCATGCAATTCGCACCAAGTTCCGGATCCGTTTCGGCCATCTTATGATCGGCCAGGCTTACCACGGCCTCAAATGCGCCCTTGACGGTGGTCAGAGTTTCCTCCTCGACCCCAAAGACGATGGGCACGATGGGCCGCCCCCAACGCGCGAACAGAAACTCTCCGCTTTCACGGGTGAACAACGACTGAATGTCTTCGGGGGTCACGCCCAATCCTTCATCTTTTCGAAAGTACTCTCGCCGAAGGCATAAAATTTAAAGGCCGCAGCTTCAACCAAACAGATCGTTTTGCCCCTTAGGAGCCGCCATACCCAGATGAGCCCAAGCCTTCTGCGCCAACATCCGCCCGCGCGGCGTGCGCTGGATCAGGCCTTGCTGCAACAAATAGGGCTCAATCACTTCCTCCAGCGAATCGCGGCTTTCAGACAACGCTGCCGACAGGGTCTCAATCCCGACCGGACCACCGGCATAGTTCTCAGCGATCAGCTTGAGGTATCGCCGGTCGGCACCATCCAAGCCCAGATTATCCACACCCAACCGCGTCAGCGCGCCATCCGCCAGATCCAGGGTGATACGTCCATCGCCCTCGACGATGGCAAAATCCACTACCCGTCGCAGCAATCGCCCTGCGATCCGCGGGGTCCCGCGCGATCGGCGCGCAATCTCTCTGGCACCTGCATCATCAGCCGGCGCGCCCAGTTTGCGGGCGTTGCGAGTAACGATCTCGTGCAACTCGTCCACTGTGTAAAACTGCAACCGCGTCGGAATGCCAAATCGGTCGCGCAATGGGGTGGTCAGCAAGCCCATCCGCGTCGTCGCACCAACCAAAGTAAACGGCTGCAGCTCAATCCGCACCGTGCGCGCCGCCGGGCCTTCGCCGATCACCAGGTCCAGCTCGAAATCCTCCATCGCTGGATACAGCACCTCTTCGACGGCCGGGTTCAGACGGTGGATTTCGTCGATGAACAACACATCGCGGGATTCCAGATTGGTCAGGATCGCCGCCAGATCACCTGCTTTGGCCAGAACCGGCCCCGAGGTCATGCGGAAATTCACCCCCAACTCGCGCGCCATGATTTGCGCCAGCGTCGTTTTACCCAGACCCGGAGGGCCATGAAACAGCGTGTGATCCATCGCCTCGCTCCGCATACGCGCGGATTGAATGAAGATGCGCAGATTGGCCCGCGCCTCGGCCTGACCGATGAATTCGTCCAGCCCCTGCGGACGCAGGGCGCGGTCGTTATCCTCGGGCAAGGGCTCGGGGCGCAATGTGGGATCGGCGTCTACCATTCAGTTACCCTTTCGGAGCCAGCAACTTGAGCGCCGCCCGGATCAATTCAGCCTCGCCTGCATCCGGCAGGCTGGCGGCCGCTTCGGCCACGGCCGAGGCCGCCTCGGATGGTCCGTACCCCAAATTGCCAAGGGCTGACAGTGCCCCCGCCGAGGCTGCAGCCGACCCCGAGGCAGGTTTGGTCTCCCGCTTGGGCACTGGTGCCGGTTCAGACAACTCAACAACTTCCAGCCCGGGGCCGCCCATCGCTTCGGTCACGGTCCCGCCCATAGCCATCACACCCGGCGCCTTGTCTTTTAGATCCAGCACGATCCGCTGTGCCGTCTTTGGGCCCACGCCTTTCGCCGCTTTGACGGCACCCCAATCCCCAAGCGCAATGGCCCGGCTGACCCCATCCGGACCCAGCGCGGACAGAATGGCGAGCGAGACCTTGGCCCCAACGCCCTGAACCGAACACAGCAGGCGATGCCATTCCTTTTCGACCAGGGACAAAAACCCGAAAAGCTGCATCAGGTCCTCGCGCACCACCATATCGGTATAGATCGAGACAGCCTCGCCAACGCCCGGCAACGCGGCCATGGTCCGGTCCGAGCAGTAAACGAGATATCCGACCCCACGCACGTCGATCAACACGTGATCTGCTGCGCGATAGTCCAATCGTCCGGTCAGTTTTCCGATCATGCCCGCACCTCTTTCACGCGCGCCTGCGGCGCTGCGCCGTAATATGAATGACAGATGGCAATCGCCAGCGCATCCGCCGCATCCGCCCCTTTGGGCTTACAGCCCGGCAGTTGCAATTTGACCATATGAAGAACCTGCTCTTTCTCGGCATGCCCAACGCCCACAACCGTTTTCTTGACCCGGTTGGGCGCGTATTCACCCACGGGCAGCCCTGCTTGCGCCAGCGTCAGCAACGCCACACCCCGCGCCTGACCCAGCTTCAGCGTACCAGCCCCATCCTTGTTGACGAAGGTCTGTTCGATGGCCGCCTGATCGGGTTGATGTTCTGCAATGACTTCGACGATCTGATTGTACAGCGACAGCAAACGCTCGCCCAAATCGTCCCCGTCAGACTTGCATAGCCCGTTGGCGACGTGGCTCAGGCGGCTGCCATGCGATTCGATGACGCCCCATCCCAGGGTCCTAAGCCCCGGATCAATGCCCAAAATCCGCATGTTTCGCCCCGGCCTGCTCGAGTTTTTGTGATCTTTTTTATGGATTAGCACGAAGCGTGAACATTTTCCAAGCGAATTGACAGAGAGCGCAAAAACGACAGACCTGTTTCACGCGCGACAAAACGGCCAGTTTGCGACAGTCAAAAGTCTGAAATCGACACGTTTCATGAAGCAAAAATGGCCAATAAATTAAGGGGTTCTAATGAATCTTGAGCTCTGCAAAAAACGCATAGGACAGTTGCAATTTCCGCACTTGCACAGCTGATTTGGCAGCACTAGATGCCGCTCAGATCGAACGATCAAAACGTAAACTTAAACCAGAAGGAAACAGGATATGGCTGCACTGGACACCACCCGCACCACCACCGGCTCATTCGGCCTCGTCGGCCGTATCGGCGCATATTTCGCATCGGTCGTGAACGCCGTTGTCGAATGGAATGACGCCCGCGTGACTCGTAACACGCTGAGCGGTCTGACAGACCGCGAGCTGGAAGATATCGGACTGTGCCGTGGCGATATTGACGTCGTGGCCGAAGGTCGTCGTTAAGATTTAACACACCCACTCATATGCCCCTTCCCTCCCTCAGGGGCAAAACAGAACGCCGCGCATGCAGAATGCGCGGCGTTTCTGATTCATTGGCCTGATGTCAGGGCAGCAGCCGTGCCAACTGTTCCGAAAGCACCAGCGATACTGGGTCGATTTGCATCACCCAGGCACCGGCTTGTTCAACCGAGGTGCCCTCGTTCAATGCGTCAACCCTGTATTGATAGCCCGAAGGCCCAAGGCTGGTGAGCAAGAACGTCTTGAATGCAAACAACCCAAGCAGACACATCAGAAGAACCTTAAGGGGCAAAGCCGACTTCACCCTCTGCGGTTTCATCACAACCAACCCGTCCTTACGCATCGTCGCGCGATAGCCACGGCTTAGTTTTGCGTGTTTCTTGCTCAGGCGATTCACGCGCTGATCAAATTCCAGTTGTTTTCCTGTCATGGCAGCCTCCAAAACCGCCCCCCGCTTCTAGGTTAAGACGGTAGAAACAGAATGCGACAAAATCGAGGCAAAACCCCAGAAAGCTCCAGCAAATGGCCCCAATTTAGCCCTGTTTGCTTAATATTAGCGTCGTCCACTCACCAATTTGGTCATTTTTCTCTAAATTGAACCCGTTTTGTAGATAAACGGAATCCACATCATCGGCTTGTTCGTTAAGGATTCCGGACAAAATTGCATAACCACCGACGCGCAGATTCGCTGCGATTTCGGGGGCCAGAGCAACCAGTGGCCCTTTAAGGATATTTGCAAAAATCAGATCGTAGGGTGCGATCACGCCCAGATCGGGATGGTCAAAGCCCGCCGCTTCCACGCAACGGACCTTGCCTGCCATTCCATTGGCCTTCAGGTTGGCTTCGGCGACATCAACGGCCACTTCGTCGATATCGCTGGCGATGATCTCACCTTCCCAGACCCGCGCGGCCGCCATGGCCAGCACGGCAGTGCCGCAGCCGATATCGGCCACTTTGGTCGCCGTGAACCCTTGGCTCAAAAGATGGTCCAGCGCCTTTAGGCATCCCAACGTGGTGCCGTGGTGGCCGGTGCCAAAGGCCATTGCAGCCTCGATCAGCAGCGGGATACGTCCCTCGGGCAGTTTGTCAGCGTCATGGCTGCCATAGACAAAGAACCGTCCGGCCTCGACCGGAGCCAGTTCCCGGCGCACATGGGCCACCCAATCCGTATCGGGCAGTTCTGACACAACAAAAGGCTTGGCCTCAAACGCGGCGGCTAGAACGGCCAGAGCGGTTTCGTCCGGAGTTTCCGTGAAATACCCACCAACTTCCCAAAGGCCCGAGCCATCCTCGACCTCGAATACTCCAACGCCGGTTGGTTCCGGATCCAGACGCTCCATCGCTTCGCCCAGCCCTTCGGCAGCTTTTTTACCGGTCAGTGTAGTCAGCGCAGTGAATGTGGGCATGAGGGCCTCCTGTATCGATTGACACAGCGCCTATGGCGATGGCCCGCCAAGGTCAAGCATTGGCGCTTATTCGGCAGGTGCCGGCGCGTATTTCGACAAGATCGTTTCATTTCCCGGTTCCGGGTGGCGCGGGATCAGCAAAGACAAACCCAGCGAGATCATCGCCATCGCAGCGGCCAGTGCAAAGACTGCACCGGGTGAGATGACCCACAGCAGGCCCAGAAGCGCGGGAAGGAACACAGCGGCGATATGGTTGATCGTGAACGCCACGGCCGCCGTCGGTGCGATATCCGCAGGATCGGCGATTTTCTGAAAGTAGGTCTTCAGGGCAAGCGCCAAAGCGAACAGAACATGGTCGATCACATATAGGGTTGCAGCCAGCACCACGCCCCAACCAAACCAGTAGATACCGCCATAGGCCGCAAAAACGATCGCCAAGCCGGTGTATTCGAAGATCAGCGTGCGGCGCTCACCGAACATCGACACAGCCTTACCCAGCATCGGAGCCGCCGCCATGTTGATCACCAGATTGATCAGATAGAGGCTGGTCAGCTCGTGTACTTCAAACCCGAACTTCTCGACCATCATGAAGCCCGCGAAGACAACAAAGATCTGCCGTCGCGCACCGGCCATGAACTGTAGTGCATAATACAACCAGTAGCGACGACGCAGGATCAGTTTTTTGGTCTGTGGGGTTGGCGAGTCAAACTGCGGAAAGGCGAACAGACAGAACAGCGCCAGCAGGGCGGTCACACCACCAGCGGCCATGAACACAATGTTGTAGGACAGATCAAACCGGTCCCAGGTCAAAACGATCAGACCGTAGACTACTGCGGTCGCGGCTGATCCCATGGCAACAAGCCAGCCCAGCACCTGCGGCGCGCGGTCCTTGGGCAGCCATTGCAGCTGCAGCGACTGATTCACTGTCTCGTAGTAGTGAAATCCGATCGAGCTGAAAAGGGTGACAAACAGCAACCCACCAAGGCTGGGAAACCATGCTGTCAACGCAGTTGCCACGCCCAGCATCATCAGCGAGATCATCGCCAGTACCTGCTCGCGCACGAAAATGATCACCGCGATTACGCCAACAGCAAGAAATCCGGGGATCTCCCGCACAGTGTGCAGTAACCCAATGTCGGCCCCGTCAAAATTCGCCATCTCGATCACGAAATTGTTCAACAGCGCGCTCCACGCGTTGAAGGCAATGGGCATCGTCAGCGCCATGACGAACAAGAGCGTCACAGGGCGGCGCCAGAACGGAAGGCTCTGCGCCTCGGACAGGGGCATCGGTTTCAACATGGGACTCCTCTACGCCCATTTTTAGATTTTGGCGAGGGCGAAGCAGCGGGCGCACAATCGGTCTGCGCTGATGCAGAGGTCAGTAGAAACTCTGCGGGTCGATATCCACGGTCAAACGCAGGTCGCCCTTCATGCGCAAGGGTGCGATCCAGCGGGCAATCGCGTCCTGAATCGGAGCGCCCTTGGGTGCCTTGACCAACAATCGCACGCGGTGTCTGCCGCGAATCCGCGCAATAGGCGCCGGAGCCGGGCCAAAGACCTGTGCCCCGATATCGCGCAGTGGCGCATCGTTTCGGGCCATTGCATTTCCGATATCAAAAACTGGTCCAACCTCAGGTCCGGACAGGACGATCCCCGCCATACGGCCGTATGGCGGCACACCCGCCGCCTGCCGTCCGGCGGCCTCGGCCTTCCAAAATCCTTCTTCGTCACCTGAAAGAATAGCACGGATTACGGGATGCTCGGGCTGGAATGTCTGCAACAGGGCCTGCCCTGGCTTGTCCGCTCGGCCTGCCCGACCCGCGACTTGCCGCATCAACTGGAATGTCCGCTCAGCGGCGCGCAGGTCTGCCCCGTGCAGACTGAGGTCGGCATCGATTACCCCGACCAAAGTCAGATTGGGAAAGTTGTGCCCTTTGGCCACCAATTGCGTTCCGATGACGATATCGGCATCGCCCTCGGCAATCTCTTCGATCTTGGCTTTCAGGGCGCGGGCCGAGCCGAACAAATCGGAACTCAGCATCGCGATCTTGGCATCGGGAAACGTCGCCTCAGCCTCTTCGGCCAGCCGCTCGATCCCCGGACCGACCGGGGCCAGCTTGCCCTCGACCCCGCATGAGGGACATTCGTCGGGCATCGGCTTGGTCTCACCGCATTGGTGACACATCAGCCGTTTCAGAAACCGGTGCTCGACCATCCGCGCGTCGCAATGATCGCAGGCAATCTGTTCCCCGCAAGCGCGGCACAGGGTCACCGGCGCATACCCACGGCGGTTGATGAACAGCAGCGATTGCTCGCCCTTCTCGATCCGCTGCATCACCGCCTGCCGCAAAGACGGAGAAATCCACGTCCCCGGTTGCATCTGTTCGGCCCGCATGTCGATGGGCTTCATCTCGGGCAACACCGCCGCCCCAAAGCGCGAGGTCAGATCAACCCGGTCGTATTTTCCCGCTTCGGCGTTGGCCCAGCTTTCCAGCGAAGGTGTTGCGCTGGCCAGAATCACCCGCCCGCCACAAATGGCAGACCGCAGCACCGCCATGTCCCGCGCGCTGTAATGCACGCCGTCCTCTTGTTTGTACGAGGTGTCGTGTTCCTCATCGACCACCACCAGGCCAAGGTTACGAAATGGCAGGAACAAAGCTGAGCGCGCGCCAATCACCATTTGCGCATCCCCCTGCCCGACCATCCGCCAGACCCGGCGGCGTTCCGTCATGGTCGCGCCGGAATGCCATTCGGCCGGGCGTGCACCGAACCGCGCCTCAACCCGCGTCAGGAATTCCGCTGTCAGAGCGATCTCGGGCAGCAGAACCAAGGCTTGTCGGCCCATCCGCAGCGCCTCGGCTACAGCCTCCAGATACACTTCGGTCTTGCCCGAACCCGTCACGCCCTTAAGCAGCGTGGTTCCATATTCCCCGGACCGCTGGCCCTTCTGCAACTTCTCAACCGCCGCCGCCTGATCGTCGGTCAAAGCTTTGCCCGGCAAATCCGGATCCAGATGCGGATAGGGCAAATCGCGCGGGCTGTCTTCTTCCCGTACAGCGCCCTGCTTGACCAACCCTTTGACGACCGAAGACGTCACGCCCGCTTGTTCGGCGAGTTCTTTCAGGGTGAATGCCAGCCCGCCATAGTCGCGGAGAACGTCCAGTACACGCGTCCTGGCGTCGGTCATGCGATCCGGATCGCCATTACCCAGCCGATAAACCTTACGCATCGACGGCGGATCACCAAGCCCCGGCGCTCGGGTTGCCAGACGCAACATTGCGGGCATCGGCGTCAGAGTGTAATCGGCAACCTTCCCCAGAAACAGCCGCATTTCTTCGCGCATCGGCGCGACCTCAAGCACCCGGATCACGGAGCGCGCCTTGTTCAGGTCGAACCCGCCCTGTCCCGGGCCCCAGACGACACCCAGAACTTTACGCGGCCCCAACGGGACCTCAACGAACGCCCCCAGAAAACAGCCCCCCTCGGGCGCCTTGTAATCCAGCGTCCGGTCCAGCGGCTGTGCGGTCAGAACCGCAACCAGCTCTCCGTGGTCGAAATACTCCTGAGTGCTCAACGCATATCCTTGGGCTCGGGGGTTCCAGCATGGGTCTCTTTGAGGTAAAGCCATCCGCGACCAAGGCCAACCCATCAAAGGACTGCCCGCATGAAATTCTTCGTAGACACAGCCGAGATCGACGCCATTGCCGAACTGAACGATCTGGGCATGGTGGACGGCGTGACCACCAACCCCTCGCTGATCCTGAAATCAGGTCGTGACATTCTGGAAGTGACCAAGGAAATCTGTGATCTGGTCGACGGACCGGTTTCAGCCGAAGTTGTCGCAACCGAAGCTGACGACATGATCGCCGAGGGCCGCAAGCTGGCCAAGATCGCGCCGAATATCGCCGTGAAAGTTCCGCTGACATGGGCCGGTCTGAAAACCTGCAAGACGCTCAGCGACGAAGGCCAGATGGTCAACGTCACACTCTGCTTCTCGACCAACCAGGCGCTTCTGGCCGCAAAGGCGGGCGCAACCTTCATCTCGCCCTTCATTGGTCGTCTGGATGACATCAATCTCGATGGCATGGATCTGATCGCGGATATCCGCCAGGTCTATGACAATTACGGCTTTGAAACCGAAATTCTGGCCGCTTCAATCCGCACCGTGAACCACGTGACCGACAGCGCCCGCATCGGTGCTGACGTGATCACCGCACCGCCCGCTGTGATCAAGAAACTGGCCGATCACCCGTTGACGGAAAAAGGTCTGGAAACCTTCCTGGCCGACTGGGCCAAGACCGGTCAGAAAATCCTCTGACCCTTTACGCGACCGCGCGGCACCTGACAGTGCCGCGCCTGGCCCAACTGCCAAGCCTTGATCTTTGATCAAGGTTTCGCAGGCGGGAGCCGTAGGTCACAGTGGGAATGAAATGCACTGCCAATGCATTTTTTCCAAGGAAACCGCCATAACTCATGTTATAAGCCCCTCAACAAAAAAGACCGAGCGGGACATGAGCAGTAACACCAAACTCCAGGACAACTTGCGCGCCGCGATTCTGGCCAAACCAGACGCCGTGCTGGATGACAAGGACCTGATGCAGGCACTTGTGACGGCCAACGAACAGGCGCGCGGGGACAACGTCATCGACCTGCGCGGCATCGCCATGCAAAGGCTCGAGGAACGGCTGGACAGGCTGGAAGACACCCACCGGTCCGTCATCGCCGCAGCATATGAAAACCTTGCGGGCACAAATCAGGTGCATCGTGCTGTTATCCGCATGCTGGAACCGGCCGAGTTCGAAGATTTCCTGCGCACGCTCGGCTCGGATGTGGTCGAAATCCTGCGTGTGGATCGCATCAAGCTGATTCTGGAATCCACAGCAACGCAGGAAGACCCCGCCATCGACACTCTGGGCGGCGTTCTGTCCGTAGTCGAACCCGGTTTCGTGGACAATTACCTGACGTTCGACCGCGGCGGCCCCGCCCGCGACGTGGTTCTGCGCGAGATCCTCCACCCGACGCACAGGATTTTTGGACCCAACGCAGATCACCTGCGATCCGAGGCTTGCCTGCGGTTGGATCTGGGTGAGGGCCGGTTGCCCGGCATGATCGTGATGAGCGCAAGGGACCGCAATCATTTCTCACCGCAGCTCGGCACTGATCTTCTGTCGTTCTTCGCCGGAGTCTTCGAACGCTCGATGCGCCACTGGTTGTCGTGAGCCTGATCTCACCTGCCTGCCGCGACGCGTTACAATATTGGCTGGACAGCTTAAGCGCGCTGGCAGGGCGATCGGAAAACACCCAAGCCGCTTATCGTGGTGATGTCACCGACTTCCTGTCTTTTATGACACTACACCACAGTGAACAGCAGGGATTGGCAGCGCTGGCCCGGATCACCGTGTCCGACATGCGCGCCTGGATGGCTGATCAGCGCAGCGCAGGTGTTGGTGCGCGATCCTTGGCGCGCAAGCTGTCGGCGGTCAAAAGCTTTTATCGATGGCTGGCTGAACGTGAAGGGTTCGAACCCACTGCCGTTCTGTCAACACGCGCGCCAAAGTTCACCCAAAAACTCCCCCGCCCGCTGGCCGAAGACGCGACCCGCGCGATGATCGACACGGTCGAACTTCAGTCGTCAAACGACTGGATCTCGGCGCGCGACGTTGCTGTCGTCACACTGCTCTATGGCTGCGGTTTGCGCATCTCCGAGGCGCTGTCTTTGACAGGAAGCGACGCGCCTTTGCCGAGTAGCTTGCGTATTGTGGGAAAGGGCGGAAAGGAACGCATCGTTCCGGTGATCCCGGCCGCCCGCACCGCCGTTGACCGTTACCTGCAGCTTTGTCCGCATCCACAATCCCAGGAAAAGGCTTTGTTCCGCGGGGTGCGGGGCGGTGCGCTCAATCCGCGTGCAATTCAGGGCGTGATGGCCAAGGCGCGCATGCAGCTTGGCCTGCCCGCAACTGCCACACCGCACGCTTTAAGGCACAGTTTCGCCACCCACCTGTTGTCCGCCGGTGGTGATCTGCGCGCCATTCAGGAATTGTTGGGCCATGCCTCTCTGTCCACCACGCAGGCCTATACCGCCGTAGATACGGCCCGACTGATGGAAGTCTACAACCGCGCTCACCCCAAGGCCTGATCCCATATCCCACGATGACGTCTGGGCGGTACCCTTACCCGGCTTTTGGTTTGCATCTGCAGCTCGCATCGTCCAAGAGACACAAATGACAATAAAACTCAAAGCCCTTTCCGTACATCTGTTCACCGCAACCGGCGCCGTCTTTGCAATGTTGGCCATGTTGGCCGCGGTCGAGGAAAAGTGGAGCCTTATGTATCTGTGGCTGGTGATCTCGTTCATCGTGGACGGAATCGACGGCCCGCTTGCGCGCCACTACCATGTCAAAAAGAACGCATCGGAATTTGACGGTGTTCTTCTGGACCTGATCATCGACTATCTGACCTACGTGTTCATTCCGGCCTTTGCGCTGTTCAAATCGGGGCTGATGGACGGTTGGACCGGCTGGTTTGCGATCATCGTGATCACCTTTGCCAGCGCCATGTATTTTGCAGACACGCGGATGAAGACCAAGGACAACTCGTTCTCTGGGTTTCCGGGGTGCTGGAACATGTTTGTCATCGTGATTTTCGCGCTTGAGCCCAATTTCTGGGTGATCCTGCTGCTGGTTTCACTGTTGTCGCTGGCGATGTTTCTACCGTTGAAGTTCATTCACCCGGTGCGGACGGAACGCTGGCGTAACGTGTCACTGCCGGTCGCGTTTGCCTGGACGTTCTTCGCCGGTTGGGCAGCTTGGGTCGATTTCCATCCTGAAAGCTGGGCGCATTGGGGTTTGGTAATTACAAGCCTCTATCTAGTTTCAGCAGGTATTGCGCAGCAACTTATCCCGCTGCGCAACAACTGAACGTTACAGGATTTCCTCAACCTCGAACTCGGTGCCGTTATGGGTGAACACATCACCCTCTTTCAGACCGGTCATGGTCAGGTAGATCGGGCTTTGGGTTGAGATGCCCATATATGTCTTACCGTCGACCTCAAAGCGGGTCGTTGAGACACAGACCACGAAACGGCGGTTGTTGAACTTGACAACAGCGCCCGGCTGAACCCGGTCCGTCAGGCTGAAATCCGTGTTCTCGATCACATCAATCTTGGCGTGATGCGCATGAACGGGTGCATCGAACGCCGCCGCCAGATCCGCATTCTCGCGCGAGGCGGCGATGTCATCCTTGTCATGCCCTTCGCGGTCGTCCAGCTGCGAGTCCTTGAGAAATGCGTCGTAATGCGCCTGCGCAGTTGCCAGTTCCTGTTCTTCCAGCGACATCAGGCGGTCTATGATGGCCTTTTTGCGAGCGGCCGGGTCTGTCTGGGCGGTCATGCAATACGGTCCTTCAAATTCAGTAACTGATATAGGTTGGGCCGCGAACTCTGGGATTGCAACTGGTTTTCGCAACTCAGATCAGCAGGCTCGCCGCGCGTTCATGGCGCAGCAGGGCCACTTTGGTCTCGACCCCACCATCGCCCGAGAACCCGCCCAGACCATTGGCAGACAGTACCCGGTGGCAAGGTATGATCACCGGAATGGGGTTCGCGCCGCAGGCCTGACCCACCGGTTGCGGTGGTTGCCCAAGCTCTTTCGCGATGTCACCGTACGTTCGGGTCTCGCCCAACGGAATGGCATACATCAGATCGCAGACCTTACGCTGAAAGTCTGAACCGGCAACACGATACGGCAGATCGAACCGTTCGAGACGCCCTTCGTTATACGCGGCCAACTGTGCGGCGGCTTCCTGCAACAGGGGTGTGTCCGACCCGTCGTCCTGCCCATCCCACACAAGGCGTGTGATGGCGCCATCTGTTTCTTCAATGCCAAGGCGGCCAAACTGCGTATCAACGGAAATCATCGGCATGAATACAGCGTTTCAGATCGCCGGGGCCAGCGCAAGCGCGGAAAGAAAAACCCCCGACGGGTGACGCCGGGGGTTCGAGTGTTTAGCCCAGGGCTTCGTCGCAGCGCCCACAAACGCCTGCATGGGAATGACGACCGACGTCAGGCAGAATTTTCCAGCAGCGCTGGCATTTCTCGCCATCTGCTTTTTCGAAGACGACACCTACCCCTTCGATTTCAGGCACGCGGAATGCCTCGGCTGGGGCCGGGTCGCCCGAAACGGTCAGGCCAGACGTGATGCACATGTCGTCCACGTCAAAGGTTGCCAGCAGGTCGCGGGTGTTACTGTCTTCGACATGCACGATCGGCGCGGCCTCAAGGCTGGAACCGATGACCTTGTCCTGACGCTGGATTTCCAACGCAGCGGTCACGGCACGACGCACGCGACGGATATTGGACATACCGGTTTCTAGTTCGGCGTTGCGCCAATCCGCAGGTGTATCCGGGAAATCCACCAAATGGACCGAGCTGTCATCGCCTGGGAAACGCTCCAGCCAGACCTCTTCCATGGTGAAGACCAAAACAGGAGCCAGCCAGGTGGTCAGGCGGTGGAACAGGATATCCAGCACGGTACGGGCCGAGCGACGGCGCAAGTTGTCGCCATCGCAGTACAGCGCGTCCTTACGGACGTCGAAATAGAACGACGACAGGTCAACCGTGGCAAAGGTGAAAACGGCACTGAACACGCCCTGGAAGTCGAAGGAGGCATAACCCTTGCGGACCTGCTCATCCAGATCTGCCAGACGGCTGAGAACCCAGCGTTCCAGACGCGGCATATCCTCAGGCGCGACACGGTCGGCTTCGGTGAAATCGCCCAGCGAGCCCAACATGAACCGCATGGTGTTGCGCAGGCGGCGATAGCTGTCGGCGGTGCCTTTCAGAATCTCCGGCCCGATCCGCTGGTCGGCGGTGTAGTCGGTCTGAGCCACCCACAGGCGCAGGATATCGGCACCATATTGCTCGATCACCTTCTCCGGCACGATAGTGTTGCCAAGCGACTTGGACATTTTGTTGCCCTTGGCATCCAGTGTGAAGCCATGGGTCACCACGTTGCGATACGGCGCACGACCCTTTGTACCGCAAGCCTGCAGCATGGACGAATGGAACCATCCGCGGTGCTGGTCGGTGCCCTCCATATAGACATCGGCGATGCCGTCCTCGGTCCCGTCTTCCCGGTCGCGCAGAACGAAGGCATGGGTCGAGCCCGAGTCGAACCACACATCCAACACGTCGAACACCTGATCGTAGTCATCTGGGTTGGCGATGCCGTCGAGGATCTTCTCTTTGAAGCCGTCAGTGTACCAGACATCCGCGCCGTCTTTCTCGAACGCCGCCTTGACGCGGGCGTTGAGCTCTTCGTTGCGCAGCAGGTAATCCGCGTCGGTGGGCAAGGCCCCTTTCTTGGTGAAGCAGGTCAGCGGCACACCCCAGGCGCGCTGGCGCGACAGAACCCAGTCCGGGCGCGCTTCGATCATCGAATACAGACGGTTGCGACCGGTCTGCGGTGTCCATTTCACCAGCTCGTCGATTGAGCGCAAGGCGCGTTCGCGGATGGAATCGCCCATCTGACCCATGCCATCGTCCAGCTTACGGTCAACGGATGCAAACCACTGCGGCGTGTTGCGATAGATGATCGGCGCTTTCGAGCGCCACGAATGGGGATAGCTGTGCTTGATCTTGCCACGCGCCAGTAGCCCGCCAACCTCGACCAGCTTGTCGATGACGGCCTTGTTCGCGTCACCCTCGCCACCCTTGCGGGACAGGATGTACTTGCCGCCAAAGAACGGCAGATCAGCGCGGAACGAGCCGTCGTCCATCACGTTATAGGTGATGACCTGCTCCAGCATGCCCAGATCGCGGTAGAGCTCAAATTCTTCCATACCGTGCGACGGCGCACAATGGACGAAGCCGGTTCCTTCGGTGTCGGTTACAAACTCAGCTGCGCGGAAGTCGCGGATGTCATCCCATTCGCCATTGCCACCTTCGGCACCAGCCAATGGGTGAGTCAGTTGAACACCTTCCAACTCGTCCGTGGTTACGTCACGCACGCGAGCCCACTGGTCGTCGTTCAGGCGTGCACGGCCCAGCACGTCAGCGGCCAGATTGTCGGCCAGCAGGAACTTGTCTCCGGCACTAGCCCAGCATTCTTCTGGTGCTCCGGTGACTTCGTAGAGGCCGTAAGAGATGTCCTTACCGTACACGACCGCCTTGTTCGACGGCATCGTCCATGGCGTCGTGGTCCAGATTACGACGTAGGCATCTTTCAGTTGTCCTCTACTCGTAAAATCCGCGGGCAATCCATCGCTAGCAAAATCAGTAACTTTGAACTTCACCCAGATAGTGAAGCTTTCCTTGTCGTGATACTCGACCTCAGCCTCGGCCAGCGCTGTTTTCTCAATGGGCGACCACATCACGGGTTTTGAGCCCTGATAGAGCGTGCCGTTCATCAGGAACTTCATGAACTCATCGGCGATCACAGCCTCGGCGTGATAGTCCATGGTGATGTAGGGATCGGGCCAGTTGCCGGTGATGCCAAGACGTTTGAACTCTTCGCGCTGGACGTCGATCCAGCCTTCGGCGAACTTGCGGCATTCCTGACGGAAGTCGACAATATTTACCTCGTCCTTGTTCTTGCCCTTCTTGCGGTACTGTTCCTCGATCTTCCATTCGATCGGCAGGCCGTGGCAGTCCCAGCCGGGAACATAGCGGGCGTCATGACCCATCATCTGATGGGACCGCACGATCATGTCCTTGATGGTCTTGTTCAGTGCGTGGCCGATATGCAAGTGACCATTGGCGTAGGGGGGGCCGTCATGCAGGGTAAAGGGCGTGCGGCCCTCTTTCTCGCGCAGGCGGTCATACACGCCGATCTCTTCCCATCGATCCAGCCATGCGGGTTCGCGCTTGGGCAGACCAGCGCGCATGGGGAAATCGGTTTTTGGCAGGTTCAGCGTGTCTTTGTAGTCAGGTGTTTGGGTCGTGTCGGCGCACATTGGGGGCGTCCTCAGGATGATCTTGACGTGTGTGGATCGAAGCGGTCAGTGCGAATTCTCAAGCACCTTTGCCCGGCGTCTCGCGATATCAGAGCGCCGGGGATATAATTCGAATAATGATGGCCATCCGGTCATACATGCCGGGCTTATAGGACGCCCACGCCTAATGGTCCAGAGGTTCCGCCCCATGCGGCGAATGGCGCAGCGTGGCCCACCTGTTCAGCCAAGCCAAACCGGCCAGCGCGAGGCCCAGCGCCAGCAGTGAGAACACCCGGATAAGGCCACCCAAACCAGCGATATCGACCAGGAACACCTTGGCCACGGCAAGCCCAATGACGGCCAACCCCGCCTTGCGCATCATGTCCGACCGGCGGGCGAGTGACTGATAAAACAGCCCCGCACCGATCAGCAGTAGGGCCATAGTGTAAGTATAAAGCTCGGGCTGGGTGACACCGTTGCCTTCATACATACCGCTGGCCCCCTGCCAGACATGGCGAATGGTCAGGCCCAGCCAAATCGCACCCAATGCCGCCGCCAGACCGAAGCACCCCTGTTTCCATCGCGGATGCAGTGCGGGAAGCCAAGCAGCCGACAGGGCCAAAACAATGGCGGGCAACAGGTAAGCCACGGCGAGGGTATTCAATATTGGCACCCCAAGAACCGGATCAGCTTGGGCATTCAGCAATGGGTTCGCCTCGGTCAGCGCCTGCGCCAGGCGAACAACACCATGTCCCGCAAAGAACAACGCCAGCGCGTAGCGCGCATAATTCAGTTTTCCGCCCAGTTCGAACCGCCGCACCTGCGCGCAGGCCAACAGCAGCCAGATCAAGGACAAAAGCCCCTGCCCCCAGTGGCTGTCATGGGCGCCGCCGTTGCCAAACCCTTCGAGCCAGCGCAGCAACAGCAAGGACAACAAGATGCCCGCCGTCGCCCAGGTCGCACTTTCCAGAAGCAGCGCAATGACCGGACGCTTCAATGGGCGCAGGATGGCCCAGGCCGCCAGAAATCCGACGGCAGCTGTGGCATAGACAAGCGCCATTTCCGCGATAGGTGCCGAATTTGCCCAATCCAGACCGGGGTTCAGTACAAGTCTGAGCGTGACAGTGAACACGCCAGCCCAGATGAACCAACCCATAGGTGGAAGATCAAAGCGCCGATCCAGCACCGCCGCGGCTACGATCAGGGCCACAAAAGCAATTGTCAGGGCAGCCGAACTTAGGACAATCACGCAGGCAAAGGTCAGGCAGGATAAAGCGGACAAGGTCACCAAAGCCGCCCGCAGTCGGTTTTCGCCATCAATCCGTGCGAAGCGCCCGGCCAGAACGACCATCATCACCGCCAATGCAACCGCATGCAGCGCCCACGGATAGGCTCCGATGACCTCAGCGGGATGCCATCCAAGCTCCAGCGCGATTGCCAATACCGGTGCAAATACTGCAGCACCGCCCGCCCAAACGGCCCGGTACTCGGTTGCGCGAAACGATCGCCAGGCTGCAAGGCCTGAGATCAATGCACCCAGTGCCACCAACAGGGTGAACGCCCACGGGAAATCCGCCTCGGCGGTTTCGGTATAGGTTTCGGCGAACCAGCGCGCGACAGAGCCGTTGTCCCACCCATGGATCAGTACGAACCAAGTTAGACCAGCGGCTGGCAGTATGGTCAGGTCTTGCAGGGCCCGCGCCTGGCTTGCCCAAGTCAGCAAACCCAGTGTCAGGCCAGCCAACAGCATGACACCCAGCCAGAATTCTGCCGCCGAGTCCGGCCAGTGTATCGCCAAGATTACCGTGGTGACTGTCACCGAACCAAAAGCAAGGCGGGTGGGAAACTCTGGCCACTGGAAGCCTTTTTGGATCGCAATGATTTCGCTGATCATGCGCCCCTCATGATCCGGCCAGATCCGCCGCACGGGGATCGCGATCGCGATGACCGCCAATGCAATTACGCCGACAAGATACCCCGACTCGGTCGCGGGTGCCGAAAGCACCAGCAGCAGGCACGCGGAATAAGCCCCGACTAGCGTCAGAACGGATATCCACGCCCAGCGTCGTACGGTGTCGATCCCCAACCCAAGGACGGCAATCACAAAGAAGTAACCGTACAACCAGCCGGGATCGGTCGAGGTCCCGCCCACCACGAAGGGTGACGTAAACGCACCAATCAAACCGACGGCCGCCAGCAAGGGGCCGTGGAACCAGCCTAAAACAAGCCCCACAAGCGCAACAGCGATCATGGCAACTAAGGCCGCTTCGGGACCAATCAGATCGTATAGCTGCCTTGCAGCCAGCAAGCCGCCGAACAGCGTCACCAGCCCGGCTCCGGAAAAGACCGATGGCAGGTAAGCCGTGGCTGAAGCCTCGTCATCGCCATACTTCCGGCGGATCACCTCGCCCGCGCCGATCAGCGTTGCGCCGAATATCAGGGCCGCGATGACGCGCATCGTTGGCGACAACAGCCCGCTTTCGACCCCGTATTGGACCAGAAAAACACCCGCCAGCGCCAAAGACAGGGCGGAAACCGCGTAGAACCAGTTCTCGCGCAGCCAGGCGCTCAGTGCAGCGATACGATCATCCTTCGCCGTTTCGGGGAGGGGTATCTTCTGTGGCTCAGGTGCTGAGGTCCCCTCTTTCGTTTCGGCCTCGGGTGGTTCTGTTTTGATTGCCGGCCACGGAGAGCCCTTTTTGTCCCTCGCTTGCGTCGATTCAGGTACTGTTTCTGGCGCTGGCAGGTCGCCACCAAGTGTGCGAATCTGCTGTTCAAGCTGCTCCACCCGGCGGCGCAGTCGAACCTGGGATACCAACAGAACAAGGATGGCCACCGGGACGGCCAGAACGATCAATCCAACGAGTACGAGCAGCGATTCCAACTGAGGCCTCCGGGCATATGTGCCGACAACCTAGCCGGGTGTCGATCTACGCAACAGTCCGAAAAACCGTGTTTTTGCGGGCTACGTCGTTCAGAGCGCCTTATCCCCAGCCAAGGCACAGTCTGGCCATCATCAACCAGATGATGGCCAACACAGCGGCAATCGAACCAAATGCGAAACAGGCGTCGACAATATGTAACCGTCGCCGGATCAGATCAGGGTCCATCATCGACTTTGAAATACTGACAATCTACACCGCGCGCCCAGCGGTACTTCTTATCACTAGGGATGGAACAACGAGCCAACAAAATACGCCATCAGTGCGGCCGCGCCGCCGATCGCAAAAGTCTCTAGACCCGACCGCCACCACGGAGCCAGTGACCATCTGCTTTTCAAAGCTCCGATGACAAAGAAGACCGCCATGGTCATGATAACCGAGAGCTGAAAGGCCCGATCGAACGACAGTAGAAACGGCAGCAGCGGGACCATGCCGGCCACAAGAAACGCCAAAAACGTTGCCATCGCGGCCTTGAACGGGTTCGGATCGACGCTGCCCAATCCGTATTCACCCTCGATCATCAGATTTATCCAATTGTCGCGGTTGGCTGTGATGGCATCCGTCGCCTCATCCAAAACGCGCCCCGACAAACCCTTTTGCGACAAGATCGCATGTACTTCATCTCGCTCGCCTTCCGGGTACAGCCTGATGTGACGTTCTTCGATGGACCGGATGCGGCGGATATTGTCCAGCTCGGCCTTGGTGCCCGAGTAATTACCCGCCGCCATGGAAAACCCGTCCGCCAGTACATTGGCTAGTCCCAGCGCAACGATAATAAAGGGTGACAGGCCCGCCCCGGCTACACCCGCCACAATGGCAAAGGTGGTTACCGACCCATCGATCCCACCATAGACCACATCCCGCAAAACACCGCGCCCCGGTGGCGCGTTGATGCGTTCTGCAATCTCTTGCTGGCTGTGTCCGTGATCGGTCATGGCTGGCTCTGACACCCTTATGCACGACAGCCAACCACTGTACCTTGCGTCAGGTCAAGTTTTGGAAAACAAGCCAGCCAGAGCACGTTTGATGATGCCGCGGGTCGATGGCTTGTGCCGATCCGAAAAAGGCAGCGGACGGCAGACCTCCATCGCGGCGACCCCGACCCGCGCACTTAGCGCGCCGTTGACCAGCCCTTCGCCAAACCGGCGCGACAGCTTGCTAAGGATAGATCCCCCAAGCACAGGTTCCAGCAGGTCGTCCCCGACGGCCACGGCCCCGGTGGCCACAAGGTGCACGAACACAGCCCGCGTCAATCGCCAACTGCCCAAAAAACCTGCGCGCCCGCCATAGATTTCAGCGATGCGCCGGATCATCCGCAACGAAGCGGCCAGCGCGGTTGCAACATCCGCAAGCGCTAAGGGCACCAACGCCGTCACCGTTGCAACCTGCCGCGCTGCAGCCTCGACTTCGCGACTGGCAGCGACATCCAGCGGGGCCAGCAGCTCGTCCTCGGTCAGGGTCAGCAGACCAGACGCGTCAAATTGTTCGTCGATCCGTTCGGACAGCCGATCGCGCCCCCAACGGGTTTCGTCTCGGCCTTTGTAAAACGAGATCAATCGGTTCGTGACTGCGCGTGCCTGCGCCAGATTATCTTCGGCCAAGGCAGTATCGGCGGCGCGCCGCATCCCGTCCACACGGGACAACCGCCCGATTGCGGCCAGCTCGCGCACAGCGATGATCAACGCGACCAGCACCAGTGCTGCAAACAAACCCGTAATCACCCATCCCATGATCGGCGCGCGGAGAATCAGGGAATTCACAAAGTCCCAAGCCGCCACGGAAACAACAGCCCCAAGGGCGGCAAGCGCCAAACCCCAGAACCACCGCGACAGGGCCGAAGGTTTGCGCGCCGCCAAACGCGCCGCACCTTGCATCGCCTGACCCTGAGGTTGTGCGATATCCGGGACCGGAGGTGCTTGCGACACATCAGCCGCGGGTTCATCACCCTCCAGATCAATCAGAACCGGCCCCTTAGGCATTGGCTGCTCCTTCACTGTTCCAGACGTACTTTATGTCCGGAAGGTTCTCGTCATTGTCAGCGCCGCTGCTGCGTGCAACCTCGGTAAAGCCGTTGCGCTCATAGAACTGGCGCGCTGGATGGTTGGCCTGAAACGCAAACAATGACAATTCGGACCGGCACGATTTGGCATGTTCAAGCAATTGCTGACCGATCCCCTGCCTCCGCACCCCAGGTGCCAGGTACAGTGAGTGGATTTCGGCACCGTTGAGCGCCAAAAACCCGATCACACCGTCACCGGTTTCGGCCACGGTCACCCAATCCAATTCAATCATACGGCCACAAAACGCGATGGTTTCCGCCTGCGAGTGCAGTTCCGGCATCCAATCGTTTTCACGGGCGAAGCCATGCAAAATCTCTCCGGTGGCACCGGCATCCGTGCTGCGGGCGGGGCGAAGAATGACATTCATAGCCGGTCTCCGACCAGGAACTGGGCTGCGCGGTCCAGCCGTATGTGTGGCGGGCCATCCCCTGGCCGCAGTGTCAGGTGTGCCGGCGCGAATGCCATGAACTCATAATCCTCGCCCAGCCAGCCTTCGGACCCGTTGCGCGCCGGGCCAAGCAAATGCGTCGGATCTTCGGGCAGATCACCGGGATAGAAAGCGGCCTGCTTGCCGCTGTTCAGCAAGGTACCACGCACGCAGGGCAGCTCGGCCCCGTTATGGGTGCGGATTTCCTCGGTCGTTGCCCTTAACGAGGCCAGCGACAGCGCCGCCGTCTCGGCCCCGGCGAAGCTGGCGCGATCGCGCGCCTCGCGGGTCAGGGCCTCCATGATATTGGTCAGGCGGTGGTGTTGAAGATGGTGCAAATGGTCCGCCTTGGTGGCCGCAAACAGGATGCGCTCGACCCGTTTGCCGAGCAACAGCTGGCTAAGCCACGCATTTCGTCCGGGCCGAAACGCCGACAGGATATCGGCCATCGCGCGACGCATATCCTCGACCGCCTGTGGCCCGTTATGGATCGCCCCCAGTGCGTCCACCAAAACCACCTGACGGTCGATCCGGGAAAAATGATCGCGGAAAAACGGTTTCACGACCTGAGATTTATAGGCCTCGTATCGCCGGGCCATCTCGCGGTGCAGACTGCGTCGCGGGCCGTGACCCTCGACCGGCAAGGGTGCAAATGTTAGCACCGGCGAGCCTGCCAGATCGCCCGGCAGCAAGAACCGCCCTGGCGTGCAGTCGTAAAACCCGGCATCGCGGGCTGCGTTCAGATAAGAGGCGAATTCTTTGGCCAGTGATTGGGCCTTTGGTTCGTCGTGGCTGTCAGAAGAGTCAACCGCCTTTGCCTGCGCCAGAAAGGTCGTCGCCTCATTGCGATTGGCGATGCGCTCCAGTGTTTCCTGCGACCAGACCTCATAGGTTTTGTCCAGCAACGCAAGATCCAGCAGCCATTCGCCGGGGTAATCCACGATATCCAGATGGATAGTGCGTGGTCCCTGCAACCCTGACAAAAGCCCCGCGGGACGGGCTTTGAATGATAAACGCAGTTCTGACACTGCGCGCGTACTTTCGGGCCAGTGCGGCTGAAGCCCGGTCAGCGCGGCCAGGTGATTTTCGTAGTCGAACCGGGGCACGGTGTCGTCTGGTTGCGGCTGCAGGTAAGCCGCGTTGATCCGCCCTTCTTGCTGTGCCACGAGGCCCGGCATCCGCCCCCGGTCCAGCAAGTTCGCGACCAGAGACGTGATGAATACTGTCTTTCCTGAACGCGCCAGCCCGGTGACACCCAGTCGGATCACCGGCTCAAACAATGCCTCAGACACGCGGTCACCCACGGATTCGACGCCGCGCGTCAGACTGTCTGCCAGAGATGAGATGACCAAACCGTCGCCCCGCTTTTTTCGTTTTTCCCAAGATAGGTAGCGGCTGTCGGACATACCAGCGCTTTCCCACTCTTGCCCGTTGCGGCGCGGCGCGTTACCAGCAGCCCATGCCTAGATACGCGCTGAAAGTCGAATACCAGGGGGAACCGTTTGCCGGATGGCAGCGGCAAAAGGAATTGCCGTCTGTTCAAGGGGCAATCGAACAGGCCTTGTCATGTATTCAACCCGGCGATCACACAATTGCCGCGGCCGGGCGTACAGACGCGGGTGTGCACGCACTAGGACAGGTTGCGCATTGTGATCTGATCAAGGACTGGGATCCGTTCCGCCTGTCTGAGGCGCTGAACTATCACCTTAAACCGCAGCCTGTTGCCATCGTTAAAGCAGCACGGGTAGACGATGACTGGCATGCGCGGTTTTCAGCTCTCGAACGGCAATACCTGTTCCGTATCCTGATGCGCCGCGCACCTGCTACGCATGACGCTGGGCAGGTCTGGCGGATCAACCATCAACTGGATGTGGACGCAATGCAGGCAGGCGCGGATATGCTGATCGGGCGGCATGATTTCACCACGTTCCGGTCTTCGATTTGTCAGGCTGCAAGCCCGGTCAAAACCTTGGATGAGCTGCGGGTCGAACAGGTTGAAGGCTTTTCCGGACCAGAGGTTCATTTTCACGTTCGCGCCCGGTCTTTCCTGCACAACCAAGTGCGCAGCTTTGTTGGAACGCTTGAACGTGTCGGTGCCGGAACATGGTCGCCCGAAGATGTACGGGATGCTTTGGAGGCCACAGACCGCGCCGCTTGCGGGCCGGTATGTCCACCGCAAGGGCTGTATCTGGCGCGGGTTGGGTACCCGGAGCCCGTGTTCGATTAAATCGCGCGCAACAGCAGACCGCTTGCAATCACGGCGATCAGCAGCCCCGCCACCAGTTCAATCGTCGGAGCCAGGACCGAAGCAAATCGCGTCGCCGAGGCTGAGGCCAGCAGCCCTCCGCGCAAACCAAATGAGGTCCAACCGACAAGCGTTGTAACGGTCGCTGTCCCCAACGCCATGGCGAAAGCACCGGCAATGCCAACCATTGCGATGCCCATCTGCCAGGTCAGGATCAGCACAAACAGCGCTCCGGTACAGGGACGTGCGGCAATCCCAGCGATCAGTACCGCGGCTTCGCGCAGGCTGCCAACTTGGGCCACTTCGTCGGCGGTGGGACCGTGGCGATGCCCGCAATCTGCGCAGACGCCATGGTCATGGTCGTGATGTTTGTGGTCCTCGTCGTGCGGGTGATGATGGTCGTGCTTGTGCTCATGATGATGGGCTTTTTCGCTGCGATGACGTCGCGCGAAACTGCGAATGGATCGAAAGATCAGCCACAATCCAATCGCCGCGATAGCACCATAGCTGATCGGAGCCATGACCCGTTCGGTGGTATCGACAAGGCTTGCCCGGGACATCTGGAACACCAGTACCCCGGCATAGACAAGAACAACCGCAGTGACTGCCTGCCCCAGGCTGGACAACAAGCTGATTGCAGACAAACGCAGGAACGCCACGTTGCGTCCCAACCCATAGCCACCAATCAAAACTTTGCCGTGGCCGGGGCCGATGGCGTGAAAAAAGCCGTAGGCAAAACAGACCGTCAGCAGCGTCGCTACAGCCTCGGGCTGTTCCGCGCGGGCTGCGCGTAGGGAACGCGCGATCTGATTTTGGAACTCGCGCTGCTCACCCGCAGCCCATGCGGCCAAGTGGTCAAAGCCACCACTGCCCCAGAACCACAGCAGCAAACCAATGGAGATGGCGACAGGAATAATCAGGTACTTGGACATGAAAGGCGGATCTCGGACGCAAAGTTTTCCCCAACCAGCGGGATATCGTTTTCTTCAAGGTCATAGTCGGCATCCAGGGTCTGCAGGAACGCCTGCATCTGCGCCAGTTGCCCGTCAATATCCGCGTCAATCCGGCTGATCTGACAAGCGGCGGGCCCGGACACCGTCACCGGGCGGGTCACTTCATAAGCCGTGTAATAGGATTCATCATATGCTTTGGCGACGACGGCGGTTGCCGGCACTCCGCCGCCTTCCACCGCGCGCAGGTGGGTTGTCACGATACGGCCATCTTCGGTGGTGGCTTTGGCCTCCATCGGCCCCGACAAGACGACAGGCGCGCCATCGGCCAACACCACAAGATCGCCGTTATATCCTTCGACCCACTGGGCATCAAAGCCGGACAGAAACTTTTCTTCGCTCTCGGTCAGAATGCCATCGGAATCCTGATCCAGCTTCATATCTTCAAGCTGAAACAAAGAGAAAAGCTCATCATACACCCAAGTCACCCTGACATGAGTCAACTGGCCGCTGTCGTCCACAATGAATTCCAACCCGGTGTCGATAAAGACATGCGGGTGGGCCAATGCCGGAACCGGCAAGCAACAGGAGAAAAGGGTTATTAGCCATCGCATAGGCGAAAGATAGGGGCTTGGCCCGTGCCCGGCAACGTGTTTCGGCGGGCCTGTGCAGGATCCGCCCAAACCAGTCACTTCGGCGGGAACAAAACCAGTGTCTGCAACGCTGTTCCAACCGGGCCTTCGGTGTCGAATAGAACCGATTGCGACATCCCTATTCCTGACGGTTGCCAATGGGATACGGACTGCGAGGCCAACCAGTCCGATTTGGGTTCACGATGAATCTGGACCGTCAGGTCGGTGTTCATGAACCCCATCTCGGACGTCGGTGCATTCCATGAAATCCCGTTGCCACAATCCGCCAGCGGACATAGCGCCTGAATCGGCGATTGCACCTCGTCTTCCAACAGCGTCGGGGTGCGCATCCAGATTGTCTTTGGACCGGCTTTCTGGTTGCCACCCTTGGGGTAGAGAATCTCCGAATGGTTTGCGAACCCCGGCAGGTCATGACGGATTTCGCCAATCGGAAACGGCCCGGTCACCGCATCGTCGAGTTCGGGCGTCGGCAACGTGATGTTCGGAACCGACCCCAAATCGCGGCGCACCATATGCATCGTGGTGGCCGTGGCACACAGCGTATCGTCCAGATCGTGCACCGTGACACGGGTTGTAGCCAGCGTTTTGGTGTGGCGCGTGGTTTCCGCCGCCACCCGCAGACCTGTCAGCGGCAGAGGGCGCAGCAAGTCCACGGTCAGCCGTGTCAGCATCTTTTCCGGCCCAACCTCTGTTTCGGCCGCGCGGACGATCAGCCCCGCGACCGGGCCCGCATGGCAATGACCCGCAGACCACGGCCCGCGTGCGGGATCATTGCCGACAAAAACGCCGTCAGCCCGAGCGTGGAAATAGGCTTGTTCCTTCAGATCTGGTTTCAGCACCATCTAGAACCTCAGACTTTTTCCTGGGTATGCTTCTTCAACTCGGCCCGCGCCACCTGACGGCGGTGTACAGCATCAGGCCCATCCGCCAGCCGCAATGTACGCACATGGGTCCAGGCCGTCGCCAGCGGCGTGTCCTGACTAACCCCCTGCCCGCCGAACATCTGAACGGCCTCATCGATGACTTTGAGTGCGACACGCGGGGCGACGACCTTGATCTGGCTGATCCAGGGAGCCGCCGCGCGGGCATCGCCCTGATCCATGTACCAGGCAGCTTTCAGGCACAGCAGGCGCGCCATTTCAATCTCCATCCGGCATTCGGCGATGATATCGAAATTCGCCCCGAGTTGCGCCAATTTCTTGCCGAAGGCTTCGCGCAGCAGCGACCGTTTGCACATCTGCTCCAGCGCCGTTTCAGCCTGACCAATTGCGCGCATGCAGTGGTGGATACGGCCGGGCCCAAGACGGCCTTGCGCGATCTCGAACCCGCGGCCTTCGCCCAACAGGATGCTCTCTGCTGGCACGCGAACGTTGGTAAAGCGAATATGCATGTGGCCGTGCGGGGCATCATCGTGGCCGTAAACCTGCATCGGTCGCAGAATCTCAATCCCCGGCGCATCAGCAGGCACAACAATCATCGACTGCCGCTTGTGTTTGGGTTGCTCGTCGCCCGCCGTCTTGACCATGACGATATAGACCTTGCACCGTGGATCACCCGCCCCCGATGACCACCATTTTTCCCCTTTCAGAACAAAGTCATCCCCGTCTCGCACACAGGACATCGACACGTTCGTGGCATCCGATGACGCCACATCCGGTTCCGTCATCAAATACGCGGACCGGATATCGCCGTTCAGCAGGGGCTTCAGCCACTGCTCTTTCATCTCGTCCGTGCCATAACGCTCGAACACTTCCATATTACCGGTATCGGGGGCTGAGCAGTTGAATACTTCGGCCCCAAGGGGCGTCTTGCCCATCTCTTCGGCGAAATAAGCATACTCGACCGTCGTCAAACCAAAGCCCTTGTCGCTGTCGGTCAGCCAGAAGTTCCATAATCCGGCAGCCTTGGCCTTGGCTTTCAGCCCTTCCAGGATTTCCGCCTGACGTTCGGTGTATTGCCAGCGGTCGCCCTTATCGATTTCGGCCTGGTATTCTTCTTCCAGCGGCATGATCTCATCCCGGATCATATCTGCCACACGTTGCAGCAGCGCGCGATTTTCTTCGCGCAGACCGAATGACATGTTCATGAGCTTTCCTCCTCAGGCCCAAAGAGCGGGCTTTACCTTTGAACAGAGAATGACTTAGCTGCCGATAGAATGTCTAGCTGTGTGACGGAACGTCAACTCAATCAAAATGAAATTGCGAGGGTGATTCATGGCGCTATTGATCGAAACCGGGCTGACCGACTGGATAAGCGATGATGACATCGCCAAAACGATCCGAAACATACACCCCGGCACGGATGTGCGCACCCGGGAAACGATTGGAGATGCAAGCGAAATCACCATGGTCGCTGTTGTCGGCCTGAACAACGACCACCCCAAACGGCTGCCGAACCTGCAACTGGTCCAGAAACTGGGCGCGGGCGTCGAAACGATTGTTGGCAACCCGAGCCTGCCCGAACACGTCCGTATCGCGCGACTCAAACCCGATGCGCCGGCGCAGGGCATTGCCGAGTGGTTCGTCGCCTATGTCCTTCACCACCAACGGAACATGGCTTTTCACGAAGCTGCCCAGCGCAAAGCAGAATGGGTGCCCAAAGCGCCGGTATTCACGCCGGACACCGTAGTGGGCGTTCTGGGCCTGGGCCATATCGGCGCCCGCAGCGCCAGGATGCTGCGCGCCATCGGATTTCAGGTCATGGGATGGAGCAGATCCCGGAAAGAGATTGAGGGTGTCACCTGCCTGCACGGCGAGGATGCGCTGCCGACGTTGCTAGGCCAATGCGACCACGTTTGCGCAATTCTGCCGTCCACGCCGCAAACCGTTGGCTTGTTCGATGCGCAGATGCTGGCCGCCATGAAACCCGGCAGTCAACTGTTGAACGCAGGGCGTGGTGATCTGATTGACGAAAATGCGCTGATCAAGGCCTTGGACCGGGGAACGCCCGGCCACGCCGTTCTGGACGTAACCAGTACAGAACCCTTACCGTCAGACAGTCCGCTCTGGGCACACCCGGGCGTCACAATCACTCCGCATGTTTCTGGCTGGCACTTAGGTGAAGCACTGGCGGACGTTGCCGAGAATTTCCAACGGTTGTCCGCAGGAATGCCCTTACTGCACGAGGTCGACCGCACACGCGGCTACTGAGTCGAAATCAAGGTGTCAGAACCCAGTTCCCGCCGGCGTCCCGGCAATTGCGGGTTCTGACCTCGCGTGATTGTTCGGCCCCGGCGGGCACGATGAAATGCTGGAGATGCACGCAATTTTCCCGGACCTCGCGCACTCGGACAGTGCCTTTTGATCCGGTGTCGTCGTTCGACCAAGTGCGTTCGGTTCCGACCTGAGGCATTCCATCTGTCAACATCGCGTTAGTCGTGGCGTTGACGACACTATAGTCCTCAGGGCTCAATCCCATTTCTGCGATGATTCTCGAAAGTGGCTTGGCCTGTGCCAGTGAAACCGCGCCGATCACAATGGCTGCTGCAAAAAAAGGTGGAATCCAAGCTTTCATGATCTTCTCGCCTCATTGAAATAAGTTTGGTCACAAGACTATACCGCTGGGGAACGGGGGCCAAGCCCCGCTGGCCGACCTTCAAATAATACCGAAATAACCTATCGCGACTCGGGTGCTAGGACCATCGGCCCAATCCCCGCATAGTGCCCCAAACACGAACCAGAGGCATGAAATGGCACAGCCCACCTATTATGCGCCCACAGGCGGACACCCCGGACAAGACCAGCTGTTGACCGACCGCGCCATGTTTACCGAAGCCTATGCGGTTATCCCCAAAGGCACCATGCGCGACATCGTCACCAGCAACCTGCCGTTCTGGGAAGGCACACGGCTTTGGGTCCTGTCCCGCCCCCTAAGCGGATTCGCCGAGACGTTTTCGCAATACATCATGGAAGTTCAGCCCGACGGCGGCAGCGACCACCCTGAAACAGACGCCAAGGCGCAGGGTGTTCTCTTTGTGGTCGAGGGTAAAGTGACCCTGACATTGGGTGGCACTGAGCATGTCCTCGATACCGGCGGATACGCCTATATCCCGTCGGGATCGGACTGGACCCTGCACAACCGCGCCGAAAAAACCGCCCGATTCCACTGGGTTCGCAAAGCGTATGAAGCCGTTCCCGGCCTGCCTGCTCCAGATCCGATCATCACAAATGAGCGCGATGTATCGCCCGTTGAGATGCCCGGCACTGAGGGGAGCTGGTCCACGACCCGCTTCACCGATCCGCAGGATTTGCGTCATGACATGCACGTCAACATCGTAAATTTCGAACCCGGCGGCGTGATTCCCTTTGCCGAAACCCATGTCATGGAACACGGTTTGTACGTTCTGGAAGGCAAGGCGGTCTATCGGCTTAACCAGGATTGGGTCGAGGTAGAGGCCGGCGATTACATGTGGTTGCGCGCCTTCTGCCCGCAGGCCTGCTACGCGGGCGGACCTGGTCGCTTTCGCTATCTGCTTTACAAGGATGTGAACCGGCACATGCCGCTGATGTTGTCCAAACGCTAGGCTTTTAAACGCTTTTTTCGGTCAGGGGTTCACAGAAGCGCGTGAATCTGGTGAAATGACAGCGAATTTTAGCACTGGAGATTGTTCAATGGTACTGCGTGTAACGATGCTGGCACTGGCTGCTGCGATTGGTTTGACGGCATTTGATGCAACGCCTGTCGCCGCAAAGGAAGAAACCAAGCAGGTTTTTGTCATGAGCCGCACCTGGGCGGTGACACAGGTCTCGGACGCTCCGGTCGTATACCGTGCGACGCGCGACAACAACAACCTGAACCCCTTTGGCCCACCGCCGCGCTTGCGCACCATTCAGGCCATAGCCGCCTTTCAGCAAGCGACCGGGTGCAGACCGATCGTGGCCAGCATGTACCAGAACATTTCGGGTCAGTTCTTTTCGCAGGTCAGCTGCAACTGACCATAGGTCACAACGGGCATTGAGCTATCGGCAGAGCACTGCCATAGCTTGCGCATGAAACTTGCAATCAACGGATTCGGCCGTATCGGCCGCACAATCCTGCGGCAGCTGCTGGCTTTGCCGCAGGACACGGATATTGAGCCGGTTCTGATCAACGACATCGCCCCGCTTGAGACCTGCGCCTACCTGTTCAAATATGACAGCACCTTTGGCCCCTACGCTGGAGCAGTAGAACAGGGCGACGCGGCGATCGTCGTCGATGGGCGCACAATCCCAATGACGCACAGTCCCAATCTGATGCATGTCGACCTGTCTGATGTTGACGTTCTTATGGATTGCACCGGTGTTGCCCGCACCTCGGATGTGGCCAGTCAGGGCCTGACCGCCGGGGCCCGCAAGGTGCTGATCTCTGGCCCCTCGCCCGCGACCGAAATCACCATCGTTCTGGGGGCCAACGAAGATCAGTTGGGCAATGCTCGCATTGTGTCCAACGCGTCATGCACAACTAACGGGCTTGCGCCCTTGGTCAAAGTGCTGGACCAAATTGGCGGGATCGCGTCAGCCCATATGACAACGATACACTGCTATACGAACAGCCAACCTATGGTGGACGCACCACGCGGCGATCTCGCCCGTTCGCGCGCGGGCGCGCTGTCGATGGTGCCAACCACGTCAAGCGCCACTCATCTGATCGACGAAGTCATGCCGCATTTGGCTGGCCGCATCTCGGGCGCTGCTGTTCGGGTCCCGACGGCCAGTGTATCCGCCATTGATCTGGTGGTGACGCTGGACCGCGGAATGTCACCCGAGATGTTCGAAGCCGAACTGCGCGCGGCCGTCCAGACATCGCCCGTGCTGGGTTGGACAGATCACCCTCTGGTCTCGTCAGACCTGCGTACACGCCCAGAGTCACTGGTTATCGCGGGACCCGAAACACGCATGGTCGGCGAACATCAGGTCCGTGTTTTCGGCTGGTATGACAATGAGTGGGGATTTTCAGCTCGCATGATGGATGTTGCCCGTCTTATGACAGATAGCTGAATTTGCGGGGGCGCAGCGGGCGGGCTTGCCCGCGCGCTGCTTGGCCCAACAGGTCACAAGCATCTGTGATGCGCATTGACCGGGCGGGAGAACCCTATCCGCTTATGACCTCAAACGGGGTGTCAAACCAAAACTCCTCCAGATTTGAACCCCCACCAATCCGATCAATCACAGCGAATAAGCCGGGCCCGTGCAATGGGGTCAGCACCCCATGCCAAGTGCCGCGAAAATAGTTCACACCCTGTCCGGGCTTGGTCACAAATGCCTGCGGATGTCCGGGCCGCCCGCCCTCATCCGGGGCCACGACAACCAGAAAAGGCTGATGTGTCATTGGGATGAACGCCTGACTGCCCTCGGGGTGACGTTCAACCATATCCAGTTGATAGGGCAAGGATCGCGGGTTGGCGTTGAACAGGCTGATCCCGGCGCGTCCGTCTGTGAAATCCAGTCGTGCCAGATCATGGAACCGGCCACATTGCCCCTGATTGATGATCTTGTCCGGATCACCGGTCACTTCGATGACATCACCAAACGGGGCAAATGCCTTGGCCGTCAATGGCGCAGTCCTGACTTGCGCACTCATGAGGGTAAAACGTCCCGCAACCGGAATTCGGCGATCCGCTCGACCTGACGGCAAGCCTCGGCGAATTCGATGTCCTTATCCTGATCGATCCGCCGTTGAAACGCCTGAAGGATAGACGTTTTGTCGTGATCACGTACGGCGATGATAAACGGAAAGCCGAATTTCTCAGTGTATTTCTGGTTCAACTCGGTGAACGTCGCACGCTCTTCATCTGTCAGGGCATCCAATCCGGCCGAAGCCTGCTCGGACGTGCTTTCGTGAGTCAGCCGTTTGGCCTGCGCCAGCTTTCCGGCCAGATCCGGGTGCGCGGTCAGGACACCCATCCTTTCGTCCGCAGAGGCGGAACGGAACGTGCGTGTCAATGCGCTGTGCAGCCCTCCGGCTGTGTCATGCGCCGGTCCCAATTCCAGCTCATACGCCCGTTCAGCGATCCAGGCGGAATGCTCGAAGATGCCGCCATATGTGGAGACAAACACGTCCCGATCCATCTGAGTAGGTTTCGGATACGGCACCGCCGGATGGTTTTCCGCCCAGTGTTCGGCGATCTGCAACCGTGTTGCAAACCAGACATCAGAAAAGCCGCGCGCGTATTCCAGAAACCGTTTCAACGCCATCACCCGGCCAGGTCGTCCGATCAGGCGGCAATGCAAACCGATCGACAGCATCTTGGGCGCTCCGGCCTCGCCCTCGGCGTAGAGCGCATCAAAGCTGTCCTTGAGGTAGGAATAGAACTGGTCGCCCGAGTTGAAGCCCTGCGGCGTGGCAAAGCGCATGTCGTTGCAATCCAGTGTATAGGGCACGATCAACTGATCCCGCCCACCAGTCTGCATCCAGTACGGCAAGTCGTCCGCATATGTGTCGGCCACATAGGCAAAGCCACCTTCTTCTGCCACCAGACGAGCGGTGTTTTCCGAACATCGCCCCGTGTACCAACCACGTGGTCGTTCACCGACGACTTCGGTGTGAAGGCGGATCGCTTCGGCGATCTGTGCGCGCTCTTCATCTTCGGGCATGTCTTTGTGCTCGACCCATTTCAAGCCATGGCTGGCAATCTCCCACCCCGCTGCCTTCATCGCGGCCATCTGATCCGGCGAGCGAGCCAAAGCTGTTGCAACGCCATAGACTGTTATTGGCAAGTCCTGCATCAACCGGTGCAGTCGCCAGAACCCAGCGCGAGAGCCGTACTCATAGATCGACTCCATGTTCCAATGGCGCTGGTCCGGCCATTGGGCGGCCCCCACGATTTCGGACAGAAACGCCTCGGACGCCGCATCGCCGTGCAGCACGCAATTCTCGCCGCCCTCTTCGTAGTTCAACACGATCTGAACGGCCAGCTTTGCACCGCCTGGCCATTGGGCGTTCGGCGTGTTGGCACCGTAGCCAATCATGTCACGAGGATAGCGAGGGGGCTGCATGGCATCTTCCATTCTTAATCTTTTGAATAGCCTTACCCCAGAAACACGCCGATGATTATCAAATCAATCCAAACGCTGTTTCCGGTTCTTTCGGCATTTCCACTGTTTCAAACTTTGCGTCAGACTGTAACAAAGCAAAAGACAAATCAAAGGAGAGACCCGTGGCTGGCTATCTGACGACCCATGTTCTGGACACTGCACGCGGCTGCCCGGCTGAAGGATTGAAAATCGCACTCTACCGGGTGTCGGGGAACTCCCATCGCAAAATCGCCGAGATGGAGACCAATTCGGACGGTCGCACTGACAGCCCAATCTTGCCACAAGACTCTTTCAAAACTGGTACTTACGAGCTGGTTTTCTTCGCAGGAGACTATCTGCGCGCATCGGGCCAGGCTGCTGATGACCCGCTGTTTCTGGATCAGGTGCCGCTCCGGTTTGGCATGTCTGATGCCGAGGCACATTATCACGTGCCTCTGTTGCTGTCCCCTTACGGCTATTCGACCTACCGAGGCAGTTGAACTGCGAGATGGGGCTGCCGCTAAGCGGCAGCTTTATTTGTCAGCAGATTCCGACCCACGCACGACCTTACCGATCCGTGCAATCATGAAATCCATAAACAAACGCGCCTTGGGGTCCTGATGGCGGCGATGCGTGTAAAGGCAAGCCATTTGCACCGAAACCGGTGGTGTTTCGACCGCAACAGGCACCAAATGCCCAGCGCTGAGGTGCTCAGCCACCTCAAAAACCGGTTTCATCGCGATCCCCTGCCCTGACAGCGCCCAGTCTGTCAGCACATCCCCATCGTCACATTCAAACCGGCCAGAGACTGCGAACCGTTTGGGACCGTCAGGTGTCTCTAGCTGCCACTGAAACTCGGTCGCGCCGGGAAACCTCAGGTTCAGGCATTCATGGCGCTGCAACACCAGGTCCGCGCCCGTTGCTGGCATGCCCCTGCGTTCAACATAGGCCGGAGCGGCACACAGCACGCGCTGACAGTCGGCGATCTTGCGAATGCGCAAAGTACTGTCTTCAGGTTGGCCGATGAAAAAGGCTAAATCCAAACCTTCGGTCGTCAGATCAACGGATCTGTCCGTCAACCGCAGGCGCACATCGATCTCGGGATATTCCGCAAGGAAATCAGGTACGTGTGGCGCCAAGACCCTGCGCCCGACCCCTAGTGGAGCAGCCACAAACAGCGATCCGCGCGGTGCCTCAGTCAGGTGGACAACCTGCGCTTCGGCATCGTCTACCGCATCCAGAACAGCCACAGCACCGGGATAGAATGCCCGCCCCTGCTCTGTCGGGCTCAGGTTGCGCGTCGTTCTTTGAAACAGGCGCACGCCCAGATGATCTTCAAGCTGAGATATCCGCGCCGACGTCACCGCAGGCGAGATTCGCAGGTCTCGCCCTGCAGCGGACATGCTGCCAAGGTCATAAACCCTGACAAAGGTACGGATGTTGTCGAGATAAGACATTTTTTCGTTTTTTTTGATACAGTTTGACAATATCAGGGAATACCGAAGAAAGTGCCCTTTGCCTAGTGTGTCGGCAACCAATCGGAGAGCTTTCTCATGTACGACTTCGCCGTGTTCTGGGACTGGATGGCTTTTGCCGTGCGCTGGCTGCACGTTATTACCGCCATTGCCTGGATCGGATCCTCATTTTATTTCATCGCACTGGACCTTGGTCTGAACCGCGACATCCCCGGCCCGGCGGATGGCGAGGAATGGCAGGTTCATGGCGGCGGTTTCTACCACATCCAGAAATACCTGGTCGCGCCCGAACGGATGCCGGAACACCTAGTTTGGTTCAAATGGGAAAGCTACGCGACCTGGCTCAGCGGGGCTGGGTTGCTGATGATCGTGTATTGGGTTGGCGGAGAACTGTATCTGATCGACGCACAAAAAGCCGATCTGGCCCTGTGGCAAGGCATTCTGATCTCGGCCGCCTCGCTGACAGTTGGTTGGCTGATCTATGACTTCTTGTGCAAATCAGGTCTGGGTGAACGTCCGACCCTTCTGATGGTGCTTCTGTTTGTGCTGCTGGTTGTTATGGGCTGGGGGTACAATCAGGTTTTCACCGGTCGCGCGATGATGCTGCATCTGGGTGCATTCACGGCTACGATCATGACAGCCAACGTGTTTTTCATCATCATGCCGAACCAACGCATCGTGGTAGACGATCTGAAGAACGGGCGTACACCTGACCCAAAGTATGGCAAGATCGCCAAGCTGCGCTCGACGCATAATAACTACCTGACGTTGCCGGTGGTGTTCCTGATGTTGTCGAACCACTACCCACTGGCCTTTGCGACAGAATACAACTGGATCATCGCGGCTCTGGTCTTCCTGATGGGTGTGACCATCCGACACTACTTCAACACGCGCCACGCAAGGGCAGGCGATCCGACCTGGACATGGCTGGTCACCGCGTTGCTGTTCATCGCCATCATGTGGCTGTCTACCGCCCCTATGTACAAACCCCTGGAAGAGGCCGAAGCACAGCCGCTGACCCCTTTTGAACAGAAATACGCTGCTGCCGATGGCTTTGAAGAGGCCCATGACGTCGTTTTGGGACGCTGCTCGATGTGCCACGCACGCGAACCGGTGTGGGAAGGCATTTTGTGGGCGCCAAAAGGCGTATTGCTGGAAACCGAGGGCGACATTGCCCGCAACGCCCAGCAAATCTATCTGCAGGCAGGGGTCAGCCATGCGATGCCCCCCGCAAACGTCACTTACATGGAGCCCGCGGACCGCGAGGCAATTATCCGCTGGTTCCGCAACGCAGGTTCCTGATCCCGAGACCGATCAATCACACAGGTTGCAAAATTCAGGCGACGCTGGATTTAGTCTTTTCCTGCAAGGACTCTGATGCTCTAACATGAATGCAATCAGCCGTTGCTTTGCACAAAACGGCAAATGTGATTTCGAGTTGGGGCAGTTGGAGCTATCAGATGCCGGGGAGCAGGCCGCGCGGCTTTTTCAAGAGATGCCTTCTCGGCGCTATCATAGTGACCCTGCCGACCTCATTGGCTGCTTTGGAAACCACCCTGACGGCCCCGGGTGCCTCGAAAGAGCTTGTAGAGCGGATGGAGGAAACCTCCTCTGTTACGACGGCCGAATCCCGCGGGCTGGACACGCCGCTTGAGATCTTGTCGGCCGCGCTTTCGGATTATCGCACACTCGTCCAGATTCTTTATGACGAAGGGTATTTCAGCCCAGTCGTAAGCATCAAACTGGACGGAAAAGAAGCAGCTGAGATCAGCTCGCTCAGCGTACCGGCGCAGATCAATAGCGCGGTAATCACGGTCAACACCGGCCCCAAGTTCACCTTTGGCGAAGCCATCGTACAACCGATTACGCCCGAAACAGTTCTGCCCGAGGAGTTTGCGGTCGGCAAACTCGCGACCACCGGCGCGATCCAACAAGCCGCGTCCGCCGGGGTGCAGGGTTGGCGCAACGCGGGTCATGCCAAGGCCGAAGTTGAAGGCCAGAAAGTCATTGCCCGCCACGCCGAGGCCAAGTTGGATGCCGAGATCGACCTTACCCCCGGCCCGCGCCTGAGATTTGGCAAAATGATCATCAAGGGCGACACCGATGTGCGACACCGGTCAATCGAAAAGATCGCCGGATTTCCGGCAGGCGAGGTATACTCGCCCGAGAAAATCCAGAAGGTCGGCACACGGTTGCGGCGGACCGGGACCTTCAACGTTGTTTCGATTGAAGAGAGGGACACTCCGAACCCGGACGGCACATTGGATTTCGACGCGACGTTTGAAGATCTGCCAAAACGCCAGCTAACCTTTGGCGCCGAGATCGCGTCGCGCGACGGGGTAGACGTGACCGCGACCTGGACGCATCGCAACGTATTCCGGCGTGCCGAACGCCTGCGGTTCGAGGCGGCAGTCCGTAATATCGGCGGTGCCGAGGACATCGACGGCCGGATCGGCTTGCGTCTGGACCAGCCCGACCGGCTTGGTCCCGATGACAACACTTTCTGGAACGCGCTTCTCGAACGGCGCAACACAGAAAACTACAATGTCACCGTTGCGTCGCTGGCCTACGGTGCCCGGCGCACGTTCTCTGATCGGCTATATGCCGAAGCCTCAGCCGGGTTTCAGTGGTCCAGCGCGGACGACGCCTATGGCGATGACCGCAGGTTCCGATATTTCATCCTTCCCTTGCGTTCGGAATGGGACGAGCGCGACAGTAAGGTCAGCGCAACGCGCGGCTTTTATCTGGACGCGCAGATCACGCCCTTTGCTGGTCTGTCCGAAACCGAAAGCGGCATACGCATGTTTTTTGACGGGCGTGGCTATACCAGCCTCGGAACCGGTGGACGGCTGGTTTTGGCCGGTCGCGTACAACTGGGATCAGTGCTCGGGCCGTCGCCGGACGGTGTAACACCAGACTTCCTGTTCTTCTCGGGCGGCGCCGGAACGGTTCGGGGCCAACCTTACGAGAGTCTTGGCATCCCTGTCGGCACTGGTATTGCAGGCGGCAAATCGTTCCTTGGTCTTTCTGCCGAGGTGCGCGGGAAAGTCACCGAAGCCATATCTCTGGTCGGGTTTTATGACTACGGTACGGTGGACACGTCCTCATTCATCGGCAGCGGCGCAGAATATCACGCAGGTGCCGGGCTTGGGGTTCGGTATGATCTGGGCGGATTTGGTCCGTTGCGGCTGGATCTGGCCGTTCCAGTGCAGGGTGACACCGGCGACGGGCTGCAATTCTACATCGGGATCGGACAGGCATTTTGATTGGACGTCGCGCATATCCGTTATTGATCTCGGGGCTGATGCTGTCTGCCCCTTTGCCACTTGCCGCGCAGGATGAAGGCGGCAGCATGCTGGAAAACTTCCTGCAAGATACGCTTTCTGGCGACGACCAAAACGTGACCGTTAAGGGCCTGCAAGGCGCGTTGAGCGCCCGCGCGACAATTGAAGAGATCACAGTTGCCGATGATGAAGGTGTTTGGCTGACCATCAAGGACGCCGAACTTGATTGGAACCGTCTGGCGCTGATCCGCGGTCGATTTTCGGTCAACTCTCTGACCGCGCAGGAAATCGATATTGCCCGTGCACCGGGCACAACGACCAAGGAAGAACCACCTGCTTCGGCGGAAACGCAACCGTTTCAACTGCCCGAACTGCCGGTTTCCATCGAAATCGGTGAAATTCGAGTGGATGAGCTATCTCTTGGTGAGCCGCTGATCGGTGTCGCCGCTGATCTGAGCGTGACAGGCAATCTGACGCTGGCGGATGGGGCGCTGGACACCAATCTGGACGTGATCCGACTGGACCGCGCAGGTGATGAGATCAAGCTGGCCGCTGGTTTCCAGAACTCAACAAGTGAGATCAATCTGGATTTGCAAGTGAACGAGGCCTCTGGCGGTCTGATTTCAACCGCGCTGAAGATCCCTGACAGCCCACCGATCGGCCTGACAGCCAAGGGCGCGGGCCCGCTGTCGGATTTCACCGCTGATATTGGGCTGAGCAGCGACAACCAGATGCGCGTCACTGGGCAGGTTCAGCTGCAGGCGGCCGAGGGCGGCGCAGCGAAAGGCATTGCGTTCACCGCGGATCTGAATGGCGATCTGACCCCCTTCCTGGGGGAGGACGTCGATCCGTTCTTCGGCCCAAAATCACGGCTTTATGTCGATGGCCAGACCAAGCCCGATGGCGCGCTGGACATCTCGGATCTGGAACTCACCACGCAGGCGCTGGATCTGAAGGGTGAATTGCAACTGGCTGAAGGCGGCACTTTGCAACTGGCCGCGCTGCAAGGGCGCATTGCCCCGCCGGATGGGGAAGTCGTCGTGCTGCCGGTGGCAGGAGGCGACACATCGCTCAAGGCGGCACAGATTTCGGCGCTGTTTGACCGCCAGAACGGCAACCTTTGGGATCTGAGCCTGACGGCCAACGAATTTGCATCCCCGCAGGCCAAGCTGGGTGATACCCGGATCACAGCACAAGGCACCCTGGATCAGGGCGAGGTTCTGACCGTCGATGGCGACGTTCAAATCGCGGTCGGCGGAATAGAGATGGCCGATGACGCGCTTACCACGGCTTTGGGCGATCGCATCACGCTTGATGGCCAGTTCGACTATAGCAGCGACCAGTCACTGAACCTGTCTGGTTTCGAGCTTGTGGGCTCTGACTACACGCTGGCGCTGGACGCGCTGATTGCCGGGCTGACCAGCGGCTTGACGGTCGACGGAACGGCCAAGCTGGACGCAACAGACCTGTCGCGCTTTTCGGAACTCGCCAAGCTGGATCTTGGCGGGCAGGTCTCGGCCAGTGTGACCGGAAAAGGTTCACCGCTGGAACGCAGCTTTGACGGCAAAGTCATGGTTCAGGGCCGCGACTTGTCTACTGGCCGTGATGATATCGACCCCGTGATTGCCGGAGAGACCACAATCACTCTGGACGCCAGCCGCGACACAGACGGCATAACTATCCGTGAGTTCGATCTGGACAGCGAGGCCGCCAAAGCTGTGGCCAGCGGTGTTGTGACCACCCCGGACGGCAACCTGACAATTGATGGGCAAGCGCGGGTCAACGCATCGGATTTGTCGGTCTTCTCTGGCTTGGCAAAACGCGACCTTGGCGGTTCACTACAGGCGACCGTGAACGGCACAGGCACGGTACAAACGCTGGAATTTGACGGCACGGCCAGCGTGACAGGTCAGAACGTCAAGACCGGCATGGCCGATATTGACCCGCTACTGACCGGCAGAACCGAGATCGAATGGGACGGTGCCAGAACCGCAGACAGTATCGACATCCGCAGCGCCTCGGTGAATGGCCGCGCCCTTAGCGCACAGGTTCAGGCGACCGTAGACGACCCCACCGGAGATCTGTCGGCAGATGGCCAAGCGAAATTGAATGTGCCGAACCTGTCCCTGTTTTCCGGTTTGGCCGGGCGTGATCTGGCCGGTTCAATCGCGGCAAACGTGCAAGGCAACGGTACCTTGTCTACCCGAGCCTTCGATGTTCAAGGTAACCTCGATGCCAACGACATTCAGACCGGCATCGAGGCCGTGGACAAACTGATTCAGGGCCAGACGACCCTGTCCGTAGATGCACAGAATGGGGAAGAAGGCCTTAGCATTCAAAACTTCCGCCTGAACGGAACGGCCATAACCGCGACGGCTTCGGGCAAGCTGGACCGTCAAGCGGGCGGGCTGGATTTCTCGGTCAAATTGGACGATCTGGCGCGGGTGTTGAACACGATGTCCGGTCCACTGACGTTGGATGGAAACATTGCCCCGACATCCAAGGGCGTGGAAGGCACGGTCAACCTGAATGGCCCCGACAGCTCATACGCCAATCTTGCCGGGACGGTAGACAGCGATGGGTCAGCAGATCTGGACTTTGACGCCAAATTCAACCGGATCGAGCGTTTTGTACCTGAGTTTCCGGGTACAGTGGCCGCCAAAGGCAGCGCCAAACGCAACAAGGGTGTCTGGACAATCGACGCCCAGGCCGACGGCCCTGCGGAGATTAGCGGCAAAGTCTCTGGTACCTTCGACGAAAGCACCGGAGAAGCGGACATGAAGGCCGTTGGCGGCGTCAATCTTGGCATTGCCAATATCTTTATCACGCCCAACAAGATCGACGGCAGCGCTCGCTATGACCTTACCCTGTCGGGCAAACCCGCACTGGAATCCCTATCCGGTTCGATCACCACTTCCGGTACGTCGCTGGCAATTCCCGGCGCGGGACAGACGATCACAGGCATCAGCGGATCGGTCCAACTTGCAAATAGCCGCGCCACGATTTCCCTGAGCGGCGGCCCACGGGCCGGCGGTAATTTTACCGTCAGCGGGCCTGTAGACCTTTCACCACCATTCAATGCCAATATCACGACTGCCCTTAACAGCCTCATATTGACCGATCAGTTGCTGTATGAAACCACGCTGAACGGGCAAATTGCGATGACCGGGGCGCTGGCGGGTAACAGCTCGATCTCTGGACAGATCACGTTTGGCGAAACCAATATCAACCTAGCGGCCGCATCAGGTGCCGTGGGGACGGCTCCTATCCCAGACATCGTGCATGTGAATGAAAGCGGGTCAGGCTATGTGACCCGTGAACGCGCGGGCCTCGTCCAGAAGGAAGACGGCAATAAAAGCAATTCTCGTATCGCCCTGGATGTCAGTCTTTTGGCACCCAAGGCCGTGTTTGTCCGCGGGCGTGGCGTCAACGCAGAGCTGGGGGGAAGAATAAACATCGGCGGCACCACGTCCTCGGTCATCCCATCGGGTCAGATCGAACTGATCCGTGGTAACTTTGACATTCTGGGGCGCAGGCTGGCCCTGACCAAGGGCATTGTGACGCTGCAAGGGGACCTGACGCCCTATATCGAGTTCGAATCCTCGACCAGCACCTCTGACGGCACCGCAACGATCGAGATCGCCGGGCCACTGGACTCTCCTGAGGTTAACGTCTTTTCCGACCCTGAGCGTCCGGCCGAGGAAGCGCTGGCAATGCTGTTGTTCGGCAATCGCTTCTCAGAGTTGTCACCGTTCGTTATCGCTCAGATGGCGGCCTCGCTGGCACAACTCAGCGGCGCTGGCGGAGACGCGACCAAAGGCCTGCGCGAGTCTACGGGCGTCGACACCGTGGACATCGGCGTGTCCGACGGTGGCGCGGGTCGGCTCGGCGCCGGGGCGTATCTGAGCGACAACCTCTACACCGATTTCACCGTCAACACCGAAGGCGACACCGAGGTTAACCTGAACCTGGACGTTACCGACAGTTTCACCGTGAAAGGCACTGTAGATGGACGGGGTGAGACCGGTGTTGGGGTCTTTTTTTCGCGCGACTACTAAGCAGGCCTCAGTTCACTTTCTGCGGATGCCGATCGGGTGTCCGACCTCTGGGGCCGGGTCGATCGCCGCATGATCCCTCACCATGCTCTGAAGACGCGCGACGGCCCAGTCCGGATAGGGAGCTGACCGGCCGGTCGTATGGTTGACATTCATGAACAACGCTTCCTGCGTGGCGCAGACAGCACCGTCTTTTTCAGACACCATCTGTGCGAAATAGTGGCCGCGTTTGTGATCTGCGTCCAGCATCCGAAACCGGATGCTGAAGGCCTCACCTTCCAGTACTTCGCGTAGGAAATTCATGTGGGATTGCAAAATGTAAGGTCCCTGCCCCATCGCATTTACCTGCGCCTCACCCAGCCCAAGATGATCCACCATCAACAGCTCCAGCGCATTGTCGAAAGCAACGCCGTAGTAGCCCACGTTCATGTGACCGTTATAGTCAATCCACTCGGGGCGCGCCTTGAACCCGCGGAATACAAGCGGGGCATCATAGGGTCCGTCATGTCCGGCCAGCGCTTCAGGCGTCAGTTGCATCAAGTGCTCCTTCTTGGGTCTCAAAGATCGCGACCGCGCGGATGAATCCAGCTGAGGCCCCTTTGATCTTGAACGGGAAACAGGAAATCTCGAACCCGGTGGGCGGCAAGGTTTCAAGGTTCGTCAGTTTTTCCATGTGACAATAGCCGACCTCCATCGAGGCCCGGTGCCCTTCCCATATAATTGATGCGTCTTGCGTTTCAGCATATTCCTGCGCGGTCAATGGAAACGGTGCGTCCCAACTCCAGGCGTCGGTTCCTGTCACGCGCACCCCGCGTTTGGTCAGGTACAGCGTTGCCTCGCGCCCTATGCCGCATCCTTTGGCCAGATAGTCCGGATGCCCATAACGCGTGCCAGCCGAGGTATTCACGACCACGATATCCAGTGGCTGCAATTCGTGGCCAATCCGTTTCAACTCGGCTTCGACGTCGGCGGCGGTCGCCACATAGCCATCGTCGAAATGGCGAAAATCCAGTTTCACTCCGGGGTTCATGCACCATTCCAGCGGTACTTCGTCGATGGTGATCGCCCTCTCACCATTGTTCATGGTCGAATGGTGATGGTAAGGCGCGTCCAGATGGGTGCCATTGTGCGTCGCGATCTGAAGGCGTTCGATGGCCCAGCCCTCGCCGCCGGGCAGGTCATCTTTCTGCAGGCCCGGAAAAAAGGACATGACTTGTTCGGCGGTCTGGTCATGGGCCAAATATTCGATTTCGGGTAACATGATCGGCGGGTCCGACACGATGCCGATTTCCAACGGAACTGACAGATCGACGAAGCGGCGTGCCATGTAAAACTCCTCCACCAAGAACGGTGATAGGGTTGGCCACAGGTAAGCTGCTGTCAAGGAAAGAAAAAGGCGACCCAATGGGCCGCCTTTTTAATGGTGCACGTGGCGGATTTACTCCGCCGCGATGGCGTCTTCGATCTTTTCGACGCGAATGGCCGAGAACTTGAACTCGGGGATCTTACCGTACGGGTCGATGGCCGAGTTGGTCAGAATGTTCGCCGCCGCCTCGACATAGGCGAACGGAATGAACACCATATCTTCGGCGATCGCCCGGTCGGCTCGAACCATAATTTCGATCGAACCGCGCCGCGTGGTGAGACGGATCATTTCGCCTGGCTCGATCCCCATCAGTTTCAGCTGGCGCGGGTTCATCGAACAGTTTGCTTCCGGTTCCACAGCATCCAGAACGTTGGACCGGCGAGTCATCGACCCGGTGTGCCAGTGTTCCAGCTGACGGCCGGTTGTGGCAATCATCGGGTATTCCTCATCCGGCGCTTCATCCGGCGGGATGACACTGGCCGGGGTGAACTTGGCTCGTCCGTCTGTCCGCGGGAAGCCATCACCGAACACGATCGCTTGTCCCGGATCGGTTTCACTGAGCGACGGATAGGTGATCGTCTCGGTCTCAAGCCGCTCCCAGGTGATGTTGTCGAGTGACGCCATGGTCAGCTTCATCTCATCAAACACCTGGCTTACATCGGTGTAATCCCAGTTCAGCCCGATGCGCTGCGCAAGCTCGACGGTGATTTTCCAGTCCTCACGCGCCTCACCCGGAGGTGCCACAGCCGGACGCACACGCTGAACCTGACGGTTGGTGTTCGACACGGTGCCGTTCTTTTCATACAGCGCCGAGGCAGGCAGGATGATGTCGGCATAGTTGGCCGTTTCGGTCAGGAAGATATCCTGCACGATCATCAGCTCCAACCTGGCCAAAGCTTCCCGTGCGTGACCAACATCAGGGTCGGACATGGCCGGGTTTTCGCCCTGAATATACATGCCCTTGATGTTGCCCGCATACGCCTGATCGATGATCTCGGTCACAGTCAGGCCCTTCTCGGAAGAGAAGTCGTCCGAGTTCCAGACGTTGTTGAACTTGGCTCGAATGCCGTCATCCGTAACCGACTGATAATCCGGCAGGAACATCGGGATCAGACCCGCGTCAGACGCGCCCTGCACGTTGTTCTGGCCACGCAGCGGGTGCAGACCCGCGCCGGGTTTACCAACATTGCCGGTCATCAATGCCAGCGAGATCAGGCATCGCGAGTTATCCGTGCCGTGGATGTGCTGACTGACGCCCATACCCCAGAAGATCAGACCAGCCTTGGCCTGCGCGAAGGTACGCGCGACACGGCGCAGCTGATCTGGCTCAATGCCGCAGATCGGTGCCATCGCCTCGGGTGTGAAGGCGCGCAGATGCTCTTTTTCGGCTTCCCAGTTCTCGGTCCAGCGGTGGATGTACTGGCTGTCGTACAGCTCTTCCTCGACGATCACGTTCATGATCGCGTTGAGCATCGAGACATCAGCACCCGGACGGAATTGCAGCATTTCATCCGCAAACTTGCGCATACCAACGCCACGCGGATCCATAACGATCAGCTTGCCACCGCGCTTGGTGAACTGCTTGAAGTAGGTCGCCGCCACGGGGTGGTTTTCAATCGGGTTGGCGCCGATGATGATAACCACATCCGAGTTCTCGACCTCGTTAAAGGTGGCTGTCACCGCGCCCGAGCCCACGTTCTCGATCAGCGCCGCCACGGATGAGGCATGGCACAGACGGGTGCAGTGGTCGACATTGTTGTGCTTGAAGCCCTGGCGAATGAACTTCTGGAACAGATAGGCTTCTTCGTTGGTACATTTGGCCGAACCAAAGCCAGCGACGTTGCGCGGATCTTCATCACGCAGCGCCTTCAGCTTGGTGGCCGCCAGATCCATGGCCTCTTCCCAAGTCGCCTCGCGGAAATGAGTGCCCAGATTGCCCGGATCGACATTCAGCCCCTTCGCAGGCGCATCCTCACGCCGGATCAACGGCTTGGTCAGGCGGTGCGGGTGATGGATATAGTCAAAGCCAAAGCGGCCTTTGACACACAAGCGGCCTTCGTTTGCCGGGCCGTTAATACCTTCGACATACTTGACCTTGCCGTCCTTGACCTTCAGCGAGACTTTGCAGCCGACGCCGCAGAACGGGCAGACACTTTCGGTTTCGCTATCGTAATCCTTGCTGTCGCCCTGCTGCTTTTCGTCCAACACAGTAGCTGGCATCAATGCACCGGTCGGGCAGGCTTGAACACATTCACCACAGGCGACACAGGTCGAATCCCCCATCGGGTCGTTCTGGTCAAACACCACCTGTGCGGTGTGTCCGCGACCGGCCATGCCGATCACGTCATTCACCTGCACGTCGCGACAAGCACGGACACAGAGGTTGCAGTTGATGCAAGCGTCCAGATTGACGCGCATCGCAACGTGGCTGTCATCCAGCAGCGGGATCTTCTCGGCCTCCTTCGCCGGGAAGCGACTGTCGCTGACATCGTTCAGCTTGGCCATATCCCAGAAGTGGCTGGCTTTATCGTGCGCCTCTTCGGGTTGGTCGGCGACCAGCAATTCCATGACCATGGCGCGCGATTTCTCGGCCCGGTCGCTATCGGTTATTACCACCATTCCGTCCGCAGCCGGACGGACGCATGAGGCGACCAGAGTGCGCTCGCCTTCCACTTCGACCATACAGGCGCGGCAGTTACCGTCGGGTTTATAGCCCGGCTGCGGCTTGTGGCAGAGGTGCGGAATGGTAAATCCCTGCCCCTTGGCGGCTTCCCAGATGGTCCAGCCCTCGGGCACGGTGACATCATCGCCGTTCAGGTTGAAGGTGACGGTCTTGGTTGGGCTTGCATCAAGCATGGCTCTGTCTCCCTCAGATTTCGTCAGCGAAGTGTTTCATGACCAGACGGATCGGGTTCGGGGCCGCCTGCCCCAGACCGCAGATCGAGGCATCGCCCATGACCTGGCACAGATCTTCCAGAAGATCCTGATCCCACTTGTCAGCCTGCATCAGCTTCACAGCCTTTTCGCAGCCCGCCCGGCAAGGCGTGCACTGGCCACAGCTTTCATCTTCGAAGAAGCGCAGCATGTTCAGCGCGGCATCGCGTGCGGTGTCCTGATCGGACAGAACCACCACAGCGGCGGATCCGATAAAGGTGCCATGTGGCTGCAGCGTGTCAAAATCCAATGGGATATCGTCCATCGACGCAGGCAGCAGACCCGAGGACGGACCGCCCGGCTGATACGCTTTGAAGGTCTGACCTTCGATCATGCCGCCAGCGGCCTCAATCACGTCCAATATGGTCGAACCCGCAGGCAGCAGGTAAACACCCGGCTTGGCCAACCGCCCCGAGATTGAGTAGCTGCGCAGACCCTTGCGACCATTTTTTTCGACAGAGTTCAGAATCTGCGGCCCTTCGCGGCAGATCTTTGAGACCCAATACAGCGTCTCGACATTGTGCACCAAGGTCGGACGATTAAAGACCCCAACCTGCGCCACAAACGGAGGACGGTGGCGCGGTAGGCCCTTCTTACCCTCGATCGACTCGATCATCGCGGATTCTTCACCGCAGATGTAAGCACCAGCGCCTCGGCGCAGGTCAATGTAACCCTTTTCGACGATCCCGGCCTCTTCCAACGCGGCAATCTCGCGGGCGAGGATTTCAAGCACCGCAGGGTATTCATCACGCATGTAGATGAAGCACGTCTCTGCCTCGACCGCCCATGCAGCGATCAGCATACCCTCAAGGAAAACATGAGGCGCACGCTCCAGATAATAGCGGTCTTTGAAGGTACCGGGCTCGCCCTCGTCACCGTTCACGGCCAGATAGCGGGTGCCTTCGTTCATGCGAACAAAGCCCCATTTCTTGCCGGACGGGAAACCAGCACCACCCAGACCGCGCAGGCCTGAGGACAGAACGTCTTCTTGTACTTTCTCCCAGTCACCTCTCTCGCGCAGCTCTTTCAGCTTGGCGTAGCCACCGTTTGCCTCATAGGCGGCAAAGGTTTCGTAATCGGGCAGATGGGCGTGAGTATCACCGGCGGCAATTGCGGCCTGCACCTTTTCAGGAGTCGCATGGTCGATGTGGTTGTGACCAATCTCTAGCACCGGGGCGGTATCGCAACGCCCCATGCAGGGCGCGCGCACCACACGCACTTCGGATGCGTCCAACCCGTCTTCCAGAGCTTTTTGCAACTGCTGGGCACCGGCCATTTCGCAGGACAGAGAGTCACAGACTCGGATCGTCAGCGCGGGCGGAGGCACCTCGCCTTCTTTCAACACGTCGAAATGGGCGTAAAACGTCGCGGTCTCATAGATCTCGGCCTGACCGATCCGCATCTCAACCGCCAACGCGGCGATATGGTCGGCGCTGATATGGCCGTGTTCATCCTGGATCAAATGCAGAAATTCGATCAGCAGATCGCGGCGGCGCGGGCGGTCGCCCAGCAGGCGCGCAATCTCGGCCTGCGCCTCATCCGTGAACTGACGGCCTTTGGGCGAATGCCGCCCTTTGCCTTTACCTGACTTCCAGACGCCCTTGGGTGCGCCTGATGGCTTGGTATCTAATGGTGCCATGATGCCCTCCGATTAAGGCTCCGTGTCTCATCAGAATAGCATATCGTCAAATCGCTTATCGCTATCGCACGATAACGACACCTTATCACCGCAAAGACGTCACCACAGCGCGCAAAGCCCCAACCGTTGGCAATTCCGGGTCTCGGCTTAAGGTGGCCAGACAAATCGGTTTACTTACAACAGGATCGACCAGAGGCAGCACTTTCGTACCCTTAAGATCACCCAGCGCCCGAACCAGAACGCGGGGCACAACGGTGGCTGCCAGCCCTTCACGCGCCATGACCATTGAGGCGGTAAAGCCACTGGTTTCGGCGACCACTTGGGGATGGAGCCCCTGCTCAGCGAAGATGCGGTCCAGAATGCGACGGTTCTGCATCTGCGGCTCAAGCAGGCTGAGTGGAAACTCGGCGACTTGTGTCCATGGGATCGGTCCGGTTTCATCGGTCATATGTGACGGGATCAACAGCACGTAAGTCTCTTCGTACAACGGCTGCACCTGCCGCAGATCGGTGCCAATGCTGTCGCCATAGGTAATCCCCGCATCCAGACTACCCTCGTCCAACCGGTGCTGAATGGACGAGGCCGACATGGTTTCGATCCGTGTGACAACGCGCGGATGCGCCTGATGCAGCCGCTTGATCAGCCGTCCGGTAAAGGCAATCGCGGTTGGGATCACACCCAGTTTGAGTGTTCCGGTAATCTCACCCTTCGAGGCCAGAACCTGCTGTTCCAACGCCTTTGTCTCATCCAGAATGCGTCGCGCACGTTGGACGATCATCTCGCCTTCTTCGGTCAAGCCCTGAAACCTGTTGGCGCGGCGCACGATGGAGACACCCAGCCGGTCCTCGAGATTCCGAATGCGCATGGAAAACGCTGGCTGAGAAATACCGCATTCTTCGGCCGCTTTGGCAAAATGACGATGCCGCGCCAGAGCGTTGAGCAGTTGGAGGTCACGGATTTCGATCATTTGGAGTTTTCTCGGATGGCATGTTGCAAATTACACTATCGAGGTTTGGGCCAAAGAGAAAAGCGTGAGTATGTGGAGGGCGCACGGTCAGCGTACACTTAGTCAACCGGAGTTCAGAGCCTGCTGTTCAGGGAAAAGGCTACCCGCCTTGCAAGCATTTCAACCGGCTTGAGACTTGATCCTCTTTCGAAAGCGCCATCCTTTTGCGCCCAAATATCAGACCCACACAGATGAAGTACCATCGAAAGAACCATGGGGCGACAATCGCCAGTCCACCAACCCCCAGAACCGTTGAGGTTATTGCGCCAATCACGCCAGCGTTCTCAAGTAGCCAGACGCAGAAAATACCAATAGGGATCATGGGTAAAAAGAACCAAACCCATAACGTTCCAAATGTAAAAAAGCCCATAACAGGCACTTTCTTCGCAACTTTCAGTGCCCAAGCTTCATGGCGTGTGAAACGCAACTTCAGAGAGTGGGCCATCCTTCCAACAATAGTGGAACAGTGAAGCGCAGTCTCATCAATCTCTGTCATGAAGTCGAGGTGTCCTCAGGTGTTGAACAAGAAGTGCATCACATCGCCGTCTTTGACGATATAGCCCTTACCTTCGGCCCGCATCTTACCCGCCTCTTTCGCGCCCTGTTCGCCATTCGCGGCGATGTAGTCGTCATAGGCGATGGTCTCAGCGCGGATGAAGCCTTTTTCGAAATCTCCATGGATCACACCAGCGGCCTGGGGCGCAGCGGTGCCGGTGCGGATGGTCCAGGCGCGGGCCTCTTTCGGGCCAACGGTGAAATAGGTTTCCAATTTCAGCAGGTCGTAACCCGCGCGGATCAGACGGTCGAGGCCGGGTTCTTCCAGACCCATTTCTTCCAGGAACATCTGGGCTTCGTCTTCTTCCAGCAGGCTGATCTCTTCTTCGATCTTGGCGCTGATGATGACGTGGGAATTGCCCTGAGCCGCAGCCATTTCAGCCACGCGGGCGGAATATTCGTTACCCTCGGCGGCTTCTTCCTCGGATACGTTGCAGACATAGAGAACCGGTTTTGTGGTCAGCAGCTGCAGCATCGTCCATGCCTTGGCGTCTTCGTCGGAGACTTCGACCAGACGCGCGGGTTTGCCGTCTTCCAGCATCGCCTGCGCTTCAGCCAGTAAACGTTCCTGCTGCTGCGCCTCTTTGTCATTGCCTTTCAGCTTTCGCACCAGATTGGCGCGGCGCTTTTCGATGCTTTCCAGATCGGCCAGCATCAGTTCGGTCTCGATGGTATCAGCATCGGCCACAGGATCGACGCGGCCGTCCACGTGGGTCACATCGCCATCTTCGAAACAGCGCAGCACATGTGCAATCGCATCAGTCTCGCGGATGTTGGCCAGAAACTGGTTGCCCAGCCCCTCGCCCTTCGAGGCGCCCTTCACCAGACCAGCGATATCAACAAAGGTCATCCGCGTGGGAATGATCTGTTTCGAGCTTGCGATCGCCGCCAACTTGTCGAGCCGATCATCGGGCACGGCAACATCACCCACATTGGGTTCGATTGTGCAAAACGGGAAATTCGCCGCCTGAGCAGCTGCGGTCTTGGTCAGCGCGTTGAAGAGGGTCGACTTACCCACATTCGGCAGACCCACGATTCCCATTTTAAAGCCCATGACGGCCTCCTGCATACCATTCGAGCGCTGCTTCTATGCAGGTCCGAGGCAATGCGCAAGCCGGACTGCAAAAGGCGCCGCTGATCCGAATTACAACATCACGACCCAGTTGCGCATTCGTGATCTTGCCCGGATTGAAACCAACACACTAAGCTCACCATGTAAGACTTTGTGAACAAACAAATAGTGAATATGAGATATGAAGTATTTAACTGCTACCGTTGCGCTGTTTTTAGCTGCCCAAGCGGCGCACGCTCAATCCGTTGTCTTTGGCGCCGGGTTCTCGGATTTTTCTGACAGCCTTTCTGACGATGAAGCCGTAATCTCGCTCGAATACCATCACCGTCCCTTTCACGAGGCCACGCGTTTTTCCGCCACATGGGGTGGTGCCCTGACCATAGATACCGCCGCCGACGTTCATATCGGGATTGGCCTGATCGGGACATACACCTTTGCCGACCGTTGGTTCGTCGAAGGAAGCGTTATGCCCGGGTATTTTTCAGAAGGTGACGCACTCAACGATCTGGGTGGTGAATTCCAGATTCGTAGCTTGCTGGGCCTCGGTTACACATTGAACAACGGCAACAGCGTGTCCCTGGCAATTACTCACAAATCGAACGCAAGCACACAGGACGATAACCCGGGCGTCAACTCCGTTTTGCTGCGGTATCATTACGCGTTCTGAAGCAATCTGCCCCGGCGGGATTGATTTCCCCTCAAAGTTTCTGCACATCAGGCCTGAACCTGATTGCAAGGACAGCTTATGACCCGTATCGACGCCAAGTTCGCCGCTCTGAAAGAACAGGGAAAGAAGGCGTTCGTCGCCTACATCATGGCCGGTGACCCGGATTTCGAAACCTCGCTTGAAATCGTAAAGGGCCTGCCCGGCGCAGGTGTCGATGTCATCGAACTGGGTCTGCCCTTTACCGATCCGATGGCAGACGGCCCGACGATCCAAGCCGCCGGTCAACGCGCACTGGACAGCGGCATGACTTTGCAGCGGACTTTGGATCTGGCCCGCGCGTTCCGCGAGACCGACGACACCACTCCGATTGTGCTGATGGGCTACTACAATCCGATCTACAGCCGCGGCGTCGATAAGTTCCTTGCAGATGCCAAAGAGGTCGGAATTGACGGTCTGATCGTCGTCGACCTGCCGCCCGAGGAAGACGAAGAACTGTGCTTGCCTGCGCAGGCTGCTGGATTGAACTTCATTCGTCTGGCCACGCCAACCACCGATGACAAACGCCTGCCCCGCGTTCTGCAGAACACGTCGGGTTTTGTGTATTACGTGTCAATCACCGGCATTACCGGTGCGGCCGAAGCCCAAGCTACAAATGTTGGCCCCGAGGTCGCCCGCATCAAATCCGCAACCGATTTACCAGTGATCGTCGGGTTCGGGATCAATACACCTGAAAAATCACAGGCAATCGCAACTGTTGCTGATGGTGCAGTGGTCGGCTCCGCTATCGTCAGCCAGATCGCTGCGGGCAAGCCCACCGGTGAAGTTTTGGATTTCGTGAAATCTCTGGCTGACGGCGCCCACTCGGCCTGAGCGAGGCCTGATCAAATTTCAACGTGGTCGGCCCTGTCCGGCCGCGTTTTTTTTCTTGCCCGGAATTCGTGGCGTCGCATCGCAAAGTCCCGACGTTGCGAGGGCCTCAAATGGTTGGTAACAAAAAGAACCAATTCCGCGAAGGCCGAAACAAATGCCCGTTATTACCAATATCGACGACCTGAAACGCATCTACGAACGCCGCGTGCCGCGCATGTTTTTCGACTATGCCGAAAGCGGCAGTTGGACCGAACAAACCTTCCGCGAGAACAGCTCGGATTTCGAAGATATCAGGCTGCGCCAGCGGGTCGCCGTGGACATGGACGGACGCTCGACTGCAACGCAGATGATCGGGCAGGATGTTGCGATGCCGGTGGCTCTGGCCCCAGTTGGCTTGACAGGCATGCAGCACGCGGACGGTGAGATGAAGGCCGCAAAGGCTGCCGAGGAGTTCGGCGTGCCCTTCACCCTGTCGACCATGTCGATCAACTCGATCGAGGATGTCGCAGGGCATACAAGCAAACCCTTTTGGTTCCAGCTTTATGCAATGAAGGATCAGGATTACGTCGGTCGCCTGATCCAGCGCGCCAAGGATGCTAAATGTTCCGCATTGGTGATCACCCTGGACCTGCAAATTCTGGGGCAGCGCCACAAAGATCTGAAAAATGGCTTGTCCGCGCCTCCGAAACTGACAGCCAAGACAATCGCAAACCTCATGACCAAATGGGCTTGGGGGATAGAAATGCTGGGCGCACATCGGCGCGAATTTGGCAATATCGTTGGTCATGCCGAAGGCGTTTCTGATGCCTCATCGCTGGGCGCGTGGACGGCCGAGCAATTCGACCCCAGCCTCGATTGGAAAAAGGTCGAAAAGCTGATGGAACAATGGGGCGGCAAGGTGATCCTGAAAGGCATTCTGGATGCCGAAGACGCGAAGATGGCGGCTAAGCTGGGCGCAGATGCCATCGTTGTTTCAAACCACGGCGGGCGACAGTTGGACGGGGCGCTCACTTCGATCCGCGTTTTGCCTGAAATCATGGACGCAGTTGGTGATGACGTCGAAGTCCATCTGGACAGCGGCATCCGGTCCGGGCAGGACGTTCTCAAAGCGCTGGCACTTGGGGCCAAGGGTACTTACATCGGTCGCGCTTTTGTCTATGGACTGGGTGCGATGGGCCAACAAGGTGTCACCACCGCTCTGGATATCATCCACAAAGAGCTGGATACCACGATGGCCCTGTGCGGCGAGCGGGATGTGAGCGGCCTGGGTCGCCACAACCTGCTGATCCCCGAGGATTTCGGCGGCCGATGGCAAGCCTGATCTCGCAAAACCTTTCAGCAAGCCATGTTAAATGGGGCTCTACACCTACCGCAGCAAGCTGCGAATCCCCCGGGATATTTTCTGCCAGATGAAGCAGGGGATCCGCTCTTCATCTGGCCCCAAATATCCCGGAGCACGAGGCAGATCCTCGCAAAATATGAAGACCGCTAAAAACCCCTTTCCAAACCTGACAATTCAAGCTAAGGACGCGGCTTCACGCGGGCATACAGCCTTGGAGGATGCCCGCCCTAACATTGGAGAATTATCATGGCTGGAGAGATTCCTGATCTCGTAGCTCTGGAACGGACGGGGACAGGCAAGGGCGCCGCTCGTCAGGCACGCCGCGACGGCATGGTTCCGGGCATTGTATTTGGTGGCGACAAAGAACCGCTGCCGATTCAGATCCCGTTCAACGAACTGTTCAAGCGCCTGAAAGCTGGCCGGTTCAAGTCGACCCTGTGGAACCTGAAGGTTGAAGGCCAGGAAGACGTCCGCGTCATCTGCCGCGACGTTCAGCGTGACGTCGTCAAAGACCTGCCGACCCACCTGGATCTGATGCGCCTGCGTCGCACCACCAAGATCGCGCTGTTCATCCCGGTTGAGTTCATCAACGAGGAAGAAGCACCCGGCATCAAAAAGGGCGGCGTTTTGACGGTTGTCCGTCCGGAAGTCGAACTGCTGTGCACCGCAGGTGATATTCCTGAGAAGATCACTGTTGACGTGACCGGAATGAACATCAACGACGTTGCCACCATTTCATCGGTCGAACTGCCCGAAGGCACCAAGCCGACCATCGATCGTGACTTCGTGATCGCGAACATCTCGGCACCGACCGGTCTGGTAACGGATGATGACGAAGAGGGTGAAGAGGGCGAAGTGGCCGTAGACGAAGTTGAAGTCGTCGGTCAGGAAGCCGAAGAATAAGTTCAGGTTTCAGTACCTTGAAATTGAAACGGGGTTCCTTTGGAGCCCCGTTTTTTTGTCGAATGCGGATCTTCGCACTTGCTTGCCGCCGGCACCGTCATTCGCTCAGGCAGGTTGAAATCACGGCCCTACTGGCCAGGCGCGCCTCACTTGCTGCTGTTAGCGACAGGCAATGGCAGACGAAGTCTCACTGGAATTCCGATCCAATTCGGGGCATGAGGAAGCAAGTCGTACAATGACGCGCGGAGCAGAACCATGAAACTTTTTGTCGGGCTGGGCAATCCGGGGCAGAAATATGCCCGGAACCGGCACAATATCGGCTTTATGGCACTGGACAGGATTGCCGACGATCACGGTTTCGGCCCGTGGAAATCAAAGTTTCAGGCAGAAATCGCCGAAGGGCGACTAGGTTCGGAAAAGGTGCTGCTGATCAAGCCACAAACCTTCATGAACCGCTCGGGTCAATCCGTGGGTGAGGCGATGCGCTTTTATAAGCTGGACTCAACCGATGTGACCGTTTTTCACGACGAGCTGGATCTTGCGCCCGGTAAGGTGCGTGCGAAAGCAGGTGGAGGTCACGCCGGGCATAACGGTCTGCGGTCGATCCATGACCATATCAGCCCGGCCTATGATCGAGTTCGTCTGGGCATTGGGCATCCGGGCCGTAAGGAACTGGTCTCACCATATGTCCTGGGTGACTTTGCCAAGGCAGATTCGGATTGGCTGGAAGACGTCTTGCGGGGGGTTTCCGACGGTGCCGGTCATTTGGCAGATGGCGATGGTGGCAAATTCATGAACGCGGTCGCATTGCGCACCGCGCCTCCACGGTCATCGAAAACCGCTGCGGCCTCCTCGAAATCGGTCCCTGCAGCGGCGCCTGAACCCGAGGCGGACACCAGGTCCGCCATGCAAAAACTGATGGACAAGTTCAAGTAAGGCCAACGATGTTGCCGCTACGTCTCAATTGCGAACTGCGCCAGTCCGCGCTCCAATGCACACCAAAAGCGGGAGGTAACATATGCGAACCCTGATGAAATGGGTGCTGCGCATCGTTTTGATGTTGGTGCTGGCAGCGGTAGTCGTTGGCGTTTGGAAGCGCGAAGAGATTCAGCGCCTGATGGCCGTGAACTCTTTGTTTTCCGAAGAAAAGATCATTCACAACTTCTCTCACATGGATGACGCCTTTCTGACTGTCGACATGCCAAGAGGGGAAGGCGCGACATTCGAACTGCCCTACGGCCCCGGTTTTGACCTGCCCGAGGGCACGGACAAATGGGTCGAAGACCGGGTCGTAACCTCTTTGCTGGTGATGCAGGACGGGCAGATCAGGTTCGAAGAATACTATTTGGGAACCGCCCCCGAGGATCGCCGGATATCCTGGTCGGTCGCCAAAAGTTATCTGTCCGCCCTGTTCGGCATCCTGATGGCCGAAGGCGCCATCGACTCGCTGGACGATCCGGTGGTCAAATACGCCCCGAAACTGCAGGGGACGGCCTATGACGGCGCAACGATCCGCAATGTTCTGAACATGGCCAGCGGTGTGACCTTCGACGAGGACTATCTGGACTACAACTCCGACATCAACCGAATGGGTCGCGTCGTCGCCCTGGGTGGGGAGCTGGATGACTTTGCCGCCTCGCTGAACGAAACGTTCGTCGAGCCCGGCGAGACATGGCAATATGTCTCGATCGACACCCACGTTATCGGCATGATTGTTCGCGGTGCGACGGACCGGTCTGTGGCTGACTTGCTGACCGAAAAGATCATTGAACCTCTGGGCCTTGAACGCGACGGCTACTACGTAACCGACGGCGCTGGCGTGGCTTTCGTCTTGGGCGGGTTGAACTTCACAACTCGCGACTTTGCCCGGTTTGGACAGATGATCCTGCAAAACGGCGAGCATAATGGCCAGCAGATCGTGCCCGCCGAATGGATTGCGGAATCCGTTTTTCCCAGCGCGCCCACCAAAGCCGGAGAGATCGGGTATGGCTACCAGTGGTGGATCCCCGTCGGCGCGCATGAAGGCGAGTTTCTGGCCCGTGGCGTTTATGGTCAGTACATCTATTTCGACCAACCGCGCGGTGTTGTTATCGTCGCAACCGGGGCTGATCGCAAATTCCGTGACGATGGCGTCAACGAAACAAACATAGAAATGTTCCGCACAATCGCCCAAAGCCTGTAAGGTGTGCCCATGCAAAAACTGGACAGCATAAACGTTCTGGGGGGCGTCCTTGCGCCCTGCTCCCGCGATCCACAGACCGGGTTTTTTCGGGACGGGGCTTGTAACACCTGCGCCGAAGATCAGGGCAGTCACACGGTCTGCGCGGTCATGACGGCCGAGTTTCTGGCCTATTCCAAATATGTCGGCAATGACCTCAGCACACCGCGCCCCGAGTTCGATTTTCCCGGTCTCAAGCCCGGCGACAACTGGTGCCTGTGTGCCGGTCGGTTCCTGCAGGCCCATAACGAAGGCTGCGCGCCCAAGGTTGATCTGGAGGCCACGCATCAGCGGGCGCTGGACATCGTCCCTATTGGAATCTTACGCGAAAATGCCGTCGAACCTGATTGACCTCAGGGGCAAAAAGACATCAAAGAAACCCGCCAGCCGACACTTTGTTTAGCAAGCGCGAAACCGTCAAAAAACGAGGTAGGCTATGAGCTTTATCGCCATGAACCGCTTCAAAGTCCGTTTGGGCAGCGAAGCCGATTTCGAATCCGTTTGGAAAGACCGCGAAAGCCGGTTGAAAGAACTGCAAAGATTTCAGGAGTTCCGCCTTCTGAAGGGCCCCGAGGGCGACGGGTATCGGCTGTATTCCAGTCATGTGATCTGGGACAATCGCAGCGATTTCGAGGCCTGGACCAAATCCCAACAATTCCGGGATGCGCACAAAAACGCTGGCAACGGCAATACCCAGTCGGCTCTGATGGGACCACCTCAGTTCGAGGGGTTCGAAACGGTTTTGCATCAGAACTGATCAATCCATGTCGCCAACACCGGATTGATGTTTACACGGCGCGCGCCAGATAGCCGCGCGATGTGCGCGAGGGCGGACCAGTTGGAAAACTGTGCTCCGCCTCCAACAACCACCCCGCTTCCTTAAGCATCTTGGCCACCTGTTGCGGTCTGTACGACCGGTGACGCCATTGAAGCCAGATAATCGCGTTGCACCAGTGTGGTTTGCTGACGACCAGCCACAGCTTTGCCGCTGGCGTGGCCTGCCTACGCATGTGGCGCAGGGCATCGGTAGGGTTATCGCAATGTTCAAGGACATGGGCTGCCAGAACGCAATCAAAAGGCTGGGCTGGTGGAAAATCCTCCAACCGGGATCGCGCGGTATGGGTTGTAACGCCCCTTAGGCCCAGCGCACCCTCGGCCTGGTTCAGCATTTTCCCGGATGGCTCGAGCAGAGTGACCCGAGCTTCGGGCTGAATGACCGCGCGTGCCTCGGCAAAAGCGCCTGTCCCGCACCCCACATCCAGCCCGTTCCGGCCTAGATCATCTGCTGAACCGATCGACAGAAACCCCAGATAGGCGTCAAAATAGCCCAGCAGACGCATCTTATCCGCCCAGCCGGGGGCCGCGGCATCGTATTTTTGAGCGATTTTATCTGAACTGGACGCGTCCTGCATACCACGCAGCGTGGCATGAAAGACCCGGGACGCAAAGCCCCGGGTAATTGTTAGCCAGCCGTACGACCTTCGGTGTCGGACATATCAAAGTTCAGGTACTTGGCGACCGTCTGTACGTCCTTGTCCCCGCGACCGCACATGTTCATGCAAATCAGGTGATCCTTGGGCAGTTCGGGCGCAATCTTCATGACATGCGCCAACGCGTGGCTGGGCTCCAACGCAGGGATGATACCTTCGGTTGCACAGCACAGCTGGAACGCTTCCAGCGCCTCTTTATCGGTGATCGAGACATAGTTCGCGCGACCGATGTCATTCAGCCAGGAATGCTCGGGTCCAATGCCAGGGTAATCCAAACCGGCCGAGATCGAATAGCCTTCAAGGATCTGGCCGTCATCATCCTGCAGCAGGTAGGTACGGTTTCCGTGCAGCACACCCGGACGACCGCCGGTCAGCGAGGCACAATGTTCCATCTTTTCGTTCACGCCTTTGCCGCCAGCCTCGACACCGATGATGTTGACGCTCTTGTCGTCAAGGAACGGGTAGAACAGGCCCATCGCATTCGACCCACCGCCGATGGCGGCGATAAGCGTGTCGGGCAAACGGCCTTCGGCCTTTTGCATCTGTTCCTTGGCTTCCTTGCCGATGATCGACTGGAAATCACGCACCATCGCCGGATACGGGTGCGGGCCCGCCACGGTACCGATGCAATAGAACGTATCACGTACATTGGTCACCCAGTCACGCAGCGCGTCGTTCATCGCGTCTTTAAGAGTTCCACGGCCTGAAGTGACCGGAATAACTTCGGCACCCAACAGGCGCATACGGAAGACGTTCGGTGCCTGACGCTGCACGTCATGCGCGCCCATGTAGACCACGCACTTAAGGCCAAACTTGGCGCAGACGGTGGCGGTGGCCACGCCGTGTTGCCCTGCCCCGGTTTCCGCAATAATTCGGGTCTTGCCCATGCGCCGCGCCAAAATGATCTGGCCCAGAACATTGTTAATCTTGTGGGCGCCGGTGTGGTTCAGTTCGTCGCGTTTCAGATAGATTTTCGCGCCGCCCAGATGCTCAGTCAGGCGCTCTGCGTAATACAGCGGCGAAGGTCGACCAACATAGTTCGCCCACAGATCGTCCATCTCGGCCCAGAAGGTCGGATCATCCTTGGCCTTCTCATATTCCTCTTCCAGCGACAGGATCAGCGGCATCAGCGTTTCGCTGACAAACCGTCCGCCGAAGATGCCAAACCGGCCTTGCTCGTCGGGACCGGACATGAAGGAATTGAAAAGATCGTTGGCCATGGGTGTCTCCCTCGTCGTACCCGTTGTTCATAGGAGGTGCTGCCAGGTTTTGCCATGGCAAAACGTATCATTTCGCGGGCCTGTATCGATGCTTCCAGATCCGCAGGGCCTGTTCTTCGGTCGGCACCGCGATGCATGAGAAATGATGGAACTCATGCGTGATGGACAACCGGTCCGATGCCTCAAGAACGCGCCTGTGTGGTCCCGAATGGGCAAATGTCAGCATGGCCTCGGCGTCTTGCCAAACACTGAGTGAAAAGTAGAGCCCACCGTGAGGGAACATCTGCGCATGCTCGCATAATAGATCCCCTCGCGCCTGCTTCAACGCTTGCCCGGCCCGCCAAAAGAACTCTGGCGAGTTGTACCAATGTTGCAGGGAAACCCCACCAATCGCTGCAATCATCTTTGTTCCTCCCCAGCGTTATATACGGGGGAGGTCAGCATGCAGATCAATGAGTGGCGGATACGAATTCGGAAATCTTAAGGGTATCTTTAACTCCCGGCGCGCTTTCGACACCCGAAGACACATCGACTTGTTTTGCACCGGTCATCCGGATCGCCTCGGCAACGTTGTCCGGGGTAAGTCCCCCGGCCAGCATCCACGGCTTTCGCCAGTATTTCCGGCCTGCGAGCAATCTCCAGTCAAAGGCAAGCCCATTGCCGCCCGGCAGTTCGGAGGTGCGCGGCGGCTTCGCGTCGATCAGCAATTGATCAGCCACTTCAGAATACAAATCAATCGCGCTCAGATCCTCAGCCTCGGCGATGCCGATTGCTTTCATCACCGGCAAGCCAAACCTGTCGCGAACCTCAGAAACACGCTGCGGTGTTTCTTTGCCGTGCAGTTGCAACATGTCCAAGGGCACGCTTGCGACGACGCGGTCCAGTTCAGCGTCCGTCGCATTCACGGTTAGGGCAACCTTTGCCACGCCTGCCGGCACCAGCTGTGCCAATGACGCGGCTTCATCAATGCCCAGATGCCGTGGCGATTTTTGGAAGAAGACAAACCCGACATATCGCGCGCCAGCGTCAGCCGCAGCGCGCACATGATCAGGTGCGGTCAGCCCGCAGATTTTAACAGCTACGTTCGTCATAAAAGTGCCTTAGCTGGCTTCGTCCAGCAGAGCCAGAACGTCGTCCTTGCCCTCGTTCTGCTTTTTCTTGAGCTTCTTGACCTCACGCTCAAGCTTGCGCACTTCTCCGGTCTTGGTCGAGGCATCGCGGCGGTGTTTGTGCTCGCGCAGCCATTCCCACAGGAAGCCGATGATCAAACCGGCCACGACGCCGCCCAGCACCACGATGAACAATGGCAAAGACGTTGAGAAATTGAGCCCCAGCAACTCGGCCAGGGCATCCGGCATCAGTTTCAACTCGACCATCTGGCGATTGGCCAGCGAGATTGACACAAGAACGATCCCGAGGATCGCCAGGAAAGCATATCGAAGGTAACGCATCATGGTGTCAGGCTTTACCGTTCAATCGGTCCCTTAGCAACTTGCCAGTTTTGAAGAATGGAACACATTTTTCTTCGACCTGCACGGTCTCACCCGTACGAGGATTGCGGCCAACACGCGCATCCCGTTGTTTGACCGAGAACGCACCGAAGCCGCGCAGTTCAACACGGTCGCCACGCGCCATGGCATCTGTCACTTCTTCGAACACGGTATTCACAATCCGCTCGACATCACGCTGATAGAGATGCGGGTTTTCGTCGGCGATTTTCTGAATCAGTTCTGAACGGATCATGAGTGTTACCCTCCCAGGCGACCGGTTAGCCATGTCTATACTTCTGGACAGTATAGGAAAAAACCGTGATCGGGGGAACGTAAACTCTGTGTGCAAAGCATTCATTTTACAGCAAAGTCGCGCGATTTTTTGCTTGTTCAGGCAAAATCCGCTCTTAAAGCGTGAACGACGGCCGTAATAAGCCCAAATTTTGGAACATATTGATTCGCAACAAAAACGGCCCCGCGCGTCTGCACGGGGCCGTAAATTCGGCTGAAAATCCAGCCTGAGCTTAGTCGCCGGATTTCAGCGCTGCACCCAGGATATCGCCCAGCGATGCGCCCGAGTCGGAAGAACCGTACTGTTCCACGGCCTCTTTCTCTTCGGCGATCTCACGTGCCTTGATCGACAGACCCAGACGGCGAGTCTTGCTGTCGACATTGGTGACGCGGACGTCGATCTTGTCGTTAACCGAGAAACGCTCGGGGCGCTGCTCTGCACGGTCACGCGACAGGTCGGAACGACGGATGAAGGACTTCATGCCTTCGTATTCCACCTCGATGCCGCCATCTTCGATCGCAGTGACTTCGACAGTGATGATCGAACCGCGCTTCACGCCGCCAACGGCTTCTGCGAACTTGTCACCACCCAGGGCTTTGATCGACAGCGAGATACGCTCTTTTTCCACGTCAACTTCCGAGACAACGGCCGAAACCATGTCGCCTTTGCGGTAGTTCTGGATCGCATCTTCGCCACGTTCGTCCCACGACAGGTCGGACAGGTGAACCATGCCGTCGATGTCGCCTTCGAGGCCAATGAACAGACCAAATTCGGTGATGTTCTTGACTTCGCCTTCGACTTCGGTGCCCTCGGGGTGTGTTTCTGCAAACACTTCCCACGGGTTGCGCATGGTCTGCTTCAGGCCCAGAGACACGCGACGCTTGGCGCCGTCGATTTCCAGAACCATGACGTCGACTTCCTGGCTGGTCGAAACGATCTTGCCGGGGTGGACGTTTTTCTTGGTCCAGGACATCTCGGACACGTGCACCAGACCTTCGACACCGGCTTCCAGCTCGACGAACGCGCCGTAGTCGGTGATGTTGGTGACGCGACCCTGATGGACCGAGCTCAGCGGATACTTGGCAGCAACCAGATCCCATGGATCTTCCTGCAGCTGCTTCATGCCCAAGCTGATGCGGTGGGTCTCTTTGTTGATCTTGATGACCTGAACCTTAATGGTTTCGCCGATCGTCAGGATCTCGGACGGGTGATTCACACGACGCCATGCCATGTCGGTGACGTGCAGCAGGCCATCAACGCCGCCCAGGTCAACAAACGCACCGTATTCGGTGATGTTCTTGACCACGCCTTCGACGGTCTGACCTTCGGTCAAGTTGCCAATGACTTCGGCACGCTGTTCGGCACGCGATTCTTCCAAGATTGCACGGCGCGAAACAACGATGTTGCCACGACGGCGGTCCATTTTCAGAATCTGGAACGGCTGCTTCAGGCCCATCAGCGGGCCAGCGTCGCGTACGGGGCGGACGTCAACCTGCGAACCGGGCAGGAACGCAACTGCGCCACCCAGATCGACGGTGAAGCCACCCTTGACGCGGCCAAAGATTGCACCTTCGACGCGTTGGTCGTCGGCATATGCTTTTTCCAGACGGTCCCATGCCTCTTCACGGCGGGCCATCTCGCGCGAGATAACGGCTTCGCCACGGGCGTTTTCTGCGGCGCGCAGGTAGACTTCTACCTCGTCACCAACAGCGATTTCAGGAGCTTCGCCGGGATTCGCGAATTCTTTCAGATCAACGCGGCCTTCCATTTTGTAGCCAACGTCGATGATGGCTTGGCCGGCTTCGATCGCCAGTACCTTGCCTTTGACAACAGAACCCTCTTCGGGCGTGTCCATTTCGAAGCTTTCGTTCAGGAGGGCTTCGAATTCCTCCATGGTTGTATCAGCCATCTGGCAGTGTTTTCCTTTACATACGTTTTTACTGGCCGAGCGGTTGTCTCCGCCGGTCTTGTTTCATGGTGTCATCGGACGTGACCCGGTGCGCCGCTGAGCAAACAAACACAAAGGGCCGAGGTTACCCGGCCCTGCTCAGTAACGTCATCCAGACGTTGACCGCCCTTGTGTTGACAGCGCGCGTATATGCGGAATTCCCGACATGTGCAAGAGGAAAGCCTTAATATACAGGGCATCGAACCCCGTCACACCCGCAGCGCCTTGTCCCAGACGCATCCGTCCCGTTGCAGCATGGATTGCTCAAACGCATTCAATTGCGAATAGGCATCATCGGGATCATGCGCGCCGCCTACTTTATGCCAAATGCGCAGCGCCGAGGCCGGGCTCCACGGCAAACAAGCCGAGGCAAGCCACAATCGCAATTCGGCAGGCAACGCGTCATAGGCCTGCATTGGCGATCCCGTCCGCCGGCGGCGTTTGATCCGGCTGCGCGGGTTTCGGTTCTTTCGGCGGTCAGTCATTTTGCGCTCCTTTCATCGGCGCGCGCGAACCTAGGCTTTCAGGCGTCAGTGGATATCGCCATGCTCGCTCGATCATTTTGCTATGTTATTACATTATTGATATCCGAATGCAACCGCTCTCGTTAGGCGCATTTCCCGAATCCTGCGAAGAATGTCGCGTTTCGAACAGCAAAGTCAGCGCCAATTGCAAAGCTTTGAAAAAGTCGGAGGATCTCATGCGTCAAGACCTGAACTTTCTCGTCATCATTTCAGACGAACACCGCAAAGACGCGATGGGATGCGCTGGCCATCCGATTGTCAAAACGCCCAATCTGGATGCACTGGCCGCGCGCGGCACGATGTTTCAGTCCGCCTACACGCCCTCACCCATGTGCGTACCCACACGGGCGGCGCTTGCGACCGGAGACTGGGTTCACACAACAGGAAACTGGGACAGCGCAACACCCTATGACGGGCAACCGCGCAGCTGGATGCGGCAGGTGCGCGATGCCGGGGGCGAAGTCGTCTCTATTGGAAAACTGCATTTCAGGTCCAACGAAGACGACAATGGCTTCTCGCAGGAAGTCTTGCCGATGCACGTGGTCGGAGGTGTCGGCTGGGCCGTTGGGCTTTTGCGCGAAAACCCACCAGACTATGATTCGGCATCCGAGCTCGCGGGCGATGTGGGCGTCGGGCCCAGCACCTACACCGATTACGATCGGGACATTACCGCAGCAGCCGAGACCTGGCTGGCCGATCCCACCCGCCAGGGAAAACCCTGGGTAGCATTTGTGTCGCTGGTCAGCCCACACTATCCCCTGACCTGCCCCAAGGAATGGTACGACCTTTACGATCCAGCTCATATGGATTTGCCGGTCGGGTATGGCAAAGGGCTGCCCGATCATGAAGAGCTGCGCAACATCGCCGCGTTCTTCAACTATGAGGACTATTTCGACGAACAGAAAATGCGTGAGGCGAAAGCGGCTTATTATGGTCTGACCTCATTGATGGACGATTGCGTGGGGCGCATCCTGAAAGCCTTGTCCGACAGTGGTCAGGCCGAGAATACGGTCGTGATCTATGTCTCGGACCACGGTGACATGATGGGGGATCAGGGGTTTTGGACCAAACAGGTGATGTATGAGGCCAGTGCAGGAATTCCGATGATCGCGGCCGGCCCGGGTATCCCGTCGGGGCGACGCGTCACCACATGTACCAATCTGATCGATATCGCCGCAACCGCCCGGGACGTCTGCGGCGTCGAAGCCGACGACGGCAACGCGGGTCAACCCGGCTTGTCTCTGATCGAGTTGGCAAATGCGCCGGACGACCCCGACCGAACCGGCTTCAGCGAATACCACGATGGTGGGTCAAAAACCGGCAGTTTCATGGTGCGATGGGGCGAATGGAAATACGTCTATTATGTCGGACAGCCCCCGCAATTGTTCGACCTGTCAACCGATCCTCAAGAACAGACCAACCGCGCGCTGGATCGGGTAAATGACCCGCAGGTTCAGACTGCGCTGGTCGAAGGGGAACGCCGTCTGCGCGAAATCTGCGACCCCGAAGAGGTCAACTCCCGCGCCTTTGCCGATCAACGCAAGAAAATCGAAGACCTAGGCGGAGAAGAAGCCTGCCGCACGGCCTTTGTCTTCAATCACACGCCGACCCCGTCCGAGCAGGAAAAGCTGCGTGAAGGACCCGCGCTTTAACGCAGGTATTTTGCATTTCTCCAGTGGGTCCTCGGTCCGCGCAGCGCAGTTCAATGCTGCCACCACCGCAAAGCTGCGCGGAGCGCTAGGACCTTCTAGAACAGTTGCAGGTCCTTCTTGCCGCTTTGGATTTCGGCAAGGTTCGGCATGTTCTGGATTGCCACGGGTGCAAGTTGTTCGCCCGGCATCGCGACGGTCGGTTGCATCGCAGCCGCCATACCAAAGGCTGGGGGTTGCTCCAGCTCTCCTCGGATATCGCGCAGCAGTGTTTTGTGATCCGGCATCGCCTTGAGGATCTGCGCAAGATCCACCTTCGCGCCCTTCCACCACTGGAACCAAATCGGTTTCTTCAACGGCCGCAGACGATCACGGATGCCAGCCCCATAGCCGGTGTCATAGACCTGCTTGCCCAAAAGAACCGTCTGATAAACGCGGAAATTAAACAGTGTGGCGAACTCGATATCGTGTTCCATGGGCAGGCGGTGCTGCCACAATTCCAGGTTTTCGGCCAAACGATCCGGTATCTTCATCTCTGTCCGCGCATCGATCCAATATTGATCATCCGTGCGGTTGCCCAGGCGATAGTGCAGACAGATGAAATCCAGGACCTCGTCATACATCTTGTTCATTTGCCGGTTATATCTTGCCCGCAGCGATGGTTCGATGTCGCGTGTAGGCAGGTGTTCTGCGAACCAGCGTACCGCATGATCAACCATATGGATTGCGGTACTTTCCAACGGTTCAATGAACCCGCCAGACAAACCGATTGCCAGACAGTTCTTGACCCAGGCATTGCGCACGCGCCCGATGCGCATCGGGATCACGCGCGGTGTCAAACCTTTGCCGCTGTCGCCTAGCCATTCGAGATATTCATCTGCCGCCTGATCATCCGTGCGATGCGCCGATGAATAAACGTAGCCCGTGCCCACACGATTGTAGAGCGGCACCCGCCATGTCCAACCGGCACCCAGCGCGGTAGACCGGGTGACGCTTTCGATTTTCTCTGGGTCGGGATGTTCAATCTGCAACGCCATGGCGCGGTCGTTGGGCAGGTAATCCGAGTAATCCATAAACGGCTCACCCAGTGCTTTGTTGATGATCAAACCGCGGAACCCGGTGCAATCTATGACCATCTCGATGTCGTGGCGGCCCTTACGCTCTAACATCAGATGGCTGACATTGCCCTTTTCATCCAGCTCAACTGCCTGCACCTCATCCTGAATGTGCTCCACCCCGCGCTTGGTGCAGACCTTGGTCAGCATGCCCGCAAATTTCACAGCGTCCAGATGATATGCATAGCCAAACCGTTGCTCGAACTCGGGCTGACCCAGCGGTCGCCCGCCCTTGCACAGGCGGGCCAGATCGTCATGCGGCGAGATGGATTGCGTAAAGTCCCGATCGCCATTGCCAAAGCGCAAGAAGTATTCGGCGGCTTCCAATCCTTCCAACAACTGACCGTGGGCAAAAGGGTTCACGTAGTCGATGCGATTGCCCTTTGCGTCCTTGTTCCAATTGCAGAACTTCACGCCCAGCTTGAACGACGCATTGGTCTCGCGGAAAAAATCCCGCTCGGAAATGCCCGCCTGACGCAGCGTGACCGGCATGCGCGGCACCGTGGCCTCACCTACGCCAACGGTGGCGATATTGGGGCTTTCGATCAGGCAGATGCGCGGGCGATCCTTGGGGGCTGAAGTGCGTGACAACACCATGTCCAAGATCAGCGCGGTCATCCAACCCGCCGTGCCACCACCCACGATAGTGATTTTACGCAAACGATTATTCATATTGTTCTGTCCCTGTTGGCTTGAGGGATTTTTTGGCTGCTTCCCCTTTTTGTTTTTGAGGATTGTATGGCAGCCTTCCCTTCTGGCATGGGCAAAGCATAGCAGGTTTCCTGCATCCAGCTAGGGTCTTGGAGGCTCTGAACTGAATGCACGATCCTTCTTCGGGCAAAGCGACGCACGGTCACCCACCCCGACGCACGGTCACTCGCCCCCTGGCCCAGGGCAGCACACATAACCGCAAAGCGTTCAAGGCAAACCGGGCCGCCGATACACCGCAGCTTCTGCGCGGCAACTTGAAATCAGAGCAAACGCAATTCCCGGGCGCGTGTCAGATTTCCTCACCTTTTTTCAAAAGTTCTTCGATCAGATCGCGCTGCAGATCCTGGCTGTCGCCCCCTTCGAACTCCGCCGCACCACCGGTGTACAGGGTGCCATAGGTCTTGGCGATGTTCACTGTCTGGGCCAGCCCCGAGATCAGCTGGTTCTTGTCCAGCCGCGATAGCGGATGGATGTACGCAGCCCACAAGATACCGTTCGCAAGAGCGTAACGCGCGTCCAGCGTACTGTCAAAATTCGCCTGCATCACGCGTTCAAGGTCAGCGGGCGACAAATCTTCGGCGCTGCCAATCGCGACCATGGCCCGCATCCGGTCCGCATTGATATCCGTAACGACCAGCACCGTTACGTCCCCAACCTTCAGCTCAAACCCCGGTCCAAACGGTTTCGCGTCAGGATCGAGCGCAAAGATGATCTTTCCCAACCGCTCATACGTCATTGGGGGTTCCGGCTCAGCCGTCTCTTGAGCCAATGCACCTCCGGCAAGGAAAATCATCAATAAGGCTAGTCGGATCATGGCATCGCTCCTGCAGGCTATAGACCGACAATAGGGTCGAGGCGCAGACCTGACCAAACAAAGCTTGGTGAACAGTATTTCGAAGGCACCGACAGCTTTGAACGATCTGCAAGATACTCAGGGCTTTCTGCGATAGCTCGTTCAGAACCGAGTTCCTAGCTTTGGTTCAGCGGCTGGCAGACCTGCTGGCCGGATACTGAACCGAAAGGAAACACAAATGAAGTCTCTCGTTCTTGCCACCCTGATCGCCACATTGCCCCTGATCGCAGCCCCGGCCTTTGCTGCGGATGAGATCAACGTATCAAACGGTATTTCTGCCGCCGGTGCGCCGCTTGCCGCGCATGGGGTCGATCTGGTGACTCTCGTTAACGACGGCAACCCGGTCGATGGCTTTGCCACCCACTCGGCCACTTATGACGGTGCATCTTATTACTTCACCAGCGCCGCCAACCGCGAAGCGTTCGAGGCCAACCCGGCGGCCTACCTGCCACAACATGGCGGGTTCTGTTCGTTCGGCGTTTCTGTCGGCAAAAAATTCGACGGCGATCCGGATCAATACCTGGTGGCTGACGGAAAGCTTTATCTGTTCCTGAACGCAGATACTCGCGCGGCGTTCCTTGAAGATGTTTCTGCCACATCCGAAACCGCTGACAATCAGTGGTCCAAGATCAAAAGCATCGCGGTCGGAGAACTGTAATCTGGCCAAAAAGACCAAGGCCTGCACGGTTACGACCGTGCGGGCTTTTTTGCTTCAATGACCTTGATAGCTTTTTCCAACGCGGCTTCGACGCTCAAATCTGACGTGTCCAGCAGGACTGCATCCTCTGCTGGCTTCATCGGCGCAGTGCTGCGTTCCGTGTCCCGCGCGTCGCGCTCTTTTACGTCCGACAGCACCTGTTCACGCGAGATATCATTCCCCTTCGCGATGAGCTCAAGGAACCGACGCTCGGCCCGAACTTCAGGGCTGGCGGTGACGAACAGTTTCACCTCGGCCTCGGGGCAAATCACAGTACCGATGTCGCGACCATCCAGCACCGCGCCCCCGCTGCGGCGCGCAAACGCCCGCTGGAAGTCAACCAACGCGGCCCGAACCTCGGGGATCACGGCAACTTTTGAGGCTGCTTGCGCAATCTCGGCCGTGCGCAAATCGCCCTGCTCCAACTCTTCGGCGGTCAGGGCGTGCGCTGCCGCAATCGGCTCCAGTCCCTGCAAAGTCCGCCTGCCGACCGCGCGGTACAAAAGCCCGGTGTCCAGATGCGCGAAGCCAAACCGGGCCGCGACCGCTTTTGAGATCGTGCCCTTGCCCGCCGCCGCAGGCCCGTCAATGGCGATTGTGAACTGCGAATCTGACATCAAACCTACCGATTATTACGCTGCAACTTCGCACCCAACGTGGCCATCAAAGGTTCAAAAACCGGGAACGAGGTGGCGATCGGGCCCGCATCGTCGACGGTTACACCCTTTTTGGCCCCCATCCCCAAAATCATGAACGACATGGCGATCCGGTGGTCCAGAAAGCTTTCGCAGGTGCCGCCACCGGGGACGTTGCCGATGCCCAGCCCTTCAACCGACCACCATTCATCACCTTCTTCGACAGTTACACCATTGGCGCGCAGGCCCCGGGCCATTGCGTCGATCCGGTCGCTTTCCTTTACGCGCAGTTCTTTTACCCCGCCCATCATCGTGACACCGGTGGCATTTGCCGCAATCACGGACAAAACCGGGTATTCATCAATCATCGAGGCCGCGCGTTCCGGTGGAACATCGATCCCCTTCATATCCGGCGAGTACTTTGCGCGCAGATCGGCGACAGGTTCGCCGCCCTCTTCGCGCTCATTCTCATAGGTCAGGTCTGCACCCATCTCGCGCAGCGTAGTGAACAACCCCGCACGGGTGGGGTTCAGACCGATGCCCGGCACCAAAACGTCCGACCCCGGCGTGAGCAGCGCCGCGCAGACCGGAAAGGCCGCGCTGGACGGGTCGCGTGGCACGGCGATGACCTGCGGTTTCAACTCGGGGCGACCGGTCAGAGTGATAACCCGGCCCTCATCAGTGTCCTCAACAGTGATTTCCGCACCAAAGCCCGCCAGCATCCGCTCGGAATGGTCGCGTGTGGCCTCTTTCTCGATCACCACAGTTTTGCCGGGGGCATTGAGGCCAGCCAGCAGCACCGCAGATTTTACCTGGGCGGAAGGCACGGGTACCTCGTAGCGCACCGGCGTGGAGTCAGCCGCGCCAACGATAGTCATCGGCAAGCGCCCCCCTGAACGGCCCACCGATTGCGTTCCAAACAGCGCCAGCGGATCTGTGACCCTCGCCATGGGGCGTTTGTTTAGGCTCGCGTCGCCCGTAAAAGTCGCCGAAATCGGACAGGTCGCCATGGCGCCCATGATCAGCCGAACGCCGGTGCCCGAGTTGCCGCAATCGATCACCTGATCGGGTTCAGCAAAGCCACCGACGCCCACGCCGTGCACGGTCCATTCGCCGCCACCGTGATCGGTGACTTCGGCCCCGAAGGCGCGCATGGCCTTGGCGGTGTCCAGAACATCTTCGCCTTCCAACAGGCCAGAGATCCGGGTCTCGCCCACGGCCATCGCGCCCAAGATCAGCGACCGGTGCGAAATAGATTTGTCACCGGGCACCTCTGCCGTTCCGGTCAGCGGGCCGCAGGGATGCGAGGTCATCGGGATGGGCGTGCCGTGTCCGGACATGGGGGCTCCTGTTTTCGCTATCAGTTCAAGGCGGATTAGCGAATTGGGGCCGGTTGGTCCAGCCGCAATCAGTCTTTGCGGCGGAAGGTCAGGTAGTGTGGCGTACGGCCTTCACGCAGGGCTTTCTGTTCATAGCGGGTGGAAATCCAGTCATCCCACGGCTCGCGCCAGTCGGCGGGGCGCTCGGCCAGCCATTCGAACCAGGCGCGTGGCACTTCTTCCAACGTCTGGCGCACATAGTCGGGAATGTCCGTAGCAACGCGGAAAATAGACCCCGGCTTAAGGGCACGGGCCAAAGGCTCCAGATGTTCCTGCGTCACAAAACGGCGCCGATGGTGCCGTGTTTTTGGCCAGGGATCAGGATAAAGTAGGAAAGCGCGTGAGATGCTGGCCTCCGGCAGAACATCGAACAGATCGCGCACATCGCCCGGATGCACCGCCAAATTTTCGACCCCGGCCTGACGAATCTTACCCAAGAGCATAGCGACGCCGTTGATATACGGTTCGGCCCCAATAATGCCGATATCGGGGTTGCTGGCAGCCTGGTGCACAAGATGCTCACCCCCACCAAAGCCGACCTCAAGCCAGACGTCCCTGCCATCGAACAGAGCGTTCAGATCCAGCGGATGGCGTTCGGGATTGGTTTCCCAATCCACCGCACCCGGTGACAGTGCATCAAGGTCTTCGTTCAGATACGTCTTTTGGCTGGGCTTCAGGGTTTTTCCCTTGAAGCGGCCATAGAAGTTTCTGCGCGGGCGATCGGGTATCATGAGCTGTTTTCCAAACTTGGCAGAGCGCACACCCCTTACGACAACGCGTATCCAAAGCCAATCAGTTGATCGCCTGCTCGATCTTCAAAACGTTTTGCATCATCAACGCTCATTTCATCCTGAAACGAACCCACTTTCCCGCGACGGAAGAACTGCTTGTCTTTTGGCCAATCTTTGTTCTCCAAACCATGTTTTTTCTCTTTGTCTTTGAGAACCGAAAAAGTCGTCTGAGCCGCAATTTCCGAAGCGCGCGTAGCGGTTGCGTCAGCACCGATGAAGTCAGCTATTCGCGCAATTTGATTTTCGGCATCGTCAAGCAGATCTTCATACCGCAGCAGCATTTTTTCGGCGTTGAACTTATTGTCGTTCCAAGCTGCTGCGTGGCCCCACCAGGTAGAGTAAACGTCACTGTTTTCATCCATCAATTCGTTCAGCGTACCTTTGAACCCCAGTGCCTTTCTGAAATGATAATATGACACCATCGCGTCGCGCCCGTCGCGAACAAGATGAATAACCTTTCTGAAATTTGGCTGAGGCAGATTGTGGGATTTCACAATCATCTGTTCGGAGTACCGCCTGACGAATCGAGACCTGTGAACATCCGGAACCAGATCTTGTACAATTTTGTCCGACGCGATCGAAGTGTCGACACCGTAGTATAGGTTTGCGACTATAAACTGGCACCAGCTGTTGCCAGATTTGGGCCATCCGACGAAGGCGACATCAATCGGCTGAACAGCCTCAGCACTACATCTGCGAAAGCCGTCCTCAGCGAGGATGGCTTCCACTTGTTTGTCTTTCCAGTTCTTGACGAGGCGTTTAAGGCCCATCGGTGCCTCCAACTGCCTCTGGGATAACGGTCGTATCTTAAACCGCTGATTTCAACGCGTCGACCAGATTCGTCCGCTCCCAGCTAAAGCCACCGTCGGCTTCGGGTTCACGCCCGAAGTGACCATAGGCCGCCGTGCGCTGATAGATAGGCTTGTTCATCTGCAGGTGCTGCCGGATACCGCGCGGGGTTAGATCCATGACCTGACCAACAGCCTTTTCGATTTCTGCGTCCGGGATTTCACCAGTGCCGTGAGTGTCGGCATAGATAGACAGCGGCTTGGACACACCAATCGCATAGCTTAGCTGGATCGTGCAGCGTTCTGCCATTCCGGCGGCCACAACATTCTTGGCTAGGTAACGCGCGGCATACGCGGCCGAACGGTCCACCTTGGTCGGGTCCTTACCCGAGAACGCGCCGCCGCCGTGCGGGGCTGCGCCACCATAAGTGTCTACGATGATCTTGCGCCCGGTCAGACCTGCGTCACCATCCGGGCCACCGATCACGAATTTGCCAGTGGGGTTCACGTGCCACTCGGTTTCGTCGCTCAACCACCCTTCGGGCAGTGTTTCACGGATGTAAGGCTCAACAATCGCGCGGATGTCGGCGGAACTCAGCGCTTCGTCCAGGTGTTGTGTCGACAATACGATCGAGCTGACACCCACAGGTTTGCCGTCACGGTAAACGACCGACAATTGCGACTTGGCATCAGGACCCAGCGCGGGTTCGCTGCCATTCTTGCGCACTTCGGCAAGTCGGCGCAGGATCGCGTGTGAATACTGGATCGGTGCCGGCATCAGCGCAGGCGTTTCCGTGGTCGCATAACCGAACATGATGCCTTGGTCACCGGCACCTTCGTCCTTGTCTGCGGCGGCATCCACACCTTGGGCGATATGTGCGGACTGTTCGTGCAGCAGGTTCGTTACCTCGACGGTTTCGTGGTGGAACTTGTCCTGCTCGTATCCGATGTCTTTGATGCAGGCGCGCGCAATCTCGTCGATGCGGCCCATGTAGTCGTGCAGCTTTTCCTGATCAGTCAGACCTACTTCGCCACCGATGACGACCCGGTCGGTCGTAGCAAAGGTTTCGCACGCCACGCGCGCTTCGGGTTCTTCATTCAGAAATGCGTCAAGTACGGCATCGGAAATCCGGTCGCAAACCTTATCCGGGTGCCCTTCGGAAACAGACTCCGAAGTAAATGTGTAGTTCTGTCGGGACATGAAAGTGCTCCATTAAGATTATCCCATCACGTCAGGAAGCCGTTGTAATGAGCATGCAACGGGATACGCATCAAGAAACACAGCGTCAATCCGAAAATACTATTGCTGTTTTCTAGCGTTGCGTGAAAGCAGCGCATAGAGCGCCAACAGCGCGACAAAGACCGGTGCATCACCCAGCCGGGCGTACACAGTCGGATCCAGCGCCTTGGGCAATGTCGCATCGACAAAACCGGCCTGCCCCAGAGGCAATGCCTCGGTCACCCGGCCCAGCGGGTCAATCATCGCCGACACTCCAGTATTGGCCGACCGCATCATCGGCAACCCTTGCTCGATGGCGCGCATTTGCGCCTGAGCCAGATGCTGATACGGCCCCGATCGCGTTCCGAACCACGCATCATTGGTGATCTGCAGCAGAAAGTCGGCACGACCAGGTGCAGACAAGACGTCCTGGGTAAATACCGCCTCATAGCAGATAAGGGGTAACGCCTTCCCCAGTTTGCCAGCGTCCATCAGTGCCGCACCCGATCCGGCACTAAAGCCATTGCCAGTGGTGGCAGCCATTCCGTAAACTCCGAACTGGGCCAAGATGTCACCAAATGGCACGTATTCCCCAAAGGGTGCCAGGTGATGCTTGTCATAAAGTCCCTGCTGCCGGCCATCTTCATCCAGATAGATCATCGAATTGTAAATGCGCGGGCCGTCCCCTCTCTGAATACCAAGAAATACGGGCGCCCTCTGCGCGGCATCGGCGATCGCGGTCAGATAAGGCTGCGCACTGCCCAGCCATGCAGGAACCGAGGTTTCCGGCCAGACAATCAGATCGGGTCGCGGGGCCGCCGCCGTGAACTCCAATTGACGGGCAAAAAACAGCGGGGCGTAATCCGGATCCCATTTCTGATGCTGGGGCGCATTTGGTTGAATGAGGCGAACAACATTGTCAGTGTCTGTAACAGCCGGGCGCGACGCGCCATAAATCAATGTTAAACACGTGGCTCCAACGGTCAGGCCGAACGGAACCACGTAGCCATCGCGCTGCGACAGCGCGGCCCCAAGCGGCAAAGTCGCCAGCAAAGTCGCCGCGCCCAGCCCATATGGCCCGAACAGAGACAAAAGCTGTGCGCCCTGTGTGTCCACCCAGACCTGCGCCAGCGCCGCCCAGGGAAACCCCGTCAGAACATAGCCTCGGGCAAATTCCAGCAGTGAGATTGAAATCGCCAGAAACACGGCCTGTGATACGCCATCGTTGTCGGGACGCCGCACCAGCCAAAAAGCTAGCGCCCAAAACAGCGCGAGGCCGCCTGCCATGAATGTTAGGGCAAAAGGCGCCATCCATCCGTGACGCTGGACATCAACAAGGAACGGTTCGACAATCCAACTGAGCGCATGCGCAAAATACCCAGTCGCAAAGGCCCAGCCCAACCACGCCGCCCTCGCCCGCGTCTCAGCCGTAAGAAACAGAGGCGACAGCAAGATCAGTGCGATCACTGTTGCCAGCCAAAAGCCGAACGGAGCAAGCCCAAACGCCGCGACCGCGCCCAGCAGAGCTGCGGATATTAACCGCAACCAAAACGGCCAGCCCTGTGCAGGGTTCATTCAACGCGATCCGGCAACATGACACGCAGACGTTTGATCCGGCGCGGGTCGGCGTCGATCACCTCGAACTCGGGACCTTCGGGATGCAATACGACCTCGCCCCGTGCTGGGACGCGACCAGACAGCATGAAGACCAATCCGCCCAATGTGTCGATCTCTTCCTCGTCCACGTCTTCGTGACTTGTCAGAGAACGCCCTATCTCGGCCTCGAATTCCTCCAAGGGGACGCGGGCTTGCACGACATAGTAGCCGGGCTTTTCCTGTATCCAAAGCTGGCCTTCGTCGGCATCGTGCTCATCCGCAATCTCACCGACCACCTGTTCGATCAGGTCCTCGATCGACACAAGACCGTCAACACCGCCGTATTCGTCAATCACCAGCGCCATATGGCGGCGTTCGGTCTGCATCTTCGTCAACAACACGCCAATCGGCATCGATGGCGGTACAAACAGCAAAGTGCGCAGCATCGAGACCAGATCGAACTCTGACCCTGTACCGTTAAATCCGTGCGTAAGCGCAAAATCCTTCAGGTGTACAAACCCCAAAGGCGTATCAAGCGTTCCCTCGTAGACGGGAATACGGGACAGGCCGCTGTCGCGGAAAACCTGGGCCAGCTCATCCTTGCTGATTGTCGAGGGCACGGACACGATTTCCGCCGTGGGAATAGCCACATCTTCGACCCGCATTCGCCGCAGGTTGATCATGCCGCGAGGCTGAACCATGTCGACCTCATGTCCATTGGTCGCGCTGACCTCTTCGTCGCTCTGCGGCGAGAACGCGTCCACTATTCGAGAAAAGAAGCCAGCATTTTTGCTGGCATTTTCACCGCTGTCCTTCGGTTGCGCGCTCTGCGCCGCCATAGAACTGCCGTCTGTATCGCCCATAATCCTGTTCCAAATGATCGGCCAATGCGGCCACTATTACATACTATATGGGTCATCTATACCCATTTTGCCAAGTATCTCGACCTCGACCCCTTCCATCAAAGTGGCGTCGGGGTCACGGATGTGGTCATAGCCCAGCAAGTGCAACACTCCGTGAATGATCAGATGCGTGACGTGATCGTCCATAGTTTTGCTGGCGTCGGCTGCTTCGCGGGCGCAAGTATCGAAAGATATCGCAATGTCGCCCAGCGCGATTTCGCCCGTAAAGTCTGGCGTGGGTCGGGCAGGTCTCTGCCCCGCTTCGTCAGCGGTCAGATCTTCGGCTGGCCAACTCAGCACATTGGTCGGCGTGGGCTTTTCCCTAAATTCCGCGTTCAGATCAGCAATTCGCGCATCATCGCAGGCCAGCAGGCTAACTTCGCACAGCTCGGCGTCCAGATCGCAAAAGTCCAAAACAGCCTTTATCGCGCGCGCAGCCAATGGTTCAAGCTGTTGCCAGCGCGCATCTTCGATCGTCACTTCCAGATTCATCTCACCGTGTCCAAAGCCCTGTGGCCGCAACCGGGACGACTATGCTTTCTCGCGGCCCGAGTCGGCCTCATACGCTTCGATAATGGCGGCCACAAGCGGGTGGCGCACAACATCCTTGGACGTGAAGTAGTTGAAGCTGATGTTTGGTATCGTATTCAACAAACGCTCGGCATCGGCCAGCCCTGACTGAACACCGCGCGGCAGGTCAACCTGAGAGCGGTCACCGGTGATCACCATTCGGCTTCCTTCACCCAGACGTGTCAGGAACATTTTCATCTGCATCGTCGTGGCGTTCTGAGCTTCGTCCAGCACAACAAACGCATTCGCCAGCGTACGCCCCCGCATGAAGGCCAGCGGCGCTATTTCGATTCGCTTTTCTTCGATCAGCTTGGCTAGCTGCTTTCCGGGAAGAAAGTCATTCAATGCGTCGTAAAGCGGCTGCATGTAAGGATCGACCTTGTCCTTCATGTCACCGGGCAGATAGCCCAGCTTTTCGCCAGCTTCGACTGCAGGGCGGCTGAGAATGATCCGATCTACATGGCCGCCGATAAACATCGATACGCCAGCGGCTACGGCAAGATAGGTCTTACCCGTACCGGCAGGGCCAATACCGAAGGCCAGCTCATTGTTGAACAAGGACTGGACGTATGCCTTTTGCGCATCTGTGCGCGGCTCGACCAGTTTCTTGCGCGTCTTGATTTCAACTGTACCGCCTCTGAACATTTCGAGCTGGTCACCGTCGCGGCTGCCGGTTCCCGTCTCCGAGCCACCCATTCGCAGCTCGCGGTCCACATCGGCCGCTTCGACGTCACGTCCGCCTTCCAAGCGCGTGTATAGCGCCTGCAAAACCTCGATGGCCTGCTTCTGGGCGTCTTCGTCACCCATCACGGCCAGCTGATTCCCGCGGCGCACGATCTGAACTGAGAGCTTTTGCTCAATATCTGTCAGATTGCGGTCATATTCCCCGCACAGGTCTATTAACAATCGGTTGTCTGGAAACTCAACAAACGCTTCGCGCTGAGGCATTTCATCTTGCGGTGGGTTTAGGGCACCGATGGCCAATCCGCTCTCCTGTCTTGGCGTTTCACCTTGAGCGTAGACAGGAAGTCTTGGTGGGCGCAAGCCACAGTTTCATTTTTTCCGCCCAAATGGCAAAACCGCCAATGCGCCCGGCCCGTGCGCGGTACCTGTTGGCGCCGCTGTTTTAGTCGGCGTGTCAGAACCGATAGTTCAAACCCAGCTTCAGACCACGATACTTCGGTGTCGATCTGGTTGAGGTTCCATTGCGGAAATCCACGTTTTCAGCGCTGAACTGAACGTATTCGAACTCACCCGTGATCGACCAGTGTTCGGTCAGGTTATGTTCGGCCCCGATGCTGGCGGTAAAGCCGCTGCGTCGGCCGCCACTTTCGAAGAATTGAGAGCCCCCCTGGACGGCCTGTCTGCTTGTTGTGTTGATGTCGCCATTCACATATCCAGCCGACACAAAATACAACACTGTACCGCTTTTATTGGTCAGGCCATTGCGCAGCCGAATCGAGAACACGTCCGATATTTCGGACCCGCCCGTGACCGTCTGGCCGTTGATCTGGTTGGAGGCGTCATCGCTAAGCGAGCCGAACTCGTACCCAAGCTCAAACCCGTAAACATAGTCGCGCCCGCCGCGCGCAGGCAAAACGCCGCGCCACCCGGCACGCACGCCACCCAACGAACCGCTCAGGTCCAGGTCGCCCACTTCCGAGGTTCCGCCGGGTCCAGTCAGTCCAAATCGATCGTCGCCCCCGAAAGCGTACGCGCCCGTAGCACCGAGGTAAAAGGCGCTGACGTCACTGCCGAACCGTTTTGGGTTGACGACAGGAGGGTCAGAAAGACCTTGATCCAGATTGCCTGCAGCGGTCACACCGGGAGGCACCGAAATAGTGATCGCGGTGGTAAGGACGGATTTCAACAGCCGCCCTGATAAACGTTTCAAAGTCTTCACTCGTACCCTTTCCATTCACCGACCTGCTCATCCCGCCAGCAAGAGATGAGGTTTCCCAAAGGCGCAAAACACTCGCCTCCTGAGCAACCTGATTTTTCTCGGAACATAATTCCGAGTAATAAATCAAGGGTAAATTTGGAATTAACAAAACCGTATGGTTTCCAAAATCCAAATAACGGACGCGTTACCGCAACGCGCCCGCCAATGAATTTGCACCCGAGGACATAATCCGAACATCGCGCAATTCGCCCACCGCAACATCAGCGTCAGACACGTGAACCGAATGAAGATACTCGGATTTTCCGACCATCTGACCTGGCAGACGACCCGGTTTTTCAAACAGCACTTTCACGTCCCGGCCAACCATCGCGTCCTGAATCTCGCGTTGGTGACGGGTAATCAGACCCTGAAGCCGCTGCAGACGGTCGTCCGCAGCCTTAGGATCAACCTGAGACCGCTCAGCCGCCGGTGTTCCGGGGCGGGTCGAGTATTTGAACGAATAGGCATATCCGTATTTGACCTCTTCCACCAAATCCATGGTGGCCTGAAAATCCTCTTCGGTCTCTTCAGGGAAGCCGACAATAAAATCGCCGGACATCACAATATCCGGACGCGCGGCACGTATACGCTCGATCAGGCGCAGATAGCTCTCGGCTGTGTGGCTGCGGTTCATTCGCTTGAGGATACGATCCGAACCCGACTGAACCGGCAGATGCAGATAAGGCATCAGCTTGTCGCACGTCCCGTGCGCCTCGATCAGGTCATCGGCCATGTCGTTGGGGTGTGAAGTGGTGAAACGGATCCGCTCCAGCCCGTCGACCTTGTTCAGCTCCCAGATCAGGCCGGCCAGCGTCATGTCCCCATTCGGACCAGCGCCGTGATAGGCGTTGACGTTCTGCCCCAGCAGAGTGATTTCGCGCACCCCGCGTTCGACCAGATCGTTCGCCTCGCGCAGGATACGATCGGCGGGACGGCTGACTTCGGCACCGCGCGTATACGGCACCACGCAGAAGGCACAGAACTTGTCGCAGCCTTCCTGCACCGTCAGAAATGCGGTCGGTCCGCGTTTTGCCTTGGGACGGTTTTTAAGTTTCTCGAATTTGTCTTCTTCGGGGAATTCCGTGTCCAGCGCCTTGGCACCGGTGCGCGTCTTCGCCTCCATCTCGGGCAGGCGGTGATAGCTTTGCGGACCGACAACAAGGTCAACAATTGGCTGGCGGCGCATAATCTCTTCGCCTTCTGCCTGTGCAACACATCCCGCAACGCCGATCTTGAGGTCGGGCTTTTCAGTCTTCAAACCTTTGAACCGGCCAAGCTCGGAATAGATTTTTTCCGCAGCTTTTTCCCGAATATGGCAGGTGTTCAGCAGGATCATATCCGCATCATCGGGGCTTTTGGTTTCCACGTAACCCTGACCGCCCAGTGTTTCCGCCATACGCTCGCTGTCGTATACGTTCATCTGGCAACCATAGGTCTTGATGTACAGCTTTTTGGGTTCTGACATGAAAACGGCCTTTGCATTCGCGGGATCGGCGTCGTCTATACCCTACGAACGCCGCTTGCAATGGCGACGCGATTACCCGATTTTGACCCGAAACTCCAGCAAGGCGGCAGCGGACGGGCAATGCAATACGAATCTCTCGACTCTTTCCTGCAAACGGGCAAGGCCGCTTTGGCAAAGGGACCCCTCGCATTGGTTTTTGTCGAAGATGACGTCGAAACTGATAGCACCATCCGTCACCATCTGAATCTGGGCTTCAAGTCCTTGATCGTGTTCATGCCGCAGGAATTTGCGCTGGACGCCGAACTTGAGGACCGAGTTCACCGCGTCTCTCTCAGCTGCGTCCCGCGCACCGTCGTGTTTGAGACGATCAACAAGATCATTCAGGCGGCGCCAAGTTTGTGGATGTATTACTGCTTCAACGCCGAGTACCTCTTTTTTCCCTTTTGTGAGACGCGCACAATCGGAGAGATGCTGGCGTTTCATACCGAAGAGCGCCGCGACTCGATGCTGAGTCATGTTGTCGATCTTTATGCCGAGGATCTGAACGAATTCCCGAACGGCGTCGCACCTGAACACGCAATGATGGATCGCACCGGATATTTCGCCCAGGCGCGGCTGGATTCAATAAAGCACCCGAAGGAACGCCAGCTGGATATGTCTGGTGGCTTGCGATGGCGGTTCGAAGAACACGTTCCCGCACAAAGCCGCCGAATTGATCGGATTGCCCTGTTCAAATCCAAACAAGGATTGTCATTGCGACCGGATCACACGTTTAACGACGAAGAATACAACACGTATTCCTGCCCGTGGCACCACAACCTAACGGCTGCGGTGTGCTCGTTCCGGGCGGCGAAAGCCTTAAAAACCAACGCAGGATCTACTTTTGACATTCCGACATTCCGCTGGCGCAATTCGATCCCGTTCGAATGGTCGTCAAATCAGTTGCTTGAGATGGGGTTGATCGAAACGGGCCAGTGGTTCTGACCCGCCACAATGGCCTGTCCGGTGTCTGATCACCGCCGCAGCAACATCGGAAACCAATCCTCGCGCAAGCGCTGGCCCGGAACCATGTCATGCCCCGGAAACGGCGGCGATGTCCGGCCGGGCCGCTCGACATATCGCGCATCGTCACCAACCAGACGCAGTGAAAACGCGCGGCGCCGGCTGTCGGATTGATTTCCTCGCGCACCGTGAAGCGTTCGGTAGTTGAAGGCAACCGCGTCGCCCGACTCCATCTCGAACTCGACAACCCGCATCCCTTCGGCATCCGGGTCCGGGGCCGGGATGTACTGGCCTCCGTCGGGAAAGAACCCATCTTCCGAAACCCAGCGGGTCGGCAAGACCTCTTTCTCCCACCGATGCGAGCCTGCCACACAGCGCAGTGTGGCTTGCGTGACCGGATCAAGCGGCGACCAAAAGCTGATCGTTTGCTGCCCTTCAACAAAGTAATAGGGCCCATCCTGATGCCACGGCGTCGCCATCGAGGTTCCGGGCTCTTTGACCAAAACGTGGTCGTGGAACATCTGAACAGTATCCGACTGCATCAATTCTGCCGCGACTTCTGCCGCCGGAGATTCGTGAATGACCGTCTGAAATTGTTCAATGCGCGACCAGTTGCAATAATCGTCGAAAAAACGACCCGTCTGGCCTTCTTTCTTGTTCTCGGATGCATAAGGTCCGGGATCCGCCATATTCGCTGCCACCCCTTCGCGGAGGGCCTCAACGTGATCGGCAAATAGCCCTTTAATCAGGACCACGCCGTCCCGTTGATAGGTGTCGATCATTTCGTGAGTAACCAAGGGGTGCGTCATGTCTGTCTCCGTGCCGGTGGTACGACGATCTGCACATGGATGACCCCTCTGTTCAAATAATATCTTTCTAAGGTAGGTTTAATTTCATGTTATATATTTCACTTCGCCAATACGAATATGTCTGTGCTATCGGCCGCTTCGGCAGCTTGTCTGCCGCCGCGCAACAGCTGAACGTGTCACAACCGGCGCTGTCCACCGCTCTGACGCGCGTCGAATCGCATCTTGGCCATCCGTTATTTTCGCGAAAACGCGGGGCCGCGCTGGCGCTGACCCCGCAAGGGCGCAGATTCATCGAAGACGCAGAAAACTTGCTGACCAATGCAGCCCGGCTTGAGAAAGCGGATCAGGTCAGTGCAACCAGAGCACAGTTGCGATTGGGGTGTTTCGTGGATTTGGCCCCTTTTTTGCTGGCCAAGGCGCTGCGCCCGCTGCGCGTGGCACTGCCGGATTTGACCGTTTCGTACAAGGTGGACGGGTTCGAAGGGCTGATAACCGGCCTGATCGACGGGCGCATAGATTTGGCGCTGACATACGGCCTGAGCATGGATGCCGGATTTCAACAGCAGACCCTTTTCCCCAGCAGGCCAAACGCCATCATGGCCCCGGATCACCCATTGGTACGCGCGCCGTCTGTTTCGCTGAGCGAGCTGGCCGCCTATCCGCTGATCCTGTCAAACGAAGGCCTCTCATCACAGCACGTGCTTGGACTGTTTCGGCAGATCGGATTGCGACCGTCAGTGGCACACCGGGCGGCAACGCTGGAAATCCAGCGCAGTCTTGCCGCTCATCACGAGGGGGTTGCGATCAGCTATGCCACCCCGCCCTCGGACCTCAGCTATGACGGAATGCCCCTGGTCAGTCGCCGAATCCTAGATGACATCGCTGCGGAACCTGTGGTTCTGGCTCGCCACGGCACCGGCCCTACAGAGCCGCACATCGCGCAGGCGGAACAGATTCTGATAGAGTTTTTAGTCTGAGTTACTTTTTCCGCAGACGGATCACCACGTCGACCGACGCGATCTCAACGCCCTCGGGCGCTTCGGGCAGGCGTTGAATTACCAACTGGTCCGACGGCGCATCGCTCAGGCGGCTTTCGTCTTCCCAGAAAAAATGCGGATGATCGTGCGTATTGGTATCGAAATAGCTTTTCGAACCATCAACCGTGATCTCCTGCAGAACTCCGGCCTCACAAAACGCGCGCAGCGTGTTGTAGACCGTCGCCAGAGATACGGTGTCCCCATTCTTTTTGGCCGCTTCGAACAGGCTTTCAGCCGTAACATGCCGGTGACGTCCGTCGCCGACCAGAAGTTCAGCCAGCGCCACGCGCTGACGCGTCGGGCGCAGCCCGGCGTCGACCAGCCAATCCGTGGCTCTGTTCTGGCTCTGAGGTGTCATCGGTGCGATACCCAATTGTTGCTGACCCATATATAAGTGCTCTGCTCGGGTAATTTCAAATGAAATTCATTCGCAAAGAATGTCGTCCGTACAACAGGATGTGACGTGCTGCTCTTGCAGGCCCTTGCATACGGGTGCTAGACGAGGCCAGATATAACGAACGGACCCCTGGCAGGAGAGGCGGCAGAATGGCCCAATTCCCGAGCAGCTTTGACAAGGACGATCTGCTGAAATGCGCGCGTGGCGAATTATTCGGCACGGGCAATGCGCAGTTGCCTGCCCCACCGATGCTGATGATGGATCGGATCACCGACGTCTCGGCCGATGGTGGCGCGCATGGCAAAGGCCACATATTGGCCGAATTCGACATCACCCCTGACCTGTGGTTCTTTGATTGCCACTTCCCCGGCAACCCGATCATGCCCGGTTGTCTGGGACTGGACGGCCTATGGCAGCTGACCGGTTTCAACCTGGGCTGGCGTGGCTGGCAGGGACGCGGCATGGCCGTAGGCGTCGGGGAGGTCAAGCTGACCGGCATGGTCCGCCCTGACCGCAAGATGCTGACCTACAAGATCGACTTCAAAAAAGCGATCCAGACCCGCCGTCTGACCATGGGTGTGGCGGATGGTATCGTCGAAGCGGACGGTGAAATGATTTACGATGTCAAAGACATGAAAGTCGTTCTGTCCGAAGCCTGAGCCTGACCGGCCCGAAATAAGGAGCACGCACATGCGTCGAGTAGTTGTCACCGGTTTGGGGGTCGTGTCCTCCATCGGGAACAATGCCCAGGAAGTAATGGCCTCTCTCAAGGCCGGAAAGTCCGGCATCGAGGCCAACGAGCAGATGGTCGAACACGGCTTTCGCAGCCAAATCGCCGGTACGCTCAAGATTGATCCGGCTGAGCATGTAGACAAGCGTACCCTTCGCTTCATGGGTCCTGGTGCAGCATACGCACATATCGCCATGAACCAGGCAATCGCCGACGCGGGCCTGACAGAAGACCAGGTCGTGAACCCGCGCACCGGATTGGTGGCCGGTTCCGGTGGTCCGTCGACCAGCGCAATGCTGACGGCGCATCAGACTGTTCTAAAAACCGGTGCGACCAAGCGCATCGGCCCCTTCGCCGTGCCAAAATGCATGTGTTCGACGATCTCGGCCAACCTTGCGACCGCGTTCAAGATCAAGGGCATCAATTACTCGATCACCTCGGCCTGCTCGACCTCGCTGCATTGCATTGGTAACGCGGCCGAACAGATCATGCTGGGCAAGCAGGACATCATGTTCGCTGGCGGCGGAGAAGAGCTGGACTGGACACTGTCCTGCCTGTTCGACGCAATGGGTGCGATGTCATCCAAATACAATGACACGCCGGACAAAGCGTCGCGTGCGTTTGACCGGGACCGTGATGGCTTCGTCATCTCGGGCGGCGGCGGGATCGTCGTTCTAGAGGATCTGGAGCACGCGCTGGCCCGCGGCGCAAAGATTTATGCCGAAGTGACCGGATATGCGGCCACATCGGATGGCCACGACATGGTGGCCCCGTCCGGTGAAGGTGGCGAGCGCGCGATGCGTCTGGCTCTGTCGACCATGCCCGAAGGGCGCAAAGTCGGCTATATCAACGCCCATGGCACCTCGACCCCGGTTGGAGACGTTGGCGAAGTTGAAGCCGTGCGCCGCATCTTTGGTAAAGGCAATGTGCCACCGATCTCATCGACCAAGTCGATGACCGGACACGCACAGGGTGCGGCAGGCGCGCTTGAGACGATCTTCTGCCTGCTGATGCTGGACAATGATTTTATTACGCCGTCGATCAATGTCGACACGCTTGCCGAAGGCATCTTGCCCGGTGAAATTGCAACTCAAGTAGTTGAAAACGCAGGATTGGACAGTGTGATGACCAACAGCTTCGGCTTTGGCGGCACCAACGGGTCCATGATCCTGTCGAAGTATAACGGGTGAATGTAATGTCGGATCTTCTAAAAGGTAAACGCGGCCTGATCATGGGCGTGGCCAATGACCGCTCGATCGCGTGGGGCATTGCCAAAGCCATGCATGAAGCCGGTGCTGAACTGGCATTCACATATCAGGGCGAAGCGTTCGGTAAACGTCTTGAGCCTTTGGCCCAAAGCCTGGGCAGTGATTTCATGGTGGACGCGGACGTCACGGATGACGCCTCGCTGGATCGCGCATTCGAAGAGCTTGGCGCGCGCTGGCCCACCATCGACTTCGTGGTTCATGCGATCGCCTATTCAGACAAATCCGAACTGACGGGACGCTTTCTGAACACCACGCGTGCCAACTTCAAGCACTCGCTGGACGTGTCGGCGTATTCCTTCATCGAGGTCGCGCGCCGCGCCTATCCCCTGATGCAAGAGAATGGCGGCACGCTGCTGACCCTGACGTATCAGGGATCGAACAAGGTTGTGCCGAACTATAACGTCATGGGTGTGGCCAAGGCTGCGCTGGAATCGGCGACCCGCTATCTGGCCAACGATCTGGGCCCGGAAGGCATTCGCGTCAATGCGATCTCGCCCGGCCCGATGAAGACGCTGGCAGGTGCCGCAATCGGCGGTGCCCGCAAGACTTACAAGTTCTGTGATCAGAACGCGCCCATGCGCTCAAACGCAACGCTCGAGGCTGTTGGCGGCACGGCCGTTTACCTCACTTCAGATGCGGGAGCATGCACGTCGGGTGAGATCATTCGCGTCGATGGCGGCTTCCACGTTCTGGGCATGCCGCAACCTGATCACATGTGACCCGATCTTTCCCTGCCGGTGCCAAGATTTCACCATCTTTCACGGGCAGGGATATCGGCATGAGCAAAGCCGAACATATCCTTTCCAGCAACACTCGCAGCATCCGGTCGCGCCGCAGATCCGGATTTCTGGGCACGCGTGGCATTGTCGCGTTATTGGCGCTGACCACCCTATTGTTGTTTGTGTTTTTCACACAGCCGCAGATGCGGGAAACCGTCAAAGCCTGGATCAGCCTCATAACAGGCTGATCCGACTCGTTTCCTAGGTCAGTTGATCGAAACGACCTCGATATCAAATATCAGATCCTGACCGGCCAATGGATGGTTGGCATCCAGCGTGACGGTTGCTTCGTCGACCTCTACCACCGTTACCGGAACGGCCTGTCCGTCCGGCGTTTGCATCTGCAATTGGGTGCCGGGATCCAGCGGAATATCGTCCGGAATGCCTTCGCGCGGGATTTGCTGGCGCGCCGCGGGGTTGATCGGGCCATAGGCTTCCACGCAGGCGATCTCGACCCGTTTTTTGTCGCCAATGTTCAAACCCGGCATCGCCGAATCCAAACCCGGGATAATCTGGCCCGTACCAACGACGAATTCCAGCGGGTCACGTCCTTCGGAACTGTCAAAGACGTTTCCGTCCAACTGCGTTCCTGTGTAGTGGATGCGAACCGTGTCGCCTTGTTTGATTTCGGTCATATTGGTCTCCGGCCTCTTTTGGGGTTTAGCGGCCAAGCCTAGGAGGTCACACGACATTGTAAACCCCACCCTCTTTCATGCCCGTTATTGTTGTGCAAACCTGCGCCGGACGATCAGGAGGGGACCGGATGCCAATCACAACCTGCATTTTCGATGCGTATGGAACGCTGTTTGATGTGGCCGCCGCCGCGCGGCAAGCAGCCGGAGAACCGGGCTTTGAGAAACTGCAACAAAAGTGGCCCGAACTAGCCAATCATTGGCGCCTGAAACAGCTGCAATACACTTGGCTGCGCGCGGTCACGGACGCGCACGCGGATTTCTGGGATGTCACTCAGGATGGACTCGACTGGGCGCTTGAGGCGACTGAGCTGCACGGCGACGCCACCCTGCGGCAGCGGTTGCTGGATCTCTACTGGGAATTGCAGGCTTACCCGGAAGTTCCGGAAATGCTGCGCGCATTGAAATCGGGTGGATTGCAAACAGCGATTTTGTCGAACGGCTCACCACCGATGCTGGACGGCGCGGTCCAGTCTGCGGGTATCGGAGAGGTTTTGGACAATGTGTTGTCGGTGGAAAGCGTCGGCGTGTTCAAACCGGACTCGCGTGTCTACGACCTTGTGCCAGAGCGTTTCCGCTGTGCCCGCGACGAGGTGCTGTTCGTCAGTTCAAACGGCTGGGACGCGGCTGGTGCCAGCGGGTATGGCTTTGTAACCGCCTGGGTCAATCGCGCCGGGGAACCGATGGACCGCTTGCCATGGAAGCCTGCGCATGTACTGTCCGACCTGACGACTATTCCGCAACTCGCTGGGCTTTAATGGCTTTTTTCACAACTTCTGATGACAGACGTCTTTACTTTGAGGATTCTGGATCTGGTACGCCTGTACTTTGCCTTGCCGGGTTAACCCGCAACAGCAAGGATTTTTCGTTCCTCGCGCCGCATCTGGGCGATATGCGGATGATCGCGATGGATTACCGCGGGCGCGGTCGCTCGGACCATGACCCGGATTTCTTGAACTACAACGTCCTTCGCGAATCTCAGGACGCGACCGAATTGTTGGACCATCTTGGCCTGGACCGCGTGAACGTCGTCGGGACGTCTCGTGGAGGGCTGATCGCCATGGCGCTTGCCGCTAGCCATCACGAACGGCTATTGAGTGTTGTCCTGAACGATGTCGGCCCGGTGCTGGAACCATCGGGCATCACCAAGATCATGGAATATGTCGGCAAACAGCCCGTGTCCAAGACTTACGATCTGGCGGCGCGCGCGCTGCAACACGTCATGGAACCTCAGTTTCCCGGTGAGCCACTTGAGCGTTGGCGGCAGCAGGCTGAATTCCAGTTCGATGAAACGGCTGATGGACTGACACTCAGCTATGACCCCACGCTGCGCACAGCGCTTCTGGAACAGGCCAGTGCTGGGCCTGCCCCCGACCTATGGCCGCTCTTTGACGCGCTGCAGGGCATTCCGACAGGCGTCCTGCGCGGCGAGAATTCGGACGTTCTGGGCAAAGACACGCTGATTGAAATGCACAATCGATATCCCGATCTTATATCGGCAGAAATACCTGACCGTGGTCACCCGCCATTTCTGGACGAACCACAGTCGATTGAACTCATTCGCAAGGTACTGGTCACCTCATGAGCACACTTGAAATGATCGAGGCCGCCGCCGAGCGACTCAAAGGGCATGTTCGCGAGACGCCGATTCTGACATCCCCGTTTCTGGATGACATCGCTGGCCGCCACGTGCTGGTGAAACCCGAGTGTCTGCAACACACCGGCAGCTTCAAGTTTCGCGGGGCCTGGTCGGCCATATCGGCCCTTGGTAACGCGGACCGGCAGCGCGGTGTCATCGCCTATTCCTCGGGCAATCATGCGCAGGGCGTGGCCTATGCGGCCGCACAGCACGGGATTTCGTCGGTCATCGTCATGCCCGCTGACGCACCGCAGCTAAAGATCAACAACACCCGCGCGCTGAGGGGTGAGGTAGTCTTGTACGACCGAGCGAACGAAAGCCGTGAAGAGATTGGCGAGGCGCTGGCGTCTCAACGTGGCCTAACACTGATCCGGCCTTACGACGAACCTTTGGTCATCGCAGGTCAAGGCACCGTCGGGCTGGAACTGGCGCGACAGACGGCCGATTTGGGTATCGAGAAGGCGGATGTTCTGGTGTGCTGCGGCGGCGGCGGGTTGACCTCAGGTATTGCGCTGGCGCTGGAAGGCCACGCACCGGGGCTGCGCGCCCGCCCGTGCGAGCCCCAGGGGTTCGACGACGTCAAACGGTCTTTGGCAACCGGGCATATTCAAAGCAACAACGCCGCATCGGGCAATATCTGCGATGCAATCCTGACGCCGCAACCGGGCCAGATTACCTTTCCGATCCTGAACCGGCTGTGCGGCCCAGGCCTGTCGGTGTCCGAGGAAGACGCGCTTCGCGCCATGGCGCAGGCGTTTTTGCGCCTCAAGATCGTGCTGGAACCGGGCGGAGCGGTGTCGCTTGCCTCGGCCCTGTATCGCGCGGACGAAATCGAAGGCGATGCAGTGATCGTGGTAGCATCGGGCGGCAACGCCGACCCCGAAGTCTTTGGAAAAGCGCTGGAATACCTGACCTGACAAGTCGTTTAGGCTGGGGCAACCTGACATTTGGGCGTATGACGCCAGGGGATTGAGTCGTGCAGATCGCAGACATTGGAAACGTTCAAATCCACTATCGGGTTGATGGTGATCCAGGCGGCGCGCCAATTGTGTTTGCCAATTCTCTGGGAACCGACCTGCGGCTGTGGGACGATTTGCTGCCGCACCTGCCTGCCGGGCTGCGCATCATCCGTTTTGATAAGCGAGGGCACGGCCTGTCCTCTCAACCCCCGGCGCCTTATTCGATGGGCGCCCTCGTGCGCGATACGGAAGATCTGCTTGACTTTCTGGAGGTGCGCGATTGCGTTTTTGTCGGCCTTTCGATCGGCGGGCTGATCGGACAAGGGCTGGCCGTCAAACGTCTGGAGCAGGTTCGTGCGCTGGTGCTGTCCAATACAGCGGCCAAAATCGGCATCCCTTCGATCTGGCAGGACCGTATGGACGCTGTACGAAAAGGTGGGATCGAGGCCCTGGCCGATGCGACCATGGAACGCTGGTTCTCAAAGGCGTTCCGCGCGTCGCCCGAACATCTGTTGTGGCGAAACATGATGGTGCGACAGCCGGTTGATGGCTATCTGGGCTGCTGCGCGGCAATCTCAGGTACGGACTTCTACACCCCCACCAGCGGCCTGCGTCTACCGACACTCGGCATCGCCGGCAGCGAAGACGGATCGACCCCACCGGATCTTGTGCGGGAAACCGTTGACCTGATCCCCGGCTCTCGGTTCGAGCTGATGCGACGCGCTGGGCACTTGCCTTGCGTGGAACAACCGGCAGAATACGCGGCATTGCTGCACAGCTTTCTGACCGAAATCGGACATGTTTGAAGGAGCCTTGGTTTGGCCGATCTTCTATTAGTCCATGGGTCCTGCCACGGTGCCTGGTGTTGGCGCGATCTTATCCCAGCGTTGGAAGCGCTGGGGCACGAGGTCCGCGCCATTGATCTGCCCAGCCACGGCTCGGATCCGACACCCGTTGCCGATGTGACGTTGGACAGCTGTCGCGACACAATTTTGGATGCGACCTCGCCCAATACGATCATTGTCGGTCATTCCTGGGGTGGCTACCCGATCAGTGCCGCAGCAGAGGCGGAGCCGGATGCTATGCGCGCCCTTGTTTTTCTTGCCGCCTATGTTCCCCAGGATGGCCTTTCGATGGTGGAAATGCGCAAACTATCGCCCCGGCAGACAATCCATGATGCGATCGAAAAATCAACGGACGGCCTCTCGTATACGGTTACACCAAGCAAGGTGCATGACCTGTTTTACCACGACTGCCCACCCGAAACCGTGCCATTCGCGTTTGCGCGCTTGTGCCCGCAAGCCATCGCACCACAGGACACCCCCCTGCCCCTGACCGGCAATTTCGACCGGGTTCCCAAGGCATATATCCGGACAACCGGTGACCGGACGATCCCGACCGAATACCAGGAACAAATGAGCCGCGACGCTCCTGAGGCGATGCGTCATACGATTGACACGTCGCATTCCCCGTTCTTTGCACAACCGCAAAAACTAGCTGAATTGTTGGACAAAATCGCAAGGGACCTGCCTAGATCACAAGTCTGAGCGTGTCCCTTCCAACCTTCATTTTCTGCGGGTAAGGTCCGCCCAAATCCTCATCCTCGCGGTTCAAATGCGTCTTCCCTTTTTCTTCGTCCTTCTCACGGTCATGATCGACGCCATGGGCATCGGCCTTGTCCTGCCTATCATGCCGGAACTGATCGTCGAGGTTCAGGGCGGCACGTTGGCGACAGCTGCGATCTGGGGTGGCATCCTCAGCACCGCGTTTGCCGCCATGCAGTTTGTGTTCGGACCAGTTCTGGGTAACCTTTCGGATGCTTACGGGCGACGGGTGGTATTGCTGGTCTCGCTTTTCGTCATGTCACTGGACTATGTTGTTATGGCGCTTGCGGGCAGCATCTGGTTACTGTTGGCCGGGCGCATCGTCGGAGGCATTACAGCGGCCACGCATGCAACGGCGGCGGCCTTCATGGCGGATGTGTCGAAACCCCACGAAAAGGCCGCAAACTTTGGTCTATTGGGCGCAGCGTTTGGCGTCGGGTTTGTCTTTGGCCCGGTACTAGGTGGGCTGCTGAGCGAATATGGCACACGTGCACCATTTTGGGCTGCGGCGGGTTTGTCTGCACTGGCCTTCGTCATCGGTGTATGTGTCATGCCCGAGACGGTCACCGACAAGACGCGCCGGGCCTTCAGCCTGAGGCGGGCAAACCCAGTGAACTCGTTGCGCGCGATTGCCGCGTTGCCCGGGATCCGGCCGATGCTGTGGGTCTATCTCCTGTACTCCATCTCGATCTATGTCTACCCGGCAATTTGGGCGTATTTCACAACCGAACGGTTCGGCTGGTCTCCACAAATGATCGGCCTGTCACTGGGCGTCTACGGGATTGGCATGGCGGCCGTTCAGGGCGGCCTGATCCGTCCCGCAACCAAGTATTTGGGGGAACGCGTCACAATCATCTACGGCATGGGGTTCGAACTGTTTAGCTTTTTTCTTCTGGCCTTTCTGACCAATGGGATCATTGCCCTGATGCTGATCCCGATCACCGCGATCGGAGCGGTTGTGACCCCTGCCCTGCAGGCCTTGATGTCGCGTAAGACGCCCGATTCGCAACAGGGTGAACTGCAGGGGGTGCTGACATCCTTGCACGCTTTGTCGATGGTCATCGCACCTTTGCTCATGACCAGCGTGTTCGCCCAGTTCATCAAACCCGACGCGGCGATCTACTTGCCGGGCGCACCATTCCTCTTGGCATTCGTCATGATGGTGATCTGTCTTCTTGTGTTTTCCCGTTCACGTGGGGTCATGGCATAACTACGACATCCCTTTGACGGATTCCGCCTTGCAGCGTCCCCATAAGCGCGCCACCGTAGCGCAAAGTGAGAGAGGGACAGCATGCAAACCATCAAAGCCGCCGTTTGCCGGGCGTTCGGTGAACCTCTGGTCATCGAAGATATTCAGATCGCACCGCCCAAGTCAGATGAGGTCGAAGTGACACTGGATGCAGTGGCAATTTGCCATTCGGACATTTCATTTTCCGGTGGTGCATGGGGCGGGCATCTTCCTGCCGTCTACGGGCACGAAGCAGCGGGCATTATCACTGCGGTCGGCGACTCGGCAGGTGAATTTCAGGTTGGGAACCCGGTTGTCGTTACCCTGATCCGGGCATGTGGCTCGTGCCCCTCTTGCGCGGGAGGGAATCCAACTGTCTGCGAAACGCCTTATGACAAAGTCAACGGGCCGTTGCGCACAGCAGATGGCGGACCACTGGAGCAGGCAATGGCCTGCGGAGCTTTTGCAGAGAAGGTTGTGGTCAGCCACCGGCAGATTGTCAAAATACCACAGTCGATGCCCAAAGACGTCGCCAGCCTGCTGTCCTGCGGCGTGATCACGGGCGTCGGCGCCGCCGTCAACGCCGCCGGGCTGCGGCCCGGACAGGATGTGGTGGTGATCGGTGCCGGAGGTGTCGGGCTGAACGCAATTCAGGGCGCCCGCATCGCCGGTGCACGTCGTATTGTGGCCGTGGACATGACCGAAGAAAAGCTGACCATTGCCAAGGAATTCGGCGCGACCCACGGCGTTTTGGCCGATCAGAAAGCCCCCTGGAAGGCCGCCTACAAGGCGCTTGGAGGTCGCGGTGCAGATGCCGTGTTGATCACCGTCGGCGCGATTCCTGCCTACGATCAGGCCCCTCGTTATTTGGGTCCGGGTGGTAAGGCGGTAATGATCGGGATGCCGCACTCCGGGGATATGGCAAGCTACGAGCCGGTGGTTCTGGCCGCGCTGGGTCAGGGTTTGATCGGATCAAAAATGGGCGATGTTGTCATTCAGCGGGATATTCCGTGGATGATCGACCTTTATGATCAGGGACGCCTGAAACTGGATGAACTGATTTCGGGCCGATGGTCGCTGTCGCAGATCAACGAAGCGATCGAGGACACCAAAACCGGATCCGCCAAGCGTAACGTGATCGTTTTCGACAGGGATTAACCCGGCAGGGTAGGAGACCACCTGATGAAACTGCAAGACCTCGATATCATTGTCACCGCCCCTCCTGCGCCCGGATGGGGCGGGCGGTATTGGATTCTGGTCAAAGTCACGACCGATACTGGGATCACGGGCTGGGGGGAATGCTATGCATCCTCGGTTGGCCCCGAGGCGATGCGCCATGTCATTCGGGACGTGTTTGAACGGCACATGCTGGGCGAGAACCCCGAAAACGTTGAGCTGATGTTCCGCCGAGCATACTCCAGCGGGTTTACTCAGCGGCCCGATCTGACGGTCATGGGCGCCTTTTCCGGACTGGAAATCGCGTGTTGGGATATTCTGGGTAAAGATCGCGATCGGCCGGTCTACGCCTTGCTGGGCGGATTGGTGAACGAACGCATAAGGGCCTACACCTATCTGTATCCCCTGCCCCAACATAATCTGAACGATTTCTGGACGTCGCCTGAACAAGCGGGCGAATGTGCCGCCGAAATGGTCCGGCGCGGGTTCACAGCCGTCAAGTTCGACCCCGCCGGGCCTTACACTGTTCGGGGCGGGCACATGCCTGCGATGTCCGATATCTCGATGTCTGTTGCGTTCTGCAAAGCAATCCGAGAGGCCGTGGGTGACAAAGCCGATCTGCTGTTTGGCACCCACGGGCAATTCAACACCGCGGGCGCAATCCGGTTGGGTCAGGCGCTTGAACCCTATTCACCGCTTTGGTTCGAAGAACCGACACCTCCGGACATGATCGAAGACATGGCCCGCGTCGCGCGAAACGTTCGGACCCCGGTCGCAACCGGTGAACGGATGACGACCAAGGCCGAATTCTCTGCCGTTTTGCGGGCTGGGGCGGCGGAGATCCTGCAACCCGCGCTGGGGCGTGCCGGCGGCATTTGGGAAATGAAGAAAGTGGCCGCCATCGCCGAGGTCTTCAACGCCCAGATGGCCCCGCACCTGTACGCCGGTCCGATTGAATGGGCCGCCAATATCCATTTGGCCGCATCCATCCCAAACCTGCTGCTGCTTGAGACCATAGACACGCCGTTTCACGATCAACTCATCAAAAGATCATTGCAGGTTGAGGCCGGATTTGTCCCTGCGCCGACCGCACCCGGCCTTGGCATCGAGGTGAACGAAGATCTTGCCCGGGCGCACCCCTTTAACGGTGATGGCCTGCATCTGCAGATGCAGGAAGAGCCCTGTGATTACGTGAACGGAAACGCCTTTCAAGGTGGTGCCCCTGCAACCGAGGGGTGACAACCCAATAGGTCTTGGGGCACATTGACCCAACCCATAGGTGTTAAACAGGCCACGCGTGACACTCGAAGACGACCAAACCGAACAAACCGAAGCTGCGCTATCTGAAATGAAAGAAAGCGCGGCTCGGGCCTCTGCGTTTCTGAAAACGCTCGCGCATGAGGGTCGGTTGATGATCTTGTGCCATCTGGCCGACGGCGAAAAATCCGTGGGTGAGTTGGAGGCCTTGTTGCGTATCCGTCAGGCTGCAGTCAGTCAGATGCTGGCGCGCCTACGCGCTGAAAACATTGTTGCAACGCGCAGGGACGGAAAGTCCATCTATTACTCGCTGAACAACGACGGCGCGGCGCAGGTGATCGCTGTTCTTTACGATATGTTCTGCAGCCCCGACAGCGAATAACGCTTAGTTCGATACATAGCCCGCGATCACTTGCAACAGTTTGAACGCGGTTGCGGCGTCGTTTTCGACCACGGCCAGGAATTCTTCTTCACCAATACGCAGGCACGACAGTTCCGTTTCGGCGATCATGCTCAGCGCCCGAGGTTCCTTGCGGATCAGGCCCAACTCTCCGACCAGGGCACCGGGGCCGACCGTGGCAATCAACTGATCCACTCCGTCGGTTTGCGGAAGGTACAACCCGGCTTCCCCGTCCAGCACCACATAGGCGCCATCGGTTGGCTGATCGTCTTTGAGGAACACGACCTCTCCTGCTTTGGCATCGAACCAGCGCGCACCAAAGGCCAGCAGGCGCAGCTGCCGGCGGTCCAGCCCGGAAAACAGCGGTGTCTGTTCCAGCGCGCGCAGCTTGCGCGAAAGGTCAGCCGAGGCAGCACTGTCTTCTTCCACGTCCGCAGGTCCTTCATCCGAGACAACCCGACCTTGCCTGATTTCCACATACATGTCGAACACGCTCGGGTTTTCGAACTGGTCGTTCAGGTAGATCACCGTGGTATCCGGCAGCAGAGCGCGTAGATTTTTGTACACGGCCACTTTCGAGGCCATGTCATAACTGGCCAATGCGTCCTCAAGGATCAGAATATCCGGTTTCTTGATCGTCGCGCGCGTAAAGGACAGAGGTTCAGCAAAAACCGCTGGCAGGTTTTGACCGCCAAGCGCCACCGGGACGTCATAGATCAGCTCGACCACCAGCGGGCGCGCACCGTTTTCGTTCAATACATCCACGATCAGTTTGCGCGCCTCGTCCGAACGGGCGCCGCCAATCTGACTGACCTTTCCAAACAGAGCGTTCTCCAGAACTGTCAATCCGGGCGCGAATTTTGATTTGTCCAAGGGCACAAATACATCCAGCAACCGCTCCAGCAGCTTTTCGGAATGGCTATGTCGCAGCTCAAGAATGCGGTCCTTGAGGTCGTCGGTGAAGGCTGGTCCGATCTGTTCCGCCGAAATCACAAACGGAACGGCCAGCAGGTTTGCCAACTGTTCATCTTTCAGCCCCGATACGCCCTCGTTCCGGGTCTTTTCGACAAGCTCGACCGCAGCCTCGTACGTTTGGGCCTCTAGTCCCAGTTTGCGAAACAGCGGGTGATCGGTGCCGTCCAGGCCAAAAATCTGGCGCAGCATTTCAATCACATCGCGTGTCAGGCTGACCAGAGTTTCGTCCAGACCAAATTCACGTAACTGTCCCAGAAACACCGTCTGCTGAGCCAAAAGCTCTTGTGTGACTGGCACCTTGGGCGTCGCGAACAACAGGTTCTCGGCAACAGGCAAAGCGGAGTTATAGCTGTCGCGATCAAAGATCAGCGCCTGCTGGTCCAGACCCGAGCTTTTCACTGCTTCCTGAACCAAAGGCCGCAACTCGACCAGTTTTTCGGCCAACTCTGGGTGTTCGGCCGCATCAAACACCTGCTCAGCCCCGCGCAGGAACAGCGCCGCGCCCGACCCCATCCCGTCAATCAGTTTCAACCACCAGTCGCGCACCTCTTCAGCGCTGTCTAATCCCGCAGTCGCCGGGTCCAGCCAGTTTGCCTTGAAGGGGTCCGGGCTATTGCCGGCCCGCAACGTCTCATCATATCCGGGGTCGTTTGTTTCGGATGTCTGTGGCTTGAACCGCATCGGCATCATGACGTTGTCGCCCAGCGTACCCTGGAACATTACGGGTCGTGACGAAGCATACCCAATACGGGCGGCCACAACGCTTTGATGCAGCTCTGACAAACGGATTTCACCGATCCGAACCCGGCCCGAGCTGGGCAGAATTTCCCGCGTCAGCAACTCTGCCATAGCGCGGCGATCTTCTTCGCTGGGGGCCGCGATCCCGATGATTTTCCCGCTGGGAAAGGACAGGTCCAAATCATCCAGAACCTGGTTACCGTCCATATCGCGGACCGAGACATGGTCGAGCACGATGTCACCGTTCAGCCTTGGCGTGGCCTCGGGTTCGCCATCGAACAGTTTTTCGTCATGCATTCCGGAAGGTGCAAACCGTTCCGTCACCACGTCCCAGCGCAGCGACATGTCCTGTGTCTGGTTATAATAGGTCAGCAGTTCCTTCCACGGTGAGCTGAGATCCTTATACGCAGCCAGGGCCGCAACCAGCGCACCAAGCGAAACCGACCCCTGCAGGACCAGAAGACCGCCAACCAAATAGAACAGGAACGGTGTCATCTGCGAGATGAAGTTGTTTATGAATTTCATAAAGAACTTCTTCTGGTAGATCTCGAACCGGATACCAAAAAGGCGCCCCAGCTGCTCAGACACCATCGCCCGGCGGTATCGCCACCCACCATTGGCACGCAACGTAGACGCGCCCGCCGCGTTCTCGCCGATTTGGGCGGCCAGCAGGCGAACCTCCTGAATGCGTTTTTTGTTCAGAAGGTTGATCTGACGCTGCAGTTTCGGAATCAGCCAGGCTTGCAGAGGGATCAGCGCGACTGCCGCCAGCCCAAACCAGAAGCTTTGCAGAAAAAGGAAGGACAGGATGGTGATCATCTGACCCGCCTGCAAAACCGGTTGGCTGATCGCGTCCCCCATGAGCCCGCCCATCGGCTCGCTTTCGGCGGTGACCATCGACACCAGCTCACCTTGGCTGACGCGTTCGAAATAGGGTTGCGGGAAACGCAACGCGCGGCTGATCAGCACGTACCGGAACCGGCGCAACATACGCTCGCTCAGCACGCCTTTCATTGTGTTGATGCGCATTTTCATCAGGCCATGCGCCAGCACCGCGATCAGAAACGCGATACACAGAATGATGAGGAATGTCGTCTGAGGTAGGCTATGACCCCAGACATCTACAACCGGGCTGGCCGCGCCAATCGCATCGTTGATGATGCGTTTGGGCAATTCGAGCGTCAGATAAAGTAGTGGAAACAACGTCGAGGTCACGGCCAGCAGAATCAACTGGTCGCGTTTCGAGTATTTCCAAATAAACTGGAAAATTGAACGTTCTATGGAACCTGCCCCTACTAAGGATCACTGAAACGATCTTGACGAAAGTGTCGTAAACCCAACACTCTGAATTTACCTTAGTCCAGCCAAAAGAGGCAAATAGTTTCCAATTTGATCAGTTAATTGCCGAGTGTGAACAAGTTCATTTGCGCAACCACAGATTAGTGCCTAGACTCTGTCTGGGACGATATCGGGAGGACTCATTTGACTGCCAGTATAGGCGCAGTGCTATTGATGCTCTGCTTGTTGCAGATCAAACATATGTTTGCGGATTTTTTTCTCCAGACTCCGAAAATGTTGGCAGGGCGCGGTGAGTATTTTCACGTGGGCCGTGCGCAGCATGCGGGCGTGCATGTCATCGGGTCAGTGATTGTCTTTTTGATTTTTGGCGCGCCGTGGTCGTTTATTTTGATCATTGCTGCACTGGAATGGGTTGTTCACTTCAATATTGATTTCGCCAAAGCCAGCTATTCGGACAAAAAACAACTGATGCCGACGCAAGCCGCGTTTTGGCGGGCTGCGGGTCTGGACCAGTGCCTGCACAACCTGACATACATCGCCATGGTTTGGGCCTGGGCTGAATTCGCGACCTGATCAGCGATTGCTTCAGGCGACATTTTCCAGGGATTGCGGACAATACGCGTCTAGCCACATTCGATCCAATTGGTCGATTCTAGCGGCGTCGAAACGTTCTTCTTCCTCCCAATAGCGACCAGACGAAACGAAGTAATTCAACTGTGCCTCTGCCTGCAGTGCCGCTTGCATACCCTTTGTCGAAAGCAGCCTGTCAGACATTAGGGTGTCAGTCGTCACCGAAGGAAAGACCAGCCGGCTTTCACCCTGCGACAGTCGAACCACGCGGCAGTTCTGCGCGGCACCGAACAAAGCCAACCGGGCGGATTTTGCCTCGAGCGATCGCAGCGTCACATCAGCGCGCAAAGGGTCGGCTGCTCCTTTGCCGTAAAAATGGGTCTTGCCGGAATTCGGGTAAATCATGTCACAGCCAAAAAAGGCCAAGACGGCCGGCTGAAGCGCGGCCAAGGCCCAGTAACCAGCCGTAAACGCCATCGTGCCACCGGCATAAACAAATCCGCCAAACTTGTTTTGATGCGGAACGTATTCATCCGCCTCGACGATGCTTTGGCTGCGGACCAGTTCGTCCGGACGATTGCAGATAGGGAAGTCCTCAGGATGGATGAGGAAATCCCAATCGTCGCGGATACGCCAGGCGTTGTTGATTGCAACGATGTGGTTAAACGGATCCCTCGACCACTCCCGAGCTGCAGCGGCGGCCGGTGCACTTCCAAGTATCAAAACGCGATGCGTCGGTTCGGCCATTCTGGGCCCTGCCCTTTTCCAGTTCCCCGCAAGGATAGGGCGATTTTTTTCTTTAACTACCCCAGTACAGAAAAACTGCTTTCTTCGTTGATCGGGCGCTTGCGGGAATAGAACCCGACATCAATGCTCCGCCCGATATAGGGAAGTTCATATCGCAGCGGCTGCGCATCGTGATCCGCGCCGCCTTCACAATACGCGATCAGGGCCGTCATCATCTTGCCTGCGATCGGCGCGTTCTTGTACTGGTTCCCACTGGTCCCGCAGGCCATGTAGAACCCCGGCAGGCTGGATTTGTCATATATCGGAATCCAGTCTGTGGATGCGTCATACAGGTCCACAACTCCGCGCGTTTTGGACGGGATGCCAAGACTTGGGACGCGCTGCGCGTATCGCATGGCCTGCGTTGTCCACTGGTCGGTGAAATCGTGGTTGTAATCCACATCATCCTCACACCACTGATGCGGGTCACATTCCGGATCTTCCGAGCCAATCAGAATGTGGTTGCCGTGCTCGGGTCGACAGTAGCAGGCAATATCGCTGTCCGAGACAATCGTTCCGTCGTTTTCGAAATCAAACCCCTCGGGTGCGGGGACGTGCACAACCTCTTGCCGCAACGGGCGGGTTTCGATCGTCATATCATCCAGGACACCCGCCATCTTGTTGATGATCGCTGAGCCGGGGCCCGCGACGTTCACGACGACTTTTGCGTGGATTTCTTCGCCCGAGACAAGTTTAACACCCGAAACCCGACCGTCGCTGGACAATATCTCGACCACTTCGGCACCAGTGCGCACTTCTGCGCCATGCAGCTTGGCAGCATCCATCAAGTTCTGCGCGGACAAAGCCGGGTCCGTGACATATCCCGCCTGCGGCCAGAACACGCCGCCCTGCATCTTGCGCCCGTTCGGGTGCCCGAATTCCGGATCATCCATCCGGCGCGCCGGCGCGAAACTGTCCTGCGAGTAGATCGGCAGGCGCTCACCGACTTTATCTGATGACCATTCTTCGAACGGGCAATCCAGATCGGCGCTGTTTTTCATGTGCTTTTCAAGCAAGCCATTGGCATCGGTCTTCATCACCAGACAGCCGGTCTCGCGGAATTGCGCCAGATTAGCATCCTCGGGCAGGCCGAGGTAGTCCGCCCAATCGCGCCAATAGTGGTAACCTTCCCACGCAAACGCCGTTCCATCGAAGGTCGAATAGTGCATCCGAATAATAGCACATGACCCCGCGGTCGAACCGTGGCCAACCTGACTGTTTCGGTCCAGCGACAAGGTTTTCCAGCCTGCTTTGGCCATTTCAAAGGCGATGGCTGCGCCGATCACACCTGTTCCGATGATGATTGCGTCAGGTTGACTCATGAGGCTTCTCCCTTCCAATAGCGCATTGAATAGGCGCTGAATTCTTCGACTTCTTCGGGCTTGGGCTCAACCCCGGTGAAGACATAAAGGTAATGCGGAACCATTGCGATCCGCGTGGACATTGGCTCGTTCAGCTGCGCCAGATCATAACCGATTTGCATATAATACAGCACGCGGGCACGCGTTTCGGCTTCGACCTCGGAATAGCCGTACCGCGCGAACATGGCGTGAAGCGCTTCGAGCCTGCGCGCATCCGATTGATCAAGCGCCCGGCGTACTTTCCCCGACTTGCGCGCCCAATCCCGGACGGCAAAATCCAACGCGGTATCGAACAGTTCAGTATTCACCACGCAACGATGCACGTTGCAAACGGCTGCGGTTATCGTATCCGCCGGGGCCTTGGCCTGCGCGACCAAAGCCGCTGTATTCGTCGCATGCCAGCGCGCCAGCAGGGCGTCCAAAAGCTCTTGCCGGGATTTGAAATACCAATAGAAGGACGACCGCGACACGGCCATTCGTTCAGCCAGGTTCAGGACCTTGATTTGGTCCACACCGTCCGAGATCAGGACATCCATAGCCACGTTCAGCCAGTCGTCACGCGTGACCTTGATATTGCCGACCAAAGGCTCGGCTTCGGGGTCGTCCCTGTGCAGGATGGGCTTGGTACTCATTCAACTCTCCGGCGGAGCGCCGCCCGCAGCGGTGCGGCGCGCAACAAACTCGTGCAAGGCACCCATGCGGTCGCTGTCACATGAAGGCGCTTTGAAGTCAGACAGAATACTCTTCCAAACCGCGGTCGCGCGACGATTTGCATCCATCGATCCGCGCTCTGTCCAGGTTCCGAAATTTGCATAATCGTGCAAATGCGGTTCATAGAATTCGGTGTTGTACCGCTCCATCGTCTGGCTTGAGGCAAAGAAGTGCCCGCTGGGTTCAACTTCACTCAGGGCGGTGTCGAAACCGATCTCGGCTGTACCTGCCTGCGCCCCTGCACAAAGCTCGGCCACCATGTTCAGGACCTCGGCGTCACAGATCATTTTCTCAAAAGAAACGGTCAAGCCACCCTCCAGCCAACCGGCCGAGTGAATGATTACTGTCGCTCCTGCCATCAGACAGCCCCAAAGACCAAACTGGTTTTCATTCGCTGCTTGAACATCGTTGATGTTCGACGCTGATCCGGCAGCCGACCGCCAAGGTAGGCCCAGATGCCGGGCCAATTGACCTGCGGCAAGCGAAGCCTGGAAATGTGAGGGTGTTCCAAATGCGGGCGCACCCGATTTCATATCCACGTTGCTGGTGAACGTGCCATAACACACCGGCGCACCCGGCTTGGTCAGCTGTGTCAGCGTCAGCGCCGCCAGCGCCTCGGCATGCGACAGCGTAATCGCCCCGGCCACAGTAATAGGGGCCATCGCGCCCATCAGAGTAAACGGCGTGATGATCGACATCTGTCCATTGCGGGCGAAATCTATCAGCCCTTGCGCCATCGGTATGTCCAGCGTGCGCGGGCTGTTCGTATTGATGATCGTGTAGCAATGTGCGCCCGCCTGAAACTCATCGTCCGACAGCCCCCGTGCGATGGATAGCATTTCAAAGCAATCCATCACCTGCGGCGTTCCGCGAGAGAAGAAAAACGGGAACTTGTCGGTCAGCTCCATCTGCGCCTTCGTCGTGAAATAGTGGCGCAGATGGGTCGGCACGTCCTGAGGCTCGACCTGAGGCGAGATCATCTGGAACACATCAAAATGATGCGTCAGCTTTAGGAACTCCAGATAATCCTGCCCTGTGGCGGGACGGCGGCCGCGTTCAAGATCTGTCGCGTTCGGTGCCCCTGCCCCCGGTTGAAACACCAGACTACCTAGCTCAAGGGTGAAGTCTCTGTGTCGCGCGCCTGCATGGCACGCTATCGACTTTGGTGCTGATGCGACGGCGGCTTCAACAATGTCGCGGCCGATGAAGACCATCTCGGTATCTTCATCCACCCGCGCGCCCGCTTTCGCAAAGAGACGCCGGGCTTCCGGAAGCAGGCATTTGACGCCCAACTCCTGAAGTGTTCGCAAGGCCGTTTCGTGCATATTTGCAATCTGGTCAGCCGGGAACACCTCCATCAATGGGAAGGGATTCTTCAACTGGCGATAATTCACGTCCCGACTGGGCGCAGGAGCGGCCTCGGCGCTTCGCCCGCGCCGTCGTCGCCCGCGTTCGGATGTTTGTCCGATCATGCTTAGCCCCTCATCGCTTTGCCCTGCGGGTCGTAAGGTGAAGGCGCGACTACCCGCGCGGGCCTCTCAACACCAACCACGTGGACCGAAAGCTCTGTTCCGGGCGCGGCCTTGTCGCGGTTGACCAACGCCATTGCCAGTGACTTCCCAGTGTAGTGCCCGTACCCTCCCGACGTTACAAAGCCCACGCGCTCACCGCCCGCCCAAACGGGTTCGTAACCGCTTGCGTCCGCGTCATCGGCGTCCACTTCCAGTGTCACCTGTATCTGCGCCGGACCGTTTCCGTCGCGCTCGGCCACAGCGGCCTCTTTGCCGACAAAATTCTTGTCCCAATCGATCCATCGATCCATGCCTGACATTCCCGGCGTGTAAAGCTGCGTGAACTCTGCCGACCAGATGCCAAAACTCTTTTCAAGCCGCGTTGACAGCATCGCGTTGAAACCGCACTCGCGAATGCCCTCTTCGGCACCGGCCTCCAGCAACATACGGCGCAGCTTGATGTGGTCACCGTAGCGGCAGTTGATCTCATACCCTTTCTCGCCGGTCACCGACATGCGGGCGACGCGCGCGCGGACCAACCCGATGTCAAAATCTCCACAGCCCATGAATTTCAGACCCGAGATGTCCTGTTCAGCCAACTTTTCGACCACGGCTTGCGACTTGGGACCAACCACCGCAAACCCGCAATATTCCTCGCCCAGATCCCGGACATTAACGCCGTCGATCATGTGATCGTCAAACCAGCGCATGTGCCACGCCCGCAAGTAGTAGCTGCCCATGATCCACCAGGTTCCGTCGCCCCAGTTGAGCACCGTAAGATCTCCTTTGAGCCGCCCGTTCTCACCCAACATCGGCGCCAGCTTCGCCCGACCTGGCGCGGGCAGTTTTGAGGCCATGACTTTGTCCAGCCAAACCTCAGCATTTGGGCCACTCACCTCAAACCGGGAGAATCCCGAGATATCCATCAAGCCGACGCCTTCGCGGATTACCTTGCATTCGTCAGCTACGATATCGTGCGCATTCGACCGCTTGAGCGTCGGTGTTTCCTCGAACCCTTTCCGTGCAAAATACAGCGGCACTTCAAGATCCCAGCTGATGCCCCATTTGCAACCCGCATCCGTCATCGCGTCATGCGCTGGGGCCATTTTTAGCGGCCGCCCCGCGGGCAGTTGCTCGTTCGGGTAGGTCATTACAAATCGGCGGGAATAAAACTGGCCCGTGGTTTCACGGATATACCGCTTGTTCTGCGCAAAATCGCCAAAGCGCGCCACGTCCATCGGCCAGGCATCCGCCTCGGGCTCGCCATGGATCATCCATTCAGCCAGCGTCTTGCCGACGCCTCCGCCCTGCAGAAAGCCTGCCATGACCGCGCAGGCCGACCAATAGCCACGCTTGCCGGGAACCGGGCCGACCAGCGGGTTTCCGTCAGGCGCGAAGGTGAAAGCACCGTTTACCCATGTCTTGATGCCTACGTTCTGGATCGACGGATAGCGCTCAAAGCCAAGCGTCAGCTCATTCTCGATCCGGTCGAGTTGTTCCTGAAACAGCTCCTCACCATAATTCCATGGCGCACCGTCCATGGCCCAGTGTTCGTGATCGATTTCATAAATTCCGACCAGAACGCCTTTCTGATCTTGCCGCATATAGGTGAACCCCTCGAGGTCCACCGTCATCGGCATTTCGAATTCGGCTTCAGCGACCTCGGGGACTGTGTCGGTGATCAGGTAGTGGTGTTTCAGAGGAGACACTGGCAACTCTACCCCCGCCATACGCCCTACTTGCTTGGCCCAAAGGCCAGCGGCGTTAACCACGTGTTCACAAGTGATCGTGCCCTTGTCGGTGATGACCTGCCAGCCATCATCGGTCTGGATTAGCTCCTCGACCTTGGTTTCCTCATAATACTCAGCACCGCGTTTTTTGGCAGCCGTCGCATAAGCCTGCACCGTGCCGGTTGTATCGATATAGCCCTCGCGGTCCGCCCACATGGCCCCCAAAACGCCGTCGGTGGACATGATTGGGCAACGCCTCTGCGCCTCCTCCGGGCTCAGCAATTCGCAGTCATCAATGCCGATAGACTGGAAGATGCGGTAATTCGCCTGCAGCCATTCCCACCGTTCGGGCGTTCCGGCCAACGTCAGGCCACCGGTCATGTGCAAGCCGATATTCTGACCCGATTCCTTTTCGATCTCGCTGAGCAGGTCGATTGTATACGCCTGCAAGGACGCCATGTTTGGGTCCGCATTCAGAGCGTGAATGCCGCCAGCCGCATGCCAGGACGAGCCGGACGCCAGCCGCCGCCGTTCCAGCATAACCACATCTGTCCAGCCAAACTTGGCCAGATGATACAGAACCGAGGCGCCCACGACGCCGCCCCCGATGACCACAACGCGATACTGAGAATTCATCCTGCGCTCCCCTGCATGTCTCACGAGGGACGCTAGAGGCACTGTTCACATCTGTCTAGACATTTCTGTACAGTTCTGCGCCTACCAAGAAACCGCCTTGGTGCGGCAGTTTTCAAAGTTGTGCGCTGGGACGGGAAGCGATCTTATCAAACCACGCTAAAGTGGCTGTGTTTTCTTGCGGAATTCGCTTTTTGATCACGCGGGCAAAGTCAACGAAGACAAAGGTGGAAATGTCAGCCAGAGTGAAATCTGAACCTGCGATAAACGCGCTTTCGCTCAGTCGCTGTTCCAGAAGCGAAAAGAAATGGTCAACGCGAGTTGAACCGCGCTGCGCCAGTTCCGGGATTTGCGCGTGATTCACCGGACCCGGAATTGCCCTGTCAGCAAAGGCTGGATGTGTATTCCGCAACGCCTCGGCTACAGGCGCGCCGCCCCGCTGTTCGACAATGCTGTTCCACATCAGAACCTGCCCCTTTTCATCCGGAGTTCGGCCCATCAAAGGTGGCTCAGGAAACCGCGCCTCAAGATAGGCGGCGATCCCTAGATTCTCAGTTAGCGCGCTGCCCTCATCCGTCACCAGCACCGGAACCGTTGTATTGGGGTTCACCGCGCGAAAGTCGTCACTGAGTTGTTCACCTTTGCCGATCGAGATTTCTCGGGTTTCGATATCCAAACCCTTTTCGGCAATGAACATGCGCGCGCGCCGTGGGTTGGGGGCCGTGGAACAATCATAAAAAAGCATCAGGTTCTCCCACCCTGTCAGCGGCGATAAATGAAACAGCGCCCCTCGACGGCCCCTTCAGGAAGGGACACTTCGGTCAAGGTATCGAAATACATCCGGTCGCTGGACACCATCAAACCACCCTCGGCTAATAGCGGCTCGATCAATGGTGAGACAAATCTGGCGAAGTCGTCGTTCTTTTTGCGGTTGTGGCCACCCAGATCCGCGTGGATCAGACTGGCTGTGGCTCCGAACCGATCCACCGAGGCCGGTAGTGTTTCACGCACATCCCCCAAGATCACCCGATCTTCGGGCGGCGTGGAATCCGGATGCGACGCCACGGCGCGCTCGAATACATAGACAGGTCGACCTGAAATATACTGCACCATGTGATGATAGGTGCGCCCATTGCCCAACCCCAGTTCGAACACCGGTCCTGGCATCCCTTTGGTCTGAGCGATGGCAAAATCCAGACAGGTCCGTTGGGACACCATGCGGTCGATGAACAGATCCAAGCGGCTTTGGTTGTCGGTCACGGGGAAATCTCTCCTTGATATCAGTCAGCTCGTGATTTGGGGCCGACACCGCATGTGATGACAAATCCTCAAGGATTTGTGTAGGTAAATTGGCCTAAGTTTCACATTTTCGCGACAATTCGGCCCAAGAACGGGTTTGACTACACAGGCACAACCGCGCGAGACTAAGTCAAAAAACACAGGGAGTTGAATACGCCGATGTCGAACCACGGACGAACGGGTGGAAAACCCGCATGACTGCGTTGTTGTCCGTCAGAGACCTCAGCATCGGTTTTGGTGCGGGCGACTCAGTTGTCAAAGGTGTCAACTTTGATGTCGAGGCCGGGCAGACATTGGCTCTTGTTGGCGAATCCGGGTCGGGAAAAACCATCTCGTGCCGGGCGGCATTGCGCATTCTTCCACGTGCCGCGCAAATCCGCAGTGGCACGATTACCCTGAACGATTCGAAAGGCTTCGAGGATCTGACCAAGATCAGCGAGCGACAGATGCGTGACATTCGCGGCAATCGGATTTCGATGATTTTTCAGGAACCGATGCGATCGCTGTCCCCGTTGCACAAGATCGGCAATCAGGTCAGCGAGGTCTTGTGGCTGCATCGGAGCGCGTCCGAGGCGCAGGCCCGCAAAGAGGTCCTGACCCAGTTCGAACGCGTGGGCTTTCCTGATCCGCAGCGCGCCTATGATTCTTACCCGTTCGAGTTGTCGGGCGGCATGCGCCAGCGCGCCATGATTGCGATGGCCATGGTTTCCAGGCCAGAACTGCTGATCGCGGACGAGCCGACGACCGCGCTGGACGTAACGACACAAGCGCAAGTGCTTGGTCTGATCAAAGAACTACAGCGCGAGACAGGAATGGCCCTGATCCTTGTGACGCACGATCTTGGTGTGGTTGCCAATATGGCAGAACAGGTCGTTGTCATGCACAAGGGTCGCGTGATGGAGGCAGGGGCAGCCGCCCCGATCCTAAGCGCCCCGGCGCACCCCTACACACAACAATTGTTCAACGCGGCCCCTGCAATTCCCGACGAGGATTCGGTCGGGCTGCCTATGCCGGATGATGACCTCATTCTACAGATGAAGGGGGTGTCCAAGACCTACACTATGCGGTCCAGCAGGGGCTGGCAGGGGGACAAGCTGATCCATGCCTGCCGAGGTGTAGATCTGAAATTGGCCCGCGGCAAAACACTGGCAATCGTCGGCGAAAGTGGCTCGGGCAAAACAACGGCCGCTCGGATCGCCCTTGGCGCGGAACTGCCCGATCCGGGTGGCGAGGTTCTGTTTCGTACCGCTCCGGGCGAAGACCCGATCACTGTGCACCACATGAACCGCTCTCAGCGCACGGCCTTTCAACGAAAGGCGCAGATGGTGTTTCAGGACCCGTACAGCTCTCTCAGTCCGCGGATGCGCATTCAAGACGCGCTGACCGAGCCTTTGGAAATCCACTCCATTGGTTCGACCGCCGAACAGCGGGACAAAGCAGTCGAGATGCTGCAGCGTGTGGGACTGAATGGTGATATGCTCAAACGCTATCCACACGCCTTTTCCGGCGGGCAACGGCAACGCCTGTCGATTGCGCGGGCGATGATGCTGGACCCACAGCTGATTGTCTGTGACGAGCCAACATCGGCACTGGATGTATCGGTTCAGGAACAGATCCTGACCTTGCTGGAAAACCTGCAGGACCGGTTGAACCTGTCCTACCTGTTCATCTCTCACGACCTTGCGGTTGTGGCGCGCATTGCCGACGAAGTGGCCGTGATGCGCCGGGGTCTTGTCGTCGAACAGGCCCCGCCCGAGACGCTGTTTTATAACCCCCGACACCCTTACACCAAGGCGCTGATTGCCGCCCAACCAGAACCCGACATCAATCGGCCCATCGACCTTAAACTGGTTGCGTTGGGCGCTGGTTCACCAGACAGTTGGGATGACACCTTCCGATTTACGGACTCCGTGATACCCTCACTGGTAGAGATGGAGCCCGGCCATAAGGTACGATGCCATGTTTAAAACCACTCGCCCGCTTATTCTGGCTGCCACGTTGGTCGCCACTTTGGTCCTGCCCGCCACGGCAGGAACACCGACCCCTCAAGAAAGCGAATTCTGGAAAGCCGAGGTCAGCGCCGGGAACCTGCCGCCGGTCGCAGAGCGCCTGCCAGGCGAACCTCTAATCGTGGATCTGGCAGCCAAAGGCCGCGAGTTTGGTGCCCCTGGCGGCACGCTTCGCACAATGGTGACCCGGTCAAAAGACATCCGCCAGATGGTCGTCTACGGTTATGCGCGACTGGTTGGGTTTGACGGAAACTACGAAATCGTCCCTGATCTGCTGGAGTCCTATGAAAACGAAGGTAATCGAAAGTTCACACTGCATCTGCGTGACGGGCACAAGTGGTCCGATGGATCGCCGTTCACATCCGAAGACTTTCGTTATTGGTGGGAAGACGTTGCCAACAATGAAATGCTCAGCCCTTCTGGCCCACCTGACTTCCTGATTGTTGAAGGTAAAACGCCAACCGTGACCTTCCCGGATGAGACAACTATTGTCTTTGAGTGGGAAAACCCAAATCCTGATTTTCTGCAATCGCTGGCCCAAGCGCGCCCGCCATTCATCTACCGGCCGTCTGAATTCCTCAAACAGTATCACGAGAAATTCGCAGATGCTGAAGACCTCGCCTTTCAGGTCGAAGACGCACGGGTCAAAAGCTGGGCGGCGCTGCACAACAAGCTGGACAACCTCTACAAGTTCGACAACCACGAACTCCCGACGCTGCAGCCTTGGCTGAATGCAAGTTCGGGCAAAAAGATCCGCCACAATTTCGTTCGCAACCCATATTATCACCGCATCGATTCCAACGGCGTTCAGTTGCCCTATATCGACGTCGTCGAGATGGAAATCGTCGCTGCTGGCTTGGTCGCGGCCAAGACCAATGCTGGCGAAACTGATCTGCAGGGGCGCGGTCTGGCGTTTCGCGATGCATCTATCCTGAAAAAGGGCGAAGCCGGCGGAGACTACAAAACCTTGCTGTGGAAGACCGGTGTCGCATCGCAAATCGCGATCTACCCGAACCTGAACTACTCGGATGAAGTTTGGCGCGACGTTCTGCGCGATGTTCGTGTTCGGCGGGCGCTGTCCCTGGCCATCGACCGCAAAACCATCAATCAAGCGCTCTATTTCAAGCTGGCCCATCCCGGTGCGATGTCCGTTTTACCCGCGTCTCCGTTCTATGACGAGAAAAACGCAAAAGCCTGGGCGCAGTATGACGTTGAGATGGCCAACGCCCTCCTGGACGAAGCTGGCCTGGCCGAACGCGATAAAAACGGCATTCGCCTGCTGCCGGATGGCCGCCCGATGGAACTGATCATCGAAACCGCAGGAGAACGGCAAGAGGTTGAGAACGCGCTTCAGATCGTCACGGATACGTGGCGCGAAATCGGTGTGGACCTGATCATGCGCCCGTTGGACCGGGACATTCTGCGCAACCGCGTATTTTCAGGCAACACCATGGCCTCGGTATGGTTTGGCTGGGATGACGGTATCCCGCAGGCGCACACATCCCCCGCATATTTGGCCCCTACGGATCAGGTGTTTCTGGCCTGGCCCAAATGGGGACAATTTTATCAGACCAGCGGCGATGTTGGTGAAGCGCCTGACATGCCCGAAGCCGAGCGTCTGATGCAACTGGCCCATGATTGGGAGGTTGCCACCACCGACGAAGAGCGCAAGGCAGTCTGGACCGAGATGTTGAAAATCCACGCTGACCAGCTTTTTGCCATCGGAATTCTGAACGGCGCGCCGCAACCTATCGTAGTGTCCAACCGTCTGCGCAACGTGCCCGAGCAGGGCATGTGGGCATGGGAGCCCGGCGCACATTTTGGCATTCACCGCCCCGACGAATTCTTTTTCGCCGATTAATCAGGAGCAGCTAAATGGTAATGCTGCGCTATGCGGTGTATCGCTTTTTCACGATGCTGCTGACTTTGCTGGTGGTGTCGGTTCTGATCTTCGTGATCATCAACCTGCCCCCCGGCGATTATCTGAGCAATCAGATCGCGGAATTGCAGGCCTCGGGCCAATCCGCCGGGGTTGCCAAGGCTGAATTCCTGCGCGCGGAATATGCTCTGGATCGCCCCATATGGGAACAGTACCTGGTCTGGATGGGCTTCTGGCCCGGACCGCACGGGTTTGAGGGTCTTCTTCAGGGCAATTACGGCTGGTCTTTTGAATTCGACCGCCCCGTGGCCGAGATCGTTGGCGATACCCTATGGCTAACCGTTGTGGTCAATCTGGCCGCTATCCTGTTCGTTTATGCCGTTGCCCTGCCGCTGGGCGTCCTCGCCGCAGCAAAATCGCGAACCTGGATTGACTATACGTCGGCCTTTGTTGGCTATCTTGGTTTGGCGACGCCCAACTTCTTGCTGGCACTGATCCTGTTCTATTACGGGCACCGCTACTTCAACCTGCCCATCGGCGGCCTGATGGACCCATCCTTCGAAGGTCAGCCGATGAGCTGGGAAAAGCTGAAGTCCATTCTTGTCCACCTAATCGTACCGACTTTCGTCATTGGCACATCTGGCGCCTCTGCCATGATGCAGCGCCTGCGTGCGAACATGCTGGATGAACTGGGCAAACCTTATGTGGAAACGGCCATTGCCAAGGGTATGGCACCATCGCGAATGCTGACAAAGTACCCGCTGCGCGTGGCGTTCAACCCATTTGTTGCAGATATCGGGAACTTGCTGCCGTCGATGGTATCCGGGTCGGTACTGGTCTCAGTCGTGCTTGGTCTGCAAACCATTGGCCCGACCTTGCTGACCGCACTCAAAACCCAAGACCAATTTCTGTCTGCCTTCATTCTGATGTTTGTGGCCTTGCTGACCCTGATCGGCACCATGATCTCTGATATCTTGCTGGTCATGTTGGACCCGCGCATTCGGTACGAGGGGCGTGAAGCGTGACCAAACACACCGACGGTCGCTTTGTCGACGATGCACCTTTCGACGCAGATGCCGCCCTGCAACAGTTAGAGCGCGCAGATCTGGACGCACCCAACTGGGTTCTGGTCTGGCGCAAGTTCAAAACCCATAAGCTGGGTTTGATTTCAGGCGTCTTCCTGCTGTTCTGCTACCTGATGCTGCCCTTCGCTGGATTCATCGCCCCCTATGGCCCGAATGAACGAAACGGCGAACACCTTTACGCCCCACCACAAAGCATCAATTGGTTCCACGATGGCTCCTTCATTGGCCCGTATGTCTATCCGATCGTGGCCGAAGCTGATCTTGAGACCTTTCAGTGGAAGTTTGTGCCCGACACGGAAGACCCTCGCCCGATCCGCTTTTTCTGCGAGGGGACCGAGTACAGGCTTGCAGGTCTTGTGAAATCAGACACCCACCTGTTCTGCGCGCCAGAGGGCGCAACGCTGTTCCTTTGGGGATCCGATCGTCTGGGCCGCGATGTGTTCAGCCGCATTCTATATGGAGCGCAGCTGTCGCTGACTGTCGGCCTGATCGGCATTTCGGTATCGTTCACCCTTGGCATCTTTTTTGGATCAATCGCCGGGTATTTCGGCGGCAAGATCGATTGGGTCATCAACCGCGTGATCGAGGTCTTGCGCTCGCTACCTGAACTGCCGCTCTGGCTTGCCCTATCGGCGGCGGTGCCTTCAAACTGGAGCCCGGTTGCTGTTTTCTTCATCATCTCGATCATCCTCGGGATTCTCGATTGGCCCGGCCTCGCACGGTCAGTGCGCGCGAAATTCCTGTCCCTCAGGGAAGAAGAATACGTCCGCGCCGCCGAGATGATGGGCGCAAGCTCAGGTCGTGTCATCCGCAAGCACCTGCTGCCGAACTTCATGTCTCACCTGATCGCCTCGGCCACGTTGTCGATACCGGCCATGATCCTCGGGGAAACCGCGCTCAGCTTCCTGGGCCTTGGCTTGCGGGCCCCGGCCGTCAGCTGGGGTGTAATGCTGAACGACGCGCAAAACCTGGCCTCGATCGAGATCTATCCCTGGACGGCAATCCCGATGCTGCCGATTATCGTTATCGTGCTGGCCTTCAATTTCCTGGGTGACGGGCTGCGTGACAGTCTGGATCCATACCAGCAATGAGTTTGATTTCAGCCCTTCCTGCAACCGACGGATACAGCAAAACGGGCACCGGGGCTTGGTCCAGTGTCTATGCGGTATCTGAACTGGCGACGGCAACTTTTGGCGCGGTGGGTCAGGAACTGGCACGTCTGACGACGGCGCTGAACCTGTCGCCCAGCGCGCCGGACGTGTCTGTGGATCACCGGTTGGCCTCGCTTTGGTATCAATACTCCTTCAAGCCCAATGGTTGGGAGATGCCTAGTCTCTGGGATGCGATAGCAGGCGACTACCAGACTGCGGATGGCTGGATCAGGCTGCACACCAACCTGCCCCGCCACCGAGCGTCGGCACTTAAGGTTCTTGAGGTCAAAACAGATCGGGACGCGGTCTCTCAAGCGGTCCGGCGATGGTCCGCCAGCGAGCTGGAATCGGCAATCGTGGCCCAGGGTGGCGTTTCCGCAGCCATGCGCAGCCGGGCAGTGTGGTTAGAGCATCCGCAAGGTCGGGCCGTGTCCCGCGATCCACTGATCGGTTGGCACAGCCCGCGACAGATCAAACTGCGAGATCGATCCCAAGCCACGGCACAGCGCCCTTTGGCAGGGTTGCGCGTCCTCGACCTGACGCGCGTGCTGGCTGGGCCGGTTTCAACGCGAACCCTCGCCGGTTTTGGTGCTGAGGTTCTGCGTGTCGACCCGCCCGATTGGGACGAGCCCGGTGTCATACCCGACATCTCTTTGGGTAAATCCTGCACTTACCTCGATCTGAAATCGCCCTCAGGTTTGGAAAAGCTGCAAGAGTTGCTGTCACAGGCCGATGTGTTCGTCCACGGGTATCGCCCCGGTGCTTTGGATGCGCTCGGCCTGACCAGGGCCAAGCGCGATGAATTGGCCCCAAACCGGGTCGAAGTCACATTAGACGCTTATGGCTGGCAAGGCCCATGGGCCGGGCGGCGCGGGTTCGACAGCCTCGTTCAGATGAGCGCGGGTATAGCGGATGCAGGCCGTGACTGGGCAAATGCGGATAAACCAACACCATTGCCGGTTCAGGCGCTGGATCATGCAACCGGCTATCTGATGGCCGCCGCTGTGCTATCCGCCTTGGCTGAGGCTGCCTCGGGGAACGCTATCATGCTGGGTCAGCTCTCTCTCGCACGCACGGCCGAGTTGTTGGCCATTCTCGGCAAGTCCGACACGAAAGAGGTCATTACCGGTGCCAACCCGTCAGACTACAGCCAAGCTCTCGAAGACTCTGGCTGGGGCTCCGGTCACCGCCTGAAACCTGCTCTGACTGTTGGCGACGCCAAGATGTTCTGGAACAAGCCTGCACCTAAACTAGGCACGTCGGCTCCGGTCTGGGCCACGGCCATCACCTGAGCCAACCGCCGCGCGGAACGCGCGGCCCGGCCCAACGCTTTGGGTCTCGTCTTGCCAGAGGCGTCACCCAAAGGGGCGGGAGACCCCCTCAGCGATCGTCCCCACCCGGACCGATATCGTCCAGATAATCCTCGTCAATCGCCGCCTGCACCGCACCCGTCACAGCTTCGCGCTGCTTGGGTGTCAAATCCTCGGGGTCCTTGCCCTCGGCCAGGCGCACAGTGACCTCACGGTGTGCGAACTTGATGCCTTCGCGGGCGAACAATTCCCGGATGTCCTGATAGACTTTCTTGCGCACCAGCCATTGATCGCCCGGCTTGGTCATGAACTTGACCCGAATGATCATCGCAGAGTCCTGCATTTCGATCACGCCCTGCGACTTCAGCGGTTGGATAAAGTTGTCGCCAATCACCGGGTCGCTCAACAACTCTTGACCCAACTTTTTGATCAGCTTGCGCACCTTCTCGACATCGGTGTCATACGTCACCCGCAACGGCAGTTTCATGATCACCCAGTCGCGGGAATAGTTGGTCAGAACCTTGATCTCACCAAAGGGGATGGTGTTCAGTGCGCCGAGATGGTGACGCAGTTGGAACGACCGGACCGAGATCTTTTCGACCGTTCCCTTCACGTCACCGATGTCGATGTATTCACCCTTGCGGAACGCGTCATCCATAAGGAAGAACGCCCCCGAAAAGATATCGCGGACCAATGTCTGCGATCCAAAGCCCACGGCCAGACCCACGACACCAGCACCCGCGAATAGCGGACTAACATTGATACCCAATTCCATCAGGGCAATCAGCGCTATGGTCACAACAACTACGGCCAGAATGGCCCCGCGGAACAAAGGCAACAATGTTGCTAGGCGGCTTTGCCCACCTTCTCCGCCTTCATCGCCCAGCTCAGCCTCACCACCGCCGTCGTCAATCTCCTGCGCGATCTTCGAGTCGATCCCGATGCGGAAAAAATGGAACAGGATATAGCCCATGAAGAGGATCACCATCACATCCAGCGCCCGCTCGATCGGCAGGTCCTCGCTCCAGCTGGCATCCGGATTCCAGATGACCACCAGCGCATATAGACCGACAACAAAAGCCAGAATACCGGCAACCCGCCGCGCCAGATCTTCGTAGGTCAGGATCGAGTGCTTGCGCATCTCGGCCTGCGGCGTTTCGATCGCTTCAACCTCGGCATCCGCCTCATCACCATCGGCATTCATCGCGTCCAGCTGGCTGTTGCGATTGAAATACCGTTCCAGAAGATAGTTCATGGCCCCGTAGGCAACCACGACCGACATGAAGATGGCGTAGCTGCTGGCCACGATTGGGATCGAGTTTTGATTTTCCAGCACCAGGTCGACGGCCAGTTTGAACCAGCTGAACACCATGTACAGGATCAGCACCGGCGCCCATGCAAACGAGATTAGGCGCAGAATCCACGACACCTGATCCGGTGACCGCCCGCCGCGAATAGCGTTTGAGATGGCGCGGGCATTGAACAGGATCATCAGGACATTGCCGATCGCGCCAAACATCGTCAGGCCGCCATAGACCAAGGCGTAGACGTTATAGTTCAACCCAAAATCAGCTACCCAAGTGGCAAAAAGCACGACGGTAATGTCGTAGGTCGCCAGCGCCGAAGCCCAGATATACAGGCGTTTTGCGTCACGATCCGAGAAAGGCGGCAAGCGATATTGGCTTAGATACGGGGATAGAACCATGCGCCACAGATCAGACACGGTACGCGACAGGAAGAAGGCGGTAAAAATTGCTGTGACCGTGAACTGGATCGAGATGTCCTCAGCTTCGCCGAAAAACACGAAACCGACGATAAGCGCCATCACCATCGCAAAAATCGTGGCGCCTATCCCCATAAGGAACCGGAACACCAAAAACGGCATCTTCTCGCGATAGCCTTGTGGATCTTCCTTGGATCGCGCGACGACGATTCGCTTTGCGATACGCTTGCCGTAGATTTCAATCGACAACCATCGTCCGATCAAAAGGAAGAGAACGTTCCAGAACAGGACCTCGACATAGGTCTGTATTCGGCCATCCGGGCTGGTCTGACGCAGGATGTATTGCACCTCGAAGATCGAATAAGGCAGCGCCTGAAGCCGTGAATTCATCGAGTCACGAAATCTCGAAAACCGCTCCTGCGCTTTCATAAGCTGCGATCCGTCGCCCATCGGATCCCCGGGCGCAATCTCGGGAGTGACACTGTTTTTCTGGCCGGAAGACACGATTTGCCCGGCGCTGTCGATGACGATCACACTGGCCCCCGCTTCGGTCGCAGAGCGGATCGCCGTAGCCAGATCGCTTTCACTGGCTGTGTCCGAGTTGCTGCCCCCGGCTGAGGGATACCCCGGTATCAGAGAGGTCTGCGCAACTGCACCGGTGACCAGCGCCAGAGTAAGGGACCAGATTACAAACGTTAATCCAGCCAGCAATGTTCGTGTCATCGGATATTTTTCCAATTCGCCATTCGTAACACAGGTTATCGAAGCCCGGTGAAGGGTTCAAATATTCAACCCCCGCAGCCTCAACATCGTATCAAGCCGTGTTCCCCGCACCATGCTATGAACAGAAGTGTTTGCAACCCGGAAAAAACTGAATATGACCAACCAGACGCTGTCATCATGACGGGTGGGCAGGAAATTTGATGTAGAACAGGGCGCAGATGCGAAACCCGCGGCTAAAATCGATACAAGCCGGTAACGACTGGTGGGATCAGTGATTTTGCACGAGGCTGAAAAAAATATATACCATACGGGTGCAAGTGCGCGGAGTTGCACCAGAACACTGAATTGGGCAAAGGCATGAGCCTAGGAAGACAAAACGATACAACCGGCCGTGCGCCGCGCATCTTGTTCTACAGCCACGATACGTTCGGGTTGGGTCACCTGCGCCGATCCCGTGCACTGGCTGGTGCGATGACGCAGGCCGACCCATCGGCATCGGCGCTGATCCTGACCGGGTCACCCGTGGCCGGGCGGTTCACCTTTCCGCGCCGCGTGGATCACGTGCGTTTGCCGGGTGTGACTAAACGCGCCGATGGGTCTTATGCATCCCAAACGATTGGCATGGGCATCGAGGAAGTGACCGAGCTGCGTGCGGGTCTGATCCAGACGGCGGTTCAGCAATTCGATCCCGACGTTCTTATCGTCGACAAGGAACCGACCGGTTTCCGCAGCGAGCTGTTGCCCACCTTGGAAAATTTGCTGCGGTCCCGCCGCACCAAAATGGTCCTGGGCTTGCGTGACGTTTTGGATGAACCCGAAGTGCTGGCCGCCGAGTGGGAGCGGAAAGAAGCCATTGCGGCGACCGAAAGGTTCTACGACGAAATCTGGGTGTACGGGCTGCGCTCGATCTATGATCCGACCGAGGGCCTGCCGCTCAGCGCTGCCGCGCAGTCGCGTATCCATTGGACTGGTTATTTGCGCCGCGATCTTGGGCCGATAGGCGATCCGCCGGAACAGCCCTACATCCTGATTACGCCGGGTGGCGGCGGCGACGGCAAAGCCATGGTGAACCAGGTTTTGTGCGCCTATGAAAAAGACCCCAACCTGTCACCGCGCGCTGTCCTTGTCTACGGCCCCTTCCTGTCGGGCGAGTTGCGAGACGATTTCGAAACCCGCGTTGCTGCGCTGAAAGGTCGGGTCACGGCTGTTGGCTTTGAATCGCAGATCGAAACGCTGTTTGCCGGCGCTGCAGGTGTGGTCTGCATGGGCGGCTACAATACGTTCTGCGAGGTGCTCTCGTTCGACAAACGCGCCGTCATCGTTCCGCGCACGACACCGCGGCTGGAACAGTGGATCCGCGCCTCACGCGCCGAGGGTCTGGGTCTTGTCAGAATGCTGGACGAAAACCGTGACGGGTTGACTGCGGACGCGATGATTGAGGCCATTCGCAATCTGCCCGATCAGCCCTTGCCTTCTCAGGCAATCCGCGACGGCCTGCTGGATGGTCTGGACTATGTCACAAGCCGCGTAGATGCGCTGCTTGGTGGGGAACGGGAACGAGCCACCGGATGACTTCAGGAAAACCCAAGCTCGCGGTGCTGGTCAAAGGATGGCCGCGCCTTTCCGAGACGTTTATCGCACAGGAACTGGTCGCCTTGCAGGACGCGGGCCACAGCTTTGACATCTGGTCCCTGCGCCACCCGACCGACATCAAACGCCACCCGCTGCATGACCGGTTTAAGGGACAGGTGCACTACCTGCCCGAGTACCTGTACGAAGAACCTGATCGCGTCTGGGCCGCGCGCCACCTCGCGCAGACCCTGCCCGGCTATGCCGAAGCCTACAGGGTCTGGCGTTCTGACCTGCGTCGTGACCCCACGCATAACCGCATCCGTCGGTTCGGGCAGGCCTGTGTTCTGGCCGCTGAGTTGCCCGAGGAAACGCAGGTGATGTATGCGCATTTCATGCATACACCGTCGTCAGTCGCACGCTATGCCGCCATCATGCGCGGCCTGCCCTGGAGCTTTTCGGCACACGCCAAGGACATCTGGACGTCACCCGACTGGGAGAAAGCCGAGAAACTGCAGGCCAGCACGCATGGGGCCGCTTTTGGCGCAACCTGTACTGCCATCGGGGCCGAACACTTGCGCAGTTTGGCCGATGATCCGGCGCGGGTCGATCTGATCTATCATGGCTTGGACCTGAACCGTTTTCCCGACCCACCGACCCGCGCAGCTCGGGCACCGGATGGGCGGTTTCACATGCTCTCAGTCGGTCGTCTGGTCGAGAAAAAGGGCTTTGATCGCCTGATCGATGCGTTCGCCATGCTACCCAATTCGCTGGACTGGCACTGGACACATATTGGCGGCGGTACGCTTGGTGATGCTCTGCGCGAACGGGCTGAGGCCCAAGGTATCGCGGACCGGATCACCTGGAAGGGGGCCTGTGACCAGCCCGAAGTGATCGAGGCAATGCGCAGCTCTGATCTGTTCGTGTTGCCCAGCCGGATCGCGGCTGACGGAGATCGCGACGGGTTGCCAAATGTTCTGATGGAGGCTGCGTCGCAGCTGTTGCCGATCCTGTCGACACCGGTTTCCGCCATTCCGGAATTCATAGAAACCGGGACGCATGGCGTTTTGTCCGACGACAACCCGTCCGCAATTGCCAGCGCGATCACCGAAATGGCCGCCGCTCCTGAGCGTACTGCATCCATGGCCAACGCTGCCTATTCCCGCCTGATTGCCGAGTTCAGCATGGACCCCGGCATTGCCCTGTTGTCCAAACGGCTCAGCGCATTGGGCGCGGGCAAAGACTGATGGCCCGCGTCGCCTTTTTCTCACCGATGAAATCTCCGGACAGCCCGGTGCCATCGGGTGACAGGGAAATGGCGCGCAATCTGATCAGGGCGATCGGGGCGCAGGGCGATGAGGTCGATCTCGTATCGGACTTGCGCATTTACGACAAAACGGGCGATCCGGCGGTTCAACAACGTCTCTGCTCTGACGCCGATGCCGAAGCCCGGCGACTGATCGCGGACATGACCCACGACACGGATTTGTGGGTGACGTATCACAACTACTACAAGGCCCCCGATCTGCTGGGCCCTAAAGTGTGCGCCGCTCGGGGCATCCCCTATGTGCAATTGGAAAGTACCCGTGCGACCAGCAGGTTACGCGGCCCATGGTCCGGCTTTGCGCAAGCCGCACATGATGCCTGCGACGCGGCGAACGTCATTTTTTACCACACGGCCAACGATCTGATCACGCTGGAACGTGAAAAGTTCAAGGATCAGCGTCTGGTCGAATTGCCGCCCTTTTTGCCAATCTCGAACCTGCCGCCCGCTTCCTCTTGTGACGGGCAGATGCTGGCGGTGGGAATGATGCGGCACGGCGACAAACTGGCGTCGTACCAGCTGCTGGCGCAGGCCCTGTCGCATTTGAACGGGGATTGGGCTTTGGATATTGCAGGGGATGGACCTGCGCGGGCTGAGATCGAAGACCTTATGACACCGTTTGGCTCTAAGGTCCGGTTTCTTGGGCAACTGGATCGTGACGCCTTGCAAAACATATACGCAAATGCGTCCATCTTAGTGTGGCCCGGCGTGAATGAGGCATATGGCATGATTTACCTTGAAGCGCAGGCAAGCGGAGTTCCGGTTGTTGCGCAGAACAGGCCCGGTGTCCGCGATGTTCTGGCGCCGGCCAACTACCCCGAGGTCGAAGCAGGACCCGAAGCGCTTGCCACCAGGCTACAGACGCTGATTGGCGACCCTGCCCTGCGTCGTTCGCTTGGTACGATAGCCCGGGGATACGTGTCCAACCGCCACCTTATGCCCGCAGCAACCGAACGGTTCTGGCAGGCTGCGCGGCCTTTGATCGGAGGCACTGCATGAGCCAACTTGCTCTTTTACGCCACGGCCACACCCATTGGAACCGCGCTGGCCGTATTCAGGGCCGCAGTGACATTCCGCTGGACGATGACGCGCGCACCGAACTGGCCGGATATGAATTGCCCGAGTCGTGGAACAAGGCAGCGCTCTGGTCCAGCCCCCTGCAGCGCGCCAGCGAAACCGCCGCATTGGTCGCGGGGCGAGAGCCTAAGGTGTCCGAAGCCCTGACCGAGATGAACTGGGGCGATTGGGAAGGCAAGCGCGGCGTTGACCTGATTGCAGACGCAGATAGCGGATATCGCCATATCGAGGATTGGGGCTGGGACTATTGCCCGCCGAACGGCGAAAGTCCGGCGGAAGTGCGGGCGCGATTGCAACCCTGGCTGGGCGGTTTGCAAGGTGACACTGTCGCCGTGTGTCACATTGGGATCATGCGCGTCATTCTCGCCTCGGCCTGGGGATGGAACTTTGACGGCACTGCCCCGTTCAAGATCAAGCGCAACCGACTTTATGTCATTGATCTGGATGGCTTTCAGCCGCAACCCGAACCGGTTCGACTGCTGCAACAAGGCCCCTGCGAATGAAGGTCATGATTGTTGTCACCCACCTGTTGGGCACCGGGCACCTGAGCCGCGCGTTGACGCTGGGCCGGGCCTTTGTCGCGGATGGGCATGATACCTTCGTGGTCTCTGGTGGGATGCCTGCTCCTCAATTGGCCACGACCGGAATGACGTTGTTGGGACTGCCCCCTTTGCGCTCGGATGGTACTGATTTCACCCGTCTTTTGACACAAGCCGGAACGGTGGCGGATGAGGGGTACTTCGCGGCGCGCAAGACTGCTCTGGTTGAAGCAACTCGCAGCTTTGCACCGGATGTTCTGATCACCGAGCTTTATCCGTTTGGCCGCCGGTCTCTGGCAGGTGAATTTTCAGCCGCGCTTGAGACCGCTCGTGAAATACGCCCGCGCCCGGTAATTCTGGGATCGATCCGTGACATTCTGGCACCGCCCTCGAAACCCTCAAAGGCAGAGCGAGCGGATGAGATCATCGCAAAATACTACGACGGCATCCTTGTCCATTCGGACCAGAGCGTTGTGCCGTTGAACGTCAGCTGGCCTGTGTCTGAGCAGCTGGAGGGCCGCCTGTTTTACACGGGTTTCGTGGCTCCACTGGCCCCAACACCGCACAAGGACGCAACCGGCAAAGGCGAAGTGCTTGTCAGCGCAGGCGGCGGTTCGGTTGGGCAACCGATATTTCGCGCGACCATCGAGGCCGCCGGAAAGATGCCGAACAGGCGCTGGCGCCTGTTGGTCGGCGGGCAAGACGCAAAGGCGCGCATTACAGAATTGCGGAAGCATTTGGAGGGTGCCCCTGTCACTTTGGAACCGGTGCGGCCCGATTTTCGCCAGATGCTGCACCACGCGGCGGCTTCGGTCAGCATGTGTGGCTACAATACAGCATTGGATATTCTGCAGGCAGGAACCCCTGCCGTGTTTATCCCATTTGATGATGGCAATGAGGTCGAACAGAGCCTGCGCGCCCGCACCCTTGCGGAAATGCCCGCCATTGATGTCATCCCAAGCAAAGATTTGAACGGAGATCTGTTGGCCGAGGCCGTGGGCCGTGTGATTTCATCGGAACGTCGTCCGGTCTCAGATCAGGGGTTCGATGGCGCAGCGCAATCGGTAAGCATCGCCAAGGGACTTTTGGAGCGCCGCAGATGAGTGTTGACTGGCGCAGCTTGACGGATGAACTGGATATCTGGCGTCAACAAGGACTGGCGCTGCCTTTGTGGTGGCGTGACGATGACGCGGTTTCCACAACGCCGCAACTCGACCGGTTGTCCACGATGTCAGACCTCCTTGGGGTGCCCGTTCATCTGGCCATCATCCCCCGTGATATCCAAGACGTGCTGATCGAATATGTAACTGCCCATCCAATCCTAATCCCGGTCGTGCACGGATGGGCCCATCAGAACCACGCACCACCGGATGAAAAGAAATCCGAATTCCGCCTGCACCGGCCCATGGACGATATCACTCAGGACGCCCGCATGGGGATATCGCGGTTGCGCGCCCTGTTTGCGGACCAATTGTGCCCGATGTTCGTGCCGCCCTGGAACCGCATCGCGCCAGAGGTAGTTCAGGAATTGCCCGCCGCGGGGTATCGCATCTTATCGACCGCCACGCCACGGTCCAGCCCGCAGGCGGCGCCCGGATTGGCCCAGATCAACACGCATCTGGATCCAATCGACTGGCGCGGATCACGCGGATTAGCCGATCCGGACACGTTGATCGCCAAAACCACTCAGCTGCTGCAAGATCGCCGCGAGGGTCGCGCAGACAACACCGAGCCCTTTGGTATCTTGACCCACCATCTGGTTCATGATGAGGACATCTGGGCCTTTACCCACGACCTGCTGAACCGGCTGCTGAACGGGCCGGGCTTTGTCTGGTCCGCCCCCCAAGCCGACTGAAAACGGAGATCTGAATGAGCCGACTGGATTCCATGCTGCGCCGCCTGACCGCACAACGTGACGGTTTGAATTGGGCGGTCGATCAGATCTCAGACACTGCGGGCGACGTGCTGGATATGGGCCTTGGAAACGGGCGCACTTATGATCACTTGCGGGAAATTCTGCCGGATCGGAGGATCTGGGTCATGGACCGCGTGCTTCAGTGCCATCCGTCCAGCACACCGCCAGCAGAGGATTTTTTGCAGGGTGAGGCCGAGCCGATGCTGCAGAAGCTGGCAGAAGCTGGACCCAGGATCGCTTTCGGTCACTACGATTTCGGGCGGGGTGTCAAGGAAGACGATGTCGCCGAAGCGGCGCGTCTCAGCCCCTTTATCGCAAAGGTGATGTTGCCCGGCGGGTTGTTGATCTCGGGCCAACCGCTTGTCGGCTTTCAGCAGATCAGCGGCCCTGACACCATCGCGCCGGACCGCTACTTGTTCTACAGGGCCTGATCAGGCCACGCGCCGTCCGCGCGACCAAACGCCATTCAACGCAGGGGTGCCTTCGCGCATCCGGAACCGGATGACGTCCGCCCGCGCACCCGCCCGCAACTCACCACGATCATCCAGTCCAACGACCTCTGCCGGTGTCTTTGTCACGGTTTTCAGACCACGGGCAAAATCACCCCACATCTCGCCCAGTTTCACAGCAGACAGCAACAATGCGGATGGCACATAGTCCGAGGACAGTATGTCGAGATGACCCAGTTGCGCCAATTCATGCGCAGCGACATTGCCGGAATGCGACCCGCCCCGGATCACGTTGGGTGCGCCCATCATCACCTTGATACCGTGGTCTTGGCAGGATCGCGCGGCTTCGACCGTGGTCGGGAACTCCGCAAGGGTGATCCCGTGACCGGCCGATACGCGCACCTGTTCGTCCGTCGTGTCATCATGGCTGGCCAGCATCGCACCAAACCGTTTGGCCGCCTTTACCGTCTCAACTTCGTGCAGATCACCATAGCGGTCGCGCATCGCTTTAAGGTCGGCCACGTGTTGCAGAAATCCATCTCCCTCAAGCCCCAGTTTGCCTTTCAGATAAGCTTCCAGTTTCGACAAATCGCGGAACTGCCGTTGTCCGGGCGTGTGGTCCATGAGTGAGACCAGACCAACACGGTCTTCGGGCCCAAATTCGTTTAATTCTTCGGCCAGTGTTTCCGAGCAGACCTCGGCCCGCAAATGCAGAAAATGGCTGATCTTCAATGCATCCTGTTCCCGCAACTGCCACAACTCACGCGACAGACCGCGCGCGTATTTGACATAGCGTTGCCCGGATGGGATCGAGCCTATCCGCATCGCGTCGAAAACGGTCGTGATCCCGGTACTGGCCAGTTCGGCATCATGGGCCAGAATAGCAGCGGCATGAGGCCAGTCGACCTTGGGCCGCGGCTGAATGTGACGCTCAAGATTATCGGTGTGCAGTTCGACCAGACCGGGGCAGACATAATCGCCATCGCAGTCAATTGCACCAGCGGGAACAGTTGCGCCGGTCGCGACCTCAGCAATCGCATCTCCTACAATCCGAATGCTGCCCGCAACCGTCTCATCGGGAAGAACTAGCGTGGCATTGGCAAGTATCATTTCTTCTGTCATCTGAACTTCACAAGGTTTGAGCTATTGGGAAGGCCACGCATAGGAGGCCAATGTGACATTCACGCGATACGCGATCTATTTTGCGCCACCGGCTCAGGCCGAATGGACAAGCTTTGCGATCCAATGGTTGGGCTGGGACATGGAAACCGGAACTGAAGTTGCGCATCCTGTCATTGATGGCGTGGAGGTCGCAGCCGCGACCGATGTTCCGCGAAAATATGGGCTGCACGCGACGTTGAAGCCGCCGTTTCGCCTGAACAAGGGGCAATCTCTGACCGACTTGCAAGATGCCTGCAATCGGTTGGCCGGAACACAACCGCCCGTCACGCTGGACGGGTTCGAAATCGCCCGGCTGGGTCGTTTTCTGGCCCTGCGGCCCTTGGGCGATACCGACGCGCTGAACGCGCTGGCGGCGGCTTGCGTCCGCGAACTTGACGGCTTTCGCGCCCCGACGTCCGCCGCGGAACTGGACCGCCGACGTGCCTCGGGCCTGACGCCGGAACAGGACGCCAACTTGCTGCGTTGGGGTTATCCTTACGTGATGGACACGTTCCGCTTTCACATCACCCTCAGCAGAAAACTGGACAAACCCACGCTGAAAACCGTTCAGGCCGCATTGGAGGACCATCTGGTGCCCCTGCTGCCCGCCCCCTGTCAGATCAGGGATTTGGCGCTTATGGGCGAAGCCGAAGATGGGAGGTTTCATCTGATCCATCGCTACGCCCTTTCCGGTTGAAGCCCGGCAAGGATCGCATCAATCGTGACTTCCAGCGGCCCGGAATTATCAACTTCGATCACACGGTTCAGCCCGTCGGGCAAAGGCATGCTAGCGCGTCCCATACGACGCGCCTGATCAGAGGCGCTTTCCCGCCCGCGTACAGAGAGGCGTTGCGCCAGCACCTCAGGGTCCGCTGTCAGCGAAATCACGATCAGGTCGCCAAAAACCGCTTGCGCGTTCAACAGAACCGAACGGGACAGATTGACCAACAGCGCATTCGCCGATTGCCGTTGGTCATCGATTTCAATCGGAATGCCATAGTGCAGCCCGTGCGCGCTCCAGTGCAACGCAAAGGCTCCGTCCAGCACCATCTTCTCGAAGACTTCAATCGACGCCCGATCAAAATCTTCACCTTCTTCGCCCTCGGGACGAGTAATCACCCGGCGAACCCGTCTGATACCCGACGACTGCGTGACCAACGCCTCCATGACGCTGTCTTTGCCGACACCTGACGGACCAACAAAGGCTATGACCGGCGCAAAGCTCATGCCGCCATTCCCGGAGTGAATTCGGACACGTTGATCTCACGATCACAGACCCGGCTGCGCGCTTCGATATCATGGAAGATGCCAACAATCGCCGCGCCGCGCGCTTTGGCCTCTTCGATCAAAGACAGCACCGTTTCGCGATTTTGCGCATCCAGTGAGGCAGTCGGTTCGTCCAACAGCATCGCAGGGTAATCGTGCGCAAATCCACGTGCGATGTTCACCCGCTGCTGCTCACCACCCGAAAAAGTGGTCGGGCTCAGGCTCCACAGTCTTTCGGGAATGTTCAACCGCCCCAACAACCCCGTCGCCTTATCCAGCGCCGCTTGCTTGTCGCACCCAACGGCCAACAGCGGCTCGGCCACCACCTCAAGCGTCGGCACTCTGGGGACCACACGTAGGAACTGACTGACATAGCCGAGCGTCTCGCGCCGTAGCGCCAGAATTTCGCGCGGTTCGGCCTTGGCGACGTCCAGATCACCGACAAAAACCTGGCCTGATGCGGCCAGGTAATTCCCATATATCACCCGCATCAGCGTTGATTTCCCTGCCCCCGAGGCCCCGGTCAGGGCGACGCATTCACCTGCGGCGGCCTTCAGCGATGCACCCTGCATCACCGGAATTACGGCACTACCCTGATTATGAAGGGTAAAGCTTTTGCTGACATTGATAAGCTCAATCATAGCACTTCATCTTTTCCAAATACTCAAACCTGCAGAACGCTGGACACGAGCAACTGCGTGTAGGCATGTTGCGGATCGTCGAGAACCTGATCGGTCAACCCGGCCTCGACCACATGACCGCTTTTCATCACCATCAGTCGATCCGCCAGCAGGCGCACGACGGCGAGGTCATGGGTGACGATGATCGCGCTCAACCCCATCTCACGCACCAAACCGCGCAGCAGATCCAGCAGACGCGCCTGAACGGAAACATCCAGCCCGCCCGTTGGTTCATCCATGAACACCAGGCGCGGCCCCGTGACTAGATTGCGGGCGATCTGCAATCGCTGCTGCATCCCGCCAGAAAAGGCCGACGGACGGTCATCCACACGAGATTCCTCAATCTCAACCCGGCCCAACCAGTCGATCGCGCGGTCCCGGATGGCGCCATAGTGGCGATCTCCTACCGCCATCAGACGCTCACCAATATTGCCGCCAGCACTGACCGACATCCGCAGGCCGTCTCGCGCATGCTGATGTACAAAGGCCCAGTCCGTACGGCTCAGCATCCGACGTTCCGGTTCGGACATGGTGACCGTATCCACTGGACCATCAGCGCGCGTGCCAAAAATCACCTGCCCCGCATCGGGTTCCAGATGACCGGCCATGCAATTCAACAGCGTCGACTTGCCCGATCCGCTTTCACCCACAATCCCCATCACCTCACCGGGGAAGAGATCAAAACTCACATCCGAGCACCCGATCCGCGCGCCATAACGCTTTTCGATGCCTTTGACCTGCAACAGGGGGGTCATGCCGCATTCTCCTCGGCCAATCGGCCAACATGGCCCGCCTCGCGGCGAGACCGGCAATAATCGGTGTCGGAACAGACGAACATCCGGTTGCCTGCATCATCCATGATCACTTCGTCGAGATAGCTATCCTCTGCCCCACAAAGATCGCATGGGTGATCGGCCTTGGTGGCCTCAAACGGGTAATCCTCGAAATCCAGACTGACGACCTTGGTATGCGGCGGAACTGCGTAAATTCGCTGTTCCCGTCCCGCACCAAACAGCTGGATCGCGTCCATCTCAAGCTTTGGGTTGTCGAATTTCGGGATCGGCGACGGGTCCATCACATAGCGGTCCGACACTTTCACCGGATAGGCATATGCGGTCGAAATCGCCCCGTGCTGGCTGATGTCCTCGTACAGCTTCACATGCATCAGCCCATATTCTTCGAGGCTGTGCATCTTGCGGGTCTCGGTCTCACGCGGTTCCAGAAAGCGCAGAGGTTCCGGGATCGGCACCTGATAAACGATGATCTGGTCCTTGCGCAGCTTCGCCTCGGGGGTGCGGTGGCGGGTCTGGATGACCGTGGCCTTTTCGGTTTCCTCGGTCGTTTTCACGCCTGCCGTGTTCTCAAAAAACTTGCGGATCGACACAGCATTGGTGGTGTCATCGGCGCCCTGATCGATCACTTTAAACGTGTCTTCGGGTGTTAATGTAGCGGCTGAAACCTGCACTCCACCGGTGCCCCAGCCATATGGCATCGGCATTTCACGGCTGGCGAATGGCACCTGATAACCGGGCACAGCCAGAGCTTTTAGAATGGCGCGCCGGATCATTCGCTTGGTTTGTTCGTCCAAATATGCGAAGTTATACTCATTCATTTTGATGTATCACTTTGTTTTTGGTGTTTTTGTGGACGTATTTCTGTTGGGCGCATTGTTATTGGCGCTATTGGTGTATCTTTTCTTTCACTCTCGTCATGCGAAGCGACGACGTCGTGCGCAAAAGCGGGATCCAAATGGCGAATGGAGTTCGGTTGGCGCGCGCACGGACTCGCCACCCGGTAGAAACCTGCGACGCCAATAAGGCAGGTTGGTAAAATCCCCAGCTTGGCTTGCCGCCGCGCATATGCGGGCGCTATCCAGTTCATTGATGCCCCCTTTCCTTTGGCTCGACCTTCATTCCGCAGCTTCTTTCGGCTGCATCCGTTCTTCGGCTTCGCGTCGTAGTTTGCGAACCAGTTCCAGCTCGGACTGGAAATCCACGTAGTGCGGCAGCTTGATATGCTCGAGGAAACCCGTCGCCTGAATGTTGTCCGCGTGGCTGAGCACGAATTCCTCGTCCTGCGCGGGTGCGCCCAGATTGTCTTCGCCCAACTCTTCCCAACGCAGGGCGCGATCCACCAAAGCCATCGCGATGGATTTCCGTTCAGACTGACCAAACACCAAACCATAGCCACGGGTGAATTGCGGGGGTTCCGTCTTGGAACCTTTGAACTGGTTCACCGTCTCGCATTCGGTCAATTCGATTTCGCCGATGTCGATGGCGAAACCCAGTTCCGGGATGTCCATTTCCACTGCGACCTTACCGATCCGCAACTCACCGACGAATGCGTGGTTACGGGCGTAACCGCGTTGCGTTGAATAGGCCATGCCCAGTACAAACCCCTCATCCCCGCGGGTCAGGGATTGCAGACGCAGGGGGCGGTTCGACGGAAACTCCATCGGTTCGCGCGTCAGATCACCCGGGGTGGTGTCACTGGCGGGTTCATCCTGAATGATGTCCTCGCCCTTCAGGAACTCAGTGATATGCGGCGTCGCCTCGGTGCGGGGTTGCGCCGTAGGCGCAGCCGGAACCTCACCTTCTGCGGCCAGTTTGAAGTCCAGCAAGCGGTGTGTGTAATCAAAGGTTGGCCCCAGCACCTGCCCGCCCGGCGCATCCTTGAACGTGGCCGAAATCCGGCGATCACACGCCATCTCATCAGTCTTAACCGGTTTCGAATAGCCAAATCGCGGCAATGTCGTTCGGTAGGCTCGGATCAGAAAGATCGCCTCGATCAAATCGCCGCGCGACTGCTTGATGGCCAGGGCCGCCAAATCGGGGTCGTACAAAGACCCCTCGGCCATCACCCGATTGACCGCCAGACCCAGCTGTTCCCGGATTTGGGCGATGCTCAGTTCGTCAATGTCGGTTGCGCCGCGTCTTTCTTCCGCCAACCAGGCATGTGCGTTTTCGATGGCCGTCTCGCCACCCTTGACTGCAACATACATTGCCTAGGCCTCCACACTGATTTGGGTACTGCGAGGCAGGGCCGCCACCCGGTCGCCGCAGGTAAAAAAGAAGTCACATCCAAGCGGGTACAAAGCCGCGTTGGCCTGCAATGCCGGGGCATCCGGCAAGGATAGCCGCGCAGTGTCTTTGATCCCCGGACCACTTAGAATAGCACCTGCTTGTTGCAGCGCGTCACATTCAACAATCAAGGTGGCCGAGCGATCTGGGTATTCTGCGGTACCGATACGAAATGATCCCAGTGGGCTGAGCTCAGCCCAACTCCCTACGGCGAAATCTGCTACAGCAGCCTGTGAAATGGGCGCACCTGTGTGAAAGGTCAGCCACTCGCGCACCCCATCGGTGTTGAACTCGCCCGCCAGATGGACCTTTGTCTCGGGGTCACACAAAGTCAGCAGCAAGGTTCCTGCTGCGATCGATAGGGGCTTTGGCGGTTGCGCACCCCTCAGGTCACGGATTTCTCCGGGCTGGGCCATTACGGTCATGGCGGCGCGGAATGCATGCGCGGCCTGGACAGGTGCATTCTGAAAACCCCCGGAAAATTGGGTCTGCGCCGTCATGTGTCCTCTCCCCTTACCATGGTGAAAAACTCAACCTTCGTCGCTGCGGCTTTGGAGGCGCGATCTGTTCTGGCGGACTGTATCTGACCCTCGAGCGGCGCGATCACTTGGTCATGAACTGCACCCGCAGCCGAGGTCTGCATCAAAGCATCAATCAATGCGGCCGCTTGGGCCTTGGACTTGGACCGGCCCTGCACGTATCCATGCCCAACCGTTCCATCCTGCAGCACCAGAGAACACCGCGTGACGGTCATTTCGCCAATGTTGAACCGAGCGCCAGTGCCACCAGTGCGCCCGCGCACCATGACGCCGCCCACTTCGGGGCTGCGCAGCCATTCAAAATTCGGGCGTACTTCGTACTTGTCCCAAAGGGGCATCAGCGCGCTTTCGGGCGCACGCGCCAGCAGGCCCATCCAGTCCTGTCGCGTTGCCTTAGAATTATATGTTTGATCTGTCATCAAAGCCTCTTGGCCGGGTTGTCTACGTGATCTATACAACTAGACAAATACTACATCCCGCTGCTGTAGCTGGCAATCCGCAACCTTGTGAAGATTTGATGACATGAGAAAAACACCTGTCTGGAAAAGCATCGCCCTGAACCTGACATCCGACATTGCGGAAGGTCGGTACAACACTGGCGACCGCCTGCCGACCGAGGCACAATTGGCGGCAAAACACGGGGTCAACCGCCACACGGTGCGGCGCGCATTGTCGGATCTGGCGGATCAAGGTCTGGTGCATGCCCGTCGCGGCGCCGGTGTCTTTGTCGCGGCCCGTCCGACCGATTATGCCATCGGCAAGCGCGTCCGATACCACAAGAGCATCTCGGCCAGCGGCAAGATCCCCGGCAAAAAGATACTAGCGATCACAACACGCGCCGCAGATGAAACAGAAGCAGAGGCCCTAGAGATCGCTTCAGGCGATCAGGTACACGTATATGACGGACTGTCTCTGGCGGATGGGCAGCCGATCGGGCTGTTCCAAAGTGTCTTTCCCGCGGACCGCTTGCCCGGCATTCTTGAGGCGCTATCCGAGACAGAATCTGTAACGAAGGCTTTGCAGCGCTGCGGTGTTAAGGATTACACCCGCATCTCAACGCGCCTGAATGCGCGCGCGGCGACGGCAACACAGGCCCTGCACCTGCGACTGACAGAAGGTGCGCCAGTTCTGTATTCCGTCGGCATAAACGCAGATCCCAATGGTCTGCCGGTTGAATTCGGGCGAACCGTATTTGCCGGAGATCGGGTCACCCTGACCCTGAACGAGGACTAGGCCGTAACGACCCTCCCGCCCGTCTTCAACCTCCTGACTGAAGTCTCATCCCGTTGGTCATTGGCCCCGTTCCCCAAGGACAGGTCCATAATGCGTTCGGCGAAGGCGTTGTCGTGACGGTTAGCGCGTCAGTTCATGCTGGGTTCCAGATTATGCTGGCACAGGAACGTCTGCCCATCTCGGCCAGTGAACTGGGAGCCCTGAATTGAGTGGGCGGTGACCTTGCCTGTGGGCTTAAGGTTTTGGAAAAGGACCATGCCGATCTCGATCTGGTCCTTGACCAATACACAAGGACGGCCAATCGTGTGATCAAGCTCATTCAATTGGATGAGGCTCAGGCCCGATCCGAAGTCGGATCCTTGCGCGACACATCAGAGGCCATCGAGGCCTTTCTGAAACGCCACCTGAGCGATGAGGAAGACCTTGCGGTTCCAATTATCCTGCACCACCGCCTAAGAGGATAAGGCCACGCATGACCGACCATTCCAAACAGGAAGATCAGGCCCATGCCTCAGAACGCCGCGCACGAGGGGAGTTCGTGCGCGGCGTCAGTGGATTCCGACATGCTATCGGCGATCCAGAGTTCCCGGCTGAACCGGGGCGCTATCACCTGTTTGTCGCCCTCAATTGCCCGTGGTGCCATCGGGTGACGCTTGCCCGCAACATATTGGGACTGCGGGATAGCATTTCGATGGATGTGGCGTTTCCCAATCGCACCACAGAAGACGACCCAGAGGGTCCGAACAACTGGCAGTTCGCCCCCGAGCTTGTTGCTTCGGCAACTGGAGCGACGTTGCCTGAATGCACCTTGGAAACCGCAACGGGACAAGGTTTCAGGTTGGTTCGCGAAATCTACCGGGCTGAAGGCTCAGAAGAACGTTCAGTTCCGATCCTGTATGACAAAATAGCCGGCCGTATCGTCAACAATGAAAGCGCCGAGATCATTCGAATGCTGAATGGCAATGCGGCGCTGCTGGGCCGCTCCTGCAATGAAGCCAACCGGCCCAACCTATACCCGGATGATCCTGCGATCCGAGCTGAAATTGACGAACTGAACGTGCAAATCTACGTCGCCATCAACAACGGGGCATACAAGGCCGGGTTCTCGTCTGATCAAAACGTCTATGCCGCCAGTTTCGGGACTTACTTCAAAACATTGGCGCAGTTGGAAGACCGCTTGGCCAGCGATGGCAGACCTTTTCTGACCGGGGACCGATTTACAGAAGCCGATCTGCGCCTTTTCCCGACGCTCTACCGCCACGACCCGGTTTACTACCTGCGCATGAAGCTAAATGGCGCCAAGATCCTTGACTACCCGCACCTCTGGCGCTGGCTTTGTCGCATCCATGACCTGCCCGGGGTGGCGAAAAGCAGTTCATTGGATCACTGTCGGCAAGGGTATTTCGGCCGAAGCTGGAACGGTGTCATTCCCGCAGGCCCATTCGTGCCGATGACGTACCCAAAAGCTTATGGGCATCCTGAACTGGCGGTTCAGCACGGGACTTCGTCGGTCATTCCCAAGACAAATGTTTAAAGCGCCGAAGCAGCGAACTTGGTATAAACTGGCACGAATTTTTCCAACCAAGAGAGGGATATTGCCATGGGAATTCGGCAGACTGAGGGACGCAAACGGCTTTATGACAGTGTTCTCGACACCGTAGGTGACACGCCCTGCATTCGGATCAACAAGATCGCGCCGTCGCATGTGACGGTCTATGTGAAATTCGAGGCTTTCAATCCTGCAGCTTCGGTCAAGGATCGATTGGCGCTGAACATTATCGAGGCGGCGGAACGTGACGGGCGGCTGAAACCTGGACAAACTGTTGTCGAGGCCACATCCGGCAACACCGGGATCGGCCTTGCGATGGTGTGTGCTGCCAAAGGGTATCCACTGGTGTTGACCATGGCCGACAGCTTTTCGGTCGAGCGTCGTAAGCTGATGCGCTTTCTGGGGGCAAAGGTCGTGCTGACGCCGCGCGCGCAAAAGGGCTTTGGCATGTATGTCAAAGCCAAGGAACTAGCCGAACAGAATGGATGGTTTCTGGCCAGCCAGTTCGAGACGTCGGCAAATGCCGATATTCACGAGAACACCACTGCCCGAGAAATCATGGCAGATTTCGAAGGTGAGCGACTGGACTATTGGGTCACCGGCTATGGCACCGGCGGGACCGTTTCCGGTGTCGCACGCGTTCTTCGTGCAGAGCGCCCCGGCACGAAAATCATCCTGACAGAACCCGCCAACGCGGCGATTGTGTCATCGGGTTATACAAACACCCGCAACGAGGGTCACCAACCCACGGAAAGCCATCCGAATTTTGAACCTCACCCCATTCAGGGCTGGACCCCAGACTTTATCCCATGGGTTCTGCAAGAGGCGATCGACAAGGATTACTATGATGAATTGATCCCTGTCCCTGGTGCCGAGGGGATTGAATGGTCCAGGCGGCTGGCGTCGGAAGAAGGGATTTTCACGGGAATATCTGGTGGCTCGACGCTTGCTGTTGCTATGAAAGTGGCCGAGCAAGCGCCACAGGGTTCCGTTTTGTTGGTGATGTTGCCAGACACGGGCGAGCGCTATCTCTCCACACCACTTTTCGACGGGATCGAAGAAGACATGACCGAAGACGAGCGCATGATTTCGATGTCGACACCTTCGGCACAGATGGCCGCCGAATAGGCAAAGCACACTTCAACTGGACGATGTTAAGACAATGGCATTCGGGATGGCCTGCGCCCCGAATGCCCTTTTTTCCAAGCGCGCTCACAACCTTCGGAACACGCAGGTCAGTCTGTAGTCGAATTCGCGCAAGACGTCGTCACCCGAATGAATTCTTATCGCTAAATCAATTGTATATGCCCGGGCGTTTCGCCGATCTTCGGGTTTGAAGCTTGACTCGGCGACCCTCCCTTCGTGCATGATGGAAGAATAAGCATCGTATTTTAGCTGCTTTTCGAACGGTCTGAATTCTCAGGAGGCGGACGATGGAAGCTATTGTTAACGGCATTAACTCTATTCTTTGGAACTACGTCCTGATCTACGGGTTGCTCGGCGTCGGCGTATTTTTCACCATTCGTCTGGGCGCGCTGCAGTTTCTACATTTCGGCGAGATGATCCGAGTTCTGACCTCGTCCAAATCCACTGACAAACGCGGAATTACGCCGTTTCAGGCACTGACCGTTAGTCTGGCGTCACGCGTTGGCACCGGGAACCTGGCCGGTGTCGCTGTGGCTTTGACCCTGGGTGGCCCCGGCGCAATTTTCTGGATGTGGATCGTGGCCCTGGTGGGGATGGCCACAGCCTATTCCGAAAGCACTCTTGCGCAGCTTTACAAGGTCACGTCTTCAAACGGGCGATACCGCGGCGGTCCTGCTTTCTACATGGCCAATGCGCTGAACGCGCCCTGGGCCGGTGTGATCTTTTCGATCTGCCTGATCGTCAGTTTCGGTCTGGTTTTTGTCGCCGTCCAATCCAACTCAATCGCCGAGGCGTTCGAAGGCGCGTTCGGGTTGAACAAATTGATTGCTGGTCTGGCGCTGGCGGCTGCCGCTGCTGTGGTCATTTTTGGCGGCATCCGAACCATTGCGCGGTTTGCCGAAATCGTCGTGCCGCTCATGGCCGGGCTTTACCTGTTGCTGGCCTGCGTCGTCGTTGTCCTGAACCTGCCACAGGTGCCTGCAATGCTGTGGTCTATCGTTGCAGGAGCCTTTGGCCTTCAGGAAGCCGCAGGCGGCGTCACAGGTGGCGTGATGGCAGCAGCGCTCAATGGTATCAAGCGCGGGTTGTTTTCAAACGAAGCTGGCATGGGTTCGGCCCCCAATATCGCAGCCGTCGCCACGCCGGCTCCGCATCATCCTTCGAGCCAGGGTTTGGTTCAGGCGTTTGGATGTTTCGTGGATACGATACTGGTCGCCACCGCGACCGCATTGCTGATCCTGCTGTCTAGCGCCATCGAACCGGACGGGGCCACCGGAATGCGTCTAACCCAGGATGCGGCAGCGGTCCACCTAGGTGAGATCGGCCGCCATTTTATCGCAATCGCAATCGTGTTTTTTGGCTTTACGTCGATATTGGGCAATTACTCATACGCAGAAAACGCCATGACGTTTCTGAAGCTGGAAGGCAATGTGCCTATCTACATCTTGCGCCTGGGCTGTCTTGCCATGGTCGTCTGGGGCGCGGTGCAAGCGGTCAGCACAGTGTTCAATTTTGCAGACGCAGCCATGGGCGTAATGGCAACCATCAACCTGGTCGCCATCGTGCTGCTATCAGGCACGGTATACAAACTGACCGTGGACTATTTCACGCAGCGAAGACAAAATCTTGAACCCCGTTTTGTGGCAAGCAAATTCCCTGAATTTGACAAAGGCGTGGACCACTCCGTCTGGACGGAGGAGGCATATGCCGAGCCCCAGCTTGATTGAAACCGGCGAGTTGCAGGTCATTCTGGATGACATCGCCGATCGCGTTGCCGGCATGTCCGACCGCGGAAAGGTCGCCCAATATATTCCCGAGCTTGCCGGGGTTGACCTGAACCAGTTCGGCATCGCTGTCGCGCCCATTGACGGCGCGCCTGTATCGGCCGGAAATGCGGACACGCTGTTTTCCATTCAAAGCATTTCCAAGGTTTTTTCGTTGACTGAAGCCCTGCAACATGTGGGCGCGACCCTTTGGCAACGTGTGGGCGCGACCCTTTGGCAACGTGTGGGGCGCGAACCTTCGGGCGATCCGTTTAATTCAATCGTCCAACTCGAACATGAACGTGGAATTCCCAGAAACCCGTTTATTAACCCCGGCGCCATCGTAGTGGCCGACGTTCTGCTAGAAGACCGAAGCTCTGATGAGGCGGTCAACGATGTACTGAACCTTTGCCGGACGCTCGCAGAGGATGCGTCCATGCAAGTGGACAAAGCCGTTGCAGACTCCGAGATGCGGACAGGGTCCAGAAACAGGGCGCTTGCGCATTTCATGAAAGCCGAGGGAAACCTAAAAGCGCCGGTCGAAGATGTTCTGTCGCTGTATTTCCGCCAATGCAGCATCGCCATGTCGTGTCGTCAGTTGGCAGTTGCGGGCCGCTATTTGGCCGCCGCAGGCCAAAACCCTGCAGACGGTTCAACCGTTCTGTCCGCGCAGCGCGCCCGCAGAGTGACTGCGCTGATGATGATGTGTGGATCTTATGACGCCTCGGGCGAGTTTGCATTCCGCGTCGGACTTCCTGCCAAAAGCGGTGTCGGCGGTGGCATCCTGTGTATCGTACCAGGCATCGCAGCGGTCACAGCATGGAGCCCGGGACTGGACGCAAAAGGCAACTCTCATTTGGCTAGCATTGCATTTCAGGAACTGGTCCGCGCGACCAGATGGTCAGTGTTCGGGCCAAGTGTTTGACTGCCGAAACACACAGTTCACTCACGCCGCTTCTCTCGTATATTTCGCGTGGTTTTGCGCAACCTTCCGGGGTTCCTCCTGTCAGCCGCTAAGACACGTGGCATACGGCCGACGTGTGACGGACTTTCCCAAGAAATCGAGAGGTTACCTCCAACCGGCATTTGCAGCGTAGCGTTTCAACAGCAAATATAATAATGTTTCAATATGACAAACAGCCTGCGCTGTGTAGTCGGCATTCTGAAGGGGAGATTGGAATGAAATTGCAGTGTGTTTTTGTGTTGTCGTTGGGCTTTGCCGCCTTATCAGCTGAAGCGCAGGAAAACCCAATTCAACACGATGCGGAATTCTATATCCTTCAAGCACAGCGTGGATCGCAATGGGCCCAGGATGACGCGGCCGTTGACGAAGCACTGGCTGCGTTTCGAGAAAGCAATGGAGGAACGCCCCCAAACATCATCAGTGTCTTGATCGATGATATGGGCTTTGGCGACATGGGAATCCCCGAGCTTAACGCCGTTCGGGGATATGAGACTCCGAACATCAACGATTTCTCAGATCAGGCACTGCGGATGGTGCGGATGTACACCGAGCCTTCGTGTACGCCGACCCGCGTGGCGCAAATGACCGGGCGATTGCCTGTGCGAATGGGCATGGGCGATACGACCGTGGACATCGCTGGTTTTGGTTTGCCCGGCGATGAGGTGACGCTGGCTGAGGTATTGAAACAGGCGGGTTATGCTACCAGTCATGTTGGCAAATGGCACATGGGCGATATCGCTGAAAGCTGGGCGATGAATCAGGGTTTTGATTATGCCCAGCACGCCATCCATCAGCAGGGTCAGTTGACTATATTCAACGACGACGCGATCAAGGAGCAGGTCTCGGTCGCGATCAAGGACTATGACGACAAATACACGCTGGACGGTTGGTTCAGACCGGACTCTGCCGCGATGATGACAGTTATCGAGGGGGAAACCGGCGGTCCGATCCGCGAAATCCGCATGGAAACCGGTGAGCGCTGGAACGCAGCGAAATACGACGAGATGAACCAGGCGTTTCAGGACAAGACACTGGAAGAACTGGACCGTCTTGCAGGCGGTGAAGACCCGTTTTTCCTGCAATACTGGCCGATGATTCCGCTGGACAACACCCGCGCCGGACGGTCGGGGCCAGAGAGCGTGAACGGCGGTCTGTATGTGGACAAAATGCAGTTGCTCGATCAGTGGCTGGGCGACTTGTTCGCGCGGCTAGAAGAGCTGGGCCTGACGGAAAACACTGTGGTTGTGGTCATGGGCGACAATGGCCATTTCACCAAATACGCGCCGCAATCCGGATTCACCCCGCTGATCTATGCTGGCGGCAAGGGTGACACGACTGAGGGCGGAATCCGTGTCGATGCTTTCATCCGCTGGCCCGGCATGATTGAGGCGGACGGTTTGCTCAACAGCATCATCCATGTCTCGGACCTCTATACGACATTGTCGCGCTTTGCCGGGGCGGATCAGTACATTCCGCGGGATAGGCTTGTTGATGGAGTGGACCAGTCTGCCGCCCTACTGTTTGCCGACGAATCCAAGGCCCGTCGCGATCACGTAATCGTCTATTCGGTGAACAAGCCCAAGGCGGTCGTGAAAGACCAGCTAAAGCTGAAACTGCCGGGGCCGGGGGAAAGCGCTATTCTGGCAAAATTCTTTGATCTCTACCGGGACACGCGTGAAGAATACTCGGTCTCGACAGAGGTTGGTGCCTGGGGCGGGCAGGAATTCGCACGCATCCTTGGCCGCCACATGGCCCGCAAAGAGAAATTCCCCGACACCGCGCCCGCCTATGGCGTACCTTACGAAGGGATCGAGAATATTCGCCCGGAAACCCAACTCGCCGTCGACGCGTTTCTCATAAAACGCGCGTCACCGCAGCAATAATTCCTGACCGCCCGCGGTTTTCCTCCAGGCGGTCTATTGGAACCCGAAATCAGGAAAAACATATGGCAGGAAACATCATTTTCGCTCTGGGTTTAGTCGTTTCACTGGGTATCGGGTTCGTCTATTTCCGCGATCTTGGCGACATTTCACAAATGGTGCTTAAGGTTAAACGCAAAAACATGATCCGGTTTATCCGGCACGAATACCGTCTGATCGCAGTGGGGTTGATCGGATTTGCCGTCGCTACGCTTGCGCATTTCATTCTGGGCGGCGGCCCATTCTGGCTGTGGCTATTCGTGACGCTACTGGTTCTTGTTCTGTATGGATTTCCCTATGTGTGGGTCCATCTGGGGCTGAGGAACCAACTCAACACTGCGGCCTTCTTTCCTATTGCCGAGGCGCAAAAATTCATCGGTCCAACCGCGCCGGTCATCGTTATTGAAAACAACGGCCATGCCCGGGCGCATCCCGATGCGCAAATCATGCGGCCCCATTTGGCCGGCAACGCCGACGGGTTGGGTGGCGAAGATATCGTCATGACCTTTTGCGCGATGGCCAACCTTGGGCAAGGCTATGCCCCCCGTATCGAAGGCAACCGGCTGGATCTTGAAGTTCTGGCCCAACATGGCAACAACCTGATCCTGCGGGACAACGAAACCGGGGAACCCATCCAACAGATCTATGGGTTTCGCGAGGCAGATCGTGATTCTGGTACGGATGGGCCCGCCTGCCCTGTGCGACCTGACGCCAAGATGCAGCCCTGGCCCACGTATCGGATGACGTTCCGCGGATTTCAAAAAGCGTTTCCCGATGGCGAGGTGTATCTGAACACGCCCTCGCCCAACCCATTCTTGCGGCTGCTGGACATGGTGACCGAGATAACCTTTGGCTGGGGGATCGCGCGCCAGCATCAGGAAGATGCGCCCGTCATGGACAATATGGACAGTTCGGACGACCGGCTTCCGAATAAGTCTTATGTCTGGGGGATCACGATCGGCAATGATGCCGCCTGCTGGACCGATGATTTCGTGGTCGAGAATGACTGGATCGTAAACGCAAATGTCGGTGGACGAGACGTGGTTGTCAGTCTGGACCCAAAGTACGAAAGCCTTGGCGTTTGGTACAATGACAAAGGCCAGCCCATCACCCGCTGCGATTTCTGGGGGATGTCGGATCAGGGAAAACTGCAACGCGTCGAGACCCTGCGTGCCGGTGTATTCTGGCATGTCTGGTCCGAGTTCTTTCCGGAAACCGATATCAATCGTGTCGGACCGCGCGTTCAACAGTCCGATGAAGCCGCTGAATGAATGAGCAATCAGATCAGATTGCCAAATTGGAACAAACGGAGGATCAAAATGGTCTTTAAGAGGGCAATAACGACCGCAGCATGGGCCGTCGCGACATGGATACCAATGACAACTGCCACTGTGGCGCAGCAATCAGATTGGTCCTATGCGGCAACAATTTACCTGTTCATGCCTGAAACGGAGGTTACGCAGGAAACTGCCCGCGGCACCGTTGATGGAACGCTGAGTTTCTCTGACGCGCTAAAAAATCTCGATCTGGCATTCATGGGCGTCTTTGGTGCATCAAACGGGCGCTGGTCACTATTGGCCGACTACAACTACGTAGACGTCTCTTTCAGCAATGACACGCCCGGTCCGGCAAGTTCTGGTCTTGAAACCTCTCTCACAACGCAATTTTTCAGCGGTTATGTAGGTTACCGGGCTTATACTACAGATACGTCCTACGTGGACCTGGTCGGCGGTTTCCGCTGGTTTCGGACGCAGACCGATTTCACCGTCCTTCCCGGAGCAGCCCCGGGCCGGTCCGTCAGTGTCGATGAAAGCTGGACAGACCCGGTCATCGGCGTTCGAGCCCGCGTCGCATTCAACGACAGGTGGTCCGGCACCGGCTTTTTTGACTACGGCGGCTTCAGCAGCGACAGCGAAACATGGCAGGTCTTGCTGACTGCGGATTATGAAATCAACGACAGGTGGGTGATCCGCGGCGGTTATCGCTATATCTCATTCGATCACGAGATTGACGGCAACGATTTCACGTTCGAACAGTCAGGCCCCATGATTGGTGCGACTTATCGGTTCTGAGGGTCTCTTTTAGCCCTTCAAACCTTACCCGATCCAAAGTCACTTAAACGACGGGGTGATCATGACCGCGTAATTGTCGGCCAGCATGGCGGCGTCATCGCGATTGAATTTGACTGATGAGAGCTTACGCAGGTCGACTTGCGTGGGCCCGTCAAAAAGCTTTGCAACATCGACGTTCATGTGCAGGTCCACATCGCCCTCAACAGCGATATCCGGTGGCAACTGGATATCGACCTCGCGCGCGTTGTCCGAAAACCCAACGTGATAGACCAACGGCGAGACCTCTTCGCCAATCCGCAGCGTTCCTTCCATCACGACGAATTTATAGCCGACCTCCCAATTCCATGCCATTTGACTGTTGGGATCAAGATCCCCGCGCGGCTGGATCGAGCCATTGGCTTCTGGGTCTACGCCGATCATGAAACGGACGTTTTCAATGCTGCCCAGGGGAATGTCGTTCAGCCTGATCGAATTGGTTGTTTCCGGATTGTCGAACCGGAGCAGATGATAGCTGTCAGGCTCAGCAAACAGTGCCCCATCTTGCGAGAGGGTCAGGTTGCTGAGGTAGAGCCGGAAGTCACGAACCCTGAACGTGCCGCGCCCGCCGGGGTTTTCGTACACGAACTCATCAAACACCAACGGATGATCACCCATCTTCGCATGAAAGGTCAAAGTGATCGACGTAGTGCGCTGCGGACCAAGAGCAAAGAACAGCGCTCCGCCAACGAACAACAGTATCGCTAGTCCCGTCATCCAAATACGCATCAGCCGTCTCCTTCGAACGGATTGGAAAACTGTGTGTTTGTTAGAAAACCCTCATCCGTCAGCGTGTTCAGGAACGCGATGATGGACTGCACCTCGTCGGGCGTCATACGCAGGCCCACAGTGCCCTGCCCGGCCTCTGGTGCATTGTCGGCCTCAAGGATCAAAGGGCTGAGCGTATCGCTAACGACAATCCCGTCATTGTAGTGATCCATGACCTCTTCCAATGTCTCGAACCGACCATCATGCATGTAAGGCGCGGTTACGGCGATGTTGCGCAGTGTCGGCACTTTGAAGAAGCCCTTGTGCGCCGGATTGCCGGTCACGGCCATCAGGCCATCCGGCAGGTCGTCATCGGAATCCAGCCCATTGTTTGAAAACCCATCCAATGCGTCCCGAAACCCGGAAGTCAAGAACTGGCTGTGGCAGTCGATGCAGTTCCCACCACGCAATGAAACCTTGGTGTCCGGATGCGCCATAAATAGTTTGCGGCCATGTTCTTCCTGCGCAGTCAAACGCACTTCGCCACGCAGAAACCTGTCGTATTTTGAATCCGACGAAATCAGCATTCGCATGAAGGTCGACAACGCCCGGGCCACGTTTTCGGCGCTGACTTCCCCGTATGCCTTGCGGAACATCCGTCGATAGTCGCGGGATGCCTGCAGTTCCGTGATCAGCGCATCCAAGTCCTGATCCATCTCGTCCGGGTGTTGAATCGGCATCAATGCCTGCGCTTCCAACGACGTTGCGCGACCGTCCCAGAAGAACCGCTCTTGGCCCCAAAGAAGGTTGATCAAACTCATGGAGCTGAACTCCAGCTCTCCGCCAGACAATGCGGGCGACTTTGCCAGACCATCAGTGAAGGCAAGGGCCTGCATATGGCATGTCGCGCAGGACACCTGATTGTTGCCGGACAGGCTCGGGTCGTAGAACAGGTGCCGCCCAAGGGCAAAGGCCTCTTGTGTCAGCGGGTTGTCCGGGGGCACAGCAAAGCGTCCAAATACGAAGGGCGCCGAGAAGCCAGCGATCGGCGTTGCCGTGGGCCCGCGTGCGCGGTCCCAGAAGACCCACGCCGTCGCCGCGATCACCACGGCGACGGCCGCTGTCAAAAACACCCGAAGCATAACGGCCCCAGAGCATTAATGGTGGTGCACAAAACCCGAACCAAACAGCCCTTCAACGTTGTCCACGCCTTTGTTGTAGCGCTCCTTGAAATTGACCTCGGCGATACGTTCGCCCGTCTCAAGATCATGGATCGTGATCGTGTGTGCGTTCAGGTCGGCAATAAAATCCACATCCGTTGGGTCGTCATCAGCCGCGTTGCCCAGATTGAGCAGGTTATTTTGAACGGCGATCAGGTCTCGGCCCGAAGCGGACGTGAAAAAGATCATGTGATGTGCACCCGGATCGGCAACGATGTCCGGCCCGCTGGATACAAGCTCGGGCAGTGCGGCCAGTTCATAGCGCTTCACAACACCCGGTAATCCATGAGAGATGAACAGCTCATCTTCAGTGCCATAGAACTCCAGCGGAACAGCGGTTTCATTGGCCACGCCACTATATATGACTTCGGCTTCTCCAAAGGTTTTGGAATCGGCGTCATAGGGGATTTTCCAGGTCTCGAATCCGAACATCGTATTGGCCAGAATGGCTGGTTCAATGTCAGCATGCATGTCAGGTCGTGCGAACAGCACCTCGACAGGTGAAGACGGAAAATCCAACGGCTTTTCGTTTTCCACCACGATGTTTTGGATGGGTTCAAGCGTGTTAAGGTCTATGATCGTCAACACATTTCCCACACCAGTCGTCATATCGGGATGTATCGTTGAGGTGACCACCATGCGGTCGTCGAACGCAGATATCCCGTGTGGGTACATGATATATGGCTCGCCCTCGCCGACTTGGCTTTTGCGTGCTTCGATAATTTTGACCACCTCGTTGGTCTGAGTGTCGAATACACCGACCGAGCCGCCATCATCGCCTCCAGTGCCACCCATGAAGGTCACGAACATATACTCCTGCCCGTTCGACGTGGCCCACATGATGTCCTCGCCAACGATCTGCCCTTGGGTATCCAGGCAGGTAAAGCCCTCAATCACCGGCGTTCCGCTAGAATCGCGGGACAGTCCAATTTCAGCCAGACTGCAGGACGGGTCCAACCCGGTCGAATAGAGACGCCCGTTCGGGCTGTAGTAGAGGTGATGCAATGGATGCTGGATATCGGGCTGCTCAACTTCACTCAGTAGCTCTCCGAACTGATCAGATTCCGGATCCAGCTCGACAATCGCGATGCTGTGATCTGTATCCAACGTCGGCAAACCGCGCAGCAGAACCATGCCCTGACTTTCCTCGCGGGTCTGAGACTGCGCCGGCGTTAGGCCAACCATCAACAGCCCGGCACCGAAAAGCACGCTTTGCGCAAGCAATTTGAATTTCATAATTCCCCCCCTTGCGATGAAACTTCTAAAAATGATTTTGGAATTCACCTTACGTAGCGTCATATCACATTCAGGAAACTGCATCAAATTGGGTTGCGATCGAGCACAAAAAAACGCCGCCCCGAACGGGACGGCGTAGGCTTAATATTTGCTGATAGACTTCTTTAGGACGCTTGGACGGCCTTCATAAAGCGGTCGCGAATCACAACCGGGTCCATCGTGATCACCGGCATCTTGGCATTGCCGCTTTCGCACTTGCTGACGATGATTGTCATTTGGCCGCTGTCGAGCGCTGCCTGCAATGCGGCGCCAGTGTCTTCGGCCTGGCACTCGACCACATTCTCGCAACCACAGGCCTGCGCCACAGCCGCCAGCGATGTCTTTTTGCCCGCGTAAGTCGGCTGATCCCCGGTCGACCCATAAGATCCGTTATCGACAATCAGCAAGATGTAATTGTCAGCCACGTTGTTGGCGATGGTCGGCAAGGTGCCGAGGTTGGTCAGGATGGACCCGTCACCGTCGATTACGATGACCGCCTTTGGCTGAGACAAGGCCAGACCCAGGCCGATGCTTGAGGCCAACCCCATAGTGCCCAGCATGTAGAAATTGGTGGGCTGGTCGTCGATGGCGTGCAGCTCCTGGCTGGGAATGCCGATGTTGCAGACAACCAATTGATCCCGCAGGATCGGCGCGATTTCTTTCAGGATTTCAGAACGGATCATTGGTCGCCATAGCCTCCCCAGAAATTGGCGTCGGTCAGAATGGCGACCGGCTTGTTGCACATGAAGGTGTATTTCAGGATCGCATCCAGCTCCTCGACATCTGCCTGATGATGGAAGTGGTAGGTCGGGATGTTCATCTGTGCCAGAAGCGCCTTGGTATGCACCGCCATCTCGACCTGGCAGGCGACGGGTTCGCGCAGCTCTCCGCGATATGAGATCAACATGGGCAATGGCATGCGGTAGTATTGGATCAACGTTGCCAACGTGTTGATGGTTACGCCGATGGCCGTGTTCTGCATGATGATCGCGGGGCGTTTACCGCCCATCCAGGCACCGGCGCACAGGCCCATGCCCTCATCCTCTTTGTTCGACGGGATGTGAAAGATGTCTTCACGCGCGTCGATTTCGTCGATAACGCCTGCCAATTGCTTGCACGGAACCGTGGTGACGAATGAGATGTCGTTGGCCACCAGATCGTCGGTGATCTTTTTGTCTATGTTCATGTCCGATATGTAAATCCTGTATGGGCGCTATAGGCGCGATTGACGGGTTACAGCCTGCGGTGCACATGCACGGCGCAAGGCGCATGACGGACGACACGCGAGGCGGTCGATCCCAGAAAATAGTCGCTGACGCCCGGTTCGTGCGAACCGATGACGATGCAGTCAAATTTGTTTTGTGTCGCAAAGTCGATCACCGTGCGAGCCGTGTGACCTTTGACAATCTCGGCCTGAACACCTTCAAGCCCCGAAACTTTTTCCCGCAACAAGGTGCGTGCCGCGCGAAAGCCTTCGGCGACGACATCCTTGTCGAGATAGGCACTGACAGAGCCCTGAGGCATCTCGTAGACATGCAGGGCCACGATCTCGGCCCCTTCTGCCGACAAGGCTTTGGCGATTTCCAAAGTGTGCGGCGAAATCCCATGATCCAGCGCCATTGGGACGAGAATTTTTTTATACATGAATACCTCCGTTTCTGCCTGGACTAGACCCAGGGTGCGAGGATGATCTTAGGTGCGGCCACAGCACCTTTCCGCAAATCGCGAAAGGCGTCGGCAGCTTCAGACAAGGCCCGTTCCTCTATCCAGTTCAACGGGCCCAAACGGCCATCGAAAATCGCCTGCACGGTTTTTCTGAAATCCTCGGCAGTATAAGTATAGGTGCCGATAAACGTGATCTCCTGCAAGGTCATACGACGTATATCCAAACCGCCAGCATCCTCACCCAACCCAACATGCACGATAACGCCGCCCGGCTGAACGTGATGGGAAGCGGCTGCACGGGTCGCAGAATACCCCACTGCGTCAACAACCAGTGAGAACGTATCATCCGTGGCTTCAACCACATTGAAAGAGCCCAAACTCTGTAAATAGGCGCGCCGCATATCATTCGGTTCGATGATGACAATATCGTCAACGCCGGCTGCTGCCAGTGCCAAAGCTGCCGCCACACCAATCGCGCCGCCGCCAATCACCAACGTATCACGCGCCATTCCCTGATGCAGCGCCTCAAGGCCCAAACGAACCGCATGCCAACTAACCGCCAATGGCTCAGCCAAAGCGGCCTGCTGAAATGATACGTGGTCCGGCACCTTAACCAGATTTGCATCCGGCATTGCGACATATTGGGCAAAAGCCCCTTCACGCGGTGGCATCGAGATGATCTGCCGGCTGGGGCACAGGTTTTCCCGACCTGCCTCACACGCCGGGCAGACACCACAGTTGACCAAAGGATTGATCGTTACGCGCGTACCGTCGCGTGGACCTCCAACAATCGTCCCTGCGGCCTCGTGACCCAGAATAAGCGGTGCAGGTCGGCGCGCGTCGTGACCCAAATAGGCGTGCATATCCGAGCCGCAAATCCCGACGGCCTCGACCCGGATCAATTGCTCACCTATGTCGGGCGCAGCATCTGATACGTCCTCATAGGTCAAATGCTCAACACCCTGATAAACAAGCGCTTTCATTTCGCTGTAAACCCTCCGTCGACCATCAAAACTTGCCCTGTGACGTAGTCGGACGCCCGTGAGCACAGGAACAGGATCGGCCCATCGATATCCTCCATCTGCCCGTTCCGGTTCATGCAGGTTTGCGCCGCGTTACGATTTGCCCGGTCGGGGTCATCGAAAACGGCCTGCGTTAGCTCGGTCGGGAAAAACCCCGGCCCGATGGCGTTTGCAGTGATGCCGTCAGCGGACCAAGCCTCGGCCATGGCCCGCGTCAGTTGCCCAACCCCGGCCTTGCTGGCTCCATAAGCAATACCGCCCGGGAAAGCGCGCGTGGTCTGAAGCGAGGCGAAATTCACGATCCGCCCCCACCCCCGAGCTTTCATCGCAGGCACCAATGCCTGGCTTAGGAAGAACGGGGCGCTCAGGTTCAGCTCAAGCGTCTTGTCCCAGCCTTCGGCGGTCACGTCATCGGCCACTTCGCGCGTGTTGATGCCCGCCGCATGTACAATGATGTCCGGCGCGCCAAAACTGGCTGAGACCTCTTCGGTGAGCGATGCCATGCGCGACCGATCGGCCACGTCGGCAACAACTGTGGCCACGCTGTCGCCCCCTTCAGCTTGCAAATCTACCAGTGCTTCCGGTCGACGGGCGACACCAACGACGCACGCCCCCGCTGAGGCCAACACAAGCGCTGCTCGACGCCCAAGGCCCGAGCTTGCGCCAGTCACGCAAGCAACACGCCCGGTCAGATCGAACAACGCGCGCGGATCATTCATCGGCGGTCAGGTTAAACTGTTCGTCAGGGAAATATTTGGCAAGGCGCACGTCTGCAGCCCGCGCATGCCCTTCCATGCCTTCCAGCCGGGAAATACGAGCGGTCGCCTCGGCAATGGATTTCGAGCCTTCGCGTGTAGCGCGCTGCCATGTGACGATCTTCATGTACTTGTGAACGCTCAAGCCGCCGGTATAGCTGGCCGCGCCGGATGTCGGCAGAACGTGGTTCGTACCGGTCGCCTTGTCACCGTAGGACACTGTGGTTTCTTCACCCAGAAACAGCGATCCATAGCAGGTCAGCCGACCCAGCCACCAATCCAGGTCCTCGGCCTGAACGGTCAGGTGTTCGGGCGCATAATCGTCCGAACAGGCCGCCATTTCTTCACGATCTGAACAGACGATAACTTCGGCATAATCACGCCACGCAGCAAAGGCGTTTTCCCGGTTGAGTTCAGGCAGATCCTCGATCAGCGCTGGCACCAGCTCCATGACTTTTTGCGCAAGGCCCCGGTCATCCGTCACCAACCAAACCGGAGAGTTATAGCCGTGTTCCGCCTGACTCACCAAATCGGTGGCCACCACATGCGCATCTGCAGAACCGTCCGCAAGGATCAGGCTGTCGGTCGGCCCGGCAATCATGTCGATGCCAACCTTGCCATAAAGAATGCGCTTGGCCTCGGCCACAAACTGATTGCCTGGGCCCACAAGAATATTTGCGCTCGGCAGGCCGAACAAACCATAGGTCATGGCGGCCACGCCCTGAACGCCGCCCATGGCCAGAATGCTGTCTGCACCGCAAATATGCGCTGCATAGACAATCGCAGGCGCCACGCCTTCACTCGAACGTGGCGGCGAACAGGCTGTGATGTGGCGGCACCCGGCAACCTTTGCCGTAGTGACCGTCATGATCGCGCTGGCAATATGGCTATAGCGTCCGCCGGGCACATAGCAGCCAGCCGCGTCCACAGGGATGGCCTTTTGGCCAGCGACGAAGCCCGGGACAATTTCGATCTCAACGTCAGACACTGTGGATTTCTGCGTTTCAGCAAACCGGCGAACGTTGTCGTGAGCAAACCGAATATCGGCCTTGAGCCTTTCGGGAACAAGCGCGCAGGCGGCCTCGATCTCATCGGCGGTCATCAACACGTTGCCGTCAAACTTGTCGAACTTGACTGCGTATTCCAGCGCTTTGGCATCCCCGCCAGCCTCAATGTCGGCAAGGATTGTCTTCACTGTATCATGCACTTCCGTGGCATGAGATTGAGCCGTCAGGGTCGCCTTTTTCAGATAGTCGCGAGGCATATTCAGTAGGTCCTATTGGTAGATTTCAGGAAGCAAAGTGGTCGAAACCGCCGGAACGTAAGCAATCAGAAGAACTACGATCAGCATTGTTAATACGAATGGAATAGCACGAGCCGCAATCTTCAGAATGGACTCACCCGTAATGCCAGATACGACGAACAGGTTCAGGCCAAGGGGCGGCGTGATAAACCCGACGCCCAGCGCGGTGATCATCATAATGCAGAACTGGATTTCGTTCATCCCGATGTTATCGGCCAACGGTTTAAGGATCGGGGCGAGGATCACGATGTTGGGGGTCGTTTCCATAACGCAGCCCGCAGCAATCAGGATACCGATCATCAGCAGGATCAGCAGGTACGGATCGTCGGTCAGCGAAGTGATCGAGGCGACGAACCCCTGAGGCACGCCCATGATCGCCAGCGCCTCGGCCAAGGGGGCCGAAAAGGCAATGATCGGCAGGATCACCCCGTTCACCTTGGCTGAGCTGACCAACATCGACGGAAAGTCGGCCAGTGTCAGGGTGCGCATGATGAAACCCATGATGATGGTGACAACCACGGCGGTGGCACCCGCCTCGGTCGGGGTCAGGCGACCCGAAAAGATGCCATAGAAGATAATCCCGGGCACAATAAAGGCGTACCAGCCGGATTTCAGGGCCTTGCCCAAATTGGCCAGCCACTCGCCCATCGTCATCATGCCGCCACCCTCATAGGCGTAAAGACGGTTCATGATGATGTTGGTGATCAAGATCGAAACCAGAATGGCCAGACCAGGAATCAGGGCGGCCAGAAACAGGGTCGACGCAGAAATCCCCAACACCAGACCGATGATGATGTAGGCAATCGAGGGTGGGATCAGGATGCCGGTACAGGCCCCGGCCGCGACCAAGGCGCAGGCGTAGGGACGCGGATACCCGCTTTCGACCAAACGGTTGATGGTCATGCGACCGACAGCGGCCGCACCTGCTGCATCCGAACCCGAAATGGCGGCGAACATGCCGCAAACCAGAACGGTGGCCGAGCCAAACCCGCCCTTGGCGAAGCAAGTCAGCGCCTCAGCCACATCCAGGAATTTACGTGACAAACCAGTACGGACCAGCACGTCACCTGTCAGGATAAACAGCGGCACGGCTGTCAGAGCAAAAGCGTCGATTCCAGTAAAAAGGCTCTCGCCCACAAGGCTAAGCGGTAGATCGCCCGACATGACCAACATGACGATGGCAGCAGAACCAATCGCTGCCCACACCGGAACAGCCATGGCGATCAGCACAACGAACAGAATGACGGGCAGGTAGAAATCCCAGCCCAGTTCTACGGTTTGATTGAGGGTGTTCCAGAGCATCTCAGATCCCCTCAGTCAAACAGCTTGTCACCTTCGAAGACGGGCGTGCCGTCGCGAAGGGATTTGATGTCACGCATAAACGATTGGATCAGGCGCCAGATCATCAGCGCAAAGCCGGTCGGCACCGCCATCAGGAACCAGACTTTGGACACCCGGAGGCCATCAGTCACTGACCCGAACTTGGCTGAGACGTGAACCGCCTCATATGACCAGTAAAGCGCGATCACAGCGACGGCGAACATCACAAGATCGCCAAAGATGTACAGCAGGGCCTTGGGACGCGGCCCAAGGTAATGCATGACGACATCAATCCGGATATGCGCCCGTTCCTTGACCGCTGCCGCGGCACCGATCCAGGCCAAATAGATGAAGGAATACCGGACGATTTCTTCTCCCCAGATCGAGGAATAAGCGAATATCTCGCGCCGCAGAACCTCGATGGCCATGGTGATGACCAGCATCACGTAGAACACCAGCAGCAGCCAGCGCTCGGCGTTGCGATCAATATTTCGGAGTAAGGTCATCGTGTTCCCTCGGCGACAGAACAGTCAGGCGCGGCCTTCTGTTTCGGGCCCTTTCAGGCCTGACTGCTGTTGAGTGATTGCGGACGTCTAAAAGACGCCCGCCGGTTTAGGTCATGCGTCGTGGACGTAGTACTTGCCTTGCGTCCCGGCCGCCTCGACAAGTTTCTCAAATGCGTCCATCGACCCGGCCAACTCTGTCTTGAACGGATCCCAATCGGCGTTTTGGTAGCCGCCGACACTTTCCCATTCAGCCAGTTGATCCGCGTTGAGCGAATGGAATTCCACTCCGGCCTTGTTCAGTTCGGCCATGGCAAAGGCACGGGCCGAGGGAACTTTGGAAAGGTTCTGATGGCTGGTCATTTCCGAACCCCACATGATGCCTTCCTGAACGTCCGGCGGCATCGAATTGAACCATTCGAGGTTACACGAATAAACCTGGCTGTCCGGAACGGCCTGCGTAAAGGTCACGTGGCTGAGGATGTCCTTGAAGCCAAACACATACAGCGCTCCGACCGACGGATCGAGCGCATCCGCAACACCCTGTTTGATCGCCGATGGGGTCTCACCCCAGGCAACAGGTGTCGGGTTCGCGCCGACCATGCGGTAGTACTGCTGCAGCATTTTCGAGCCGGGCACGCGGAACTTCACGCCGCTCATGTCACCCGGCGTGATGATGGCATTACCACCCTGACGCACGGCAACGACGCGCGGGTCGATCACCACATAGAACAGGGCCTTGAAGCCGGCTGCTTCGACTTTCGGGTGTACTTCGTTCTGCCATGTGTCGGAATGCACAAGGTTGGTGAACCGCTGGTTCGAGCCGCACAGGTACGGCATATTGATAAGGTCTACTGTCGACGCGAACGGGGCGAAGTTGGACAGCGAATGCTGCGCCGCCTGAATGGTTCCGCCCTGCACTTTCTGCACCAATGCACCACCGGCACCCAGCTGACCACCCGGCGCAAGTTTGACGTACACCTTGCCGTTCGTCGCGTTCTGGATGTTTTCTTTCAGATCAAGCTGCATGATCGGATAGCTACGTGACGCGCCCAGTACATATGCGGTCGCGACCGTCATGACATGATCGGCGGCCTTTTCACGCTCACTTTCTTCTTTGGCTGTCTGCGCCACGGCCTCGGACGACCAAAGGACGCCGCCTGCACCTGCGACCAGCGCTGCAGTGAATGACCCACTGGCGCTGAGCTTCAGGAAATTACGGCGTTCGACGGACGCCAGTTCATTTCTGTCGTTTTTCATTTAGTGCCCTCCCAAGCAAAAAATTCAGCCATCCTTTTTTGCGTCGCGGACAGCTTCCCTTTTTAGAATTGCGACAACGAACAGGATCGACGCCGCGAACAGAACCAACATCTCTCCGACGTCACCAAGAAAGGCGCTGTTTGCAAAAGCCCCCAACGCCACGTTCGCAAAATAGACGGCAAACACGAGTGCGGACGCAGCCAGAAACATCTCTTGGACTCCCTTTTCAGATTCGGCCCAACGTCATTTGTAAGCGCTTGCATGCAAAATGCAAGCGCTTACATAATTGCTTCCCTCTCACCGCAGTTGAGTTTAGAGTTATCAGCAAAAGCAAATTGCGAGTTTGGAAATGGCGAAATCCCGGTCGGCGCCGACACTGGATGATGTGGCAAAAATGGCAGGTGTTTCGACGGCCACTGTGTCGCGCTGCCTCAACAGTCCGGACCGGGTGGTCAAAGCTACCCGTGAACGCGTGCAGTCCGCGGTTGATGCGCTTGGGTACACGCCAAACTTTGCAGCCCGTGTAATGGCGGCCAAGCGGTCGTTCACCGTCGGCGCGATCATTCCAACCATGGAAAACGCGATTTTTGCGCGGGGCCTTCAGGCATTTCAGGAGGAACTGCATCAGCGCGGCTATACGCTTTTGGTTTCAAGTTCGGCCTACAAACCGGAAATCGAAGAAGAACAAATCCGGACCTTGATTGCGCGTGGTGCTGACGGGTTGCTGCTAATCGGGCATGACCGCGATCCCGAGATCTATGACTTTCTGGACCAGCGCAATATTCCTGCTTTGGTCGCCTGGTCTTATCTGCCGGACTCCAAACTGCCTTCGGTCGGCTTTGACAATCGCGCGGCGATGTTCGACCTCGCCAGTCACGTTATTGGGTTGGGGCACACGCGGATCGGCGTGATCTCGGCTCGCGTTGACGGAAATGACCGCGCCCGTCTCAGGGTTCAGGGCATCCGAGAAGCAGTCGCTGATCGTGGGCTTGAGGCCAACAATCTGACCGTTATCGAAACGTCGTATGAAATCGAAAACGGCGCCAAAGCCTTTAACGACCTGATGAACGCCGCCACGCCGCCGACAGCAATCCTGTGTGGTAATGACGTGTTAGCCGTTGGTGCTTTGCGACAGGCGCAAAAAATGGGGCTCGATGTACCCGGCGATGTTTCGATCACGGGCTTCGATGATATCGAACTGGCCCGGATCGTCTCCCCGGCTCTGACCACAGTGCATGTCCCCCACCGTGAAATGGGGCATAAAGCAGCCCTGCAATTGATTGAGATGGTCGAAAACCAAACCGCAGGGACTGGCGAACAACTGGCGACGAGAATTGTAAATCGACCGTCGCTTGGTAAGCCCGCGTCGGGCTAAGCCGCCTCCCCCTCCATCGTGCGGAAATCGTCTTTCAACCAAGGATGCTTGGCGCACATTGGGCGCGTAAAATGTTGCCGGATCAGTTTCACCATAACTTTCTGGATCAATTCCGAGGTCGTCACGGGATACACTTCGGTCGTGAACAGCGACACGGTTCGCACGAAATTTCTGCCGGGAAACGGCATTGCTTTGACGCTGTTATGGAACCGCTGAGTCCGATGAAAACAGGCGGCCGTTGTGATCGCCCAACCGCTACCCTGGGCTACCAAACCGATGATCGACTGGTTGCATTCCAGTTCGAACCTGTTCGGCAAGCTGAACTTGCTACGCGCCAGCTGGATCTCGATTTGCTTCCCGATCACGTAGTCCCGAGAATATCGCAACAGGGGTAGATCCGCGTCCGGGTGAAACAACTCTTCGGGCGCCCCTTCAAAACTGTTGGGAAGCACGACCAAAAACGGGTCGCGCATCAATGGGTACTCGATCAACCCTTCGGTTCGTCCCGGTGGTCGGGTGGCAACGCCCACATCCAGTTTGTGTTCCTGTAGCTTGGAGAGGATTTCGTGGCTGGGACGCGTATAGTGACGAAAATTGCAGCGTGGCAATGCCTGCGCCAGAAACCGGACCATATCAGGCGCGATCTGGTTGTCGAAATCGTCAATAAGCGCCAATCGCAAGTCGGTCGCATGTTGCCAATTGCCCGTTCGGATTTCGGCCTCGCCGCGTTTTAGAACAGTCAAACCGTCGCGGACGTACCGCGCAAAGACCTCGCCCGCGGGCGTCAGGCCCATGGGTCTGCGCCCATGATCGACCAGCTCGATACCAAGCGTGTTTTCCAAGCTGCGCAGGTGGTTCGAGACTGTGCTGATCGACAGACCCGTTTCGGACGCGACCTGTTGGATCGATCCGGATTTGGCGATCAATTGGAAGATTTCCAACCATCTCAGGCTCAGCGATTTGGACATGGGTGCCAATCATTGTTTCGATTTGCTCGAAACTAGCCAAGCAAAGATTTGACCGCACGGCAATGCTGAATTTGACTTTGGGTTCAGGCTTACGCCTTCATCCGGTCAAAGCCCGGGTCATATGGGCATGGCGGAATGACCGTTGCGTGCACCCTCTGCCCGCAGCTGTCCAATTCCATTTCGGAGCCTATATCCGTGTAGACGGGGTCGACAAATGCATGCGCTAGGTTCAGCCCGGTGCGGTGCCCCCATTCGCCTGACGTGACGGTGCCTACCACCTGATCCCCCTGCATCAAGGACGCTCCGGGATGTGCAGGACCCAGGGTCGAGGAGACCCGAAGTGCGGCAAGCTTTTTGCGAGGACCTTCCGATTGCCGTTTCATCAACGCGTCGCGCCCGACAAAATCACCCTTATTCAATCGGACGAACCTGTCCAATCCGGTTTCAAACGGATCGAACTCAGTGATCAGGTCTGCTTTCCAATGAAGAAAGCTCTTCTCCATCCGCATCGATTCAACAGCCCGCGCTCCGAACAGTTTCAACCCTTGCGCCTCACCTGCTTGCCGTAACGCCAGATAGGCCGCGTAGAGCGAGGCGTTGGGCACGTGTATCTCATAAGCCAATTCACCGGAAAAGCTAAGGTTCATGACCGTAGCCGGGGCGATGCCAACAAAGCACTCGCGCACACTGAGCCATGGGAAAGCCTCAGCCGACCAATCCCCTCGGGCGCAGGCCGATAAGACGTCTCGCGCCTTCGGGCCAGCGAGCACCAATATGGTTTGATCATTTGTCAAACTGCGCAAATGAACGTCTTCATCGCTTCGCATGTGCTGGCGTAGCCAATCCATGTCATGAAATTCGCTTGCTGCGGCTGAGCCATACCAGACGCGCGCCTCCCCCCGGTCGCTGGCCGGTAGATTGGCGACAGTAGCCTCTGCTTTGATCATACCACGATGGTTCAGCAGGTATCCTAGCCCAACACGCCCCTCGCGCCGGGTCACAAGCCCGCAGAACATCCGGTCCAGAAAAGCATGCCGGTCGTTTCCAGTGATTTCGATCCGATTGAACCCGTTCACCTCGGCCAGTCCAACACCCGATTGCACATTCCGAACCTCAGCGGCTACCACGTCAAATGTTTCGTCAAAACCGAAACTATGCGTCGGCGTGAACTCCGGCGAGGGTTTGAAATAATCCACCCTCTCCCACCCATTGACCACGGTGAACTCGGCCCCTTCCGCCGCCAGCACCGGTGTCAGAGGTGTGGTCTTGGCGGGACGCCCTGCTGGGCGATGTTCATGCGGAAAGTGGAACCGGAATTCGTTTTGATAATCTTCGATGGCCTTGAGCGCGGTCAATTCGACATTTGCATGGCCAGTGAACCGCCGGGGGTCGAGGCACCACGTATCGTAACAAGCCTCACCATGCACGATCTGCTGGGCCAGCAGCCACCCATGCCCGCCCCCTTCGCCCAGACCTGCGCGCAGGCCAATGATACAAAAGGCGTTGCGTTTGCCAGGGATTGGACCCACCAGCGGAGCCCCGTCGATCGTATAAGTAATCGGCCCATTGACCACCGTGTGAATACCAACCTCCATCAGCGCTGGCATCCGCGCGAATGCGCCCTCCAACACGTCCGTCACGCGATCCAGATCGTCGGGGCAAAGGGCGTTCACAAAGTTCGGATCAATCCCGTCCATACCCCAGCTCTTGCAGTCCTGTTCGTAAAACCCGAGCAACAGGCCGTTTTTTTCCTGCCGGCAATAATAGTCGCTGATCGGACAACGCAGCAGCGGCATCCGGTGACCCGCGTCGCGTATCGCTTGTATCTCTTCGGTCAGGAAGTACTGGTGCTCCATCGACGAAACAGGATGATGAACGCCCATCATTGCGCCGACTTCGTTGACGCGATATCCGCAGGCGTTGACCACGATGTCGCAATCGATGTCACCATGCTCGGTCTGCACAGTCCAGGTGTCGTCGGCGTGCTGCACCAGACCAGTCACTGGTGTATTCCGATAAACCTCTGCCCCTGCCTTGCGCGCCCGGCGCGCCAATGCCTGACACAACTGAGCGGGGTCAATATCGCCGTCCAAGGGGTCCCACAGCCCGCCGATCAGGTTGTCGGTTGAAATCAGAGGGTGGCGGCGGGCGCATTCGTCCGCGTCAATCACCTCGAAGTGCACATCCATACCCCGCGCCATGGATGCAAAGTGGCGATAGCCCTGCATCTGGCCTTCGGTGTTGGCGAGGCGTATCCCCCCATCCCCGTGGTGGTAGTTGATCGGATAATCCGGATCGTCGGCTAACTCCTTGTACAATTGGATCGAGTGCGTTTTTAGGCCCACCATCGTCTGGTTCATGCCAAAGTTCGTCACCTGCGCGGCCGAATGCCATGTCGTGCCCGAGGTCAATTCGTTCCGTTCGACCAGCACCACGTCGATCCACCCCTCTTGCGTCAAATGATAGAGGGTCGAACATCCGGCGATGCCGCCACCTATCACAACGACTTTGGTACGCGACTTCATTGGCTTTGCTCCGTAAGATTTCGTCCAAGTTTTGCGGAAGAAAAGGCTTAGGCGACAACTGCGCAAATGCGGGTGCAGGAAAATCGAAACTACGATTTCGGATTCTGAAAAAGGCAATTCGCCTTTGATGCTGGGATGTTCCGCCCCTTACGGTGCAGGAAAGTGGTAAAAAGGAATTGGACCGGATGTCATCAGAGGGTTCTAAACGCAGCGGCCGAAAAGCGCGGCATGCCCAGCGAGCAGCCAAACCGGTCGTAGACCCCTGCCCACCCGGCCAGAAGGGCGGCGCTTATAAACCTCTGAGCCAACGCGAGATCGAACAGATATACGATACAGCACTGCAGCTGTTGGAACGTTTGGGCATGGGAAACGTGCCAGACAAATTAGCGGCAGACCTCAAAGCCGCAGGTGCGCAGGCGGGTCAGCAAGACCGGTTGCTGTTCCCGCGTGAAATGGTTCAGCGCGCAATCGATACAGCCCCCAAGAGTTTCGTGCTCCATGGCCGGGACGAAAACCGCTCGATCGAGGTTGGCGGCGACCGCGTGTATTTCGGCACGGGTGGCGCCGCCGTTCAAACGCTGGACATCGATAGCGGCCTTTATCGCCCCTCTACCTTGGCGGATTTGCACGACTTCACGCGATTGCAGGACACGCTGGCCAATGTCAGCTGGTTCACCCGATGCTGCGTGGCCACAGATGTACCTGACGTATTCGATCTGGACGTCAACACCGCCTATGCGCTGGTGCGCAATACGACCAAACCAGTGGCAACATCATTTACCCTGGCCGAACATGTCGGCCCCATTGTCGAGATACTGGATATCGTCGCCGGAGGGCCGGGTGAATTCGCCAAACGTCCCTTTCTGAAAGCTCATATCAGCCCAGTGATTTCGCCACTGCGGTATGGGGAAGATGCGGTTGATGTCGTCTATGAATGCGTCGCCCACAACATCCCCATGTCGTGCATCACAGCCGCGCAGGCCGGCGCCACGGCCCCGGCAACTTTGGCTGGGTTTTTGGCGCAATCTCTGGCCGAGACATTGGCGAGCCTTGTCATGGTCTACGCGATCAGACCCGGATTTCCGATGGTGTTTTCCAATTGGCCTTTCATCGTAGACCTCAGGACCGGGTCTTTTGCCGGCGGCAGCGGAGAGACGGCCGTTTTGAACGCGGCCTCGGCGCAGCTCACGAACTGGTTAGGTCTGCCCTCGGGCGTAGCCGCGTCCATGACCGACGCAAAGGCTATCGACGCGCAGTACGGCGTTGAAAAAGGCATGACATCGCTTGCCGCAGCACTGGCTGGAGGGAACCTGATCTATGAAAGCTCGGGCATGACCGCATCCTTGTTAGGGGCAAGCTTCGAGGGGTTTGTGCTGGACAACGAAATGCACTCACACACTTATCGCGCGCTGCGTGGGATTGAGGTGACCGAGGAAAACCTGGGCTTTGACGCCATCTGCCATTCGGTCTTGGGTGACGGACATTTTCTGGGCAGCGAACAGACCTATGCCGCCATGGAGCGAGATTACTTTTACCCTGAACTCGCCGACCGTCAGGAGCCCCGCACTTGGCAAAACGATGGCGCCAAGGATGCATGGTCGTCTGCCCGGCATCACGCCAAAGAAGTTCTGGCCAGTCACCACCCGCAATACCTGAGCGCCGAACAGGATGCTGAAATTCGCAAACGATTCCGCATTCTGGACTGAAGTCTACTGAGCATTCCCAGCACTGCATTGACCCGCTAGGGTCAGCCGGGAAATTACCAAAGGATACCGGTCATGACCGATTCATTTTTTCAGCCGATATCGGCGATGGAGCTAGCCCGATTTGCCGGCATCCCTTCGTTCATGCGTCTGCCCAGTTTGGGCTTAGAACACGAACGCATATCCGAAGTTGAATTGGGTCTGGTCGGCATCCCGTGGGATGGCGGAACCACCAATCGTCCCGGTGCGCGGCATGGCCCGCGACAATTGCGGGACTATTCCACGATGATCCGCGCGATGAACCCGGTCACAGGCGTCGCGCCGTTCTCAATGGTCAATTGCGCCGATCTTGGCGACGTAGCGCCCAATCCGGTTGATATCGAAGATACTCTGAACCGGGTTACGGATTTCTACTCAACCCTACAGGCAAAAGGCATTGTTCCGCTCACCGCTGGCGGGGACCACCTGACCACCCTGCCCGTTTTGCGCGCGCTTGCAGCCGCAGGCCCCGTCGGCCTGATCCAGTTCGACAGTCACACGGACCTGTTCGACAGCTATTTTGGCGGCCATAAGTTCACCCACGGCACTCCGTTTCGGCGCGCGGTAGAAGAAGGGCTGGTCGACCCCAAACGCTTTGTTCAGGTTGGCATCCGGGGCACTGCGTACAACACCGAAGACATCGAATGGGGCGAGGCACAGGGTATTCGCATCATCCGTATCGAGGAACTGTTTGATCGGGGCATCGACGACGTCATGGCCGAGGTGCGCGGCATCGTTGGGCAAGCACCAACGTATTGCACCTATGACATTGATTTTGTTGACCCAACCTACGCCCCTGGCACCGGAACGCCCGAGATCGGCGGACCAAACAGTTTTCAGGCGCAGCAGGTCATCCGCCGGATGTCTGGTGTGAACCTGATTGGCGCTGATCTGGTCGAAGTATCGCCCCCATTCGATCCGAACGGAGGCACCGCGTGGCTGGGCATTTCGCTGATGTTCGAACTGCTCTGCGTTTTGGCGCAGGCTGTGGACGCACGGCGCTAGCTGGCGTTTTCGGCGATCATCGAGATCATTTCGAACATCACCGCAGCTGCCGTTAGCGCGGTGATGTTGTTCGGGCTGTCCTTGGTTGGCATCATGCAGACGACGTCTCCGCCCACAATGTTCAACCCGCGCGCGGCACGCAGAATGCCGATAGCCTCGTCAATATCGAAACCCTTCTCGCCCGGTTCCAGATTGGACACGGCAGGCGCGACAGTGGGATCAAGGCAATCCAGATCGAACGTGATATAGACCGGGCGGTCCCCCAGAACTTCTTTGGTCTGAGCCACGACGTCTTCCAGCCTGCGCTGGCGAAATTCACGCATGGTGACGATGTTGTAGCCATAGTCGTAGGACGGCTGCAGCCAGTCCAAGCTTCGCGGATGGCCCCTAAGTCCGATTTGCATGGATCGCGTGGGGTCGACCTGCCCCTGATCCGCCAGATACGCGCCCCAATGAGCCGCCGACTTCTCGGCCCCTAGGAAATGATCGACCTTGGTGAACACGTCCGTGTGCGCGTCCAGATGCAGAAAGCTGACAGGCTCTCCACCCGCCAGTTTACCGCGACCCAGCGCTTGCACGATCCCGCCAGTGATGGAGTGGTCGCCGCCAATCGACACCGGGCGAGCACCGGCTGCATCGATGTCTTTGTAAAAAGCCGTAATCCGTTCGATGCAGTCTTCGTTATCGTTTGCCCGCGGAAATGGCACGTCGCCTACATCTGCAATCTTCGCACAATTCCACGGATCAATTTCAAACACCGAATGTACCCGCCGCTGTACGGCCGAGACATGCCGCAAAGCACGCGGGCCCAAATGCTGATCCCGCTCGGTTGTGCCGTTGCCCGCCGAATGCGGTACGCCGACCAAAGCGATGTCCTGCCCTTCGGGACCCTGATTGGGGCACCGAAATAAGGTCGGTATCCCCCACCAATATAGATTATCCATCATAGACTGTTCGTAACGGTCGGTCATCTGCGTCTCCGGTCAAAGAAAAACGCCCCCGATGTGATCCGGGGGCGTTTGCGTTCAGAGTTTTTCGTCTTCTCGGCGGAAGGCACCTTGAACGATACGGTCCATGACCATGGCCAGGAACAGGATGGCGAACCCACCCAGCAGACCCGGACCTTTGGCAGCGTATTGCAGCGCCTCAAGGATTTCCTTGCCCAGACCTCCACCGCCGATCAGCGAGATGATCACCACCATCGACAAGCACATCAGGATGGTCTGGTTCACGCCGGTCATGATCGATGGCAGAGCAAGCGGGATCTCAACATCCTTGAGCAACTGCCATTTCGATGCGCCAAAGGCCACGGCAGCCTCTTTGATGCTTTCCGGAACCCCGCGCATCCCCAGCGCGGTCAGACGAATGACCGGCGGCATGCCAAAGATGATCGTCGCCAGAATGCCCGGCGGGTTACCGGTGCCAAAGAAGGCGATGATTGGGATCAAGTAGACAAACGCCGGCAATGTCTGCATCAGGTCCAACACCGGCTCGGCCGCCCGGTAGGCGCGCTTGGATTTGCCGAACCAGATGCCCAGCGGTATGCCAAAAACCACGCATAACAGCACCGCCGCGCCCACCAAGGCCACGGTTTCCATCGCCACATCCCAATACCCCAGAAGCGCGATATAGGCCAACGAAGACGCGGTGAAGATTGCCACCCTTGGCCCTGCCGCGCGCCACGCGGTCACACAGATCACCAACATCACAACCGGCCACGGGGAACCGATCAATGCCACCGTCAACGCATCCAGAACAGATCGCACACCCGCCACGATGCCGTCGAATACATCCCCGCCGGCAGCGGCGGCTGCATCTATTTGCGCCTCCATCCAGCTTGCCAGGTTTGAGAACAACGTTCCGTTGCCATCGCCCAATATCATCGCGGAGACTTCCTGCTCGGGGAATGCATCCAACAATGGGAGTGAGGCGTTTACGGTGAATTTGTACACGATCAGTGGGCCAATTGCGGCCACCAAAACAGCACCCAGAACAGTGTTGCGGGTCGAGCGGCCGCTTTCGGTGCTGGCAGGATCTGTCCGCCAATTCGAGTACTGCTTTTCGTACACACGGTCCGCATAAAAACCTTGCGCAAGCTTGAAAACCAACAACATCAACAGGCCTGTAACCATGATGCCAAACGCCTCAGACTGGGCCGACGCCGCTTTCTCAAAACTGGCATCTGCGGCCTTCTGGATATTCGCTGCCAACTTGTTGAACCGGTCGATGTCCGCCTTTTCGGTGGCCGCAGTCGCACGTTCCAATAGCTCGTTCGCGCGGGTCTGCTGACGTTCAGCCCGTTCGGCCAGATCAGCGCCGGGGTTGCCCCAGGCACCGCGGCCGATCTGAACCCAGGCGATGATTTCCAGGATCAGGAAGGTCCAGAACATCCCCCAGATCGCGCGGGACGCAGACCAGAATGGTCCCAAAACAGCCGCCCAGATGTTGAAGGTATTGGGAATACCGCTGGTCGCGTCATGGATTTTGTGAAACGCGTTGACGTAGTAGTCGCCGTTTGGCCCGGTAAATTCGTGGATCGAGCGGTCCAGCGCCTCGCGGTCGACTTCGATATCCGAGGCGGCCGTGACTTTTACTTCCGTGGTTGCATCAGTCATTTTTGCCCCCCTGAATTCCGCGCAGCAACCGCGGTTTTGTGACCACGCCTACATCAGCGCCAGCATCGGTGATGATGACAGGCAAGTCCGTATTGACGGCAAGGTCAATCAACTGATCCAGATCAGCCCCTTCATCCGCGCGCGGCGCGCCATCGGTCGGGCCAGAGTAACTTTCGATCGGCTCCATGATTGAATGCGCCTTGACCAGTTTCAGCTTGGAAATGCCCTGCACAAACTCTCGCACATAGTCGTCTGCAGGGTTCATGACGATATCTTCCGGCGTACCGATCTGCACAATGACACCGTCTTTCATAATCGCGATGCGGTGACCTATGCGAATGGCCTCGTCCAGATCGTGCGTGATGAACAGTGTCGTCTTTTTCAATTGTGCCACCAGTGCCTTGAACTGGTCCTGCAATTGCAGGCGGATCAGCGGATCAAGGGCTGAAAACGGCTCATCCATCAGCAGAATCTCGGGGTCCGAGGCCAGCGCACGGGCGATCCCCACACGTTGCTGCATCCCACCCGACAATTCCTTGGGCAGGCGATCCTCGTAGCCTGTCAGGTCTACCAGCCCTAATGCGTGATCCGAGACAGCCCAGCGTTTCGACTTGGACACTTTGCGGATTTCCAGCGGGTAGGCGACATTATCGCGAACCGATCGGTGTGGCATCAGTGCCATGTGCTGAAACACCATCCCGATTTGCATGGCTCGAATGCGACGCAGCTCGGCCTCGGAAATCTTGGAGACATCCTGCCCCAGAATTTCGATTTTTCCAGCGGTCGGTTCGATCAGGCGATTAACGTGACGTACCAACGTAGATTTGCCAGAGCCTGACAGGCCCATGATGCAGAAAATCTCGCCCCTTGGCACTTCGAAGGACGCGCCTTGCACGCCAACGACACAATTGAATCTTTCCAGAACTTCAGGCTTTCCGATTCCTTCATTCCGGACGGCTTCCATGGCTTCTTCGGCTTTTGCGCCAAAGATTTTCCAGACATCCGTCAGTTTAACGACTGTTTCGGTCATTTTTGTCCCTTTAGTGCAAAACAGGCCGCCGGGGCTGTCCCGACGGCCTGCCAGAGTTTCAATTCCGGTGGGCGTCAATCAATTTGACATCCAACCCAGAACGGCATCTTCGTTCGCACCGACCCACTCCTCGGCATAAGCCAAAGGCTCTTGGCCTTCGATCACCAACGCAAAGGTCATCGCCGAAACCGTGTCCGTATCCAGTTTCATGTTGGACAGCATGGTCGCCACTTCCGGGTATTCTTCCTCAAGCGACTTTGCGAAGTGCAAATGCAGGTAGGCAAGATCCCAGGCAACACCGGCCTCGGATTTTTCCAGCCAATCCGGGTCGTCTGTGGGCTGCAGCACGTTCCACTTGGCCGCGTCATATGCCGGTTCTTCCAAGATCTGCATGTCATGCAGGGCGAACACGTAGTGCGGCGTGTAGCAGAACCCAACCCACGGCTCGCCTGCCTTGATTGCATTGTCGAGATTCGCGTAAGCCACTGTCTCATCGATTTCTGTCAGTTCAAAAACCTGGTCATAACCATACGATTTGGCCCGAATTTTTTCGACATTGGTCGACGCCCATCCTGGCGCACCGATCCAAAGCTCACCCTGCCCGTCTCCGTTGCTGTCAAACAGCGCAGCATTGTCGGGGTTTGTCAGATCTTCAATGGACGTAATGCCATGTGCTTCGGCGGTTGCCTTGTCGACGCACATACCCTGAAAGGCTTCAACGCCATTCGCGTTGAACGTAACCGTGCCCTTATCTTTTACGTAGGTATCATGCAGGTTTTGCTGGTTGGGCATCCAAACTTCGGGGTGTACATGCATGGCGCCAGAGTCCATCGCCTCGAACACAATCGGGTTGGTGCCATTCTGAAGCTCAACCTCAAGGCCGAGGTTCTGTTCGATCGCGACCTTCAAAATATGTGCCGTCGCATTTACCGAAGGCCAGTTCGGCACGCCTATCACGATATCAGCAGCAAGGGCGGGTCCAGCGACCACAGCGGATACGCCTCCCAGTAACGTGGCTAGTTTTTTCATTTGTGTCTCCATGTTGGGCGTCTGCGGCGCTGTTTTTCTATGCCCGAGGGCCGTGGTGCACCTTGCAAACAAAGTCGGAAAGCCGATGCTTTCCCATTTTTGGGTCAGCCGCACGATGCGCCGACCCGGCAAGAAAAATTGAAACATGGTGACGCGTCACCCATCAAGCGTTACGTCCAAGAAGCACTCAAATTCGATATTATCATAGTAATGTTTCGGCATTGTCGAATATTGGCCGTGAACTCGTACTCTGCCATCAGGCAGCGCCCAGTTCCAGAATGTAAGCGACCGCCTCTTCGGTCAGATGCTTGAACCGCGCATGTTCACTGACATAGAGGCAGACCTGGCGCTGATCGGGCAAATCTGCAATTTCGCGAAACGCCGTCGCCTCGGGCATGAAACTGGCGACCGATTGCGGCAACACCGTTACCCAATCCCCGGTCTTGACCATTGTGATAAGGGAATGGGTGTTGTGAACAGTAACATCCGCCTGCGCTTCGGATGCCCGGAACTTGGGCGATTGAATCAGATCGCACAGCGCGTTTCGTATAAACGGAAGTGTCAGGACTTCGTCAATTGTTGGCGTATTTGGCTGTCGTATCAAACGGTGATCAGAGGCGCATACCAGCCCAAACCTGTCTTCGAACAACGGAAGCGACCGAACTCCGTTCAGCGCGTGCTGACCTGAGGCGATGCCAATATCCGCTTTACCCTCAACCAGTGCGTCCAATACCTGCTGAGTATCTGTGTCGCGCAATTCGACTTTTACTCCGGGAAAGCGTTCTGTGACATAGGCCAGAACCTTAGGAAAAATCAGCGCCGCAACCGATGGTACGGACGCGATGCGCAGCAACCCGTGCTCTGCTTTTGCTGCGGCCATGATATCCAAGACGGCCTGATCGAATTGGCGGACTTGTTTCAATGCCACTTCGAAAACCTGTAACCCCAACGGGGACAGCTGGTTTTTGCGCTCTCCTTCAAAGAGCTTTTTGCCCAGATGATCCTCAAACTGCTTGAGGGTCATCGAGACCGCCGACTGGGTTCGGCCCAATCGGTCGGCCGCCTCGATCAGGTTGCCAGTTTGAGCGACGGTGCAAAAACACCTTAAGGTCTCGATCTTGATCGCCAAGCTTCACCTTTTTTGAAGTTTGCTCAATTTATTTGAGTTTGACTGATATCTACTCAAAAAGCCATTCTGCGCCAGACCAATTTTCATGACTCTGGGGCGCATCGTGACAAAACTGAACCTGATTGCTGGCGAATGGCTGGCGGGCGAGACCGAAATTGAAAACCGCAACCCTTCGGATCTGAGCGATCTGGTTGGCATGTTCGCACAGGCCAGCGCGGATCAGCTTGAGGCCACATTGGATCAGGCGCGTGTTGCACAGGCAGAATGGGAAGCCTACGGTCCCGAACGCAAGCAAGCGGTTCTGATGAACATCGGCAACGAATTAATGTCGCGCGCCGAAGAGCTGGGCACCCTGCTGGCCCGCGAGGAAGGCAAGCCGCTGGCCGAAGGCAAGGGCGAGGTTTACCGCGCCGGTCAGTTCTTTACCTATTACGCAGCCGAATGCCTGCGGCAGATCGGTGAGAACGCCGACAGCGTCCGCCCCGGTGTTGAAATTGACGTACGCCGCGAGGCCGTGGGCGTGGTTGCCATCATCAGCCCGTGGAACTTCCCGACCGCGACCGCGTCGTGGAAGATTGCTCCGGCGCTGTGCTATGGCAACGCAGTAGTCTGGAAACCCGCCAACATCACGCCGGCTTCTGCCGTGGCCCTGACCGAGATCATCGAACGGCAGGACATCCCCAAGGGTCTGTTCAGCCTTGTCATGGGGTCGGGCCGCTCGATCGGTCAGCGTTTGGTTGAAAGCCCCAAGGTCAATGCGATTTCCTTCACCGGCTCCGTCCCGGTTGGCAAAGGCATCGCCGCCGCTGCGATCCAGAACCTGACCAAAGTTCAGATGGAGATGGGATCGAAAAACGCGCTGGCAGTCATGGACGACGCCGATCTGGATCTGGCAGTGACGCTGGCACTTGGTGGAGCCTTTGGTGGAACAGGTCAGAAATGTACCGCGTCCTCGCGGCTTGTGGTTCATGCCGGTGTGCATGATGCGTTTGTTGAAAAGCTTGTGGCTGGTGCTCAGGCGATGAAGGTTGGCCACGCCCTGGAAGAAGGCGTTCAGATGGGTCCGGTCGTCAGCGACCAGCAGCTGGGCGAAAACCTCGCCTACGTCGATCTGGGCAAATCTGAGGGCGCAGAACTGGCCTGTGGCGGTCAGCGGCTTGAGATGCCGCATGACGGCTTCTACATGTCCCCCGGCGTTTTCCTGAATACCAACAACGATATGCGGATCAACCGCGAAGAGATGTTCGCGCCGTTGACCAGCGTCATCAAGGTCGGCAGCTATGACGAAGCGCTGAGCGTGGTGAACAACACAAATTTCGGCCTGACATCAGGCATCGTTACGCAAAGTCTTGCCCGTGCGACCCACTTCCGCCGCAATGCGCGCACCGGTGTCGTAACGGTGAACCTGCCGACCGCGGGCACCGACTATCACGTGCCCTTTGGCGGGCGCGGCGACAGTTCTTACGGACCACGCGAGCAAGGCAAAGCAGCGGCTGAATTCTATACCACCGTTAAAACCGCCTACATCAGCGCGGGAACACCGGTCTGATGCGCATCGACGGGCTGCAATACGCCAACTGGTCGGAGAAGATTTTTCGGCAGCTACGTGAAGGGGGCGTGGACGCGATCCACGTCACCATCTCGTATCACGAGAACTTCCGCGAAACGGTTCTGAACTTTGAAAAGTGGAACCGCTGGTTCGAGCAATACCCAGACCTGATCATGAAAGGCCGCTGGGCCAGCGATATCGACATCGCCCGCGAAACCGGGCGGACGGCTGTGTTCTTTGGCTTCCAGAACCCATCGCCCATCGAAGACGATATCGGGCTGGTGGAAATCCTGCACGATCTGGGCGCGCGGTTCATGCAGCTGACCTATAACAACCAGTCGCTGCTGGCGACCGGCTGCTATGAGGCCGAAGACACCGGCATCACCCGCATGGGCAAACAGGTCATCAAAGAGATGAACCGCGTTGGGCTTGTCGTAGACATGAGTCATTCGGCGGATCGTTCGACTATCGAGGCCGCCGAGATGTCCGAACGCCCCATTGCCATTACCCACGCCAACCCGCACGAATGGTCCCCGGCCCTGCGCAACAAGCGTGATGCGGTGATCCGGGCAGTGACCGAAAACGGTGGGATGTTGGGCTTTTCGGTCTACCCTCATCACCTGAAAGACAAGTCCGACTGCACGCTGGAGAGTTTTTGCGAGATGATCGCCCGTACAGCCGAAAAATACGGTGCACAACATCTGGGGATCGGCACCGACTTGTGTCAGGATCAACCCGACAGCATTGTCGAGTGGATGCGCGTTGGTCGCTGGACCAAGGAAATCGACTATGGCGAAGGTTCCGCCAGCAATCCCGGCTTTCCGCCGATGCCCAGCTGGTTCGAGGACAATCGCGACTTTGGCAATATCGAAACCGGGCTGCGCAACGTTGGCATGAACGCCGAAGAAGTCTCGGGCATCATGGGCGGCAACTGGTATCGCTTTTTCGATCAAAACTTTGGACCACGAACTGCATGAACCACGTCAGTACTGATATCCCGCGACGCGATCCTGCGCAGGTTATGCGCCTGTCGCGGCTGGGCTCGCTGCATCAGTGCAGACTCAGCTTCATGCGGCAACTGACCCGGCGTATGGCGCGTGAGAACTGGGCCTTTACGCGCCCTGTTTTTGAGATCGACGAAAACGGCGTCGGCCACGCAGTCTACACGGCGCAAGGTCCGGATCGCGCCTATTCGCTGGTTGCGTTTGCCCATGACCTGCCGCCCGAACAACGGTCGGACCGGGTGATCGCTGAGGCGTGGGACGCCACTTTCGCATTATTCGATGGCATCCCAACGGAGCAGGACATCCAACGCCTGTCAGAAAACGTTCCTTTGCAAGAGGCAGGGCGCGTAAGCGAAAGCGAGCTGTCACTGTCCCGCGCCAACCGGTCTGTACGTTTGTGGAAACACGTGGTCGACAGGTTGGCTGCCGGACAACAGCCCGACTTGGAGCAAATCCATAAAGTTGGCTACCTGATGCGGACGACGGCCGTATACGGATCGGGCAAGTTCGGCGCCGCAGATCGCGAGAAGATAGCGAACCGGCCAGAACTGCTCGCACCATTTCAGGCGGAAATGCTGTCGGTCTACCTGACGCGAACATTTGTCCGCGATCTGGTGCAACATATGGCCCTCGCCAAAGGCGGTATGCAGACGGCGGATCTGGACCCCGAGATTGCGCAGTGGCTGGGCATCGGTAACTCTACCGGCCTTGGAATGGCTCCGTTCATCGTGAACCACCCGGTGCTGTTCAACAATTGGATTATGACGCGCGAAGAAGCTTTGGCACGGGTGCGATCCCTGCAAACAGCGTCTGAGGATGAAGCCCGACACTTTCGTGAAATCTACGATCGCAGCAAACTGTCGATGTCGTGGTGGCGATCAGAACATCCGGTCCAGATTGAGAAGCTTGCGTCGCTGAATGCCGATCTTGCGGCAATTACCAACTACCTGGATCAGAATGACCTGACGCAGTACCACCCGTGGGACAGGCTGATCCGATGGTCCGAAACCGCACTTGGCGAAGAAGGGCAGGAACTGCTCGCCTCACTTGTTCTGGAACCCTATGGCGATCTGGTGGATGGCCTGACCGGCTGTATGGCTGACGGGAATGCGCAGGCACAGGTTATCAACGGGGGTATGACCGTCGATCAGGTCCGCACCGCGATTCAGGACCGCTTTGGTTGGGCGTTGGATTTGGAATGGTCGGCAGAGGCAAACTGCGCGCGCGCCTGGTACGTGTCTGAAGAAAAACTGGAACCACGCTTGGGTGAACGGTTCGAGGAACCAATTGCCGAATACGAACAGCCCCTTGCCCCGGCCAGAGACGCCGCGCTGGCTTTCGCGGACCTTGAGAATTGGCAGGACGACAGGTCGATAGCCGAGTTCCTACTGCGCCATCCTGAACACCGTCACACGATCCGGCGTGCGCAGATCGGCCTTGTCGCGCCATATGGCGAGCTTCGCGACAACACGATCAGCGCTGGGGTCATGCCCATCGATATGCTCCGGGCCAAGTTATCCTTTTTTGGTGCTACGCATTTTGACCCACGCTCGGACCGCTGGGTGCGTATCTGCATGTACGCTGGCGCCCCCTACCCCGAAGATCTGAACGCCAAAACCGCAGATCTGTGGGTCTATCCGGAGCTTTCGCAATGAACGTCTCGCTGAATGAGGTCGAAGCCACCGCAAAGCGTGCGACCCGAGGAGCTGGATATAGCTGGGGACTTGCTGAGGAAGCCGCGAAAGCAACGCGCTGGCTGTGCGCGCACGGGCAAAACGGTACCGGTGCTTTGGCTCAACTGCTGCAACTAGATTTGGCGAGTACACCAAAAACACACACCCCGTCCGGTCTGAGCGGCGAATGGCAGAGCGAAAACCAGCTGTGCCCATTGGTGACCGGCGCATTATTGTCTGATTGTGCCCACCGCCTGAATTCATCCCCGATAGCAATAAGAAACGTAGCCGTACCCGCACTGCTACTTCCATTTGCGGCCAATGCCGCGCGCTTTTTAAAGACCTGCGTGTGCGTCGAATATGACCACGCACTGGCAGAAACCGACGGTTTTGACTTGTCCCTGGGCGCCCCGATCCCGGACCGGGCACATCAGGTATCTGTGCACCTTGGCGGCCAACTTACAGCCCCCGCCCCGCATCGAACACGGGCCGAACCCGATCCGACCGATTGGGCCATACTAAACCGGTTCGCCCACCGAACATACGCCCCCGCCACCGAGGAATCCCGCCTGCGCGGGGCCGGAGCGGGCTTATCCGACAACGACTAAAGAGGCCCCTATGATTGAAACCCGTACCCTGACCCTTGAGCAGATCGAAGATCTCGCCTTTCGTGCGCTTGTCGCCGCTGGAACCTCTGAAGCCAACGCGCGGCCCTTGGCCGTTGCGACTGCTGCAACCGAGGCGGATGGGGTCGCCAGCCACGGCCTGGCTTACGTCCCAATATATTGCGAGCACGTACAGTGTGGGAAAGTGGACGGAACGGCCCAACCGGAACTGTCGCGCCCGCGCCCCGGCGCAGTGAACGTAGACGCAGCAACGGGCTTTGCCCATTCCGCAATTGATATGGGTTTTGAAGCCCTTATCCCAGCTGCACGTGAACAAGGGATCGCGGCACTGTCGATCCGCAACAGCTATAACTGCGGTGTCCTTGGCTACCATACGTACCGTTTGGCGCAGGCCGGATTGGTGGGATTGGGGTTCACCAACGCTCCGGCCTCGATCGCGCCTTCGGGCGGCGCAAAACCCGTCGTCGGCACCAACCCTTTCTCAATCGCCGCGCCTGGCGCGGACGGCCAGCCCGCCCTGCTGATCGACCAAAGCGCCAGCACGATTGCCAAAAGCGAGGTCATGAAACACGCGCGCGAAGGCAAACCGATCCCGGTTGGCTGGGCACTGGACGCAGATGGCAATCCGACCACGGACCCGAATGTTGGCCTGAAGGGGTCGATGGCACCGTCAGGTGGTTACAAGGGTGTGGGTGTTGCCTTACTGACCGAGATCCTGGCCGCAGCGTTGACTGGAGCGACCCTTGGCATTAACGCCTCGCCCTTTTCCGGTACCGCTGGCGGGCCACCCAAAACTGGACAGTTTTTCATTGCGATAGATCCAACCGCAACCTCTGGCGATGCGTTTGCTTCAGGGATCAGCGAGTTGGTCGGCGCAATCCGCGCACAGAACGGAGCGCATCTGCCCGGCGATGGGCGCGGTGGCAAGCGCAGGCAGGCACAGACCGACGGCGTTGCAGTCAATGCGGCCACGCTGGATAAGATTGAGGCAATCATAGCCTAGCTATTCTGCCCAAGCCTGTCAGGTCGCCAGCGAACGGGTCGTTTGTCTGGCGACACATTCCAAATCACAGCGGATGCTAAAATGCTTTGGGTCATCCGACGTAATAAAGTCGGTAAATTTTTCACCAGCCAGCGCCCCTATGTTTTCTGCGGGAATGCGGATGGTTGTAAGGCCCGGCTCGACGTCAGCTGAGCCTTTGAAATCTCCGATACCAATTATCGACAGATCATCGGGAACGCTTAAACGAAGCTTTTGAGCGGCAAACAGCGCCCCCTGCGCAATGACGTCATTGCCGCACAGCAATGCCGTCGGACGTTTCGGCGTCGTCAAAAGGGCCAAGGCCGCCTGCTTGGCCTGAGAAACACTGTATGGCGCTTGGGTTTCATGCTCGTCAGGCACCGAAACCCCCTGTTCGCCCAGCGCGTCATGCACGGCGGAAAGGCGGTGCTGCGCGCGGTCGTTCCCCTGAGTTTCGGGAAAGATCAACCCGATGTCACGGTGCCCCAGCTCTAACAGGTGTTCCGCTGCCAATCGTCCGGCCAGATGGTTGTCCGCCCCCACACAAGGAAGGGGTGATTCTTCTGAGTAATTCCAGATTGCCAACGCGGGTATCTTCTGCTGCGTGATCAAGCGGTTGGTGGCATCGGAATGTTCCAACCCGACCAGCGCCACACCGTCCACACGATGTTCAAGAAACTTGCGAACCATCGCGTATTCACGATCCAGATCATACCCATGTGACGCCAGCAACAGGCTGAACCCTGCCTTGTCGATCGAATCCGAAAAGGCCTGAATAACCTCGGAAAAAATGGCATGGTTGATTGTGGGCACGACAAGGCCAATTGTACCCGACCTTTTTCCGTGCATCGTTTGAGCCGCGCGGTTGCGGATGTATCCCAACCGCTGCACGGCCTTGTTGATCTTTTTGCGAGTCGCTGGGTTGACCAGATCGGGGTGATTGAAGGTACGTGAAACCGTAGACGGCGACACCTTTGCAGCCTTTGCAACGGCCACAATATCCACCTTACCCTTTTGAAAGTTAGCCATAATTTTACCCCACCCGGTCAAATTTATGAAAACATTTGCAATACTATTTTCATCCCCTAACCTGATTTGTCAACAAAAGTAAAAGTGCGAACGGACGGGTTGGGAGGCCCAGGATGGAATTCATTTACTACTTCGGAGATGTGTTCACGCCGATGTCGTTCCTGCTGCTCTTAGGCGGCACGATCGGAGGGCTGATCCTGGGCGCGACACCGGGCCTGTCGCCAACGATGGCGGTGGCCCTGTTGATCCCGTTCACCTTTCAACTTGAGGCCGCGCAAGGCCTGATCTTGCTGGGGGCGGCCTATACCTCGACCGTGGCTGGCGGAGCAGTCAGTGCCATCTTGCTGAAGATCCCTGGCGCTCCGGCGAATATCGCTACCACTCTGGATGGCCACACGATGGCCAAGAAAGGCGAAGGTGCCCGCGCCTTGCAGCTGTCTTTTCTGGCATCGGCCGTGGGCGGAATCTTTGGCGTTCTGCTGCTGATCTTCCTGACGCCCGTTTTGGCGCAATGGGCGCTTGCCTTTGGCCCGTCGCACCTGTTCTGGCTGGCCATTCTAGGGGTCACGGTGATTGGAACACTGGATTCCGCGTCGGTGGTCAAAGGGCTGCTGTCCGGATGTATCGGGTTGTGGCTGGCCACGATCGGGTTCGACGACATCATGGGTGCACAGCGCTTTATCTTTCATCCCGCGTTGGGCGGCGGCATCAACATCATCGCCGCGTTGATTGGCTTGTTTGCGATACCTCAGGTGTTGACCATGTTCGCCAAGGGTCGCCACAACACAGGTGCCGAAGTGATAGAAGTGCAGCGCCACTCTATCATGGCGGCGTTCAAAGAATTGTTCAGCCGCACCCGTGCGCTGAGCATCGGCACGCTGACAGGCTCGATCATCGGCCTGATCCCAGGTGTTGGTGGGCAGATCGCGGGCCTCGTCGCCTATGACCAGACCAAAAAATTCTCGTCGGAAAAAGAAAAGTTCGGCACCGGCCATTCCGAGGGCGTAATCGCAGCGGAATCCGCAAACAACGCGATGGTCGGCCCCTCGCTGGTCCCGCTGCTGACGCTGTCCATCCCCGGCAGCCCGACTGCCGCCGTGCTGTTGGGCGGGTTGTTGATCCACGGGATTTTCCCTGGCTCGGACCTGTTTGACAATCACCCCGATGTCGCCTGGACCTTCATCAACTCGATGCTGATTGGGCAGGTTCTGATGTGTATCTTCGGCCTCTATGTCGCCGGTCTTGCAGCGCGTGTCGCACAGGTTCCCCAATCCGTGATGGCAGCCATCGTTCTGGCCTTGTCGGTCTTCGGTGCATACTCGGTTCAGGGTTCCATGGGTGATGTCTATGTCATGGCATGTCTCGGAATCGGGATGTTCTTTTTGGAACGCTTCGGTTTCTCGGCTGCTCCGCTGGTACTGGGTCTGATCCTCGGGCCAATCGCCGAGGCCAACTTCATCCAGGGCGGAATGATCGCTGACGCCACCGTCGGCAAGGCTTCATACTTCATGACCGGTGGATTGAACCTGTTCCTGATCGCCGTGGTACTGGCCTCGATCGCCTATTCGGTCTGGATGGAACTGCGCAGCCGCCGCTACACCACCAAAGAGGAGGCACAGGCATGAACCGCTCACAACACGTATTCGGGTCAGGCCTGGTCTTTGCAGTTGGCCTGTGGGTCGCATGGGTCAGTTACACGCAACAACCGGCCGAGGCATTCCTGTTCCCACGCCTTATAGCAACGGTCTTTGTGGTTCTGGCCGGATGGACATTTGGCAAAGCGGTTATGGGTCTGTCCAAGGTCGGAAACGGCGTGACGCGGACGATGTTCGTGAACATGCTGCCAGGTCTGACCATCACGCTGATCTACGTATTTTGGGCGGCGAAGACACTGGGGTTCTACACCGCGACAACCATCGCCTTTTTTACCCTTCTGTCGATCTACGACCCCGCCCCGCATTCCGAGGCCAAAACCTGGATCAAACGCGGGATCATCACGGCGGTCTTTGTGGCGGTGATGTACGGGCTCTTTGCCATGCTTTTGAACGTGTACACACCAAGAGAAATTCTGTTCTGAACACGCAAATGCGCGGATGAACCAACTTAGGGAGGAAACGCAAAATGAAACGATTGATTGCAGGGGCAGCAATGGCTCTGACGGGCCTGACAGGCGCGGCAATGGCCGAGGAGTACCCGGAACGGCCGATCATGATGATGGTCAGTTACGGAGCCGGAGGCGCGACCGATTTTCAGGCACGGATCGTCACCATGACCTCGGGCAACGAGGATGCGCTGGGGATGCCCATCGCCATCATCAACAAGCCTGGTGCCGGTGGGCGCGTTGGCTGGAACTGGTTCGCAACTCAGGCCGATCCGGACGGCTATACGCTGGGTGCCTACAACGTTCCTCATTTCATCGCCCAGTCGATCAAGGGTGGCGTCGAATATTCGACCGACAGCTTTGAACCCATCGCGAACTGGGGTGCAGACCCGGCCGTGTTCGTGGTTGGTGCCGACAGCGAATTCAACTCGATGGATGATGTTGTCGCCTATGCCAAGGAAAACCCAGGCAAGCTGACCGTATCCGGCGCGGGCCTTTTTGTGGGCCACCACATCGCGGCGTTGCAGATCGATAAGGCAGCCGGGACTAAGATGGCCTACATCCCAACCAAAGGCGGCGGAGCAGCAGCGATGAAAGCCGTCATCGCAGGCGAAGTCATGGGTGGTATCAACAACCTGTCGGACGCCTTCCGTGCGAAAGAAGCTGGAAATGTGAAGATCCTCGGCGTTGCTGATCTTGAGCGCAATGCGTTCCTGCCGGATGTTCCGACGATGATGGAACAGGGGTTGGACGTGGACAATTCCTCGGTCAATTTCCGGGGTGTCATGGTGCCCAAGGGAACACCTCCTGAGGTGATTGAAAAATTGGCCGCAACCGTGCCCGAGATGTTCGCCAATTCTCGCGTTTCCAAGAAGATGGAAGCGGGTGGCTCGCCCATGCACATCATGACACGTGACGAAGTGATCGAGATGTGGGCGCAGCGCCAGCAGACCCTGAACGAATTGCTGGCGGGTCTTTAACCGACCACAATCGGGGCGGGCAGAACCCGTCCCGTACAACCAATCGAGGACCAAAATGAACGCTCCAAACGACATAGCCCCCGAAATCGCCGAAGTGGACCGGATCGTGGCACATGCGCGCAAGGCTCAGGCTGCCTATGAGGCTACAGGCAGTCAGGCGCTCTATGATAAGGCGGCGCTGGCGGCAGGCTGGGCGATCATGGAACCCGCGCGCAATCAGGCGCTGGCAGAACTGGCGGTTGAAACCACCGGGCTGGGCAATGTCCCCGACAAGATTACCAAGAACCACCGCAAAACTCTGGGTCTTTTGCGCGACATTGCTGAGGCAAAAACATATGGCATCATCAGCGATGACGCTGAAACAGGCATCACAGAAATCGCCCGTGCGATCGGCGTCGTAGGCGCGGTGGTTCCTTCGACCAATCCGGCCGCAACACCGGCCAACAACATCATTAATGCTCTCAAAGGTGGCAACGCCATCGTCGTCGCCCCCTCGCCCAAGGGCGTTGCATCCTGCGAGAAACTGCTAAGCTTCATTCACGCCGAGTTTGACAAGCTGGGGCTGGATCGGGATCTGGTTCAGATGATCCCCGCACCGGGATCAAAGGCCAAAACACAACGGCTGATGGAGACTTCGGATCGGGTGATCTGCACCGGCAGTCAGAACAACGTCCACCGGGCCCAGTCCTGCGGCACACCCGCCGTCGCGGTCGGCGCGGGCAATGTCATCGTGATTGTCGATGAAACCGCCGATCTGTCGGCGGCCGCGGCCAAGATCACAGCGTCAAAGTGTTTTGATAATGCGACTTCGTGCTCGTCCGAGAACGCGGTTGTGGTGGTGGACGCAGTCTATGACGACTTCGTCGCAGCACTGGCGGCCGAAAGCGGTGCGCTTGTCCCTGCTTCAGATGCCGCAGGTATCATTGCACGTCTCTGGCCGGACGGGCACCTCAACCGATCAGCGATCGCTCAGGACGCCGACAAGATGCTTGAGGCGTTGGGGATGGCAGACAAAGCGCCCGAAGGCACGAAGTTTCTGGCGGTAGAGACCGATGGGATCGGTCCTGACCATCCCCTGTCCGGAGAAAAGCTGAGCCGCGTTCTGGCGCTGTACCGGGCCTCGGACTATGCGGGCGCCAAAGCCCTCGCAGCGCGCGTCCTGGCCCATCAGGGGGCCGGACATTCGGTTGGCATTCACACCAGCGACGACGCGCGCGCTGTTGAGCTGGGCCGAGAGCTCCCCACCTGCCGGGTTATCGTGAACCAGGCGCATACCTTTGCAACGGGCGGCAGCTTTAACAACGGAATGCCCTTTTCCCTGTCCATGGGATGCGGCAGTTGGGGCGGAAACTCTATCGATACCAACCTGCATTGGCGGCATTTCGTCCAGACCACCAAAATTGTGCGTGAAATAGCCCCACGCGAACCCGCGCTTGAGGATGTATTCGGCGCGTATTGGAGGGAGGCTGGCCAATGATGGAACCGCCCAAAGGAACTGTCCGCGATTGGCTGGACCTAAGAGCCGATCAGGGCGGAACCGGGTTTGTTTTTCCCGATGGCGCACAAGATCTGAGCTGGGCTGAACTGCGCGGCTCGGCCAGAAACGTTGCTAGCATGCTGACCAGCCTTGGGGCGCAAAAAGGCGAAAGCGTCGCCCTTATCTACCCCAATTGCCGCGAGGCGCTTATCGCATTGTTCGGCGTACTCTATGGCGGATTCCGGGCAACCATGATCAATCTCGTCGCTGGCGACAGCGCCGTGGCCTACGCCCTGGAACACAGCGGCGCGCGCTATGCTTTCGTGCACCCGGATCAAGCAGAGTTGTTCGGCCGAACAGCCGACCCTACCGTGACCAAGCCTTTGCAGATCGCCGATGCTGGTGACGCAGATACCCAGCTTTATGACCTGACGCCGGAGGATCATGCCCTTCTCATGTACACCTCAGGCACAACCGGCAGACCAAAGGGCGTTGTTCATACCCATTCCAGCCTTTTGGCAGGCGGCTGGACCACCGCTGTCGCACATGAGCTGACCGACACGGATCGCGGTTTCTGCGTCCTGCCGATCTATCACATCAACGGTCTTTGCGTGACCGTGATGGGAACGCTCGTTTCGGGCGGGTCCCTGGCTATGTGCGAACGGTTTTCGGCCAGCCGGTTCTGGGACAATCTTGGAAAAACTGAGGCAACTTGGTTTTCGGTAGTCCCGACCATCATCTCTCATCTGCTGCAATCCGACACCAACCCGGACAGCCAAACCCGTCAACGGTTGCGGTTCGGGCGCTCTGCCTCATCCGCGCTGGCACCGGACGTACAACGGGCTTTCGAAGAACGGTTCGACGTTCCCATCGTCGAAACCATGGGCCTTACCGAAACCGCCGCGCAGATCCTGTCTAACCCACTTCCGCCGGGAGTGCGAAAGATCGGCTCACCAGGTGTTGCCTATGGAAACGACGCCGCGATCCGGGATGCAAACCAACAGCCCGTCCCACTCGGAACCGAGGGTGAGCTTGTCATACGCGGCCCGAACGTGATGCTTGAATACCTTAAGGATCCGGATGCGACCGCAGGCACGTTTACTGCCGATGGATGGCTTCGCACCGGCGATCTGGCGCGTATGGATGAGGATGGATATGTCTATGTCACGGGCCGCTTGAAAGAGCTGATCATCAAGGGCGGCGAGAACATCGCCCCACGTGAAATCGACGAGGCGCTTTATTCCCACCCCGACGTTGTCGAAGCCGCAGCCTTTGCACGCCCCTGCCGCAGCTATGGCGAAACCGTCGAGGCCGCTGTCAAAATCCGGGAAGGATCTAAACTGACGCCGCTGACCCTTTTAGAGATTTGTGAGACCAAGCTGGGTCGGTTCAAATCCCCTGACGAGGTTCACATCCTGCATGATCTGCCAAAGGGACCATCGGGTAAGATTCAGCGCAACCGGATACTTGAAATCGTTGACGATCAGGGCTGAGCACCCGCGCTACGACCGCTGGCGCGCAGCCGGGGCCGACCCGTTGCATTGAACGGCGCTAAGTCTTGCGCCGTTTCGGCAAGGCATCTCCACCTTTTCCCGGTTTCGCGGTCGTAGCGCGGGCGCGGTTTTTCTTGCTGCTGGGTTTTCCCTTGGGCGGCAGCGGGCCTTTGGTGGGTTTGCCGCCCGGCTTTACGCTCGCGTCTTTACTTTTGCTGGCAGGTGCTTTGTGGGGCTTCTTCTTTGCGCTTGTTGCCGTGAATTTGACATCCGCCTCACCCGTTGCACCGGTCACTGACGGGTCCTTGCGCTGTACCGAACCAGATTCTTTGAATCGGGTTGGTTTGGAACGCTGTTCCGCAGGTTTTTTGGGCTTACGATCTTCGGGCTTGGGTTTGCGGCTACGGGGCGTCGGGGCATCGTTCCAATCAACCGGGGTGGTGTCCCCTTTGCGCGGACGCGGTTTACCCTTGGGTGGGCGGTTGGACCTTGGACGCTCAAATGCTGGCACGTCAGGCGCGCCATCCAAGCGCACAACGTCTTTCGAACCTTCGATTTTCATGCCAGGGCCAACAGCCGCCAGAAAGCCTGCAACACTGGCTTCGCGGATCTCGACGTAAGACACATCATCGGCAATCCGGATCGCGCCGATATCGTCTTTGGTCAGATCACCGGCCTTGCAGATCATCGGCAGCAAATGTCGCGGCGAGGCATTTTGGTTGCGACCTTCAGACAAGGAAAACCAAACGCTCGGACCAAAGGCGGCCCGGGATTTCGGGCGGTCCGCCGTCACCGGGGCCAACTCTTCCGGCGCTGAGTGGCGCAATTTATACTGACGAAGATACGCTGCCGCTATTTGCTCAGGGGTAAATTTTTCAACCAGGTGCCGAACAGCACCCTGTTCGCTTTCGGTAACTTCGACTTGCCAGTCATCCGAGCCGAGCATCCGCGCCTGATCCCTTTCGTTCACCTCATCCGAAGACGGGGCGACGCCCCAATCCGCCGTGAGCTTTGCGAACTTCAGAATACGCTCGGCCTTTTTCCTCGATGACGGCTCGACCACCAGGGCGCTGACGCCCTTTCGCCCTGCCCGGCCCGTGCGCCCAGAGCGATGCAAAAGTGTCTCGTGACTGTTGGGCAACTCGGCATGGATTACTAGATCGAGGTTCGGCAAATCAATTCCGCGCGCCGCGACATCTGTCGCCACACACACCCTCGCACGTCCATCGCGCATCGACTGCAACGCGTTGGAGCGTTCACTCTGCGTCAGCTCACCAGACAGTGCCACCACCGAAAACCCGCGGTTGGAAAGCCGCGTGGTCAGACGCGACACCATCGCGCGGGTGTTACAGAAAACGATAGCATTGGGGGCTTCGTAATACCGCAGTGCATTGATGATCGCGTTATCCCCGTCCCGAGGTGCCACCATCATCGCACGATATTCGATATCAGCATGTTGGGTTTTCTCGCTGACAGTGCTCACCCGCTCGGCATCGCGCTGATAGCGCGTTGCCAGGCTAGCAATGGCGCGCGGGACTGTAGCCGAGAACAGCAACGTTTGCCGCTCTGCCGGAGTTTCATCCAGGATGAACTCAAGATCCTCGCGAAATCCAAGGTCCAGCATTTCATCGGCTTCGTCCAGAACCACAGCCCGGATCGCGGTCAGATCAATGGAACCACGCATGATATGATCGCGCAGCCGCCCCGGAGTTGCGACAACAATATGCGCCCCACGCGCCAGAGCCCGGCGCTCGTCACGCATATCCATGCCACCAACACACGAGGCCAGAAACGCACCAGCATCCGAGTACAGCCAGCTCAGCTCGCGCTTGACCTGCATGGCCAGTTCCCGCGTTGGCGCAACCACCAAAGCCAACGGCGCGCCGGACGCCCCGAACGTCTCATCTTCGCCCAGCAACTGTGGTGCGATCGCCAACCCGAACCCGATTGTTTTTCCCGATCCGGTTTGCGCCGACACCAACATATCGCGCCCTTCCAGCTCAGGCCGTGTTACGGCCTGCTGGACTTGTGTCAAAGTATCGTAACCCTTGCGGGCAAGCGCATCTGCGATGGTCTGTTTCACGGTGGTGTTCTTTGTATCAGCCGGGGGATACGTGCCTTGCGGTATTGCAATCAGCGCATCTTCCAAGGTTAAAGACCGCCTCTTAACGGGAGTCGCTGGCAATGTATAGCCGTGTCTTTTGTGGTGACCGAAGTAAAAAACCGCCGGTCACGAAGGTGTATTTTGATAAACTGATCTGCGGCTTCAGCCAACTGTCAAAAGCCGATGCGAAACCAATACTTTACCAGATAAAGTGGTGCCCGGGGGCGGCACATGCAACCTGTTTGAGAATGTTCACTCTTGTGCAGATTCCCCTTCATTTACAATGAATTACCTGATTTAATTGTCCGAGCTTGTCTTGCCATGTTTGACGCCATCCAATAAGTTTAGGTGGATATTAGGGTGGATAGAAATGCGGGCAACAAACAGACTTTCAGCTTCCTTTGTAAAGTCCGCACAGGTCGGTAAATACTGCGATAGCGCTGGGCTTTGGTTCATTAAACGAGACGATGGTGGCGCGCAGTGGATGCTGCGTGTGACGGTGCATGGCTGAAGGCGTGAAATGGGCTTAGGCGGCTATCCAGCTCTTTCTCTTGCAGGTGCCCGAAGTGTTGCACAGCGATGGCGTACGGTTGCTGCTGAAGGCCGCGATCCGGTTAAGGAGCGTGAAGCAGAGGCACGAGCGGCGCGGCGGGAAGATGTTTCACTTGCGGTTCTGACTGCAGATGCATTCGAAGCGCGAAAGGCTGAACTCAAAGGCGATGGAAAAGCCGGGCGTTGGCTCTCACCGCTAAATGGGCATGTACTGCCCAAGCTTGGAAAGGTGCCAGTAACAGACATTGACCAGCGCGACATTCGCGACACCCTGGCTTCAATCTGGCACACAAAAGCCGACACAGCGCGCAAAGCAATGAACCGGCTAAACATTGTATTTCGCCATGCGGCCGCGCTCGGATTGGACGTTGACCTTCAGGCGACAGCTTGTAGCTACGTTGCCAGAGGAGGCGACAGCGGACGCATCGTCTCTGCACAGCAAACTCAGCGTCGAGCCGGAATCGCTTCTGCAATTTGCACCCGCCTTACTCCTGCAGTACGCAGGGTAATCTCAATCTCAGAACCGAAACAAGCCAGCGCCTCGTCTGCAGGCACCATCCAGTGCTACAATTTTCGAAGAGGACGAGATTTCTTGCGAATAATACCGTCATCGAAATCATACCCGAAGTTTTCAACGTCACGGATGTATACGTCGCCAACAGCTTTGTTACTCTCAGCGGAATAATACTCTCGGTAGTCCCGTCTTTTTGACTTTTTTCGATGCTTAAGGAACATACGCCTGCAGTCGATCTCTCGAAGCACGACCCTGAGGTCTTTCTCGAAGGTTTCGAAGCGACCCAGGAAATCCAATGGCATTTCTCCATTGTCATCTATGAGAAAACTAGATTGGGGTCGGAAATATGGAATATCGAGGTACTGTGAGGGCATTTCAATGAATGAAGCCAAGAAGCTTTCAAAGTTCTCGTGATTTGCCACCAGTTCAAATTCTTGGCGCCGCGCGATGATATAGTGATAAGCGGATACCAATCGGTCCCAAGGATTCCGAACAAAACTAAACTTGAAGTACTCGCCCGCCTCCGGCCCCAAATGCCCTAGGTGCTCAAATACTGACGAGTGTTTGTCAATCGCGGGCGAAGGATCATGTTTGCTTAGACGTAAGGGATTCGGGCGACGTAGAATAGTCGATATGGTTGACCCCCCGGTTTTGGGAATATGAACAAAAACGGTCTTTAATGTGGGATAAACTGGCACCGATTTGCTACGCCTTCTTACCAATAACGCTTCCAGCGCTAGCGGGCCTAAGTTGTCGCGCAAAGTTCGCATACGAGGGAACACTCCGACGGAACGTTAGAAAGGGGTAGCGGCGTGTTTTAGGTACCATTGGTCTCACCCATTTCAACGGATTAAACTGCGGTGCTTATACAAAAACCATCGAACAGAAGCATAGAATGCGAACAAGTTTCCCGCCCGGAATCAGAATCTGTAGTTCAATGAAAAAGCAAGCGTGGTTACAACCAAATCTTCAAACTCACGTTCAAAATCTGAGAATACAGAATAGACCACCTCCGCCCCAAGCGTAACCTCCTCTCGAATGAAGCGTTCATAACCAAGGCCTACGAAATAACCACTGCCTTCGCCCGGGTTTATGTCGCCCCTAGCGTGAGTGTCGAGTACAGAATAACCAGCGCTGGCGTAGTACATGCTCAACCCACTGTCGAAGCCGCCTCGCGCACCGAAACGAGTATACGAGCCAAGTTCGAAACCGGGGTCAATGTCCAATACCGTCCGGGTGTATTGCAAGAAATACCCAGCAATGACCTTGCCAAAATCGTAGTCCCAACCAAATTTCGCGCCATAAATCGGGCCGCTGGAGCCTTCCACGTCGGGAGCATAGCCAAGCTCTAAACCGATGGAAAAACCTGTCCAGTCGACGCCCGACTCAGATAGCACGGCCGGCTGTTCGAACGCCTTTAAGGCACTGGAAACCTCATTGTCGCCCGCCATCGAGACTGCCGGATAAATTGAAGCAACGATTAGAGCGACGGTGTTGATGCGTATAGGCAATTTGATCAGATCCAAAGTAAATTTTGTTAGGATTTCATGATAGTGCAGATGCTCCGAATATTTCTATGTACGAACTCTAAAGACACACAAATTCAAAGGCTATTGTGTCAATGTGGCAATGGTTTTGAAGAAGGCTTCTACGACAAAATGTCGTGGCAAATTCCCTTATCTCTCGTGGAGGATCTGTTGCATTAACTGAAGTTGACAGCGATAGTCTCACGGTTTTGAAATGAGGTTCTGATTTCGCGCCGTTATCTATTGAGGTATCTCCGATTTGCCAAGGAAGTCATTCTGTTGGCGGTACGATGGGAATGCAGATATCCGCTGTCCTATCGGGACGCGCGCGACCTATGGGCGAAACGAGGTGTCGATGTGGATCCGTCGACGGTTTATCGATGGGCTCCAACGTTCGGTCCCGAAATCCGCAAGCGCGCCTATAGCAACTACCGATCCTGGTGCGGGTTACAGTGGCACGTGGATGAAGCTTTTGTTCGCGTCGGCGGGAAATGGCGTTATCTTTGGTGTGCAGTTGATTCGGGCGGCCAGCTGATCGATTTCCGACTAACCGCCCCGCGCAATGCCAAGGCCGCAATAGCTTTCATCCGCCAGGCCAGCACCGCCGTCCGCCAATAAAGCCGATGACTATCGTCACGGGCAAGGTTCACAGCTATGGTAAGGTGATCAAAGAAATCAGCAGCACGTGCAGCCCACAAGATGCCATTCCACATTTCGATCACAAACATCTGAACAATCGTATCGAGACCGATCATGGCTCCATGAAACAACCACTCAGACCGAAACGTGGATTTCGCTCACTGACCTCCGCGAAGAACACTTTGTGCGGGCTCGAAACGTTCCGAGCCATCCGGAAAGGTCGCTTCGCGAGCAACCCTACCGGAGTCCGCAAGGAAATCACGTTTCTTGAAATCCTGTTACCGAAAGCCGCTTGAAACCCGGACCAACCTTCCAATTCTGCGGCCAATTGAGCCTCCCCAACTGAACTGGTCCACCGTTATGCTTAGGAAACGGAGGACCACGAATGGCAAACAAGAGACCGAAGCCCGAAGAGATTGTCTCGAAGTTACGGCAGGTTGAAGTTCTGATGGGGCAAGGCATGTCCCGACTTGATGCGATCAGACAGATCGGCGTTGTTGAACAAACCTATTACCGCTGGCGCAAGAAGTACGGCGGAATGGGCGTAGATCAGTTGAAAGAATTGAAGCGGCTTCAGAAAGAGAACGAACGATTGCGACGTGCGGTTTCTGATCTGACGTTGGACAAACTGATCCTGACGGAAGCCACAAAGGGAAACTACTGAGCCCCGCTCGTCGTCGTGCTTGTGTTAACCATGTACGCAACCAGCTGAACGTTTCTGAGAGACGCGCCTGTCGCGTGCTTGGACAACACCGGTCCACGCAACGACGCATCCCAAGAGGCCGCGCGGACGAGGACAGGCTGGTCGCCGACATGATCGAGCTGACCCGTCAATAT
>NZ_FREZ01000010.1 GCF_900143525.1 Ruegeria sp. Alg231-54 | reverse complement strand
GCGATGCTCCGCTTCAGGCAAATGCGATGTTTGCAGAAGTTCGCCGCAGTTCATTCTTCCGTCCACAACCATTTCAATCAGGAACGCGCCCTCTACAGCAGAGACAATTTCAAGCTCAACCGCGCCGCTGCTCTCTCCGAGTGGCGCCAACTTTGTTCAGCATAAGTTCCGGCATTTAGGGGTAAACAGAGACTGGTTCGAATTGGTCTGACAGCACCGTCAACTTTGTTCCGGATAGGTTCGCAGTTTCCGCGGCAAACTGAGACTGGTTCGAATTCGTCTGACAGCACCGGTTCGAATTCGTCTGACAGCACCCTCCTATGATCGTCTCAATCGAATTGCGAGGAAGATTTCTACAGTTGACATTCTCGTTCGAATTTTGATAGAAATTTTACAAGCTGCAACTTATTCCAAAACTGAGAATATCAATCTTGTGGCACAAGCGGGGGTGACTTCATCCTTGTGAACCAAAGAACGGGAGGAATGTGAAATGAGGATCTTTGGGAAGGGGCCGCTGGTCTCTGGACTGCTTGCAACAGCAATCGTTGCGGCAACAAGTATTGGGGCGATGGCAGGAGAAGGTAAGCGCATTGCGTTCTTCGTGTCGGACCTTTCAAACGTTTTCCACCAGTCGCAAGCGTCGGCTGCCGAGAAATACGCCATGGACAAGTATGGCGCCGAGGTCGTGGTATTTGACGGTCAGGCCGATTCGGCTGTGATGACACAGAATGTCGACCAGATCGTCGCGGGTGGCTTTGATGCTGCAACGCTGCATATCTGGGACGCAGAAGCCGCGACGCCGGGCGTGAATGATGCGCTGGACGAAGGCATTGTCATGACCTCGTTCTTTAGCCCCATCACCGACACCGGTATTCCGACAGCCCGCAGCGACGAAGCCTCGGTTTCGTTCGAAATGGGTGCACAGATGGCGACCGCATGGAAGGAAGCGCATCCTGACAAGCCGATAGTGATGGTACAGCTGGGCTGGCCGAACCACACCGAAGTGAACTCGGGCCGTACATCGCCATTCGTCGAAGGCGTTATGTCTGTTGATCCGGGTGCAGAAAATCTGGGTGCTCTGGACTCGAGCAAGGGTCAGGAAGCGGCCAAGCAGATCGTTGTTGACCTTCTGACCCAGCGCCCCGAAGTGAACCTGATCTATTCGGAAGCTTCGAACCTGACGGTTGGCACAATGGCCGGTCTGTCGCAGCTGGGTCGTGGCAAGTTCGAGGACGGTAAGCCGCTGACCGAGATCGTTGCAAGCGTCGACTTTGATGCAGTTGAATTCGACCAGGTGTTTGATCCGAATTCGAGCCTGAAGGTTTCGATGGGTCTGCCACCGCTGGAAACAGCTCAGGGTCGTATCGATCTGATCATGGACGTGCTGAACGGCAATGTTGAAGCCAAGGCAGAACCTGCGCAGGAATATTTCTACAAGGCCTATACGATTTCGTACTGGTCCATGGAAAAGGATGACGCGCAAGACTGGCTTAGTGCCCAATTCGGCGGCTAAGCTGGCAAAAAGGCACCCGGTGTCACCCCACTTGATCGCCGGGCGCCTTTATCTAACCAAAACCAATACCCGGGCGGATCGCTGTGACCAGTGCCCACCAGTGCAACCTGATCTTTGATCCAAAGGACCTTGGAATGACCGGACCTCAGACACATACGGTTCTTTCGGTGAGCGGACTCACCAAGGATTACCCCGGTGTTCGCGCTGTTGACGATGTGAGCTTTGCCATTGAAGGCGGAACGGTTCACTGCCTTGTTGGCGAAAATGGCGCTGGCAAGTCGACCCTCGTCAAAATGCTGACTGGAGCGTTGGATCCCACGAGTGGTTCGATGTCGGCCAATGGAAACGAATACACCCCCAACAGCCCGCAGGACGCCCGGAAAGGCGGCGTCGCGACCTTGTTTCAGGAATTGCACGTCGTTGATGAACTCACCGTGCTGGAAAACCTGACCCTTGGTATGGAGCGCAGCTGGTTTGGGTTTCTTGTCAAATCCGAACTCGAGGAGCGCGCAGTCAAGACGCTGGCCGCGATTGAACCCTCGATTGATCCGTCGGCGCGTGTGTCGCGGCTAAGCGTTGCCCAGAAGCAGATTATTGAAATTGCCCGCGCAGCATCATCTGGCGCAAATATTATCATCATGGATGAACCCACAGCCGCCCTGTCTGAACGAGAGGTTGAAAGGCTGTTCGGCGTGATCCGCCGGTTGCGCGAAAACGACGTAACGGTGATTTACATATCGCACAAGCTGGACGAGATTTTCGAGCTGGGGGACAATGTAACGATCCTGCGGGACGGCAAACACATTGCGACCAAGCCTTTGGCCGACGTTGACGGCCGTTCTGAGCTGATCGAGATGATGATCGGTCGTACGGTTTTCCAAAGCTATTCGCCACGCGGAACTGTCGGGAACAAGGTGGTTCTGAAGGCGCGGGGGTTAACAACCAGCCTTTTGAAAGACGTGTCTTTTGACATCAAAGAGGGCGAAATCGTTGGGTTTTACGGCCTTGTCGGGGCAGGAAAAACCGAGATTGCTCGCGCGCTTTATGGGGCAGACTCGTTTGAGGGCGCGGTTGATTTCAAGGGTAAGCCGGTCGGGCGAACACCGACTGCGGCCATTGCCTCGGGCATTGCATTGGTGCCAGAAGAGCGCCGGACGCAGGGGCTTTTTACCAATCTGACCATTCGTGAAAACATCCCCGTGATGAACCTGCCAAGGGTGTCGCGCGGCGGTGTGTTCAAAGCCGCAGATGTACAGGATGCGGCCCATCAATATGTCGAGCAGTTGAGTATCGCCACGAGTTCAATCGAGAAGCACACAGAAAAGCTTTCGGGTGGAAATCAGCAAAAGGTGGTTTTTGCCAAGTGTCTGTTTTCAAGAGCGGAACTTCTTTTGCTGGATGAGCCGACGAGGGGAGTTGATGTGGGTGCCAAGTCTGAGATCTATGACATCATCAAGGACCTTGCGGATCAGGGAAATGCCGTGGCGGTGTTTTCCTCGGAGCTCGAAGAAATTCTGGGAATCTGTGACCGTGTGTTCCTGATGTTTGACGGTCACCTGCAGGAAGAAATTCCCAACGGGCCGGATGTGGACATTTCTCATATCCTGAACGTGGTGACAGGCGGACAAGAAAGTGTTGCGAAATGAGTAGCTTGACCGAAAACATACCACAGTCCCTGCAGCGTGAAAAAATGAGTGATGAAGGCTTTATCACCTCGCTGGTTGTGATCGTGGCCGTGGCGCTGTTTTTGGTCGCCTCTTTGTTGGTGCCAAATTTCTTTCAATGGCAAAACGTCGTCAATCTTGTCACCAACAACTGGGCGGTGATTTCCCTTGGCATTTTCGTGTCCTTTCTGTTGGTGTCGGGCAATTTTGATCTGTCAGTCGGAGGGATCGTGGCGCTTTCAGGGGTGCTGTCGGTCTGGTTTGCCCAAAGTCCGGACGGGGCAAACGCCCTGTCCAGCGGGCTTGGAATGCCTTATCCGCTGGCGATCCTGTGCGCCCTGATTGGGGCCTTGGCCATCGGGGCGATGAATGCGCTGTTTGTGGTGCGGCTGGGAATTCCGTCGATCATTGTCACACTGGGGACCATGATGGTGGCACGCGGCATTGCGCAGGTCATCACCCAGGGGTCACAGCGCAATACAAACCTGCCGGATGAATTTGGATTTCTGGGGAACTTGACGATGTTCGGAACTTCGGTGAAGCTTCCGGTTGTTTTAATGCTGCTGCTTTTTCTTGTGGCCGTGTTTGTCGAGCGCAAGATGGTGTTTGGCCGGATCACATACTGGATCGGCGCGAACCCCGAAGCGGCGACCCTGTCGGGCATCAATCGCAGCTGGCATATCACCAAGCTTTATCTGTTCAGCGCCGCCGTAGCCGGCATGGTCGGGATCCTGCTGGCTTCCGAGTTCAAATCTGGTTTTTCCAACCGGGGCACGCTGATGGAGTTTGACGCTCTGGTCATCGCGCTGCTGGGCGGGATCGCCATCACCGGCGGGTTTGGATCCGTGATCGGTATGTTCTTTGGCGCCATCATCCTTGCGGTGGTGACGTCGGCGGCGACCGGAATGGTCCTGTCCCCGGACTGGCAGTTCATTCTCAAGGCAATTGCCGTCTTCCTCGCCATCGTAACGCAAACCTGGGCAGTTGCCCGTCGGAACAGGTGATCCGGATGTCGATGACTTCATACTCCAACCAGACGTCTTCCGCCGCGCGTTTCACGAGTTTTTTGCGGAACTACTATATCTATTTCGTGCTGGTCGCCGTGGTCGTGTTGCTGAGCACTGCCAACCTTGATCAGTTCGCATTGTTCGAGCGTGGGAACTTTCTCTACAAGCGCAATATCATCAACATCCTGAGGGTTTCGGCCCCGTTGCTGGTGATGGCAGGCGCCTTCACGCTTTTGATGGTCTCTGGCTATATCGACCTTTCCGTGGGCAGCGCCATGAGCCTGAGCGCGGTGGTCTATGCCATGCTCGCCATCAACGGCGTGCCGTTTATCCCGGCCTTTGCCCTGACCGTGCTGGTCGGCGTGTTGCTGGGGGCAATCAATGGTTTTCTGGTGGTGAGGCTGAATATCACACCGGTCATTGCAACGCTGATCACGCTGAGCCTTTTCAAAGGTGTTGCCCTGTTGCTGGTGCAAGATGGTGTTTCGGCGATCAAATCGGACAATTTTCTGAAGATCCCCGGTTGGTTCAACGATTATGGTCGCGCAAAAGTGCTGTTTGATCTGCCAGCTGCTTTTTGGGTGGCGGTCGCCGTGACGCTGGCGCTGATCGTTGTTCAGAACCGCGGTAAGCTGGGCAAATATGCCGCTGCGACCGGTGGCAACCCTACCGCCGCCAAGTTGTCTGGCATCAATACAGGAAGAACCGTTTTTCTGCTCTATGTCATTGTTGGGGCGTCCGCCGCACTGGCAGGGATTGCCCGCTCCAGCTTTATGTCACTGGGCGACCCGCTTTCTGGTGACGGCATGGAACTAACTGCTATTCTTGTGGTTTTGCTTGGGGGCACGGCCTTTAGCGGCGGCGAAGGTAAAGTCCTGCGGTCCTTTGTGGGTGCCCTGATCATCATGATGCTGACTGTTGGAATGCTGACAATTGTCCCTGCCTATTATCAGACGCTGGTTATCGGATCTGCGCTGCTCGCAGCCGCCGCGTCCAATCATCTTGTAAGCCGAAAAGGTAAAGAGTCGTGACCGTACAATCGCCAAACCCTGATCAAATGCGCCTGATCGCGCAGGTTCTTTCGCTTCACTATGAAGAAGGGCGGTTGCAGTCTCAGATTGCAAAGGAGCTGGCTCTGTCGACGGCCAAGGTCAATCGCCTGATCAAACAGGGGCGCGAGCTGGGCATGATCCAGATCACGATCAACAGCCCGTTGCTCAAATATTTTGATCTGGAACGCGAGATTGCCAAGCGCTGGAACCTCAAGAAATGTCTGGTTGTTTCATCGGTGACCGGCAGCCCTCAGGCGACACTGAACGAGGTTGGCAAAGGGGCGGCATCGCTGTTGATGGACAGTATCCGCGACGGCGACACGATCGCAATTTCGGGTGGCAAGACGCTGAGCACGATGATCGAGAACTTGTCTACCGCATCTAAATTCGATGTCCGGATTACGCCGCTGACCGGTGGTGTGCAGGGCCAGCACTATACGGATGTGAACCATCTGGCGACCGAGCTGGCGAACAAGCTTTCCGGGGAAGCAACGCTTATCCACGCGCCGCTTCATGCGACAACCGAAGAAGAACGGGATATCATCATGTCGCTGAAATCGGTTCAGGCCGTGATGGATCAGTCTCGGCAGGCCGATATTGCGATTGTCGGGATCGGGGCTGTGGCAGGGGCGGATTCGACCTATTACACCGCCCAGCCGGTATCCGAAGTGGAACGGCAGCGGCTTTATAAATCAGGGGTGCGCAGCGAATTCCTTGGGCATCTGATCCAGAAAGACGGCTCTGCCTCGGGCAACACCTATAATTCCCGGTTGGTTTCGATGCCGCCCAGGGATCTGGTGAATATCCCGGTGTCTATCGCCATCGCGTCCGGCCCGGAGAAGGTCGAACCCATCGCTGCTGCCTTGAACGGTGGTTATTTCAATTCGCTTGTCACTGATGAGCACACGGCAAACACGCTTTTGCACAAGGAGGCAGATTAATGGATGCAGTTCTCTCCAATGACATGTTGACCCGTGAGATCGGAAATTCCGGCATCCGGGCTTCGGCCATCGGACTTGGCACATGGGCCATTGGCGGCTGGATGTGGGGCGGCACCATCGAAGCCGCATCGATCCGCGCCATTCAGGCGTCCATCGACAATGGGATCACGCTGATCGACACCGCGCCTGCCTATGGTCAGGGCCTGTCAGAAGAGATCGTTGGCAAAGCCATCAAAGGACGCCGCGATGAGATCGTGCTGGCCACCAAATGCGGACTGGTCTGGCATACGCAAAAGGGCAATCACTTTTTCGATTATGACGGCGCGCCAGTGCATCGCTATCTGGGCAAGGACGCGATTGTCTATGAGGTGGAGCAAAGCCTGAAGCGGTTGGGCACGGATGTGATCGACCACTACATCACCCATTGGCAGGATCCGACCACGTCGATCGACGAAACTATGGAAGCATTGGAACAGCTCAAGACACAGGGCAAGATCCGCTCGATCGGGGCGAGCAACACCAGCCCGCAGGATGTCGCGCAGTATGTTCAGGCCGGACAGCTGGACGCTATTCAGGAAGAATACTCCATGGTCAAAAGGGATCTGGAGCAGTCCCTTGTTCCGGTTTGTCTTGAAAACAAGGTGTCGATCCTGAGTTATTCCTCGTTGGCGCTGGGTTTGCTCAGCGGGAAAATCGGCCCGGACAGACAGTTTGGCGGCGATGACCAGCGCAAGGACAACCCGCGCTTTTCGATGGCGAACCGGGAAAAAGTGGCCGCATTGATGCAGGCCATCGAGCCGGTCGCAGATCACCATTCCGCCACCAAGGCACAGATTATCATCGCGTGGACACTTCAGCAGCCGGGGATCACCTTCTCGCTTTGCGGGGCGCGCAATGAACAACAGGCCGCCGAAAACGCAAAGGCCGGGCGCCTGCGTCTCAATGCGGCAGAAATTGAAACCATCAATGCCGCTGCGGCGGTCCATTTGACCAACCTGGACGGGTAGGCCTCGTCAAAATTGAAACACCAAACAGCGTTGCTTGCTTGGGCGGCGAACGGGGAAATTATGTCAAAGACACGTCAGGACAGATTAGATGCCATCGCACGCGATCCCGCGTTCGATGTCGTTGTGATTGGCGGTGGCGTGAATGGCATTGGCACATTCCGGGACTTGTCGCTGCAGGGCCTGCGAGTGCTGTTGGTCGAGCGCAATGACTTCAGCTCCGGCTGTAGTGCGGCCCCGTCACGGATGATCCATGGCGGACTGCGTTATCTGGAAAACGGCGAGTTCAGTCTGGTTCAGGAATCCCTGCGTGAACGCGACGTGCTTTTGTCGAATGCGGCCCATATGGTGCATCCTTTGCCGACCGTGGTCCCGGTTACCTCAGTGTTTTCAGGCATGTTCAATGCGGCGGCGGGGTTCTTTGGCTGGTCAGGCAAACCAGCGCGTCGGGGGGCCTTGCCGATCAAGCTTGGCCTGTCGCTTTATGATTGGATCACGCGCAAACGCCGCGCATTGCCACGTCATAAGTTTCACTCTGCTGCTGCCACACATCGTGAGTGGCCCGCACTTACCACGGCCGCCCGCTTTTCCGCGGTTTTCTATGACGCGGCCATTACCCATCCCGAACGTCTGTGCATCGAAATGATTGCGGACACAGAGGCCACAGCTTCCGAGTGCATCGCGGTGAATTATGCCGGGCTGACTCCGCTGGGCGATGGTTTTGTGCTGACGTGCCAGCGATCCGGCCGGAAACTGGCGGTCCAGCCGCGTACAATCGTCAACGCGACCGGCGCATGGCTCGATTCCACAGCCGCGTCGCTGGGGAATGGTGCTGCCGAGCGCATGGTGTCCGGAACCAAGGGCAGTCATGTGATCGTCGAGAACCAGCAGCTGTTAAAGGCGTTGAATGGCCACATGGTCTATTTCGAAAACGCCGATGGCCGGGTGTGCATCGCGTTTCCGTTTCAGGGAAATGTTCTTGCGGGGTCAACGGATATCCGGGTGGACAAGGCATGTCGCGTTCGTTGTGAGGACGACGAGATGGACTATATTCTCGGCTCTCTGCAATCGGTTTTTCCCGAGATCAATGTGTCGCCCGACGACGTTTTGTTCAGCTTTTCAGGCATTCGACCGTTGCCACAAAGTGATCAGGATTTCACCGGGCGCATTTCACGCGGGCATTTTATCAAGCGGCTCGATGGCAAAGTGCCCCAGTTCTGCATGATCGGCGGCAAGTGGACGACGTTCCGGGCCTTTGCCGAAGATACTGCTGATCTGGTTTTGGCGGAATTGTCCCATGAAAGACGGTGCAAGACTGAGGCGCTTGCCATTGGCGGCGGGCGTGATTTCTTGCGGGGAGCAGGGGTGTTGGAACGCGATCTGGTGCAGAATTACGCAATCTCACCAGATCGCGCCACGCATCTTGTGAGCCATTATGGGTCTGCGGCTGCGGCTATGCAGGATGTCTGTTCAAACGGCACACCCGATTTGCCGCTTGCCGTCGGATCGCCCTACTCAACGAACGAAATTGCCCACCTAATCCGCACAGAGCAGGTCGAGGATCTGTCAGACATCGTTCTGCGACGCACTGCCCTTGCGATCACCGGGGCCATTTCGATGGAACTGATCGAGGTGCTGGCCGAAATCCTCGCCGCTGAACGAGGCCTGTCCCCGAAGGAAATCGGCGATCAGCAGATCTGCCTGATCGAAGAATTGTCAGACTACTACGGCGTGTCGCCACAGATGCTGACCGAGCGAAATAATCAATGGAGAAAACAATGCGTGTAAGCACCAAAGCCCGCATGAACCGGATGTTCACCAATGGCGGCTGTCTGGATGTCGCGATTGATCACGGCGTCTGCAATGAACCCAGCTTCATGGTGGGGCTCGAAGATATGCCGGGCGTGATGGACACGCTGATCAAGGCCCGTCCGGACGCGATCCAATGCGCGTATGGGCAGGCCGATCTTTTGCAGTCGCGCCCTGAAAAGGACAAGCCAGCGCTGGTGATGCGCATCGACATGGGCAACCCCTATAATGATCAGCGCCACAGTGTGATGTGGTCTCAGCTGCAAAGCGCGGATGAGCCGATCCTCGGCGCGATCGAAATGGATGCGGCGGCTGTGGTCGTAAACCTGTTCATGCTGCCCGACGAACCGGAATTGTTCCGCCAGTGTGTCGACAATATTTCCCGCGTGCGCGAGGCCTGCCGCAAGTACGGTATGCCGCTGATGATCGAACCGTTGGTGATGCTGCCCAATGACGTGCGCGGCGGGTATCAGGTGGACGGTGATGCCGAAAAGATCGTGACGCTGGTGCGGCTGGCTTCGGAAATGGGGGCGGATATCATCAAGGCCGACCCAACCGAGAACGCAGAAGATTTCCACCGGGTGATCGAAGCCGCGCGGGTGCCGGTTCTGGTGCGGGGTGGCGGCAAGGAAGACCTCAAAACCGTGCTGATGAAATCCGCCGTGCTTTTGGCGCAGGGCGCTCAGGGGATGGTTTATGGCCGCAATATCTATCAGCATGACAACCCAAAGGCTGTTGTGGCGGGGCTCATGGCGATGATCCATGACGGCGTCGGCGGCGAAGAAGCGTGGGACATTTATAATCGTGGCTGATCACAAGAAATATCTGTTGGGGCTTGATGCCGGGAATACCGTGATAAAGGCCGTGTTGTTCGATCTGGAAGGCAACCAGATCGCGATGCACGCGCTGGACGGGCAGTCGTCGGCGCCTGCGCCGGGGCGTGTCGAGCGGGACCTGAACGAACTTTGGGCCAATGCGGGCGAGGCGATCAGCGGCTGTGTGGCCGCGGCAGGTATTGACGCGGCAGACATTGCGGCCATCGGCTGTGCAGGGCACGGCAACGGATTGTATCTGTTGGACAAATCCGGCGCACCGTTGGTGGGTATTCAGTCTCTGGACAACCGCGCGGCGGAGCTGGCATCAGAACTGGCAGCGGCGCATGGTGACCGGTTTCACGAGATCTGCCTGCAAAAACCATGGCCCTCACAGACGCCAACACTTTTGGCGTGGATCAAGCGTTACGAGCCCGAAATCTATGCCAACACAGGTACGGTTATGCTGTGTAAGGATTTCATAACCCACAAGCTGACGGGCGCACGGGTAAGCGACATCTCGGATATGTCGGGCTGTGGCCTGACCAGGATGCCGGACTGCAGCTATGACCACGAATTGCTGGCGCTTTACGGGCTGGAGGACGCGAAATCGCTGTTGCCGCGTTTGATCGATCCGGCAGATGTGGCCGGGACCGTGAGCGAAGAGGCCGCCGCCCAGACTGGGCTGGCCGTTGGCACGCCGGTTGTTGGGGGGTATTTCGACGTTGTGTCCAGCGCGCTTGGCTCTGGCGTTATCAAGCCCGGAGAAGCGTCGATAATCGCAGGCACATGGAGCATCAATCAGGTGTTTTCAGAGTCGCCAGTGGTGGATCAATCGGTCTTTATGGCGTCGGGTTTCGCGCCGGACCGTTTCGTCAATATCGAGGCCAGCGCAACCTCTGCCGCCAATTTGGAGTGGTATGTGCGCGAACTGGTGGAACGTAGTGCGCATCACGACGATCCGTTTGGCTATTGCAATGATAAGGTCGGCGAGGTTGCGCCGCAGTCGGACGATCCCTTCTTTCATCCTTTCCTTTACGGTTCGGGGCAGGGGGCGGAATTCCGTGCCGGGTTTTATGGGCTTGCCGGCTGGCATGGAGAGGGGCACATGCTGCGCGCGCTGTTCGAAGGTGTGGTGTTTGAACACCGCCGTCACATCGAAACCCTCAAACAGGCAGGTGTCGCGTTTGATCACGCCATTCTGTCGGGCGGCGGGTCGCGCAGTCCGCACTGGCCACAGATGTTTGCCGATTGCCTTGGGGTTCCGATCACGGTGGCCGAGGCACAGGAGACCGGCGCGCTGGGGGCTGTCATTGGGGCGGCCACCGCTGTGGGTATTGTCGAAAACTACGAAGACGGTATTGCCCGCATGACCCGTGCCAAACAGACCTGTCAGCCGAACCCTGACATGCAAGGCCACTATGACAGCCGTTACCAAACTTATCTCACACTTACCGAGGCAATGCGCGATCTGTGGACCCGCATGCAATCAAAGGATACCTGACCTATGAAAGCCGTAGGATTTCTGAACTCTCTGCCGATCGAGGCCGAGGACAGCCTGTTTGACTGCGACCTGCCCACACCGGATTTGCGCGATGCAGATCTGCTGGTGCGGATCGAGGCGATCTCGGTCAATCCCGCCGACGCCAAGCGCCGTATTCGAACAGCTGTCGATGCGCCACATGAAGAGCCATTTATTCTTGGCTATGATGCCGTGGGCATTGTCGAAGCCATGGGACCGGACGTGTCCGGCTTCATCAAAGGGGATCGCGTCTGGTACGCGGGTGATGCGAACCGAGCGGGGTCATATGCCGAACTTCAGGCTGTGGATCATCGGGTTGCTTCTGTTGCGCCACGATCGATTGAGCCCGCCTCGGCAGCGTCGCTGCCACTGGTGTCATTGACGGCGTGGGAAATGCTGTTTGACCGGCTTCAGGTGTCGACGGATGAAAACGCAGGCACTCTGCTTGTTGTCGGTGGTGCAGGTGGCGTTGGCTCGATCACCACGCAGTTGGCGCGCAAGCTAACGGGGCTTGAAATTCTTGCTACAGCGTCGCGCCCCGAAAGTGCCGACTGGTGCCAAAAAATGGGCGCGCATTATGTGGTGAACCATCGTGATCTGATCACCGAAACGCGCGCTACGGGGCACGAGTTTGTCGACTACATCGCGCAATATGCCGATCTGGCGCAGCACTGGGACGCCAAGTGTGAACTGATTGCACCACAGGGGCGGATCGGCACGATTGTCGAGACCGAAGAGAAGCTTGATATCTCGGCGCTTCAGGGCAAATCCGCTGCCCTGATGTGGGAATTGATGTTCACGCGCACGCTTTTCAGCACGGCAGACATGGCGCAACAGGGCGCGATCCTGTCCCGCATGTCGCGGCTGGTGGATGATGGCATCATCTCGTCAACCGACACCAAAACGCTGAACGGACTGTCTGCAAAGACCCTCAAAGAAGCACATAAAATCATTGAAACCGGTGCCATGATTGGCAAGATGGTCATCGCCTTTTGAGGGGAAAAAATTGGCACAGAGCGAGGATCTAGACGGTCAGTACGACTATGTCATTGTCGGCGCCGGAACGGCAGGCTGCGTGCTTGCCAACCGGTTGACCGAGAACCCGAATACGCGGGTCCTGCTTTTGGAGGCCGGGAAGTCGGACAATTACCACTGGGTGAAAATCCCGGTGGGTTATCTTTATTGCATCGGCAACCCGCGGACCGACTGGATGATGAAAACCGCCAATGAGCCGGGGTTGAACGGGCGCAGCCTTGTATATCCGCGCGGCAAGGTTCTGGGTGGCTGCACGTCTGTGAACGGCATGATCTATATGCGCGGACAGGCGGCGGATTACGACCATTGGCGGCAGTTGGGAAATCCCGGTTGGGGCTGGGATGATGTGCTGCCGTATTTCCTGAAATCAGAAGACCATCATGAAGGTGGCACGGACAAGCACGCAAGTGGCGGCGAGTGGAAGGTTCAGACCCAGAAACTCAGCTGGGACATTCTGAAAGCTGTCCAGACCGGCGCGCAGGAATTCGGCATCATGCCGCGCGCCGATTTCAATGACGGAAACAACGAAGGTTCAGGCTTTTTCGAGGTCAATCAAAAGGACGGGGTGCGGTGGAGCACAGCGCGCGGATTTCTGCGCCCGGCGATGAAGCGACCCAACCTAAGGGTGATGACAGAGGCCACGATAGACAGCCTGATCCTTGAAGGGAAATCCGTGCGCGGTGTGCGGTTCCACCATAAGGGACGCGCGCTGGAGGTACGGGTAGACAGCGAGGTTCTGCTGGCGGCAGGCGCGATCAATTCGCCAAAAATTCTGGAGCTGTCGGGGATTGGACGCGGCGATATTCTGTCAGACCACGGCATTGAAATTCTGCATGAAAGCAATGGCGTAGGAGAAAACCTACAAGACCATCTGCAAATCAGAACTGTGTTTAAGGTAAAAGGCGCAAAGACCCTCAATACCATGGCCAACAGCCTGATCGGCAAAGCCCGGATCGGGTTGCAATATGCGCTGACCCAATCGGGGCCGATGTCCATGGCCCCGAGCCAGTTTGGCATGTTCACCAAATCGAACCCCGATCTGGAAACGCCGGATCTCGAATACCACGTTCAGCCATTGTCGACCGACAAGCTGGGTGATCCGTTGCATCCGTTTCCGGCAATTACCGTGTCGGTCTGCAACCTGCGCCCTGACAGTGTTGGCCACTGTCATATTTCCAGCACAGACACCGCGATCCAGCCCGAGATCCGCCTGAACTACCTGTCTGCAGAGCGCGACAAGGCCGTCGCAGTTATGTCGGTCAAACAGGCGCGCAAGATCATGGGTGCCAAGGCACTTTCGGCCTATGAACCCGAGGAGATCCTGCCCGGTCCCAAGGTTTCAAGCGAAGCGGAATTGCTGAAATCCGTAGGCGACATCGCGACAACCATCTTTCACCCGGTTGGCACCTGTCGGATGGGAGTGGATCCAGAAGCAGTTGTGGATCCGAATTTGCGCGTCAACGGGCTCCGGGGCCTGCGTATCGTCGACGCATCCATTATGCCGAAAATTGTGTCGGGCAACACTGCGTCACCGGTTGTCATGATCGCCGAAAAAGCCGCAGCAATGATAGTGCGCGGAGATTGATGAATAAGCAGACACGAATGGGGCACTGTCAGAAGAAACTTATTGAGGCGGGCAGGGCGAGCACTTAGCGTCGCAGGATGACAAAACGCAGCCCTTTTCGCTACTTCAAGACGAGCCCCGAGATCATTTGTCTGGCCGTCATGATGTATGTTCGGTTTCCGCTTTCACTTCGCAATGTTGAAGATCTTTTGCACGAGCGCGGCATCGAGATCAGCCACGAAACTGTGCGTTATTGGTGGAACAGATTTGGCCCRATATTCGCGGCAGAGATCCGCAGAAACAGGGTCAATCGGATGCGATCTTATTCGAACTGGCAGTGGCATCTGGACGAGGTCTTCGTGAAGATCAATGGCGAGACGCACTACCTATRGCGGGCTGTGGATCACGAAGGCGAGGTGCTGGAAAGTTATGTGACCAAGCGCCGTGACCGCAAAGCTGCGTTGAAATTCCTCAGAAAATCAATGAAACGCTACGGTCAACCTGAATCCATCGTGACGGACAAACTGCGGTCTTATGGCGCGGCGATGAGAGTTGTCGGGAACGGTAGTTGGCAAGAGACCAGCCGCTGGCTGAACAATCGGGCCGAGAATTCCCATCTGCCATTTCGACGACGAGAACGTGCGATGCTCCGCTTCAGGCAAATGCGATGTTTGCAGAAGTTCGCCGCAGTTCATTCTTCCGTCCACAACCATTTCAATCAGGAACGCGCCCTCTACAGCAGAGACAATTTCAAGCTCAACCGCGCCGCTGCTCTCTCCGAGTGGCGCCAACTTTGTTCAGCATAAGTTCCGGCATTTAGGGGTAAACAGAGACTGGTTCGAATTGGTCTGACAGCACCCAATGCTGCGCCCACGTCTGGCAACGAGAGCTACACCCAAATGCCTTTCCAACGATTTTACCTGCTGGCTGACGGCCGCTTGGGTCACGTTCAAGCGTTCAGCCGCCACGGTGTAACTCCCTGCTTCCGCAACTGCTGAGAAGGCGCGCAAAGCGTTCATCGGGGGAAGGTGCAGCCAATCCATACTGTAGATTTTCTAATGCTTGGTTAAGCTATTTGAGTCGCATGATATCGGCATTCTTGACATTATTCACAGTGAAATCTGCGATGCTATTATAAAATATTGGAGCGGATGCTTTAGTGCCGATGTCAACCTAGCCGCATGCCAGGAGATCTTGATACGATGGAAAAACTTCAAGGTGGATGTTACTGTGGTGCTGTTCGATACCAGATCGCGACACCACCTGTCTGGTCGGGACATTGCCATTGTCGTTCATGCCAAATGGCCCTTGGTGGCGCCTTTGCAACTTGGGCTAAGGTAGCCGCCGAAGACTTCGCCGTTATCAAAGGCGAAATCCAACACATTGAGAAAAATTCGGGTATTCGCCGCGGGTTTTGTCGGCACTGTGGAACGACGTTGACCTATGCCGCCCTAAATGAAGTTGAGGGCCAAGACTGGAGTGCTGACGCTTGGTTTTCTGCTGTAACGTTGGACGACCCATCGATTGCGAAACCCAAGGCCCACGTCTTCGTGTCACATCAGCAGCCATGGATAAAACTCAACGACGGTCTCCCGACGTTTCCTGAGTTTTGATCAACTTTCCCGTCCAGAAAGAGGAGAAAATGATGAACACCGCATTTTCATATGCCTGCAAGGATTGCGAGGGCATGGAGACCTGCCCAGGCAAAGTGATCGCAGCGACCAAAGATGAAGTATGGAAACTCATGGAACTCCACGCGGTGGTCGCTCATGGAGAGGACCCCAGCTCGTGGGATGCCGACACTCGGGCATATCTGGGAACATTGATAAAACCAGCATGATCAAATCAGTTAAGCTTCGAACCCAATGATATTTCGGTTTGGATCGCTTGGTGACGAATGGCGGCTTTGTTGCGAAGGACCGGCTTGGGCTGCCAACCAGCTAATCATGTAAGCTGTAGGGATAGGCAACTCTGTGCCCTGAGGAGACATGGTTAACCTTCTGGTTGATTGGTGAAAAGCAGCCTTTCTGCTAAAATGCCTCCGTGGAAAATATGGGATGGGAGGAGAAATCATGTCTTGGAATGTTTCAGGGGAACTCGTCGAAACCTGCAATTGCAACATGCTTTGCCCATGCTGGTTCGGACAAGCTGACCTTATGCTCTTGGACCAAGGGTATTGCGCGACGTCCCTGTTGATACGCATTAGCGAGGGCTCTCATGAAGGCGTGGACCTTTCTGGCCAAAACGCGATTGTCTCATTGCATTTCCCCGGGCCGACACTGTTCGACGCCAACGGCACCGGGCGAGTGTACATTGACGAAAACGCTAGCGATGCGCAGGCGGCGGCATTGGAGACTATCTTGCAGGGTGCGTCCGGTGGCGGCATGGAGGTGCCGGCAAGCCTGTTGTCGACCTGGCTTCCAACCAAACGCGCCGGGATCAGCGTGACCGAGGCCGATGGCGAAATAACTGCAAGCGTGGCCGGTGTAGGCGAGATGAAATCCCGTCGCCTGGTCAATGACCTCGGCAACAAGATGAAACTGCAGAACGCCGCGTTCAGCCTCGCCTTCGGGCATGAGGGGCATGAAGGTGATCTGGCCCCCAGTGAAGGAACCACTTGGAACGACGCGGATATGCCCGTGACCTGGACGGGCCGGTCGGGTGTGGTCGGACAAGTCGCTTGGGCCGGCTGAGGCCGGGCCGGATCTTCAGGCCACCCTAATGAATGCTGTAGGGGTCGCACGACGAGATCGGGCGCTGGTGCTGGCAGCGCTAGTCGCGCTCACGGCGCTGGCGTGGGCCTATACAATTTACCTCGGGCTTGGTTCGTCCTCGATGACGATGGTTGGCGACATGGCCATGCCGATGATGATGCAGTGGTCCGTCGCGGATTTTGTCTTCATGCTTATCATGTGGGCGGTGATGATGTTCGCGATGATGCTGCCTTCGGTTACACCCGCCGTAATGATCTACGAGCGGGTCCGCGCGAAGCGGGAGGAGGCAGGGCGACCCTTCGTGCCAACGGGCAGCTTCGTGGTGGGGTATCTGTTGGTTTGGCTGGTGTTCTCGCTGGCGGCGACGGTATTGAATTGGTGGCTGCACACGGGCGGCGTGCTTTCCTCAATGATCGGGAGGGTTGCGCCGACTGTGGGCGGCGTGATGTTGATACTCGCCGGGTTGTTTCAGTGGACGCCGCTCAAGAACGCTTGCCTGGAGCATTGCCGCTCGCCCATGAGTTTTCTGACGGCTCATTGGCACGAGGGAACCCTGGGTGCCGCGAAGATGGGGCTTCACCACGGGGCCTACTGTCTTGGCTGCTGCTGGATGCTGATGGTGCTGTTGTTTGTATTGGGCGTCATGAACCTGCCGTGGGTTGCCGTACTTACAATCGTAGTGTTGGCGGAAAAGACGTTGCCATTCGGGAGGTTTCTGAGCCGGGGATTGGGCTTGGTTATGATTGTCTGGGGCGGGTGGCTGATCACGCTCGCCTGAGTAAACGTTGGTGCATTCACAGGCTGGATAAATGCCAGCGCAGAGCGATCTTCAACACGTCACCGGACAAGCAATTCCTGCGGGAGATTAAGTCCCGCTCCGAACCCTTTGCGGTCATTCGGCTTGACCTGACGCAAGCATTCAAGACAAGCGGCAAAGCAAGGGCCGATCACAGGAAAAATCAGGCCGGGATACCTGCCTTTGCAAGCCCTGCAAGGTAAAGTTCCATTTGATCGTCCCGCTTCAGATAGAACAGCTTCTTTTTTGCGAATGACCGCGAGAATTTCGGCTCTTCCACCATTAGGTTATGCACCATCTTCGCCAGATCTTTGTCCCGCCCGAGATTGGCAAGCGCCACGACTGCATGCGCGGTGGCCCAGTATTGGCAATTTGGCACATCGCGAGCCCGCTCTGCCCAGTCCAGAGCTTTCTCGAACTGGTGATCGAAAAGCAGAGTCATCGCGCCATAGCTCAGAAAGGCCCAAAGCTGCGGATGGTTAGGGCTCATCTCCACGGCTTTCTCGAAATTGGCAATCGCCTCTTCGTATCGTCCCTCATAGGAAAGTGAGTCTCCCAATCCGCAATATGCTGGAGCCAGAGTCGGGTTCAATTTGATTGCAGTTTCATTCTCAGCCAGCGCGCTGCGGTATTCCCGGCGGGCCAGTTGGACTCTGCCCATCAGCATGTAGAGCAGCGCATTCTGGTTATCCATTGAAACGGCGGTGCGTGCGGCAGCCAGCGCTTCGTCCATAAGGGCAGAATCCGGTTCCGTGTCCCAATACACCATCCCGAGAATCGTGGCATAAGCCCACCAGGCATGTGCCTCGGGAAAACTGGGGTCCAGTTCGCGGCTTTGGAGAAACAACCTCTGAGCTTCACGGTTGCTTACGGCAGTAAACTTGTAAAAGTGCGCAAGCCCAAGATGATAGCAGTCCCAGGCATGGGGGTTTCGGCGCGGCGTATCTTCTAACTTGCGCCGGATCGCATTTCCGACCTCGGGCTCCAGTCTGCCAACAATTGTTTCCGTGATCTCGTCCTGAACATCGAAGATGTCTTCCAACTGACGGTCATATTTTTCCGCCCACACGTGGTTGCCAGTCGATGCGTCAATCAGCTGAACCGTGACTCGAATGCGCGCACCCGCTTTCCTGACCGAGCCTTCGACAACGTAGTCGGCGTCCAAGTCATCGGCGAGCTGCCGAACATTCGGGGATTTTCCCTTGTAGGCAAAGGTCGTGTTGCGCGCGACGACCTCGAGCCAGTGGTGTTTCGACAGAGCCGTAATTATGTCTTCGGACAACCCGTCCGAAAAATATTCCTGTTCAGGGTCGCCTGAAATGTTGTCAAATGGTAATACGGCGATCGCAGTTCCGTCAGGGGACCCGGGCGGTTCAGAATCATAAAGCGGATCTACAGACTCGGCGTCCCCCCACCACCAGACTGGCACCGGTCGATCAATGTTCTTAAGCTCACGGTTTTCTCCGCCTTGGAACGCGCAAGCCGTTTTGCTGTCCAGGCATTCATAGGCGGAACCGGAGATGAGAACCTGCCCGGCTTCGGCAAGCGCTTCCAAACGAGCGGCGACGTTAACGCCATTACCAAATACATCATCCTCCTCGAAAACGACTTCACCTATGTGTATCCCAATTCTCAACTTCAGTGTATTCTCGCTGGCCAAAGAGTTCTGAATGGCGACAGCACAGGTCACAGCGTCAGAGACTGATGGAAACTCGACTATCCAACCATCCCCCATGCATTTCACTAAATTGCCGCGATGCGCGACTACAGAAGGGTCAAAAAGCCCAGATCGAAGCTCTCGCAACGCGCTGAGCGTTCCGCTTTGATCCGAGTTCATAAGGCGGGAATACCCAACCAGATCGGCTGCTAGTATGGCGGTCAGCCTGCGTTTCAGAGGTCATCCTCCTCCGAGCAAAGTGCAATTATCAAAGATTATCATGCGCAGGCTTGGAAAGAAACCGAAGGGCGACTTCGTCCGCAAGACGGCCGCCGGATGAGTAAAGTTGCAGCGAAGGCATGAGCAAGGCCATTGGATGTCACAGTCGTGCCGAAGCGCATTAGCAGCGCAACAGCAGCGCTACTGGCCCACGCGTAACAAGCTGAATTGGAAGGACTGAGAGCTTCCCCAAGGAGTATGGTGTGTGTGCTCCCGATGCGTGACCAGGGAAATACGATCGCCTAATACCTCGCATAGCYCCTCTGGATCATAGCGAACGATTGGCAAACCGCTGCACTTCTYCGGACCGTCGAGCGCAAACGTTGCGATAATCGCATGGCTACCTGGGAGAAGGCAGCGGTACAACTGGTCCCGGTAGGCGGAACGGTCGTCCGCATCGACAAGGAAATGAAATACGGCGCGATCGTGCCATAGATCATAGCTTCTCTCCGGGCTCCAGGTTGTGACATCGGCTGCGATCCATTCAATCTGCTCGCCTACGGCGCSAAGTTGTCCACGAGATCGATCAAGCGCAGCTTTGGATACATCGAGCACAGAAACGTCGCTYAGTCCTCTTTCGATCAGGCGTTCTGCGAAGCGTGAAGTGCCTCCGCCTATGTCTATCACGGAGGAGGCATTATCGACGCCGACCACGTCGCAGAGCTCCAACGAGATCGAGGGATCATCCTGATGCCAACTCAGCTGGGTATCGTCTTTCTCGCGGTAGACCTCCTCCCAGTGGCTCACTCTCTCGTCTGCCATGGTGTCTCCGCTTAATCCCTTCAGGTGGTGATCATGTAACTTTAGGTCAATGACTGCAATGTCCCGCAAAGCGGTCATACATCGCGATTTTGCGAACGTCTGCCTCGAGCCCAAACCAACGGTTCACCCTAGGCGCAGGGTTCGGCGGCTTTGCCGACGTTGGAGACATCCGACCACTTTTCTTGGGTGTCCGAAATGAAGAACAGCCCACGACGTCGGAATGCGGTCTACATAGCGTTGTCGCTTCATTCTGCTGAAATGACACCAACCTCCATGGCGTATAAGTCCCATCCTGACTTTAGGTCTTCTAGCAGCTCGGGCATTTCCGCTGCCAGGTCCCGCGTCTCGCCTGGGTCCGCATCAACGTTATAGAGTTGCCAAGTCCCATCTCCGTAAGGCGGAGCCACCATCGCCGCCTTGAATACACCTTGCCGCATCCACTTATCGCCATTCATCTCGCCACCGATCATTTCCTCAGATGAGTAGAGTTCTTTCGAGCGACCTGAAATCAATGGCATCATGGAGCGACCGCGCATTGGCTCTATGGCGCGACCATCCAAGGTTGCAGGGTAGTCGGCTCCGGTCATTTCCAGAACCGTTGGAAGAATGTCCCAAACGTAGGCAAACTCATCCGTTATCGTTCCCTGTTGAACGCTCGGTCCGGCGATGATCAAGGGCACTCGAATGCCACCTTCGCTGACGGAGAATTTAAATCGGTTCAGTGGGCCACTCGACCCACTAGCGAAACCTGGACCGTATGCGTAGTTTGATCCGGGGCGTCCGAGGTTTTCGAAGCTGGGATCGAATTGCGACATGAAATCCGGGCTGTCTGCGCCAGGATAATCCTCAGAATACCACGCGTTTGCACCATTGTCCGAAAGGAACAGGATTATCGTGTTGTCCAGCTCTCCGACGTCGTCGAGGAAATCGATCGCACGTCCGTAGTGATAGTCCAAGGCATCAACCATTCCGGCATATACTTCCATTCCACGCGCTTCCATCGCGCGTTCGTCATCAGTCAGTTCCTCCCAAGACCTAACAAACGGCAGGCGTTCAGGTAGCGGCGCATTTTTTTCGATGAGGCCAAGTTCCTTGGCAGCTAACCAACGTCGTTCTCTCAGCTTTTCATATCCGTCATCATAGCGTCCAGCATATTCCGACAGCCAGGGTTCTGGCACATGCAGCGGGTCATGCGGGGCGGTAAAGGCCAGGTAACCGAAGAAGGGTTTGCCATCGCCGCGGTTGCTCCGGATAGCATCGATCAACAGATCGACATATGTGCGACTGGAATAGAAATTCTCCGGCAGATCTTCGGTCAGCTTCCCGTTTCTCGAATACGCAGCTGGATCATCCATTGGCAAAATGCCCAATCGATCAGCCCAATGGCTGGCACCACCGACAAGCATAGTGAACGTCTGTTCAAATCCCCGGTCAAACGGCAGTGTGCCTTCGGAATGCCCAAGGTGCCATTTGCCGGACATGTAGGTGTGATACCCAGCGGCCTTGAGCAATTCCGCCATCGAAGCGACCCTGTCGTTCAGGTGCCCCTCATAGCCAGGTTGCCCTGCCTGATTAGGTGCCAACAACTCGCCCATCGTGCCAAGGCCTGCAATGTGGTTGTCGTTGCCCGACATCAGCATCGCTCGGGTTGGCGAGCAAGAAACCGACGCATGAAAATCGGTGAACATCACGCCTCGTTCTGCTAGGGCATCGAGGTTCGGCGTATCAATCTCCCCGCCATACGCGCTAATGTCGGACCATCCCAGGTCATCTGCCATGACCAGCAGAATGTTGGGCCTCTCGTCCGCTACTGCGACGCCAGATGAGTTTACGAACGCAGATACCAAAAAACCTAGCGCCAACTTGCCGATCGACATTGTGAACTCCCCTTCGCAGCTTTTTCGGGTCGCGAGAATGAAAGCACGAAAAACAGGCAGCGGCCAAGTGTATTGGGATCGCAGTTGACAATACCCGACGTTCGCCGGGGTTCATCCAATGACCGCAAAGCGCAAAATGCAGTCTGTCGGGAAGCAGATGCGAACGGCAGAAAAGTCCGCTTTGCGGACACTGATCGGAATAGACCGGGTGTACGATCGGACTTCAAAGCGGTCGTTAGTGCTCAGTGCACCAAATAGCCAAGCAGCTGATGTACTCTTGGCGAGACGCATCGGTAGCCGCACGGATGACATCGTCTCGTTTGACCTAGCAGTCAAAAAGTGCAGGAACCCCGCGCTTTGTATGCGTGGGGTATAAACAAAACCGCGCAGCGCTCGGGTGAGGCCGGGGGGTGGGGTGCGACATTCCGACTCGGGTGGCGTTGGGTTGGTGCCGACAAAAGCCCGGTGAAGCGACGTAATTTCGGGGGCAATTCGGGGGCTGTGGAGGCGTCGCCCGAATTTATTCAACAAAATCAATGGATTTTGGTGGAGCCTAGGGGAGTCGAACCCCTGACCTCTTGCATGCCATGCAAGCGCTCTCCCAACTGAGCTAAGGCCCCTTCCAGGTACCGCGACTGCGGTGGACGGACGTTTATGAGACGACGGCAATGAGCGCAAGTCCAAAAATGGATTATGCGGAAAAGATTCTGCCTCGCATCCGAGGGTAGTTTGAGGCGGCGCAAGGGCCGCCCCGGACCGGTTTTAGCTTTCTTCTTCCGCTGGCATATCGGTGATTTCATCCAGCGAAACGTCGTCACTGCTGTCGTCATCATCATCCAGCAGATCATCGTCCAGTTCGACGTCGACACTGTCGTCATCGTCCAGAACCAGATCTTCTTCCGACGCATTTTCGCGTGCTTTTGCCGACGCGGCATCTTCCGCATCTGCTGCGATCATCCGGCTCTTGCCGGTTTCAAGCTCCACGATCTCGCCGGTGTAGGGGCTGACGATCGGGTTCTTGTTCAGGTCGTAAAACCGCTTACCGGTGGTCGGGCAAACGCGTTTTACACCCCATTCTTCCTTGGGCATTTCAGATCCCCTTGATATCAGGTGAGTCGTAGTAATGATTCAGGTCACGTGCCACATGCAGCGGGCACTGTCAAAGCCTTTAAGCAGGAGAAACAGGCACATGGGGGACCACGCATTGCCCGGAAAACCGCCGGTGCCGCTAACGCTGCGCAAATCGGCCAGGGCGCGGCGTATCAGCTTGCGAATTTCTCAATTGGACGGGCGGGTTACACTGACCTACCCTAAAGGTGTCGCAGAAGCCGAGGCGCTGAATTTCGCCAAGGTCAAGGAAAACTGGATCCGTGAGCATCTTGAGGACAGACCCAACCCATTGGCCGTGGGATTCGGGCAATCAATCCCCATTGAAGGCAAAGATAGGCGAATCGTACCGGCAGAGGGCCGACGCGTTCTGCTGCGGGACGCAGAGGTTGCAGTTCCCAAAGGGGCAGAAGTCAGGCGATTGGCAAGGTTCTTAAAGGAACTGGCGCGGGATCGCTTGACGGAGGCCTGCGACGATTATGCGACAATGCTGGGCCGACCTTATTCCAGCCTGACCTTGCGCGATACGCGGTCTCGTTGGGGATCTTGCAGTTCGGGTGGTGGTCTGATGTTTTCGTGGCGCCTGATCCTCGCGCCATCGGACATCCTTCATTATGTCGCCGCACATGAGGTCGCGCATCTGGCCGAAATGAACCATTCCCCCGCGTTCTGGGCGCAGGTCGAGCGCCTGTTTGGTGACTGCAAAGCCCAAAGGCGCTGGCTGCGCGACAACGGGGCGCAGCTTCACCAGTACAGATTTGATGGCACGACGAGTTGACCGCGCGGCGATTTGTGATCACATGGGGTTATGTTAAGCGCTCGCCCAACCGACACCCAACCTGCAGCTCATGATCTGGTCTATCGAGCCCTGCGCTCACGTATTATGCACGGCGACATAGCTCCCGGGCAGGCGTTGACCCTGCGCGGCATCGGCAAGGAATTTGATGTTTCAATGACGCCTGCGCGCGAAGCAGTGCGACGGCTGGTGGCCGAAGGTGCGTTGTTTCTGTCTTCCTCGGGTCGGGTGTCCACGCCCGAGCTGACCAATGATCGTATCGAAGAGTTGGCAGCTCTGCGTGCACTGCTCGAGGTCGAGCTGGCCAGCCGTGCGTTGCCCCGCGCGCACATGGCGCTGATCGACCGGTTACAGAGCATCAACATGACCGTCGCGGAAATGGTCACGAAACGGGATGCTGTCGGTTACATCCGATCAAACCTGGAATTCCATCGCACGCTGTATCTGCGTGCTCAGGCTCCGGCGATGCTGGCCATTGTGGAAACAGTGTGGCTTCAGCTGGGGCCGACGATGCGCTCGCTTTACGGGCGGTTGCGGCGGACGGAACCGCCGCATTATCACAAGCTGATCATCGCTGCGTTGAAGGCGGGGGATGAGCCCGGATTGAGGCTGGCTGTGCGGTCGGATGTGACGCAAGGGCTGCGGATGCTGGTCAGTTAAGCGGCTTGTCGCCGAAGTGATCGGGTTGCCGTTTCCAAGCACCGCAGAACTAGCTTGCGCACCTAGTCTGCGATACTCTGACCCAAATCACAACAAGAGCAGATTTCAGACATGATCAATCGACGCCTATTTTCAGTTGGACTTGGGTCAACGTTTTTGGCCGCCTGTTCCGGTGGCACGCCAACCAGCGCCCCGGCAACGCGGATGCGGGCCGTCCCCAACGCAGGCTATGACGCCTGGGTTGCCGGCTTTAAGTCCCGCGCGGCGTCGCAAGGTATTTCTCAAACCACCATCAACCGGGCCTTTCAGGGGGCGGGGTACCTGCCGGGCGTGATCGAACGAGATCGCAATCAGGTCGAATTCAAACGCTCGCTTGAGGATTATCTGGCGATTGCAGCTTCTGATGAAAGGATCGCAACCGGCAAGCAGATGCTGGTGCGCCATGCAGGAACCCTGTCAGAGATCGAGGCAAAGTACGGCGTCGATAAAGAGGTTATCGTTGCCGTCTGGGGCCTGGAAAGCCGTTATGGATCTCGCCGGGGGGACGTGCCGGTGGTGTCGGCAGTGTCGACCCTGGCTTATGACGGCCGTCGCGGCGCGTTTTTTGAAAAACAGCTGATCGCTGCCCTGAAGATCATTCAAGAGGGCGATACAACGCCCGCGAACATGACCGGCAGCTGGGCCGGGGCGATGGGGCATACGCAGTTCATTCCGACGTCTTACTTGGCTTATGCGGTGGATTTCACCGGTGATGGCCGTCGGGACATCTGGTCCGAGGATCCCACGGATTCTTTGGCCTCGACAGCCGCATATCTGGCACGGGCTGGCTGGGTGCGCGGACAGCCATGGGGTGGCGAAGCAGGCACAGTTTCGGGAACGCCTGTGGCGGTGTTGCAGCCCCAAACGCCGGGGCCGCGCATTGCGGTGTTCCGCAATTTCCAGGTGATCAAGCGCTATAACAATTCGGACAGCTACGCGATCGGCGTTGGGCATTTGTCAGACCGGATCTCTGGTGGTGCGCCGTTTCAGGCTTCGTTCGGGCCCGATGCGACCGGGTTGACGCTGGAGGATCGAAAAGAGCTGCAGCGCCGTCTGACATCCGCAGGATACGATACGCAGGGCGCGGATGGGGTTATCGGCAACAACACGAAATCTGCCATCAGCGCGTATCAACGCGCCAGTGGCTTGGCCGTAACCGGGGAACCTTCGGCGGCTTTGTTGCGCCAGCTCGGTGGCTGACGCTTTAGGCCGCCAACCCCTTCGAGCCGATATCCAGGAATTTTTGACGGCGGTCCTTGATCAGGGCTGCCGCATCCTTGCCATCCAGCTCTTTCAGCATAGCAGCAATGGCGCCTCGTACAGAGTCGACCGTTGCGGCGCGGTCGCGATGCGCGCCGCCCTTGGGTTCGGTGATGATGTGATCACAGACGCCCAGCTTTTGCAGGTCTTGCGCGGTCAGGCGCAGGGCCTCGGCGGCCTCACGCATTTTCTCCGAGTCTTTCCACAGGATCGACGCGCAGCCCTCGGGCGAGATCACTGAGTAAACCGAATGCTCCAGCATCGCGACGCGGTTTGCCGTTGCAAACGCTACTGCGCCGCCTGAACCACCTTCGCCGATAATCACAGACACCAAAGGCACGCCGATCTTCAGGCACATCTCGGTCGACCGTGCGATGGCCTCGGACTGGCCGCGTTCCTCGGCACCTTTGCCCGGATATGCGCCGGCCGTGTCGATCAGGGTGATGACAGGCAAACCGAAACGTCCGGCCATTTCCATCAGGCGCACAGCCTTGCGATACCCCTCGGGTCGGGCCATGCCGAAATTTCGTTCAATCCGCGATTTGGTATCCGAGCCTTTTTCGTGTCCGATCACCATGACAGGCTGATCATCGAAACGCGCCAGACCGCCGATCACAGCCAGATCGTCAGCAAAGTTGCGATCACCAGCCAGTGGCGTGAATTCAGTAAACAGCTCGGCTACGTAATCCTGGCAATGGGGGCGTTCGGGGTGACGCGCGACCTGACATTTCCGCCACGGAGTGAGGTCACCGTAAAGCTCGTCCAGCAGCTTGGCAGCCTTGGCGTCTAGCGCAGCGGCTTCTTCGGCCACGTCCATCTCTTCGTTGGCTCGGGCCAGCGCGCGCAGTTCCTCGGCCTTGCCTTCGATCTCGGCCAGGGGTTTTTCGAAATCCAGATACTGGGTCATGACGCCTCTTAACGCAGAAGTTCATTGCTATATGAACTTGCTGTCAGAGGAATGCAACACAAGGTGAAGCGGGGCGTGGTTCGGGGCCACGCCGGTTTAGGTCACTGGACGGGTACATAGCTGGACGGCAGGCCGTCATCGTCTGCGTTCACCATGTAGTACTGGTTTTCGCCACCGTCCCAGACCAGAAATGCGTCCGCGCCTTCCGGTTTAGTCTGTTCGCCCCATGGCGCTTGGACAGTCAGGGCTTCACTTGTTGCATAACCCAGATCAGACAGGCGCAGCATTTCCACTGGGGTCGTCTTGAGCGCGCCGACTATGCCCGGAGTTTGGTCTTCGAACATCGCCTTGACCGCAGGGGTCATATCCAGCCGCTCGATCAAGCGTGTGTTTTTGGCTGCGACATCGTCCAACGAAACAAGCTCGTAGGCGGCGTCATAAGTGCTCTTGCCGATGATGTAGAAGTCCGGGCCATCCTTGCGGAACTGCAGCGCAATGATCGTGCCGACGTTCTCGGTCAGGTAAGCCTGATCGTAACTGGTGCCATCAACCGAACCGAGGTTGTCGCGGATCGCCTCGGGGATAGCATCGAAGTCATCGCTGGTCAGCTGCCAACCCAGGATTGGGCGATCCTTGATATAGGCTTCGGGCGCCGGGTTATGCTGGCTGACACGTTCAGAAATCATGGTTTGTGTCTGGACGTCATCGGCCTGCGCAATAGCCGGCATTGCGGCAAGGATGGCAGCAAACAGAATTTGGCGGAGCGGGCGAGATGGATTGTTCATATCGGTCCTCATTTACCATGTTGAAAAATCTATTGGTCTCGTGAGTTATCCGCCCAGTGTAACATTCTTACGTGTGTATTCCGATTTGAATTCAGCAAGATTTGTGGCTGCGGAATATGCATCCGTAGGCGAGCAAATAGAAAGGATACTGATGGCGACCCGTTATGAAGACCGCGTTCTGCGTGTTTTGGCCCACGTTCATGATAATCGGGCTGAAGACCTGCCGTCGAAATTGCTCAATTCGGGTATAGAACCGGGTAGAGCGAGCCGACGAGCAAAGCCGCCATTGTCCAGTTGAACACCATCAACCGGCGTGGGTTCGTCAGGATGCGCGCCATTTGCTGGCCCAGAACGGTCCATGTGCTGACTGAGGGCAGGTTGACTGCTCCGAAAACAAGGGCCACCACAATGATCGCCTGAAGGGTCTGATCAGGTGTGTAGGCGGTTGTGGCTGTCAGGGCCATGGCCCAGGCCTTTGGGTTGACCCACTGAAAGGCTGCTGCCTGCAGGAACGTCATCGGCGTGCCTGTCGTGTTTTGCCCCTTCGCCGGGGCGGCATGTGCGATTTTCCAAGCAAGGAACAGAAGATATGCAACAGAGGCGAATTTCAGCACCGTGTAGCTGATCGGATATCTGTCGAATAGCTGCACCAGCCCGGTGCCGACCAATAGCACCATGAAGGTAAACCCAAGCCCGATCCCCAGCATGTGCGGGATGCTCTTTCGAAATCCGAAATTGGCCCCAGACGCCATCAGCATCAGGTTGTTGGGTCCAGGTGTAATGGACGAGACAAAAGCAAAGGCGAACAGGGCCAGAAGGATATCGTAGGTCATAAGTTGGATAATTGCTGCAAACCGAACAAATGAAATTGCGTTTTAATGCGCGATCTCGTTAATATCACAATCAATGGCGAAAATTGACCACATAAATCAGCAAATATTGCGAGAACTTTCGCAAGACGGCCGCATCAGTAATCTGGATCTGGCGGACCGGGTGGGATTGTCTCCTTCTGCCTGCCTGCGCCGCGTGCAGGAGCTGGAGCGTTCGGGTGTAATCTCGGGCTACCGCGCAGTCCTGAACCCATCCGAGATTGGTGTCGGATTCGTCGCCTATATCGGCGTTGGGCTGGGTGAACACACCAAAGCCGCACAGGAAGGGTTCGAACGCGCCCTTCAACGTGTGCCGGAAGTGGTCGAATGCCACAATATCACCGGGACCATCGAATACCTGTTGCGCGTGGAATGCGCGGACTTACCTTCGTACAAGACATTCCACACCGAAGTTCTGGGAACACTGCCGCATGTGACGTCGATCACGTCTTATGTGGTGATGGATTCACCCAAAGATATGCGCGCCTGACGTTGGAATTGTGATCTTCAACCGGCTTGCCGGGTGAATTTTCGCAGCCTAGTGTCTTCTCAAGGACCTGATCGAAGGGGAACAACCCCAACAGGCCACACACAGGGAGAAGATAATGAAATGTGTTCGCATTGGAGCGCTGATAGCAGCTGCGGCGTTTATCGCCAGTTCAGCAGTGGCCGCGCCGCTCAAATTACAGCCCGCCAGTCCGCAACCCAGTCCAAAAGCGGGATTGAATGTTAAATATGTGGGAACTGGTACTCAGCGCAAAATCCGCAATCTCACTCATGCCAAGCAGTTATTGCCTAAGGCCCAGCCGGGGCAGCCGCTGATCGGTTTGGATTATAGGGATACAAACGAAGGCGAGGATGTTTTGACATTCGACCACCACTATAATGTCGCTGCAGAAATCACCGGTTACATGCGCTTTGACTCACCGGGCGTTTACGAGTTGGAGACATGGTCAAACGATGGGATCGATGCCTGGGTTGGCGGGCAGCAGATCGGCAAAGTCAATAGTATTCAGGGGTGTGAGGCCAATCAACGAACCGAAGTAGAGGTGCCGAAGGCGGGTTGGTATCCGCTGAAGATAATCTATTTTCAGAAGCTCGGTACATCTTGCCTGATGATGAAGTCAGGAAAAAAAGGTGAGCGTTTTACATGGACGCCTAACAACGTCTTTGGCCGGTAGGCCCCAATAAGGCGCCCCTAAGGGCGCCTTATTCAATTAGATCAGTTCGCGGCAATCAATTCGGCCTGCGCCACGATCACCTCGGCCTGTTTGATCGAGGCGATGTCGACCAGACGACCTTTGTAAACGGTTGCGCCTTCGCCATTGGCTTTGGCCTGTTCCATCGCAGCCAAAATTTCGCGTGCCTCGGATACGGCTTCGTCCGATGGGGTGAAGACCTGATTGGCCAACGCGATCTGCTTGGGGTGAATGGCCCATTTTCCGACCATGCCCAAGGTAGCCGAACGTTTTGCTTGCGCGATGTAACCTTCGTCGTCTGAGAAGTCGCCAAAGGGTCCGTCCACGGGCAGAACGCCATGTGTCCGACATGCGGCAACAATGGCAGTCTGCGCCCAATGCCACGGGTCGGACCAGTGCTTTTCGCCTTCGCGCAGCATGTAGTAGTTTTCCTGCGTGCCACCGATACCAGTGGTCTGCATCCCCATCGAGGCTGCAAAATCTGCTGCACCCAGGCTCATCGCTTGCATGCGCGGAGACGAGGCCGCGATCTCTTCGACATGGGCAACGCCAGCTGCGGATTCGATGATGACCTCAAAGCTGACGGGCTTTGTACGGCCCTTGGCGCGCTCGATGGCGGTGACCAGCGCGTCTACGGCGTAGACATCTGCCGCGCAGCCGACCTTGGGGATCATGATCTGATCCAGCCGGTCGCCGGCTTGTTCTAGCAGGTCCACCACATCGCGGTACCAATAGGGTGTGTCCAGTCCGTTGATGCGCACGGACATGTATTTGTTGCCCCAATCGACGGTGTTCAGCGCTTCGATCACATTTGCGCGCGCGGCGTCCTTGTCCGACGGCGCGACCGAGTCCTCAAGGTCGAGGTTGATTACGTCTGCGGCCGACGCGGCCATTTTCGGGAACAGCTTGGTGTTTGATCCCGGTCCGAACAACTGGCAACGGTTGGGGCGCGCCGGGGCGGCGGGTTGGATGCGAAAGCTCATCTGGACCTCGTGCGAGAAAGGAAATTGCGATTTTCTTGCCTCATGAGGTATTAAATTGCGCAAGCCATAGCAAGCATCTTTGTGCAGGCGCGGCAATGCAATCGCAGCAATTGCCGCAATAAGGGGTCAAAACAGTGATTAAAGTTTAATCGCTTTAAAAACTTGAAAGATTAGTGCGCCACTTAAAGGAATGGCGCAAAAATTTCCCACGTGATGGGGCGTTGTCAGGCGAAAACGCGAAACACTCGTGGAAATCGTCCCCTAGGCTGCGCCGGAATCAAAGGAGTGAACCGCAATGATCGAGACACCGTACCTGCTGTTTTTGGGCGATGCGCCCGACCAATTGGCGGCCAAAGTGGCAGTTGGCATTAAGGACTGGCGTCCTGAAAATGCCGTCGGCCAGTACCGTATGGAAGGTTGTAAGGCTGATTTGGGCCTGACCGACATGTCCCTGACCGAAGCGAAAGAAGCCGGCGCCAAGACGCTGGTCATCGGCGTGGCCAACCGTGGCGGCGTGATCAGCCAGGAATGGAAGAAAGTTCTGGTGATGGCGCTCGAGGAAGGATTTGACCTCGCCTCGGGCCTGCACAACCTGTTGTGTGACGAACCCGATCTGGTTGCCGTTGCCGAGGCCACTGGCCGCAAGCTGCACGATGTTCGTGTGCCATCGGTCGAGTATCCGATTGCAAATGGTATCAAGCGCAAAGGTAAGCGCTGCCTGGCCGTTGGCACCGATTGCTCGGTCGGTAAGATGTATACTGCGATGGCAATGGATGCCGAAATGCGCGAGCGCGGCATGAAGTCGACCTTCCGCGCAACCGGTCAGACCGGCATCCTGATCACCGGGGACGGCGTGCCATTGGACGCGGTCATCGCGGATTTCATGGCGGGTTCGGTCGAATGGCTGACACCTGACAATGATGATGACCACTGGGATCTGATCGAAGGGCAGGGGTCGCTGTTCCACGTGTCTTATTCCGGTGTGACCATGGCGCTGATCCACGGCGGCCAGCCCGATGCGCTGATCCTGAGCCACGAACCGACCCGAGAGCATATGCGCGGGCTGCCGACCTATCAGTTGCCGACACTGGAAGCGCTGCGCGACACGGCGCTGGCACTGGCAAAGGTCGCGAATCCGGCATGTGAGGTCGTTGGGGTTTCGGTTAACACCCAGCATATGTCCGAAGAGGACGCCACCGCATACCTGGCCAAGGTTGAGGCGGAAATGGGCCTGCCTGCGACTGACCCGTTCCGCTTTGGTTCGGGTAAGCTGGTGGATGCGCTGGCCGCACTGTGATCTAAACGGCGCGTCGGAGGCGGGCTTGTCCGCCTTCGGCGAGAGTATTTTGAAAAAGATGAAGGAGCTGGCGCGTGCAGGTAGAAGTCTCTCGTGACGTGTTTCGGCTGGCGCAGGTCTTTACGATCTCGCGCGGGTCTCGGACCGAGGCCAAGGTGCTGACGGTTCGGGTTTCCGACGGAACCCATCAAGGATGGGGCGAATGCGTACCCTATGCCCGATACGATGAAACGCTGGATTCGGTCGAGGCCGAGATCGCAGCTTTGCCTGCTGAATTTACCCGCGACAGCCTGATGGATCTTTTGCCTGCAGGCGCGGCGCGGAATGCGGTGGACTGCGCCCTTTGGGATCTGGAGGCCAAACGCGCCAGAAAGCGCGCCTGGGAATTGGCGGGGCTGCCGGTTCCAGGACCAGAGATCACCGCATATACACTGTCGCTTGATACGCCGGAAAAGATGCAGGCACAGGCTGCCGCCAACGCGCATCGGCCCTTGCTGAAGATCAAGCTGGGAACGCCGGATGACATGCCCCGACTGGAAGCTGTGCGCGCAGGTGCGCCAGATGCCAAGATCATAGTGGATGCAAACGAAGGCTGGTCCGCTGCGGTATACGCGGACCTGGCGCCGCATCTGATGCGTCTGGGTGTTGCCTTGGTCGAGCAGCCGTTGCCCGCCGGTGAGGATGACGCCCTGATCGGAATGGAGCGCCCAGTGCCGGTATGTGCCGACGAGTCCTGCCATGACCGTTCCAGCCTGCCTGCTCTTAAGGGTAAGTATGACGTCGTCAACATCAAGCTGGACAAGACGGGCGGCCTGACCGAGGCGCTGGCGTTGCGCGAGGCGGCGCTGGCCGAAGGCTATCGCGTGATGGTCGGCTGCATGGTTGGCAGCTCGCTTGCTATGGCACCTGCGACATTGTTGGCACAGGGTGCGATGGTGACAGACCTTGACGGCCCGCTTCTGCTGGCCGAAGACCGCGACAACCCGCTGATTTTTGATGATGCCGGAGTGCACCCGCCCAAAGCGGACCTCTGGGGCTGAGGAGACAAGACATGACCCGCACCGTTTATGTAAATGGCGAATACCTGCCCGAGACCGAGGCCAAAGTGTCCATCTTTGACCGTGGGTTTCTGTTTGCAGATGCCGTCTATGAGGTCACCAGTGTTCTGGATGGAAAGCTGATCGATTTCGAAGGTCACGCAGTACGCCTCAAACGGTCTCTGGATGAGCTGGAGATGGCTGAGCCCTGCACAAAGGATGAGTTGCTGGAAATTCATCGCAAGCTGGTAGAGCTGAACGGCATCGAAGAAGGGCTGGTCTATCTGCAGGTCAGCCGCGGTTCGGATGGCGACCGCGATTTTGTATTCCCGTCCGCAGATACCAAGCCCAGCCTTGTGCTGTTCACCCAAAACAAGCCCGGCCTGGCCGATAGCCCAGCCGCCAAGAAGGGCGCCAAGATCATCTCGATCGAAGACATCCGCTGGGGCCGTCGCGACATCAAGACCGTGCAACTGCTGTACCCGTCGATGGGTAAGATGATGGCCAAGAAGGCTGGCTGTGACGATGCGTGGTTGATTGAGGACGGTTATGTGACCGAAGGCACCAGCAACAACGCCTACTACGTCAAGGACGGCAAGATCGTCACCCGCCCGCTGTCGAATGACATTCTGCACGGCATCACCCGAAAGGCAGTGCTGCGCATGGCGGCCGAGGCACAGATGGAAGTCGAAGAGCGCCTGTTCACCATTGATGAGGCGAAGGAAGCGGATGAGGCTTTCACCACTTCGGCCAGCGCGTTTGTCATGCCAGTGGTCGAGATTGACGGGATTGCGCTGGGCGACGGAACACCGGGGCCAATCGCCAAGCGTTTGCGAGAGATTTATCTGGACGAAAGCCGCAAGGTCGCAATCTAAACAAAAGGCCCGCCAGTTTGGCGGGCTTCTTTCATTTTGGGCGTCAGCCCTTATTCGTCACATTCTCTTCGAACGCGACTTTGAAGGCGGCCTTTTTTTCCGGGCTGGCGTCGGTCTGGTAGTTGGCTTTCCATTCATCCATGGTCATGCCGTAGAAAATTTGACGGGCTTCGTCCTTGCCCATCTCAATGCCTTTTTCATTGGCGGCTTCCTGATACCACCGCGACAGACAATTGCGGCAGAACCCGGCCAGATTCATCATGTCGATGTTCTGCACATCGGTGCGGTCCTCCATCAGATGCTGTTGCAAGCGACGGAATGCGGCGGCCTGAAGTTCGATTTCGGTTTGCTTGTCCATGGTCTGGCTCCGGATGAGAGGAATGCGTGCTGTATGTGACCTAGCGGCCAAAGGGCGATGTTTCAACGATCAGCGTATCAGGCCAGTTTCAATGCCAGCCAAGGAGTGATGCAGAAGATCAGTGTCAAAATCTTGTAGTTGGCCAGATACCGGAAATATGCCCGTTTCACTGCGGGGCGCTCCATCTGGAACATCTTGCCATGAATGCCTGCGATCCAATCCTGCAAGAGCAAGATCATCACTGTGGTGAACAGCAGAACCGCGATGTTAAGCACAGCCATCCAGCCAAAGACGGACGTCAGAAATTCCTGAGTCATTGTGGCCTCCTTTCCCAATAATATGGGGTCTGGGGCGGGTTCTCACAATGACGTGAGGGCTTTTGTCACAAGCCGCTTTCGCCCAGTGCGTCCTGCAGGATAGGGGCTAGCCGCTCGGCCCATTCTCGCTGTCCCGCGTGTTCGGCAATCAGGTCATTGCGCAGCTCGATCAGTGCGTTGGGGCGACCAAAACTGGTACAGTGTTTGTCAATGGCATCACCGGGCAGCACGCCGGTATAGGGTTCATTAACGCCGACGCAAAGGTCACCCTCGGCCTCAAGACGGTTAATCAACGGGCCCGAGAATCGTTCGTCCGGAGTATGCAAAACTCCGATATGCCAAGGGCGGGGATCACGCCCCCTTAGTTGCCGCGTGAACGAGTGCATCGACACGATCACCGCATGCGGCAGCGCAGCCATCTGCGCCAGCGCGTCATGATACGGGCGATAGCACTTGTTCAACCGCCGCTCTCGTTCTGCCGCATCAGCGTGCCGGTTGCCGGGAATGATCGACCCGTCATAAAGCTTCATCAACAAGGTCGGATCATCTTCGCCGCGGTTCGGATCAATCACGAGGCGGGAAAAATTGGCTGCGATCACGGGCGCATTCAAAAGCTCACCCAGATGCTTTGACACCTCGTAGGCACCTACATCATAAGCGATGTGGCGTTCCATATCTTCACGAGGCAGGCCAAGGTCGCCACCGTGGATGTCGGGCGGAACCAAGTTGGATGCGTGGTCGCATGTGATCAGCCAACGCGAGGGCCGATCCGCGCCATGGATAAAAAACGGGGAATACGTCATAAGCCTGTCATCTAGTTTGTCGCAGGTGTAGGGCAGTTGCTTTGAAAAGGGAATTGCGCAATAAGCAGGCGAAGCAATGTTTGCGGTAACATTTGCGCAGAATCAAGAGAAGACGTTAGGAGAGCCAGACCAATGCGACGCCTGAGAAATGTGAAAATCGTGGCGACGCTGGGACCGGCGTCAAATGACTATGACATGATCCGCGCGCTGTACGAGGCAGGCGCAGACGTCTTCCGCCTGAATATGAGCCACGGCAGCCATGATGAGATCCGCGAACGCCACCGGATCATCCGACAGATTGAAAAAGATCTGGACAGGCCAATAGCAATTCTGGCTGACCTTCAAGGACCCAAGTTGCGTGTCGGGGTGTTCGCCAACGACGCAGAAGAACTTGAAGAAGGTGCCGCCTTCCGTCTGGATCTGGACCCTGCGCCCGGGGATATCAACCGCGTTTGCCTGCCGCATCCCGAGATTTTTGCCGCGTTGGAGCCGGGTGCGCGCCTTCTGGTCAATGATGGCAAAATCCGTCTGACCGTGCAGGACTGTGGCCAGGATTTTGCCAATTGCACCGTTGAGGTCGGCGGTACGATCTCGAACCGCAAAGGTGTGAACGTTCCTGATGTGGTGCTGCCTTTGGCCGCCTTGTCGGCCAAGGACCGCGATGATCTGGAATTTGTCTGCCAACTGGGCGTGGATTGGCTGGCGCTCAGCTTTGTGCAGCGTGCCAAGGATGTGTTTGAGGCCCGCGCGCTGGCTGATGGGCGTGCGTCCATCCTGTCCAAAATCGAAAAGCCTGCAGCGGTTGAAGCATTCGACGACATTCTGGATGCCTCTGACGGGATCATGGTCGCGCGCGGCGATCTGGGTGTCGAGCTTCCGGTGTCGGCGGTGCCGCCTATTCAAAAGCGCCTTGTTCGCAAGTGCCGTGGGGCGGCTAAGCCTGTGATCGTGGCCACCCAGATGCTGGAAAGCATGATTGAAAGCCCGATGCCAACTCGGGCCGAGGTCTCGGATGTGGCGACGGCAATCTACGAAGGCACGGATGCGATCATGCTCAGCGCGGAATCCGCTGCGGGTACGTACCCGATCGAGGCCGTGCAAACCATGAACAAGGTCGCAATCGAGGTCGAAGCCGACCCGACCTACACGCAGATTATCGCAGCGTCCCGGACGGCAAAGGGGACCACTATTGCCGATGGTATCGTTGCCGCCGCGCGCGAGATTGCAGAAAAAACAGATATCAAGGCGATTTGCTGTTTTACCCAAAGCGGCACCACCGCGCTGCTGACCGCCCGCGAACGTCCAGGCGTTCCGATCATCGCGATGACGCCAGCCACCGGAACCGCGCGACGTCTGTGTCTGAGCTGGGGCTGTCATTGCGTGATGACGCCCGAGCTTGAGCGGTTCAAAGGCGCTGTCGTCAACGCGGCCCGTGCGGCCCGTGCCGGTGGGTTCGCATCCGAAGCCGATCAGATCGTAGTGACTGCCGGTGTGCCTTTCAACGTCCCGGGAACGACCAATATTTTGCGCATCGCACCCTGTGATGAGCGGCTGATCTACAACACTGATCCCGGGTGACAGTTGCGATGCAGGGCCTTGAAAAGCTGGTATCAAACCGATACGCCTAAATTTTAGGCGAAAAAAGTATATTGATTTCAATGATATGCCGAAATAACGGATGTGTTTGGAAGATAACTCTCTGTTTTTGAGGGTTTTTCCGGGATACTCGGGCGCATGGGCGGTCCACTTAATAAGTTCCAGGTTCCGGCCGCCCTGCCGGGTACACGGGTCCCGGCATAACCAAAATTATTGGAGGAACGTTATGACAACGAAAATTGTCATTGGACTGGACGGGACAGAAACCGGAGAACACGCCATCGCCTTTGCCAAAGATCTGGCTGGCCGAATTGGTACGTGTGAATTGCTGGTTGTTTATGTCATCGAATGGTCCCCATTTACTTTTCAGACCCCTGAAGAGAACGCATTGCGGCACAAGCGGCGAGAAGAAGAAATCGAACTTGCGACGAACCGGATTGTTACCCCGGCTGTCGAAGCCCTGACCGCAGATGGTTACACAGTGCAGGGCATCGTGCGTCATGGCGACGTGGCTGAAACTCTGAACGCAATCACCGTCGAGAATGGCGGTTCGCAGATCATCGTCGGGCGCGCCTCGGCCGATGGGTTCAAGAAACGCTTGTTTGGCAGCTCGACCCAAAATCTGGTCATGCACGCCGATGTGCCAGTCACTGTTGTGAACTGACGGGAGGGATGAGAATGACTATGTTGAAACATCTCTGGCTGGCTGTAATCGCCGCCGTGATCGCCGCACCGGCAATGGCGCAAGACGCGCCTGGACTGGACGACAAGATCAATCAGGCATTTGCCGATTTCACCGGGCCATTTGTCAGCTTTATCTTTGCGCCGTTCCCGGGAACCAGTTTCCCGTGGATCGTGGGTTGGTTGGTTGTCGCGGCGACTGTCTTTACGCTGTACTTTGCCTTTGTACAGCTCAGGTTCTTTGGCCATGCGATCAGCCTTGTCAAAGGTGACTACTCCGACCCCAACGATGCGGGTGAGGTCAGCCACTTTCAGGCTCTGGCCACGGCGCTGTCGGGTACGGTTGGCCTAGGAAACATCGCCGGTGTGGCGGTTGCTGTCGGCATTGGCGGACCGGGTGCCACCTTCTGGATGATTGTCGCGGGCCTTCTGGGCATGGCGTCGAAATTCACCGAATGTACGTTGGGCGTGAAATACCGCAACGAATACGAGGATGGCACCGTTTCCGGTGGCCCGATGTATTATATGTCCAAGGGCTTTGACGAGCTTGGCTTGCCTGGAGGCAAGATTCTGGCCGTCCTGTTCTCGATCTTCTGTATTCTGGGCGCGCTGGGCGGGGGCAATATGTTCCAGGCCAATCAGGCGCATCAACAGATCGCGGGTATCACGGGCGACTATCCCGGATGGATCACAGGGGTTGTCTTTGCAATCATCGTGTTCCTTGTCATTGTGGGTGGACTGAAATCCATCGCACGGGTGACCGAAAAGGTCGTTCCATTCATGGGCATCCTGTATGTGGCTGCTGCGTTGGTGATCATCATCATGAATGCTGATCAAATCGGCTGGGCGTTCGGCCAGATTTTCGCAGGTGCCTTCACCGGCCTCGGCGTCGCTGGTGGTATGGTCGGGGCGCTGATCCAAGGCTTCCGTCGTGCTGCGTTCTCGAACGAAGCGGGCGTGGGTTCTGCAGCGATCGCACACTCGGCGGTGCGGACCAAAGAGCCGATCACCGAAGGGTTCGTCTCGTTGCTTGAGCCGTTCATCGATACGGTCGTGATCTGTACGATGACTGCGCTGGTGATCATCATCACCCAGCAGCTGATCGTCGATCCGGAAACCGGCAATTACATGCTGAACGAAGCGGGCAATGCTATTGCGACTGTTGATGGCAACTCGGGCGTCAGCCTGACCTCGGCAGCCTTTGGTAGTGCCTTCAGCTGGTTCCCATATGTACTGGCGATTGCGGTGGTCTTGTTTGCCTTCTCAACCATGATCAGCTGGTCCTACTATGGCCTCAAGGCCTGGACTTATCTGTTCGGGGAAGGCCACGCCAAGGAGCTGGTGTTCAAGGTCATCTTCTGCATCTTCGTTGTTATCGGCGCGGCGGCCAATCTTGGCCCTGTCATCGACTTCTCGGATGCGGCAATCTTTGCGATGGCGGTCGTGAACGTGTTTGCGCTCTACTTCCTGATGAAGGTGGTGCGTGAAGAACTGGCCAGCTATGCGAGCCGACTGAAGACTGGCGAAATCCGCAAATTTGAGCATTAACTCAAACCACCGGGGCGGCCTTGGTCGCCCCGGTGCCTGATCAGCCTGTAAAAAGCGCAGATTCTGGTCTAAATCCCCTTGCCAGTATGGTCGAACTTGCGTAAACGGCGCTTCTGATCGCGTGACCGGCCAATGTGGCATGCCGAGTCGCGTTTAGTACCGAACCCCGAAAGGAGACGGAAATGCCTAAGATGAAGACAAAGTCGAGCGCCAAAAAGCGCTTTAAGGTGACTGCGACCGGTAAGGTCCTTGCTGGCCAGGCCGGCAAACGTCACGGCATGATCAAGCGGACCAAGAAATTCATCCGCGACGCCCGTGGCAACACCACCCTGTCCGCCCCCGACGCCAAGATCGTCAAGGGCTACATGCCCTACGACCGCTAAGAGGAGATTAAGAGATGTCCCGCGTTAAAGGTGGAACCGTAACTCACGCCCGTCACAAGAAGGTTATCAAGGCCGCCAAAGGTTACTATGGCCGCCGCAAGAGCACTTTCAAGGTTGCCCGTCAGGCCGTCGACAAGGCGAACCAGTATGCAACCCGCGACCGTAAAAACCGCAAGCGCAACTTCCGCGCGCTGTGGATCCAGCGTATCAACGCTGCTGTTCGTTCGCATGACGAAGCACTGACATATTCCCGCTTCATCAACGGCCTGACCCTGGCCGGTATCGAAGTGGACCGCAAAGTTCTGGCCGACCTGGCCGTGCACGAACCGGAAGCGTTCGGCACGATCGTCGCCCAAGCTCAGGCTGCTCTGGCTGCCTGATCCTCTTTCGAGAGACAGTGAATGTAGGGCCGTCCCATTTGGGGCGGCCTTTTTTGATTGATAGCCGAAAGCGAACTCAGCAACACTTCGACAATTAAAAGCGCACAATGGCTATGGTGATACTCCGACGGATCACTCCCGCACTGGCGGTACCGCCCGTTGATAAAGATGCCATGTGGTGTGGCCAAGGATCGGCAAGGTAAAGATCAGGCCCAGAAACGCCGGAACCAGCGACAACAGCATGGTAACTGAGATGATCGCGGCCCAAGTGAGCATGACACCCGGGCTTTCCGCGACGACGCGCAAAGAAGTCAGCATGGCCGAAACAAAATTGGTTTCCCGGTCGAGCAGCATGGGCATGGCAACGACGGTCACCGAGAATAGTACGGCCGACAAAAATGCGCCGACGCAGGTGCCAATGGCAAGGAAGGTCCAGCCCTGAAGTGTGAAGAATACGATATTCAAGAACCCTTCAAAATCCGAAAAGGATGCGTTTTGCAGGGTGATCGCCAGCCAAAGCCGGATCTGGTAAATCCAAACCCAGAAAATGAACAGGGTGACAAAGGCCATCCAGCCCATTTCGCGTTTGCGTTGATTGGCCATCACGGTCAGGATTTCTGACCAGCCGAACCTTTCTCCGTTCTGCAACCGACGGGACATTTCATAAAGCCCAGCGGCAGCGAAAGGTGCGACCAGAGGAAAACCAACAATGGCGGGAATGATCATCCAGATCTTGCCGAGCCAGACCAGACTCCAAACCATCAGGATTCCGAAAACTGCATAGAACAGGCCGAAGAAGCCGCTCATGAAGGGGCGCGCCAGAAAGTCGGAAAACCCTGCCTTCAGCGATGCGGTGATATCACTTGTCGTTACCCTATTGATTTGGGGCATAGCCGCTTGTTGCGGTGTCAGGTTGTCCGGTGGTGTGGACCCTGTAGTTTTGGATGCCATGACACACTCCTCTCAAAGAATGGTGTCGCGCTGGGTGGTCTGCCAACTTGCTAAGCGGTGAAGCAGACATCCTTCCTGTTTCAAGTCTGCATCAGTGGCGGCATAACGGCAAGAGATAGGATGGCGGCCAAACTTTGGCTGGCGTGTTTCGCTGAATTTGGCGGAGCCATAAGTCTATTTGCTTGGGTCTTTCTTCACCAACTGCGCTGCAAACGCCACGCCGGTTCCCGGACCGGCATAGGTGATCATGATCACGTCATCCAGGTAGACTCCGTTGAAAATCCCCGCCGAGACGTCTTCGCCCGAAATCCCAGCCTCGGCCAGAACAAAGCGAGTGGGATCGTCCAGGCTGAAAGTGCCCATTGCTTCTTCGACGATCCAATCTTTGTCCCCGATGCGCCGCCAGCGGTTGGTGGCGGTGATTAGGTTGCCGTCCAGTTTGGTGACCTCCAGTTCCATCTCGGTTTTTAGCAGGCCTTTCCCGTGGTTTGGGTTCGACTTGGCGAAAGCCACCAGATAGGTGCCGTGCCAGGTGCCGACGATCTGGGGAAAGCCGCTGCCTTCATTGGCGCTGGAAGCGGTGGCAACCGCAAGGATGGCCACGGCCGCGAGGCTTCGGATGAGCTTGAGTACCATTGGACACGTCTCCTGCAAGGGGTGTGATAGCCACAAGGTACTTGAGTTGGCGCTTTTGACAAACCCGTGTGTGTAAACACAAAAAAACCGGCGCGGTGGGCGCGCCGGTCTAAGTCCATCTGCCGTGATTGCATGAGTCGTGGCAGATATATTCCAGTTAGGTTCAGCCGAACACACGACCCAGTGCGCCGTCGACCGCATCAGTGATCTGGTCGATGTCGTCTGCGGTTGCAATCAGTGCAGGCGAGAAGCACAGCGTGTTGTTGCGGCTGGGGATCGAACGGTTGGTGGCCCCGATGATGACGCCCTGCGCCATACAGTCGGCAACAACCGCCTGAACCTTTTTCTCGTCCATGGGCTCTTTGGTGGCCCGGTCGGAAACCAGTTCGGCACCCAGGAACAGACCCTTGCCGCGCACGTCGCCGATAACTTCGTGCTTATCCATCAGCGCCTGCAGGTTGCCCAACATCCGGTCGCCCATATCAATGCAGTTCTGCAGTAGGTTCTCGTCTTCGATGATGCGCATGTTTTCGATTGCAGCAGCTGGCCCGGCGGTGCAGCCACCAAAGGTCGAGATGTCGCGGAAATAGCTCATCGGATCCGACATGTCGTCTTTAAACATGTCAAAGACTTCTTCGGTGGTAACCATCACGGCAATCGCCGCATAGCCCGAGGCAACGCCTTTGGCCATGGTCACGAAGTCAGGCTTGATGCCGTATTGCTGATAGCCGAACCAGGTGCCGGTACGACCGACGCCGCAGACGACTTCGTCGATATGCAGCAGGATGTCGTACTTTTTGCAGATTTCCTGCACGCGTTCCCAGTAACCTTCGGGCGCTTCAATCACGCCACCACCGGCGGTCACAGGCTCAAGGCACAGCGCACCAACGGTTTCGGGGCCTTCGCGCAGGATCACCTCTTCGATGGCGTCCGCGGCTGCTTTGCCGAATGCCTCGCCGGACAGCTCTTCCAAGCCCAGCTCGTGCTTGCGGTATTCCATGCAATGCGGAACGCGGACAAAGTCTGGTGCGAACGGACCGTACTGCGCCGTACGCTCGTCCTGGCCGCCAGCAGACATGGTTGCCAGGGTCGAGCCGTGATAGTCGCGGTCACGGTACAGGATCTTGGTTTTTTTGCCGCCATAGCGCTTGTGCGCGATCTGGCGAACCATCTTGAACGCCTTCTCGTTCGCTTCGGAACCGGAGTTGGTGTAATAAACGCGGCTCATGCCCGGCATTTTGCTGATCAGTTTTTCAGCAAAGATCGAACCGGGGATAGACCCTGCGGTATTTGCGAAATAGCACAGCTTCATCAGCTGGTCGTGAACCGCCTTACAGATCGATTCGCGGCCATAGCCGACGTTAACGGTCCAGACGCCACCGGACACGGCATCCAGATGCTCTTTGCCGTTCTGGTCCCAGACACGCATGCCTTTGCCTTCGACAATGATCTTCGGATCGTTGCTTTCCAATGGCTTATGCTGCAGCAGGTGGTGCCAGATATGGGCGCGGTCGGCTTCGACCACGTGCGAGAGATCGTTTTCGTTGAACGTGCCGTCCATGACATGTCCTTTCAGAATGGCTGGGGCGCGGGCGGCGAAAAGGGCCGTCCCGGCTTTGTGTTTTCGATGGCTCAGATCACCGCGAAAGCTCTGTCGGAGATAGGGCCAGATTGCACCATCCCGTAAATCCAGTCCATGGCCACGCCGTATTTTTACGGGTTTGTCAGAGGAACGACTTTGTGCTCAATTCGCCAGAACCGCAGAGGGAGGGTCAGCAAATGACACAAGCCAGCATCTACGAGCGTCATTTGGACAAATGCCGGGCAAACTATACGCCGTTGTCACCGCTGAGTTTTATCGAGCGGACAGCGCACATTTACCCGGATTATCCTTCCGTGGTTTACGGCGCGCGTCGCTATACATGGGCTGAAACCTATGCCCGCTGCCGCCGGCTGGCAGGCGCATTGTCCGCCCGCGGAATCAGCACGGGCGACACGGTTTCAGTCATCGCGGCCAACATTCCGGAAATGTATGAGGCGCATTTTGGCGTGCCGATGGCAGGTGCTGTTCTGAATGCCATCAACACTCGATTGGACGCACCGATCATTGCCTTCATTCTGAATCACGCGGAATCCAAAGTCCTTCTGGTCGATCCCGAGTTCTCAGGCGTGGTCAAAGAGGCGCTGAAACAGGTGGATCACGATGTACTGATCGTCGATATCGAGGACCCGAGCTTTGACGGTGGTGAGAAGCTCGGCGTCCTGACCTATGACGCCTTACTGGCCGAGGGCGACCCTGAATTCAACTGGTCCTTACCCAAAGATGAGTGGGACGCGATCACGTTGAACTATACCTCGGGGACAACAGGCAATCCCAAGGGCGTCGTGTATCACCACCGGGGCGCTGCGCTGAACGCGCAGTCGGACCTGCTGGACTGGAACATGCCAAAGCATTCGGTCTATTTGTGGACCCTGCCAATGTTCCACTGCAACGGCTGGTGTTTTCCTTGGGCGATGGCCGCGAATGCGGGTGTTTCGGTCTGTCTGCGGGCCGTGCGGGACGAACCGATTTATGCCGCATTCCGGGATGAGAAAGTAACACATTTCTGCGGAGCACCGATTGTTCTTAACATGCTGGCCAATGCGCCCGACCACCTCAAGGATTTCGATCATGAGATCAAGGTGATGACCGCTGGCGCGCCGCCGCCCGCCGCGGTGATCGAAAGTATGGAAAACATGGGCGTCGAGGTTACCCATGTCTATGGATTGACTGAGACTTATGGTCCGTCAGTTGTCTGCGCCTGGAAAGACGAGTGGAACGACAAGGGGGCCGAAGACCGCGCCGCGCTGAAGATCCGTCAGGGTGTGCGCTATACGGCTCTGTCGGGGCTGATGGTTGCGGATCCGGACACGCTGGAACCTGTGCCCTCTGATGGCGAGACGATGGGTGAGATTTTCATGCAGGGCAACGTCGTCATGAAAGGCTATCTGAAGAACGCCGACGCCACGGACAAGGCGTTCCGGGGTGGATGGTTTGCCTCGGGTGATCTGGGGGTGATGCATCCGGACGGCTACATCGCGCTTAAGGACCGGTCCAAGGACATCATCATTTCAGGTGGCGAGAATATTTCGTCGGTCGAGGTTGAGGATATCCTTTACAAACACCCGGCCGTTATGGAGGCAGCCGTGGTCGCGCGCCCGGACGACAAGTGGGGTGAAACACCCTGTGCGTTCATCGAACTTAAGCCAAACGCGCAGGCGAATGAGGCTGATATCATCGCATTCTGCCGCGATAATATGGCCCATTTCAAAGCACCAAAGACGGTAGTGTTCGGACCTTTGCCCAAAACCTCGACCGGAAAGATACAAAAATTCAAACTGCGGGATCAGGCGCGGGCGCTGACCTAAACGCCGATCCTGTCAAAGATCGACAGGTCCAGATCCAACATTTCGCCCATCCAGATCGCCCGGTCCCGGTGGTCCGCCAGGTGATCTCCGGTTTCTGGGTGGGTGAAGATGGTCAGGCCCTGTCGGTTCAGCATTAGCCAAGGCATGACTTGATCGAACGCGTCCGGGCCAAAGCCCAGCTGGCAGCTCCATCGTGGGTGGGGGCCTACATTTTTGGCATGCATGCGCCCCATCTGAACAGGAAACAGGCCGGCGACCTCTTCACAGACCTGCCGGGCAATGGCTAGCGTATTTGCGTCGTAATAGACATGGGCGTGATAGCCGGTGATCTCTGACATTGGGACCTCTTGCATACGTTTCGAACAAGGTACGGCGCTGCAAATGGTATTGCCACTTGCGCCGTCACACAGGCTCTGTGCGCCAGGTCAATCGGGTGCGTGGAGATCTGGGTGGGCTGCGGCAAAGGCGGGATTTTCGGCACAAGCGGCCTCGGCGCCTAGACTCCGCGGCAAGTCCGATAGCTCCACGTCCCAACGGCGCGCATTATACATTTGCGGGACCAGACAAACATCGGCCAGTCCGGGCTTGGTCCCGGTGCAATAGGGCGCTTGTTCGAAACCCTCGAGAAGCGCCTCAAAAGCCAGTAGGCCAGGGCGAATGAAATGGCGCATCCAGTTGCCGGGCATCCCGTCAGCACCATCACTCAGCGCGGCCGCATACTGCGCGACGGACAAGTTGCAGACCGGATGCACATCAACCGCGATGGATTGCGCCAAAGCCAGCGCATGCGCCCGGGCCGCCGGTTCCGGAGGCAACAGTCCAAGGCCGCGCGTTTGGTCAAGATAGTCGATAATAGCCAGAGATTGCGTCAACCGCAGCCCGTCAATCTCGAGCACGGGGACCAACTCTTGTGGATTACGCGCCAAGTGGTTGCCGGACCTTTGTTCGCCCGCTGCCAGATCAATTGAAGCGGCGCGATAGCTGATCCCAGCCAGGTTCAGTGCGATGCGCACCCTGTAACTGGCCGAAGACCGCCAAAAGTCATACAGCACCACGCCGCTCATCATCGATCTCCTCAGTTCGTCAGGTGTCCTTCAGCGTGGCGGCTATCAGGGCGCTAGACAATACATTTGCGTTCCCAATGTGATTGGCCAGGACCAGAACCAGACGTGCATTCAGGGCGTCACTGTCGGCTTTGACCAGCCCATCATGCGCCGCCACCAGATCGGCATAGAAACCGTCGGCATTTTCCAGATTGGGGGAAAGGATCAGATCGGTCATTTCGCTCACTCCTTACCTGTTGCCCGGCGGATCGCCTGCCGGAATGCGTTTTCTTCGAACGTGTCGCGGCGCGCGGCGACGTGCTGGTCAGGTCGGATCAGATAAACCGCACCCGGGGCATCGCCCAGATACCTGCGCTTCAACTCCAAAGTCAGGTCATCCTTGACCGAGAGAGCCAGTCGCGTGGCCGTAACGCCGCCTTCTTCTAGACTGTCAGGAGCATCCGCATCTATAGTCAACAAAGTGAATTTCCCGGCCAACTTGGGCAGCAGAAATTCCTCGCCCAAAGGCGCGTCCGGGCAGGCGGAACCGGGGCGCGTGATCTCTGGCCCGGTCAGAGCATCCGCAGAACTTAGCGATGATCCGGAATATGCGCATGGTGTGCTCAACCGGCCGGAATTGACCAGCGGGCGCGCAAATGCGTAGTGCTCGCTGAGGTCCAAAACCGCATCCCGCAAAAGACGCGACATATCGGATTTGGGCGTGATAAATTCCGTCGATAGGGTGGACATGCGAATGTTCTCATCCGCGGCTTCGACCCGTTCGCGGTTATAGCTTTCCAGCAAAAGCTCGGGGGCTTCGCCGTCTATAACCATCTTTAGTTTCCAGCACAGGTTGTCTGTGTCCTGCAGACCAGAGTTGGCCCCGCGCGCGCCAAAGGGGCTGACCTGATGAGCGCTGTCGCCCGCAAACAAAACGCGACCATGACGGAACCGCTCCATCCGACGGCATTGGAACGTGTAGATCGAGACCCATTCAAGTTCGAAATTGATCTCTTCGCCCAGCATCGCCTTGAGCCGGGGGATCACGTTTTCAGGTTGTTTTTCCTGCTCGGGGTCGATGTCCCTGCCCAGTTGCAGGTCGATCCGCCACACGTTGTCGGGTTGTTTGTGCAGTAGGGCAGACTGTCCGCGATTGAACGGCGGGTCGAACCAGAACCAGCGTTCGGTCGGGAAGTCCGCCTGCATCACCACGTCAGCGATCAGAAAGTTGTCTTCGAATACGCGGCCTTCGAAATCCAGGCCGAGCATGCGGCGGGTAGGCGAGTTTGCACCGTCACAGGCAATCAGCCAATCCGCCTCAACGTTATAGGGGCCTTCGGGAGTTTCGACTTCAAGCTTGACGTGATCGTTGTGCGTACCGACGGCTTCGACCTTGTTCTGGCCGCGAATTTCAATCGGCGCGCCATCGGCCTGCAATTCCCGTACCCGTTCAACAAGCGCTTTTTCAAAATAGTATTGTTGCAGATTGATGAAGGCGGGGTGCGCATAGCCCGCGTCGGGTTGCAGGTGAAACTCATAGACCTGACGGTTGTCAAAAAAGACTTTGCCGGCATCCCACAGCACGCCTTTATCGACCAACTTACCCCCGGCGCCCAGACGGTCGGCGATTTCCAGAGAGCGCTGTGAAAAGCAGATCGCGCGGCTACCAAAGCTAACCTTGTCATTGTCGTCCAGCACGACGACAGGGACCCCTTTCTGGGCCAGGTCAATGGCTGCGGCCAACCCAACCGGGCCGGCACCAATCACGATAACCTTGTGTCGTACCGAGCTTGCCGTGTCCTGATCCGGGCTGCGTTGATAGGCATAGAGTGGAACTTCGAAAATCTTGTTCATGGGCTCTCCCCCGATACTCAGGCGCCGTGGGCGCACTAGATCCCGCCCTCTGGCACATGTGCGCCAGAAGGCCTTGCCCTATGATTCCACTTATTTCCCCTGTGCAAAACGATCTGGATCAAGTTTGCCCGTCTACTTCAGCCCTGCAGGGCCTCCCACATCTCCAAGTCGCGCTGGGCGGTCCAGATACGGGGCGTGTCGATACCGCGCGCTTCGTCGTAGGCGCGGGCGACATTGAAGGGCAGGCAATGTTCGTAGATCGCGTAATCGGCGAATTTCGGATCGCACTCTGCGCGCACTGCATCCCATGTCTCTTTCAGAGATCCACCGCGTGCCGCCACTTTCGCAGCAGGGCGATAGGTGCTTTCGACAAAGTCACGGGTGTTTTCGATCGCTGCATTGACCATGTCCTTGCCGACCAGGGCATTTCCGCGACCTGGTGCGATGGCATCGACGTCGAACCACTTGATTTCATCCAGCGTATCACCCCAATCGCCGAAATGCCCGTCGCCGCAATAGCAGGCCGAGTGGTATTCGACGATGTCACCGGTGAACATGACGTTTTGGTCGGGTACGTGAATGACGATATCACCTGCGGTGTGGGCGCGGCCCAAATGCATAAGATCGACCCGGCGATTGCCCAGATAGACCGTCATCGTGTCGCTGAATGTGGTGGTGGGCCAGGTCAGGCCGGGGATGCTTTCATGACCTTCAAACAGGCGGGGGAAACGCTGAAACTCACTGTCCCAGTCCTCTTGCCCGCGTTCAACGACCATGGCGCGCGCCATATCGGACATGAGGATCTGTTGCGCACCAAAGGCGCTGGCCCCCAATACGCGGACTGCGTGGTAATGGGTCAGCGCAACATGCGTGATCGGTTTGTCGGTCACGGATCGCACGCATTCGATCACCTTGTTGGCCAGGCGCGGAGTCGCCTGCGCCTCGACAATCATGACGCTGTCATCGCCGATGATGACGCCGGAATTCGGATCGCCTTCGGCGGTGAAGGCAAACAGGCCCTCGCCGACCTCGGTGAAAGAGATCTTCTTTTCCGACATGTCCCCCTGGGACGCGAATGCCTTGGCCATGATGAGTTCCTTATCGGGTGTATGGGTTTTCAAGGGCGGGCAGCAGGGTCCCAACACAGTCGCCAAACCCGATGATGTAGCCTTTGCCTTTGGCAGCACCTGTCAGGGTCAGTGTGTCACCGTCCTCGATAAAAGTGCGGGTTTCGCCGGTATCCAGCGTCAGCGGTTCCTTTCCACCCCAGCTGAGTTCCAGCAGCGAGCCCCGCTCTGGTTTTGTTGGACCGGAAATCGTGCCAGACCCAAGCAGGTCGCCCGTGTTCATCGGGCAGCCCGAGGTCGAATGGTGTGCCAGTTGTTGGGCGGCCGAGTAGTACATTTCGTTGTAGTTCGTCCGAGCAATGACTGTGGCGTCCTTGCCGTCGGGCTCCATCGTGACCTCAAGATCAATGTCATACAGCATCGGACCGCAGTCTTTGATGTGATCCAATAACTCGAATTCACGCGCAGGCGTGTCGCAGCGGAATGGTTCCAGCGCCGCCTTTGTAACAATCCACGGGCTGATCGAAGTGGCTGTGGCTTTGGCCTGAAACGGCCCCAAGGGTTGATACTCCCAGGCCTGAATGTCGCGTGCGGACCAATCGTTCAGCAGAACATAGCCAAAGATGTTGTCGTCGGCCTCCTGAACCGAGATGGGTCCGTCCGAGGGTGCACCTACAATCGCGCCCATCTCAAGCTCGATGTCAAAACGACGGCTGGGCAGAAAAGCTGGCATGTCATGATCGGGCGACTTGAGCTGACCCCAAGGCCGACGGATATCGGTGCCCGACACGACAACGGAAGAAGCCCGGCCGTTATACCCGATGGGGATATGCAACCAGTTCGGCGGAAGGGCATTTTCCGGTCCGCGGAACATGGTGCCAACGTTTTGCGCGTGGTGACGTCCGGCATAGAAATCGGTGTATTCGCTGACCGCAAAAGGCATGTGCATTTCGGCGTCGATCTGAGCAATAAGCAACGGTTCAACCTGCGCCTGTTCCTCGGCGCCTTCGGCCAACAATGCGGTCAGGCGGTTGCGCAATGCAGCCCAGACGGCAGGACCTTCCTCCATCAACGGGTTCCAGAAGGGCAGGTCAAAGAGCGGCTCGTCGGCCAGTTCGATCAGGCCCCCTGCCTCGGCTGCGGTGACGTCCAGAATCATGTCGCCAATCGCCACGCCGCAACGCGGATCACTGCCTTCGGTCGAGAAAACGCCGTACGGCAAGTTGTTCAGGGGAAACGGGTGATCGGCCTCATTGGCCGAGGCCACCCAGGATTTCATTAATGACATGTATTCAGACCTCTTTAGGGTGTCACTTTTTGCCCGGTGAGCCGTCGAACTTTTTCTCAAGCGACGTCCAGCAGTCGATGTAGTCATCCTGCAACGGGGCTTCGTTGGCTGCAAATGGTGTCAGATGCTGCGGGAAACGGGTTTCGAACATGAAGGACATCGTGTTGTCCAGCTTGTCTGGCCCGAGGTTCGCGTTTGATGCTTTTTCAAACGCTTCCCGATCCGGCCCATGCGGCAGCATCATGTTGTGCAGACTCATGCCGCCCGGAACAAACCCCTGCGGTTTGGCGTCGTACTGGCCGTAAATGTTGCCCATCAACTCGGACATGATGTTCTTGTGATACCAGGGCGGGCGGAACGTATCCTCGGCCACCATCCAGCGTTCTCGAAACAGGACAAAATCGATGTTTGCCGTGCCCGGTTGCCCCGAGGGCGCGGTGAGGACAGTAAAGATCGACGGATCGGGATGGTCGAATAGAATTGCACCGACCGGACAGTAGGTGCGCAGGTCATATTTGTAGGGCGCGTAGTTCCCGTGCCACGCCACCACGTCCAGCGGGCTTTGGCCGATCTTTGTGGTATGGAACTGCCCGCACCATTTGACCGTCACGGTCGAAGGCACCTCGCGGTCTTCAAACGCCGCCACCGGAGCCTTGAAATCGCGTGGATTGGCCATGCAATTAGCCCCAATTGGACCGCGGCCGGGCAATTCGAACTTCTGGCCGTAGTTCTCGCAGACAAATCCGCGCGCCGGGCCTTCCAGCACCTCGACACGGTACACGAGGCCACGGGGGAGAATGGCGATTTCCTTGGGTTCCAGATCAATGATTCCGAGTTCAGTCGCGAACCGCAGGCGACCTTCCTGTGGCACCACCAACATCTCGGAATCGGCCGAGAAGAAATAGTCATCCTCCATAGAGTCGGTGACCAGATAGATGTGGCTGGCCATGCCCACCTGCGTGTTCACATCCCCCGCCGTTGTCATGGTGCGCATACCGGTGAGCCATGTCAGCCCCTCATCGGAATGAGGCACTGCGTCCCAGCGGTATTGGCCAAGGCTGATCACGTCTGGGTCAACGCAGGGCGCGGATTTCCAATGTGGCAGGTCGATTTTTTCATAACGGTGCGAATGCTTGACCGACGGGTGAATGCGATAGCACCACGTGCGCTCGGGCGGATTGGCTGTAAAGGCCGTGCCGCTAAGCTGTTCACCATAAAGGCCGTAATTGCAACGCTGCGGGCTGTTCATGCCCTGCGGCAGCGCGCCGGGAAGGACCTCGGTTTCAAAGTCGTTTCCAAAGCCGGGCATATAACCCGCATGCGTGCCAACGGGCGTGCCGGCTTGCGTCATTTTGTGCGGATCCGTCGGATGGTTCATCCTGTGTTCCTCCAATTGCTGCTTGTCGAGTAATAGTTGATTTTGTAACTAACAAGCATGACTCAGGACAAATCTGCCAAAAAAGATGACTTTGATCTGCAGGAATTCCTGCCGTATCTGCTGAACCGTGCAGCCGAAGAAAGTTCGCTGGAGTTTCAGCAGGTCTATAAGGACCGTTACGGAATGCTTCGCACCGAATGGCGCGTCTTGTTTCATCTGGGAAATTACGGCGAGATGACTGCGAAAGAAATAGGTGAGCGCGCCAAAATTCACAAAACCAAGGTCAGCCGTGCAGTTTCGAAATTGGAACAGCGCCGATACTTAGCCCGTAATCGCGACACATCCGACCGCCGGGTTGAACAATTGACGCTGACATCCGCAGGTCAGACGGTTTACAGGGATTTGCGCCTGGTGGCCGAGGCCTATGATTCAAAGCTTGCCGGCCTGTTTTCCCGGGACGAAGCAGAACTGTTGCGCAAAATGCTTCGGCGTCTGGCGCATATGAATTGACCACTGGTAATTTACTGCCTCAATTCCCAGATGAAGCCCAGAACAAAAATGGGACAAAACATGACGACCTTGGATGCCGATACGGCAAAATCAAGCGATCTGATCAACTGGCTGGTGGCGCGCGGACTTGAGGGTGTCGAAAAAGAAGAACTGCTGGAGGAGTACTGCAATCGCCTGGTGGAACTGGGCGTTCCGCTAATGCGATTTCACGTGGCCCAATCGACCCTGCACCCGATTTATGGCGGAACCGGCTATAGCTGGTATTACGGCAAGGGCGGGGAATATCAAAAGTTCGAATACTCTGAACAACCCAGCGATCAATGGCGAGCTAGCCCTCTGTTTTCTGTTCTGAACGAAGGCGAAAGCGTTGTGCACGAACGGTTGGTGGATCAGAACGAACCAAGCCGATTTCCCTTGCTGAATGAACTGCGCGAACATGGCGCCACTGAATATTACGCGACGGGTGTGTCCTTTGACATTCCGACTCATAATCAGCCGAAGGACGCCAAAAAGGCGGTGAACGGTGTATTGTTGTCCTGGACGTCAAACGCGCCCGAGGGTTTCAAGGACAGCGATCTGGCGTTGATCAATACAGCCCTGCCGCATCTCGGATTGGCTTTGAAATCTGCAAACAACCAGCGGATATCAAAGGACCTTATGCGCGTCTATCTGGGTCGTGATGCCGGTCGGCGCGTTTTGTCCGGCGAGATCAGGCGCGGGTCGCTTCAGCAGATCGATGCAGTGATCTGGAACTTTGACCTTGAGGGGTTCACCAGCCTGTCCGAAGAGCTGCCGGGTGATGCCCTTATTGAGATGCTAAACGAGTATCTGGCCGCTGCGATAGACGTGGTCCACAAATGCGATGGAAGCATCCTCAAGTTCATGGGCGACGGGCTAATGGCCATGTTCGATGTGGGCGAGATCGATGCGGACGCGCGTGCGGCACTGGCGGCCGTCGCCGAATTGGAGACATCGATGGCGAAACTGAACGCGCAACGTTCCGCCGATGGCCTGCCCGTGTCGAACTATACGCTGGCGCTGCATGCAGGTGAGATTCTGTACGGCAATATCGGCTCTGAGAACCGCCTAGACTTCACCGTCATCGGCCCGACCGTCAACCAGACCGCGCGGATTGCCGGAATGCACCGGTCGCTGGGGCAACGGATCCTGATCTCGGACGATGTGGCAAAGGCTGCACGACCTGCCGCGTCAGAACTGGTCTCTGTCGGTCGCTATATGCTGCGTGGAGTGCCGGAACCGAAAGAACTGTTTACGGTTTACAAAGTGAATGACGCACGGGATTGAGTTTGCGTTTCGTGGCCGAAATTAACTGCGGCTTGGGCCTATCCATTTGTGAACAGGCCCAAGCAATGGTTTCTGGCTCAGACGTGATCGTCCTTAACCAACGCGCCGCGCCCGTGGCCGGCCATACCCCCAGAGACTTCTTCTGTCGCCTCATCAGCGAGTGTCTCTGGCAGGATCAGGTTAAGCACAATAGCGATAAACGCCGCTGGAAGGATGCCTGACGCGCCCAGGACGCGCAGGGTGTCGGGCAGGTGCTGCAGCGCATTTGCCGATCCGGGTGCCACGTTCATGACTTCGAGTTGAAGCCCCAAACCAATCGAAAGCGAAACCGCAAAGATCACCATGTTGCGACGGTTCCATACAACATCCGACAACATGGATACGCCTGCGGCGACAACCATGCCGAACATGACTATGACGCCGCCGCCCAGCACTTCGATCGGAACCGTTCGGATCAATCCGCCGACCTTGGGCACCAGACCGCACACAATCAGGAAAATGGCACCAATGGTGACTACGTGGCGGCTCATGACACCGGTCATAGCGATCAGACCGACATTCTGGCTGAACGAGGTATTCGGGAACCCGCCAAAGACACCAGCAATGGCAGAGCCGAAACCGTCAGCATATGTGGCGCCCTGTATCTCTTTGTCGGTGGCCTCACGACCTGCGCCACCTTTGGTGATCCCCGAGACATCGCCGACCGTTTCGACAGCGGACACAAAGGCCATGAGGCAGAAACCGATTACTGCGGCGAACGAGAACTCGAAGCCGTATTTGAAAGGCTGCGGCAGTGCGAAAGCCGCCGAGCGTTCCCACGAGCCTGAGATCACTTCAACGGGCAGCTTCCCAACCAGGAGGCAATAAACATAGCCCACCAAAATACCGACCAGGACAGCCGATACGGAAAGCATGCCACGCGCGAAAAACTTCAGCCCCAAGGTGACAAACACAACGATCAGCGCAGGTGTCCAGCTGGACAATGAGCCATAGCTTTCTGCACCTGAAGCCTTGGCTGGCACGCCTCCGGCTGCGTATTCGATGCCGACCTTTACCAGCGCAAGACCAATCATCGTCACAACCAATCCGGTGACCAAGGGCGGTAGTGCAAAGCGTATCCTGCCGATTACCGTGCCCAACAGGGCGTGAAACAATCCGCCGATGATCACGCCCCCGAACAGGGCGGCAAGACCGTCCACGCCTTTTCCGGCAACCAGAGGGATCATGATCGGAATGAAGGCAAAGGATGTGCCCTGTACGATCGGAAGCGCTGCGCCAACCGGGCCAAGTGTTACCGTTTGCAACAGCGTGGCAACGCCAGCAAAAAGCATCGACATCTGGATCAGATACAGCAACTCGGGAAAGTCCGGGCTGTTTGAGCCAAAGCCAAAACCCGCCGCGCCGGCAACGATAATCGCCGGAGTAACGTTCGACACGAACATTGCAAGCACGTGCTGTATCCCCAGCGGTACGGCCCGATAAATGGCTGGAAAATAGTTTGGATCCCGAAGTTGCTCCGGCGTCCCAATGGATGAATCGGTCATGGCTGTCCTCCCGTAAACGCGCGTTTTGGCGTCCTGTCCTTTGATAGCCTGGTGTGGAATTCACATCCTGATCCATTCAAAGTTGTCTATTATTAGATCAAGCAGATAGCTGGGATTATCAAAAATACCAAAAAGGTGTTTTGGATGGTTGTATTTTTGATAAAGAAACCAATGGCGATCCAGAGTCAGCCTTAACGCGACGCTGAAGCGTCAGGCTGCCGGTATTGTCAAAACTCATTGCCCAAAAGGGCAGGGGCGCACCCGATCTACGATTTTAGCGAGGTATAGTAGCGCTGGGGCTGGAACGTCCAAACGTGGCCGTTAGAAGTCGATCTCAACGCCCGGCAGGTTAAGCTCTTTCATCATGTCGCGCAGCTCTTGCCGTGCAGCGATGTTCGAAATGTTCAGCTGTTTGACCCCGATATCCTTGAGGTCCAGCAAGGTCAGGCCGCGTGGGAAAAGCTCGCGGAAAATCACCCGCTCGGAGAAACCCGAGGCGACGCGGAAGCCGATGCGCTGGGACAGCATCTCAATCGCGCGCTGCATCTTTTCCTTGTTGACCATGCGCTGGGTGCCGACGCGGTTGCGGACAACCACCCAGTCGATGGGCTTTAGTCCCGCCTGCGCGCGCAGTTGGCGCGCGTTCCACACCATTTCTGAATAGACTGACGGGCCCAGGATTTTTTCACCCTTCGAGTCGATCCGTGCCAGCAGGTCAAAGTCGATAAAGCTGTCATTCAGCGGCGTGATCAGCGTATCGGCCAGCGAATGTGCCACCTGACTTAGGCGGGTGTGCGATCCGGGACAATCGATCAGGATGAAATCGCTGTCGCTTTCCAGTTCGGACACCGCGGCGGACAAGCGGTGATCATAGATATTCTCGCCGGGCTTCAGTTTGGACGCATCAATCTCGGGCAGGTCATGATGGCGGGGGCCGGGCAGGGTCAGGTCCGCGTTTTTCAGAAAATTGCCGCGGTTCTCGAAGTATCGACCAAGGCTGCGCTGTCGAAGATCAAGGTCCAGTGTGCTGACCTTGTGACCCAATCGCGCCAGTGCGGTCGCTACATGCATCGACACGGTCGATTTGCCCGCGCCGCCCTTCTCGTTCCCCACTACGATAATATGTGCCATGCTTGTATTCCCACGTCCCGCCGTGCTTAACCACACGTTGTTACCGACCACTATATGTTGTGGAGGCCGGGAAGGGAAGAACCCCAAGCGCCCGCGCAGAGCAATATCAGGCTCTAATTTGGAAAACTCAACCGGCTGGGTCGGTTAGGACCCGCGCTTGCCAAAGCGAATAGGCTGTTTCACAGTTAAAATCAGGGTTTTGCAATAGGGGAACCGGTTGGACCATCTGTTTTTGAACGTTTTGAACGTGGTTCTGCCGGTGCTGATCTGCGCCGGAATCGGCTATGCTCTTGCCGCGATCAAGGCACCGTTCGACAACAAAGTTATCGGTGGGATCGTTTCGCGCGTTGGGTACCCGACGCTGATCATCTCGCACCTGTCCACAACCAAGATCGCGGTAGGCACCTTTCTGGACGTCATGACGGCCGCAGCGCTGGCCATTGCGGGGTTCGGAGTTTTGGGATTTCTGGCACTTAAAACCATGCGTCTGCCGGTTCGGGCCTTTTTGACGCCGCTTATGCATGGGAACGTGGGCAATATCGGGTTGCCTATCGCCTTGCTTGCGTTGGGTGATGCGGGAATGGCCTATACAATGGGATTTGTCGTGGTGGTGCTGATCAGCATTTTCACCGTCGGCATGTGGATCCCGTCGGGGGAGTTTTCGCCCAGAAAGCTCGTCACGTCCCCGATCATTTATGCAGTGATCCTATCCCTGATCCTTATGGCGAGCGGATCAAGCTTGCCTCAACCGCTGGCAAAATCCTTCGACATTCTTGGGGGGCTCTCGATCCCACTGATGCTGCTGACATTGGGCCATACGCTGGCAACGTTGCGGATCAAAAGCCTGGGCCGGGCGGTGCTGTTGACCGTTCTGCATCTGGTCATGGCGATTGCAATCGCCAGCGCTTTGGTATGGGTTTTTGGTTTCACCGGGGCTGAGCGCGGCGCGGTGATCCTGTGTTGCCTGATGCCGTCCTCGGTTGCGACTTACCTGTTCATTGACCAGCATGTGCCGGAATACGGGCCGGATGTTGCTGGTTTCATTCTTGTGTCGACGCTGGCCACGATCATCGTCCTGCCGGTGGCTCTGTCTTACTGGATCTAAAGCCGACCCTATGCGCAGCGACAAAAATCGCTAAACTGCTGATTAATTGCTTTTAAGAACAATGAGTTTTCGGGTGGAATTATGACCGACAAGACGCCTTCTGACCCATCGCATGAGGGGGGTGCCCGCGTTGTGCTGGCGATGACGGCTATCTGTATGATGGTTGTTGGGTTTAACACAACGGCTGTTGCGACCATCCTGCCGAACCTCAAGGCTGAGTTCGATTTGACGCCATCCGGTCTGCAATGGGTGATGGCAACCTATACAGTGGCCAGCGCCACGCTGGTCACAATAGTCAGCCGGTTGGGCGATATCACCGGCAAGATGGGCGTGTTCTTCGCTGGTATGATTGTCTTCGGAATTGGGTCCGCCTCGGTCCTGTTTGCGCAAGACGGCGCGATGCTTCTGTTTGGGCGCGGGGCGCAGGGTGCGGGTGCTGCGGCCTTGTTTGGAACATCTCTGTCATTGCTCACCGCCGCCACACCAGAAGAACAGCGCGCCGGTGTTACCGGCGCATGGGGCGCAATTGTCGGTCTTGCCATTGGTGTCGGGCCGATCGTCGGCGGTGCCTTTGCCCACTATATAAGCTGGCGCGCGGTGTTTGCGACCGATTTGGTGTTGCTGGTGTTCGCCTTCCTGATTGGGCTGCATGTCAGCCGACGTGGGTACGTGCCGGACACGCGTCAGGCCGGGGCGAAGTTTGATTATCCGGGCGCTTTTGCGTTGCTGTTGTTCCTTGGCCCGCTGTCCTTTGCGCTCAGCAATGGGGAAAGTAGCGGGTGGGCAACGCCGATAACATTGATGCCGCTGGGTGTTGCGGCGGTTGCGACAATCATCCTTGTTATCGTGTCCCGCCGCAGCGACGATCCGTTGATCGAACTGCGATACTTCAAGCATCCGCGTTATTTCATGGCCGCCGTTGGCATGTTCTTCACCGGCTTCACGCTGTTCTGTTTCTTTGTGTACTTCAACACGTTCGTTCAATCCCCGGATGCCTTCGGCTATTCGCCCATCGGCGCAGGTTTGGCGATCATGCCGCTTAGCCTCAGCATGTTCGTGATCTCGGTCACCGCACCCCGGTTTCTGGCGCCCTACAGCTTTCAATGGCCTATCGTGATCGGCTTGGGGGCGATGGCCTGTGGGTTCTTGCTGTTGATGACAACTTCGAACTCCACCCTATATGCCGAGATCTGGTGGAAGCTGATGATCGTCGGCATTGGATTAGGTATCTGTTTTTCACTTTTACCCCGGCTCGGTCTGCGCGTGTTGCCAGAAGAGCATGTGGGGCAGGGATCCGGGGTGATTAACGCCTGCCTATATTTTGGCGCGACACTGGGCGCCGTGGTCGGAGGTTTGGCCGAAGCAATAACGACCCGCAGAGGTATTTCCGAGGTCATGAGTGCTTTGCCCGCCGGGTCCGCCCAGCGAGAAGATCTGGCCCATGCCCTAACCCATGGGACGCCGAGCCAAATCCAACAACTGATCGCTAAAATGGATCCTGAAACTAGCAGCGCTTTAGCTAAGGCCCTTAGGGACTTGCAGGACAACGCCTTCGACAGCGCGATGCTTGTTGCTGCGGTGGCGGCTCTAGTCGGGATGGCTTTGGCGCTGATGTTGCTTCGGGGCCCGGTTCCGCCCGTACACAGCGCAGCCGAGCTGACGCGTGCGAAGAGTTGAGTTTGCTTCAACTGTTGGCAATTCTTCTACTGGAAATCCGGCTGTGATATTAGGTCTCCATGGTTGAGTTTGCATTACTCTCTCAAAAAACCTTGCGCCCTTTGGCGGCATTGTCTGTGCGCGAAAATCAGGCAGGGTTTGTCGCGACAAATCTAATGACGATGGCGCAGTCGATTTTCGAACCGGGGTCAGAAATCTATGGCATTTGGGATGGCGGCGATGCGGTGGGATTGCTTGCCATTATCGACATGGCACATCCCGATGCAGAATTGGATGACGAGGATGACCCGGATGGCGTCTATATCTGGCGGCTGATGGTCGATAGATCTCGTCAGGGCCGGGGCTATGGAATAGCCGCATTGGATTTTGCGAAATCCGTGGCTTTGAAAAAGGGTCGCTCTAACCTGGTGATCAGCGTCGTCGACGAACCTGGCAGTGCGCTGCCGCTTTATCAATCGTTCGGGTTTGCGCCGACTGGCCGGCTTGTCGATGGTGAGGTCGAGTTGATCATGCGGCTGGCTTAGCCACTTATTTTTGGCAACGTTCTACGCACAAAAAAGGCCGCCCCGGTGGGCGGCCTTTCGCATCTCAAACGGGTCTGGCTTAGAAGCCCAGACCTTCGTATTTCTTCTTGAACTTCGACACACGGCCGCCGGCGTCCAACAGGCGCGACGAACCACCGGTCCATGCAGGGTGCACAGAGGGGTCGATTTCCAGAGCCAACTGATCGCCTTCGGCGCCCCAGGTGGATTTCATCTGAACTACGGTGCCATCGGTCATTTTGACGTCGATGACGTGATAATCGGGATGGATGTCTTTTTTCATCTTTCCGTTCCTTACGCTTCGGCGCCAGCCTTGGGCTTGTAGTTGGTGACTTCTGCGATACGCGCGGATTTACCACGGCGCGAGCGCAGATAGTACAGTTTGGCGCGACGGACGCGGCCACGGCGGACAACGGTGATGCTGTCGATGTTGGTCGAATACAGCGGGAACACACGCTCCACACCTTCGCCAAACGAAATTTTGCGAACGGTGAACGCACCGGCGATGGTGTTGCCGCCTTTGCGGGCGATGCAGACGCCTTCGTAGTTCTGTACACGGGTGCGCGACCCTTCGGTCACTTTAAAGCCGACACGGATGGTGTCCCCGGCTTTGAAATCGGGGATGTCTTTCCCCAGGGCGGCAATCTGTTCCGCCTCAAGCTGTGCGATCAGGTCCATCGCATTTCTCCTATCTGCTCGTGGTTGGTCCACGAAGTTGAGCACGGCCTGAGAGCTCTTGGTCTTCACCGGGTCCTGCGTACAGCCCGCCAGAGGTCAGATCGAATATTCCTTTGGTCCGGTTCGCCCTGCCGCGCCGTGGCCGAAGAAAGCCGGGCGTCACGCCATGATGCAAACCAAAACACCGGAGTCGCAGGTCGCGGCACCGGATTGCGCTGCTTTACGGGCTTTGTGGGCAGGGATCAAGCCTGAATCGCAAGAATGGTCAGGGCCAGATGGTAAGATTTCGCCACCGGCCAACAACATCGTTGCCTTGTCAGGCAGATCAGGCATTCTAGAGGGAATTATAAGAGCAGAAATTTGGAACAGGAACATACCATGCGCACAGCATTGATGCTGGCTGTTTTGGCCTTCGCGACCCTGTCCTGCGGTCGCAGCAGCCCTCCGCCCCAACAGGTCGAAGCTAAGGCATTTCTGAGCACCACGTCGCCCTCGGTCATTTTTCCAAGCTTTGGGGATGCCAAGCCGCACGAGTGGGAAGGCCGGCACCCGGGGCATTATCCGGTTCACGGGCTCGATGTTTCGCGGTGGCAGGGTCCGATTGACTGGCGCAGGGCCAAGTCATCCGGTGTCAGTTTCGTATTCATCAAGGCGACCGAGGGGGGCGACGTGGCCGATCCTTTGTTCGACGACCACCGGCGAGGCGCGCAAGCCGCGGGCGTTCCCTGGGGGGCTTATCACTACTACTATTTCTGCCGACCAGCGCATGAGCAGGCGAAATGGTTCATCGAGAACGTGCCCCGAGGTGCCGACCTGCCGCACGTGCTGGATATGGAATGGACGCCACATTCCAAGACATGCACAATCAGACCCGACGGTGCCACCGTCCGGTCCGAGGCGAAGCGGTTCCTTGATATCCTGGAAAGCCACTATGGCCGCCGCCCGATCGTCTATACGACCGTGGATTTCTACGGTGATACCGATATCGCACGCCTGCCCAAGACGGAATTCTGGCTGCGGTCGGTCGCCGGGCACCCGCGCAACGTTTACCCCAAGGCCGCGTGGCGATTTTGGCAGTATACGGGCACGGGGCTGGTCCCCGGTGTTCAGGGCAAGGTGGATATCAACACGTTCAATGGTCCGCCCGAGATATGGGCGCGGTGGAAGGCCGGCGGTTAATCGTCTTTGCGCGTTTTCTGATAACGTTCCCACAGATCAGGGCGTCGCTTGCGGGTGATCTCTTCAGACATCTGGTGCCGCCATTCGGCAATGCGCCCGTGATGACCAGACATCAGAATGTCGGGGATCGGGCGGCCTTTCCAATCTGCGGGTCGGGTGTATTGCGGGTGCTCTAAAAGACCCGAGGAAAAGCTTTCGTCTTCGGCTGAGGCCTGGTTGCCCAATACGCCGGGAATCAACCGCACAGTTGAGTCAATCAGCGCCTGGGCCGCAATCTCACCTCCGGTCATCACGAAATCCCCAAGGCTGACTTCCTGAACGCCGTAATGTTCCAACACGCGTTCATCGACGCCTTCGAACCGACCGCAGAGCAAGGTCATGCCGTCGCAGCGTGCGAGGTTTTGCATCATACGTTGATCCATGCGGCGACCGCGCGGGCTGAGGTAGATCAATGGCCAGTTGCCCTGCACGCCAGCCATTGTGTGTTCGATTGCCTCACCCAGCACGTCTGCGCGCAACACCATACCCGCGCCGCCGCCAGCCGGCGTGTCATCGAGATTGCGATGCTTGCCAACGCCGAACTGGCGCAGATCCACGGTCTCTAATTGCCACAACCCTTCTTGCAAGGCTTTGCCCGTCAAGCTTTCGCCGAGAACGCCGGGAAAGGCGGAAGGGAACAGGGTGATGATTTTTGCCTTCCAGACCCCGTGCAGATCAGGTGTTGGAGTCATCAATTCACGAGGCTTCAGCGTGGGTCGGATTGCCTTGCGTCCATGAGATTTGCTTGGCTTGTCTATCATATTGTGCCGACCATCGCGTTCTTTGCCCGCTCTACTACCAGCGCTTTTTGCCGGGTCAGTTCCGCTTCGTCCAGATGGGATCGGTTCAGCGTCAGCAATTCGGCTAGCACGCTTTCCGGCAGCCTGCTGTTGGACTTTGTGGGCGGCACTAAAAGCTGCGCTTTTTCCCGAGGCAAGTTCAGGAATTCGGCAAATGGCGTACCGGGACCAAAGCGTCGCAAATGCGTCTCTTCCAGCCACTCTTCGGTCACGGTGACCGACGGCAGTTTCTTGCGAATATCCGAAACCGTTTCCTCTAGCGGAGGCAGGTGATCCATGTTCGTGCGGAAGGTTTCGAAATCCTGGACCTCGCGGGTTCTCTGAAGATCGTGCGCCCAAAGGCTGCGCAACCACGCTCCGCGCTGGCGCAGGGATAGGTAGATCGTTATATCGACCTCCTGATCCTCGAACCGATCGCGGACGGCGTCCACCAGACAAGCGGCCAGATCCGGTGCGGCAGCATATCCCTGTTCGATATTGCGGCTGGGTCGCAGGCCGCTGAAATTCTCTTCGCTGACGATCAGGCCGCGTTTCGTGCCGAAGTTTCGCGTGGCCAGATACTCTCGGGTCTGCGAGCTGAACTCGGACAGCGTTCCTACGGTTCCATAGATGGAATGTCGGGTCGCGGCACCTGACAGCCCAAATTTGCGCGTCTTGTAAGGCAGCAACAGCGCGAAATGTGGCCAGATCAACTCGCGGTTTTCATACAGAAACGATTGTGCTGCGGTGGTTCCGGTCTTGTGCAGCCCCAGATGCAGCAGAACGCGTCGCATCAGATCAGGCCCTCGGGCGGGTCTGCGATGATGCGACCTTTGTCCAGATCCACGGTCGGAACAACCTCAAGCGTGAAGGGCAGCAAAACGGTGCCTTTCAGCCCCGGCCCGTGAAGTTCCAGCAGATCTGCAGCGCCGTGGTTTTGCACCGACTTCACGCGACCCAGCAGCGTACCGCCGGTGTCATAGACCTCAAGCTCGATCAGGTCGGTGTGATAGAATTCATCATCAGGCAATGATGGCAGCTGATCACGCCGCGCGAACAGGCGGAGGCCGTTGATAGCGTCTGCCTGTTCCTTGGTCTCGATCCCACCCAGACGCGCCGCAAAGCCGTTTTTGATTGGGCGGGTCAGCACCAGCGGATAGCGTTCCTTGCCGTCTTCGTCAGTTAAGGGCGAATAGGTCTCGATATCCTCAGGGATGGCGCAAAAACTTTTTAGCCGCACTTCGCCGCGCACGCCGTAAGACCCCGCAACGCTGCCCACGCAGATCAGATCAGTCATTTGGCTCTTCCGTGGTTACACATAATCCGTCCTGCCAGTCTCCAAGCGGGGCACATGCCTCGCGTTGGTTATTGCGCTCAAAGAACACGCCCACAATAAAAGCGATCAGCAACAGGATGGGAAGTCGTATCAGTCCGAACATCTGGCTTTACCGCGTTTCGATATGCAATCGGGCGCTGCGCTGTTCCCAGCCGGCACGCTCAAGTTCGGGTCTTTCAGACATTTCTTCCGGCCAGCCCACGCAGTAGTAGCCGACCAGAGACCAATCGTCAGGCACAGCCAGATCGCGTTTCATCTGTTCTGGATCAAGGATTGAGACCCAGCCCAGACCCAATCCCTCGGCCCGCAAAGCGAGCCAGAACAAGGTGATCGCGGCGACCACGGAATAGCGGCGCATCTCGGGCATCGTGCCCGCGCCCAGCCCCAGACCTTTGTTGGTCGTCTCATCAGAGAACACAGCCAGCTGAACAGGCGCTTCCTGCATGCCGGACAGCTTCAGGCGGCTGTATTTCAGCGCCTTGTCGCCCGAATAGCCTGCAAGGGCCTTTTCATTGGCGTGTTGGAAATTTTCCAGCGCGGCGGCACGCGCCGCTTCGCTTTCGACGCGGATGACGCGCCAAGGTTCGCTCAGGCCCACCGAAGGGGCCAGGCGAAATGTGTCGAGGCAGCGCGTCAGCACCGCCTCGTCCATGGGATCGGAGCGAAACCGGCGCACATCGCGCCGGAGCCGCATCAGCAGTTCAAACTGCGTGCGAAAATCGTCGGTGAAATCCTGATCCTGCACGCGCTGTCCTGCTTACTCTTCTGCCGCTGCTTCTTCAGCCGGAGCAGCAGCTGCCTCGGCGGCTTCAGCAACCTTTGCAGCTTTCTCTTCTGCGCGTTCCTGAGCTTTCTTGCCCGGGGTACCCTTGTTGGGGTTGTTGCGCTCGGCCTTGTTAAGGGTGCCTACAGCTTCCAGCATGCGTGCAATACGGTCGGTGGGTTGTGCGCCCTGATCCAGCCAGTACTGAATGCGCTCCATGTTCATTTTCACGCGCTCTTCGCTGTCTTTCGGCAGCAGCGGGTTGTAGGTGCCCAGTTTCTCGATGAAACGGCCGTCGCGCGGCATGCGGCTGTCAGCAGCCACGATGCGATAGAAAGGACGCTTTTTCGAGCCGCCGCGGGCGAGACGAATTTTCATTGCCATGGTGGTATCTCCTTTGAATGGCGTATCCGGTGATTAACCGGTTTAGTTCTGGTGTTTCTTGTGGTGTCGGATGACTTCCTGAATGATGAAGTTCAGGAAAGCCTTGGCGAAATCTGGGTCCAGATGGGCCTTGTCCGCCAGGTCTTCTAACCGTGCGATCTGCGCGGACTCGCGCGAGGGATCGGACGGGGGAAGGTCGTGTTCGGCCTTGAGCTTGCCAACGGCCTGGGTGTGCTTGAACCGCTCGCCCAGAGTGTAGACGAGGATCGCGTCCAGCCGGTCGATGCTTTCGCGATGCTCTTTCAGCAACGTCGCAGCCCGAGTCACAGGGTTGTTCATTGGCCGGTCCTTTCGGTGGTCAAAGCGGTGTCAGAGAATTCGAGCTTCGGGTGCCGCCAAACCTGACAGCGTTGACCCACAACCTCGCCCTCGCGTTCATAGGTGGCGCCAAGACGTTCGGCCAATGCGCGCGAGCGGTTGTTTTCATGGGCGATGTACGAAATCGGGCCATTCACCCCCTGGTGTTGGGCGGCATAGGCGCGGGCAGCCATCGCGGCCTCGAACGCAATTCCTTTGCCTTCGAAACCATCAAAAATGACCCAGCCCAATTCGGGCTCATCCCAGCCCGTCGCGTTGATGATGCCGGTCCAGCCTGCAAAGGCGCCGCTGGCTTTTTCAACGATGTGCCAACCACCGTAACCCATAATGGCCCAATGCCCGAACCGGCCCAAAAGGGACCGCCATGCTTCCAGTGGCGTTTTTGGGCCACCGACCATGCGGCTGCGGTCCGACGCGAAGAAGGTTGTCATCGCGGGCAGATCACCTTCTTGTGGTGCCCGTAGGATCAGGTTTTCTGTTTCTACGGTGGGGATGGTGTACGAGGTCATGCGTAGGCCTCCATCCCGCCGTTCACCAGATCGGCCGGGGCAGGGTGCCGCCAGACTTGCATCGTGCCAAAAGCCGGATGTTCGAAAGTATAATCGAACTGGGCACCCAGACGTTCGGCCACGGCCTTGCTGCCCAGATTCTCCGGGTCGATCAGCGAAATTGCCGTTTCCCAGCCCAGCACATCATAGGCATGCGCGCGCGCGGCCAGCGCGGCCTCGGTCGCGTAACCTTTACCAGTTGCGTTATTCATCAACGTCCAACCGATTTCAGGTTCGGGCCAGCTGTGCGGGCACCACAGGCCGACGTGGCCGACATAGGAGCCTGTGTCCTTTTCCTCGACGCCCCAGAACCCGTAGCCGCGCATGGCCCAATGACCCAGCAGCATGGCAATGGCGCGCCATGTTTCATCAGGGCGCAGGGGGCCGCCGACGAATTTCGATGCGTCGCTGGCAAAGAATTCGGCCTCGGCTTCCAAGTCCGCTTCGCTAGGGGCCCGCATGATCAGGCGTTCGGTTTCCAACCTGGGGATCGACGGTGTCATGCTTGCACCTCGCCATAGCGCCAGACACGCTGATCTGCGTCAAAGGCGCTCTCGGCCGCTGCGTCCCGGGATGCGCCAAGGCGTTGCGCCAACGCATTCGAACGCATGTTCGACCGCGAGACATAACTGACGAACTGGCCCGATCCGAGCAGGTCGAAACCGAAGTCACGTACGGCAGTGCAGGCCTCAGTCGCGTAGCCTTGCATGCGGTGTTCGGCGCTGAGCATATTGCCAAGCTCGGGCTCGCGGTCATCCCATTCCAGCCCCAGCAAAACGAAACCAGCGATCTGATCATCGTTCTTCAGGGTCACCGTGAACAGGCCATGCCCATGCAGAAGCCAGCCGGAGGTATAGTAGGAAAACTCGGTCCAAGCCTCCTGTTCGGAACTGCCAAAGCTCTCGCCGCAAACTGTGGTCCAAATAGGCAAGTCATCCAGAGTGGATGCACGCAGAACCAGCCGCCGGGTTTGAATGACCGGCAGGGCCGCGCGATATTGCGCTGCTGCCATCGCCGCCTTTCCGGACGGGGGCTGGGTGCAGCGTGCTGGTGTCACTTTTTCTTTCCGAAACCGCTCAGACCCGGGGGCAGGGCCATGCCGCCACCCATTCCAGGCATCTTTCCGCCCATCGCTTTGGCCGCCTGTTCCAGCGCCTTGGGGTCCATGCCTGCGGCCATGTCTTCGGGGCTGGGGCCACCTTTACCGAACATGCCTTTCATGGCCTGCTTCAGCATCTTGCCTTTGCCCATTTTCCCCATCTTCTTCATCATGTCCGACATCTGCCGGTGCATCTTGATCAGCTTGTTGAGGTCACTGACCTCCATGCCGGAACCGGCTGCGATCCGTTTCTTACGGCTCGCCTGCAACAGTTGCGGGTTGGCACGTTCGCGTTTGGTCATGGACTGGATCAGGGCGATCTGGCGCTTGAGCACCTTGTCGTCCATGCCCGCCTCTTCGACTTGCTTGGCCATCTTACCCATGCCGGGCATCATGCCCATCATGCCCTGCATGCCGCCCATCTGGATCATCTGTTCCAGCTGCATCTTCAGGTCGTTCATGTTGAACTGACCTTTAACCATGCGCTTCATCATGCGCTCGGTCTGTTCCATCTCCATCGTTTCCTGGGCTTTTTCGACCAGGGCAACGATGTCGCCCATGCCCAGAATACGTCCCGCGATCCGGTCCGGCTCAAAGGTTTCGAGCGCGTCCATTTTCTCGCCCAAACCGACAAAGCGGATCGGCTTGCCGGTGACCGCACGCATAGACAGCGCCGCACCACCGCGCCCGTCGCCGTCCATCCGAGTCAAGACTACGCCGGAAATGCCGACCTTGGCTTCGAATTCCTCGGCCACTTCAACGGCGACCTGACCGGTCAGGCCGTCGACCACCAGCAGGGTCTCGCGCGGATCAACAACGTTACGAACCTGCTCGACCTCGTTCATCAGCACTTCGTCAATGTGCAGACGGCCAGCAGTATCCAGCATATAGACGTCATAGCCACCCAGCGTCGCCTGTTGCTTGGCACGTTTGGCGATGTCGACGGGTTTCTGGCCAGGAACGATCGGCAGGGTATCGACGCCGACCTGCGTGCCCAGAACGGCCAGCTGATCCATCGCCGCCGGGCGATAAACGTCCAGCGAGGCCATAAGGACCTTCTTGCCCTCTTTCTCTTTCAGGCGCTTCGCCAGCTTACCGGTCGTGGTCGTTTTACCTGAGCCCTGCAGGCCGACCATCAGGATCGGAGCAGGCGGGTTATCGATTTTCAGAGCGCCGGGGTCTTCCTCGCCGCGCAGGGTGTCAACCATCGCGTCGTGCACGATCTTGACGACCTGCTGTCCGGGGGTGATTGATTTGGTCACCGCCTGACCGGTGGCCTGATCCTGCACTTTCTTGACGAATTCGCGCGCCACCGGCAGCGAGACGTCAGCCTCAAGCAGGGCAACCCGAACCTCACGCAGAGCGGTTTTGACGTCCTCTTCGGACAGGGCACCCTGTTTGGTCAGCCGGTCAAAGACGCCAGAGAGGCGTTCGGATAGATTTTCAAACATGCCTTCGGCCTCCTTAGCCGGTTATCTGATGGCAGTTCCTAGGTAGGAAGCGCCGGTTAAATGCACAATTGCCCCCACGGGCGTGACACGCTGGTGGGGGGCGATCCCTGAACGACTCAAGGGACCGGAAGATCAGACGCTTCCGGATGTTTGACGGCGATTTAGGCCGATTGGCTGTCCGAGTCAACCTCTCGCGCGGGTAGCCAGTTGTTGACCGCATCAACCATCCGCTGTGCGCCGCGCCCGCTGACATAGGCTTCGACGATCGGGTGACGACCAGCACTCATGCCTTTTTTAAGGACTAGAACGGGGCGATGCATCTTGGACGTGGTTCTGTCGCGGGTCGAGGTGGTGGTTTCCACCTCGGCATGGGACAGGTTCGACAACTCATGTTCTACTGCGTCATATCCAAAGATCGATTGGCGACGGATCAAGATGCTATTGCTGTTGCGGTCCAATATGACCTGTACGCGGCGCACAAAGACGCAGAATGCGCCAAAGCCCAACCCGCCACCGAACAGAGCAAAGAAGATGCCGAACAATATGCCTTCGCCACCCTCGCTGACCATGAACAAACCAGCCCCAACAAAACAGAGGATAAAGAGTACCAGCGTGATGCCGATGAACCATGGCGTGTTGGTCAGGATCAGTTGGTCCGGGGTGCTGCGCGTGACTTTCATGGCGGCACGCTAGCATCGATTTTTAGGCCTGTCGTGGCTTGAATCTGTCAGCGCATTGCGCGATGAGCGCCTCAAACGAGGAGGTTCTCATGGACGCGTCATCCGCTTTTCAAGACACGTTGCCGATCAGTTCAGACGCGCTGTTGCAGCGGTTGGATGACTGGGGGCTGAGCTATCGTCTGCACACGCATATCCCCCTGCGCACGGTTGAGGATGCCAAAGGCGTTAAAGAGCAATTCCTGGTGCCGGGCGAAAACTCCCTGCGCCTCAAGAACCTGTACCTGCGCGACAAGAAAAAGCGGAACTATCTGGTGACGCTGGAACAAAGCCGCGAGATTGACCTCAAGGCGTTGGGCACAGAGTTGGGGATCGGTAATCTGTCCTTTGGATCGGCGGATCGGTTGTTTCAGAACCTTGGCATCCGCCCCGGCGCGGTCAGTCCGCTGGCCATGATCAACGGGGCGTCAAACGATGTGCGGTTCTTCATGGACGCCGCCGCGCAAACGGCGGACGTCATCTATATGCATCCGCTGGTAAATGACCGGACTGTCGCCATGACACGCGATGACCTAATGGCATTCTTCGATCGGATCGGATGCGAGGTCACCTGGCTGCTGTGATCAGTCGCTCAGCGCCTCTTCGAGGGCTGCGGCGACATGGGCAGCGGACGGATTGACGAACAGGTGGCCGTCGGCCTCGAAAACAGGGTGATCCAGGTGGTCGGGAAAGGCCAGCGGCAGTTCGGTGCACGCCAACAGGATCGCAGTTCCAGGCTTTGCGTGCTTGTCACAGAAAGCGAGCAAACGCGCGCGCGCTGTGTCTGATGCGCCGCCGTAGAAGTCACTGTCGATCATCGCCTGCATCTCGGCAATTTCCGTTTCGGGCAGGCGATCATTTGCAGTGATCCATTCGGCGGCCAACCGGTCTGAATAATTGCTGGCCTGCATGGTCACTGTCGTTCCCAGAACCAGGGCTGTGGACGCCTTGGCAGATGCTGTGGCCTCAGCCGTTGCATCGAAAATGCTGAGAATGGGCATGGTGATACCTTGCCGGATCGCATGCAGTCGCGCGTGCGGAGTGTTCGAGGCGATGATGCCAAAGTCGCAGCCCGCGTTTTCAAGCGTCAGCAGCGCCTCGCGAAACACCGCGTCAAACCCGGACCAACTGGTTTCGTTCCCGGCGGTGCCCCGCAGCGCGCGGGTTTTGGCTTGTGTTACGGATTCGATTGTCATGGGTGGGATCGGCAGGGGCGAGCCGTGGCCGCGATTGGCAAAGTGCCTGCTGGCCCCTTCTGCGATCGCTCGGTAATAATCCACGGTCGAAGCCCAGCCCACACCGCCCAGAATGCCGATTTTCTTCATGATATACGCCCAGTCTGCAAATCTCGCTTGAGGCAGACTGGACGTTTCACAAGACAAAGGCCAGAGGTGGATCAGGCGGCGAGTTGAGTTACCGCTTTTTGGGCATTCGCCAACGCGGCGTCCGCATCCAGCGCCATCCTGTCAGCCGCAATCACGTCGACGTCGCGGATGCCGATGAACCCTAGAACGTGCTTGGCATAGTTGGTGGCAAAGTCGATCTCGGACCCTACTTCGGTGCCGCCGGACGCGATTGCCAGCACGGCGCGCTTACCTTCCAGCAGGCCTTTGGGGCCGGTTTCCGAATAGGCAAAGGTCAGACCCACGCGGGCGACAAGGTCGATCCAGGCCTTGAAGGCCGCAGGCACCGAGAAATTGTAGATCGGCAGCCCGATAACAATGGTGTCGGCGTTTTGCAGCTCGCTTACCAACTCGTCGGACAGGGCCAGCAGATCACGTTGAACCTCGTCACGCTGATCCGCGGGGGTGAAGTTGGCGTTGATCCAGTCTTCGGTAAGCAAGGGCAGGGGGCTGGCAAGATCGCGACGGATGATGCGCCCGGCGCCAAGATGCCCGATAATCTGGCCGGAAAGGTCGCGGGTGGCGGATCCGGTGCGGCGGGCCGAGGCGTCGATATGCAGGATGGTCTTGGTCATGTCAGGGTTTCCTTTTTGGCGGGGTGTCTGTTTCCGATCCCAATATGAGTGTTGCGCCAGCGAACGAAACGCGGATATACCAACAGGTATTGTTGGAATTTGCACAGTGGGCTTGAGCATGGATAATTGGGACGAAGTCAAAACCGCGTATCAGGTCGCTCGGATGGGCACCGTCAGCGGCGCGGCAGAAATCTTGGGCGTGCACCATGCCACCGTGATCCGCCATATCGACGCGATCGAGGCGCGACTGGGCGTCAAACTGTTCCAACGCCACGCCCGTGGCTATACCCCAACCGATGCCGGAGAGGACCTTCTGCGCGTGGCTCAGGCCACCGAAGATCAGTTCAATCAGTTGGTGGGCCGAATGAAAGGGCGCGGCGATGACGTGTCGGGCGAATTGGTTGTAACATCTCTGGCCTCGCTGGCGCCCTTAGTCGTTCCCGCCCTGTCCGAGTTCCAATCAATGCATCCGGGCCTGATCGTGCGTTACCTGACCGGGGACCGCCTGTTCCGTTTGGAATATGGCGAGGCACATGTGGCGATCAGGGCGGGCGCTGCCCCGGATCAGCCTGACAATGTGGTGCAGCCGTTTATCCCGCAAGAAATCGGGCTGTTTGCCAGCAAGTCTTACATTGCGCGCCGCGGTCGACCGGCCAGCTTGGACGAATTCGCCGACCACCTATTTGTCGGCACGGATGATGAGAACAGCCGCGCACCGTTTTCCAGATGGCTGCGCGAAAACGTTCCTGCCGAGGCAATCGCATTCCGCTGTACCAACAACTTCTGCATGCGCGAGGCGGTTCTGGCAGGTGCTGGGATCGGCTTCATGGCCCGGTGGGAAGCAACCCGCGATCCGGAACTGGTCGAAGTAATGGAACCGCTGCCCGAATGGTCGGGCAAGCTATGGCTGGTGACACATGTAGACCTGCATCGTACGACCAAGGTGCAGGCGTTCCTGTCATTCCTCAAGGAACAGTCCAAGGGCTGGCTTTCGTGACACCGCAGGCGCGTGGCCATCTGGCCATGATCACCTTCTCGGTTTTGGTGGCAGGTAGCTTCTCGCTGGGGTCCATCGTGGCCAATCAGATTGCGCCGTTGGCGATTACAGCCGGACGGTTTCTGATTGCGGCCGTCATCATCGGCATTGCCGCGTTAGCCACCACCGGTTTGCCGCGCAGCGCTGCGCAAGCGCCGTGGCGATACGCCGTTTTGGGCGGGCTGTTCGCCACTTACTTTGTTCTTATGTTTTACGGCCTGAAAACCGCAGATCCGGTCAGCACATCCGCGGTATTCACCCTGACGCCGGTCATGTCTGCAGTCGCCGGGTGGGTTCTGCTGCGCCAGATCACCACGCCGCGTATGGCTTTTGCCCTGACGGTGGGGGCAACCGGAGCTTTATGGGTTATCTTTCGCGCCGATTGGCAGTCCTTTCGCGCCTTCGAGATCGGTGGCGGAGAGATCATCTTTTTCTGGGGCTGCATGGCGCATGCAATCTACACGCCGATGGTGCGCAAACTGAACCGGGGCGAGCCCGCAGTGGTCTTTACATTTGGAACACTGGTTGCAGGCTGCGTCATCCTGACGGTGGTCGGCTGGTCAGACATCCGTGCAACCGATTGGGCGAACCTGCCGCTGATCGTCTGGGTCAGTCTGCTGTATCTTTCTATCTTCGCAACGGCCTCCAGTTTCGTTCTGGTCCAGTTTGCAGCGCTGCGCCTGCCGTCGGCCAAGGTTATGGCCTACACATATCTGATCCCCAGCTGGGTGATCCTGTGGGAGATCGCGCTTGGGCGGCCCGCGCCAACCGTCATGGTGCTGGTCGGTGTCGTTTTAACCGCGATCGCGCTGGTTCTGCTGCTCAAAAGCGAAGAACAACCTGCGAAAGATACTGCGCCGGTCTCGGAATGACCCCCTTGCCAATTGGCCGTAATCCTACAACCCTCGGGTCTGATGAACCATCCCGGGGGGAATGATGAAGCAAGCTATTCTATTTGTCGTTGGTGCGATGTTATCCGCCTGTACGCAAGGAGGGGGACAGGGGTCGTCAGAGACCGACCTTCAAGGCAGTTGTGAGGCGCTGGTATCGGCTGAGACGGGTGTTCAGGCCGCTGACGTCAACGCGGTTTCGACTGAATCGGTACCGACTGGAACAATCACGACAATTGAGGTCGCTGGCGCTCAGGCACCGTGGTTGTGTCTTGCGGATGCAACGGGTGTGATCATCGGCGTCGAGTATAGTCAGGAAGGCTAGCTGGGAACGGACCAAACCGATAGAAATAGTCGCGATCAACTACATGAGGCAGATCAAAGTGCTCTATTCCTGAGCCCGCTAACATCGGCGGCAGGAGGAAGATGCCATGTTTAGTCACATTATGATCCCGGTTGATATTCACCTGCCGCCGGAAATTCGCAAAGCTCTGGATGTCGCGGCGCAAATGGCGAGATGGCAAAACGCCCGGATCACGATCGTCAGCGTGACCGGAACCCAGCCGGGCGACGTCACGCATTCAGATGCGGAGATCAGCACCGAACTGCAAGCCATTGTGGATCAACTTACCGAGCAGAGCGGCTCCGAGGTTTCAGCGCGCAACATCCACTCGGTAGATGTAGCTGCAGAGGTCGACGGTGATTTGACCCGCGCCGCCGAAGAGATTGGGGCCGATTTGATCGTCGTTGGGACCCATGCACCGCGCATCACAGACCATATCTTTTCCAGCCATGCTGGATATCTGGCCAAGCACGCCAAGGTATCGGTGTTTGTCGTCAGATAGGTCTAGGGATCGTCTGTTGCGGGCAGTTCGACTTCCAGAAAACGTTCAAACGCATCCAGATTGACCGGTTCGAACTGACCGAACCCCTGCATCCAGACGGATGCTGCGCGCAGCGCGTCGGGTTCCAGCTTGCACCACTTCACCCGCCCGCGCTTTTCCTGGCTGATCAACCCGGCCTTGGTCAGAATGATCAGATGTTTCGAGATCGCGGCCAGCGACATTTCGAACGGGTCGGCGACGTCGGTGACGGCCATGTCATCTTCCAGGAGCATCGCAAGGATGGCGCGGCGGGTCGGGTCAGCGAGGGCTGCGAAAACGGTATCGAGGTCATTGGACATGCCATCGCTCAATCACAGCGCACGATTTTGGTCAACCATTTGGTTGAATATGCGAATTGAGTGGTTTTTGCGCGGGCCGATGGATGGGAGCAATTTTGAGGTGCCTCGGATGCATGAATAAATCGCTTAAAACCAGATGCTTAGCTTGCGTCAAATCGGGCGTTGAACACCGTTGACTCTGTGCCTTGCGCCCCTTAGCACCCTACCCAAGACTGTGCGAGGGAATTGCCCGTGACCGATGATGACCAAAAGCAGCGTATGGCGCAGCTGGAGGCCAAGATCGACGCGGCAAAAAAGGCCAAAGCGCCGAAACCTCGTGCGGATGCTGACGTGTCCGGGGGCGAGCTTGCCTGGAGGATGGTCATCGAAATGGTATCCGGTCTGGGGATCGGATTTGGCATCGGATACGGGCTGGACAGCCTGCTCGGGACAATCCCGATCTTTCTGGTGCTGTTTACAGTACTGGGCTTGGTCGCCGGGGTGAAGGTTATGCTCCGCAGCGCACAGCAGGCTCAGGAAAAGCAAACGGCGGCTGAGGCAGCCGACAAGGACGAGAGGGACTGAACGTGGCGACTGAGACCACCGCAGCAGAAGGCAGCAGCCTAGTTTTTCATCCGATGGATCAGTTCATCGTCAAGCCGCTTTTTGGCGGTGACTCGATTGCCTGGTACACACCTACCAACGTGACCCTGTGGTTGTTCCTTGCCATCCTGGCCATCATCGGCCTGCTGGTTCTGAGCACCTCGAAGCGCGCCATCGTTCCTACCCGTATGCAATCGATCGCGGAACTGGCTTATGGCTTCATCTACAAAATGCTCGAAGACATCTGCGGTAAGGAAGGCGTTAAGTACTTCCCCTATGTCATGACTTTGTTCATGTTCATCGTGACCGCGAACTTCCTGGGTCTGATCCCGACATCGTTCACCACCACATCGCATTTCGCCGTGACCATCCCGCTGGCGCTGGCCGTGTTCCTGACCGTGACCATCCTGGGTTTCGTCAAGAACGGTGCCGCGTTTTTGGGGTTGTTCTGGGTGTCCAGCGCCCCACTGGCGCTGCGTCCGATTTTGGCGATCATCGAGCTGATCTCGTACTTTGTGCGCCCGGTCAGCCACTCTATTCGTCTTGCCGGTAACGTCATGGCGGGCCACGCGGTTATCAAGGTGTTCGCAGGCTTTGCCGCGATTGCCGTGATCTCGCCCGTGTCCGTTCTGGCAATCACCGCAATGTACGGCCTCGAGGTCCTAGTGGCCTTCATCCAGGCCTACGTATTCACCATTCTGACCTGTGTTTACCTGAAAGATGCGCTGCATCCTTCGCACTAAGGTCCGATACCCAAACATCGAAACTTCCAATTCGTAAGGAGAAACATCATGGAAGGCGATCTCGCACACATCGGCGCAGGCCTGGCAGCAATCGGTTCCGGCGCAGCCGCAATCGGGGTGGGCAACGTAGCAGGCAACTTCCTGGCCGGCGCCCTGCGCAACCCTTCGGCGGCTGCTTCGCAGACCGCAACCCTGTTCATCGGTATCGCATTCGCAGAAGCCCTAGGGATCTTCGCATTCTTGGTCTCGCTGCTGCTGATGTTCGCCGTCTAATCTGCGGAACCTGATCCTTACGCGCAGGTGGGTCCAAGCCATAGCGGCCCACCTGTTGTAAAGACAATGTTCCGACGGAGGACATCATGGCGACAGAACCCGTATACGAAGAGATTGCAGGTACTTGCGTTGACTCTCATGGGTCGGCGATCGGGATGCCCCAACTCTGCTTCGATTGGTTCCCCAACCAGATTTTCTGGCTGGTCATTACGCTGGTCGTCATCTTTCTGGTCCTGTCTCGCGTGGCTTTGCCCCGCATCGCGGCAATCCTGGCGGAACGTCAGGGGACCATTACAAATGACCTGGCTGCGGCCGAAGATCTGAAGGCCAAAGCGGTCGAGGCTGAAGAGGCCTATAACAAGGCGCTGGCCGATGCCCGTTCTGAGGCACAGCGTATCGCGGCGGAAGCCCGCGCTGAAATTCAGTCTGGTCTGGATGACGCGATTGCCAAGGCAGACTTGGAAATCGCTGCAAAGGCGGCTGAATCGGAAAAGGCAATTGCCGATATTCGTGCCGGCGCGCTGGAAAGCATTCAAGTGGTTGCCAAGGATACGGCGGCTGAACTGGTCACAGCACTGGGCGGTGAGGCAGATGCCAAAGCCATCGACAGTGCAATTGACGCGCAGACGAAAGGATAAGTGACATGCGGAATACTCTTGCCCTTATCCTGATCGTCGGCACCGCCAGCCCCGCGCTGGCTGCAAGCGGCCCGTTCTTCTCGCTTGGCAATACCGACTTTGTGGTCCTTTTGGGCTTCATCGTTTTCATCGCGGTCCTGTTCTATTTCAAGGTTCCGGGCATGATTGGTGGCGCGCTGGACAATCGCGCTGACGGCATCAAGTCCGAACTGGACGAAGCCCGCGCCCTGCATGAAGAGGCACGCAGCCTGTTGGCCTCGTACGAGCGCAAGCAGCGTGAAGTGCAGACCCAAGCGGATGCCATCGTGGCTGCAGCCAAGGAAGACGCTATTCTGGCGGCAGAACAGGCAAAGGTCGATTTGGAGAAATCCATCGCCCGCCGTCTGGCAGCAGCTCAGGACCAGATCGCTTCGGCTGAGGCGTCAGCTGTCAAGGAAGTCCGTGATCAGGCCATCACCGTTGCGGTATCGGCTGCCAACGCGGTTCTGGCCAAGCAGATGACCGCGGCACAGGCGAACAAGCTGATCGACGCGGCCATCGCGGATGTTGGTGACAAACTGCACTGACACCGACGGATAGCAAATCAATAACAGAAGTGACCCGGAAGCCGCATGCTTTCGGGTCATTTGATTTCTATAGCGACGGCGCGCGATCCTAATCTAGCCACTTGTGCAGCGGATCCGAATTGTGATTTGACGGATGCGAAGGCGTTGTTTGGGCGTTTTAGGACAGAGCCATAGTGCGTCCACTTCCCTTTCCGGAGACTCTGGGAATGCACAAAACAACGTCGGATGAGGTAGAAAGCTGAAATCCAGAAACAGGAAAAGAGTGACCGTGCCCGCCACAGACAACACTATTTCCATGAACATTGTCGGCGCGGTGCGCAACGGGGGTTCGGCTCTGAAAGAAACGATCCATCGGATCGAAGACTTTTCGAAACGGGTGGGGCAATACTCGGTCATCATTGCCACCAATGACAATACAGATGACACAGACCAGACACTGTCCGAATTCGCAAACCGGTGTGCCGAGGTTCATATCATTCGGCTGGATGGTGTGATCTCGGACATTTCTGAACGTGTCGAACGTATCACTGCTGCTCGAAACTCTATACTTGAAACTCTCGAAAAGAGAGGTCGTGACAACCACCTGACTCTGATGCTGGATTTAGACGGGCCGAACATCTGTTTGAATCCCGAAGCTGTCTTGGCAGCAGCCAAGCGTTCTGAAATTCAGTGGGAAGCGGTTTTTGCAAATTCAAGGCCTGCCTACTACGACCTATATGCCTTGCGCTGCCGGGGGTGGTGCGAACAGGATGTCTGGCAACAGATACACAACGCGCGTAAGCCTCTGTTTGGCAGACAAAAATGGCGTCGAAACCTTTTGAAGACTATGATCCATGACCGTCAGTTTCATATTCCAGAAGATTGCCAACTTATACCTGTCGACAGCGCATTTGCGGGAGCCGGCCTTTATAAAACTCAGGCGTTACGAGGCCTGAGATACAAATGTCGAGATGAGGAGAACCGGCTGGTCTGTGAACATGTCCTGTTTCATCAGGAAATGCGTACACGAGGTGCCAGGCTCTATATCGACCCGGCGTTGACGACTATCGCGCCGCAAGAGCATCTTGGTGAAGGCAGCGGAGCACCATTTCCACCGAACCTACAAGACCTTTCGAGCGGAGCAACGTGATCAATGCCCTATTCTCCAATCACCAGGCAACTTGGAGTGTTGCTTTTTGAAAGCGAAGTGATCGGGCGGCACCCGGCAAAGTACTTTCTGGATGAAAGCTGCAGTTATATCTGGGTGGAAAACCCGACATGGCTGGAAGAAGCGTATAGCGATGCGATCGCGTTGACGGATACAGGGATCGTTGCCCGAAACCTGTCGAACCTGCGCCGTGTTTCAACAGTCATGCGAGCGAATGGTCTTGCAGATGCCCGTGGGGTCGACATTGGCGGAGGCTATGGGTTGTTTGTTCGCGGCCTAAGGGACATTGGACTGAATTTTCACTGGTCCGACCGCTATGCAGAAAACCTGTTGGCGCGTGGGTTCGAGGCGGATGATGGAACATATGCAGTTGCGACGGCCTTTGAAGTTCTTGAACATTTGCCGGATCCGCTTTCGCACATAAAAGAGGCGCGCAAGAAATTTGGTTTCGAAACGCTCTTTTTTTCGGCGACTTGCTTCGATCCAAAGGATCTACCGCCGCGCGACTGGTGGTACTGGGCTTTTGAGACGGGCCAGCACATCAGCTTTTTCTCTGAGCAAAGCCTGGATTTTATGGCTGAGCAGTTGGAGATGCGGAAAGTCCACCTCCGTGGAGACCTTTATGCCTTCACTGCGCTGGACAGCCTCACGTGGCCCAGCCGGTGGCACCAATGGAGAATTCTAAATGCGTTCCGCCGTGCCAGCCTGACGCAACAGGACTATGAAGACATGAAGCAACGCGTAAAGTCGATGCAACTCAAACGTTGACGATCACAGTGTGCCTGCCTCGTGTTGAAGGCGTTGCTGAGCGATTTCTTCGTTTCTTTCTGCTTTTTGCTGATCTGCCATGCAGCGTTCAACAAAGCTTAGATGTTCTTGAACCGCGTGTCTGGCCGCAGCCGGGTCGCGTGCCTGAAGCGCCGTGTTGATGGCGCGGTGCTGGTCCAGAATTGCTTCGCGCGTCGTTTGCTGCTGGAACATCATCTGGCGGTTATAGAACACACCCTGCCGCAACAGATCGTACATTGACCGCATCATATGCAGCATGACCACATTGTGGCTGGCCTCGATGATCGCCATGTGGAATTGCGCGTCCAGCTGCGCCTCATCTTCGGTCGCGTTGCTGGTATGAGCGGCTTCCATCTTGTCAAAAATCGTCTGAACCACCTTCAGATCGCTGTCCGAGCCCAGCCGGGCTGCGCGCTCGGCGGCCAACCCTTCCATGTCGCGCCGGAACGAGAGGTAATCGAACACCGCCTCGTCATGGCTGCCGAACAGCCGGATCAGCGCCGGGGAGAAGGCGGAGCCCAGAACCTCGGCCACATAGATCCCGGATCCTGCTTTTGCTGTCAGCAACCCTTGGCTTTGCAGGTCCGCGATCGCGTCGCGCAGGGACGGCCGGGATACGCCCAGCCGCTCGGCCAATTCGCGTTCGGCGGGCAGACGTTCGCCGGGGCGCAGTATGCCGCGCAGGATCAGCAGTTCAATCTGGCGAACCACCGCGATTGAAAGCTTTTCGGTCTGAACTTTTTGAAAAGGCATACAGGCGTCATTCCGGAAATTGGTCAAATGATATGACCATGGATGGCGGCGAGGTTCAAGAATTCGGGTTCGCGTGGCTTGAAAAATTTAGGTCAGCATTGTTGACTTTATGCTATTCCTCTCTACGCTGGCCGTGACTGAGAGCGGAGGAGACTCATGTCTACGCACGAATTGTTCGCCACGCGGGCATCCCGGATGAAAGCGTCTGAGATACGTGAGTTGTTAAAGCTGTTGGATCAGCCGGGGATCATCTCGTTTGCAGGCGGCATCCCCGATCCCGCGTTGTTTCCAGCCGAAGGATTCTCTGCCGCCTTTCAAGCTGCGTTGGGGCCGAACCAGCAGGCCCAGGCGCTGCAATATTCCGTCAGCGAAGGCTACGTCCCGCTGCGGGAATGGCTCATCGACCACATGGGTTCAATTGGTGTGAAATGCGGGCTTGAGAACATCCTGATCACGTCAGGCTCGCAGCAGGCACTGGATTATCTGGGTAAACTCTATCTGTCGCCGGGCGATACTGCGTTGGTCGGATGGCCGACCTATCTGGGCGCACTGGCCGCATTCAATGCCTATGAACCGCGTTTTGACCGGCTCAGCATCAATGGCAACCGGGGCGCGGCTGAGTACGCTGCGTTAGCGGGCGAAGGCGCGGTCAAATTTGCCTATCTCTCGCCCGATTTCGCCAACCCGACAGGCGAAACCGTGGATCTGCGGGGGCGGGAAGCGCTGCTGGATCTGACGGATCAGTTAAACTGTGCGGTGATCGAGGATGGCGCCTATCAGGCCCTGCGTTATGACGGGGATGCAATCCCACCGGTTCTGGCACTGGAATTGGCGTGCAAAGGGTCGATTGAGGACTGCCGCACGATCTATTGTGGAAGCTTTTCGAAAACCTTGTCTCCGGGGTTGCGGGTTGGTTGGGTCGTGGCGGCAAAGCCAGTGATTTCCCAAATGGTGTTGATGAAACAGGCTGCCGATCTGCATTCGGCGACCATCAACCAGATGGCCATTGACCAGGTGGCACGGGCTTGTTTCGACACGCATATCCCGATGCTGCGTCGTGTCTACGGTGCCCGCCGCGACGCCATGTTGCAGGCGTTGCAGGACCATATGCCCGATGGCGTGCAGTGGACCAAGCCGGAAGGTGGCATGTTCGTGTGGTTGACATTGCCGGTCGGTACAAACGGGGCCGAACTGTTAGCCCGGGCGCTGGACACGGTCAAATTAGCCTTTGTCCCGGGTGGGGCCTTTTTCCCGGACGGCAGCGGGAGCAACACGATCCGGTTGAGTTTCTCGAACTCGAATGAGGATACGATCAGCGAGGGTATTCGCCGATTGGGTGAGGTTTTGCGCGCCTGATCGGCGGAAAGGTTTTGTTAACCTTGGTGGCGCAATGCTGGGGGTATGATCCGGTACCTGTCCCTTCTAGTGCTGGCCGCTTGCTCGGCCGGCACGCCCCACTTTCGCGATGTGCCTGCGACCCGCGTTGCGGTGAATGGCAGTGTGTTTGACGTGCGGGTCCGCGATCAACTGGCCGAGGCTGTACGCATCAACTCTCAATATGCTCCGCGCCTTGGCCCCATTCGCGACCGGGCCGCACTGGCTATGGCACAGGTGTCAGGTTGCCCGTTGTTGGATGTTCTGGGCGATGCTGCGGTCACTGTGGGCATTCTGGGTTGTGACCGGGAACTTGGGGAAGAGCTGATTTTCGGCAGCCTTCTTCGCGGTCCCTATGAATGTATCGACTATGGCTACTACGAAGACTATGGCTATCAGTTTTTTGAGTGCGCTCCTTACTGAGATACGCGCTTTTTTGCGTATTTTGGCAAGATATTGTGGATAACTTGGCGTGAAATCCCATATCCTGCGTTACTCCGTTGACTCACCCCCAATGGGTTGCGCAGACTTCCAGATATAGGAATCATGGGACGAGCGGCCTTTGCGGTTCAGCAAACTTAAACTCACCGGCTTCAAAAGCTTTGTTGACCCGACCGATCTGATCATCGCGGATGGGTTGACCGGTGTGGTGGGTCCAAATGGCTGCGGCAAGTCCAATCTTCTGGAAGCGTTGCGTTGGGTAATGGGTGAAAACCGTCCCAAATCCATGCGCGGTGGCGCGATGGAGGATGTGATCTTTGCCGGGGCCGCGACACGCCCGGCCCGCAACTTTGCCGAAGTTGTCCTGACGATGGATAACTCTGAGCGGTTGGCGCCCTCTGGGTTCAATGACAGCGATCAGTTGGAAATTGTGCGCCGCATCACCCGCGATGTGGGCAGCGCTTACAAGACCAATGGTAAGGATGTGCGTGCGCGTGACGTGCAGATGCTGTTCGCTGACGCCTCGACAGGTGCGCATTCTCCGGCGCTGGTGGGTCAGAACCGCATTGCCGAGTTGATCAACGCCAAGCCCCGTGCACGCCGCCGTATTCTGGAAGAAGCGGCAGGTATCTCGGGCCTTTATCAACGTCGCCATGAAGCAGAGCTGAAGCTAAAGGGCACTGAATCCAACCTGACCCGTGTGGATGACGTTCTCGAACAGCTTGGCACCCAATTAGCGCAGCTTGCGCGGCAGGCCCGTCAAGCCGCCCGGTACCGAGAGATCGGGGAACAACTGCGTCAGGCTGAAGGCATGCTGCTTTATCGCCGCTGGAAAGAGGCCGACATGGCCCGCCAGCAGGCCGAAGACGTCTTGCGCGAGCGGATCACCGAAGCCTCGCGTGCCGAGGCTGAAGCGCGCGCCGCCAGCGCCAAGCGGTCTGAAATCGAGGAAACTCTGCCGCCTCTGCGCGAGGAGGAAGCCATTGCCGCCGCCGTCTTGCAACGACAGCAGGTGCAACGCGACCAACTGGCTGATCAGGAAACCCGCGCGCGTCAGACGATCGAGACGCTGACCAACCGCATTCAGCAATTGGCCAACGATATCGAACGCGAAACCGGCCTGAACCGGGACGCGGGCCAGATGATTGAGCGTCTGGAATGGGAAGCGCGCGAACTGGCCAAAGCGGCAGATGGGCATGACGACAAAGTGGCTGAGGCCGCCGAGATCGCGCGCGAAGCCGCATCCGTGCTGCAAGACCGAGAAGATCACCTGTCGCAGGAAACCGAAGATGTGGCGCGTCTTGTGGCGCGTCACCAGTCGGCTCAGCGTTTGGTCGAAGACAGCCGCAAGACGCTGACCCGGTCCGAAGGCGAAGAAGAGAAAGCCCGTGCTGCGGTAGACGAAGCCCGCAATGCTTTGACCCGCGCCAGCGAAGCGTTTGAGGAAGCGCAAGAGGGTGAGGAAGAAGCGCGCGAGGCCGCTGAGGCCGCCGACGAAGCGCTGGCCGCAGCGGACGAGCTGCGCAATGAAACGCAAGCGAGAGAAGCCGAAGCACGCGCCCAGCGGTCTGAGGCCGAGGGTGAACTGGGCGCGATCCGTGCCGAGACATCCGCCTTGGCCAAGCTGGTTGAACGGGATACGGCCGAAGGCGGGCAGGTTTTGGATCTGCTGCGGGTCGAGCCCGGCTATGAAAAGGCGCTGGGGGCGGCACTGGCTGATGATCTGCGTACACCGTTGGTCGATGCCGATGGACCATCCGGCTGGGTGCAGGTGTCAGGCTACGATGCAGATCAGCGCCTGCCCGATGGGGCAGAACCATTGGCGTTGCATGTCTCGGGCCCAGACCGTCTGAGCCGCCGGATCGCTCAGATCGGATTGGTTGATGCGGATCAGGGCGCGCGGCTGCAAGCCTCATTAAAGCCGGGGCAGCGTCTGGTGTCCCGTTCGGGTGACTTGTGGCGTTGGGACGGGTTCCGGGCATGGGCCGAAGATGCGCCAAGCGCTGCAGCTTTGCGGTTGGAGCAGCTCAACAAGCTTGAAGCTCTGAAACAGGAGCTTACCCGCGCCGAAGCGCAGGCTGATGGTGCCCGTGCCGCACATGAGGCGCTGTCGCAGCAACTGGCGGATGTCACCGAGGCAGACCGCCGGGCCCGCGAAGCCCGACGCGCCGCCGATCAGCGGATGGCGGAATCCGCGCGCCGGCTAAGCCGGGCTGAGGCCGACCGCAATCTGGCTGAGGGCAAGCTGGAAACGCTGACCCTTGCAGTAGATCGGCACAAAGACGATGCCATGTCTGCCCGCGCGCAACTACGCGAGGCCGAAGGCGCTCTGGCCGGCCTAGGTGACGTCGACAGCGCGCGCGCGCAGGTCGAGGATATCAAACAGACGGTTGAGGCCGCGCGGATCACCATGCTGACCCATCGCTCATCCCATGATGAACTGCGCCGTGAAGGCGAGGCACGAACCCGGCGGGCCCAGGAAGTGACCAAGGACCTCAGTGGCTGGCGGCACCGGCTGGATTCGGCAGAAAAACGTATCGCGGAATTGGTCGAACGCAAGGAAAGCTCTGAGGAGGAACTGTCTGAGGCGATGGCCGCTCCGGGTGAGATCGCCGAAGCCCGCGAAGAACTGAACGAGTTGATCGAGACAGCCGAGGCCCGACGTGCCGAGGCCGCTGACAAACTTGCCGAGGCTGAGACGCAGCAGCGCGAAGTCGTGCTGGCCGAGCGTGAAGCTGAGCGTTTGGCGTCCGAAGCCCGCGAATCCCGCGCGGCAGCTGAGGCGCGCTGTGACGCGGCCAAGGAAAGCGTCGTGGCCGCCGCTGAGCGGATCGCTGAAGATCAGCAGCTGACGCCGAACCAGTTGCTGAACCAACTGGATGTGAACCCCGACCAGATGCCTGCCGCTGACGCGCTGGAGGCCGAAGTAAACCGCCACAAGCGCCAGCGAGACGCGATGGGTGCGGTGAACCTACGGGCCGAAGAAGACGCCAAGGAAGTCCAGGAAGAGTTTGACACACTGAACAGCGAAAAGGCTGACCTAGAAGAGGCGATCAAAGCCCTGCGCAGCGGCATCGCCAGCCTCAACCGTGAGGGTCGTGAGCGCCTGCTGACCGCGTTTGAGCAGGTGAACTCGAACTTCGCGATGCTGTTCAAACACCTGTTTGGAGGCGGTGAGGCCAATCTGGTCATGGTCGAAAGCGATGATCCGCTGGATGCCGGGCTGGAAATCATGTGCCAGCCACCGGGCAAGAAGCTGTCGACGCTTAGCCTGCTGTCGGGCGGCGAACAGACCCTGACTGCAACGGCGCTGATCTTTGGCGTCTTCCTCGCCAACCCCGCGCCGATCTGTGTGCTGGATGAGGTCGACGCGCCGCTGGATGACGCCAACGTCACCCGTTTCTGTGACTTGCTGGACGAGATGTGCCGCCAGACGGATACTCGATTCCTGATCATCACCCACCACGCGGTGACCATGGCGCGGATGGACCGGTTGTTTGGCGTGACCATGCAGGAACAGGGTGTCAGTCAGTTGGTTTCGGTCGATCTGAAAAAGGCCGAACAGATGGTCGCCTGATCGATCACTGCAACGTTATGCCTCAATCGCCCGGTGGCGGGGTAAGGTGGCCGCATGACCCGATATCTGATCTTTGCCTTGTTGGCTGCCAACCCGGTTGTGGCGGCGGAATGGCCAACAAAACCCGGAGATGTCCCGCTTTCATCTGCCGAGCTGGACGCCCTCGCGGGGCGAACGCTGACCTTCTATGACGACGGACAGTCCAAGTTTTCGGCCGGTGGGGCTTATTCCTTTACCTACGCCAGCGGGGATTCCGCGTTTGGGACATATTCCATTGCCGACGACGGCAGTGTCTGCATCGCGTATCGTAACGGGTTCAGCCGCTGCGATCTCTATGTACGCAGCGGTAAGCGCCTAGTTTTGATTGACGAGAAAGGCGACCGATACCCGGTCCGGCCTGAATGAGTTTGGTTGCCGCCTCGACGATCAGGCATTGGATCCAAGTACGGCATTAGCTGATTTAAAATTCGCGTTTTGCGTTGTCATTTGATCGAAATAATACCGAATTCCCGCGAAGAATGGTGAGTTTTCTTATCTGAGCCGGTGGTATGCTCTGAAAAATTCATACTCAATGGGGCTAACAGATGTGCCGATTTCTGGCTTGGGCAGGCGCAAAGCGTTATCTAGATGAATTGGTTCTGAACCAAGAGCAATCGCTTGTCATTCAAAGCCGAAATGCTCTGATCGGAAAGACACCGATCAACGCAGATGGATTTGGCCTTGCCTGGTATTCCGAACGTGAGACGCCTTGTTTTTACAAGGACACTAACCCCGCCTGGTCGGATGCCAACCTGAAACAGCTTACGCATCACACCCGGTCGCATCTCTTTCTGGCCCATGTGCGGGCATCAACTGGTACTGCAACTTCGCGGAACAACTGCCACCCGTTTGGCGTTGGAAGATGGAGTTTTATGCATAATGGGCAGGCCGGAGGGCATGACCGTATCCGGCAGGAGTTGGACGGGATGATACCACCTGACCTCTACAGCTACCGGCTTGGCGCAACCGAAAGCGAAGCGATTTTCCTGATTGCCCATGGCGAAGGTCTGGATATCGATCCGATCGGCGCCATGGAGCGGGCAGTCCAACGTGTCGAAGACCTGTCACGACGCCGAGGTACGATGCCATATCTTCGCTTTGCCGCTTGTTGGTCGGACGGCGATCGCCTTTTTGCCGCCCGATATGCCTCGGACCGCTTTGCCCCAAGCCTCCACTACAAGGCGTGTAAGGACGGGTTCATTATTTCGTCCGAACCGTTGGACGCGAATAGCGGCGAATGGACTGAAATCCCTGCCAATACGGCGATTGAAACGCGGGGAGGGGCGTTGACTTCACACGCGTTTGAACCAAAAGCGCCGCATCACCACGCCGAGGTTGCATAACTCTGTGGTGTTGCGTCCGGATGCGTCCCGTCTGTGCGGGACGCATCGGGGCTCATAACTGGTTGAGCAAATCAGCTGTTGGCCACGCATCCGCGGGCAACCCCAGCCGTGCCTGTTCGGCCTGAACGGCAGCCCGTGTGCCCGCGCCCAGAATGCCGTCGATCTTGCCAACATCATAACCGCTTGCTTGTAGCTTGGTCTGCAACTGCTTCATCTGCGCGCCCGACAGGCCTTGTGGCGGGGAACCTGCGTCATAGATTTGGCCGCCCTCCAACCGCGTACCGAAATAGGCAGCGGTCAGGACGTAAACAAAGCTCTGGTTCCATTCGAAATAGACGTCAAAGTTTGGGTAGGCCAAAAATGCAGGGCCGTTGCGACCCTGTGGCAGGATCAGCGACGCGGGCAGATTGGCCAGAGATCCGCTGCGCGCTTGAACGCCCATGGCCTGCCATTCGGATACGGACCGCGACTTGCCGGGGCCGGACAGGGACCAGTCCATCTGGGTGGGAACAGTTACCTCCTGCAGCCAGGGTTCACCCGGACGCCAGCCCAGATGCGACAGCATCTTGCCGCCCGACATCAGCGCATCCGGGGCTGAGGTTTTTAACGAGACCTTGCCGTCGCCATCCCCGTCCACGCCATTTTCCAGAATGTCGCGGGGCAGCATTTGCACCATGCCGATCTCACCTGCCCAGGCACCGGTCGTGCGGTTGGGGTCAAAATCCCCTTGGCTATAGAGCTTGATGGCCGCAAAAACCTGCGGTCGGAACAGCTCGGGACGGCGACAGTCATGCGCCAGAGTGACCAGAGCGTTGCGGGTGTTGAAGTCACCTTGTACCGCGCCATAGTCGGTCTCGAACGCCCAGAATGCCAGCAGTACACCGCGCGACACGCCATATTCCCGCTCAACCCGGTCAAACACCGCATCGTATTTGCGAGACATGGATTTGCCGCGATCTATCCGGTTCTGCGAGATCAGGCGGCGGGAAAAATCGATGAACGGTATTTGGAATACGCCTTGCGCCCGATCCGCCTTTAGAACCGCGCTGTCCTGCTGAACACCTTTGAAAAAGCTGTTCACGGTGGATTTATCGAACCCTTGCTGAACGGCCTCGGCCTTCAGACCCTTCACAAAGGAATTGAACCCGCCGCCACATTGGGCCAGGGCGGGAGAGGCGAGCAGGGTGGCGGCAATGATGCCCGAGAGTAAACGCATTTTAGGGTCCGTCAGAAAATAAAGCTGACCCCAACCCACACCGACACGAGGCCCAGCGCAAGCCCCCAAACCCGCCAAAGCATGTCACATGCGCGGAAAATCTCCGGCGCGCCGATGTTACGTGGCGCATCACCGTTGACCCAGGCCAGATCGCGGACCTGTCCGTCATAGCTGCGCGGCCCGGCAAGGGCGACGTTTAAGGCGCGCGCCATCGCGGCCTCGGGCCAACCGGCGTTGGGTGAGATATGGCGACGTGCATCCGCGACCATTTCTGGCCAGCGCGCCCATTGACCGGATAGTGCCACGATCATCACGCAGGTCAGACGGGCGGGAATGAGGTTCAACAAATCGTCCAGACGCGCCGCGGCCCAGCCGAGGTCGCGGTACTTTTCCGACCGGTAGCCGATCATGCTATCGGCGGTGTTGACCGCCTTGTAGATCAGCAACCCCGGCAGGCCCGCGACCAGAAACCAGAAGGCGGGCGCAATTACGCCGTCGCTGAGATTTTCGGCAGCGCTTTCAATAGCGGATCGCGCGACCTGCGCCTCGGTCATGTGCCGCGTATCGCGCGAAACGATCATGGCGACTTTGGCGCGGCCCTCGGTTAAGGAGGAGCGAAGCCCGTTACCGACATCGCGCACATGGGTCACCAGTGACTTCTGTGCCAGCAGAATTGCGGCAAGGACGATTTCGATCACCGGCCCAAACAAGGTCAGCGTGCGGCCCAGAATCACTGCGCCAAAGATCAGCAGCAGCACGATGGCCACGCCTTTCAAGCGCCTATTCGTTCCGCGGTTCAGGCGCAGGTCCAACCAGCCGATGACAGTGCCGATCATCACTGCCGGATGACGAATGCGCGACCAGATCCAATCTGGCTCTCCAAGCGCCGCGTCCAGACACATGGCGCAAACCAGCAGAAAAGCCGTGCTCACAACGCGGCCTCAAGCTGACGCCATCCGTCTGTAGGCGGCAAGCCAAGGCGCAGATAAGTGTTTGAGTAGGGGAATATGCGGCTCCAGATATGGGCGCGGGCCAGCTTGGCCTGCCAAGCGGCGGCATCGTCGACGTCATAAAGGCGGAACAACGTGGTGCCGCCGACCAGTTTTGCCCCCTTGCCGGTCATGATCCGGTCTAGCTGTTCTGTCGCTGCCGCCAACTGCTGACGGGTTGCTTTGGCCCAGTCCGTGTCCCGCAGCGCCCGTTCCCCGATCCGAAGGGCAGGGCCAGAGACAGACCACGGCCCGGTCAAATCGTTCAGCTTTGAGATCAAATCAGGGCGGCCAATTGCAAATCCCAGCCGTAGCCCGGCCAAACCCCAGAATTTGCCGAAACTTTTCAACACGATCACACCGGGCTGCTCGGCCAGATGAATTAGGGATGCGTCAGGGCAAACGTCACAAAAACTCTCATCAATCACGGTCAGCGGGGCATCGGCGTCCTCTACGGTCCAGATACGTCCATCCGGATTATTCGGGTGCACAAGGACGCGCGCCTCGGCTGGACCGTTCGATTGAACTGTCCAACCCTGCGCGGAAAAAGCCGCCGCGTGTTCGTTGTAGGTGGGGGCCGTGATCTGCACCCGGCCCGTCTCCGCAAGGGCAGGCATGCGGGCGATTACTGCTGATGCGCCGGGCGCGGGCAGAATCGCGGCACCATCGGGAACAGACCAGAACTGGCGTGCGGCGGCAGACAGCCGTTCGAACGCACCGTGATCCGGCAGCGCGGCCCAATCCGACGGGTTCAGCCCCGACACCGGATACGGGTGTGGGTTGATGCCGGTGGACAGGTCCAGCCAATTGTCGCGTGCCCCGCCGAACCGGGCGATAGCACCGTCCAGCCCGCCGCCATGGTCGCGCGCGGCACGGGGGTTCAAATCTGCGTTTGGGCTTGCCATCGGTGTTCTCGTCGGAATTGCGCGTTTGTTGTGCTTCAAGCGGATTTTTGCCGCTTGCACAAGCAAATCCGCGTGATCGGCCCGGTTGACCGGCACCGTTAACACTTTGTTAAGGAATAAGCGTGATCACAAACCACGGGGGTCGGCACCGCACACTCTACCAAGTGCCGAGGTTGTTGCAAATGAATGTACTGATTGTTGAGAGTAACCCCGACCTTGGTCGGGTCTGGAAAAGACATCTGGAACGGCAAGGCGCCGAAGTGACGCTCGTTGCCGGGCAAGAGGCTGCGATCCTTGCGTTGTATGGCACGGATTTCGATATCATCGTGTTGGATCTGGTGCTGGAAAATGGCAGTGCGTTGGCAGTGGCTGATTTCGCCAGCTATCGCCGCCCCGAGGCGCGGGTGATCTTTGTTACCAACACCACCTTTTTTTCAGACGGATCGATCTTTGCCCACAGTCCAAACGCGTGCGCTTATGTGCAAAGCGGCACGCCGCCAGAAGATCTGGCGGCGATGGTTGAACATTACGCGGCGGGCCGCTGACCGCGCCCGTGCGGTTCCATGTAGTCCAAAACCGGGTTGGTCGGGATGATCCGATGCGGATTGATGCTTTCGTGGCTATAGTGATAGTGGCGCACGATGTGGTGCATGTTCACCGTCGAAGCGACGCCCAGCCATTGATACAGCTCGCGCGTAAAAGCCCACAGGTTGGGGTAATCGATCAGTCGCCGCCGGTTGCATTTGAAATGCAGATGATAGACGGGATCGAACCGGATCAGCGTCGTGAACAACCGCCAGTCAGCCTCGGTCAGGCGATCCCCCATCAGATAACGGTTTGAAGCCAAACGATCCTCTAGCCAGTCCAGCGTTTCAAACAGCGGATCCACCGCTGCGTCATAAGCTTGTTGGCTGGTGGCAAAGCCGGATTTGTAGACGCCGTTGTTGACGTTGGAATAGATGCGCGCATTCACCTCTTCGATCTCATCGCGCATCGCTTCGGGCCAGTAATCGTCGGGGTTGCCGGTGATCCCGTCAAAGGCCGAATTGAACATGCGGATGATTTCCGAACTTTCGTTCGAAACGATCGTCTGCTGTTTCTTGTCCCACAGGATCGGCACTGTGACACGACCCGAATAGGTCGGGTCGGCCTTGGTGTAAATCTGGTGGGCAAAGCCCAGACCGTAAAGTGTGTCCCCGGTTGCCCCGTGGTCATCAGTCTCGAAGGTCCAGCCCTTGTCCAGCATGTCGGGATGCACCACCGAGACTGAGACGTGCTTGTTCAAACCTTTCAGTTCCCTGAAGATCAGAGTGCGGTGCGCCCATGGGCAGGCCAGGCTGACATAGAGGTGATAGCGGTCGGTTTCAGCGTTGAAGCCACCCTTGCCCGATGGTCCCGCGCTGCCATCTGCTGTCAGCCAATTGCGAAACTGCGCGGCGCTGCGTTTGAACGCGCCGCCAGTGGATTTGGTGTCATACCAAGTGTCGTGCCATTTACCGTCGACCAACAGGCCCATTGCTCATGCCCTCCGAAAAGCGTTTGCGCCAAACATAGGCGGGTACATGAGGCGTTCCTATGCGAGGGCGCGCGCATCCTTCCTGCGCATACGCACAGGATGGATTGGGATTTCTGTGCAACAAATAGAAATCCCGGCGCTGACTGTGATCAGGTTCACTGGATTTTTACAATTTGCGCCTCACAATAGAATACACTGCCGGGGGAGATATTTTTATGAGTACTTATGTTTCAAAGGAAATTGCTGCCGAATTGGATGCGGCGCGAATCGCAGGATTGAAAAAGATCAGCCGCCTACGTGTCGATATTGGCGACAATACCTACAAGATTCTTCGATTGTGGAAAGATGGATTTACAGTTGAGGCCGATACCACGCCTCAACTGCGCGGGCTTGTGGATATCTATGATGGTGTCAATCACTTGTACCAATGCCTAATCATCGCGGATGAGGATGAAGCAGGCGAAATGCGGTACGAGTTCAAGCGCAGCACGGCCGCAGCCGACAAGGCTCCGCTGGATTTCTACCGCGCGCCGGACGCGCCGATTGCGTTGCTTGGGCACAAGGATTGAGGGCAGGTCCAACGACATCGCCGTTGGCCGCCTCGTTCACTGCAAATCAGCAAATGCATGCTTTAGCCGGGCGCATGCCTCTTCGACCCGTGCACGCTGAGTGGCCAAGTTAAACCGTTCGAAGGTCTCACCACCTGCGCCGAAACCGGGGCCTGAGGAGGTTGCGATTTTGGCATCTTCGCGCAGGCGACGGACAAACTCTTCATGGGTCATGCCGGTTCCTGAGAATTCTACCCAAGCCAAATAGGTGGCCTGCAGCGGCATGGACCACAGACCAGGGATCTCGGCGATTGCTGCGTCAAAGACCTGGCAGTTGCCCGCAAGGTGCGCAACCTGCTCATCAACCCATGCGGCCCCTTCAGGTGAATAGGCGGCAGTTATCATCGCCACGCCCAATGCGCTGGGGTCATAATCCAGCGTCTGAATGCGGTGCCGCATGGCCGCGCGCAGTTTGGGGTCAGGAATAATCATGTTACCGGTTCGCTGACCGGCGATGTTGAATGTCTTGGACGCCGCAGTCAGGGTCACGGTCCACGGCCGCGCATCCGGCGCAGCCACATCCATCGGCACGAACGTATTACCAGGATAGACCAGATCGTGGTGGATCTCATCCGAGACCAAAATCAACCCATTACGTTCGGCGAATGCGGCTACGGCACGCAGTTCATCCGGTGTCCACACCCGGCCCGAGGGGTTTTGCGGCGAGCACCACAGCAACAGCTTTTCCGACCCGTCCAGACGCGACTGAGCATCGTCCAGATCCAGGCCATAGGTTTCGCCTTGGCGAACTAGCGGGCACTCGACAACGCGGCGACCCGATTTGTTCACCTTGTGGGCAAACTCATGGTAGACGGGGCTGAAGATGACGACGCCGTCGCCGGGTTCGCTCCAGACATCCAGAGACAGGGCGATCGCATTGCCTAACCCCTGTGAAGTCAGCACCCAATCGGTGTCGATGTCCCAGCTATGGCGGTTCTTCATCCACCACTGAATCGATGCCAGATATTCCGGGTGAATCCACGAATACCCAAAGACCCCATGGTCTGCCGCTTTTCGAACCGCATCAATCACGCAAGGCGCTGTTGGGTAATCGGAATCTGCCGTCCACATGGCCAACCCGTCCTGCGGGGGCACACCGTAGATTTGCTCCATCTTATCCCATTTTGAACTGTTGGTTCCCCGGCGGTCGATCAGGTCGTTGAAAGTCATGTCTGCTCCATCTGTCCGGACGAAAGCTAGCTACAAATCCAGCGGGTGCAAGGGGGGCGTTGCGGTGTAGTGCGGGATGGCCTAAATCAACCCCATGAAACGCAATATCCTGATCCATCCCGACCCCCGCCTGAAAAAGGTCTGCGCGCCTGTGGCAGATATCAGCGACGAGCTGCGCAAGCTGGCAGACGACATGCTGGAGACGATGTATGACGCGCCTGGCGTTGGTCTGGCCGCGCCTCAGATCGGCGTGCTGGATCGGTTGATCGTGTTGGACTGCATTAAGGAAGAGGGCGAAGCCCCGCGTCCGCTGATTATGTTCAACCCCGAGGTTATCGCCTCGTCCGATGAAACCAATGTCTACGAGGAAGGCTGCCTGTCGATCCCCGATCAATTCGCCGAAGTCACGCGCCCCAAAGTGGTTGATGTCACGTGGATCGACCGGGATGGCAATTTGCAGCAGGACACATTCGACGGCCTGTGGGCGACCTGTGTTCAGCATGAGATCGACCATTTGAACGGCAAGCTGTTCATCGACTATCTCAAGCCGCTGAAACGGCAGATGATCACGCGAAAGATGCAGAAACTAAAGCGCGAGCAGGCCCGCGCATGACCGCTCGTACCTGCCTGCCATGGCCCGACAAACGCCTGCGCACCAAGGCGGAGGACGTCGCCGAGATCACCGAAGAAATCCGCGCCATCTGGGACGACATGATCGACACGATGGAGGCGATGCCTGGTGTTGGCCTTGCCGCGCCGCAGATCGGTGTCTTGTTGCGGCTGGCCGTGGTGGACGGCTCGGTCGAACGCGGTAAGGCTGTGCGTTTGGCGAACCCGGAAATCCTGCACAGCTCAATCGAATTGCGCGAACATGATGAGGCCAGCCCGAACCTGCCCGGTGTTTCGGCCAAGGTGAAACGCCCGCGCGCAGTGACGGTCAAGTTTCTGAACGAACAGGGCATGGTGGACCGCCGCGACTTTGTCGGAATCGAGGCCACAAGCGTACAGCACCAAATCGACCATCTGAACGGGAAGATGTATTTCGACCGACTCGGCAAGGTCAAACGGGACATGCTGCTGCGCAAAGCTAAAAAGCTGGGGTAGAGATGCGCATTGTATTCATGGGTACGCCCGACTTTTCGGTTCCGGTTCTGGATGCGCTGGTCGAAGCGGAGCATGACATTGTCTCCGTGTATTGCCAGCCGCCGCGCCCGGCCGGTCGTGGCAAAAAAGACCGTCCGACTCCGGTTCATGCACGGGCCGAGGCGCTGGGGCTCACTGTCCGTCATCCGGTCTCTCTGAAATCGGCTGAGGAAAAGGACGCGTTTGCAGCGTTGAACGCAGATGTGGCTGTTGTTGTAGCCTATGGTTTGATCCTGCCGCAGCCCATCTTGGATGCGCCCGCACAGGGCTGTCTGAATATCCATGCCAGCCTGTTGCCGCGTTGGCGCGGGGCGGCCCCGATCCATCGGGCCATCATGTCCGGTGATGCGCAAACCGGTATCTGCATCATGCAGATGGAGGCCGGGTTGGACACAGGCCCGGTTCTTATGCGCGAAGCAACCGATATCGGGATCGAGGAAACCACCGACCAGTTGCATGACCGCCTGTCGATAATGGGCGCAAAACTGATTGCCGAAGCTTTGCGCGATCTGCCGCATCTGACGCCCGAGCCGCAGCCCGAGGTCGGTGTCACCTATGCCGCCAAGATCGACAAATCAGAGGCACGGATTGACTGGTCGCGGCCCGCAACTGAGGTTGATCGGCAGATCCGCGCTCTGTCCCCATTCCCCGGTGCCTGGACAGAGATTGACGGGAACCGCGTGAAACTGCTGGCGTCGCGACTGGCCGAGGGGCAGGGTGTTCCCGGCGAAGTTCTGGACGATGCTCTGACAGTGGCTTGTGGCGAGGGCGCCGTTGATCTGTTGCGCTTGCAACGGGCTGGTAAAGGCGCTCAGGATAAGGAAACCTTTCTGCGGGGCTGGCCCATCCCGGTTGGCAGCCGCCTGTCTTCGGAGTAACGCCACATGTTCATGGTCTTGATGGGCACTGTCGTGATCGCAGGGATTGTCGGTTACCTGTCTGAAAAGACAGGCTTTACGCACAACGGATACTTGCCATCCATCATCATCTGCGTAGGCGGTGCATTTCTATTCTATTTTGTGCGCATTATGTTCGGCATCAGCTTTGGCCCGCCGGGTTTGGACGCTGTAATTTCATCAATCGGTGCGCTAATAATCGTGCCGACCCATTGGAGGAGCTGACTTGCCTGTCATCGCGCTGATCGTCATCGGAGCCGCCGCAGGGTTCTTGGCCACCCGCCTGATGCGGATCGAGGCCAACATTCCCACAACCATGTTGATTGGCATCGTTGGTGTTTTGGTTGGTGGGTTCCTGTTGCGGGCCTTGATCACCGTGGCAGGTTGGTTGTCCGGTTTCGTGGGCGCGGTTCTGGGCGCGCTGCTGGTGATCTGGATCTGGCAGACTTATCTGCGTCGTTGAACGGAGTTATCGCTCGTCGCAAATCACTGTTGATCCCAACGATTTCGAATTGCGCGTCGCCATTTTGAAGCGATTGGCTTCCTCTGCTGACATCCAGTGCATTTCGTCCTCGGACGCTGCATCAAGCGTGAACCAATAAAAGGCCGGGTCGACACCAATATCATTGAAATAGTCGAGATAGCGATCGTGCTCGGGGTGGTTTTCGGGCAGGTTGGCAGCCACATATCCGCTGCCGCCCCAGCTATGAACCCCGACGCATGCGCCAGGTTCCAGAGTGCGTCGATTGCCGGCCAGGAACAGATCGGTGCCACCAGAGGCGACCAAGCCGTTTGAGGGCACCACAGTATCGAACCCTTCGTCTCGCACAACGCGGCTGAAAACGACATTTGCATCATCATCGACCGAGCCTTCGACGTTCTGCAGTACAAGTGTCTTGATCTCGGGATTGGCCGCAGTGATTTCTTCAAAAGCGCTGAGTGTCGTGTGATCAATAGCCCCCGAAGCAACGATTTCGTCGCCCTGTACAACGAAGCTGACCGCGTCGTATCGCTCTGCACACGCACCCAGAAAGGCCAGTGAGGCGACAAAAACGGGGAAAGTGAATTTCATTTCAGTTCTCACTTCTGTGGCACAGGAAATGCAGATCGAACATTTTGCACCCATTTATTGCCGCGGCGGCCGCGCCTTGTAAACCGGAAGCCGCCAGCCAAACACCAATGATCCCGCCCGCAATGACCAGCAGATCAACGCACAGGCGGCCAGTGTGGCCAGCTCGTCGAAACCAAGCCGGGTTGCGATCACAGCGGCAAAAGCCCCGGCAAACGCGCAAGAGACGTAGAGCTCACCCTGTTTCAGGACCAGTGGCACTTCGTTGCAGACCACGTCCCGCATTAAGCCGCCAAGGCAGCCCGTTGTGACGCCCATCAGCACAACGATGACACCGGATTGGTTCAGCGACAAGGCTGCGCCAGCACCTGCTGCCGCGGCAATCGACAGAGCGAAACTGTCCAGCCAGACCAGCAAGTTGTATCGGCTTTCCACCAAATGGGCGGTGAAAAACACCACCACAGCTGCCGCTGTGGCGATCAGGATATAGTCCGGTTGACCGACCCAGAACACCGGGTGCCGGTCCAACAGCAGGTCGCGGACGGTTCCGCCGCCCACAGCAGTCAGGCAGGCCATAAAGGCAAAACCCACCAAATCCAGCTGTGCCCGGCTAGCCACCAATGCACCCGTCAGGGCAAAAACCAGAACTGAGGCATAGTCGAGCAGTGCCAGACCGCTCACGTTTGCGCCTTTTTGGGTTTGAACGGGGCCATGCCCGCGCGGGCCAGCTCGTCGGCTTTTTCGTTTTCGGGATGGCCTGCATGGCCCTTGACCCATTCCCAGGTCACGTCATGGCGCGCCTGCGCCTCGTCCAGTCGCTGCCACAGATCGACATTCTTGACTGGTTTCTTGTTGGAGGTTTTCCAGCCGTTGCGCTTCCAACCGAAAATCCAGCCGGTGACGCCATTCTTCACATAGGCGCTGTCGGTTACCACGGTGATCTTCGAGGCCCGCTCCAGCGTTTCCAGCGCGCTGATCGCTGCCAGCAATTCCATGCGATTGTTGGTGGTTTCAGCCTCGCCGCCGTTCAGCTCGCGCTCTTTCAGGACTTTTTCGCCGTCCATTGCGCGCATCAGCACGCCCCACCCCCCCGGGCCAGGATTGCCCGAACAGGCACCATCGGTATAGGCAAACAACTCAGGCATGGGCGATCACCAGAATAAAGCCGTCATAAGATCCAGCCAGACCTTTGCCCACTCCGGTTGTAATCCGGTCAATTGTGAATCCTGCCTCGGCCAGCGCCTCTTCGATCTCGGTCTGTGAGAAATAGGTGTAGTAGCGATCAATGTCGTCGCGGTGTTCACCGGTTCCCAGTTTCAGACCAAGGAAAAAGATACCCTCAGGCTTGAGTGCCCGGTGGATGGCCTCCAAATGGCGCGGGAAATCCTTGCGCGGCGCATGCAGCAGCGAAAAACTGGCATAGATGCCGTCAAACGTGGCCGTTTCGGTCACATCGTCAAATGTACCGACATGCGCATCTACGCCATTTTCGCGGGCGTGCTCCACAAAGGCCGGCGTCGCATCCAATGCCCGAACCCGCAGCCCCTCACGCAGGAAAAACATGCTATCCGCCCCAGGGCCTGAGCCGAGGTCCAGCACATAGCCACCCGGCGCAACCGCTTCGGCAAAGGCCATACGCGCTTCGATCTGTTCGGGCGGCAATGGGACGCTCAGGTACTCGGCAACACGCGTGGTGTAGGCATCAATTGTCTTGCGATCGGTCACAGGTACACTCCTACGGCAAGGCATATTAGGACGATGGCTGTCAGCAGAACGCGCAGCCTCAGCCACCATGTTGGGGTCAGCCGCCAATATGCAAATATCGCATCCAACATCAGCAAACCGGCGAAGCCGTACATCAGGTTGATGCCCGCCTCGACAGGGCCACCGCCGGTCATGAAAAACGCCCAAAGCGCGGGGAGGACTGACAGCACATAGCATGTCGCTGCCTTACTGCCCGAGGTCTTGGTGGCGAACCCCCACAGAACACCGGACATAAAGCTTAAGATCACCGAGCCGTAGAACAGTTGAATATACGGCCCGACGAACCGCGACCCAAGCTCTTGTCTGCCCCAATCCTGCAAATCGCCGTTCAAGGAGGTCAGCGCGCCCCAAATGAACGGGATCAGCCCCGCCAGCGCTAGAACCAACGGCGCCTTGGGGACGCCTCTCATGCGGTTTGCCTCAGGACGCGAGGCACTTTGAATTCGACATTTTCAACGGCAGTTTCGACCAGTTCAACCGTTACGTCATAATGGTTGTTGAAAGCGTCAATCACCTCATTCACCAGCACTTCGGGTGCTGACGCGCCTGCTGTAATGGCGATGGTTGAGATGCCCTCTAGTGCCCGCCAGTCGATATCGTAGGCGCGCTGCACCAATTGCGAATAGTTGCACCCGGCGCGCGCCGCGACCTCGACCAGTCGGCGTGAGTTCGAAGAGTTCGGTGCGCCAACAACAAGCAAAGCATCCGATTTCGGAGCCACGGCCTTGACGGCCTCTTGCCGGTTCGTGGTGGCGTAGCAGATGTCTTCCTTATGCGGGCCAACGATGGCCGGGAACCGGACTTGGAGGGCCGCGATAATGTCCTTTGTGTCATCCACCGAAAGAGTCGTCTGGGTGACAAATGCCAGCTTCTCCGGATTGCGCACCTGAACCGAGGCCACGTCATCGACGGTTTCAACCAGCAGCACTTCGCCGTCAGGCAACTGACCCATGGTGCCGATGGTTTCGGGATGGCCCTTGTGCCCGATCATGATCATCTGCAATCCGGCCTCAGCATGGCGCTGCGCCTCGACATGGACCTTGGAGACCAGCGGGCAGGTGGCATCGACGTAAATCATTTCCCGCTGGGCCGCTGACGCGGGAACGGATTTCGGTACGCCATGCGCTGAAAAAATAACGGGTCGGTCGTTAGGACACTCGTCCAGCTCTTCGACAAAAACCGCACCCTTTTCGCGCAGACCATCGACGACGAATTTGTTGTGCACAATTTCATGCCGCACATAGACCGGGGCACCCCATTTCTGCAGCGCCATTTCAACGATCTTGATCGCCCGGTCGACGCCGGCGCAAAACCCGCGCGGCGCGGCAAGGTAAAGGGTAAGGGGCGGCTTGGTCATGTCTTGGTCTCCATAGGCCACAGGTAAGTCTTTTCCCGGCTATGGTCCAGACAGGACATCGTCATTGATCTGACATGAATCACTGCTAGCCAGCAGGTGTTTCAGTACCTGCTTTTAGCTAAAGAAGCGCGGTCTGGTTGGTAAAGCCTGACCGCGCTAATTTCTTCCCTCGGGTTTGGTGAGTGGCCCGGTCTTACTGTCCACCCGCAGCAACGCTGCGTGGCTCCATGGGCATTTCGCGTGGAGGCCGCCCGATCACGTCGCGCAGGTCTTCAAGTTCGATGAAGTTGTCAGCCTGGCGGCGCAGCTCGTCCGAGATCATCGGCGGCTGGCTGCGGATGGTCGAAACCACCGAAACGCGCACGCCCTGACGCTGCAGACTGGCAATCAACGGGCGAAAATCCCCATCGCCTGAAAACAGCACAATATGATCGACCCGCGGTGCCAGTTCCATGGCGTCGACTGTCAGTTCGATATCCATGTTACCTTTGACTTTCCGACGCCCCATGCTGTCGGTGTATTCCTTCGCCGGTTTTGTCACCATGGTGAAGCCGTTGTAATGCAGCCAGTCAACCAAGGGGCGGATCGGGGAATACTCGTCGTTTTCCAATAGCGCCGTATAGTAAAAAGCCCGAAGCATCTTGCCGCGCCGCATAAACTCCTGGCGCAGCAATTTATAGTCGATGTCAAACCCCAGTGCTTTTGCGGCTGCATAAAGATTCGAGCCGTCGATGAACAGCGCTAGCCGTTCGTCTTTATAGAACATAAATAGGTCCTTCCGGTACAATACAGAGCGCCGTGGTGTTACGTGAGTGGGTATTTGGAAATATGCGGCGCGCTGATCTTCTATAATTAGGCCATTTCGGTCGTATCGCAAGCATGCAATTCGCCGAATATAGTGAATGGAACGTACAAATCTATGTCAAAAGCGGTTATCGCGCTGGGAGCAAATCTCAAATTGAGAGGTATTGGCCCCAAGGTGACACTTCAAAGCGCACTTGACGCGATCTTGCGTCACGGGGTGGTGATTCGTGCCGTCAGCCGTTTTTTTGAGACCCCGTGCTTCCCGGCAGGTGCCGGGCCGGACTACGTCAATGCGGCAGCTTTGATCGAATCGGACAAGACACCGACCGATTTGTTGCACCTGCTTCACCAGATTGAGCATCAGTTTGGCCGCGAAAGGGTGCAGCGATGGGGTATGCGAACGCTGGATCTGGATCTAGTCTGCTATGGTGATCTGGTTCTGCCGGATCGCACCGAATTTGACAGCTGGCTGACCCTGCCAGCACAGGAGCAGACTCAAAAGGCGCCGGACCGGCTGATTATTCCACATCCGCGCCTGCAAGATCGTGCCTTCGTCCTTGTTCCGATGGCGGACGTCGCCCCGGATTGGCGGCATCCGGTGCTGGGCCGGACGGTAACCGAAATGCTAGCAGACCTGCCCGCTGCGGATATTGCGGCGGTCACGGCTGTGTGAACGGTGCATTTGCAGCATTTCTTGCTTGTCAAGGCAGGGATTCGCCCTTAGATAGACCTCTTCCTGACATGGATTCAGTAACGGAGAGCGCCCCATGGCCCGCGTGACGGTTGAAGATTGCGTAGACAAGGTTCCTAACCGGTTTGAACTGGTGATGCTTGCCGCCCATCGTGCGCGCGAGATTTCTGCCGGCGGCCCGATCACCGTCGACCGTGACAATGACAAGAATCCCGTCGTGTCGCTGCGCGAGATTGCGGACGAAACCCAAAGTGCGGATGAACTGCGCGAGCGCCTGATCGAGGCTAACCAGACCCAGATTGAGGTCGACGAGCCGGAAGAAGATCAGATGGCTCTGTTGATGGGCGCGGAATCGGACAAACCTGCCGATGACGATATGTCGGAAGAGAAGCTGCTGCGCGCTCTGATGGAGGCTCAAGGCCAGGGGTAATCCCCAAAGATAAAGGTGCGGACCGGATGATTTCTGCAGACGACCTGATTGCGCTGGTCCGCAACTACAACCCCAAGACTAATGCTGACCGCATCGCCCGAGCATATGAGTTCGGAAAGCAGATGCATGACGGTCAGTTCCGCCATTCAGGCGAGCCCTATTTTACGCATCCTGTTGCCGTGGCCGCCATCCTGACCGAACAGCGTCTGGACGATGCGACGATCATTACGGCGTTGCTGCATGACACGATCGAAGACACCAAGGCCAACTATGGCAAAGTGTCCGAACTGTTCGGGGAAGAGGTTGCCAAGCTGGTCGATGGCGTCACCAAGCTTACGAACCTGCAACTGTCCAGCCGCGAAACCAAACAAGCAGAAAATTTCCGCAAGCTGTTCATGGCCATGTCCAAGGACCTGCGGGTCATCCTGGTCAAGCTGGCCGACCGTCTGCACAACATGCGTACAATCAAGGCAATGCGCCCGGAAAAGCAGGTGCAGAAGGCGCGCGAGACGATGGATATCTATGCGCCGCTCGCAGGTCGCATGGGTATGCAGTGGATGCGCGAAGAGCTTGAGGATCTTGCTTTCCGGGTTCTGAATTCCGAAGGCCGCCAGTCGATCATTCGCCGCTTTATTACCTTGCAACGTGAAACCGGCGACGTGATTCATCGGATCACCGGCGACATGCGGCACGAGCTGGAAAAGGCGGGCATCGAAGCCGAAGTGTTTGGTCGCGCCAAAAAGCCTTATTCGATCTGGCGTAAGATGCAGGAAAAGGATCAGGGCTTTTCGCGCCTGTCCGACATCTACGGTTTTCGCATCATTACTCGGTCCGAGGAAGATTGTTACCGGACGCTGGGTGCGATCCACCAGCGCTGGCGCGCGGTGCCGGGTCGGTTCAAGGATTATATTTCGCAGCCGAAATCGAACGGTTATCGCTCGATCCACACAACAGTTTCCGGCCGCGACGGGAAACGGGTCGAGGTTCAGATCCGCACCCGTCAGATGCATGATGTGGCAGAAACCGGCGTTGCAGCGCATTGGTCGTACCGCGACGGTGTCCGCTCGGAAAACCCATTTGCCGTTGATCCGGCCAAGTGGATTGCGAACCTGACCGAACAGTTCGACAGTGAGGAAGATCACGAAGATTTCCTCGAAGCAGTCAAACTGGAAATGTACTCGGACCAGGTGTTTTGCTTCACGCCCAAGGGCGATGTTGTCAAGCTGCCGCGCGGGGCTACGCCGATTGATTTCGCCTATGCGATCCATACGCGCATTGGACATGCCTGTGTTGGCGCCAAGGTGGACGGCATCCGTGTGCCACTGTGGACGCGGATCAAGAATGGTCAGTCGGTGGATGTAATTACCGCTGACGGCCAGACGCCTCAGGTAACGTGGCTTGAGATTGCGGTGACCGGCAAGGCCCGGACCGCCATTCGGCGTGCGCTGCGCGAGGTCGACCGCGAGCGGTTCATCAAGCTGGGCAAGGAACTTGCGCGTTCCGGTTTCGAACATGTCGGTCGAAAGGCAACCGACAAGGCGCTGGATACCGCGGCGAAACACCTGCGCCTGAAGGATCGTCACGAATTGTTAGCGCGTCTCGGCAGCGCCGAGCTGACGGCGCATGATGTGGTCAGCGCCGTTTACCCTGAACTGACCCAGGATGACGGTGATGCCATTTCTCCGCGCCGCGCGGTGATCGGTCTTGAACCCGGCCAGAAATTCGATCGCGCGCCCTGTTGTCAGCCTTTGCCCGGCGAACGCATCGTCGGCATTACCTATCGTGGCAAGGGCGTTGTGGTGCACGCAATCGATTGCGACCGCCTGTCCGAGTTCGAAAGCGAACCAGATCGCTGGGTTGATCTGCACTGGCATTCTGGCACGCACCCGGCCGTTCATGGTGCGACGCTGGACGTCACGATTGGCAATGATGCTGGGGTGCTGGGCCGCATTTGTACGTTGATAGGCGAGAAAAAGGCCAATATTTCGAACCTGGAATTCGTCGACCGCAAACCGGATTTTTACCGCCTTCTAGTCAGTGTCGAATTGCGTGACCTGGAACAGTTGCATTCGCTGATGCTGATGCTTGAGGCCGAAAGCGACGTTGCCGCGGTCGAACGCTATAGGGACAGGACCAAAACCGCAGTAGCGGCTGGCTGAGAAGGGGTGATCAGGAGTGGTATTTAAGCGCCGAGACCGACGCTCGCCTGTCCAGATCGCGTCTGAATTCGTCTATCCCCGTGGTGGATGGACGCGGGCCTTTCACTACGTCAAGCATCGTGTTCGTAGGCTGCCGGATTCCCCCGAGCGCATTGCGCGTGGCATCGGTGCAGGCGTCTTTGCCTCATTCACTCCGTTCTACGGATTGCATTTTCTGGTCGCTGCTGTGGTGGCACGCTTGCTGAACGGCAATATTCTGGCGGCACTGAGTGGAACATTCTTTGGCAACCCACTCACCTATGTGCCGATCGGTGTGGTTTGCCTGCAGACCGGGCATTTCCTGCTGGGAACCAAGTTCCACAAAGGCGACACGCATGGTCTGATGGGCAAGTTCACAGATGCAATGGGTGATCTGAAGAACAACTTTATTGCCATGTTCACCGACCGTGTCGCGGACTGGCATGGGCTCAGCATCTTCTATAACGAGGTGTTCTTTCCCTACATGATTGGCGGCGTTCTTCCGGGCATTCTGGCGGGTGTAATTTGCTCCTATCTCAGCTTGCCGCTGATCCGCACCTATCAGCAGCGCCGTCGCGACAAGATCAAGGCAAAGTTTGACGAAATCAAACGCTTGGCCGAAACTAAGCCTGCCGTTCCATTGATGAATACCCTAGGTTCAGACCAGGGCCTTAAGAAGGATTCGAGCGATGTCTGACAACCACCTGCGTCTTGGCGTAAATATCGACCACGTGGCCACGGTTCGCAACGCGCGGGGCGGGGCCTATCCTGATCCGCTGCGTGCCGCCAAGCTGGCGGAAGAGGCCGGGGCTGACGGCATTACCGCGCATCTGCGCGAAGACCGTCGCCATATCTCGGACGCTGATATCGATGGCCTGATGGAGGTCCTGTCGGTGCCGTTAAACTTTGAGATGGCCGCGACGCCCGAGATGCAGAAAATTGCCTTGCGGCATAAGCCGCATGCCGTTTGCATCGTCCCTGAAAAGCGCGAAGAACGCACCACCGAAGGCGGGCTGGAAGTCGCGCGCGAGGAAAACAAGCTGGCTCATTTTATCGCTCCGCTGCGCGATGCCGGGTGTCGTGTGTCGATCTTTATCGCTGCTGATCAGCGCCAGATCGAGGCGGCGCATCGTATCGGCGCCGAAGTGATCGAGCTGCACACCGGTGCGTATTGCGATGCCATGGCCGAAGGCCACGACGACAAAGCCAAAAGTGAGTTGGAAGCCCTGCGTGAAATGTCCGCTTTTGCCCATTCACTGGGCCTTGAGGTGCACGCGGGTCACGGCCTGACTTATGACACCGTACAACCGATCGCGGCATTCCCCGAAGTGCGCGAGCTGAATATCGGCCACTTCCTAATTGGCGAGGCGATCTTTCGCGGCCTCACGCCTGCCATGGCCGAGATGCGGCGTCTAATGGATGAGGCGCGCGGATGATCACACCCGGATTTGTTGCCATCTGGTTTGCCTGGCTGATGGCCGGTGGCTCTCCGGGGCCTGCAACAATGGGGATTGCCGGAACCGCAATGAACGAAGGTCGCCGCGCTGGCCTGGTGTTTGCTTTGGGCATTTGTGCTGGTTCTGCCGCGTGGGGCATCGCCGCCGCGCTGGGTTTATCGGCGATCATGCTGGCCAATGTCTGGGTGTTCGAGGTCATCCGCTATGTGGGGGTGGCCTATTTGGGCTGGTTGGCGATCAAGGCGCTGCGCCGGGCGATGACGTCTGATGAGGTTGCTATGGGCAACCCTGTCACCGGCTCTTTTCGCACAATCTTTGCCAAGGGCGCGGCCATTCACCTGACCAACCCTAAGGCGATCCTGAGCTGGGGGTCGATTTATGCCATCGTCACCCCGAGTGATTCCAGCCTATCGATGTTGCTGGGCTATTTCGCCACGCTTTATGCAGGATCTTTGCTGATCTTTATCGGCTACGCCTTTCTCTTCTCTTCCGAGCGTATGGTGCGCGTCTACAGCCGCGCCCGTCGCTGGTTCGACTTCGCCTTTGCCGGGTTCTTTGGAGTGGCGAGTTACAAGATTTTGACTGTGCGGCTCTCATGATCCTCGGCATCGGCACAGATCTTGCAAATATCGACCGCATTCAGGGCACATTGGACCGGTTCGGGGATCGGTTCCGCAATCGCGTCTTCACCGAAATTGAACAGAGCAAAGCGGAACGTCGCGCTGATATTGCGGGAACATACGCCAAACGCTGGGCCGCAAAGGAGGCGTGCTCTAAGGCGTTAGGCACCGGTCTGGCCATGGGCATTGCCTGGAAGGATATGTCGGTGACCAATCTGCGCACCGGTCAGCCTGTGATGCATGTCACCGGATGGGCGGCAGATCGGCTGAAAGAGATGACGCCCGAAGGGCATGAGGCCATTATCCACGTCACCCTGACCGACGATCACCCTTGGGCACAGGCATTCGTGGTGATCGAGGCGCGTCCGCTTCACGATGGCCCCGCGCAGCCTTGACTTGCCCTTAACTGACCCGCATGTAGCACCCCAACGAATAAACGACCGGAGAGCAGTATGGCCGAGGAAGCCAAAACAGGTAACGCCGTGTGGGAGACGATCAAAACCATCGTCTATGCCCTGCTGATCGCGGGCGTCTTCCGCACGATCCTGTTTCAGCCGTTCTGGATTCCGTCGGGCTCGATGAAGCCCACCTTGTTGATCGGGGATTTCCTGTTCGTCAACAAAATGTCTTACGGTTATTCCTACGCGTCCTGTCCCAGCCTGATCATCCCAAGCGTCGGTCTGAATGTTGACGCCGAAGATCTCTGTGGCTGGATGCAGAGCGATGAAAACACCCGTATCTGGGGTGGTGACCCCGAACGCGGTGACGTCATTGTTTTCCGCCACCCGGTTAGCGGCCGCGATTACATCAAACGCCTGATCGGTCTGCCCGGGGATCGCATTCAAGTGCGGGACGGTCAAATCATTCTAAACGGCACAGCCGTACAACAAGAACCTGATGGTGTATTCACCGAAGTCGCCGAACCACAAGGTTCGCAAGGTTTGCGCCCGCGCTGCGAAAACGGTCCTGTCGGCTTTGGCGGTGACTGCGAAAAATCGCGGATGATCGAAACCTTGCCAAACGGTGTGTCCTACGAAGTGCTGAACATCGGCAACCAGGCGGCTGATAATACCGGCATCTACACGGTTCCCGAAGGGCATTACTTCTTCATGGGGGACAACCGCGACAACTCCAGCGACAGCCGCGTGCCGCAATCCGCAGGTGGCGTAGGCTATGTGCCTTACGAAGACCTGATCGGGCGGGCTGATCGCATCCTGTTCTCATCCGCTGGCCGGTCGATGCTGTTCTTCTGGACATGGCGCGGGGATCGCTTCTTTAAGGCGGTCAATTGAAGCTTTCGACCGAGATAAAGGCGTTCCAGCAGCGTCTGGGGTACGAATTCTCGAACCCTGAACTGCTGGTGCGCGCACTGACTCATGGATCGGTTTCGTCCTCGACACGACCCGATAATCAGCGGTTGGAGTTTCTGGGCGATCGGGTTCTGGGTCTTGTCATGGCAACCGCCCTGCTGGAGGCCGACAAAAAAGCATCCGAAGGGCAGTTGGCCCCTCGGTTCAACGCGTTGGTCCGCAAAGAGGCCTGCGCCGATGTGGCCCGGCAAATCGATCTTGGCGTGGTGCTGAAACTGGGCCGGTCCGAGATGCTGTCAGGTGGACGCCGCAAACAGGCCCTGCTGGGTGACGCGATGGAGGCTGTAATCGCCGCAATCTATCGCGATGCCGGTTTCGAGGCTGCGCGCGACGTCATCCTGCGACTGTGGGGGGATCGTGTCCACAACGTTGAAGCGGATGCGCGGGACGCCAAAACCTCGCTACAGGAATGGGCGCAGGCGCGCGGGCAAAAACCGCCCGCTTACGTCGAGGTCAAGCGCAGCGGCCCCGACCATGCCCCGGTGTTTACCATTGCGGCCCGGTTGCAGGACGGGGCCGAGGCTCAGGCGACGGCGGGGTCGAAACGTCAGGCAGAACAAGCTGCCGCGAAAGCGCTGCTGGATCAGTTGAAATAACAAAGCTTCGCAGCCCGTTTATGTCACAATTCTCAATCTAACTTGAGGCCTATGGCGGACCTCGGGTCGCAGTCGTATCTGAAGGTCATCCACTTTGGCGCTTACTTATGAGCAATGGGTCAAAGCGAAACGAATACAATGATTTGAGGCATTCAAATGCAAAGCGCAAAACTGACCACAGTGAATATCGGCTTTCTGTTTATCGCCGGTTTTATCGCCACGATCGCCTTCGATTTCTGGGGGCAGGTTGTCAGCCCCGGCATTGGCTGGGCCAATCTGTCGCCCGAAGGGCTGGCCCAAAGCTTGCTGGCCAGTCTCGGCCTGCCCAGCAATGCCTTCCTTGGCTTCTTCGTGCATTTCTACCTAGTGGGTCTGATTGCGTACCCTCTGGGGTGGTTTCTGATCTTCAAGCCGATCTGGGTTAAGGTCCTTGGCCCCGTTCATATGTTCGCGGCCTCGGCCATCTATGGGTTTGGCCTTTGGGTTTTTGCCCTGGGTGGGATCACCACTTTGTCCGGATTGCCAACTTTCCTAAACTTCTCGGCGATCACCTGGGTCGCGTTGATCGGGCATGTTTTTTACGGGATCGTCATGGTTGCCGTTCTGCGCCTGATCGAACGTCAGAACGGATGAAATGCCTGGGGGGCGTCTTACGCGCCCCTCATACCACCCGGATAAATCCAGTCAGCCCGGTCTTTTGGTGTTCGATGACATGACAGTGGAACGCCCAGTCGCCCGGGTTGTCAGCGACCAGTGCGATCTCGACCACTTCGTCCTTTAGCAACAGCATCGTGTCGGTCATCAGTGGCGGCAGTTGGCGCAGGTTTGACCGCAGCGGTACAAAAGCCAACCCGTGCAGGTGGATCGGGTGCAAGTTAGGAGATTCATTTCGCAGCCGCAGGACATAGCTTTTGCCTATTTCCAGCGTTGCCAAAGGCCCAACACCCTGCGCCGCGTCACCGGGCCATGGATTGCGGTTGATAGACCAGAAATTATACCCCAGTGAGCCGCAAAACCCGTTGTTGGGTTCACCACCTTCGGGGGTCCAGCCAAAAACAAATTCGTGCAGCTCGGCATTGGTCAGATCGGGTTTTGCGACCGGGTTGACGGGTAGGGGGCGCAACTCTTGCAGGTCCCGCGATGCCGATGGCCCGATTGCGCGCAGCTGTGCCATGAGTTTATGCGGCTGACCGGGCAGTTTGGCCATCAGGGCAACGCTGCGCCCCTCGTCGCCGCGCATTGCAACCGCAAAATCCACACGCTGACCGGGCCCGACAAGAAGTGGCTCATCAGTGTTGGGCATCGGGATGTTAATCTCAAGCGGATGGCCATCCCAAGCGATAATCCGTGCATCGCCGCCCTCAAGATGCAGTTTGTAGATGCGCGTAGTGTCCGTATTTACGACTCGCAGTCGCACCAGACTGCCTGCGGCATGATCGTAGACAGGACCCTGCACCCAGTTGGCGGTGTGAACGTTGCCAAAGGTCCCGGCCCGTGCCGCGCCGCGCTGGGTGTAGGCGGGCAGGAACGCGCCATCTTCATCCAACCGAAAATCGCGCAGGTTGATCACCTGTTCGCTGTCAAATCCGGGGTCTTCGGGTTCTGCAATCACCATGACGCCCGTCAAGCCATGGGCCATCTGCTCCATCGTCATGCAATGCGGATGATACCAGTAGGTGCCTGCATCGGGCGGAGTGAATTCATAGTTAAAGACCTCACCTTCACCCAATGGCATTTGGGTCAGGTAAGGTACTCCGTCCATGTTGTTCGCGATCCGCATCCCATGCCAGTGTATTGCGGTGTATTCCGACAGCGTATTGCGCACGGGTAACCGCATCACTTCCCCTTGCTTGCCATACAATACCGGCGGCGGTGCGTTAGGGGACAGGCTGACCATTCCGGTCGTCACCGTATCCCGCAGGGCAAAGCTTGCTGGTTGAATGGTTAACTCCGACGTCCCCTGCGCCAACCCGAAACCGCCCAGACCCAGCGCGCCGGCAGCGGCCCCGCTGCCCAAAAGAAACTCGCGACGTTTCATGTCTTGCATCTTTTTCCGATGGTTGCCTGGCTGGATTTGGCGCGGCTTGGAATAGGCGTGCCACCGATTTTGCATGACCGCAATGCGACAAATCCCTCTGGCCCGCGCGGCCTTTCTGCTATAGGGGTGCGCACTTGCAACCAGGAACGCCAGACACATGACCACACGCGCCGGATTTATCGCCCTGATCGGAGAGCCCAACGCAGGCAAATCCACCCTGCTGAACCGCATGGTCGGGGCCAAGGTTTCGATCGTGACGCATAAGGTTCAGACGACCCGTACCCGCATTCGCGGTGTGGCAATGGAAGGCGATGCGCAGCTGGTCTTTGTAGACACACCCGGCCTGTTCAAACCGCGTCGTCGTTTGGATCGCGCCATGGTTGCCGCGGCCTGGGGCGGAGCGGCGGATGCAGATGTCGTCGTTCTAATGATCGAGGCGCATCGCGGCATCACCGAAGGGGTCGAGCGTATCCTCGAAGGTCTGGAAGAGATCGGGCAGGGCCGAAAGGTTGCGCTGGCGATCAACAAGATCGACAAGGTCCAGTCTGAGGTGCTGCTGGCCCTGACAAGTGACTTGAACGCACGCTACCCGTTTTCCGAAACCTTCATGATTTCCGCGGAAAAGGGCTATGGCGTTGACGATCTGCGCAAATGGCTGGCTGCGGAATTGCCCGAAAGCCCGTGGCTGTATCCCGAAGATCAGATCGCCGATCTGCCCTTGCGTATGATTGCGGCCGAAATGACGCGCGAGAAACTGACCCTGCGTCTGCATCAAGAACTGCCCTATCAACTGACGGTCGAGACCGAAAACTGGGAAGAGCGCAAAGACGGCTCTGCCAAGATCGACCAGATCATCTATGTCATGCGCGACGGTCACAAAGGCATCGTGCTGGGCAAAAAGGGCGAGACGATCAAGGCGGTCAGCCAAGCCGCGCGGGCCGAGTTGGAAGAGTTCCTGGACCGCAAGATACATCTGTTCTTGCAGGTCAAAGTGCGCCCGAACTGGCTCGAGGAATCCGAGCGTTACTCGGAAATGGGTCTGGATTTCAAAGACGGAAACGCATGACCCGCCTGACGGCTGATTTCTGGGTGCACGCCTATTTGGCACGGCTACGGTTTCAGGAAATCCCGGCTTTTGTCGTGGCACATGGCGACGACACAGCGGGCGCGGTGTTGGTCAAACTAAACACCTTGGATGGGCAAGCGGTGGCGTTCCAACGCAGTTTTGATCTGATGAGCGGTGAACGCAAATGGGTCGAGCTTTCCTCCGGCGCCGAAGCAGAGGTTGACGATGCCATCTCCCGGCAACGCAGTTTTGACCCCGATCTTTGGGTGATCGAGGTCGAGGACCGGCAGGGTCGGCATCTGCTGGGTGATGAGGGATTGGACTAGCCCGCCGTTCAACGGGTCTTGGTCGCTCGGACCAAAACGTCTATTTTACCCGCACTCTGTCGGCGAGGATCGCCGCACCGTTTGAATAGATAATAGGTGTATGTATTGCTGAAACACTCGCTGAAAAGCTTGAAAATCAGAGCTTGGTCATTGGATGCATCGGTTTGAAGGCTTCATGGTATTCATTGGCATTGTCGGCCCTTTTGCCACGCTGCCGCAGTTGATCAAGCTGTACTTCACGCATTCACAACACGCGACCGGCCAGTCTCTGCTGTCATTCTTATGGTTCGCCTACGGGCTGGTGGTCGGCAAGCTGACTATTTATGTGGGCAACGGTATCTCGATGGTGCTGAACATCCTGATCCACGCCGGTTTAACGTTTTGACAAACCGCCACGAAACGGTGCCAAGACGTCACCAGCCGCTACTTTTAAGCGTGATATCGTGCCCGGTGGTGGTCAATGTCTTGCCGGCGAATTGCTTTACTTTGGGTGCGAAGGCCTGAAAATAGGGTTGCGACTGCACATGAGCCAATGTCTCGGCGCTGTCCCAGCGGCCCCAGTGAACCCGGGACTTTCCGTCATCAGCGACCGCAACCTGATAGGTGAATTTTCCGGCCGCCTCGGGGTCGGCGTTGATTGCCTCGATAAATGTGCGGATGGTGGCCTCCCAATCAGCTTCGTTGCCATCGAAGGAATATGTAATGGTTATGCCTCGCATCGTGACCTCCTGTTTAACTATGTTGTTAAATAATGAGTGGCAACCCCGCTTTGTCAAGGAAACAAGTTTGATAACTTATTGACCATAGATGGGAGTTGCAGCGCAATTTCAGGTCTTTTCTGGCGGCCATCGTTTCGGTGGTGAGCAAAAACCAGTGCGCAGGGTCTGTCTTCGACTTCGCTGTCACACTCTACAATACAGTTCCCTTCAATCATTTGATCGTGTCCGACAGAATGCTATCTGAGAATGTGTCCTTGCCCCTATCGAGTTGAAAAAAGATGAAAACCTTCACTTTGGCCTGCTGTTCAACGATCCTTGTCTTGGGCATGGTGACTTCGCCCACCTTTGCGCAGCAGAGGTTGGGGTGGGTCTATCAAATCGATGGGTTGGCCGCTTATCAAAGCAACGCGGACTTGAGTGAAGGCGGGGAGTTCTCGGCCAGTCGCGCGTTTTTGCGAACCACCGCTTTGTATAATCTGAATGGTGGAACCTCGGTTGGGCTGTCAGCAAGCATCGGCAGTTTCGATTACAACTTTAGTCAGGTAGATAACCAACCGTGGGAGGACATCCGCGACATCAGAATCTCTGTTCCACTTCGATTTCGAGCCGGCAATACTGCAAGTGTTTTCGTGTCGCCGCAGGTCCGCTGGGACTACCAGAGCGGCGCTGATGCGGCGGACGGCAGAACTTATGGTGTCTTTGCTGGTATTGCCTGGAAGTTAAGCGAGAGCCTGACCATCGGCCCTGCGTTTGGAGCGTTTTCGCAGTTCGAAGACGGTGATATCGATTTTTTTCCGGCGCTTCTGGTGGATTGGGATATCAATGACCGTTGGAACCTGAATACCGGCTCGGGGATTGGCGCAACGCAGGGGCCGGGGTTGACACTCAGCTATGCGCTGAATGACACAATGACCCTCGGCCTGTCTGCTCGCTCTGAGCGCATTCGGTTTCGGCTTGACGAGGAAGGGCTGGCCCCAAACGGAATAGGCGAAGACAAAAGTATTCCAGTGGTGGTTTCCTTTGGCTACAATCCCAATCCCGGCATTTCGCTGAACGTTTTCGCAGGCGCTGAATTGGATGGGCGTCTTACACTGGATGATGCGAACGGCACGGAACTCAGCCGCCAAAACTATGAATCCGCGCCGTTGGTCGGGGTGGCCTTCAGGGCCCGGTTCTAATCCAAAAGACCAGTTGGATGCCTGCCCACTTGCGGATGTTTCCGCCTTGCGATCTGTTGCAAACCGGGGGCGAGCCTGAGACGAAAGGAGCCTGATTTGGACTGGCGCGATCACGGCATCCTTCTGACGTCTCGTCGGCATGGCGAAACGGCGGCGATTATCGAGGTCTTCACCGAAGGCCACGGTCGTCATGCAGGCGTCGTACGCGGTGGCACCAGCCGCAAAATTGCCCCCATCCTGCAGCCCGGCGCGCAAATAGATGTTTTATGGCGCGCGCGGTTGGAAGAACACCTTGGCACATTTCAGGTTGAACCTTTGCGTTCACGTGCAGCAGCGGCATTTTCGGGTCGGATGGCGTTGGCAGGATTGAACGCGTCCGTTGCGCTGTTGTCCTTTTGCCTGCCAGAGCGCGAACCGCATCCAGCGATCTACAAACAGACCGAACAGTTGTTGGATCTGCTGGGGCAGGACCAAATCTGGCCGCTGGCTTACCTGCGCTGGGAATTGGCGTTGCTTGAAGAATTGGGTTTTGGCCTGGACCTGTCGGCCTGTGCTGTGACCGGGGCGGCGGATGGGTTGGTCTATGTCTCCCCCAAGACTGGTCGAGCCGTTAGCGCCGATGTTGCTGGCGAATGGGCGGATAGGCTGTTGCCCCTGCCACCCTGTTTGCGCGGTGAGGGGCAAGCACCGGACGCTGAGATTGCCGCAGGGTTTAAAACCACCGGTTACTTTCTGGAACACCATCTTGCCCCGTCCCTGGGGCATAACCCCTTGCCGGACGCGCGGGCAAGATTTGTGGATCAGTTCACTCGGCGGCTTTGAACACCATTTCGTGCCCGTCATCATTGCGCAGTATCAGCAAGTCGCCTGATACTTCGGACTGCGTCATCGCAATCAGCGCAGCGAAATAGAAGCCTTCGGCCTCAAGCCCGGCACAGGCCGCACGTGTTGCGGTCAGGTCCATAATCTCGAACCAGGGGTAGGGCGCGTTCAGGGTGCCGCTATAGCTGTTGCAAGGGGCGTTACCCGCGATCTTGCCCTCTTCGGGGAACCGCAACATGGCGCTGGCCTCGAAAGGCTGTCCGTCGATTTCCTGCAGCACCCAAGTCTGGTCCGCGGCGCCGTAGGCGGCAACAGATTCGTCCCTGTCGCATTGAAACAGGCCAATCAAGGGCAGTGTCAGGATCAGGCGTATCATACGGGTATCTTACTGTCTTATTGGCACTGAGGGAACCGGAGAGCCAGATTAGTAGGGGATCTCACCACTGATCAGTTCCTCGCGAACGTCCAGGCGCGGCCGCCAATTGTATCTGGTGTCGTCGGTTACCTGATCCCAAAACAGTGCACCGCTGTTGCGCCATGGATCAAGGATGATGCCATCTTTCATTGTGTCTCCTTTGGCGCTGATAGCGGCAGAATGGTGGATGATCCGAAAGGCGGTTGGGGGCGACGTAGCCCAGTGCACGTCCAAAGTTCGGAAGTTTTCCTGCTGCAGGCGGCGGGTCATGGCCTGCGCCCAGTCGTTGCACAACCCCTTTTCCCGAAATCCGTTGATGACCTTGGTGTTATGGATGATCGCCGGGTCGGTGACGTTCCAATCCCGCTTCAGTTGCTGTGAGTAGGAGTAAGCGATGCTGGCGGCCCTTTGCGCTTCGGCCGGATCGACTTGCGGCCCAAGGTCTTCGATCGCCAGCGCAAGTTCGTCTGTCTCGCTCTGGCCCGCCACAGGGTGGGTTGCGGCGCAACCGCCCAGTATCAGGGCTGCGATCGTCGCCCAAAACGCAAAAAATAGTCGGGTCATTCTATCGTCACCATCCTTCGGCCCGGTCTGGGTCGCAGCGTGCCCTAAAGGGGTTTCCGCCAAAAGCAAAGGGGGAAGTTTTTTGTGCCTGACACAGAAAGGGTATCTTTCTGGTCACAGATCGAACGCCATGATTTTGAAGCCAGGGCGTTGAGAAAAGAAAATGACCCGGCACAAGACCGGGTCTAGTTGGGGAAACGGGATGCCTAATTCCGGTTAGCCCAGCAAACGCCGTGCAATAACCTGTGCCTGAATTTCGGCAGCCCCTTCAAAAATATTTAGAATGCGCGCGTCACACAGAACGCGGCTGATCTTGTATTCCAGCGCAAAACCGTTGCCGCCATGGATTTGCAGACCGTTATCCGCCGCAGCCCAGGCCACACGAGCGCCAAGCAGCTTGGCCATGCCGGCCTCAAGGTCGCAGCGGTGACCGTGATCTTTTTCCCAGGCTGAGAAATATGTCAGCTGACGGGCGATCATGACTTCGACCGCCATCATAGCCAGTTTGCCGGACACGCGGGGGAAGTTGATCAGCGACTTGCCGAACTGTTTGCGGTCCTGCGCGTATTGCATCGCGATATCCAGCGCGCTTTGGGCCACACCAATGGCGCGGGCAGCGGTTTGAATGCGCGCGCTTTCGAAGGTTTCCATCAGCTGTTTAAAGCCTTTGCCTTCTTCACCGCCCAAAAGGTTCTCGCCTTTGACCTTGAATCCGTCAAAGCCCAACTCGTATTCCTTCATCCCGCGATAACCCAGAACTTCGATCTCACCGCCGGTCATGCCGGGCGTGGGGAAGGGGTTCTCATCCGTGCCCGGCGTCTTTTCCGCGAGGAACATGGACAGGCCGCGGTGATCGGTGGTGTCCGGGTTGGTCCGCGCCAGCAGCGTCATCACATGGGTCCGTGCCGCGTGAGTGATCCAGGTTTTGTTGCCGGTGATCTCATAGTCACCGTCCGCGTTCTTGACCGCACGTGCATGCAGGCTGCCCAAGTCCGAGCCGGTGTTTGGTTCGGTGAAAACTGCGGTCGGCAGAATTTCAGCACTGGCCAGTTTTGGCAGCCAGTTGGCTTTTTGTTCTTCGGTGCCGCCTGCGATGATCAGCTCAGCCGCGATCTCGGATCGTGTACCCAATGAGCCAACGCCGATGTACCCGCGCGACAATTCCTCGGACACGACGCACATCGAGGCTTTGGACAGACCGAAGCCGCCGAATTCTTCGGGGATGGTCAGGCCAAAGACACCCATTTCCGCCAGTTCCTCGATGACTTCCATCGGGATCAGTTCGTCTTTGAGGTGCCAGTCATGAGCGTGGGGCTCGACCTTTTCGACCGCATAGCGGCGGAACTGGTCACGGATCATCTCAAGCTCTTCGTCCAGACCCGAGGCACCGAACATGGTGGCACCTGCCTGATCTTCCATCAGCTTGACCAGACGGCTGCGGGCGGCCTGAGAATTGGCCTGCGCCATCAACGTTTGAATTTCGGGGATCTGAAAACCGGAAAGCGCGTCCCAGCCAAGACCCATGTCCTGCAGGCGCACGACTTCGCCCTGGTTCATCGGAATGCCGCCCGCAACCTGGTGCAGGTATTCGCCAAAGGCGATTTGGTGCAGCAACTGTTCGATTTCACCGAACTTGCCTTCGGCCTCCAGCGCCTCGGCCCAGCGTTGCATCTGTTTCAGGGACTGAGAATATGTGGCAAGCCATGACAAGCCATGGGCGGCAGTTTGATTGGCTTCGATCAGGGCACCGGATACGCGGCCATCAGCGGAAACCATACTGCGTACCGACTCACGCGCACGCTCGAACACTGTTTCAACGGCGGGTGCGGCCGCACGGGTCAGCGTCAGAAGATCGGGCAAAATCGCAGGTGTCGTCATCTGGGTCATATCCTGTCCGTCATGGGCCATGAATCGTGTCCTTTTCTCGTGTCGTCTGGTCATATCATGCTGCACGTGCAGCGCAACAAAAATACGTATTACGTTGTGAAAAAGTTCTAATATTTCTCGAACGTTTTTGCAGTGCAGCGCCCGTCAGGAATGATATCAGGGGGCCATGACATTGTTTTCTTTACTACCTCCACAGGACCTTCTGCTGGCTCTGAGCGTTGCGTTTCTGGCTGGGTGGGTCAAAGGTATCGTCGGTTTTGCCATGCCGATGGTTATGGTTTCAGGGTTAAGTGTCTTTTTACCGCCCGAGCTGGCCATCGCGGGCCTGATCCTTCCGACACTGGTAACTAATGTCTTTCAGGCTTTGGGACAGGGTGTTTCCGCGGCCGTGTCGTCGGTCAGGGAGTTTCGCATCTTTCTAATCGTGGGCTTGGTGTTCCTTCTGGCCGGAGCCAAGCTGGTCACTTTGGTGCCGACATCGACCTTCCTGTTGATGATTGGCGTTCCGGTCACCTTCTTTGCCTTGATCCAGGTCCTGGGTGTAAAGCTGGCGCTGAAAGAGCCATCAGCCCGTGTTGAGGTTCTCATAGGGGGCGTCGCAGGATTTGTCGGTGGTATGTCCGGTATTTGGGGGCCGCCAACGGTGGCCTACCTGACGGCCCTGAACACACCGAAAGCCGTGCAAATGCGGGTGCAGGGGGTCATCTATGGGCTGGGCGCAATTGCCCTGATGGTCGCCCATATGGGATCAGGCATCCTGCGGGCCGACACCGCGCCGTTTTCGGCTGCCCTGATCGCTCCGGCGGTGATCGGGATGTGGGTGGGCATGCAGTTGCAATCGAGAATCGATCAGGCGCTGTTTCGCAAAGTGACTTTGGTTGTGCTGTTGGCCGCAGGATTGAACCTGCTGCGCCGCGGTCTGATGGGTTAAGTTCTGCGGTCCATAAACCGAAAAGTGAAGTACAGCCCCAGCATCAGGAAAAACAGTCCCGAGATATCGCCGATCAGAAAGGCGATATACTCTACCCCTGCACTGCCAAAACTCATGTTTGTCATGGTGGAGGCCAGGAACGACGTGATCACGCCGACGCCCATGACACACAGCCAGCAGGGTTTGCGATCGGGTCTGGGAAACAGATCCCAGCCCGCCCATTTGAGCAGGTAGAACACGGCCGGAACCGTTGTTACTGCGATGGTGATTGCCAACAAGCGGCTTGGCAAAAAGACATCTGTGCCGGCCAGAAATGCGAAAACAGCAAAAACACCCGGCAGCAACGCGAAAATCGCGCGCCACCCTAACAGCCACGCCGCCAGGACCCGAACCCCGTGAGGTAGGAACAGCAGGCTGGCCCGGCTTGGATATTCCGGAAAGAACACGTTTTGCAGCGGCATCAAGACCTCGAAAGTGAGGAAGGATGCAACTATGTAAGCCAGTGAGGCGAAGAAAGTGTCAGAGGCCCATCTGCGCACGATGATTAGCCATCAACACGCAGGTTGGCGGTGTCACCTGGGCGCATGTACGATATACCGCCCCCGGTTGGCATTGCCGCTTTGGGACAGATAGCCCTTTTGAACCAGAGATTTCAGCGCACGGAAAAATGTCGGGCGCGAGACGCTTTGAACAAGGGTGTGCTCGATCAAACCGAACGTACGAACTTCCTGATCGGCTTTCGACAGTTCCTCGGCCGCATAATAAATGTCACGCTCAACCGGAGAGAGTTGTTCCAGTCCAAGGGTTCGTTCCATACTCTGCATCAATTTGCGAAGTTCGGTCAGTTTCGAGATTTCCGTCATTTGCCTACCTGTTGTTTTCCTTGCCGCCTTTCGCGCTGAAGCGAAAGTTAGAAACTTGTGGAAACTGAAATTTTCCAGCATGTCTCATATTGACACCCATCCCCGATGGATTACACTAGATACTTGATTAGGTTGCTCAAATCGCGAATGTGAGTGCGCGCGCATGAGTGTCCCCAAGGTCTTTTTCTTCACGCCCGGTGCGCAAGCGCCGGGCTTTTTCGTCATAATGACACAGTGAAGTACTGCAATCTGCTGCAGCGAGCAACGAATTTGTATATGCATTGCGCATTATACAACCACAGGAAGATTACAGAGAGGTTACTCGCCTGGGCAAAAGAAAAGGGGGCGAAAAGCGCCCCCTTTGAATTCAACCGATTGCTACGGCTTTGATGTCATCATCGATAAAGGGCAGGTACTGCTCAAAGTTCTCTGCAAACATCTGCACCAGTTTTTCAGCCTGCTTGTCGAATGCGGCCTGGTCATCCCAGGTGCGTCGCGGATCCAGCAGAACTTCGGCCACGCCGGGAACGGATACCGGGACGTCAAAGCCGAAATTGGCGTCTTTGCGGAACTCGGCGTCGCGCAGCGATCCTTCCAAGGCAGCTGTCAGCAACGCGCGGGTTGCGCGGATCGGCATACGGCTGCCAACACCATAGGCACCACCGGTCCAGCCGGTGTTCACCAGCCAGCAAGTCGCACCATGCTGGGCGATCTTGTCGCGCAACAGGTTGCCATACTCTTCCGGGCGACGCGGCATGAAGGGCGCGCCAAAGCAGGTTGAGAACGTGGGCTGAGGCTCGGTGACGCCACGCTCTGTCCCCGCCACTTTCGACGTGAAGCCCGACAGGAAGTGGTACATCGCCTGCGCTGGGGTCAGCCGTGCGATCGGAGGCAGAACACCAAATGCATCACAGGTCAGCATGATGATGTTCTTAGGGTGCCCACCCAGCGCGCTGCTCGAGGCGTTCGAGATATACTCAAGCGGATAGGCGCAGCGCATGTTCGCGGTCAGCGAGTCATCCTCGAAATCCAGTTCCTTGGTTTCGGGGTCGAAGACCATGTTCTCGATCACAGTGCCGAATTTGCTGGTGGTCGCGTAGATTTCCGGCTCGGCTTCGGCGTTCAGATTGATAGTCTTGGCATAGCAACCGCCTTCGAAGTTGAAGGTGCCGCGATCCGACCAGCCATGTTCGTCATCGCCGATCAACGTGCGGGCAGGGTCTGCAGACAGGGTGGTCTTGCCGGTGCCGGACAGGCCAAAGAACACGGCGGTGTCGACCGGGTTGCCAACGGCGTGATTGGCCGAGCAATGCATCGGCATCACGCCTTTTTCAGGCAGCATGTAGTTCAGCAGGGTAAAGACCGATTTCTTGTTCTCGCCCGCGTATTCCGTACCGCCGATCAGGATCATTTTGCGGTCGAAGTTCAGCGCAATCACGGTCTCGCTGTGGCAGCCATGCTTGGCCGGGTCGGCCTGGAAACTGGGGCAGTTGATGACGGTGAAATCTGCAATGAACTCTTCCAGATCTTCGCGATCCGGACGGCGCAGCAAGTGGCGGATGAACAGGTTGTGCCATGCCAGTTCGGTGACCATGCGCACATTGATCGAATAGGCGGTATCAGCGCCGCCGACGAGATCCTGCACGAAATAATCACGGCCCTTCATATGCTCGAGCATATCGGTATACAGCGCGTCAAAACCCTCGGGGGTCATCGCGGCGTTGTTTTCCCACCAGATGGTATCCGCAACACTGTCGGTTTTGACGACGTGTTTGTCCTTGGGCGAACGACCGGTGAATTTGCCGGTGGTAACCAGAAAGGCTCCACCATTGCCAAGAGTGCCTTCGCCGCGCTTCAGCGCCTCTTCGATCAGCGCCGGTTCCATGAAGTTGTAATAGACATTGCCCAGACCCTCGATGCCCTGATCTTCGAGGCGGAATTGCGGGTTAACCCGTCCAGATGTCATGCGTTTCTTCTCCTGTGGCGGCGCGCCGGCAGTTGGGCCGGGGGCGCTCTTGGGGCAGTATACCGGGAAAAACCGGCGGATGCGCGGGTCTTAACATGGTCGTTTGGGGCATGAACAGGACGGTTTGGCGCAGTTAGCGCAACCAAGTCAAAGTTTAGCGCCACCACTAATTTCCTGCCGGAAAACAAGGCGCTTTTCCGCGCTCATTAACGGCTTTTTTGCCGCATCTGTGTGACAACAATCGCACGATTCGCAGATACGGATTGATTCGCGGCCATAAAAACGACAAAGATGTCCTACTAATAAGCGAATTATTGCGTGAGTGAGCAGGAATAGGGGTTAACCCGATGTCGAAGATTGCATTGGTGGACGACGACAGAAATATTCTGACGTCCGTATCCATGACGCTCGAAGCCGAAGGGTTCGAGGTTGAGACTTATAATGATGGGCAGGCGGCGTTGGACGCTTTCAACAAGAAATTGCCTGATATGGCTGTTCTGGATATCAAAATGCCTCGGATGGACGGGATGGACCTGTTGCAGCGGCTGCGGCAGAAAACTCAGATGCCGGTGATTTTCCTTACCTCCAAGGATGACGAAATAGATGAGGTTCTCGGCCTGCGCATGGGCGCGGACGACTACGTCAAGAAACCGTTTTCTCAGCGTCTTCTGGTTGAACGAATCCGCGCGCTGCTGCGCCGGCAAGAGGCGACAACTGGCGATGTGACAACCGCCAACACAGGTGACACCAAGGTGATGGAGCGCGGTGATCTGCGGATGGATCCCCTGCGCCATGCGGTCAGCTGGAAGGGTTCGGACGTTTCTTTGACCGTCACCGAGTTCCTGCTGTTGCAAGCGTTGGCTCAGCGACCGGGCTTTGTCAAAAGCCGGGATCAGCTGATGGATGTGGCCTATGATGATCAGGTCTACGTAGACGACCGTACGATCGACAGTCACATTAAGCGCCTGCGCAAGAAAATGCGCGCCGCAGATTCCGAGTTTTCGGCGATCGAAACACTGTACGGAATTGGGTACAGGTACAACGAAGAATAGGCGTGGCCAAATACTAGGGGTAACCGGGTCTCGTGCGCGATACGGAACAAACCAGCGAATTGCGGGACGGTGATGTCGTTCTGGGGGATGATTGGGTCATCCCGCAGGATCCGGAGTCAGCCGAACTTCGGCACGCGCGCCGCCGCCGCGGCTTGTTTGCAATGCGCGGCTCGCCGCTTGCGCGCAAGATCATCACACTCAACCTGATCGCTTTGGTGATCCTTGTCACCGGGTTGCTGTATCTGGACGATTCCCGTGATGAGCAGGTTCAGCAGACCGCGCGCAATCTGATCGGGGATGCGCAGTTGGTCAGCAACGTGTTCGAAGCACAGCTGCGCCAGACAGCATCCGGCCTGTCGCAGGATGCCGGCACACTGGACGTAAAGGACACGCTGGAAGGCCTCACACTGCCCCAAGGGGGCGAAGTCTTTGTCTATGACGAACGGGGAACTCTGATTGGATGGGCGCGTGGCGCAGCATCCGAGCAGGCGCTGTTGGCGTCCGAGGCCGAGGTTCAGACCGGCAGTACCTTGATCAGCGACGCCTTGAACGCCGTGTGGACGGGGTTGTCGCGCGTGTTCACCTCCACAGAACCCAGCGAAGCGCCTACGCTGGCGCAACGGGTTCAGACCATAGTGCCCGGCGCGCTGCAGGGGAAGATGCAGGTGCAGGCCGTAAAGGATGACTTTGGCGAAACGGTCATTGTTGCAGCCGCCCCGATCCTGCAAGATGGCGTCGCGGTAGGGGCCGTTGCCATGGCCGGTCCATCCGGAGAGATTGACGCCCTCGCCCGTCGCGAGCAGGAGCGCATCCTTCAGATGTTTGTTGTCGCGCTTCTTGTGTCAATCGGACTTAGCCTTGTTCTCGCCTCAACCATCGCAAACCCGTTGGCGGATCTTGCGGCGGCCGCCGAACTGGGCAAGGACCGGGGCGCCGGAGTGAACCCTGGCCGTATCCGCATCCCCGACCTGACCGCGCGTCCGGATGAAATCGGTCTGCTCAGCCGCGCGCTGCGCGGTATGGTCACCGCGCTTTATAACCGAATTGACGCGAACGAACAGTTCGCCGCTGATGTCGCGCATGAGATCAAAAACCCCCTAGCCAGCCTTCAGTCTGCCGTGGGAACGTTGCGAATGGTCAAACGCGATGACCAACGTGAAAAGCTGATGGGTGTGATCGAACATGACGTTCGCCGCCTGGACCGTTTGGTCAGCGATATCTCGAACGCATCCCGTCTGGATGCCGAACTGGTCAAGGAAGAAGAACAGCCGTTTGATCTGGTGAAGCTGGTTGGCAATATCAGCCAGCATCTGGGTGAAGATGCACGGGCCAAGGGGATCGACTATATAACCGATCTGCCGTCCAATCCGATCATAATCAACGGGCTGGAGGCGCGGCTGGCGCAAGTCTTTGTCAACCTGATCACCAATGCCACCTCGTTCTGCGAGGAAAGCGATGCGATCCGCGTCTGGGTCCGACGGCGCGAAAACAGGGTGCTGGTTGTGGTAGAAGACACCGGCCCCGGTATTCCTGAACAGGCCCTGACCAAGGTCTTTAAAAGGTTCTACTCCGAGCGTCCCGCCGAGCACTTTGGAAACAACTCGGGCCTGGGGCTGGCAATCTCAAAGCAGATTGTCGAAGCACATGGTGGTGTGATCTGGGCGGAAAACATCCGACCAACCGACGCCGATATCACTTCGGACCCCCTGGGCGCACGCTTTGTAGTCGGCTTGCCCGTGTAAATCATGAGCGCCCCGTCAATCTATGATCTGGAAAAACAGGACAGTGCCATACTCCACGCCAGCTGCGTGGCTGTAGGCGGGCGCGGTCTGCTGATTGTTGGCGCATCAGGAGCGGGAAAATCCGAGCTGGTCTTGTTGATGATGGCGCTGGGTGCTGAACTTGTCGGTGATGACCGCGTGGCTTTACGCAATAGCGGCGGTGAAGTGACTGCTGATGCGGCCCCAAATATCCGCGGCGTTATTGAGGCCCGCGGTATCGGATTGTTGCGCGCGCCACCCGTAGGACCAGTGGGCCTGCGCTATGTGGTGGATCTGGACCAGCGGGAAGAAGCACGTTTGCCAGAACCGATCTCGATCCGAGCCCTCAGGCAAACTGTGCCCTTGCTTCGCGGGCGCGGCGTCCCCAACTTGGCTTCGGCATTGATGCAACTGATGAAAATGGGGCGCGTGAACCCGGAATGGCCCAGCAAATGAAACAACAGCGGCGGATCGTTCTGATCACCGGCCCTTCGGGTGCTGGGCGGACAACGGCGATCCGTGTGCTTGAAGACTTGGGGTTCGAAGCCATCGACAACTTGCCGATGGGCCTTTTGATGCGCTTGCTGGACGGTCCGGAAAACGATCGGCCAATGGCGTTGGGTATCGATGCCCGAAATCGCGATTTCTCGACCATCGGGTTCATTGATCTTGTTATGCGGCTGCGGCGGACCGAGCAGGTCGAGCTGATGGTTCTCTATTTGGATTGCCGAAACGAAGTGCTGTTGCGGCGGTTTTCGGAAACCCGAAGGCGCCATCCGGTTGCGGCCGATGCAGGCCCTGAAGCCGGTGTATTGCAGGAAAAAGAGCTGTTGGCCCCGATCAGAGAAATTGCGGACATTCTGATCGACACCAGCCAGATTAACGTTCACCAGCTACGCAAGGAGGTCGAGCATTGGTTCGCTCCAGAAGGCGGTCGACATCTGGCGGTATCCATCGAATCTTTTTCGTACAAACGCGGCTTGCCGCACGGATTGGACATGGTTTTTGATTGCAGGTTTCTGGCGAATCCCTACTGGCGTCCGGAATTGCGGGCCGAAGATGGTCGAAACCAGGACGTGGCGCGCTATGTAAAGTCTGACGCGAATTACGCGCCGTTTTTTGACCGTGTTGTCGATCTGCTGAAATTGTTGCTTCCGGCCTACCGCGCCGAAGGCAAAACGCACCTCTCGGTGGCCTTCGGATGCACCGGCGGGCAACACAGATCGGTCGCAACTGCAGAAGCGGTCGCAAAGGCCCTTGCACAGGAAGGGCAGCAAGTGGCAGTTAGGCACCGCGAAATGGAACGTCGATCGTTGAATGAGAGGCTGGATTGATCGGGATCGTACTCGTAGCACATGGCGGGCTGGCTCAGGAATATCTGGCCGCAATGCAGCATGTTGTCGGAAATCAACCGGGCCTGGCCGCAATCTCGATTGAGGCTGACCACGACCGGGAAGCCAAGCAGTCAGAAATCTGCACCGCCGCTGACGGTGTCGATGTCGGTGACGGTGTGGTTGTTGTCACGGATCTGTTCGGCGGCAGCCCGTCGAATCTGAGTCTGAAAGCCTGCGCGCCGCAGGATCGGCGTATTCTTTACGGTGCAAATCTGCCTATGCTGATAAAATTGGCCAAAAGTCGCCACCTGCCGATCGGGGATGCGGTCCGGCGGGCGATGGAGGCTGGGCGCAAATATATCAATGCCCAAAACGTGACGTTAGATTAAGACCGGATTGACTAAGAATGACCAACCGAAGCTTGAAAATAATCAATGAAAAAGGCCTGCACGCCCGCGCCTCGGCTAAGCTGGTCGAAGTGGTTGAGGGGTTTGACGCGCAGGCAGAGGTGTCCAAAGATGGGCTTTCTGCATCAGGGGACAGCATCATGGGTCTTTTGATGTTGGCAGCGTCTCGCGGAACGACTATTGACGTCGAGACGTCCGGACCGGATGCTGAGGCGTTGGCGGATGCATTGGAAACTCTTGTGAACGGAAAGTTCGGGGAAGGGTTCTGATCCTGCCAGTCGCGATACGAAGAACGGGAAAACCAGGAATTGGCGCAAACGACGCACGAGACCAAGACAGGCCCAGTGGTGGACGGGACGGAAGATCAGGGCGAAATCTATGATCGTAGAACCCTGACCTATGCGAATTCCTTCGACGATGCCTGGACGTCTACAGCTATCCGCGCCATCGAATGGTGTACCGGTAAGCTGACTATTCTTCGGATGGTCAACAAGTTCGAGAAAAAGAACGAATACTATCGTGGTCAAAGGTTCTGGGGCGGTGCGCTTGAAGTCATGGGGATCAACCTGACCACGCCACAGGACCAATATGCAAATATCCCGAAAGAAGGACCTGTGATCGTCGTGGCCAACCACCCGCATGGCATGGTCGACGGCATGATACTGGCCGAACTGATTGGGCAGGTTCGCAATGATTACCGTATTCTGACCCGCTCGGTCCTGACCGGACTGGATGAGGCCGCGACCTCGTTCATGATCCCGGTTCCTTTTCCACACGACCCCGAAGCGCAAGCCAAAATGCTTGAGATGCGCGGCAAGGCGATGGAACACCTGAAGGAAGGCGGCGTTGTTGCTCTGTTCCCGTCAGGTGTGGTGATGTCCTCGGACGACTGGTTCGGTCCTGCGCAAGAGCAGGAATGGAATGTGTTTACCGCCAAGATGATCCGCCGATCCGGCGCGCAGGTGGTTCCGATATTCTTTCCGGGCAGCAATTCACGCGCCTATCAGATTGCCAACAAGCTGTCGCCGATCCTACGACAGGGGCTGCTGCTGCATGAGATCGTTCGCTCTTGCAACAAACCGCAATCTCCGGTGATTGGAGAGCCGATTTCGGACGAGGACATGAAGCTGCTGGAAAGTGATCCGCGCGGTTTCATGGCGTGGCTCAGAAAATGCACAATGGCGCTTGGTAAATCACGCGTTTCCTGATCCGCTCTTCATTTGGCTCATAATGTCCTGGGCGAGGGGGGCTGGGCCCCTTTAGCGCGTTGGGACCGGTGTTTCACCTCTGTAATCATAAAACCCGCGTTCGGTCTTGCGGCCAAGCCAGCCGGCTTCGACGTATTTTGTCAGCAGTGGGCAGGGCCGATACTTGGTGTCTGCCAACCCGTCGTGCAACACGTTCATAATCGCCAGACATGTGTCCAGCCCAATGAAATCGGCCAATTCCAGCGGACCCATTGGATGGTTTGCGCCTAGCCGCATCGATTGATCAATCGACTGCACGCTGCCGACCCCTTCGTAGAGAGTATATACGGCCTCATTGATCATCGGCATCAGGATGCGATTCACGATGAAGGCCGGGAAGTCTTCCGCGCTTGCTGCGGTTTTACCAAGCCGGTCCACAACCGCTTTACACGATTTGAACGTCTCTTCATCCGTGGCAATCCCCCGGATCAGCTCGACCAGCTGCATCACGGGCACCGGATTCATAAAGTGGAACCCCATGAAGCGTTCCGGCCGATCCGTTCGGCTGGCCAGGCGGGTAATCGAGATTGAGGACGTGTTGGATGTCAGAATCGTATGGGGCAGAAGATGCGGCTGCAGGTCCTCGAAAATCGCCTGTTTGATCGCTTCCCGCTCGGTTGCGGCTTCGATCACCAGATCGGTCTGACCCAACTGGGGCAGCTCCAACGTCGTGTTGATCCGGCTCAGCGTGGCTTGCATCATTTCGTCCGAGATTTTGCCTTTTGATGACTGTCGGGCCAGATTGCCTTCAATCGTCGCCACGGCGCTGTCCAGCGCGTCCTGCGAGACATCGTTCAGCAGAACGTCATACTCCGCCAGCGCCAGAACATGAGCAATGCCATTGCCCATCTGACCTGCGCCAATCACTCCGACCGATTTTACATCCATGTTCAGGTGCCTTTGTGTCTCGGGATACGGCGACAGTATCGACAGATCGGGGCGGGCGGCAAGGGGATCCGACAGTTCGATTTTGCTTCAAATGCGCACATTAGGATTTTCTCAAGACTTGCGGCTGCACGATGGCAACCGGGTGAAAAAATGGGTGAGTGATATGAGCTATCATCAAACAGGCTCGGGGGGACCCGGGCATGAGGTATGCCAATATGAAGGATCGCGGCTGTGGTTTCGCGGTGCTCGGCGTGTTCTGGATCAACCTTACGCAGCTTGCGTTGGCGGTGATGAGACATTTGGGCGATTCGTCGACCGGCCATTCTCAGCAATTCTCGAAGACCGGCTTGAAAGACGCGTTCTGAACTTTGGATGCCTGTTCAGCGGCGTTGACGCGTTGTGCGATGACAGGGGGGTGTGCAATTTGCTAAGGGGCGCAGATCTCTGCGTCATGCAGGCGCCAGGGCTTCTTGGGCAGTCCAACCAATTTTATCGCGTTCATTCCAGGCGTAACGACCGGTTTTTGGCGCCAACGAAGGATTTGATCAGCCTGTATCCCGAAATCGACTTCACAGAGGTTCATTTCGTGCGCCACCTGATGACCTGCCTGCAAAAGGTTCGCGACGCGCGCATCGAAGTTGTTCTGGACGAACTGCGCCGAAACTGGGTTCGGAAGATCGGTGATTTTTTGCAAGGCCTGGAAACCCCGGTGATCCTCTTGCGGCTGCAGGTCCTTCGAGGAGAGCAGGGCGCGCATCACATTGACTTCGCTGATGTCGACGTAACGGATCAGATGATCCAGTTCGTTGGCAAATCCTGCACGGATATCGTCGACGTCAAAACCCATGTGTGCGGCCAGTCTGACGAGATTGAGGACATGTTGTTCGGTACACTGCAACAGCCAATGGCAGAGCACATGATTGGCCCAGCTGCCCATCGGGCGATCGCGGCAGCTTTGATGCGGCCAATACGCAATCTGCATTAAAAAAAGGCCCGCCAATTAGCGGGCCTTTCCAAATTTCGCGATGAAAAAGCTAATCCAGCGGTTAACCGAGTTTCTCGGTCAGTTCGGGTACGGCCTGGAACAGATCTGCAACCAGCCCAAAATCCGCAACCTGGAAGATCGGCGCTTCTTCGTCCTTGTTGATCGCAACGATGACTTTCGAGTCTTTCATACCAGCCAGGTGCTGAATCGCGCCCGAAATGCCGATCGCGACATACAGGTCGGGTGCAACAACCTTACCGGTCTGACCGACCTGCCAGTCGTTCGGTGCATAGCCCGAATCCACGGCGGCGCGCGATGCGCCAACAGCGGCGCCCAGCTTGTCAGCAAGACCTTCGATCAGTTTGAAGTCCTCTTCCGAGCCGACACCACGGCCGCCCGAGACAACAACGCCAGCCGAGGTCAGTTCCGGACGGTCGCTCGCGGCAACCTTGTCCTCGACCCATGACGACAGACCTGGGTTGTCACCGACCGAGATGGTCTCAACCGCAGCCGAGCCGCCTTCGCCAGCCGCGTCAAAGGACGCGGTACGGAAGGTGACGACTTTCTTGGCATCGTGTGACTTCACGGTCTGGATCGCGTTGCCCGCATAGATCGGACGCTCAAAAGTCGAGCCGTCAACCACGCCGGATGCATCCGAGATCACCATCGCGTCCAGCAGGGCTGCAACGCGCGGCATCACGTTCTTGGCGTCGGTGGTCGCTGGGGCAACGATGTGCTCATAGCCATCAGCCAGACCCACGATCAGCGCCGCGGTCGATTCAGCCAGGCGGTGACCCAGCGACGCGTCTTCGGCAACCAGTACCTTGGACACACCGTCGATCTTGGCGGCGGCTTCACCGGCAGCAGCGGCAGAACCGCCCGCGGCCAAAACGGTGATGTCACCCAGTGCCTTTGCGGCCGTGACAGCTTTGGCGGTGGCATCCATCGCCAGTTCGCCGTTGTTGACTTCTGCGAGAAGAAGAACAGCCATTACACAGCCCCCGCTTCTTTGAGTTTCTCGACCAGCTCATCAACCGAGCCGACGACGATACCAGCAGCACGTGCCGGCGGCTCTTCGGTTTTGACAACTTCCAAACGCGGTGTGACGTCGACGCCGTAATCGGCGGCGGTTTTCTCGTCCAGCGGCTTTTTCTTCGCCTTCATGATGTTCGGCAGAGACGCATAGCGCGGCTCGTTCAAGCGCAGGTCAACAGTGACGATGGTCGGCATCTTGACGCTGATGGTCTGCAGGCCGCCGTCTACTTCACGGGTGATCTTGGCGCTGTCGCCTTCGATGTCCAGCTCGGACGCGAAGGTGCCTTGCGACCAGCCCAGCAGGGCCGACAGCATCTGACCGGTAGCGTTCATGTCGTTGTCGATCGCTTGCTTACCAGCCAAAACGATGCCGGGTTGCTCTTCCTCGACCACTTTGGCCAGGATCTTGGCAACGGCCAGCGGTTCGATGTCTTGATGGACGTCATCGGCGGCAACAACCAGAATGGCGCGGTCAGCGCCCATGGCCAGTGCGGTGCGCAGGGTTTCCTGCGATTGCTTGACGCCAATCGAAACCGCAACGATTTCGTCAGCCTTGCCTGCTTCTTTCAGGCGAATCGCTTCTTCCACAGCGATTTCGTCGAACGGGTTCATCGACATTTTGACATTGGCGAGATCAACACCGCTACCGTCCGCTTTCACGCGAACTTTCACATTATAGTCAATCACGCGTTTGACAGGCACGAGTACCTTCATTTTGCGCTTGCTCCTCACAAAAAACGGTAAGCCGCGAAGCGACTCCACCAATGCTCTCGGGGGACTGAATAGCGTCTCAGTTCACGCTGCAACAGGGCAAAATCGTCACGTCATGAACTTGAGACGTCGCGTTTCATGTATTTTGACGCAACGGCGTGAAATTTTATTGCTTTGGTGGCCGGTGCCAGAGCTTTGGGCCCCACCCGTTTGGCTGGGGTTTTGCTTTGTTGGTCGCTGCAGGGTTCGCCGGATCCCGCGCCAACTTCAGCGGTTTGCGCCCGGAACCCACAAAACGTCCGCAGTTCCGTTTTCGTTGGCGCAGCGGGCGGCAACAAAAAACCAGTCACTCAGACGATTGAGGTATTTCACCGCGACTGCGTTCACGGGCTCCATGTTGGTCAATTCGACCGCAAGGCGTTCGGCGCGGCGGGATACGGTTCTGCAGACATGCAGATTCGCTGCCAGACGCGACCCGCCGGGCAAAATGAAGCTGCGCAGCGGCTCTAGCGTTTCGTTCATCACGTCAATCTCGCCTTCCAACCGATCAATCTGAGATGCAACGATGCGTAGGGGCGGGTAGTCCGCCTCGGCGTCTTTTTCCATGTCGGGGCGACAGAAATCTGCGCCCAGATCGAACAGGTCGTTTTGAATGCGCGCCAGGGCGGCATCGACGTCGCCTTCCGCCTCGGTCCGAGCAACGCCAACAAAAGCGTTCAGTTCGTCAACCGTCCCATACGCGGCCACGCGACCAGAATACTTGGCGACCCTTTCGCCGTTGCCCAACGCAGTTTTTCCATCATCGCCGGTGCGGGTGTAAATCTTGTTCAGAACGACCATTTATTGAGCTCCTTGTCCGCGCAGGTAGACGTAGAGCACGATCAGCACCACAGCAATGAACTGGAACAGGATGCGAAGGCGCATCATCTTGTTGCTTTTCATCGCAGCAGCTTTGCCGCTTTTGCCGAAATTGGAGATGCCGATCGCCAGCACGACGACGACCGCCGCCATGGCCAACAGCAAAATGACCATCAAAAGGTCCATAAGCACACCGTCCGCGTTTCTTGTTTCGTTTGGCTATCATCTAGCCTCATGTACATGAAAAGCGAACGGGTAATTTTCGCCTCAGACGTCCGACAGAATGCGGTCGATGGTGCGGGTGGGCAAAAAGCGGCGCAGATAACCGGCGATATAGGTTGGCGTGGTGACATAGTAGCGCGCGCGCGGTCTTTTTGATTCAACCGCATGGGCCAGCTTGTCGGTCACAGCCGATGCAGGCAGTTCGAACCGATCCGGGCCTGAGGATTCGTACAGTCTTTTCAACAGCGAAGCCTCGTATTTTTCGCGCAAGGCCGAGTTCTCCCAGTTGATGAAACGCTCGAAGAATGGGATCGAATTCTCGCGGATTTTCGACGTGATTGGGCCGGGTTCGATCAGGATGGCCTTGATATTCGTTCCGGCAAGTTCCAGACGCAGCGTGTCGGTAAGGCCTTCAATGGCATACTTTGTGGCGACATATGCGCCGCGCCATGGGAAGGCCACCAGGCCCAGAACCGACGAATTCTGAACGATTCGCCCGTGCCCCTGCGCGCGCATGACCGGAATCACCAGTCGGGTGAGTTCATGCCAACCAAAGAAGTTGGCCTCGAATATCACACGGAGTCCTTCGGTCGGCAGATCTTCAACTGCGCCGGGCAAGCCGTGCGCTCCGTTGTTGAACAGCGCATCCAGCGTGCCTCCGGTGGCCTCAAGCACTTCGGTCAGGCCCGAGGCGATACTTGCGGCGTCGGTATAGTCGATGCGCGGGCTTTCAAAGCCTTGCGCGCGCAGCCGGTCGCAATCGCGCTGCTGGCGGCAGGATGCAAAGACACGCCAGCCGCGTGCACGCATACCGTGTGCCGCGTCCAGACCGATGCCGGACGAGCAGCCGGTGATAAGAATGGTTTTCTGCATGATCTTCCTGACCCTCAATTCAGGTCAAAACTATTGCGAGGTAGGGGGCAGGACAATGACGGTGCAGCGTCAGTTTTGAATTTTTCGAACCAGTGAGGCTGAAATCCAACCGACCTGTTGCGCGGGCAACACGCGCAGGCGCAGCCAGCCGGTTCCGGAATCGCTCAGCACTTCGACCTTTTGTCCGATGGCCGCTTTGCCGACAATTGGGTATATGGTGCCGGGCCCATCGCGCATGTTCACCCGCGTTCCCGAGATTTCGCGGATGTCTTTTTCAGGTTCGGGAATCGCCGCGGCCTCTGATGTTTCCGGTAGGGGCGCTTCATCGGTCTGACGCAAACCCGCCACGCCGTCTTCCAGCGAAGCAAGCGTTATGTTTGCGGTTTGATCGTCGAACACCGATAGGCCAGAAAGAGACGGAAGGCTGGCGGGTTCGGGCACGATCTGCACGATCTCTTCGGTTTCAGGTTGGGGTTGTGTACGAACCGTCGGAGTCCGTAGGGCCACACTGGTCACAAGTTCTTCTACCCGGGTGGGTGCTACCTCCGCAGATTGGGATACAGAGGCAACGCGCACAGGTTGATCGCTACGCAAGCCGCGCGGCTCGAAATCTGGTCCGCCGCTCATAACGTAAAAACACCAGCCAAGTGCGGTGAAAGTCAAAATAATAAGGCGCGTCATGGCGCATCCCCCAGGTCAATCGTTAGGTACAAGAAATCGGCAGCAGTCTAATGAAGACAGCCTACCATATTTTGCGGTCCGAGTCGAAAACCGGGGGAATTCCGGGACTTGTCTCCCCCTGTTGCAAAAAGCGCGACTTGTCCCCAGCAAAATCTAAGCTGATTGCTTTACCAGAGCGCGCTTGCGGCGTATCACATCATATATGAACGATACGATCGACGACCCCAATATGGAGGCCCCCGACAATGGGGGCGAGATAGCTGAACCGCTGCGCCGCGCGATTGGCGAACGCTATCTGACCTATGCGCTGTCCACCATCATGCACCGGGCATTGCCTGATGCGCGCGATGGGCTGAAGCCTGTGCACAGGCGAATCCTCTATGCCATGCGCGAGCTTCGACTCAGTGCAACCGGTGGGTTCCGTAAATCCGCCAAGATTTCCGGCGACGTGATGGGTAACTATCACCCGCATGGCGATGCCGCGATTTATGACGCGATGGCGCGTCTGGCGCAGGATTTCAACGTTCGCTACCCGCTGGTCGACGGGCAGGGCAACTTTGGCAATATCGACGGTGATAACCCGGCGGCCTCACGATACACAGAGGCTCGGATGACCATCGTGGCCGAAGCGTTGCTTGAGGGGCTGAACGAAGACGCCGTCGATTTCCGCGACAACTATGATGGCACGCTGTCCGAGCCGGTCGTACTGCCGGCGCAGTTTCCGAACCTGCTGGCCAATGGGTCCAGCGGAATCGCGGTGGGCATGGCAACGAACATCCCGCCGCACAATATTGCCGAGCTGTGTGATGCCTGTCTGCATCTGATCAAGGTGCCGGATGCCCGCGATGATACGTTGCTGAACTATGTGCCGGGTCCGGACTTCCCGACCGGTGGCATTATCGTCGAGCCCCCAGAGAATATTGCGCAGGCTTATCGAACCGGGCGTGGATCTTTCCGTCTGCGGTGCAAATACGAGGTCGAAGATCTGGGCCGCGGCCAGTGGCAGATCATTGTCACCGAGATCCCTTATCAAGTTCAGAAATCCAAACTGATCGAAAAGATCGCGGAACTGATCCAGACCAAGAAAATCCCGATCCTTGCCGACGTACGCGACGAATCCGCAGATGACATCCGCCTGATCCTCGAACCGCGCTCCAAGAACGTGGACCCTGAGGTTTTGATGGGCATGCTCTATCGCAGTTCGGACCTTGAGGTGCGATTCAGCTTGAACATGAACGTGCTGATCGACGGGGTGACGCCCAAGGTCTGCTCAATGAAGGAAGTGCTGCGCGCTTTCCTTGATCACCGGAAAGAGGTGCTGCTGCGCCGTTCGCGTCACCGCATGGCGAAGATCGACCACCGGCTGGAAGTGTTGGAGGGCTTTATTGTTGCCTTCCTCAACCTCGACCGTGTGATCGACATCATCCGCTACGACGACGACCCCAAAGCCGCGCTGATGCGTGAGGATTGGGGCATCGACCATATCCGCGCCACCAGCGAGGCCGACTATGTGTCGCCCAAACCGGGCGAGGGTGAATTGTCCGAGGTTCAGGTCGATGCGATCCTCAACATGCGCCTGCGCAGCTTGCGCCGGTTGGAAGAGATGGAACTGGTCCGCGAACGTGACGCATTGATGCTGGAACGCGCCAATCTCGAAGACCTGCTGGCTGACCCGGCCCTGCAATGGGCCAAAATCGCCGAGCAGTTGAAAGAGACCAAGAAGACCTTTGGCAAAGACTATGAAGGTGGCGCGCGTCGAACCCAATTCGCCGAAGCCGGGCAGGTTGAAGAAGTGCCGCTTGAGGCGATGATCGACAAAGAACCGATTACGGTTGTTTGCTCTCAGATGGGCTGGATACGTGCCATGACCGGTCACATCGACCTGAAGCGCGAGTTAAAGTTCAAGGACGGCGACGGCCCGCGTTTCATATTCCACGCCGAGACGACTGACCGCTTGCTGGTGTTTGCCTCGAACGGGCGATTCTACACGCTCAGCGCCGCCAATCTGCCGGGCGGGCGCGGTATGGGCGAACCGCTGCGCCTGATGGTCGACCTGCCGAACGAGGCGCAGATCATCGACATCCTGATCCACAAACCAGGGCGCAAGCTGTTGGTGGCGTCAGACGCGGGTAACGGTTTCATGGTGCCCGAAGATGACGTGTTGGCCCAGACCCGCAACGGGAAGCAGGTGCTGAACGTCAAAGCTGACGAGACGGCGATGATCTGTAAGCCCGTTTCGGGCGATCACGTCGCGGTTGTGTCGCAGAACGGCAAGTTCCTGGTGTTCCCAGTGGAAGAGCTGCCCGAAATGGGGCGCGGTAAGGGCGTACGCCTGCAAAAATACAATATGGCGCGCGGCCGACAGGGGACACTGGAACTGGATGGCGGCCTGTCCGACATCACCACATTCAACTGGGAAGAGGGGCTCAGGTGGTCCATGGGTGGTGACAAAACGCGGCACGAGGCGGACATGTCACAGTGGCTGGCCAAACGGGCCAGTGTTGGCAAAAAAGCGCCTTATGGTTTCCCACGGGACTATAAGTTCTCGTGAGCAAATGGCGTTTGCAGGTGGAATTCTGCCGATACGGCTTGGCACAAGCCGTATCGTTGCGCTAGATCAAAGAAAAACAGGCAAATCGAGACGAGAACATGTTGCGAGCTTTGACCCTGATTACCGGACTGGCCCTGATGGGCGCGTGCACGCAGACACAGGTTTACGAAGAGCCTGAGTCGCTGGGCGAATTCAAATTGCGCGTCAATTATGCCTTTGCCGAGAAGGCAAGGAAGGGGCCGGTGTCGCGGGAAGCGACGCCTAAAGAGTGGGAAGACGCCATTCAGAACGCCGTGAATATTCGGCTTGGCCGGTATGAGGGTGCACAGGAATACGACATAGGAATCAGTCTTGAGGGGTTTATGCTGGCCCCTCCGGGTGTGCCGGTGATCTACAATCCCAAAAGCACGGCAATCGTTCTGGTGAACGTTTACGACGTGCGTAAAAAAGAGTTTCTCGCCAAAGGCAAAAAGTTCCAGGTTCTTGAAGACACGACCGGTGAAAGCGCTCTTACGGGATCTGGACATACCCGCACCAGAGAAGAGCAAATGGACGGTTTGGCGCTCAAGGTTGCCGATCGTGTCGAGGAATGGCTTGCCGAGGAACACAAGGACAACGGCTGGTTTGACCGGCGTCCCGACCTGATCCAGCCGTTGGAATCCGTCGAGGTCACCCAAAATCCGGCGTCTTGACCAGCTTTTCACGCAGGATGTGCTTGATTTTCCCCTTTGAACCCAATATCTCGCGCGCGCAGATGTAACCACGGGACCACGGGTCCCCCCAATCGCAAAAGGGCGCCTGAGCAATGGCAAAGGAAAAGTTTGAGCGTAATAAGCCGCACGTCAACATCGGCACGATTGGCCACGTTGACCACGGCAAGACCACGCTGACCGCAGCAATCACCAAGTATTTCGGTGACTTCAAAGCGTATGACCAGATTGACGGCGCGCCTGAAGAAAAAGCACGTGGCATCACCATCTCGACCGCCCACGTGGAATACGAGACCGACACGCGTCACTATGCGCACGTCGACTGCCCCGGCCACGCCGACTACGTCAAGAACATGATCACCGGTGCCGCACAGATGGACGGCGCGATCCTGGTTGTGAACGCTGCTGACGGCCCGATGCCGCAGACCCGCGAGCACATCCTGCTGGGCCGCCAGGTTGGCATCCCGACCATGGTCGTATTCATGAACAAAGTGGATCAGGTTGACGACGAAGAGCTGCTGGAACTGGTGGAAATGGAAATCCGCGAGCTGCTGTCTTCGTATGACTACCCCGGCGACGACATTCCGGTCATCGCAGGTTCGGCTCTGGCCGCGATGGAAGGCAACAAGCCGGAAATCGGCGAAGAATCGATCCGCAAGCTGATGGCTGCCGTGGACGAGTACATCCCGACACCTGAGCGCGCTGTTGACCAGCCGTTCCTGATGCCGGTCGAAGACGTGTTCTCGATCTCGGGTCGTGGTACCGTTGTGACCGGCCGTGTTGAGCGTGGCGTGATCAACGTTGGCGACGAGATCGAAATCGTCGGCATCCGTGACACTCAGAAAACCACCTGTACCGGTGTTGAAATGTTCCGCAAGCTGCTGGATCGCGGCGAAGCGGGCGACAACATTGGCGCCCTGCTGCGCGGCATCGACCGTGAAGGCGTTGAGCGTGGTCAGGTTCTGTGTAAGCCGGGTTCGGTTACACCGCACACCAAGTTCGAAGCCGAAGCCTATATCCTGACCAAGGAAGAAGGCGGTCGTCACACCCCGTTCTTCGCGAACTACCGTCCTCAGTTTTACTTCCGTACAACTGACGTGACCGGCACCGTGACCCTGGCAGCTGGCACCGAGATGGTTATGCCCGGCGACAACGTGTCGTTCGAGGTTGAATTGATCGCACCGATCGCGATGGAAAACGGCCTGCGTTTCGCCATCCGCGAAGGCGGCCGCACTGTCGGCGCCGGCGTTGTATCGAAAATCGTCGAGTAAGGCGGCTCTGCCACCCAATCGGTTGAACTAAAGAAAGGGCGTCCCTCGGGACGCCCTTTTTCATACCGATTAAATTCAAAAATTAGATTTCGTACTACCCTGATTGTTGCTTTGCATGCATTATCCCAAAAGCAGCAGTGAGATTTGGGAGCGCAATCGTGAAAATAGCCCTAGTCCTATTGAGCCTTCTAACGATAGCTATCACTCCGGTTTCTGCCAGCGAAGAAAGCAAGGTTTGGGAGGCATCGGACGCGGCAAAGCAGTTCGTTAAAGATACGATTGTATTGGGTATGCTCGCCAGCCCTTATGGAACCGGGTGGACGGAATACGAGCAGTTGCACACCTATTTTAAACGCGCGCGCGAAAATGGAATTACGGGGCACGAAATGACCCTTGCGGCTGCAGACATGTCTTTCGAGACGCTCTTGGAGCAGCACTACCATTTTCGAGCGGCAATGGCTGAGCAACCGGAAAACTATCTGGTTGTGAATCAGACGCGAGACATCGAGGCTGCTCATGCTCAGGGAAAAACTGCTGTCATCTGGAACAGTCAAACCGCCACGATCCTAAATGGTGATCTCAAGAAGATGGCATTGCTCAAGGACTTGGGGATCAAAAGCATGATCTTGGCTTACAATGACATTTTCAGGACTGGGTCAGGACAATTGGCGGCCTACAATGGAAATGACATCGGGCTGACGCCTTGGGGCAAGTCGGTCATTGACGAGATGGTTCGTTTCGGAATTCTGTTGGACCTCAGCCACACCGGATCTCGGACGGCCAATGACGCTATGGCCTATATGGAGAGCAATTATCCCGGCGTTCCATTCGTCTATACCCATTCGATACCTGCGGGTTTGTATAAGAGCGAACCGAACGCGACACCGCGTGGTTGCTATCGAGCCATTCCAGACGATGAAGCAATCAGAGCTGCCGAGTCTGGCGGCTATGTCTCTCCGACGTTCACTGAGTGGATGATGGATGGTGTTTGGCCAGAGGATATTTCTCCTAAACAAGCAGCTGACATGATCGATTACTATGTGCAGTTGGTCGGAAAAGATCATGTGGGCATCGCAACCGACGACATGTTTTCAACTGAGCTCGTCGTCGAGTTCGCGACCGCGAATGCCAGCATGTATGACGACGGCGGTTACATGATTGATGCGTTCAACAATGGTGCTACAGGCAATGGCGAGTTGGCCAAGATATTGGCCGCCATTACGGATGATCTTTGGGCACGCGGATACTCCAACGAAGACCTTGCAAAGATTTATGGTGGCAACAAGATGCGTGTCTACGCTCAGGTCTGGGAGGGGAAACCACCACAACAATTCCTTTTGGAGTATCCAGAGCGATTGCGTATGCGAGAAGAGTTTCGAGAGCTTTTCCCCACACGCTGATTTTCAGTGACAGGCAAATTGCGCTGAAGTTGGTCTGAGAGCACTAGCGAGCCCAGTTCAATTCCCCCTTGCCAAACCCCATCAACCCCTGTAGATCGCGCGAGTTCTCTACAGGAACATCGAGGCGGGGTGATTCCCGCCTTTTGGGTTCGAAGAGGGTTGGCGATGCGCGCTTGTCCTCCTCTCAACCTCAACGCCTGATAAAAGGCTGTTATTATGCAAAGCCAAAACATCCGTATTCGGCTGAAGGCATTTGACTATCGCGTTCTGGATGCCAGCACGCAAGAGATCGTCAACACTGCCAAGCGGACCGGCGCGAACGTGCGCGGCCCGATCCCGCTGCCGAACAAGATCGAGAAGTTCACGGTTCTCCGTGGCCCTCACGTTGACAAGAAATCCCGCGACCAGTTCGAGATCCGCACGCACAAGCGTCTGCTCGACATCGTTGATCCGACCCCCCAGACCGTTGACGCGCTGATGAAGCTCGACCTCGCCGCTGGTGTGGACGTCGAGATCAAGCTGCAGTCGTAAGATCGGAGGGTATAGATTATGCGCTCTGGTATTATCGCAAAAAAAGTAGGCATGACCCGCCTGTTCATGGAAGACGGCAAGCAGATCCCTGTGACCGTTCTTCACCTGGACGGCCTGCAGGTCGTTGCACAGCGGACCGCTGACAAAGACGGCTACACTGCCGTTCAGCTGGGCGCAGGTGCTGCCAAAGCAAAACGCACCTCGAAGGCCATGCGCGGTCACTATGCCGCTGCAAAGGTCGAGCCCAAGCGTAAGCTGGCCGAGTTCCGCGTCTCCGAAGATGGCCTGATCGAAGTGGGCGCCGAGATTTCGGCAGAACACTTCCTGGAAGGTCAGAAAGTTGACGTTTCGGGCACCTCGATCGGTAAAGGCTTTGCCGGTGCAATGAAGCGCCACAACTTCGGTGGCCTTCGCGCCTCGCACGGTGTTTCGATCAGCCACCGTTCGCACGGTTCGACCGGTCAGTGTCAGGACCCGGGCAAGGTTTTCAAAGGCAAGAAGATGGCCGGTCACATGGGTGCTGCCCGTGTAACCACCCAGAACCTGGAAGTCGTCAAAACCGACGCCGACCGTGGTCTGGTCTTCATCAAAGGCGCCGTTCCCGGACCGAAATCGGGCTGGGTTACCGTCAAGGACGCCGTCAAGAAGAAAGCACCGGAAGGCCTGCCTTTCCCGGCAGCCGTAAAAGGTGCTGCAACTGAAGCACCTGCGGAAGAAGCTCCCGTGGAAGGTGGTGAAGCATGAAACTTGATGTAATCAAACTGGACGGCGGCAAAGCCGGCAACATCGAGCTGGACGCCGATCTGTTTGGCCTCGAGCCGCGCGCGGACATCCTGCACCGTGTGGTCCGTTGGCAGCGCAACAACGCGCAGGCCGGCACCCACAAGGTCAAGACCCGCTCGGAAGTGTCCTACTCGACCAAGAAGATCTATCGCCAAAAAGGCACCGGTGGCGCACGCCACGGCGCTCGCTCGGCACCGATCTTCCGGGGTGGTGGCGTTTACAAGGGTCCGGTTGTGCGTTCGCATGGTCATGACCTGCCGAAAAAGTTCCGTAAACTCGGTCTGCGCCACGCGCTGTCTGCCAAAATGGCAGCTGGTGAACTGGTTGTGATCGAAAACGCCGAAGCCGAAGGCAAGACCGCTGCACTGGCCAAACAGGTTGCAAACCTGGGCTGGAAACGCGCTCTGGTCATCGACGGGGCGACCGTGAACGAAGGTTTCCTGAAGGCGTCGCGCAACATCGAAGGTCTGGATATCCTGCCGTCGATGGGTGCAAACGTTTATGACATCCTCAAGCGTGACACTCTGGTGCTCACCAAAGCGGCTGTCGAAGCACTGGAGGCTCGTCTGAAATGAGCGCGAAGGCAGAACACTACGACGTGATCCGCAAGCCGATCATCACTGAAAAGTCGACCATGGCGTCTGAGAACGGCGCGATTGTCTTTGAAGTGGCGATCGACAGCAACAAACCGCAGATCAAAGAAGCGGTTGAATCGCTGTTTGGTGTCAAGGTGAAGGCGGTGAACACCACCATCACCAAAGGCAAGGTCAAGCGGTTCCGCGGCCAGTTGGGCAAGCGGAAAGACGTTAAAAAAGCATATGTGACCCTGGAAGAGGGTAACACCATCGACGTAAGCACCGGTCTCTGATCGGAACTGTCTTTGGGAAAAAACAAAGGGCCCCTGCTGATGCAGGGGCCTTTTTTGTTGGCGCAGCTCATCTGTCCGCGTTGAACTTGGCCCATACCTGTGCACAGTGACTTCAAAGCAGTGAAGCGGGTGATATGAAGGCTGAACAGCAGGTTCGCGATTTCGGGAAAACCCGGGATGGTCAGATCGTAAAAAGCATCGATATCGGGCAGGGGGCGCTTTCTGCGCGTATCCTGACCTATGGTGCAACGCTGCAGGATCTGCGTTTGCAGGGTTTTGGGCATCCTCTGATATTGGGGTGGCCAGGGATCGCAAGCTATGAAGACAGCACTGCTTACCTAGGAGCCATAGTAGGCCGTTGTGCCAATCGGATCGCGCGCGCGTCATACAGTCTGGATGGCGCAAGTTACCATCTGGATCGCAATTATTTGGGCACCCATACGTTGCACGGCGGAACGCAAGGTATGGATCGTCTGGCCTGGGAAATTTCCAGCGTCACACCGGGCGCAGTCACTTTGCAGCTGACCCTGCCAGATGGCCATATGGGCTTTGGCGGCGACTTGGAAGTGACGGTGACCTTCCGAGTCGAAGCGGACGCTACATTGAGCATCGAAATGGAAGCGCGGACAACGTCGGCAAGCCTCTGCAACCTGACCCCGCATATCTATTTCAACCTCGACGGTGGCGCAGACATCCGCAAGCACGAACTAATGGTGCGCGCAGAACACTACACCCCTGTTGACGGGGACCTCATTCCCACAGGCGACACGCTCAGCGTTGCGGGCACGCCCTTTGACCTCCGGTCACCGCGACCTTTGGGCGGATGGGCATATGACCACAATTTCTGCCTGTCCGATCAGCGAATGCCCTGCCGTACGGTGGCGACGCTGACCGGCTCGTCATCGGGTCTTACGATGCAGCTCAAGACGACTGAGCCGGGTTTGCAGGTCTATTCCGGTGCGTCTTTTGATGAAGGTCCGCGCGTTGGCTTGGGTGGCCAGCCCTACGACCCCTATTCCGGCGTTGCGTTGGAACCACAGGTCTGGCCCGATTCAATCAATCAGCAAGGGTTTCCCAGTGCGGTATTGCGCAAGGGTCAAACCTATCGCCATGTTTCACGATACGTGTTTCAGGGCGAGGTGGGAAACTAGGATGTTCCGTGATCAGTTGGGCCATCGGAAAACGTCAATAAAGCAAATTTGACCACATAAGAGGGTTACACCATCGACGTGAATACCTATCTCTGATCGGGTCCAACTGTGGATAAGCAAGAAGGCACCCGCGAAAGCGGAGGTTTTCCCGAGCAACAACACCAAAGAAAATGAGCGCGACACAATCGCCTCAGCCAGAATTCGCTTGCTATGCCGGAACGGTAGTCTATGCGGTTTCTACAAACAGAAGTGACATGGCAGGCGTATGACAAAACCCTATCTCTCGACCCCGGACAAACCGGATGTGACCGCCGCGCGGGATTGGGTTACGACACTTGCCAAATACCGCGAACCGAACCAGTGGCGCAGCTCCTTTGAGCTGGGTGTCAGCATTATCCCCTTCTTTGTACTGTGGGCGCTGTCCTGGATGTCGCTTTCGGTCAGCTATTGGTTGGCTTTTGCGATTGCCGTTCTCAACGCGGCCTTCCTGCTACGCCTGTTTGCGATCCAGCATGATTGTGGTCACGGAGCGTTCTTCAAGAACAGGTCGGTCAGCGACTGGGTTGGGCGGGTCATTGGTGTATTGACCCTGACGCCTTATGACGTCTGGCGCCGCACGCATTCCAACCATCACAACAGCTCGGGCAATTTGGACAAACGGGGAATGGGCGATATCCACACTTTGACAGTCGCCGAGTACCGGTCAAAGACACCCATGAACCGGTTCTGGTACCGGGTTTATCGCAACCCCATTACTCTTTTTGTCCTTGGCCCCGGCTATCTGTTTCTGTTCCAGAACCGCCTCCCGTTGGGTTTGACGGGCAGCGTCAGGTTCTGGATCAGCGCGATGGGCACCAACCTTGCCATTCTGGCTGCCCTCGTGGCCGTCTATTACTTTGGCGGCCTGATGCCGGTGCTGCTGATTTTTCTGCCCTCAACCCTGATTGCCGCGACCGCGGGCGTGTGGCTGTTTTACGTACAGCACCAGTTCGAGGATACGCATTGGGACGCTGATAAGGACTGGCAACTGCATGAGGCTGCCTTGCACGGCAGTTCGCATTACATCCTGCCATCCGTGCTGCAGTGGTTCAGCGCCAATATCGGCATCCACCACGTGCACCACCTGTACAGCCGCATTCCGTTCTATCGTCTGACCGAAGTGCTGCGCGATCATGATGAGCTGGCCAACAGCAACAAGATGACCATCCGTGAGAGCCTCGCCAACGCGCGGTTGCACCTGTGGGACGAAAATAACCGCCGTTTGTTGTCCTTCGCTGAGGCGCGTGCGTTGTATGGGTGAGGGGTGTTTCGCCGGGTGGAGCACACCCGGAAAGACGTCAAGAAATCACATGTGACCCTTGGAGAGGGTAACACCATCGACGTGCCCACCGGCCTCTGATCGGAACTGCCCTTGGAAAAAGACGAAAGCCCCCACGCGAGCCGGGGTTTTTTGTTATTTGAATGTCTGTTCTGAACCTGCTCTGTCAGATTTGCCCCGCGAAGCTGCCGTTGCTTCGAGTGAACAGAGCAGATAGGCATACACATATGAAACATGTTCCCAAAGAAACAACAGATGAGGCCCTTATTCAGGAGTTCCTGGATAAAGGAGGCAAAGTCAGCGTCGGCAAAACCAAACCTGCGCCCGCTGAGCTGGGTTTGAGCAAGAATGTCTGGAACGCCAAGCTGACCAAAGAAGAGAAGGCCGCGCGCGACAAGAAGTGATCGTGCGAGGCCAGTTGGGCAAGTGGAAAGACTTCAAATACATATGTGCCCCTGGAAGAGGGGAGAACACATCGACGTGTCCTGCGGTCTCAGGTCGATTCCGTTTTGGGAGCGACAAAGGTCCCAGCGCTAGCAGGGGCCTTACTTTGTGAGGATTGGTACCAAGCTGTTTTTGGCACGCTGATCGTGTTTAGTAGAGGTCGCCGTCCGAAGCCTGCAGGATGTTGACCACGCCTTCGTCGATCATCTCTTGCAGAACGCTGAGCCGGTCAAAGTCTTCAGGGCTGTTGTAGTTCTGAACATGAACCATGACGATTCCTTTGACGCCGCTGTCATCTTGTAACTTCTTCATGTCGCTGGGGAACATGTGGTAGGCACCGATGACCTTCACCTTTTCTTCCTCGGAGTCACCGCCCCAAGGTGCGTACTTGATATTCTTGCGGGTAATGCCCTCGATAAATAGCAAGTCAGCATCTTTGGCTGCATTCACCAGACCTTCCGAGTAGTGCCCGTCGCCGCCAAAGACGAGAACACGGCCGTCGGGTTTGGTCGTAAACCTGTAGGCGTGGGTATTCTCTAAAAACCCGTGCGCTGTCGGGAAGGCTTCGACCAGAACATTGTCATCTTCGAAAATCTTACGTCCGTTGACGTCAACATGTGGCCAGACCGGCACCCCAACTGCGGTTGCGCCGTCAAATTTTTGCACTGTCGATCCTTGTGCCATTTCGTTGCGGTCAATGCGCCATGCGTCGTTGATGCTGGCCATCATCTCGTCGACACCGGCGGGGCCGTAAACTTTCTTGTCGACGACGGCCAGGTTCGACCCGAATTTGAACGGATTCAAAATGAAAGACGGCAATCCAACGGTATGATCTTCGTGCAGGTGGGTCAGGAACATGTATTTGATGTTCGGGACGTTCATGATCGTTGCCAGATCCATTGCGTCCTGAGACTGAACCGATTTACCCAGCGCGCGCCACCAGCCTTCTCCAGCGTCAATGAAATAGGGATAGTCGTTTACGATTACCGCCAGAGCCGGGCCATAACGATAGGGGTTGGGATTCGGGTCGCCGCTTCCCATGACCAGAACTTTGGACGGCTTGTCGGTAGGCGAACGATCTAGTGGCCCTCGGTTCTCAAATATTGGCCAGTTTCCGGGCGAACTGAAGGCCGTCTTCATATTCTTCATTTGCGTGAACGGCACGTTGAGATGGTTCTGCTCTGTTGTTGCAGCACCGGCCGCAAGATTTTCTTCCCAGGTTTGCGCAGTTGCAGTTGCTGCAATGACGCAAGCAGTCGCGAGCGTTGCTGATAAAAGTTTCGTAGGCATCGTACATCCCCCTTGAGGTCTGAAAACCCTATCCATTCGAATATGTATATTGGGTACCTTATGGTATGCTCCATACCCAATAGTCTGTACAGTACTTTTTGGTATGTATGTCTTGACGGAACGCAATTTTGGCTTAAAAACAAGGCATGCGCGACACTCAAAAATCACCACCTCTTCCTCGATATGATCGCGAAAGATGGTTAGAAACAGCCCTTAATGTCCTTGCGACAGAGGGGGGTGCGCGGCTGCGAATCGACTCTCTCGTCAAAAACCTGGGAGTCACGAAGGGCAGTTTTTACCACCACTTCAAAAACCGTGATGAGTTTGTTCGAGCGCTGATCGACTACTGGTCCAAGGAGTTTACGGAGTCGGTCATCAACGATGTCAATACGTCCGATGCTTCACCGTCAGAGCGCCTGTTGTCGTTAACGCAATATGTCGAGTCTGAAGGACTTGATCAATTTGATATCGCTTTCCGATCCTGGGCGGCTCAGGACCCCGTCGTGGCGGAAGCCCTGAAAGAAGTCGATCGCAGGCGATATGAGTTTGTTAAAGGGGTTTTTGAGGCTATTGGCTTTGAGGGGGCCGAACTGGAAATGCGGGTCAGGCTGTTTCTTGTATTTGTCAGCGCGCGCCGGTCTGTGTACACGCCCCAAAGCACTTACGATTCAGCAAGCGAAACACTCCTGAGGCATGAGTTTCTCACTCAAAAACGCTAATTGGTATGCAAACCAACAAGAGGTTTTAAAGGCGCTCCTTCGATCAGGGAATAAAGGGGAGTGAGGCACATACATAATGTTTTTGATTTCTATAGACACCCACCCCCAACACTGCTAAATGCACCCAATCTTGCGGCCTCGGATTCGTTCCGGGGCCTATGATATTTGAAACCGGGGACCTTCGGGGCCCTATACCTTTGGCACCTACGGGGGCCTATCACATAGCGGGGAAATCCCTGCACTTGCTAAACGGAAGACAGAAAGCATGGCACTCAAGTCGTACAAGCCGACGACGCCGGGCCAGCGCGGGCTGGTGCTGATCGACCGTTCGGAGCTTTGGAAAGGACGTCCGGTCAAGTCTCTCACTGAGGGTTTGACCAAATCGGGCGGCCGGAACAACACCGGACGGATCACTTCACGCCGCCGCGGCGGTGGCGCAAAGCGTCTCTACCGGATCGTTGACTTCAAACGGAATAAATTTGATGTCGCGGCAACCGTCGAACGGATCGAATATGACCCGAACCGGACCGCATTCATCGCACTGGTAAAATACGAAGACGGCGAGCAGGCATATATCCTGGCTCCGCAGCGTCTGGCTGTTGGTGACAAAGTCGTGGCATCCGTCAAGGCCGACATCAAGCCGGGCAACGCAATGCCGTTCTCGGGCATGCCCATTGGTACCATCGTCCACAACATCGAGATGAAGCCTGGCAAGGGCGGTCAGATCGCACGTGCGGCTGGTACATACGCTCAGTTCGTTGGTCGCGATGGCGGCTACGCTCAGATCCGTCTGAGCTCGGGCGAGCTGCGCATGGTCCGTCAGGAATGCATGGCCACCGTCGGTGCCGTGTCCAACCCCGACAACAGCAACCAAAACCTCGGTAAAGCCGGTCGTATGCGCCACAAAGGCGTGCGTCCTTCGGTTCGTGGTGTTGCAATGAACCCGATCGATCACCCGCACGGTGGTGGTGAAGGTCGTACCTCGGGTGGCCGTACACCGGTTACTCCATGGGGTAAGGACACCAAGGGTAAGCGTACCCGCAACAAGAACAAAGCGTCCCAGAAGCTGATCATCCGCTCGCGGCACGCCAAGAAGAAGGGACGTTAATCTATGTCTCGCTCTGTTTGGAAGGGTCCTTTCGTCGATGCTTATGTGCTTAAAAAAGCCGAAGCAGCGCGCGAGTCGGGCCGCAACGAAGTCATCAAGATTTGGTCGCGTCGTTCCACCATTCTGCCCCAGTTCGTGGGTCTGACCTTTGGTGTGTACAACGGCCATAAGCATATCCCCGTCAACGTCTCGGAAGACATGATCGGTCAGAAGTTCGGTGAGTATTCGCCAACTCGTACCTATTACGGTCACGCCGCTGACAAAAAAGCGAAGCGGAAGTAAGTCATGGGCAAGGAAAAGAACCCCCGCCGCGTGGCTGAAAACGAAGCAATGGCGAAAACGCGCATGCTTCGCACCAGCCCGCAGAAACTGAACTTGGTTGCGCAGATGATCCGCGGCAAGAAAGTCGAGAAGGCTCTGACCGACCTGACTTTCTCGAACAAGCGTGTCGCGCAGGACGTCAAGAAGTGCCTGCAGTCCGCAATCGCCAACGCCGAGAACAACCACAACCTGGACGTTGACGAGCTGATCGTCGCCGAAGCATGGGTTGGCAAGAACCTGGTCATGAAGCGCGGTCGCCCGCGTGCCCGTGGTCGGTTCGGCAAGATTATGAAGCCGTTCTCGGAGATCACCATCAAGGTGCGTCAAGTTGAGGAGCAAGCCTAATGGGTCATAAAGTAAATCCGATCGGCATGCGCCTGCAGGTGAACCGCACCTGGGACAGCCGCTGGTACGCCGACACCAAGGACTACGGTGATCTTCTGCTGGAAGACCTCAAGATCCGTGAGTTCATCAACAAAGAGTGCAAGCAGGCCGGTATTGCCCGTGTGATCATCGAACGTCCGCACAAGAAGTGCCGCGTTACGATCCACACCGCGCGTCCTGGTGTCATCATCGGCAAGAAAGGTGCAGACATTGAAGTGCTGCGCAAAAAGCTTGCTCACATGACTGACAGCGAGCTGCACCTGAACATCGTCGAAGTGCGCAAGCCCGAGCTTGACGCGCAGCTGGTTGCCGAGTCCATCGCTCAGCAGCTGGAACGTCGTGTTTCGTTCCGTCGCGCAATGAAGCGCTCGGTTCAGAACGCCATGCGCATGGGCTCTTTGGGTATCCGGGTGAACGTCGCTGGCCGTCTGGGCGGCGCCGAAATCGCACGGACCGAGTGGTACCGCGAAGGCCGTGTGCCTCTGCACACACTGCGCGCCGACATCGATTACGCACAAGCCGAAGCGATGACCCCCTACGGGATCATCGGGATCAAGGTCTGGATCTTCAAAGGTGAGATCATGGAGCACGATCCGCAGGCACGTGACCGTAAAGCACAGGAACTCCAGGACGGCCCTGCACCTCGTGGTGCTGGTGGCGGTCGTCGCTAAGGAGGGAAAGATATGCTTCAACCAAAGCGTACTAAATTCCGCAAGATGCACAAAGGCCGGATCAAGGGTGAAGCCAAAGGCGGCTCTGATCTGAACTTTGGCACCTATGGTCTGAAAGCTCTTGAGCCTGAGCGTGTAACTGCACGCCAGATCGAAGCTGCACGTCGTGCCATGACGCGTCACATGAAGCGTCAGGGCCGTGTCTGGATCCGCATCTTCCCCGACACCCCGGTCACTGCAAAGCCGATCGAAGTTCGTATGGGTAAAGGTAAAGGTTCGGTCGACCGCTGGGCATGCAAAGTCAAGCCTGGCCGCGTGATGTTCGAGATCGACGGCGTCAATGACGACATCGCCCGCGAGGCCCTGCGCCTTGCCGCGATGAAGCTGCCGATCAAGACCCGCGTCGTGATCCGCGAAGACTGGTAAGCGATTGGGCGAAAGCCCTTCGTAACAAGATTAACCCCCGTCGGGACACCGGCGGGGGTTTTCTTTTTCGTCAGCCTATTATGATCCATCCCATCGTTTCGTGAAAGAAGTCGACGATTGTCCATGGCCCCCATAGGCTGACAATTGAGAATGGGAGGGTCATATGTTTCAGCTGCGCAAGAAGGTATTCATCAAAGAGGTCATAACCACCGATCAATTGGGGCAACTATGTGCTCCGGTCTGCCGGGTTGCAGCTTTGGCAGTCATACAGAACCCACTCGCCGGTAAATTTTCGGAAGATTTGTCCGAGCTGTTTGAAATAGGTGGTGCGCTCGGCGCTGACCTCGCGGCCGAGGCTGTTTCTCAACTCGACGGTTCTCCGATTTCGTATGGTAAAGCAGCGATTGTTGGCGCGAATGGCGATCTCGAACAAGGCGGCGCACTGATCCACCCGAAACTTGGCGCTCCTATGCGTGCTACAGCGGGTGGGGGCGAAGCTGTCATTCCGTCTAATGCCAAGCTCGGGGCACCGGGAAGTTCAATCGATCTGCCGCTTGGGCACAAGGACAACCCGTGGTCCTTTGACCATTTCGATACCATGACTTTGAATATTCCGGATGCGCCGAAACCGGATGAGATCGTCATGTGTCTGGCCTACGCAGATGGCGGACGACCGATCCCGCGCTGCGGTTCGGGACCGGTCAAAAACTGAAGGCTGGCTGGGGCTGGTCTTGGGTCAGGGCTTGGGCTATGCCCGACCCATGGCACAGATTGAATCACTCTTCGTTACCCGTCTTTATCGCGCAGCCCTTTCCGAATTCGATCCCAAGATCGATCCCGAGGAAATGGAAAATTCTTGTCTTGTCATCGCCGAGGATGATGAGGCTGGGCAGGAATGGTGCGAAGAAAACGGCTATCCCGGCTACACCAGCTATGCCTCGCTGACCGATCTGCCCTGGCGGTTCCCGATCTTTGCCGATCTGGTCAAAGCGTTGGATCAGCATGTGGCAGCCTTTGCCAAGGATCTGGAGTTCGATCTGGGCGAGGGTGAATTGAAGCTCGAAGACCTGTGGATCAACATTCTCCCTGAAGGCGGAATGCACTCCAGCCACCTGCACCCGCACAGCGTGATTTCCGGCACGACCTATGTGGCGATGCCCGAAGGGGCGAGCGCGCTGAAACTGGAAGACCCCCGCTCAGCCCGCATGATGGCGGCACCGACGCGGCTAAAGGGCGGGCGGCGGGATTTGCAGCCGTTCATCTATATGAAGCCGCAGGTGGGAGATGTCTTGCTGTGGGAAAGCTGGCTGCGACATGAGGTGCCAATGAATATGGCTGAGGATGAGCGCATCAGTGTCAGCTTTAACTACAAGTGGGAGTGAGCCGCGGGTCACGACACAGCAATTGTACTAATGTAGCGATTGCGGGAAGAATGGGCGGCGCCCCCGCCAATCACTTTTCACTTCGAGTTGTCGAAAAACCTTGCAATATGTGTCGTCATGAACCATGTGAAGCACGCTTACGTTTTTCTTTTTCGACCACTGTCTCCCGAATCTTCGGCGTTCAGTCTCTCGATCCAGACCTACAACGCCGCGCTGTCGCAATTCCGCGGACAGCAATTTAATAGGAGACTACGGATATGGCCAATGGCACCGTAAAATGGTTCAACACAACTAAAGGTTTTGGCTTCATCGCACCGGAGACCGGTGGCAAAGACGTGTTTGTACACATCTCTGCTGTTGAGCGCTCGGGTCTGACCGGCCTGGCTGACGACCAGAAAGTAACATTCGACATCGAACCCGGCCGTGACGGTCGTGAGTCGGCTGTCAACATCGCTCTGGTGTAAGTCACTCAGACTTAGACAGTTGAAGACGCGGTCTTGTGCAAACGAGGCCGCGTTTTGCGTTTCGGGATTCACGAGATTTCTGAGTGACGGTTAACAATCCTTTGGCGTGTTCACAAATGTGACTGAACACGAGCGGATTATCGGTCAATTTGCATCTTCCAGTTTCAAGATTCCTACCGCGTTTGGGTGTCAAACGTCTGAATCGCCCGTTGACTTAGGTTTAGGTAAGACTTCAGATTATTTCATCACCTGAGCTACAAGAGGAAATGTTATGCGATCCGCTAATGTGATTGGTTCCGCGTGTATTGCACTTATGACTTCTGGTATGGCCTTGGCGGACGTCGAAGAAGTTGTTTCAATTTCTTCCGGTGGGCAGGATTTTCTAGGCACAATGTCCCGGCCTGATGGTGACGCGTCACCTGTGGTTCTCTTGATGCACGGTTTTACGGGAAAACGAGATGAACTGGCAACTAAGCACGTTCCGGCTGGCGTATTCGGACATACCGCCAGTAGATTAGCCGACGCGGGATATGCGAGCCTGCGTATAGATTTCCGTGGTTCCGGGGAAAGCACCGCTGATCTAGAATTTGCGGAGACGACATTCGAAGGCCAAATTCAGGATGGTCTTGCCGCAATCGACTACTTGAAAACTGCAGAGAATGTACAGGGTGATGAAATTTATATCATCGGTTGGAGCCAGGGCGGATTGGTTGCTTCCGCCGTTGCGGGGCGCTCGGATACCCCTGTTGCGGTGGCACTGTGGAATGCGGTTAGCGACCCTCAGAAAACCTTTGGTACGTTGTTCGGCGCGGAACAGATGGCCGAGGGTATGCAAGCCCAGCCCGAACAAACAGTGACCGTTACTTTGCCATGGGACGTTGACATCCAATTGAACGGCAGTTTCTTCGACGGGATAGAAGCCGCCAATCCAATTGCTGAGATTGCATCCTATTCTGGCCCGCTATTCGTCGCGCAAGGTTCAGCTGACACTGTTGTTTACCCGGAAGGAGCGCAGAGTTTCCTTGAGGCCCATGATGGACCTGAAACATTCTGGCAATATGATATGGATCACGTGTTCAATATCTTCACCAACGGCGAAGCTTTGGAACAGATGATCGACCAAACGATTATATTCTTTGAAGCCCAGAATTCGAACTGAGGGCAAGCAAGAAACTTTCCCTTGCCACCCACCGCTGAACCCCCTATAGAGCGGCATCTTGCGTTCCCCCGGCCGAGTCGGGGGATTCGTATGTCTATCATTCATCCACCAGGTCAAAGGTGACCCTGTAAGGGGCCTTCTGGTGTTTTGAGCAAAGGAAAAAGGCGATGAACGCCCAAGAACTGCGTGACAAGACCCCGGACCAGCTCCGCGAGGAACTGGCCAACCTGAAGAAAGAAAGCTTTAACCTGCGCTTTCAACAGGCAACCGGTCAGCTGGAAAGCACCGCCGGCATCAAAGCGGCCCGCCGCAACGCTGCCCGCGTCAAAACCATTCTGAACGAAAAGGCCGCTGCTGCGGCATCGGAGGAGTAATCCTATGCCCAAGCGTATCCTGTCCGGCACCGTAACCAGCGATGCCAACGCACAAACCGTAACCGTGTCCGTCGAGCGCCGCTTTACGCATCCGGTTCTGAAGAAAACCATCCGTAAGTCCAAGAAATACCGGGCTCACGATGAAAAGAACGCCTTCAAGGTCGGTGACTCTGTTCGCATCATCGAATGCGCGCCGAAATCGAAGACGAAACGTTGGGAAGTTCTGGAAGCGTAAGCTTTCAGGATTTTTCCATTTGTCGAAACCCTGGGGGATCTAACCAGACCAGCCCCCACAGGTCGGGAGAAACCACATGATCCAGATGCAGACCAATCTGGATGTCGCTGACAACTCCGGCGCACGCCGAGTTCAGTGCATCAAGGTCCTGGGTGGTTCCAAGCGTAAATACGCCTCCGTCGGCGACATCATTGTCGTCTCGGTGAAGGAAGCCATCCCGCGCGGCCGCGTAAAGAAAGGTGACGTCCGTAAGGCCGTCGTCGTACGCACCGCCAAAGAAGTCCGTCGCGAAGACGGCACCGCGATCCGTTTTGATCGCAACGCCGCCGTCATTCTGAACAACAACAACGAGCCCGTAGGTACACGTATCTTTGGCCCGGTTGTTCGTGAACTGCGTGGCAAGAATTTCATGAAAATCATCTCGCTCGCTCCGGAGGTGCTGTAATCATGGCTGCTAAACTCCGCAAAGGCGACAAGGTCGTCGTGCTGGCCGGCAAGGACAAGGGCAAAGAGGGAACTATCACCTCGGTTAACCCATCTGCCGGAAAAGCTGTTGTTGACGGTATCAACATCGCCATCCGCGCCACTCGCCAGACTCAGAACTCTCAGGGTGGTCGTCTGCCTCAGGCAAACCCGATCGAGTTGTCGAACCTGGCTCTGCTGGACAAGAACGGCAAAGCAACTCGCGTTGGTTTCCGCATGGAAGGTGACAAGAAAGTGCGCTTCGCCAAGACCACGGGGGACGTGATCGATGCTTGATAACGCAACCTACACCCCGCGTCTGAAAGCTCAGTACGCTGAAACCATCCGTGCCGCTCTGAAAGAAGAGTTCGGCTACAAGAACGACATGCAGCTGCCCAAGCTGGACAAAATCGTTCTGAACATCGGTTGTGGTGCCGAAGCGGTCAAAGACTCGAAGAAAGCGAAAGCTGCTGTCGAGGATCTGACTGCGATTGCTGGTCAACAGGCTGTTTCCACCAAGGCGAAGAAGTCGATCGCTGGCTTCCGCGTCCGTGAAGACATGCCGCTGGGTGCGAAAGTGACCCTGCGCGGTGACCGGATGTACGAATTCCTGGATCGCCTGATCACCATCGCGATGCCACGTATTCGTGACTTCCGCGGCGTGAAGCCGTCTTTCGATGGTCAGGGCAACTTTGCCATGGGCATGAAAGAGCACATCGTGTTCCCGGAAATCGACTTCGACAAAGTTGACGAAGTCTGGGGCATGGACATCGTAATTGCCACCACAGCGAAATCCGACGCTGAAGCAAAGGCACTGTTGAAAGCTTTCAACATGCCGTTCAACGCGTAAGCGCCGGGAGGATTGAGACATGGCTAAAAAAGCAATGATCGAACGCGAGAAGAAGCGCGAACGCCTGGTGGCCAAATATGCCGCAAAGCGTGCCGAGCTTAAAGAAATCGCGAATGACGAGAGCAAGCCGATGGAAGAGCGCTTCAAAGCGCGTCTGAAACTGGCGAAACTGCCGCGCAACAGCTCGGCTACTCGTCTGCACAACCGCTGTCAGCTGACCGGTCGTCCCCACGCTTACTACCGTAAGCTGAAGGTCAGCCGTATCGCGCTGCGCGAGCTGGGTTCTGCTGGTCAGATCCCCGGCATGGTGAAATCGAGCTGGTAAGGGAGAGAATGATATGAACGATCCTATCGGCGATATGCTCACCCGTATCCGCAACGCGCAAATGCGTGGCAAGTCCACCGTTTCCACCCCGGCTTCCAAGCTGCGTGGTTGGGTTCTGGACGTGCTGGCGGACGAAGGTTACATCCGTGGCTACGAAGCGACGACCGGTGAAAACGGTCATCCGGCCATCGAAATCAGCCTGAAATACTACGAAGGCACCCCTGTCATTCGCGAACTGAAGCGGGTCTCTAAGCCCGGTCGTCGCGTATACATGGGCGTCAATGACATCCCGCAGGTCCGTCAGGGTCTGGGTGTGTCGATTGTCAGCACTCCGAAAGGTGTGATGTCGGACCAGAACGCACGCTCCAACAATGTTGGTGGCGAAGTGCTCTGCACCGTCTTCTAAGGAGGTCTGTCAATGTCTCGTATTGGTAAACGTCCGGTCGAATTGCCCAGCGGCGTAACTGCCTCGGTTTCCGGCCAGACCATCGAAGTCAAAGGCCCGAAAGGCGCCCGCAGCTTCACTGCGACTGACGACGTAACGCTGTCGGTCGAAGATAACGTGGTTCAGATCAACCCTCGCGGTATGTCCAAGCGCGCGCGCCAGCAGTGGGGCATGAGCCGCACAATGGTCGCAAACCTGGTGACCGGTGTGACCGAAGGCTTCAGGAAAGAGCTGGAGATCCAGGGTGTTGGTTACCGGGCTCAGATGCAGGGCAACACCCTGAAGCTGAACCTGGGCTACAGCCATGACGTTGATTTCGTTGCTCCGGAGGGTGTCACAATCACCGCGCCGAAGCAGACCGTGATCATTGTGGAAGGTAACGACCAGCAGCAGGTGGGCGAAGTCGCGGCGAAAATCCGCGAATGGCGCCGTCCCGAGCCCTATAAGGGCAAAGGCATCCGCTATAAGGGCGAGTTCATCTTCCGCAAAGAAGGCAAGAAGAAGTAAGGACGCAAACAATGGCAAACAGCAAAAGAACCCTGTTTCTGAAGCGCCGCCTGCGCGTTCGGAACAAACTTCGCAAGGTCAACGCGGGTCGTCCGCGTTTGTCCGTACACCGTTCGAACAAGAACATCTCTGTTCAGTTGATCGACGACGTACGTGGCGTGACCCTAGCCTCGGCCTCGACCCTGGAAAAAGATCTGGGTGTTGTTGGCAAGAACAACGTCGAAGCGGCCACCAAAGTGGGCGCGGCCATCGCCGAGCGTGCCAAGAAGGCAGGCGTCGAAGAGGCCTATTTCGATCGTGGCGGCTTCCTGTTCCACGGCAAAGTGAAGGCTGTCGCCGACGCTGCGCGTGAAGGTGGTCTGAAGATCTAAGACTTGCGGGCGGGTTTCGATCCGCCCCGATGATCCGGGGGCCTTGGCAATGCCGGGGTCCACTTGGATTGAACAAACGACGCCGCAAGCGTCACCAAAGAAAAGGGATGCCAAAATGGCAGAACGTGATAACCGCCGGGGCCGTGGACGTGACCGCGACGAAACTCCGGAATTCGCAGATCGTCTGGTTGCGATCAACCGCGTATCGAAAACCGTAAAAGGTGGTAAGCGCTTTGGCTTCGCCGCTCTGGTGGTCGTAGGCGATCAGAAAGGCCGCGTCGGCTTTGGCAAAGGTAAAGCGAAAGAAGTACCTGAAGCCATCCGCAAAGCGACCGAACAAGCCAAGCGTCAGATGATCCGCGTGCAACTGCGCGAAGGTCGTACCCTGCACCACGACATCGAAGGCCGTCATGGCGCCGGTAAAGTGGTTATGCGCAGCGCACCTGAAGGTACCGGTATCATCGCCGGTGGTCCGATGCGTGCCGTGTTCGAAATGCTGGGCGTAAAGGACGTTGTGTCCAAGTCGCTGGGCTCGCAGAACCCGTACAACATGATCCGCGCCACCATCAACGGCCTGCAGAAAGAGCAGAGCCCGCGTTCGGTTGCCCAGCGTCGTGGCAAAAAGGTTGCTGACATCCTGCCCAAGCGGGACGAAGCACCAGCTGCTGCTGAAGCAGAAGCATAAGGAGAGCGACCCATGGCAAAAACCATCGTCGTCAAGCAAATCGGTTCCCCGATCCGTCGCCCCGCTGAACAGCGCGCAACTCTGATCGGCCTGGGCCTGAACAAGATGCACAAAACCCGCGAGCTTGAGGATACGCCCTCGGTCCGCGGCATGGTCAACAAGATCCCGCATCTGGTTGAGATCATCGAAGAGCGCGGCTAAGCGCGAACTCTTTGAAAGATTTGGAAACGCCCTCGGCAATGTCGGGGGCGTTTTTTCTTGTTTTGATTCGCCATCCGGGTATGAATTCGACCTATTTTTTGAAAGAGTGAGAGATTATGAAATTGTTCCTGCCCGCGCTGTGCGCGACATTAATTGGCGTCTCAGCACATGCTGCATGTCCGGCCAAAGCCCCGAAGACGACCAAATCCCATTTCTCTGACGGGGACCAAAAGGTAAACGCGGCATGGCTGCAAACGAACCTCGCCGGTCGTAAAGTGGTGTATAGCGGAAAAGAAGTCGAAACTTATTCAGCTGATGGCTCCTATTCCTACAAGGCCAACGGGCAAACATGGAAAGCCAACGCGTACAAGTTCTACGACAATGGAATGCGTTGCATTGGATACGGCGATCCAAGGTTCGACCTGTATGTAGTAAACAACGGAAAGTTGGTTCTGGTGAACGCTAATAAACAGCGTTACATCGGCCAAATTCGGAACTAGGCTCTTACAGAGTTGTCAATGATGCCAAGCGCGAGGCAACAGCCTCGTGCGACTGAGCGCGTTGCGTTGAAAAGAGAACGCTCTAACAAGATCAAGCCAGTTTTAGGAAAGTTCCGGGGTATCCACGTTCCATCGACTATGGATTCGCTTAACCTGAGCGTAAACCTTCTATTACTCGACGCATGGAATCTGTGAATTGGGTGCGCTCCGAAACACTTAATACCTGCAACGCTTTGGTATTGACGGCCTGGGCGGCCTCATAGGAACTTTCTCTCAGTGCCCGCGCTTTCTCGGTTAACCAGATCAACTGGGCCCTGGCGTCAGCGGGGTTTTTCGTTCTTTTGATCAAGCCGTCGCGCTCCATACGGTTGAGCGTGTTGGCCAGAGTCGCTTGTTCGACGTCAATTTTGGCCAGCAGATCTTTTTGGGTGACCCCGTCCTTGAGCCAAAGCTCCAGCAAGACTGGGAACTGTCCAACAACGATGCCCAAAGGCGCAATGTGGTGTTGCAGCTCTTTCGCGAACAATCGCGCCATGTGATTGACCAGATATCCGGCCGAGTTCTCTTTTTCGAAATCCATGCTTGAGATTTACACTTGAATAGCAAGCTATGCAATAATACATAGCAAGCTATACAAATGAATGAAAAGGAATCGAAATGGCTCATATCGAAGAGATGGATAAGGTCGTCACACTGGCTGATCAGATGCAGGCCGAGGAAGGCCCTGTGGTGCTGATCAACGTATTTACAGTGGACGCGAAAGACGAAGAGGCGCTGTTGAAGGCCTGGGCGCATGATGCGGACTTCATGAAGTCCCAGTCGGGATACATCTCGACCCAGCTTCATCAGGGGATCGCTGGCAGTTCGACTTTCGTGAACTATGCGATCTGGCAGGACGTCAAAAGCTTTCGCGACGCCTTCACCCACCCAGAGTTCCAGCGTCGAATTGCAGACTATCCCGAAAGCGCCGTGGCGCGTCCACATCTTCTAAGAAAGATCACAGTCGAAAACCACTGCGTCGCCTGATGCCAAAACCGGAGTAGCCGCATGTTAAGAGTAATCCACCCCATCGCCGGAGTAATCGGTTTTCTTACAATATTCGTATTCTGGACTTCCACTTTGTACAGCGAATTGTTTGCGACCCATGAGACTGTCGCAGCCGTAAAGTCCATGATTGTCAGTGGGCTGTTTATCCTTGTGCCTGCGATGGTGATCGTGGGTGCATCCGGTATGTCCCTTGGGCGTCGACGCAAGGACGCGCCGGTGCTAGCCAAGAAGAAGCGAATGCCGATCATCGCGATGAACGGTCTGTTGATCCTTGTTCCCGCTGCAATCTTCCTGAACGCCAAAGCGAGCGCTGGGTCCTTTGACATCAGTTTCTACGCTGTGCAGGTCGTTGAGTTGCTCGCTGGTGCTACTAACCTCACTTTGATGGGGTTGAGTATACGCGACGGCCGGGCGATGACTGCTCGCAGAAGACGTGCGGGAAAGTAGTTGCGCCAGTAGCCGCCGTTTAAGCCCATGCAATTGGTCTCACAGCAGCGCGACCTGCTGCTCAGCTATTCAATAGATGCATAACGGCTAGACCGAAACTTCGGTTGTTAGCGATATCGCGCGGGCCTATCTCAGCCCTGTCCAAACAAGGAACGCAAACAGTTTCCGGGGAATTCGCCCCGGGCAGAGAAAGGAAATACACTATGGCTCACACAGCTACATATTCCCGCGACGGCTTTGGCCTGAGCGCCCGCATCGCGAACTTTTTCGAGCGCGTCAAAGAGGCAAATGCCCTGCGTGCTCAGTATGATCAGACTTATTCGGAATTGCAGAGTCTGACAGATCGTGAACTGGACGACATCGGTGTTCGCCGCTGCGATATTAAGGACATCGCTCGGGACCACGTTTATTGTTCGTGACCTTACCGACAACCTGACCAAGAGACGCCTGAGGGCGTCTCTTTTGATTCCGGGGTGCTCTTGGCACAGTGATCGGGAATTTTGACCCGAAACGTTGCAGCGTAACTGGAAATCGGCCAAACACGCGACAGTGCACCTGTCTGTGCCGCAACCAGGAACAACACGAAGGGCCAGATCCGGTGAAAGAGTATCAGGTTGGCATGCTTTGGATTGAAGGCCCACTTAGCTTTCTCGAACAGTTGTGCATCAAATCATTTCTGGATGTCGGCCAACATGTCCGCCTCTATACTTACGGGCCGGTCACAAACATCCCCGAGGGTGTCGAAGTGCGTGACGCGCGGGAAGTACTGGCAGATGATGAGGTGATCCTACACAAGCGCACGGGCAGTCCTGCGCTGCATTCCGACAAGTTTCGCGTGCAGATGCTGGCGAAAGTGCCGGACATAATCTGGGCCGATACCGACGCGTATTGCGTCAAACCCTTTACAACTGAAAACGGTCACTTGCATGGCTGGCTAGCAGCGCACGAAATCAACGGTGGGGTGTTGGCTTTGCCTGCGGACAGCGCAACGCTGTATGATTTGATCGATTACACCAATCATCCTTATCGCATTCCGCATTGGCTGCCGCCCAAGCAACGCCGGCCTCTTATTGACATGGCTTTGGCCGGTAATCCCCCCCACGCAAGCGATATGCCGTGGGGTATTTGGGGGCCGCGAGCGTTGACCTGGCTTTTGACGCTAAACAAAGAGGCTCGGTTTGCCCAGCCACAAGAGGTTTTGTATCCTATAACCTACAAAGATCGACGGTTGATGTTGCGGGCCAATGGAAACGCCGAAGAGTTCCTTACTGAGAACACCATGTCGATTCATTTCTATGGCCGTCGTATGCGTTCGTTCATACTCAATCGGTTCAATGGAATCCCGCATCCGGAAAGCATGGTTGGTCTGCTGGTCGAAAAGCATGGGATCGACCCGCACGCAGCCCCCTTGCAGAAAAAGGCCGCAACGGACGACCTTGTCGATGTGTCTGACGATTGACGTAGAGGGCTACGGACTTGCCAACTTGTCCCAACAGTCCTATACGCCTGCGGTGGCTTTGCGCCATACGAATCAAAACCAAGAAATGCCGTGTCTGACCCATCACGCTTCGCGGGTCATTTCCGGCTTAGGAGAAGCGAAATGAAACTGAACGAATTGCGCGACAATCCTGGCGCCACACCGAAACGCACCCGCGTTGGCCGTGGTCCGGGTTCCGGCAAAGGTAAAATGGGTGGCCGTGGTATCAAAGGCCAGAAATCCCGTTCGGGTGTGGCCATCAACGGTTACGAAGGCGGCCAGATGCCTTTGTATCAGCGTCTGCCCAAGCGTGGCTTCAACAAGCCGAACCGCAAGGCATTCGCCGTTATCAACCTGGGCCTGATCCAGAAATTCGTCGACGCCGGCAAACTGGACTCCAAAGCTGCGATCACCGAGGATGCACTGGTTGCCTCCGGCCTGGTTCGTCGCAAGCTGGACGGTATCCGCGTTCTGGCCAAAGGCGAAATCAGCGCCAAATTGAACCTGGAAGTCACCGGTGCTTCGAAGGCTGCTGTTGAAGCAGTTGAGAAAGCGGGCGGCTCACTTACGGTCACAAAAGCTGCTGCGGCAGAGTAAGCGCTTGTGAGCGGGCCAAGACCCGCTTACATAGTCCTCAGAGTTTTCCAAGACGCCGCCCGAGCCGGAAAACGGTTCCGGGCGGTGTTTTCATAAGAGAGACCGATTTATGGTATCAGCAGCAGAACAAATGGCAGCCAACACGAGCTGGTCTGCCCTTGGTAAAGCCACCGATCTGCGCAACCGCATCCTGTTCACGCTTGCATTGCTGATCGTCTATCGTCTGGGCACCTTTATTCCGGTGCCGGGGATCGACGGACAAGCACTGCGCGAGTTCATGGAGCAAGCGGGGCAGGGCATCGGCGGCATGGTTTCGATGTTCACCGGCGGGGCACTGGGACGGATGGGTATCTTTGCCCTCGGCATCATGCCTTACATTTCAGCCTCGATCATCGTGCAACTGCTGACATCCATGGTTCCCGCGCTCGAACAGCTGAAGAAAGAGGGCGAGCAGGGGCGCAAGAAAATCAACCAGTACACCCGTTTCGGCACTGTGGCTTTGGCCACTGTTCAGGCCTATGGTCTGGCGGTTTCGCTGGAATCAGGCGATCTGGCCACCGATCCTGGGCTCTTCTTCCGCATGTCGACCATGATCACTCTGGTTGGCGGCACGATGTTCCTGATGTGGCTGGGTGAACAGATCACCGCGCGCGGAATCGGCAACGGTATCTCTCTGATCATCTTCGTCGGCATCATTGCCGAGGTTCCGGCCGCTCTGGCGCAGTTCTTTGCGTCGGGTCGCTCGGGTGCAATCAGTCCCGCCGTGATCATCGGAGTGATCGTCATGGTTATCGTGGTCATCACCTTCGTGGTGTTCATGGAACGCGCGCTGCGCAAGATCCACATTCAATACCCGCGCCGTCAGGCCGGAATGAAGGTATACGAGGGCGGCTCCAGCCACCTGCCGGTCAAAGTGAACCCGGCGGGCGTTATCCCCGCGATTTTTGCCAGCTCGTTGCTGTTGCTGCCGGTGACGATCTCGACTTTCTCGTCGGGTGCCACAAACGGCCCGGTCATGTCGTGGCTGCTGGCCAACTTTGGCCCGGGTCAGCCGCTGTATCTGTTGTTCTTCGCGTCGATGATCGTGTTCTTCGCCTATTTCTACACGTTCAACGTTTCGTTCAAACCGGATGATGTTGCGGACAACTTGAAAAAGCAGAATGGTTTTGTGCCTGGCATTCGCCCCGGCAAGAAAACCGCCGAGTATCTTGAATACGTGGTCAACCGCGTGCTGGTTCTGGGCTCGGCCTATTTGGCGTTGGTATGTTTGCTGCCTGAAATTTTGCGGAACCAATTCGCCATCCCGTTCTACTTCGGCGGCACCTCGGTTCTGATTATCGTCTCTGTGACCATGGACACGATTCAGCAAGTCCAGAGCCATTTGCTGGCGCATCAATACGAAGGGCTTATCGAAAAGTCCCAGCTGCGCGGTAAAAGCAAGAAACGCGGCAGGAAGGGACCCGCTCGTCGATGAATATCATTTTGTTGGGCCCGCCGGGTGCGGGCAAAGGAACGCAAGCGCGTCACTTGGTAGAAACGCGCGGCATGGTGCAACTGAGCACCGGTGACATGCTACGAGAAGCCAAGGACAGCGGAACCGAAATGGGCAACCGCGTGGCCGAGGTGATGGCCAAGGGTGAGCTTGTAACCGACGAGATCGTCATTGGCCTGATCCGTGAAAAGCTGGAACAAGGTGCCAAGGGCGGTTTCATCTTCGACGGTTTCCCGCGCACGCTGGCGCAGGCTGACGCGTTGGGAAATCTGCTGAACAGCACCGGCGAAACGCTGGATGCTGTCATCGCGATGGAAGTCAACGATGACGCGCTGGTCGAACGGATCACCGCACGCTCGACCTGTGGTGGCTGCGGCGAGGTCTACAATGACATCACCAAGCCGATCCCTGCCGACGGAAAATGCTCCAACTGTGGCAAGGAAAACGACTTCAAACGCCGCGCAGATGATAATGAGGAAAGCCTCAAGACCCGTCTGATGGAGTACTACAAAAAGACCTCGATGCTGATCGGCTATTACTATGCCAAGGGCAACTTGTCCTGGGTTGACGGCCTGGGTGAAATTGACTCCGTTCAAAACGAAATTTCGCAGGTTTTGGATGGTGGCGTCGACGTCGGAAACGGCTGATCCATTTCTGCCCTTGACCTGAGCGGGAAAAGCCCATATCGACCCCCATCCCTAACGGGAATCACGACCGCATGCGGGATTCGTTCCGGATGCCCCGACCACCTCGAATAATACTGGATCCTCTGGCGTCACTGCCAAGATCGAGTGTTGTGAAAAAAGGTTCCGGAGCTACGGAACCGCAACAAAAAAGGAAAGTGACACGTGGCACGTATTGCCGGCGTAAACATCCCGACTGCAAAGCGGGTACCTATCGCCCTCACATATATCACCGGTATCGGAAACACCTCAGCCAAAGCGATCTGCGAAGCCGTAGGCATCGACGCGACCCGTCGCGTCAATGAACTGTCCGACGCCGAAGTTCTGGCCATCCGCGAACATATCGACGCAAACTTCACCGTTGAAGGTGACCTGCGCCGCGAAGTTCAGATGAACGTCAAGCGCCTGATGGACCTGGGCTGCTACCGCGGTCTGCGTCACCGTCGTAACCTGCCCGTTCGCGGTCAGCGTACCCACACCAATGCTCGTACCCGCAAAGGCCCCGCAAAGGCCATTGCTGGTAAGAAGAAATAAGGGGGGTCTGACTGATGGCACGCGAAAAGACTCGTACCAAGAAAAAAGAGCGCAAGAATATCGCATCGGGCGTCGCCCACGTGAATTCGACCTTCAACAACACCAAGATCCTGATCTCGGACGTGCAAGGCAACGCCATTGCATGGTCTTCGGCAGGAACCATGGGTTTCAAAGGTTCGCGTAAATCGACACCTTACGCCGCTCAGATGGCTGCAGAAGATGCAGGCAAGAAGGCGCAGGATCACGGTGTCAAGACGCTGGAAGTCGAAGTTCAGGGCCCCGGCTCTGGTCGTGAATCGGCTCTGCGCGCGCTGGCTGCTGTGGGCTTCAACATCACGTCGATCCGTGACGTGACACCGATTGCTCACAACGGTTGCCGCCCGCCGAAGCGCCGCCGCGTCTAAGCGATTTTGAATTGAGCTGGGGCTGTGTTTTCGCACGGCCCCAGCACGTCATTTTGAACCTCGGGCGTCTGCACCTTGTTGGTCATGGGGCGCGGACAGGAATGGAGGGATTACATGATCCATAAGAATTGGGCTGAATTGATCAAGCCGACACAGCTGGATGGCAAGCCGGGCAACGACCCCGCGCGTCAGGCTACCTTGGTTGCTGAACCGCTGGAGCGTGGCTTTGGTCTGACTCTGGGCAACGCGCTGCGCCGCGTTCTGATGAGCTCGCTGCAAGGTGCGGCCATCACCAGCGTCCAGATCGACAACGTATTGCACGAGTTCTCGAGCGTCGCTGGCGTTCGCGAAGACGTCACTGACATCATCCTGAACCTCAAGCAGGTTGCCCTGCGCATGGAAGTCGAAGGCCCCAAGCGCCTGTCGATCAATGCCAAAGGCCCAGCAGTTGTCACCGCAGGTGACATCAGCGAAAGCGCTGGTATCGAGGTTCTGAACCGCGATCACGTCATCTGCCACTTGGACGATGGCGCCGACCTGTTCATGGAACTGACCGTCAATACCGGCAAGGGCTACGTCTCGGCTGAAAAGAATAAGCCGGAAGACGCGCCTATCGGTCTGATCCCGATCGACGCGATCTATTCGCCGGTCAAAAAGGTTGCCTATGACGTTCAGCCGACCCGTGAAGGTCAGGTTCTGGACTATGACAAGCTGACCCTGAAGATCGAAACTGATGGTTCGATCACGCCGGAAGACGCGCTGGCTTTTGCCGCACGCATCCTGCAGGATCAACTGTCGATCTTCGTCAACTTCGACGAACCCGAAGCGGCTGGTCGCCAGGACGAGGACGATGGTCTGGAGTTCAACCCGCTGCTGCTGAAGAAAGTAGACGAGTTGGAACTGTCGGTTCGTTCGGCAAACTGCCTGAAGAACGACAACATCGTTTATATCGGCGACCTGATCCAGAAGACCGAAGCCGAGATGCTGCGCACCCCGAACTTCGGCCGCAAGTCGCTGAACGAGATCAAGGAAGTGCTGTCCGGCATGGGTCTGCACCTCGGCATGGATGTCGAGGACTGGCCGCCCGACAACATCGAAGATCTGGCAAAGAAATTCGAAGACGCGTTCTAAGCGCGTCTTCCCAAATGCCCGGGTTTCCGGGGACAAAATGGGCACTTCCGCCCCAAGGAGAGCCGGTGACACGCATCGCCGGCCAGACAAAGCAAAACGCTGAAGAAGGAACTAGAAAATGCGTCACGCACGTGGTTACCGCCGCCTGAACCGTACTCATGAGCACCGTAAGGCTCTGTTTGCAAACATGGCTGGCTCGCTCATCGAACATGAGCAGATCAAAACAACTCTGCCCAAGGCAAAAGAACTGCGCCCGATCATCGAAAAACTGGTCACTCTGGGCAAGCGCGGTGACCTGCACGCCCGTCGTCAGGCCGCATCGCAGCTGAAAGAAGACAAAGACGTCGCCAAGCTGTTCGAAATCCTGGGCCCCCGCTACGCCGAGCGTCAGGGCGGTTACGTCCGTATCCTGAAAGCAGGCTTCCGCTATGGCGACATGGCACCAATGGCGATCATCGAATTCGTTGACCGTGATCTGGACGCCAAAGGCGCGGCTGACAAAGCCCGCGTTGCCGCCGAAGAGGCCGCAGACGAAGAATAAGAAAGCCCGGCTTTCTGAATTCAAACCCCCGCGTTTCGGACGCGGGGGTTTTTTTTCTTTTTGGTCCCTTGGTGTCGCGGTTAGAGCATTTTCGGCGATATCAGTTGATGAATCCCCGAACCTCACGGATCATGCTGCATGATGAGCGTGGAGGACGGATGATGGCAATCCCAACTAAATTACCGAACGAATTCACGGGACCGTCTGTGTGGACCGGTCAGGACATGCGTACGCGTCGGAGTGAATGGATCATTGATCTGACGGCGGACGACATCGAGGATCTTGAGCAAGCTGCCCGTCACTACCTGAGCCTTGAAAGAGATATCGGTGAGATCACAAAGCCCGCTTTCCCCCTAAAACGGTTTGACCGGCATCTGGCAAGCCTGCAAGAGAATCTGATCAACGGGATCGGTTTCGAAGTGATCCGTGGCCTTCCGGTGCAGAATTACCCGCAACAGGTCGCGGCCACGATTTTCTGCGGCGTCGGTACTCATCTGGGCTCGGCCCGGTCGCAGAACGCGCAGGGACACATTCTGGGGCATGTGCGCGACATCGGAGTAGATGCGAACGATCCTAATACCCGGATCTATCAAACGCATGAGCGCCAGACATTTCACACCGACAGCGCCGATATCGTCGGCCTGCTGTGCCTGCGCGAGGCCAAGGAGGGCGGAGATTCGCTACTGGTCAGTGCCGAGACGATCTTTAATAGGATGCGGTCAGAATGCCCGGATTTGCTGGAACTGTTGTTTGACCCAATAGCGACTGACCGGCGCGGGGAAGTACCAGACGGCATGGAACCTTTTATGTCGATCCCACCGTTTTCCTGGCACGATGGTAAGCTGACGGTGTTCTACCAAAGGCAGTATATCGACAGTGCGCAACGATTTCCTGAAGCGATGCGGCTGACACCGGATCACATTGAGGCGCTGGACCGATTTGATACGCTGGCGAATGATCCCGACCTCAGTCTTTCTATGCGGCTGCAACCGGGCGACATGCAGTTCGTGTACAACCATTCGCAACTGCACGACCGGACCGGGTTCGTGGACTGGCCTGACCCGGCAGAGCGACGCCATTTGCTGAGACTTTGGCTGTCGCCCGAAGGAGATCGCGAATTGCCCGAAGTCTTCAGGCAGCGTTATGGCACGATTGAAGTGGGCCAGCGCGGCGGGATCATCACGGAAGGTACGCGGCTGCACGCTCCGTTGGATTGACGCCTCCAACGCGCTGAACGGATGCTTGCATTACGGTCCGTGTAGACGCATATCCGATAGGCGATTAACCGACGGATGGATCATGCGGAAAGTTCTCTGTTCTCTGATGCTGGCGACACTTGCAGTGTCAGCAAATGCTGAAACAAAAGTGCCAACATCGCAGGCCGAAATCAGCCTGGGTTTCGCCCCGGTGGTGAAGCAGGCCTCACCCGCAGTCGTCAATATCTATGCCAAGATCGTAAGACAGGGCGGGGCCAATCCGTTTTTCTCGGACCCGTTTTTTGAAGAGTTCTTTGGCAGGGGATTTGCCGAACCGCGCCCACGTGTACAGAATTCACTGGGCTCTGGCGTCATTCTGTCAGAAGACGGTTATGTGGTGTCGAACTATCACGTTGTTGGCACGGCTACCGAAATCCGCGTGGTAACAACCGACCGGCGCGAATTTTCAGCGCAAGTGGTGCTGGGCGACAAGGAAAGCGATATTGCCATCCTGCGGTTGGAAGACGCCAAGGATTTGCCGCATCTGAACTTCCGCGATTCCGACCAGATCGAGGTAGGGGAACTGGCGCTTGCGATCGGTAATCCGTTTGGTGTGGGACAAACCGTATCTTCCGGGATCATCTCCGGATTGGCGCGGACCGGGACGGCCACCGGCAACGCGCGTGGGTACTTTATTCAAACCGATGCTGCGATCAATCCGGGCAATTCCGGCGGGGCGCTGATCGACGTGAATGGCGATCTGATTGGGATAAACACTTCAATCCTGACGCGATCCGGCGGCTCCAACGGCATCGGGTTTGCGATCCCGGCCAATCTGGTTGCCGAATTTTTGCGCCAGGCCAAGGCCGGGAATGAAAGCTTTGTCAGCCCTTGGGCCGGGGTCGCTGGTCAGCACATGAGTGCGGATATCGCCGAATCTTTGGGGTTGGTATTCCCTATGGGTGTTGTGATCTCGGACCTGCACGCCCTGAGTCCGCTGGGTGAGGCAGGGCTGCGCGTGGGGGACGTGGTAACCCATGTTGATGGGGATGAGGTGAATTCCCCGGCCGAGATGAAGTTCCGCATGTCCGTCGCCGGCGTTGGTGGCACTTCGGTGCTGACCCGGCTGCGGGGTCACGACAGTGCGGATATCGAGGTTGCCCTGATCAAGGTCCCGGAAACTCCACCGGCTGATGAAACCGTTCTGAACGATAACACCGTGATGCCGGGCCTGAAGGTGTCGCGCATCAACCCTGCGCTCATTACCCAGATGGGGCTTTTGCTGTCGCAAACTGGTGTGGTGATTGTGGACGCAGACCGGTACGGTGGACGATCCGGATTGCGCGCGGGTGACGTGGTCCTAAGCATCAACGGAACGGAAGTCCAAGATCCTAAGGACGTGGTGGATGCGATGACCGATCCGGGGCGCAGATTGAATTTGGATGTTCTGCGGGGTGGACGGGCCGTATCTCTGCGGTTCCGGCTGTAACCGCATGAGCGATCTGTTCGATACCGGGGCGAGCGAGCCTGCACCATCCCCGCACCGCCCGTTGGCGGACCGGCTGCGCCCGCAGTCGTTGGCCGAGGTCATCGGACAGCAGCAGGTGTTGGGCCCGGATGCTCCGCTGGGCGTCATGTTGGCCTCGGGCAGTCTGTCCAGTTTGGTTTTTTGGGGCCCGCCGGGCGTTGGGAAAACCACCATTGCACGCTTGCTGGCGAAGGAAACCGATCTGCATTTCGTTCAGATCAGCGCGATTTTCACCGGTGTGCCGGACCTGAAGAAAGTGTTCGAGGCGGCCAAGATCCGACGGCAGAACGGGCAGGGAACGCTGCTGTTTGTCGATGAGATTCACCGCTTTAACAAAGCGCAGCAAGACGGGTTTCTTCCGCATATGGAGGACGGGACAATCCTGCTGGTCGGGGCCACGACCGAAAACCCGTCTTTTGAGCTTAATGCCGCTGTGCTTAGCCGGGCGCAGGTTCTTGTCCTCGAACGGCTTAGCCTTGCCGATCTGGAACGTCTGACCCAGCGCGCAGAGAAAGAACTCGACCGCGCCCTGCCGCTGACAGGCGCGGCTCGAGAGGGTTTGCAAGAGATGGCGGATGGCGACGGTCGCGCGCTATTGAACCTGATCGAACAAGTGGCGGCCTGGACAGTGGATACACCTCTGGACCTTGACGCGCTGTCTACGCGGCTGATGCGCCGTGCGGCCAAATACGACAAGTCCGGGGACGAGCATTATAATCTGATCTCGGCCCTTCATAAATCAGTACGCGGATCTGACCCGGATGCGGCGCTTTACTGGTTTGCGCGGATGCTGACGGGTGGGGAGGATCCGCGCTATCTGGCGCGGCGGATCACGCGGATGGCGGTCGAAGACATCGGTCTTGCCGATCCGCAGGCGCAGACGATTTGCCTGCACGCGTGGGAAACCTACGAACGTTTGGGTAGCCCCGAGGGTGAATTGGCCATAGCGCAGGCGCTGGTTTATCTGGCGTTGGCCCCGAAATCGAACGGTGCCTATGTTGGGTACAAGGCGGCGATGCGATTGGCCAAGCAGTCAGGCAGCGAACCCCCGCCAAAACACATTCTGAACGCGCCGACATCGTTGATGAAAGATCAGGGCTATGGCACAGGCTATGCCTATGACCATGACGCCGAAGATGGCTTTTCCGGACAAAACTATTTCCCCGACGGCATGAAGCGGCCGGAGTTGTATAAACCGGTGGAGCGTGGGTTCGAGCGTGAATTGAAGAAGCGTCTGGACTACTTCGCCAAGCTTCGGGCACAGAGGAACGAGTAGCATACCGTTGCGTGATGCGTTGAAGAACGAATGCGCAAACGAGCAAGAGGTGATCCGACGCCGAGACAACGCAGGCGCCTGGGTTTCCCGGGAATTTGACCGGCTTGACTCTTGGCCTTTTGCACGGCACAGACGCGCATGTTTTCTAGGGCACTTACACACTTGTTTGGCGGGCGGATAATCCGCGCGACGCAGAGGATATCGGCATGAGCGGCGTACAGATGATCACCGTGGCAGAGGGTGACGGCGACCAGCGGCTGGATCGGTGGCTGCGCCGCCTGTTCCCGCATGTCAGCCAGGGCCGCATCGAAAAGATGTGCCGCAAAGGTGAGGTGCGCGTGGAAGGCGGGCGGGTCAAAGCCTCGACCCGGCTTGAGGTCGGGCAGGTCGTGCGCGTGCCACCTTTGCCGGATGCTGATCACAAGCCGGTCGCGGTCAAACGGGGCATCTCGGATGCCGATGCCAAGATGATCCAGTCCTGCGTAATCTATCGCGACGATCATGTTCTGGCCCTGAACAAGCCACAGGGTCTTCCGGTGCAGGGCGGCAGCGGCCAGACCCGCCACGTGGACGGCCTGTCTGAGGCGTTGCGCTTTGGTTATGATGAAAACCCGCGCCTTGTGCACCGCTTAGACAAGGACACATCGGGTGTATTGCTGATGGCCCGCACCCGCGAGGCCGCCAAGGGGCTGACAGCCGCCTTCCGGCACCGCGATACACGCAAGATCTATTGGGCGCTGGTTGCTGGCGTGCCGACCCCGTATCTGGGCGAGATCAAGACTGGTTTAGTCAAGGCTTCCGGTCACGGCAAACAGGGTGAGGGCGAGAAGATGATCGCCGTGCATCTGAACGAAATCAACGACACACCGGGCGCGAAACGCGCACATACGTTGTATGCAACGCTGTATCGCGTGGCCGGGCGCGCCTCGTGGGTGGCGATGGAGCCGATCACCGGCCGTACGCACCAGCTGAGGGTGCACATGGCGGCGATCGGTCACCCAATCGTTGGCGATGGCAAATACGGTGGCTCGGGGCAGGAAAATCTGGGCGACGGTTGGGGCGCGCAACTGGGCGGGGTCATCAGCAAGAAGCTGCACCTGCACGCGCGGCAGGCCTCATTCCAGCATCCGGTCACGCGCAAGACCATAACCGTTAAAGCTCCGCTGCCTGAGCATATGAAACACAGCTGGAACACGTTCGGCTGGACCGAAGATCTGGCCGCAGAAGACCCGTTCGAGGAACTGCAATGAGCGCACCCTTGCGTTTGGTGCTTTTCGATGTGGACGGAACCCTTGTCGACAGCCAGGGCAGCATTGTCGCGGCGATGACCGCCAGTTTTAGGGCCCTTTCACTGACGGTCCCCGACCGCACTGCGATTTTGTCCATCGTCGGTCTGTCCTTGCCCAATGCAATGGCCCAGCTTGCGCCCGAGCAGAGCGAAACGGTTCAATACAATCTGGTTGAGGGCTACAAACAGGCCTATCACGCAAACCGTTTGGAGCAGGGGGCCGCAAGCTCACCGCTCTATCCCGGCGCGCGGAACGTAATCGAAACCCTGCATGACATCCCCGAGGTGCTGCTGGGTGTGGCCACCGGAAAATCCCAACGCGGCCTGGATGCCTTGATCGAAGCACATGATCTGGAGCGCTATTTCGTGACCCGGCAGGTTGCCGACCATCACCCCTCGAAACCGCATCCGTCGATGATCGACACAGCCCGTTCTGAAACGGGAGTTTCTGCGGCGGATACGGTGATGATCGGCGATACCCGGTTCGACATGGATATGGCGCGGGCTGCCGGAGTAGCCGGGATCGGCGTATCCTGGGGATATCATGACCGATCAGCCCTGAACGGCGCGGCCTGTATAATTGAAAATTTTGACCAGTTGCCCCGTGCGCTGGATAGTATCTGGACCTGAAGACATGAGTGACTGGAAGCCCAAGCGATTTTGGACCGCAAGCACGGTTGTCCCAGCGGAAGATGGATACACCGTCGAACTGGACGGTCGCCGGGTCAAGACCCCGGCCAAGGCCGCATTGATCCTGCCGACGCAGGCAATGGCTGACTCGGTTGCTGCAGAATGGGATGCGCAGGAAAAAGAGGTCGATCCGACCCTGATGCCGTTTACCCGGTCTGCAAATGCGGCCATCGACAAAGTGCGTCATCAGCACGCCGAGGTTGCGGACATGCTGGCCGATTACGGCGATTCGGATTTGTTGTGTTACCGGGCGACACACCCGCAAACGTTGCAGCAGCGACAGGCAGATCAGTGGGACCCGGCCCTGGATTGGGCAGCTGAAACCCTAGCCGCGCGATTGGTTCCTGTGGTTGGTGTGCTGCATCAGCCACAGTCAGCCGAAGCGCTCAGCACACTTCGAGGCCGCGTACACGAATTCAACGACTTCCAGCTCGCCGCCTTCCACGATCTGGTCAGCCTGTCCGGCTCACTGGTACTGGGATTTGCCGCCGCCCTGAACTGGCGCGCGGCCGAGGAAATTTGGGACGTCTCAAGGCTCGACGAGGCCTGGCAAACCGAACAATGGGGCCACGATGACGAGGCGCATGCGGTTGCCGAGATCAAAAAAGCTGCGTTTCTACACGCTAAACGGTTCATTGAAATCTCTATCTGAGCCTATTGAGCATCAAATTTTGACACAGATCCGGTCATCGCTGAGTTGACTCATCGTTTTCCCTGATCCGACCCTTGACGTTTGTTTATGAATGCGAGCAAACTCATGCCCACTAAAGGGGAGACACCTTTGGAGTAACCTTTCTGGTGCCAGAGGTGCCGGACAGAGCCGTCCCGGAATAGGGGCGGGTAAACAGGAAGAGGTAAAGATGAAAAAATCCGTAATTTTGGGCGTGGCCACAGTTGCCGGTCTGGCTGCTGCGGCAGCGACAGCGGGCACTGTTGACGACGTCAAAGCGCGCGGCAAGCTGAACTGTGGCGTGTCCTCGGGACTGGCCGGCTTTTCGCTGCCTGACGCGAATGGCGAATGGCAAGGTTTTGACGTCGCAGTCTGCCGTGCCGTCGCCGCGGCCGTTCTGGGTGATTCCAGCGCTGTTGAGTTTGTGCCGACCACCGGTAAGACGCGCTTTACTGCGCTGGCTTCTGGTGAGATCGATATGCTGGCACGTAACACCACATGGACCTTCAGCCGCGATGTCGACCTGAAGTTCGAATTTGCTGGCGTCAACTACTATGACGGCCAGGGCTTCATGGTTCCAAAAGCACTGGGCGTAAGCTCGGCCAAGGAACTGGACGGCGCGACCGTCTGCATCCAAACCGGCACCACCACCGAGCTGAACCTGGCCGATTTCTTCCGTGCCAACAACATCAGCTACGAGCCGGTTCCGATCGAAACCAACGCCGAAGCGCAACAGCAGTATCTGGCTGGCGCATGTGACGTTTACACCACCGACGCATCGGGCCTGGCTGCAACCCGCGCCACGTTCGAAAACCCCGGTGATCACGTCCTGCTGCCTGAAATCATCTCGAAAGAGCCGCTGGGCCCGCTGGTCCGCCATGGCGATCACGAGTGGGGCGACGTTGTCCGCTGGACTCTGAACGCGCTGGTTTCGGCTGAAGAGCTGGGCGTGACCTCGGCAAACATCGACGAGCTGAGCGCTGGCACCGACAATCCGGAAGTAAACCGTCTGCTGGGTACCGAAGGTACTCTGGGTGAGATGTTGGGTCTGAACGCAGATTGGGCAGCAAGCGCAATCAAGGCGGGTGGTAACTATGGCGAAGTGTTTGCCAAGAACATCGGTGAAGAAACTCCGATTGGTCTTGCGCGCGGCCTGAATGCCCAGTGGACCGATGGTGGTCTGCTGTATTCGCCGCCGTTCCGCTAAAATCCACGGGAAAGGGCGCGGGGCAACCTGCGCCCTTTTTCCATAAATAAGAAACACTCCCGGATGGATTGAGCGAAGATCAACTTCGCCGGCAAAAAACGGGATGCACGGGGAAATACATAGGTCATGACGACTCTCACTGACCCGCCGAAGGAGCAGTTCCGGCTGTCCATGCTCCTTTACGATACGCGGTACCGATCAGCGACCATTCAGGTCATTGCATTAATCGGTTTCATGCTTCTGGCAGCCTGGATCATCTCAAATACCATTCAAAACCTTGAAGGTTTGGGAAAACCGGTCGAATTCGGTTTTTTTGCAGAATCCGCAAGTTATGACATTAACCAGCGATTGCTGGAATACACCTCACAGGACAGCCATCTTCGCGCCGCGTTCATCGGTTTGCTGAACACGCTGGTTGTTGCAGTTCTAGGGTGTATCACGGCGACGATAGTCGGCGTTTTTGTCGGCGTGCTGCGTCTGTCGAACAACTGGTTGGTCGCGCGCATCATGACCTTCTATGTCGAGATTTTCCGTAACGTTCCTGTCCTGCTTTGGATCGTTCTGGCCATGGCCATTTTGATCGAAGGCTTGCCGGCACCCAATGCGTTCCGAGGTGATAACCCAACGGCAACGATGGATCTGTTCAACACTGTCGCCGTTACCAATCGGGGTGTGTATATCCCTGAGTTCCTGTTCTCGCGTAGTTTGGGCGACATTCACTTGTTCGGAACATCAAGCCTTCGGTTTGATATTTCGCTGGATCTGGTCGCGTTTCTGGTCGTTCTGGGTGGCAGCATCTTTACCATGCGCAAAGTGTCCGCCTGGGCCGCCGCCACACAGGAATCAACCGGCGACCGTCCTAAGATCTGGCATATCCAGCTGGGCATTCTGTTCGTCCCGATGATCATCCTGATGACTGCACTGGGCTTACACCTTGGATACCCGGAATTGAAAGGATTCAATTTCAGAGGCGGCACGCATATGCGCAACTCTCTGATCGCGCTATGGCTGGCTTTGTCGCTATATACGGCGGCCTTCATCGCCGAGATCGTACGCGCCGGCATTCTGGCTATTTCCAAGGGTCAGACCGAAGCTGCGTCTGCGCTGGGCTTGCGTCCGGGTCGCACCATGCGGCTGGTTATCCTGCCTCAGGCGCTGCGGGTGATCATCCCGCCGATGATCTCGAACTATCTGAACCTGACCAAGAACTCGTCGCTGGCGATTGCGGTCGGATACATGGACATCACGGGGACCCTGGGTGGCATCACCATGAACCAGACCGGCCGCGAGCTGGAATGCGTTCTGCTGCTGATGCTGGTCTATCTGGCCATCTCGCTGAGCATTTCAGCGGTGATGAACTGGTACAACAACCGTGTCAAACTGGTGGAGCGGTAATATGAGTGATGTTTCATTTGTCCGCACGGAAATGTTGCCGGAACAAGCCCCGCCAGCGTCCGAAGTCGGAGCAATCGGGTGGATCAGGCACAATCTGTTCTCAGGCTGGTTTAACTCGATCCTGACGTTGGTTTCGCTTTACGCGATCTGGTACGTGTTGTCGGGTGTTCTGCCTTGGATCTTTCAGTCTGTCTGGAACGCCAACTCGCTGAACGAATGCCGCGAGATCATGATTGCCACCTGGGGTTCAACCCATGGCCATGCCTGCTGGGCGGTGATCAATGACCGCTGGTTGCAGTTGCTGTTCGGGTTCTACCCGAGCCACCTGTACTGGCGTCCGATTGTATCGCTGATCCTGCTGTTGGTCGCATTGGCCCCGGTCCTGTACTCGGATCGTGTGTCGTCCAAGATGCTGATCGTCACTGCGATTTATCCGTTCCTGATGCCGTTCCTGATGTGGGGCGGCACCATTTGGGGACCGATCGCGGCAGCGTTGGGGTTTGTTGTCGGTTGGGGTGTCTACACCCTTGTCAGCAAACAACTGAGCGGTCTGTTTGGCATGATTGCGGGTGTCGCAGCGTCGGTTATCTGGTGGCTGGTTCTGTCCAGCTATTTCGTCGGTGCGCTGGACTCGGTCCTGCCAATCGGTATCGAAGCCGTACAAAGCCGTCAGTTCGGTGGCTTCATGCTGGCGATCCTGCTGGGTGTCGTGGCCATTGGTGTCTCGTTGCCGATCGGAATTGTACTGGCGCTGGGCCGTCAGTCCGACCTGATGATCGTCAAGTACCTGTGCGTGGGCTTTATCGAGTTCATTCGCGGTGTGCCGCTGATCACGCTGTTGTTCGTGGCCTCGCTGCTGCTGAACCTGTTCCTGCCGCCGGGCACAAACTTTGACATCATCCTGCGGGTGATGATCATGATGACCCTGTTCTCGGCCGCATATATGGCCGAGGTGATCCGGGGTGGTCTGGCTGCCCTGCCACGGGGTCAGTATGAAGGTGCCGACAGTCTCGGCCTGAACTACTGGCAAGCACAGCGACTGATCATCATGCCGCAAGCCCTGAAAATCTCAATTCCGGGCATCGTGAGCACATTCATCGGGATCTTCAAGGATACGACACTGGTGTCGATCATCGGACTGTTCGACGTGATCGGACTGGCATCTGCCATCCGCGCCGACACCGCCTGGAATGGCATCTACTGGGAACTGTTCGCGTTCATCGCGGCGCTGTTCTTCGTCGTCTGCTTCTCCATGTCCCGTTACTCCATGTATCTGGAGCGCAAGCTTCAGACTGGCCACCATTAAGGAGTTCAACATATGTCTGAACTTGCAATTGACCGTCAAATCGATCGCTCGAAGATGCAGGTGAGCGACGAGGTCGCCATCGAAATCAACAACATGAACAAGTGGTACGGATCTTTCCACGTGCTGCGCGACATCAACCTGACCGTCAATCAGGGCGAGCGGATCGTGATCGCGGGGCCTTCCGGTTCCGGGAAGTCCACATTGATCCGTTGCCTGAACGCGCTGGAGGAGCACCAGCAGGGCACGATCATGGTGGATGGGACCGAGTTGTCGAATGACCTCAAGAACATCGACAAGATCCGGTCCGAGGTTGGGATGGTGTTCCAGCACTTTAACCTGTTCCCGCATCTTACCATTCTGGAGAACTGCACGCTGGCCCCGATCTGGGTGCGCAAGACGCCCAAGAAAGAGGCCGAAGAGCGCGCGATGCACTTCCTGGAAAAGGTGAAAATACCCGAACAGGCGGATAAGTATCCCGGTCAGCTTTCGGGTGGTCAGCAGCAGCGTGTGGCGATTGCCCGCTCGCTGTGCATGATGCCGCGGATCATGTTGTTCGATGAACCGACATCGGCGCTGGACCCTGAGATGATCAAAGAGGTGCTCGACACCATGATCGAGCTGGCCGAGGAAGGCATGACCATGCTGTGCGTCACGCACGAGATGGGCTTTGCTCGTCAGGTCGCCAACCGCGTGATCTTTATGGATGCCGGTCAGATCGTGGAACAGAATGAACCGGAAGAGTTCTTCAACAACCCGCAGAGCGAACGGACCAAGCTGTTCCTGAGCCAGATTCTGGGGCACTGAACCCGGTTACCAATTCAGGAAAAGGCGGGGCTTTGGCCTCGCCTTTTTCTATTCCAGCAGCTCGCGTGGAATAGCAAACCCCAGTACATCGCCGCTGTGCCACCGGACACCGGACCAATCTTCGATGTCAAAGCGGATCACAGCTGTTGCACAGGTTGGGTAGTCGTAGAACCGGGCGTGATCCGGCGGGTGCTTAACGATTTGGGTAGCAAAAGCGGCAATGCCGGGATTGTGGCCCAGCATCAAAACGGTTTGTTTCGTCGCGCCCGATAATTCAAGCAGCATATCTGCGGGGTCCGCATGATAAAGCGTTCGCTGAAAGCAAACGCTATCTGCCTGCAGGCCCATCCTCTCCCACGTCTCGCGCGTTCTGACCGAACTTGAGCTAAGAACTTCATCCGGCAGCCAGTCGTTTTCACACAGCCACGCCGCAATCGCCGAGGCCGACCTGCGCCCGCGCTTGTTCAGGGGGCGATCATGATCGGCAAGGGCCATACTGTCGCAACTGGATTTCGCGTGGCGTGTCAGGATCAGAGTGCGGGTCATGATGGGTGAAATGCTCTCATGTGATGCGCGGATTGTTCGGGATCACGCCCTGCACCCGAGCTGAGAGGACAGGACAGTCGCACAAGACAACCGCCGGTCATGCAGGTTTGCCCTTCAGGAGTGGACAGGTGGTCATGGCAGGTCGACACATCATAAAAGTCCCGACTGTTCAAAGCGCCGACCGGGCATGTCTGTGCGCAGGGGGCGGCGCAGGTGGTGCATGGGGACGCGCCAGGTGGTGCGGGTATGGGAATTTCGCTGGTGAAATGCAGCGCACCCCGGAATGAGATCATCATGCCGACCTCATCGTGCACCAAAGCGCCCACCGGGCTGCTGAACGTGCGTCCCGATTTCAATGCCCAGTCGATAAAGGGCGCATAGGGCGGGCCGCCAAACGGAAAATAGGCTGCGGCGGATAAGTCCTGTGCCATCTGCCCCACCACACGCGACGACCAACGGTCAACCGGGTCATCACCTTGCCATTCAGGTGAGGATTTTAGGGCAGGCCAGAAAGCCCCCCCAGCACCCAGCAGGATCAGCGTGCCGCCTTCCAACTGCTTGGCGTCTGTAAAACGAGGGTGCAGCGCGCCCATGATGATCAGGCCAACGTCCTGTGCAGCCTTTTCGATATCAGCATAGCTAAGCGCTGCCGGGTCAGAGGAGGGGGGATGGCGTTTGGTCATGTCTCCTCCGCCAAAGGCTCAGTCCGGTCGGATCAGCGACCCGGCGCCGTGTTCTGTATAAAGTTCAAGCAAGACGGCGTTGGGCGCGCGTCCGTCAAGGATAACCACGGCACGGACCCCGCTGTGCAGCGCGTCCAGAGCCGTTTCGGTCTTGGGTATCATGCCGCCGGCAATGGTGCCGTCCAACGTCATCTCGCGGATCTGACCCGCCTTTAGTTCGGTCACGACGTCCCCGGCTGCGTTTTTGACGCCCGAGACATCGGTCAACAGCAGCAGTCGATCGGCCTTTAGCGCGGATGCGATAGCACCAGCGGCAGTATCCCCATTGACGTTGAAGGTTTCCCCGTTCCGGCCCGCACCCAGCGGGGCGATCACCGGGATTACGTCATGTGCAAACAGGTCGTGCAGAATTTTCGGGTTCATCTCTGCGGGACTTCCGACAAAACCCAGGGATTCATCGGTCTGATCACAAGTCATCAACTGCGCATCTTTGCCCGACAGACCCACGGCCGAGCCGCCCTGACCGTTGATCGCCTGAACGATGCGCTTGTTCACGAGGCCGGACAGCACCATCTCAACTACTTCAACAGTTGCTTTGTCGGTGACACGCTTGCCGTTCACGAATTCGGACTGGATATCCAGCTTATCCAGCATCGCGTTGATCATCGGACCGCCGCCGTGCACGACAACCGGGTTTACGCCCACCTGACGCATCAGGACGACATCTCGGGCGAAGCTTTCCATGGCTTCGTCACTGCCCATGGCGTGGCCGCCAAGTTTAATGACGACAATAGCGCCGTCATAGCGTTGTAGGTATGGCAGTGCGCTGTTCAGCGTTGCGGCGGTGGCGATCCAGTCCCGGTTCATGTCTCTTGTCTTCATGGCTGCAGTCCCTCTGGGAACCCGTGTTAGGGCCTTTGTACAGCTCTGCCAAGACCGGATCGCGCATAGGGCCGCACCGGTTGCCCGGATGCGGCTGTTTGTGTGTCAGCTTATCGCGCGTTTCATCGCCGGGATGTTGCTGATCAGCAGCCAATCGACGGCCAGTACGGTCAACAAGGTCAGGCCCACCAGCGGGAACGCCATCGCGGTGAACAACCCGATCAGGACAGCCCCTTTCCACAATGGCAGCTCTGCAGGCATCGGCGGTGCAGCCAGACGCCCGGCCCGCTGAGGCCGGCGTTTAATCCACATTACAAAGCCTGAGACGCAGACAAAGATGACCGACAGGCAGAACAACAGGTTCAGGACAAAGTTCCACATGCCCATCAGACCCATGTGAAACGGGATCCCGATGGCCATGGATTTTCCCATCAACGAGTAATCCTCATACCGGACATCCGCCAGAATCTTGCCGGTAAATTGGTCCACGTGGACAGTGCGGTCGTTCACTGGATCGGTCGAGTCGCTGCTCATGCTGTCGCGGTTCAGGGTCCAGACACCGTCCTCGCCGCTGGGATAGGCCACACGGAACCGGCCTGTCATGTCCAAAGCGGTGCCAAGGGCCACAAGCGCGTCGATATCGACCTGTGTGCTTTGTGGGACACCGTCGATCCCGGCCTCGGACCCAGAAGCGGGCATGGGCGTTTGTTCCAACGCCCATGGGACGTCATTCTGGTGGCCGTGGTTCATGCTGGCGTGGATGTCATCGGACAGGGGAACATTGTCCCATTTTTCGGCCGGAAAGCTGCTCCATGGCTGAACGATCATACCGCCCCAGACGCCCGCCCAGGAGAGGCCCGAGATCAGGAAGACCACCAACAGCCCGGACATCCAGAACCCAATCACAGCGTGCAGCGACCGCCACAATGCGCGGCCGCGTGCGCGCAGATTGGGCACAAAAGCGGCCAAGGTGTTTCCACGCGGCCACCACATGTAAAGACCGGTAAAGACCAAAAGCAGGCTCAGCCCCGCTGCGATTTCAATAATGCGGTCTCCGGTCGTGCCAATCAGAAGGGTCGAGTGAATGTTGTCGTCTAGATCATACCATCCGGCGCGACGATCCCAGACCTGCAGAACCTCTCCGGCATAAGGATCGACGGCGACAAGACGCTGACCTTCTTCGGTTTTGATGCGAAACACAGTGGCTAGATTATCAGCCTTCGGACCAATCCACTCGGCAACCGTGCCGGGCACCTCGTCAAGGGCGATAAGGGCCTGTTGTGAGGCCGGTAACGCTTGCCCGTGGACATCCACGGCGATTTTTTCGCCGTCGCGACCGTCGAACTGCGTGATGAACATCATCATTAGTCCGGTTACTGCCAGAATGATCAGGAACGGGATGACGAAGATCCCTGCATAAAAGTGCCACCGCCAGGCGGCGAAATAGAATTTTTGCGCAGCAGTGTTCTGCGCCGGGGTATCCCCCAGGTTTTGGCTATCCAGTGCCATTTTTGTTCTCCGGATTCGATTACTGCCCCGCGCAGCGCGTGCACGGGTTCAAAAGTGTTGAGGTGAATCAGGAAAAGAAGGGTGGCCCCCGCGCATCATAGCGGGCGTAGAACCCGGCACTGCGATGGGTGAAGTCACGATGGATCCAGCGTGGCTGGATTTTCGCCGTAAAAGGGACGATCTCGCCGACTGACGGCAAGTGTGTATCCGCCGTTAGGCCCGCGAATGGGCACATTGCGCGCGAATCCGTGTCGTCGTGCACAGGATCGCCGGGGTTCAGGTCAACCCATTGTTCGACTGTTCCATCGCCAGTACAAATCACCAGCAGCACTTTCCCATCACTGCCAATCGCGGGCATCCAGCCCTGCGGGATCATGCCGGTCAGCACAACTGCCAGCAACGTAAGGATTGGGAAAATGCGGCCGATCCGGATCATTCCAGATGTGCGATGATCGAACGAAGGGTCGGAATACCGTCACCCTTTTCGGACGACGTCAGCACGATTTCCGGATATGCCGCCGGGTGCTTGGACAATGCGCCGCGAACCTGATCCAACACCTTCTGCCGGTCATTGGCCTTGACCTTGTCCGCCTTGGTCATCACGCACTGAAATGTAACAGCGCTGGAATCCAGCAGCTTCATGATCTCGGCATCGACCGGCTTCACCCCATGGCGCGAGTCAATCAGGACAAAGGCCCGTCGCAGGGTCTGGCGGCCGCTTAGATACTGTTTCAGCAGCCGCTGCCATTTTTCAACGACCTTCACCGGGGCGTTGGCGTAGCCGTACCCGGGCAGGTCAACCAGATAAAGCTCAGGACCTTGGGTGAAAAAGTTGATCTCTTGCGTGCGGCCCGGAGTGTTGGACGCGCGTGCCAGACCTTTGGTGCCGGTCAGCGCATTGATCAGGCTGGACTTGCCCACATTTGAACGTCCGGCAAAGCAGACCTCAAGCCGGTCAGGGGTCGGCAGGCCATTCATGGCGACCACGCCTTTGACAAACTCGGACTGTCCCGCAAACAATTTGCGGCCGCGTTCCAGCGCAAACTTGTCAGGGTCTTCGACCAGTGGGAAGGGTAGGGTGCTCATAACGGGTGAACCTTATCGCCAACTGAAATTGCGCCGCCTCGGACAACCTCGGCGTAAACGCCAAAATCCTGATGGCCCCAGCTGTTCAATGTGCCCAGCGTATCCGCATCGCGCACGCCGGTTTTCGGATTTGCCGTTGTCGCCAAACAGCGTCGGATGCGTTCTTTGACATGGAACACGGCCTCACCGATCTGTACCTCGCGATCCAGCCAGTCGAATTCTTCCCACAGGGGCAGGCCATCGAACCAGATGTTGCCACGCCAGCGCTGGATCGACAGATCGCGGCCTAACTTTTGTTCCACAGCGCGATGCGACGCCATGTTGCATAGGCTGATCGAGGGGTAGTCGCTGTCGGTCATGCCGCGACCCGGCACTCGGATGATCCGCGCTGACGCCGCCCGATCCGCAGGCATCAACGGCTGGACCCAGTCCAAAAAGACCTGCTGTTCCCCATCCGGATTAAAAGTCAGATCCGGACGATCCGGATGTGTCAGAGTTATCGTGTCGCCGTTCAGCTGGGCCGAGATAGCCATCAGTTGCGGTGCTTTCGCCCCGCGACTGAAATTGGCGCAAGGCACCCATTGAGAGCCATCCGCTTTTGACGCCTCATGCGCGACCGCCCAAACGCGATCCCCGGGCATGGTCTGCCCGGGGGTCACTGAAACAGTCTGGAGGGCCTCGCGACCATGACTTTTGATCGGATGCCGCCAGATATGGGTTACCTCAGCATTCATTTGTCGTCCGTTTTGGGCGTCCGCTTGAAGCCGGATTTGATGTTGCCGAACACGTCAGGCTTATAGCCCTGACTACGCATGATCAGGTATTGCTGCGTGAACGTGATCGTGTTGTTCGCGATCCAGTAAACGACCAGCCCGCTGGCAAAGCTGCCCAACATGAACATGAACACCCAAGGCATCCAGGCAAAGATCATCGCCTGAGTCGGGTCAGTTGGTGCCGGGTTCAGCTTTTGCTGCAACCACATTGAGATCCCCAATAGCAAAGGCAGTATACCGATGAAGATCAGTGCCATGAAGGTATCCGGCTGCGGGCCGGCAAAGGGCAACAAGCCAAACAGGTTCATGATCGAAGTCGGATCAGGTGCGCTGAGGTCCTGGAACGGGCCAAACCAAGGAGCCTGACGCAGTTCGATGGTGACGAAGATCACCTTATACAGCGAGAAGAAGATCGGGATCTGCATCAGGATCGGCAAACAGCCCGCGGCGGGGTTTACCTTTTCCTTCTTGTACAGCTCCATCATGCCCTGCTGCATCTTTTGGCGATCGTCGCCTGCGGCTTCTTTCATGGCCTCCATCTGCGGTTGAAGCTCTTTCATCTTCGCCATCGAGACGTAGGATTTGTACGCCAGCGGGAACAGGATCGCCTTGATGATCAGCGTCAGGCCAATGATCGACCAACCCATGTTTCCGATCAGGGCGTTGATGTTATGCAACAGCCAGAAGATCGGTTTTGTCAGGAAGTAAAACCAACCCCAGTCGATGCTGTCGACGAACTTCTGTACACCGTCAGCCTGATACTCGCGGATGGTTTCCCATTCTTTAGCACCCGCGAACAGTTGGGTGGTGACTTCTTCAGTTGCTCCGGGCGCAACAGTCAGCGTCGGCAGAACCGTTTCGGTCTGATAGATCTTGCGGCGCGCGTCATACTTTGCTGCAGCCTTGAAAGCAGATCCCTCTGCAGGAATCAGAGTGGTCATCCAGTAGTGATCGGTAAAGCCGACCCAGCCACCTTCCTTGACCTGAAAGACTTCGGCTTGCGCACGCTCATTCGGGTCAATGTCAAAGTCGCGCACATCGCCATAGTCGATCTCGTCCAGAACGCCGTCAGCCATGACCATAACGCCTTCATGCAGGATGAAGAAGTTTTTCAGATCGGGCAGGTCGCCGTCTTCGCCAATGCCGTGACGGGCCAGGATGCCATATGGGGCCATGCCGACCTCGGCCTGGGTATTGTTCTCAACCGACTGGGTGACGGTGAACATGTAGTCCTGGTCAACCTCAATAGTGCGGCGGAAGGTCAGGCCCTTGCTGTTGTCCCATTTCAGAGTGACCGGAGTATCGACCCCCAGGGTTTCGCCGTCTTCGACGGTCCACAGCGTATTAGGGCCGGGGACGTCAGCGCCGGCGACGCCTGCGCCCGGTGCCCAACCGTACAAGGCATAGTAAGCCGATTCCGAACCAACGGGCGACAGCAGCTCGACAATGGGTGCGCCTTCTTCGATCGAAACTTTGTAATCTTTCAGGAACAGCTCATCGATACGACCGCCGGACAGGGACAGGCTGCCTTTCAGGCGCGGTGTTTCAATCTCGACCCGAGGTGCTTGGGCGTCGGGCTCGATCTCGGTGGCGTCTGCGGTTGCTTCACCAACTGTATTGGTGCCAGCAGCGCTTGGGGTCTGAACCTCTGTACCATCAGTCGTGCTGATCTCGGCAGATTCCGGTGCGGTCGTCGGCTCGGGCGGTGGAAACAGCACGAACCAAACCAGGATCACGAGAAAGCTGAGCGCGGTTGCGAGGATGAGGTTCTTGTTCTGATCGTCCATCGGGGACAGCCACCTTAAGCAGTGAAAGACACCCGCTGGGTTCAACAGAGTGCGGGCCCAAAGGTCAAGCGGAATCGCCCTGTAATTCATCACCGATTGGGGTTCTGTGGCGTTAATTCGCGCCTAAGGACGTGCCTGACGCCCGATTTTTGGCATTCCGTTGAGTTTGTTTTGATGTGCGGCCATCCAGTCCAACGTCTTTTCAAAGGGCATGGGCTTTCCAATTCCAAACCCCTGCACGTGATCGCAGCCCAGTTGCGCCATCAAGGCATGCTCGCCTTGTGTTTCGACCCCCTCGGCCAGGGTTTCGACATTCAGTCGCTCCGCCATAGTCAAAATCGCGCTGACCAACTGCTGCTGGCTTGCGTCCCGATCCGCCTTTGCCACGAAGGACCGATCGATTTTAATGCGTGAGACGTCAAAGCGCTTGATCGACGCTATGGAGGCGTGGCCGGTGCCGAAACCATCGAGGTCAATGCAGCAGCCGAGCTTGGACATGCTTATTACGTTGCGGGTGATAACGTCATCGGGCCGCCTGGAAAACACTGTTTCAAGAATCTCGACGGTCAATCTGTCGGGCGTCAGGTCATTTTGATCCAGCTCCCATTTCAGACGGTCGATCAACGCCGGGTCGCGCAGCTCTTCTGATGAGAAATTCACGCCAATCCGAGGCACGACGACACCGGCACGGTTCCACTGGTGCATGGCGGTGAAAGCGTGATGGCGCATCACCTGACCCAAGCGTTCCATCAGATCGGCTTGTTCTGCAAAAGGCAGGAAAACCGGCGGTCCCAGCACGCCTTTCTGTGGGTGTTCCCACCGGGAAAGCGCCTCGAACCCGGTAACATGGCCGGTGTCGGTGGAAATCTGTGGCTGAAACCATGGGCGGATTTCGCCACTATCCAAGGCCGCAATAAACTCATTGCGCAGGTTGGCACGCACGCGTGCCCGCCGCTGCGTTTCAGATGAAAAGGCGCGGATGGTTGCAGGACCGTTCCTTTGTGCTTCGGCCAAGGCCGCGTTGGCGGCATCGATCCACTCGGCAAAGGTGATGTCGAGCAAAGTGGATTGCAGACAAAACCCGATTGAACATGACATGTAAACGCTGGTGCCATTTAGCATGATTGGCTCATCGACGGCGGCCTGAATGCGCCCCGACATCTGAATGCAGGCCTCCAGATCCAGATTCTGCGCGGCGTGCAGGCCGATTGCGATCTTGCCCTGGTCCAGCCCAGTGGCAATGTCATGTGAGCGTATGACCGAAAGTACCCGGCTGCGGAATTGGTCAGCCATTACGTTCCCGGCCGCATTTCCGTGCGGATCAAGACATTCAGAAAACCCGTCCAATTCAACAATCATACAGGAGGCTTCGTGGCCAGTGCGCTGATTTTCCGCAAACAGCGTTTCCATCTGGGCCGCAAACCTGTCGAGAGGAAGGAGGCCGTTACCGTCTTTTTCCCGATTGCTGGCCTTGTGCGCGGTCGATACCGCGGCGAACACAAGCGGCAGGGTAAGTGCCACGACAACCAATGCCCGCTCACCACCAATCCAATACGCGGCCAGACTGATCGCAGGCGCGAAGGCCAAGGCGGGCGGGCCGCTTAGCACCATGGCAAGAGAGTCAAAAATTCTGCTGACAGAGATAGGTTTCCACATCGGATCTTCGGGCCTCTACCTTGCGTTTGAAACGCTCAGGTCGACCCTAGGAAACCAATCTGAGTCACTCGTTAACGGAGCTGCGGAATTTCGCCCGAATTTTCGTCATTTTCATTCGGTTTGAGTGCAAGATTTTGAAAATCAAACAATTTTGGGTCCAAAAGATGCGACGGACGCGCATTTGTCAGGGCCCGGAACATCACTTGACGGCGTCCGGGGCTGTTCTTTTCCCACTGATCCAAAATCTGTTTGACCTGCTGACGTTGCAACCCATCCTGACTGCCGCAGAGGTCGCAGGGGATAATCGGATAGTTCATCGAGGTCGCGAATTTCTCGCAATCGGCCTCAGCCACATGGGCGAGGGGGCGGAAGACGAACAAATCGCCTTCCTCGTTCACCAGCTTGGGCGGCATGGTGGCCAGTCGCCCGCCGTGAAACAGGTTCATGAAGAACGTCTCGAGGATATCGTCGCGGTGATGGCCCAGTACGACGGCCGAGCATCCCTCTTCCCGGGCAATGCGGTACAGGTTGCCTCGGCGCAGGCGCGAACACAGGGCGCAAAAGGTGCGGCCTTGCGGAACCTTGTCCATGACGATGGAGTAGGTGTCCTGATACTCGATGCGATGCGAAACGCCCATGCGTTCCAGAAACTCGGGCAGGACGGTGGCCGGAAATCCGGGCTGACCCTGATCCAGGTTACAGGCCAACAAATCAACCGGCAGCAGACCGCGCCATTTCAGCTCATAGAGAACCGCCAACAGGGTATAGCTGTCCTTGCCACCTGAAAGACAGACCAGCCAGCGGGGCGGTTTGCCGTCTTTGTCATGTGCGGACGGGTCCACCATTCCATAGTGCTCGATGGCTTCGCGGGTCTGGCGCACAATGCGTTTGCGCAGCTTTTTGAACTCGGTGGTTGATGGCGCGCCGGCAAAGAGCGGGTGGATATCGTCAGCTTCGTCAAACATGCGCAGCCCCTACAGCAGTTGAGGCAACCGGGCAAGTGGTTGGGTCAGCCCAGACGCGCCAGCAAGGCGCCCGTATCCAGCCCGGACACGGATCCGGGGATGCGACCGCTGTGGCCTGACAGGCGCGTTGCAATGAACCCGTCGGCAATTGCGGCGGGCGTATGGCGCAGCAGTTGAGAGGCCGTCAGCAAGTGTGCGGTGTTCTCAGCAAACCAGCGCGCTTCGCCTTCCGGGGGAATTCCGGGCCACCGTTCGCGATGTGCTTTTAAGGCCGCGTCGTAACCTCGGTCGCTACCCACGGCCGATTCGAATTCGGCTTGCAGAACGTCAGCGGCCAGCAGGTCGCGGGACAGGGTGCGCAGAATATCGAGGCAGATCACGTTTCCCGACCCTTCCCAGATGCCGTTCAGAGGCGCTTCGCAATACAGCAGGGGGAGGGGGGTGTCTTCGACATAGCCATGCCGCCCAGTACCTCCATCGCTTCGACCACCACAGCGGGGCACCGCTTGTTGTTCAGGAACTTGGCCAAAGCAACACTGATGCGGGCAAAGGCCCGATCCTCGGGTGACTGGCCGTCGAAAGCCTGCGCGACGCGCATCCCAAGCGTCAACGCGCCCTCCCAGTCCAACACGAGATCCGCCAGAACAGCGCGCATCAGAGGTTGGTCGATCAACCGGCGCTGAAAAGCGCTGCGGTGGGCGACCCAATGATGCGCTTCGCTGAGGGCTGCGCGCATCATGCCCGCTGGGGCCACGGCTGTATCCAGCCGGGTGTGATGAACCATCTCGATAATTGTTCGAACGCCCGCGCCTTCGTCACCCAATTGGTAAGCCAGTGCGTCGTGATATTCGATTTCGGACGAGGCGTTGGATTTGTTCCCCAACTTGTCTTTTAGTCTCATCAGGTGAATGGCGTTGCGTTCACCGTCCAGCCAGCGTGGGACGAGAAAGCAGGTCAGCCCGCCCGGCGCTTGCGCAAGGGTCAGAAATCCGTCCGATATGGGGGCGGAGCAGAACCACTTGTGCCCGCGCAGACGCCAGTGCTCTCCGTCCCGGGTGGCGATGGTGGTATTGGCGCGGACGTCCGAACCGCCCTGTTTTTCGGTCATTGCCATGCCCAGAGTGGCGCTGGATTTTTGTTCGACCGGTTTCGTCGCCGGATCATAGCTGCGCGCCATGAGCTTTGGCTGCCAGACCGAGGCGATCTGTTCATTTGCCGCAAGAGCCGGGATTGCCGCGTAGGTCATAGTCAATGGGCAGCAATGGCCGGGCTCAACCTGGCTGGCCATATATATCATCGCGGCGTGGGTCGCGTGGCCGCCAGACTGACCGTCCCAGGCCAGGGCCGCATAGCCGGCAGATTGGCTGATCTGCATCATCTCATGATAGGCAGGATGAAACCGCACCTCGTCCAAACGCCTGCCGCCCTGATCGAACAATCGCAATTCGGGGAGGTGCCTATTGGCCTCACGCCCCAGCTCGCGGGTTTCCGTCTGTCCCAACGTTTCCCCGTAAACCGCCAGAGGCGCTTCGCGACCACCCGTGAATTGCACGGCGTTTCGCAGGGCGGGATCTGCAGACCAAAGGTTAGAATCCCCGCGCACAGGCGGCTGATTCAATACGTCATGTGTCGGTAGGGAATGGCGGGTGTCGGATGTCATCTGAACCTCGGGCAGTACAGGTTCAAGTGTTCAGCGCATGTCCGAATGGGTCAAGGCTGACGGAGGGTCATAAAGATCAGCTGTCGTCTTCCTTGCGGCACGGAACGGGGTCGTACCCATCGCCGCCCCATGGATGGCATCGGCCAATCCGCCGTGCAGCCAGCCAGCTTCCCTTGATGGCCCCGTGCTTTTCCAATGCTTCCAGCGCATAGGCCGAGCAGGTGGGCTGGTATCGGCAATTGAAGCCAACCCAGGGACTGAAGACCAGCCGATAGGCCCTGACAGGCAGAGCCACGATATGAGAGAAGAGGGTCATTTCCGCCCGCTGTGCACTTTGCGAAGCGCATAACGCAGATCGTCCAGAAGTGCCTCATAGGGTCGCGCGGCTGTGGTTTCGGCCCGACCAATCAGGACGTAATCCCACCCGTCATGGCCATTCACGGGCAGAACAGCCCGCGCCGCCTCGCGCAACCTGCGTTTGGCGCGGTTGCGGGCTACGGCATTGCCAACCTTTTTGGAACAGGTAAAGCCAACCCGAATTCCTGCTGCTTCATCCGGGGTACGTTTGCGAGCCTGCACCATCATCGAGGATGTGCCCTGCCTGCGGGCACGCGCTGCCTTAAGGAAATCAGATCGTTTCCTGAGAACGGTCAAAGTTTCAGGCGCGCAAACGGACGCCGCCGGGGGCGTTTCCCCGGGCTGGTTCTTACCATCCACGAGGGGCCTCCGGCGGCGTCATGTTCATAACCTGATCGGTGAGCGGTTTACGCGCTCAGCGACTTGCGGCCGCGTGCGCGGCGCGAGTTCAGGATTTTGCGACCGGCCTTGGTGGCCATGCGCGCGCGGAAACCGTGGCGGCGTTTGCGAACCAGGTTCGAAGGCTGATAGGTGCGTTTCATCGCTCCGTCTCCAATCTATGCGGTCGGGTGCAGCGCGGATTCGCCTGCCCGTGATGTTCGAAGCCCGTCCTCTACTGGGTAGTGGGGGGTAAGTCAAACCCCTAGGTGGGGGTTTTCGTGGCTTTTGCAACAATTCTGTAGTCGGGTCGGACAAAAGGTTTCAAAACAGCCGGTTTATCGCCCCAAACCCTCACATTCCCTACCAAAAACATCAAGGCAGCGTGAGCCCCCTGTTGCGAGGGCCGCAAGCAGCGCATGTTGGGGTCAGAATGAAACGTAGTAAACCGGACAGCCTCATGAGCGAAACGACTCAGGCGCCGCGCAACGCTTTTGCGCGGCATATTCCATTGCTGGTGATTCTCACCGTTGCGGCGGTGGGATTTTTCACGCTGGGTGATTATCTGACCTTTGAAACCCTGCGCGACAATCGTGAGGCGCTATTGTCCTGGCGCGACGCCAACTACTGGGCAATGGCGGCGGCTTTCGTTGGTATTTACATTGTCATCGTCGCGTTTTCGCTGCCGGGTGCCGCAGTGGCGTCAATGACCGGCGGGTTTCTTTTTGGCCTGTTCGCCGGAACCGTGTTCAACGTGTTTGCGGCAACCATCGGAGCCTCTGCAATCTTTCTGGCGGCACGCTGGGGGTTAGGCGAATCCCTGACCAAACGGCTTGAGTCCTCGGAAGGGACGATCAAGAAACTGAAAGACGGGTTACGCGAGAATGAGATCTCGGTGCTGTTTCTATTGCGTCTTGTTCCCGTTGTGCCGTTTTTTGTGGCCAACCTGGTGCCTGCGCTGGTTGGTGTGAGGTTCCGCAACTTCCTGATCACCACCGCGCTGGGTATTATCCCGGGCGGAATCGTCTACACTTGGATCGGTGTCGGGCTGGGTGGTGTGTTCGATCGGGGCGAAACTCCTGATGTATCGCTGTTATGGGAACCATTTGTGATTGGCCCGATCATCGGCTTGTGTGTGCTGGCCACGCTGCCAATTGTCATCAAATCTCTGCGTGGCCGAAAGGACCGCTGAAATCATGCAAGAATTGAAAACCGACATCCTGGTGATTGGCGCCGGGTCCGGGGGGCTGTCAGTCGCTGCTGGCGCCAGCCAGATGGGGGCCGATGTGATTCTGCTGGAAGGTCACAAGATGGGTGGCGATTGCCTCAACTTCGGCTGCGTCCCTTCCAAGGCTCTGATTGCCAGCGGCAAGGCAGCTTACGGTCAGGCACATTCTGCCGCGCTGGGCGTGGCTGACGTGGTACCGCAGGCCGACTACGCCGCCGCCAAAGACCACGTTCACGATGTTATCGCTCAGATCGAGCCGATGGACAGTCAGGAACGGTTTGAAGGTTTCGGCGTAAATGTGATCCGGGAATTCGGCAGCTTCGTCTCTCCGATACAGGTGCAGGCGGGCGACAACATGATCACCGCACGGCGCATAGTGATCGCGACGGGCTCTTCGCCGTTGGTGCCTCCGATTCCGGGATTGGATCAGGTGCCATTCTATACCAATGAGACGATCTTTGACCTGCGCGACAAGCCTGAACATCTTTTGATTATTGGTGGCGGACCGATCGGGATGGAGATGGCGCAAGCGCATGTCCGACTGGGCTGTAAGGTCACGGTTGTCGAAGGCCTGAAGGCGCTGGGCAAGGATGACCCCGAGGCCGCCGCGGTCGTTCTGGACAGCTTGCGCGCCGAAGGTGTGGTTATTCATGAACAGGCTATGGTCGCCCAGATTCGCGACAACAAAGGGGCCATAGAAATTGTGACCGAGGCGGGTGAGATCTATTCGGGGTTTCATTTGTTGTTGGCCGCCGGGCGTAAGGCCAACACAGACCGTTTGAACTTAAAGGCTGCCGGGATTGAACCAACCCGCAACGGGATCAAGGTCGATGACGCGCTGCGCACGACGAATCGCAGAGTTTACGCCATTGGCGACGTCGCTGGTGGTCTGCAATTCACTCATGTCGCTGGATATCACGCAGGGATCATCATCCGTTCTGCGTTGTTTGGCCTGCCCTCGAAGGCAAAAACCGCACATATCCCTTGGGCGACCTACACCGACCCGGAATTGGCGCAGGTGGGCCTGACCGAGGCTCAGGCCCGTGAACAACATGGTGACAAGGTCGAAATCGCGCGCTTTGACTATCACCATAACGACCGGGCAATCTCTGAGCGGAAAACCAAAGGGTTCATTAAGGTCATGGTCGTAAAGGGTCGGCCTGTGGGGGCCACAATCGTAGGGCATCAGGCCGGAGAGTTGATCAACTTGTGGTCGCTTGCGTTGGCCAATAACCTGAAGATGGGTCAGATCGCTGCGATGGTTTCGCCATATCCGACGATCGGAGAGCTTAACAAACGGGTGGCGGGTGCCTATTTCTCGCCAAGGCTGTTTGAGAATCAGATGGTTAAACAAGTGGTCAGGTTCGTCCAACGTTGGATGCCCTAGCCAGAAAGGGAGAACAGATTGAATTCGCTGTCGGGCCGATTTCTGATCCTGACGACGGTCTTCGTGATGTTGGCCGAGATTTTGATCTTTGTTCCTTCAATCGCGCGCTTTCGCGAAGACTTCCTGCTGAATCGGCTTGAGCGCGCACAGATCGCGTCCTTGGCGCTGCTGGCTGACGATATGTTGGCCGAAGACCTTGAGGCCGAACTGCTGGCCAACGCGGGTGTCTATAACGTCGTGCTACGCCGCGATGAGGTGCGCCAGCTTATGCTGTCATCACCGATTCCGGAACAGATCACCAAGACCTACGATCTGCGCGACGCAGGGCCTTGGGTGTTGATCCGCGACGCGCTGGCGCGACTGTTCACCACTGAGAATGAAGTCATCCGCGTTATTGGCGAACCCGTCAAAGGGGCAGGTCTGCTGATTGAAGTCACCATAGAAAGCATGCCGCTGCGAATGGCGATGACCGATTATGGCCTGCGCATTCTGGGGCTGTCCTTCGTAATTTCCATCATCACCGCGTTCTTTTTGTTTTTGGCCGTGCGCGTCGTTCTGGTGAAACCGATCAAAAGTGTTGTTGGTTATATGCAGCGCTATGCAGGGGCACCCGAAGACGCACGAGGGATCATCTCGCCCAATTCCAATGTTACCGAACTTCGTGAGGCCGAGGAGGCGCTGCAGCAATTGCAGACCGAGCTGACGCAGGCATTGAAGCAACGTGAACGGCTGGCGCAACTGGGCGGCGCGGTGGCCAAGGTCAGCCACGATTTGCGGAACATATTGACTTCGGCACAGCTCTTCACCGACCGGATTGAGACCAGCGATGATCCCTTGGTGCGGCGTATGGCGCCCAAACTGGTGAACTCGATCACACGGGCAGTGTCGTTGTGCGAAAGCACGTTGGCCTTCGGACGCGCAGAAGAACCTGCGCCGACACTGAACATGGTGCGCATGAACGATGTGGCCGCAGATGTCGTCGCTAGCGAACAGCTGGCTGTTGCAGATGCCTGCGTCGAGATCGTGAACGACGTGCCCAAAGACCTTGTGGCCCGGGCAGACCCAGAGCAGATTTTCCGTGTCATGATGAACCTTGTGCGCAATGCGCGTCAGGCCTTGGTGGCATCCGGGAAGCCGGGAAACATCACGATCGCCGGCTGCGAGTATAAAGACGACTGGTGCGTCGAGATCAGGGATGACGGCCCCGGATTGCCGCCCAAAGCACGTGAGAACCTGTTCACTCCATTTCAGGGCGGGGTGCGTAAGGGAGGCTCTGGGCTAGGCCTTGCCATCTCGCAGGAGCTGGTACGTGGGCATGGCGGAGAACTGATACTGGCGCATACCGGGCCCGAGGGGACAACCTTTGAAATCAGGCTTCCGCGTGGCGATGGGACTTTTTGAAAACTTTTTGAAGAATCGACTTGCGTGTCCCGAACACCGGGTCTAAATACCGCCTCACCAACGCGGACCGATAGCTCAGCTGGATAGAGTACTTGACTACGAATCAAGGGGTCGGGGGTTCGAATCCTCCTCGGTCCGCCACCTACCCCCGTCTTATTTTGACCCTACCGTTTTAGCTGGAATTCCCGCGTCATTTCCGCGGCTTGTGAACCCGTATCCGTGACAGAGACGGACCGGGTTGCCGCAGCTTGCGCCATTATCCTCGACAGTCTCAGTTGCCAGAACTCATCGGTCCGGTTTTCCCTGATAACAGCCGATTAACAGGGAATTTGTGCCAAAACGAGATGATTTCCATATTTTGGATCGTGTTTGCGGTAGTGATATCAATGGCTTGCGCGCAAATTCCCTAAATCCATTAACAGGGAATTTAATTTGCGGAACAGGGAATTTTAAACGCTGTTACAGGGAATCGATTTCCACGATCAGGGAACGTCAGGACTGGGGTCCAAACACCTGATCATGGTGGTTCCAGTCGAGGGGGATTGTGCCACGCACCAGGGCTTCGAGATTCATGTGCGGAGGCTGCGTGCCGTCGAGGATCGCGGACTGGAATCGGGGCGAGAGCGAGATCAAGGATATGATACGCCGGATGTAGCGCTCGGAGTGGCCGACGCGCTGGGCGAGATCCTTCAGGGGTTCACCTGATCTCAACGCGTCGGACCAGGCGTGCGCATTGCGCAAACCGCGGATCAGGGTCTGATCTGGTTCGGGTGTTGCTTGACCGGCAATGATCCGCGTTTCGACGCCGCGGCGTTTGCAGGCGAAGGTGGTGGAGATTTTAAACAGCCCGTCCCGGAGAGTCATATTGTTCAGACCGGACGCGGTGGCGACGGCATCGGGATCGAGTTGGATATCGAGCTTTTGTTTCCCGAGCGTGACGGCGAGGATGAGTGGTGCTACGTCCTTGCATCCCTTGGTTCGCAATCTCCCGGCAAGCGCCATGATTGATCTGGAAGCGCGCATTGACCTGGTGATGTCGTCTTCCTTCAAAACGGCGTGCCGGTTTGCCTGTTCCTCAAGATGACCGGCAATTGCATCGACAACAGCTTGCTCGAAGGTCGCGGCTGGCAGGCGCAACCCCGTCGGATCGGGGCCGCCTGAGATCAGTCGGTTGGAGACGTAGTAGCGCTGCCGCTTGCCGCGCCGCACTGTGTGGGTGGGCGTCAGGATGTCACCTGTCTCATCGCGCACTTTGCCTTTTAGCAGAGCGTCCGATCCAGAGGCATGCCCTGCAGGCGCGCCACGCCGCTTTACACTGGCGGACTGAAGATGCCGCTGCACGCTGTCCCAAAGCGCCTGCTCAATGATCGCCGGATGCTGGCCGTCAAAGGTCTGATCCTTATGGCGTATCAGGCCGAGATAGACCGGGTTCGTCAGCAGGTGATAGATCTGTCCGCGGCTGAACGAATTGCCGCCTTGCGTGCGTCCCGTGGAAAAAACATGCCGCTTGGACCGAATACCAAGTACTTGCGCCACACGCACAACTGCGTTCAAACAGCGATGCGTGTCGTAGAGTTGGAATACCCTGCGAACGACTGCTGCTTCGTCTGCATTCACAACCAGTTCACGACGTGTCTTGTCGAGATGCGGATCATACCCGAGCGGTGGGATACCTCCCATCCACATACCTTTCTTCTTTGAGGCCGCGATCTTGTCCCGGATACGTTCTGCGGTGACTTCGCGTTCGAACTGCGCGAAAGACAGCAGCACGTTCAACGTCAGACGACCCATCGACGAAGATGTGTTGAACGCCTGTGTCACGGACACGAACGAACACTCGGCCTGTTCCAGCCGTTCAACCAGCTTTGCGAAGTCTGCCAGGGACCGGGTTAGCCGATCGATCTTGTAGACCACCACCATGTCAACGCGGCCCGCGTCAATGTCCGCCATCAGCTGCTGCAGGGCAGGGCGTTCCAGTGTCCCGCCGGAAATGCCACCATCGTCATAGCGTTTCGGCAGCATCCTCCAACCTTCATGCTTCTGGCTGGAAATGTAGGCGGCGCAGGCTTCGTGTTGAGCGTCGAGCGAATTGAAGTCCTGATCCAAGCCCTCTTCCGTGGATTTGCGGGTATAGATGGCGCAGCGGATTTTTAGCGAGCTCATGATTTTGCTGCTCCGTTCAGGCCGAAGAACCTTGGTCCCGACCAATGGGCACCGGTGATCTCGCGGGCAATTCGGGAGAGGGAACGATATCGATTCTCCTTCCAGACAAACCCGTCGTCGGTTACATCGACCACATGCGTTACTCCGTTCCACTCGCGCAGCAAACGGCCGCCGGGTTGTAACCCTGGGCTTTGGGGCCGGGCTGTCTGATCCGAGGGTTTGCGCAGCGCGGTTTTGGCCTTCTTGGACAAGCCGCCCATCTGCCGCGTCTGTATCTCGATGGCGAGAAAGCGGCGCAAGAGGACCTTGCTCAGGCCTCTGGGGACAGGGGTGCGGAAGATGTCAGACCAGGCGGCGGTGAGGGCTGCTCGATCCATACCTTCAATCTCTGCGACCGTCATGACTGTAACTCTGCCGTCTTGACTATACGGTAGACCGTCTTGCCGGTCTTTCGTTCATTATCGGTCCGCTCGATACCATGCCCTGCCTTGCGTAGCCCGGTCAGCGCCGCCCGTACCGAATGGGCCTGCCAGCCCGTGGCTTTACACAAAGTTTCGACCGTTGCGCCCGATGGACGCTCCAGCATGCCCTGCACTTTGGCGATCTTTGTCTGTTTCGGTTTGGTCATGGTTCGCTCCTCATTTTGGGGCTTGCAGATCGCAGGCCCGGTACTGAGGAGCGCCCGACAGTGCGTCGGGCGTGGTGACAGTGATGCGTGCGTCGCAGCACTAGTCCAGTGGTTTCTGGTGGTGTTTCAAACTAGCTTAAGAACAGTGCCGCGTGCCATACCCCCGTTTTTTTGTCAACGATACCAGTATGTTAAGATTGAATTAACGTCCGTGAGCCTCCCCAACTGAACTGGTCCACCGTTATGCTTAGGAAACGGAGGACCACGAATGGCAAACAAGAGACCGAAGCCCGAAGAGATTGTCTCGAAGTTACGGCAGGTTGAAGTTCTGATGGGGCAAGGCATGTCCCGACTTGATGCGATCAGACAGATCGGCGTTGTTGAACAAACCTATTACCGCTGGCGCAAGAAGTACGGCGGAATGGGCGTAGATCAGTTGAAAGAATTGAAGCGGCTTCAGAAAGAGAACGAACGATTGCGACGTGCGGTTTCTGATCTGACGTTGGACAAACTGATCCTGACGGAAGCCACAAAGGGAAACTACTGAGCCCCGCTCGTCGTCGTGCTTGTGTTAACCATGTACGCAACCAGCTGAACGTTTCTGAGAGACGCGCCTGTCGCGTGCTTGGACAACACCGGTCCACGCAACGACGCATCCCAAGAGGCCGCGCGGACGAGGACAGGCTGGTCGCCGACATGATCGAGCTGACCCGTCAATATGGCCGATATGGCTATCGCAGGATCGCTGCGCTGCTGAGAGAGGCTGGATGGTCTGTCAG
>NZ_FREZ01000023.1 GCF_900143525.1 Ruegeria sp. Alg231-54 | reverse complement strand
GCACCTCGCCTTCGTGATCCACAGCCCGCCATAGGTAGTGCGTCTCGCCATTGATCTTCACGAAGACCTCGTCCAGATGCCACTGCCAGTTCGAATAAGATCGCATCCGATTGACCCTGTTTCTGCGGATCTCTGCCGCGAATATCGGGCCAAATCTGTTCCACCAATAACGCACAGTTTCGTGGCTGATCTCGATGCCGCGCTCGTGCAAAAGATCTTCAACATTGCGAAGCGAAAGCGGAAACCGAACATACATCATGACGGCCAGACGGATGATCTCGGGGCTCGTCTTGAAGTAGCGAAAAGGGCTGCGTTTTGTCATCCTGCGACGCTAAGTGCTCGCCCTGCCCGCCTCAAGACAAGTTCTTCTGACAGTGCCAATCAAGCTGATCTTGGTCACTCGCTCGCTTCTGCAATGAGCGTTGTCCACGCATCGTGCTGGGACAAGAAAACCCTGCCGTTCAGACCGTCGACAATACGAGACCGTTTCAGTCTGTCCATAACAGGACCCTTAACTTCGGACAGATGTAGGCCAACGCCAAGCTCCTCAAGACGGTGATTGATCGCCTCGAGAGTTTCCAGCGCTGAGTAGTCCACTTCGTTAACGGCGGAGAACATCAAAACAACATGTTTGACCTTCTTCCGCTCGGCAAGGCGACTGAAGATCAGTTCTTCCAGAAAGCCGGCGTTTACGAAGTAAAGGCTCTCGTCGATGCGCAGCGTCAACACCGTAGGTGCGGTTTCGACATCGTGGCGCAGGACATTTCGAAAGTGCTCTGTCCCGGGCACACGACCCACTTCCGCAACATGCGGTCGAGACGTCTTGTATAGATGCAGAAGTACTGAAATCGCCACTCCGGACGCGACGCCGACTTCAACACCTAGACCCAGCGTCAGCAAAACCGTTGCAGATACCGCGATGAAATCCGCACGGGAATAGTCCCATGTTCTGCGCAATATCGAAAAATCAACGAGGCTCAGAACTGCCACAATGATTGTGGCGGCCAACGTAGCGTTTGGCAGGAAGTACACCAATGGCGTCAACGCCAAGGCGGCGATCGCGAGGCCAAGCGCAGTATAGGCGCCAGCAGCAGGAGTTTCAGCGCCAGCATCGAAATTGACGACTGATCGCGCAAATCCCCCCGTGACCGGGTAGCCTCCGGTGAACGCTGCGCCTATGTTGGCTGCGCCCAGTCCGATAAGTTCCTGGTCCGGATCAATCCGTTGACGTTTCTTGGCAGCCAAAGTCTGCGCGACTGAGACGGATTCGACAAAGCCAATCACTGAAATCAGAACCGCCGGAACCAACAGCGCTGCAAGCAAGTCGGGCGCAAATACCGGCAATGTAAGCGGCGGCAGGCTTTGCGGGACTTCCCCAACGATTTTCACACCCAATTCGACAAGATCTAGTGCCCAAACCGTAACCGTAGTGGCAACTACGGCGGCAACAGGTCCCGCCTTCGTTAGAATATCAGCAAGCGCCGCCGGAGCACCCAGCCTCAATAATCCGGGTTTTAACCATCGGCGGGCCCAAAAAAGGAAGGCCGTCGCACTAAGGCCGATAGCGAGCGTAACCCAATTCACCTCATGCAAGTGCGCAGCAATCGATGCGAGGATCTTGAGCAATGTATGTCCGTGAGCATTCACACCCAAAATGTGTTTGAGTTGGCTGGCGGCGATCAAGATCCCAGATGCTGTGATAAACCCCGCAATCACCGGGTGGCTCAAAAAATTAGCCAGGAAGCCTAGCCGCAAGAACCCCAAAAGCAACAGGAAACTGCCAGAAAGAAATGCGAGGGTCAGTGCCGCAACCGCGTAACCTGCCGTGCCTTGTTCAGCAACCTGACCGACCGCCGACGCTGTTAATAGTGAGACAACGGCAACCGGGCCAACCGCTAACGCGCGACTGGTTCCAAATATTGCGTAAAGAAGAATTGGCGCGATGGATGCATACAGCCCCGCTTCTGGAGGCAATCCAGCCAGGAGCGCGTAGGCCAAGGATTGGGGTATCAGCATGATGGTGACGATCACCGCCGCCATCAGATCGTTAGAAAGCTCTGCCCGTCCATAGCTGCGAGCCCAACTCAGAACCGGTAGATATTGCGCCGCCCGCATCCTTACCTCCCGCTACGCCGCAGTGTCTCGTCGTGCGCGCCACAGCGTTGCAGCGCGCTGACCGCTTCGGCAGTAGCCAAGGACAGGCTCGGACAGCTCTGCCAACGCCTTAGAAAATGCAATGTGGTTCGCTTCTGTTGCGCCGGAGGGTTTGACCGGCACATAGCGAGCTTGAAGACCTTGCGCCTTGGCGCATTCTTGGATCTTGCCAAAAGTAGGCTGACCCTTTTGTTCGCCGTCAGGACGCACACAGATTAGCGAGCGAAATCCAAGCGTTTTGACTTCCGCCAAGTCATCGGTCTCCAATTGACCGCAAGTACTGAAGTCGTCGGAAATTTGGGTGATTTCCATCGCTCTCATCCTTTCAAAATCAGAGTTTGTTGACCGGAACCTTGAGCATGGGGTTGCCGTCCACGTCAGTTGGCACCTCACCCGCACGCATATTTACCTGAAGTGATGGGATGATCAGCTTCGGCATTGCCAGCTGAGCATCTCGTTCCATGCGGAACTCGACGAACTCTTCTTTTGATTTGCCACCACCAACGTGGATATTGTGGGCTTTCTCATCGCCGACGGTTGTTTCCCAGGCGATGTCCCGCCCGTTTGGTCCGTAGTCATGACACATGAAAAGTCGTGTTTCGTCCGGCAAGCTCAGGACTTTTTGAATGCTATCGTAAAGCGTTGCTGCATCGCCGCCGGGAAAATCTGCGCGGGCCGATCCCCCATCCGGCATGAACAAAGTATCGCCCACAAAAGCCGCATCCCCTGCGACATGTACCATGCAAGCCGGCGTATGGCCGGGGGTGTACATTGTGAACACCTGCATATTGCCAACCATGTACGTATCGCCGTCTTCGAAAAGCTGATCGAACTGGCTGCCATCACGCTGAAACTCGGTACCTTCGTTGAAGACCTTTCCAAACGTGTCCTGCACGATCATGATTTTTGAACCAATGCCGATTTTTCCCCCAAGCTTTTCTTGGATATACGGCGCTGCACTCAAATGATCGGCGTGAACATGGGTCTCAATAATCCATTCCAACTTCAGATCTTGGCTTGCGATCTGATGGATGAGGTCGTCTGCGTGATCGTAAGTGATGCGCCCCGCCGCGTAGCCAATGTCCATTACGCTATCGACAATGGCACATGAGTTCGAGGTTGGATCTTTCACAATATAGCTGATGGTGTTCGTCGCCTCGTCGAAGAATGCCTGAACGTCCGGCTTGATGTTCATATTCACGGGATACGTCATCTGATTGTACTCCTGGGAGGCTGAGGGAAATCGGTGACTATGCCGCCGACTGAACAGGACGCGCGAAAAGGAGCCTGCGCAGTACAAACCCGGCAAGAACGGCAACCAGAAAGAGAGCGACTTCCCAACGCCCGGTACCAAGTGCCGGTATTGCAGCGCCGGGGCAGAAGCCTGCAATTCCCCAACCGATGCCGAAGAGAGCCGAACCACCAACCAATCGCTTGTCTACGGCCGTCGCGCTTGGGATCTGAAAACGCCCGCCAAAGAGCGCCGTTGTTTGCCGCCAGGCAAGTCTGTAGCCGAAGAAAGTGACTAGGAGCGCACCACCCATAACAAAGGCGAGGCTAGGATCCCACGTCCCGGCAATATCGAAGAAATTCAGAACTTTGGCCGGATCCATCATGCCCGACACAGCGATACCAACGCCAAAGATCAGGCCAGTAAACAAAGCAAAAACAAGTTTCATTGCATTATACTCCAAAGACATGACGGATCAGGAAGACTGTGATTGCAGCTGTGACCATGAAGGTCGGCACTGCCACAAAAGAGCGAACAGAAAGCCGAGATAGTCCGCAAACACCATGCCCTGAAGTGCAGCCAGACCCGAGACTGGCGCCCAGGCCGACGATCACACCACCGATAACGATCATAGTCGGGCTGGCAGGTACCGTAAGTTCAGGCATTGCACCGGTCGCAGCATAGATCAGGCCTGGTGCGAGCATCATTCCCAAAACCAAGGCTGTTCGCCAGGCGAATTCCTCGCGGTTTTCTGGGAATGCCAAGCCGGACAATATGCCCGTTGCACCCATGATACGTCCCAGTCCGAGCATCAAAAGCACGGATCCAAGTCCAATTGCGAGCCCACCTCCAAATGAGGCGATCGGCGTAAACGTGGTTTCCATCAGGCGTCTCCGGTTGTTCATGTTGCAACCTGATTACCGGCCGGCACCTTACTCTTCAGTGACAATGTCACTTAACGCAAAGAATTCATGCGCTGTTCGCCAAAATCTCCAATTGAGGTTTGTTCTGGAGGGTGATCCGCCCTCTCGTCTGAAGGATAAGTCCGCGCTTTTGAAAATCGTTCAGTATGCGTGAAACGACCTCACGCGCTGTCCCTAACTCGTTTGCCAAAGCCTGATGCGTCGCCTGGATTTCGGAATGGCCTTCTCCTAGCGCCAAAAGGCGCTCTGCCAGTCGAACGTCCATTCTGCCAAAGGCGACATCGTCGACCACGCGCAGAAGATCAATCAACCGACGAGAATAGGCCGAGAAAACAAAACCGCGAAAACTGTCTTCTTCAGCAGCCAGCCTATCAAAAGAGGTTCTTGGTAATGTGATGGCCGTAACGTCGGTCTCGGCAATACCCTCAGCATTATAAGCTTCTTCGGACAGCATGCAGGCAGTGGTCAGCACGCAGCTCTCTCCAGCTTCAACGCGATACAGCACGATTTCTCGCCCGGCATCAGAGCTTTGGGAAACGCGTATGCGGCCGACATGCAAAAACATCAGACTGTCCGGGATGTTGTCGGGTCCAAAAACTTGCTGGCCCTGCTTGTACGAAACCACGCGTGCTTCATGTAGAAGCTTATCTCTGACCCGCCGAAGTAGATTTCTCGTGCCAAGAAAGCTTTCGGTCCAATCTCCGACAGTTGTCTTCAATTTATGTCCTATGCCCTGTGCGTTCGGTTCACTGGTTCCTTACAAAGATGCGGTGGCACGCGATCTGGATCAATGGCTCTCTTCGCTTTTCAGACGAGCTAGATCCGAGCATCGCCCAACATTGGACAGCCCGACTTGCGATTAACGCACGGCTCAGCTCTTTGGCCGCTTCGGGCTCAAGGCAGTCATCTGAGTCTTTCATTCAGATGCCGGTTTAGGAACGGATAGCGGTCATTGTTGGTGGTCATTCCGAGGAATTTCGCCTGAAAGTCTGCATTAAACGGCAGCGGACTTTCGCTGAAATCTGCTAAATGGCAGAGTTGCGGACAGAACGGTCATTTGCTTTCCCAACTAACAAGACCGCTTCCAATAGAATACTTACACCCTGGATTAGGTGCCACTTCCTAATATCACTGGATATCGTCCATGTTTGCAAAAAACTCATCTCGATGATTACTGCGCGGAAATGGTTCTGTTGGAACTGATACATTGAGAAAATCGCATAATGGCTCCCAGCCGTCTCTGGGATCAAAGACCAAAAGTCGCGCTGGAGCCAAACTGGTTCTCACCCGCTCCTCATGCTCCCGAAATCGTCCCATGAGGGCTTCCGCAGACCAATCGCTGCCGATGCTTCGCGTGACTGCACGTTTTGCCATGCGAGACACGGGACGGGCTGGCTCCGGTGCTTGTTCAGGATCGTCGATGACTTGAAGTATTGTTTCTGAGATGCTGGCATACCAACTCTCAGGCGTGCGGGTCGTCAGTATGACTTTTGCTTCAGGAAAAAACTCCGCCAATTGCTGCCAATAACCTGCCACCGGCCAGTCGACGGCGGAACGGTTGCCGTCGAATACCGAATGCCAATCTGGATTGCCATCAAGAGCAGCATTCCAAAGTGGAACCAATCGTTCCTGATCGTTGGCAACCTCCCACATATGATGGCAGACACCAAAGCCAAGCCTTTCCAGCCCAAGTTTGAGGGAGTTCGTAGCCGTGCGGCCCCAGCCCGCGCCTATCACTTCAATCGTCATCTTCACATCCCCTTTAGCACCAGTGCATGAAGCGAAGCCTAACGTTTGCTGAATAGTCTGTACAAATTATATCTAACCATCTTCACCTTCGCATGCAGTTGGTTCAACCACATAGCGAAGGACCGCATTCGCTGCACTCGGTATGAACGACGACTTTGCGGACGAAGCTGCCGGATGCTGTCGCCGCAAACATCGCGCCTCCTCACCAACAAAATCACCGGAGAGTTCGCGGCACTGCAGCGCGATTTCCCGAAAGCGGTCGTTCAAGTCTACCAAATCGGGGCAACTCAAAATCGGTCGTTCGCTGCGCGAGCATCGAGCGTCTGAGTTGCGGACAGACCTGCCGTTAAGTTTTTTTGCTCTCAATGACCGCTTCATGTGCTTTGCACCCGCAGCGAAAAGCACGTCGGGCTAAAGTGGCCTTTCGCTGCGAGGGCGATGGGCAACTATCGAGCCACCGAAGCCGACGTTCGCCTTTTTATTCATAGCTTGGGAAATTCCCACTAGGGTAGTCCAAACCCACCTCTATAGTTTGGGCGAGGTCGTTGCACGCCTTGGTTTGATCGCGTGCAGATCGCGTCTGCTCAAACACCGGCAGGGTTCTCTACGTCGCGCCCCAAGGCTGCAAGATCAGAATATCGATCTCCGATACGATGATGTGGACGTCCTCGGGTCGCGGCCCCCAATGCGACGACAAGTTCATTCACATCAGGTGCGTCATAGATGGAAAACTGAACGGTCAGATAATGCGAGCGCCGACCCGTATCATGTTTGTCCATCAACGGGATCTGGATCTGGGTGTTTGCCGGTCCGCGCGTGTTAGTGAAACCAAGATAGCTTTTGGCATCAACGGCCTCGCGGTAGAAATTGCCAAACTGCAAAGTGTGGATCAGCGCCGAGGCGTGCTCCACTTCGCAGCTGGTTCCGGCGATGCAGGCTTTTCCGTAGGCCTCTATTGCGTCGCCCGAACCCGCCAATGTAATCAGGCGATCGGTCAGCATTTTGCCCAGAACGGGAGCCATGCGCTGGATCTCTGGCTGCAGGTCTTCGACGAACCCACGCCCCGCCCAGGGGTTTTCCACTACGGCTGCCACTCCGATCATGCGCAAGACAGGGTCAGAGGCACGTCCGCCTTCGGTATGGATGTCTTCGTCAAATGTAATGACTTTGCGCAGTTCGGGTATCATGGGAGTTCTCCTGTCAGATGTGATATTTGTGATTTCCGGACAGTCTGTGCACAACGCCTTCGACTTCGGTTCCCTGATATATGCCGAAGGTGCCATGCCGGTGCTCTTGCGCGTATCTGCGCAAGAGAGAACGCTCGGCATCGTCGGACACCCGCGACAGTGGCAAGATATCAAGGGAGAAAAACGTCAACCCGGTATCGGCATCGCCCTGCACGCGCGCGTGATAGACGATGCGTTGCGCACCCGTTTCCGTGACCTGATAGACAGCATAAAGTTGCGTCAATTCTGCCTTCATCAATTCATCGCCCAGAGCCTTGAGTAAGGCCTGCGTCGAGGACGCGGATGGCAGCGTCACACTTCCGTCAGCCTCTTCTTTCAGCAGCAACCCGCCTTCGTGTGCCAAAACAGCCGCGATTGTCACATCACCTTTGGTTGCTGCTTCGGTCACCGCACGGTCCAACCCAAGATCAAAGTATGCGCCCTTGTAGTACCCCAGAGGATCCCCATCGGATGTCTCGAAGTCGAGCACACGACCAATAAGGATCAGATGATCCCCTGCATCCACCAGCCTATGTTGCGCGCAGCCAAAGCTGGCAAGGGCACCATCGATAACGGGCATGTCTTGCGCATTGGGATGCCATTTGACGCTGTTGAACTTCTCTGGCGACTGCGAGGCAAAGAGGCCCGAAACCTCCTTTTGATCATCTGCCAGAATGTTGACCGTGAAATGATCACAGGTTGCGAATGTGTCGCAGGAAAGTGCAGCCTTGCCGATGCAGACCAGCAAGAGTGGTGGGTCGAGCGAGACAGAAGAGAAGGAATTTGCCGTAAAGCCACGCGGCGTGCCGTCAGACTGGCGGGTCGTGACAACCGTGACCCCCGTGGCGAAACGCCCAAAGGCGTCGCGCAGGGTGCGCTTGGTTTCCGGTGCCATGGGTGATGAGGTTGGCGTCAGGGTCTCAAGCACGTCATTGTCCGCCCCCAGAGCGGGTGGCGGGTTCAATGCCCCATGCCCGTGCGCGCCAAAGCGCAGCGGGTTGGCGGCAACCGTCCAGGGCCTCGTTTCAGCATCCGGGCCGTGCACCTGTGTGAGCATTTTACGAGCCTCGATATGGGGGTCGCGGGCAATGTCCTGAATGGTGTTTAATGGGCCAAAGGGAACCTCACCGCCCAGTGTTTTGGTCAGCTCAGCTTTGCTCAGCTTTGAGAACCAGCCTGAGACCAGGCGGTCAACCTCACCCGCGTGGGCAGCCCGTGCGCTGCGCGAGGCAAACCGGGGATCAGTACCAAGGGCAGGCTTCCCCATCAGCTCAGTCAAACGGCGCCAAAACGCATCGTCGACAATGCCAAGCGCCACGTGCCCGTCCGCTGCCGGGTACAATCCGAACGGGCTGAGAAAGGGGTGCCCGTTGCCTTCGGGCCCCGGCACCTTGTCGGTGTAATCATGAAGGTAGACCATGCGCTCGCACAAAGAGATCATGGCGTCGTACATGGCCACGTCGACGAACTGTCCTTTGCCGGTTGCTTCCGCCTCGCGCAAGGCGGCCATGATGCCAAAAGCCATCATCATGCCGGTGAAGATGTCGCCAACGCCGGGGCCGGTCTTGGTGGGGCTGTCGGCGTTCGGCCCGGTGATGGACATCAATCCGCCCATAGCTTGCGCTACCACGTCATAGGACGGCCAGTGCGCATATGGGCTTGTCCCTGTGCGCGGATCGCCAAATCCTCTGATTGCCGCATAGACGATTCTGGGGTTCAGCTTGGCGAGTGTTTCATAAGAAAGGCCCAGGCGATCCATCACGCCGGGCCGAAAGTTTTCGACAATGACATCCGCAGTGGCGGCAAGCGCGCGAAACTGGTTCTTTCCCCCATCTGATTTCAGGTCCAGTTGGATGCTCTTCTTGCCGCGGTTCAAACTGACGAAGTAACCGGCCCAGTTGTGATCGGGATCATCGTCGCGGAATGGGCCATTGCCACGGCTCGTATCGCCCGTACCCGCTTCGATCTTGATCACCTCTGCACCGTGATCCGCAAGGTGCATGGTGCAGTAAGGGCCGGATAACATGCGGCTCAGATCCAGCACGCGCAGACCTTTCAGGATTTGTGTGCTCATATGGCCATTTCCAGACCATCAAGAAAGCCGCGCAGGGGCGCGTTCACGGCGTCGGGGTTTTCGGCCAGCGCCATGTGACGGAGACCCGAAAGGATAACAGCCTTTGATTGCTCAATCTCTGCGGCTATGGCGCGGGTCATTTCGGGGCCGTTGCCATAGTCTTCGTCGCCGGTGATCACCAGTACAGGACAGCTGATGGGCGGCGTTGGGGCCACGATTTCGTCGATGCCATCCGCCAATACACGATAGATCGTGTGATAAATGCTAATGTCGTTTGCCTTTACCCAGCCGCGCACGGTGTCCATCATTGCCGGGTTGGCCTGTCGGAAATTTGCCGTAAACCAGCGTTCCAACGCGGCCTCCACAGTGGCTTGTGGTCCGTCTCGGCGGGCTTGATCGACACGTTTTAGAATAGCAGCCTGAGCCGCATCGGTGCGTTTGTGGGGTGAGTGCAGGATTGCCAGTGCGTCCGCCCTGGCCGGACGGTCCTGCGCAAACCGACGCGCGATCATGCCGCCAAGGGAAAACCCCACCAAGGTCGCTGAGCGGACATCACAGTGATCCAGTAGGGCCGCCAGTTGATCCGAAAACAGCGATAGACTCGGCCTCGCGGGCGGCGGTGTACTTTGTCCATGTCCGAAAAGGTCATAGTGCAGCACGCGGTATTGATCACTCAGCGCGGGGGTCGTCCACTGCCAACAGTCATGGTTCAGACCCAGGCCGTGGATCATCACCACGACCGGCCCAACCCCAGGCCCACCCCCAGGCCCAGCCCAGCTGTAGGCAGTACCATCAGGCGCCTTAAGCATCGTCTAACGGGCGGTAGGCGACCACCTCGACCTCTACCTGGACATCGACCAGCAGATCGCTGACCACCGCCGACCGAGTGGGCGGTTCTATTGGAAAGTACTCCCCGTAGACCGCATTGAAACCGGGAAAGTCGCTGCGATCCCGCAACCAAACCATCGCTTTGATCACATCATCGCGGGTGCAGTCCGCCAGCGCCAGCGTGGCGGTGATGTCATCCAGCACGGCGCGGGTTTGCTCCTCTACCGTGCCGGTGGTCATAGGCGCGCCATCTTTCATGGGGATTTGCCCGGTCAGATACACAAAATCACCCGCCCGTATGGCACGCGACAGGGACAAGACCCGCCCGCCAATTTCAAGCGGGCCGCCAATCACTTGCTTTTTCTTCGCCATAAATACGGCCTCCCTTGCGGCAAGCCTGCCTTGATCCATCAAAAGCGCTTTCAGATTTTTCGACAACCTTTGTCGTAATTTCGTGCACATGTGACGCAAAAGCGGAGATGAATGAGAGGGTAACAGAGGGGGGATGCAGGCCATGGGTGAAATCACCAACTACCAAATGCTGATCGACGGACAGTGGTGTGATGCAGAGGACGGCGGCACCTTTGACAGCGTGAACCCCGCTGATGGCAACGTCTGGAGCCGTGTGCCCGAAGCGACCGAGGCTGACGTGAACCGTGCAGTTGAGGCCGCACATGCCGCATTCACAACCGGACCCTGGGCAGGCATGACGCCGACGCAACGGGGCAAGTGCCTGCGCAAGCTGGGCGATCTGCTGGCGGAACATTCAGAAGCATTGGGGCGCACGGAATCCATTGATACCGGCAAGATGCTAAAGGAGACCCGCTGGCAGGCGACGTATATCGCCGAGTTCTTTCACTTCTTTGCAGGCTGTGCCGACAAGGTCAGCGGCGAAACACTGCCCATCGACAAACCCGACATGTTCGTCTTCACGAGGCGTGAACCCCTTGGGGTGGTGGCTGCCGTGGTGCCGTGGAATTCGCAACTGTTTCTGGTGGCCGTCAAGATTGGCCCGGCGCTTGCGGCTGGCAATACCGTCGTGCTGAAAGCCTCTGAACATGCCAGTGCGGCGATGCTGGAGTTTGGTAAGCTGATTGAAGAGGCGGGCATTCCCCCCGGCGTCGTCAACATCATCACCGGCCATGGGGAGCCCTGCGGCCGTGCGCTCACAGGTCATCCGCTCGTGGCCCGTGTGTCCTTTACCGGAGGGCCAAATGCCGCGCGGCATGTGCTGGAGAACGTCAAACGAAATTTTGCCGAAGTGTCGTTGGAATTGGGGGGCAAATCCCCGTTCATCGTCTTTCACGATGCCAATATCGAAAGCGCTGTAAACGCCTCTATCGCGGGCATCTTTGGCGCCACGGGGCAAAGCTGTGTGGCTGGGTCACGGCTTTACCTGCACGAAGACATTGCCGATCAATTCCTTGAGCAGATGACCGCGCTGGCCCGCCAGATCGTGATTGGGGACCCGCTGGCGGATGAGACCCAGATGGGGCCATTGTGCACCACCGGACAGTTAGAGCATATCCAACGAGAAGTGGCACATGCCCAAACAGAAGGCGGCAAAGTGCTGGTCGGCGGCAAGCAGCCAAAGGGGATGTCTGGCCTGTTCTATGAACCCACGATCATCGAAGTCCCTCGTCAGGATCTGCGCATTGTCGACACTGAATTGTTTGGCCCGGTTCTGTCGGTGCAGCGGTTCAAAACCGAGGAAGAGGTGCTCGCATTGGCCAATGATAGCGAACATGGGCTGGCAGCAGGTATCTTTACCCGCGACAGCGCGCGCTCCCTGCGCATGGCGGGGGCAGTGCGTGCCGGTATCGTCTGGGTGAACACCTATCGGGTGGTGTCTCCGATTGCGGAGTTCGGGGGCAACAAAGGATCGGGATATGGCCGCGAAAGCGGGTTCCAGGCGATCTACGACTATACCCGCCCAAAGACGATCTGGATGAACACGTCTGATGAACCGATGGCCAATCCGTTTGTAATGCGTTGAGGGAGAGAACAATGAAATTCCAACTTGCCGTGAACATGGAGCGGATCGACGACAATCTGGACATGCAGGATGTCGCCCGTCACACGCTGGAGATGGTGCAGATCGCCGAAGAGGGTGGGTTTGATATCGTCTGGGCCGCCGAGCACCACGCGTTGGAAATGACCATCGCGCCAAACCCTTTCCAGATCCTTACTTGGTGGGCTGCCGAAACCAGCCGCATCCGTCTGGGCACGGCCGTTGCGACGGCGGCCTATTGGCACCCGATCAACCTGGCGGGCGAAGCGGCGTTCACCGATCTGATCACCGGCGGGCGGTTGGAATTCGGCATCGGTTCGGGGGCCTATCAGCGCGAGTTTGACCGAATGAAACCGGGGCTCAAGCAATCTGATGCCTGGCGTTACATGCAGGAAATGCTGCCTGCGGTGCGTGAGCTTTGGAAGGGCGACTACGAACACAACGGGGAATACTGGCAATTCCCGACCTCGACCTCAGTGCCAAAGCCGCTTCAGAAGGAGGTGCCGGTCTGGGTCTCTGCGCGCTCACCCATCACCTATGACTACGCTATGCGGGAAAGGTGCCATGTGAACTGCTGGCCGTTCACACGTCCCTTTGCAGAGGCCGAACTCTACAAGAAACAACTGGATGAGGCGATTGAAAAGGCCGACAACGGCTGGGTGCCACGCTTCGCCTTGATGCGCCATTCATGCGTTTATGACAACGCAGCCGATGGTGAAAACGCGATGCGGGCGATCCGCCGCCTGCTGAGCCAGTTCGAAAACCTGTTTCGCAATCTGGGCGATGTGAAGGACGGCTTCCCCGCCTCCATCCCGCTGGATGAACTGGAGGGACGGGAACAATACGACCCCGTGATGTTGGAGGAGAACTTGATGTTCGGTTCTCCCGACCGGGTCATCGAAAAGCTGAAGCGCTATCAGGCGCTGGGTGTGAATGAGTACATCTATTACGCCTCCATGGGGCTCGATCACGCTTCACAACAGAAATCCCTGCGCATGTTCGTCAACGAAGTAATGCCAGAATTCAAAGAGGGATAAGCAGATGTCAGACGGCGTTAAGGTTCACCGCGAGGGTCATGTTCTGGAAGTCACGCTGGAGCGCGGCAAGGTGAATGCCATTGATGTGCCCACGTCACAGGCGCTGGCTGCAGCCTTTCAGGAGCTGCACGAAGACAAGGATCTGCGCTGCGCGATCCTGACCGGTGGTGGAGAGAAGATATTCTCGGCTGGGTGGGACCTAAAGGCGCTCAATGACGGAGAGATGCAGCTCGATAATTGGTGGGAGACCGATGACTACGGCTTTGGCGGCTTCACCGGGCTCACTGAAAACTGGGCGCTGAACAAGCCCGTAATTGCTGCGATCAATGGGTTGGCCATTGGTGGCGGGTTCGAGATGGCGTTGGGGTGCGACCTGCTGATCGCCGCCGATCACGTGGAATTCGGGCTGCCGGAAATGCCCCTAGGCATCGTGCCGGACGCGGGCGCGCTGCAACGATTGCCGCGCCGCATTCCGCACAACATTGCGATGGAGATGTTCTTGCTGGGCCGCCGCATGACCGCGCAGGAAGCAGCGCACTATGGGCTGGTCAACAAGGTGGTGCCGAAAGAGCAGTTGATGGATGCTGCGCGCGAATGGGCGGCTTCGATTGCCTGGTCGGCACCGCTTGCGATGCAATCCGTCAAAGAGGTGCAGCGCGAAATCGAATGCGTGCCACTGGAGCAGGCGTTTCACAAGATGCGCACGGACCCGATGCCGATCTATCGCAAGATGCTCAAATCAGATGATGCTGCCGAAGGGGTGGCGGCTTTCGTGGAAAAGCGCGAACCCAACTTCAAAGGTGAATGATGTATCCTGATCCTATCAGCGTCACCCGCATCACCAGCATTGGCGCGGGCCCAATTGGCGGCGGCTGGGCGGCGCATTTTCTGGCCCGTGGCTATGATGTGACGGCCTATCTGCATGACACCAGTGAAACTGAAGCATTCCATTCGATCCTCAACACCGCCTGGGGCAGTCTGACGGATCTGGGGCTGGCTGAGGGCGCGTCTTTGGACCGTCTCCGCATTGTCACCGACCTTGAACAGGCGCTGGAGGGTGCGCAGTTCGTGCAGGAAAGTGCACCGGAGCGGTTGGAGATCAAACAATCGCTTTACGCACAGATGGGAGAGGTGCTGCCGCCTGACGTTGTCATCGGCTCCTCAACCTCCGGTCTGACAATGAGCGAGATCCAAGCCAAATGCGCGACCCCTGAACGCTGCGTGATCGGACACCCGTTCAATCCGCCCTACCTGCTGCCGCTGGTCGAGATTGTGGGCGGTGACAAAACTGCGCCGGATGCCGTGGTATGGGCCGGGAAGTTTTACGAAATTGCGGGCAAAGCGCCGCTGTTGATGAAAAAAGAAATCCCCGGCTTCGTCGCGACGCGCCTGCAAGAAGCGCTCTGGCGCGAGGCCTTGCACATGGTTGCCAATGGCGAGGCGACGCCGGAAGACATCGACATTGCCTTGATGAATGGGCCTGCGCCGCGCATGGTGTCCCAAGGTCAGTGTATGGCCTTTCACGTGGCCTGTGGCGCGGGCGGCATGGCGACCAATCTGGATCAGTTTGGCCCCGCGCTAAAGCTGCCCTGGACCCGGCTGGAGGCACCAGAACTCACCCGAGAGCTGCGTGATCGCATGGTCGATGGTTGCAATTACATCGCAGGAGATCGCCACTTTGAGGATATGGCCGCGCAGCGCGATCGAGAGATTGTCGCAGTGTTGCGCGCGTTGCGCGAGGCGCGGTTGGGTTAGGGACGGCCCGGAATCTCCTTAAGCGTTGAAAGGAAATCTGACAGGGAACCGGGCCAACTCGGCGCCGGTTCATTTGCAGGCCATGCCTCTCGGTATTCCGAAGGGCGGCGGCCAAAGAATTTGCCAAAGGAATAGGCAAAATGGGACAGGGTGTTGAACCCTGACGCGGTGGCAATCTCGCGCACGCTGAGATCGGTGGAGATCAGCAGCAACCGCGCATTCTGCAACCGTCGCAACAAACCGAACTGCACCACAGTGCAACCGACGTGTTTCTTGAATTTCCGCTCTAGCTGTCGCTGCGAGACATCCAGCGTATCAGCGATCTCCGGCACGCTGAGCGGTTCTTCTATGTTCCCTTCGATCAGCGTCATCGCCTCACGCACCAGCGGCAGCATGGTCTCCGTGCTGCGCCCCATGGTGGACCGCTGTGACGCACCCGCGTTGCGGATCGGGTGATGCAACATTTGATCGGCAATTTCGCCCGAAAAGCCACTGCCATGGGTGCGCTCGATCAAACGAAGCATTAGATCCACGCCCGCGAGCCCACCCGAGCAGGTCATGATCTTGCCCTCGATGGTGAACAGGCATTCCTGCACATCCACCCGGTCAAAGCTTTCGCGAAAACCGCTGAGCCAGGACCAGTGGATCGTCGCCGGCTTTCCGTCCAACAGACCCGCCCGCGCGACAATATAGCAGCCAAGCTCAACCCCGCAGATACTGCTCCCCGCCCGCGCGCGCTTGCGCAGCCAAGCGGTAAGCGCGCGGTTATCGTAATGCTCCGTCCCCCAGCTGCCCAAAACAAAAATGTAATCCGCTGGCGGCAGGTTGTCCTGCTCTGCTGAAACGCGGGTTGTCATGCCATTGCTGGCCACGATTTCAGTGCCGTCAAAGGACACGATGTCCCAAGAAAACAGGGGCTCTGCCGAAAGATAATTCGCGATCCGCATCGTTTCGGTCATGGTGATCAATGTGGTTATGTTGAACCGTGGGACCACCACAAAAATGGCATGATGCACAGCGCGGGGCGTCTGCTGGGTCATGTCGATTTGCATGAGCTAAAGTCCAGATTGCATAGTGCGATTTTTCGCCAGCATAGCCGAAAGACTGTCGGATAATCGACATCTTTCTTACCCTTTCCCGCGTCAAGCTGAAAAAAATAGGGGGTTTGCCAGATGAACTATGAGGTTGTCCTGACTTGCGCCGTGACTGGCGCGGGCGATACCACGGGCAAAAGTCCGCATGTGCCCGTCACGCCGAAAGAGATCGCTAATGCGGCGATTGAGGCGGCCAAGGCAGGGGCCTCCGCCGCGCATATTCACGCGCGTGATCCCGAGACGGGCCAAGGCTCACGCGACCCGAAGCTTTTCAAGGAAATCGTGGACCGGGTGCGCGACAGTGACACCGATGTGGTGATCAATGTGACCGCCGGGATGGGCGGCGACTGGATCTCGGACCCGGCCAACCCAGCGATGCCGGGCCCCGGCACGGACATGATCGGCCCCGAGGAACGGCTCGCTCACATCAAGGAATGCTTGCCCGATATATGTTCACTGGATTGCGGGACACTGAATTTCTCTGACACGGACATGATCTATATCTCTACCCCGCCAACACTGCGGCGTATGGCGGCATTGGTGCAGGAATGGGGGGTGAAGCCGGAACTGGAAGTCTTTGACCTTGGCCATATCCGCTTCGCCAAGGCGATGGTGGATGAGGGGCTGATTGATGCGCCTCCCATGTTCCAGCTTTGTCTGGGCATTCCCTGGGGCGCGGATCAGACCGTCGAAACCATGGCTGCCATGAAAGCGCAACTGCCTGCCGGGGCCAGCTGGGCCAGCTTCGGGATTGGACGCGGTCAAATGCCCATGGCAGCGGCCTCTGTCGCGTTGGGTGGCAATGTGCGCGTAGGGCTGGAGGACAACATCTATTTGGAGCGCGGGGTTCTGGCGACCAACGGCCAGCTTGTCACCCGTGCCCGCGAGATCATTGAGCGCATGGGGGGGCGTGTGCTGACCCCGCAAGAGGCGCGCAACAAGCTGAAGTTGAGAGGCGCGGATGGCTGACCTCGCCGATACAGGCAGTTTGCAGGTGCGTAATGTCTCGAAACTGTTCGGGACATTCCGGGCAGTCAACAACATCAGTCTGGATATTCAGAAAGGTGAGTTTCTGACTCTGCTGGGCCCCTCGGGGTCGGGCAAGACCACGCTGTTAATGATGATCGCGGGGTTCCTCGATATCTCTGAAGGGGACATTGCGCTGGATGGGTCCTCCATCGCGCAAACCCCCGCGGAAAAACGCAATTTTGGCATGGTATTTCAGGGCTACGCGCTGTTCCCCCATATGAGCGTGCGAGACAACATCGGATACGCCTTGAGTGTGCGCAAACGTCCCACGTCAGAGATTAGGGCGCGGGTCGACGAGATGCTGGAATTGGTTCAGCTGCAGGATTTCGCGGACCGCAAGCCGGGGCAGCTGTCCGGCGGGCAGCAACAGCGCGTCGCGCTGGCACGTGCGCTGTGTTTTGCGCCACCGGTGTTGCTGTTGGACGAACCGCTTGGCGCGCTTGACAAGAAACTGCGGGTCGAGGTGCAGGAGCAACTCAAGGATATTCACCGCCGAGTTGGCACGACCTTCATCTACGTCACCCATGATCAGGAAGAAGCGCTGTCCATGTCGGACCGCATCGTGATCATGCGCGACGGGGCGATTGAACAGATTGGTACGCCTCAGGAGCTCTATGAGCAGCCAGTGAACCAGTTCACGGCCAGTTTCTTGGGCAAATCCAACTTCATTCAGCAAGACGGCAAAACTTACGCCCTGCGTCCCGAAAAAATCGACCTGCGCAAAGGCGCGGGCCATGCGGAGGCACGGACGAGTGGGGTGGTGCGCTCTATTACCTACTTTGGTTCAATGCAGCGCGTCATCGTGGATGCCAGCGATGGTACCGAAATCGAAGTGGACATCGATGTCTGGCGCAACAGCGAAGCCTTGAACGAAGGCGATACCGTGGACCTGTTGTGGAAAGACGAAGCTGCTGTGGAATTACAAACGGGCTAAAGCCCCAAAAACGTGTGCCGCCAAAAGGTGCCATTGAGCAAAAGTCCGGGAACTCCCGAACCCAATAGGAGGATGAAAATGCACGATAGACAATTCAAGAAAGAGATGCTGCAAGACAGCGCGCAGGCCTACAAGAAAGGCCGCATGGATCGCCGCACGTTCCTGGCGCTTTGTGGTGCCTCGGGCGTGGCGATGAGCGCCGTGATGGCAGGTGATGCCGAAGCCGCTGCTGATCACGTGGTGATGTGGAACTGGGGTGGCCAGTCTGAAGAATGCCACGGCTCCGCCATTGGCGATGCCTTCACCGCCAAGACTGGCAAGGGACTGAAATTTGACACCTCCGGCCCTCTGGAAGGCAAGATCAAGGAAATGGTCGACAGCGGCAATGTCACTGCCGACGTTGCGGACGCAGACCTTTTCAATGCCGTGTCCCTTGGGCCAACAGGCCATCTGGAACCAATTGATTACTCTGTTGTTTCCAAGGAAAAGACCCTGCCAGGCTATGCGCTGGAATATGGGGTTTCGATCATCCTTTATGGCTATGCCTTTGTCTATGACACCGAAGCCTATGGCGATAATCCCCCGCAGAACTGGGCGGATTTCTTTGATACCGCCAAATTCCCGGGCATGCGCTCGCTGTACAAATGGGCCAATGGCTCGCTCGAAGCAGCACTTATGGCGGATGGCGTTGCGGGCGATGCGCTTTACCCGTTGGACATGGATCGCGCCCTCGCCAAGATCAAATCGATCAAGGACAACAGCCTTTACTGGGGCTCAGGGTCCGAGGCGCATTCCATGGTAGTGAATGGCGAAGTCTCGCTCGGCATGGTCTGGCAGAACCGGGGACGTAACATCGAAAATGACACCGATGGGCGCTACAAGCTGGTGAACAATCAGGCCATGGCGATGCCGGGGGCCTATATCGTGCCCAAGGGCAACCCCGCAGGTGCGGCCGTAATGGACTTCATCGCCACAGCGCAAGAGGTGCCTGCACAGCTGGCGCTGCTTGATTGCCTTGGTATGACGCCCTCTAACCCCGAAGCCTTCGGCCAGATCCCCGAAGATCAGCAGCCTTATGCGATCACCTCGGCAATGAACATCGACAAAATCGTTTATAACGATCCCGACTGGTGGGGGAAAAACGGCGGTGATGCGGTGAACGCCTTCCTTGAGGCGATCAGCTAAACACGCCTGATAGCCGCCCGTGTCTTCCTGCGGGCGGCCATCGATTTGGCCCAGGACATTTCATGCAAGCCTTCACCCGACATATCCACCCCGGCTGGCTGATCATCGCACCTTTGATGCTGATGGTCATAGCGCTCTATCTGGGGCCGATCCTGAACATCCTGTGGCTCAGCGTCACGGACCCGGAACCTGGATTGAGTAATTACGCCAAACTGGCGGAAAGCGATGCGCTGATCCGCATTGTCTGGACTACGGTGCGCATCTGCATCATCACCACGATGTTCAGTGTCACGCTAGGCTATTCCATCGCCTATGCCATGGTGCACTGCCACCAACGCCAGAAGAACTACATGCTGACGTTGCTTCTTGTGTCCTTTTGGATTTCCATCCTTGTGCGCACTTTTAGCTGGCTGATGCTGCTGGGGCGCAAAGGGTTGGTGAACGGTACGCTGGAAAACATTGGACTGATTGCCGAGCCCATCGCCTTTATGCGCAATGAGTTGGGCGTGCTGATCGGCATGGTGCATTACATGATCCCCTATGCGGTACTGCCACTGCTGGTCTCGATGCAATCGCTTGATACGCGTGTGATGGATGCCTCGCGCAATCTGGGCGCCAGCAGCACGCAGACCTTCTGGCGCATTTACCTGCCACTGACCCTGCCAGGGTTGGTGGCTTCGACCCTGCTGGTCTTCATCCTGAGCCTTGGGTTTTACGTCACCCCTGCCGTATTAGGCGGTGGCAAAGTGCTCATGGTGGCAGAGTACATTTCTGTGCAATTGCTGGTCACCCTGAAGTGGGGCACAGCCGCGATGCTGGCGGCAATCATGCTGACGGGCGTTCTGGCGATGCTGTGGATCATGTCGCGTTTCATGAAGCTCAGCACCGTGTTTGGGGGGGCTGCACGATGACATCAGGTCTGTTCTCCAAGTTCAACCGCGTGGGCGCATGGGTTTTGTTGCTGTTTCTGGTGACGCCCGCGCTGATCGCCATTCCCGTGTCACTGACGCCAAAGCGTTTTCTGTCTATGCCAAAGGGCGAATTGTCCCTGCGCCATTTTCAAAAGCTGTTCACTTCCGAGGAATGGCTGTCGAGCTTTTTCCAAAGTGGCGTGATCGCAGTCTCGACCTCACTGCTGGCAACATTCCTTGGCACGCTCTGTGCCATTGGCCTGTGGCGGGTATCCTCAAAGTATTCCGAGCTGATGCGCGCCTTCCTGCTGCTGCCGCTGATCATCCCGCAGATCATTTCTGCCATGGCGTTCTATCGACTGTGGATCCCGCTTGGCCTGTTGGACAGCTACGCCGGGCTGATCCTCGCGCATACGATCTTGGCAGCCCCCATGGTGCTGATCACAGTCAGCGCCTCGCTGGCGACCTTTGATCCCAAATTGGAACAAGCCTCCAAGAACCTTGGTGCTTCGAACTGGACCACAATGCGCCTGGTGATCCTGCCCTCAATCAAACCGGGGGTCTTTGCCGGAGCGCTTTTTGCCTTCATTCTCAGCTGGGATGAAATTGTCGTGACGCTGTTCATCTCCAAATACACCGTCTACACCCTGCCGCGTCGCATGTGGAACGGCATCCGCGAAAACACCGATCCGACGGTAGCCGCCGCCGCTGTGGTGTTGATCGCCATCACGCTTATTGCCTTCGTGATCTTTTCGATCATGTCCCGTCGTAACGACAAGTCCGAAGCCCCATAAAGGAGGCGCCTTATGAACATGGAAGCCAGTGTTGAAACCGACCTGCTGATCAGCACCGTCCGCCGCTTTGTGGAAACAGAAATGTATCCACACGAGGAGGAAGTGGACCAGATGGGCTATGTCCCCGAAGAGATTGGCCGTCAGATTGAGGCGAAGGCCCAGGAGTTGGGACTGTTTGCCTGCAACTTGCCCGAAGAGGTCGGGGGCGGAGGCCTTGGTTACGGGCCTATGTCCTTGATTGAACGCGAGTACGGCAAGACCAGCCATGCCCTGCAAAGCTGGGCTGCGCGTCCCACGGAACTGCTCATGGCTTGCGAGGGCGATCAGCGCGAACGTTACCTTTTCCCCGCGGTGCGCGGTGAAAAACGAGAGTTGTTCGCCCTGACGGAACCGGACGCGGGGTCGGACGTAATGGGTATGAAAACCAACGCCCGGCGGGATGGAGATGACTGGATCCTGAATGGTTCAAAGCATTTCATCTCTGGCCCCTGTATGCCCGATTTTGCGATCGTTTTTGCTGCGACGGGTGCTGACGAAACGCCACGTGGACCGCGCAAACGGGTGACGGCCTTTTTGGTGGACGTTGGCACACCGGGCTTTGACTGCCGCGAAGGCACCAAATGTGTCAGCTATCGCGGCTACAAGACGTTTGAACTGCACTTCGATAATGTGCGCCTTGGTCCGGGGCAGGTGCTGGGGGAAGAAGGGCGTGGTCTTGAACTCTCTGGCAAATGGCTGGGCATGGGGCGCATCTGGGTGGGGGCGACCTGTTGTGGCAAGGCGGAGCGCATACTGGAGATGGCCACCGAATGGGCCGCGTCCCGAAAGCAGTTTGGCAAACCCATCGGGGCGTTTCAGGCCACCGGTTTCCGGCTTGCAGATGGCGCTATTGGATTGCGCGCAGCCGACCTAATGGTCAAAGACGCCGTGGCGCGAGCCGAACAGGGCGTGATGAGCGATGCGGATGCGGCGATGATCAAGGTCTTTTGTTCAGAAATGCTGGGCAAGATCGCCGATGATGCGGTGCAGATCTACGGTGGCATGGGGCTGATGGAGGAAATGCCGATCCAACGCTTCTGGCGCGACAGCCGACTTGAGCGGATCTGGGACGGCACCTCTGAAATTCAACGCCACATCATCACACGCTCCATCCTGCGGCCCCTGGGTGCATGACCCCAAAGAGACGCGCCAACTTTGAGCGGCTTCTCAAGCCGCGCTCCATCGCTTTTATCGGCGGGCGGGATGCGACCATTGCCGTAAGAGAGGCGCGCAGGCGTGGGTTTGCAGGGCAAATGTGGGCGGTGAACCCCAGGCGAACAGATCTGAAGGGGGTGCCTTGCGTGCCCTGTATCGCTGATCTGCCTGAAGCGCCTGATGCTGTCTATCTGGCCATTCCCGCAGGTGGTATTGTCGCCGCATTGGGCGAATTGGCTGAGATGGGCGTCGGTGGCGTGGTCTGTTTTTCTGCAGGATTCAAGGAAACCGGCGATGCGGCGGCAGAACAGGCGCTGATCGAGGCAACCGGTGACATGGCCCTCATCGGTCCCAATTGTTACGGTTTGATCAACTACATCGACAACGTAGCACTTTGGTCTTTCGAACACGGTGGCTGGTCACCCGGTTACGGTGCAGCGATTGTCACCCAATCGGGCATGTTTTCCTCTGACATCACCATGTCTGCGCGCTCCTTGCCACTGGCATACATGGTATCGGCAGGCAATCAGGCGGTTCTGGGGTTAGAGGACTTTCTTGACGCCTTCGCTGATGACCCGGCAGTGCGTGCTATCGGGCTGCATATTGAGGGCCTTCAAGATATTCCCGCCTTTGAACGCGCCGCCCTGAAAGCCATTGAGCGAGGCGTGGCTGTGGTTGCGCTCAAGACAGGCAGCTCTTCAATCGGCGCGGCTCTGACTGTCAGTCACACGGGATCGCTGTCGGGGTCAGACGCGCTCTATGAGGCGTTGTTTGCGCGCACGGGCGTGATCAGTGTCACCAGCCCCGCGCAGTTTCTGGAAACGCTGAAGTACCTTTGTGTGGTCGGCGCGCCCAAGGGGCCAAGCGTTGCGGGTTTCACCTGTTCGGGGGGCGGCGCGACGATGCTGGCCGATCACGCGGAAAAGATCGGGCTCACGTTCTCGGCTGTCCGCGCAACGGAGCATGCGGCCCTGGTGGATCTGCTGCCAGACATCGCAACAGTGTCAAACCCGCTGGATTACACCACACCGATCTGGGGGCAGGCCGAATTGACCTATCCGGTCTTCGTCAAAGCGATGGACGCCGTAGGGGCCGAAGCGGCAGTTCTGGTGCAGGACTATCCTGCAGAAGGGCTAGATGCCTCCAAGATCTATTACCAAAACGATGCCAGCGCCTTTGCACAGGCTGCCTGCGATCGCGGAATCCCGGCAGCGATTTGTGCGACCCTGCCGGAGAATCTGGACAAGGTCACCCGCCGTTATCTGATCTCGATCGGAGTCGCGCCGATGCAGGGCATTCACGAAACGCTCAACGCCATGCAAAGCGCCAGCATTTGGGCCGCGCGACGTAATCGCATTCTGGCGACAAGGCCGGAGCCACTGATTGCCGGAACCCCGCCTGGCTCACTCGGCATGCTGACTGAGGACGCGGGCAAGGCCTGGCTTGCAGAGCGCGGTTTCACGGTCCCTTCGGGCCGGACAACGACGGCTCAAAAAGCCGAGGTGGCCGCAAAAAAGATCGGCTATCCGGTCGCGCTCAAGATGATGTCTACCCGGCTGGCCCACAAGAGTGAGGCAGGCGCGGTTGCTCTGGGCATTGCCGATGGCGCCGCGTTAAAGCAAGCACTTGATCAAATGAACACGGCTGTCACTGCCTATGATAAGCAGGCCGTGAGCGATAGCTACCTGATTGAGGCCATGTCGCCCACGCCTGTTGCAGAGATGATTGTCACCTTGCGCAATGACCCGCAGTTTGGCGCAGCACTGGTGCTGGGCAGTGGCGGAGTTTTGACCGAACTGGTTGGGGATGCCACAACGGTCCTTCTGCCCTCCACGCAGGACGATATCGCCAGTGCTCTGAAATCGCTCAAGATTTTTCACCTGTTGGAAGGCTTTCGAGGCCGTCCACGCGCCGATATAAACAAGGTGGTCACCGTGCTGAACGACCTTTGTGATGCTTTCCTGCAGGCCCGCGAAAAGGTCAGCGAAATTGAGATCAATCCGATGTTTGTCTATGCTGACCACGTTGTCGCCGTCGACGCGTTGATCCACGAGAATTGCACATGAGCAGGTTGAAGGTAGCCCCCAACCCCGATCTGACCGTGGGGCCAGACAACAAGCAGCGTTGGAATCAGCCTGCCCACCGCCGCCATGGATTTCACAACGCGCACCGCCTGTTCCGACGCACTCTGATGGTGCGTTCGCGAAATGTGTTGATGCTCGAAGAGGCCCACCAGGACCTGACAGCAACCGTGCCCGCGTTGGCGGACCTTCTGGCACATCCCGCCTTCTCTGCGTTTTGCTGCCTACGGGACGGGCAGGTGATCATGGAACAGGCCGCACCAGATTTTGGGACAGACCGACCGCATTCGATCCAATCCATTACAAAACTGCACATTCACCTGATTATGGGACAGTTGATCGGCCAAGGGTTCGTCTCGCCTGACGCAAAGGTTGCACAGTATTTGCCCGATATTGGATCTGGCTACCGCGAGGCTAACGTTCAGGCTCTCCTGGATATGGCAGTCAGCAATGATTTTACCGAAGACTATGATGACCCGCATGCGGATTGCTATGATGAAGAGATTGCCCTGGGCTGGCGCCTACCCACCGAGGATCAGGAGGAAATCTCGCTCAAGGACTTTGCTTCCAGAATTAGGGGGTTCAGAGAGACAGAGGCGCGAACAGTAGCGGAGTACAAGTCGGCCAACACAGATGTGCTGACATTGATCGCAGCGCAGGTTTGCCCCGTCCCACTTACAGCACAAATTGAACGGATTGCAGATGCCGTTGGTTACGAGGGCGCCTTTCACATCAGCCTGAGCAAAGATGGTTTCCCTGCCTTTTCCGGTGGGGGTTGCCTGAGTGCTCGGGATCTCGCACGGTTTGGCCTATTTCTTGCGCGCGGCGGTCTTGATCTGTCTGGAAACGCATGTGCCAATGCAAGTTTCCTCCGCCAAAGCCTGACCCGCTCAGCACCATCTCTGACACCGCCAAAAGAATGGCTGCGCTACTCCAACCATATCATGACCGACGGACGGGTGGTTGCGCATGCCGGTTACGGTGGCCAGTTCCTGATGGTGGACACGGTCACTGGCACGTCATGCGCGTTCCTGAGCGTTCTCGAAAACGACGCCGGCTATGATGACACCTTCATGAGCAACGTCGCGCAGGTTCTGCGACACGTCTGCTGCGCCGAAACCGCATAGGATTCAGGTATAGTAGCAAAGGTGCTGTCAGACGAATTCGAACTCGTCTCTGTTGGGCCAGTGACGCTGCCCTTTATTCCGCGCCAAGTTCGCGCCACTCGGCAAGAGCGGCGGTGCGTGTCAGCTTGAAGGTGTCTCGGCTGGAGAGCGATCTTTCCTGGTTGAAATGGTTGTAGACAGAGGAATGGACGGCGGCGAATTTCTGCAAACTTCGCATGCGCCGGAAACGTTGCATGGCTCGTTCTCTTCGTCGAAATGGGAGGTGTGAATTCTCAACGCGGTTGTTGAGCCACCTGCCCGTCTTTTGCTTTTCGAGCGCACCCAATTCTCCTAGCGCTGCTTTGTAAGACGCAAAACGGTCGGTAACGATTTCTTCGGCACAGCCATGGCGCTTCATCAATTTCTTGAGAAATTTCAATGCCGCAGCTTTGTTCCGGCGTTTAGTAACGACGGCTTCAAGCACTTCACCTTCATGATCTACGGCTCGCCACAGATAATGTCTCTTGCCATTCACCTTCACAAAAACCTCGTCTACGTGCCACTTCCATTTCGAGAATGCACGCAGTTGCTGCACCCGCTTTCTTCGGATCTCAGAAGCAAACATCGGACCGAACCTGTTCCACCAGTAGCGGACAGTTTCATGGCTCACATCGATCCCGCGCTCGTGAAGGAGATCTTCGACATTCCGAAACGAAAGCGGAAACCGGATATACAACATGACCGCCAGACGGATGATTTCAGGACTGGTTTTGAAGTATTTGAATGAGGCAGGTTTGGTCATGGTCGAACGCTACGCAACCGCCCTGCCCCGCTCAAGTCAAGTTACTCTGACAAGGCCCTCAGCACGCCTCAAACCAATTTCTAAAGGCAGGACCAGCGTATTAGTCGATCTCCCTCAATAGCCACTCCGCCCGTTTGACGCTCTCGTGCGCTGTTCCGAGTTTTCGAACCAGCCTGGCTTTCCTATCAGAATTCTTCTCCATATGAATTTCGGCCTCAAGATCTGCTGCCTTCCTACGCAGCTTCTTGAGTACTTTTTGAACATGGCTGGATTTAATTTTCTCCGCTTTGCCTGCCTCAAGACGCGAGTTGTACTCGACCATTTTTTCGGCAAGTTTTTTCAATCCCATCTTAATACCCTCCCGCAGATCGTCGCAAAATTTCAGCATGCTATTTGCTTTCTACGACTTTACTGTGACGTTTTTTGGATTCGTCTTCCTTAGAGCGCGCATCGGTTTCAATCTTATACTCACCCAGTTCTTCTTCTTCCAAAGCCAACAAACGTTCGACTTCGGCCATAGCGCTGTCTCGTTCGATGTAAAAGGTTCTCGCTGCTTCGATCAGCTTACGCATCGCGCTATAGGCATAGTCCGAGTCGTTGAGAAATGAAGTTGCGGCATCGGGAGTGAGTTGGTTTTTTCGAATGAGCTGTTCTACACGGCGCGCAGCGGTCCGGGCATCTTCTTCTACTTGTGCACGTTCCTGATCAAGCCAGAGCGCACTACGCTCATCCGGTTCTGCGTCTTCAAGTTTTTGAATTTCGACGAGTATTCTGGCAATTTCAGTACGGAGGTCATCATACAGTTCGGTTGCACTCCCGGAAAACCGTACAGTGTGACGCAAGATATTCTTTCGCAGGTGTTTGACCGACTTAACCGCTTGAACGATGTCACCGGCGATATCCCTCAGTGCATAAACACGCTCCGCAACGTCTGGTTCGACACGTTTTTCCCCGACGCGCGTCGAGAATTCGACAATGGCAGAATAGAGCGTCTTGATCTTGCGCCGGTAGCTTTCCTCGATATCCATGTCGGTAGGTGTTCGACTGCTGCGAACCACCTCTGCAACGCTGTTCGCGCCAAGTACATCCTTCTTATGCAGATTCAGGCCATGCAAGATCAACGTCATCGCGTTTTCGTAGAGATGCATGACTTCCTTTCGAAGTGCGATCTCAAGAGTTTGCGGGAAATCATCGGCCGCATCGTTCAAGTACCGCGGTTGACTGACATCGGGGGTTGGTTCGACGATACTGCGTTCAAGAAAGGAGATCAGCCAACGCATCAATGGTAACATGAGCAAGACGCCGAGCACGTTAAAGATGGTATGGAACACCGCCAACTTCAGAGCATAATCTTCCGCACCGATGCCCACGGTACCACTGATCAGGTCAACCGTCTCACTCAGCGGGACTATGAAAACCAAAGCTACCGCCGCAGTCGTTGTATTGAAGATCAGGTGCGCCAATGCGAGTCGCTTCCCCTGAAAATTGGCGCTGATCGAGCCAATAATCGCCGTAATCGTGGTTCCAATATTAGCCCCGATCGCCAGAGCCAGCGCGTTTTCATAGCTTATTTGTGAAGCGGCAAGCGCGGTGAGAGTAAGCACCATCGTCGCGTGGCTCGACTGCATAATCACGGTTGCGGCAGTCCCCAACAAACAATAGACCACCAGCCCCCAAAATCCCGACAAAGCAAATCGCATTAGGTCGACCTGGTCCTTGAACGCGTCGAAACCCTCTTTCATGTAATGAATGCCTAAAAACAGAAAACCCAGTCCTCCAAGGGCGTAACCAATCCCACGGAGCACCTTCGGCTTCTGAAACACAAGAATTATGCTAAGGCCGATAATTGGCATGGCATAGGTTGCAATATTCACCTTTAATCCTAGCCCGGCGACCAACCACGCACCCGTCGTCGTTCCGATATTGGCCCCAAAGATTATCCCCACCCCACCGACCAGAGAAATAAGGTCCGCACTTAAAAACGAAATCGTTATGACCGAAACCAGTGAGCTGGACTGCAACAACGCAGTAGAGACGAAACCGAATAAGAGAGATCGCGAAACGGATTTTGTCGCCCGCTGAAGCATTCGTTCTAGTGTTCCGCCTCCAAGTAGCTTGAAGCCGTCTTCAAGCATAAGCATGCCAAACAAAAAGATAGCGATCCCAGCTGCAACCACCTGCGCGTCAGGACTTACCCAAAAGGCAATTAGTAGCGCGCCAATTGCGACCGGTAGGTAGTACTTGATCATTCAATCAGTCCAAATTTTTGGATCGCAAAAACACCGCATGGCGCGAATTTCGACCTACAGGAAGACCGCACACTAACCTCAACCAACGTTCGTGCAGCGCCAAGATTCTCAGCAGATACCATATCCCAAACCCGGGCGCTTTCTGACCTCGATGTTTCTATTACCGCAACGTACATGTCTCATTGATTCAAATCATGGCGTAGGAACTCTACTTGCCCAAATGTTTGGACTGACTTGCTACATGACACCGATGGACCAAACATGTTGAGAACTGAAAGAGTAGAAAAAGCGGTGCTGTCAGACCAATTCGAACCAGTCTCTGTTTACCCCTAAATGCCGGAACTTATGCTGAACAAAGTTGGCGCCACTCGGAGAGAGCAGCGGCGCGGTTGAGCTTGAAATTTTCTCTGCTGTAGAGGGCGCGTTCCTGATTGAAATGGTTGTGGACGGAAGAATGAACTGCGGCGAACTTCTGCAAACATCGCATTTGCCTGAAGCGGAGCATCGCACGTTCTCGTCGTCGAAATGGCAGATGGGAATTCTCGGCCCGATTGTTCAGCCAGCGGCTGGTCTCTTGCCGACTACCGTTCCCGACAACTCTCATCGCCGCGCCATAAGACCGCAGTTTGTCCGTCACGATGGATTCAGGTTGACCGTAGCGTTTCATTGATTTTCTGAGGAATTTCAACGCAGCTTTGCGGTCACGGCGCTTGGTCACATAACTTTCCAGCACCTCGCCTTCGTGATCCACAGCCCGCCATAGGTAGTGCGTCTCGCCATTGATCTTCACGAAGACCTCGTCCAGATGCCACTGCCAGTTCGAATAAGATCGCATCCGATTGACCCTGTTTCTGCGGATCTCTGCCGCGAATATCGGGCCAAATCTGTTCCACCAATAACGCACAGTTTCGTGGCTGATCTCGATGCCGCGCTCGTGCAAAAGATCTTCAACATTGCAAAGCGAAAGCGGAAACCGAACATACATCATGACGGCCAGACGAATGATCTCGGGGCTCGTCTTGAAGTAGCGAAAAGGGCTGCGTCTTGTCATCCTGCGACGCTAAGTGCTCGCCCTGCCCGCCTCAATAAGTTTCTTCTGACAGTGCCGGAATTTGAATTGCAACGGCTGATTTTCGGGATTTGATATTGTTTCGAATGCCGCGGTCAAATGAGTGGCTTGAAGTTCTACTAACTCAGTACAAGTTGCGATTGCTCAATAGCTGCGGTTAGCGGGTCTGCAGCAAAATCCACAAACGCCCGAACCTTTGGGGCGACAATTTTGCTTTGTGGATACACAAGGTGGATCGGCTCCGCAGGTGGCAGGTATTCTACCAGCACAGGCACGAGCCGACCGGAACGGATTGCGTCGGTAACCATGTATGACAAGGCCATTGTTATGCCCTCGCCAGCGGTCGCGGCGGTCAAGGCCGTGGATGCATCGTTCACTTCAAGCCGGGGATGCAAGTGAACGTGCCCCCGTGATTTGCCGTGCGTGTAGTGCCAGTCATAGCTGGTCATGATCCCGGTGAACCCGATGATGGAATGCCGCTTTAGCTCCGATGGATCGTTCGGAGTACCCCGGCGATTCAGATATTCTGGGCTGGCGACAAAAAGACGGCGTACAACGCCCAGTCGCTTTGCCATAAGGTTGGAATCCGGCAATTCACCAATTCTTATCGCGACATCAATTCCCTCTTCGACAATATTCGTCACCCGGTCGACCGCAATCAATGAAACTGAAATCCGTGGATACGAGACCAGAAATGATCGAATGACTGGGGCGGCTATCACCCTGCTGAATGCCAACGACGCCGAAACCGTCAAATGGCCCTGCGCTACGCCTTCTTCGCCAACGGCCAGCTTTTCGGCTGACTCGATTTCTGTCAGTAGCTGACGGGCTGCGATCAAAAATCGCGTTCCGGCATCAGTAAGCGTCAATTGACGGGTGGATCGTGTCAGCAACTGAACGCCCAACCTGGCCTCCAGCGCATTCATTGCCCGCGTAACAGCCGGTGGCGACATGCGAAGGCGGTTGGCGGCCTGCACGAAACTGCCGGTGTCATTGATGGCAGCAAAAACTTCCATTTGTTGGATGCGGTCCATTTATTCCACTTTTTGCAATAATGAATTCACAATTATCATTATTATTTCACTATTGGAAGGTCGCTATCTGTTGTTCAGAACCCGCAGCAACGCTCCCTAAAACGCGGCCCATCTCGAAGGATAAAGAAATGAAAATGAACTCGATCAAGCCGACCCTTTTGTCCGGCCTCATCGCATTGGCGCTGTCGGTGCCGCACGCAACGGCAACCTTTGCGGAAGAAACTGCAACGTCACCCGCTGCTTTCAGTGGGATTGGCCAAGACGCGGTTCGCTACAATACTGTGAATATTGACGGGCAGGAAATCTTCTACCGCGAAGCCGGTGATGAAAATGCTCCTACTTTGCTGTTGTTGCACGGTTTCCCTACGTCGTCACAACAGTATCGCGATCTCATTCCCGAACTGGCGGACAGCTATCACGTGATTGCACCGGATTATCCCGGCTTTGGGCGCAGCGCGATGCCAGACACCAGCGAATTTGAATACAGCTTTGCCAACTATGCAGCTTTGATGGACGCGTTTACCGACACTTTGAAACTGACGTCCTACAGCCTTTACGTGATGGATTACGGCGCACCAGTCGGATACCGCCTTGCCTTGAAAGAGCCACAGGCAATCGAGGCGCTTATCATTCAGAACGGCAATGCTTATGAAGAAGGCCTGCTGGAGTTCTGGGATGTGTTCCGCACCTACTGGGCCGATCCGACCGTTGAAAATCGTGAGCCCTTGCGCGGCTTCCTGAATATCGGTGCGACCGAATGGCAATACACCCATGGGGTGCCCGAAACCCATCTGAACCGCGTCAGCCCGGATGCGTGGATGCTGGATCAGGCCTATCTTGATCGGCCTAGAAATCAGGAAATCCAGCTAGACCTGTTTTATGATTACCGCACAAACGTCGATCTCTACCCAGAATTCCAGGAGTTCTTCCGCGCCAATCAACCACCCACGTTGATCGTCTGGGGTGAGAACGATTTCATCTTTCCAGCAGAAGGGGCAACACCCTACCTTCGCGATCTGCCGGATGCGGAACTGCATCTGATTGACGGCGGTCACTTCATCCTTGAATCCCACGGCCCTGAGGTTGCGGCAACCATCCGGACATTCCTGTCCAAGAACCTGACCAACTAAGCCAATTCGGTGCAGGGGCCACCCTGCACCGTTTCGCTAGCCCAAATGATCCGCGCATCACCGAAAGTGAGCGCAATTCTTGGTGGCTGTTTGTCTAGCCTAGGGTATCACATCTCGGCCAAAAAAATCTTCAACTCAAAAGGGTCCGTCAAATGGGACACAAATTCGCCGAACTCGCCTTCACGGACGCCGTGAAAAACATCCAGTCCGACCATGGGTCGCGCATCGCATATTCGCGAATGGACGTTGGTGACGACTACAACGACGTTCTGGGCCCAAACGAAGCCCAGTTCATTGCCGCGCGCGACAGTTTTTACATGGCAACCGTCAGCGAAACGGGTTGGCCATATGTCCAACATCGCGGTGGTCCAGTTGGATTTGTGAAGATACTGGACGACAGAACGCTGGGATTTGCCGACTATCGCGGCAATCGGCAATACGTAAGTGTCGGCAACATAAGCCAGAACGAGCGTGTGTCGCTGTTCTTCATGGATTACCCGAACAAAACCCGCCTCAAATTGCTGGGCAGGGTTCATACAATTGATCCTGCTGATCTGGGCACCTTGAAAAAGCTGTCGCTGGACGACCGTCACAGGGCGCGTACAGAACGAGGATTACGGATATCTGTCGAGGCATTCGACTGGAACTGCCCACAATACATCACGCCCCGTTTCACGCGCGCGGAAGCGGATCAACAGATGTCATCGCTGCAAGCCAAAATTTTGGAGCTTGAAGCAAAACTGAAGACCAAAAATGTACAAATCTGAGTATTCCGGCCAAAGATGCTTTGCGGACCTTCAGAACTGTCGCAGCAATAAACACTTTGGGCTCGAAGCGGACGTTTAAACAAAGCGACTGAACGTCTGCTGTGCGGGACAAGCCGCCGCTTGGACATTGCAACATCAATGGCGGCTCTTTGAACCCAGGATCAATTTGTGAACTCTTTTGAGAGGTTTTTCTCCATCAAATACGACAGCTTTGGGTTTGGAGTAGACATTCGCTGCATCCGGCATGGAATCCGCCGTACAAAAAATGCAGACATCTAAAAGACCTTCTCTTAATATCAAATCCAATGGCCACATTTGGATCTTCGCTTGATGTACTTGGCCGATCTTCGTCGTCATGAAGTTGTCATATAGGCATTGGTCTTAGTTGAATGGTGGGTTTTGAAACTCAAAAGCAGCAAGCAAGGCAATCTATGGCATACCGAACACCAGATAGAATTTTTTCGCTTGATTTTGGTATCTCTTTTTTCCCGATACTAGCGGCACTATTGATTTTGGTATTAGTCGCTTCCTGCGGTCGCACACCTGATTTGATTGGCGTGGACAATCCCAAATTTCCGACTTCAAGCATTTCTGGCGCAAGTCGCCAGAAAATCTTCATTATGACGACAAGAGAAGCATCGGAAGTGGTGGACATTTTTTACAACGATGAGCGTGCACCGAATGTTGGATTGGCTTCGGTAGTTGTGTCCATTCCACCAAACCATCTACCCGGACAGCTAGAAGCGCCGAGACGACTGCCTCCTGATCCGAGCAAAGAGTTCGCAGTAGTCGACCCAGTTGTATACGAAGCCGATTCAGCATTTGTAAAAGATATTAATAGGGAGCTTTTGAAACGTGCGCCTGCGGACAGAACCATTATGTTCTTTGTGCACGGGTACAACAATACAACGAGCGAAGCAGTACTTCGGATGGCCCAGTTTGTAGAAGACACAAATTTCAACGGTATTCCCATACTATTTACTTGGGCCTCCGGAGCTAAACCTGCGAAGTATGTCTACGATTTGAATAGCGCCTTGGTAGCCAGAGAACAGCTGAAGCCAACATTTGAAATCGTGGCAAGAACTAACGCTCGCACCGTTGATATATTCGCGCATTCCATGGGTTCACTTTTGGTAATGGAAGGAATCGTTCAGGCCGACCTAAGTGGTCGTTTCAATCGCAGTGGTCGTCTAGGTTCGGTAGTTTTGGCATCACCGGACATAGATATTGATTTGTTTCGCTCTCAACTTCGACAAATTGAAACGGACTTTTCTCGAATTTTCGTTTTGGTCGCCAAGGACGATCGAATTCTCAAGATTTCTCGAACACTGTCTGGTGGCGTTGAGCGTGTCGGATCTTCAGATGTCGCGCAGTTAAGTGACTTGGGCGTGGTGGTTATAGATCTTAGCCAAATCGATGACTCTGCAGCAGGGAGCCACACCAAATTTGCTGGATCTCCAGAGTTGGTGCAGGTCATAGGCCGCGGGTTGAAGGCTCGACAGCTCAACCCGGATGTTCCGGCGGGCAGCCTTGGTGGTATGTTAGCCGGGGTTCCAATCAAAATCGTCGCAGATTGACTTCCTGAACTTTAGAATTCTCAATACGTTTGCACGGCCTCTTTCAAGAGTTTTGGGAACGTCTGCATTGGGCTCGAGGCAGACGTTCCCAAAATCGCGATGCATGTCCGCTTTGCGGACAAATCGGAAATTCGAAGACATGATAACAATGACGCATTATCATCGGGTCTGAATTTGTGGCTTTCGTGAAAAACGCGTTTTGATTTCAACAAGTCATTGGAGGTTTATTATGCTCAAGTACCTAAGTTCCACTTTGTTCTCTTCCATATTTGTCATTTCGGGCGCAGCGAACGCGCAGTTCGTACCCTCGGAACAGTCCCTTCAAGACCTTTACCCCGGCAAAGCCTATTCACCCAATGCTCAACGCAGCTTTCCATCGCGCGTATTTTGGGGCGATACTCATATTCACACCGGTCTTTCCATGGACGCCGGTCTTTTCGGGAACACGACCGATCTGGACACAATGCTTCGGTTTGCGCGAGGCGAAGAGGTCGTCTCGGCCACAGGGCAGCGTGTTAAGCTGGCGCGAYCGCTAGACTGGATCGTRACAACGGAACACTCTGATGGAATGGGCATGATCACCGACTTGGCTAAAGGTTCTCCCAACATCAYGGAGTCAGAACAGGGCTCYCGCTGGGCAAAAGGTCTGCAAGAAGGCGGTGAGGCGTCTGCTGCAGCAGCTCTGGACCTGATCACTACGTTCTCTCAAGGGAACATGGATCCGGAYTTGATCGCAGATTATTCTCCCGGATCGCCCATCTATGCCTCKGTCTGGGAAGACATGATCGCTACYGTGGAATCGTTCAACGATCCGGGAGACTTCACRGCTTTCCACGGCTTTGAGTGGACRTCGCTGATCCGGGGCAACAACATGCACCGCAATATCATTTTTCGTGACAATGCAGACCGGGTMAAACARGTCCAACCTATGACSACGCAGGCGCCCATCGGCTCTACAGACCCAATGGACTTGTACAAATGGTTGGAGGCCTATGAGGCCGATACGGGTGGACAAGCTTTTGCACTCGCGCACAACGGAAACCTGTCAAACGGCATCATGTTCCCATCTGAAACACGTTACAATGGCGAACCCGTGGACGAAGCCTATGCAATGGCRCGGATGAGATGGGAACCGCTCTACGAAATCACCCAGATCAAGGGAGACGGCGAGGCGCACCCCGCACTTAGCCCCGATGACGAGTTTGCGAATTACGAAACATGGGATGCGGGCAACCTCGATCTAACTGAAGCTAAAACGCCAGATATGCTTGCAGGCGAATATGCGCGTGAGGCACTTAAGCAGGGGTTCGCCATCGAGGCGCGCACGGGCGTAAACCCATACAAATTTGGCTTGTCCGGCGCGACGGACAGCCATACATCGCTGGCAACCGCTGACAGCGACAATTACTTTGGTAAAGCGACAAATGCCGAGCCATCGTTGACCCGCGCGTCGCATCCGTTCACCGAAACAGAAAATGGCGTTTTCCCAGGTTGGTCATTGGTGGCGTCAGGCTACACAGGTGTCTGGGCCGAAGAGAACACGCGGGCCAGTCTGTGGGATGCCATGGTGCGCCGTGAGGTTTATGCCACAACAGGTCCGCGCATGGCCGTGCGGTTCTTTGGGGGATGGAAGTTCGACGAGGATGACATGAGGTCTCGCGCTCCAGCCTTTGTTGGATACGAAAAGGGTGTTCCGATGGGTGGTGATCTGCGCCCGGCAACGTCCGATGCGCCAACCTTCATGGTCTATGCATTGCGCGATCCCATCGGAGCCAATCTTGATCGCATCCAGATCGTTAAAGGCTGGATGGACAGCGACGAGAACTTGTCCGAAAAAGTCTATGATGTGGCGTGGTCGGATGAACGTGAACTGGACGCTAACGGTAAACTGCCAGCTGTAGGAAATACGGTCGATCTGGAAGCAGCAAACTATATCAACACCATCGGCGCTTCAGAGCTAGGAACGGTCTGGACAGACCCAGATTTTGATTCGTCCGAGCACGCGTTTTACTACGCTCGCGTCATTGAAATCCCGACGCCACGCTGGGTCGTTTACGACAAAGTGCGTCTAGGCGCTGACATTCCCGAAGAAGCGACATTGATCGGACAAGAGCGCGCATATACGTCGCCGATCTGGTATTCACCAAATAATTAGTAGAATGCCCGTTATTCTTGCTTTTTGACTGACCGCTTTGGGCTCAATGAGGTCGTTCGCTGCACTGGGCATGAACGACCACTTTGCGGACGAAGCCGTCGTTGCCCATCCGGGTGTTCGCTGACGCAGCAAGCTATCGCAGGTGCGGCAGGCAGTCTCTTTGTGGCGCAGCAATTTTCCCCAAACCAGACCTTCAGCTGTTTTCCTCTCCAAAGACTTCAAGTGCCGCATTCAGTCCGTTGATCGCGGCTGGAAAACCTCCGTAGAGCGCCATCTGCCAGATGACTTCAGCGATTTCTTGTTGAGAAAGGCCAGCTTTGCGCCCGCCAGCTATGTTCACCATCAATTGGGGCTTTGTCTGGCCACCGAGTGCAGTCAAAGCGGCGATTGTTGCCAAGTATCTGTCACGCAAGGGAAGGCCCGGGCGCGCGTATTGCCGCCCATAGGCGAAATCGACCACGCCTTCTGCCATTCCGGGAAGCAGATGACCATAGCGCGCATTCAGGGCTTCCTCCATCCCGGGATTGAGGTGTTCAGAAAGCTCTCTTCCTGTTTCCAACGTGTCTTTCGTCACAAATCGTTCCTTCAAAAATTCAACCCATGACGTGGCGCTCAGGAGCCTGTCATTTGATACTCAGGCTCATCCCGAAAATGGCGCACCAGGAAATCAACAAATGCGCGGGTTTTTGGCGCAAGGTTGCGCCGTTCAGCAAACATCACGACGATGTCGGTGCTGGGTGGTGCGTGTTCAGGCATGACACGGACCAACTCTCCCGACTGGAACTTCTGACGCGTCATGTAGCAGGGTAAACGCGCGATCCCGATCCCGGCGAGTGCTGCGCGAAATACGACATCCGTGCTGTTTCCCTCGAAACTGCCTTGGGCTTCAAACTTGTCGCCGTCGATTGGCTCGACGTTATTCCATGAATTTCGTTTACTGGTTCCGGCCAGTCTCAGGCAGTTATGCTCAGCCAGTTGAGCAAAATTGGTCGGCATTCCACAGCGTTCTAAATAGGCGGGTGCGGCACACAGCACCCGGCTGCTTTTCATAATCCGACGCACCACGATTTCGGGGTTCTGGCGCTGCTCGGCAAAGCAAATTGCCGCATCAAAACCCTCGCTTTGCAAATCGACTTCGCGATCTGTCAGGTCCAGGGAAATTTGAACCTCCGGGTTCTCTTCCATGAACTTGGGCAGCACCGGAATAAGTTGAGACTTCCCAAACGCGACGCTGCAAACGATCCTGAGATTGCCACGCGGAACGCCGTCGAGATTCAGGATCAGCGCCTCTGCCTCTTTGAATTTTTCGGCCATCTCTCTGCATTTTTCATAGAACTCCTGGCCTTCTTGCGTCGGAGACACGCCCGTCCTTGAGCGGTTGAGCAGGCGATAGTGCACCTGATCTTCAAGCAAACCGATCTGCTTGCTGACAGCCGAGGGTGTCTGCCCGACCGATCTTGCGGCTGCGGAGATACTACCCTCTTCGACAACAGTCGCAAAAATCAGCATTTGTGCTGAAATATCCATATCGCTTCGCCTGCCTGTTCCAATTCGGCACGGGTCCTTTGCCAAACTGACAAATTGTGAGCGCTACCAAATGCGCGTACTTCTGCAGTGCAGCATGAATACTGCGCCGCAGCAAGAGATGAGGCACTATTATGGCAATAACGCGATCAAACAGTGGGCTAGATGTCGTTTTGGATGCTGCCCGCACATCCTTTGAGCACAAACGCGACCATTTCTCGAAGGCGCTCGCGCGGCGCAAAGTCTATCGCGCGACCTACCATGAGCTTTCAAGGCTTACGGATCGAGATCTGAGAGATTTGGGAATCCCGCGCGGCAACATCAAGAGACTGGCCTTGGAGGCGGCATATGGCGTTTAGTTCGCATACAGATAAGCCTGCGCGCCTTCATGCACCTGCCGCCATCGGCGCGGTATTAGCGCAGGTTGGGCGAAGCGCGCTGACCAAAGCACGCATTGCTTTGAAGACGCTTCAAATGGCTCGGATGATGTCGACGCTCTCGAACATGAGTGATCATCAGCTGGCCCAGATCGGAATTTCGCGTTCCGACATACCGAACTACGCCGAAAAACTGATGGCCAACGACTGACCGAGCGGGCTTTCAGATTCTAAGGACACACGAAAAGTGCTGGTTCTCGCTCCTCCCAGAGTAAGCCAGTACGAGCGGCGGCGAAAAAACATAACAGGGAGCGCCAACGCAGAAGGGCCAGCATCTTCACCTCCTCCCGAAGGTGCTGGCCCAATCCATCCTGTAAAACAGGAGTCCCGAAAAATGCCCGGCAAGAAACGTCCGCAGGGTGCTGTCAGACCAATTCGAACCAGTCTCTGTTTACCCCTAAATGCCGGAACTTATGCTGAACAAAGTTGGCGCCACTCGGAGAGAGCAGCGGCGCGGTTGAGCTTGAAATTGTCTCTGCTGTAGAGGGCGCGTTCCTGATTGAAATGGTTGTGGACGGAAGAATGAACTGCGGCGAACTTCTGCAAACATCGCATTTGCCTGAAGCGGAGCATCGCACGTTCTCGGCGTCGAAATGGCAGATGGGAATTCTCGGCCCGATTGTTCAGCCAGCGGCCGGTCTTTTGCCGACTACCGTTCCCGACAACTCTCATCGCCGCGCCATAAGACCGCAGTTTGTCCGTCACGATGGATTCAGGTTGACCGTAGCGTTTCATTGATTTTCTGAGGAATTTCAACGCAGCTTTGCGGTCACGGCGCTTGGTCACATAACTTTCCAGCACCTCGCCTTCGTGATCCACAGCCCGCCATAGGTAGTGCGTCTCGCCATTGATCTTCACGAAGACCTCGTCCAGATG
>NZ_FREZ01000033.1 GCF_900143525.1 Ruegeria sp. Alg231-54 | reverse complement strand
GCGCTTGGTCACATAACTTTCCAGCACCTCGCCTTCGTGATCCACAGCCCGCCATAGGTAGTGCGTCTCGCCATTGATCTTCACGAAGACCTCGTCCAGATGCCACTGCCAGTTCGAATAAGATCGCATCCGATTGACCCTGTTTCTGCGGATCTCTGCCGCGAATATCGGGCCAAATCTGTTCCACCAATAACGCACAGTTTCGTGGCTGATCTCGATGCCGCGCTCGTGCAAAAGATCTTCAACATTGCGAAGCGAAAGCGGAAACCGAACATACATCATGACGGCCAGACGAATGATCTCGGGGCTCGTCTTGAAGTAGCGAAAAGGGCTGCGTCTTGTCATCCTGCGACGCTAAGTGCTCGCCCTGCCCGCCTCAATAAGTTTCTTCTGACAGTGCCCTTGAAAGAGGTAGGTTCGTTCATTCTCAATGACTACGCAACCACCCTGCCCCGCTCAAGCCAAGTTCCTCTGACAAGACTTTCAAAAGGGCCAGTTTAGTAAATGTTGGCCTTATCCTTTGGCATACCAACCGTTGTCGACATAAGTCGCGTTGCCGTTGATAAAGCTGGCTTCATCAGAGGCAAGGAACACAACCGCCGCTGCCACCTCCTCAGGATGGCAGATGCGCCCTTGTGTAGCAGCCATCCCCGAGTCTTCCCACTCCTGCCCGGCCGCATCCAGTTCCGCTATCTCTTTCAGTCCATGGGCGGTTTCGACAAAGCCCGGGCAGATCGCGTTACAGCGGATGCCAGCGTCGCGATATTCGGTTGAGATCGTGCGAGCGAGTTGCAGAACTGCGCCTTTGGACATGCAGTAAACAGATTCCAGCGCATAGCCCAGTTCAGCCGCAATGGACGAGGTGATGACGATTGATCCGCCACCATTTGCGCTCATGTCCTGAACCGCACGGCGACAAGTCAGAAAGGCGGACTTCACGTTTACATCCATCAGCCAGTCATATTCTTCCTCGCTGGTTTCATGCATCGCTTTGACGATGATTGTGCCTGCGTGGTTGAACAGCACATTGTAGGGACCAAAGGTTTCCATTGCGGCATCAAAGGCCGCGTTGATTTCCGAGTCCTTGGTAACATCGGCATGAAAGAAAGCCGCTTCACCGCCTTTTTTGCGGATCATGTCGACTGTCTTTTGACCCTCTTCGTCCTGAATATCAAAGATGCTGACCTTGGCGCCTTCCTCGGCGAACATCAAGGCGGTGGCCCGCCCCATTCCTGTGGCACCGCCAGTAATGACAGCGATTTTTTCAGCCAGCCGGCCATTTGGTGTTTTCAAACTCTTGGTCATTGTGGTGTCTCCGGACAGGTTTTCAGATGCATTCCCCGCCGTCGATGACCAACGCGTGTCCGGTCATGAACGTCGACATGTCAGAGGCAAGGAACAGGATTGCATCAGCCATTTCTTCAGTCGTGCCCCATCGCCCCATTGGGATGGTTTGTGAGACATACCCCTCAAGCTTTTCCCGGCCACCCATCTGCTTTTCGAACCCAGCATTGAAAGGCGTGTCGATAAAGCCCGGGCAAAGCGCATTGAAACGCACGTTGTGCTTGGCGTAGTCGGCCGCCATCTGGCGGGTCATCGCCACAACCGCGTGCTTGGTGGTTGCATAGGCGATCATCTCGCGATCATATTGTACACCTGAATTAGACGATGTGATGATGATGCTGCCGCCACCTTGATTTCGCATATGACCAACCGCAGACCGCGCCGCGACAAAATGCGAGCGAACATTCAGCCGCCAGGACATATCCATTCCATCGACAGGCACGTCCTCAAGGTTGCCTTCGATTTGATACCCGGCATGCGAATGCAGCACATCAAGACGCCCATACTTGCTCACGACCCGGTTTATTTCTGCAAAGACCGCCTCGTCATTCGTGACGTCGAGACCGGCCGAGGTTGCCTTGAGTCCCTGGGTTTCCAGTTCCGCCACAACAGAGGCGGCCTTGTCCGCATCGAGATCGGTCACAACCACGAGCGCACCGTGGCGAGCCATTGCCATGGCTCCTGCCTTGCCGATGCCTGACCCAGCGCCTGTGACCAGGACAACTTTGCCCTCGAGCACTGGGAACGATCTGGCCTCGTGAGGTTTTGCGACAAAGTTCATCTGGATTTTCGCCCTCCACGTTGAAGTAACAACTGTGCCGAAATCAGCAGGAGCAGAGAAACGCCCATCACCATCGTCCCAATCGCGTTGATTTCAGGCGTCACGCCGCGACGGATGGATGAGAACACATAGATCGGCAAAGTGGTTTCGGAGCCGGCCACAAAAAACGCGATGATGAAGTCATCAAAGCTGAAAGTGAAACTGAGCAGAAAACCTGCCAGGATCGCCGGGAAGATCATCGGCAGGGTCACCTGCCGGAACGTGCCCATTGGCGTGGCATAAAGATCCGAAGACGCCTCGGTCAGCGCGCGGTCCATGCCTGCAAGCCGGGCACGGACGATGATCACCACCAGCGCCATCAGGAACATCGTGTGGGCGGCAATCAGAGATCCAATGCCCATGCGCAGTTTTGGCGGGTTGAAGCCTTCCGGCCAGATCGCTGCAATCAGCGGGTTCAACTGGTCAAACACCGTCACTAACCCGATCAGTGTGGCAATACCGATCACAATGCCTGGGATCATCACCGCGACGTAGATCAGCATATCAAAAGCTACTCTCACCGGACCACGGATTCCTTGCAGCGCCACCGCCGCCATAGTTCCAAAGACACTGGCAAACAGCGCCGAACAAAAGGCCACGGTCAAGCTGGTCTCCAGCGCATCCATCACGAACGGATTAGACAACGCTTTACCATACCACTTGGTCGAAAACCCCTGAAGCTGACTGGCATGTCGCCCGGCATTGAAGCTGAAAAGCGCGATCACCCCAATCGGGATGTAAAGAAACAGGTAAACGCAGATTGCATAAAATCTCATCGGCCCACCTCACATAATAGACACGTCTTCTCGGCTTGCGCCGAGGCGACTGATCAGCCGCATGTAAATCGTGACAGTGATAAGCATGATCACCACGAGCGTGACAGCCACCGCCGAGCCATAGGCCCAGTTTCGGGATTGCAGGAACAGATCAACCAGCGCATTGCCGACAAAGAACACTTTGCCGCCACCCAAGAGCGCAGGGATCAGGTATTCACCCATCAATAGGATAAAGACGAGCATACATCCGGTTGCAATACCGGGGATCGAAAGAGGCAGCGTTACTTGCAGGAATGTTTTCCACGGCTTCGCGCCCAGATCCGACGAGGCTTCGAGCAGCCGTTTATCCAGCTTGTCGAGGCTGACAAAGATCGGAAACACCATCAGCGGCAAGTAGCCGTATATAATGCCCACCAGCACCGCAAACGGCGTGTTGATAAGGCGCAGGCCTTCGATACCAACCCATTCAAGAAGCGCGGGAATGCCACGCCCACCAAGCAGGAATATCCATGCGTAGCTACGTATCAGGATCGAAGTCCAGAATGGCACGATCACCAATACCAGCAGGATGGTTTTCCACCTCGGATTCGCCTTTACAGCCAAAAAATAGGCCAGAGGATAAGCTATAATCAGAGCCGACAAAGTGCCTATGGGCGCCAGTGTCATAGTGTTTTTGAACGCAGCCCAGCGTGCCGGTAGATTGGCATATTGCTCAAAAGTTAGAGCGAGCACAACGCCACCGGACGGTGCTCGCTCTCCAAAGCTAAAGATGAAAACAACAGTCAGCGGGACAATCAGCATCACAAGAAACCAAGTTCCAGCTGGTGCCAATAACAGCCAATTGCGTGTGCGTTGCGTCATGTAGTTTTCACCTTGGTACGGATCAGGCCGATTTGAACCGTGCCATCAGCTCGGCACGGTTTGGATCGGTCAGAGTCACTGCCGCGCCAAACTCGAGTGGGCTAAGCAGCTCTTGGGCCGGGAAGATGATCGGATCAGATTTCAGGTCATCTGGCAGTTTGTCATATGTTCTTGAATCTGCCGTCGGATAGCCATGCGCCAGTACTTCTTTGACGTTCACGTTTGGATCCAGCATGAAGTTGATCAATGCATAGGCTGCCGCTTTGCGCTCGGAGCTCTTGGGAATTGCCCAGTAGTCACTCCAGATTTCGCCGCCCTCTTTGCCAAGTACGTACGCGATCTCAGGCATATCGCTGTTGAGCTGTTTTCCGTCGCCCGACCAGCAGATGGTCAACCAGGCGTCGCCATTTCGCATGCCCGGCTGATAGTCCGAAGTGATCGCAAACAGGTGAGGCTTCACGTCGATCAGCAGTTTCTCGGCATCCGCCAGCTCTTTTTCATCAACCGAGTTGAAAGAATAACCAAAGGCGTTGAGAGCGCTGCCAATGGTGGTCAGCTGATAGTCATGTACGATGGTACGGCCAGAGAATTTGTCCATTGTGATGTCAAAGAACTCTCTCCACGACGAGATCGCATTTCCACCGTTGTGCTTGGTGTTGATCGCCATGCCGGTCGATCCCCAGTTTTTAGGAACACCGTAAAGCTTACCGTTTACTGAGCCAGCCTCGGCGTAACGCGCATCAAAAGCCGACGGGTCATAATTTGGCAACTGCGATATATCCAGGGGTTCGATCAGATCCTCTTTGACATAATCTTCGAACGTATAGTTGGTCGGTACATAGACGTCCCAACCGGTGGCACCCGCCTGCAACTTGGCCAGCATTTCTTCGTTCGAGCCAAACACGTTGACCTGTACATGTGCGCCAGTCGCATCGGTGAAGGCATCAAAGTTGGCCGGTTCGTGATAGTTCGGCCATGTGGCCAGAACCACTCGGTCACCGATGTCGCCGGCAAATGCAGGCTGCGGTCGCAGGCCGGGCACGGACGCCCCCATCACCGCCGCCGCCGCTCCAAGGCCGGTCACATTCAGGAAATGGCGCCGTGTGATCGAGCCCTTTCGGTAGCTTTCCAGCTTGTCCATGAGTTCCTTCTTGGAGATATGGTCGATGTTCTTAGTCATTGTCTTTCCTCCCTGTTAATTTGGTCTTTGCTAATTTCGGTCGAGAATGAGCGCGGCAGTCGCCTCCCAAGACACCGTAGCAGTGTCGCCAACAGCAAAGGCGCCCTCGGTCAGGTCTGCCTGGCGCGGAGCAAGCACAAGAAAATCTCCAAGCGTTTGGTGACTGACCAGATATTCGGTGTGCTCACCCAGGAAAATCCGGTTGTGAACTTTAACCTCAACACCATCCCCTTGATGACTCAGCTTCATCTGTTCGGGACGTACGCTAATGCAAACATCCTGGTGATCGACAAGACCGTCGCCGGCCATCCCCTGCACCTGCATCCCATTGTCAAGAAGCACAGTAGACAACCCCTCAGGCGAACCCTGCAGTGTGCCATCGAAAAAGTTGGACGTTCCCACAAAATCAGCGACATATCGGGAATTGGGGCGGTCATACAACTCTTGTGGGCTACCGATCTGGACAATCCGTCCATCGCGCATGATGCAGATGCGATCGCTCATCGACAAGGCTTCTTCCTGATCGTGCGTGACCAACACAAAGGTGATCCCCAACTGGCGCTGCAAGTCTTGCAGTTCGATCTGCATTTCTTTTCGCAGCTTGCGATCCAGCGCTGCCATGGGCTCATCAAGCAGCAAAAGTTTGGGCTCATTGATAATGGCGCGGGCCAAAGCGACCCGTTGCTGTTGACCACCGGACATTTCCCAGATCTTGCGATCGTCGAAACCGCCCAACCGAACCACTTCCAGCGCTCTGCTGACGCGCTCTGCAATCTGGGGCTTGGGAATACGCGGACGAACCTGACGAAGCCCGTACCCAATGTTTTGGGTCACGGTCATGTGCGGAAACAGCGCATACTGCTGGAACACCATGTTGACCGGGCGGTTGTGCGCATCCAAATCGTTGACAACATCACCATCGAGAAGAACCTGTCCCTCACTGGGAGCTTCGAAACCGGCCAGCATTCGTAATGCAGTGGTCTTGCCACAGCCTGATGGCCCAAGAAAAGATAGGAACTCGCCTTCGCCGATCGACAAGTTTAAGTCACTTGCAGCAAGCACATCGCCAAAGCTTTTTGACACACCGCGCAACTCTGCGACTACTTTCCGATCCGCCGGAAGAGTGACCTCTGTATATGCCTCAATTGCCATTTATCTCTATCTTTTTTCGATTTGATATCTACCATCCAGATTGGGAAAACTGTAAAAAAATTTGAATATACTGTATATACCATGATTTTAGTATATCAATCTGGGTAGGGAGTTGCCGTGCGAAAACTGATCGATGCAACAGGGGCATTGATTGATGCCATAGGGACCGAAAATTTTGCCCTAACCCTATCGGAGATGCTGCAAGGCATTGCCCCTTTTGATTACACCGTGATTTTTGGTTATCTCGGAGCCGCACGTCCAATGGACCTGTTTGACGATTTTCCAAAAGGCAAGCGTAAGGTCTTCGTCGAGGATTATCAGGAAGGTCCCTACCTTCTTGACCCATTCTACTTGGCCTGCGGAAACAAGATCGATCAAGGGCTGTACCGAATCAAAGACCTGGCACCAGACAGGTTTTTCCAGGGCGAGTATTTTCGCAGTTACTATGCTCGTACTGGGCTGGCCGAGGAAATCGGATACTTCATCGAAATGCCGGGGGATGCTACGGTTGTTGTCTCACTGATGCGGGCTGAAAAGGCCTTTTCAGCGAAAGACTTCAGGCAGCTAGGTGACTTCTGGCCAGTGGTGCGCGCGGTTTGCCAACGGCATTGGGACGACCTCGCGGTAAGTTTCGGAGTCGACGCGCAGGCCAAATCCGACGCCAGCATTCACCAGAGCATAGAATTGGCCTTTATCAACTTTGGCCAAGGTGTCCTGACCCCGAGAGAGCGCCAGGTAGTTGAGTTTACACTCAAGGGTCACTCGGCCGATGCTGTGGGCCGGATACTGGAGATTTCACCTGGTACAGTTCGAATTCATCGCCGAAACGTGTACTCCAAACTTCAGATCAGATCTCAAGGCGAATTATTCTCTAAATTCATCGATGCCCTAGTTTCGGCGAGTGACCATTAGGGGCGCCTTACGGACCGACGAGAGCTGCGTAGCACCAATGTCCCTGGATGACATCAGAATTCGTAGTAAGAACCTGGAACGCCGCTGTATTAACTATACCTCAATTGGTGCTGCCAGACGAATTCGAACCAGTCTCAGACTGCCGTGGAAACCATGAACCTATCCCGAACAAAGTTGACGCCACTCGGTAGGAGCGGCGGTGCGTGTCAGCTTGAGTGTATCTCTGCTAGCAAGCGATCTTTCCTGGTTGAAGTTGTTGTAGACGGAGTGAGCAGCCTCATCTGACTGGTCCAAGTTGATTGTTAGTGCATGATCGGCCTGTGATCCATCGGGATGATGGTTTCGGGCGCTGGCGGGCGATAGCCCAGAGCACTGTGGGGGCGTTTTGTGTTGTAGTGTCTCCTCCATTGTTCGATCAGGATTTGTGCTTCGCGCAAACTGTAGAAGATCTCACCGTTGAGCAACTCGTCCCTGAACCTGCCATTGAAACTTTCACAGTATCCGTTCTCCCACGGGCTCCCAGGTTCAATGTAAGCCGTCTGGGCGCCAACTGCGGTGATCCAGTCTCGGACGGCCTGGGCGATGAATTCTGGCCCATTGTCTGAACGTATGAAGCGGGGTGCACCCCGCAGTATGAACAGATCCGTCAGGGCATCGATCACATCGACCGAGTTCAGCTTGCGCTTCACTCTAATCGCTAGGCACTCCCGGCTGTGCTCATCAAGGATGTTCAGCGTCCGAAAAGCTTTGCCATCGTCAGTTCGACAATGAACGAAGTCATAGCTCCATACA
>NZ_FREZ01000026.1 GCF_900143525.1 Ruegeria sp. Alg231-54 | reverse complement strand
GCTTCGGCTTGTCCCCATCCATATCAGGCAGTCGTGAGATGCCGTGTCGCTGCAAACAACGATGCAATGAAGATCGTGTAAGATGAGGAATGGAGGGCTGTAGAGCATATAAACAGTCATCAAGCGGTAGCAAAGTATGACGCCAAAAGGCAACGATCACCGCCTCTTCATCTTTGCTTGGAACAGTCGATCTCGGCTCCTTTGGTCCTGTCCTCAACCGTTTGGCGCTTTCGCCGTCTGGAAACGGTTTTCACGTTGATTCCAGGTTCGCGGCTCAGCTCCGCGTTCAAAGCTTGCGATCGCTGTATTGTTGCGCGGATGACATGCGTTGTCGTGGCGCAGCCGTGACGTATCTGTCCCATAAGATTCCATCGAATGGATCGCACCATCAAACCTTCGGATCAAACACCTGGGAATGTTCATTGCCACGATCATGGCTGCCGTTGGGTTTTCGTCGTGGATGGGAGATGGCAACTTTTCGAGTTTGCATTGGTCGACGAGGCAGTGACCTGCGGTGTTGAATTCTATCGCGTAATTGCTGAGGCTTGGGTACTGGGCGTAGTGGGTCGCGCCGCCTCCGGCCAAGGTAATTTGGTTTACCCAATCACTGAACTCGCTTCGTTGTGCGATAAGTGGCACAAACCGATAGGCGGGATCGGCATCCAATCCTAGCAACGAGACCACAAATTCTACTTGGTGGGTCCGCCCAGGGTTCCCGCCCAAACCTATTAGGCGGCAGAGTTCGCACTTCGCCGCCATAAGCTCCACAAAGCCCTTAGTCTACTGCAAGTTCTGTAACTTCGCGGCGGAAGGGCAGAGCGTCACCGATATCCTTGCCATCGAGTTCCCGCGCGTAGCGGTGACCGGCATAGGTTGCCCAAGCGATCGGGCCCGGTGCATTGGCGTCGCCGATCAGTTTGACCGACTTGATGCCTGCATCTGCCCAATCCGCTTCACGTGCCTTAAGATCATTGAATACACCGTTGTTTTCGAGACGTGATGCAACCATTACAACCGCGTCGGTCTCAATCTTCCAGGTGCGATCGGTGTAGACACAGTTTGAGACCACATGGTCCGGGTTGATTTCGGTGACGCCTTGGTTGAGCACGATCTCGACCCCCGCGTCGACCAGCCTTGGATGAATGGCGATCTGTTCCAACGTGTTGTTGGTCCAGTCACTAACGTAAGCCGATGGGGTGACCAGCGTCACTTGCGCGCCGTTCTTGGCCAACAGTTCGGCCAGAACACCACCCATGTAATAGTGGTCGTCGTCATACACCACCACGCGGCCGGATGGGATTGTGCCATCCATCAGATCGTCCGGGGTATAGACCTTGGCGCCTTCGGTAATTGGCATCGGCACAACGTGCTGACGCGAAACACCATCGTTGCGCCACGTTGCACCTGTGGCGATACAGATGTTTTCGAAGCCGAACTCCAGAATGCTTTCAGCATCCAACTCGCTTTCGCGATAGATTTCCACGTTTGGGCGCTGGCTGAGTTGATAGTCACGATAGTCCACTACCCGACCCCAGGCCGATAGGCCCGGCAACAGACGTTCGCGCGCCACACGGCCTCCGATAACGTCGCGGGCCTCGGCCACGGCAACGTCGTAGCCGCGGCGACACAGCGCCCACGCGGCCTCAAGCCCCGCAGGGCCCGAGCCCACGATCAGCACGTTCGAGCTATCACCTTTTTCGTTCATTTTCTCGGGGTGCCAGCCCTTGCGCCACTCCTCCATGAAGGTCGGGTTCTGGGTGCAACGACTGATCGACATGGTCATGTCGCCCGTAATGCAGATGTTGCACCCGATGCATTCGCGGATGTCCTCAATCCGGCCTTCTTCGATCTTTTTGGGCAGGAACGGATCGGCGATGGATGGACGGGCGCAACCGATGAAATCCAGCGTGCCGGCCTTGACCATCTTGGCCATAACATCGGGTGAAGTGAACCGGCCCACGCCGACGATCGGTTTGTCGGTTAGATCGTGAATACCACGCACCAATTCTTCCTGTGCGGCTTCTTCCTTGAAACGTGAAGGGCCAGAACAGTCTTCCCAGGTTCCCTGCGCCAAGTCCCAAAGGTCCGGCAGGTCCTTGTTCATTTCAATATAGTCACGCACCTCGGCGTTCGAAAAACCAAGCTCACCGATGGTTTCATCAAGGCTGACCCGCAGCGTGATCGCCATCGTATCGCCGACCGCGTCGCGCATGTCGGCGATGACCTCCTGACTGAACCGGGCGCGGTTCTCCAGACTGCCGCCATATTCGTCGCTGCGTTGGTTGGTGGCACGGCTGAGGAAGTGTTGGAATATACCGAACCCGTGCGCACCATAAAGACAGATCAAGTCAAATCCTGCGTCCTTTGACCGTTTGGCAGCGTTCACGAACCAACGGCGCAGGTCTTTGATGTCTTGCTTGTCCAGCGCGCGGGCTTGAACCGGGTCGTTTGTGAAAGTCCGAATAGGAAGGGCAGAAGGGGCCAGCGGCACTTCTTTGGTATAGAGGTTTGGCCCGTTGATGCCGGAATATGCCAGCTGAATGCCCGCCAAAGCGCCATGTGTTTTCATTCGTTCCGACATCTTGCGCAGTTGCGGGATGTCCTTGTCCTCCCACAGACGCAGCTCGATAAAGGGTGTGATCTCAGACGTGTGGTGCATCTCGCACTGCTCGGTGAAGATCACGCCCCAGCCACCCTCAGCCTTGATCCCACGCATTGCAGCCGCCGCCGAAGGATCACGGTATCCGCCGCCGTTACAATGGGGAACTTGATAGAACCGGTTCTTGGCGGTCAGAGGGCCGATCTGCATCGGCTCGAACAGAATATCATAGCGTGGATCGCGCATGGCTGGCTCCTTAAGGCTGGCTGATAGGGTTCACGGAGGGCCGTCACCCCCAGTAAATCAAGATCTAAAGACCGGCGGCAACTTCTGTGATGGAGTCGCGCAGGATGGCTTCGATGGGATCAATCATGGACTCGTCCATGATCAATGTCGGGGACAAGATCAGCACATTGCCCAAGGGTCGCGCGATCAGGCCGCGTTTCTGGCAGGCTTGGGCCACTTTCAGCCCCACTTGCGCCTCATCCGGATAACTTTCCTTGCTGGCGCGGCCCTTGACGAATTCGATCCCCATCATGAAATGGCTGCCACGCACTTCGCCGACTAGTTCGATGTCGGTCAGACTGCGCAGATTGGATTCGAACCGGGCACCGGTCGTTCGCACCCGTTGCGGGATCTGCTCGCGCTCCATGATAGCAATGTTGGTCAGACCTGCCGTCGCAGCCGCAGGGTGGCCCGAATAGGTCATGCCATGCAGGAACATACCGTCGGGCCACGAGATCACTTCGTGAATATCATCCGAGACGATCGTGGCCGAAAGCGGTTGATAGCCTGAGGTCAAGCCCTTGGCCGTGGTGATGATGTCCGGCATCATGTCGAACACATCTTCCGAGGCAAAAAAGTGCCCAAGACGGCCGAAAGCGGTGACGACCTCATCGGCGACGTATTTGATATCGTTGGCCTTACAGACCTCCCACGCGCGCTTGTGATAACTTTTGGGTGCGGTCACAACACCACCTGCGCCCTGGATCGGCTCGGCGATGAATGCACAAATGTTTTCCGCGCCAATCCGCTCAATGCCGGCGGTCAGATCGTCGATCAGATGGTCGAGGAACTCACCCTCAGTCATTTCGCCGCCTTCGCGCCAGTAGTGGGGTGAACGCAGGTGATGCACGAGTTCGCTGGCCGCGTGCCATCCTTCGGAATAGCCAGGTGTGGTCATCGCCATCGCCAGCTGAGTCGATCCGTGATAGGCGCCGTGCCGTGACAGAACCAGCTTCTTTTCCGGCTTTCCCTTGCGGAAATTATAGTGGTGCAGCATCCGAATGGCGCTGTCATTTGCGACCGATCCGGAATTGCCGAAATAGACCGCATTCAGATGACCCGGCGCAAGCTGAGCGATCTTCTCGGCCAGCGCCGCCGCTGCCGGGTGGGTAAAGTTGTAGAAGGTCGAGTAATAGTCCAGCGTTTTCAACTGATCCGAGATCGCAGCAATCATCTCGTCATTGCCATGGCCGATATTGACGCACCATAAACCACCAATTCCGTCGATCAGCTCTGTTCCGTCGCTGTCATAAACGTAGGCTCCCTTTGCCCGCGATATGACGGTGCGAGCGCCCTGTTTCTTTAGCGCGTCCAAATCGGCGAAGGACTGAATCAGGTGCTTATCCTGCGCAAGAATGTCGAGCGTATCTTTAGCCATGATCAACCCCTTTGTTGTCCTTTTGCAGTTCCGCTGATCCGGCGCGTCCCTTGTTCGGGCCATGATCGCGCTGGCGACTACATACCACCTATTTTGCGTATTTACGTTACTTTGGCTATTTCAGGGGGTATATACCCCTAGAGGGGTACCCGAACATGTCACAAATCTCAGCGCCATACGCCTTGTCGACCGCAATTATGGCAATCGGATCAGAACGCTTCGGTGATGCGTTGCACCGTTGGTTGGATGCGACATGCTCATTCGATAACTTCGCGATCATCGCCTTTTTTCAGAATCGTGCGCCCCAGGTTCTGATGACCCACGCTCGCGACAGTCGCGTTTTTGAGCGCATCGACAGCCACTATGTCAAAGGAGCCTATCTGCTTGATCCGTTCTTTGGCCTGCATCAAAGCCGCGCTGCGGATGGTCTTTATCGTTTAACCGATGTCGCCCCTGATCAGTTTCAGCGCAACGAGTACTTCAAATCCTACTACTCCAACACGACGCTGACAGATGAGCTAGCTTATTTCGCCTGCCTCACCCCGGCCAGTTCAATCACGGTCTGTATCGGCAGGGACGCAACCACCGCATCGCGGTTCTCGTCCAGAGATTACAGCGTGGCTAATCACATCGCCCCAGTGGTCAGTGCGCTGGTCAGAATGAACTGGCCAGACATCAAGCTTCCGATTGAAGGTGAGCCGGAAGATACCGTTGAACAACTGCGCCGGCGCCTGTCCGCCGAGCAAGACATCAGCCTTAGCCCAAGACAGGCCGAGGTGGCGCTGTTGATCCTGCAAGGGCATTCGTCGATTTCTATTGGCCTGACGCTTGGCATTAGCCCCCAGACCGTAAAGGTCTTGCGCAAGCAACTTTACCGGAAATGCCAGATCTCTTCGCAGGGGGAACTGTATTACCTGATCGCGCCTTATCTGTCGGAGAGTAGGTAACTGACTGGGAATTCGCCCTAAAACCCGACAAGTTAGCCAAAGCCTAATTAAGAGTAAGTTAGACAGTTATTTCACCTGTTTCGAACTTGTGAAACCTTAACCTGGAAACGTGCATAGCGTGCTGGAGTGGCACAGAATGCGGCAATCCAAAGCGGCCGTTATCCAGGTATAGGCTAGCTCACCGGTTAGGTGCTGATGTCCGAATTCTGAAAGTGCAAGGCGTTCGGTCCATTGTGACCGCTCGTCCTCCAAGACCGGCATGTAATGAGCGATGGCAACGACCTCTCAGGGTCAATTCGAGATGCAGTTATAGGGAACCGACACATGTCCATTGAGAAAACGGATACGCTGGTTGTTGGCGGCGGACAGGCTGGTATCGCGCTGAGCGAGCACTTGGCAAACAACAATGTGCCCCACATCATTCTGGAAAAAAACCGCACTGCAGAAGCATGGCGTACCGGCCGTTGGGACGCATTGGTTGCCAATGGCCCGGCATGGCATGACCGTTTTCCCAGCCTGCAGTTCAACGGCGACGACCCCGATGCGTTCGTGCCTAAGGACCGGGTTGCCGAATATCTTGTCGAATATGCCGAAATGGTCAAAGCCCCCATTCGCGAGGGTGTAGAGGCGCTGAAAGCAGAACGTCTGCCGGGTGAAGGAGGCTTCAAGGTTGAAACCTCTGCCGGCGAGATTCATGCCAAACGCATTGTGGCCGCCACGGGCGCGTTCCAGCAACCGGTCATTCCGCCGATCGTGCCGGCAACGGCTGGTGTCGAGCAAATCCACTCCTTCTACTACAAGAACCCCGACCAACTGCCAGAAGGTGCCGTGATGGTTGTCGGTGCCGGGTCGTCTGGCGCGCAGATCGCAGACGAGTTGAACCGCGCAGGCCGCAAGGTCTTTTTGTCGGTTGGTCCGCATGACCGCCCGCCGCGCCGATACCGTGGTCGCGACAATGTCTGGTGGCTGGGCGTGCTAGGACTTTGGGACATCGCTGCGCAAAAACCCGGAACCGAGCATGTCACCATCTCTGTCAGCGGGGCCCATGGTGGGCATACGATGGATTTTCGCCGACTTGGGAACGAGGGGGTCACCCTCACGGGCATGACCAACAGCTTCGAGAACGGCGTTCTCAGCTTCGCGGATGATCTACAGCGCAACGTAGCCGCAGGCGACGCCAATTATCTAGAGATGCTTGATCTTGCTGACGCCTATGTGGAGCGCACCGGAATTGATCTGCCGGAAGAGTCTGAGGCGCGCGAACCCTTTGAAGACCCGGACTGTTTGACCAATCCGCTTGGGTCAGTCGATTTTGCCAAAGAAGGTATTACCACGATCATCTGGGCCACCGGATTCCGTCAGGATTTCAGTTGGATCAAGGCGGACGCATTTGACGCCAAAGGCGCGCCGATCCACCAGCGCGGCGTTTCGGTCGAACCTGACATATACTTCCTTGGCCTGCCTTGGCAGTCACGTCGTGGCTCAACCTTCATTTGGGGCGTTTGGCACGATGCGAAATACATAGCCGATCAGATTGCGATCCAGCGCGCCTATGCCGATTACGATGGCCAGGCGGCTATCATCGCCCCAGCAGCCGCAGAATAAGACAACAGGACACCGAAATGGCGCACATTCGCATTCGCAAATTCAACACCAAAGAAACCTACCCCGAGCAGAACCTCGATAACGACCTGTGTCAGGCCGTCGTCACGCAAGGTGGAAAAACCGTCTACCTGCGTGGCCAGTGCCCGCAGAACCTGGATGATGCGGTCAATATCGACAGCCACGATCCGGTCGAGCAGACCCACAAGGTCATGCAGAACATCAAGCAGCTGATCGAAGAGGCCGGCGGTTCAATGGAACATCTGGTCAAGGTCGTCGTCTACATCACTGATGTCCGCCACCGCGAGGCCGTCTATCGCACCATGGGCGAGTATATCAAAGGGGTCTACCCTTGCTCGACGGGGCTGGTGGTTCAGGCACTAGCACGCCCGGACTGGTTGGTTGAGATTGACGGCACCGCGGTCATTCCCGACTGATCTTGCCGATCATTTGAGGATACCGGGCTGCGCACATACGCTCTCACCCTGCGCAGCCCGGTCTTTGTCGTTAAGGAGGTTTGTATGACTTTTTCACTGGTCGCCCGTTGTGCCGATACCGGCATGTTCGGGTTGGCGATTTCGTCGTCTTCACCCGCCGTGGCTGCCCGTTGTTCGTTTGCCCGCGCCAGTGTCGGTGCTGTCGCATCGCAGAACGTAACCGACCCCAGCCTTGGCCCGCTGACGCTGGATCTGATGGAACAAGGTAAAACCGCGCCTGAGGCCATCGCCGAGATGACGGCCCGCGTGGAATTCATTGAGTACCGTCAGGTTCTGGCCGTGGACACCGCTGGACGCACTGCGATCCATTCCGGTCCCAACAGCCTTGGCATCTGGACACAAGCGCAGGCCGAAAACGTCGCCTCGGGTGGCAATCTTCTGGACAATGACGGCGTCCCGCAGGCCATCGTCGACGGGTTTCTGTCGGCCTCGGGTCATATCGGCGACCGCCTGATCGCAGCCATGCGCGCCGGTCTGGACGCAGGGGGCGAGGCCGGTCCGGTACATTCAGCAGGCATGAAGATCGTCGACAAGGTCAGCTGGCCGGTAGCCGATCTACGATGCGATTGGACCGAGGGTTGCCCGATTGAAGCCATCGCAACCGCCTGGGACATCTATAAACCGCAGCTGGACGCCTATATTCAGCGCGCGCTCGACCCGAGAGAAGCGCCTTCTTATGGCGTACCCGGCGACGAATAATCAGCGAGAGAGACATCATGTTGGATTATACGCACGAAGATTGGAAAAGTCGCGCCGCCAGTCTTTCATTTCGTGGGCAGGCTTTCGTCGACGGCAAGTTTGTCGATGCCGTATCGGGCAAGACCTTTGATAGCATAAATCCCGCCACAGGCGCAGTGCTGACTCAGGTTGCCGAATGCGATGAGGAAGACATCAACCGTGCCGTCGCCGCAGGCCGCGCCGCATTCGAGGATGGCCGCTGGTCGCGCATGGCCCCTGGCGACCGCAAAGCGGTGATGCTGAAACTTGTCGACCTGATCCGCGACAATCTGGAAGAGATGGCGCTACTGGACAGTCTCGACATGGGCAAATTAGTGACGGATGCTGCCACTATCGATGCCCCCGGTTCGGCGCATTTCTTCCAGTGGTATGCCGAGACTATCGACAAGGTCTATGACGAAGTCGCCCCAACCGGGCCTGGCGATTTGGCGCTGGTCAAACGTGTTCCTCTGGGTGTGGTCGGAGCGGTGACACCGTGGAACTTCCCGCTGGACATGGCCACATGGAAAGCCGCCGCGGCGCTTGCGGCCGGCAACTCGGTTGTGCTGAAACCGGCCGAACAGTCGCCCTTGTCAGCGCTGAGATTGGCGGAACTGGCGGCTGAGGCTGGCGTTCCGGATGGTGTATTCAATGTCGTGCCTGGTTTTGGCGTGGTTGCGGGCAAAGCGCTGGGTCTGCATATGGATGTGGACTGCCTTGCCTTCACTGGGTCGACCGCAATCGGCAAGATGTTCATGCAGTATTCGGGCCAGTCGAACCTGAAACAGGTCTGGCCAGAAACCGGCGGCAAGAGCCCCAATCTGGTCTTTGCCGATTGCGAGGATCTGGACTCGGCCGCTGACATGGCCGCCTTTGGCATCTTCTTCAATCAGGGCGAGGTCTGCTCGGCCAATTCGCGGCTATACGTGGAACGATCGGTCAAGGATGCGTTTGTCGATAAGCTGATCGCCCGTGCGCAGGCGATGCAACCCGGTGACCCGCTGGACCCGGCGTCGAAAATGGGTGCCATCGTTGATGAAAAGCAGACACAGGGGATCATGCGCTTTGTCGAGGAAGGAAAGAAAACCGCCAATCTTGTGACTGGGGGCGAACGGATCACATTGGATGGCAAGGGCTGTTTTGTCCAACCGACCATCTTCGACGACGTAGACCATGACAACCCGCTGGCGCGCGATGAGATCTTCGGCCCCGTCCTGTCGGTCATTCCCTTCGACTCCGAAGACCAGGCCGTGACGATGGCCAATGACTCGGTCTATGGGCTGGCAGCGTCAGTCTGGACCGATAACCTGTCCCGCGCTTGCCGGGTGTCAGACAAACTGATGGCAGGGACCGTTTCGGTGAATACGGTAGACGCGCTGTCTGCAATGACGCCGTTTGGAGGCATGAAGCAGTCAGGCTTTGGGCGCGATTTGTCATTGCACTCGCTTGAAAAGTATACTGCTTTGAAAACGACTTGGATCAAGTACAAGGCTTGATCCGCAAGACCGCGGAGATGCGCCTTTGCCTTTCAGATACACGCTGCGACAGCTTGAGTATTTTGTGGCCGTCGGAAAGGCAGGCAGCATCGCAGCCGCCAGCGACAAGCTGAACGTCTCATCGCCGTCGATCTCGGCGGCGATCACCCAGTTAGAAGTGGAATTCGGCGTCGCCCTTTTTGTGCGCGAACACGCGCGTGGTCTGTCGCTGACAAAGGCCGGGCACAAAATCATGGAACGTACCGAGTTCGTTCTGCGCGAGGCCGAGTTGCTGGCCACACTGGCCGGGGAAATCACCGGAAAGGTACAGGGCATCCTGTCCGTGGGGTGTCTGGTTACATTTGCTCAGATTGTTCTACCGGGGTTGCGACGCGACTTTGAGGATACCTATCCCGATGTACGTATCGAACAGCGTGAACTGAATCAGGCCGTTATTTTCAGCCAGTTGCGCCGGGCTGAACTGGACATCGCCCTGACTTACGACCTGGACATTCCCGCCGATCTCGAATTCCGGCCACTCCATGAACTGCCACCTTATGTAGTTCTGAGCGAAGGTCATCCGCTGGCAAATCGCAGCGAGCTGACGATCCCCGACCTGCAGGACAGCCCAATGGTATTGCTGGATCTGCCATTCAGCGGTGAATATTTTTTGTCCTTTTTCCGCGAAGCCAATATCAAACCGAATATCGCGGAGCGCACCGCAGATATGTCGGTCATGCGATCGTTGGTGGCCAACGGGTTCGGTTTTTCGATTGCCAATATCCGCCCCCTGAACGTTTTGTCGCCGGATGGCAAAAAGCTGATCTTTGTGCCCTTGGCCGGGGAAATGCGCCCAATGCGTCTCGGCTTGCTGCGCGCGCGGGCCGAGAATGAAACAAACACATCAAGAGCATTCATTGATCATTGTGCTCATGCCGTAGATTCAGGATCGCTTCCTGGTCTTTTTGCTCAGGACGAAGGGTGATTGCGGGACTTAGAGATCTCCTAACCTCTGCTTCGCCATTCCCAGATTTAAGTATTTTGCCCGTCGTATAGGCTTGGAGAGAATGACCCTCTCACAGCCAAGACCAAAGCGGCTGTCAAACCAAAAACAGGTTCAATCCTATGACCTCTACCCTGGATATTCTCGACAGGCTTGTTGGCTTCGATACGGTCAGCAAAAACTCGAACCTTGAGCTTGCCGCTTATGTCGAAGAGTTTTTGGAGGCGCGCGGATTCACCGTTCATCGCATCACCGACCCTGGTGGCGACAAGACCGGGCTTTATGCCGAGAAAGGACCTGCGGGTGATGGCGTATTACTATCCGCGCATACCGATGTTGTCCCGGTCGAAGGCCAAAGTTGGACCAAGGACCCGTTCCGCCTGACCCGTGAAGGCAATCGCGTCTATGGGCGTGGCACCACGGATATGAAGGGGTATGTGGCTTCTGTCATGGCGCTGGCGGATCGAGCTGCCGGGGCTGATCTGCGCGAACCTCTCAAGATCGCGCTGTCTTATGATGAAGAGGTCGGCTGTGTCGGCATCCAGCACATGCTGGATCGGCTCGCCCCTATGCTGGGCCAGCCACGCGCCTGTTTTGTGGGTGAACCAACCGAGATGCAGGTGGCCGTAGGGCACAAGGGAAAAGCCGCGCTACGTGCCGTCTGCCACGGCCACAGCGGGCATTCAGCGCTGGCCCCGAAATTCGTCAACGCGCTGTACCTGGCAACTGATTTTGTGGGTGAACTGCGCGCGTTGCAAGAAACCTATGCCAAAAGCGGCAACAGCGACCCGGCCTATTCGGTGCCCTACACCACGTTCCATGTGGGCATGATGTCTGGCGGCAAGGCGCTGAATATTGTGCCGGATCGAGCTGAACTGACATTTGAATACCGTCATCTCGCCTCGGATCATGGCAAAGACATCTTGTCACAAATTCAGGAGGCGGCCATCAGGGTTGGTGCACAGTATCAGGACCTGTGCCCCGAGGCGCGTATCGAGGTCGAACAGTATAACGCCTATCCCGGACTGGAGGTCGCCGAGACCGAAGGCGTTATCGCCTATGCGCACACACTGGCGCAAAGTAACACCACCACCAAGGTTGCCTTTGGCACCGAGGCTGGGTTTTTCAGCGAGTTGGGTATTCCAACCGTCGTTTGTGGGCCCGGCTCCATGGAACGTCAAGGGCATAAGCCGGATGAATATCTTGAGATTGGCCAATTGAACGCTTGCGACTCGATGATGGACCGTATCCTTGCCGACATCAGCAACTGAGACAGATCATGACCCTGCTTCAAGACCTAACTTTGGTTGATGGCCTCGGCATACTGGGATCGGTAATTATCATCTGCGTCTATTACCTGTCGACCCGCAATATCCTTCCTGCCGATAAGATCGCGTTCAATGCTTGGAACATCGCAGGGGGATCGCTGGTTACGCTATCCCTCATCTATCGACCCAATCCGGGCGCCATCGTGATGGAGGTCATGTTTCTGGGCATTGTCTCCTTGGCGGTGCTTAGAAATCTACGCGGCGCGAAAAAGCCCGGACCGCGCACCAGTCACGCAGCAATCATATAGAACTTGCGCAGAGTCTGGGTGATTTCCCAGGTGCAAGGTGTGCCTTTGGCAATGAAAAACGTGTCACCACCCGTAAAGGTCTGAGTTGAACCGCCCGCGTCAATCAGGGTGACTGAACCAGAAAGCACCGTCATCATCTCGTCCACGGGATACGCTTCGATCACCTCACGGCAAGGGGCGCACTCCCAGACACCTACGGAGATCTTCTCATCGCGGCTTTCGAAAAAGCTGCTGATAGTTTCGGTCTTGTCCTTGGTGGTGAAGTCGCTTTCCGCCACCAGTGAGGACGGAACAAAGCCGGTTTTGGGATTGCCCTCAGGCAGCAGGCGGATTGGTTTTTGCATTGTGCAGTCTCCCTCCATTGGCCACTGCGGCCATGAATAAAGACATCCCTCCGAGGCAGGTAATACTGACCCGGAGGGATGCCACTCGGAAGAATAAGATTACTTCTTCAGATTGGTCCAGATTTGATCGTAAACCGATTGAACCTCTTCCGAGCAAACCTCAATAAAGACACCGGGGCCTGCATTGGCATGCGGATTCTTTTCAGGCTGCGCTGCCAGCGCCGGATCCAAAAAGCTTTCAACCCCGTTCAGGCCTGCGTTGTATTGCGCAAAATTGGTCACAGCCGCGATATTCTCGGGCTCCAGCAGGAAATCCATGAAGATTAGCGCGTTGTCGCGGTTGGGCGCATCTTTCAGCAAAACAACGTTATCCATCCATGCAATGTAACCTTGTGTCGGATAGGCGTATTCCACGTTGGCACCTTCTTCGCGCGCCTTGGCGGAGAAACCGTCATAGATCTGACCCACAGCCGCATCGCCCGAGACCAGCACTTCTTTCGCGGTGTCCGAGTTGAAAGAGGCCCAATGCTGTTTGGCTTCTTGCAGCATGGCGTTCAGCGCCTTCAGCTGTTCACGATCTGTGGAGCATTGCGGAATGCCCATGTGCAACGCTGCCATGGCCATCACTTCGCCCTGACTGTCCAGCATGTTGATGCGACCCTGCAATTCTGCCGGCGGGTTGAACAAGATGTCGGTGGTCTGAATGTCACCGTCATAAGCATCGCGGTTAACTGCAAAGCTGGTCGAGCCCCACTGATACGGAATCGAAGATTGACGGCCGGGGTCAAAGCTGGGATCGGCCCAATCGGGGGCGATGTTGCCTTTGTTCTTAAGCTCACCATCGGCGATCGTGTCCAGCATGCCTTCACCCGCCATGATCGAGACCATGTAATCACCGGGCACAGAAACGTCATAAGTGCCGATGCCACCAGCCTTGAGCGAAGCCAACATGGACTCGTTCGAGTCGTATGTGTCCATGGTGACAGTGATGCCGGTTTCTTCGGTGAACTTGTCCAGCAACTCTTGCGGGATGTATTCGAACCAGTGGTACAGAACCAGTTCGCCCTCGGCTGCGGCCGCGTTGGCACCAAAGGCCAGAGCAAGGGCAGCGACGCCGCTTTTCATCATATGTTTCATGTGACTCTCCATCTGTTGGTTATTTTGTGTTGTCAGACTTGCTGACGAAATAGCTGATCGTGACCATGACGATGGACACACTCAGCAACATGGTCGAAATCGCCATGATATTCGGTTTGATCCCCTGCTTGACCGAGCCAAAGATCGCGGTAGGAAGCGTTTCGACGCCCGCACCCTTCACGAAATTGGTGATGATGAAATCATCTAGACTGACGATGAACGCCAGTAGGAAGCCCGAGATGATGCCGGGCATCATCAATGGCAAAAGGATTTTGGTGAATGCCTGCCGTTTCGTGGCATAGAGATCCAGTGCCGCTTGTTCATAGCTGTCTTCGATCCCCTGCATCCGGGCCGAGATAGGCAAGTAGGCAAAGGGAATACAGAACGCGATATGGGCCAGCAGGATAGTCAGAAGCCCGCGTTCAAATCCGATCGAATTGAAGAAGATCAGGGTCGCAACCGCCAGCACGATTTCCGGCACCATCAGCGGCAGGCTGATCAACCCGAAAGACACAGTGCGAAAACGGAACTTACCCCCGCGCACCATCCCCGTCGCTGCCAGAGTCGCGATGGTCGTCGCCGTGGTTGCCGCGATGATGGCGATGATAAAGCTGTTCTTCGCTGCCGTTTTGAACTTGCCACTTTCTGGGCCGGTAAACACATCTGAATACCAGCGCAGCGATACACCTTCCCAGTTGGTCAGTGATTGCGACGCGTTGAAGCTGTAAACTGTAACTACGACCAGAGGCGCATAAAGGATGACCAGACACAGCAGTGTAATACCCTTGAATCCAGGATATGACTTGATGTCGAATTGCTTGTTTGCCATTGGTCAGCCCCCCGCCTTGTCGGCTTTGGCTTGTTGCCGGGCCGAGAACATCAGAATGATCAGCACCATCGTCAGCAAGACCATCGATGCCGCCGCTCCGAACGGCCAGTTGCCAGCATTGCCCTTGAACTGTTCTTCGATCAGCGAACCGATCATGAAGTTCTTGGCGCCACCTAACAGGTCAGGTGCAAGGAACGACCCCATCGAAGGGACAAAGACCAGAATACAGCCCGCAAACACGCCAGGTTTGACCGCAGGAAGCAAGATCCGCCGAAGCGTCGTCCATTTCGACGCGTAAAGGTCCGCCGCTGCCTCGGACAAGGCAAAGTTGTAGCGTTCGACCGCCGCATAAATCGGCAACACCATGAAGGGCAGGTACGAATAGAACAGGCCCAGCTGGACCGCGAAGTTCGTATTCACAATGTGCAGGGGGCTGTCGATCAGGCCGATATTCATCAGAAAATCATTGAGCGGCCCCTGATCCCGCAGCAAGAATTTCATCGACACGGTCCGGATCAGCAGGTTCACCCAATACGGGATGGTGATCAGGAACACCCAGACCGGACGCATGTTCTCGGACCGGGTCGCAATGAAATAGGCGGTTGGAAACCCGATCGCGAGGCTCAGCAGCGTCGCCGCCGCCGCCTGCCAGATCGAGCGCCAGAAAATAGTGATATAGGTCCACTCAATTTTGGGGGGCTCATCCCCGAACAAGCCGCGATCAAAGAAGAATTGATCGTAGGCAGCCAGAGAGAATTCCCAGATCACTCCCCCGCGGAACTCTTTCGTCAGGAAAGAGTAGATCAGCATCATGAGCACCGGAGCGAGCACCAAAATGGACAGTGTCACCCATGCAGGCAACAACAGCCACGTACGAGCCTCTTTGTAGGTGTCTGTTGTTGCGCTGCCGCCGCTTGCTGCACCCGCCGCCATCAGTCCACCAAGAGGCGCGCGGCCCCCAGCTCCATGTTGACAAACATTTCGGCACCCGGCTCGAAGATACGCTTGTTGCCGCGATCTGAATTCGACGTACGAACGACAAAATCAGGACCCTCGTCCAGATGCACTATTGTGGTGATGTCGGTGCCGACAAAGATGTTGTCTTTCACGCGCCCGTGCAGGCCTTCGGTCTCAACCGGCTCGGCGGACATATACAGACGTTCGGGGCGGATCGACATGTGGACTTTGGACCCAACGCCAACCCCGTCGACGGCGTTGCAAGTCAACTCATGCCCACCGCCCAGATGGCAGGTTGCGCGGCCGTTATCAATACCGTCGACAGAGACCTCCAAAAGGTTCGTTTCGCCGATAAAATCCGCCACGAACATGTTGTGCGGACGCTCATAGATATCGGTTGGTGCACCCAGCTGCTGCAACTCGCCTGCCGACATGACCGCGATCCTGTCAGACATTGTCAGGGCCTCTTCCTGATCGTGGGTGACAAAGATAAAGGTGATCCCGGTTTCGCGCTGCAGGTGCTTCAGCTCTAGTTGCATCGCCTTGCGCAGCTTTAGGTCCAACGCAGATAATGGTTCATCCAGCAATAGAACCTTGGGTTGCGGTGCCAGGGCCCGGGCAAGCGCAACACGCTGCTGCTGACCACCCGACAACTGGCTGGGCTTACGTGCCGAGAACTGGGAAAGCTGCACCAGCTCCAGCATCTCACCTGATTTCTTTCGGGCCTCGGATTTCGACTTGCCCCGCATTTCCAATCCGAACGCCACGTTGTCCAGAATGGTCATATGCGGAAACAGCGCATAGTTCTGGAAAACTGTATTAACTGGGCGTTTGTTGGGCGGCAGGTTCTCGATCTCATCACCATAGAGGTAGATGGCACCTTCGGTTACAGCCTCGAAACCGGCGATCATTCGCAGGAGAGTTGTCTTGCCGCACCCGGACGGGCCAAGGAGTGTAAAGAACTCATTGTCCATGATCGACAGCGAGATCGTCTTGAGCGCCGTAAAATCGCCGTAGCGTTTTACTGCATCCCGCACGTCGATCGCGATATTTTCCTTGTCAGACAATTGCGCCTCCCCGAGCATTGCGAAATTCCACTCAGGTATATACGGGCAGCGCGATCCTTCTAATAACTGACTTCCTCACCAAACATTAGGATTAGCCTAATGTTTAATTTTTGCGATTATTAATCAGCATATTATGGTGCATCTTCCCTCTTTATTTACGCCAAGAAGACACCCAAATGTAGTTCGTTGCTGTTTATCCACACCCTTGGGAGGGCCAATGTGAAAAACTTATTGGCATTCTTACTTCTATCGCAGTTGTCACGGTGTTGTTTCTTGTTAGCGTGTTACTTCTCCTCTTGGCGGACAATTTTCCCAAACCCAAGTGTAGAGTATTTCGACCAGACTGGTTCAGTAGCTTCCAGAGCATCTCGCATTTAGCTTAGTGCACTGAATTACTGCCTCCGTCGCAAAATCACGCACTGCGGCAAGGTTCCGCTTTCAAGATGCCCGATTTGGACCGTCCTTGGCAAAACTCGAAACCTCCATCGTGGTGATGCTGCAATGTTCTTAATCGCGCCTGTTCCGAGTCGTTTGTTGGACGAGTAATTTCTATCGCCCAATTGTACTACCTCACCAAGAAAGCAGCCATAGTATCGTCTGAAGTCGAATGACATTTTGTCCGCCCTCCCCTAGGGTTACTATGGCAATTGCGAACGCGCGACTGCAGCGAACGGCGATCTCAAGGCGCCTGGGCTTCATGATGTTGAAGTGGCAACGAATGTCCGCCTAGGGCCTTGAGTGAAGCGCCATATAGGCAGGCTGCACTCGTTTAGAGCGAAAACGACTTGCCAAGACCCATTCGACCCGCGAAAACTAGGATGCTCAGTTGTCGACCTGGCATCGAGGGTTGAGGAATTTCGACAGATGCAGAGCGCCTAATCGGTGGATACATTGAACAGATTTGGACATCTTAGTACGCCGCCGGCCGGACCTTTTCGATTTATTGCATTGGACGTCGAAACGGCGAACAAATCTATCGGTAGCATATGCCAGATTGGGCTTTGTTTTGTTAGCGACAGTGGTTTTTTGCAAACCTATTCTGTCTTGATTGACCCTGAGGGACCGTTTGAGTCATTCAATACTGAGCTCCACGGGATTTCCGCCGAAACTGTGATTGGGGCTGGAACATTCCCCTCGGTTTACGCGTCCTTACTTGAAGTCCTGAACACCCATAACCTTGTGCAACACAGTACATTTGATGAAAAGGCGATGACGGCTGCTTGTGCCCGGTACGGCGTGTCAATGTTCTCGTCGCATTGGACGAATAGCGTGTCGATTGCCCGTCGAGCATGGCCGTCGTTGAAGGGCGCCGGTGGACACGGGTTGGCAAATCTTAAGAAATACCTCGGCCTTGAGTTTCATCACCATGATGCAGGTGAAGACGCCCGTGCTTCGGCTTCTGTGATCTTAAAAGCAGAGGAGGCTTTGGGGACGCCTTTGTCTTATCTCAGAACAAACCGCCAGTTGAACTTCCAATTCGAAAATCCATCCAAGAGATAAGCAGCCAAGGATTTTAAGGTCCTGTTGAACGACGAACTAACCGTGCGATGTTATGCAGTCTACAAATTTTGGCTCTGCTGAAGCAGTCATCCCAAATTCTGCTTTGTTCGAATGTCTGGAATGGGCCAGGTCGCTTTGACCAAAAAGCTTGGAGTCACCACCAGCTTCCTGCCACAACACAAAACAGTTTCGAGCCACGCGCAGTTAGGGCTACACAAGATAGCAAGCGGATTTTCTCAGTTTTTATAGGTCCCCAAGACGCTTTGGCTTTGTGGAGTAAAAACTCATCGTGCCTAGACGTGCAACGCTGAAGGAAAAACCTGGGCGCGACGCAAACCCTTTTGACTGTTTTTTAACCAACTATTTATTGCGACCGCACCCTGATACACCTTGGCTAAGTTGGAAGCTGTCGGGCAGGGGAAGAAATGCAGCCAACGACGCGATACGCGAAGAGTGGAGACGTGCATGTCGCCTATCAGCTTTTTAGCGATGGGCCAAAGAACCTCGTTTTTGTTCTTGGGTTTATCTCTCATATCGAGAACTATTGGGACGAACCCAGATGTGCCCGGTGGTTAGATAGGTTGGCGACATTCGCGCGCGTCGTAATCTTCGACAAACGAGGGACCGGGCTGGTAACCTTCCGAGCATGATCACCGCATGGATGATGTTCGGGCCGTTATGGACGCGGCAGGCATGCAAGAAGCCATCGTATTCGGCATATCCGAAGGCGACTCGTTAGCATCCCTGTTTGCGGCGCATCATCCCGAGCGGTGCCAAGGCCTTATTCTTTATGGCGCATTCGCTAAGTTTACGTCCTGGTTCCCAACTGACGAAGCACTGGAAGGGCTGTTTCAGTATATTGACACAGCTTGGGGAAGCGGGGAAAGTCTGCGGATGTTCGTTCCGTCCATGGTGGGCGATGCCGCCTTCCAGCAATGGTGAGGAAATTCGAAAGGCTGGGCGCAAACCTGGGAGTTGCAACCGAGATCATGCGCATGAACAGTGAGATCGACATAACCGATGGGCTCCCAACCATACAGGTTCCGACGCTCATGCTTCATCGCACAGAAGATGTGAACGTCGATGTGACGGGGGGCGTATGTTGGCAGAGCTGATCCCAAACGCGCGCCTTGTGAAGTACCCGGGTTCTGACCACATCTTATTCGTGGGGAAGAATGCCGACCAGATCGCATCGGATATTGAAACCTTTGTGACCGGGTCGGCCTCGGCACCAAGACATGACCGAGTGCTGGCCACTGTACTTTTCACCGATATCGTCGGTTCCACCGCAAGGGCCGAAGAAATGGGAGATCAGGCATGGAACGACCTGATTTCTTTCCACGACAAGATTGTTCGTCAGGAGTTTGCTCGTATTCGAGGTCGTGAGTTTAAATCTTTTGGCGACGGTTTCCTGGCAACATTTGATGGCCCTGCACGAGCGATCCAATGTGCTCAGGCCGTTTGTCGCGGACTTGCCTAGATCGGATTGGGTGTCCGAATTGACGTGCACACAGGCGAAGTTGAAATTTCAGACGATGATGTTCGTGGGATTGCGGTTAACATTGCGTCACGGATTTCCGAGCTTGGAAACGAGGACGACGTGCTTGTTTCGCGCACGGTCAAGAATTTGGTTGCCGGGTCTGGGATGCAGTTTTCCAGTTTTGGCACGCGTAAACTGAAGGGCGTGCCGGATGAGTGGAGGGTGTACAACTCTGAGGTTTGATTTCGCAGGATGGAGCCCTGATCGATAGCCCTTAGGGCAAACCGATCGTCTTGGGAATAGCTGAGCTTCCAAGAAGCGCAAACTATTCACACCACATTGAAGACGCACCAACATAATTTAACGAAAGCAATGCCAAAGTTTGTGTCAGACTGGTCTGTCGTAAGTTTTGCCCCTGAAGTGACATGGCCACAGATACTCTGAGCCGTCTATTAGCTCATCCTCCATCCACTTCTCGACGGAGCTACGCGTGCCTTCGGAAACCTCGAAGCGCACAAATTTCTGTGTTTTGCCTTGTAGGACGGAGACACGTTCTCTGATGTTACCCATGATGTCGACGACTTTCATCTTCAACAGATCACAGCCCGAAGCGTGCTGTCGATCGCCATGTTGAACAGTGCGAGGTCGCGATAGTTCTCGACCAATTCAAGTCGGACGCGGATTGCCCAGACATGCATTGGTTTCAGTGGTCTCTTCTGACCGAAGAGGCGACCATTGTTCCAAGTTGGGCGAAGTGCGCGAATGGCTGGTAAGTTCAGAGTTTCCATGACTGTTTCTCCTATCCGCCATGCCCTCCCACAACGACAACCCGACGTTGACAGATCATCATGTCACGAGATGCTGCGCCGTACCCGAGATCCGGAAGGAGCCCATAACTACCAATACCGCAGGTTGTCTGAGCGGTTGCTTTATCGAACTATATAGAAACTGGGTATCGCTACCTGTGTTTTCACCGCGGGCGGCCAATCTCTGTATTTCAATCTCTAAATCGGCAAAATTTTCAGTAATCAACGACTCCGCCGTTGATCAGATGCTGAGCCATGCCACGCACATTGCTTGGGCGCCAGGCTTCGTATTGCTGCCAATGGTTTCGTCCGGTATAGATAAGTTCTTCGACCAGTTGGTTGGTCGATTTGCCGGCTTGCAGCCCTTTCAAAACATCTGCGCGCAGTTCTTCCATATAGAGCCGAACGTTTGTTAGGTCGTCATGATTGCCTACACGACCGTGGCCCGGCACGAAGATATCGAATTCCAGCGCTTCGGCGGTGAGTATCTGCTGATACCAACCCTCAACATTGTCGCCTCCCAAGCTGGTGTAGAACATGCGTTCGGGTGCGGCGACATCGACAAGAAAGACAACATTTTCGGGGCGCACAACCGTTGCGATCATGTCCTCTTCGTCACCAGACCCAAGATACGTCAGTTCGATCGTGTTCTTGCCCAACTGAACGCTATGCTCTTGATCGAACTGGGCATCGAGACCAACGCCTCCCAGTGTTGCCGGAGCGTTCGAATGCGCGATGGCCTGAACATCGTCGCCATAGACATCACCGCCCGAGGCGTGGTCGCCATGCGAATGCGAGAAAATCAGATGCGTCACTGGCTGGTCCGTTAGTGCGGGAAGATTGTCCTGCAGCTGCTGTGCCGTGCGGCCGTTCGGATCGACAACAAGGGTCCCTTCCTCGGTGACGACAACAAGCGAATTGTAGCTGCCGTTCTGGAGGTAATAGACATTGCCCGCTACATGGGTGAAGGCATCTGCGGATTGTGCTGTGGCAAAGGCTGGCGTCAGGATTGCCATGGCTGCGACGATCAATGCGTTTTTCATAATCTGTTCCTTTACTGATCCGGCCAAGCCCGTCAGACAACAATGTTTACGATAGTTTCTGTGCCTTTCGGCCCTTCGGTGAATGCCATGGATACCGCCCTGGCTTCCGCCTTCGACATCCTGCGATAGAGCCCGTCTTTCGCATTGTCAGGATCACCTTCAATGTAGATCTGCGTGGTCAGAAGCTCTCGGCTTCCATCGAAGACTTTCACATGTATATGTGGTGTTCGCCCCGGATACTTGGTTGGCCTGATCGTGCGAAACGCATAGTTGCCAGCGTCATCCGTGATATCGTGGCCAAAGCCCTGAAAACCCTGATCATAGGGCACTGGACGATCATCGCCGGGGTGCAAGTACTTTCCATTCACATCACATTGCCAAATTTCGATGCGCGCACCCGTTATCGGGATACCATTGCGACCGGTAATCTGACCTTTGAGCGTGATGATTTCCCCGCCAACCTCGCGAACAAGCCCTGCGATCTTCACCAAGTCATTGTCGGTGTCGCTCACGCGCATCGATCTGGTCGGATAAAATGGTCCTTCTGCAGCGCGCGGTGTCAACTCGGCCGCCAATACAGTCCGGGACAGGAATAAACTCCCCGCAGCAGAAGTTATTCCAGCAAGAATTTTTCGGCGCGATTTTGAATGAGTCATCAAATTCCTCCTCAGCTATTCGCGGCCCATCTTTGCATCAAGGCTCCAGCGACCTGGGCCGGAAAATACAAAATACAGGAAGATGAAACAGTACAAAATTGCGGCATCACCGGCATTCAGGATCGGATAGAAGTTCTGCGGGGCGTGGGCAATGAAGTAGGCGCTGGCCATCAAACCGGACAGAAGGAACGCGACCGGGCGCGTAAAAAGGCCCAGAACAATCAAGGCACCGCCGAAAAGCTCCATCATGCCAGCAAACCATGGCATCGAGAATGTCGCGACCTCCCACTCTGGCGGCGCAGGGAAGTTCAATATTTTCTGGGTTCCATGAGCCGCAAACAGAAGACCCGTCATGATCCGCAGAATGCTGAGAACCCGCAGAGATTGATTGTTCAGAGCTGCTATCATTTTATTCATTCCCGAGATTTTATCGGCGGCGCGTTTTTTGGGCCTGCCGACCGATGTTGAGTGAAATTGGTATTCGGATGAGATGGGATCAATTACTCCATCGCTTCATTTACAGGCGCGCAGTCGACAAACTGTTCGAATTTTACGATCTTGCCGTCTTTGACCTGCCTGACATGTGCAACGCGCGCCGAAAATGCCTTGCCGGTTGCATTATACGTTCCATAGTAGGTCCCGTATGCGACGACGCGGCGGTCATCGGCTACATAGTTTTCAGGAACAAACCGATAGTCGGTCCATTCAGAAGCCAACCGCGCAAACACATTTTTCGCGATCTCGTCAAAACCGGTATAGGTTCCTGCATAGGGAAAACCCGCTGCCTCTGTCCATTTGGCATCAGGAGCCAAATGCGCCTGAAGGCTGCGACCGTTTTCTTCGGAGGTTTCGCCTTCATAGGTGCTTTTGACAATTTCCAATGGAGTCATGTTTTGCTCCTGAGCGTTGACGGCAAATGTTGTCGCCGAAGCGAATGCAAACAGGACAGCGCCAATGATGCTGCATTGCGTGATCTTGGTATTCGTGAACTTGCAAGACATGAAATTGCTTCTCTTCCTCGCGGCGAATGCAATGTCGTTCACAGCAAACCGAGTTTTGCACTGTTGGTGATTGGGCGCCGGAGTTTATAGGCCAGCGCCCCTTTTGTAATACAGAAACCGAAGTGGACGGCTTCTGATGCCGGTTTACGCTTACGGCCAGGAACGCTCGCCCTCGATAACCTGGGCGCTTAGCTCCAGATCGCTCGCGTTCTCAAATTCGGGATAGGCTGCCTGCATCGCGGCGATCAATTCTGCGGAACCTTCCGCCTTGTTCGCGGCGGCCTCGAACGCGGCGACATATTCCTTTGTGAAATCAACGATGCTTGCGTTTTCTGCGCTGTCCCCAATGACATGACCCGGGATGATCCGTTCGGGGTTAAGCGCAAGAATCTGGTCCAACGTCGCACGCCAGCTGTCACGACTTTCAGGGGTTTGGTTGTCGGCCATCCAAACGTGCACGTTTTCATAAAGAACAACGCCGCCCAGTGCGGTCTTTTCGGATGGCACCCACAGGAAGGTATGAACCGGATCGTGTCCATCGAGGCCAATCACTTGCACGGTTTCACCATCGACCGTCAGGCTGTCGCCTTCCAGAACCTCAGGAACAATCAATTCGGATGGGGCGTTCGCGTCCAAGATCGGGCCCCAGAAATCGTATTTGAGCTGGATGGTTTTCTCGATGCCTTTGACGGTTTCCGGTGTCGCGACAATTTTGACATCCGGGTAGGCTGCACGGATCGTATCCAGCCCGAAATAGAAGTCAGGGTCTTTGTGGCTGATAAAGACGGTCGTCAGGGATTTACCTGTCGCCTTGATCATGTCCACCAGCTGCTCGGCATCATCCTTTTCAAATTGCGCATCTACGAGAACCACCTCATTCGGGCCTTCGATAAGGTTTGATGAGACCGGAAATAGGCTGCCGTCATTCGGGTTGAAAGCCGTGATGGTGAGATCAGCCGCGAAGGCTGCGGTGGAAAGCAGCACGGCTGCAGTAGAAGTGAGGATCGTCTTCATAGGGATGCTCCTTGCATTTATGCGGCCAATGCCGCGATCTCTTCAGGAAGGTTGTAGTAGGGTGAGACGTCGACTTGGGTTGTTCCGCCGTCGGTTTGCATCACCAGAGTCGGGACACCTTGCGACCCGACCCGTGATTGCAAATTTGCAGCGTCCGTGCTGATCTGCCGGGTGTGGTTTCTGCCTTCGTCCAACGGACGGTTCACGCCGAACTCAAGCAGCGCACTATGGACCGCTTCGCTGTTACCCGCAGAAATACCGTCGACATAACGTGCCTGCTGCAGATCATGTGCCAGCATCATCTCGGCCTTGGCGCCCTGATCGTGGACCAAAGCAGCGGCGTATGCGGTCAGACCGGAATCCAGAACTTCATCCGGGTTTCCAAGAATGTCTTGAACGTAAACAGGACTGAATTCCTGGCCGGTCAGCTGTTCTATTTGTCGGTCATATTGCAGGGCCATTCGCGCAAAGCCATCGCCCATTCGGTATACATTTGCGCCTTGGAACAAATGGCGATGCATGACGGTGACATCAGCACCACACTCAATCAGCGTATTGATCACCAGAGCCGCGCCATAGCACCAGCCGCAATAGGTATCGTAGAAATAGGTGAAGCGCGTCATTGCAGTCTCCGTTTTGGTGGACCACAGGTAGTGCGCCGCTATTGTAGACTAAAGGTAATACTTGTAGACACTGCGTCAGTCAAAAGTTGACAAGAGATGAAGAAATCAAATCTGAACCGACTAGAGTATTTTGTTGCCATCGCGGAAGAAGGTACCATCACTGCGGCCGCTGAACGAATGCGTATTAGCAAGGCAGTTGTCAGCAAGCAGCTTCAATTGCTGGAGGAAGAGCTTGGTGCAACGCTTGTTGTGCGCAACTCTCGCCACCTGAATCTCACGGAAACCGGCCAGTCCTTCTATGAAGCCGCACGTGCATCAGTGGCGCAGGCCGAAGAAGCTTATGAAATGGTAAAACAAGGGCGCGCAGAACCGACTGGAAACTTGCGCATCACCGCCCCTCTCGATATGGGCGTTACATACGTTTCACCGGTCGTGGCCGAGTTTCGCATCGCCTATCCGGCTGTCACGATTGATTTGATGTTAAGTGATACGCGGTTTGATCCGGTCGAGGCACGATTTGACATTGCGTATCGGGTAGGCTGGCTTGCCGATTCCGCCAACATTGCGCGCAAGTTGGCCGACTTTCAGCAAATCGTAGTGGCGTCGCCTGACTTGGTTGAGCTACTTGGGCGACCAGAACATCCGGAACGATTGGCAGCATTTCCGTTCGTCGAACACAGAGCCTTGCCACACTCACTGAGTTGGAAATTTATTACAGCTACCGGTGAAACCTCTGACGTTCAAATGAACCCCGCACTGCGAGCAGACGTTACACCAGCGATCAAGGCAATGGTAATAGAAGGGGCTGGGATCTCCATTCTGCCAGATTTTTTCGCTAAGAGAGAAATCGAAAACGGCACATTGATCCGGCTTGTTCCGGATTGGGCGCTTCCATCTGGAGGTATCTATGCTGTTTACCCTCCCACGCAGTTTCGATCGGCTGCGACTAAACAGTTTGCGGGATTGTTTGCGGAAAGACTTCGAAACTGCCTAGCGTAAGTGAAGGGTGGTGCAATTCAGTAAACGTTCGCGCCTGTCTAACATTGAAACGCTTTCACACCAAGCAGATCTTAGCGCGGTTGCTTCTATAGTCGGCTTATTCCGCGATCTGTGAGTTCCCGCGACACTTGATTTTGCGCCCGCAGCCAATGCCCGGTCTGCGCGGGTTGCGACGCAGCACCGCGATCCGCCGACGAAAGTCTTGTGTAGATGGCTCCTGCATTGCCAGAGATTTCTGTGATTGCGATGGTCCTTCAGTTCAGTCCTGTGTCCGGCCTGTTTGCTTGGCAGTTGCCACTGGCCCTGATGAGTTCCGCGAGCAAGGTTCCTATCGGCTAAACGACCTCAGGGGCCACGACATTCGCCGGGCTTTCGTTACTCTTGGTTGACTTCGTTTCGCATCATCACATCAAGCGTCTTGCATCTCGTGGCAGGATCAAGCGATCGGCTGCCGGTATTCTTCCTGTTTCGTTAGTGGCGCCCAGATGATC
>NZ_FREZ01000028.1 GCF_900143525.1 Ruegeria sp. Alg231-54 | reverse complement strand
TACCGTTCCCGACAACTCTCATCGCCGCACCATAAGACCGCAGTTTGTCCGTCACGATGGATTCAGGTTGACCGTAGCGTTTCATTGATTTTCTGAGGAATTTCAACGCAGCTTTGCGGTCACGGCGCTTGGTCACATAACTTTCCAGCACCTCGCCTTCGTGATCCACAGCCCGCCATAGGTAGTGCGTCTCGCCATTGATCTTCACGAACACCTCGTCCAGATGCCACTGCCAGTTCGAATAAGATCGCATCCGATTGACCCTGTTTCTGCGGATCTCTGCGGCGAATATCGGGCCAAATCTGTTCCACCAATAACGCACAGTTTCGTGGCTGATCTCGATGCCGCGCTCGTGCAAAAGATCTTCAACATTGCGAAGCGAAAGCGGAAACCGAACATACATCATGACGGCCAGACGGATGATCTCGGGGCTCGTCTTGAAGTAGCGAAAAGGGCTGCGTTTTGTCATCCTGCGACGCTAAGTGCTCGCCATGCCCGCCTCAAGACAAGTTCTTCTGACAGTGCCTCCCGCGTTGCAGTAATTGGTTAACGATGCGGCCAATGGCGGCTTCGTCCGCTTACCGGACGCATGCAGCCGCAGAGATCAAGTAGCTTGGGAAAGGCAGCTCGGGGCTCATTCGACCAATTCGGGCCTGTCGCAGAGAAAGTCCGGTGCGAGCCCATATATGACCGATGCTGCGTGATGATCCGATGGCGGCTTTGCGCAGATAGTGACCTTTGCAAAGTCAGCCGTTTGATCGGTTCCGCCGCGATTTCATGCTGCGGTGCCGTCCTCAGGAGCTGACGTTCGCCGCAATTGCAGCGTGCTTGCCCGGTCACAGGCGGCAGTGCGGACTTTTCCGCCATTCGAAGGTACTGACCCAACTAGTGCTTCGCACCCAAACCTGCCGATCAACCCACAGTGGACGAGTGATTGTTTCAAACTCAAATTGGTCACTGGGTTGGGTTCAGTTTTAAGCCTAGCTACTGCATTGAAATCTGTGCCGTGCAAGCATGACTAACATTAAAAGACCGCCCGCATCCTCAATCCCAAAACCAGACTGTGGTTTGCTGTTGGGTTCAGAGCGGGGTTCTTGATATATTGAACGTCGGGTGTGATCTGAATGTTCTCTGAAACTTGGAGTCGCGTGAACAATTCGACTGTGTACTGGTCGCTCAAGCCCGGACCATAAGTGGTTTCATTTGGTTGACCCCAATTGACACCAAAACCTAACAGGCTGTCACCCGCGCCGAAATGATGCGCAAACCCAGCACTTACAGATTTCTGTAAAATGGTGCCGCCATCTTTGGCATAACCGGCCCGGAAAAAAGGCATCCACTTCTCGTCAAAAGAGCGGGAGTAGGAAAAGTTCACGCCCCATCCGTCGGGTACTCCGGCCGCCTGGCGTTCGTCGATATGCCAGAGAGTCAAATGCGTGTTGTCCAGATAGAACCGGTCCTGTGACGTGACCCAACCGATCTCAAGCGTCTTAAAAAATTCGCCGTCCCCAATGGTATCAAAACCATTCATCGGATCGGTCGAATCCGCATTAGCGTCAGCAAAACCTGTCACGAAATAAAGGTTGTCGGTGATCATCCCATTTACGAACAAACCAAGCGCTGCATCGTCGGGCAGAGCCATTGCGGCGCCACCGGTCCCAAAGGCGAAATTGAAGAAGCCAGTCCAGGGCGAAGCCAGCGCGTATACATCCGTCCAGTCGGTCACATCGAGCATGCCGCCAATAATTTCCAGGCGCCCACCACGCAGGTTTTGTTTCCAGTAAAAGTTGGTCAGCCTGTTGCCAGCATCGCTCAGCGAACTAAGCATCGCCCCGGCTAGACCAATATCCGCCGCCGCTGCGCTAACCGGTGGGCCGGAATACCCATGGCGATTTTCAACTTTCCAGACAAAAGTCCCTGTATTGTCGCTACCTCGTCCAACCAGTTCCCATTGGCCATAGAAACGCACGGCGCCGCTGTTGAAACTGTTTTCTCCGCTGATCGTGTTCGATGGAAACAGCCCCGCGGTAGTGTAGTCCAGAGTGTATGAGATGCCGGTTCTTTCGCGGAAACGCTCTTTCCATTCCCGATAGCTGAGCAAGACATCCTGCCCAGTTAGCGTGTCTTTTTTTCTGGCGTCATTGCGCAACTGGCTTGGGACCGCATCAGGCCCACCAAATCGGATAGTGGTCTGAGGCAGAATGGTTGTTGAACTTGCATCTTCAGCCAACGCATCTTGTCCTACAAAATTCAGACCAACTCCTGCTCCGATCAAAACAATCGTAAGAAACCTGCTCATTGCTTTATCCCAATCGATCTTATTTACAGGCGACATATCCACCCGATACCTTGAACCAGAAAATGCTGACCCTGGCGGATTCCAGGATCAGCGTTAATTGAGCTAGACGTGACCGGAGAATGGTCGGCGTGCGCAACCCGCGTGGATCCAATTGGTCAGTGACGTGTAGTCCCAAACAGGCATGTTCACCAACCGCTGAACGGCATGCGCATGCGGGGACAGTTCGGTACATTCCAAAAGGATCACACCGATATCGGGGTCTTTTGCCAAAAGGCGTTTGATCCCAGTAAGCACGTCCTGTTCAAATTTCACTGGATTGTAGGCACCCTGAACGGCCATGGCCCTGGCAAACTCGATGTCATCTTCGCACCCTTCGACCACGACGCGATTGGCCTTGTCATCCGGACTCAGTCCGCAGTTCTCCATCGCCGGGCCTTCGCGCAGAAGCGGCCCGTTGGCGGTCAGCACACCAACTTTTTTGTTGCCGGGCAAAGACCGGACCATCATTGGCAGCATCATCAGGCTGGAGGAAAAGAATGGCGTATTGATCCGCTCTTGAACCGCGATCTGGTAGTGACCAAAGAAGCCACAGTTCCCCATGATCGCCCGAACGCCCTGCATTTCAAGCCACTGCGCGGCCTCGACGCAGGCATCGGTGAACTGCTCGACAGGTGTTGTCGCCATCACGTCCAGAACATTTTCGGCATTCATCTCGCGATACAGCATCGGGAAATCGAACGTCGTCGCGTTTCCCATGTTGCCCGGTATCATCGGCAGGTTGGCCTGAAACTGGATCAGTCCAACAGTCAAACCCGAGACATTGCGCCCAGGCCACCAGGTAACATCTGTATTGTTGAAACCAGACTGCGGCGCGTAAAGATCATTGCCTCGTGAACCCGGATCAACCGTCTTCCAGTCAACGGTCGGTATTGTGCCGTCGGCCGCCGTCTGCGCCGTTGCCATGCTGGAGCTGGCGATCACACTCGCGCTGAATGCGGCTGCCCCAACGGCTGCGGTTCCCATGAATTCGCGTCTATCTATGACGGTTCCGGTGTCGGTATCATCAGGCGGCAGTTCGGGGTCATAATCGGTACTCATCCTGGTTTTCTCCCATTCCTAGTTAGATTGAAATGTGGCAGCCTACTGAGAAAAGCTGCGCCCAAAATCGATGCATCCAGCTGGTGAGCGGTTTGCACAATGGGCTGGCATGCTTGAACTCCGTCACGATGTTGGAACTCAAAGCACTGGGGCTGAAATCGCCGAGGTGCCTGATGATCATAGACAATTGATGAAAGTTCGCGCCTGACAGGTTTGGCACCAATTGGGCGGAAAAGTTGTCAAACCCGTCAGGTCTGTCAAATTTTTTTACCCAGCGGGCGGAAACAGTGATGTTATGGGATTATGAACAATGACCGCCTGATTACCGGGCCGGATGCACGGTCCAGCATGTCGACATTGCCTTTGGTTCGGCTGATATCGGCCCATCCGGTCCTTGAGGAGATGGACAAACGAGGCCTGCCTTCTGACGACGTTCTGGACAGCGTCGGCCTTAACCGCGAGGCACTGCTGGATTCGGACACGTTTGTGCATGCGATGGTCATGTATCAGTTTCTTGAGGCTGCGGCCGATGCGTCAGGCGAGAGGGATTTTTGCGCCAGAATTGGTGAGAATCTGGATCTGAGCAAATGGTATCCAACCGTTGGCGTTTCCAAAACGGCCTCTACCATTGGCGACCTGTTGACTGCGTGGGTTGTCTCCGCGACTAAGCATTCCAGTGCAATTCAGCAAAGGCTGGATGTTCATGGGGCTATGGCCATCATAAGTGGGCACAGATCCTTTAAATTGTCGCTTACACCTGCTCAGGTCGACGGGTTTCATGTGGGCTTTCTGATTTCAATTTTGCGACACGCCATGGGCCCAGACTGGAAGCCGTCAGAGGTATTGGTAACGGTCAGCGAATCAAAGGCATTGCCACAGATATTTCACGGCATCCACGCAGTAAAAGGGGACCGCCAAGGCCACAAGATCCGGTTCCCAGCCCAATGGCTTGCCAGGCAATTCGACGAGGCCGATTTTCTCAGGCGGGCTCTTCTAGAAAAAGAAAGCCAGAACCCAGCTAAATCCATCGTTTCTTCAATCAAGCAAGCCCTCAGGCCCCATATTGGCGAACCCGGTTTGTCCGGGCCAAAGATGGCATCGATTTGCGGCATGAACTACCGCATTCTGATGCGGCTGCTTGCCTTTGAGGGCACAAATCTCACCCAAATCACCAATGATCTGAAATGTGAAATTGCAGTGGGTGCCCTGGCGCAGGAAAAAACGAGTATTTCTGAAATCGCTGGCCAACTAGGCTACTCAGACTCAACCAGTTTCACCCGTGCGTTCCGAAAATGGACAGGGTTCTCCCCGACCAAGTACCGGGAATGGAAACTGTGACGACGTCAAAATGGCGTCGGATTATTCGGAAAACGAACGGTAGAATTAGTTTGTTTCGGCGTTTTCATGCTCTCTGCAACTTATGCCCGTTTTCAGACCCTTTCGGACGTTCCCGCCCAGAGCGTCGAACGGCTTTCCGATTTTCGCGGCGCTCGCCGACTAAGTCCGCTTTTTACAGGTTGAACCTCAGCCTCAGGCCGAACACGAGCGGATCATCTGCGTTATACCCCGGGTTCTTTAGGTATTGCACGTCAGCCGTTAGTACCAGGTTGTCGGAGACATCCATTCGGTAGAACGCCTCGAAGGTTGTTTGAATTTCCAATCCGGCGATCACTGGTTCCGCCCAGGTTGCAGCGACCCCAATCAGGTCATCATAGAACCCCGGTCGCCAGATCAACCCGCCGGTCGCCCCCTTTTTGGCAATCGGGTCATTGCCGTCGGACCATCCAATCCGCCCGAACACCATCAGATCGTTTTCAAACGTGTAGTTGCCCGACAGGACGAGCCCTGAACTGGACGGCAGGCCTTTGTCCTCTCGGGCGTCGATGTGATATGCGCCGAGGTGGATATTGGTTAGGTAGCGTTGGTTCCGGGCCGGCGTCCAGCCGATCTCGGCGTATTTGTAGAACTCGGCGCCTCCCGGAAACCAGTCAACATCCGTCAACGAACCGTTCGCATCCGAAACGATCCCAAGCACGTAGATCTGATCCGTCAAGTGAACACCGCCACCAATTCCGAAGCCGGGGTCCGGGATCGTCAGCACCGGATTGTAGTTGATGGCGAAGTTCTGGAAGCCGGTGCGAGGGTTCACATAGCCCAGGATGTCGGTGTAATCACCGGGATCAATCCGACCCGCAACGATGCCGCCTCGCCCGCCCATGATCGCCTGAGACCAGTAAGCTACGGACAAGCTATTGCCGGTGTCTCCGAAAGTCAGGCCGGTGAGCCCGACATAGCCGATTTCACCCGCCAGACCGGTAGGTGTCTGGTTCAGACCCAGCTTGTGACGGTTCTCCAAGATGAAGACAAAGCTGCCGGGATTGCTCCCGCCGCGATCTGCCAGCGTCCATGTCCCCAGAATCCTAGCCTGTCCCGATGCGCCTTCATCGACACCGGAAACGGTACTGTCGGATCTCTGGTAAAGCGCCTGATAGTCAAACGACAGGGCAAGGCCGGTTTCCTTCCGTAGCCTCTCTTTCCAGGATTCGGCGGGATCGATAGTTCGATCAAATCCGGGCCATCGTGAGGTTTGAAGCCTGCGCAGCCGGTCCTGCTCTTGCTGCGCTTCGGCGTTGGCGGGGCCGCCAATTGAGGTTGCCGCAGCGGCTTCAAGCCGATCACGAGGACCGAATTCCTGAGCAACCGTAGATGAAGCATGACTTGCCATCAAAGCAGCCAATAAGATGTGACGCCACATCAGAAAAAGTTCATCCATGTGGTCATGCGCAGGGTCAGCTGATTGATGAACTGGAACTTTGTCCCTTGGTCCGTCAGCACCAGCCCCTGGCCGGATGATCCTGGCGGCAGGGCTTGCCCTTGGGTGTCCAGTTCCAGCACCACAACATAGCTCGTATCGGTGATCGTGGGTACTTCGGGGGTGGCCCCATCCAGATCATATTCGGCATCCGGTGAGGAAAGGAACAATCCTGACACGGTTCCCTGGAACGTCTGCCCGGGGAAGGCTTTGAACACCGCTTCGGCCTTCTGCCCCGTCTTCACGTTGCGGATCTGGTTCTGGCTGAGAACCAGGTTGATGACGGGGTTGTTCACATCGAGGAACGCCAGCACCGGCACGTTGGGACTGACCCGGTTGCCCGATAGAAGAGTCATGGCGGGAACCATGCCGTCAAAGGGGGCTCGCACGGTTGTGTTGGAAAGATCGACTTCGGCGAGGGTTACGGCAGCTTCGGCCACAGCTACATTGGCACGCAAGGCTTCGACCTCGGCTACGGCGACCGTGTTGCGCGATAGCAGTTCCTCTTTTCGCGCCAATTGGTCCTGCGCCAGCGCCAGTTGTGCCTGAGCTTGCTGCAAGGCAGCGGTGTAAGGCGTCTTGTCGATCTCGAACAGAACCTCACCTTCGGAGATCGGCGTGCGCGACTTGGCGACAACCTCGGTCACCGGCCCCGCAACCGCTGGCTTGATTCCGACAGAGCCCACCGTGACCATGGAGCCGCCCATGGGGGCATTCCAATTGAGCGGGAGAAAGATGCTCATGAAAGCGATCACCCAAACAGCAACTGGCGAGACTTTCATCCAGCCGTACCATTTCGGGAAGACGCCGACCTTGACCAACACCCAAAGCAGCCCGACGTAGCCTCCAACCAGCACCATGATCATGCGGCACCGCCTTTTGCGACATCCGCCGCAGCTACTTCAGCATCAGTGGAGCCTGCATAGGCCCAGATCAACACCAAGGGAAACAGGACACCTCCGGCTATCAGGGTGACCCAGCCACCGATGGAAACCGCTGATCGATAGGGATGCCGGCGCTTTGCAGCCACCCGACCGGGCCACCCCCCGAGAAAGACTAGGACCCCTATACCGAGGCCCGCCATGAACAGAATCATGCCGATAGCTATGTAGTCGAGTGCGGTCATGAGAACTCCCTTACTTCAAAGTTCGCCACCAGACGGCGTGAGACACCTGCTTTTTTGGTATCAGTTCAGCGTATTTTTGTAGATCACGCCGTCTTTCATGATCACGACAAGGTTCTTGCCCGGGTCAGTCAATAGTGCGAGGTCTTCCAAAACGTTACCGTCGACCAAAAGTAGATCAGCATATGCACCTTCGGCGACGACACCTTTTGCACCTTCTTGATAGGGATCATTTGGCCCCATAAGGTCGATGACTTCTGCTGCCGTTGACGTTGCCGCGCGTAGCGCGCCAGCCGCACCAAGATATTTCTCCAATTGCAGCAATTCGAGGGCCGCAGTCTTGTCGAACGCGAGTGTTTGGTTCCATTGAGACAGAAGGTCGGTGCCAAACACGATCTTCACCTCATGCTTGATCGCCGCCTCCATGGCCACAGGGTATTCATCGTAGATCGATTTCCACTTTGCAAAGGATGCTGGCGACAAGAATGCTGCTGCGTTCTCTTCGGTAAGCCCGAGAACCGCTTCCAGATTTGGTTGCATATAGACACCCTTTTCCCCCATCAGCTTAGCGGTGTCTTCGGTGATCAGTGGCGCGTGAAGGATATGGGGAACACCGGCTTCAACTGCCATACGAACGGATTCATCGGTGTATGCGTGCACAGTAACAAAGGTCTTCATGTTTCGCGCCACTTCCACAGCTGCCGCAATTTCCTCGGGTGAGCCTTGCAAACCATGCAGTGGATCAAACCGGCTGGAAACACCGCCGCCGACCATCATCTTTAAATGGGTCGCACCTTTGCGAAAATTCTCTCTGCCACAGCGCCGGATTTCGGTTACGCCATCGGCAATGCAAGCCGTGTAGTATTCATACCAACTTCTAATACCTCCGGAATTGTTGGGGTTGTACTCCATCCGCGTGCGAAAATCCCCATGCCCGTTAGTTTGCGTAATGAAGGCCTCGGCGGAATAGATGCGCGGCCCAAAAAAACCAGCGTCTCCGTCGATCAGGTCCTTTAGATAAATCGCCGGCCCGCCGACGTCCATGACAGTGGTAAACCCATTCATGAGCATGCCTTCAGCCCGCTTCATCGCAATTGCGCCATGTGCAAGAGGGCTAAGCTCGTGACGCGCCGTTGATAATTCCCGCACAATAGACAAATGCGTATGCATATCCATCAGGCCGGGCATCAATGTGCGTCCCTCTCCGTTGATGACAGTCGCGCCGCCTGCGCTAATTGCAGCGGTCGAGACGGTCTTGATCAGGTTTCCCTCAACCAACACGTTTGCGTTTTCGAGCAACCCGTCATTGACACCATCGAACACATTGACATTCGTAAACAATGTCTGCGCAGGAGCCTCATCGGCTACTGCCGTTGTCCCCGAAACACCGACCACGGCGAACGCAATGAACAACATCCTGATGAATGCAATTGTACTCATTTTCTCATTCGTCCTCTCTGTTTTCTCTGCCCAGGATGCAAGGTCACTCGCTGGGGCCCCCATAGGCACCCGAAATCTTTTGGGCCGCCTTAGCCACGTCAACCATTTCTGCTGTGGTCACAATTGGTGTTGCTGTGGCCGTGTCGACTGTGCCAGCCCCGAACATGATAATTTGAATTGGGCTGATATCGACTGACTTGGGGCACTGGATGACAACGTAACTCTTGTAGTTGAACATACCAAAGTAATAGTCGATCAGCTCGCATCCTGCGGCGTTCATGAGCGCCTCAGCATTGGCGCCACGATCCTGAGGATTTGCAAGAACTGCACCCCAAGTCGAAGGCTCTGCGATACCTTCCAGCATATAGCGGGTCGTTTCTTCGGCATGTGCCGTGGTCGCAAGTATTGAGAATGCAGTCACCAGAGCCGTAATTTTCATCGAGTTTCCCCTGAGCTAGTTGTGAACATCGTTGGAGTTTGACGACAAGGTTCCCAAGAAAGCCTCAAGATCGTTCAGATCCCGATCCGTCAGGTCACCGTGGGAAACCTCGTCCGCGAGCGTCGACCCAGACACGGCACGGTAGTTGTTCAGGACCTGTGCCAGCGAGGTAAAAGTGCCGTTGTGCATATACGGAGGACGATCCGACGCGCCACGCAAAGTAGGTGTCTTGAATGTACCGACGTACTTGCGCGTATCCCGGTCCAGAAACCGGATATGATCACCGTCTGCTTCCGGGTCCGCGTCGCTCCATTTACCAAAGAACCCGAACTCCGTGGCCTCAAGCTCTAGAAATGCAGTGCCGCGCCCCGGATCCAGTTCTCCGGCATCCGGGGTTCCTGAGTGGTGAAACTCTCCGTTCGTGAACATGGGGCCATTGTGGCAATTGATACATTTGGCCTTTCCGACAAACAGCCTCAGACCACGCGTTTCCGCTTCTGTCAGGATACCGGTTTCTTTGCTGTCACTCTGCAATGCGTGGGCATACAAATCAAACCGGGTCTTTTCTGGCAGCAATGTGCGAACATGTGCTGCCAGCGCCTTTCCTGTGTTTGCAAAGACTTGGTCCACCGGCTGGTTTGTGGCGTCGTCTTCAAAAACCTGCTGATAGGGCTGAGAGTAATGCGCCAGCACAAGCTGCTGCACCTGATGCCGGTCAATCCCGTGCTCAACGGGGTTTTCCAGCGGGCCAAGCGTTTGCGACCAGAGCGAATCCGCCCGACCGTCCCAAAAGAACCATTTCTGATAGGCCATTCCGACAATTGGCATGGTCCGGCGACTGGCGAGGCCAATACCAAGACCTTTGGGAAGATCATCGGTGAACCCATAGTCCTGCCGGTGGCAAGTCGCACAGCTTACCTCGCCGTTGGCACTGAACCGGCTGTCGTGGAAAATCGCACGACCCAAAGCCGCTGCCTCCGGGTCATCGGCGTATTTGTTCGAGGGTGAGGACGGTGGAGGTAGCAATTGGGATAAAGAAAGGGATTGGATCAGAGCCAGTTCTCGAGCGCTCCAATCAAAGAGATCAGCGTCAGCACCTTTGCTCGGGTTGGAAAGAACAACGCAAAAGCTGAAAGCGGTCAGCAATAGGCCGATTGCTTTTGACGAGCCGAGTGGTTCAGCTTTCATCCGCTTTCCTCCCCTCCGGGGCGCGTTGGCTTTCACCGACAATCAGGTTGAAACGCAAAAGATGGCGGCTGCCTGCTCCTGAGATGTCAAGAGTGACCTCCCAATACCCCGGCATGTGGAAATTCATTCCACGAACAAGATACAAACCCGGTGTATCAGACTCCTGAATTAGCGGTGTGGTGGTCATGCCGTGCAGATGCTCGGGCATGTCCGCTGTCAGATCTATGTCCGCGCCGACAACCGGCAGGCCGTTCTTGTCCTGCAAGGACAATCGCCAAGTGTGCACGCTATTCAGAGGAAGTTCTGGAAAATCGGTCTCATAAGACGCTTGGAGCGTTCCATATCGCGTGGCCACAGTCGTTGAAGCGTCCAGATCCGCTGGGCGTTCCCGGCGCACCTTGCCAATCGCATCCATTGCGCCTGCCGTATCCGGCAGGGCGAAGATTGAGAGCAATACCAAGAGCAACCAATGCATGATGTTGTGCCAGCCAGAGGCGTATGATGCTTCCGGCTTCCTTTCCGCTGGTCTAGCCGATGGTGTCTTTGATCACCCGTAGGAAGTTTCCACCCATGATCTTGGCGATGTCCTCATCCGAATAGCCACGCTGGATCAGACCGCGGGTCATGTTCGGATAGGCCGAGTTATTTTCCCAGCCCACATGCCCGTCGGACCAAGGCCAAACCTCGAACTCTCCGATGTTTGCAACGACTTCCTCGTCCCATTCCGGAGCAGACAAAATTTGTTCGAATGTCGCGGGGATAATGAAATCAGAGCCAAATCCCACACCGTCAATACCTGCAATGTTAACCGCGTGATCGACGTTATCGAGCATATCCTCGACTGTGCATTTATCGCTTCCGGCAATGGCTGTTGGCGTGCTGATAACCCCCATCACGCCGCCTTTGTCAGCAACTGTCCTGATGGCCTCATCCGTTGTCGCCCGTGTCTGATTGATCTTTGACAACATCCCGGCGTGGGAAATGACGATGGGCTTGGTCGAGACTTCCGCTGCACGCATCTGAGTTTCGGGCGAGCTGTGGCCAGTATCGACCAACAATCCGACTTCGTTCATCCGCTCAACCACCATGTGACCCAAGCGGCTGAGACCAAATCGGTTTTCCGGAGCTTCGGCACTGCCCGCTCCAACGGCGTTGGTGGCATTATAGGTAATCTGGATAATCCGCAGCCCTTTGCGGTGCATCTCATCCAGGCGATTCACAGCATCGTCCAGAAACTTGGTGTTCTGCGTGCCCGGCATAAAGCCAACTTTTCCGGTCTTTTTTGCCTCCAGTATATCCGCATGGTTCAGCGTCATCATCGCGTCATCGCGGAACAGGTGCATCATACGATAAAGCGCATCCAGATCCCTGTTCAGCGCTTCCCAACTCCACCATTCCTGCGGTTTGAACACAGTGTCCGGGGTCCAGCGCAACATGTCCGAAATCCCAATCGAGAAATTGCCCGATGTTCCACCGCCGCGTTTCATGTTGATGATGAACTCGGGGTAAAACGTACACTCGGACAGACCGTCAAAGATGATCAGGGACTCGTGCAGTTCCTTGGCGTGATCTTCCTGTTCCGGTGTCAGGCCAAAATCATAGACCGTTGCCGGGGCGCTGATGTATTTGAAATTCTTGTTGCCGCTGAACCCACCATATTCATCCAGTTCACGGGCTAAGACCGGGGTGCCGAGAAGCGGAAGGGCAGCGGCAGATTGCGCCGCCATGGCCACCATTTCGCGGCGGGAAAACTTGTTCTTGTTTGACATGGTGTGTCCTCTTCAATGACGACGCCCGGATTGCGTGGGCGATCCGTAGCTTCGGCTGGCGATAAAATTCTCTAATCCGCGAAGCCTTTGTGCGTGTTGGAGAAAATAAGGTGAAGGCAGCATATCTATGTTCGAAATTAGTCTGGAAAAATGTGGCTGTCTTATCCCCAGCGTACAGCAACATCATATTGCCGTCCTTGAATGAATGACAACACCAAGCTGATTGGTCTAGATTAAGCGGATGCCCGATAGTTCACCCCCACTGGTTCGCGCTGCGCTCCTGATGCCGCTCATACATCACTTCGAAGAGCGTGGAGGGGATGTCGATCTCTTGTTGGCCGACATGCAGATTTCCAATGCCATCAGAACGGATTTTGATCGGCTCATTCCAGTAAAAGCCATCTACGAGACCATTGATGAGATCGCCACTCGTCTTGGTGATCCGTTTTTTGGGGCCACACTCGGGCGCGACATGGCACGAAATGCGATGGGTCCGGTGACAAAGCATCTAGCCAGCGAGCAAACGGTGGGTAACGTGCTGAACCGCTTTCTGATTTCTGTCGGATCCTATGGGAATTCCACCAACTACAGGCTGGAGAATGATGGGCAAAACGCTACTCTGAAAATGACTCGAAAAGCCCAACCCGACGCCAACCCGGCGCAACCGGACGCGCTTACCCTGGCACTTCTTGTAGAGCAAATTCGACCACGTGTGGGTCAAGCCTGGAACCCGAAGGATGTGCTTGCAGTGGTGGTAGACGAAGCCGTCGTGCCCGAGTGGTTGCTCCCCCGTTCTTCTTTGATTACCGGCTCAAAGATGGGTCTGACATTGCGTTTTCCCTCGGTATGGATGGTTATGAACCAAGCGTATTCGCCCGGCGACACTCCTTTGGGTGAGGCGAACAAGGAGTATGACACCCTAGCGGAAGCGGTTCGGAGCTTCTGCAAAGAACATATGAATGACCCCAAGCTCGACATCACAAAAACCGCCCGCGCTTGTCGCCTTCATCCCAAGGCGCTGAGCCGAAACCTGTCCAACGAAGACACATCCTTCAAAGCAATTCTGGATGACCAACGGCGGCAATATGCAATCACAGCAATCGGCCAAGGTAAGTTGACGGTGACAGAAATTGCCCTTCGCACTGGCTTTACCCAAGCATCGAATTTTACAAGGGCGTATCGACGCTGGACGGGTAAAACCCCCTCGCAGGCTCGCGCGAAGCAGAGATGAATTGCATCCGGTTTCACGCTCTGGGCGTAGTCGAAGCTGGGAGGATAGGCGTCTTCCGCAATTTGATGTGACTTCATCCGGAGTAGGCCACCCACTCGATTTGAATTCGCCGTGTCTAGTCGATCCTGCCCGTTCGCGTCCTTTGAAATTTGGCCGGGCTTGATCCAGACCAGCACTTGGCCTTTTGCTCACCTTGCTCGCCTGCGAATTCTCATCAAAAGCAATGAAAGTATATAGCGAGCTGGTCACGGCCTGTACGCATTGGTTGGTTTAGGACAAAGCAGACATTGCGACGGGAGCAACCGAAGCTCAACGTAGGTCCATTCACTCGACTTCGCAAAGTCGGGTTTCTGCGCATTTCTGCTATCCGTTGCTGGCGCAGCATTCGACAAAGAGGGCTCGATGCGGACCTTCGCTGCAGTACATCCGGACGACCACTCTGCGGGACGAAGCCGCCGTTCAACGTAGGGTGCTGATTCAAGGGTGTGTGAATTCCTGGGCTGCAATCCAGGGGACCTATTCTATCTATCCCAGTTTCGCCAGAAGAGTGCCGACTCGCGCTCTACGAATCGTTAAAATTATACCTGTCAATATATGAATATGATTTTCCCCAAGTTAGCATTTTCATGCGGGCGCTCAATATCAGGGGATCTGAAATGTATTTTTGCAATAAATCAAACAGTTCGACAATTTTGGCATGTCTTCTCGCGCTTACGGCTGGATCGCAGGCTGATGCGTTTGAAGGAGAAGTTCCACCGCCTGAAGCGGTCCCCCCTCAGGACTACTCTCCGTTTGTCAATCGCTCTTACCCTAATCAAGTGTTGTTCGGCGACCTTCACTTTCACACAGAGATTTCCTTCGATGCCGGCCTGATTGGCACCTCACTAAACATCCACGACGCGTTTCGTGTCGCGCGCGGCGAAAAGATCATTTCGAACACCGGGCAACCGGTCCAACTCATACGTCCCCTGGATTTTCTGGCAATCACAGAGCACGCAGAAATGCTGGGGCTATCCACTGCAATCCGCACGTCAAACCAAAACCTGTTGCAGGACGAATGGGGCAGACGCATTTACGACCAGTTTGGAGAGGGGCAGCTAGGCCGGATGGCCGCTTTCGGAGAGATCATTGAAATCTCAACTGTAGAGGGAAGAGATCCGACCGCTGGTCTGGACCTCGACGGTGATATCTGGCTCGATATCGTCGAGACAGTAGACGAATACAACGATCCAGGCACTTTTACGGCGCTAAGCGGGTTCGAGTGGACTTTCACACCCAAGGGCGACAACCTGCACCGCGTGATCATATTTGGCGACGGTGCGGAAAAAACCAGCAAGACTCGCCCCTTGTCGTTTTTCCAAGCGCCGGACCCGGAAATGCTGTGGGACTATTTGTCCGACTACGAGGCCAATATCGGCGGAAAGGCCATTTCTGTGCCGCATAACGGGAATATGTCGAACGGGCTGATGTTCAACAAGAACAAGTTCGACGGTTCGCCCATGGATGCAGATTATGCGGCCAAGCGCATTCGCTGGGAACCGATGCACGAGATGACCCAAATCAAAGGTGACGAGGAAACCCACCCATTGTTGTCACCGGATGACGAATTTGCGGATTTCGAACGCTGGGATGTTGCTAATCTCTCGGGCACGGCGGCAAAGACACCCGAGATGCTGCAATACGAGTACGCCCGGTCCGCGCTCAAGGTGGGTCTGGAGATTGAACGTGATATCGGCGTGAACCCCTATAAGTTCGGACTTTATGGCACGACTGACACGCACACAGCGTTACCCACGACGCGCGAGGACAACTATTTTGGCAAGTACCAGCACACGGAACCGTCCGCCAATCGGCACAATATGGATGTGATTCCTGCCGAAGATCCAGCGCTAAGGATTCTGACCGCGCAAGAATCTGCATCCGGCCTTACCGCCGTCTGGGCCCGCGAAAACACCCGTAAGGAAGTATACGGCGCGATTACCCGCAAAGAAGCCTATGCTACAACCGGCAGCCGTATCCGCGTTCGAGTATTTGGTGGCTGGGAGTTTGAAGAGGCAGACCTTCAGACTTCAGATTTTATATCCAATGGTTATCAGAATGGTGTTCCGATGGGCAGCGACCTCGTCAACGCGCCCGAGAATGCCGCGCCACGTTTTCTGGTCCGCGCCCTGCGCGATCCGGACGGGGCCAATCTAGATCGGGTGCAGATCATTAAGGGATGGATTGATAAGGCTGGTGAAACGCACGAACGGGTATATGACGTGGCCGTATCCGGCAATCGTCAAATTGGTGATGACGGGCGGGCGCGTGAACCGGTCGGATCGACTGTGGACATTGAGGCCGCAAGCTTCACTAACACAATTGGCGCCGTCGCCATGGATGCCTATTGGGTGGATTCGGATTTTGATCCCAGTGAAAGCGCGTTCTACTATGTGCGTGTAATCGAAATTCCAAAGCCGCGTTGGACCACATATGATGCGGCGTTTTACGGAATTCCATTGCCGGAGGCAGTACAGCCGACTGTCCAGGATCGCGCGTATACCTCTCCAATTTGGTACACTCCGTAGCGCATGCAAAACAGTATCAGCGGAACATAGCTGCGCGCCCGCCTTGGGCTCGGAGCCGACATCCGATCAGTTCACTCAAACAAATGACGGGCAAATAAGCGGCCAATGTCGGCAAAGTGTTGTAAGCGGCCTAATGCACCCGCAGCAGCCAAATTACGCAGCGACGGCGGCTTAGGGCTCATACCGTCAGTCGAAGCCTACCGCAGAGAATGGCAGCGTCGAGCCCAAAGCAGAAACGCCATGCGATTAAGCAGAAGAACCTGCTAGCACCAAAAATCAGTGGTCAACAAGGTGGTGTCAGACCAATTCGAACCAGTCTCTACAAGGACAATGACACTGTCCTTATGCCGCGCCGAGTTGACGCCACTCAGTGAGAGCAACGGCGCGGTTGAGCTTGAAATTATCGCGGTTGTAGAGGTGGCGTTCCAGATTAAAGTGGTTGTGAACCGAAGAGTGAACATCGGAGAATTTCTGCAGGCTTTTCATCTGCCGAAACCGCAGCATCACCCGTTCTCGTCGTCGAAATGGCAGATGGGAATTCTCGCTTCGATTGTTCCGCCAGCGGCCGGTCTCTTGCCGACTACCGTTCCCGACAACTCTCATCGCCGCACCATAAGACCGCAGTTTGTCCGTCACGATGGATTCAGGTTGACCGTAGCGTTTCATTGATTTTCTGAGGAATTTCAACGCAGCTTTGCGGTCACGGCGCTTGGTCACATAACTTTCCAGCACCTCGCCTTCGTGATCCACAGCCCGCCATAGGTAGTGCGTCTCGCCATTGATCTTCACGAA
>NZ_FREZ01000030.1 GCF_900143525.1 Ruegeria sp. Alg231-54 | reverse complement strand
CGATTGACCCTGTTTCTGCGGATCTCTGCCGCGAATATCGGGCCAAATCTGTTCCACCAATAACGCACAGTTTCGTGGCTGATCTCGATGCCGCGCTCGTGCAAAAGATCTTCAACATTGCGAAGCGAAAGCGGAAACCGAACATACATCATGACGGCCAGACGAATGATCTCGGGGCTCGTCTTGAAGTAGCGAAAAGGGCTGCGTTTTGTCATCCTGCGACGCTAAGTGCTCGCCCTGCCCGCCTCAAGACAAGTTCTTCTGACAAGACCGTTCGACGCGCTCGGGGCGCATCGCGGCATAGACACAGGCAAGTGAGGCCCCCTCGGAGAAAGCAATGACCGTGGCTGAGGTCATTTCAGTGACATCCATCACAGCCTCTATATCCATGACGCGCTCTTCAAGGGTTGGTGTCCCCTGAATGCGGTCCGACATGCCGTTGCCGCGCTTGTCGAAGGTAACCAATCTTCCCACCGAACTGAGAGCTGTCATCCACTGGAGATAGCCCGGATTTTCCATGGACGCTTCCAGATGCGAAATCATTCCGGGGACCAACACTAGATTGCGCGGCCCATCGCCCCAAACTTGATAGGCGATGGATAGCCCGTCGCTTTCGGTGAAAAGGGTCTCCACATTGGCAGTCATGCGCCCCTCCCAGTCGTTCTCTGGCCAATCCTCCGCCCATATTTTCAATGTGGTTCGCGACGGAGCCAGCGCATGATCATATTGAAGTTCGAATGGCCTATCGGTCAATGATCTCTTTGGTTGAGCGCAACGTGCGTCATGCAAGGATTGTAATAATCAGGTAAAAAACCGGAGGTCTGCATTGTCCGCAAGGCGGACGTTGGCGCTTTGCAACGTTGGGTCTGCTATCCGTCCAAAAGCCGACATCTGACCAAATCAATCAGCTGACCGCGTTGAGTCCAGGGGTTATGATTCAGCCGTTTTACTTAGCAAGGTCACCAACGATGCCAACGGCGTCGACGACAGTCGAAAGATCATCAGAAACTTCCAAAATTTCATCGTTGACGCGTATGTAACGATTTCCTTTTCCTGGAGGTTTCAATTTCCAGTTGGAAAGGTCGCCGATGTCCGAGTAATCCAAGTCGGCGGGAAGTTTGGCTCCTCTTGTATAGCGCTTTATTTGCCCTGGCGGCACAGCTTTCTGACCCTTATCCGGCTTGCCATCCAACTGAACTTTCTTGTCTTTTGACTTCCCGCCTTTTTCTTTGGCGGAAGCCACATCGATGACGCCAACCATCAAGGTCAGGGCCAGCATCCAAACGAATACAGAATAGATCTTCACGCGGTGTTCCTTCAATTTCACTGAACTCATACTGTTGTTGCATTTGTTACATTTTCTTTGGAGACTTCATTTAATGAACCAACAAACAATCATGCCCTAGCCTGTGTTCACGTCGGTCTGAATTTGAAGGCCTCTGGAGCAGTCTGGTCATGAATTGTGTTTTTAGCGGTCAGACTTTGTGGCAATTGAAGCGAATGCCCGCTTTAAGACCAGTAGTTGTTGCAACATCTTTAAGCAAAGAACCTGGCATCTCGGTCGAAGCTAAATTGTTTCACATGAGGATCGATGCGTAGCTCGCGGCAGAAGCCTTATGAAGGCTATAGGCAAGCAAAACTGCAAGAACGCATATTGGGCCGGCTATTTCCAAAAACGCTTTGAAAGATGATTGGGAGCTATTCCCAAGGGAGAAATACTGGGAGAGCCTACTTTTTGCAGGCGATAGCTTCCATTCACCTAGTCTTAACATATTCAACTCGTTAAAAAACAACGGTTGAAAACTAACATTCATGGTCTCAGACCCGTAAAGTTTTCGCAATTTTCAGAGATTTTGCTCCAAATTCGACAAAATAGGTCTACAGTCACTACGGAAAAACGCACATTGTAGACGAACCCAAGGCCAATTGGTTGTTAAACGGCCTATGGTAAATACTTCATCTAAGTTCGACGATTTCGTAAATTGCCTACTCCCTCTGGTCGCGTTGTTTCTTGATTGTTATGAGGACAGTTTCGCAATCAATGCAGAAACGAGCTCGGCCTCCGAGTGCTTCAGTGGATCGACGATGCCGTCAGCGAGCCCAAGCATCAGTACGAGTCCCAAGGTGGCAGAGTGAATCGCAAATGCCGTCTGGCGAGCTTTTTCGGGTGGCCCGTCGAGTCTTGCAGCTAAGGCGTCATACAATTTCGATGTGGTAACGTGGATTTTCTCGAGAACATCGCTGTTTCGTACCTCTTGCATTCCTGCCTTCAGCGTCTGGGGGGCGAGGTACATCATCCTGTAGCGGTCAAGGTTGGATGTATGGAACCGCGTGATTGACCGAACGAACGCGTCAATGGCCTCATTTGAAGTTTTTACAGATAGCAGGCTTGTTTCGGCCTCATTGGTTTCTTCGCCCAACCAATCGAGAAACATGGCGGCAAGCAAATCGCTTTTTGTGGGGAACCAGTAAAGTACCGATTGCTTAGTAATGCCAAGTGCGCGCGCAATCGTGTCGAAAGAGACTGCGCCAAAACCACCGTCTGCCAGTAGTTTTTGCGCCGCATCAATGATTTTCCCGTCGGTTTTAAGATCGGTCATAAGTTACCCTTTGTCCGCCTACCGTTGGTAGTTTATCTTTTCTACCAACGGTAGGCAAGCAGAATGGGGCTTGGAAATATGGATTTGTTGAACTTAGAGAACCCAGTGTTCGTAACGTACGCAATTGCAGCCTCCCTGATGGTAGTGAAAGTTATGGGGCAGGGTTGGATGACGGTACACCGCATGCTGAAAGTAGGTGGTGGATGGGCGAGTCCTGAAGACCTCAGGACGGGCCTCATAAACAAAAACCCTGATCCATCTCAGCTCAATACTAACGACTACGTCGACCGTTCTCGGCGAATTCATCGGAACGACCTAGAGAACATTCCAGCGTTCTGGATCGCTGGATTGCTCTTTGTGTTGGCTGATCCGGCGCTGTTGTCGGCACAGCTGCTACTCTACGGGTTCGTCGCCGTGCGTTTAGCACACTTTTTGGCCTATGCGACCAAGCAATCCCATGAAATTCGAGCGACCTTTTATACCCTAGGCTCGTTAATTGTAATCTACATGGCGTTGCACATGATTTGGGTAACAATAATCTGACGGGAAATTTTAACGGCAACTAAGTCCGCACTTCGGTCGTTCATCTGAACTCGTCGAATGACTGCTTTGAGCCCAAGGTGACGAGTGCTGCGCCACGCACAAATGTCCGCTCATGGTTTGTGTTTGGTGCGCAGGCGGCTCAGCGCGACCAGTGTGACCCCCAAGAACGATGCAGTCAGTGAATGAGAGAATTTGTCCTCAAACCCTGGGAAGGCGTGCGGAACCAAATGAGTCGGTCGGCCCCTCCTAGAGCCGTGAGGCACCACTCTCTTCCTGCCTTTTCGTTCAATGCGCTTCGCATAACAGCGTTCGCCCATTTTCGGATGGGTTGAGATGAGAGCATCAGTTCTGAAAGCAGGTTACTGTCCATCCTAACAAGCGAGGCATCGGTCTTCGCCGCAATGGACACGAGCGACGCTCCCTCCCGTGTTCTCGCGATGTTCGGCTTGACAACGCAGGCACCCACATAAAACCCAACACAGATTTCTTTGCCATCTTCGTCGTAAATTCAACTCGTTAGGCGCCCTTCCAAGACGATGTACTCCTCTGTTTCGGGGTGCCCCTGCCGGTTCACATACTCCCCCTTGCGCAGGCGTATTGGTTTCCAGAGCACCGCAAAATCTTCCGCGTAATCCGAATCTGACAGGTCAAGCGACTGAGCAAAAAACGTCCTCAGTTTCATGTTAGCGAACCTTAGTAAATGATAATGTGGATGACTACGTCCTTGGGCATGTGTGGCACAGGTCAAGGAGATTACAAAATGATGCACGGGAATCTGAAAAAAAATTTTTGGAAAGATCGCGATTAGCGCAGCATTGCTTGCAGCGTCAGTTTATTTCGCGTTGGTCCGTATCACCCTCGTGCATCTCGAATTCGTTTCGGGACAGACGCCCTTCGACATGCGATCCTTCGGCTACGACCCCGCAGATGCCGCAGAGCTTCTCGGCGGATTGGGCATGGATGGGCGCAAATACTACCTCACTCTCCAGATACCTCTTGATACTCTGTATCCGTCCCTGCTGGCGCTGACATTGAGCAGCACTATTTGCTGGTTTGGGTGACTTTTGCCAAACAGTGGCCTTGTACGCCTTGGCGTCACCCGCGCGGTCGGCAGCGCGCTGTTCGACTATGCCGAAAACCTTGGGATCACGGCGATGATGTGGAGTTGGCCAGATGTTTTGGGTCCGTTGGTCTATGCCGCCAGCTTTGCGACAATCGCCAAATCCGTCATTACAAACCTAGCAGTGATGCCGGTGTTTGCCACGGCGTTCGTCTGGACGCGCCTGCCCAAAGCGAGCTTGCGCATCTATGTGAGAAATGACCGGTCACTTCTGCTACGCGAATTGGATCGACCAAAACAGGATGGACACCGGATTACTGCCCGATGAAGGCGGCCCTTCTTCTACGGAAGCGGCGGCATGAATGTGAGATCCCAACGGCAACTTCCCTAATCGGGCGTCTGGACCAAGTTCATTTCATTGTGTTCTTTCCGTCCATTGGGGTCAGGTCTCTCATCCGGTCAAGCTTCTCTTCGCAGTCATCACTGGTCTGGTCCGGTAGGACTTAGGTGTACCGCATCTGACCCTAAGCGGTGATGCCCTCGATCACTTGATTGGTTATCATGGAAGTTGCTGACCAGGGATAATTGCGGACCGTGATGGAACACAGCGACACGCCAATCATTCCGGCAACGAGGGCATCAGTTCTAACCTTCACATCGCCAGGTTTTGGATCGAGGTTGCGTATAAGGTCTGCGAACATCTGAAAATAGCCTAGTACGTCGCCCGTTTCGATGAAGCTGTCGACATCTGACCGACCGACATCGTTTGACATAAAGACCAGCCGGAAATGATCTGGGTGATCTATCCAGTATGACACGAAGGCCAGCGCGGCGGCCTTAAGCCGTTCGGCCGGGTCACTTGTTGTTTTCACACTAGCCTGAACGTGTTCCGCCATCTCGGCCAATACCTCCGCCCAGAGCAGCATCAGGATCTCGGTTTTTCCGGCAAAATGGGCGTAGAGGGTCGTTGGCGCACAACCGACCGCTTTTGAAAGACGGCGTATGGAAACCGCTTCGAAGCCGTCTTGGCGATAGAGAGCCATCGCGTGCTGTGAAACCTTGGTCCGGAACTCAATGATCTCGGTTTCGCTGCGAGGCGGGCGTCCAACGGCTTTGGTCATTTCTTCAGTCTCCACATTATTTAATACGCGTTCCAAATAATCCTTGCCTCGTCAAGCAGGTAGTTTATAGAACGCGTATCAAATAATAAGAATTACCTCCATCGACATGCGTCAGGACTGAACATGAAATATTCCATCCCACTGAAATCGGTACTTTTTCTCATCGGCCTTGTGATCATGACACTAGGATTGAACATTGGATTGGGCGGCATCCCCACGCTTGGCTGGCAGACTTCCGAGCCATTCATTGCTGTCATCAACGACGACGTGTATCACGTTCAGGACAGCCACATCCGGTTCATCGGCGGCATCTGGTTCAGCATTGGCGCAATCTTCTCCCTGGGTGCGATCATGCAAGCCACTTTGCGTCCAACGTTGATCATTCTATGTTCAACAATCGCATTTGCGGGGCTGTTTAGGTTTAGCGGCCTCAACGGAGGAGCCGTCTTCAGCGCGGAGGTTATGCTATCCTTGGTACTGGAACTTGTTGCATTCCCTCTTCTGGCTTGGTGGTTGGCTAAATCGGGCAAGCCCACGAGCATAGTTGCTGCTTGACTAAACCAAATTGAACAAGACAGGGCGCAATGAGAAATTTGATCGACCGCAGAGAAGCCGTTCACCCGCCCGAAACGAAGTACCGCTTTGTCCGCGTAGCAGACATTCTGCTGAACGTCAGCACCGAGTCCATACCGGAAGTGCTCCGGCTTAGATGCTCGCAGATGCAGCGATGCAATGGACCGAAGCCGTCAGCTGCGATGCAGAAAGAAAAGCGGACGTTCATTCATGGCGCAGCGAGTTTTCAGACACGAAGGTCCGAGTTGCCGGACAAACCTGCCGGTACTTGGCACTGTCGAAATTCTGAACTGAGTTCCTTTTGTTCCGCTTGCGTCGGCAGGATTTGATATTCACTGGACTTACGGGACCTCATACCTAAGCTTGTAGCATTTTCCGAAAGAGGGGTCGGCATGTTGACCAGAACCGCTTCACTCGTTTTCGCGGCATGGGTTTTGCTGTGTTTCACGGTTTTGTCTTCCAAAGCTGACGTGCTGCATAGTTGGGTCCAACTCGGACCCGATGATCAAATCATTGTAAGAGCAATCTCTGCCTCACCTGACTGCCCTTTGTTGAAAATCGATGGTCAGGCTGTTGCGATGAAAAAGCGAGCGATGCCACAGGACCAGTTTCCTCATCTGGTTTGCGATTATCGCGCGCCAAAACTGGTTCAGAAGATAATGCTTGAGGGAAACCCGCTGCCAACGCTCAATCCAAGCTTGCAGCGGATTGCCGTGGTCGGGGATACCGGGTGCCGAATTCGCGGCACCAGAGTACAGTACTGCAATGATCCAACCGCTTGGCCGTTGAATACCATCCTGGCGGAAATCGCATCCAGATCGCCGGATCTGGTTATCCATGTTGGTGACTACGTGTATCGGGCATCGGAATGCCCGGATCCGGAAAAATGCGGCGGATCTCCTTTTGGTGACACCTTCAAATCCTGGTCCGCAGATTGGCTAGACCCAGCTGACAGTCTGTTCAGGCGCGTCCCTTTTTTCTTCCTGAGGGGCAATCATGAAAACTGCGGACGCGGAAACAAAGGGTGGTTCCGGTATTTCGAAGCCGGGTCCCTTCCATCGAGTTGCCCCGCGGTAACTCTGCCGTGGATTGCTTCCGTGGAAGGTCTTGATCTGATTTCGTTTGATTCCTCTGCCGATCCGGCACCGCAAAGCAGCCCCGGCCTGTCGAATGTCTACGGACAAATGGCCAGAGATCTATTTGGAAAAACCAGCGGAGAAGCTTGGCTTCTCACGCACCGACCGCTTTGGGTGAACATGCAGGCATTCGGAGAATTGATTGACGGTGACGACACACAGCGGGCGGCGTTCAGCAGGGTCATACCAGAAAACGTCAACCTGGTTTTGTCAGGTCATATCCACGCTTTTCAGGCGATTGATTTACTGGACGGGCCGGTACAGGGGATAAGCGGCAACGGAGGAACGCAGCTTGATCCTATGCCGACCGAAATTGCTGCCAACGTTGAAGTTGCTGGTAGCCTGGCAAGTATCGTAGTCAGCAATAGTGATTTCGGTTTCTTGATGTTGACCCAGGAAACAGATGTTAGTTGGTCGATGGACGCAATAGATGCAGCAGGAAAAACCCGGAATCGATGCCGTCTTAGCGGACGTACGCTTTCTTGCGAGTGACGCTAAGCTGATTGCGCCTCGAAAATCATTTGGAGCTTTGGGGCTCTACGCGGACGTTGGCCGAAAAATCGCGAATGACCACTATGCGGACACTGCTGCCGTTGATCAATCACCCGGCAATGGCGGCTCTGAGTTAACCAGCGTTGGATTTCACTGACGGGTGCTGTCAGACCAATTCGAAGCAGTCTCTGTTTACCCCTAAATGCCGGAACTTATGCTGAACAAAGTTGGCGCCACTCGGAGAGAGCAGCGGCGCGGTTGAGCTTGAAATTGTCTCTGCTGTAGAGGGCGCGTTCCTGATTGAAATGGTTGTGGACGGAAGAATGAACTGCGGCGAACTTCTGCAAACATCGCATTTGCCTGAAGCGGAGCATCGCACGTTCTCGTCGTCGAAATGGCAGATGGGAATTCTCGGCCCGATTGTTCAACCAGCGGCCGGTCTCTTGCCGACTACCGTTCCCGACAACTCTCATCGCCGCGCCATAAGACCGCAGTTTGTCCGTCACGATGGATTCAGGTTGACCGTAGCGTTTCATTGATTTTCTGAGGAATTTCAACGCAGCTTTGCGGTCACGGCGCTTGGTCACATAACTTTCCAGCACCTCGCCTTCGTGATCCACAGCCCGCCATAGGTAGCGCGTCTCGCCATTGATCTTCACGAAGACCTCGTCCAGATGCCACTGCCAGTTCGAATAAGATCGCATCCGATTGACCCTGTTTCTGCAGATCTCTGCCGCGAATATCGGGCCAAATCTGTTCCACCAATAACGCACAGTTTCGTGGCTGATCTCGATGCCGCGCTCGTGCAAAAGATCTTCAACATTGCGAAGCGAAAGCGGAAACCGAACATACATCATGACGGCCAGACGGATGATCTCGGGGCTCGTCTTGAAGTAGCGAAAAGGGCTGCGTTTTGTCATCCTGCGACGCTAAGTGCTCGCCCTGCCCGCCTCAATAAGTTTCTTCTGACAGCGCCCATCTCGTCTATATCAGCCCTTTGCGAACATTCGGCGCATACCAAATCTGGCAACCCGGCATCCCGAAAGCGGCCATTCATACACGGCGCAGCAATTTCGAGAAGTTATCGGCCGTAGCGCGCAACAAACCTCCTAACTTCTTCCTTTTTCTCTATTTCCCCCAATGACTTAGACTGGCACCTGTATCGTCTCCGAAATAGGGGATGGTTCTTTGGACGTTTTTTAGTGCAAGAAAGAATGTCTTCGCCTCTACCGATGGATATGAAACGTGTTAAAGCTCATCAAGAATGCGCGCCTCTATTCACCTGAGCCTGTTGGTTTGGGTCATATTCTCACTGCGGGTGAGCGCATCATTTACCTTAGTCGCACACAGCCCGAATTGCCCGATCAACTTCAGGCCGAGATCATTGACGTCGACGGTGCAGCGGTTGTTCCGGGTTTTATTGATGGGCATGCGCATATCACCGGTGGTGGTGGTGAAACCGGACCAGCCAGTCGGGTGCCGCCGATGGTTCTGTCGTCTTTCACCCGTGCCGGTGTCACCTCGGTCGTTGGGGTGTTGGGCACCGACGATCTGACCCGCAACACGCAAACGCTGGTACAACAGGCCTATGGGTTGCGGGCCGAGGGGCTTTCAGCCTGGTGTCACACCGGTGGCTATCACATCCCTCTGGCCACGCTCACAGGATCAGCCCGTAGTGATATCGTGTTCCTTGATCCGGTTATCGGCGTTGGTGAACTGGCGATCAGTGATCACCGGTCGAGCCAACCCACTTTGGACGAGTTTCTGCGGATCGCAAGCGAGACGCACGTTGCTGGCCTAATGGCTGGGAAAGCCGGCATCGTGCATTGCCATATGGGAGACGGCGAGCGGGGTCTTTCGATGTTGGAACAGGCTATCGCGACCTGTGAGATCCCCGCGCGCGTCTTCAATCCAACCCATATCAATCGCAACAAACCGCTCTTTGAACAGGCCGTCGCACTGGCGCGGCACGGATGTTACATAGACGCGACCGCATTCCCCTGTGAACATTTCGAGCCCGGCATATCGGCCGCCGAGGCCTATGTCCAATTTCGCGATTTGGGTGGTCGCGCGGACCGGTTTACGATCAGCTCTGACGGTGGCGGTTGCCTGCCGGCCTTTGACCGAGAAGGCAATTTGACACGGTTCGGTGTGGGATTGTCGGACACTCTGCCCGAAACGCTGCGCGACCTTACCGATAGCGGAGTACCCCTGTCCGAGGCGCTGGCTCCGTTGACCTCGAATGTCGCCGATCTGCTGAAGTTAAATCAAAAAGGTCGCCTAAAGGTGGGCATGGACGCGGATTTGGTGGTTCTTGACGAAAACACAGCTGTGCGGCATGTGATGGCCCGGGGGGAATGGCATGTCCGCGATGGCCAGATAGTCAGGCGCGGCATGTATGAACAGGTTTGAGCGTCCGCGCGGTCCCCGGTGGCTGCCCGCTATAACACCGGAAGGTAGTTAAGATATGTGCCCTGCACCCATTGATGCAGTGACCCCGCGTGGGTTCATCATACCGATTGGCGGCGGCGAAGACCGTGTCAAGGAAATGCAGATTCACCGCAAATTCGTGGAACTGTCCGGCGGTGCGGATGCCGATATCGTCGTAATCCCGACGGCCTCGATGTTGGAGGAAACCGGGCCGGATTATCACCGTATTTTCTCCGAACTCGGGGCCGGTCAGGTCGAGTTCCTGCCGATCTCGCGCCGTGCCGATTGCGACAATCCCGAATATGCCGAGATGCTGGATCGCGCCACCGGGATATTCATGACCGGCGGGAACCAGCTTCGCTTGTCGGCGATTCTGGGTGGTACGCTTGTCGCTCAGAAAATCCGGCGTCGGAATGCGGCGGGGGTACCGGTTGCGGGAACCTCTGCCGGGGCCTCGATCATGTCCGAGCACATGGTTGCAGGCGGAAGCAGCAATTCCGCCCCGGCCGAAGGCAACATCACTCTGGCCCCGGGCATGGGGTTGACCAACGCGGTCATCATTGACCAGCATTTTACACAGCGTAACCGCTTGGGGCGTTTGCTAACGGCCTCATCTTTCAACCCTTTTCTGATCGGACTGGGAATTGACGAAGACACGGCGGCGTTCATTGGACCAGATAACGTTCTTGAGGTCGTGGGCAGCGGAACCGTGAGCGTGGTGGATGCCAGCCATCTGACCCATTCGTCAATGTGGGATGCCCGCCGCGGCGAGGCGCTGAGCCTTCTGGGTCTTCGGCTTGACGTTCTGGGCGAAGGGTGCCGTTATGATCTGACGGCTCGCCAGGCTTTCCCGCCGGATGAGCATATGGCGTTCTGCACACTGCCGGACCTGTCTGGGGATTACGTCGCCAGCGGGGGATAACAAAAAGATAACCAACGGGGACCTTCATGAAAATTATTTCGACCAACGTTTTTGTCGGCCCGAATGTGTGGGCAAGTTTTCCGGTTATTCGCCACGTTATCGACTTGGATATTCTTGAAGAATGGCCATCGGCAAAAATTGGTTCCGACTACATCGACGCTTTGATCGCGGCCCTTCCCGGTCTGGTTGAACATGGGTGTTCCTTTCGCGAACCCGGCGGTTTCATCAGACGCCTGCGCGAAGATGAAGGCACCTGGCTGGGTCACGTACTGGAACATTGCGCTATCGAAGTACAGAACGTAGCCGGCACGGATGTGACTTTTGGCCGGACCCGCAGCACGGGTGAACCTGGCCAGTACAACATGGTTTATGAGTACCGGCAGCGCGACGTCGGTCTGGCCGCGGGTAAGCTGGCGATGCGATTGCTGATGCATCTGCTGCCGCAATCCCTGAAGGATCAGGTGGATTATGATTTCGACCCGGATTTTAACTGGGACGACGAACTGCGCAGCTTTGTGCTGCGGGCGCAGCGCAAGGAATTTGGTCCCTCAACCGGCTCGTTGGTCAAGGCCGCACAAGAGCGTGACATCCCCTGGATCAGGCTGAACTCCGGCTCGCTGGTGCAGTTCGGTCATGGGAAGTATCAGAAACGCATTCAGGCAACCATTACCTCTGAGACCAAGCATATCTCGGTCGAGATTTCCTGCGACAAGGAAGATACCCACAACCTGTTGAACGATCTGGGCCTGCCGGTACCGCAGCAGCGCATGGTTTACGCGGCCCGCGAGGCAGCGAAAGCGGCGGGGCGTATTGGGTTTCCTGTTGTCGTCAAGCCGCTCGACGCCAATCACGGACGCGGCGTTTCGATCAATCTGAAATCGGAATCAGAGGTCGAGGCCGGTTTTGCCGAAGCCAAGGAACACTCCCGCAGCAGGGCCATTTTGGTGGAAAGCTTCATCACCGGTTTCGACCACCGAATGCTGGTTGTGAACAACAAGCTGGTCGCAGTGGCCAAACGTGTCCCTGGACATGTCGTTGGCGACGGCACGCACACGATTGCCGAACTGGTTGACATCGTGAACCAGGACCCGCGCCGTGGCATCGGGCATGAAAAAGTGCTGACCATGCTTGAAATCGACAATCAGGCCAAACGCCTGATGGAGAATGCGGGCGTGACAGAAGAGACCGTGTTACCGGATGGTGAGATTTTCTATCTCCGATCGACGGCAAATCTGTCGACGGGCGGTACAGCCATTGACCTGACGGATGTCGTACATCCTGACAATCGTGACATGGCCGAACGCGCCATCATGGCGGTTGGGCTGGATGTGGGGGGGGTGGACTTCCTGATCGACGACATCACCAAATCCTACAAGGATATCGGTGGCGCTATTGTCGAAGTGAACGCAGCCCCCGGCTTCCGAATGCACGTGGCTCCGTCCGAAGGTCAGTCGCGCGACGTGGCGGGCAGAGTGATTGATATGCTGTTCCCCGCCAATGAGGAAACCCGCATCCCGATTGCGGCGATTACGGGTACCAACGGCAAGACTACGACGTCACGGATGCTGGGGCATATCATGAAAACCAGCGGCAACACGGTTGGTATGACCTCGACAGACGGCGTCTATGTCGACGGTAAGCTGAGCGTCAAGGGCGACATGACAGGGCCCAAATCCGCGCAGATCGTCCTGCGCGATCCGGCGGTCGATTTCGCGGTGATGGAAACCGCGCGTGGCGGGCTTGTGCGGTCAGGTCTGGGCTATCAACGCTCAAACGTGGCGGCGTGTATGAATGTCTCGGCAGATCATCTGGGTCTTGGTGGCATAAACACGGTCGAGGAACTGGCTGTCGTCAAGCGCGTGGTGGTTGAAAGCGCCACAGATACGGCGGTGCTGAATGCCGATGACATCAATTGTTTGAAAATGGCCGACTACGCCGGAGCCGAGCAGATATTCTATGTCACTACCAATCCCGGGCACAGTCTGGTCAAGGAGCATATCAAGGCCGGCGGCAAGGCCATCGTGCTGGAAAAGGGCATGAACGGTGACATGCTGACCATCTATGACAACGGGCTTCATATCCCGGTTCTGTGGTCACATCTGATCCCGGCGACGTTGGAAGGCAAAGCGATTTTCAACGTCCAGAATGCCATGTTCGCCGCCGCGATGGCCTATAGTTTCGGAGTAGACCTGGACAATATACGTCACGGTCTGCGCACCTTCGACACCAGCTATTTCCAGGCACCCGGGCGAATGAATGTCTATGACGAACATCCCTTCAAGGTGATCCTGGACTATGGCCACAATCCAGCCGCACTGAAGGCGATGGCGGCGCTGGCCGATCAGTTGGAGGTCAAGGGCCGCAGGCTGTGCGTTGTTGCGATGCCCGGAGACCGGCGCGATGAGGACATTGTAGACGGGGCCGCCGCGCTGGCTGGACATTTTGATCATTTCATCTGCAAGGCAGATGACCGCCGTCGCGGGCGTGGGCATGACGAGGTGCCGCAGATGATGCGTCAGTCCTTGATCGACAACGGCGTCGACGATGCAACCATCACGATCATCCCCGACGAGGTCGAAGCGGTGAGTGCCGCGTTGGAGCAGGCTGCACAGGGCGATCTGCTGGTGATCTTTGGTGACGACACGACGCGTTGCTGGAAACAGATTATCTATTTCAACTCTGATGGTGAAGCACCCGAGGCCGCGCCGGTGGCAAGCCTCGCCGAACCCGCGTTCGAAGACATGTTCGAAGGCGACCAGAACCTGATCCGGGATGAGCGTGGCGTTCGTCTTGCCCGTGAAATCAGCGAAGACGCAGATTGAGCGGAGGCACCGGAATGGACCGGATTGAAGAGCTTGAGACCGCGCTGACAATCGAAAGCGCGACCGTCGACCATATTCAGGTGGATGACGCCCGGCGTCTGACCGGGCCGGGCCTGTTGTGGGATCGACCCGGCGCGGTAATGGACGTGTTTTTCACCGAAATTGATGCCACGCAGGTCACCGCCCTGTGGGAGAATCACGCGCGTCGTGTGCTGGATGGGCTTGGCTGGCAGGATCAGGATCTGACCCATCGTATCTTTAGCGGTGGCGTCAATTTGGCGATCTCAGCGCCAATGGATCAACTCTATTCCTCGATCTTCGCTGCGCAAACCGCCTGGCATTTCTGTGCCGCTGAACTGCTGGCATCCGAGCCCGGAGATTTCGATCAGATGGTTGCGGATGTCAAAGGCGTGATGGAGAAAGAAGCCAACCCCGCGCTGATCGCACTGATCGCAGCAGCACAGGCGCGTGGTTTGGATATTCTTTGCGATGATGATGACGTCTCGATCGGGCATGGCACGGGCAGTCAAACCTGGCCGGTCGATGCGCTGCCAGCCTTTGATGAAGTAGACTGGTCTGCCCTACACGATATCCCCGTCGCGTTCATCACTGGAACCAACGGCAAAACTACCACAACCCGGTTGCTTGAGGCTATCGCGCGCGCTTCCGGAAAGGTCGCCGGGCTGACCTCAACCGAGTTTGTGCGGGTGGGTGACGATATTCTGGACCGTGGCGATTACTCCGGCCCCGGTGGCGGGCGGATGTTGCTGCGCGACAAACGACTGGAAGTTGCCTGTTTGGAAGTCGCACGTGGCGGCATCCTGCGTCGGGGACTGCCGACCCGCGCGGCCACGGCAGCCGCGGTCACAAACGTGGCGAATGACCATCTGGGGCAATACGGTGTAAACACGGTACCAGAACTGGCTCAGGCCAAGTTTGCCGTTCATCGCACGCTGGCCGAGGGCGGTGTGCTGGCCCTGAATGCCGACGACCCCTATGTCCGCACCGAGGCTGAGAAGACTTCGGCAAACATCTGGTGGTTTTCGCTGGACGCACAGAATGGCCTGATCCGGCAGGCTCGCGATGCAGGCAAGTGTTGCGCCTATGTGCGGCACGACGATATCGTCTTTTTTGACGGCGCGGCCGAACAAGTAGTGATCGCAGTTTCCGATGTTCCCCTGACCATGGGCGGCGCTGCGAAATACAATATCCTGAACGCGCTGGCGGCCTTGTGCCTTGCCCTGGCACTAGACTTGCCCGTTCAGGCAGTGCGGGATGGGTTGGCCGGGTTCAAGCCAGACGCCAAAGATAACCCAGGTCGTTGCAACGAGTTTGAGTACAATGGAGCACGGGTCTTTGTGGATTTCGCACATAACCCACATTCCATTTCCGCCGTTTGCGATGCGCTGTCTAGCTTGCCGGCAAAACGGCGTTTCATCATGCTCAGCCATGCGGGGGACAGATCGGATCAGGATATCCGGGACGTAACTGCGACAGCGCTGAACTTCCAACCTGATGTGGTCGTCGCAACCGAACTGGAGGGGTATTTAAGAGGTCGCGAACTAGGAGAAATTTCTGATCTGATCGAACGGACAGCGTCGGAACTTGGGTATGGTACAGAACAAGTACTCAGAGCTGCTTCGCCTACACAAGCCGCTTCTATGATACTTGAACTGCTGGAGCCGGGTGATATTGCCTTGCTGCTGGTTCTGTCCGATCGCGATGCCGTTCTCGCGATGTTTGACGGGTGAATACAAAGCCGGGGGTGCTGTCAGACCAATTCGAACCAGTCTCTGTTTACCCCTAAATGCCGGAACTTATGCTGAACAAAGTTGGCGCCACTCGGAGAGAGCAGCGGCGCGGTTGAGCTTGAAATTGTCTCTGCTGTAGAGGGCGCGTTCCTGATTGAAATGGTTGTGGACGGAAGAATGAACTGCGGCGAACTTCTGCAAACATCGCATTTGCCTGAAGCGGAGCATCGCACGTTCTCGTCGTCGAAATGGCAGATGGGAATTCTCGGCCCGATTGTTC
>NZ_FREZ01000031.1 GCF_900143525.1 Ruegeria sp. Alg231-54 | reverse complement strand
GCCTAGGTTGGCACAGCCTGAGTTGACCGCGTCGACGTTTTCCGCACCCAGATCGACCTTGGCAACGCCGCCGTTCATCTTCATCGCACGCACGGTGGCAACCAGCACCACTGCAGACGGCGCGATGCCCGCCTTACGGCACTTGATGTTCATGAACTTCTCAGCGCCCAGATCGGCCCCAAAGCCAGCCTCAGTCACAACGTAGTCAGCCACTTTCAAAGCAGTCTTGGTGGCAATGACCGAGTTACAGCCGTGCGCGATATTGGCGAACGGGCCACCGTGGACGAATGCCGGGTTGTTTTCCAGCGTCTGCACCAGGTTCGGCTGCATCGCGTCTTTCAACAGCACGGTCATTGCGCCTTCGGCCTTGATGTCGCGGCAGTAAACAGCGGTCTTGTCGCGGCGGTAGGCCACGATGATGTCACCCAGACGCTTTTCCAGATCCTTCAGGTCGTTGGACAGGCACAGGATCGCCATGACCTCGGACGCCACGGTGATGTCAAAGCCGGTTTCGCGCGGGAAGCCGTTCGACACACCACCCAGGGACGCCGTGATCTGACGCAGGGCACGGTCATTCATATCGACCACGCGACGCCATGCGACGCGGCGTACATCGATCTCGGCTTCATTGCCCCAGTAGATGTGGTTGTCGATCATCGCCGACAGCAGCGAATGCGCCGAGGTGATCGCGTGGAAATCCCCGGTAAAGTGCAGGTTCATTTCCTCCATCGGCACAACCTGCGCGTAACCGCCCCCTGCAGCGCCGCCCTTCATGCCGAAGTTCGGGCCCAGCGAGGCTTCGCGAATGCAGATCATCGCATTCTTGCCAATGCGGTTCAGACCATCACCCAGACCAACGGTTGTGGTCGTCTTACCCTCACCCGCAGGCGTCGGGTTGATCGCGGTGACCAGCACCAGCTTGCCGTCTTCTCGACCCTGAACCGAGTTGATGAACTCCTGGCTCACCTTCGCCTTATCATGGCCATAGGGCAGCAGATCAGCAGAATCGATGCCAATCTTAGCGCCGATTTCCTGAATAGGCTTCTTCTGCGCCTCGCGCGCAATTTCAATGTCCGATTTATAGCTCATTGGGCAAAACCCCCGGTTGGAAAAGTCTCACAACGTCTTGGCCGGATCGGTAGCGCACCAACCCAGATTCGTTTATTTTTCTTTAAAGTAAATAATTATTCCCCTGGGTCAATACGCGAGTTGTAGTTGCCAAACAGCCCACAGCCAAACTCACCATCAATGCCCAGCCACCAACAACCCAATTCAGGCGTATCTTTTCCGACCTTCACTAAGACCCAGCAGCCAATCTTCGACTATCAACTGCTCTGGAAAAGCACTGTTGAAAGGCCTTTTCAGCAGGTAATATCCCGACTCAGTTCGCACCGATGCGCCCTGGACTGGCCTGACCAAAGCACCGCTTTCAAGCAATGGGTCAACAAGATGGGCCCAGCCCAACGCAATGCCCAATCCATCAACCGCTGCCTGTACTGACAATGGGTAAGTGTTGAACGCGACTGCCTGTTCCATTGATGATGTTGATACACCATTGCCGCTGAACCACGCACGCCACGTCATCCATTCTGCATGCGCGCTGGTGACCTCAATAAGGTCAAGTTCCGGTAACGCAGAAAGATCCGCGGCATTGGGATTACTTTTGAGGTACTCGGGGCTGCAAACCGGAAAAACGGTTTCTCCGAACAGAAGCTTTGCCTCGTACCCCGGCCAGTCGCCATCCCCCCGCAGAATTGTCAGGTCCATAGAATCTGACAGACACTCTGCATCACTGTCAGAAGACACCAAAGAGATACGTATTCGGCCATTGGATTTGTTGAACTTGCGAAGTTGCGGCATCAGCCAAAGAGACGCAACAGAATTGGTCGCCGAGATCGAAACCGTATTTGCCTGATGCTTGGCCAGCATGTCTCGGCTGACATCCCGCATCAGGTCCAGTGACTTTTCCACGGTCGCCAACAGGATGGCACCCTGCTGAGTAAGGGAAACAGAACGATGCCCCCTTACAAACAAGGGCACGTCATAGTGCTGTTCCAGCAAGCGTACTTTGCGGCTGATTGCGGTCTCTGAGATGTTCAGCACCTTGCTGGCTTGCGCAAAACTCTGTGCCTTGGCAGCGGCTTCAAATGCCAACAAATAGTCTAGCGGCGGCAAGACTTTCCCGGTGACTGGCGCTTTTTTTGGCATTTGGGGGCCTTTTCCCGAGCTGGACGACGGCGCGATCAAAAACATTTGCCCGCATCAGGCGGCATTCGATCATGCAACTGTCTGTTAAGATAGCAAAAAGTCGGATTAGCCTCAAGAAATTATGGTCAAAGCCCCTCAAATTTCTGTTCTGCACATTAGACGATCTTGGGCAGAATGCATGAATTCGGGGCCGGAAGAGTCCTCAACTCAAAAATGAATGTCACTCAGGGAGCAAACATGAAACTTACAAACCTACTTTCTGCTGCAACCTTGGCAGCAGTAGCGGGAACTGGCGCGGCTGCCGAAGACAGCAGCGACCCGATCGTAATCCCCATTCACAACTGGTCCAGCCAGATCGTGATGTCGAACGTTGTAGGCCTGATCTTCGAAGAGATGGGCAACAACGTAGAATATGTCACCACCGACAGTCAGGCCGTCTATGAATCGGTACGTTTGGGCGATGTCGCGCTGGAGATGGAAGTCTGGGAAGGTGCCTTTGGTGCATCCTACCGCGCAGCACTGGAAAAAGGTGGTCTGCATGATGCGGGCGATCATGATGCGGTCACGCGCGAGGATTGGTGGTATCCGATGTGGACCAAGGAATCCTGCCCGGGCCTGCCTGACTGGCAGGCACTGAACGACTGTGCGCACCTGTTCGCCACAGCCGAAACCGGTGACAAGGGCCGTTATCTGGATGGGCCGGTCGACTGGTTGAAGCATGGTAAAGAACGCGCCGAAGCACTGGATCTGAACTTTACAGTGATCAACGCGGGTTCCGCTGCAGCCCTTTGGGCTGAGATTGGCGCGGCAGAGGCCGACAAAACGCCGGTTTTGGTCTTTAACTGGACGCCAAACTTCGCCGAAGCTGTTTGGCCAGGTGAGTTCGTTGAGTTCCCAGCTTGGGAAGATGGGTGCGACAAGGATCCGGCCAAGGGCCCGAACCCGGAAGCGCTGTATGATTGTGGCAACCCTGCCGAGGGTTACCTGAAAAAGGCAGCTTGGGATGGCATGAAAGACAAGTGGCCGGCCGCGTATTGCGCCCTGACCGAGATTTCTTTCACCAACCCGCAGATTGCTGAGATGGCGAAGCTGGTCGACACTGATGAGCTTGAGCCGGAAGAGGCAGCCGAAGAATGGCTGGACGCCAACCGCGCCGTCATTGATCCTTGGATCAGTGCCTGCAGGGCATAATCCGGTTGCATCCACCGAAACTGGCGCGGCCTTGAACATCTCAGCGATGCAAGGCCGCGCTCAACACGAAAGAAAGGCAGCCATGTCCGCCTCAGCGCCTGTCATCTCAGCCAAAAACGTCTGGAAACTGTTTGGGCCCTCGCCAGAGAGCTATCTGAAATCTCTGCCCGCTGGCCGCAGTTTCGATGAGATCCGCGCGGATGGGTACATCGCCGGTGTCAAGGACGTCTCGATTGAGGTCGCTCGTGGCGAGATGCTGGTCATTATGGGCCTGTCAGGATCAGGCAAGTCCACGCTAGTGCGGTGTTTTTCACGCCTGCACGATATTACAGGCGGAACGATTGAAGTTGACGGTCAGGACATCATGAGCCTGACTGAACGCGAGCTGATTGAGCTGCGCCGCAACAAGATGGGGATGGTGTTCCAATCCTTCGGTCTGTTGCCACATCGCACGGTTTTGGACAACGTGGCCTTTCCGCTCGAAATGCGCGGGCAAGATCGCTACGACCGGCGCGAACGTGCACTGGAGGTCATCAAATTGGTGGGCCTTGAAGGTCGGGAAGAATATTTCCCGCGTGAACTCAGCGGCGGTCAACAGCAAAGGGTCGGCATCGCCCGATCACTGGCGATTGAGCCGGATATCTGGTTTCTGGATGAGCCCTTCTCGGCGCTAGATCCGTTGATCCGTCGTGAAATGCAGGATGAATTCCTCCGTCTGCAAGAAATGCTGGGCAAAACCATCGTCTTCATCACGCATGACTTCGATGAGGCGCTGCGCCTAGCCGACCGGATTGCCATAATGCGCAACGGCGCGGTCGAACAGTGTGACACCCCCGACCAGATCGTGATGAACCCTGCCACCGAATATGTGGCCAAATTTACCGAAGATGTCGACAAGGCCCGGGTCGTACATGCGAAGGGGCTTGCAAAGCCCGTGAATGGTCATGCCTTGGAAGGCGCGCCGATCAATGGCGGCTCGACTATTCATGAATTGGCGCGGGTACTGGTAAATGACGAGCGCATACTGTTGCCGGTCGCGAATGACAAAGGCGTTGTCACTGGCGTTCTGGAACGTGACACCGCTTTGAATGTTCTGCTTGGGGCGGAATGATGGCAACGCTGTCCACCGACATATCGGACACAAGGGACGGCCCGTGGGGGCAAACCAAAGTCCTAACCGCGCTGCTGGTCACCGCTTTTGCACTGATCTTGGCCAAGGCAATTGGCATTCTGCCCGAGTGGCTGAATCGCATTCCTGAGGCTGCAATCCCGCCAACGGCACAGGTTTTGGACGCGATTTTCAACTTCATTCAAAACGACCTAGGTCTGATCTATGTCACCCGCTTTATTGCAGAAGGCCCGCTAGAGTTTCTGCTGGATACCTCGGCGAACCTATTGGAGGGCAAGCGTCGCTGGCCCTATCTGGGCCCGATCCCATGGTCCGCGATTGCCGCAGTGGCAGCCGTCGTCGGCTATGCCGTTGGTGGATGGCGGTTGGCTGCCTTGGGCGCAGGCACCTTCATCTGGACCGCGGCAATCGGACAGTGGAAAATCGCCATGCAGACGATGTCCGTCATCGTGGTTGCGGCACCATTGGCTTTCTTGCTGGGTCTGGTACTGGGCATCGCGGCCTGGAAATACGGTTGGTTCGAGCGGTTGCTGAAACCCATCCTGTCCGTGCTGCAAACCCTGCCCTTCTTTACGTATCTTTTGCCAGCGGTGATCTTCTTCAAGGTCGGACCGACAGCTGGGGCCGTCGCAACAATTACCTTTGCCATCCCTCCGATGATCCTGATGACCACTCTGGGCCTGAAAAAGGTCAGCCCCGAAGTGATCGAAGCAGGCCAGATGTCTGGCTGCACACGCTGGCAGATGTTGCGCCACGTCTACGTTCCAGCCGCGCGCACCGAGGTTCTGGTCGGCGTCAATCAGGTGATCATGCTGTGTCTTGCGATGGTTGTTTTGACCGCTTTTATCGGAATGCCCGGACTTGGCGCGAAACTGCTGGCGATGATGGGTAGTTTCAAACTGGGCCGTTCTTTCGAGATTGGCGTAACCATCGTCCTTCTGGCTGTCACGCTGGATCGGATGTCAAAGGCCTGGGTCGTCAAGCAGCCGGTGCACTTCGAACGCGGGACACCGTGGTGGAAACGGCACCAGATTTCGCTGGTCGCGCTGGGTCTGTTTGTTGGGTTTACTCTGCTGGCACAGGTGTTCCCGATCCTTGCTGAAGTTGGTCGCAAGCAGCATCTCAGCCAGGGCAAGGAAATCGACGTGGCGATCAAGTCGTTCCTGGCCATAGACGCGATCAAGGGCACAACCGAATGGCTGCGCTGGTTCCTAAATGTCAAGGTTTTGATCCCGTTCCGGAATACGCTACTCGCCATTCCAACTCCCGCGTTCATCCTGCTGGTTGTATCCTTTGCCTATTGGGTCGGTGGCCGAAAGCCCGGCATCTACGCCGCGATCTTCTTTACGATTGTCGCGTTCTCGGGCTGGTGGGATCGGTCGGTCATCACGCTTTATACTGTGATTTCAGCGGTCGCGCTGGCGACTATGATCGGTATCCCCTTGGGCGTTGTTGCAGCCCGGTCCAACCGCTGGTCCAAGAGCATCCTGCTGGCCTGCGATACCGCGCAGACCTTTCCCAGCTTCATCTACCTGATCCCCGCGATCATGCTGTTTGGGGTCAATGATGTGGCAGTAGTGTTCTCAATCCTGATCTTCGCCGCCGTGCCGCTGATCCGCTACACGATTATTGGCCTCAGTAATGTACCGCCGGAAATGACCGAGGCGGCAGACATGTCCGGCTCGACCCGTCGGCAAAAGCTGATGTCGGTGCAATTCCCGCTGGCGCTGCCGACAATGGCGGTCGGATTCAACCAGGCAATCATGTTCGCCTTCTTCATGGTTATCATTGCCGCCTTCATCGGCACGCAGGATCTGGGGCAGGAACTGCAACGAACACTGGCAGGCACCGAATTGGGCAAGAACTTTGTGCTGGGTCTGAACGTGTCGCTGATGGCACTGACATTTGACATGGCAATCAGCAGTTGGGCCGAGAAGCGCAAGCGCGCTTTGGGACTGGATTAACCGGAGTTTCGGAGATGAACGTAAAACCCGTATTTGAGGTCCCGTTCGAACGCAGCGGGGTTCTGGCCCCCGGCCTTCCGATCCTGCCACATGGAACGGAACGCCACCCGGTCCCCGGAATGGGGTCCCGCGCTGTTCCGGTCTCCAAAGGCGATACGATAACCTTGCTGGACCGCGACGGGATGCAACCGGCCGAGATGGTCTTCTTTGCCCCTGACCGGAGTTCCGATGCGGCCATGCTTGGCGCGCAAGGGCACGGGCGACCGGAGGGATTGATTGCGACGCTGGCCAATGGATCGCCGTCCGGCAAGAAAGTGCTACGCGCTTTGGAAATTGCCGGATTTGACATCGGAAAAGGCGACGCAATCCGGGCGTTCATGGACGGGTCGCGCCCTGGCGACATGGTGCATTTCGTCGCTGAAAGTGATGGCCTTCTGATCGTGGCTGCACCCGGCAAGGCAATGCGTCCCGAAGATAACAACCCTCCCACGGATATCATCCTGTACATTCAGCGCTCTGCACCCGGTTTGGAAAAACCCGATGTGGGACCACCCGAACCGCTGGCCGATCCGCTCAAGGACTTCAATATTCAGCCGGGCAATGCCCACTCGTACGAGGTCAGGGCCGGTGAGTTCATCCAGATTGTCGATGTTCGCGGGCGTGAGTGCTCGGATTTTCAGGCCTTCAGCCGCCGAGCGCTGGATCAGGGGATCGAACGCGAGATTGATCCGACAACAACGCGTAGCCTGATGGGCAGCTTGTATCCGAAACCGGGGATTTTTTCGAAGTATTGGTCAGTAGATCAGGAACCGCTGATAGAGATCGTTCAGGATACGTGCGGACGCCATGACACGTTTGGCCTTGCCTGTACGGCGCGGTATTATGAAGATCTCGGTTACCCCGGCCACGTGAACTGCTCGGACAATATCAATAAAGACTTGGATCAGTATGGCATCAAACCACGCGGTGGTTGGCCTGCGATCAACTTCTTTTTCAACACGATGCTGGACGACACCAACGCCATTGGCATGGACGACCCCTGGTCGCGCCCCGGTGACTTCGTCTTATTGCGCGCGATGACCGATCTGGTCTGCGTCAGCACCGGCTGTCCCTGCGACATTGATCCAGCAAATGGCTGGAATCCAACCGATATTCAGGTGCGAACCTACAAGACGACCGAGGATTTCAAACGATCCTATGGCTATAGAAAATCTGCGGAGGCGGATGTGGAAGAAACCAAGAAAACTGCATTTCACGACTGCTTTGCACGGCACACCCGTGATTTCGTCGAATACAACGGCTATTGGTTGCCCAATACGATGACCAATCATGGTGCCATTGCCGAATATTGGGCCTGCCGGGACAAGGTTGCTGTTATGGATCTCAGCCCCTTGCGGAAATACGAAGTTGTTGGACCCGAAGCAGAAGAGCTGTTGCAGCTTTGCGTAACCCGCAACATGAAAAAGCTGAGCGTTGGACAGGTCGTCTATACGGCTATGTGTTATGAGCATGGCGGGATGATCGACGACGGCACCGTCTATCGTTTGGGTGAGACGAATTTCCGCTGGATCGGCGGGAATGATACCAGCGGATTGTGGCTGCAGGAACAGGCCCTCAAACGCAATATGAATGTTTGGGTGCGCAATTCGACTGATCAATTGCACAACATTGCGGTTCAAGGACGGTACAGTCGCGACATCCTTTCCAAGATCTTTTGGACACCGCCTCAGCAACCGACGATCGAAGAACTGCCATGGTTCCGGCTTACTGTGGCTCGGGTTGATGATGTGCAGGGGACATCTGTCGTAATTTCTCGGACCGGGTATTCAGGTGAGCTGGGATATGAAATCTTCTGCCACCCCAAAAATGCCGTTGAGATCTTTGATCGCGTCTGGGAGGTTGGCCAGGAATATGGCATAGCTCCGCTTGGACTTTCGGCACTCGACATGTTGCGGATCGAAGGCGGCTTGATCTTTGCCGGATCCGAATTCGACGATCAAACCGATCCCTTTGAGGCTGGCATCGGTTTCACCGTTCCACTGAAATCAAAGCCCGACGATTTTTTCGGGCGGGCAGCGATTGAAGAACGCAAGACCCATCCTCATCGCAAACTGGTCGGTTTCGAGATTGAGGGCGGCACGGTCCCCTCGCCCGGCGACTGTGTGCGTTTAGGAAAGGCGCAGGTTGGAGAGATTACCAGCGCGATGAAATCACCCGTTCTGGGCAAGGTTATTGCGTTAGGCCGGGTTTCGGTCACTCATGCCGTCGCCGGAGCTGACATTGAAATCGGGCAACTGGACGGCCAACAAAAGCGTCTGAAAGCCAAAATAGTGCCTTTCCCTCATTTTGACCCAACAAAGGAACGCGTGAAGGGCAACTATTCAATTGTTGATGTTCCTGATGCAGCAGAATGACGACTCTTTAGCAAAGATATTGGTCAAAAAGAATCTCCTGTCAGGGCGCAACGTATGCGATTGTTGGCCGTGCTAAAACTGCGCGGCAACAGGAGTTCTGTCTACGCCGCTTCTGCATCTGAATTTGAACCTCACAATAGAGCCTCGTTGAGTTTTTGGCTTTCACTTGTGACGGTTATGTTCGTTCATCCGACCATTGGGCTGGCTTCCGAATGCGCAAAAATTTCTGCACTTGAAAGCTATGACGACACCGGGATTGCGCCTGTTGGGTCCGTATGCCAGCCATTCGACGGTTTGGGTAATTCCAACGGCGTTTCATGTTATTGGGAATTTCAGTTCAGAAGCGAAAAGGCCACAAGCTACTTCCAAGACACATGGGCTGAAGTGACGCGTTGCCGCGACGGTACTCCTGCTCCAAACGATCCTCATGTCAATCACCCTGACAGCTATGAGCTTAGAGAGTTGGACGCCGGAATTCGTGTTTATCGGGTTGCCATTAAAGACAAGAGCCAAGAGAAGCGCACACTGGTTTTCCTGAGTGTCGAGCACAACAACTGAGACCCTGTCTGACGTTAGTGCCAATGGGATCGGTGAAAACAGCGTTGCCACCACCACCTTGGGTGTGTACAAGATTCTGTCCGTTGTCAGAAACCGCGATCTATAGTGGCTTTGTCGCAAACTTTTGACCCCTCTGACTGAGGTGAGGTCATCATGTTAGGGCACTACGGAATTGGGCAAGGGCTAACCCTGGCAATCTCATTCAAGGGCGCGCATTTTCCAAAAGAAGTGTTCCTGCATGCGGTGTTCTTCCACATCCGGCACTCAGTTTCAGCGGCCCGATCCCGATTGATAAAGTCAGCCGGAAATATTTGATTAACATCATTGAACATGATCATCGTTTTATCAAACGGCTTGATTGATCCGAAGGTTTGATGGTGCGATCCATTCGATGGAATCTTATGGGACAGATACGTCACGGCTGCGCCACGACAACGCATGTCATCCGCGCAACAATACAGCGATCGCAAGCTTTGAACGCGGAGCTGAGCCGCGAACCTGGAATCAACGTGAAAACCGTTTCCAGACGGCGAAAGCGCCAAACGGTTGAGGACAGGACCAAAGGAGCCGAGATCGACTGTTCCAAGCAAAGATGAAGAGGCGGTGATCGTTGCCTTTTGGCGTCATACTTTGCTACCGCTTGATGACTGTTTATATGCTCTACAGC
>NZ_FREZ01000032.1 GCF_900143525.1 Ruegeria sp. Alg231-54 | reverse complement strand
CGCTTCCGTCTGATCTCAGCAGCAAACATCGGGCCAAACCTGTTCCACCAATATCGGATAGTTTCGTGGCTCACGTCGATGCCTCTCTCGTGCAGCAGATCTTCGACATTCCGAAGCGAGAGCGGGAAACGGATGTACAGCATCACCGCAAGGCGGATGATCTCGGGACTGGTTTTAAAGTATTTGAATGAGGCAGGTCTGGTCATGGGCAAAAGCTACGCAACTGCCCTGCCCCGCTCAAGCAAAGTTCTTCTGACAAGACCGGAATGCGGAGGCTCAAATGCAGTAATATCGTTAACATACCACGTTATTGTTCTGGAAGTTTTGCCTATTCTTTTTTGCGAAAGTCCAATTGCCGCAGACGAAACATCCAGCACAGTCAAATTCTTATAACCATGTGCCTGCAAACAATCGACAAAAGTGGAAGCCCCGCCGCCAACATCTATGATCGCATCTGTCTTTTTGACACCGCTGTTTTGGACAAGTTGAATTGAAATCGTTGGCTCTGGCTGAAACCAGCTTACCGTTCGGGGATGATTTGTTTCGTAGACCTGTTCCCAGTGGCTTCTTTTATCTAACCTACCAACGCGTTTTGCCATAATGCATTATTCAAGGGACAGGATATCAACGCAAGGGAGCAGTCGACCTCTCACGTTTTTGCCAACCGACCCAGATAAGTGCCGCTTTGCAGCCGTTCGTGGCCAGCGCAACGAACGACCACTCTCGGCCCAAAGCGACGAATGCTGCGCCGGTTCCTAAGGTCGCGTTTGGGCTCAGAGCAGTTGTTCGCTGCGCTGTGCATCAATGACTGGGTTGCGGACTTAGGCGACTTTGGTTCAACCCGCCAGAAATCTGAGAATATGTCCGGTTAATTCTTCTGGCGCTTCCTCGGGGATTGCATGTCCACATGACAGAGCGACACCCGAGACGTCGTTTGCTTTTTCCTGCCAAGTCATCTTGACGTCATAAAGCTCTCCAACAACGCTTTGCTCACCCCAAATAGCCAACAGTGGAGCGGTGACGCGGCTGGTCTGATCTTCCTGATCGTGCACCAGATCAATGCTCGCAGCCGCTCGGTAGTCTTCGCAAATAGCATGGAGTGTGGCGGGATCACTGTAACTGCGCAGGTATTCGGCCATCGCGACCTCGTCCACAGACCGTTCGATCTTAACTTGGCCCGCGATATGTCTGCGTAGGAAATACTCCGGGTCCGAGGCGATCATCTTCTCAGGCAACCCGTCTGGCTGGATCAGGAAAAACCACCAGAAATAACGCGTTGCGAACTCCTGATTGGTTTGCGCATACATTGTCTGCGTCGGGGCAATATCAAGTACGATCAATCGTTTGACAGCATCTGGAAAATCCAGCGCAAGGCGATGTGCCACCCGGCCACCACGATCATGGCCAACAACCGAAAACCTCTCGTGACCCAAGTGTTTCATCAAGGCGATCTGGTCGGCCGCCATGACCCTTTTGGAATAGGGAAGGTGTGACGGGTCACTTTCAGGCTTGTCGCTGTCACCATAGCCCCTGAGATCGGGAGCAATCACCTGATAACCAGCCTCCACGAGGTGCGGGGCAACCTTGCGCCAGACCACATGGGTTTGCGGATGGCCGTGTAGCAGCAAGATGGGTGGTCCGGTCCCCGCACTTGCGTAATTAATGGTGAGATCAGGCAATTGGACTTTTTGGACCTCAAAGCCCTCAAGGAAAGCAGACGCTACCACTTACAGCACTTCCAACACGGCGTCCGCAATTGCCGCGCCACATGTTTTGGTGTCGGCTGGCCCTCCGAGATCAGGGGTGCGCAAGGCCTCCTCTGGCAACACCCGTTCAATAGCGGCGATAATCGACGTGCTGGCCTGCTGTGCACCCAGATGTTCCAGCATCATGGCAGCTGCCCAAATCTGCCCAATCGGGTTGGCAATACCCTGGCCGGCTATGTCCGGCGCGGAGCCATGGACCGGTTCAAACAGGGAGGGGAATTTCCCTTCCGGGTTGATGTTTCCCGAAGGTGCTATCCCAATTGTGCCAGTGCAGGCGGGGCCAAGGTCAGACAGGATGTCGCCAAACAGGTTGGACGCCACAACAACGTCGAACCAGTCTGGGTGCAGGACAAATTGGGCCGTCAGAATGTCGATATGGTATTTGTCGACCTTGACGTCGGGATATCTCAAAGCCATCTCCGCGACCCGCTCATCCCAATAGGGCATCGTAATCGAGATCCCGTTGGATTTGGTAGCCGATGTCAGATGCTTGCCGCGTTTTGCCGCCAGATCAAATGCATATTTCAAGATGCGGTCGACGCCTATCCGGCTCATTACGGTTTCTTGCAGAACAATCTCTCGATCTGTGCCGGGAAACATCTTCCCACCGATAGACGAGTATTCGCCTTCGGTGTTCTCGCGCACGATCATCATGTCAATGTCACCAGGTCCGCGACCCACCAAAGGCAGCGGAACGCCAGGCATGGCGCGTGCAGGGCGCAGGCTTACATACTGATCGAATTCTCGGCGAAACTGGATGAGCGATCCCCAAAGCGAGATGTGATCGGGCACAACCTCAGGCCATCCAACTGCGCCAAAAAACAGTGCATCACTTCGGCTCAATTGGTCCTTCCAATCATCAGGAAGCATTTGACCGTGCTTTGCGTAGTAGTCGGCCGAGGCAAAGTCATGATCCTCGAAATCAAATCTGAGATCGAACCGTTTCGAGGCCGCCTCCAGAACACGAATACCTTCTGGTGTAGTCTCTTTCCCGATCCCGTCGCCCGGGATGACGGCAATTTTCCAGCTGTTCTTTGGCATGTGTTTTGTCCTTTTGATCGCGCTCTGAGTAAGCCAGTTGGTGAGGTCAAGCAACTGAAGCGCGGCGAAAACTTCTTAGCCGGAGCTCTTCCGCTTTGGGTTCAGAGCCGCCGTTCGCTGCGACTTGCATGAATGTCTTCTTCGCGGACGGAGCTGCCGTTTGCCATTGTTTGAAAAACGTCTGGAGACGGCAAAAAAGCTGCCATTGGCAAGTATCGGACAATGCCCGCTCCGATGGCTAGGTCTTTCCATCAGCGAGTTGCCAATATCCCATTCACGCCAGGATTGGATGCCAGTTGTTCGATACGCGATCGGACTTCGATGCCCACCCAACGCATATAGACTAATCCGATCCGGCCTCGATTGCGGGATAGGCCAAGCCAGCCTTCTGCAACCCGTCTATGATCAACTCTCTTTGTTCAGGTAACTGAAACAGGCGGTCTATGAAATCCGCTGGAGCGAAGCCGCTCTCGTCCTTTCGGATCAACTCTGCGATTGCCTGGGCGCGGCCGTCATTTCCGGCAAGAGCGTAGGACGCAGCAAGATACATCAGCATGTGCGGTCCACTTGGGCCACCCATGGAACGGTTGGTGTCGATGATTTCTGCCGCTTCTTGATACTTGCCGTTTAGAAAGTAGGCGATGCCAAGAATATTGCGGTACGGAGTTCGAACGGTTTCGTTCAACCCCAGCGCTCTTTTGACGCTTTCTATGCTTCGAACCCCTTGACCTGACAATGCCGACATCAGGCCAAGATACCCGTGATGGTCCGCCTCGGTCGGGTTCAATTCCACTGCCCTTTGAACCGCATCAACCGCGGCAGACACATCCCGATTCAGGTGCAGAGCCTGCGCAAGGGCATGCTGACTCCACGAGAACTCAGGATCGGTGGCAACCGCCCTTCGCGCAAGTTCCAGGGCCCGTTTACTGTGATACTCCGGCTCATCGCTGTGGCCGAACATAACGTAGTTCCAGAGCTGAATGGATTCGGCTGCGTAGCCGCCACCAAAACTCGGGTCGATGCTCTGGATTTCTCTGGATAACGTTAGCGCTGCCTCGATCCTGGACTTGACGACCGGTGGATTGCCGATGCGCCTTGCCTCAAAGAATAGGCTGTAGGCTTCTGCGCTTTCGGTGAATTCAGGTGCCAGCGGCGCGGGGCCAGTTTCTGTCGTATCTTCGTCCCAGAGGAAAGCAATCACGATGGCGAGACACGCCACGCATGCCAATGACCCAATACCAACCCACCGCCAGACTTGTCCCTTGTCTGCGTTCACAACAGAAACTTCGGTGAAATTCATCCCATAGTGGCCCTTAGGGATGTCGAGTACGACCGGGTTGTTTGCGCCCTCTGACGCGTAGTAGGCATGCAATCTGCGCCGCAAGCGCCCGACTTCGACACGAACCGTTGAACTCTCTCGGAGTGATGTCGGGTCAATCCCGAACAGGTTTTCGGCGATGACCTTTCCTGCAAGGTCTGCCTCCCTGTCTTCGACCGTGGCATCGAAGATGTAAGTGAGCAACTCCTGCTGCCTGTCAGCGTTCTGGAATGCCTCGCTGCGGAGAATCCGATCCAGTTCCTCTCGCGCGCAACGTGAGAAGGCCTGTAGATTCGAGCTGCTTTCCTTAACTGGCATATTGTTTGAATTCAGCTTGTTACGGAGGCATGCAACGGTGTGTAACACAGGGATACTTCCCGGACGACCTGAAAATGCGGCCCACTGCAAGGGTAAACGCATGAAACAGGACCACCCCAACCAACATGGCAGGGAAGCTTGGTGACATAGAGTTCGCAGCGGTTCGGTTTCCAGGCCACGCCCGTGCGATTTGGAGCCTAAGCGAAAGCGAGGACTTTCGGGAGCTGTGTGAACACCTCGCGCTCATGTGCCGACTCGAACAAGACGCGGGAGGGGAGACTGACACGCGTTTTAGTGAGCTGCGGAAGACCCTTGAAAATGAACTTTTGGATTGGGTCCATCGCAATCCCTCAACACTTTGACAAAGGACAGAGACTCCATGAAACCAAAAATCGATAGTATCCGCCTTGGCTGCACTGTCGCTGCTCTCGCCCTGAGTATTGCTGGCAGTACCGCCGCCCAACAATTTGATGCTCCGTTCTATGAGTTGGAGAAGGAGAACGGCGCGACCTGGGTCGAGGAAGACAAGGCAATCGATACCAAGCTCGCTGAATTGGAAGCCAGGTTCGGCAAGAAGCCCAACATCATCTATATCCTGACCGACGACATCGGCTACGGCGAACTCGGCGTTCAGGGTGGCGGCGCAGCACGTGGCATGCCGACCCCGAACCTCGACCAACTTGCCTATGAAGGCGCATTGCTGAACGGTTTCTATGCTGAGCCGTCTTGCACCCCGACTCGGGTGGCGCTGATGACCGGTCGGCATCCGGTGCGCACGGGATTGACCGATGTAATCTTCCCCGGCAATCCGGTTGGTCTTGCACCCGAAGAAGTGACCGTTGCGGAGCTTCTATCCGACGCCGGATATGCGACAGCCATGTACGGCAAATGGCACCTTGGCGACGGCGAAGAAACCCTTCCGCACCACCAGGGCTTCGATGAAGCCTTCTTTGGCCTATACAATGCGGCCCCTTGGGCGTGGAACACCCCCACGGAACGCGTCATGTGGAACAATTACACCGACGCTCCGGATTTCTTTTTCCGTGCCCCCCTGCGCGGCAAACTCGAAGGCAAGAAGGGAGAGGACTCGGTTGAAGTCGGCCCGCTCAACGCGGAATCCTACACCAAGTTCGAAGAAGAGACCTTCGAACGTGTCATGGGATTCGTCGAACAGAATGCCGAGGGCGACAAGCCATTCTTCATTTACTACGCCTCTCACCTCATGAGTCAGTTCACCTCTCACCCGGATTGGGAAGGAAAATCGCCGATGGGGACCCACAACGGCGATCAGATGATGGAGCATGACGCCTATATCGGCCGATTGACCGACAAGCTGGAAGAGTTGGGCATCGCCGAGAACACGCTCGTAGTCTGGATGAGCGACAACGGCCCAATGTACGACCTGTTCCCGGAATCGTCCTACACAGCGTTGCGTGGCGGTAAGGGCGACGTGCTAGAAGGCGGCGTGCGCGTTCCTGCAGTGGCTTGGTGGCCGGGCGTCATCGAAGAACTGCAGACCAAGGCCGAAATGATCCACGTTACGGACATGTACACGACGGCGGCCCGCGTGGCGGGTGTTATGGATGCGATCCCCTCCGACCGGATTGTCGACGGCATCGATCAGAGCAGCTTCCTACTGAACGCAACTCCGAGCCGGCGTGAGTACATGTTCCACTATTCAGGAGCGAGCCTCGGTGCGGTTCGTGTCGGCCAGTTCAAACGTCACATCGGTTCTGGTCACGGTGGACTTCCGGGAAAGGCGTTTTTCGACATCTTCAAGGACCCACGTGAAGAACACGGCGTAATGGTCAGCATGCTCTGGGCCTGGGTTCCCTTCGACGACATCCAGCGCATGCACGAAGCGATGATCGAGACTTTCCCCCATCGGGAGCCGTACTACAGCGAGATGGACGAATAGCGCAGAAGGGAATGTGATTCTTAAATCGGCTTCGGCGAAAACAACTTGAAACGAGGACAAGGGACAGCCCGTGAAAATGGGCTGCCGCTTGTGTTCGGACCCTACAAGTGTTGCCCGTTGTCGCGCCAAAGGAATTTACCCACGCTCTCCGCAAACCTCACGGTGAAGCCTAAAATCGAATTCCGAGTGTTTCTTTCAGATGACCGCGTTGCCGGTGAAGCAGCCGTCGATGCGTCTTGCAGTATTGGTCAAAATGGGCTCAGTGCGGTCGTACCGGGCTCTGTAGTCCAACGACCGCTCCGAACAGCCCAATGTCCGCTCATTGATCCACGCCTCTGAAAGCGTTGAACTTTCTGTGTTTCGGGAATGGCTGCTTACGGAGCGTACTCAAAGCTTGTCCTGCTGCGCTGCCGCAAGGCCGCTTCGAGCCCAAAGCAGTCAAGGAAAAACGGCGATTTTTGAACGACACTATCGACGAATGCGTATTCTGCGCTAGTTTTGTCCAATTGAAAGCGGCGCTACATTCGCTACGCTCAAAGAGTTCAAACAGCACGTGATAAGATTAAATTGATCGTTCGCAGGTCAACTGCTTTGAGAATGCCAGGCAAAGGGGTTTGAATGAGTTTTCTGCAAAATTTTTGTGGCATAGCTGTTGCTGGGTTTGTCAGTTTCGGCGCCAATATGGCAAGCTCTTGCACGTTTATTACACTCACAGGAGCTGATGGTACGGTAGTTGCCTCCCGGACAATGGAATGGGGTACGTTTGATCTGTCCCCAGTCATGACTTTTGTTCCGGCCGGCACAGAGGCCTCAGCAATGAAAATGCCAGATGGCAGAGATGGCGCAAAATGGGTCACCAGATACGATGTTGTCGGTGTGACCATGCTGGGCCAGATGCTGTTTGGCGACGGCATAAACTCCGAAGGTTTAAACGTTTCGCTGCTCTACCTGCCCGGGTTTGCGGAGTATCAAGAATATGATCCCGCCAAAGCTGAAATCTCGCTGGCCCCCGTCGATTTTGTTGGCTTTATGCTGAGCCAGTTCGCTTCGGTGGCCGAAGTTAAGCAGGCGGCAGAAAAAATTCGCGTGGTGCCTGTTGTAACGCCAGAGCTTGGCGGCCCGGCGCCAGTGCACTTCTCAGTAACCGATAAAAGCGGCGACCAGATCATTGTTGAGTTTGTCGGCGGCGAAATGAAAATCTATGATAAGACGTTAGGCGTGCTGACCAACTCACCACCGTATGACTGGCACATCAACAATGCGCGGAATTACATCAACATGCGATCCGTCGCTTGGCCTTCGGTTAAAGTCGACGGGATTGATCTTGCGCCAATCGGTTATGGAACCGGGATGTTGGGCTTGCCCGGAGACTTCACGCCACCATCACGTTTTATCCGCGCACTGGCCTGGACTCAGACGTCTCGTCCAACCGATGGAGGAGAAGACACGGTACACGAGGCTATCCGCATCCTTGCCAACTTCCAGCTCCCCATGGAGGCGACCGACCAAAAGTTGAATCCTGCTGAACTAGAGGTTCTGAAGTACGGAGGGACGCAGTACACCGTGTCTTATGATCTCCAAAATTTGAAAGCTTATTACTATACAAGCATGAATCCCAACTTACGCAGTGTTGACTTCAAAAAATTTGATTTCGATGCGCTGTCGGCACCTTTGAAGATTCCAATGCGTGATCAATCGGCCCCGTTTGCAATGGATGTAACACCAACTCCTTGAGGGCTATCTTAGCATCCGAAAAAACTGACCTGAGCCGTTTTGACATATGAGATCCGCTGTCCAGACCAATTCCCCATGATGTAATCGAGAGGGGCTTATAATACAGGTGGCGTTTAAAGGTTGATGGCGACTGGCTCGGTGTTTTTAATTGGGTTTGGATTTGGAAACCAATTCGTAAGGCAAGGTATAGAAAAACGGTGGTAGTCCGAATGGTGCTGTCAGACTAATTCGAACTAGGCTCAGTTTGCCGCGGAAATCGCGAACTTATCCGGAACAAAGTTGACGCCACTCGCTAAGAGCGGCGGCGCGGGTCAGCTTGAAGGTGTCTCGACTGGCTAACGATCTTTCCTGGTTGAAGTGGTTGTAAACGGAAGAATGGATGGAGGCGAATTTCTGTAAACTTCGCATACGCCTGAAACGCAGCATGGCCCGTTCTCTTCGTCGGAAAGGCAGGTGCGAGTTCTCGACGCGGTTGTTGAGCCACCTGCCCGTCCTTTGTTTTTCGAGTGCATCCAGTTCTTTGAGCGCGGCTCTGTATGAGGCGAAGCGATCCGCCACGACGGTTTCCGCTTT
>NZ_FREZ01000035.1 GCF_900143525.1 Ruegeria sp. Alg231-54 | reverse complement strand
GGKCCGCGTGGCGGCATGATCCTGACCAATGATGAAGATATCGCGAAGAACGTGAATTCGGCCATCTGCCCCGGCATTGAGGGCGGCCCGCGGGTGCATGGGATCGCAGCCAAGGCCGTGGCCTTTGGCGAGGCGCTGCAGCCCGCGTTCAAGGATTACATCAAGCAGGTCATCGTGAACGCACAGGCGCTGTCGGACCAGCTGATCAAGGGCGGTCTGGACACGGTGACCCACGGTACCGACACCCATGTGGTGCTGGTCGATCTGCGACCCAAAGGCGTGACCGGCAACATTGTCGACAAGGCTCTGGGCCGGGCGAATATAACCTGCAACAAGAACGGCGTGCCGTTTGACCCGGAAAAACCGACCATTACATCGGGCATCCGTCTGGGCTCCCCCGCCGGCACCACCCGCGGCTTTGGCGAGATCGAGTTCCGCCAGATCGCCGACTGGATCATCGAGGTGGTCGACGGCCTAGCTGCCAATGGCGAAGACGGCAATGGCACCGTCGAAGCCAAAGTCAAAGCCGAGGTTGCAGAGCTTTGCGCAAAATTCCCGATCTATCCAAACCTGTAATACGAAGGACCCAAAACATGAGCTTTCATAACATCGATCAAGCCCCTGCCCGCCTTAATCGCAGCGAACTAGCCGTCCCCGGCAGTCAGCCCGACATGTTCGAAAAGGCCGCAAAGTCAGATGTTGACGTAATCTTCCTCGATCTGGAAGACGCCGTCGCGCCTGATGAAAAGGAACAGGCCCGCAAGAACATCATCGAGGCGCTGAACGATATCGACTGGGGCAACAAAGCCATGTCGGTGCGGATCAACGGGCTGGACACGCACTATATGTATCGCGATGTAGTGGATGTGGTCGAACAGGCCGGCGAACGGCTGGACCTGATCATGGTCCCCAAGGTTGGAACCGCTGCGGATGTCTATGCAGTTGACATGCTGGTGACGCAGATCGAGGACGCCAAAGGGTACAAGAAACGGATCGGATTCGAACACATCATCGAAACCGCGCTTGGCATGCAGAACGTCAGCGAGATTGCGGCCGCCTCAAAACGCAACGAAAGCTTGCATTTCGGGGTTGCCGACTATGCGGCATCGACCCGTGCCCGAACCACAATCATCGGCGGTGTAAACCCCGACTATTCCGTTCTGACCGATGCGGATGCAGATGGCGGACGCATGACGCATTGGGGCGATATGTGGCACTATGCGCTAGCCCGCATGGTTGTCGCCGCCCGAGCCAACGGCCTGCGCCCGATCGACGGGCCCTTCGGTGACTTTCAGGATCCAGACGGGTATCGCGCGGCAGCGAAACGAGCGGCCGTTCTGGGATGTGAAGGAAAATGGGCTATCCACCCCAGCCAGATTGCCCTGGCCAATGAGGTCATGTCGCCATCAGATGCCGAAGTCACCAAAGCACAGCGCATACTCGTTGCCATGTCCGAGGCTGAATCGGCTGGCAAAGGCGCTGTGTCTCTGGATGGTCGCCTGATCGACTATGCCTCGATCCGTCAGGCCGAAGTACTGGTCGAAAAGGCTAGTCAAATCGCAGCTGCGTGAACGTGTAGTGCCGGGCCATTCAACAACAACGCTTCGCACCACTCCTTCGGCTACCTTTGCCGAGGCAGTGTCGGCAGCGGACCCAGCTACTGGCCTGCGTCGCAAGTTATGCGAGGCTCCGTTGCCGACACCTGCAAGTGGCGGGCGCAGCGTCCTGATCGGCGACGCCAATGCACCGGGCCCGATCGCTTGGGCAACCTATGCCGGTCACCGCTACGCGCGGGAACTCGATGGCAAGGATATCGGTGACGCTCTGCCCTTCCGCCGCGAAGTTACAGAACTTGCAGTAGACTAAGGGCTTTGTGGAGCTTATGGCGGCGAAGTGCGAACTCTGCCGCCTAATAGGTTTGGGCGGGAACCCTGGGCGGACCCACCAAGTAGAATTTGTGGTCTCGTTGCTAGGATTGGATGCCGATCCCGCCTATCGGTTTGTGCCACTTATCGCACAACGAAGCGAGTTCAGTGATTGGGTAAACCAAATTACCTTGGCCGGAGGCGGCGCGACCCACTACGCCCAGTACCCAAGCCTCAGCAATTACGCGATAGAATTCAACACCGCAGGTCACTGCCTCGTCGACCAATGCAAACTCGAAAAGTTGCCATCTCCCATCCACGACGAAAACCCAACGGCAGCCATGATCGTGGCAATGAACATTCCCAGGTGTTTGATCCGAAGGTTTGATGGTGCGATCCATTCGATGGAATCTTATGGGACAGATACGTCACGGCTGCGCCACGACAACGCATGTCATCCGCGCAACAATACAGCGATCGCAAGCTTTGAACGCGGAGCTGAGCCGCGAACCTGGAATCAACGTGAAAACCGTTTCCAGACGGCGAAAGCGCCAAACGGTTGAGGACAGGACCAAAGGAGCCGAGATCGACTGTTCCA